>NZ_LMDA01000001.1:0-1495000 GCF_001424985.1 Rhizobium sp. Root1212
TGTTGATTTCCACTGAGAGCTGACCCGGTGTTGATTTCCACTGAGAGCTGACCCGGCGCAGCCAGATATTTCCATTGAGAATTGACCCATGTTTCAACCGTCCCTCGCATGTTTTCAGCGGGGGCTCTGGAGTGATCGACATGGCGTTACTAAGCGTGATCCGGCGCTGGCATTTTCGAGAGCATCTATCGATCCGGGAGATTTGCCGCAGAACCGGCTTGTCCCGGAATACCATCCGCAAATACCTGCGCCTGAACGGCGTGGAACCGAAGTTCAAGGTTCCGGAGAGGCCGAGCAAACTCGATCCGTTTGCGGATCGCTTATCGGCCTGGCTCAAGACGGAGACCAAAAAGACCCGCAAGCAGAAGCGGACGATGAAGCAGTTGCACGCTGATCTGGTGAGCCTTGGTTACGAGGGTTCCTACAATCGCGTGGCGGCATTTGCACGGGAATGGCGTGATGATCGACAAAGGGAACTGCAGACGACCGGCCGTGGCACGTTTGTCCCCTTGGCATTCGAGCCAGGTGAAGCCTTCCAATTCGACTGGTCGGAGGACTGGGCGATTATCGGCAATGAGCGCACCAAACTGCAGGTGGCGCATATGAAGCTGAGCTATTCCAGGGCTTTCATCGTCCGAGCCTATCTCCTGCAAACGCACGAGATGCTGTTCGATGCCCATAACCATGCATTCCGCGTCTTCGGTGGCATTCCTGGTCGCGGTATCTACGACAATATGCGCACGGCGATCGACAAGGTCGGCCGTGGCAAGGAGCGCGACGTCAACGTGCGCTTCATGGCGATGGCCAGCCACTATGTGTTCGAGCCCGAGTTCTGCAATCCCGCGTCCGGTTGGGAGAAGGGGCAGGTCGAGAAGAACGTGCAGGATGCGCGTCACCGCTTCTTTCAACCGCTCCCACGTTTTCCTTCGCTGGAAGCCCTGAACGATTGGCTTGAGTTGCGATGCAAGGAATTCTGGGCCAAGACGCCGCATGGTCAGATACGGGGCACCATTGCCGACATCTGGGCCGAAGAGGCACCCGCTCTCATGCCCGTTTCCAGGCCGTTCGATGGGTTTGTCGAATATACGAAACGGGTCACACCAACCTGCCTCGTGCATCTGGAGCGCAATCGCTACAGCGTTCCGGCATCCTTTGCCAATCGACCGGTGAGCCTGCGGGTCTACCCGGATCGTGTCGTGGTCGCCGCGGAAGGCCAGATCGTTTGCGAGCATCGCCGTGTTATCGATCGCTCTCATGACCGGCCGGGACAAACCATCTACGACTGGCGGCATTATCTGGCGGTCGTGCAACGCAAGCCCGGTGCTCTTCGCAATGGTGCTCCATTCGTCGAGCTACCCGACGCTTTCCGGACCTTGCAGCAGTACCTGCTCAAGAAGCCGGGCGGCGACCGCGAGATGGTTGATATCCTGGCGCTTGTCCTTCAGCACGATGAGCAAACTGTCCTGTCGGCAGTCGACATGGCGCTGAAGTCCGGTGTTCCGACCAAGACGCATGTGCTGAATCTGCTGCATCGCCTTGTCGATGGCAAATCCTTCACGCCACCCACCGTCGACGCGCCGCAAGCCCTGACGCTCATCAACGAGCCCAAGGCCAATGTCGAACGCTACGATGCGCTGAGAAAGACGGAGGCTCGCCATGCGTCATAATCCAGCAAGCGGCGCGATCGTCATCATGTTGCGGCAACTGAAGATGCACGGCATGGCACAGGCCGTCGGCGAGCTGACTGAACAGGGATCGCCGGCGTTCGAGGCTGCCATTCCGATCCTGTCGCAGCTTCTCAAGGCGGAGACCGCGGAACGAGAGGTGCGATCGACCGCCTACCAGCTTAAAACCGCACGCTTCCCTGCTTACCGCGATCTAAATGGCTTCGACTTCGCAAGCAGCGAGATCAACGAAGCGCTCGTGCAACAGCTTCATCGCTGCGACTTCCTCGACGAGGCTAACAACATCGTCCTGGTCGGCGGCCCCGGCACGGGCAAGACGCATGTTGCCACAGCAATCGGCGTTCAGGCCATTGAGCATCACCACAAGCGCGTCCGGTTCTTCTCGACTGTCGAGCTGGTCAACGCCTTGGAACAGGAGAAGGCACAAGGTCGTGCGGGACAGATCGCCAATCGCCTCGTCCATTCCGATGTCGTCATCCTCGATGAGCTTGGTTATCTGCCATTCAGCGCATCAGGTGGTGCACTGCTCTTCCATCTCCTGAGCAAGCTCTACGAGCGGACCAGCGTCATCATCACCACCAACCTGAGCTTCAGCGAATGGGCCAGCGTCTTCGGCGACGCCAAGATGACCACCGCTCTGCTCGACCGGCTCACCCATCATTGCCACATCCTCGAAACCGGAAATGACAGCTTCCGCTTCAAGAACAGCTCGGCGCATGAACCCCAAATGACAAAGGAGAAACGTAGGAACTTGACCACCACGACCCACACGAACGATACCTAAAAGCGGGTCAATTCTCGGTGGAAACGCCGGGTCAGCTCTCAGTGGAAATCAACATGTAGGAACTTGACCACCACGACCCACACGAACGATACCTAAAAGCGGGTCAATTCTCGGTGGAAACGCCGGGTCAGCTCTCAGTGGAAATCAACACTCAGTGGCGAGCCGATGCGTTCGAGGTCATGCGCCGGACGTCGAACCTCGTCTATTTGCTGCTGACCAAACGCCCGCAGAATATCGTGAAGCTGGCAGACGCTGCCGGCGGGCTTCCGAAGAATGCCGCGCTCGGCACGACGGTCGAGGATCAGAAGCGCGCCGACGCCAATCTACCGGCGCTGAAGGTCGCCAAGATCGAAACGTCGCCGCTATTCACCTTCGGCAGTTTTGAGCCGCTGCTCGGGCCAATCATTATCCCTCCAGCCTTTATGCCCGATTGGGTAATTACCGGCGGCGAGACTGATCAGGGCGGGCACAAGGCACGGCCGACAAAGCCGGATTGGTTCCGAAGCCTGCGCGATCAGGCAGCGAAGTCGAATGTTCCGTTTCACCATAAGCAGAACGGGGAATGGGTTTCCGTGTCGGAAGTTGCTGGCGTCGGCATTCATTTCCAATTCGAGGACGGCGCGACAGTCCGCCGCATCGGCAAGAAGCTTTCAGGCCGGACCATCGACGGCGTGACCCATGACGCGTTCCCCATCCTCTCCTCCCTCTCCCTCCCATGCAAGGAGAACGGGGAGACAGTGACGCCCTCGCAGCAAATGGCAGTGCCGCACGACCCTACCGAGGCGATGATCGACGCCGCCTTGCGTGTCGATTGGGAATGCGACGGCGACGAACGCGCAGCAGCAATCAACGTCTGGCATGCGATGTATGCCGCAGCGACGGAGGCCGACAATGCCTGAGAACATCACGCCGACTTATCGCGGCCCCGCCATGATGGAGGCCTTCAAGCGCGATCTGATCCACGTCGTCGAGGAATGGGAGAAGCGCCGGGAAACGATGCTGGCCGATCCCGAAGCCAAAGCAAGGTTTTTCACATTCCGCGCCTTCGAACTCACCCAAGCCGCCATCTTGGATGATACCCCCGCGCCCGTTGATCATGTGGCAGGGAGCTTCCTGCCTACGGAAGACGGCGAATTCAACGGCAACGAGCAGGCAGACCCCGAGACGGTAGCCGCAATCGTTCCACCGCATTGCAGCGGCGGGGCCTTCGTGTTCGATCCCGGCATCCTTCATGTCAAGAAAGACGGAAGCGGATTTATCACAATCAACGAGGATGAATTCCAGTTGGAAGATGACCGGTGCGAGGGACCAGACGGGCCAGAAGGTAGCGTCTTCTGGATCGCCCGCATGGATGCAAGCGAGATTGTCGCCCTGCGCAATTTCCTAAACGGTGCCCCTACGCCCCGACCAGATATGAACGTGCCTGAAGGTTGGCAACTGGTCCCCAAGAAGCCGACTATGGAGATGGTCAAAGCAGCACATCGAGACCACGAGGGCGATCCTTGGCTGCCATACAGCCTCTGGACGTCGATGCTTTCCGCCACTCCGACCCCACCTGTCGATCATGTGGCAATGGCGGACGCCCTCCGCCTGGTGGTCGCTTACGACGATCTTCTACGCACCCACGAGGGACCGAGCGACACGCTTTTCGCAGGCGACGTGGCCGAGATCGACGCCGCTTATGACGAGATGGTTGCCGCTGCACGCGCCGCCCTCGCAGCGAAGGAGGCCGACCGTGGCGACTGAGCCTATGTTCCCGATCCTCAATGACCCCATCATCAGGTGCATCCCGTGGGCAGCTATCACTCCCCACGAGGCGCAGGCTCAACGGAACCATAGCCAGACCCTACGGGGCCTCGCCGGGCGCGGCGGGCTGAGCATCCACGAGGCCTATCATATCATGAAGGACCAGGAATGGCCGTGGCGGACGTTCGTTCGTAGTCCGGCCAACGACGCGCAGTACAGGGTGTCCCTGATGGCGTTGGTTCGTGATTTTGAGAAGAGCCGCGCCGCTCTCTCCAAATCGTCGGAGGGAGAGGCAGATGGACGCTAAGCAACTCCACATTTTGCAGCATTCGCTTGGCTTGGACGAATATGGGCGAGGCACCTTCTATCGTAACCACTTTGTGACAGGCGAAGGCAGCAAGGATCATGCTGACTGCATGGCGCTTGTAGACGCCGGTTATATGTCGGTGCGTCTTGATCATCCGTTGAGTGGTGGCGACGACGTCTTCCGCGTAACCGACGCCGGCAAAGCCGCCGTTGCCGAACACAGCCCGGCACCACCGAAGCTCACGCGATCGCAGCGGACCTACCAGGACTGGCTGAACTACGACAGTGACATGTCCTTCATCGAATACGCGAAGTGGAAATCGCGCCAGCGCAAGGAGAGCCGCATCTATGGCTGATCGTCCGATTTTGTTCAGCGGGGCTATGGTTCGCGCCCTACTTGCGGGCACCAAGACGCAGACACGGCGCACCCTGAAGGCACCGTACGGCACCCTGGAACTGACAGCATCCGGGTGGAAACCTATTCACACCAAAGTCCGCATCGGTGATCGGCTCTACGTCCGAGAACACTGGCGCACCGACTTACTGCTCGACGCTTTGCCGCCTCGCTCGATCTCGCACGGCGGCACCAACGTTCAATACATCGCAGACGAAGCGTTGCGCGGTTGCGATAAGACTTGGGTCGGCCCCGGCAAAGACCGTCGCGCCATGCATATGCCCCGCTGGGCCTCGCGCCTCACCCTGACCGTCACTGACGTCCGTGTCGAACGACTGCAGGACATCAGTGAGAATGATGCCGTCGCGGAAGGATGTTTCAAAGGGAAGGCTTCAGGTCGCGTCTTCAACGACGTCGCCGCAATGCACCTGGGCGGAGACGAATGGGCCAGCGCACGCGATTGGTATGCCGACCTCTGGGAACGCATCAACGGCGAAGGCACTTGGGACCAAAACCCATGGGTGGTTGCCTACACCTTCACCGTTGAGCGTTGGAACATCGACACCCCATCGCCTGCACCGAGGGCGGAACCTACCCCCGAAGCCGGCCGTGAAGGAGAAAGTCATGAGTGATATCGTGGAGCGCCTGCGCGCCGAAGCTAAATACGCCAACGTTGCGGTGAATTTCGACAACGCTGACCCAGAGCAATATGCCGCCATTTGCACCGCGGCAGCCGACGAAATCACCCTCCTCCGTCAGCAGCTCGCAAGCGCGAGGGATGCGGCGTTGGAAGCGGCGGCGCAAGCAGCAGACGAATGCGATATCGTGATGGCCATGATTGCGGGGGCGCCAGACGGGGCCTCAATCGCCCGCCGCACCATCGCCACCGCCATCCGCTCCCTTAAATCAGGCCGTGAAGGAGGTGGGGTGTGAAGCTGACGAAGCCACAAATGGAACTGCTTCGCGATGTCGCCAATGGCGGGACTGCTGTTGAAAGCTACCCGCCGGCACGAAAGCTGGTCGAGCTGGGGCTGTGCGTTCGGCAGACTGTGGGGCTCTCAGATCGTCTCGAAATCACCGAAGCCGGCCGCCAAGCGATGAAGGAATATGGCAAATGAAGCTGACGAAAGAGCGCATGTGGTGGCTTCAGAGGTTTGAAAACCGGGGCTGGACCGTTGGTCACCCGAACCTCGCCGGCATTAAAAAGTGGGACGCTCATAGCGCCGCGTTGGTAAAGATGGGGCTTATCGAGCCAGATACTGAATTCGGCACGGCCAACCACCGCATCACCGAAGCCGGCCGCTCTGCCCTGCGTAAGGAGGAGCGGGGATGACGAGAGCCGCGTTCCGGCAAGCAGATATGGAGAGGATTTTCCGCGCGGCCAAAAGCCAGGGCATGGCCGTGAGCATCGATATAAAGACGCTGGTTGTCACCGCAATCCCCGCTATCCACAAGCCGGATGGCATTGACGCAAGTAGCGAAGCGCCCGGCATGATCCGTACGGGCAACGGTGCCCCATACGGAAAGGAAAATTGGGATGAGGACTGACAGGCCCGGGTATCAATACCGGGACAACAAGGACGGCACGCGCGTCCACTACTGGAACCCGAAGAGGGCGGTTAAGGGAGCACCTGCCGCCCTCTCACTCGTTCGGTTGCCCGATGGGCTCTCTGATGACGCCTTGGCGGAAGAATGCCAGCGCCGGACATCGGAACTCAAAGCCGAGTTGGCCGACCTGACCACACCGCAAAAATTCGATGGGACTTTCCAGTCGCTGATCGACCTCTACCGGTCTGACACGACCAGTTCGCTGCACTCGGTGAAGCACTCCACGAAAATCCGCGATTATGAGCCAAGCCTGCGCGTTCTGGCAAAAAACATCGGGGAGCGGTTCGTGGCAGGGTTTACGGCGTCAGATGCAAAGCGATGGTTTGCCCAATGGCGTAAGAAAGGCCACAGGAGGGCGTCAGGAGCGATAAAGCTCCTTCGGCTCATCATCAGCTACGGGGCCGGAGAACGCCTCCACGGCTGCGCTCAGGCCCGCCTGATCCTTTCTGACCTGCGATTTGAGCAACCGGCCGCCCGCACGGTCGCCATGACATATGAACAGTGCTTGGCAATCGTGAAGAAAAGCGCGGAAATGGAATGCCCTTCGATCGGCTTCGTCGAAGCTCTAAAGTTCGAAACGGCGCTCCGACGCATCGATGTGATAGGAGAATGGGCGCCGCCGCCTGATGGTGGGGAGTTCCGCTGGACCGGCCTGATGGCCAAGGACATATCGAAGGATATGATCCTGTCGCTCAAGACGAGCAAGACCCGCGCCGCGGTAGCGCGCGATCTGAACGGCTATCCGTTGGTGACGGAAGCCTTGAAGGCCTATCGCATCCCGGACATTGGTCCAGTGGTGATCGATGAGGACTATGGAAAGCCGTATTGGGAAAATCGATATACGGAAAAGTATCGCAAGGTTCGCGATGCTGCCGGCGTGCCGTCGAATGTATGGTCGATGGATTCGCGGGCTGGTGCTGTATCGGAAACAGTCGAGGCGACCGGTTCACTCGAAGCGGCCCGCGATCTGGCCACTCACACCACGACAAAGACCACACGGCGCTATAGCCGAGGGGATGGTTTGGAAGCGAGCCGGAAGACAGCCAATGCTCGCGTCAAAAACCGCAAGTGACATGAAATGAAACGAGTGACACGCCGTATAGCTAAGTTGTTGAAATTTCTGGAGCGGGTAGCGGGAATCGAACCCGCGTATTCAGCTTGGAAGGCTGCTGCTCTACCATTGAGCTATACCCGCGGGGGTCTTGATCCGTGCAACAGAATGGTGGAGGGAGTTGGATTTGAACCAACGTAGGCTGAGCCAACGGATTTACAGTCCGTCCCCTTTAACCACTCGGGCATCCCTCCATTATTCTGTCGGGATCAAGCGACCAGTCATTCGATCATTTTCGGTGCCGCTTGTCGTCGGCGCCTCGTGATCTGGGCGGCTATATGGACGGATGCTTTTCTCCTGTCAACACGATCGTCTCGAAAAATGTGCGAATTATCAGCACAAAAATCACGAAGCCCCAAAAACGTGAAAAACGGTTTCCCGCCCAAGCCTTCGCCGATATAAGGCAAGCATGAGCAAGGATAATCCGGGCGACAAGAGCGCCAAAGACACCCACTACGCCACCCTGAGGCGCGCCCACCGCGACGCCAAGCGCGAGCGCGGGGAAATCCCGACGCCGCCACAGGACAGCCGCCGCAAGAAAGCCGCCGACGACTGGAAGGCGCCGCAGCTGCAGCCCGACCAGGTGCTGCTCTACGGTCTGCACACGGTGCGCGCGGCGCTCGAAAACCCCGAGCGGCAGATCGTCAAGCTCTCCGTCACCCAGAACGCGCTGCAGCGGCTGGAAATCGGGCCGGTCGACGAACTGAAATTTCCGGTCGAAATGGTTTCGCCGCAGGATATCGACAAGGTGCTGGGGCCGGATGCGATCCATCAGGGCGTGATGCTGGAAACGCGGCCTCTGCCGGTGCGCCGCCTGTCGGCGCTGAAGGACAGCCCGCTTATCCTGGTGCTGGATCAGGTCACCGACCCGCACAATGTCGGCGCGATCATGCGTTCAGCCGTCGCCTTCAATGCCGGTGCGCTGATCACCACCATGCGTCACAGCCCGACCGAATCGGGCGTTCTGGCAAAATCCGCGTCCGGCGCGCTGGAAATGATCCCCTATATCCAGATCATCAATCTCGCCGATGCGCTGGAAGAGCTGCACAAGCTCGGCTTTACCTCGATCGGCCTTGATTCGGAGGGGCCGGCGCCGCTCGAAGGCACGTTTTCGGGCGAGAAGATCGCCCTCGTTCTCGGCTCGGAAGGCAAGGGCCTGCGCCAGAAGACGCGTTCCACTGTCTCGGCCCTCGCCCGTCTCGACATGCCCGGTGCGATCAAGTCGCTCAACGTCTCGAACGCCGCCGCCATCGCCATGTATGCGGCCCGCGGCTATCTCGCCAAGGCCTGAGCCTACTTCCCCAAACGACAAAGGCCGGACACGAATGCCCGGCCTTGAAGATACCTGCAAATTTCCCCGTTGCTGCTTATGCAGCAGCGGCAAGACCGTCGTTCTCGGCAATCGCCTTGCGGGCGGCGGCGACGGCGGCTTCCTTCGATTCGGGGCTGATGTTCAGCCCTTCGGCGCGGATGAACTCGATGTCGGTGATGCCGACAAAGGCGAAGACCGCGCTCAGATAGGTTTCCTGATGGTCCATGGCGCTGACCGGCGAGCCGGCAGAATAATGGCCGCCGCGGGTCGAGGCGACGATGACTTTCTTGCCCTTGGCGAGACCTTCGACGCCCGAAGCCGAATAGCGGAAGGTAGTGCCGGCGACGAGCACTCGGTCGATCCAGGCCTTGAGCTGGCTCGGAATGGTGAAGTTGTACATCGGTGCGCCGATGACGACGACGTCGGCCGCCATGAATTCGGTAAGCGCCGCCTTGGCGTCGGCCAGTTCAGCGGCAAGCTTGGGGTCGATACCTTCCGGATTGGCGCCGCCGGCGGCGAGATGCGCGCCGCTCAGGTGCACGAGCGGAGCGGAAGCAACGTCGCGATAGGTGACGGATGCAGCCGGGTTTTCGGCCTTCAGCTTTTCGACGATCGCCGCGGTCAGGCCACGCGAAACGGAATGATCGCCGAGGATGCCGGAATCGATGTGGAGGATGTTCATGGCAAAACCTTTGGGTTGGTGTCTGTTGCCGATAGATATGAAAGCAAAACAATCACGCGATAAGCCGCCTCTTTTTCCACGATCCGTTTCCTGATAGAAACAATGGAACGTTGAAAGGAGGCCATCGATGGAAGACCTGAATGATCTCGCGCTGTTTGCGGCCGTCGTGAAGCACAAGGGATTTTCGGCCGCCGCGCGCTGCCTGAACATTCCCAAATCCAAACTCAGCAAGCACGTCGCCCGCCTTGAGCAGCAGCTCGGCGTGCGTCTGCTGGAGCGCTCCACCCGCAAGTTGCGTGTCACGGAGATCGGCCAGGCCTTTTACGAACGCTGCGAAACGGTGCTCGCCAGCGTCGATGCGGCTCGGGCCGTGGTCGAGGCGGCGCGCAGCGAGCCGGCCGGCGTCGTGCGCCTCGGCTGCCCCATCGGTTTCACGCCGATGATGGCGGCCGTGCTGCCGGCATTTCATCGGCGCTATCCGGCCGTCCGGGTGCTGGTCCACACGACAAACCGCCGAATCGATCTCGTTGAGGAGCGAATCGACATCGCCTTGCGCGCCCGCGACGAACTCGATGGCGAGAGCCACCTGATCGTGCGCAAGCTCGGCGAAGCGCGCCGCTATCTCGCTGCCAGCCCGGCCTTCCTCGCCCGCCATGGCGAAATCACCATCGACAATATCGGCGACCTGCCGACGCTCTCGATGAACGAAATGCATCCGACCGATACCTGGCAGTTGCTTCACAGGGATGGCATGAAACGCGATGTCAGCCATATGCCGGTCATCGGCTGCGGCGATTTCGTGATTTTGGAGCGCGCGGCAATCGAAGGCGTCGGCATCGCGCTTTTGCCGGATCATCTCTGCGAACGCGGTTTTCGCGCCGGTACGCTGGCGCCGGTGCTGCCGGACTGGTCGTCGGGCGATACCATTGTGCATCTTGCCTTTACCTCCCGTCACGGCATCCTGCCGGCGGTGCGGGCGCTGATCGATTTCATCGCCGAGGCCCTGCCCGCCGCCATGTCACGCTGCCGCGAGGTACCGTCCCATCCCGCCGTACTCCCGCCCCTGATGCAGGCCGCCGAATAGCGGCCGTCGCCAGGAGACGCTATGTAGATTGACGGGGAATCATCGGCGCGAGTCGTATCGCGGGAGTGCATGAATGACGCGGACGCGGCGGAGGGGGATCATAAAGCGGCGGCGCTTTTCCATCGGCCTTGCCATCGTGGCAGGAACCTCCGTGCTTGCCGGCATGACGGATGCGATCGGTTTCCTCATGGCCGGCAGCTTCGTCTCCTTCATGAGCGGCAACACGACCCGCGCCGCCGTCGCGCTCGCTGAAGGCAATACCGGCTATGCGCTGCTGCTTCTCGGCGCGATCGCCATGTTCATCATCGGAAACGCGCTCGGCATCGTCGTCGCCCACTATGCCAGCCGCCGGGCCTTCGCGGTCACTGCAGCGGTGGCGACCCTGCTTGGAACCGCGGCCCTACTAGGCGAAACGGCCTGGTCGACGCTGCAACTCTATCTCACCGTTCTGGCGATGGGCGCCATCAATGCCGCGGCCGAGCATGTCGAAGGCCTGCCGATCGGGCTCACCTATGTCACCGGCGCCCTCTCCCGCTTCGGGCGCGCGCTGGGCTACCGGTTGATCGGCGAACACCGCCCCGGCTGGGGCTTCCAGATCGTTCCGTGGATCGGCATGGGGTTTGGCGCACTCGCAGGCGCGCTGATGCAACAGGCCTGGGGTGCAGCCTCACTCTGGGTCGCCTTTTCGTGGGCGGCTGCCCTATCGGGTGCCATCTGGTTCATTCCACCGCACATCCAGAAGCGATTCGCACAGGGTGCGCCGCAGCCTTCCCGGCAGAAATAGAGCTTCAGTTGGTCTCGCGCTCGATCTTGATATCACCGAGGTCGTCGATCAGCACCGTCCAGGTTTCCGGCTCCGTCGCCGTCGGGTCGGTCTTCAGGTAGACCGTGGCAAACAACCCCGGCTGGGTGCTGATCCCATCGGAGGTTTCCGGACGGATATCCGTCACATAGGCCGTCATCGCCGAAAATTCCTCAAGCTCGGCCGAGGAAATCACCTTCGGCCCTTCGGCGCTGGAGGCGATCTGCTGGAGGTAGATATGGGCGTTGCCCTCCGGCTGTCGAACGGCGATCAGCTTATAATAGCCGCGCTGCTTTCCGGGCTGCGTTTCCCCCGGCTTTTGCTCCTCTGCCTTGCCGGTCGGGTCGAGGATCGCCAGCGGATCGCCGCTTTCCTCCCAGAAGCCGGTGCTGGTGACGAAGATGATCTCTGCCGCCGGCAGCGCCTCGTCGGCCGCCCGCGCGGAACTGAGAAGTCCGGGCACAACAAGACAGGCAAAGACAAAGGCACGGTACATCGGGTCAAGCTCCAGGCACGCAACAGCGCGAAGCGCACAACAACTATGAATCCGAATGCAATACTAGCCCCAATTCACGGGGGATTTCGGGATAAGCCTCAATTATCGAACTGTTCGGCCAGAATGCGATCGGACCAAGAATAATCCGGGTCGGAGAGAATGCGCGCCGTCGTGTTCTCCGATTCCGCGATCCGAACCTTCACCACCGACTTGACCTCGACATGGTCGGCCACGGCGTTGACCGGCCGCTTGTCGTCCTCGAGAATGGCGATATCGACCGTCACCTTGTTCGGCAGAAGCGCGCCGCGCCAGCGGCGGGGGCGGAAGGCGCTGACCGGCGTCAGCGCCAGAAGCGGCGCTTCCAGCGGCAGAATCGGTCCATGGGCGGAAAGGTTATAGGCCGTCGAGCCGGCCGGCGTGGCCAGCAGGATGCCGTCGCAGATCAACTCTTCCAGCCGCACCCGGCCGTCGATGACGATCCTCAGCTTCGCCGCCTGATAAGACTGGCGGAAGAGATAGACTTCATTGATCGCCAGCGCGCGAAAACGGTTGCCGTCGACATCGACGGTCTGCATCTCCAGCGGCCGGAACGCGTTCTCCACGGCTTCTGACAAGCGTTCGTGCAGGTTTTCCGTGCTGTAACGGTTCATCAGGAAGCCGACCGAACCCCGGTTCATGCCATATACCATCTTCCCGGAATTCATGGTCTTGTGCAGGGTATGCAGCATGAAGCCATCACCGCCGAGCGCGACGATCACATCAGCGGTTTCGGGGTCGGCGTTGCCATAGACGGCGACCAGCTCTTCGGCAGCCCGCTGCGCATCGTCAGCGGATGACGCGACGAAAGCGATACTGTCGAAAGTGCGTGCCATGCCATGCCCGTCCCAATGATGCGTTATCGGCGGCAGGCCCTTTTGAAATTCAAGGAGTTACCGCCGCCTCGTCACCATCATGCACAAAACATCGTGCCGGGAAAGGAAAACAATTCCACTCAGAGTTCGACGACCTTGCCGTTTTCAATGGTAACGCGGCGATCCATCAGCCCGGCAAGTTCATAGTTGTGGGTGGCGATCAGGGCTGCAAGGCCGGACTGGCGCACCAGCGCTTCCAGCGCCTCGAACACATAGCCGGCCGTTTCCGGGTCGAGATTGCCGGTCGGCTCGTCGGCGAGAAGCACCAGCGGCGCATTGGCGACGGCGCGGGCGATGGCGACACGCTGTTGCTCGCCGCCCGAGAGTTCGGAGGGGCGATGGTCGCCGCGATGGCCGATGCGCATATAGTCGAGCAGTGCGGCGGATCGTTCCCTGGCTTCCTTCTTCGAAAGCCCGGAGATGATCTGCGGCATCATGATGTTTTCGAGCGCCGTGAATTCCGGCAGCAGGTGATGGAACTGATAGACGAAGCCGATGTCGTTGCGGCGGATCGCCGTGCGCTGCTGGTCGCTGAGATCGCCGCAGGAAACGCCATTGATCAGAATCTCACCGGCATCGGGCCGCTCCAGCAGTCCGGCGAGATGAAGCAGGGTCGATTTGCCGGTTCCGGACGGCGCAACCAGCGCCACGGTCTGCCCTGCCTTCAGCGAAAAATCCGCGCCCTTCAGGATCGAGAGCGCATTTTCGCCCTGGCTATAGTGGCGTTCGACGCCGGTAAGCTGCAATGCCACGCGTGCGGCCATCGTGTCGTAACCCCTGTTATTCGTACCGCAACGCCTGCACCGGATCGAGGCGCGAGGCGCGCCAGGCCGGGAAGATCGTCGCGAGGAAAGAAAGGCCGATCGCCATCAGCACGACCGAAGCCGTTTCGCCGAAATTCATGTCGGCCGGAAGCTGGCTCAGGAAATAAAGCTCCGGATTGAACAGCGTCTCGCCGGAAAGCCAGGAGAAGAACTGGCGGATCGATTCGATATTCAGGCAGACGACGACCCCGAGCAGCACGCCGGCAAAGGTGCCGACGATGCCGATAGCAGCCCCCGTCATGAAGAAGATGCGCATCACCGAGCCGGAGGTCGCCCCCATGGTGCGCAGGATGGCGATATCGGCGCCCTTGTCCTTCACCAGCATGATCAGGCCGGAGACGATATTGAGCGCGGCCACCAGCACGATCAGCGTCAGGATCATGAACATGACGTTGCGCTCGACCTGCAGTGCCGAGAAGAAGGTCTTGTTGCGGTCGCGCCAGTCGCTGATCAGCACCTGACGCCCTGCCGCCTCTTCCACCGGCGCCCTCAGTGCCTCGACGTCATCGGGGCGAGAGACGAACAGCTCGACGGATTGGGCGATACCTTCGGCGTTGAAATAGAGCTGCGCTTCTTCCAGCGGCATGAAGATGATCGAGGCGTCATATTCCGACATGCCGATCTCGAAGATGCCCGAGACGGTATAGGATTTGACCCGCGGATTGACACCCATCGGCGTGATGTCGCCTTCCGGCGAGATCAGCGTGATCGTGCCGCCTGCCTGAAGCCCGAGCTGCTCGGCCATGCGCGAACCGATCAAAACGCCGGTGCCGGAGGCAAAGCCGACGAGATCGCCCGATTTCAGGTTGTCGGAGATCGACTTCATCTTGGCGAGATCATCGGCGCGGATACCGCGCACCAGCGCGCCCGTCCCTGCCCCGCCTGGACCGGAGGCCAACGTCTGGCCCTCGATCAGCGGGATCGCCATGGTGACGCCCTGGATGCCGGAAAACTTCGTCGCCAGATCGGCATAGTTGTTCAGCGGCCCGTCCAGCGTCTGCACCATCATATGGCCATTGATGCCGAGGATGCGCGAGATCAGCTCGGTGCGGAAACCGTTCATCACGGCCATGACGATGATCAGCGTCGCAACGCCGAGCATGATGCCGATGAAGGAGAAGCCGGCGATCACCGAAATGAACGCCTCCTTACGCCGGGAGCGCAGGTAGCGCCAGGCCACCATGCGCTCGAAATAGGAAAAAGGACGGGTCGACGGCGGACGGACAGCCGCCTGTTCCTGTTCTGCCGTGGCGACGCTCATCTTGTTTTCCTTATTTCGAAGCGGTCAGCTTGTTGATCGCCGCTTCGATCGACATGGTTTCGCGGGCGCCGGTCTTGCGATCCTTGATCTCGACTTCGCCGGCAGCGATCGAGCGCGGGCCGGCAATGACCTGAACCGGAACGCCGATCAGGTCGGCGGTCGCAAACTTGGTGCCGGCGCGGTCGTCGGTATCGTCGTAGAGCGTGTCGATGCCGGCCTTGGTGAGCGCGGCGTAGATCGTTTCGCAGGCCGCATCGCAGGCGGCGTCGCCGGCCTTCATGTTGATGACAGAGGCGTTGAACGGCGCGACCGAATCCGGCCAGATGATGCCGTTCTCGTCATGGGAGGCTTCGATGATCGCCGGCACGAGGCGGGTCGGGCCGATGCCGTAGGAACCCATGTGGACGGTATGTTCCTTGCCGTCCGGTCCCTGAACCTTGGCGCCCATGGCTTCCGAATACTTGGTACCGAAATAGAAGATATGGCCGACTTCGATGCCACGGGCGGAAAGTTTGTCGCCCTCGGCAACCGCTGCGAAAGCGGCCTCGTCATGCATTTCCGAGGTCGCGGCATAGCGCGAGGTCCACTTGTCGAAGATCGCCTTCAGGCCGGCGACATCGTCGAAGTTGGTGTCTTCGGTCGGAATGTCGAAGCCAAGGAAATCCTTATGGCAGAAGACTTCCGATTCACCGGTCTCGGCGAGGATGATGAATTCGTGGCTGAGATTGCCGCCGATCGGGCCGGTATCGGCGCGCATCGGAATGGCGCGCAGACCCATGCGCGAGAAGGTGCGCAGGTAAGCGGCGAACATGCGGTTGTAGGCGTGCTCCGCCCCTTCGCGGTTCAGGTCGAAGGAATAGGCATCCTTCATCATGAATTCGCGCGAGCGCATGGTGCCGAAACGCGGACGGATCTCGTCGCGGAACTTCAGCTGGATGTGATAGAGATTGAGCGGCAGGTCCTTGTAGGACTTCACATAGGACCGGAAGACGTCGGTGATCATCTCTTCATTGGTCGGGCCGTAGAGCATCGGCCGGTCCTGCCGATCCCTGATGCGCAGCATCTCCTTGCCATAGGCGTCGTAACGGCCGCTTTCCTGCCAGAGCTCGGCCGACTGCAACGTCGGCATCGAAAGCTCGACGGCGCCGGAGCGGTTCTGCTCTTCGCGTATGATGGCATTAACCTTGTCGAGCACGCGCTTGCCCAGCGGCAGCCAGGTATAGATGCCCGACGAGTTCTGCTTGATCATGCCGGTGCGCAGCATCAGCCGGTGGGAGACGATTTCCGCTTCCTTCGGATTTTCCTTGAGGATCGGCATGAAAAAGCGGGAAAGACGCATGAAGAGGTTCCGGTACTTGGAGCATCCCGCCCTATCGGTTGAATCGGGCGAAATAAGGTTGAGCCTGCAGGCCTCGCACCGGCACTTTGGAGCGCCGAACGGACCACGCCGTTGGAATTTCAAGAAGCGGGGAAATCAGGAATCGTTCACCAATTCGGCAGATTCCGCCAAAGCCGTTCATAGACGCTTCGCGGCGGGAAGAAAACCCGTCATTTCTGCGAGGCAAGACCTGTGGTGCATACCGTAGGGGAAAACTGCGGACGGGTAAGACCAATCCCGAAAAGAGACGCAGTAACAAATATGTGAGATGGGTTGTCAATTGAAAAATTTTACCCGAGTGTCGCAAAAATGCAAAAAAATCGGATGACAACGCCTAAGCTATGAGCTAGTTTCGGCTCACAAAAGAGGCAGGGAGATTAAATTCTTGTCGATTTCGCGGTCAAGTCTTGGGAGGATAAGATCTTAGGCGCGATTACCCGCAGCCACCGGTAACGGATAAGGATCACGCGATACTTTAAAAACAAGGCTTTCAGCCTTGTTTTTTTTTGGCTTCTACGCCTGATGCCACGGGACAGCTTTCCCTTTTGAAAGAAAATGTGCCGAAAGTAAGGCTGCCATAACCGTGGTTGGCAAGCTCACGCCGCGTCAAGTAACGTCAAAGAACAGCCCGCCCGAAACGGCGGCCGGTCGGGTCGTTTTTCGACCCTTCCGAGCCATATCCCTCAGTAGAATTTGGGGGCGAATTGCGGGATGGCATCCAGCCCGTAACCGAGCTTCACCGACAGGATATACCAGGCTAGTTGAATGACCGCGGCCAGCACCGTCGTCATCAGGAAGACGCGCAAGGCGCGAAACCGGGCCGGGGCGCTTTCGACCGAACCGGGCACGACCTCGTTCTCTTCCGCCTGGGTGCGCAAACCCAACGGCAGGACGATGAACAAGGTCAGCCACCAGATGATGAAATAGATGGCAAAGGCGGAAAAGAGCGGCATTCGATACCATTCCTGAAAAGGCCGAAGGGCGAACAGCGGCGCTTATAGACCTTCAGGGCCAGTGGCGCAAATTGGCGGACAGCGCCTTTCTGTCACACCTGTTCGAGTTCGATCAGTGTGCCGAAGAAATCCTTCGGATGCAGGAACAACACCGGCTTGCCGTGCGCCCCGATCTTCGGAGTGCCGTCGCCCAGCACCCGCGCACCACCGGCCACCAGCCCGTCGCGGGCGGCGATGATATCGGCGACCTCATAACAGATGTGGTGCATGCCGCCGGATGGGTTCTTCTCAAGGAAGACCGCGATCGGCGAGCCCTCGCCCAGGGGTTCCAGCAGCTCGACCTTGGTGTTTTCCAGCTCGACGAACACCACCCGCACGCCATGCTCCGGCAGGCTGTCCGGCGCCGTCACCCGCGCGCCGAGCGTATCGCGATACCGCGCAGCCGCGATTTCGAGATCCGGCACGGCAAGGGCGATGTGGTTGACGCGGCCGAGCATGGATCAGACCTTGTTGAGGAAGACGGTGACGAGCGGCTTCTTGCCCCAGACATCGTTGGCGGTGCCGCGCACGGCGCGACGGACGGCTTCCTTGACCATGCCGAGATCCTTGCGCTTGCCGCGCGGAATGCTTTCCACGGCGCCAAGCACGGCGTCATAGAGCGTATCTTCCATGCTCTCGCCCTCGTCGTCGAATTCCGGCAGGCCGATGGTCACAACCTCCGGGTCGTCGGTGAAATCGTAGCGTTCGTCGAGCAGCACGCTGACGGTGACGTGGCCGGCGAAGGACAGCTTGCGGCGCTCGCCGATACCCATCTCGTCGAAATCGCCGATCAGGTCGCCATCCTTGTAGATGCGGCCGTGCGGCGCTTCGCCGATGACTTCGGGAGCACCCGGCGCGAGCCGCAGGATATCGCCGTTGCGCAGCCGCGGCACGGTCTTGATGCCGGATTGCAGTGCAAGCTCGCCCTGCGCCACCAGATGCGCGGCTTCGCCATGCACCGGCACGACCATCTGCGGCCGGGTCCAGGCATACATCTGCTGCAACTCGTTGCGGCGCGGATGGCCGGAAACATGCACCAGCGCCTCGTTATCGGTGACGATGTGGATGCCCTGCTCCACCAGTCCGTTCTTGATATCGTTGATCGCCTTCTCGTTGCCGGGAATGGCGCGGGAGGAGAAGACCACGGTATCGCCGGCGCTGAAGGCAACGTTGCGCATCTCGTCGCGGGCAATCTTGGCAAGGGCGGCGCGCGGCTCGCCCTGGCTGCCGGTCAGGATCACCACGACCTTGTCGCGGGGAATGAAGCCGAACTCGTCTTCGGCGATGAAGGGGGCGACCCCTTCCATCAGCCCGACATCACGCGCCACGGCAACGACGCGCTTCATGGAGCTGCCGAGCAGCAGCACTTCGCGGCCGGCGGCGGCAGACGCCTTGGCAATCGAGCGGATACGCCCGACATTCGAGGAGAAGGTGGTGATCGCCACACGTCCCTCGGCGTTTTCGATGATCTTGGTCAGGCTTTCCGAAACCTCGTCTTCCGAGGGGGAAACGCCGTCGCGCATGGCGTTGGTGCTGTCGCACATCAGGGCGAGCACGCCCTCGTCGCCGATCTCGCGGAACCGGGCTTCATCGGTCAGCGGGCCGAGCGATGGTGCGTGGTCGATCTTCCAGTCGCCGGTGTGGACGACATTGCCGAGCGGCGTGCGGATGATCAGCGCCATCGGTTCCGGGATCGAGTGATTGACGCCGACGGCCTCGATTTCGAAGGGGCCGACATTGATGCGGTCGCCCTGCTTGAAGATGGTGATCGGAATATCCGAACGGCTGCGCTCGTAATTGCGCTTGGCTTCCAGCATGCCGGCCGTGAACGGCGAGGCATAGACGGGCACGTTCAGGCCCGGCCAGAGATCGGACAGCGCGCCGTAATGGTCCTCGTGGGCATGGGTGATGATGATGCCCTTCAGGTTCTTGCGCTGCTCGGCAAGAAAGCGGATGTCGGGCAGGACGAGATCGACGCCCGGAAGGTCGAGCCCCGGAAAGGTCACGCCGCAATCGACCATGATCCACTGGCGGTTGGCGGGCGAGCCGTAGCCATAGAGGCCAAGGTTCATGCCGATTTCGCCGACGCCGCCGAGCGGAAGGAAGACAAGTTCTTCTGGTTTGCTCATGAAATGATTGTGCCTTGTTCTATCCGAAAAATACATCGCCGGCGGCGATACGCTCGATCATCCCCGACCCGAGGTCAAGAACCAAGCGGCCATCTTCGTCGATGCCTGTGAAAATCCCGACGATCGAACGGTCGGGAAGATTGACTGTGATTTTCTGGCCGATGCCGGCCGCCGCCGAGCGCCAGCGCTCGATGACATCAGCGATGCCCTCACCGCGGTTCCAGAGCGCCAGGATTTCGGCCATCGCCTGATAGTAATGGGCGAAAAGCTCATCCGGCGAAACGCTCGATCCTTCCGCGCGAAGGCTGGTGACAGGGTAGAGACCATGATCCGGCAAGACGGCGATATTGATGCCGCAGCCGATGACCAGCGCCTGCCGGCCATCTGCAAGCCGCTCGCTCTCCAGCAGGATGCCGCAGGCTTTTTTGCCGCCGATCATCACGTCGTTCGGCCACTTGATCGTCACCGGATTGCCGCCCGGCGGCATGACCGCACGAATGGCGTCATAGACCGCGACGGCCACCGCCAGAGGCAGCGAGCCGAGCTTTTCGACAGGTGCGGGATCGATGAGAAGCAAGGAAGAATAGAGATTGCCGGGCTCGGACATCCAGCTACGGCCCCGGCGGCCGCGGCCGGCCGTCTGTCGAACTGCGGTGATCCAGTGATGGCCGGCATCACCCGCCCGCGCAAGAGCCAGGGCTTCCGTGTTGGTGGAGCCGACTTCACCGAGCGCCGTGTGCCTGAAGTCGGGCAGCGATGACCTGCCCGACCCGGCTTCAATGCTCAAAAGAACGTCCGCGCCGCGACTTCGGCGGCAGTACCGATCGGGCCACCGATCAGCACATAGGCAAGAACGAACAGGCCGCTCAGGCCATAAACCAGCTTCAGCGAGCCGGACGGACGGGCAAACTCGCCCTTCGGCTCATCGAACCACATGACCTTGACGACGCGCAGGTAGTAGTAGGCGCCGACCACCGACGCGAGCACGCCGATGATGGCGAGCGCATAGAGATGCGCCTCGATCGCCGCCATGAACACGAAGTACTTGGCGAAGAAGCCTGCCAGCGGCGGAATGCCGGCCAGCGAGAACATCATGATGGTCAGGACAGTTGCCATGAAGGGGTTGGTCTGCGAGAGGCCGGCGAGATCATCGACGTTCTCGCGGGCTTCGCCGTCCTTGCGGCGCATCGCCATGATGATGGCGAAGGAGCCGAGCGTCATGACGACATAAACCAGCATGTAGATCAGCACGCCACGAATCCCGGCCATCGAGCCGCTGGCGATGCCGACCAGGGCGTAACCCATGTGACCGATGGACGAATACGCCATCAGTCGCTTGATGTTGCGCTGGCCGATCGCGGCAAAAGAGCCGAGCAGCATCGAGGCGATCGAGATGAAGACGACGATCTGCTGCCAGTCGGCGTGAACGGGCTCGAACGGGGTGATGACGATGCGGATCAGCATGGCCATCGCAGCAACCTTCGGGGCAGCCGCGAAGAAGGCGGTGACCGGGGTCGGCGCGCCTTCGTAAACGTCCGGCGTCCACATATGGAAGGGCACGGCCGAAATCTTGAAGGCAACGCCGGCCAGAATGAAGACCAGGCCGAAGACGAGACCGAGCGAACGGGTTTCCGCCGAAAGGGCGCCGGCGATTTCGGCAAAGCCGGTATGGCCGGTGAAGCCATAGACCAGCGACATACCGTAGAGCAGCATGCCCGAGGAGAGCGCGCCGAGCACGAAATACTTCAGGCCCGCTTCGGTGGAGCGCACGTTGTCGCGGTTGATCGCAGCAACGACGTAAAGCGCAAGAGACTGCAATTCGAGGCCGAGATAGACGGCGATCAGGTCGTTGGCCGAGATCATCAGAAGCATGCCGAGCGTGGCAAGCGTCAGAAGCACCGGATATTCGAACTTGTCGACACCCGTCAGACGCGCCTGCCCTGCAGACATGAAGATCGCGACGATCGAGCCGCCGAGCGTCAGCACTTTCATGAAGCGGCCGAAGGCATCGGAGACGAAAACGCCGTTATAGGCAGTGCCGTCGCCGGTGCCCCAGATCAGCACCGCGCCGGAAATGGCGAGGATGATAATCGCGAGCCAGGTCGCGACACCCGGCTTTTCGCCGGTGAAGACGCCGACCATCAGCAGGAACAGCGCGCCCACCGCAAGAATGACTTCCGGCAGCGACAGGTGCAAACTTGCAAGGATTGTTTCAGCGGTCATGTTCAATCACGTCCTGTCGTCATTTCACGGACAGCGCAACATCGTGCGCCGCCTGCACTGCAGCGGAATAGTTGTTGACCAGAAGGTCGATCGAAGCGGCCATCGCATCGAAGACCGGAGCCGGATAGATGCCGAAGAAGATGGTCAGCACGATCAGCGGATAGAGAATGAGCTTCTCGCGGCCGGAAAGATCGAGCAGAGCCTTCAGGCTTTCCTTGTCGAGCGGGCCGAAAATCACCCGGCGATACAGCCAGAGCGCATAGGCAGCCGACAGGATGACGCCGCTCGCGGCAAAGAACGCGACCCAGGTGTTGGCGCGGAAGGCGCCGAGCAGGGTCAGGAGTTCGCCGACGAAGCCGGAGGTGCCGGGCAGACCGACGTTCGCCATGGTGAAGACCATGAAGGCGACGGCATATTTCGGCATGTTGTTGACGAGGCCGCCATAGGCCGCGATCTCGCGGGTGTGCATGCGGTCATAAACGACGCCGACGCAGAGGAAGAGCGCGCCCGAGACGATACCGTGCGACAGCATCTGGAACACCGCGCCCTGTACGCCCTGAACATTGGCCGCGAAGATGCCCATGGTGACATAGCCCATGTGCGCGACCGACGAATAGGCGATCAGCTTCTTGATGTCCTGCTGCATCATCGCGACCAGCGAGGTGTAGATGATGGCGACAACCGACAGCGTGAAGACGAACGGGGCGAAATATTCCGACGCCAGCGGGAACATCGGCAGCGAGAAACGGATGAAGCCGTAGCCGCCGAGCTTCAGCAGAACGCCGGCCAGGATGACCGAGCCTGCCGTCGGCGCCTGAACGTGCGCGTCGGGAAGCCAGGTGTGGACCGGCCACATCGGCATCTTCACCGCAAACGAGGCGAAGAAGGCAAGCCACAGCCAGATCTGCATCTGGCGCGGGAACTGATAGGCGAGCAGTTCCGGAATATCCGTCGTGCCGGCCTGCCAGTACATGGCCATGATGGCGAGCAGCATCAGCACCGAGCCGAGCAGCGTATAGAGGAAGAACTTGTAGCTGGCGTAAACGCGGTCCTTGCCGCCCCAGACGCCGATGATGATGAACATCGGAATGAGGCCGGCTTCGAAGAACACGTAGAACAGCACGATATCGAGCGACACGAACACGCCGACCATGAACACTTCCAGCAAAAGGAAGGCGATCATGTATTCCTTGAGGCGCTTCTCGACCGAATGCCAGCTTGCGAGCACGCAGAACGGCATCAGGAAGGCGGAAAGCACGACGAACAGCACGGAGATGCCGTCGACGCCGAGATGATAGGAAATGCCGGTGCCGAGCCAGGCATGCTTTTCCACCATCTGGAAGCCAGGATTGGCGTTATCGAAGTTCCACCAGATCACCGCCGACACGAGGAAGACGACGATCGTGGTGAGAAGCGAGATATTCAGGATATTGCGGCGGCCGGCCGGGCTGTCCTCGCGCGTAAGCAGGAGCAAAGCCACGCCAACCAGCGGGAGAAAGGTGACCGCTGAAAGAATGGGCCAATCGGTCATCAGAAGGAACTCCCGAGCATCATCCAGGTAATGAGCGCGGCGATGCCGATCAGCATCACGAACGCATAGTGATAGAGGTAGCCGCTCTGCAGGCGAACGACGCGGTCGGTCACGTCGACGACGCGGGCGGCAATGCCGTTCGGGCCGTAGCCGTCGATGACGCGGCCATCGCCTTCCTTCCACAGGAAGGTGCCGAGCCACTTGGCGCTGCGGACGAACAGGAGGTCATAGAGTTCGTCGAAGTACCACTTGTTGAGCAGGAACTGGTAGAGCACGCGATGCTGCTCGGCCAGATACTTCGGCGTCTGCGGCGAACGGATGTACATATACCAGGCGGTGACGAAGCCGAGGACCATCGCGATGAACGGGCTGAGCTTCACCAAAGCCGGCACGTGATGGAAGTGCTCGAGGATTTCGTTTTCCGGGCCGGTGAACAGCGCGCCTTGCCAGAACTCGCCATATTCTTCGCCGAAGAAATAACCTTCGCCGAGGAAGCCGGCAAAGACGGCGCCGATTGCCAGGATGAACAGCGGCACGAGCATGACCATCGGCGATTCATGCACGTGGTGCATGACTTCGTGGGAAGCGCGCGGCTTGCCGAAGAAGGTCATGAAGATCAGGCGCCACGAGTAGAAGCTCGTGAACATGGCTGCGATCACCAGAAGCGCGAAAGCGAAGCCGCTGACCGAGGAGTGCGCGGCATAGGCCGACTCGATGATCACGTCCTTGGAGAAGAAGCCGGCAAGGCCGAACGAAGTGAACGGAATGCCGACGCCGGTGATGGCGAACGTGCCGATCATCATCATCCAGTAGGTCCATTTGATGTGCGGGCGCAGGCCGCCCATGTAGCGCATGTCCTGCTCGCCATCGACGGCGTGGATGACCGAGCCGGCGCACAAGAACAAGAGTGCCTTGAAGAACGCGTGCGTGAACAGGTGGAAGATCGCCGCGCCATAGGCGCCGCAGCCGAGGGCCACGAACATATAGCCGAGCTGCGAACAGGTCGAATAGGCGATGACGCGCTTGATGTCGTTCTGCACGAGACCGACGGTCGCCGCGAAGAAGGCGGTGATCGCGCCAACCACGGTCACGACGGTCAGGGCGGTGTGCGAGAGTTCGAACAGCGGCGACATGCGGGCGACGAGGAAGACGCCGGCGGTGACCATGGTTGCGGCATGAATGAGCGCCGAAACCGGGGTCGGGCCTTCCATGGCGTCCGGAAGCCAGGTGTGCAGCAGGAACTGCGCCGACTTACCCATCGCGCCCATGAACAAGAGCAGGCAGACGGCGGTGACCGCGTGGCCCTTGTCGAGGTGCATGCCGAGGAAGGTCAGCACAGCCTCGCCGCCTTCGGCAGCGCCTTCGTGCGGCAGGTAGGTGGCGGTCGCGGCAAAGATCGTTTCGAAGCTCACCGAGCCGAACAGCACGAACACGCCGAAGATGCCGAGCACGAAGCCGAAGTCGCCGACGCGGTTGACGATGAAGGCCTTCATGGCGGCGGCCGAAGCGGACGGCTTCTTGTACCAGAAACCGATCAGCAGGTAGGACGCCAGACCCACGCCTTCCCAGCCGAAGAACATCTGCAGCAGGTTGTCGGAGGTCACCAGCATCAGCATGGCGAAGGTGAAGAGCGACAGATAGGCAAAGAAGCGCGGCCGATGCGGATCGTGGTGCATGTAGCCGATCGAATAGAGGTGAACCAGGCTCGAGACCGTGTTGACGACGACGAACATGACGGCCGTCAGCGTATCGACGCGGAACGCCCATTCGCTGTCGAACCCACCCGACTGCACCCAGCGCAGGACGCTGACGCGGATCATCTCGGTTTCGCCGAGCGCGACGTGGAAGAAGACGATCCAGGACAGGACCGCCACGACCATCATGAAGCCGGTGGTGACGTATTCGGAGGCCTTGGCGCCGATCGCGGTGCCGAACAGGCCGGCGATCAGGAAGCCGATCAGCGGCAGAAAGACGATGGCTTTGATAAGCGTATCCATGGCCCGGTCAGCCCTTCATCATGTTGACGTCTTCAACCGCGATGGAGCCGCGGTTGCGGTAGAAGACGACGAGAATTGCAAGGCCGATCGCGGCTTCCGCGGCCGCGACGGTCAGAATGAACAGGGCGAACACCTGGCCGGTGATGTCGTTGAGGAACGACGAGAAGGCGACCATGTTGATGTTGACCGCAAGCAGGATGAGTTCGACCGACATCAGGATGATGATGACGTTCTTCCGGTTGAGGAAGATGCCGAAGACGCCGAGCATGAACAGAATGGCGCTGACGGTCAGATAATGGGAAATACCGATTTCCATGATGGGTTCCTTGACCTCGCGTCCGTATTAAAGGCCCTGCCCCGACTTCACCTTGACCACTTCGACAGCGGTCTTCGGCGAGCGGGCAACCTGTGTGGGGATATTCTGGCGCTTGATGTTTTCGCGGTGACGCAGCGTCAGCACGATCGCGCCGATCATGGCGACCAGAAGCACCAGACCGGCGATCTGGAAGAAGTAGACGTAGTGGGTATAGAGCACGTCGCCGAGGGCTGCCGTGTTCGTGCGCTCGGTAATCGCCGGGATCGGCATCGAGATCGACTTGGCGATTTCCGGCGAAAACGTGCTGCCGCCGATGACGATGATCAACTCGGCTGCGAGGATCAGGCCGATCAGCGCGCCAACCGGTGCGTATTCGAGCACCCCTGCCCTCAGCTGCGTGAAGTCGATGTCAAGCATCATCACCACGAAGAGGAAGAGAACCGCAACGGCGCCGATATAGACGACCAGCAGGATCATGGCGAGGAACTCGGCGCCGGTCAGCAGGAACAGCCCCGCGGCGTTAAAGAACGTCAAAATCAGGAACAACACGGAGTAAACCGGGTTCCTGGCCGAGATCACCATGAAAGCCGACGCCACTGCGACGAAGGCGAAGAGATAGAAAAACAGAGCCTGCAGACCCATGATCGGTGCCTTTTTCGTCTTTGGCCGGAGGCGGCATCTGCCGCTCCAGCCACGGGCGCACCGGAGGTACGCCCCAAAACCTGTTTGAAACCCGCCGTCTCCGGCGGGCTCATGTCAGAAGGGCTCAGCGGTAAGGCGAGTCCATCGCGATGTTGCGAGCGATTTCGCGCTCCCAGCGGTCGCCGTTCGCGAGCAGCCGTTCCTTGTCGTAGTACAGCTCTTCGCGCGTCTCGGTCGAGAACTCGAAGTTCGGGCCTTCGACGATCGCATCGACCGGGCATGCCTCCTGGCAGAAGCCGCAATAGATGCACTTCACCATGTCGATATCGTAACGGACCGTGCGGCGGGTGCCATCGTTGCGGCGCGGGCCGGCTTCGATGGTGATCGCCTGGGCAGGACAGATCGCTTCGCAGAGCTTGCAGGCGATGCAGCGCTCTTCACCGTTGGGATAGCGGCGCAGCGCATGCTCGCCACGGAAACGCGGGCTGACCGGTCCCTTTTCGAAGGGATAGTTCACCGTTGCCTTCGGCGCGAAGAAATAGCGCATCGACAGAAAGAAAGCGCCCACGAATTCCTTGAGGAACAGCGAACTGACGGCTTGCGTAAGACTTGCCATCATCAACCTCCAAACGAGCCGGTCTGGGAGAAACCGGCGATTGACGAGAAACCGAGCGCGGACATCAGGCCCACACCACCAGCTTCAGCGTGACTGCAACAATAAAGACCATGGCGATCGAGATCGGCAGGAAGACCTTCCAACCCAGACGCATCAGCTGGTCGTAGCGGTAGCGCGGCACGAAGGCCTTCACCATCGCGAACATGAAGAACACCAGCGACGCCTTGATGATGAACCAGACGATACCCGGCACCCAATTGAGGAACCAGACGTCGACCGGAGGCAGCCAGCCGCCGAGGAACAGGATCGTCGTCAGCGAGCACATCAGGCAGATGGCCGCATATTCGCCGAGCATGAACATCATGTAAGGGGTGGAGCCGTATTCGACCATGAAGCCGGCAACCAGTTCCGATTCCGCTTCCACGAGGTCGAAGGGCGGACGGTTGGTTTCAGCCAGCGCCGAGATGAAGAAGATGATGAACATCGGGAACAGCGGCAGCCAGTACCAGTCGAGGAACGAGCCCGGAAGGCCCATCATCGTGCCGAGGCCGTCACGCTGCGAATTGACGATGTCCGTCAGGTTCAGCGAGCCGACGCAGAGCAGAACGGTGACGATGACGAAGCCGATCGAGACTTCGTAGGACACCATCTGCGCCGCCGAGCGCAGCGCCGAAAGGAACGGATATTTCGAGTTCGAAGCCCAGCCGCCGATGATGACGCCGTAAACTTCGAGCGAAGAAATAGCGAGAACATAGAGGATGCCGACATTGATATTGGCCATCACCCAGTTTTCGTTGAGCGGGATCACCGCCCAGGCCGCCAGAGCCAAAGTCACGGAAACCAGCGGCGCCAGCAGGAAGAGCGTCTTGTTGGAGCTTGCCGGAATGACCGGCTCCTTGAAAACGAACTTCAAAAGATCGGCGAAGGACTGGAAAAGTCCGAACGGGCCTACCACGTTAGGTCCGCGACGCATCTGTACGGCGGCCCAGATCTTACGGTCGGCAAGCAGGATGTAGGCGATGAACAGCAGGAGCGCGACCAGAAGCAGAAGCGACTGGGCGACCATGATGATGCCTGGCCATACGTAGGTCGAAATGAAAGCGTCCATGATCTCTTATTCCCCCGCGCTCATTCCGCCGCAGCTTTGAAGTTGTTGCGTGCCAGGGCCGAACATTCGGCCATGACAGCGGAGGCGCGTGCTATCGGGTTCGTCAAATAGAAGTCTTTGACCGGAGACGCAAACACCGATTTCGCCATCCCACCTGCTTTTTCTCCGAGAGCCTCGATTTCGCCGGCCGTGCCCGCGAAAATCGCGTCGACATCGGCGAAATGCGGGTGCTCTGCGTAGAGCCTGGCGCGCAATTGTCCAAGCGAATCAAACGGCAGGCGCTTGCCAAGCACGTCCGAGAGCGCACGCAGGATCGCCCAGTCTTCGCGGGCGTCGCCCGGCGCGAAGCCGGCACGGTTGCCCATCTGGACGCGGCCTTCGGTGTTGACCCAGATACCCGACTTTTCGGTATAGGTCGCACCCGGCAGGATGACGTCGGCGCCATGCGCACCGTTGTCGCCATGCGAGCCGATGTAAACGGTGAAGCCCGCGGTCTTGGTCGAAAAATCGAGTTCATCAGCACCGAGCAGGAAGAGGACATCGGTGCCGGTCAGCATTTCGGAAGCCGTCTTGCCCCCCTCGCCCGGCACGAAGCCGAGATCGAGGCCACCGACGCGTGAAGCTGCGGTGTGCAGGACCGCAAAGCCGTTCCAGTCTTCGGAAACCGCGCCGACTGCCGAAGCGAGCTTGGCAACGGACGCCAGAACGGCAGTGCCGTTTGCGCCGGAGATCGCGCCCTGGCCGACGATGATCAGCGGACGCTCGGCCTTCTTCAATGCGTCGAGGAACGCGACCTTGCCGGCCAGCAATTCGCCGACCGTGTCGCTGCCGGCGCCAAGATATTCGTAAGGATAACGCAGGTCGGCCTGTTCGCCGATCACAGCGATCGGCAGACCGCCCATGCGGTAGCGCTTGCGGAGACGGGCGTTGAGCACCGATGCCTCATAGCGCGGGTTGGCGCCGACGATGAGGATCGCATCCGCACGTTCAATGCCCTGGATCGTCGTGTTGAAGATATAGCTGGCGCGGCCGAGCGACGGATCGAGCGCTGCGCCATCCTGGCGGCAGTCGATGTTCGCCGAGCCGAGCGAGGAGATCAGCGCCTTCAGCGCGAACATTTCCTCGACGGAGGCCAGATCGCCGGCAATGGCGCCGATGCGGTCGGCGGTGGTCTTCGAAACCGCATCCTTGATGGCGGTGAAGGCTTCGTTCCAGCTTGCCGGCTTCAGGCGGCCGTCCTTCTTCACGTAGGGGCGGTCGAGACGCTGGGTCTTCAGGCCATCCCAGATGAAGCGGGTCTTGTCGGAGATCCACTCTTCGTTGATCTCTTCATTGACGCGCGGCATGACGCGCATCACTTCGCGGCCGCGGGTATCGACGCGGATCGCCGAGCCGACGGCATCCATCACGTCGATGGATTCGGTCTTGCCGAGTTCCCACGGACGGGCGTTGAAGGCGTAGGGCTTGGAGGTCAGCGCGCCGACCGGGCAGAGATCGACGACGTTGCCCTGAAGCTCCGAGGTCATCGCTTGCTCGAGATAGGTGGTGATCTCGGCGTCTTCACCACGACCGATCAGGCCGAGTTCGGTGATCCCAGCAACTTCCGTGGTGAAGCGGACGCAGCGCGTGCAGTGAATGCAGCGGTTCATCACGGTCATGACCAGCGGGCCGATATACTTGTCTTCGACGGCGCGCTTGTTTTCGCTGTAGCGGGTCGAGTCGACACCGAAGGCCATGGCCTGGTCCTGCAGATCGCATTCGCCGCCCTGGTCGCAGATCGGGCAATCCAGCGGGTGGTTGATCAGCAGGAATTCCATGACGCCTTCGCGGGCCTTCTTGACCATCGGGGTGGTCGTGAAGACTTCCGGCGTTTCGCCGTTCGGGCCGGGACGCAGGTCGCGCACACCCATGGCGCACGATGCCGCCGGTTTCGGCGGCCCGCCCTTCACCTCGATCAGACACATGCGGCAGTTACCGGCAACCGAAAGCCGCTCGTGAAAACAGAAGCGCGGAACCTCGGCGCCGGCTTCTTCGCACGCCTGAAGCAGCGTGAAATGATCCGGAACCTCGATCTCTTTTCCGTCGACTTTCAGTTTTGCCATCTTAGCACTCAATCCTGTCCTTCGTCCGCCGCCTTTGGGCCACGTACAGATAATCCAAGGTCGTCAAAACCTTATGGGCGAGAGCCAATGTAGCCTCACCCGAAAATTCGTCTCAGCCCTTCATCAGGGCCTTTGCACTTTCAACCCAACCGTCGCGGGCAATGCGCCCGCTAAAACCGAGTTCCCGGTCCACCCGCTCGATGTCCTTGTCGGACCAGCGCGCGATGTCCTGGTATCGCCGGATGCCCATGCCGTTCAGCACCTGCTCCAGCTTCGGCCCGATGCCGGCGATCTTCTTCAGATCATCGGCAGCAGCCTCTACAATCCTTGCGGCCGGTTTTGCCCTTTTGGGCTTTGCGACCTTTTCAACGCTTGCCGGCGCGACCGAAACCGGCGCTTCCGAAGCTTTTTCCGCAGCGTTCGCAGGCGCAGCTTCGGCAACCGGCCCAGCGGCCTCAGCCTTCTGCGCCGCATCCGCCATGCCCTGCATCGCGCCGAACATCACGCCGGCAAAATGGCTGGTAACCCCGAAACCGATCGCGGTTGCCGCAGCAATCGCCGCGACCGGGTGCTGCATCAGCGGATGAAGCGGAGCCACTTTCTGCGCGTCCTTCATCCAGTCGCTGAAGCCGAACGGATCGCTCGCCGAACCGGAGGCGGACAAAGGGCCTGCACCGGTCTCCACCGGTCCCGTTCCCTGCCCGCTTTCCCGCTTCGGCCCCGCCATGTTGCTTACTCCGCCGCCTCCAGAACCGCACCATGCGAGGTCGCATTGCGCGTATAGTCGTCGATGCGCTTTTCCATTTCCGGGCGGAAGTTGCGGATTAGGCCCTGCACCGGCCATGCGGCCGCGTCGCCGAGGGCGCAGATCGTGTGGCCTTCCACCTGCTTGGAAACGTCGAACAGCATGTCGATCTCGCGCTTCTGGGCGCGGCCCTGAACCATGCGTTCCAGAACGCGCATCATCCAGCCCGTGCCTTCGCGGCAGGGCGTGCACTGACCGCAGCTCTCATGCTTGAAGAAGGCTGCGATACGCCAGATCGCCTTGATGATGTCGGTGGACTTGTCCATGACGATCATGCCGCCGGTGCCGAACGAAGATTTGACTTCGCGCATGCCGTCGAAATCCATGATGGCATCCATCATGTCCTCGCCGCGAACCACCGGACAGGACGCGCCACCCGGAATGACGGCGAGCAAATTGTCCCAGCCGCCGCGGATACCGCCGCAATGATGCTCGATGAGTTCGCGGAAGGTCAGGCCCAGCTGGTCTTCGAAGGTGCAGGGCTTGTTGACATGGCCGGAGACCATGAACAGCTTCGTGCCGACATTGTTCGGACGGCCGATGGACGAGAACCAGGAAGCGCCACGGCGCAGGATCGTCGGGGCAACGGCGATCGACTCGACGTTGTTGACGGTCGTCGGGCAGCCATAGAGACCCATATTGGCCGGGAACGGCGGCTTCAGGCGCGGCTGGCCCTTCTTGCCTTCCAGGCTTTCGAGCAGCGCGGTTTCCTCGCCGCAGATGTAGGCGCCAGCGCCGTGATGCAGGAACACGTCCATGTCCCAGCCGTGCTTGTTGTTCTTGCCGAGCAGGCCGGCGTCATAGCATTCGTCGATCGCGGCCTGAAGTGCTTCGCGCTCGCGCATATATTCGCCGCGCAGATAGATGTAGGCGGTGTGCGCGCCCATGGCGAAGCTGGCGATCAGGCAGCCTTCGATCAGCGTATGCGGATCGTGGCGCATGATTTCGCGGTCCTTGCAGGTGCCCGGCTCCGATTCGTCGGCATTGACGACGAGGTAATGCGGACGTCCGTCGCTTTCCTTCGGCATGAAGGACCACTTCAAGCCGGTCGGGAAGCCTGCGCCGCCACGGCCGCGAAGGCCGGAAGCCTTCATCTCGTTGACGATCCAGTCACGACCCTTTTCGAGGATCTGCTTGGTGCCGTCCCAATGGCCACGGCTCATGGCGCCCTTCAGCGACTGGTCGTGAAGGCCGTAGAGGTTGGTAAAAATGCGATCTTTATCGGCGAGCATGTCTAAACCTCTTTACCGCGGCTTCTTGCCGAAAACTCTGATGTATTCGGCTTCGCCGCCCTTGGCCAGAGCCTCGGCCTGTTTGACCCAGTCATCACGTTCGATGCGCCCCTTGAAATTCAGGTAGCCATCGACCCATTCGCGCTCAGCCTTCTGCCAGCCCGCGACCTGCGCGAAGGTGAAGATGCCGAGGTCGTGCAGCGTGCCTTCGATCTTCGGACCGACACCTGAGATCAGCTTCAGGTCATCGACAGTGGCCGGGCGCTCGATGCCGGCCGGACGATTCTTGTCGTCCAGCGAAGGCTTCGTGACCGCCTTCTCGGCGGGCGTCGCGGCGACAATGCCGGTATCCTTGTTGTCACCTTCCACCTTGGCGTTGGCTGCCGAGGCGGCCTTGGCAGTTGCCGGCGTCTTGACGGCGGGATTGGTTTCTTCGGCAGCCGTCTTCGCGCGCCCGGCATTAGACGGCGGAACCGGGGCAGCGTCCGCCGGAGCCTCGGCAGGTGCCGGTTCCGTCACCTGGTTGCGCTGCGGCAGCGGTGTCTCGGTCAGCGTCACGGCCGCACCGACCGGCGCGGAGAACACGCGATCGATCTGCGGACCGGGCTTCACGTCCGAACCCTTGCCTGCATCGAAGCGGTCGATGATGTATTCGAGCTGCGGAACCGTCAGGTCCTCATAGGCATCCTTGAAGATCATAACCATCGGCGCATTGACGCAGGCGCCCTGACACTCGACCTCTTCCCAGGAAAGCGTGCCGCTCTCGTTCGGGGTCAGCGGCTCGGGATGAATGCGCTTCTTGCAGAGCTTGATCAGGTCTTCGGAGCCGCGCAGCATGCAGGGCGTCGTGCCGCACACCTGGATGTGGGCGCGCGTTCCGATCGGCTTCAGCTGGAACTGGGTGTAGAAGGTCGCGACTTCGAGGACGCGGATATAGGCCATATCGAGCATATCGGCGATCGCCTCGATCGCGGCCTTGGTTACCCAGCCGTCCTGTTCCTGCGCCCGCATGAGCAGCGGGATCACGGCGGACTGCTGACGGCCTTCCGGATATTTCTTGATCGTGGCTTGAGCCCACGCCACGTTTTCACCCGTGAAGGCAAAGCTCTGCGGCTGGACGCTATCCTCGGCTAGTCGACGAACGGACATATTCCCGAACCCTATCAGTTAATCGAGCCACACCGCGACTTCGTCAGGGAGACGAACTCGCAGGCAAAGGCCGATTTTTCTTTCTGCAAAAATACGATGTAACGCTGGCCGTTCTGCACGGCCGCCTTGATCTCGTAACCCTTGGCAAGCAGGCCGCCCATGCCGCTGCCGGATGTCGTGCTCATGGTTTCAGTCGCCTCGCCCGTATCCTGGGCGAAAGCGGCACCTGCCATCAGCAATCCGAGCAGCGAAAGGGCGGCGAAACGCATCAGCGATCCACCTCGCCGAACACGATATCGAGCGACCCGAGGATCGCCGAAACGTCGGCCAGCTGGTGACCCCGACAGATGTAATCCATCGCCTGAAGATGCGCATAGCCCGGAGCACGGATCTTGCAGCGGTACGGCTTGTTGGTGCCATCCGAGACGAGATAGACGCCGAACTCGCCCTTCGGTGCTTCGACCGCAGCGTAAGCTTCGCCGGCCGGCACGTGGTAGCCTTCGGTGTAGAGCTTGAAGTGGTGGATGAGCGCTTCCATCGAGCGCTTCATCTCGCCGCGCTTGGGCGGAACCACCTTGCCGTCGAGCGACGAGACCGGACCGACCTTGGCATTGCCAAGCAGCCGATCGACGCACTGGCGCATGATCTTGGCGGATTCGCGCATCTCGATCATGCGGATCAGGTAACGATCATAGCAGTCGCCGTTCTTGCCGATCGGAATGTCGAAATCCATCTCGGAATAGCATTCGTAGGGCTGCGACTTGCGCAGGTCCCAGGCAGCACCCGAACCACGCACCATGACGCCGGAGAAGCCCCAGGCCCAGGCATCGTCAAGGCTGACGACGCCGATATCGACGTTGCGCTGCTTGAAGATGCGGTTGCCGGTCAAAAGCGCGTCGATATCGTCGACGGTCTTCAGGAACGGGTCGATCCACTTGCCGATATCCTCGACGAGCTGATGCGGCAGGTCCTGGTGAACGCCACCCGGACGGAAATAGGCGGCGTGCATGCGCGCACCGCAGGCGCGCTCATAAAACACCATCAGCTTTTCGCGCTCTTCGAAGCCCCAAAGCGGCGGCGTCAGCGCGCCGACGTCCATGGCCTGCGTGGTGACGTTGAGCAGGTGCGAAAGAATACGGCCGATTTCCGAATAGAGCACGCGGATTAGCTGCCCGCGGATCGGAACCTCGGTGCCGGTCAGCCGTTCGACGGCCAGCGCAAAGGCATGCTCCTGGTTCATCGGCGCCACGTAGTCGAGGCGGTCGAAATAGGGCACGGCCTGCAGATAGGTCTTGGTCTCGATCAGCTTCTCGGTGCCGCGATGCAGCAGGCCGATATGCGGATCGACACGCTCGACAAGCTCGCCATCCAGTTCGAGCACGAGACGCAGAACGCCGTGTGCGGCCGGATGCTGAGGTCCGAAATTGATGTTGAAATTACGGACGTTATGTTCGTTCATTGCCGCTTGCTCCAAGCCGGACAGGCTCGCATCCATGCGAGCCCCCAACCTTTATCGTCACTTCGCGTTTGCCTTCTCATCGCCCGGCAGCACGTAGTCCGTACCTTCCCAGGGCGACATGAAATCGAATTTGCGGAATTCCTGCTTCAGTTCGACAGGCTCATAGATGACGCGCTTGGCTTCATCGTCGTAGCGCACCTCGACGAAACCGGTCGTCGGGAAGTCCTTGCGCAGCGGATAGCCCTCGAAACCGTAGTCGGTCAGAATGCGGCGCAGGTCCGGGTGGCCGGTAAACAGGATGCCGTACATGTCATAGGCTTCGCGCTCGAACCAGTCGGCGCCCGGATAGACCGGGCACGCGGACGGAACCGCCTTGTCCTCGTTGGTCGACAGCTTGACGCGGATGCGCAGGTTCTGCTTCGGCGACAGCAGGTGATAGACCACGTCGAAACGATCGACACGCTGCGGCCAGTCGACGCCGCAAATATCGATGAAGCTGACGAAACCGCAGCGGGCATCGTCACGCAGGAAGGTCAAAAGCTCGATCACGCTTTCGGCGGTCGTGGTCAGCGTCAACTCGCCGAAGGCGACGGCAGCTTCACTCACCAAAGCGCCGCGCATCTCGCGGATGTAGCCGGAAAGCTCGTTCAGGGCTTCGCTCATCGTTCTGATCCCCTGCCCTTAGCGTTCGATCGTGCCGGTACGGCGAATCTTCTTCTGCAGCAGCAGCACCCCGTAAAGGAGAGCCTCTGCCGTGGGAGGACAGCCCGGCACATAGATATCGACCGGCACGACGCGGTCGCAGCCGCGCACCACCGAATAGGAATAATGATAGTAGCCGCCGCCATTGGCGCAGGAGCCCATCGAGATGACGTAACGCGGCTCGGGCATCTGGTCATAGACCTTGCGCAGGGCCGGCGCCATCTTGTTGGTCAGCGTGCCGGCGACGATCATCACGTCGGACTGGCGTGGGCTGGCGCGCGGCGCAAAGCCGAAGCGTTCGACGTCATAACGCGGCATCGAAAGCTGCATCATCTCGACGGCGCAGCAGGCGAGACCGAAGGTCATCCACATCAGCGAGCCGGTACGGGCCCAGTTGATCAGCTCGTCCGTCGAGGTGACCAGAAAACCCTTATCGGCGAGCTCGTTGTTGATCTCGCCGTAGAACTTGTCGTTGCTGCCGATCGGCTTGCCGGTCGAGGGATCGATGATCCCCTTCGGCGCCTGGGCAACGAGAGGCGTGGTTGCTACTCCCATTCGAGCGCTCCCTTCTTCCATTCATAGATAAAGCCGATGGTCAGCACACCGAGGAAGACCATCATCGACCAGAAGCCGAACCAGCCCATTTCCTTGAAGGAAACCGCCCAGGGGAAAAGGAAGGCGACTTCGAGGTCGAAGATGATGAACAGGATCGACACCAGATAGAAGCGGATGTCGAACTTCATGCGCGCATCGTCGAAGGAGTTGAAGCCGCACTCATAAGCCGAGAGCTTCTCGGAGTCGGGCGCCTTGTAGGCGACGGCGAAAGGCGCGATCAACAGCGCAAGGCCGATAACCAGCGATATGCCGATGAAGATCGCGATCGGAATATAAGAGCCGAGAAGGTCTGTCATTGTATCCGTCCCTGCTTGCGGCGGGCGCTGGAGAAGCGCGGTAGCCATAAAGCCGCAAGCCGAAAAATATGTTGCAACGCAGGTGTGGTTAGCGCAGCCGGGGCTGCGGTGCAAGCCTTGAGAACGGTTTTCACCCCCTCAAGCAGAGGGAATGAAACCCAGGCGAAACCTAGCATCCCCACAGAGGCGGCGCAAACCCCCAAAAACCGGCGAAAGCCCGCATCTGCGCGATGTTTGCATCTTAAATTCGGAGTTTTCTACTCAAGAAGACTTTACCGGCACGCGATGGTTTCGGCCCGGCCGTTAGGCCGCGATCCGAGCATCCAGGTTCGCGGAAAAGCCGGGCCTCAAGCCCCACGAAACGAGCAGGTTTCGCCAGAGCGCACTGCAAATCACCTCGTTCCACGTGGGTACTAGCAATTCTAGCGATCGACGGATTGCAACTTTTGCGCTACCACAACCATGGAAGGAGAAATCCCCATGATGCCCATCACGATTCGTATCCAGGCCCGTGAAACGGGTGGCGCACTCGGCAAACCCGCGCTCCTGACGATGATCGGGCTACGAGAAACCCTGCTCGAGGCACTCGACTACGACGAGGCCCGCGTGAACTTCGTCTGCCGCAGGGTGGAGGAAACGGGTATGTACGAACTTTGCGACCAGGCGACCGAAGCAGTCTATGTGATCGAGAAAATCCTGCACTCCTGAACGCCAGCCGTAAAACATGATTTCTTCGACGCAACGCAGCGAAGCAGCGATCCTTGGGAATCGCTTCCGAGACGACTGCACAGCACTGCCCGGCATGCTCCAGAATCAACGGGGCACATGAAAAAGCTGCCATTGGAAGCGGGCATGGCAACAATCGAATCGACAGCTGTATTTTCGATGCCCCGCCGAAGCGCGCAAGAGCGGCAACCGTGCGCTCCGCGTGAAGCCAAGCATAATCAACATTCAACAGGGAGGACTTAATCCATTTCTAAAAAAATGGCGCGAGTGACGGGGCTCGAACCCGCGACCTCCGGCGTGACAGGCCGGCACTCTAACCGACTGAGCTACACCCGCGCATATCGAATACGAACTCCGAAATGTGATCCCTGAAAGTGGCGCGAGTGACGGGGCTCGAACCCGCGACCTCCGGCGTGACAGGCCGGCACTCTAACCGACTGAGCTACACCCGCACTTCACTTCAGGCATTCCGGATGCTTTCGCATCCTTGTCGAAGCGGCTTGCCGTTTCGATGAGCGGCTAACTACGGGGTTCGTCTTTTAGTGTCAAGCAGGTTTGGAGACAAAACCATGACAGCCGGCAAATTGTTTCCACAGGCTTGAAGACAGAGTGTCCCCACAACCCTTTGCCTGTGGAAACTTAATGGGGACGAAAAAAATCTTCCAAAGGTATCGCCGCCGGCTTGGGAACATCCTCCCCGAAGGCACCGCCCTCCTCCGCGCCGGAAAATCAGGCTTCCCATGACACCAAACGATAAAGCCCGGCCGCAACCTCCGCGCCTGCACGACGGACATTTCCCATCCGCTCAACAAAAAAGTCGAAAAAAATCTTCAAGACGCTCTTGCGGTTTTCGCGCGATCCGCATAGATCACGGCCATCGACGCGACGGACATCAGTCCTGACCGCGCCGGGCGATTAGCTCAGTTGGTAGAGCGCCTCGTTTACACCGAGGATGTCGGGAGTTCGAGTCTCTCATCGCCCACCATTTATTCCCAGACGCCTTAAATTCTCGATCGCCGAGCTGTTACCCGTTCTCCTTGGACACCGGAACAACGATCCGGTGCCTTGCCGTGCGAGCCGAACGCCGCCGAACGAATCCGTCACGCATCTTCCTTCTTGCGCACCGGCGCCTTGCGCCGCGGTTCCTCATAGGGCGGTTCAGGAGATACAGGCAGGTTTTCGGTTTTCGGCTTGCGCAGCAGGCGATCCCGAAGCGCGCCCAGTTGATCGCGCAGCAGCGGACGGAATCGGTTGGCGCGGTAAGGCATGTCGGCGGCGCCGTAGCCTTCCGGGCCGTCGTCATTGCCGCGATGGATTTCCGCGAGCTTCACGCCGATGAAATCGCCGTCGACATAATGCCGGTACGGGCCGACCCAGCGAATCGTATAGACCTGCCCCTTGCGGATGCCCTGATCGATCGAGACGTTCTTGAACCTGTCGTTGATGCAGACAACCTTCTGCCCGACATGGAAATCGTACATCCGCCCTCTCCTCCAACCGCGCGCAGTCCGTTCATATAGCATCAAGACCGGCCATAATGGCAATCGTCACAGCCGGTGAATGGCCACGTCCGGGCAAGCTGCCGCCGCAAGCGCGCAAAGATGCTCGTGGTGCGTCAGATAGATCACCTGCCCCACCTTCGCCATCTCGCCCATCAGGGCGAAGGCATGTCCGGCGCGGCCGTCGTCGAATGTCTCCATGATATCGTCGGCGATAAACGGCAGGCTTTCGCGGGTCGAGGCGATCTCGTGATAGCCGGCCATGCGCAGCGCCAGATAGAGCTGGAATCGCGTGCCCTTGGAAAGATCGCGCGCCAGCTTCGATGCGCCCCCTGCCTGCGTGGCGATCAGGAACTCCCTGCCCTGCTCGGCCTGGGTGGCGAGACCTTCATATTCGCCGCCGGTCACGGTGCTGAAAGCGGCCGAGGCGCGCTGCATCATGGCGCTGCGATGGCGCTCGCGGTAGAGCCGAAGCGCCGTTTCGCCCGCCAGGATGCCCGTGCGCAGCCGCAGATAGGTGAGCGCCCGTGCCTCGATCTCGGCCAGCACGGTGCGGCGGCGTTCTTCGAGATGGGCGGCAGCGTCATCGCCGCCAATGCGCGACAGTGCCCGCTCCGCCTCACGCCGTTCCGCATTCAGATTGCCGGCTTCACGATCAGCTTCCTCGAAGCTCGCCTGCCGCTCGGAAAGCGCGTGTGCGAGGCCGTCCTCGTCGACGGCGGCGAGAATCAGTTCCGCCTCATCGGAGACAGTGACCGAAAGCCGTGTGCATAAATCCGTTTCCGTCTCGGCGATGCGCCGCAGCAATCCGTCACGCGCCCTGACCGCTTCCAGCCGCGGCCCCGCCTCGACAAGCGTTTCGCAGCCGAGGAGATCGAGGATAGCGCCGGCCTGCGCCTGCTGTCGCTGCTGTTTTTCGATCAGGGTCTGGCGTTCCGCCTGCCGCTCCTCATATTCTCGTCTCAGGCGTGCTGCCAGATCGCGGCAGCGCCGCGCCTCTACGAGCCGGGCGCGCGACGCTTCAAACGTCGCCAGCACATCGCCCTTGCCGTCAAGCCCAAGCCGCCGGGCGATTTCCTCGACCACAGTGGCAAATTGGCGCTGATCCTTGGCCATACCTTCGATGCGGTGATCGAGATCGGCTTTCTTCTGGGCGAGCTTGTCGATCTCCTGCAAAAGCACCAGCACCGGTCGCAGTTGCGTCGGCGACGGCAGTTCGGCGCGCCGGCCAAGCCAGGTGGCGGCCAGAGTCTCCCGCCATGCCTGCCGCCAGCGCTCCATGTCGTCGCAGGCTGTTTCATGGGCTGCTTCGCGCGCTTCAAGGCTTCGGGATGCCCGCTGGCGGGCCTGTTGGCTGTCGCGGTGGGCTGCGATCCGCTTTTCGAGCGTATCGATCCTGCGCTCTGCAAAATCCAGCGCTCCGGCCAGATCGTCCGGCATGGCCGCTTCGCCGCCCCATGCTTCGAAAATCTCCGAAAGCCGCCCCAGCGCCGTCTTTTCGTCGTCCTGGGCAAGCATCAACTCCTGCATCGCCCCTCGCAGGGCTGTGCGGGTTTCCAGCGCCAGCCGCCGCATGTCGAGCCAGCGCTCGAATCGCGCCAGTCCGATATCCTGCGGCAGGCCGCACGCCGCAGCGAGTGCACCAACGTTCCCCGCCCAGTCCGTAAGCCGGTCGCTCAGGGTACGTGCCTCGCCCTGCAAAGCCGAAAGCTTCGCATTCCGCTCGGCAAGTGAAAGCGTCAGCATTCGCGTCTGTGCAACGCTTTCTGATTGGCCGAGCCGGATGGTGGCGGCTTCATCGTCTCGCCGCATCGCGGCCTCAAAACGGGCAGCACTGTCCACGTCGAGCAGGCGCGCATGGTCCGCCCACGCCTCATCCCGCACGACGCGCAGCGCAAGCGCCGCATCATCGGCAGCCAAGGGAGCAAGCCGATGCAATTCGGCAAGCCGTGCCCGCTCCCCGGCAATGCCGGCTTCCTCTTCGGCGATTCGGTCTGCAAGGCGTTGCCGCCGCTCCTCCAGCGCCGATTTCTCCGAAGACAGCGCCGCGATATCCGCCTCGGGGGGAGCCGGAAGCGCGATCAGCGATTCGACATCACCGGCAAAGGGCAACAAAGCAGCCATCCGGTCGGACAGCAGGCTCTCCAGCCCGGCAATGTCACGTCGCGCTGCCTGCTGGCGCTGCAGGCAATCGCTGCGGTGCAGACGCCTTACAAGATCGGCGAGCGCCTGCGGATCGGCCAAATCCTCGCAGTCACTTTCTTCAAGCGGATATTTCTCCTCGATATCGCTGAAGTCCTCGCGCGCCGCGTCAAGCTCCCGCTCCGCAGCCGACAGCCGCTCCGACAGCCCCCCATGCTCCTGGGAAAGGGCATCGATACGACCGAGAATATCGGCCGGAATGACGGTATTCTCGGCTTCTGCCGCATCATCTCCGAGTTGGCGCAACCGCGTTGCGATATCCGCTGCCGCCTTCGCGCGCTCATCCAGCCGCGACGGCATGTCGTAGACCGCCGTCCGATAGCGCGCTTCGAGACCGGCGCGTTCGATATCCTCGATCGTTGATGCCGTCGAAAGCGCCGCTTCGTCCTCGTCGATATCTGCAAGCTCCGCCTCGCGCCGCGCGATATCGGCATCCAGCTGCTGAAGCCGCGCGTCGCCATCGGCTTCTTCGCGCAGAAGCGTCGGATAGAGTTCGTGCCATAAGGCCGGTACCTCCGGCAGTGCGCCGAAGCCGGCAAGCTCGCTTCGGGCGGCGCGCAGCCGCTGCAACAGCGGCAGGGCCTCGCGCTGGGCTTTCAGCCGCTCCAGCGCCACCTGAATATCGGCGCGAAGGCTCAAGGCCGCCTCATGGCGCTCAGCGGCGACATCCCTCGCCTTGCGCAAGGCGGCAAACTCGCGGGCATTGGTGTCGGCAGCCGTCTTTTCCGCCTTCAGCGTCTCAAGCTCGGCCTTCAGTTCCGCCAGCCGGTGCTTGCGCCCCTGCGGTTTGTAAAACTCTTCAGCCTCGGTGCGCAGGCGGGACAACACGGCGCTGCTATCGGGCAGACCCGAGCTTGCCGAAAACAGCAAGGCCCCCAGTTCCCCTTCGCTTTTCAGGATCGCTTCGCCACCCCGCTCGATGGTTTCGTCATCGAGCGAAAACATCATCTGGTAGGCGGCTCTGTCGATGCCTGCGAGGGCCGCGGCAAAGAGCGTATCCGGCAAAGGCCGATCAGCCGAATCGACCAGCGAATTCTGGTTGCGCTTGATCCGGAAGACGTCGTGCGTTGCACCTCCCGTCTCGATCACGCCACCGATGCGCATCGTCGGATAGGGATGCAGGAAGCCATAGGTGCTGCGCGTCTCGATGCCGAAGAGCAGATCGAGGAAGGCGGAGAACAGCGTCGATTTACCGGCCTCGTTCGGCCCGTAGATGATGTGGAAATCCGGCTTGCCGGCATTGACCGCACCGAATTCGATGCGGCGACCGGTGAATTTGCCGTAGCGGACGAGATCGAGAGCCGTGAGCCGCATCAGCGTGCATCCCCGCCATCGGCGCCACCGGCCTGCAGATGGGCCAGCACGTCGTCGCTGCCCGCCTGTGAGATCTCGGCCACCAGCCGGGCAAGCGCGCCCTCGTCACCCGCCATCTGCTCGCGCAGTTCGCGCGGTAACTGCGCCAGCAGTTCCTCGACGACGGCCTGGGCTTCGTGGCGATAGCCGTGGGAAGGCAGCACGGTGTCGTGCACCAGCGCGGAAAGCTCGTGCACCGGATCGGCGGATGTCGTCATATCGATATCGCCGCTGCGGCAGGACAGCTCGACAGCCTCGACCCAGAGGCCGGGATAGCCGCCAGCGACATTGGCGATTTCGGCTTCAAGAAATTCGGGGTCGCGTCGGAGATTCCAGGCGAGCGGCGTCACGCCGCCGAGGTTCAGACGCAGGATCACCTGATCTGCCCGCAAACGGCGGCGAGCCTCGCCCATAGCCGTCTTCACCCGCGCCAGCATTTCCTGCCAGTCTTCCGCGCCCGTGAGATCGACGGAGAGCCGCAGGAAGGCGGCGTGGCCGATCAGCCGCTCCTCGTGGCTGAGCCTTCCCTCGTCATCGATGCTGACGAGCGTCACGGATTTGTCGCCGGCCTCGTTGATGTCGCGCCCCTGCGGCATGCCGGGCATGACAACCAGTGGCTTTTCATGGTGCACCTGCCGCAAATGCACATGGCCGAGCGCCCAATAGTCGAAGCCATGGGCCACGAGATCGGCAACGCTTGCCGGTGCGTAATTGTCATGGCCCGGTGCACCGGCAAGGCTGGTGTGCAGCATGCCGATATTGATCGCATCCTCGACCGGCGCGGCGAAGCTGGGCAGCAGGCTTTCGGCCATATGCGGATTGTCGAAGCCGACGCCGTGCACATAGACCTCGCGGCCATTGTCCAGCGTCTTCGCCAGCATCGGCTTCACCCGACCGGAAAACAGATGGACATTGGCCGGCAGCGACAGCTCGCGCTTGATGGTAGATTGGGAATCATGATTGCCGCGAATGACGAAGACGCGGATGCCCGCCTGCTCCAGTCGCCGCAACTCGGCCGACAAAAACAGCGCCGTGTTCATCGAGGTCTGCGAGCCGTCATAAAGATCGCCCGCAATCAGCAGTGCATCGACGGCCTCGGCGATGCAGAGATCGACGATGGCCGATAGAGCCGACCGGGTCGCGCCGCGCACAAGCTCGGCCAGCTCGGCATTTTTCAAGGCGAGGCTGCGGAGCGGTGAATCGAGATGAAGATCGGCCGTGTGGACAAAACGGAAAGGCATGGCCGACCATGGCCCGCACGGGCCGCAGCGGTCAAGGACGCATCTGCCAGCCGCCACCCCTCTTCACCGTTCTTTTCAAATGGCGCGGAAGGTCAAAAACGCGTGTCCGCCTCCGAAAGAATTACCGCTTTCCGGGCGGCTGCGCTAACAATAGCAAAGCCATTTCAAATGGCCCCTCAGAAATTGTACGAGATGCCATGAAAGCCGCCTTCGAAGTCTCGGAAAAGCTGTTCGAGCTTTACCACCGCGTCCACAAACTCATCAACGAGTCGATGACGCAGGAAGGCGTTTCGCTGGCGCGCAGCAAGTTTCTCTGTTTTCTCAGCAAGCTTGGCCCCTGTCGTTCGACGGATATCGCCGATGCCCTGAATTTCGCGCCTCGCACCGTCACAGAAGCGCTGGACGGACTGGAACGCGACAGGCTGGTGGAGCGCAAACCCGATCCCGCCGACCGCCGTGCGAAAATCGTCTCGATCACCGAGACAGGCCGGCAGGTGCTGGAAGCCGCGGAAATGCCGCGCAAGCAACTTCTCGAAGAAATCTTCTCCGCCCTCGACGACAAGCAGCTCGACCAGTTGCAATCGATCGTCGGCAGTCTCGTGAACAAGGTAGACGAGATCCGCCGCCGCCGCGGCGACGGCGAACCGGAGTAGATAACCCCAGCCCCCAAAACAGAAAAGGCCGGCGCATCATGCACCGGCCTTTCCGTCTTCATGCGCAATCGATCACATCTGGTCGATCGCACCGATGGAGAAAAACAGCGTCTCGCCGGAGGAGTCGTCGACGCCGTCATTGTCGGTGACGACATAGCCGTTGCCGGCTGCATCGATGGCAAAGCCTTCGACCTTGTCGACGACGTAACCGTTCAGTGACTTCAGGTCGGGGATGAGGTCGCGGACCTCTTCCTTCCTGACGACCGGCAGTTCGCCGCCGAGCTTGGCGGGCTTCAGGTCGGCGAGAGCGACGCGGTAGATTTTCTTAAGCTTTGCAGCCTTGCCGATCAGGTTGTCGCGCTCGATGACATAGGCGTAGTCGCCATGGATGGTGATTTCGGAAAGGCCGACCCAGCCGTCGCCGGCCGCTTCAAGCGGATAGCGCACGGCACCCCACTCTTCCGTCGCCGGCTTGTAGGAAACGAGCTTCACGAAGCCCTTGTCGTCGTCCTTCCATTCGCGCTGCACGGCCATCCACAGGGTCTGGTCGTCGCCTTCGCCGATGCTGGTGATGCCTTCGAAGCCGAAGCGGGTTTCGCCGGCGCGCAGCTCTGCGGGAATTGCGACTTCCTTCTTGATCTTGCCCTTGGCATCGACCTGCAGCAGCGCATGGGCATAAAGCTTGTCGCTATTGCCTTCCGAAGCCAGCCAGTAGCCGTCGCCATCGGTGACGATGCCTTCGATGTCGAGCTTCTGGGCCGGTGCCCCATCACGGGTGATGGTCAGCGCATCGGTGATGACGGCCGGCTTCTGCGTCGCGTCGATGGTGAAGATGCGCGGCTGCGACGAATAGAAAGAATCGCTGATGGCGAGCAGCTTGCCCGGCTGATCCTCGAGCATGGCAAGACCGGAGAGAGCGCCAAAACCGATCGGAGCGCCATCCTTGTCGGCTGAAACGATCTGCGGATAGGCCGGTGTACCCTCGGCGCGCTCGTAGATCATCACGTGCGAGCGTGCGAGACCATCTTCACCGAGATCTGCCTCGTTTGCAGTCGCCAGCAGGTTGCGGCCCGGAATCGCAACGGCGCCTTCCGGCGAGATGCCCGACGGCAGGATCTGCAGCAGTTCCGGCTCCGCGCCGGTGTCCTTGTAGACGCCGGCGACGGAGGCACGTTCGGCCAGAACGAAGAACAGCTTGTCGTCGCCGAAGGTCGCGGCTTCCAGCCCTTCCGGCTCGATCCCCTTGGAATTGCGCTTGTCGGGATAATGGCCAAGACGGGCAACGGCCTGTTCGAAGCTCGAACCGGATTCGTGGAGAACCTTGCCAGCCTTGTCGAAGATGGTGAAACCCCGCGAACCGCCCTCGTAGTCGCCTTCGTTGGCAACGACGATGCGGTCGTCGTCGAGCCATTTCACGGCATCGGGCTCACGCTTGACGCCGGTCTTTTCGCCGGTGAACGAAAGAGCGCCGTCCTTCTTGACGTCGATGCCCTTGAGATCGACGGTGCCGGCGGAGAAATGGCCGGTCACCTTGGCAGTGTTGCCGTCGATGATGACGATGTGGTTGTTTTCCTGCAGCGTCAGCGCAATCTCGTTCTTGCCATTGAAGGCGACGAATTCCGGCTCCGGGTCATCGCCGGCGATGTCGGCGAGACCGGTGAGCGTCACATGCTTCAGCGTGCCGCAATCCGGGATGCCATCCTTCAGCGAAACGATAACGAGGTCGCCGGCCGGCATCTGCGGGATCTGGCCATCATTGACCTCTTCGTCCCGCTCGTTTTCGATCGCGATGGCGGCAAGGGTCTTGTCCTTGCTGATGGCAACCGAGTCCGGCTGGCCGCCGAGATCGCACTTTGCGTCGATGGTCTTGCCGGCGATATCGACGGCCGCGAGGAAGCCCGAGGGCTTCACGAAGCTTTCGCGGGTGTTGACGGCGGCGAGAACCTTGGAGCCGACGGCGGCAACCGAGGTCGGTTCACCGTCGAGGGAAACGATGCCGCCGGCCTTCGGGGCCTTGGCGTCGGTGATGTCGATGAAGCCGATCGCCTTCAGCGGGCTGTCGGAATAGATCAGCGTGTTGCCGTCTTCGCTGGCGGTGATGATTTCGGAAGACGTCGGCGTCTTGCCGTCGATATCGGCCGGCAGGTTGTCGGCGACGGCGAAAGAGGCGACGCGATTGAATACGGGTTCGGCAAAAGCGACCGTCGAGGTCGAGGCGGCAAGCAGGGCGGCGAGCGCTGCGGAAAATGTCTTCATGGGAAATACCCTCCAGTTTCTGGAACGGCAGGGTTGTGCGATGTCCATGTAACAGGCGCGTGACGAATCCGGGTGCCTGAGATTTTTCCGGGGAGATTGAGGCATTCCTTTGGCCGAAACGGGACTGCTCGCCCGCCTGCACCGGCCGTAGTCCAACTCCGAAGCCAAAAACTACCGAGCGAGCAGTGGCTCGTTTCAGCCAACTTACGCCTGCGAAAGATAATTCCGGGTCAAAATTTCGAGCGCCTGGCTTCCGGTGTCGTTTTCCGCTCCGACCTCAGCACTGTCGAGGACAAGAGACTTAACAACCTGCGACATCGCATTGATTTTCACGACATCAGGATCGACTTGGGCCGCGGACATATCGATGGCAGCATCATATGCCGCCTGCTTTTGTGAAACCTCCGCCTTGAACGCCGCGGCCTTGAGTGCTGCTGCGGATGGTATCTCGGTCGTAATCGATGCGCCGTCGGGAAGATCGTTATGGATCGAAAACTCTTCGGGAGGGAAATCGCCACGATTAGCTAAAATCACGTCTACCATAGCGTTATGACGGGCATTGTCCGGGTGTATTTTTTGGCCATCGCTCGCAACCCCGTTTTTCAACGCTTTATCGAGGGCATCGGAAAACTGCTGCTGAAGCTTTGCGCTCGAAGAAAATGCCGAAGCTAAGGACTTCAATATCGCGTCGGAAGTCGCGCTGAAAGACGTTGAATTTAGTAAAGTCGTTGCAAAAGCACTTTGCTGACCAAACTGGAGAAGCGACAGTGCAGTGATATTATTTGCAATTGAGATCGACACCACAATGTAATCCTCTCAGATCACCACGCTGACAGTCATCACAGCATGTCTGAGGATTAAGGGGCGGCATCATGCCCCCGCAAAAGAATGACGCAAATATACGAGCATTCCCATTTTCATGCAACCAAAGAATGTTATACCAAGTCGACTAAATCGTCGTACCTGGATGCAGGGGCCGCTTATGGTTTTCTCGTAAAAAAAGAGGCCCGGAAAATATCCGGACCTCTGATCTACCTGCTATCGAACCGTCGGCTTGATGCCGCGGTGCTGCAGATGAAACATGAAGCTTAGTTTACGGCGTCCTTCAGACCCTTGCCGGCCGTGAACTTCGGAACGTTGCGTGCCGGAATGTCCACTTCTGCGCCGGTCGACGGGTTGCGACCCTTGGATGCTTCGCGACGGCTGACCGAGAAGTTGCCAAAGCCGACGAGACGAACGTCGCCGCCGTTCTTCAGTTCTGCCTGGATAACGTCGAACAGTGCATCTACTGCAGAAGATGCGTCCGTCTTCGAAAGTCCGGACTTCTCGGCAACGGCCGACACGAGCTCATTCTTGTTCATGTTTCCACCCCTTTCTTACTGGTTCGAAACGACTTAATTTTTAAGCCGAGACACGCGAAGCGCGACCCCGTCTTGGCAAACCCAATCGCCCCGAACGCCTAGGAATGCAAGGGTTTGCGAGCATTTTTGCAAAAAAAGACCGGCAAAAATGCCGGTCTTCCACTCTTTATCGCTTTTGCGGTGCTCCAGCCCTCGAAAGAAGGCCGGAAAAAGGCACGTCAATGGGCGACGGCAGAGCCTGCTTCGTCGGCCGAATCTACTGCCGGAACGGGCGTAGCCTGTTTTGTCGGGTCCCATTCGATCGGTTCCGGCATCCGCAGCAGGGCATGCTGCAACACCTCGCCGATGCGCGACACCGGGATGATCTCCATGTTGTTCTTCACGTTGTCCGGAATGTCCGCCAGGTCCTTGGCGTTTTCTTCCGGGATCAGCACCGTCTTGATGCCGCCGCGAAGAGCAGCAAGCAGCTTCTCCTTCAGGCCGCCGATCGGCAGCACGCGACCGCGCAGGGTGATCTCGCCGGTCATCGCCACGTCCTTGTTGACCGGGATGCCGGTCATGATCGAGACGATGGCGGTTGCCATGGCAACGCCGGCCGACGGACCATCCTTCGGCGTCGCGCCTTCCGGCACGTGCACGTGGATATCGCTGGTGTCGAAGCGCGGCGGCTCGATGCCGAAGTCGATCGCCCGCGAGCGGACATAGGATGCCGCCGCAGAAATCGATTCCTTCATCACGTCGCGCAGGTTGCCTGTCACCGTCATGCGGCCCTTGCCGGGCATCATCACGCCTTCGATGGTCAGCAGTTCGCCGCCGACTTCGGTCCAGGCAAGACCCGTGACGACACCGACCTGGTCGGTGCGCTCGGCTTCGCCGTGGCGGAAGCGCGGAACACCCAGATAGTCCTGGATATTCTCGGCAGTGACCTCGACCTTTTTGGTCTTGCCCTTGAGGATTTCGGTCACGGCCTTGCGGGCGAGCTTCATCAGTTCGCGTTCGAAGTTGCGAACGCCCGCCTCACGGGTGTACTGCTGGATCACGGCGGTCAGCGCGCCATCCGTTACCGAAAACTCCTTCGGCTGCAGGGCGTGATCGGCGATCGCCTTCGGCAGCAGGTGCCGCTTGGCGATTTCCAGCTTTTCCTCTTCGGTGTAGCCGGCGATGCGGATCACTTCCATGCGGTCCATCAGGGGCGCCGGAATGTTCAGCGTGTTGGCCGTGGTGATGAACATCACGTTGGACAGGTCGTATTCGACTTCCAGGTAGTGGTCCATGAAGGTCGAGTTCTGTTCCGGGTCCAGCACCTCGAGCAAGGCCGACGACGGATCGCCGCGGAAATCCTGGCCCATCTTGTCGATCTCGTCGAGCAGGAAGAGCGGGTTGGACTTCTTCGCCTTCTTCATCGACTGGATGACCTTGCCGGGCATCGAACCGATATAGGTGCGGCGGTGACCGCGGATTTCGGCTTCGTCCCGAACGCCGCCGAGTGCCATGCGGACATACTCACGGCCGGTCGCCTTGGCGATCGACTTGGCGAGCGAGGTCTTGCCGACGCCGGGAGGGCCGACGAGGCACAGGATCGGGCCTTTGATCTTGGCCGAGCGGGCCTGGACCGCGAGATATTCGACGATGCGTTCCTTGACCTTGTCGAGACCGAAGTGATCGATTTCCAGCACCTTCTCGGCGTTGTTGAGATCGGTCTTGATCTTGGACTTCTTGTTCCACGGAATGCCCAGCAGCCAATCCAGATAGTTGCGCACGACGGTCGCTTCCGCGGACATCGGGCTCATCTGGCGCAGCTTCTTCATTTCAGCTTCCGCCTTTTCGCGGGCCTCCTTGGAGAGCTTGGTCTTGGAAATGCGCTCTTCCAGTTCGGCCATCTCGTCGCGGCCTTCCTCGCCGTCGCCGAGTTCCTTCTGGATCGCCTTCATCTGTTCGTTCAGGTAGTATTCGCGCTGGGTCTTCTCCATCTGGCGCTTGACGCGCGAGCGGATGCGCTTCTCGACCTGCAGAACCGAGATTTCGCCTTCCATGAAGCCGAGAGCCTTTTCAAGCCGCGCTTTCACGCTCGTCGTTTCAAGCATTTCCTGCTTTTCGACGATCTTGATCGACAGGTGGGAGGCAACCGTATCGGCGAGCTTGGAATAGTCCTCGATCTGGCTGGCGGCGCCAACCACTTCGGGGGAAATCTTCTTGTTGAGCTTCACATAGCTTTCGAACTCGGAAACGACCGAGCGGCTGAGCGCCTCAATCTCGACCGGGTCTTCTTCCGGCTCGGCAAGAGCGTGCGCCATCGCCTCATAGAAATCCTCACGGCCGGTATAGCCATCGATTTCCGCGCGCGAACGGCCTTCGACCAGCACCTTGACGGTGCCGTCGGGCAGCTTCAGCAATTGCAGCACATTGGCGATGGTGCCGATCTGGTAGATCGCCGCCGGCTCCGGATCGTCGTCGCTGGCGTTGATCTGGGTGGCAAGCATGATCTGCTTGTCAGTGCCCATCACCTCTTCCAGCGCGCGGATCGACTTTTCGCGACCGACAAAGAGTGGCACGATCATGTGGGGGAATACCACGATGTCGCGCAGCGGCAACACCGGATAGGTCGCGCTCTCAGTTGCCGGAGACGTTTTATTCGTCATGTCAGTTCCTTTCCGTCCCGTTTCCGGGCCCGTTACCCGGAGCGTTCAAGGTCGCTCCGCGTCATCATATTTTCATGGAACAAGTGGAGAGTGGGAAACTCGATTTCAACCCTCATCCCCGCCACCCATCCTCGTCCAATGCGCAAGCGCGGCGCCACGTCGCCGAACCGTCACGGATTATTAAATGGCACCGGGCTGTTGCGGACCTTGCCGCAGACCTTGAACGCAAACACCACCGGACGCGCCGTACAGAATCGTCAGATAATCGCGTTGTTGCGATCGTTTCGCAATGACCGAAAGACGCAACAGGTGCCTCCTACGTGGAGCTTACACGAAAAACCGACATGAAAAAGGCCCGCGCGATGGCGGGCCTTGAATGATTGCAACGAACCCAGTCATTCCCTCCTCCGTCATGCTCGGGCCTGTCCCGAGCATCTTCCAGCACCTCCGCATATGAGGGCAACCTGAAAGCTCCTCGGCAAGAGGCCGAGGATGACGACAGTGAGTGAGACACGTCCGGCATTACGCCGAAACGTTGGCCTTTTCTTCCGAACGCTCCGAGTAGATGTAAAGCGGCCGGGCCGAACCCTTGACGACGTCGTCGGAGATGACGACTTCGCGCACGCCTTCCAGCGTCGGCAGTTCGAACATCGTGTCGAGCAGGATCTTTTCCATGATCGAGCGCAGGCCGCGGGCGCCGGTCTTGCGAACGATCGCCTTGCGGGCGATTTCGCGCAAGGCGTCCTCGTGGAAGGTCAGTTCGACGTCTTCCATCTCGAACAGGCGCTGGTACTGCTTGATCAGCGCGTTCTTCGGCTCCGACAGGATCTGGATCAGCGCGGCTTCATCAAGGTCTTCCAGCGTCGCCAGAACCGGCAGACGGCCGATGAATTCCGGGATGAGGCCGAACTTCACCAGATCTTCCGGCTCCAGTTCGCGCAGCACTTCGCCGACGCGGCGATCTTCCGGCGCTCGCACCGCGGCACCGAAGCCGATCGAGGTCTTCTCGCCACGGGCGGAGATGATCTTGTCGAGACCGGCGAACGCGCCGCCGCAGATGAACAGGATGTTTGTCGTGTCGACCTGCAGGAATTCCTGCTGCGGGTGCTTGCGGCCACCCTGCGGAGGAACGGAAGCGACCGTGCCTTCCATGATCTTCAAGAGCGCCTGCTGAACGCCTTCACCCGACACGTCGCGGGTGATCGAGGGATTGTCCGACTTGCGCGAGATCTTGTCGACTTCGTCGATGTAGACGATACCGCGCTGGGCGCGCTCGACATTGTAGTCGGCAGCCTGGAGCAGCTTCAGGATGATGTTTTCGACGTCTTCACCGACGTAACCGGCTTCAGTCAGCGTCGTGGCGTCGGCCATGGTGAACGGCACGTCGATGATGCGGGCGAGCGTCTGGGCAAGATAGGTCTTGCCGCAGCCGGTCGGGCCGACGAGCATGATGTTCGACTTGGCAAGCTCGACATCCGAGCCCTTGGCCGCATGCGCGAGACGCTTGTAATGGTTGTGAACCGCAACCGACAGGATGCGCTTGGCCTGCTGCTGGCCGATGACGTATTCGTCGAGAACCTTGATGATCTCCTGGGGCGTGGGAACGCCGTCGCGGGACTTGACCATCGAGGTCTTGTTCTCTTCGCGGATGATGTCCATGCAGAGTTCGACGCATTCATCGCAGATGAACACCGTCGGTCCGGCAATCAGCTTGCGGACCTCATGCTGGCTCTTGCCGCAGAACGAACAATAAAGGGTATTCTTGGAGTCACCGCCGTTGCTACCGCTGACCTTGCTCATATCACTTTCCTTCCAGCACGCCGGACACCTCGCGCAAGGCACCACGGACCAGTCCAACTGTCCCGATCTTTCGGCGCGCAACAGCGCCGGGCATCAGGACTTCCGGGAGCACGAACCGGCTTCGAACACCACGCTCGATCACGCGGAATTGACAGCCGGTGGCAACGTTTCTCCCACCGATAACCGAAAATGCTAGGACCTCAAACTCAACATAGCATTAACGGTCGATATTAACGGCTTTGGGCTGCGGATAAAGCCCCGTGACAGTTACAAATGTGTCACAAAAGGCCCTATCCGCACACAAAAGCTTGAAATCAGCCCTGCGCTTCCGCCTCGGAGGCTTCGCGGGAGGTGATCACCTTGTCGACGACACCCCAGGCCTGGGCTTCGTCGGCAGTCATGAAATGGTCACGGTCGAGCGTCTGTTCAACCTCTTCGTAGGTCCGACCGGTGTGCTTGACATAGACCTCGTTCAGGCGGCGCTTCATCTTGATGATGTCGCGGGCATGGCGCTCGATGTCCGATGCCTGGCCCTGGAAGCCGCCCGAAGGCTGGTGAACCATGATGCGGGCGTTCGGCGTCGCAAAGCGCATGTCCTTGTGGCCGGCGGCCAGCAGCAGCGAGCCCATGGATGCGGCCTGGCCGATGCACAGCGTCGAAACGGCCGGCTTGATGAACTGCATCGTGTCGTAGATCGCCATGCCGGCGGTGACGACGCCACCCGGCGAATTGATGTAGAGGGCGATTTCCTTCTTCGGGTTTTCCGCTTCCAGGAACAGGAGCTGGGCGCAGACGAGCGTCGCCATGTGATCTTCCACCGGGCCGGTGAGGAAGATGATCCGCTCTTTCAGAAGACGGGAGTAGATATCGTAGGAACGTTCGCCCCGGTTGGTCTGTTCGACGACCATAGGAACGAGGGCCATGGCGGTATCAACGGGATTTCTCATATCAAACCTTTGTCTGTCTGGCTCGCAAAGCCTTTGCGCACCGGGAATCATCGAAAATATCTCGATCTCATACATAGAGTGTCCCTAAGGTGCACTTCAAGACGCCACGTGGCTATAACGTTAATAGCCGTCCCAGCGCGTATGAGCCGATCCTACATCGATTACCGTGTGCCGCATCTAGCGAGATTCGGGGAGGAATCCATGGGGAAAACAGACCCCGAGCCCCCGCCTCCCGTCCTTGCGCGACACATTGTCAACAAAGCGTAAAGCCTTGATCGCAAATGTGTCGGGATGTCGTCAAAGCTGGGATTCGATCGGCAATATCTTGATGATCCCGGCCGTCGCGCGGCGAATGAAGCCCGCCTCCGGCTCCCGCTTCAGCCGGCGGGCTGCCCCCTCCTCCCGGTCGAACCACTCCAGCCGCTCCCCCTTCAGCGCAAGACGAAAACTGTTGACGTCGCGTGTCTCCTCGGCAAACACCGCATCGACCCCGGCCACGAGGTCGGGGTGGGTAAAGAGCATGCCCATCTCCGTATTCAGCGAAGCCGAGCGCGGATCGAAGTTCATCGAGCCGACAAAGGCGGTCGCCCCATCCACCGTAAAAGCCTTGGTGTGGAGGCTGGCGCCCCGCGATCCGAACAGCGACATGCGCCGCCGCTCGCCCGGCGCATGCGTCGCCTTCAGCTCGAAAAGCGCCGCTCCGCTGCGCAGCAGCTGCTTGCGATAGTTGGCATAAGCGCCGTGGACCGCCGCCACATCCGTCGCGGCCAGCGAATTGGTGAGGATGGAAATTTCGACCTTGCGCTGGATCAGGTCCGCGATCCTCGCCGTTCCCTGCCGGCCCGGAATGAAATAGGGCGAGATGATGCGGATATCGTGCTGTGCAGAGGTCAGCACCGGCAGAAGCTCCTGCATGATCCAGTTGCGCCGTTTTTGCAGATGCGCCTTTTCCGGCGGATCGCTGACAAGGCGGATTTCCGAGGTCCAGTGGATTTCGCCCTCGCCGGTATAAAGCGCACCCGTCGCCATATCCCGCTCGACCTCGTCGAGATAGTGCCGCGCCTCCGGCGTTCTCACCCGCTGATCCAGCCGATAGCGCAGCTGCGGCAGATAATGACGGCGCGGCGTGCGCAACGCCCCGATCGGCAGCACGACGCCGCTGTTCCAGTAGCGATCGAACATCTCGGCCGCCTGCTCGACCACCGGCCCCACCATCCAGATATCGAGATCGCGGAAATTCGCCCGCTCGTCGGCATCGAAATAGGCGTCGCCGATATTGCGTCCGCCGGCGATCGCCACATGGCCGTCGGCGATCCACGCCTTGTTGTGCATGCGCCGGGTGGCGCTGAGCGGGCGCAGCATCATTTCCAAGCCGCGCCGGAGGCGGTCGGTGCGGGCGCGGCTCGGGTTGAACAGCCTGACCTCGATATTCTCATGGGCATCGAGCGAAAGGCACATGCGGTCGTGCAGGCCGGCATTGATGTCGTCCAGAAGCAGCCGCACCCGCACGCCCCGGTCTGCCGCGGCGATGATTTCGCGGGTCAGGAGCTTTCCGGTCAGGTCGTTCTTCCAGTAGTAATACTGCAGATCGAGGCTGCGCCCGGCCTGCCGGGCCGACACCGCACGGGCGGAAAACGCATCGATATTGTCGGCGATCAGCACGGCGCCGCTTTTTCCCTGCTGGCCTTCGACAAGGGCCGTGGCCAGACGGTCGATCTGCGTTTCATCCCGTTCGGGTGGCAGCGAAAAAGACGGCGCGCCCTGGAGATGCCGGCCGAAAAGCCCATAGACATAGGCGGCAGCGGCCGCAAGCAAGGCGGCAAGAACGGCCGCGATCACCAGAAAGACGGAGCTCATCGCCAGCCTCGCCTTCGCCTAGGGCTGCTCGGCCGACACACCGTCGACCGTCTTGACCGTATTGATCCCGAGAGCGCCCTGGAGGTCGATGAAAGCCTTGATCGGCAGGTGATCGGAGGCGACGCGCGCCAGGGGCGTGTTGTGCACCTCAACGCCCGTCACCAGATTGTGCGGGCTGCCCATCACCCGGTCGAGCGCAAAGAGCGGAAACCGCGAGGGAAAACTCGGCACCGCCGTCGCCATATGATCGAATTTGGGGCTGAGGGACGCCAGCGCCGAACGGCGTCCCATGCGCCACTCGTTGAGATCGCCGATCAGCAGCGTCGGCCGCTCCTCCGCCTCGCTGATGGCCTTGAGGATCGCGTTTGCCTGCTGGGCGCGGGAATGGCGCAGGAGACCGAAATGGGCGGCGATGATCCTGAGCGGCCCGATCTTCAGATCGAGATCGACGACGAGCGCGCCGCGTGGCTCGACGCCCGGAAGCTTCAGCTGATGCACCTTGGCGACGACGCCCTCACGCAGCAGCAGCACATTGCCGTGCCAGCCATGCCCCTTCGGCGAGAAGGCCGAGACCGGGACCGAAATCAGGTGGCAATCGCGGTGCAGCCGCTCCATGTCGAGCAGCCCCGCCCGCTCGCCGAACCGCTGGTCCGCCTCCTGCAGGGCTATGATATCGGCATCGATTTCGGCGATGACCTCGGTGATGCGGCCGGGATCGAAGCGTTTGTCGACGCCCACGCATTTGTGGATGTTGTAGGATGCGATGACGGCGTCGCCGCGTCCACCCGAAGGATCTCTGCCTGCCAGGGAAACGCGCTTTCCGCGCAATGCGGCGAAAATGCCCCCGGAGATGCTTTTCTGCGGCGACTTCATCGCTGCTCCCAGTCGTTCCATGCGGTAAAATCTAGATTGGATAGCCGGGATGGCAAGAGAGATGACGGCCATCCTGCCGAAAAAGAGCTGCCCACGCACTCCCTGCGGTGGACGGCAAGGAAATGCGACTTGCCGCTCTCCCGGCCAGATTCTAAACCGGTCTTATCAGAGACGGAGACCGCCATGCCCGCCGTAATCGACAGCGCCGCCCGCCGCATCAGCCTTGATGTCAACGATCCCGCCTTCTACGCCAACCCGCTTGAAACCTATGCAAGGTTCCATGCCGAGTGTCCCGCCTTCCAATGGGAGGAGCAAAGTCAGTGGTATTTTGCGGGCTATGACCGGGTAAACGGCCTGCTGCGCGACCGCCGTTTCGGCCGCCAGATCCTGCATGTAGCGACCCGCGAAGAACTCGGCATGTCCGAACCCAAGCCGCATGTGAAGGATTTCGACCGGATCGAGGAACACTCGCTCCTGGAACTCGAACCGCCGGCGCACACCCGGCTGCGTACCCTCGTCAACCGCGCCTTCGTCTCCCGCCAGATCGAGCAGTTGAAGCCGGAAATCGAGGCGCTCTGCCACCGGCTGATCGACGGTTTCGAGAAGGACGGCGAGGTCGAACTCCTCAAGACCTATGCCGAAATCGTACCGGTGACGGTCATCGCCCGCATGCTCGGCGTGCCCGTCGAGATGGCGCCGAAGCTGCTCGACTGGTCGCACAGCATGGTGAAGATGTATATGTTCAACCCGAGCTACGAGACGGAACTGGAAGCCAACCAGGCTTCCGCCGATTTCGCCGGCTACCTCAAGGAACTCGTCGACTGGAAGCGCGAAAATCCCGCCTACGACCTCCTGACCCACATGATTGTCACGGAAAAAGACGGCGAGCGGCTGACCGACGACGAACTGATCTCCACAGCCGTCCTGCTCTTGAACGCCGGCCATGAGGCGACCGTGCATCAGGTCGGTAACGGCGTCAGCACGCTTCTGCAGACCGGATCTGACCCGGCGACCGTGTTCGCCGACGACGCGACGACGGAAAGGACCATCGAGGAGACAATGCGCTTCGCCGCGCCGCTCCACGTCTTCCAGCGCTATGCGCTGTCCGATATCGAGCTGGAAGACGGCATCAGCCTGAAGAAGGGCGACAAGATCGGCCTGCTTCTCGCCGCCGCCAATGTCGATCCGCAGAAATTCAGCGATCCCCTCGCCTTCCGGCCGGATCGCAACGAAGGCGCCCATCTCTCCTTCGGCGCCGGCCTGCATTTCTGCATCGGTGCGCCGCTCGCCCGTCTGGAGCTACGCCAGTCCCTGCCGATCCTGTTCGAACGCCTGCCGGACCTGCGGCTGAAAGAAGAGCCGAAGGTAAAGGACAGTTATCATTTTCATGGGCTGGAGCGGCTGGATTTGGTGTGGGGGTAGTTTTTCTTTCCCCCCACCACCCTCGGTGAGGGTGGTGGGGCCGTACAAAAAAGTGGTATGCATTTCCGCATGTCTGAAAACCATTCCCACCTATGGCCTGGAGTACCGCTCGCTCTCGGGGCAGCCGCTTTGTTTGGCGCGTCCGCGCCACTTTCGAAATTACTGATTGGTTCAGTTGACCCATGGCTACTTGCGGGAATTCTGTACCTCGGAGCCGGGTTGGGTTTGGCCGCGATACACTGGGGCCGGCCGCTGCTCGGATTATCCAATATCGAGGCTCCGCTTCGAGGCCCCGATATGCCATGGCTTGCCGCTGTCATCGTTTTCGGTGGGATGCTCGGGCCAATTTTTCTCATGTTCGGACTGTCTCGGACATCAGCCGCATCGGGCTCGCTGTTGCTCAATTTGGAAAGCCTGGCCACGATGGCAATCGCGTGGGTGGTATTCCGAGAGAATGTCGACAGACGTCTGCTGCTCGGAGCAGCGGCCATTGTGGCCGGAGCCGTTCTTCTCTCATGGAACGGCCAGGCGCTTAACCTTGATATCGGTGCCCTCTTCATAGCGGCTGCGTGCTTATGTTGGGGCATAGATAACAACCTGACCCGGAAGCTCTCCTCAGCCGATCCGGTGCAAATTGCCATGCTCAAGGGCTTGCTGGCGGGGTCGACTAACCTTGCAATCGCGTTGGGGCTTGGCGCAGGGTTACCGAGCGCGACAATTGTCGCGGCGGGAGCTATTACCGGCTTCCTTGGTGTCGGGATCAGCCTCGTGATGTTTATGCTCGCGCTCCGCCATCTCGGCGCAGCACGGACAGGAGCGTACTTTTCCTTGGCCCCATTCATCGGCGCAGTCCTTGCTCTGCTGCTGTTTCGAGAGAATCCCTCTTTACAGCTTCTCGCGGCCGGGCTGTTGATGGGCTTTGGGCTTTGGTTGCACCTTTCGGAACGCCATGACCATTGGCACGTTCATGAGGCGCTTGAACACGATCACGCTCACACCCACGACGATCATCACCAGCATACTCATGACGGGCCAAGCGATGAGCCCCATTCGCATCATCATCGCCATGAGCCCCTGCGTCACAAGCATCCGCACTATCCGGATTTGCATCACCGACACAGCCATGAAAATGCTGCTGAGTGACACGCACATCTGATGAGGGTGGCAGGGCTGCGAGGTATGTATCAATGTCCCGGTTTACCAATGCCGTGGCGGAAATTGTCCTATTAAACTTGTCATCGAATACCATTGCGACAGCTGTTCTTACGCCTGACAGAGGGGCGGAAACCACGAAATTCTCCATCCCCGAACCCCCCGCTCCGCGCCCCTATGCCATCATCGCCTTGTCCCGTTATCGGCTACACCGCGAGGCGTCGCGGCGAGGCGGGGCTGGCACCGGAGCTGAAAGCGGGACGCGATCTTTCTTCTTCGGGGTCGGCAGAAAATGCTCCCCTTCTGCGGACGCCCGGATTTCCGGAGTCTCGCCGCAGGCGTGCCTGTGCGGCACACAACGCCCTTTTGTAATAAAGGGAAGCAGAGGGAGCGGAGTTGCCGGCAAAAACTGCAAAACGGGGCGCTTCCGGGCGTCATTCTACTTAAATCTTGTTCGCGGCACCCAGAAGCGCCCCGGCCGAGACCCGAACCAACGAATAGCCACGGCGGTTTTCCGCGCGTGGATAGAGCCGTATCGTTGAAAAGAGGATCTGGGTCGCATTGTCGCAGAGTGCGAAGAGGCAGGGTAAAATGGCACCTCTACCTCAACAGCAACAAACAGCTCACAGCCGGATCACATAATCCTTGCGAGTCGTTTCAACGACTTCCCAGGTTCCCTTGAAGCCGGGTCTCACGACCATCCGGTCGCCGGCTCTCAGGTGCACCGCCTCGCCACCCTCTTCGGTCACGATCGAATAGCCGGAGAGAACGTTGAAATATTCCCACTCGTCATAGACGATCCGCCATTTGCCCGGCGTCGCTTCCCAGACGCCGGCATAGAGGCCGCCATCGACCTCTTCCAGGTTCCAGGTGCGAAACTCCGGCGCCCCGGACATCAGCCGGTCTGCCGCCGGCGCGCCGATTTCCGGCTCGATCGTCGAAAGGTCGAAGAGAAGGGCCTTGCTCATGCTGTCTCCGAAATCGAAAGCCCCGCGGCGCTGACCGCCGCGGGGCGAAAATGGCATCATGCCTTGGCGAGCGACTGTTCCAGATCGGCGATGATATCGGCGACATCCTCGATGCCGACCGAGAGGCGCACGACCTCCGGCCCGGCGCCGGCCGCCGTCTGCTGCTCGGCCGAAAGCTGGCGGTGCGTCGTGGAGGCCGGATGAATGACCAGCGAGCGAGTGTCGCCGATATTGGCGAGGTGCGAGAACATCTCCAGCCCCTCGACGAAGCGCTTGCCCGCCTCATAACCGCCCTTCAGCCCGAAGGTGAAGACCGCACCCGCGCCCTTCGGCGAATAGCGCTGCTGCAAACCATGGTTTCCATCGCCTTCGAGGCCGGCATAGTTCACGTATTCGACCTTCTCATGCTTCGAAAGCCAAGTCGCGACAGCCAGTGCGTTGTCGCAATGGCGCTGCATGCGAAGCGGCAGCGTCTCGATGCCCGTCAGGATCATGAAGGCGTTGAACGGCGAGATCGCCGGGCCGAAATCGCGCAGACCCAGGACACGGCAGGCAATCGCAAAGGCGAAATTGCCGAAGGTCGCATGCAGCACGATACCCGCATATTCCGGGCGCGGCTCGGACAGCAGCGGATATTTACCGGATTTCGACCAGTCGAAGGTGCCGCCATCGACGATGACGCCACCCATGGAATTGCCGTGGCCTCCCATGAACTTGGTCAGCGAATGCACGACGATATCGGCACCGTGCTCGATCGGCCTGATGAGATAGGGGGTCGCCATGGTGTTGTCGACGATCAGCGGCAGGCCGTGACGGCGCGCCACTTCGGCAATCGCGGCGATATCGACGAAGGTGCCGCCCGGATTGGCGAGGCTCTCGATGAAGATCGCCTTGGTGCGGTCGTCGATCTGGCTTTCGAAGCTCGATGCGTCGCGCGAATCCGCCCAGCGCACATGCCAGTCGAAGGACTTGAACGAGTTGCCGAACTGATTGACCGAACCACCGTAGAGCTGCCTGCCGGCAACGAAATTGTCGCCGGGGCTCATGATCGTGTGGAACACCAGCAGCTGCGCCGCATGGCCGGAGGCCACGGCCAGCGCCGCCGTGCCGCCTTCGAGCGCGGCCACGCGCTCTTCCAGCACCGCCTGCGTCGGGTTCATGATGCGGGTGTAGATGTTGCCGAAGGCCTGCAGGCCGAACAGCGAGGCCGCATGGTCGGCGTCGTTGAAGACGAAGCTGGTCGTCTGGTAGATCGGCGTCGCGCGCGCGCCGGTGGTCGGGTCAGGCTGCGCGCCGGCATGGATGGCAAGCGTATTGAAACCGGGTTTCGTGCTCATGAAAATATCCTCCCTCGAAAAGTCGCGGCACTATTCCAGAGCCGATCCCCCGCCGTCAAAGATTGTTTTTCCAAAATACTGATAATTCGAGCACTTTCGCTTTCGGGCTCAAATGACCAGCCGCGGATATTCGATCGCCGGGCAGCGATCCATCACCACCTTGATGCCTCCGGCTTCCGCCTTCGCCGCGGCCTGATCGTCGCGCACCGAAAGCTGTCCCCAGATCACCTTTGGACGCTGCGGTAAGGCCAGAATCTCATCCACAAGCGCCGGCAACTGATCTGCCGCGCGAAAAACATCGACCATGTCGACAGGCTGCGGCACATCGGCCAGCCGGGCATAGACCTTCTGTCCCTGGATTTCCTTGCCCGCCTGCCCCGGATTGACGGGATAGACCGTGTAGCCCTTGCGCAGAAGGAAGGCCATGACCCGGTAGCTCGGTCGCTCCGCATTCGGCGAAGCACCGACGAGCGCGATCGTCTTCGTTTCGGTGAGGATGTCCCTGATGAAATAATCAGGATAGCTGTCGTGGTTCATGATTCTGGCCGCTCCTTGTCGTCAAGGGATAGTTGGAACGGCAATCGACGGTGTCAACCGCTCCCTTCCCTGGCCGTTTGCGCCGAAGCCGCCAAATCTGGCCGTTTTGCCTCTTCCCGCAAGGATTGCGGTTGCAAATCGCCGGGCGGCGTTTCAGAAGCGGATGAACACTTCCTTCCCCCGCTTCTTCCCAGAGGTCATCGTGGCTCCCGACGTTATCGCGCTTGTCCTTCTCGGAGCCGTCCTGCATGCCACCTGGAATGCGTTGGTCAAGGCCGGCACGGAAAAGTCGCTCGATGCCGCAATGATCGCACTGGGTGCTGCCGTCGTCGCCGTCCCCTTTCTGCCCTTCGTACCCTTTCCGGCCTCCCCCTCCTGGCCGTTCCTCATCGTCTCGGCCTTTTTCCAGTTCGCCTATTTCCAGCTGGTGGCAGCGGCTTACCGCGCTGGCGATATCGGCCTCGTCTATCCGCTGATGCGCGGCGTCGCGCCGCTGATCGTCGCCTTCACCAGCGGCTTCATCCTCAAGGAACAGCTCTCGACCGGCACGCTCGCCGGCATCCTGACGATATGCACCGGCGTCCTGACGCTCGCCTTCGAAGCCCGCAAGGGTGGAAAACACGCGATCCTCTTGGCGCTCGCCAATGCCTGCGTTATCGCCAGCTACACCTATGTCGACGGCATCGGCGCACGCCTTGCGCAAAACCCGATTTCCTACACGCTCTGGATGGCGCTGCTGCCGCCGGTCCTGCTTTTTGCCTGGGCTTTTCACAAGCGCGGCGTGGCCCCGGTGGTCTTCCACGTGCGCCATCAATGGTGGCGCGGCCTGATCGGCGGCGGCGGCTCGCTTGCGGCTTACGGCCTGGCACTCTGGGCAATGACCAAGGCCCCGGTCGCGACTGTCGCGGCACTGCGCGAAACCTCGATCCTCTTTGCCGTGATCATCTCGATCGTCTTCCTGAAGGAACGCGTCAGCCCCTTCCGCATCGCGGCCGCGGGGCTGATCGCGCTTGGGGCGCTGCTCTTGAAGCTGGCTTGAACGGTGCGGCCTACTTCCACTCCGGCATCCGCTTGCCGAGAAACGCGCCGATCCCTTCCAGCGCATCCTCCATCAGCAGATTCTCGACCATCACCTCAGTCGCAAAGGCATAGGCCTCCTCCAGCCCCATCGCCGCCTGCCGGTAGAAGGCCTGCTTGCCGATCTTCACGGCTTCGGGCGACTTGGAGGCGATCACGGCGGCATATTTATCCACCACCTGCCGCAGATACTGCTTCGGCACGATGCGGTTGACGAGGCCGAAATCCTTCGCGGTCGAGGCATCGATCGTCTCGCCGGTGAGCAGCATTTCCATGGCCTGCTTGCGGTGGGCGGCGCGGGACACCGCTACCATCGGCGTTGAGCAGAAAAGGCCGATATTGACGCCGGGCGTGCAGAAGGTCGCCGTATCGGTGCAAACAGCCAGATCGGCGCTCGCCACCAGCTGGCAGCCTGCCGCCGTCGCAAGGCCGTCGATCTCGGCGATGACAGGCTGCGGCAGCCTGGTGATCCTCAGCATCAGTTCGGTGGCCAGACGCACGGTCTTATCGAAGAAAGCCCGCCCCTGATCGCCATCGCCGCGATGGCTGGTGATTTCCTTCAAGTCATGACCGGCGGAAAACACCTGGCCCACCGCCGCCAGCACGACGACGCGGATATCCGGCATCTCCGCCACCGCATCGAGTTCGGCGATCAACCTTTCCATCATCGCGATCGAAAGGGCATTGGTCGGCGGGTTGTTCAGCGTCAGCCGGAGAATCGCATCCGCCCGCTCCTTCAGCACAAGGCCGCGCTGTTCTTCCGGGTGCAGGGAAACGATATCGGCCATCGGCGGCTCCTTGAATTCGGTATGGATCGAAAACGCGTTGGTACGCCCCGGCCGCACCGCTTTCAACCCGCCACGGCTCTTCGACTTTATGCCGGCTTGCCCGGATGCCGCCGACCGGTTCTAACATCCGGCAAACGACGAAGGAAAACAGCATGAACCCCGTCATGACGGTCGAAGACCTGAACCGCTTCCTGGATACGGACTTTCCCGAAGTCCACACCGACGGGCGCGTGTTCGAGGTGGTCAGCGTCGGCCCCGGCACCGCCGTCATGCGCTTCGATCCGCTGCCCCGGCACCTGCGCCCCGGTGCCACCGTTTCCGGCCCCGCCCTCTTCGCGCTGGCCGATGTCACCGCCTATGTGACGCTGGTCTCCCATATCGGCCCGGTCGCCCTTGCGGTCACGACCAATCTCAACATCAACTTCCTGCGCAAGCCGGAGCCGAAACCGCTGGAATGCCGCTGCCGAATCCTCAAGCTCGGCAAGCGCCTCGCCGTCCTCGACGCCGAAATATCAGCCGCCGGAGACACCGATATCGTCGCCCACGCCACCGCGACCTATTCGATTCCGCCGAAATAAAATGTGGTATTATAAAACCACACAAGCATGCCATTGATTTTGCTTATCAATTTTTCAAACTAACAAATCTGCTGTGCTTGACCGCATTTTCGACCTTGCGTATAAGCTGCGGCAGATCGCGGTCCTTCGGGGCCGCTTTCCTTTTGGCATGGTTTCAAGCCGGCCAAAGCCAAGCAACAAGAAACGCCCGGCGGCAACGCATCGGGTCCAAACGAAAGAGTTTCACTATGTCAACCTTCGTTCAGAAGCCTGCAGAGGTGGAGAAGAAGTGGGTCCTCATCGATGCCGAAGGCCTCGTTGTCGGTCGCGTCGCTTCCATCATCGCCAACATCCTGCGCGGCAAGCACAAGGCAACCTACACCCCTCACGTTGATGATGGCGACAACGTCATCGTTATCAACGCCGAGAAGGCTGTCCTGACCGGCAAGAAGTACTCCGACAAGAAGTACTACTGGCACACCGGTTATCCGGGCGGCATCAAGGAGCGCACCGCGCGCCAGATCATCGAAGGCCGCTTCCCGGAGCGCGTTCTCGAGAAGGCCGTCGAGCGCATGGTTCCGCGCGGCCCGCTCGGCCGTCGCCAGATGAAGAACCTGCGCGTTTACGCCGGTTCCAACCATCCGCATGAAGCACAGCAGCCGACCGTCCTCGACGTCGCCTCGCTGAACAGCAAGAACACAAGGAGCGCCTGATCGTGGCTGACCTCTCTTCTCTGAAAGACCTCGGCACGGCCACGGAAGCTTCGGCTCCGGTTCATGTCAAGAAGGTCGACGCCCAGGGTCGCTCCTACGCGACCGGCAAGCGCAAGAACGCCGTTGCCCGCGTATGGGTCAAGCCGGGCTCCGGCAAGATCGTCATCAACGGCAAGGAATTCGCTCACTACTTCGCCCGTCCGGTTCTGCAGATGATCCTGCGCCAGCCGATCGTCGCTGCTGCCCGTGATGGCCAGTTCGACATCGTTGCGACCGTTGCCGGCGGCGGACTCTCCGGCCAGGCCGGTGCGGTTCGTCACGGTATCTCCAAGGCTCTGACCTACTTCGAGCCGGGCCTGCGCTCGGTCCTGAAGAAGGGTGGCTTCCTGACCCGCGACAGCCGCGTTGTTGAACGTAAGAAGTACGGTAAGGCCAAGGCCCGCCGTTCGTTCCAGTTCTCGAAGCGCTAATCGCTTTTCGGATTGCACTCATGGAAAAGGCGGCCTCCGAGCCGCCTTTTTCTTTACCTTGTTGCGGCCTGCAAACAGGCGGCAGCTTTCCTGTGCTGTAAACTCAGCGCAGCTTGCATTCAGTGATTAAGCGAAATCCCGGAGGCCACACCGGCCCATCCAGGCAAAAGAGTAATAAGCGAGCCAAGCTACCAAATCGCAACATCCGCCTGGAATTCAGCTGCCCAGGCCGGATGCCCCCTGCAGATGCTGTACCTGGGACGGATAGAGCTTCCTCATTATCTGGTCCACGACGATCCGTGCTCCTGCTTTGGTGAAATGCAATCCGTCGGAGAGGAATGCAACGCCGTTCGAAGCCAAGGTACAGAGGCCATCTTTGCGCTCATTGCAAAAGCCGTCTTCAGTCTGGACCTTCAGCGTCGTGGGACTCGCCGCTTTCTCCAAAATGCCGCGGCTGTTCATCGATGCGGCCACAAACTCCTCATAGGTAATTGTGAACGACGGTCGTGGAATACCCTTCAACATGAGCTGGGCGATGCTGTCCGTGACGTCCATCTTGGTCGTCGGATGACCGAAAACTAGAACAACACGAATACCAGCCTTTTCCAGCTTCTGGATCGTATCGGACAATTGCGTGACGAGGAATCCGCGATCGCGGTTGGCAATGCGCTTTTCCTTTCCGTCCAGCACATAGCCGTCGTCATCAAGAAATTTTTGCCATGAGGCAGCAAGAATTACGGTATTCACGCCAGATGTGAGTAACTGCTCCATCGCCTGATCGTTAAAGGCATCACAACTTACAGCGCCTGGAAGATCGTCCCGATACACGTTGAGCAGCGGCGCACAAAATCCGTGCGTCAACTGCTGCAAGGCAATTCCTTTGCGATCCAGCGCATCTGCCAAAGCCGGGCTGATGGACGAGGCTATGGAATCGCCCCAGATCGCATAGCGCGTCGGATGCTTCTCGTTGAAGAGACATCGCGTGATGGGAAAAGCCGGCATGCCACCTTCCTGGGTAAACATGCAGTTTCGACTCCAGTCGCTCTGTCTTTCCATTGCGACGACAGCCTCCGGCAACCGCGACGGAAGGCCGTGCGTTATCTGTCCGGTCAAACCAAGCGACGCCAGCAACACGACCGTCAGCCCCAACCCGGACACCAGCGGACGCCAGCCGACGACACGCTGACCGTGGGAGCGCCGCAGCGGCTCCTCGACATAGCGCCATGAAAAATAAGCGAGCAGGAATGACAGGGCACCGAGCGCCAGCATCGTCGAAAGCGCCGGCTCCTCCGGGCTGCGGATGCGTGCGAACACCATGATCGGCTGATGCCAGAGATAGGCGCTGTAGCTGATTTTGCCAATCAGCAAGAATGGCTGAACCGAAAGGATGCGCGCCAGCAGCGTGCCGCGAACGCCGAAAACGAGAATGCCAGCGGTCGCAACCACTGGAATAACGGCGGCAAGCGGAGACCATCCGTCTTGGTCATCGAGTAGGAAAAACGATGCAACAAGGATCGTGGCGGCGCCTAGTGACAGTGCATTGTTTCTCGCTTGATCGCGGGAGGCCGGAACGAAGCTGGCGAGCGCGCCCGCCATCAGTTCCCACGCCCGGCTCGGCAGCAGGAAGAAACTGGCTGTCGGATGGCTCGCCGCCCACCACAGGGACGTGGCGAGGCTGGCGGCGGCAATGCCCGCAAGCATGCCCACAACCGCCCGCTTCGATAGGCGCGGCCAAGCGATCAGCATCAGCAGCGGAAAGATCAGATAGTATTGCTCTTCGACCGCAAGGCTCCAGGTGTGCAGGAGCGGCACCAGATTTGCATCCTGGGCGAAATAATCCTTCTCCAGCCAGAAATGGATGTTGGAGTATGAAAAGACGCTGGCCGTCATGCTTTGCGCATAGTTCCGAAAATCTTCCGGCAGCATCCATATCCACGCGAAGGGAACCGTGCAGGCAAGCACCAGAAACAGCGCCGGCAAAATCCTGCGGGCGCGGCGCTTGTAGAAATCGACGAGCGAAAAGCTGCCCTCGTTCAATCCCTTCACGATCAGCGACGTGATGAGATAGCCGCTGATGACGAAAAACACGTCGACGCCGATAAATCCGCCCGGCAATTGCGCCAGACCGGCATGATAAAGGATGACGGAGGTCACCGCGAGCGCGCGAAGACCGTCGATTTCTTGTCTATAGTGGTTCATCGGCAAATTATAAGTATCTCACAGGCGCAATCCAAGGGCAGCGGGCGCAGGGCTGTCTTGCGCGCATTAAGCGGCTGATTGTGGCTATTCCAAGCAAGCTGCTGCTTATAGACGGCAAGCCGCATCCGCCAGCATCGAATTGTCTCACTCCACAACCTTCGCGTTTACCGCATATCCCCGGTTTTAGATCGGCAGTTCCGTCGAGAATTTGAGTTCTCGCAGCACGAAGCTCGACACGACGGTCCGCACATGTGGATTGCGCATCAGATAGCGGGTCATGAAGGCCTCGTAGCTTTCGACATCGCTCGCCCGGATCTTCAGCATATAGTCGAAAGCGCCCGAGAGCGCATAACATTCCATGATCTCCGGCCGCTCCAGCACCACGGAGGCAAAAGAGGCGACCGCTTCCTCGTGGTGATCCTCCAGCGTCACATGGGCGATGACACAGAGCTTGAGATCGAGTTTGCCGGGGTCGAGCAGCGTGACGCGCTTGCGGATGACGCCATCCGCCTCCAGCTCCTGCATCTTCCGCCATGCCGAACTCTGGGACATGCCGGCCTTTTCAGCCAGTTCGGACAAGGAGAGGCTTCCATCAGCCTGGACAAGTTGCAGCAGCTTACGATGAAAATTCCCATTTTCTTTCATGATAGGCTCAATCTCCGGGAAAATCTGCCAAGATTATGGACGCGCGCGGCGGGAAAGAAAGGAAAAACCTTTCGATCGGCAGCATAATTACCGGATGAAGCGCAGCATCCGGGAGGATCGGATCAATGACCAAGGAAAGCAGCTACAGCGCCAAACTGCCCGGCCCAGACGGGATTTACCCCTACACCGCCGAGGAAGACGCGATCTGGGGCGAACTTTATGCACGCCAGATGAAGCTTCTGGCCAATATGGCCTGCAGGGAATACCTGGATGGCGTCAAGACGCTGGGGTTGACGCCGGACAAGGTTCCGCAATTGCGCGATGTCGATCGTCGCCTGCACGAGACCACCGGGTTCGGCGTCGAAGGCGTGCCAGCGCTCATCCCGCCTTCGCGCTTCTACGAACTCCTGTCCCAGGGCAAATTCCCGCTTGCGACCTTCCTGCGCCGCCGCGAGCATATCGACTATATCGAGGAGCCGGACCTGTTCCACGAGGTCTTCGGCCATTGCCCGCTGCTCACCAACCAGAGCTATGCCAATTTCGTCCGCCATTTCGGCGAAACGGCCGTGAAACTCGGCAAGGGCTATTCCTGGCACCTGTTCCGCATCTTCTGGTTCACGGTCGAGTTCGGCCTGATCAACACGCCGGAGGGACGCCGCTGCTTCGGCGCCGGCATCGTCTCGTCGCCGAGCGAAGCCAAGGCCGCCATGGAAGGCACGGCCTGCGAATTCCGACCGTTCGATCTGATGACGGTGCTCAGGACCCCCTATCGCATCGATATCGTCCAGCCGATCTACTACGTCATCGACAGCTTCGCCGATCTCGAAGCCATCACCATCAACGATATCGGCGGCATGATCGAAAAGGCGAAATCGCTCGGCGATTTTGCCCCGACCTACGAGGCCAAGGCCTCATAGGCGGCGAATTATCTGGCGGACGTCCCGAACGGGGCCTTGCCTTCCCGTGGTCGATTGTCCAACGTCTCGTCATCGAACCGACGAGACGGATCATGGCCAACAAGACGATCGACCACGCCATCACGGCAACCTCCCTGACATCGGCCGCGTCCGATCCCACCCACGCCGGCATCCTCTCTTTCATGCGCCGCCGGTATACGAAGAAGCTCACCGGCGTCGATGCTGTCGTCTGGGGCATTCCCTTCGATGCCGCGACCTCGAACCGACCCGGCGCCCGCTTCGGGCCGCAGGCGATCCGCCGCGCCTCGGCGATCTTCGACAACGATCCGCAATATCCCTTCGAGCGCGATCTCTTCGCCCATATGGCGACGATAGATTACGGCGATTGCCTGCTCGACTACGGCAACCATTCGAAGACACCGGCGACGATCGAGCGGGAAGCCGCGAAAATCCTCAAGAGCGGCGCCTTCCTGCTCACCCTCGGTGGTGACCATTTCGTCACGCTGCCGCTGCTCCGGGCCCATGCCGCCGTTCACGGCCCGCTTGCACTGGTGCATTTCGATGCGCATCAGGACACCTGGCCGGATGAGAAAGGCCGCATCGACCACGGCTCGTTCTTCGGCCGTGCCGTGCGCGAGGGCCTGATCGACACGGACGCCTCGATCCAGATCGGCATCCGCACCCATGCGCCCGAGGATTACGACATCCGCATCCTCTACGGCTACGATGTCGAGGAGATGAGCACGCAGGCGATCGCCGATGCGATCATCGAACAGGTCGGCGACAAGGCGGCCTATCTCACTTTCGATATCGACTGCCTCGACCCGGCCTATGCGCCCGGCACGGGCACGCCGGTCTCCGGCGGCCCGTCGAGCGCAAAAATCCTGTCGGTGATCCGCAAGCTCGGCCCGCTGCGTTTCAAGGGTGCGGATGTGGTCGAAGTGGCGCCGGCCTACGACCATGCCGATATCACCGCCATCGCCGGCGCGACCGTCGCCATGTACATGCTGGGCTTGCATGCGGAAGAACTGGCGGAACGCGAACCGGTTGCCTGAGACGCAAATTCTAAGGCAAACGGCCTTTGCGTTGTAAGGCCGTCGCACAATGTATATAGGATCGTCGCCAGCCGAGCCCGATCTTGAGAGATTGAATCAAGCGGCTGCCGATCTGATTCGGGTTATCTCCGCAGGCATTTGAAAAGACAGGATTTCCCATGAAACCGAAAATTTTCATCGATGGCGAACACGGAACCACCGGCCTGCAGATCCGCAGCCGCATGGCCGGCCGCGCCGATGTCGACCTCCTGTCGATCCCCGAAATCGAGCGCCGCAATGCCGCGATGCGCGAAGACCTCTTGAACAGCGCCGATATCGCCATTCTCTGCCTGCCGGACGACGCGTCGAAACAGGCCGTCACCATGCTTGCGGGCAATAACAGTGTGCGCATCATCGATACCTCGACCGCCTACCGCGTCGCGCCGGACTGGGCCTACGGCTTTGCCGAAATGGACAAGGAACAGGCGAAGAAAATCCGCGATGCGCGCCTCGTCGCCAATCCCGGCTGCTATCCGACCGGCGCCATCGGCCTCATCCGGCCGCTGCGCCAGGCCGGCATCCTGCCGGCGGATTATCCCGTCAGTGTCAATGCTGTCTCCGGCTATACCGGCGGCGGCAAGCAGATGATCGCCCAGATGGAAGACCCTAAAAATCCGGACCCGATCACCGCCCCGCATTTCCTCTACGGCATGCCGCTCAAGCACAAGCACGTGCCGGAAATGTGCATCCACGGGCTGCTGGCCCGTTCGCCGCTTTTCTCGCCCTCCGTCGGCCGCTTCCCGCAGGGCATGATCGTGCAGGTGCCGCTGTTCCTCGATCGGCTGAACGAGGGTGCGACGCTTGAAAGCATCCATGCGGCGCTGACGGCGCACTACGCCGGCCAGGACATCGTAACGGTCGTGCCGCTTGCGGAAAGCGCCAAGCTCGCCCGCGTCGATGCCGTCGAGCTCGCCGGCAAGGACACGATGAAGCTTTTCGTCTTCGGCACGCCGGGTGGCGAACAGGTCAATCTCGTCGCCCTGCTCGACAACCTCGGCAAGGGCGCCTCGGGTGCCGCCGTCCAGAACATGGACCTGATGCTCTCGGCATGATGGTCACGCCGGGCCTGTCACCGGAGTTGCGGCAGGCGTGGTCGGTCGAGACGGCAGAACTGATCGCCGATACCCGCTCCAGCCTTGTCTACCGGGTGACGCGCCGCGGCTTTGCCAGCGCGATCGCCAAGGTGCTGAAGCCGGAAGGCATGGAAGAACTCCCCGGCATCGCCCTCCTCCGCTGGCGCGGCGGTTCCGGCGCGACACGGCTGATCGACCAGCGCGGACATGCCTGCCTTCTGGAAGACGCCGGCTCGATCACGCTTGAGGATCATCGCACTCTCGCCGGAGACCGGGCCTGCGCAACCGTCTTCTGCGAGGTGATCTCGCAACTGCATCTTTCCAGTGACCAGCCGTCGCCGCCCGACTTGATCCCGCTGGAGCGCCGCTTCAAGTCCCTGTTCGAACGAGCGGAACAGGAGAGCGACTCGCAGCTTGGTGATCTCCTCCGGTGGTCATCGACATTCGCAGCAAAGCTTCTCGCTACGCAAACTCGCATACGCCCGCTGCATGGCGATCTTCATCATGGAAACATCGTCTCCGGCGGTGCCCGTGGCTGGCTGGCGATCGATCCGCACGGCGTGATCGGTGATCCAGCCTATGAGGTCGCCAATGTCTTCGGCAATCCGCTCGGCGCCCGCGCGGATATTCTCGATCCTGACCGCATTGCCTTCTTCGCCCGCGTGTTTTCCGATCTGCTCGCATGCCCGCAGCGCAAGATCGCCGAGTATGCAACCGCCCACACAGCCCTTTCCATGTGCTGGTACATGGAGGACGAAACCTGCGAAAGCGGCCGCGTCTTCGCAGAGGAAGCCCGCGATCTGCTGGGCCTCCTCAAGATCATGCTCGAAGACGGACGCTTCGACGCCTGATCAGTTGAGTTCGACGATCTCGGTTTCACGCGGATATTCGCCGATGAAGCCGCGCCAGTGGGCGAGCGCAAAACCGAGCACGATCAACGCCCCACCCTGATGGGCAACACCCCAGCCAACCGGCACCTGCATCAGCAGTGTCACGATGCCGATCGTCGCCTGGATCGTTACCAGCACGAAAAGCAGCACGGAGCGCCGTGCATGGGTCGTTCCTGCCCCCCGCGCCAGCGAATAGAGCATGTGCACGAACACCAGCGCAAACAGCACATAGGCGCCGCAGCGATGCGCGAACTGCACCGTCTTCGGGTTTTCGAAGAAATTGAGCCAGGCTGGCTGCTGGATCAGCAGATCGCCCGGCACCAGCGAACCATCCATCAGAGGCCAGGTGTTATAGCTCAGGCCGGCATCGAGCCCGGCGACGAGCGCCCCGAGATAGATCTGGAACAGCGCCATGACGGCGATCACGCCCGCCATCGTCTTCGAACAGCTTGCCGGCGGCGCATCGTCGGAATGGGGCGAAAGTCCGCGGGCGATCCACAGACAGGACGAGAAAATCAGGCAGGCAATGATGAGATGCGTGGCGAGCCGGTACTGGCTGACCTCGGTACGATCCGCCAGCCCCGAAGACACCATCCACCAGCCAATGAAACCCTGAAAGCCGCCGAGCGCCAGAATCCCGATCAGAGGCAGCTTCAGCCTGCTCTCGATCTGCCCCCGCCACCAGAACCAGGCGAGCGGCACAGCAAAGACGATGCCGATCGATCGGGCCAGCAGCCGATGCGCCCATTCCCACCAGAAGATCGACTTGAAGCCTTCGACCGTCATGCCGCTGTTCAGCTCAGCATATTGCGGAATCTGCTTGTAGAGATCGAACTCCTCCTGCCATTCGGCATCGTTGAGCGGCGGGATCACGCCATGGATCGGCTTCCACTGGGTGATCGAAAGCCCCGATTCCGTCAGCCGGGTCGCGCCGCCGACAAGCACCAGCGCAAACAACGTGAAGACGACGATCCAGAGCCAGGTGCGGATTTGCGCGCGATTGCGGCTGACACTGTCGATCTGGCCGCGAAGCTGTCGTTCCGTTGCGATGGCGCTGGCATTGGTCATGGGGTCGTTCCGATTTCCAAAAGCAGGAGACGAATTGTCTCAAGGCTGAAGCATCAAAGCCGTTGATTTGCACCAGAGCACGATGCAAAACAAGACTTGACCCTTTGCGGCATGCCGTCGCGGCCTTAGGATCATCGGCATTCAGCCCAGGCCGGCCTGCAAATGGCGCTTCCCCGCGCTTCCGGTGCTCACGTACCAAAGTACGCTGCGCTCCGGGTCTCGGAGAATCACCATTTTCGGCACGGCCCAGGCTGAATGCCGATAATCCTACGTCCGCACAGCCACCGACTTGAAAGCCATCCATGCCTGTACGCCTCAGAAAACTCATCGGCACCATCCTGATCATCATCCTCGTGGTGGTCTATGCGCTGGCCGCCACCACCTTCGCCTCGCTGCTGCTTGGCGCTTCGCCCTGGTGGGTGCATATGCTCTATTTCTTCTTCACCGGCATGCTCTGGGTGCTGCCGGCGATGCTGATCATCAAGTGGATGGAAAAGCCGGCCAAGCCGCGGTGAGACTTATCTATTCGGTAACCGAATTCCGCAATTTTGCGGGGTCACAACGGCAGGTCGCGCCAATTTAAATGAAACGGCGCATTTTGCGCGCTAGAACACCGGCATGGAAACTCCAGAACCGTGAGTGTCATGGCCGATGCATGCGCCCATATCCTGCCCATGAACGAGACACCGCGCCGCGTCTTGCCGGCGCGTCGCGCGGCCCCGCCGGAACTCGTCAGCGAAGGCGCGGCGAAGGAGGATGCGCTGCGCCTCTCCGTTCACGTCAGCCTCGCGCGGCTGGAAGACGAATGGCGCGCGCTCGAAGCCGGCAATCACGTTTCCTTCCACCAGAGTTTCGACTGGTGCGCTACCTGGGCGAAAGCCCATTCGAACCAGTTGCTGCTCGTGCGTGGCCGCCTTGGCGACAAGACGGCCTTCATCCTACCGCTGGAACTGGTGCGAGGGCGCTTCTTCCAGACCGTCCGCTTCATCGGCGCCGATCATTCCAACATCAACACCGGCATCTTCGCTGCCGATTTCAACCCGACGGCAAACCGCGCGCTGGCGGATGCTCTGATCGCCGAACTTTCGGAAAAACTGTCGCGCCTCGCCGATATCGTCACCTTGGAAAATATCCCGTTCCAGTGGCGTGGCATGCAGCATCCGCTCGCCTCGCTGCCGGCCGTTCGCAACCAGAACGCCTCCTACCAGCTGCCGCTTTTCGAGAGCTTCGAACAGACCCTCGCCCAGATCAACGCCAAGCGCCGACGCAAGAAATTCCGCGTGTCGGAACGACGCCTGAACGCTATGGGCGGATACGAACACATCGTAGCCACATCCACTGAAGACCGTTGCGCCCTGCTTTCGACCTTCTTCCAGCAGAAGGCCGAGCGCTTCCGCGCCATGGGCCTGCCGAACGTCTTTCAGGATGCGGAGACCCAGACTTTCTTCAAGACGCTGGCTGCCTGTCCGCATCAACCGGAATCGCGCCCGCTGGAACTGCACGCCATCCGCCTGAAGGGTGAGAATGCCGGCCGCATCGCCGCCGTCGCCGGCCTGTCGCGCAAGGGCGATCACGTCATCTGCCAGTTCGGCTCGATCGACGAGACGCTGGCCGCAGACTGCAGCCCCGGCGAATTCCTGTTTCATCTGATCATCGAGAAATGCTGCGCCGAGGGTGCCGCCCTGTTTGATTTCGGCATCGGCGACCAGCCCTACAAGCGCTCCTGGTGCACGGTCGAAACGCCGCAATACGACATCGCGCTGCCGCTGACGGCCCGCGGCCGTCTTGCTGCATTCGTGCATCGGACGATGGTGCGCCTGAAGACCGAGATCAAGAAAAACCGCCGCGCCTACAGCTTCATCCAGAACATCCGTCGGCAACGCCAGACGACGTCCACGGCGGCCCCGGAAGACGCAGACTAAGCTGCGCGCCTGTCCGGCGACCCCGGCTCACCGCTGGTCATCAGCACGATATCGCTGTAGCTGGCCTCCCCCAGTTCCTCGATCAGCGATACGACCTCGCCATGACCCGCGCCCTGCACGGAAATAACGATGCTCGCGTCGACCGAACGAGCGACGCGGCGCACGGCCGCCGTCGCCGCCGCTCCGCATTCGACGATCACCATGTCATAGGCATTGGACAGCGCCTCGACGATCATCGGCAGCCGCTCGATGCCGCGCATCGCCACCGCCGGATCGGCATCGCCGGCCGGAACGATGTGAACCTCGGACAGCCGGTCCGCATGGATGGTATCGGCAAAGGCGACTTCGCCGGCAAGCAGGTTGGTGATGCCGGGAAGGCTCATCGACGGAACCATGAGCCTGCTCGGGCAGGAAGAGCCGGTCAGATCGACGAACACGACCCTTCGCCCCTCCTCCGCCATCAGCCGCGCCAGCACCACCGCATCGGTCGACCCCTGGTCGCCGGCCGGAGAAACGGAAACCACGACACGCGCATCGCTCTCGAGCAGATGTGCGACAACAGCGGCAATCGAAAAATCATCGAACGAATCGTCCTCTGTTTCCTCCGCCACCGGTACGGCCGCAACAGCAACCGGCGGAACGACGACCGGGGCGACGACCTTGCGAACGACCGGCTCGCTTGCCTCGACCGGTCGCGGCCGCACTTCAGGCTGCGCTCCACCCACAGGTCGCAAAGCACGGCCGCTGAAAAGCTCGCCGAGCATGATCACGACGCAGCTGACGAGGAAGCTCGCCAGCGCCGCGACGATGGTGATTGGCAGCACCTTCGGGAAATAAGCCTCGGTCGGCTCGACTGCCTGCGAGATAACGCGGGCATCGGCCGGCGTCGCATTGCTGCCAACGCGGGAGGTCGCCTCGCGGTAACGAGCCAGATAGGTTTCCAGCAGCTGCCGCTGCGCCGCCGCCTCGCGCTCCAGCGCCCGCAGACCCACCTCGTCTTCCCCGGCCTTGGCGGAGGCCGCCTTCAGCGTATTCAACTGCTGCATCAGCTGCCGTTCGCGCAGCCGCGCCACGCCCGCCTCGTTGTCGAGGCTCGCCAGAATTTTTTGCGTTTCGCTGCGGATCTGCGCGCGAATGCCCTGAAGCTGCGATTTCAGGCCCTTCAGCCGCGGATGCCCGTCGAGCAGCGTCGTCGAAAGATCGGCGATCTGCCCCTGGATGGTGGATTCGTTTTCCTTCAGCCGCTGGATCATCTGCGATCCCACGACGTCGTTCAGCGTATCGGCATCGCGGCCGCTCGCCAGCGTGGTGCGCACGCCCTCGGCCCGTGCCTCCGCACTTGCCCGGTCGCTGCGCACCCGCGCCAGCTCGGTGGAAAGATCGTTCAGCTGTTTGGTGGCGAAATTGCTATTGTCGCTGCTGAGCAGCAGGTCTGAATTCGACCGGTAATCGGCGACCTTGGCCTCGGCCTCACGCACCTTCTCGCGCAGATTGGCAATCTCCGGCTCCAGCCAGCGGCTGGCCTCGGAGTTGGAATCGAGCTTTGCCCCGCTCTGCAGCGACAGATAGACCTTGGCCATCTCGTTGGGGACGGCGGCCGCCAGCCGCGGGTCCTTGGAATTGAACGTGACCCCGACGACGCGCGACTTCTCGACCTGATAGACCTGCAGCTTCTCGTCGAAGGCCTTCAGCACCCGCTCTTCCGGCGGCAGATCGAGCGGGTTCTTCGCCAGCCCGAATGTGACGAGGATATTCGAGAGCAGCGACGGATCGGCGCTCGGATCGAACTCCTTGATCTCATGAAGCTTCATGTTGCGGGCAACCTGCTTCATCAAATCAGCGGAGCGCAGAAGCTGCACCTGGCTTGCGATCGCCGATTCGTCGAATTCCCGGTCGGCAGGCATCTGCACCTGGTTGGAGCCGCTGAATTCGGGCTCGCGCGATTCGATCAGCAGCCGGGTTTCGGCGCGATATTGCGGCGAAAGCAGGTTGGCCCCGGCAAAGGCAGCACCAGTGCACAGCGCCGTTGCCATGAGCACACGCATGCGCCGCTTCCAGATCGCGCGCACCAGCCCACCGAGATCGATGTCAACATCCTGATGAGCGCCGCCGACATTCGACATCGCTGTACTCCAAACAAGGGAACAATTGCGGGCACCGTAAACAAACATGGTAACGCAACTGTTAATGGCCCCTGCCCCGCCGCCGGCTCTTCTTTCAACCTCCCCCTGAAATATACCGCCGGCTTTTACCGCCTATTAACCCTAACGGATCGATAACGGCAGGAAGAAGCAGCATCGAGCAGCACGAGATCGAAATGATTGTCGCAGGAAGAAAACCGGCACTGGCAATGGTTGTGGCCACATTGTTGTGCGCCGCGCTTTCCAGCTGCAACACCTATCAGCCAGCCCCGAAAGCCATGGCCGAAGCCACCATCCAGCCCTATCGGCTCGACAGCGGCGACCGTCTGCGTGTCAACGTGTTCGAACAGGCAGGGCTCACCGGCACCTATACGGTCGATCAGGCCGGCTATGTCGCCTTCCCGTTGATCGGCGCGGTGCCCTCGCGTGGCCACACGCTCCCCGAAATGGAAAAGATGATCGCCGACAAGCTGCGCCAGGGATATCTGCGCGACCCGGACGTGACGATCGAGGTCGACCGCTATCGCTCCGTCTTCATCATGGGCGAAGTCGGCCAGGCCGGCCAGTATTCCTATGTGCCGGGCATGACGGCGCAGACGGCCATCGCAGTCGCCGGCGGCTATTCGCCGCGCGCCAACCAGCGCAATGTCGATATCACCCGCAAGATCAACGGCCGCGTCATCACCGGCCGGGTGTCGATCTCCGATCCGATCATGGCCGGCGACACGATCTACGTGCGCGAGCGGCTGTTCTGACGCCCTCATGTCCGACCCCGTCGAGCGTCCCCTGCGCATCATCCATTGTTTCCGGTCCCCCCTTGGCGGCATCTTCCGCCATGTGCGGGATCTGGCGGAAGCACATGCGAAGGCAGGGCACGAGGTCGGCATCCTCTGCGACAGCACGACGGGCGGCTCCTACGAGGACAAGCTGTTCGACGAGATCAGGCCGTTTCTGTCGCTCGGCCTCGTACGCCTGCCGATCCGCCGTTCGATCGGCCCTTCGGATATCGCCGCCCTCTGGGGCAGCTACAAACAAATCAGAAGCTTGCGGCCGGATGTGATCCACGGCCACGGCGCCAAAGGTGGCGCTGTGGCCCGCATCATCGGCTCAGCCTTGCGGGTGAACAGGTATTGCGTTGCCCGCCTCTATTCGCCGCATGGCGGCAGCCTGCATTACGACAAGGGAACGTTTCTCGGCAAAACCGTGTTCTTCCTCGAGCGCATGCAGGAATACCTGACCGACTCGATCGTCTTCGTCTGCGATTTCGAGCGCGACGTCTATGAAGAGAAGGTCGGCCGTCCCCGCACCCATGCGGAGCGCATCCACAACGGCATCAATGACCGCGATTTCCACAAGGTCCATGCCCGCCCCGATGCCGCCGATTTCCTCTATATCGGCATGCTGCGCGACCTGAAGGGACCGGATATCTTCATCGACGCCTTCGCCCGCACCGAGCGCATCGTCGGACGGCCGCTGTCGGCGATCATGGTCGGCGAAGGGCCGCAAAAGGCCGAATACGAGCAGATGATGCTGGAACGCGGGCTTGGCCGGCGCATCGAGATGGTGCCGGCGATGAAGGCGCTCGATGCGTTTTCCTTCAGCCGCACCGTCGTCGTGCCCTCGCGCGCCGAATCCATGCCCTATATCGTGCTGGAGGCGCTCGCCGCCGAAAAGCCCGTCATCGCCAGCCGCGTCGGCGGCATTCCGGAAGTGCTGGGCGAAAACGCCCATGTGCTCGCCCCGCCCGGCGATGCGCAGGCGCTCGCCACAATCATGACGTCAGCCGTTTCCGAGCCCGGCTGGGCCGCATCCGCGATGCCGGAACCTCGCGGTTTCAAGGCCAGTTTCTCGTCTTCCGCCATGGCCGGTTCGCTGATGCGGCTCTATCGCCAGCTACTCAGCGGCAAGCCACCTGTCGCAGAGCGAAACAAGCGTGCCGTAAGCGTTTTTTAGACTCTTCGTGATATTCCCGGACGTTATAAAAATGGCCGGACGAACATCATGAACCAGATCGACAGACCGGAAGCCTTCGATACGGAAGCGCTGCGCCGCAAAATCTCCGAAATCCGCACGCGCGCACCGGGCGAGGAGCAGACGGTCGAAAAGCCGGCCACGCTCAATCCGTTGGCGCGCCGCATCGCCGCCCAGTTCGGCGTGGAAACCTATTCTCCGGCCATGATCATCGGCCTGATGCGGCTGTTCGAATTCGCGGCGCTGTTTGCCATCGGCCATGCGGTCGCCACATTCCTCGTTGCCCCCACCCTGTCGCAATGGCTGGGCTATGGTTCCCTGCTCGTTGCCGGCAGCGGCCTTGCCGTCGCCTTCTTCCAGGCGGCGGACGGCTATCAGGTGCCGATGCTGCGTTCGGCCGTGCGGGCGCTTCCGCGCCTTCTGGTCGCCTGGGCCTTCGCCTTCGCGGTTCTGGCCTTCGCCTATCTCGTCTTCGACCATCAGGGCAGCCTGCATCAACCCTGGGCCGAGACATGGTTTGCGGCCGGCGCCGTCCTCCTGGTGCTGGAGCGTTTCTTCATCGCCTTTTCGATCCGCCGCTGGGCTCGCAACGGCACGATGGAACGCCGCGCCGTCATCGTCGGTGGCGGCCAGCCGGCCAAGGATCTGATCCGCTCGCTCGAGCAGCAGAGCGACAACGATATCCGCATCTGCGGCATCTTCGACGATCGCGACGAGCGCCGCTCGCCGCATATCATCGCCGGCTATCCCAAGCTCGGCACCATCGCCGAACTGGTGGAATTCGCCCGCATCACCCGCGTCGACATCCTGATCATCGCTTTGCCGCTAACGGCGGAAAAGCGCATCCTCGAACTCCTGAAGAAGCTTTGGGTACTGCCGGCCGATATCCGCGTCGCCGCCCACGCCAGCAACCTGCGTTTCCGCCCGCGCAGCTATTCGCACATCGGCAAGGTGGCGATGCTCGATGTCTTCGACAAGCCGATCGCCGACTGGGATTCGGTCGCAAAACGCTGCTTCGATATCTTCTTCAGCCTGGTGGCGCTCGCCTTGCTCTGGCCGGTCTTCATCGGCGCGGCGCTCGCCGTGAAGCTCACCTCCCCAGGCCCGATCATCTTCAAGCAGAAGCGCCACGGCTTCAACAACGAGATCATCGAGGTCTACAAGTTCCGCTCCATGTATACCAACATGGGCGACCCGACGGCGCGCAACGCCGTCACCAAGGGCGATCCGCGCGTCACCCCCGTCGGCCGCTTCCTGCGCAAATCCTCCATCGACGAGCTGCCGCAGTTCTTCAACGTGCTGAAGGGCCAGCTTTCCCTCGTCGGCCCGCGCCCCCATGCGGCCGCGGCCCAGACGGCGGACCGCATCTATTCCGACGTGGTCGAAGGCTATTTCGCCCGCCACCGCGTCAAGCCCGGCGTCACCGGCTGGGCGCAGATCAACGGCTGGCGCGGCGAGATCGACAGCGACGACAAGATCAAGTTCCGCACTGCCTTCGATCTCTATTACATCGAGAACTGGTCGCTCTGGTTCGATCTCAAGATCCTGTTCCTGACGCCGATCCGGCTTCTCAACACGGAAAACGCCTATTGAGCGCGCTCGCCGATAGCCCTTCGGGGTTTCGGCCGCAGTTGGCCGCGATCACCATGGCCGGCTCGGCCATGGTCACATTCGCCGTCTTCCTATCGGGCTTCGTCATCTCCGAACCCGCGCCGTATGAGGTCTTCCTCGTCGCGCTGATCGGCCTCTGGGCGCTGATCGGCCTGAAAATCTCGCGCTACATCGCCCCGCTTCTGACGCTGCTGATCCTGTTCATGACCGGCGGTATCCTGTCGCTGACGGTCATGGACGACCTCGACACCGGCCCGATGTACATGGCCGTCTCCGGCTTCCTCGCTCTGTCGGCGGTATTCTTCGCCGCGATCATCGAGGCCCGCCACGACCGGCTGAAGCTGATCTTCAACGCCTGGGTCGCCGCCGGTGTCATCACCGCCCTGCTCGGCATCCTCGGCTATTTCGGCGCCATTCCCGGCGGCGAAAAGTTCACGCTCTACGATCGCGCCAAGGGCGCCTTCCAGGACCCGAACGTCTTCGGCCCCTTCCTCGTCGCGCCGTCGCTCTACCTGATCCACGGCCTGCTGACCGACCGGCTCTCGCGTGCGCCGCTGAAGGTGCTCGGCATCCTGATCATGGCCTTCGGCCTGTTCCTCTCCTTCTCCCGTGCGGCCTGGGCGCTTTACCTCTTCTGCGCCTGCGCCCTCGTGCTGATCATGCTGCTGAAAGAGCGCACCGGCGCCTTCCGGTTGAAAATCCTGACGCTCACGCTCGGCGGCGCGGTCCTGATGATCGCCGCCCTCGTCATCGCCCTGCAAATCCCGCAGGTCGCCAATCTCTTTTCCAGCCGCACCCAGCTGGTGCAGGATTACGACGGCGGCCATCTCGGCCGTTTCGAGCGCCACCGCATCGGCTTCCTGATGTCGATGGAAAAACCGCTCGGCATCGGCCCGATGGTGTTCAGCAAGATCTTCCCGGAAGACGAGCACAATATCTGGCTGAAGTGCCTCACCTCCTACGGCTGGCTCGGCTTCGTCTGCTACATCACGCTGATCTGCTGGACCGTCTCCATCGGCTTCCGCTTCCTGCTGCTCGACCGACCATGGCAGCCCGCCCTGATGATCGCCTGGATCGTGCTCATCGGCCACGCCGCCATCGGCAACGTCATCGATACCGACCACTGGCGCCACTTCTACCTGCTGCTCGGTATCGTCTGGGGCTGCGGCGCGCTGGAAATGCGCTACCGCGCCGAACACGGCTGGACCGTCACCGGGCGAAAAGGACAAACCCTATGAACGCTCACGCTCCCGACACCACCCAAACGACGCCGCTGCGCCTCCTCGAAGTGCTGGAACCCAGCGGCGGCGGCTCCGGCCGCCACATGCTCGATCTCTGCCGCGGCATGATTGCCCGTGGCCACCACGTCGAGGCCGTCTATTCACCCCTGCGCGCCGAGGAAGGTTTCGTGCGCGAATTGACGAGCCTCGGCCTCGCCGCCGTGCATTCGGTCGACATGGCCCGTTCTCCCGGCCTTTCGGATATCCCCGCCCACCGAGCGCTCACCCGAATCATCGGCCGCGACCGCTTCGACATCATCCACGGCCACAGCTCAAAGGCGGGCGCGCTCACCCGTCTGCGCCTGCCCGGCCGCCATATCCCGCGCGTCTACACCCCGCATGCCTTCCGCACCATGGACCCCGGCCTCGGCAAGCTTGGCCACCTGATCTACGGCGGCATCGAAACCCTGCTCGCCCGCACCTTCACCGATCGGCTGATCTGTGTTTCAGAAGACGAACACCGTCACGCGCTCGCGCTCGGCATGCCCGCCGAAAAACTCTCCGTCGTCGTCAACGGCGCCGCCCCTCCTCCGGCTGGCATGGCCGGCATCGTGCGCGCCCGCTTCGGCATCCCGGACGATGCCTTCGTCTTCGGCTTCATCGGCCGCCTTTCGGCCCAGAAGGCCCCGCTTCGCCTTGTCGAGGCCTTCCGCCTGCTCGCCGCAAAGCGTCCCGACGCCCATCTGCTGATGATCGGCAGCGGCGAGCTGGAAGACGATGTAAAAGCGGCCATCGCCCAGAGCGACCTTTCCCACCGCATGCACCTCACCAAGGATTTCACCGGCCCCGAAGCCGTCACCGCCTTCGATCTGCTGGTCATGCCGAGCCTCTACGAGGCAATGTCCTATGTGATGCTGGAAGGGGCCGCCGCCGGCAAGCCGATCCTCTGCACCGCCTTCGGCGGCGCAACGACCGTGATCGAAGACGGCCGCAACGGCCGCATTATCGCCAATGACGGCGATATCGCAAAACTGGCCGATGCCATGCTGGATTGCGCAACGCCTGAGCGCCATGCGCTTCTCGCGGCCGAAGCCGAACGCCTGTCATCCCGTTTCTCGCTGGAAGCGATGCTCGACCTGACGGAAAGCTTCTACTTCCGCCTCGCCGGCCGCGCCCCGCGCGTCGCTCACGACGGAACGCTGGCCCCCATCGCGAAGTCCTTCGCGCCGCTGCCGCAGACGCCGGCCTGATCCATCAGCACCAGGGCTTGCCGGCATCCTTGAGACTATGGGCCAGCCCCTCGGCGATTAGCCGATCGCTGATCAAGGTGCCATCACTCAGGACGACGTGCATCTGCCCGCCAGACTTTCCATTGGCCGCCAGAAGCTTGAACTCGCCGGCATTCAGGATTTCCCGCAGCCGCCGCTTGGCCCGCGAGCCAAGCTCCCGCTCGGCATCGCATTTCGCCATCTTCATCCGCGGCATCGAAACATCGGCCAGCCCCACCTTCCGGCCATTGAACCAGAAGCTGCCGCCATCGATCACGCAATTCGTCTTCTGATCGGTGCAGAAATAAAACGGCCCCGCCGGCCCGGTCCGCAACGCCACGGTCTCGACCGCCGGAATATCCTGCGGCGGCGCCAGCCTCGGCAGCGCCTGCTCGTCCCTCTTCAGCACGGCCTTTTCCACAGGACGCAACCCCGGTTGCGGGATTGCCGCCGTATGCGCCTCGCTCTCCCGCTGCCTGACGGGCTTCGAAACCGGCTCGCTCGATGCAACAAGATGATTCTGCGCGCGAAACCAGCCGCGCACACTCGGCAGATTGTCATAGGCGCCAACGCCGCCGACGATCAGCAGCCCCGCGACATACCAGGGCCACATGATGCCCTGGGGCGAAGCCCTCCGCCGCTTCGTGCCCTTGCCTGTCTTGCGCGCCGTCTTAGCCATACGATTCTACCCCGGTTTTCCGGGGCCATTATCGGTGGCAGGTATTGCCGAAAGGTTTTCGCGGACAACGACTGTCCACACCCTGCAAGGTGGAAAACGGTAGCGACGATGAAGAGAAAGAGAGGCCAAAGCCTTGGGGAAAAATGGTCGGAGCGGCGGGATTCGAACCCACGACCCCTTGACCCCCAGTCAAGTGCGCTACCGGGCTGCGCTACGCTCCGAACCGAGGAAAGCCCTATAGTCTCGACCGGTTACTGGCAAGTCCTATTTTCGGAAATTCGGTATAAAGACCGGGAAACAAGCTCGCTTGCGGATCACCTGACCTGATCAAGCAGCCGCTTGCATTCCAGAAGATCGTAAAGGGCCTCCTGCAGCAGCGCCCGGTCTTCCTTGCCGACCGAGGTCTTGCCGATCGACACTTCAGGCGTATCCTCGCCACCACCGACGAAGGAGAAGAAGCGGCGGCTTGCCGGCGCCTTGGCGCGGCCGACGATCTGGTCTTCATCGGGATTGGCAAGCTTCGGCTGCGCCGGCTCCTCCACACTTGCGGCAGCAAGCGCCTCCACGGTCGCAAGATCGCCGCTGGCGATCGCCGCCACGAACTTGTTGCCGTTGGTCTTCAACAGCTTCTGCACGCCCTTGATCGTATAGCCGTGGTCGTAGAGCAGATGGCGGATGCCCTTCAGGAGATCGACGTCCTCGGGGCGATAGTACCGCCGTCCGCCGCCGCGCTTCATCGGCTTGATCTGCGGGAATCGCGTCTCCCAGAAACGAAGCACATGCTGCGGCAGGTCGAGGTCATCGGCGACCTCGCTGATCGTGCGAAATGCGTCTGGGCTCTTGTCCATGTGTTTTTCCGAACTCGTATAGTGAACACGACGGGCTTGCCTGCCGCACCGGCTTCCAGAAGGGAAAGCACAGCGAGACTCGCCGGCACTTTTGGGCGCCGGTCGTCATGATCGCACGAATCCTGTGCAATTCAACGGCTTATCAAGCCGCTTTCAACCACTTTTATGAAAATGCGCCCGGTTTCAGGAAGCCGGCGACTGCGGCTTCTGCTTGGCCTTGCGCGACAGATGGGCCTTCAACACCCGCTGTTTCAAGACGTTGGAGGCCTTGAAGGTCATCACCCGGCGCGGCGAAATCGGCACTTCCTCGCCGGTTTTCGGGTTGCGACCGATGCGCTCGTTCTTGTCGCGCACCTGGAAGGTGGCGAAGGAAGAAAGCTTGACGCTCTCGCCACGCACGATTGCGTTGCAGATCTCATCGATGACGGTCTCGACCAGTTCCGCCGATTCGGTCCGGGAGAGGCCGACCTTGCGAAAAACCGATTCAGCCAAATCCGCACGAGTTACCGTTTTGCCGCTCATCTTCCCCACCGATTTTTCTTGAATAGCGATCAGCGAGGAAAGACTATTGCCCTTGCTCATTCCGGTCAAGCGTTTGCGCTATATCGTGATTTTCTTTACCAGCGAAGCAGGACCGAACCCCAAGTGAAACCACCGCCCATGGCTTCGAGAAGAACGAGGTCGCCCTGCTTGATGCGGCCATCGGACGCTGCCGCATTCAGCGCCAGCGGAATCGAAGCCGCGGACGTGTTGCCGTGGATGTCCACGGTCACGACAACCTTCTCGGGTGGGATGCCAAGCTTCTTGGCCGAGCCGTCGATGATGCGGCGATTTGCCTGGTGCGGCACCAGCCAGTCGATATCGTCGGCCGTCGTCCCGGTCGCTTCGAAGGCGGCTTCGATGACGTCGGTGATCATGCCGACGGCATGCTTGAAGACCTCGCGGCCTTCCATCCTCAGATGCCCCACCGTGCCGGTAGACGAAGGACCACCATCGACATAGAGCTTTTCCTTGTGGGCGCCGTCGGAGCGCAGCTGGGTCGTCAATACGCCGCGATCCGCCGTGGTGCCCTCGCCTTCCTGAGCTTCCAGCACGATCGCGCCGGCGCCATCGCCGAACAGCACGCAGGTCGTGCGGTCGTTCCAGTCGAGAATGCGGGAAAAGGTCTCCGCGCCGATAACCAATACACGCTTGGCGATGCCGCCGCGAATATAGGCGTCCGCCGTCGTCACCGCAAAGATGAAGCCGGAACAGACCGCCTGCACGTCGAAGGCGGCGCCATGGTGCATGCCGAGGCGGTTTTGGATGTTGACCGCCGTTGCCGGAAAGGTGTTGTCCGGTGTCGAGGTCGCAAGGATGATCAGGTCGATATCGGCCGGGGTCAGCTTCGCCCGCTCAAGCGCCGCGCGTGCCGCCGCCTCACCGAGCGACGCCGTGGTTTCGCCTTCGCCGGCGAGATAGCGCTGGCGAATGCCGGTCCGCTGCACGATCCATTCGTCGGACGTGTCGACCTTCTTTTCCATCTCGCTGTTGGTCATGACACGCTTCGGGAGCGAAGCTCCGAAGCCGCGTACCACTGAACGGATCATCGTATCAAACCTCACCTGCCGTGCCATTGGCAGCGGCAGCGTTCGCCTGCGGCATGGCATGATATCTCTGCAAATCGTTTTCGATCTTGGCCTTCAGGCCGTTGCGGACCATATCATAGCCCACATCGATGGCCGCCGCGAACCCTTCGGCATCCGTGCCGCCATGGCTCTTGATGACAATGCCGTTCAGCCCGAGGAAAACCCCGCCATTGACCTTGCGCGGGTCCATCTTCTCGCGCAGGCGATCGAAGGCGCCCTTGGCGAAGATATAGCCGATCTTGGCCATCAGCGTGCGCGACATCGCCGCCTTCAGATATTCCGCGATCTGGCGGGCCGTGCCCTCGGCGGTCTTCAGGGCGATGTTTCCGGAAAAGCCTTCCGTCACCACCACGTCCACCGTGCCGCGGCCGATATCGTCGCCTTCGACGAAACCGTAATAATCGATGCTTTCGAGGTTGGCCTCGCGGATCAGGCGGCCGGCTTCCTTCACCTCTTCCTGACCCTTCACCTCTTCGACGCCGACATTCAGGAGGCCAAGCGTCGGCCGCTCGATCTCGAACAGGGCGCGTGCCATGGCGCCGCCCATCAGCGCGAAATCCATCAGCTGCTGCGCATCGGCGCCGATCGTCGCGCCGACGTCGAGCACGATGCTCTCCCCTTTGAGGGTCGGCCAGATGCCGGCGATCGCCGGCCGCTGGATGCCGGTCATGGTGCGCAGACAGAAGACGGACATCGCCATCAGCGCGCCGGTATTGCCGGCGGAAACGACGACATCGGCCTCGCCGCTGTTGATCGCGTCGATCGCCAGCCACATCGAGGACTTGCCGCGGCCTCGGCGCAGGGCCTGGCTCGGCTTCTCGTCCATGGCGATGGCGACTTCCGTTGCGTGGAAGGTGCTGGCGGCCTTGAGCTTCGGATATTTTTCCAGCAGTGGCCCGCACTGAGCCTCATCGCCGAAGAGAACGAATTTTATATCGGGATGGCGCTCCAGCGCCCGAGCCGCACCCGGAATGACGACCTGGGGACCGAAATCCCCGCCCATCACATCAAGAGAAATTCTGACCACGCGTGTCTTTTCCTTTTTTCCTGCCACAGCCTGTTTCGTTCCGGCGCGATGCGTGGCGATGGAAACACACAATTTTTCACGACGTTGGAGATGCTTCGCGTCGTGTCGCAGCGGTCGACCCAGCGGGCGGAATTTCGGTCAAAATACCGTTTTTCCCTCTGGTGACAACCGATTTTCTGCGGCGGCGCATCTGCTTTTCAGTCCTTTTTCCAATCTTTCAGAACAGCGAAGGGGTTAGGACGCTTGTCGTCCTTGTCGGTGCTTTCGATCCGCTCGCCAAAGCTCGCATCCGGTTTGCGCGGATAGGGATCGATGGCCAGCGCCACCTGTTCGCTTACCACCTCGCCCGCATCGATCGTGTCGCCGGTGAAGACATCGGGGATATCCGGCCCATCGGGGTCGAGCACCATTTCGCCGCTGTCATTGGCGGCGATGCGGGCAAGACGGGAGCCTTCGGGCACAAGGATCGTCTCGACGGGCTCGGCGATCAGCGATTCGACCGGTTCGAGCGTCACGACGCAGGCCTGGACGATCTTCGCCCGCACTTCGCCCTTGATCTTCACCCCGTCCTTCTTCCAGCGCGCGACCTGCAGCTCCGCCTCGAGCGACGCGACCTCGAGGACGTTCCACATCTTCGCCAGTCCGGCGCGCTCGGTCGCATTCGCCTCGAGATGAATGGCAACGGCATTGGCTGAAATGTGGCCTACCTTGACCGGGAAGGAGAATGGCGGCTTTTCTTCGTGTCTCATGCTGGATTCCTCCCACCGGGGGGCAGTGCCCCTGTCGCGGGCTGTTCAGGCCTGCGGATCAGGCAATTTCAAGGTGCCGGTTTCTACGATATCTTCCCCTTGCGCTGCAAGGTCGGCTTCGGCCAGCAGCAGATAGGAAGCAAGCCCCTGCATTGTAAGGGCGGCGTCCTCGCTCTTCGGATGGAAGTTGCGCTTCAGTGCCGCCGCAAGTTCGGCGGCGTCCTGCTTTTCCAGCGCCGCCGCATAGCTTTCCAGCCGGCCGTAGAACATCGCGGCGAGCTTCTTCATGCGCTTGGGCACCGACACATCGCCGACACCGAGTTCACGGATCGAATGGTCGACATCCTCGAAGAAGGCGTCGATGATCTCCTGGGCGATTTCCTGGCCGGCGCGGGCCGAGCTGCGCGTCCGGCGGAAATAGAGGATGAGGGAGGCCGACAGCATTTCGAAACGGCCCATCACCGTGTCCGGCACATCGAGATCGGTATAGAGAAACGGCTGGCGGGCGGCAGCGGTCAACGCCGCATATTGGCGCTCGACGATGGCCGCATTGCTGTTTTTTCTGCCGAACAGTCGGAAAATCATCATAAAGCCCAAGTTTGCCTGCTTCAAAATGCGCCAGCCCGCGTCTGCGGTTGTTGCATGATCATCGAAGCTGGTTTACCGAAGCAGGCACGAAAAGCAATGGCGCATCCGCCGGCGTTCTATTGAGGGATATGTCGTTGACGAAACGGTACTTCAGGTCGGATATGAAATTCGCAGGCAAAGTCGTTCTTTCACTCGCTCTTAGCGCCACCGTACTCACCGGCTGCAAGACCACCGAGGTTCTCGGAACCGGCCAGGTGCTGCATCAGGGATATGTCGTCGACGAAGAGACACTGGCATTGGCGCCGGTCGGCTCCAGCCGCGAGCAGGTGTTGCTCTCGCTCGGCACGCCGTCTACGACCGCCACCTTCGACAACGAAGTCTTTTATTACATCTCCCAGAAGCGCACCCGTCCCGTTGCCTTCATGAAGCCGAAGCTCGTCGAGCAGAGCGTGCTTGCAGTCTATTTCGACAAGGACGGCGTGGTTTCGCAGCTGGCGCACTACACGCTGAAGGACGGAAAGGTCTTCGACATGATCTCCCGCACGACGCCCACCGGCGGCAAGGAAATGACCTTCCTCGGCCAGCTGCTCAGCGGCAACGGCATCGGCAAGAGCATGGCCCGCTCGATCCTCTCGGACGGTTCCGACTACGGCAAATAATCCGCCGAAAGGCGCGCATGAAAAAACCCGCGGATCGCTCCGCGGGTTTTTGTTTGTCTGAGAGGTGTTCACTGAGCCCTGCCTCCTTTCTGCGTCATCCTCGGCCTTGTGCCGAGCATCTTCCAGCCTGCCCTCATATGCGGAGAGGCTGGAAGATGCTCGGGACAGGCCCGAGCATGACGGAAGTGGTCTAATGCGGCCCTATGCCAGAACCGCAAGCAGCAGCAGCGCCACGATGTTGGTGATCTTGATCGCCGGGTTTACGGCCGGGCCGGCCGTATCCTTGTAGGGATCGCCGACGGTATCGCCGGTCACCGAAGCCTTATGGGCCTCGGAGCCCTTCATATGCCGCTGGCCGTCCTTGTCGACGAAGCCGTCTTCAAAGCTCTTCTTGGCATTGTCCCAGGCACCGCCGCCCGAGGTCATCGAGATCGCCACGAACAGGCCGTTGACGATCACGCCGAGCAGCGAAGCGCCGAGCGCCGCGAAGGCAGAGGCCTTCGAGCCGGAGATCGCCAACACGCCGAAATAGACGACGATCGGCGCCAGCACCGGCAGGAGCGAGGGGATGATCATTTCGCGGATCGCAGCCTTGGTCAGCATGTCCACCGCACGCCCGTAGTCTGGACGATCGGTGCCGGCCATGATGCCCGGTTTCTCGCGGAATTGGCGGCGCACTTCCTCGACGACCGAGCTTGCAGCGCGGCCGACTGCGGTCATGGCGATGCCGCCGAAGAGGTAGGGAATGAGACCGCCGAAGATCAGGCCCGCGACCACATAGGGGTTGGAAAGATCGAACGAGATCGTGCCGATATCGGCAAAATACGGATACTTGTCGCCATTGGCGGCGAAGTAGCGCAGATCGTTCGAATAGGCGGCGAAGAGCACCAGCGCGCCGAGGCCAGCCGAACCGATGGCATAACCTTTGGTTACGGCCTTGGTGGTGTTGCCGACCGCATCGAGCGCGTCGGTCGATTTGCGCACGTCCGGCGGCAGGTGCGCCATTTCGGCGATGCCGCCGGCATTGTCGGTGACCGGACCGAAGGCGTCGAGCGCCACGATCATCCCGGCGATGCCGAGCATGGCGGTGACCGCGATGCCGGTGCCGAACAGACCGCCGAGCTGGTAGGTGGCGATGATGCCGCCGACGATGACGATGGCCGGCAGCGCCGTCGATTCCAGTGAAACGGCGAGACCCTGGATGACGTTGGTGCCGTGGCCGCTGACCGAGGCCTGGGCGATCGAGTTGACCGGACGCTTGTTAGTGCCGGTGTAGTATTCGGTGATGACGACGATCAGCGCCGTGACGATCAGGCCGAGAATGCCGCAGGCGAACAGGTTGACGCCGGTGATGTCCTTGCCGTCGACCGTGCCGATGGAGCCCCAGCCGACGGTGAGCGAGGTTGCCGCCCACAGCCCGACGATCGACAACAGGCCGGTGACGATCAGGCCCTTGTAGAGCGCGCCCATGATCGAGCCGTTGGCACCGAGCTTGACGAAGAAAGCGCCAACGATCGAGGTGATGATGCAGGTGCCGCAAATCGCCAGCGGATAGACCATGGCGGTGGCAAGGGTCGCCGTGCCGGCAAAGAAGATCGCCGCCAGAACCATGGTCGCGACGATCGAGACGGCATAGGTCTCGAACAGGTCGGCCGCCATGCCGGCGCAATCGCCGACGTTGTCGCCGACGTTGTCGGCGATGGTGGCGGGGTTGCGCGGATCGTCTTCGGGAATGCCGGCTTCTACCTTGCCGACGAGGTCGCCGCCGACGTCGGCGCCCTTGGTGAAGATGCCGCCGCCGAGACGGGCGAAGATCGAGATGAGCGAAGCGCCGAAGCCAAGCGAGACGAGCGCGTCGATCACTTCGCGCGATCCGGGCTCATGCCCCATGCCGGCCGTCAGCACCAGATAGTAGATGGAGACGCCGAGCAGCGCGAGGCCGGCCACCAGCATGCCGGTGATGGCGCCGGATTTGAAGGCGATATCGAGACCGGAAGACAGGCTGACGGATGCGGCCTGGGCGGTGCGCACATTGGCGCGGACCGAGACGTGCATGCCGATGAAGCCGGCAGCGCCCGAAAGTACGGCGCCGATCAGGAAGCCGATCGCGGCCGTCGCCGAAAGAAGAACCCAGGCGCCGATGAAAACGACGACGCCGACAATGGCGATGGTCTTGTATTGCCGTGTAAGATAGGCCTGCGCCCCCTCGCGGATGAAACCCGCGATCTCCTGCATGCGGGCATTGCCCTGGTCGGCGGCAAGCACCGACCGGATCGCCCAGATGGCATAGACCACCGAAAGCAACCCGCATGCGATTACGCCCAGAAGTATGCTCATTCGCTCTTTCCTCCGTTGCGAACCTGCGGGCTCACTCCGGTCCGCAGGCCTCTTCCTCCGGAGCATCCGTGGCCTTCGCGTGTCACCACCGGAAAGCGGGATACTACGGCAATCGCAGCCTCCCCTTGCCTCCTCAAGCGTCGAGGGAGATGCGCGGCCAGAGTGCGGGGACGAATCGGTATCGTCAAGCGGCGCGAACGGCAAAAACCTACGTTTTTCGGTATGTTGGCGGTTGCTTACATGCCCTGAACCGCCTCTTTGGAAGGAAAACTTACGTCGAACGGCGGTTTTCGCGGATAAACAGCGCCAAAAGCAGCGAGAGGCACAGGATCGTCAGCGGCCAGACCGCAGCATTCAGCATGTCCCAGCCATAGGCACTCAGCACCTTGCCCGAGCCGAAGGAGGCAAGCGCCACGGCGGTAAACAGGATGATGTCGTGAAAGCCCTGCACCTTGTCGGCCTCGTGGGGCCGGTAGCTCGCCGCAACGATCGCCGTCGAGCCGATGAAGCCGAAATTCCAGCCGAGCCCGAGCAGGATCAGCGCGCCCCAGAAATTCCACAGCGCAATGCCCGCATGGGCAACCAGCGCGCAGGCCATGAGGATCAGCAGCCCACAGGCCACCACCCGCTCCGCTCCGAAGCGGCTGATGAGCATGCCGGTAAAGAAGCTCGGCACGAACATCGCCAGCACATGCCACTGGATGCCGAGTGTTGCCATATCCTGCGGAAAACCGCAGCCGACGACCATGGCGATCGGTGCACCGGTCATCATGAAGGTCATCAGCGCATAGGTGGAGATGCCACAGACCATGCCGGTCAAGAAACGTTGCGTCAGCACGATCTCACCCAGCGGCCGCACCGGAAGGCTCGCTGCCGCATGCACCGCCGGCCGCTGGTCCGGCAGCCTGAGCAAAGCGAGAAAGATAATCGCCACGAGGCAGACCGGCACGACCGCCAGAAAAGCTCCGGCAAAGAACACCGGCGCCAGCATGTCCCGCGTCTGGATCACCAGCTGCGGCCCGAGCACGGCCGAAACCATGCCGCCCGCCAAGATCCACGAGATCGCCCGCGGCTTGTAGAAAGTGGGCGATGCATCGGCCGCCGCAAACCGCAGCTTTTGCGTAAAGCCGCCCGAAAGCCCGGTCACGAGGAGACTGAAAGCGAAGAGCCAGAAATCGGCGAGATAAAGCGCGTAAGCCGCCATGATACCGCCGGCAGCGCCCAAAAGCGCTCCGACGATGAACGCCGCCTGCCGGCCGAGCAGCCGAGACAGCACCGCCACGAAAATCGCGCCCATGGCGACACCGATATTGAAACCGGTCAGCGGCGCCGTCGCCAGCGACTTGTCGGCGCCGAGTAGCTGATAGCCCGCCACGCCGCCGACAGAAAAGACGATCGGCCCCATCGTGCCGAGAACGGCCTGGGCGGCCGTCAGAAGATAGACGTTGCGGCGCGCGGATATGAGGGCGATCTCGCCGCCCTTTATGTCTCCGCTCACCGCCACCATGTCAGGTCCTGACGTCGGTGCGAATCTGGCGTGCAATCCGGTCGAGCACGGCGTTGACGAGCTTCGGCTCGTCGTCCTCGAAGAAGGCGCGCGCGATCTCGACATATTCGGTGACGATGACCGCCACCGGCACGTCCTTGCGCTCCACCAGTTCGAAAGTGCCGGCGCGTAGAATGGCGCGCACGGTGCTGTCGAGCCGCGACAGCGCCCAGTCGTCCTGCAACGCCGCGCCGATCAACGGATCGAGCTTGCGCTGGTCGCGCACGACGCCGGAGACGATCGAGCGGAACCACGAGGCGTCGGCCTTCAGATAGGTATCGCCGTCGATCTCCTGGCCGAGACGATGCGCCTCGTATTCGGCGACGATCTCCAGAACGCCGGTGCCGCCGACATCCATCTGGTAAAGCGCCTGAACGGCCGCAAGGCGCGCAGCGCCGCGCTGGTTGGCCTGCTTGGGAACGCGCGGTTCGGAGGGAGTGTCAGTCACTGTAGCCGCCCAGCTTCTTCTTGAGTTCGATCATGGTGAGGGCCGCGCGGGCTGCAAAACCGCCCTTGTCGCCTTCGGTCTTGCGGGCGCGGGCCCAGGCCTGGTCGTCGTTCTCGACGGTCAGGATGCCGTTGCCGATCGCAAGGCTCTCGCTGACGGAGAGGTCCATCAGCGCGCGGGAGGATTCGTTGGCGACGATATCGAAGTGATAGGTTTCGCCGCGGATGACCATGCCGAGCGCGACGAAGCCGTCGTAATCGGTGCCGCCGTTGTCGGCGCCGTCGAGCGCCATGGCGATGGCGGCGGGGATTTCGAGCGCACCGGGAACGGTGACGAGATCATAGGTCGCGCCGGCTTCCTTCAGCGCAGACGTCGCGCCGTCGAGCAGCGCATCGGCCATGTCGTCATAGAAGCGCGCTTCCACAATCAGGATATGTGGGTTCGAGGTATCGGACATTGTCTCACCTGTCAGAAAAAAACGCGGCCGATCCTTATCGGCCAGGGTGGCCGGTCAAATCACGGCAGGCCCGCAATGGCAAGTGTTTTTCCATGAAACGCGCCCGCCCGTCATGGCCGACCCGCTTTGCAAACCGCCCTCACCTCTGCAATGGTGCCACAAACAAAGGAGAACACAATGAGCACAACGACGAATTTCCCCGTCGTGACCCTCTCGGAGCTGAAGCTCGAACACTGGCGCGAAGGCGACTTCTTCGAATCCACCGATACCGCCTTCGGCGCGCTTCTCGGCCTCAAGGAACTCGGCATCGGTTATAGCGAGGTGCCGCCCGGAAAATCCGGCTGTCCCTTCCACAACCACCATATCGAAGACGAACTGTTCGTGATCCTCGAGGGCGAAGGCGAATACCGCTTCGGCCCGGAGCGGCGCCCGATGAAAGCGGGCGACGTGCTCGGTGCCCCGGCCGGCGGACAGGACACCGCCCACCAGATCATCAACACCGGCACGGTGCCGCTGAAATATCTCTCCATCTCCACGAAAGCCAAGGCTGAAATCGTCGAATATCCCGATTCCGGCAAGTTCCTCGCCAAGTCGGTCGCGACGGACAGAAAGGCGGTCTTCAGTTTCATCGGCCGCCAGCCCTCGCCCGTGGATTATTGGGATGGCGAACCGGGGATCGAAACGGCAAAAACGGAATAATCATGCAGCAAGTCCCAACCATCGAAACCGACCGCCTTCGCCTGCGCCCCTATCGCCGCACGGATTTTGACCACTACGCGGCCTTGTTTGCCGATCCACAGGTGACCCGTTTCATCGGCGGCGTGCCGTTCTCTCGCGAACAGTCCTGGACGCGGTTCCTGCGACAGGTCGGCATGTGGCATTATTTCGGCTTCGGGTTTCTGGCACTGCAGGACAAGGAAACGGGCCAGCTCATCGGCGAGGCCGGCTTCCACGACCTGCACCGGGTGATCACGCCTTCGCTCGAAGGCAAGATGGAAACCGGATGGGCGCTTTCCCCCGCCGCCCATGGCAAGGGGTACGCAACGGAGGCGGTCAGCGCCATGCTGCGCTGGGGAGACCAGTACCACCCGGCCCTGAAGAAGGCCTGCATCATCGACATCGAAAACGTTGCCTCGATCCGGGTCGCGACCAAGCTTCGTTTCCATGAAGTGCGCCGCACGACCTATCACGGCGCCAACGTGATCCTCTTCGAGAGATAAGATAGCTGCGCGAAGCGCCGTGGCGCTTCGCGCAGATCAATCAGGCATCGGCAGCCTTCGGTGCCGGAAACTCCGCAAGCCGGGCAGCATAACGCGCCATGGTATCGACCTCGAAATTGACGAGATCGCCCGCCTGTCGCTCACCCCAGGTCGTCACTTCCAGCGAATGGCGGATCAGCAGCACATCGAAGACCGCGCCATCGACGGCATTGACCGTCAGCGACGTGCCATCGAGCGCGACCGAACCCTTCGGCGCCACGAACCGCGCCAGATGCTCCGGCGCCTTCAGGCGAAAGCGGGTCGCCTCACCCTCCGCCTCGACGGAGAGGATTTCCGCTTTGCCGTCGACATGGCCGGAGACCAGATGCCCACCCAGTTCGTCGCCGATCTTCAGCGAGCGCTCCAGATTGATCTTCCGCTCCGCCTGCCAGTCGGCAATGGTCGTCAGCCGCAAGGCCTCTTCCCAGGCCTCGACTTCGAACCAGCGCTCGTTCGAGCCATCCTCCGGCAGCGTCGTCACCGTCAGGCAGACGCCGGAGCAGGCAATCGAGGCACCGATATCGATGCCCTTGGGGTCATAAACGGTGCCGATCCGCAGTTTCACGCCCTCGTCGAGCGGAGTGACGGACTGGACGGTGCCGATATCAGTGACAATGCCGGTAAACATCAGGAGTTTCTTTCATATTCGTATTCATCGAGGATGTCGTTGCCGAAGGAATGGCTGGCACGATGCAGGAAACCGACCGGCACGAGCTTGCGGTCGATGGGCGACGCAACGCCACCCTCCCCGACCGTAACCGCACCGGTAAACAGCAGAATGCGATCGACCAGACCTTCATTGAGGAAAAGCTGCGCCGTCTTCGCCCCGCCTTCGACCAGAAGCGAAGAAATGCCGCGCGTCGCCAGCGCCCCGAGCAGATCGATAAGATCGTCCTGCCGGCAAATGAGGATTTCAACGCCGGCCGCCTCCAGCTCATCGCGCCGGGCCTGTTCGCTGACGGAGCAGGCATCGCCGTCGCTGACGACGATCACCGGCACCTTGCGGGCGCTTTGTACGAGTTTGGACGTAACGGGCAGTTCCAGCCGCCGGTCGAGCACGATACGGATCGGCGAGCGATGCTCCAGCCCCGGCAGCCGCGTCGTCAGTTCAGGATCGTCGGCGACAGCCGTGCCGATGCCGACGAGAATGGCGTCGGTCACCGAGCGAAGGCGGTGCACTTCCGCGCGGGCTTCCGGACCGGTGATCGCAAGCTGCCCTTTGCCGGTCGCACCGATCATGCCATCGGCGGAAACGGCTAGCTTCAGCGTGACGAAGGGCCGCCCCTCACGCCGGGTCATCAGATAGGCTTCCAGCTCCCGCTCGCCCTCGGGTTCCATCAGCCCGGTTTCGACGGCAATGCCGGCCTCGCGCAGCATGTCGATGCCATGACCGCTCACCCGCTCGTCGGGATCGGTAACGGCGATGACGACGCGGGCCACGCCAGCCGCAATGAGCGCGTTGGCGCAGGGCGGCGTCTTGCCGTGATGCGAACAGGGTTCGAGCGTCACATAGGCGGTCGCGCCGCGCGCCAGCCCGCCGGCATCCGCCAGCGCCTGCGTCTCCGCATGCGGCCGCCCGCCGATAGCGGTCACGCCTCGGCCGACGATGCGCGGTCCATCGCCGTCATCGCGAACGATCACGCAGCCAACGGAAGGATTGGTGGCAGTCTGACCCAGATGCCGATGGCCGAGAGCCAGGGCTTCGCCCATGAAACGCTCGTCGTTGCGGCTCCATTCGGTCATTTCTGCAAAGCTCCGCTACGGATCGGGGGAACGGGGTGGGAGCAGTCATGTGAGGCTTTCATGCCTCAATTTCAAGATAGTCCGAGCCAGCCGCCCTACTACCCCCCTCTGCCCTGCGGGCATCTCCCCCTCAAGGGGGGAGATTCGCCGGGGTTAGCCTCTCGCTCCCGATCTCCCCCCTTGAGGGGGAGATGTCAGCGTAGCTGACAGAGGGGGGTGATGCGGCAAACTCCGCAGCCCTCTATCACGCCCCCGGATCGCGCGCGATCTTCGCGCTGATCTCGCTGATCACCTTCTCGAAATCCTCCGCATGGGAGAAATCGCGATAGACCGAGGCGTAGCGCACGAAAGCCACGTCATCGAGGCTCTTCAAGGCCTCCAGAACCTGCAGGCCGATTTCTTCGGAGGAGATTTCCGTCTCACCAGAGCTTTCGAGCCGCCGTACGATGCCGGACACCGCTCGCTCGATGCGGTCGCGATCGACCGGCCGCTTGCGCAGCGCGATCTCGAACGACCGCATCAGCTTGTCCCGGTCGAAGGGCGCCTTGCGGCCGGTCTTCTTCAACACCATCAGCTCGCGCAGTTGCACGCGCTCGAAAGTGGTGAACCGGCCGCCGCAGTCCGGGCAGATGCGCCGCCGCCGGATCGCGGCTCCGTCCTCGGCAGGACGGGAATCCTTGACCTGGCTATCTTCCGATCCACAATAGGGGCAGCGCATCCAGCTTCTCTGATCTTACATATACGGGTACATCGGGAAACGGTCAGTCAGCTTGACGACCTTTTCACGAACGCCGGCTTCGACCGCCGCATTGCCTTCATCGGAATTGGCAACCTTCAGGCCGTCGAGAACCTCGACGATGAGGTTACCGATTTCCTTGAACTCGGCTTCCTTGAAACCGCGCGTCGTGCCGGCCGGCGTGCCGAGACGGATGCCGGATGTGACGAAGGGCTTTTCCGGGTCGAAGGGAATGCCGTTCTTGTTGCAGGTGATGTAGCCACGGCCGAGAGCGGCTTCCGCGCGCTTGCCGGTGGCGTTCTTCTTGCGCAGATCAACCAGCATCAGGTGGTTGTCGGTACCGCCCGAAACGATGTCGAGGCCGCCGGCAACCAGCGTTTCCGAAAGCGCCTTGGCGTTCTTGACGATCTGGGCTGCGTAATCCTTGAACTCGGGCTGCAGCGCCTCGCCGAAGGCGACGGCCTTGGCGGCAATGATGTGCATCAGCGGACCGCCCTGCAGGCCGGGGAACACGGCCGAGTTGAACTTCTTCGCCAGATCCTCGTCGTTGGTCAGGATCACACCACCGCGCGGGCCGCGCAGCGACTTGTGGGTCGTGGTCGTGGCGACATGGCAATGCGGGAACGGCGACGGATGCTGGCCACCGGCAACGAGACCGGCAATGTGGGCCATGTCGACCATCAGGTAAGCGCCGACTTCATCGGCAATCTCGCGGAAACGCTTCCAGTCCCAGATACGGGAATAGGCGGTGCCACCGGCGATGATCAGCTTCGGTTTGTGGGTACGGGCCTTTTCGGCAACGGCATCCATGTCGAGCAGGTTGTCGCCTTCGCGCACGCCGTAGGAAACGACGTTGAACCACTTGCCGGACATGTTGACCGGCGAACCATGCGTCAGGTGACCGCCCGAGTTGAGGTCGAGACCCATGAAGGTATCGCCCGGCTGCAGGAGCGCCAGGAACACGGCCTGGTTCATCTGCGAACCGGAATTCGGCTGAACGTTGGCGAAGTTGACGCCGAACAGCTTCTTGGCGCGCTCGATGGCGAGTTCTTCCGCGATGTCGACGAACTGGCAGCCGCCGTAATAGCGCTTGCCCGGATAGCCCTCGGCGTACTTGTTGGTCATGATCGAGCCCTGCGCTTCCAGAACGGCGCGCGAGACGATGTTTTCGGAGGCGATCAGTTCGATCTCATGGCGCTGGCGGCCAAGCTCCTTTTCGATCGCGCCGAAAATATCCGGATCGGTATCGGCAAGCGAGCGGGTGAAGAAAACGTCGGTTGTGGAAGAAACGCTCATTCTCAGGGCTCCTGTGAGGATGTGGCACGGTGTTTACCGTCCTCGCATGGCAAGGGCAATACGGGCTATGCGATTTGCGCCATTTCCCCCACCGACCACGCCCGGTCGCGACGCTTTTTCCCGGCAAGGTGCCGGATATGCAAAAGCCGCACTCTTAAAAAAGAGCGCGGCTGCGCAATTGCAAAACTGCCTTTCGCGGGCAGGAAAATACTTTACTCGACGCTGCCGGCGACTACCGGCTCGATGCCGGTCGTGGTCTGAAGCGCCAGCTCCTGCGCGCCGTCCATCTCGTAGATGTCGTCGCGGAACTGCACGATGTGCGGGATCGTCGACCAGGCCGAAATGTACTTAAAATACACCGGCACTTCCTCGGCAAGCTTGATCGGGTTGTTCTGGCCGGCGCGGATGGTCGCCTCGATCTGGCTGCGGCTCCAGCCGGGGGTTTCCTTCAGGAGCCAAACCGTCAGGTCGCGAACGTTCTGCACGCGCACGCAGCCCGAGGATTCGAAGCGGGCGAGCTTGTTGAACAGGCCCTGCGAGGGCGTGTCGTGCATGTATTCGTTATTCGGGTTGTGGAAGTTGATCTTGGTGGACGCCATGGCGTTGATCTTGCCGGGGTCCTGGCGGAACGTCAGGTTCGGGGCCTTTTCGGCGTTCCAGTCGATCGTTTCCGGCGAAACCTCGTTGCCGCTGCCGTCGAGCAGGCGGATGGCATTGTCCTTGAGGTAGCTGGGGTTCTTGCGCATCAGCGGCACGATGTCCTTCTCGACGATCGAGCGTGGTGCGGTCCAGTACGGGTTGAGGATGACCTCGTAGATCTTGGAATTGATGATGTGGGTCGGGCGCGACAGCCGGCCGACGATCGCCGTATGGCGCTGCACGACGCGGCCGTTTTCGACGACTTCGATCTGCGCACCGGGAATGTTGACGACAATGTAACGGCGGCCGAGATCGCCTGACATCGACTGCAGGCGAACGAGGTTGGTGTTCAGCTGGTTGAGGCGGACATCGGCGGCAACGTTCAGCGCCTTCATCGAGAATTCGCCAAGCACGCCATCCGCCGGCAGGCCGTGACGGGCCTGGAAGCGCTTGACCGCGCCATCGACATAGGAATCGAACGCATTGGACATGCCGGCCGACTGCGCGAGATCGCCGGTCACCATCAGGCGCTGGCGCAGCGTCTGCACGCTCGGATCGGACACGCCCATCTCAAGCTTCAGGCCGGTATTGACGGTCGGCCAGCCGCCGGCAGAAACGATCTGCTGGTAGTCGGCAATCGCCTGCTGGGTGTTGGCGATCGTCTCCATGCTGAAGATCGGGGTGTTGGAAGCGACCGTCGCGGCCGAGCGCGAAGCCTTGGCGTCGAACTGGTCGTCCCAGGCGCCGCGACGCGGCGCATTGATGATTTCCATCAGCGCATCCTGTGCGCTGGCGCCACCTGCCCATGCAGCGGCGCCGACAGCGGCGGCCGAGCGCAGGAAAGACCGGCGCGAGAAAGCATCAATTCCGTTTTTCTTCGACATATCCCTACCATCCCAATGCTGCGGCGCACCCAACGCTACCACGAACAAGGTTAACCAAAGCCAAAAATGGCGCCCGGACCTCACGTTTCGCGTTGAAAATCACATCAAAAGCGAGGAGTTTTCCGGCAGCCCAAAAGGCGCGTTTCTTGCATCCGTGGCTGTCACAGCAATATGGCCAATTCGTGTCACGGGCCAGAGCCCCGGCCCTTCCGGCAGGCGCGAAGCCTTCCGCATCGGCATTCCTGCAACACCCTGAAACGCGAGCACGCCCGATCGCGCTGCGACCGGGCGTTGCTGATGATCGGTTTATCCCTCGGATCAGAGGCGATACATGATCGAGTCGTTCCAGAAGCGGTCCAGACGCTGCAGCAGCTTGTTCATCTGGCCGAATTCGTCGGTGCCGATGCCGCCGACCTTCTGGATCGAGCCGATGTGGCGCTCATAGAGCTTGGCAACGGTCTCGGCGATTTCCTGGCCGTCTTCCGTCAGGCTGATGCGGACCGAGCGACGGTCGATGCGCGAGCGCTGGTGGTTGATGAAGCCGAGATCGACCAGCTTCTTGACGTTGTAGGAAACGTTGGAGCCGAGATAGTAACCGCGGGAGCGGAGTTCGCCGGCGGTCAGTTCGGAGTTGCCGATGTTGAAGAGCAGGAGCGCCTGAACGGCGTTGACGTCGCTGCGGCCTTCACGATCGAACTCGTCCTTGATGACGTCGAGCAGGCGACGGTGCAGACGCTCGACGAGGTGGAGGGATTCCATGTAAAGCGAACGGATCGCATCTTCATGGGGATCTTTTGCGACAACTGCCTGCGGCTTGATCTTGGTGTTCATGTTACTGCCTCACTGTTTTGTTTGGCGGTGTGATTGGTTATCCCCGCCTTGAGTGAGACACTATCGAATACGTATAAAATTCGACTTAAACCGTAGGCTTAACAGCGCCTTACGATTTGGGACTGTTGTGTCAGGGTGAATCATTTCTTGCCGCCTTGTTCTGCCGGGCGCGCTGAAAGAGGATCACCACCCGGAAAAGAACGAAGACGACGGCGACAGCGGCGTGCAGCGCCAGCAGCAGCGGCTTGGCTCCGAATGTCTGCGGATAGAAGCCGAACATGGCGATCTCGGTCGCCGCCGCCACCAGCCAGATCACCGGCCCCCACGACACAGTCAACCACAGCCCGAGCGCCGCCACAGGATAAACGACGGCCAGCGTCGTGGCCGCCACCCGCCAGGCGACAGGCAACAGATCGAAGCGGCCGGAACCGTCATAGGAATAGCCGATCAACAGCGCCCAGTAGCTGAGGCCGAACCAGAAGCAACTGACGGCAACGAGCCGCAGGAAGATGCCAAACAGGATTTCGGCAAGCGAGAGACGCGGCACCTGGACAGAATCAAGAGTCATGCGCGCAAGATAGTGCATGTCGCGCAAAAGTGTGCAGCGGTTTTGCGATAACGACATGCGCAAAGCAAAAACCTGAAGCGCAACGCGCCCCGGAAATCAGCCCTCCCCTCCGCCAGACACTTTGCGGAAGGCGGCATCACTTTGCCGCATGAAGTCCGGTTTTGCTTTCGCCCGCCCCATGATAAACCGCGCCGGAAAGACGTTTGAGAGAAAGGCGTGCCCCATGGCGGACAAGACCAACCCTGTCGATATCATCACCGGCCACCGCCGCATGCGCCGCAACCGCAAGGCCGACTGGACCCGCCGCATGGTGCGCGAAAACCAGCTGACAACAGACGATCTCATCTGGCCGATCTTCATCGTACCCGGCTCCGGCATCGTCGAGCCGATCGACGCCATGCCCGGCGTCAACCGCATGAGCATCGACAAGGCAGTGGAAGCCGCCCGCGAAGCCGCCGATCTCGGCATCCCCGCCCTTGCCACCTTCCCCAATATCGAAATGTCCCTGCGCGACGAGACCGGCTCCAACAGCCTCGCCGCCGACAATCTGATCAACCAGACCACCCGCGCCATCAAGAAGGCAGTGCCGAACATCGGCATCATCACCGATGTCGCGCTCGATCCCTTCACCAGCCACGGCCATGACGGCATCCTGCGCGATGGCGAGATCGTCAACGACGAAACCGTCGCCCAGATCGCCCGCGCCGCCGTCGCCCAGGCCGATGCCGGCGCCGATATCATCGCCCCCTCCGATATGATGGACGGCCGCATCGGCGCCATCCGCCGCGCACTCGACGCGGCGGGCCACCAGAATGTCGGCATCATGTCCTACGCCACCAAATTCGCTTCCGCCTTCTATGGCCCCTACCGCGAAGCCATCGGCACCGGCGGCCTGTTGAAAGGCGACAAGAAGACCTATTACATCGACCCCGCCAACGGCACCGAAGCCATGCGCGACGCCGCCCTCGATGTCGAGGAAGGCGCCGACATGCTGATGGTGAAACCCGGCCTCCCCTATCTCGATATCTGCTGGCGCATGAAGGAAAGCTTCGGCCTCCCCGTCTTCGCCTATCAGGTCTCCGGCGAATACACGATGATCAAGGCCGCCGCCGCCAACGGCTGGATCGACGGCGAACGCGTCATGCTCGAAACCCTGCTGGCCTTCAAGCGCGCGGGATGTGACGGGATATTGAGCTATTTTGCGGTTGAGGTGGCGAGGATATTGGCGAGGCGGTGAGGACGCTGCATACTTGGCCAGTGCAACTGATGATGCTTTTCCGCCGTTGCCATAGCTGCGGCGTTTTTCGCGTGCGATAGTCAATCCGATGCAATTGAGAAGGTCACTGGATTCGCATGGCCGAAAGCAACATTGATTTCGCTTTCTCTCAATGTGACGGGTAGCTCAGGCCGATTACGCAGCCTGCGTCACACGGAACTCGCAACTTTGGGATTTTCTGCAGTTCTCGTTATCAGCGTTTCCCTATGTGATCGCAGTTCTTTTCCTGGCATTTTTCCTCCGGGAAGTCTGGAAGGGTGTACGCGTTATACTTTCTCCAGCGAACCGGTCGGATGAAACCGTTAACAAGAAACACCCGTAGCTGGACTTGACGAATATCCTAGCGAGACATTGCCCCATGACCTCTTCCGACGAAAAGACCCTCAATTTCTATGCGTCGGAAGCGCAGGTCTATGCCAGTCGTCCACGCGCTGTTGCCCGCGGGCTCGACGGCTTCCTCTCCCGACTGCCAACGAGTGCCAAAATCCTCGAACTCGGGTGCGGTGGCGGTCAGGATAGCCTCGCCATGCTGGAACGTGGGTTTGACGTCATTCCGACAGATGGCTCGCCCGAAATGACCGCAGCCGCCGAACACTTGCTCGACCGCCCCGTAGCAGTGCTGCCGTTCGATCAGCTCGACGATGTCGAATGCTTTGACGGTATCTGGGCCAATGCCTGCCTGCTGCATGTCCCAAGAACTGAACTCAGCGCCGCCCTCTCCCGCATCCATCGCGCCTTGAAGCCGGCGGGTATCTTTTATGCCAGCTTCAAGGCCGGAGACAGCGAAGGCCGCGACCGTTTTGGCCGCTATTTCAACTACCCCACCGCCGACTGGTTGCGGCTGCAATACGAAGAATCCGGCTGGCCCTCTCCCGCAATCGAGCAGCGTGAGGGCGGCGGCTATGATGGGGAGGAAACCCTTTGGCTTGGCGTGACGGTGGTAAAAACGGGCTAACCCAACCCCTCCATTGCATTCCCCCTCGCCGCTCCCCATATCCATCTCCGAACAAAACGGAGACACCTGAATGAGCTTTCGCAACGAGAACCTTCGACTGCCCAGCAATGACTGGCGTGCCTATCAGGGCGTGCTGAGCCGGCGCGTCTTTGCGTTCCTGATCGACTATGCGATCGTAGCGCTGCTCTGGATTCCGGCCGCCGTCATCGTCTTCTTCCTCGGCCTTTTGACCCTCGGCCTCGGCTGGTTCCTCTATCCGATCCTTTTCGTCGTGGTCGCCATGCTCTATTTCGGCTTGACCGTCGGCGGCAGCCGGCAGGCCTCGCCCGGCATGAGCATGATGGGCCTTGCGCTGGCGCGCACCGATGGCCGTCCGCTGGATTTCCTGACGGCGATCGTCCACCTCGTGCTGTTCTGGGTGGGCAATGCGCTGCTGACGCCCTTCATCGTGCTGATCGGCCTGTTCACCGATCGCGGTCGCCTGTTGCAGGACCTGCTGCTCGGCACCGTCATGGTCCGCGCCGAAAGCTACTGGACGGCGCCGGCCTGAAAGCCGCCAAAATAGAACTTTATAGTCAGGATTAGGGAGCCCGCCAATAAAGGCGGGCTTTTCCTGCTGTTGACCTTTTGAAAACTTGCGCCATGCTGTAGGCGATACCAGCAAATCGCGGCACCGAGAGCTATTTCCGCCCCACATGAACACGCAAACCGCACCGTCTCCGCAGTTTTATCTGACCGCGCCGGCAGTCTGTCCCTACCTGCCGCAGGAGATGGAGCGCAAGGTGTTCACCCACATGGTCGGCGAACGGGCGCCGGAACTCAACGATCTCCTGACCCAGGGCGGCTTCCGCCGCTCGCAGAACATCGCCTACCGACCGGCCTGCGAAAGCTGCCGCGCCTGCATTTCCGTGCGTATCCTCGCCGGCGAGTTCAAACCCACCCGCTCCATGCGCCGCGTGCTTGCCGCCAACCGCGACATCGTCTCCACCGAATATCCGGCCGAGCCATCGAGCGAGCAATACAGCCTGTTCCGCCGCTATCTCGACCACCGCCACCAGCATGGCGGCATGTCCGATATGTCGGTGCTCGACTACGCGATGATGGTCGAGGACACCCACGTCAACACCAAGATCATCGAATACCGCGTGCGCGTCGAAGGCGAAGGCATTTCCGGCGACCGCAAGGGTCCGCTGATCGCCGCCGCCCTCACCGACAAGATGGGCGACGGGCTGTCGATGGTCTATTCCTATTTCGACCCCGCGCAGCAGGACCGCTCGCTCGGCACCTACATGATCCTCGACCACATCCGCAAAGCCAACGAGCGCGGCCTGCCCCACGTCTATTTGGGCTATTGGGTCAAGGGATCGCGCAAGATGGACTATAAAACAAAGTTTCTGCCGCAGGAGCACCTTATGGCGCGCGGCTGGGAGCGCTATACCGGGCCGGACATTACGCCCCTGAACGAATCGGACTGACATCTTGAGCCATGCCATAGACGCCGCGCATCATCGTCGCGGCCTTGCCATCACCGGCCTCGGCGGCCTCGCCCTCTCCTTCGATATTCCGCTCCTGCGCTCCGGCGATGGCGAAGTCTGGTCGGTGCTGGCGCTGCGCAGCCTCTGCACCTTCGCCGTGGCCCTCGTCGCCTGGGTGGTGCTCAACCTGCTGATGGGCAAGAAGATCGCGTTGATCCCCGGCAAGGCCGGGCTCGTCGCCGGCCTGCTCTACGGCATCAACTCCTTCACCTTCCTGCTCGCCGTTTTCAACACCTCGACGGCCAATGTTGCCTTCATCCTCGCCTTCACCTCGATGTTCGCAGCGCTGATGTCGTGGATCTTCCTGAAGGAGCGCCCGTCGAACGCCACGCTGGTCACCATGGCCATCATGATCGTCGGCGTCGGCCTCATCGTTCATGACGGGCTGGAAAGCGGCAATTTCTTCGGCGACGCCATGGCCGCCAGCACCGCCTTCCTGCTCGGCGGCGCGATCACCATCGGTCGCGCCAGCGGCAAGGACATGAGCCTCGTTCCGCTCGCCACCGCGATCTTCCCCGCCATCGCCGCCCTTGCCCTTCTTCCCCCGGCAGGCTTTTCGGTCGCCCATCCAGAGTGGATCATGTTCGACGGCCTGATCATGCTCCCGATCGCCTTCTTCTGTCTCGCGACAGGCCCCCGCTACCTCTCCGCCCCCGAGGTCGGCATGTTCTATCTTCTGGAAACGATCCTGGCGCCGATCTGGGTCTGGATGGTCTTCGCCGAAGTCCCGACCTCCCAGGCCCTCCTCGGCGGCACCATCCTCATCCTCGCCCTGATCGGCCACTCGCTCTGGCAGATGCGGCGCAGGTCGGTGAAGGCGGTTGCGGCTGCGGTGAATTGATTGATGGGCAAATTGCTCTGAATTCATGGGCTGATTGTAGCAGCACAGCTCACGCCGGGGACAACCACGGAAAACACCCGACAGCATTAGGCGTCGGGCGAATTTCAATCGCCCGACGGGAAAGCATTACCCGCTAAACTTCCCGCTCCGCGGAAAGCCCTTCGGCACGGTGCGGCCAGCGCTGGCGCGGTCGCCCATCCATTCCAGCAACTCGTCCTTGGTCTTGAGGAAGCTGCGGCCGGCGCTGTCGCTCCAGGTGAGGCCATCGGCGATGGCGAAGCAGCGCAGGTCGGAGATACCGCCGTCCTTGTAGCGCTGCAGGCGCACGCCCTTGCCGCGGCCCATTTCCGGGATCTGAACCAGCGGGAAGACGAGCAGCTTACGGTTCTCGCCGACCACGGCGACGTGATCACCCTTGACCGGGATGATCAGCTTCGTCTCGTCCGGCATCGAAACGTTCATGATCTGCTTGCCCTTGCGGGTATTGGCGACCACATCCGCTTCCGGAATGACGAAACCGTTGCCTGCCGCTGACGACAGCAGCAGTTTGCGCGCCGGGTCGTGGACGAAGGCGGTCAGTACGTCCTGATCGTTTTCCATGTCGACCATGATGCGCAGCGGTTCGCCGTGGCCTCGTCCGCCCGGCAGCTTGTCGCCGCCCAGCGTGTAGGCCTTGCCGCCGGTCGTGAAGATCAGGATACGGTCGGTCGTCGAGGCCGGGAAAGCAACCTTCAGCGCGTCGCCTTCCTTGAACTGCAGCGAGGCGGTGTCGGAGATGTGGCCCTTCAGCGCGCGTATCCAGCCCTTTTCGGAGATGACGACGGTGATCGGTTCCTTCTCGATCATCGCCTGCTGGACCGCATCGTCATCGGCCTGCGGCGCATCGGCGAATTGCGTGCGGCGGCGGCCGAGTTCGGTTGCCTTGGCAAAGCGCTTCTTCACATCACCGATTTCATAGGCAACCGTCTGCCACTGCTTTTCTTCCGAAGCCAGCAGCGACTCGATATCGGCCTTCTCCTTGGTCAGCCCTTCGAATTCCGTGCGGATTTCGAATTCCTCGAGCTTGCGCAGCGAGCGCAGGCGCATGTTGAGGATCGATTCGGCCTGCAGGTCGGTGAGCGAGAAACGCTCCATCATCACCTGCTTCGGCTCGTCCTCCTCGCGGATGATGCGGATCACCTCGTCAAGGTTGAGGTAGGCGATCAGGTAGCCGCCGAGGATTTCCAGGCGGCGCTCGATGGCGGCGAGACGGAAGCGCGAGCGGCGCTGCAGCACTTCGCGGCGATGGTGCAGCCATTCCGTTAGCACGTCGCCGATCGACATGACCTTCGGCACCCGGCCCATCGACAAGACGTTCATGTTGAGCGGGAAGCGGCTTTCCAGCTCCGTCAGGCGGAACATCGATTCCATCATGATCGTCGGATCGACGGAGCGGCTCTTCGGCACCAGCACGACGCGGACGTCTTCGGCCGATTCGTCGCGGATGTCTTCAAGAAGCGGCAGCTTGCGGGCGATCAGCAGTTCGGCGATCTTTTCGATCAGGCGTGACTTCTGCACCTGATAGGGAATTTCGGTGACGACGATCTGCCAGGAGCCGCGTCCGAGATCTTCCACTTCCCACTTGGCGCGGACGCGGAAACCGCCGCGGCCGGTCTTGTAGGCTTCGATGATGCTTTCACGGCCGTCGATGATGATGCCGCCGGTCGGGAAATCCGGGCCGGGAACGAGATCGACCAGTTCCTCGATGGTCGCGTCAGGCTTCTTGATCAAGAGCAGCGCGGCATCGCAGAGTTCGTGGGCGTTGTGCGGCGGGATCGAGGTCGCCATGCCGACGGCGATGCCGGAGGAGCCGTTTGCCAGGAGGTTCGGGAAGGCGCCCGGCAGGACGACGGGCTCGGAATTGCTCTCGTCGTAGGTATCGCGGAAATCGACCGCGTCCTGATCGATGCCTTCGAGCAAAAGCTCGGCCACCGGCGTCATCTTCGATTCGGTGTAGCGCATCGCCGCCGGGCTATCGCCGTCGATGTTGCCGAAGTTGCCCTGGCCGTCGACAAGAGGATAACGGACGGAGAAATCCTGGGCGAGACGCACCAGCGCATCATAGATCGACTGGTCGCCATGGGGATGGAAATTACCCATGACTTCGCCGACGATTTTCGCGCATTTGCGGAAGGCGGTGTTGGAGCGCAGCCCCATCTCGCTCATCGCATAGACGATGCGGCGATGCACGGGCTTCAACCCGTCGCGCACGTCCGGCAAAGCGCGGTGCATGATGGTCGATAGCGCATAGGCGAGATAGCGCTCTTCCAGCGCCGCCTTCAGATCGACCGGCTGAATGTTATCGTCTCCGCCCGACGGCGGCAAAAGGCTCTGTCCCATCCTTCCTTGCTACCCCAACAAACCGTGAACAGCAAGGATTTGCAGGGTATTGCGCTGTGGAGAACCCGATTTTCAAGACCTTTCCGCCCCTGCCCGGCCCGCAAAAATAAACATGCGGGGACGCGCTTCCGTCGCATTTCATTTCGAATATATTCACCTCCCGGTTCGTATTAGAAACGCGTTGCAAAATTAAACCTTTAGACGAGGAACATACAGATGATGCCCATGCGCACCCTCCCGATGATGCTGGCAAGCGCTGCGTTTGTCGGACTTGCCGCAGCACCGGCCTTCGCGCTCGATGGAGCAGATCTGGTCGCCAAGTTCAACGCCGCCTCGGCGGTGAACGGCACCACCATCACCTATGACGGCGCAGACGTCGACGGCGACAGCGTGACGCTCTCCAACGTCGCGCTGAAGACCGTCGGCTCCGACAAGGACCTGAAGATCGGCGAAGTCACGCTGGAAGGCGTCGAGGAATACGACGACGGCGGCTACTATGTCGAAACCGTCAGCCTGCCGGATGTCGACCTTTCCGAGGCCGAAGGCAGCCTGAGCGTCAAGGACATCGCCGTCGGCGGCCTGACGATCCCGGCGAACCCGAACGGCGGCACGATCGACGACATGCTGCTCTATGAAAGCGCCAGCACCGGTGCGGTCACCGTCACCGCCAAGGGCAAGCAGGTTTTCGCGCTCGAATCGATCGACGCCAACCTCAACCGCCAGGACGACGACACCGGCTTCGATTTCGACGCTGCCCTGAAGGGCGTGAAGGCCGATCTCTCCGACGTGGAAGACGCCAAGACCAAGGATGCGATCCAGAAGCTCGGGCTCACGACGCTTGCCGGCGAAATGACCATGAAGGGCAGCTGGGAGATCGCCAGCGGCAAAATTGCACTCGACGAATACGCGCTCGATTTCGCCAATGTCGGCCGCCTGAACCTGACCTTCAACATCTCCGGCTATACCCTTGAATTCATCAAGGCCATCCAGGAAGCGATGAAGGCGCAGGAAGCCAATCCGAACAAGGAAGAGGCAAACCAGGCGCTGGGTCTTTCCATGATGGGCCTGATGCAGCAGCTGACTTTCAACGGCGCCTCGATCCGCTTCGACGATGCCTCGATCACCAAGCGCGTGCTCGACTATATCGCCAAGGAACAGGGCACGACCGGCGACCAGTTCGCCCAGTCGCTGAAGGGCCTCGTGCCGATCATGATGGCGCAGCTCAACGTGCCGGAACTGCAGAACCAGGTCTCGGCTGCCGCCAACGCCTATCTCGACCAGCCGAAGAGCCTGACCATCAGCGCCAAGCCGGAGAAGCCGGTTCCGTTCCCGATGATCATGGGTGCGGCCATGGGTGCGCCGAACACGGTTCCGTCCGTGCTGGGCGTGAAGGTGACGGCGAACGATTGACAGAGCAGCTGACTCTTAATCAGCGGGTCTACGAGGAGACGCTCGGCTTTTTTAGCCGGGCGTTTTTGTTTATTCCGGAGATGGATAACCGTACAGATGCGACCATCCGCAAGTGTTGAGGTTGCGGCACCACCACCCTCTGTCAGCTTTGCTGACATCTCCCCCTCAAGGGGGGAGATCGGGAGCGAGAGGCGGCCTCCTGCCAATCTCCCCGCTTGAGGGGGGAGATGCCCGACAGGGCAGAGGGGGGTAAGGCGGCGAATTTCAAATTTGCAGCCTGTTGCAATGTCAAACAACCGGAGATCGGTTCCGCCCCCCGTGCCCATTGTGCACCGAGCCGAGGCGGCGGGGAAAACGGAAATGGCGGCCCGAGAGCCGCCATTTCGAACATTCCAAAGCTGTCGAGCCGATCAGTCCTTCTTGGACGGAACCACGCGCAGGGCCAGTTCGCGCAGCTGCTGCGGCGTTGCCGGCGACGGGGCGTTCATCAGGAGGTCCTGCGCCTGCTGGTTCATCGGGAACAGCGAAATCTCGCGCAGGTTCTTGGCGCCGACCAGCAGCATGACCACGCGGTCGATGCCGAAGGCGCAGCCGCCGTGCGGCGGGGCACCGTACTGGAACGCACGGTAGAGACCGCCGAAGCGCTCCTCCACGTCCGCCTGGCTCAGACCAACCTTCTCGAAGGCCTTGACCATCAGTTCCGGCGACTGGTTACGGATCGAGCCCGAGGCGATTTCGAAACCGTTGCAGACCGCGTCGTACTGGTAGGCCTTCAGCTCCAGCGGGTCCTTGCTGTCGAAGGCTTCGAGGCCGCCCTGCGGCATCGAGAACGGGTTGTGGGCGAAGTCGATCTTCTTTTCTTCCTCGTTGTATTCGTAGAACGGGAAGTCGACGATCCAGCACATTTCGAAGCGGTCGCGATCGACGAGGTTCAGTTCCTCGCCGGCGCGGGTGCGGGCTTCGCCGGCAAACTTGTAGAACTTGGCCGGGTCGCCGGCGACGAAGAAGCAGGCGTCGCCGTCGTCGAGGCCGAGCTGATTGCGGACGGCTTCCGTGCGCTCTTCGCCGATGTTCTTGGCAAGCGGGCCTGCGCCTTCGAGCTTGTCGGCTTCCTTGCGCCAGAAAATATAGCCGAGGCCGGGCTGGCCGGTGGACTGCGCCCAGGCGTTCATGCGGTCGCAGAAGGCTCTGGAGCCGCCGGTCCTGGCCGGGATCGCCCAGACCTGAACCTTCGGGTTCGACGCGATCATGTTGGCGAAGACCTTGAAGCCGGAGCCGGCGAAGTGCTCGGTCACGTCCTGCATGACGATCGGGTTGCGCAGGTCCGGCTTATCGGAACCATATTTGCGGATCGCTTCGTCATAGGGAATGCGCGGCCACTGCTTGGTGACCGGCTTGCCTTCGGCGAATTCCTCGAAGACGGCCGTCATCATCGGCTCCATCGTTTCCCAGACGTCTTCCTGGGTGACGAAGCTCATTTCGACGTCGAGCTGGTAGAACTCGCCCGGCAGGCGGTCGGCGCGCGGGTCTTCGTCGCGGAAGCAGGGAGCGATCTGGAAGTAGCGGTCGAAGCCGGCGACCATCAAGAGCTGCTTGTACTGCTGCGGGGCCTGCGGCAGGGCGAAGAACTTGCCTTCGTGGATGCGGCTCGGGACGAGGAAGTCGCGGGCGCCTTCCGGCGACGACGCGGTCAGGATCGGGGTGGTGTATTCGGCAAAGCCGGCTTCACCCATGCCCTTGCGCATCGAGGAAATGATCTGGGTGCGCTTGACGATGTTCTTGTGCAGCGTCTCGCGGCGCAGGTCGATGAAGCGGTATTTCAGGCGCACGTCTTCCGGATATTCCGGCTCGCCGAAGACCGGCAGCGGCAGTTCCTTGGCGGATGACAGGACTTCGATTTCCTGCGCGTACAGCTCGATCTCGCCGGTCGGCATGCCCTTGTTGACGGTGTCTTCGGTGCGGGCCTTGACGAGGCCGTCGATGCGGATCACCCATTCGCCGCGCACGGCTTCCGCCGTCTTGAAGGCCGGGCTATCGGGATCGGCCACGACCTGGGTGAGGCCGTAATGGTCGCGCAGGTCGATGAAGAGCACGCCGCCATGGTCGCGGACGCGGTGGACCCAGCCGGACAGGCGAACGGTCGAGCCGACATCGGACTTGCGGAGGGCGGCGCAGGTGTGGCTGCGGTAACGGTGCATCGTGATATCCTGAAACGCTGATGGGCCGCGCCGGAGTTAAGCCTGAGACTTGGGCCGGGCGGCAATATCGAAAATCGGGCGGACAAGCGCATGACCGGCCCGATTTGTCAAGGCTTGGGGTCTTTTGCGGGTGGGGTGGAGGCCACGCTCTCGGTTGTCCCCTCTCCCCGCCTGCGGGGAGAGGGTTAGGGTGAGGGGCGATCTTTCATCCCCCGAGATGGCGTGGCTTGGCCCCTCATCCGCCCTGTCGGGCACCTTCTCCCCGCAGGCGAGGAGAAGGGACAGGAGGCGAATTCCGTTCTTCATCTTTACCCTTCCCTGCGCCAAAAGCCACGCAATGCCCGGAGCATCCGTGGGAATGGAATCATCTGCACCCTGGCAAGCCGGGTTCGGACGGGGCGCCGCGGGGAGCCTCATCTTTGTTTTATAATATGACGCCTCGCAGCGCCCCGTTCGGTGTCTTGGCACGACAACTCCGGTTCCTCTGCGAAGAACGGCATGGCCGTCTTCCTGTGTGCCCCACAGGCACGCCCCGCTCTCTTTCAAACGGGAGGGAAACCATTTTCTGCCGCGTCCTGAAATACGACCTGCGTTTCAGCCGTCTTCCAGGGCACCGGTCCCGCCTCGCCGTCAACGCGCTCCGGTGTATCCGTGGCAGGACGCCGGCAGTGTAGGCCGCGCAGCAGGCGGCGGGGATTTGCGGGGATGGCGGAATGTCAGCAAATCGTCAGCTTCATTCGGTAACGCTTTACCGACGCAACCATTCCTGCATCTGCGGAGAGGCTGCCGGGAGGATTTCCAAGTCGGCGTTTTCTGCTTCGCTTTCCAAGGCGGGCTGCTCGCCCGCGTCTTTTCGGGGGCTTCAGTCTGGATAACCCTATTCCATTGTCTATTTGGCTGCTAGTTGCAGATTGGGCGTCAAAACGGTTCGCGACCGGAGAGGGTCGAGGCTTCAAGTCCAGGGGAAAAGTGGAATGGATATTTTTACGGCGGCCGGTCTGACGGCGCTTTTGCAGGTCATCGCGATCGATCTCGTTCTTGCCGGCGACAATGCCGTCGTCATCGGCCTTGCCGCGGCCGGCCTTGAGCCGACGCAGCGCAAGAAGGCTATCCTTGTCGGCATTCTGGCCGCGACCGTGCTGCGTATCGCCTTTGCGACCGTGGCCGTGCATCTGCTGGCGATCATCGGGCTGCTGCTCGCCGGTGGCCTGCTGTTGCTCTGGGTCTGCTGGAAGATGTGGCGCGAATTGCGCGCCGGCCACGGCGACGAAGAGGCGATTGCCAATGCCAACGCGCCAAGGAAGACCTTTTTCCAGGCCGCGACGCAGATCGTAGTCGCCGACGTTTCCATGTCGCTCGACAACGTGCTGGCCGTTGCGGGTGCGGCGCGCGAGCATCCGAGCGTGCTGATCCTCGGGCTCGCCCTGTCCATCGCGCTGATGGGCTTTGCCGCCAACTTCATCGCCCGCCTTCTTGGCAAGTATCACTGGATCGCCTATATCGGCCTTGCGATCATTCTCTATGTCTCGCTCGACATGATCTATCGCGGCACTGTGGAAGTCTGGCCCTATGTGAACGGAGCGGTCTGATATTTCAGCCGGAGAATCAAAAGGCCATCGGATCGCTCCGATGGCCTTTTTTGTTTGGTCTGTCGGCTCAGACCGAGCGCATCAGGCCGCCATCGACCTTCAGGCTCTGGCCGGTGATGTAGCCGGCGCCTTCGGAGGCAAGGAAGGCGATGGTCGCGGCGATCTCGGCGCTGGTCCCGTAGCGCTTCATCGGCACGCTGTCGCGGCGCTCTTCGGTGGCCGGCAGGCTGTCGATCCAGCCGGGCAGCACGTTGTTCATGCGGATGTTGTCGGCCGCATAGGTATCGGCGAAAAGCTTGGTGTAGGCGGCGAGGCCGGCGCGGAAGACGGCTGATGTCGGGAACATCGGCGACGGTTCGAACACCCAGGCCGTGGAGATATTGACGATGGCGCCCGACTTCTGGGCCTGCATGATCGGGGTGACAAGGCGGACCGGGCGGATGACGTTCATCAGGTAGACGTCCATGCCGGTGTGCCACTGCTCGTCGGTGATTTCCAGCAGCTGGGCGCGCGGGCCGTGGCCGGCGCTGTTGACGAGCACGTCGATGCGGCCCCACTTGGCCATCGTCGCATCCACCAGCCGCTGCAGATCGTCATTCGACTGGTTGGAGCCGGTGACGCCGATGCCGCCGAGTTCGGCCGCCAGTGCCTCACCCTTGCCGGAGGAGGAGAGGATTGCGACCTTGTAGCCGTCTGCTGCCAGACGCCGGGCCGCCTCGGCGCCCATGCCGCTGCCGCCTGCGGTGATTACAGCCACTTTTTCTACTGACATGGACTTTACCTTTCCTTCGAGTTTCGGGGAGACAGGGATGGATTGCCTCGCGATTGTCTCTGAAATATCATCTCCGGGGGCAGGCTGCGAGCCAGTTTCATTTCAATCTGACAGTAGAAAATCTATCCGATGACGGATGCTCCCGGCAAACTCCCTTCCCTCAACGGGCTCAAGACATTCGAAGTGGCGGCGCGCCATCTCAATTTCCGGCTCGCGGCCGAGGAACTGGGCGTGACGCAAGGGGCCGTTGCCCAGCAGGTGCGCGGGCTGGAGGCCGAACTCGGCATCAAGCTCTTCGAACGGCTGCCGCGCAGTCTTTCGCTCACCACCGAAGGGCGGCGCTACATCGCCGACATCCGGCGCGGGCTCGATATTATCGCCCAGGCGACGGCGGAACTCAAACCGCAGCCGGTGCGGCTGACGATCAGTGTCACGCCGACCTTCGCCTCGAAATGGCTGATCCCGCGGCTGCCGGATTTCTTTGCCGGCAATCCCGAACTCGATCTGCATATTCTCGCGACGGAGCGGGTTTCGAATTTTCAGGTCGACGGGGTGGATCTGGCCGTTCGCTATGGCAGGCCGCCGTTCGGGCCGGGGCTTGCGGTGGAACTGTTGTTCGAGCAGGAGACCATTGCCGTCTGCAGCCCGATGCTGCTGAAGGGCGGCAGCGCGCCGAGGACGACCGAAGAGCTGGCGGCCTATGCGCTGCTGCATGATTCCCATAATTTCTGGCCGGAGTTCATCGAGCGCTATCTCGGGCAGAGCGCGCAGATGTCGTTCAAGGGCACAAGCTTCAACCAGACCTCCCATGCGATCGAGGCGGCGATTGCCGGGCAAGGCATCGTGCTCGCAAACCGGGATTTCGTGGCGCGGGATATGGAAGAAGGGCGGCTGGTACGGTTGTTCGAGGGGTCGTTGCGGGGGCCTTCGGATTTTTATCTGGTCTGGCCGCGGTATCGGAAATCCGAAGCGCTGGAGACGGTGATCGGGTGGATGATGCGGGAAGCGGCGCAACGCCAGGACTAGGACCGATCGACATTCAGCCCATGCCGGTCTGCAAATGGCGCTTTCCCGCGCTTCCGGTGCTCACGTACCGAAGTACGCTGCGCTCCGGGTCGCAGAAAATCACCATTTTCGGCACGGCCTGGGCTGAATGTCGATCGGTCCTAACCGCCCTCTCCTCCTCAAAATTCGCCACAGGCTGTCGATTTCATTGCTACCAATCGGACACCCATTCGGCATAGTGCCGCCATGTCGCAGATTCGTCCCCTGATTCCCCTTCTCGTCACCGCCGGTATTCTGATCGGCGGCAATGGTTTGCAGGGAACGTATATTTCGCTGCGCGCGCTCAACGAGGGCTTTTCGACCTCGCTGATCGGGCTTGTCGGAACCGGCTACAATATCGGCTTTGCCATCGGCTGCATCTATGTGACGCGCATCCTGCGCTCCATCGGGCATATCCGCACCTTTTCCGCGATGGCGGCGATTGCGTCGGCCGCCTCGATTGCCATGGTGCTGTTCATCGAGCCGTGGTTCTGGTTCCTGATGCGGCTGGTGGCGGGCGTGTGTTTCGCCGGGCTGTTTGCGACGGTCGAAAGCTGGCTGAATGCGCGGGTGACCAATTCGAACCGGGCGCGCACGCTGTCAATCTACAGGCTGGTCGATCTCGGTTCGGTGACGGCAGCGCAGTATATGATCCCGACGGTGGGGATCGAGGGGTTCCAGCTGTTTGCGATCATCTCCATGGCGCTGACGCTGTCCCTAGTGCCGATCTCCTTTGCCGACCGGTCGAGCCCGGAGGCGCCCGAAGCGATCCGTTTCGACGTCAAGGCGCTGTGGAACATCTCGCCGCTGGCGACGATCGGCTGCATCGTCGTCGGCCTCACCAACTCGACCTTCCGGTCGCTCGGGCCGATCTATGCCGAGGGCATCGGGCTTTCGATCACCGCCATCGCCACCTTCATGAGCGTCGGCATCATCGGCGGCGTTGTGCTGCAATATCCGCTAGGGCTCTATTCCGACCAGCTCGACCGGCGGCTGATCATCCTGATCGCCACGCTGGGATCGCTGATCTCGGGGCTGTTTCTCGCCTTCGTCGCGGGATCGAACGAGTGGCTGAACTTCGCAGGCATCTTCGTTTTCGGCGCTTTTGCCATGCCGCTCTATTCGCTCTGTTCGGCCCATGCCAATGACCATGCGGCGGAAGGGCAGCATGCGCTGGTCTCGGCGGGCATGCTGTTCTTCTGGTCGCTCGGGGCGATCATCGGGCCGCTGTTTGCCTCCTTCATGCTCGATCTCTTCGGGCCGCAGGCGCTGTTCGTCTATACGGCCGTCGTGCTCTTTGCCTTCATGATCTACACGGTGCAGCGCATGACGGCGCGCGGGCCGGTGCCGGCGGGCGAGCGGGCGATGCGGTTTCGCAACCTGCTCAGGACCTCGCCGTTCTTTTCCAAGCTTGCGGCGCGCGGCGACGAGCCGAGGAAGTAAAAAGGGAACAACAAGCGCCGCCAGCCGTTCGCTCCTTCGTTGAACTCTTTTACTTCTCCGGAGGAAACCATCGTGTTGAAATTGATCACTCTTGCAGGCGCTGCCACCATCGCATTCTCGACCCTGAGCTTTGCCCAGACCTCGGCGACGATGATGCCGATGACCTGCGATAACACCAACATGGAAAACCTGAAGGCCGACGTCAAAAAGGCGCCGAGCGATGCGCAGAAATCCGACGCGCAGGCCGCCATCGGCACGGCGACGATGGCGATGCAGAGCGGTGACATCGACGGCTGCGTTGCCGCCATGCAGAAGGCCCGCATGGCGATCGACCATAAGTAAGCTTTGTCGTGTTTACCCTATGGAGCCCGCGGCGCGCCGTCGCGGGCTTTGTCTTGCCTGCGGCAAGATGGCTGTAGCGTGATGATTGCTGAAGGCGGACCTCAAGTTTAAAAGAAGACCATCGCAGTCTCCCGAGGTTCTTCCCCATGGCCCTTCTTTCGCGTCGCACGTTCCTCAAGGGATCGGCCGTGGCCGGTGCTTCCTTTGCCCTGGGCGCAGGCTTTGCAGCGCGGCCGGGCATCGCCTCGCCGGTGACGCTGAAGGCCCAATTTACCGAAGCAGCGATTGCCAGCGACGGGGTGACACCCAAGTTGATGACCTATGGGCTGGGGGACGAAGCCGCCAGGGGCATGCCGCCGATCCTCAGGATGAAAAAGGGCGAATCCTTTGCCGCGCGGCTCATCAACGGGCTGGATGAGCCGACCACGGTGCACTGGCATGGGTTGCGCATCGTCAATGCCATGGACGGCGTGCCGGAGATGACCCAACCTTACGTCTATCCGGGCGACGGCTTCGATTATGCCTTTACGCCGCCGGATGCCGGCACCTTCTGGTACCACCCCCATTGCAACACGCTGACCCAGATGGGCCACGGCATGACCGGGGTGATCGTGGTCGAGAACCCCGATGATCCCATTTTCGATGCGGAGGTGGTGCTGAACCTGCGCGACTGGCGGCTCGGTGCTGGCGGAGCCTTCATTGCGCCCTTCAAGCCGCGCGATGCCGCCAAGGGCGGCACCTACGGCACGGTGCGAACCGCCAACTGGCAGCAGGAACCGGTCTATGAGGCGCCGACCGGCGGACTGGTGCGGGTGCGGATCGCCGCGACCGATGTGACGCGCATCTATACGATCGGGATCGAGGATGGGCAGGGTCTCGTCGTGGCGCTCGATGGCAACGCGGTTGCCGCCCCCTTTCCGCTGGACCGGCTGGATTTCGGGCCTGGGCAGCGGGTGGAACTTATCGTGCGCATGCCGGACGAGGAAGGAAAGAGCATTAAGCTCGGCAATTTCCGCGGCTCTTCGCCCTGGACGATTACGACCCTGAAAGCGGTCGGCGGCAGTTCGTTGAAGCGCAGCCTGCAGGATGTGAAGCCGCTCTCCGCCAATCAGATCGCCGAGGCCGATCTTTCGACGGCAGAGCGCATTCCGCTCGATTTTACCGCGACTGCCGAGCACAAGGCGACGGAAAGCATCTGCGGCTCGCTGGGCTATACCTTCTGGGCGATCAACAAGGTACCGTGGCAGGGCGATACCCCCGATCCGGTGGCACCGCTCTCCGACCTGAAGCTTGGCAAGAGCTATGTGCTGCAGGTGCGCAACCGCACGCCGCATGCACATCCGATCCATCTTCATGGCCTGAGCTTCCGCGTGCTTTCATCGAACAAGCGCACATTCCTGCCGCCGCCGACCGATACGATCCTCTTGCAGCCGGACGAACAGGCGGAACTGGGGCTGGTGGCGGACAACCTCGGCGACTGGCTGCTGCACTGCCATATCATCGAACATCAGAAGACCGGCATGTCGGCTTATTTCCGGGTGGTCTGACTTTTTCGTTGTGAGGCCTTTCATGAAGGGATACATCGGAAGCTTGTTTTTTTGTGCCCGATTTTCGCCACAGTGATTGAAGCCTTGATGATTGTAACAACCGCCGACCTCGCCGCCGCTTGCGAAAAGCTCGCCAGCGCCCCCTATATGACCATCGACACGGAGTTTCTGCGCGAGACCACGTTCTGGCCGCAGCTCTGCCTGATCCAGATGGCCGGTCCCGATCTCGCCGTCATCGTCGACCCGCTGGCGGACGGTATCGACCTTGCGCCGTTCTTCGAACTGATGGCCAATCCCGACGTGATCAAGGTTTTCCATGCCGCGCGGCAGGATATCGAAATCATCTACAATCTCGGCAATCTCATTCCGCATCCGATCTTCGATACGCAGGTCGCGGCCATGGTCTGCGGCTTCGGCGACAGCGTCTCCTACGACCAGCTCGTCAGCCGCATCAAGGGCGAGCATATCGACAAGTCCTCGCGCTTCACCGACTGGAGCCGGCGGCCGCTGTCGGAAAAGCAGCTCGACTATGCGCTGGCCGACGTGACGCATCTGCGCGACGTTTATCTCACCCTCAAGGAGCAGCTGGAGCGCGAGGGCCGCACGCTGTGGCTTTCCGACGAGATGGCGGTGCTGGAGGCCAAGGAAACCTACGACCTGCATCCCGACGACGCCTGGCAGAGGTTGAAGATGCGGCTTAAGAAGCCGATCGAGCTTGCCGTGCTGCAGAAGGTCGCGGCTTGGCGCGAGCGCGAGGCGCGCTCCCGCAACGTGCCGCGCGGGCGCATCATCAAGGATGACGGGCTCTATGAAATCGCCCAGCAGCAGCCCAAGGACGCCGAGGCGCTGAGCCGGTTGCGCACCATCCCGAAGGGCTGGGAACGGTCCTCTTCCGGCGCGGCCGTGATCGAGGCCGTCAATGCGGCGCTCGCCATCCCCAAGAACGAAATGCCGCGGCTGCCGAAGCAACAGCAATCGCCGGAAGGGGCTGCCGCTGCCAGCGAACTCCTGAAGGTGCTTTTGAAGCTGATCGCCGAAAAGCAGGGCGTCGCCGCCAAGATCATCGCCAACAGCGACGATCTGGAGCGCATCGCTGCCGAAGGCGACAATGCCGAGGTCGAGGCGCTAAAGGGCTGGCGGCGCGAACTCTTCGGGGAGACCGCGCTGAAGCTGATCAAGGGCGAAGTGGCCCTGCGGTTCGTGGACCGCAAGATCGAGGCCGTGGAGCTTTGATGGGTCGCTGAGGGCCGCCGACCATTCAGAATGAGCGGAAAGCGCCCTCATCCGGCCCTTCGGGCCACCTTCTCCCCGCTGGGGAGAAGGGATGACGGAGAGGCCTTTGTCCCTTAGAGGACGAAATAGCCGCTCTTCAGAATCACGGCATCGTCGAGATGGATGACGAAATCGGCGACCTTGTCGCCGTTGATGTCGCCGTAGATATAGGTGTCCGAGGCCTGCTTTTCGTAACGCAGTTCTCCGCCCTTGCCGGAGAAGCCTTTCGTATCGATGAAGGAAAACGGGTCGTTCGTCGAGGTCTTGCTGTTGGCGTCGATGGCCGACAGGTTGATCTTGTCGTCTGCCGTGAAGTCGAAAATCGTATCGCGATTGGCGGTGCTGACGGTGCTTTCCGACGTCGCCTTGAAGACGAAGACGTCCTTGCCCCCGCCACCATAGAGATCGTCCGCACCGGCACCGCCGTAGAGGGTATCGTTGCCTGCAGCACCGTTCAGCACGTCCGCCCCTGCACCACCGACAAGCATGTTGGCATTGGCATCGCCGGTCAGAGTGTCGGCGTAGTTGGAACCGGTCAGGTTTTCGATAAAGGAGAAGGTGTCGCCGAGCGCATCGTTGGTGTTGACCTTGGAGTTGGCGAGATTGGCGATGACGCCTTTTGCCGCGTCCGCATAAGAAGCCGTGTCGATACCGGCACCGCCGATGAGGGTGTCGGCACCTAAGCCGCCGATCAGCACGTCATCGCCCGCCCCGCCATCCAGACGATCGTTGCCTGCCGCGCCGTTCAGCACGTCCGCCCCATCGCCGCCGAGAAGCACGTTGACCCCGGCATTGCCTGTCAAGGTGTCGCCAAAGCGGGAGCCGGTCAGGTTTTCAATGGAGGAGAATGTATCGCCTAGGGCGTCGTTCGTGTTGAGCGAGGGCTTGGCGAGATTGGCGACGACGCCCTTTGCAGCATCGGCGTAAGAGGCCGTGTCGGTGCCGGCGCCGCCGATGAGGGTATCGGCACCCAGGCCGCCGATCAGCACGTCATTGCCCGCGCCACCATCGAGATTGTCGTTGCCGGCGAGGCCGTAGAGCACGTTGCCGTTGCCGTCGCCAACGAGCTTGTCGACGAATTTCGAACCGGAGAGACCTTCGATCGAGGAATAGGTGTCGCCCTTGGCCTCGCCGCTGTTTCCCGCGGGTGAGACAAGGCTGGCGATGACACCCGCCGTTGCGTTGACATAGGAGGCGATATCCGTGCCTGCGCCGCCGAGGAGCTTGTCGGCGCCGAGGCCGCCGATCAGCGTGTCGTTGCCGCCCCCGCCCATCAGCAGATCGGCAAATTTGGTGCCGTTGACGGTGTCGTTGCCGGCGAGGAGGAGCGAAAGGAAGACGGCGTCCTGGCCATTGAAGATGCTGTCGCCGACGGCCTTGGCCGATACGTTCAGGCCGGTGACGGAGACGGCGGCGACGTTGTCGCTGACGACCTTCAAGCCTGTGAGGGTGCCGGCGGTTATCGCCTTCACCTGACCGGACTGCACCGTGTAAGCAAAGCCGGTACCGGTGAAAAGCGAATAGTTGCTCGCATTGTCGTAGAGCTTCAGCTCGGTCGCCGATCTCTGCGAGAAGTCGTAGTCGAGGAAACCGGAGGTTTGGATGAGCGACATATCTACGCCGCCGGTGATATCGTTGAAGGTAATGACCGCCATGGGAAAAAGACCTTAAAAAATCGCCGGAACAACGGACGAGCTAGAACAACTCGACGGCGGCGACATTCAAGGATACAGCAACCGGCGCTACGTTCACGCTGGCAAATCGTCGGTCGGCGCCGACAAATAGTCGATCAACCGAAAGGACTAGTACGCCGTTTTCAGGACGTAGCGGGGGGCGGTCTTGGCGCCCGCTACTGGAACAGGAAACCGATGCGCTTGCCGGTGAGGCGGCTCAGCTGCTGCAGGCGGGCATCCAGGCGTTCGCCCTGGAATTCCGAATAGGCGGCCGGCACGATGAACTCCAGATCGAGGTCCGGGCTCTTGGCCGGGCGGATCGACAGGTTGCGCACGACGCCGGGCATGGACGCCGAGAAGAGATAGGCGACACGCAGAATGCCGCCGAGCAGCTTTGCCAGTTCGCGCAGGCGCGGCGTGGCGATGGCCGTCAGCGGGCTCGTCGCCTCATCGTCGTTCAGGCCTTCGAAGCGATAATAGTTCGCCAGCGCGATATAGGCGCGGCCGGCATGGGTGATGCCGGAAAAGGTGCTGTGGGCGATGATGTTCAGCGCCTGCAGGCCGCGGTAATCCGGGTGGGCGCGCCAGCTGATATCGGCGAGCAGGCAGGCGGCCTGGCGGTAGCGGCTTTCCTCCTCGGTTTCGGTGATGCCGAAAAAGGGCAGCATCTTGCCGCTCCAGTCGGCAAGCTCGCGGGCGTGTTCGGGCGAGCGGGCCCGCAGGATGGCCAGTTCGCCGGCGGCCGCCAGCAGCGGGTCGCGCTGTTGTACGCTTTCAGGCAGCAGAGAATAGAGGTAGCCCTCGCGCACGCCGAGAGCGGAGAAGGAAACGCGCGCCGGCTTCATCCGCACGATCGCTTCCTGCATGGCGATGGCGCCGAAGGGCAGAAGGGCGCGGCGCGCCTTGGAGATCGCGGCGTAAGCCGGCGCCTTTGGGTTTTTCGGCTCGACGACTTCGGCCAGAAGCTCCATCGTCTCGTCATAGGAGATTTCATAGCCTTGCATCATGTGCAGCGGATAGTCGCGCAATTCCATGTGCAGCTTGGCGATCGAGCGCCAGGTACCGCCGACCGCGTAGAAGGTGCGGCCTTCAGCATTCTTCAGCACCTCGACCTTGTTCATGAAGCTGCGGACGTAGGTGCGGGCCTTGATCAGCGAACCTTCGGCATGTTCCGAAAGGCGGATGCCGCCGAGCGGCAGGGTGATGCCCTTGCCGACCTTCGTGCCGAGCACATCGACAAGCTCCAGCGAGCCGCCGCCGAGGTCGCCGACGACGCCGTCCGGGTCATGATAGCCGCTGACGATGCCCATCGCCGAGAAATACGCCTCTTCCTCGCCGGTGAGGACGCGGATCTTCTGGCCGAGGATGACTTCGGCGCGGCGGATGAAATCCGGGCCGTTGGAAGCATCGCGCGCCGCCGCCGTCGCCAGAACGAAGACGGTGGAGGCGCGGGCCTGGGTGGATAGCGCCTTGAAACGGTGCAGCGCCTTCAGGGCGCGCTCGACGCTATCGGGTTCCATGCGGCCGGTGGCGTCGATGCCCTTGCCCAGGCCGCACATGACCTTTTCGTTGAAAAGGAATGCGGGCGAGCGGTTGAGGCCTTCATAGATGACCAGTCGAATCGAGTTCGAACCGATATCCACAACGGAGACGGGAGCAATTCCAGGCAGGCGTCCCTGGGCTTCAGATTCGACCATGCAATTCCAGCTTACTTTCCGCGGCCGCTTTTCCAGCCGGCTATGACTTTGGGGGCGCTCGACTTCAGGGCCTCGCCCCGGCCCGACAGGCTGGGATTGGTCATGAAATAGAGCTGGGCATTGAACGGCTCAGAATCCTTGGCGACTTCCATGCGTCGTGACGTTCCGTCAGCGAGGATTTCATAGCTTTGCTGGTTGTCGATGAGATTGGCCAGCATGATCTGCGAGAGAACCTGTTCATGCACGGTCCGGTTGGTGAGGGGCACAAGGGTCTCCACCCGCCGGTCCAGATTGCGCGGCATCATATCCGCGGAACCGATATATACAAGCGCCCGCTCCGAGGGAAGCCCGTGGCCATTGCCGAAGCAGAAGATGCGGGAGTGCTCGAGGAAGCGGCCGACGATCGATTTGACGCGGATATTGTCGGACAGGCCCGAAACCTGGGGCCGGAGGCAGCAGATGCCGCGGATGACGAGATCGATCGCCACCCCTGCCCGGCTGGCGCGGTAAAGCGCGTCGATGATGTCGGGATCGACCAGGGAATTCATCTTCATCCAGATCGCCGCCGGGCGGCCGGCGCGGGCATGGACGATCTCCTCCTCGATATGCTGGAGGATGCGCGGGCGCAGCGTGTGCGGCGAGGCGGCCAGCTGCATGCCGGCTTCCGGCTCACCGTAACCGGTGATGAAGTTGAAGATATTCGCCATGTCGTGGGCGATCAGCGGATCGCAGGTGAAGAACGACAGGTCGGTGTAGATCTTCGCGGTAACCGGGTGGTAGTTGCCGGTGCCGAGGTGGCAGTAGCTGCGCAGCTTGCCTTCTTCGCGGCGCACGACCAGCGACATCTTGGCGTGGGTCTTGAGTTCGATGAAGCCGAAGACGACCTGAACGCCGGCGCGTTCCAGGTCGCGCGCCCAGCGGATGTTGGCCTCTTCGTCGAAGCGGGCCTTGAGCTCGACCAGCGCCGTCACCGACTTGCCGGATTCGGCGGCGTCGATCAGGGCGCGCACGATCGGGCTGTCGTTGGAGGTGCGGTAGAGCGTCTGCTTTATCGCCAGAACGTCAGGATCGCGCGCAGCCTGGAGAAGGAACTGCACCACCACATCGAACGATTCGTAGGGGTGGTGGACGACCATGTCCTTTTCGCGGATGGCGGCGAAGCAATCGCCGGCGTGCTCGCGGACACGTTCGGGAAATCGGGCATTGTACGGCTCGAAGCGCAGATCGTCGCGCGGCGCCTTGGTGATTTCGGAGAGCGTGTTGAGAGCGAGAAGGCCGGGCAGCACCGCCACGCGGTTTTCGGCGACCCCCAGCTCGGAGATGACGAAACGGCGCAGTTCCAGCGGCATTTCCGAATCGATCTCGATGCGGATGACCGAGCCGCGGCGGCGGCGCTTCAGCGCGGTTTCGAAGAAGCGCACGAGGTCTTCGGCCTCTTCCTCGACTTCGATATCGCTATCTCGGATGAGGCGGAAGGTGCCGGAGCCCTTGACCTCGTAACCGGGGAACAGCTTTTCGATGAACAGGCCGACGGCGTCTTCCAGCGTGATGTAGCGGATCGTCGACTTTGCATCGGGAAGGCGGATGAAGCGGTCTAGCGCGACGGGAAGGCGAAGTAGCGCCGTCATCGGCTCGCGGCCAGTCTTGCTCGCAAGCTGCAGGCCGATGGAGAAGCCGAGGTTCGGGATGAAGGGGAACGGGTGGGCCGGGTCGATCGACAACGGCGTCAGGACAGGGAAGATCGACTGGTCGAACTCGTTTTCCAGCCAGCGGCGGTCTTCGGTCGACAGCGAGACCGGGCGGATGATGAGGATATCTTCCTTGGCGAGGTATTGCTGCAGCACGGCGAGCGAGGCTTGCTGCTCCATCTGCAGATTGTCGATTTCCTTGAGGATGGCTTCGAGCTGCTCGGCCGGCGTCTTGCCGTCGGGGCTGCGCACCATCAGACCCTGACGCACCTGGCCTTCGAGGCCGGCGACGCGCACCATGAAGAACTCATCGAGGTTGGCGGCGGAAATCGACAGGAAGCGGACACGCTCCAGCAAGGGGTGCGCGGTGTTGAGGGTTTCTTCGAGGACGCGGCGGTTGAACTGCAGCCAGGAGAATTCGCGGTTGATGAAGCGCTCGGGGCTCGTCATCAGATCGATCGCATCGGTGATCGGCGCGGCCGGGGGCGCCGCATTCGCCGCGGTGTCCGTCGTGATATCCATGGTCCCTACCCCTCTTATAGTTGGCCTCGCAGCTATCCCAGTTTGACGACAGAACTGTGACAGTCAATCGTGGAGGTGGCCGTTTCCCAGATCGCCGAGCACTTCGGCGGCAAGGGTTCTGGTGATGCGCGTGCCGCGCGCCAGCGCCAGATGATCGAGCTTTTCCACAATCTTCTGCGCCGCATCGAGCGAGCGCTCCATGCGGGCGACTATATAGGCGACGAGGCGGTCGTCGATGAACAGCTGGCGGTCGGCGAAGAGCTTGACGAGAACTTGAGCCAGAAGTTCGTCGTCGGGTTCGCCGATCTCGACCACGGTCGCGGCCTTGAGGCGCGAGCGTAGGTCGGGCAGTTCGACCGGCCAGGACATCGGCCAGAGGCGGCTGGTGATGAGCAGATGATGGCCGTGCTGGCGCACGCTGTTGATGACGTGGAACAGGGCGGTATCGTCAAAGCCACGGCGGTCGGCATCCTCGAACAGGACGGGGCCGGATGCGGCGATCTCGGAGGCATCGCTGCCGGCGGTCGGGTGGATGTCGGCCGCACCCGCCTTTTCCCGCCAGATGCTGGCAAGGTGGGATTTTCCCGAGCCGACGGGACCGGCGAGGATGACGACCGGCGACGGCCAGTGCGGCCAGTTGTCGACGATGGAGACGGCCGCACTCAGGGGATCGGAGACCAAGAGGTCGTCACGTCCCGTCTGCGGCTCGTGGCCGAAGGCCAGCGGCAATTGTTCCGATTTGCGGGTCATCCACGTCACTCCGGGCTGTTCGGCGCCGGCTCCACCTTCACCGCGTGGCCGCGGTAAAGCGCACTTTGAAGGTAGCGCCCGATGCCGAAGCGCACAAGCACGCCGATGGCGGCTGCCGCCGGCACCGCGATCAGCAGGCCGACGAAGCCGAAAAGGGCGCCGAAGGCAAGCAGCGCGAACATCAGCCAGACCGGATGCAGGCCGACGCTTTTGCCGACGAGGCGTGGCTGCAGGATATTGCCTTCCAGAAACTGGCCGGAGAAGAACACCGCGAGCACGAGGCCAATATCGACATAATCCGGCCAGAACTGAACCAGCGCGACACTGAGCGCCAGCACCAGGCCGACCATCGAGCCCACATAGGGGATGAAGCTGATCATGCCGGCGAAAAGCCCGATCAGCAGGCCGAAATTGAGGCCCACCAGCGACAGCAGGGTGCCGTAATAGAGGCCGAGGATGATGCAGAGAGAGCCCTGCCCGCGGATGAAGCCGGCAATGGTCTGGTCCATATCGCGGGCGATCTCGCGCACCGTCTCGACATGATCGCGCGGTATCCAGCTATCGACCTTCTCCACCATATGGTCCCAATCGAGCAGCATATAGAAGGCGACGACCGGGGTGACGACGAGGAGCGAGATGATATCGAGAAGTGCGACGCCGGAACTCCAGATCTGCTGGAACAGCGTAACGACGAAACCGGCGCCCTGCTCCAGGATCTTCATGGCATTCTGCTTGACGGAGCCCAGCTGGCTCGCCAGCCAATCCGGCACCAGCCGGGAATTGGCGTCGAGCAGCAGTTCCTGCAGCTTCGTCGTATAGCCCGGCACGCGCTGGATGAAATCGGCGGCCTGAGAGGCGATGATCGGGATGATGATCACGAGACCGAGCACGAAGACGACGACGAAGGCGATGAGGATGACGATGGTCGCCATCAGGCGGCTGAGGCCGAGGCGCTCCAGCCGGTCGGCGACCGGATCGAGGAAATAGGCGAGCGCCATCCCGGCCAGGAAAGGCAGGAGGATTGAGCTGAACACAGCGAGGAAGGCGACGAACAGCAGGAAGCACAGGCCCCAGAAAAGGACCTGTTTCTGCAGCCTGTTGCCGCCGCCGGAGGTGTCGTTGCCGTTCATGCCGCTTTTTTCCGCCTTTTTACGTTCGTTCAGGAGATAGGATGCAGCGGCAAGCAGGGTCAAGCCTCGCCCGGAAAACAGCCGGGCAAACCGGGCAAAACGGTGAAAAAACGGCCTTTGCCGGCCGCTGGCGCTTGCGCTTCAGCCGCACCCATGTCAATCGCAACCGGATCAAAAGCCAGTGGAGACGAAAGCCATGAGTGAGGCGGGTAAGAACGGTCTGACCTATAGCGATGCGGGGGTCGATATCGATGCCGGAAACCTGCTGGTGGAAAAGATCAAGCCGCATGTGCGCTCGACGCGCCGTCCGGGTGCCGACGGCGAGATCGGCGGCTTCGGCGGGCTGTTCGACCTGAAGGCTGCGGGCTTTACCGATCCGGTGCTGGTGGCCGCCAATGACGGCGTCGGCACGAAGCTGAAGATCGCCATCGACGCCAACAAGCACGATACGGTCGGCATCGACCTCGTGGCCATGTGCGTCAACGATCTCGTGGTGCAGGGTGCCGAGCCGCTGTTCTTCCTCGATTACTTCGCGACCGGCAAGCTTGACCCGGACCAGGGTGCGGCGATCGTCGGCGGCATCGCCGATGGCTGCCGACAGGCGGGCTGCGCGCTGATCGGCGGCGAGACGGCGGAAATGCCGGGCATGTATTCGGGCGGCGATTACGATCTTGCCGGTTTCGCCGTCGGCGCCGCAGAGCGTGGGCAGTTGCTGCCGGCGGGCGATATCGCCGAGGGCGATGTGATCCTCGGGCTCGCCTCTTCCGGCGTGCATTCCAACGGCTATTCGCTGGTGCGCAAGATCGTCGCGCTTTCCGGCCTCGGCTGGGATGCGCCCGCGCCGTTCGGTGACGGGACGCTGGCCGATCTTTTGATGACGCCGACCAAGATTTATGTGAAGCCGTTGCTCAAGGCGATCCGCGAGACGGACGCGATCAAGGCGCTGGCGCATATCACCGGCGGCGGTTTTCCCGAAAATATTCCGCGCGTGCTGCCGAAGCATCTGGCCGCCGAGATCGATCTCGACGCGGTGAAGGCGCCGGCTGTGTTTTCCTGGCTTTCCAGGACCGGTGGCGTCGAAGCCAAGGAAATGTTGCGCACCTTCAACTGCGGCGTCGGCATGATCGCCGTCGTGCCGGATGAAGAGGCCGAGAAGGTTGCGGCGGTGCTGGCGGCGGAGGGCGAAACCGTGTTCACGCTCGGCCGCATGGTGGCGCGTGAGGAAGGTGCTGCGGGCACGATCTACAAGGGCACGCTTGCCCTATGACATTAGCGACTACCCGAAAGCGTGTCGTCGTGTTCATCTCCGGCGGCGGTTCGAACATGCTGGCGCTTGCCAAGGCGACGGAAACGGCGGACTTTCCGGCGGAGATCGTCGCCGTGATTTCCGACAAGGCCGATGCCGGCGGGCTTGCCAAGGCGGAGGCCCTCGGCATCCGCACGATGAGCTTCGTGCGCAAGGATTTTGCCAGCAAGGACGCCCATGAGGCGGCGATCCTCGATGCGCTGGACGCGCTTTCACCGGATATCATCTGCCTTGCGGGCTATATGCGGCTGCTCTCCGGCAACTTCATCAGCCGGCACGAGGGCAAGATCATCAACATCCACCCTTCCCTGCTGCCGCTGTTTCCGGGGCTCGACACCCATCGGCGGGCGATCGAGGCGGGCCATGAGAGGGCAGGCTGCACCGTGCATTTCGTGACCGAAGGCATGGATGAAGGGCCGGTGATCCTGCAGGCCGAGGTTCCGGTTCTGGCCGGCGATACGCCGGAAATGCTGGCGGCGCGGGTGCTGACTGTCGAGCACCGCACCTATCCGCAGGCGCTGCGGTTGCTTGCCGAAGGCCAGGTGCGGATGGAAAATGGCAAGGCGGTGCGGGTCGGAAGCTGATCCCGCCCCATAAAGCCTATCCAAATTAGGGCGCATCTGACTGGCGCCTTGTCACTAGAAAACGAATACGTACCAATCCGCTGCAATTTCAATCAGCAGCGGATTTTCAGATATGCGTATTCTTCTCGTTTCGATTGCCTGTCTCATGGCTTCCACCGGTTCCGGCCACGCGGCGGATACGGCCGCAGCCAGCTTCGACGACGGACGCTTCAGCTTCAGCGGTTCCATCGGCCTGATGAACATCGAAGCAAAGGAATATGTCTACGAAGGCGCTCACAAGATGAGTCAGCTCGACTGGGAGAGCAAAGGCGTCGTGCTTTATAGCGGCACCGCGCTGGCCGAGCTGACGCCGGACTGGTCTGTGAAGGCGACTGTCGATATCGGCGCCAATGGCGACGGCCATATGGTCGATTACGACTGGATCGCCCCGAACTACGTCAACACCGGCATGGACGGCTGGAGCGACCGCTCCATCAGCCCGGATACCCGACTTGCCCATTACTTCGCCGGCTCCATCGAAATCGGCCGCCGTCTTTATTCGGACGAGCAGAAATCGTTCGGGATCAATGCCGGCTTCAAATATTCCGATGTGAAATGGGACGCCTATGGCGGTTCCTACATCTACAGCGCCCTCACGCCGCGCGATACGATCGGCGAATTCGACGACGGCGAGCGCGTGATCAGCTACCGGCAGAAAATTCCGGTCATTTTCGCGGGGATCGACGGCGCGACCAGTTTCGACCGCTTCACCCTATCCGGCGGCGCTAAGGGCGGCTTCACCTTCGGCATCAACGATATCGACGACCACTGGCTGCGCAGCCTGCGCTTCTATGACGACATGGATGCGGCGCCGGTGGTGATGCTGAATGTCGAAGCGGCTTACCATCTGACGGATGCGGCATCGCTCTTTGTTGCGGGCTCCTACGAAAAGGTCTTCCGCAAGCGCGGCGACATGTCTGTTACCGAGACGACCAGCGGCCTGAAGGACGGCAGCAAGGACGCCGCCGGCGCATCCTACCAAACAATGGCGGTGCGGGTTGGATTGAAGGCGAGCTTCTAGCCATTTGGGGCGGGAGCCTGTCCATACAGGTTCCCGCCCTTTACTTCCGGGGGCTCATGTCATACATTTTGTACGATAAAACCGTACAGGTGACTGACATGACCCATGCTCGACATATGCGATTTGAGCCGCCTCTTGAGCTGGAGGCGGTTTCGGAGCGTCTGGGTATTTCAAAGCGGGAACTGGCTGAGACGGCCGGCATTCCGGCTTCGACGCTGCACCGCAAGTCGCGGGCGCAGGGACCTTTCGTGACGGCGCGGATCGCCGAGATGGCGGAAATCCTGCATCGCATCGCGGGCTGGGCCGGCGGGGACCGGCAGGCTTTGGCCTGGTATCGGGCCGAGCCCCTGCCCGCCTTCGGGGGTCGCACGGCTGAAAGCATCGTCAAGAGCGGCAAGGCCTCGGCCTTGCGCGACTATCTCGATCATATTGCGCTTGGCGGCTTTGCTTGAGGCTGACGCAGACCTGCTACCGCGCCCATGATCCGCGCTGGGCCTTCAGCCCGCTTTCAGGCGAGGGAGCGGCCATTCGCGGTGCGCGATTCAATCCCAAGGATGTGCCGGCGCTTTATCTTGCACTCAGTATCGATGGAGCGGTGACAGAGGCCGCGCAAGGTTTCGGCCATCGGCTACAGCCGCTGACGATCTGCGCCTATGATGTCGATTGCGATGGGATTGCCGATCTCGGGGGCGAGACCGGGCGGGCGGCGCATGGCGTAACGCTCGAAGAAATGAGCGCCGCCTGGGCAAGCGATCTTTCGGAGGGAAAGCGGCCGGGGTCCTGGGGTGTCTATGACCGGCTGCATGGGGCGATGAACGGGATCATCGTGCCGTCCTTTGCCAATGGAGCGCGGGCGGAGTTTCACAATCTGGTGCTGTGGCGGTGGAATACGGGTGAGACGAATGCCGTGACGGTGATCGATCCGACAGGGCGGTTGCCGAAGAACCAGCGGTCCTGGGAGTAGCGGCCTCTCGCCGTGCGGGGGCGGATAGAGGTCGGAACGGCGTAGACGGCACCTCGTCCGCCCTTCGGGCACCTTCTCCCCGCAGGCGGGGAGAAGCAACAAGCGGCAGGCTCTCAGCCGCCCAGTTTCCCCTTGTTCAGCATCGCCCATTGCAGGAGCATGATCGTCTTGCCGTCGCAGATGTCGCCGGTTTCGATCATCGCCATCGCTTCCGCGAGCGGCACTTCCAGCACTTCGATATCCTCGTCCTCGTGGGCGGCACCGCCCCCCTCTTCCGCGCGCTCGGTCACGTCGATGACGGCGGCGAAGAAGTGGATGATCTCGGTGACGGCGCCGGGGGACATGAAGGACTGGAAGACCGGAAGGACGTCCTTCACCACATAGCCGGTTTCCTCGACCACCTCGCGGCGAATGGCTTCCGTCGGGTTGTCGCCGTCGAGCAGGCCGGCGGGTGTTTCGAGCAGCCAGCCTGGGTGGCCGTTGAGATGGGCGGGCATGCGGAACTGGCGCACGAGGATGACACTGTCGCGCTTCGGGTCGTAGAGCAGGATCGTCGCGCCGTTGCCGCGGTCGTAGACCTCGCGCTTCAGCGTCTTCGTCTGGCCGTTGGAGCCGGTGTAATTGAAGGTGACGTTGCGCAGGTGGTACCAGTTTTTCGAGAGCGTCTCGTCCTTGAGTATCTCGATCGCCGCATCCTTGAATTTCGTCATGCCGGGTCCTTGCGCAGCCAGATTCTGTTGTCGTGGAAGGCCGCGCCGCCATAGGGCGCGACCGCGTCGGCCCCCGTCAGAACGTTGATGCCTTCGCCATCGAGATGGGCGTCGTTGGGCCAGAGGCCTTCCGCGATGACGACACCGCGGCGGGCGCCGCCGCCGATCTTCGCATGCAGGCGGATGTCGCCTCTGGTGTTGCCCAGATGGACGATATCGCCATCGGCGATGCCGAGGCTTGCCGCGTCTTCCGGGTGGATCATCGCTTCGGGGCGGACTTCCTTCTGCACCGAAGACGGGGTCTCGGCGAAGGTGGAATTGAGGAAGGAGCGCGCCGGCGAGGTCGCGAGACGGAAGGGGTGGGTTTCGTCCGCGACTTCGATCAGATCGACGTGATCGGGGAATTCCGGCAGGTCTTGGTGCGGGCCGAAGACGCCGAGGGCTTTGGGCGGGCGGTTCGGGGCGGGTGTGCCGGTCCAGTCTGCCTTGAAGCGGAATTTTCCATCCGGGTGGCCGAAACCGTGGACGAAGTGGGCGGTGTCGAAATCGGGCTGGATATCCAGCCATTTCTCGCGCTTCAGCTCTTCGAAGCCCAGGCCGTAATTGACGAGGATGTGGCCGATATGCTCGCGCTCGGTGAGGCCGAAGCCGGGGCGGTCGGCGACGCCGAGGCGCTTTGCCAGTTCCTCGATGACGAAGAGATTGGTGCGCACCGTTGATGGCGGCTCGACGACCTTGGGGCCGAGCAGGATATGCTGGTGACCGCCGCCGCGATAGAGATCGTCATGCTCCAGGAACATGGTGGCGGGCAGCACGATATCGGCGACCTTGGCCGTATCGGTCATGAACTGCTCGTGCACGGCGACGAAGAGGTCGTCACGCAGGAAGCCCTTTTTCACCAGTCGCTGTTCGGGGGCGACGTTGACGGGGTTGGTGTTCTGGATCAGCAACGCCGTCACCGGGCCGCGGTGGCGCAGGGCCTCGGCATCGCCGGTCAGCACGCGGCCGATCTGCGACTGGTCGAGCATGCGGATATCCGGGTCGACCATCGCCGTGCCCATCAGTTCGCGCTTGTCGAAACGGAAGACGTCGTTGTTGGTGTGAAAGGCGCCGCCGCCTTCGTATTGCCAGGAGCCGAGCACGGTCGGCACCGAGGCTGCCGCGTGGATGGCGACCGCGCCGTTGCGCTGGCGGGTGAAGCCGTAGCCGAGGCGGAAATAGCTCTTCTTGGTCGTGCCGACGAGTTTGGCGAAGGCTTCGATTTCCTCCACCGACAGGCCGGTGATCGCGGAGGCCCATTCGGGGGTGCGGGTTTTCAGGTGGGCTTCGAGGCCGGCGGGATCGTCGGCGTAGCGGGCGAGATAGGCGCGGTCGGCATAGCCGTCACGGAAGGCGACGTGCATGACGGCGCAGGCCAAGGCCGCATCGGTGCCGGGCTTGAGGACGAGGCCCATATCGGCCTGCTTGACCGTCGGGTTGTCGTAGATGTCGATGACGACGATCTTGGCGCCGCGCTCTTTGCGGGCCTTGACGGCGTGGGTCATGACATTGACCTGGGTCGAGACCGCATTGGTACCCCAGATGACCACGCAATCGGACTTCGCCATCTCGCGCGGATCAGGCCCGCGCAGCGAGCCGATCGCCATGGCAAGGCCAGTCCAGGCCGGATTGGTGCAGATCGAGCCGAAGAAGCCGGAATAGCGCTTGGCATGGCGCAGGCGTTCGATCGAATCGCGCTGCACTTGGCCCATGGTGCCGGCGTAGAAATAGGGCCAGATCGCTTCGGAGCCGTGGGCCTGCTCAGCTTTCACGAAGGCATCGGCGATTTCGTCGAGGGCGGCTTCCCAGGAGATTTCCTGCCAGCGGCCATCGCCCTTGGCGCCGAGGCGGCGCCGGGGCACCATCAGGCGGCCGGGATGGTAGATGCGCTCGGAATAGCGGGCCACCTTGGCGCAGATGACGCCGGCCGTATAGGTATTGGCGGCGGAGCCACGCACGCGGCCGATGCGGCCCTCCGCCGTCAGGTCGACTTCCAATGCGCAGGCGGACGGACAGTCGTGGGGACAGACCGTGTGGCCGACGGACTTTTCTCTCTTGATGGGGGTCGCAACGTTCATGGGTTTTCTATAGGACAAGGCCAAAGGCTCTCAAAGGGCCAATCCGCATCCATATCAACAATTCATCGGAACGATCAGCAGGGCGAATGAACTACCGGCACATCTATCATGCAGGAAATTTCGCCGACGTGCTGAAGCATGCGGTGCTGGCGCGGCTCGTCACCTATCTCAAGCAGAAGGACAAGGCGTTCCGGGTGCTCGATACCCATGCCGGGATCGGGCTTTACGATCTTTCCAGCGAGGAAGCGCAGAAGACCGGGGAATGGGTGGACGGCATCGGGCGGCTTTTGGAAAAGCCTTTGCCGGGCGATGTCGCAGCGATCCTTGCGCCCTATCTCGAAGCTGTGCGCGATCTCAATCCCGACGGCCGCATCAAGCTCTATCCGGGCTCGCCGAAGCTGACGCGCATGCTGATGCGGCCGCAGGACCGGCTTTCGGCGATGGAACTTCATCCTGACGACTATGAGACGCTGCACCGGCTGTTCGACGGCGATTTCCAGAGCCGGGTCACCGAACTCGACGGCTGGCTGGCGCTCGGCGCGCATCTGCCGCCGAAAGAGAAGCGCGGGCTGGTGCTGGTCGATCCGCCGTTTGAGATTGCCGGGGAATATGACCGGCTGGTGGAGGGGCTCGCCAAGGCTTGGCGGCGGTTTTCAGGAGGCGTGTTCTGCCTGTGGTATCCGCTGAAGCAGGGAGCGCCGATCCGCAAGTTTCATGAGGATTTGCAGGCGCTGAATATTCCGAAGATGCTGTGTGCCGAGCTTTCCGTGCGCAGCGAGCGGGAGACGACCGGGCTTTCCGGTTCGGGGCTGATCGTGGTCAATCCGCCCTTTACACTTAAGGGGGAACTGGATGTGCTGCTGCCGTTCCTGAAGGGACGGCTGGCGCAGGACAAGTTTGCCTCGGGCCGCAGTTTCTGGCTGCGGGGGGAAACGGTCGAGGAGAATTGAGGGCGCAAACCGCCCTTCCCTCGCCTTTCCATATGGGGTAGCCATGGTTCGGGAGCCTCCTCGATGAAATCAAAAATCCTCGCAACCGCCCTCATAGCGCTTCTGCTTGCCGGATGCAGCGGCGAGGATGACGGCGCGAAGAAGACGGCGCCGACGCCGATTGTTTCAACCAGCACAGAGAAGAAACCTGAAAAGGCCGCGACGGTGCCACTTGGCAGCGGTTTCGATTTCTACGTGCTGTCGCTCTCCTGGTCGCCGAGCTGGTGCGGGGAAAACGATCCGAACGGCAAGACCATGCAATGCGATACCTCGCGCAATCATGGGCTGATCGTGCATGGCCTCTGGCCGCAGAACGAAAGCGGCTACCCGGAATTCTGCCGCAGCCGCGATAGCGACCGGGTGCCGGAAGCGCTGGGGCGGCAGATGTTCGATATCATGCCCTCCATGGGGCTGATCGGCCATGAATGGCGCAAGCATGGGACCTGCTCGGGGCTCGGGCAGAAGGATTATTTCGCCGTGATGCGGGCGGCGTGGCAAAAGCTCCGGCTTCCGCCGGAGCTGAAATCCGGGAACCGGACGGCGAAGGCATCGCCGCAGGAAATCGAGGCCGATCTCATCGCCGCCAATCCGGGCCTGAGCACCGGAGCGATCGCTGTCACCTGCTCTTCCGGCCAGCTCGATGAAATCCGTATCTGCATGAACCGTGACCTTGGGTTTCGCCCCTGCCCGGACGTCGACCGTGGCGGCTGCCGGGCGCGGTCGCTGACGTTGCCTGCCCTTTGATGAAGCCGAACAGAAAGCCGACGCGATGAAAATTCTCTATTCGCCCGCCTCCCCCTATTCCAACAAGGTGCGCATGGCCGCCCACTACGCCGGCATTACCGCCGAAAGCGTGCTGACCGACACGGCCTCCAACCCGCCCGAACTGATCGCCAACAATCCGCTCGGCAAGATCCCGACGCTGATCACCAATGACGGCAAGGCGATCTATGACAGCAGGACGATCATGCACTTCATCGACCGGGAAACGAAGGGCAAGCTTTATCCGCGCAATGCGGAAAAGCGCACCGATGTCGAAATCCTCGAAGCGCTCTGCGACGGCATCTGCGACAGCCTGCTGGCCATCGTCTACGAGAAGCGCATCCATCCGCCGGAAAAGATCCATCAGCCGTGGATCGACAAGCAGTGGGAAAAGGTGGTGCGCGGGCTCGACTATCTCGAAGCCAACCTGCCGAAGACGGCGGCCAAGCTGCATGGCGGACATTTCGCGCTGGCGGCCATGCTGCGCTATATCGAGCTGCGCTTCAGCGGCGAATGGCAGCGCGGCCGGCCGAAGCTGAAGAACTGGCCGAAGAAATTCGAAAAGCAGTTTCCCGACTACGGCAAGTTCAAGGCCTGACGGCTTCGTCCCTCGACAAGGAGCGGCAGGACCCTACCTGCCGAAGCCGGGGCGAACGCATGTCGAATTTGGAGGAACTGGAATGACGGAAAGTGCTGCATCGGAGTTGATCGATCGGAAGATTGCCGAGCTTGGCGGCTGGCGCGGGGATACGCTTGCGAAAATCCGCAGCATCATCCGCGAGGCCGACCCGGAGGCGATCGAGGAGGTGAAGTGGCGCGGCGTGCCCGTGTGGTCGCATGACGGGATTATCTGCACCGGCGAGACCTACAAGAGCGTCGTGAAGATGACCTTTGCCAATGGTGCTTCGCTGGAAGACCCGAAGGGGCTTTTCAACTCCAGCCTCGACGGCAATGTGCGGCGGGCGATCGATGTGCGTGAGGGCGAGGAAATCGACGCGGAAGCGCTGAAGGGTCTTGTTCGCGCGGCCGTGGCGCTGAACAGCGCGAAGGCGGCGGCGAAGCGCCCTGCCCGCGCCAAGAAGCAGGATTGAGAATACAAAAAAGGCCGGATCGCTCCGGCCTTTTCGTCTTTGGGAAGAACCCGAAGATCAGAACTTCACGCCCATACCGACACGAACGCTGTGTGCGTCGTAACCCGACGAGACGTTGCCGCTCGGCAGGTCGAAGTCCTTCTTCTGGTAGTCGGTGTAGCGGTATTCGATACGCGCCGTCACGTTGTCGGTCACGAAGGCTTCGGCACCGGCACCGGCCGTCCAGCCGAACAGGGTCTTGCTGTCGGAAGAACCACCTTCCTTGGCCTTGACGTCGGTAGCGGCGACGCCGGCCGTACCGTAGACGAGAACCGGGTTCAGGTCGTAACCGACGCGGCCGCGCAGCGAGCCGTTGACGCCCTGCTCCATGGTACGGGTCGGGTTGGTCGCATCGTTGCCGCTGTAGTTCACGTCGGCTTCCGCACCGTAAACGATCTGGCCGCTCTGCATGTTGTAGCCGCCGTAGAGGCCGCCGCCAAAGGCAGCAGCGCCGCGGCCGCCGGTGGCGTCGAACTGGCCGTGGGACCAATCGGCGGTACCACCGACATAGGCGCCCGACCAGTTCTTGACGACCGGCTCGGAATATTCCGCAGCCGGAGCAGCCGGAACTTCGTCGATCGCGTCGGCAGCCTGAACGGCCGAGAAGGTGATGAGGGTCACAGCCGATGCCATGAGGGTGGTGATAAGAGTACGCATACAAATTCTCCTTTCAGGCCGGCGACCAGAGGACCCCTTTTGGTCCGGATCGGCACACCGGCAATTACATTTAACCCCGCCCGGTTGAGCTGAAATTGGACACCAAATGAGGATTCTCCAGAGCCAAAATATGAAATTTTGGTGGCATAAGGATGTCCGAAATTCGATGTTGCTTCACGGCCACAGGCTATTTGTTAACCATGAAGAAAGAATAAACATATCTATACTTCAACTGCTCTCTTTTAGCTCAACGTCTGTTACAGCCGTTAATTTTTTCGAAACCATTGTGCATTCGCGGTTTCACTCATCGGCCTCTCCACCTATATCTTGCGATCGATAGAAGTTTCGAATCTCGCAAACGGACCGGCCTTGAGAAAACCGCTGAAAACCGCCCTCGTCACCGGCAGCGCCCGTCGCATCGGCAAGGCGATCGCCGAGGATCTGGCTGCCCATGGCTTTGCCGTGGCGATCCACGCCCACCAGGGCCGCGACGAAGCCGAGGCGCTGGCCGCCGACATTCGCAGGCAGGGCGGCAAGGCGGCCGCCGTTGTTGCAGACCTGACGGACAGCAAGGCTGCCGGCCGGCTGATGGGCGAAGCTGTTGAGGCGATCGGACCGATCGGGCTGCTCGTCAACAACGCCTCGATCTTCCGCAAGGACAGCGTTTCCGATTTCGACGAAGACATCTGGGACCGGCATTTCGACCTGCACGTGAAGGCGCCGTCGATCCTGGCGCGGGATTTTGCGGCACAAATGCCGCAGGGCCATGGCGGGCTGATCGTCAACATCATCGACCAGCGGGTCTGGGCTCCCAATCCGCGATTTTATTCCTATATGCTGTCCAAGGCGGCGCTCTTGATGGCGACGACGACGATGGCGCAGGCGCTTGCCCCGACCATTCGCGTCAACGGCATCGGGCCGGGGCCGACGCTGCCGAACGAGCGGCAAAACCAGTCCGACTTCGAGGCACAGGTGGAGGCCCTGATTCTCAGGGCCGGACCGGAGCTTTCGGAATTCGGGCGGACCATCCGCTTCTTGTTCGAGACGCCGTCGATCACCGGGCAGATGATCGCTCTCGATGGCGGCCAGCATCTGGCCTGGGAAACGCCCGATATATTGGAGATCGTGGAATGAGCGGACGCACGCCGAACGATGGCGGCATCCTGTACGACGAGAATGCCGCCGATGAAGACGACCTGATCGAGGTTGAAAACGACCTGCCCGAAGCCGTGCCGGCGATCGACTGGGCCGAAGCCGGTGAGTTCGACCACACGCTGCGCGGCGCCGAGTTGATCCAGGCCTTCGTCAAGCTTTTGCCGAACAGTCCGGGCGTCTACCGCATGTTCAACGAGGCGGGCGACGTGCTTTATGTCGGCAAGGCGCGCAGCCTGAAGAAGCGCGTCAGCAACTACGCGCAGGGACGCGTGCATTCCAACCGCCTGACCCGCATGGTGCGCGAGACGGCGAACATGGAATTCGTCACCACCCGCACCGAGATCGAAGCGCTGCTGCTGGAAGCCAACCTGATCAAGCGGTTGCGCCCGCGCTTCAACGTGCTGCTTCGTGACGACAAGTCGTTTCCCTATATCCTCGTGACCGGCGACAGCCGGGCGCCGGCGCTTTACAAGCATCGCGGGGCGCGCAGCCGCAAGGGCGATTATTTCGGGCCGTTCGCGTCCGCCGGCGCGGTCGGGCGCACGATCAACTCACTGCAGCGCGCCTTTCTTTTGCGCACCTGCACCGACAGCGTTTTCGAGACGCGGACGCGGCCCTGCCTGCTGCATCAGATCAAGCGCTGTGCCGCCCCCTGCACCCGCGAGATTTCCGATGAGGGCTATGCCGAGCTTGTAACCGAAGCCAAGGATTTCCTTTCCGGCAAAAGCCAGGCGGTGAAGGCAACCATCGCATCCGCCATGAGCGAGGCTTCCGAAAATCTCGATTTCGAGCGGGCAGCTCTTTATCGCGACCGGCTGGCGGCGCTCTCGCATGTACAGAGCCACCAGGGCATCAATCCGGCCGGCGTCGAGGAAGCCGATGTCTTTGCGATCCATCACGAGGGCGGGGTTTCCTGCATCCAGGTGTTCTTCTTCCGCACCGGACAGAACTGGGGAAACCGCGCCTATTTCCCCAAGGCCGATCCGGCGCTGACGTCTTCCGAGGTGCTGAGCGCGTTTCTGGCGCAGTTCTATGACGACAAGCCCTGCCCGCGGCAGATTTTGCTGTGCGAGCAGGTGGAGGAGCAGGAACTGCTGGCGCAGGCGTTTTCGGAAAAATCGAGCTACAAGGTTGCCATCGCCGTGCCGCAGCGGGGCGAGAAGAAGGACCTTGTCGATCATGCCGTCGCCAATGCGCGCGAAGCGCATGGAAGGAAGCTCGCCGAAACCGCCTCGCAATCGCGGTTGCTGCAGGGTTTCGCCGAGACCTTCAAGCTGGAGCGGGTGCCGCAGCGGATCGAGATTTACGACAACTCGCATATCATGGGCACCAATGCCGTCGGCGGCATGGTGGTGGCGGGGCCGGAAGGTTTCGTCAAAGGCCAGTATCGCAAGTTCAACATCAAATCGACCGACATCACGCCGGGCGACGACTTCGGCATGATGCGCGAGGTGATGACGCGGCGGTTTTCACGGCTCTTGAAGGAAGAGGGAAAGCCGGATCGCTCCGCGCAACCTTCAGAGGATCAGGCCTTTCCGGCATGGCCGGATGTGATCCTGATCGATGGCGGCCAAGGGCAGATGACGGCGGTTCGCGCCATCCTGAAAGAACTCGATATCGAGGATTGCGTCGTGGCCATCGGCGTCGCCAAGGGTGTCGACCGCGATGCCGGGCGCGAACGGTTCTTTCCGCCGGGGCGGGAAAGCTTCACCATGCCGCCGCGCGATCCGGTGCTGTATTTCATCCAGCGGCTGCGGGATGAGGCGCACCGTTTCGCCATCGGCTCGCATCGGGCACGGCGGAAGAAGGAGATGGTGAAAAACCCGCTCGACGAGATCGGCGGTATCGGGCCGACCCGCAAGCGGGCACTGCTGCATCACTTCGGGACGGCCAAGGCCGTATCGCGGGCGGGGATCAACGATCTGATGTCCGTCGCAGGGATTTCGGCTTCGGTGGCGAAGCTGGTTTATGATCATTTTCATGAGGATGGGGGCAAGTAGCCCCCAATCAAACCCCGATCCGCCCCAATCCCCCGAGCAGGCCGACAAGCTCCGGCTGGCGGCGGGTTCCGGTTTTCAGGAAGATTCGCTTCAAGTAGCTGCGCACGGTTTCGATGCTGAGGGTCAGCGTCGCCGCCACCGTCTCGATGCCGACACCGGTCGCGAGTTCGCGGGCGACGCGGGCTTCACCCGGCGTCAGGTCGAACAGGCCCGAAAGCACGCCGATGCTCGGCGGGCCGCCGGGGCCGACGGGGGTGGCCAGCACCACGGCGAGGCCGCGGGAAAAGATGTCTCGGGCGTTACGGCGCACCGGCAGCACATGCAGCACCATGGCCGAAGCGTCGGGCGTTGCCGCCATCGGCAGCGATTGCACGCGCGGGCCGTCGCTGCCTTTCAGAATATCGAAGCACTGCTGCAGCAGCTGGTTTGCGGCCGGCTGATCGAGCGACAGGCGGTTTTGCGCGCCGGTGCGGATGCGGGGGCTGAGCGCCTCCATCTCCTCGTTCATGGCGAGGACCTGCTGGGTCTCCCCGACGACCGCAGCCGGCAGGCCGACGATCGACAGGGCATTGGCGATCGAGCGTGCCTGCTGGAAGATCATCCGCGAGGAGACCAGCGCCGCCCGCGCCAGATCGCCCTTCAGGCCGTTGACGATATCGAGATGGCGGCCCTCGAAGGGACCGCGGTCGATTTGGCGCATGAAATCGAAGATCAGGGTATGGCCGGAGGGTTCCGGCAGGGCGCTGCCCATGCTCCAGCCGACGCCGGCGGGGCGCAGGAAGGTGTTGTAGATCGGATCGTGCTCGATCTCCTCCATCGTCATGACATCGACATCGCGCGCGAAGGCGAACGGAAACAGGCGCATCGAACGCTCGGGACGTGGATTTTCGAAACGAAGCTCGCTTTTCGAATAGACCGTCAGGGGTTCCTCAATGCGCTCGGAGGAAACCCAGCGTGCGGTTCCGTCCGGAGCCATGCCGAGAACGCAGGTTGCATAACCATCGACCGCAGCCGCCAGCCGGTCGCAGACATCCGGCCACAGTTCCGGAATGACGGCGGCTTCATAGATGCGATCGATAAGGGCGGATTGTTCCATGGTCACGGCTATCTGTTTCACAAAACCCCAAAATATTAGGGGATTTTTTTCATATCAGGCAAACGTTTCAAAGCGCATACTTGCACGTGCGCTCGTCTTCACGTTGTCGTGAAGTCGAAGATTTTTCGCGTAGCCGATGTAGGCGGCCCGGCATTTGACAGGTTCACACTGCATTCAGATAAATCCTGTCATAATTCATCCTGATTTTACGCCGACCGGTTGACCTTACGGTCATAAAGGCCTCATCTGTCGCCACACCTCCCAGAGAACAGAAATTCGATGTCCACGCCTGCCGCCTATAACATACCGAACCTGCTCACGTATGGCCGTATCCTCGCCGTTCCGCTGATCGTTCTCTGCTTCTTCGTCGAAGGCCGGCTGCAGAGTTCCGATTTCGCGCGGTGGACGGCGCTGGTCATTTTTGCCATCGCCTCGATCACTGATTATCTCGACGGCTACCTCGCCCGCATCTGGAACCAGACCTCCAATATCGGCCGCATGCTGGACCCGATCGCCGACAAGCTGCTGGTCGCCTCGGTGCTGCTGCTGGTCGCCGCCGACGGCACGATTGCCGGCTGGTCGATCTGGGCTGCGATCATCATTCTGTGCCGCGAAATCCTCGTGTCTGGCCTGCGGGAATATCTGGCGGCGCTGAAGGTCAGCGTGCCGGTGACGCGCATCGCCAAGTGGAAGACGACGCTGCAGATGTTTGCGATCGCCTTCCTGCTCGCCGGTCCCGCCGGCGACAAGGTGCTGCCCTACACCACCGAGATGGGCATCCTGCTGCTCTGGATCGCAGCGGCCATCACGCTCTACACCGGCTATGACTATTTCCGCGCCGGCCTCAAGCATGTGATCGACGAATGAGCACGGTGAGGCTCGTCTATTTCGCCTGGGTGCGCGAGCGGATCGGCAAGGACGAGGAAGAGATCGCGCTGCCCGACAGCGTGGTGACGGCGGGTGACTTGTTGAATCATCTCAAGACGCTGGGCGAAGACTATGAGATGGCGCTGGAACATGAAAACGTCATCCGCGTCGCCATCAATCAGGAGCATGTGGAGCACGACGAACCGATTGCCGGGGCGCGCGAGATCGCGTTGTTTCCGCCGATGACGGGTGGCTGAGCCATGACCGGCCCGGCGATTTCCGTGCGGGTTCAGCGGCAGGATTTCGATCTGGCCGCGGAAGTGGCAGCCATGTCCGAAGGGCGCGGGGACGTCGGTGCGATCGTCACCTTTTCCGGGCTCTGCCGTGATGAGGCGGGTACGCTCGGGGCGCTGGAACTCGAACATTATCCCGGCATGGCCGAAGCGGAGATACGGCGGGTCTGCGAGACGGCCGTGGTGCGTTTCGGGCTGATCGCGTTGACGGCCATTCACCGGCATGGGCGGATATTGCCGGGGGAAGATATCGTGCTGGTGGTCGCCGCCTCCCCGCACCGGCAGGCTGCCTTTGACGGCGCGAATTTCGTCATGGACTTCCTCAAGACCTCGGCGCCGTTCTGGAAGAAGGAAATCGGCACCGACGGCACGGCCGGGGGCTGGGTCTCGGCCAAGGATGCCGATGACAGTGCGCGGGATCGGTGGAAGAAGGATTAGGGCTGGACCCGTTCCTTGCGTGTCAGCACCAGCAAAAGCACCAGAAAACTGAAGATCGCGAAATCGCGCCAGAGGATGGGGCCGTAACCGCTCCAGAGGGTTTCGGACAGGCCCATCAGCGCGCCGCCGGCGGCCGCCAGAATCGGCGTCGCCTGACCGCCGATGGCGGCGATGAACAGGATTTTCACCCCGAACACCAGGCCTGCGCCAAAATCCATCGTGCCGTAATAGGCGGTGGCGAGGATGCCGGCGATGGCAGCCAGCAGCGCCGATGCGCCATAGGCCATGACGAAGATGCGGGCGGGATCGACGCCGCAGAGCGCGGCCGCCTTCCCGTCATCTGAAACGGCTCGCCAATGGCGACCCCAGGCGGAGCGTTGCAGGAAAAGCTGGCCGGCGCCGACGAGGATCAGCATCGCTGACGTGTTGATGAACTGGATGACCGTCAGGGTGACCGGAAAATGACTGTCATCCCAGAGCACCAGCGGCGTGTTGAGGAAGGGCGGCAGCCAGATGGAGCGCGTTTCGGCGGCAAGGCGCGATACTTCCATCAGCACGATGGCGAGGCCCAGCGATACGACGATGACCGTATTCGGCGAAAACAGCACGACGCGCCGGAAGACGCTGCGGCCGAGGAAAATGCCTGTGCCGGCCGTGTAGACAAGGGCCGCCAGCGCGCCGAGCGCAAGGGACGCCGGCAGCACCAGCCACAGTCGATTGAAGGCGAAATCGGTGAAAAGCAGGAAGATCTGGCCCGAGAAACCGAACAGCGCGCCATAGGTCAAATCCGCCCGGCGGGTGACGGCGAAGGCGATGGAATAGCCGAAGGCGAGCAGCGCATAAAGTGCTGCGACGGGAACCGCATTGGCAAGCTGTTGTAGGAAATAGGCCATGGCGCGTTCCGTTGGCGATGATGAATTATAACTTGTAAAATTCGTTTTACCAGTTAGAATTTTTCCATGAGCTTTGCCTGGACACCCCATCGTTTTTCCGGCGGCGCATTGGCGCTGGATGTCGCAAACTCCGTCGTGCTGCGCTTCGATCCGGCGCGGCGGATCGATCGTTTTGCCGATCCCGTCGCCATGGATGCCTTTGCGGATGCAGCAAGCCGGCTTTGCGGCGAGACTTTCGAACGGCTCGCGCCGACGGTGCCGGACAGGCGGCCGCTGCTGATTGCCCTGCGCGAGGCGACCGACCGGCATTTTCGCGCGGCCGTGGAGGGTGAGGCATCGGATCATCTGCTGGCTGACCTGCTGGAGACGGCGGCGGCGGCGCTGCGAGGGCGGAGTGAACCGGGCTTCGTTGCGCTGGAAGCGGCGACCGCGCATTCGGCGCTTCGGCTCACGACCGAAACCGGCGACGGGCGGCTGAAGATATGCCCCAATTGCCAATGGCTGTTTATCGACCGCAGCCGCAACCGGAGCCGCAACTGGTGCGACATGGCCGTCTGCGGCAACCGGGTGAAGGCCAGCCGCCATTATCGCAGACAGAAGGAGGCAGGGTCATGATCAGGATTTGGCGAGAGATTGCATCGTGCGGCGCCGAAATGGCGAACGGGTCGGTGGCGCGGTATTTGCCGCATTACCCCCCTCTGTCAGCTTCGCTGACATCTCCCCCTCAAGGGGGTAGATCGGGAGCGGGAGGCGACCTCCTGCCAATCTCACCCCTTGAGGGGGAGATGTCACGCAGTGACAGAGGGGGGTATCGCGCGGCATATGCCGGACCCCGCGTCCTGCGGCGCCGTGGGGTAAGACGTGGCGGCCTTGCGGTCATGCTGCTCGGGCTTCTCGCCCTTTCCGCCTGCCAGCGCGAGACGAGCGACGAGCCGTTGCAGTTGAGCGGCAAGATCTTCGTCTTCAATTACCGGCTGGCTTACGCCACCTACATGGTGACGCTGAACAAGAAGGAGCCGGTACCGGAGGGAAGCGTGGTGGTCGCGACCTTCGAAAATCCGGCCGGGGGCGAGCCGCTGCTTCTGGAGCGCAAGGTCTTTACCAAGCAGGAAAAGATCGTGCTCGAAAGTCCTGACGTGACCTGCGTTCGCAAGCAGAAACCCTATGCGGTGACCATCGAACTCAAGGGCCCGGACGGCGATCTTCTGCAGACGGTGAAGACGACCGTCACCTCGACGCTCGATCAGGACGTTTTGCCGGCCAAGCCGCTGGTGATCGGCCCAGCCTATGACAAGAATCCCGAAGTGTTCAAAGACGGCAAGGCGCCGGCGCATTTCGAGACGGCCAAATGCAATGCCTGATGCAAAAACGAAAAGGCCGGGCGCTTTTGACGCCCGGCCTTTTTTTGTATTCGAACCGAAGGTGGCGATCAGCCGACGATTTCGGTGCCCGAGAACCAGTAGGCGATTTCGATCGCTGCGGTTTCCGGAGCGTCCGAACCGTGAACCGAGTTTTCGCCGATCGACAGGGCATGAACCTTGCGGATGGTGCCTTCGTCGGCGTTTGCCGGGTTGGTGGCGCCCATGATTTCGCGGTTCTTCAGGATGGCGTTTTCGCCTTCGAGAACCTGAACGATGGTCGGGCCGGAAGACATGGATTCAACCAGTTCGCCGAAGAACGGACGTTCCTTGTGAACGGCGTAGAAGCCTTCGGCTTCGCGCTTGCTCATCCAGACGCGCTTGGAAGCGACGACGCGCAGGCCGGCGTCTTCGAGCATCTTGGTGATGGCGCCCGTGAGGTTGCGCTTGGTGGCGTCCGGCTTGATCATCGAAAAGGTGCGTTCAATCGCCATTTTCTAACTTCCCTTGGTTATCCGTGGATTTGGCGCGTCAATAGCCGCCAACGCGGCGCAAAACAAGGGGTGGCGGCCGGATTTCGGCCAAAGGGCGGCGATCAGCAAATTTCATCTGTCGCATCAGCCAAAGCGATCGGCTCTTCGGCTATGCTCGCACAAAACAGGAGAACCCGATGCGCAACCACTTCATGATGATGGCGGACTACAACAGCTGGGCGAACCGGCTGGTCTACGAGGCGGCGTCCGCCTTGAGCGACGATGAATTCCGGGAAAACAAGGGCGCCTTCTTCGGCTCGCTCTGCGGCACGCTCAACCATTTGCTCGCCACCGACCGCATCTGGATGCGCCGCTTTACCGGCACCGGCGAAGCGCCGAACCGGCTCGATGCCGTGCTGCACGAGGATTTTGCGGCGCTTGCCGCGGCGCGGCGGGCCGAGGATATCCGGATCATCGACTGGGTTTCCGGGCTGATAGAAGAGGATCTGCGCGGCACCATCACCTATACGCCCGTCAGCAACCCGACGCCCGTCTCGCAAAAGCTCTCGCCGGCCCTTGCCCATCTCTTCAACCACCAGACCCATCATCGCGGCCAGTGCCATATGATCCTGACCTCGCTTGGCAAGCCGAGCCTTTCGCTCGATCTTGCCTTTTTCCAGCGCACGCCGGAGGGGCGGCGGCATGCGGCGTGAGCGATCGACCGGTCCTAGCACTCTGCTAACCATGCAGAACGGCTGTCCTGGCTGGTTGACGCTCTTTTAAATGTCAAAGGCTTACCCCTGATCCCACAACAGGAAAACGGCGCACTGGCCGCCGAGCAGGATCGAGCCGATGACGAACCCAAGGCAGACAGCGAAAAACCCCGCCCGTCCCGAAATCGATGCCGTGGTGGGCAGGATCGCCCAGGCGATGGCAAATCTCGGCGTTTCGCCCCTTCCCCGCAATTACGCGCTGTTCTACGAGGCGCTTTCGGGGCGCAACCCGGAGCTTGCCCGCGAACTGGCCGCGCTCGGACCCTCGCCGTCGCCCGCGAAGATCGACGAACTCGGCATTCGCCACAATCTCGCAAGCCATGCGACGCTCAATGCCGACAAGGTGCAGGCGGAAGCGGCGAAGCTCTTGAACGCCGCCTCGGTGGCGATGCGCGAGGCGAACGGGCGCAAGACGGGTTTCGTGCGGCAGCTCACCGATTTTGCACTGCGCCTGGAGACCGATCCCGTCGTCGGCATGTCGGATTTCGCCGACGCGGCGCAGGCGATCCGCGAACAGGCCGCAACCCTGCTGCGCGAGGAAACCCGCTTTGCCGGCCGGCTTGATGAGGCAGCCGCGCAGCTTTCCTCGATGGAGGGCGATATCGATGCGCTGCGGGCGGCCGCGACGCGTGACGCCTCGACCGGCTTTCCCAATCGCACCGCCTTTGCCGCGCGGCTTTCGGCGCTCTTTGTCGACGCACCTGCGAGCGCGCCTTCGGCGCTGGTCGTGGTGTCCGTCGACGGTCTGCGCGGCGTGGGCGAACGCTATGGCATCGGCGCCCTGGAAAAGGCGCTGAAGAAGCTTGCGCCGACCTTTCGCAAGTCGATCAAGAAGAACGATTTCATCAGCCGTATCGGGCTCGACGAACTGGCCTTTCTGTTTTCGGATGTGAATGCCGCCAATGCCGAGGCGATCGTCGCGCGCATCCGCGCCTCGATCGAGGCGATCGATATTCCCCTTCCCGAGCGTGCCTTCACGCCCGAAAGAGTGTCGATTTCGGCCGGGATCGCCATGACCGATCAGGCCAGCGGCGATGCCGATCTCACCAGCCAGGCGGAACTGGCGCTGCAGGCGGTGAAGGCCACCGGGCGGCCGGGCCAGCTAGTATTCTCGTCGGCTATCGGCGCGCGGGCGCCGCGGCTCTATTCGCCGCACGCGGCCTGATTGCGCGGGCGGCGGCAAGGCTGCCCGCAAACTCTTGCCTTCTCAGGCAACATCGGCCAAAACGCCGGCCATGATTACGCTCAACAACCTCTCCGCCCGTATTGCCGGCCGCCTGCTCATCGACCAGGCGACGGTTTCGCTTCCCGCCGGCACCAAGGCCGGCCTCGTCGGCAAGAACGGCGCCGGCAAATCGACGCTGTTCCGCATCATCACCGGCACGATGGAGAGCGAAACCGGCTCGGTTTCGATCCCGAAGAATGCGCGGATCGGACAGGTGGCGCAGGAAGCGCCGGGCACCGAGGAGCCGCTGATCGAGATCGTGCTGAAGGCGGACAAGGAGCGCGAGGCGCTGCTGCGGGAAGCCGAAAGCGCCACCGATCCGCACCGGATCGCCGAAATCCAGACGCGGCTTGCCGATATCCAGGCGCATTCGGCGGAAGCGCGGGCGGCGAGCATTCTCGATGGTCTCGGCTTCGACTATGAGGCGCAGCGGCGGCCGGCCTCATCCTTTTCCGGCGGCTGGCGCATGCGCGTGGCGCTGGCGGCGGTGCTGTTTTCCGAGCCGGACCTGTTGCTGCTCGACGAGCCGACCAACTATCTCGACCTCGAAGGCACGCTGTGGCTGGAGGATTATATCCGCCGCTATCCGCACACGGTCATCATCATCAGCCACGATCGCGATCTGCTCAACACGGCGGTCAATTCGATCATTCATCTCGACCAGAAGAAGCTGACCTTCTATCGCGGCTCCTATGACCAGTTCGAGCGCCAGCGGGCGGAAGCCATCGAGCTGCAGCACAAGGCCCGCGCAAAGAACGAGGCAGCGCGAAAGCATCTGCAATCGTTCATCGACCGCTTCAAGGCGAAGGCGACCAAGGCGCGGCAGGCGCAGAGCCGCGTCAAGGCGCTGGAGCGCATGGGCACGGTTGCTGCCGTGATCGAGGATCATGTGCATCCGATCACCTTCCCCGAGCCGGACAAGCAGCCGGCCTCGCCGATCATCGCCATTCAAGGCGGCGCGGTGGGCTATCAGCCGGGCAAGCCGATTCTGAAGGGCCTCAACCTTCGCATCGACAATGACGACCGCATCGCCCTGCTGGGCTCGAACGGCAACGGCAAGTCGACCTTCGCCAAGTTCATCTCCGGCCGACTGGAGGCGCAGGCCGGCGACATCAAGCTGGCGCCGAGCCTGAAGATCGGCTTTTTCGCCCAGCATCAGCTCGATGACCTGAGGCCAAACGAGAGCGCCGTCGAGCATGTGCGGCCGCTGATGGCCGATGCGCCGGAGGCGAAGGTGCGCTCACGCGTCGCCCAGATGGGGCTTGCGACCGAGAAGATGGACACGCCGGCCAAGGATCTTTCCGGCGGCGAGAAGGCGCGGCTGCTCATGGGCCTTGCCGCCTTCGATGCGCCGAACATGCTGATCCTCGACGAGCCGACCAACCATCTCGACATCGACAGCCGCAATGCGCTGATCGAGGCGCTGAACGACTACGAAGGCGCCGTCATCCTGATTTCCCACGACCGCCACCTGATCGAGGCGACGGTGGACCGGCTGTGGCTGGTCAAGGACGGCACGGTGACGAATTACGACGGCGATCTGGAGGATTATCGCAGCATCGTCGTTGCCAGCGCCAGGCAGAAAAACGGCAAGGCGAAGGCTGCGGACGAATCGATGAACAAGGCCGATCAGCGCAAGGCGGCGGCCGAAAAGCGGGCTGCCTTTGCACCGCTCAAGAAAAAGATCAATGAAATCGAATCCCTGACGGAAAAGCTTCAGAAACAGATTCGCGCCCTTGATGCGGAGCTTGAGAACCCGGAACTCTACGAAAAATCCCCGGACAAGGCGGCCGCGAAGATCAAGGAACGCGGCGCGCTTTCCGGCAAGCTCGCCAAGGCCGAGGACGAGTGGATGGCGCTTTCGACCGAGTATGAAGAGGCGATGGCGGACTGAAACCCGCCGTTTCCGCCGCCTCATCAACGCTTCGTTAAGATTTTAGCGGTCGCTTTAACATCGTCTTCAGCGACTCTTCCTAAACTTTTGCGCCATGAGCAACGAGCGCACAGACAAAACCGATATCTACCGGTTTCGCCGGGTGAAATGGGGCAATCCGCGCCACCAGATGAACAAGCTGCGCAACGCCATGCCGGCCATCGCCGAGGGCGACCGGGAGCCGGCGGGGCGGTGGTTCTGGGTCGCCGTCTTCCTCCTCTCAGCCTTCACCCTCTTCAATGTCTATTTGATCGCGACCGGCACGCAGATTTTCTGATCATCCGAGTTCGAACGAGGTGACGCCGTAAATGTTCGCAAGCGGCAGCTCCGGCACCGGGCCGCGATACATGCGGGCCGTCTCGAACACAGGTTTCAGATTGTAGCGATCGCACAGGGCTTTTGCCGCGGCGTTCGGCTCGGGGATGTCGAGGAACACGTCGCCGCCGCCGGCCATCGTCACCAGCTTGCGGAAGACCAGGTCGGCGTTGGTTTCGGTATCGGCAAAGAGCGGGCCTATCTTGTGGCCGTCGCGACAGGCGCGGATGGTGCCGTAACCCAGGATTTCGGCATTGCGGATCAGCACCGCGCTGTTGCGGGCCGGCAAGGGCCGCAGCCACTCCTTCAGGAAAGCCTCGCGCGGGGCGGCCGAGAAGCGGCGATCATAGTCGATGATCGCGGGGATGTGGACCGGGGAGACCTCGACCAGTTCCGAGGACGGCGGCTCGCTGCAACTCACTTCGCCGCCGTAGCGGAGATTGGCATGGGCATAGGCGAAGCCGGACTTTCGATAGTTTTCCTGCTGCGCGACGACACCGTCGAGGCCGATGGTCCTGGCCTCCGTTTCCGACAGTGCATGATTCCACAAAGCACGGCCGATGCCCTGACCGCGAAAATCCGGGTGCGTGATATAGAAGCCGAGGAATGCATAGGCTGGGCCGTAACGCACCAGCGAGATCGCGGCGACGATCTGTCCGTCTTCCTCCGCCACGTGAAAACCTGCGGGATCGGCGGCGAAAAAGGGCGTGGCGTCGTCGAGGCCGGGGTTCCAGCCCTCGCGGGCAGCCCAGTCCAGCAAGGTTTCGAGATCGGCGCGACTGGCATTTCGGAAGATCGGCATGAAGGCTCCTGCATGGGTTTCAAAGAGAGCAAATAGGCGCCATCTTGCCTTGTCCAAGATCGTCGCCGATCATTGTGCCGCAGCTTGCCCCATTCATACTTTCTGATACAAGCGAAGAATAATCATACTAATCGAGCGAAACCCCATGAGCCCCATCCATATCGCGATCGTCGGCGTCGGCAAGATCGTCCGCGACCAGCATCTCCCCGCCCTTGCCGCCAACTCGGACTACAAGCTGATCGCGGCTGCGAGCCGCCACGGCGTCGTCGACGGCATCGACAACTTCAAATCGATCGAGGCGATGCTGGAGGCCGTGCCGGCCATCGAGGCCGTTTCTCTGTGCATGCCGCCGCAGTTCCGCTATGCGGCCGCGCACACGGCGCTACAGGCCGGCAAGCATGTATTTCTCGAAAAACCGCCGGGCGCGACGCTGAGCGAAGTCGCCGACCTGAAGGCGCTGGCCGATGCCAAGGGGCTTTCGCTGTTTGCCAGCTGGCATTCGCGCTATGCGCCGGCGGTGGAAGAGGCCAAGGCCTTCCTCGCCTCGACCAGGATCAACAGCGTCAAGGTCATCTGGAAGGAAGACGTGCGCCATTGGCATCCGAACCAAGACTGGATCTGGGCGGCCGGCGGCCTCGGCGTCTTCGATCCCGGCATCAATGCGCTGTCGATCGTGACCCACATCCTGCCGAAGCAGTTGTTCATCACTGCGGCGACGCTGGAATTCCCGGAAAACCGCGACGCCCCGATCGCCGCCGACATCACCTTCAGCGATGCTGACGGCCTTGATGTCTCGGCTGAATTCGACTGGCGCCAGACCGGCCACCAGAGCTGGGACATCATCGCCGAAACGGAGGCCGGCCGCATGGTGCTGGCCGAGGGCGGCGCCAAGCTTTCGATCGATGGCGAACTGCGCAAGGATACGCCGGAGCGCGAATATCCGGCGCTTTACGAGCGCTTTGCCGAGATCGTGAAGGCGGGCAAATCCGACGTCGATCTGGCGCCGCTGTGCCATGTCGCCGACGCGTTCATGCTCGGCCGGCGCAAGTTCGTCGAAGCGTTCATCGATTGAACCGTCTCGACGGGCCGCGCGACATGCGGCCCGTTTTCCCGCGATCGACGGCTCCCAAGCCCCGTAAGTTACAGTTGCAACCTTCCCACGATTTCGTCTCTCCCATAGGATGAAGCTGCTCAAAGGAGGTCGCAGTATGTTTTCAAGACGATATTTCCTCGGTTGCTCGGCGCTGGGTGCTCTCGCATCGCTGCCTTTTCTCAAAGCGAATCCGGCCCTCGCCGCCGATATCGACCCCGCCGAGGCGCGGGCGATCGCCAAGGAAGCCGTCATCTACGGCTTTCCGCTCGTCGATACCTACCGGGTGCAGTATTCCTATTTCATCGACAAGGGCGGGCCGGAATACAAGGCAGGCTGGAACACGCTCGTCAACAATGCCCGCGTCTATACGCCGGATGACAAGGCGATCCAGACGCCCAATTCGGATACGCCCTACTCGTATGTCGGCGCCGATCTCAGGGCCGAGCCTCTGGTGTTCACCGTTCCGAAGGTAGAGGACGGCCGTTACTACTCACTTCAGTTCATCGACATGTACACCTTCAACTTCGCCTATGTCGGAAGCCGGGCGACCGGCAACGGCGAAGGCCGCTATCTGCTCGCCGGGCCGAACTGGAAGGGCGAAAAGCCGGAGGGCGTCACCGAGGTCATTTCTTGCGAGACCGAATTTGCCTTCGTTCTGTATCGCACCCAGCTTTTCGGTCCCGATGACATCGAGAAGGTGAAGGCCGTCCAGGCCGGCTACAAGGTCGAGCCACTGTCGTCCTTCCTCGGAACGGCGGCGCCCGCGCCGGCACCGGCCGTCGATTTCTTCAAGCCGCTGACGGCAGAGGAGGAAAAGACCTCGCCGCGTTTCTTCGAGCAGTTGAGCTTCATCCTGCAATTCTGCCCGACGCATCCTTCGGAAACCGAACTGAGGGAACGGTTCGCCAAACTCGGCATCGACGGCGGCAAAGGCTTCGATGCGGCCTCGCTGTCGCCGGAATTGAAGCAGGCGGTGACCGAGGGCATGGCGGATGCCTGGGCTGCCTTCCAGCAGCACAAGAAGGATTTCGTCGATACCGGCAAGGCTTCGAGCGCCGATTCCTTCGGTACGCGCGCATTCCTGAAGAACGACTATCTTACCCGCATGTCCGGCGCGGTCCTCGGCATCTACGGCAACTCGAAGGACGAGGCGCTCTACCCGGCCTATTTCGTGGATGGTCAAGGAAAGCCGCTCACCGGCGCAAGCCCCTATGAACTCCGCTTTGCACCCGGTGAACTGCCGCCGGTGAATGCCTTCTGGTCGCTGACGCTCTATGAATTGCCGTCGAGCCTGCTCTCGGCCAATGCGCTCAACCGTTATCTCATCAATTCCCCCATGCTGCCGAACCTGAGCAAGGACAGCGATGGCGGCATGACGCTGTATATTCAGCACGATACGCCGGGGCGAGACAAGGAACGCAACTGGCTGCCTGCGCCAGCCGGCCCGTTCTTCATGGTCATGCGGCTCTACTGGCCGAAAGCCGAAGCGCTCGACGGGCGTTGGAAAGCCCCTGCCCTCACCCATTCCAGCTAAAGGAAATTGCCGCCATGATGAGGAAGAGCGCAAAGATGTTCGGCATTTTGTCGATTGCCGCTGCGGCGGCTTGCCCGGCCTTTGCCGCGGAAAAAATCACCGTGGACAATTTCATCCGCGCCGAAAGCGATCTTTATTTCAGCAATGTCGTGAAGGATGGCGGCTTCGGCAGCAGAGCGACGGTGTTTGCCGGCTTCATGAGGGTATGCGCGAGCTTCATCCTCAGGCATCACCCGGTTTTCCGGGAACAAATGTCAGGGATACCGAGCCCGCGCGAAGAATGCCGTTCAATCCATAGATCGGAATCAACTCTATCTCGATATCGCTCTCTTTTCGATTTCGGGGGTAGTGGGAACGGCGGTCTTCACGTTCGAGCAGAGGGCGGATGATCACATCGCCAATGACATTCTGCGGACTGAAGTTTTCAAGCTCCAAGTCGATGATATCGTTAATGGAGAGCGTGACGACCGCGTGCTTGACCGGATCGACATCATCAACGCCCCAGATGTGAACCGAAATCGTGCTGGTCGAAAGGCGATTGAGAACCACCTGGGTAATTTCGCCATCGTGAAACATCGGACTATGTCCGAAGTAGGCGATCAGCGCATCGCCTCCGGGAATGGCCCGCCAATCGTCTTCATCCATGCGTTTCATCGTGGTGAACATCCCTCGACTACGCCTTCTTCACCCAACGGCCATCGTCATTCTGCTGCCAATAGGTGAGCGTATGGCCCTCGCCCTTCAGGCGCTTCCAGTTGGCGCGGGCATTGTCGAGCTGGGCGGTGTCGTAGCCGTCGAACATGAAGACGACGCGCTCGTAAGACGAGACCTCCGGCGGCTCGGCGCCGTCGACCATGAAGCGGACGGTGGCGCCGTTGAGATTTTCGCCGTCGGCCGTGATCAGCACCGGCTGTTCCTCGGCAAAGGCCATGTCCGGCGTACCGTGCGGCAGGAAACTGTCGTCACGGTACAGCCAGAGATGCTGGTCGAGCTTGTCGCGGCGCTCCTCGTCCACCGTCTGCACGACGACACGCCAGCCGCGCTCGACGCTGCGGTCGAGGAGGCCGGGAAGCGCGTCTTCGAGCTTCGATTCAGTCAGGTGGTAGAAGAGGATTTCCGTCACAGATGGCTCAGGCCTCGTAATTGGCGCGAACGAGTTCGTCGAGCAGGCGCACGCCGAAACCGGAGGCCCAGGAGCGGTTGATCTCGTCGGTCGGCGAGCCCATGGCCGTGCCGGCGATATCGAGATGCGCCCAGGGCGTATCCTTGACGAAGCGCTTCAGGAACTGCGCAGCGGTGATCGAGCCGCCGTAACGGCCGCCGGTATTCTTCATGTCGGCGAACTTGCTGTCGATCATCTTGTCGTATTCCTTGCCGAGCGGCAGGCGCCAGAGGCGTTCCTGCGTCGTCAGGCCGGCAGAGAGAAGCTGCTCGGAGAGCGCGTCGTCATTGGAAAACAGGCCGGCGTGATGGCTGCCGAGCGCCACCATGACAGCGCCGGTAAGCGTCGCCAGGTTGATCATGAACTTCGGCTTGAAGCGCTCGTTGCAATACCAGAGGGCATCGGCGAGCACGAGACGCCCCTCGGCATCGGTGTTGATGATCTCGATCGTCTGACCGGACATGGAGGTGACGATATCGCCCGGACGCTGGGCGTTGCCATCCGGCATGTTTTCAACGAGGCCGATGATGCCGATGGCGTTGACCTTGGCCTTGCGGGCGGCGAGCACATGCAGGAGGCCGGTGACGGCAGCAGCGCCGCCCATGTCGCCCTTCATCTCTTCCATGCCGGCGCCCGGCTTGATCGAGATGCCGCCCGAATCGAAGACGACGCCCTTGCCGATGAAGGCGATCGGCTGTTCCTTGGCCTTGCCGCCGTTCCATTTCATGATCGCCAGACGCGGCGGGCGGACGGAGCCCTGGGCGACGCCGAGCAGCGCGCCCATGCCGAGCTTCGTCATTTCCTTCTCGGTGAGGATTTCGACTTCGACGCCGAGTTCCTCCAGCGCCTTGGCCTTGTCGGCGAATTCGATCGGGCCGAGGGCGTTCGGCGGCAGGTTGACGAGATCGCGGGCGAGGAAGACGCCGCCGGCGACGGCATCGGTGACGGCGGCGAGTTTCTTGGCTTCACCCGCAACGGCCGTGACGATGGTGACCTTGACCGGCTTTTTCGGGGCCTTGTCCTCGTCTTCGTCCTTCTTGGTCTTGTAGGTGTCGAAGCTGTAGGCGTTCATCTCCATGCCGAGGGCGAAATCGGCGGCGGCCTTGGCGGTGATCTCTACGCCGGGCGCATCGAGGAAGATGGTGACGGCATCGGCCTTGCGGACCTTGGCCGCAGCGGTACCGCCGGCCCGCAGCCAATCATGGACGGTGAGCGCCTCGGGCTTGCCGAGGCCGAGCACGATGATGCGCTCGGCAGCCGAACCATGGGGGGCGAGAATATCGAGGGTGGCGAGCGCCTTGCCGGTGAACTTGCCGATGCGCATGGCGTTTTCGAGGATGCCTGCCGGATCGGCTTCGGCAGCGCCGGCAACGGCGCCATCGGCCGCCCGCGCCAGGATGGCGACACCGCCGGTGACGGGTGCCGACTTCGAAAAACCGATCTGGAACGTGAAGGACATGGGAAACTCCGGAATGACAGCGGTGCCGCCCTGCGCCGGGCGGCCTTCGGGGACCTTTGTAGTGCCTCGGGGCCAGCTTGCAAGTCGCAGTTTCTGAAGGCAGGCCCGGCCCGATCTGTTACCGTCCTGTTACACTGGCCAACATTCCAGAATGCCGGGCGGGACTTCGGTCGTTTCGTAACGGCAGAGACTCTTGGCAACGCAGCCGGACGTGTTTACATCAGGTTAACCATTATCGTTGGCACTAATTTATCCCTGTCCGTTTACAGCTTGGTTGCCGTGGAAAATTTGCAGAACCTTTTGTACAGCGTGACAGCAAGCACCCCGGCCAGCGGCACCGCGGGCACGCCAGAGGCGCGTCCATGCGCGCCGGCTGCACGAACCCAATGGCCGAATGGCGCCGGCGAAGGCCTGAGATGAAACTGATCGAGCGCTACATATTGAGGCGGGCGACGGGCATGTTCCTCGCCACGCTGCTTCCGCTCCTGGCGATCGTGTGGGTCACGCAGGCGCTGACCAGCGTCAATCTCGTCACCGACAGCGGCCAGTCGATCTTCGCCTTCCTCAAGCTCGCGACACTGATCCTGCCCTCGATCGTGCCGCTGATCCTGCCCTTCGCGCTGGTGATCGGCGTGGCGCAGGTGCTGACGGCGATGAACACCGATTCGGAACTGACCGTGCTTGCCGCCGCCGGCAGCTCGCGCATGACGATCATCCGGCCGGTGCTCTATCTCGGCCTCGGGCTGAGCGTGCTTTCCTTCGCGGTCGATAATTTCGTCGAGCCCTATTCGCGCATGGCCGTGCGCAAGATGATCGCGACCGCGCATGCCGATCTGCTCTCTTCCGTCGTGCAGGAAAATACCTTCCGCAAGATCGCCGACGGCCTTTATGTTCAGGTCGCCTCGCGCCGCAGCGGCGGTGTGCTGCACGGCATCTTCGTCGCCGATTCGCGCAATCCCGCCTATGAACTCGTCTATTATGCCCGCGAGGGCGCCGTCGATGAAACCAGCTCGGCGCTGGTGATGAAGGATGGCGAAGTGCATCGCAAGCTGCCGGACGGCGGCGTCTCGATCATCAAGTTCGATTCCTATGCCTTCGACCTCACCGACATGACGCGCATGGCCGGCGAAGCCAATATCCGGGCCAAGGACCGCGACCTGCCCTATCTTTTCCACCCTGATCCGAACGATCCGGTGCTCAAGAAGGACCCGCTTTCCTTTACCGCCGAGCTCAACCGCCGTTTCACGGAATGGACCTACCCATTCCTGTTTGCGCTGATCGCGCTGGTGTTTTCGAGCGATGCGCGCTCGCACCGCGAGGCACGCCTGCACCCCATGGTTTCGGCGCTGCTGACCTGTCTCTTCATCCGCTGGATGACCTTTTATGCCGGCAACAGCGCCGAGGAATCGCTCGCCTTCGTGCCGGTCATGTATCTCATCCCGCTGGTGACCGGATATCTGGCGGTGCGCCATCTTTTCGGCAACCGGCGGCTGGAAATACCGGTCACCTGGGAGAAATTCGCCAAGGAGCGGCTGGTACGGCTCGGGCTGATGCGCGCGCAGACCTCCGTTGACGGAGGCCAGACGCCGTGATTCTCACCTCGACGCTCGGGCGCTATTTCTTCAGACGCTATGCCGTCACCACCTTCTGGTTCCTGACGGGCATTTTCTCGCTGATCTTCATCATCGATTTCAGCGAGCTTTCAAGCCGCATGTCGCAGTTGCCGCATTATTCGATCGGCGGCGGGCTGTTGATGACGGCCTTGCGCATTCCGATGATCCTGCAGCAGACCGTGCCCTTCGTGGCGCTGTTTTCCGGCATGGCGGCGCTGATTTCGCTGAACCGACGCTACGAGCTTGTCGTGACGCGGGCGGCGGGCATATCGGTCTGGCAGTTCCTGCAGCCTTTCGTTGCCGGCGCCTTCCTGTTCGGCGCGCTTACCGTCGCCGCGCTCAACCCCCTCGCCGCCTGGGGCGCGAGCAAGGCCGAAGCGCTTGAGGCGTCATGGGGCAGCAGCTCTGCGGCACGCACGAATCTGCGAATCCCGTGGCTGCGTCAGATCTACAAGGGCGACGATACGATCATCGGCGCACGTTCGCTGCAGGACGGCGGACAGACGCTGATCGGGGTCACGGTGATCCACTTTGATCCACAGGGACAGATCGTTCTTCGGCAGGATGCACAGAGCGCAAAACTCGAAAATGGTTACTGGCTTCTTAACAAGGTAACCGAGAACCGCAGCGGAGAATTGACGCGCAATCTCGAAACGGCACAGCTGCCGACCAACCTGAAGCCGGAATTCATTCAGGAAACCTTGACCAAGCCTGATTCCATTCAGTTTTTCGATCTGCGGCACAAGATCGAGGTGGCCAAGTCCTTCGGCTTCCCGACGGGCGGCATGGAAACGCAGTTTCACTCCATGCTGGCGCTGCCTCTGCTTTTGGTTGCAATGACGCTGATCGCTGCAAGCGTCTCATTAAAATTTAGCCGGTTTAACCAATCCCGGCCGGTGATTCTCGGTGGCATCCTTTCGGGCTTCGTGCTTTATGTCGTCACCGTGCTTGTCAAAGCATTCGGGAGTAGCGGTGTTGTTCCTCCCTTCGTTGCAGCCTGGTTGCCCGTCGTCGTGGCGATGGCACTGGGGGCGACGATCTTGTTGCATGAGGAAGATGGCTAGTGGCGGCAGGCAACCGCAAATATAACAGGCTGCTGATAGCCATTCTCACGTCCGGCGTCGCCCTTTCGGCGGTGACTGCGGGGACGACTGCGCCTGCATGGGCGCAACCGGCGAATCTCGATTCGCTGCAGCCGTCCATGCCCGACGACGCCAAGATGCTGCTTTCGGCAAACGAGCTTGTCTATAACAGGGACACCGAGCGCGTCATCGTGCGCGGCGCGGTGCAGATCAATTACGGCGGCTACCAGATGGTGGCCCAGCAGGTGGAATACAGCCAGAAGACCGGCCGCATCATCGCCACCGGCGAAATCGAGCTGATCGAGCCCGGCGGCAACAAGATCTATGCCGATCGCATGGACGTGACCGACGATTTCGGCAACGGCTTCGTCGAGGCCATGCGCATCGAGACGACCGACCTCACCAAGCTGGCGGCCGTCAGCGGGGAGCGCGTGAACGGCGAGGAGATCATCCTCAATCATGCCGTCTACACCGCCTGCACCCCCTGCGCGACCAACCCGAATCACAAGTCGCTGTGGCAGATCAAGGCGCAGCGCATCATACAGAACGGCCGTACCCATACCGTTCGGCTGGAGAACGCCCAGTTCGAGCTGTTCGGCAAGCCGCTGGTCTATCTGCCGACACTCGAAATTCCGGATCATACGGTGAAGCGCAAGAGCGGCTTCCTGTTCCCGAAATTCCGCTACACGCAGAAGCTCGGCGCCGGCGTCAGCGTTCCCTATTACTTCGCGATCTCGCCCTATATGGATGCGACCGTGACCGCGACCGGCCTGACCAAACAGGGTTTCCTGCTGGAGGGTGAATTCCGCCAGGCCTTCGAGAGCGGGGAGCACGTGCTGCGTATGGCCGGCATCAGCCAGCTGGACCGCTCCGCCTTCTCATCCGATACGGTCGACGCCCAGGAAACCAATCGCGGCATGATCGCCTCCCACGGCAAGTTCGAGGTCAATCCGCGCTGGACCTTCGGCTGGGACGTTCTTGTCCAGAGCGACAACAATTTTGCCAAGACCTACGAGCTTTCGACCTTCGACGGCCGCACGCTGACCAATCAAGTCTACCTGACCGGTCTCGGCAAGCGTAACTACTTCGACGCCCGCGCTTTCTATTTCGACATTCAGGATGCCGATCCTGACAGCCTGGCCGAAAACAAGCAGCCGGTGGCGCAGGTGCTCGACTATACCTTCACGCCCGATACGCCGGTGGCCGGCGGCGAGCTGAACGGTACGATCAACCTGACGAACATCCACCGCAACCGCGAAGATATGTATACGGTGGACGGCGTCAACCGCTTCCCTGGTCTGAGCGGCACGGATCACCGCCTGACGGCGGAACTGGAATGGCAGCGTAATTTCATCGTTCCCGGCGGCCTCTCGCTGACGCCGTTGCTTGCAGCGCGCGGCGATATCATCGGTCTGACGATGGACGATCCCGGTGCAGCCTATACCGGCCCGTACTATAACGACGATGCGGCCACCCGCAGCATGCTGACGGCCGGTCTCGAAGCGCGCTATCCGATCCTGATGGCGACCGAAAACAGCAGCCATATCTTCGAGCCGATCGCCCAGGTCTATGTGCGCCCGGACGAAGACTATGCCGGCGGCCTGCCGAACGAGGATGCCCAAAGCTTCGTCTTCGATGCGACCTCGCTGTTCGACCGCGACAAGTTCTCCGGCTTCGACCGCATCGAAGGCGGCAGCCGTGCCAATCTCGGCTTCCGCTATACCGGCGCACTCGGCAACGGCTATGCACTGCGCGCGATTGCCGGCCAGTCCTTCCATCTCGGCGGCCTCAACTCCTTCGCGACGGACGACCTCGTGAAGGCCGGTGCCGATTCCGGTCTCGAAACCGACCGTTCGGACTATGTCTCGATGATCGGCATCGATGCGCCCTCCGGCCTGACGGCGAGCCTCAGCGGCCGTTTCGACGAACAGAGCTTCGATCTTCGTCGCGCCGACACGACGATCGGCTATGAGGGCATCCGCTGGCAGACGGCGCTGACCTATACCCGCATCGCGGCGCAGCCGACTTACGGCTCGGTCAATGATCAGGACGAAATTCAGACTGCGGCCGCCTATCGCTTCCACGATTACTGGTCGGTCTTCGGCTCGGTGACCTACGATATCGACGCGCAGATCATTACCCGCGACGGCATCGGCATCACCTATGACGATCAGGACACGCTTTTCTCGCTGGTTTACAAGCGCGAACGTGACAGCGAAGACAGTGTCGCAAACGACTGGTCGATCGGCGCGCGCCTCAGCTTCCGCACACTCGGCGACATCAATGTCGGCGACACGGAATTCGAAGGCCTCGACCAGCGATAAGCTGTTTTGCCGGGTAAAAACGGCGGATTGCCGCAAAACGGCCGGATTGCCCTGCGATCCGGCCTTTGTGGCAATCGGCAGGCCTTGTCATGCACCACCGGCACCATTATGGATTCCAGCCGATAACGGTCACGGCAACGGCCTGAGGCAGGTCCGAGGCTTAGAGAAGGACAGGACATGGGTGGAACATTTTCGATGAAGCGGGCGCTCACGGCGGCATTGGTGGCGGGTCTTCTCGCCGGCTCCGTGGTTTCGACAACGGCACCGGCGGCCTATGCCGCAAGCTCGGTTGCGGTCATCGTCAACAATGTTCCGATCACTTCCGGTGACGTCGCCAAGCGTGTCGCCTTCATGCGCCTGCAGCGGCAGGGCGGCGGCGCGGCTGAGGCCCGCAAGCAGCTGATCGACGAAGCGCTGAAGCGCGAGGAAATCCTCAGGCTGCGGGTTTCCGTCAGCAGTGCCGATGTCGATGCGGCTGTCGGCCGTTTCGCCGCCAGCAACAAGATGACGGTACAGCAGCTGGGCGGCGTTCTTGACAAGGCCGGCGTCACGCTCGATCACTTCAAGCAATATGTCGCCGTCGCCATGAGCTGGCCGCGCGCCGTTAACCTTCGCTACCGCGCCGGCAACAACGGTCGCCTTTCCAATGAGGAACTGGTGCGCCGCATGCAGGAAAACGGCGGCCAGAAGCCGGTGACCACCGAATATTTCCTGCAGCAGGTGATTTTCGTCGTGCCCGCATCCAAGCGCAACGCCATTCTCGGCAAGCGTCAGGCCGAAGCCAACGCCTCGCGCGCCAACTTTCCGGGCTGCGAACAGGCCAAGGTTTATGCCGCCACCATGCGCGACGTTTCGATCCGTAATCTCGGTCGCATGATGATCCAGGAAATTCCTGAGGACTGGAAGGGTCTGGTCGAAAAGGCCGGCGACGGCAAGACGACTGGAACGCGTGTTACCGAAAAGGGCGTCGAGTATCTCGCCATCTGCAAGAAGCGTCAGGTCAACGACGATCTTGCCGCCGAAGTCGTCTTCCGCGCCGAAGACCTCGGCAAGAAGAAAGAGGGCGGCGAAGACCCGAACAGCGTGAAGTATCTGGACGAGCTGCGTTCCAAGGCGCAGATCCTCAACAAGTAATCCTTCATGACCCCTCACCCTGCGGCGCCGCTCGCGCTTTCCATGGGCGATCCGGCCGGCATCGGGCTCGATATCAGCCTTGACGTCTGGCTGAGGCGGCGCGACTGGAACACCCCGCCCTTTCTATTGATCGGCGATCCGGCTGCGCTTTCGGCGCGTGCTAAGCTACTTGGCTATGACATCGCCATCAAGGAAGCCGGGCCGGCCGAGGCGGGCTCCGTCTTCGCGGATGCGCTGCCGGTTCTTCCGATGCCTTGTGCTGCGCCGGTGGTGGCAGGCACGCCCGACAGCGCCAATGCCGGTGCTATCATCGGCGCCATCGAGGAAGCGGTACGGCTGACGCTGGGCGGCGAGACCGCGGCGGTCGTCACTTGCCCTATCGCCAAATCCGTGCTTTACGATGCTGGCTTCGGCTTTCCCGGCCATACGGAATTTCTGGCCGATCTCGGCGAACGGGCGACCGGCAAGCCGCTGCTGCCAGTGATGATGCTCGCCGGGCCGAAGCTCAAGACCGTGCCGGTGACGATCCATATTCCGCTGAAGGATGTGCCGGGGGCGCTGACGGGCGATCTCATCTATCGCACCTGCGCGGTGACCATCGCCGATCTCAAGGCGCGGTTTGGGCTTGCGCGTCCACGGCTTGCCGTGGCGGGCCTCAACCCGCATGCCGGCGAAGGCGGGGCGCTCGGGCTGGAGGATGATACGATCATCCGTCCGGTTATCGAGCGGCTGCAGCGCGAGGGCAACGATGTTGCCGGCCCCCTGCCCGCCGATACCATGTTCCACGACCGCGCCCGCGCCACCTATGACGTGGCGATCTGCATGTATCACGATCAGGCGCTGATCCCGGCCAAGGCGCTGGGCTTCGACGACAGCGTCAATGCCACGCTTGGCCTGCCCTTCATTCGTACCTCGCCGGACCACGGCACGGCCTTCAGCCTCGCCGGCAAGGGCGTCGCCCGCTCCGACAGCCTGATGGCGGCGCTTCGGATGGCCCGCGAACTCGCCGACAACACCGAAAGGACGGCCGGCTGATGGCTGCCATCGACGGACTTCCGCCGCTGCGGGACGTGATCTCCCGTCACGGACTCGACGCCAAGAAGGCGCTCGGCCAGAATTTCCTGCTCGATCTCAACCTGACCCAGAAGATTGCCCGCACGGCGGGCTCGCTGGAGGGTGTGACGGTGATCGAGGTCGGGCCGGGTCCCGGCGGTTTAACGCGGGCCATTCTGTCGCTTGGGGCGAAGAAAGTGATCGCCATCGAGCGCGACAGCCGCTGCCTGCCGGCGCTGGCCGAAATTTCCAATCATTATCCTGGCCGCCTCGAGGTGATCGAGGGCGATGCGCTGCGGGTGGATTTCGAGACGCTGGTGACGGATGGCAGCCCGGTGAAGATCATCGCCAACCTGCCCTACAATGTCGGCACGCAGTTGCTCGTCAACTGGTTGCTTTCGAAATCGTGGCCGCCCTTCTACCAGTCCCTGACGCTGATGTTCCAGCGCGAGGTGGGGCTCAGGATCGTTGCCGAAGAGGATGACGATCATTACGGGCGGCTCGGCGTGCTTTGCGGCTGGCGCACCCATGCGCGCATGGCCTTCGATGTGCCGCCGCAGGCGTTTACGCCGCCGCCGAAGGTGACGTCGTCGGTCGTGCATCTGGAGCCGCGGGAAAACCCCATTGCCTGCCGCGTGGAAGCGCTGGAGCGCGTAACACAGGTAGCCTTCGGGCAAAGGCGCAAGATGCTGCGGCAGAGCGTGAAATCGCTCGGCGGCGAGGCGTTGCTGGCGAAGGCGGAGATCGATCCGCAGCGGCGGGCCGAAACCTTGTCCGTCGAGGAATTCTGCCGGTTGGCGAATTGTCTTTGACGGAGCGACGGAGGAGCAAACTCCAATCCCCGAGAATCGGTAGCCTCACCCCTCATCCGGCCTGTCGGCCACCTTCTCCCCGCAGGCGGGGAGAAGGGAAATGCCGCACCTTGGGAAACCTCAGAACGGGTTTTCAGTCAGCAGTCCATTGACGAAATCGAACAGGCCCGGACGGCGGTCACGGCGCAGGCGCTCGGCTTCGACGATGGCGCGGACCGAGGCGAAGGCGCTGTCCAGGTCCTCGTTCACGACGATGTAATCGTATTCCAGCCAATGCTCGATTTCCGAGCGGGAATTGGCGAGACGGGTGGCGATCACCTCTTCGGTGTCTTCGGCGCGGCGGTGAAGACGCGATTGCAGCTCGGCCATGGTTGGCGGCAGGATGAAGATCGAGACGACATCGCCGGCCATCTTTTCCTGAAGCTGCTGGGCGCCCTGCCAGTCGATGTCGAACAGCATGTCGCGGCCTTCGGCCATTGCTTCTTCAACAGCGTCGCGCGGCGTGCCGTAGAAATTGCCGTGAACCTCGGCCCATTCCAGCAGCGCATCGGCCTTGCGCAGGCCCTCGAACTCACGAATCGACTTGAAGTAATAGTGACGGCCCTCGATTTCGCTCGGGCGGCGCTGGCGGGTGGTGACGCTGACAGAAATGCTCATCTGCGGGTCGGCTTCGAGCAGATTGCGCGCGATCGTCGACTTGCCGGCGCCGGAGGGCGAGGAAATCACCAGCATGAGGCCGCGGCGGCGGATATTGATGGACGAAGGGCGGCTGACGGGGCTCATGGTCACTCCAGATTCTGGACCTGTTCACGAAACTGGTCGATGACGACCTTCAACTCAATGCCGGCCGCCGTGACGGAGGCCGCATTGGACTTCGAACAGATCGTATTCGATTCGCGGTTAAATTCCTGGGATAGGAAATCGAGTTTGCGCCCGACCGGACCGCCCTTCTCGAGAAGATCACGGGCGGCTGCGACATGGGCATGCAGCCGGTCGATCTCCTCGCGGATGTCGGCCTTGGCGGCAAGTAGCGCCACTTCGGCATAAAGCCTGTCACGGTCGAGGGAGGTGGAGCCGTCCATCAGGAGCGCCACCTGATGCGACAGGCGCGTGGCAATCGTCTCGGGGCTGCGCGACGTGTCCGCCTCGATGGTGCGGGCAAGTTCTTCGATGCGGGCGATCTGGCCGAGGAGGACGTGATGGAGGGCGGCACCCTCGGTTTCGCGCATCATCATGATGTCGTGCAGCGCAAGGCGCAGGGCCGCCATGATATCGGCGTCGCGGGCGGCCTTTTCGCCCTCTTTTTCCTCCGGCTCGCGGAACTCGACGATGCCGCGCACACCGAGCAAAGTATCGAGGCGCAGCGGCGCGGGGTCGATCAGGCCGGTCAACTGTTCGCGCAGCGACAGGACGGCCGAGAGGGCGGCCTGGTTGACGACCGTCTCGACGCCCAGCTCGCTGGCGCTGATCGTCAGGCCGATCTGCATGTTGCCGCGGGAAAACATCTCGCCGGCAAGACGCCGCACGTCCGCCTCGATGTTTTCCGTGCCGGGCGGCAGGCGCAGGCGCAGGTCCAGCCCCTTGCCGTTGACGGAGCGCAGTTCCCACGCCCAGCGATATCGGCCGGACGAGCCTTCGCGGCGGGCAAACCCGGTCATGGATTGCAATGGCATGGTTATCCTCCGGCGCCATCAGACGCCTTCATCTCTGGAGCAATCCCGGATGCGCTTCGCACGTTTGCTGGAATTGCTTTAGGCAAAATGTTTACGGCCCCGGCAGCGCCTCCCGCAAGGGGTAAGCGCGCCGGGGCCGCACGATCCACAGCTGCCGTTCGGGATTACTCCTGAACCGGCTCATCCGGGGCCGCCTTGCCGGCGGCGGCGGCCTTTTCGGCCTCCAGCTTGCGCCAGCGGCGGACATTGGCATTGTGTTCATCCAGCGTGGTCGCGAACACGTGCCCGCCGGTGCCGTCGGCGACGAAGTAGAGGTCCTTCGTGCGCGAGGGGTTGGCGACAGCTTCCAGCGCCGCCCGGCCCGGATTGGCGATCGGGGTCGGCGGCAGGCCCTTGATCATGTAGGTGTTGTAGGGCGTCTGCTTGTCGAGGTCGGATTTCAGGATCGGACGGTCGGCGGGCTTACCCTCGCCGCCGAAGATGCCGTAGATAATCGTCGGGTCGGACTGCAGCCGCATGCCCTTGTCGAGACGATTGAGGAAGACCGAGGCGACGCGCGAACGCTCGTCGGCAATGCCGGTTTCCTTCTCGACGATCGAGGCGAGCGTCAGGAATTCCTCGCGAGTGGCGATCGGCAGGTTCGGATCGCGGCGATCCCAGATCTGGTCGACCAGCGCCTTCTGCGCCGCCGACATCTGGGCGACGATCTCGGCGCGCTTGGTGCCGCGCGAGAACTTATAGGTATCGGGCCGTAGCGATCCTTCGGCCGGAAGCTCCTGCGGCAGGTTGCCTTCGAGAACCGGATCGTTGCGCAGGCGGTCGAACATCTGCTTCACCGTCAGGCCTTCCGGCAGGGAGACGGAATAGAGGATCGATTTGCCGGACTTCAGGAGCTGCATGATCTCCTGCATCGAGGAGCCGGCCTTGATCTCGTATTCGCCGGCCTTCAGCGTGTCGTCGTCGAGATAGGCTTCCGACATGAAGCGGAAGACGCGGCCATCGGTGACGATGTTGTTGCGCTCGAGATTGGAGGCGATCTCCTGGATGCCGGCGCCGTTGCGGACGATGAAATTGGTGTTGGCCGCCAGCGGACCGGGCGCCTCATAGGAGGTCATCGCATAATAGACGGTGCCGGCGGCGGCGATGGTCAGGAAAACGACGAGCGTCATCAGGAAATTCAGAAAGATGACGACCTGGCTGCGCGCCTTGCGCGAGCGCTTCTGCGGCTGCGGCACCTTTTCGGGACGAAGCGCCTCGTTTGCCGATTTGGGGATAATAGGCCCCTTGCTGCCGGCCTCGCTACGGCCGAACGGCTGAGGGCTGTTTTCGTTTGCGTCGCTCACGATCTTCCTGAATCCGGTGTTCGCACCATTCCTGTGTCTCGATTTCCCGACGCGAACTCCGGAAGAGAGCCGGGAAGAAGCAAAAACTCATGGGCAGTCGCCGACGGCGAATCGCAGTCTTCATGAAGATCAAGTCGACAGACCACCGCCCGCATCGCACGTTTGAGCCGAGCAATGCGGCAAAAGCAGGATAATCGCGAAATTATCCCCGCCTATGGCTACATTCGTGCTCCATCCGGCACAAGTGCCGGAGGGCAACGTCAATGGAAGGCTCAGGCCGTATAGCGCTTCAAAACCAGCGAAGCGTTGGTGCCACCGAAACCGAAGGAATTCGACAAAGCGACATCGACCTTGCGCTTGCGCGCCTTGTGCGGCACCAGGTCGATCTTGGTTTCGACCGAGGGATCGTCGAGGTTGAGCGTCGGCGGCACGATGTTGTCGCGGATCGCCAGCGCGCAGAAAATCGCTTCCACGGCACCGGCGGCACCGAGCAGGTGGCCAATGGCGGACTTGGTCGACGACATCGAAATGTTCGAGGCGGCATCGCCGACGACGCGCTCGACGGCGCCGAGTTCGATCGTGTCGGCCATGGTCGAGGTGCCGTGGGCGTTGATGTAGTCGATCTCGGACGGATCGAGCCCGGCACGCTTCAGCGCCATCTTCATGCAGCGATAGGCGCCGTCGCCGTCTTCCGAGGGGGCGGTGATGTGGTAGGCATCACCCGAAAGGCCGTAGCCGACGACTTCGGCATAGATCTTGGCGCCGCGGGCGAGCGCATGCTCCAGCTCTTCCAAGATGACAATGCCGGCGCCCTCGCCCATGACGAAGCCGTCGCGGTTGACGTCATAGGGGCGCGAGGCCTTGGTCGGCTCGTCATTGTGCTGGGTGGAAAGCGCCTTGCAGGCGGCGAAGCCGGCAAGCGCGATGCGCGAAATTGGAGACTCGGTGCCGCCGGCCACCATCACATCGGCATCGCCGAGCATGATCAGGCGGGCCGCGTCGCCGATGGCGTGCGCGCCGGTGGAACAGGCGGTGACGACAGAATGGTTCGGGCCGCGCAGCTTGTGGCGGATCGAGACCTGGCCGGAGGCAAGGTTGATCAGGCGGCCGGGAATGAAGAAGGGCGAAACGCGGCGCGGGCCTTTGTCGCGCAGGGTGTAGCCACCCTCGACAATGCCTTCGAGGCCGCCGATGCCGGAGCCGATGAGAACGCCCGTGGCGATCTGGTCGTCGTCGCTTTCGGGATGCCAGCCGGCATCGTCGAGCGCCATGCTGGCAGCGGCCATTGCGTAAACGATGAACGCATCGACCTTGCGCTGCTCTTTCGGCTCCATCCAGTCGTCGGCATTGTAGGTGCCGTTGGTACCGTCGCCGAAGGGAATGCGGCAGGCGATCTTGGCCGGGAGGTCCTCGACCTCGAATTCAGTCACCTTGCGGGCGGCGTTTTCGCCTGCCAGCAACCGCGACCAGCTCACCTCGGTACCACATCCCAAGGGAGATACCATGCCGGTACCGGTGATAACGACACGTCTCATGCCCGTGATCCATCCTGCCTGTTGTTTCAGAGCCGGAGCGGACCTCGTGCGTGTTGACGGACCCGTGCATCCATGCCTGAAAATGCCGATAAAGCGGCCAGGTACGGAAGCCGAGAGGCTTTCCTGAACCGCCCCTTTTGCATTCCACGGAGGAACGCACGCCCTTCCCCTCCAGGAAAGGGCTTGCGGCGGGCCGCGGCGCGCCCCGCCTTATGCCGAGATCAGGCCTGGGCCTTCTCGATGAACTTGACGGCGTCGCCGACCGTCAGGATCGAATCGGCAGCATCGTCCGGAATTTCGACGCCGAATTCTTCTTCGAAAGCCATGACCAGTTCGACGGTGTCGAGCGAGTCAGCGCCGAGGTCGTCGATGAAGCTTGCGCCTTCGGTAACCTTCTCGGCGTCAACGCCAAGATGATCGATAACAATTTTCTTCACGCGTTCTGCGGTGTCGCTCATGTCGGATTCCTCGACCTTTGTTTTCTTCTCCGGCGTCGTTCTAACGCCGGTATCTCCATAATGCCTGATAGACCAAGACGGTCCACCCGGCAATCCTTGCCAATCGGAAGAGCGGCTGCGGGCTGCCACAAGCCTGCCCTCAAGCCTTTCACATCTTCCGCCGACTGCGCACAGTCATGGCCCGATTAACACGGTTTAACTTCTGCGCAAAGCCTGAAAATCGCCGACAACGGCTTGGTCAACATGCAATTTCCGGCTTTTTCCCTGCTCTTTTCCGCCACTCGCGAACATGCCGCGAACGGCGGTCGAAAGCAGCATCAGATCATCGCCATGCCGCCGTTGACGTGGATCGTCTGTCCGGTGACGTAACCGGCCTCGTTGGAGGCGAGATAGGCGACGGCGGAGGCCACTTCCGCCGATGTTCCCATGCGCCGCATGGGGATCGCGCCCATAATCGCATCCTTCTGCTTGTCGTTGAGCTTGCCGGTCATGGCGCTCTCGATGAAGCCGGGGGCGACGCAGTTGACGGTGACGTTGCGGGTGGCGATTTCCTGGGCGAGCGACTTGGAAAAGCCGATCATGCCGGCCTTGGAGGCGCAGTAGTTGGCCTGGCCCGGATTGCCGGTAACGCCGACGACCGAGGTGATGTTGATGATGCGGCCATGGCGGCGGCGCATCATCGGGTGGGTCAGCTCGCGCGTCAGGCGGAAGACGGAGGTGAGGTTGACCTCGATGACCGCATCCCAGTCCTCGTCGCTCATGCGCACGAACAAGCCGTCCTTGGTGATGCCGGCATTGTTGACGAGGATATCGACGCCGCCGAGATCGGCTTCAGCCTTTTCGCCGAGCGCCTTGACGGCGGCGCGGTCGGCGAGGTTTGCCGGGAACAGGTGGACGCGCTCACCGAGCGAATTAGCAAGCTCTTCCAGCTTTTCGACGCGGGTGCCGTGCAGGCCGACGATGGCGCCCTGGGCATGGAGGATGCGGGCGATTTCTTCGCCGATGCCGCCGGATGCGCCGGTGACGAGGGCCTTGCGGCCGGAAAGATCGAACATGGGTTTCGTCCTTGTTTCTTGTTCGCGCTTTTAAGCGAGAAGTGTCTTGAGAGCCGCTTCGATATCGGCGGGCGTATTGACAGCGACGCCGGTCACCGACTTATCGATGCGGCGGGCAAGACCGGTCAGCACCTTGCCGGAGCCGACCTCATAAAGAGTGGTGACGCCGTTCTTGCCGAACCATTCCACGGTTTCGCGCCAACGGACCTGACCGGTGACCTGCTCGACCAGCAGGCCGGTGATGGTGGCGGCATCGGTGACCGGGGCGGCGCGCACATTGGCGATCAGCGGCACGATCGGGTTCGACGCCTTCACCTCTGCGAGGGCCGCGCGCATGGCGTCGGCGGCGGGCGCCATCAGGCTCGAATGGAAGGGCGCGGACACGGGAAGCAGGATGGCGCGCTTGGCGCCCTTTTCGGTCGCAAGGGCTGCAGCCTTTTCGACCGCTTCCTTCTCGCCCGAAATGACGAGCTGGCCGCCGCCGTTGTCGTTGGCGATCTGGCAGGCGCCGAGGGCGGACGCTTCCGTGCAGACGGCTTCGACATCGCCATGCTCGAGGCCGATGATCGCGGCCATCGCGCCCTTGCCGACGGGAACGGCCGCCTGCATGGCGTTGCCGCGGATGCGCAGGAGGCGGGCGGTATCGGCGAGCGAGAAGGTGCCGGCGGCACAGAGCGCCGAATATTCGCCGAGCGAATGGCCGGCGACATAAGCGACCTTGGACTTCAGATCCAGACCGCCCGCTTCGAGGACACGCAGCGCGGCGATAGAGACGGCCATCAGGGCCGGCTGGGCGTTTGCCGTCAGCGTCAGCGTTTCTTCCGGCCCGTTCCACATGATGTCGGAGAGCTTCTGGCCGAGGGCGTCATCGACTTCGGCGAAGACGGCGGCGGCCTGCGGGAAGGCTTCGGCAAGTTCCTTGCCCATGCCGACAGCCTGACTGCCCTGGCCGGGAAATGTAAATGCAACGCTCATGGGTCACCCTTTCCTTTTCTTCTCCATTCACATTCCTTTGCCGCGAGTCAAGGTTTGGCTCCGGGCAGGAAATGGCGGAGACCGACAATTTCAGCTTGAAACTGGCGGCAGGCGTCTTAAGTTTGCGCCGCACACAGTTCTGCCGCTCCTTCCCACATGGGAACCTCCGGCCGGCTTCCATCTTCATTCGCAACGGCTGCCGCCGCCCCTTCCGTTCGCGCAGGCGCCGCTTTTCAAATCGAGGTTCACCCTTATGCGCTATCGATCGCTCGGCTCGTCCGACATCCAGGTCTCTGAAATCTGCCTGGGCACCATGACCTGGGGCTCCCAGAACAGCGAGGCCGAGGCACACGAACAGCTCGACTATGCCTTCGCAAACGGCGTCAACTTCATCGACACCGCCGAACTCTATCCGACCACGCCGCTTTCGGCCGAGACCTACGGCAATACCGAGCGGATCATCGGCAACTGGCTCGAAAAGCGCGGCCGCCGCGACGACGTGGTGCTGGCCACCAAGATCGCCGGACCGGGTCGTCCTTATATCCGCGATGGCGGCCCGATCACGGCAGACGCCATCGGTCCGGCGCTCGATGCCAGTCTCAAGCGACTGAAGACCGATTATGTCGATCTCTACCAGTTGCACTGGCCGAATCGCGGCCATTACCATTTCCGCAACGCCTGGACCTATAATCCGTCGAAGCAGGACCGGGAAAAGGTCGCCGCCGACCTGCTCGCCATTCTCGAAGCGCTCGGCAAACAGGTGCGCGCCGGCAAGATCCGCGCCATCGGCCTTTCCAACGACACGGCCTGGGGTGCGCAGCACCTGCTGCATCTCGCCGAAAAGCACGGCCTGCCGCGCGTCGCCTCGATCCAGAACGAATACAATCTGCTCTACCGCGCCTACGATCTCGATCTGGCCGAGGTTTCGCACCACGAGAATATCGGCCTGCTCGCCTATTCGCCGCTGGCGGCCGGGCTTTTGACCGGCAAGTATCTCGGCGGCGAAAAGCCGGCGGGCTCGCGGCTTGCCATCAACGGCGATCTCGGCGGGCGCTACACGCCGCATCAGGAGCCGGCCGTTTCCGCCTATGCGGAACTGGCGCGCGCCCATGGCATCGACCCGGCGCAACTGGCGATCGCCTTCTGCCTGACCCGCCCCTTCATGGCCTCCGCCATCATCGGCGCGACCTCGATGGCGCAGCTGAAGAACGATATCGCGGCGGCAGACCTGAAGCTTTCGGATGCCGTGATGAAGGGCATTGCGGATATCTACCGCATCTATCCGATGGCGATCTGAGGAAGAATAACGCGTGCCCGGCGAAGGTCGGGCACGCCATCAGAGACGGATGGCCGTCTCCTCCTTCGCCGTGCGGATTACGATCATCGTGACATAGCGGGCGACATTGGTTTCGTCCTGAAACAGCCGGTCGCAGAGGGCGTGGAACTCTTCCATATCACGTAGGCGCAGCATCAGGATGACATCCGAGGCGCCGGTGACGGCATAGGCTTGCGAGACCGCCTCTTCGGCAATCGCCATGTCGAGAAAGCGCCGCATATGCTGCTCGCCATGCAGCTTCAGCTCGACCGTCACCAAGGCCTTGATCACCCGCCCGGCTCTCGCGGGATTGAGGATCGCGACGATGCGCTCGATCACGCCCGATTTGTGCAGCCGCTGCACGCGGCGCAGGCAGCTGGAGGGCGAAAGGCCCACCTCGTCGGCCATTTCGACATTGGTGCGCGAGGCGTCGCGCTGCAGGAGATTCAGAAGCTTGCGGTCGATACGGTCCATTCCGACAGCATAGTTGCAGCCTCCGCATTTGCAATAAAATTGCAAGAAGGTGCAATCTTTGACCAAAAATGCGAAGCGGCCTGGGTTAGCAAGGGGAGACATCCGATGGAGGCTTTCCGATGCCGTTTTTGAAACCCGTCCTGCAGAAGACGCAGGAGACACTTGATATCTACTGGGTGCTCGTCAAGATCACGATCCCTGTCGCGATCCTGACGGAGTTGTTGTCGCGAATGGGCGCGATCGAGGCGATCGCCCCTGCTTTCAAGCCCGTCATGAACCTGGTCGGCTTGCCGCCGGAGTTGGGCCTCGCCTGGCTGACGGCGGTGCTGGTCGGCATCTGGGGTGCCGTCCCGTTGATCTTCACGCTCGTTCCGGCCTCTTCGCTGAGCGTGGCCGACGTCACCGTGTTTTCGGCGCTGATCCTGTTCGCCCACGGCCTGCCAATCGAGCAGAAGATCATCCAGAAGGCCGGGCCGGGCATGATCGCGACGACGGTGCTGCGCCTTGGCGGCGGCTTGCTCTATGCGTTTCTGCTGCACCGCGTCCTCACGGCGACGGGCTGGCTGTCGGCTCCGGTCGCTCCGGCCTGGATTCCGATGGGCGCCACGCCCGATTGGGCCACCTATTTTCTCGGTCTCGGCGAGACGATGGTCTGGATGTTCGTCATCCTGCTCACCCTCTCCTGGGCGCTTGAAATCCTGAAAGTAACGGGATTGCTGGACTTGATGATGACGGCGCTCGCCCCGGTTTTGCGGATTGCCGGCATTCGCGGGGAAGCGGGGCATCTGACGGCCGTCGGCCTGTTCCTCGGGATTTCCTATGGGGCCGGCCTGCTGATCCGCGAGGCGCGGTCGGGCTCGGTCTCGCCGCGGCAGATTTTTCTGTCCTGCGTGTTCATGGGCTTTGCCCACAGCGTGATCGAGGACACGCTGATCGTGATCTCGCTCGGCGCCGATGTTTACGGCGTGCTTGTCGGGCGACTCGTCTTTGCGATGGCAGCGACCGCTATTATTGCCGCCGTGCTTCACCGCCTGTCGGACGAGACGTTCTTTGCGCGGATGTTTCGGCTGCAAGGCAGAAAAGCGGAAGCCTGACGAAAAAGGCATCCCGCGGCGGGTGCGCCGCGGGATGCCTCATGAATGTCCGGCAGGTGACTATCAGCCGTGCTTGCGGATCGTGCCGTAGACGATGTTGCGGTTTTCGCCGAACCAGACCTCGGCATCGACGCCGTTGCGCTCGACGCTGGAATTGATGACGTTCCACATGTCGGCTTCCGAGCGCTGCAACAGCACCCAGTTCATGTAGGATTCCATGTAGCCGTCATCGGCCATGCCTTCGGCGAAGTTGGCGAAGAGGAAGACGCCGCCGGGCTTCAGCATGTTCATGCAGGTCTGCGTGAGCTTGATCGCCACCTTGTCGTTCAGATAGTCGTAAAGACCGGCCGCATAGATGAAATCGAAGGTGCCGAGCTTGTGCTTCTTACTCAAGAGCCCGCGCACCGAGCCGTCGATGGCCTCGACCACCGTGCCCTGAAAATCGCGGGTGATCGAGCCGATGCTGATCGGGTCCTGATCGAGCGCGACCCAGCGCTTGATGCGGCCTTCCTTGAGTGCGACCGACGTGTCGGCCTCGCGCAAATGACCCGCGGCGACCGTCAGGATTTCGAAATCCTCGCCCTTTTCCGCGGCAAGCTCATCGACATAGCGCGTCAGGATATCGCGGCGTTCACGCACGGCGACAGGGCCTGGAGCATTGCGGGTATATTCATAGATATCGAGCCCGAGCTGCGTGCACTTCGCCACCTCGTGATCGACGGCCGGGTGGCCGTAGATGAAATCGATGAGGCTGGCATCGCCGGAATAACCGCGCGGCTTTTCGAAAGACCAGCGGGTGAACGGGCATTGCTGGAACACCTTCGCCGACGAATGCGCCTGCACGATCGGGATCAGTTCCTGCCAGATGCTGGGCTCGAATTTGCGGCGGAGATCGTGCAGCGCGCCGATCAGCCACTTCACGGCTTCGGCCGGATTCCCCCCCTCTTCGATACGTTGCGTCGCAATTCGCATCACGATGGCAAGTTCGCCCTTGGCAACAGGCAGTTGCTCGTCGTGGAGATGTGTCTTGGAAGAGGACAGTTCGGTGGTGATGGCTTGGGGAGTGATGAGACTTTGGCCGTCGAGGGCAATCTGAAGCTGAGACACACGAACCTCTTTGGTTACCAGGATGTTAACATTATGCGTAAGATTGCGCGGAGTTCCAGCAATGGATCAAGTTTTCGATAGATATGGTTAACTATTCATAAAAACCCTGTGTTTTGGCGAGTTTAGACAAACTTAATGCCGATCGGCTACGGTTCCCGCACCGTGCCATGGCTCGCCGTGCGGTTGCCGGCGATGAAGAATGCACGGGACTGATTGCCGGTTGCAGGAATGAACCTCGCGCCGGAAACCAAGCCGCAACGCAATGGATGGTGCATGAGGCACACACTGGCCGACGTTGAGATTGAGCTGCAGCACGAGCCGCCGAGACCGGCGAGTGCGGAACTGCGCACGCTCTATCGCGAGGAAAGCGAAGCGCCCCGCAAGCGCGCGACGCGGCAGGGCCTGTGGATCGCGGTCGCGGCCTATCTGCTCTATTCGCTGACCGATATGCTCGTCGTGCCGGATGTCGCGGTCTACACCATCGCCGCGCGCTTCGTGGTCGGCATTCTCGCGCTGACCACCCTCGAAACCCAGATACGCACCAAGGCCAGTGCCGATGCCATCGACGCATGGTCGGCGACCGCCGTGGTTTTCGCCTATGCGGGCTGGCTCTACACCGCCCAGATGACGGCGCATTCGCAGGCGATCTCCTATTACATGGTGTTCGGCGCCATCTTCATGATGAGCGTCAACCTGTTCTTCAGCTTCCAGTTCCGGCTGGCGCTCGTCGCCTCCGTGACGATCATGCTGATCTTCCTCAGTTCGCTCTATGCCTTTCCGGCGATGGCCGACCTGCAGAAGCTGACGCTCGGCGCCTTCTGCGTCTCCTGCTTCGTCTTCACCTCCTATGTGAACTTCAAGCTCAACAAGGAGCGCTACAAGGTCTTCCTCAATGCGCTGGAAGCCCGCTTCCAGCAGAAGGAAGCGACCGAGCGCGGCAAGGCGCTGCTTCGTCTTTCCAACACCGATCCGCTGACCGGGCTTGAGAACCGGCGCTGCGTCGATCAGCGGCTGCGCGCCTGCTGGGAAGGCTGGCAGAAATACGGCCGCAACTTCGCCGTCCTGTTGATCGACGTCGATTTCTTCAAACATTACAACGATTTCTACGGTCATCAGGAAGGTGACCGCTGCCTGATCCTCGTCGCCAATGCCCTGAGCGACGCGATCGAGCCCTACAACGCCACCATCGGCCGCTACGGCGGCGAGGAATTCATCGTGCTGGCCCGGCTCGAAACCCGCGAAGAGGCGGGCAAGCTTGCCGAGATCATCTGCCGCACCGTGCGCGCCATGGACCTTCCCCACGGCCAGCGGCGCGACGGCACCTCGGTCGTCACCGTCAGCATCGGCGCGTCGTTCACCCGCAATGCCGGCTCGAAGCTCGAAAAGATCATCCACGAGGCCGACCGGGCGCTCTATGCCGCCAAGGCCAGCGGCCGCAACGGCATCAAGCTCTTCGATCCGAACGATCCGCACAGCAGCGACGACAGCGAGAACATCGCCGCGATCCTGAAGATCGCCATCGAGCAGGATCTCGTCTCGATGGTCTACCAGCCGATCCGCAATGTCGTCTCCGGCAGGCTCGATGCGGCCGAAGCACTAATGCGACTGAAGATGCTCGACGGCACGCCGGTTCCGCCGAGCCTGTTCATTCCCGTCGCCGAGCGCACTGGTGCGATTCTCGAACTCGGCCGCTGGGCGGTCCGCACCGTCTGCCGCGACATGCTGGCGAGCAATCTCGTCCCGGTCGCCAGCGTCAACGTCTCGCCGATCCAGCTGAAGGCTCCCGGCTTTTCCGCCTCGGTCGCCGCCATTCTCGGCGAGACCGGCGTTGCCGGGGGGCGGCTTGCCTTCGAGATCACCGAAGGTCTCGAAATGGAGATGGATTCGGACATCCTGCGCTGCATCAGCGACCTGAAGATGCTCGGTATCCGCATCTGGCTCGACGATTTCGGCACGGGCTTTGCCGGCCTCTCCTGGCTGCGGCTCATCGATTTCGATACCGTCAAGATCGACCGCTCCTTCCTGCACGATTGCGGCGAGGAGCGCGGCAAGGCGATGCTGCAGGATATCATCGGCCTTATCCGCAATCGCGGCCACAAGATCCTGGTGGAAGGCGTGGAGACAGAGGCGCAGCTCGCCCTCATGCACAAATTCCGCATCGACCAGGTGCAGGGCTACTATGTCGGACGGCCGGAGCCCTCAGAGCGGTTTCGCGCCAGCCCCGCCGACAAGACGCCGGTCAATGTGCGCGCACTGACGCCGCTGCGGCGCTAGAACGCCCTTCCCTGCCGGTTTTTCTTGGGACCGGCCCTTGCCATTTCGGCAGAAATCCGTATAAGCCGCCCTGTTCGAAACACCCGGTCTTCTGGCTGGTGGCTGAACGGAGGGCCGGTTTTCCAATTAAGAAACCTGTCCGGACCAAAGGGGTCCAGCCTCCCGTGTCTCCGCTCTCGACCGTCTCGAAACAACACTTTCTTGCCGGCTTTTCAAAGCCAATAAGAACAGTCGTTGAGGCTTAGCCGCCGATTTCCGGGTGATGTTTAACGCAAGAAAGGTAGCCACAATGGCTCTTTATGAACACGTATTCCTCGCTCGGCAGGATATTTCCGCCCAGCAGGTCGATGCCCTCGTCGAACAGTACAAGGGCGTCATCGAAGCGAACGGCGGTAAGGTCGGTCGCGTCGAGAACTGGGGCCTCAAGTCCCTCACCTACCGCATCAAGAAGAACCGCAAGGCTCACTACGTTCTCATGGACATCGATGCTCCGGCACCGGCCGTTCATGAAGTCGAGCGCCAGATGCGCATCAACGAAGACGTTCTTCGCTACATGACCATCGCTGTCGAGAAGCACGAAGAAGGCGCGTCTGCCATGATGCAGAAGCGCGACCGTGACGACCGTCCGCGCCGTGACGGCGACCGTCCGGAGCGCAGCTTCGGCGACCGTGGTCCGCGTCCGGACCGTGGTGACCGCGAAGACCGTCCGCGCCGTCCGCGCGAAGACCGTGCATAAGGTTTAGGAGAAAAGACAATGGCTGATATTTCTTCCGCTCCGGCACGCCGCCCGTTCCACCGTCGCCGCAAGACCTGCCCCTTCTCGGGCGCAAACGCTCCGCGGATCGACTACAAGGACATCCGTCTCCTGCAGCGCTACATTTCCGAGCGCGGCAAGATCGTTCCGTCCCGCATCACGGCCGTTTCCCAGAAGAAGCAGCGCGAACTCGCCCAGGCGATCAAGCGCGCCCGTTTCCTCGGCCTGCTGCCCTACGTCGTAGCCTAAGGCTCGACTCTGCGTGAGTCTCCTGACTCCGCGGTAACTGACTTAAGGTGAGGCGAAGGCCTGTCGGCATCGCCTCACCTTTTCCCTTCCGCGTTGGGCGCGGATCGGCAAACCGGCGCTCTGGCGCTCAAACCCATGTTGGGGCTCTTTCTCAAGAAAAGCCTCTAACTGCTTGATAGCAGGACAGCGAACGTGAAGACCGTAAACTCGACATCGCTGCTGATCGGCGCCCTTGCCGGTGTGACCGCCGCCTTGCTTTCGCTTGGCGCGAACACGCAGTCGTCGCTTGCGATCGCGCTTTACGCAGGGTCCGCGCTGCCGATCCTGATTGCCGGTCTCGGCTGGGGCAATGTCGCGGCCATCCTCGCCGTCGTCGTTGCCGGGCTCATCGGCTCGGTGATGGTCTCGCCCTATTTCTCGCTCCTCTTTCTCGTCATCACGCTCGTTCCGGCAGCCTGGCTCAGCCATCTCGCCAATCTCGCACGGCCCGCTTCCGAACTCGGCGGCCCGGACGATGCGATGGCCTGGTATCCGCTGTCCGATATCCTGACGCAGCTTGCGGGTCTCGTGACCGTCGGCATGATCATTGTCGGCCTCGTCGTCGGCTACGACAAGTCGATGTCCGACCGCATGGTGGAGCTTGTGCTGGAAGCGCTGAAGGCGCAGGAGCCGCTCTACAACCCGGATGCCGACACGCTCGCCCAGTTCAAGGCCGTGTTCTCCATCGCCCTGCCGATGGTGCAGGGTGCGATGTGGGTGCTGATGCTGTTTGCGATCTATTACATCGCCACCCGCATCACCCAGATCGCCGGCAACAATCTGCGCCCGCGCGAGGACATGCCCTCGACACTGCGCATGCACCGTTATGCGATCTTCGCCTTTCTGGGCGGCCTGCTGCTCTGCTTTGCCGGCGGCACCCTCGGGGCGCTCGGCGCGCTGATCTGCGGCACGTTCGGCGCGGGTTTTCTGCTTTCCGGCTTTGCCGTCTTTCATTTCCGCACGCGCGGCAAGTCCTGGCGGCTGCCCGTGCTGTGGATCGGATACCTGTCGGTGGCGCTGTTCACGATACCGGCATTCTTCTTTCTCCTGTCGGGCCTGATGGATACGCGGCGAGCCATCGCCCTGTCACCGACCGGGAAAACAACTGAAACCAAAGACAACTGAAACTCGAAAGGACACTCTCATGGACGTTATTCTCCTTGAACGCGTTGCCAAGCTCGGCCAGATGGGCGAAACCGTAAAGGTTCGCGACGGCTTTGCACGCAACTACCTGCTGCCGCTCGGCAAGGCCCTGCGCGCCAACGAAGCCAACCGCAAGCGTTTCGACGCCGAGCGCGCGACCCTCGAAGCCCGTAACCTCGAGCGCAAGTCCGAAGCCCAGGCCGTTGCTGAAAAGCTCGACGGCAAGTCCTTCATCGTCGTTCGCTCCGCTGGCGAAACCGGCCAGCTCTACGGTTCGGTTGCTGCTCGCGACGTCGTCGAGACGCTGGCTGCCGAAGGCTTCAACATCGGCCGCAACCAGGTCGACCTGAACCACCCGATCAAGTCGATCGGCCTGCACGCCGTAACCCTGCACCTGCATTCGGAAGTCGAAATCTCCGTCAACATCAACGTTGCCCGCTCGACCGACGAAGCCGAGCGTCAGGCCAAGGGTGAAGACCTGACCTCCGTCGAAGCTATCTACGGCGTTGACGAAGATGCCCTGAAGCCGGAAGACTTCTTCAACCCGGAAGCTGAATACGACGCTGACGAAGAATAATCGTCGGCTCGAAAGAGCTTAAAGAAAAGCCCGGATCGGTTCGCCGATCCGGGCTTTTTTCGTTCAGGATGAAGGTTCTGCCGCCTTGTCGATGCGGACGATGACCGAAAGGCCGGGTGACAGCCGGTCGGCAAGCGCCTGTCCGGGATCGATGGAAACGCGCACGCCGACGCGCTGGGCGATCTTGGTGAAATTGCCGGTGGCATTGTCGGCCTTGATGACAGCGAATTCGGAGCCGGCGGCCGGCGAGAAGCGCTCGATATGGCCCTTCAGCGCGCTGCCCTTGAAGGCATCGACGGTGAATGTGACGGGCTGGCCGACCTGCATGCCGTCAAGCTGGGTTTCCTTGAAGTTGGCGACGATCCACAGATCCTCCGGCACGACGGCGAGAAGCTGGGTGCCGGCGGTCACGTACTGGCCGACGCGGGCACCGACTTCGCCGACATGGCCGTCGCGCGGGGCGACGATGCGGGTGTTGCCGAGATCGATCCTTGCAAGCTCGACCGTCGCCTCGGCACCGGAGACCGCAGCCTCCAGCGATGCGCGATTGACGATAATCGTCTGCAGGTTTTGACGCGCGACGTCGAGGGCGGCTTCGTGCTGGGCGACGGTGGCCTTCGCCTGATCGAGGGTGGCGCGGGCTTGCTCGACATCGCTGGTCGGGGCGATGTTGCGTTCGTTCAGGCCTTGCACGCGGTTCCAGGCGAGTTCGGCGCGTTTTTCTGCGGCCCTGCTGCCTGCAAGCTGGGCTTCGGCTGCTGTGATGTTGGCCTTGGCGGAAAGCTCCGACTGGTGGGAATTGGCAAGCGTCGCCTTCTGGGCGGCGAGCGAGGCCTCGGCCTGGGCGAGCTTCTGCACATAGGTCCGGTCGTCGATGCGCACCAGCAGGTCGCCCTGCTTCACCGCCTGATAATCCTTGACCGGGACCTCCACCACATAACCGCTGACCTGCGGGCTCATCAGCGTGACCATGCCGCGGACATAGGCATTGTCGGTGGTTTCGACGGATGTCGCGAACGGCGGCAGGCGCCAGGCATAGAGCGCCAGCAGCACGCCGGCGATGCCGGCAAGCAACGTGATGATGGTCGACGAAGAACGAAGGGCTTTCAGCATTGTCAGGTCCAGGGTTTGATCAGGCGGGTATGGCAGCAGCGGGAGCCGTGAAGCGACGGGCGAGAAAACGCCAGCCAAGGTGCATCAGGAGGAAGAAGAGCGAGATGGCCGAGACGGCGGCGATCGTCAGGAAGGTATCGTTATAGGCCATGATATAGGCCTCGCGGCTGACCTGCTGGCCGAGCAGTGTCAGACCTTCGGCATTCAGCAGCGTCTTGTCGGTGATGACCTTGCCATAGGCGCCGGCGAGCTGGGAGACGCGCTGGGCGACGAGCGGATCACTCAACACGATCTTTTCCACCAGCACGCTCGAATGGAATTTTTCGCGCAGCGTGACGAAGGTGCCGAGTGCTGCCGAGGCCATCGAGCCGCCGATGCTCTGGGTGAACAGGAAGATCACGAGGAAATTGACGATATAGGGGATGCCCTTGGCAAACACCGTCTTCAGCCCCGCAGCCATGGCCGGCGGCAGGAACATGGCGGCACCGGCGGCGACCATGGCCTGGCTCAGATACATCTGTTCCGGCCGGGTCAGCGCCGTGGAATTGCTGTCCAGATAGGCGCCGGTGCCGATCAGGATCAGCGCAAGCACGTGGGCGAGATCGACGTGGCGGGTGGTCATCAGGAAGGCACAGACGAGACCGCCGGTAATCGAGGCGCAGAGAATGACCGTATAGAGCATCACCGTCTGGTCGTTGGTGAGGCCGATCTGCTGGAAGAAATTGGCAGCCGTCGTCGATTGCTCGGAAGCGACCGTGCGGAAAACGATGAGCACCGCCGCCATGTGCAGGTTCGGCCAGCTGAACACCCAGCGCAGATCTATCAGCGGCGATTGCCGGTTCAGCTCGATGACGGCGAAGACGGTGAGCAGGCCGATCGCCGCCGCCAGCAGCGCGCCGAGCCACCACGCTTCGAACCACCAGTAAAGGCGGCCAAGCGTCAGGAACACCGCGAGACACCCGAAACCGCAGGCGAGGATCAGGTAGCTGAAGATATCCATCTTCTGGATCACCTTTATGCGCGGCGGTGCGGTGATCGGCAGCAGATAGATGAACGGCAGGAGAATCAACGCCAGCGCCATCTCGAAGGTATAGAGCGCATGATAACCGCCGAAAGACAGAAGGCTCGGCGAGATGATGCGGGCGAGCGGGGCGGCGAGCAGCGTATTGGTGAGCGACAGGCTGAGGCCGAGCGTCAGCTTCTTTTCCGGCGGGAAGGCTTCGAGCATGTAGAGGAAGCCGATAGTCGAGAGCGGCGCAGCCGCCATGCCGCTGATGAAGCGCACGACAAGGGCCGAGTGAAAATCCGACACGAACAGGTTGGCGATCGTCGCCAGCACGAAACAGACGATGCCAAGCTCGGCGAAGGGGCGCAGGCCGTATTGCGTGCGGATCTTGAACAGCGCCAGCGACATGCTGGCATAGGGCGCGAGATAGACGGCTGATAGCCAGGCGAGCTCGTTGACCGTCGCCGAGAGCGATCCTTGCAGCTGGTAGATATTGGCGGACATGAGGTTCATGCCGAGCCCTTGCGTCAGGGCGGCGAGAATGGATGTGAAGATATAGAGGGTTGCCTTCTGCGGCTTCATCCGCGGCGGCGCGACCGGAGCGGCCGGCGCGGGATTTTCTTCCTGCACCGGCGCACCCGGCACGACGGGCGTGTCTTCCGGCACGGCGCCTGCGGCTTCAAAGGCGATCCGCTCTTCTTCCCCGACCTGACGTGGCATGACGCTCACTGCCCTACTCCTTGCCGATCCGCTGGAGGATGTTGTCGATGACGGTGTTGACCACCTTCAGCGTCACTCTTTTTTCCTCGGGATCAATACCTTCCAGCACCTCGACCCGGATCTTGCGGGCGACTTCCTCGATTTCCTCCGCGCTTTGGCGGCCGTGGGCCGTGAGGTGAATGCGCTTGGTGCGGCGGTCGCTCGCCTCCAGCCGCCGCTCGACGAAATCCTGTTTCTCCATGCCGTCCAGCAGGCGGACGATGGTCGGCGTCTCGATGCCCAGTTCCTCGGCCAGCTCCCGCTGGTTGAGGCCATTCCGGCGCAGCAGCGTGAACAGCACGCGGGCACGCGACAAGGTAAGGCCCGTTTCCTTCACCCGTGCATCGAACAGCACGCGCAGCTTGCGATTGACATTCGCAAGGGCGTCGAAGAGTTCGCGGTCGGTGATGGGTTCGGACATTTTATACCTTTTACATATTACTAGCTTGCTAATTATTTTATCCCTATCTAGTCGAAGCCGCCGATGTTTTCAACCCGGCAAAGATGCGCGGCAGCCATGACGAATCTTCCTGTCTCGGCTCCAGGCGTGGTAGATTTGCGCATGCTGTGCCGAGATTCGGCATGCGCGCCACGGTCAACGGAAAAATGCGCTTTTGGCGTTTGTCACGGGCAGCCTGTGGACATCGGGCACACGGCAGCAGTACGGGCCTCCCGGATGGCCACGGGCCATGAAGCCCCTTGACCCGGCGCGCGCGAAGCCTAAACCGATGCGGTGAACGGAGAGACGACAGCCCATGAACGAGATCGCGCGAAAACTGGCCCCGGCGGCCAAGGACCAGTCTGAACCGCAGTATCGCGAAGCCCCCAACAACCTGGAGGCCGAACAGGCGCTGCTCGGCGCTATCCTCGTCAACAACGACGCCTTCTACCGTGTTTCGGACTTCCTGAAGCCAGTGCATCTGCACGAGCCGCTGCACCGCAAGATTTACGAGGTGGCCGGCGACATCATCCGCATGGGCAAGACCGCCCATCCGGTGACGGTGAAGACCTTCCTGCCGGGCGACCAGAAGGTCGGCGAGATGACGATCTCGCAATATCTGGCGCAGCTTGCCGCCAATGCCGTGACGATCATCAACGCCGAGGACTATGGCCGGGCCATCTACGATCTGGCATTGCGCCGCTCGTTGATCACCATTGGCGAGGACATGGTCAACATCGCCTATGACGCGCCGCTCGACATGCCGCCGCAGGGCCAGATCGAAGACGCCGAACGCCGCCTGTTCGAACTCGCCGAAACCGGACGCTACGACGGCGGCTTCCAGTCGTTCAACGACGCAGTTGCATTGGCGATCGACATGGCCGGACAGGCCTTCGAGCGCGACGGCTCGCTGTCGGGCATCTCCACCGGCATCCACTCGCTCGACGCCCGCATGGGCGGCCTGCAGCGCTCCGACTTGATCGTGCTCGCCGGACGCCCCGGCATGGGCAAGACCTCGCTTGCCACCAACATCGCCTACAACATCGCCGCGGCTTACGAGCCTGAGGTGCAGGCTGACGGATCGTTCAAGGCCAAGAACGGTGGCGTCGTCGGTTTCTACTCGCTCGAAATGTCGTCGGAACAGCTGGCGACGCGTATCATCTCCGAGCAGACGGAAGTCTCCTCCTCGAAAATCCGCCGCGGTGACATTTCCGAGGCGGATTTTGAAAAGCTCGTCGCCTGCAGCCAGATGATGCAGAAGGTGCCGCTCTATATCGACCAGACCGGTGGTATCTCGATCGCCCAGCTTTCGGCCCGCGCCCGCCGTCTCAAGCGTCAGCGCGGCCTCGATTGCCTCGTGGTGGACTATATCCAGCTGATGACCGGCTCGGGCAAATCCAACGAAAACCGCGTGCAGGAAATCACCCAGATCACCACCGGTCTCAAGGCGCTCGGCAAGGAGCTGAACGTGCCAATCATCGCGCTCTCGCAGCTCTCGCGTCAGGTGGAAAGCCGCGAAGACAAGCGGCCGCAACTTTCCGACCTGCGTGAATCCGGCTCGATCGAGCAGGACGCCGACGTGGTGCTCTTCGTGTTCCGCGAGGAATACTACGTCAAGAACCTCGAGCCGCGCGACGAGTTCGACCCGAAATACGAAGAATGGAAGATGCAGTTCGAAAAGGTGAAGGGCACGGCCGACGTGATCATCGCCAAGCAGCGTCACGGACCGACCGGCACGGTGAAGCTCGCCTTCCAGTCGGAATTCACCCGGTTTACCGATCTGGCGGACCCGTCGTTCTCGCAATACGAGGAACACTGAAGCAATCGGCACGATAGGCTATGGGATGCTGACCGGCCTCGGGCGGCATCCTCGGGGGGCGCTGTAGAGTAGGAACTGTTCCTACTTCGTGTTAGACTGCTGCCTTGCGGACGACCTGCAATGAAGATCGACGCCACGACAGGGAGTGTCTTTCATGTCCAACACCAAGAAATCCTACGTCATCGGCGATCATTTCGACGCCTTCATCACCCGTCAGGTCGAGACCGGCCGCTTCAACAATGCCAGTGAAGTCGTCCGGGCGGGACTGCGGCTTCTCGAACGGGATGAGGTGAAATTGGCCGAGTTGAAGCGGCTGATCGATGAAGGCCTCGACGACATCGCTGCCGGACGGGTCTATGAATACGAAAGCAGTGAAGCACTGCTCGACGATATCATCAACGGCAAGCATGACGATTAAGAGCCGCAAGCCGATCTTCTCACGGGCAGCACGAGCAGACCTCCGCTCCATCTACAGATACATCGCAGAGACCAATCCAAACGCCGCGGCCCGCTTCATTCTCGATATCAACCTGAAAATCGAAAAGATTGCCGAAACCGGTTTGACCGGTATTGCGCGACACGCGCTTCGGCCAAATTTACGCTCCATACCTTATCGCGACCGTTGTATTTATTTCCGGGTCGAGAAATCCCATATCTACGTCGTCCGCATCCTGCACGGACGCCAGGACATTTCTTCCCAAGACTTCCCCGAAAGCGAGACCTGATGGCGAAAGCCCGTACTCAATTCATCTGCCAGAACTGCGGCACGGTGCATCCGCGCTGGGTCGGCAAATGCGAAGGCTGCGGCCAGTGGAATACCATCGTCGAGGAAGACCCGATGGGCGGCATCGGCGGCGGGCCAGGCAAGACGCCGAAGAAAGGCCGCCCGGTGGCGCTCACCACCCTTTCCGGCGAGATCGAGGAAGCGCCACGCATCGCGACCGGCATTTCCGAGCTTGACCGGGCAACCGGCGGCGGCTTCGTGCGTGGCTCGGCGGTGCTGATCGGCGGCGATCCCGGCATTGGCAAATCGACCGTGCTGATGCAGGCCGCGGCCGCGTTGGCCCGCCTGAAACACCGGGTCATCTATGTCTCGGGCGAAGAGGCCGTGGCACAGGTTCGTCTGCGGGCTCAACGACTGGGTGCTGCCGAGACCGACGTGCTGCTCGCGGCGGAAACCAATGTCGAGGACATTCTTGCCACGCTCGGCGAAGGCAAGCGGCCGGATCTGGTGATCATCGATTCGATCCAGACGCTGTGGAGCGACATCGTCGATTCCGCCCCCGGCACGGTGACGCAGGTGAGAACCGGCGTGCAGGCGATGATCCGCTTTGCCAAGCAGACCGGGGCGACTGTCGTGCTCGTGGGTCACGTCACCAAGGAAGGCCAGATCGCCGGGCCGCGCGTCGTCGAGCATATGGTCGACGCAGTGCTTTATTTCGAGGGCGACCGCGGCCACCACTACCGCATCCTGCGCACCGTCAAGAACCGTTTCGGGCCGACCGACGAGATCGGCGTCTTCGAAATGTCGGACAAGGGTTTGCGCGAAGTCACCAATCCCTCCGAGCTTTTCCTCGGCGAGCGCAATGCCAAGGCACCGGGCGCTGCGGTCTTTGCCGGCATGGAGGGCACGCGGCCGGTGCTGGTCGAGGTGCAGGCGCTGGTCGCGCCGACCTCGCTCGGCACGGCCCGACGCGCCGTCGTCGGCTGGGATTCGGCGCGGCTATCGATGATCCTTGCGGTGCTCGAGGCCCATTGCGGTGTGCGGCTCGGGCAGCACGATGTCTATCTCAATGTCGCGGGCGGCTATCGGATCACCGAGCCGGCGGCGGATCTGGCCGTCGCCTCGGCACTCGTTTCATCGCTTGCCGGCCTTGCCCTTCCGCCGGATTGCGTCTATTTCGGCGAAGTCAGCCTGTCGGGGGCCATCCGGCCGGTTGCGCACACCGCCCAACGCCTTAAAGAAGCCGAAAAGCTCGGCTTTTCACAGGCGGTCCTGCCATCGGCTTCGCCGGACCTTCCCAAGGGAACGGGCCTGCGCTGGAGCGAGATGGAGGCTCTTCCGGATCTGGTGGCGCGCATTGCCGGGTCGAAGGGCGCGCTGAAGCAGGCGGATGACGAATACTGACGGGATTTTACGGGCAAACCCCATGAAAATCCGGTGAAAACAGTGTTCACACCCTATCGCTGCCGCGACGTCCGACGCGGGATGCTGTATAGGGTTCGCACATATCGCAATGAGGCCGCCGTCAAGCGGGTTCGGAGTAGGTCAACATGCCCATTACAATTCTCGACGGCATCGTTCTCGGCGTCGCGCTGTTTTCCGCCATTCTGGCAATGGTCCGCGGTTTCTCCCGAGAAGTCCTGTCGGTCGCAAGCTGGGTGGGCGCTGCCGCTGCCGCCTATTTCCTCTATCCCTATCTCGTGCCCTATGCGAAGCAGTACACGACCAGCGATCCGGTCGCGATGGCGGGCTCCGCCGGCGTCATCTTCCTGGTGGCGCTGATCGTCATCTCGTTCATCACCATGCGGATCGCCGATTTCATCATCGACAGCCGCATCGGCGCGCTTGATCGCACACTAGGCTTCCTGTTCGGGGCTGCCCGCGGCGTGTTGCTCGTCGTCGTCGCCATGCTGTTCTTCAACTGGCTGGTCGCACCGCAGCAGCAGCCGGTGTGGGTGACCCAGGCGAAATCCAAGCCGCTGCTCGACAATCTCGGCGGCAAGCTGATCGCGCTCCTGCCGGAAAATGCCGATGCGACGATCCTCGACCGCCTGCGCGGCAAGAACCCGGCAGCTCAGGACGACAACGACACGCCGGCCGCTCCGGCCGACCAGGCGCCTGCCGATCAGGCCCCGGCCGACCAGGCGCCCGCGGATGACGCCCCCGCTACCAACGGCTGAACTCCGATGATAGAATGAAGGCCCGCTCCGGCGGGCCTCGTCCGTTTTGCAATGATGCCATGCCGTCCCTTCAACCCTCGCGACTTGACGGGCCGGCGATCCGATACGATATGCGCTCCGCGTCCGTGCTGACAAAAGGCCAAAGCGATGATCCATTCCGCAGAGATTGACAATGTACTCGATGGCGACACCCTGCATGAGGAATGCGGCGTGTTCGGCATTCTGGGCCATCCCGATGCGGCAACGCTGACGGCGCTCGGCCTGCATGCGCTGCAGCATCGCGGCCAGGAGGCAGCCGGTATCGTCACCTTCGACGGCAAGCAGTTCCATACCGAAAAGCATATGGGCCTCGTCGGCGATCACTATACCAATCCCGCCGTTCTGGCGAAGCTGCCCGGCTCGATCTCGATCGGCCACACGCGCTATTCGACAACCGGCGAAGTGGCGCTGCGCAACGTGCAGCCGCTGTTTGCCGAGCTTGAAGTCGGCGGCATCGCCATTGCCCACAACGGCAACTTCACCAACGGCATGACCCTGCGCCGCCAGATCATCGCCACCGGCGCCATCTGTCAGTCGACCTCCGATACCGAAGTTGTCCTCCACCTCATCGCCCGCTCGCGCCATTCCTCGACGGTCGATCGCTTCATCGATGCAATCCGCCAGATGGAAGGCGGCTATGCCATGGTAGCCGTCACCCGCACCAAGCTGATCGCCGCGCGCGATCCGGTCGGCATCCGCCCGCTGGTGATGGGCGAACTCGACGGCAAGCCGATCTTCTGCTCGGAAACCTGTGCGCTCGATATCATCGGCGCCAAGTACATCCGCGATGTCGAAAACGGCGAGGTCATCGTTTGCGAAATCCAGCCCGATGGTTCGATCCAGATCGATGCCCGCAAGCCCGCCAATCCGCAGCCGGAACGGCTCTGCCTGTTCGAATATGTCTATTTCGCCCGTCCCGACTCGGTCGTCGGCGGCCGCAGCGTCTATGTGGCGCGCAAGAACATGGGCATGAACCTCGCCAAGGAATCGCCGGTCGAGGCCGATGTCGTCGTTCCGGTGCCGGATGGCGGCACGCCGGCGGCACTCGGCTTTGCGCAGGCAAGCGGCATTCCGTTCGAATACGGCATCATCCGCAACCACTATGTCGGCCGCACCTTCATCGAGCCGACGCAGCAGATCCGCGCCTTTGGCGTGAAGCTGAAGCATTCGGCCAACCGGGCGATGATCGAGGGCAAGCGCGTCGTGCTCGTCGACGATTCGATCGTGCGTGGCACGACATCGGTGAAAATCGTGCAGATGATCCGCGATGCCGGCGCCCGCGAGGTGCATATCCGCGTCGCCAGCCCGATGATCTTCTATCCCGATTTCTACGGCATCGACACGCCGAATGCCGACAAGCTGCTGGCCAACCAGTATGCCGACGTGAAGGCCATGGCGAAGTTCATCGGTGCCGACTCGCTGGAGTTCCTGACCATCGACGGCCTCTACCGCGCCGTCGGCGGCGAGGAGCGCAACAATGCCCGGCCACAGTTCACCGATCACTATTTCACCGGCGACTATCCGACCCGGCTTCTCGACAAGAACGGCGAGACGACCGGCCTGAAGCTTTCGATGATGGCCAGCAACGGCTGATAGCGCCTGACCGCCTTTCCAAAGCGCCCCGGCCGAACCGGGGCGCTTTTTCTTGACCTGCGGCATTTCGCCGGGATGGCATTCGCCGGCCATCTTGCATCCGGGGCGGGTGCTGTGGCAGAGCAGGCCTCGCATTCCTGAAACCGGAGCCATCCAGACATGATCGATCTCAAGGGCCGCCTCGCGCTGGTCACCGGCGCTTCCCGCGGCATCGGCTATTTCACCGCGCTTGAGCTGGCCAAGGCCGGCGCGCAGGTCATCGCCTGTGCCCGCACCATCGGCGGTCTGGAGGAGCTTGACGACGCCATCAAGGCCGCCGGCGGCCTGCCGGCCACGCTGGTGCCCTTCGATCTCGCCGATATGGCGGCCATCGACAAGCTCGGCGGCGCGATCCATGAGCGCTGGGGCAAGCTCGATATCCTCGTCGCCAACGCCGGCATGCTCGGCGTCATCTCGCCCATCGGCCATGTCGAGGCCAAGGTGTTCGAGAAGGTGATGAACATCAACGTCAACGCCACGTGGCGGCTGATCCGCTCGGTCGACCCGCTGCTGCAGCAGTCTGATGCCGGCCGGGCTCTGATCCTGTCTTCGGCTGCCGCGCACAAGTGCCGGCCGTTCTGGGGCCCCTACTCTGCCTCCAAGGCGGCTGTCGAAGCCCTCGCACGCACCTGGGCCGGCGAAACCCAGCGCCTGCCGCTGCGCATCCTCAGCGTCGATCCGGGTGCGACCCGCACCGCGATGCGCGCGCAGGCCATGCCGGGCGAAGACCCATCGACCGTGCCGCATCCTTCGGAAGTGGCTGCGAAGCTGCTGCCGCTGGTCGGGCCTGATCAGACGGAGACCGGCAAGCTGTTTATTGTCAGGGAAAACCGGATCGTCGATTACCGGATGCCGGAGTAATCCTCTCCCGACAAAAAAGCCGCCTCGAAAGGGCGGCTTTTTCTTTGTTTCAGTGTCCGTCGCGGTCGCCGGGCAACCCCGGCTCACCAACAGCCGGATGATCCGGGTGGTCGGGCCAGGTGGTGCCGTATTTCTTCTGCCATTTGCGAGCACCGAAGGGCAGCGTGGCGAGATAGCCGATGGCGGTGACGACCATGGTTTCCCAGGTATAGGTCATCAGGGTCGCGACATAGAGCACCACGACCAGGATGATCGGCAGCACCAGATCGCGGCGGATGTGGTTGCTCGACTTGCCCGACCAGACGGGCAGACGGCAGACCAGCAGGAAGCCGATCAGCACGGTATAGGCGGCGCTGATCAAAGCGACGGTCCTGTCCGGCACGACGCCGAGAAGGCCGAGATACATCGGCAACAGCACCAGCATGGCGCCAGCAGGCGCCGGCACACCGACGAAGTATTCCGACTGCCAGTCCGCCTTGATCTCGCGCTCGGCCATGACGTTGAAGCGCGCAAGGCGCAGGCCCGCGGCAATCACGTAGATCAGGGCGGCAATCCAGCCCAGCGAACGTGCCTGATCGAGCACGAAGGCATAGAGCACCAGCGCCGGCGCCACACCGAAGTTGACGATATCGGCAAGCGAATCCATCTGCGCGCCGAATTTCGACGTCGCCTTCATCATGCGAGCAAGACGTCCGTCGATGCCATCGAGGAAGGCGGCGAGCAGCACCATGGCCACGGCGAGTTCAAAGCGGCCTTCGAACGCCATGCGCACACCGGAGAGGCCGGCGCAGATGGCCAGCACTGTAACGACGTTCGGGACGATCAGCCGGAGCGGGATTTCGCGCAGGCGCGGGCCTCGCGCCTCCTGATTGGGGCCGTTGGGTTCGAAGGACGGAAAGGGCGTTTCCATGGGTCGCTCCTGTTGATTCTCGGCTTAGTCGCGGCGGCTGATGACCGGCCCCTTGGCGGAGCCGAATTCGGCGATCACCGTCTCGCCGGCAATCGCCGTCTGGCCGAGTGTGACGCGCGCCTGAGCGCCGGCGGGCAGGAAGACATCGAGGCGCGAGCCGAAGCGGATGAGGCCGAAGCGTTCGCCCGGCTGCAACGTGTCGCCCTCGTTCGACCAGCAGATGATGCGGCGGGCGACGAGGCCGGCAATCTGGATGACGCCGATGGTGCCGTGGGCGGTTTCGATGGCAAGCCCGTTACGCTCGTTTTCGTGGCTGGCCTTGTCGAGTTCGGCATTGACGAACTTGCCTGCGCGGTAAGCGATGCGGCGGATGGTGCCACGCATCGGCGCGCGGTTCACATGGCAATTGAAGACGTTCATGAACACGGTGATGCGCAGCATCGGTTCGTTGCCGATGCCGAGTTCATCCGGCGGCGTGACCATGGCGATGGAGGAGACGCGGCCATCGGCGGGGCTGATGACGAGATCGTCGTCCAGCGGTGTCATGCGCACGGGATCGCGGAAGAAATAGGCGCACCAGGCTGTGAGGATGAAGCCTAGCCACATCAGCGGTTCCCAGAGAAGCCCCAGAAGAAGCGAAACGACGAAGAAGCCGGCAATGAACGGATAACCCGCCTTATGCACCGGAACCAGCGTGTTACGGACTGTATTGATGAGGCTCATAAATTCTCGTCTCCAGATTTTCTTGGTGCCACGGAGTACAGGGAAATGCGGAGCAATGGAAGGCAGTAGGCGTTAGGCAATAGAGGGGTTCGCGTGTGTCGCACGTCCGCGCTTCTACCGCCTAACGCCTATTAGCTACTGCCTCACCAATTACACCGCCGCCGGACCGCGCATCACCACGCCCAGATCGTCTTCTTCCCGAACCTGCTTCAGCCGTTCCTCGGCCTGCGTCGCTTCGCGCTGGCGGCTCCACATGGAGGCGTAAAGGCCGTCGCGATCGATAAGTTCCCCATGGGTGCCGCGCTCGGCGATGACGCCATCCTTCAAGACGATGATCTCATCGGCATGAATGACCGTCGACAGGCGGTGGGCGATGACCAGCGTCGTGCGGTTCTGCGAGACGACATCGAGAGCCGCCTGGATTTCCTGCTCGGTGCGGGTATCGAGCGCCGAGGTCGCCTCGTCGAGGATCAGGATCGGCGGGCTCTTCAGTATGGTGCGGGCAATCGCCACACGCTGCTTTTCGCCGCCGGAGAGTTTTAGGCCCCGCTCGCCGACCATGGCATTGTAGCCTTCCGGCAGGTGCTTGATGAAATCGCCGATCTGGGCGATCTCGGCGGCGGCCTGCACGTCCGCATCGTTCGCCGAGGGGCGGCCGTAGCGGATGTTGTAGGCCAGCGTATCGTTGAACAGCACGGTATCCTGCGGCACCATGCCGATCGCCTTTCGCAGGCTCTTCTGGGTCAGTTCGCGCACGTCCTGACCATCGATGGTGATCGAGCCTTCCTGCACGTCGTAGAAGCGGTAAAGCAGCCGCGACAGCGTCGACTTGCCGGCACCCGAGGGGCCGACGACGGCCACCGTCTTGCCGGCCGGCACGTCGAAGGTGATGCCCTTGAGGATCGGGCGGGCCGGGTCATAGGAGAAATAGACATCTTTGAAGGCGATGGCGCCCTTGTCGATGGCGAGTTCGCGGGCCTCCGGCTTGTCCAAGACCTCGGCCTCGACCTCCAGAAGATCGAACATCTGCTCGATATCGGTCAGGCCCTGGCGGATTTCGCGGTAGACGAAGCCGATGAAATTGAGCGGGATCGATAGCTGCATCAGCATGGCATTGATAAAGACGAAATCGCCCAGCGACTGTTCGCCGCGCTGCACGGCGAGCGCAGACATGACCATCATGATCGCCGTACCCGCGCCAAAAATCAGCGCCTGGCCAAAGTTCAGCCAGCCGAGCGAGGTCCAGACCTGGGTCGCGGACTTCTCGTAGCGCGCCATCGACTGGTCGAAGCGCTTGGCTTCCATCTCCTCGTTGCCGAAATATTTGACCGTCTCGAAATTGAGGAGCGAGTCGATCGCCTTGGTGTTGGCGTCGGTATCGCTCTCGTTCATCGAGCGGCGGATGGCGATGCGCCAGTCGCTCGCCTTCACCGTGAACCAGATGTAGAGACAGACCGTGACGGCGGTGACGAGCAGGTAGCTGAAACCATAGCCCCACCAGAAGATGACCGCCGTCAGCAGGAACTCGATCAGCGTCGGCACCGTGTTGAGGATGGTGAAGCGGACGATGGTTTCGATGCCCTTCGTGCCGCGCTCGATGATGCGCGACAGGCCGCCGGTGCGGCGCTCCAGATGGAAACGCAGCGACAGCTGATGCATATGAACGAAGGTGCGATAGGCGAGCTGGCGCACCGCATGCTGGCCGACGCTGGCGAAGAGCGCATCGCGCAGCTGGTTGAGGCCGGCCTGCAGCAGGCGCGCGACGTTATAGGCGAGCACCAGCATGACGGCGCCGGTGAGGAAGGCCGGCAGGATGCCGACGACATCCGCCTTGCCGTTCAGGGCGTCGGTCGACCACTTGAAGAAATAGGGAACGAGCAGCAGCACGATCTTGGCGACGAGCAGGATCACCGTTGCCCAGACCACCCGCATCTTCAGGTCGGCACGGTCGCTCGGCCACATATAGGGCCAGAGATTGACGATGGTCTGCATCGGATTGCCGGCGTCTGCCGATACGGTTTTCTTCTGGGGAGCCATGGATTCTGCTTTGCCGTCAGCCACGGCGACGCCATGGCAAATGCGGGAACCGGTCTTTTCGAGGCAGCCCCGCGCGTTTTCCAATCGAAAGCGGCGCCTCGTCGGCGCCGCTTGCTGTTTCAGATAGGTCTTTCAGCCACCCGTCGCAATGCGACAGACACGGAAAAACTCAAGGAAGATGCTTCATGTGCTTGCGGTGGATTTCTTCCGATTCTGCATCCGGCATCGCCTTGTCCGGCACGCCGAAGATCTGGCCCGGCCTGATCCGGTCGGGATCGGTGATCTGGTCTTCGTTGGCCATGTAGATCGTGGTGTAACGGACACCGGCACCATAGACCCGTCGCGAAATCTGCCACAGCGTATCGCCGCGGCGGATGATGACCGAGGTCTTGCTTTCCGTCAGCGGAGCCTGCTGCACCGTTTCCGGGGTGGCCTGGCTTGCGGGCTGGCCGGTTGTCTGAGCGGCAGCCGGGGGCGTAGCGGCCTGATCGGTCGCGGTGCCGCTGGCGACCGGCGTTTCGCTGGCTGGTGCTTGCGCCGTGGTGCCCGCTGCCGTTTCCGGTGCGGGTGTCTGTTCGGCCGGCTTCGCGTCGTGTGCGACCACGCCGCCTGCTCCGTCGGTGCGCGGCATCAGGGCGGAACCGACCGCAGTCTCGATCGAGCCGAGGGCTGTGGAAACGCTCTGCGGGTCCTTCGGCAGGCCCTTCAGCAGGGCCAGCGCATCGGCGGCGGCCTTGGAGGTTTTGGCAACCATATCCTTCACGCCGGCATCGAGGCCATCAGGCGCCTTGAAATCGGCGAGCGAACCGAGTGCGATCTCGGTTGCGGAGCGGGCCGCGGCCAGCTCTTCGCCGCTCGGCACCTTGCCGTTGGCGAACAGGCCCTTCAGCAGGTTCAGCGCCTTGCCGGCTTCCAGACGAAGGCCGTCGAAGGCGCCGCCGTCGAACGGCACGATAGCGCCATTGGCAGAAGGCTGGGCGACGGCTGCGACCTGATCGCCTTCCGGGCGATCGAACGGCACGGCGACGCGGACAGTGACCGTCGTCTTGTCTTCGGCCATCATATCGGCGCGGATCGTGTGCTGGCCGACCGAAAGCTCCAGTGCGCCATCGACGACGAAGCGGCCCTGGTCGTCGGTTTTGGTTTCGCCGACCAGACGATCATCGGCATAGACGCGCACCAGGGCGCCCGGATTGGCCGTGCCGGCAACGAAGATCTTGGTGCCTTCGAGTTCGACGGCCGAAACGGCGATCGCCCCCGTGCCGGCCGGCGGCGGGGTTGCAACGGCCGCGCCTGTCCCGGCTGCGGGCTTGGCGGCCGGTTCTTCCGTTGTCGTCGCGGCGGTTTCCGAGGAGGCAGCCAAGGCCGGCTTTCCGGCTGCGGATTCGGCTGGCGTCGGCTGCGACGCGACAGCTTCCTTCGGCGCGGTAAGGATGCGGCTGGCAACGCCGGGCTTCGACACCATGGCGAGCAGTTCGCCGCTCTTGTCCGTGGGAATGGAGACGGTCGCGACCTCTTCCGAAGACTTCGCGAGATTGCCTTCGAGACTACGCAGCGTCAGCTGATAGTCGCCCGGATTGAGCGGCTGGTCGAAGACGGCGGCGAAATCGCCGGCGGCGCTGACATCGGCTGTCGCAACGACCTTGTCGCCACTGACGATCTCCAGCTTCGTACCCGGCTGGGCACGGCCGGCGATGACCGTAGAGCCATCCGGCTCGACGCGCAGGATATCGAAGCTCGGAACCGTCCAGGCGGCGGTCGGATCGGCCGCCGGCTTCTGGGCTTCAGGCGTTGCGGCCTGCTCCGCCGGCTTGTTTTCGCCGGTCGCGGCTTGCGGCTGGGCTTCCGGGGTTGCGGCCTGGCCTTCGGCTGCGGGGCGGTTGCCCTTGGCATCCGCGGCAGGCGCCGTGGTTGCGGGTTCGGTCTTGCTTTCAGCAGGCGGATTTTCCGTCTTGCTGCCGATATTCGGCAGGACGAAGAAAACCATCAGAGCCGTTGCAGCCGCGAGTACGATAAGGGCCACCAAACCGGCCTTGTTCTTCATTTTCGGCATCTCCAAGAAAGCCGTGAGCGGCGATGCGCTTCGCATCTTGCCATCCGGCTCGAACCCCAAATGCGCAGGTCATGGCCCTGATCCCGCCCCCGAGAGAGGCCAGCCCGCGCGGCACTTTATTTAATCCCGGAATTGCTAACGATTTCCGCTGTCCTTCACAAGCATCCGGCATACGGGAACGCCCGGAGACCCGCGGTTTCCCTTCATTTTTCTTGACGCGGAAGGAACGGCAATGTCTCTTTGCCCGTATGAGTGAACAGAATACTCCGATTCGATCCGTTTGCGTGTATTGCGGCTCGCAGCCCGGCAGAAGCCAGGCCTATGTCGAGGCCGGCCGCAAGCTCGGCCAGGCGATGGCGGAAAACCACCTCCATCTCGTCTATGGCGGCGGCACCAAGGGCGTGATGGGCGCGGTCGCAAGCGGCGTGCTTTCCCATGGCGGCCGCGTGACCGGTATCATCCCCGAATTCCTCGTCGATATGGAAGCGACCCGGCATTCGCTCGGCCAGCTTTCCGAACTGATCGTCACCCCCGACATGCACGTGCGCAAACACAAGATGTTCGAACGCGCCGATGCGTTCGTCACCTTGCCCGGCGGCATCGGTACGCTGGAAGAAATCGTCGAGATCATGACCTGGGCGCAGCTCGGCCGTCACCGCAAGCCGATCGTGCTGGCCAATATCGGTGGCTTCTGGGACCCGTTGATGGAGCTGATCCGCCACATGGCCGATGCCGGCTTCGTGCATTCGGCCCATCTTTTGCAGCCGCTGGTCATCGACAGCATCGAGGAGATCGTGCCGGCGCTTCTGGCCCATTGGGCCGGCAAGATCGACCGCGATGGCGAAGAAGAGATCATCGCGAAGCTTTGAGCCTCGCTTCATCCTCAAAAAGAAAAACGCCGCGTCTTCGAAGGAAGCGCGGCGTTTTCGTTTTGATCCCGACTTGCCCGCTTGTCCCTTCTCCCCGCGTACGGGGAGAAGGGACAAGCGGAGAATTCCGTCGCGTAAACTTATTCCGCAGGGTGCGGAGCCCGCTTTGCGGCGCGGCTTCCGAGGAACATCGAGCCGGAATAGACTGCAAGCGCTGCCCAGATGAGGATGAACGCGACCAGCTTCACCGTGTTGAACGGCTCGTGGAAGACGAAGATCGCAATCAGGAAGATCATTGTCGGGGCAATGTATTGCATGATGCCGATGGTTGACAGCCGCAGCAGCTTGGCGCCGTTGGCATAGATCATCAGCGGAATTGCGGTGACGACGCCGCAGGCGAGCAGCAGCAGGCCATCGGTCATGCCGGTATCGAAGAAATGCCCCTGCCCCGTCGCTTCGCGATAGAGGATATAGCCAAGTGCCGGAACGCTGAGCAGCAGCACTTCGAGAAAGAAGCCCTGGTTCGGGCCGATCGGCAGGGTCTTGCGGAAGAAGGCGTAAAGCCCCCAGCTCAACGCGAGACCGATGGAAACCCATGGTAGGCCGCCGGCATCGACGGCGAGCACCGCGACCGCCACCGCCGCCAGCCCAATAGCGGCGATCTGTGCGCGATTCAGCTTTTCTTTCAGGAGCACCGCGCCGAGGAAGATGGAAAACAGCGGATTGATATAATAGCCGAGCGCCGTTTCCAGTGCCCTGCCCGCACCGATCGCCCAGACATAGATGCCCCAGTTGATGGTGATGAGCACGGCCGTCAGGGTCGCCATCTTCAGCATGCGCGGCGAGCGCAGCGCCACTTTCACCTCGTTGGTGCGCCCGAGCCAGACAAGGACGAGACCGGCGAGCGGCACCGACCAGATGATGCGGTGGGCGACGACTTCGGACGAGGGAATATGGCCGACCGCCTTCATGAAGAACGGCAGGAAGCCCCAGAGCCCATAGGCCACCAGGGCAAAAACGAAGCCGCGTGGCGAATCACCATCGACCGGAGCCGGATTTTCTTTGGCGTCAGTCATGGCACATCATCCCGAACATTTTTCCATCGCGCCGTCCTACTCCAAAGCACCGAAAGCCGCCAATTCATTTCGGTGAAGGGTGATGCAATAAGTTTGAACTGGCTGGTTTCGGCGAAAAACCGTCATATTTCCGGGGATGTTTTCCAGATAAACCGGCGTTACCTTCCGTTCGGCCAATGAGAAAACAAGGGGCATATCTGATGTCAGCCAATCCCGGACTTCACCCGATCACCCGCCGTTCCCTGCTTGGCGGTCTCGCCGCCACCTCCGGCCTTGTCCTGCTGCATCCCTTCGCGGCGCGCGCTGCCGGCAATCAGGCGCATCTCAGGATCATGGAAACCACTGACATCCATGTCCATGTCTTTCCCTACGACTACTATGCCGACAAGCCGAACGACACGATGGGCCTTGCCCGCACAGCCTCGATCATCGACACGATCCGCGCCGAAGCGACCAACTCGCTGCTGGTCGATAATGGCGATTTCCTGCAGGGCAATCCGATGGGCGACTTCATGGCCTATCAGCACGGCATGAAGGAAGGCGACGTCCACCCGATTATCAAGGCGATGAACGTTCTGGGCTACGAAGCGGGCACGCTCGGGAACCACGAGTTCAACTACGGCCTCGATTACATGAACAAGGTGCTTTCCGGTGCCAACTATCCTTATGTCTGCGCCAATCTCACCAAGGGCCAACTCGCTTCCGATCCGAAGCAGGACGAACTGTTCTTCAAGCCCTATACGATCATCGAGAAAGTGATCACCGATGGCTCAGGTGCCGCCAGTCCGCTGAAGATCGGTATCATCGGCTTCGTGCCGCCGCAGATCATGCTCTGGGACGTGAAAAACCTCGAGGGCAAGGCGCAGACCCGCGATATCGTCGAGGCAGCCAAGGCCTGGGTGCCCGTGATGAAGGAGGAAGGGGCCGATATCGTTATCGCACTCTCCCATTCCGGCATCGACGGCTCGGGCCAGACGGAGCGTATGGAAAATGCCTCGCTCTATCTCGCCGGCGTCGAGGGCATCGATGCGGTGTTTACCGGCCACCAGCATCTCGTCTTCCCCGGCCCGAAAAGTTTTGACGGGATCAAGGGCGTCGATCCGGTGAAGGGTACGCTGCTCGGCAAGCCGGCCGTGATGGGCGGCTTCTGGGGTTCGCATCTCGGCTTGATCGACCTTCTGTTGGAAAAGGACGGCAACGACTGGAAAATCGTCGATTTCACGACGGAAGCGCGGCCGATCTATCACCGCGAAGACAAGAAGGTGGTGGCCGATGTCGCCGACCGGGCGGATGTTCTGGCGGCGGCGGAGCCCGAGCATGAAGCGACGCTCGCCTATGTGCGCACGCCGGTCGGCAAGACCTCGGCGCCGCTCTATTCCTATTTCGCCCTCGTGGCCGACGATCCTTCCGTGCAGATCGTCTCCCAGGCGCAGACCTGGTACATCAAGGAGATGCTGAAGGACACCGAGCACAAGGACTTGGCCGTTCTTTCGGCGGCCGCGCCCTTTAAGGCCGGCGGTCGTGGCGGGGCGGATTATTATACCGACGTTCCCGCCGGCGACATCGCCATCAAGAATGTCGCCGACCTCTACCTCTACCCCAACACGGTGCAGGCCGTGGTCGTGACCGGCGCTCAGGTGAAGAACTGGCTGGAAATGTCGGCCGGCATGTTCAACACCGTCGAGGCCGGCGCCAAAGATGCACCACTGCTCAACACTAGCTTCCCCTCCTATAATTTCGACGTCATCGACGGCGTGACCTACGAGATCGACCTGTCGCAGCCGGCGAAGTACGACAACGAGGGCAATGCGGTGAACGCCGACTCGAACCGCATCCAGAACCTGATGTTTCAGGGAAAGCCGATCGATCCCGAGCAGAAATTCGTGGTCGCCACCAACAATTACCGCGCCGGCGGCGGCGGCAAGTTCCCGGAGATCGCAGCCGACAAGGTGGTGTTCGCAGCCCCCGACACCAACCGCGACGTGATCGTGCGCTACATCCACGAACAGGGCACCATCAACCCGTCCGCCGATGGCAACTGGACCTTCAAGGCCCAGCCTGGCTCGACGGCGGTGTTCGAAACCGGGCCGAAGGCACGCGGACTGATCGGCGCGGTCAAGAGTGTCAAGATCGAAGATGCAGGTGACGGGGCGGACGGGTTCGCGAAGTTCCGGCTGGTGTTGTAGCGAAAGAATGGCACGGCGCGCGGATAGGACAATACCGCGCGCCGTGGTAAACTGAAGCAAACGGGAAAGCCATCATGTCCACGCGCCGCTCATTCAACATCAGCCTGCCATCCGATCTCGTCGAGCAGAAGGTGGCGGCCGGCGAATACGCCACGGAAAGCGAACTCATTACCGACGGTTTGCGCACGCTTATCGAGCGAGACGCAGAGTTGGACACCTGGCTGCGTGAAGACGTCTTGCCGCTGGCCCGAAAGGTGGAGGATGGCAGCGCCGAAACGATGACTGCGGAAGAAACCTGGAAAAGGCTCCGGGTTCACATGGATCGCCGGGTGACGGGGGCGAAGTGACGTATACGGTCAGCTTTACGCCGGCCGCGACCGCCGATCTTGAGAACATCTTCGACTATATTGCCGAGAAGGCCGGCGAAGAAATCGCACGTGGCTACGTCACCCGCATCTATCGTTACTGCCTGGGTTCGAAACATTTCCTCACCGCGGCAGTTCTCGCGAGGATTTGATGCCCGGATTGCGAATCGTCGGGTTTCGTCGCCGCGCAACGGTTGCGTTTCTCGTGCGGCAATCCGAAGTCACGATTATCCGGATCTTTCATAAGGGACGCGAGATCGATTTTACCGGCAGTTGACCTTCGTGAACGAAAGCACCGCCGCCCCCTACTCCGCCGCCGCCAATCCCTGATGATTTCGGTTCTTCAGCAGCTTGTAGACGATCGAATCCATCAGGGCCTGGAAGGAGGCGTCGATGATGTTGTCTGAGACGCCGACCGTCCACCAGCGCTGGCCGGTGCTGTCGAGGGATTCGATCAAGACGCGGGTGATGGCTTCCGTGCCGCCGTTGAGGATACGGACCTTGTAGTCCGCAAGTTCCAGATCGGCGATTTCTGACTGGTATTTGCCGAGGTCCTTGCGCAAAGCGAGGTCGAGCGCGTTGACCGGGCCGTGGCCCTCGGCCACCGACAGCATCGTTTCGCCATCGATCGACACCCGCACCACCGCTTCCGAAACGGTCTTCAGGTGGCCGTTGGCGTCGTAGCGCCGCTCGACCATCACGCGGAAACTATCCACGTGGAAGAAATCCGGCACGGAACTCAAGGTTCGCTGGGCGAGGATGGCGAAGCTCGCGTCGGCGCCCTCATAGGCATAGCCGGTCGCCTCGCGCTCCTTGACGATGGCGATCAGCTTGTCGAGCTTCGGGTCATCCTTGGAGACGGCGATGCCCCGCCGCTTCAGGGCATTGATGAAATTGGCCTTGCCACCCTGGTCCGAAACCATGACCTTGCGCAGATTGCCGACGCTTTCCGGGGTCACATGCTCGTAGGTGCGCGGGTCTTTCAGCAGCGCCGAGGCGTGGATGCCAGCCTTGGTCGCAAAAGCGGACGCGCCGACATAGGGCATCTGGTGGTCGGGCGAGCGGTTGAGCAGTTCGTCGAAGGCGTGGGAAAGCCGCGTCAGCTCCTGCAGCTTTTCCGCATCGATGCCGGTTTCAAAACGGGTGGCGTAGGTTTCCTTCAACGCCAGCGTCGGGATGAGCGTGATCAGGTTGGCGTTGCCGCAGCGTTCGCCGATGCCGTTCAGCGTACCCTGGATCTGGCGCACGCCGGCCTCGACGGCGGCGAGCGAATTGGCGACGGCCTGGCCGGTGTCGTTATGGGCGTGGATGCCGAGATGGCTGCCTGGCACGCCGGCCGCGATGACGGCGGTGACGATCTCGCGGATTTCCGGCGGCTGGGTGCCGCCATTGGTGTCGCAGAGCACGATCCAGCGGGCGCCGGCCTCATAGGCCGTTTTGGCGCAGGCAAGTGCGTAGGCCGGATTCGCCTTGTAGCCGTCGAAGAAATGCTCGCAATCGATCATCGCCTCGCGGCCGCTTTTGACCACGGCCTGAACCGATTCCCGGATCGATTCCAGATTTTCCTCGTTGGAACAGCCGAGCGCGACTTTCACGTGGTAGTCCCAGCTCTTGGCGACGAGACAGATGGCATCGCTGTTGGCTTGCAGCAGCGCGTTGAGGCCGGGGTCGTTGGAGGCGGAGACGCCGGCGCGCTTGGTCATGCCGAAGGCAACGAACTGGGCGCGGTTCGTGCGACGCTTCTTGAAGAATTCCGTGTCGGTCGGATTGGCGCCGGGATAGCCGCCCTCGACATAATCGACACCGAAATCATCCAGAAGGGCGGCAATCGCCATCTTGTCCTCGACGGAAAAATCGATGCCGGGCGTCTGCTGCCCGTCACGAAGGGTAGTGTCGAAGAGGTAGATGCGTTCGCGCGCGGTTTTCATCGTCGTTCCCTCCAAGGAACCTTGTGCTTCAAAACTTGCCCCTCACCCTAGCCCTCTCCCCGCCTGCGGGGAGAGGGAACGACGGAGTTTGCCGCTTGTCCCTTCTCCCCGTTCACGGGGAGAAGGTGGCCGACAGGCCGGATGAGGGGCCTCTTTCTGACTTTACTTCCCCGCAAACCTGTCGGTCGCACGGATCAACTGGTCGAGGATGCCGGGTTCGGAAAAGGCATGCCCTGCCCCCTCGATCAGGTGGAATTCCGCCTCCGGCCAAGCCTTGTGCAAAGCCCAGGCATATTTTGCCGGGCATGGCATGTCGTAGCGGCCGTGGACGATGACGCCGGGGATGCCGTGGAGCTTGTGGGCATCGCGCAGCAGTTGGCCTTCATCCATCCAGCCGGCATTGACGAAGAAATGATTTTCGATGCGGGCGAAGGCGTAGGCGAATTCGTCTTCCTCGAACTTGTCGCTGGTGGACGGCTCCGGCAGCAGGGTGATGGTCTCGCCTTCCCAGATGCTCCAGGTCTTTGCAGCAGTAAGACGGGTGGCCTTGTCGTCGCTCGTCAGGCGGCGGTGATAGGCGCGCATCATCTCGTGGCGTTCCTCGGGCGGGATCGGAGCGATGAAGCGTTCCCATTTGTCGGGGAACATTTCGGAGACGCCGAACTGGTAGTACCAGTCGAGTTCCGCTTTCGTCAGCATGTAGATGCCGCGCACAACGAGTTCCGAAACGCGCTCTGGATGCGTTTCGGCATAGGCGAGCGCCAGGGTCGAGCCCCAGGAACCGCCGAAGACCAGCCATTTTTCCGCACCGGCCATCTCGCGCAGGCGCTCGATATCGGCCACCAGATGCCAAGTGGTATTGGCTTCGAGTTCGCCGTGCGGCGTCGATTTTCCGCAGCCGCGCTGGTCGAACAGGGTGACATCGTAGAGCTTGGGATCGAACAGGCGGCGGTGGCTTTCCGAGATCGTGCCGCCGGGGCCGCCATGCAGGAACACGGCCGGCTTGGCGCCGGGGGTGCCGACCTTTTCCCAATAGACGGTGTGGCCGTCGCCGACATCGAGATGGCCGGAGGCGTAGGGTTCGATTTCGGGGTAGAGCGTGCGCAGGGTCATAGGTTCATGCCATGTTGCGGCCAGTCGGCCGTATCGTGATCGGGGTGCTGGAAGGAGATGATCGCTTCCTGGCGGGAGTAGTAATCCGGGTCCTCATGAACCGGCTGGTCGAAGATCGTCTCCACCCACGGAAGCCGCGCGGCGTAATTGACCTGAATCTGCGGCGCGAGATCGGAACGGTCGTCGAAGGCGCCGATGGCTATTTCCAGCCCGCCGGGATGGCGATAGGTGAGCGGCGTACCGCAGGCGGAGCAGAAGCCGCGGGAAATATTGATCGAGGACTGGAAGTAGTTCGGCTCGTTGCGCGTCCACTCCACGCCGCCCTCCGGCGCTGTCACCAGCGGGCCGAAGAAGCCGCCGAAGGCCTTCTGGCACATGCGGCAATGGCAGATCGAGGGGCGGCCGAGCTGGCCCTTGATGCGGAAACGGACGGCGCCGCACTGGCAGCCTCCGGTGCGTTCGGTGTCAGTCATCGATCATCCTCCAAAGGCCAGTGAACGGTGTCGTAATCGGGATGCTGGTTGTTGGATTCGAGGATGGCGATGTGGCGCTCCGTAGCGCCCTCGCCTTCCGTATCCGTTTCGCGCTCCGGCAGGCGCGGCAGCTGCGAAAACCACGGCACGCGCGATTCGATGCCGGATTGCCCCATGGGGCGCACGTCGTCTGGATCGTCGAGCGAGCCGAGCACGATGTTGATGAAGTCCTCACCCGGCATATCGTAAAACAGCGGCGTGCCGCATTTCTCGCAGAAGCCGCGGCGCACCAGATGGGACGACTGGAACCACGAGGGCTTGCCGCGTGTCAGCGAAAAGCCAACGCGGGCGGCATTGGCGAGCGGCATGAAATAGTTGCCGGCAGCCTTCTGGCACATGCGGCAATGACACAGATGCGGATCGGCGAGCGTGCCTTCGGCGCGGTAGCGGACCGCGCCGCACTGGCATCCACCCGTATAGATCCGCGAAATACTCATCCCTGCTTCTCCGGCGGCCATTCGGTCGTGTCGTGGTCCGGGTGCTGGAAGGAGACCAGCTCGGCGAGATAGGGCGCGTTCTGCAGGTCATCCTCCGTTTGTTCGCCGGGCAGCAGATGCAGCCGGTCGACGAAACCGAGCTTCGCTTCGGTGCCGAACTGAACGGTCGGCGGCACGGCCGAAGGATCGTCGAAGGCGCCGGAAGCGATGGCGATGCCATCCGGCGCCTCGAAGCTCAGCGGCGTGCCGCACTCGGCGCAGAAGCCGCGCAGCACGACATTGGACGAACGGAACCGTTTCGGCTCGCCCCGCGTCCACACAAGGTCTGCGCCGCGCGTCGAAACGAGCGGCGCATAGTAGGCGCCGAAAGCCTTCTGGCACATGCGGCAGTGGCAGATGGAGGAATCCGTCAGCGCGCCGGTGATGCGAAAACGCACCGCGCCGCACTGGCAGCCACCGGTGTAGACGGCTTCGCTCACCGCTTGACCTCCCATGTGGTGATGCGCTCGCCGGTCGCCGGGTCCTTGCCGTCCTTGAGCTGGATGCCCTCGGCCAGCAGTTCGTCGCGGATGCGGTCGGCTTCCGCGAAGTTGCGGGCGATCAGCAGCTGGCGGCGCTCCTCGATGCGGGCGGCGAGTTCCGCCCACTTGCCCTCATCGGCCATGGCGACGTCGAGATCGGCGGCGGCCTGGCTGTTGAGTTGCACCCGCTCGAAACCGAGGATATCCAGCGTCGCGAGGAAGGTCTTCGCCGCAGCCTCGTCGCCACGCAGGGCCTCCGCCGCCAGTTGGCTGATGCCGGTGATGACGGGATAGGTGTTGAGGTCGTCGAACAGTGGGCTGTCTTCCGGCAGTGCTCCGCCGGCGTCGAGGCCGGGGAAGGCTTCGACGATGCGGTTCTTGGCATCGGCCCAGCGGTTCAGCATGCCCTGCGCCTCTTCCAGCCGCTTGACGCTGAAATCGATCGGCTGGCGATAATGCGTCATCAGCATCGCAAGGCGCAGCACGTCGCCCGGCCATTTGCGGCCGCCGAAGACGTCGCTGTGAAGCAAGTCTGCGATGGTGACGAAGTTACCTTCCGACTTCGACATCTTGCGGCCCTCGACTTGCAGGAAGCCGTTGTGCATCCAGACATTGGCCATGACAGCCGTGCCGTGGGCGCAACGCGACTGGGCAATCTCGTTCTCATGGTGCGGGAAGATCAGGTCCAGCCCGCCGCCGTGGATATCGAAGACATCGCCGAGATAGCGCCCGCTCATGGCCGAGCATTCGATATGCCAGCCCGGACGGCCGAAGATCGGCTGATGGACGCCATCGACGGTGAAGGCCGCATCCCAGCCCGGCTCGTTGGCCGCCGATTCCTTCCACAGCACGAAATCCGCCGGATTTCGCTTGTGGGCCTCGACGGCGATGCGGGCGCCGGCCTGCTGCTCTTCCAGCTTGCGCTTGGAAAGCGCGCCGTAATCGGCCATCGAACCGGTCGAAAACAGCACTTCCTTGCCTTCCGAACCCGTCGCGACATAGGCGTGACCCTTGTCGATCAGTTTCTGGATGATCTCGACCATCTGGACGATGTTTTCGGTGGCGCGCGGCTGGACATCCGGGTCGAGGCAGCCGAGCGCCTTGGCATCCTCGATGAACTGGGTTTCGGTCTTTTCCGTCACGCGGCGGATGGCGTCATTCAACGGAAGGCCCGGATAGTCGCGCAGCGCCCTAGCGTTGATCTTGTCATCGACGTCGGTGATGTTGCGGACATAGGTGACGTTTTCGGCGCCATAGACATGGCGCAGCAGCCGGTTCAGCACATCGAAGACGATGACCGGGCGGGCATTGCCGATATGGGCGAAGTCATAAACGGTCGGACCGCAGACATACATACGCACATTGGTCGCATCGATCGGCGAAAAATCCGCCTTTTCGCGCGTGAGCGTATTGTACAGTTTCAGGGTGGCGGCCATTCAAATGTCTCCCATGTGCATGCTACGGCCGAGTCCATACCGGACCCGAAGTCCACACTGGACCTTCGCGTTGTCATCTTGACTTTCAGGAGACGAAAACGGACGGGCCAGCGTTTGCGCTAGCGAATAATAATCCCGCAGGTAATGCAGATAACCGTTTTCATGGGCAGCTTTATCGCGCCTGACGGGCCTTCGGTCAAGAGGTCAGGTTTCTTCATATGAGATATGTTGAATTCGCTTTCAATCCGTCATTGTTTTGTCATGATTGGACGGTCAGAGGACGCCGCAACCACCGAGGAATCAGGCATGCGGGGACACGCACACAATCGCCTGTTTCCTCAGTGACAATGAGAAAGGCGCATCCGTGGCAACAACGGAGCGTCCAAGACTAGGGACATGATCCAAGGAGAGTTTGAAATGACCGCGAAGAAGAGCGACAAGGCGGAAAAACGCCCGACCGCCAATCTTGTCGAACAATACCGCCCTCTCGGCCTCAAGGCCGTTCTGGCTGCCGCCCTGCAGCTGAAGCCGAAGCCCAAGAAGAAGCCCCAGACGGCTTAAAACAGCGACAGCTGATCGCTGCTTTTCGATGGATTTTTGACGGGCTGGAGCCTTTGCTTGGGCTCCACCGGAAGCTGCAGGTCCGGTCCCATGTTGGCGACCTTGTTGACCTTGTCGGAAACGGCGATCGCTTCGAAATAACCGTCCTCGATCGGCGTTAGGAGATCGGCCACGTGGCGCGGTTCCTGCGTCTTGCAATCGAGCCAGCGCGAAAAATCCTCCGGCCGGATGACGACCGGCATGCGGTCATGGATCGGCGCAATCGCCGGATTGGCCGCAACAGTGAGGATCGCGCCGGTATCCACCTCCGAACCATCCGCCGACGACCACGTCTCCATCAGCCCGGCAAAGGCGACGATGCCGCCGTTCTTCGGCCTGATCCAGTAGGCCTGCGACGGCTCGCCGCTTTCCTTCGGCGGGCGATGCCATTCGTAGAAGCCGGAAGCCGGGATCAGCACCCGGCGGTGGCGCATGGCCGTCTTGAACGAGGCCTTTTCCGCTGCCGTCTCAGAGCGGGCATTGATCAGCAAGGGAAAATCGCGCGGATCCTTGACCCATGAGGGGGTGAGCCCCCAGCGCACCAGGATCGCCTTGCGGTCCGGCAGGTTGCTGCCGGCCACCTGCCGGTCGCCGGTCATGACGACGAGGATCGGCTGCGTCGGCGCGATATTGTAGCGCGCCGGAAAATCCTCCGTCCCGATGACCGAGAAGATTTCCGAGATATCGGTTGCCGTCGCTGTCAGCGCAAATCGTCCACACATGGCTTTCAGATGGCACTTCCCCTATGCTCGGTCAATCTTTTCGCCTTCCTGCGATTCCCGGACGTGTCTTGAGTTTACCGATGCCCCAGCTTGCCTCCTCTGCCATCCTTCAACGGGACGGGCGTTATCTGCTCGTTCGCCGCGCCAATCCGCCATCGGCGGATATGTATGCCTTTCCGGGTGGCCGGGCCGAGCCCGGCGAAACCCCGGACGAAACGGCGCTTCGGGAATTCGAGGAGGAAACCGGGATTACAGCCCGCAACGCCCGGCTCTTTGCCACTTACGATCTGCCGCCGCTCGCCTCGGACGGGCCGAAGCCGCGGCATTTTTTCCTGTCGGTGTTCAAGGTCGATGCGGACGAAGAGGCGATTGCTGTCGCCGCGGACGACGCGCTGTCGCTGGGCTGGTTCACGGCCGACGAGATCGCCGACCTGCCTGCGCCGGACAGCGTGCGCGAGTGTATCGCCCGGCTTGAACAGGAAAGCGGCCGATGAAGCGTTTCACCCGTCGAAGGGATGCAACTGATTCGGCATTTGGGGCCGGGCGGCTTTCGGCAATCGGCCTCCTTCTTGCCGTGACGGCACTCCCCCTTCCCGCAATCGCGCAGGAGCCGGCTCCTGCCACAACGCCCGCGCAACCCGTGGAAAAACCCGCGCCCTACGACCAGCGGCTTTTGCGGCTTTCGGAAATCCTGGGGTCCGTGCATTACCTGCGGGTGCTCTGCAAGGCGAGCGACCCGGACGACTGGCGGCAGGCGATGCAGGAGCTGCTGGATAAGGAAGCGCGCGGGGAAACGGCCCGGCAGGCGCGCCTTACCGCCGCCTTTAATCGCGGCTACAGGACCTTTGCATCGGTTTACACCGCCTGCACGCCGGCGGCCGTGGCGGCAGACCAGCGCTACCGTGCCGAAGGTGCAACACTTGCGTCAGAAATAGTCGCCCGGTTTGGAAATTAACGATTAATTAACCTCTTTCTTCATGACCCCGTGTCGTTTTGGGAAAAGGCTGCTAAGGTCGTTAAGAGAGTGGTAAGAAGTGGTTCCGGGATGACTCCGGAACAGGTATACGAGTGTAAATGACCCGCATGGAACGAATGATGGAACCAAGTCTCAATGACATCGACGACATGATCGTTCACGAAAAGATGCAGGCAGCACTCGAGCATCAGAACGAAGCATGGGCCGACGGCATGGCTGACGGTATCGAGCCGGAAATCATAGCGGACGCGGCGATTGCGCTCGCCATGCGCGAAACTATCCGCCTGCATGGCGAAGACGGCGCGGAAGCCATGCTGACCTCGCTGCGCGAGCGCATGCTGGCCGGCGAATTCTCTCCCGAACGGACCCTGCAATAGGGCGAGGCAGACATGACAGGGCAGCCACCGGCAAACCGGCCTTTCGCGGCGGGTCTCTACGCCCTTTTGATGGCGACGGTTTTTCTTCCCCCCTTCATCGACGACCGCCCGGCCTATGCGCTGAGCGAGTTGAAGCGCGTTCCCGGCAGCCCGCCGGCTGAACAGCAGCCGCCCAACGACACCCCCGACGAAGCACCCGAAGAGACGGAAGAACCGACGCAGATGCGGATTCCGATGCCGGACCCGCTCGTGCAGAAATCCACTACCGCGACAAAGGACGATTCTGTCGAGGACGAGGAACCGGCCGCTCCGGTCGAGGTCCTGTCCGACGTCTCGAAAATCCCCGCCCCCGTGGCGCGCATGCGCGAGCTGATCGTCGAGGCCGCTGCCTCCGGCGATATCGAGCGGCTGCGGCCGCTGCTCGGCAAGGGACCGACGCAGACTCAGGTCGGCGACAACGGCGACGATCCGATCGAGACGCTGAAATCGCTTTCCGGCGATGGCGCAGGCATGGAAATCCTCGCCATCATGCTCGACGTGCTGTCGACCGGCTTCGTCGATGTCGACAAGGGCACGCCGGACGAACTTTACGTCTGGCCCTATTTCGCCGAAAAGCCGCTTTCGTCGCTGACGCCGCCGGAGAAGGTCGATCTGCTGCGCCTCGTGACGGCCGGCGACTATGCCGGCATGGAGGAATTCGGCAGCTACAACTTCTACCGCATCGGCATCACGCCGGATGGCCAGTGGAAGTTCTTCATCGGCGGCGATTGAGAGGCTTGCCGATCAGCGCGCGGCATCCTACCTGTTTCTTCCCGTCAAAAGGATAGAGAACCATGCAGCCCATCGCCCTTCCCGACCGCGCCCTCATCTCCATTTCGGGCAAGGATGCCGAGGCGCTGCTGCAAAACCTGATCACCACCGATCTCGACCAGTTGCAGGCCGGCGAAGCCCGCCCCGGCGCGCTTCTGACGCCGCAGGGCAAAATCCTGTTCGATTTCGTGGTCAGCCGCGATGGCGATGGCCTGCGGCTGGAAACCGGCACGGAGCAGGCAGAAGCGCTGTTGAAGCGGCTGACCATGTACAAGCTGCGCGCCGATGTGGCGCTTTCGCTGCAATCGCCAGCGAGCGTTTGGATTTCCGATGAAGGCGGTTATCGCGACACCCGCTTCGAGAAGGCCGGTGCCCCGCTCCATCGGCACTATGACGTAGCGCCGGCCGGAGCCGGCGAAGCAACTGGCTATGAAGATTTGCGAATCGCTTCCGGCATCGCTGTTGCCGGGGCCGATTATCCGCTTCAGGACGCGTTTCCGCATGACGTGCTGCTCGATCTCAATGGCGGGCTTTCCTTCAAGAAGGGCTGCTATGTCGGGCAGGAAGTGGTGTCGCGCATGCAGCACCGCGGAACGGCGCGGCGACGTGTGGTGCTCGTAGCGGGCGACGAGGCGTTGCCGGAAAGCGGCACGCCGATCACCGTCAACGATCGGCCTATCGGCACGCTCGGCAGTGTTTCGGGGAGAAACGGCCTTGCCATCGTGCGTATCGATAAGGCCGGCGAAGCCATCGCGGACGGCAAGCCGATCCTCTGCGGCGGCACCGCCGTTACGCTGACGCTGCCGGGCTGGAGCGGCCTTTCCTTCCCCAGCACCGCCGACGAGGCGAGCGCCTGATGTCTGCGCGTGCCTGGCAGCGCATGCTTTCGGGGCGGCGGCTCGATCTGCTTGATCCCTCGCCGCTCGATGTCGAGCTTGGTGACATCGCCCACGGGCTTGCCCGCGTTGCACGCTGGAACGGCCAGACGGAGGGCGAGCATGCCTTTTCCGTCGCGCAGCACAGCCTCGTCGTCGAGGAAATCTTTCGCCGGCAGAACCGCTGTAGCGCCGAAGAATGCCAGATGGCCCTGCTGCATGACGCGGCCGAATATGTGATCGGCGATATGATTTCGCCCTTCAAGGCCGTGGTCGGGGGCGGCTACAAGACGGTGGAGGCGCGGCTTGAGAGCGCCATTCATCTGCGCTTCGGCCTGCCGGCGATGACGCCGCCGGAGCTGAAAGATCGAATCAAAAAGGCCGATCAAGTGGCTGCGTTCTTTGAAGCAACCTTGCTTGCCGGCTTCTCCCTTGCCGAGGCGAAAAAATTCTTCGGGCAGCCGCGCGGCATTACCCGCGAGATGATCCCGATGGAGCCGATGCCGGCGATGGAGGCGCAACGGCGCTTTGCCGAGCGCTTCGCCGAAATCGAGGCTGCGCGGTCAACTGTCGGCGCGATGTCCTGATATGGCCGAGATCGTCGTTTCACCCCTGGGCAGGATCGCCGAAATGGCCGTGCGGCACAAATGCCGCGAGATGCTGAGCCTCATGGCGAAGGAACAGGCCTTTCATCGCCCCGGTGTGATCGATGCGAGCCGGCACCTGTTGCTGTCGATGAACGATATCGCCTTTGCCGGCACCGGCGGGCTGGTGGCGCCAGCCGACGAGCATGTGACCGAGATCATCGCCTTTGCCCGCAGCTGGGACCAGAGTGCGCCGCTGCTCGTTCATTGCTGGATGGGGGTTTCCCGCTCGCCGGCTGCGGCGCTGGTGGCGGCGCTGGCTGTTGCGCCCGATCAGGACGATGCGGAGCTGGTCCGGCGCCTGCGCTCCGCCTCGCCCTATGCGACACCGAATGCCCGCATCGTTGAGATCGGCGACCGGCTGTTGTCGCGGCAGGGACGGCTTGTGGCGGCCGTCAAGGCCATCGGCCGCGGCAAGGATACGGATGGCAATGTGCCGTTTGTTTTTTCCGCTGTGCCGGATGCAGAAGCGCAGCCGGGTTTCCCTTCTCCCATCAGGGGAGAAGGTGGCCCGCAGGGCCGGATGAGGGGGACGGCTGGCTCGGAGCAGGTGGAAACACCCCCTCATGTGCCCTTCGGGCATCTTCTCCCCGCCGGGGAGAAGGGGGAAATCGAAACCGATCCGGAGAGGCCGCAGGATGGCTGAGACCCATCCGGGCACCGTCGAGATCGGCCTCAATGCGGCGATCGTTGCAGTCAACCACCGGTCGCCGCTGATCCTTGCCGTCAGCGAGGGCGAGCGCGATGCCCTGCCCTTCGGCCCCTTCGATCCCGCCCTGCACCGAACCTTCGAAACCAGCCTTCGCGCCCGCGTCGAGCAGCAGACCGCGCTCGATCTCGGTTATATCGAGCAGCTCTATACTTTCGGCGACCGCGGGCGGCACAGGCTTCCAGGCGAGGACAGCAAGCATATGGTTTCCGTGGGCTATCTGGCACTGACCCGCACGGATGCGGAAAACAATGCGCGCCTCGCCGCCGCCGGCGCGCAGTGGCGCGACTGGTATGGCTACCTGCCCTGGGAGGACTGGCGGCAGGGACGCCCCGACGTTCTCGACCGCACCATTTTGCCCGCGCTTTCCGAATGGGAAGCCGGCGGCAGCGCCGATGAGCGGCTGGGCCTGCCGCAGCGGCGCACGCGCATTCGTCTCGCTTTCGGGGTCGGTGATTTTCCCTGGGATGAGGAGCGGGTGCTGGAGCGCTACGAGTTGCTGTATGAGGCGGGGCTGGTGGCGGAGGCGGTGGCCGACGGGCATTGCGATGACCGCAAGCTGCCGGCGGTCGGACGGGCCATGCGCCATGATCACCGCCGCATCGTTGCCACCGCGATCGCGCGACTGCGCGGAAAGATCAAATACCGGCCGGTGATCTTTGAGTTGATGCCGCCGGAATTCACCCTCACCGACCTGCAGGCGACAGTGGAGGCGATCTCCGGCCGGCATCTGCACAAGCAGAATTTCCGCCGCCTCGTCGAAGGCGCGGAGCTGGTCGAGCCGACCGGTATGATGTCGGCCGCGACCGGCGGCCGGCCCGCCGCGCTCTTCCGCTTCCGCCGGCAGATTCTGAGCGAGCGGCCGGCACCGGGCCTGAAGCTCGGCGGGCGGTAATCTCTCTACTTGATCGGCGCGCAGGCCAGACGTTCACCGGCATCGCCGGAGGGCTGGCTGCGGTTGTCGTCGGATTTGGCGTGGATCATCAAAGCGCGGCCGCGGATGCCAAGCTTTTCGTCATCAAGACGCACGAAGCTGTTGAAGACCTGCGCCCGCATCACGCCATCCCGACCCGCGTATTGGTTGGGCATATCACCGGCATGCGGGCCGTTGGCGGCAAGGAAGCCGTGCTCGGTCTTGCCCGGATTGAAATGGCCGCCGGCCGATTCATGGCCGTGGGCAGCATCGCATTTGCCGGTTTCATGCACGTGGAAGGCGACCCAGGTGCCGGGCGGCAAGCCAGTGACCTCGGCTTCGATCAGCACGCCTTCCTTGCCGGCGGTCAGGGCCGCGCGGCCGGTTTCCTTGCCGTCCTTGCCGATGAAATCGGCGGTGGCCGTCTGGGATGATTGCTGGGCGAAGGCCGGTTCAGCGAGCGTGGCCGCAAGGGCGGCGATTACGAAAGCGCGTGTCATGGGTTCTCCTCCTGATAGGGTGTATAGGACCCAACGCGTGGAGGAGAAGCCTGTTCCCGTTCAGCCGATGACGATATCGAGGCCGATATCGAGCGTCGGGGCGGCCATGGTGATCTTCGAGGTCGAGATATAATCGACGCCGGCCTCGGCGATGGCGCGGATGGTCTTGATGTTCACATTGCCGGAGGCTTCGAGCTGCGTTCGACGCGGGTCCGCGGCATAGGCGTTTTCGTCGAGCGACCAATGGGCGGCATTGATCGCCACCGCCTCGCGCAGCAGTTCCGGTCCCATATTGTCGAGCAAGATCACGTCGGGGCTTGCGGTCAGCGCCTCGCGCATCTGGCCGAGGCCGTCGACCTCGATCTCGATCTTGACGAGATGGCCGCAGTAGGCGCGCGCCGCCTCCACCGCACTTGCGACGCCGCCGGCAACAGCGATGTGGTTGTCCTTGATCAGCACCGCATCATCGAGGCCGTAGCGGTGGTTGGAGCCGCCGCCGAGGCGGACGGCATATTTTTCAAGCCCGCGCAGGCCGGGAATGGTTTTGCGGGTGCAGCAGACGCGGGCGCGGGTGTGGGCGATTTCGGCCGCGAAAGTGGCCGTGTAGCTGGCGACGCCGCTGAGGTGCATCAGGAAATTCAGGCCGACGCGTTCGGCCGAAAGCAGGCCACGGGCGGGGCCGCTGACGCGGGCAATCGCCGTTCCCGGCGAAACCCGGTCGCCATCGGTAACCAGCGCTTCGAAACGGATCGTGGGGTCGACGAGACGGAAAGCGGTTCGGGCCAGTTCCAGCCCGGCGATCACCCCCTCCTCCCGCGAGGCCATCTCGGCGGTCGCAGTCTTGTTCGGGGCAATGGTCGCATATGTCGTGATATCGCCGGCGCGGCCGAGATCTTCGAGAAGCGCCTGGCGCACCCGATCCTCCACCATGAGGGCCGGCAGTTCGGGGCGAAGTGGGGTGACGGTCATGAAAACGGCCTTGAATGATTGGGGAAACGTCGGGGCGGGTTATACCGGTTCCAGTTCCGTCACCTCGGCGATGACGCGTTCGGCATCCTCAAGGGTGAGGAAGGTGCGGTGTTTCCACTCGGCGCGCTGCTCCGGCCAGTCGGAGCGGTAATGGCCGCCGCGGCTTTCGGTGCGCTTGAGGGCGGCCGTGGTCATCAGCTTTGCCGTGGTGAGGATGTTGGTGAAGCGCAGGCGGCTGTTTTCGCGCTCAAGTGCTGCGATCTCTCTGACAGCGCGGATGAGGCTTTCACGGCTGCGGATGACGCCGACATTCTCGCTCATCACCTGCCGCAAGCGCGTCAGTGCCGGGCTGTCTTCGAGGGTGACGGGATCGTCGTTTTCGCCGGCATTGCGGCCCCAGTCGGCAATCGTCGGTTCCGGCAGCATGCCCTTGATATTTTCGGCGATGCGGGCGGCGAAGACGACGGCTTCGAGCAGCGAATTGGAAGCCAGACGGTTGGCGCCGTGTACGCCGGTTGAAGTCACCTCACCCGCCGCCCAGAGGCCATCGATGGAGGTGCGGCCGGCTGCATCCGTCAGCACGCCGCCCATGTGGTAATGCACGGCCGGCACGACGGGGATCGGCTGGGTGACGGGATCGATCCCGGCGGCCATGCAGGAGGCGTAGACGGTCGGGAACATGTCGGGGAAATGCTTGCCGACGGCCTTGGTGCAATCGAGGAAGGCGCCGCGGCCGGCTTGGACTTCGGCGAAGACGCCACGCGAGACGATGTCGCGCGGGGCAAGCTCGGCATCCGGATGGATATCGAGCATGAAGCGGCGGCCGGCGCTGTTGATGAGCTGCGCGCCATCGCCGCGCAGGGCTTCGGTGGCAAGCGGCGCCGGATCGCGGCCGATATTGATCGCGGTCGGGTGGAACTGGACGAATTCGGGATCGGCAATGATCGCACCGGCGCGGGCCGCCATGCCGACGCCCTGTCCGCAGGCTTCCGTCGGGTTCGTCGTGACCGAGAAGAGATGGCCGACGCCGCCGGAGCAGAGCACGACGGCACGTGCGGCGAAGGAAACGCGCTTCTTCGACTGGCCGGCATCCGGGCGGGCAATGACGCCGGCGATGAAGCGGCCTTCGCGCACCAGATCCTCGACGACATAACCCTCAAGAACGCGGATGGAGGGCGTCTTGCGCACGGCAGCGATCAGGGCTTCCATGATCGCCTTGCCGGCCATGTCGCCGCGCACGCGCACGATGCGGCGCTCCGAATGGGCGGCCTCGCGCGACAGCACCAGCTTGCCTTCGAGATCGCGGTCGAAGGGTACGCCGTATTCGAGCAGGTCGTGGATGCGGGCCGGGCCTTCGGCGACCATCATGCGGGTCATCTTCTCATCGACGATGCCGGCACCGGCGACCAGTGTATCGGCGACGTGCTTGTCGACCGTATCGCCGGGGCTCATAGCTGCCGCGATGCCGCCCTGTGCCCAGGCAGACGATGCGCCGTGGCCGATGGGGGCGGCGGCGAGAATGGTGACGGGACGCGGCGCCAGCTTCAGCGCGCAGAACAGGCCCGCGAGGCCACCGCCGACAATGATGATGTCATCGACGCCGTTGAAGGATTGAGGGCGGAAATGGTCGGTCAGCATGGCTGGAAGCTCCGGCGGTCTCGGACTGATCTCTCCTCTTGAGGGGGAGATGTCACGAAGTGACAGAGGGGGGTATTTCCACAGGCTCGGGCGGCAAGAATACCCCCCTCTGCCCTGTCGGACATCTCCCCCTCAAGGGGGGAGATCGCAAGTGGCACGCTCAACGCGCTATATCCTGCATGTGTCATTGCTCCTCCCGCCGCCAGCAAAGGCGCTACTGCTTCAAGTTCACCATCCGCTCGACAGCGAGGCGGGCGCGGTCGGCGATGGCCGGATCGACAAGCACCTCCTCCGTCATGAACAGCAGGCTGTCGAGGATCTTCGGCAGCGTGATGCGCTTCATGTGCGGACAGAGGTTGCACGGCTTGACGAAATCGACGCCTTCGACTTCCGCCTGGATGTTCGATGCCATCGAGCATTCGGTGACGAGCAGCACGCGCGGCGGACGCTTGTCCTTGACGTAGTTTATCATGCCGGCGGTGGAGCCGGCAAAATCGCAGACCGCGATCACATCCGGGTGGCATTCCGGGTGGCCGATGATCTCGATGCCGGGATTGGCGTCCTTGTAGGCGAGGAGTTCGGCGGCCGTGAAGCGCTCGTGCACTTCGCAGTGGCCCTTCCACGTCAGGATTTTCTTGTTGGTCTGCTTGGCGACGTTCATCGCCAGATATTCGTCGGGGATGCAGAGAACCGTGTCGCTCTCCAGACTTTCGATGACCGACAGCACGTTGGACGAGGTGCAGCAGATATCGGTTTCCGCCTTCACGTCGGCGGACGTGTTGACATAGGTGACGACCGGGACGCCGGGGTAGCGCTGTTTCAGCAGACGCACATCCGCGCCGGTGATCGATTCCGACAGCGAGCATCCGGCCTTCGCATCCGGGATGAGGATGGTTTTTTCCGGGTTCAAGAGCTTCGAGGTCTCGGCCATGAAATGCACGCCGCACTGCACGATGATCTCGGCATCGACCTTGGTGGCATCGCGCGCCAGCTGCAGCGAGTCACCGACGATATCGGCGACGCAGTGGAAGATATCCGGCGTCTGGTAGTTATGCGCGAGGATGACGGCGTTGCGCTCCTTCTTCAGCCGGTTGATGGCGGCGACATAGGGCGCATAGACCGGCCATTCGAAGGCGGGGATGAAGTCCTTGACGCGCTGGTAAAGATGTTCCGTCTCAGCGGCAATGGCCGGCGTGAAGGTCAGGTCCGGCCGCTCGATGATGCCGAAACGCTCGGCCGCGCTGAGCGGGCCTGCTCCATTGGTGCCGCTGATGTTTTCGACGACGCTCATCGCTCCCACCTTCTTCCGCCCCTCCGGCGGAAATCTGTTTTGCTCAATTTGAGCATAACAGGATCAAAAGAAAACCGGCGCTGCCGGTGCTATCGATTTAGAAAGTTTTGTGACGCTTTTCAAGCGGCCTCCCGATTTTTCGTCGGAAGGCCGCGGTTTTTTCAGGCCATCGACGGGCGCGGCGCGGCCTTTTCCTGGATCGGCCAATGGACGATGGCGGCGAAGATGCCGAGCGCCACGCCGAACCACCAGACCGGATCGTAGGAACCGAAATGGTCGTAGAGATAGCCGCCCATCCACACACCGAGGAAGGAGCCGATCTGGTGCGACAGGAATACGATGCCACCGAGCAGGCCGAGATGGCGGGTGCCGAACATGATGGCGACCAGCGCATTGGTCGGCGGCACGGTCGACAGCCACAGCAGGCCCATGACGATGGCGAAGATGATGACCGATAGCGGCGATTGCGGCAGGAGCAGGAAGGCCGAGACCGCAACCGAACGCGCGAGATAGATCAGCGCCAGGAAATAAGGCTTCGAATAGCGCTGCGAGATCATGCCGGAGCAGAGCGAGCCGATGATGTTGAAGAAGCCGATCAGCGCCAGCGCGATCACCGCATAACGGGCATCGATGCCGATATCGCCGATATAGGCCGGGAAATGGGCGGTGATGAAAGCCACCTGATAGCCGCAGACGAAGAAGCCGGACACGAGCAGCAGGTAGCTCTTGTGGCCCAGCGCCTCCTTCAGCGCCTCGCCGATCGACTGCTTGTACTGCGCCTCCTTCTGCGAACCCGACGAGGCATTGCCGCGCAGCGGGATGGCGACGAGCGGCACCAGCAGCATCAGCACGCCGAGATAGACGAGGCTATCCTGCCAGCCGTAGGCCGAGATCAGGGCCTGGCTCAGCGGCGCAAACAGGAACATGCCGGCCGAGCCCGCCGCCGTGCCGATACCGAAGGCCATGGAGCGCTGCTGCGGCGTGACATTCCGGGCAAAGGCCGAGAGCACGATGCCGAAGGAACCTGAACCGACCGCGAGACCGACGAGCACGCCGCCGCCGATATGCAGCCAGATCGGCGCGCTGGCAAAGGCCATCATGACCAGGCCGCAGGCATAGAGGATGCCGGACATGCAGAGCACCCGCCAGGTGCCGAACTTGTCGGCGATGGCCCCGAAGAACGGCTGGCCGAGGCCCCAGCAGAGGTTCTGCAGCGCCATGGCGAGGCCGAAGGTGGTACGGTCCCAGCCGGTATCGGCGAGCATCGGCAGTTGGAAGAAGCCCATCGCCGAGCGCGGGCCGAAGGTGAGCATCGCGACGAGGGAGCCGGCGATGATAATCAGCCATGGCATGCGATCGACGCTGCTCTGGGTGGTGGATGGCGATAGGGCCGACATTGGGAATCTCCGGATATCTGGAGGCATAAATTACGTCCGGACATCGATCAGCAAAAGCGAATTAATTTGACCGGTCGATCAACAGGCCTGATGGGAAGTCCACTCTCTCACGTGGTATTGACGGCCCGGACTTTTTGTACCATCTCCATGGCGAGCGCCGCCCGGCGCCATTTTCAACCGGACGAAACCAATGGACACCGACAGTCGATTATCGACCGCAATGGTACGACCTCTCCGGTAGGAAGCCCGCATGCTTCACTCCGGTCGGGAGACGGCCCAAGGAGTGAACGATGCTGCAAGTTTATGCCCGCAAGGCCGAGCGCTTTTGCCTGCGCCCCGTTTCCAACGCCGCCATCGAGCAGGCGATTTCCCCTGCCCTGTGGTACGATCTGCTCGACCCGACGCCGCAGGAAGTCGCCGAAGTCGAGGCAGCGCTTCACATTTCCATGCCGACGCGCGAGGAGATGGAGGATATCGAGCTTTCCGCCCGCCTCTATCAGGAGGGCGGCGCCGGTTTCATGACCATGACGGCGCTGACCAATCTCGACAGTGACGAGCCGACGAAGATGCCCGTCACCTTCATCCTGCGCGGCCCGACGCTCGTGACGGTACGCTATGCCGATGCAAAGCCCTTCACCGCCTTCTGCAACCGGGCCCTGCGCGGCAACGGTGCGAGCTACGAGACCGGTGAGGATGTGATGCTCGGCGTCATCGAAGCGATGATCGACCGCATGGCGGATGTGCTCGAACGGCTCGGCAACGAGATCGACAAGATTTCGCGCGAGGTGTTCCGAGGCAAGTCGGGCCGATCGGACAAGAAGACGCGCGACCTCGAAGCGCTGATCGAACATCTGGGCCGCAAGGGCGATTTCCTGAGCGGGGTGCGCGAAAGCCTCGTCAGCATCTCGCGCCTCGTCGCCTATCATGCGGCGGTGGAAAACCCGCTACGCAAGCCTTCCAAGGAAGCCCGGCAGCTGATGAAGCTGGTGCAGCGGGATGCCTCCTCGCTCGGCGACCATGCCGCCTTTCTCTCCGGCAAGATCAACTTCCTGCTCGATGCGACGTTGGGGCTGATCAATCTGGAGCAGAACCAGATCATCAAGATCTTCACCGTCGCCTCGGTGGTGTTCCTGCCGCCGACACTGGTCGCCTCGATGTACGGCATGAACTTCGAGCTGATGCCGGAGCTGCAATGGCACCTCGGCTATCCCTGGGCGATCGGGCTGATGATCTTTTCCGCGCTGATGCCGTTTCTGTATTTCCGGCGGCGCGGCTGGGTTTAGGCCCTGATCTTCATCGGCCAGCGTTCGGTGCGCGTTTTCAGAATGCGCATCTCGTCGCCGAGGCGGACGGGGCCTTCGCTGCGGGGCACGGCATTCCAGCCGAAGAGCACGCCGGGCACGCGGCGGTCTGCCGACATGCGCTTTTCGGCCAGCCCCTGGATCGGATTGCCGCCGATGCGTTCGCCGGTGATCTGGTCCTGCGTCGTCATGATGCAGCGGGCGCAGGGCTTGACCAGATCGAAGACGATGCCGCCGATCTCGACGCTTTCCCACAAATCCTCTTCCCACGGCTCGTCGTTGTCGACGAGGATATTGGTGCGGAAGCGGTCCATGCCGACCGGCTCCTGACCTTTCGAAATCAGCGAGACGTTGAGATCGGCGAGCGAAGCCATATTGGTGATGAGAACGGGGAAACCATCGGCAAAACCGACTGGCGCCGCTTCGCCCGCCCATTCCTCGCCCACCTTGCGGCTGGCGCGATCATCCATGTGCACGAGCTTGACCGGGCGGCCGAACCAGCCGGAGAGCGTGGTGTTGACGGCATCGGCGGCAACAGTGGCGTTGACGTCGCTCGACCAGACGCGGACATCCATGCGGCTTGCCGGATCGAAGGTGACGGTGAGCTTGCGGCCGCCCATGACAAGCGACACGCCGTCCGGCACATGCGTCGCCTCGACCTGGGCGAGGCTTTGCAATTCGCGCTGGGTGATGAACTGGCCATCGGGATCGACCAGCATGAAGCGGCGGTCGCCACGCAGGCCGTCGCGGTCGATGTCGACGATCTCGCGGGGGATGGCCCGGCCGCTCTTCAGCGGATGAATGTTCAATCCGATGACCTTCATGATGCCCTCTTGCGATTTTGATTCAACGACCTGCCGGGACGATTCCGCCGGCGGGCGCAATATATTGTATTGGCTATATTTCTTCCAGAAACATGGCAAGCACTTGCGCAAGCTTCGCCTGCCGGTTCTCCGCCATGCGGCGCCCTGTCCCGGTCTGGAAGCCATCGGTCAGGCGGAACAGCTTGGTCTCGAAATGATCGATGGCAAAGGCCTTGTCGTCGAGCGGCCGGTTTTGCGCCAGCGGATCGAGCGGGTCGTAAAGCGCGCTTCCCATGCGGCCGGCGATATAGAAGCAGCGCGCCGCGCCGACCATGCCGATCGCATCCAGCCGGTCGGCATCCTGCAGGATTTTTGCTTCCAGCGTTTCGGGCGGGATGGCGGCGGAAAAACTATGGGCGTGGATCGCGTGGGCGACGGCCGTGATATCGGCTTCCGGCCATCCGGCCTCCGCGAGGAGAGCGCTGGCCTTTTCGGCGGCAAGGCGGGAGGCGGCGCTGCGGTTGGGCGAGTTCTTCTCCACGGCGACGCAATCATGCAGCAGCACGGCGGCGGCAAGGATACGGGCATCGCCGCCCTCCTCCGCCTGGATCGCAGCGGCATTCTTCCAGACGCGCATCAGGTGAGCGGCATCGTGCGAGCCGTCGCTGGCATCGAAGGCATGCGGCAGAAGCGCGGTGGCGAGCGCGTCATGGGGCGCGAAGGCGGTGGCGTAGGAAATCATGGAGAGCTTTCGGCTGGGGTGGTCGTTGCCGCTTTTCCCGAGAGGATGCGCTGGTAGAACAGGCCGATGCCGATCAACACCGCGCCGAGACCGATGAAGGACAGAGCACGCAGGAAGCCTTCGAGATTGGCCATGTCGATCAGGAACACTTTCAGCACGGCGAGGAAGACGAGGACGGCCGAGGTGATGCGGATGCTTTTCGCATAATAACGCGAGCCGACCGCCAGCAGGATGACGCCGAGCAGCAGCCAGACGACGGAATAGGTGTAGGTCTCCCCTTGCAGGAAGCCATTCCAGTTGGCGATGGTCTCGCCCTGCCAGAAGCGGCGCACCGAGAGCGTCGCCCAGGCGAAGATCAGCACGACGCCGGAGATTGCCAAGGCCATGACATAGGGCATGGGCCGGCGGTGACGGGCATAGCGGGCGAGCGCTGCATAGCCGATGCCCGGCAGCAAATAGCCGATCAACAGCAGATCGACGACCGGGAAACGGCCGAGGCGTTCTCCAGTGAAATAGGGGTTGAGGGCGAAAAGATGGGCCGAGAGCACCGAGATCATCGACCAGACACCGACGGCCATGCCGCCGTAACGGAAGATCGGGCTCGGGGAGCGCAGGTCGAGCGACATGAAGATGCCCGACGCGCCGATCGCCAGCAGCGTGTAGATCGATTGTTCGGCAAGCGTCGGCACGGCGCTGTCGAGCACGCCATTGTTCATGGCGTGGCGGACGAGGATGGCGGCCGTTAGCAGCACGAAGAGGCTTGCGAGCGCTTGCAGCAAGTTGCGAACCCGGAAATCCGACGCGTTGCGCAGGGCATAGGCGCAACCGACAAGCAGCAACGCGGGAATGCCATAACCCGGCAGCAGGGCGTTGAAGACCGGGGTACGGCCGAGCTGCGCGGCACCGACGATGGTCGGGTCCCAGGCGATGCGGGCGAGTACGACGAGGGCCGCCCCCACCATCATCCAGGGCAAGGCCCGCCAGGCGCGGACACGCAGGGCGGCGACATAGAGCGCGCCGAGAACCGCGACGCCGACTGTCGTCGCAAGCCCGTCCGTCAGGGCATGCAGCGCGATCACGAACTGGGCGAGCGAACCGGCCAGCAGGAAGGCATGGGACCAGACAAGGCATCGTTGCTCGACATTCCTGCGGGAAAAACCCTCGGCAAGACCGAGGAAGGCGACGCCGAACAGCAAGGCCGCGATGCCGTGGCGGGCATCAAAGAAGAGATTGCCGGTCATGATCAGCGAAGTGGCGATCAGGATTGCCGGCACAGAAGCGCCGATGGCCGACCAGAGGATTGCCAGCACCGGCCGGCTACCGGCTCGCAGGAACAGGGCGACGGCGGTGAGGATGACGAAGCAGGCCGAAAGCAGGAAGGCGGCCGGCTGGGCCAGCACGGCGCTTTCCGAAACGACGGAAAGGCCGAGGTCGGGATAGGCCATCATGGCGAGATCGTCGAGCGAGGTGATGCTGGCGAAGCCGAGAACGGCGGCGAGCGCCGCCCCGAAGGCGGCATAGACGGCGTTTTCCCTGACGGCGCCGAGGGCGGCAAGGGCTGCGACGATGGCGATGAAGCCGGCGACGGTGTGGCCCGACGAAGTGAAGAGCGGGCCGATCATGGCGATCACGGTCAGCATCGCCGAGAGCGCGGCGGTGACGGTGATAGCGGCGAAAGGCGGCTGTAGCGCGCTGCGCCAGCCGAGCGTATCGGAAGGCGGGGTGGCGAGTGGAGTCTCTTCCGCAATGGCATCCGGCTGGCCTTGCGACTGATCAGTAGCAGCCAATGCGGGCTCCGCGTCATGCAGCAGCGGAGACGAATCGGGGGGCGTCGCCACGGGATCTCCCTTCTCCCCTGCGGGGAGAAGGTGGCCCTCAGGGCCGGATGAGGGGGCGGACTGGCTCGGAGCAAGTGGCAATACCCCCTCATCCGCCCTTCGGGCACCTGCTCCCCGCAGGGGAGAAGGGAGGGCAACCTCCCGCAAAGGCTCAGCCGCAGGCCAGACGAGGCCGACGCCGGCAGTCATCACCAGCATGGCGAAGACAATCGGCCCGACATCGAACGGGTTCGAGGCGGCAATGTAGACCAGCGACCACAGGCAAAGACCGATATTGCCGATGGCCGGCACGATGGACCAGCGGCGCAGCCGTGCGGCAAACAGTGTCGCCAGCCAGGCGACGGCAAGATAGGCGAACAGCACCCAGGGCTTGGGGCTTTCCGACGAGACCAGCGCCGGCGTCAGCATCGAGGCAAGCAGGCCGAGGCCGGCCAGCGCCTGGCCATGCAACAGCGACAGCGCCACCGTTGCCAACGAAACGAGCCCGAGCAGCAGGAAAGCCGGGCCGGCGCCGATGAACCCGTATATGCCATGGGCGGCATAGACCGCGCCGAACAAAGTCACGGCACCGGCCGCCGTGAGGATGCCGGGGATCATCGCATTGTCGAACTGGCCGGTTTTGGCGCGATCCGGCGACAAGGCGCGGCGGCGGATGATTTCGCCGGCAGCGGCCAGCAGCAGGCCGAAAATGGCGGCCAGAACCAGCCGCACGCCGGGGCTGAGCAAGCCCGCTTCGATCGAATAGCGCACCATGAAGACGCCGCCCAGCGCCAGCGCGACGCCGCCGACCCAGACGGCCCAGCGGGCACCGAGGCGGCTTTCCAGGCTCTCCTTCGGCTGCGGGATGGCGGCGTCCACGGCGGCCGGCTCCGTCGTCTTGTCCCAAGGTCCGGCACTGGCGGCCTCCTCAAGAGCGGGATTTTCCGGTTCGGCGGTTTCCGCGACAAGTGCCGCGATGGGCAGCTCGGCTGCGGACGTTTCTGCGCCCGTTTCCCCCGCCGGGATCACGGGCGGAATGCCGCTTTCCTGCAGCCGGGCGAGTTCGGCCTTGATCGCGGCGAGTTCCGTTTCCAGTCGCTCGGCCGTGCGGCGGCTGCTCATATGCGCCGTGATGGCCAGAACGAAACCGATTAGCGTAACGATCTCGAACATGCTTTCCCCTCATCGCGCCGGTCGGTGGCGCTCTTCATTCTTCTTGACGCGTGGCCAGGCCCGTTCATTCAGCCGCGCATCATATTTTCCATCGGAAAGATCGCGCAGGTTTCCGTGCCGTGGGCAAGCAGCTTGCCGTTCTTGTCCCGAAGCCAGCATTCCGAGGTGGCGATGGTGCGGCCGCGATGGACGATCCTGCCTTCGCAGAAGACCTCGCCCATGCCCGGTAGCAGCGGCCGCACGAGGTTCACCTTGAACTCCACGGTCGTATAGCCTTCACCCGGCTTCAGCGTCGTGAAGACCGCGCAGCCGAGGGCGGAATCCATGATGGTGGCGCTCCAGCCGCCATGCACGGTGCCGAGCGGATTGAGATGCTCGTCGGTCGGCAGGCCGCGAAAAACAACCCTTCCCTCCTCCACCGCATCGAGGGTGAATTTCAAGGTCGCGGCCATCGACGGCGCGGGATAGCGGCCGGCCAGCAGATCCTGCATCGCCTTCAGCCCGCCATCGCGCGCCACGTCGGCAAGAGGCAAAGCGCCGATACCGGGGACCGTTACGCCGGGATAGATTTCGACTGTCATGGAGACCTCATGCGGAAAGGGTTCAATGCGCTGGCGGCGTCGCCTGCCGTAGCGCCTTCAGGGCGGATTGGATGAAACCGTCGCGGACGGCGGGCAGCGGAATGCCGCGCGGCTCGTAGACATGGCGGTTGAGGAAAAAAGCGGTCATACGGAAGGCGGCGGCAAGGCTTTCGTAGTCGGCCGCCTGCGTCCTGTCAGACAGGAAGGCAGGGAGCGCCAGCATGCGGTCGGCATAGGGCGCACCCGCCTCGCGGCTGACGGCGCGACCGGATTTCGGCGAGACATAGATGAGATCGGTGCTCGCGCCTGTCGCCGCGCACTCCTTGAGATCGAGGCCGAAGCCGAGATCGTTGAGCACGGCGATTTCGAAACGCACGAAAAGTTCGCCGGCGTCCGTGGGATTGTCGAGATGATCGAGGATGACCGACAGCGCCTCGTGCAGATAGGGGTGCGGGTCGCGCTCGGGCAAAAGCCGCAGCAGGGCGGCCATGGCCTGCACGCCATGGACGGCGGTGGCGCTTTCCATGAGCTGCGCGGCCCTGAGACGCACGGGCTCGATACGGAACTCGCCCATATGCTCTTCCAGCCGCGCGCGCCAGGTCACCTCGACATCATTGCCCGGCTGGAGCACCGGCTGCATCGTCCGCGAGCGTCCCGAACGCACCATACCCATATGCCGCCCATGGGAGCGGGTCATCACTTCGGCGATGACCGAGGTTTCGCCATGACGCCTGACGCCGAGAATGATGGCCTGATCGCTCCACTGCATGGGGCGAACATATAGCGCTTCCCTCGCCCGCCACAAGCGCGGCCGGGACGCCCCGCGGACGGAAGGCGAAACGGCGGAAGGCAGAGGGGATTTTTGCCGCTTTCGTCGCCGGCAGGGTTTTTGGCGCGCGGGCGCAGAAGAGGATGAGCAGCATCTGCGACACCAGCAGCGACTTCGAGCCAATCGACAGCGATGTCGCAGACGTCAGCATGAAATAGATGACGACGCTGCGCGCCCCGATAAAACCGCCGTCGGCGAAACCCGACAGCAGACGCCAGACGGAAAACAGCAGGAGCAGGGTGAGCGGCAGACCATAGGCCGCCGTCATCGCGACGGGGGCGCTTTCGAAGCCGAAGGGCGTGTTCAGCAGGGCATGATAGACGCGGCGCATCTCCGGCTCGACGCCCATGCTCCATTCGCCGGGCGTCAGCTGCGACAGGACAGTCATCGCCGCAAGGCGCGACTGGTCGCTTTTTGCAGAGGCGGCAAAGCGCTCCAGCAATGGATCGGCGATGCCGGATGCCAGAAGTGCAACGAGGGTAAGCGCGCCCAGCGCACACAGCGTCATGGCCCGGCGGCTGAAGGCAAGCCGGACCCGTGACAGAACCCCGAAATGCCGCAGCAGCAGAACAGCCGCGAACCCGAGGCAGAGCACGAGTGCGGCCCGGCCGCCGAAAACGAGCAGGCCGCAAAGATGAGACGCCGCGGAAAGAAGCAGGCCCGGTGCAAGTCCGAACGAAACCAGCCGCGACAGCGAGACCAGCAGCACCGCACCCGTCAGCAGCGCATTGACGAGGGGATGGCCGAGCAGCGCCGTGGGGCGGTTGTCGAAGGTGATCAGCTGATCGGCGGCATAGAACGGCAGGAGCCGCCAGCCGGAGTGGAATTCAAAAAGCCCGACGGTGGAATTGGCGAGGAAGAACAGCGCCAGAAAAGCCGCCGTCACCGAGGTCGCCCTGCCCCCGGCGAATTGCAGGACATAGGCCAGTATCGCCGGTGCGAGGAAGGTGATCACGAGGGAGGAGAGATCGCCGCCGCCGCTACGGGCCGTGAGCGCCACGACCGAAAGCGAAAACAAGGCGGCAAGGCATGGAAAAAACCAGCCGCGCCGCAGCCACGCAGGGATCGCGCGCCGGGAGCCCGGCCGGAGCATCGCCGTCATCACGCAGACGAGGCACAGCAGATAGAAGGAGGGATGCAGCTTTTCCAGAAGGCTGCCGGCGCCGCTCATATAACGAATTCCGGCGCAAAACAGCAGATTGTTCGGCAACATGAAGAGTGAGACGGCAAGAAGCCACAAGGACAGCTGAAGCATGGAAGATAACCCGACACTACCGAAAGCTGCGTATTCCAGCACAAGCTAAAGCGACCGTAAAGCTCGAACAATGACGCGATCGATTTTCCGATTGCAATTTCATTTCGCAACCCTTCAGAGAAAATTCGAATCAAAAACGCTTGCAATTCGATGACACCTATACGAGTATTTCCCTGTCGGTGGCACGATTTACACAGAAAGGTGATGGAACCTGAACTGGCGCATCTGTTTGCGCCGGGACTGAAAAATATTATTTATTTATCCGAAATCGATGATGAGAGGCCGAGATCATCCGGTTTTTCCAGCATCCCTCATTCAACCAATTCGGGATTTTCACGCAACTGTTCGGCCTCATGCGATCGCACTGCCTTAGTGGCGATGCGCGGAAAGGTCGTGTGCCTGAAAGCGCCTTGATGAGCGATCAGCGATGCGGGTTTGCTGGCGGGACAGCGTTGTTTCGTCCGCCCCGTCTATGCCTGACGAAATAGCCATTTCCCCGAATGGTTGTTCTGTTTGTCGTGCCTCGCCGCGATTTCCAGCCTGGAGGAAGAATGACGATAGACGTCTTGATGATCGGGCTTCGCCATATCCACGCGACCCAGGGCGGGATTGAGACCCATGTGCGCCACCTGGCGGAAGAACTTGATCGCCTCGGCGTCAGGGTTGCAGTTGCCGTGCGGCCGCAATCCCGCGCCAGTTCGCCCGTGTCGGTGGATGCGGATGCAGCTCGATTGGAATGCTCTCGTGCGGCCAATAACAATGGCCGTCTCTCCCGGATGGTCCGGATTGTTGCGACAGCAGCTCGCGACCTTCTCTCCCCCACAGAAACGAAACGGCCCGGCGTGCCGGATGAAAGATGCAGTTGGTATCGGGTTTGTGGAGAATACCCGCTTGTAGCGTCTTGCACCCCGGACCGGCCGGTGGGCGGACGCAACGTGAGCGATACCGGCTGCGGCGATGCGCGACGGCCTTCGGCGACAATACGGCTTGTTTCGATCTGGTCGCCGCCGATTGCCGCTTTCGATGCGATCGTTCACAGCTTTCTCTGCGTGCTCTATGCCGCAGTGGTCCGGCCGCGGATCGTGCATGTGCATGCCGTCGGCCCGAGCCTCGTCGTGCCGCTTGCGCGGCTTTTCGGCCTGCGGGTGGTGGCGACCCATCACGGGGAGGATTATCGGCGCGAAAAATGGGGGTGGGCGGCGCGCTTTCTACTGCGCGGCGGAGAGATCATGCAGGCGGGCTTCGCCAACCGTATCCTGTGCGTATCGCAGCCGCTGACGGAGCGGCTGAAGCGGCGCTATCGGCGGGACTATATCTATATTCCCAACGGCGTCGCGGCGAGCGGGGCGGCTTTACCGACCGCGATCCTCGACACGCTCGACCTGAAACCACATCGCTATATCCTGACCGTCGGGCGCATCGTGCCGGAAAAGCGGCATTTCGACCTGATGGCGGCTTTTGCGGCGGCGCGCATGCCCGGCATGAAGCTGGTGATCGTCGGCCTCGGCGAGAACGGATCGCGATATGCGGCGGATGTCGCGAAGGCCGCGGCCATGACCCCGGATGTGATCATGGCCGGTTTTCGTGAGGGGGCGGATCTCGAAGCGCTCTATGCCCAGGCCGCGGTTTTCGCCCTGCCCTCCAGCCATGAGGGATTGCCGATCGCGCTGCTGGAGGCCATGGCGCACGGCTGCGATGTGCTGATCAGCGATATCGAAGCACACCGGGCGCTCAAACTTCCGGCCACCGCTTATCACGCGCTCGGCGATATCGAACAGCTATGCGACGACCTGAGGTTCGCCAGCCGGCGGGCCGCGCTGCCCGGCCGGCGGCGTGACTGGAGCGTGAAGCTTTCGGTCTACCGATGGCCACGCATCGCGCGACAGGTTCTGGAGGTTTTTCACGATCTCGATGCCCGGATCGGAGAGGCCGAGACTCGGACCGTACGCGCCACCGGCTACATTCGCATCCCGTCGATGGTGCGCGGGAAGCGCCGGAAGCGGCCGGCCTGACGCCACATCTCCGTTAACCGCGCCGGCACGTGCCGGCGCTTGGTCACGTCATGGACTGGCGCTGCAGGGTGACGAAGAGGACAAGACCCGCCCCCTGCTTGCCGATGCCGAGGCCCGCTGCCTTGCTGTAGGCCATCGCTGCGACCGGAGCCATCAACATGGCCGCCAGGAGGAACATGCGCAGTGCTATCGTCGCAGGAGCAAGCAAGCTGGACATGGGAGCCTCACGGAGGAGAGGAGATGGGAGGAAGAGGTTAGAGCTTCGCGTTGGCGAGCTTGGTCTGGCAGAACTGGGCGGTGTGGGCGGTGCAGTCGGCGATCGAGCCGGCATAGTTGCGGCGGCGTTCGGTATCGGCGCTGACGGCAGCAGCCAGCATGAGGGCAAAGACAACCATGAGCATGCTGATGATGGTGAGGCGGCGAGCGAGGATATCCATGGTCTTGTCCGTTCGGTGGGCGTTGGGTTCACTTCGATGAGACCCTTTTCGCATAGGCAAACTGAACTGTTTCTGAGATCGCGGTTCATCTCCCGTTCATCTTCGCAGCCTTGCCGTTCAGGTTGAGGCCGCGCGGCGAAATCGGCGGGGGGCAGCAGCTATTTTCAGAGCGCGGTCAGGATTTATAAAATCGATTTAAAAACAGTAAGATGGATGGCCACCCCTTCCCCCGGACCGTCGTTTTCGGAAAAGCGCGCTCACCCACCGGTCACAAGGCTGGAAAACTTGCCCGCCATCGGATGAACGAAATCGTTCAGAAAGTTTGCCGCAACGGCCGGGACCAATGAACGGAAAAAGGCGCCCGCGTCACCGCCAGGCGCCCTTCCCCTTTTCCCGCGCGGTCTTTGCCCCGCTGGCTTACATCTTCGTCCAGGTCTGCGACTTGCAGAGTACCTTGAGCACGCATCCCTGCAGCTTGAGCGATGCGCCGCTGATGGCGGCCGAGCCGCTATAGGTCTTGTCGTTGGCCGGATCGGTGATCTCGCCGGAATAGCTGTCGCCGGCGCCGGCCATGTTGCCGATCTTCTTGCCGGCGTGCTTGCCGGTCTTCAGCGTGATGCAATAGCTGCCGCCGCATGGGGAGATGGCGGCGGTTTCGCCGCTGGCCGTCTTCCAGTTGCCGACGATGGGTTCGGCGCCGAGGGCGCCCGAAGCGGTGGCGAGCATCATTGCGACTGCGAATGTCATCTTACGGATCATGTTTCCTCCTTCGATCCCTGATCGCGCATCAGACGGGCGCGATCGACGGCTCCTCTCCGTCCTGACGGCGACAGTAATTTACGCGAACGTAAAGGTAAACAGTTCGATCCGCGTTTTTCGCCGGAAAATGTCGCCTTTGCGGGCGAGGAAAAACGCATCGCGGAAGCGCGAGTGTTTTTCGTGGTTAGCAGTCCGTTGAAATCGGGACTTGAAGTTTTCGTAAAAATTGAAGCGAAAGCCCCGTTTTCAAACGACTTCCATGTTTAACGAAAATCCAATTTTACCAATCATTTGAACTTTATTTGCGTCACATTAATCATGGATTTTAAGCGGCCATTGAAGGAGCGCGGGCATACTCGAAATCACAAGACGAGCAGGGAAACACACCCCGCCGACACAACCTTGAGGGACCGAAAGCTGCGAAGACGGCACGGCCCTCAAGGCTCGCAAAACAGGGACTGCAACGGTACCAACCAGGCAAACAGGGACACGAAAAAAATGGCACGCTTTGACATTCAGAATGCTTCGGATGCCGGTAGCGAAAACCGCGCGGACATCTTTTGCGAAATGGGCTTGATGTATGCAACCGGCCGCGGCTGCGCCGTCGATCTGATTGCCGCCCACAAGTGGCTCAACATCGCCGCGATCAAGGGCTCGGACCGGGCTGCCGCCCTGCGCGCCGATCTCGCGGCGGCGATGAGCAAGACCGATCTCGCAACGGCGCTGCGCGCCGCCCGAGAGTGGATGACGCTCCACTAATCATTCTCCTGAAATACCGATGCGCCTGCCTCCAGAAGGCGCTCATGCCCGCAAGCCCTTGCCATCACGGGTTTCCCTCCCGGCTGCAAGGGCTTTCGGTTTTGCGGTGTTTTCAGAGTGTCTTCAGGACCGCCGGAAGCGCTGCGTCCAGAAGCGCCATGTCCGCTTCCGGGCCGGTGCTGATGCGGATGCAGCGGTTGAGCGGGGCGACGCCCGGCATGCGGATGAAGATGCCGTGATCGGCCATCAAACCATCGACGATGGCGCGGGCATAAACGGCATCGCGGCCGCAATCGATCGCCACGAAATTGGTGGCCGACGGCAGCGGCGTGAGACCGTTTCGGGTGGCGATGCCGGAAATCCGCGCGCGCGAGGCGGCGATCTCGGCCAGCACCTTTTCGAGATAATCCTGATCCTGCAAGGCGGCGATGGCGCCGGCCGTCGCCATGCGGTTCATGCCGAAGTGATTGCGGATCTTGTCGAAGGCCTGCGCCGTGCCGGGCGTGGAGATCGCGTAGCCGACGCGGGCGCCGGCAAGGCCGTAGGCCTTGGAGAAGGTACGCGTGCGAACAATGTTCGGCCGGTCGAGGAAGGCGTCGATCGATGGGACGGAGCCGGCGGGCGCGGTTTCGCCATAGGCTTCGTCCAGCACCAGCAGGCAGTTTTCCGGCAGGGCGCGGGCAAAGGCGATGACGCTTTCGGCATCCCACCAGCTGCCCATCGGATTGTCCGGGTTGGCGAAGTAGACGAGCGGCGCATTTTCGCGCCGTACCGCTTCAAGCAGGCCGTCGAGATCTTCGCGGTCACCGGCATAGGGCACGGTGACAAGCCGGCCGCCATGGCCGGCGACGTGGAAATTGAAGGTGGGGTAAGCGCCGAGCGAGGTGACGACCGGCGTTCCGGGATCGACCACCAGACGCACGATCTGGCCGAGCAGGCTATCGATACCCTCCCCGATCGCCAGATTGGCGGCGGAGATGCCGAGTTTTGCGGCAAGAGCCTGTTTCAGCTCGAAGTTTTCGGGATCATTGTATTTCCAGATACCGGTAGCAGCCTCGGCCATCGCCGCCAGCACCGAGGGCGCGGGGCCAAAACCGTTTTCATTGGCGCCGATGCGCGCCAGCACCGGGCGGCCGCGCTGGCGCTCGATGGCCTCGGGGCCGACAAAGGGAACGGTGGATGGAAGGGAGGCCGCAAGCGGCGTGAAACGGGAAAAAGCAGACATCAGGCTCAACGATTCCGAAGGAAGAATGCGCTGAGCCTATCGCATAAATAACCGAACCGAAATCGGCGTTGTGAGAATTCCGGGGCCGGCCGTCTGTCGCCTCAATGCTTCTTCACGGCTTCGCCGGTGAAGAATTCGTGGCGGACGATCTCGTGCAGCAACTGCTCATCGATCGGCTTGATGAAATGCACCTCGACCCGATTTTCCTTGCGGAACAGCTCGGCACAGCCGATGCGCTTCTTGATGCCGACGATCGCGAGATAATAGTGAAGCGGCAGGCCGATGGTGGTGTTGACCGAAAAACAGGCGCCGCCGCGCGAGATTTCCAGCATCCGGCAGACCCGCGTCGAAACGCCGGCAAGCCCCGGCCGCACCGACATCAGCGTGCCGGCCTGCCCCACCCGAAACCGCTCGAACCGCTCCTCATAGAGCTTGGAGCGCACCACGGCATACATCGTCGATTGCTGTTGCATGCTTCCTCCTTGATCGTCATCCGCCACAAGCGGATGGATCATCTGCACCAAAGCGCCGTTCATGAAGCATCGGCGACGGATATTGCCATCGGCTGAAAGGATTTGTTTGTATTTTAGGGATCGTTTTAAAGAGCAAAAAAGGACTTGGAGCGCTTCGCACTTTTGCTGGCAATGCTCTAAATGCCATTGCTCTGGAAGGCGCTGCGGATCAGCTGGCGGAGGAAATCCTGCGACAGCACCATATTGAAGCGCACGCCAAGCTCAGCGCCAAGCCGGTGGACCTGGGTGCAGCCGATCTCTTCCTTGAAGCCATCGATCTGCAGGAAGAAATTCTTCGGCAGCGGAATGTTCGGATTGAAATCGAGCATAGCGCCGCCGATGGAGATGTGGCGCAGCAGGCAGCTGTATTTTGTCTTCGCCTTCAGGTGCTCGCCGATGATCAGGATGCGGCACGGCCGCTCAATATAAAAATGCTTGTAGGTGGTCGTCAGCTCGCCCGGCCGGGGCTCGGCGACATGCATCCGCAGCGACATCTGAAACAGCCTCCAAGGCTCCAGGCTTCAATTTTTGCGCAAGTTTCCTCAGGCTTGCTTGCCCTAAGCTTGTCCGCCGGACGCGCCCGATGTCAAGGCATCGAAAAATCCGCCGAACCCCACATTGAAACCGCCCTTCCCATACGTAATACTTCCGAAAAGGCACGGGCGGCAGGGCCGCTCGTGTCGGGGATAGCCGCGCAGCCTGCCCGTTCGGCATGGCGGCGATGGCGGAGGGAGAGCCATGTTGAAATCGCTTGCGCCGCGCAGCCTGCGGACCGTCGTGTTATGCCTTTCGGTTCTGGTTTGCCAATATGGTGTGGCGGAGGCCGCTGCCCGTGTCGCGCTGCTCATCGGTAACGAAAAATACGAGGCGACATCGCAGCTCAACAACCCCGCCAATGACGTCGAGCTGATGAAGACGGCCTTGGAAGAAGCCGGTTTCGACAGCGTCACCACCGTTCATGACCTGACCCGCGGCGCCATGGTGCGGGCGCTGCGCGATTTCGAGGATATGGCGACGGGCGCGGATGTCGCGATCATCTACTATTCCGGCCACGGCATGGAGATGAACGGCGAAAACTACCTGCTGCCGGTCGATGTAACGCTGAAGAGCGACAAGGACGTGGAAGACGAGGCCGTGCCGCTCGACCGCGTGCAGCGCTCGCTGGAGGGCGCCAAGCGGCTGAAGCTGGTGATTCTCGATGCCTGCCGCAACAATCCCTTCGAGCAATCCATGACCCGCTCGATTTCCACCCGCGCTGTCAGCCGCGGCCTAGCCCGCGTCGAGCCGGAATCGGCCGATCTGCTGGTCGCCTTCGCCTCGAAGGCCGGCACCGTGGCGATGGACGGCGAAGGCAAGAACAGCCCCTTTGCGACAGCGCTTGCGAAATACCTGACCGAGCCCGGCGTCGATGTGCGCATCGCGCTCGGCAAGGTGCGCGACGAGGTGGTGACCGCCACCAACCGCGAGCAGGAGCCCTTCGTCTATGGCTCGCTCGGCGGCGCGCAAATTTTCCTGAACATCAAGGAAATCAACATCAACGTCACGACATCCGGCGAGCAGCAGGTTTCGCCGAACGGCCAATCCGCCGCCGCTGCCGACTGGCAGAATATCCGCGATCTCGCCGACAAGGAGCTGATCGAGGTCTTCCTGCAGAAGCACGGCGGCGATCCCGTCTACAAGATGCTGGCGGAAAAGAAGCTCAAGCTTTTGAACGAGGCCGAACAAACCTCGACCACCAGCCCGGACGAGATCGCCTGGGAAGCGTTGAAGCAATCGACCGATGCGGCGGCGCTGACCCGCTTCATCGAGCGCTATCCCGACAGCACCCACAAGGCCGAAGCCGAGCAGCAGATCGCGGCGCTAGAGCCGAAGAAGGGTCTCAATATCTCCCAGACCGGCAAGGACACGCAGGCCTCGCGTGACTGCTATCTGCTGGCCGGCGAGCCGCAATCCATGCCCGGCTTCCTCGGTGTCAATTTCCTGAAGATCGATTCGGAGCGGGCATTGACGGCCTGCGCCCAGGCAGTCAACGAAAACCCAGACGACATGATGCTCGTCAACCTGCTGGGCCGCGCCTATGACGCCGGCCGCAACTATCCCGAGGCGCGCAGCACCTACCAGAAGGCCGCCGACGGCGGCAATATGTACGGGCTGACCAACCTCGCCTGGTTCTCGATCTACGGAACCGACGGACCGGTCGATATCGAGGCCGGCAAGCGCATGTTCGAGAAGGCCGCCGCTGCCGGCAACCCCTATGCCCAGGCCTCGCTCGGCTGGCTCTACCGCGAAGGCTATGGCGGCGTGCCGCAGGATTTCGCCGAATCGAAACGGCTCTACGAGGCATCCGCGAGCCAGGGCTACGCCAACGCCATGGCGACGCTCGGCTGGTTCTACCGCGAAGGCAAGGGCGTGCCGCAGGATTATGCGGAATCGCTCAAGTGGTACATCAAGGCCGCGGACGGCGGCGATGCCAACGCCATGTCCTCGCTCGGCTGGGCCTATCAGAACGGGCTCGGTACGGCGCAGGATTATGCCGAGGCCAAGAAGTGGTATGAAAAGGCCGCCAATGTCGGCGATGCCTATTCGATGGCCCTGCTCGGCTGGTTCTACGATGTCGGCAACGGCGTGCCGCAGGACTACGAGCAGGCCCGCAACTGGTATGAGATGGCGGCCAATGCCGGCAGCGCCTATGCCATGGGCGGCCTGAGCCGCCTCTACGACTTCGGCCTCGGCACCAAGCCGGACCCGAAGGAAGCCGTGCGATGGGCAGCCGCCAGCATCGAGGGAGGGGATCAGGGCAAGCTCGACGAGGTCAGAACCAAGCCGGACAACTTCACGGCCGATTTCCGCCGGGAATTCCAGGCTCTCCTGAAGGAGCGCGGCTTCTACAGCGGCCCGATCGACGGCGATTTCGGCGCCTCGACCCAGGCCGCCATCGACCGGCTGGCGCAACACAGCTGAGCCGGCGGGAAAACGGCAATTCCCGTAGAATTCAACGGATGCGGGCTTTGCCAAAACGGGCTAGGTTTCCTCATCCCCGATGGATTGAAACTTCAAGCCCCTGCGCAAGCGGGGGCTTTTTATCGGCTGCGGGTGCGAAATGCGGCGGATGGGGTTCGTACTCCAGCCGATGCGGGCTGCCAAAGCCGCACCTTTAGAACCGGCACGCAAGCTCGCGTCTCTTCCCGTCACAAGCAGGAGATTAAAATTTCGGATTTGTGAGCGAAGCCATCAAAAAGCCCTTGCATTGAAGGGCATCTAACCTTAGTCAGGCGTCAACGGAGAGGTGGCCGAGTGGTCGAAGGCGCTCCCCTGCTAAGGGAGTATACCCGGAAGGGTATCGTGGGTTCGAATCCCATCTTCTCCGCCATTTTCCCCTTGGACATGCTGGAAATTCCGAACTTGCCGAGTTTCAAGGGTGTGCAGACTGCCGCCTGGGCACAAAGGCGGTCCACGTTCGCTTCGGTTCTTCTCGCCGCAAAATCCAATTGCGAATCCGTCAGGCGGCGGCTTTCAGGAGCCATGCCTCATGGTTCTTGAGAAAGACCTTGAGACGTTCCGGATAATCGTCGGTGACGGCTTCGCGCACGCTCTGGCGCTTTGCAAGCGCGTTTCGCCATGCGGTCACGCGGGGGTATCCGTCGAACACGCCAGTTGGTGCGATGGTGTCGAACACGTCGAAATAGCGGAAGACCGGCGCGAAAACCGCATCGACCAGGCTTAACGCACCGCCGGCGAAGAATGGCCCCTCCCCCAGTTCGGTCTCGACTCGGCCGAACTTTTCGATCAACGCTTTACGCTTGGCATTGTAGGTTTCCACATCCTTGGCCGTTTCGAAACCCCACAGGTCGGAGAGGATAGAGGAGCCGAATTCGATCCAGCCGCGATGCCGCGCCCGCGCCAGCGGGTCGGCGGGATGCAGGGCCGTGCCGGGCTGCGTTTCCTCGAGATATTCGCAGATGACGGCGCTCTCGAACAATACGGCTTGCGTGCCATCGTCCTGGCTGACGATCAAGAGCGGCACCTTGCCGAGCGGGGAGATGGCAAGGAACCAATCCGGCTTTGCGGCCAGGTCGACATAGCGGCGTTCGAACGGCACGCCCTTCTCGGCCAGAGCGATGGCGGCCCGCTGGACGTAGGGGCAAAGATGATGGCTGATGAGGGTCAGCTTGGCATCGGACATGATGAAATCTCCTGGATACGGATCAGTGAAAGGCGGCGGAGGAACGAAGCGCATAGCGGCCGTCGCCAAACAGGAACTGGGCGACGGACAGGACGATGAGGTAGAGCGGATATTCCCAGCCCCCACCCGCTGCGGTGAACACCCACCCATTGCCGCCATGCGCCCAGATGATCGCCCCGAGAAGCGCCGGGATCAGCGCCACGGCCACCCAGCGGGCATAGATGCCGAGAACCAGCATCAGGCCGCCTACGGCTTCCGCCGCGAAGGTGACGTAGGCCAGCCATCCGGGCAGGCCTATGGACACGAAATAACCGGCTGTTCCGGCAAGGCCGAAAGTGAACAGTTTGAGCACGATGGAATGGGCGAGATACATCACGCCGAGGCTGATACGCAGCAGTGTTGCCCCGTAGGCCGTCAGTTGCTCCTGGGTCATACGAAAGGTCTCCATTTGATATAGATGCAATTGCATATATATGCGCACTTGCCTTCACCGTCAATATAGATGTAAATGCATATATGTCCGATGACCCAGAAACCGCCCACCCGCAGCCCTCCCCGTTCATCACCCGCGCCTGGGTGCATCTCATGCGCGCCCAGCAACGCGTGCTTGGCGCGATCGAGCAGGATTTGAAAACGGCCGATCTGCCGCCGCTTGGCTGGTATGACGTGCTGCTGGAACTGTCGCGGGCCACGGACGGCCGTTTGCGGCCCTATGAGATCGAGGAGCGCACGCTGCTGGCGCAGCACAATCTTTCCCGGCTTCTCGATCGGATGGACAAGGCCGGACTTGTCCAGCGCGAGGTCTATGCCGAAGACGGCCGCGGGCGCTGGGTCATCATCACCGAGGCCGGCCGGTCCATGCAGGCGCGCATGTGGCGCGTTTATGCCGGGGCATTGCAGCGCCATCTGGGCGACAAGCTGAACGACGCCCAGGCCGATCAACTGGCCGAGCTATTGACCGCGTTATCGCGGAGCGCCTGAGTTTTACCCCGAAATCGGGAACGTGGAATTCCGTTCCCAATCGGCACTACTCTTGACTCTCCGGAAGATTGGAACACAATAAGAACATTCATTGACCAAACGCCATCCACACCGTTCCACAGCGCAAAATCAGGAGCATGACGCTATGTCTATCCGCAGGATGGAAGCGATCACCCATGACGTCATCTATAGTGGAGCGGTCGATGAAGTCGCGCTGGCCATCAGCCGCCATTGCGGGGATGTTCGCGCGACGATCCGGGCGCTCCTCCATGAGCGTAAGCAGTTGCGTGAACAATTGGCGCTGGCCGACATCTATATCGGTGCAGGCTTTGCGCATTCCGGTTCAAATTGTGATTGTCTTTAGGGCGCTTCCCACTATCCTCGAGAGTGCAACTCTTTTTGGGGGAGATGGGCCATTATGAAGCTGAGTGCGTTTTTTCTGTCGTCCGCGATTGCCCTTTCCGCCGCCTCGCCGGCGGCGGCGTTTCCAGTGGATAATCCATCGGTCGATGTGAGCAATGTGCAGGCCGTGGATTATCGGGGCGGATACCGGAACCAGTATTACGATCGGGGAGATTATCGCCGGAGTTATAACCGCCGCGGCTATTACAACGGTTACAATGGCTCCCGCTATTATCGGGATGGCTATTACCGGCATAACGATGGCTGGTGGTATCCGATGGCGGCCTTCGGCGCCGGCGTCGTCATTGGCGGAGCCATCGCAAGCCAGCCACCGGTCGTCGTCGACGGCGGCATCAATCCGCGGCATGTGGAATGGTGCCTGAACCGCTATCGCACCTATCGGCCCTATGACAATACCTATATCCCGCGCGCCGGCGTGCGGGCGCAGTGCTATTCGCCCTATTATTGAGGAGCGCGGGCACCGGGAGGTAAAGGTCTCCTTTGCCTCACAAAGCAAAAAAGCGCCGCCGTCGCCGGCAGCGCTTCTTCCCTCGCGCGAGCGAACTTACTGCTGCAACGTCAGCTTTTCCATGCCGGCGCCGTCCTTGCCGGTGATCGTCCAGCTGCCTTCCAGCACTCCGCCATCCTTGACCTTGTAGACGATGAGGCCCACGGCATCGTCGAGCACATAGCCGGCGGCGAAAGCGTCTTCATGCAGCATGCAGATGCCTTCGGACGTGGTATCGCCGGTCTTCCATTCGATGACGCAGGTCGTCTCGCTGGTCAGCGTGATGGTCGCGGTGCCGCTATAGGCCGAGCCGTCGAGATTGGTGCCTTCCACCGTGTAGGTGCCGGCGCTGACGGTTTGCGCCTGAGCAGGCGCGGCAAAGGCGAGCGCCGCGAGAGCAGCATAGGCCAGATATTTTTTCATGAATCGTTTCCCCCAATGAACAGCGCACGTTTCTACCAGTTCCGCGCGTGAAGCGATATCCGTTCCGGCCGTGTTCGCCGCGCCAAAAATGGGGTGATCGTCCCCGTTTTCTCCCGCCCCGGCCGGGCATCGCATGCTTCCTCCCCAAGGCCTCCGGCGAGGCAGGACGGGAGAAAGGATTTGCGGATGACGGCTGCAGGATTGGAACTGGGGATCGGGCGCGGCGCACCGCAGGCCGCGGCCTCGAAAAATTTTTCGCGCGTAACAGCGGGAGGCGACGGGCGTGTCAATGCCTCGGGTCTGGCGCGTCGAACGCAGGGCGGGACAGGCTTTTCCGCCGGTGCGACAGTTCGCAGCGTGGCTGCCGCCAGGGGCATCGCTTTCGGGGCGGCGCTGCCGCCGGCCGCGACACTCGCCGCCAATCCCGACTATGCGGCGCTTCTGCTTCGCGAAGCCTCCCTCTATGTCGCCGATACCGACATGCAGCCGTCGCGCGTCCAGAATGTCGAGGGGGTCTTCACCTTTGCGGCCGCGGATGGTTTTGCCGCGCGCGCCGTTGCGGATGGCAAGCGGTTTCGCATCCACCAGTTGCTCTACGCCGTGCGCGACATGGCCTGGGTCAATGCCACCACGGTTCATTCCGGCAACTGGCGCTCGAAGATCGATGCCCATTTCGAAGCCATGGCCAGCCGCTGGTGGTCGCAGCTTGCCGTCAATATCGACGTGGTGAACGAGGTGATGGATGCGGCCGCGACAGCGACCGGCGGATACCGGCCCAACACCTGGTATCAGGCGGCCGGCGGCCCCGACTATATTACCTATGCCTTCCAGAAGGCACGGGCGCTCTGGCCGCATACGCCGCTGTTCGTCTGCCACGATCACACCGAGCAGGTCACCGACGGCTATCACGAGACCCATACGGCCAACATTCTCGCACTGCTGGAAAACCAGCTAATCGCCGGGGCGCCGATCGACGGGCTGAACACCCAGGCGCATCTGACGATCCGCCTCGGCTTCGACCCGGTGAAGCTGCGCAATTTTCTGTCCGGCGTCGCTTCGCTCGGGCTGAAGATCATGATCGGCGAACTCGATATCCGCACCGGCTACAAGGCGGGTGTGCAGGAAGATACACCGCCGCCGTCGGCCTATGCCATCGACACTTACGATCGCCGCGCTGCCGATATCGTCAAGCGCTATCTCGATATCGCCCTGCCCTTCGTCAGCGATCAGCCTGTGCTGTGCTGGGGGCTTTCGGACCGGATCTCGCCCTGGGTACCGCCCGATGCCGAAGCCGGCGAACGGCCGCATCCCTTCAACAGCACGCTTCAGCCCAAACCCCTTTACCGCGCCATTCGCGCCGCCTTCGAGGACCTGTGACATGACCAGCATCAAGGACAACATCGCCGCCACGACCGATCCTGCCGCCGCCAACGATCTCACCGAGGGATACGGCATCGGCTCGGAATGGTACAACACCCAGACCGGGCAGATGTGGAAGGCGATCAGCGTCGCTTCCGGGGCCGCGCAATGGATGCGGCTTGCGCCCGGCCCGGCCTGGCCGCCCGGAACCTATCGCCCGCCGAACCATATCTATGCCGTCAATGACGGCCAGGTGGCGGCCAACAAACTGACGCTGACGCCGCTTCTCATCCATCGCCGCGTGACGATCGACCGCATCGCGCTCTGGCTGGTGACGGGTCAGGCAGGCGGGGAAATGCGGCTTGGCCTTTATCGCACCGATGCCTTCACCGAAGCGCCGGGCACGCTGTTTGCCGAGGCGGGCACGGTCGATCTTTCGGGTAGCGCCAGCCTGAAGACGATCACGGTGTCGTGGTCGCTGGTTCCGGGGCAATACTGGCTGGCGGCGCTGAACAAGGCGTCGGGCACCCTGCCCACCGTGCGCCGCGCCGGCGGCGCGGTGCTAGGCCATGTGCTCGGCAACGATATCGCCGGGGCCAATGCCTGGCGCTATCTCGAAGCCGCGCAGACCTATGGCAGCCTGCCGGCCAACGCCCCGGCCATGGTGCCGTCCACCGGCTCGGACGGGCCGGTGCTGATGCTGCGGCGAAGCTAAGGGCGGCACGGCGTCCGGCTTCGGCCGGGCGCCGTATCGGCCTATGGAATATTCGGGAGGTTGGCGGACGTGCCTGAAACGAGCGGGGCGGGACCGTTTCCGACCGGCGCAGTGGAAATGTGGATTTCCGATTCCACCACCTGCCAGAAGCGCTGTAGAAACGATGCTCTGTCGAAGCGTTGGACACCCTGCAGCGCGGCTTTCCGATAGTGTATCTGCGCCGCATCGCCCGCCATCGTCTCGATTGCCATGGCAAGGGCGGCGGCATCTCCCGGCGGAACGAGCAGGCCGTATCGCCCATGATGCAGCGCATCGATTTCCAGCGTCTCATCCTCGTCGAGGATTTCCGAGGGACCGGAGCGGCAATTGGTGGCGATGACCGGCACGCCGAGCGCCATGGCCTCAACCAGCGCATTCGGAAAACCTTCGGCATTGGAGGAGGAAACGAAGAACCGGGCGGTTGCAATGAGCGGAAACGGATTTTCGACAAAACCGAGAAAATGCACCCGGTCCGCAAGGCCGAGTTGGGCGGCCTGTGCTTCAAGCTGCTGTCGCAACGGACCATCGCCGAGAAGGACGAGATGATGATCGCAGCGCGCCGCCGCGAGAGCGGCAAGCAGCAGCGAGACATTCTTGTTTTCCACAAGGCGGCCCATGGCGGCGATGAAAGGTTTGTCCGGCGTCGCGTCAGCGGGTCGGGCGGCGCGTTCGGCGAGCATCGCGGCATCGAGAGGATTGGCGATGACCGTCATTTTCTGCGCCGCGAAATTCCGCTCCAGATCGTGGGCGACACCGGCGGAGGGACAGACGATCCTGTCGGCCCGCGGATAGGCAAGCCGGGTGGCCAGCCTTGCGACGCGGCCGCCAAGCGTGTGACGATGATGGCTCGAAGGGCTGACGCGCTCGCTGATGATGGCCTTGAAGCCGAAGAGGCGTGCGGCGGCGATTGCCACGAGATTGGAACGCGACAGGAAACTGATGCAGGCGACGGGTTTCAGCCGCCGCAGCAGCGGCAGCGCCAAGCGCAGCGACCGCAACAGGGAAAAGCGGCTGTCGAGCCGATGCACCGTCAGCCAGCCGGGCAGCGGATAGGCACCCGGCTCGCGGTCGAGCAGGATGAGATGAAGGTCATAGCGTTCGCTCCACGGCTGGGAGCCGTACAGCAGCGTGGACATGACGCGCTCGGCCCCGCCGCCGGTCAGCGAGTTGATGAGGAACACCGCGACCGGCTTTGCGCGAGGCGATGTCATGGCCATAGCTCATGCATTTTCGTCGGCCGGAGCGTGGGCAGCCCCTCCTCCGCGCCGTAGGTTTCCGACATGGTTTTGTGCCAGGAGGATGCCTGCGCCCGGCGACGGGCGCCGGCAGCGAGGCGTGCCCGCTCCTGTGGATCACGGTGGAGGCGTAGGAGCGCCGCGGCGAGCGCATTGTGATCGTTTTCGGGAACCAGCAGGCCGCTTTCCCCGTGGTCGACCGCATCGGGAATACCGCCGATGGCGGTGGCGAGCGACGGCAGGCCGAGCGCGCCGGCCTCCAGATAGGCGAGACCGAAACCTTCGATGCCGCCGCCGGGCACGCGGCGGGCGGGAAGGCAGAAGAGATCGGCAGCCGACAGGCGCTGCGCCACCTGCCGCTGCGGCAGGCTATCGGTGAAGCTGATGATCGCCGATGTCCGCGCGGAAAGATCGCGCAGACGGGCGGCATAATCGGCATCGAGCAAGGGGCCGACGATCTGCCATTCGATGCGCGATGCGATCTCGTCCGGCAATGCCGACAGCGCCTCGCATAGCAGGTCATAGCCCTTGCGCGGCACGACGCGGCCGAGCGAGGCGATGACGAAGCGATCTTCCGGGATGGCGAGCGACCGCCTTGCCTCATCCTTGGGAATGCCGGCGAAGAGCCATTCGCGGCCGACCCCGAGGCGCGTCACGCGCACGGCATCCGGCGCAAGGCGGAAGGCATCCCGCAGGCGCGTGGCGGTATCCGCGCTGTTGGCGACATATTCGGCCCAGCCGCTCCAGAAGCGCAGGAGCTTGAGCGGCAGCGCCCGTTTCGGGTGCTGCATGAACGAGGCTTCCGTGCCGTGGAAGGAGACGATGCAACGGGTGCTGCCCCGGTAATGCGAGAGCGCGAGCGGGATGTGGAACGGCCAATCGACCGCGTGGACGATATCGAAATCAGGCTCTTCCCACATCAGCCGGCGCACGAGCGCGATTTTTCGCGGCAGGTCGCGGGCGCTGTGCTGGCCGCCCCGATAGCGGATGATGCGGAAGGGAAAGGTCTCCTGCGTTGCTGAGCCATAATCCGCGGCAACGACCGTGACCCTGTGGCCGGCTTCGCTCGCAGCCTTTGCCATTTCCATCGCATAGGTGGCGATGCCGCCGCGAAAGGGATGGAACTCGCTGGAAAGAATGAGGATTTTCATGGAATCCCCTTTGCGTCTTTTGGGGGCATAAGGCTTCTTTGCATCAGTGTTCTCGCTTCGCGTGGGAAAAAAGCGGCCAGCAGTAGGCCATAAATCAAGCCGCCTGTGGCGACACGCAGGGCAAGCCCGGAAAGAGAGGCGGCATCTCCCATCAGAAAGACGAGGCAGGCCATCAATATAGCCGCAAGAACCACGCGTCCGAGGGCGGAAAGAGGCAGCCGGAAACCGGAATGGCTGGCGCGTTGGGCGCTCAACGCAGCGCTGACGGCCGCGGCACAAAGCGGGCCGAGCGCGGCACCGGTGAGACCGTAGAGCATCGTTGCGGCGACGGTCAGAGTAGCCGTGAGCAACAGCTCGGTCGCCGCGAAAATCGCGATGGCCCGCGGCTTTGCGAGCAGCAGGAAGACCTGATCGGTGGTGTGCGCGCGCAGGTAGCGGAACAGGCCGGCAAGCGCCACAAGCGGCAGCAGTGTACTTCCCGCAGAATGCATCTCCTCCGGCAAAGCAAGAACCGAAACCGTACCGGCCATAGCGGCAAGGCCCAGCGCAATCGGAACGGTGACGAGATAAACCAGCACCATGTTCGCCGAGACTTGCCGGAAGCCCGCCCCCTCGCCTTCTTCCTCCATCCTGCGGACTGCGAGCGGATAGGCGCCGGCCGTGACCAGCATGACGGCGAAGGTGGAGGCGCGCAGGCCAAGGCCGTAAATGACCGCAAAGACGCCGGCAGCAGCGTGGCCGAGCGAAAAATCGACCACGAAGCGCGGCAGGTTGAGCGCCAGCGCCGCCAGAAGTGCTGCGGCCATGGCCGGCAGCCCGAAAGAGAACGCCTGTTTCAGGATATCGTGATCGAACCCCAACCGGGAACGAGGAGCGAAGGCAAGGCTATAGCCTAGCGAAGCGCGCCTTGTTTTCCCTTCTCCCCAGCGGGGAGAAGGTGGCCCGGAGGGCCGGATGAGGGGGGCGCCTGGCTGCGAAATCGCGGAGAGAGCCCCCTCATCGCCTCGCATGTGCTCGGAACTTCTCCCCACTGGTGAGAAGGGGGAAGTCGCCGCGACAACCTTGGGAATGAACGGAAGCGCCGCGATCAAGGGAAGCGCTGCGCCGAGAAGCGCGATTTCCGCGCGGGCACCGAATTTTGCGATCGCCAGCACCGAAAGCAACAGCCCGGCTGCCGGAAGCATCGTCTGCAGCATCGTGTAGAGAAAAATCTTCTCCTCGGCGCGCGCCCGTTCGCTGCCATAGGTGGCCAGCGTCCGAGCGGCGATGAAAGCCGCTGCTGTTATCAGGAAGAAACCCGCCTCATCAGGGAACCAGACGCGGCAGAAACCGAGCACGATGACGATTTGCAGGAGCGACGACGGCGTCAGGACGGCAGTTTCGATCGCCTGAAACCGTCCCCTTTCCGCGCCTGAAAAGCGCGGCAGGAAGCGCAGGACGAAATGCGACCACCAGACGAAGCAGAGCGCAAAGACAATATCCTGGAAGGCAACGACAAGCGCCAGCTTGCCAAGCTCCTCGCCCGGCAGCAGATGTGCCCAGATCAGAACGGAGGCCAGCTGCACGAGCGGCGCCCCGATCTGCGCCGGCAGGTAAAGCCGTGTCTGCCTCAGGAGCATGAAGAACCGCTTCAGTCGAGGGTTGCAGGATCACCGACAACGAAGCACAACCGGAAGCATTTGTCTTGTCTTGTTTTGGCACTGTGGAAACCGGGCGGTTGATATCGCCGCCCGACGCTTTTGTGCGGCTGTTATTTCCGCTTCAGCGCTTCGGCCAAGGCTGCACCGAACGCGCCCTGGCTCGGGGCCTGCGGCTTTTGGGCGACAGGTTTCGACATCTGCGGGCGGCCGTTCTGCGGCTTGGCGTTGCGGGCATCGCTCCTCGCCTCGCGGCTTGACTCAGCGCCACCGTCCTTACGCATGGTGAGGCCGATGCGCTTGCGGGGCACATCCACTTCCGTCACCCGGACCTGCACGACATCGCCGGCCTTGACCACCTCATGGGGGTCCTTGACGAAGCGATCGGCAAGCTGGGAGACGTGCACGAGACCATCCTGATGTACGCCGATATCGACGAAGGCGCCGAAGGCCGCGACGTTGGTCACCGTGCCTTCCAAGAGCATGCCCGGCTTCAGGTCCTTGATGTCGTCGATGCCATCGGCAAAGGTCGCGGTCTTGAAGCTCGGGCGCGGATCGCGGCCGGGTTTTTCCAGTTCCGACAGAATGTCCTTCACCGTCGGCAGGCCGAATCGCTCATCGACGAAGACGCGCGGGTCGAGCGCCTTCAACGCGGCGCTGTCGCCCATGATGGCGCGCAGATCGCGGCCGCAGGCGGCGATGATCTTCTTGGCGACGCCGTAGGCTTCCGGGTGCACGGCGGAGGCGTCGAGCGGCTCCTTGCCGCTGGGGATGCGCAGGAAGCCGGCGCATTGTTCGAAGGTGCGGGCGCCGAGACGCGGAACCTTCATCAGTTCCTTGCGGCTATCGAACGGGCCGTTGGCATCGCGATGCGCGACGATGGCTTCGGCGGAAGACTTGCCGAGACCGGAGACGCGGGCGAGAAGCGGAGCGGACGCCGTGTTGAGATCGACGCCGACCGCATTCACCGCATCTTCGACGACGGCATCGAGCGAGCGGCTGAGGCGGCCCTGATCGACATCGTGCTGATACTGGCCGACGCCGATCGATTTCGGATCGATCTTGACGAGTTCGGCGAGCGGGTCCTGCAGGCGGCGGGCAATCGAGACGGCGCCGCGCAGCGACACGTCGAGGCCGGGGAATTCATCGGCCGCCGCCTGCGAGGCGGAATAGACGGATGCACCGGCTTCCGAGACGATGACCTTGGTCGGCTTCGGGGCCGGCAGTTGCGCCAGCATGTCGGCGACGAGACGTTCGGTCTCGCGGCTGCCGGTACCGTTGCCGATGGCGATCAGCTCGATCTTGTGCTTGCGCACGAGGCTGGCGAGTTCGGCCTGGGTGCCGCGGATATCGTTCTTCGGCGGGAAGGGATAGACCGTGGTGGTTTCAAGCAGCTTGCCGGTGCCATCGACGATCGCGACCTTGACGCCGGTGCGGATGCCGGGGTCGAGGCCCATGGTGGCGCGCGAACCGGCGGGTGCGGCCAGCAGCAAATCCTTGAGATTGCGGGCGAAGACGTGGATCGCCTCTTCTTCCGCCCGCTCGCGCAGCTCGCGCATCAGGTCGAGCGACAGCGACATGGAGAGCTTTACGCGCCAGGTCCAGCCGATGACCTCCATCAGCCACTGGTCGCCCGGCAGCGTCGCGCCGACCGTATAGGCGGCGGCGATGGTGCGCTCGACGGGCTTCACCGGCGAGGTATCGTCCTGATCGACGACGATATCGACGGACAGCACCTCTTCGTTCCAGCCGCGCAGCATGGCAAGCGCCCGATGGCCCGGCGCCGTCGCCCAGCGTTCGGTATGATCGAAATAATCCGCGAACTTGGCGCCGGCCTCCTGCTTGCCCTCCACGACGCGGGCGCGCAGTTGCGCTACGCCGCGCATATGGGTGCGCAGGCGGCCGAGCAAATCTGCATTTTCGGTGATGCCCTCAGCAATGATATCGCGTGCGCCTTCCAGCGCCATCTTGATATCCGTGACATCGGCCGTCAGGAAAGCTTTGGCACGCTCGGCGGGGGCGATACGGCGGTCGAGGAGGATGGCTTCGGCGAGCGGAGCAAGGCCGCGCTCGCGGGCGATTTCGGCCTTGGTGCGGCGCTTGGGCTTGTAGGGCAGATAGATGTCCTCAAGCTCGGCCTTGGTGGTGACGGCGGCGATCTTGGCGGAAAGCTCGTCGGTCAGCTTGTCCTGGCTGCGGATCGAATCAAGGATCGCGGCACGGCGGGCTTCCAGTTCGCGCAGATAGACCAGCCGTTCTGACAGGGTGCGCAGCTGCGTGTCGTCGAGGCCGCCGGTCACTTCCTTGCGATAACGGGCGATGAAGGGCACGGTCGCGCCCTCGTCCAGAAGCTCGACGGCGGCGATCACCTGGGCCGGCGCGGCGTTGACCTCACGCGCGATGAGAACGGCAATCGGCATTGCGGAAGCGGTTTTGGCAGAGCTGGTCATGATATCCCATCAGGTGGAGAGCGTGCGGCGAACCATAGATGCGCAGAGCATGAAGGCCAAGTGAGGGCGCGAATGCCGGGCGGTTACGTCCACAGATGGATACGGGATGGTGCGGCATATCCCTTCTCCCCGCATGCGGGGAGAGGGAACGACGGAGAGAGCTATATACTCACCGGCTCCAGCGGTTTACGGCTCGCCTCGAAAGCACGCAAAGCCGCCTCCCGCTCGGGGATGTAGTTGCGGGTATAGGGCACGGCGTCCTGCTCCCTCGAGAGCTGAATCTGGAAGATCATCAGCTTGTCGTGCAGGAAGGCAGTCTCGGAGGCTGCGAGATAGAATTCCCACATGCGGAAGAAGCGTTCGTCATAGAGGCGGATGGCTTCTTCCTTGCGGGCCGTGAAGCGTTCGCGCCAGGCCCGCAGCGTATGAGCATAGTGCATGGGCAGGATTTCGATGTCCTTGACCATCAGGTGCGCCTTCTGGATGGCAGGCAACACCTCGGCCAGCGACGGCATGTAGCCGCCCGGAAAGATATATTTCTCGATCCAGGGATTGGTGGCCCAGGGTTTTTCCGCCTGGCCGATCGCATGCAACACCATGACGCCCTGCGGCGCCATCAGCTCGGCCATCTTGCGGAAGAAATTGTCGTAATTGGCCATGCCGACATGCTCGAACATGCCGACCGAGACGATGCGATCGAAAGGCTCTGCTCGCATGGTGCGGTAGTCCTGCATCAGGAAGCGCACCTTGTCCTCAAGATCGCGCTTGCCGGCCCGTTCCCGCGAAATCTTCAGCTGTTCCTCGCTGAGCGTGATGCCGGTGACATCGACGCCGGAGGATTCGGCCAGATACATCGCCATGCCGCCCCAGCCGGAGCCCACCTCCAGCACGCGCTGCCCCGGCTCCAGCAGCAGCTTGGCAGCGATGTGACGCTTCTTGGCAAGCTGCGCCTCGTCGAGGCTTATGCCCGGCGGGTCGAAATAGCCGCAGGAATATTGCCAGTCCTGATCGAGGAAGAGATCGAAAAGCCGCGCATCGAGATCGTAATGATGGGCGACATTCTGGCGGTTGCGGTTTATCGGCAGGTGGCTGCGCAATTGCTGATCGGCGAGATGCAGCAGGGTCGTCACCGTGTTGCGGACGGTTGCGGCATTTTCCAGACCGTTGCGCTTCATCATGTCGATGACGTCGAAGATGTCGCCTTCCTCGACCACGAGGCGGCCATCCATATACATCTCACCGAATTTGAGCGCGGGATCGAAGAGGATCGCCTTTTCCGCCTCCTCGTCGATGGTGCGCATGACGATGCGGACGCCGGTGCCGTCGCCAAGCTCAACCTCCCGCCCGGAGGCGAGAATGGCCTTCAGGTTACCCGTCTTTACCAGACGACGCAGAATATCGAGAAATGTATGGCTCATGACGCACCTCGATCCGTCGAACAGCCCTCAAGAGATAGGGCGTCCAGCGGCTGTTGGCAACAGGTACAGCGTATCCCTCAATACCCTACTTTCTTAGTATATCAGGCCTTGCGCATGACGCCCTGCCCTTCCAGCCGCGCCCGGTCATGCGGGCGGGTGAAATCGAGGAGCGGGCCGGCCGGTACGATCCGTGTCGGGTTGATATGGGCAATCGAATAGTAGCCGCGCTTGATCTCGTCGATCTTCACCGTCTCGGCAATTCCGGGCCATTGGTAGATTTCCCTGAGATAGGCCGAGAGATGCGGATAATCCTCCAGCCGGCGGACATTGCATTTGAACACGCCGTTATAGGCGGCATCGAAACGGATCAGGGTCACGAACAGGCGGATGTCGGCCTCGGTGAGGTGCGTACCCGCGATGTAGCGGTTCTCGCCCAGATGGACTTCGAGCGTATCGAGCATGGCGAAGACATCGGTGACCGCAGCCTCATAGGCTTGCTGCGTCTTGGCAAAGCCGGCGCGGTAAACGCCGTTGTTGACCTTGTCGTAGATCGGTGCGTTCCAGCGGTCGATTTTGGCACGCAGCGGCTCGGGGTAGAAATCGAGATTGTTGCCGGTCAGATGGTCGAAGGCGGTGTTGAGGATACGCAGGATATCGGCGGATTCGTTGTTGACGATCCGGCCTTCCTTCAGGTCCCAGAGCACGGGCACGGAAACCTTGCCGGTGTAGTGCGGGTCGGAGGCGGCGTAGAGTTCGTACTGGTAGCGGATCTTGCCGACGCGAGGGCCGGCATCCTGCGGCTCCGTATAGGTCCAGCCGTTTTCGCCAAGCTCGGGTTCGGAGACGGAAAGGCCGATGATCCCTTCCAAGCCCTTCAGCTTGCGCATCATCAGTGTGCGCGAGGCCCAGGGACAGAGATAGGAGACGAACAGCTTGTAGCGTCCCGCTTCAGCCGGCAGACCCGGCTGGCCATCCGGCCCGGCCGCGCCATCGGGCGTGATCCAGCTGCGGAAACTCGTCGGCTCGCGATGAAAGGCGCCGCCCTTCATCTCGCTTGCGGCGACATCGCCTTTTTCCCATTTTCCATCGACCAGTTGCGGCATCCGTCACTCCCTCACATCAGGACGCGGCGCCGCCGCGCCGCAGGGTCATGACCTCTCACGGCGGGACAGGTGCCGCAAGACGGCAGGTTTGAGACAGACTGTTCGATGATTGGAGGAGGTCCGCGCCTCAGCGCGGGAATTCCAGCCCCATCTCGCGGAAGCGCTCGGGGTCGTCACCCCAGTTTTCGCGCACCTTCACGAACAGGAAGAGATGCACCGGCTGTTCGAGGATTTCCGACAATTCCTTGCGGGAAGCCATCGAGATCGACTTGATCGCCTCGCCGTTGCGGCCGAGCGCGATCTTCTTCTGGCTGTCGCGCTCGACATAGATCACCTGCTCGATGCGAACGGAGCCGTCCTTGCGCTCCTCCCACTTTTCCGTCTCGACGTGAGAGGAATAGGGAAGCTCCTGATGCAGGCGCAGGAAGAGCTTTTCGCGGGTGATTTCGGCAGCGAGCTGGCGCATCGGCAGGTCGGAAATCTGGTCTTCGGGATAGTACCACGGACCTTCCGGCAGTTCAGCCGCCAGATAATCCATAACGTCCTCACAGCCAGAGCCGTTAAGCGCCGAGATCATGAAGGTGCGGTCGAAGGAGACCATTTCGTTGGCTGCGGCGGCGAGCTTCAGCAGGTCTTCGCGCGAAACCTGATCGATCTTGTTGAGCACGAGAATCTTGCGCTGGTGCACATCCTTCAGCCCTTCGAGAATGGTTTCGGCATCGCCCTTCAGGCCGCGCTCGCTGTCGATCAGCATCATGATGACATCGGCATCCTTGGCGCCGCCCCAGGCGGTCGTGACCATGGCGCGGTCGAGCCGGCGCCGCGGCTTGAAGATGCCGGGCGTATCCATGAAGACGATCTGGGCGTTGTTGTGGATGGCGATGCCGCGCACGATGGCACGGGTCGTCTGCACCTTGTGGCTGACGATCGACACCTTGGCGCCGACAAGGCGATTGACCAGCGTCGACTTGCCGGCGTTGGTCGCGCCGATCAGGGCGACGAAGCCCGAATGCGTGGCAGCGGCAGTCTCGTTGATCTCTTCGGTCATGGCGTATCCCAGGGGCAGTTCAATCGTTGCGATTGCGGGGTCTTGTCCCCGGATCTTCAATGGTTCGGCGCTGGAGTCTGTCTGGTTCAGGTTGAACCAGACAGACTCCAGATTCTTTTGTTTTCGTTTGTCTTTTCGGGAAAACCGGTTCCCACTTTTCCCTGACAAACTCTAGGCGAGGTCCGAGGCCTTCCAGACCCCTTCCCTCTCCAAAATCTTCGTCGCGGCCACCTGCTCGGCGGCGCGCTTGGAGCGGTCGGTTCCGGTTTCGGGCGCAACACCCTTGATCTCGACCGTCACCGTAAAGCGCGGATCGTGATCCGGCCCGGAACGATCGTCGACCCGGTAGTTCGGGGCGATGCCGAATTTGGCATGCGCCCATTCCTGCAGTTCCGTCTTGGCATCGCGGCGGGCGCCATCGGCGCGAACGGCCCGCGTTCCCCAATGGCGCATCACGAAACCGCGTGCCGCCTCCAGCCCGCCGTCGAGATAGATCGCAGCGATGAGCGACTCTACCACATCGGCGCGGATGTTGAGCATGTGTTTTCCCGTCACGCGCTTCACGTCGGCGCCGGTGCGGATATAGAGGTGAAGCTCCAGCGCATCGGCGACGACGGCGCAGCTTTCGGCGCTGACGAGCTGGTTCAGCCGCACCGAAAGCTCGCCCTCGGTCGCATCGCGGAATGTCTGGAACAGCAGTTCGGCAATGCACAGGCCCAGCACCCGGTCGCCCAGAAATTCCAGGCGCTCGTAATTCGAGCCCTTGGCATTGCGGGCGCTGGCATGGGTCAGCGCCCGGTCCAGCCGCTCCTGCTGCGTGAAGTGATAACCGATCGCGGTTTCAAGCGTATGCCGGTTTTCCGCGTTCAGTGGTTTCCGGATCATTGCACGCTCTTGAACAGGCGGTCGTAACGCAGGTTGGTCGGCCACTTCCACACTTCGCGGAAGGAGGTGTCGTTGCCGAGCGAGAAGAAGATCATGCTGGCGCGGCCGACGAGATTTTCCGCCGGCACGAAGCCGACATCGAAGCGGCTGTCGGCGGAGTTGTCGCGGTTGTCGCCCATCATGAAATAATGGCCTGCCGGCACGATGAATTCGCGGGTGTTGTCGCCGCGGCTATCGGGGAACTGGTCGAGCGTGTCGAAGTTGACGCCGTTATCGAGGGTTTCGCGGAAGACCGGGACATCGGCGCCGGTGTCATACTGGTCGTCGGCGCGGAAGGCGCCGTCCGGCACGCGCTCGACGGCCTTGTCGTTGACGTAGAGGATGCTGTCGCGCACCTGGACGCGGTCGCCCGGCAGGCCGATCAGGCGCTTGATGTAGTCGATGTCCGGGTTCGGCGGAAAGCGGAAGACGACGACGTCGCCGCGCTTCGGTTCGCTGGCGAAAATGCGGCCCTCAAAAAGGTCCGGCGAGAAAGGCAGCGAGTATTTCGAATAGCCGTAGGCGAACTTGTTGACGAAGATATAGTCGCCGACCAAGAGCGTCGGCATCATCGAGCCCGAGGGAATGGTGAAGGGCTGGAAGAAGACAGTGCGGATCACCACGGCAAGCAGAAGCGCCTGGATGATGACCTTGACGTTTTCCCAGAGGCCACCCTGATTTTTCTCAATCTTCTCTGCCACGCCGTTCTTTCCTTGTGTGCCGCTTTCGCGCCGTCCTCTTGGGTAGGATCGGCCTCGCGAAATCCAGCCAGTGTTTTTCACTTCAAATCCGCCAGAAATCCGTTCGGTTCCTGCGGAATTTTCGAAATAATACACGCCCCCGAAGGGAGCGTTGTTTGAGACATGCTCTAAACGTTTCCTGATGCCGGAGCAACGGGCAGCGCCTCGATTATCACGAAGGCTTGAGCCAACGGAAAATCATCGGTGATCGTCAGGTGGATCACCGCGCGATGCCCCTCCGGCGTCATCGCCTGCAGCCGTTCGGCGGCACCTCCGGTCAGCGCCATCGTCGGCTTGCCGCCAGGCAGGTTCACGACGCCCATGTCCTTCCAGAAGACGCCGTTTGCAAGGCCGGTGCCGAGCGCTTTCGAACAGGCTTCCTTGGCCGCGAAGCGCTTGGCGTAGGATTCCGCCCGGTTCTTGCGGCCCTCGGATTTGCGGATCTCGATTTCGGTAAAACAGCGCTGGGTGAAGCGCTCGCCAAAGCGTTCGATGGAGCCGGCGATGCGGCGGATATCGATCAGGTCGCTGCCGATGCCGATGATCATAGAGGTTCGCCCGATGGCACGCGCAGCGCACGCCGCGCCTGCCGCCGCTCCTGGAAGAGGCGCGCGGCGATATAGGCGAGCGCATAGAACAGCACGGCATTAGCGAGCGCCAGCGGCAATGCGCCGACGATCATCGGCTTCAGGACGGGTGTCCAGAGTTCCGAGAGCTTCAGATGGCCGAGCATGTCGAGGATTTCGTGGCCGGACAGCGTCTGGTGGCTTGAGATGCCGAGCACCACCACGCCCACCTCATAGGTCGCAGCAAGGATGAAAGGAATGGTGATCGGATTGGCAAGCGCGGTCGCCAGAGCCGCGGCGATGAGATTGCCCGACAGCAGATAGGCGAGCGCCACCGCGAGAAGGATATGAACCCCGACAAACGGCGTAGCCGACGAGGCGGCCCCCGCTGCGACGCCCACGGCAATGCTATGCGGCGTCGAGGACAGCCGCAGCACCCGCAGCACCATATAGCGCACGCCTCGCGAAAAACCTTTTCGCGGCCAGAGGAAAGCACGGATCTTGCCGGCAAGGCCTGCCGGCTTTCTGCGACGGAACAACATGAGACGCTTGATAAACGAAGATTGCGGCGAGAGACAGTGCCGAACGCAACCGATAGCGGTCAAATCCGCGCGATCTGTTTTCGTCCGGCCAGCCCTGACGCCGCTTTCGCGCAGCAGCCATTCGCTGCCTGCATAGCTCATGGCCGCCCGATGGGCGGCCAGGGATGCTATCAGTAGCCGTGACGGAAAAGGCCGCGATCGATCTGGCGCTGACGATATTCGAGATCGATACGATCCATCGAGCCGTTCAGGTAGCTCTGTTCGCGCTCGGCGATAGTGGGAGCGCGCAGGGCGCTGGTGATCTTCTTCAGTTGCTTAAACATGGTAAACCTCTTTCTGTTTACCTCCCGAGCATGAAGATAGGCGAGGAAGCCCGCCTTCACCAGAGCCGGTTACTGCCGGCAGCCATGCGCAAAGCGCATGGCAAGCTCATATCGGTGGCACCCGATGCCTATTTATGAAGCAGATGCCGGGCAGGCGGGCGGAAACCCGCCGGCCCTCACTCGAAAAGACGCTTGACGGTGGAAACGCTCGGTAAATCGCGCAGCTGGCTCAGCAGATGGTTGAGCTGGCGCAGGTCCCAGACCTCGACATCGATCTGGAATTCGCTGAAGTCGGCTGCAACCCGACCCATGGTCAGGCCACGGATGTTGATATCGCTGGTGGCGATCGCCTGGGCGATTTCGGCAAGCGTGCCTGGCTCGTTCAGCGCATTGATCTGGATGCGGGCCATGAAGCGGGTGTTGTTGGCCTCGTCGAGGTCCCAGCGCACATCGATCCAGCGCTCCGATTCCTCATCGAACTTCTGCAGGCTCGGCGACTGGATCGGATAGATGGTGATGCCCTTGTCCCGGTCCATGATGCCGACGATACGGTCGCCGGGCACGGCGCCGGAAGCGCTGAAATGCACCTCGGCATCGCCGGAAAGGCCGCGGATCGGCAAAGCTTCCGGCCCGGATTCGAACATATCCTTCGGCCGCTCCGGCAGCTTGAAGACCATGCCGGCGGCGCTGCGCATATTGAACCAGCCCTCGTCCGTGTTCGGTTTGACCGTGACGCGCTCGTCCTGATGGTCGGGATAAACCGCGCGCAGGACATCGAGCGACGACAGCTCGCCACGGCCGACGGCGGCAATCGCGTCTTCGACTTCCTTCTGGCCGAGACGATGAAGCGCAGGCTTCAGGGCGTCACGCGAAAACGTCTTGCCGGCGCGCTCGAAGGTGCGCTCCAGAATGCGGTAGCCGAGGCCGGAATATTGCTTGCGGATCGCGGCGCGGGTCGCGCGGCGGATAGCGGCACGCGCCTTGCCGGTGACGACGATCTCTTCCCAGGCGGCCGGCGGCACCTGGATGCCGGAGCGGACGATCTCCACCTCGTCGCCATTCGAAAGCCGGGTGACCAGCGGCATGATGCGGCCGTTGATCTTGGCGCCGACGCAGGTATCGCCGATATTGGTGTGAACGGCGTAGGCGAAATCGATGGGGGTTGCGCCGCGCGGCAGCGCGATCAGCTGGCCTTTCGGGGTGAAACAGAAGACCTGATCCTGGAACAGTTCGAGCTTGGTGTGCTCGAGGAATTCTTCCGGGTTGTCGCCTTCCGCCAGCGATTCGATCGTGCGGCGAAGCCAGGAATAGGCGTTCGAGCCGGGCGACAGCTTGACGTCGCCATTCGCCTCCGCGCCGTCCTTGTAAAGCGTGTGGGCAGCGATACCGTATTCGGCGATCTCGTGCATGCGCCGGGTGCGGATCTGCAGCTCGATGCGCTGGCGAGAGGGGCCAACGATGGTGGTGTGGATCGACTGGTAGTCGTTCTGCTTCGGCGTCGAGATGTAATCCTTGAAGCGGCCCGGAACGACGCGCCAGCGGGTGTGCACGATGCCGAGCGCCCGATAACAGGCCGGAATATCGTCGACGATGATGCGGAAGCCCCAGACGTCCGAGAGCTGCTCGAACGATAGCGACTTCGACTGCATCTTCTTGAAGACCGAATAGGGCTTCTTCTGCCGGCCCTTGACGGTCGTTCCCGAAAGACCCTTGGCGTCGAGCAGTTCGCGAAGCTCGTCCTCGATCTTCTTGATCAGGCCTTCGTTGCGGGTGGAAAGTTCCTCCAGCCGCTTGGTGACCGTCTCGAAGGCTTCGGGATTGATGTGGCGGAAGGAGAGGTTTTCCAGCTCCTCGCGCATGTCCTGCATGCCCATGCGGCCGGCGAGCGGCGCATAGATTTCCATCGTCTCTTCGGAAATGCGCGCCCGCTTTTCCGCCGACATATGGTCGAGAGTGCGCATGTTGTGGAGGCGGTCGGCGAGCTTGACGAGCAGCACGCGCACATCGTCGGAAATGGCAAGCAGCAGCTTGCGCAGGTTTTCCGCCTGCTTGGCCTTCTTGGTGACGAGGTCGAGCTTCTTGATCTTGGTCAGCCCCTCGACGAGGGCGCCGATATCCTCGCCGAAAAGCTCGTCGATTTCGGCGCGGGTCGCCGTCGTATCCTCGATGGTATCGTGGAGAAGGGCGACCGCGATGGTCGACTCGTCGAGATGCATTTCCGTCAGGATCGCCGCCACTTCGAGCGGATGGGAAATATAGGGATCGCCGCTTGCCCGCTTCTGCTGGCCATGTTTCTGCATGGCGTAGACGTAGGCCTTGTTCAGAAGGGCCTCGTTGACATCGGGCTTGTATTTCTGCACGCGCTCAACGAGCTCGTATTGGCGCATCATTTCCTGAAGGGCTCCTGGGGAGGACGATGAAAAACAAACGGTGCGCCAATCATAGGAGTGGCGCACCGCTTTGCAAGGTCAACTGCTTGAAAACGCGAGAAATCGCGCGTGCCAGTCAAGCTTAGTAATCGTCGCTCTTTTCCGGCGGGACGAGGCCTTCGATGCCGGCCAGCAGTTCTTCTTCCGACATGCGGTCGAAGGTGACGACTTCCGGCTGGTCTTCGTCATCGGCCTGCTCGGCAAAGACGGCGGCAGCTTCGTTGGCGATGAGCGAGGCCGGATCGGGCTCGGGCTCGTCGACTTCGACATGCTTCTGCAGCGAGTGGATCAGGTCTTCCTTGAGGTCGCCCGGCGACAGGGTCTCGTCGGCGATTTCGCGAAGGGCCACGACCGGGTTCTTGTCGTTGTCGCGGTCGATGGTGATGGCGGCGCCCTGCGAGATCAGGCGGGCGCGATGGCTAGCCAGGAGCACGAGCTCGAAACGGTTATCAACTTTGTCGATGCAATCTTCAACGGTAACGCGGGCCATTGCCTGTCCTTTAATCTTGAGAGCGCGGCTGCGTTCGCCCGAAGGGAACTGCCTGCCGCACCGATTGGCAACATTGGAGCCCGCCGTCGGCGGACGGTACGCAAAGCTCCAATTTTCGGAAGTCGCTTGCCCGATACAATCAAAAGCCGGCAAATTCAAGTTTTTCCTGCGCAACTGCCGGAGATATCCGTCGTTACGCTCGGCCCGCACACCGCACACGGCCGGAAGATATCGAAAGAGGACGGCTAAATCTAGATTTCCCGGCACGCCCGCCTGGAGAGAAGCCGCTGATATCCTTTGACTTCTACGAGAATGATGATTGAATATCCTTGGAGGAGAACAGCCGGATTTCGAGGCCCAGCTGGAGGCATTGTGTTTTATGCTTCCAGGGAGTGGCTGCGGGGGAAAACTTACTAAAAATTGCCTCATTAGTCGCCATATTGAGAAAATCCTGCGAAAACTCGCACTTTCGCCATTCACCTCGTTGGTCTAAGTCGAGCACTCGAACCCGGTTTATGGACCCAAAAAATATCTTGATGTTGAGACGTTCTCTGCCTCGGCCGTCATTTTCATGCACGATCAGATTGAGTTAAGGACATTGAGACAACAAAAGGAATATTTGAATGTTCGATCCACGCGAGAAAATCGCGCTTTTTATCGATGGAGCAAATTTATACGCTGCATCGAAAAGCCTGGGTTTCGACATTGACTACCGCAAACTGCTCAAGGCCTTTCAAAAACGTGGATATCTGCTGCGCGCTTATTACTACACCGCGTTGATCGAAGACCAGGAATATTCGTCCATCCGCCCGCTGATCGACTGGCTGGACTATAACGGCTACAAGGTGGTGACGAAGCCGGCCAAGGAATTTACCGACTCTCTCGGCCGCCGCAAGATCAAGGGAAACATGGACATCGAGCTTGCCATCGACGCGATGGAGCAGGCCGAGACAGTCGATCATCTGGTGATCTTCTCCGGCGACGGCGACTTCACGACCCTCGTCGAGGCGCTGCAGCGCAAGGGCCGCAAGGTATCGGTTGTCTCGACCATGTCGACCCAGCCGCCCATGATCGCCGACGACCTGCGCCGCCAGGCCGACCACTTCATGGAATTGATGAGCCTGAAAGCCGAAATCGGCCGCGATCCCGCCGACCGCCCTGCACGCCAGACCGATCCGGTTACTCCGGCTAGCGACGGGGAATAATCCGCCGCTCCTCCCCTTCTCCCCAGCGGGGAGAAGGCAGCGCGTAGCGTCGTCGAGGTGGTCTATCCACGACCTCGCAATTTGCCGCCCCCTATCCGTCCTTCAGGAATTTTCCTCCCGCTGGGGCGAAGGCGGAAACGGCCGGCGATCAGTGCTCCTTGAGCAGCCGGCTTCGCTGCCGGTTCCAATCGCGCTCTTTTTCACTCTCGCGCTTATCGTGCAGTTTCTTGCCCTTGCCGAGCGCCAGCTCCATCTTTGCGCGGCCGCGATCGTTGAAGTAGATCTTCAAGGGAACGAGCGTCATGCCATCGCGATTGATGGCGCCGCGCAGTCGGTTGATCTCACGCTTCGAGAGCAGCAGCTTGCGCCGCCGGCGAGGCTCGTGGTTGAAGCGGTTGGCCTGCAGGTATTCGGGAAGATAGGCGTTGATCAGCCACATCTCCCCGCCCTCGTCCGAAGCATAGGATTCGGCGATATTGGCCTTGCCTTCGCGCAACGACTTGACCTCCGTGCCGGTCAGCACCAGACCGGCCTCGTAGGTATCGACGATCTCGTAGTTGAAGCGGGCCTTGCGGTTTTCCGCCACAACCTTGTTGACCACGCGCTGGCTGCCTTTGGGTGCCATCAGCCCGTCAATCCCGCATGAAGAAGCGCTGCGTCGAGTGCTGCTTCCGTCGCCGGCTCAAGTGTCGAGACCAGTGGCGAGCGCACGGTACGGCCCATGCCGCGCAACTTGTTCAGCGCATATTTCGTGCCGCACACGCCGGGCTCCATGAAGATCGCCTTGTGTAGCGGCATCAGCTTGTCCTGATAGGCGAGTGCCTTGCCATAATCACCGGCGAGGGTCGCCGCCTGGAATTCGGCGCAGAGACGCGGTGCGACGTTTGCCGTCACAGAGATGCAGCCGACGCCGCCATGGGCGTTGAAGCCAAGCGCGGTCGCATCTTCGCCGGAGAGCTGGTTGAACTCAGGGCCACAGGCCATGCGCTGCTCGGAGACGCGCTCGATCTTGCCGGTCGCATCCTTGACGCCCATGATCGACGGATAGGCCTTGTGCAGCGCCGCCATCGTTTCCACGCTCATATCGACGACCGAGCGGCCGGGAATATTGTAGACGACGATGGGCAGCTTCACGCTTTCGGCGATTGCCGCATAGTGGGCGAAAAGGCCTTTCTGCGTCGGCTTGTTGTAATAGGGCGTGACGACGAGGATAGCATCGGCGCCGGCCTTTTCGGCATGCTGCGCCAGCTCGATCGCTTCGGTCGTGTTGTTCGAACCCGCGCCGGCAATAACCGGCACGCGGCCGGCGGCCGTCTTGATGCAGAGCTCCACCACCCGTTTGTGCTCGGCATGGGAGAGTGTCGGCGATTCACCGGTGGTGCCGACCGGCACGAGGCCGTGGCTGCCTTCTGCGATCTGCCATTCCACATGGGCAACGAAGCTTTCCTCGTCGACGGCGCCAGCGGCCGTAAACGGGGTAACGAGAGCGGGTATGGACCCCTTGAACATCAACGACTCCTGACGGCGCCCAGGCTGCCAACCCACGCTTTGGCCGTATTTCATGGTTAGAAAACTGGCGCACCATAATCATGTGAGATGGCTGCGGCAAGCATCTATGCGGCATTCCGGTGTCGCAGGCACGTTTGGATCATTTTAAGTGGATGACGACCGGTGGCTGGCACGCAGGACGAGCGCCCTCCTCTGCAGGCCTGACAGTCAAATCCGGGGATATTTGTCGAATTGGAGGTTTATGGGTAACCTTTCATTAAGAATTGGGTCGCCAAATGAGAATAGATCGCGGGGCATCACGGGGCTCTTCATGCGCGCTTATAACCGGCTGACGGTTTCTTTGCTTTGCACTTCGCTCATACTTTTCACGGGTTCCGCGTCCGCCTTCGACGGCAACCCGCCGTTGCCGAAGGCGCGCCCGGATACCTCCACCAAAACAGATTTCGCACCCGCCCGCACCGACATTACCAGCTCGATTGCGGCCGCAACGGCCAATATCCCCGTCAGTTCGCCGCTGAAGGATGGGCTCGATGCGCTTTCAAACAAAAAGGCTGCCGATGCGATTGCTATTCGCGACGGCATGGCGAAGGGCTCCCTCGACCGTCATATTCTCACCTGGGCGATCGCGCTCTCCAACCAGAAGGGCGTGCCGTCCTATGAGATTGCGCAGGCCCAGCAGGAACTGAAGGGCTGGCCGGGGCTCGGGGCGCTGCGCGCCAATTCCGAGCGGGCGCTGGCGCGCGAAAATCCGCCGGCCGCCGATGTGCTGGTCGCTTTTGGCAGTAGCCAGCCGGAAACGCCCGAAGGCACCGTGGCCTTGGCACGCGCCGACATTGAGAGCGGCAACACGGCGGCGGCGGCCACGTTATTGCGTGGGCTCTGGAGCGCGGAGCGGCTGGACAAGGACATTGAAGACAAGATTCTTGCGGAATTTCCGACCCTGCTGACGACAGCGGATCATCGCCAGCGCATGGAAATGCTGCTCTATCGCGGAAAGCTGGATCAAGCCGCGCGCTTTAGCGATCTCGGCAAGGCGCAATCGCTTTATCGTGCGTGGATTGCCGTTGCCCGCAATGCCGCCAATGCCCCGGCGCTGGTCGCCGCGGTCGATTCGTCCTGGGCGAAGAGCCCGGCCTATCTCTTCATCCGTGTCGAACTGCTGCGCAAACAGGAGAAATATGAAGAGGCCGCGCAATTGCTGTTGAGTGCGCCGAATGAAGCGGCAGCACTCGTCAATCCCAGCGAATGGTGGATCGAGGAACGGATCGTCAGCCGGGGGCTGCTCGACAAGGGCGATTTCAAGGGCGCCTACCGCGTAGCGGCAAATCATTCGGCGCGCGATGCCAGCGATATCGTCGATGCTGAATTTCACGCCGGCTGGTATGCGCTGCGCGGCCTGAACGACGCCGAGACGGCGGCGAGCCATTTCCGCAAGATTCTCGCCGCTTCAAACCGACCGATCTCGGTTTCGCGCGCCAACTACTGGCTGGGCCGGGCCGCCGAAGCGGGCGCTGCGGGATCGGCGACCGAGTATTTTACCAAGGCCGCCAAATTCTCCGGTACTTTCTACGGGCAGCTCGCCGCCGCGCGCCTAGGCGGGACCTCGCTGAACGTCACCTATCCCTCTCCCACCGCAGCGGATCGCGCGACGTTTGAAAATCGCGAGGCGGTGCAGGCCATTGCGCGGCTGGAAGCCGCAGGCCATGGCTGGCGTGCCGACAAGCTTTATCGCGCGCTTGCCGAAGACCTCACCAGCCCTGGCGAACTGGCGATCCTTGCTACCCAAGCCGAAAAGACCCGTGGGCACCAGCTTTCCCTGCAGATCGGCAAACTGGCGTTTGGCCGGGGCATGGATGTGGCAGCACTTGCCTTTCCGCTCGGCGTCATTCCGGTGGGCGCCAATATTGCCGGTTCCGGCAAGGCGCTGGCCTACGCCATCGCCCGGCAGGAAAGCGCCTTCAACCCCGCGGCCATCTCGCCCGCGAATGCGCGCGGCCTGCTGCAAATCCTGCCCGGTACGGCAAAGGGCGTTGCCGGCCGTCATGGCCTTGCTTATTCGAAGGATCGCCTGACCACCGATGCGGGCTACAATGCGACGCTCGGCGCCCACTATCTCGGCGAGCAGATCGACAGTTTCGGCGGCTCCTATATCCTCACCTTCATCGCCTACAATGCCGGACCTCGGCGCATTCCCGAATGGCTGAACCGCTATGGCGACCCGCGCGGCAAGCCTATCGATGAAGTGGTCGACTGGATCGAGCGCATTCCTTTTGCCGAAACAAGGGGATACGTCCAGCGCGTCATGGAAAATTACCAAGTTTACAAAACCCGCCTGGGGCAGAAGGCCGATATCGTCAACGATTTGAGAATGGGGCGGAACGGCTGAGGGGTGGATTGCCCCGCTTTCCGGGCTGCGCTTCGCCAACGGCTTGACCTCGCCCGCTAAACCATATCCTCTTCTGCTTCATGAGCCGGTTTCTCCGCAACTTGCCCGCTTGTCGCAATTTCGGATGTACAGACCAATCTCTCTATCGACGCGGAGCAGCAGCTTGAACCCCACCTTCATTGAGCATTTCATTCCAGCGAATGACGGATTGATGCTTTATGCACGGGACTATGGCAGCGACAATCCGGCCACCGCGAACGCACCGCCGGTCGTCTGCCTCGCGGGGCTCAGCCGCAACAGTCGCGATTTTCATCCGCTTGCGGTTCACCTATCATCATCCACCCCTGTCCCTCGCCGAGTGATAGCAGTCGATTACCGCGGCCGCGGCCTCTCGGAGCGCGATCCCGACAGCAGCCGTTACCAACTCGCCGTCGAAGCAGCCGATCTCGTACATCTCTGCGCCAAGCTCGCGATCGGCAAGGCCGATTTCATCGGCACCTCCCGCGGCGGACTTGTCCTGCATTTGCTGGCGGCAAGCCATCCGACGCTTCTAAACCGCGTCGTCCTCAACGACATCGGCCCCGTCATCGAGCTTGCCGGGCTGCTTCATATCCGCGACTATCTCGCAAATCCCAAGCAGTTTTCCACATGGGGCGACGTCTCATCTTCCCTGAAGGCGGTGCATGGCCCTGCATTTCCCGCCCTCACGCAGGAAGATTGGGACGAGATGGCGCACGCGCTCTATCGCCAGCACGGCGATCATATCGTTGCGGATTACGATCCGGCTCTTGTAGATCCGTTGAAAGCGCTGACAATGGATACGCCTGTGGCGGATATCTGGCCGCTTTTCGAAGGATTGAAACCGTTTCCGCTGCTGGTCATCCGTGGAAAAAACTCGACAATCCTCTCCAGTGAGACCGCACAAGAGATGATAAACCGTCATCCGAATGCCGCGCTGTTTTCGGTGACCGGCCAAGGTCACGCTCCCATTCTCCATGTGGAGGGGGCGCGAGAAGCGATCGAAGGTTTTCTGGAAATGCGCGGCTGAAAGCGGCGCAACATTCAAAGCACGATATATGCGTGACCTACGAACGGTGCTGAACCATCGAGCCCATTGTCATGCGCGAATCGAATCGAACCGCACCTCACGTACTCTGCCTTCAAATGCAAAAAACCCGGCCTTTCGGCCGGGTTTTCCCTTCACTGACGAATGTCAGGTCAGATTAGAAGTCGCGCTGCAGGCGGACGAAACCAGAGATGGAGTCGTCGTCGATGTCAGCGTCGGTGTCGATCTTCTTGTAGTTGATCGTAGCGAGGGTACGCAGACCGTCGGTGATCTGGTAACCAGCCGTCAGACCAACCTTCCAAGCATCGTCATCGCCGAAGCCGTTCGTGCCGTCACGGAGGCTACCGAAGTACTGAGCAGCCGGGGTGATGGTGAACTTGTCGGTTGCCTTGAGTTCATACGAAGCAACGACCGACCACTCAGAGTCAGACCAGTAAGCGTTCGGGTCCGTGGCGTAAATGCCAGCGATGCCGAAGGTGCCCGGGCCAACTGCAGCCGTCAGACGAGCCTTGAAAGCAGCTTCTTCAACGTCGAAGTCGTAGGAAGCGATCAAGAGAGCGTCAACGCCACCGAAGGTGCCACGGACGAGGCCCGAGATACCAACGTCATCGTTGTGACCGAAGCCCTGATCTGCCGAGTAAACCGAACCAACGTCTGCATCGAGATCTTCAACCGAAGCACCAACCTGGAACGAACCAGCGTCATAGGTGTACTGGATGGAGTTGAAGAGGTTGCCACCGGTTTCGTCGGTTTCGCCTGCGAGACCGAAGTCGTCCCACCAGTTGTAGAAGTAACCGATCTTGAAGCCAGCGATTTCGATCCAAGCGCCGTCGAGGATTACGTCGCCACCGCTACCAACATCCCAGGTGTGACCGCTGTCAGCCTGAAGGTTGATGTAGCTGGAGAGGGTGCCGAACTCGGTGTCGTTCTTGGCAGCAAACGTCAGGTATGCGCGGGTGTAGGTACCCCAATCGTCGTCATCTGCACGCGAGTCGTTGTACTCGATCTGGGTACGAACGTAACCGCTGATGCTCAGGCAGGTTTCGGTGCCCGGGATGTAGAAGTAGCCGGTGCCGAAAGCGTCGCAAACGCGAACGTATTCCATGGGCTCCGGCTCGGCAGCGACGATAGCGTCTGCAGCGTGTGCGCCGGATACTGCTGCGAGAGCCGCAGCGGAGCCGAGAAGAAGGCTCTTGATGTTCATTTCTGACCTCCAGTCAAAAGTTTCAAACGGGTCTGGGTATTTTGCTGAAGGACAGCGTTCCCTGCCCCATCCCCAACATTCAGAAAGTCGGACGATCAACCGCCCTCGCTTCCGAAGTTGAAAATACAAGACCGCGCCGCTGGTGCAATCACCATCTTGCCTGTTCACCCCGTTTACCCCCCCCTTCCCATGGGCCTGTTGCTGAAACGACACAAAATCGCCTCATGCCAGGGCAAGTTCTTAACAAGGTATTAAGAAAATCCTTTATCCACTAGGGGTTAGCGATAGCTCGGAGATCATTTTCCGTCCCGGAACGAGGCAGAAACACGGCAAAAGCAGGTCCTCCAAGGCGATTCCCGACCTCGCCAATCACATCCTTGAACGATGGGACAGCATGCCCGGCGACCGGGAATCGCAGAATCGCCCGTTGGAACGCGGGGGAGATTCGCGGGAATCACAGTTCGAACTGACGAGGTGCGGTCGGCGCGGCGACCACCTTATATATATGGCACCGTATGGCCGCCGTTCACGCGTCCTGTAAAAGTCGATGCGAACCGGCGATACGCCGTGCCTTCCCGCGGTGACGCGATGCGACACCACGCGGCGCACTATCTTGTCGTTTGCTTGTCAGGAAGCCCGCTCTATAATGGCGCATGAACACGCGAATCCATTCTCCGTCCGCCCTCCCCCTCGCAACGCCTGACGCCTTCGAGCCGCAAACCTTCGACGATGCCGCCGCCGCGGTCGATGCGCTGACGGCGCTTTACGACCGCAACACCGCCTTTCTGGTCGATGCCTTCACCGAACTTGGCCGAACCGGCCGGGCCACGGCGCGCTACCGGGCCTGCTATCCGCAGGTCAGCATCGAGACCAGCAGCTTCAGCCGGGTCGATTCGCGGCTTTCCTATGGCTATGTCAGTGCACCGGGGGTCTATACGACGACGGTCACGCGGCCGAAGCTTTTCCGGCATTATCTCAAGGAGCAGCTCGGGCTCCTGATCCGCAACCATGGAATCGGCGTGACGATTTCAGAATCATCTACACCGATCCCGCTGCACTTTGCTTTCGGGGAAGGCGCCTATGTCGAGGCTTCGCTGGCGGAAAACATCGATATTCCGTTGCGCGACCTGTTCGATGCACCGGATCTGACGACGACGGATGACGAGATCGCCAATGGTTCGTATGAGCCTGGCCCCGGCGAGCCCTCGCCGCTTGGACCTTTCACGGCGCAGCGCATCGATTATTCGCTTGCCCGTCTCAGCCACTATACCGCAACTAGCGCCACGCATTTCCAGAACTTCGTGCTGTTCACGAACTACCAATTCTATATCGACGAGTTCTGCGGCTGGGCCCGCAAGCTGATGGCGGAGGGTGGCAACGGCTATACGGCCTTCGTCGAGCCGGGCAATATCATTACCCATGCCGGTTCGGACAAGCCGGAGCAGGATCTGGCGCTCGCCCGCCTGCCGCAGATGCCGGCCTATCACCTGAAAAAGAAGGGGCACGGCGGCATCACCGTGATCAATATCGGCGTCGGCCCCTCGAATGCCAAGACGATCACCGATCATGTCGCGGTTTTGCGCCCGCATGCCTGGCTGATGCTCGGCCACTGCGCCGGCCTGCGCAACAGCCAGATGCTTGGTGACTATGTATTGGCCCACGCCTATGTGCGGGAAGATCACGTTCTCGATGACGATCTGCCCGTCTGGGTGCCGATTCCCGCGCTCGCGGAAGTTCAGGTGGCGCTGCAGGATGCAGTTGCCGAGGTCACGGGCTACGAGGGCTACGATCTCAAGCGAATCATGCGCACCGGCACCGTCGCGACCATCGACAACCGAAACTGGGAACTGCGTGATCAGCGCGGGCCGGTGAAGCGTTTGTCGCAATCGCGCGCCATCGCACTCGACATGGAATCAGCGACGATCGCCGCGAACGGGTTCCGCTTCCGCGTACCCTATGGAACCTTGCTCTGTGTTTCCGACAAGCCGCTCCACGGCGAACTGAAGCTGCCGGGCATGGCGACGGCGTTTTACAAGACGCAAGTCAGCCAGCATTTGCAGATCGGCATTCTCGCCCTGCAGAAGCTGGCCGCGATGCCGGTCGAGACGCTGCATTCGCGCAAGCTGCGCAGCTTTTTCGAGACGGCCTTCCAGTAAGGCCGCTCTCACGTCGAAGGGCGTCGCCGAGGAGAAAGCACGAGCGACAGGAGCGTGCCGGCCACCGCCGAGACGATGATCATCAGATGCGCATTGACGCTGGCGCTGCCGAGCAGCTCCAGTGCGCTTTTGTCTGTTGCGGCTCCGAAGGAGATGGCACCGGCAGTGATCCCCGCCGGATATGTGCCGACGCCGCCTGGTGCGTGGACTGGCAGGACGGAAGAGAGTTCTCCGCCCAACGCACCGCCGAAACAGGCGCCGAGCGGTGTTACGCCAATCGCGAACAGGACCCAGGCGAGCACGGCGACCTTTGTCGACCAGTTGAGCACGGTCATCAGCCAAGCCCGAATAAAGGCGATGGCACTTGCCGGCAGGCCCGATTCGATCTCGTGCAGAAGTCCCTCAAGGCGGGTGGGCAGCCGCTTCCCGATCATCGCCAGAAAGTGGCCTTTCAGAAGGAACAGCAGCAGCGGGGACGCGAGGAACGCCGCCCACAGCAGCCAATCGACCGGATGGTTCGCCCGTTCGATGACGATCCCGACGCCGGCTGCAGCGAACAGAGCATGCAGATCAAGCAACCGCATCAGAAGCAGCGCCGAGGCGCTGCGCGTCAAGGGGACCGCGAATTCTGAGCGCATCAGGATCGGAAAGCTGGTCTCGCCCGCCCGGAAAGGAAGCATGATGTTCAGAAGGTTGTGAACCTGCGTCACCCGCAAGAGGCGCAGGAAATGGCCGTGCGTTTCACCGGGAAAATAATCGTATATCCGGTAGCAGCGGATGAAATACGTCGCGACCAGCAGCGCGAGCGCCGAGACCACGGGCGCGGCGCCGATAGCCGCCCACTGGCGGAAAAGTGCCGGCCAGCCCCATATCCACTCGACGAAAACGGCATAAGCGAATACAGCCGCAAGCGAAATGATTGTCATCCGGTGTCGAACGAACCAGCCGCCGCCGTTGATGTCCGTCTCTGCATTCATATAATTGCGATATCCCCACCGGATGTTACGGGTACGCCTGTTATCATGAGAATGCGGGTCGGAGAACCGTCGCCCTCACGGAGGTTTGGAAGTTTGGATCACCTGCTGCAGAACGATACACCGGCCATCGAGACCGAAAGCGTCGAGCTTTCCGTGGTCGTGCCGATCTATAACGAGGAAGAAAGCGTCGGTCCGCTGATTACGCGCATCCGCGAAGCGCTCGAACATTTCGACAAGAGCTGGGAGCTGATCCTCATCGATGACGGCAGCACCGATGCGACGCTTCTCAATGCCCGCAAGGCGCTCGGTGATCCTGCCCTTCGCCTGAAAATCGTCGAACTGCAGCGCAATTTCGGCCAGACGGCCGCCATGCAGGCCGGTATCGACACCGCCGTCGGGCGACTGATCGCGACGCTGGACGGCGACTTGCAGAACGATCCCAAGGACATCCCCGCGATGGTCAAGGCCATCGAGGAGCGCGAACTCGACCTGCTGGTCGGCTGGCGCAAGAACCGGCAGGACGGGCTGCTGCTGCGAAAAATTCCCTCCTGGTGCGCCAATTACCTGATCGGCAAGATCACCAGCGTCAAGCTGCACGATTACGGCTGCAGCCTGAAGGTCTATCAGGCCTCGATCATCAAGCAGGTCAAGCTGATGGGCGAAATGCACCGGTTCATCCCCGCCTGGGTGGCGGGCGTCGTGCCAAGCAGCCGCATCGGCGAAATGCCGGTCACCCACCATGCCCGCCAGCACGGTACCTCGAAATATGGCATCTCGCGCACCTTCCGGGTGATTCTCGATCTGCTGTCGGTGCTGTTTTTCATGCGCTACAAGGCGCGGCCGGGGCATTTCTTCGGCTCCATGGGCCTCGCGGCCGGGGCGATCAGCGTGTTGATCCTGTTCTATCTCGCCGTCAGCAAGTTCCTTTTCGGCAACGACATCGGGGGAAGACCGATGCTGATCGTCGGGGTCATGATGTTCCTGTCGTCCGTGCAACTGATCACCACCGGCATTCTCGCGGAAATGATGGCGCGCCTCTATTCCGGTGAGAACGACACCCCGCCCTACATCATCCGCAAGACCTTCGAGCGCAGCACGGATGCCTAGTTTCAGCGCGGACGGCATCACGGGGCGGCGGATTCGCGGGGGATATGAACGATGATGACGCAGCTTGCGCGGCGGCCGATGGCGGTGTTTCTGCTGATCGGCGGCTATTTTCTGCTGAATGTGATCGTGCGGCTGCTTCTGCCGCATTCGCTTGAACTCGATGAAGCCGAGCAGGTTTTTCTGTCGCAATGGCTGGCATTCGGCTATGGGCCGCAGCCGCCGTTCTACAACTGGTTCCAGCAGGTTTTCTTCGCGCTGTTCGGCACTTCGGTCGTGACCTTGAGCATCGCCAAAAACCTGATGCTGTTTCTCAGCTACCTGTTTTATGGGCTGACGGCCTTCCGGCTGCTTTCCGACAAGCGGCTTGCCGTCGTCGCCGTGCTCGGGCTGATCACCATTCCGCAGATATCGTTCGAGGCGCAGCGCGATCTTGCCCATACGGTCGCCGTCATTTTCTCGACGAGCCTTTTTTTCTATGCGCTGGTCTGCACCATCCAGCGTCCGACAGCGATTCGCTATGCACTGACGGGGCTTGCGATCGGGCTTGGCGTGATCAGCAAATATAATTTCGTGCTGGTGCCGGTCGGCGCGCTCGTGGCGATGGTCAGCGATCCCGCGCTTCGCCGCCATGTCTTCGACCGGCGACTCGTGCTGACGATCGTTGTTGCGGCAGTGGTAATCCTGCCGCATGCGCTCTGGGTTCTCGACCATCTGGAAAGCGCGACCGAGAGCACGCTCGACAAGCTGGGGGAAGACGAGATCGGCAGCGGCTTTGCGCAGATTGCCGATGGCGGGGCCTCGCTCATTCTCGCGGTGCTCGGATTTTCGGCGGTCACGACGGCGATCTTCCTTGCTTTGTTCGGTAAGCGCATGACGGCGGCGCTGAAGGCCGGCACCGTCTGGACGCGGCTGATCGAGCGTACCGTGCTTTTTTGTCTAGCGGCTATCGTGCTGATGATCGTGTTCGGGGGAGCCGAGCATATCAAGGACCGGTGGCTGACGCCGATCCTGCTGCCGCTGCCGCTCTATCTCTGCCTCAAGGCGGAAGCCGGCGGGCTGCAGGCGAACCGCGCCTTTCGCGGCATGGTCACCATTGCGCTCGTGGTGATGATCGCCATTCCCGCCGCGCTTTACGGGCGCGTGGCGTTGGCGCCGCTGACCGGCGTCTACAAGAAGCTGAACGTGCCCTTTTCGGCGTTGATGACGACGCTGACTGCACAGGCCCTGCCTTCGCTGATCATTGCCGAAGACGATCATCTGGCCGGCAATCTGCGCTTCCAGCAGCAATCCGTTCCCGTTCAGTCGGCCACCCATTCCGGTTTTACGCCTGAAATCAGCTGGACGACCGGCCGGCCGGGCCTGCTGATCTGGCGGGTGCTTGAGGAGGAGGATGCACAGGTGCCGGCAGACCTCGCCGCTGCTGCGCAGAGGCGATTCGGCATTCTTCTGCAGGAGATCGAGGCGAAGACGATCACGATTCCCTATGCGACCGTCGCCATCGTGCCCGGCTCCAGCAGCGATCAGTACCGATTCGGCTACGCTTGGATTTATCCGAAGGCAAGCGGCTGAGGTCAGGCGGCGTCGGCCCCGACCAGAAGCTTGAGTTCACCGGGATGAATGCGCAGGGCGACATCGCGGCCGAGCGGCTTCAGCTCGCCGTCGATGACGCAGTTGCTGCGGCCTTGCGATTTCGGAAAATGGAGATCGACGGCCTGACCGCTGGTTTCGGTGATGATGGCGCTGTCGCGGAATTTGCCGCGCAGGATGTCCACGGCGAGCTTTGCGACGCCCGCCGGCTTCAGCGGCGGCGCCGTGTAGAAGCCGAGATGGCCGCCGGTGACGCTGTCGGCATACATCAGCGTATCGCGCCCGAAATGATTGTTGGAGACGGAAATGGCGGAAATTCGCCGCCGCTCCTCCTTGCCGTCGATGTGGATCTCCACTTCGAATTCCGGCGGATTGAGGATAACGCCGAGGGCGGCACGGGTGCTGGCCATGATCTTTCCAGTGCGGGAGCCAAAGCTGTAGCTATCGCGCAAGCGGACCATACGGGCATGAAGTCCGGTTGAAAACTGATGGACGAAGGCGTGGCCATCGGCACTGCCGATATCGGCTTCGATGATACGCCCGTTCGCCAGCACGTCGAGCACCTTCCAGATGTCGAGCGGCAGCTTCAGGCTGCGGGCAAAGAGGTTCATCGTGCCGGCTGGCACGATGCCGAGCGGCATGCCGTTTTTCCAAGCGACGGCGGCGGCCGCCGAAATCGTGCCGTCCCCACCGCCGGCGATGATCGCGTCGAGGTCGTCGCGGCGTGCGGCCTTCTCGAGGACATCGTTCATCTCGCCACCGGAAACGGCAGCGATTTCAATCTCATGGCCGGCGGCGTGAAAGACCTCTTCGACCTTCGCGCCATAGGCATCCATGTCGGTCGTCCGGAAGGTGCCGCCGTCGCGGTTGAAAACCGCCTTTATCTTCATGTCGCATGCCCTCGTTGCTGCAACACGGGATATGGGGTCTCGACTTCGGATTTCAGCGGCCAGCGAAAAATATCAGGCAGCAGTCTTCATCGGGATGTTTTCGTCACCCCAGCGTTTCATCGCCATGATCACCGGTTCGAGGCTGCGTCCGCGCGCCGTCAGGCAGTAATCCACCCGCGGCGGCACCACGGCAAAGACCGTGCGCTCGACGAGCGCCATCGCTTTCGAGTTCGCGCAACTGCTTGGTGAGCATGCGCTGGGTGACATTCTGCAGGCGGCGGCGCAGTTCGTTGAAGCGCATGGTGCCGTCGAGCAGGTGATAGAGGATCACGCCCTTCCACTTTCCGTCGATCAGGCTCAGCACGCCTTCCACCGGACAGCCCGGCGAACAATCCAGATTTTCGTGGCGGGTGCGGGGCATTACAGTATCCTTTTGTGTACTACGTACAGTTTATGTGCATTCTTGCACTTGAGATACATAATCCGCATGTAGTCTCCGTTCAATTCGAAAGGAGCCGCCGATGCGTGCCGTCGCCTACAAGAACCCGCAACCCATTTCCGCCGAAACCTCGCTTCTCGATGTCGAACTGCCCGAGCCCGTTGCCGAGGGCCGTGACCTGCTCGTCGAGATCAAGGCTGTTTCGGTCAATCCCGTCGACGTCAAGGTGCGCGCCAGCGCCAAGCCGGAAGCAGACCAGTTGAAGGTGCTCGGCTGGGATGCCGCCGGCATCGTCAAGGCCGTGGGACCGAAGGTGAAACTGTTCAAGCCCGGCGATGCCGTCTTCTATGCCGGCGCGATCGACCGGCCCGGCTCGAATGCCGAATTCCAGCTGGTTGACGAGCGAATCGTCGGGCCGAAGCCGGAGAGCCTGGATTTTGCCGCCGCTGCCGCCTTGCCGCTCACGGCGCTGACGGCTTGGGAAACCTTGTTCGACCGGTTGAAGGTCGAGGACCCGGCACGCGGCAAGGCTGCCTCACTCCTGATCATCGGCGGTGCGGGCGGCGTCGGTTCCATCGCCATCCAGCTCGCCCGCGCGCTGACGAACCTGACGGTGATCGCCACAGCCTCTCGCCCCGAAACCCGCGACTGGGCCTTCAAGCTCGGCGCCCATCATGTCATCGATCATTCCAAGCCGTTGTCGCAGGAGATCGATGCGTTGGCGCTCGGCGCTCCGGCATTCGTGTTTTCCACCACCAACACGGAGCGGCATCTGGAAGACATCATCAAGCTGATCGCGCCGCAGGGGCGGTTTGCGCTGATCGACGATCCGAAAACGCTGGATGTCGTGCCGTTCAAGCGCAAGGCGGTTTCGACCCACTGGGAGTTGATGTTCACCCGTTCCCTGTTCAAGACCGACGACATGGAAGAGCAGCACCGCATCCTGAGCGAGGTTTCCCGGCTCGTCGATGCCGGCAAGATCAAATCGACACTGACGGACGTGCTCGGCCCGATCAACGCCACGACGCTGAAGAAGGCCCATGCGCTGATCGAAACCGGCAAGACCAAGGGCAAACTGGTGCTGGCGGGCTTCTGAGACCGCCGTAGGCCGATGTTCCCGCGGGAACTCGGACGGCGTCCTCCGCCCGCTAAACATGGCTTCGACGCGGCGCACCGAAACGCCATCCTCCCAGGACGGTGAGGCCGCGTTGCCCCGGTAACCGGACCCGGCTTTCTCCTCGCCGGTCCGGTTGCGGGGCGGCCCCCATCAGCGGAGAAACGACATGCCCTCTTTCCTTCAATCCTTTACCGGCAGCAGCGCCTTCGGCTATTTCGCACGCGCCCTGCTCACCTACATCTTCTGGGCCAGCGGCCTTGCCAAGCTCATCGATTTCAATGCCGGGGTCGCCGAGATGGCGCATTTCGGGCTGGAGCCGGCGCCGCTCTTCAACATCGCCGTCATCGTCACCCAGCTTGGCGGCTCGGCGCTGGTCATCGCCAATCGCTGGACCTGGCTCGGCGCCGGCGCGCTTGCCGTCTTCACCGCGCTGACGATCCCGATCGCCCATACATTCTGGCTAATGGACGAGCCGATCAAGACGCTGGAATTCTATTTCGTGATGGAGCACATCACGGTCATCGGCGCCCTGATGGTCGTGACGTGGAAATCCGCGACCGAGCCCAAGGCGACAGCGAAGACTGCGCCCGCCCTCGCCCGCTCCTGATAAGAATCCGCCTCACACTCCTTCGTCATCCTCGGCCTTGTCCCGAGCATGACGGAGCGGGAGCTGAGGCGTCTTTTTTTGCTTAACCGTGGATGATCTCGCGGTGGCGCTGCAACCGCTTGCCATAGGCCTGGCTGACCCGGTCGAAGATGATGGCGATGCCGACGATGGCGAGGCCGTTGAAGATGCCGAGGGTGAAATACTGGTTGGCGATCGCCTTCAGCACCGGCTGGCCAAGGCCCTGAACGCCGATCATCGAGGCGATGACCACCATGGCGAGCGCCATCATGATCGTCTGGTTGATACCGGCCATGATCGTGGGCAGCGCAAGCGGCATCTGCACGTTCTTCAGCTTCTGCCAGCTCGAGGAGCCGAAGGCGTCGGCGGCTTCCAGCACATCCTTGTCGACGAGGCGGATACCGAGATTGGTCAGGCGGATCATCGGCGGAATAGCGTAGATGACGACGGCGATCAGCCCCGGCACCTTGCCGATACCGAGCAGCATGACCACCGGGATGAGATAGACGAAGCTCGGCATCGTCTGCATGACGTCGAGGACCGGATTGATCGCATTCTGCAACCGGTCGGAGCGGGACATGAAGATGCCGATCGGAATGCCGATCGCGATCGACAGCACCGTACAGACGAAGATCATCGACACGGTCTTCATCGTGTCGTCCCACATATCGAAATAGCCGATGGCGAGCAGTGTCACGATGCAGCCGGCGACGATCTTCCAGTTGCGGGTGGCAAACCAGGCGACCGTGGCGATCAGCACAAGGATGATCGGCCAGGGCGTGCGCGTCATGAAGCGCTCGGACTGGATGAGGAAGAACTGCAGCGGCTCGAAAAGACTTTCGATGGCGTCGCCATAGGCGCGGGTAAAAGCCCGGAAACCCTCGTCGATCACCTTTTTCAGGTTGCGTAGCGAATCGTCGTTCATATGCGGAAATTTGGTGAGCCAATCCATGCCGGTCCCCTTTTCGTCTTATGCGGTGGCATCCGCCCTTTCCTGGGGGCGACTGCCGTAGAAAGGCCGGCGCGCCTTTTCGGCGCGCCGTCCCGTTCCTGTCCAGTCGATCAGAGAGCAGCCTTGATCTTTTCGGCAGCTTCCGGCGAAACCCAGGGGGTCCAGAGGGTTTCGTTTTCCTTCAGGAAGTGCTTGGCGCCATCGTCGCCGCTCGCCTGGTTGTCGGTCATCCAGGCCATCAGGCCGTTGACCGTGTCGTTGGTCCAGGCGCGCTTGTTGAGATAGCCCATGACATCGGCGCCGGCACGGTCGGCAAAGCCCTTGGTGACGAGCGTCTGGACCTTGTCTTTCGGCCAGTCGTTCTTCTTGGGGTCGGGGCATTCGGCAACGGTGTTGCAGCGCTTCCATTCGGCGGCATCGGCCGGAACGCCGTGTTCGAGCTTCACCATGGCATATTTGCCGAGCAGTGCGGTCGGCGCCCAATAGTAGCCGACCCAGCCTTCCTTGCGCTCATAGGCCTTGGCGATCGAGCCGTCGAGGCCGGCGGCCGAGCCGGTGTCGATCAGGTTGAAGCCGGCGGCTTCACCACCATAGGCCTTGTAAAGCTGCGAGGTGACGACCGTGCCGCCCCAGCCCTGCGGGCCGTTGAAGACCGCGCCCTTGCTCTTGTCTTCCGGGTCCGGGAAGAGTTCCGGGTGCTTCAGGGCGTCGTCGATCGTCTTGATGTCCGGATGGGCGTCGGCGACGTATTTCGGAATCCACCAGCCCTGGACGGCACCATCGGAAAGCGCGACGGCCGCACCGATGAGCTTGCCTTCGGTGATGCCGCGGTTGACGACGTCCGGCAGCAGATCGACCCAACCTTCCGGCGCGACATCCGGCTCGCCCTTCTCGATCATCGAGGTGATGGTCGGCACGGTATCGCCGACGATGATATCGGCGTTGCAGCCATAACCTTCGGTGAGAATGAACTTGTCGAGGCTCGCCAGAACCTCGGCGCTCTGCCAGTTCATGCTGGCAATGGTGACCTCGCCGCAATCGGCGGAAGCGGCACCGGCAAATGCCATGAGGCCGAGGGCGAGACTGGTGGTCGCAAGGAGATGTTTCATGTCAGTTCCCTTTTCTGCAGGCTGATGCTCCGGGACCGCCGTGTAGTGGCGCATGCGGCCCCTCCGGGCAGGCAGTTTCCCTCCACCTGTCTCCGTCTTCTAGAATTTTGCACCTATGGCATCGTATGGCGCTCGATTTGCGCCTGCAACCTCCTCACTTGCGCCATGAAGGGCGGAAAATGACAAAAATGCCGCCTGCGCGGTGCCCTTCAGAGGACGCCCATATTCGAACGCAGGGAGAGGGTCCGGCCTGCATGACGACGACCCGGCCGCCCCCAGCAGGCCCGAAACGGTTCCTGACGATCGATTACGATGCGAAAATGACGGAAATCATGGTTAAAGCCTGGTTAAACCGGCCGTTGCACGTCATTTTCCGGGCTATTGGGGGGGAGACGTTCAGTTTCCTGTCAGGCGCAGGCGCGAAAGCTCTTACGGTGCAAACAGGAACCCATGTGATGCGCAAGCTCCTTCAATGCCTCGGCGGTTCCGCCGTTCTTTCGGGCATCGCACTCGGTGTCTATCTCGTTGCGATCCAGATGACCGGCAATTTCGCCGCCGTCGTGCCAGGCGAGGTCTACCGTTCCAACCAGCCCAACGCCACCGAGATTGCCGACTACACGGCGCGGTACGGGATCAAGTCGATCATCAATCTGCGGGGCAAGGAGGAAAAAGCGCACTGGTACAAGCAGGAGATCACCGAGGCGAAGACGCTCGGCCTCACCCATATCGATTTCGGGATGTCCGCCAGCCGGGAACTGACGCTTGAGGAGGCACAGCAACTCACCGCCATTCTCCGCGACGTGCCGAAACCCGTGCTTATTCACTGCCGCTCCGGCGCCGATCGTACCGGCCTCGCCTCGGTCATCTATCTCAACCGCATCGCCCATGTCGATGAAGCCACGGCGGAGCGGCAGCTCTCCATCCGCTTCGGCCATTTCGGCGTGCCGTTCTTCTCGCCCACCTATGCGATGGACGAGACATGGGAGCGGATCGAAGACGAGCCGAGCATCACCGGCAGCGGCCTTTCGGCTGCAACCCTGGAAGAGGCCGGGCCTTTCGCCAAGCCTGATCGCGATTACATCTTCGGATAGACCGGTCCTTCGCCACGCTCTTCCTGCGGGAGTCCGCGCGGTCCAGCCTCCCCGAACTTTACATGTTCGGATAGACCGGCCCTTCGCCCCCTTGTGGCGGCACCCAGTTGATGTTCTGGTTCGGGTCCTTGATGTCGCAGGTCTTGCAGTGGACGCAGTTCTGGGCGTTGATGACGAAAACGTCCTTGCCGTCCTTCTCCACCCATTCGTAGACGCCGGCCGGACAGTAGCGCGTCGAGGGACCGGCGAAGACGTCGTGCTCGGAGCGCTTCTGCAGGTCCATGTCCTTGACCTTGAGGTGGACCGGCTGGTCTTCCTCATGGTTGGTGTTCGACAGGAAGACGGACGACAGGCGGTCGAAGGTGAGCACGCCATCCGGCTTCGGATAGTCGATCTTCTTGTGCTGCGAGGCCGGTTCCAGCGAGGCGGCGTCGGTCTTTCCGTGCTTCAGCGTTCCGAAGAAGGAGAAGCCGAAGAGCTGGTTGGTCCACATATCGAGACCGCCGAGGCCGACGCCGATGGCCGTGCCGAACTTCGACCACAGCGGCTTGACGTTGCGGACCCGCTTCAGGTCCTTGCCGATATCGCTGCTGCGCCAGTCGTTTTCGATCTCGATCACTTCGTCATTGGCGCGGCCGGCTTCGATGGCGACGGCGATGCGATCGGCCGCCAGCATGCCCGATAGCACGGCATTGTGGCTGCCCTTGATGCGCGGCACGTTGACGAAGCCTGCGGAGCAGCCAATCAGCGCGCCGCCGGGGAACGATAGTTTCGGCACCGACTGGTAGCCGCCCTCGGTGATGGCGCGGGCGCCGTAGGAGATGCGCTTGCCGCCTTCGAAGGTACCGCGAATGGCAGGATGCGTCTTGAAGCGCTGGAACTCTTCGAACGGGTAGAGATAGGGGTTCTTGTAGTTGAGGTGGACGACGAAGCCGACGGCGACGAGGTTGTCTTCCAGATGATAGAGGAACGAACCGCCGCCGGTCTTCATGCCGAGCGGCCAGCCGAAGGAATGCTGCACGAGACCCTGTTTGTGGTTCTCAGGCTTCACCTGCCAGAGTTCCTTGATGCCGATACCGAATTTCTGGGGCTCGCGATCCTTGGAAAGCTCGTATCTGGCGATCAGCTGCTTGGCGATCGAGCCGCGCACGCCTTCGCCGATCAGGGTGTACTTGCCGAGCAGCGCCATGCCGCGGGCATAGTTCGGGCCGGGCTCGCCGTTCTTCTCGATGCCCATGTCGCCGGTGGCGACGCCGATGACGGCGCCTTGGTCATTATACAGCACTTCGGCTGCGGCAAAGCCGGGATAGATCTCGACACCCAGCTCTTCCGCCTTGGTGGCGAGCCAGCGACAGACATTGCCGAGCGAGACGATGTAGTTGCCGTGGTTGTTCATCAGCGGCGGCATGGCGAAATTCGGCAGGCGGATCGAGCCGGCAGGGCCGAGCAGCAGGAACTGGTCGTCCTTCACCTCGGTCTTGAACGGATGGTCGGCGTCTTCGCGCCAGTCGGGCAGCAGGCGGTCGATTCCGATCGGATCGACGACGGCGCCGGAGAGGATATGGGCGCCGACTTCGGCCCCCTTTTCGAGCACGACGACGGAAAGCTCCGGATTGACCTGCTTCAGCCGGATCGCGGCAGACAACCCCGCAGGCCCGGCGCCGACGATCACGACGTCGAATTCCATGCTTTCGCGTTCGGGAAGCTCAAGCGCCTCGGTCATATCGTCGTCTCCAGTCGGTATCGCCGGACTTGGCCGGTCTGTTCCCATTCCACCCGTCATGGCAAATAGATTTCGGCTTGTCGAGCCGGGATGCGACCTGCACCACCAGCATTTGCGCATGACATCATGCAGTTCAGGCCAGTCGTATATAACTTTCACGTAAACGTCAAAAATTACAGACCGACTTTGCCTTGCTTTTGGCGCAACCCTGTGCGACGAGCCCACCTCATTCGCGCGCAAGCGCATCGCGGCTCGCCCGCGAGTTCCCAAACATTTCTCATTGCCAGGGCAGCAAGACCATCGCGTTTCGCGGTGCGACCGCGCGCCGGGCAACGCCGTCCAGGAGATACGACATGACCAAGGCACTCGGCTTCGATTTCGGGACGACCAATTCCGTGCTGGCGGCCTCGCAGGGCGAGACGACGCAGTCGCTCTCCTTCACCAGCTCCGCCGGCACCAGCGATACGATGCGTACAGCGCTGTCGTTCATGAAGCATCCGCAGCTTGGAGCGACCGCGGTGAAGGTCGAGGCCGGCCATGCGGCGATCCGCGAATTCATCGACAATCCCGGCGACGTGCGCTTCCTGCAGTCGATCAAGACCTTTGCCGCCAGCAGCCTTTTCCAGGGCACGCTGATCTTCGCCAAGCGCCAGAATTTCGAAGACCTGATGCGCGCTTTCGTCAACCGCATCGCCGACTATGCCGGCCATGGCTGGCAGGGCGATTACAAGCGCCTCGTCGTCGGCCGTCCCGTGCGTTTTGCCGGCTCGACGCCGGATGAAGCGCTGGCGCTGGAGCGCTATAACAAGGCGCTCGCCGCCTTCGATTTTCCGGAAATCCACTTCGTTTACGAGCCGGTCGCGGCCGCCTTCTATTTCGCCCAGAGCCTGAAGCGGGATGCGACGGTACTGGTCGCCGACTTCGGCGGCGGCACGACCGACTATTCGATCATCCGTTTCGAAAGCCATGCGGGCCAGCTGACCGCCGTGCCGATCGGCCATTCCGGCGTCGGCGTCGCCGGCGATCATTTCGACTTCCGCATTATCGACAACGTTGTCTCGCCGCTGATCGGCAAGGGCACGCAGTTTCGCAGCTTCGACAAACTGCTCGACGTTCCGACCAGCTACTACGCCAATTTCGGCCGCTGGAACCAGCTGTCGATCTTCAAGACGCTGAAGGATTTCAGCGATTTGAAGCAACTGGTTCGCTCCGCCGTCGAGCCGGAAAAGCTTGAGCGCTTCGTCGATCTCGTCGACCATGACGAGGGCTATCCGCTCTATCAGGCGATCTCGGCCGCCAAGATGCGGCTGTCGAGCGAAGAGGAAACGGAGTTTCATTTCGCTCCGCTCGGCGAGGAAAGCCGCCGCACCATCCGCCGCACCGATTTCGAAAGCTGGATCGCGCCGGATATCGAGCGCATCGAAGGCGCGCTGGACGAGGTCTTCGAGACCACCGGCACGAAGCCGGGCGATATCGACAAGGTGTTTTTGACCGGCGGCACATCCTTCGTCCCGGCCGTGCGTCGCCTGTTCGAAAGCCGCTTCGACAAGGGCGACATCGAGAGCGGCGGCGAACTGCTGTCGATCGCCCATGGGCTGGCGCTGATCGGCGAACGCGGCGATATTGATCGCTGGACGGCGATGGCGGCCTGATCCCTGCACAGCTTTGACCCGGAGGCCTCTTCCCCGCTGGGGAAGGCTTCTGTAAGGTTTTCCCCATGATCTCCATCGACCAGATGAATCCGGCCGAACTTGCCGCCCTTCTGCATTTCCATGCGGATGCCGGGGTCGAGTGGCTGCTGGAAGACGATCCGGTCGATCGCTTCGCGGAATTTGCCGCCTCACGGGCGGCGCGTTCCGCCCCCCGCGAGCAGGCGCCGGCGCTCAAGGAAAGCCGGGTGGATGCGCAGCCGCGTGCTGCAAGGGACACCGCGCAGCCGGCCGCCCGTGGTCAGGAGCGCCCTGCCCCCGTTGCCGTCAATGCCGCGGTCGCCATTCCCCATGAGCAGGCCGTCTCAGAAGCGCGCTTTGCCGCCGAAAGCGCCCGTTCGCTGGCGGAACTGAAGACGGCGATGGAGGCCTTTTCCGGCTGCAGCCTGCGCAACAGCGCCAAGAACACCGTGTTTGCCGATGGAAATCCGGCCTCGGGCGTGATGGTGATCGGCCCGATGCCGAATGCCGACGACGATCGCGATGGCCTGCCCTTTTCCGGCAAGCAGGGGCAGATGCTGGAGCGCATGCTTTCCGCCATCGGGCTCAGCCGGGAGACGGCCCTGCTCACCAACGTTATTGCCTGGCGTCCGCCGGGCAATCGCGTGCCTTCGGCGCGGGAGGGCGAGATCTGCCGACCCTTCATTGAGCGGCAGATCGCATTGGCCGAGCCGAAGCATCTGCTGATTCTCGGTAATTTCGCCGCTCGTTTTATTTTCGGCGGAACCGATACGATCCATCACATGCGCGGCGAACGGCGCGAATTGAAGATCGCCGGGGTGACCTGCTCGGCTGTCGCCACCCTGCATCCGCAGGACCTGATCACCGCCCCCGCCAGCAAGCGGCTGGCCTGGCAGGACCTGCTGGCGTTCAAATCCGGCCTGCGTGGTTAACGCCCGGTTTCCGCCGCCTGCTCAATTTATGAACAAAGAATGAAGAAAGCCATGCGGATTGTGCATAGCAGCATCGCACGCGGCCTTCTTGTAAATTTCATGCTGCAGTGCAATATGAAGCAACGGGAGGAACAGGAAAAGGAATTGACTGATGACCGCCCGTTACCGCCCGCTGCACAGCAGCTTTGAGACGCTCCGCCACGCCGGCTCGGCGCTTCGCACCCCCTTCAACAGCTTCAGCTCTGCAGCCAATGAGCAGATGACCGCCTCGGGTTACGCCCGCAGCACGCGCCCTGCCGATCTCTACGCAGACTTCATCCAGCGCTGATTGCCCTCGCCTGCCGCTGTTCCCAGGCGGCGGATCATGCCCGAAATGTGAAAGGTCCTGTCATGTCGAACTCGATCCGTGCCCTTATCTGCGGCGTCCATGACATCGCGACCGCCGTCCGCGCCTCGCGCGAATATAGCCGTCTCAGCACCGAAGCCGGCCGCAAGGCATCGAACCGGCTTTCCCAGAGCGCGCTGCTGCCGCGCTGATTTCCGGCTGAGTTGATGCCGGGCGCTCCATCGCCCACCCTTCCCTGTTTACAAGCTTTGCGCCAGCGTCTGTCGCAATCGACAGCGTCCGCGAAAATGATTAGAGCGACACTCGTCCCGCCCGGCAGGCTCTTCGCCGGGCTTTTCGCTTTGGAGCCGCCATGCTGGGCAGCCTTTTCTCCGTTTCGAGCCTGATGCTGTCGACACTGCTGATGATGATCGGCTTCGGGCTTGCGAGCTATGTGCTGCCGGTCCGTTCCGTTGCCGAAGGATGGTCTACGATGATCATCTCGATCATCGCGACGGGCTATACGATCGGTTTCACGCTCTCCTGCATCGTCACGCCGAAATTCGTGCTGAAGGTCGGGCATGTGCGGGTGTTTGCGGCGCTGGTCACGCTGCTCAGCGTCGCGATCCTGCTCTGCGGCCTCGTCGTCGACTGGCGGGCCTGGATCGTCTTTCGCGGCATGTACGGCTTTGCCATGGCCGGCAGCTACCTCGTCATCGAAAGCTGGCTGAACGAGCGTGTGACCAATGAGAACCGCGGCATGCTGTTTTCCGTCTATCTGATCACCACGATGATCGGCACGATCGGCGGGCAATATCTCGTGCCGCTTGGCGACCCCACCAATACCTCGCTGTTCATGCTGTGCAGCGTGCTCTTGTCGTTTTCACTGTTGCCGACGACGCTCTCGTCGCAATCGACGCCGGCACCGCCGGCGCAGGCAAGGTTCAATCTGGCAGGGCTTTTCCGGCGCTCGCCGGTGGCTGTCGTCGGGGCGTTTCTGGCGGGGGCCATGGCGGGCGCATGGCTCAATCTCGGCGGCGTCTTCACCCAGAAGATCGGGCTTTCGACGGCCGAAGGTGCGACCCTGCTGGCCGCCGTCCTGACCGGCAGCGCCATTTCCCAGATCCCGATCGGTCGCGCGTCCGACCGTATGGACCGGCGCATCGTCATGGTCGGCTGCGGCGTGATTGGCGTCGTGGCCTGCCTTGCGATGGCGTTTTCGGTCGGTGCTCCGCCGATTGTGCTCTATGTCATCGCCGGGTTCGTCGGCTCGATGCTGTTTCCGATCTATGCTCTCAACGTCGCCCATGCGAACGACCTTGCCCGCTCCGACGAATATGTCGAGGTGTCCTCGGGCATGATGATCACCTACGGCATCGGCACGATTTCGGGACCGCTGATGGTCGGCCCGGTGATGGACCGGTTCGGCCCGGCTTCGCTGTTTTTCGTGCTGGCGATCTATTTCGCGGCCTATGGCGCCTATGCCTGCTGGCGCATCGCCCAGCGCAATGCCGCCGATGGCCTCGTCGGCAAGACGGACTTTCTGGCCAACACGGTCCCGACGCCGGGCACCGAAGCCGTCAATGCGATGAACCAGGCGATCAACGCCGATTCCGGCAGCCGCTGATCAGCCCAGCGGCGTCATGTGCTTTCGGGCGCGGCGCCGTTCCAAGCCGAGTTGATGCTCGCGCCAGATGATGAAAATGCCGGCGCTGATGACGATCACCGTTCCGATCAGCATGGTCCTGGTCGGGATATCGTCGAACAGCGTATAGCCGATGATGATGCCGAGCAGGATCGAGGTATATTCGAAGGGCGCGATGGTCGACATGTCGGCGTAGCGGTAGCTCTGGGTGAGCAACAACTGGGCGATGCCGCCGCAAAAGCCGCCGGCCATCAGCAGCAGGAAGGAACTCCATGGCAGCGGCTCCCAGCCGAAGGGCAGCGTCAGGAGCGAAAAGCAGGCCGCCGAGAGCGAGAAATACAGGACGATGGTGTGGGTCTTTTCCCGGACCACCAGCTTGCGCACCAGCACCATGGCGGTGGCGCCGAGCGCCGCCGAGATCAGCACGGCAAGCGCGCCCAGCGCCTCTTCCTGGCCGAGGCCACCCTGATCGAGCAGCGTCAGGCGCGGCCAGGTGATGATCATCACCCCGACAAGGCCGATGAAGACGGCCGTCCAGCGATAGAGGCGCACCGTTTCCTTGAGGAAGATCGCGGCGAAGACCACGCCGAGCAGCGGCATGGCATAGCCGATGGCAATCGCCTCCGGCAGCGGCAGGTGCACGAGGCCGTAAAAGCCGAAGCTCATGGAGACGATACCGACAAAGCCGCGCGCCAGATGGCCGAGGATATTGTCGGTCTTGAAAGCGGTGCGCAGATAGCCGGTGCAGGCGAGATAAACGAGGATCGGCACCATGGCGAAGGCCGAGCGGTAGAAGGTGATCTGGCCGGTGGCGATCCCTTCCCCTGCGGACTTGATCAGGGTCGACATGGCGACGAAGACCACAACGGAAAAGACCTTGAGGGAAATTCCCTTCAGGGGATGAGGATATTCGCCATCCATGGAGACCGGCTCGGACTTGCAATGCGGAACGCGGAGGGTGAACTCCGCAACGAAAGGGATGCTTGGCGAACGAATCCGCCGGTGCAGGGCGATCCTATCCCGCTTACTACGAAAAACTGATCAATTCTCGTGATGTCTGCTGGAAATATTTGATGCCCCGGCAGGCCTGCCTTACCTTTAGGATGATCCAGCGGTAAATTTCCCGTATGCGTCTCAAAATGATCCACGGGTTTAAGTATTGTTAGGGCGAATTTCGTAAGTCTCTCACAAACTGCTGGCAAGAATTGCTCGGGCCATGCGGACCAGACACAGATCAAAGCGTCGCCGCGGCTCACGCGGCGGACCGAAACGGGACATACGATGCGCACAGATACCGGCGAAATCATCCTTCTTGAAGACTACAAGCCGACCGATTTCGTCCTGGAGCGCGTGGACCTCACCTTCGAACTCGACCCGACGGAAACCAAGGTCGAAGCCCGGCTGATCTTCCATCGCCGCGAAGGCGTGGCGACCGATGCGCCGCTGGTGCTGGACGGCGACGAGCTGAAGATGACCGGCCTGCTTCTCGACCAGGAAACCATCGACCCCGCGCATTACGACGCGACCGACGAGAGCCTGACGATCCGCAACCTGCCGGCGGACGTGCCCTTCGAGATCACCATCACCACCGAGATCAACCCGGAAGCAAACACGACGCTGATGGGGCTTTACCGCACGAAGAACATCTACTGCACCCAGTGCGAAGCGGAAGGTTTTCGGCGCATCACCTATTTCCCGGATCGCCCGGATGTGCTGTCGGTCTATACGGTCAACATCATCGCCGACAAGGCGACCGCGCCGCTGCTGCTGTCCAACGGCAACTATCTCGGCGGCGCCGGCATGGGCGATGGCCGTCACTTCGCCGCATGGTTCGATCCGCATCCGAAGCCGAGCTATCTCTTTGCACTGGTGGCCGGCGATCTCGGCGTTGTCGAAGACACCTTCACGACCATGTCCGGCCGCGAGGTCGCACTGAAAATCTATGTCGAGCATGCCAAGGAGCCGCGTGCGGCCTATGCCATGGATGCACTGAAGCGTTCGATGAAATGGGACGAGGACGTCTTCGGCCGCGAATACGATCTCGATATCTTCATGATCGTCGCCGTCTCCGACTTCAACATGGGCGCCATGGAGAACAAGGGGCTTAACGTCTTCAACGACAAGTACGTGCTGGCCGACCCGGAAACCGCGACCGATGCCGACTATGCCAATATCGAGGCGATCATCGCGCACGAATATTTCCACAACTGGACCGGTAACCGCATCACCTGCCGCGACTGGTTCCAGCTCTGCCTCAAGGAAGGCCTGACGGTCTATCGCGACCACGAATTTTCCGCGGACATGCGCTCGCGCACCGTCAAGCGCATCGCCGAAGTGCGGCATCTGAAATCGGAGCAGTTTCCGGAGGATGCCGGTCCGCTGGCGCATCCGGTGCGCCCGACGAAATATCGCGAAATCAACAACTTCTACACGACGACCGTCTATGAGAAGGGCAGCGAAGTCACGCGCATGATCGCGACACTGCTCGGCGGCGAGTTGTTCAAGAAGGGCATGGATCTCTATTTCGAGCGCCATGACGGCCAGGCTGTCACCATCGAGGATTTCGTGCGCTGCTTCGAGGATGCCAGCGGCCGCGATCTCACCCAGTTCGCGCTCTGGTATCATCAGGCCGGAACGCCGCTGGTCACCGTCTCGGCGGACTACGACGCAGCGAAGCAGACGCTGGCGCTGTCGCTCGAACAGATGATACCGGCAACACCGGGCCAGCCGAACAAGGAGCCGATGCACATTCCGCTGCGCTTCGGCCTGATCCTGCCCAATGGCAGCGAAGCCGCCGCAAGCGCCGTTTCCGGCGGCGAGGTGACCGGCGATGTGCTGCATCTGACCGAACGCAGCCAGACGGTTGTTTTCGAAGGCATTTCCGCCCGTCCAGTGGTGTCGCTCAATCGCGGTTTCTCCACGCCGATCAACCTGCATTTCGAGCAGTCCGTCGCCGACCGCGCTCATATCGCCCGCCATGAAAGCGATCTCTTCGCCCGCTGGCAGGCGTTGAACGACCTTGCCACCCCGAACCTCGTCGCTGCCGCCGAAAGCGCTCGCAACGGCGTGCCGGCCGAATGCGATCCGGCGCTGGTGGAAGCGCTATTGGCTGCCGCGGCCGATGAAACGCTGGAGCCGGCCTTCCGCGCCCAGGTGCTGGCGCTGCCGAGCGAAGCCGACATCGCCCGCGAGATCGGCGGCAACAACGATCCCGATGCTATCCATGCCGGCCGCCAGCAGGTCATGACGGCCATCGCCAAGGCCGGTCGGGAGGTGTTTGCCCGGCTCGCCGACGAGATGACCGTCGCCGGCCCGTTCACGCCGGATGCCGACAGCGCCGGCCGCCGCGCCCTGCGCAACACCGCCCTCTCCTACCTCGTTTATGCCGAGAACGAACCGGACCGGGCGCTGAAGGCATTCCAAGATGCCAACAACATGACGGATCTCAGCCAGGCGCTGACCATCCTCGCCCACCGCTTCCCGCATCATCCCGGTACCGCCGAGGCGCTTTCCGAGTTCAAGACGCGCTTCGAGGACAATGCTCTCGTCATCGACAAGTGGTTCTCGATCCAGGCAACGATTCCCGGCGAGGGTGCGCTGAAACGTGTCAGGGCGCTGATGGACGATCCGCTGTTCAACGCCTCCAATCCGAACCGCGTCCGTTCCCTGCTCGGCACCTTCGCTTTTGCCAACCCGACCGGCTTCAACCGGCTCGACGGCGAGGGTTACCGGTTCCTCGCCCAGAACATTCTCGCGATCGATCCGAAGAACCCGCAGTTGGCCGCCCGCATCCTCACCTCGATGCGCTCCTGGCGGTCGCTCGAATCCCAACGCGCCGACCATGCGCGCAACGCGCTGCGCGAGATCGCAGCCGCTTCGAAACTCTCTCCTGATGTCAGCGATATCGTAGAACGCATGCTGAAAGGGTGACGGCCAAGCCGCCTCAACCAAGCCGAGTCGAAACAGACGAAACGGCCGGACCTTCCTGACGGAAGGCTCGGCCGTTTTCTTTTCAACCATCTGTTTTTAAAATGAAATTTTTATCCGCACGGCGCACCCGAAAGACACCGCCTACCATTTTCCAATGATTATAAATGGTTAATAAAGTTTTACGATTTCCGCTGGACAAGGCGAATCACAATTGATTCATTGAGTCAGATTCGGGCGAGCGGCGCAGCGAATCAAACGAGGGTTTAAAAACTTGACGAAGATGGCGGAAGCGCAGCACGGACGCGCGGCCGATGGGCGGCTGCGACCCAGATTTCCGGGATTTCTGGCTCTTGAAAAGGAGATCATCCAGCATGCCCGGATTTTCACGGAGCCGGCCGCTCTGCGCCTTTCCCGTGCCGAGCCGCTGCTCAAGCGCTCCATCCCGATCCTGATCATCGCCTTTCTCCTGGTCGTCGCCATGTCGCGGGCGAACGGTATCATGGTCGAATATGGCCGCATGGAAGACAGCATCCGTCACAGCACCCTGCTTGCCGCCGTCGCCGCCAGCGCCAGCCTTGAGGACGGCGCGGAAGCCTTGTTCGAGGAAGCAAAGAAGATCGAGGTGGAACAACGGCTCGCCGAGCGTATCTCGCCGGACATGCTCGCCAACGAAGCCTTCATCCTGACGGTGCGGCCCGACGGCCGCATCTTCGCCAGTTCACCGGCGGGCGCGCTTTATACCGGCCGCGCCCTCTCGGCCATCGCGCCCGAAGTGGCGGCCTTCCAGTATTTCGGCGAACGCTCGATGGTGGTGAAGACCTTTATCGGCGGGGTCGCCCACGTGGTCGCCATGGTGCAGGTCCCCGGCACCAAGGGCACGCTGCTCGTCGCGACGCCGATGGCGACGATCGAAAAGCTCTGGCGCGACGAGGTCTCGCTGAACGTCACGCTGTTTGCCGGCATCTCGGCGATCCTGCTGGTGGTGCTTTACGCCTATTACATTCAGGCCAAACGTGCTCGCGACGCCGACCAGATCTTTGCCGAATCCAATCTGCGGGTCGAAACCGCGCTGTCGCGCGGCCGCTGCGGCCTCTGGGATTTCGACCTGCCGAACCGTCGGCTGTTCTGGTCGCGCTCGATGTATGAAATGCTCGGCATGGCGCCGAATACCAGCGTGCTCTCCTTCGGCGATGCCGCGCGGCTGATGCATCCTGACGATAACGGTATCTACAAGGTCGCCCGCGCCATCGCCAAGGGCGATACGCCGCAGATCGACCATGTCTTCCGCATGCGCCACGCCGCCGGCCATTATGTCTGGCTGCGCGCCCGCGCCCAGGTCATTCGCACGACGTCCGGTCGCATTCACCTGATCGGCATCGCCATGGACGTGACCGAACAGCATCGGCTTGCCCAGCGCTATGCCGAGGCCGACCAGCGGCTTGCCGTCGCGATCGAATGCACCTCGGAGGCCTTCGTGCTTTGGGACAAGCACGAGCGTCTCGTGATGTGCAACACCCACTATCAGCAAGCCTATGCCCTGCCCGACGAAGTGCTCGTTCCCGGCACCGACCGCAACACCGTGATGAACGCCTCGGCGCGGCCGATCATCGAGCGGCGCATCGCCGACCCGGATCATTCAAATCATTCGCAGACCTTCGAGGTGCAGCTTGCCGACCAGCGCTGGCTGCAGATCAACGAACGGCGCACCCGCGACGGCGGCCTCGTTTCGGTCGGCACCGACATCACGCTTCTGAAGCGCCATCAGGTGCGGTTGCGCGAATCCGAGCGCCGGCTGATGGCGACGATCGGCGATCTCTCTGCCTCGCGCATCACGCTGGAGCGGCAGAAGTCCGAGCTTTCCGTCGCCAATGCCAATTATCTGGCCGAGAAGGAGCGCGCCGAAGGTGCGAACCGGGCCAAGTCCGAATTCCTCGCCAACATGTCGCACGAGTTGCGCACGCCGCTCAACGCCATTCTCGGCTTTTCGGAAATCCTGCAGAACCAGATGTTCGGGCCACTCGGCTCGGAGAAATACGACGAATATTCCCGCGACATCCACGACAGCGGCAAGCACCTGCTGAACGTCATCAACGACATCCTCGATATGTCTAAGATCGAGGCGGGCCATATGCAAATCGATCGCGAAACGATCGATCTCGCGCCGCTGATCGAGGAAACGCTGCGTCTCACCACCATTCCGGCCGAACAGAAGAACATCTGCGTCGATCAGCAGATCTCCTCTGGCCTGACCATGGTCGCCGACCGGCGGGCGATGAAGCAGGTGCTCTTGAACCTCTTGTCCAACGCGGTGAAGTTCACCAATGAGGGCGGCAAGATTTCGCTTCGGGCCCGCAAGGTCGGCGGCGCCGTGACGCTGACGATCGCCGATACCGGCATCGGAATTCCGAAGGCGGCATTGCAGAAGATCGGCCAGCCCTTCGAGCAGGTGCAGAGCCAATATGCCAAGAGCAAGGGCGGTTCTGGCCTTGGCCTTGCCATCTCCCGCTCACTGACACTGCTGCATGGCGGCGCGATGAAAATCCACTCGCAGGAGAAGGTCGGCACCATCATCTGCGTGCGGATACCGAATTGCGGCGACGCTTGATTTAGAGTTTGTCAGGGAAAAGTGGGAACCGGTTTTCCCGAAAAGACAAACGGCAACAAAAGAATTGAGAGTCTGTCAGGTTCAGAATGAACCTGACAGACTCTCAATTCTTCACCATCGTCTGGAATATCCGCCGCACCGCCTTCGACAGCCGGCGGATATCGGCCTCCAGCACCTTGACGTCGGGTGCATCGGCCGCCCGGCAGAGAAGGTCCATCAGACCGGAGGGTGCATCCTTCAACTCGAAATCCCCTTCGATGCAGAGCCGCACCATCTGGGAAAGCTCGGTGAAGAGATTGAGTGCTTCCAGTACCGTATCGAGCGCCGCCGGCTCCATCAGCGGGGGGCCAAGCGTTTTCAGGGCATCGATCGTCGGCGTTCCCGCCCGTAGCGGTGCGACATCGCGGGCCGGGGCGATCAGCGCCAGGTATTGGGCGATGAACTCGATATCGACGAGGCCGCCGGGAATGAGCTTGAAATCCCAGAGGTCACTCGGCGGTTTTTCCTTGTCGATCAGATTGCGCATCTCGGAGACATCTGATGTCACCTTGGCGATATCGCGTTTCTGGCCGAGAACATCACGGAAAATCTGTTCGGCCTCGGCCATCAGGCTTGCCTCGCCGCAGAGCGGCCGGGCGCGGGTCAGCGCCATATGCTCCCAGGTCCAGGCCTCGCTGCGCTGGTATTTTTCGAAGGCATTGATGCGGGTGGCGACCGGCCCTTTATTGCCGGAGGGACGGAGCCGCATGTCGACTTCGTAGAGTACGCCTTCCGCGGTGGGGGCCGAAAGGGCGGCGATCAGGCGCTGGGTGATACGGGTGAAATAGCGCATCGCATCGAGCGGCTTTGCGCCATCCGATTCCGGCGCTTCGGAATCATAGTCATAGAGCAGGATGAGATCGACATCGGAGCCGGCGGTCAATTCGCGGCTGCCGAGCTTGCCCATGCCGACCAGCGCCACACGCCCGCCGCGATAATCGCCGTGCACGGAGCGGACCTCGTCCAGCACCGCATCGAGGCTCGCGGCGAGAATCAGGTCGGCGAGATCAGTGAAGGCGTGGCCGGCCTGCGCACCGGAAATCGCTCCGGTCAGCAGGCGAATGCCGATCAGGAACCGCTGTTCGGCAGCGATGATCCGCAGACGGTCGAGGATTTCCTCATAATGGCGGGCACCGGAGACGAAGCCTTGAATGCGCTCGGCCAGATATTGCCGGGTCGGCAGTTCCACCAGCAATCGCCGGTCGAGCAGGCCGTCGAACACATGCGGCCGCCCCGCGATAATGCCGGCCAGCCGCGGCGCCGTCGACATGATGTTGACGATGAGGGAGAGCAGCCCCGGATTGTTGCCGAGCAGCGAAAACAGCTGGATGCCCGCGGGCAGGCCGGAGATGAACTGATCGAAGCGCAACAGCGCCTCGTCCGCCCGCTTGTTCTGTCCGAAGACGCGCAGAAGCTCCGGCGTCAGTTCAGTCAGCCGCTCGCGCGCCTCGACGGATTGCGTAGCGCGGTACCGGCCGTAGTGCCAGGTGCGGATCGTGCGGGAAATATCCTGCGGCCGCTCGAAACCGAGCGCCTTCAGCGTCTCCAGCGTGTCGGGATCGTCCTTCTGGCCGGTGAAGACGAGATTGCCTGTATCGCCGGAAAGCCGCGCCTCCTGCTCGAAAAGCTGGGCGTAGCGGCGCTCGACCTTTCTGAGGACAGCCGATAGCGCTGCTGAGAATTCGGCCGTGTCGGCGAAGCCCATCATATAGGCGATTCGCTTCAGTTCTGCTTCGGCCGTCGGCAGCACGTGGGTCTGCTCGTCGCGCACCATCTGGATGCGGTGCTCGACATCGCGCAGGAACCAGTAGGCCTCTGTCAGTTCCGACGCCGTCTTGGGATCGATCCAGTTCGCCTTGGCGAGCGCATGCAGCATCGGCTCGGTGGCGCGTCCGCGCAGGTCCGTCATACGGCCGCCGGCGATCAACTGCTGGGTCTGGACGAAGAATTCGATCTCGCGGATGCCACCCCGACCGAGCTTGATATTGTGCCCTTTGACGGCGATTTCGCCATGGCCCTTATGGGCATGGATCTGCCGCTTGATCGAATGAATGTCAGCGATCGCGGCATAATCGAGATATTTTCGGAAAACGAAGGGCGTCAGCTCGCGCAGGAAATTCTCGCCCGCCTTCAGGTCGCCCGCCACCGGCCGCGCCTTGATGAAGGCGGCCCGCTCCCAGTTCTGCCCGCGGCTTTCGTAATAGAGCATCGCGGCTTCAACGGGGATGGCAAGCGGCGTTGCACCCGGATCGGGCCGAAGCCTGAGATCGGTGCGGAACACGTAACCATCGCCGCTGCGCTCCTGCAGGATGCGGATGAGGCGGCGCAGCAGCCGGGCAAAGGTTTCCGGTGCCTCTGAAACATCTGTTATCAACGGCGCATCGGGTTCGAAGAAGACGACAATGTCGATATCGGAGGAATAGTTGAGTTCGAAAGCTCCGAGTTTTCCCATGCCGAGCACGACGACACCCGAATTTTCGCTCGGCCGGTCGCTATCGGGGACATGAAACTTTCCGGCCTCCGCCGCGCTCAGGAGAAGATGGTCGATGGTGGCGGAAACGGAGGCACCGGCAAAATCGCTCAGCCAACGGGTGGTTTCCCGTCCGTCGATCAGTTTCGCCAGATCGGAGAGCGCCAGGCAAAAGGCCATCTTGCGCTTGGCGACCCGAAGCCGCGTCATGATCTCCGCATCGGAAAGCGCCCTGCCCGGCTCGCCGCTGCGCCACGCACTGCGCGCCTCATCGACGCATTGCTGCAAATGGCCATCCAGCGGCACCGCCAGGATTTCCGCAAGCAGCGACGGCCGCGCGACGGCTGCCTCACGCAGATAGGGAGACAGCGAAAAAGCCGCGATCAGAAAATCGCGAAGCGGCGTTTCGGAGGAAAGAAGTGCTGCAATCGCCGGCTCCTGCTTGCCCATGTCCTTGAGATCGGAAAGCACCGATTTCGCGTCGGACTGGCTCATCGGCCGGATGGGCGATACGGTCATATCCGTCAAACGCCGCGCAACAGTCTCGATCATGCTTTCCTCCCGCCTGATTCCGGCAGGCAGCACGCTAACGTGCTCAAGGGAAAAACAGAAGCGGTTCCGTCACGCCGCGCGGACCGGAAACACCATCGAAACCGTCAGGCCGGGATTGTCCTCACCCTCTGCCGTGTCGCTGAGTTCCAGCGCGCCATGGTGCATTTCCATGACGGCCTCGACCAACGAGAGACCAAGGCCGGTTCCCGGTTTGGATCGGCTTTCATCCAGCCGCACGAAACGGGTGACGACATCGTCGCGCTTGTCGGCCGGCACGCCCGGTCCGCGGTCGGCAACCGCAATCACTACCGCCTCGCCGCGACGGGACAGCGATACCCGGATATCGCGATTAGGAGCGCCCTCGGCATATTTGATCGCATTGTCGATGAGATTGCCGAGCGCCTGGCTGATCAGCTCGCGATTGCCGCTGATATGCAGCGCATTGCCTATATCAGCCGTCAGTTGCGACGCTTGCTCCTCGGCCACCGGCTCGTAAAGCTCGACGCAGTCGGCAACGATCATCGAGAGATCAACATCGCTCATCTCCGCCGCCGCCCCGCCGGCCTCCACCCGCGAGATCATCAGCAGTGCATTGAAGGTGCGGATCAACTGGTCGGATTCGCCGATGATCTCTTCCAGCGAGGCGCGGTAGCCCGAGGTCGTCGTCTTGTGAGCAAGGGCAGCTTCCGCCTTGTTGCGCAGGCGCGTCAACGGCGTCTTCAGGTCGTGGGCGATGTTGTCGGAGACTTGCCGCAGGCCTTCATTGAGCTTTTCGATACGCCCCAGCATGGCATTCAGCGATTCCGACAGGCGGTCGAACTCGTCGCCCGATCCGCTCATCGGCAGCCGCTGCGAAAGATCGCCCGCCATGATGCGGGTGCTGGCATCCGACATGCGGTCGATGCGCTTCAGCGCATTGCGCCCGATCGCAAACCAGATGACGAGCGCCCCAAGCCCCATGATCCCAAGCGCCACCATCAGCGCCTGACGAACGAGCACACGAAACTTTTCGGGTTCCTGCAAGTCCCGCCCGACAAGCACACGCAGGCCGTTCGACAATACCAGCACATGGGCCAGCGCCACATGGCTGTCCTTGCGGCTTTCATCGGTATAGCGCTGATAGCGGAAGGCCTGATCCGTCCAGCCTTCCTTGTCGAGAAGGCCGGGCTCCAGAGACGCGACATTGCCGGCGAGGATTTCGCCGGTCGGTCCGGCGATCACATAGAGATTGGCGCCCGGCTGGCGCGCCCGCCGCTCCAGCGTTTTGAGCAGTCCGTTGACGCCGGCGCGATCATAGATGGCGCCGATCTGCGCCACTTCGGCGCTGACGGCGTCGCGGGTCTGCTCCTCCAGCAGGCGCTGCGACATCGCCGTGACGTAAAACACGAGAAACGCGGCGCAGAGCGAAAAGAGCAGGAGATAGACCGCCGAAAGCCGAACGGCCGTCGAGCGGAAGAGAACGCGCAGCCGGTTCATCCGTCAATGCGCTCCCTCTTCCTTGATCATGTAGCCGGCGCCGCGCACTGTGCGCAGCAGTGGCCCGTCGAAATCCTTCTCGATCTTCGAACGCAGCCGCGACACATGCACGTCGATGACATTGGTCTGCGGATCGAAGTGATAATCCCAGACGTTTTCAAGCAGCATAGTACGGGTCACCACCTGGCCCGAATTCTTCATCAGATATTCGAGCAGACGGAATTCACGGGGTTGGAGAACGATCTCCTTGCCCTGCCGGCGCACCGTGTGGGAAAGCCGGTCAAGCTCCAAGTCGCCGACCCGGTAGACCATATCCTGCTCCGGCGCGCCCTTGCGGCGGCCGAGCACTTCGATGCGGGCAAGCAGTTCGCTGAAGGAATAGGGTTTCGGCAGATAGTCGTCGCCACCGGCGCGCAGGCCCGTCACGCGGTCATCCACCTGCCCCAGCGCCGAAAGGATCAGCACCGGCGTATGGATACCCTTGCGGCGAAGCTCGGAGATCACCGAAAGCCCGTCGCGCCGCGGCAGCATGCGGTCGATGACCAGCACGTCGTAGGAATTCTCGCTGGCCATGAACAGGCCGCTTTCGCCATCGCTGGCATGGTCGGACACGATGCCCGCCTCGCGAAAGGCCTTGGCAAGGTAGGCGGCGGCTTCAAGATCGTCTTCGATAATCAGAATCTTCATACGGGTGACCATAGTCCCGGACCCTCACCTTCCACAACCAGCCTGTACCATCTTGAAAGGCAGACGCCGCGGAACCGTGTGGTCCGCGGCGCCCTGAAAGCGGGAGATCGGGCGCCTTAGCCCTTGTCGATCGGAAGCGCCACGAAGCGGCTGCCGTTTTCGGCCTGGATCTGGAACAGGGCCTTGCTGCGGCCATCCTTCTTGGCGGCGCTGATCACCTTGAGGATGTCGTCGGCCGACTTGACCTCCTGGTTGTTCACCGAGACTATCTTTTCGCCTTCCTTCAGGCCGCGATCGCTGGCGTCGGAGTCCGGATCGACGGACGAGATCGTCACGCCATTGCCATCATCCGACGGAGAAACGGTGACGCCGAGATCGGCAAGCGCCTTTTCAGAGGCGGGTGCGGTCTCTTCCTGACCCTGATCCGGCTCGGCAGCAGCCTGCTGGTCGTCAGCCGGCAGGGTGCCGACTTCGAGCTTGACGCTTGTCGCCTTGCCGTCACGCCACAGCGAAACATCGACATTCGTGCCCGGACGCATCGCGCCGATCTTGCGGGCCAGTTCACGCGGCCCCTTGATCGTTTCGCCGTTGACGGCGGCGACGACGTCGCCCTTCTTGATGCCGGCCTTTTCACCGGGCGAACCGGCCTGCGGCTCGACGACGAGCGCGCCGCTTGCCTCGGCAAGGCCGAGCGAGTCGGCGATATCCTTGGTCACCGGCTGGATCTGCACGCCGAGCCAGCCGCGGGAAACCGCGCCGTCCTTCATCAGGTCGGCAACCACGTCCTTGGCAACGGACGCCGGGATGGCGAAGGCGATGCCGACGTTGCCGCCCGAGGGCGAGAAGATCGCGGTGTTGATGCCGACGACTTCACCGGAGAGGTTGAAGGTCGGACCACCCGAGTTGCCGCGGTTCACGGCCGCATCAACCTGCAGGTAGTCGTCATAGGGGCCGGAGCCGATATCACGGCCACGAGCCGAAACGATGCCGGATGTTACCGTGCCGCCAAGGCCGAAGGGGTTACCGACGGCAACGACCCAGTCGCCGACGCGAACCTTGCTATCGTCGGCCCAGTTGACATAGGTGAACTTGCGCTTGTCATCGACCTTCAGCACCGCAAGGTCGGTACGGCTGTCTTTACCGATCAGCTTGGCATCAAGCTCGGTGCCATCGTTCATGACAACCGTAAAGGCGGAACCATCGGAAACGACGTGGTTGTTGGTGACGAGATAGCCATCTTCCGTGATGAAGAAGCCGGAGCCCTGCGCGGTCGGACGCAGGCGGCCGGGGCCGGGCTTGCCCATATGCGGACGGTCGCGGTCGGCGCGGCGTTCGCCACCATTCTGACCGCCGAATTCACGGAAGAAACGCTTCAGCGGATGATCGTCGGGAAGCTGATCGAAGCCGGGACCGCCGAAATCGAAGCTGAAGCCATCGGAGGCATCATCGGAAACCGGATTGGCGCGCGACTGCACGCGAACTGAAACGACGGCCGGCGAAACGGCATCGACGACATCGGCAAAGCTCGGAACCTGCGGAGCTTCGACCTTCACGGGAGCCGCAAAGGAATAGTTGACGGCAGCGGGAATACCCGTCGACAGCATGACCGCAGCAAGACCGGCAACGGTGGATGTCTGCAGCACGGTTTTCAGGGAGGGACGCGAGGGTTTGAACATCGATTGTGCCTTTTCTCTTCAGGATCGGATCGCGAGGGGAAGCGATCGTTGAGATGAGAGATAGGGCTTGCGACCTTACCGATGAATGACCGCGACATGAATTTTTGGTAATGTAGCTGATGATGGCGGGCAAAGCCCCGGAAGCACATTCGACGCCGATATGGAAAACAAAATTAACCCGCTGATATTCCAGGAAATTATCCGGAAATAAAACTGCTGTCAGGGTGCGTCGTTTTTCAGCAAGGCCTCAAGCCGAGCCTTTTCATCCGCCGTCAGCGACGTGCCCGTCACCTTTCCGCTCCGCCGCCGTGCCGCAAAGGCCATCGCGATAGCACCGACCACGAGCAGCACCACGGGCGTCCCCCAAAGCAGCAGGGTCTTAGTTTCGAAGCGTGGCTTCAGAAGCACGAACTCGCCATACCGCGACACGACATAGGCGATCACCTGTTCATCACTGTCGCCCCCGGCAATGCGCTCGCGCACCAGCACGCGCAAATCCTTGGCAAGCTCGGCATTGGAATCGTCGATCGATTGGTTCTGGCAAACCATGCAGCGCAGTTGCGCCGAAAGCGCCCGCGCCCGTGCTTCCAGCGCCGGGTCCTTCATCACCTCATCGGGATTGACGGCAAAAGCCGGCACTGCCGAGAAAACAAGAAACAAGACAAGGGCCAGCCTCCGCATCATTCCGCCGGCCCCAATGCGAGTTTCGGCGCCTTGGCCCGCTTCGGCACGCCGACACGCAGCCGCCGATCACTCAGCGACACCGCCCCGCCGATCATCATCAGCACTGCCCCGCCCCAGATGCAGAGAATGAACGGTTTCCACCAGATGCGGATCACCATCGCCCCATCCGGCGCCGGATCACCCAGCGAAACATAAAGCTGGCTAAACCCGAAGGTGCGGATACCCGCTTCCGTCGTGGGCATGCGCCGCGCCGTATAGATGCGCTTGGACGACCAGAAATCACTGACGACGACACCGCTACGCAAAATATCGAAATGCGCTGCCTCTTCGGTATAGTTCGGCCCCTGCCCCCCGCGCATGCCGTCGAAGCGCAGTGTAAATCCACCGGCCTCCGCCGTCATGCCCGGCTTCATTTCGACAATCGTCTCCGTCGCATAGGCGGTGACCGTGACAATACCGATCAGCGTCACCCCGAGGCCCGCATGGGCAAGCGTCGTCCCGAACGAGGAGCGCGGCAAGCCTTTCAGCCGCGCCCAGGCCGTCGCCAGCGGCAATTTTCCAAGCCCCGACCGTAGCACCAGATCCGTCAAGGCCCCGGCAATCATATAGATGCCGAGCCCGATCCCCGCCGCCGCCATCACCGGCCCGCCATAACGCGCATAAAACACGCCGAGCGCCACAACGAGCCCGAGCCCGATCGCCGCAAACAGCCGCTGCCCCGCGCCCAGCAGATCGCCCCGCTTCCAGGCCAGCAGCGGCCCGAACGGCACGGCCACCAGCAAAGGCAGCATCAGCAGCCCGAAGGTGATGTTGAAAAACGGCGGTCCGACCGAAATCTTCGACCCCGTCAGCGCCTCCAGCGCCAGCGGATAGAGCGTGCCGGTCAAGACCGTCGCCGCCGCCGTCGTCAGGATGAGGTTGTTGTAAACCAGCGCGCCCTCACGCGAGATCGGCGCAAACAGTCCGCCCGCCTTCAATCGCACTGCCCTCACGGCAAAGAGCGACAAGGCCCCGCCGATGAACAGCACAAGGATCATCAGGATAAAGATGCCGCGCCGCGGATCGGTCGCGAAAGCATGCACCGAGGTCAGCACCCCGGAGCGCACAAGGAAGGTCCCGAGCAGCGACAGCGAAAACGTCAATATCGCCAGCAACACCGTCCAAATCTTCAGCGCCTCGCGCTTTTCCATCACCAGCGCCGAATGCAAGAGCGCCGTCCCGGCAAGCCACGGCATGAAGGAGGCATTTTCCACCGGGTCCCAGAACCACCAGCCACCCCAGCCAAGCTCGTAGTAAGCCCAGTAAGAACCCATGGCGATACCGGCGGTCAGGAACGTCCAGGCCGCCAACGTCCAAGGCCGCACCCATCTCGCCCAGGCTGCGTCGATACGACCATCGATCAGCGCCGCCACAGCGAAGGAGAAACAGACGGAAAAACCGACATAACCGAGATAAAGCAGTGGCGGATGGATCGCGAGCCCCACATCCTGCAGCACCGGATTGAGGTCCTTGCCCTCGCCCGGCGCCGGTACCAGCCGGATGAACGGATTGGACGTGAGCAGAATGAACAGCGCAAACGCGGAAGCCACCCAGGCCTGCACGCCCAGTACATTGGCCCGAAGCGTATCCGGCAGATTCCGCCCAAAGACGGCCACCAGCGCCGAAAAGAAAACGAGGATCAGCAGCCAGAGCAGCATCGACCCTTCATGATTGCCCCAAACGCCCGAAAATTTATACAGCAGCGGGATCATCGAGTGGGAATTCTCCCACACATTGGCGACCGAAAAATCCGATGTCACATGGGCATAGGTCAGGGCGCCGAACGACAGCGCCACAAGACAGAAGCTCGCTATTGCCGCCGTCGTGCCCGCCTGCATCAGCGCCCGCTCGCCGCGCCAGGCGCCGATCACCGGCAGCAGCGCCTGCAGGATCGAAGTGGCAAGCGCGAGCACCAGCGCGTAATGGCCGAACTCGATGATCATCGGATCGTCTCCTTGCCGCCGAGCGAAACGCCCTGCGCCTTCAGCCGGTCGGCCACGTCCTTCGGCATGTAGGTCTCATCATGCTTGGCAAGCACGGTATCGGCAACGAAGAGCTTGCCGCCCGGATCGAAAGCCCCCTCGGCCACGACACCCTGCCCCTCGCGAAAAAGGTCAGGTAGAATGCCGGTATAGCTCACCGGCACCGTGCCGATCGTATCGGTCACGACGAAGCTCACCGTCGTCCCTTCACCCCGCTTTACCGAGCCATTCTCGACCAAGCCTCCAAGCCGAATACGCGTCCCCGGAGCAACCGCCGTCTTCTGGAGGTCGCCCGGCACATAAAAATAGGCAACCGACTGGCTGAAGGCGAACATGACCAGCAACACCGCCGCCAGCAAAAACCCGACACCGCCCCCGATAACAGCCAGTCTCTTCTGCTTGCGCGTCATTTCACATCCTTGCCGGCATTGATGCCCAGTTCACTTGCAAGCGCCAGCAGGCCGCGCCCTTGCTCGGTCTCGGCCGGAAAAGCCTGCAGCCCCTGCCGCAACGCCTCGCCCGCCTCGGCCTTGCGGTCGAGAACGGCGTAGGAGCGGACGATCCGCATCCAGCCTTCGAAATTCTTCGGGTCCTGCTTCAGTTTCTCGGCAAGGCTCGCCACCATGCCCTCGATCATCGCGGTGCGATCGCCGCTATCCATGGTCTGCGCCGCCGCCACATCCGCCTCGGTCGGATTGCCCGGCGCCTTGCCACCCGGCACAGCACCACCCTTCAGCTCCGCCAGATGGGTGTTGACCAGCGGCAGCCATGGCGCATCCTTCGGCGAAGCCCGCACCAGCGCCTCGAAGGCACTGCGCGCCTCCTCGGTCTTGCCCTGCTGCTTCAGCGCCAAAGCCAGATAATATTCGGAGCGCGGATCACTCGGCTCCAGCGCCAGCGATTGCTGCAGCGCATCCTGCGCCTCGGTCGTCACCAGCCCGCCCGAAAGCGCAATCAGGCTCTCGGCATAGCCGCCAAGCCGCGCCGGCGTCGGCCCCAGTATGCGGATCGCATTCTGATAGGCTACCCCCGCATCTTCCATTCGCCCTTCGCGATAATAGATCGGCGCCAGAATATCCCAGCCCGCCCCATCTTCCGGGTTCTGCACCAGATGCTGCTCAGCCTTTGCAACGAGAATGTTGATGTCTTCGCCAGGATTGGCAAGCCGCATGGCGAGCGGCGCATCGGGCAGGTCCGGACGCCCCGTCGCCAGATAAAGACAGAGCCCCGCCAGCGGCAGGAAAACGATCACCGCCATCTGCGCGATACGGTTGGCGCGCCGCGCGGAAACCGGCGCTGCCGCCTTCACTGCCTCGTTTGCCGCCAGCAAACGCCGCGCCACCTCGGCCCGCGCAAACTCCGCCTCATCGCCGGAGATCAGCCCGCTCGCCGTATCCCGCTGCAATTCGGCCAGTTGGTCGCGGTAGACCTCGACATCGTGCGATTGGGGAATATCGGTGCGCACCTCGGCCCGCATCAGCGGCAGAAGCAGGGCAACGGCAACGGCCGCCGTCAAAACGGAAACGAGAACCCAGAACAGCATGAGGGCTCAAATACACCGCGCACCCGGCCATTCCAACAGGAAAACCCCTGCTGACGAAAACTTGAGGCGTTTCGCCGCAAGGTGGCAAAAATCAGGTAAGCGGCGTCCAGGTTCCGTCGGCATTGCGGCACGCGACGCCACGCGCCACATTGTCCTGCCCCTTGGCCGTGATGGTATGGCTATACTGCCGGCAATTCTGCGATCCGACCTGATAGGGCGCCGTGGCCACAACCGAGCCGCTGATGCCGGCGCCCTGCCATGTCACCGGCTGCCCGCCGGGTGCGGCTTCCAGCGCGCGATATTCGGCTTCCAGCGCCCGCTGCCGATCCGCCTTGCTGATCGTCAGCCCTGCTTCCTTGCCGACAATGCCGCCACCCAGCGCCGCGATATAGGAGGCCGAGCCCGTCGCCGCCTGCGCCGTGCCGGTTTTCCCGGTCGTCGCGCAGCCGCCAAGCAGCAGCGCGCAGCCGATCAGCACAAGGCCGGCCTTGGTGGAGTTCGTCAAACAGGCGTTCCGGTTCATGATGCGGGACTATCCAGCTCTCGCGTTTGCCATCGCGGTGCAACCCCGCGACACCAATCTTTTTGCATGTGCTCAGCAGGCAGGCAACCTTTGATCCATGGGGGTTCGCCATTCCCAACCCATTTTGCCGTTTTTGCCGGCAGGTCTGTCAAAAAAGTCACGCTTGCGCATCGGAGCAAACCTCAGTTCAGGCCCGGCAAAACCAGTTCCGCCTTCAGTCCACCGATGCCTGCGCGTGAAAGCCCGAGCTTGCCGTGATATTCCCCGGCGATCTCGCTGACGATCGAAAGCCCAAGTCCTGTTCCCGGCTTGCTTTCATCCAGCCGCTTGCCGCGCTTGATCGCGACCGCGATCTCGTCCGGCTCCAGCCCCGGCCCGTCATCCTCGACATCGACGATAATCCAGTTGCGCCGTCCAGGATCGCCCCCCTGCACATTCTCAGGCGCAGGGTGCGCAACGATCCGCACCTGTGTCTCGGCATAGCGCGCTGCATTGTCGAGCAGGTTGCCGATCGTCTCTTCCACGTCCTGCTGCTCCATCGCCAGCATCAATCCCGGCGGCGAGACCGAGAGTTCGAATGTCTTTTCCGGGTGCAGCCGCCGCATCACCCGTACCAGCCGCTCCAGCGCCGGCTCGACATCCGTGCGCGCCAAAATGCTCTCGCGCTGGGCGGCGATACGCGCCCGGTTGAGATAGGATTGAACCTGCATCTGCATGGCATCGGCCTGCGTCTTCACGAGATCGCCATGCGGCGCCTCCAGCACCCGCGCCTCGTTGATCAAGACGGCAATCGGGGTCTTCAGCGAGTGGGCGAGATTTCCAACCTGCATGCGCGCCCGCTCGATGATGCGCCTGTTGCTGTCGATCAGCGCATTGACCTCGCTCGCAAGCGGCTGGATTTCGCGCGGGAAATCCCCATCCAGCCTTTCGCTTTCGCCCGCCCGGATCTTCTCCAGCGACCGCCGCGCCTGATCGAGCGGCCGAAGCCCGAAGAGAATGGCCAGCGCATTCATCCCCAGCCCGCCAAAGCCGAAAATCGAAAGCGCCAGATAAAGATTGCGGTTGAAGTCGTTGATATCGCTTTCCAGCACATCGCGATTGCCCGCGACACGAAAACGCGCCGTATGCCCTTGGATATCGAGCACGACTTCAGTTTCCGCCACTTCCACCGAATTCCCAAAGGAATCGGTCGTCGTATAAAACCGCTCATAGCGGATATCGAACGGCACGTCGTCGACGCTCGGAATCGGCAGCTTACCATTGCCGAGCGAGGTCGACATCAAGGGCGGCGTATTGAACTCGCCAATCGGCTCGACGATCCAGTACCATCCCGTCTGCGGCTGCGAAAACCGGAGATCGCCGAGCTGCGGACTACCCGCCAGCACCGACTTGTCATTGACGACGATAGAATTGATGACGTTATAGAGCTGCGCCCGCAGCAAATCCTGAAACCCGCGCTCGGACCCCTGCCGATAAAGCGTCGAGATCACCACCCCAATCACCACCAGCGCCGCCACGGCCCAGATGGTCGAAACGAGAAGCACGCGCGCTGTCAGCGATTGCGGTTTCAGCATCTCCGGTCACGCCTTGGTTGCTCTCCCTTCTCCCCGACGGGGAGAAGGTGGCGCGTAGCGCCGGATGAGGAGGATGGCCAGTTCGCAATATGCAGCAGACCACCCCCCTCTGCCCTGTCGGGCATCTCCCCCTCAAGGGGGGAGATTGGCTGAAGGTTGCCTCTCGCTCCCGATCTCCCCCCTTGAGGGGGAGATGTCACGAAGTGACAGAGGGGGGTAAAGCCACTCGAAGACACTATCCCAAGACCCCGCATCCCGGCCCCGATCAGGATTTGCCACTCTTGTCCGCGGGAGCGGCGCCCGGCGGCTGCATGCGATAGCCGAGCCCGCGCACGGTCTCGATCAGATCATTGCCGATCTTCTTGCGAAGCCGCCCGACAAACACCTCGATCGTATTGGAATCCCTATCGAAATCCTGATCGTACATATGCTCGACCAACTCGGTGCGCGACACCGCCTGCCCCATATGATGCATCAAATAAGACAACAGCCGAAACTCATGCGAGGTCAGCTTCAGCTGCACCCCATCCACCGTCGCCTTGGACGCCTTGGTATCCAGCCGCACCGGCCCGCAGACGATCTCGGAGCTGGCATGCCCCGCCGCCCGGCGGATCAGCGCCCTGATCCTCGCCAGCACTTCCTCGACATGGAAAGGCTTCGCCACATAGTCGTCGGCGCCTGCATCGATCCCGGCGACCTTGTCGCTCCAGCGGTCGCGCGCCGTCAGGATCAGCACCGGCATGGCCTTGCCCGCTCCGCGCCATTTCTCCAGCACGGTGATGCCGTCCATTTCCGGCAGGCCGATATCGAGGATCACGGCGTCATAGGGTTCGCCGTCGCCGAGATAATGCCCTTCCTCGCCGTCGAACGCCTGATCGACGACATAGCCGGCTTCCTTCAGCGCCTCGGCGAGTTGGCGATTGAGATTGACGTCGTCTTCGACCACGAGAATGCGCATGAATGACTTTCCTCTTGCCCGCCGCGTGCGACAGCAGAATCAGCGATGCCGCTATTCGACCGCCTACCGGGGATTATGCAAGCCCCGCGCAGACGGCGTCCATCACATGGGCACCCGCACCGTCACCTTCTTCGGACGGCCGCCATTGCCGGGAATGAGCACCGTGACGACGCATTTGCCATCCGAGGTCGGCTGGGCCGACAAGAGTTCGCCACCCGTCTCGGCAACGACCTGTGCGGCAGCCGCGCTGCAATCGCCATCGACGGTAACAACCTTCGATGGCAGATCGATGGCATGCGGCGCCAGCCCGGAAAGACCCGCGGCAAGCGTTGCTATGATCAACGGTGAGGACATGAACGCACTTTCAACGACTGACGTTTCTTGCGATTTTAATAAACCATGCTGCCTGAATGGCAAATGAATGTCGGCTCACGGAGACTTCATCTGATTTCCCCGACATTCGCAAGGGCATCCGCCCGACAGATCACCGCAGTCGTTTGTGAGCGGAAACCCGCCCATAGATTGCAATCAGCCCACCCGCCGCCGCGGCGATCGTCGTCAGGGCATCGATCGCCAGTTGCTGATCCTCCGTCCCGATCTCCAGCCCGGCGAGCCGCGCGCAGGACGCAATCACCGCCACAAGGGCACCCCAAACGGTTTTCGACCGATACCAGTCCTTCAAATCCATCATGCCCGCCTCCTGTTACAGATTGACCGTCGCCCGCGCCGCCACCCCGAGCGCCACCTTGGCCCCGACCTGCCGCACCCGAAACGAAATCGCCGCCTGCACGCCCCCGAAATCCGCAACCTCGTTCGCCGCGGAATAAACAAAGGCTGGCCCCGAACTCTCCCCCCACCGCTTGACGCTATCGCCATCGAGAATGTCGATGCGATACCGCTCCTGCGCCTCGTCGAGCGCGATATCCCCATCCAGCCAATGGTCCGCATCGCGCCGCGCACACCGCACCCAGCTCAACCGGATATCCCCGCCAGAAACCCGCTCGGCCCGCAAATGCACCGGCGCCACCGGCGTCTCGGCCCTGACCCCGCCGGCAAAGACGATCGGCCCCACCGCCGCCTCCCCCGCAGCCTCCGCGATGAAATTCAACGGCCGCCCCGCCTCGTCCGCCGCAAGCCCGATCGCCTTCACCGCCCCATCGAGAACGACAGCCGCCGCCCCGACCCCACTCCCGGCCGCCATGGCATCCCCGGTCCCATGCAGCCCGCGCAACAGCCCGGTCAGCCGCCATTCCCCCGCCGCGATCTCCTCGGCGACGAGAAACCCGATGATCTCCCAGACCCCGTTCGCCGCCTGCACGGCCACCCGGTTCTGCCCGTTCAAAACCGCGATCCGCGACCCCGAAGACAACCCACCGAAGTCCATTCGCATCGTCAACGCCTGCGAAAAATCAAACCGCCCGGCCACACCCGCCCCCAAAGCTGCCGTCAAAACCCCCGTCTTCGCCGGCCGCTCGAACCGCTGCCGCACCCGATACCCCTCCACCGTGACTGAGGACGACAAAACAACCTGCCGCCAGGGCCGTGCAAACACCGCCCCCCGCGCAAAGCTGGCGGCACTGCCATCCTCGTATTGCGCAAGGTCCATCAGCATCATCAAAGGCGAAAAAGCATCAGACGCCGATCGAGAAGGCCGCAATCCGCTCTCGGCGACACTGCCACCGCCATTGCCGGAAGGCTGAAACGCCCTAGCCTCCACCCGCCGCATCTTTCCATCTTCGATCCTCTCTATGATGAAGAGCCCCACCGGCCCCTGCTCGAAGGAAACGAGATCTCCCGGTTCCAGCGCCAGTTCCGCCGGCGAAAGACTGAACCGCACCTGCCGCCGCCCGGCCTGATGGTCCTTCAGCACATCCTCGACCGCCCCCGCCGCCATGCCCTCATGCAGCACGGCCGGCGGCGAAAACCGCAGCACCCGCTCGCTCACCACCCCCGCCCGCCGGGACCGCGCTGTCGTCCGGCCGTAATCGGCCGTCGCATCGAAAAACTCGATCATGGCTTCCGCGGCAAAATCACTCCCATGCCCGCGCGTCTCCTCATAGGCCGCCGCATCCCCATCATCCGCCAGCACATCGATTTGGGTCACATTGGCCGCCCGCTTCAGCCGCGAGCGAAACCGCAACACGCCCCCATCCTCGACGGCATCGATCGAAAGCGCCTGCATCAAAGGCTCAAGCACCTCCCGCGCCGACCCCTGCTCGGCCTGCACATACCCCGTGACATCCCCCGTCACATCCGAAACGTCCACATCCAGAAACCCATGATCCGCCAGCACCGCCCGGATCACATCGCCCGCCGTCGCCGCTCCCAGCCGCCCGTTCAGCCAGTGACCGGTCTGCCAGTTGCCGCCATCGGCCCAAAGATCGGTATTTTCGGGAAAAGCCGGCACCGGCCGCGCATCCCAGGTCCAGAGAAAGAGATGGTCAGGATCGACCGCCCCACCGGCTTCCCAATGCCCGAAATGCGCCTCCAGAAACCGCCGCTGCACCAGATCGCACCGCCCGCCGCCCGAAAAATACGGCACGGCATTTTCTGATGATTTCGGATCGACGAACACATTCGGCTGGTTCGCCCCCTTGTCGATCGCCGGACACCCCAGTTCCGTAAACCAGATCGGTTTCGACCCCGGCACCCAGTCGCTGGCCGCGACCCGCTCCACCCCGCCAACCCGGTCATGGTGGAAATTCCCCCACCACCCCAGCAAATCCTTGTAGCGATAAACCCAGTGCTTACCCGCCAGCCCATCGCTGATCGGCGTCCGCACCCGAGCCCGGCGATCGCCCTCGTCCTGATAATACCAGTCGAACCCCTCGCCCCCGGCCACCATCGCCCCCATCGCGCCGGCATCTGCGGAATGCGAAAACCCATCCGGGTTCCCCTCCCAGAGATCGCCATCGCGCCAATCGGACAGCGGCATGTAGTTATCGATCCCGACAGCATCGATATCAGGAGAGGCCCAGAGCGGATCGAGATTGTAAAACACCGACCCATCCGCCGGCTGATAGCCGAAATACTCGCTCCAGTCGGCCGCATAGGTCAGCTTCGTCCCCACCCCGAGAACCGCCCTGACATCCCCAGCCAGTGCAACGAGTTCATCGACAAACGGAAACTGCCCTGCCTCATCGCGAAGCTGCGTCAGCCCGCGAAATTCGGACCCGATGATAAACCCATCGACCCCACCAGCCGCATCCGCCAGCAACGCATAATGCAGCACCAGCCGGCGATACCCCTCATCATCACCGCCCCCGGTCACCGACGTCCCCGAAACCGAAAAATCCTCCGCCTCCGCCGCCCCACAGAAATCCGCGACCTGGCTACGCGCCGCAGCCGTCCGATCGACGGTCCCCGCCTCGCCCGGCCCGGGATGACAGGTAATCCGCCCCCGCCACGGATAGGCTGCCTGCCCAACCCCGCAATAGGGATTCGGCAACGCATTGCCGTCTGCGATATCCATCATCACAAACGGATAGAGATAAACCTTCAGCCCCCGTGCCTTGAGATCGCCAATCGCCGCCACCACACTGGCATCGCTTGGCGTGCCCCCATAAGCCGGCCCGCCGCCATTCTGGCTCACAACCCGCGCATCACCGCGCCCGATCCCGTTCACCGACCAGACCCGGCTCTCCCCCTGCCGCACCGCCGTCTCGACCCCCGGCACGATCCGGCATTCTCCGGCCCGCAGATCGGTCCCGAACCACGACACGACCAGCGCCACCCGCTCCAGCCCCGGACACAGCGCCTGCAGCTCATCGATCGAAGCCTCCCAGTCGCTCCCCGCATGAAAGACGTTGCGATTGATCCGCCGGCTCTTCCCCGCCCCGGTCTTCTCGGTCACGACGCGAGGGTCATAACCATGCTCGCTCGCCCCCGGAATGATCGTGACGGCCTTGATATCTTTCTCCAGCTGCCCGACCGGCCGCAAAACCTCGAACTGGATCACCGGCAAACGATTGCCGAACCCATCAAGCGGCAAGCGCTCGAACACCGCATAGGCCACCCCGCGAAACGCCGGCGCCTCACCCTGCTTCGCCTCGATCAACGGATCGACGGCCTGCTCCTCCGTCCCGCGATAAACCCGCATCTCGATGGTGGTGAGATCAAGCTCCCGCCCATCCGCCCAGACCCGCCGGACACCCGCAATCTCCCCCTCGCAAATCCCCAGCGCGAAATTGGCGAAATAGCGAAACGTCTCCACCCGCGGCCCGCTCGCCTTTCCGCCCTGCCGTTCGCTGCGAACCTCTTCCTCAAACCGCGTTGCCCAGATCAGCGTCCCCCCGATCCGCACGGTGCCATAGGCCCGCGTGATCGCGCTCCCCTCGTCCGCCCCCGGAATCCGCGCATCCCCAAGCCGCGCCCCCGAAATCGCCCGACCACCGATCAACGCCCGGTCGACCACCGAGCCCGCCAAAGCCCCCGCCGCCCGCCCAAGGATCGCACCAACCGGCCCAAACACGCTGCCAAGAGCCGCACCCGCCGCCTGCAAAAGGATCGTCGCCATAAAATCTATCCCTTCCCCGGAAACGGATGCACCGCCGCAATCCGCCGCCGCCACGACGGCACCAGAGCGGATTCCACCACCGCCGCCTGCTCATAGGCATGGATGAACCGCCCACCCCCGCAGAAAATCCCCGCATGCTTCGCCGGCATTTCCGCCCGCCAACGAAACAGCAGCACATCCCCCGCCCGCATCTCCGCCGCCGGCACGCTGGCCCCAAAATGCCGAAGCGCAGCCTCCATCAGCCGCTCCTCGCCACCCCGCTCCGCCCAGTCCGGCTGATAAGCTCCCGGCGCCTCCGGCTCCTCGCCATAAAGATCGCGCCAAACCCCACGCACCAGCCCAAGACAATCGCACCCGATCCCCTTCAAGCTTCCCTGATGCCGATACGGCGTCCCGATCCACTGCCGCGCCGCCTCGACAACTGTTTCGCCACGCGTTTCCCCTTCTTCCCCACGGGGAGAAGGTGGCCCAAAGGGCCGGACGAGGGGGTCTAGAGGAGGGTTATCGCATACGAAGGTGCCGCTTGCTCCTTCCTTCTCCCCGCCTGCGGGGAGAAGGTGCCCGAAGGGCGGATGAGGGGCTCCCTTTCGATATTTTCGGGGAGGAAAGCTTCGCCCCTCACCCTGGCCCTCTCCCCGCAAGCGGGGAGAGGGGACGACAGAGTTCGCCGGGTCTACCGGCCCATTCAAACCCTGCCCATCATCCCTCATAAAGCGCCCGCCCATCATGCACCGTATCGCCATCGGCATAGCCAAAGGCAAAGTCGCTCCCCGGCATGTGCGGAAACCCACGAAAATTCACCCCATTGCCAAACCGCGACCGGCACATGCCAAAGCTCTTGTCGCACCCCACCGTCGCCACAAATGCATCCCCGACAGTCACCGGGAGCGGCAACGGCAACCACAACGAAATCATCGTCTGAGCCCCCTCCCGCCGATGCTCCTCGATATCGACGGCACCCCCGGCATTCCCCCCGCTCGAAAACACCAGCGTCCCCTGCCGGAAAGCCCCCGCCGAAAACCCGTCAAGCCCCGAAACGACAAGCCGCGTCTCCCCCAGAACGGCAACGACAGCCCCCTCCGCCCGATACGCCGCCCCGGACACATCCACACCGCACCGAGCATCCCCAAAGCTCGCATCGCACCGCCGGCTATAAACCCGCCCCTGCGCCTGCCCCAGCCGATGCGTCATGCGCCGAAGCTCGGCCCGAAACGCTCCGCCCGCCCGCACGACCTCGCCGATCTCCTCGACCCGCAACAGGATATGCTCCTCCGGCGCCTGCCAGTTGACGAGAAAAGTCTCGACCTTCGCCCCATCGAAGCGCCCCGCCAGCACATCGGCTTCGGCAATCGCATCCGCCGAAAACCCGCCCGTCACCTCGCCGGCATCGACGGAAAGCCCGTTCGCCATCTCGCTGTCGCTCGCCGCAAACCCGCTCGCCGCCAGAAAAACCGTACCGGAAACGACAAGATCCCGATCATGCTCGGTAAACCCGACAACGACGCCATCGCGCCGCGTCACCCGCCAGCAATGGCAAACCGTCGTCGCATCGCCCTGAAGATGCGCTGCCAAATCAGCCGGGAGCGTCCTCATGGCTTGATCTCCACCAATGGAATCGACGGAATGCGCCCCGCCTGAAACTGCGCCAGATCGATATCGATCCGGTCGGTATCGAACCGCACCGGCACATCGAACCGAAATCCCGCCCGCACCTCGGCACCGACAGCCGGTATCTTCCCCGGCACGAACGTCACCTTGCCCGTCGCCGCATCGAGCCCAAAATCCGCCCCCGGTACCGCCGCCCCCGCCACCGAAAGCACCACACTCCCAGCGACGGGCTTCTCGATCACCCTGATCATCTCGCCCCCGGCATCGGCATAGGTCTTGGACAGCTGAAACACCGCCGTCACCCCATCCCCGACCCCGATCCCCTGATCGGAAGCCGCCACCGTCCCCAGCGGCCCACAGGACTGAAAATCGACCGGATCGCGAAACCGGAACCCATTCAACTGCCCCGCCCGCGCCTCGAAGAATTCGAGCACCCGATAAAGATCGGCCACCGATTTCACCCCCGACCCGGCATCGTAGTGCCGCCTGGCATCCCGCCACCGGCTGTTGCGATTTTCCCGCCCGTTGGAAAGGCTGACGATATCGGTCCGCCGCACCGGCCCGCCGCTTGTCCCAAGCGCCAGCCGCAACGGAAATGCCACCTCATGAAACCCCATGGCCATCCGCAGCTCCCCACCATTTCAAGATTGTCGATGCACGTGCTTACCTTCTGCCCTCGGGGAGAAGGTGGCCCAAAGGGCCGGATGAAGGGGGCTACCCACAGGCTCAAAAAGCGCCCCATCCCCCACTGCAGCAGAGAGAAAACCAGCCCCCACCAGCTTCACCCAAAAGATCAAGCCACCAGCAAAACCCGAATCCCCAGAATCCCCTAGCCGCGAAACCTCACAACCCGCGCTGCCCCCGCCGCACGGTTCTCGTCAGCATCGCAGCGATCTGCCCTTCCGACCGCCGAAAGCTTTCGACATCGGAAGCCGTGACATTGAAGACGACATTCATCCCCCCGCCGCCTGCAGCCGCCACGCCAAGCGCCCCATCCGCCCCGCGCCGCAAGGGCAGGATCGCCTCCGACCCCGCCTCGCCCATCAACCCGGTCCCGCCAGCCATCGGAAAGTAGGTCGGCGCCGACACCACTCCGCCATCGGCAAACGCCTTCACCCCACCCGAAACCCCGGACATCAAACTCCCGATCATCCCTTCCAGCGGTTTCAACCCCGCCGAAAGCGCAATCTCCGTCAGCCGCAGCCCGGCGCTGCGCAAAACATCCTCCAGCCCCTTGCCGCCCCTGACCGCCGAGGTCAGCGCCCCCGTCAGCGCCGACCCAAAGGAGCGCGACCGGTCTTCCAGATCCGCCAGCACCTGCGAAAGCGCATCCGCCTCCTCCCGCGTCCCGGCAAAATCGATCCCCTCATCCGCCATCGCTCAACTCCTTTTCCCCATCCGGAAACATCCGTTGCAAAGCCTCGAACGCCCCGCGATCGATCCCCGCTCCGCGCCGCGCTCCACCCAGCGCCGCCACAAGTTCGCGCGGCGTCATCCGCCAAAAATCATCGGAAGAAAGCCGCAGATAACGGAACCCCACCTCCATCACCGCCTCCCAGGGAAACACCGGCACGGATGTAGTCATATCGTTACCTGCGGCCCTCAAGGGTTTGCGGAAACATCCTCCCCGGCAAACGTCGCCGAAAGCAGCGCCCCCGTCAGCGCCGCCATGGCGGCGAGCCCACCGTCAATGCTCATGCCGGCCACATCCTCGTCATCCATCAGATTGCCGCCACCCCGCAGCCCTGCCCCGAGAATGCGGATCATGTCGGCCGCCTTCAGCCGCCCCTCGCCAAACCGCCCGGCGAGATCGAGCAGATTATCCGCCGCAAACGCCGTCTCCAGTTCCGCCAGCCCGCCGAGCGTCAGGCACAAAATCCGACGCTCCCCATTGATGACAGCCTCGATCTCCCCGCGCCGCCGGTTCGCCCGCCCCACAGTGCCCATCCGCAACCCCCATCACACAGCCGCAAAGCTCAACGCACCCGCCGATTCCAGCGCGATTTCGAACAGCACCTCGCCATTGTACTGCCCGGAATATTCCAGCGCCGTCACCTGAAACGCCCCCGTCACCACCCCGAAATCGGGAATGACGACCTGCCAGTTCAGCACCGAAGCCGCAAAGAACGCACTCCGCACCAAGGCATCGGACGCCTGATCCTTGAAAATCCCCGCCCCCGAAACCGAAGCCCGCTGAATGCCTGTGCCCCCCAGCAATTCCCGCCATCGCCCGGCCGATTCCGAATCCGTGCCATCGACCGTCTCGGCATTGAAGGCGAGCCGCTTCGACCGCAGCCCCGCCACGGTCGCATAGGTCCCGCCATTATCGATCTTCAACAGAAGATCCTTGCCCTTCTGAGCCACCATCCGCCTGTCCTTTCCTGAAACAGCCGCGCCTCTAGAGCGGCTCCGTCACCGCCCGAAACACCATGTCAGCCAGATGCCCCCGCGCCTTCGCATCTCGCCCGACGCGCGTGCGTCGATGCAAGATCCCCACCAGCGCAAACCCGTCCACAATCAATGCCGCATCGTCGAGCAAAGCCCGCACCCGAGCCGCAATCTCCTGCACCGCGCGATGACCGCCCTCGCCGCTGCGCACCTCCAGCGTCACCAGATGCTCTTCCCCCGTTTCGCTTGCAGTGGAAAAATCCCGGCTTTCGATGGACGCGATCCCGACATACGGCCGCCGATCACCGGCAACGACATGATCCCGCACTCCATCCGCCCCCACGAGCGCAATCAGCTCGGCATCCCCCTGCAGCCGCCCATAGATCGCCTTCTGCAAAGCCGCACTCGCGCTCATCGTCCCTCCTCCAGGCACCGGCAGACGAGATAGCGCCCGCCCTCATCGGGATCATGCACCGCCCGGACCAGGAACCGCCGCCCCTCCTTCACAAACCGCATGCCCGAAACCAGATCGCTCCGTTGCCGCACGACAATCTCATGCGTCACCGTCGACTGCCGCAGCCCGCCGGTCTCCACTGACACCGCCGCCACCGGCTCGATCCGCCCCCAGAGCCCGCCGAGGGAAACGAAGCTCACCACCTCACCCCCCTGCCCATCCGCCACCGAAACCGGCCGCTCCAGCTCAAGCCGCACCCGCAGCTCCCCCGGATCGAACACCATCTGCCCCATCTCAGAGCCCCCGCCGCCGAAACGGCGCAATCAGCCGCTCGTAACCGGCCGGCACCCCCGCCGGCTGGTTTTCCGGCGCCACCACCCCGCGATATTCGTAGAGAACGGCGATATGCAGCAGCATCGCCCGCTTCAGCGTGTCCGGCACATCCGTCCCGCTCGCCCCGAAACCGGCGGTAAAATCGATCTCGATCCCGTTCAGCGCCTGTCCCGGCCGCACCCGCCGCGGCAGGATCAGCCGGGCCGGCTGCGCCCGTCCATCCAGCACCATGCCGGCCGTATCCGCCTCGAAAGGATCGCCCGCCTCGTCATAAAGCGTAACGGCATCAATGGTCTGCACCGGGCATCTCGCAATCTGAATCACCGGTCCGTCCGGCCAGTCATCGAGATAGAGGCGAAAGCTGCCCGTCATCAGCACCAGCCCCGTCTCCCGCTCCAGATGCGTGCGGGCAGCGGTGATCAGGCCGGAAAGCAAGCCATCCTCGGTGCTGCCATCCAGGCGCAGATGCGCCTTCACCTCGGCAAGCGTCAGCGGCTCGCCGGCGGGCGGCGTCAGTTCGGCAATGGTCATGAAAAATCTCCGCGCGATAGAGAAGGAAGGGCGGACGCAGCGGGAGGAAAGCCGCGTCCGCCCACACACGGCCCCCCGTCAAACCGGGGCCGAGCGATGCAACATCAGGATGCCGCGAATTTCACGAGCTTGATCGCCTCGAAATTCTGCACGCCGCCGCCGACACGCTTGGTCGTATAAAACAGCACATACGGCTTGGCCGAATAGGGATCGCGCAACACCCGAACCCCGGTGCGATCGACGACAAGATAGCCCGCCGCGAAATTGCCGAACGCAATCGAGAAGCTGTTGGCCGCGATATCCGGCATGTCCTCCGCTTCCGCGATCGAAAAGCCCATCAGCGAAGCCTGCTGCCCCGCCGTTGCCGGCGGCCGCCACAGATAGTTGCCGTCGGCATCCTTGAACTTGCGGATTTCCGCCTGCGTCTTGCGGTTCATCACGAAGGCCGCATTCTGCCGATGCCCCGCCTTCAGCGCATAGATGGTATCGACCAGCGTGTCGGAAGGCCCGCTCGGCTTGAAGGCGCCCGCCGCCCCGGTCGCGACATAGCCGATATTGCCCCAGCTCCAGCTGCTTTCCGCGACATTGGTATAGGAGAGAAAGCCCTTCGGCTTGTTGGTCCCGTCGCCGGAAACGAAAGCCGTGCCCTCCTGCTCGCCGAAAGCGATATCGACTTCGGAAGCGATCCAGCTCTCGATATCGACAGCCCCATCGTCGAGCAAGGCCGCCGTCGCCGCCGGCATGGCATAAAGCTCCATGGTCGGGAAGGACAGTTCGGCCAGCTGCGGCGTGGTCGTCTGCGGCCTTGCCGCCGTCTCCGACACCCAGCCGGTCGCCATGCCGGAAAGCGCAAAAGGCTTCTTCAGCACGGCGCCCGAAACCTGCCGCACCGTCGCCATCGAGCGGATCGGCGACAGCACCGAAAGCCTGCGGCCGATCTCGCTGTCGGTCTCGTTCGGCACCAGATAACCGCCGTCGCTGGCCGAGCCGATCGAAAACGCCTTCGCTTCCAGCGCCCTCAGCGCCTGCTCGTCGCCGCGGCGAACATAGCTTTCAAACGCCGCCTTATGCTCCTCCGCCTCCGGCGAAAGCGCATCGTCACGGCCGAGCACCGGCCGCGCCTTTTTCAGCACCATCTGGTCCATGGCGCGCTTCTGCTCGTCCATGGCGCGCGAAATGCGGTCCATCTTCTCGCGGGTCACGACATCGGCGGTCAGCTTGCCCTCAAGTTCGGCGAGCCTGCGATCATTGGTCTCCTTGAAGCTCTCGAAGGCTCCCATGAAGTCCTCGAAAGCCGCCGTCATCGTTTCCGGCACATGCTTGATTTCCGGCGCCATCGCCGGGATGTTCGTCGCAGTCTCAGTCATCGGCACATCCTTCCTTGGGTTTTCATCATCCGGGCCGCCCGGCGCATGCTGCGCACGAGTTCCGTTTCCGTGTCGCGGAACCACCGCGCATTCTTCACGTTGGAGACGCGGGCCGAGGGCAGCATCGGAAAGGTCACGATCGAGATCTCCCAGAGATCCGCCTCCAGAATTCGTCTCACCCCGCCCTTGTCCGTCTTCGCCTTCACCGTCTGGAAGCCAATGGAAAGTCCATCGAGCGCCCCGTTCTTCATCAACTGGTGCACCTCGCGCGCCCGCTCGACGCCCGGCGTCAACACGCCCTCGACATAAAGCCCGCGCCCATCCTCGCGGATCGTCTTCCAGGTGCCGAGCGGCTCGGCCGGATCGTGCTGAAACAGCATCCGCACCCCGCCTGCCCCGCGCCGTGCCAGCGAGTGCGCAAAAGCCCCCGGCTCGATTGCATCCTTGCCGAGATCGATCTCGCCGAAGACGCTGGCATAGCCGGAAAACCGCCCCTCGCCGGTCACCCCGGCAAGGCTCAAATTGGCAAACTTCTTCGTCCGCCAGACCGGAAGGCCATCGGTTGTCATTGATTTCTCCATGTCTGGAATGCGCCCTGCCGGACGCCCCTTGAAAACTCTGCCGTCAGCCGCCGGGCCGACCGAACCGCGCCGCAATCCGCGCCGCCGCCCCGAGCACCCACCAGGCGCAAAGGCTTGCCGCCGCAGATCCGGTCAGCAGCATCTCGCTGCCGGAAATCTCGCCCGCAATCCCCAGCCATCCGACAAGCCAAACCCCGGTCGGCGCCCCGAAGATCAGTCCGCAAGCCGTCCCCGTCAGAAACCGCGATGCCGCCTCCTGCCGGCTGCGCGGCAGCATATAGACGAGCGACACTGCCGCCCCCGCCACCGCCCCCAGCGCATTGGCAGCCCACAAGCCAGGATCGTTACCGATGTCAGCCATTTGTTAAGCCTCCTCGTCTAAAATGAAATCCTGCCCGGCCCACAACGCCGGACACCCGCGCGCAGCCTCCTTCACGAGGTCATGCCCAGCATAAGCGCCGATTTCCCGAATCTTTGGAATCCCTTGCCGAGATCGGCTGAGAGCCTGATTCAAGCCCCTCACAAACCGATTCCGCTTCGTCGCACCGTGAATCCCGCGACGCCCACAACATCCTGATTTCATGGGACAGAAAGCCGCCGCAACCTCCCCCCTTCTCCCCTCGGGGAGAAGATGCCCGAAGGCAGATGAGGGTGTTTTCTCCACAAACTCCGAGCCAGCCGCCCCCCTCATCCGACCCTTCGGGCCACCTTCTCCCCAAGGGGAGAAGGGAAAGAGAGCAAGCCGCTCCCCACCCACGGAATGAAGGCAGCCAACAAACCGGATGAGGGGTAGCCCCTCAATACCCCACAGCCCGCCGCTTCTCCTCGTCACTCAAAAAGTCCGCATCCTTCAGCCGCGCCCAGACCTCGTTGCGCTCGCCCGTCAACCCCGCCACCTGATCCAGATCCGGCCGCAACGCCAGCCCCTCGCCATAGAGGTCCGACAGCCACCCCGAAAGCGCCGCCGCTGTCCTCAGCACCAGCGGCAACACCGTCAGCCGATAAAACGCCCGGTTCGCCTCCTGATAGTTGGCGTAGGTATTGTCGCCGGGAATCCCGACCAGCATCGGCGGCACTCCAAACGCCAAAGCGATATCCCGCGCCGCGCCGTTCTTCGCCTCGACGAAATCCATATCCTTCGGCGAAAGCCCCATCGCCTTCCAGTCGAGCCCACCTTCGAGCAGCAACGGCCGCCCCGCCCGCGTCGCGCCGGAATAGCCCTCCTCCAGCTCGCTCTTCAGCCGGTCATATTGGTCGGCGGAAAGATTGCCGCCCTCCTTCGGCTGATAGACCAGCGCGCCGGAAGGCCGCGCCGAATTGTCGAGCAGCGCCTTGTTCCAGGTCGCCGCCGCATTGGAGAGATCGAGCGCCATCTGCGCCGCCGCCAGCGGCGGAAAGCCGAGATGATCATCCAGCGGATGAAACAGCTTCAGGTGCAAAATCCCGCCCGGCCCGGCCGGATAACGCCGAACCCGCCCGCCGATCCGGTATTCATAGCCCTCCGGCCACCCGTCGCGATCCTCCAGCACCCGCACCCGATCCGGCCGCAAAAGATGCAGCTCCCGCGGCTCGGCCCCGATCCGGACCGCCTCGACATAGGCATTGCCGGACAGCATCAGGTGCCCATACAGCGCCTCGAGAAAATCCGCCCCTGCCATCTGCCCGTTCGGCCGCGCCAACAGCGACAGCGCCGCGTGCTGGCCAATCTCGTCATCCCCGTCATACAGCAGCAACGGCACAGCCGCCGAGGCCTCCGACACCATCCGTACCGCGCGGTAAGCCACCGGATTGCGCTGATACCCCTGCTCGGCCAGTGCCCGATACGACCGCCCCGTCCAATGGGCCGCCGCCTCATGCGCGACCGCCACGACCCCCGAAGCCGCCTTCGTCTCGCGCACCGGCCGCCGGAACATCCCCCGCAACGGATTTTTCATCGCCCATCCTTCCCCTCAAAACAGCAACAAGCATCGCAGCCTGTGGAAACCTTCGTTTCAACTTTAACCACGCCGGAATTTCTAATCGATTTAATGAATTTCAATCGTTTAAACTGTTTAATACCCTGATTTACTTCGGCTTTGAGATGTGACAGGACGACGACAGCAATATGATATTGTTTCTCTCGGAGGAGATGCTGCATGCAGAATACCGGCAAGACCCCGGCCGAAACCGCCGCCCCCACCATGCCCCAGTACCTCGTCGACCGCTTCGAAAACGAATGGCGCCAGATGCGCGCCAGCGCCGCCGAAACGCCGAAGGCCGCCACCGACAAGCGCTGATCTGAAATCGCCGCAGCCGTCTGGAACCATTTCCAAACTGCGGTGTTTCAGCCCCGGTCTATTTGTGGCCACATCCGCAACAGGGAGTATCGTGATGACCAGATCCGTATCCTCGGCCATGTCCCAGGAGCTCTTCGATCGTTTCGAAAACGAGTGGCGCCGGGTGCGCGAAACCGCATCCGAAGAAAAGCCGGCCCGCAAGGACCCCGCCGAATAGGCGCATCGCCCTTCCCCGGAGAGGCAATTCTGCCTCTCCGGCTTATACCCGCCGCACCCGCGGCTCGCCGTTTCCTTCCAGCATCAGCGCCGTCAGCGCCCAGACCAGCGCATCGAGCCTGTCCGGCGAACGTCCGCTCGAAAGCCCGTCCGGCCCGAAATCACACATCTGGTCGGTCAACGCGGAAAACGCGCCGGCATGCACCACCCGCCCCTGCTCATAGAGTGCGGCCACCGGCTCCGCCCGCAGCCATTTTCCCCGCGTCGCCCGCACCGCCGCCACCGGTAGCCCGGCATCGATCCCGCGCAGCACGGCAGATACCATCTCGCCCCCCTGGTTCACCTCAGCCACGACCCGGTCCGCATCGAACCGCCGGAAGGCCCGCACCACCGCCGCCCCCCAGCCCGCCGGGCTCGCCCCTTCCACGGAGCAATCCGCCAGCACCACGCCGCGCCCGGCCCGATCCAGCCCCGCAACCACGATCCCGCAGCACGAGGCCGGCCCCGTCCCCGCCGGCGGATCGACCGCCACGACGATCCGCTGCAACGGTCCGCTCTCGCCAAGCCCAGCCCGCAAGGTCAGCGCCTCGATCGCCGCCCGCGACCAAAGCCCGTCCTCCCGGTCGGCGATCATCTCGCCATCCAGTTCCTGCCGCCCCAGCCGCGTGCCGCCATAGCGCCCCGCCATCGCGTCCAGAAACCCCGGCGCCAGATTGCCGGCATTGTCGAGCGTGCGGATGCGTCGCATCACCGTCGTCGGCTCGGCCATCAATTTCTTCAAAAGCGGCAAAGGCCGCGGCGTGGTGGTGATCATCAGCCGCGGATCGCTCCCCAGCCGCAGCCCGAATTGCAGCATGTCGAAGGTCTCCTCCGCATGCCGCCATTTCCCGACTTCATCCGCCCAGGCATAATCGAATTGCGGCCCGCGCAAACTTTCCGGGTCCTCGGAGGAAAAGATCTGCGCCACGGTCCCGTTCGGCCAGACGAGCCTGCGGCGCGAAGTCTCGAAATCCGGCCGGTTGCGCTGCGCGATCCGGCAGATGCCGGAGATGCCATCGATCATCACCTCGCGCGCATCGCCCAGCGTTTCCGCCACCAGCGCGATCCGCAATCCCGGCCGCGCGCCCGCCATCGTCGCCAGCCCATGAACCCATTCGGCCCCGGCCCCGCGTCTTTCCCGATCCGCGCCCGCCCATCAGCAGCCAGACCCGCCAGTCGCCCTCGGGCGCCTTCTGCTCCAGCCGCCCGCTTACCCGCCAGTCGGAAAGAACACGCCGATAAAGCCGGCTCCTCCCCAGCTCCTCCTCATCCGCCGGTCCTCCCTTCTCCCCAGCGGGGAGAAGGTGGCCCGAAGGGCCGGCTGAGGGGGTTTTCTCAACATATTCAGCGCCAGCCGCCCCACCCCCCTCTGCCCTGTCGGGCATCTCCCCTTCAAGGGGAGAGATCAGCTGGGGGGTGCCTCTTGCTCCCGATCGCCCCCCTTGAGGGGTAGATGTCAGCGAAGCTGACAGAGGGGGGTAATGCGGCAAACTCGACGCCAACGAACCCGGCATCGAAGTCGCACCTAACCGCTCCGTCACCTCCCGCCCCGCCCCCTTGGCACCCTCGACCACCCCGCGCAGCGCCTCCATCTTATCCCGATGTTGCGCCATCACCTTCCCGGCCTTCAGCACCGCCGCCTCCGCCTTCCGCGCCATCCGGCGGCTTTCCCCCGATACATCGCAACCGGGCAAGCTCCTCGGCCCGCCGTTCGACCCTTGCGTCGAACTCAGCAACGAGCGCTTCGAGGTTTTCATCAACGGCGTCGGCCTCGGCGCGTCGGTCATGGGCGATGGTCCTCTGCAGGCTGTCGATCTTTTCGAGCGTGCGGATGATCAGCGACATCGCCTCCAGGCTCGCCTTCGCGTCCGCCTGAACTGTCTTGCGGTCGATCTCGCCGACCTCCTCGAGAGCGTCGCTTCCGCGGCCCGTCGCAGCACCTGAAACTGCTGCAGCTGCTGCTTCAGCTCCTTGGTCATGACGTTCAGCATGTCCTGCAGCTCATCGAGCGCCGAGCCCGCGCCTTGCGCCTTGGTATCGAGCACCACCTGTCCGGCCACATCCGCCAGCCGCTCCCAGCGATCCCCGCACAGGCCGTCATAGACCGGCGCCTTCGGCCAGAGGCCAAACACGTCCGGATCGAAATCCGCTTCCATCACCGATGTCCTTGAAATCGCAGAAACAACAAAGGCCGTCGCATCTTCCGACGCTCCGGCCTCATCCGCAGTTTTCCGACTATGCCATAACCCTATCAAAGCACCGTGACGGCGTCAAGGACTATTTTCCTATTTTAGGGAAATTTTCTTCATTTTGCAGGATCGCCTATCCATGCTACCCTTGCGCAATGAGAACCGAGGACCTGGAAAAGCGGGCCTTGAGCCTGCCCGGCGCGATAGAAAGCGCCCATTTCGGAAAACGCGATTTTCGCGTCGGCAAGCGCATCTTCATGAGCCTGCCGGAGCCCGGCCGGGCCGTCTTCAAGTTCACACCGGACCAGCAGCGCTTCCTGCTCGAAACCGAACCCGGCCTCTGCAGCGCCGTCCCCGGCGGCTGGGGCGCCAAGGGCTGGACCTCGCTTTATTTCACCGAAGCCGACGAAACCATCATCGACAGCATCATGGAAACCGCCTGGCGCAACGTCGCCCCCGCAGCCTGCGGCCGAACGCCTAGGAAGCCTTTCCCGGCGGCTCCTTCGCCCGGCTCTCCTCGCCCACCGTCAGCGGCCATTCCACCAGATAATCCTCGTAATCGTCCAGCTCGACATTATCCTCGCTGACGGTCCGTCCCCGCGCCGAAATTCCCGCAAGATGCACCGTCTCCGCATCGCCGGAAACCAGCGGATGCCACCAGTAAAGATCGTGCCCGTCGCGCACGAGCCGATAGCCGCAGGCCGGCGGCAGCCAGGCAAGCTCAGCGACCATCTCCGGCGTCAGTTGCAGACAGTCCGGTACCGTCGCCTGCCGGTTGGGATAGTCGCGACACCGACAGCTCTCGCCGTCGAGCAGCGTGCAGCCGATATTGGTCCAGGCGATTTCGCCGGTATCCCAGTCTTCCAGCTTGTTGAGGCAGCACAGCCCGCAGCCGTCGCAGAGGCTTTCCCACTCCACGGCCGTCATCTCGGCAAGCGATTTCGTTTTCCAGAAGGGCTCTGCCCCCATGATGGGTCATCTTCTCTTTTTTGGATTTTCCTCAGCAGTCTACAAAAGATTGCCGGTTTTTTAAGGCTGTTTACCGATACCGGCGTAGATTGGAAACCCGCGCCGTGCAAATATCAGGGCGTGGATGCCCGCAAGCGATCAGGACGTTCAGGACCGTGCAGGAAGAAACCCCGCAGGAAACCCCTCGCAAAAAACGCCATCTCCTGCTGCGCATCGATTCCTGGATCGATTCGACGGTGTGGAATGCCGGCTTCCGGCTTGCCGTCTGGTGGGAAGACATCACCATCTTCTTCCGCCGTTTTCGTGTGCGCGGCTGGAAGAAGGCCGTGTTCGAAGTCCTGGGGGAGTGCATGACCTGGGGCACCGTCGGCTCCGTCCTCATGCTCGCCCTTGCCCTCCCCGCCTTTGAAGACACCAAGGGCAACTGGCGGGCGCAAAGCGATTTTGCCGTCACCTTCCTCGATCGCTACGGCAACGAGATCGGCCACCGCGGCATCATCCACGAAGATTCCGTCCCCATCGACGAACTGCCGGATACGCTGATCAAGGCCGTGCTTGCCACCGAAGACCGCCGCTTCTTCGATCATTACGGCATCGATTTTCTCGGCCTCGCCCGCGCCATGACCATCAACGCCCAGGCCGGCGGCGTCGTGCAGGGCGGCTCGACGCTCACCCAGCAGCTCGCCAAGAACCTGTTTCTGTCGAACGAGCGCACCATCGAGCGCAAGATCAAGGAAGCCTTCCTCGCGGTGTGGCTGGAATGCAACCTGTCGAAAAAGGAAATCCTGCGCCTCTATCTCGACCGCGCCTATATGGGCGGCGGCACGTTTGGCGCGGCGGCGGCGTCGCAATTCTATTTCGGCAAGAATATCACCGATATCAACCTTGCCGAAAGCGCCATGCTCGCCGGCCTGTTCAAGGCGCCGGCCCGCTATGCCCCGCACGTAAACCTGCCCGCCGCCCGCGCCCGCGCCAACGAAGTCCTGACCAATCTCGTCCAGGGCGGCCTGATGACTGAGGGCCAGGTCATCGCCGCCCGGCTCAATCCCGCCTCGGTCGTCGACCGCGCTCAGGTCCGCGCGCCGGATTTCTTCCTCGACTGGGCCTTCGACGAGGTCCAGCGCATCGCCGCCCCCTTCGCCCAGCATTCGCTGATCGTGCGCACCACCATCGACATGGGCCTGCAGCAGGCGGCGGAAGAATCGGTGGAATCGAGCCTTCGGCAATATGGCGAAAGCTATAAGGTCAAGCAGGGCGCGATCGTCATGATCGAAAACGGCGGCGCCGTGCGTGCCATGGTCGGCGGCCGGGATTACGGCGAAAGCCAGTTCAACCGCGCCACAAAGGCGCTGCGCCAGCCGGGCTCGTCCTTCAAGGTCTACACCTATTCGGCGGCGATGGAAAAAGGCTTCAAGCCGGATTCCGTCATCAGCGACGCCCCGATCACCTGGCGCGGCTGGTCGCCGCAAAACTACGGCCGCAGCTATTCCGGCCGCGTCACCCTGCTGACCGCAATCGCCAAGTCGATCAACACCGTTCCGGTCCGCCTCGCCAAGGATGAACTCGGCACCGAGATCATCGCCGCGACCGCGAAGAAGATGGGCGTCGAAACCCCCATCCGCACCGACAAGACCATGCCGCTCGGCACATCCGAAGTCACGGTTCTCGATCAGGCGACGGCCTACGCCGTCTTCCCCGCCGGTGGCATGCAGTCGCGCCGCCACGGCATCAGCCAGATCCTGAACTACGACGGCGATATCCTCTACGATTTCGGCCGCGACGCCCCACCGGCCAAGCGCGTGCTCACCGAGCAGGCCAACGCCTCGATGAACTACATGCTGACCCAGATCCCGATCATCGGCACCGCCCGCAAGGCCGCGCTCGATAACGGCATCGTCGTCGGCGGCAAGACCGGCACGACGCAAGCCTACCGCGATGCCTGGTTCGTCGGCTTCACCGGCGATTACACGACCGCCGTCTGGTTCGGCAACGACGACTACACCTCGACCAACAACATGACCGGCGGCTCCCTGCCCGCCATGACCTTCAAGCGCCTGATGGACTACGCCGAGCAGGGCATCGAACACCGCGCCATTCCCGGCATCGAAAATCCCCTGCTCGGCCAGAAGGCCAAGCCGTCGGCGGAAACCGCCAAGCCCGACGACAACGCCCTTCCCCCGCTGATCCGTCCCCGTTCGCTCTCGGCCGAGGTGACACGCCTCCTGAAATCGCTCGGCGAAAAATTTGACAAGGCCCCGCCGCTGAAACTGCCCGCACCGGGCGGCAAGGTCGCCGACGCCGCCACGGAGGCGAATAATGCGGCGAATTGATTTGATGGCGACACCACAACAGTTCCTTTGGAGCACGGAGCAAAGGCAATCCCCGCAGGTTCCCGCTTCTCCCCTCGGGGAGAAGGGAGAGCAAGCAGCACACTCCCGACCCTTCTCCCCCCTTGAGGAGGAGAGGTCCCGAAGGGACAAAGGGGGGTACAGCCTCTCCGCAACCTCCCGGTCCCCGAAGCCCCCCGTTTCCATCCCGTCTCCCGCCCCCGCGGGCCTCGTCATCTATCCCCGGTAAAGCCCTTGTTCCGCGTCCCCCTTCTCGTCGCTCTCGCGCTATCGATCACTTTCGGCGTCGGCATCCTGTCGGCCGTGTCGGCGCTGAAGGCGACCGTCGGCTTCGGCTCGATTTCGCTCGGCCCCTGGGTCGCCTTCCCGAACGCCCAGACCGCCGATACCGACCCCTACGCCAAGGCCCACCGCGCCCGCACCGGCAAGCTGCTCTATGGCGGCGCCGAAGGCCTGCAATTCACCGCAGCAAAGGACGATAGCGGGGCAACCCTGACCACCGCCTGCTCCTACGATATATCCGGCACGACCCCGCCTGCCCGTTTCTGGACGCTCTATTCGGCCAACACCGGCGATGTGCCGCTGCGCGCCACCAGCGATCTGCCGGGCGCGCTCAACGCCTGGACGGTGCTGCGCAAACCCGACACCTCCTTCGTCATCCACGTATCGCCCAGCGCTCGCCCGGACAACTGGCTCGCCGTCCCCCGCGCCGGCGCCTTCAAGCTGGTGCTGACGCTGCTCGACACGCCGGCCGCCGGCTCCTCCGGCGTCATCGATCTCGCCATGCCGAAAATCGTCAAGACGGAGTGCGGCAATGGTTAAGGTGCTGTTTTCCGTCGTCGCCGGCCTCGTCGGCGCCGCCCTGCTGCACATCGTCATCATCCTCGCCCTGCCGCAATTCACCGGCAAGGATGCCTATAGCCGCGTACTCGGCCTGTTCGAGATGGACAGTTTCTATGCGCTGACCAACGAGCCCGGCCAGACCGGCCTTTCCAACGAAGACCCGTTCCTGCGCGTCGCCGTCTGCGCCTTCTCGGTCAACAACGGCCCGGCGCGCTTCGTCGCCCGCGGCCGCGTGCCCTTCTGGTCGCTCGTCGTCTACGACGAGAATTCCAACGAGGTGTTCTCGATGAACGACCAGACCGCCGTCAACGGCAATCTCGATCTCATCATGGCAACGCCGATCCAGCTGGTGGAACTGCGTAAGACGCCATCCGAGGCGCTGGCCCAATCGATCATGGTAGAGATGTCGGGAGAAGACGGCTATGCCGTCTTGCGCGCACTGGCGCCGACGACGAGCTATGAGGAAATCGCCCGCAATTTCCTGAGCGAATCGAGCTGCGAGCCCCTGTCGCGTTGAAAACAGCGTGCCGGCGCTGCCCAGTGGCAGGCAGCGTTCGAGCCATTTGAAGTGTCAGTGCTTCTTGCCGGATTTGACGGGAGCGGGCGCAATAGAGTCGCCCTTGTCCAGCCGCTCGTAGCGGATGCCGGTAAAGAGCAGGATCACGGCCTCGTGGCCGGCCGTTGCATCCATAGCCATCTTGCGATCCGGGCGCGACACGCGCTCTTCGATGCGGATGATGTCTGCCATTCTCATCTCCATAGGGAATTGAGACGGATGAACTACCGTACAAATTTCACCCTGCCCGTTCCACGGGCCGGCGCACGATCCCTTTACGGGGTCATCTGCGCCTTTCTCGATGCGCTCCTTTTCCCGGACCATTCCGGATCGGTTCCTGTTCTCAAGGCCGAAGCCTTACGCGAACATATTAAAATGCTGTTTCAAGCCTCACCACGATTGAGACATACGATAGTTAACAGCACTTTAACGGCCACAACCCCAGGATTGGCGATAGCCGACCGGCGCTTTTCCGGTCTTGGCTCGATTCCTGATTTGTCTGATGGCGTTCCGACTGACACCACCATGCCCTATTTCACCAGCAACCGCGGTTCCGAACGAAACAGGGCGTAAAATCGTCAGCGCCGCGCCAGAAGCCCGAGCACAAACGAAAATCCGGCAACAGCCAGAAGCGTCGTCACCGGCTCTTCCCGCACGCGCGCGCGGGCGCTCTCCACCATCACGTCCAGCTCCGAACGTGCGACTGCCTTGGCGCTGCTGCCTATGGCAGACATCGATTCGGTCAGCCGGGCGATTTCCGCCCGCAACTCGGCGATCTGGCCGTCGAGTTCGGTGCGCGCCGCCGTCGCTTCGACATCCGCCTCGATTTTTGCTTCGTCCGAAACGGCTGCGAATTTCTCTTCGACCATGATGAAAGCTCCTCGTTTTAATGCGCCGGCTCCAAAGCCGCTACTCAGCGACAGGAACGAACGAACGGGTCATTGGTTCCCTCGACCGCTCCGTCTTCGGAACGAAGCACCCGCAACGACGTTATCAAAGCATCGATCGCGCGCAAAGCCTTCCATTCTTTGGGCCGATCTCAAAAAAAACACAAAAACAAGAACTTCGTAACAACGTGTCGGTGAAAGGAAACGGAAGCCGATGAGGGATGACTGGAACCACCCCTTGCATGAAGAGACCCGGAGACATCACGTGAAGAAAATCCTCTTTGGAGCCATGGCCCTGGTGACGGTCCTGAGCCCCGCATTGGCCGAAGCCGCCGAAGGCTATGCCACGGCCAACGTCAATATGCGTTCAGGCCCAAGCACCGCCTATCCCGCCGTAACCGTCATCCCCTATGGTGCGCCCGTCGAAATCCACGGCTGCCTTGCCGATGTTCCATGGTGCGACGTGTCGTTCTACAACGGCCGCGGCTGGGTTGCCGCCCGTTACGTACAGACCGAGTACCGCCAGAACCGCGTCTATCTCGAACCGCGCTACTACCGTCCGCTCGGCATCCCGACCGTGACCTTCTCGGTCGGCAATTACTGGGACCGCTACTACCGTAACCGCGATTTCTACCGCGAGCGCGACCGCTGGGACCGCGGCCCCAGCCAATACGACCGTAACCGCCCAACCTGGAGCCGCGACCGCGATCGCAACCAGCCGGATTGGAACCGCGACCGTAATCGTGATCGCGACCAACCCGACTGGAACCGCGACAACAATCGCGACCGGAACAACGACCGGGTCGACCGTGACCGCAATCGCGACAGAGACAATGTTGATCGGGATCGTAACAGGGATCGCGACCAGACGCGCAATCGGGATCAAGAGGCCGAACGGCGGCGTTTTCTCGAACAGTTTCGTGATGGCGAGACCAATGACCGTCGTCGGCGTTGCACTCCCGGCGTCGAGAATTGCCCATAAGCGCCTCGCAGAGTTGTCATAGAAAATCATTTGGAGCCCATCCGGTTCAACTGGACCGAATGGGCTCCAAGCTTTCATTCCCTGCTTCATCCGATCTGCGACTCGTCACCAACGACCTACGGCGGGCAAAACCTGTCGAGTTCCCGCATCACCACATTGGTCACGATATCCTCGTCGTAACCCTTTGCCCTGTCCCTCAGTTCGTCGTCGGCAGCATCATCCTCGAAATAGTGATCGATGCACTTGGCCGTATCGTATTTCTCGGCCTTGATATGCGCTTCGACGGCCGCAGACAGCGCTCCCCATAAAAAGATGTCGGTATCGTCGCTATCGCGCGGATAACGCGCTTTCATCGTGCCGAATGTCAGCATGTAGAAATCCAGAAGAAGCAGGTTGCGCCTCGCATCGCAGTGTTCATACACGAAAGCCGCTGCCGCCGCGCTGAGATTGCTACCGGGATATTGCTTGGCAAATGCATCCATTTCGTCCGACAGGGCGTCCCGCGTGCCCGCCGCATTGTCCATCGCATAGCCCTCGGCGCAGTTGCCATCCAGCCCCTGCGCCTTGAGGCGATCGTTCAAGGTCCAGAGCATATCCAGAAAGCCGGTCATGAAGATCTGGCGTTCATGCGGTCCGAATCCGGCGAACATCGCACCCGGCATGCCGCTATACGCATCGTGAAACGGCGGCTTGGCGATCTTCTCCCACTTGGCCGCAAGCGTCGGATTGGGTGGCGTTCCATCGCCGGCCCGGATTGCAGCGGCAAGCTGGCCCGCTGCCTCCCTGTTTCCGGCCTCGGCCGCCTTCACCAGCCAGAAAAGCCGCTCCTGCCGGTCCGCACCGAAAACGTCGCCCTTCGCAAACAGATCTGCAAGCAGGTTCATGGCCTCGATATTGCCTGACGCAGCCGAAGCCCGCAGGAAGAAGCCAGCCCGCCCGGCATCCTGCTCCACGCCGCTTCCGGACAGGAATTTCTTTCCAAGCGCGAGCATCGCGCTGTTGTCGCCCAGGTTTACAGCCTTCAGATACCAGTCCTTCGCGGCTGCCTGATCGCTCGCAACACCCCGGCCATCGTCGAGAAGCCGCGCGAGACCGATCATGGCGCCGGCAATCCCCGCCTCGGCCGCCTTCCGGTAGTCCTCAACCGCCAAGGCCGGGTTTACCGGCGCGCCGCCGGTCCCGTATTCGGCCGTCAGCCCCTGCATGTAAATGTCGAAGGGGCTGCGGTGCTGCGCATCGTTGGGGTCCTCGGCCTTGTGGGATTCGGGCAGCCCTCCCTTTTCCGCCGGAATGGCATTGTAGGGAACCGCGAGCAGGCCGTAGAGCACCTTCCTCGGCGCGGCAGCCACGATATTCATCGCCGCCATAAGGTGAGCCTCGTCGGCGACCTTCAGAAGGTTGTTTCCACCGAACGCATTCCGCGGCGTCCCGGCCGGCAGAAGCGGCAGGAAAGCCCCGTCGTCCGCGGTTCTGATCTCGATCCGGTTCCCGCTGCGCTGCACCAGCGCGTAGACGTTGTTGGACGGCTCCGAAAGGCGAAGAATGTCGAATTCGGGATGATCCTTCAGCGGGAAAAGCGTCGCCGTCCTCTCGGCGCGACCGGGGTCGCGATAGAATTTGCCATCCCGCAGGAAGATGGCCTCGTCCATCTTTCCATCGTCCCTGAACTTGACGAGGCCGTTTTCGTCAAGCGTCACGAAGTCGTATTGCAGCGGGTACGGCGCGACGGTCTCCGCATCCTGAAGCAGGGGTGCCTCGGAAACGGCGCATCCCGACAGCAGAAGAAGCCCCAGGGCCAGCAGCCCACCGATCCTCGCTTGCATCCTCTCGTCCCCGCAAGTCGAAATCCCGGTACGATATCACCGCAGCCCGAAGGCCGGAATTACGCCGTTCGGTGGCTACCACCGATGGAGGCTGCAGCATTTCCCGCCGTCCCGCCCCGGCACATCCGCCGCAACGGTAAACCGGATGTTAACCATGACCCCGTAGTCTTCCCTCCTGCGGCAACTCCTCGGACATCGATCCTGCGGTCGCGGGTACGGCACCCTCCGTGCCGATGATCTCCCTGGGTTCTCGCACCCGGCTTCCCGGCCGGCCTTGTGGCGTTGCGTAAGAGTAGGTGCATTCGTGTCGGAGCGTTTTCGCGAGTTGGAAAGCCTGGGGGCCAGCCGGCGCAAGGACGTCGTCCTGCTTGCCACCGTCACCAGCTTCGACAGCCTGCGCCACCCCCGCAAATCCGATCTCCACCAGTTCGCGGAACTCTTCCATCCGCTGTTCGAAACCTCCAGCGACGAGGCCCGCCGCCAGGCGGCCGCCGTCCTCTCCCGCTCGCCGCATGTGCCCGCCTCCGTCGCCCTGCAGATCGGCAGCGCCCCGATCGCCATCGCCGCGATCTTCCTCACCCGCGCCCCTGCAATCGACGACGCCACCCTGCTCGAGATCATCAAGACCGGCAGCCCCGCCCACGCCACCGCCATTGCGCGCCGTGAAAACCTCTCGGTGCGGCTGGTTGATGCGCTGGTCGACCGCCGCCAGACCGCCGCCTCGCCTGTCCTGCCGTCCGTCGCCTCGGTCAAGGCCGCCCTCTCCGCGCCCACCGATGAAACGAGGCTCGCCCGCGAGGAAAAGCTGCGCGACGAACTGAAGACGCTCGCCCGCCAGCAGCCGCATCGTGCCGAGCAGCCGCTCGCCATCCCGCCGCTCGACAGCCTTCACGAAACGCTGCTTTGCCGCTTTGCCCGCCTCGGCGAGATCAATCTTTTCACGGGTGCGCTGGCCGATGCCCTCTCCTGCCGGCCGGAACTTGCCGAGCGCATGGTGCTCGACGTCTCGGGCCAGCAGCTCGCCACGACCCTCGTCGCGCTCGCCATGCCGCAGGATGACCTGCGTTTCGTGCTCGGCACCTTCTATCCCGATCTTGGCGAACGCCTCGGCGGCAAGACCCGCGGCGACGCGTTGATCTCGGCGCTGACGCCGGAACTCGCCCGCGAGCGCCTGCTCGGCTGGCTGGAAGCCGACCGCGAGGACTTTCACCAGCACCAGCCCTATCTCGCCGCCGACCGCGCCGCCGATCCCCGCTCCACACACCCGGTCAAGGTCGCCGCGCGCAGTGTCTCCACGGATAGAAAGACCCTGCGGCGCTAACCCTGTAACGGTGCGATGTCGAAGAGATCGCCGATCTCCTCCACCTCGATTTCCACCACCCAACAGTCGGGATCGAACCGCACCTCGCGCGCGATCAGCGCATCGATCTCCTCCGGCCCGTCGCTTGTCAGCCGCCGCTCGAACAACCGCCCGGCCGTCTCTCCCTCATCGAAAAAGCTTTGCGGCGCCGGCGCATAGAGCGTTTCGACGCCCAGCCGGCTGCGCTGGCGAATGAAGATCGCGCCCGCATCCGCCGCCCCCTTGCGCAGCACGGCGGCATAGTCGCCGGCATTGAAGACACGGCGAACGAGGGCGGAAACGACCATATCGGATTTGAGACGCATCCCCGCTGATACACGCAAGCGTGGGCGGGTGCAAAACGGAAATCGGCCACGCCTAAAGCGCGCCGATATCCTTCATCTTGCGCAGCACGGTTTCGCTCGGCTCGCCGGTCGGCGGCAGGCGGTAGTGTTTCTCGAAGTGGCGGATCGCCTCACGCGTCTGATCGCCCGCCACGCCGTCCACCGTCACCTCGGCATAGGCGAGATTGACGAGCCCGCGCTGGATATTCATCACCAGCTCGCTGGCAGCGGGAATATCCGCCTTCGGAATATATTGCGGATCGACGGACGCCTGGCGGATCGCCGCGGCAACCGGATCAAGCTCACCCTTGCCGGCCGCCACCTTTTCGTAGGGGCGCACGGCCGGCTTCGCCGCCGCCGTCTTCCGCGCGGCGCGCAGTTTCGACAGCAGCTTTTCCGTCGGCTGTCCCGTCACCGGCTGCCCGGCCTTGCGTTCGAAAGCGGCGATAGCCGCCTCGGTCATCGGCCCCATCTTGCCGTCGGCCGCACCCGTATAGAGGCCGCGGCCGATCAATTCCTTCTGGACATCAGCGACAAGTGCCGGGTCCGTGTCGTCGGCAGCGGTGCTTGCGATAAGGTCGGCGACGTCGTCACCGGCCGGCTGCGGCGCAACCGCCTGCTCCTTGTGTGCCGGCTGCACGGATGCTGTCTCCACCGGCTGTTCCGTCGTTGCGGTCTTCTCCGGGCTCGGCTCCTCCACCTCACCCTCGCGCTTGATCACGAAGGTCGTCACCGTCTTCGGATCGAGCGTCGTGGCATTGCCGCCGACACTGGCCGGGTTCGGGAAGCTATAGGGGACGCGCGTGCGCAGGAACGGCGACGGATGCGCCCCCGGCTGATACCACAGCGCATTGGCCGCGACGAACGAGAACACCACGATGAAGGACGCGGAACCGCCGACGATGCCGGGATTGCGCGCCGCCGCCCGCCCCGCCGCCGCCAGGCCGCGGCCGGCAAGGCCGAGCCCACGCATCGGTATAGAAGGCGGCGCGGCCTTCCGCTTTTTCTCAGGCTGTTTTCGCTTGCGCGGCGCCATGCTGCGGACCCTCGCTTTTTCTTGGCGCAAGCGCGGTGTCAGATTCGGTGCGTTCCTTCAGCCGCGGCGGGAATTCCACCATGGTCGACGGTGCCCGCGTCATGGTCGGATCGCCGGTGACGATGCCGGAGCCGTCGAGCGGGATGCTGACGCTGATCGCGGTCCCCTCGCCCGGACGGCTGGCGATCTCGAAGCGACCGCCATGCAGCGCCACGAGGCCCTTGACCAGCGACAGGCCGAGGCCGGTGCCCTCGTATTTGCGGGTATAGTCGTTCTGCACCTGCACGAAAGGCTGGCCGATGGAGGCAAGCTTGTTCTCGGCAATGCCGATGCCGGTATCGCTGACGGTCAGCTTCAGCATGCCGCCGGCCGTTTCGGCATCGATGGTCACGAGGCCGCCGGCATCGGTGAACTTGATGCCGTTGCCGACGAGGTTGATCAGGATCTGGTGGATCGCCCTCTCGTCGGCATTGACCTCGCCGACGCCGGCAACGATGCGGCTCGTCAGCTGCACGCCCTTTTCGCGCGCCTGCAGCGCCAGCATGTTCTCGCAGGTCCGGACCGCATCGGCGACCATGAACGGTTCCGGCATCAGTTCGTAGCGCCCGGCCTCGATTTTGCTCATGTCGAGCATGGTATTGACGACAGACAGCAGATGCGCGCCGGACTGGTTGATCAGCTTCACATATTCCCGCTGGCGATCGTTTTCGAGCTTGCCGAAATATTCGCCGGACAGGATATCGGAAAAACCGAGGATGGCATTGAGCGGCGTGCGCAGCTCGTGGCTGACGGCCGCGAGGAAACGCGATTTCGCATCATTGGCCGAGACAGCCTCGGACGCCTTGTGCGCCGCCTCTTCCCGCAGCCGCGCTTCGGCCGAGATATCGAAGGACTGCACGAGGATCGACAAAAGCGCGCGGTCCGCACCCTCGATCGCCGTCATCTCGCAGCGCATATGCACGAACTGGTCGCCCTCGACCGAAAGGCTCGGCCGTTCGAAGCGGATTTCCACCGTCGCCTGCCGCTCGCCCTGGCGCAGGCCGTCGATGGCGCTCAAAAACAGGATGCGGTCCGACACATGGATCTGGTCGAGAAAGCCCCGCCCGCACGGATCGCGCATCCAGGCGAGATAGGCGGCCGCATCGCGGCCACAGACGGCGGTCACCGTGCCGCGCTGGTCATGCACGGTCACCAGGCCGGCAAAGCAATTGTAATGCTCGAAGGGATCGGCAGCGACGGAAAAGGTCTCGACGTCCTCGCGCCCCGAGAGCTTGCTGCGGAGATAGCCGACCGCACCAACGCCACTCAGCAGCGCTGCGGAAGCAACGAGCCCGGCGCCGACCGGCAGCGCCAGCGAAACCGGCAGCACGGCCGAAAGGGCGAGCGGAACGGCGGGAAAGGCAACGAGGGTCATGGCGGCGATGGTGCGGATGACGGCAATCTCCCGCTGCCCGGCCGTTTCGCCGGCCCGCGGCGATAGCCAGAGGCACGCGGCGTCGTCCACGCGGGACGCCATCCTGCCGGCAATGTTACGCAATACGCTCACTTTCGACCCTGTATTCGTTTTCTTCAGAACCCGTCATGGGCGCCATTATGACTGTGATCGGGACGTGTGCGGGCCTCTTGGGAAAGGCCGTCAGGACACCGCCGCCGACCCTCCGAATGTCGCATCGGCGGCTTAATGAAAGAATAAATCCAAGCCCACCAAAGCCGCCCAAACGGCGCGAAAGTGCCATTCCGGAACAAAACCGGAGGGCTTCGTCTTTTGTGGTTAATGGGGCGTAAGCATCGGATTTTAGTTGTCTTTCTTTCGAACGTTAACACTTGCGGCAGCCCGCTGGAGGGGAAAATCCCGGCCCCATCGGCACTTGCGCCCGCCGCCCCGCCACGATGCTTAACGCCGTTCCATAAAATGCGATGAAAATGCCGTTCAAATGCCGATCTTTCGAATTTTAAGAAAAGACGGTGCAAATGCGACCGGTTTTCGCAAAGCCGCGTTTCGAACCGCACCGTAATGTGAGATCACGAGGCAAGCGGACCGACAAGCCCGGCAAAGACCGGACACCGCCCGTTGCCACTCACAGAGGATGGGCAAGACGATGTGGTTTCTGATCAAGGGAGCGTTCTGGTTCTCGCTGGTGCTGGTGCTTCTGCCGTTTCTCGATCCCACGGGCTCGAAGACGCTGGAAAACGGCCCCAAGGTCGATGTCGGCGATACGGTTTCGGCCGCGACCGAGGCGTTCAGCTATATATCCGCCATCTGCGTGCAGAAGCCGGATGTCTGCGAAAAAGGCACCGAAACCTTCGTGGCACTCGGCCACCGAGCCCGTGAAGGCGCCCGCATCGCCTACCAGTTCCTCGATACCCAGTTTGCCGAGCCGGGCGATGCCGTCATGACCGGCACGATCACAGACCCGGCCACCGCACCGGCCGCTGCCTTGCAGCCCGCCGCTGTCGAACAGGCGGCTGAAGCCACGCCGGCCCAATACGTCACCATCGACCCGGAAGCCGACGCGCTGCCCGTCAAGCGCATCCCCGTCCCGGAAAAGCGCATCGCCCCCAAGGGCTAACCCTTTTTAGACTGCCTGAACTGCCGCTCTTCGGCCGCCGTGAGGAACGCCCATCCCTCACGGCTTTTTCTTTTCTTCCGAGGTCCGATCGCCTATATGAGCGACATGGATCAGATGAACACCACCGCGCTTACGCCGCTTTCCGAAATCATCGACAACTGCGCGTTCCTCGACGACTGGCAGGACCGGATGAGCTATGTCATCGAGCTTGGCCGCAAGCTGCCGGTCATGCCCGAGGCCGACCGCACCCCCGACAACAAGGTGCAGGGCTGCGCCAGTCAAGTCTGGCTCGTGACCCACACGGATGGCGGCGCCGATCCGGTGATGACCTTTGACGGCGAATCGGACGCCCATATCGTCCGCGGCCTCGTCGCCATCGTGCTCTCGATCTTCTCCGGCAAACGTGCTTCCGAGATCGCCGGCATCGATGCGCTCGATCTTTTCGACCAGATGGGACTGATCGAATATCTCACGGCCCAGCGCGCCAACGGCCTGCGCTCCATGGTCAAGCGCATCAAGGACGAGGCGGCGCGGAAGCTGGGGTGACCTCAGTCGTCCCCTCGCCCCGCTTGCGGGGAGAGGGTTAGGGTGAGGGGCACATTTACATCCCTGGGGATGCCGCGACTTTTGCCCCTCATCCGGCCTGTCGGCCACCTTCTCCCCGCAAGCGGGGAGAAGGGATATGCCGCACCATCCAACCTACACGGCCCCTACCGCGTCACCGCCGCATCGCGCAGTTCCGGCCGAAACCCTTCCGCCCCCCAGCGATGCGCCGGCCTGCCCCTTGCCGGCGGCTGGTAGTGCCGGGAAAGCGCCATCAGCGCTGCCCTGAGCATCAGCTTGGCAGACCGCACCGGCCATTGCCGCTCGCGCTCCACCGTCTCCAGTCCTTTTTCGAAGCAGCAGACATCGAGCGCCACGCCGCAAAGCTCCGGCCCGATCGCCTCCATCGCCCGCGCCACCCGCTCACGCGCGGCAAGGGCCGTATCGGAAAGATCAGCCGCGGCATTGCGCGCGGCCCCCTTTGGAGTGGCCGAAAGCCGGGGTTCATAAACCATGGTCAGCTTCGGCTGCAGCCCGGCGCGGGTGAAATCCGCATGCAGCCGCTCGCCGGCCGCAAGCGCCTCCGGCGGCAGGAAGGCGGAACCGGATTTCTCCTTCAGCCGCGCCATGGCCCCGAGCGGCGATTCCGTGCGGTTGACGCGGTAGCGTATCCCCGTCGCCGCATCGGCCGTCTCGGCAATGTCGCGATGCTGGTCCTGAAACCCGGTCTCGCGCGACAGCAGCGCCCGGCGCAGAAAGGCCGGCGCCTGCGGACTGGCAAAAACCGCCCCGCCCTTTTCCGCCAGCAAACCATCGGCCAGCGCAACGGCGAAGGCCGCCCGTGAAAACCGCTGCCCGCTCACCTTTCCCGCGCCAAGCCGCACCATATCCCCATCGAAAACGACGGCCACGGATGCAGCCCTTCCCTGGCCGGCGACAAAACGAACCAGCCGCAAAACTTCGCCTGTCTGTTCCCTGGCCCGATCGGCCGCCGGATCATGCATGCTCGCCGCCCCCCGCCGCGCCGAAGACGGAAGTCACCACCCGCTCGATGGCGGCGACGAACTCGTCATAGGCCTTGTCGTCGCGCCGGTCCTCGACGACGTTGCAGGCATGGCCGACCGTGGTGCGATCACGTCCGAAGGCGGTGCCGATGTCGGTCAGCGACAGCTGCAGCACCACATGGCAGATATACATGGCGATCTGGCGGACATGGCAGGCGGCACGGCGGCGGTCGCGGCGCTGCGGCACCCGCTCGGAAACCAGCGCCAGCATCTCCGCCGTCAGCTGCCGCACGATCCGGCAGCGCATCTGCACCGAGACCGGCACACCCGCGACCGCCTGGGCCGCCGTCACCGGCTCAACTTCCGCAAGCGGCGACAACGATTTGGTCTCGAGCGGCGACGGTGAAAACAGCGGCGATCGACCGTCGGCCGGGGGATGGGGGGATTCCGGAGAGATAAGGCGCATGACAGAACTCCTCTTAACATAGGAATTATTTCATACACCTTAGGGCGGAAACGGGGATGAGAGAAGCGGGAAAGCTGCAATCATCTTTTGTTTTCGTTGAATTTTCACCTTAGAGATTGAATCAAAATAGGTATTTTTTCCTCACCCCTGAAGAATAGAGACGCGCTGCCGGCAGCGGGCAGCCGTGTGTTCGGTGAGGCACGGGAATGAAAGGGGAAATTCGGCGTTTGCGGGGCCTTATGCCCTGTCGGGCATCTCCCCCTCAAGCGGGAGATTGGCTGGGGTCAGCCTCTCGTTCCCGATCGCCCCCTTTGAGGGCAGGGCTATCCCATACGGAAGAGCGACTGGGTTTTCCCTTCTCCCCCGCGGGGAGAAGGTGGCCTGAAGGGCCGGATGAGGGGGCCGCTGGCTCTGAGTTTGCGGAGATACCCCCTCATCCGCCCTTCGGGCACCTTCTCCCCGCGGGGGAGAAGGGGAGCCGCCGCAGCCGTCAAACCATATGCGATAGCCCTACCCTCAAGGGGGGAGATGTCAGCATCGCTGACAGAGGGGGTAAAAGCGGCGAAACGCCGAGTTCGCCGCCCTCATTCTTGCATCCGCAATACGCGGGTCTATGCCTTACTTGGCGCCGCGCTTGCGGCGCTGGCCGAGGCCCATTTCCTTGGCAAGGCGCGAACGCGCCTCGGCATAGGCCGGAGCAACCATCGGGTAATCGACCGGCAGTTCCCACTTTTCGCGGTATTCTTCCGGCGACAGGCTGTGATGGGTCATCAGGTGACGCTTCAGCGACTTGAAATTGCCGCCGCATTCGAGACACGTGATCTGGTCGTCCTGGACCGACTTGCGGACGGACACGGCCGGCTTCGGCTTTTCGACGGCAACGGCCACCGGGGCCGGCGTGCCGGTATTGTTGAGCGCGGCGTGAACGTCGCCGATCAGCGTCGACAGTTCGGCCACGGGAACGACGTGATTGCTGACATAGGCCGCAACGATTTCTGCCGTGAGTTCGACCAGCAGGTCGTGCGTAATGCCAGCCTGGATATCCGTCATGTTTTTCTTCTCCTATCGGAATCAATGCCGGCCGCGAAGCTTGGGACGCGGCTGCAACTTTTTCTTGTTCGAAAGCGCCATCGGTCGGCAAACCGCCATGCCGCCCAGGCGAAAACGCGCGATCGCACGCCGCACCGGCAGCACAGGAACATCATTCCGGCGAGTGCCGCATCCCGCCAAGATGCCGGCCACAACGGCATCTCAAAGCAAATACGGCAATTCAACCCTTAATGGAATTTCAGTTTCAAGTAATATGACCAAGGACACTTTGCCATTACTCGATTAACATTGATCCAGTAAAAGTCCAATAATATTTTGTCCGCCCGTTTCGCTCTTCATCTTGAATTGTGACCCATCCAAGGCGTAGCCGTTATTTCGGCGAAAAAACGGTTAATTGTTTCTCAACATGACCGGCCGCCGACAGCGTTTCCCAGAGTAAAACGCACCTCAGTCGCGATGCGGTTTTCCCGCATCGCGCGAAAGTGCATCCATGACCGACGTGCGATCGAGCCTGTGGCCGGCCCGGTGCGCCGCCTTGGCGAGCAGATGCGCCGCAACCGGCGCCGTCATCAGTAAGAATACAACGCCTGCGAGCGAGCGGAACAGAATGGCGAGATCGCCGGCATGCAGGCCGGCGGCGATCAGGAGCAGGCTCGAGCCCACCGTGCCTGCCTTCGAGGCCGCATGCATGCGGGTGTAGAGATCAGGAAACCGCAGCACGCCGAGCGCCGCCAGAAAGGCGAAGATGCCGCCGAGGACGACGACGACCGACAGGACAAGAGCCCCCACCATTTCGAAACCGCCCGGCATCAGCGTCTCCCCTTGCGGCGTGCGGGCCGCTCGCGATGGCCCGCGCCCTTGCGCGACGCCGAAAGGCTCTTGGCGCTCGCGTGCGGCTTGATCGCCTCGTCTTCCGGCGACAGCCCCCTGGCAAGCACGAACCGCGCAAAGGCGACGGTCGCGAGGAAACCGACGAGGCCGAGCGCGATGGCGATATCGACATAGAGATCGACCCCGGTGCGGATCGCCACCGCCGCGATCAGGCCGATGGCGATGGCGACCAGCATGTCGAGGCCGACGATGCGGTCCGGCAGCGTCGGGCCGCGGATGATGCGGATCACCGTCACCACCAGGCCGGCGGAGAGCAGCAGAAGCGCAAGCGAGGTTGCGGCTTGAAGGATCGCATCCGGCGTCATGACGGAAAGGCCTCCCGGATACGGCGCTCGAAACCGTCGGCGATATCGCGCCGGAGCGCTGCCGGATCGGCGCAATCGAGCGCGTGGACATAGAGCGTCTTGCGATCCTCGGAGACATCGACGGAGAGCGTGCCCGGCGTCAGGGTGATGAGGTTGGCAAGAAGCGTGATTTCGAAATCCCGCTTCACCGTCAGCGGAAAGGCGAAGATGCCGGGCTTCAGCGCCAGCCGCGGCGTCACCACCTGCAGCGCGACGCGGTAGGCCGACAGCGCCAGTTCCTTGAGGAACAGCAGTGTCAGCCGCAGGGCCGCGATGGGGCGCACCTTCAGCGACGTTTCCGAGACATGGGCGCGGGTGATGCCGAGCGAGAGCAGTGCCACGACAAGGCCGAGCAAGAGGTTGGCAACCGTCAGGCTGCCGGTGACGGCAAGCCAGACGATGGTCAGGAAAAGAACGATGCCGGCGCGCCTCATGGCTCCCCTCCAAAGACCGAGCCGATATAGGCGGATGGCGTCACCAACCCCTCAGCCGCCGTCTTTGCCGCCGCAATCAGCGGCTCGGGATAGAGACCGATCAGGATGCTGGCGAGCGTGAGCAAGGCAACGGGCAGAAGAGCCGCCGCTTGTCCCTTCTCCCCAGCGGGGAGAAGGTGCCCGAAGGGCGGATAAGGGGGTATTTCCGCGAGTTCAGAGCCAGTATTCCCCCTCATCCGACCCTTCGGGCCACCTTCTCCCCGCTGGGGAGAAGAGGAAGGCCGCCAATAGGCGATGAGGAAGAACCGGCCGGTGGCGATGGTGGTCAGGAACCCGCCGATCAGCAGCGCGGCCGCAAGCCAGCCCGCGCCATCCGCCAGCGCCGCTTTCACCAGCATCAGCTTCGGCCAGAAGCCGGAAAACGGCGGCAGGCCGGAGACGGCGAAGAACAGCACCAGCGTCAGCGCCGAAAGCGGCAGTTGCCGCTGCCAGAGCCCACCTGCCCCACCGATCTCGAAAGTGCCCGCAGCGCGTCCGGCAAGGCCGATGGCAAGATAGAGCGCGCCCATGACCAGCATCGAATGCACGCCATAGACGATCGTGCCGGCCACCGCCTCGACAGTGCCGAGGCTCAGGCCCGCCAGCATCGCGCCGATGCCGGAAACGACGAGATAGCCGAGCAGCCGCCGCATATCCGATTGCGCCAGGGCCCCCAGCGCGCCGCTGATGATCGTCAGCACCGCCACAGTGGCGATCACGCCGGATAGGCCGGCCCGTTCGGCGGGAAACAGCATGATGCCGGTGCGCAGCAGCGCATAGATGCCGACCTTGGTCAGCAGACCGGCAAACAGCGCCGACACCACGATGCGCGGCGTGTGGTAGGAGGCCGGCAACCAGAAATTCACCGGAAACGCCGCCGCCTTCATGCCGAAGGCGAAGACGTAGAGCGTGGCAAGCGTCATCAGCGGCGCGGTGCCGGAAAAGCCTGCTGCCTTGCGGGCGATGTCAGCCATGTTGAGGGTGCCGAAGATGCCGTAGAGGAAGCCGGTGGCGATCAGGAACAGTGTCGTGGCGACGAGGTTGAGGAAGCCGTATTTCACCGCGCCGTCGATCTGGCGATCCTCCGAGCCGATGACCATGAGGCCGAAGGAGGAGATCAGCAGAACCTCGAACCAGACATAGAGGTTGAAGATATCGCCTGTCAGGAACGCGCCGGAAACGCCGGCCATCAGCAGCATCAGGAAGGGATAGAAGCCGTGCCGCCGCCCCTTCTCGTTGATATCGCCGAGTGAATAAACGCCCGCGGCCAGCGCCACGACGGAGCCGCTCAGCGAAAACAGCGCGCCCGCCATATCGGCGGTAAAGGCGATGCCGAAGGGCGGCAGCCAGCGTCCCATCATCATCGTCACCGGCCCCGACGCCGAAATATGGGAGACGAGCCCAATATTCAGAAGCACGAGGACGGCAAGCGAAAACACCGCCAGCCCGCCCTGCAAGGCCGGCCGGCCGCGTAACATGGTCAGCAGTGCGCCTGTCGCGATGCAAAGCGCCACCGGCAGCACGACCAGCCAGTCGGCGGCATCCGGCGCGGCGGTCACGAGGGCAAGGGAGAGATCGATGGGGGAAGAGGCCATGCCGTCTCAATATCCTTCCGGCGGCAAGGGGGATGTCTCCGGTTCGGCCAGACGCATGCGGTCGGTGTTGTCGGTGCCGAGCGCCTCATAGGCGCGCCAGGACAGGACCAGCAGGAAGGCGAAGAACGAGAAGGAAATGACGATCGCCGTCAGGATCAGCGCCTGCGGCAGCGGATTGGCGACCGGCCCGGCCGGCACGTCCAGTCCCGCCGCCAACACCGGCGGCACCTCGCGCAGCAGCCGGCCGTTGATGAAGATCAGCAGGTTGACGGCATTGCCAAGGATCGCGACGCCGAGCAGCACGCGTATGATGAACTTCGACAGCATCAGATAGACAGCAAAGGCAAAGAACAGGCCGGTCAGGACGGCAAATACGGGCTCCATCACGCGTCGTCCTCCTCTTCCTCGAGCGACAGCGCCACCGCGCCGATGGCGCCGACGACCACGAGATAGACGCCGATATCGAAGCTCATCACCGTCGCCAGCGGAATTTCCGTACCGAAGATGACCGGCGTCACCCAAAGGCCGGTCATGAAGGGTGCACCGAACAAAGCCGAGACCAGCCCCGAAAGCGTCGCAAGCATCAGGCCCGCGCCGGCAATGGTCGCCGGATGAAAGCGAAGCGCCCGGCGCACCGCCCCGACCCCGAAGGCGATGCCGTAGATCGAAAGCGCGGCAACGGCGATCAGCCCGCCGATAAAACCGCCGCCGGGCTCATTGTGGCCACGCAGCAGCACGAAGATGGAAAACAGCACCATCAGGCTCACCAGCACCGGCGCAATGGTCCGCAGGATGAGAGAGTTCATCGGCGCCCTCCATCGGTTTCGGCCGGATCATCCGGCCGCCGCAAGGCCCCTGCCCGCACACGGATCAGCGACAGGATCGACAGCGCCGCCACCATCACCACGGCGATTTCGCCGAGCGTATCGGTGCCGCGAAAATCGACGATGATGACGTTGACGATATTGCCGCCATGGGCGAGCGGCTTGGAGAAGCGCTCGAAGAAATCCGACAGCGACGAATCGAACGGCGCCTCCGTGACCTTCATCAGGAACAACATCATGCCGAGGCCGCAGGCGATGGCGATCGCCGCATCCGGCAGCACCTGCGAAAGCGGTCGCCTGTCGGAGGGGGACAACCGCAGCCGCGTCATCACCAGCGTCAGGATGACGACCGAGAGCGTCTCGACCATAAACTGGGTGAAGGCGAGATCGGGCGCGCCGTAAAGCAGGAAGATCATCGCCACGGCAAAGCCCTGGATGCCCAGGGATACGATCGCCGTCAGCCGGTTTTTGGCCAGTACCACCGCCGGCAGGCCGATGACCGCAAGCAGGATGATGGCAAGCTCATGCCAGGGAATATGGGCCGGAAACAGCGGCGCGCGGGCGAACTCGCCATAGACGGCCGGCGGCACCAGCAGCACCAGCGCCAGAAGCACGAAGGTCACCGTCATATAGCTGTCGAGCCGGCCCGGCTGCAGACGTCTGGTGACGCCGACGGAAAACCGAACAAGCCCGGCAATCGCCTGATCGAACCCCCGATCCGGCCCCCAGCCGAGGATATCGAGCCCCTTCGCCACGCCGGCCCTGATACGGGCGAGCACAAGATAAAAGCCGACGCCGATGGCGATGGTCACCAGCGACAGGGCCAGCGGCAGGCTCCAGTGCGGCACGGGCAGCAGATCGATCACATGCGTCTCACCGGCCACCGCCGATGCCATCGGCGAGGAAATGGCGGCGTGGAAGGCAGGGGCAAACAATGCCGTCAGCAGCCCGCCCAGCGCCATGAGAGCCGGCCCGAGCCACAGCAGCACCGGCGGGTCATGCGGTTCTCCCTTCTCCCCAACGGGGAGAAGGTGCCCGGAGGGCGGATGAGGGGGTGTTGCCACTTGCTCCGAGCCAGCCGTCCCCCTCATCCGGCTCTTCGAGCCACCTTCTCCCCGTTGGGGAGAAGGGAGAACCGGCCCGACAAACGGCTTCAACGCGACCGCGAAAGCAACGGCAAACATCAGCGCGTTGCCGAGCACCGCCGCCGCGCAGGCAAGCATCAGCGCTGAATCACCCGCCGTCAGCGCGGCATAAATCTCCTCCTTGGCGACAAAGCCGAGGAAAGGCGGCAGGCCGCCCATGGAAAGTGCCGCCACCATGGCGATGGCGAAGGTCAGCGGCATGGCGCGGGCGAGGCCGGCGAGCTTGGTCAGGTTGCGCGTGCCGGTCTCGTGGTCGATGATGCCGGCCACCATGAACAGCGCCCCCTTGAACAGCGCATGCGCCACCAGATAGAGCACAGCCGCATCGATGGCCCGTTCGCTGCCGAGCCCCGTCAGCATCACCAGCAGACCGAGCGAGGCCATGGTCGTATAGGCGAGCATCATCTTCAGATCGACGTGGCGGACGGCAAGAACCGCCCCAAAAACCAGCGTCACCCCGCCGAAGAGCGGCAGGATCGTCTCCCACAGAACGGTGCCGCCCATGACCGGAAACAGCCGCATCACGAGATAGACGCCGGCCTTCACCATGGTCGCCGAGTGCAGGTAGGCGGACACCGGCGTCGGTGCTTCCATGGCGTTGGGCAGCCAGAAATGGAAGGGAAACTGTGCCGACTTGGTAAAGGCGCCGCCGAGGATCAGCACGAGGATAACCGGATAGAGCGGCGCGGAGCGGAGCGTTTCGCCCGACGCCAGAAGCCCCGAGAGATCGGCGATGCCGGTGATATTCCAGATCATCAGCAGCCCGGCGAGCAGGCTCAAGCCCCCGCCGCCGGTGACCACCAGCGCCTGAAACGCGGCCCGGCGCGCGGCCGTGCGTTCATGCTCGAAGCCGATCAGCAGGAAGGAGGTGATCGAGGTCAGCTCCCAGTAGACGAAGAGCGAAAACAGGCTGTCGGACACGACGACGCCGAGCATCGAGCCCATGAACAGCAGGATATAGGCGAAGAACCGCCCCTGCTGCGCATGCCCCTTCAGATAGCCGCCTGCATAAAGCACGATCAGCGTGCCGATGCCGGAGATCATGAGGGCGAAAGTCAGCGACAGCCCGTCGATCAGCCAGGAGAAGCGAAGCCCGAGAGAGGGTATCCAGTCATAGCCCTCGGCGGTAGTTCCGCCACCCGCGACATCAGCGGAAAATCGGGTGAAATGCAGAAAGATTCCGGCCGGCACAAGCGCCAGCAGCCAGGCCGCCCGATGCCCCAGAAGCCGCGTCGCCAACGGCGCGAGCGCCGCGGCAATAAAGGGCGACAACAGGACAAAAAAGGTCAGGCTCGTGGCCGGCATCTATCTGAAATGTCCCCTCTATGCCTCGACGGCCAATACCGCCGGCCCTCAAGGGATAGGATAGGGGGACGCCGAGTTCAAGGAAAACCGGCGGCTTTCCACCGGATCAGATCACACCGCCGCTGATGCAGGTCACCACCGCGCCGTAATGGACCGCAGCGGCGGCGACGACGAAGCCGTGCCAGATCGCATTCTGGAAGCGCAGCTTTTCCCAGACATGGAAGATCACGCCCAGCGAATAGATGACGCCGCCGATGACGATCAGCGCCAGCGTGAGAGGGCTGAGCTTCGCCAGCAGCGGTTCGGCCGCAAACACGCCGCTCCAGCCCATGGCGAGGTAAAGCGCAATCGCCAGCCTGTCGAAGCGGCCGGGAAAGACGCATTTGATGAAAACCCCGAAAAGCGCGATCGCCCAGATGAAGATCAGCATGCCGAATAGGAAGGGATCGGTCCAGCCGCGCTGCAGGAAGGGAGTGTAGGTCGCCGCGATCAGGATGAAGATCGAGGAATGATCGAAGCGCCGCAGCCAGCCCTTGGTTTTAGAAACCGGCCAGAGATTGTACATAAGAGAGACCGACAGCGTCGTCACCAGTCCCGCGCCATAGATGCAGGCGGCAGCCAGCTGGCCGGCGGAGGCCCAGACGGTGGCGTAGAAGATCAGCGCAGTGACGCCGACCAGCGCAAAGACCAGCCCGATGCCGTGGACGACGCCGTCGGCAATCAGCTCCGACCTGTCATAGTTCCACTTCACGCCGGGTATCTGCATCGGGTTCCTTCTCTTTTCTCCCGGAGACCGGGCCTGCAATCATGCCTAATCTGCCACAGGCGAAGTTACCGAAACAACATCAACCGGCGATGACAGCATCAAGAATTGAAACAAGGCGAAACCGTATGCGCCTGTTTTTCGCGGCGAAGCGAAGACCCCGCTGTTTCCCCGGTGACTTGCACGGCCTGCGGTTTTCACCACAATACCGTCAGAACGTGGGGAAATATCATGGTCAGAAACGCCAAACGGTTTGCAACGGCACTGGCGCTTGCCGGGCTTGCGGCGCAGATGGGGCTCGATGTCGCCGCGGCGCAGAGCCAGCCGGGCGCCTATCCCGCCCCCGCCGCCTCCGCCCCGCCGGCCGCCAACAAGCGCGATGCCAGTTCCGCCGACACCGTCAAGCCGCTGACGCCGCATGTGGTGCGCGTCGGAGCCGATCCCTGCGATACACTGGCGGCCGATCCGCTCGATCATGACCGGGTCACGGCGATCCCGGCGGTCGAATTCTCAAGCCTCGACGGGGCAAAGGCGCTTGCAGCCTGCGAGGCCGCGAACCGCACGAAACCCAACACCCTGCGCTTCATCTATCAATACGGCCGCGCCAAGGAGAAGATGCAGGATTATGTCGGGGCGCTGGCGCTCTATCGCCGCGCTGCCGATCGCGGCTACCCCGCCGCCTATGCCGCCGTCGCCTATGCCTACGACAATGGCGAGGGCATCGCGCAGGATGCGACGGAAGCGTTGCGCTGGTACCGCGAGGCGGCCGGCCGCAACAATGCCTGGGCGATGTTCAACGTCGCCTATTTCTACGATTCCGGCCGCGGCGTGCCGGAGGACGATGCAGCCGCCCTCGAATGGTATCGCCGCTCGGCCGATGGCGGCAACACCCGCGCCATGAACGATGCCGGCTTCCTGCTCGAAACCAGCAACACCGTGCCGCGCGACATAGCGGCGGCCCGCGGCTGGTATCTGCGCGCCGCCGAAGCCGGCAATGTGGTCGGCATGGCCAACATCGCCAATTTCATGCTGAACGGCATCGGCGGCCCGGCCGATCTGCCCGGCGCGCTCACATGGTACGAAACGGCCGAAAAATACGGCAACGCCGATGCCATCAACGGTCTCGGCTATATGTATTATTCCGGCCTCGGCGTCGAAAAGGACGTGGCAAAGGGCATGGAGCTTTACCGCCGCGCCGCCGACGCGGGGAACGCCACGGCGCTTACCAATATCGGCTTTGCCTACGAGACCGGCGAAGGCGAAGTGCAGGACTACAGCCAGGCGCTCGACTATTACCGCCGAGCGGCCGACGGCGGCGATGCCATCGCCTTCAACAACATCGCCAATTTCTACGATAAGGGTCTCGGCATCGATGCCGATGCGGCGCAAGCGGCCGAATGGATGGAAAAGGCGCTGCGCCACGGCGCCGGTTTCAGCCGCGACCAGATGCGCGACAACAGCGGCAACTGGTCGTCGGGCTTCCGCAAGGCGCTGCAACGGCGGCTGCGCGATCAGCTCATCTACACCGGCCCCATCGACGGCGGCTTCGGGCCGCGCACGCAGGAAGCGATCGACAAGATCTACGGGGTGCGGGTGGATTGAGGGCGGCGACGGCGTTTGCCGCACCATCCATTCACCGGTCGATTAGCACCGCACATTTGCAATGGCTGGCCACGCGGCTGGCGGTGGAGCCGATGAAATAATCGATCATGCCCGGACGATGCGAGGCGATGATCACCAGATCGGCATTTTCATCCTCGGCGAAGGTGTTGATCACGCCGGCAGCACCGCCGATGCGGATTTCGACGCGGCCCGGTACATTGTGCTTGGCCTTCAGCTCCTTCAACGTCTTTTCGGCGTGGTCGCGCGAGGCGTCGATCACTTCGAGCGGGAAATCGACGATCATGTAGCCCTGGGCATAGGCATTCAGGTCCTCGACGACATTGAGGAGAATGATCTCGCCGCCGGTATCGAGCAGCGATTTTGCCCGTTCGAGGACGGCTTCCCCGTGCTCCAGCTGATCCATGGCAATCGGCACGACGATCTTGGAATACATCACATTCTCCTTTGCTTGCCGCGACGGATGCGGCCTGACAGCGGAACACACGTTGTCCGCTCCTTCTCTTCTACCAAGAGAATCCGCCTGCCCGTGTTGATGCAGGTCAAGCCGAGTATAAGGCCGGATTTGCAACTGGAACAAGCGGTTATGATCGTGAACGATCGTCTTCAAACAGAGAACGATCCATCTCCAATCCCGGCTCTTTCGCCGGCTTGGCCGAAAGGCCATATTCGGCTCGATAAAAGGACAAGCCGATGACAGACCTCGACAGACGCGATTTCCTCAAGGCCTCGGCCGCCGCCCTTGCCGCGACCGGCGTCCCGAAGACCGCAAGCGCAGAAAGCACCCCGATGACCGACCCGACCCACGCGATCGACATGCCCGCCTATATCGATCATTCGCACCTTGTCGTGCGCGACCTGCCGATGATTTCCGCCTGGTATCAGCAGATCATGGGGCTGAAGCCGATCGAAAAGACGGCATCCGGCGAAGTGCTCGGCGTTGGCGGCCATCCGCTCCTGACGCTGACCACCGAAGGCAACGCCGCCTTTGCGCCGCGCAACGCGCCGGGCTTGTTCCACACCGCCTTCCTGATGCCGGACAGGCTCGAGCTTGGCCGCTGGCTCGCCCATATCGCCCACAACAACGTGCCCTTGCAGGGCGCCTCCGACCATCTGGTGAGCGAGGCGATCTATCTCGGCGACCCCGAAGGCAACGGCATCGAGGTCTATCGCGACCGCCCGCGGGAGGAATGGGATTACCAGCCGGACGGCATGGTGAAGATGGCGACGCTGCCGCTCGATCTGCAGGCGATCTACGACGCCGCGCCGAAGGACAAATGGGACGGCATGCCGGACGGCACCGCCATCGGCCACATCCACCTGCAGGTGTCGAATATCCCGGAAGCCAACACGTTCTTCCGCGATGTGCTCGGGCTGGACCTGATGGCGACCTATCCGGGCGCCAGCTTCTTCGCATCGGGCCGGTATCACCACCATATCGGCGCCAATATCTGGAATTCGCGTGGTGCGCCGAAGCGTGCGGAGAATATGACGGGATTGTCGGACTACACGATCCGGTTCAATGACCCGGTGAAGCTGCAATCCGCATTGGCCGCGCTGGAGAAGCTGGAAATTCCGGTGACGCGTTCTGGCGACAGGTATTCGCTGGTGGACCCGTGGGGGATCGGGTTGAAGCTGGAGGCATAGGAGAGGCTGATGGATGGTCATCCTCAGCCTCGAGCCGTGGCCGTGGATCTACCTCCGTAGCTGATCGCAAAAACTCTCCCCCCAAAACGCATTCGGCCCCACCGCAAGGCAGGGCCGAACACCATCTTCAAAACCAACCGGTATTACGCCGCGTTGCGCATCCGATGCGCCATCGCCGAAAGCGCGTTGCCGCCGCCTTCCAGCTTGAACCGTGCTAGCAAGCTCTGCAACTGGCGGCTTTCTTCTGCCAGCGTTTCGCTGGCGGCCGTGGTTTCCTCGACCATGGCGGCGTTCTTCTGGGTCATCTGGTCCATATGGTTGACCGAGGTGTTGATCTCGGCCAGCGCCGTCGACTGCTCGCGCGCCGCCGTCGCGATCGATTCGACGTGATCGTTGACCCTGAGCACCAGCCGCTCGATCTCCACCAGCGCATCGCCGGTCGCCTTGACCAGCGAAACACCAGTCTCGACTTCGCTCGCCGAAGCGCTGATCAGCGTCTTGATCTCCTTCGCCGCATTGGCGGAGCGCTGGGCAAGCTCCCGCACCTCCTGCGCCACGACCGCAAAACCACGGCCGGCCTCACCGGCACGTGCGGCTTCCACGCCCGCGTTCAAGGCAAGCAGGTTGGTCTGGAAGGCGATCTCGTCGATGACGCCGATGATCTGGCCGATGCGGCTGGAAGAATCCTCGATGCGGCCCATGGCGCTGACGGCGCTGCGGACGATCTCGCCCGATTTGCCGGCGCTGTCCTTGGTCTCGCGCACCATGTCGCGGGCTTCGTTGGCGCGGGTGGAAGAGGTGCGCACCGTCGCTGTGATCTCGTCGAGAGCCGCTGCCGTTTCCTCAAGCGCCGCAGCCTGCTGCTCGGTGCGCTTGGAAAGATCGTTGGCAGCGGACGACAGCTCGGCCGAGCTGTCCTTGATCGTACCGGCGGAGCCGCGCACGTTGCTCATGGTCGAGCGCAGCGTCACCATCGTCGTGTTGACGTTGTTCTGCAGCTCGGCGAAAGCGCCCTGATAGTTGCCGTCCATGCTCTGCGACAGATCGGCATCGGCAAGGGCGGCGATGACACGGCGCACTTCCGAAACGGCGCTGTCGATACTGCCGACCAGCTCGTTGACGCTGCCGGCAAAGCGGTTGAGGTCGGCATTGCCGTAATCCTTGCGGATGCGGCCGGTGAAATCGCCGGCAACGGCGGAAGCGACCACCGTGCTGATGCTCGATTGCAGGTCGCTGCTGCGGGCGTGCAGCGCCTCTTCCTGGGCCTTCATGTCGCGCATGGCGAGCGCATTGGTGCGGAACACCTCGACGGCGCGGGCCATCTCGCCGATCTCGTCCTTGCGGGTGGCATCCGCGCCGGTCTCGCCGAGATTGCCCTCGGCCAGACGGCTCATGGCGGCGGTCAGGCCGCGCACCGGTGCCGCGATGCCGCGGCGGGCGACGAGCAGGCTGACGGCGGCGCCGAAGACGATGCAGGCAACGACGGCAGCCGCATCGATCATCATCGCCGTGGTGGATTCGGCAAGGGCGGCGCTGCGGGCGCCGGCCAGTGCCTCGCCGGAATAAGTGCTGTATTCCTTGACGGCTGCGGTCACGACCTTCTGGCCGTCAAGTGCGACGCCGAGTGCAGCCTTGATAGCCGCGCCATCGGCCGGATTGGCGGCGGCGACATCGACCATCGCACGGATATTGGCGAAATAGCTGTCGAGCGTCTCGCGGATCTTGGCGAGCTGCCGGCGCTCGGTCTCGTCTGCAGTTGACTCGATCTTCGGCAGGCGGGCCAGCATTTCACCGGAGCGCTTTTCGGCCTCGGCGCGGAAATCGGCGGCCTTTTCGGGCGCGGCAGCGAGCTGGTAGGTCATGCGGCTGATGGCGATGATATCGACGCGCAGGTCCATCGCCTCGCGGGCGACCTCCTCCTTGGCGCCGACGGAAACCATCGCCGCCTCAAGGGCCGAAATACCGCGGGCGCCGACAAGGCCGATGACCAGCGAGGACAGGCCCATCACGAAGACGACAAGGCCGATCTTCTGGAGAATGGAAAGATTGCGAAACGTCATGGACGAACTCCGGCGCGGGCCGCAGGCCCCCGCATGCTGAACGAAGATAAAGGGAAAAGGGCATGATGCCCGCAAAAGCGCTGCATTGCGCCCGATGGCCGGTAGACTCGCCCAAGCGCCCTAAATTTACGTTAAGTTCGAGAGGCTGCATGCTGCATGTGCAAAACCCGAGGCGCAGGCAAAACCCCTCCGGCGCAGACCGCGGGAGCCGTCGCCGATCGCGCGCAAACGCGCGACGGCGCCGATGACTCCTCGTGCTTCCGAAGCCTGTATCGACCATTGCGGCCGGCGGAAGGGCGTGTCCTCGCCCTCACTCGCCGCTAATGGCCTTTGCGATGACGTCGCCGTCGAGCTTGACCATTTTCAGCATGGCCTGGAAGGCGCGCCCTGCTGCGGCACGATCGCTGCTGCCAAGCACCTCGTACATCACCTTCGGAACGATCTGCCAGCGGACGCCCCAGCGATCCGTGATCCAGCCGCACTGCACCTCCTGCCCGCCGTTATCACGCAGCGCATCCCAGATGCGGTCGACCTCGGCCTGCGTATCGCAGACCACCGAGATGGACATGGCATGGCTGTATGGCGCCGGCTCACCGCCGTTCAGCCCGAAATAGGCCTGGCCGTCGAGTTCGAATTCCACCGTCGCCACGCCCCCGGCCCTCGCCGCGCCGCCGTCGCTCGGATAGCGCGTGATGCGGCCCATCTTCGAATTGGGGATCAGCGACACATAAAAATTCGCGGCCTCCTCGGCATCGTCGACATACCACAGGCAGGTTGAAACGTTCATCGTGATCTCCTCCGTTTGTCCTCGCGGACAATGTAGGGCTTGCCGGCGAGGTGGAAAGGGGGGCGGGCGAAGAGCTTCTTTCTCACCCTCGTCGTCTTGCCTCCTCTTTTTCCTTGAACCCGCCCTGCCCCGCCTCTATCTCGAAAGCCACACTTCTCGCATCGCCGGAGACATTGCTTGTCCATCTTCAAGAACCTTCCCGCCGCTCCCGTCGCTCCGAAAAAACCGGTCACCGATACCCGCCACGGCATTACCCGCACCGACGATTACGCCTGGCTGCGCGACGACAACTGGCAGGCGATGTTCAAGGACCCGTCGATCCTCAACCCCGATATCCGCACCCATCTCGAAGCCGAGAACGCCTATATGAAGGCGGCCATGGCCGACACCGAGGCACTGCAGAAGACGCTGTTTGCCGAGATGAAGGGCCGCATCAAGGAGGACGACAGCTCCGTTCCGATGAAGGACGGACCCTTCGCCTACGGCACCTCCTACGTCACCGGCGGCGAGCAGCCGCGCTATTTCCGCGAGCCCCGCAACGGCGGCGAACGCTCTGTGCTGCTCGACGGCGACAGGCAAGCGGAAGGCAAGGCCTATTTCCGCCTCGCCGGGCTCGATCATTCGACAGATCACAGCCGCGGCATCTGGGGCTATGACGACAAGGGCTCGGAATACTACACGCTGCGGGTGCGCGATCTCGCGACCGGCGAAGACCTCTCCGACATCATCGAAAACACCGGCGGCGGCGGCGCCTGGGCGCCGGACGGCAAGAGCTTCTTCTACACCGTGCTCGACGACAACCACCGCCCGTCGAAAATCTTCCACCACATCATCGGCACGCCGCAATCCTCCGACCGGCTGGTCTATGAGGAAGTGGACCCCGGCTTCTTCATGGGCGTCGGCGGCTCGATGCTCGACGATTTCATCTACATCGACATCCACGACCACGAGACCAGCGAATACCGTCTCATCCCGACCTCGGACCTGACGGCCAAGCCGCAGATCGTCGCGCCGCGCGAGACCGGGCTCGAATATTCGATGACCGAGGGCGGCGATGTCTTCTACATCCTGACCAATGCCGATGGCGCCAAGGATTTCAAGATCATGGAAGCGCCGGTTCACGCGCCGGACCGCCATAACTGGAAGGATGTGGTGCCGCATACGCCAGGCCGGCTGATCATCAGCCACATGGCCTTCGCCCGCCATCTCGTCTGGCTGGAGCGCGAAAACGGCCTGCCGCAGATCAAGATCCGCGACCGCGCCACCGGTGAGGAGCACGCCATCGCCTTTGCCGAAGAAGCCTATTCGCTCGGCCTTTCGGGGGCTGCCGAATATGACACCGACGTCATCCGCTTCTCCTATTCCTCGATGACGACGCCTTCGCAGCTCTTCGACTACAACATGGCGAGCCGCGAGCGCACGCTTCTGAAGACGCAGGACGTGCCCTCCGGCCACAATCCGGACGACTACGTCACCCGCCGCGTCATGGCCCCTTCCTGGGACGGCGCCGAGGTTCCGGTCACCCTGCTTTACCGGAAAGATACACCCCTCGACGGTTCGGCGCCTTGCCTGCTCTATGGCTACGGCGCCTATGGCATCTCGATCCCGGCTTCCTTCAATACCAACTGCCTGTCGCTCGCCGACCGCGGCTTCGTCTATGCCATCGCCCATATCCGTGGGGGCAAGGACAAGGGCTTCCAGTGGTACGAGGACGGCAAGATGGAGAAGAAGACCAATACCTTCAAGGACTTCATCGCCGCGGCCGACTATCTGAATCAACAGAAGTTCACGTCTTACGCAAACATCGTCGCCGAAGGCGGCTCGGCCGGCGGCATGCTGATGGGTGCCGTCGCCAACATGGCGCCGGAGAAATTCAAGGGCATCATCGCCGCCGTTCCCTTTGTCGACGTGCTGAACACCATGCTCGACGACACTCTGCCGCTCACCCCGCCGGAATGGCCGGAATGGGGCAATCCGATCGAGGACAAATCGGCCTACGAGCGCATGGCGGCCTACAGCCCCTACGACAATGTCGGGGCAAAGCCCTACCCCGCCATCCTGGCGCTCGGCGGCCTCACCGATCCGCGCGTTACCTATTGGGAACCGGCCAAATGGGTCGCACGGGTCCGGGAAAAAACCACCGGCTCCGAGCCGATCCTGATGAAGACCAACATGGATGCCGGCCATGGCGGCGCTTCAGGCCGCTTCCAGCGGCTGGAGGAGATCGCCTTCGAATACGCCTTCGCCATCAAGGTCGCTGGGAAGATGTAAGGACCAGCAACAGGCCATCTTTGCGGAAACGGCGAAGCGCCCTATAACACAGTGATTCGAATATATCGGATCGAGGTCGATCATGGGTGTCCACATCGCACTCCTTCGTGCCGTCAATGTCGGCGGCACGGGCAGGCTCCTGATGAGCGAGCTGAAATCGCTCTGCGAGAACATCGGCTTCGAAGATGTCCGAACCTATATCCAGACCGGCAATGTCGTCTTCCGCAGCGACCTCTCCGAAGAGGAAGCCGGGCGGGAACTGAACGACGCGCTCGGCCACATCCTCGGAAAAGCGCCCGGCGTCATGGTGCGCAATCGCCACGAGCTTGAAGAGATCGTCGCGCACAATCCCTTCCCGGATGCCAAGCCCAGCTATCTGATGGTCAATTTCCTGCCCGAGGAGCCGCCGCAGAATGCGCTCGCCAGCCTCGTCGCGCCGGATGGAGAGCAGGCGAAAATCGAGGGCCGCGAGGTCTATATCCACTATCCCAAGGGCTCCGGCCGCTCGCGGCTCAGCCTGCGCTGCATTCGCCATGCGACATCGCGCAACCTGACGACCGTGACCAAGCTCGCAGAGATCGCCGCTTCGCTGGAACGGCACTGAACGCCCGGACGCCTAAGGCTTGACCTCGGTCTGGACATTCTCCTCGATCAGCGAGCAATGGAGCGTCGTCGGCTGGCCGGTGACATTCTTGACGTCCGTATCGATGAAATCGCAGCTCAGTATATTGTCCGGGCCGCTTTTGCGCGAGGAAAACACGTTCACGTTCACATAAAGCGGCCCGTCGATCCATTTCAGCCGCTTGGCATCGAAGTCGCCACCGCTGACATGCACCTTGCCCGGTTTGCCCGGCAGGTCGGTTCTTTCCTGGCCAAGATCGATCTGGCCGACCTCGTTGGCGTGCTTTTCCGCTCCCTTTTTGGGGTCGCCGTAGTAGGACGCCGAAAAGGTGATGCCCTCTTTCGTCGCGGCAAGCGCCTTGGCCGCTTTCGGCGACAGCGTGATGTTGAAATCGAACGCCACCGGTGTTTCCGCACGCGACGGCAGGCTCGACGTCAGCAGGACCGTGCAAAAGGCGGCGGTGCAGGACAGTATCTTGGCGATCATGGTTTTACCCGGTCTGGAACGGAATGCGCGTGAAGCTATCGCGTGAGGCCGCAACTTGCGAGCCCCCGCGCCGGCTCGCCCAAAAATGGCTATCCTCGCCAGCGACCTTTCACCTTCCGGCAAAGAACCCTATCTAAGGCAGAGAGTATTTCGCCAGAAGCGGCCACGGAGGCGCAGTCATGACCGAAACAGCGCAACGCACGGCGGGACCGGCGCCTTTCCGATTCGACAACAGCTATGCGCGCCTGCCAGATCCGTTCTTCTCGAAGGTCGATCCGACACCGGTTTCCGAACCCTGGCTGATCAAGTTCAACACCAAACTTTCCGACGACCTCGGGCTCGATACAGCAGCGGTCCTTAGGGATGCCGCCGCGGTCTTTTCCGGCAACAGCATTCCCGAAGGTGCCGAACCTGTGGCAATGGCCTACGCCGGCCATCAGTTCGGCCAGTTCGTGCCGCTGCTCGGCGATGGCCGGGCGATCCTGATCGGCGAAGTCATCGACCGCGAGGGCACGCGTCGCGATATCCAGTTGAAGGGCGCAGGCCCGACCCCCTATTCCCGTCGCGGCGACGGGCGGGCAGCCCTCGGGCCGGTGCTGCGCGAGTATATCGTCAGTGAAGCCATGCACGCGCTCGGCATCCCCGCGACGCGGGCTCTCGCCGCCATCGTGAGCGGCGATCCCGTCTACCGCGAGCATATCCTGCCGGGCGCCGTCTTCACCCGCGTTGCCGCAAGCCATGTGCGCGTCGGCACGTTCCAGTTCTTCGCCGCCCGTGGCGATCACGCCAATCTCCGGGTGCTGGCCGACTATGTCATCGACCGGCACTATCCCGAACTGAAGGCCGAAGAGCGCCCTTATGTGGCGCTGTTGAAGGCTGTCAGCGAACGGCAGGCGTCGCTGATCGCCCGCTGGCTCGGCGTCGGTTTCATCCACGGCGTGATGAACACGGACAACATGACGATCTCGGGCGAAACGATCGATTTCGGCCCCTGCGCCTTCATGGATGCTTTCGATCCGGCCAAGGTCTTTTCGTCGATCGATCAGGGCGGGCGTTACGGCTATTCCAACCAGCCGGGTATCGGCCAATGGAACCTCGCCCGGCTTTTCGAAGCCATGCTGCCGATCCTGAATGAGGATACGGAACAGGCGGTCGAAGCGGCAAACGATATCCTCGCCGATTACGGTCGCACCTTCCAGGCGCATTGGCTGAACGGCATGCGCAAGAAGATCGGCCTTTCGACGGCGGAGGACGGCGACCTGACGCTGGTACAGGACCTGCTTGCCCGCATGAATGCCGGTGACGCCGATTTCACCCTCACCTTCCGCCGGCTTTCGGCGGTGGCGGAAGAGGATGCCGCCGAGGCGGATTTCACCGCCACCTTCCGCGATCCGGCCGCCATTCTCCCCTGGCTCGGCGAGTGGCGCGACCGGCTTTCCCGCGAGAGCATCTCGCGGGATGAACGCGCCCACGCCATGCGCGCGGTCAATCCGGCCTTCATCCCGCGCAACCATCGCATCGAAGCGGCGATCCGGGCGGCCACCGAGGATGGCGATTTCTCGCTGTTCGAGGCGCTGCTCGAGGTGACCTCGCGCCCCTATGAGGATCAGCCGCGGTTCGCACCCTATGCCGAACCGCCGAAGCCGGGTGAAGAGGTGCTGCGAACCTTCTGCGGGACGTAAAAGGGAAGCTTCCTCTCACGCCACTGCGACGACGACGTGCGCCTGGATTTTCGCAGCGATTTCGCCGTCGCCATGGCTTTCCTTCAGCGCCGCTTCGATAACATCCGTCGTGGTATCCAGCCCCTGCGGGGCTCTCGCTTCGATTTCCCCGCGCAGTGGCGTGCCCTGGCAATAGGCGATCGCCGCGTGCCGTGCCGAAGGCGCGCGGCTTTGTTCGGCTTTCGTCTCGATTTCCACGCGGGAAAAACCGGCGCGCTCCAGATCGTTGCGGATCAGGTTCGTGTCGGAATAGCCATGCGGCGTGCGCGCCATGAAGCGCGGCGGATCGTCCGGGAACAGGCCGGCAAGCGCCTTCGTCACCTCGCCTGCAAAGATATTTTCCTCAAGACTATCCCAGACGTTGAAGAGAAAATGCCCTCCGGGCTTCAGCACCCGCCGCGTCTCGCGATAGGCGGCCGGGCGGTCGGGAAAGAACATCGCCCCGAACTGACAGCAAACGACATCGAAGGCCGCATCTTCGAACGGCAGCGTCATGGCATCGGCCTGCTGCCAGCGCAGACGACTATCCGCCGGCTGCCGCGCGCGGGCGTAGTCGAGCATGGCCGGGTTGAGATCGGTGACGAAATAGGTGGCATCGGGCGGCAGCTTCGGCGCCAGCATGCGGGTGACGACCCCGGTACCCGCGGCGATTTCCAGGACGGCGCGGGGCGAAAACTGCATGACCCGTCGTACAAGATCAGCGGCATAAGGTTCGAAAATCATCGGCACCATGTGGCGATCGTATTTTTCCGGGATCGAGCCGGAAAACGCCTTGTCCGTTTCCAACATCGCCGTACCCTCCATCTGTTGCGATGGCTGGCAAGCTTAGCATGAAATGCCGTGTCCCGCGCGGTTTAACGGCCGCCCACTCGTTTGCTCCCGTGCAAATCGTGTTGCACCCTCTTCGCATGGTTGAAAATCGGGAATACCGCCCTAGTTTCGCCACAGAGGCAGATGGTGGGCACCGTCGTCGCCTCGGCATCCCTCAAGCGCATGCTCCCAAGATGCGGCAGGAGATTTTCATGATCATTGGCGTTACCGCTTTCATCTTCACCCTTATCGGCCTGGCGATCGGGGCCGGTGGGCTCTGGCTCGTCGTGCTCGGCGGCAGCTGGTATTATCTCATCGCCGGCCTCGGCTTCCTGCTGACGGCCTTTCTGCTTTTCAAGCGTAGCGCCGCGGCGCTTGGCGTCTATGCCATCGTCATCATCGGAACGCTGGCCTGGGCGGTCTGGGAGGTCGGCTTCGACTGGTGGCAACTTGGACCGCGCGGCGGCATCATCATCCTTCTCGGTCTCTGGCTGCTCCTGCCCTCGATCCGCAGCGGGCTCGGCTTCATCAGCCCGACAGGCGAGATCTACAAGGCGGGCGCCCTGCCGCTCGTCGCCGCCGTCGTGGTGTCCATCGGCGTCGCCGCCTATTCGATGACCGTGGACCCGCTCGATCTTGGCGGCGAACTGCCGACCGGCACGGCGGCCGCCACGCCGACCTACGGCGGCAACGTGCCGGACAACGAATGGCACCAATATGGCCGCACGCCCTATGGCCAGCGCTATTCGCCGCTCGCCCAGATCAACACCGACAACGTGTCGTCGCTCGAAGTCGCCTGGCAATACCAGACCGGCGACGTGAAGCAGCCGGAGGACGTCGGCGAGACCACCTATCAGGTGACGCCGCTCAAAATCCGCGACACGCTTTATGTCTGCACCCCGCACAACTGGGCGATCGCCATCGATGCGGCGACCGGCAAGGAAAAGTGGAAATACGATGCCAATTCCGGCATGAACCCGGATCGTCAGCACCAGACCTGCCGCGGCGTCAGCTATTATGCAGATGCAACCGCAACGGCAGGCAGCGCCTGCGCCGAGCGCGTCTACCTGCCGACCTCCGATGCGCGTCTTATCGCGCTTGATGCCTCAAACGGTCAGGTTTGCGAGAGCTTTGCCGACAAGGGCACGCTGCATCTGGAAACCGGCATGAAGTACAAGCCGGCCGGCTATTATTACTCCACCTCCCCGCCGGTCATCGTCGCCGGCAAGATCATCATCGGCGGCGCCGTCAACGACAACTATTCGACGCAGGAACAATCCGGCGTCATCCGCGCCTTCGACGTCAACACCGGGCAGCTGGTCTGGAACTGGGACAGCGGCAATCCCGACGTGACGACGCCGCTGCCGGAGGGCCAGACCTATACGACCAACTCACCGAACAGCTGGTCGGTCTTCAGCTATGACGAAGGCCTGAACCTCGTCTACATCCCGCTCGGCAACCAGGTGCCCGACCAGCTCGGCATGGGCCGCACCGAAAATGTCGAGAAATATTCGTCCTCGATCGTGGCGCTGGATATCGGGAGCGGCCAGGTGCGCTGGGTGCGCCAGACGGTGCATCACGATCTCTGGGACATGGACGTGCCGGCACAGCCGGTGCTGCTCGACATCACCGGCAAGGACGGCCAGCCGGTGCCGGCTCTCGTCGGCCCGACCAAGCAGGGCGATCTCTACGTGCTCGACCGGCGCACCGGCGAGCCGATCATTCCTGTGAAGGAAATCCCGGCTCCCACCGGCGCCATCCCGGAGGATTTCTCCTCCCCGACCCAGCCGATCTCCGACCTCACCTTCTCGCCGCCGCCTTTGACGGACAAGAATATGTGGGGCGTGACGATGTTCGACCAGCTCGCCTGCCGCATCAAGTTCAAGAGCCTGAAATACGAAGGCCGCTACACGCCGCCGTCGCTTGAGGGTTCGCTGATCTATCCCGGCAATTTCGGCGTCTTCAACTGGGGCTCCGTCGCCGTCGATCCCGAGCGGCAGGTGATGTTCGGCATGCCGACCTACCTCGCCTTCACCTCGCGACTGGTGCCGCGCGACCAGATCCCGCCGAAGGGGCAAGACGAGAAAGGTTCGGAGCAGGGTCTGAACCGCAACGACGGCGCCCCCTACGGCGTCTACATGGGTCCCTTCCTCGGGCCGCTCAACATTCCCTGCCAGGCGCCGCCATGGGGCTATGTCGCGGGCGTCGACCTGAAGACCGGGCAGATCGCCTACAAGCATCGCAACGGCACCGTCTACGACATGACGCCGCTGCCCTTGCCCTTCAAGGTCGGCGTACCCGGCATCGGTGGACCGATGATCACCAAGGGCGGCCTTGCCTTCCTCGGGGCCGCGGTCGACAACTACATCCGCGCCTACGACCTGACGACCGGTCACGAACTCTGGAAGGGCCGCCTTCCGGCCGGCGGCCAATCGACGCCGATGAGCTACGCCACCGAAGACGGCACCCAGTATGTGGTGATCGTCGCCGGCGGCCATGGCTCGGTCGGCACCAAGCCCGGCGACTATGTGATGGCTTATCGGCTGCCGAAAAAGTAGAACCCAGCGACCGAGGCCGGCGTCCGCGCCGGCCTTTTCCGTCCGGGACTGGTTTTCAAAACGGAAGCAACCTATATCTCCAGAGACTATAGCTTTTGGAGAACCCCCCATGTTTTCGATCGGCGATCTTTCCCGCAGGACCGGCGTCAAGGTTCCGACCATCCGCTACTACGAGCAGATGGGCCTGATTTCCGCGCCCGAGCGCAGTGAAGGCAACCAGCGGCGCTATGAACGGCGTGATCTCGAACGCCTCGCCTTCATCCGCCACGGCCGCGATCTCGGCCTGTCGATCGAGGCGATCCGTGATCTCCTGGAACTCAGCGGCCACCCGGAAAAACCCTGCGGCGACGCCGACCGGATCGCCGCCGAGCATCTGGCCGACGTCAAGGAAAAGATCGCCAAACTGAAGCGACTGGAGCAAGAACTGGAGCGCATCGTCTCCTGCGACGGCAAGCATACGGTGGGGGATTGCTACGTGATCCGGGCGCTTGCCGATCACGGGCTTTGCGAGAGCGAGCATTAAGCGCTGCTGGCTTTAAGGAAAAGTCTCAACTACACCTTTAAACTTCCGGCGAAATCACCACCTACATTTCCATAGGCTGAGATCATTTCACGTAAATTTCCAAGTAGTAGCGAATGGACCATCACATCATTCTAAGAATTCTCTACGGAGTTCTGTTTTTATATATCTGCCTGTTAGGCCTTGTGATTTCCGCGGGTGATTGGATTACAAGCCATTTTGGCGCCTGGGGAATTTGGGGAGCCTTTGCCATTTATGGTGCCGGCGCGGCCGGACTCGTATGGCTCATCAACCGGGTCAGCGATGCTTTTCCGACGCTGGACGTCTCATCAGACGACAGCCCTCCCTGGTCGAAGGGGAGAATTCGGCAGACTTCCTTTTACGTTGATCCGGGAGCATCGACTGCGGAAAAGTCGCCGCCGTTCTACCACCCATGGGATGATGACAAGGATAAGCCGTGATCATGCGATGCACCGCGCCCTCCAAAAATACCCGTTGACATTCCCCCGGAAAAGCGCGATCCATCACGCCATGATCACGACCGCAACCATCGCCCGCTGGTATTTTACGCTGCTCTCATAGGTGCGGCTGTCTGATCACGTTCAACAAGCCGCCATCAGGCGGCTTTTGTTTTGGACGGCACCTGATGGCGGGAAGAAGCCATCAGGAGACTTGAAATGCTGAACCTTCCCCATCGACAGACACCGCTGCAGCCGGCTGCGATCCGTGCGTCGCTCGTGACCATTCGCACCGCCAAGCCCCGCGATCTCGAGGCCCTCAGCGATATGATCGGCGAACTTGCCGCCCATCATGGCGATGCCGCCATCATCACCCCGGAAAACCTGGAACGTGACCTGTTCGGCAAGATGCCGTGGATCACCGCGCTCGTTGCCGAGGCGGAAGGCGAGCTTATCGGCCATGTCATTCTCGTTCCACTCTACCGCGCGCCGCAGGGCCTGCGCGGCATGGAGATGAACCAGCTTTACGTGCGCCCCGGCCATCGCGGCACCGGCATCGGCCGCCACCTCGTCGCCAAGGCCCGCGAGCATGCCCGGATCGCCGGCTGCACCTACCTCTCCTGCAGCGCAGCGACCGGCAATTTCCAGGCCCACCGCTTCTACGAATCGGAAAACTTCACCCCAGGCCCGGTAACCGGAATGCGCTATCTCCTGTCGCTGGCGTGAGCCGGCGGAAGGGCTCATTTCGGCTGAACGCCAAGCCTGACGCTTTCTCCTTGAAAAAGGACGGATTTTCGGAAAAGGTCCTGTTCTGACGGAGGACGCCATGAAGCTTGCGATCGTTCTGACGGAAGGTTTTGCGGATTGGGAGTGCGCGCTGCTGATGGCTTCGGCGCGCAGCGATTTCGGTTTCGAGGTCGTAACCGCAACGCCGGGCGGACGCGGCGTCATGTCGATGGGCGGCCTCAAGGTCGTCCCCGACAGGGATGCCGAAACGCTCGATCCCGCCTCTTTCGATGCACTGGTCCTAAGCGGCGGCACGATCTGGCAGACCGACGCCGCCCCCGATCTTTCCGCCCTCTATCGCCGCTTCAACGACCATGGCCGGCCGATCGCGGCGATCTGCGGCGCGACGCTCGCCTTTGCCCGCGCCGGGCTGCTCGACACCGTCGCCCATACCAGCAATTCGCTCGGGCTTCTCGAGCGCGTGCCGCAATATCGCGGCTCCGATCTCTATATCGATCAGCCGCAAGCCGTCAGCGACCAGGGCATCATCACCGCCGCCGAAACCGCGCCGGTGAGTTTTACCGCCGAAATCTACCGCGCCATCGGCTTTTCCTCGGAAGACCTCACTAACTATCTCGCGCTCTATGGCGCGGAGCATAAGGCGCGGAAATAGCGCCTCAGGCGGCTTTCTCGCTCGCCTCAGCCAGAACATCCGCCGCCCACTGGTTGAGGCTCTTGCCCGCCAGTTCCGCCGCCTTTGCGGCGCGCGCATGGATTTCAGGATCGACACGGAACATCATCTTCCCTGAATAGGGCTTTTGCGGCGCCTTGCCAAGTTTGGCGCAGGTTTCGATATAGTCGTCCACGGCCTCCTGGAAAGCGCTTTTCAGATCGACGACCGTATCGGCATGGAAGGTAACGCCGTCGCTGATGCCGGCCAGACGACCGAAGAAAATCTCGTCTTCCGCGTCATATTCGATCCGGGCGGAATAGCCGTTATAGGTCATCACATTCATGGCTTTATCCCAATTCTCAACAGGAAATCCCGTGCCGCCCGCACCTGATAGCGCTTTGCCTCTTTCGCCGGATGCGGACGATGGAAGCTCTCGATCTCGGTTCCGAACACGAAGCGTACCCGCGACCCATTACCTTCAAGGATGGCGCAACCAACGCCAACAAGCAGACTCTCAATATCCGCCCAGGCAAGCGTGCCTGAAACTGGCTCGTCGAAGACGGCGGCCAAAGTCTTCCTGTGCCTGTTGTTCATGACACGAAGATACCAATGCTAGCAATTTTTGCAAGCATCACGGTACAGCCGGCACCGCCTTCAAATAGGCGGCGATCGCTTCGCGGTCGCTGGCGGGGAGCTTGGCCATGTTTTTCTGCACCTCGACCATCGAGCCGCCGACCGAATCGAAATCGGGAGTGAAGCCGGTTTCGAGATAGGTGACGATATCGCCTTCGCTCCAGCTGCCGATGTTCTTGGAGCCCGGCGTGATGTTGGGGATGCGGCCTTCGCCGTCCGGGTTCGGGGCGCCGGCCAGCCATTGGCCGGGCTCGAAGCCGCCGAGCGCGTTGCGCGGCGTGTGGCATTCGCCGCAATGGCCCGGACCTTCCACCAGATACTGGCCGCGGGCGATCTTTTCGTTCGCCGTATCGACCGTCACGCGCGGCGCGGCGGTGAAGAACAGAAGCTTCCAGCCGCCGAGCGCGATGCGCATGTTGAAGGGAAACGGCAGCTCATGCGAGGGGGGGACGTCCGGGCTCTTGGGCAGGGTTTTCAGATAGCCGAAAAGGTCGTTGACGTCCTTTGCCGTCAGGCGGGCATAGGATGTGTAGGGGAAAGACGGATAGAGATGTTCGTTGTGCGGGCCGACGCCGCGGGTCATGGCATTGCCGAAATCGGCGAGCGACCAGCTACCAATACCGGCAGCCTCGTCCGGCGAGATGTTCGGGACATGGAAGGTGCCGAAATCGCTCTTGATCGCCAGCCCGCCGGAAAGAACGAGCTGCGCATCGCCTTCCGCGCCCGGCTTGGCATGACAGCTGACGCAGCCGCCGGCGGAAAACACCAGCGCGCCATTGGCCACATCCGGTTCGCCCAGACCTTCCCAGTGGCTCGCGGGCCAGGGTTCGGGCCGTGTCAGGAACCAGCCTGCCGTGCCGGCAACGGCCGCCAGAAGCACCACGCTGGTCAGGAATTTTCGGGCTCTTGCCGCCATCCGCTCTCTCGCCATCGATCACGCCGATGCGCCCGATACACCGGCGGCGCATCGGGCGCTTCTGCAAAGGAAAGCTACCGTATCACTTCTTGATGCGATAGGACTGATGACAGTCGCCGCAATCCTTGCCGAGCATACCGACGGCAGCGCCCACGGCGGCCTGATCGGCCGGCAGCTGCGCAAGCTGCGCATCGGCATCGGCACCGAGCTTCGCGGCCTTGGCCTTGAAGTCGTCCATGTTTTCCCAAATCTTCGGGCTTGCCTCGGTGCCTGCATCGGAACCCGCCGGGAACTGGTCCGGAAACGCCTTGATGCTTTCGCTGATCGTCGCGAAGGATGTCTTCACCACGGCCTCGTCATAGGGCTTTTCGCCCTTGGCGATGCCGACGAGCGCGCCCATGGAGCCGCCGATCTTCTTCATCAGCGCTTCGCGTGCTGCTCCGGCAGGATTATCCGCGGCGCTTACCGCCCCCAGCCCCAGCCCCGCGACGACGATCGCCAGCGCAATGGTTTTCAACTTCATCCATGTCTCCCTTTTTGGACCGGCAGGGCGGGAACGCATTGCCGCGTTTCGAATGGCCGGATCATTGCATGTTACCGATATGAAGGAAGTAACATTTTTTTGAAAACCCATTTATTTCGAAGCGTTTAGTCAGGCTATAAATACGGTCATATTTCATCCCTGCCCGATCGGCGTATTCCACCCCTGCCAGGCCGTCCAGCCGGCAACGAGGATCAGGATAAGGCCCACGGCCTTGCCGAGGACGGCGGTGGCGCGCGGGCTGGAGGTGATGACGTCGCGGCTGCGGCCGGCGGCGACGGCAAGGCTACCATACACCGCAAGCTGGGTCAGCGCGATCATCACTCCCATGATCAGCACCTGCGGCAACAACGGCCCGAATTCGGGCTTCAGGAATTGCGGATAGACGGCGAGCATGAAGAGATAGGCTTTCGGGTTCATGACGCTGGTCAGCACGCCGCGGCGAAAGCTCGTCCAGCGCGACGTCAGGGCGGTCGGCTCGACCGAGGCGATGGCGATGTTGGAGCGCATCAGCGTGTAGCCGATCCATGCAATGTAAAGCGCGCCGGCCAGAAGCAGGCCATTGAACAGCCCCGGCACCAGATGCAGCAGCAGCCCTACCCCGAGCGCGGCATAGAGCGTGTGGAAAATGCCACCGGCCATGATGCCCGCCGTCGCCGAAAGGCCGGAGGATCGCCCGCCGGTCAGCGCATTGGCCATGACGAAGACCATGTCCATGCCCGGCACGATGATGATGCCGAAGAGGAGGGTGAAGAACAGCCAGAGATTTTCCGCATATGTCATGTCAGGAGCCTGTTTGCATAACTTAAAAGGAGTGGCCGCTCGTCCTTGTTTTTCAGCCGCTTGGGTGCATGGTATAAAACATGGCTCCTGACAGGGTTCTGTCAGGAGGGTTTACCTGACGAGGAGATTTTCGGCATGCGCAAGGCATCCCGGCTGTTCGAGATCATCCAGATTTTGCGGCTTTCGCCAAGACCGGTGACGGCGGCGACCATCGCCGAGCGGCTGGAGGTGACGGTGCGCTCGATCTACCGGGATATCGCAGCCCTTCAGGCCATGCGGGTGCCGATCGAGGGCGGGCGTGGCATCGGCTATATTCTGCGCCCCGGCTTCGACCTGCCGCCGCTGATGTTTACGATCGAGGAGACGGAAGCAATCGTGCTGGCGCTCGGACTTCTGGCGCGCTCGGGCGATGTGGAGCTTCGCGATGCCGCCATCCGCGTCCACGACAAGATCGCTGGCGCCGTGCCGGCACCGCTGCGCCCGCCCTTTGTCAGCCGCACGCTGCATGCCTGGGGCACGGTCGCTCCGGCACCGGAAAGCCTCGATCTCGCACTGGTGCGGCGGGCGATCCGTGACGAGCGCAAGCTGCTCTTAGACTACCGCGACCGCCAAGGTCGCCCCAGCAGACGCACGATCCTGCCGTTGGCGGTGATCTATTATTCGGAAGCAGCCGTCGTCGTCGGCTGGTGCGAGTTGCGCCACTCGATCCGCAATTTCCGCGCCGACCGGGTGGAGGCCTGCCATCCCTCGAATGAGCATTTTCGCGGAGAAGGCGACCGTCTGCGCGACCTATGGATCAGCGGCTGGGAACGAGCGGAGAAAATGTTTCAGTGAGCGCGATCACCCGGCTTTCCTCGCGGCCGAAGCCGGTGATTTCGATGCGGTCGGTGAAGATCGAGACGATCGAGAAGGCGTTATCGTCGGGCGTATCGACCATGCCCTTGAGGGTGATGAAGGGGCGGCCCCGGAACAGGCCGAAATCGCCATCGTGGTTGTGACCGCAGAAATAGGCGGTAAAGCTTTCGGATGTCGACAGCGCTTCAAGGATACACTCGCTGTCCCACATATTATGTCGGTTCGGCGGGAAGACGGGGTAGTGATTGAAGACGATCACCTGTTCGCCCTTCACATCGGCTTGCGCCAGGATCGCCGTCAGCCATGAAAGTTGATCTTCGCCGAGCGAGCCGTTCCAGCTCTGGGCGTTATCGGCGCCTGCGGCTTTCAGGGCGGACAGGCGCTCTTTCGCCAGCGCCGTGCGCGGATCGTCGAGCGGGGCCGAAAAAGTGCTGACATCGCTGCCGTCGAGGAAGACGAGGCGATACTGGCCGAAGACCAGATCGTAGTAAGTCCGCTCCAGACCGACGCGGCGGGCCACATCCGGCAGATGTCCGGCGGAAACGGCGAAATCGTGGTTGCCGAGCAGGAAATAGGCCGGGTGGCGCGAGCGTTCGTAGAGCGGCAGGATATCGTCGAAGCTTTCGAAGCCGCGATCGATGATATCGCCGAGCGTCACGACAAAATCCAGTTCCTCGCCGTTGAAGACCTCGATCGCCTCGGCAAGGCGGCCAAGGCTTTCGCGGAAATACCGGTTGAGCGCCGGATCGGGCGCGAGATCGGCATATTGCGGATCGGCGATCACGCCGAAGCGGAGGAGCGGTACAGGATAGGACATGATGGCTGGTTAGCGTGGCTTGATGACAGGGGCGTGACGTCGCCGGCCGTTGAGCGGGCATGAAAAAACCCGGCCTTTCGGCCGGGTTTCGCAGAGACGTGTGCGTTGACCTTACTTGGTCGCAGCTTCGTACATTTCCAGCACGTAATCCCAGTTCACAAGGCTGTCGACGAAGGCTTCGAGGTACTTCGGACGGGCGTTGCGGTAGTCGATGTAATAGGAGTGTTCCCAGACGTCGACGCCGAGGATCGGGCTTGCGCCGTGGACCAGCGGGTTTTCGCCGTTCGGGGTCTTGGAGATTTCGAGCTTGCCGTTCTTGACCGAGAGCCAAGCCCAGCCCGAGCCGAACTGGCCGGCGCCGGCAGCGAGGAAGTCGGCGCGAAACTTGTCGTAGCCGCCGAGATCGGACTTGATGGCCGCATCGAGCTTGCCCGGAAGCGACGTGCCGCCGCCGCCCTTCTTCATCCACTTCCAGAAGTGGATGTGGTTGTAGTGCTGGCCGGCATTGTTGAACAGCGGCTGGTTGGTGCCGTAGGACTTCTTGACGATTTCCTCTAGCGACAGGTCGGCAAGACCGGCTTCTTCGGCAAGCTTGTTGCCGTTGGTCACGTAAGCCTGATGGTGCTTGTCGTGGTGATACTCGAGCGTTTCGCGCGACATGTAGGGCGCCAGCGCATCGTAGTCATAGGGAAGGTTCGGCAATTCGAAAGCCATGGTGGTGTCTCCTCTTGGCGATGGAATTTCGCAATAAAATCCGTCGTCGGGAACATAGGGACCAGTGCCGCAGGTGGCAACTGTCCGTCCACCAAAATTCGGGGAAGCTTTGGAAAATACTTCTTCTCCCTGCCGGCAAAAATCGAGCCATCCCACAGAATAGCCACGTTTTTCGCCACGCTCACGGCAAACAATCCAGGAGATTTTTCATGACCGTTCGCACCCGCTGCCTGCTGCTCGCCGCTCTCGCCTTCGCCCCTGGTCTTGCGCAGGCATCCTCCGGCGATGCCTGGGAGGCGATGCGGGCGGATGTCAGCGAAAAATGCCTTGCGGCTGCGGGCGCTTCGATGGAAAGCGCCAAGGCGGTCGTCGATCCCTTCGGCTCGGAGCGCTTCGGGCTGGCGCTCGTCAGCGGCAAGGCCAAGGGTGCGGAGGCAGCGATCACCCAGATCTGCGTCTACGACAAGCAGGCCAAGACCGTGGAACTCGGCAGCGAGCTGACCGAGGACATGCTGAAAAACTGAGCGCACTCACCCCAGAACCGCAAACGCGATGGCTGCGACCATCACCAGGAAGAAAACGGCGAAAGCCCTGAGAAAGGTGGCGATTTCCGCATCCGCGGAGATTTCCACCGGCCTTGCCGTAATCGGCCGTTTCGGGCGCCCGGTGCGGGCATCGATATGCACTCTGTGAACGTGGGACATGGGGCACTCCAAGCTATCTTGCGGCGGCCGTCTCCAGCCTGTCCGATGCCTGTTTTTCTACGCCCTGACGGCATTTTATTTCGATTGCGAACCCTGCCCCAACAGGTAAAATTTTCATAAGCCAGTGCGAACTGCCCCGCTGCTCTTGCCTGTTTCGTACAAGACGCGGGCGCGAAAATGCCGTTTCATGCTCGATATCCGGTTCGTGACAAGAGGGGAAAGACCATGGCCAGTCCCATGACGACGCTCGGCATTATCCACACCGCGATCAGCGTCATTCCGGTGGTCGCCGGCATCTACAGTTTTTCGAAATACGGGGCGATCGTGCCGAGGAGCGATGCGGGCCGCATCTATCTCATCACCATCGTCCTGTCGGCGGTGACATCCTTCGGGCTTTCGAGCACCGGCGGTTTCAATGCCGGCCACGCGATCGGCATCCTGACGCTGCTCGCCATCGCCTTTTCCTTCGTCATCGGCAGGCTCGGATGGTTCGGGCGGCTGAACCGCTATCTGCAGGTTCTGTCGATGTCGTTCACTTATTTCCTGCTGATGGTGCCGGCGATCAACGAAACGCTGTCGCGCCTGCCGCCTGCGAGCCCGATCGGCAACGGGCCGGATTCGCCGCCGGTGCAGACGGCGACGGCGCTGTGGGTGGGGGTCTTCCTGATCGGCATCTGTTGGCAGGCCTGGTCGATGCACCGCCATCCGGCGGGGGCGACGGTCTGATTTCGTTGATGAAAATGGATGCGGGGCACCAAATTCGCCGCGCTCTTCGTCATGGTCGGGCTTGTCCCGACCATCTGCTAGGCCTCCGCGAATGCAGAGCGGCTGGAAGATCCTCGGCACGAGGCCGAGGATGACGAAGGAGAGTGTGCGCGTTTCGGGAGCGATATGCGAAAGGGGCGCAAGCAGCCCCGCCAGCCTTACAAATCCGACGCTGTCGAATGCGCCCAGTCCATATAAAGGTCCTGCGCCTTGGCGGCGACAGGGCCGGGCTGGAGTTCGCGGCTTTCGAGGCGCGTGACCGGCACGACCTTGGAATAATTACCCGAGGTGAAAATCTCGTCGGCGGCCCCGAAATCGGCTGAGGTCAACGTCGTCTCGACCACCTCGAAACCGGCCTCGCGCAAAAGCCCGATGACGCGGAAGCGGGTGATGCCGGCGAGGAAGGTGCGGTTTGCCGCCGGCGTGAAGACGACGCCGTCCTTGACCATGAAGACATTCGACGAGCCGGTTTCTGCGATGTTGCCGAGCATGTCGCGCACCAGCGCGTTGCTGAAGCCGCGGGCGCGGGCTTCGGCGAGGATGCGGCCGTTGTTCGGATAAAGGCAGCCGGCCTTGGCATCCGTCGGCATGCACTCGATCGTCGGCCGGCGGAAGGGCGAGATGGTCAGCGACTGGCCGCCCGGCCCCTCGCCCATCGGCGCTTCGAACAGGCAAAGGGCAAAGCGGGTCGATTCGGGATCGACGGTGACGACGCTGCCCGGCGAACCATGTTCGCCCCAATACATCGGCTTGACGTAGATGGCGGTCTTGCCGTCGAATTTCCTGACGCCTTCCCAGGCGAGCGCCTCGATATCCTCGGCCGGCACCGTGGGCTTCAGGCCAAGCGCCAGCGCCGAGCGGTTGACGCGCTGGCAGTGCAGGTCGAGATCGGGCGCGATGCCATCGAACCAGCGGCCGCCGTCGAACACGGTGGAGCCGAGCCACATGGCATGCGAGGTCGGGCCGATCAGCGGCGGGTTGCCGGAAAGCCACTCTCCGTCCACATAGGTCCAGGTGGCGCTGCGCGGTTTGGTATCGACGGCCATGGTGATCTCCTTTGCTTCGTCTTTCTCCCGGCATAGCCGGAAAATCGAGAACTGGGGTGAATAGGTCTATCAAAAAAAGTCATGCCGCCCAATCTGGATCGGCAAGATGGGCTTGGGTAGGTTGCGCACATGAACGACAATATGCACCCAACCATGCCGGTCATCCGCATGCTTTCGCCCGCTGATGTCCCTGCCTTCCGCGCCATCCGGCTCGAATCGCTGCAGCGCGACCCCGGCGCTTTTGCCAGCACCACGCAGGACTGGCTGGGGATTTCGGACGCCGACTGGCAGCGGCATCTCGTCGACAACGCCATCTTCGCCGCCTTCGAGGGCGAGACGCCGGTCGCCATCATGGGCCTGATGCGCCAGCGCGCCAGCAAGATGGCCCATCGCGCCACTGTTATCATGGTCTATGTTCGCGCGATCTGGCGCGGCACGGGGCTGGCCGAGGCGCTGCTCGACATGCTGGACCGTCATGCCGCCATCCTCGGTATCCGCCAGTTGGAGCTTGCCGTCCGGGCCGATAATGCCGGCGCCGTCGGTTTTTATGAAAAGGCCGGCTTTGCCGCGATTGGGCGCGTGCCCGGCGGCTTCCTGCAGGACGGGCAGGAATTCGACGAAATCCTCATGGCCAGGCGCACCCGCCGGCAACACCCAAACGCAGGAGCCAACCGATGAAAGCTATGTATTACGAGAGTTTTGGCGGCACGCCGGACATCCGTACCCTGCCGGACCCGACACCGAACGAAGACGGCGTGGTCATCAAGGTGGAGGCGACGGGTATCTGCCGCAGCGACTGGCACGGCTGGATGGGCCATGATCCCGACATCAACCTGCCGCACGTGCCCGGTCACGAGCTTGCCGGCATCATCACCGCCACCGGCAAGGGCGTGATGCGCTACAAGGTCGGCGACCGGGTGACCGTTCCCTTCGTTTCCGGCTGCGGCCGCTGCGGCGAGTGCCATTCCGGCAACGCGCAGGTCTGCCCCAACCAATTCCAGCCGGGCTTTACCCATTGGGGCTCGTTTGCCGAATATGTGGCGATCGATTACGCCGATCAGAACCTCGTGAGCCTGCCGGAAACCATCGATTTCGCCACGGCCGCGAGCCTTGGCTGCCGGTTTGCCACCTCGTTCCGCGCCATTGCCGACCAGGGTCGCGTCAAGGGCGGCGAATGGGTGGCGGTGCATGGCTGCGGCGGGGTGGGTCTCTCCGCGATCATGATCGCCTCGGCGCTCGGGGCCAACGTGATCGCCGTCGATATCTCGGAGACGAAACTTTCCTTCGCCCGCGAGATCGGCGCGGTCGCGACCATCGATGCGACGGCGACCGGCGATGTGGCCGAAGCCGTGCGCGACCTGACCGGTGGCGGCGCCCATGTGTCGATCGATGCGCTGGGCTCGCCCGTCACCTGCTTCAACTCGATCAAGAACCTGCGCCGGCGCGGCCGGCATGTGCAGGTGGGCCTGATGCTCGGCGAGCATGCCGCGCCGCAGATCCCGATGGCGCAGGTGATCGGCCACGAGCTGGAAATCTACGGCAGCCACGGCATGCAGGCCTGGCGCTACGAAGCGATGCTGGCCATGATCGCATCGGGCAAGCTCAATCCGCAAAAACTGATCGGCCGGCATGTCTCGCTGGACGAGGCGATCCCTGTGCTGACGACGATGGATACGGCGACCGATCTCGGGATCAGCGTGATTACGCGGTTTTGAGGGCGGCCCCCTTCTCCCCACGGGGAGGAGGGGGAGGCAACGACACCGTCCCTCAATTTTCCCCCTCCCCGATCCGGCATGGCGCTGGTAATTTGCCGCGAGGAATCAGGGAGAATGCTCATGGCACTTGCCGCGGAAAAACAGACGGACATGCTCTATGCGCCCGTCCTTGCCGCAAACGCCGCCCATCCGCATGGCTGGCCGCTGAGGATCATCGTCGCCTCCCAGACCGAGGCACGCCACAACCGCGCCGACTGGGCGCCGAGCCATCTGATCTCGATCCGCGCCACCGGCACGAAGCTGCTGTCGATGATCGACCTGCCGGAGGAGCGTCACCTGCAGCTCCAGTTCGGCGACGTCATGGACCCGGACGAGCCGGATGCCGCGAAACTTGCCCATATCGAGGCTGCCTTCGCTTTTATCGATACCCTACCGGCCGATGCGCATCTGCTTGTGCATTGCCTGCGCGGCATCGGCCGCTCGACGGCCCTGACGCTTGGCATCCTCGGTCGCTACATGGAGCCGGATGAGGCCGCGGCCGCCCTGCATGCGCTGCGGCCGGAAGCCAAGCCGAACCGGCATGTGGTGGGGCTCTGCGATACCGCGCTCGGGCTGAAGGGCAAGCTTGGTAAACAGGCTTTGCGGTTTCCGGCCAAGGTGTGGAAGCCCGCAAAGGGCTGAGTTTTAGCAGCGGCCGCCTTTCCCTCTGGCCTTGCCATGTCGGCGGCTCTATCTTGACCCAACGTCTTTGGCGGATCGCGCGATTCCGCATTCATTCCGGAGGGTTCCATGGCGTTTGCCGCCTATGTCTTCGATGCCTATGGCACGCTGTTCGACGTCCACGCCGCCGTGCGCCGGCATGCCGAGGCGATCGGGCCGGACGGACAGGCGTTTTCGGAATTGTGGCGGGCAAAACAGCTCGAATATTCCTGGATCAGGACGCTGATGGGAGCGCATGCCGATTTCTGGACGCTGACCAAGCAATCGCTCGATTATGCCTTCCGGCGCTTTCCCTCCGCCGATCCGGCGCTGAAGCCCGCCCTGCTCGACGCCTACTGGCACCTCGATTGCTACCCGGAAGTGCCCTCCGTGCTGAAGGGCCTGAAGGCCGATGGCGCGCGCATCGCCATTCTTTCCAACGGCACCGAGGCGATGCTGAAATCCGCCGTCGCCAAGGCCGGGCTCGATCTGGTGATCGACGATATCTTCTCGGTGGAACAAGTGCGCGCCTTCAAGACCGCGCCCGCCGTCTACGACATCGTCACCACCAACTACCGGCTCTATCCCCATGTCGTGTCGTTCCAGTCTTCCAACCGCTGGGATATCGCGGGGGCGACGAAATTCGGCTTCCGCACCGTCTGGATCAACCGTGCCGACATGCCGGACGAATACGAGGATTTCGGGCCGGCGGTGATCCTGCCCTCGCTCGAAAGCCTGAAACAGCATCAGGACGGCTGAACCGATGGCATGGTCGGCGGCGCAATATGTGAAATTCGAGGACGAACGCACCCGGCCGGCGCGCGATCTGCTTGCCCAGGTGCCGGATCTGCCTGACGGCGCGCTCTACGATCTCGGCTGCGGGCCGGGCAACTCCACAGAACTGATCGCCGAGCGTTTTGAAAGCCGCGCCCCTGTCGGCATCGACAGCGACGACGACATGCTCGCGGCCGCGGCCAAACGCCTGCCGCAGCTGACATTCGAGAAAGGCGACCTTGCCGACTGGCAGCCGTCGGCGCCGGCGGCGCTGTTTTATGCCAATGCCGTGTTTCAGTGGCTGCCCGGTCATCTCGATATCCTCGAACGGCTGATGGGCGGGTTGGTTTCCGGCGGCGCTCTCGCGGTGCAGATGCCGGACAATCTGATGGAGCCGAGCCATGTGGCGATGCGGGAGGTTGCAGCAGAGGCGTCCTTCGCTGCCCATTTTGCCAAAGACCCGCGTAACAGGAACGCCCTGCCCTCTCCGGCCGTCTATATCGACCGGCTTGCGCCCTTGAGCGCTAAAATCGAGGTCTGGCACACGATCTATTATCACCGGCTCGCGAATGCCGAGGCGATCGTCGAATGGGTGAAGGGCACGGGGCTGCGCCCCTATCTCGATGCGCTGCCGGACGAGTTACGCGCGGATTATGCGGCGGCCTACCTGAAGCGCATCAGGACCGCCTATCCGCCGCTCGCTGATGGGAGAGTGCTGCTGAAGTTTCCGCGGCTGTTTATCGTGGCGGTGCGGTCGTGAAAGACTCCTCCAGCCGGTGCAGCTTGCGGATTTCGGCGGCGACCAGGGCCTGCAGGCGCCATAGGTTGCGGTCGCGGATGCCGAATTCTTCGAGGTGCGAGACGGTGTTGTAGAGATATTCGGCGCCGGAACCAATGTGGCCACAGGCGCGCGCCAGGATATGCGCGACTTCGGAAGGCGGGTGGCGATGGGAAATGCTGCGGGCGGTTTCGCCGACCCAGAAGCCGAGCGCCGTTTTCGGCCCCTCGGCCGTGCGCACCGGCAGCCAGCGCACAGCCTGCACGCCTTCCGTTTCGCTCACCTCGCGGCGCAGCATGCGCTCGATCTGCTCCAGCCGGTTGCCGTCCGGCAGGCGGTAGATGACGCCGTCGCAGCGGCCGCCTTTGGCAAGCGCCATCATCAGGCCCGGCTGTTCGCGCGAGCCGCGCCAGCTGTTGATCTCCAGCGTAAACGCCCGGTGCCAGCCGAAGGCGGTCGCGGGCTGCATCTCGACGGCATCGAATTCCGGCTTCCAGATCAGCGAGCCATAGGCAAAGACCCAGAGCGGGCCGTGGTCGGATTCCGCCTCCAGCCTTTCGGCGAGAATGCGGTAGTCGTCGTCGGTGAGCGGCGTGAAACGGCCGTCGAGCCCCCGATCCGGCTCCTCGCGATGGCAGAGGGCCACGAGTTCTGACGTCAGTGACATGATACGCTTGGCAGGCATGGCAGGTCTCGGATCATTTCCTGCGGCGCGAGGCCGCGATCCCCTTTTAGATGGCCGCTGCCAAAGCGGGCGTCAAGCCGAAAGGCTGTAACGGACCTCGTCTGCCATCCCCAGCAGGAGACGAAAAACGACGGAAGGTGCGGCGTATCCCTTCTCCCCGCGAGCGGGGAGAAGGTGGCCGGCAGGCCGGATGAGGGGCCAAGGCGCAACATTATCGGGAACGGAGAGTCCGCCCCTCACCCTAGCCCTCTCCCCGCAAGCGGGGAGAGGGGACGACAGAGAGACTGCAGTTCGTTCTCTATTCCTTCTCCACACCCCGACCGATGCGCTCCACGAGGAAATCGATGAAGGCGCGGATGCGGGTGGCGAGGTGTTCGTGGCCGGCGAAGACTGCGTGGATGACTTCCTCGTCCACCGGACGGTGATCTTCCAGCAACGTCACCAGCCGGCCCGCGGCGATATCGCGTTCGACATGGAAATAGCCGATGCGGCCGATGCCGATGCCGTCCAGACAGAGCCGGCGCAGCATCACCCCGGAATTGATCAGCATTTTGCCGCTGATCGGCCGCATCATGACATGGCCGGTCTCGGGATCGAGGAAGGGCCAGCCGTCGCGGTTGCGGCGGAAGTTGAAATCGAGGCAATTGTGGGCGTCGAGATCATCCGGCGTCTGCGGCGTGCCGCGCCGTGCGAGATAGTTCGGCGCGGCCACCACCACGCGGCGGGTTTCGAGCAGTTTTCGCGCCTTGAGGCTCGAATCGCGCAAAATCCCGGAGCGGATGGCGATATCGGTGCGCTCCTCGACAAGATCGATCACGCCGTCGGTTAGCGACAGGTCGAGCTGCACATGCGGATAGAGCGCCAGGAAATCGCCGATCAGCGGCATGATGTAGCGCTCGCCGAAGCCGACCAGCGCGTTGACGCGCAGCAAACCGCGCGGCACCGCCTGCCCGCCGGAGGAGACCACGATCTCCGTTTCGGCGATATCGGCGAGGATGCGGCGTGCCCGCGCCAGATAGATCTCGCCTTCCGGCGTCAATTGCAGCGAGCGGGTGGTGCGCACCAGAAGCCGGGTGCCGAGGCGGTCTTCCATGCGGGTGACGAGCTTGCTGACGGCCGATGGCGAGAGCTTCAGCTTGCGGCCGGCGGCTGAAAAGCTGCGCAGCTCCGCCGCCGTGGCGAACACTTCCATCTCCCCTGCCCGGTTGTCCATCGGCCCCATCCTTTGAATTCAATTCAAAGGCATTTATCCATTCCTGCGGATTATCATGCAAGTGGTCTTTCGCCATATTGCCGGCATCGATAACCCGGAACCGCCCGCCTTGACCGGGCGAAGAGGTGTTTTATGCCCCTTGCTCTCTTTGCGCTCACGATCGCGGCCTATGCGATCGGCACCACCGAATTCGTCATCGTCGGGCTGTTGCCGACGGTGGCCCAGGATCTCCAGATCACGCTGCCCGTCGCCGGCCTGATCGTTTCCATCTATGCGCTCGGTGTCACCTTCGGCGCGCCGATCCTGACGGCGCTGACCGGCCGGATCGAGCGCAAGCCGCTGCTGCTCGGCCTGATGGCGCTGTTCATCGCCGGCAACACCATGGCTGCGTTTTCTCCGAGCTATGAGCTGCTGCTCGTCGCCCGCGTGCTGTCTGCCTTCGCGCATGGCGTGTTCTTCTCGGTGGGCTCGACCATCGCGGCCGATCTCGTGCCGGAAAACCGCCGTGCCTCGGCCATCGCCATGATGTTCATGGGGCTGACGGTCGCCATCGTCACCGGCGTTCCGCTCGGCACCTTCATCGGCCAGACCTTTGGCTGGCGCGCCACCTTCTTTGCCGTGGCCGGCCTCGGCGCCATCGCCTTCATCGGCATCGCCGCCCTCCTGCCGTCGACGCTGTCGAAGGCAGCGCCTGCGAGCCTCATGGATCAGGTCCGCGTGCTCGGCAGCGGCCGGCTGCTCATCGTCTTCGCCATGACGGCGCTGGGCTACGGCGGCACCTTCGTCACCTTTACCTTCCTTGCGCCGATGCTACAGGAGGTCACCGGCTTTGCCGCCTCTTCCGTCAGCCTCGTGCTGGTGCTTTATGGGCTGGCGATTGCTGCCGGCAATATTCTCGGCGGACGCTTTGCCGACCGCAATCCGGTGAAAGCACTGGTCTGGCTCTTTGCCGCGCAGGCCGCCGTGCTGGTGCTGTTCTCGTTCACGGCGATCTCGGCCATTCCGGCGCTGATCACGTTGGCTGCGCTGGGCTTCCTGTCCTTCGCCAATGTGCCGGGCCTGCAGCTTTATGTCGTCCAGCTTGCCCGCCAGCATCGCCCCGGTGCGGTCGATGTCGCCTCGGCGCTCAATATCGCCGCCTTCAACCTCGGCATCGCGGCCGGGGCGTGGATCGGCGGCCTGGTGGTCGCCTCGCCGCTCGGCCTCACCGCAACGCCCTGGGTCGGCGCCCTGCTTGTCCTCGGTGCGCTGGTGCTGACCGTCATCAGCCAGGCGCTCGACCGGAAGCCGGAAGCGGTTGCCCAGCCGGCCTGAAACCGGCTTGACGCGACAGCCTTTCGCCCCATCTTAGACGACAACCCGCCCGGCCCTCGCGCCGGGCTCCCCTTGAAGGAGAAACCCATGCAAACCATCGTCAAGGCCAATGGCGCTGATATCCCCGCGCTCGGCTTCGGAACCTTCCGCATGCCGGGCAACGAGGTGCTCGACATCGTGCCGCAGGCCTTGCGGCTCGGCTTCCGCCATGTCGATACCGCCCAGATCTATGGCAACGAGGCTGAAGTCGGCACCGCCATTCAGCAATCCGGCGTGGCCCGTTCCGATATCTTCCTGACGACCAAGGTCTGGGTCGATAAATATGCCCGCGGCAGCTTTGCGGCCTCCGTCGAGGAAAGCCTGAAGAAGCTGAAAACCGATTACGTCGACCTGCTGCTCCTGCACTGGCCGGGCAACCCGGTGCCGCTCGCCGAGCAGGTGGAAGGGCTGAACGCCGTGCGTGAGGCAGGCCTCGTGCGCCATATCGGCATCAGCAATTTCAACACCCGCCAGATGGACGAGGCCGCCCGCCTTTCCAAGGCGCCTCTTGTCACCAACCAGGTGGAATACCACCCCTATCTCGACCAGACGAAGGTGCTGGACGACGCCCGGCGGCTCGGCATGTCGATCACCGCCTATTATGCAATGGCCAACGGCAAGGTGCCGAAGGACCCGCTGCTGCAGGACATCGCCAGCCGTCACAACAAGACGGCCGCACAGGTGGTTTTGCGCTGGCTGATCCAGCAACAGGGCGTCGTGACGCTCTCCAAAACCGCGACGGCGAGCCGTCTTCAGGAGAATTTCGACGTCTTCGATTTCAACCTTGCCGAGGGTGAGATGAAGGCGATCCACGGTCTTGCCCGCCCGGATGGCCGCATCGTCAATCCGGAAGGTCTTGCGCCCGTCTGGGACGAGGCCGCCTAGCCGTAACGGCCTGTCGCTCCCCTGTCATAACAAAAGATTATCGACAGGGGGGCAAAGAGGCGTATAATCACCGCACCGGCAGGAGTTGATACGGGCACTGTCGGTGAAGATTTAAAAAGCTTCCGCCCCAAGATAACAGGCAGGAAGTCATGGCTCCCAATTCCATCAGTATCATCGCATCGGACGGCAAATGGCTGGTGCGCGTCGTCGAGAGCGACGGGGTCGCCGGCGAGCGGGAATTCGGCATCGAAGAACACGCGCGTTCTTATGCCGCCGGCCAGAAGGTGCGCCTCGGCATCAAGGATAAGGCACCGGCCCTCGCCAACGACTGACCCCCAAGCGAAAACGGCTGCATAAGCTCCTAAAACCGATTCCGGTGCCGGCCATTATGCAGTAGGGTCCGCCCATCGCCATCGACGACGGGGAAACGCGTGCAGAAAAGCTTCGGGCCGGCCCTTCTTGTCCTGCTTCTGGCCGGAACGTCCGCATTTGCCGACGATTGGCAGCCGGTCGAGAAATCAGCCTATTATACGATCAGCGGCACGACGGGGCCGGAGCTTTATGCCTCGATCGGCGCCAGCGGGCCTGAGATCGGCGAAGGCCGGCGCACCATCGCCTATACCAATTTCAAGCTGACCTGGACGCGCGACTACCAGCAGCACGGCAAGGCCTGCGTGCTGGCTTCCGCCCGGCCGAAGCTGATCATCACCTATGCTCTGCCCAAACCCTCGCAAAAGCTGACCGGCGAAACCAAAAACCTGTGGCAGCGCTTTTCCGACGGCGTCGCCGCCCATGAAAAGGTGCATGGCCGGATGATCGTCGACATGGTCCACGAGATCGAGCGGCAGACGGTGGGGCTGACGGTCGAGAACGATCCCGGCTGCCGCAAGATCCGGGAGCAGATGGTGAAAATCCTCGGCCCCATCTCCGATGCGCGGCAACAGAAAAACCGTGATTTCGACCGGGTGGAAATGAACGATGGCGGCGCGGTTCACCAGTTGGTGCTCGCGCTCGTCAATGGCGGCCGATAAGTCAGGGTAGCATCGAACCATGCGCATCAGCACGATCACCAACTGGGCCTATGGCATCACCGTGGCATTGACGGTTCTGTCCGGCACCGCCTTCATCCTGTCCGCCCGCAGCGCAGAGCAGGAACGCCGCGCCGTGGAGGAGCATCTGGCGCTGGACGATCTTGGCGAGGAACTGGCGCTTGGCGCCGAGGAGCGCTCGGACGAGGCGCGGCTTTACGTCATGCGCGGCGAGGAGCGGCATCTGGACGCTTTTCGCGGCCGCGAGGATGAGGAACGCCGGCATGAAGCGGCGATCCGCGGCGTGCGCGCGCTCGAAGCCTCGCCCGCGGAGCTGGCCGCCCTCGAGGAAATCGAGGCTCATGCCGAGGCGCTCGACAAGATCGAGAGCCCGGCCGTCGCCGCCTATCAGGCCGGCGACAAGGCGGGCGCGCAATCCACCCTGTTCGGCCCCGCGCACGAGCGGCAGCAGACGGCGCTTCTGGAGGCCGTGACCCGCTTTCGCCAGCTGGCGACGGCCCGCACCGGCGCGGCGCTCGATGCTGCGAAATCGCGCAGCGACTGGTTCGGCATCGCCGCCAAGACCATGCTCGGCTTTACCGCCGCGCTTTTCCTCGGCGTGCTCTATTTCGTGCTGAAACGCCGTGTAGCCACGCCGCTGACCCGCATGACCGGCATCGTCACCCGCCTTGCCCGGCAGGATTACGCCGTGGAAGTGCCGACCGACAGACGCCGCGACGAGATCGGCGAAATGAACGAGGCGATCCAGATCTTTCGCGACAATGGGCTGGAGCGCGACCGGCTGGATGCCGAACGCCGCCGCGACCAGCAGACCAAGGATCTGATCCTGCAGATGCTGCACCGGTTGCAGGCCTGCCAGGCGCAGGCCGAGCTGGCCGAAGTCGTCTCGCGCTTTGCGCCGCAGATTTTCCCCGATCTCGCCGGCCATCTCTATGTGCTCAACGACAGCCGCACGGCGCTGTCGCTCGCCGGCACCTGGCTCGAGCCGCGCCATTCGGCAGCCGCCTTCGAATCGAGCGCCTGCTGGGCGCTACGCCGCGGCCGGCCGCATGTCAGCAATCGCGGCCAGAGCGATGTCGTCTGCCAGCATCTCGACGAGGGAGAGGCGACCGGGCTCTGCGTGCCGCTGACCGCACAGGGCGATACCGTCGGCCTGCTCTATTTCGAGGAACGCGCCGGCGATGTTCCCGCCATCGAGGCTTCGCGGCTCTATCTGGAACTGATCGCCGAAAACATCGGCCTTGCGCTCGCCAACCTCAAGCTGCGCGAGCGTCTGACAAACCTTGCGCTGCGCGACGCGCTGACCGGTCTGCTGAACCGCCGCAGCCTGGACGAGGCGCTGAACCGATCCGGCGGGGAACCGCTCTGCCTGCTGATGATCGACATCGACCACTTCAAGCGCTTCAACGACGAATTCGGCCACGATGCCGGCGATGTCGTGATGCAATATGTGGCGCAGATCATGGTGGATGCGGTGGAAACGCGGGGCAATGTCTATCGCTTCGGCGGCGAAGAATTCACCGTGCTTCTTCCCGGCCTCAGCGAGCGGGCCGCGGTCGATTTCGCCGAACGCCTGCGCGAACGCATCGGCTCCACCCCCCTCACCCACCGCGGCCGCATCCTCGGCACCGTCAGCGTCTCGATCGGTGTCGCGGAAGCCCCGCGGCACGGGCCGGTGCCGACGCTGCTCACGCGAGCGGACGCAGCCTTGCTGGAGGCGAAGGCGGGCGGGCGCAACAGGACGGTGGCGGCTTCGGGGATTGGCGCGGGGGTGCGCCTGGAAGGCTAGAGCATCATTGTATTCGGCTATGGCGCACGGCCCGGAAGGCCGGCACGCGCAAGATCGGCCGCAGCCTGATCAAGGATGGAGGGGTCCCGGAAGTGCCAGGCTTGGCGCCAGGATTGAATAGTGGCATCCGGCGCGGTCTTGAGCATTCTCTCGACGGCGGCTTTGGCCTCCGCTTCACGGCCAAGGCGCATATAGGCAACAGCGAGTTGCAATGGCGCGTCGGCGAACTCCGTGGTCTCCAGCACCTTCACGGCGTCTTCGTTCCGCCCCATCACGATGAAAATGAAGCCTCTCACATAGTTGAAGAACCATGCCAGACCGGGGTCGCGGGCGGCTGCCGTATCGGTCAGTTCCAGCGCCTTTTCGGGTTGGCCCGCCTGCAGGAAAATACTTCCGGCATCCGTGAGGGTGAAGGCATTGTAAGGTGCCGCCGCGATGGCCTTGTTCATTTCCGCAACGGCGCCGTCATGATCCGGCTTAAGCGTTAGAAGCCAGGCGCGCAGCCAATGCGCCAACCGCCCCACCTGCGGGCTCAGGTTCTTGTTTGCCAGAACCTTGTCCACCAGAAGATTGGCTTGCTGAAGATCGGTCTCAGGGGCCGAACTGTAAAGCAGGCCGACCTTCAACCAATGAGACCACCCCAGCTCCACGGTCAACAGCGGGGAGTCGGGAAACAGTTGCAGCCCCTGTTGCGAGATTTCCCCCGAACGCTCGAGACCTTCTTTCGTGAAAAGGTTCAGTTGGCTTTCGGCGCGCAGATAATAGTCATATTCGGCCAGGTTGGTGCTGTCTCGTCCCCACGCCCGGCTATAGTCTGCTTTTCGTATCGCACCCCACTCGCCTGTCATCGCGCCGACAATCTTGCCGGTCAGTTCGTCCTGAAGCGCCCATGGGTCGCTCCCGCTCTTGTCGAAGCGGTCTGCCCAAACATGGTCGCCCGTATCGGCATCGATGAGTTCCGCAACGATGCGGACCTTGTCTCCTTCCTTGCGCACACTGCCTTCGACGACATAGCCGACACCCAATTCCTTACCGATCTGGCGGACGTCGCCTTCCTGGTTCCCATAGGCGAAGGAGGATGTTCGCGAGACCACCGCAATATCGGAAAAACGCGAGAGGATGGCGATGACGTCGTTCGCCACCCCTTCCCCCAAATATCCCAAGGTCTTGTCGGCACTCAGATCCTTGAACGGAAGCACGGCGACACCGGGCATCGCGCCGGAAACGGCAGAAGACGTCGCGCTCAGCGGATAGTAAAACGCTATTCCGGCAGCCATTGCGGCGACGATGGCGGCCGAAGCTCCAATCGCCCACCACTTGCGGCCCCGCCTGCGCGAAAGCCTCAGGCGCGGTGCGGCATCCATGCGCACGAGATAAACATCGATGGGCTCTTCGATATTCTTGACCTTCTGGCGCCCGGCGGAATCGAAGGCAAAGGCGAGCTTGTTGTCGACCTCTTTCGCCACCTTGCCCGAAACGCAGATGCCGCCCGGAGGCGCGAGTTGCTCCAGTCTCGCGGCGATATTCACGCCCTCGCCATAGCGGTCGTCACCCTCGATGATCACTTCGCCCAGATTGATGCCGATGCGGACGTCGAGCCTTTCTTCCTCGGCAACGGAAGCATTGCGATCCGCCATTCCACGCTGGAGGGAGACGGCACATTCGACGGCATCGACCACACTGCCGAATTCCGCGAGAAGGCCGTCACCCATGAGTTTGAAGATGCGCCCATGATGAGCGGCGATCTCGGGCTCAAAAAGCTCGGTACGCCGCGCGCGAAGACGGTCAAAGGTGCCCGCTTCGTCTTTCTCCATGAGCGCTGAGTACCCGACCACGTCGGCGGCCAGGATTGCAGATAATTTGCGCTCCATGTCTCGGCTCCCCAACATGAATTCCGCAGCAAACAGAGTACATGATTTTGCCGCGAGTTTCACGCGCAAGCCTCACAGCACTGCTTGCGATCTGCGTCCAGCGAGAGAGGACCTCTGGAGTGACCGATCACCGAAGAATCCTTGCCGTCTCTCCATATCGCACCCGCCAAATCTCCTGTAAGAGAACGCAAACCTCTGCGAGAACAAACCCCATGCAATCTGCAAGCCATCACGACATCGCCATGCCGGACTGGTCGGCTATTGCGGCCGTCATCCTCGGCGTCACTGCCTTTTCCGTCGCGCAGGGGCTCACCTATCCGCTGATTTCGCTGACGCTCGAAGCGCGCGGCATTTCCACGACGCTGATCGGGTTCAATGCCGTGGGCTTTGCCATCGGGCTCGGGACGGCGACGCTGACGCTCGGGGCGTTGACGGCCCGGTTCCGGGCCAACCGGCTGATCATCGCAAGCCTTGTCGGCTGCTCGCTCTGCCTTGCGACCTTTGCGGCCACCTCGTCGCTGACGACATGGTTCATCGCCCGCTTCCTGCTCGGCTATTTCGCCAGCATGATCTTCATGCTCGGCGAAGCCTGGCTGAATGCCGCCTGCCCGGACAGGCTGCGCGGCCGGGTGTCCGGCTTTTATGGCGCGGGCATGTGCGCCGGTTTTGCCGCCGGGCCGCTGGCGATCCCGCTGCTCGGCAGCGAACGCGGCTTCGGTTTCGCCATCACCGCGATCTATCTGGCGATCGTCGCCTTTGCGACGGCGATGCTGATGTTTTCCACCCGCACGGTGCCGGAGCCGTCCTCGACGCGCGATCTCTTCCGCTTCTTCAAGGTGGCGCCGCTGCTCATCCTGATGGTCTTCGCCTTCGGTTTCGCCGATATCGCTGCGATTTCGGCCATGCCGGTCTATTTCGTTAAGACCGGCCATAGCGAGGCCTTCGCCGCCTTGAGCGTGACGGTCCTCGCGCTGCCGACGGCGCTGGCGCAGCCCTTCATCGGGCTTGCACTCGACCGGCTGCCGCGCCATGGCGTGGCGATCGCCGCCTCGCTCACCGCCGCCCTCGGCTTCCTCGCCATTCCCTTCATCGAGCACCCTGTGCTGATCCTGATGGACTATGCCCTGATGGGCGGGGCGGCGTTTTCGCTCTATACCTGCGCGCTCACGCTGCTCGGCGAGACCTATCGCGGCGGCATGCTGGTGGCGGGAAGTGCCGCCTATTCGCTGGCTTACGCCGTCGGGAGCGGTGCAGGCTCCGGCCTCACCGGCAGCATCATGGCCGCCGGCGGGCCGGCGGCGGGGCCGCTCAGCGTCGGCGCGGCGCTCTTGCTCTTCACCGGGCTTTTCGCCTTTTCCCGCCGGGGCTGAGGGCGGGTCTCGGGCTGAAAGGTCGAAAGCCTGAGGGCTTCGGCAAGCGTTTCCAAAACCTCTTTCCACATGATTGCACCTCATCGTGCCAATGAAACAAGTGCCCATTAGAATGCGCTTGCCGGCCGGGCTCAAACGAGCTTATCGTCGTCTTCAGATGACTTGAGGTTATGGGAATGAAGCGCGGACGCCTGCCGCTTACCGCCTTGCGCACCTTCGAAGTCGCCGGCCGTGTCAAGAGTTTCACGCTGGCGGCAGGCGAACTTTTCATTTCGCAGGCCGCCGTCAGCCGCCAGGTGCGCGAACTGGAAGCGCTGGTGGGGCGGCCGCTCTTTACGCGCGGCCATCGCAGCGTGACGCTGACGCCGGCCGGCGAGGCGTTGCTTTCGGCGCTGACCGATGCCTTCGATACGATCGGCGACCGCCTCGACGCGTTGCGCGATCAGGAGAAGGCGGCGACGCTGAGTATCAGCGTCGAACCCTCCTTTGCCGCCTGCTGGCTGGTGCCGAACCTGCCGGCCTTTCAAAAGGACAACCCGGATATCGACATCAGCATCGATGCCGACAGCCGCCTTGTCGAATTCCGCCGGCACGAAGCCTCGCTCGCCATTCGCCACAGCGCCTCCGCCACATCGTGGCCACGGGTGGAAAGCCGGCATCTCTGCGATGTGGTGCTGACCCCCGCCCTGTCGCCGGCGCTTCTGGCCTCAGGGCAACCGATCGAAAATCCGGCCGACCTGATGGCCTATGATTTCCTGCACGAGGAAAACCGCGATCTCTGGCACCAATGGTTCCGGAAGGCGGGCGCATCGCTCAGGCCGGAACGCGGGCTGATCTATGCCGATGGCGGGCTGGTGCGGCAGGCGGCGGCGCGGGGCCAGGGCGTTGCCCTCGTCGATACGCTGTTTGCCAGGGACGATATCGCCGCCGGCTTGCTGATCCGCCCCTTCGAAACCACCCTGCCCTATGGCAGCTATTGGCTGGTGGCCCGCAGCTTCTCCGCACTCTCACCCGCCGCGCGGCGCTTTGCGGACTGGTTGACGGATACGCTCGCCGGAGAAACAAAAACGGCGGCCCTTAAGAACTGAGGGCCGCCGCGCATTCCACAAGACTTTGCCTTATCAGACGAACTGGCTGAGGCCGGGAACCGAGTTGACGACCTCGTCGACGACTTCCTCGCCGGCATGCTCCTTGGCATAGCCGATGGTTTCCCTGGCGAGAGAGGTGATTTCGCCCATGCCGAGGCCCTGGCTCATCAACTGCTGGCCGAGCGCCATGACGCCGCCGCCGGCACCGACCGCGCTCAGCAGGCCGCCGAGCAGGCCACCGCCGCCCGTGCCTTCGCCGTTATACTGTGCGACCAGCTCGCTTGCGCCGGGGATCGCCTCGATCATGCGGGCAACCGGGCCATCGGCCGCTTCGCGCTGCAGGAAACCGAGCATCATGCCGATCGCCTTTTCGGCGGTTGCCGGATCGATGCCGACATTGTCGGCCACGCGCTGGATCAGTTCGTTCATGGAAGTCTCCTCGTTATTTTGACGTGGACGTTAACGTAAATTATTCGATAGGGAAACTCAAGCGGTGGACGGCGGCTTTGCGGGCTTCATCCAGAGCCTTTTCCAGCATCGTTTCATGGCTGCTTGATAGTTACAATGCGACAAGAAATACAATGTGACAGCCATGCCAAGCCTAACGGCAGCCTTGACCTGCCTTGTATCGCAAGGCTCTGACCTCCGGAGCGAATTTTAGCACCAAAACCAAGTCTATTCGTCCTCTCCGCGAAGAAGAGAATCGATTTCCTCAGGAGACATTCGTCTCAGTTTCTGGGCGATACCGCGATCATATTGGCGGTCGTTCGGGTCGTGGCCGGCGTGGGCCTTTCTGCCTATCTGCTTCGCGAAAAGCTGGATATCCAGCGATTTTCTGGCGCGCTTATCTTCCGCGTTCACGGGCAGCTCCATATGCGTAGAGGCGTTATTTCGCCCGTTTGATTTCGAAGTCACGATGACAGGCTATCGACAGTTTTCCAAGATTATTCCGCCTGTTGCCGCCTGCCCGCTGCGCTCCTATAACTAGACGGCAACAACGGATTGCGGCAGCGCCTCAAAGCCAGGCCAGCCGCCGGAACATGGAGACAGGCCGCGATGCTCGAGGACGGGAAACTCTATATCGGCACCAGCCGCAAGCCGGACGATACCAACAACAAGCCCGAATATCTGGACCTGAAATTCGGCAATCGCCACGGTCTCGTCACAGGTGCCACCGGCACCGGCAAGACCATCACGCTGCAGATTCTCGCGGAAGGTTTTTCCAATGCCGGCGTGCCGGTGTTCTGCGCCGACGTGAAAGGCGATCTTTCCGGCATCGGCGCCATGGGCGAGGCCAAGGATTTCCTCGTCAAGCGCGCCCAGCAGATCGGCCTCGAACCCTATGACTTCCAGGAATTCCCGGTGATCTTCTGGGATATCTACGGCGAAAAGGGCCACCGTGTCCGCACCACCATGTCGGAAATGGGCCCCCTCCTGCTCTCGCGGCTGATGAATGCCACCGATGCGCAGGAAGGCGTCTTGAACATCGCCTTCAAGATCGCCGATCAGGGCGGGCTGCCGCTGCTCGACATGAAGGACCTGCAGGCGCTTTTGAACTATATGGGCGAAAACGCCTCGGAGCTTTCCAACAAGTACGGCTTCATCTCCAAGGCCTCGGTCGGCTCGATCCAGCGCGAGCTGCTCATTCTCGAGCAGCAGGGCGCGGAGAATTTCTTTGGCGAGCCGGCGCTGAAGATCTCCGACATCATGCGCACCACCAATGACGGCCGCGGCGCGATCTCGGTGCTGGCCGCCGACAAGCTGATGATGAACCCGCGGCTTTACGGCACCTTCCTCTTGTGGCTGCTGTCGGAACTGTTCGAGGAACTGCCGGAAGTCGGCGATCCCGACAAGCCGAAGCTGGTCTTCTTCTTCGACGAGGCCCACCTGCTGTTCAACGATGCACCCAAAGTGCTGATCGAGCGGGTCGAGCAGGTGGTGCGGCTGATCCGCTCCAAGGGGGTCGGCGTCTATTTCGTGACGCAGAACCCGCTCGACGTGCCGGAAACGGTGCTCGCCCAGCTCGGCAACCGCGTGCAGCACGCGCTGCGCGCCTATACGCCGCGCGAGCAGAAGGCCGTGAAGACGGCGGCCGATACCTTCCGTCCCAACCCGGAGTTCGATTGCGCCACCGTCATCACCAATCTCGGCACCGGCGAGGCGCTGGTCTCGACGCTCGAAGGCAAGGGCGCGCCCTCGATGGTCGAGCGCACGCTGATCCGCCCGCCGGCCAGCCGCGTCGGCCCGCTGACGGAAGCCGAACGCGCCCATGTGATGCAGATCAGCCCGGTCGCCGGCCTCTATGACGAGGATTTCGACCGCGAATCCGCCTATGAAATCCTGGCAAAACGCGCCGCCCAGGCGACCCAGCAGACCAACGACGCCAAAAAGGCCGAGGAGGCAGATGATCAATCCTCTTCCGGTGGCGGCAGCATCTGGACCCTGCCCGGCTTCGGCACCGACAGCTCCTCCTCAAGCGGCAGCGCCCGCCCCCGCTCGGCGAGCACCGGCGGCCGGCAACGCGAAACGGTGGTGGAAGCCGCAATGAAATCCGCCGCCCGCAGCATGGCGAACTCGCTCGGCCGCGCGCTGGTGCGCGGTATTTTGGGGAGCTTGAAGCGGTAGGAAGATCGCGTATCCCGGCGCAATAACCTTGCGCCGGTTCGCGAGCGAAGGACCTCGGGTCAGTTACCGACAGAAATACCGATCCCAAGAGCACCGAGGTCCGGAGCAATAGTTCATGGTGTTAAAAAAGACTTTTAAAATGAGGAGGATCGCGTTTTTGTTTTCGCTAGATCGACATCCTCCGAACCCCGACTGAATGTTAACACCAGACGATATGAGAAATACCCTCTATTTTAGGGGTTACCCCTAAAATTCTGTATGTTTTCGGAAAGAAACGAGCCCGCAAATTCTCTGCATCCGGCTAACACGTTTTACTCCCGGCTTCGCCGAACACGTCCCCGCAAAATCGCGCAAACACGTTTGCACACATACATTTTCTTTCCGTGATCAGAAGTGGATGACGCCGAGCGAGACGGCGGCGGCGACCAGTTCGGCCCGATTGGCGGCCTCGAAGCGTTTGCGCGCATTTTCAACATGTTCGTGGGCCGTCGAGACGGAGATATTGAGCGCGGCTGCGATCTCGCGATCGGAATATCCCTTGGAGACGAGCGGCAGGCAATCCAGCTCCCGGCCGGTCAGCCCCGCCGGCGGCACCGGCAGATCGTGGCCGGCGACCATGCCGCTGAGCCGCACGTGAAAGCAGATGCAAAGCGGCGGCAAAAGCAGCTTCTGCATCTGGCTGATCATCCCCCGGCGGGCAACGATGCTGACGATGCCGACCCGCTGGCCGCCGCGCGGGATCGGCACGACGAGACCATCGGTCCAGCCGGCCTCCGCAGCCCGCTCCAGCGCCTCGGTGCCGAGCCGCGGCAAGGTGCGGTCGGCGCGAAGCTCGGACCAGGTAAACGGCCCCGTGCGCTTTTCCAGCGCGCTCAGGAGCGGATCGCGATTGACGAGACCGGAACCGAAATAATACCGGCGCCAGTCCTCCGGCCAGTCGAGAACATGGAAGACGGAGCGGGCGCGGTGGCGCAGGTCGATCTCTCCGGCAGCAAAGGTATCGATGCCGCAGCGGTCGAGCATGTCGCGGAAGATCGCCACGCACTCCTTCGGCACCGACGCGGCAAGAATGGCGCCGATCGCGGTGACGATATCCAGCGGCCCGATTTCCGCCTCCGGCATGGCTTTCCCCTCTCCCGATGCAAAGGCCGGCTATGGCCGCGCGATCGAGGCTGTCCCTTTAACGTCGCGAGTGTCGCTTTTTTTCGCGTGGCCGTCAAAAATATTGGGACTTCGTGCAAAAGAGATATCCGGGAAAAGAGAAAACCCGGCAACCAGCGCCGGGTTTTTTGAAAGATCCGGGTTGCCGGTTCGGCTACAGCACAAAGAAGCTGGCATTGAGGGTGACGGCGTCATCCAGCTGGATGGCGAAATCAGCCAGCTTGTCGCCATTGATATCGCCATAGATGAAAGTGTCGGAGGCCTGTTTGTCGACGCGCAGTTCACCGCCGGCGCCGGTAAAGCCCGTGGTGATGAACGTGAACGCCTGGTTTCCCGTCACCTTGCTGCTGGCATCAATGGCGGAAAGGTTGATCTTGTCGCCGGTGGTGAAGTCGAAGATCGTGTCGCGGCCTCCGACTGCGACGGTGCTGTCCGAGGCCGCCTTGTAGACGAAGGTATCGTTGCCGCCGCCGCCCGTCAGCTTGTCGCCGCCGCCGAGCCCGGTGATGGCATTGGCGCCGCTGTTGCCGTTCAGCGCGTCGCCCGCGGAGCCGCCGATGAGGTTTTCGAAGCCGGACAAGATGAACTTGCCGGCGCTCGTCACGGTTGCGGCGGTCGAGGCGAGCGACAGCGTCACGGCCTTGTTGAAAGCGGCAAAACTGATCGTATCCGTCCCCGTGCCGCCATCGATAAGAACAGTCTGCGTCGTGTCGGTGAGCATGCTCACCGACACTGTGTCGTTACCGCCGTAGAGGATGACCGAACCGGCGCCTTTCGCGCCGAGCTTCACCGTATCGACGCCATCAAAGGCAACGATCGCGCCGACCCAGCCGGTCGCGGTTATGGTATTGACGCCGCTTCCGGCGACAACCGAGCTTGCACCGCCCGAGCCGATGGTAAAGGTGTCGTTGCCGCCATAAGCGACAAGCGTATCGACGAAGCCGGAACCCGTTTTTACGATATTGCTTCCGCCCCCGACATTGATGCTGCCCGCTGTCGCCCCGCCGGTAATCGTTACGGTATCCTTTTCGCCCTGGCCGATGTAGGAATCCAGCCAGCCGTCCTTTTGGGTATAGGTATTGATACCGCCGCCAAGGCGCGCGATGCCGACGCCGCCGTTGCCGACCGTGACTGTATCATTGCCTTCATAGGTCGTCAGCGACTCCATCTGGCCATTGCCAACGGCGACCGTGTTGACCCCCGATCCCAAATTCAAGACACCAAGACGGCCTGTGCCGGTGACTTTGACAGTATCGCTGCCCTCATAGGTAACCATCGCATCGACATAGCCCTTCCCCGTCAGCGTAAGATTGTTGTTGCCGTCGCTCAGACGCAGCATATCGACGCTACCATCGCCGATCGTGACGGTGTCATTGCCTTGGTAGGCCTCAAGAGAGCCGATGCGGCCCTTGCCGACATCAATGGTATTCTTGCCGCTGCCCAGGGACGCGGTATCGACATGACCGGTCCCCGTGATCTTCAACGTATCGTCGCCGTCATAGGCGATTACGGAGTTGGCACCGCCGTTGGCGAGACTGACAGTGTTTTTGCCGCTGCTGACCCGGACAACGCTGAACTCGGCGTTGCCGATATTGACGATGTCATCGCCTTCCTGGGTGTCGATGGCATTCACCCAACCGGTTCCACCGTTTATGGTATCGTTTCCTCCGCCTGTGGCGATGGCGTCTACACCGCCTTTCCCGAGCGTAATCGTGTCGTTGCCATCGCCGGTTCCAATGATACTGACATCACCATCACCACCCTTGACGGTGTCGTTGCCATCGCCGGTTCCAATGATACTGACATCACCATCACCACCCTTGACGGTGTCGTTGCCGTTGCCTGTCATGATCGAACCGACCCAGCCACTACCGATTTTGACGACATCGTTGCCGCCGCCGAGATCGAGCGACTCCGCACCCTTGTTGCCGAGAGTAATCGTTTCCACAAAGTCGCTACCGATCAGGTGCGAAACCTTGCTGTTCGTCAGGGTGACTGTGCTGCCCGCGCTTGCCTTAAGCTGCATGTAGTTGATGTAAGCGCCATCGCCCGTGGTGGTATCGTTGATCACGATCTTGGTCGTGGCATCGCCCCCCAAGCGCACCGTTGCGATCTGCCAACCCGACGACGCAAGCGTTGCGGTAACGGTGTAGGACTTCGTCGTATCGTTAAACCCTTGGGACAGATATCCAATCCATTTCTCATCCCAAGTGTAACTGTTGCCATTGATCGTGAACGGCGTGGTGCCATTCAGCGTAAAGCTGACACTCTGCGGAGTAAGAGCCATGTTATCCCCCAATAGCCCAGCGTCGTCGGTCCCTGTCCGGCGGGTTAACTTCGATAAAACATGCAGATCTTATAGACACAGGCCGACGCCCAGCGCCGAATAGGATTTCGGCGGCGGCGAAACTTTTCATCTTCTAGAATAAACCCGACTTTGGACTATCTGCCTCGGCAAATAATCGGTCAAGCTCCCGGAGCCTCATCCGTAAGCATGACCTGATACACCCCCGACAAGGAATTCAGCCGCCCGAAAACGGCAAAGGCCCGCACAGAAACTGCGCGGGCCTTTGTCATTTGCAAGTTCAAGATGACGGCAGACCGCCGCCTGTCAAAAGAGGCTCAACTCAAGCGAGCTTTGCGGAAACTTCGGTCGAGGTGCGCATCGCGTGGCTGTAGGGGCAGACGATGTGGGCGGCGGCGACCAGCTTTTCGCCGAGCGCGCGGTCGATGCCGGGGATGTCGACCGAGAGCGAAACTTCGATGCCGAAGCCGGTGCCGTCTTCACGCGGGCCGATGCCGACAGTGGCCGTCACGGTCGCGTTTTCCGGGATCGTCACCTTCTCCTTGCCGGCGACGAACTTCAGCGCGCCGAGGAAGCAGGCGGAATAGCCGGCGGCGAAAAGCTGCTCGGGATTGGTGCCGCGGGCGCCGTCGCCGCCCAGTTCCTTCGGAACCGTCAGCGTGACGTCGAGAACGCCGTCCTTCGAGACGGCGCGGCCTGCACGGCCGCCGGTGGCGGATGCCTGGGTGGTGTAGAGAATGGGCATGATGCTCTCCTTGGGTTATCGTTTCGGGTGGAACGTGAATTCTATCGAAGCGGCGGCTCCCGTCGCCGTTGCGTATTTAGATAGCTCAAAATTAAATTGCGCGCAATATGATTTTGCAAATTGCATTTTTTTCCGGATTTGCGATACTGTCGCCATGACGAAGCGAGACGACGAGACGGCGGCGGACGCCCTGGACGATAGCATGCTGGCGCTCAGCCAGCAGCTTTGTTTTGCCGTCTATTCCGCGGCCCACGCCTTCAACCGCACCTACAAGCCGATGCTCGACCGTTTCGGCCTAACCTATCCGCAGTATCTCGTGCTGCTTTCGCTGTGGCAACGGGACGAGATGACGGTGAAGGGCATCGGCGAGGAGCTGGGGCTTGATTCCGGCACGCTCTCGCCTCTGCTGAAACGGCTCGAAGCCGCCGGTTTCGTCAGCCGCACGCGCGACATCAAGGACGAGCGGCAGGTGATCATCCGGCTGACCCCCTCCGGCAAGGCCCTGAAGCGCGAGGCCTTCGATATTCTCCGCGATATCAGCCGGGCGACCGGATGCAGCATGGAGCAGGCCGCAGACCTGCGCGCCGCACTGCACGGCCTGGCGCAGAAACTCGACCGGGCCTCCTGACCGGACCAGTCGGCGGCCTGCCCTGAACATTCTGGCGGAAGTGCAGGATTTCGCTCTTCTTTTATGCAACGGCCAGACTACTATACCTTACCGTGCGATTCTTGCCGCCGGAGAGGGAACTGTGCGGACCGAGACGAACTGGGAACCATTGGGGCTTTGCACCGGCCTGACGAGCCTGCTGATCGGCATCGCTGTCATGCTGTTGTGGGTGCTGCAGCCACAGGGACTGGCGGCGAGCGCTCCCGTGCTGTTTGCCATGCAGTTCAACACCGCGCTCTGTTTCGCGCTGACCGGGGCTGCGCTGATGGCGCTGTATCTGCCCCGCGGCAACTGGTCGGGCCCGCTTTCGGCGACCGTGCTTGGATTTTCCGCGTTTGCCCTTGTCCAAAACCTGCTCCAGCGCGATTTCGGCATTGACCGGCTGTTCCTCACACCCTTCATCCAAAGCGGCATAGGACCTCCGGGGCGCATGGTGGTCGGCACGGCGCTGTCGTTCATGCTGATCAATGCGGCGATCCTGATCACCGTCCGGCTTGCCCGCAACGCACTGCCGCAGCTGGTGCTCGCCAGTCTCGTCTTCGTCATCGCCGCCAGCGCCCTCATCGGCCATATCGTCAATGCCACGGCCTCCTATGAATGGCTGCCGCTCAGCCGCATGTCGCCGCAGACCGCGGCCGGGTTCCTCGCCCTGTCGACCGGGCTTCTGTTTTCGCGGCCCGGCGATCTCGGCTACCGGCGGGCGACGATCGCGGCCTTCCTGGCCGCCACCACCTACCTGCTGCTGGTGCTTCTGACCTATCTGGAATTTGCCCGGCAGGAGATGCTGTTCACCGAGGAGCTGCCGGCTTCGGATGGCGGCAATGCGCGCTCGACGCTGCTCGCCATCCTGCTGTTTTCCGGCGTCGCCTATGGGCTGATGGTGCTGTTTGCACTGCGCAGTGTCCAGCGCCACCGCGATGTCGCCCAGCAGCTTTCGGAAAGCCGCAAGCGGCTGGCCGCGATCATCGAGACCGCCGTCGACGGCTTCATCACCATCGACGACCGCGGTCTGATCCTCTCGGTCAATCCGGCCTGCGAGAGGATCTTCGGCTACAGCGCCGCCGAAATGCTCGGCCAGAACGTCAAGATGCTGATGCCGGAGCCCTACCGGCGCGAACATGACGGCTATATCGCCAACTACAACACCACTTCGCGGCCGAAGATCATCGGCATCGGCCGCGAGGTGGAAGGACGGCGCAAGGACCGCTCCACCTTCCCGCTCGATCTTTCCGTCGCCAAGGTCAATCTCGGCCGCCAGACACTCTATAGCGGCATCGTGCGCGATATTTCCCAGCGCAAGCAATACGAACAGCAGATTCTGGAGGCGAATGCCGAGCTGGAGGAATTCTCCTACCGCACCTCCCACGACCTGCGCTCGCCGATCGCCTCTTCCATCGGCATGGTCTCGATCGTGCAGGACATGATCGAGGGCGGCGCCGGCCCGGACGAGCTGAAGCCGGTGCTGGCGCGCATCGAGCAGAGTTTCCGCAAGCTCGACGGGCTGATCCAGAACATCATCATGCTGACCCGCGTGAAGGTGCTGGAGGAGGCGGAAACGCCGATCCCGGTCGCCAAAACCATCAACGATACGGTCGAGCGGCTGCGCTATATCGACACCGGGCAGACGACTGAGATCGTCGTCGATGTGCCGGCGACGCTCCTGCTCCACAAGAAGGCGAGCCGCTTCCAGATCGTCATCGATAACCTGCTCTCCAACGCGCTGAAATACCGCGATCCGCAGGAAAGCCGTCCCCAGGTGGAAATCCGCGCTCGGCGGAAAGACGGCGCCTTCGTGCTCAGCGTCTCCGACAACGGGCTCGGCATCCGCGAAGACGACGAAAAGCAGCTGTTCCAGATGTTCCGCCGCTTTCATCCGCAGCATGCCTATGGAAGCGGCCTGGGGCTCTATATTCTCAAGAAAAGCGCCGAACATCTCGGCGGCACGGTTTCCTTTCACCGACGCGAGAAGGGCAGCCGTTTCACAGTGACATTGCCGGACGGGAGGGCAGCGCCATGAAACTTTCATCGATCCTGACAATCGACGACGACGACGGCGATCTGTTCATCTGCAGCTATACGATCCGCAAGTTCGACCCCGGCATCAGCGTGCTGAAGGCCTATAACGGGCGCGAAGCGCTGGATATCCTGCGCACCACCATGCCCGATGCGATCATCCTCGACATCAACATGCCGATCATGAACGGCTTCGAGTTTCTGGATCACTACGCCCGCGAATTCGAGCGCCACGCCCCGGTCGTCGCCATGCTGACAAGTTCGCATCTGGCCGCCGACCGCGAGCGGGCGATGCACTATGACTTTGTGAAAAGCTATTTCGAGAAGCCGCTGACGGTGGAGAACCTGCGGATCATGGCGACGTTGCTGGATGGGGTGACGACGGGGAGTTGAGGCAAAAAGGCAAGCCCCTCCCCAACCCTCCCCACAAGGGGGAGGGAGTCGATCGAGAATGCCGGAACGCTGAGATCACCTCTCGCACCGTAGGCTCCCTCCCCCTTGTGGAGAGGGGTTCCTTTCAGCGCTCAAATCACCAGAATCGGCGTCTTGTTCGGCACGCGATCGTAGAGATCGATGATATCCTGGTTGATCAGACGCACGCAGCCCGAAGACACCGCCTTGCCGATCGACTGCCATTCGGGCGAGCCGTGCAGGCGGTAGAGCGTATCCTCGCCATTCTGGAAGATATAGAGAGCGCGGGCGCCGAGCGGGTTGTTGAGGCCCGGCGGCATACCGCCATTGGCGATCGAATATTCTTCCAGATGCGGCTGGCGGGCGACCATCTCGTTCGGCGGCTTCCAGCGCGGCCATTTCTGCTTCCACTGGATCACGCCGCGGCCGGACCAGGCGAAACCCTCGCGGCCGATGCCGACGCCGTAGCGCATGGCCGAGCCGTCGCGCTGGATGAGGTAGAGGAACCGGTCGCCCGTATCGACGACGATGGTGCCCGGCCGCTCGCCGAAGGGATTTTCCACCTGCTGGCGATAGTAGCGCGCGTCGATCTGCTGATAGGGCACGGCCGGGATGGAAAAACCGTCATCCTGCATCGGGCCATAGATCGCGGCATAACGCGAGGTATCCGGCATCAGCCCGCTCGGGGTGGGCTCGCCGACGCGGCCGAGATATTCGTCGCCCGTCACCGGCGGCCGGCCTTCAAGCTCGGGATTGCGGAAATAGGGCCGGGTCTCCTCGCGGAACCGGTCGGTGTTCATCGGATTGACGCAACCGGCCAGAACGGTCGAGGTCGCGGCAAGGCCGGAAAGATTGAGGAATCTCCGGCGAGTAAGCGAAAGGGTCATGAACTCCACATTCCGGTTAGGCGGGCCGGTCGAACAGGCCGATTGGGCAAACAGCTATGTCTGCCAGACCGGAATTCAACACCGGTCTTTGCCACAAAGATGGCAAATGCGACTGGATTGAGGCTTGCGCCTTCAAATCCTGTTCATATCTGCGTCAACGAGACCCCTGCTCTAAAATCAGCTGCGCGATATCGCCGGCCGGAACCGGCCTGCTGAAGAAATAACCCTGGATCTCGTTGCAGCCGTTGTCGCGCAGGAAGGCGACCTGCGCCTCGGTCTCCACGCCCTCGGCGATGACCTGCATGCCCAGCTCCTGCGCCAGCGAGATGATAGCGCTGGTGATCGCCTTGTCGTCTTCGTCGGCGGGAATATCCATGACGAAGGAGCGATCGATCTTCAACCGCTTCACCGGGAAGCGCTTGAGCGCGCTGAGGCTCGAATAGCCGGTGCCGAAATCGTCGATCGCCAGTTGCACACCGAGCGCTTCCAGCTCGTGCATGGTGGCGATCGCCTGCTGCACGTCCTGCATGATCAGGCTTTCGGTCAGCTCCAGCTCCAGATAACGCGCTTCGAGCCCGCTTTCCTGCAGCGCCAGCGCCACGCGCGACACCCAGTCGCCCTCGCGGAACTGGCGGGCCGAGACGTTGACGCTGATGACGATGGGCGGCAGGCCGGCATCCTGCCAGGCCTTGTTCTGGCGGCAGGCGGCGTTCAACACCCAATCGCCGATATCGACGATCAGCCCGGTTTCCTCGGCAAGCGGAATGAAGTCGCCCGGCGGCACGATGCCGAGCGTCGGGTGCTGCCAGCGCAACAGCGATTCGGTGGCGAAAATTCTGCCGGTCGCAAGGTTCATCTGCGGCTGGAAATGCAGCACGAACTCCTCGCGCATGATCGCCTCACGCAACGCCTCATAGCGGCGAAGCTTCTCATGGGCGGTGGCCGCCATTTCGGCATTGAATATCTGCAGGTTGTTGCGGCCGACTTCCTTGGCCCGGTACATGGCCGCATCGGCATTGGCCAGCATCTCTTCCGGCGTCGAGCCGTGCTCGGGAAAGGCGACGACGCCCATGCTGCAGCTGACCTGCAGCGAGCGCCCGGCAAGGGTGAGCGGGGCGGCGATGGTGCGCCTGATCTCTTCGAGCCGCGGCACGATGATGCCGTTTTCGGCCGGCAGGTCGGTGAGCAGAATGATGAACTCGTCGCCGCCGACGCGCACCACCATGTCCGTCTTGCGCACGCAGGAGAGCATACGCCGGGCAACCACGCGCAACAGCTCGTCGCCGGCCTTGTGGCCGAGGCTGTCGTTGATCAGCTTGAAATTGTCGAGGTCGAGGAAGGCGAGCGCGACCCACTGGTTGTTGCGGGCGGCCTTTTCCAGCGCCTGGACCACGCGCTCGTCGAACAACACCCGGTTCGGCAGGCCGGTCAGCGCATCGTGATGCGCCATGAAATGGATGCGCTCTTCCGACTTCTGCCGCTCTATGGCGATGCCGGCGAGATGGGCTGCCATGGAGATCAGCTCGCGCTGCTCATCCGTGGGAACACCGGCAACAGGCGAATACAGCGCGAACGTACCGAGCACCCGGCCCTGATAGGAGCGGATGGGCATGGACCAGCAGGAGCGATAACCGAAGGGCCGCACCAGATCGGCATAATCCTCCCACAGCGGATCGATGAGGATATCAGAGACGAAGACGGGTTCGCCGCAAAAGGCCGCCGTGCCGCAAGAGCCGACCTTCGGGCCGATCTCGATGCCGTGGATCGCTTCGCAATGGGCCTTGTCGAGGCCGGGGGCGGCCCCCGTCAGAAGCTGCGTGCCGTCTTCCGACAGCAGCAGCACCGAGCCGATGACGCCCGAGAGATGACTTTCGATGAGCGACAAAAGCTCGGTGAAGAAATCCGTGAGCGAGATGCTCTTGGCGATCATTTCCAGAAGCCGGGCCTGCCCCAGCAGCAGCCGCTCGGCCCGCTTGCGGTCGGTGATATCGCGGGAAACGCCGACGGTGCCGATGGTCATGCCGTACTTGTTGCGCAGCGGCACCTTGGAGGTCATCAGCCAGCGCTCGCTGCCCTTGTCGACCACGGCGCGCTCCTCGATGCCGAAGGCGGGCTCGCCCGTCTCCATAACCCGGCGCTCGACATCGTAGAACTTGCGGGCATCTTCCGGCGGATGCAGATCGAAATCGGTCTTGCCGACGATCTCGCCCATGGAGGAAAAGCCGTTTTCGACAACGGTGGCATGGTTTGCCATCAGGAACCGGCCGTTGGCATCCTTGGCGTAGATGCAATCCGGCACATGGTTCATCATCGTTTCGAGCCAGTCGTGCCGGTTGGCGATATCGGCTTCGGGGCCGACCAGGCGCGAAAGTTCGGTGATCATCCGCTGATTGGCGGCCAGCAACCGGCGCGTGTCGTCGTTGTCGGCGCCTTTTGATACGGCCTCACGACGATAACGGCTCATTTCCTTCGTCACGCAAGCCTCCGGGCGCGGTTTTCCCTGCGCAGATCTGTCCCCTTCGGGCACACTAACAGCCAGAAGTTATCTGTCCCTAAAGAGACCCGTCATCATTGCGGTTTACAGCTACATTCGACATGCCGGGTTTGGGAAAAAACTGTGTCATTCCGGTACGATCCGGGGTGGCACGGTTCCTGCTTAACGGCCGTAAAGGACCTCATGCCCCATGAAACGACGATCGCTGATTTTCCTCCTTGCGGCCGCCCCCGCAAGCCTCGCGTTTTCACCCGCGGGCGCCGAGGGCAAAGTGGGCGCGCTCGTGCCGGATGCCCGCAAGGGCCAGTCGCGGGCCTTTGCCGATCTGCTGGCGGAGGCCGCGCGAAAACGCCGGGCGATCGAGCTGCCGGCGGGCGACTTCCGGGTATCGGGTATTCGCCTGCCGGAGGGCACGGTGCTGTCCGGCGTCCCCGGCGCGACGCGGCTCGTGCAGGAGGATGGCGGGCGGTTTCTCTTCGCCGAGGTGCTGGAGCGGCTGACGCTGCGCGATCTCATCCTCGAAACCGACGGCCAGTTGCTTGGCAATGAAGCCCAGGGTGCGCTCGATCTGCGCGGCGTCAAAAACCTGGCGCTCGAAAATTGCGAGATCCGCAACAGCGCCCGCCATGGTCTCTATGCAGAACATTGCGGCGGACGGATTGCTGGTTGCACCATCTCGGGTGCCGCCGATGCCGGGCTCTTCGCGGTGGAAAGCGAGGGGCTTTCGATCACCGGCAATCGCATCGCCGATTGCGGCAATGGCGGCCTGCTGGTGCATCGCTGGGAGGCGGACGAGGACGGCACCATCATCTCCGGCAACCGCATTTCCCGCATCGGCGCCCGCGACGGCGGCACCGGGGAGAACGGCAACGGCATCAATATCTTTCGCGCGGCCGGTGTCGTCGTTTCCGGCAATCATGTCTCCGACTGCGCCTTTTCGGCGATCCGCGCCAATGCAGCGACGAATGTGCAGATATCGGGCAACCAATGCCTGCGCTCCGGCGAGACGGCGATCTATTCCGAATTCGGCTTTCAGGGCGCCATTGTCAGCGACAACCTGATCGACGGGGCGGCCAACGGCATCCTGATCGTCAATTTCAACGAGGGCGGCCGGCTTTCGACCGTCAGCGGCAATATCGTGCGCAACCTGACGGAAAAGGGTCCCTATATCCACGACGGCGCCGGTTTCGGCTTCGGCATCGCCGTCGAGGCCGATACGGTCGTTTCCGGCAACGTCATCGAAAACGCGCCGAAATGGGGGCTGATGCTCGGCTGGGGGCCGTATCTGCGCGATGTGGTGGCAAGCGGCAATGTGGTGCGCAGGGCGGGCGGCGGCTGCGCCGTAACGGTGGTGGAGGGCGCGGGCGCCGCGATCGTTACCGATAACATCTTCAGCGCGGTGCGCGACGGCGCGGTGCTCGGCTATCGCTGGAACGACAAGGTGACGGGCGATCTGGCGGCCGAGGGCGCCGAACGGTTTTCGCATCTGACGATTTCCGGCAATCGGCTCGGCTGAACCCATTACAAGATTTCATGTGTGATATCAGCGCCGACGGCTTCCAGCAGCCGGGCGGTTTTCCTACGGTGCGAGCCATCCCACGGAACAAGCCGCGCCCGGCGGCAGGAGGAAAACACCATGCTGACGATCTACGGCGTCTATCGCTCGCGCGCTTCCCGCAACTACTGGATGGCCGGCGAACTCGGCCTGCCCTTCCGCTCCGTTCCGGTCATCCAGGCCTATCGTCTCGCCGATCCGCAGGCGGCGGATGCGCCGCTCAATACCCGCTCACTGGCGTTCCTGGCCGTCAACCCGATGGGCCTGATCCCGGCCATGGACGATGACGGGCTGGTGCTGACGGAATCGCTTGCCAACAACCTCTATCTCGCCCGCAAGCACGGCGGCCCGCTCTCCGGCCAGACCGTGGCGGAAGAAGGCCTGATCGGCAACTGGACCATGTGGGCCGCCACCGAGATCGAGCCGCATGCCGTGAAGATCGTCCTCACCGTCGACAAGGAGATCGAGAAGACGCCGGAGGGCAAGGCCATCATCACCGCGGCTGCCGCCGCTCTCGACAAGGGCTTTGCCCTGCTCTCCGCCCAGCTCGGAAAGACGCCCTACGTCATCGGGGACCGTTTCACCGTTGCCGATCTCAACCTCGCGGAAGTCTTCCGCTATGCCATGTCGCAGGAAGCGCTGTTTGCGAAATATCCGGCCGTGAAGGCCTGGCTGGAGACGTGTCACGCGCGGCCGGCGTTTCAGGCGATGATGGCGGCACGAGAGCTGGAGGCGGCGTGAGGAAGCGTTAGCAAGAACAGAAGCCATCGCGAAATGAACATGCGCAATTGCATCGACACATGATCGCATTCTCGTCGAGTTGCACCTATATGCTGCGTGTTGCAACGAAGCGTCAACAGCTTCGCACAATTCCCAGCATGCTGTGATCAGCATTGCCATGAATCATTTATGTGGTTTTATGGTAGGGACAATGAAAGGATGCCGACATGAATGAACCGCTCAAGAAACTGATAGAGGCAGCGCGTAAAGCTCCTCATTCGAAAAATGATATTGAGGTTCAACGTCGCAGCTTTGCCTATGGCAACACGCATTTTGAGAACAGCAAGATCACCCGCGAAATGGTAGATAAGATCGCTGACAAGATGCCGTATTCCGGTGACATCTCTCACACAAAGTCGAGCAACAATGACTGAAGAAGATCGCCGCCACAGTGTGGCAAGCGATGCAAATCTTATCAATGATGATCAGGCGAGAGCAGAAGCCGAAGCACGAAATGGCCTAATTCAGTTTGATAGGGCCTGTCAGATGATCATCGAAGCAAATGACCGAGGCGCATCATGGAAACTGCGCCCGTCGGCAATCCTGGCACTTCATCGTGCAGCATTAGATGGCATCAGCATCTATGCCGGCAACTTCAGACCTGCAAGTGTGGAAATTCAAGGTAGCCGTCACAAGCCTGTTGAAGCACATCGTGTTCCGGAGCTTGTCGAGGATATGTGCGACTACATCAATGACAATTGGCATGAGAAAAGCGCCGTTCATCTCGCGTCTTACATCATGTGGCGGCTGAATTGGATACATCCCTTCAGCGATGGCAACGGACGCACTTCGCGCATGGTGTCCTATCTGGTTCTCTGCATACGGCTCGGCATGTTACTGCCAGGCCGCAACACGATCCCTGACCAGATCGTCGATAACAGAAAACCGTATTTTGAAGCTCTGGAAGCGGCAGACAGAGCCGACGAAGATGGCGATCTGGATCTCTCCCAAATGGAAGAGCTTATCGAGGCGATGCTGGCGGTACAGCTTACCGGCCTCATGGAAGCCGCGACAGGAAAGCACTATCTGTCTGATTAGTCCGCGAAGGTGTTGCGGCTACCCCGTATCGCATCGATCCGCCGCATGCTCCCGGCAATCTCTTCCCGCACCCACTGCTTGAACGCCCGCACGGTTGCGCCGTCTCTCCGCTCCGGTGCCGTCACGAAATAGTGCCCGAAGCCGGTCTTGGCGCGGACCCTGAACGGCGCGATCAGGCGACCGTCGATGAGGCTGTCGCCGGCAAGCGTCTGCCAGACTAGCATTGGCCCCTGCCCGGCAATCGCCGCATCGAGGCAGAGCGAGGCGTCGTTGAAGACGTGGCGTTCGCCCATGACCTTGCCGGAAAGCCCGACTGCCTGAAACCATGTCTCCCACGAGAACATCGAGCGACCGTCGATGATCGCCGGGAAATTCAGGATATCGGCGGGCTCCTTCAATTGCCGCGCCATTGCCGGCGCGCAGACCGGAAAGACCTCCTGCTCCAGCAACAGCTCGGCCGTCACGCCCGGCCAATCGCCACGCCCGACGCGGATGCCGATATCGACGTCGGAAGCGTCCATATGGACGAGCGTCGTCGTCGCATCGATGCGCAGCCGGATGCCCGGATGCTGCTCGGCAAAACGATCGAGCCGCGATACCAGCCAGCGGGCGGCAAAGACCGGGGCGACGGAGATCGTCAGGATGCCTTCGTCGCGCTTTCGCGCTGTGCCGACCGCCTGATCGATCAGTTCGAAACCGGCCTTCAGCCGCGGCAGGAACGTTGCGCCGAACTCGCTTGCCACCAGCCCGCGCGGACTACGCTCGAACAGTGTGCGGCCAAGCTGCTTTTCCGTCTTGATGATCTGCTGGCTGACCGCGCCGACGGTGACGCCGAGTTCGTCGGCCGCCGCCTGCAGCGAGCCCAGCCGCCCGGCCGCTTCGACGGCGCGCAGGCCGTTGAGATGGATGAGGTTGAGATTTTTCATATAGAAAATCTATAACAAAATACCGGCAATCTCAATTGAGAAGGCCCGGAAACAGGCAGATCATGGCACCCTTAACAGAAGGATGCCGATATCATGTTGAAGATTTTCTCGATCTTTAGAAAGAGCGATGTAGCCGCCGTGATCGATCTGCTCGATCATCCCGATATCGATCGCATGGATGCCCGCGCGCTCGGCGACCTGCCGTTTCCGCGCGAGCTTTCCGAGGAAGAGGGTTGCGCCGATGGCGCTCAGGCGAAGGCGTCGGTGACCCTGACGTCGCCGACGAAAAGACCGTTCCAGTTGTGCATGGCGTGATTGGCCATGCCCAGCAGCGAGGCGTGAAGGTCCGGTTCGTCCGTGAAGAAACGGGCAAGCGTGGCGGCGATCATGGCTTCGGCGGCGCGGGTGGTGCCGTCCTCGCATTTCAGCGCGATGCCGATGCCCTTTTCCGGGATCGCGGCGCAAAACACCCCTTCGGCCCCGGTCTTGGCGAAGATGCGGCCGGGGGCGAGCTGCATGAGCTTCGTGCAGGCGCGGCCGGTGCCGGCGACGTAGAAGGGTTCGGCCATGCAGGCTTCGATCAGGCGCTTGGAAGCGCGGGCGCGCTCGGGGGCGAGGCCAGCGCCGGTCGCCATCTTGGCGAAGCCGTGGGCGAGCCCCTTCAGCGGCACGGCATAGGTGGGGATCGAGCAGCCGTCCGTGCCGCAATTGTCGTGGCCGAGCACGCCGCCGGTCAGCGCCTCCATCGTGCCGCGGATTTCGCGCTGCAGCGGGTGGTCGTAAGTGACGTATCCGCGCGGATCGCCATCTCCGTGGCAGACGGCGCAAATGAAGCCGGCATGTTTTCCCGAGCAATTGTTGTGAAGCGCCGTCGGGCGGTCGAGACTGCGAGCCTGATTGATCAGCGTCGGCTGGCTGGACGACCAGTGGGCGCCGCATTCGAGGGTTTCGAGATCGCGGCCGGCGGCGGCGAGCATCTTTGCAGCCAGCGCCACATGCTCCGGCTCGCCATTGTGGGAGGAGCAGGCAAGCGCCAATTCCTTGGCGCCGAAACCGTAGGCATCAGCCGCGCCGGTTTCCATCAGCGGCAGCGCCTGCATAGCCTTGCAGGCCGAGCGCGGAAAGACACCGGCGTCGGTTTCGCCCAGCGAAAACACGGTGTTGCCATCGCCATCCACGGCAATGACCATGCCGCGGTGACGGCTTTCCACCAGCGCACCGCGGGTGACTTCGACGAGTACGGGGTTCGACATGCTCTGCCCTCGAGAATCCTGATTGAGCCCCGTCATACTCCACGGCAGGCCAATAAAAAAGGGTCGCCGAAGCGACCCTTTCCATGAGCTTTGGCCTTATGAGAGGCCGGGTGCCATCATGTCACCCGAAGGAAGGCGGGATCAGAACGAGGGCTGCCTCGCTTCCGTCACCACAATTCCCATGCCCGTCACGAGAGCCGAAATCTCATTAGACATTGGATCACCTTCCTTTCGTTTCGTTGAACATGGGGAAAAGGTAATGCATTATGACAGGAATGCAAGGGGTCTTCCGTCCCTCACATCGTCAGCACGATCTTGCCGATGTGGTCGCCCGCCTCCAGCATCCGGTGCGCTTCTGCGACCTCGGCGAAGGGCACCACTGCATGCATGACCGGGGCGATTTCGCCCGCGTCGAACAGCGGCCAGACATTGTCCCCCAGATCATCGCGGATCGCTTCCTTCTCGGCCGCCGTGCGGGGGCGCAGCGTCGAGCCCATCAGCCTCAGCCGCTTCACCATGATCGGCAGCACGTCGAAATTCTCGACCTTGCTGCCGCCCTGCACGGCGATGATCGCCAGGCGGCCATCCTTGGCGAGGCTGGTGACGTTGCGGGAGAAATAGGGGCCGCCGACCATGTCGAGAATGACGTCCACGCCCTTGCCGCCGGTCTCCTCCAGCACGACAGCCTTGAAATCTTCCTCCCGGTAGTTGATGGCGCGGGCGGCACCGAGCTCGACGCAGGCGCGGCATTTCTCCGCGGTCCCCGCCGTTGCAAAGACGCGGGCGCCAAAAGCGTTGGCGAGCTGGATCGCGGTCGTGCCGATGCCGCTGGTGCCGCCGTGGACGAGGAAGGTTTCGCCTTCGACCAGATCGGCCATCTGGAAGACATTGGCCCAGACGGTGAAGAAGGTTTCGGGCAGAACGGCCGCGCGGGGCGCGTCGTAGCCATGGGGCCAGCGCAGCGCCTGGCTGGCGGGGATGGCGCAGAATTCCGCATAGCCACCGCCGTTGGCAAGGCCGCAGACGAGATCGCCGGGGGCAAACCCCTCCACATCCTCGCCCAGCGCCACCACCTCGCCCGAGACTTCCAGCCCCATGACCGGGCTTGCGCCGGGCGGCGGTGGATAGAGCCCCTTGCGCTGCTGGAGGTCCGGCCGGTTGACGCCGGCCGCCTCGACGCGCACGAGGATTTCGCCCGGCTTGAGGACCGGCAGCGGCCCCCTGGCCATTACCATGTTTTCCGGGCCGCCCGGCGTGGGCAGGTCGACATAGGTCATCTCGGTGGGAAGGGTCATGGCGGGTCCTCGTCAGTTCGGCCTCTGAAATGTCCTCGATATTTAGCGCAGGGGGCGGCGCCTTCCTAGAGCACGGCGCAAAGCAGTGGGCGCTGCGCTGCACCAAGGCAAAATTGCGACGAAACCTGAGGCTGCAAAATTAAGTTTCTTTAATTTGAACGGGCCGGCGGGCGGGTCTAGCGTCCGTTGTGAAATCGGGAAACGCCGGCGGCTCCCTCCCCCCCTCATGCCGCGACACGACGTTTCGAGACGGTTTCTTCGCTCCGCATCCCTGAGACCGTTTCATTGTTCAATGAAACCCGCTCAGGGGATCGATCAAGGACGACACCGATGCGTGCTCTTCTGACTTCCCTTACCGTTTTCTCCGCCCTTGCCATGTCGACCGCAGCCTTTGCCGCCAGCATGACGACCGGGACGATCAAGGCCTTCGATACCAAGGCCCTGACGCTGACCCTCAAGGACGGGACGCACTACATGCTGCCCGCGAACTTCAAGGACCCCGGCCTGAAGATCGGAGAAAAGGTCAAGATAGCCTATGACATGGTGGGCAAGAAACATCAGGCGACCGCCGTGACCATCGTGAAATGAGCGCGCCGCCGTTCTCGCGCATGAGCGTACCCGACCGCGGCTAAGACGCTTCGGGATCATGCAGGACGGACCGGGGTCCATGACGGGCTCCGGTCCGTTTCGTTTTGCAAGACCTAATCCCCGTGGTGACCGAAGGCGCCGAAGACGAGGCCCTCGTCGCTTTCCTTGGCAAGCGTCTTCAGGCCGGCAATCCGCGCGGTAACGGCCGGCGCATCCGAGAAGACGAAGCCTTGCGGCAGTTCCAGCACCGCAATCGAGCAGCGCATCAGCGGAAAATATGTGGTCTCGCCGCTGCGGCCATGACCGGTCATGTAGCCTGCGGCCTGATGCTCGGCGGAATAATGCTGGCGGATATCGACGCGGAATTCGTCGAGGATGCGGGTCAGGACCTCCTCCAGTTCGCATCGCGTCCAGCCGCGCACCCCGATGAAGAAATCGTCGCCGCCGACATGGCCGAGGAATTTTTCCTCGCCAATGAAATGGCGGCGCATCAGCGCGGCAAACAGCGAGATGGCGACATCGCCCTTCTGGAAGCCGTAATGATCGTTGAACGGCTTGAAGCTGTCGAAATCGCAATAGCAGAAATAGCGCGTCTCATCGCCATCGAGCACGGCTTCCTGCACGTAGTCCCGGATCGCGCGGTTGCCCGGCAGGCCGGTCAGCGGGTTCTGCTCCTGGGCGAGCTTCAGCTGTTTTTCGTTGATGATCTTCAGGAGCGAGGAGGCCGACAGAATGCCGGCGTAACGCATGTTTTCGGTCAGAATCACACAATCGCTGCCATCCATGCCGGCAAAGATCTTCAGCATATCCTCGGCCGGGGTTTCGAGATCGGCGATCGGCGCGGGGCTGACGAAATGGGCGATGTGGCGCTGGTAGATGTGGTTCTTCAGGAGATCGCGGCCGAAGGGATGATAGATCATCTCCTTCACATGATATTCGTGCAGCACGCCGCGCGGTTCGCCATTGGCATTCAGCACCGGAAAGAAACTCCGCTGCGGTGACTTGCGGAACAGTTCGAAGACAGAATCAAGCCCGCTTGCCTCGTTGACGGCCGGCACCTGCTCGATCTGCTTTCTAATGAGAATGCTGTCGAGCGAAGCGGAGGGGCGGCGCACCTCGGCGGTCTGCACGAGATGCGGATAGGAGGGCTGCAGCTCGCCGAAATGTACGGTCGGACGGGCGACGAAATAGCCCTGCACCAGATCGCAGCCGAGATCGCGGCAGGTGGAAAACTCCGCCTCCGTCTCCACGCCTTCCGCCACGACGCGGGTGCCCAGCACATGGGCGGTATTGACGATGTGGCGCACCAGATGACGCTTGCGCGCATTGCCTTCGATGCCGGAGATGAAATGCCGGTCGATCTTCACATAGTCGACCGGCTGGTCGCAGAGCAGCTTCAGGCCGTTGAAGCCGACGCCGAAATCATCGAGCGCCAGCTTGAAGCCGGCAAGCCGAAGCCGCTTGATGAGATCGGCAAAGGCCGGCATGCGCAGGTTGTCGAAGCGTTCGGAAAGCTCGAAGCAGATGCAGGACGGCGGAATCTCGGCGCGCTTCAGGTGGCTGCCGAGGCGCTCGACGATATCGCCCTCCATGCCGATCAGCCGGGCATCGAAATTGACGAACAAGGTTCGCGAGGAAAAATCGGCAAGGCCCGCGAAACCGGCAAAGGCGCGGCTGTTGATCATGTGCTCCAGCGCCATGAGCTGACCGGTCTCCTCCGCCCTGTCGAGCAGTTCCAGCGGCGAGGAAAAGCCGAGCCGCTCGAAGCCGCGCATAAGGGTCTCGTAGCCGAAGACGGCGCCGGTTGCCGCCTCGACAATCGGCTGGAAGGCGTTTTCGATCACCAGCTTGGCGAGCGTGACGATCTGGTCATCGCCGAAACGGCGGAGCGACAGCATTTCGGCAGCAGCGGCGGCGGACATGGAAACTCCGGGCAAAGGATCACGGTGCCCACCCCGGCAGGAGCGCGGCTCAGGCGTGACATTCGGGCCGAAGTGTCAATGAAAGCTTTCCCGCGCGTGAAAGTTTTGTGAAGCTTTCACGACGGCTGAAATGTTTTCCGCAACCGCGGGGCTGCGGAAAAACAACTCATGATTTCAGTAGTTTATGTATTTCTTTTACAGAATTGATTCATGCCTTTGCGAGAACGCCGAAGGCGATCAGCGCAAGCCCCTGCATGGTGATGTCGATCGCCAGGAACAGGCCCAGAATCCACAGGCTGTTGACCGGCCAGCCGGCGATGATGATGAGGCCGGCGAGCAGCGTCACGAGGCCGCCCAGCGCAATCCATCCCCAGCCCTTGATCGGCCGGAGCGCAAAGCCCGACCAGATGCGGAACAGGCCGGCAACCAGAAGGGCCGTGCCCATGATCAACGTCAGCACCGCCGAGGCGAGCAGCGGATTGAGGAAGGCGAAGATACCGGCGACGGTGTAGCAAAGCCCGGCAAGTCCCCAATAGAACACGCTTTTCCAGTCCTTCACCCGGAAGGCATGGCCGAGCTGCAAAAGCCCGGCGACCAGCATGATGGCGCCGACGTAGAAGACTGAAACGACCGTCGCGGCCAAGAGATTGGCAAGCGCGATGCCGCCGCCCATGACGAGCAGGACGCCGAGCGCGACGAACCATCCCCACTTGCTGCTCAAGGTCTGTCTGGCAACTGAATCCAAGGCCATGATCGAACTCCCACTCTGAACTCATGGAATAAAGCCGCATTTCAACCCATAAGGGAAGCAGGAAAAAACAGTCGCCGCGCGGCCTTCAGATCTTGATCGCCAGCAGCACCGCGCCCGCCGCGATCATGCCGACGGCAAACCAGTGGGCGACGGAAAGCCGCTCGCCGAGGAAGACCGCCGCGAAGACCGCGACCAGCACGACGCTGAGCTTGTCGACCGGGGCGACCTGTGCGGCATTGCCGATCTTCAGCGCACGGAAATAGCAGAGCCACGAGGCGCCGGTCGCCAAGCCCGACAGCACGAGGAAAATCCAGCTGCGCGCGGGGATAGTGGAGGGCGACTGCCAGCCATTCGTGAGGAACAGCATGGCAGTGATCGCACAGAGGATGACGATGGTGCGCACGAAGGTCGCGTAATCGGACTGCACGCTCTCGATGCCGACCTTGGCGAAGATCGCCGTCAGCGCCGCGAAGACGGCCGACAGCAGCGCCCAGACTTGCCAGGAGAAAAAGAGCGATTTCATGACGATGCCGCGGGCGTGAAGGTCAGGGTTCCGGCGATGCGCGCGACCCCGCCGTTGTCGGACGGGTGGGCGACGCCGTCCATGACCGGAACGCTTTCGAAATCGAAGGGACTGACGCCGTTCAGGCAGGCGGCGTTGACGCCGTATTGCCGCGGGTTCGAGCGGCGCTGATGATGGGTGTAGATGCCGCACTTCGAGCAGAAATAATGCTTCGCCGACATCGTGTTGAATTGATAGAGCGTCAGGGCCTCCTCGCCCTCGGTGATCTCGATGCCATCGAGTTCGGTGGAGACGGCGACAGCGCCGCGCATGCGACAATAGGAGCAGGTGCAGCGGCGGGCGGTGTTGAGGCCATCCGTCAGGCGCACGTGAAAGCGAACCGTGCCGCAATGGCAGGCGCCGTCGATTTCCTTGATGTTCTTGTCCATGCACGCTCTCCGTTTTTCGCTGTTCGCATGGGAACGGCCCCTCATCCGGCCTGTCGGCCACCTTCTCCCCGCAGGCGGGGGGAAGGGACAAGCGGCAAACTCCGTCGTCCCCTCTCCCCGCTTGCGGGGAGAGGGTTAGGGTGAGGGGCAACCTTATACGATGGCACCGCCAATTCCACCGCCGCAGACTAGCAACACGCGCACCCCGCAATCAAAGCCAAATCCAGCTTCCCGCCGATCATTTTTTTATTGATTGACGGCTCAATCAAAAATACCATGCCCGGCAATAGAGGGGAAATGTCATGCCGAAGATCGGGATGGAACCGGTGCGGCGCCGGGCGCTGGTGGATGCAGCGCTGAAGGTGATCGGCGACCGGGGTACAGTGTCGGTGACCATGTCGGATATCGCCCGCAAGGCCGGTGTCTCCCCTGCCCTTGCCCATCATTATTTCGGCTCTAAGGAACAGTTGCTGACCGAAACCATCCGCTTCCTGCTACGGCAATTGCGCGACGATACCGTGGCCGCCCTGAAGGGGGAGCAGCATCCGCAGACGCGGATTTCGGCGATCATTCGGGTCAGTTTCCAGGCCGATCAGTTCACACCGCAGACGATCGCCGCCTGGCTTGCCTTCTACTCCGAAGCGCAGTGCTCGGAGGCGACGCGGCGGCTTCTGGTGATCTATGCCCGCCGGCTGCATTCGAACCTCGTCGACAGCCTGCGCCGCCTCTGTTCCGCAAGCGACGCACACCGCATCGCAGAAGGAACAGCCGCCATGATCGACGGGCTCTATATTCGCCGGGCGCTCGGCTCCTCGCCGATCACGGCCGAGGCCTCGATCGCGCTGACCGACGACTACATCGCCCTCCATCTTCAAAGGCTTCTGAACGAAAAAGGACATGCCGCATGACTGCCAGGCGACCCAATATCCTCATCATCATGGTCGACCAGTTGAACGGAAAGTTCTTTCCCGATGGCCCGGCGGAATTCCTGCATGCGCCGCATATGAAGGCACTGGCGAAACGTTCGGCGCGCTTCCGCAACAACTATACCTCCTCGCCGCTCTGCGCGCCGGCTCGCGCCTCGATGATGGCCGGGCAATTGCCGAGCCGCACGCGGGTCTATGACAATGCCGCCGAATATATCTCGTCGATCCCGACCTATGCGCACCACCTGCGCCGGGCCGGCTATTACACGGCGCTTTCCGGCAAGATGCACTTCGTCGGGCCGGACCAGCTGCACGGTTTCGAGGAGCGGCTGACGACCGACATCTACCCCGCCGATTTCGGCTGGACGCCGGACTACCGCAAGCCCGGCGAGCGCATCGACTGGTGGTACCACAATCTCGGCTCCGTCACCGGTGCGGGCGTCGCCGAAATCACCAACCAGATGGAATATGACGACGAGGTCGCCTTCCTCGCCAACCAGAAGCTCTACCAGCTTTCGCGCGAGCAGGACGATACCGCCCGCCGCCCCTGGGCGCTGACGGTCTCCTTCACCCATCCGCACGATCCCTATGTCGCGCGTAAAAAATTCTGGGACCTTTACGAGGATTGCGATCATCTGCTGCCGGACGTCGGTAACATCCCGCTTGCCGAACAGGACCCGCATTCGCAGCGCATCGTCCATTCCTGCGACTATAAGAATTTCGCGGTGACGGAAGACAATATTCGCCGCTCGCGCCGGGCCTATTTCGCCAATATCTCCTATCTCGACGAGAAGGTCGGCGAGCTGATCGACACGCTGACCCGCACCCGCATGCTGGATGATACCATCATCCTGTTCTGCTCCGACCATGGCGACATGCTCGGCGAGCGCGGGCTGTGGTTCAAGATGAACTTCTTCGAGGGTTCGGCCCGCGTGCCGCTTATGGTCGCCGGCCCCGGCATCAAGCCTGCCCTGCATCCGGCCCCGGTTTCCAATCTCGACATTCTGCCGACGCTCTGCGATCTCGCCGGCATTTCCATGGACGAGATCATGCCGTGGACCGACGGCGAAAGCCTCGTGCCGGTCATCAACGGCGAAGAGCGGACATCGCCGGTGGTGATGGAATATGCGGCGGAAGGTTCTTATGCCCCGCTCGTCTGCATCCGCGAGGGCAAGTGGAAATATATCCATTGCGAGCTTGATCCCGACCAGCTCTTCGATCTCGAAGCCGATCCGCTCGAACTCACCAATCTCGCCGGTGTTCCCGCCCATGCGCCGACGCTGCGCGCCTTTCAGGAAATGCGCGACGCGCGCTGGGATATGGAAGCCTTCGACGCCGCCGTGCGCGAAAGCCAGGCGCGGCGCTGGATCGTCTACGAGGCATTGCGCAACGGCTCCTATTATCCCTGGGATTACCAGCCGCTGCAGAAGGCATCCGAGCGCTACATGCGCAACCACATGAACCTCGACAATCTCGAAGAGACCAAACGCTATCCACGCGGGGAATAAGAACATGCGCGCACAACCGAAAGCTTCCCACTTCATCGACGGCGAATATGTCGAGGACAGTGCCGGCACCGTCTTCGAAAGCATCTATCCCGCCACCGGCGAGGTGATCGCGCGGCTGCATGCGGCCACCCCCGCGATCGTCGAAAAAGCGATTGCGGCGGCCAAGCGCGCCCAGCCGGAATGGGCCGCGATGAGCCCGACCGCCCGCGGCCGCGTCCTCAAGCGCGCCGCCGAAATCATGCGTGAGCGCAACCGCGAACTTTCCGAGCTTGAAACGCTGGATACCGGCAAGCCCATCCAGGAAACCATCGTCGCCGACCCGACCTCGGGCGCCGACAGTTTCGAGTTCTTCGGCGGCGTTGTCGCGACCGCGCTCAACGGCGACTATATCCCGCTCGGCGGCGATTTTGCCTTTACCAAGCGCGTGCCGCTCGGCGTCTGCGTCGGCATCGGCGCCTGGAACTATCCGCAGCAGATCGCCTGCTGGAAGGGGGCGCCTGCCCTTGCCGCCGGCAATGCCATGGTGTTCAAGCCCTCGGAAAACACCCCGCTCGGCGCGCTGAAGATCGCCGAAATCCTCATCGAAGCCGGCTTGCCGAAGGGGCTCTACAACGTCATCCAGGGCGACCGCGAGACCGGGCCGCTGCTGGTCAACCATCCCGATGTCGCCAAGGTATCGCTGACCGGCTCGGTGCCGACCGGCCGCAAGGTGGCAGCCGCCGCTGCCGGTCATCTGAAGCATGTGACGATGGAACTTGGGGGCAAGTCGCCGCTGATCGTCTTCGACGATGCCGATCTCGAAAGCGCCATCGGCGGGGCGATGCTCGGCAATTTCTATTCGACGGGACAGGTCTGCTCCAACGGCACCCGCGTCTTCGTGCAGAAGGGCATCAAGGACAGGTTCCTGTCCCGCCTGAAGGAGCGCACCGAAGCCATCGTCATCGGCGACCCGATGGACGAGGCGACGCAGCTTGGCCCGATGGTCTCCCGCGCCCAGCTCGACAAGGTTTTCTCCTATGTCGACAAGGGCAAGGCCGAGGGCGCGACGCTGCTCACCGGCGGCGGCATCCCGAATTCGGTTTCGTCGGAAGGCACCTACATCCAGCCGACCGTGTTTGCCGACGTCAAGGACACGATGACAATCGCACGAGAGGAGATCTTCGGGCCTGTCATGTGCGTGCTCGATTTCGACAGCGAGGAAGAGGTGATTGCGCGGGCCAATGCGACCGAATTCGGTCTCTCGGCCGGCGTCTTCACCGCCGACTTGACCCGCGCCCACCGTGTGGTCAACCGGCTGGAAGCGGGCACGCTCTGGATCAACACCTACAATCTCGCCCCGGTCGAAATCCCCTTCGGCGGCTCCAAGCAATCCGGCTTCGGCCGCGAAAACTCGGTGGCGGCGCTGGAGCACTATTCCGAGCTGAAGACGGTGTATGTGGCGATGTCGCCGGTCGAGGCGCCGTATTGAGTTAGGCACAGGCCCCTCATCCGCCCTGTCGGGCACCTTCTCCCCGCGAACGCGGAGAAGGGGACAAGTGGCACATTCCGCCGTCCCTCTCTTCCCCCGTGGAAGATGAAGCAAACGGCAACCTCCGTCGTTCCCTCTCCCTGCGCGCAGGGAGAGGGCTAGGGTGAGGGGCAATCTGGTTTTCGGAGACGTTCATGCAAAACGCAGACTTCATCATCATCGGCTCCGGCTCGGCCGGCTCGGCCATGGCCTACCGTCTTTCCGAGGACGGCAAGAACACCGTCATGGTGCTGGAATATGGCGGCTCGGATGTCGGGCCGTTCATCCAGATGCCGGCGGCCCTTGCCTGGCCGATGAGCATGAAGCGCTACAACTGGGGTTACCTCTCCGAGCCCGAGCCGAACCTCAACAACCGGCGTATCACCGCGCCGCGCGGCAAGGTGATCGGCGGCTCGTCGTCGATCAACGGCATGGTGTATGTACGCGGCTCGGCAGAGGATTATACCCGCTGGGAAGACGCCGGGGCCAAGGGTTGGGGCTATGCGGACGTGCTGCCCTATTTCAAGCGCATGGAAACCTCCCATGGCGGCCAGGACGGCTGGCGCGGTACCGACGGGCCGCTGCATGTCCAGCGCGGGCCGGTGAAGAACCCGCTGTTCAAGGCCTTCGTCGAGGCCGGCCGCGAGGCCGGTTTCGAGACGACCGACGATTATAACGGCGAGAAGCAGGAAGGTTTTGGTCTGATGGAGCAGACCATCTGGAAATCCCGCCGCTGGTCTGCCGCCAACGCCTATCTGAGGCCGGCGCTGAAGCGGCCGAATGTCGAGCTGGTGCAGTGCTTCGCCCGCCGGATCGTCATCGAGAACGGCCGCGCCGTCGGGGTGGAAATCGAGCGGGGCGGCAAGATCGAGATCGTCCGCGCCAATCGCGAGGTCATCGTCGCCGCCTCGTCCTTCAATTCACCGAAACTCCTGATGCTGTCGGGCATCGGCCCGGCGACACATCTGAAGGAGATGGGCATCGAGGTGAAGCTCGACAGACCGGGCGTCGGCGCCAACCTGATGGACCATATGGAATTTTATTTCCAGCAGGTGTCGCTCAAGCCGGTCTCGCTTTACTCGTGGCTGCCGTGGTTCTGGCAAGGGGTTGCGGGGGCGCAGTGGCTGTTTTCCGGCACCGGGCTTGGCGCTTCCAACCAGTTCGAATCCTGCGCCTTCGTGCGCTCGGCGCCGGGCATCCGGCAGCCGGATATCCAGTTCCACTTCCTGCCCGTCGCCATCTCCTATGACGGCAAGGCGGCGGCCAAGAGCCACGGCTTCCAGGTTCATGTCGGCTACAACCACTCGAAATCGCGCGGCAATGTCACGCTTGCCTCTTCCGACCCGATGGCCGATCCGGTCATCCGCTTCAACTATATGAGCACCGAGGAAGACTGGGTGAAATTCCGCCATTGCGTGCGGCTCACCCGCGAACTCTTCAGCCAGAAGGCCTTCGAGGAATTCCGCGGGCCGGAAATCCAGCCGGGCGAAAACGTGCAGACGGACGAGCAGATCGACGACTTCCTGCGCGAGCATCTGGAAAGCGCCTATCACCCCTGCGGCACCTGCAAGATGGGGGCCAAGGACGATCCGATGGCGGTGGTCGACCCGGAAACACGGGTCATCGGCATCGACGGCCTGCGGGTGGCGGATAGTTCGATCTTCCCGGATATCACCTACGGCAACCTCAACGGCCCCTCGATCATGACCGGCGAAAAGGCCGCCGACCATATCCTCGGCAAGCAGCCCCTGCCCCGCTCCAACCAGGAACCGTGGATCAACCCGCGCTGGGCGGTGAGCGACCGGTAGTCGTCGCTTCCCACGCAAAAAGGCCGGACGCTGAGCATCCGGCCTTTTTCCCATTCTACTGGCGCGTATCAGACGAAGAAGAAGTCGTTGGCGTGCAGGTCGGCCTTTTCGACGCCTTCAAGCAGGATCGAGCCGGTGCCGAACTTGATCAGCACGCCATCCACGGTATCGACCGCAGCCGCCTTGACGGCGTTGAAGGACGAAAGAACCGTCTTGTCGAGCTGCAGGATGTCGCCCGCCGTGCTGGCGCCGGCGTCAAAATCGAGCACCTTGTCGACGCCCGAGCCGGCCTTGAAGATGAAGGTATCCTTGCCTGCGCCGCCGATCAGCGTATCGTTGCCGATGCCGCCCGTCAGGGTGTCGTTGCCGGCGCCGCCATTCAGCGTGTCATTACCGGCATCGCCGGCCAGCGTGTCGTTGCCCGCGCCACCGAGGAGCTTGTCGTTGCCGTTGCCGCCATAGAGCTTGTCGATGCCCGCGCCGCCGTTGATCGTGTCATTGCCATCCTGACCGTAAACGGTGTCGTCGCCGGCACCGCCATCGAGCTTGTCGTTGCCGACGCCGCCCTTGATCGTGTCGTTGCCGCCCTGGCCATAGAGCGTATCGTCGCCGGCGCCGCCGTCGAGCGTGTCGTTCTTGTCGAAGCTCTTGAAGACGTCCTTGCCGGTGCTGCCGACGAAGTTGATGCTGTTCTTCTTCAGGAGGGTGAGGAGCCCGGTCGTGTCGGTGGCGCTCAGCCCCGAACGCAGCTCATTGGCAGCGGCCGAGGTTTCGAGGCCGAGGCCGCTGATTTTCAAATCCGTCGTCTGCTTGAAGGTGTGCTTCGCGTCGTCAAGAACGGTGTTGGTGCCGAAGCGGAGCGCGCTCAGCGAGCCGGAGACCGTGTGGCTACCCATGTCGTAGGCCCAGTCGGTCTTGCCGGCGTCGAAGACGAGACCCGTCTTCGTGGTGTCGGTGACGGCATATTGCTTGCCGGACATGCCGTCTGCACCCGAAAACGCGCCACGGCCGGTGGGCGTGAAGGTGGTGTCGAACTTGCTGAGATAGGAAAGAACATCGATGCCGGTACCGTTCTTGTCAGTATCGTAAGCTGTAATCGTGATCGCCATGAGCGTGTCCCCAAAAAGGCAGAAATTGAAACAACGAAACTCCGCTAATTAAGGTGACTATTATTGTCAAGTTTAACGCGGAGAAAATATGAGGATTCTTATCATATTTATTCGCAAACGGCGTTTAGCCGCCGAAAGGCGGCCCGTGCCGACATTCGAAATGCGGAGGCGCTGGCCTGGGCCTGGGCATGGGCATGGGCATGGGCCTTGCGAAGAAGAACGAAACGGCTGAGGTCAAATAATAATCTATTATTTTTATATATTTAGAGATTTACAGTGACGCAGCCTTGCCATATTCTTTCATCGACCGGGATTGGAGAGATATTTGCTCTTCCCCGGCAGCATTAGAAATCCGTTTTCCTGTCTTTCCGCGACGTCGGCTGCGATATTCCGCGGACAACATCAGGATTTCTGTTTCCATGGCATCCCATCCGCTTGAAACCGCCGCACAGGCACTAGGCCAAAAGCTCGAAGGTCTCGACCTTCCGGGCCGGCTTGCTCTCGTCGCAAGCCTGGAGGGCAAGGCTGTCTTCACCACCAGCCTCGGCATTGAGGATCAGGTCATCACCGCGGCGATCGCCACAGGCCGGAACGACATCGAAGTCTCAACGCTGGAAACCGGCCGCCTGTTCAACGAAACCGTCGCCCTCATCGACAAGACCGAAGAAACCTACGGCATCCTGATCCGCCGCTTCCGCCCCGAGCAGGACGATATCGATGCCTATGCCGCGAAATACGGCCTGAACGGCTTCTACGACAGCGTCGAGGCGCGTCATGCCTGCTGCGGCGTGCGCAAACTGAAGCCGCTGGCGCGTGCACTCGAAGGCGCATCGTTCTGGATCACTGGCCTGCGCCGCGGCCAGTCCGGCAATCGCGCCGAGACGCCCTTCGCCGAGGCCGATCTGGAGCGCGGCCTGATCAAGATCAACCCGCTCGCCGACTGGACGATCGAGGAGATCAACGCGCATGTGGCCGCCGAAGCCATCCCCGTCAATCCGCTGCACACGCGCGGCTACCCCTCGATCGGCTGCGAGCCCTGTACCCGCGCCATCAAGCCGGGCGAACCCGAACGCGCCGGCCGCTGGTGGTGGGAAAACGATGAGAAGCGCGAATGCGGCCTTCACGTCGCCGAAGCAGCTTCCGCCCAATCGCCCCTTCCCGCGAGCAGCATCGCGCGATAACCGCGCGAACCTCGCCTCCCAGATACTCCCGGAGACTTGAAATGCCCTTGACCCTTCCGGAAACGGAACTGCACAACCCGCAGACCTCGAAAACCCCTCTCGATCCGCACCTGAAGGCGCTGGAAAACGAGGCGATCCACATCTTCCGCGAAGTGGCCGCCGAGTTTGACAAGCCGGTCATGCTCTATTCGATCGGCAAGGATTCGTCCGTGCTGCTGCATCTGGCCCGCAAGGCCTTTTATCCCGGACGCGTTCCCTTCCCGCTGCTGCACGTCAATACGGGCTGGAAGTTCCCGGAGATGATCGCATTCCGCGACGAGATCGCCAAGCGCTACGACCTCGATCTGATCGAACATAAAAATCCGCGCGGTGAGGCCGAAAATATCACACCGTTCACCCATGGATCGGCGCTCTATACCGATATCATGAAGACGGAAGCCCTGCGACAGGCGCTCGACGCCGGCGGCTACGATGCGGCCTTCGGCGGCGCCCGCCGCGACGAAGAAGCCAGCCGTGCCAAGGAACGCATCTATTCCTTCCGCACCCCCGACCATCGCTGGGACCCGCGCAACCAGCGCCCGGAACTCTGGAACATCTACAACGGCATGATCCGCAAGGGCGAGAGCGTGCGCGCTTTCCCGCTGTCGAACTGGACCGAAGTCGATATCTGGCGCTACATCCAGGCGGAAGACATTCCGCTGGTGCCGCTCTACTACGCCGCCAAGCGCAAATTCGTCGAACGCGACGGCATGCTGGTCTGGGCCGAGGACCCGCGCTTCGAGGCGCTGCCGGGCGAACAGATCCAGGAAGACAATATTCGCTTCCGCACGCTGGGTTGCTGGCCGCTGACCGGCGCCATTCGCTCTGAGGCCGCCACACTCGACGACGTCATCGCCGAACTCGAAATTGCCACCGTTTCCGAACGTCAGGGCCGCGCCATCGACCGTGACCAGTCCGGCTCGATGGAAAAGAAAAAACGCGAAGGATACTTCTGATGACCGTTTCCGCTACCGCCCAAGCTGCTGCAACGCAGACCGCGACCGAGACCGGCGCTGCCACCATCACCGCTTTTCCGGCCGTCGACGCCCAGCGCCAGCCGCGCGACACGCGCCCGCTGCGCCTCATCACCTGCGGCAGCGTCGATGACGGCAAATCGACCCTGATCGGCCGCCTGCTCTGGGATACCAAGGCCGTCAAGGAAGACCAGGCCGCAACCCTGCGCCGCGATTCAGGCAAGCAGAACGATCTCGGCCTGCCGGATTTCGCGCTGTTGCTGGACGGCCTGCAGGCCGAGCGCGAACAGGGCATCACCATCGATGTGGCCTATCGCTATTTCGCGACCGACAAGCGCGCCTTCATCGTCGCCGACACCCCCGGCCACGAGCAATACACACGCAACATGGCAACCGGCGCCTCGACCGCCGATCTGGCCGTGCTTCTTGTCGATGCCCGTGTCGGCCTTTTGGAACAGACCCGCCGCCATGCGACCATCGCCACGCTGATGGGCATCAAGCAGTTCGTGCTGGCCGTCAACAAGATCGACCTCACCGGCTACGACCGTGCCCGTTTCGAGGCGATCAGCCACGAGTTCAAGGAACTGGCGCTGTCGCTCGGCGTGCGCCAGATCACCGCGATCCCGGTGTCGGCGCTGAAGGGCGAAAACGTCGTTTATGACGGCAAGGCATCCATGCCCTGGTACGAAGGCCCGACGCTGGTCGAAGTGCTGGAACTTGCCACCGTGCGCTCGGCCCAGACGGTCGGTTTCCGCCTGCCGGTGCAGCGCGTCTCCCGTCCCGGCGAAAGTTTCCGCGGCTATCAGGGCACCGTTGCCGGCGGTGCGGTGAAGCCAGGCGACAGCGTCGTCATCCTGCCCTCGGGCATGGTGGCCAATGTCGCCAAGATCGTCACCTTCGACCTCGTGCGCAACGCCGCCGTCGCAGGCGACGCGATCACGCTGGTTCTCGACCGTCAGGTGGATGTGTCGCGCGGCGACATGATCGTTTCGATCGATGCCCAGCCGCAGACCGGGCTTTCCTTTGACGCCCAGATCGTCGCGCTGCAGCCGGACGGCATCCAGCCCGGCAAGCGCTACTGGCTGAAGAGCGGCTCGCGCCGCCAGCGCGTCACCGTGCAGCCGTCGAGCCTTCTCGACCTGAAGAACGGCAAGTGGAACCACCACACCGAAGCGCTCGGCATGAACGCCATCGGCAAGGTGCATCTCTCCTTCGACGAACAGGCCGTGTTCGACGCCTATGAGCAGAACCGCACGACCGGCGCCTTCATCCTGATCGATCCCGACACCAACAACACGGTGGCCGGCGGCATGATCACCGCCAAGCGCTCTTCGCTCGGCGGCATCCATACCGAGGAAAGCCGCGTGTTGCTGTCGCTGCCCGCCGATCTCGCCGACAAGATCATGGCGAGCGAGCTTTTCGCCAGCCGCCGCGAGGAAACGGAAGTACGCCGCATCTCCGCCGGCAAGGCCGCCGAGATTCTCGACGAAATCGACGGCTGATCGCGACAGCGATCACATCGAAACAGAACGATCCCGCGGGCACGGCTCGCGGGATTTTTTCATGTCCCGGCTATGGGGGCGGTCGGAAATCTCGCGATGCAGGAAACGAGCGACCGATTCCAACTGTCAAATACCGGGTCGGTTATCTGCACAACCACCCGCAATTTCAGAAAAACGCCGCAAAAGCTCACTGAACTGTGCCAGTGATTTAGAACTAGATTTCCGGGAATGAAGCGATACTAGACTGAAAGCCTTTCGGGACAAGGCGTTATCGACTGGTCGGAGTGGCAAGATTCGAACTTGCGACCCCCACGTCCCGAACGTGGTGCGCTACCAGACTGCGCTACACTCCGTGACCAGTGGCGCCTCTATAGAATAGCATCCGGCCGGAGACAAGCGCCAATTTCAGAAAAATGACAGGGTGTGTGGAAATCTTTTCGCGACACGTCCGCGCGCCGCGCAAAACCGGCGATGCGTCCAGATAAGGTCATGGAAGCACTCGATATTCCAGCATCGAATGCTTGACCCTGCGCGCCCTGCGCTGATTGTTTTCAGGGACCGGCGAAGGGGATCGCCGGGCTTCTGGAAACCCAAGGGAACATCATGAAAATCCGAATCCTGTTTGCGGCAGCGCTTACGGCTGTGCTTTCCGGCTGCACGACGACGGAGGAAGCCAACACCGCCATCCAGTCGCGCTGGACCGGCCAGCCGGCCGATGCCTTCTTCACCCGCTATGGGCCTCCGGTCTCGCGCTTTCCGCTCAACAACGGCGGCGCGGTCTATACCTGGCGCGGCGGAGAAAAGACCAATTACATTCCCGCGCAATACGCGCAGCCCACCGACGACGACGATGCCTTTGCCAAATCCGTGACACGCACGACGACCCGTCGCGACGAGGACGGAGACCGGACGACGACGACCACCACGAAAACCTCTTTCGGCATTGCCGACACCAGCCCACGGGTGATCTCGCCGGCGCGCACGGAAGAGCTTTTCTGCGAGGTGCAGATTTCGACCGGGCCGGACGACAGGATCGTCAGCATCCGCGCCAGCAACGACACCACCGGCGCCGGCCTCAGCCTGTCGCGCTGCGCCGAGGTGCTGGAAGTCGCGTCGTAGGACGGGTTTTGCAGCGTTCGCCGGAAAAATCGTAAGCGGCGGCGCAACCGTTGCAAATAATTGCTGAAATGTGGCCGGCCGGTGATTTTCTTTCTTTGCGTTTGGAGCTAGACGCAGGGAGAAAACCCCGGCCGCACAGGTGTTTGCGTTTCGCCGGAGGCGCTGTTTCAGATCGAAATCAAAGGACGATCCCGAGATGAATTTCCGCATGATGACTGCCGCCGGCCTTGCGCTGGCGCTTGCCGGCTGCACCACCGTCGGCCCGGCCCGAAACGCCGTCGAAGCCCGCTGGAACGGCCAGCCGGCCGGCACCTTCTTTGCCCAGTTCGGCCCGCCGACCGCGGATGTCGAAAGCGGCGACACGACCGTCTATTCCTGGAAGGGCGGCTACAAGACCCGCCGCATTCCGGCCGAATATGCCAAGGGCCCGGATGGCAAGCGTGGCAAGCGCATCTCGGCTGCCCGCACGGAATATCTGAGCTGCTCGGTACAGCTGACGGTCTCGTCCGACTACGTCATCCGCTCCATCCGCGTCGCCGGCGATCATCGCAGCGGCGACGGCCCGACCTGGTGCGAGGAATTCCTCGGCGGTGCCAAGACGGAAGCCCCGAAGGCCGGTTGATCGCCCTTCGGGCAACACGTCGAGAAAATGGAAAAGCCTGCGAGATGTCGCGGGCTTTTTTTTTGTGAACGGCAGCCGCATGCGAATCACGTCCTTGGAGAGGCGTCCATCGCTTGCGCAAATCATGATGGTGAATAGTGGCTGGGGCGCCAGGATTCGAACCTGGGAATGCCGGTACCAAAAACCGGTGCCTTACCGCTTGGCGACGCCCCAGCAGGATCGAACGGATTTTTGCGTGAGAACGATGCAAGCCCGCGCGGTCGAGGGCCTGATTAGCAAAGCACAGGCGGCGCGACAATCCTTAGTTTCGGCTTTCGATCGATTTCTTTGGATCGCTTCTCCCGCCTTTCGAAACATGCCGAAATTTTACCGCCGCTTCGTTCCGGTCCCCGCCGATTTGCAGTAGGGTCCGGCAACTGGAGATCCCGATGAGCAGATTTCGTGCCCGCCCGCCCGCCGTTGCCACCATTCTTCTGGATGATGCCGTGGTGCGCATCACCCGCTGGGATTTCGAGCCCGGCGCCGATACCGGCCATCATGTGCATGGGCTCGGCTATGTCGTCGTGCCAATGACCGATTGCCGGTTCCTGCTGGAGGAGCCGGGCGGCGACCGGCGGGTGGATATCGCCAAAGGCGCCGCCTATCGGCGCGAGGCGGGCATGGAGCACAATGTCGTCAATGCCGGAACAGAGCCGATGTCGTTCATCGAGATCGAATACAAGTGAGGCGCAGGCACATGGAAGGCCCGGATTTCAACCTCGAATTCCAGCCGGCCTACGGGCAAGCCGTTCCGGTCGCGGAGGGTGTGGAGCGCATCACCGTCAACAACCCGAGCCCCTTCACCTTCCATGGCACCAATTCCTACATCGTTGGAAAACACTCCGTCGCTGTCGTCGATCCCGGCCCGCAGGACGAGGCGCATTTCCAGGCGCTGATGCAGGCCCTGAAAGGCCGCGAGGTGACCCATATCGCCGTCAGCCACACCCATCGCGACCACTCGCCGCTTGCCCGCCGGCTGAAGGAGGCGACCGGCGCGCTGATCGTGGCGGAAGGCCCCCACCGCGCCGCCCGGCCGCTGCATGAGGGTGAGGTCAATCCCTTTGCCGAAAGCTCCGACATGGATTTCGTGCCGGACATCGCTGTTGCCGATGGCGAGACGGTGGCGGGCGACGGCTGGGCGCTGACGGCGCTGCTGACGCCCGGTCATACCGCCAACCATGCGGCCTTTGCGCTCGAAGGCACCGGCACCGTCTTTTCCGCCGATCATGTCATGGCCTGGGCGACGAGCATCGTCGCGCCGCCGGATGGGGCGATGAGCGACTATATGGCCTCGCTGGAAAAACTGCTGGCGCGCGACGACCGGCTCTATCTGCCGGGCCATGGCGGCGCGCTTGTCGAGCCTGCCGCCTTTCTGCGCGGGCTTCGCGCCCACCGGCGCATGCGCGAGCGCGCCGTGCTGGAGCGGATCAAGGCCGGTGACAGCGCCATTCCCGAGATGGTGAAGGTGATCTATGCCAGCACCGATCCGCGGCTGCATGGCGCGGCTGCCCTTTCGGTGCTCGCCCATATCGAGGATCTGGTCGAGCGCGGACAGGTCGAGACCGATGGCCCGCCCTCGCTTTCCGGCCGCTACCGGCTGGCGCCGGGCGGAGCGTCGTAACGCGGCGTCAATCGCCCGCGATCCCCAGCAGCTCGGCATCGAGCGCATGCAGGAACTGATCGGCGAAGCCGGCCGCAAGGCCGAGTTCGTGCGGGCCGTAGCGGGACGCGACCCGCATATCGACGAAGGTGGTTTCGGCCTCCTCACGCAGGCGGATCAGCACATCGAAACGGAAGCCGGCGATCGGCGAGCGCCATTCGCCCTGCAGCAGGATGTCGGAAGCGCGCAGGCCCGCGGGCCGGTCGGCCATGATGGATGTCGGGCGCGACATCGGCACCGGCACATTGTCGGGTTGGCTGTCGGCGGGCGTGCTGGTCTCGGGCTTGACCGCGAGATCTTCAAGATCGGCCTCGGCGTTTTCCTCGCCTTCGGTCGCCACGACCGCGATTCCGGTATTGGCGGCAACCGTCTTCACCCCGCGGAAGACGCGGTCGAGCGCGCCGTCGTAACGCCGGCCGGTGAGGCCGGGATAGGCCTCGATCTGGGCTTCGCGATCCTGGGGCGTCACCATTGTCGCGCGCGGCAGCCAGCCCTGGTCGGCGGCCGGGCGCTCGATCCAGTCGGGCGGGGTCACCGTATCGGTGCTGACGTCGTAGATTGCCGGCTTGGTGAGATAGGCATAGCCGCCGAGGCCGGCGACGCCGAGCGGAACGGCGGCGTAGACGAGCGCGGCGAAACTGGCGATACCGCCGACCGCCGCCACCTGCCACAGGCGCACGAGGCCGATGACCGCCAGCAGCACGGCAAGCGCCGCAAGCCCTGCGGCAAAGATCACGATCGCCACCAGATGCGGGGTCGTCAGCGGCCCGAAACGATGGGCAAGAACGGCGACAAGAAACAGGCCGCAGGAAAACCGCGCGATCCCGCGGGCCCATTGGGCGGCATGGGATATCGGGCGCTCATATTTGATCATCATGCTCTCTGCCGGTTCCTCGCCTGTGTTTCGTATAAAGCATGCCGCGGAAAAATCTGCAGCGGTTTTGCATCGCTGGCCGGCACAAAAAACGAGAGGACCGTGTTTCGCGTGAGCGCGGGACAAGTCTCATCCGTTGCGTGCGGCTGTCCGCGCGGGCAGCGGCGATGCCGCAAATTCGCCACTCTCGCTCCGCAAGGTCGCCGCGTTCAAGGCCAAGAGAGGGAGAAGACCATGCTTCCATCCGACCCGAAACCCGCAAGCGAGCCATCGAAGCTTGCCGGACAGCCACCGAACGCCCCCCGCCCCGCCAATTCCGTTCTCACCATGAAGCTTCTGGAACTGGAACTGTCGCTCGATGGCTATGCGGCCGGCCGGGACGGTTTCAGCACCCATGTGGCGACGGCGGTTTCGGCGATCGGCGGCGAGCTTCTGTTCGAACTGCCGGCCTCGGGCCTGATCACCAATTGCGAGCGCATCGCCGTCCTGCGGCTGCCGCGGGAGGGTGCGGCGAACACCGTCTTTGCCTGCCTCGAACCCGGCGGCACCACCATCCGCATCGAACGCCCGACAGAAGAGACCGCCTGCCTGCAAAGCTTTGCCGGCGCCTTCGTCGATGTATTGCGGCGTATTTGATTGTTGAATTAACGCCTGTTTCGTCAAGCCCTTGATTGCACAGGGGTTGAACGATAGTTTTCGGGCATGGGCCGCGCGAAGGCGGCTTTGCGTGCCGCCGCTGTTTCAGGCTTGCGGTCGCGAATATGCGGCTTCGGAGTTAGCGATGCGCGCTTGCCAGATTACAACGATTGCCGTCCTTGCCGCCCTTCTCGGCGGCTGCCAGACGATGACGCCGGAAGAGCGGCGCGCCAACGACGAGAATACCTGCCTTTCCTACGGTTTCCGCCGCGGCACCGACAGCTTCGCCACCTGCCTGCAGCGCATCGATCTCGACCGCAGCGCCGAGCGCCGCGCCTTTCGCTATGGCGGCTATGACGACGGCCCCTGGGGTTGGAACGGGTCGGTCGTCGTCTACCGATAAATGTTTCTCGTCGCGGCAAAGCCAGTCTCGTAACGGGCCGTTTCCGGGTCGTTTGTTTTCCGAATCGGGCGCCTGCGCCGCGCGCTTTGCTTTCCTGTCGTCTTGTCCGGCGTAAAATCGGCTCTACAATCGGCCGCATCTTCTCTTTTCATAGATTTTCACGCACCGCATTTTTGAACCGTTCGAGGGAGTGTCATGAAACTAAGTGCCCTGACGAAACTCGCCTGCGCCTTCTTCCTCCTTTTCGCGATCCCGGCCTTCGCCGCCGAACGCTGGGAGCTGTTGCCCGACCCAGCACCGCTGCCGAAGGCGGAAAAGACGGGCAAGGCGCCTGTCAACGGCATCGAGCTTTATTACGCCGTCTATGGTTCCGGTCCGCCGGTGCTGCTCATCCATGGCGGGCTTGGCTATGCCGATATCTGGTCGAGCCAGATCGCCGATCTTTCCAAGGATCACACCGTCATCGTCGCCGACAGCCGCGGCCACGGACGCTCGACCCGCAATGCCGAGCCCTACAGCTATGACCTAATGTCGTCGGATTATCTGGCGCTGCTCGATTATCTGAAGCTCGACAAGGTGGCGCTGGTCGGCTGGAGCGACGGCGGCATCATGGGTCTCGATATCGCCATCCATCATCCGGAGCGGCTGACCAAGCTCTTCGCGCAGGCCGCCAATTCCAAGGTCGACGGCGTCATTCCGACGGTGATGGAGAACAAGACCTTTGCCGGCTATATCGAGAAAGCAGGCAAGGTTTATGAAAAGATTTCCCCCACGCCGACCGAATATAATGCCTTCGTCGAGCAGATCGGCGCCATGTGGGCGAGCCAGCCCAACTGGAGCGACGACGACCTGAAGAAGATCACCACCCCGACCGCCATCGTGCTCGGAGACCATGACGAGGCCATCAGCCGCGAGCACACGGATTATCTCGCCAAGACCATACCGGGCGCGGAACTGGTGATCCTCAAGGACGCCAGCCACTTCGCCATGCTGCAGGACCCGGAAGGGTACAACAAGGCAGTGCGGGATTTCATCGATAAGTGAGGCGGTTGCCGCCTTCCTCTTCTTCTCGTGGAGAAGAGGAAGGCAAATCGCACCGTTTCTGAAGCTGGCAGGCTAAGCTCTGAAACCTACCCCCTGCCCTCGATCGCCGCCTGTGCCGCCGCAAGCCGTGCGATCGGCACGCGGAAGGGCGAGCATGAGACATAATCGAGGCCGGTTTCCTCGCAGAAGCGGATGGACGCCGGATCGCCGCCATGTTCGCCGCAGATGCCGAGCTTCAGGCCGTTCTTCGTGCGCCGGCCACGCTCGGCGGCGATCTGGATGAGTTCGCCGACACCATCGAAATCGAGCGAGACGAACGGGTCCTTCTCGACGATACCCTTCTGGATATAGGTGTTGAGGAACTGCGCGGCATCGTCGCGCGAGATGCCGAAGGTGGTCTGGGTGAGGTCGTTGGTGCCGAAGGAGAAGAAATCGGCGGCCTCGGCGATGACATGGGCGCGAAGAGCGGCACGCGGCAGCTCGATCATCGTGCCGACGAGATATTCGATCTCGATGCCGGCTTCACCGATCACCTCCTTCGCCACCGCATCGATGCGGGCCTTTACGTAATCCAGCTCCGCCTTCAGGCCGACGAGCGGCACCATGATCTCCGGCACGACGGCAGCACCCGTTTCGCGGGCGGCTTCGACGGCCGCCTCGAAGATGGCGCGGGCCTGCATTTCGGCGATCTCGGGATAGGAGATGGCGAGGCGGCAGCCGCGATGGCCGAGCATCGGATTGAACTCGTGCAGGGCATCGACGCGCTGGCGCAGTTCCGAAGCGGGCATGCCGAGATGACCGGCGACGTCTTCGATCTCCTCGTCGGTCTTCGGCAGGAATTCGTGCAGCGGCGGATCGAGCATGCGGATCGTCACCGGCAGGCCGTGCATGATCGAGAACAGTTCGGCGAAATCCGAACGCTGCATCGGCAGCAGTTTGGCCAGCGCCACGCGGCGGCCGGCTTCGTCGGTGGCGAGGATCATCTCGCGCATGACATTGATGCGCTCGCCCTCGAAGAACATGTGCTCGGTGCGGCAAAGGCCGATGCCTTCGGCGCCGAAGGAGCGGGCAGCGCGGGCGTCCGCCGGGGTTTCGGCATTGGTGCGCACGGTCATGCGGCGGCTCTTGTCGGCCCAGGCCATGATCTTGCCGAAATCGCCGGAAAGCTCCGGCTGCAGCATGGCGATGACGCCCTTCAGCACCTGGCCGGAGGAGCCGTCGATGGTGATGACGTCACCCTTCTGCAGCGTGACGCCGGCGGCGATCAGCTGCTCGTTGCGGATATCGACGCGCAGGCTGCCGGCGCCGGAAACGCAAGGGATGCCCATGCCGCGGGCGACGACGGCGGCGTGGCTGGTCATGCCGCCGCGGGTGGTGAGGATGCCTTCGGCGGCGTGCATGCCGTGAATGTCTTCCGGGCTCGTCTCGACGCGCACGAGGATGACCTTGCGGCCCTCCTTCTCGGCGATGACGGCCTCTTCGGAGGTGAAGACGATCTCGCCGCTCGCCGCCCCCGGCGAGGCCGGCAGGCCGGAGCCGATGATATCGCGGCGGGCGCGCGGATCGATGGTCGGGTGCAGGAGCTGATCGAGCGAGGCGGGGTCGATGCGGCGCACTGCCTCTTCCGTGCTGATCATGCCGCTTTCGGCCATATCGACGGCGATGCGCAGCGCCGCCTTGGCGGTGCGTTTGCCGGAGCGGGTCTGCAGCATCCAGAGCTTGCCGCGCTCGATGGTGAATTCGAGATCCTGCATGTCGCGGTAATGGCTTTCGAGCCTGTCGCAGATGGCCTGGAAGGCTTCGAAGGCCTCCGGCATCAGCTTTTCCAGAGACGGCTTGTCGGAACCCGACGCGATACGGGCGGCCTCGGTGATGTTCTGCGGCGTGCGGATGCCGGCAACGACATCTTCCCCTTGCGCGTTGACGAGGAACTCGCCGTAAAGCTCGTTCTCACCCGTCGAGGGATTGCGGGTAAAGGCGACGCCGGTGGCGGACGAATTGCCGAGGTTGCCGAAGACCATGGCCTGGATATTGACGGCGGTGCCCCATGCGGCGGGAATGTTGTGGAGGTGGCGATAGGTGATCGCGCGGGCATTCATCCAGCTTGAAAACACCGCGCCGATAGCGCCCCAGAGCTGAACCTGCGGGTCCTGCGGGAAGGTTTCGCCCAGCTCTTCCTCGATCGCGGCCTTGTAAAGCCCGATGACATGCTGCCATTCGACGGCGGAAAGCTCGGTGTCGTTCTCATGGCCGAGGCGGCCTTTTTCGTCTTCCAGGATTTCCTCGAAGACCTCGTGGTCAAGACCCATGACAACATCGCCATACATCTGGATGAAGCGGCGGTAGCTGTCCCAGGCGAAGCGGGCATCGCCGGCATCGTGGCCCAGAGCCTCAACGGTGACGTCGTTGAGGCCGAGGTTCAGCACCGTATCCATCATGCCGGGCATGGAGGCGCGGGCGCCGGAGCGAACGGAGACGAGAAGCGGCTGCCTTGTGTCGCCAAAGGTGCGGCCGGTCGCCTTTTCCATGAAGGCGATGCCCTGGCTTACCTGCTCGCGGATCACATCGGGGATAGTTCGGCCGCTGTCATAATAATGAGAACAGGCATCGGTAACGATGGTGAAGCCGGGCGGAACCGGCAGGCCGAGATTGCACATCTCGGCAAGATTGGCGCCCTTGCCGCCCAGATGGTTACGATCGGCGGCACTGCCTTCGGCTTCTCCATCGCCGAAGGTATAAACCCACTTCCTCATCAGCAGTCCCCTCCACTTGATCGTCAGAGACTACAGCATGTGCATCCCGTTGAAAATGTGGCCGGAACGATATTTTGTTGCGTCGCAACAAAAGGTCGCACTTATGAACGATGCGGCGTCGTCTTAGCGAGCAGCCTGACGCCCTCGGCCACGTCTTCCGGCTCCACGTCACCAATGATAGCGGACTGGACGACGAAGCCGAGCAGCAGGGAAAGCAGGGTCTTGGCGAGATTCTGGCCGGCAGGACCGGCCTCGCCGGGAAAGTGCCCGCCCCAGCGGTTGAGCGCGACCGCAAGATCGTCGCGGAAATCGATGTAGAAGCTGCGCATGGTGGCGCGCAGGCGCTCGTTGCGCTGGGCCTCGCTCCAGCCGAGCAGCGCGATGCGCTTCAGATCGTAATGTTCGCGGGCAGTGAAGCCATCGATGTTGGATGTGAGGACAAGCAGAAGTTCGGCGGGGTTCCGGGCAGGTTCCGCATGGAGAAGCGGGCCGACCAGCGCCCGCAGCGAGGCGAGCGATGCCGTCACCGCCGCGACGATCAGGTCGTCCTTGCTGGCGAAATAGGAATAGACAGCGCCGGCGGAAAGGCCCGAAGCGCGGATGATGTCATCCATCGTCGTCGCCTGCAGCCCCTCCTTCTGGAAGCAGATCCAGGCGGCTTCGAGGATCTGGGCCTGTCGGGCGGCGCGCTTTTCATCTGAAATCTTCGGCATGACCAACAAATAAAACGAACGATCGTTCTTTACAAGAAACTTCTCATGGAATAAAAAAGAATGAACGTTCTCTTTTTTTGGAGGCAGCGATGATCAGGGTCACAGCAATCGAAACCGGCAAGGCGCGGATGAAGATGGCGCAGCGCACGGCGCGGCAGGGCCGTGGACCGCTGGGCCGCAAGATCGATATCTTCACCGATCATCAATGGGTGGAGCCGCTGCCGATCCTCTGCTTCCTCATCGAGCACTCGGAGGGGCGTTTCCTGATCGATACGGGCGACACGTGGCGCAATTCGGTGCCGGGTTATCTGCCGGGCTGGAACCCATTTTACAAGCAGGTGCAGATCCGGGTTGCGCCGCATGAGGAGATCGGGCCGCGGCTGATGGCCATGGGGATCGATCCTTCAGAGATCGGCACCGTCATCCTCACCCATTTCCACCACGATCATACCGGCGGGCTTGATCATTTTCCCCATAGCCGGATCATTGGGCCGAAGGCGAATTTCGCTGTTTCCACCGGCCTGCGCGGCATGATGATGGGCTGCCTGCCGCAGCGCTGGCCGATCTGGCTGAAACCGGAACTGGTCGAGATGGATGGCCCGGCCATCGGCCCCTTTCACGCTTCGCATGCAATCACCAAGGACGGTCGCATCGCGCTGGTGCCGACGCCCGGCCATGTCGCGGGACATGTCTCGGTGATCGTGCGCGATGACGGCGTGACTTATTTTCTGGCGGGGGATGCGACCTATTCGCAGCCCAATCTGCTCGCCGGCAAGACCGACGGCGTCACCAACGATGCGATGACGGCGGCGGCGACGCTGAAGGCAATCCGGCAGTTTGCCGGCCAGCAGCCGACGATTCTTTTGCCAACGCATGACCCGGACGGGCCGCGGCGACTGGCGGAGCGGGAGGTGATGGTAGTTTGAGGAAGTAGACGAGCCGCTCTCGGTCGCCCCCTCTCCCCGCCTGCGGGGAGAGGGGCAAAGCTTCATCCTTCAGGCACTACGACATTGCCCCTCATCCGCCCTTCGCGCACCTTCTCCCCGCAGGCGGGGAGAAGGGACAAGTGGCGATGCCGGTATCCTTCTCGCAATCGGAATGCAGAGGACCGATCAATTCTCCTGAATCGACAGCCCGTTCTTGTCCACCTGGATTTCGACACCGTCAGGCTTCTTTTCCTGCTGATAGGCGTAATAGGAGAAGCCGGCGACGACAACGATGAGGGCGCCGATGATCATGTAGAGGGCATTTCTGTTCAATGGGAATTTCCTTGCAATATTGACGGGTTACGGAGCCGTAACGGTCTGATCGCAAATTTGTTCCCGCTCAGCCCACTTCCCGCAATTGCTCGGCCGTCTGCAGGTCGACGGAGACGAGCTGGGAGACCCCCTGCTCGGCCATGGTGACGCCGAAAAGGCGGTTCATGCGGGCCATGGTGATGGGATTGTGGGTGATGATGACGAAGCGCGTTTCGGTCGAAGCCGCCATTTCGTCCATCAGGTTGCAGTAGCGTTCGACATTGTGGTCGTCGAGCGGGGCGTCCACCTCGTCCAGCACGCAGATCGGCGCCGGATTGGTGAGGAACACGGCGAAGATCAGCGCCATCGCCGTCAGCGCCTGCTCGCCGCCCGAAAGCAGCGTCATGGTCTGCGGCTTCTTGCCCGGCGGACGCGCGAGGATTTCGAGGCCGGCATCGAGCGGGTCTTCGCTTTCGATCAGCTGCAATTCCGCCGTGCCGCCGCCGAAGAGATGGGTGAACAGCCGCTGGAACTGGGCGTTGACCACGTCGAAGGCGGCGAGAAGCCGTTCGCGGCCTTCGCGGTTCAGGCTCTGGATGGCCGAGCGCAGCTTGCGGATCGCGTCGATGACATCCTCGCGCTCCTTCAGCATCGCTTCGAGCTTGTCGGAAAGCTCCTTCTGCTCTTCCTCGGCGCGCAGATTGACTGCGCCCAGCCGTTCGCGCTCGATCTTCAGCCGCTCCAGCTCGCGCTCGATATTTCTGATATCCGGCAGCGCCGCATCGACGGCAAGGCCGGTGAGCCGCATCACCTCATGCGGGGCGCAGGAGAGCGCTTCACGGATGCGGGCCTCGATCTCGACGCGCTTTTCGCGGTTAGACACCAGCCGTTCTTCGGCGCGGCCGCGTTTTTCGCGGATTTCGGCGAGTTCCGAAAGGGCGGTCGCGGCATGCTGGTCGGCTTCCCGCTGGCGGTTTTCGGCGATGGCGAGCGCATCGGCGGCATCCCGCCGCTGGGCTTCGGCCTTGCTGAGTTCGTTCATCAAGGCGCGGCGCTTGTCGTCGAAGGCGTCGGGGGCGTCGTTCAGCTCCTCGGCTTCCTCGCGGGCTTCGGCCTCGCGGTCGCGCAGGGTCTCGATATGCTCTTCGGCGCTCTCTGCCCGGTCAGCCCAGGTCTGGCGTTCACTTGTGATGGCCGTGAGGCGGCGCTGGCGGGATTCGGTTTCGCGGGCAAGGCCGTCATGGATCGAGCGGGCCTCGACCACGGCGGCGCGATCGAGCGTGACGGTTGCCATCTGGTGCGAGACGCGCTGTTCGAGGTCGCCGAGATCGGCGAGATCATCCAGCGCCGCCCTGCCCTCTTCCATCTGGGCGGCAAGCTCTTCGCTCTGCAGTTCCAGCTGGCTTTTGGTTTCCGCGAGGACGGCGCGGCGGCGCACGAGATCGCCGGAGGCGCGCTCGGCGGCGGTCAGAGCCTCGCGGGCCTCGGCAAGCTTGCGGGCCACGAGGCGCTGTTCGTCGCGGGAGAGCCGCAGACGTTCGTCCTCGGCGCGGATGCGGGCGGCGGCGGCGGCGAGGTCGGCTTCGCGGGCATCGAGCAGGTCGCGGGCGGTTTCTGCCTCTTCTTCCAGTTCTTCCAGCCGGTTTTTCTGGGCGAGCCTGAGCGCAGCGGCGCTCGGGGCATCGGCACCGGTGACATGGCCATCCCAGCGCCAGATTGCGCCGTCCGATGTGACAAGCCGCTGGCCGGGCTTCAGGTCCTGTTGCAGGCGTTCGGCGCTGGTTGCATCGGTTACGATGCCGATCTGGCGCAGACCGCGGGCGAGTTCCGCCGGAGCCTTTACGTGCGCGGAGAGCGGCTGCACGCCATCCGGCAGGGCCGGATCGAGGCCGAGATCGCCGGGCATGCGCCAATGGGCGGGGGCTGCGGGATCGAGCGGCGAATCGAGATCGTCGCCCAGGGCGGCACCAAGGGCGGTTTCAAAGCCGCGATCGACGATCATGTCTTCCACGACCGGCGGGGCCGTGCCCTGCTGGCGCGAGGCTTCCAGCATGCGGCGGATGGTGCGGGCTTCGGTCTCGATGCCGTTCAGGTTGGATCGCGCCATATCGACCGGCGGGCGGGCGGCGACTTCGGCGGCACGGGCTTCGGAGAGGGCCATCTCGATTTCGGCGATGATGGCTTCCGCAGCTTCCAGCGCCACTTCGGCGGCCTCGACCTCCTCGCGCTTCTGCTCCGGGTCCGGCAGGGCGGAAATCTGGCTGTCGAGCGCATCGAGATCGCGGGCCTGATCGGCAAGCTGACGGGCAAGGCGCATCTGGCGGTCGGAGAGATCGCGGATGGTCTTTTCCAGCTGGTTGCGCGTCGCCATCGCTTCGGCGCGTTCGGCGGTCAAAACGCCGAGTGCGCGTTCGCTCTCCGCCAGCCGGTCGCTGGCATGGGCAAGGCGTTCGCGGGCTTCCTCGGCGCGTTCGCCGGCTTCGCCAAGAATGTCGCGGATTTCGGTTTCTTCGGCATCGAGGCGGGCGAGGATGCCGGCATTGTCGGCGATCAGGCGTTCCTCGCGGCGGATATCTTCGGTGAGTTGGGCAAGACGGCGCTGCAATTCGTCGCGGCGGCGCAGGATGCGGCTGGCATCTTCTTCCAGCTGCGATTTGGCGATCTGCAGGCGCTGCAGGGCGGCGGCGGCACGGGCTTCGGCTTCGCGCAGTTCCGGCAGCTTCAGGCTAGCAACGGCCTGGTTCTTGGCCGCTTCCATCTGCCGCTGCGCCTTCTCGGCGACATCAGAGGTGATCTGGTTCAGCTGGCTGTCGGCCTCGCCTTCGGCCTCCTTGGCCTGCACCCAGCGGATATGGAACAGCATCGCCTCATGGCGGCGGATGTCGGCGGAAAGCATCTTGAAGCGGTTTGCCTGGCGCGATTGGCGCTTCAGGCTTTCGATCTGGCTTTCGAGCTGCGAGGTGACGTCGTCGAGGCGTTCGAGATTGGTTTCGGCGCCGCGCAGGCGCAGTTCCGCCTCGTGGCGGCGGGAGTGCAGGCCGGAAATGCCGGCGGCTTCTTCCAGCAATTGCCGGCGGGCCTGCGGCTTGGCGGCGATCAGCTCGCCGATACGCCCCTGCCCCACCATTGACGGCGAACGCGCGCCGGTGGAAGCATCGGCGAACAGCAGCTGCACATCCTTGGCGCGGGCTTCCTTGCCGTTGATGCGGTAGACGGAGCCGTTTTCGCGCTCGATGCGGCGGGTGACCTGGATTTCGTCGCTGTCGTTGAAGGCGGCGGGCGCTGTGCGGTCGGAATTGTCGAGATAGAGGCCGACTTCGGCGGTGTTGCGGGCCGGACGGTTTCCCGAGCCGGAGAAGATCACGTCGTCCATGCCGGACGCGCGCATGTTCTTGTAGGAGTTTTCCCCCATCACCCAGCGCAGGGCTTCGACAAGATTGGACTTGCCGCAGCCGTTCGGACCGACAACGCCGGTGAGGCCCCGTTCGATGACGAATTCGGAGGGCTCGACGAAGGACTTGAAGCCGAGCAGGCGGAGCTTGGTGAATTTCATGGGGTGGGCTCCGTCGACGGTGCGGAGTGTGAGGCGGGCTTACCCCCCTCTGTCAGCTTCGCTGACATCTCCCCCTCAAGGGGGGAGATGGGGAGCAAGAGGCTAACCCCAACCAATCTCCCCCCTTGAGGGGGAGATGTCACGAAGTGACAGAGGGGGGTATCTCTCCCCAAACTCCTCATCGTCCCATCTCCACCACACGAGCGATATGTGAGCAGACCCCATCAATGTCTTTCAGCACGTCATCATTCCAGAAACGCATTACCGTCCAACCGAGTGCCGTCAACTCCTCGTCGCGAGAGCGATCATGGCGTATCTGCTTGTCGTCTCCGTGACCGGAACCATCGAGTTCCACGATAAGGCGATGCTCCGGACACGCGAAATCGGCGATGTAACCGGAGATTGGCAGTTGACGACGGAAACCCAATCCCATGAGACGATGCGCACGAAGCTCATTCCAAAGCTTTAGCTCCGCATCGGTCATCGCCTTGCGCATGATACGGGCATTCTTCCGCGTGGTGGGACGGACGTCAGCGTGAGGCATGACGGCCTCCATACCATGAGCTTATTTTTAGGCGGCAGGCATACCCCCCTCTGCCCCTTCGGGACATCTCCTCCTCAGGGGGGGAGATCGGCCGGAGGGCGCCTCTTGCTCCCAATCTCCCCCCTTTAGGGGGAGATGTCAGCGAAGTTGACAGAGGGGGGTATGCCTGCCGCAAAAAAGAACGACCAAACGAAAAAGCGGGCGCAGTTGTGCGCCCGCTGATCGGTTTAAAAAACAGCGAAACCTTAGAGCATCGAGTCGATAAGGCCCGACATGGTGTCAACCGACATTTCTCCGGAGTATTTCTTGCCATTGATGAAGAAGGTCGGGGTGGCGGCTACGCCGAAATCCTTGGCGCCCTTCTGCATGACTGCGTTCACATCATCCAGAAGCTTCTGGTTCGTCAAGCAGGCCTCGAAGCTCTCCTGTGTAAAACCGGCGAGTTTCGACATCTGCAAGAGCGCATCGCGGCCGTTCTGGGCGGCGGCCCACTGTTCCTGCTGCTTGAACAGCATGGAAACCATCGGGAAATACTGGCCTTCCGGGGCGCAGCGCGCCAGCATGAAGGCAGCTGCCGCACGCGGATCGAACGGGAATTCGCGCACGATGAAGCGAACCTGGCCGCCATCGACATATTTCGTCTTGATCGCCTCGAAGGTCTCGTTGTGGAAACGGGCGCAGTGCGGGCAGGTCATAGACATGTATTCGACGATCGTCACCTTGGCATCGGCCTTGCCGAGCGCCATTTCCGGCAGCGGACCGGGGGCCATCAGCTTGGCGACGTCGACTTCACCTTCGGCCTGCGGCAGTTCGGCCTTGGCGGCCGGCGCTGCGGCCTGCGTCTCAGTCGCAGCCGGCTTCATGGCTTCGGTCTGCGCGGTGGCGGCGGGGGTCTCGGTCTTGTTGGCGGCGGCCGTCATCGGAGTGGACGACATCGTCGTCGATGCCATGTTGTCGGCCGGCTTGACCTCGGTCTTCGTCGCCGTGTCGGTGGTTTCAGCGGGCTTGGCCGTTTCGGCGGCGTCCTTTTTCTTCTCATCGCTGCAGGCAGCGAGCGTCAGGGCGATCGCAGCGACGGCGACGCCGCTGAGGAGGCGCTTGAAAGGGCTCATTTCAGAAAGCAACATGGAACACCTGATGTTGAAATACGGTCGAAACTGCGATAACGCGCCTTGATGACAGCCACAAGGGGCAGCCGCTCACCAAGGTTCAAACAATTGTGACCGATGAAAGGCCGTCGTTCAGCGTCGACGCGGCGAAAGCACCGCCGTCCCAAGCCGGGTCAGCGCCTTCTTCAGCGCATCATCCTCGATGCCCTCCACCATGGTTTCCAGCTGCCGCGCCTTGTCGCCGGTCAGCGGACGCGGCTTGCCGCGATGTTTCGGGGCGACCGAAACCGGCTTCTGGACGATGCGCAGCTGGTTGACGGCGGGAAAGCCGAAGAAGCCGTTGATGCGCTGGATCAATTCGCCCTGCGCATGGGTGAGGAACAGAGCGCGAGCGCCTTCGCAGGCGACGACCAGCGTGCCGGGCTGGTGGCCGCTGCCATCGACGATCTCGGAGGCGCGGCGCGGCCAGGCGATCTTTTCCGGCCGCGTGCAATCGGCGAAATCCTCGCCGGCGATCTCGTCCCACGAGCCGAGCAGAAGCGTGCTGATGCCGGCGCGCTTGGCCAGCACCGGGTCTATCAGGCGGTTTGCGACTTCGCTGATCTGGCGGGCGCCGGTCGGGCGCCAGGGTTCTTTCACGGGTGATCATCCACTTCGAATAGGCCTTGAAGGAGGCCGGACACTCCGCCAAGTATAGGCGACACACCAACCTCCCGGCAAATCATGCTCTCTTTATCGCCTGCGGCATCCACCGCGCAACGCCTTCTCGCCTGGTACGACCGCCACCACCGCGACCTGCCCTGGCGCGTCTCTCCCCCCATGGCGAAAAGCGGCATCGTGCCCCGCCCCTATGACGTCTGGCTCTCGGAAGTGATGCTGCAGCAGACGACGGTGCAGGCGGTCAAACCCTATTTCGAAAAGTTCCTGCGGCTCTGGCCCGAGGTGACCGATCTGGCGAAGGCCGACACCGAGGAGGTGATGAAGGCCTGGGCCGGGCTCGGCTATTATGCCCGCGCCCGCAACCTGAAGAAATGCGCCGAAGCCGTCGCCGAGCGGCATGGCGGCGTCTTTCCCGACACCGAGGAAGGCCTTAAAACCCTGCCGGGCATCGGCGATTACACCGCAGCCGCCATCGCCGCCATCGCCTTCGGGCGCAGGAGCGCGGTGCTCGACGGCAATATCGAACGGGTCTTTTCCCGCCTTTTCATGGTGGAAACGCCACTGCCGGCGGCAAAGCCCGAACTGCGGGCACTGGTGGCCGAAGCGACCCCTCACGACCGGCCGGGCGATTTCGCGCAGGGGCTGATGGATCTCGGCGCGACGATCTGCACACCGAAACGGCCCGCCTGTGCGCTCTGTCCGCTGAACGAAGAGTGTCTGGCGTTGCGGGATGCCGATCCCGAAAGTTTTCCGCGCAAGGCGGCGAAGAAGGAAAAGCCGGTGCGCGTCGGTGCAGCCTTCGTCGCCGTTCGGCCCGACGGCTCTGTTCTGCTGCGAAAGCGCGGCGATGCCGGGCTGCTTGGCGGCATGACGGAGGTGCCCGGCACCGACTGGACCGCCCGCGTCGATGGTGACGCCACGCTGGCCGGCCGGCCCTTCGATGCCGCGTGGCAGGCCTGCGGTTCCATCGTTCATATCTTTACACATTTTGAATTGCGCTTGTCGGTCTATCGGGCCAATGTCGCGGCCCACGACTTGCCGGAACAAGGCAATGGCTGGTGGGAAAAGCCGGAAACATTGAAGGATCAGGCGCTGCCCACCGTCATGAAAAAAGCAATCGCCGCGGCTATACCGGATGCTTTCCGACCGGCCCGGACGCTGAAAACGAGGAAATGATGACATCCGAAAAGGCCAAAGCCGACATCCGCCACATCGTCTTCGATATCGGCAAGGTGTTGCTCCACTACGATCCGAACCTGCTCTTCAGCCGGCTCATTCCCGACGATGCCGAGCGCAGCTGGTTCTTTGCCAATGTCTGCACCCATGACTGGAACATCGAGCAGGATCGCGGCCGCGGCTGGGTGGAGGCCGAGGAGCTGCTGATCGCCGAGCATCCCGACCATATCGAAAACATCCGGGCATTCCGCAAATACTGGCACGAGATGGTGCCGCATGCCTATGTCGAGAGCGTCTCGATCATGGAAGGGCTGATCGCGCAGGGGCATGACGTCACCCTGCTCACCAATTTCGCCTCCGATACCTTCAAGGAAGCGGTCAAGCTCTTTCCCTTCCTGACATTGCCGCGCGGCGTCACCGTGTCCGGCGATGCCGGCGTGATCAAGCCGGATATTGCGATCTACGAGCTGCACGCCCGCAGCTTCGGGCTGGAACCCTCGGCAACGCTATTCATCGATGACAGCATGCCAAATGTCGTCGGTGCCCGCGCCGCCGGCTGGCATGCGATCCACTTCACCGATCCGCAGACGCTGAAATCCGACCTCGCCTATTACGGGCTCTGAGAGACACCATGACCATCGACCCTTGCGCGCTTGTCGCGCGTTTTCACCGCGCGATCAACGAACTCGATTACGGCGTCATCGAAGACTTCTTCGCCGACGATGCCCGTTATGCCTCCGGCAAGGTGGGTGGCCTTCGCGGCCGCGAGGAGATCATGGTCGCATTCCGGCGCTATTTCGCCGAATATCCCGACCAGGTGGCCGAGGACAGCCTCGTCGAACAGGTGTCGCCGCTTGCAGCCCGCGCGGTCTGGAGCCTCTCCGCCACCAGCGCCACGACCGGAGCGCCGTTCAAGCGCCGCGGAGAAGAGACGATCACCTTCAATACCGAGGGAAAAATCGTCGATGTCGCCGTGACTGACTATGACGCGCTGACGTAAAAATCCCGTCACGAAAAGCTCATCGCAAGATCACCAAAGTGCCACAATCGGTTCAGGGATCGTTCATCTCCATAAACGCATGATCGCAGTCATAGAGTTCATCGTTTCTTTCTGAAAGGCATTCCTCGATGGCGACCATCTACGGCACCAACTACGACGACGATATCTACCAGAACAAGAATATCGCGGTGAAGATCTATGGCTATGGCGGCGATGATTATATCTCCCTGAACCGCACCGACTATTACGGCGGCAACAACTATGTCGATGCCGGCTCCGGCTACGACAAGGTCGTCAACTATTTCGAAGGTGGCAACGACATCTTCCTCGGCACCGGCAACGACCTCTACATCGCCAACATCAAGGCAGGCGCCAAGGGCGAATACGACATCGTGCACGGCGGCGACGGCAACGACCGCTTCGAGGTCGATACGCTGGCCAGCGACTATTACGGCGACGGCGGCAACGACACCTTCGTTTCGGTCGGTTTCGACAACTATTTCAACGGCGGCTCGGGCACCGACACGATCAGCTACGAGCTGCAGGACAAATATAGCTCGCAGCGCGGCAAGGGTGTGACCATCGATCTCGGCGCGGGCAAGGCCTCGACCACGTCGGGCCACTACGAACAGCTGGTCAGCATCGAAAACGCCACCGGCACCGGCTATAACGACGACATCACCGGCAGCAACGGCCGCAACGTGCTGAAGGGCCTCAACGGCGCCGACATCCTCGAAGGCCTCGGCGGCGACGACGACCTCTATGGCGGCTCGGGCAATGACGATCTCTATGGCGGTTCCGGCCGGGACATCCTCAACGGCGGCACCGGCAGCGATTACCTCCATGGCGGCAGCGGCACCGATACGTTCGACTTCAACAGCGTCAGCGAAATCGGCCGGGGCACGTCACGCGACGTGATCGCCGACTTCCACCGCTCGGAATACGATGTCGTCGATCTTTCGACCATCGACGCCAACTCGCTGACCAGCCGCAACGATGGTTTCACGTTCATCTCCGGCCAGTCGTTCCATGGTATCGCCGGCGAGCTTCGCTTCGCAAGCGGCATCCTGTCGGGCGATGTCAACGGCGACGGCCGCGCCGATTTCGAGATCAAGATGAGCGGCGTCACCAAGATGTACGTCGACGACTTCTTCCTCTGAGCCGACGCAACGCTTGAAACAGAAACGCCCAGAGTTCTTTGCGGAACTCTGGGCGTTTTAGCATCCCTCCGGGACTGAAGGTACGAAAACCGGAAGAAGGCCATTCCTGCGCCCCCAATACTTGCCCGCTCTTTTTCGAAAGACTTCCGAATCAAGGACTTATGCGGTAGTGGCGAAGTGACCGGGGGATCGCGCGCTTGGGGTCGAAGATAGGCGCGGGATGGTTAAATTGTTCTAAAGGGCAAGGCGGTCCGCCTTTTCCTTTTCTGGTTTTCCTGCATCCCCTAAAATTTTATGGTATTCAGGTTGCGTCGAACGCGCGTGGAGGATGGCATGATGAATTCCGATCCCCATATCCCCCGGAAGCCCGGCCATGCGGCCCGGCCGGTGGGAGACAGCCCGCAGCGCTGGATCATCCATTGCATCGCCTGCGAAACGCCGGTCGAACCCTGGCAGACGGAGGGCTATGCCTTCGGCTACTGCAAGACCTGCTACGATGTGCTGATGGACGAGGATATGTTGCCGTAACGCCGGGATCATTCACGGCTCTCGCGCACAAGCCCCTCATCCGCCCTGTCGGGCACCTTCTCCCCGCGTGCGGGGAGAAGGGATATGCCGCGCGCTTCCTCGCCTCACATCCGGTGGATGGCAGAAGCAAGCGTCAGTCTCGGCCGTCCCCTCTCCCCGCCAACGGGGCGAGGGTTAGGGTGAGGGGCAACTTCCAAAACACCAAAGCCACCGCGCATGACACGCGGTGGCCTCGATGTGGGCAGGGAACCCGGTCTCGTCAATTGAGCTTGGCCATATCCGCGCGGATGATCGTGCGCAGGTCGTCGATCGGCTTCAGCTCGCCTCCAACTTCATAGTGCCAGAAGGTCCAGCCGTTGCAGGCGTCGAAGCCCTGCACCTTGGCGCCGAGGCGATGGATCGAGCCCGCTTCGCCACCGCTGGCGATGGTGCCGTCGGCGCGCACGATGGCGCTGTGGCGGCGGCGGGCGTCGGTGAGCACCGTGCCGGGCTTGATCAGGCCGCTTTCGACCAGCGTGTTGAAGGCGACGCGCGGTTCGGCTTTCTTGCCGGTCAGCACCGAGAGCGTCGCCTTGCCAAGCGGTTCGACGGCGGCGATGCGCTCGGCGGCGGCATCGATATAATCCTGCTCGCGCTCGATGCCGACGAAATGGCGGCCGAGACGCTTGGCGACGGCGCCGGTGGTGCCTGAGCCGAAGAAGGGATCGAGCACGACATCACCCGGCTTGGTGGAGGCCATGAGGATGCGGGCGAGCAAGGCTTCCGGCTTCTGGGTCGGATGCACCTTCTTGCCGTCCTCGCCCTTCAGCCGCTCGCCACCCGAGCAGATCGGAAACAGCCAGTCGGAGCGCATCTGCACGTCGTCGTTCGAGGCCTTCAGGGCATCGTAGTTGAAGGTATAGCCCTTGCCCTTGGCGCTGGGGCTCGCCCAGATCAGCGTCTCGTGGGCGTTCTGGAACCGGCGACCTTTGAAATTCGGCATCGGGTTGGTCTTGCGCCAGATGATGTCGTTCAAGATCCAGAAGTTGAGATCCTGCAACGTCGCGCCGACGCGGAAAATATTGTGGTAGGAGCCGATGACCCAGAGGGTGCCGGTGGGCTTCAGCACGCGGCGGCAGGCGAGCAGCCAGGCGCGAGTGAAGGCGTCATAGGCATCGAAGGACACGAACTGGTCCCATTCGTCATCGACGGCATCGACATGGCTCTGGTCGGGCCGCGTCAGCGAACCGCCGAGCTGGAGATTGTATGGCGGATCAGCGAAGACGACATCGACGGAATTATCGGGAAGAGCCTCGAGGGCAGCGACGCAATCGCCCTTGATGATGGTATCGAGCCAGCCGTTAGGGCGGGCGGCACGAGAGATTTCGGCCGGCGAAACAACAAAGGACATGGACAACTCGCTCTTACGCTTACACGGAACAGATTTCGGAGCTTATGGTTACCGAACTTGGTTACCAAAAGCTGAACCGCACCCATGATTTGCGAAAATACCGATCAGCAGCGCGGGCCGCTTTTGGTTGAGATGCCGGCGGACTTCGTGTAAAGCCGGCGGCGAAAACCCTCCCAAGGACGTCCTTCCCATGAACAGCATCGATCTTGTCCTCTTCGATTGCGACGGCGTGCTCGTCGATTCCGAAATCATCGCCAGCGAAGTCGAAGCAGAGCTTCTGACCGAGGCCGGCTATCCGATCTCGACCGAAGAGATGGCCGAGCGTTTCGCCGGCCTGACCTGGCATCACGCGCTGCTGCAGATCGAGAAGGAAGCCGAAATTCCGCTGTCGGCCTCGCTGCTCGACAAGCACGACCAGATCCTTGACAAGCGCCTTGCCCGCGACGTGAAGATCATCGACGGCGTCAAGGGCGTGCTGGCGGGGCTGAAGCTGCCGCACGGCATCTGCTCGAACTCGACGTCGGAGCGCCTTGCCATGATGCTCGGCAAGGTCGGCATCAAGGATCATTTCGGCAAGCATATCTATTCCGCCCGCGATCTCGGACCGGACCGGGTGAAGCCGAAGCCGGATATCTTCCTGCATGGCGCGGCACAGTTCGGCATCGATCCGTCGCGGGTGCTGGTCATCGAGGATTCGGTGCACGGCGTGCACGCCGCCCGCTCCGCCGGCATGCGCGTCGTCGGCTTCACCGGCGCTTCGCACACCTACCCTTCCCATGCCGACAACCTGACCGATGCCGGCGCGGAAACCGTGATCTCGCGCATGAGCGCGCTGCCGGGCACCATCGAGGCGCTGGCTGCGTGGTCGGAGAGCATGAGCGCCTGACGAGACTCGGCAGGCAACGGCTTCATTTTGAGTCAGCTTTCAACTCAGGTAACGATACCGGCCCAAGTGCGGAACCGTATTTATCACCGAAAGAACTGAGTATGGTTGTGTACATGGCGAGCCAGCCGGTCATGGCCTTCTGAAATCTTTTGAGTTCTTCATCGCTCAGCTTGGGAGGAGGCTTGCCCGCCTCTGCTCTGGAGTGAACGTCAAGCGCAATATCGTACACCAATTGATCGATATTGGTTTGCAGCGCCTTGGTCGCCCATTTCGAAGCAAACATTGCCGAATAGCGCTTGTGCAACCCGAACGAGCCTATCCCGGTAGCAAATACGGCCGATACCCAACCCAAAAGAATTAAAATGGTTGAAATATATTCTTTCGTAGCAACAGGATTGGCATAGTGCCAACCATAGCACGCGACAGCTATTCCAAATGCGACAGTTGAAATTGTCAGCACAACAAAAGCCCAATATGCGCCGGCTGCGTCCCGAGTAAAATTCGTTTCAAGTCGCTTAACCCGATTCCTCAGAAACACAACCCGTTCCGCAAGTTCGGGAACATGCTCCTCGACTTTGGAGAAGGACAAGCGCAAAGCTTCTTTTTTCGAACCTTTATCATATTCTGTTTTAAGAAAGACGTGGCCCATCTATCCCTCGTAAGACCGAAACTGCCGCTGGCGATGATCATTGCGAGTTTGACAAGCAAGTCAATGAAAAGCCGGCGATTTCTACTCCGCCGGCTCCTCCCGTAACTGGTTGATGTATTACTTTTTCTTCTTCTTGCCCTGCGGGCCTTCGTCGAAACCGACATAGACCTTGGCGAAGGAGCCAGCTCCGCCCGGCAGCGGGATGTTGGCCTTGGTGAAGATGAACTGGGATGCACCCGCGCCCGGCTGGACGGTGACCGGATACTGCGTCAGCTCGGAATAGAGCGTCGTCTGGCCATCGGTCGCGGCAACGCGGATCGGCAGGTTGACCGTGCCGCCCGTGCCGGCCGGGCCGGGCGTAACGCGGCCCTGGACGACGACGGTCATCACGAGCTGGCTTTCGTTCTGCACGCACTGGCGCGTCGTGTTGACCAGGGTCGACTGGTACATCACCTGGGTCGGATCGTCCTTGGCACCTTTGGCATAGGCCGTGTGAACCGCCGTGCCATCGAGCAGGAAGACCTGCGGGCAGGCGCCCTGGACGACGGCGGGCGTCGGGGCAGCGGCGCTGCCGCCGGCATCGATGGCGCCGCCGGTATCTGTCTTGTTGCAGCCGGCTGCGACGAGAAGGAGAGAAATGCCGAGAAGCCGGCCCGAAACTTTACCGATCACGTAACTGAACCCTCATGCGCGGCAGGCGTCCGTTGCGGCGCGCTGCAATTCCCGTCGTTGATGCCACAGCGGTTCCGTGCCTTTAAAGGCGGCGAAACGAGCCGCAACTGGGCCTTTCAAGACCCTTGGCGATGGTCTATAGCAGCGGCGCATCGAAAAATCGATTGGTGAATCAGCAGGCTTCTGCAAAATTTCGGCCCGGTCCGGCTGCGCGCGGCGGACGGCGCAAGACGAAGGATGTAACGGTGAAGTATGTCTCGACGCGGGGTGAAGCCCCTTCCCTCGGTTTCTGCGACGCGCTTCTGGCCGGGCTCGCCCGTGACGGCGGCCTTTACGTGCCGGAAAGCTGGCCGACGCTGACGAAAAGGGAAATCCGGGCGCTGCGCGGCAAGTCCTATCAGGAGATCGCCTTTGCGATCCTGAAGCCCTTCGTCGATGGCGAAATCGCCGACGACAAGTTCCGCGCCATGATCGACGAGGCCTATGCCACCTTCCGTCACCCGGCCGTGACGCCGCTGGTGCAGACCGGACCGAACAGCTTCGTTCTCGAACTCTTCCACGGCACGACGCTTGCCTTCAAGGACGTCGCCATGCAGCTGCTCGCCCGGCTGATGGACCATGTGCTGGCCGAGCGCGGCGAGCGCGCCACCATCGTCGGCGCGACCTCGGGCGATACCGGGGGCGCTGCGATCGATGCCTTTGCCGGCCGCGAGCGCACCGATATCTTCATCCTCTTCCCCGAGGGCAAGGTCTCGCCGGTGCAGCAGCGGCAGATGACCACGTCCACCGCATCCAACGTGCATGCGCTGGCCGTCAAGGGCAATTTCGACGATTGCCAGAGCCTCGTGAAGGAGATGTTCAACGACACCGCCTTCCGCGATGGCGTTGCCCTTTCCGGCGTCAACTCGATCAACTGGGGCCGCATCATGGCCCAGGTCGTCTATTACTTCACGACCGCGATCGCGCTCGGCGGACCGGACCGGAAAATCTCGTTCACCGTGCCGACCGGCAATTTCGGCGATATTTTCGCCGGCTATGTCGCCAAGAAAATGGGCCTGCCGATCGACAAGCTCGTCGTCGCGACCAACGACAACGATATCCTCGCCCGCACCCTGAAGACCGGCCGTTACGAGATGCGCGCCGTCAAGGCCACGACCTCGCCGTCGATGGATATCCAGATCTCCTCCAACTTCGAACGGCTTCTGTTCGAAGCCTATGGACGCGATGCTTCGAAGGTGCGCGCCGCCATGGCGAGCCTGAAGCAATCCGGCGCTTTCGAGATCGAGGAACAGGCGCTGAAGGCGATCCGCCGCGAGTTCCGCGCTGGCCGCGCGACGGAAAAGGAAGTCGCCGGTACCATCAAATCGGTGTTGGCCGAGACCGGCTATCTGCTCGATCCGCACAGCGCCATCGGCGTCTTCGTTGCTGCCAAGCATGAGAAGCCCGGTTCGCCGATGGTGACGCTTGCGACTGCCCATCCGGCGAAATTTCCCGCCGCAGTAAAATCGGCAAGTGGTATTGACCCGGCGCTTCCAACGTGGCTTGCTGACCTGATGGTCAGGGAGGAGCGTTTCGATATCCTGGAAGCCGAGCTGAAGATTGTCGAAAAATTCATCAACGATCATGCCCGCATCCGGCAGTAGAACGCAGAAAGACGGACGATGAAAGTTGAGTGCACCCGGCTTAAATCCGGGTTGACGGTCGTAACCGAGAACATGCCGCATCTCGAAAGTGTCGCGCTGGGCGTCTGGATCAAATCCGGTTCGCGCGACGAAACCAACGAAGAACACGGCATTGCCCATCTTCTCGAGCATATGGCCTTCAAGGGTACGGCGCGGCGCTCGGCGCGCGATATCGCCGAGCAGATCGAGAATGTCGGCGGCGAAGTGAATGCCGCCACATCGACGGAAACCACCTCCTATTACGCCCGCATCCTCAAGGACGACGTGCCGCTTGCGGTCGATATCCTTGCCGACATCCTCACCGAGTCGTCCTTCGATCATGAGGAACTGGAGCGCGAGCAGCAGGTGATCCTGCAGGAAATCGGCGCCGCCAACGACACGCCGGACGACGTCGTCTTCGACAAATTCGCCGAAACCGCCTTTGCCGGCCAGACCATCGGCCGCCCGATCCTCGGCACGCCGGAAACGGTTCTCTCCTTCACGCCGGACCAGATCCGTGCTTACCTCGCCCGTAACTATACGACCGACCGCATGTTCGTCGTCGGCGCCGGCGCGATCGACCACGATGCCTTCGTGCGGCAGGCTGAAGAACGTTTTGCCGGCCTTCCCGAAGTCGCGACTGGCAGCCAAGCCTCGCAGCCCGCCCGCTATATCGGCGGCGAGGTGCGCGAAGAGCGCGACCTCATGGATGCGCAGGTGCTGCTCGGCTTCGAGGGCAAGGCCTATCATGCCCGCGATTTCTATTGCTCGCAGATCCTTGCCAATATCCTCGGCGGCGGCATGTCATCCCGCCTGTTCCAGGAAGTGCGCGAGCATCGCGGTCTCTGCTATTCGGTTTATGCCTTCCACTGGGGCTTTTCCGATACCGGCATCTTCGGCGTCCATGCCGCAACCGGCGGCGAGAACCTGCCGGAACTGATGCCTGTCATCATCGAGGAACTGCGCAAGTCGTCGATGCAGATCGAGCAGCAGGAAATCGACCGCGCCCGCGCCCAGATCCGCGCCCAGCTCTTGATGGGCCAGGAAAGCCCGGCCGCCCGCGCTGGCCAGATCGCCCGGCAGATGATGCTTTACGGCCGCCCGATCCCCAACGAAGAGCTGATGGAGCGACTGCAGGGCATCACCATCGAGCGGCTGACCGACCTTGCCGGACGGCTGTTCTTCGATACGGTTCCCACACTTTCGGCCATCGGGCCTGTAGACAAGCTCGCGCCGATGAACGACATTCTGGGAGCGCTGTCCAACCGCCCGAGCCCGCGCGCCGTCGCGGGCTGAGAGCGGCACGCATCACATCCGGGCGCGCCCGCGGAGGCATATATGACACGATCGGTCTTTCGGTTTCTGTCACGGCAGCCGGACCCGGTCGAGATTGCCAATGCCACCCATCTGCTGCGGCTGCCCAAGGTTTCCGACTACCGGCAATGGTATGTGCTGCGCAATGAAAGCCGCGCCTTCCTCGAACCCTGGGAGCCGACCTGGCGGGCCGACGAGATGACCGAGGCCGCTTTTCGCGCCCGCGTCATTCGCAACGAACAGGAATTTTCCTCGGGTCAGGCCGTGCCGCTGTTCCTCATCTCACGGCCAGACAATCAACTCATGGGTGGACTGACGATCGGCTATATCCGCCGCGGCGTCGCGCAATGCTGCATGATCGGCTACTGGATGGGCGAACGGTATGCAGGCAAGGGGCATATGGAACAGGCTTTGCGGCTCGCCCTCCCCTACATCTTTTCGACCCTTCAGTTGCACCGGGTCGAGGCAGCCTGTATTCCCGAGAACCAGAGAAGCATCCGGCTCCTTGAAAAGGTCGGTTTTCAGCGCGAAGGCTACCTGCGGGAATATCTGAAGATCAATGGACAATGGCGGGATCATCTGATGTTTTCCCTTCTCTCGCAGGAAAGCTCGCCAGCCAGGAATTTAAGCAGTTGATGACGTTCACCCGCCCCACCCAGCTCTCGCCGGTCCGCAGGATTTTGGCGCTCGCAGTTACCATGCTTGCGCTTTTGTGGATAACGGCAAGCCAGGCCTGGGCGATCGAGCCCGTGAAGATTTCGCGCGAGGACACCGCGCTCGACCTGACGGCGACCACCGAAATCTATACCGGCCGTGGCGAGGCCTTCCAGGTTTCCACAGCCCCCGGCACAGACGGCATCGTGCGCCGCATCGAGGTGCGCTCCAGCGCCGAAAACCATCAGGGCGACTGGGCGGTCTTCGCGCTCGCCAACGTTTCGGAAGAGCAGATCGACCGCGTCATCGTCGCCCCGCATTTCCGGCTCGTGAATTCAAAACTGTTCTGGCCGGACCTCGGCTCGCAGCGCATCCTGTCGATCACGCCGAGCGAAGGTTTCGCGCTCGATCGCCAGCCGAGCGACGAGGCCGACGTCTTCCGCATCACGCTCAACCCCGGCTCGGTCATCACCTTCGTCGCCGAGCTTGCCTCGCCGGAGCTGCCGCAGATCTATCTCTGGGAGCCGGATGCCTACAAGGATACCGTCAACGCCTTCACTCTCTATCGCGGCATCGTGCTCGGCATTGCCGGCCTGCTGGCGGTGTTCCTGACCATTCTTTTCGTCGTCAAGGGCACCTCGATGCTGCCGGCGACCGCGGCGCTCGCCTGGGCGGTGCTCGCGTATATCTGCGTCGATTTCGGCTTTCTGTCCAAGCTCATCAGCATCACGGCCGGCGATGATCGAATATGGCGCGCGGGAACCGAGGTGTTCCTTGCGGCGGGGCTGGTGATCTTCCTCTTCACCTATCTCAACCTCAATCGCTGGCACCAGCACCTGTCCTATGCGACGCTCGCCTGGGTTCTGGGTCTCGGCCTGCTGTTCGGCGTTGCGATCTACGATCCGGCGATTGCCGCCGGCATTGCCCGCCTCTCCTTCGCCCTCACCGGCACGGCCGGCATCATCCTGATCGCCTATCTCGGCTTCAACCGTTACGACCGCGCCATCCTGCTCGTGCCGGCGTGGCTCCTGATCCTCGTCTGGCTGTTCGGGGCGTGGCTGACGGTCACCGGCCGGCTTTCCAACGATATCGTGCAGCCGGCGCTCGGCGGCGGTCTCGTGCTGATCGTTCTTCTGATCGGCTTTACCGTGATGCAGCACGCCTTTGCCGGCGGCGCCTATAGCCAGGGGCTGTTTTCCGATCTGGAGCGCCAGTCGCTGGCGCTGACCGGTTCGGGCGATACCGTCTGGGACTGGGACGTGGCGCGCGACCGGGTGGTGACCATTCCCGATATTTCCGCCCAGCTCGGCCTCTCCCCCGGCACCATGCACGGCCCTGCCCGCAACTGGCTGCCGCGCCTGCACCCGGATGACCGCGACCGCTTCCGCGCCACGCTCGACGTTTTGCTCGAGCACCGCCGCGGCCGGCTGAACCACGAATTCCGCATCCGCGCCGAGGATGGCCACTATCACTGGCTTTCGATCCGCGCCCGGCCGGTGCTCGGTGCTAACGGCGAAATCATCCGCTGCGTCGGCACCATCGTTGATGTGACGGAGCAGAAGAACTCGATCGACCGGCTGCTGCACAACGCCATGCAGGACAACCTCACCGGCCTGCCGAACCGTCAGGTGTTCCTCGACCGGCTGCAATCGATCTTGTCGCTGGCTTCGGGCACCAATTCCGTGCGGCCGACGATCATCACCATCGACATCGACCGCTACAAGCATGTCAACGATACGCTCGGCATCGCTGCCGGTGACAACATCCTGATCGCGCTCACGCGCCGCCTGCGCCGTCTCCTGAAGCCACAGGATACGCTTGCGCGTCTCGGCGGCGATGCGTTCGGCCTGATCCTGATGTCGGAGCGTGATCCGGCCAAGGTCGCGGATTTTGCCGACGCCGTTTCCAAGGCGATCATGGTGCCGCTGTCCTTCGGCAATCGCGAGGTCAATCTCACCGCTTCCATCGGCCTCGTCTCCTGGGTCGATCAGCAGGAAAATGCCGCCATCCTGCTCGACGATGCCGAGCTTGCCATGTTCCGCGCCAAGAAGGCCGGCGGCAACCGCGTCGAGCCGTTCCGTCCCGCCTTCCGCACCTCCGGCACCGACCGGCTGCAGCTGGAACACGACCTGAAGCGCGCCATCGAGCGCAAGGAACTGAGCCTCGTCTACCAGCCGATCGTGCGGCTCAACGATGCCGAGATCGCCGGTTTCGAGGCCTTGATGCGCTGGGATCATCCCAAGCGCGGCAATATCTCGCCGTCCGAATTCATCCCCGTCGCGGAAAGCTGCGACCTGATCGGCGAACTCGGCCTCTTCGCCTTCGACCGCGCCACCAGCGACCTGACAGACTGGCAGCTGCAGACCGGGGACCTGCCCATCTTCGTCTCAGTCAACCTCTCCAGCGCGCAACTGCTCAACAACGAGCTTTATGACGATATCCGCTCGGTCTTGAACAAGAACCGCTGCGACCCGAACAAGATCAGGATCGAGTTGACCGAGTCGCTGGTCATGGAAAATCCGGAACAGGCACGGCTTGTTTTGGAAAAGCTGAAGGATGCCGGCCTGAAGCTCGCGCTCGACGATTTCGGCACCGGCCATTCCTCGCTCGCCTATCTCACCCGCTTCCCCTTCGATACGATCAAGATCGACAAGGCGCTGGTGAAAGACCCAAGCGACAAGCGCGCGATCCTGTTGCGCTCCGTTATCTCGATGGCGCGTGAGCTGGATATGCAAGTGGTCGCCGAGGGCATCGAATCGGAAGAGGATGCCGTGCAACTCGCCCAGATGGGCTGCGATTTCGGACAGAGTTTCCTCTTCGGCCCACCCATCGGCGCGGATTCCATTCAGCGGCTGCTGAAGGAACGGTTTCCGTTGATGAAGAGGGCGTAGGTTTAGGCAGTAGGCAAAGATTTTGTCGCGGCGTCTTCTGCTCGCAAACCTCTCTACTACTGCCGATTGCCTACTGCCGATTGCCTGATCAAACCGTTGATAAAATCCAGCTTCTCCACCACCGGTGGCGAGAGCACGAAGGGGTAACTATCCGCCTGCCCCATGCTGCGCTGCAGGCTGTTCAGCGCCACGCTGAGCGGTATCCAGGCATCGATCAGGGTTTGCGCATCGCTCGCCCGATAGGGATCGAAATCCACCTCGGTCGCCATGTCCCCATGCCTGCGCGGATCGGTGGAGAGGCCGAAGGCGCGGGCCGTTTCCAGCGTATCGACGATGTGGAAGAAATGCGCCCAGCACTCGGCAAAATCCTCCGCCGGATGGCAGCTGGCATAGGTGCTGATGAAACGGCTCTGCCAGTCGGCGGGCGGGCCTTGCTCGTAATTGCGCTGGAGAGCGGCGGCGTAGTCCTCGCGTTCGTCGCCGAAAAGCGCGCGGGCACGGGCCAGCGTCGCCTCGTCGCGCACCAGCTGCGCCCAATAGAAATGGCCGATCTCATGGCGGAGATGGCCGAGCAGGGTGCGGTAAGGCTCACCCATGGAAACCCGCACGCTTTCGCGCACCTCATCATTGGCTTCGGCGGCGCGCAGGCTGATCAGGCCGTCCTCATGCCCCGTCATTGCGGGAATGACGTTGCCGTTTGCATCGACTTCGTCGGCGAGGAAATCGAAGACCAAACCGCCCTGCGGATCGACATCGCGGCCCGGAATGGGAAGCTTCCAGCGCAAGAGAGAATAGAACAGATGGCGTTGCGCCTGTCCGATGCGCTGCCAGCGCGCCAGCCCCTCGGGATTGTCGGTGACCGGAACGATGCGATTGTAGCGGCAGGCGACGCAATAGGCGTTGTTGTCGCCGGAGGGGACGAGCCAGTTGCAGATGTCATCACCCGCATTGGCGCAGAAGGCGACCTCCTGCGCGTGGGGTGCGATGGTCCTCCATCCCGTCTCGGACGGTTCGAGCGCGTGCATCGTCAGCGTATCCGTCGAAAAGCCGAGCTGCGAGCCGCAAGCGATGCAACTGCGATTGTCAAAATGGATTGGATTGCCGCATTTCCCGCAGGCATAAAGTCTCATGAAGGGACATCCTCGAAGGGCAATCAAAAGGTTATCAAACGTGAGAATGCCCGCTGGCACAAGGCACAGCGGGCATCGGCGCAGAAACTTCCATCCAGTTGAACCCGTCAGGACAGAAGCTGGTTGCGCACCTCAAGGCCGCAGGCCGCCTCAAGCGGCCAAGCTGCGGCCATAAATGGACTACATGCGATCGACGGTATTTTTCACGGCGTCCTTCGCCTTGCCGGTCGCCGTCTGGACCTTGCCCTTGACTTCCTGACCCTTACCTTCAGCCTGCATCTTGTCGTTGCCGGTCAGCTTGCCGGCCGCCTGCTTCGCCTTGCCGGCAGCCTGATTTGCGGCTCCGGAAATCTTGTCACTCGTGCTGCCCATGTCTCATTCTCCTAGATCGTTCGACATGACGTGTTCGTCATGCCTTGCGCCTTGAAAACGGGATGGAGTGGAAAAGGTTCCGGGAATTTATCGAAAGAAACGAAGCGTGATGGAGCGAGGATCAATCGGCATTCAGCCCAGGCCGAGCCGAAATTGTGATTTTCCGCGACCTGGAGCGGAGGTACTCAAGTACGTGAGCACCGGCAGCGCGGGGAAGCGCCATTTGCAGGCCGGTATAGATCCTAAGCGTGGCCGGCATCCATGGAGAGCATGGCCGGCGCGACGCCCATCAGCGCCAGCGCCCGATCGTATTTCTCGCCGAAATCGCGGTCGAAGATCAGTTCTTCGCTGGCCGGGCAGTTCAGCCAGCCATTGCCAGCGATTTCCGCCTCCAGCTGGCCGGCGCCCCAGCCGGCATAGCCGAGCATCATCGTCGCCCGGCTCGGCCCCTCCCCGCGCGAAATCGCCCGGATGATATCGAGCGTCGCCGTCAGGCAGATCTCGTCGCTGATCGGAATGCTCGACGTGCTGATGTAGTCATCCGAATGCAGCACGAAGCCGCGCCCGGTTTCGACCGGCCCGCCGGTCTGGATCTGGAAGCTGCGGGCGCGTTCCGGCAGACGGATCGCCTCTTCGGAACCGACGATATCAAGATGCTGCAACACTTCCGGAAAAGTCAGCTGCTGCGGCCGGTTGAGGATGAAGCCCATGGCGCCATCGCTGGAATGGGCGCAGACATAGATGACCGTGCGGGCGAAATTGCTGTCGACCATGCCGGGCATGGCGATCAGGAACTGGCCGTCGAGCTGTCCGCGTTCGCGCTTGGGGTGCAAAGTCGTCATCATGGTGCCAGCCTATCCGGTCAGAGCCAAATCAGGACATATCGTGCCGGCGGCCTCTTTCATCCGCGGTGCAAAACCGATAATCCTCACCGTCATGAAACGTCGTCCTCCCCTACAGAATGTGACGCATTTGCTGGCCGTGGCAAGCCTTGCCGGATATTTTTTTGCTGGGTCGGCCGCTGCCGCCAGCAGTCCGTGGACCGCCGTGCAGGGGGGCGAGGTCAGGATCGTCACCGCCAAACCGCAGGCCGACGGCAGCATTCCGGCGATCCTCGACATCAAGCTCGAACCCGGCTGGAAGACCTATTGGCGTGAGCCGGGCGCCAGCGGCATCCCGCCCCAGATCACCGTGGACCCAACCGGCGGCATCGATTTTTCCGGTATCCGCTTTCCCGCACCGAAGACGTTCGACGACGGCATCGTGCGCTATGTCGGCTATGACCGCTCCGTGGCGCTGCCGCTCGACCTGAAGCGCAACCGGCCGGGCGATCTTGCGCTCAAGGCTGCGGTTTTCCTCGGTATCTGCAAAGATATCTGCATCCCCGTGCAGACCGAACTCGACGTTGCGATGCCCGATGCGCTCGTCGAAAACCCGCTGGAAAAGGCGCGCATCGATGCCGCCGCTGCGGCCTTGCCGCAGGCGCCGGACGATACGTTCAAGGCGGTGTCCGCCGGCTATGATCCGCAGGCCGGGCAATTGCGTGTGAACCTTGTGCTGCCCCAAGGCGGGGCAGCACCGGAACTCTTCCTCGCCGGGCCGCCGGGCTACGGTTTCGGCAAGCCGGCGCTGGCGGTGCAAACCGATGGCACGACGCGCGCCGACATTCCGGTGCGGGCGCCCAAGGCGGGTGGCGCGCTGAAAAGCGGCTCGGTGCTGCTCACCGTTCGCGCCGGCGCGCGCAGCATGGAAACCCCGCTTGCCTTTGACTGAGGCAAATCTATATTTCGCCCGACCCGTCGCATTCGCCGACGCCCGCCATCTACACATTCTCAAAGGGAGAGACCCCGTGACCATTTCCGTCGGAGACAAGCTGCCTGCCGCCACTTTCAAGGAAAAGACCGCCGATGGCCCGGTGGAGATCACCACGGACCAGATTTTCGCCGGCAGGAAGGTCGTACTCTTTGCCGTGCCCGGCGCCTTTACGCCGACCTGCTCGCTGAACCACCTGCCCGGCTATCTCGAAAACCGCGACGCCATCCTCGCCCGCGGCGTCGATGACATCGCCGTCGTTGCCGTCAATGACATCCACGTCATGGGCGCCTGGGCGACGGCCTCGGGCGGCATGGGCAAGATCCACTTCCTTTCGGACTGGAACGCCGCCTTCACCAAGGCGCTCGGCATGGATATCGATCTTTCCGCCGGCACGCTCGGCACCCGTTCCAAGCGCTACTCGATGATCGTCGAGGACGGCGTGGTCAAGGCGCTGAACGTCGAGGAGAGCCCCGGCCAGGCGACCGTCTCCGGCGCCGCCGCCATGCTGGAACAGCTCTGATACCGGATGCCGCCGCGCTTTCCTTGAAGCCGGCGGCACCCCTTCTGGACCTATCATGACCGATCTTCATTTCCGCCGGGCCGTCGCCGCCGATTTGCCCGCGATCGTGCGCATGCTGGCCGATGACCCCATCGGTCAGGGGCGCGAGGCGATGGACGATGCGCTGGACACCGCCTATAGCGCCGCCTTTTCCGCCATCGATGCCGATCCCAACCAGTTGCTGGCCGTCGCCGAGGACGACCGCGGGGTCATCGGAACGCTGCAACTGAGCTTCATTCCCGGTCTTTCCCGCAAGGGCGCCTGGCGCGGCCAGATCGAAGCCGTGCGCGTCGCCCGCGATTGCCGCAGCGAGGGGCTGGGGCGGCGCATGATCGAATGGGCGATTGCGGAGTGCCGCAGCCGCGGCTGCGCGCTGGTGCAGCTTACGACGGACAAGGCACGGCCGGATGCGCACCGGTTTTACGAACAGCTCGGCTTTGTCGCTAGCCATATCGGGTATAAACTCTCCTTTTAGGATTTCGGGCGCGGCCTGAAATCGGCTCCTGCGGTTATGCTGTTGCACCGGGGAAAGCTCTGACCGCAGAAGACCCGTCCGCGTCCCATCGTTGACTGTCGAACGAACGACGCGGAGACACGCCGATGACTTTGCGCAATCTTATCTGCGGTGCGCTGCTTGCCTTCATTCCACACGGCGCCGCGGCCCACGACGCGCCATCGGGATGGCGTTACGACGCCAGTTGTTGCGCCGGGATCGACTGTCGGCAAATCCCGTCAAAGAGCGTGCTGGAGCGCGCCGACGGCTATTTCATCATCATCGGCAACGAGGTCGTTCCCTATGGCGACAAGCGCATCCGCAACAGCCCGGATGGCTTCATCCATTGGTGCACGGTCGATGGCCGGGACGATAGTCCGACGATCTGCCTCTATGTGCCGCCGCACAGTTATTGAGGGTCGGCATTTCCCGTGGGTTTGCCGCTGGTCCCTTCTCCCCGCCTGCGGGGAGAAGGTGGCCGACAGGCCGGATGAGGGGCGGACGTTCGGCATCTTCGAGGATGAGGATTTGCCCCTCACCCTAACCCTCTCCCCGCAAACGGGGAGAGGGGACGACGGAGGAAGACGCCCCTTCGACCGCGAACGAAAACCTTACGCCCGCGGCTTTTTGAACGGCTCCATGCCCTTGCGGGCCAGTTCGTCGGCGCGTTCGTTTTCCGGGTGACCGGCGTGGCCCTTGACCCAGTGCCAGGTGACCTTGTGGCGGCGGTTGGCTTCGTCGAGCGCCTGCCAGAGTTCGCCGTTCTTTACCGGCTTCTTGTCGGCGGTTTTCCAGCCGTTTTTCTTCCAGCCATGAATCCACTTGCCGATGCCGTCCATGACGTATTTGCTGTCGGTGTAGAGGTCGATCTCGCAGGTTTCCTTCAGCGCCGAAAGCGCCGTGATTGCTGCAAGCAACTCCATGCGGTTGTTGGTGGTCTCAGCCTCGCCGCCGCAAAGTTCCTTTTCCTTTTCGCCATAGCGCATCACCGCGCCCCATCCGCCCGGCCCCGGATTGCCCGAGCAGGCGCCATCGGTGAAGATATCGACGTGTTTCATTGGATTTCACCCAGGCCGTATTCGGCGGCCGATTTCACTGTGCGGTGGAACTGCAGCTTGCGCAGATATTCGAGCGGGTCCTTCTTGACCACCAATGCGCCCGGCGGCGTCATCAGCCAGTCGTAGAGGCGCGTCAGGAAGAAGCGCAGCGCCGAGCCGCGGCAGAGAAGCGGCAGGGCCTCGATTTCGGCCGGGCTCAGCGGCCGCACGGCGTTGTAGCCGGCCAGAAGCGCCGTGCCCTTGGTGATGTTGAACGCGCCGTCCTTCTCGAAGCACCAGGCGTTCAAGCAGACGGAGACGTCGTAGGCCAGGAAGTCGTTGCAAGCGAAATAGAAGTCAATCAGGCCGGACAGGTCGTCGCCGAGGAAAAAGACGTTGTCGGGGAAGAGATCGGCATGGATGACGCCGGCCGGCAGGTCTTTCGGCCATGCGGCTTCCAGCACGTCGAGTTCGCCGGTGATTTCCTCGCGCAGGCCTGCCAGCACTTCGTCGGCGCGGTCGCGGGAGTTGTTCCACAGCGGCCGCCAGCCATCGACGGAAAGCGCGTTGCGGCGCGTCAGCGCGAACCCCTCGCCGGCGACGTGCATTTCGGCCAGCGCCCGGCCGACTTCGCGGCAATGACGGGCGGCGGGTTTGCGCAGCCACATGCCCTCCAGGAAGGAGATCATGGCGGCGGGGCGGCCGGAAAGCTCGCCCAGCAATGCGCCATCGGCACGCGGCAAGGGCAGCGGGCAGGAAAGGCCGCGCGCCGCCAGATGATGCATGAGGCCGAGGAAGAACGGCAGGTCGCCCCGATCGACGCGCTTTTCGTAGAGTGTCAGGATGTAGGCGCCGCTGGTGGTGTGCAGCAGGAAATTGCTGTTTTCCACGCCCTCGGCGATGCCCTTGTAGGAGGTGAGTTCACCGACGCCATAGGCAGAGAGAAACTGCTTCAGATCGTCTTCGGTGATGTCGGTGTAAACGGCCAAGGAAAGCGCCTCAAAGTTCGTAAAAATGTTGTCGGGAAGCTTTCAGTGTTTTGTGAACAAAGAAAATATCAGGATTACAGTCAGACAGGAGAGGAAGATCGTGGCACTGAGAGCGAACCGCTTCCATTCCTTCGTAAATTCTGAAGTAGAAACAAAAGCCAGTCCTGCTCGTGTCTGACGCCGCCCCATCCGTTGCACCCAGCTCAATTTATCATCGTCCGGCTCGACATATGGATAGCCGCTCTTCCCCAGTATCTGGATCACGGAAACGAAACTAAGGAGGAAAGCACCGATCATGATGGCGAGGAACGACACTTCAACCACGCCGATCAGGACGAAAAGAACAATCTCCCACCAGGAAAGCTGCGAAATCACTCCCTGCCATTCACCCACACCATATCCTCCACGGTCAAAGGTACATGGCGAAGCTCGCGGTTAACGAGGAAGTTTTCCGTTTCCTCCACCGTATCGGCAAGTTCGACAGATGTGTCATAACGGGCGCGAAAAGCCTCGATGATCTCGTTGACGATGACTTCCGGAGCGGAAGCGCCGGCGGAGAGGCCGACGGTGGCGATATCGCCGAGCGTATCCCAGTCGATCTCGGAGGCGCGCTGGACGAGCACCGCGTGCCTGGCGCCGGATCGGAGCGCGACCTCGACGAGGCGCTTGGAGTTCGAGGAATTCGGGGCGCCGACAATCAGGAAGAGATCGCAGCCGGGGGCGGCCTGTTTTACCGCTTCCTGCCGGTTTGTGGTGGCGTAGCAGATGGAATCGGCGGCAGGGGCAGTGAGGTTCGGGAAGCGCTCGTGCAGGCGCTTGATGACGCCGGCGGTGTCATCGACCGAAAGGGTTGTCTGGGTGACGAAGCCGAGATTGTCGGGGTCCTGGGGCACGTAGTTGTCGGCATCCTCGATGGTCTCGACCAGCGACACAGCGCCTTCCGGCAACTGGCCCATGGTGCCGATCACCTCCGGGTGGCCGGCATGGCCGATCAGCACGACGTGGCGACCCATGCGCTGGTGGCGCATCGCCTGCTTGTGGACCTTGGAGACCAAGGGGCAGGTCGCGTCGAGATAGAAGAGATTACGGCTTTCGGCATCGGCGGGTACGGATTTCGGCACGCCGTGGGCCGAGAAGACCACCGGTTGCTTGCGATGCTCTTCCGGGATTTCGTCCAGTTCCTCGACGAAGATCGCGCCCTTGGCTTCGAGGCCTTCGACCACATAGCGATTGTGCACGATCTCGTGGCGGACATAGACCGGGGCGCCGTATTCCTTCAGCGCCAGCACGACGATCTGGATGGCGCGATCGACACCGGCGCAGAAGCCGCGCGGCCCGCACAGCCGGATGGTGATCTCTTTCTTTGCCGCTAAGGATGATGCCATGGATCACAATGCCAGAAACGTAAGAACAAGGGCGATGATCGCCGGGCCGCCCTGCACGAGGAGGATGCGGAGGGAGACCGACCATGCGCCATATATAGCGGCAACGATCACGCACACAAGGAAGAAGAGCTTCAGCTCAAAGGCAAATTCGGGCACCGGATGCAGCAGCGACCAGATCAGGCCGGCCGCGAGGAAACCGTTATAGAGGCCCTGATTAGCGGCGAGCACTTTTGTCGTTTCGGCCTGCGCCTCCCCCATCCGGAAGACGCCGCGGCCGATCGGGCCGCTCCACAGCAACATCTCCAGCACGAGAAAGCCGATATGCAGAAGCGCCGTCAGGGCGACGAACATATTGGCAAGCATGGTTTTGCCCCCTCGCGATGGATGGGCCGCCCCCGGCCCGGATTTAGTTTTTGCGCCGCTTGATCACGAAGACGACGCTGATGACGACGAGCGCCAGCGCCAGACCGTACCACGTCATGGCATATTGCAGATGATTGTTCGGCAGGTCGAACTGGGTGACGCCGCCGATCGGCCAACCGCCGGGGTTCGGCGTCGCATCCGCATCCAGGAAGAACGGAACCACCTGTGCCGAATCGAGCCCGACGCTTTCCGCCATGGCGTGGTGATCCTTCCAGTAGAAGATATTCTTCGCGATATCGTTATCCGGGACAACCCAGGAGGGTTTTTCCAGAAGTTCCGAACGGGCAAGGCCGCGCACCGTCTGCTCGCCGGTCAGTTGTCCTTCTTTCCGGGTTTCCGGCTCCTTGCTGTCGAAGGGCACGAAGCCGCGGTTGACGAGCAGGAAGCGGCCATCGGCAAGCTGCAGCGGGGTATAGATGTAATAGCCGGTGCGGCCCTCATAGGTCGCGAAGAAATGCCGTTCCTTGCTGTTGGCATAGATGCCGGTCGCGGTCATCGCGCGGTAGTCGACATCCTCGCCGGCCTTGGCCATGCGGTCGATTTCGGCGATATCGACGGGGGGCGCGGCCCGGCGCTCGGCGATGGCGGCAAGCAGGCCTTCCTTCCAGGCGAGACGCTGCATCTGCCAAGTGCCGAGCGACAGCAGGATCGCCAGCGCCACCAGAACCGTTACGATAGCCGCGACGGTGCGCGCCCTGCCCTTTGCCGCCACCTCAGCCACGGTCGATCTCGCCCTGCTTCGCGTTGTTCCGATATTGAAGATTGACGAGCAGGCCCTTCAGCATGCGCATGAGGGCAAGGCTCAGAATGCAGGCAAGCGGTATCCACAGGAGGAAATGCAGCCAGAGCGGCGGGTTGATGTTGACCTCGGTCCACAGCGCCGCGCCGACGACGATGAAGCCGACGATCAGGATGACGAAGACCACCGGGCCATCGCCCGAATCGGCGAAGCGGTAATCGAGCCCGCAGGCAGAGCAGGCCGGCTTCAACTTCAGGAAACCATCGAACAGCTTACCCTGACCGCAGCGCGGGCAATGGCCTGATAGACCGGTCTTGACCGGATCGACCGGCGGGAAATGTGCGCTGTCTTCGTTCATTGTCGTTTTCCTTTCCGAGCCGCGGTTACCCCCCTCTGCCCTGTCGGGCATCTCCCCCTCAAGGGGGGAGATCGGCGGGAGGCAGCCCCTCGGCCCAATCTCCCCCCTTGAGGGGGAGATGTCAGCGTAGCTGACAGAGGGGGGTATCTCACCTCCGTCCCATAGCGCATTCGCGGCACCCGCGCGATAGCCCCAAAGAGAAAGGGCGGATGCCGCAGCACCCGCCCTTTCGAAAATCGCTCGCCTCGGATCAGCCGTGGGCGATCGGGGCGCCCCAGCCGCCCCAGATGTAGACGGCGAAGAACAGGAACAGCCAGACGACGTCGACGAAGTGCCAGTACCAGGCGGCGGCCTCGAAGCCGAAATGCTGCTTCGGGGTGAAATCGCCGCGAACCGCGCGGATCAGGCAGACGATCAGGAAGATCGTGCCGACTAGAACGTGGAAGCCGTGGAAACCGGTCGCCATGAAGAAGGTGGCGCCGTAGATCGATTCCTTGAAGGCGAACGGAGCGTGCGCGTATTCGTAGCCCTGTACGAAGGAAAACAGCATGCCGAGCAGCACCGTCAGCGTCAGGCCGTTGATGAGGCCCTTGCGGTCGCCGTGCAGCAGAGCGTGGTGCGCCCAGGTGACGCAGGTGCCCGAGAGCAGCAGGATCACGGTGTTGTAGAGCGGCAGGTGCCAGGGATCGAGAACCTCGATGCCCTTCGGCGGCCAGACACCGCCGGTAAAGGCCGTGCGGGTTGCCTGGATGGCTTCGCCCGGAAACAGGCTGGCATCGAAGAAGGCCCAGAACCAGGCGACAAAGAACATCACTTCCGAAGCGATGAACATGATCATGCCGTAGCGCAGATGCAGCGAGACGACGCGGGTGTGGTGGCCCTCATGGGCTTCCTTCACCGTATCCGACCACCAGCCGAACATGGTGTAGAGCACGATGGCGAGACCGATGAACAGGACCCACGGATTGGCCAGCTCCATGCCGAACAGCTTGAACGAGCCGCCCGAGAGATAGCGCATATAGGCAATGCCGCCGAAAGCCATGACGAAAGCACCGATGGATGCCAGAAGCGGCCATGGGCTGGGGTCGATGATGTGGTAGTCGTGGTTTTTCTGATGCGCATCGGCCATGTGATAATCCCCGATAAGTCTTTCTCTCTCCGTTTCCGGCTTAGCCGGAAACCCATGTCAATCAAAGCTTTTTGTCAGCGTCTAATGGTTTCGTCGTGACCGCGGCGACCGGCTTCGACGGCTCGCGGGCATAGAAGGTGTAGGACAGCGTCAGGGTGCGAAGCCCCTTGGTCTCGACGGCCGTGGTAATCTCGGGATCGACGAAGAACACGACCGGCATGGTCATTTCTTCGCCCGGCTGCAGCGTCGTCTCCGTGAAGCAAAAACACTGCACCTTGTTGAAATAGGCGCCGGCGGCCATCGGCGTGACGTTGAACACCGCCTGGCCTGTCGTCGGCTTCGACGAAAGGTTCTTTGCCGTGAACTCGACCTGGATCGTCTCGCCGATCTTCGGATTGACCGAGCGCTGCACCGGCTTGAACTCCCAGGGAAGATCGGAGGCCGTGTTGCTGTCGAAGGTCACCTCGATCGTCTTGTCGAGGATGGTGTCGGAGGCCTGCTCGACGCGCTTGACCGTGCCGTTATAGCCGGTCACGCGACAGAACATGTCATAGAGCGGCACGGCGGCATAGGCCATGCCGACCATGCCGACGACGAAGGCGAGACAGGAACCGACGATGACGCCGTTTGCCCTGTTCTTGCTGCCGCCCTGGTTCGAAACGTTGTTCATGCGCTCACCCGATCAGTTGGCCATGCCGTTGCCGACCTTGATCAGCGTCACGACGTAGAACAACACCACGAGACAGAAGAGCACGATGCCGAGCGCGATGTTGCGGCCGCGGCGGGATTTCTTCTGGGCGTCGCTGAGTTTGACGAGTTCCATCAGAGGGCACCTCCGGTAATCGGCCACAGGGTCGTGACCAGGTGATCGACCATCAGAGCAGAGAAGATCACGAACAGATAAAGGATCGAATAGGCGAACAGCTTCTTGGCCGGCACCATCTTCTCGTCGCCGTCGGGCATGCGCAGCACCAGCAGCGAATACCAGATGAAGGCAAGGCCGAGCGCGGCGGCAAGGGCGCCGTAGCCGATGCTGGCGAAGCCGAGGATGGCCGGCACAACGCCGATCACGGCGGTCAGCACGGCATAGATGACGATCTGCTTCTTGGTGGTGGCTTCACCGCAGACATTCGGCATCATCGGAACCTTCACTGCGCCGTATTCGCGCATCTTGAACAGCGCGAGCGCCCAGAAATGGGCCGGCGTCCAGAGGAAGGTGATGAGGAAGAGAACGATGCTTTCGATCGAGACGCCGCCGGTGACGCAGGCCCAGCCGATCATCGGCGGGAAAGCGCCGGCCGCACCGCCGATGACGATGTTCTGCGGGGTCGAGCGCTTGAGCCACATCGTATAGATGACGGCATAGAAGAAGATGGTGAAGGCGAGCAGGCCGGCCGACAGCCAGTTGACTACCAGGCCGAGGATACAGACGGAAAAGCCCGAGAGCGTCAGGCCGAAGGCGAGCGCCTCCTGCGGCAGGATCTTGCCGGCGGGAATGGGGCGCTTGGCGGTGCGGCTCATGACGGCGTCGATATCGGCGTCGTACCACATGTTCAGGGCACCGGAGGCTCCGGCGCCCACGGCAATACAGAGAATGGCGATGAAGCCGATGACGGGGTGGATATGCCCCGGCGCCAGTACCATGCCGGCCAGCGCCGTAAAGACCACCAGCGACATCACCCGCGGCTTCAGAAGCTCAAAGAAATCGCGCGCAGAGGCTTCCGACAGGCGCGGTTGCCCATCGGCTGCGATTGCTTCGTGATTGTCGAGAAGAGCCATGTCGTTTCCGTACTCTTTATTTCGAGGCGTTTTCATTTTCACGCCCCTTGTTCCGTCATCCTCGGGCTTGTCCCGAGGATCTGCTTCACCCCTGCGTCTGCGGTTGGACCGCAGATCCTCGGGACGAGCCCGAGGATGACGGCGCGGTTTTAACCCCGCGCCTCGCAGCACTGGTCAAGCCGCCCTGATCGGCGGCTTGACCATTCTGAGCTTACTTGATGCGCGGCAGCTGTTCCCACTGGTGGAACGGCGGCGGCGAAGACAGCGTCCATTCCAGCGTGGTTGCGCCCTCGCCCCACGGATTGTCGCCGGCGACGCGCTTCTTGGAGAAGGCTTCGAAGACACCGAAGAGGAAGATCAGCACGCCGACGGCCGAGATGTAGGAGCCGATCGAGGACACGTAGTTCCAGCCGGCAAAGGCATCCGGGTAGTCGATGTAACGGCGCGGCATGCCGGCGAGGCCGAGGAAGTGCTGCGGGAAGAACACAAGGTTCACGCCGACGAACATCACCCAGAAGTGCAGCTTGCCGAGGAATTCCGAGTACATGTAGCCGGTCATCTTCGGGAACCAGTAGTACCAGGCCGCGAAGATCGCAAAGACGGCACCGAGCGACAGAACGTAGTGGAAGTGGGCAACCACGTAGTAGGTGTCGTGCAGCGAGCGGTCGAGGCCGGCGTTGGCGAGCTGAACGCCCGTGACGCCACCGACGGTGAACAGGAAGATGAAGCCGATCGCCCAGACCATCGGGGTCGTGAAGCGGATCGAACCACCCCACATCGTCGCGATCCACGAGAAGATCTTCACACCCGTCGGAACGGCGATGACCATCGTGGCGAAGACAAAGTAGCGCTGCGTGTCGAGCGACATGCCGACCGTATACATGTGGTGCGCCCACACGATGAAGCCGACGGCGCCGATCGCGACCATGGCGTAGGCCATGCCGAGATAGCCGAAGATCGGCTTGCGCGAGAAGGTCGAGACGATGTGGCTGACGATGCCGAAGCCGGGCAGGATCAGGATGTACACTTCCGGGTGACCGAAGAACCAGAACAGGTGCTGGAACAGGATCGGGTCGCCGCCGCCTTCCGGCGCGAAGAACGACGTGCCGAAGTTGCGGTCGGTCAGCAGCATGGTGATGCCGCCTGCCAGAACCGGCAGCGAGAGCAGCAGCAGGAAGGCGGTGATCAGCACCGACCAGGCAAACAGCGGCATCTTATGCAGCGTCATGCCCGGAGCGCGCATGTTGAGAATGGTGGTGATGAAGTTGATCGCGCCGAGGATCGAGGATGCGCCGGCGATATGCAGGCCGAGGATCACGAAATCCATGGCCGGTCCGGGCTGTCCCGAGGTCGAGAACGGCGGATAGATCGTCCAGCCGCCGCCCGCGCCGTAAGCACCTGCCGGGCCTTCGACGAACATCGAAAGCAGCACGAGCAGGAAGGCCGGGATGATCAGCCAGAAGGAGATGTTGTTCATGCGCGGGAAGGCCATGTCCGGCGCACCGATCATGATCGGCACCATCCAGTTGGCGAAACCGCCGATCAGCGCCGGCATGACCATGAAGAAGATCATGATGAGCGCGTGTGCGGTCGTGAAGACGTTGAACATGTGCTTGCCGCCGTCGATGGCAGCATCGCCCTCGAAGCCGTAAACCATGGAAGCCAGACCGTGGAAAATCTGGATGCCCGGCTCCTGCAGCTCGGCGCGCATGAACACCGACAGCGTGCCGCCGACGATACCCGCGAAGATCGCGAAGATCAGGTAGAGCGTGCCGATGTCCTTGTGGTTGGTGGACAGGAACCAGCGCTGAAAGAAGGTCAGCGGCTTGTGGGCGTGGTCGTCGTGGTGATCATGACCTGCATGATCGTGATCGTGGTGGGCGGATGTTCCGGCCATGGGTCTCTAGCTCCCCTTCAAATTACTGTGCGGCGTTCACGGCAACATCGACGGACTTGTCCGCGTCGATCGATGCCATGAGGGCCTTGTTCGCTGCGCCAACATTGGTGGCGGCGGCTGCGAACCAGGTGTCATACTTCTCCTGGCTGACGACGCGGATGGCGATCGGCATATAGGCGTGGTCCTTGCCGCAAAGCTCGGAACACTGGCCGTAATAGAGCCCTTCGCGCTCTGCCTTGAAGAAGGTTTCGTTGAGACGGCCCGGAACGGCGTCGATCTTCACGCCAAAGGCCGGCATGGCGAAAGCGTGGATGACATCGGCGGCGGTGACGAGCACGCGAACCATCTTGCCGACCGGCACGACGACTTCGTTGTCGACGGCGAGCAGGCGCGGATATTCGGTCTTGTCCTCCTTGCCGAGGGAAGCGCGGTCTTCTTCCTTCATCAGCAGGCTATCGAAGGACAGCGGGTTTTCGCCGACTTCGTATTCATAGGACCAGTACCACTGGTTGCCGGTCGCCTTCAGCGTGATGTCGGGATTTTCCGGCGGGGTGAGCTGCGCCGTCAGAAGCTGGAACGAAGGAATTGCCAGGAAGAGAAGCACGACGACCGGGCCGAGGGTCCAGACGATCTCGATGGCCGTATTGTGGCTGGTCTTGGACGGAACCGGATTGGCCTTCTCGCGGAACTTGACGACCACGGCGACCAGGAGCGCCAGGACGAAAAGCGTAATCGGCACGATGAACCAGAGCGTATAATGCTCGAACCACGTAATTTCTTCCATAATGCCGGTGGCGGCGGTCTGAAAGTTAGTCTGCCACGCGACCGGCTTGTCAGCCAAGGCGCTGGAAGCAAAAAGCAGACAGGCAGTGGATGCCAGAGCTGCAAAAGCCTTGTTTTTCACAATGTGTCTCCCCTGGGCGTTTGATCTGGATCAAACCAAAACGCAGAATCCTGCGGTACTGAAGCGCTTCAAACCACAGTTTGACCAACGCCGCAACATCTGTCCATTCAACCCCATGCGGCATTTTTGCGCAAAACCTTGCTTTTCGCACAGGGACTTGCCAGCATCGCGCCTGCGGGCGCATCTTGTCGATGCGGCCTCTCGCCGCCGGCGCGACCGGCAGGCCGGGACTCTATATCATGGAAAGCGCGGATAGAGCAGCGCCATCGCCGAAAAGAAGGCGCATAAAGGCCTTGTTTGACGCCGCTTTTCTGCCGTATCCCTGGTGAATGTAGGGGCAAGGGCTTTTCATTTGCGCGGGCGCACTTCAAGAATAGCCCTGTTGATTCGTACTTCGAGGTTTCCATGGGCCTGTCCCTCCTTTCGCGGCTCGCAGCCATCGGACTTGCCGCAGCCGCACTTCCCTTTTCGGCCTTCGCCCAGACCCAGCAGCCCAACACGCCCGGCACGGTGAAATCCAACCACGGCGCCTGGTCGATCGTCTGCGACCAGCCGGCGGGCGCGACCACCGAGCAATGCGCGCTGATGCAGAACGTCATCGCCGAGGACCGGCCGGAGGTCGGGCTTTCGGTGGTGGTGCTGAAGACCGCCGACCGCAAGGCGAAGATCCTGCGCGTGCTGGCGCCGCTCGGCGTTCTGCTGCCGAACGGGCTCGGGCTCAATGTCGACGGCAAGGACATCGGCCGCGCCTATTTCGTGCGCTGCTTCAATGACGGCTGCTATGCCGAAGTCGTGCTGGAAGACGAACTGCTGAAAACCTTCCGCTCGGGCGCGACGGCAACCTTCATCGTGTTCCAGTCGCCGGAAGAAGGCATCGGCATTCCGGTGGACCTGAAGGGGTTCGGCGAAGGCTATGATGCGCTGCCGTGAGGCGGGTTTAGAAAGAGATACGTAAAAGCGCGCCGTAAGACGCGCTTTTTTGTTTGTGGCGTTTCGCCCGCTCCACACGCCGTCATCCTCGGCCGCAGAGCCGAGGATCTATGCCGTGACGCATGGATGGTCGGCGCGAGGCCGACCATGACGTAGGAGGGTTGGGCGCGAGGCGACAACCTTACTTAACCGCAACGACCGGCCAATCCATCACATCCGCCTTGCCGCCGGCAAGCCGGCCGCGGCTGCCGGAAACGACGTCGTAGGGGAAACCGAGCGGGATGGCGCTGGCCGCATCGAGGCGGGCGATCTGGTCTTCGGTCAGGCGGACATCGAGGGCCGCAAGGTTGTCGTCCAGCTGCGCCGTGGTGCGCGGGCCGATGATCGGCAGGGTCGTGCCCTTAGCGAGTACCCAGGCGATGGCGATCTGGCCGGCGGGAACGCCCGTCTCCTCCGATATCGCGAGAACCTCATCCACCGTCGCCGTTTTGCGGGCATCGCTTTCGCCGTGGATGACAACACCGAGGCCTTGCGCCCTGCCCGTCTCGCCCTTGCGATACTTGCCCGTCAAGAGACCGCCGCCGAGCGGCGACCAGCTCACCGTGCCGAGGCCGAAGGCATTGGCCATGGGGATCAGTTCCCGCTCCACCGTGCGTTCGACAAGGCTGTATTCGATCTGCAAGGCCGAGATCGGCGACCAGCCGCGCAGGTCGGCAAGGGTCGCGGCGGTGGCGACACGCCAGGCCGGGAAATCCGAAAGGCCGGCATATAGGATCTTGCCGGAGCGGGCGAGATCGTCCAGGCCGCGGACGATCTCGTCGATCGGGGTGACATCATCGGGCATGTGCACCCAGAGCAGATCGATACGGTCGGTCTTCAGCCGTTTCAGGCTGGCTTCGACAGACTGGATCATCGCCTTGCGGCTGTTGCCGGTGCGCTGCAGGCCGCTTGCCGGCGCATCGCCCAGGGAGAATTTGGTGGCAAGCACGATGTCATCACGCTCGCTGGCGATGAACTCTCCCGTCAGCGTTTCGGACTGACCGAACTGATACTGGTCGGCCGTATCGATGAAATTGCCGCCGGCAGCGCGGTAACCGTCGAAAATCTGCTTTGCCGTCTCGCGGTCGGCACCATAGCCCCAGCCGGTGCCGAAATTGCCGGTGCCCAGCGAAAGCGACGAAACGCGAAGGCCGGTGCGGCCGAAAACCCTGTAACGCATGCTCATGTCCTTCATCCCTGTCAAAGGCGTTGCCGCCGGCTGGAAATTTAAATGACGATCGTCATGTATTGCCTTTAAATGACGAGCGTCATATATTTTGTCAAGCAGAATTTCTCGAAGGAGAGCGGGATGCGTCCCAGCAAGGAACAGGCGAAGGAAAACCGGCAGCGTATCCTCGATACGGCCGCCAGGCTGTTTCGCGAAAACGGCATCCACGCGGTGGGGGTCGATGCGATCATGAAAGGAGCCGGACTGACCCATGGCGGCTTCTATGGACACTTCAAATCCAAGACCGACCTTGCCGGGCAGGCACTCGCCCATGCCATGGATGACATGATGAAAGCCGATGCGCTGAATGGCTCGCTGGACGATTTCGCACAATCATATCTTTCGCCCGACCACCGTGCTGCCGCCGGAGCGGGTTGCACGGTGGCGGCGCTCGGGGCCGAACTCGCCCGCCTGCCCGATGCGGAGCGAGGTCCGGTAACGGATCATGTGCGCGCGCTGATCGGGCTGATGGAAAAATTGCAGGAGGGCGATGGCCGGGCACCCGACCGGGCCCGCGCGATTGCCGATGTCGCAAGCTTCGTCGGTGCGCTCGTCATGGCTCGCGCCGTCAACGACACAGTGCTTTCGGATGAAATCCTGGAAAGCGTGCGCCGTCGTGTCACCGGTTGATCGCTCCCCGATGCCGCCGCTCCGCTTGCCCTCGAAACGCCTAATCTCTACATAAGCCTGCACCAACACATGCAGGAGCACCGCCATGAACACCGATCTCATCAAACTGTTCGACAGCGACGAGGCGGCGGTGCGCAAGGTGCTGGCCGATACGCTCGCCGGCGCCGATGATGGCGAACTCTTCATCGAACATATCCAGTCGGAGGCGCTGTCCTTCGACAACGGCCGCCTCAAGGGCGGCAGCTTCAACACCGATCAGGGTTTTGGCCTGCGCGCGGTGGCGGGGGAAGCCGTCGGCTATGCCCATGCCGGCGATCTTTCGCTGGCGGCGCTGAAGCGCGCGGCGGATGCCGTGGGCGCGGTGACGCGCGGTTATTCGGGCACCTATGCCGCAGCCCCCCAGCGCACCAACGTCAAGCTCTATGGCGACGGCAATCCGATCGGCGAGCCGAGTTTCGAAGCCAAAGTCGCCCTGCTTTCCGAGATCGACGCCTATCTGCGCGCCAAGGACCCGAAGGTGCGGCAGGTGACGGCTTCCATCGCCGCCGCCTGGCAGGTGGTCGATATCCTGCGCGCCGATGGCGAGCGCATGCACGACATCCGCCCGATGACGCGGCTCAATATCTCCGTCGTCGTCGGCGATGGCGACCGGCAGGAATCCGGCTCCTATGGCGTCGGCGGCCGTCGCGGTTTCGGCGATTTCATCGTGACCGAAAGCTGGCAGCGTGGCGCCGACGAGGCGCTGCGGCAGGCGCTGGTCAATCTCGAAGCGATCGAGGCGCCGGCTGGCACCATGGATGTGGTGCTCTCCTCCGGCTGGCCGGGCGTGATGCTGCACGAAGCCGTCGGCCACGGGCTGGAAGGCGATTTCAACCGCAAGAAGACCTCTGCCTTCGCCGGGTTGATGGGCGAGCAGGTCGCGGCCAAGGGCGTGACCGTCGTCGATGACGGCACGATCGAGGCCCGCCGCGGCTCGCTGACCATCGATGACGAAGGCACGCCTTCCGGCTATAATGTGCTGATCGATGACGGCAAGCTCGTCGGCTACATGCAGGACCGCCAGAATGCCCGACTGATGGGCATGAAGCCGACCGGCAACGGCCGGCGCGAAGGTTACGCCCATGTGCCGATGCCGCGCATGACCAACACCTACATGCTCTCCGGCGACAAGACGCCGGAGGAGATCATCTCCTCGGTGAAGAAGGGCATCTACGCCGTCTCCTTCGGCGGCGGACAGGTGGATATCACGTCCGGCAAATTCGTCTTCGGCTGCACCGAGGCCTATCTGATCGACAACGGCAAGGTCGGTGCGCCGGTCAAGGGCGCGATGCTGATCGGCAACGGCCCGGATGCGATGAAGCGCATCACCATGATCGGCAACGACATGAAGCTCGACAGCGGCATGGGCAATTGCGGCAAGGCCGGTCAATGGGTGCCGGTCGGCGTCGGTCAGCCTCATCTGCGCATGAACGACATGACGGTGGGTGGCACCAAGGCCTAAGGGTCGGAAAGACGCGTTATAAAATCGGCACTTAGCGACGGCCGGGCCGGAACCAAAAGCTCTCCTTCAGAGTTCAGAGCAAATCCCGACGCAATCGGGCCGTTTTGAACGATCACAAGGAGAGATATCATGGGACGCGGAATTCTGCTTTGGCTGCTGGGGATTCCGATCCCCCTCATCATCCTCATTATGCTCTTCTGGCGATAGGTGCCGCGATGACGATACCCGTTTCATCGGCGGCCGTTATCCCGACGGAAGAATCCTCCCGCTCGGCCGTGAGCTGGGGCGCGATCTTCGCCGGGGCGGTCGCGGCTTCGGCCCTCACCCTCGTTCTGATGCTGCTTGGCTCCGGTCTCGGGCTTACCATGATCTCGCCCTGGTCGAACGAGGGTGCGTCGCTGGCCACCTTCGCCGTCTCGACGGCGGTCTGGCTGGTGATCGTGCAATGGCTGTCCTCGGCTTTCGGCGGCTATGTCACCGGACGGCTGCGCACCAAATGGGTCGGCGTGCATACGGATGAGGTGTTCTTCCGCGATACGGCCCACGGCGTGATGGCCTGGGCGGTGGCGACGCTGATCATCGCCGGTGCGCTGGGCTCCGCCGTTTCCTCGACAATCAGTGCAGGCGTGCAGGCGACCGCAACCCTGACGGCCGGCGCAACCGCCGCAACAGTCGCCGCAGCCTCGGACGGTACACCCGATGCAGGCGACACCGGCACCGGTTATTTCGTCGATAGCCTGCTGCGCCCTGCCGATCCGCGCACGCCGCCGACAACGGCATCGACGGGCGATGCGACGGCCGAGGTCTCGCGCATCCTCGTCAACAGCACGGCCAAGGGCGAGATGTCGGAAGCCGACAAGACCTATCTCGGCCAGCTCGTCGCAGCACGCACCGGCCTTTCGGATACCGATGCCAAGGCGCGCGTCGATAGTGTGCTGAAGAGCATCAACGATGCGAAGGTTGCGGCCAAGGAGGCGGCCGATACGGCGCGCAAGACCAGCGCCACCGTCGCCATGATCGGCGCGCTCTCGCTTCTCATCGGCGCCTTTGTCGCCGGTGTCGGTGCGGCTCTTGGCGGCCGCCAGCGGGATGACGAAGCGATCTATCTCGTCAGTTGATCACGCGTGAAAAGGTGAAAGGCGGGCTTCTGCGAAGTGGCCCGCCTTTTCTGCTTTCGATTCAACTTGGTTTAACGCCGAGACCTTATCCTGCGGCCTTTGAAACAGCCCTGCGAGGGCGCGCCAAATCGAGGTCATCAGGGCATGCTCAAGCGTTTCGTGAAAAGCACTTTGATCACCGGCGGACTGGAAACCGCGCGGATCGTGAAGATGGCCGGGCTGATGAAAGCGGCGCGCGGGCGGGGCGCCATCTTCACACTGCATCACGTGCGACCGAAACAGGACCGCGCCTTCGATCCCAATGCCCACCTCGAAGTGACACCGCAGTTTCTCGATACCGCCATCGCGACCTTGAAACGAGAAGGCTATCGCTTCATCGCGCTCGAAGACCTGGCCGAGGCGCTGGGCTCGGACGACCCTGCACCGCTTGCTGTCTTCACGCTGGATGACGGCTATCGCAACAATCTGGAACATGCCGCGCCGGTGTTCACGCGCCACGGTGTGCCCTTCACGGTTTTTGCCACCCGCGGCTTCATCGAGCGCAGCCATGGCTTGTGGTGGGAAACGCTCGCGGATTTTCTCGAAGCGAACGACAGGATCGCCTTCGATTTCGGCAACGCCCCCGAAACGGTACCGACCGACACCGGCGCGCGAAAGCAGGCGGCTTTCGACCGCTTCGCCGACTACGTCAACGGCCGCGACGAGGCCGAGGCCGTTGCGGCAATCGATGCCGCCGCACGCGCTGCCGGCATCGAACCGCTGACGATCACCGAAAAGCTGACGCTCGATGCCGATGGCCTGAAGACGCTCATTGCCAATCCGCTGGCGAGCCTCGGGGCGCATACGGTGAGCCATCGCATGCTTGCCCGGCTTTCCGACGATGCAGCAAGGTCGGAACTCGAAAACTCCAGCGCCGCCATAGAGGCGATCACCGGCCGCCAGCCGAAGACGCTGGCCTATCCCTACGGCTTCTCCTGGGCGGTTTCAGAACGGGATCGCCTGCTTGCCCGTGAACTCGGGCTGACCATCGCCGTCACGACCCAGCCGGGCACACTCTTCGCGGGACAGGAACTGACCGCGCTGCCCCGCATTTCGCTGAACGGGCATTTCCAGAAGGCGGCCTATGTCGGCGCGCTGGCGTCGGGCATTCCGTTTCGGATGATGCGGACGGGGTGAGGTTTAAAAGGCCCCTCACGGATACATCCGCACCTTGTCCCAGCCGCCGTCCGGGTCGGCGCGGCGGAATTCGATGCGGTCGTGCAGGCGGAAGGCGCCGTCTTTCCAGAACTCGATCGACGTCGGGCGGATGCGGAAGCCGGACCAGTGTTTCGGCCGCGGGATTTCGCCGATGGCGTAGCGCGCCGTATATTCCGCAACGGCCTTTTCCAGCGCAAAGCGGCTTTCGAGCGGCCGCGACTGCTTCGACGCCCAGGCGCCGATGCGGCTGCCGCGGGCGCGGGTCTTGTAATATTCATCCGCTTCCTGATCGCTGACGATCTCCACCGGGCCGCGGATGCGCACCTGGCGGCGCAGCGTCTTCCAATGAAAGCACATGGCCGCCTTCATGCTGCCAAGGATTTCGCGCCCTTTCTGGCTCTCAAAATTCGTGTAGAAGACGAATCCTCTGGTATCGAAGTCCTTGAGCAGCACCATTCGCACATTCGGCAGTCCATTCTCATCCACCGTCGCCAGCGCTACACCGTTGGGATCGTTGATCTCGCTGGCTGTAGCTTCCTTCAGCCACTTGCCGAAAAGCGTAAACGGCTCGTTTTCCTCGGTGAAGTCACCAGTTGTTAACCCAGTCTCGCTCATAGTCGTCTTCCAATGCCGAAATTTGTGGTGCGGAGAGAACCCCGGATGTCCGCCCGCCAGTGAATATGTCAGAGCCATTGCGGTTCCCGTGTCCGCCGACACCCGCAAAAGCTCTCCCGAGTTCGACAGGTAGGCCGTTGCAAGACATAGCAAAGAGCATCAATGACACCAAGGCTTTATCCCGGCAAGGCGGCCTTGTCGCGGTTTGTCTGGCGGGACTTCTCCTTTCGGGATGCATGGGGGCCGGGCTCGATCTCGCCTCGCGCGACGTCGATCACAGCGTGGCGACCGGTTCCGTCCCGATCCGCAACACCGAGAACCTTTCCGATGCCATGACGGTGCGCAACGCCGTTTCGTCAGCCGATGTCAGCAAGATGGCGGGCAATCCCATTCCCTGGGCGAATTCCAGCTCGGGCAGCGCCGGCGTCATCAGCAGCATCGACGAGCAACAGGTGAACGGCGTCACCTGCCGCCGCTTCACGACGACGCGCCATTCCTATGAGGGTATTGCCAAGTTCGACGGCAATACCTGCATGATGCAGAACGGCGAGTGGATGCTGACCAGTTTTGGTCCGCGCAGCTGACGCGGCGTTAACCACCCCGCTCGAAAGCCGCCGCCATTTGCCCCAAGCCACCGGCGGATAACGCTTATTTAAGCAGCCCCTTCCCATCATCGGCGTCAAAGGGACGGCGTGCAGACCGTCCGGCGACAAACGGCGCCGACATCCGCGAAGACGGGGCGGCCAAAACGGGCGGTGATGAGATGCGTGATCCCTATGCAGTTCTGGGCGTGCGGCGAAATGCCGAACCGGCCGAGATCAAGGCCGCATGGCGCACGGTCGCAAAAGCCGTGCATCCCGACCACAACCGCGACGATCCCAATGCCGCCCAGCGCTTTGCCGAGGCCGGCCGCGCCTATGAGCTGCTGAAGGACCCCAAGCTGCGCAACCGCTACGACGCCGCCCGCCGCGAGGCGGACCTGCGCCGCATGGAAGAGATGAAGCGCAAGACGCAGGAGCCGCGCGAAACCATCGATCCCGAAACGGCCGACGAAATGATTTCCCGCATTTTCGGCGCCGAGGCCCGTAGTCCGCAGCCGAAGCCGGCCCCGAGACCGGCTGCGGAAGCCAGGGTCGAGCCGAAGCCGGAGGCCAGCCCCGAACCGGCTGCCGCGAGCGAAGAGCCGAAGGCCGAAACACGGAGCGAAACGGAAGAACGGGTAAGCCCCTTCAGCATTCTGCCGCGCGCCGCCGCGCCGGCTGCCGAGCTGGTTTCGGCGATCGTGCGGCGCATTCGCGGCGCGCAGAAACCGCAGCCGGACAAGGTGCCGGATATTTTCAGCGAGGTGACCGTCACCATCGCCGACATCTTCCGCCGCGAAAAGCCGACCGCCACCCTGCCCGACGGGCAGACGCTGAAAGTCGCCCTGCCGCCCGGCACGGTCGACGGCAGCATCGTTCGCCTGAAGGAGCAGGGATACCGGCTGAACGGCATGCTGCGCGGCGACCTCGTCGTGCATGTGCGCATCGCCCCGGACGAAAAATTCCGTCCGAACGGCGTCGATCTTCACACGACGCTGCCGATCAACATCCAGGATGCGGTGCTCGGCTGCGAGACGAGGGTCGAGACGCCGACCGGCACCATCGCCGTCACCGTGCCCGCCTGGTCGGGCTCGGACCAGACGATCCGTCTCGAAGGCCAGGGCCTGCCGGATGCGGAGGGCGGGCGCGGCGCGCTCGTCGTCGAACTCCGGCTGCTGCTCTGGGAAAAGCCCGACGAGGTGATGACCGACCTGATGCGCTCGCGGCGAGATGGCCTCGTGCTTTAACACTTCCATGACATTGGCAGGGGATGCTGACCCATTATTACGGGGACTAACAGTTCCTGATGGGTCGCGCGCTTGAACCACCGGGTCGGCTATGCCATAGCGGTTTCTTCGAATTCAGGGACCGCGCGTCGAAATGCCGCGACGGCTTTCTTTTGGAAAAATTCGCCGTTCCGCTCGCTCCGGTCGAGGGAAGCATAGCATATAGGGGCACGATATGTCGCAAGGTCTGATGAAGGGTAAGCGCGGGCTCATCATGGGCGTCGCCAACAACCGCTCGATCGCATGGGGCATCGCCAAGGCCATTCATGCGCAGGGTGGCGAGATCGCCTTCACCTATCAGGGCGATGCCCTGAAGAAGCGCGTCGAGCCGCTGGTCGCCGAAGTCGATGGTTTTCTCGCCGGCCACTGCGATGTCAGCGATGAAGCGACCATCGACGAAGTCTTCGACAACCTCGAAAAGAAGTGGGGCAAGATCGACTTCCTCGTCCACGCCATCGGCTTTTCCGATAAGGACGAGCTGACCGGCCGCTACGTCGATACGACGCCGGACAATTTTACCAAGACGATGCAGATTTCGGTCTATTCCTTCACCTCGGTCGCGCGCCGCGCCGAAAAGCTGATGACCGATGGCGGCTCGATGCTGACGCTCACCTATTACGGCGCCGAGAAGGTCATGCCGAACTATAACGTCATGGGTGTTGCCAAGGCGGCGCTTGAAGCCAGCGTCAAGTATCTTGCCGTCGATCTCGGCCCGAAGAACATCCGCGTCAACGCAATCTCGGCCGGCCCGATCAAGACGCTTGCCGCCTCCGGCATCGGCGATTTCCGCTATATCCTCAAGTGGAACGAATACAACGCGCCGCTGCGCCGCACCGTCACCATCGAGGAAGTCGGCGATGTCGGCCTCTATATGCTGTCGGACCTGTCGCGCTCCGTGACCGGCGAGACCCACCACGCCGACAGCGGCTACCATGTGGTCGGCATGAAGGCGGTGGATGCCCCCGATATCTCCGTCATCAAGGATTGATGGAAGGTTTAGGACTCAAAGGCTCCGCGCTCCGCGGGGCCTTTGTTTTTTCATGATCATGCCGGAGCGATATCTTGCTCATCTATGTCATCCGCCATGGCCAGACCGACTGGAACGCCCAGATCCGGCTGCAGGGCCAGAAGGATATTCCCCTGAACGATACCGGCCGCCGCCAGGCGACGGGCAATGGCCAGGCGCTGGCCGCCCTGCTCGGGCCTGAGGCCGATGGTTTCGATTACGTCGCAAGCCCGCTCGGGCGCACCCGCGAAACGATGGAGCGGCTGCGCACCGCCATGGGCCTTGATCCCCTCGCCTATCGCACCGATAACAGGCTGAAGGAACTCTCCTTCGGCGACTGGGAGGGCTATACGCTGCAGGAACTCGACGCGCTGGCGCCGGACCGGGTCGCCGAGCGCGAGCTTTTCAAATGGGATTTCATTCCGCCGGGCAAGGACGCGGAAAGCTACGAGATCCTGTCGTGGCGGGTCGGCGCGTGGCTTGCCGATGTCGACCGGCCGACCGTCTGCGTCGCCCATGGCGGGGTGATCCGCACGCTGTTCAAGCTGATGGGCGCGATGGATGCCGAAGAGGCGGCGCTGGGGGCGATACCGCAGGACCGGATTTTGAAAATGGAAAACGGGAAGATAGGGTGGCTGTGACGATCAGGAAGGAAGCCCGCTTTAGGGTTTCCCCTTCTCCCCGTGGGGAGAAGTACCGCGCGAATGCGCGGCAATGAGGGGGTGGTGCGGCATACTCTGGACAGCGGGAGAAATCCCCCTCATCCGACCCTTCGGGCCACCTTCTCCCCGATGGGGAGAAGGGAAAACCAGCCGCTTGGCTGACCTTACTGCACGATCTCGAGATCGTTGATGACGCGCTTACCGTCGACTTCGGTGTAGAACACCAGAACCTTCACGCCCGCCTTCAGGCCGTCGAAATTGAACTCTTCCGGCGCCTGGTAGCTCTTGCCGTCGTCCAGCGAGAGCATGAGGCCCTGCGTATCGACCGAGGTGATCGTCGCTTCGACGTCGGCGCTTTCCGCAAAGGCGCTGAGTGGTGAAAAAAGACTGGCCGTGGCCATGAGTGCCGCTACGACGAACTTCATGCGGGTTACCCTCGTAATTGATTCTCGAAATTTTGTTGACCGCATGGATGCCTCCCGATTGTGGCGAAAATTGCCCAGTGTTGTGGCTTTTCGAAGTTTCCCGGATTGTGTGTTTTATGGTGAACGAAGCCTTAATCGCTTCGCTCCCGTTCCCCTTCCGGCCGCGTTTTCATAGCAGGAACAGGGTCTAAAGCCAATTTTAAGGTTCCCCCACTACCGTTCCATTCCAAAACAGGGGAATACCAGGCTTGACCATCCGCGCCCGTCTTCGACAGCACGCCGAAACTCTTGCAAGATTGGCGAAACCCTCGCTCGTTCCTGCCTTCATCGCAGGCGCCGTGGTGTTTGCCGGCGGCTATTTCTTCGACCAGCAAAATCGCCTGAATTTCCGCAACGAACTGAAGATCAAGGTGCAGAACGAGCTGAACCTGATCTCGACCCGGCTGCAGGGCGAAATCACCACCAGCATCACGGCGCTGCGCGGCATCGCCAACAGCGTCGCAGCCAACCCCGATATGTCGCCAGCGCTGTTCAAGCAGCTTTCCTCCCGCGTGCTGTTGCAGAACCCGCAAATGGTGCGCATCAGCGCCGCGCCGGAAGCCGTGATCCGCATGGTCGTGCCGGAGGAAGGCAACCAGCGGCTGCTCGGCGTCGATCTCAAGCGATTCGGCTCGTCGCGCGTCGCGACCGACCGGGCGCAATCCAAGGCGCGGCCGATCATCGCCGGGCCGATCCATCTCGCCACCGGCCGCACCGGCTTCAACCTGTTTTCGCCGGTCTTTGCCAGGAAGCTCGCCCATATGCGCTTCTGGGGCTTCATGGAAGCGATCATCGACGAGGACGCACTGTACCGCGCCGCGCACCTGATCGGCACCGACGAGACGGAAGAACAGAACGTCGGCGAGCGTCATTTCGCGGTCAAGCTCGCGATCCGCGACATCTCCGTCGCCGACAACGTCCAGGATGCCTTCTTCGGCGAGGACGCGGTTTTCGATGAAACGCCGGTCATCCGCCAGATGCACCTGCCCGGCGGCACCTGGGAGCTGGCCGCCATTCCGGCCGGCGGCTGGGAGCAGGAGCCGGAAAACGGCAAGGGCCTGCTGATCGCCATCCTCGCCGCCGCTGCCATCATCATCATCCCGATCGTCGTGACCTTCGGCCTCGTCGGCGAGCGCCAGCGCACCATCGCGACCCTGCGCTCGCGCGACCGCGAGTTGCTGACGCTGTCCCACCGGCTCAACCTCGCGCTCGATTCCTCCAATATCGGCATCTGGGAAATCGACCTCAACAGCCAGGCCCGCTCCTGGGACGAGCGCATGTACCATCTGCACGGCCTGCCGCCGGGAGACGGCAACCCGGCCTACAAGGACTGGCAGATCACCGTTCATCCCGATGATTCGGAGGCGGCGTCGCTCAATCTTTTCAAGGCGCTGGACGAGGGCGAGGAATACCGCTCGCAATACCGCATCGTGTTGCCCGACGGCGGCGTTCGCTATCTGCGGCATGTCGGCTCCACCCATGTCGGCGCCGACGGCAATGCCAAGATTACCGGCATCAGCTGGGATATCACCGACGACGTGCTGATGACGGAACAGCTACGCGCCGCCAAGGCCGTCGCCGACACCAGGAACGACGAGCTGGCGCAGGCCAACCACCGCATCGAGCACAACGCGTTGCACGATCCGCTGACCAGCCTTGGCAATCGCCGCATGCTCGACACCACGCTGGAGGCGCTTTCGGCCGGCCGCAACGGCGGGCTGCATGACGTGGCGCTGCTGCATATCGACCTCGACCGCTTCAAGCAGATCAACGACACGCTGGGCCACGCAGCCGGTGACGCCATGCTGGTGCATGCCTCGAAGATCCTGCGCTCCAACATCCGCGCCGGCGACATGGTGGCCCGCATCGGCGGCGACGAATTCGTCGTCGTCATCACCGATTGTCCGGGTGTCGCGCATCTGGAGGCGCTGTCCCAACGCATCATTCAGGAAATGCGCCAGCCGGTGGACTACAATGGCTTCCCTTGCCGCTTCGGTGTCAGCATCGGCATCGCCACCGGCGATCTGGCGATGGACGAGCGCAAGCTCCTGATCAATGCCGACATCGCGCTTTACCGCGCCAAGGAAAACGGCCGCAACCGCTACGAATTCTTCACCGAGACGCTACAGGCCGAAGTCGTCAAGACCAAGCGCATCGCCGACGAAATCCTCGAAGGCATCGAGAACAACCAGTTCGTTCCCTGGTACCAGCCGCAGTTCGAGGCCGGTTCGCTGAAGCTGGCCGGCGTCGAGGCGCTGATCCGCTGGAACCACCCGCGCGAGGGGCTTTTGACACCCGACAAGTTCCTCGACATCGCCGAGGAGCTGAACGTCGTCGCCACCCTCGACCGGATCGTGCTCGACCGCGCGATGCTCGATGCCATGCTCTGGGCATCGAAGGGCGTGCATGTGCCGAAAATTTCGGTCAACGTCTCGGCCAAGCGTCTTTCCGACGACACGTTGCTCAATTCGCTGAAAGACCTGAGCTTCCCGCCCGGCCAGCTCTCCTTCGAGCTGGTGGAATCGATCTTCCTCGACGAGAGCGACGATATCGTCACCGCCAACATCGAGGGCATCAAGAAGCTCGGCATCGATATCGAGATCGACGATTTCGGCACCGGCCACACCTCGATCGTCAGCCTGCTCAAGATCAAGCCGAAGCGGCTGAAGATCGACCGCCAGCTCGTCGCTCCGATCCTCGGCGCGCACAAGGAGCAGGCGCTGGTACGCTCGATCATCGAGATCGGCCGTTCGCTCGGCATCGAGACCGTGGCAGAAGGCGTCGAGACCATGGAGCATGCGGAAATGTTGAGCGTTCTCGGCTGCGACCTGCTGCAGGGTTATGCCTTCTCCAGGGCCAAGAGCGCGGAGGATTTCCTCGTCTTCGCGCGGCGCGCGGCGCTGGCGCTGGCTTCCTGAGAACAGCATTTCCCAAGCCGCGGCTTTTTAGGCAGAAAGGCTTTTCCCTTTTCGCCTTTTTCCACTAATAGTCTCGGCCGAAGTCCGGGGTACGAAACGTGCCCCTCCCCCGTCATTTTACGGTCTCCGGTGCCATGTCACACAATACGTTCGGTCATCTCTTCCGCGTCACCACCTGGGGCGAAAGCCACGGGCCGGCGCTCGGCTGCGTCATCGACGGCTGCCCGCCCGGCATCCGCTTCACGCTTGCCGAACTGCAGGCCTGGCTCGACAAGCGCAAGCCCGGCCAGTCGCGTTTCGTCACCCAGCGGCGTGAGGACGATCTCGTCAAGGTACTCTCCGGCGTGATGCTGGACGAGGACGGCGAGACGATGATCACCACCGGCACGCCGGTTTCGATGATGATCGAAAACACCGACCAGCGCTCCAAGGACTACGGCGAGATCGCCAAGCGTTACCGTCCCGGCCATGCCGACTATACCTATGACGTGAAATACGGCATTCGCGACTATCGCGGCGGCGGCCGCTCCTCCGCCCGCGAGACGGCGGCTCGCGTGGCAGCCGGCGGCCTTGCCCGCAAGGTGGTGCCGGGCCTCACCATCCGCGCAGCACTTGTGCAGATCGGCAAGCACAAGATCAACCGCGCCAACTGGGACTGGGCGCAGGTCAACGAGAACCCGTTCTTTGCGCCGGATGCCGCGATCGTGCCCGTCTGGGAAGAATATCTCGACGGCATCCGCAAGGCCGGCTCCTCCATCGGCGCCGTCGTCGAAGTGGTAGCGGAAGGCGTGCCGGCCGGCATCGGTGCCCCCATCTATGCCAAGCTCGATCAGGATATCGCCGCGGGGCTGATGTCGATCAATGCCGTCAAGGGCGTGGAGATCGGCAACGGTTTCGGTGCCGCCGAAATCACCGGCGAGGAAAATGCCGACGAGATGCGCATGGGCAATGACGGCAACCCGATCTTCCTCTCCAACCATGCCGGCGGCATTCTGGGCGGCATTTCCACCGGGCAGCCGGTGATCGCCCGCTTTGCTATCAAGCCGACCTCCTCGATCCTCACGGAGCGCCGCTCGATCGACAGCGACGGTAACAATGTCGATGTGCGCACCAAGGGCCGTCACGACCCCTGCGTCGGCATCCGCGCCGTGCCGATCGGTGAGGCCATGGTCGCCTGCACCATTGCCGACCACTACCTGCGCGACCGTGGCCAGACAGGCCGCCTGAAGTAAGACTTGAGCATTTACGCATTTCCGGACGCAAAACCGCTTCGCACTTTTGCTGGAAATGCTCGAAGGGAGAAAACCATGGCCTATGACCAGAAGCGCGTCGTCGACGCCATCCGCGCCTTCGAGGCCGGCGAGATCGTTGTCGTCACCGATGACGACGGCCGCGAGAACGAAGGCGACCTGATCGTCGCCGCCGTGCACTGCACGCCCGACAAGATGGCCTTCATCGTGCGCCACACCTCAGGCATCGTCTGCACCCCGATGCCGCGCGAGGAGGCCAAGCGCCTGAACCTCAACGCCATGGTCGCCGAAAACGATTCGGCGCACACGACCGCTTTCACCGTTTCCGTCGACTTCAAGCACGGCACCACGACCGGCATCTCCGCCGAGGACCGTACGCTGACGGCGCGCAACCTTGCCAACCCGAATGTCGGCCCGGCCGATTTCGTGCGCCCCGGCCATATCTTCCCGCTGATTGCCCGCGAAGGCGGCGTGCTGATGCGTTCAGGCCATACGGAAGCCGCCGTCGATCTCTGCAAGCTCGCAAGCCTGCCGCCGGTTGGCGTGATCTGCGAACTGGTCAATGACGACGGCACCGTCATGCGCGGGCCGCAGGTGGCGAGCTTTGCCGAGGCAAACGGCCTGAAGCAGGTGTCCGTCGCCGATCTCATCGCCTACCGCCAGCGCAAGGAAACCCTGATCGAGCTTGGCGGCACCTTCGACGTCGACACCCCCTACGGCAAGGCAACCGGCCATACCTACTCCCTGCCCTGGGACCCGATGCAGCACCTCGCCGTCGTCTTCGGCGATATCCGCGACGGCGTTGACATTCCGGTGCGCCTGCATCTGGAAAACGTCGCCGACGACGTGTTCGGCAAGACCTGCCAGCTCGACACGATCATGAAGCGCATGGCCGAAGAGGGCCGCGGCGTCATCGTCTACCTGCGCGAAGGCTCCGTCGGCGTCGGGCTGTCGCAGACGGCACGCAAGGGCAAGCACGACCGCGAGGACCATGGCGAGGCCCAGGCCCGCGAAAGCGAATGGCTGGAAATCGGCCTCGGCGCCCAGATATTGAAGGACCTCGGCATCACTTCGATCCGCCTGCTGTCCACCCGCGAGCGCCACTATGTCGGCCTCGAAGGGTTCGGGATCAACATCACGGCGACGGATATTATTTGACGGGGTCTGTGCTGGCGTACCGCCGTGGCGGGCACTCACAGGATTATAGGGTTGCGGCCCCCCTCTCCCCGCCCGCGGGGGAGGAAACGGCGGAGCGCTTGGCTATCCCTGCCACCCTTCCAGATAGTTCACCCGCTCCACCCCGGCAAAACGGGCGATGCGGGCAAGTTCGGCTTCCAGCCGCTCCAGACGGCCGGAAGTGGTGCGCACGCCCTTTTCCCACCACAGGCGCTTGACGTCGAGCGTGCCGGCCTTGCGATCCGCTTTCATGTCGATGCGGCCGACGAGGCGGTCGCCTTCCAGAAGTGGAAAGACGTAATAGCCATATTCGCGCTTGGGCTCGGGCACGAAAATCTCGATACGGTAGTAGAAACCGAACAGGCGCTCCATGCGGTCGCGGTTGCGCAGCAGCGGATCGAAAGGGCTCAGCACCCTAAGCCTTGCCGGCGGCTCCGTCAGCGCCCCGAGTGTATCGGGGAAGCCGAGGAAGGCGTAGGAGGACCGCGGCTTTTCGCCGTTGGCGGGCTCGATCAACACCTCAACCAGTTCGTCGCGATGGGCGGTGACCCAGGCCTTGGCCTCGTCCGGCGAGACGAGATCGAAGAAGGCGGCAAGCTCGCCATGGGTGGCAAAACCCAGCCTTTCGAGTGCGGCACGGCAGCACCAATCGACGAAGGCCTCGTGCTCGACCTCACTTTCGGTATGGTGCGGCGGGATCACCCGCTCGACGAGATCGTAGACTTTCTGGAAATTCTCCCGCCTCGCGATCGCCAGCTTGCCGGTGTGCCAGAGAAATTCCAGCGCCGTCTTCGAGGGATGCCAGTTCCACCAGCCGCCGGATTTGTGCTCTCCGGCCTTCAAATCCCGCGACATCACGGCGCCATCGGCGACGATGCGCGCATAGGTCTCCTCGAAGGCCTGGTCGAACCCTTCGCCCTGCCATTTGCGCCACCGGTCGAGGATCGACGCCTTCTTGCGGCGGAACCGATGTTTCCAATAGACGAAGAAGGTGCTCGGAATGATCGAGGCGTCGTGGGTCCAGTGCTCGAAAAGCTCGCCGTCCTTTTCCAGAAGCTCCGTCAGGTGCTCGCGGCGATAGGTCTGGTTGCGGGAAAACAAGATCTGGTGATGAGCGCGCTCCACCGTCGAGATGCTGTCGACCTGCACGAAGCCGATATCGTGGATGAGCTGCAGCAACCCGTCTTTCCCGAGCGCACGGTGCGGCGGGGCCGCAAGACCCTGCTTGTTGAGGAAGATCAGCCGCGCATCGCGGTTCGAAACCAGAATCGTCATGGGGAAAAGATAGGCTTTTATTCCCAACAGTCAAACCCACATCGATTTGCCTTTGCCGCAGACTCGCTTATAGATGCTGCAACGCAGCGAGGGGACGGTTTTGGACATCCGATTTGCCGATTGCGCGGTCCGCTTCGGCGACAAGACCGCGCTGTTTCCCTTGAACCTCACGCTCACCGAGCGGCGCATCGGCATTATCGGCCTCAACGGCTCTGGCAAGACCACCTTTGCGCGGCTGATCAACGGGCTGGTGAAGCCGAGCGGCGGCAAGGTGCTTCTCGGCGGGCTCGATACGGTGACGGACGAGAAACAGGTTTTCGGCAAGGCCGGCTTCATCTTCCAGAACCCGCAGCATCAGCTGATCATGCCGATCGTGGAAGAAGACATCGCTTTCGGCCTCAAGAACCGCGGGCTGAAGGGTGCCGAGATCACCGAACGGACGGCGGCTATCCTTGCCCGCTTCGGCATATCGCATCTTGCCCGCCGGCGCGTGCACGAGCTTTCCGGCGGCGAAACCCAGCTTGTCGCCATGGCGAGCGTGCTGGTGACCGAGCCGGATATCCTGATCCTCGACGAGCCGACCAACCAGCTCGACCTGAAAAACCGGGCGCTGGTGGCGCGCACCATCGACGGCCTTGAACAGCAGGTGCTGGTGATCAGCCATGACCTGTCTCTCGTCGAGGATTTCGAGCGGGTGCTGCTGTTTCACGGCGGGCGGCTCGCCGGCGATGGCGCGCCGGGCGAGATCATCGCCCGCTACCGGGAGCTTGCGGCTTGATGAAGAGCCTCTATGTCGAAGGCGGGACGCCACTGCATCGCATCACGGTGCGCACCAAGCTTGTGATGCTGCTTGCGGCCAGCGTCGTGCTGTTCTTCGTCACCTCGCCGCTCGTGCTGTTGCCCATCTTCCTCCTCTGCGCCGCCACTTATTTTACGCTCGGCCTGCCGCTGCGCGAGGCTTTCGGGCGGGTCGGCTGGGTGCTGTTCGCTATCCTGATCCTGGCGCTGGCCACGCTTTATTTCGATGGCGCGCGGCAGGCGGCGGCGATGGCGCTCAGGATCGGCGCGGTCGTCTTTCTCGCCGCCGCGATCACCGCAACGACGGCGGTTAGTGCCTTCATGGACGAAATCACCATTCTGCTGCAGCCGCTGGAGCGAGTGGGCCTCGTGCGCGCCGCCGATGTCGGGCTGGCGCTGGCACTGGTGATCCGCTTCGTGCCCGAAATCCTTGAACGTTACGGCCATATTCGCGAGGCGCATCGCGCCCGCGGCCTGCCGATGCGGCCGCTGACGCTGTTTGCGCCGCTCATCATCCTGACGCTGAAGGATGCCGATACCATCGCCATGGCCATTGACGCCCGCGGCTTCCGGCGTCAGTAGTCAAGCCGTCTCTCATACCCCCGCCACCGGAGAACTGAAATGACCACCAGAGACCTCGTCCTCATCGCCCTCTTTGCCGCGATCATCGTGTTTCTCGGCATCGTCCCGCCGATCACGCTGGGCTTCATCCCGGTTCCGATCACCGCCCAATCCATGGGCGTGATGCTCGCCGGCTGCATCATCGGCGCCAAGCGCGGTTCCCTTGCCTATCTGCTCGTGGTGCTGATGGTCGCCATCGGCCTGCCGGTGCTCTCCGGCGGCCGCGGGGGCCTTGCCATCCTCGCCGGCCCGACGGCAGGCTTCATCATCGGCTGGGTCGTCGGCACCTTCGTCACCGGCCTGATCGCTGAAAAACTGGTGCGTGAAAGCCAGACGGGCGGACGCCAGATCGCCGGCTTCTTCCTCGCCTCCGTCATCGGCGGCATCGGCGTGGTCTATCTGCTCGGTATTGCGTGGCTTGCCTTCGTCACCGGTCTCGGCATCGAAAAGGCCGTCATGGGCTCGCTCGTCTTCATTCCCGGCGACATCCTGAAGGCCGCCATCGCCTCGCTTGCCGCCCGTGCCGTCATCGTCGGCTATCCGCTCTTGCCGCAGCGCGCCTGATATCCGCATCCGCGCGATGGCGGCCCTGCGCCGCCATCGCCACACTGTTGAAAACGGCGCACGTGCCATGGACCTCGACGGCATCTCGCCCTAGTTTCAGGCCATGACCACCATCCTTTTCGAAAATCCGATCTTTCTGGAGCATCAGGTGCCGGAAGGCCACCCGGAGCGGCCCGATCGCCTGCGCGCGCTCAATCTGGCGCTGGAGCACGACCGCTTCGCCGAGCTGAAGCGCGAGAAGGCGCCGCAGGGCAATGAATATCTGGTGCTGCTCGCCCATCCGGAAGAGCATCTGCGCACGGTCATGTCCGTCATACCCGAAGAGGGCATCAATTCCTTCGAGGCCGACACCCATGCAAGTCCCGCCAGCCTGCAGGCGGCGCTGACCGGTATCGGCGGCGCGACGGCGGCCGTCGATGCCGTCTTCACCGGCAAGGCCGACAACGTCTTCGTCGCCTCCCGCCCGCCCGGCCATCATGCCGAGAAGAACAAGGCCATGGGCTTCTGCTTCTTCAACAATGCCGCGATTGCCGCACGTTACGCCCAGCAAACCTACGGTGCCGAGCGCGTTGCCATCGTCGACTGGGACGTGCACCATGGCAACGGCACGCAGGACATCTTCTGGGACGACCCTTCCGTGCTGTTCTGCTCTACGCACCAGATGCCGCTTTATCCCGGCACCGGCGCCAAGGACGAGACGGGGGCGGGCAACATCGTCAACGCCCCGCTTTCGCCCGACACCGGCAGCGACCATTTTCGCGAGGCCTTCAAGTCGCGCGTCCTGACCGCGCTCGATAATTTCCGGCCGGATTTCGTCATCATCTCCGCCGGCTTCGATGCCCACTACCGCGACCCGCTGGCGCAGATCAATCTCGTCGCCGACGATTTCGACTGGGCGACCGGCCGGCTTCTCGACGTTGCCGGCAAAAGCGCCAACAACCGCGTCGTCAGCCTGCTGGAAGGCGGCTACGACCTGCAAGGCCTGGCGGAATCCGCCGGCACCCATATCTACCGCCTGATGAGGGGCTGACATGACCACGACACCGAATACCGACGTTTCCGCCCTCTCCTTCGAAAAGGCCGTGGAAGAACTCGAATCCATCGTTTCGGCGCTGGAGCGCGGCGACGTCGCGCTCGACCGGTCGATCGAGATCTACGAGCGCGGCGAAGCACTGAAGAAGCATTGCGAAGCCCTGCTCAACGCCGCCGAAAACCGCATCGAAAAAATCCGCCTCGACCGCGCCGGCAAGCCGCAGGGTGTCGAGCCGCTGGATGGGGAAGCTTGATTTCGCACCTCTAAAACCCTAAAATGGCCACAAGTGACCCTTTTAGGATGGTGAGATGACACAGATCAGTCTGAAGGACGCCAAGGCGACCTTTTCCCATGTCATCGACAAAGCCGCAGCCGGCGAATTTGTAACGATCACCCGTCATGGCCGCGCCGCAGCCGTGATCGTGAGCGTCGATGCAGCCGAGGCCGCCAGAAAGGCGATGGCACCGCACAGCCAAAGCCTCGTCGACTATCTGAAAACCTTTCCCGATATGTCTGAAGGGGATGTCTTCGCCCGTAATCCCGCGCCGTCGCGGGATATTGAACTGTGAGCGGCTTTCTTCTGGATACGAATATCATATCGCTTCTGGCGCCTGCCCGGAACGAAGCTTCGGCGGCATTCGTCACGTGGCTGGAAGAGCGCGAGCAGGAAAACGGCATCTATCTTTCGGCCGTAACCGTCCACGAGATAGACAAAGGCATCCATCTTTTGCGATCACGCGGCGCAAACGCCAAGGCGGAAATGTTTGCGGCATGGCTTACGGGCTTGACGGCCGCCTATCGGGATCGGATTCTTTCGCTCGACACGATGGTTGCGCGGTTTTCAGGAGAGCTGGAAGCTAAGGCCGCCTCTGCCGGTATCAATTCCGGTGCCATGGATGCGATGATTGCAGGAACGGCCAAGGCTTACGATTTGACGGTGGTAACCCGCAATCTGAAAGATTTTCAAGCCTTCGGCGTAGCTGTCATTTCGCCGGATATCGCAACTGGTACAGATCGAGTTTAGCCGGCCACCCATAGCCGCTCAAAGGAGAAGCCCCATGTCCTTCTTTCCCGGAAAAGACCCTGATGCGGGGGATGCGCCGGCGTGCGATGCCATCGAGTTGATGATCATTCCGCGCACCAGCGATATCGGCAATTTCCAGGTGCGACGGGCGTTGCCGACGGCCAAGCGGCGGCTGGTCGGGCCGTTCGTGTTCTTCGATCGCATGGGACCGGCGCTGCTTAAGGCGGGACAGGCGATGGATGTGCGGCCGCATCCGCATATCGGGCTTTCCACCGTCACCTATCTGTTCGACGGGGAGATCAAGCATCGCGATAGCCTCGGCACCGAGATGGTCATCCGGCCGGGCGACCTGAACCTGATGACCGCCGGGCGCGGCATCGTGCATTCGGAGCGTTCGCCGGAAAACCTGCGCGGGCGGGATCATTCAATCTCCGGGCTGCAGACGTGGCTGGCGCTGCCCAACCAATACGAGGAAATCGACCCGATCTTCGCCCATACGGAAAAGCGCGATATGCCGGCCTTCCGGCAGGACGGGCTGGAGGGCCGCGTCGTCATCGGCTCCTTCGAGAGCATGACGTCGCCGGTGAAGGTTTTCTCCGATACGATCTATGTCGATCTTTCGATCGAAGCCGGCAAAAGCGCGCCCTTTGCCGCGAGCTGGGAGGAGCGCGCGCTCTATATCCTGTCGGGCGAAGCGATCATCGCCGGCGACCATTTTACCGATAACCAGCTCTTGGTTTTTCGCCCCGGCGATCCGATCACCATCACCGGCGGACCGGCGGGCTGTCATGTCATGCTTTTCGGCGGTGCGCCCATGGGTTCGCAGCGGTATATCTGGTGGAATTTCGTTTCTTCCTCCAAGGAACGCATCGAACAGGCCAAGGAAGAGTGGAGAACAGGCCGTTTCGATATCGTGCCGGGCGACGAGGAAGAGTTTATTCCTTTGCCGGAAAGCTGATATTCGTTAAACTCCGGCCCCGTGTCGCAGAAAAACCCGCTTTTGCAATCCTTGTGGTTTGCGTTTAAAGACCCACATTTGCGGACACATCTTTCCAGAATCGCGGCGCAGCGGTGCGGCGCGAGAAGAGGCATTCAGCGTGACACAACTGCCAGCCCAGCCCCTGCCGGCGACACCCCTTCTCGACAAGGTGACATACCCTGACGACCTGAAGAAGATCGACGACAAGGATCTGCCGCAGCTGGCAACGGAACTGCGCGCCGAAATGATCGATGCCGTGTCGCGGACCGGCGGGCATCTGGGCGCCGGCCTCGGCGTGGTCGAACTGACCATCGCCATCCACAAGGTGTTCAACACCCCGCATGACAGGCTGATCTTCGATGTCGGCCACCAGTGTTATCCGCACAAGATCCTGACCGGGCGGCGCGACCGCATCCGCACGCTGCGCCAGGAAGACGGCCTCTCCGGCTTCACCCGCCGGGCCGAGAGCGAATACGACCCCTTCGGCGCCGCCCATTCGTCCACCTCCATCTCCGCCGGTCTCGGCATGGCCGTGGCCTCGCAGCTTTCCGGCGAGCCGCGCAATGTAATCGCCGTGATCGGCGATGGCGCGATGTCGGCCGGCATGGCCTATGAGGCGCTGAACAATGCCGGCGCGCTCGATGCGCGCCTCATCGTCATCCTCAACGACAACGACATGTCGATTGCGCCGCCGACCGGCGCGATGAGCGCCTATCTCGCACGGCTGGCTTCCGGCCGCACCTATATGGGCTTCCGCGATCTCGGCAAGAAACTGACGGCCTATCTCGGCAAGAAGGTCGACCGCGCCATCACCCGCGCCGTCGAGCATGCCCGCGGCTATATGACGGGCGGCACGCTGTTCGAGGAGATGGGCTTTTATCACATCGGCCCGATCGACGGGCACTCCTTCGATCACCTGCTGCCGGTGCTGCGCAATGTGCGCGACAATGCCTCCGGCCCGGTTCTGATCCATGTCGTGACCCAGAAGGGCAAGGGCTATCCGCCGGCCGAGGCCGCTGCCGACAAGTATCACGGCGTCAACACCTTCGACGTCATCACCGGCGCGCAGGCGAAGGCCAAGCCGAATGCGCCGGCCTACACCTCCGTCTTTGCCGAGGCGCTGACGCAGGAGGCCGGCTTTGACGACAAGATCGTCGCGATCACCGCCGCCATGCCCTCCGGCACCGGCCTCGACAAGTTTGCGCTGGCGCATCCGAGCCGCATTTTCGATGTCGGTATTGCCGAGCAGCATGCCGTGACCTTTGCCGCCGGCCTTGCCTCCGAAGGCTACAAGCCTTTCTGCGCGCTCTATTCCACCTTCCTGCAGCGCGGCTACGACCAGGTCGTGCATGACGTGGCGATCCAGGGGCTGCCGGTGCGGTTTCCGATCGATCGCGCCGGTTTCGTCGGCGCCGATGGCCCGACCCATGCCGGCTCCTTTGATACGACTTATCTCGCCACCCTGCCCGGCTTCGTGGTGATGGCCGCGGCCGACGAGGCGGAACTGAAGCATATGGTGCGCACGGCGGCGGCGTATGACGACGGCCCGATCTCCTTCCGCTACCCACGTGGCGAAGGTGTCGGCGTCGATATGCCGGAACGCGGGGAAATTCTTCAGATCGGCAAGGGCCGCTTGATGAAGCAGGGATCGAAGGTGGCGCTGCTTTCCTTCGGCACGCGCCTCGCCGAATGTCTGGCGGCGGCCGAGGATCTCGATGCCGCCGGGCTTTCCACAACGGTTGCCGATGCCCGCTTCGCCAAGCCGCTCGATCATGACCTGATCCGCCAGCTTGCCCGCCATCACGAGGTGCTGATCACCATCGAGGAAGGTGCCGTCGGCGGCTTCGGCAGCCATGTGCTGCAGTTCCTGGCGATGGAAGGCCTGCTCGACAACGGGCTCAAGGTACGCCCGATGGTGCTTCCGGATATCTGGATGGAACAGGCCAAGCCGGAAGCCATGTATGCCAGGGCGGGCCTCGACCGCGCCGGCATCGTTTCGACCGTCTTCAAGGCGCTCGGCCAGAAACAGGGCATCGGTCTGGGCGCCGCCGGCTGATCGCCGCCGCTTTCAGCGCTTCATTCGGCGGGCGAGAGTTTCGCCATGGCGGGGGCCGCATCGCGCGCTCCACCGGAAACGGCGCGTGCAGTCTTTCGCCGCTCCAGACAATAGGCGAGCGCCAATTGCATCATGCAGCCGGCGGTCATTACCAGCAATTGCACGGAGAGCGGCGTTTGCGGGTATACCCGCATCATCACCAAAGCGCAGAACGACAGGAGCACGCCGACCGAGAAGATAGGCAGGCTATGCCGGCCCGCCGTGCAGAGAAGCTGCATGGAGGGGTGATCGGCCATCTTCTTCACAGCCGGGATATTCCAGGCCAGATAAAGGATCGCCAGCACATTGATGATCCGCAAAGGCCCGCCATTCGTCTTGGAGACGAGTTCGTGATGGAGGTTGCCGAACGGGGAATCGATGGCGTCGAAGTAAATGGCCATGTTGGCGGGGATGGCCACAAGGGCAAAGACTGCCGCGGCCGCAAACAGTGGGCCGTTATAGGGTAGAACAGGCTGGCCGCGCTTCATGCGGATGCCAAGGCATATGCCCATCACGAAGATGAACTGCCACGACAGCGGATCGAAATACCAGATGTGCCCCTCGAGCGCGAGGTTCACGAAATTGATGTGGCCCATGCCGGCAACAAGCCAGACGGCGCCGGAAAGCGCCAGAAGCAAGGCGATCGAGCGATCGTGAAGCACGAAGATGAAGGGCGCAAGCAGCAGCAGCACGACATAAAGCGGCAGAATATCGAGATTGCCGGGCATGAAGCTGAGCGCTAGCGCCTCAAGACCATGCCACAACGGGTCCTTCCAGAAATCCACCATGTCGATGGCCTTTGCCGCAGCCCGGAAATAACCGAGCGCGACCGCGGCAACCGCCGCCATGACGGCGAAGAGCAGCAGATGGACAAGGTACAGCCGCCAGGCCCGCTTCCACGGCCGCTCGACCATGAGCGTGGCGCCGGGCCGGTAGTAGGCGAGCGCCGCCGACATGCCGGACAAGAGTACGAACATCTCGGAGGCATCGCAGAAGCCGCGCGAATGCTGGAAGGCGAGCGAGAAGGTGAATTCCGCATGGCCGATAAAAATCAACAGCAGCGATAGACCTCGCAAAAGGTCGATCCTGTTTTCCCGCTGTTTGCTCATTCCCGTCCCCGAGCTTGCTGTTGTTGTCCCACCACGCAGTCACGCCTAAGTGCTTAAGGCAAAATCGTTACTCTTCCCGCCGATCCGGTCGGTAGAATTTTAGCAATCGGCATTTTTCCCGGCATGGCTCATGTTCTCGCGCCAATATTTTGCCCCGCTGGGCCAAAAGCCTTGCCATCCTTGGGCCGACAGGTCATGACGGGCCATGTCGAACAGCTCCAAAATCTCCCTTCGCCTCGATCAGCTGCTGCTCAATCGGGGCCTCGTCGCCAGCCGCTCGCGCGCCCGCGACGCCATCCAGCGCGGCACCGTGACCGTCGACGGCAAGCTCGTCACCAAGGCAAGCGCCAATATCGCCGAAGACGCCAAAATCGAAATCGACGATCCGGTGCAGGCCTATGTCTCGCGCGCGGCGCTGAAGCTGAAGGCGGGGCTTGAGCATTTCAAGCTTTCGCCCGAAGGCTGCGACTGTCTCGATATCGGCGCTTCCACCGGCGGCTTTACCGAAATCCTTCTTCACAATGGCGCAAACCATGTGATCGCCGTCGATGTCGGCCATGGCCAGTTGCATCCGCGCCTTGAGGGCGACGAGCGCGTCACCAATATCGAGGGACTGAATGCGCGCGTTCTGGACGAGGATTATCTGGAAGACCGCGCGATTTCCTTCGTGGTTTCGGATGTCTCGTTCATCTCGCTGAAGCTCGCCCTGCCACCGGCGCTCGATCTCGCCGAGACGGGCGCGCATTGCGTGCTCTTGGTCAAGCCGCAATTCGAGGCGGGACGCGAGGCGATCAGCAAGGCGGGGCTTCTGAAGGACCCCTCCACCGCGCCGGCCGTTGCAGCGGAGCTTGAACGCTGGCTTGTCGAGGATATGGGCTGGGAAAGCCTCGGCCTCATCCCCTCGCCGATCGCCGGCGGCGACGGCAACGAGGAATTTCTGCTCGCCGGGCGCAAGCCGCTGGACGAAGAAGACGGCGAGGACGAGGCATGAGTTCGGAAACCCTGACCATCGAAAAGCTCGGCCTTTCCGGCGACGGCGTGGCGCGCGGACCCTTCGGTCCCGTCTATGTCTCCTTCACGCTGCCGGGCGAGACGGCGGCGCTTGCCGTCAACAAGACCCATGGCACCGTCATGTCGATGAGCGAGATTTCGCCGGAGCGGGTTGCGCCGAAGTGTCGGCATTTCGGGCCGGACGGCGTCAACGGCACCTGCGGCGGCTGTTCGCTGCAGCATGCGAGCGACGCGCTCTATCACGATTTCAAGCGGCAGATCGTCATCGATGCGCTGAAATCCAAGGCGCTTGCCGCCGAGGTCGCGCCGCTGGTACTTGCCCATCCCGGCGAACGCCGCCGCGTCGTGTTCACCGCGCGGCGCACGGAAAAGGAGCTGCTGCTCGGCTTCAACACGCCGGAAAGCCATCACATCGTTTCGATTTCAGAATGTCCCATCGCAAGCCCCGGCATCGTGTCGCGGCTTGCCATCATCCGGACGGTTGCCGAAGCGCTGGCCACTAATGCCGAGCCGTTCCGGCTCACCGTTCTGGAGACGCAGACCGGGCTCGATCTTGCGGCCGAAGGCATCAAGAAGTTCGATGATGCCAGACGCCGCAAGGTGGTGGAAACCGTGCTTTCGGTGCGCGGCGTAGCGCGGGTGTCCGTCGATGGCGAAATCCTCGTCGAGCCGATCAAGCCGCTGATCGATTTCGGCGGCGTGCAGGTCTCGCCGCCACCGGGCGGTTTTACCCAGGCAACGAAGCCGGGCGAAGATGCCATGGCCGATCTCGTCATCCGCCATGTCGGCAAGGCAAAGCGGGTGGCCGATCTGTTTTCCGGCTCCGGCACGTTTTCGCTACGGCTTGCCCGCCTGGCCCGCGTTCATGCGGTGGAAGGCGAGGACAAGGCCCTGAAGGCACTGGATTTCGCCGCCCGCAACACGCAGGGGCTGAAGCCGGTGACGATCGAGAAGCGCGACCTCTTCCGCCGGCCGCTGATGGCCTCGGAACTCAAGGTCTATGACGCCATCGTCTTCGACCCGCCGCGGGCGGGGGCGGAAGCGCAGTGCCGCGAAATCGCGCGCTCGGGCGTGAAGAAGATCGCCGCCGTTTCCTGCAATCCGCAGACGCTGGTGCGCGACCTGCGCATCCTTGTCGATGCTGGTTATAGGATTACATCGGTGACGCCGATCGACCAGTTTCTGTGGTCGAGCCATGTGGAAGTGGTGGCGACGCTGGAGAAGTGAAACGCAACAATAATTGTGCGGAGATGGAAACCCCTCCCCAACCCTCCCCACAAGGGGGAGGGAGTCTATGGAGCAAGCTTTGGCTTCAGAGTCCCGCCAACCTCGGTAAGCCCCCTCCCACTTGTGGGGAGGGTTGGGGAGGGGTTTCATTCCAGCCCCAAACGCAAAAAGGCCCGGACGAACCGGGCCTTTCGTATTTGGGCATGTCGCTTCCGCTTATGCAGCCCGGCGGGCATGGCCCGGCTGGCGCTGCGCAACCTGCCCCGTGTCGCCGAGCTTGAACTGGGAGAGCAGCGCGTTGAGGGCGGCTGCTTCCTGGGCGAGGCCGTGGCTGGCGGCGGTTTGTTCCTCGACCATGGCGGCGTTCTGCTGGGTGCCCTGGTCCATGGTGTTGACCGCCGTGTTGATCTCCTGCAGGCCGGTCGACTGTTCGCGGGTGGCGGTGACGATCGCGTTGATGTGGGTGTTGATCTCCTGCACCTCCGCGACGATCACTTCGAGCGCCTTGCCGGTTTCGCCGACCAAAGCGACGCCGGAGCGGACCTGCTCGCCGGAAGCGGTGATCAGCGTCTTGATCTCCTTGGCGGCATTGGCAGAACGCTGGGCGAGTTCACGGACTTCCTGTGCCACGACGGCAAAGCCCTTGCCGGCTTCCCCGGCCCGCGCGGCTTCGACACCGGCGTTGAGCGCAAGCAGGTTAGTCTGGAAGGCGATGTCGTCGATCACGCCGATGATGTTGGAGATTTCGCCGGACGATTTTTCGATACCCTGCATGGCGTTGACCGCATCGCGGACGACCATGCCGGACTTTTCCGCACCGGTGCGGGTGCGGGAGACGAGCGCGCCGACTTCCTCGGCGCGGTGGGCCGAATCCTTGACCGTCGTGGTGATCTCTTCCAGCGCAGCGGCGGTTTCCTCGACGGAGGCTGCCTGCTGTTCGGTGCGGCGGGCGAGATCGTCGGCAGCCTGGCGGATTTCGTGGGCGCCGGCATCGATAGCACGGGCATTGTCGCCAACGGTCGCCATGGCATCGTGCAGCTTGGCGACCGAGCCGTTGAAATCTGCGCGCAGGCGGTCGAGATGGGCGACGAACGGGGTGTTGATCCGGTAGCCGAGATCGCCTTCCGCCAGACGGCCAAGGCCGGCAGCGAGCGCATCGACGGCGTGCTGGATATCGGCCGTTTCACGTGCCTTCTGGGCTTCGCGCTCGCGGCGCTCCTTCTCCGACAGGGTGCGGCCCTGTTCGGCTTCTCCTTCGAGGCGGGTGCGCTCGATGGCGTTGTCGCGGAAGACGGCGACGGCGGCCGCCATGTGGCCGATCTCGTCCTTGCGGTCCGCATCCGGGATCTGCTCGGAAACGTCGCCGCGGGCGAGTCTGGTCATCACGTCCGTCATACGCACGACGGGGCGGACGACGAGACTGGACAGAAGCATCCCGAGCACGCCGACCATGACGATGACGCCGACGATGGTGCCGATGGAGGCGGCGACGCGGAATTCGCCGATGCTGGCATAGGCGAGATCGCGATCGACGACGAGGCAGAGCATCCAGTTGCCGACCGGCAGGCCTTTTACCGGCAGGAAGCTGACGAGAACCGGCTTGCCGTTGAGCTGGGTTTCGAGGAGGCCCTTGCCGTCGACGGCCGGGGTCTCGGCCGGGAACACGTCGGCGAGCGACTTGGAAACCAGCTTGCCATCGGGATGAACCAGAACCGTGCCGGCGCTGTTGACGAGGAAGGCTGAGCCGATGCCGCCGAGATCGACGTCGCCGATCATGCCGAGCAGGCCCTGCAGCGGGAAGTCCGTGCCGGTGACGCCGACCAGCTTGCCGTCGCGCTTGACCGGAACGGCGGCGCTGATCACCAGTTCGTTGGTGGAGGCGTCGTTATAGGGGTCGGTCAGCAACGGGCCGTCGAGCTTGACGGCATCCTTGTACCAACCGCGCTTGCGCGGATCGAAGCCTGCCGGCATTTCGCCGGGCGGCAGGCGTGTGAAGCTGCCGTTGTTCTCGTCGCCGAAATAGACCATCGCGAATTCGCGCGTCATCAGCGGCGTATTGAAGCCCTTCAGGATATCTTCCGGAGTGGCCGACTTGCCCGCCACGTCGGCGGCGAATTCGGTCAGCATCACGCGGGCATTCAGCCAGTTGGCAATGCTCTCGGCGGCCTGTTTGCCGGAGGAGGAAAGGTTGTCCTCGACGGCCTTGGTGGCGACGGCGCGCTGGAGACTGTCGATATAGGTCGAGAAACCGGCAAAGGCGGCGACGACGACGAGCGACGCGGCGATCAGGATGCGCGTCATGAGATTGGAACTGCGGAGCAAGGCGGGCCTTCCTTATGCGTTACGAGCGAGTGGGCTCGGAGCTTGAGGGTGGGCGGAAATTTTCCGGGGAATGGCGGGACATGCCGCAAAGGGCGCAAACGCCCGCATCATGCGGACGGCATCAATGGCCGCAGGGTAAGCGAACGTACTTAAGGTCGCGTTAAATTTGATCCGGCTCACACGACCGGAGCGCGAGGCGGCAGGGCGGATCGAGGGCGTGCGCGGGTGGTGGGAAAGGTCCCTCCCCAACTCTCCGCACAAGGGGCGGAAGTTTAAACGCCGAGGCCAAAACCCGCTCCGCAGGCTCCCTCCCGCTTGTGGGGAGGTGTCTTTTTCAGAACACCATCACCGCCGCAAAAAGGCCTCAAAGGCGGCCTTTGCCTCGGCGCTCTTCAGCTGACTGGCGAAATGCACCGCCTCTTCGTCGATGCGGGCAAGCACATCGGCGCGGTCGCCCCTGAGCAGGCGTCTTGCGATGGCGAGTGCTTCCGGCGGCTTAGAGGCGAGCCGGGCGGCGAGCGCCAGTGTCTCGCTTTCAACGGATTCGGGCGCGACGATCTTGCGGATGAGGCCGGCGGCGAGCGCTTCCTCGGCGGAAAACGCATCACCCAGCGCCAGCAGTGCGAAAGCCCGCTGGTGCCCCATGATGCGGGGTGCGAGCAGGCTGGAGGCGGCTTCCGGAACCAGCGCCAGATCGACGAAGGGCGTGCGGAACATGCTACGAGCGGAGGCAATGGTCTGGTCGCAATGCAGGTGGATGGTCGTGCCGACGCCGATCGCAAGGCCATCCACGCCGGAAACGACGGGCTTGTCGATGCCAGCCAGCGCCTTCAGGAAATCGACGACGTCGCGGCCCATCGCACCGCCCATGGCAACGGCGATGAAATCGTTCATGTCGTTACCGGCGGAGAAGCAGCCTTCGGTGCCGAGGAAGGCGACCACCTTTACCGCCGGATCGACTGATGCCGCCTTCAGGGCATCGGCCATCTTGCGATACATGGCGCTGGTGATGGCGTTCTTCTTGGCCGGGCGGTTGAAGCGGATGACCTCGACGCCGGGAAAGGCTTCGGGGCGTTCGATAAGCACGTCGTCGGTCATGATAGGTCCTTAGCCAAGGGCGATGCGGGCGGCGGCGAGACTTTCGGCGCCGTAGACGATGCTCTGCTTCAGCGCCGCCGTCTCGCCGATCAGGTTTTCGGCGGCGAATCGGCAGAGCGCGATGCGGGCCGGCTGCTGACCGTCGCCGGCATCGGCAAGCGCGCCCTTGGCAAGATAGATACCGGTGAGCGTCAGGCCGAACAGGCGCTGGTAGGCGGTGGCGCCGGCAAGCGCGGCCGCGGTTTCGCCGGCGGCGAGGCGTTCGAGCAACCAGACGGTGGCGGTTTCGAGATCGCGCAGCGAGGCGTTCAGCCGGTCCTTGGTCTCGCCGAAGCCATCGAGATTGGAGGCGCCGACACTGCCGGCGATCTTGGCCAACTCGACGATGAAGCCGCGCACATGGTCGCCATTGCCGATCGGCAGCTTGCGGGTCACGAGGTCGATGGCCTGAATGCCGTTGGTGCCCTCGTAGATCGGTGCAATGCGGGCGTCGCGCAGCAGGCGGGCGGCGCCGGTTTCCTCGATGAAGCCCATGCCGCCATGCACCTGCACGCCCATGGAGGCGACATCGACGCCGGCATCGGTGCCGAAGGATTTTGCAATCGGAGTGAGCAGGCTGGAGCGGTCGGCCCAGAAACGCGCAGCGTCGCCCTCCAGATGATGCGCCTTGTCGACAGCGTGGGCGCAGCTATAGGCGATGGCGCGGGCGCCTTGGGTCAGCGCCTTCATGGTGAGCAGCGTGCGGGCGATATCGGGATGATCGATGATCGGGCTCATGCCCTTGCCCTGATAGCCCGGCGCTTTGCCTTGCGTGCGCTCACGGGCATAGGCAATCGCCTTCTGGGTGGCGGCTTCGGCCATGGCGACACCCTGCACACCGACGGCAAGCCGGGCATTGTTCATCATCGTGAACATGCAGTTGAGGCCACGGTTTTCCTCGCCGATCAGGTAGCCGATGGCGCCCTTCTCCGCGCCGAAACGGCCGTCGCCATAGATCATGGTGCAGGTGGGGGAGGCATGGATGCCGAGCTTGTGTTCCAGCGCGTGGCAGAAGAGATCGTTGCGTTCGCCGAGCGAACCGTCCTCATTGACGAGGAATTTCGGCACGAGGAAGAGCGAGATCCCGCGCGTACCTTCCGGCGCGTCGTTGAGACGGGCGAGCACGAGATGGACGATATTGTCGGTGAAATCGTGATCGCCCCAGGTGATGAAGATTTTCTGGCCGAAGATGCGGTAGCTGCCGTCGTCGCGGCGTTCGGCGCGGGCCTTCAGCACGCCGAGATCGGAGCCGGCATGGGGCTCCGTCAGGTTCATCGTGCCGGTCCACTCGCCGGAGATCATCTTTTCGAGATAGGTGGCCTTGAGATCGGACGAGCCGTGCTTTTCCAGAGCTTCGATGGCGCCCATGGTCAGCATCGGGCCGAGCGCGAAGGCCATGGCGCCGGCATTCCACATTTCCATGGCGGCGATGTGCAGCATGTGGGGAAGCCCCTGTCCGCCATATTCGGCATCCGCCGTCAGGCTGTTCCAGCCGCCGGCCGCCCAGTTGCGATAGAGGTCGCGCCAGCCGTCCGGGGTCTTCACCTCGCCATCGACGAGCTTCGAGCCCTGGCTATCGCCGATGGCGGCGAGCGGGGCGACTTCATCGCTGGCGAAGCGGCCGGCCTCGGTGACGACGGCATCGACGATATCGTCGCTGAGATCGCCCAAGTCACCTTCCGCCAGCCCGGCGTCGAGGCCGGCGACATGCTTCAGCGTGAAAAGAATATCCTCGACCGGCGCCTTGTACATTGTCGTCTCCTCCTGCCCTCGTCCATGATAGCCTCGCCCGTGGCAACAGGCGATGTCTCCGTGCGGGGAAATTATTGATTTTTACGTAAACGTCAATACAGGGCGTGGGTCCTGCCCCGTATCGTTCCCTCTCCCCGTCTGCGGGGAGAGGGTTAGGGTGAGGGGCTAGACCCTCATCCCGGAGAACGTTGAGGCTGCTGCCCCTCATCCGCCCTTCGGGCACCTTCTCCCCGCAGGCGGGGAGAAGGGAAACCGAGCCAGACGATGGCCGTCCCATCGGCCTTCCGTAACAAAACTGTCATGAAAGCCGCATAAGCCTCTGCGGGGGCGCGCTTGCGTGCCGCCATCCGTCAGGGAAAGAACCGCATGAACCTGCTGTCGCGTGAGATTCCGGGGCTTGTCTGGGCCTATCGTTTCGTCCCCGGCGAACCGCGCTGCAGCCGCATCGCCATCGATTCTTCGCTGGAAAGCCTGAAGGGAAACGGCGAAGGCTGGGTGTGGGTGCATCTGGCGCTGAGCGACGCCCGCACGCCGGGGCTGATCGAAACCCTCTTCGACCTGCCGCCCGAAGTCATCGCCACGCTGACCAGCCACGATACGCAGGCGGCCGTCGCCGTCACCGACGATATCGTGCATGGCACGCTGGTCGATTTCGAGCGCACCTTCGATGCCGAGACCAAGACCATCGGCTGGCTGCATTTCGCCGTCAGCGACCGCTTCGTCATCACCACGCGCCTGCATCCGCTGCGCAGCATCGACCGGGTGAAGGCGAGCGTGGAAAAGAGCGTGCGCTGCGCCCGGCCGATCGATCTTTTCGAGATGATGGTCGTCGAATTCCAGCGCACCCTGATCAGTCTCGTGCTGGAACTGACGGAAGAGCTGAACATCATCGAGGACGATGTTTATGGCGAGGGAGGGCACAACAGCCAGCCGCGGCTTGCACCCTTGCGGCGGACGGCAGTACGGCTGCACCGGCATCTGCGCACCCTACTGGCGCTGCTCCGGCGCGTCGGCACATCCGAGGAAGACGAGGTGCCGCCCGGCTTTCTCGATGCGGCGGAGCGGCTTTCGGACCGGCTGGAAGCGGTCGATCGCGACGTGTTTGCGCTGCAGGAACGGGCGCGGCTGCTGCATGAAGAGATCGACAGCAAGCTCTCCTCGGAGACCAACCGGCATCTCTACATCCTGTCGCTGATGACCGCCTTCCTCCTGCCGCCTACGCTCGTCACCGGCTTCTTCGGCATGAACACCGGCGGGCTGCCGCTGGCGGAAGGCCTTCATGGAACGCTGGTGGCGGGCCTGTTCATCGTCATGTCGATGGCCTTTGCCTGGATGATCCTGAAGCGGATCGGCATTCTCTAAGGCATAAAAAAGGGCCGGAGAAACTCCGGCCCAGTTCGTGCTGAGAGACTGTTATCAGTAGGGCGATACGCAGCGGCGACGCGGGCCGTAGTTCGGCTGGAACGTGTCGTCGTAGGCGCGGTACGACCGATAGCGGTTTGCGCACCACTGGACGTGGGAGTTGCCGTAGCTCGGAACCGGGCGCGGCTGGGCGATCGCGCCGCCGATGATGGCGCCGGTCGCAAAGGCTGCAAGCGGGAACCAGTAGCCGTTATATTCGCGGTAGCCCGGACGGTAGTAATTGTAGCCGCGATGGCCGTTGTAATAATAACGGCTGCCGTCGCGATAGTAGCCGCGCCGTTGATAGTCGCGCCTCTCATAATCGCGGCGATACTGGACGTCCTGCACATCCGCCGGCCGCTCCGCCCTCGTCGGGATCGGGATATTGGTCAGCGCCTGCGAGGGCACGACCGAGGATATCAGAAATACGGCCGACAGCGCGGCGGGGATGATCTTGTTCAGGCGAAGCATGGTCGGGTCTCCACGGGTTCAATCGTTGATCTTATTGCCTGTAAAAACGACCGGGCTTTGTTTTTGTTCCATTTCCTCGCCGGCCGCTCGCCTCGCGAAAAATCGTGATGCGCTAATTTACGCTTCGTTAACTATGATCCGCGCAGGCTGGGCGACATGGGAAAGCGCAGCAAACCGATTGTTTCCGGGCTTTTCGGCCTTGTCGCCTTCGCGGCCGGTTTTGGCGCGAGCAACGTCGAGGCACGGGATATCGCGCCCTGGAAATCGGTCACAAATGCGATCGTGATCGATGCCTATGAGATGAACATCATCGACTGGGATGCGATGGCGACCGACAAGCGCATCGCCGGCTTCATCTCCAAGGCCTCCGACGGCTTGCCTGAAAGCTTTTCCTGCAGCGGCGACCACAATGGCGATACCGTTAACCACTGCCGGACCATGTGGCGCAAATATGCCGTCAGCCGCGAGCTTTACCAGACGCGGCGGATGCTGGCCCGGTCCCGCGGGCTGCTGTGGGGGGCCTATCACCTCGCCCGGCCCGGCAACCCCATCGATCAGGCCAACCACTTCCTCGACTATGCCACGCCCCGCGACGACGAGCTGATGGTGCTCGACATCGAGGGCATCGACCCGGACAATTTCATGTCGCTGGAGGATGCCGGCATCTTTGCCGGCCATATCAAGACGCGCACCGGCCGCTATCCGATGCTCTACACCAACCATTCGACTGCAAAATTCATCGCCGAGCATCGTGGCCAATATCCCATCCTCTCGCGGCTGCCGCTGTGGTATGCGCGCTACAAACCGGGCATCCGCGATGTCTTTCCGATGGGAAACTGGGACAGTTATGCGCTCTGGCAATTTTCCGCGGCCGTCAACTGCGGCAAGCGGCGCTGCCCTTACCGTGTCGCCGGCACGCTCGACGATATCGACGTCAATGTCGCGGCCATGTCTCCCGCCGCGCTGAAGCAGGTATGGGCGAAGGGGGAGCTTCTGCCGGAAAAGCCGCTGCCCAAGCTCCTGCTGGTCGCATCCGGCAAGGCCAGTTCGTCCTCGGGAGGCGGCATCGGGGTCGATCTGATGCTGACGGCATCGATCAGGATCGCCGATAATATCCTGGATAGCTCTCGCCGCCGCAACGAATGACGCCCGCATCCCCAGTTTTAGGGATACTGCCGTGCGGCGCCGGTGCTTGTCTTTCCGCCGCGACGCAAGCATATGTTTACCACGGTGCGCGAATGCCGCGGCCGGCGGACGGGTTTTTCGCCGCTTTCCCGCAGGATGGTCTAAGGATTTCCCTGAAAGACCACTGCACATGATGAGCAGATGACGACCAAGATTGTAATCACCAGCAACCGCACGACGCCCGTATCCGTGCCATTGTCGAACAGCGAGCTGATCGTCAATCAGAACGTTTCCGTCTCCACGCCCGGCACCGCGCTGATCGCGACCGGCACGGCGACGAACCGCAATTTCTACATCAACGGCAATCTTCTCTCGGCTTCCGATTATGCCGTTCAGTTCGGCGCGACCTCCGTCGCCGACAGCAACAGCCTGTTCGTGGTCGGCAAGACCGGCAAGATCGACGGCCAGGCCTATGGCATGAATATCCTCAGCGGCGGCCTGGAACTCGTCAATCACGGCACCATCCAGGCGGTGAAGACGGCGCTTTCCGTCAGCGGTGCCGCGACCAAGGTCGTCAATAACGGCCTGCTCGTCTCCTCGACCGGCACGGCCATCATTGCCAGCGGCAAGAGCGAGATGGTCATCAACAACGGTACCACCAAGGCGGCGGCCAATGCCGTCGTGCTTTCCGGTGCCTCCGCCAATTTCACTAACAATGGCGAAACCAGTTCCAGCAAGGCGAGCGCCCTCGTGTCTTCCGGCCTCTCGGCGATCCTGACCAACAACGGCACGCTGAAATCCGTGACCGATACGATCGTTTCGTCCGGCGCCAAGGCCACAATCACCGACAACGGGCTGATCACCTCATCCAAGGGTTCGGCCATCATCGCCAAGGGCGCGTCGGCAATCGTCACCAACAATGGCGGCACGATCAATGCAGTGAAAGATGCGGTGGTGCTGACCGGTGACGGCGGCAAGGTCACCAACAACGGCCTCATCACCTCGGCGGCCTATGGCATTTCCGTCGATGCCGACAATGCCATCATCACCAACAACAAAACGATCAAGGCGGCCGGCGGCGTCACCATCGACGGCAGCAATGCGGCGCTGACCAATACCGGCACGATAACCGCCACCAAGGCCGGCATCGCCGCCATCGATTTTTCCGGCACGGCATCGTCGCAGTTCAAGAATGGCGGATTGGTCGAAAGCACCGGCATCGCCTTCCTCGGCGGCGACGGGGTGCAGAAGGTCATCAATTCCGGCACGATCAAGGGCTCTGTCTACCTCGGCGGCGGCAACGACTATTTCGAGGGTCTCATCGGCAAGGTGACCGGCAGCATCCATGGCGGCAAGGGCAACGACACCTACGTCATCAGCAGCACCGCGACCAAGCTGGTCGAAAAGGCCGGCGAAGGCACCGATCTCGTCAAGTCCAGCGCAACCTATACGCTGCAGGACAATTTCGAGAACTTGACGCTGACCGGCAGCGGCAACAGCAACGCCACCGGCAACAGCCTCGCCAACCAGATCCACGGCAACAGCGGCAAGAACATTATCAATGGCGCCGCCGGCAACGACACGCTTTGGGGCCATGGCGGCGCCGATACCCTGATCGGCGGCGCAGGCGCCGACACCTTCGTCTTCGCCAAAGGCGACGGCAAGGACACGATCAAGGATTTCGCTGCGACCGGCGCAAGCCACGACATCCTCGACCTGACCGGCCTTGCCAGCATCACCGACTTCAACGACCTCGTGAAGAACCACATGAAGCAGGTCGGAAGCCACGTGCAGATCAACGGCCTGAACGGGGACGTGATCGTTCTGGAGAACGTCAAGATCGGCCATCTCGACGCGGGCGATTTTCTGTTCTGAGGCTCAGTCGCTTTCGTAGTCGAAATCGTCATCAACAGGTATTGATGGCGGTCGTTCGCGGCCGTGACGAATGGCAAAGATGCGAATGCTGCTGTCGAGCATCTCGTAGTCAACGAGGTAAGCGCCCATGACCAGACGCAGCACGCCCCGCACGGGTAGTTCTTCGGTCACATGACCTGCCAATGGAAACCGCCCAAGCATGTCGCGCAGCCGCTTCAGGTCGTTTGCGAACTGCTGCGCGGCTCGCGGATTGCGGGCGCGAAGATAGGCAGCTTCGGTTTTCACATAGTCTCGCGCGGACGGAGACAGGGTAACCTTCAAGCGGCAGCACCCTTGATGATCGCGTCCACTTCGGCAATGACATCGTCGAAGTTATGCCCCTCGCCAGCATCCAGCGCTTTGCGCGCCTCGGCAATCTCGATGATCTCGCGACCTTCCGCCGCCAGATAGGATTTGAGCGCACGGACGATGACCCAGCTTCGGCTGCGGTCGCAGATGCCGGCAACCTCCTCGATTTCCGCCAGCACATCCAGCGGCAGCCGCAGCGTGATGGGGTCTGATAATTCCCGTCCTGACATCGCTTTTACCTCCGTTTGTAATACAGGATAGCAAACATCAGCGGGTATTCAAAGCCACCGCCTTCCCTTGAAAGCAGTGGCTTTTCCTGATCGGGACGGCTCAAGCCTCGATCTGCACATCGCCGATCGGGCGGGAACAGCAGGCGAGGATGTAGCCTTCCTCGATCTCGTCATCGAGGATGCCGCCATTGTGGTTCATCTCGACTTCGCCGGAAATCTTCATCACCCGGCAGGTGCCGCAGATGCCGCCTTCGCAGGCCGCACCGATACGCACACCGTTGGCGCGGGCCGTCTGCAGGATGGTCTTGCCCGGCTGGCATTTCGCTTCCTTGCCGGCCATGGTGAAGGTGATGGTGGAGACGGCGTTGGCATCCGCTTCGCCCGCCCCGGCCCGGATGGCAAGTTCCTCCTCGGCGGGGGCCGCAGCAGGCTGGAAGCTTTCCTCGTGATGGCGCGCCATGTCGAAGCCGATGCTTTCGAGCATGGATTTCACGCCCTTCATGAAGGGTTCCGGCCCGCAGCAGAAGACCGTGCGGTCGCGGAAATCGGGGGCCAGAAGAGCGAGCTTCGAGGTCTCGATGCGGCCGCGCAGGCCATGCCAGCCATGCCGCGGCGCGTGGGTCTCGACGATGAAGCCGAGATTGAGGTTCGGCATGTTGCGCGAGATGGTTTCAAGCTCGTCACGGAACAGGAGATCATCCGGCTGGCGGGCGCAGGAGAGGAAGGTCACGTTCGTCTGCGGCGCGCAATCGGCCATCCAGCGGGTCATCGACATCATCGGGGTGATGCCGGAGCCGGCGGAGATGAACAGGTATTTCTCGCCCGGATGACGGACGAAGGAGAAATCGCCGAGCGGGCCGAAAGCCCGGAGCTTCATGCCGGGCTTGAGGTTTTCGAACATCCAGCGGGTGCCGATGCTGTTTGCCTGCGCCTTCACCGTCACCGCGACCGAAAAGGGCCGCGATGGGGTCGAGGACAGGGTGTAGGTGCGCATGACCGGGTCTTCCGCCGTCACCGGCAATTCCAGCGTGACGAACTGGCCCGGCAGGTAGCGGAACCAGGCATCCTTCTCGGACTTGAAGGTGAAAGTCATGACATCGGGCGCCTCGACGGTCGCGGCGATGCACTCCAGCAGTTGCTGGCGGTCGTTGAAGGGCTGCAACTCGTCGAAATGGCGGAAGGAGGAGGCGATCGTCATCTTATGCGACCTTGAACAGAGGGGCAGTCCGGCCGTTCAGGCGGTCGGTCATGAAGTTGACGTACCATTCGACGAACTGCATGACGCCGCCCTCGTGTTCCGGCGAATAGGGGCCGGGCTGATAAGCGGGCGAGCGGATGCCGAAGGCATTTTCCTCGACGATCTGGCGGTCCTGATCGTTGGTTTCGGTCCAGACGTGGGTAAGTTCGTCGAGGGTGTAGTCGACGCCTTCGACCGCATCCTTGTGCACCAGCCACTTGGTCGTGACCTGCGTCAACTCCGGCCCGAGCGGCAGGACGCGGAAGGTGATGGCGTGATCGGCCAGCACGTGGTTCCAGGTCGAGGGATAGTGGAACATCAGGAGCGTGCCGATATTCGCCTGATTGACATCGTCGGAGAGCTGGCGCTTGACCGCGCGCTTGCCGGACATGGTGTAGCTTTCGGCATCGTCAACCAGCGGCATGCGGGCGATGCGGAACTGGCCGGAACGGTCCATCTTGAACTCGCTCGGCAGGCCCTGAGCCTCGCATTGCGCCCAGTGCTCAGCAATCACCGGATCGTCCTTGGCGCCCTGCACGCCGGTCGCGGTCGGCGCTTCCGGATAAGTACGGCACAGTTCGGGATGGTTGGCGGCGCAGTGATAGCACTCGCGGTTGTTTTCCCAGACGAGCTTCCAGTTGCCTTTCTCGATAATGGTGCTCTCGAAGGCGACCTTGGTGTCCTTCAGGTTATGGGGCGCGAGGTAACCCGTCACCAGATCGCGCATCGGCTGGAAATCCATCGGCTCGTCGGCGAGGCAGATGAAGATGTAGCCACCGACGGTTTCGCAGGCGATGGGCTTCAGGCTGTGGGCTGCCTTGTCGAAATCCTCTCCCATCTGGCGGGCAAACAGCAGCGAGCCGTCCAGTTCATAGGTCCATTGGTGATAGGGACAGACAAGCTTGGCGGACGATCCCTTCTGGCCGGCGCAGACGCGCGAGCCGCGGTGGCGGCAGGAATTGTGCAGCGCGCGGACCGTGCCTTTCCGGTCGCGGGTGATGACGACCGGATAATCGCCGACCTGCACGGTGAAATAATTGCCGGCCTTCGGCACTTCGCAATCATGGCCGATGAACAGCCAGTCCTTGTACCAGATCTGCTCCAGATCGAGCTTGTAGAGGTCCGGGTCGGTGTAGAAGGCCTGCTCGAGGCTGTGGCCGTCGCGCCGGGTCTTGAGCTTGCGGAGGACTTCGCTGCTGATATCCATGGGTCTTTCCTTGTTCGCCACATCGTTTGCAGTTTTGGCGGAAAGGAAAGGAACCGTCGTCGCGCCGGGAGAGCACGCGGTGTCAGGTTTCGCATTCCGGTTGCCCGCCGCAACCAAGACATCAATTTCATCCCAGGGCTGGTTTCCGGGCTCAGGAGCTGTCTTTTCGGACTGCCTCGACGCCTTCCCGGATTGCTCCAGTGGCCTTTTGCCGAGGGTTCGCTCCACCACCGTTGCGGGGGCAGCGCCGGATTTCGACCGGCTTCCCAATTCTCCACCCTCCCTATAAAGGCGGCACCTTGAGTGTCTTCATTTAAGCGGAGAGCAGCGTGTCGCATCTGTCAATCCGCGACAGCCGGTTCCAGAATGACGACACGGAACGGAATTCGTGACGATGAAATTTATCCATTGGAAACAATGTGATGATGAAATTTTCGGCAGGCGATGATTTTTCGGGCGCGCTGGCCGGAACGCGCGGCGCCGATGTCTCATTGCGACATCGCGAAGTCTTCCGGAAACCGCCATCGCGCAAGCTTCGCAACACCGTCGGCGGCTAGAAGGAAGGAGGCGTTAACCGCGCCATAGTAGATTTTTCTCATGGAAGACCGGCAGCGACGGCTGTCGCAGCAGGCAAACGGGTACGGGTCATGCCAGATCTGCGTTATTTCGATAAATCCATCGTCCAGCCGGAAGCTCCTGCCGGCAAGCTGGCCGTGCATACCGAATTCCTGCGGACCGGCCGCATCAAGCGCCGCGACGACACCGGTCATCCCGCCGAAAAGCGCTACCTCACCCACAAGGACGTGGCCGCGCGCACCGGCCGCAAGCTCGAAGCCGCCGGCACCCAGGCGCATGAGCGCATCAACAATTTCCACGCCTCGATCCGGTTTCCGAAGATCATCTTCCACAAGACGCTCGCTGGCCGCCCGCATCTCGGCTATTGCCACGTGACTTCGGCAAAGACCAAGTTCGCCGAATTCGACGATGTGCGCTGGTCGTTCTACATCGCCAATTTCTTCGCCGACGTCGACGAGAAGGACCTGCTCTTCAAGAACATCAGCCTCGGCTATTCGCGCATGTATTTCGCCGTCGCCATGGAAAAGGATGCGGACGAAGGCAAGCTGATCGTCGATCGCAAGATCCGCGAAGACGGGCTGCTGTTCCGCACCCGCGACCCGAAGGCGGCGCTGAAGAACGTGCTGATGCTCGGCGCCGTCAACGAGCCACTGCGCAAAATCATCCGCAGCCTCTGATTTTTTCATCCTTTGCGGATGCCGCCTGTTGTTCTAAGAAGCCGTCAGCAGACGCACTGAAGGCAAGGACATGGCTGAGATCATCGACACCCGAACCGACCCGGAAGCGGCGCTTTTGCGCGCCGCGGAGGTTCTGTCGCAGGGTTTTCCGGTCGCCATTCCGACCGAAACCGTCTATGGGCTCGCCGCCGACGCCACCAATCCCGACGCCATCAGCCGCATTTACGAGATGAAGGGGCGGCCGCGGTTCAATCCGCTGATCTGCCATGTCAGCGATATCGCCATGGCGGAGGAATACGTTACCTTCGATCCGCTGTCGCAGCGGCTGGCGGAGGCCTTCTGGCCGGGGCCGCTGACGCTGATCCTCCCGCTGAAAGAAAATGCCAAGGTGCATGCGCTGGCATCCGCCGGGCTCGACACGCTTGGGGTACGGATGCCCGAAGGGTTTTCGCGAAAGGTCATTGCTCGCTTCGGCCGGCCGCTGGCGGCGCCGAGCGCCAACACCTCCGGCAAGATCAGCCCGACGACGGCCGATCACGTGGAGGCTGATCTCGGCGGGAAACTTCGACTCATTCTCGACGCCGGGCCGGCGGAAATTGGGCTGGAATCGACCATTCTGAAAGTGGAAGGCGAGCGGATACGGCTGCTGCGGCCCGGCGGGCTCGATGTCGCTGACGTCGAGAGACTGACGGGGATTTACGTGGAGCGGCCGACGACGGCTGGAGCCGCGATCGAGGCGCCGGGCATGATGGCGTCGCATTATGCGCCGGGGGCGCGGGTGCGGCTCGGGGCGACGCGCGTGGAAGCCGGCGAGGCATTGATCCGGTTTGGCGGGGAAAAGATTGCGGGCGAGGAAGAGGCGGTTGTCGTGCTCGATCTCAGCCCTGACGGAAATCTGCGCGAGGCGGCGGCGCATCTGTTTGATTACATGAAGCAGGCGGATGCCTCGGGCGCTGCGACGATTGCGTTCGGGGTTATTCCGAACGAGGGTTTGGGCGAGGCTATTCGCGACCGGATCGAGCGCGCTGCTGCGCCGCGGGATGGGGAAATGACCTAATGGAACCGGCCGCAGGAAAAGCTTGGTCCGAACGCGCCGCGGCTTACCCCCCTCTGTCAGCGATGCTGACATCTCCCCCTCAAGGGGGGAGATCATTCTTTTCCCTTATACTCTTCGACGCGATATGCCCCCAATCTCCCCCCTTGAGGGGGAGATGTCACGCAGTGACAGAGGGGGGTAAGCCGCAGCACGTGAAGAAGCGGCCCCGCCAAAGGAGCGTCCTCCCATGACCATGCCGTCCCCAGAACTCATCGCCAGCTTCGCCGATATCGTTGGCCCGGCCAATGCCCTGACCGCACCCGCGGATATCGCGCCCTATCTTGTGGAATCGCGCGGGCTCTACAAGGGAACGACGCCGCTGGTGCTGAAGCCCGGCAGCGTCGCAGAAGTGTCCGCAATCATGAAGCTTGCCAGCGCGACCGGCACGCCGATCGTGCCACAGGGGGGCAATACCGGGCATGTGGCGGGACAAATCCCGCGCACCGGGCAAAACGATGTCGTGCTCTCGCTGCAACGGTTGAACCGCATCCGCGATATCGATCCGGTCGGCAATGTCATCGTTGCCGATGCCGGCTGCGTCCTTGCCGATATCCAGAAGGCGGCGGAAGCGCATGACCGGCTTTTTCCGCTGTCGCTCGGCTCGGAAGGTTCCTGCCGGATCGGCGGCAATCTTTCCACCAATGCCGGGGGAACGGCGGTGCTTGCCTATGGCAACATGCGCCAGCTCTGCCTTGGCCTTGAAGTGGTGCTGCCGACCGGCGAGGTCTGGGACGGGCTGCGTCGGCTGAAAAAGGACAATACCGGCTACGACCTGCGCGACCTTTTTATCGGCGCGGAAGGCACGCTGGGCGTGATCACCGGCGCAGTGCTGAAGCTTTTCCCGCGACCGCGCGGCCATCAGGTGGCCTTTGCCGGGCTGAAGAGCGTTGCCGATGCGCTTACGCTGTTCGACCGGGCATCGAGCCTCGCGGGTCAGGCGCTGACCGGTTTCGAACTGATGCCGCGGCTCGGCGTCGAGTTTACGTCAAAACATATTCCGGGCGTGCGCGATCCTCTGCCGACCCCTCATGCCTGGTACGCGCTGATCGATATCTCGACGTCGGATTCCGCCGAAAGCGCCACGCGCATGATGGAGGCGCTGCTGGAAGGCGCGCTTGCCGATGGGCTGGTCGAAAATGCCGTGATCGCCGCGAACGAGACGCAGGCCAAGGCGCTCTGGCATATGCGTGAAAGTATGTCGCCGGCGCAGAAGCCGGAGGGCGGCTCGATCAAGCATGATGTTTCCGTGCCGGTTTCCAGCATTCCGGCCTTCATGGCCGAGGCTGATGCCGCCGTGATGAAGGCCATTCCCGGCGCCCGCATCTGCTCCTTCGGCCATATGGGCGACGGCAACATCCACTACAACATCTCCCAGCCGGTCGGGGCCGACAAGGAGGCTTTCCTGGGCCGCTGGCGCGAGATGAACGCCATAGTTCACGGCATCGTGCTCAGATACAACGGCTCGATTTCCGCCGAGCACGGCATCGGCCAGTTGAAGCGGGATGAACTGGCCGAGGTGCGCACGCCGATCGAGATCGACCTGATGCAGCGCATCAAGCACGCCTTCGATCCCGCAGGCATCATGAACCCGGACAAGGTGCTCAAGATCGAAAGGTAGGAGGTGTGGCGAAGGCCCCTCCCCAACCGCCAGCCATCGTGGAAAAGAAAGACTGAACGCGGCTGGTTAACGGGATGCTAGGAAAACCTGCCCTATAGGAGGCGATCGGTTCAGTTTTGCGTTGCCGTGCTCCGGCCGCCGGGTTTTCCCCGGCGGTCGGGAAAGCGGTCATGTCCGGAGTATGCTTTTGTCCCGCCAGCATTTTTTCAAGTTTGCCCTTTCAGCATTCCTCATTTCCGCTCCCGCCGCGATGGCGCAGGAGGCCGGTCATTTCTGGTCCGGCGACTGGTATCTCAAAGTCGGCGCGACCGGCTTTCTCGGCCCGAAATATGACGGCTCCTCCAAGCGCCTGTTCCAGGCGGCGCCACTGATCTCGCTCGGCAAATCCGGCAGCAGCGTGCGCTTCTCCTCGCGCAACGACAATCCGTCCTTCGCCTTCGTCGATACCGGTGCCTTCCGGGCCGGCGTTGCCGGCAAGCTGATCTTCGACCGCGACGGGGATACCTCCAGCGACCTGAAGGGTCTTTCGCCGGTCAAGTTCGGCGGCGAGCTTGGCGGTTTCGCCGAAGTCTATCCGACCGACTGGCTGCGCCTGCGCGCCGAAGTACGCCAGGGCATCCGCAGCCATCACGGCGTCGTCGCCGATGTCGCGGCCGATGGTTTCGTCGACGTCACCGACAATATCCGCGTATCCGCCGGCCCGCGCCTTTCGGCCGCGACCAGCGACTATTTCGAGGCCTATTACGGCGTCAACGGCGCGGAAGCCGCCGCCTCGGGCCTTTCCGAATACAAGCCCTCCGGCGGCCTGAATTCGGTCGGCGTCGGCACCGCCATCACCTGGCAGGCGACCGACAAGCTCGATACCAGCGCCTTTGCCGAATATAAGCGGCTGAAGGGACCGGCGGCCGATTCCAGCCTCGTCAAGGAACGCGGCAGCCGCAACCAGTTCATGGTCGGCCTGTCCGCCACCTATCGTTTCGATTTCTCGCTGGATTGAGGCGCTTGACCCTGTCTGCCATCGGCGGCAAACAGGGGCATGAACACGTCCAGCCTCGATTCCGGCCGCGTCTACGACGCGCCTTCCAACAACTGGGTCTACCGCGTCCTGCCGCGGGCGCTGTGGCCCCATGCGCAGCTTGCCCGCTGGGACCGGCCGATCGGCTGGCAGCTGCTGCTGTGGCCCTGTTTCTGGTCAGCCGGGCTGGCGGCGAATGCGGCGGCAAGTCTCGGCACATTTTCGTTTGGCCGCTTCGTCTGCCATCTCTTGCTGTTCTTCGTCGGCGCGGTCGCCATGCGCGGCGCCGGCTGCACCTATAACGATCTCGTCGATCACGATATCGACATGGAAGTGCTGCGCACCCGCTCGCGGCCGCTGCCATCGGGCCGGATTTCGCGGCTTCACGCAAAAATCTTCCTTGTGCTGCAGGCGCTTGTCGGCCTCGTCGTGCTGCTGCAGTTCAACGGTTTCTCGATCGTCCTCGGCATCCTGTCGCTCGCCGTCGTCGCGATCTATCCCTTCGCAAAGCGTTTTACCGACTGGCCGCAATTCTTCCTCGGGCTTGCCTTTTCCTGGGGCGCGCTGATGGGCTGGTCGGCGGAGTTCGGCACGCTGAGCTGCGCGGCATTCCTGCTCTACGCCGGCGCCGTCGCCTGGACGATCGGCTACGACACCATCTACGCCTATCAGGACCGGGAAGACGACGAACTGATCGGCGTGCGGTCGACGGCCCGCCGTTTCGGCGACCGGCCGCGGCCATGGCTGGTCGGGCTTTACGGCATCACGACGCTGTTGATCCTGTTTTCCTTCATGGCGGCCGGCGCAGGCTTCCTCGCCTATGTCGCGCTGTTTGCCGCGGCGATCCTGCTGTTTTACCAGATCCTCGTGCTCGACATCCACGATGCCGGCCAGTGCCTGGCGCTGTTCAAGTTCAACAACATCGTCGGGCTGATCATCTTCGCGGGTCTCGTCGCCGCCCTTCCCGTTCGTCTGCTCTGACACAAAGAAAGCCCCTGCCGAGATCATCGGACAGGGGCTTCAAGGTCCACCGCATTAAGCTCATGCCGTTTCGCCGTGCGGGAAGCGGAAACGGTGTTGATCAGGTCAGGCCCAGCTCGGCTCCTGCCGCGGGTCCTTCTTTTTGCCGATACGGATGCCTCTGAACAGCGCGATAAAGAATCTCAGCATGAGTCTTCCTCCTTCAGGCGCGGCCAGTGTGGAAACGGCATGTGGCGTGAACAAGGCAATTGCCGGATTTTCCGGCCTCGGCCGGACAAAGCGCTGAAACCAAAACGGAAAAACCGGCCGCAGGGAACGGCCGGTTTTTCCGCTGGAGTCATGGAAACGAATCAGCTGCGGGCGATGATCTCGCGGCCGGCGATCTTCATGTTGACGCCGAGGCTGCCGGTGGTGCGGCGCATCAGGAAGCGCGGGCGGCGGCCTTTGAACATCGAATGGCGGCGGCGCGGCTTGATATCGCTCGTGCGGACCTCGCCGAGATGCTCTTCGAGCGGGCGGGCAACGCCGTCCGCCTCGACCATCAGCATCGGCGTCCGGTAGGCTTCCGCCCAGGCGCGCCAGTCGGCGGCGATGTCGGACAGGTCGTGGGCGACCAGCAGCGGAATGCACAGATCTGGATCGTCATGATGCAATTCGAGCGTCACGGTCACTTCTCCATCGCCATGGTCGATCGCACGGGCGGCGACCCCTTTGAAAGCGCGGGAGGGCAAGGCGATCGACAGCGGCAGGCCGCTGGTCGGCAGAATCTTGCGCAAAACGGCACCCCGCTCGTCGAGGCTTATCGTGACATCGCTCGGCTGTCCAGGCAAGCGATACGTTGCCTGCTGCGGAAAGCGCATCGGATCGAGCCGCAAGGTGTTTTCAACCCATGCCGGTTGAGAGAGTGTCTTTGCCATTTTCTTATCGCCCTTGTTTTCCTTGAGAGCCGGTTTCCGGTCTTCTCTTTCCGGGACTTCGCGTCCTCTGTGGTCTGGACGATAAGCGGCGGCCGTTTGGGACCGCTTAAAAATCGCAGTTAAAAAACTTTGCATTTCCCGATGGTTAGCAAAAGCCGACCCGGCAGGGTTTAGAAGCGGTGAACGGGATCGTGAAAATTGCGCCGGTTTGCCCCGTCAAAAGCCACGCGCAAGGCTCGCGCGCGAAGGTGGCAATCTCATTGTGCACGCCCTCAGGCGCGCGGCATTATCGTGCGCTTCTCAAGCGCTTCCGGCAGGTTCAGGCGGGCGGCAGATGGTTTCCACCTATATCGACTACAATCTCATCACCCGCGACATGAAGCGCAGCCTTGAGCGCACGGCCGACCAGAAGCAGGTGGCGCGCGATACCGAATACTACAAGGAAAACATCGGCAAGGTCACATCCATCGAGGCGTTCATGGATGACTACCGTCTCTACTCCTACGCCATGAAAGCCCATGGCCTGGAAGAGATGACCTATGCCAAGGCCTTCATGAAGAAGGTGCTGGAAAGCGACCTCAACGACGAGAACAGCTATGCCAACAAGCTGAGCGACGATCGCTACCGCAATTTCGCCATGGCCTTCAGTTTCTCGAAATCGACCAGTGTGGCCCAAAGTAACGCACAGGAAGAGGACGTCATCGGTCTCTACAAGCAGAGCATGGTGAACCAGGAAGATGCGGTCAAAGCCGATACGGCCTATTTCAAGGCAGCCCTCGACAAGGTGACGACCGTCGATCAGCTCTGGCAGAACGGCCGGCTTAAGGATTACGTGCTGACCGCCTTCGGCCTCGACGAAAAATACATGTCCTATTCGCACTTCAAGGGCATCGTCACCAGCGATCCGAACGATGCGAACAGCTACGTGAACACGCAGGCCGCCGCCTACAAGAACAATCTGCAGACCAAGATCGACCTCATCACCGCCAATGCCTCGGCTGCGGACCTTGCAAACCCGAAGAGCTCGGCCCGCGTGCAGATCGCCCAGTATCAGCAGGCAATCGCCAATGCGCCGGATTACACGCCGCTGGCCGCCATGTTCAATTTCCAGACGGACGGCACGCTGGCTTCCGGCGACCTGCCGATGTCGGAAGCCAACAAATCGCTGGTGAGCGAGGCCTATGTCTTCCGCCAGCCGCGCACCTCGTCGTCCGCGGCCCTGCTCAACAAGACCTATTACGAGCAGACGATGGCGACGGTCACTTCCGTCAACGACATCAAGTCCAACAGCCGGTTGTTCTCCTATATCGTCACTGCCTATGGCCTGCCGGCAGGCACGTTGACGAGCACCTTCGAGAACATCGTCACCAGCGATCTTTCCGACCCTGCCAGCTATGCCAATACCCAGGGCGGCCAGTACAATGCCGTCTACAAGCAGATCGCCGCCGATTTCAATTTCCAGGCAGACGGCACCGTTGCGGGCGGCAACACCGCGCAGACGGCGGCTCAGATGGCCAAGACGTCGCAGGGCTGGATGTCCCGCTACAACGACAAGCAGGACGAGGCCGACGAGACACTGATCTCCTCCTTCAAGACGCTGATGTCGACGGTGGGTAATGTCGACGACTTCCTCGGCGACAGCAAGATCATGACGCTGGTGCTGAAGGCCTTCGGGCTGGAAGACGAGGGCGATACCGCGCGAAAGCTGAAGAAGGTGCTGACCAGCGATCTCACCGACCCCAAGAGCTACGCCAACTCGCTGAAGGACAGCCGCTATACCGATCTCGCCAAGGCGTTCAATTTCAATGCCGACGGTTCGCTCGGCTCGCCGACGCTCGCCCAATCGGAATCGGAAATCCTGCTGACGGCCAAGGCCTATGTCGTCGCCAAGAGCCAGTTCGGCACCGAGGACGACAAGAAGAAGGCGACGGAGGAATCCAAATATTACAGCTCGACCATCGAGAAAATCGACAATCTCGATGATTTCCTCTCGAACAAGCGGCTGACGGATTTCGTGCTCGTGGCCGCCGGCATCGACCCGGAAACGGTGGAACCGGGCTACCTGCGCAAGATGTTCGAATCGGATCTGAACGACCCGAAGAGCGCCATCAACACCGAGCCGGACACCCGCTACCGCGAACTGGTCGCCTCGTTCAACTTCGACACCGAAGGCAATGTGACGAAGCCCGAGAGCAGCATCCAGACCCGCCGCGGCCTGCTGGAAACCGAAGACCTCTACTACAACCAGACCCTGGAGGAGCAGGAGGGCGAGGAGAATGCCGGCGTGCGTCTGGCGCTCTATTTCCGCCGCATGGCCTCCGGCGTCGGCAGTGCCTATGACCTGCTGGCCGACAGCGCGCTGCTGCAGGTGATCCAGACGACCTTCAGCATTCCCAAGGAAATGGCGAGCGCGGATGTGGACGTGCAATACGACTACATAAACCGCGTGATCGACATCAAGGACCTGCACGACCCGGAAAAGTTGGAAAAGCTCCTGGCGCGATTCACCTCGCTCTACGATCTCGAAAACAACACCGACGTTTCCCCAGCCGCGCTCGTGCTGTCCGGCAACAGCGGCGGCGGCATCAGCGCCGATACGCTCTTGAGCCTGACGCAGCTGCGGGCCGGTGGGCGGTAAGGATAGGTCCCACCCCACAAGGGCTGGGCTATCGAATATGGCTTGGCGAGCATCCCCGCGTGTCCCCTTCTCCCCAGCGGGAGAAGATGCCCGGAGGGCAGATGAGGGGGCTTTCACCACAAATTCCGTGCCAGCCGCCCCCTCATCCGACCCTGCGGGCCACCTTCTCCCCGCTGGGGAGAAGGGAAGTGCAAGCCGCGCTTTTCATATGCGATCGCCCTTCCCTGTGGGGAGGGGTCTTATTTTCCCGCCTACCCTACCCGCGCCTTCAGATAGTTGCTGGGTGAACTGCCGAGCATGCGGCGGAACATGGTGGTGAAGGCGGCGATGTTCTCGTAGCCGGCATCGAGCGCTACCGTCGTCACCGATTGCCCCTCGGCAAGCCGCGGCAGCGAGGCGAAGAGGCAGGCCTGCTGGCGCCAGGTGACGAAGCTCAGGCCGGTTTCCGCGCGGAAGAAGCGGGTGAAAGAGCGACGGCTCATGCCGAGTTCGACCGCCCAGTCGTCGATGCTTGCATTGGCCGCCGGCCGTTTCAGGAAATGATGGCAGAGGCGCGCGAGCCTGGCATCGGCGGGAAACGGCAGGCCCAATGGACGCTCCGGCAACCGGCCGACCTCGTCCAGCAGCAGCTCCATGATCAGCCGCTTGCGCCGCTCGGCGATCGGATGCGCGTCCGATTGCACCAGTTCTTCCATCAGGTTGCCGGCAAGCGGCGTGACCTCGACCACACGCGGATCGTCGGCCGCAACCACGGTGGTTTCGACGTAGAGCGACTGCATGCGCACGTCGCTGACCATTTCGGTGGAATGTTCCAGCCCGGCGGGAATGACGAGACCGTGGCCCGGCGGCAGCATCCAGCTGCCGCGCGCCGTGCCTACCAACACCACACCTTCGCGCGCACACCAGAGCTGCGTCTTGGTGTGGCTGTGCAGCGGCACGCGAAACCCGGCCGGATAATTCCGCCCGAGCGCCAGCACAGCCTCGCCACTCTCTTCAATCCAGGAGAGGCTTTGCTGGTGCTGAAGTTCGTCCTTTGCATCCTTGTGAGGCAGGGTGATGACACGCATTTGGCCCACTCGCGTAAAAAGAAGACCAGAGCACAAAAGCAGGCCATTCGCAATCGCTGTAGAGAGGCGCGATCAAGCCTGACCAAGACCAAGGATATCGAGATGGCAAGCATATCGGCCGGCAACAGCATCAGCGCGGAGCGCACGGCATTTTCCGTCATCGTGGCCGTCAGCGTCTGCCACATGCTCAACGACATCATGCAGTCGCTGCTGACCTCGCTCTATCCCCTCCTGAAAGCGAACTATGCGCTCGATTTCATGCAGATCGGTCTTCTGACCTTCACCTTCCAGGTGACGGCCTCGCTGCTGCAGCCGGCCGTGGGCGTCGTCACCGACCGCTCGCCGATGCCGTTTTCGCTGCCGGCCGGCATGCTCAGCACCTGCGCCGGGCTGCTGTTGCTGGCAAACGCCCATTCCTTCCCGCTGCTGCTGGTCGCGGCCAGCCTGATCGGTCTCGGCTCGGCGATCTTCCACCCGGAATCCTCGCGCATCGCCCGCTTGGCCTCGGGTGGACGTCACGGCCTGGCCCAGTCGCTGTTTCAGGTGGGCGGCAATGCCGGCACGGCGATCGGGCCACTGCTCGCCGCCTTCATCGTCGTGCCGCGCGGACAGGGCAGCCTCGGCTGGTTCTCGCTGATCGCGCTTGCCGGCTTCGTCATCCTGTCCTTCGTCAGCAGCTGGTATACCCGCCATCGTCGCGCCAACAGCCATCGCCCGGCCGTGAGCCGCACCCTGCCCTTGCCGCGCGGCAAGGTGATGATGACGCTTGTCGTTCTGATCCTGCTGACCGCAACCAAGAACATCTATATGTCGAGCGTTTCCAGCTACTTCACCTTCTACACCATGGAGAAGTTCGGGCTCGACCTGCAGAGCGCGCAGTTGCTGCTGTTCCTGTTCCTCGGCTCGAGCGCTGCCGGCGTGTTGCTCGGTGGACCGTTCGGCGATCGCTACGGCGCGCGCTTCGTCATCTGGTTCTCGATCCTCGGCGTCATCCCCTTCGCGTTGATGCTGCCCTATGCCAACCTGTTCTGGACGAGCGTTCTCGTCGTCATCATCGGCCTGGTCTTCTCCTCGGCCTTTTCGGCGATCGTCGTCTTCGCGCAGGAACTGGTGCCGGGTCGGGTCGGGTTGATCGCCGGCATGTTCTTCGGCTTCGCCTTCGGCGCCGGCGGCATCGGGGCGGCAGTGCTCGGCGTCTTCGCCGACAGCAGGGGCATCGATTTCGTCTATTCGGCCTGCTCGTATCTGCCGCTGCTCGGCATTCTCACGGTCTTCCTGCCGAAAATCCCGCGGCATCGGTGAGGCGTTAGAGGACTGCGGAAGTGCAGCATATCCCTTCTCCCCGTTTACGGGGAGAAGGTGCCCGACAGGGCGGATGAGGGGCGGCGAGAGGGGGCGACGAAGCCCTCAAAACGGCTTCACCACCACCAGCAGCACGATAATCAGCAGGCCCGCGAACGTGATCGCCGCCGCATAGGGCAGATGACCCGGCACCGGACGTGCCGGGTCTTTTTCCATCCGGCGGAAGGATGCCGTCAGATTTCCGTGCAAGGCGGAAAGAACGATCACCACCACGAACTTTGCATGCAGCCAGGCATCCGAATACCAGTCGCCAAGCCAGGCGATGGTGAGCCCGAACAGCCAGACGAAGCCGAGCGCCGGGTTGGTCACCTTCCTATCCCAACTGCGCACTGCGGATATCACCGAATTTTCCCGCTCCCCGCGCGGAAGAGGCGCCTTGGCGAGCCAAAGCGAGGCCACGGACAACAGCACCATGCCACCCATCCAGGTGATGACGGCGATGATATGAAGGGCTTTCAAAAGCAGATAGGTCACGGCATCCTCCCAAGCTTCGCCTATATGTGGCACCGGCCGCGCGCCAAGGCGAGCCCTCGCTGAAAAAGACAACATATTCAAGCCTTACCTGAAATTCGCACTACAACCGCGACGGCAAAAATGCACCCAGCCGTAAGCATTCATCAAACTTTACTCCCTAAAGTCGATGACAAGGCTGCCAGGGACGGGCCATGACGAACAGAACGATTGCCGCCTCGATTTTGATCTGCACCGCCTTCGGCGGGACGGCGGCGAAAGCCGATACCGTCAACCTGCTGATCTGGGAATCCTATATTGATCAGGACATTCTCGACAGGTTCAAACAGGAAACCGGCATCGAGGTCCGCCAGACCTATTACGACAGCGGCGATGCGCGCGATGAAATCCTCTCCGACCCCGCCAGCAACATCGACCTTGCCGTCGTCGGCGAAAACGCGGCACTGCTCTTCGGCAATCGCGGCGTGCTGGAGCCGCTGAAGGAAACCAATCTCCCCGTTCTCAAGGACTATGGGCCGCAATGGCGGCTGCGCTGCGCCGGTTACGGGCTTCCCTATCTCTGGGGCACGATGGGCATCGTCTACCGCTCCGACATGGTGAAGGAAACGCCTACCTCGTGGAAAGACCTGATGGCGCCGAAGCCTGAGCTTCGCAAGCACATCGCCATGTATGACGATCACAACGAGGCCTTCGTCGCGCCGCTGGCGCTGCTCGGCAAATCGATCAACGCCAATGACAACGACACGCTGAAAGCCGCCTTCGAGGTGATGAAGAAACAGGCCCCCTTCGTGCTGACCTACGACTACATCATCACCGCCATCCAGAACCCGGAGATCGGCCGCAACATCTACATGGCGCTCGCCTATAGCGGAGATCAGCATGTGCTGAACACCAAGGCGGGAACGCCCGGCGTGTGGCGCTATGCCGTGCCGAAGGAAGGCACGCTGTCCTGGCTCGACTGCATGTCGGTGACCGCCCATTCGCCGCGCAAGGCGCTGGCGCTGAAATTCCTCGACTATCTTGGCTCGCCCGCAAGTGCTGCAGAAAATGCCGAGAGCCTTGCCATGCCGACCGCAAGCACGGAGGCGCTGAAGCTCATTCCGCAGGAAACCCGCGACAATCCCGAAATCTATACGCCGGCCGATATCCTGGCAAAGAGCCAGTATCAGGAGGAACTGAGCATCCAGTCGATCCAGACCCGCCGCCGCATCATCAGTTCCATGGCGAATTTCCAGTGACCCTCGGCAAACGCGCATTTCTGTTGATTTTCCCGGTCGTGCTTGCCGGCTATCTGCTCGCGGCCGTCGCGGTCTATCTCACCGAAAGCCATTCGATCAAAAACCTGGAACAGGCCCGGCTTTCCCAGCAGCTCGATCATCTCGCGGCGCTCTATCGCAACGACATGAGCCAGAGCCGCAGCTTGCTTTATTCGATCCTCGAAGGCAACGCGATCCGCCTTTTCCTGGAGGAAACGGATGAGAGCTACCGCAACAACGCGCTCGGCCTTCGTCTTCAGCAGACGGTGCGCTCGCTCTCCGACGACCAGAAGAAATTCACCTCCTTCACCATTATCGACCCGAACCTGACGCCGCTCTATTATTTTGAAAACAGCGACGATCCCTTCGCCGAACTCGGCAAGGCGCAGCTGAACCTCGCCAAGCAACTGATCCGCAACGCCAAGCTGCGCGACTGGGCGTTCCTGCAGGGACCGGACATGCGGCCGCTGATCGTCTATTCGGAATTCGTCGATCGCACGACGCTGGCGCGGCCGCTGCCGACAGGCCGGGACAATGCGCTGCTGATCCAGGTCGCCGTCGAGCCCGCCCAGTTCCTGGCGATGAAGCGTAACCTCGAACTCGAATATGGCGCCCGCACCGAACTCGTAACGATGACGTCTTCGGTCTGGCACGACAGGCTGGCGGCCGGGGTGCGGCTGGCGCCTTCGCTGTTTCTCACCCTCGACGATGTCGCTTTCCACGGCGGCGCCGGGCTCGACCGGCTGAAGTTGCTGCTTGGCCTCGGCGCGCTGGCGATGAGCGTGATCTGCGTGAGCCTCATGGCCTGGCTGATCACCCGCTTCATCACCAATCCGATCTCCGCGCTCGACCGGCAGGTGACCGCCGTGATGACCGGCCGCAGCGAAGGCATCCTCGACACGGGTTCGGCCGGCGAAATCGGCCGCCTCACCGGCAATATCAAGCAGTTGCACGACCAGTCGTCGCGCGCGCTGAAGCTGGTGCAGCATGCCTCCTGGACCGATGCGCTGACGGGCATCAGCAATCGCGCCCATTTCAACAGCCTGGCGGCGACCATCGTGCAGGAGACGGTCGAAGGCGGCCGTCATTGCAGCCTGCTGTTCATCGATATCGACCACTTCAAGTTCGTCAACGACAAGCACGGTCACGACGTGGGCGACGAGCTGCTGCGCAAGCTGGCGGCACAGCTGCGCGAAAGCGTCGATGACATCGTTGACCGCCGCGGCCTGCCGCCGGGCGTGCTCGCGCGGCTTTCGGGCGACGAATTCGCGGTGCTGCTGCAATCTGCGCCCGGCGACGGCACGGTACGCGAGACCTGCGACGCCATCCTGCGCCTCTTCGACGGCGGCTTTAAGGTGCGCGGCAAGCAATATCCGGTGACGGCCAGCATCGGCGTCGCGATCTGCCCCGATGACGCCGCCAATCTCGCCGAACTCATTTCCAATGCCGATGCCGCCATGTATCAGGCCAAAACCACCGGCAAGAACCGCTCTTCCCGCTTTTCCCGTGCGCTACAGGTCAAGCGCGACCGGGTGCGCCTCATCCAGGAAGAGTTGCGGGTGGTGGACCCGGACGAGCAGTTCCATCTCGTCTACATGCCTATCGTTGACGGGCACGGCAAGGTGGTGGGCTGCGAGGCGCTTTTGCGCTGGGTTTCGCCGACGCTCGGCAATGTCCGGCCCGACGAATTCGTGCCGATCGCCGAAAGCTCCGGCCAGTTCACCAAGATCGACTGCTGGGTCATCGATCGCGCCATGGGCGACTACGCGGCGCTGCAGGGGCTGTTCGGCACCGGCACCACGCTCGCCATCAACATCTCCTCGGCCGAGCTGCACTCGAAATCCATTGCAGGGCATTTCAACGAATGTCTGGAGCGCCACGGTGTACGGGCCGGCGCTATCGAGATCGAGCTGACGGAAACCTATGCCGTGACGCTGGGAGACCAGTTGCGGCAGAACATCGAGGCGTTGCGCGCCCGCGGCTTCCGCATCTCGATCGACGATTTCGGCGCTGGCTACACCTCGATGCAGCAGATCATCGAATATACCGCCGACACCATCAAGCTCGACCGGGCGCTGGTGGAAAACCTCGCCCGCGAGGAAATGCTGCCGGCCCTCAAGGCCGTCATCGCCCTCTGCCACGCGCAGAACATGCAGGTGATCGGTGAAGGCGTCGATACGGACGCGAAGATGGCCATTCTCTCCGCCGCCGGCTGCGACAACTACCAGGGCTACCTGATCTCCAAGCCGCTGACGCTGGAAGACCTCGGCATCTGGTCGCTGAAGCGCACGGCGGCGCTTGCCGGCAAGAGCGGCCAACGCCAGCTGGTGAGCGGCCGCGACCGGCATATCGGCGTGGACAGCCTGCTCTGAGTCGGCATCAACCCCTGTAAAACCCTTTGCGGCCGCCCGCTTTGGCCTCATTCGGCCGCTTTCCCCTTGACCTTCCGCACCCCTCGCCTTAACCGCACGGACATCGATAGCGCGGGAGATGGCGATGAAGGTTCTGTTGATCGGTTCTGGCGGACGCGAGCATGCGCTGGCCTGGAAACTCGCCCAATCGCCGCTGATGACGAAGCTTTACGCCGCACCCGGCAACCCCGGCATAGCCGAAGAAGCGACCATCGTTCCGGTCGATACCGACGATCACGATGCCGTCCTCGCCTTCTGCAAGGATGAGAGCATCGATTTCGTCGTCGTCGGCCCGGAAGCGCCGCTCGTCGCCGGTCTGGCCGACAAGTTGCGGGCCGCAGGCATCGCCGTCTTCGGCCCTTCGGCTGCGGCCGCCCAGCTCGAAGGCTCCAAGGGTTTCACCAAGGATATCTGCGCCAAGTACGACATCCCGACCGGCGCCTATCAGCGCTTTTCCGCTGCCGAGCCGGCCAAGGCCTATGTGCGCGAACAGGGTGCGCCGATCGTCATCAAGGCCGACGGCCTTGCCGCCGGCAAGGGCGTGACCGTTGCCATGACGCTCGACGAAGCGCTGGACGCCATCGACGCCTGCTTTTCCGGTACGTTTGGCGCGGCCGGGGCGGAAGTCGTGGTCGAGGCCTATCTCGATGGCGAGGAGGCGAGCTTCTTCTGCCTCTGCGACGGTGTGAATGCGCTGCCGCTCGCCTCGGCGCAGGACCACAAGCGCGTCGGCGACGGCGATACTGGACCGAACACCGGCGGCATGGGCGCCTACTCCCCTGCCCCGGTCATGACCGATGAGATGGTGGCGCGCACGATGAAGGAGATCATCGAGCCGACGATCCGCGGCATGGCCGATAGCGGCCATCCCTTCCAGGGCGTGCTCTTTGCCGGCCTGATGATCACCGCCAAGGGGCCGGAACTGATCGAATACAATGTCCGTTTCGGCGATCCGGAATGCCAGGTGCTGATGATGCGGCTGGAAAGCGATCTCCTGCCGCTGCTCTACGCCACCGCGACCGGAGGCCTCGACAGGCTCGATGCCGTGTGGCGCGACGTGGTGGCACTGACCGTTGTGATGGCATCGAAGGGCTATCCGGGCAGCTATGACAAGAACACGCCGATCGAGGCGCTGCCGGCAGACACCGCAAGCGCCAAAGTCTTCCATGCCGGCACAGCCTTGAAGGACGGCACGCTGGTCGCGACCGGCGGCCGGGTGCTGAACGTCACCGCCATGGGCGAGAGCACCGGTGCAGCGCAGACGGCGGCTTATGACGCCGTCGACAAGGTACGCTGGGAAAACGGCTTTTGCCGCCGCGATATCGGTTGGCGGGCCGTCGCCCGCGAACAGGGCCAATGAGCGTTCATTGAATCTTTACCAGTTCTCCTGACGGGACGGTAACGGTAAGCGGCCTATGGTCCCCTATCTTGTAGGGAGACCGTCCATGCGCGTTCTTTTGTTCAGCCTGATCGGCCTTGCCGCTGCCTCGACCCATGCCTCGTCCATCGAGGCGATCGCGACAGGCGATGCCCATGTCGTCAGCGTCACCGAGATGCCCTGCGGACATTGCCCACCTCCGGTCGTGAAGAAATCGACAAGTTACGTCGTGCCCGATATCGGCGACGGCACCGAGCGGGTGGAAATGAAGGAAATCGACGGCGAAATGCGGCTTTTGCGCACGGAAGCCTGGCTCGGCGGCTCGCCGGTGCTGTTCGTGACCAAGGCATCCGAGGATGTGATCAAGGCAGCGGAAGCCGCCAAGCTCGCCAAGGGCGAAGCCGCCGCCGTGGTGATCGATCCGATCCCGGCAGCCGCCGAAGCGTCCGCCTCGATCTCGCTGACGCCCGGCGTCGATCCTGTCGCCAAGACCGCGTCGTTAAGTGCTGATTCGGCAGCCGATCTTGCCGCTGCAACGGTCGAAGAAGCCCGATCACACGAAATTGATCTCGAAAATTACCAACTTCGTTTAAAATGACGCACTATCAAGTGGTCCCTGCCCTCGCCTGCGAATGAGCAGTACGGGCATCGCCTCCAAGGCGGAAATTGCGCCCCTGAAGAGAAGCAGGGGCGCAATTTTTTGACCGGTTCACCCAAGTCTTCCCCTCCTCTGCCTTCCAGCCGATCTTGCTGCGCCTCGCAAGCGATGCAACATAGCCCCGCGATACTCTTCCCTCGCCGGCAGGATCATTCATGGACGTCTTCAATATTGGCAAGTCCATCGAGAAGTTGATTTTCGAGCTTCTGATGTGGCTGATCTTTTATCCTTACACGCTGCTTCGCGTGATCTTCCAGCCCAATCACATGATGGCCTATGCCCGCGCGGAGACGTTGCGCGACGAGAACGTCTCGTTCGACAGCGGCATGAAGCCGTCGATCTTCCTGTTCCTGTCGATCGTGATCGCGGCTTTCATCGCCCCGGTTTCGCAGGCGGAACTCGCCAGCGCCGGGCAGACCGCAACCGGCCAATATATCTCTGCCTCATGGCTGAACCTGATCTTCTTCCGCGTCGTCATCTATTCGATCTTCCCGATCACCTCGGCGCTGATCTACGACCTGATCACGCCCGGCCCGGTGACGCGGCTGTCGTTACAGATCCCCTTCAACCAGCAATGCTATATCTCCGCGCCCTTCGCGATGATCACATCGCTGACGATGGTGATGATATCGCATACGGAAAACCTGACCGTGGTAGCGCTGCTTTTCGCAGCGCAATGCTGGCTGCTGCTGTCGAATTACTTCTTCTTCCGCAGCCAGGGCCAGCAATCGCGATTGAAATCCGCCGGGCTTTCGTTCGGAAGCTTCGTTCTGGCCTGGGGCGTGTTCCTGACGGTCACGAACATTGCGCTGCGCTACAAGGGCATCGACTGAAGACAGACGTCACTCACCAAGACGCTGGACGAGCTGACCGATATCCCTGTCGGAAAAGACTTCGATACCGTTTTGCCTGAGAAGGGCGGCGGTGACGCCCTCGCCCGTCCGCCTGTTGCCGGAAAAGCTGCCATCATAGATGAAACCGGAGCCGCAGGACGGGCTGCCATCGATCAGTAGCGCGTAGCGGCAATCCTGCCGCAGGGCCAACTCCAGCGCATTCTGCGCAGCATCGATAAACGCCTGCGTGACATCGCCGCCGGTGATTTCCACAACCGCGGCGCGGCCTTGCAGAACATCGACGCCATTGCATGCCCCGGCGATTTCGGCGGGTGGGCGCGGCACCGGCATGCCGGCGGACATTTCCGGGCAGATGGTGACGAGCCGTCCCTCCTCGCGCCAGCGGTCGAGCGCGGGGTGGATCAGTGGCTTGGCCTTGCCGTCATAGCGGACGGCATGGCCCATCAGGCAGGCGCTGACGAGGATTTTCGCCCCCGTCATCGCGGTCAGCCGGCGATCTTGGAGAAATCGGCAACGGTGCCGGTGGCGGCGCGGATCTGGCCGAGCAGGGCCAGACGGTTTGCACGCACGGCCGGGTCCTCGTCATTGACGAGCACGTCGGCGAAGAACTGATCGACCGGGCCGCGGAGCTTCGACAGCGCTTCCATGGCGACACGGAAATCCTCGCCGGCGATCGCCTGACGGGCTTCGCTTGCCGCTTCGGTCACGGCCACATAGAGCGCCTTTTCGGCATCGAGCTTGAACAGCGACGGATCGACCGTCTCGGCAACCGCCGTGCCCTTCTTCTCCTCGGCGGCGAGAAGCTGCGTGGCGCGCTTGGTGCCGGCGAGCAGGTTCAGGCCGTCTTCCGAGGTGATGAACGCCGTCAGCGCCTCGACGCGGCGGGCGACCATCAAAAGGTCATCGGCATCCGGCGTCAGCACGGCGTCGATCAGATCATGGCGAGCGCCGAGATCGCGGAGGTAGACTTTGAGGCGATCATGGAAGAAGGCGAGGAGATCGGGATCGGAGACGACGGTCGCGAGCGGCAGACGCACCTTCCGCTCCAGCATCATGCGGATGACGCCAAGCGCAGCGCGGCGGAGCGCATAGGGGTCCTTGGAGCCGGTCGGCTTTTCGTCGATGGCCCAGAAGCCGACGAGCGTATCGAGCTTGTCGGCGAGCGCGACGGTGATGGCGACCTTGTCGTCCGGCACACGGTCGGAGGGGCCGTTCGGCTTCCAGTGATCTTCGATGGCCGTGGCGACGGAGGGGTTTTCGCCCTGCAGGGTAGCGTATTTGCGGCCCATGACGCCCTGCAACTCGGGGAATTCGCCGACGGCTTCGGTGCGCAAGTCGGCCTTGGCGAGCACGACAGCGCGATCGACCAATGCCGGATCGGCGCCGGTGACCTTGGCGAGTTCGGCAGCCAGCTTTTGGATGCGGGCGACGCGCTCGCCCTGCGTGCCGAGCTTGGCATGGAACGTCACGTTCAGCGCGTCGAGCTTGGCCATGCGCTGGTCGAGCGGCTTCGTGAGGTCGAGATCGAATTTCGCGGCGGAGGCTTCCAGCGTCTGGAGGTCCGGCAGGTTGCCCTGGTCGCGGGTCCAGAAATGCTTGGCATCCGACAGGCGGGCGCGCACGACCTTGCCGTTGCCGTGGATGATCTCGGCGCCGCCGTCCTTCGCCTCGATATTGGAAACGAGGATAAACTTGTTCGACAGGCCTTCCTCGCCCTGAATGCGGGTGACGAAGCACTTCTGGTTGGTCTTGATCGTCAGACGGATGATTTCCGAAGGGATCGCCAGATAATCCTCCTCGAAGGTGCCCATCAGCACTTGCGGCCATTCGACCAGGCCGGAGACTTCTTCCAGCAGGCCTTCGTCCTCGACCAGTTCAAGGCCGCTGGCAAAGGCGATATTGGCAGCATCGGATGCGATGATCTGCTTACGCCGCTCGGCATCGAGCACGACCTTGGCCTTTTCCAGCTTCTCGATGTAATCGGCAAAACGGCGCACGGTGAAGGCTTCCGGTGCGTGGAAGCGGTGGCCATAAGTGACGTTGCCGGCAACAATGCCATCGACCTCGAAGGGGATGACCTGGGTTTCCTCATGCTCCGGCCCGAACAGGCAGACGATCGATTGCAGCGGGCGCACCCAGCGCAGCGAGCCGGGTTTTGCCGAAGCGGCACCCGAGCGCATCGGCTTCGGCCAGGGGAAATTTCTGATGATGCCTGGCATCACCTCGGCGACGATCTCTTCGGTCGGGCGGCCGGGTTTGACAACATGGGCGACGTAGAAATCGCCCTTCTTCGGATCGGAGTGAACATGCGCCTCGGAAATCGAGGCAAGACCCGCCTTGCGCAGGAAACCCTGGATCGCCTGTTCGGGCGCCGACGTTGCCGGCCCCTTGATGTCCTCGCGCACATCGCTGGAGCGGGTGTTGAGGCCGCGAATATCGAGTGTCAGCCGGCGCGGCGTCCAGTATTCGCGTGCGCCCTCATAGGTGAGGCCCGCTTCGACCAGCGCATCGGTGAGCAGCTTCTTCAGGTCGCCGGCAGCCTTGCGCTGCAGACGAGCCGGGATTTCCTCAGAGCGGAGTTCAAGCAGAAGATCGGGCATGGCGGGCACTTTGCGATTGTTCGGATTGTGCGGCGGACTTAGCAAGCCGTGGATGAAAAGTCACGCGGTTAAGCGGCGTTACCAGCCGCCACCGCCGCCACCGCCGCCCCCACCGCCGGAGAAGCCGCCGCCCGAGGAAAAGCCGGACGAACTGCTCTTCGGCGGCGGGGGCAAGGAGGCGGTCATGGTGCTGGCCATCGAGCCCGCAAAGCCGCCCATGCGATCGCCGAAGGAGCCGGCCGAGAAGATGTCGCCGTGATACCAGGCGGGCTGGTAAGCGGCGGCACCGGCGGCGGCGGCGAGCAGCCAGCGGTCAAAGGTTTCCGCCCAGGGCTTTTCGACGCCGAGCGCCACGGCGTAAGGCAGAAGCTTTTCGAAATGGCGCGGCGACATTTCCGGGGCGCCGGCCATGTTCATCCGCTCTTTTTCGGCGAGCGTCAGATATTGGCGCAGGCCATCGATGCCGTCCATCATCCGGGCGCCGAGCGGGGTCGGGGCGCCCATCAGATAATAGAACAGGAGATTGGCGATGATGATGCCGCAGACGGCGATCAACAGCGGCAGTTGGTGGCTCCCGACCGCCGCATCGAAAACGATCGGAGCAAGGCCAATGGCGCTGGAGCAGAGCACAAAGCCGAAGAAGGCAAAGAACAGGATGGTGCGGGCGCGGGCAAACAGGCCGCGCACTTGGCGGAAATTCTGTACGAAGCCGATGGCGACGATCGACACGACGACGGAGCCGATGGCCGGCACCAGGACGACGGCGATATTGCTCTCGTCGAGATCGCCGAGGATGAAGATCGCCCCGAGGAAAAGCACGGAAAGGGCGATGCCGCCGACCACATAGAGCGTGTTAGCGAGGTAGTAGCGGTTGCGATGTTCCTTCTCCATGGCGCTGCGGAAATCGGCGCCGACCTTCTGCACGGTCTTGCCGTTGGCCTTGTCGATGGTGAGTTTGCCGCCCTTGGCCGTCACCGCCTGCATCAGCACGGCCTCACCGGTCGGCAGCTTTGCCGGCGGCGTTTTTCCCGTGGCGCCGATGGTCAGGGACGATTTCAGGTCGTCGAGCACCACATAGCCCTGAACGGCAAGATTGAGGGCGGCGGCCGAGAGCGCCGTCCAGCCATGGCCGGAAAAGCCCTTGTTGTCGATGTAATTGACCAGGGCCGGCGAGATATCGTCCGGCGCATCCCAACGCGGCACGATGACGCCGCGGGCGGGATCGCGCCCGACCTTCAGCCACATGCGGGCATAATAGAGCACGACGATAACGAGGCCGGAGATCGCCAGCACCGGGGCGATGTTGTCCTTCAGCCACCAGAGCTTTTCCGCAGAAGCCGAGGGTGGATCAATGCTGCCCTTAGGCAGCTTGATGGCGATGGTCAGGCCTTCCTCAGGCTGCAGGCGGCGGTTGGTGGTGAACACCACCTCGGGGCCTTCCTCCACCGCCGTCGCATTCTTGTCGCGGGAGCCGTAACCGCCGGTGAAGACATCAAGCGCCTCAGCCCGCACGCCATCGGGCAGGGTCACGGTCGCCGCCGCTTCTTCAATGGGGAAAGCCCACTGGGTGCCGGTGACGTTCCAGTAAAGCTCCTCATGGTCAGGGAAATAGCGGATCTGCCGGTCGGTCTCGTAGCCGATCTCGAAGACGTGCTCGCCGGGCGGGAGCAGCACGTCGGCATCGCCGGTATAGATGCGGATGCCGTTCGGAATGGATTCCGTGCGGTAGGGCTCGCTCTGGCCGTCGCGGGTGACGGTCAGGAGCTTGAAACCGACCTTGTGGCTGCGGCCATCCTCGTCAACGAAGGTCAGCGGGAAATCGCGATAGATGCCGCGCTTGATGCGGCTGCCCTCGACATTCGCCTTGATCGTCTCGACGACGGCGAGGCTGCCGCTCTTTTCCAGAGTGATCGCCGAGAGGTAGGAGGTGATCACCTCCTCGGCCAAGGCGCTGGACGCGATGAGCGCGGCCAGCAGGAAAAGCATCATGCCGAATGCCTCGATCAGTCGGTTCATCAAGCCTTTCCCTCCGGCGGCGATTTTTTACTCAGATATCCGGGCGGTCGCCTTCCAGCGCCACACCGAGGGACGAAAGCTCATCCCAGTAGCGCGGATAGGTCTTGGCGACACAGGCCGGGTCGAGGATGGTGATGCCCCGGATCTTCAGCCCCGCCAGCGCAAAGCTCATGGCGATGCGGTGATCGGCGAAGGTATCGATATCGGCCGGCAGAAGCTGCCCGGCAAGGCTCGGATCGGCGGCGACGATCAGGTCGTCGCCCTCCTCTGTGGCGAGGCCGGCGCGGATGTTTGTGAGGCCGGTCGACAGCGCCCGGATACGGTCGCATTCCTTGACGCGCAGATTGGCGATGCCGACGAAGCGCACCGGCGTTTCGTTGAAGGCGGCGAGCACGGCAAGCGTCGGAATCGCATCCTGCATCTGCGAGCCGTCGATGACATCAGGCATATGCGGGAAGCTGGCGATGACGTCGTAAGCCTTGGCATCCGGCTGGGAGAAGGCGGTCGCCTTGACGCCGAGATCGATCTCGCCACCGGTCAGCACTTCCGCCGCCCAGAGATAGGTGGCGGCCGAGGCATCGGGCTCGATCAGGTAGTCGGTCGCGGTGTAGCCGGTCGGCTGCACCTGCCAGACCGACGGGCTCGGCTGGGTGACTTCGGCACCGAAGGCCCGGATGGCGGCGACCGTCAGATCGATATAGCCGCGGGCGCCGATATCGTCGCCGGCCAGCACGATATCGATCGGGCGGCTGGCGCCGGCGGCGGCCATCAGCAGCGCCGAGACATATTGGCTGGAAAGGCCGGCGTCGATCTCGACCCGGTCGGCCCCGAAATCGCCAGTGCCACGAACGACCACCGGCGGGCAGCCGGTTTCGGAGCGGATATCGACGCCGAGCGCCGTCAGCGCCTTGACCAGCGGCGCGATCGGGCGCTTGCGCATGTGCTCGTCGCCATCGACGATGACTTCGCCTTCGACAAGTGCTGCAGCCGCCGTCAGGAAGCGGGTCGCGGTGCCGGCATTGCCGAGGAAGAGCGACTTTGCCGGGGGCAGAAGCTTGCCGGTGCTGGTGACGACGAAGGTGGTGTCGTCGGGCTCCGATATCTCGACGCCCATGGCGCGCAGGGCTTCGGCCATATAGCGGGTGTCGTCGCTTTTCAGCGCGCCGGTGAGGCGGCTCGTGCCCTTGGCAAGGCCGGCGAGCAGCAAAGCGCGGTTGGTGATCGACTTGGAGCCGGGCGGGCTGACGCGTCCCTTCAGCGGATGGGACGGCGGGACGACGGTCAGTTTCTGGTCTTTGCTCATGCTGAAATCTCTTGGGTGCAAGGTCGCGCCGTTCTTATCGGCAGGCAACGCCTCGATTGCAAGCCATCGGCGCTTTAAGAACGGCTCAAAACTTTACGGAGGGAACCGCGCGGTCGGCCTCGTTGGTGATTTCGAAGAACGGCGCCTTGGCAAAACCGAAGGGGCCGGCGATCAGGTTCGAGGGGAAACTCTCGACCTTGACGTTCAGATCGCGGGCGGCGCCGTTGTAATAGCGGCGCGACATCTGGATTTCTTCCTCGATGGTTTCGAGCGACTGCTGCAATTCGGAGAAATTCTGGTTGGCCTTGAGATCGGGATAGGCTTCGGCAAGCGCGAATATCTTGCCGAGCGCCTGGCTCAGCAGACCTTCCGCCTGGGCGCGGCCGGCGACATCGCCTTGCGGCACGGCCTGCGCCTTGTTCCTCAGCTCGACGATCTGCTCCAGCGTGCCCTTTTCATGGGCTGCATAGCCTTTGACCGTTTCGATCAGGTTGGGGATCAGGTCGGCGCGGCGCTTCAACTGCACATCGATGCCGGACCATGCCTCTTCCTTCACCTGCCGGGCCTTGACCAGCCCGTTATAGATGAAAATCAGATACAGGATCACCACAGCGCCGATCACCAGCCCAATCATCGAAACATCCTCTCGTTCAGGTTTTGCGCGACCTTAGAGCATAAAGCGGCAAAAGGGTATTCGGCGACCATCGCCGTGAGCCGTTTTTCCATGGGGGCGGCGGCTTTCTTGTTCCTGCGGGAACAGCATGATCGCAGCGGCGCAAGATGTTGATTTTCCTGTTTCATGGGGAACCGCGAAAAACCGCGTCCTGACCGAGATTGGCTTCAACGAACCGGATGATCCGGTCCTTTCAAACGAAGCCAACGACCATGAAACCGCTTACCACCCTCATCAACGTCATCGCTTTTTCGGCCCTTTTCGTCGCCTATGCGAACATGGCCACCCCGGAACGCCCGGCCGGCGTTCGCCGCGCGCTGCAGACCTATGCTGGCCAGATGCCGACAGGCACCTACCCCACCCTGAAGCCGGTCTGGGAAATCGGCGGCAGCATGAGCGACACGCTCTGACACTAGCGAATTCCAGCGATAGCGGAAACGCTAGAAATCTCTATCCTAACCGTGTTGGTAACTTGCGTTTGCGGTCGATGACGACCGCCTGTTCCTGCCATGAAAGCGGGTTCACGGCCCCTAAGAGGCCGATATAAGCGAGGCTGAAATGACCATTCTGACGTTGATGACGACGGGCGCTCTGGCGCTGATGGCGGCAACCCATTTCATCGCGCTGCGCGTCGAGCGCCGGCAGCGGGCGCGGCCGATGGCGGCCCACGCCAACCGGCCCGTTCGCGACAGGGATGCGTGAACGCGCTCGCCCTTTGCGGGCGAGGCGTCATTTCAGGACATGATTACGCGGCGTCGCGCACAAGGTTCGCGCCGCCGGCATCCGTCAGCAGGAAGGCTTCGCCGCAGGCCTTGGCGAGCGTGCGCACGCGCAGGATATAGCTCTGCCGCTCCGTTACCGAAATCACACCACGGGCATCGAGAAGATTGAAGACGTGGCTGGCCTTGATGCACTGGTCGTAGGCCGGGAACACGCACTTGTGCAGTCGCTGGTTGGCCTTGTCGCCGGGCGCACCGGCCGCGAGCAGCGCGATGCACTCCTTCTCCGCATCGATGAAATGCTGGTGCAGCATCGCCGTGTTGGCATATTCAAAATTGTGGCGTGAATATTCCTGCTCGGCCTGCAGGAAAACATCGCCATAGCTGATCTTCTCGTCGCCTTCACGGCCGTTGAAGTTCAGATCATAGACATTGTCGACGCCCTGCACATACATGGCGAGGCGTTCCAGACCATAGGTCAATTCACCAGAAACCGGCGAGCATTCGATGCCGCAGACCTGCTGGAAATAGGTGAACTGCGACACTTCCATACCATCGCACCAGCATTCCCAGCCAAGACCCCAGGCGCCGAGCGTCGGGCTTTCCCAGTCGTCCTCGACGAAGCGGATATCGTGCAGCAACGGGTCGAGGCCGATCGCTTCCAGCGAACCGAGATAAAGCTCCTGCAGGTTCGACGGGTTCGGCTTCAGGATGACCTGATACTGGTAGTAGTGCTGCAGGCGGTTCGGGTTCTCGCCATAGCGACCGTCCGTCGGGCGGCGCGAGGGCTGGACGTAGGCTGCGCGCCAGGGCTTGGGGCCGAGCGCGCGCAACGTCGTTGCCGGGTGGAAGGTGCCGGCGCCGACTTCCATGTCGTAGGGCTGCAGCACGGCGCAACCCTTGTCCGCCCAATACGCATGCAGCGTCAGGATCAGCGCCTGAAAAGAGCGCTTCGGGTTCATATGGTCCGGCAGGGCGGCAGCAGTCATGATCGGATGTCCAGCTTGGAATTTTCTGGCTGTCTGGTGCCACGACGGGCCGGAGGGGTCAAGAGACGAGTGGCTTGCTTTCGGGCAGGCAATGGCAGCCAAGGGCTTCCTGAAACTGAAACCTACTCCGGCTTCTTCAGCCTATACTCCCCCGTCACCGGGTCCTTGACCAGCGTGCCTTGCGTGCCAGTTTCCTTTTCGCGGCGTACCTGTTCGCGCTGGCGGGCGAGCTTTTCGGCGTCTTTGACGAACTTGCGGTAGCCGAACCACGCGATGCCGACGACGATCAGAAGCAGGATAAGTTGCGGCATGCGTGTCCCCCGGAGCCTTTCCCTTTTTCTATCAAAGTCCGTACCGGCCCCATAATGCCTTTTCCTCGGCAATCTCGGCAAGGCCCGACACCGTCGAGGCTGCGAAACGCTCGGCAACGGCGCCGGCGATGGCAGCACCGGGCTGGCGGCGGCCGAAGAGGCCGCGGGCCGGCGAGATCAGTTGCAGTTCGGTCTTTTCGCCGTAGCGCTTCTTCAGTTCGCCGCGCATGTCGCCCAGACTGTCGATCAGGCCGAGTTCCTGCGCCCTGCCACCCGTCCAGAACAGGCCGGAGAAAATCTCGGCGTGATCGGCGAGCAGATGGCCGCGACGGGCCTTGACCATATCGATGAAGACGGCGTGGATCTGCTGCTGCAGGGTCTTCAAATAGTCGATGTCCTTTTCCTTCTCCGGCTGGAAAGGATCGAGCATCACCTTGTTTTCGCCGGCCGTATAGACGCGGCGCTCGACGCCGATCTTCTTCAGAAGTTCGGGGAAGCCGAAGCCACCGGAGACGACACCGATGGAACCCACGATCGAGGTCGGATCGGCGATGATCTCGTCGCCGGCAAGGGCGATCATATAACCGCCGGAGGCCGCGACATCCTCGACGAAGATGATCACGCGCTTCTTCTTCTCTTCCGCCAGATCGCGGATGCGCTGGAAGATCAGCCGCGACTGTACCGGCGAGCCGCCAGGAGAATTGACGGAGATGGCGACGGCCGGCGCGTCCTTGACGGCGAAGGCCCTTTCCAGAACCGGGGCTGCGGAGGCGAGATTGAGTGGCGGGCGGAACTGGCCGCCGCCGGCCATGATCGTTCCGTGCAGGCGGACCACAGGGATGGTGACACCGTGTCTGCGAAACCGCTTCGGCATCAGCTTTCTGAAAAATCCGGCCATGTAAACTCCACTGCGTTCATAAATGTATCGTGGATGTATGCACTGGCGGGGCGAACGCAATGGCCCCTCATCAAAATTCCGCTACCGCCGGGCGGAAACGGTTTTGCGGGCATAGGCCGCGCGGCCGTTGTTGAGGTCATCGACGTATGACGTGAAACGATGGGCATCGTCCTCGTGCATGATCAGCGGTGCCCGGAACACGAGCCGCGCCCGGCTCTGCTTGATCGCGGTCACGAGGATGCGGACGGCATTTTCGCCCGGCCGCGGATGCAGCGGCGTGATCTCCAGCCCGCCGAAGCGGCGGCCGCAGGCGGCGATGATCTCGGCGATCGATTCGGGCCGGGCGATGAGGGAAAGCTGGCCGCCGGGGCGCATGATCGCGCCGGCCGTGCGGAGCCAGGTTTCGAACAGGCCCTCGTTCATGGCATGGGCTTCGGCCTTCAGCGGATCGGGCGTGCGCCGGTCGGAAGCGTCGTTGAAGGGCGGGTTCATGATGACGTGGTCGAAGCTGTCGTCCGTGAGGCCGGCGGCGGCGCGCTCACGGCCCTTCCAGGCGACATCGGCCTCGATGACGGCGACGCGGGAGGCGAAACGGGCATTTTCGGGGAGCGCGAGGCTCTGACGGGCGAAATCCGCCATGGTCGGCGAGCGCTCGACCAGCGTTACCGTTGCATTGTCGAGGCGAGAGGCGACGGCCATGCCAGCGGCACCGGCACCGGCGCCGAGGTCGACGACACGGATCGGGCGTTCATCCGCAACGAGAGAGGCGAGTAGCATCGCATCCATGCCGGAGCGATGGCCGTGCCCCAAGGGTTGCACCACATGGAAACGGCCGCGATGGAAGCTGTCGATGGATTGGGACGTTGTCATGGGGTGGAACCGCATGCTTCGGTGTTTGCGGCGAGGTGACGCGGTGCGCTCGGAAGAAGAGAAAACCGCACCTGCCCTACCCCCGCAATTCCGCTTCCAGCCCGGCATCGATCAGAATCCGCCGCGCCTTGTCCGCGTCATCCTCCGCCACCAGAAAGCGCCGCGGCAAAAGGCCGAGCGAACCCTCCAGAATGCTCATGCCCTGATCGGCGATCAGGCAGGCGATGCCGGCGTCCTTCATCAGGCTTTCGGCAAAGGAGAGAAGGACGGCGTCGTTGGTGCGGATCAGTTCTTTCATGCGGGATGGCTGCCTTACGAATGGAATGCCTGAAATTCGCGGCGAATTTTGCTTGGGATGGCTGATTCCCCACTTGCCGCCGCAAGCCCCCCTTTCTATTGTCCGGAACTGAAATTGAACAGGAGTGCCTCGCGTTGGGCGTAGTGATACCGCTGGAAGACGGCAAAAACAAACAGGCATCGGTCAAGCCGCTCGTCGACCTGACCAAAGCCGATATGGAGCGGGTGAACCAACTCATTCTTTCCAAGGCCGGGTCCGACGTGCAGATGATCCCGGAAGTGGCCAACCACTTGATCTCCTCCGGCGGCAAGCGGTTGCGGCCGATGCTGACGCTCGCCTCCGCCGCCATGTTCGGCTTTACCGGCGATGCCCATGTGAAGCTCGCGACATCAGTCGAATTCATGCACACGGCGACGCTGCTGCATGACGACGTCGTCGATGAAAGCGATCTGCGCCGCGGTAAATCCACCGCCCGCACCATCTGGGGCAACCAAGCGAGCGTGCTCGTCGGCGATTTCCTGCTCGGACAGGCCTTCCGCATGATGGTCGATGTCGGGTCGCTCGAAGCGCTCGACGTGCTCTCGACCGCAGCCTCGGTCATCGCCGAGGGCGAAGTGCTGCAGCTGTCCGTCGCCAAGAACATGGAAACGACGGAAGACGATTATCTCTCGGTCATCCGCGCCAAGACGGCAGCCCTGTTTGCCGCCGCCGCCGAAGTCGGCCCGATTGTCGCCGGCACGGACAAGGCGACCCGCAATGCGCTGAAATCCTACGGCATGAACCTCGGCCTCGCCTTCCAGCTGGTGGACGACGTGCTCGACTATGGCGGCAAGGCCGCCGATCTCGGCAAGAATGTCGGCGACGATTTCCGTGAAGGCAAGATCACGCTGCCGGTCATCCTCTCCTATCGGCGCGGCACGCCAGAGGAGCGCAGCTTCTGGCGCGATGCGATCGAGAACGGTGAGAGCGACGACCGCAACCTCGAAAAGGCGATGGGCCTGATCACCCGCTACAACGGCCTGACCGATACCATCGCGCGCGCTCAGCATTACGGCACCATCGCCCGCGATGCGCTGGCGCCGCTGCCGCAATCGCCGTGGAAGGCCGCGTTGCTGGAAGTCATCGATTTCTGCATCGAGCGGGTGAGCTGACCGGGCAGCCGCATGCCACGCTGCCAACGAGAATGTTGCTGCGTTGCGCCAAAAAAGCCATGCTGTTCCCGCAGGATCGAATACGGGAGGACGTGAATCGACACGTCCCCACATCGCAGGCGGCGCCGTCAGGCATGGCTTGATGATGGCCGCAGGAACTGCGTGAGGCCGATTCCGGTCGCACAAGTTATGCGCTACTATTTTGGGAATTGATTCCGCGCTTACCGGCAGCGACCATCGGGACGCTCCGCAACGAAAGGCTTGTCATGCGGCAGACACATATTCTTCGCCTCCTCAGCGGCGCTGCGCTTCTGGCGCTTGCCTCCCTTGTCAGCGCGCCCCTGAGCTTTGCCGAGGATAAGCCGGCTGCCGCCGCCAGCGAGACGAAGCCCTTCGACATCAACTCCATCAACAGCTTCTCCGGCGCATTCCTCGCCGCCCGCACCGCCGATGTCGACCGCGACCTCGATGTCGCGACCAGGCTCTATCGCACCGCGCTCGAATTCCAGCCGGACAATGTCGATGTCAAGCAGCGGCTGATGATCACGCTCCTGATGAACGGCCAATTTCAGGACGGCGTGAAGATCGCCGAGGAACTGAAGGGCGACAGCTCGGTCGAGCGCATCACCACCGTTGCCCGCGCCGTCGAGGCCATCCGCAAGAAAGAATATCGCAAGTCCGAAAAGCTCCTGAATTACAAGGGGCCGAACGATCTCGACCGTCTGCTGAACGGCCTGCTGGTCGGCTGGGCCAAGGCCGGTTCCGGCAACCCGAAGGATGCGATTGCCTCCATCCAGGCCATGAAAGGCCCGGAATGGTTCGCGATCTTCAAGAACTATCATCAGGGCGCGATTGCGCTTGCGGCCGGCGACAAGGCAACGGCCCGCGCCAAGTTCAACGACGCGATCCTCGACCGCAATGGCGGCGGTGCCGCTCCCGACACCTTCCTGCGCGCCGTGACCGCGCTTGCCCGTCTCGAAGCCCGCGACGGCAACAAGCAGAAGGCGCTCGACGCGGTCTCCGTCGGCGAAAACTTCCTCAACAACTATGCGCCGCTCAGCGCCCTGCGCACCAGCATCGAAAATGGCCAGCCGCAAGAGCAGCAGGTGCGCAATGCCGCGCAAGGGGCGGCCTCCGTGCTCTTCACCATCGGTGCTGCGCTGAACCGTGACGGCGCAGAAGACATCGTCTCGCTTTACCTGCAATCGGCCCGCGCGCTCGATCCCGATAGCGCCGATATCCTGGTGATGCTCGGCGGCGTAGCCGAAAACCTGAAGAAGCCCGAGCAGGCGATCGCCTTCTACAAGAGCGTGCCGGAAGGCTCGCCGATGCGCCGTCTCTCGGAGATGCAGCTGGGCTTAGCGCTTGCCTCCATCGGCAAGATCGACGACGCCGAGAAGCATCTGCGTGGCCTGATCGACCTCGATCCCAAGGACATCCGCAGCTATGTCGCTCTTGGCAGCGTGCTTTCGGATGCCAAGGATTACCGCACGATGGCCGAGATTTACGACCGCGCCGTCGATGTGCTCGGTCCCTTGCCGCAGAAGAACAGCTGGTCGATCTTCTTCCAGCGCGGCATCGCCTATGAGCGGCTGAAGGAATGGGCCAAGGCCGAGCCGAACTTCACCAAGGCGCTGGAACTAAACCCGGACCAGCCGCAGGTGCTGAACTATCTCGGCTATTCGTGGATCGACATGAACATCAATCTCGACAAGGGCTTGGAGATGATCCGCAAGGCCGTCGAGCTGAAGCCGGACGACGGCTACATCATCGATTCGCTCGGCTGGGCCTATTTCCGCATGAACCGCTTCGACGACGCCGTTGTGGAGCTTGACCGGGCGGCCGAACTGCTGGCCGGCGATCCGACGATCAACGACCATCTCGGCGATGCCTACTGGCGCGTCGGCCGCAAGCTCGAAGCCGTGTTCCAGTGGAACCAGGCGCTGGAGCTGAAGCCGGAAGAGGCGGAAATTCCGAAGATCAAAGCCAAGATCGAAAAGGGCCTGCCGCCCTTGCCGGTGCCGAATGCGGCCGATGCCGAGGAAACCCAGCCGAAGAAACCCGACCCGGTGGATACGGCCGGCAAGAAGAGTTGACCGGCGGAGGGTTTCCGCCATGGCGGGGTGGTGGTTTCGCCGCTCCCCCTCCCCCCCTTGCGGGAAGGGCTATCGCATATGGAAAGAGCGACTGGGTTTTCCCTTCTTCCCGCGGGGGAGAAGGGGAGCCGCCGCAACCTCCTTAACTGCCCCGAATAGCCGGGTTTTCAGACCCCAACTCCGGTTTCTCTGCAGGCTTTTGCATGACCTCCATGAAAGACAGCTTCGAACGGGTGCTGATAGCGCCGGCCAAGATCAATCTGGCGCTGCATGTCATCGGCCAGAAACCGGATGGCTATCATCTGCTCGAAAGCATCGTCACCTTCGCCGACCGGGGAGACCGGATCGGATTTTCCCGCGCAGAGATCGATCGCTTCACCGTTTCCGGCCCCTTCGCCGCCGATATCCCGGCGGATGGTGCAGTTGCAGCCGGCAACCTCGTCATCAAGGCACGTGACGGCCTGCGCCGCCTGCTCGCGCAACGGGGCCTTGCCGCCGCACCGGTGCATCTTCATCTCGAAAAGAACCTGCCGGTCACCTCCGGCATCGGCGGCGGCTCGGCGGATGCGGCTGCCACCCTGCACGGGCTGATGGCGCTGTGGGATGCTCCCCTCTCCGATCCCGCCTTCGAAGCGGCACTCGCCGTCCTTGCCGTCGAACTGGGGGCGGATGTGCCGATATGCCTGCGCGGCAAGCCGCTCGTCGCGCGCGGCATCGGCGAGGACACCGAGACGCTTGCCAATTTCCCCGCGTTCCCGATGCTGCTCGTCAATCCGCGCGTGCCCGTCTCGACGCCGGCGATCTTCAGGGCGCTGACGACCAAGACCAATCCGCCTCTCGCACTACCCGGAGGAAATCCCCCGGCCCAGCAATGGCTGGTCGCCCTTTCCGCCATGCGCAACGACCTGGAACCCCCGGCCCGCCAACTGGAGCCGGTGATCGCCACCGTCTCGCAGGCGCTTTCCGACAGCGGCGCACTTTTCGCCCGCATGTCAGGGTCAGGCGCCACCTGTTTCGGCCTGTTTGCCGACATGGCCGCGCGCGACCGGGCCGCAGCCGCCCTTTCGAAACAGCATCCCGACTGGTACGTTCTTTCCTGCTTCAGCATTCAAGGAGACGCCGATGGCGCGGCTTGACGAACAGCGGCCATTCATCCCGGTGGGCATCGCCGTGCTTACCGTTTCCGATACGCGCACGCTGGCGGACGACCGCTCCGGCGATACGCTTGTGGCCCGGATCACGGAGGCCGGCCACCGGCTCGCCGACCGCGCCATCGTGGCCGACGACAAGGCGGCAATCGCAAAGACCGTTCTCGCTTGGTCGAAAGACGCTGCCGTCGATGTCGTCATCACAACCGGCGGCACGGGTTTTACCGGACGCGATGTCACGCCGGAAGCATTGGAGCCGCTGTTCGAAAAGCGCATGGACGGCTTCTCAGAAGTCTTCCACCGCATCTCCTACGACAAGATCGGCACCTCGACCATCCAGTCGCGGGCGACGGGCGGGCTGATCAATGCCACCTTCGTTTTCGTGCTGCCCGGCTCGCCCGGCGCCTGCCGCGATGCCTGGGATGGCATCCTGAAACAGCAGCTCGATTATCGCCATATGCCCTGCAATTTCATCGAGATTATGCCGCGGCTGGACGAACACCTGAAGCGTGGCTGACCTCATCAAAACCTTGTGATTGCCCTGTTCCCTTTGGAACAGCGGAGCGTCCTGTTTAGCCCTATAAAAGACACAGAAACGGCAGCGGATGAGACACCCTCCGCGGCAACGGTGGCCATACGACGCGGACGACGCGACAAGCCATTTTCAGGCAGCAATTTTTATTAAGTTGGAGCGGGCTCGCAAGAACCCGCTCTTTTCTTGGCCGTCAGCGCCGCTCGCGCGCGGCGGAAACCACCCAGGCGGGAATGATCTCCGCTGAAAGCCGGCGGGCCGAAAGCGCTCCGGCAATCTCCGCCGTGCCGCCCCGCTTTCCAGCCGCCGCCGCTTGCTGCCGCGGCACGAGAAAGCCGTTTTCCAACACCGATGGCCGGCTGAAAAGCCGCTTCAGCAACGGCTTGCGATAGGCTCGCGCTGTCGAGAAACGGGCGGGCGCGTTATTGAAAGCGATATACTCCGCGACATCGTCGATCCACCGTCCCGCCGGCCGCGCGCCGGGCTCCAGAAACAACAGCCACTCGCTGCGCGCCGCGCCAATGACCTCGGCCAGATTCCACACGGTCAAGAAACGGCAGCCGGCCGCATCCGCCACGCGCGAAGAACCGTCCGTTGAGCCGTGATCCAGCACGGTTACATCGCGCACCAGTCCCTCTACGGCGCCGGAAACGAGCGCCGACAGGCTTTGGGCAAGCTCTGCCTCGTTGTTGCGGGTTTCGATGACGATCGACAGCATCGTTCCTCCTACCGCATCGCAGCAGCAATTGCTACAGGACGGCAGCCAAGTCCCTGTTTACTTTCCATTAATCACGAATTTCAAGCTTGTCCGGTCGCATCTGAAAAGGTCGCACAGGTTTTTGTTCTTGCATTGTTCTCATTTGTGCGTTAGGAAAATAATCAGAAACCGCCGCAGGAAATGGCACCTTTTGGTTTCGCGGAGTTACCCAATGACCGATCTGTCTGACCTCAGGCAGGGTGCGTTTGCGCCCGCCCATTCGGCTGACATGGCCGAAGCATTACTCGCCGATACGACCCTGCGCATCGATGTCGATCGTCGGCGCGGTCGTGGCGCGGGGCTGAACATCGGCGGCCGCTTCGAGCCGGTATCGCGGGAAGCGGAGGACGATGGCTGGAACTCGCTGGAGGACCTGCCGCCTTTCAAGACGGAAGTGCAGATCGAAAAGCCGCGCTCGGTCATCAGCCGCAACGACAGCCCGGACATTCCCTTCGACCGCTCGGTGAACCCCTACCGCGGCTGCGAGCACGGCTGCATCTACTGCTTCGCCCGCCCGACCCATGCCTATATGGGCCTCTCGCCTGGGCTCGATTTCGAAGCCAAGCTGTTTGCCAAGCCCGACGCGGCGCGACTTCTGGAGCGCGAACTTGCCAAGCCCGGCTACAAGGTGCGGCCGATCGCCATCGGCACCAATACCGACCCCTACCAGCCGATCGAGAAGGAATGGCGCATCATGCGCCAGGTGCTGGAGGTGCTTCAGGCCTGCAATCATCCGGTCATGATCGTCACCAAGTCGGCGATGGTGACGCGCGATATCGATATCCTCGCGCCCATGGCCGAAAAGGGCCTCGCCAAGGTCGGGCTTTCGGTGACGACGCTTGACCGCAAGCTGGCCCGGCTGATGGAGCCGCGTGCCTCGACGCCGGGCAAGCGGCTGGAGGCGATCAAGACGCTGTCGGAAGCCGGCATCCCTACGACGATCATGATGGCGCCGGTCATCCCCGCCCTCAACGACCACGAGATCGAGCGGGTGCTCGATTCAGGCAAGACGGCTGGCGCTGCGGCAGCCAGCTATGTGCTGCTACGGCTGCCGCTGGAGGTAAGCCCGCTGTTTCGCGACTGGCTGCTGCGCAACTACCCGGACCGCTATCGCCATGTCATGGCGCTGGTGCGCTCCATGCGCGGCGGCAAGGACTATGACGCGGAGTTCGGCAAGCGCATGAAGGGCGCCGGTCCCTATGCCTGGCAGATTGGCCGTCGCTTCGAAATGGCCGTCAAGCGGCTGGAACTGAACCTGACGCGGCGGCCGCTCAACTGCGATCTCTTCGTGCCGCCGCTCGGCACGGGGGTCCAGCTGTCGCTGCTGTGACCCCCGCAAGGATGCGACCGGTTCTGCGTTCGCATCCGGGCCGGAGCATAGGCCAAGGGCAGGCAAGCGCCGCACCTGCCTGCGGTTGCAAATGCGCCGGCCTCGGTCGCCGGCGGCTGTTCATGCCGTTCCCGTTGTCCCTGTGACGGGAATGGCGCTCCCCCGGCCGTATCCGCATCCGGCCGGGGGACTTGCAGGGAATCGGGCTTCTGTGCGACGGTCCGCCCATGTCACGAAGCGCATTGCCCGATTCCCCTTTTCTTTTCGATGGTGCCGGGGGGCCTGATTTTTCGATCGAACTCAGCGCTCGGCGCGAGGGGTTCTGGCCGGTGGCGGGCACGGACGAGGCTGGCCGCGGGCCGCTGGCGGGCCCGGTCGTTGCTGCTGCCGTGATCCTTGATCCCGACAATATCCCGGAGGGTCTGAACGACAGCAAGCAGCTCTCCGCCATCAGGCGGGAAGAGCTGTACGAGGTCATCCTTGCCAATGCGATCGTCTCCGTCGCCTCGTCCGGCGCCGGGCGGATCGACCGCACGGATATCCGCAAGGCGAGCCTCGATGCGATGCGGCGCGCGGTTGCCGGCCTGGCGCTAAAACCGGCTTGCGTGCTGGCCGATGGGCGCGACGTTCCGCCAAGTCTCTCCTGCGCCAGCAAGGCCGTCGTCAAGGGCGATGCGCGCTCCGTCTCGATTGCCGCCGCCTCGATCGTCGCAAAGGTCACGCGCGACCGGATGATGGCGCGGGCCGATCTCGTCTTTCCGGCCTACGGCTTTGCCGTCCATGCCGGCTATGCCACCGCGCGTCACCGCAAGGCGATCACGCAGGATGGTCCTTGCGCCCTGCACCGCATGAGTTTTCGTCCGCTGCGGAAGGACGATGACACCGCTACGGTCGAGCAGGACATCGCTGGATTCGACGGCTTTTGAGCGGTGAGGATGGTTCGGGCTGCCTGAGACTGCCGGTTTCCCCGTCACCGAATGCGCGCTTGCGCGCTGCTTTCTCCCTCACCATTTTGTTATTGACCCGAAGAGGAACGAAACAAAGCTGCGTGCATTGCCCTTCATCGGCCGTGGGATGCCTGTTCCTGTGGCCGGCGGGTGACGCCGGGGAGATTTTCTTCGGGATGGGCGTCACCCCGGTAACAAGGACGCGCGGCGATCGATTATAGAGTGGCGGCGGGATCGCAGAAGAGCGATTCGCAGGAAGGACCAAGCTCGTGATCTTCACAGTGCTGCTGACGGCATTGATGGCAACGGCGGAAACGCCGCCGACGGAACCGACGGCCGATGCGCTGCAATCCGACCTGCAGACCGCCTACCCCTGCCAGGATATCGACGGCCGCAAGGTCTGGAAGGGCGGCCTCGCCTATTACATCGAATCCTACATTTATGACGGCCAGTCTTCGCAAACTGCAGCCGACATCGCCACCGATGCCGTCTTGCCGGGTGACAACTCCCCGGAGACGATGAAGGAATTCGAGCAGGCCTGCGTTACCATGGCACCGGCGCAGGCAACCAACGAGAACTGACGGGTTTCCCGATTTTCCCCAAGAGCACGACTCCCAAGTTTTCTGAAGAGTGCGGGGCGTATGGTTCGTGCGCGCTTCGCGCGGGTGTATTTCCGTCTCTCGCCGAAAGCCTCCTACCCGCCCCTCCTCCTTGCGGGGAGAGCGGGTTTTTCACGGTGCTCGCGCCGGCAATCTTCAGGAAATGTCGCGATCCACAGCCAATGTCCAATGAACGGAGAATTCCCCCTCATCCGACCCTTTGCGCCACCTTCCCCCCGCTGGGGAAAAGGGAAGAGTGCCGCTTCGGCTTTGGCACTCAGGGTGAATTCCCCCGGAACGCAAAAAAGCCGGCCTAGGGCCGGCTTTCGAATTTCGATTGCGAAGGCGCTTAGTTGAGGCGCGTCTTCACGTCGCTGACCGCCTTGGCAAACAGCGTGCTCTGGATCGTCGCATCCGACTTGGACGAGATGACCTGCTCGGCTGCAGCAATGGCGATATCGACGGCGGTTGCACGAACTGCGTTGATCGCGTCGGTCTCGGCCTGGCGGATTTTCTGCTCCGAAAGGCTGGTGCGGCGGGCGACGAATTCTTCCGTCTTCACCTTGGCTTCCGCGGTCAGGGCAGCGGCTTCGCGCTCGGCAGCAGCAACGATATTGGCGGCTTCCGCTTCGGCTTCCTTGCGCTTCTGCTGGTATTCGACCAGCAGCGCCTGGGCTTCTTCACGCAGACGCTTGGCTTCGGCCAGTTCGTTGGTGATGCGGCCGGCGCGCGCGTCGAGCGACTTACCGAGCATCGCCGGAACCTTGAGGTAGGCGATCAGCACGAGGAAGAGCACCAGGCCAACGGTGGCCCAGAATGTCGCCAGTGACGTCATATCCATGATGGCGCTCCTTACTTTGCCGTTGCCTTGACCGCAGCAGCGATCTCGGCCTTGGTTGCCTTGCCACCGATCAGCTGATCGACGACGGCGGCGGCGGTTTCTTCGGCGATGGAGCCAACATCGGCCAGAGCCTTCGCCTTGATGTCGGCGATTCGGACTTCGGCGGCGGCAATCTTGCCGTTGAGGTCTGCTTCGACAGCGGCGCGGTCTGCATTGGCCTTAGCCTTGGCAGCTTCGCGGGCTTCGCCGGCGATGGCATTGCCCTTGGAACGGGCGACGGCCAGATCCTGTTCGTAGGCGGCGATGGCCGCGTCGGCTTCGGCCTTGGCGCGCGACGCATCGTCAAGATCGCGAGCGATCGTGCCGGAGCGGGCTTCCAGAATGGCACCGATGCGCGGAAGGATGACCTTCGACATCAGGACATAGAAAAGACCGAAGGTAATCGCGAGCCAGAGCAGCTGCGATGCGAATGTCGATTGGTCGAAGGGCGGGAACACGCCAGAGCCGTGACCGCCTTCATGCGCCACACCCGTTTCGGTGTGCACCTCGCCGGCAGCGGCGTCATGGGTGGTTTCTGCGCCTTCGGTGGTGGTTGACTGGGCATAGGCCGCCGTCACAAACATGCTCACCTCCAGGTGCACTCAAATGAATTGCGGGCCGCGGATTTTGTCCGCGGCCCAGCCTTAAAGCCGATATTAGACGGCGAAAAGGAGCAGCAGGGCTACGAGCAGCGAGAAGATGCCCAGAGCTTCCGTAACGGCGAAGCCGAATACGAGGCGGCCGAACTGGCTGTCAGCGGCCGAAGGGTTGCGCAGAGCGCCCGACAGGTAGCTGCCGAAGATGTTGCCGAGGCCGAGAGCCGTGCCGGCCATACCGAGGCAAGCGAGACCTGCACCGATGAACTTTGCTGCTTCCGCTTCCATGTTAAACTCCTTCGAATGGTGTTGCGGCTGGATTTGGCACCCTGGCCGGGCAATGCCGGCCGGGCTCCGTGACTTTATTCCTTAGTGGCCACCCGGATGGACCGCGTCGTTGAGGTACATGCAGGTCAGTACCGCGAAGACGTAGGCCTGGAGGAAGGCGACGAGGAATTCGAGACCCGTCAGGGCGACGGTCATGATCAGGGGCAGGACGGCGCCGCCGATGCCGAGCGCACCCAGCGTTCCAAGCGAGGCAACGAAGCCCGCGAACACTTTCAGGGTGATGTGGCCGGCCAGCATGTTCGCAAAGAGACGAACCGAAAGGCTGATGGGGCGCGACAGGAAGGAAATGATTTCGATGGAGACGACCAGCGGCAAGAGGATGCCGGGAACGCCGCTCGGAACGAAAACGTTCAGGAAGCCGAAGCCATGCTTGTAGAAACCATAGACCAGCACCGTGCCGATGACGAACAGCGCGAGCGCGAAGGTCACGATGATCTGGCTGGTGATGGTGAAGAAATAGGGAACCATGCCGAGCATGTTTGCCGTCAGGATGAACATGAACAGCGAAAACACCATCGGGAAGAACTTCATGCCGTGGGAGCCGGCGCCTTCGCGCAGCATCGAGGCGATGAATTCATAGGACATTTCGGAGACCGACTGCAGGCGGCCCGGAACGACGGCACGGCTCGACGTCGTGAAATAGAGGAAGCAGACAGCAACGACGAGCGTCGCGACCATGAACAGGGAAGCGTTGGTGAACGAAAAATCGTAGCCACCGATTTCGATCGGAACGATCTTGTTGATCATAAACTGGTGGGTCGGATCTACCTTATCGCCTGCCACAGCCGCTCTCTCTCGTTTTGACCGCTCGGAAGCGGACTTTTTCCTACTGCGACAGCGCTTAAGCGCCGTCGCCCTTATCCTTGCCGCCCCTGCCCGGCTGATCCGCGGGATGGGGCGCTGCCACCATGCCCGCCGAACGCAGAACGTTCAGCACGCCGGCACAGAAACCAAGAAGGAGGAGTACGATCATCCCCCACGGCCCTGTACCTGCAAAATGATCCAAAAGATAGCCCAGAAGCGCGCCAACGATGATCGCCGCCACAAATTCGCTCGAAAGCTTGACAGCGACCTGATAGCCCTTGCGGTTTTCCGCAGCCCTCTCCTCGATGGCGGCTTCTTTCGGGTCGTTCCCGAGCTTTGCCGACAGTTCGGATTGAAGCCGCTTGCGCCGCTCTTCCAGACCCTCTTTCCGGTCGTCCGTCATGTGGCACCCTCCTTTATCGACCGTGACAGTCATAAACCGTCAGCATTGCCATACAAAGGCCGGATTTGAAGCCACCGTCGGCCCGTTCTGAAGTCGGCCGCAACATAGTTTTAGGTGCCCTGCTAGTCAAGGCATGCAAGGGCATTGTGGAGAGACAATATTATTGTTTTAAATCAATGATTTAAAGCTATTCCGCCGGTCCTGTGCGGAATCTGTCACAGCCGGTGGGCGGCTTTCGCGGCCCGCACCGGTGGAATCGTCGTGTCTGCAGCGAGGCTGCTGCCGGTTCAGCTCCAGCCGCCGCCATAGGTGCGGTAGAAGATATGCTTGCCGATCTTGGCCACCCGCTTCATCGTCGGACCCCAGTCCGGCTTAACGTAGGTCGCGTGGTAATGGGTGGCGGAGCCGACTTCCGGCAGCCAGATCTTGCCGGCGGTGACGGCGAGCGCGACCTCCTTGGCCGTGCGCCAGTTGCGCGGCGACCAGACGATGTCTGGAATACGGTCGCAGGCGAAGGAAAACTGGCAGCGGTTGTACCATCCCTTGTTCTGATAGACGACGCCGCAGACCGTTTTCGGATAGGCGGGGTTACGGACGCGGTTGAGGATGACCTGGGCGACGGCAGCCTGGCCCTTTACCGATTCTCCGCGGGATTCGAAATAGATGCCGTCCGTCAGGCACCGCTGCTCGGCTTCGGTGAAGACCTCCGGCGGCAGCGGATTGGCGGCCCAGGCGTGATCTTCCGGCGCGATCTCCGGGATGAAGCGGCCGCCGGCATTGTCTTCGCGCAGAATGGAATCGAACGGGGATTCGCGGGCGTAATCCGGCTTTACCGGGGCATAGGCGGTGGCGAGCACGTCTGCCTTGTCGTTGGTGACGAGGCTGGCGATCATCGGCGACAGGGTGGTGTCGGCCTGCGGCGCCTTCTTCTTGTAGAAGGCGGTGGCGATCTCGATCTCCTTGCCCTTGATCGTCGGCTTGGCGAAAATCATGCGGTCGCCGTCGAGTTCTGGCCGCATCAGAAAGCTGGTGCGCTGGAGGATCGAGCCGGCGGTGAAATCCTTGGGCGGCGTCACCGGGGCGACGGCGACGATGCGGCCCTTCTTGTCCTTGCGGTTGACGCGCTCTTCGTCGGTCAGCGGATCGGTGCCCTTGTCCGCCGTGGAAAACGCCACCTTCTCGCCGTCCGGCAGGGCGATGCCGGCGCCATCGGCGATCGCGCCGGTCGTGACCGGGTCGTTGAAGACCATCTCGACATCGTGCAGCGAGCCGGCGGGCGAGCGGGTCATATACATGCGCCAGCGTTCGCCCCCGCGGTTGATGCCGGAGAGGAAGGTCGCGAGATCGGCATGGCCGGAAAACGACGGGAAGGCGACGAAGAGACCGAGACCCAGGAGCAGCGGGCTTGCGAAACGCCGGTTTACGCCCGGACGACGAAACTTTTTACTCTGACGCACCAACCGTACTCCACGCGCAGGCAAGACGCGACCGTTCGCCCGGCACGCTGCCGGAACGCCAGGGTTCGCGATGGTGTAAATCTATGAAGCGGTCTCGCTTCGATCGGCTGATAATCAGCTATTAACCTTGATGCTTGGTTAACGCGAAGGCGGGGATTGGCGGTTTTGCAAGGAAAGCCCCCTCCCCAACCCTGCCCACAAGGGGGAGGGCTGGGGAGGAGCGTTTTCCCGACCTCAAATAATAACGTGCGACCCCAACTCGACCACGCGGTTGGTCGGCAGGCGGAAGTAATCGGAGGGGTCGATGGCGGCGTTGGCCAGCGCGATGAACAGCCGGTCCTGCCAGTGCGGCATGCCGGATTGCGCATCCGGCACCAGCTTGCGGCGGCCGAGATAGAAGGAGGTCGACATGATGTCGAACTTCAGGCCGGTCTTGCGGAACAGGCCCAGCGCCTGGGATACGTTCTGGGTTTCCATGTAGCCGAAGTTCATCTCCAAGAGACTGAAGCGTTCCGACAGGCTGGAGGCGCTGACGCGGTGATCCTTCGGCACCGTCGGGGTATTGGCCGTGCGGATCGTCAGGATGAAATTCTGCTGATGCAGCACGTGATTGTGCTTGATGTTGTGCAGAAGCGCCGCAGGCGTCGATTCCGGGTCGCTGGTGAGAAAAATCGCGGTGCCGGGCACCGCCACCGGCGCATGCTCGCTCTTGCGCTCGATCGACTTGACGAAGGAGGCGAGCGGAATGTCGGTATGGCGTGTCTTGTCGTGCAGGATCTTGGTGCCGCGCCGCCAGGTCCACATGACAAGGACGATGGCCGCGGCGATCAGCACCGGCACGTAACCGCCGTCGTGGATCTTGAGCAGGTTGGCGCCGAGGAAGATGGTTTCGAGGAAGGCGAGCGGCAGGATCACCGCACAGGCCGCATAAAGCGGCCAGCGCCAGCGCATGCGCACGAAGACGAAGGCCAGCACCGTGTCCACCAGCATGGCGCCGGTGACGGAGATGCCATAGGCGGTCGCCAGCGATTCGGAGGATTCGAACAGGAAGACGAGCAGCATGACGCCGAACATCAGGAGCACGTTGACGTTCGGCAGATAGATCTGGCCGGTCTGGGTTTCCGAGGTGTGGAAGATCGCCATGCGCGGCAGGAAGCCGAGGTGGATCGCCTGACGGGTCAGTGAGAAGGCGCCGGTGATCACCGCCTGGCTGGCGATGATGGTCGAGCAAGTCGCCAGAAGCACGATCGGCAGCAGCGCCCATTCCGGGAACATCAGGTAGAAGGGATCGGACATCGCTTCCGGGTGCTTCAGCACCAGCGCGCCCTGCCCCAGATAATTCAGCGCCAGCGCCGGAAAGACGAAACAGATCCAGGCCCATTGGATCGGCCGGCGGCCGAAATGGCCGAGGTCGGCGTAAAGCGCTTCCGCGCCGGTGACCGTGAGGAACACCGCGCCGAGGACCACGAAACCGACGAAGCCCGCATGCAGCAGGAAATAGACGGCATAGTAAGGGTTGAAGGCGGCGAGAATGCCGTAGTCATCGGCGATATGGCTGAGACCGACGACGGCCAGCACAAGAAACCAGATCGCCATGATCGGGCCGAAGAATTTCGACACCGCCGCCGTGCCGCGCGACTGGACCGCAAACAGCATCAAGAGAATGACAACCGAGATCGGCACCACGTAATCGGACAGGGCCGGCGTGACGAGCTTCAGACCTTCCACCGCCGAAAGAACAGAAAGCGCCGGCGCAATGATCGCATCGCCGATGAAGAGCGCCGCACCGGCGATGCCGAGGAAGAACAGCCAACCGGTCTTGCCGGTCGAGAACTTCATGAGAAGGGCGAGCAGCGACAGGGTGCCGCCTTCGCCGTTGTTGTCGGCGCGCAGCAGGAACAGCACGTATTTCAGGGTGACGATGATCGTCAGCGTCCAGATCATCAGCGAGATCAGGCCGATCACCTCGATGCGGCTGACGCCGTCTGCCGCGACCGGGCGCAGCGCTTCACGGAAGGCGTAAAGCGGGCTGGTGCCGATGTCGCCATAGACCACGCCGACGGAGCCGAGCGACAGCGCCAAAAGCTGGCGCATACTCTGCGGCGCATCCTTCTTGTGATGGGCATGGGACATTCGAATTCTCCAGGCTCCTCAGAGCCAGCCTTTCCAGCGGAAAAAGTAGAACGGGATGATCGCCGAAACCACCATCGCGCCGAGCGCGAGCGGATAGCCGAAGGTCCAGTCCAGTTCCGGCATGAACTTGAAATTCATGCCGTAGAGCGAGGCGACCAGCGTCGGCGGCAGGAAGACCACGGATGCGATCGAGAAAATCTTGATGATGGCGTTCTGCTCGACATTGATCAGCCCCAGCGAGGCATCGAGCAGGAAGGTGATGTTGCCGGAGATGAACGAGGTGTGCTCGGACAGCGACTGAATATCGAGCGAGATCGTCCGGCAGAGTTCCTTGGTTTCCTTGCTCTCCTGCACGGCCGGCAGGGCATAGAGGAAGGTCAGAACACGCGCAAGCGACGCGAGGCTGTCACGCGTCTTGGCGACCAGCCGGTGATGGGCGGCGACATCCATCAGGCGCGCTTCGAGATAATGCGGCGGGCGGCGTTTTCCCGTGCGCTGGGCGTCGAAGACCTGCAGGGAGAGGCCATCCACCCGCGAAACGGCCATTTCCAGGATTTCGGCGGTGCGGTCGACGATGGTTTCGAACAGCCGGGAGACCAGCACGGTGCCGTTGCTGCAGCCGCCGGGAATACGATGCATGGCGGCGCTGAAGAGATCGAAGGAGCGCGGCTCGGCATAGCGCACCGTCACCAGCATGTTCTTCGCCAACACGAAGGCGACGTCGGTGATCTCGGGCTGGTCGCTATCGGCGCGGCAGACGAGCGACGCGGTCATGAACACGGCATTGTCGGCGGTGTAGAGCCGGCTCGACGGCTCGATGTCCTTCAGGTCCTCGCGGGTCGGGATCTCGATGCCGAGGAAAGCCTCGATCAGTTGGTCCTCTTCCTTGTTCGGGCGCAGCAGGTCGATCCAGACGGTTCCGTCGGGCAAGGCGGCTGGCGGCGTTGCCGCGCTGATCGCAACGGCCTCGCCATTGGCGCTATAGGCTTTGATCATCGCGCGTCCCTTATGAAGGCGACGGCAAGGCGAGCCCGCGGATGCGAGCGCAAGATGGAAGCAGCTGCGGGCAGCACGTTCATCAAAAAACTTTCGTCGGGGACGATAGACACTCTTTCACCACGAACATGATCGCACCGGCGATGAGGCAAGACCATCGATCGGAGCGATGCGGGCAGCCATATGGCGCAAGGCCTTCTCAAAATCAATGAGGAATGTGGCAACCCGCCGCTATTCCGCCCAAAGACTTAATTGGGCAACGCAGCAGATGTCAACAGAACGTGGATTGTCCACGGCCCCGCACCGGCGCCGATTGTGGCGCGAATGCGGCTATTCGAAGACGATGTTCGGCATGCCGCGGGCGCCTTCCGACTGGCGGGCCGAAACCTGATCCCAGACGCGGCGGGCGATTTCGCGATAGATTTTCGCCACATCGCCATCCGGCTCGGATTGCACGACCGGGGTGCCGGCGTCGGAGGTTTCGCGGATGCCCATGGTCAGCGGCACTTCGCCGAGGAAGGGAACGCCGATACGCTCGGCCTCCTTGCGGGCACCGCCATGGCCGAAGATGTCGTAGCGATTGCCGGTATCCGGGGCGATGAAATAGCTCATGTTCTCGACGATGCCGAGCACCGGCACCTCGACCTTGCGGAACATGGCAAGCCCCTTGCGGGCATCGATCAGGGCCAGATCCTGCGGGGTGGAGACGATGACGGCGCCGGCGAGCGGCACCTGCTGGGCCATGGTGAGCTGGGCATCACCGGTGCCCGGCGGCATATCGACCACCAGCACGTCGAGATCGCCCCAGGCGACTTCGCGCAGCATCTGCAACAGCGCCGACTGGATCATCGGCCCGCGCCAGATCATCGCCACTTCCTCATCGACGAGGAAGCCCATGGACATGACCTTCAGGCCGTAATTTTCCATCGGCTTGATCAGTCGCCCTTCGAGCTGCTGCGGCCGGCCGGAAATCTTCAACAGGCGCGGCATGGAGGGGCCGTAGATATCGGCATCGAGAATGCCGACGCGCAGGCCGTTCGCCTTCAGCGCCAAAGCGAGGTTGACGGATGTCGTCGACTTGCCGACGCCGCCCTTGCCGGAGGCGACGGCGATGATCGCGCCGACGCCGGGAATGCCGGGCTTCGCCTGCGGCGGACGCTGGCCGGCGGCCGGACCATGGCTGTGGCCGGCATGATCGTGGCCGGCGTGATCGCCGGCGCCTGGCTGCGGCGGGCGGCGCACGGGGGCGGAGCCGGGCGAAGCTTTCTTGTCGGCCGTCAGCGCCACCATGGCACCCTTGACGCCCGGCATTTCCTTGACGACGCGCTCGGCAGCGGCGCGCAGCGGATCAAGCTCCTTGGCGCGCTCGGCCGGCACGGTGATCGAAAAATAGACCTTGGAATCGGAGATGAAGACATCGGAGACGAGGCCCATATCGACGATATTGCCATCCATATCCGGTCCGCGAACGCTTCTCAGCTTTTCCAGAACCTGTTCCTTGGTCACGTCTGCCATCGTCTAAACGCTTTCCTGTCATGCACCATCGGCCGCACAGTCCTGTGCGGTTCATCCTAGATAATCGACGAGCGGCGTTTCGCCAATGACCGGCGCGGAAAAGTCGCGGGGGGTGCGGTAAAAAGCCGTTCCCCGCCTGCGGTGTCCGTCCATCCGGGATCACCGCAGGCGGGGAACGGGGCGCGACCTTCGCGGGCGCTGTCCTTTTTGTAAGTCCCCTCTGGACTTGCAGATAAAGACAAGCAGGAAGCGTGCCAGTTTCGAAAACCTTGGAAAGGCAGGGGATTTCGCGTTTTCTCCGGGAGCGGTCGTGATGTTTTTTTACGCAGCGCCGAGGCATGTGCCGCAATCGGCGGCATGCCACGCCCCCTCCTTCGTCATGCTCGGGCCTGTCCCGAGCATCTGCTGATCCCTCGATTTTCTCGGAGAGGCTGGAAGATCCTCGGCACGAGGCCGAGGATGACGAGAGAGAGAGAGTGTGAAATGCGAGAGGCAACAAGCAGATCCGCGATTGCCGTGGCTCCACTTTAGAGAATCAGAACTCGTCCCAGCCATCATCCGATGTCGCGACCGGGGCACCTCCAAACGCACCGGCGAGCTTCTGGCCGAGCGCGCGGGCCGGTGAGCTGGTGGCCGGGGTCGTCACCGAGGCGGACCTGATCTTGGCCGCGACCGGCATCGCTCGCACGGGCTCGGGACGCGGAGCGGACTTACGGGCGGCCGGCTGGCCGGTGCCATAGGCCTTCTGCGCCACGACCTCGCCGAGATTGAACTTGGAGAGCAGTTCGCCGAGAGCCGCCGCCTCGGCCGCCAGGTTATGGCTGGCGGCGGTTGATTCCTCGACCATCGCGGCGTTTTTCTGGGTGCCCTGATCCATGACGTTGACGGCGCGGTTGATGTCGTTGAGGCCGATCGACTGTTCGCGGGCGGCCTCGACGATCGAGGAAACGCGCAGGTTGATCTCATCGACCTCACGCACGATGACATCGAGCGCGCTGCCGGTCTGGCCGACAAGCTCGACACCGATGCGGACCTGCTCGCCCGATTTGGAAATCAGCGTCTTGATCTCCTTGGCGGCCTGCGCCGAACGCTGGGCAAGCTCGCGCACCTCCTGCGCCACGACCGCGAAACCCTTGCCGGCTTCACCGGCGCGTGCCGCTTCCACACCTGCATTGAGCGCAAGCAGGTTGGTCTGGAAGGCGATGTCGTCGATCACGCTGATGATATTGGAGATTTCGCGCGAGGAGCTTTCGATCTGGCCGACGGCGTCGATGGCGTTGCGCACGATATTGCTCGAAGCCTGCGCGCCGGAGCGGGCGGTCGCGACCAGCTGGCCGGCCTCTTCCGCGCGGGTGGTGGAATCGCGCACCGACGCGGTGATCTCGTCGAGCGCGGCTGCGGTTTCCTCGACGGAGGCCGCCTGCTGCTCGGTGCGGCGGGCAAGATCGTCGGCGGAGGCGCGGATTTCGGCGGAGCCGGCGCGGATGCCCTGGGCATTGTTGCCGACCGAGCGCAGCGCTTCCTGCAGCGTGTTCATAGAGCGGTTGAAATCCTCGCGCAGGCCGTCGAGCGAGCCGATGAAGGGGCGCAGCAGGCGCACCGTCATGTCCCCCTCCGACAGGCGCTGCAAGCCGGTGCCGAGTTCTTCGACGGCAAAGCGCATGTCCTGCTCGTTGCGGGCGACATCGTCCGCGCGGCGCTGACGTTCCTCCTCGCCTGCGGTGCGCGAGATTTCGGCCTCCGATTCGAGGCGCTGCTTGGCAATGGTCGCATCGCGCAGCACGGCAAGCGAGCGGGCAAGGCCGCCGATCTCGTCCTTGCTTTCAACATCGGCGATGGTGATGGCGGTGTTGCCGCGGGCGATTTCGGCCGTCGCCGCGATCACAGCTTCAAGCCGGCGACGGAAGCGGCTGGAGATCAGCACGCCGAGCAGCACGAGCAGCACGGAGGCGGCACCGATGATCGCGACCGCGATCCAGGCCATGTGGGTGAGGTAGGCAAAGACCGTCGCCTTCGGCACGGTGACGATGGCATACCAGGCGGTTTCGGGCAGAAGTTGCACCGGAACAGCAACAGAGAGGGTCGTGGTGCCATCCGCATCCGTCGTTTCCACGGCGGTACCGGGCTTGTCGATCATCCGCTGCCAGGCGGCGCCATCGACATTGCTGTCCTTCAGCGTCTTGCCGAGATTGCCGGGATCGACATGGGCGAGGAAGGCGCCGGTCTGGGAAACCAGCGCGACGTGGCCTTCGCCGAGCGGCTTCATGCCCGACAGCTTTGCCGCCAGCGTATCGAGCGCCAGATCGATGCCGACGATGCCGAGCTGCTTGCCGTCGATGGTGACCGGCGCGGAAAGCGTGGTCATCATAACGTCCTTGCCGTCGATGGCATAGCTGTAGGGCTCGATGACGACGGGCTTCTGTGCCTTGAGGGGCAGCTGGTAGTAATCGCCAACGCCGGCCTTGTCGTAATCGACCAGCGGCGTGACGATGATCTGGCCGCCGGAGCGGACCCAGTAGGGTACGTAACGGCCGGTCGCATCGTGATTGGGCTTGTTTGCGAATTCGGCATCCTTGCCGTCGAAGGCATTCGGCTCCCAGCCGCTCCAGACGCCGAGCGCAAAGGTATTGTCCTCCAGCATCTTCTTCATGATGGCATCAGCCACCGTGCGGTTTGCCGCGCCGGTCAGTTCCATCGCGGAGAAGGTGCTTTGCAGGGCATGGACGAGTTGCAGGCCTTCGGCGATATCCGACTGAATATCGGCTGCGGTCAGTTGCGCGGCGTCGTTCATCTCGGCGATGCTGCGGCGCTCCACTTCGGAATAGGAGATGGAAAACAGCGTGCCCGCCGTCACGACGGTCGCAAGAAGCCCGGTCGCGACGATGGAGAAGATATTGCGGGATGTGGCAGTCTTGAACAGCATCTCGGGTCCTCGATGGCGCGGCGCCGGAGACCAACGAAATACGCCTCGGCTCGTCACGATGTAACTGCGGGAGAAAAAGAGGGCGCGCCGGATCGGCGTCTTCCCGATGAAGTCATTTCATCGGCGAAAGAGTGCATCGCAAGTATTAAAGTTTGTCTAAAATACCGGATGCATGCCGCGCGAACCCCTGAAAAACAAGGGATGCCGGCATAAGAGCTAAAGCATGTCGCGCAAAAGTGTGCGAGCAGTACCGCAAGGAGCTGATCTGAAAGATCGCGACGCGCTTCAGCTGATGTAGCCCTTCTTGATCGCCTTGACGACCGCCTGCGTGCGGTTGACGGCATCGAGCTTCTTGGTCACGTGGTTGAGGTAGTGATTGACCGTATGTTCGGAGAGGCCGAGGATACCGGCGATCTCGGCACTGGTCTTGCCGGCCGCGGTCCAGTTCAGACACTGGATCTCGCGTTCGGAGAGCGTCACCGCGTTCTCCTTGAGCAGGGACGCGATTTCCATCAGGCGGTTGAACACGTGGATTGCGATCATCTGCAATTCCATCATCGTCGCCATCGTGAGGTCGCTCTCGCCGCCCATCCAGATCACCGTCGCCCGCCGGCCGTCGGCGTCATGGACGGGGAAATAATTCGCCTGGGTGATGCCGTACTCGCGCAGCATGGCGAGATAGCTCACCATGTCGGCGGAACTTTCGTTCTCGCGTTCCCAATCCTCGACGGTGATGCAGAAGGGGGTGGTGGTTTCCTTGAGCCGGCGCACGCCGACGCTGTAATGCGCCATCGCCAGGCTGTCGTATTTGCTGACAAGCTCCGCCGGCATATTCGACAGAAGCGCACTGGCGGACAGCTTATCACCATCGAAACCGCGAACATGGCAGATCATGAAGCTCTTGAAGCCGAAGGCCTGGCTGACGCGGCGCATGTAGCGCAACAGGTCGAATTGCGTTTGCAAACCGGCGATCTCCGCGGCGAAGTCGCCTCCACGCGGTCCGTCTCTCTCGATCGTTTCGCCCATTATCGTCTCAGGCATTCACAGACTCCAACACTGCCGTCCGACAGTGGCTCGCAGGCCCATGCGTCCTGCGTCGGGACACTGCTATAATCTTGTTGCGAACAAAAGGCCATCGCTTCACGCAGACATCCACATGGGGGATATCCCCGTGGAAAACATCCACCCCGGCGCGGGCCGAAACCCACCCATGCCGTACAGCCCGGAGCCGGCCACGCCGTTCAATTGATCAACCCGGCACGCAACGCCTTGGCGATGGTCTGCACGCGATTGACGGAATCGAGCTTGCGCGTCGCGCGGCTCAGATAGTGGTTCACCGTATATTCGGAAAGATCGAGGATGCGGGCCATCTCGGTCGTCGTCTTGCCGGCGGCGGCCCAGTTGAGGCATTCGATCTCCCGGCGCGACAGAAGCCCTGCCTTGCGGCCGCGCCGGCTGCCGATCTCGCAGAGGCGGCCGAAAAGATAGCCGGCAAGGAAGGTCAGTTCGCTCATCTCCTGCGCCGTGACCGGCGCACGGCTGCCGCCGAAGCCGATAGCGCCGCGGTGACCGTTAACGTCGTGGACCGGGATATAGAGGCCGCGGCTCAACCCTTCCCGCTCGAAGAGTTCGGTGGCGGCCGTCGTCTTGCCGTCGTCGCGGCTGCAATTGTCGATGCGCGCGTCGTAGGTGAAGGGCACGGTCGAACGGCGCAACCGCTCGATCACCGGGCTGCCCTGCATGATGCAGGCGGAATCGTAAGCACGCAGGAAGCGTTTCGACCAGTTGGTCATGACTATGACTTCTGAGAGCGCGCGGGTCTCCTTGCCCGGCACGTTCATCACCACATAGCCGTCGAAACCATAGGCATCCATGACCTGGCAGAAGGCCTCGCGCAGATCGTCCTCGCGCGTCAGTTCCGACGGGAGCTGTGCCCCGGTCGGCAATGCCAGAGATGTCATGTCGCGACTGAGATCACCCATTTTTCCAGTTTCCGCTCTTGCCGCCCGTCGCTGGTATGCGGCGGAGCCTGATCCTTGCGCTTGCATCCGGCTGATCGGCGCCGGCGTGCCCGCGAATCTGTAACGTTGCACCCGACCCTATAACATTGGTTTCGCGAATCCACGCCTGTTCGAACCGGGAAGGATTTTTACACGTTTCGCGCCCTGTCAGCGATACAATCCGGGCTGCAAACCGGCCTGGGGGATCGGTCGCCACGCCCACGATATATGGGACGCTATCTTCCCGGTTCCAGTCCGTCCACCCGAATTTCCTAATTTACGGTAAACCGAATTGGCGGGGCTGATTAACGGCCAGGACCGAGCTTCAGCGCCGCCTCCTCGCTGATGACCGCGGCGATGCGCCGGACAGATGGCGCCCAGCCTTCGAGCTGCTCCATCGTCACGCGATAGGCCGGGCCGGTGACGGAAATGCCACCGGTGAAGCTCAGTCCCTCGGCGTGGATCGCAGCGGCGACGCAGCGGATTTCCGCCTCATGCTCCTCCCGGTCGAAGGCATAGCCCAGCCGGCGCGCCTCATCGAGATCGCTCATGAGCGAGATGGCATCGCGGTGGGTGTTATCAGTAAAGGTGCGAAACACAAGCTGCGACACCACTTCCCTCAGCGCCACCGGCGAAAGCGCCGACAGCGCGGCCTTGCCGAGCCCGGTGCAATAGACCGGCGATGCATTGCCGATCTGCGACTGCATCCGCACCGTCTGACGGCTCTCGACCTTGTCGAGATAGACGACCTCGCTGCCGCGCAGCACACCGAGATGCACGGTTTCGCCGGTCTCCTCGTGCAGCTTCCTCAGATGCGGGGCGGCGATGGCGCGGAACTCGTTGCCGGCCCAGGCGCGGGCGGCGAATTTCAAGAGGCGCAGTCCGGGCTCATAGGTGAGATCACCGCGCAGCGACAACAGCCCCTCTTCCACCAGATGCGAGAGCTGTCGATGCAGCGTGCCGCGCGGCTGGCTGGCGATGTCGAGGATATCGGTGAAGCGCAGCGGCCGGTCGCTGGAAACGACGATATCGACGAGCGCCAAGGCCTTGCCGAGCGTGCCGGTTCCGGTATCTGGTGCATTCGTCATATTTTTGGGGTCATGCGATGGCATGGGTGGGTTCCAACCTTGACAACCGAGCGTCCGTGGCGCGATTATTCCACATAATAGGATATAGTTCCGAATAATGGAACTTTTCATTTTCACTTCAGGAGAATTGACCTGATGGCTTTTCCGGCCGCCGCGTTTCACGACTTGCAGGGCCGTGGCGTCCTGATCTCGGGCGGCGGCTCAGGCATCGGCGCGGCGCTTGTGGAAGCTTTTGCGCGGCAGGGCGCCCGCGTCGCCTTCATCGACATCGCCGAGGCCGAGAGCCGGGCGCTGGCTGAACGGCTGGCGAATGACTGCGCTTTCGCCCCGGTTTTCCTCCGCGCCGATCTGCGTGACGCCCGTTCGCTTGCCGGGATTGTCGATCAGGCGGCGGCGGCAATCGGGGACATCCGCGTACTGGTCAACAATGCCGCCCGCGACGACCGCCAGAGAATCGAGGATGTGACACCCGAAAGCTGGGACGAGAACCTGTCGATCAACCTGCGTCCCGTCTTCTTCCTCGCCCAGGCTGTCGCACCGCATATGAAGCGGGCCGGCGGGGGCTCGATCGTCAATTTCTCGTCGATCGCCTATCTGTTGAACATGGGCGAAATCCCCGCCTATGCGACGGCGAAGGCCGGCATCGTCGGCCTGACGAAGTCGCTGGCCGGCAGGCTCGGCCCCGACGACATCCGCGTCAATGCCATCCTGCCCGGCATGGTCGTGACCGAACGACAGAAACAGCTGTGGCTCACCGACGCCGCCATTGCCGCCATGCGGGACAAACAATGTCTGAAACACACGCTGATCGCCGATGACATGGTGGGGCCATGCCTTTACCTTGCTTCGGATTGTTCGGCGCGGATGACGGCGCAAACCATGATTATCGACGGAGGCGTATTGTAATGACGGCAGCATCCTATGCGGCAGTCGACTGGGGCACGACGAGCTTTCGGCTGTGGCTGGTCGGCGAAAACGGCGATGTGCTTGCCGAACGCCGCAGCCACGAGGGCATGACCACCGCCGCCAAGACCGGCTTTTCGCCGATCCTCGAAGCACACCTTGCCGCCGTCGGCGCACCCGCACACCTGCCCGTGGTGATCTGCGGCATGGCCGGCGCCCGGCAGGGCTGGGTCGAGGCCGGCTACCTCGATACCCCGGCACCGCTCTCCGGTATCGTCGGCGCGGCGGTGATCGTTCCCGATCCCAACCGCGACATCCGCATCCTGCCCGGCCTTGCGCAGCGCGCAGAAGAACAACCCGATGTCATGCGCGGCGAGGAGACCCAGCTTCTGGGCGCAGCCGGCACGCTCGGCAACGGCAACCACATCGTCTGCATGCCCGGCACCCACAGCAAATGGGTGCGCCTGACCGGCGGCGTGGTCGATGGTTTTTCCACCTTCATGACTGGAGAACTCTTCGACGTCGTCTCCAAGCACTCGATCCTCAGCCATGCCGTCGCCGAGGGCGGCGCCTTCGATGGCGACAACAAGAGTTTCATCGAGGCCGTCATCCGCGCCGGACGCAATCCGGCGATGACCACCAACCTGTTGTTCACCGTGCGCGCCGGCCAGTTGCTGCATGGCCTGCCGGCGCTCGATGCCAAGGCGCGGCTTTCCGGCACGCTGATCGGGCTTGAGATTGCCGGTGCGCTGTCTTCCGCACGGCCGGGCAGCGGCGTCTGCCTCGTCGCTTCCGGCCCGCTTTCCGCCCTTTACCGCTCGGCGCTTTCGGCGCTCGGGCTCGAACCGACCATCATCGATGCCGACGATGCCGTCCGCCGCGGCCTGGCCGCAGCCGCCTGCACCCTCTGGCCCGCCTGAGAAAGAGACCACTGATGAGCCGCATCCCCTTCCCTCCCATGAAATACCCGCTGATCGCCATCCTGCGCGGCCTGAAGCCGAGCGAGACCGAAAGCGTCGTCGGCACGCTGATCGAGGCCGGCTTCACCGCCATCGAGATCCCGCTCAACTCGCCCGATCCGTTCACCTCGATCGAGATCGCCGTGAAGATGGCGCCGGCCGGCTGCCTGATCGGCGCCGGCACGGTGCTGACGACCGATCAGGTCGAGCAGCTCGATGCCGTCGGCGGGCGGCTGATGGTGAGCCCGAATGTCGAACCCGCCGTCATCCGCCTTGCCGCCGATAAAGGTATGGTGACGATGCCCGGCGTCTTCACCCCCACCGAAGCGCTTGCCGCCGCCCGTGCCGGTGCGACGGGTCTCAAATTCTTCCCGGCCAGCGTGCTTGGCCCTTCCGGCATTTCGGCGATCCGCGCCGTGCTTCCGGCGGAGCTGGAAATCGCCGCCGTGGGCGGCGTCTCCGAGACCAACTTCGCTGATTACGCCAAGATCGGCGTGAAGAGCTTCGGCCTCGGCTCCAGCCTCTACAAGGCCGGCATGGATGCGGCCGAAGTCGGTAAGCGCGCCAAGGCGACCCTTGCCGCCTATGACAGCGTTTACGGAGGCTGATCGATGACCGAGACGATCGCCTTTTCCGGCAGTATTCTCTGCGACGCAGCCCTTCAACTCGGCGAAGGCCCGGCCTACGATCCCGCCACCGGCACCGTCTGGTGGCACAATATCAAGGGCAAGGAGTTGCACGCGCTGCATCTCGAGAGCGGCGAAAAGCAGGTGCATGCCATGCCCTTCCTGTCGAGCGTCGTTGCGGTGATCGATCCCCAGCGGCAACTGATCGTTTCCGACGACGGGCTTTTCACCCGCGATACGAAGTCCGGCGCGCTGACGCAATTCGGTTCGCTGGAAGACAAGCCGGGCAACCGCTCCAATGACGGGCGGGTGCACGCCTCCGGCAATCTTTGGATCGGCACAATGGGCCGCAGCGCCGAGAAGAATGCCGGCGCCATCTATCACGTCGCCGGCAGCACTGTGACCAAGCTTTACGACGGCATCAGCATCCCGAACAGCATCTGCTTCTCGCCGGATGGCAAGACGGCGTATTTCGTCGATTCCATGGTCAACCACATCATGCGCGTCGATCTCGACCCGGCGACCGGCCTGCCGGTCGGCGATGCAACCCTCTTCTCCGACCAGAGCGGCAAGGGTGGCGATGTCGATGGCTCCGTCTGCGACGCGGACGGCCTTTTGTGGAATGCGCGCTGGGGACAAGGCGCGGTCGATGTCTATCGTCCGGATGGCACGCATCTGAAGCGCTACGCCGTGCCCGCCGTCCAGTCGAGCTGCCCAGCCTTCATCGGCGCGAAGGCGGACCGCCTGATGGTGACCTCCGCCTGGGCGGACATGGACGATGCCGCCCGCGCGGCCGATCCCCATGCCGGCAAGACCTTCGATCTCGGCATCACCGTCAACGGCCGTTTCGAACCGGCTTTCCGGCTCTAGGGCGGTTTTCTCCTCCGTCACGCCCCTCTCTTTCGTCATGCTCGGGCTTGACCCGAGCATCCACCGGCCTCTCCATTCGGTATGGCCTGGTAGATCCTCGGGTCAAGCCCGAGCATGACGATGGAGGGTGTGGCACGGCTTGTTGTCGGCCGCTGCCAGCGCCAGAAAGCGATTGGCCCCGGCACCTTTTCCGCAACCGCAGGAACACTATCGAGCACAAAATTCCTGCGCCTTGCCGCGGTCTCAAGCCAAAAAGTTCCATAAATTCAGCGGCATTTTTTTCGGAACCACTTTTTGCATCTGACGTTGTTCAGGCATCACCGGTGCGGCGGACCCATCTCCCATCCACGCGCCCTGATCGACAAAGAGAACGAAAGGCAGGTTTGACATGACCAAGAAACTCGTAGCTTCCGTCGCCGCAGGTGCCCTCCTTGCCGGCGTCACCGTATTTGCCCCGGCAAGTTTTGCGCAGAGCGCGACCCAGCCGGACGCCGCCACCACCCAGCCGATGGAAACCCCATCGACCGGCGAACAGCCGGCGATGAAGCCGGTCACCCCGTCCGACCAGTCTGCTGACGCGGCCGCTCCGGCCGGTGGTCCGGGCTTCCTCAGCGAGCAGACCGAAGACCAGATCGCGGCCAGCACCTATATCGGCCAGTCGGTCTATAACGCCAAGGACGAGCGCATCGGTGAGATCAACGACGTGATCTTCACCAAGGACGGCTCCGTCGAAGCGGCCGTGATCGGTGTCGGCGGCTTCCTCGGCATCGGCGAAAAGAACGTCGCCGTTCCGCTCGATACGATTGCCGTGGCAACCGTGCCGAACTCCGACGACCTGAAGCTGACGACGCAGGAAACTGCGGATTCGCTGAAGAACGCGCCGGAATTCAAGACCCGTTCGCAGGTCGTGGCCGAGCGGAATGCCAATACCCCGGTCGATACCTCGACCACGTCATCCACGACGCCGACCACGACGGCGCCGGCCGGTGGCATGACGCCGGCCGATCCGGCCACCAATAACTAACAATAAGGCCGGATAAAATGCGAAACGGCGGTGCTGATGCGCCGCCGTTTCCATGTCCGTCTTAGAGTATGCCAGGTTCAGATTGAACCAGGCATACTCTAGATTTTTTTGATTTCGTTTGTCTTTTAGGGAAAACCGGTTCCCACTTTTCCCTGACAAACTCTAATACCAGGCATCCGCCATGCTGGTCTTGCGCCGGTTCATGTAGTCTAGCAGCGCTTCGTCGACGGCTACATCCAGAGGCGGCGCTTCGTATTCGGAGAGCGTCTTTTTCCACAGCCGGTTGGCGCGGGTCGCCATGTCGGTCGAACCGCCCTCCTCGCTCCATTTCTCGAAGGGCTCGTTGTCGGACAGGGCCGAGTCCCAGAAGGCCGTCTGGTAGTTGCGCATCGTATGATCGCAGCCGAGGAAGTGGCTGCCGGGGCCGACCTGCAGGAAGGCATCCATCGCCAGCGTGTTGTCGTCGACGACGACGCCGGCCAGATAGGAATGCAGCGCCCCGCAGAAATCCGTATCCATCATGAACTTCTCGTATGACATGGCGAGCAGCCCATCGACGAAGCCGGCGGAATGCAGGATGAAATTCGCGCCGCAATGCACGGCCGACATCATCGACATCACGCCTTCCTGCATCGCCTGCGCATCCGGCAGCTTGGAATTGGAGAAATTGCCGGCGCAACGCAGCGGCAGCTTCAGCCGGCGGGCGAGCTGGCCGATGACCATGGAGCCGATGGCAGGCTCCGGCGTGCCGAAGGTCGGCGAGCCCGAGCGCAGCGACATGGAGGAGAGGAAATTGCCGAAGATCACCGGCGCACCCTTGCGCTCCAGCTGCGTCAAGGCACAGCCGGCCAGCGTTTCCGCATAGGATTGGGCGATGGCGCCGGCATTGGTGACCGGACCCATGGCGCCGCCGAGGATGAAGGGAACGATGACCGCCGCCTGGTTTGCCCGCGCATAGGCGCGCAACGATTTCGTCATCGTGCCATCCCAGACGAGAGGGGAATTGACGTTGACGTTGCCGAGGATGACACAGTTCTTATCGACGAAATCCTTGCCGAAGACGATACGGGCCATGTCGATCGAATCTTCGGCCCGATCTTCCGCCGTGATCGAGCCCATGAAGGCGCGGTCGGAATATTTGATGTGGCTGTAGACCATATCGAGATGGCGCTTGTTGACGGGGATATCGACGGGCTCGCAGATCGTGCCGCCGGAATGATGCAGCCATGGGCTCGACTGGGCGAGCTTGATGAAGTTGCGGAAATCCTCCAGCGTGCCGTAGCGGCGGCCCTTGTCGAGGTCCATGACGAAGGGTGAGCCATAGGCCGGCGAGAAGACCACGTTCCGGCCGCCGATCTCGACATTGCGGGCGGGATTGCGGGCATGCTGGGTGAACTGCGCCGGCGCCGACGAGACGATCTCGTTGAGCATACCCGGCTCGAAGCGCACCAGCACGCCATCGACGTTAGCGCCAGCCTTCTTCCAGTGATCGAGGGCAACCGGATCGTCGCGGAACTCGATACCGACCTCGGAGAGGATACGGTCCGCGACTTTCTCGATCTTCACGAGATTTTCCTCGCCGAGAATGTCGTAGGTCGGGATATTCCGGGCAATGTAAGGCACGCCGATCTTCTGACCGCCATGGCCGCGTTGCGGGCGGGCGCCTCGGCTGCGGCGCTGCGGTGCGGCTTCTGTCATCTCGAGCGTATCCATAGGTCGTTCTCCCCTCGTTTGAACTGATGGTAATGGGGAAAAACCCAACTGTAACGCTGGAAAAATCTGCGTCATGCTATAAACTGAACTTATGGAAACCTTTCGCCGCCTCCTGCCCTCCGCCTCCAGCCTCGTCGTCTTCGAAGCGGCTGGCCGCCACCAGAATTTCACCCGCGCGGCACAGGAACTGGGCATGACGCAGGCGGCCGTTTCCTATGCCGTGCGCGGGCTGGAGGACCAGCTCGGCGTGCCGCTGTTCCACCGCGTGCACCGTGCCGTTCACCTCACCGAAGCGGGGGAGAAATTTCATGCGGACGTGACGCTCGGCCTGTCGCGCATCCAGAAATCGGCGGAGGATATACGGGCGAAGAAGCGCGAGACCAATGTGACGCTCGCCGCCTCCACCGCCTTTGCCTCGATGTGGATGCTGCCACGGCTGGCCCAGCTTCGCGCCGACCTGCCGGAAATCGACCTGCGCATCCAGACGAGCGTGCGGGACATCGATCTGGAGGAGGAGCCCATCCCGCTCGGCGTGCGCGGCGGCGATCCCGCCAGTTGGCCGCGCTACCATGCCGCCCTGCTCGCGCCGGAGGTAATCGTGCCGGTTGCGACCCCGGCCTTCGTCGAGGCCAACGGCACTCCCGCCTCGCCGGCAGACCTCGTGCGGCATCGACTGATCCATCTGGAAGAACCGGTGCGGCAAGCCTGCGACTGGCCGGAATGGTTTGCCAGCGCCGGCATTTCCTATCCGCCGCAATCGCGGCGCCTCGCGATCAACGATTATGTGCTGGTGGTGCAGGCGGTACTGGCGGGGGAAGGCGTGGCGCTCGGCTGGCAGCACCTGATCGAGCGGCAGATGCGCTCCGGCGCACTGGTGCCGGTCGGTGGCCATGTGCTGGAAACCGGACTTGCCTTCTACGTGGTCTGGCCACGCTCGCGCGAGCTTAACCATCAGGCGCGGCGGGTGCGCGACTGGTTGCTGGAGGAAGGGCGGAAAGAGCGGGAGGATAGCGCCGAGGCGCTTCAGACGGCGATGGCGGCGGGTTCGGCTTCGCCATATTTCCCGGCGAGATAACGGCGCGTCGTCGTCGCATCGGCCGGCTTGCCGTAGAAATAGCCCTGCCCCATGCCGCAGCCGAGCGCCTTCAGCTTCAGGGCCTCGGAGAAATTCTCGATGCCTTCGGCCACGACCTGCAGGTTAAGCCCGTCGCACATGGCGACGATCGCCTTGACGATGTGCTCGCAGGCCCGGTCGGTGGAAATCTGCGAGACGAAGGCGCGGTCGACCTTGACCTTGTCGAAGGCGAATTCGCGCAGACGGCCGAGGCTCGACTGGCCGGTGCCGAAATCGTCGAGCGCGATGCGCACGCCGGCTTCGCGCAGTTCGGCAATGATCTTTTTGGCGGTGTCGGCGTCCATCATGACCGCCGTTTCGGTGATTTCCAGCTCCAACCGGCGCGGATCGAGCCCGGCGCGGTGGATGATGCCGAGCACGTTTGCGGCGGTGTTCGGATCGGTGAGCTGCGCGGACGACAGGTTGAAGGAGAGGAAAAGCTCCTTCGGCCAGGAGAGCGCCGTCTGCGCCGCCTTGCGCAGCAACGCTTCCGACAGCGAATCGATGAAGCCCCGCTCTTCGGCCAGCGGCACGAAGACGGCCGGCGAGACATAGCCGAGATCGGGATCGCACCAGCGCGCCAAGGCCTCGAAGCCGACGACCATGTCGTTCTTCAGGTTGACGATCGGCTGGAAATGCACGTCCACCTCGTCGGCGATCACGGCATTGCGCAGCGCCTGTTCGAGCTGGGTAGAACGTTTCATCTCCTGCGCAATCTCTTGCGAATAGACGGTGATCTGGCCGCGGCCGCGGCGCTTGGAGCGGTAGAGCGCGGTGTCGGCGCTCTTCAGGAGGTTCTCGAATTCATCGCCGGCAAAGGGATAGACCGCAAAGCCGAAGGAGGCGGAAAGGCGCACATTGCGCTCGCCGAGATCGAAGGGGGCGGACAGCACTTCCTTCAGCATCATGCCCATGCGCTCGGCCGTCTTGCGCTCGAAGACCAGCGGCAGGATGAAGGCGAATTCGTCGCCGCTGGCGCGGATGACGGAAGCGCCGTCCGGCACGCAGGCGACCAGCCGGTTTGCCACCTGGCGCAGGATGGTATCGCCGGCCTCGGGGCCGAAAAGATCATTGATCGGCTTGAAGCCGTCAAGATTGGCAAGGCCGATGGTGAAGGGTGCTGGATCGCTGGCGCGCTCGGCGGCAAGCGCGCGCACCTTGTCGCGCAGGTCCTGCGCGTTGCCGAGACCGGTCAGGGGATCGACGTTTGCAATCCCGTGCAATCTGCTTTCGACGATGTGCTGAGACGAAGCTTCAGCAGGATTCATAAACACATTCCCGGCCTTGGTCAGGGCATTCTCGGTTGGCTCGACCATGGCCAACGAAAGTTAACAATTGGACAGTAAATGGTGCCTACTTCCGGTAGCGGCATGGCGAATTCTGACGAGTTGACAGCGCTGCCTTGCCTTGCACGGCGGGCGTGTCTCAACCAGCCAGCCTCTCCTCCCGGATGCCGACGAATTTGCGGTAGACCGCCTCGATCATGTCGGGGCTGATCGGCTTTGTGATGTAGTCGTCCATGCCGGCGGCGCGGCTGCGATCGATGTCGATGTCGAGCGCCGGCGTGGTGACGGCGATGATCGGGGTGCGGGGTGTGGAACCGCCTTCCGCGGCGCGGATCGCCAGCGCCGCATCGAATCCGTTCATGACCGGCATGGAAAGATCCATCAGCACGAGGCTCGGCCGGTGCTCCTGCCACAGCCGCACCGCCTCCTCGCCATTGACGGCAAGCCGGTAGCTGATGCCGAGGCCTTCGAGTATCTGGGCGAAGACGAACTGATTGATCTCGTTATCCTCGGCCACCACCACCTCGACCTCGGGCGGCCGGTCGGTGACCACCGGCTCGTCCGGCACGATCATCTCCCAGGCGGCAGACGGTTCGGGTGTCCCCGGCCGTGGCATGCGGGCATATTCGACCAGCGTCTCGATATCGGCATGCAGGTCGGCCAGCTTCCTGTCGCGGCCGACGATCAGGAAGGGCGAGGCGTTCCAGGCCGACAGGACGGATCGGATGTCGCTGCTTTCGGCATCGACCAGCAAGAGATCGATGGCAAGACCGTGGCCGTGGGCGGCCTCGGCAAAGGCGGAAAGTTCCTTGCGGTCGCGCACCGCGCAGGCATCGAAACCCCAGCGACCGAGCTGCGGCACCAGCCACTCCTCCATGCCGGCGGACTGGGCAAGCACCAGCACGCGGCGCGGCGCGGCGGCGGCCGGCTCGATGATCGACACGGCTTCCTTGATGTGCTGGATATCGACGGAGCGAAACGGATCGTAGCAATTCTGCGCCGGCTCGAAGATATCGTAATTCTTGATGCGCAGCGGCTCGTTGGCCCGGAACTCGGCTCCGGCCACCAGCGCGTTGACGTCGTCCATGCAGGTGACGAGCAGGTATTTGCCGGCCTCGCCGACGCGGAACTTGCGGGTGAGCACCCACAGGTCTTCGCCATCGCTGCGCACCAGCTGTTCGGCAAGTGTGAAGGGTTCGCCCGTTTCCAGCACATGCCGGTCGGAGCGTTCGAATTTTTCGGCAAGCTCGGGCTCGACGAGATCCCAAACCGAACGGCCGAGGATCGCCTCCGGCTCGACGCCGTGGATGGCGCAGAAGGCACGGTTGACGCCAATATAGGTCAGGCCGCGATCCTTGACGAAGAGCGGGTTCGGCAACTGGTCGAGAATGTTTTCGGTGACGCCGATGCGCTCCATGTCGAGGTGAAGCTGTTCCTCGCGTTTCTTCTGCTCGGAAATATCGGTGAAGGACACGACACCGAGGCCGTTCGACAGGCGGCGCATGCGCACGCTTGCCCAGCGCTGCTGGCCGATGCGCTCGACGGTCTCGTGGCGCTCGCGCCAATGATAGGAAATCCGCTCGGCGATCCAGTCGTCGCGGTTGACGCGGCGGCGGCTCTGTTCCGGCGAGGTGATGCCGCGAAGCCCGGTATCGTAGACGGCGCCGAGGAAATCGCGCAGCCGCGTGCCGGGCGCAATGAATTCCCGTGCAATGGCATAGAGCTGCAGAATCGGGCGGCTCGCGAAGACGATCTCGTCATTCTTGTCGCAAACCAGAATGGCCAGGCCAAGAGCATCGGACGTCGCTTCGAGCATCGCGTTCTGGATGTCTGCGCCGGGCGACGCCACATCATTCATTGCATGGTCCTCATTTCGCCTTGACGGCTTCTTCTGGGGGACATGCTGACGGTATTGCCGCGCGGGCAATGCCGGGGGAAGAAAGGTTCCAGCGCGGCCAGCGACGCGGCGGTTTCCCCAGGAACAAACCCGTGCTCATTCAGGTTCACCGGGAAAAATCGCAGCTTTATATTAAAGGCAGATTAAAAATCCGGCCGCCCGTTTGGACGCTTTCACGGCAAACCGCAGATCGCCGGGGATGGCGGCATCATCGGCCTTTCCAGCGACCGCCGAATCCGCGAAAATAGGCGATGCCGATCAAACAGCTTTCCGAAACCCTGATCAACCAGATCGCCGCCGGCGAGGTCATCGAACGCCCCGCCAGCGCCGCCAAGGAGCTGATCGAGAATGCGCTCGATGCCGGTGCGACCCGCATCGAGATCGCCACCGCCGGCGGCGGCAAGACGCTGCTGCGCGTCACCGACAACGGCTCCGGCATGGGGCCGGAGGATCTGGAGCTTGCCGTCAAGCGCCATTGCACCTCCAAGCTCGACCAGGACCTGACCGATATCCGCACGCTGGGCTTTCGCGGCGAGGCGCTGCCCTCGATCGGCTCGGTGGCGAAGCTCACCATCTCCAGCCGGCCTGCCGGCGCCAGCGAAGGTGCGCAGATCAGCATCACCGGCGGCCGGGTCGATAAGGTGCGGCCGGCGCCGGCCAATACCGGCACCGTCGTCGAGGTGCGCGACCTGTTTTTCGCCACCCCGGCGCGCCTGAAATTCATGAAGACGGAAAAGGCGGAGGCCTCGGCCATTTCCGAGGTCGTGCGCCGCATGGCGATCGCGTTTCCCGAGGTGCGGTTCGTGCTGTCCGGCTCTGATCGCACGACGCTCGAATTCGCCGCGACCGGCGCCGACCGGCTGGCCCGCATCGCCCAGGTGCTCGGCCGCGATTTCCGCGACAATGCCATCGAGATCGATGCGGAGCGCGAGGGCGTGCGCCTTTCGGGATTTGCAGGCGTGCCGACCTTCAATCGCGGCAACTCGCTGCAGCAATATGCCTTCGTCAACGGCCGGCCGGTGCAGGACAAGCTGATCTGGTCGGCGCTCCGGGCCGCCTATGCCGAAACCATTCCGCAGGGGCGCTATCCCGTCGCGGTTCTGTCGCTGACGCTCGATCCAGAGCTGGTCGACGTCAACGTGCATCCGGCGAAATCCGACGTGCGCTTCCGCGATCCCGGCCTGGTACGCGGGCTGATCGTCGGCGCAATCCGCCAGGCGCTGACCATGGGCGGCGACCGGGCGTCCACCACCGGCGCCAGCGGCCTGATGCGCGCCTTCCGCCCCGAGCCGCCACGGCCGGCGGCGAACTGGCCCGGAAACTGGAGTGCCGCGACATCTCCCTATCGTTCGACAAGCTTCCATGCCGCACCGCGGAACGATTTTGCAGAGGGGACACAGACGGCCTTCGACACGCTGACGACGCCGTCCGCCCGCGTCCAGAGTTTCGAGGCACCGGTGCGTGAGGCGGCAACGCCGGAACCGCAGCATCCGCTGGGGGCGGCCCGCGCGCAGTTGCACGAAAACTATATCGTCGCCCAGACGGCGGACGGGCTCGTCATCGTCGATCAGCATGCGGCGCATGAGCGGCTGGTGTTCGAGGCCTTGCGCAAAGCACTGAATGCGCGGCCGATCCCGGCGCAGGCGCTGCTCATCCCGGAGATCGTCGATCTACCCGAGGACGATTGCGACCGGCTGATCGCCCATGCCGGCGAGTTCTCACGGCTCGGGCTAGGCATCGAGCGCTTCGGGCCGGGGGCGATCGCCATCCGCGAAACGCCGTCGATGCTCGGCGAGATGGATGCGGTGGGGCTGGTGCGGCAACTGGCCGACGAGCTTGCGGAATGGGATACGGCGTCCGGTCTGGCGAGCCGCCTCGATTATCTCGCCGCCACCATGGCCTGCCACGGCTCGGTGCGCTCCGGCCGGAGGCTCAGGCCCGAGGAGATGAATGCGCTGCTGCGGCAGATGGAGGAGACGCCGGGCTCCGGCCAGTGCAACCATGGCCGGCCGACCTATATCGAGCTGAAGCTCAGCGATATCGAGCGGTTGTTCGGGCGGAGTTGAGGGGACGTGGGATTCAGCGAAGGCCCCTCCCCAACCCTCCCCACAAGGGGGAGGGAGTCTATGGAGCAAGCTTTGGCCTTGGAGTTTCAACACCCGCTATAAACTCCCTCCCCCTTGTGGGGAGGGTTGGGGAGGGGTCTTTGCTCCAGACACGACTACGTGTTTCCACTGGAAATCCCCCCTGTCCCGCACTATAGCAGAACGATAATAATCAGACGTCCCGGCCGCAACCGGGACCGCTGCAATCAGGTCAACGACATGCGAGGGCGACGGATGATGAACCGTTTCGAGGGAACCGGCGGCAGGGAAGCGAAAATCCGCTATCTCGACGGCGATTTCCAGGTCGTGCTGCCCGGCGCATTCGTCACCTGCGCCATGACCGGCACCGCCATTCCCGTCGATGAACTGCGCTACTGGAGCGTCGCCCGGCAGGAGCCCTATATCGACGCCCAAGCCGCGTTCGATGCCGAAAAACGAGCTGGCGCCCTGCCGAACCAGAAGGCCTAATTCTTCTGCAATAGCCTCAGCCGCGCGGCATTGATCGCGGCGTCGATGATCTTGGCCGGTGCGCTCGGATCGTCGAAACGGATTTCCACGTCGACGACAGCGGATGCTTCAGCAAGCTCGCCCGCCCGGCCATGACCGGGCTCCAGCCGCACCTTGTCCTTGGCCGTCGTCACCAGCTTGAGGCCGTGAGCGGCGGCATCGTCGAGCAGGTCGGCGATTTCGTCCTCGGAAAAATGGTGGTGGTCGGGGAAGACCCGCTTTTCGCCGATCTCGACGCCGATCTCGCCCAGCGTGCGGAAGAATTTTTGCGGATCGGCGATGCCGGCCCAGGCGAGCACCGGCCTGCCCTCGCCCACCGGATTTCCGACCGGCACGACATCAGCCTCGAAAATGCCCTTGCCGGCGCGGGCAGCGCTGCGGATCAGGGCGTCGGCCTTCTCGCCATCGCCAATCTTCAGAAGCGCTGAGGCATGGCGCATCTGGATGGCGAGCGGCGCGCGCACCGGGCCGCTCGGCACCAGATGACCGTTGCCGATGCCGCGGCGGGAATCGATCACGAGCAGCGAATAATCGAAATGCAGGCGGGCGCTCTGGAAACCGTCATCCATGATGATCAGGTTGACACCCTCGGCCGCCAGCCGGCGGGCGCCCTCGACACGCTTCCGGCAGATGACAGTCAGGGCTTCGGCAGCGAGCAGCAGCGGTTCGTCGCCGACATCGCGGGCACGGTGATGGGCGGGATCGACCACGGTCGTCACATCGAGCGAGCCGCCATAGCCGCGCGAGAGGAAGCCCGGCTTCAGGCCCTTCGCCTTGGCGGCGCGCGCCAGCCCGATCGCCGTCGGCGTCTTGCCGGCGCCGCCGACGGTGAAATTACCGACGCAGATGACCGGCACCGGGATCGACGCCCGGCGTGCGCGCTCCATGCGCATGCCGGCGATCCGCCCATACATCCATGCAACCGGGGAAAGGGCATGGGCACGCCAGTCCGTCTCGGTCCACCAGAACGGCGGTGCTTCAGAAACCATCGGCCCTCTTTCCTGCCAGCATCCCCGACATCGGGACAGCGAAATTCGAAAAAATCTCTCTCAAGCACAACAAATTCAACCGGCTAGAAAATATCTTCCGCCGTTTTCCGTGCGACACAAAAGGGCATATTTTCCGGGAATGCAAGGCCTTCACGGCACAAGCACCCGCGACCGGCGCGGTGGGAGGGCGAGTTTTAGGGGTATTACGGCCGGCACACTTATACCGAGTTTTAACCACTCCAGGCCACATTCGGTTAACCAGACTTGGTAACCTCCGTTTGAGTATAGTGTAGCGGAATTTGTAATGACACTCACCAGTTTCAACGCCGCGGCCACGGCCGCGCTGGCGGTTTTGCGCCATAACGACAGCACTGCCGCAAAGCAGCAGGACATCGTCACGACAGGCATGCGCATCTCCGAGGCCGCCGACAATGCCGCCTACTGGTCGATCGCGACCGACATGCGCAACACCAACAAGGCGACATCAACGGTCATCGATGCGCTGGAGCTGGGCGCCGCGGTTGTCGACGTCGCCTATGAAGCGATGGAAAACCTGATCGACATCACCTCCGAGATCAAATCCAAGGTGGTGATGATGAAGGGTCCGGGCGTCGATCGCTACAAGGTGAGCGGCGAGGTCTACGAATTGCAGAAGCAGTTCCTGTCGGTGATCGAATCCGCCTCGTTCAACGGCCGCAACCTTCTGGCGCCGGGCAAACTCAACTATACCGAAAAATCCTATGTCGATGCCAACGGCAAGACGCTGAACTATATCGAAATGAGTCCGCCGGACCCCAACCTCGTCTTCGGCGGCATCGTCTCGAGCTACACCAAGGGCAGCATCGGCCTGATCAACGTCTACGACTACATGAACCTCAATATCTTCGGCCAGGCCGACTACAAGAACGAGGCGGGCGGGCTGACGACGATGGACGGGCTTGCCGACCTGCCGGACGCCAGCGGCCTCAGCGGCGGCATTCCCAACGCGGACCCGTCGAAGATCAACACCTGGCTGCCGGCCTTCAACGGCCACACCGCCGTTTCCTTCAACCATGGCGGCCATGTCGACGACATGTTCAGCGCCGCCCATATGGGCGAGGTGCCGGAGGATATGCTCGATTACGCGACCGACCTCCTGGTCAGCCGCTACGACGAAATCGAGCAGAAGCTGACCGACCGGGCCGCGACGCTTGGCTCGCTCAGCATGCGCATCGAGATGCAGACGGATTTCAACCGCACCCTCACCGACACGATCGACAGGGGCGTCGGCCGGCTGGTGGATGCCGACATGAACACAGCTTCGGTGAAGCTGAAGGCGGTACAGGCGCAGGTGCAGCTTGCGGTGCAGGCGCTGAACATCGCCAACAATGCGCCGTCGCTGTTGATGCAGTTGTTCAGGTGAAACTCACTACTTGTCCCTTCTCCCCGCCTGCGGGGAGAAGGTGGCCGACAGGCCGGATGAGGGGCAAGGGCCGCGGCATTCTCGGGGACGAGAGTTTGCCCCTCACCCTAGCCCTCTCCCCGCTTGCGGGGAGAGGGAACGACGGAGCAAGTTTCTCGCGCTTCCCTCCGCGACCCTACCGCAACACACCCTCAAGCTCGGTAATATCCTTCAGGCAGAAATCCGAAGCTTCCGACAGCGAAGCCGGCGATCCCGTGCCGGTCAGGACCGCGACCGTCAAGCCGGCGCCGGCGCTGCGGCCCATGTGGAGATCGTGGTTGTTGTCGCCGACGACGGCGACCTCGTGCGGGGCAAGGCCGGTGGCGGCGCAGAAGCCCAAAACCATGCCTGGCTCCGGCTTCACACCATAGCCGCTGTCATAACCCGCGACATAATGCAGATATTCGGCAAAACCGAAGCGCCTGGCCGTTTCCCGGATCGATCGCTCGTTGTCGCTGGAGGCGACGCCGAGGCGGTAGCCCTTGGCATGCAGGCCGGCGAAGAAGGCGGCGAGGTCGGTGACCGGCACGGCATAATCGGCCGAATTGGCGAAAAGGCCGTCGAGCTTGGCCGTCAGTTCTTCCACCGTATAGGGCGCGCCGGCCAGCACCATGCCGGTGGCGATCTCCACCGTGTTGCCGGCGGCAAGCAGGCTATCGGGAAAAACGAAGCCGGTTTCCGGGTCCATGCCGCAGGCGGAGAGCAGTGTATGGGATAGCGCCTCGTCGCCATTGGCGGCGATGCGGGCAACCTCGTAATTCACCGGCACCCAGCTCTTGGCGTAATCGAGCAGCGTGCCGTCCTTGTCGAAGAGAATGCCGGAAATCGCCTGTTGGTTCGTCATTCGGGTCCAGCCGGAGATGGCTTCAGGTCTCGTTGCGCGGCTGCAGCCGGGCCTTCACCGTCAGCGGGTTGATGTAGGGTTCGAGCCCGCGGATCGTGGCCGAAAGCGCGCCGCGCATTTCATGCACGGTTTCGAGCCCGGCATCGATCATCTTGCGACGCATCTCGTCGTTGACGAGCAGATAGTTGACGCCCTTGGCCAGCATCTCGACATCGCGGACGATCTTGGCGCTGCCGTTCTTGGCAAGCGTCTGGTAGGTATCGCGAAAGTTCTGGACATTGCCGCCAGACAGGATGGCGCAGCCGAGCATGGCCGGCTCCAGCGGGTTCTGCCCGCCTTCGGCAAACAGCGAGCGGCCGACGAAGGCGACTTCGGTGAGGCGCAGGTAAAGCCCCATCTCACCGATGGTATCACCGAGGAAGATATCGGTATCCGGGGTGATCGGATCATTGCGGGTGCGGCGCGCAACCGTCAGCCCCTTGGCAACCAGCATCGCCTCGATCTGGTCGCTGCGGTCGGGGTGGCGCGGCACGATGATGGTCAGGAGCCCGGTGCGCTCCTTCAGCGCCCGATGGACGATGCCGGCGGCGGCTTCCTCTCCCTCGAAAGTGGAGATCGCCGCCCAGGTCTTGCGGCTACCGATCTGGGCCCGGTAGCGGCGCAGCGCTTCGGCATCGTGCGGCGGGGCGTCGGTATCGACCTTGAGATTGCCGGAGACCATGACCGGAAGCGCGCCCAGTGCGCGAAAACGGTCGGCATCGAGATCGGACTGGGCGATCACCAGCGCCAGGTTCTCGAACAGGGCATCGGCGAGCCACAGCTGCTTCTTCCAGCGCGTGAAGGTGCGGTCCGACAGGCGACCGTTGACGAGGACCTGCGGAATGTGGCGCTCGCCGAGTTCCAGGATGGTCATCGGCCAAATCTCCGATTCGGCGATAACAGCGAGATCGGGCTCCCAGTAATCGAGGAAGCGGCTGACCGCCGGCTTGAAATCGAGCGGCACATATTGGTGGATGATACCGGGATCGAGCCGTTCGACAGCGACGCGGGCCGAGGTGGTCGTGCCCGTCGTCAGCACCACGGAAACGCCGCGGCGGGCGACTTCCTTGATCAGCGGCACGACGGCATTGGTCTCGCCGACGCTGGCGGCATGGAACCAGACGAGCGGCCCCTGCGGCCGGGCGGCACTGGCATGGCCGTAACGCTCCTGCCGGCGCTTGGGGTCTTCCTTGCCCTTGGCGGCGCGCATGGCGAGATAGCCCCAAACGAAGGGGTACATCGCCGTTCCCGCCCAGCGATAGGCCGACAGGGTGATTTTCGCGAGCAGGCCGCTCATGATCTCACCACCCCACGATGACAAGGGAAACCGGCCCGCATCGCGCCGCCCACCAAGCCCATCAGGCCTGATCCGGGTCCAAGAGCTTGTGCATGTGAACGATGAAATAGCGCATATGGGCGTTATCGACCGTCTGCTGCGCCTTGGATTTCCAGGCAACCAGCGCCGTTTCGTAATTCGGGTAGATGCCGACGATATCGAGCTTGTCGAGATCGCGGAAATGCATGCCGGTGAGCGAGGTCAGCTCGCCGCCGAACACCAGATGGAGCAACTGCTTGTTGTCCTGAGCCATTTTGTCTTCCGTTCTTTTATCGGTATTTTTGGGTTGGTTTGCGGCATTCAGGCGCAAAGGTCAATGGTGCTCCAGACCTTGTGCAGCGGCGATTAATGCCGGAAGCGCGGTGTTTTCCGCCGCGCACATCACGCCGTGGGAAACGACCGGCCGGTTATAGACGATCGTCTCGCCCTTGAGGTCGTGCAGCGAACCGCCGGCCCGCTGCAGGATGAGATCGGCCGCCGCCAGATCCCAGTCATGGGAATTCTTCTTGACCACCGTGCCGTCGATCGAGCCATCGGCGATCATCGCCAAGCGGTAGGCCAGCGACGGCACATGCGGGATGCGGGTTATTCCGGCGCGGTAGCCGCCTTCGAGAACGCCGACGACATCTTCGGCAAGGGCGATGCGGCGGATCGAACCGGCCTCGCTCGGGGATGTGGCGATCGGCTTGCCGTTCTTGCGCGCTTCCGATGTCAGCGTGGCCTCGAACAATTCCTCCAATGCCGGCGCATAGAGCACGCCGGCAACCGGCCTGCCGCCATGGACGACGGCGACGCTGACGCACCAGACAGCCTTTCCGGCGATGAAGGCGCGGGTGCCGTCGATCGGATCGACGACGAAGACGGTATCGCAGCCGAGCCGCGCCTCGTCGTCATCGGTCTCTTCCGAAAGCCAGCCGTAATTCGGGCGGGCGGAGAGCAGCTTTTCCTTGAGGATGTCGTTGGCGGCGAAATCGGCCTCGCTCACCGGCGAGCGGCCGCCGTTCTTCCACTGCACATCCGGGTTTCGGCCAAAAAAGGTCAGCGCCTTCTCCCCCGCGAGCTGCGCCGCCGAGGCGATCAGCTCGAGATCCTTCAGCCATTGCTCCGGCGAGGGGTGGACGGCGTTCATCTGATGTCTTTCCGTTTGCTGCCGCTGGGGATCAGGTTCCGGCAAGCGTCATGCCTTCGATGGCAAGCGTCGGCGCGGCAACGCCGAACTTGCGGTCGATATCGTTTGCCGGCGTGACCGCCATGAACATCTGCTTGAGGTTGGAGGCGATGGTGACTTCCGAGACCGGGAAGGCGATCTCGCCGTTCTCGATCCAGAAGCCGGATGCGCCGCGGCTGTATTCGCCGGTCAGCATGTTGACGCCCTGGCCGATGAGTTCCGTGACGTAAAAGCCGGTGCCGATGGCGCGGATCAGGTCTTCCGGCGCGATATCGCCTGGCTCCAGCGCGAAATTGGTGGAGGCGGGATTGACCGCCGGGCCGCCGCGCACGCCGCGGCCGTTGGTCTCAAGACCCAGCTCCCGCGCCGTCGAGGTCGAGAGGAACCAGTGCTTGAGCACGCCATCCTCGATCATCGAAAGCTTCTTACCCGTAATGCCTTCGCCATCGAAGGGACGCGACGAGGAGCCGCGCACGATCAGCGGGTCGTCGGTGATGGTGAGGCCTGCCTTCATCACCTGCTCGCCCATCTTGTCGCGCAGGAAGCTGGTCTTGCGGGCGACGGAGGCGCCGTTGATGGCGCCGGCGATGTGGCCGACAAAGCCGCGCGCCATTCGTGGATCGAAAACCACCGTCAGGTTTTGCTGCGTCGGCATCTGGCGGGGCGAAAGCCGGGCCGTCGCCCGCTCGCCGGCAGTACGGCCGATCTCGACTGCGGATTTCAGATCGGCGAAATAGAGGCGGCTGTCGAAATCATAATCGCGCTCCATCTTCGTGCCTTCGCCGGCAATGGCGCTGACGGAGCGGCCGAACCGGCTCGCCATATAGGAGCCGGAAAAGCCGTGGGAGGTGACCAGCACCAGCCCGCCCATGCCGGCGGACGCACCGGCGCCGCTGGAATTGGTGACGCCCTTGACGTCGAGGGCTGCGGCTTCGGCAGCCAGCGCCGCTTCCGTCAGGGCTTCGGTCGCGACCTCGGTCGGGTCGAAGAGTTCGAGGTCGGGATAGGACCTGGCCAGCCGGTCGTGATCCGCAAGGCAGGCATAGGGGTCTTCCGGCGAGGCTTTCGCCATGGCGACGGCCCGTTCGGCGAGCGTCTTCAGGTCAAAGCCCGGATTGGCCGAGACGCTGGCGACGCGGCGGCCGACGAAGACCCGCAGCGAAAAATCATCGCTTTCGGAGGATTCCGTCGCCTCGACCTTGCCGAGCCGCACCGAGACCGAACGCGAGCGGCCGCGCACCACGACCGCATCCGCCTCATCCGCGCCCGCCTTTTTCGCGAGATCCACAAGCTCGGACGCCCGCTTCAGGAGAGCACCGGAATCGATAACATCGGACATGATTTAGCCTTTCATTCCTGTCCCATTTATTGTGCACTGGCTTAAGCATCAAGGGCATTCACCGATTCTTGTCCAATGCGCTCCCCTGCCGCGCAACGCTGTTGCCGTATGGCCCAGAAGCCGAACGAGAAAGAACCCTATGACAACGACGCCCGCCCTCACCTCCCAGGCCCTGCTTCTGCTCGGCGGCGCGGTGCTGGCTGCCCCCATTTTCAAGAAGCTCGGGCTCGGCACGGTGCTCGGCTATCTTGCGGCAGGCGTGATCATCGGGCCGCTTTTGCACCAGATCAGCGATGGCGAACAAATCCTCGGCTTTGCCGAGCTTGGCGTCGTCTTCCTGCTGTTCGTCATCGGGCTGGAGCTGAACCCTTCACGCCTCTGGCAGATGCGCCGCGACATTTTCGGCCTCGGCTCCGCGCAGGTGCTGGCGACGGGGGCGGTGCTTTCCGCCCTGATCTTTTCCTTCGAACTGCTCGACTGGGCCGGCAGCGTCATCGCCGGTTTCGGCCTTGCGCTCTCGTCGACGGCCTTTGCGCTGCAGATTCTGGAGGAGAAGAATGATGCGAACACCCACTACGGCCAGCGGGCCTTTTCCATTCTGCTGCTGCAGGATCTGGCGATCGTGCCGCTTCTGGCGCTGATTCCGCTTCTCGCCCTGCAGGCGCCCGAAGACACGACGGCGCCGCTTGAGGATTTCAGCGTCGCCGTCGGCGCGATCCTGATCATGGTGATCGCCGGTCGTTACCTGCTCAATCCGATTTTCCAGGTGATTTCCCGCACCGGCGCGCGCGAAGTGATGATCGCGGCCGCGCTGCTAATCGTTCTGGGAGCGGCGACGCTGATGCAGCTTGCCGGCCTTTCCATGGCCATGGGGGCATTTCTTGCCGGCGTGCTTTTAGCGGAATCATCCTATCGCCATGAACTGGAAGCCGATATCGAACCCTTCCGCGGCATTCTTCTTGCGCTGTTTTTCATGGCGGTCGGGCTGTCGCTCCAGATCGAGGTGGTTTTCAAGCACTATGGGCTGATCCTCATCGTCGTGCCGCTGCTGATGCTCGCCAAATCCATCGTGATTTACGGGCTCTCCCGGCTGACGGGCTCCAACCACAATGATGCGGTGCGTATCGCCCTGCTTCTGCCGCAGGGCGGCGAGTTCGGTTTCGTGTTGTTTTCGGCGGCGGCCGCCGCCGGCATCTTTTCCGACGAGATATCGTCGCTGCTGATCGTCATCGTCACCGTTTCCATGGCGCTGACGCCCCCCGCCTCCGCTCTTGCCGGGCTTTTGATGCAGGAGCAGGAAGAAACGACCGAGGAACTGGAGGAGGATTTTGCCGGGGCCGGCGCCGATGTTCTGATGATCGGCTTTTCCCGCTTCGGCCAGATCGCTTCGCAGATCCTGCTGGCAGGCGGGCGCGAGGTGACGATCATCGATCATTCCGCCGCCCGCGTGCGCCAGGCGGCGGGCTTCGGCTTCCGTATCTATTTCGGCGACGGCACCCGGCTCGATGTGCTGCGCGCCGCCGGCATCGAGAAGGCGAAGATCGTCGCCGTCTGCACCCACAAGGCCGAAATCACCGACCGCATCGTCGATCTCGTGCAGACGGAATATCCCAACGTCAAGCTTTACGTGCGTTCCTACGACCGGGTCCACACATTGTCGCTACGCGCCCGCAACGTCGATTACGAGCTGCGTGAAACCTTCGAATCCGGCCTCGTCTTCGGCCGCGAAACGCTGCAGGGATTGGGCGTGGCCGGCGATACGGCGCAGGCGATCACCGACGACATCCGCCGCCGCGACGAGGCGCGGCTTGCGGTGCAGGCGACCGAAGGCATCTCCGCCGGCCGCGACATGCTGCACCACGAGCCGGTCAAGCCCGAGCCGCTGGTCAAGCCGAAACGGGAGGCCGCCATGCCGGTGAATGACGACGACGACCGGATATTGCCGGAGCCGGCACGGGCGGCGGCGCAGTCCTTGGGCAAGGTGGAGTGACGCGGCTACGTCCTGAGACGCCGCTCGATCGCCCGCTTCAGATCGTCCCGCACCGCAGCCGTCGAGGCCAGCACCTCTTGCGCGCGTAAAAAATCCATGACGCGAAAACGGTTGACCTCCGGGCGCAGAAAGATATCCGGCGGATGCGCCTTCAGCTTCATGGCGATGATCGACTGCATCATCAGCTGGCTGGAGCCGAACAGGCTGTCGATGCGGCTCGGCAGCGTCTTGCCGTCGCCTTCCGGCCCGCCGACGACATCGACGCCGATGACGATATCGGCCTTGCCGGAGAGGTGATCGAACGGCACCGGATTGTAGATGCCGCCGTCGATCATCACTCGTCCATCGATCCTGACGGGGCGGAAGATCGCCGGCAGCGCCGCCGAGGCGGCAATCGCCTGGCGAAGATTGCCGCTTTCGCAGACATGCTCGGTCTGGCCGTAATAATCGGTCACCACCACCTGAAGCGGAATGGAAAGCCCGGAAAAATCCTGCGGGATCGCATCCGGCAGGAAGGCATCGAGTACCCGCTCGATATTGAACTGGCCGAAACCGAAACTGCCGTTCATCGCTTCGGCAAGACTGGCTGGCCGCAGCCGCCAGAGCCGGTTCATCAGTTCGCCACGGCGGCTGATCGCCGTCAGCGTATGCTGGCGGATATCGGTGCCGCGCATACCGGCGGCCATGGCAGCGCCCATGATCGCGCCGATGGAGGAGCCGGCGATCAGCTTCGGCTTGAGGCCGAGTTCATCCAGCACTTCGATGACGTGGATATGGGCAAGCCCCCGCGCCCCGCCGCCGCCAAGCGCAAGCGCGATCGTCGGGTCTGAAGCGGGCGGTGTCGATGGCTCGTCCATACAGCCCTCTCCCGATCAGGCCCCGTAGCGATAGAAATGCATGCGCGTATCGCCGAACTGCCGTTCTTCGAGGAAGGCGAACCACTCCTGCGGAACCGGCTGTACATCGGCACGCTCTTCGAGGATCGCCAGCGCGCCCGGCACCAGCCAGCTGCCGGCAGCCGCCGAGGCAAGCGCCTTTTCGCCGAGACCGCGGCCATAGGGCGGATCGGCAAACAGCAGGTGGAACGGCTCGGCCGTACCGACGAAACCGAGATCGCAGGCATCGCGCCGGTAAATCTTGGCGCGGCCCTGCAGGCCGAGCGTTTCGATGTTCGTCCTGAGCAGACCCCTGCCCTCGACACCCTGCTCGACGAACAGCGCCTGCCGGCAGCCGCGCGACAGGGCTTCGAGCCCGACCGCGCCGGTGCCGGCGAAAAGATCGAGGATGCGGGTGGCGTCCAGAGCCTCGGGATAAGTGTGGCTCAGGATGTTGAACAGGCTTTCGCGCGTCCGGTCCGTGGTCGGCCGGATGTCGTTGGATTTGGGCGCGGCCAATGCGCGCCCACGAAATTCACCGCCGACGATCCGCACGATCGATCAGTTCCCGCGACCGCGCGGCTTGCCGCCACCGGGCTTGCCGCCGCCAAAGGGACGGCCCGAAGGCTTGCCCCCGGCCGGACGGCCACCGGGCTTGCCGCCACGCGGAGCGCCGGATTTGGCACCGAAGGATTTGCCTGCGGGACGGCCGCCGGCGGGCTTGTCGCCAAAGCTCTTGCCACCGAAACTCTTGCCGCGGGGACGATCACCCTCCGGCCGGTCGCCGAAACTTCTCGGCTTGCGGTCGCCGCCTTCACGCGGGGGCCGGTCGCCAAAGGGCTTGTCGCCGAAGGAGCGGCGTGGACGTTCGCCATCCGGGCGATCTCCACGGGCGCGATCGGAAAAGCCGCCTTCACGGCGCGGACGGTCGCCATCGGGGCGGTCTCCGCGGGCACGATCCGAAAAGCCGCCTTCGCGACGCGGCGGACGGTCACCGAAATCGCGGGGACCGCGCTCGCCGCGATCGAAACCGCGCTTGCGATCGCCACTATCGCGGCTCGGGGCTTCCTCGCCACTGATCCAGCCATCGGCATCGATACGGCTGGCGGCAGGGCGCGGGGCAAAGTCCGGGCGCGCGGCAGCCGAAGGCTTCTTGCGGTCGGGATCGAACTTGCGGGACGACTTGATCAGCTGGCCTTCAGAATTGCGGCCGTAGCGCTTCGACTTCGGCGCGCCTTCCGGCCGCTCGCGGCGCAGCGGTGTGTCAGCGGCCGCAGCCTCGGCGTCCTTCGGCTTCTTTTCCGCAACCGGGCGAGCGCCCGGCGCCATCCAGACATTGGCCTTGCGGGCACGCTGGGCCGGTTCGCGCTTCGGCCGGTCGGCGAAGGACGGAGCCTCGTCGCGCCCGTCCCGACGGTCATCGCGACCACCCTTGCGGTCACCACGATCGTCGCGGCGCGTGTCGAGACGGGACAATGCGCGTTCGCGCTTGTCGCCCGGCTTTTCGCGCGGTGACCATTCGTCGTTGCGCGCACGCTCCGCCTTTTGCGGCTTTTCCTCTTCTTCCGGCGCGGCATCGAAGATCGGCGCTTCGAAATTGGCCTTGGCCTCTTCGATCAGTCGCGGACCGAGCTGGTCGCGCAGCGTGCGGCCCCGGATTTCCTGGGCGCGGCCTTCCGGCAGTTCGCCGAGTTGGAAGGGGCCGTAGGAAATGCGGATCAGGCGGTTGACTTCGAGACCGAGCGCGCCGAGCACGTTCTTGATCTCACGGTTCTTGCCTTCTCGCAGGCCCATGGTGATCCAGACGTTGGAGCCCTGCACCTTGTCGAGCGTCGCTTCGATGCTGCCATAGAGCACGCCGTCGACGGCGATGCCATCCTTCAGCTTGTCGAGGCCTGCCTGATCGATCTCGCCATGGGCGCGCACGCGGTAGCGACGAAGCCAGCCGGTAGCGGGAAGCTCCAGCACGCGGGCGAGGCCGCCGTCATTGGTCAGCAGCAGCAGGCCTTCGGTGTTGATATCGAGGCGGCCGATGGAGAGCACACGCGGCAGGTCTTCCGGCAGATGGTCGAACACCGTCGGGCGGCCTTCCGGGTCGGAATTGGTGGTCACGAGGCCGCTGGGCTTGTGATAAAGCCAGAGGCGGGTGCGCTCGATGCCACGGATCGGCTGGCCGTCGACCTCGATCTTGTCTTCGAGCGTGACGTTGACGACGGGCGTTTCCAGCACCTTGCCGTTCAGCGAGACGCGGCCTTCCATGATCATGCGCTCGATATCGCGGCGCGAGGCGACGCCGGCGCGCGCCAGGATCTTGGAGATGCGCTGCGGCTCATCGGGGGCGGGGGCGGCCGCCTGCGGGCGCGGACGGGGCGGCCTTGCGCCGGCCTCTACGTTCTCAGCGCGGGGCTTGCCGGTGTATGGCTTGTCGCCGCGGGGTTTGCCGCCCTTGTCACCAAAGGATTTGTCGCCAAAGGATTTGGCGCCAAAAGGCTTGTCGCCCTTCGGCTTGCCTGCGGAAAATTTGCTCGCCTGGCCGGGGCGCTTGCCACCGGGGCGTTCGGACTTGTCTTTGGATGTCATTTGTGTTGCCTGCCTTTTGAGGCTGTCCTATCAGGTCGGGGGCCAAGGGTTAAGAGAAAATATTCGGGATGGCCGACAGCAACCGTTTCATGGAAATCGCGCTCGACGAGGCTAGGGAAGCCGGGAAGCGCGGCGAAGTGCCCATCGGCGCCGTCGTCGTCCATGACGGCAAGGTCATAGGCAGGGGCGGAAACCGCACCCGCGAAAGAAACGACGTCACGGCGCATGCGGAAATCGAGGCGATCCGGGAGGCGGCAGCAGCGCTCGGCTCGGAGCGGCTTGTCGATGCCGATCTTTATGTGACGCTCGAACCCTGCACCATGTGCGCGGCGGCGATCTCCTTTGCCCGCATCCGGCGGCTCTATTACGGTGCGGAAGACCCGAAGGGCGGTGGGGTGGACAATGGCGTGCGGTTTTACCGGCAGCCGACGTGTCATCATCAGCCGGATGTCTATTCGGGCATGGCGGAGAGCGAGGCGGGGGCGATTTTGAAAGAGTTTTTTAAGGAGAGACGGGAATAGCGAAGGCCTCCGTCGTCCCCTCTCCCCGCATGCGGGGAGAGGGCTAGGGTGAGGGGCGAAACTCTCATCCTTGACGATGCCGCGCCGCCTGCCCCTCATCCGGTCTGTCGGCCACCTTCTCCCCGCAGACGGGGAGAAGGAATATGCCGCACCTTCTCCCGTATCTTAATCCCCGCACTCCACAGCCCGCCGAAGCAGGAAGGCCAGCTCCTTCTCATTGCTACTCAGCGCCGCTGCTTCCTCGAATTTCGCCTTTGCTTCGGCTCGTCGGTTTGCCCGGAAGAGGAAATCGCCCTTTGCGGCCGGTAGCAGGGCGTAGTTCGCTAGCGCCCCACTTGCCTCGATATCCGCGATCAATTGCAAGCCGATATCCGGCCCGAAGGCCATGCAATGGGCCACCGCGCGGTTGAGGGCGACAACGGGGGACGGCATGATATCGAGAAGCGTGTCGTAAAGTCCGGCTATGCGAGGCCAGTCCGTGTCTTCCGCTTTCAGCGCCCGCGCATGGCAGGCGGCCAGATCGGCCTGCAGCACATAGGGCGCCGTCGCTCCACCGAGCCCATGGGCGCGTTCCAGCGCTGCGAGGCCACGACGGATGGCGAGACGATCCCATTTCGCCCGGTTCTGATCGGTGAGCAGGACCGGCAGGCCATCGGCACCGACGCGGGCGGCGAAGCGGGAGGACTGGATTTCGATAAGGGCGAGCAGGCCGAAGACCTCCGGCTCATCCGGCATCAGCCCGGCGAGGATGCGGGCGAGCCGTTGCGCCTCGATCGACAAAGCCGGGCGCAGCAGATCCGGCCCGCTGGTTGCGGCATAACCTTCGTTGAAAATCAGATAGATGACGGAAAGGACCGATTGCAACCGTGCACGCAACTCCTCGCCGCGCGGCACCTCATAGGCGGCGCCGGCCTTGGCGATCGCTTTCTTGGCACGGACGATGCGCTGGGCGATGGTCGCTTCGCTGGAGAGGAAGGCGCGGGCGATTTCGTCCGTCGTCAGGCCGCCGATCAGCCGCAGGGTCAGCGCCGCGCGCGCCTCCGGGGAAAGAACCGGGTGGCAGGCGGTGAAGATGAGGCTCAGCAGTTCGTCGCCGATATCGTCGTCCATGGCGGCCTCGATGGCATCGACGCCCGTTTCCTGCTCGTCTTCCAGATCGCGGCCGATTTCGGCGTGCTTGCGCTTCAGCATCTCGCGGCGCCGAAAACCATCGATCGCCCGGCGCTTGGCCGCCGCCATCAGCCATGCGCCGGGATTTCGCGGCACGCCGCTTTGCGGCCATTCGGAAAGCGCGGTCACAAGGGCGTCCTGCGCCAGTTCCTCGGCAAGATCGATATCGCGCACCAGCCGGGCAAGGCCGCCAATCAGCCTTGCCCGCTCGATGCGGAATACCGTTTCGATTGCCTGATGTGTTTCTCTCGTCGCCACGCCGCGAATTTAACCGGAACGTGGCGCGAGACAAGACGGACGCTTACTTGGACAGCTGTTCGCGCAGCCGCTCTTCCTGCGCCGCAATTTCCGGGGTCAGCGCCTCGCCGAAATCGGCGGCTTCGAAGACCGGGCGGATTTCGATTTCGCTCGGCCCCAGCATCGGATTCGGGCAGCGCTTCACCCATTCGACGGCCTCGGCCATGTCCTTGACTTCCCAGAGCCAGAAACCGGCGATCAGTTCGCGGGTCTCGGCAAAGGGGCCGTCTATGACGGTGCGGCCGGGGCCGTCGAAGGCGATGCGCTTGCCCTTCGACGACGGATGAAGCCCCTCGCCGGCCAGCATGATACCGGCCTTGACCAGTTCCTCGTTGTAATTGCCCATTGCTTCCAGAAGCTCGGTCGAGGGCATGATGCCCGCTTCGCTATCCCCGGTCGCCTTTACGATCACCATCACACGCATCGTCTTACTCCTCTGATTCTGGAAACCACCGCGGCTTTCCTGACCATACGACGAACGAGCATCGACGCGATCGACAGGCCGATGCATTTTTTTAAGATTTTTTTCAGCCGGCGGCAAAGGCGGCAAGGGCGTCGCCCGAAAGCCGGTAGCGCGTCCATTCGCTTATCGGCTCGGCGCCGATCGCCTCATAAACGCGGATCGCCGGCTCGTTCCAGTCGAGCACGCTCCATTCGAAGCGGCCGCAGCCATTTTCGAGCGCCGTCCGCGCCAGATATTTGAGAAGCGCCTTGCCGGCGCCGGAGCCGCGATGCTCGGGGGTGACATAGAGGTCTTCGAGATAAAGCCCGTTCTTCGCCTGCCAGGTGGAGAAGCTCAGGAACCAGCAGGCAAAGCCGATGGCCACGCCATCCTTTTCGCAGATGGCGGCTTTCGTGACCGTCGCCGGACCGAACAGCGCTTCTTCCAGCGAGGCTTCGGTGGCCTCGACCTCGTGGCCGGCTTTCTCGTAGACGGCGAGTTCGCGGATGAAATGAAGGATGACCGGCACATCGGCGCGCACGGCTTCGCGGATGGAAAGCGTCATGGGAAGAACCTGCTCAGGAGTGGAAGAGGATTTACATGGATTTGCCGCTTGCTCCCTTCCCTTCTCCCCTCGGGGAGAAGGTGGCGCGCAGCGCCGGATGAGGGGGACGGCAGGCTCGGAATTTGTGGAAACACCCCCTCATCTGCCCTTCGGGCATCTTCTCCCCGAGGGGAGAAGGGAAAGAGGCAACCCCACAAAGCAAAAGGCCCGAAGCATGCTTCGGGCCAACGGCATCAGAATACCTGCCACCATTTCTTGCCGGTCCCCTGGATCGCGGCTTCCTTCTTGCGGCGGCGTTCCTTGTCTTTTTCCGGCTCGCCGAGATCGGCAGTCGCCTCTTCCGGCAGCTTGCGGTATTCAAGCGGCGGGTCGCTGAGAAAGCGGCGCTTGTCGGCATAGGCGCCCATCTGGATCTTGCGGGCTTCGCGGTAAGCTTCCTGCTGTTCCTTGGCGGTCAGGGCGCGGCCGTTGGCATTGGCCTTGGCGAGCGGCGAGACGTAGGTCGGATCGCTGGCGTTGGCGTCAGCCTCCTCACGCAGGCGCTGGCGGGTTTCTTCCGGGGATTCCAGCCATTCCGGGTTGCCCTGCGTCATGGACTGCTGCGGCTGCACCAGCGCGGTCTTTTCCGCGGACGGCGGCATCACCAGCGCGCCACGCGGCTGGTATTTCACCTTGGCGGCTTCCTTGGCGTTCGGCGTTTCGAGGCTGATGGCGCTGCCGAGGTCGTCGATGAGGTGCTCACCGGAGGACTTGTTGGTGCCGTAGGTCGGATCGCCGAGGCAACCCGTCAGGACCGCACTGCCGGCGACGATGCCCGCGACCGCGGCATACACTCGAAACTCTCGTGTCATTCCCATGAAAACCCTTCCAGCAAAAGCCGGTCCGACGACCGCCCCGCGCCCCCTTGGCGTAAAAATCCGCCAAATTTCAGGCAGCGTTTTACCGGAGGCTCCTTCAAAGAGCAATTGACCCGGTAAACAAAGCGTAAAACGAGCTGCGGAAAACCCCGCAAACATCAAAAAAGCCCCGGCTGCACCGGGGCTTTTCAGGCAATCAGGCGCCGAAGCCGAGTTCGCGCAGCGCGGCCGCGTCGCGGGCCGAGACATCCGGGAAGGCCGGATCGGAGCCGACATCGGCGGTGATGCGCCACGAGCGGGCGCACTTCCGGCCTTCTGCCGCCTTCGCCTCGACGCTGACGTCGGCGACGTCATCAAGGCGGAAGGCATCGGCCGGGCCGGCATCCGCGACGATGCGGATATCCGAGGTGATGCAGATTTCCGAGAAATCCTGACCTTCGAGAGCTGTCCGAAGCTCGGCATCGGCAACATGCACGACGGGAGCGGCTTCCAGCGACGAACCGATGCGCTTTTCGCGGCGCTCGATTTCCAGCGCGCCGGTCACGACCTTGCGCACGGTGCGGATCTTCTTCCACTTCTCAGCCAAAGCCGGGTCCAGCCATTCGGCCGGCACGACCGGGAACTGCTCCAGATGCACCGAGACGGCATCGGGCTTCAGCGACAGCCATGCTTCTTCCGTGGTGAAGGGAAGCATCGGCGCAAGCCAGGTGACCAAGCATTCGAACAGCTTGCGGATGACCGCAAGGCTTGCCCGGCGGCGCAGGCTCGACGGCGCGTCGCAGTAGAGCGTGTCCTTGCGGACGTCGAAGTAGAAGGCCGACAGCTCGACGTTGGAGAAATCGATCAGCGCGCGGGCGATCTTCTTGAAATCGAAGGCGTCGTAGCCTTCGCGCACGAGCATGTCGAGTTCCGCCAGACGGTGAAGCATCAGGCGCTCGAGTTCCGGCATCGCGTCGCGGGCGATCTCCTCGCCCTTGTCGTGGGCCAGCGTGCCGAGCATCCAGCGGATGGTATTCCTGAGCTTGCGATAGGCATCGACGTTCGTCTGGATGATCGTCTTACCGAGGCGCTGGTCTTCCCAATAATCCGTGGTCATGACCCAGAGGCGCAGGATATCGGCGCCCGAATCCTTCATCACGTCCTGCGGCGACACGACGTTGCCGAGCGACTTCGACATCTTCTGGCCCTTCTCATCCATGGTGAAACCATGGGTGATGACCGTGTCATAGGGCGCGCGGCCGCGGGTGGCAGCCGATTCCAGAAGCGAGGAATGGAACCAGCCACGATGCTGGTCGGAGCCTTCGAGATAGACGTCTGCCGGCCATTTCAGGTCCGGGCGGTCTTCCAGAGTGAAGGTGTGGGTCGAGCCCGAATCGAACCAGACATCGAGGATGTCCATGACCTGCGTCCACTTGGAGGCGTCATGCTTGTTTCCGAGGAAACGTTCCTTGGCACCGGCAGCAAACCATGCGTCCGCGCCTTCGGCATCGAAGGCTTCGAGGATGCGGGCGTTGACTTCAGCATCCTGCAGCACGTTGCCTTCTTCGTCTGCGAAGACGCAGATCGGCACGCCCCAGGCGCGCTGACGCGACAGAACCCAGTCCGGGCGCTGCTCGATCATGGCGCGCAGGCGGTTCTGGCCGGCAGCGGGCACGAAGCGGGTGTCGTCGATCGCGGTCAGTGCGCGGGTGCGCAACGTCGTGCCGTCCTTCAGGTCCTTGTCCATGTAGACGAACCATTGCGGCGTGTTGCGGAAGATGATCGGCTTCTTGGAGCGCCAGCTGTGCGGGTACTGGTGCTTCATGCGACCGCGGGCAAACAGCGCGTTGCGCTCGATCAGCGCCTTGATGACGCGGTCGTTGGCATCGCCCTTCTTGCCGTTGTCGTCCATGACACGGGCACCCTCGAAACCGGGGGCGTCGGCGGTGTAGGTGCCGCTGTCGTCGACCGGGAACGGGATGCGGGTGTCGATGCCGCGGGCTTCGAGTTCCTTGATGCCGGACATCCAGGCTTCGAAGTCTTCGCGGCCGTGGGACGGAGCGGTGTGCACGAAACCGGTACCGGCATCATCGGTGACGTGATCGCCAGCGAGCAGCGGAACGACGAATTCATAGCCGCCGCCGTGGCCCTTGAGGGGGTGCGAAGCGGTGATACCGGCGAGATCGTCTGCCGACACATCGCGCAGGCGCTTGAAGGTGAGCTTGGACTTGGCCGCAGACTCCTCCGCAAGCGCATCGGCGAAGATCAGTTTTTCACCCGGACGCGGGCCGAAATCGTTCTCGGCGGCCGTGACCTCGTACAGGCCGTAGGCGACCTTCGGCGAATAGGCGATGGCGCGGTTGCCGGGGATCGTCCACGGCGTGGTGGTCCAGATGACGACATGGGCATCGGCAAGCTCTGCCGAACCGCCGGCTACCGGGAATTTCACCCAGATCGTGTCGCTCTCGTAGTCGTGATATTCGACTTCCGCTTCCGCCAGCGCCGTGCGCTCGACGACCGACCACATGATCGGCTTGGAGCCGCGATAGAGCTGGCCGCTCATGGCGATCTTCAGGAGTTCGCCGGCGATGCGGCTTTCCGCGTGGAAATTCATCGTCAGGTACGGATTGTCGAAATCGCCGATGATGCCGAGACGCTTGAACTCGTCGCCCTGGATCTTGATCCACTTTTCGGCATAGGCGCGGCATTCCTTGCGGAACTCGATCATCGCGTCGGGCTGTTTCAGGTCAGGCTTGGCCTTGCCCTTGGCGCGATAGTTTTCTTCCTCGATCTTCCACTCGATCGGCAGGCCGTGGCAATCCCAACCCGGAACGTAGTTGCTGTCAAAACCGCGCATCTGGAACGAGCGGGTGATGACGTCCTTGAGGATCTTGTTCAGCGCGTGGCCGATGTGGATGTTGCCGTTGGCATAGGGCGGGCCGTCATGCAGCACGAATTTTTCGCGGCCGGCGGCAGAGGCGCGCAGCTTCTTGTAGAGGTCCATCTGCTGCCAGCGGGCAACCGTTTCCGGCTCCTTCTGCGGCAGGCCGGCGCGCATCGGGAAGTCGGTTTCGGGCAGATAGAGGGTTTTCGAATAATCGAGCGTTTCAGCAGTATCGGTCATGGGATATCGTCTCATCGCGCGGCAGCCGCGCAGGCGTGGGAATGGTCAATCAATGACGGCGGGGGCGAAGGGAACGCCCAAAATCCCGGACCTTCCGGCCTCGCTCAGAGCGCGCGGAAGGCCGGGCCAGTAATTCGCAGATCGATGGTCAGCCGGTTGAGCATCATGGTGGCGGTTGTTTAAGCGGTTTTTTCGCGAAAAGGAAGGGGGCTTGCGGCCGCCGAAAGATCAGGCGCCAAGCTCTTTCTGCATCGCCGCCCGCAGGGTGTCGTTGATGCGGTCCTGCCAGCCCGGCCCGCCTTCCTGGAAAAACGCGATCACGGCGCTGTCCAGTTTCAGGGATACCAGTTCCTTCACCTCCGGCAGCGCGCGCTTTTCGACGGCCGGGGCGGCCGGCTTCTTGACCGGCTTGAACAGGGCTTCGGCAGCATCCATGGCGCTGACGGGACGGCGGGGCGTGGTGGCCATCGGGATTATCCTTCGGGAGTTGCAGCAGCCGCAAAGGCGATCTTGCTGTCGATGATACTGAGCGGCTTGACGCCGGATAGCAACGCCCTCGCCTCCGCCTCGTCCTTCTTTATCTGCACGACCAGCGGATCGAGGCCGTCGAACTTCAGCTCGTCGCGCAGATGGCCGAAGAAGGAGACCGAACAGATTTCGCCATACAGGCTGTCGCTGAAATCGAAGACGAAGGTTTCGAGCAGGGCGTGGCCATCGGTATCGACGGTCGGGCGGCGGCCGAAGCTCGCGACGCCGTCGTGGACGCTGCCGTCGGGACGGCGGAACTTGACGGCGTAGATGCCGTTGCGCAGCTCGACTTCGGGCGGAAGCTGCATGTTGGCGGTTGGGTAGCCCAGCGTGCGGCCGAGCTGCTTGCCGCCGATGACCTCGGCTTCCACCGTGTAACGATAGCCGAGCAGGCCCGCGGCCTGCGACACGTCGCCTTCGCCGAGCAGCGCGCGGATATGGCTGGAGGAGATGACAGAGGCATTCTCGTCGCGGAAGGCATCGACCAGCGTCACGCCGAAGCCATGCTCTTCACCGGCCGCCATCAGGAACGCCGGGCCGCCTTCCCTGCCTTTGCCGAAATGGAAATCGAAGCCGGTGACGACATGCCCGGCATGCAGCCAGTCGAGCAGGATCGTCCTGATGAAGGCCGAGGCCGAAAGCTCGGAGAAAGTGCGGTCGAAGGGAAACTCGATGACGGCGGCAAAGCCCATGCCTTCGAGAATGCGCGCCTTCAGCGGCGCCGGCGTCAGGCGGAAGACCGGCGTATCCGGCCGGAACACCGTGCGCGGATGCGGCTCGAAGGTGAGCACAAGGGCCGGCACGCCGCGGGCTTCGGCCTCGTCCAGGGCACGGCGCAGAACCGACTGGTGGCCGCGATGCACGCCGTCGAAATTGCCGATGGCGATGACGCCGCCCCACAGGGCCTCCGGAAGCGGCTGACGGGTTTCATTGCGGTGGAATACGGTCATCGTCATGTTCTCGAGGTATCAGGCCAAACGCGGCATCCACCACTTCGGCGTTGCCCCCTCGCTCTTCAGGAAGGCATTGAGCTTGGCTTCGTCGGTCTTATCGCCCACCATATATTCGCGGGCATGGATGCCGGCGCTGATATAGAGCACGTCAAGGCCGAAATCCTGCGCGCCCTTGACGTCGGTCGGCATGCCGTCGCCGATGGCGATGACGCGCGACAGGTCGATGTTGCCGCGGATCGCCTTGGCTTCGGCCAGCGAGGCGCGGTAGATCGGCATATAGGGTTTGCCGGAAATGCGGGTTTCGCCGCCCAGCTCTTCATAGACCTTGGCGATGGCGCCGGCACAGGGGATCAGCCGATGGCCGCGCTCGACCACGAGATCGGGATTGGCGCAGATGAACGGTACTTTGCGACGCGCCAGACCCATGAGGGTGGCGCGATAGTCATCCGGCGTTTCGGTATCGTCGTCGAAGAAACCGGCGCAGACGACGATCTCGGCGCTTTCCGAGGACACCATCTCGACATCGAGACCTTCAAGCAGCGGCAGATCCTTCTCGGCGCCGATGAAAAAGATGTTCTTCGGGCCGGCCGTAATCAGCGCCCTCGTGACGTCGCCCGAGGTGACGATGCGGTCATAGGCCGTATCCGGCACGCCGAGGCCGCGGATCTGGACGATGACGCCGGGATGCGGGCGCGGCGAATTGGTGATGAGCACAACGGTCAGGCCGCGGGCGCGCGCTTCGGTCAGGACCTCGCAGGCCTCCCGGAAGGCTGCAATGCCATTGTGCAGCACGCCCCACACATCGCACAGCACGACATCGTAGCGGCTGGCGATATCGCGAAAACTGTTGATCCGAGCGGGCATACCGACTTCCGTTGAAAACATGGGTGCCGGTGACATCGCAGGCACACACCCAAAAGACAAGCCTGAGCATGCCATTTCGCCGCCAAATCCCAAAGAATCGCGCCGAAAAGCCGCTAAATCAGGCTTGTGAGCCACCCGGCCACGGAACAGATCGCCAGAACCGGCAGCACCCCGGCGCGACCGATGAAGGTGACGGCAAGGGCAAGGACGGTTAGCAGGAAAGCGACCGGGCGGAAGCTCGCAAGATCGGGAAGCGTGAGGGAGAGAGGCCCCCAGTCAAGCTCCGTGGTGCCGGCGAAAAGCACGTGCAGGCCGAACCAGAGCGCCAGATTGAGGATGACGCCGGTGACGGCGGCGGAGATCGCGGCAAGTGCCGCTGAAAGCACGCGGTTTTGGCGCAGGCCCTCCACATAAGGCGCGCCGAGGAAAATCCAGAGGAAGCAGGGAACGAAGGTGACCCAGGTCGTCAGCGCCGCCCCGAGCACGCCCGCCAGCAGAGGATCGAGCCCCGTCGCGCCGCGCATCGCGCCCATGAAGCCGACGAAGGAGAGGACGAGCACCAGCGGCCCCGGCGTCGTTTCCGCCAGCGCCAGCCCGTCGAGCATTTCGCCCGGCAGCAGCCAGTGATGGGTCTCGACCGCCTGCTGGGCGACATAGGAGAGCACGGCATAGGCGCCGCCGAAAGTCACGACCGCCATCTTCGAGAAGAACAGGCCGATGGCGATGAAGACGCTGTCGGTGCCGGCAAGGACGGCGATCAGTATGAAGGGAGCGGTCCAGAGCGCAAGCCAAAGTGCCAGGACACGGGCGGCGCGGCGCCAGCCGGCGCCTCCTGTTTTCCCCTCTGCCCGAGGGGAGAAGGGGGAGCCTGCGGTGGCGGTAAACTTTGCCACGAGATAGCCCGCTATTGCCGCAGCAAGGATAACCAGCGGAAACGGCACCTTGAAGACGAACAGCGCAAGGAACGACACAGCGGCGATAGCGCGTGAAAAATTACCCTTCAGCGCCCGCTTGCCGAGCCGCACCACCGCCTCGACAACGATCGCAAGCACCGCCGCCTTCAGGCCGAAGAACAGGCCTTCGAGCCAGCCGGACTGGTGATAGAGCGCATAGAGCAGCGACAGCCCGGTTATGACGATAAAACCAGGCAGCACGAACAGCGTGCCGGCGACGATGCCGCCGCGGGTGCCGTGCAGCAGCCAGCCGATATAGATCGAAAGCTGCTGCGCCTCCGGGCCGGGCAGCAGCATGCAGTAGTTCAGCGCATGCAGGAAGCGGCTTGCGGAAACCCAGCGCCGCTCCTCGACAAGCTCGCGGTGCATGAGGGCGATCTGGCCGGCCGGGCCGCCGAAGCCGAGAAGGCCGATCTTCGCCCAGACGCCAGCGGCTTCCTTGAAGCCGGGCCGGGTCGGCGTCACATTGCGGTCGTCTTGATCAGCGATATCCATGAACAGGCAGTAACCAATTTGCGTGAAATATTTTCGACGGCCCGTCCTTGACTCGTTTCCGCACCATCCTTATCTCCAGGCCGCTAGCACTCGACTTCAAGGAGTGCTAACATCCATCCATCGGGTCCATCAGCGATCCGCAATGTCATTTGATCGAGGGATTAGACAATGGCAAGCACCAACTTCCGCCCGCTGCATGACCGCGTCGTTGTACGTCGCGTCGAGTCCGAAGCAAAGACCAAGGGCGGCATCATCATTCCGGATACCGCCAAGGAAAAGCCGCAGGAAGGCGAAATCGTCGCCGTCGGCTCCGGCACCCGTGACGACAAGGGCGCCCTGATCGCGCTCGACGTCAAGGCTGGCGACCGCGTTCTGTTCGGCAAGTGGTCGGGCACCGAAGTCAAGCTCAACGGCGAAGACCTTCTGATCATGAAGGAAGCCGACATCATGGGCGTTATCGGCTAATCCAGCCGGTTTTCACTTCTCATTCCAAAAACCAATTGGGCCTCAGCCCCAGGAGTTTTTATCATGGCAGCTAAAGAAATTAAGTTCGGCCGCACCGCGCGCGAAAAGATGCTGCGCGGCGTCGATATCCTCGCCGACGCAGTGAAGGTCACGCTCGGCCCGAAGGGTCGCAACGTGATCATCGACAAGTCCTTCGGCGCACCGCGCATCACCAAGGACGGCGTATCGGTCGCCAAGGAAATCGAACTGGAAGACAAGTTCGAAAACATGGGCGCCCAGATGGTCCGCGAAGTTGCTTCGAAGACCAACGACATCGCCGGTGACGGCACCACGACCGCAACCGTTCTCGCCCAGGCCATCGTTCGCGAAGGCGGCAAGGCCGTTGCAGCCGGCATGAACCCGATGGACCTGAAGCGCGGTATCGACCTCGCCGTTGCCGAAGTCGTCAAGGACCTCCAGGCCAAGGCCAAGAAGATCACCACCCCGGAAGAAGTTGCCCAGGTCGGCACGATCTCGGCAAACGGCGAAAAGCAGATCGGTCTCGATATTGCCGAAGCCATGCAGAAGGTCGGCAACGAAGGCGTCATCACGGTTGAAGAAGCCAAGACCGCCGAAACCGAACTCGAAGTCGTCGAAGGCATGCAGTTCGACCGCGGCTACCTGTCGCCCTACTTCGTCACCAACCCGGAAAAGATGGTCGCCGACCTCGACGACGCTTTCGTTCTCCTCCACGAGAAGAAGCTCTCGAACCTGCAGGCGATGCTCCCGGTTCTCGAAGCCGTCGTCCAGACCGGCAAGCCGCTCGTCATCATCGCTGAAGACGTCGAAGGCGAAGCTCTTGCAACGCTCGTCGTCAACAAGCTGCGTGGCGGCCTGAAGATCGCTGCCGTCAAGGCTCCGGGCTTCGGCGATCGCCGCAAGGCCATGCTCGAAGACATCGCCATCCTGACCGGTGGCCAGGTCATCTCCGAAGACATCGGCATCAAGCTCGAAAACGTCACGCTCGACATGCTCGGCCGTGCGAAGAAGATCTCGATCTCCAAGGAAAACACCACGATCGTCGACGGCGCCGGCGCCAAGGCTGAAATCGAAGGCCGCGTTGCCCAGATCAAGGCCCAGATCGAAGAAACCACCTCCGATTACGACCGCGAAAAGCTGCAGGAACGTCTTGCCAAGCTCGCTGGCGGCGTTGCCGTGATCCGCGTCGGCGGCTCGACGGAAATCGAAGTCAAGGAAAAGAAGGACCGCATCGACGACGCTCTCAACGCGACGCGCGCTGCCGTTCAGGAAGGCATCGTCCCCGGCGGCGGTACTGCCCTGCTGCGTTCCTCCGTCAAGATCACCGTCAAGGGTGCCAACGACGACCAGGAAGCCGGCATCAACATCGTCCGCCGCGCCCTGCAGGCTCTGGTTCGCCAGATCGCTGAAAACGCAGGTGATGAAGCCTCGATCGTTGTCGGCAAGATCCTCGACAAGGACCAGGACAACTGGGGCTACAACGCCCAGACGAGCGAATATGGCGACATGATCGCCATGGGTATCGTCGACCCGGTCAAGGTCGTTCGTACCGCCCTGCAGAACGCCGCTTCGGTTGCTTCGCTGCTGATCACGACGGAAGCCATGATCGCCGAACTGCCGAAGAAGGATGCACCGGGCGGCATGCCTGGCGGCATGGGCGGCATGGGCATGGACGGCATGATGTAATCATCAGGCCTTGCCTGTTGCAGACATGGAAAGGGCGGTCTTCGGACCGCCCTTTTTTGTTTCGGCGGAGGTTTAGGTTGGGTGGCTTTTCGAAAACGAGACATCAGCGTCAACAAATATAACAGGCCGTGTGAAAAATTTGAGCAGCCCCCATTGATGCCCCGAAAAAAGCAACTATAACAGCGCCCCAAGTGAACGACAGATTCACCGGGAACTGGAATACGAAAGATTCGAAGCTAAAATCGATCAATTTTTTCGTATTAACTGTGCAACGAACATTCCTTTGATTCGACCACACATAGAGTTTAGTCCTTCTCGCACCATAGACGCCGATCTACTTGGGTTTCCCGTCGGGAACACTTCTGGAGAGGGGCGCAGTTACCAAGACTGCAGGGAATGTGAAGCATAGATTTTTTCGCAGCCAGGCCGGACTTTTCCGGCGGCGCGGAAAACATTCCTTTCGGTACCAGTTTAGTGGGACAGCGAATGCCGTCCGAACGTCGTACATATTTCGAGGCAGAACGTGTTTAAGATAGCCAGAGCGGGTCTTTCGCAATTCCCGGTTTCCGGTGCTCTCTCGCTTGCGGAAAGCAGCCAGGAGATGCTCGGGCAATTCTGCGTTTCGGAAGGCTGGTCCGGCGATCTGTCGAACGGGCTGTTCTACATCGGCGACAATGCCGCGTCGCTGCACGGGCTTCGTCAGCGCGAATGCGGCCTGCTCAATCTCGTGCGCTGCTACGATCAGGCCGACCGCAACCATGTGCTCGAACTGTTCGAGCAGGCGGCCACGACGTCGTCCTCATTCTGCTATTCCACGACGATCGTCACGCTTTCCGGCAGCAAGCAGCCGGTGTTCTGCGTCGGAGAATCCTCGGGGCTGGAGCAGCGCTATTCCGGCGCGCTGCAGGGCATGTTCTTCTTCCCGCGCTTCCAGCTCGAAACCCGCAGCTATTTCGCAAGCCGGCAGTAACTCTGCAGATGCCACTTTCCCTTCTCCCCTTGGGGAGAAGTGCCGAGCGCATGCGAGGCGATGAGGGGGTCTTTGCCGCATATTCCGAGCCGGCCATCCCCCTCATCCGACCCTTCGGGCCACCTTCTCCCCGCTGGGGAGAAGGGAACACAAACCGCTCCTACTGCAGCAGCGACTTCAGATCGGTCGCCGGGTCTTCCAGCATGGCGCGGTCCGGCGTGATGCCGAGATCGAGCAACTTCTTGCCGGTGACATAGGCCTTGGCGTCATTGATCGCATCGACGGCGATGAATTTTCCCTGGCGGAAATACCAGACGGAGACGCTGCCCTCGCGCTGGCCGGGGCGGACGATGGTTTCGTCATGGCCGAGGCCGAAGCCGGCGATCTGCAGCTTGACGTCGTATTGATCCGACCAGAACCACGGCTTGGGCTCGTAGGGTGCCGAGCCGCCGGCAAGGAGGGCCGCCACGGCCTCTGCCTGATCGACGGCGTTCTGCACCGATTCCAGCCGGATGTTCAGGCCCTGATAGGGCAGCACGGCGCAATCGCCCATGGCATGAATGGCAGGGTCTTCGGTACGGCCGAACGCATCGACGAGGATGCCGTTGCCGATGGCGAGCCCGGCATCGTGGGCAATCGCATCATTGGCGACGACGCCGATGCCGACGATGACGAGATCGACGGGGATGGTCGTGCCATCCGTCAGTTGGGCGGCGGTGACGCGGCCATCGGTGCCGACGAGGTGCGAAAGCCCGGTGCGTTCGCGGATATCGACGCCGCGCACTTTGTGGATTTCCCGCACGATGTTGGATGTGGCGGCAGAGGCGACGCGCTGGAGGATACGGTCGGCCATTTCGATGACTGTCACCTCAAGGCCGAGGCTGCGGGCGACTGCCGCCGCTTCCAGCCCGATGTAACCGCCGCCGACGATCAGCGCGTGGCGGCCGGGCTTCATCTCTTCCGCCAGCCGGTCGGCATCGGTGAAATCGCGCACGGTGAAGACGCCGTCGAGATTGCCGCCGACGGCATCCGGCAGGCGGCGCGGCGTCGAGCCGGTGGCAATCGCCAGCGTTTCGTAGTCGAGGACCGTGCCGTCGCTCAGCGTAACCTTACGGGCAGCACGGTCGATGGCAGTCACGGTCGTCGAGAGGTGGATGTCGATATTGTGCTCGGCGTACCAGGCCGCCGGGCGATAAAGCAGCCGGTCGAGGTCCATCTCGCGCAGGAGATATTTCTTCGACAGCGGCGGCCGTTGGTAGGGAAAGCTTGCCTCGCCCGCAACGATGGTGATCGGACGTTCGTCCTTCAGCGCCCTCAATTTGGCGACCAGGGCAAAGGCGGCCTGGCCGCCCCCCGCTACAACAAGTCTTCCTGCCACGTCTGCTCCACCCTTATGGAAATGCTTTTCACCAGACGTAGCCTGCCGGCCCGAGCGTCGTCAACTCGGGCGATAGCGGAGTTTGCAGAGAGTTAATTTGGCGGGAGATATCAGCCGACCTTGCGCGCCAGCCAGATGGTCGCGCCACCGCAATCCGGGTCTTCCACCTGATGGCGGATCACCGAAAACCCGTTTTCCGCCAGAAGTGCCCGGTACTCTTCCGGCGCAAGGCTCGCGTGATGCAGCGGTTCACCTTCGAAGGTGCCCATCGCCACGCCGTGGGACGGGCCGGACGTGAACATCAGCGACGCGCCGGGCGCAGCAAGGGCGGAGAAGTCTGGGAACATCCGCCGCTGCGCTTCGAAATCGAGATGGAAGAAGCTGTGCCACGCGAGGATGCCGGCATAGCGGCCGAGCGGCGGCAGGGCGCGCATATCGGCGACCTGCCAGTCATGGTCGGGGAAACGCTCCCGGCAAAGTTCGATCAGGCGCGGCGAAACATCGATGCCGGTGAGCTTGAAACCATCGGCGATGAGGGCAGCCGCCAGCGGCTCACCCGAGCCGCAGCCGAGATCGAGAATGGCGCCGCCCTTCGGCAGGCCCTCGACGAAACGATCGAGCCATAGCCTTTCGAACAGCGTCTTGCCGCGCAGACGGTCGAAGGCATCGGCGTGGCGGGTGTAGAGCGACGGAATGTCGTCGGCGTCTCCCATACCGGCCTCAGACGACGGCGCGGATGCGTGAGATGATCTCGGCCACGGTCGCATCGCCCTGATGCTCCGCCTTGCGGGCGCGCACGAGGCAGGCTTCTGATTTCAAGATAACGCCATCCGACAGGATCTTCAGGTGGTTTGCCTTCAGCGTCGAGCCGGTGGAGGTGATGTCGACGATGATATCGGCAGAGCCCGCGGCGGGCGCCCCTTCCGTCGCGCCGAGGCTTTCGACTATGCGGTAAAGCTGGATGCCGTGCTGGCTGGAGAAGAATTGCTGGGTCAGCCGCCAGTATTTGGTGGCGATCGCCAGGCGACGGCCGTGACGCGCGCGGAAATCGGCGGCGACATCGCCGAGATCGGCCATCGTATCGACATCGAGCCAGATGTCCGGCACGGCGACGACGACATCGGCATGGCCGAAGCCGAGGCGGGCGCAGAACTCGACGCGGCCATCGGCTTCCGCCAGCCCTTCGCGGATCAGGTCTTCGCCGGTGACGCCGAAATCGATCGAGGCGTTGCCGATCTCGCGCGAAATCTCCGAGGCCGAGAGGAAGGCGATCTCGACATCGTCGATGCCTTCGAGGCGGCCGCGGTAGGAGCGCTCGTTGCCGACGGCGACCACCTTCAGGCCCGCCTTTTCGAAGATGGCGGAGGCATCGTCCTTCATGCGGCCCTTGGAGGGCAAGGCTATGGTGATCATGAGCGCTCTCCCCGCACCGCTTCGATCCGGTCCAGCCACAGCGAGAAGCCGACGGCCGGAATGTTTTCCTCGGCACCGAGCAAGGTCAGCATGCCGTCATAACGGCCGCCGCCGGCCAGAACCCGGTGATCGTTGCGCAGGCTGACCTCGAAGACGAGGCCTGTGTAATAATCGAGCGGACGGCCGAAGGCGGCCCGCCAGGTGATATCCGACAGCTTGACGCCGGCATTGGCGAAGGCCGCGACGCGGGCGTCGAAACGCTCGACCGCCGCCTGCAGCGGCAGGCCGGTGCTTTTGGCGAAATCGGCGAGCACGCCCGGCGCGTAGCGCAGGCTGACGTTCAGCGACAGGAATTCGCGGAGCACATCCAGCTTGCCGGGATCGAGCGAGGTGCCGGCCAGCGCCAGCTTATCCTTCAGCCGGCGGGCAATCTCTTTTGGCGCACGGCTGGCATTGGTGAGATAGCCGGTCGCTTCCATCACGCCATCGATATGGGCGACGAGGCCTTGCTCATCATCCTTGGCGAGCAAGGCTTCCACCTCGGCGCCGAGGCCGGCGACCTGTTCGGGCTTTGCCAGCCGCAGCATCAGGGCTTCCAGTTGCGTCTGCTCGCCGAAGGCGCGGATCAGCCGCTTCTGCCAGCCGGCGGGCAGGCCAAGCGCCGCGACGACAGCCTCGAACATCGCCTGATCGCCCATGGTGACGGCCAGCGGCCTCTCCGGCAACAACCCGCCGAGGATCGTCACGGCATCGGCCACGGCGCGGGCATCGGCGCTGGCGGAATCGCGGGTGCCCAGGTCTTCGATGCCGGCCTGATAGAACTCGCTGCCGCCTTCGCGGCGCTGGCGGAAGACTTCGCCGAGATAGGAATAGCGCTTCGGGGTGCCGGTCGCGGTCTCGATGTGGCGCATGCAGACGGGAATGGTGAATTCCGGCCTGAGGCACAGATTTTCGCCGGTTTCGCTCTGGGTGAGGAAGATGCGGCGGCGCAGGTCTTCGCCGGCCATGTCGAGGAAGGGTTCGGCCGGCTGGATGACCGGCGTATCGACGCGCGTCGTGCCGAGCCGCTCGAAATCCGCGATGAGATCGCCGGCGAAATCCGGCAGGTTGATGAGGGTCATGGGCTAAGTCCAGTGTCCGTCAGAAGACCTTCCGACAAAGGGGAGATGGAATTGAGAGGGTGCGGCATCTCCCTTCTCCCCGCCTGCGGGGAGAAGGTGGCCGACAGGCCGGATGAGGGGCGATGTCGCGACAGGCTCGAGGAGGAGAGTTCGCCCCTCACCCTAGCCCTCTCCCCGCTCGCGGGGAGAGGGGACAACGGAGCGCATCGCTCCTTCCTCTTCCCATCGGGGAAAGCGTTCTTCGCCGCCTCGCCGCGTGCCATCAGCCGTTCCGCTTCCGATCCTCGGCCTGCGCGGCCAGCATCTCACGCACTTTCTCGACCAATTCGCCTTCCGGCACCGAGACCTGCGCCACACGCGCTTCGCGCCAGGCCGCATTATCCTCGATCTCGCCGGAGAGGCGCTTGCCCTCGATCAGGTCCTTGATCTGCACTTCACCAGCGTCACGTTCGCTCGATCCCTGGATGATGGCAAGCGGGGCGTTGCGGCGGTCGGCGTATTTCAGCTGGTCGCCAAAGTTCTTCTTGTTGCCCTGATACATCTCGGCGCGGATGCCGGCGTGGCGTAGCGTCTGGGTGAACTGCTGGTACTTGCCGAGGCTTGTCGTATCGCGGTCCATGACGCAGACGACGACGGGGGCGACGACCTCTTCCACGCCGAGCTTGCCGAGGTTCTTCAGCGCCGTCATCAGGCGCGAGACGCCGATGGAAAAGCCGGTGGCCGGCACCGGCTGGCCCATGAAGCGCGACACGAGGCCATCGTATCGGCCGCCGCCGCCGACCGAACCGAAGACGACCTTTTCGCCCTTCTCGTTGGTGACGGCAAACTGCAACTCGGCTTCGAAGACTGGGCCGGTGTAATATTCGAGGCCGCGGACGACGGACGGGTCGATCTTGATGCGGCCGGCATCGTAGCCGGCGCTGGTCACGAGGCTGCCGATCAGGTTCAGTTCCTCGACGCCTTCGGCACCCTTGGAGGTGCCAGCGACCAGTGCCGCAAGCGCGTCGGCGCTCTCGGCGTAATCGGTGATGCCGACGAAGAACAGCACCTTCTCGATCTGCTCCGCGTTCAGGCCTGCCCCCTTGGTGAAGTCACCACTTTCATCCTTGCGGCCGGCGCCGAGCAGCAGCTTCACGCCTTCCGGGCCGAACTTGTCGAGCTTGTCGATGGCGCGCAGCACGGTGAGGCGGGCATTGGCATTGTCATCACCGCCGAGGCCGATGGCTTCCAGCACGCCATCCAGAACCTTGCGGTTGTTGACGCGGATCACGTAATCCCCTCTGGCGATACCGAGGGCTTCCATCGTGTCGGCCATCATCATGCACATTTCGGCATCGGCCTGCACGCCGGCGGCGCCGACCGTATCGGCATCGAACTGCATGAACTGGCGGAAGCGGCCCGGACCCGGCTTCTCGTTACGGAAGACATAGCCGGCGCGATAGGTGCGGTAGGGCAGCTGGATGTCGTTGAAATTTTCCGCGACATGGCGGGCGAGCGGCGCGGTCAGGTCGTAGCGCGCGCTCATCCACTGCTCGTCGTCGTCCTGCAGCGAGAAGACGCCTTCGTTCGGGCGGTCGCTGTCAGGCAGGAATTTGCCGAGCGCATCGGTATATTCGAAGAGCGGCGTTTCGACAGGGTCGAAGCCGTAGCGCTCGTAGACTTCGCGGATCTTGGCGATCATCTCGTCGGTGGCGCGGATATCGGCAGCGGACCTATCGACGAAGCCGCGCGGCAGGCGGGCTCTGAGCTTCTGAGGCTTTTTCTTCTTGTCGGTCATGGGGATCCGGTCCGGGCTTTTGCGGGTGTCGGCTTTCCCTAAACGATCGTACCCGAGGCGGCAAGCCTTAGAGCGGCCGCGACAGCGCATCCCAGCTATGGAGCTGTGCGCCGTGCAGCATCGGCGCGTCGGTGGCCGGAATGAGGATGGAATGGGTTTCGGCGCGGATGATGCCCTTCAGCTGCGACTGGAAGGTCATGCGTTTCAGCTGCACGAAGCCTTCGGGAATGCTGGTCGTCGAAAGCGCCGCACCGCCATAGATATCGACGCTCGCCAGCTCGCGTGCCCTGAGGCTGGCGATCATCGCCGCATCCTCGATGAAATCCTGATAGAGGCCGGTCAGGTGATGGCGGATGCTGGTGCCGACCACCGCGCGCATCTGCGGCGTATCGATATATTCCTGCCGCGAGCCCGCGAGATAGCGCACCTGCTCGCCTTCCCAGAGATTGCGGCTGTCGCGGGCCATAAGGATCGAGCGGATCAGGGTTTTTTCGTCGTGGCTGTCGGCGCGGCGCAGGAAATCGACGATGGCACCGACGGCGCGCAGGTCCGGCGTGCAGATGCCGCGCTCCCAGCGCGACACGGTCGGTAGGGAAAAGCCCAGCTTCCAGGCGATATCGCTCTGGCTGAGACCGGCCTTGCGCCGGTAGTCGTGGAGCTGGCGCACCAGCTCGCTCACCGTTCCGATCAGCATGTCGCCTTCTCGCAATCTACGAATGCAATCATTCAAATTTCACCACCACAGGAAAAGTAAATGATCAATCCGTGCCATTCCGAACTCCTACACTGTCGATTATTCTAGAAAAATCAAAGGGAAACCTTTGCGCACGCACAAGATGAAAGCGTCTTGCCCGCCACCACAAGCGGCATTTGTGCCCCGGCTGAAAAAGACCGGCCGAAATGTCGCATCCATGAACCGTATCGACGGAGCGACCATCCCCTACATGTTCCAGATTCCACGACCCGGCTTCGGCGCTGTTCATCCGCAGGCTGTCGCAGCCCATGAACAATGGCTGCGCGACGTGACTGAAGCCCGTCACGTGACCGAGGGCTGGCATTGCGACCTCGATACCGGACTGTTCCGGGTGGGTGAAATCGCCCGCATCCGGCATGCACTGGCCGACAGTCTTTGCGGTCTGCTCGACCTCTTGAAAGCCTACCATCCGGCTGACCACAAGACGGTGCTGACGATCCTCGAACAGGCAACGGCGGCGGCATCGTCCTTCTGCTACTGCACGCTGTTGCGATCGGCCGGCGAGGCGCGGCCCATCTGGTGTATCGGCACCTCGACCCTCGGCATCAGGGGCAATCGCATGGAAGGCATCTTCGCCTTCGCCCGTTCAGAAGCGTGACGGAGCGCAGAAAGATCACGGCAAAACCGGCCGCGCATCTTTTCTTACGGATAGGCCGCACCTATGTTGGCCGCATGCGCGCCATCGTCCTCATGCTCTGTTTCCTTTGCGCAGCCTTGAGCGGCTGGACATCGGCGCTTGGCCAGACGCAGCATCTGGCGGCCCTGAAGACCGAGAATGCGGCTGTCATGCAACACGCTGCGCATGCCGGCCATGCGGCTGCAACGCCGGTTCAGAGCTGCGGGGAGAAGGCTTCCCCTTGCGGCAAATCTGGCCAGCCGGGGCATCCGCTGCTCTGCGCCGCCTGTTACGCGATTTTCATCGACGATCCTGTGATCGAGCGACACGGCATCGAAAACGGCCGCATCGCGCCCGCGCTCGAGGCCCATCTCATCGGCCGGGCGCTGAAGCCGCGGTTTCCCCCTCCCCGATCCATCCTCCCTGCCTGACCACACGGGCGCCCAGCGCCCGAACTTTCATTCAGGACAAGAGGATAAGATATGTCCCTGAAAACCCTTTTCGCTGCCTCGGCCATCGCCCTGGCTTTCTCCACCGCTGCGCTCGCTCAGGAGAGCATGGACCATAGCAAGATGGGCCACGGCGCCATGCAGGCCGCCGCCCCCAAGGGTGACACCGGCCCGTCGAGCACCGCCTTTGCCGAGGCCAATGCCCGCATGCACGCGGCGATGGATATCGAATATAGCGGCAATGCCGATGCGGACTTCGTGCGCGGCATGATCGCCCATCATCAGGGCGCCATCGACATGGCCAAGATCGAGCTGCAGTACGGCAAGGACGAGGCCTTGCGGAAGCTCGCCGAGGGCATCATCTCCGCCCAGGAAGGCGAGATCAAAATGATGAAGGAATGGCTCGCCAAGAACGGCGGGTGATTTGCCAGGCTGAGAATTTGCCGTTTGTCCCTTCTCCCCGCCCGCGGTGAGAAGGTGCCCGACAGGGCGGATGAGGGGCAAAGCTCCGATATCTCGGGGATGAGGGATTTGCCCCTCACCCTAACCCTCTCCCCGCTTGCGGGGAGAGGGGACGGCGTTAAGGCCGCGCGAAATTGCGGCGCATCTCTTCGATCCGTTCGCGGCAGATGCAGCCTTCGATATGATCGTTGACCAGCCCCATGGCCTGCATGAAGGCATAGACCGTGGTCGGGCCGACGAAGGTCCAGCCGCGCTTCTTCAAATCCTTGGAAATACGCACCGACACCGGCGTCGTCGGATTTGCCCTGATCGCCTCCCAGGTGACGATGGCAGGACGCTCGGCATTGGACGGTTCGTGTTGCCAGAAATAGCGGGCGAGCGAGCCGAACTCCGCCTTCAGTTCCTGGGCGCGGCGGGCATTGTTGATGGTCGAGACGATCTTGCCGCGGTGGCGCACGATGCCGGTATCGGCAAGGCAGCGCGCGATGTCCGCCTCGCCGAACCCCGCGACGACATCGAAATCGAAGCCGGCGAAGGCGGCGCGGAAGGCCTCCCGTTTTCTTAAGATCGTCAGCCAGGAGAGGCCGGACTGGAAACCTTCGAGGCAGATCTTCTCGAACAGGCGGACATCGTCGGTAACCGGGCGGCCCCATTCCTCGTCGTGATAGTGCTGGTAGTCGGGCAATCCTCCATGCCAGGCGCAACGATTTTGCCCATCGCTGCCGGTGAGAATGCCCTGCGGTATCGCCTCGTTCGTCACGTCTTAACCCCTTATTCACCGTTTTACCAATCGCCAACCATAGTTCTAAAGCGGGCGATAACCCTACCGAAAGCTTTCCGGGCCCGGCGGTCTTTTACCGATGCCACGTTTACCATTCGCTTGCCGCAGCGGTGCCACGATCCGGCCCAGAACGCCATGCCCTGGCGCATCCCCGTCCGGCGAAAGGTCCTAAGTCCGCCATGTTCAAGAAAAGCGTTGTTCTTTCCACTGCCCTGTTTGTCGTCTTCGCCACCGTCGCCGAGGCGCAGGATCGTTACGGCAATCGCCCGCCGGTGATTGTCAGCCCCGATCTTACCGCCCCCTGGGTGATGCAGCTCGGCGTGCAGGTCGATCCCGGTGTCTATCGCCAGCAGCGAGCCGTAGCACCGCAGACCCGCAGCGCCACCCGAAACATGCGCGTGCGCGAACCGATGCAGCAGCTGCCCGGCATTTCCACCGAGCCGCAGCGGCAGGTTCAGCCCGTCGCCATGGCCCGCCCGGAAAAGCCGGCCCGCCGCCAGATGGACCCGCAATACCTGCCGCAGATGGTGGCCTATGACACGACCGAAAAGGCCGGCACCATCATCATCGATACAAACAACCGCTTTCTCTATCTGGTGACCGGCAACGGCGAGGCGCGCCGCTATGGCGTCGGCGTCGGCAAGCCGGGCTTCGAATGGGCCGGCTCCCACAAGATCACCCGCAAGGCCGAATGGCCGACCTGGACACCGCCGTCCGAAATGATCTCGCGCGAGGCCGCCAAGGGCCATTACCTGCCGGCCTCGATGCAGGGCGGGCCGGAAAACCCGCTCGGCGCGCGCGCCATGTATCTCGGCTCGACGCTTTACCGCATCCACGGCACCAATGCGCCCTGGACGATCGGCTATGCCGTTTCCTCCGGCTGCATCCGCATGCGCAACGAGGACGTGGTCGATCTCTACGAGCGCGTGAATGTCGGCACCAAGGTCGTGGTGATCTGATCTGACGAAACATTCGCAAACGGGCGACGGGCCGGGAGATTCAGGTCTCCCGGCCCGTCGCCCGTGTCGTTTCTGCAACAGCTGTTCCCGGTGATACAGCGTCTGCGATCACATTCGGGCTATCGCGGGCAGCGCAGGCTTGCACGGCAAACACAGGTTTGGTTAGCGTCTTTCGACCAAGGATCAGTCTCTTTGTCACCGTGGGCTGCCTGACCGATCGATTGAGAGGGAGATTTCATGAAACACCGCATACTCGCGGCCGTATTCACCGCCACGTTGCTGCTGACGGCTTCCAATGCCGCCGCCTTCACGCCAGCCGCCAAGACCGCGGCTGCCCAGAGCGACGTCACGCTCGTCGCCACGCAGCAGAAGAAGCCGCCGAGGCAGTTCTGGCGTACCAAGGTCCGGCTCAAGACCGATGAAGCGCCGGGCACCATCATCGTCGATACCAACAACAAGTATCTCTACCTCGTCGAAGGTCCGAGCAAGGCGACGCGTTATGGCATCGGCGTCGGCCGCGAAGGCTTCGGCTGGTCGGGTGTCGTCAAGGTGCAGCGCAAGGCCGAATGGCCCGGCTGGACGCCGCCGCCGGAAATGATCGTCCGCGAGCGCAAGAAGGGCCATATCCTGCCTGCCTATCAGGAAGGCGGCATCGACAACCCGCTCGGCGCCCGCGCGCTCTACCTTTACAAGGGCAAGTCCGACTCAGGCTTCCGCATCCATGGCACCAATCAGCCTTGGACCATCGGCCAGAACATGTCTTCCGGCTGTATCCGCATGATGAACCAGGATGTCGAGCATCTCTATGCCCGCACGCCGATCGGCACCAAGGTCATCGTCGTCGGCCCCGGCAACAAGCAGGGCGAAGTCTCCTATGACGATCGCGGCGTGGATATCCTGCGCACGATCTTCGGCGGCTAAGAAACAGCTTCCGCATTGCGCGCCACATCGGCGCGCAATGCCTTACCTCACCTTTTCCAGCATCGCCGGCTTCGGGCCGCCATAGGCCCAGTCGAGCAATTCCACCGTGTGCAGGATCGGAATCACTGTCCCGGTCGCGATCTGGGTGATGCAGCCGATATTGCCGGTGGCAATGATATCCGCCTTCGTTGCCTCGATATTGCGCACTTTCCGCGCCTTGAGCTTTTCCGAGATTTCCGGCTGCAGGATGTTGTAGGTGCCGGCCGAGCCGCAGCAGAGATGCCCCTCGCCCGGATCGCGCACGGTGAAGCCGGCATTGCGCAGCAGAAGTTTCGGCGCCGTCGTGATTTTCTGGCCGTGCTGCATCGAGCAGGCGGAATGATAGGCGACCGTCAGTGTTTTCCTCTCCAGCGCCGGCAGATCGAGGCTTGCCAGATATTCGGTGATATCCTTGGCAAGGGCCGAAACTTGCGCCGCCTTTTCGGCATAGGCGGGATCGAGCCGCAGCATGTGGCCGTAATCCTTGATCGTCGTGCCGCAGCCGGAGGCGGTGATGATGACGGCATCGAGCCCGCCTTCCTCCTTCACCTTCAGCCAGGCATCGACCATGCGGCGGGCGGCGTCCAGCGCCTGTTCCTCGCGGCCCATGTGATGGACCAGCGCGCCGCAGCAGCCGGCCCCCTCGGGCACAACCACCTCGATGCCGAGCCGGGCAAGCAGCCGCAAGGTCGCCTCGTTGATTTCCGGCCGGAGCACCGGCTGGGCACAGCCGGAAAGGATCGCCACCCGGCCGCGCTTCACACCATCGATACGGTGCGTGCCCGGCGTATCTGCGGCAGAAGCGAGTGCGATCTTCGAGGGTGCGAGATCGAGCATGGTGCCGAAGGGTTTTAGCGGCGGGATGCGTTTCAGCAAGCTCGCGAAGGGGCGGCCGAGCGCGGCCGCCTTCAGCGCCAGCCGGAAGCGACCGGGATAGGGCAGAACGGCGGCAAGCACGGCGCGCACGAGGCGGTCACCGAGCGGACGTTTATACGTCTTTTCGATGTGGACGCGGGCGTGATCCACGAGGTGCATGTAGTTCACGCCGGAGGGACAGGTGGTCATACAGGAAAGGCAGGAGAGGCAGCGGTCGATATGGGTGACGACCTCCTCATCCGCCGGACGGTCGTTTTCCAGCATGTCCTTGATCAGGTAGATGCGGCCGCGCGGGCTGTCGAGTTCGTTGCCGAGCGTGACATAGGTCGGACAGGTGGCGGTGCAGAAGCCGCAATGCACGCATTTACGCAGGATCTGCTCTGAGGTCGCGATATGAGGGTCTGCGAGTTGAGCCGGGGTGAATGAGGTTTGCATCAGGCGGCGGCCTCTGGAGACGGATGGGGCGAAGTGAGCGCGACAAACTCCCCCTTCTCCCCCGCGGGGAGAAGGTGCCCGAAGGGCAGTTCAGGGGGTGTCCCCGCTTGTTCAGTGCCAGCCGTCTCCCTCATCCGGCCTTTCAGGCCACCTTCTCCCCGCTGGGGAGAAGGGAAAACCTGCCGTGCGCTCGGAACCGATCTCCCCCCTTGAGGGGGAGATGTCCCGAAGGGACAGAGGGGGGTGGTCGTGGCAAACTCGAAACGCACCATCGTCATCACCCCATCAGTCCCGGATTGAATATCCCCTTGGGATCGAATTTTTCCCGTACCCGCGCAGAGAGCGCCGCGACAGCCGGCGCTTCCGGCTCGAAAACCGGCGTGGCCGCACGCATGGCCGCTGATGCCCGTATCAGCCGCGCGTGGCCGCCGCCGAGTGCCTTGATAAAACGCCGGATCAGCGCCGCCTCCGGGTCCGCCTCCATGCGCAGCCATACCCGGCCGCCCTGCCAGTCGTAGAAGGCATCAACGCCGGTTTCGAGGCGAAGGGCCGCCACCAGCTGATGGCCTGATGTCGGCGCGATGGAGATGCACCAAAGCGCCCGCTCCGTGCCATCGGCATAGGGCGCGACATCGCGGATTTCGCGCCAGAGTTTTCGGCTCGCCCCATCCTCCAGCACCGCAACCGGGCCGGCGACCGAACAGGCCTGCGCCAGCTTTTCGGCGCGGGCCGAGACGGTGGCGGTCAGCCCCTCCAGCCGCAGAACGGTGGCCGGCCCATCCGGGAGCGCGCCGCCGAGGAAACGGCCGCGCACGCTTTCGGGCAGATGGGCGGCGGCCGAAACCTCGTAGGGCATCGCCATGACCCGCGCCATGGCGCCGGCGGCCTCCGCGTCGTTCAAATCCGAGAGCACAACAGTTGCCGAGGCCGGCGGCAGCGGTAGGACCTTGAAGGTCACTTCCGTCAGCAGGCCGAGCGTGCCGTGCGATCCGGCGAGCAGCTTGACGAGATCGAGGCCGGTGACGTTCTTCATCACCCGGCCGCCGGATTTGATCACCGCACCTTCGCCATTGACGAAGCGGATGCCGAGCAGATGATCGCGGGCGGCGCCTGCCGAAAGCCGTCGCGGACCGGAGACATTGGCGGCAAAGACGCCGCCGATCGTCGGTTCGCCTGTGAGGCCAAGAATGCCCCGCGGGTCCATCGGCTCGAAGGCGAGCATCTGGCGGCGCTCGGTCAACACCGCCTCGATTTCGGAGACCGGCGTGCCCGACAGCGCGCTCATGGTCATCTCGGCCGGGTTGTAGCTGACGATGCCGCAAAGGCGGCGGGTAGAAAGGACGGCATCCGCCGCCACATCGGCAACGATGCCACGCATGCCGCCGCCGACGAGCTTCAGCCGGGCGGAACGTTCCGCCACTGCGCGCACGATCTCGGCCGCCTCTTCTTCGCTTTGCGGTTCGAAATCGACGGTCATGCGGCCGGGCGCCCTTCGAGCGGAAAGACTTTTGACGGGTTCATGATCCATTGCGGATCGAAGGCGGCGCGGGCGGCCATCTGCTGGTCGAGATCGGCTTGGCTGAACTGGTGCAGCATCAGGTCGCGTTTCTCAATGCCGACACCATGTTCGCCCGTCAGGCAACCGCCGGCATCGACGCAGAGTCTGAGGATATCGTTGCCGGCTTGCTCGGCGCGGGCGGCGTCTTCGGGGTCGTTGATATTGTAAAGGATCAGCGGGTGCATGTTGCCGTCGCCGGCATGGAAGACATTGGCGACGCGAAGGCCATAACGCGCGACGATCTCGCCGGTCTTGCGCAGCACGTGCGAAAGCTGGGAGAGCGGCACCGTGCCGTCCATGCAGATATAATCGGCGATGCGGCCGGTGGCGCCGAAGGCGGATTTGCGGCCCTTCCAGATCAGCGCCGCCTCGGTCGCCGACTGGCTTTCGCGGATGGTCGTCACGCCGTGGCGGCGGGCAATCTCGATGATGCTGGTGAGCGTCGCCTCCATCTCGGCTTCGGAGCCTTCGACCTCGACGATGAGAAGGGCTTCCACATCCATGGGATAACCGGCCTTGGCGAAGGCCTCGCAGATGCTGATGGCCGGCTTGTCCATGAATTCGATGGCGACGGGAATGATGCCGGCGCCAATGACTTCGGCAACGCAGGCGCCAGCCTCCTCCGACGAGGAAAAGCCGAACAACACGGGCCGCGCCCCTTCCGGCCGCGCCAAGAGCCGCACCGTCGCCTCCGTGACGATGCCAAGCTGGCCTTCCGAGCCGCAGATGAGGCCGAGAAGATCATAGCCCGCCGCATCCAGCGCCTTGCCGCCAAGCTCGATGATCGTGCCGTCGAACAGCACCATCTTCACGCCGAGCAGGTTGTTGGTCGTCACCCCATATTTCAGGCAGTGGGCGCCGCCGGAATTCATGCCGATATTGCCGCCGATGGTGCAGGCGAGCTGCGAACTCGGGTCCGGCGCATAGAAGAAGCCTTCGGGCATGACGGCTTCGGAGATGTTGATGTTGGTGACGCCGGCCTCGACGGTGGCGGTGCGGTTGGCAAGATCGATATCGAGGATGCGGGTCATCTTGGAGAGGCCGATGACGACGGCATCCTCCTGCGGGATCGCGCCGCCGCAAAGCGAGGTGCCCGCCCCGCGCGGCACGACGGGAATGCCGTAGCGGCCGCAATATTTGAGCACAGCCGCCACCTGCGCCGTGGTTTCCGGCAGGGTGACGGCGAGCGGCAACTGGCGATAGGCGATGAAGGCATCGGTTTCGAAGGGAACGAGACCTCTGATATCGCTGACAAGACAGCCGGGCGGCAAAAGATCGGCAAGATCGGCGATGATCGCCTCGCGGCGGTCGAGCACGGAGCGCCGGGGCGCCAGAAATGCGATCTGATCGGACACGCGCATCCCTTCCGGAATTTTACCGATTGGTCTATTTTCTTTACCACTATCGAAACTGCCGGGCAAATGCTATTCCCATCTTTTCCGTTTCCGAAATAATTGGCCGATACTGATGACAAACCTGGGCGATCTTGAAATCTTCACGCGCGTCGTGGCAACGGGCAGCATGTCGGCGGCGGGCCGGGCACTCGGCTATTCGCCAGCGGTGGTCTCCAAGCGCATCCGGCGGCTGGAGGATCGACTGGGCACGCGGCTTTTCCAGCGCACCACACGACAGATTTCATTGACGGAAGCCGGCCAAGGTTTTCACGACCGTATTCTCGGCGTGCTGGCGGGCATCGACGAGGCGGAGGCCTTTGCCACCGGGCGCTCGCAGCTGGCGCAGGGGCGGCTGAGGATCACCGCACCCACCTCCTTCGGCCGCCTGCATATCGCGCCTTACCTGCCACGCTTCATGGAGGCGCATCAGGGCCTCGTTCTCGATATCGTGCTGACCGACGAGTTCACCGATATCGTCGCCGACGGTTTCGATCTTGCCATCCGTATCGGCGAACTCGTCGATACCAGCCTTGTCGCCCGGCGGCTGGCGCCGGTGCGCCGCGTTCTCTGCGCCGCGCCGACCTATATCGAGCGTCACGGTCTGCCGGAAACCATTGCCGAGCTTGCCCACCACATCTGCCTGCCGGCGCATAATCACGAAAGCTGGCGGCTTGAAGGGCCGGATGGGCAGATCGCCTATCGCGCCGATGGACCGCTCATCACCAATTCCTCCGAGGTCATCCGCGAAGCGGTGATTTCGGGCGCCGGCATCGCGCTGCGCTCGACCTGGGATGTCGGGCCGGAGCTGAAAAGCGGCAAGCTGGTGCAGGTGCTGCCGCAATGGGAAGGCACCAAGCATCTCGCAGTTTCCGCCCTTTACCCCAGCCGCCAGTTCCTGCCGGCCAAGGTGCGGCTGTTCGTCGATTTCCTCGCGGAGCTTTACGGCCCGACACCCTATTGGGAGCGGTGAAGACGGGGTTTAGTGGCCGCCATCCTCTTCCGCGTGATGCTGGCGGATACGGCGGACGACGAACCACATGGCAACGATAGCGACGGGCACGAAGAGGCCGGTGAGCACGCTCGACTTCAAGGGCAGGCCCTCGCTTTCCAGCGCCTTGGCGAGATAGCCGAACAGGCCGACGACATAGTAGGAGATCGCTGCGACCGAGAGGCCTTCGACCGTCTGCTGCAGCCGCAACTGCAGCTTGGCGCGCTGATCCATCGAGTTGAGGATCACGGTATTCTGGCGCTCCAGCTCGATATCGACCCAGCTTCTGAGCAGCGCGGTCGCCCGCGCCAGCTTGCGCGAGAGGTTGGCCTGCCGCTCCTCGACCGACTGGCAGGTGCGCATGGCCGGCGCCAGACGCCGCTCCAGGAAGCTGCCGATGGTCTCGTAGCCGGGCACGCCGGTTTCGGCCAGCGTGCGGATACGCTCCTGGACGATGCCGTAATAGGCGCGGCTGGCGCCGAAGCGGTATAGGCTGAGGGCGGCGCTCGCTTCCAGTTCGGCGGCGAGCCGGGTGATTTCGGCGAGCAGCTTGTCGGCGTGTTCGCGGGCGTCGCTGCGCATCTGCTGGGTGATGGCGGTCAGGCCGTCCTCGATGCGGCGCAGGTCCGGCGACAGCGATTGCGCCATCGGCAGGCCGATCATCGCAAGGGTCCGGTAGGTCTCGATATCGAGCAGGCGCTGAACGAGCGCACCGGTGCCGGCTTCGGTCAGGCCCGCATCGAGAATGAGAATGCGCGTCAGGCCGTCGCCGTTCTGGCGGAAGTCGGTGACGACGGTCGCCTGCCCGCCCTTGACGTCACCGTAGCAGAGGCTGGTCGGGTCGAAGGCGAGCAGCGCCTTGCGGACATCGGGCGTATCGGGGCGGATTTCCAGGCGGATGCCGGAGATCAGCGTTCCCGGCGGCAGGAAGCCGTCGCCGAAGGGGTGCATCGTCACCGGATCGTCGAAATTCTCGGGCGCCGGACAATCCCAGAAATAGGTCGAGAATTCGGTGTGGCGCTCCCAGCGCAGCGTGCCCTGCCCCCAGGGCATGGCGTGGTGACTGGCCTCGCGGCCGGGCGGCGCCACGCCGCGACCCCGCGACAGCTCGCACAAAACAGCATGATCGACGCTCGCGCCGCCATCCGTCATGAAGGCAAGCTGAAAGATGACGCGCGGCGCGCTGACCAGCGCATAAGGCCGCGCGTGAATTTCTCCCAGAGCCTGCGCCCGGACGGGCGACCCCGGAAAGGCAAAATTTCCCATGAAGCGTGTCCCCTTCGCGCTCACATCAGCAGACTCTTTAGCAACCGTTGATCAAAAAGGAAAAGGACAGTTTGCCGCATGCCGCATCTTTCGCATGATCAAAGTGGACAAAGAATTTGACCACTTTTAGCCGCATGGCTAGATTCTTTGCCAAGGAGCAGCCCGTGACAAACGTCCCCATCGATACTTATTCCCGCATCGCGCAGAGCCGCACGGCCGACGAGATCGTCAACCAGATCGAACAGCTGATCCTCGAAGGGGTGCTGCGCGACGGGGAACGGCTGCCGAGCGAACGCGATCTTTCGGGCCGGCTCGAGGTTTCGCGGCCGATCCTGCGCGAGGCGCTGAAGGAGCTGGAGGCGCGCGGCCTGCTCGTCAGCCACCATGGCGGCGGCACGTTCGTCGGCGATGTCATCGGGCAGATCTTTTCCGAGCCGGTCATCGCCCTCATCGCCCGCCACCAGAAGGCGACGTTGGATTATCTCGAATTCCGCCGCGAACTCGAAGGCATGACCGCGGCGCTCGCCGCTCGCCGCGCCACCCGCTTCGACCGGGAAATGCTGACCGGCATCATGGAGGCGATGCGCGCCGCCCATCGCGAGGGCTCGGCCGAGGGCGAAATGAAGGCCGATATCGAGCTGCACAACGCCATCGGCGAAAGCGCCCACAACATCGTCCTCCTGCACACGCTGCGCTCCTGCTACCGGCTCCTGAGCGAGGGCATCTTCTTCAATCGCGCCGTGCTTTTCGATGCGCCGGGGGCCTCCGAGCGGCTGCTTGCCCAGCACGAGGCGATCTATGCCGCGATCATGGCCGGAGATGCGGATGCGGCGCGCGAGGCGGCGCATGCCCATATCGATTTCATCGTCACCGCCACCCTGGACGCCGAGCGCAGCGGCGAATGGAGCCGCATTTCCAGCCTGCGCCTCAAGGCCCGTGAAAAGGCCGAAGGCCCGACGCGGGCCGGTTGAATTGCCCCCATCGCGCGCCCGCGACAACAATGTCGTTTCAGCGTCTTCGAATATCGCTTTCGGGCGAGACGCCGGGCCGGAAATCCTTTATGGGCATGTTTCCCATCTTCCGGCCCTTCATCGGAAGTCTTTCAGCACTATATTTGAATCACGAATTCTGCGCGTTTACAGCCCTCGCAAACAGGGCATACTGCGCAGTTACCGACGATTCTCTCCCACGAAAGATCCGGAAAGGACGCCCTGACATTGAGCTTTTTCGACCGCATCACCAACGAGGTACGCCTGATGTTTCGCCGTCCCGAGCGAATGCAGTGTGCTGCGCTGTGTTACCGGTTCAAGAAGAAGACGCTGCAGCCGGAAATGCTGGTCATCACCAGCCGCGATACCGGCCGCTGGATCATCCCCAAGGGCTGGCCGATGGACGGCAAGAAATCCCATGAGGTCGCGGCCCGCGAGGCCTGGGAGGAAGCCGGCGTCAAGGGCGATGCCAACCCCGACAGCATCGGCGACTACACCTACCAGAAGGGCCTCGAACACGGCATGAGCGTGCGCTGCCGGGCGCAGGTCTATTCCGTCGCGGTGTTCGACATGGCTAAGCGCTACCCGGAAAAGGGCAGCAGGAAGCTGGAATGGGTGAGCTTCACAGAAGCGGCAAACCGCGTCGCGGAACCGGAGCTGAAGGAGCTGATCCTACGCTACGAGCAACAGCTTCTGGAGACGATCCGCCCGGACCAAAAGTCTGCAGCTGGCTAAATAATATCGCACCTGCGGCATCCTTTGTTGCGCGATCGGCAAAAACCCTCCGCCGGGCGTTTGCACAGCCTTGCATTTCATAAAGAATCATTCAAAAGCGGCTAATATCGGCCGGGGGCGAACCTAACCGGGTTCACCCCTTGCAAGACATTTGCCCGTCTTGCGGCCCGAATGGAGGAGCGTCTGTGGCAAAATCACCGCCCAGCCTTGAAAAGCCGACGCTCGACAAGGATCTGGACAAGGTCACCTTTACCGAGGAAGCGTCGCATTACGTGCTGAAGCCCTGGGCCGGCCTCGGGCTCGGGCTCATCTTCCTTTTGACCAGCGGCATGTTCGCGGCGCTCTATGTTCTCGACCAGCCCGGCTTCCTGATCATTGTCTTCGCAGCCGTCGTCGCCGGCTACATGGCGATGAACATCGGCGCAAACGATGTCACCAACAATGTCGGGGCAGCCGTCGGCGCACGCGCGATCAGCATGCCGGTGGCACTGACGATCGCCGCCGTCTTCGAAATCATCGGCGCGCTGTTTGCCGGCGGAACGGTGGTGCAGACGATCGAATCCAGCATCGTCTCGGCGGCCTACATGCCGACAGGCATGGCCTTCGTCTGGGTGATGATGGCCGCCCTGCTCTCCTCGGCGATCTGGATCAATATCGCCACATGGTCGGGCGCACCGATCTCGACGACGCATTCGATCATCGGCGGCATTCTCGGGGCCGGCATCGCTGCGGCCGGGCTTTCGGCGGTGCATTGGCTGAGCCTCTTCGGCATCACGCTGAGCTGGATGCTCTCGCCGGTGCTCGGCGGCGGCGTGGCAGCGCTGCTGCTCGCCTTCATCAAGACCTTCATCATCTACCGCGAAGACAAGATTGAGGCGGCGATCTTCTGGACGCCGATCCTTGTCGCGGCGATGACCGGCATCTTCACCAGCTATTTCGTGCTGATTGCCCTCGACCGGGTGATGGAAATCCAGACAGCCAGAGGGCTCGGAACGGGTCTTGTCGTCGGAATCTTCACCCTCATCGTCATGCGGCCGGTGATCCGGCGTCAGGCCGTCGGTCTCGACAACCGCAATCAGTCGCTGCGCAAGCTTTTCGGGATACCGCTGATCCTGTCGGCGGCGCTGTTGTCCTTCGCCCATGGCGCAAACGACGTTTCGAATGCGGTCGGCCCGCTTTCCGGCATCGTCACGCAGTTGAAGACCGCAGCAGTCGGCCCTTACTCGGCCATCCCGTTCTGGGTGATGCTGATCGGGGCGCTCGGCATTTCCTGCGGACTGCTGCTGTTCGGACCGCGGCTCATTCGCGTCGTTGGCCATGAGATCACCCGCCTCAATCCGATGCGGGCCTTTTGCGTGGCGCTCTCGACTGCGATAACCGTCATCCTGGCCTCCACCTTCGGCCTGCCCGTCTCGACCACCCATATCGCCGTCGGCGCCGTCTTCGGCATCGGCTTTTTCCGCGAATGGTACACCCGCAATTCGAAGCGGCGGCTGGAATATGTGCGCCAGAAAACCGGCCACGACAATTTCGAACTCCGCGCCCAGCAAAACCCCGACGAGCAGCATCGCCGCCGGCTGGTGCGCCGCTCGCATATCCTGACGATCGTCGGTGCATGGGTGATCACGGTGCCGATTTCAGCATTGCTTTCGGCGGCGGTCTACGGTCTCTTCTATCTGCTTTTCATGTAAGGGGCTTTCATGCGGGCCAATTTCCGGATGCAGCGGCTGTTCATCGACGCGCCGCTTTCAAAGGGCGCTGTCTACGAGGCGACCAAGGAACAGTATAACTATCTCGTCAACGTGCTGCGGTTCGAGGAAGGGCATGCCGTGCTGGCCTTTAACGGCCGCGACGGCGAGTGGCAGGCGGAGCTTTCCTTTCCTACCCGCAAGCGGCTGATCCTCACCGCCACCGAGCAGGCCCGTCCGCAGCCGGCCCCTTGCGACCTGCACTATCTCTTCGCACCGCTGAAGGTCGGCCGGCTGGATTATCTCGTGCAGAAGGCCGTCGAGATGGGCGCGGGCCTGCTGCAGCCGGTCATGACCCAGCATGTGCAAGGCAAGCTCGGCAGCCTGGACCGCGTGCGCGCCAATGTGATCGAAGCGGCCGAACAATGCGGCGTGCTCGGCATTCCCGATGTCGCCGAGCCGCGCAGGCTTGCCGATCTTCTCGAGAGCTGGCCGAAGGACCGCCGCATCATCTTCTGCGACGAGGGCGACGAGGGACAGAACCCGCTGCCGATCCTGTCGCGCATCGAAGAGACGAAACATGCGCTGCTGATCGGTCCGGAAGGCGGCTTTTCCGATGAGGAACGCCGTCTTTTGCGCAGCCTCGATTTCGTCACCGCCATTCCGCTCGGGCCGCGCATTCTCAGGGCCGATACCGCAGCGGTTGCCGCCATGGCCGTCATCCAGGCGGCGATCGGCGACTGGAGATGATATCCCGCCGCTGCCGTTCCATGCTGTTGATTTTTTGAACGCAGCTTGAAAGAATTTCACTTGCGCGGGGGCGCGATCCGGTTCAAGCAGCCGGGGCCTTCCGCCTTACCGCACCCATAGAAGAGATGCCCATGGCTCGCGACACCACCGATCAGACACCGATTGCCTCGATCGAAGACCTGACCGAATACCTGGCCGAGGGATCGAAACCGAAGGAACGGTTCCGGATCGGCACCGAGCACGAGAAATTCGCCTTCTTCAAGGCCGACAACAGCCCCGTGCCCTATGACGGCGAGGCCAGCATCTCCGCACTTTTGAACGGCATGGCCGCAAAGAGCGGCTGGGAACCGATCATCGATGCCGGCAAGATCATCGGTCTTGGCGAGCAATCCGGCCGCGGCGCGATCTCGCTGGAACCGGGCGGCCAGTTCGAGCTTTCCGGCGCGCCGCTCGAAACCCTGCATGAGACCTGCAAGGAATCGAACCATCACCTCGCGGTGCTGCGCGAAATCGCCGAGCCGCTGGGCATCCGCTTCCTCGGCATGGGCGGCAGCCCGAAATGGACGCTGGCTGAAACGCCACGCATGCCGAAATCCCGCTACGACATCATGAGCCGCTATATGCCGAAGGTCGGCACGCAGGGTCTCGACATGATGTACCGCACCTGCACTATCCAGGTGAACCTCGATTTCTCCTCGGAAGAGGACATGCGCCGCAAGATGCTGGTTTCGCTGAAGCTGCAGCCGCTCTCGACGGCGCTCTTCGCCAGCTCGCCCTTCACCGACGGCAAGCCGAACGGCCTCGTTTCCTGGCGCGGCGAGATCTGGCGCGACACCGACAACCAGCGCGCAGGCGTGCTTCCCGCCGCCTTCAAGCCGGATTTCGGTTTTGCCGACTATGTGGAATGGGCGCTCGACGTGCCGATGTATTTCGTCGTGCGTGACGGCCGTTACCATGATTGCACCCATATCACCTTCCGCCAGGCCCTTGGCGGGGCGCTGAAGGGCGAGATCGCCGACTGGCAGCCGAACATGGGCGACTGGACGAACCATCTCTCCACCCTCTTCCCGGACGTTCGCCTCAAGCGCTTCCTGGAAATGCGCGGTGCCGATGGCGGCCCGTGGCGTCGTATCTGCGCGCTGCCGGCCTTCTGGGTCGGCCTGCTCTATGACGATCAGGCGCTTGCTGCCGCCGAAGAACTGACGCGCGACTGGACCTATGCCGATACGATCGCCATGCGCGATGCCGTGCCGGCCGAGGGGCTGAAGGCGACGCTCGACGGCATCTCGCTCTACGATATCGCCCGCGAAGTCATCGCGATTTCCCGCATGGGCCTGAAGAACCGCAACCGCCTCAATGGCGACGGTATCGATGAGAGCGTGTTCCTGGCGCCGCTCGACGAAGTGCTCGCCAAGAAGGCGACGCTCGCCGAGGACATGCTGGCGCTCTACAACGGACGCTGGAATGGCTCGGTCGAGCCGGTCTTTGCCGACTACCAATATTGAAGGACTGCAGAAAGCGGTTTTCTGCGGAGGTTTTCCCGTTATAGTGCAACAACATGGGTTACGGCCCATTGTTGCCGGAGGAGAGGGTCCGTAGATGCTTCCGCTTTTTGATATGATGCTGCAGGCCGAAAACGGCCACGCAATGGAGGTCATGGCCCGGCAGTTCGGCCTGGCCCAGGAACAGATGGCCAAGGCGACGGCAGCGTTAATGCCGGCCTTTTCCACCGCGCTGAAGCGCAATGCCGCCAATCCTTATGATTTCGGCGCCTTCCTCACGGCGATGGGAAGCGGCAACCACCTGCAATATTTCGAGGATATGTCGAAGGCCTTCACCGACAAGGGGCTCGCCGACGGCAACGGCATTCTCGGCCAGTTGTTCGGCTCGAAGGAAATGTCGCGGGCGATTGCCGCACAGGCGGCGCAGATGACCGGCATCGGCCAGGAGGTCTACAAGCAGATGCTGCCGGTCATGGCGACGGCGCTGATGGGCGGGCTTTTCAAGCAGGCGACGGATCAGATGACCGGCCAGATGACAGGCGCCAACAATCCCTTCGCGCCGATGATGCAATCCTGGCTCGAAGCCTCCGGCTTCGCCCGCAAGCCTGAACCGGCGCCGAACCCCTTCGACAACCCGTTCACCCAGGCGATGCAGGCCTTCCTGCAACCGAAATCGGTGGCGAAGAAGCCGGAACCGGCAGACCTTTTTGCCAATAACCCGTTCATGAAGGCGTTTCAGGACATGATGACGCCGGCCGAGAAGGAAAAGCCGCCAGAAAAAGGCCCGCTTGCGCCGTTCACCGACATGATCAGCACGATGTTCGACAGCGGCATCGAGGCGCAGAAGGAATATCAGAAGACCATCGACGCGCTGTTCGACAGTGCGCGTGGCAAGAGCGAATAATCACGCGGCCGATTTTACGGCTTTTGCCCCTCTCTTTCGTCATCCTCGGCCTTGTGCCGAGGATCTTCCAGCTTCTCCGAGAAAATCGAGGGACCAGCAGATGCTTGGCACAAGGCCGAGCATGACGGAAGAAAGGAGGCTGGTGCAACACACTTTCCTCCCCATAACAGAAAAAGCCCGGCGCCGACCTTGGGGATCGAACGCCGGGCAAGCGGCAGGGTCTATTGGCTCTACCCTGCGGGGAAGGATGACGCGCGGAGGCGGCCGCGCGCCTGCCATGCCAACCCGCGGGACATGCGGGAGGCATGACGAATGGTTCATGCTTCGGACTGCGCCTTGTCGAGCGCTTCCCGGTAATAGCCGCGCGTGCGAGCGCGGGCGGCCTTCGTCAGGTAGGCACCGGTATCCTCAAGCAGGGTCGAGGTGATGGCGCTGCGGACATCCTCGCGGCAGAGGCCGAGATCCAGAAGCCGGCGATCGTCGAGTTCATCCAGGCGCATCAGCGCATTGCGGTTTCGCAAGGCGCGCCAGACCATTGCCACCAGCACAACCAGTCCGTTGCGGCGAGAGGCAGTGGCCGCCTTCCCTGCAAGGTCGGGGCCGAGGGCGTAATCGGTCGCGCGCATAACGAAACTCCTTTTTCTGGCACGAATTTTCCGGGTGCAGGCGCAATTCACCGACCACAGGGGACCCGTCCGCCGGGGAGGTCGGCAGGGGACGGGTCGAACCGAGGTTTTGTCCGGAGTGCGGGCCGGAGCGGCGATTTGCGCTGTTTGCATCGCCAAGCTCGCAAATCCTTATTGATCAGTCCAACGAATGTTTCTAATGGTATCTATCAAACAATCTTATGGGTATTCCGGCCATGTCCGCACCGCTCGATATCGATCAGTTGCAAACTTTCGTTGCCATCGCCGATACCGGCAGCTTCACCAAGGCGGCCGAGCGGGTTTTCAAGACGCAATCGGCGGTTTCCATGCAGATGCGCCGGCTCGAAGAGCGCATCGGCAAGCAGCTTTTCGCCAAGGACGGCCGCGGCAACCGGCTGACGACCGAGGGCGACCGGCTGCTCAATTTCGCCCGCCGGATGATCCGCCTCAACAACGAGGCGATCGCCTCCTTCGACGACAACCGGCTGGAGGGCATGCTGAGGATCGGCACGCCGGACGACTATGCCGACCGCTACATGCCGGAAATCATCATGCGCTTTGCCAAGACGCATCCGAATGTGGAGCTCTACATCGTCTGCGAGCCCTCGGTGGACCTTGCCGAGAAGATGGCCAAGGGCGATCTCGATATCGCGCTGGTGACCCATAATCCGCGCGCCCGCGCCTCCGATGTCGTGCGCACCGAGCCGCTGTGCTGGGTCAGCTCGATCAACCATCCGCTGCCGGAAAACGCGCCGGTGCCGCTTGCGGTCGGAAAGCGCGATTGCCTGTGGCGACAGGCGGCCTGCGCGGCGCTCGATGCGACCGGCAAGGAATACCAAATCCTGTTCACCAGTTGGTCTTCCACCGTGGTCGCCTCGGCGGTGCTGGCGGGCATGGCGGTTTCGGTGCTGCCGGAATCGGCGCTGCGCACCGGCATGAAGGTGCTGACGCAGGCCGACGGCTTCCCGGCGCTGGCGCCGGTGCAGATCGGCATCATGAAGCGGCCGGGCCTGTCGCCCTCGCTCTCCAATGCCATCACCAACCACATCACCGCTTGCCTCGACAACATCACCCCCGTTGCCGCAGCCGACGATATCGATGGCGATGTGAAGAATTTCCCGCGCTATCCGCGCCTGCGGCAGAGCCATATGCTGCCCGGCTGGTAAGCCTCGATCCGGCGACGATAAAAAGGCTGCATCTTCCTGAAGAGGATGCAGCCTTTTTGCAATGTGGCTTGGACTATGAATATTGGCCGTGAGGCCCAAAGGATATCGTCAAAATTCCGTCCTTGTGGCGGGCGGTGGGCCATAAATAGCCGAGGCCGGTAACAAACCGAAGATAGGGCATGTGACCATTTTTGGGGCAGAGGGCGAATTTCGCTCACATATAGTTAAGATTCGCTACCTTTCACCCTTCAGATCAGCCCAGTTTCGTCTTCAGGAACGCCACCGTCCGGCCCCAGGCGAGGTCTGCGGCGGCCTTGTCGTAGCGGGCGGACGAGGTATCGTTGTTGAAGGCGTGGTTGACGCCGTCATAGACGAAAATCTCGAAATCCTTGCCATTGTCGGTCAATGCCTTGCGATAGGCATCGATGCCGGCATTGATGCGCTCGTCGAGGCCGGCATAGTGCAACAGCAGTGCGGCCTTGATCTTCGGCACGTCCTCGGCCGGCGGCTGGGCGCCGTAATAGGCGACGCCTGCCTTGAGATCGGGCGCATTCACCGCCAGCCGGTTGACGAGCCCGCCGCCCCAGCAGAAACCGATCGCACCGACATTGCCGTTCGTCACGTCACTGCCTTCGAGATAGGCCACCGTCGCAACGCCGTTTTGCGCGGTCGCTGCGGCATCGAGCGCGCCGATCATCTCGCGGGCCTTGTCTTCGTTTTCGGGCGTGCCGCCGGCCGGTGACAGGAAATCCGGGGCGAGTGCGATAAAACCTTCGAGCGCCATGCGCCGCGCGACATCGCGAATATGCGGGTTGAGGCCACGGTTTTCATGGATGACGATGACGGCCGGCAGTTTGCCGGACGCCTTGGCCGGCTGCACCAGATAGCCCTTCATCTCACCGCCCGCGCCGGGATAGGTGATATCCTCGCCCTTGATGCGCGCGTCGTCGCCGGCGACCATTTCCGCCTTGGCGCTGTTTGCCGCGAGCATCGGCGCGATTGCGGCTGCGGCCGCAGCGGAGCCTGCAAGCCCCGTGAGCTTTTCCATGAAGCGGCGGCGATCGAGCGTCAGGTGGGTATATTCGTCATAGGCGTTGATCATCGCCTGGGTAATGAGCGGTTTATCCATGCCAACATCCTCCTCTTGTAGCGGGTTCCCATGGCGCTAAAGAGTAGATCATGCTGATGACCGGACCAGAGGCGGGAGAGCCCGGAGGCCATCCCACATCACAAAATTGCGTGAAGAGAGCGTGATCGCGCCCTGCTATTTTACTGCATGTACCAGCCGTGGCTGACGACCAGCGATTGGCCGGTGAGCGCATTGGTTTCGAAACCGGCAAACAGCAGCGCCACTTCGGCAACATCCTCAAGCGTGGTGAACTGCGTATCGACCGTGCCGGAGAGCATCATCTTCTTGACGACCTCCTCTTCGGAAATGCCGAGCGCCTTGGATTGCTCGGGGATCTGCTTTTCGACCAGCGGCGTGCGCACGAAGCCAGGGCAGATCACATTCGAGCGGATGCCGTGCGGTCCGCCTTCCTTGGCAACGACGCGGGCAAGGCCTAGCAGGCCATGCTTGGCGGTGACATAGGCCGATTTCAAAGGCGAGGCCTCATGCGAGTGCACCGAACCCATATAGATGATCGCGCCGCCGCCCTGCGCCTTCATGTGGGGAACGCAGGCCTTTGTGGTGAGGAAGGCGCCGTCGAGATGGATCGACAGCATCTTCTTCCAATCGGTGAAGGGAAAGTCCTCGATCTTGTGGACGATCTGGATACCGGCGTTGGAGACCAGCACATCCACCCTGCCCCATCTGGCGACAACGGCGGCAACGCCGGCATTGACGGCCTCCTCGCTGGTCACGTCCATGGCGATGCCGATGGCTTCGCCAGGACCGGCAGCGGTGAGGTCTGCCGCGGTCTTTTCGGCCGCATCCTGCTGCAGGTCGGCGATGACCACCTTGGCGCCCTCGCCGACATAACGCGTCGCGATCGCCCGGCCGATGCCGCTTGCCGAACCGGTGACGAGGCAGACCTTGTCCTTCAATTTCATGATGTCACTCCCTGTTGTGACGGGCCTCGCCTCGACGTGAAGCGATGCCCTTCATTCCTGTCCCAATGTGATGGTTTCGGCCGGCTTTCCGCAAGGTCGAAAATCGCGGCGGGCCGATCACGGAAAGGCGATATGCACCGCAAACAGCACCCAGAGCACGACGACGCAGGCAAAGCCGAACATGAACAGCCGGCGCCGGACCATGAGCCTGTTGGAGGTGACGTGGACGTAGGCGTGGGCGCAGCGGCTGGCGACGAACAGCCAGGCGACGGCCAGCGCCAGCCAGGTGGCGCCGGCGGTGATATTGAAGAGAATGCAGACGATGTAGAACAGCATCGGCAGCTCGAACTGGTTGATCAGGTTTCGCGCGGCCGTGGCGCTCGGGGCGGGCTCGACGGTTGGGATGCGATAGTCCTGCGGCTTGGCGGTGCCTGCCCTGACGGCCCCGATACGCCGGCGCGACATCAGGAAATAGATGGAAAAGATCAGCGCCGTCTGCGCGATCATCGGCCAGAAAATGGCGGTATTGGCGTTCATGCGGGCTCCCGTGGAGAATCATCGGCCTATATAGCGCGCCGGATGGCGATTCGAGAGGTGTACTTCTCCCTCCTCTCCCGCGAAGCGATCAGCGGAAGGTGCGGCTAACTCCGAATATGCCGACAGGGCCCCTCATCCGCCCTTCGGCACCTTCTCCCCGCTGGGGAGAAGGGGGAACCGCCCTCCGGACAATCGGGGCCGGCTTGACTCTTGGTCGAGCGCCCGAAATTCTGGCCTGCCAAAGCTCGAGAGACCTGCCATGCCCGATCACGCCCCTGCCCTCCCAACCCACCGCGCCGAGCGCATGAGCGGTCGCAATCCGCATGAAAGCCACCGGGTCGCCACGCCGCTCGAACTGCTGTTCGATCTCACCTTCGTCATCGCCTTCGGCATTGCCGCCTCGCACCTCGCTCATGCCGTGGCCGAAGGGCATCTCGGCGCGGGCCTCATGGGCTTTGCCTTCGCAATGTTTGCGGTCTGCTGGGCCTGGATCAATTTCTCCTGGTTCGCCTCGGCCTTCGATACCGACGACTGGCTCTACCGGCTGACGACCATGGTGCAGATGGCGGGCGTGCTCGTTCTGTCGCTCGGCCTGCCGCAGATGTTCAAGTCGATCGAGGAAGGCGTCCATGTCGATAACGGCGTGATGGTGCTGGGCTACGTCATCATGCGCGTGGCGATGGTCTTTCAGTGGGCGCGCGCGGCGCGGCAGAACCCGGACCGGCGGGCCGCCTGCATGACCTATATAACGGCCGTCCTGATCGCGCAGATCGGCTGGGTCGCGGTGATCTTCATCGACATGCCGCTGCTGCCGACCTTCCTCTGCGTCGTCGCCCTGACGCTGGTGGAAATGGCAGGTCCCTATATCGCCGAGCAGCGTTATGGCGGCACGCCCTGGCACGCCCATCATATCGCGGAGCGCTACAGCCTGCTGGCCATCATCGCGCTCGGCGAAGGCGTCGTCGGCACCGTCGCCTCGATTTCAGCAATCGTCGACGAGCAGGGCTGGAGTTTTGAGGCCGTTACCATCGCGCTTGCCGGCACGGCACTGACCTTTGCCATGTGGTGGCTCTATTTCGTCATTCCCTCGGCGCAGGTGTTGCATGCCCAGCGCAAGAGGTCCTTCGTCTGGGGCTACGGCCACATCTTCGTCTTCGCGGCGATCGCGGCGACCGGGGCGGGCCTGCATGTCGCAGCCTATTTCATCGAGCACAAGGCGCATGTCGGCGAAGCCGCGGCCGTTGCGGCGGTGGCCGTCCCGGTCGGCTTCTACATCGCGATGATCTTTGCGCTCTACATCTACCTGCTCGGCACGATCGAGCGGCTCTACATCAACCTGCTTGCCGCTGCCGTCTTCATCCTGGTGCTATCCGTATCCGCAGCCGCCGCCGGCTTCGACGTGGCGCTGTGCCTGCTGATCATCGTTGCGGCCCCGGCGGTTCTCGTCGTCGGCTATGAGTTGAAGGGCCATGCCTATGGCAGCCGCGCCCTGGAACGGCGTCTCGCCTCCTGAACAGCAAAACGGCGGGACAAGCCCGCCGTTTTTTTTCCTGAAGCTTACATCGAGCCCGGATAGTTCGGGCTTTCGCGGGTGATGGTGACATCATGCGCGTGGCTCTCACGCAGGCCTGCACCCGAGATGCGCACGAAGGTCGCGCGCTCCTGGTATTCCTTGATGTCCTTGCCGCCGACATAGCCCATGGAGGCCTTGAGACCGCCTGCGAGCTGATGCAGCACGCCCGAGACCGGACCCTTGTAGGGAACCTGACCTTCGATGCCTTCCGGCACGAGCTTCAGCGTGTCGCGCACTTCCGCCTGGAAGTAACGGTCTGCCGAGCCGCGGGCCATGGCGCCGACGGAGCCCATGCCGCGATAGGCCTTGAAGGAACGGCCCTGGTAGAGGAACACTTCGCCGGGGCTTTCATCCGTGCCGGCGAGCAGCGAGCCGACCATGACGGCCGAAGCACCGGCGGCAATCGCCTTGGCGAGATCGCCGGAGAACTTGATGCCGCCATCGGCGATGACCGGAATGCCGGAAGCCTGCGCCGCCTCGACGGCTGCCATGATCGCCGCCAGCTGCGGCACGCCGACACCGGCGACGATGCGGGTGGTGCAGATCGAGCCCGGACCGATGCCGACCTTGACGGCATCCGCGCCGGCATCGATCAGCGCCTTGGTGCCGTCTGCGGTGGCGACGTTGCCTGCCATGACGCGAACCGAGTTCGACATCGTCTTGACCTTGGCGACGGCATCCAGAACGCGCTGCGAATGACCGTGGGCGGTATCGACGACGATCAGGTCGACGCCGGCATCGATCAGCCGCTCGGCCCGCTCGACGCCATCGTCACCGACGCTGATGGCGGCGGCGGCGCGCAGGCGGCCCTGCGCATCCTTGGCGGCATTCGGGTTGAGCTGCGACTTCTCGATGTCCTTGACGGTGATGAGACCGACGCAGCGGCCGTCGCCATCGACCACCAGCAGCTTTTCGATGCGGTGCGAGTGCAGCAGGCGCTTGGCTTCCTGCTGGTCGACGTTTTCCTTGACCGTGATCAGGTTCTCACGGGTCATCAGTTCGTAGATCTTCTGGTTGGGATCGGAGGCGAAGCGCACGTCGCGGTTCGTGAGGATGCCAACGAGGCGGCCGGGCTTGCCGGTGACGCCGGCATTTTCCACCACCGGAATACCGGAGATGCTGTAGATCTTCATCAGGTTCAGGGCGTCGGCCAGCGTCGCATCCGGGCCGATGGTGACCGGGTTGACGACCATGCCGCTTTCGAACTTCTTCACCTGGCGGACCTGCTCGGCCTGCTCGGCCGGCGTCAGGTTGCGGTGAATGACGCCGATGCCGCCGGCCTGGGCCATGGCGATGGCAAGGCGGCCTTCGGTGACCGTATCCATCGCCGACGACAAGATCGGCAGGTTGAGATCGATATCCTGGGCGATGCGGGTGGCGATATTCGTCTGCCCCGGCATGACTTCGGAATGTCCGGGTTGAAGGAGAACGTCGTCGAAGGTCAAAGCTTCGAGACCGGTTGCCGTTTCGATGATGCGCGCCATAGGCCAAGTCCCTTCAGTGGAAAAACAGGCTACCGAAGGGGGAACATTGGGAGTGCGCCACCTCGATCGCTTGCAAGAAATTCTTGGAAGTTGGCGAGGGCTGGTAACACGAGTTTGACAGGAAAGGAATAGCAAAAACCCGACACGGGGTGCCTTTGCACCGTCCTGCGCATTTTCATGGGTTATTAGCTGTATCCGCTGCCGGTCTTTCCGAGACCTGCGGTAACAAGTATCACCGTGACTGAGGACACGCAGGTCAGGCAAAAACTCTCTTCATGAAAAGGCCCGCCCGTGACGAGCCGGCCTTTTCGTTTTTCCGGTTTCAGACGTCGAACTGATAGCTGACGGGAACGAAGCGGTAGCCACCTTCAGCCTTTTCCACGAAGCCGACCGCGGGAAACGGCATGTGATAGCCGATGAACGGAATGCGCTCCGTGGCGATCATGTCGAACACACGCTTGCGTGTCGCCGCCGCTTTCGCCTTGTCCATATCGAAGCGCACTTCCCAATCGGGCTTTTGCAGCGACAGCACGAAATGGTTGGCGGTATCCGCCGTCAGCATCAGTTGCTTGCCTTGTGATTCGATGCGAAAGATCATGTGGCCGGGGCTATGGCCGAAGGCCTCCATGCCGACGATGCCGGGCACGACCTCGCTGCCTTCCTTGATGAAGGTCATCTTTTCCGCCAGCGGGACGACCTTCGAGACGACGCCCTTGTGGCCGCCTTCCGCCGGCGTCCCGACCCGCGCCGGGTCCTTCCAGAAATCATATTCCACCTGGCCCGCGACATAGCGGGCATTCTTGAAGGCCGGGGCACCACCCTCCATCAAGCCGCCGATGTGATCGCCGTGCATGTGGGTGAGAACCACGACCGACACCTGATCGGGTGAATATCCCGCCTGCTTCAGGCCCTCGATCAACTTGCCCGAGCCGCTTTCGCGGCCCGCCTCGCCCATGCCGGTATCGAACAGCACGACCTGCGAGCCGGTATCGATGAGCACCGGCGAAAAGCCGTTCACGAATTTATCGGCCGGCAGGAAGTTGGCGTGCAGCAGTTCCGCCACCGCCTCCTTCGGCTGGTTCTGGCCGTAGGTTTCGTGGGGATTGTCGGCGAGGCGCGTGCCGTCGCTGATGACCGCCACCTTGAACGCGCCGAGATTGAAGCCTCTGGTTTTCGTGGATGTCATGGATGTTTCCGGGGTCTGGTCCTGCGCCTGCGTTGCGCCGGTCATGAGGAAAGGGACGGCCAGTGCGCCGCCCGCCGTTGCCATGAATAGCCCGCGACGGCCGGGTGAGAAAGAGGTCATGAAGTGCTCCCAGGTTCGGTTGTCGAAGATGTCCAATGCGCTTATACCCGCAGGACATAGCGCCCCGGTCGATTCCGACCCCGGCGCTCACAGGGAAGTGATGGCAAAGTGAGAGCACGGGCACCCTTTTCGCCCGGAAAAGCCTATCTTCCCTTCCCGTACCGATATCGCACGCAGGCCCACCCGCATGAAGCGCATTGTCCCGATGATTCTCGCCGTCGCTCTGTTCATGGAGCAGATGGATTCCACCGTCATTGCGACATCGTTGCCGGCCATCGCCCACGATCTCGGCGTCGGGCCGATCACGCTGAAGCTGGCGCTCACCGCCTACATGGTGTCGCTCGCCATCTTCATTCCCCTGAGCGGCTGGATGGCCGACCGCTTCGGCGCAAAGCGTATTTTTCGCGCGGCCATCGTCGTCTTCGTCATCGGCTCGATCTCCTGCGCGGTGGCCGACAGCATCTTCGCCTTCGTCGTCTCGCGCTTCCTGCAGGGCATGGGCGGGGCGATGATGACGCCGGTCGCAAGGCTGGTGCTCGTGCGCAGCACGCCCCGCAGCGAGCTTGTCGGCGCCATGGCGCTGCTGACGATCCCTGCGCTTGTCGGCCCGCTTGCCGGCCCGCCGCTCGGCGGCTTCATCACCACCTATTTCTCCTGGCACTGGATTTTTCTGATCAATGTGCCCGTCGGCATCGTCGGCTTCATCCTCTCCGGCATCTACCTGCCGGAAATCGTCAGCGAAAACCCGCCGCCGATCGATGTCACCGGCTTCATCCTCAGCGCGATTGCGGCAGCCGGTACCATGTTCGGCCTTTCGGTCATGAGCCTGCCGGCCCTGCCGCCGGAGATCGGGGCCGTCTCCGTCGTCGCCGGCATTATCGCGGGCGTGCTCTATGTGCGCCATGCGCGCAACCATCCGGCGCCGCTGCTCGACCTGAAGCTCTTCCGCGACAGCGCCTTCCGGGCGGCGGCGATCGGCGGCACGCTGTTTCGCATCTCGATCGGCGCCACGCCCTTCCTGCTGCCGCTGATGCTGCAGGTCGGCTTCGGGCTATCGCCGTTTCAATCCGGTCTCATCACCTTTTCCGGCGCCATCGGTGCGATCACCACCAAGGTCATCGCCCGGCGCGTGCTGGTCTTTGCCGGCTTCCGCACGACGCTGATCGCCGCCGGCCTCTGCGGCGCGGCCTTCACCTTCATCAACGGCCTGTTCACGCCAGCGACCCCGGCGCTGGTGATGACAGGCGTGTTATTGCTGGCCGGCTTCGTCCGGTCGTTCTTCTTCACCAGCGTCAATGCGCTGTCCTTTGCCGATATTCCAGACCGCGACGCCAGCAAGGCAACCTCGATGAGCGCGGTGCTGCAGCAGATGAGCCTGGCGCTCGGCGTCGCCGTTGCCGGCGGCATACTGGAAATCGAAACGATGCTCAGAGGCTCGAAGCTGGAACTGCAGGATTTCCAGAACGCCTTCATGATGATTTCGGCAATCACCCTGACGGCCGTGATCCCGTTCATCCGCATGTCGAAAACGGCCGGTGCATCGGTATCCGGCCATCGGCTGGTGGAAAAGCAGGCGGAAACCGTCGTCGGGAAATAAGCTCAGGCTTCCGGCTTTTCGCAGACGGCCGACAGCTTGTTGCCATCGGGATCGCGGACATAGGCCGCATAGAAATGGGCATGGAAGGGTCGAAGCCCCGGCGCACCTTCATCCGTGCCGCCTGCCGCCAGCGCCGCCCGGTAGAATTCGTCAACCGCCGCCCGGCTTTCGGCCTGCAAGGCCACCATCGAGCCATTGCCGCGTGTGGCGGGCTCGCGGTCATAGGGCGTTACGACCCAGAACCGGCAGCGGCTGTCATCCGCCGCCCCGTAGCCGATTTCGACGTCGTCTTCCTTGCGCCGGACAAAGCCGAGCGGCAAAAGGGCGGCATCGTAGAAACCGCCGGCGCGCGACAGATCGCGGCTGCCGATCGTGACGTAGAGCAGCACCGGTTCAGTCCACTTCGATTTCGTCGTGTGCTTCGTCTTCTGCTTCGGCCTTCACGGCGGAACGCCCCTTGAAGCCCTTGGCAAGCAGGAACATCTCGACCGATTCGGCCCGCGACGACGCCGGCTTCACATGAACGACCTGCTTGAAATTCTGCTTCAGCATCGTCAGCAGTTCCCGCTCGGTGCCGCCCTGGAAGGTTTTTGCCAGGAAGTGGCCCCCCGGCGCCAGAACGTCGATAGCGAAATAGGCCGCGACTTCGCAGAGGTGCATGGTGCGCAGGTGGTCGGTCTGGCGATGGCCGGTGGTTGGGGCCGCCATGTCGGAGAGCACGAGATCGGGTGCGCCGCCAAGCGCCTCCATGATCTGATCGGGCGCGGTCGGATCGAGAAAGTCGAGCTGGAAGATATGCACGCCCGGAAGCGGGTCCATCTCCAGAAAGTCGATCGCCACGACGCGCGGGTCTTCATCCGTGGAGCGCGTGACATTGGCCGCGATCTGCGACCAACTGCCGGGGGCGGCGCCAAGGTCGATGATGCGGCGCGCGCCGGTCAGGATCTTGTGCTTCTCGTCGATTTCCAGAAGCTTGAAGGCTGCGCGGGCGCGATAGCCTTCCAACTGCGCCCGCTGGACGTAGGGGTCATTGATATGACGCTCCAGCCAGCGGCGCGACGAGGCTTTCAGCTTGCCCTTCTTGACCTTCTGGCCCAGTTTTCGCCCGGTGCGGTTTCCGCCGATCGGGGGTTTCGTCATGATGCGTTTCCTTCGCGCGAACCGTGCGGCACGCCGCCACGGGGATGCCGGCGGCCACGGCCGCGGCGCCAGATGCCGTCATCGGCCATCATATCGGTGAGCAGACCTTCGCGCAGCCCCCGGTCTGCAACCCGCATGCGCTGCGACGGCCAGCGGCGGCGGATTGCTTCCAGAATGGCGCAGCCGGCGAGAACGAGATCGGCGCGATCCGGCCCGATGCAAGGATTCGACGCGCGGGCCGAGAAATCCCACGACAGAAGCCGCGCCTGCATGGCGGAGACTTCATCATCCGAAAGCCAGAGTCCATCGACCTTGCGGCGATCGTAGCGCGGCAGATCGAGATGCACGCCGGCAAGCGTCGTCACCGTGCCGGAGGTTCCGATCAGATGGAAGCCGCTGTCGTCGCCTGCTTCGTCGAGCCGGTCGATATCCGGGCAGTCGAAGCGCGCGAGCATGCCCTCCACCTCGACCACCATCGTCTCGAAGCTTTCCGGCGTCACATGCTGGCCGCCATGGCGCTCCGACAGTGTAACGACGCCGACCGGCAGCGAAGTCCAGTGGGTGATATGATTGGCAAGGCGGCTGGAGCGGTTTTCGCCGATGCGGATGACGGCGATTTCCGAGGAGCCGCCGCCGATATCGAACAGCACCACCGATTTCGTCTCGCGCCCCACCAGCGACGAGCAGCCGGAAACGGCAAGCCGCGCTTCGGTCTCGCGATTGATGATCTCGAGTTCGAGGCCCGTCTCTTCCTGTACACGCTGCAGGAAGCTTTCACCATTGGAAGCGGCACGGGCCGCTTCGGTAGCGATCAGCCTGCTACGGCGGATATTGCGGGTGCGCAGCTTCGACGCGCAGATCTTCAGCGCTTCGATGGAGCGATCCATGGCCTCCGCCGAAAGCCGGCCGGAAGCCCCAAGCCCCTCGCCGAGACGCACGATGCGCGAAAAGGCATCGACGACACGGAACTGGCCTGGCCGGGTCGGTTGCGCGATCAGCAGGCGGCAGTTGTTGGTGCCGAGATCGAGCGCGGCATAGAGCGGTGCGCCGTGATCGCCCGCCTCCGGCTGCCGATGCAGCCGCCGGTCGGAGGGCGAAAGGCCCGCCAAGCGCTGATGATCGCCAGCGCTCTGCGCCCGCTCCCGCACAGGCTCGGGCGCCGGTGCAGCGCCGGATTTTCCGGCCGGGGCCGCTGCGCGCGGCTTTTCCGCCGTCGCCAGCGGACGGCCCTGCAGGCCGCGGCGATTGCGATTCTTGCGGCCGTGATGGTCCTTCTGTGAACCATCCTTGGCGACGCTCTTCGGTGGATTGGGCGCGTCCGAAGCCTCACGGCCGGGCACAGGTGCGGCCGGACCGGACTTGGAACGGCGCCTGCGCTTGCGTTTGCGAACCGGCTCCGCACCGATCGCATCTTTCATTTCGGGACGTCCTGCCTCTGCCGGCATGCCGGAAAGGCTGACATTTGCAGAAGGTGCACGCGACGGCTTTCCCCGCCTACGCTTGCCCTTGCCGGATCTGGACACACTTTGCCCTTCGACCCGGCCTGCTGCCGACGCCCCGGAAACGGACGGCTTATCGCCGTTGTCGGGGTCTCTCACGTAACTGTCCATGGCGCCGCGCGGGACTGTGCCGCTCAAAGCGCTCTCTCGATCTTCGTTGGCGCGACTTTACCAGCGCCCGCCGGTTTCGCCAAATTCTTTTTGCCTGCCAATGCCTATCGAGCGTCACAGCCGTTCTTTTATTGATATGACTGACTTTTCCTGCGATAGCCAAGCCAAGCGATCCAGGGCTTTGCGAACCCGGCTCGCATCAAGGCGATGGATGGAGGGATATCATGCGCTATCTGATCACCGGCACGGCCGGCTTCATCGGCTTTCACCTTGCCAAGCGGCTTCTGGACGAGGGACATTTCGTCGTCGGCTTCGACGGCATGACGCAATATTACGACGTCAGCCTCAAGGAAAAACGCCACGCCATCCTGTCGCGCTCCAACGGCTTCAAGCCGGTCATCGGCATGCTGGAAGATGCCGACGCGCTGAAACGCGCCGCCGATCTCGCCGAGCCGCAGATCATCATCCACCTCGCCGCCCAGGCAGGCGTGCGCTACAGCCTGGAAAATCCAAAAGCCTATGTCGACGCCAATCTCACCGGCTCCTGGAACATGCTGCAGCTTGCCAGGGAGGTCGCACCCCAACACCTGATGCTGGCCTCGACCTCCTCCGTCTACGGCGCCAACGAGAAAATCCCCTTCGCCGAAACCGACCGCGCCGACGAACCGATGACGCTCTATGCGGCGACGAAGAAATCGATGGAACTGATGGCGCATTCCTATGCCCATCTCTACAAGGTGCCGACGACCGCTTTCCGCTTCTTCACCGTCTACGGTCCCTGGGGGCGGCCTGACATGGCGCTGTTCAAGTTCGTCGACGCGATTCTCAACGACAAGCCGATCGAAATCTATGGTGAAGGCCGGATGAGCCGCGACTTCACCTATATCGACGACATCGTCGAAGGCATCGTCAGGCTTTCGGCCGTGGCCCCGGACGAGGTAAACCGGATCACCACACCCGGCGTCGAAGATACGCTGTCGCGGCAGGCGCCCTTCCGGGTCGTCAACATCGGCGGCGGCGAGCCGGTCGAGCTGATGCGGTTCGTCGAGATCGTCGAGACTGCGGTCGGCAAACCCGCCATTCGCAACATGCTGCCGATGCAGCAGGGTGATGTTCCGCGCACCTACGCATCGCCGGCTCTGTTGAACGCGCTGACCGGCTTCACGCCCGCCATCAGCGTCGAGGACGGGGTCAGGAAATTCGTGGACTGGTATCTGGGATATCGCGGCTGAGCACCCACCCGGTCTTCGCCATCATCTCATAAAAAAGCCGCCCCTCAATGGGCGGCTCGATCTTCAGCAACAGCGATCGCAGTGGCTCAGAGGCCGGTTCCACCGCGCAGTTCATTGACGATCGTCCGAAGGATGATCTTGACATCCAGTAAAATGGAGAAGTTGCGGATATATTCGACATCGCAGACGATCCGGCGAATGGCTACCCAGCGGTGAGTCGTCGGGCCGCGCAGCCCACGCGCCTGTGAAAGGCCCGTCAGACCCGGTCTCATCAGATGGCGGTAGTCGTAACCCTGCACCAAATCAGAATAATTCCGTCCGGCCGCCAGCATATCCGGAACATGCGGACGCGGCCCGACCAGCGACATATCGCCAATCAGCACGTTCCAGAGCTGCGGAAGCTCGTCGAGATTGGTTTTACGAAGGATTTTGCCCAGCCGCGTGATGCGCGGATCGTTGTCCGTGGTCTGCGCAACGCCCGAATGGTCGCAACTCTCGGAATACATCGAGCGGAATTTCAGGATCTCGAAGGGGACATCGTTCAAACCCGTCCGAATCTGGCGGAAAAGCACCGGGCCGCGGCTTTCGAGCTTGATCAAACCCGCGATCATCAACAACAACGGCACCAACACGGCCAGCCCGAATAGCGAACCGACGATATCCATGCCACGCTTCAGTATAAGCTGGAACGGCTTATCAGGGGCGGATGCAGGATTGATGTAAAAATTGCTTTCTTCGGCACCGTGTGGCTTTTGCACCGCAGCAACGCTTCCGATTCCTCTGCCCCCCTGGGAAAGACCACGAGTATCAAGCGCTACGGCCGACGAATGATGCAATACAATATTTTCCGTCATGGCGCCCAATGCCTCTGAAATTTTTGAAGTTTCGATCAATACTGCATTACCGCAAGTAAATCTCGATCCAATGCCTTGGTTTGCAATTTTTTAGCTGAAAAGTAATTTATAGATTTACGCCGCCACCGTAAGAAACGGCATCGAGCTTCTTTCCCGACAAGCGTTTCCAGCGGCAACTATCGCGTTAGGCACGTTCTTTTAGTTCTTTAACGGTCTATTAAATATAAACGTCATTTGCAAGATTGCGCAACTACACAGTTCGGCGGAATGGTTAATTGCACAGCCGTAAAGATGGTTCATTTTTGGGCGGATCGGCGCTGCAAGAGACCGGCCTGGGCGCTACTCCATCAGGAGGATACTCCCGATTCGGGACAGGGGGCGGATACTCCCTCACACCATCCGGGGTTTCCAAGGATGCGCAGTGATCTGCCGTTGACGGGAATTCGCACCAGCCGTGATTTCTTGCGGCAATCGTAAAAAGGCTCTTGCCTGACCGCGCGAATATGCTAGAAGGCGCCTCGAAACGAGGTCAAGTTTGCCTGACCGGGGCAAAGACGGCGTCGCCTGCAAGTTCGTTTCTAACGCAAACATCAATGTTTGCAGGCTTTGGGGAATAGGTTAACGGTAGACCCACGGACTCTGACTCCGTTAGTCCTGGTTCGAATCCAGGTTCCCCAGCCAATTCTTGCTAAAAGAAAAATCTAAAGCTTTCCCAGCCATTGGATCAGCACGTTTTGCCGCGTCTGCACGTCGCCAGGCCGACCTATGGTTTTGTCATCCAAAGCGATGTGCTATAGGCGCAGAACGATCAACGACTCTCGATGGTCCGGTTGAGCATGCACATCAGGATAGCCCTTCCCCGAGACGCCGCGGCAGTCACGGAACTGCTGCTGCGGACATATCCCGCCTTGATGGCGTCGTCCTATGATGCCGAGCTTCTTGCCGGCGCGCTTCCGGTGATGACGAGGGCAAACCCTGAACTGCTGGCTTCCGGCAAATACTGTGTCGCCGAAGATGCCGGACGTCTCGTCGGCTGCGGCGGCTGGAGCCTTGATCAACCCGGCTCCGGCAAGATCGAGGCAGGGCTTTCCCATCTGCGCCATTTTGCGACAGACCCCGATATGACCCGCAGGGGCATCGGGCGCTCTATTATCCTGCGCTGCGCCGTGGATGCCGCAAAGTACGGCACCACACGCTTTCAGGCCTTCGCCGGACTGAATGCCGAACCTTTCTATCGAAGCCTTGGCCTTGAACGGCTGGCCGTATTCGAGCTTGCGATGGGACCGACCGCCAAACTTCCTGCCGTTCTGATGGAAGGACCACTTCCGTCTCAGGCGCGCTGATCGTCGAAGACGCGGCCTTTCACGCATCCTTATGTTTTCCTTATGCCCGTCTTGCGCCTTCGCAATCGAAACCTGACCACGGCCGCCCCTAATTAGCTCCTGTCAAACAGGAGACACGGAACATGTCCGATTTCATCTTTCTGGCGCTGGGCTGCGCCACGCTTCTCGTGCTGGCGCTCTATGCCCGCGCCCTCGACCGGCTGTGAGGCGAGCCATGCTTGAGCCCCTTCTCGGTCTTCTCGTCGCCATCGGCCTTGGCGTCTATCTCGTGGTGACGCTTTTGCGGCCCGAGCGTTTCTGATCCATCGGAGTATCCTCCATGACCCTTATCGGATGGCTGCAGATCGGCCTCCTTTTTCTCACCGTGCTCATCGTCATCAAGCCGCTCGGCCTATACATGGCCAAGGTCTTTGGCGGCGAACGCACATTCCTCTCTCCCGTACTCGGACCCGTCGAGCGCGGGTTTTATCGTGCTGCGGGCATCGATCCCGACAGGGAACAGGGATGGCTCTCCTATACGCTGGCCATGCTCACCTTCTCGGTCGCGGGCTTCGTCGCGCTCTATGCGACGCTGAGGCTGCAGGGCATCCTGCCGTTCAATCCGCAGGGCTTTGCCGCGGTCCCTTCCGATCTCGCCTTCAACACCGCCGTCTCCTTCGTCACCAACACCAACTGGCAGAACTATGCCGGCGAGACGACGATGAGCCATTTCAGCCAGATGGCCGGGCTGACCGTACAGAATTTCCTGTCAGCTGCGACCGGCATGGCGCTCGCCGCCGCGTTTACCCGCGCGCTTGCCCGCTCGAAGGTTTCGACGCTCGGCAATTTCTGGGTCGATATGGTCAGGGCGACGCTGTTCGTGCTTTTGCCGATGGCCATTGTCGTGGCGCTTGCCTCCGTCGCCATGGGCCTGCCGCAGACGCTTGCACCGTCCGTCACGGCGACGACGTTGGAAGGCGCGCAGCAGGTGATCTCGCTCGGCCCGGTCGCGAGCCAGGAAGCCATCAAGCAGCTCGGCACCAATGGCGGCGGCTTCTTCAACGTCAATGCCGCGCATCCGTTTGAAAACCCGACCGCTTTTGCAAACTATCTCAATATTTTCGCCATGCTGTCGATCTCGGCGGCGATGGTCTACGCCTTCGGCCAGATGGTCGGCAGCCGCAGGCAGGGCTGGGCGCTTCTCGCGGCCATGGCTGTACTATTGATTAGCGGCGTCGCCGTTGTTTACTGGGCGGAAGCACAGGGCAATCCGATCCTGACCGCCCTTGGCGTCGATCCGGCGCTCGGCAATATGGAAGGCAAGGAAGTACGCTTCGGGCAGGCGATGACGGCGCTTTATGCCGCTGTTACAACCGGCCTTTCCGATGGCGGCGTCAATGGCATGCACGGCTCGTTTACCGGGCTCGGCGGCCTTGTGCCGATGTTCCTGATCCAGCTCGGCGAGGTTCTGCCGGGCGGTGTCGGCTCCGGGCTTTATGGCATGCTGGTGTTTGCGTTGCTTTCCGTCTTCGTGGCGGGACTGATGGTCGGCCGTACACCGGAATTCCTCGGCAAGAAGATCGAGGGTCGCGAGATGAAATACGCGATGCTGGCGGTGCTGATCCTGCCGCTCGTCATTCTCGGTTTTACAGCCGTCTCGGCCATGCTGCCCTTTGCCGTCGCAAGTATCGGCACATCAGGTCCGCACGGTTTCTCCGAAATCCTCTATGCCTATACCTCGGCGGCCGGCAACAACGGCTCGGCCTTCGGCGGCCTGTCGGGCAATACCGTCTGGTACAACACGACGCTCGGCATTGCGATGCTGCTTGGCCGCTTCGCCTATGTCGTGCCGGTCATGGCGATGGCCGGTTCGCTTGCCCGCAAGGTCAAGTCGCCCGCTTCCGCCGGCACGTTCCCGACCGATGGCCCGCTGTTCGTCGGCCTGCTGATCGGCATCATCCTGATCCTCGGCGGGCTGCAGTTCTTCCCGGCGCTCGCCCTTGGCCCCATCGTCGAACATCTCGCGATGCTTGCCGGCCAGACTTTCTAAAGGAAATATCATGTCCAAGGACCATAAAGCCCCTAGCCTCTCGGACCCGGCCATCCTTCTGCCGGCGGCGAAGAATGCCGTGCGGAAACTCGATCCGCGCCAACTCTTGCGCAATCCCGTCATCTTCGTGACGGAGGTGGGCGCCGCCCTCGTCTCGCTGATCTTCCTGCGCGATCTCGCAACCGGCTCGTCCGAAACCGTCTTCTCCGGACAGATCGCGGCCTGGCTATGGTTCACGGTGCTGTTTGCCACCTTTGCCGAAGCCGTCGCTGAAGGCCGCGGCCGCGCGCAAGCCGAAAGCCTGAAGCGCACCAAATCCGAACTCGTTGCCCGTCGGCTCATCGCCGGCGGCGGCACGGAGACCATCCCGGCCACCAGCCTCAAGGTCGGCGATATCGTTGTTGTCGCAGCCGGCGAACTGATCCCCGGCGATGGCGAGGTCATCGAAGGTGTCGCCTCCGTCAATGAAAGCGCCATCACCGGCGAATCCGCCCCGGTTATCCGTGAATCGGGCGGCGACCGTTCGGCGGTGACGGGTGGCACGCAGGTTCTCTCCGACGAAATCCGGGTGAAGATCACGGTTGCGCCGGGGTCGAGCTTCGTCGACCGGATGATCGCGCTGATCGAAGGCGCGCAGCGGCAGAAGACGCCGAACGAGATCGCGCTGTCGATCCTGCTGTCCGGCCTGACGCTGATCTTCCTGTTCGTCTGCGTGGCGATCTGGGGGCTTGCCGGCTATTCCGGTACCGTCTTGTCGGTCACCGTTCTTTCCGCGCTGCTGGTGACGCTGATCCCGACCACCATCGGCGGTCTGCTGTCTGCCATCGGCATTGCCGGCATGGATCGCCTCGTGCGCTTCAATGTCATCGCCACCTCCGGCCGTGCGGTCGAGGCTGCCGGCGATGTCGATACGCTGCTGCTCGACAAGACCGGCACGATCACCTTCGGCAATCGCATGGCGAGCGATTTCCTGGCCGCACCGGGCGTGACGCAGGCGGAGCTTGCCAAGGCCGCCCTCACCGCCAGTCTCTCGGATGAGACGCCGGAAGGGCGCTCCATCGTGGCACTGGCAATGGGTGAATTCGGCATTGCCATGCCGGAAAGCCGCTTCGATGCCGTGATCGAGTTTACCGCCGAGACCCGCCTCTCGGGCGTCGATCAAGGCGAGCGACGGCTGCGTAAGGGCGCGGTCGATGCCGTGCTCGGTTTTGCCGGTATCGGCGAACAGCAGGCGCCGGAGGAATTCCGCCGCGCCGTGGACGCAATCGCCCGCAGCGGCGGCACGCCGCTGGCCGTTGCCGATGGTCCGCGCCTGCTCGGCGTCATCCACCTCAAGGACGTGGTGAAACCCGGCATCAAGGAGCGTTTTGCCGAGCTACGCGCCATGGGCATCCGCACGGTCATGGTCACCGGCGACAACCCGGTGACGGCGGCGGCGATTGCCTCGGAAGCCGGCGTCGACGATTTCCTTGCGCAGGCGACACCGGAGGACAAGCTCGCCTATATCCGCCGCGAGCAGCAGGGCGGCCGGCTGATCGCCATGTGCGGCGACGGCACCAACGATGCCCCTGCCCTCGCTCAGGCCGATGTCGGTGTGGCGATGCAGACCGGCACGCAGGCCGCCCGCGAAGCCGCCAACATGGTGGACCTCGATTCGAGCCCGACGAAGCTCATTGAGATCGTCGGCATCGGCAAGCAACTGCTGATGACCCGCGGTTCGCTGACGACCTTCTCGATCGCCAACGACGTGGCGAAGTATTTCGCCATCATCCCGGCCTTGTTCGTCGCCACCTATCCGGCGCTCGATGCGCTGAACCTAATGCGGCTTTCCTCGCCGCAATCGGCGATCCTCTCAGCCGTGATCTTCAACGCGCTGATCATCGTGGCGTTGATTCCTTTGGCGTTGAAGGGCGTCGCCTATCGTCCCTCGGGCGCTGCCGCCCTGCTTCGCCGCAACCTGCTGGTCTATGGCGTTGGCGGCCTGATCCTGCCCTTTGCAGGGATCAAGGTCATCGATATCGCCGTCAGCGCTCTTCATCTGGTGTAACCATGCTCAACCATCTTCGCCCCGCTATCGTCCTGACGCTTGCCATGACAGCGCTCACCGGCCTCGGCTATCCGCTCGCCATCACCGGGATTGCCGAGGCCGTGATGCCGGCACAAGCAAGCGGCAGCCTGATCGAAAAGGACGGGACCGTGATCGGCTCCAGCCTCATCGGCCAGAATTTCACCAGCGACCGCTACTTCTGGCCGCGCCCTTCGGCCACCGGTCCCGATCCCTACAATGCCGCCGCCTCATCCGGCTCCAACCTCGGCACGACCTCGGTGAAGCTCAAGGACAGGGTTGCGGCCGATATCGAGCGGCTGAAGGCGGCGGGCATCGCGGCGCCCGTTCCCGCGGATGCGGCGACGGCCTCCGGCTCGGGGCTCGATCCGCATATCTCGCCGGATTTCGCCCGCGCGCAGATTGCCCGCGTCGCCAAGGCGCGGGGGTTGAACGAGACCGATCTCGCCAACCTCGTCGAACAGAAAATCGAGGGCCGTGCGCTCGGTTTCATCGGCGAGCCGCGCGTGAACGTGCTAGAGCTGAACCTTGCACTGGATGCCTCGAAGACGTGAGAAACTGCATGGCGGACGAACCCCGCGACGCCAACCGGCGGCCAGACCCGGACGCATTGCTTGCCCTGGCGGATAAGGACCGCCGGGGCAAGCTGACCGTTTTTCTGGGTGCCGCACCCGGCGTCGGCAAGACCTATGCGATGCTGTCGCGCGCCCGCCGGCTGAAGAGCGACGGCGTCGATATCGTCGTCGGGCTGGTCGAAACCCATGGCCGTGGCGAGACGGCCGCCCTGCTGGAAGGGCTCGAAGCCCTGCCGCGCATCCGTGTCGCCCATCGCGGCCGCATGCTGGAGGAATTCGATCTCGATGCGGCGCTGGCGCGACGTCCGCGCATCGTCATCGTCGATGAACTTGCGCACTCCAATGCAGAGGGCTGCCGGCATCCCAAGCGCCATCAGGATATCGAGGAACTGATATCAGCCGGCATCGATGTCTGGACCGCGCTTAATATCCAGCATCTGGAAAGCCAGGCCGATCTCGTCGCCCAGATCACCGGCGTCACCGTGCGCGAGCGGGTGCCGGATGTGGTGCTGAACCGGGCCGACGAGGTGCTGCTGGTCGATCTGCCGCCGACAGAGCTTATCGAGCGGCTGAAGGAGGGCAAGGTTTATCTGCCGGATAGCGCCAGCCGCGCGGTGGATCGTTTCTTCCGCCTCGGCAACCTGACGGCGCTGCGGGAGTTGGCGCTGAGGCGCACCGCCGATCGGGTCGATGATCAGGTGGTCGATTATCTCAGGCAGAATGCCATCGAGGGCGTTTGGGCGACGGGCGAACGGCTGTTGGTCTGCGTCGGGGCGGATGAGCTTTCGGAAAAGGTCGTGCGGGTGGCGAGCCGGCTGGCGACCGGGCTCAATGCATCGTGGACGGTGGTTTCCATCGAGCGCGCCGACCGGGAAGCGCAGACGAAGGACGGCATCGGCCGGCTCGACCAGATCTTTCGCCTCGCCGAACAACTGGGCGCGGAGACGCGGCGGATCATCGGCAATGATTTCGTCGAAGAAATCCTGAAGCTTGCCCGGCGCGAGCATGTCACCCAGATCGTCATCGGGGCGGAACAGCGTACCCGGTTCTTCTCGCCGTCACTGGCGGATGCGCTTGCGCGGCGTGCGCGGGGCCTCGGCGTGCATCTCGTCACGCCGGACGAAAAGCAGGAAAAGCCGAAAATTCCGTTCTTTCCCGCACCGTCGCTGCGGCGCCTGCCGGAGGCCGTGGCGGTCGCGGTTGGCCTTGTCACTGTGACCGCCCTTCTCGGTATCGGCATCAACGTCTTCGTGCGGCTGCCGAATATTTCGCTGCTGTTCCTGCTGGCGGTGCTGGGGGCGGCGGTGGCGTCCGGCTATCTCTCGGCGCTTCTGGCCGTAGTGCTCTCGGCGCTGTGCTACAATTTCTTCTTCATCGAGCCGCACTACACCTTCACCATCGCCGCACCCCACGAGGTTTTCGCGCTGATCGTCTTCCTGGCGGTGGCGCTGTTTGCCGGGGGCTTTGCCTCGCGTATCCGCGAACAGGCGAAGATCGCCCGCATCCGCGCCAGCGCCCTGCAGGGCCTCTATGATTTCTCGCGAAAACTGTCGGGCACGGAGAAGGCCGAAGACGCGATCTGGGCGACGGTTTCGCAATTGCAGGCGAGTCTCCGGCGCAATGTCGTGCTGCTCGTGCCGCGCGACGGCGAACTCACCGTTGCCGCAGCATGGCCGCCGGATACCGAGCTTGATGTCGCCGATCTCGCCGCAGCGCGCTGGGCCAACGACAAGCAGGAGCGCGCGGGATACGGCACCGGCACGCTGCCAAACAGCCGCTTCGAATTCCGCCCGCTGCTCAGCCCCCATGGCGCTGTCGGCGTCTGCGGCATCGAGCAGACGCTGGACCGGCTCGATACCAATGACGAGCGTGCACTATCCGCCATCCTCGACCAGACGGCGATCGCCATGGATCGCGCGCGGCTTTCGGAAGCAAGCGTCGCGCAGGCCGCGCGGCTGGAGGGTGAGCGCTATCGCGAGGCCCTGCTCTCCTCCATCTCGCATGATCTAAAGACGCCGCTTGCCACCATCACCGGCGCCGTCACCAGCCTGCGCGAGCTAGGCGACAAGATGAGCCCGGAAAGCCGCGACGATCTTTTGCAATCGATCGAGGAGGAAGGCAGCCGTATGAGCCGCTTCGTCGCCAACCTGCTCGACATGACCCGCATTGAGGCCGGCACAATCCAGCCGAAACGCGACTGGGTGGACGTGGCCGATACGGTGCAGATGGCCGTGGAGCGGGCGCGAAAATATTTCCCGGACCGGATGATCGAGACCAGCATTGCGCAAGGCTTGCCGCTGGTGGCGGGCGATGGCGTGCTCCTGGGGCAGGTGTTGTTCAATCTGCTCGACAATGCCGTGAAATATGGCGGGCAGGAGCCGATCCAGGTCTTTGCCCGGCCGGATGGCTCCGATGTGGTGATTTCGGTGACCGATCTCGGGCGCGGCATTCCGCCTGAAGACCTCGACCGCGTGTTCGAAAAGTTCTATCGCCGCGGCAAGAGCGATGGCCGCGCCGCCGGCACCGGTCTTGGCCTGTCGATCGCCCGCGGCTTCATCGAAGCGATGGGCGGGCGCATCCATGCCGAAAGCCCGGCCGTCAAGAAGAGAGGAACCCGCATCGTGATCCGCCTGCCATCGAGCGCCAAACCGGAGGCCCGGCCATGATGCTGGCCCGTATCCTCGTCGTCGATGACGAGCCGCAGATCCAGCGTTTCCTGAAACCGGCGCTTGCCGCTGCCGGCTATGAGGTGGTGGAGGCCATGAATGGCGCGGACGCACTGAAGGCGGTGGCGACCGTCGCGCCCGATCTCGTCATCCTCGACCTCGGCCTGCCGGATATGGACGGCAAGGATGTGATCGCGAGCCTGCGCGGCTGGTCGGATATCCCGATCGTCATCCTGTCGGCCCGCGACCGCGAGAGCGAGAAGATCGCCGCCCTCGACCTCGGCGCCGACGATTACGTCGAAAAACCCTTCGGCATCGGCGAACTCACCGCCCGCATCCGCACGGCACTACGCCATCGCGGCAAGACAGAGGCGACGACGACGAGTTATGAGACCGACGGCCTCGTCATCGACACGGTGCGGCGGCTGGTGTCGCGTGACGGAGAGCCGATCCGGCTGACGCCAAAGGAATACGATCTTTTGCTGCTGCTTGCCCGCCATGCCGGCCGCGTCGTCACTCACCGCACGTTGCTCACCTCCGTCTGGGGGCCGGCGCATGGGGAGGACCTGCATTATCTCAGGGTCTTCATCGGGCAGGTGCGCCAGAAGGTCGAGCGCGACCCGACCCATCCGGTGATCCTGCGCACGGAGCCAGGTGTCGGATACCGCTTCGTTTCCGAGGGCGAATAACCGCCTTTCCGGCCACAGCGGAACTTTATCAGCCGTTCGGCGTTCCTTTCCCAGTCGACTGTCCCCGCAAGAGATCAGCTTCGAAAGGATACTTCCATGAACCAACGTTTCGATCCGAATGACAGCCGCCCCATCAACCCGGCCACCTGGCCGAGCGAGCAGGCTTCCCAGCGCATCGACCCAACGACTGGTGCTCCCGTCACCGATCCGCTCGCCGCAGATCGCCAGCGCGACATCAACATCAACAATGCAGCCGTCGATGCGCCGCGGGAGAGCCGCAGCATGTGGCCGCTTTTGATCGTACTGCTTGCCGGCGTCGTTCTTGCCCTGCTCTTCTGGCTGCCGGGCGAACAGGCCAGCAACACAGCAACACCGCCGGCAACGGAACAGACCACCACGACGCCGCCGGCCGATAACAATACGATGGCACCGGCCGACAACAATGCGACCGCGCCGGCAACCACGACGCCGGATACGACAACCGGCACCCAGCCTGCCCCGGCTACCAGCACCGACCAGCAGCCGGCAACCGGCACTACGCCGCAGGCCACCCAGCCGGCTCCGCAGAACTAACCACGGGTGGAGCGGGCGCCCCGCCCGCTGCCTCCACAAAAAACGGAAGCATCCAGCGATGCTTCCGTTTTTTTTGCATCGAGGGGCCAGGATCTGCCGCCCGTCGCGAAACCAAGCATGGCCCGGCTGCGTTTATGTCCACAATCCTAGAGACAGGAGACTTCCATGGACAAGATCAAACGCCCCCTTCCGCACGATGCCGGCGATGGCGAGCCCACGAGCCGCGAGGCGGATTATCGCGACTACGAGGAGCGCGATATCGATGACGGCTGGCCCTATGCCGATGCGCAACCCGACCTGGACAGCTCGGCCCGTAACGAAGCCTATGGCGAGACCGACGAAAATTTCGACGAAACCGGCAATCCCGGCTTCGAGACCGGCAGCGATGCGGCGATCCGCTCCCGCGGCGGGCCTGATCTGATCAAGGACGATCCCGACCGGGACATTGCCGACGACGTGCTGGAAGAAACCATCAACGACAGGCTCGAAGACGCCGACATCGATACCTCCAGCTTCGAAGTGCAGATCGATGAAGGCGTGGTCACGCTGGAAGGCGAAGTCGATACCGCCGAAGACCGGCGGCGTGTCGGCATGACGATCCAGCGTGTGGCCGGCGTGCGCAGCGTGCACAACCGGCTGACGCTCCGGGCCGCCGATGCCGGCCTGCCCTCGGACTGGGACGAATAAGGGCGTGAAGGCCGGCACCGTAAAAAGCAATGCCAGCGAAGAGGGACGGGACACGGTTCCCGTTCCGGGTCATTTCATCATCGGTCTTGGCCGCGGTATCGGCGGCGCTCTTCTGTTTGCGCTGCCGATGCAGATGACCATGGAAATGTGGGAACTCGGTTTTTCCATGGATCGATGGCGGCTCGTGCTGCTTCTGGTGGTGGCGCTGCCGCTTCTGGTCGGTATCGCCCACAAAGTCGGCTTCGAGGAAACCTTCGACTTGAAGGAAGACCTTCGTGACGCTTTCATCGCCTATGGGTTGGGCATTCTCACCAGTGCGCTCGTTCTGCTGCTTTTCCGGTTGTTACAGCCGGCCATGCCGGCATCGGAAATTCTGGGCAAGATCGCCATTCAGGCCGTGCCCTCCAGCATCGGTGCGCTGCTCGGCCGGAGCCAGCTCGAAAGTGCGCACCAGGACAGCGGCAACGACGATGCGAGCTATGGCGGCGAGTTGCTGCTGATGGCGGTCGGTGCGCTGTTCCTCAATCTCAACATGGCGCCGACGGAGGAAATGATCCTGATTTCCTACAAGATGACTGACTGGCATGCGCTCGCGGTTGTCGCGCTCTCGCTCGTGCTGATGCACGGCTTCGTCTATGCCGTCTCCTTCAAGGGCGGACATGAGATCGAACCCGGCACGCCGCAATGGCACGCCTTCATCCGCTTTACCCTGCCGGGTTACGTGATCGCGTTGCTGATCAGTCTCTATGCGCTCTGGACCTTCGGCCGGCTCGACAATGTCGGCGCCACGCCCGCGATCATGGCGATGATCGTGCTCGCCTTCCCCGGCGCTATCGGTGCTGCCGCCGCGCGGCTTATCCTGTGACAGAAAGGACGACGATGCCTGACGATACCGGCTCCGCAAAGCCTTCTCGCAAGCCCCTGGGGCGTAAAGCCCATTGGCTCGAATGGGCGACCGGCCTTGTCTCTGCCGCGCTGGTGCTGACGATGGTTGGCTGGCTTGCCTGGCAGGCGGCCGGCGAAGAGGACGGCAAGCCGGAACTTGTTGTGCAGGCCGGCACATTCGAAAGCACCGAAGGCGGCCACCGCATCGCCTTCACTATCGTCAATCGCGGGCAACGGACAGCGGCGGCGGTGCCGGTGACGGCTCGGCTCTATGACCAGGACCGGCTGGTCGAGGAGCGCGAAGTCACGCTCGATTACGTGCCGGCCCTCTCCAGCACATCCGGCGCGCTGCTGTTCGGCACCGATCCGGGAACATACCGGCTGGATATCCGCGCCTCCGGCTACGAAGACCCGTAAGACCGATCGGCATTCAAGCCGACCGGTCTCATGTCCTATTCGCTGAATGCGGCGCGCATGTCCGCAAAGGCGTGATAGCCCTCCGCGGTCGGGAAACTATGCGGCTCGGAATCCCGAGCCGCCGCCTCCTTTTTCCGTGCGCCGGCAAAATGCGCCTGCACGGCAGCCTGCGCTTCTGCCGGTGTATCGTAAAGACTGCCGTCCAGCGCCCAAACGCTGAACTTCACCGCGATGAACCGAAAACGGTCGCCATCCGGCATAAGCACGCCCACGGCTTCCATGCCGTGGACGATAGCCTGGTTTTTCATGAGAATGCCGCTCCCACTAACGAGTGCCGGCCCATGCCTCGCCATGAGCCAACCCGCAAAACGCTCGAAGGACGATCCGGTTCCGCGACCTTTCGAAAAAAATTCGTGCAGTCAGGCGAGAAAGCGGTCTGGACGGTAAGGCTTCATGTCGATGACGGTCTTGTCGCCGGTGATCATTTCCGCCAGTGCCCGGCCGGTCACCGGGCCGAGCGTCATACCGTGGTGAGCGTGGCCGAAGGCGAACCACAGACCCTGATGGCGCGGCGCCTTGCCGATGATCGGCATCATGTCCGGCGTGCAGGGGCGCGCGCCCATCCACGGTTCCTCGTCGCGTCGTTCGGCGAGCGGGAAGAAGGCGCGGGCGACGGGTTCCGCACGGGTGAGTTGCACCGGGGTTTTCGGCGAGTCCCGGAAGGCGAATTCGGCCCCGGTCGTCAGCCGGATGCCGCGCAGCATCGGCGCCAGGAAATAGCCCTTCTCGGCGTCGAGCACCCAGTTGTTGAGCTTTGCACCTTCCTGCGTGCCGTAATGCATGTGATAGCCCCGCTTGACGGCGAGCGGGAAGTGATAGCCGAGCTTGCGGGTGACGGTATTGGCCCAGGGGCCGAGGGCGACGACGACCTCGTTTGACTCCAGCGGGCCTTCCGGGGTTGCGACGCGCCAGCCCGGTCCTTCCAGAATGTGTTCGAGCGTTGCGGCATCACCCGAAACGAGCCGGCCGCCGAGCGACTGGAAATAGGCGAGATAGGCCTTGTTGAGGCTGTGCGGATCGCGGATCGACCACGGATCGGTCCAGCGCAGGCCGCCGGCGAGATCGGCGGTGATCGAGGGCTCCAGCACCTTCAGCTGGGCTGCAGACAGCTTCTGGTGGTTGACGCCGTAGCCGATCGAGAGCGCCTCGGCTTCCTTATAGGCAGCATCACGCGCCTTTTCCGTGCGGAACACTTTCATCCAGCCGTCCTTGCGGATGAGTTCGCCGGCGCCGGAGGCGTTGATCAGGTCGGCATGTTCGGTGATCGAATTTTCGATCAGCGGCGCATAGGCGCGGGCGATGCGATTGTGCTGGGTGAAACCGGAATGCCACCAGTAGCGCGCCAGGAACGGCACGAGGCTTGTCAAGGCCTTGAGATGATAATGGGCATCGATGGTGTTGTTCAACGCATAGCGGAACAGCGCGCCGAAATCATGCGGGAAACCGTAGGGGAAAACACCTTCGCGCTGGATCAGGCCGGCATTGCCGTAGGAGGTCTCCTCGCCGGCTCCACGCCGGTCCAGCAGCACGACCGATTTGCCGCGGCGGGCCAGATGAATGGCGCTTGAAAGGCCCACGATCCCGGCACCCAGAACAACGATATCGGTCTTCATACTTCGGGCATCTCCGCGGGCTTAGATGGTCACCCATAGCCAAGGCCGCGGGCTTCATCAAGCAGCCGACGCCACACAAAAAAGAAGCGGCCCGCAGGCCGCCTCCTTCAGAAATGTTTGTGCGTGTGCATCAGGTCCGGCGCATAAGACCGACTACCAGCGAGATCACCAGGAATGCCAGGAACAGGAAGAACAGGATCTGGGCAATACCCGCAGACGCGCCGGCGATACCGCCGAAACCGAGTACACCGGCGATGATTGCAACGACGAGAAAGACAAGAGCGTAGTAAAGCATCGATATTCTCCTTGGTTCATAAAGGTCTTCCAAGAAACGCCTGAACCAGGGCTTTGTTCCAGCCGCTCGGAACGCCTTTGATCGGACGGTCGCGGAAAGGATCTCTTAACCACGTTTGCCGAAGTTGACCCGTTTCGACACGGTTTCGCCACCGGTTTCTCGGAACCTCACCTTCCGGGATGCGTTGTGAAAGCGAACTCGCAAATGAGAGATAAGTATATGACCGTATCCACATCCAACCTCTGGAAATCAGCCTCGGCGACGCTGCGCCAGCCGGCGCGGATGCGCGAAACGAACCTCCATATCGGCAGCACGCTCCGGGATCTCTTCAACGAGCCTGCCGTAAAGACCGAAGGGGTTTTCGTGCAACTTCTCGACAAGCTCGAAACGGCGGAGAGAACGGAAAAGGAAAAGGGGCGTCGATAGCGGCAGCCTCCCGCCGCCGGATCATGCCTCATCGTTGGAAACGCCCGGCAAAAGACCGGGCGTTTCTTCTTCGGAAGAACCACCGGCTCGGAACATTTTTTCGGCTCATTCGTTCTCTTCCACGTCCGGCCTTGCGCTGGCGGACCATCCGCGATCTTCGCGAAACGTGCCCGAACCGCGCGCTCTTCCAATCCAGCAAAGGTGCGGACGACAAACGAAAGCGTCCGTCATGCTGCGAGCACCAAATCCTCTCTGGCTCTCCCGCGAAGCAGGCATGAAGACCGTGTTCATTCACGGCATGGTCATGTCTCCCGCCTTCTGGAATTATTTCGCCCCGGCCATCGTCCGCCAGGGGTGTTCTGTCGCCTATCCCCTGCCCGGCCACAGCCCCTGGTCGCTCGAAGATGCGACCCTGCCGCTTCGCACTGCGGAGATCGTGGACGCCTATGCCCAGGCGATCGAACGCGATTTCGGCGGCGAACCGGTGACGCTGATCGGCCATTCGACCGGGGGCTTCGTCTCGCTGCTGCTTGCCCGCCACCGGCCGGACCTCGTTTCAAGCGTCATCCTGATGGGCGCCTTCGCCTGCGGCCGTTTCGAGGGGCAGGAGCGCATCGCCGCCCGCATCCTCCGGCTGCCGCTGCTCGGGCGCATGCTGTTCATCACCTTCTTCACCCGATGGATTTCCTCGCGTGAAAACTTCCGCTGGGGCGCGAATGACTGCGTCTTCGACCAGACGCGGGCATGGGAAACGGAAGAAGCGCTCACGGCAATGGAGGAGGTGCGCGACAGCCTGCTCAACTCCCTGCCCGACGAGATCGCCGCCTTCGTTTCCTGGATGTCCTCGACCTCGGTCTTTGGCGAGCTTGCCGATATCGATGTGCCGGTGCTCAACATCATCGGCGCGCGCGACCGTATCGTGCCGCCATCCCATCAGTTGCATCTTTCCGGAGGCCTCAGCCGCGTACAAACGGCGATCCTCAACGATGTCGGCCACCTGCCGATGGCCGAGGCGCGCGAGCAGGTGGACCGGTTGGTGTCCCACTTCCTGCTGTTCGGTCCGCTGAACGCCCGGATCGGCCGGCGTTCCCGGCCGTCGGCGACGGCCGCCGTCACAAAACTGTTATCGCAGGCGGCCGAGTTCGGGAACAAAAACAAGCCGAAGGCGTTCTCGTGACAGCAAGAATGCCGTGCCATGCATCTCCTCCGTTTCGGTCCGGGATCATGAAGCGGCCCCCTCGGCGATAGACCGTTCCAACGTCCGACCGGACGTGCGGCGTCCTATGGCCATGAACCCGAAGAGGACACACCATGCTCGGCACAATTCTCCTGATAATCCTGATCCTGCTGCTTGTCGGCGCTCTGCCCAACTGGGGCTATAGCCGCTCCTGGGGCTACGGACCGTCTGGCGGGCTTGGCCTCGTTTTGGTCATCATCCTCATTCTCGTGCTGATGGGGCGGATTTGATCCGTCCGGCACACGCCATTCGTCGCCCCCCAAACCAGTCAAAAGGAACCCTGTCATGAAAAAGATTCTTGTCGCCGTGGCCCTCATCATGCCGCTCGCCGCCTGCACCCAGACGGAAAAGGGCGCAGCTATCGGCGCCGGCACAGGCGCCGTCATCGGTGGCGTTGCGACCGGCAATGTGCGCGGCGCGGCCGTGGGTGCTGCCGTGGGCGGCGTCGCCGGTGCGCTGATCGGCAATGCCAACGAGCCGGGCCGCTGCCTCTACCGCGACCGCTACGGCCGCCGCTACGAAGCAGCCTGCTAAGGCAAACAAACATGGATGAGAAAACGGGCCGGTCTTCGGCCCGTTTTTTTGCGACGTCCAACGGCGGTCGCAGTGGAAGATCAAGCCAGGCCTCAGCCTTTGGCGGCACGCTCGGCGCGATCCAGCTTTTCCAGAAGATCGAGAAACAGGTCGGGTATCGGTTCCTGCTCCACCGCATTGTAAAGGGCCTTGAGTTTCGAGGCGATCTGGCCGTTGGAATCGGCCCTGCCCCCACGGCCGGCGCCGGCCGTCATGCGCTGATGTTTCGGAACGTCACTCATAGACCACGCCTGATATGCCCGTTGCCGCCGCATGGCTCACGCCCTGCAGCCGGTGGACAATATCCTTTCCTGCCTTCTTCCATCGCCTCAATCTTTCCATCGGCCGAAAAACATGGTCAAAACACTGCGCAAGACAATTTCTGGACATCGGAGCCATGAAAATTGTGGGGCATCATACTGAAGGAAGTCTAAAATGTCACTTTCAATGCGCATCGCCGCCCATTTGCCTTATCTGCGCCGGTTTTCGCGCGCGGTGAGCGGATCGCAAGCCTCCGGTGACGCCTATGTCGCCGCGGTGCTGGAGGCCTTGATCGCCGACATCTCGCTGTTTCCGCAAGGCTCAAACGACCGCGTCAGCCTCTACAAGCTGTTCTGCAGCCAGATCGACAAGGTGACGATCACCCTGCCGGATACGCCTTCGCCCTTCGGTTGGGAAAACAAGGCCGCTGAAAATCTCGCGCGCATCTCGCCCGCGGCCAGAAAAGCCTTCCTGCTTGCCTCCGTCGAAGGGTTCTCGACGAGCGAGACCGCTACGATCCTCGGCGTTTCCGAGGCCGAGGCGGAAGCCTTGCTCGACCGCGCCTCGCAGGACATCTCGCAGCAGGTCGCGACCGACATCCTGATCATCGAGGACGAGCCGCTGATCGCCATGGACATCGAGGACATGATCTCGAGCCTCGGCCACCGGGTGGCCGGCGTGGCGCGCACCCATCAGGAGGCCGTTTCGCTGTTTGCCGAAACACGGCCGAAGATGATCCTTGCCGACATCCAGCTTGCCGACGGCAGCTCGGGCATAGATGCCGTCAACGAAATCCTGGCTGGCGCAACGGTGCCGGTGATCTTCATCACCGCCTTCCCGGAACGGCTCCTGACCGGCACCAAGCCGGAGCCGGCCTTCCTCGTCACCAAGCCGTTCAACCCGGACATGGTCAAGGCGCTGATCAGCCAGGCGCTGTTCTTCGACGAAAACGCCAACGCGTCGCGCAAAGGCTGAAGACCGCTCAGAGTCCGGGGGGATCGCGATCGAGCGCGAAAGTCTCGAACCAGGATTGCTGTTGGCCGGCGATATAGGCGGCCAGCATGCGCGAGGCCATGAAGCTGAAGGTGATGCCGTTGCCGCCATATCCGTAGGCGGCCAATATCCTCGGCATGGACGGCACCGGGCCGATCAGCGGCAGGCCGTCGCAGGTCGTTCCAAAGGCGCCCGACCAGCTACAGGCGGCACGAGGCTCGGCCTTCGGCCAGAGACGGCGCAGGCTCTCTTCGAGAAACCACGTCTTGCCGGCCAGTTTTGCGGCGCGCTGGTCGGCATCCGTCGTTGCGTCGTCACCGCCGCCGATGACGATACGGCCATCCGCCGTCGTGCGGCAATAGAGATAATCCTCCGACGCTTCCCATATGAGCGCGTGCTCGGGCCAGAGAGCCCTGTCCGCTTGCGGCACGGTGGCGATCGCGTAGCTGGAAACCGTCTCGTGGAGACCGTTTTTCACGAAATCGGGCATGACGTAGCCGGTGGCGAGCACGACATGCCGCGCCTCGACAACCCGCCCGTCGTCCGTCACCGCGACTACGGATGAAGGCCCGTGATCATAGGTCTTGATATTGGCGTCCAGCAGCCGCGCGCCACGGGAGATCGCATCCGTCAGCAGACCCCATGACATCAGCAGCGGATCGGCTTCCGCCGCGCCCGGCGAATAAATCGCCGCTGCCCGATCGATCCCGAAGCCGGACAGAAGATCGGCGTGACCCAGATGGACGCCCGGCAAGTCCGCCCTCTGCCGAAGCCGATGCTCTTCGACGAGAGCGCTGCCGGACATATCTTCCGCCGTGATGTAAAGCGTCGGGCGATTGCGGAAGATGCAGTCGATGCCAAGCCCGGCGACCAGCGCACCAAGCCCCTGCATAGCGGCAAGGCTACGCCGGTAGATGGCGGCAGCCCTTTCGAAACCGTAGACGGCCGTGAGTTCCTCAAGGCTGCGGTCTATCTCCCCGAGCAGCATCGCCGTGCTTGCAGCGGTGCTGCCGAGTCCCGGACGCTCCCGGTCCGCGATGACGACATCCAGGCCGCGCGCGGCCAGATGCTGCGCCACCATGGAGCCGGTGATACCGCCACCCACGACCAGCACGTCCGCCTTGGTGCTTTCGGTCAGTGGGCGCGTCTGCGGGCCATGCCTTCCTCGTCCCCAGGGGCTCGATCCGGCATGGAGGTCGTCCTGAGACTGGTCGTCCGGCATGATGTCAAGCATCCGTCATACTCCGTTACACAAAATCATGCCGGCAATTGCCGCTCCGGCGGATGCGGGCGCACCTCCTCGAAGATCGTCATGGCGATCAGCGACAGCGGCATGGCGAGCATCGCGCCGACCGCGCCCCACATCCATGTCCAGAAGATGATCGCCGAAAAGATCAGAAACGGATTGATCTCCAGCCGGTGGCCGAGAATGGCCGGCGTCACGAGGTTTTCCATGACGAGGTGCAACAGGAAGAAGCCCGCTGCCGGAGCGATGGCCAGCAGCAAGGAATCATGCACCATCAAGCCGCCCACGAAGAGAGCGATCGTCATGGCGGTTACGCCGAGATAGGGAATGAAGCTGGAGACGAAGGCAAACAGACCCCAGAGTGGCGCCATTGTGAGACCGCCGACGAAGGCGATCAGCGCGGTGATCGTTCCGAGCACGAGATAGATGATGCTTGCTGTCGAGAAATAGAAACCGACCGCGCTTTCGATCGCATTCATGATGCGGATGGCGGCAAGGCGGCGTTCGCGGGTGGCGAAGGCGAGGATGATCGTCTTGCGCAATTGCGCACGGCCAAGCAGGAAGAGACCCAATGCCGCAAGAAAGATCAGCGTCTGGACGAAGGCAGGGGTGACGCCGGAGGCAACGATGCCGAGCATGGAGCCGGCATTCTGCATGGCGACGTCTGCAACCGCCTTCTCGTCCGTTCCGGCGAGCGCAACGCGCACCCATTCGAAACGTTCGAGATAGGGCAGGATGCGCTCCATGACCCGCTCCAGCATGCCCGGCGCTTCGCTCGCCAGGGAGGACAGGGGCTCGATCAATGCATTGATGAGCAGAAACAGTCCGACGACGAAGACGAGGCCGAGGATAAGGCCGCCAGCTGCCGGCGGCACGCCGAATTTCGACAGCCGATCGGCCGCAAGCCCGAGCACCATGCCGACGACGATCGCCAGCACCACCGGCATCAGGATCGTTTCCATGAAATAGATGACCGCACAGGCCATGATGATGAAACTGCCGACGATGCTCCAGGCGACGACGAGGTCGAGCCCGGCCTTCGGCGGCGCGGCAAGAACAAGTTCCGCCGCCATGACCTCCGATTCGATATCGGCATATCTGCGCTTTAATTTCGCTTGTCCCGCTTCGGACATCGTCGCCCCCATGCCGCACTCCCTTATCCGTCCACGGAAGGCTTCCGCACAGACGCCGCTAAACGCGGCAGTGGCCGAAAAGTTCCGGCAAGGGATTGTCAGGTTTCGCGGGAGTGACGCCGCGCCGCCTCGGTCAGGGCCTCGGCCAGCCGAACGAAGAAATCGGAAGAGATGTTTTTCGTCACCCAGTTGACGGCGCCGCGGCGCAGGGCCTCGGCGACGACCGCCGTCTCGCCGAGGCCGGTAACGTAGACGACCGGCGGGTGATCCGGCCGGGCGAGGATTTCCGGCAGGATATCGAGGCCGATCTCGCCGGTCAGGAAATGATCGAGCGCGACGGCATCGATATCGCCGTCCTCAAGCCGCGCCAGCGCCGAACGCCCGTCCGCCACGCTCACCACCGTCAGCCCGAGCCGGCCGAGGTTCTTGCGCAGGAGCACGCCCAGTGCCTCGTCGTCATCGATATAGAGAACCGTGATCGCCCTTCCCGCATCAGCCATCAGGGAACCTCGGGCACGGTGACGACGGAAAGGAACAGGCCGAGTTGCCTGATCGCATTGACGAAGGCCTCGTATTGCATCGGCTTGGTGACGTAGACATTGGCGCCGAGATCGTAGCAGCGGTGGATTTCGGCGGGGTCGTCCGTCGTCGTGAGCACGATCACCATCATCCGGCGCAGATGCGGGCTCACACGCAGGCGCTCGAGGATGGTCAGCCCGGTCATATCGGGGAGATTGAGATCGAGCAGAAGAAGAAGCGGCCGGCCGGCATGCGCCGCACCCGTGCCGTCCTCGCCAAGCAGATAGGCAAGGGCGGAAGACCCGTCGGGAAACGGCACGATCTCGTTGGTGACGCCGGCCCGCCGGATATTCTTTTCGATCAGCCGCGCGTGTCCCTCGTCATCCTCGACCATGATGATCCTGACCGGTTGTACCGCTGTCATCCGCCGCCTCCTGTTTCTGCCGCAGCACCGCCTGGAACGTGACGGTAAAGGTGGTTCCCTTGCCCAGCACGGATCGGACGGTAACATCGCCGCCGAGACGCCGGGTCAGCGCCCGCACATGGGAGAGCCCGATGCCGTCGCCCGCACGATCCTGCGGGCCGGACCGGCGAAACAGCTCGAATATCCGCTCCAGATCGCCCGCGGCAATGCCGCGACCGTTATCCTCGACCTCGACCACCGCCTCCTCGCCGTCAATCCTTGCGGATATGCGGATGACGGGGGCGCGGCCGAGCGCCGCATATTTCAACGCATTGTCGATAAGGTTGCCAAAAACCTGCTGCAATGCAAGCCGGTCGGAGCGAACGGCCGGCAAACCCGGCGCAATCTCGATCGTCGCGGCCATCGCGTCGGCCTCGTGCTTCGATATGGCAATGATCTCGGCAAAGAGCGCCGTAAGTTCTAACGGCTCGGCGTTGAACTGCCGGCTGCCGGCGCGGGCGAGCTTCAGGATCTGACTGATCAGTTCGTCCATCTTGCGGGTCGAGGACTGGATGAAGCCGAGCGCTTCGGGGATATCGACGTCAACGGCCTCGCGCGCCTCGCGCTCTGCCGGGCTGTCGCCTGCGGGAAACGTGTCGAGGAAAGCCCTGAAGGCCTGAGCGGCGCGCTCGAACTCGGCGGTGAAGCCCATGATATTGACCAGCGGGGCGTGCAGGTCGTGGCTGACGATATAGCTGTAGCTCTGCAACTCGCGGTTTGCCCGCTCCAGGTGTCGGGTACGCTGGCGTATGCGGGTTTCCAGCGTATCGTTCTGTTCGGAAAGCGAGCGCCGCGCCGTCTCGATCTGCGCCGAATGCTCCATGACCAGGCGCATGGCTCCGCCGACGAGCAGGACCAGAAGCACCGCGCCAATGGCAATGGTGGCGAGCAGCATCCATGTCGCATCCGTCAGCGCGCGCATGTTTTGGTATCCCCGGTTGCTCGTGACGGCATCGACGCGGGTGATGATCTGCTCGATCTCCAGCATGATGCGCCGGCCTTCGCCACCGGTGACGGTGGCAACCGCCGCGCCCTTCTCGCCACTGGCGTTCAGCGCCGCGGTGCGGGTCATTTCAGCAAGTTTCAGATCGACGAGTTCGCCGAGGCGGCGCACCGTCTTATCGCCAAGCTCGGTTTTTTTGCAGGCTGTCGCGCAGGCTATCCATCTGCAGCCGCACCAGCGCGCCGGCGCGCTCGAATTCCGTCCGGTAGACTTCATGGCCGGTGAGAATATAGCCGCGCGCGTTAGTCTCGGCATCCTGCAGCAGGCTGAGAAGCAGCAGTGCCCGCTGGTTCAACCGCGCGGTGCGAAGCGCCTCGGCGGAGTTGTTGCGGGTCATATTAGCGAAAACCAGCGCCGATACCACGAGACCCAACAACAAGAGAGCGCCCGCAAACAGGCTGAGGGGCACGGTCCGGGAAAACCCGGTCGGCACGCTCCCCATCGCCCCCTCCCCTTCAACGCATGCCGGGCGACAAGCCCGGCGGGAGAGTACAGGCTGCCCTGAAAAAGGAAACAGCCTTCAAGCGAAATCTGACGATGGCGTCAGTGGTGTTCCGGCGGAAAGACGTTCAGCGTGACGGAAAACAGGCCGAGGCCCAGAAGAACCACGATCAGCGTGTTGGCAATGTCCTCTGATGTCGCCGGCAAGGCGCCGAGGCCGAGCACGACACCGATCAACGCGAACAGGCAGAGCCTGGGAAGCCAGTATAGCATGGCGCATTCCTCCTGATGGTTTCGGAAATCCAACGGAAAACGCGGCGCAACGCCCTTTGTTCCAGGGGCTGCGTGCTATTTTAACGAAGATTAATGAAACAACAAAAAGCCCGGCGGCGCAATCGCGTGCCGGGCCTCTTTTCGGTCTATCGATACGCCCTTAGAGTATGTCAGGTTCAGATTGAACCTGACATACTCCGGGTTCTTTTGCTTTCGTTTGTCTTTCGGGAAAACCGTGTTCCACTTTTCCCTGACAAACTCTAGAGGGCGGCGACGACGATCACTTCGACGAGGTATTCCGGGGCGGCCAGCTTCGCTTCGCCGGTGGCGCGGGCAGGCGTGTTGCCCTGCGGCGCCCAGGCATCCCAGACAGCGTTCATCTTCGGGAAGTCGATCATATCGGCCAGCCAGATGGTGGCCGAAAGGATGCGGGTCTTGTCGGTGCCGGCAAGCGCCAGCAGGCGGTCGACCTCGGCAAGCGCCTGCTTCGTCTGGGTCGCGACGTCATCGCCGGCATTGCCGACCTGGCCGGCCAGATAAACGGTGCCGTTGTGGACGACAGCCTGGCTCATGCGAGGGCCGGTTTCGAAACGTTTGATTTCCATGGTCATATTCCTCGGGATTGACGGCCGGACGGGTTCCGGCGGCGGATCGGCGCCTGCCACCGAAGGCAAAATCCGGGGCGGCGAGGTTCGTTTACACGAAAGAGCGTATGAGGCCAACAGGTCGCCGCTTGTCCCTTCTCCCCGCCTGCGGGGAGAAGGTGGCCGACAGGCCGGATGAGGGGCACGCTGGAACCGCGGCATCTTCGAGGATGAGAGCTTTGCCCCTCACCCTAGCCCTCTCCCCGCACGCGGGGAAGAGGGGACGACGGAGCGAGCGGCCCGCTGCTTCTAAGCCGCCGCCTTCTTGGCAAGGCGGGCCTTGATGCTGTCGACATCGGCGCGCGGCGTCGCGGCAAACAGTGTCCGGGTATAGCTGTGCTGGGGGTTGGCGAAGACCTCTTCGCGGCTGCCGTATTCGACGGCTTCGCCATAGTACATCACCATCACATCATCGGCGATGTAGCGCACGACCGAGAGATCGTGGCTGATGAAGACGTAGGTCAGCTGGAACTCGTCCTGCAGGTCGGCGAGCAGGTTCAGCACCTGCGCCTGCACCGAAAGGTCGAGCGCCGAAACCGGCTCGTCGAGCACCAGAAGCCGCGGATTGAGCATCAGCGCGCGGGCGATCGCCACACGCTGGCGCTGGCCGCCCGAGAACATATGCGGGTAACGCCCGTAATGCTTCTCTTCGAGGCCGACCTTCTTCAGCATCGCCATGGCCTTGTCCTTGCGGTCGGCGGCCTTCATGTCGGTGTTGATAACCAGCGGCTCGGTGAGGATATCGCCGATCTTCTTGCGCGGATTGAGCGTGCCATAGGGGTTCTGGAAGACGATCTGCACCTTGCGGCGCATGTCCGAGGTCAGCGCCTGATGGGCGATGTCCACCTTATTGCCGTCGATCAGCATGTCGCCCGAGGTCGCCGGGTCGATCATGGTGACGATACGGGCGAGCGTTGACTTGCCGCAGCCGCTTTCGCCGACGATGGCAAGCGTCTTGCCCTGCTCGACGGAGAAGCTGACGCCCTTGACGGCATGGACGGTGCGGGCCTTTTTGAACAGGCTGCCGGGAATGTGGTAGTCGCGCTTCAGGTTGCGCGCTTCGAGCACGGGGGTCATCGCACGGCTCCTTCAAAGATCTGCTGGTCGGTGAGGAACTGCGTGATCGTCGGCAGGCGGTCGCCGGTCGCATTGTCCGGCAGCGCCGACAGCAGCGCCCTGGTATAGGCGCTCTTCGGGCTTTCGAAGAGCGACAGCACATCGGCTTCCTCGATCTTGCGGCCCTTGTACTGCACGATGACGCGATCTGCGGTTTCGGCCACGACGCCCATGTTGTGGGTGATCATGATCAGGCCCATGCCGTGATCGGCCTGGATGCGCATCAGGAGATCGAGAATCTGCTTCTGGATCGTCACATCGAGCGCAGTGGTCGGCTCGTCGGCGATCAAGAGCTTCGGATTGCAGGCAAGCGCGGTCGCGATCATCACGCGCTGGCACTGGCCGCCCGACATCTGGTGCGGGTAGTGGCCGAGGCGCTCTTCCGGGTTCGGAATGCCGACGGCATTGAACAGCTCGATGGCGCGGTCGCGTCGCGCCTTCTTGCCGAGATCGGTGTGGAAGCGCAGCACCTCCTCGATCTGGAAGCCGACCGTGAAGCACGGGTTGAGGCTGGCGACCGGCTCCTGGAAGATCATGGCAATATCCTTGCCGATGATCCTGCGCCGCTCGGCGTCGGACATGGACAGCATGTCGCGGCCGTTGAAGGTCAGCTTGTCGGCCGTCACCTTCGCCGTCCAGGGCAAAAGCCCCATGGCCGCGAGCATGGAGACCGATTTGCCTGAACCGGACTCCCCGACGATCGCGAGGACTTCGCCCGCACTCACCTTGAGCGAGACGCCGTCGACGGCGCGGAAGGGGCCGGAGGCCGTCTGGAATTCGACGACCAGGTTTTCGATTTCGAGAAGGTACATCACGACCTCTTCAGCTTGGGATCGAGCGCGTCGCGCAGGCCGTCGCCCATCAGGTTGATGGCAAGGACGGTGATGAGAATGGCAAGACCGGGGAAGGTCACCACCCACCAGGCGCGCTGGATGAATTCACGGGCTTCGGCGAGCATGGTTCCCCATTCCGGCGTCGGCGGCTGGGCGCCCATGCCGAGAAAGCCGAGCGCTGCCGCATCGAGGATCGCCGCCGAGAAGGCGAGCGTCGCCTGGACGATCAGCGGTGCAAGGCAGTTCGGCAGGATGGTGAGGAACATCAGGCGAAGCGTGCCGGCACCGGCAACCTTGGAAGCGATGACGTAGTCCTTGGCGCGCTCGGTCATCACCGCGGCGCGGGTCAGGCGCACGAAATGCGGCAGGTTGACGAGCGAGATCGCGATCATCGCATTGACGAGGCCGGGACCGAGAACGGCAACCAGCACCAGCGCCAGAAGCAGCGACGGAAACGCCAGGATGATATCCATGACGCGCATGATCACCGTATCGACACGGCCACGGAAGTAGCCGGCGATCAGGCCGACGAGCACGCCCGAGATGACCGACAGGGTCACGACGATCACGCCGATGAACAGCGAGAAACGCGCGCCATAGATCAAGCGCGAGAGGATGTCGCGGCCGACGGCATCGGTGCCGAGCAGATAGGACGCCTGCCCGCCTTCGGAAAAGGCCGGCGGAAGGAGCAGCACGGCGCGGTCCTGGATCGCCGGATCATGCGGCGCGACCACACCGGCGAAGACCGCCAGGAACAGGATGACGACAAAGACGACGAGACCGATCACGGCGCCCTTGTTGCGAGAGAAATAGAACCAGAACTCGGCGAGGCCGGTGGGCGGGTTCTTCGGTGTTTCGACAGCAGCCATGGGTGCGCCTCCTAGTGCCGGATACGCGGATTGACGAGCCCGTAGAGCACGTCGACGACGAGGTTGACCAGCATGATGACGGCGGCGATGAGCATCAGCCCGCCCTGCACGACCGCGTAGTCGCGCTTGAACACGCTATCGACCATCCACTTGCCGATGCCCGGCCAGGAGAAGATCGTCTCCGTCAGGATCGCGCCGGCAAGCAGCACGCCGACCTGCAGGCCGATGGTGGTGATGACCGGGATCAGCGCGTTGCGCAGCGCATGGATGCCGATGACGCGGAAGGGCGGCATGCCCTTGGCGCGGGCGGTGCGCACGTAATCCTCACTCAGAACCTCGAGCATGGCCGAGCGGGTCTGGCGGGCGATCACGGCAAGCGGAATGGTCGCCAGCACCGTGGTCGGCAGGATCAGATAGGTCAGCGCCGATTTGAACGCCCCCGCCTGCCCGGAAATCAGGCTGTCGATCAGCATGAAGCCGGTGACCTGCGGGAAGAAATACATCAGCGAGATGCGCCCCGAGACCGGCGTCCAGCCGAGATAGCCGGAGAAGAAGATGATGAGCAGCAAGCCCCACCAGAAGATCGGCATCGAATAGCCGATAAGGGCGACGCCCATGATCGACTGGTCGAACCACGTTCCCCGCTTCACCGCGGCCAGCACGCCGGCGGGAATGCCGAGTGCGACTGCAACGATGATGGCACAGAGCGACAGTTCCAGCGTTGCCGGGAAGAGATTGACGAAATCTTCCAGAACCGGGCGCTTGGTGACGATCGACGAGCCGAAATCGCCCTGCAGCAGGCCGGTCAGATAGTCGAAATACTGGACGTACATCGGCCGGTCGAGGCCGAGCTGGTGCATCAGCTCGGTATGCCGCTCGGGCGACATCACGCGCTCGCCCGACATCAGCATGACCGGATCGCCCGGCAGAAGTCGTATGAAGGAAAATGCGATGATCGATACCCCGATGAACGTGGGTATCAGGACAGCGAGCCGTCCGAAGATAAAACGAAACATGGGCGCCAACCCCTTCTTTTTTGAAAAACCGGCGGCCCGAATGTCTTCGAGCCGCCGGCCATTGCACGCTCTTTGCGGCGTGCCTTTGTTTTGACCGATCTTACTCGGCGATGTCTACGCCGTCAAAGCGGTGAATGCCGAGCGGGTCCATCTTGAAGCCCGTGACCTTCTTGCTCATGGGAACGACGACCAGCGAGTGGTCGAGCGTGTTCCAAGGCGCTTCCTTCTTGAAGATGACCTGAGCCTCTTCATAGAGCTTCGTGCGCTCGGCGACGTCGGCGGTTGCCTTCGCCTTGGTCATCAGATCGTCGAAGTCCTTGTTGCACCACTGGGCGCGGTTGTTGCCGCCGACGGCATCGCAGCCGAGCAGCGTGTCAAGGAAGTTGTCCGGGTCGCCGTTGTCACCCGTCCAGCCGAGGATGGCCGCGCCGTCGCGGTCCTTGGCGGACGAGAGCTTCAGGTATTCGGCCCATTCGTAGGAGACGATCTCGGCGGTGACGCCGATCTTGGCGAGGTCGGCCTGCATCAGTTCAGCTGCGCGACGGGCGTTCAGCATGTACGGACGGGCAACCGGCATAGCCCAGATCTTCATGTGAAGATCCTTTACGCCGGCTTCTTCAAGCATCTTCTTGGCGGCTTCCGGATCGTACTTGTCGTCTTCGACGGCATTGTTGTACGACCACATCGTCGGCGGGATCGGGTTCTTGGCAACGGTTGCAGCACCCTGGAAGACGGCGTCGACGATGGCCTGCTTGTTGACGGCCATGTTGAGGGCCTTGCGGACCTCGGCCTTGTCGAACGGCGGAACCAGCGTGTTGTAGGCGAGGTAGGAGACGTTGAGGCCTTCCTGCTCCAGAACCGTCAGGTTCTCGTCCTTCTTGAGTTCTGCGACGTCAGCAGAGTTCGGGTATGCCATGATGTGGCATTCGCCGGCCTTCAGCTTCTGGGCACGAACGGCAGCGTCCGTGGTAATCGCGAAGACGAGATCGTCGATCGGCTGCTTGCCGTTCCAGTAGTCCGGGTTGGCCTTGTAGCGGATCGCCGCATCCGTCTGGTAGGCGACGAAGGTGAACGGGCCGGTGCCGAGCGGCTGCTGGTTCAGAAGCTCCATCTTGCCGTCAGCTGCCAGCTTGTCAGCATATTCCTTGGAGAGGATCGAGGCGAAGTCCATGCCGAGGTTGGCGATGAACGGCGCTTCCGGGCGCTTCAGCACGAACTTGACGGTCAGGTCGTCGACCTTCTCGATCTTGTCGATCAGGTCCGGGAAGCCCATGCCGGCAAAATATTCCCAGGAGGCGCCTGCAACATACTTGTTCCACGGATTATCGGTCTTGTACTGGCGCTCGAACGAGAAGATGACGTCGTCGGCGTTCAGCTCGCGGGTCGGGGTGAAGTATTCCGTGGTCTGGAACTTGACGCCCTTGCGCAGCTTGAAGGTGTATTCCTTGCCGTCGGCCGATACTTCGTAGCTCTCGGCGAGGCCCGGCTCCAGTTCGGTGCCGCCGTGCTTGAATTCGACGAGACGGTTGTAAGCGGTGCGCGACGAGGCGTCGAACGTCTGGCCGCCCGTGTAAAGGCCCGGATCGAAGCCTTCCGGCGATGCTTCCGAGCAATAAACCAATGTCTTCGACCATGCGGAACCGGCCATCAACGTGGCGATCGCAGTAGCCGCAAGGAGAGTAGAGAGCTTTTTCATGAGATTGCTTCCCAGCTTTGTTCTTTGTTCTCGTGTTTTTTTGACGCTGAACGCCGTTGCGTCCGGTCAGGCCGGAGGAAACGACATTTAACGAGCCTTTGCAATAAGCCTCTCCAAGAATTTGTCCAACTGGAAAATTCTTCTCAAAACGACCTCAATGTCGCTATGCACGACTTTTTGAGCGCGTGTGTCGCGAAAAATCGCAAGGGGAGCGCGAATCGTGGATGCCAAAATAAAAAAGTCAATCCCAAGGTGCACGGATAGAGGCGAAGCATCTCCTCGTGCCATAAGCGCTCTCACGGGGCCGGGAGGGCTGGCCGGCTTGCAAGCTCCAGGCGGGGAATTTCGCAAGCTTCTAAACAGTCCTCCCACTCGCCCCGCCTTCCCCCTCGCTCGCATCTTCACTCATCTTCCGGTTTAGTGTTGCCAATGGTTTATGGCGCGCTAAATTGACCTGGAGGCAATGGGACGGGAAGCTTTCGATTCGTGGCAAATCTGGTGAAAAATCATCGGCGTTACGACTTCGACAGCGATCTCGAGAAGGCGCTCAACCGTGTGGATTTCTTCCGTATCTTCCACACGATGGCGCTGCGCTTCGGATTCGAGCATTTCGGCGTCCTGCAGTTGGGCAACGAGGCGGATGCCTGCATGCTGTCCAATCGGCTGGCGCTGCACGACCTGCCATCGGGCCTTGCCGAGGAGTACGACAAGCGCCACCGTTTCGGCGATTCCGTCGTGTTCCGCAGCCTGCACAAATCCACAATCTCCTCCGTCTGGAAGGCGGACGACCCGCATCTGGGTAATGGCAGCAACCTGCTGGCGCAACTCGGCTTCGACATGCTGCTCTGCGTGCCGGTCGCCGGTACCAACGGCGCACGCTACGCCGTGCTCTTCCTCGGCGATATCGAGGATATCTCCCGGCAGGATCATTTCGAGATCTGCTACGATGCGGCCTGCGCCTTCGATTATTTTTACCGGCAGGTGCTGTCGAACAAGACCGGGCTGGGGCTGACACCGCGCGAGACGGAAATCCTGCGCTGGATTTCGCATGGCAAGACCGCCAGCGAGATTGCCCTGATCGTCTCGGTCTCCGAGCATACGGTCAATTCGCACACGGCGACGATTTTGAAGAAACTCGATGTGGTCAACCGCACCCAGATGGTGGCGAAGGCGATCCGCGAGCAGATCATCCAGTAAAGCGGCGGCCTCGCCGGCCTCCGCCCCGAGTTCCTGCATATCCTTCCCAAGCCTTCAGTAACCGGAACCACCAAGACAGACATGATAGAACCGATCCACATCCTGCTTGTAGACGACGATCCGGCTGAAAACCTCATCCTGCGCGGTCTGATCCGCAAGATCACCGCGCTCAGGATCGAATTGCATTATTGCGAGACGATCGACGACGCGCTCGCCTTCATCACCTCGGGAAAGCCGGTTTCGATCGTGCTGATGGACAATCGGCTGCAGCCGCAGCGGGATTTTCGCGAGACCGTGCCGGCCCTGCGCCAGAGCGGCTTCATCGGGCCGATCGGCGTCATCTCGTCGTCGCTGGCCGACCCCTATTTCCAGACCTTCGAGGAATATGGCGTCGACTTCCGTCTCGACAAGGCCGAGATGGACCCGACCGCGATCGAATTTATCCTGCGGGAATATCTGAGCCGGAATTGAGGGTTGTCCCAACGAAAAGGCCCAGCATCTCTGCCAGGCCCTTCAACGATTCGATCTTTCAAACCACTCAGGCGGCCGCGATCTGGCCCTTGGGCGTGGTCTCCAGGCCCAGCAGGAAGTTGATCTGCGGGCGGGCTTTGACGAGATCGTCGATCGTGTACTGCTGCAGCACCTCGAAGAAGGCGTTGAGCGCCTTGCGCAGCGCGGCATTCAGGCCGCAGCTGTCGACGAGCGGACATTCGATTTCACCGGCCTCGAAGCACTCGGCCATGGCGAAGCTGTCTTCGGTAACCTTGACGATATCGAACAGGGTGATCTGATCGGCGGGTCTTGGCAGGCGCACGCCGCCGTTGCGGCCACGCACGGTTTCCACCAGCCCGGCCTTGTTGAGCGGCTGCAAAATCTTGAACAGGAAAAGTTCCGAGACGCCGTAAGCCCTGGCGATTTCCGGAATGCGGCTCAGATTGCCATGATTGGCGGCGCAATACATCAGCATGCGGACCGCGTAGTTGGTTTGCTTCGTCAGGCGCATTCTCGACTCCGGCTTAGGATCGAGACCGACAAGGCCTCCTCAAGCCATGGCGGTCATAGTCCCGGTTGCTGCTTGCGGGTGGAGGAATCCTCACGCAAATACTCCAGTTCTCATATAGGACCTTATGCACTTTGGAACAATTCCAAAAACCGACAAACTTCATATTCCCGTGATTATACCGCCGCTGGCTTGACCGCTGCCGCAGCCCGTTGCAAAAGGTGATTGAATAACTCAGATTAAATACCGATCCAAAAAAGGAGATATCATGGCGCGTGCAACCTTCCGGACGGGCATTCTTGCCCTTGCCATTGCTGCCGCATCCGCGGGTGCCGCCTTTGCGGATGGCGAGGTCAATATCTATTCCTATCGCCAGCCGGAATTGATCCAGCCCTTGCTCGACCAGTTCGAAAAGGAAACGGGAATCACCGCCAACGTGCTTTTCCTCGACAAGGGCCTCGTCGAGCGCATGCAGGCGGAAGGCGCCAATTCGCCGGCAGACCTGATCCTGACCGTCGACATCGCTCGCCTGACCGAGGCCAAGGACGGCGGCGTGACCCAGCCGGTGCACAGTGCCATCATCGACAAGGATATTCCCGCCCACTACCGCGACCCGGACGGCGACTGGTTCGGCCTGACGACACGCGGCCGCGTGGTCTATGCCTCCAAGGAGCGCGTTGCCCAGAACGAGATCACCTATGAGGAGCTTGCCGATCCGAAGTGGAAGGGCAAGATTTGCACCCGCGACGGCCAGCATTCCTACAATATCGGTCTCTTCGCCTCGATGATCGTCCATCACGGCGAAGCCTATACGGAAAAGTGGCTGACGGGCCTGAAGAACAATCTCGCTCGCAAGCCCGACGGCTCCGACCGCGACCAAGCCAAGGCCATCTATGCCGGCGAATGCGATATCGCGCTCGGCAACACCTATTATGTCGGACTGATGATGACCAACGAGATCGAGCCGGAACAGAAGGACTGGGCGGGCGCGATCAAGGTTCTGTTCCCGAACAACAACGACCGCGGTACCCACGTCAACATTTCCGGCATGGCGCTGGCCAAGAACGCCCCGAACAAGGACAATGCCATCAAGCTGATGGAATTCCTCGCCTCCGGCGAAGCCCAGCACATCTATGCGGAGCAGGTGTTCGAATATCCGGTCATGCCGGGCTCCGAGCCTTCGGAAATCGTCAAATCCTTCGGCAAGATCAATCCCGATCCGCTGCCGCTCGCCGAGATCGCCGCGAACCGCAAGAAGGCGTCCGAGCTGGTGGACAAGGTGGGCTACAACGACGGCCCGGCGATGTAATCGGCCTCCCCTCACCCCCTCTCCTCCGTCATGGTCGGGCCTGACCCGACCATCCATCAATCCTCCATTTGGCAAGAGGCTGGAAGATCCTCGGCTCAAGGCCGAGGATGACGCAGAGAGTGCAGAACTATCACAAAACAAAGGGCAGCGACCTAACGGTTGCTGCCCTTTTTTTCTCGACAAAAGGCCTCCGAAGAGGCCCTTTCCGTAACTTACTTCATGGTCGGCATGGAGAATTCGGCGCCGCCCTTGATGCCCGAGGGCCAGCGGCTGGTGACCGTCTTGGTCTGGGTCCAGAACTTGATCGAATCCGTGCCGTATTGGTTGAGGTCGCCGAAGGACGAAGCCTTCCAGCCGCCGAAGGAGTGGTAAGACAACGGAACCGGGATCGGAACGTTGACGCCGACCATGCCGATATTGATACGGCTGGCGAAATCGCGGGCCGCATCGCCGTCGCGGGTGTAGATCGCGACGCCGTTGCCGTATTCATGGCTCATCGGCAGGTCGAGGGCTTCCTCATAGGTCTTGGCGCGGACGACGGAGAGAACAGGGCCGAAGATTTCGGTCTTGTAGATGTCCATGTCCCGCGTGACGTTATCGAACAGGCAGCCGCCGACGAAGAAGCCGTCTTCATAACCCTGGAGCTTGAAGTCGCGGCCATCGACGACCAGATTGGCGCCTTGCTCGAGACCCTTTTCGATCAGGCCGCGGACGCGGGTCTCGGCTTCCTTGGTGACGAGCGGGCCCATGTCGGCCTTGTCGTCGGTGTAGGGGCCGATGCGCAGGCTTTCAACCATCGGGGAAAGCTTGGCGATCAGGCGGTTTGCGGTTTCCTCGCCGACCGGAACGGCAACCGAGATCGCCATGCAGCGCTCGCCGGCCGAGCCGTAGCCTGCGCCCATGAGGGCGTTGCAGGCCTGGTCGAGATCGGCATCCGGCATGATGATCATGTGGTTCTTGGCGCCGCCGAAGCACTGGGCGCGCTTGCCGTTGGAAGCCGCCGTGCCATAGACGTAGCGGGCGATCGGCGTGGAGCCGACGAAGGAAACGGCTGATATATCCGGGTGGGTGAGGATCGCATCGACCGCGCTCTTGTCTCCGTTGACGACGTTGAGGACGCCGGCAGGCAGGCCCGCTTCCATCATCAGTTCGGCAAGGCGGATCGGCAGGGACGGATCACGCTCGGAAGGCTTCAGGATGAAGGCATTGCCGCAGGCGATGGCAGGCGCGAACATCCACATCGGGATCATGCCGGGGAAGTTGAACGGCGTGATGCCCGCGCCGATACCGACCGGCTGGCGGAACGAATACATATCGATACCGGGGCCGGCGCCTTCGGTAAACTCGCCCTTGGCGAGGTGCGGAATACCGATGACGAATTCGCAGACTTCCAGGCCGCGAATGATGTCGCCCTTGGAATCCTCGACCGTCTTGCCGTGCTCCCTGGAGATCAGAACGGCCAGCTCATCCATGTTCTGGTTGAGAAGGTCGACGAACTTCATGAAGACGCGGCCGCGGCGCTGCGGATTGGTTGCCGCCCAGGCCGGCTGCGCCGCCTTGGCGCTTTCGACGGCAGCGGCCAGTTCGGCGTCGCTTGCGAGCGCCACCGTGGCCTGCACTTCGCCGGTTGCCGGATTATAGATGTTGCTCGTGCGTCCGCTGGTGCCGGCGACGCGCTTGCCGTTGATGAAATGGCCGAGTTCGTACATGGGTGACCCTCCGTGTCTTATCCTTGGGCGGGATCTTACGCTTCAAATTGCACAAAGCAATGGAATGGAATAAGCATCCGTTGTGCAAAAATTAAAGCAACGAGGTGCGACGATGGATGGCCGGATCGTCAGAATTGCGGAACTGGACATCGACCCGGCGCAACTGGCAGCCTATCGCAGGCTTCTTGCAGAGGAAATCGAAGCCTCGGTCGATAACGAGCCCGGCGTGCTGATGCTGCATGCGGTCTCGGAGAAGGAGCGGCCCGAGCGTATTCGTATCCTGGAAGTTTACGCGAACCGGGATGCCTACGACGCCCATCTCCAGACACCGCATTTCCTGAAATACAAGGCCGGCACGGCTGACATGGTAAAAGGCCTGAAGCTGGTGGATGCCGATCCGGTGATGATGCGCGGCAAGACTCTGGATCAAAGACATGAACTGGGATGACGTCCGCGTCTTTCTTGCCGTTGCGCGCTCGGGCCAGATACTGGCGGCTTCCAAACGCCTCGGCGTCAACCACGCAACCCTCTCGCGGCGGCTGACAGCACTGGAGGAGGCGCTGGCGACGAGGCTCTTCGTGCGCCGCACCAACGGCTGCGAGCTGACGGCGGAAGGCGAGGTCTTTCTCGGCTCGGCCGAGCGGATGGAAACGGAGATGCTGGCCGTACAGGCCAATCTCGGCCGCATCGACAGCGCCATTGCCGGCACTGTGCGGGTCGGCGCGCCGGATGGTTTCGGTGTTTCGTTTCTGGCGCCGCGCCTTGGCCGGCTCATGGAGCGCTATCCCGAGCTTCGCATTCAGCTGGTGCCCGTTCCCCGCTCCTTCTCGCTGTCGCAGCGCGAGGCCGATATCGCCATCACGCTGGAACGGCCGGAACAGGGCCGGCTCGTTTCCGCGAAGCTCACCGATTATACGCTCGGCCTCTATGCCTCGCGCCGCTATCTCGAAAACCACGGCACGCCGCTTTCCGTCGAGGACCTGAAGGCGCATCGGCGGATCGGTTATGTCGAAGACCTGATCTTCACGGCCTCGCTCAATTTCACCGGCGAGATCATGCGCAGCTGGGATGCGAGCTTCGAAATCTCAAGCGCCACCGGCCAGACCGAAGCCGTGCGCTCCGGCGCCGGCATCGGCATCCTGCATGATTATATCGCCCGGCAGACGCCGGAACTGGTGAAGGTGCTGCCCGACATCAAAATCCGCCGCGCTTACTGGACCACCTACCACGAAAGCGCCCGCGACCTCGTCCGGGTGCGCACCGTCGCCGATTTCATTCAGGAACTGGTGACGGCAGAACATGCGGTGTTTCTTTGAGGTTATTTCGTCGCGGCGATCAGCATGCCGGGGAGAGGAACCTGCGAAGCATTTTTCACCGCCTCGGCCGGTGGCTTGCCGGCCTCGCTCCCGGTGAGAGCGACCGCGTCGGCGGGCATCGGTACCTTGACGGGATTGGCAATCGCGACCGGTTTTTCTGCAGGCTGTTCGATTGCCGCAACCTCGGCGTTGACAACGGGAACCTGCTCCCTCGCAGCCACGCGCGGTGTTTCCCGATACACGGCGCGGGGACTTGCGGGTATTTCGGCGGCAAACATTTCGAGGTCGCCGATACCGGTTCCGGCGGCCATTTGCAGGTTACTGACCGTATCCGTATCGATGGCTTTCAGGCGCAGCCCTCGCATCAGGCCAACGATTTTTTCCTCGGAACTGGCGGTGCTGCAATAGCGCAGACGGATCGCCACCGCCCGCTCGTCGCTCGAGAAGGACGGTTTTTCCCGTTGCGGTGTGACCTGCCACGCGTAAAGGCAGCTGCCCCCTCCCGGCAAAGCGCCTGTCGCATAGCCGAAGACACCGTAGGCATTTTCGCCGATAGCCGGGTTGATGGCCATGCGCACGCCCGGCAGGGCCTTGCGCATGTCCGCCATCACCATTTCGCGTGAAGGCGCGCGGCGTGCCTTGCCGCCCACGGAGACAGTCAACAGGTTTTCGCCGGGGATGGTCGTGGCGTTGGGATAGACGATAAGCTGTTCGGCCTTGTCACCCTGCACGGCTTGGCGCACCGACGCGGCGCCGCCGGCAACCGGCAGCGAGGCGAGCGCCGTATCCTTCGACGCCGAGGTCGATAGCGTGGGACCGCCGGTTTTGGCGTGGCTGGCGTTCAGGAAGGGATCATCGACGCTGGTGCAGCCCGAAAGGAGCATTGTCAGCAGACACAGATATTTCCTCACTGGCGACCTCCCATGTCGCTGGTCACGGCAAGTCCGCGGGCAACGCCGGCATCGGCCATATGTTCGCTCAGGCGGCGGAAGACCTGATTGGCGACGCCGCGGTTTCCGAGGTGGTAATAGGCCCAGCCGCGCAACTGGCTGAGATCGGCCGGCTCGGCGATTAGGCTGGCGCGGGCGTTCAGCGCATCGAGCGTCTTTTGATATTGCTTGCTGTCGAAGGCGGCGCGAGCGCGCTGGACGTAGATTTCGGCCCGGATTTCGCGATCGCGGGACGGCGTCATGGCATAGGTGTTCAGGATCGCTTCAGCGTCGTCGGTGAGCTTGGCGCGCAGCAGGGTCAGTGCCGTGCCATAGGCGGCATCGGCCTCGGCCTTGCCGCCGCTCTTCAGGGCGATGGCGAAGGTGGCGCGGGCTTCACTAAGGCGGTCAAGGCTCAGGTAACACCAGCCGCCGATCAGGGCGGCATCCGTGGAAAGCTGGCCGCGGGCTCGCAGGTTCATGATGTCTGCCACGCAGTCGCCATAGCGCTTGGCCTGGAAATTTCGCAGATAATTGGCCTGGATGATCGCCCGCGGGCGTGTCACGTCGGCGGCCTGGCGGCCCTTCGGCGGAGACGCCGTTTTGATCCCCGCCCAGATGTCGGGATAGGCGGCGGCGTATTTTTCCTCTAGCGCGGCATAGTCCTTCTTATCGGCGAGACGGAGATAGGAAAGCGCCAGCCCCTTCACCCGCGCAGCCGCCGGCTTCCAGTCCAGCGACTTCTGGAACCACGCGGCGGATGCCTCGTATTGCTTGGAATTATAGGCATACCAGGCGAGAATTTCGGCGTGGTCGGCATTCAGCGTCTGCAGGATCGTCGTCGAATAGGAGGCGACGATCTTTTCGTCGATGGCGGCGCTGTCCGGCTTGGCGAAGCGCAGCGACAGGGCGTTCATCAGGAATTCGGGATCGCCCGAGAGATCCTGCAAATGATCGGCGGCGACCTTATAGGCTTCCTCTTCCAGATTCTGCGCGGCGAGGCTCAAGTAAAGCCCCTTGGCATTTTCGGCATCGGCCTTGTCGTCGAGCGCCTTCTGGAACCAGTCGGCGGCGGCGGCCGGCTGTTTGATTTTCAGGTAATACCAGCCGAGCAACGCCATATCCTCGTTCCGCGGGGTCTGTTCCGCCGCGTCTTCAAGCGGCGTGATCACCGCATCGGAGAGCGGCTTCGTCTGCCCGGCATCGGCGTTGAAATCGGCGATCGTCTTGCGCAGCAGATCAAAGGACACCGGCTGCAAAGCGATCTGGAGCGCGGGCGTGATCGCCAGCCTGTCGATAACTGTCTTCACTTCGACAGCGGGAAAATCACGCACCGCCTTTTGCAGCGTCGTGACCAGCACGGTATCCGGCAGTTTCGGTTCGCGCAGCAGGATGCCGCGATAGGTGTCGGCGAGCGGCTTCTTCATGCCGGTCGCGGCATAGGCGTCGATCAGCGTCCAGAGAAGATCGATCTCCGTTTCGCGCGTCGGGTCGATGCCGGCACCGGCATTGATCACGCCGGTCCAGTTTTTCTCGCCGGCGGCTTCCATCATCAGCACGCGCTGTTTCTTGCGGGCCAGTTTTCCGGCGAAATCGGCTGTCGGTTCCCAGTCCGGCGTCTCGGTCTTGCGGCGGATCATCTCCGCGTCGATGCCGGTGAAATCGTCCTTCTCGTAGAGCTTCCAGAGCTGGCTTTCATCCGTGCCGCGGGCCACTTTCGGCAGGAACACGTCTTCGGGGATTTCGAAACCCGGATATTTTCGGCGAAGGCGCTCGGTTTCCGCCGTGACCCTCTCCTGCTGGCCCTCATCGGCGTAATAATAAAGGGCGGCCAGCTCGACCTCGTCCGACTTCAACGGGTCATCGGCAATGGCCGGCTCGGCGGTTGCCGGGTCGGCAATGGCCGATCCCGTCGCCGCCGTATCGATCGCTTGATCGACGAGGTGGAAGGAACCGGCGGCTTCGGTGAGAAGGGTCGCTGAATCCTCCGCGCCGGCCGCTGCCGGAACCAGCAGGCTCACGGCAGAAAGCAGGGCCAGGACATGCGCTGCCCGCAGGGTGCGGCGTCTAGTCATTGTCGGACTGCGCCCCCTTGCGCGGAATGATCCAGCCGAGCCACAGGGCAAACAGGCCCATCGCGGCGACGATCAGCAGGACGTAGAACTGGAAATTATCGGAGAACCAGGCAGCGGCGAGGCGACGCAGGTTGCCTGGGCTGCGATCGTCGATGCCGGTGACGAAGCGGCTCGCGGCTGGCAGCGCGCGGACATCGAGGCTTGCGGTTTCGATGGCGACCGAGCCGCCGTCGAGATGCTTCCACACGGCCGGATCGACGAGGCGCTGCACGCCGGCAGCGAGATCGGAGGGTGACGGCGCCCGCAACACCGTCCAGGTCGCCTCCCCTGTCGGCGACGGCCGCTGGGAAAGGGTGACGAGGTCGGACGTCGCGCCGTGGGCGGCAAAGTCATCGCGATCCTGCTGATAGTTGAGCCAACTGCCGAACCGGCCGGCCGCCCTTGCCAGCCATTCGCCGGCAAGGGTTGTGGCAGAACGCTCGCCCTCCGGTACCGCCGTCGACCGGCGGAAGGCGTCGAGCAGTTCCGAGGAATTGTCCGGCTCGTTAGCACTGCCGGTATCCGCAATCGCCGCGGTCGGCAGCGGATCGGGCGCGGTTTCATCGGCGATGAAAGCGGTCTTGCCGGCTGCACCAAGGTCGGCGAAAGCATTGTCGGTGGCAATCACCAGCGCGTTGCGCGACGGTGAGGCCTTGCCCAGCAGGATTTCCGCCGGAAGCGGGCTGCCGGCCGCGACGGCAAGTCGCGATAGCATGGTCATGGCTGCTCCGACCGATTTGCCGTCCGGCCGCTCGATGGCGATGTCAAAGGGCTTCTCACCGGCGAACGGATAAGCATTGCCCGCCAGCGCCGCGATATCCGGCAGGCGGCCGACGCGGGCGAGCGCCGGCACCGAAATCTCCGTTTTGTCGAGCAGGATGAAACGCGGCTGGTCGTCGTTACGGGCTTCGGGCGCGCAGGCCTCGTCCGCTTCGATCGGCAGTTCGGCGATCAGTTCGACCTTGTTGACACCGGGGCGGAAGGCGCGCAGCGGCAGCTCGATCAGTTTACCGTCGAATTGTTCGCCTTCCCGTCTGCGGAAGGGATAGCTGGTCACCACCCGGTCGTTGACGCGCACGAGGAATTGCGCGGTGTGTTTCAAGCCGGGGGACGTCGCGGCATGGAGTTTCAGCCCGATGGTCGCGTAATCGCCGGGGTAGAAATCAGACGGCATCACCATGTCGAAACCGGTGCGCGACAGGCGGCCGGCGAAGGCGCGGCTCTCGTAGCCGGCATCGGCAAGCCGGTAGGTGGTCGATGGGCTGATATCGATACGGCCGTGGCTGGCGGCCAGTCTCCCGCTCGCAAGGCTTGCCTTCATCGGGTCGGCTATCGCGGCCAGCAGGCGGCTTTCCATGTCCGCATGGGTGGCACCATGCAGGCTGACCACGGCACGTCCCGCTTCCCCCGCATCCGCGACCACCACGCCGTAAGGGCGGGAGCGGCTGGCCTCCGGCATCAGCAGGCGGATGCGATCGGTGAAGGCATAGAGATCGATGCCCGGCCCGGAGCCCGGCGTCTCGGCCACGGTGACGTCGAGATCGTCGCGTCCCAGAAACAAGGCGAGCGTCTGCAGCATCGGCGTTGCGTCGTTCAGGAGATCGGCGCTCAGTGCGCGCGGCACGATCAGGCGGATATCGGTGCGGCCGGCTGCGGTGCGGGCGACGGCCAGGAGATCGTCCGGCGATGTGAAGCTTTTCGCGTTCCCTGCAACAAAGCCCGTTTTGGCCGGATCGAGTTCGCTCCAAAGCTCGTAGGTCGCTTCCAGCGAGCAATCGACGCGGTGATGCTGGCGCACGCGGATATCGACCTGATTGCGGCCGGCGACGAGAAGCTGCGGCGAAAGCTTGATCTCCTGGCGCTTGAAGCCGTTCGGAGCCGCGATCCGGAAACTGCCGGCAGGCTTGCCGTTAACGGCGACATCCATGACCGAGGTATCCGGCAAAACGGAAACGGCGTTGCGATAGGCGAGCGCCAGCGTGCCGCCGGCTGCCATCTGCCGGCTGGAGAGGAAGAAGGTGAAGCGGCCGGTATCGTCTTCGCCCGAAAGCTTGAAGGCGGCTGCGGATTGCTCGAAGGGCACGAGGCCGGGCTCGCCTGCCGCCTTGGCAACGGGCACCACGGATCGCGTGGAGAGGATGCTCTCGCTTTCGCCGGGCTCTTTTCCGATGGCGATCGGTGTCTCATCCAGCAGGCTTTGCGCGCTGGCGGGAATGGCGGCGGAGAGCATCAGCGACAGGGAAAGCGCCGCGTGGAGGAACTTAGCCATAGAGGTGGACTCCCGGCTGCACCGGCGCCGCATCGTCCGTTTTGGGCGGCAGCGGCGTGATCTTGTTGTCGTTGAGCACAAGCGGCGCATCGTCGAAGGATTTGGCCATGGTTTCGCGCACGAGGCCGGCGCTGTAGCGGATGGCGCGCAGCGATTCCGTGACGCTCCAGAGCGCAAAGCGCGTGGTGCCCCAAAAGAAATTGCGGCGGATCTGGCGGCGCACGAGGCGATCCTGAAGCACGGACTGATCGGAATACATCAGCTCGGCGATGGCCATCACCGTGCGCGGCGTGCGCTCGGCATAGGCGAAGCCGGCGACCGTCGTTCCGTTGTTATGGCGGCGCGAGCGACAGAGGACGTCGAAGAGGATCGCCTGTCCGCCGCGGCGCAGTTCGACCGTGGCTCTGGTCTCGGCAGCCGGATCGAGCTTCGGCGCACCGTCGATGAACTCGACGGAGATGCCGCCGCTCGATGCATCCTGAATGATGACGGTATGAAGCTCTTCGCCGACGTGGATGAGCGCATGGCGCTTGACCGGCAGGCGCTGGTTGCGGCGCAGTTCGCGGCGCTCGGCGATCGCTCCGAGTGCGGCCCCGGCAAGACCGAGGTTGATGAGGTTCCAGGCGGCGACGATCATCAGCAGCTCGCCCGCGACCGGCTCGGTCAGCAGCCGATAGCCGGAATAGACGGCGGCGGCGAGCAGCAGGAAGAAGATCGCGAAATAGGGTGCGGCCAGCGGCGAGAGCATGCTCTTGTCCAGCGTCTGGCCCTTAGCGGTGACGTTGAAGGTCGGCTTGCGTGGATTTCTGACGACGCTGATGATGCTGCCGAACAGGAAGACGGCCTGCACATATTCATAGAGTTCGGAAATCCACGGCCAGCGGACGCGGCCGTAAAGATAGCTCTGCATGGCGAAGGAACTGATGAGATAGGTCACCGCATAGGAGGCGAACTCCAGGATATTGGCGCGGTAAATTTCCAGCGAGAAGAAGATGTAGAGCAGCGGCGAAAACATGAAGGCGAGCCGCGAGATCGGGAACAGCCAGAACATGTTGATGCCGGCGTAGCAGATGCGCTGCGGGATCGTCAGGCCCTTGGCGAGGAACGGCCGTTTGAGGATGAGGATCTGCAGCATGCCCTGGCACCAGCGGGCGCGCTGGCCGATGAAGGACACGAAGGTTTCCGGCTGCAGGCCGGCGATCAGCGGCTTATCGACATAGACGCTGTGCCAGCCCTGGCAATGCAGCGAAAGGGCGGTCTCGCAATCCTCGGTGATCGACTGGCCGGAGAAACCATCGGTCGTTTCCAGCGCGGCACGGCGCAGCACGGCGGCCGAGCCGCAGAAGAACGAGGCATTCCACTTATCGAGCCCGCGCTGCAGGATCGAATAGAACATCTCGTTTTCCGACGGCATGCGCGCGAAGGTCTTCAGGTTCTTTTCCAGCGGATCGGGATTGAGGAAATAGTGGGGCGTCTGGACGAGGAACAGCTTTTCGTCTTTTGCGAAGAAGCCGACGGTCTCGCGCAGGAAATCGCGCACCGGCGCATGGTCGGCATCGAAGACGACGACGAGGTCGCCGGTCGATATCTTCAGGCCCTCGTTGAGGTTGCCGGCCTTGGCATGGTCGTTCTTCTTGCGGGCATGATAGGTCACGCCCATGGCGGCGCAGAGCGCCTTCAGCTGTTCATGGCGGCGAAGGGCGGCGACGGAGATACGCGGGTCCTTGTGGCTGCGCTTGGCCTCGGTGCCGCCGTCGTCCAGCAGGAAGATGTTGAGCTTGTCCTTGGGATAGGCCATCGACTTGGCGGCGGCAAGCGTCATGGCCAGCAGCTCGGCATCCTCGTTGTAGCTCGGGATGAAGACGTCGACGGTCGGGAGATCGGCGGTCTCGCCCATGTCCGGCGTCGTGCGCTTTACCGGCGCGACGACCATGAAGAAGCTGATCGCCAGCATCGCCAGGCAATACATTTCGGCGATATACAGCAGAAAGCCGGGGATGAAGTTGAGCGGCTCGGAGATATCCGGCAACGTTTCCGTGGTGCGCCAGAAACCGTATCGCAGCGCGATGATACCGGCGAAAACGAGGGTGACAACGCGGAAGACGGGGCTTTCGGGCCGGGTCATGCCGAGGAACATGACGCCCAGTGCCGCGCAGCTGAGCATGAGCTGTGCCTGCAGGCTCATCGGCAGCAAAATAAGCAGCAAGCCGAGCGCTCCGGCGGGAACCGCCAGAAATTTCATGCACCTCATGTGCCCTGTACCCCATCGTCATTTCAGGCGGCGCTTCATGCGAGCCGGTTCTGCATCGAACAGCTCGACCCTATGGGGCAAGGGTCAACAGATTCCTAATGGCGGCGGGTCTGTGCGGAAAGCGCACAGGACGCGGTAAATATTTGGTTTACAAACCACTTCAAGATCTTGGGGTATGCGGAAACGGGCGACGCCCTAGTGTGCGATGGGAAACGGACCATGATTTCCCATGGGGAAAGAAAAGAATTTCCAGGGAGAGAATGGTACGGTTGGGGGGTCTCGAACCTCCGACCTCAGGTGCCACAAACCTGCGCTCTAACCAACTGAGCTACAACCGCACAATAAGAAAGCGTCGTCGCGCTTTCGGGGGTCAAATACGGGCAGTCCGGATTTTTTGCAAGCCTTAACTTGCATCGGGCCACGAAAAAACAACGCTGCGCCAACCTTCTCCACAAACGGCAAAGGCCGCCGCTGGGAAGCGGCGGCCTTTGTATTGCCTTGGGAGGCGAAGAATTACTTCTTGAAGGTCGACATCGCCTTTTCGGCGGCAGCCTTGCCAGGCTTGACAACGTCTTCGGCAACCTTGCGGGTGGCTTCCTGCATCGCCTTGGCCTGCTCCATGGCCAGCTCGGCCTGCTTGCGGATGAAGGCGGTCTGCAGTTCGAACAGTTCGGAGAGCGACTTGACGCCGAGCAGGGCTTCCATGTGCGACAGCGAGCTTTCGGCATTGGTGCGCAGCGCGTCGATCGCCTTCAGGCCGAGTTCGACCGAACCGGACTGCGCGGTTTCAAGCGTCGCTTCAACGGTCTTGGTAGCGTCTTCGGCGGCGGTCTTCATCTTGGCATAGGCTTCCTTCGACTGCGAGGCGCCCTTTTCCGCGAAATCGCGGAATGCGTCGGTTACCTTCGCCGGGTCGAAAGCGTTGAGGGAGAATGCGTCTTCGATCTTCTTCGTAGCCATGTCATGCGCTCCTTGTGCGGACCCTCGCTGGAGGCATCCTATGTAAACGATGAGTGACATATAATACAGTTCCTTGTGCATTGCAACATTTTGTGCGTTGCACAATATGCAAGGCTGCCCCGTTAACCTTGCGGGGCGAAAGCCGGGGCCATTTGCCCGGAAAGCTGGACCCTTGCGCCCCCAATCGCTATTAATAGAGTGTTAACAACCGGCCGTAGGACGGCGCCGCCGACAGGTTCGCTGATGCCCGTAAAGTCATACCCCTTTATCGATATCGCCGTTCACGAACGGGTGCGGGAGCATTTTACCCGTGGCGATGCCGCCGTGCTGTTCTCGCCGGACCTCGGCAACACCCTCTGGTCGAACGGCGAGGGCGCGACCCTCTTCGGCTTCTCCTCCGTGTATGATTTCCTCGATGCCGGGGCCGAGCGCGGCGATGTCGCCTTCCGCCAGCTGCAGGCCGCAGCGCGCCAGCTGACCCGTAGCGGCGAGCGCCGCAATTTCGTGATGCGCCTTGCCTCCGGCTTCAAGAGCGTTCCGGTCAATGCCGTGGTCGAGATGATCACCGTGCGCGCCGGCGAAACCGCGATCCTGTTTTCCGCGCCCCGCAGCGGTCGGCCGCTGACGCTTGCCGAAAGCGCCGAGCGCATGATCTCGGGGCTCGATGACGAAGACACCCATATGGCGGTGCTCGATCGCGACGGCGGCATTCTTGCCGCCTCCCCCGGCTTCGCCGGGCTGGCGATGACGCCGCAGACGCGCCAGCTGCTGGTCGCCACCGTCTCGCGCGATCGCGACTGGCTGATCAAGCGGCCGGTGCCGACCGGCAAGGGCCATCTGCCCGCCGCCATCGGCAAGCTTTCGGTCGAGCCCGCCTTGCATCTGCTCTTTGCGGTCGAAACGATCCTCGGCAATCTCGACGCGGAGGAGACGTTCGAGCCGACTGTGGACGAAGCGCTGGTGGCTGCCGCCGAAACCTTCGAGACGTCCGGTGAGGCTGCAGAACCTGAAGCGGACGAAGTGCTCACCGAAATCGTGCCGGATGTCACGACTGAAGCCGACTCGGCTTCCGTCGAGAATTCTGAACCGGAACCGCTGCTGGAATCGGAAGACGAGGCAGCGCCTCTTCCCGAGCCGGAAACGCCGGTCGAGGCTGCATTCACGGCAGAAGGTTTCGAAGATGACGTGCCGCACTATGCGGATGAAGCTCTTGCCTCCGTGCAGGACGAGGCTGGCGAAGATGTTGCCGATATCGATGCGCCCGCCGAGCCTGCGGCCGATGCCGAATCCGATCTCTCGGTGGATGAGCCTGTAACGGACATCATCGCCGACGAGCCCGTCCCTTCCGAGGTTGAAGAAACCGCAGCCGACGCCGGGCAGCCCGATGACGTCGCGGAAAACCCTGCTGTCAAGCTGGAGACCGAAGGTTTTCACTTCGATCCGCAGGGGCGTCCGGTGCGCTTCGTTTGGAAGATCGATGCGGCCGGGCGCTTCAGCGAAATCTCCGATGAATTCGCCACCGCCGTCGGCCCGCATTCGGCCGATGTCGTCGGGCGTACTTTCATCGATCTTGCCGCCCGCTACGATCTCGATCCCGACAACACCATCACCGACCTGCTGAAACGCCGCGACACCTGGTCGGGCAAGACGATATTCTGGCCGGTCGAAGGCGAAACGCTGGTGGTGCCGGTCGATCTCGCCGCGCTGCCCACCTATTCGCGCAACCGCGAATTCGACGGCTTCCGCGGCTTCGGCATCGTGCGGGTGGCCGATGCGGTGCAGGACAGCCGCGTGGTTGCTTGGGCTTCCGAACAGTCTTCGGAACAGCAGGAAACCGCGCCCGAGGTGGAAGAAGCGGTGGCAGAGGAAACGCCCCCCGCTTTCGAACCGCCGCAGCCTGCGCCGGAAGCCGATCTTTTCGCCGATCTCGAAACGCCTGCCAAGGCGGATGCGGAAGACGGCGACGATCCCTTCCGCGGCGAGCGCCCGGCCCTTTCCTTTTCCGAAACGCTGGGCCGGCGCGAAACCGACAAGGTCGTGATGCTCGACACGCATCGCAAGGGACCGACCGAAACACTAAGCCGCAACGAGCAGGCCGCCTTCCGCGAAATCGCCCGCCAGCTCGGCGGACCCTTTGACCAGCGCACGACCGAGGGCGAGGCGCCGCGCAAGGAAACAGCCGCAGAAGACCCGCTTACCGGCCTTGAAAAGCAAGTCGCCACGCCGGCTGATGACGAAGACCGTGCCGATCTCGGCGCGGCCGAAACCCTGCCGGAGGATACCACCTCCGCGCCGCAGGAACCCGCCGCCGTGGAGATGATGGAAGAGGCCGCCGCTTCCGAGCCGGAGCAGGAAGCGGACGTTTCGCCCATCCTGCCTGCCCCGGTCCTGCCGGCGCGGACGAGCGAAAGCGCATCGCTGACGCCGGAGCTGATCGACGAATTGCCGGTCGCCATGCTGATCCACAGTGGCGACGAGCTTTACCATGCCAATCCGGAATTCCTTGTCCTGACCGGCTACGGCGATCTCGACGAGCTAAAGGCCGAAGGCGGTATTGATGCGCTCTTCGCCGGTGACGAAGACGGGCTCACCGATCTGCCGGCCGGCACCGTGATGCTGCTGCGCAACGACGGCCGCATGCTGAGTGTGGCCGCACGGCTGCAATCGGTGCGCTGGCAGGACAAGAGCGCCCTGATGCTGGCGCTGGCGCCCGCCGCCAGCACGGCGATTGATGTGAAGCCGGATGTTGCAGAAGCGGCAAGCACCGAAGCCGCGGTCACCGCGCCCGAGGTCGAAGCGCTGCAGATGCAGGTCGAGGAACTGCACTCGATCCTCGAAACGGCGACCGACGGCGTCGTCGTCATCGGCACCGACAATGAAATCCGCTCGCTGAACCGCTCTGCCAGCGCCCTCTTCAACTATGACGACGGCGACATCCGCGGCAAACCCTTCGCCTCGCTCTTTGCCCATGAGAGCCAGAAGGCGGTGCTGGATTATCTCGCCGGGCTTTCCGGCCACGGCGTCGCCAGCGTGCTCAACGATGGGCGCGAGGTGATCGGCCGCGAAGCCGGTGGCGGCTTCATTCCGCTGTTCATGACCATGGGGCGGCTTTCGTCCTCCAGCGGTTACTGCGCCGTCATCCGCGACATCACCCAGTGGAAGCGGACGGAAGAGGAACTGCGCAACGCCAAGCGCGCCGCCGAAACCGCCAATGCCCACAAGACCGAGTTTCTGGCGCGCGTCAGCCATGAAATCCGCACACCGCTCAATGCCATCATCGGCTTTTCCGACATGATGGCGAGCGAGCATTTCGGACCGATCGGCACGCCGCGCTATATCGAATATGCCAGCGATATCGGCCGCTCCGGCCGCCATGTGCTCGATATCGTCAACGATCTTCTCGATATCTCCAAGATCGAGGCGGGCGAGATGGAGCTGGAATTCAGCGCCGTCGATATCAACGAGCAGGTCTCGGAGGCCGTCTCGCTGGTGCAGCCGCAGGCAAACGGGCAGCGGGTGATCATCCGCACCTCGCTTTCCGGCGCCGTGCCGCAGGTGGTGGCCGATGGCCGCTCGATCAAGCAGATGGCGCTCAACATCCTCTCGAACGCCATTCGCTTCACGCCCTCGGGCGGGCAGATCGTCGTTTCGACGGCTTACGAAGCAAACGGCAGCGTCATCCTGCGCATCCGCGACACCGGCATCGGCATGAGCCGCAGCGAACTGGAACAGGCGATGAAGCCCTTCCGCCAGGTAACGACAGGCGCGCGCAAGCGCGGCGACGGCACCGGCCTTGGCCTGCCGCTGACCAAGGCGATGGCTGAAGCCAACCGCGCCCAGTTCGCGATCAGTTCGACGCCGAACGAGGGCACGCTGGTCGAGGTCAACTTTCCGTCGCAGCGGGTGCTGGCGAATTGAGGGGAGCGGGTTGGCTCCCGCTACTGTGACTTGCCCCTCACCCTAACCCTCTCCCCGCAAGCAGGGCGAGGGGACGACTGCGGGCGCGGTATCTCCCTTATCCCCGTTTTCGGGGAGAAGGTGGCCGACAGGCCGGATGAAGGCTTTGCCGCTCCTTCCTCTCGCCAAAATCCGCCAAGGCGGATTTCTCTCCCTGCATTTATCAAGTAAATGTCGGCCGGCACGGGCGCCGCGATGCCCATGCTTCGGAGAAGACAGTGCAAACAGACGCAGCCACCACCCGCCTCCCCGCTGCCGGCAGCGCCGCCAGGGCCAACAGCCACAAGGGCCTCGCCGCCGGGGCGATGCTTGCCTCCGCCGTGGTGCTCGTGCCGATCGCGGCGATCGTCTGGCTTGCCGTCTCCGGCGGCAGCAGCGATTGGCCGCACCTGATCAGCAACGTCATTCCGCGTGCCAGCGCCCGGACGCTGGCGCTGGTGGCGATGACCGGTACCGTCACCTGCATCGTCGGCATTCTCACCGCATGGCTGGTGGCGAGCTGCGATTTTCCCGGACGGCGGCTGTTTTCCGCGGGGCTGGTGCTGCCGCTTGCCATTCCCGCCTATCTCTCGGCCTATGCCTTCGGCGAACTGTTCACCTTCACCGGGCCGATCCAGTCGCTGGTGCGCTTCCTGTTCGGCTTCAAGACCAGCAGGGATTACTGGTTTCCCGATATCCGCTCGCTCGGCGGCGCCGTGCTGGTGCTGAGTTCGGTGCTTTACCCTTATATTTACCTCGCCTGCCGCTCGATGTTCCTGATGCAGGGCCGGGCGACGGCGGATGTGGCGCGCACGCTGGGCGCAAGCCCGTTCAAGGTTTTCCTGAAAATCCAGATCCCCATGGCGCGGCCGGCGATCATGGTCGGCCTGACGCTGGTCGCCATGGAAACGTTGAACGATATCGGCGCGGTGGAATTCCTCGGCGTGCAGACGCTGACCTTCTCGATCTTCGATACCTGGCTCAACCGCGGCAGCTTGGCGGGTGCGGCGCAGATCGCGCTGATCATGCTGGTCTTCGTCGTGCTGCTGATGATGGTCGAGCGGGCCGCGCGCCGCCGGCAGCGTTTTTCCAGCCAGAAGACGACATCAGCGGTGCATGATGCCGTTAGGCTGAAACTGACCGGCTGGCGCAAATGGGCGGCGTCCATGGCTTGCGCGCTGCCGATCCTGCTCGGCTTTGCCGTGCCGTTCCTCGTGCTTGGGGATTATGCGCTGAAGCGGCTTCACCAGCTTTTCGAGCCTCGGCTCCTGAAGGCGCTTTTCAACAGCATCCTGGTTTCGGCGACGGCAGCGGCGCTGACGGTGGTGCTCGGTTTCGTGCTCGCCTATGCCGCACGCTCCAGCCGTTCGCGACTGATCACCATCGCCGGGCGGCTGTCGTCGATCGGCTACGGCGTACCGGGCACGGTGCTGGCCATCGGCGTGCTCTTTCCGCTCGCCGGCTTCGACAACGGGCTCGATGCATTTCTGCGCAAACATGCGGGCATTTCGACCGGGCTTCTTCTCTCCGGCACCGGCTTTGCCATCGTTTATGCCTGCACGGTGCGGTTCCTGACCATGGCGGAAGGCTCGATCGAGGCCGGCTTCCACAAGCTCTCGCCGCATCTCGACATGGCCGCGCGCACGCTCGGCCGCAACAGCAGCCAGACCTTGTGGAGCGTGCTGGTGCCGATGATGCGGCCGGCGGTTCTTTCCGCCGCCCTGCTTGTCTTCATCGAATCGATGAAGGAGCTTTCCGCGACGATCATGCTGCGGCCTTTCAACTTCAATACGCTGGCAACGCTGGTTTACGAGCAGGCCTCGCGGGCCAAGGTGGAGGATGCCTCCGTCGCCGCGATGATCATCGTGCTCGCCGGCATGATCCCGGTCATCTTCGTGTCGCGGTCGCTCGATCGCGGCCAGTAAAACGGCGGCGAAAAAAAAGGCAACCAAAAGGCTGCCTTTGAGAAGATAAATGCTAAACACAAGCTCGAGCAGGACGACGTCATGTCAGCGACGGCAAAAGCCGGGAGCCAGCCCTGCATCGGGCGGCCTCAAGTTGAGACCCAACATGAGGCCCATCCGTAAACAAAACCTTTCCAGACGCATCATCAATTTTAGGGATCTGGGCCACCTTTTTAAAACTGGTTAATTCGGCCGCTCCGAAAACGTTAACGGAACCGGAGCCTTGCGGCCGCTGCAGTTTTTCAATGCCGCAGTTCGGCCAGATCGGCAAAGAGATCCAGCGCCTCGGGGTTGGAGAGCGCTTCCTTGTTCTTGACCAGCCGGCCATGCACCACTTCGCGCACCGCAAGCTCGACGATCTTGCCGGATTTGGTGCGCGGAATATCCGTGACCGCGATGATCTTTGCCGGCACATGGCGCGGGGAAGCTCCGCTGCGGATCTTGGCCTTGATCTTCCTGACGAGATCGTCGGTCAACGTCTCTCCGGCCGCCAGCCGCACGAAGAGGATGACACGCACGTCGTCGTCCCAATCTTGGCCGATGCACAGCGCCTCGGCCACCTCGTCCAGTTGCTCGACCTGATTGTAGATTTCCGCCGTGCCGATCCGCACGCCGCCGGGATTGAGCGTTGCATCCGAGCGGCCATGGATAATGACGCCGCCATGATCCGTCCATTCGGCGAGATCGCCGTGGCACCAGACGTTGTCGAAGCGCTCGAAATAGGCGGCGCGGTATTTCCTGTTCTCGGGGTCGTTCCAGAACATCACCGGCATCGAGGGGAAGGCTTTGGTGCAGACGAGTTCACCCTTTTCCCCGCGCACCGGCTTGCCGTCGTCGTCCCAGACATCGATGGCGAGGCCGAGGCCCGGCCCCTGGATTTCGCCGCGCCAGACCGGCTTCAGCGGATTGCCGAGCAGGAAGCAGGAGACGATATCCGTACCGCCGGCAATCGAGGCAAGCTGGACATCCGGCTTGATGCCCTCATAGACGAAACCAAAACCCTCCGGCGACAGCGGCGAGCCGGTGGATGCAAGAAGCCGGAGCGACGACAGATCATGGGTGGAAACGGGCGTGAAGCCGCCCTTGCGCACCGCATCGATATATTTGGCCGAGGTGCCGAATACCGCGAAGTTCTCATCCTGCGCATAATCGAACAGAACATTGCCGTCGGGGTGGAAGGGCGAGCCGTCATACAGGCAGAGCGTCGCGCCGGCCGCCAGGCCCGAGACCAGCCAGTTCCACATCATCCAGCCGCAGGTGGTGAAGTAGAAGAACCGGTCGCCCTCCTTCAGTCCGCAATGGAAGCGGTGTTCCTTCACGTGCTGCAGCAAGGTGCCGCCGGCGGAATGCACGATGCACTTCGGAACGCCGGTCGTGCCGGAGGAAAACAGGATGTAGAGCGGATGCGAGAACGGCATCGGCACGAAATCGACCGGCCGCGCCGCGAAGGGCGCGATGAAGGCATCGAGCGTGCGGCCATCCTGCAGCGAGGCGGCGAGCGCTTCCGTGCCGCCGACATAGGGGATGACGACGGTGGGCACACCGAGCTTTGCCGTGATCGCGGCGACCTTGGCGGAGACATCCTGCAGTTTTCCCGCATACCAGTAGCCGTCGCAGACGATAAACAGGCCGGGCTCGATCTGACCGAAACGGTCGAGTACACCCTGCTCGCCGAAATCAGGCGAACAGGACGACCAGATGGCGCCGATCGAGGCCGCGGCCAGCATGCAGGCGACGGTTTCCGGCATGTTCGGCATCATCGCCGCGATCCGGTCGCCCTTTCCGATGCCGGCGGCACGATAGGCCTGCTGTAACAGCGAAACGAGCGTGTGAAGCTCATCCCAGGACATGCGCCGCTCGACCTTGTCCTCGCCGCGGAATACCAGCGCATCGCCGGGGCCGGATAGTTTCAAGAGATTTTCTGCGAAATTCAGCGTCGCATCGGGAAAGAAGCGGGCGCCGAGCATGTCGTCGCCATCGATCAGCACGCGTTCGCCGCGCTTACCCTCGATGCCGCAGAAATCCCAGACGGCGCTCCAGAAATCGGCGCGTTCGGCCACCGACCAGTCGTGAAACGCGTCTACATCCACAAAATCCCGGCCGAAACGGTCCGAACACCAGTCGATAAACGCCTTCATCGGCGTTGCGGCCACGAATTCCTCAGAGGGAACCCAAAGGGGTTTTTCTGCCTGCATGCCTGTCCTCCACCTCAACGGGCTGCCATTGCTGCAACGCAAGATAAACAGCGCCCGGACGACCCGCCAGCCTGTATGCGACGCGGCTTCGACGCGGATTTGATTTCTTCTTCCCGAAAGCCTATCCAGTGCGCGCGCAAGCGGCGCACGGAAAGGATTGTCGGGGCGGGAATGGCGGAATTTCTTCGATCTTTTGCCCGGCGGGACAGTTGGGGGCGCCTGCTGCGCTCGCGTGGCCTCGTCTGGACCTCCGCCCTCTTTCTCGTAGCCGTCGCCCTCGTCAAGATCGTGCTGCCGTTCTTCGTTTCCGTGAGCCTCGTGAAGGAGAACATGGAGACCGCGCTTTCACGCTGGACCGGCGCGCGCGCCACCATCGAAGGCACGCCCGGCATCAGCTTCTGGCCGGGGCCGGCGCTGACGCTGGCGGATGTGCGTTTCGACACCGAAGATGGTTCCGCCCCCTTTGCGACCGCCCGCTCCATCACTGCGGATTTCGATCTCATCGCGGCGCTGAGCGGCAAGCCGGTGTTCTACGATTTCCACCTGCGCCAGCCGGTGCTGAGCATCCGCCGCGCCGTCGACGGCACGCTGAACTGGCCGGTGCCGACCTGGATGAGCAAGGCGATCCGGGATGCTGCGGCACCCGATACGGGCAGCCGACACGGCGATCCGATCGGCGATATCGTCATCGATGGGGGAACCCTCGATATTCGTGACGATGCGAGCGGCCGCACGGCGCGTATCGAGCAGATTTCGGGCACGATCGAATGGCGCACGCCCACGGCCCGCCTCAATGCCAATCTTTCGGCTGATCTCAACGGCGAGGCTATTTCCATCACTGCGATCTGCGATGCGCCGATGGCCTTCCTCTCCGGCCGGGAAAGCGGCCTGCAGCTTTCGCTGTCGGCCCAGCCTTTTCGCTTTCAGTTCGAGGGCAGAGGCGTGGGCGGGCAATATCCCTCCGCGAACGGCCAGCTTCAGGCCAGCGTGCCCTCACTGGACGCGGTCGAGCGCTGGACCGGCTTCGCCGTCGCGCCGGATGCCGCCACCGTCCCCTTGTCGATCGAGGCGAGCGTGAGCGGCACGGCCAGCAGCTTCAAGATGGACAATCTGGCGCTGGCGCTGGATGGGGCAAGCGCCAATGGCTTGCTCGATCTGTCGCTGAAGGCCGGCGTCGCCCCGAAGCTCAGCGGCACGCTCGCCTTCGACAAGCTGCGGGCGGAGCCGTTTGTGGCGCTTGCACCACTTGTTTCGCATGCCGCCGGGCATACGAGCGGCATCGATCTCGATCTCCGCGTCTCGGCGCAGACGGCAAGCTATGGTCCCCTGACACTGACGGATGTCGCGGCCGGGATCATGGCCAATGGCGAGCGGACATCGCTCGATATCGGCGACAGCGGCTATGCCGGCGGATCGCTGGACGGCCGGATTTCGCTTGAGGACGGCGGGCAAAAGGGCGGATCGGTGCAGCTTTCGCTGCGCAATGCCGATCTCGCGGCGCTTGCCGGAAATCTCGGGCTCACCGGACCGATGCTGCAGGGCGACGGCCTTCTGAGCCTCAATCTCGCGACCGCCAAGCCGCTCGATGCGATCACAGCGCGGGATGTAAGCGGCGATATCCGCTACAGCGGCGGCGGCGGGACCTTGACCCGCTTCAACACCGAAACCTTCCTGTCGCTGATCGCGCAGGGCCGTTTTTTCGACGCGGCGGAGGCGGCTGACGGTGAATTCCCGCTCCTGTCTTCCGATATCGTCGCCACGCTGGCAAACGGCGTCGCGACGCTGACCAAAGCCGAATTTCGCGGCGACCAGCAGACGCTGGTGCTGACGGGCATGATCCGCTTCCACAGCAACAGCCTGGCACTGGCCGGCTCGCTCACGACAAACGATCCGGCCCGGCCCGCCGCCCGTTTCTTCGCGGGCGGCTCGTGGCCGAATGCCGTCATCTCACCACTGGCAACCTTGCCGAGCGAGTAATCTACTGCGCGAAGGCGGCGCGCTCGTCGGCGACGCGCTGGGCTTCGCGGCGACGCGAGACCACCGAGGCGATCAGCACGCCGATGGCGACGATGCCGATCAGGATCGTGCAGATCGCGTTGATTTCCGGCGTCACGCCGAGGCGCACCTGGCTGTAAATCTTCATCGGCAGCGTGGTCGCGCCCGGACCCGAGGTGAAGCTGGAAATCACGAGATCGTCAAGCGACAGCGTCAAGGCCAGCACCCAGCCCGAGAACACCGCCGGCGCGATCACCGGCAAGGTTACCTGCAGAAAGGTCGCCACCGGCGTTGCGCCGAGGTCCATCGCCGCCTCCTCGATCGAACGATCGAAGGACAGGAGCCGCGACTGCACGACGACGGCGACGAAGCACATGGTGAAGGTGATATGGGCGAGCGTCAGCGTCCAGAAGCCGCGGTCGAAGCCGATGGCGACGAACAGCAGCAGCATGGAGAGGCCGGTGATGACCTCCGGCATGACCAGCGGCGCATAGATCATGCCGGAAAACAGCATGCGGCCGCGAAAGCGCGTATAGCGCGTCATGGCCAGCGCCGCGAGCGTGCCGAGCACGGTGGCGATCGTTGCCGAGATCAGCGCCACGCGGATCGTCACCCAGGCGGCTTCGAGCAGCGCCTGGTTATGCAGGAGTTGCACATACCAGCGCGTCGAGAACCCGGCCCAGACGGTGACCAGCTTCGATTCGTTGAACGAGAAGATCACCAGAAGCACGATCGGCAGGTAAAGGAAGGCGAAGCCGAAGATGATCGAGGCGATGTTGAAACGGGACCAGGTCGACATCAGCGGCCCTCCCCGTCAGCCTTGGATTGGGCATGCTGGAAGAACATGATCGGCACCACCAGAATGAGCAGCAGGATCGTCGCCACGGCGGCGGACACCGGCCAGTCGCGGTTGGCGTTGAACTCGTTCCACAGGGTCTTGCCGATCATCAGCGTTTCGGACCCACCGAGCAGATCGGGGATGACGAACTCGCCGACGGCCGGGATGAACACCAGCAGGCAGCCGGCGACGACGCCCGGTATCGACAGCGGGAACGTCACCCGCCAGAAGGCCGAAATCGGCGTGCAGCCGAGATCGAGGGCGGCTTCCGTCAGGCTGTTGTCCATCTTTTCCAGCGCCGAATAGAGCGGCAGCACCATGAACGGCAGGTAGGAATAGACGATACCGATATAGATCGCCCAGTTGGTGTTGAGGATGATCAGCGGTTCGCTGATCACGCCGATCGACAGCAGGAACTGGTTGAGCAGCCCTTCCGGCTTCAGAATCGCGATCCAGGCATAGACGCGGATCAGGAAGCTCGTCCAGAACGGCAGAATGACCAGCATCAGCAGCGTCGGGCGGATGCCGCTCGGGGCGCGGGCCATGCCGTAGGCGATCGGATAGGCGATCAGCAGGGTCAGGATGGTCGAGACCAGCGCGATGAACAGGCTCGACACATAGGCCTTGGCGTAGAGCGCATCTTCCGTCAGCCAGACATAGTTGTCGAAGGACAGTTCCTTGATGCCCTGCACCAGCGCCGACCAGCCGGCGCTCAGGTCGAAGACCGGCGTATAGGGCGGCATCGCCACCGCCGTCGTCGAGAGCGAGATGCGCAGAACGATGACGAAGGGAATGAGGAAGAAGAACAGCAGCCAGGCGTAAGGGATGATGATGACGAGGCGATTGAAGATGGCCGATCCGAGCTTGCTCATCGCCTCAATCCTTCAAGACCACGCCGGCATCCTCGGCAAAGGAAATCCAGACCTCCTGATCGTAGCCGATCGGGTCCTCGACCGCGCGCACGGCATTGAGCGAGGAGGCTTTGACCACCTTGCCGTCGGGCAGGCGGACGTGGAACACCGTCATGTCGCCGAGATAGCCGATATCCCAGATTTCGCCGCGGACGGCATTGGCGGAGGGCGGCGCATCGCGGCTGACCTTGATCTTTTCCGGGCGCACGGCAAAACCCGCCTTGGCGCCGGCGGCCGGCCCATCCGGAGCGACGACGCGGATCGGGAAACCGGATGCGGTTTCGATCTGCACGCGGCCATCGGCATTGGCGGACACCGTGCCGTCGAAAATGTTCACATCGCCGATGAAATCCGCAACGAAGCGGGAATTGGGGGCTTCGTAGATTTCGGCGGGGGTGGCGACCTGAACGACCTTGCCATGGGCCATGACGGCGATGCGGTCGGCCATGGTCATCGCCTCTTCCTGGTCGTGGGTGACGACGACGAAGGTGAGGCCGAGTTCCTGCTGCAGGTCCATCAGTTCGAACTGGGTTTCCTCGCGCAGCTTCTTGTCGAGCGCCCCGAGCGGCTCGTCGAGCAGCAGCACCTTCGGACGCTTGGCGAGCGAGCGGGCGAGCGCCACGCGCTGGCGCTGGCCGCCGGAAAGCTGGTGCGGCTTGCGCTTGGCGAATTTCTCGAGCTTCACCAGCTTCAGCATCTGTTCGACGCGGGCGGCGATTTCGGGCTTCGGCATGCCGTCCTGCTTCAGGCCGAAGGCGACGTTGGTCTCGACCGTCATGTGCGGGAAGAGCGCATAGGACTGGAACATCATGTTGACGGGGCGGCGATAGGGCGGAATGCCCGCCAGGTTCTGGCCGTCGAGTATGATTTCGCCCGAGGTCGGCTGCTCGAAGCCGGCGAGCATGCGCAGCAGCGTGGACTTGCCGCAGCCGGACGCGCCGAGCAACGCGAAGAACTCGCGGGTGTAGATGTTCAGCGACAGGTCGTCGACGGCGACGAAATCCCCGAACTTCTTGGTGACGTTGCGAAAGGAAATGAAAGGCTTCGACGCGGGGTCCGCCCAGGGAGCGAAGGAGCGCCGGATACTGCCGAGTGATTTCATCATCTATCCCCGAATGATGGATGCCGCGGGGCCTTTTCCAGGGCCCCTTAAGGAACTGCCCGGATTTTTGAGGTCCGGGCAGTTCGTCTGTTCCACTGTTACTGGCCGGTGACGACCTTGGTCCACATGCGGGTCAGAGCGCGCTGCTCCTTGGCGCTGAACGGTGTGACCGTGAAGAGCTTGCTCATCACATCCGCCGGCGGATAGATCGCCGTATCGTCCATGACATCTTTGCTGATGAACTGCTGGGATGCCTTGTTGCCGTTGGCGTAGAACACGTAGTCGCTGGCCTTGGCCACGACTTCCGGCTTCATCATGTAGTTGATGAAGGCGTGCGCCTCTTCCGCATGCGGGGCATCGGCCGGGATCGCCATCACGTCGAACCACATCTGCGCGCCGGTCGGCGGGATCGAGAAATCGACCTTGACGCCGGCATCGGCTTCGGCCGCGCGATCACGCGCCTGGAAGACGTCGCCGGAATAGCCGATCGCCAGGCAAATATCGCCGTTGGCCAGCGCATTGATATATTCCGAAGAGTGGAACTTGCGCACGTAGGGGCGGATTTTCAAAAGCGCCTCTTCCGCCTTGGCAAGGTCTTCGGGCGCGTGGCTGTCCGGGTTCAGGCCGAGATAGAGCAGAACGGAGGGCACCACATCGGTCGGGGAATCCAGGATGTGAATGCCGCAATCCTTGAACTTGGCGGCGACTTCGGGCTTGAACAGCACGTCCCAGGTCGGCTTCTCGTCGGTGCCGAGGATCGCTTTCACCTTGTCGACATTATAGCCGATGCCGGTCGTGCCCCACATATAGTCCACGGCATATTCGTTGCCGGGGTCATAGGTGGCGACGCGGTTGGTGATTTCGTCCCACATGTTGGAGAGATTGGGCAGCTTCGACTTGTCGAGCTTCTGGAAGACGCCGGCAGCGATCTGGCGCTGCAGGAAGGTCGCGGTCGGCACGACCACGTCGTAACCCGAGCCGCCGGCAAGCAGCTTGGTTTCCAGCACTTCGTTGGAATCGAAGACGTCGTAGACGACCTTGATGCCGGTTTCCTTGGTGAAATCTTCGAGAATGCTGGCATCGATATAATCGGACCAGTTGAAAACATTGACCACGCGCTCCTGTGCGCTGGCAATGGAGGCCGATCCGGCAAGGATCAGCGCAGCAAAAGCTGTAACGATCTTACGCGACATAAAATTCCCCTTGGTTTTTTTGGTCCGCTTCCGGCAAGCCGCGCGCCGGGCAGTCCACTCTATGCGCCGGCTGAGGTTAGGCATGTTTTTGCACAACCACAAGCGCTTTTCGGCGCATCGTCCCCGTCTTCAGGCGCGTATCAATTTTAGCAAGCTCTTCAAAAAATGTATGTTTCGGCATCGCGACATCGAGGCCTTCCGGCAGGGGCGCCGCCGCCCTCGCATGGTTAACCATATCTTTACATCGCTCTTTAGTCGCCGCGTTTACGATTGATTAACCCTGATCGGGATGGCACCTTGCGGCCGTCTCCAGTGTGCCTGCGTTTCGGAGTGTTTTGCCATGGCAAGGAAATCCCAGTGGATCGATCCGCGTGAATTGAAGCGGCTATCGGTGCTACAGCCCCACCGGACCCTTCTTGCCATCAGTGTCGACTGGGCGCTGATCGCCGCGGCGATCGCCTTCAGCAAATATATGCAGCATCCGCTCGCCTATATCGCCGCCGTCATGGTAATCGCGGGCCGCATGCATGCCTTCGGCTGCCTGCTGCACGAGGCCGCCCATTACCGCATCATTCGCGACCGCAAGGCGAGCGACCGGCTGAGCGATTTGCTGCTTGCATGGCCGATCCTCGCCACCGTCGACGGCTACCGGATGAACCACCTCGCCCACCACCAGCACACCAATACCGAGGACGATCCCGACTGGTCGTCGAAGCAGGGTATGGCGCAGTTCACCTTTCCGCAAAAGCTCTGGCGCGGCGTGGTGCAGCTGCTCGGTTATCTCTTCGTGGTCAATTCGATCCGCGACATCATCCATGTTTCCAAGCGCATCGGCGAAAATGACCGCTCGACCCGCAGCTACAAAATGCTGCGCGTCGGTTTCTATGTGGTGGCCGGCGTGATCTTCTCGGTGTTCGGGCTGTGGCAGGATTTCGCGGCCTACTGGGTCGTGCCGTTCCTCACCTTCTTCTGCCTGTTCCTCTATGTACGCAGCGTTGCCGAGCATTTCGGCAGCATGGATTATTCCGATGAACTCGGCAGTTCACGCACGGTCTATCCCTATCTCTGGGAAAAGCTGTTCTTTGCGCCGCACAACATCAACTTCCACCTCGAGCATCACCTCTATCCCGGCGTGCCCTATTACAACCTGCCGGAACTACATGCCGTGCTGATGAAGAACCCGGTCTATGCCGCCCGCGCCCATATCACCCGCGGCTATACGACCGGGCTGCCTTCGGAATGCTTTGCCACCGAAGCGCCGCTGCTGCCGAGCCATCACCCCGTCAGCTATTGAAAATCGAAGGCGCTGAAGCCGGTCACCATTTCATCGAGGCCGAGTGGCCGGGTGACCGGCGGCTCGGCCCGCGCCAGACAGCCCTGCCGCTCGCAGAGACGGCAGGCCGTGCCCGCGGCGACCGTCGCCAGCGGGCTTTCGCCATAGACGGTCTCGGAGGCATGGCTGGCATCGCAGCCGATCAGCAACGCCGTGCGCCGCACCCGCTCGCCAAAGCCCGCCTGCGGTCCTTCTATGGTGCGCGAGACGACCAGAAACTCGCCGCCGCCAAAGATATCCGCCCGCTCCGCCAGCACCTGCCCTGGCTGGGCGAAGGCGGAAAAGACATTGAGCTTGGGGCAGTTGCCGCCGAAACGGGCCTTGGGAAAACCCTGCGCGCCGGAGAGGCGCAGACGGTTTCCAGCGCTGTCGATTTCCATCAGGAAGAACGGGATGGCCGTTGCCCCCGGCCGCTGCAGCGTCGTCAGCCGATTTGCCGCCTGTTCGAAGGACACGCGGAAGCGGGCGGCCAGCGCCGAAAGATCGTATTTCAGCCGCTGGGCTGCGGCGAGGAAACTGCCATAGGGCATCATCAGCGCCAGCGCCGCGACACGGGCAAGCTCGAAGCGGGCGATACGGCGGGCCTCGCCCGATGACAGAGACAGCCGGTCGAGTTCCTTCGACACCGCTTCATGGAAGGCGATCTGCGCCGTCTCCATGGCGATCTCGCGCAACTGGTCTTGCAGCGACAGCCGCTCCGACAGGAAAAGCCGCATGGAATGGCGGTCGAAGCGGCGGCGCAGGTCGGGCATGACATGCACCGGCAGCGTGCGGATCGTCATGCCGTGGGTCTTGCGCAACCACTCTTTCAATGCGCCGCCGAGATCGTCCGCCGGGGCGAGCGCTGTGTGAAAGGCCTCGGCCGCCGCCTCGATATCCTCGAAATAGCCGGAGCGCGCCTCAAATACGTCGCGCACCTCGTCGGCTGGCAGGCGGGCGCCGGACAGGGCCGTGATATGCCCCTCCTCCGCCAGAAGCCCGCTCAGGTCCTTTAGCCGGGAGGATTGCTCGCGATAGGCGCGGTAGAGCTTGAGGATGCCGTTCGCGACATTCGGCGCGGCCTCCGCCACCTCGATCAATTCCTGATCGCCCGGCAGCTCTCCCGACAGCAGCGGATCGGAAAACATCGCCCGCAATTCGGCGATATTGTCGGAGGTTTCGCCGCGCAGCTCGTCGAGATCGAGCTTGTAGACCGAAGCGAGCTTCAGCAGCAGCTGGACGGTGAGCGGCCGCTGGTTGCGCTCGATGAGATTGAGGTAGGACGGCGAAATACCGAGCGCTTCGGCCATGGCCGTCTGCGTCTGCCCCTGGGCGTTGCGGATGCGCCGGACGCGGGGGCCTGCGAAGATCTTGTTTTCCGCCATTGTCAAAACCTTTTACAAAATCGACCGCATCGGCAAATTTACATTTTTTACAAAATTACAAGATTATCTTGTCAAAGGCAATACAGGATAACCTCTTTCCATCGCAGGATAAATCCATTTCTCTCGCACCTGCGAAAGGGATGATGTAAACAATATGACACGTCCAGAGGACAAACGAATTCACTTTCGGCCAAGGCCGAAGCTGACGCAGACAATGAGGAGAGAGTTATGACTGATTTTTACAATCTCGTTCCCAGCGCACCGCAGGGCCGCTTCGATGGCGTCGAACGCCCCTACACGCCCGCAGACGTCCTCAAGCTGCGCGGCTCGGTCCAGATCAAGCATACGCTGGCGGAAATGGGCGCCAATCGCCTGTGGAAGCTCATCCACGAGGAAGACTTCGTCAATGCGCTCGGCGCGCTCTCGGGCAACCAGGCGATGCAGATGGTACGTGCTGGCCTGAAGGCGATCTATCTCTCGGGCTGGCAGGTTGCCGCCGATGCCAACACCGCCTCGGCCATGTATCCCGACCAGTCGCTCTATCCGGCCAATGCCGCACCGGAGCTTGCCAAGCGCATCAACCGCACCCTGCAGCGCGCCGACCAGATCGAGACCGCGGAAGGCAACGGGCTTTCGGTCGATACCTGGTTCGCGCCGATCGTTGCCGATGCCGAGGCCGGTTTCGGTGGCCCGCTCAATGCCTTCGAGATCATGAAGGCCTTCATCGAGGCAGGCGCTGCCGGCGTTCACTTCGAAGACCAGCTGGCCTCTGAAAAGAAGTGCGGCCACCTCGGCGGCAAGGTCCTGATCCCGACCGCGGCCCATATCCGCAACCTCAACGCCGCGCGGCTTGCCGCCGACGTCATGGGCACCCCGACGCTGATCGTTGCCCGCACCGACGCGGAGGCCGCGAAGCTTCTCACTTCCGATATCGACGAGCGCGACCAGCCCTTCGTCGATACGGACAAGGGCCGCACGGTCGAAGGCTTCTATCAGGTCAAGAACGGCATCGAGCCGTGCATTGCCCGCGCCATCGCCTATGCCCCGCATTGCGACCTGATCTGGATGGAAACCGGCAAGCCGGACCTCGAACAGGCCCGCAAGTTCGCAGAAGCCGTGCACAAGGCGCATCCGGGCAAGCTGCTCGCCTATAATTGCTCGCCGTCGTTCAACTGGAAAAAGAACCTCGACGATGCAACGATCGCCAAGTTCCAGCGCGAGCTGGGAGCGATGGGCTACAAGTTCCAGTTCATCACGCTCGCCGGCTTCCACCAGCTGAACTTCGGCATGTTCGAACTGGCCCGCGGCTACAAGGATCGCCAGATGGCCGCCTATTCGGAGCTGCAGGAGGCGGAATTCGCAGCCGAAGCCAACGGCTACACCGCGACCAAGCACCAGCGCGAAGTCGGCACCGGCTATTTCGACGCGGTGTCTGTCGCGATCACCGGCGGCCAGTCGTCGACGACCGCCATGCACGAATCGACCGAACACGAACAGTTCCGCCCGGCGGCGGAGTAACCCTCAGTCGTCCCTCTCCCGCCTGCGGAGAGAGGGCTAGGGTGAGGGGCAAAAAGCTCCGGCATAGACAGATGCCGCGGCGCCAGCCCCTCATCCGGCCTATCGGCCACCTTCTACCCGCAGGCGGGGAGAAGGGAGATGCCGCACCATCCGTGGTCCCTCTCCCTCGTGGGGAGGAACCTGAAAAGCTCAATTCAACAACCCCCGAAAAGAGGAGAAATGCCATGACAGTCCAGACCCGCGTCAAGGAACGAGCCGAAGAACAGGCATCCGCCATGACCCCCGATCAGCAGGCCGCTATCCGCTCCGTTGCCAACGACCTGCACCGGCTGAACCACGCCGTGATGAAGGCGGTCGAGGCCGGGGTTTCCGTCGAACTCGTCCGCTCCGCCCGCCACCATGGCGGCGCCGGAAACTGGGGCGACCTGCTGATCCCGGTCATCGTGACGCAGAGTCGGGGCTGACCCTCGGTCCCTCTTCCTCCAGCAAAGCCCCCGGTGCCCTGCCGCCGGGGGTTTTGCTTTTTCAGAGCGCCCGGCTCGGGCGTTTTCCGGCGAAGATATCGGCGTGGCTTTTCAGAAGCCTGGTCATGCGATCGGCCACCGTGCGGATATCGCGGCGGTGGCGGTCGTCATTGTTCATGACGATCCATTGCCGGTGGGAGAGCGCCGGGATTTCCTCGCCCGCCCGCTCCAGCTCCGGGTCGAGATCGCCGACGAAGCAGGGCAAGACCCCCTGCCCGGCACCGGCGCGGATGAGGTCTAGCAACGAACGCGGTCGGGTGGCGGAGACGACGATGCGGTCTGCGGCGTTCTGGTGCGGCCAGCGCAGATAGGTCGAGATCGCCTCCTCCTCGCTGACGGCGACGATGCCGTCCCGCGGCATGTTGCGGCGGCGGTAGAGTGCATAGGCCACGAGGCCGACCGGGCGTGCTGCGAGATTGGGTTCCTCCGGCTCGAAGGCGCGGATGCCGATATCGACCTCGCGATAGGCGAGATTGGCGCGGCTTTCACCGATGCGCAGGTCGATGCGGAACGGATCGCGCTCGTTGCGGATCGCGGCGAAGTTTTCCGACAGCAGCCATGCAATCCAGGTGCCGGCGGCGATCCTGACCGTCGTCTGCCCCTCGGCCTCGCGGTGCCAGTGGTCGAGCTTGCGGGCCGCCGCCTCCATCTCCTGTAACTGGTCGAACAGGGCGCGGCCATCGGCCGTCAGCGCATAGCCGGTCTGGCTGCGCAGGAACAGCGAACGGCCGGTCTTCTCCTCCAGTTCCAGCATGCGGCGGCCTATGGTGGCGGGGCTGAGCCCCGTCGCCTGTGCCGCCCCCGTCAGCCCGTTGGTGCGGGCGACGACGAGGAAAGCCTTGTAGATGTCCCAATCGATGTCTTTCATAATTGAAAAATAGTATCTGATTTATTGCGTATGTAAATCAAAAATAGCTCGATACCTTTTCAGCGTTCTCAAGAGCTTTCCGTCCGCGGAAAGCGGCCGAATGCGAAAGGAAAAAGCGATGAACGACATGATCGCAATGGCTGTGATGACTGACCAGATTGCCCGGCACTACGAAATGCGCCGTCAGCGTTGCGCCGAGCCGGAGGCGCGGGGTATCCGCTTCAAGCGCAAACTGCGCCGGCTTGCCGTCCTCTTCACTCGCCCCTGAAATGCAAATGCCCGGCACGATGGCCGGGCATTTTCGTGAATGAATGCAGACTTCTCAGGCGGCGCGGGTGTACCCCTGCGAGGCGCCTTCCGGCTCCAGCCGGAACTGCTCCACCAGCATCATCAGCGTATCGGCCTGATTGGCAAGCGAGCGGCAGGCATTGGTCTGCTGGTCGACCATGGTGGCGTTCTGCTGGGTCATCTGGTCCATCTGGTTGACGGAGCCGTTGACTTCGGCAAGCGCCGCCGCCTGATCGCGGCTGGCGGTGGCCATCATCTCCACATGGTGGCTGACGGTGACGATCTGCTGGCTGATCGAGGCGAGGACGGCGCCCGTCTCCTGCACCAGATGCGAACCGGCGCTGACCTCCTGCGTCGATTTCTCGATCAGCCCCTTGATCTCGCGGGCGGCGGCGGCCGAACGCTGGGCGAGTTCACGCACTTCCTGCGCCACGACGGCAAAACCCTTGCCCGCTTCGCCGGCCCGCGCGGCCTCGATGCCGGCATTGAGCGCAAGCAGGTTTGTCTGGAAGGCGATGTCGTCGATCACCTCGATGATCTGCTCGATCTGGCGCGATGCGCCTTCGATGCGGCCCATGGCCTCAATGGCATTGCCGACGACGGCTGCGGAACTGTCGGCACTGCGCTTCGTCTGGACGACGACCGTGTTGGCCTCATGGGCGCGCTCGGCGGACGAACGGACCGTGGTGGTGATCTGGTCGACGGCGGCGGCGGTTTCCTCCAGCGAAGCGGCCTGCTGCTCCGTGCGTTTGGAGAGTTGGTCGGCAGAGTGGCGCATTTCGCCGCCGCTGCGCTGGATCGACATCGCATTGCCGCGGATCTGGCCGAGCGTGTCCTGCAGACGGGTCAGCGAGACGTTGAAATCCTGACGCAACTGTTCGAGGCGGCCGGTGAACGGGGTTTCGATCTGGCGCGACAGGTCACCGGCGGCAAGGCGGCCGAGGCCCGCTGCCAGCGCATTGACGGCGAAGTCGATCTGGCGATCGGTTTCGCGTTTTTCGGCATCGTTGCGCGAGCGTTCGGCTTCGGCAGCGGTGCGTTGCTCCTCGCTCTCGGCCTCGATGCGGATTTTCGAAAGCGCATTTTCCTTGAAGATGCCGAGTGCACGGGCCATGTCGCCGATTTCGTCGCGGCGGGCTTCGCCGGAGATATTGGTATCGACGAAACCATCGGCCAGCTTGCGCATCGCCGTTGTGATCTGGCCGATCGGGCCTTTCAGCGTCAGCACCAGCGCGCCGCCGGCAACGAGCGCGATGACGATGCCGAGCACGGTTGCGAGCACCGAGACCTGATTGGCCTTGTCGCGCTCGACACCGGCGCTATTCTTCTGCTCTTCGGCGAAATCGCTGAGCTGGTTCCAGATCAGGTCGATGGCGGTGCCGGCCTCGGTAAACTGCTGCGACCGCTTGGCGCTGGTATCGACCAGAGCGGCGCTGTCGTCTTCCATTTTCTTCAAGGCCGGCACGAGGGCGTCGGCCACCTCATCGAAGAAGGTAAGGCCGCTGGCGCTGCCGCGAAGAGCCTGCATGTCGCTTTGGACGATGGCGATTTCGCTCAGCAGCCTCTTGCGGTTGTCATCGGAAGTGACGCCGAGGAAACGGGCGGACGCGATCTGGATCGCATAGATGGAGTTCACCAGCTTGCGGGTAGCAAGCAGGATCGCCTCGGAGCGGATGATCGGCTCGTCGAGTTCGCCGAAGATGCGGGTGGCTTCGCGCATCTTTTCACCGGCGGCACCCGAAAGCTGGATCGACACCTGGCGGAAGCGCGAGACGCGGCGGGTGATTTCCGGCACGGTGATATCAGCCGGGTCGGTGGAGGAGAGGTAACCGGAAAGCTCGGTCGCCGTCTTCTTGATGGTTTCGGCAACGACCTTCTGCGATTTCGGTAGCACGGTCGCAATCGAGCGCTCGGTCTTGTTGATCTGGGGGAAACGCTCCTTGACCAGTTTCAGCTGGTCTTCCGGCGTCGCCGCCCGCGAATAGTCGGAGCCGAAATCGGCGAAGAACTTGCTGGCGACGGTCAGCCGATCGGCTTCGCGCAACATGCTCTTGGCGGTGTTCTCGTCCTGACGGACGGCGCGCTGCATCTTGGTGGCTTCCTCAAGGATTTTCACCTGCTCACCGGCGAGGAAATTGAGGTTCTTGCCCATGGCCTCGCGCAAGGCGACTTCGCCGACATAAAGCTGCCAGAGGCCGTCGATGCGAGCTTCCACATCCTGGGTCCTGGCCTGCGCATCGACAAGCTTGGTCTTGTCGGCATGAGCGTCGAGGCCGTCGACGGTATCGGCCAGCACTTCCTTCTGGGCGGAAAGCTTGGTGTAGACGCCGTCGCGGTTTTCCTCCGTCGTGTGCTGGAGAAACTGGCTCATGCCGGCGTAGACGTCCTTGAAGCCGTTCAGGGATTGCAGGACGCTGTTGGAAATTTCCATACGGCCCTGCAGCAATCCCGACGCATAAAGACCGGTGATGCCGACGGCACAGATGCTGACGACGAAGGGCAGGATGAACAAAAGCACCTTCGTCTGGATTTTGAAGCGGGCAAGAATTCTGTCGATGAACATGGCACACCCTGGCTTTCAGCCTGCACCCGCCCCTCCCCGATCCTCTTTGGGATCTTCCTACGGTGGCTGGCAAACTGGTGATTTGAACACGAACATGCGGGGAATAGCCGCCAGTCTGCCGGGGCACTCATTGCTATGCGGCGCAACCTTCGGGTTGCCCGCCGTTGCAGACTCCTGATGAAGCCAGTTTTTAACGACAAGGATTAATTTTAAATAAAAAGTACGATTAAATCGTTTGATGCCGCGTTTCAGCGGCAAAAGCCGGGTAAACAAAGGCCGCGGGGACTGCCGGCCGAGCCGGAACAGGCGCTTTTAAAGCGCCGAGAAAGCGGCAAGGGCAAGAACGGCGAAGGCAGCGAGAAGCGATGCCGTGGCGATCACGACGTTTGCGGTCTTGTCCTCTGCCTTGGCGATGGCGATCGCACGGGCTTTGCGGCGGTTCTCGGTCATCACGTCAGATCCTTTCGCATCAAAAGCAACAATAGACCCGGTCGATCCGGTTGGCCAGCCCACATCATGTAAAGATCGGCAGAGGAGAAGAATGTTTTCCTCTTACCCCTGTAAAGGGCCGGCCGATCCTGCCGGTCAAAGACGACGTTCCGGCATATCCCTTAACAACGGCTGAAGATGCCGGCTTTTTCAGGCGGCTTGCCCGGCAGCAAAGCCGGATGCCCAGGCCCACTGGAAATTATAGCCGCCGAGCCAGCCGGTGACATCGACGCATTCACCTATGAAGTAAAGCCCCGCGACGGTGCGCGCCTGCATCGTGCGGGAATCGAGGCCGAACGTATCGACGCCGCCGAGCGTCACTTCCGCTGTGCGGTAGCCTTCGGAGCCGGCTGGCTTGATGCGCCAGTCCGTGAGGCCACTACAGAAGGCGTCGATGGCCTTGTCGGAGAGATCGGCGAGCGTCTTTGCAGAAAGCCCGGCGTTTTCGACGAAGAACTGGGCGAGCCGCTTCGGCAGATGTTCGGCAAGCACGGTCTGCAGTGCCTGTTTGCCCTGCCCGCGGCGGGCATCCTTGAGCGTCTGGGCGATATCCGTGCCGGGCAGAAGCCGGATGCCGATCTCGCCGCCCTCGCGCCAATAGGAGGATATCTGCAGGATGGAAGGGCCGCTCAAGCCGCGATGGGTGATGAGCAGAGCCTCATCGAAAGCGGTCTTGCCGACGCTGGCGCGTGCCTCGACGGCAACGCCCGAGAGGGAGCCAAGCCGTTCGAGTTCGGCGGGATCGAGCGTCAGCGGCACGAGGCCCGGCCGGGTCTCGATAAGGGAGAGGCCGAACTGCTCGGCGACCTTATAGGCAAAACCGGTGGCGCCCATCTTCGGGATCGACTTGCCGCCGGTCGCGATGACCAGCGAGGTGCAATCGATGCGGGCGCCGGAGGTGGCGATGCGAAAGCCGCCCAAGCTCTTCTCTACCGCCTCGATCGATGTCGAGAGGCGCAGCACGGCGCCCGCCGCCTTCATCTCCGTCAGCAGCATGCGGATGATGTCCTTGGCGCTGTCGTCGCAAAACAACTGGCCGAGCGTCTTTTCATGCCAGGCGATGTTGTGACGCTCGACGAGGCCCAAAAAATCCTGCGGCGTGTAGCGGGCGAGCGCCGACTTGCAGAAATGCGGATTGGACGACAAAAAAGCCTTCGGCCCGGCATGGATGTTGGTAAAGTTGCAGCGGCCGCCGCCGGAGATGCGGATCTTTTCGCCCGGTGCCTTCGCATGGTCGAGCACGATCACCCGGCGGCCACGCTTGCCCGCTTCGATCGCGCACATCATGCCCGCCGCACCCGCGCCGATTATCGCCACATCGTAATTTTCGTTCACCGCCACACCCCGTTTTCCCTTCCTTCGACGTCCAGCCCACGAAAGTCAATCCGGCGGAAAAATGCGCAAAAAGCCCCTCCGGGGACCCGGAAGCCCCCCTAGCCAATTGCCAAACTCCGGCTATGATGCCGTATCCGAACCCAAACCCGGTGATTTATGCCCGCTACGAGAAACCTCGCCCGTCAGACAGAAAAGCATGTAAAGACTTCGAAAATACCCGCAGCCCTGCAATCCCCCCGAGGGGTCAAGACCTGGAAGGAAGCCGTCGACTGGCTGAAAATCCGAGGCATTGAAGACATCGAATGCATCACCCCCGATATTGCCGGCGTGCCGCGCGGCAAGATGATGCCCTCCTCGAAATTCACTTCCAACACATCGCTTGCCCTGCCGTCGGCGATCTATCGCCACACGATTTCCGGCGAGTATCCCGAAGAAACCGGCAACTTCCGCTATGACAGCCGCGACAGCGACATCAAGCTGGTGCCCGACCTTTCCACCCTCTCCATCGTTCCCTGGGAAACCGACCCGACGGCGCAGGTGATTTGCGACATCGCGGGTTCATCAGGCGAAAACGTGCCCTATACGCCGCGCAACGTGCTGAAGCATGTGCTCGATCTCTACCAGCAGCGCGGCTGGAAGCCGGTGGTGGCGCCGGAAATCGAATTCTACCTCGTCGCCAAGAACGACGACCCGGACTATCCGCTGCGCCCGCCGACAGGTCGCTCCGGCCGCTCCATTCAAGGGGGCCAGGCCTATTCGATCGCCGGCGTCAACGAATTCGACGAACTGATCGACGACATCTACCACTTCTCCGAAAAGCAGGGGCTGGAGATCGACACGCTGATCCATGAAGAGGGTCCGGCGCAGCTCGAAATCAACCTGCGCCATGGCGATCCGATCGAGCTTGCCGACCAGGTGTTCCTGTTCAAGCGCACGATCCGCGAAGCGGCGCTGAAGCACGGCATCTATGCCACCTTCATGGCCAAGCCGATGCAGGGGCAGCCGGGTTCGGCCATGCACATCCACCAGTCGGTGGTGGAGATCAACACCGGTCGCAACCTGTTTTCCAATGCCGACGGCTCGGCCTCGAAGGAGTTCTTCTCCTTCATCGGCGGCATGCAGAAATACGTGCCGAAGGCGCTGTCGATGATGGCGCCCTACGTGAACTCCTATCGCCGCCTGACGCCGGATATGTCGGCGCCGGTCAACAACGCCTGGGGCTACGACAACCGCACCACCGCCTTCCGCGTTCCGGTTTCGGAACCGGCAGCGCGGCGCGTCGAAAACCGGCTGCCAAGCTCGGATGCCAACCCCTATCTCGCCCTCGCCGCCTCTCTCGGCTGCGGCTATCTCGGAATTGTGCAGGGACTGGAGCCATCCGCCCCCTCCGACGACAATGTCAACGAAGGCGCGATCGAACTGCCGCGCGGCCTTCTTGAAGCCGTGTCGCTGCTGGAATCCGAGCCGTCCTTTGACGAGGTCTTCAGCGCCGAGTTCATCGCCATCTATGGCGGCGTGAAGCGCGGCGAGTTCGAGACCTTCATGCAGGTGATCAGCCCCTGGGAGCGGGAATACCTGCTGCTCAACGTCTGACGGGAGGCTTATCCATGGCATGGCAAAGCCCGATCTCGCCGGGGATTTCCTGGTATGAGGACGATGTTGCCGAGCGGCCGGACTATCCGGCGCTCAGCGGCTCCACCGAAACGGATGTCGCCATTATCGGCGGCGGCTTCACCGGCCTGCAGGCCGCCTACAATCTGGCGAAGAACGGCGTGCGCGTCACGCTGGTCGAAGCCTATCGCTTCGGCGACGGGGCTTCCGGCCGCAATGGCGGACAGCTCGGCACCGGTCAACGCTGGTGGCCGGAGGAGGCCGAATCCTCCCTCGGCTACGAGCGCTCCAAAGCGCTGTTCGACATGGCCGAGAATGCCAAGCGGCACCTGCTCGATTTCGCTGAAACCCATGGCATCGATATCGACTATTCGCCCGGCCAGCTTTCCGTCTGCCACAAGAAGGGGATGGAAAAATACTACCGGGCCAATGCCGAGATCGCCGCAAGCCGCTACGACTATCCGCATATCAGCTTCATGGACGGCAGGGAGACGGCCGAGCGGCTGGGCTCGACGCATTATCTTTTCGGCGTGCGCGATACAGGAACCGGCCATATCCAGCCGATGAAGCTGCTGGTCGGCCTTGCGAAACAGGCGCAGGCCGCAGGAGCTAATATCCATGAGCGCACCAAGGCGCTGAAGATCGACCGGCAGGGTGGCCGCATCGTCATCGAGACCGACCACGGCACCATCCGCGCCGACCGCGCGCTGATCGCCTGCAACGCCTATATCGGCAATCTCGAACCGATCACCGCCAATCACGTGATGCCGATCCGCTCCTTCATCGGCGCGACCCGGCCGCTCGACGATTTTCCGGCGGTGATTCCCAGCGGCGAATCGGTGGCGGATTCCCGTTTCGTCGTGCGCTATTTCCGCCGGCTGAAGAACGGCCGGCTGCTTTTCGGCGGACGCGAGGCCTATACGGCCGACAATCCGCGCGACATTTCAGACCATATCCGCCGGCAGATCGCCGAGATCTATCCGAACCTTGCCAATATCGAGATGACCCATTCCTGGGGCGGCTCGGTCGGCATCACCTTGCCGCGCGAGCCCTTCGTGCGCGAGGTCATGCCGGGGGTGACCTCCATCGGCGGTTATTCGGGCCATGGGGTGATGCTGTCCAACTATTGCGGCAAGCTCTATGCCGATCTTGTTTCCGGCAAGACGACGGAACTCGAACTTTATCGCGAGCTGAATATTCCGGGCTTTCCGGGCGGGCCGAAATTCCGCTCCGTGCTTCTGTTTTTCGCCCTCAGTTGGTATGCGTTGCGCGACAAATTCTGACGGGACGGTCTTGCTCCGTCGCCCCCTCTCCCCGCCTGCGGGGAGAGGGTTAGGGTGAGGGGCAAACCTCATCCGTGAAGGCCCCTCATCCGCCCTGTCGGGCACCTTCTCCCCGCAAGCGGGGAGAAGGAAGATGCCGCGCCTTTCGCCATCTGCGGTCAGCGTCTTTTTGCCGGCGGCAAAGGCAAAAACCGCCCGATCCGCATTTTATTGCGTCGCACACTAGCGCTTTTAAATCGATTAGATTATATAGCCCCCAGACGAACAGAGATTGGGAAACCCCATGAGCAGCCAGATCATTCCTGTCGAGCCCTTTGACTATGTCGTATTCGGCGGCACGGGCGACCTCGCCGAGCGCAAGCTGCTGCCGGCCCTCTATCACCGCCAGCTCGACGGCCTGTTTTCCGAGCCGACCCGGATCATCGGCGCTTCGCGCAGCACGCTGACCAACGAGGAATACCGCAAGTTCGCCGATACCGCCCTCAAGGAATATCTGAAGGAAGGCGAGTATCAGGAAGACCAGGTCAAGGCCTTCATCAACCGGCTGTTCTACGTGCCGGTCGATGCCAAGTCCGACCTCGGATGGGACAATCTGAAGGCCCTGCTGGACGAAGGCAAGGACCGCGTGCGCGCCTTCTATCTCGCCGTCGCCCCCGGCATTTTCGGCGATATTTCCGAGCGCATCCGCGACCACAAGCTGATCACAAAATCGACCCGCATCGTCGTCGAAAAGCCGATCGGCCGCGACCTTGCTTCGGCGCTGGAACTCAACGACACGATCGGCAAGTTCTTCCGCGAAGACCAGATTTTCCGCATCGACCACTATCTCGGCAAGGAAACGGTGCAGAACCTGATGGCGCTGCGCTTTGCCAATGCGCTCTACGAGCCGCTGTGGAATGCCGACCATATCGACCACGTGCAGATCACGGTCGCCGAATCCGTCGGCCTCGAAAGCCGCGCCGGTTACTACGACAAGGCCGGCGCGCTGCGCGACATGGTGCAGAACCACATCCTGCAGCTGCTCTGCCTCGTTGCCATGGAAGTGCCGCCGTCGATGAACGCGGAAGCCGTGCGCGACGAGAAGCTGAAGGTGCTGCGCGCCCTGAAGCCGATCAATGCCAAGAATGTCGAGAAGCTGACGGTGCGCGGCCAGTACAAGGCCGGCGCCTCTGCCGGCGGCGCGGTCAAGGGCTATCTGGAAGAGCTTGAAGGCGGGGTTTCCAACACCGAGACCTTCGTTGCCATCAAGGCCGAGATCGGCAACTGGCGCTGGGCCGGCGTTCCCTTCTACATCCGCACGGGCAAACGTCTTGCCGGCCGCATGTCGGAAATCGTCATCACCTTCAAGTCGATCCCGCATTCGATCTTCGACGACGCCGCCGGCCGCATCGCCCAGAACCAGCTCATCATCCGCCTTCAGCCCGATGAGGGCGTCAAGCAGTCTTTGATGATCAAGGACCCCGGCCAGGGCGGCATGCGGCTGCGCAACGTCTCGCTCGACATGACCTTTGCCGAGGCCTTCAAGGCCCGCACCGCCGATGCCTATGAACGCTTGCTGCTCGACGTCGTCAGGAACAACCAGACGCTGTTCATGCGCCGCGACGAAGTGGAAGCCGCATGGCAGTGGGTGGACCCGATCCTGAAGGCCTGGGACGATGTCGGCCAGCAGCCGCAGTCCTACACGGCCGGCACCTGGGGGCCGAGCCAGGCCATCGCGCTGATCGAGCGTGACGGCCGCACCTGGCACGAAGTGATCTGAGGAGCGATCATGGGGGAGGTTTTGCATACATACGAAAACGGCGCAGCGCTGGCTGAAGGGCTCGCCGACGCCGTCGCCAAGGCGCTTTCGAACGCGATTGCCGCCCGCGGCACGGCAACGCTGGTCGTCTCCGGCGGCTCGACGCCAAAGGCGTTTTTCCAGATGCTGTCCACCCGCGCGCTCGACTGGCCGAAGGTCGTGGTCACGCTGGTCGACGAGCGCTTCGTGCCGCCGGAAAGCGATCGTTCCAACCACAAGCTGGTGATGGACAATCTGCTGCGGAACGCAGCAAGCAGCGCCCGCTTCCTGCCGCTCTACCATGCGGCGGCCGATGCGGAGCAATCCGCCCGGCTTTCGAGCGAGGCGACCACCACGCTCGGCGCGCCCTTCGACGTGGTGATCCTCGGCATGGGAACGGACGGGCACACCGCCTCGTTCTTCCCCGGCGGCACGCGCCTTGCCGAAGCGCTTGACGCCGCGACCCCGCGTGGGATCATCACCATGGAAGCCGAAGGAGCGGGCGAGCCGCGCCTGACATTCACATTCTCCAGCCTTCAGGATGCCGGGCTTCTGATCCTGCATATCGAAGGCAACGGCAAGAAGGATGTTCTTGCCAAGGCGAAAGCGCCCGGAGACGAGGCGGAAATGCCGATCCGCGCTATATTGCGCCGGGCCGCATCGCCGTTGCAGGTCTACTGGGCACCCTGACGCCCCTCCGGGACCCAAGACCCGGAAGCGTCATCTCCCGGCTGCGCGGAAGTCGCGCAGCCTTTTCGAAGTGTCGCGACGCCATCTCGCGTTTTCGATGATGCAGGCGCCGCAAAGCCAAGGAGCGAAACGCTCCGGAACAGGATTGCCATGGCCGTCGATTCCCGCATTGCCGCCATCACCGCCCGTATCGTCGAGCGCTCCAAGCCCTATCGCGAGCCCTATCTGGAGCGCGTGCGCAACGCCGCCGCCAAGGGCGTGCACCGCTCTATTCTCGGCTGTGGCAACCTCGCTCACGGCTTTGCCGTCTGTTCCCCCTCGGAAAAGGCCGCGCTGGCGGGTGACACCGTGCCGAACCTCGGCATCATCACCTCCTATAACGACATGCTCTCGGCGCATCAGCCCTTCGAGACCTATCCGGCGCTGATCCGCCAGGCGGCGCATGAAGCCGGCGGCATCGCGCAGGTCGCAGGCGGCGTGCCCGCCATGTGCGACGGCGTCACGCAGGGGCAGCCGGGCATGGAGCTGTCGCTGTTTTCCCGCGACCTGATCGCCATGGCGGCCGGCATCGGCCTGTCGCACAATATGTTCGATAGCACGGTCTATCTCGGCGTCTGCGACAAGATCGTGCCCGGCCTGATGATCGCGGCGATGACCTTCGGCCACCTGCCGGCCGTGTTCATCCCCGCCGGCCCCATGACCACGGGCCTGCCCAACGACGAAAAGGCCCGCGTGCGCCAGCTTTATGCCGAAGGCAAGGTCGGCCGCGACGAGCTGCTGGAAGCCGAATCCAAGTCCTATCACGGCCCCGGCACCTGCACCTTCTACGGCACCGCCAACTCCAACCAGATGCTGATGGAGATCATGGGCTTCCACCTGCCCGGCGCCTCCTTCATCAATCCGGGCACACCGCTGCGCGATGCCTTGACCAAGGAAGCGACCAGGCGGGCGCTTGCGATCACCGCTCTCGGCAACGAGTTCACGCCGGCCGGCGAGATGATCGACGAGCGCTCGATCGTCAACGGCGTCATCGGCCTGCATGCCACCGGCGGCTCGACCAACCACACCATGCACCTCGTCGCCATGGCCCGCGCCGGCGGCATCGCGCTGACCTGGCAGGATATTTCGGAGCTTTCCGACATTATCCCGCTGCTTGCCCGCGTCTACCCGAACGGTCTTGCCGACGTGAACCATTTCCACGCCGCCGGCGGCATGGGCTATCTTATCAGCCAACTCCTGAAAGGCGGCCTGCTGCATGACGACGTGCGTACCGTCTACGGCCAGGGGCTCGATGCCTACGCAATCGACGTCAAGCTCGGCGCCAATGGCGGCGTGCTGCGCGAACCGGCACCGGAACACAGCCACGACCCGAAGGTGCTTGCCACCGTCGAGCATCCGTTCCAGCACACCGGCGGCCTGAAGATGCTTTCCGGCAATCTCGGCAAGGCGGTCATCAAGACATCCGCCGTCAAGCCGGAACGCCATATCATCGAGGCTCCGGCCAAGATCTTCCATGACCAGTCGGAGCTGCAGGCGGCCTTCAAGGAAGGCAAGCTGGAGGGCAATTTCATCGCCGTCGTGCGCTTCCAGGGTCCGAAGGCCAACGGCATGCCGGAACTGCACAAGCTGACCACCGTGCTCGGCATCCTGCAGGACCGCGGCCAGACGGTGGCGCTGGTGACGGACGGCCGCATGTCCGGCGCCTCCGGCAAGGTGCCGTCGGCGATCCACATGACGCCGGAAGCCAAGGATGGCGGCCCGATCGCCAAGGTGCGCGAAGGCGACATCATCCGGCTGGATGCCGTTGCCGGCACCATCGAGGTGCTGGGCGACCAGCAGGAATTTGCGGCACGCGAGGCGGTCACGGCCGATCTGTCGCACAATGAATTCGGCATGGGCCGGGAGTTGTTCGCGCCGTTCCGCGCGATTGCGGGAACTGCGGATCATGGGGCGAGCGTGCTGTTTCACTGAATGCCGAGACCGCAGCATTTTGCGGCATCACCCCCCTCTGTCAGCGCGAGAGGCAGCCTCCTGCCAATCTCCCCCCTTGAGGGGGAGATGCCCGACAGGGCAGAGGGGGGTGAAGCGGCCTGCTCGACGCCAACCGCCCCCTACGGCAACGGCCCAGGGTGCATGTCCCGACGGCCGTCATAGCGTTCGATCTTCAGTTCGAAGAGATCGATATGCTCGATGCAGCGCGCATTGACGGAAACCTTGTCGCCGGGATAGCCGGTGCGCAAGAGTGCGACACCGCAGGTCGGGCAAAAATGATGACCCTCGGTGACGCAGCGCCAGACATAGGTGGACATCCGCTTCTTTTCGCCGAGCAGCGTGATGCGGTCGGCGGGGATTTTCCAGTGCAGGAAACCGGAGCGCCGGCAGGTCGAGCAATTGCATTCGATCAGGTCTTCGAGATCGGCATCGACCTCGAAGCGGATATCGCCGCAATGGCAGGAAAGCCTGTAGGGTTTTTCCATGCTTGATCACCCCGCTGCAACACGCCATCCATGACATCCGCCCGGAAGCGAAAGAGTCAAGCGCCAGCTGCATCAATCGGGAAAATCGAACCTCAGCCGTAAATATCGAGCACGCGGTTGCGATGATTGGGGTGCGTCGAATAGACGAAGATGCGGTTCAGATCGCGGTCGCTGATCAGCCGCAGGAAGCGGGCTTCCACCACGTTGTTGGCGTGAACGCGCTTGACGAGGCAGCCGACCATGCCGATGCGGGCGCTCGGCACGTCGAGATAGAAATTCTGCGGCAGCTTGAACTGGGTCGGCATCGTCAGCACGGCGCTGCTCTTGGAAATCTTGATGATTTGGCAGCGGCGGGAGGACAGATTGGTCATCCCGTTTTCGGTATATTCGATCCGCGCATCGTTCATCGTGTCTTCCATCGGGAAGTTTGCTTCCCGATCATACATGAACGACTCTTCCTTGCTGAGGTAAGTCGGGCGATCGACTGCGCCTGCCATTTCCGTGTCCCCTTCCGTTTGATCCCACTCAATATTAGGAGGTGAGATTTAACAGAGGGTGAGTCGCCATCAAAAAAGCCGCCGATTTTGCCAGCGGCTTTTCAGGAAAATTGCATGAAATCAGCGGCGGTAGGTCTTGCCGGCCTCATCGAAGAGATGAAGCTTCGCCCTGTCGGCGGTAAACCGTACCTTGGCGCCGCGCTTAACATCAAGAATACCGGGCACCTTGGCGATGATCGGCTCATTGGCGACAAGGCCTTCGATATAGAGCAGCGTCACCTCGCCCAGCGCCTCGATGATCGAGACCGTGCCTTCAAACAGGAAATTCTCGCCTTCGGCAATGCGCAGATCCTCCGGGCGTACACCGAAGCTTGCCGACTTGCCGGTTTCGGCGGCTGCCGTCGGGATATCCAGCGTGTCGCGTTTACCGCCCACCAGCTCCACCGTCGTCTGCTGGCCGGTCGCAACGATCTTGGCCGGGATGACGTTCATGGCAGGTGAGCCAATGAAGCGGGCGACGAACAGGTTTGCCGGGCGCTCGTAAAGATCGAGCGGGGCGCCGACCTGTTCGATATGGCCGGCAGAGAGCACGACGATGCGGTCGGCAAGCGTCATCGCTTCCACCTGGTCGTGGGTGACGTAGATCATCGTCGTGTCGGCCATGGCTTCCGAGAGCTTGGCGATCTCGATGCGGGTGGCGACGCGCAGGGCCGCGTCGAGGTTCGACAGCGGCTCGTCGAAGAGGAAGACCTTCGGGTTGCGGCAGATGGCGCGGCCGATAGCGACGCGCTGGCGCTGGCCGCCGGAAAGGGCTTTCGGCAGGCGATCGAGATATTTGGTGAGCTGCAGGATGTCGGCGGCCGAGCGCACGCGGCGGTCGATCTCTTCCTTGCTCTCCTTGGCGATGCGCATGCCGAAGGCCATGTTGTCGTAAACGGTCATATGCGGATAGAGCGCATAGGACTGGAACACCATGGCGATACCGCGCTTCGACGGCGGTACATCGTTGACGCGCTCGCCCTCGATGAACATGTCACCGCCGCTGATTTCCTCAAGACCGGCGATCATGCGCAGCAAGGTCGATTTTCCGCAGCCCGAGGGGCCGACGAAAACCACGAATTCGCCCTTCCTGATCTCCAGGTCGATACCGTGGATCACGTCTACCGCGCCGTAGGACTTGCGGATATTCTTCAGCTCAAGACCTGCCATGCCATCCTCCCCTTCATTCCCGATATATCCGGCCTTTTTCCAAGGCCGCTTTGACTGTCAGACAAACCGCGCGAAAAACCCGCTCCACGCCGGCAGCGTGATGCGTTCCTCGCCGAGTTCAGATGCAAATCCATGCCCCTGCAGCACTTCCAGTATTTCGGCCGGCCGCTCCACCGTCGCCGCCTCGCCGCTCATATTGTAGAGGCAGAAGATGGTTTCGTTGCCGTGGGTGCGGGTGAAGCCGAGCACCGGCGCCTGATAGGGGCGGAAGTCGATCTCGCCCTTGGCGAAGGCCGGATATTGTTTGCGGAAGGCGAGGAAGCGGCGATAGTGCTGCAGCACGGAGCGCATATCCTGCTCCTGCACCGAAACGGCGCGGGCAACGTGCTCCGGCGGCACCGGCAGCCAGGTCTTGGCGGCGCTGAAGCCGCCATTTGCCTGCTTCGCATCCCAGACCATCGGCGTGCGGCAACCGTCGCGACCCTTGAAATCCGGCCAGAACTGGATGCCGTAGGGGTCCTGCAGGTCTTCAAAGGCGAGATCGGCTTCGGTCAGGCCCAGTTCCTCGCCCTGATAGATGCAGACGGAGCCGCGTAGCGTCATCAGCAGGCTTGCGAGGAACTTCGCATGGGCGTCGCGACCGGCGATATCCTGGCCCCAGCGGGTGATGTGGCGCACGACGTCGTGGTTCGAAAAGGCCCAGCAGGCCCAGCCTTCCGGTGCGGCCCGCTCGAAGGCGTGCTGCACCTCGGCGACGCCGGCCGGCGTCAGCGGATCGGGCGCCAGGAACTCGAAGGCGTAGCACATATGCATCTTGTCGCCGCCGGAGGTGTACTGGCCGGCGATCTCGAGGCCGATCTGGCTGTCGCCGACTTCGCCGACGGCGGCGATGGCCGGAAACTCGTCCATGACGGCGCGGAAACGGCGCAGGAAAGCGAGGTTTTCCGGCTGGTTCTTGTCGTAGAGATGTTCCTGATAATTGTACGGATTGACCGCCGGCGCGGTGTTGGCGTTGCGGCGCTCCGGCGCCAGCGCCGGGTTGTCGCGCAGCTGCTTGTCGTGAAAGTAGAAGTTGATGGTATCGAGGCGGAAGCCGTCGACGCCGCGCTCCAGCCAGAAACGCTCGACGCCAAGAAGCGCGTCCTGAACCTCGGGATTGTGGAGGTTGAGGTCCGGTTGCGAGGTCAGGAAGTTATGCATGTAATATTGCAGGCGCGTCGGGTCCCAGGCCCAAGCTGAGCCACCGAAGATCGACAGCCAGTTGTTCGGCGGCGTGCCGTCGGGTTTGGAATCCGCCCAGACATACCAGTCAGCCTTGGGATTGTAGCGGCTTGAGCGGCTTTCGACGAACCAGGGATGCTGGTCGGAGGTGTGAGACAGCACGAGATCGATCATCACCCGGATACCGAGGCGATGGGCTTCGGCGATCAGCGCGTCGAAATCGGCAAGTTCGCCGAAGAGCGGGTCGATGCCGCGGTAGTCCGAGACATCGTAACCAAAATCCTTCATCGGCGAGGTGAAGAACGGCGAAATCCAGATCGCATCGACGCCGAGCGAGGCGACGTAAGGCAACCTTGCGGTGATGCCCCTGAGATCGCCGATGCCGTCGCTGTTGGAATCCTGGTAGCTGCGCGGATAGATCTGGTAGATCACCGCGCCGCGCCACCAGTCCCGGTCGGGGGTCAGCAGGGTTTCGCCCGGTTTCGATACGGTCATGTTCATTTCGCTTGTCGTCCTGTGCTCTCTGTCTTTACGCAATTCCAGGCGGAAAATCGCTGCCTACTTTTCCCGGAATTGCTTTAGCCGCCCTTGACCGAGCCCGCCAGCAGGCCGCGCACAAGGTAGCGCTGCAGGCTGAAGAAGACGATCAGCGGAACGATGATGGTGATGAAGGCCGACGCCGTCAGGATTTCCCAGTTGCCGCCGCGGCTACCCAAGAGATTGACGAGGCGACCGGTGAGGACCAGCTCGTTGTTGCCCGTGCCGAGGAACACCATGGCCACCAAGAGGTCGTTCCAGGTCCAAAGGAACTGGAAGATCGCGAAGGAGGCGAGCGCCGGGAAGGAGAGCGGCAGGATGATCTTGACGAAGATGTCGAAGTCGCTCGCGCCATCGACGCGGGCGGATTCCATGATTTCGCGCGGCAGGCCGGCCATGTAGTTGCGCAGGAGATAGATGGCTAGCGGCAGGCCGAAGCCGGTATGGGCAAGCCAGATGCCCATATAGGTCTTGGCCGGCACCCCGAAGAAGCCACCGACGCCGTTATAGAGCTTCAGAAGCGGGATCAGCGACATCTGCAGCGGCACGACGAGCAGGCCGACGACAACCGCGATCAGCAGGGAGCGGCCCGGAAACTCCATCCAGGCCAGCGCATAGGCGGCGAAGGCGGCGATCAGGATCGGGATGATGGTCGAGGGAATGGCGACCGTCAGCGAGTTGATGAAGGAGGCGCCGATGCCTTCGGCATTCAGCACTTCGTGGTAGTTGTCGAGGGTGAAGCGGGGCGGCGTGGAGGCGGTGAAGAAGATGCGCTGGCCACGCGCGCCTTCCATGGATTTATCCGAGACGATCTCGTAGCTGCCGTCTTCCTGCACCGTCAGCTTCGCGCCGTCGGCGAGATCGACCGTTTCCCCGGCCTTGAAGGCAACGGGTTCGCGGCTGGATATGCCGAAGGCCGAAACCTTTCCGGCGTCGCTGTCACGGACATTGCCCGAGATCACGAACTTGCCGTCGCGCTCGACCTGGGCTTCGGCGGTCGGGGCGCGGAAGACGTCGTTGCGGGTCGAGCTGGAGAGCGCGGTCCACCAGCCGGAAACGGCGAGCTGGTCCTTGTCGCGCAGCGAGGAGATGAGAAGGCCGGCGGTCGGCAGCGTCCAGATCAGGACGAGAAGCAGAACCGACGCGTGGACAATCCACATCAGGGGAGAACGTGCAGCACCTATCATCTCAGTGGCCTCCCATTTCCTTGCGGGCGTTGCGGATGTTCCAGATCATGATCGGGACGACGAGGACCATGATGACGACGGCTATCGCGGCACCGCGGCCGAAATCCCCGCCCCCCCGGAACATCCAGTCGAACATGAGATTGGCGAGCACCTGGCTCTGCCATTGACCGTTGGTCATCGCCAGAACGATATCGAACACCTTGAGGACCAGGATGGTGATCGTCGTCCAGACGACGGCGATCGTGCCCCAGATCTGCGGGATCATGATCTTGAAGAAAATCTGCAGACCGTTGGCGCCGTCGATGACGGCGGCTTCCAGCGTCTCTTCCGGAATGCCGCGCAACGCCGCCGACAGGATGACCATGGCGAAACCGGTCTGAATCCAGATGAGGATGACCATCAGGAAGAAGTTGTTCCAGAAGGGAATGGTGATCCAGGCTTCCGGCGAGCCGCCCAGGGCAACGACGATGCCGTTGAGCAGGCCGATCTGTTCGGACCCTTCCGCCCGGTAGTCATAGATGAACTTCCAGATGACCGATGCGCCGACGAAGGAGATCGCCATCGGCATGAAGATCAGCGTCTTGGCGATATTGCCCCACCAGATACGGTCGGTGAGCGCGGCTATGATCAGGCCGAAAAAGGTGGCCGCGGCCGGCACGACCAGCAGCCAGAGGAAATTGTTGAAGATCGACTGGCGGAATTCGCCGTCATTGACCATCCAGACGAAGTTGCTGACGCCGACGAAATTCTGGCCGCTGCGATCGTGGAAGGCGAGCCAGACCGATTCGATCACTGGATAGATCAGGTAGATGGTGAGCGCGAAAAGCGCAGGCCCGAGAAAAAGCCAGGGGCGGATGGCATTGGTGATGCGCAGGTTTTTTGAGGCCTGCGCGCCCGAACGTCCCTTGGAGGGAAATATCTGGTCGAGGACCCAGTTCGTCCCGAAGAAATAGGCGACGCAGGCCAGCACGCCCGCCGCCATGGTCAAGATGGCGTAAATCAATTGCTGCACGGCAATTTCCTCCCCAGGAACGGACGACCGTAAGCCGGCCTGCCCTCTGCATCCCCTGCACGAGTGCCGCCTTGCGCGGCATCCGCGTTACGCCGGCAGCATTGCGACCGCAGGCGCTCCTCCCTCATCGAGGCCTTGGAAGCTCCGCCGGCCAAGCCGGCGGAACTCATGTTGGGATAGGTTTACTTGATGGCGTCCCAGGCCTTCTGGATGTCGGCCGAGACATCGGCGGAGGACTTTCCGCCGACATAATCGACCATGCCGGTCCAGAACGCGCCCGCGCCGATCTTGCCCGGCATCAGGTCGGAACCGTCGAAGCGGAAGGTCGTGGCGCCAAGAAGAATTTCACCCTGCTTCTTCATCGGGCCGTTGGCATAGGTGTCCTTGTTGGCGCTCTTGAACGGCGTCAGGAAGGACGACTGGGCCATCCAGACTTCGTGGGCGATCGGCGTTTTCAGGAATTCGATGAAGGCGCGCGAGGCCGGCGTATCCTTGGTGATCATGGCGAGCGTACCGGCACCGAGAACCGGGTTGCCGAGATCCGGCTTGCTGGCATAGGGCGGCATGTAGAAGAAATCCGCATCCTGGCCGACGACCGTGCCTTCCGGGAAGAAGGACGGGATGAACGATGCCTGATGGTGCAGGTAGCACTTCGGCGGCGAGGCAAAGAGACCCTTCGGGCTGTCGCGGAAGTCGGTCGCGGCAACGGCAGCGGCACCGCCATCGACGAACTTGTCGTTCTTGGCGAACCAGCCGAACTCATCGATCGCGCCGGTGACGGCCGCATCGGTGAACGGGATCTCGTTCTTGATCCACTTGTCGTAGACGTCTGCCGACTGGGTGCGCAGCATCAGGTCTTCGACCCAGTCGGTCGCCGGCCAGCCGGTCGCGCCGCCGGAGCCGAGGCCGATGCACCACGGGGTGCCGCCGTCGGCGACGATCTTTTCGGTCAGGGCCTTCAGGTCTTCCATCGTCTTCGGAACTTCGTAACCGGCGTCCTCGAAGTTCTCCGGCACGTACCAGACGAGCGACTTCACGTCGATCTTGTAGGGGAACGCATAGAGCGCCTTGGTGCCGTCCTTGCCGGCATAGGTCGACAGATCGACCCAGGACTGGCCGGCGGCGTAGTTGTCGAGCAGCCACTTCTGGGTTTCTTCGCCGAGCGGCGTCAGATAACCCTTGGAAGCGAGGTCGGCGATCAGGCCCGGCTGGGGCAGGATGGCGACATCCGGCGGGCTGCCCGCCTGGGTGTCGATGACGATCTGCTGTTCGTAGTTTTCGGACGAGGAATATTTGACGTCGACGCCGGTCGCGTCACGGAAATAGTCGAGCATCGATTCGGCCAGCGCCTGGTCTTCGCCGCGCCACGGCCCGAAGATCGTCAGCGTTTGCCCCTTGAGGTCATGGCCCTTCTTGAACTCTTCGAAGCTTGCCCAGTTGAACTTCTGATCCTCGCCCGGCTTGAACTTCAGCTCGGCGGCATTGGCGGCACCTGCGATAAGCGCCAGCGCGGCCACTCCCATCAGGAATGTCTTTTTCACGTCTCGTCCTCCCAAGAAACGCCCGGCGCAGCTGACGCCAAGCCTCAAACAAGCGCACAATTCAAAGCGCTTTGAAACGGTAAGAAACCATCGCGACCCATGTGGAGTCAAGAGGGTTCCCTCATTTCGTGTATTTCACCCGGAATTACGCTGTTGCAGCGAAGGTTTGCAACGCAACAAAGGCTATTTTCCTTTGTCACTCCTTGCAGTGGTGGTAGAAAATTGCTGTGTCTGGCATTCGAGGCGAGGAATCCGACCAGGCATCAAAGCGCTTTGAGGAGGAGGCGCTGTTCATGAGCGTGAATTTGAAGAAGCTTGCGGAGATGCTGGGCCTGTCGCAGACGACCGTCAGCCGCGCGCTGAACGGCTATCCGGAGGTCAATGCCGAGACCCGCCAGCGGGTACTGAGCGCCGTGCGCGAGACGGGCTACCGGCCGAACCGTGCTGCCCAGCGGCTTGCCACCGGCCGCGCCGGCTCGATCGGCCTTGTCATGCCGATTGCGCAGGGCATCGATTCGGACGTGCATTTCGGCGAATTCCTGGCCGGACTCGGTGAAGAAGCGGTGCGCCACGACTTCCATTTCGTGCTCAATCCGAGTGCGCCGGAAGACGAGGAGCAGACGTTCAAGCGGCTGGCGGCGAGCGGCAATGTCGATGCGCTGTTCCTGGCCTATGTCCGGGCGAACGACCCGCGCATCGCCATGCTGAAATCGCTTTCGATCCCCTTCGTGGTGCATGGGCGAACCATCGATCAGGCGACCGATTATCCCTTCCTCGACATCGACAATACCGGCGCTTTCTACGAGGCAACGCGGCTCCTGATCCAGCTTGGTCACCGCCGCATCGGCCTGATCAACGGCCACGGCCATCTCACCTTCGCCATTCGCCGCAAGAAGGGCATGGTGCGCGCACTCGACGAAAACGGCCTCGCCTTCGACGAGGCGCTGTCGCACAACTCGCTGATGACGGACGAATACGGCTACCGGGCGATGGAGCGTTTTCTCGCCAACCCGGAGCCGCCGACGGCGGTGCTCTGCTCCAGTACGGTGATGGCGCTCGGGGCGGTCCGGGCCATCAACAGGGCGAACCTGACGATCGGCAAGGATATCTCGATCATCGCGCACGACGATGTTCTGCCGATGCTGAAGCCGGAAAACTTCATGGTGCCGCTGACGACGACGCGCTCGTCGCTGCGCGCGGCCGGTGCGCGGGTCGCGAGCCGACTGATTTCACGGATCAGCCAGCCTTCGGATGCGGTGGAACAGGAATTGTGGCGCACCGAACTGATCGTTCGGGCTTCGACCGGGCCTGCGCCGGGGAGGAAATGAGGGCGGTATGGCGCGCCTGCTGCAACGAACCGCTCTCGATGAAAAAGGTTCGCGAAGGAAGGCTCTCAGCAGGCAAGCTTTCGCTGGAGCGACCTCGCCCGCTCCACACTCCGTCATGCTCGGGCCTGACCCGAGCGTCCACCGATCCCCACCGCGTGGATGGTCTGGGAGATGGTCGGGTCAAGCCCGACCATGACGAAGGAGAGAGAGGAGCGCGGGGCCGAAGGGTGTGGGTGGTTGCTTGGCCAACCGAGGCGCCGCCCCCGACATACCTCTTAAAACTTCGGCGCCTTGCGGCCTAGCTTGCGGTAGGTGGCGATGATCGTGTTGGCCATCAGCATGGCGATGGTCATCGGGCCGACGCCGCCGGGGACCGGAGTGATGACGGCGGCCACCTTGGCGCATTCCTCGAAGGCGACATCGCCGACGAGCTTGGACTTGCCCTCGCTCTTCTCCGGGGCCGGAACGCGGTTGATACCGACGTCGATCACGGTGGCGCCGGGCTTCACCCAATCCGCCTTGACCATTTCCGGGCGGCCGACGGCGGCGACGAGGATGTCGGCGTTGCGGCAGACGGAAGCGAGATCCTTCGTGCGGGAATGGGCGACCGTGACCGTGGCATTGGCGGCGAGCAGCAGCGTCGCCATCGGCTTGCCGAACAGGTTGGAACGGCCGACGACCACGGCGTTGAGACCGGACAGGTCCTCGCCATGGGTGCGCTTGACGAAAACCATGGCGCCGGCCGGCGTGCAGGACACGAGGCCGCCGTCGAGATCGCCGGTCGCCAGCTTGCCGGCATTGACGACGTTCAGGCCGTCCACGTCCTTTTCCGGCAGGATCGACTGGATGATCGGCTCGGAATTCAGGTGCTTCGGCAGTGGCAGCTGCACGAGGATGCCGTGGATTGCGGGATCGGCGTTCAGCGTTTCGACAAGCGCCGCCAGGGTTTCCTGCGTCGTCTCTTCCGGCAGGGTGTGCTGCACGGAGGCGAAGCCGCATTCCTTGGCCATCCGGCCCTTGGCTGACACATAGGCGTGGCTTGCCGGATCGTTGCCGACGATGACGACGGCGAGGCCCGGCTTGACGCCAGCTTCCTGCACCAGCGTGGTCGTTGCCGCCTTCACCGCATCGATCACGGACGCGGCAACCTGTTTGCCATCAATAACGGTGGTCACGGATGTCTCTCCCGGCTTCGTTGTTCGGCGACACTTTAGAGCAAGCGGAGGGGCAGGATGGCCTTATTGCGTCCTATGATGTCCCGTTGCGATAAATGCAAGTCCCTTAGCTCAGAGACCTGTTTACCCCCGGCGGGCAGAGCGGGCGCGGGCGTAATCTTCGACGCGCGAGCGCAAGGCCCTCAGCTCGTCATGGACATGGGCGACGGCGGGATCGATCTGCGGCCGCGCCGGTTCCGGCCGATACCCTTCGCGGGCGGCAAGCGCGGAAAGGGCGGCGACCGAGGCCGCATCGTGATGCGACGACGGCTCGCTGCGGCTGGCGAAGCGGTATTCCGGCTCCTCGACGGACTTGCGGCGACGGGGCGGGTCGTCGCCTCCCCCCTGCGGCGGCGGAACGGACATTTCCGGCTCTTCCTCGACGTCTTCCGGCGCGGCGGCCTGGGACAGCAGCTGTCGCAGGCTCCGGACGACGCCGAGCAGTACCCCGAGGCCGATGCCGGCCATGAAGCCCAGGACGATGCCGAGGATGGCGATGGTCTTGCGCGATTTGCCGCTGGGGGCAAGCGGCGCCTGCGCCGGGGAAATGACCCGGATGTTGCGGGAGGTGAGCTTTTCCTCTTCGCCCGTCTCGCTGGCGCGCTTCAGGAAGGATTCGTAGATGGTACGGGTGGCATTTGCCTTGCGCTCCAGCTCGCGCAGCTCGATCAGAGAGCCGGCGGTGCTGACCTGCTGGGTTTTCTGCACGGCAAGCTGGCGCAGCAGGTCCTGCTCGGCCTTCTGGGCGCGTTCCAGTTCGGTAAGGTTGGTGGCGGCAATGCGGCGCAGCTCGTTGGTCACCTCGGAGCGGGCGACGTCGAGCGCCTGCGCGGCGGCGAGCCGCTGCGGATGGCGGGGACCGAGGCTGGCGTCGAGGGAGCCGAGCTGGGCGCGGGCCCCCGAATACTGCTTGCGAAGTTCCGAAAGCGCGACGGAGGAAAGTTCCTCGGGGAAACCGCCGCTCAGGACGAGATCGGCATTCGCCTTGGTGACGATCTCCACCTTGGCCTTTGCATCGCTGATGCGGCTGCGGACGGCGGCCACCTGGTCGTTCAGGGCGAGTAGCTGCTTGTCGGAGATCAGCTCGCCATTGGCGCCGAAGATGTCATGTTCGGCCTTATAGCTTTCGACGGCGTTTTCCGCCTCATCGAGCGCACGGCGCAGCTCGGACAGCCGGCTGTCGAGAGCCTCGGTCGTGCGCTGGAAGAAGCCGGATTGCGCCGACTGTTCTTCAGCAAGGAAAGTCGCGACGAGGCGATTGGCGATCAGCGCGGATTTTGCGGCATCGCGGCTCTTGACCTCGACGGTGACGACGAAGGTCTTCTGATCGCGGAAGACGGAGATCGCTTCGGCGAGCTTGTCGAGCACGCGCGGATCGACGGTGGTTTGCGCGGCCGCCTCCGATACCGGCCTGCGGGCCGGCGCGACGATTTCGCCGATTACCTTCACGCCGTCGCTGAAGCCGCCGCTTCCTGCCTGCTGCGTGCCGAACTCGCCGTCGCGCTCCAGCCCGAGGTCGGTCGCGACCTTGGCGAGCACCGCCGGCGAACGCAGCACCTGGGTCTGGCTGTCGACGAGGGCGAGGATGGCTTCGGTGGAAAGGCTCTGCTTTGAGAGGTCCGAGTCCGTCAGCTGTACCTCGCGCGGATCGATATAAAGCTTGCTGTCAGCGACATAGACCGGCGGGGTCGACATGGAGAAGAGCACGCCGGCCACCGCGCCGAGAAAGGTGGTGGCAAGCACCGCATACCGCAACTGCCAGACGGAGCCGGCGATGACGGCGATATCGATCAACGGGCGGTCGGGCGATGACGAAGCCGGCTGGGGAAGAGCCTTCACGCTGCCGCCCAGCCGCGCAAACAGGCCGGGACGCTTCGGCTTTTCGACCGCGGCGGCGGATTGTTCGATCTTGCGAGGTTCGGTCTTCCGGGGTTCGGGGGCGGTTCGCCGGGGTCCTGCGGAGGTTTCCTGTCCGTCTGCCAGCGCCTGCAGCCGGTCGATCAGCGAGGCCGGATCGCCCGCCGGCGAGCGCGCAGCCGCCGGCCTTTCCTGCGGCGCGAAGTCGAGGAGCGAGCGGGCTGGCGCGCGTCTTTTGTTTTCCGGCTCGAACATGAATGCCTGCGATAATGAAAGCGAAACTCGGCGATGGTGAAGACAACTTAAGTTTTTATGGACAACAAACCGTTAACGGCCTGGCCGCCGGAGCGTATAAAAGCGCTGGGAACAAAGCTTTCCCCTGTCCCAAACCGGTCGTTAAACTTTGCAAACTAAAAGCGGAAAAGCGACCTGGCTGGCCGGCCGGACCGCGCTTCCCAAGGACCATTGGACCCGGACCGTGATCGAGCTTGCCAAGACGCTTTATAGCCGCCATCGCGGCGTGATTCAGGCCTATCTTTCGATGACCGGCGGTTCTGCCGGGCGGCTCGTCCTGTCGCTGGTTTATTTCATCTGCATCGCCAACGGGCTGTCGATCGCCGAATTCGGGCTCTTCGCCACGGCGTCGGCGGCCGGTATCATGATCTCCCGCATCCTCGCCTTCGGGTTCATGTCGCCGCTCTACCGGGTGGCGACGGTGAAGCCCCTGCTTGTCGGCACCTACAGCCTGGGCTTTCTCGTCGGCGCGGTTGCTTCGCTGCCGCTCATCGCGCTTGTCAGCTTCGGCGTCTATCACGCGGTGTTTTCCGCCGACATGGCGCTCTCCGTCTTCGCCGCCTTCATCGCGGCGGAGGTCGTCTGCTGGCGCGGGCTCGAGACGGTGGTCATCGTGCTGAACGGGCTCGGCCGTTTCGGCAAGGCAGCGATGCTGGTCATCATCGGCACGGGACTGCGCACCGCAGCCGCCGTGATCTTCGCCTTTGCCGGCGCTTTGTCGCTCGGCAACTGGTCGATCTACTATCTCGTCGCGAACGGCGCGGGGCTGCTGGTCGCCCTCCTCTTCTTCTTTCCGAAAGTGCGGCTGCGCTGGCGGCTGGCGCTCTATCTCCGGCGCTGGGCGGATTCGGTCTCGGTAGCGGGAGCGGAGATGCTGTTCTACGTGCAGTCGGAATTCGACAAGATCGCCGTTCTTTCGATCGGCGGCCCCGCCGTTTCCGGCCTCTACGCCATCATCATGCGGCTTGCCGACCTGACCGCGCTGCCGGTGCGCTCGTTCAACGTGCTGCTGGTGCAGAAGATCATGCGCACGCCCGGCACCATCTCCTCCTGGCGCACGCGGCTGATCATCGAGGCGCTGGTGGCTGCCGTCTCGTTCCTCGCAATCGCCGCCATGGCCGTCTATCTCTGGCTCTTCCCGCGGGGGTTGGGCAACAATGTCTCGGAAGCCGCACCCTTTATGATGGCCGTGCTGCTCGTGCCGTCGTTTCGCAATCTCGTCGAGTATCACTCCGAACTGCTCTATGCGACGGGCGCGACGGTGCGGCGGATGTTCAACCTGGTGATCGCCGGCGTGCTGAAGGTAGGCTTGCTGGCGCTGCTGCTCTCGGTGAGCCTTGAGGCCAGCTTCTGGGCGCCGATGCTGAACGGGGTCTATCTGGCCGTCTACGCCGCATCCTTCGCGCTGACCTACACGGCATTGACGAAGGAGCGGGCGCGGGTGATCTGACGTCGAAGATCAGGCGGCTTCGCCGAGCATCAGGGCGCGGATATCGCCGAGATCGTGGCCGACGAAGGACTGGACGCCGATGCCGATCTGGTACGGCGCCATATCGGCGAGGAAATGCCTGAGGCCCGTTGCGTCGCGGGCATAACTATCCTCGAACCAGAGCACGTGACAGAGCGCTTCGCTGCTCGGATAATGGCCCTCGCCCTTCAGCACCTCGTCTACGAAACGCCCGTAGATCAGGCATTCGGAGAACTGCCGCGAGCGGATCATCGTGCGTATCCAGCCCCGGCCATGGCGGCTTTCGATATGGTCGAGCAGCGCCCGGCAGGTATCGGTGCGCCAGCCGATCAGCGTGTTGATATAGTCGTTGGCCGGCAGGCTGTAAGGGCCGATGCCGAGCAGCCGGTCGGAATGGGCGAGCCATTCGAGATGGTTGGAGCGCATCTGCGGCTTTATGCCGTTCGGCTTGCGATAGAGCGCCAGCCGCCCGTCGCGCCAGAGGCTGGCAGGGTCGAAATCGCGCAAGAGCACGACATCCGAATCGATCGAGAACATCATGGGCTCGTCGATGATACGGCTCAGTGCGAAACGGCGCAGCTGCTGCACATGCCAGCCGCGCAGCGGCAGGCCGAAGGGGCTGATCCAGATCTTGCGGCGGCCGCGCGAGGCGGGATCGGGGATCGCCCTCAGCCAGGACGGCAGCAACTCGCGCTCGGAAACGATGCGGCGGCGCGGTCCCTGAAGCGCGCTGAAGAGAGCGACATCGAAGGGGGCGACGAGGATATAATGGGTCCAGTCACCCTTCAAACGCCGATCCATGCTTTCGCACAGCATCCGGCAACGCTCGAAATCCGCGGCGTAGGACGCCGTTACGACAGCTGTGCGCATGAAACGATCCGTCAGAGCAGCCTCTGTCCAATTCTACGGGGCTGGCGTGAAGAACCCTTCGCGCCCGAGGTCAATTTATGGCGCAAAACCCGATAGAGAAACAAGGGGTTGCCAATGATATAACGGCGCCACAGGCGGCGCGGCTCGTGGACCAGCCGGTGCAGCCATTCCAGCCGCAACTGGCGCACGCCTTGCGAGGCGCGCGGCATCTCGTCAGCGACGAAATCGAACAGCGCGCCGACGCCGATGATCAGGCGAGCGTGGCCGGGGCCGACGTAACGGTCGATCCACTTTTCCTGCCGGGGGCTGCCCATGGCGACGAGAAGGATATCCGGCTGTGCCGCCCTCACCCGCTCCATGACGGCATCGGATTGCGAGAGATCGAAATAGCCGTCGCTGACCGGGATAAAGGTGTGCCACGGTGCATGCTTGGCGAAATTGGCGGCGGCGCGCTCCAGCACGTCGCGCTTTGCGCCGATCATCGCGACCCGGCGCGGCGTCGTCATATAGGTCATCAGCGCCGGCACGAAATCCGTGCCGTTGAGATTGGCCGGGAACATCCGGCCGTGCATGACGCGCGAGGCGATGTCGATGCCGTGGCCGTCGGGCAGCACGATATGGCGGCAGAGGATGTCGTGATAGTCCCTGTCCTTCAGCGCCAGATTGGCGTTGTTGGCATTGAGGAACGAAATCACCGTCTGGCCGATCGGCAGCGAGGCCAGTTCGTCGGCAAAGGTGAAGGCATCCGCCCAGCCGAAATCGCAGACGGGAATATCGAAGATCATCCGCTGCGACGGGATGATCTGGGTATCGCGCGAAAGGTTCATCGTGCCTTGCCTCCCTCATGGACGGCAAATCGTTCCTTGGCCGCCGGCTGGCCGGTGGCCGGGGGCTTGGCCTGGGACGCCTCGCGGCCGAGGCTCGCAAGCCCCTCCTGAAGCGTTTCCAGCAGCCGCGATTTCTGCGCATGGTGGAACAGCGCGCCGGAAACCCGCAGGCTCTCGCCGGCCCGGAGATCGGCGACGCGCTCGGTGAGCAGCCGGGCAAATTCCGCATCCTGATCGGCAATGGAGCAGTTGGACGGGATCACGTCGATGCCGCGCAACGACTGGCGGGTCGCGACCGTCGCAAGCCCCAGCTCGAAGGCCTCGATGGTTTTCAGCTGCACGCCCGATCCGCTTTTGGCGATGAGCGGAATGACGCCGCAGGAGGCGGCGAAGGCATGCGCATCCGGCACCCGGCCGAGGAAGGTGACGCCTGGATGGGAAACGGCCGGCGTGCCCGCGAGCTGACCGGCGATGGCGATCGTCACATCCGGCGCAAGCTGCGGCACGACGCGCGAGAGGAACCAGTCGAGGCCGATGCGGTTCGGTTTCCAGCTCCAGGTGCCGATCAGGCCGATATCGTATTGCGGGCGCGGGGCCGGCAGCGGCGCGGGCGCTTCCCACTGGGTGACGAGCGGCAACACGCTCGCCTTGTCCGACATCAGGTAACCGAAGCCGAAACGGTCACCTTCGGCAAAGGTCCAGATATGGGAGGCGGCCTGCGTCAGCTGGCGCTCGTATTGTTCGAGATAGCGGGCCTCGCGGAAAAACAGCGCGCGCTCGATGCGGCCGCCCGCGCGCTCGGCATTGGCAAGGGCCGCTTCCGCCTCGACATTGTGGGCGACGTAGATCGTCGGATATTTCTGGAAGACGCTGGCGAAGGCGGCGGGCAGCTGCACGGAATTGAGGATAATGCCGTCGAAGGGCTGCAGTTCGGCGAGCAGCGTCTCGATCCGCTCCGCCGAGACCTTCAGCATCTTTGCCGAGGAGAGGCTGGTGCGCTTCATCAGCGCGGTCAGCAGCCAACCGAGCTTGGTGACGGCCCCCACGCGCGCATTGGTGAGTTCCACTTCGCCCAGAAGATGGGTCGGTCCCTCCTGCGCCGGCGTCTGTCCCGGCTCGATATAGCCGACGACGCTGACCCGGTGGCCGAGCGCGACCAGTCCATCGAGCACCGCGCGGTTGGCGATGCCAAAACCGCTGGACGGGTTCGCGACGGGAACCAGTGAGGAGACGAAGAGCAGGTGCATGTTGCCACACGAGACTGGAGTTCAACTTCCAAGGACCATAGCAACACGCTGTGAAATCCGGCTTAAACTATTCATTCAAAAGCGAATTCCCGGATTAGGCATCTGTTTAGGAAGATTTGATTTAGTGCGGGTCAGTTTGAGTTTCCCGACAGGCCCGGAATGACCGCGACAACGCCGCATGTGTCGACATACCACCAGCAGGCGGCGGACCCGGCCGGCAGCATCCGGTATGCCGTGACGCTGCCGACTTTCCGGCGGCCCGAGCATCTGGTCAAAACCCTGAAGACCGTGCTTTCCCAAGCGCCTGGCGCGCCCTTCGCCGTGATCGTGATGGAAAACGACGCCGATGGCATGGAAGGCGCGCGGGCGGCAAAAGCCTTCTTCGAGCAGCACCAGGTCAATGCGCTCGTCGTCGTCGCCCATGATCGCGGCAACTGCCATGCCTACAATGCCGGCTGGGCGGCGGCGCTGTCGTCCTATCCGCGCTTGAAAGCGCTCGCCGTCATCGACGACGACGAGATCGCCGCCCCATCGTGGCTCGAAAATCTCATTTTGATACAGAACGAGACCGGCGCGGACCTCGTGGGCGGGCCGCAATTGCCCGATTTCGAGGACCGCAGCCGCGCGGCCATGAAGCGCCACCCGGTGTTTACGCCCCATTACGACACAAACGGGCCGGTTCCGATCCTCTATTCCTCCGGCAACGTGCTGGTCGGAGCGGACGTGCTGCGCGCCATGCCGCAGCCGTTCCTCGATCCCGCCTTCAATTTCACCGGTGGCGGCGACAGCGATTTCTACCGGCGCTGCAAGGCAAAGGGCTTTGCCTTCGCCTGGGCGAACGATGCCTGGGTGATGGAAACCATTCCGGCGCGGCGCACCGAGGAAAGCTGGGTGCGGGCCAGAAGCCTCAGGACCGGCGCGCTTTCGGCCCAGCTCGAACACCGCGCCCGCCCCGGTCTTGCCGGCAGGCTTCGCACCGTCGTCCGCTCGCTGCTGCTTCTCGCCGCCTCGCCGTTCCGAGGCTTTGCGCTCTGGCGCCGGACGGGCGTGCCGTCTGCGGCGCTGTTTCATTTCTATGTGGCGGTCGGTCGGCTGATGGTGGAGTTCGGCTTCATCAACGAGCAATACCGCAACCCGGAAAAAAATTAGCGCGGGACGCTTTCGCGGCCCGCGCTCTCGTTTTTTCCGTGATGTCGGCTCAGTGCGCCGACGCTTCCTTGCCCGGCAGGCGGTCGTGGGCGGTCTGACCGTTCTTGTCGACGATGGCGACCGGGCGCTGCTTCTGTTCGGTGGGCGTGGCAAGCCGGGCGACATCGGCCTTCGACAGATATTCCAGCTGCTCGACCAGAACCTCGAAGATGATCTCATCCTTGAAATTCTTGTTGAGGCCGTCCTTCACCGCCGTCTTGAAATGGGCGATGTCGAAGGAGCTGGTATCGGCGACATTGATCAGCCGTTCGCCGACCAGGATGTCATAAAGCGCGCTGGTGACGCTTTCCTTCAGCGGCACCTGCAGCGCCTTGATCTTGTTCTTGTCGACCGCGAAGGAAAGCTTGGTGAGGAAGTAGCCCTGCACCGCGCCGTCGGTGATGACCGGCACGGTGATCAGTTCGCCCGGCACGTATTCCTGCAGCGCCTTGCGCTCGGCATCTGCATCCGAGACGATCGGCGCGGAGGCGCGCTCCATCGAAAAATAGACGGAGCCGAGCGTGACGGCTGCGACCCAGACGCCGGTGAAAACAAGCTTCAACATCAGAAATCGCCGTAGCGGAACTGTTCCTGAGAATAGATGCCGTCGGCGTCCGCATTCTGAACGGCGCTCTTGAGGATATCGACGACCGAGCGGCAGGCTTCCATATGGGCGCCGACCTTCTGCGAATTCATCATCAGCTTGCCGCGGATGTGCTTCGTCTGGTCGATGAAGGAGGGCGAGACCGCGTCGAGCGAGGCATTGCGGTTCAGCATGCTCAGCTCATAGAGGCAGCGGCTCTTGCGGGCATTGGACATCTTCAGATCGAAGGTGGGATCGATACCGATGCGCTCGTTCTCATTGTCGAGGATCATCTCGAGACGACCCAGTACGTTGCGGATACGGACGTCAGTGGATGCAGCAGCTTCCATCGTTTGGCTCCCATAGGCGCAAGGCAGGCTGTCCCGACAGCCCCGTCGCATGCGCAGAATTCGTTTTCAAATCTCCCGGCCGAGGCCGGGAAACGGTTGATGCGGATAAGGCTTGAGGCCGGTTATGCCCGGTCCTTCGTCTGTTCGGTGCCCAGGAACTGGTCCACCGCTTTGCGCTCGTATTGCTGGACCATGCTCAGCGCGACATTGTTGCTGTTGCCGTCGAGCGAGGCGTTCACCCGCTCCGGGCCGCCACTGCCGACGATGCGGTCGGTGATCAGGCTGCGGGCGATGCCGACGCCTTCGCCTTCGGCCATGACGTTGGCGACCTGCTCGGCCATCATGCTCTTCCAGATGTCGCCGGCCGTTCCTTTGCCGTAGACGTCTTCGCTTTCAGCCGGCAGCATCGATTTCACGAAGTTCTGCAGCACCATGGCCTCGAACTTGCGGTAGGTCTCGGGGATCTTCGGCTGCTCGACGCGGTTGTTGATGTTGCCGAGGCCGGAGGAGCCCTCGCTCTGGTTCAGGACCGCCACGGTGTTGGCAAAGCCGTTGCCGTTTTCGACCAGACTCGTCGCCTGGAAGGCGGCGCGATTGGCCTTGAGCCGCGCCTGCGCCTCCTGAACCTCACTGGGGTCGGCAGCGCGCACGACATCCATCACGAGATCGCTGGGGGGAGAGATGGCCATCGGACAGTCCTTTCCTTCGGGCCGACGCGCGCAGGCGCCGATCTTGAGAAAGCACTATGATTTGCCAACCTTACCGGAAGCTGGAGGCGCCATCATGATCTGCTGGTCGACGAGATCGTAGATCGCATTGTCGGTTTCCTCGCGGTCCTCGGCCATGCGGGCGTCCTTCATGTTCTCCTCCAGCCGGTCGCCCTTGGCGCGCTCTTTCAGAACACGCGCCTCGTGCACCTCCTGGATACCGAGCAGCATCTGGTCCTTCTGGGCGAGGCGGCCAAGCTGGGAGGCATAGTGGCCGGAGAACATGGCATGCAGGGGTTTGGCCGAGCCCATGGCATCGGCAACGACATCGATCGTGTCGGCCAGTTCGCGGCGCTGGCGCGCGGTTTCGGCCAGTTCGCTTTCGGCCATCTGTTCCAGATGCCGCTGCACGGCCACAAGACGCTTCAGCTTGTCGGAACGGCTTTTCATCGGGCTATCCTCCGAGCATGACCGGGCCGAAACCATCGGCAAACAGCTTCAGCATCGCCGCGATCCCGAGATAGAGCAGGAACATGCCGCCCATGATGAGATAAGGCAGCGAAATGAAGTAGAGCGGCATGGCCGGAGCCAGCTTGTTGACGAGGCCGATGGCGAGGTTGAACAGCAGGCCGTAGATCAGGAAAGGGCTCGCCAGCCTGAGCATAATCATGAAGGTCGTCTCGAGCGCATTGGTGAGCGTGATCAGAACGCCCTGCGGATCGAAACCGGCGCCGAGCGGCATGACCTTGTAGGAATCGACGAGGCTTTCGATGATCACATGGTGGAAATCCAGCATGAACAGCATCATCAGGCCGGCAAAGCTGATGAGATTGGTCAGCTGGTTTTCCGGGGTGTCTTCGAGCACGTCGGCGGTCGGCGGGGCGTTGAAGCCCATCATCATCGTCAGCACCGTGCCGGCGAACTGGAGGCCGAGAACGTAATAGCGGGCGATCAGGCCGATGACCGAGCCGATGACGGTCTCGGTGGCGATGATGTAGATATAGGTGTGGGCCTTGCCGGTGACCTGCGGGTAGATCTGGTCCCACATGATCGGCAAAATCGCCATCGACACGGCGACGGCGACGAGGATGCGAATATTGACCGAGACGCGCGCGGTCGAAAAACCCGGCATGACCATGAAGCAGCCACCGATACGGCAGAATGCCGCAAACAGCGCCAGCACCGTGCCTTCCGGGTCGGTGATCATGAAATCGAGCCGATGATCTTGATCTCGAGGCCCTTGGCCAGCTCGACATGGCTCAAGACCGGCAATGTTGCAAAAAGGCGTTCGATGATCATGCGCACATAAGAGCGGGATTCGGGCGAACTTACCAGTACGAAAGGCATGCCGCGGTCCAGATGTTCGCGGATAACCCGCGTCGCCTGCTCCGAAAACTCTTCCAGATGACGCGGGTCGATGTCGAATTCGACGATTTCGCCCTTGGCATCGCGCTTCAGCGCCTGGTGGAACACCATGTCCCACTTGCTGCCGAGGCGCAGCACCCGCAGCGTGCCGTTGTCGGCGAGATCGCCGCAGAGCTGCTGCGACATGCGCACGCGCACGTGCTCGACGATCTGTTCGGTTTTTCTGACATGCGGCGCAAGTTCGGCGACCGCTTCGAGGATGAGATGCAGGTTGCGGATCGAGACGCGCTCGGCCAGCAGCAGTTTCAGCACCGCCTGCAGGCCCGAATAGGACATATGCGAGGTGCAGATTTCGTCCGCCAGCTTGCGGTATTCCGGGTCGAGACGTTCGATCAGAATCTTCACGTCCTTGTAGGAGAGAAGCTGCGGCAGGTTGTTGCGGATGACTTCCGACAGATGGGTCAGGACGACGGAAACGTTGTCGATCGGGTGGAAGCCTTCGCGCTTCAGGTCTTCTGTGAAGGTTTCGAGGATCGAGACCGCCGGCATGCCGAAAGCGGGTTCGCGGATATCGTCCCCCGGCACGCTCGGACGGCGGCCGCCGCCGGTGACGACGATGACTTCGCCGACGCGCACCGTGTTGGAGGCGATCGTCGTGCCGTGAATGCGGATGTGATAGGCCTTGTCCGGGATGCTGATATCGTCGGAAACCTTGATTTCCGGGACAATGAGCCCGTACTGGCCGGCGAATTTGCGGCGCATCTTGCCGACGCGGAAGGCCAGTTCCTGATGCGAGCCGAGCAGACGGGTCGAGACCTGCTTGCCGAGCAGCAACTCGATTTCGGCGGTCTTCAGCACCGACTTGACCGAATCCTTCTCGGTATCCTTGACCTGCGAGGCGACCTGCTGGTCGGCTTCGCGCTTGGCCTTGTTGGCGGCTTCCAGCTGGCGCGGAATGAGCCAGGAGAGAAAGGCCATGCCGCCGCCGAGAAGCGCGAACGGGAAGAACGGAAGGCCGGGCATCAGCGCCAGCGCCAGCACCAGACCGGAGGCCAGCATCAGTGCGCGCGGATAGTTGATGAGCTGGCCGACAACGGCCTGGTCGGTCGAGCCCGAGGTGCCGCCGCGCGAGACGAGCAGGCCGGCAGCGAGCGAAACGATCAGCGCCGGGATCTGCGAGACGAGACCGTCACCGACCGAGAGCTTGACGAAGACGTCGGCCGCCTCGCCGATCGACATGCCATGGCGGACATAGCCGATGATGATGCCGCCGAAGACGTTGATGCCGGTGATGAGCAAGCCGGCGATCGCATCGCCGCGCACGAATTTCGAGGCACCGTCCATCGAACCGAAGAAGGAGCTTTCCTCTTCCAGTTCGCGCCGGCGGCGCTGGGCTTCCTTCTCGTCGATCAGGCCCGCAGACAGGTCGGCGTCGATCGACATCTGCTTGCCGGGGATGGCATCGAGGGTGAAGCGGGCGCCGACTTCCGCGATACGTGTTGCGCCCTTGGTGATGACGATGAAGTTCACCGTGATCAGGATGAGGAAGACGATCAGACCGATAACGAAATCGCCGGACATCACGAGGCTGGCAAAGCCGGCGATGACGCCGCCCGCCGCATCATGGCCCTGATGGCCGTGCGAGAGGATGACGCGGGTGGTGGCGATGTTGAGCGCCAGCCGCGTCATGGTCGCGATCAGCAGGATGACCGGGAAGGACGAGAAATCCAGAGGCCGCTGAATCCACAGCGCCACCATCAGGATGAGCACGGAAAACGCGATGGAGAAGGCAAGCCCGATATCGATCAGAAACGGCGGGATCGGCAGGAACAGGATCGACAGGATCGCCACGATGCCGAGCGCGAAGCCGATATCTCGGCCACGGGGAGCGACTTTCGGGATGACCAGAGCAGGTGGTTGTGCCATCGGAACTTCCGTCTCTTCATGAGAGGCGGGCAGCATTCATACCTGCTGCCCAATTTATGGAAGAGACCTAGCGGCCGAAGCTTGCGCGAGGGTGATGGCTTGCTTCTCCCTTCTCCCCGCGAGGAGAAGGGAAACCTCAGAATCCCGACTGGATTCGCGAGAAAATCGTATCGGTGAAGATCGAAATCTGCGCGCCGATGAAGGAGGCCGAAAGGGCGACCGTCACCAGCACCGCAAGGATTTTCGGCACGAAGGTCAGGGTCATTTCCTGAACCTGGGTCAGCGCCTGGATCAAGGCGACGATGAGGCCGACGGCCATGGCGGCCAAAACGGGCGGACCCGAAGCGACGACGACCGTCCAGATCGCCGCCTGCACAATATCGAGGGCATCCGCCTCATTCATGGAACGTCACTTTATCTTGACGCCCGGCCCGATGACGAGGGTCTTGCCGGTATCGAGCGTCGCTACGATTCCATCGGAATATAGCGTCACTTCCTTGACGACGCCAGTTGTCTTGCCGTCGGCGCTGGTCACCGTCTTGCCGATCGCCGAATTGGCTTCGCTGAGCGAAGTGCGTTGCAACAGGCTTTCCAGATTGGTGTTCGTCTTGATCGTCTGCTCGACCTGCGAGAAGGTCGCGAGCTGGGCGATCTGCTCCGACGAACTCATCGGATTGGTCGGGTCCTGGTTCTTCATCTGGGCCACGAGCAGCTTCAGGAAGCTGTCGTAGTTCAGGCTGGCATTGGCAGCGTCCGTGCCCGACTGGTTGGCGTTGGTGGTCGGAATGTAGTTGCCGGACGTGTTGTTGTTAACGCCGCTTACCGCCATGGTGCAATCTCCTTGCGGATCTGTTCGATCGTGGCCGGAGCCATTTCCTGGTTGTTCAGGATGCGGTCCTCGATCGGATAAAGGCCGCGGATCGCCTTCAGGGCGTCGAAGGCGCGGCCCTGCATGACCATGCCGTCGATGCGCTTCAGCTCGGCGATGACTTCCTCGTTCTTGAAGCAGTTCACCAGCATCACTACCGACTTGCGGAACATGGCGGTCGACTGCTCGGCGCCTTCCGGATTGATGAGGATCATCTGGGCGATGAAATAGAGCTGCTTGAGCGGGGTCGTCGCGTCTTCCGGCTGCAGAACGTGGTTCTCCAGCAGGAAGGTGACGTCGTTCAGGAACTCGACGGCGACCTTGCGATCGACGCGCAACACCGCTCCGTTGACAAAAATCCGTTCGCCCGATTTCAGCGAGATACGCAGTGTGCTTTTCATTTGAGGCCATCCCTGATGATGGTTGTGATGTCGATGATGCCCTGGAAATTGGAGGATTCACGTTTTCGGATCTTCTCCGTCTCCCCCAGAATCCAGATGGCAATGGAAATGAGATTGGCGCGCAGTTCTTCGTTCAACTGGTTGTCCGTGGTGCGCAGGTCCTCGATGAACCTGATCCACACGCGTCTCGTATAATAGATCGCCTCGATCGCTTCCCGCGAATAGCCCTTCTGCTGCTTGGCGGCGCTGAGCAGCGAGATCGAGCGGTCGAGTACCTGCCGTTCGCGATCCTTGGAATCGGCAACGCCGTCCTCCATGATCTCGGCATATGAAAACTGGTACATTCAGACACCCTTCATGTTTGTCTTATGCCCGCTTCCCATCAGAGGAAGTTGATCAAGCTCAACTGCTGAAGCTTAGACGTCAGCGTGTAGGAGGTTTCGATCTGGGTCTTAAGCGTATTCAACTGGACCGATGCCTCGTAAGGATCGACTTTTTCGAGATCGTTAACGTGGGTCTTGACGAGCTTCACCTGCGCGTCGAGCGAGGTGTTGGCTTTCTTCACCCGCGCTTCGGAAATGCCGAGCGCGCTGCGCTGCGCGTCGATGCCGGAGATCGCCTCGCCGATGTAGCCGACTGTCGCCTTGCTGATCGTCGTGCGAACGTCCGAGGTCACATCGGCGCCGAGCAGCTCGGTCGCGATCACATTGGCGAGCGCGAACTTGCGGATGCCTTCGGAATTGGCCGAGGTCGAGCTCGGCACGATTTCCGTGGTCGAAATGCGGCTCGTCATCACCTGGTCGGAAGCGCCGGACCAGTTCCCGCACCATTGCGACTGGTCGCCGGCTGCCGGATCGGTATCCAGATACATCGGCTCGAGCGTGTTCTCGATGAAGTCGTTCATCTGGGCCGGCGTGAACTCGCGCATCGAGGTGAGCGGCGGCGACTGCGCGGCCATGAAGGTGGAAAGCGCCGTATCGAAGGACGCCTTGGCGACCGAGCCGGCGGGATCGTTGTAGTCGGCGACCGGTTTGACGTCGGTGTTGATGCCGGAAAACAGGAACTCGCCGTTGAAGGAAGTATTGATCGCCGAGGTGAAAACCGACAGCGAGTTGGTCACTTCCGTCTTGGCGATGTTCAGCTGATCGACCGAATCGCTGCCGGAAAGCGCAATCAGCGCCTTCATGGTCGATTGTCCCGCGGTGGAAATGGAATTCAGCGCTTCTTGGGAAGCGGCAAGCCGCTGGGTCACGACGGAATTGGTGTCCTTCAGCGTTTCCATGCGCGCCAGTTCGCGCTGCAGGTCGAGCGACTTGGAGGCGACCCCGCCGAGAGCGACGCCGACATCGGCGTGCCGTTCGGTGGCCACTTCCTTCTGAAGCTTGATCATTTCGGCCTGGCCCTGCTGAACCGTGAGCCGCATGGCATTCTGGATCGCCAGATTGGAAACGAAGGACGTCTTCATAATTACCTCACAGCTTCAAGAAGGGCCGCCATCATGGCGTCCACGGTGCTGACCAGTTTGGCCGCGGCTTTGTAGGATTGTTCGAGATCGAGCAGCAGCGATACTTCTTCGTCCATGCTCACGCCGGTCAGGCTGCTGAGCGCGTCCGAGGTCCGCGCCAGAAGCGCCGACTTGTTGTCGTTGCCGGTCGATGCGCTGCTGCGCAGCTCTTCCAGCCAGCCGACCGAAGAGGTCGCGAAACTCATGATCGTGGTCGACGGATTGAGGTTCGTCGCCGGATCGAAGGCCATGTTGCCGTCGAAGGCGTTGATGAAACCATCCAGCAGATCGGAAAAGCCCGAGGAATTATTCGTATTGGCGACGACGCCGTTGAAGCCGCCGTCGCGGATCATCTGCGGGTTGGTCTTCGCATCCGGGTTGACGATCAGCTTGGCGGCAAGGCCGGTCGCCGCGCCGACACCGGGAATGGTCGCCGGCGGCGTCGAGGTCGTGTAGGTGAACAGACCCGGCGCATAGGCAATGGCCGGCGTACCGCCCGGATCGCCTTCCTGGAAGAGGGTGACGAGCGCGCGGGCGGTTTCGTCGAGCTGTTCCTGGAATTTTGGCGCGATATCGTCGCGCAGTTGCAGGAGCGCCGAAAGACTGCCTTCGCCGGAGGTATTGCCGCCCACGCCGGCCTTCATCGGAACGCCGTCGACATAGACGCCGTTGCCGGTCGTCGCCGCATCGAAATTGGCGGTCGAGGTGAAGCTCACCTGGCGCGCCTTGTTTTCGAACAGCACCGTCCCGTCTGTCGTATAGATGACGGTATCGCCCGAGCCGCGCGTGACGGTGGAGATGCCGACGATTTCGGAAATCTGCTTCAGCAGCCTGTCGCGCTGGTCGAGTGCATCGCCCGCATCCGCGCCGGTGTTGAGCGCGCTCTGAACAGCGACATTGACGCTCTCGAAATCGCTGAGAAGGCCGTTCAGCGTCGTCACGGACGAGGCGATTTCCTTGTCGGCGTCGAGGCGCAGGTCCTGTACCGCGGCAGACGTCTTGTTGAGCGAGGTGACGAGATCGCCGGCGGCCGAAACGACGGTCGCCGCGATCGTGGTGTTGCCGGGGGTGGCGGCATAGGTCTGCAGCGCATCGCGGAACGATGCGAGATAGGTGGAGGGCGCCGTTTCGTAATCGTTGCCGCCGAGCGCGCTTTTCAGCGTCTGGAGGCCGGCAAACAACGTGCCCTGGGCAGACGCCTGCGAAATGCTCGCGACGTTCTGCTTCAGGAGCGCATCGTTCTGGGCGCGCTGGATCGTCAGAACCTGCGCGCCGTTGAGGCTCGTCCCCAGCATGGCCATCCGGCGGGCGTAGTCGGCGTTCTTCACATTCGCGATGTTCTTCGAAACGAGCGCGGTCTGTTGACCGGTCGTGGTGAAGACCGACTTGGCCGAGATGAGGGCGGAGGACAGAGACATGGTTCAGCCTGTACTTGAGAATTACCGCTTCAGGTTCACCAGGACGTCGAGCAGGTCGGCGCCGGTCTGGAAGACCTTGGAGTTGGCGGTGTAGCTACGCTGGGATTCGATCATCGCCGTCAGTTCTTCGGCGATATCGACGTTCGAGCTTTCCAGCGCGCCGGAGATGACGCCGCCGAAATCGCCGGAACCGGGGAAGCCGGTGACGATGACGCCCGAATTGACGCCCTGCGAATAAACGTTGCCAGCCTGCGGAATGAGGTTGTCCGGGCTCTGCACGTTGGCGAGCGCGATGCGATAGCGCGGGTCGAGCTTGCCGTTTTCGTACTTGACGAACACCGTGCCGTCGTCGTCGATCTGGAAGCCGGCAACCTTGCTCGGCGCGTTGCCGTCGATGGAGCCGCCGTCGGGATTGAACTTGTAGCCGAGCTGCGTGGTCTTCGCGAGATCGATGTCGATCACGCCGAGGTTTGCGCCAGTGCCGGCAAGTGCCGTCATTGCCGCGGTCGAGACGGTCGTCGGCGTCGTCGTCAGTTCACCGGCGGCATTGAAGACCAGCGACTTGGTTGCCAGCGACGTGCCGGATGTGCGATCGACGATTTCCAAGTCCCAGTTATTGTCGGCAGTCTTCTCGTAGTTGAAATCGAGAATGCGGGAATTGCCCTGGCTGTCATAGACGATCAGCGAGGTGGTGGAGATGTCGCCGACGGCGGCACCCGAGGGAAGGTTGGCGCCCATCGAGCCCTCGGTCGAACCCTTGGCGACGAGACCGTCGGACGCCAGGTTGACCGGCTTCAAGCCGTCGAAGCCGTTGACGACGACGGTCGGATCGACGCCTTCCTGGTATTCGTAGCCCATCAGCGTGTAGCCGGCGGAGTTGACCAGATTGCCGGAATCGTCCTGGGTAAAGGCGCCGGCGCGGGTCAGGAACGACTGATTGTTGGCGCTGTTGACGATGAAGAAGCCGCCGCCGTCAATCGCAAGGTCGGAAGCCGAGGTGGTGTAAACCTTGGCGCCTTCGTCGGCGATGGAATAGCGCACCTTGGTATCGACGCCGCCCGAATTGTACGAGCCGCCGCTGGACGGCAGGATCATCGACGAAAATTCGGTGGAGGCGCGCTTGTAGCCGGTGGTGTTGGCGTTGGCGATGTTCTCGGCGACCGTTCCCAGGCGGTTTGCCTGAGCGTTCATGCCGGAACCACCGGTTCTCATCATTCCGTAAAGACTCATGTCCGATCCTCGTTTTCCTGTTATCGCAAGACTAGAAGATGGGCCTTGCGTGAACCTGTCTTGAAGGCCGGACCGGATGCCGCCACATCCGGCGACGACCGCACGGGTCGCCGCTTATTCCCAGTCGATGCAGTAGCCGAGGAAACGCTTGGAATCGATCGGATCGAAGCCGAGCTTCTTGCGCAGCTTCTTGCGCAGCTTGCTGATGTGGCTTTCGACGACGTTCTCTTCGACGTCTTCGTCGAAGATGCCGTAAATCGCGTTGAAAATCTGGGTCTTGGAAACGCGGCGGCCGCGGTTGGCGACCAAATATTCGAGAATGCGGCGCTCGCGGCGGGGAAGCGCGAAAACGTCGCCCTGGATTTCCGGATCGCGGCCATCGGAGAATACGCGGATCGAGCCGATATCGGTGAAGTTCGCCAGCGCCTTCAGACGGCGGCGGATGGCCGCTGCACGGGCAAGAATCTCGCGGGGGTGAACCGGCTTGCGCACGACGTCATCGACGCCGCAATCGAAGAAAGCCAGCGTGGTTTCCAGCGAGGGGGTGTCGCTGATGGCAATGACCGGTGCATTCGACCGGTCGCGGATCGCCCGCGGCAACGTCATTGCGCGCTCGCCCTGGCCGATCAGGAACGCCTCTACGGCATCGATATCCTGGTCTGCCGCCGTATTGACCCAGTCGCCGAATTCCTTGGGGTCAAACCCCGTGGAGGGCACGCCCTCCCGGCCAAAAAGGGAAGTATAGCCGTCTTTTACAAGCTCACGCTCATCAACCACTACGATCATTCGTCCGCCTCCGAATCAGTATGGTGCTTCGATGAGCAAGGGGTACGAATCCGGCGATTCATGAACAACTATGGAAACTTAATGGCAGAAATTAATACTAGATTAAGGATTTCGTGCCGATTTGGTCTACATTTAGTGGGTGGATCAAAATGACACGCTAAAAATCATGTGGAAACGTTAACAGACCCCCATAAATGGCCTTGCACTCAGGCTTGCGCCAAACTTGCGCCATGATTTTGGCGACAAAATTTTTGCTCAAAAATGCAACTTTAAATTATTGCGAACAGAAAGATGCCGCGTTGGGCGTCCATTTGCCATAGCCGGTCGCCACCAGATTGGCGATCACCCGGCAGACATATTTCTTCTGGGCGGGATCATTGTTGGGGCCGGCATGGTAGCGCGCCACCGCCATCGTCCAGGTTTCATGCCTGGAGTGGAGGTTCGCCAGGAAGCGCGCGGCATATTCCACGTTCTTTTTCGGGTCCAGCATTTCGCTTGGAGACGCGAAATTTTCGCCGTGAAAGTAGTAGTTTATCTGCATGCAACCGAGATCGATCAGCTTGGCGCCCTGCGCGCGCGCCTCCGCAAAACGGTTCAAAACATCCTCCGCGCTGCTGGCGAAGAAGGCCTTGCCCTCGATGTTCATCGCGTAAGGCTGAAGCGAACCCTTGCGTCCGGTTTCCGTGAGACCGACGGAATAGAGGATGCCGGCCGGGACATCGTATTTCGCCGCGGCCGCAACGATCTCGTTCTCGCAGACGCCGGTGCTGGCCTTAGCTTCACATATAGACATCCCCAGCGCGGCCAGCGTCAGAAGAAGAACCGTCGCCTGTCGTGTCATTCGCCGTCCACCGTTCGCCCTGCTGGTTGCCGCCGTCCTGGCGCTGCCCCCTGCCCTCGCCGTTGCCTGCCTGCGCCTCGCGGCCGTTCTGGCCACCGGGCGCAAACTGCTGTTGCTGCTGGCTACTGCTGCTGTTGCTGTCCGGCGCGTTGAAAACGATATTCACCTGGTCGACGGAAAAGCCCTGGGCGCGTAGCGCCTTCACCATGGCGTTCTGGTCGTCGCTGAGCTGGCGGAAGGCGTCGCCGGTCTCGACCTTCAAGTCGACATGCAGTTCGTCGTCCTTGAGCCGTAGCGTGGCCGTGACCATGCCGAGATCGATGGGGTGCATCTGGATCTTCAGCGTGTTGACCACCTTGCCGGTGGCCTGCTGGAAGCTCGTATCGGCCGCCGAGGCCTGCTGAACCGACTGGGCCCATTCGCTGCTGCCCGAAATCGCCGACGTCACCGCCTGGGCGTTGCTGCTCACCGGCGCCATGCCGAGATAACGGCGCGCTTCGACCACGGTGACGGTTTCGGCCTTGGCGGCGGGCGTGTTTTCGGCATCGACTGTCGTCTTGCCGCCGTCGTTGCCGACCTTCATCGATACGGGCTGACCCTTGCCATCGGCGCGGGCGAAGCGGAACACCTGATCCGTTTCGCTACCCTCGACATTGTGCGAAAGATTGGCCTCCGCATGGGCCGCTTCGCTGCCCTTTGCACTCGGCGCGGCCTTGGCACCGTCCGTCTTCGGCTTGACAGCGCGGTCGGCAAGCGCCTGGAATTCACTGAGACCGGAGGTGGCCTGCGGCATATCGCCCTGATCGGCCGCGGCCTGCGACGCCTGCAGCAGCGTCAGGAGCTGGTCGACGCCGCCTGTCGTCGCCTCGGAGCCGGCGCCGGCCGCATTGTCCTGTTCCGCAGCGGGCGAGGTCTGGTCCTTGCCCTGAAGCTTTTCCGAGAGTTCCGATTTCCGCCCCTTGAAGACATCGGCAAGCTTGCTTGCGATGTCCGTATTGGCAATGGGAGTCTCGTCCTCGTCCGAAGTTTGGGCCAGCTTTTCAAGCACCGCGCTCAGTCGTTCGAAAGGCCCATTCGCATGGGCTTGCTGCGTCGGCTGCTTCGGCTTGGCGGTTGCTGCCGATGCCTCGGTTTCCGGCGCAACCTCCGGCAAGGCCGGCAAACTCTCCTCGAACGGCACTTGAGACGCAACCTGCTGTTTCGCGCTCGCCGGGTTGGCCTCGTTGGGGCGCGCGGGGTCGGTCTTGGTCGTGTCTATGCTCTGAATGCTGATCCGGCCCGATATTTCCGACGCGTCGCTGCCGGCCTTGTCGCGGATCGAGATCTGGGGCTGCTGCTTTTTGCCGGCCTCCGAGAAGGCGCGGTTGAAGGCATCTTTCTGCGCCGCCGTTTCGGCGTGATGTGCCCCCTTGCCGCCGGCTTTTCCGCCGCGTGCCGGCACGACGCCTACGAGGCTGTCATCCACGGTCTTCATCATTTTTCTCCCTTCAGGAGAGAATCGATTTCATCAAGCTTCGAGCGGCCCGACTTCACAAAGGTATTGAAGGCGGGATCGTTTTCGGATGAGGCCACTTCCTGCTGCCCGGTTTCCGGCTTGGCCGTTGCGGGCCTTTCCACGGCGGCCTTCTGCGGCGCCGCAAATGGGCTGTCGCTGCTACCGGCGGAAGCATCATTCTCTTTTACGTTTGTTTGCGCTTCGACATTAGGAGCGGTCGCTTGCGTCAGGCTTTCTGCCGTGGGCTTCTTCAGCACCGCATCTGCAACCGCCTGCGCCGCCCGGCGCAACGCCTGATCGCGCGGCGAAAGCTTGTCCTCCGGGATGGCGGTGATCCTGTCGACCGCCTTGAGGATATCGCTGGACGGCACTTCGATCAGGCCGGAATAGAGATTGGCCAGTTCTTCAGGCTGTTTGTCGCCGGCGGCAGACAGCGCCTGCGCCCGCTCAGAGGCGAGCTTGGTCATCGAGGCCATGCCGGCGATCGCCGCGCGCCGCGCGATCCTGAGGTAGACTTCGCGCTGGCGCGGCTCATCCATGAAGGAGAGGATTTCCTGCAGCTTGGCTTCGGTATGGTCGTCGTAGTTATCGACCGCAAGCTCGACGAAGATATCGGCGAACTGGCTGGCATAGGGCGAGGTCAGGAACCGGCGCGCATAGGAAAGCGCATAGGAAAAGCCCTTGTCGATCGTCTTCATGCGGGTGGCGAGCGCCAGCGACCGCCGAAGCGACGCTTCCTCGATATTGGTGCCGGGCGCAAGCAACCTCGCCATGTCGTAATAGTGAACAGACGCCTTCGGGTCCTGCTGAGCCGTGGCATTGCCGAGCACGAGGTAAAGATAGGGCGCGATCTTCGAATTCTTGTATTCGGGCAGCGCCTTGGTCAGCATCTCGACCATCAGCCCGCCCTTGCCGCTCAGATAGTGGCCGAGCGCATCGGTGATGCGGGTATCGAAATTGCCGTTGATGTCGTGGTTGACCAGATAGGACAGCGTCTCGGGATTGCCGCCGCTCATCACATAGATCAGCGCGGCATCGACGTTGCGCGGATCGTCGAAGACGGCGTTGTCGACATCGCGCAGCCGTTTGTCGACCGTGCCCAGCATGAAGCGCTGCATATCGGCGGCGGCGTGATCGCCGAGCACGATCGAATCCTGGATATGCTGCAGCGAGCGCAGCATCTTGTAGGGCGGCAGGTCCTGGACATCCTCGCCACGGGCGAGCCCGGCCGGCAAGCCGGCGCAGGCACATAAGAGAAGAGTGCGAAGAGCCTTCAGCATGACGATCAGCCCTGCTCCGTCTGCAGCAGAATTTCGATGCGGCGGTTCTGGGCCGCGTAGGGATCGGTCGGAACCTGCAGCCGCTTGTCGGCAAAGCCGCTGATCTGGCTGACGCGCTTCTCATCGAGCCCGCCGCGCACCAGCATGTAATAGGCGCTCTGGGCGCGGGCCGAAGACAGGCGCCAGTTGTCGTAGCTGCCGCGCTTGAACGGACGACCGTCGGTATGGCCGCGAATCGCGATCGCGCCCTTGCTGCGCTCGGCAAGCAGCCTGCCGATCTTCTCCATGGCGACGACCATGGTCTTTTCAGGCACGGCCGAGCTGAGACCGAACATCGGCGTATCCGCCTGTTCGCTGATCGTCACCAGCAGACCGCCTTCGGTCGGGGTCACAAGCAGGCCCTCGGCAAGCTTGCCGGCTGCGCCGCCGATTTCCTTCTGGATCTCCGCCTTCAGTTCGGCCGCCGATTTCTCGTCCGATTTCAGAGCGGCGGCCTGCTGCGACGCCTGTTCCTTCTGGTCGGCCTGGCCGTCTTCCGGCGCCTTGCCATTCATCGCCAGTTCCGTCTTGCCGTCCTTGCCGGCATTGGGGGCATTCTGAACGCCGGTATCCTGACCGTTGCCAGGCATATCCTCGGCGCTCAGGCCGCCCTTGTCGGCATTCTGCAGCTCGACCTGCTTCGTCCAGAAATCCGGGTCGAAGGGATCGCGATAGGCTTCGCCGCCGTCAGCGCCGGTCGCGGGACCGGAATCGGCCGCACCACCGTCACCCTTCGTACTGATATTGGCCTGAATACCGGTATCCTGGGCGATTTCCGACAGCACGGAATACGGATTTTCGAAGAAATCCGCGTCGGAGTATTTTGTCTCTTCGCCGGACGTCGCGGCCTGGTCCTCGCCTTTCTTGGCCGAACCGCCGGTCTTGTCCTGATCGCCGTCGACCTTGGATTTTGCCTGATCCTCTTCGCCCTTGGCATCCTTGGCCGGCTGCTTCACGCCCTTTTCGGCGGGCTTGGCATCGGTCAGCTGCACCGGGTTGAAATAGGAAGCGAGCGCCGCCTTGGTCTGCGGATTGGCGGCGTTGATCAGCCACATGACGAGGAAGAACGCCATCATCGCCGTCATGAAGTCGGCATAGGCGATCTTCCACGCGCCGCCGTGATGGCCGTCGTGACCACCGCCATGGCGCTTGATGATGATGATTTCGTTCTTGCCGTGATGGCCTTCATTGTCGCTCATGCAAGCACCTTCCGGACGGTGTCCGCCCAAGCCGCCATTCTCGTCACCAGAATGGAATCGCCGAATTCAACCGAGAGATCGAGATCGGCCGTTTCAATGTGTCTGAAGGTCAGGGTCTCGTCATCGAGATGCTTCTTCAGTGCCTCGAACTGGGAGGTCGAGCCCTTGACCGTGATCTTAACGGCCTCGCCATGGGCGATCGACTGGTTGACGAGGCGGCCGAGATCGGCCACCGCCTTTTCGACCAATGCTGCCTCCACGACGGGTTTGAGCGCACGGGCGACCTCCCCGGAGAAGAGGTCGGCAAGCTGCGAACCCATGTCCGAGAAGCGGTCGTAAATCATCGCCGCCATTTCGTTTTCGCAGCGGATCTTCAAGGCTTCCATGTCGGCAGCGTGGCGCTCTTCAAGCTCGACGATGGCGGCGGTGTGAGCGGCACCGAGTTCCTTCTCCGCCTCGCGGCGGCCCTCTTCGAACGCTTCGCGCCGCTCGGCTGCTATATCGACCTTCGGCATCGGCGGGGGCGGCGGCGGGCTGATGGCGACGATACCGGTCTGCGGCGCGACATCGTCGAGATCAGGAAAATATTTGGGCGGCACCATGGCGAGGTCCAGCTTCGGAGCGCTGAAATCCTTGAGGTAGCGGGAAAGAGAGGCGGTCATCTTGTGCCTCCGGCGCGGCATTCCGCCAGCGGCGGAAACGCGGCTGCGGCCGATCGAGGCGAAAAATGGCCCTCAAGCCGGATAAGATACGACCGTGACACTGCTACAATGTCTCCCATGGGATTCCGGCGGCCGGGCCACCCATGAATCCGCACATTTTCAATCCGTGCCGGTTTCGGCACATGCGGCAGCGAAAGCGTCATCTTGCGCTGACAGCCGGAATGCTATGGCTGCGGGTGGAGACTATGCGGTCAAACTTGCGCGAAGGTGTTGGACCGCACCTGGGCAATCGGTGCGGTCCAACCGGTCCACCCCTGCCGATGACCGGCGGCGGAGGTGGAATAGGAAAGGATGGCGGGCGAAGGCCCGGCCGATCCGGGGAGCGTCGGCTTTTGCCGCCGCCCCTGCCCGCGTCGCTTACTGCTGGAAGAGACGCAGGATATTTTCGGAGTTGGTGTTGGCGATCGACAGCGCCTGGATACCGAGCTGCTGCTGGGTCTGCATCGCCTTGAGGCGGGTCGATTCCTCGTTCATGTCGGCATCCACCAGACGGCCGACGCCCTTGTCGATCACGTCCATCAGGTTGGCGACGAAGCTTTCCTGCATGTCGATGCGCTTGGTGATCGCACCGAGGGTCGCTGCCGAATCGGTCAGTGTGCCGAGCATCGCATCGACGGCGCTGATCATGCCGTCGAGGTCGTCGTCGGTGGTGTCGGTGGCAAGCTCGATGAGGGTCGAGCCGGTCTGGGTCGAGCCGTCACCGACCTGGATAAGGTGGTAGGCGACATCGGCGGTCGTCGGGTTCGCCGGGTCAGTGATCGTGTCCGGCTGGGTTACGGTGACGTCCATGGTCAGCTGGCCGAGGCTCGGGTCCTGCACGTCGATGAGGATCGAGGTCGCGGTGTCGTAGTCGAGGGTAGAGACCGAAACCGTGCCGGCGGTCGAGCGATTGAAGGAGGCGACGATCGACTTGATGCCAACGGGAGAGGTCGATTCGTTGTAGAGCCAGTTTTCACCGGAGAAGGAGGCCGATTCGGCGGCAGAGGCGAGCTGCGCCTTGAGTTCGGTCAGTTCCTTGTTGATCTTGGTTTTGTCGACACCCGGTTCGCGCGCGGCGACGAGCTTGGCCTTGATCTCGGAAACGAGATCGAGCGAGGCGCTCATGGCCGAGTAGGAGGTGTCGACCTTGGCGGCGCCGAGGCCCAGCGCATCCTGAACGGTGGAAAGCGCGGCGTTGTCGGAGCGCATGGTCGTTGCGATCGACCAGTAGGCCGCGTTGTCGGCGGCGGTCTCTACCCGGTAACCCGAGGAAATGCGAGCCTGCACTTCCTCCATGTTGTTGTTGATGGAACGCAATGTGTGAAGCGCGGCCATGGCGGCCGTGTTGGTCATGATGCTGGTCATTGGTCGTTGCCCTGGGTTCGTTTTTTGGAAACATCCCGGATGAGACCGGCAGCGACGGGACCAGCGTCATGCAAACTGCCCCGTCTTAGCCCATGGGACAGCCTGTCGCTCTTAAGGATTATTTAACGACGACATGGTTAACAAACCATTAAGGGCGTTTACAAGAGGGTAACCTCTATGAAGAAAAATAAATCTTTTCTGACAAAACCTTAACGACAGCGCCCTCTTTTCACGCCAGCCCGAAAACAAAAAAAGCCGCCCCCGAAGGGGCGGCCCATGGAAAGGGCGGCGCGTCACGCGCCGCCGGTCCGGTGTCGGTCCGATTAACGGAACAGCGACAGGATGTTTTCCGAGTTCGAGTTGGCGATCGAGAGCGCCTGGATACCGAGCTGCTGCTGGGTCTGGAGCGCCTTGAGGCGGGTCGACTCTTCGTTCATGTCGGCATCCACGAGGCGGCCGACGCCCTTGTCGATCACGTCCATCAGGTCGGCCATGAAGTCGTCCTGCATGGAGATGCGCTTGTTGGTCGCGCCGAGCGTGGCGGCAGCGTCCGTCAAGTTGGTCAGCATCTTGTCGACAGCGCTGATCATGCCTTCGACTTCGTCGTCGGTCGTGGTCGAGGTCAGTTCGACAAGCACGCCGCTTGCAGTCGTCGTCGGCGAACCAACTTCCAGCAGGTGGTAGTCGGCAGTCGTGGTGCCGCCGGCGCCGTCATCGATGTCGACCGTCTGGTCCATCGTCAGCTGGCCCTTGGTCGCATCTTGCATGGTCGTTGCGATCGACCAGTAAGCGGCGTTGTCCGAAGCAGTTTCAACGCGCAGGCCTGAGGACACGCGGCCCTGGGTGGTTTCCATGCCGTCATTGATCGAACGCAGCGTGGAGAGAGCCGCCATTGCGGCGGAATTGGTGAGAATGCTCGTCATCGTAAACTGCCCCTTGTGAACAGAAAAAATTGGAGGGCACTCCGGTCGTTACCGGGAAACAGCAGCCAGCTTCATGCCTGCTAACGCGTTAATTTTCGTGGTTAACCCGCTGTTTCGATGAGCATAGAAAACACCAACATGGTTAAGGAAAACCTAAACGCGAGACCTAATTTTTTAAGGGAGAAAAGAAAAAACCGCAGCCCTTTCGGACTGCGGTTTTCGATCGATCGCGGGCCGGCCTTTTGGGGGGATGACCAGCCGCGCGTATCTTTTTTGACGATTAGCGGAACAGCGACAGGATGTTCTGCGAGTCGGAGTTGGCGATCGAGAGCGCCTGGATACCGAGCTGCTGCTGGGTCTGGAGCGCCTTGAGGCGGGTCGACTCTTCGTTCATGTCGGCATCCACGAGGCGAGCGTGGCGGCAGAGTCCGTCAGGCTGGTCAGCATCTGGTCAACGGCGCTGATCATGTTCTCGATGTCGTCGTCGGCAGTCGTCGAGTCGATCTTGATCTCCGTGCCGGTCGCAGCCGTCGTCGAGGAGACGTCGACCAGGAAGAAGTCGGCCGTCTGGGCAGTGCCCGTGCTGTCTTCGTAGTTGACGGTCACGTCCTTGGTCAGCTGGCCGAGGCCTGCATCGTCCGTGTCCATCAGAACCGACGTGGAAGCGTCGAAGGAAACGACGCCGACCGTGACGGAGCCATCGGCGCCGCGGGTGAACGAGCCAACCATTTCCTTGGTGCCGAGAGCTGTGGTGCTKTCGTTGTAGAGCCAGTTTTCRCCGGAGAAGGATGCCGACTTCGCCGTCGAAACCAGCTGGTTCTTCAGTTCGGTCAGTTCCTTGTTGATCTTSWSCTTGTCAACGCCCGGYTCGCGRGMRGCAACGAGCTTCGCCTTGATTTCGGAGACGACAYCGATGGMRTTGTYGAGGCCGGTGTAAGCSGTGTCGGTCTTGGCAGCGCCGAGGCCGAGCGCGTCCTGAACSGTCGARAGCGCCTTGTTGTCGGAACGCATGGTCGTTGCGATCGACCAGTAAGCGGCGTTGTCCGAAGCGCTACCAACGCGAAGACCCGACGAGATGCGGCCCTGGGTGGTCTCCATATCGGAATTGATGGAACGCAGGGTGGAGAGCGCGGCCATCGCGGAAGAATTCGTCAGGATGCTAGTCATAAGAGTTGTCCCTCTGGGTACAAAATACAAGTTTCGGGGGACATACCGGGTTTAATACCGGTGATGGCGGTTCGGCATCATGCCACTCGGCTCCCGGTTTCCCAGGCAGGCCAAACCCGTCATGTGAGGGAAATATCGCAGCCAAACATTGCGATTTGTTTAAATCGGCCGGGGCCGCCGGTCCCGTTCAGGGACGGACGGACAAATATGAAGCCCTGCTGAAATTATAAAATCAACAGCAAAATCAACGGGATATTTTTGCGTCGGGGAAAAGCGCACGTCAAAAAATTGACGCTTCGTTAACCATGCGCGAAGGTCAGCTGAAAGAGCGCACCAGGCTGCCGACGAGCAGGTTCCAGCCGTCGATCAGCACGAAGAACAAAATCTTGAAGGGCAGCGAGATCGACGTCGGCGGCAGCATCATCATGCCCATAGCCATGGTGATGGTGGCGACGATCAGGTCGATGACCAGGAACGGCAGCATGATCAGGAAGCCGATTTCGAAGCCGCGCCGGATTTCCGAGATCATGAAAGCGGGAATGACGGCGCGCAGGTCCACCTTGTCATCGACGACGAGGTTCTGCCCCCTCTCCCGCGCCATGTCGATGAACAGCTGCAAATCCTTGTCGCGGGTATTGGCGACCATGAAGTCGCGGAACGGCTCGGAAATGCGCGTCAGCGCCTGCTGCTCGGTGATCTGGTTCTGCAGCAGCGGATCGACGCCATCCTTCCAGGCGCGGTCGAAGGTCGGGGCCATCACGTAGAAGGTCATGAACAGCGCCAGGCTGACCATGATCATGTTAGACGGCGTCGTCGCCAGCCCCATGCCGGTGCGCAGGATGGCGAAGGCGATGACGAAGCGCGGAAAGCTCGTCACCATAATCAGGATGCCCGGCGCGATCGACAGGACCGTGAGCAGCCCGAAGGTGCGGATGATCCACGAGGCGACCGAGCCATTGATCGGCGTATTCAGGAGATCGCTGGGGAACCCTTGGGCCCCGGCAATACCGGACATCGCCACCATGGCGGCTATGAATGCGACAATCCGGATCATAAGCGAATCATTGGATGACAAAGGTCCTGAAGATGACATTGGTTACGCGCCCTTCCGAGCGCAGGTCAACCCGTTCCTGGATGTCATCCTTGAGATATTCGAAGCCGCGCGGTCCCTGGATCTGCTGCAGCGATACCGTTCTGAGGTAAGCGGCGATATCCTGATGGATCTGCTCGGCCAGCGGCGCATCCGGCGGCCCCTTGAAAAGCAGGGCCAATTCCAAACGTACCCAGTTTTCGGTGGGATAGGCGAGATTGGTGGTGATCGGCTCCAGCTGCAGGATGCCGTTGGCCTCGGTCGCCGCGCGCGGCAGGCCCTCGTCCTTCTTGCCGGTCTCGTGACCGCCGGCTTCGGCGGCCTCCGTCGCTTCCTTCTTCTCGGCGGCGGCCTTGCGCACCTCTTCGAGCGCCTTGGCCTCCTCGGCGGTTACCGGCTTCGGGGCGACGATGCCGCCCACGACCCAGCCGCCGCCGGCGCCGAGCAGCGTGACGACGGCGATCGCCGCCACGGTCATGATCATCTTCGGCTTCTTGGGGGCTGCCGGTTGGGCTTCAAGCTCGTCCATGGGGGTCATCCGCAAAAGGAAAGGAGGGCCGGATCGATCCCGGCCCCTCGGTCGTCAGATCGGCGAGATCAGGTCCATGACCTGCTGGCCGTAGGGCGGTTGCTGCACTTCCGTCAGGCGGCCACGGCCGCCATAGGAGATGCGGGCCTCGGCGATGCGCTCGTAGGAGATGCGGTTGTCGGAATCGACATCCAGCGGACGCACGATGCCGGCGACGTTCAGGATTCGCATCTCGTGGTTGACGCGCACTTCCTGCGAACCGCTGATCAGCAGGTTGCCGTTTTCGAGAACGCCGGTGACGACGGCCGCGACCTGCAGCACCAGCTTTTCGGAGCGTTCCGTCGAGCCGTCACCCTTGGTCGAGGTATTGGAGCCGTAATCCAGCCCGCCGCTCCAGCCGAAGCCGGAGCTGGTCTGCGACTTGCCGTTGGCGCCGATCTTGAAGCCGCTGTCGTTTTCGCGCTTGCGCTCGGTCTTGTTGTCGAACGACGCCTTGTCGTCGATGCGGATATCGACGGTGAGGATATCGCCGACATTCAATGCGCGGGCGTCCTTGAAGAGCGCCGCCTGGCTGTCGCTCCACAGCGAATAGCCGCTGGCCATGGCGCGCGGCTCCTTCGGATACATCGCCATCTGCGGGGTCTGCGCATATTGCAGGCCGCTGCCGATCGGGCTCATGGACGGCGCGCGCCCGATTTCGCTGGCGGTCTGCTGGCAACCGGTGAGCAGGCCGGCGACCGCAATCAAAGCCGGAAGACGAATATTCATGACGGCTCCTTGGAGGTATTCGGGTCGCTGGCGCTGGAAATGATGTTGGCGAGCATCGCCGCCTTCTCGCTGTCCATTTCGCTGAGGATGAGGCTCGACTGGCGAGCCGGCAGGCGCATGACGATCGCAGCGGCGATCGCCGGGTTGATCTTCTCAAGCTGGGTGGCGGCGGCATCCGCCTTCATGTTCTTGTAGATGTCGGTGAGGCCGAGTTCGGCCTGCTTCAGGAAGTCGTCGCGGCGCTTCAGCCAGTCCTGATATTCCGCCCGGCGTTTTTCGAGCGTGGCGATACGCTCGTCGATGCCGGCCTGCAGATCTTCCAGTTCCTTCTTCTGCAGCACATAGCGCTGGTCGCGGGCAGCGTCGGCGATGTTGGTGCAGAATTGCTGGACTTCGTCGCCTGCGACGGGTGCGGTGACCGGGGCGGCCACCTCCTGCGCGAAGGCGCCGGGGATCGCCAGCATCAGGCAGCCGGCCGCAAGGATCGAGAACCGGCGGACGGACGGATTGGAAAAGGCATGTGCCATCATTGCAGTACAAGCTCCGCCTGGAGGGCACCGGCCGTCTTGATGCCCTGGAGAATGGAAATGATGCCGTCCGGCTTCACGCCGATGCTGTTCAGGCCGGCAACGAGGGTGCGCAGGTTCGATCCGTTGAGGATCGCGACCGTGCCGCCATCCTGCGAGGCCTCGATCGTCGTGTTCGGCTCGACGGCAGTGACGCCGCGGGAGAAGGGTTCGGGTTGCACGACCGTTGGGGTCTCAGTGACCTGAACCGTGAGCGTGCCGTAGCTGACGGCGACCTGCGAGATGCGGACATCCTGGCCGATGACGATGGTGCCGGTGCGCTCGTTGACGACGACGCGGGCCGGCACGTCGGTCTCGATGACGAGATTTTCGATATCGGCCATCAGGCGCGAGAGGTCGGCCATCTTCGGCTTGTCGATGACGACGGTCTGGCTGTCGCGGGCCTCGGCGATGCGCCCGCCGAACTGTTCTTTCGAATAGCGGTTGATCGCCTCGGCCATGCCGACGGCGGTCGAGAAGTCGGGGTTGCGCAGTTGCATCACGAGGTTGAAGCCGTCCTTGAACTTCGACGGCAGCTCACGCTCGATGATCGCGCCGTTCGGCACGCGGCCGGCGGTGGTGATGCCCTGGCTGAGGCTTGCGGCATCGCCCTGGGCGTTGAAGCCGGTGACGACCACCGAGCCTTGAGCGACCGCGTAGATCTGGCCGTCCGCGCCGGAAAGCGAGGTCATGACCAGCGTGCCGCCGCGTAGCGAGGTGGCATCGCCGAGCGAGCCGACCGTCACGTCCATGCGGCTGCCGGGGCTGGCGAAGGCCGGCAGATTGGCCGTGACGAGCACGGCCGCGATGTTCTTGGAGCGGGAATCGCCGCCCTGCGTCGAGATGCCGAGGTTCTGCAGCATGGCGCGCAACGACTGTTCCGTGAACGGCGAGGAGCGCAGGCTGTCGCCGGTGCCCTGCAGGCCGACGACGAGGCCGTAGCCGATCAGCTGGTTTTCGCGGCCGGACTGCAGCGAGGCGACGTCCTTGATGCGGGATGCGGCCTCGGCCGGCCCCGTGACCAGCGAGCAGACGGCAGCCAGCGCGACCAGCCATTTGCCGAGAAGAGTTCTCATTTTGTCACCACCTGGATTGTGCCGTCCTGCATGACCGTGCCCTGCACGATGATGCCGCTATCGGTGTTGCGAACCCGGATGAGATCGCCGACGGCGGCATTTTCCAGCGGCGCGCCGCCGGCGGTGATGGTCAGCGGACCGTTGGAATAGACGATGCGAACCGCCTTGCCGCGCTCGACCACGTAAGGGTCGCGCAGCGCCGTGACGATGATGACGCGGCCGGCGAGCAGCGTGCGGCTGGTGATCTTGCCGGCGACCTCGTCCGTCCTGTGGGCGTAGTCGCCGGTGAGGTTCGGGTTGGTGACCTCGACCTCCTGCAACTGGCTGGCCTCGATGACGGTGCCGGGATAGATCGTTTCCTTCGGGATGACGGCCATGGGCTTTTCGGCAAAGGCCGCGCCGCAGGCAAACAGCCCGGCGGACAACCCAGCCACGGCTGCCGCCATCTTCACGAGACCGGTCTTGCGAACCGGCCGCTTCGACATCTGATCCATCCGGCGAAACGTCATGTCTGCCTGTCCTTCTGTTACCGGAGATTCTTGCTGACGGTCGATGCCATCTCGTCGGCGGCCTGGATGATCTTGGAGTTCATCTCATAGGCGCGCTGGGCCGAGATCAGGTCGGTGATTTCCTTGACCGGATCGACGTTGGAAGCTTCGAGGTATTTCTGCTTGATGATCGCGAAACCCGGATCGGCAGGCGTGCCGACGACCGGATCGCCGGAGGCCGGCGTCTGCTTGAACAGGTTGTCGCCCTGCGGCTCCAGGCCGGCCTCGTTGACGAAGTTGGCGATCGTCAGCTGACCGATCTGCTGCGGGATCGTGCTGTTGCCGATGCGGGCCATCACCTGGCCGGAATTGCTGACGGTGACTTCGGTGGTGTTCTGCGGCACGGTGATGCCGGGAACGACAGTGTAGCCGTCGATGGTGACGAGCTGGCCGTCGGCATTGGTGTTGAAGGCGCCAGCGCGGGTATAGACGGTTTCGCCATCTGGCGTTTCCACCTGGAACCAGCCGCGGCCGACCAGCGCGAGGTCGAGGTCGTTGCCGGTGCTGACGAGGCTGCCCTGGATATGCAGGTTGCGCACGGCCGAGGTCTGGACGCCGAGGCCGATCATCGCGCCTTCCGGAACGATCGCCTGGTTGGCGCGGTTCGGAACGCCTGAGGCGCGCTCGGTCTGGTAGAGCAGGTCGGAAAACTCGGCGCGGGCGCGCTTGTAACCGGTCGTGTTGATGTTTGCGATGTTATTCGCAATGACTTCCAGGTTGAGCTGCTGGGCATTCATGCCGGTCGCGGCAATCGAGAGGGCCTTCATGGAACGTGTCCTTTAAATCGGCATGCGTGCGATTTCGAGATAGGCGGTGACCACCTTGTCCCGGATGGCGATTGCGGTCTGCAGCGACTGTTCGGCGTTCATCACGGCGTCGATGACTTCGCGCGTGTTGGCCTCGCCGCGGATGCCCTGGATGGAGGCCACTTCCGAAGTCTTGAGGTCGTTGACCATGTCGGAGGCCATGTTGGACATGACGGAGGCGAAGCTCTGCGAGGTGCCGGAGGCGACCGTGCCCGAAACATTGGGTGCCAGCGATGCTTCGGAGGTGGAAGTGATGCCCTTGGCGGCCGAAATCGCCGAGCTGATGGTGCTAATTGCGTCGATCATTATTGCGATGCCTTCAGGAGGTCGATGGTCGCGGAAATCAGGTCTCGTGCCTGGCGCGTTGTCTGCAGATTGGCCTCGTAGGAGCGGTTGGCTTCGCGCATGTCGGCCATTTCGACGAGGATGTTGACGTTGGGCATCTTCACCATGCCCTTGCCGTCGGCAGCCGGGTTGCCCGGATCGAACTCGACGGAGAAGTCGGAATCATCCGTGCCGAGCCGGTCGATCTCGACCGTCGATGCGCCACTGGCGCGGTCCACTTCGGCTGCGAAGCTGATCGTCTTGCGGCGATAGGGATCGGCGCCCGGCACGTCGCCGGTGGAGCGCGCGTTGGCGATGTTTTCCGAGACGATCCGCAGGCGGGTCGATTCCGCTTCGAGACCGGTTGCGGAAACCTTGAGGGCTGAAACGAGAGGGTCCATGGCTCTTATTTCCGTACCGTCATGAGCATCATCCGGTGAAACGCCTTCACCAGCCCGGTGTTGAGCTCGTAGTCGCGTTTGATTTCACCGGTTTTCATCAGTTCCTTGTCCAGTTCGACGCTGTTGCCGGACTGCTGGATCTGGCTGTCGTCGAGCATGCTGGTCTCGGTGACCTGGGCTGCCTCGGCGCTCTCCCGGAAGTGACCGGGCTGGGTAGCGGCCATCTGAAGGCCGGTCTGCTGAAGCGTGCTCTCGAAGGACTTGATATCCTTGGCGGCGTAGTGGGGGGTGTTGACGTTTGCAATGTTGCCCGCGACGACGTTCTGGCGAACTGCCAGCCATTGCGCCTGCCGCGACGCGAGATCGAAGAGCTGTATCGGTTGCATCATGCGACTCCATGCTTGTTGGCTGGAACCTATGACGGCAATCTTGCGTCAGACTGTAGCGGCGGTGCGTTTGCGGGATGTGGGGGCTCGAAAAGGCCCCTCCCCAACCCTCCCCACAAGGCGGAGGGAGCCTACGGAGCAAGCTTTGGGCTCAGAGCTTCGACATCCTCAAAAAACTCCCTCCCCCTTGTGGGGAGGGTTGGGGAGGGGTTTTCAAGACAGGATGCGATGCGACCGCATCATTCCGCCTGAATAAGGTCGCCCTTGGAGGTGATCATCACCCAACGGCCGTCGCGCTGTTCGAGCGTCGCCAGCCTGCTGTTGTCGGGAAGAACGCCCCCGACCTTGACGATATAAAGACCGTTCGAATCCTCGACGAGGGCGCGGCCATCGGCGACGTGCATCAGCCGGAAGCCCGATGCCGCCGGGAAAGGCTGGCCGAGGCCGTCCTGCTGGGCCGCCGCCGGGCCGGCGAGGCTCGGAACCGTCGCCGTCATCAGCTGGTCGACGGCGGCGCGGGTCTCGGGGTCCTGCGTGCCCATGGCCAGCGGCGAAGCGGCGAGGCCCGGCTGGTTGACGCGACCGGGGATTTCCTTCGTGGTGCCCTGCCAGAGGGTCGGCATCGAGAATTTTTCCTGGTGCAGGAAGGCATACCACGGAAAGAAGGTGGCAAGCCCCGCCAGCACGATGCCGGTTGCGCCCAGCGCCTTGTCGATCAGCGGCACGCGCTCGCTGCGGCGGCGCTGCGGCACGACTTCATCGGCATCGTAATCGGTCATCGGCTTTTTCATGCGCTTAAACCCTCATCGCGGCCGCTGCCCGCCGGCTGCCGCCTTCAGGGCATTGGCGAGATCGGTAAAGGCGTCGAATGCCGGGCGTTCCCCCGGCGTCTGTTTCAGAATGTCGTAGATGACCGGCACCTGCTTGATCGCCATGTCGAGGTCGGGGTCGCTGCCGGCGCGGTAGCCGCCGATCAGCCTGAGATCGCGGGTTTCCTCGAAGCGATGGATCAGCGATTTCAGCCGCGAGACCAGCTTTTCCTGATCCGGCGTCCAGGCCTTGCGGGCAAGACGCGAAACGGAGGCCAGCGGATTGATCGGCGGATAACGCCCCTCCTCCGCCAGACTGCGGTCCATGACGATATGGCCGTCGAGAATACCGCGGGTCGAGTCGGCGATCGGGTCGTTGTGATTGTCGCCATCGACGAGGATCGAGATGATCGCGGTGATGGTGCCCGTGCCTTCCGCGCCCGGCCCTGCCCGTTCCAGCAAGCGTGGCAGTTCGGTGAAGACCGAGGCCGGATAGCCGCGGGCGATCGGCGGCTCGCCGGCGGCGGTCGCGACTTCGCGAATGGCATGGGCGAAACGGGTGACACTGTCGACGATCAGCAGCACGTTGTCGCCCTGATCGCGGTAATGTTCGGCAATGGTGATCGCGGTCAGCGGCGCCATCTTGCGCAGCATCGGGCTTTCATCGCTGGTCGCGACGACCGCAACAGATTTCTTCAGGTTTTCGCCGAGCGTATCCTCGATGAATTCGCGCACTTCACGGCCACGTTCGCCGACCAGCGCAATAACGACCTTATCGAAGGCATCGGCGCGGGCGAGCATCGACAGAAGCGTCGACTTGCCGACGCCAGAGCCGGCGAAGACGCCGAGACGCTGGCCGAGGCAGAGCGGCGAGAAGATATCGATGGCGCGCACGCCGGTCTTGAAGCCGTGTTCGACACGCTTGCGGGTCATCGACGGCGGCGCGGTGTTCGAGATCGACCGGCGAACGTCGCCCTGCAGCAGCGGTTCGCCGCCATCGATCGGCTCGCAGAGTGCGTTGATGGTGCGGCCGCACCAGGACTGCGTCGGCGCGATGCGGAAGGCGCCCTTGCGGATGACGGTATCGTGGATGCCGATCGGATCGCCGGGCTCGATCGGGCAGACGAACACCGTTTCCGGCTTAACCTTGATGACTTCGCCCAAATGGGTGCCGGTGGCGCTCTTGTGGGCGACGAAATCGCCGAGCCGCACATGGCGCGACAGGCCGCTCACGGTATAGTGGCCGGCCGAGATGGTCTGGACATGGCCGCCGGGCGCAATCGAGAATTCGGGATTGGCGTAGCGCTCCACCAGGCCCGAAAAGGCGGCGAGCGACGTCGAGGACGTCTTGATCTGGATCTTGTCGCTTTGCATGCCGCGCTCCGTCTGCCTGATTACTTGGCCGCCTTACTTGGCGCCGCCCAGCGTCTTGATCGCCTCTTCGACCGAGCCTTCGCTGTCGCGCATCAGGGCGCTGATGTTTTCGAAGGCGCGCGACACCATGATCAGCTGCGACATTTCCTGCACCGGATTGACGTTCGATTCTTCGACGTAGCCTTGGGCGACGCCGACGCCGAAGCGATCGACCACCGGCTCGGGCGCCGAACTCGGGAAGACGGCGCCGTTGCCGTAGCGGCTGAAGCCGTTGGAGAAATCGGCTTCATAGAGACCGAAGGCCGCGACCTGCGTGCCGTTCTGGTGGATGGAGCCATCGGCGCCGACCTCGATCGGGCTGTTGCCGTCGGTGATCTGGATCGGCGCGCCGCCGGCATCGAGGACCGGATAACCCTTGAGGGTGACGAGATCGCCGGTTTCCGTCAGGGTGAAGCGGCCGTCGCGGGTGAGCGCCGGGCCGCCGGGGGTTTCGACCGAGAACCAGGCATCGCCCTTGATGGCGAAATCGAGCGTGTTGCCGGTGCGGTTGAGGCCGCCATTGTTGGTGTTGAGGAATTCCTTGCCCTGCGAGACGAAGGAGACCTGCGCCGGCTTGTTGTCGCCGATCAGCTGGTTGAACTTCACCTCCGTCGCACGAAAGCCGACGGTGTTGGCATTGGCAACGTTGTCAGCCAGTGTGTTCATGCGTTTTTCGAGCGCCATCTGCGAGGAAACAGCAACGTAAAGTCCGGTCTGCATATCAGCGACCTCCGAGTTTCAGCGTATTGATGGAAAGCAGCAGGTCGGCGGAAAGGCCGTAGCCGCTGGAGGAGCCGAAGACGGCGAGCGGATCGTAGCCGCTGGAGGAATGGTCGATCTCCCAGAGCGCCGTGAAGCGTTCGAGCAGCTTGCCGAGCTTTTCCGGGCTCTTGAGGTCGTCGAGATCAATGGCCTTTTCGATGGCGGCGGCCTGCTTGTCGATATCGGCGGCGGCGAATTCGTCCGGCGTCTGCATGACGGTGCGCACGACCTGGGCCAGCGCATTGTCGGCCAATAGACCGTAGGCATTGGTGACGGTCGGGGCCATGCGTTCGAAATAGAGCGCAAGCCGCACACCGGAGTTTTCTTCGCCGGCGCTCTGCTCCAGGGTCTGGCGCATATACTTGTCGGCGACGCCCTTCTGGGCCTTTTCGAAGGAGGTGGCGGCAGCGCCGTTGCGGGCGAAATTCAGGGATTCGACCAGATCGGTGTAGCGGCTGTCGGTCAGCTGCTTGGCAAAGGCGTCGTCGCTGTCGATGCCCTCGGCCAGCACTTTGCGCATGAAGGCCTTGGCATAGCCCATGTCCTCAAGGCCGTGCGCCTTGATCGCATAATCATAAAGACGGCTATCGGCGAAGAAATCGTCGATCGATTTGATATTGCCGATATGGGAGAGGTAATATTCGGTCTCGCGCGCAACGTCAGGCTGCTTCGCCACCCGGTCCAGCGAGCTGGTCAGGTTCGTCGTTATCAGTTTGTAACTGGTGTAGGTCGTGGTCACGACAATATCCCCGGTTGACGCGTAAGGCGCAGTTCGAGCGCTTGTGGCGGAAACTGCCGGAACTTGCTTGCGCGAACCTGTTCGGTCGGCCATCGGGTTTTCGCCCCCTGCGGGCCAGCCTCACGCAAGGCTGGAGACCTATCGGTATCTTGCAAAATCCATCATTCCGGCAGGTATCGAAATGAACATCATCATCGGTCTCGTCTTGACCATCGGCTGTATTCTTGGCGGCTTCATCGCCATGGGCGGCCATATGGAGGTTCTGAACCAGCCGTTCGAACTCGTGATCATCGGCGGCGCCGGTCTCGGCGGCTATGTCATGGCAAACTCGATGAAGGTGCTGAAGGACACCGGCAAGGCGCTTGGCGAAGCCTTCGCCCACAAGGTTCCGAAGGAGCGCAACTACCTCGATACGCTCGGCGTGCTCTACAGCCTGATGCGGGACCTGCGCACCAAGTCGCGCAACGAGATCGAAGCCCATATCGACAACCCGGAAGAATCCACCATCTTCCAGTCGGCCCCGACGGTTCTGAAGAACAAGGAATTGACCGCCTTCATCTGCGACTATGTGCGCCTGATCATCATCGGCAACGCCCGCAGCCACGAGATCGAGGCGCTGATGGATGAGGAAATCAACACGATCACCCATGACAAGATGAAGGTCTACCACTCGCTCAACACCATGAGCGACGCCTTCCCGGCCATCGGTATCGTCGCGGCCGTTCTCGGCGTCATCAAGGCCATGGGCGCCATCTCGGAATCGCCGGAAGTTCTCGGCGGCAAGATCGCAGCCGCGCTCGTCGGCACCATGCTCGGCATCTTCCTGTCCTATTGCGTCGTCGCCCCGATGATCGCCAACGTCAAGGCGGTGCGTGAAAAGCAGAACCGTCTCTACATCATCGTCAAGCAGACGCTGCTCGCCTACATGAACGGCTCGGTGCCGCAGGTGGCGCTCGAATACGGCCGCAAGACCATCTCGGCCTATGAGCGTCCGTCGATCGACGCCGTCGAGCAGGAAATGATGAATCCGGGCGGCGGCGGCGAAAGCAAGGCGGCCTGATCCATGAACGCGACAGTCAACAACGTCCACACCTTCGACCGCCGGCTGCTGGCCCGCATGACGGGCAACCTCGGCGACGACCAGACGGTCGGCAAGCTGGCGGAAGAACTGGGCCAGGTGTTTTCCGAATTCCTGCCGGATATTCTCAATGCCGAGACCCAGCAGGACATCACCATCACCTATGCCGGCTTCGAGACCGGGCTGAAGACCCGCCTGCTCGCCGGCCTCGGCGATGGCGTGGCGCTCTGCACCGTGGGCTTACGCAACTGGTGCCCGGACTTCACCCTCGCCATCGACAGCCCGGCGATCATCACGCTGATGGAAATGCTGCTCGGCGCCCCCTCCTCCGAGGTCGAGGAGCCGAAGCCGCGCCAGCTGTCCGATATCGAACTCGACGTCGCCTCGATGGTGTTCGAAAAGATCGCCGACGTGCTGAAATCGGCCGTGAATGCGCCGGGCGGCTTCGAGCCGGTGCTGGAGCGTCCGCACAATGCCAACATCAAGCCGGTGGCGGAGGGAGAGGATGTCTTTGCCGCCTGCATCAACATCTCGATCGGCCTCGGCCCGGTGCTGTCCACTTTCTCGATCATCGTGCCGCAGCAGCCGCTGTTGAAGACGACCGTCGTCTTTCCGAAGGGCATCGGCCAGAACCGCAAGGCGAAGTCGCAATGGGGCGAGCAGCTGGAAGAGCAGGTTCGCCGCTCGAGCGTCAATCTCGAGGCTCGGATCAAGCTGCAGAGCCTGACGCTGAAGACGGTGAGCCGCCTGCAGGCCGGCGACATCATTCCCTTCCACGATGCCAAGGATGTCCGCGTCGAAGTCAATGCCAACGGCCGCGATCTCTATGTCTGCGAGTTCGGCCGCTCGGGCGCGCGCTACACGGTCAGGATCAAGGACACCCACGGATCGGACAACGATATCCTCAACCACCTGATGAGCTGAGACGGAACACTCGCCTGAACTCGCGCCCGCAACATGGTTGGGGCAAGCTTCGAATGGAATAATCTGCACATGGCTACGAAAAAAGCACCCACTGAAGACCTAATGAACCTCGGCGGAGGCGACGTCGAGCTGGATCGCGCGATCGACGATCTGCGCGGCGTGCTGAAAACCGATGCCGACGGCGCAACCTCCGTCGGCGATTTCGGCATGGACTTCGCCGACACCGGCGCGGCCACGACTGATTTCGGCGCGAGCTTCGATGCCTCGGCGAGCGACTTCGGCGGCGAGTTTGGTGCCACCTCATCCTTCGGCGGCATCGACGACACGTCCACCGGCGGCTTCGGCGGCGATTTCGGCGCGACGACGGATTTCGGCTCCCCATCGACCGGCGAGCCGGGCAGCGCCATGACGTCGAACATCGACCTGATCATGGATATCCCGATCGACGTCCAGATCGTGCTCGGCTCCAGCCGCATGCAAGTTTCGAGCCTTATGAATCTCAACGAAGGCGCGACCATCGCGCTCGATCGCCGCATCGGCGAGCCGGTCGAACTGCTGGTCAACGGCCGCATGATCGGCCGCGGCGAAATAACGGTTCTCGAAGACGACGACACCCGGTTCGGGGTCAAGCTCATCGAGATCAAGGGTACGCGTAAAAGTTAGACCCGGTCACGGGTTATGAGGAAAGATCCATGATGGATTTCGACGATTTCGCCGCTCAGGCACCCACCAGACCCCTCAGCCAGATGGACAAGGCTGCGGCGGTTCTTCTCGCCATGGGCAAGCCGATCGCCGGCAAACTGCTGAAATTCTTCACCCAGAGCGAGCTGCAGTCGATCATCGCCTCGGCGCAGTCGCTACGTTCGATCCCGCCGGATGAGCTGGAACTGCTCGTCAACGAATTCGAGGACCTGTTCACCGAAGGTGCGGGCCTCATGGACAACGCCAAGGCAATCGAGGCCATCCTCGAAGAGGGGCTGACGCCGGATGAAGTCGACGGCCTGCTCGGCCGCCGCACCGCCTTCCAGGCCTATGAAGCCAATATCTGGGACCGGCTGCAGGATTCCGACCCGATCCAGGTCGCGAAATATCTCGGCAAGGAACATCCGCAGACCATCGCCTACGTGCTGTCGATGATGCCCTCGACCTTCGGCGCCAAGGTGCTGCTGCAGCTTCCCGAGAGCGGCCGCGCCGACATCATCAACCGTACCGTCAACATGAAGAACGTCGCACCCAAGGCGGCGTCGATCATCGAGACCCGCGTGATGGACCTGATGCGCGAACTGGATGCCGACCGCAACTCCGCCGGCTCGCAGAAGATCGCCGAGGTCATGAACGAGATGGAGAAGGGCCAGGTCGATACCCTGCTCGCCTCGCTCGAAAGCATCAGCACCGAATCGGTCAAGAAGGTTCGTCCGAAGATCTTCCTCTTCGACGACATCCTCTACATGCCGCAGCGCAGCCGCGTGCAGCTGCTCAACGACGTCTCCGGCGACATCATCACCATGGCGCTGCGCGGCTCGAGCATGGACCTGCGCGAATGCGTGCTGGCCTCGATCGGCGCCCGCCAGCGCCGCATGATCGAATCGGACCTTGCCGCCGGCGATGCCGGCATCAATCCGCGCGATATCGCGATTGCCCGCCGCTCGATCACCCAGGAAGCCATCCGTCTCGCCGCCAGCGGCCAGATCGAGTTGAAGGAAAAGGACGCGGCCGCAGCCGCCTGACCTTATCCCCTCTTCATTCTGTGAAAGCGCCGCCTCCGGGCGGCGTTTTTTCTTGCATGCCCGCCAGCCCGGCCCCACAACACGAGGAATAGCGGGTAGCAGGGTATCTCCAGCCGATGGCGGACGATGAAGACAAGGACAGCAAAACAGAGCTGCCCTCCGAGAAAAAAATGGCCGATGCGATCGAGAAGGGCAACGTGCCCTTCTCGCGCGAAGTGACGATCTTCGCCTCGACGCTCGCCATCTATATCTTCATCGTCTTCTTCCTGCCGACCGGTTTTGCCCAACTGACCGAGGCGCTGAAGGACGTGTTCGAACAGCCGGAGGCCTGGCGCATCGACAACGCTGTCGATGTCGTGGCGCTGATCCTGCATGTCTTTTCCGCCGCAAGCGGGCTGATCATTCCCTTTTTCGTGCTGCTGATCGCCTTCGGCGTCGGTTCAGCGGTGCTGCAGAACATGCCGGCCATGGTGCTCGACCGCATCCAACCGAAGTTCAATCGCATCTCGCCGGTTTCCGGTTTCAAGCGCATCTACGGCGTCCAGGGCCTCGTCGAATTCGCCAAGTCGCTGTTCAAGATCGTCGTCGTCTCAATCATCATCGTGCTGGTGCTCTGGAACGACTATTTCGAATCGCTCGACGCGATGTTTTCCGATCCGGCAACAATTCTCACCCGCATGGGCAACGATCTGAACCAGATCATGCTCGTCATCCTCGCCGCCACCGCCATCGTCGCCATCGCCGATTTCTTCTGGACGCGGCATCACTGGTACACCGAACTGCGCATGACCAAGCAGGAGGTGAAGGAGGAAATGAAGCAGTCGCAAGGCGACCCGATCGTCAAGGCCCGCCTGCGCTCCATCGCCCGCGACAGGGCCCGCCGCCGCATGATTTCCTCGGTTCCGCGCGCGACGTTGGTGATCGCCAACCCGACCCACTATGCAGTTGCGCTGCGCTACGTGCGCGAGGAGGGCGATGCGCCGGTGGTTGTCGCCAAGGGTCAGGACCTCGTGGCGCTCAAGATTCGCTCGCTGGCGGAGGAAAACGGCATCCCGGTTTTCGAAGATCCGCCGCTCGCACGCTCAATGTTTGCGCAAGTCTCGGTGGATAGTGTGATTCCGCCGGTGTTTTACAAGGCAGTCGCCGAACTCATTCACCGGATTTATGCTCGCCCCCGAAACGGATGACGTGAACGATGAAAAAATGCCAGTATTCTGAAGAACGCGAAAAGATTGTCGCCGACGCGATCCGTCCGGTCGCAACGGAGTTACGCCTGATCGACGCGGCAGATTTCATCGCGCTGCTTCGCTTCGAATCCCATGGCAGTCTTTCCGATCTCGTTTCTTCGGCTGCCGAGCTTTATTTCCTGCCGGGCACCGTCAATTTCGGCATTGGCGGCAATTATTCGCTGGATTGGGGCACCGAGCCCGAAATCACCCTCGATCTCGAACTGAAACCGGATGGCGTGACCGTCTATGCCCAGCTGGCGCTCGGCAAGGACACCGCCGGCCTCGAAATCAACCACATCGCCTTCCAGCAGCCATCCGAGGACCCGCAGGAAAACACGGCCTTCCTCGCCCGCAGCCTGGAAGCGGCGAAATTCGTCAAATCCTATCCGATGGCAATGGCCAGTTGAGGGGCGAGCTGGTCGCCGATCAGCTGATGTAGCCGAGGCGGATCGCCTTGGCGATCGCCTGTATGCGATTGACCGAGTTGAGCTTGGTCGTCGCCGTGCCGAGATAGGCATTCACCGTATGAACGGACAGGCCCAGCTTCTCGGCGATCTCTTCGCTGATATAACCGTCGCCGGCCATCTGCAGGCAGCCGATCTCGCGGTCGCTCAGGGTTTCGGCCGGCAGGATGCGACGTTCGTCGGAGGCGAGCAGATCGGTCATCACGCCGCAGCAGCGGCCGTGCAGATCGATCACCGTTTCGCTGGCAACGTCGAGGTAGCTGCCGGCGAAGATGACGTAGCCATTGCCCTGCGCACCGAGACGGACCGGAAAGGCAAAGCCCGAATAACCGAGCGCGCGCTTGCCGCAATGGTAGGTGAAACGGGCGAAATCGATGGCCTCGGCCGTCTGGTGCTCGCCATTGCCGTTCCACAGCATCGGCAGCAGGGAGCTGTCGAGATGTGCAAGCATATCCTCGCTCATGGCCTTCAGGAACTCATGGGCCATGGCTTCGGAGGCCGGCCCCCAGTTGTCGAGCACGCAGGTCAGCTTGCGCGTCGCCGGCAGGCCGTTTCCATTGAGCCGGAAGACGGCGAAGTGCTTGGCGTTGATTTCCTTCTGCATCGCCTGCAGGCGGGCCACCAGCGTCGCCGCGCGCAAGGTGCGAGCCGGATTGCGGTGCGTTGCCTTGCTGTCGTCGCCCGAGCGGCTATGCGGCGGAAAGAAGGTCATTGCCGTGTCTCCAAGGAAAAGGAAATGTCCTAAACAAGATTGTTGCGAACGGCATAGGCAATGGCTTCCGAACGGGTCTTCGTCGCCGTCTTGCGCATGACGCTGGTGATGTAGTTGTTGATGGTGTTGCGCGAGATGCCGAGGATAACGGCGATCTCGTCGCTGGTCTTGCCTTCGGCGATCCAGAACAGGCATTCCAGCTCGCGTTCGGTCAGGTCGAATTCACGGTCGCTGCGCATCTCGCTTTCCTGCGAGAAGCTGGCCAAATAGGCAGTCAGCAGGCCGATCTCGCGCAGGCTTTCCTGCGAGAGAATGACATCCTGCGGGAAGAGCAGCATCAGCGAGAAGCGCACGCGGCCGACATTAAAGGTGACGGCGCAATACTCGCGGGCAAGACCGCGGCCCGGCTCGATGCCGGCCGGCAAGCTCATGAACACCGGCTGCAGGACGGAGAGGCACTTTTCCATCTCGTTCGAGCGAGCGTGCAGCTCAGACATGGAGCGGGCAAGCCGCCGGACCATCTCGAAGGGCCAATCCGAACAGACGACGAAATCGAGCGTGTTGTCCTGGGAAAGATCGTATCGCGCGAGAAGATAGTGGGAGGCACCGACATATTCGGTCAGCGCCGCAAGCCCCTTCTCCAGATTCCCGCTCTCGGCGAAATCGCCGAGCCGGCGGATCAATTGCCCTTTCGTCAGCGGCCGTACAGCTGAACGTATTGCCGAGACCGGCGCTTGCCGGACCGCAATCTCCATTTGCAGACTATCCATGACTACTATCCCCGTGCCGGATTCGTCCCGGCCTGTTCTGCACTCTTCAACCGCCGCCGCCGACGATGGCTTCAGACGTATCCGCCTTGTCTGAAACGATGCAAACCAGTCCGCGAATCACTACCTAAAATTTACATGGACGAATCGAAAAAACTACCGCCAGCTTCTCGGGATTTACTTTTGAAAACTTCCGTGAATCGATTCGAGATTGCAAGAACCGGAGCACGCAACTCAAAAATTGCGACATCCAACGATAAAATCAATTCCTTGAAATCACATGGTTATTTTTCAGAATTTGCTGATTTTCCCGTTATGAGACATCGCCAAAAGCATAAATGGGGCCATTAACGGGGATTAAACGGCTCTCAAAAACGCAGCCACGCGGCCAAATGACGGCGTAATTATTTTCTGCTTTCTTTCTTTGTTGCGGTCGATGTTGCCGAATTGCATCAGAAGAGGCAGCAGGAACTTCGCAGACAAAAATGGAATACTTTCAAATTATTCTTAAATAAATCGCGCCGGACCTAAAGTCTGTTCTGGAGCTATACGTCGGATGCGTACAATCCGCATCGGAACATCGCCTTTCCGGCGGAGTCGATCCCGCCTTTCGTCGGGCGGAAATTAACGAGTTGTTTACACTATCGATTCCCTGATGACGCGAAGAGACTCCCAACGGCCTGCCCGATTCTTGCCTCAATTATCGTCGGCACACCGCTATACAGATTTCGCGGATCGATACTACTCATCGCCGGGGACATCTCTGGCGTGCTCGCTGCTACCGGGAGGAGAGCGCCCGAAAAAAGAAATCCCGCCACGAAGGGCGGGATTTCCGTTCCGTCTTGTCTTTCCCGGCTCAGGCGGCCTTTTCGGCGGCCCACTTGCGCAGGATCTTGGCAGCGCGTTCTTCGCTGATCTCCACCATGCGCGCCAGGCGCCGTTCGGGGCCTTCCTTGACGCGGCGGTTGAAGTCGTCGCCCTCGCCGAGGCTGAGCAGATCGTCGGTGCTGTCGAAGCCGAAATCCGAACCGAAGCCTTCCATGAGGGCGCCGCCTGCCGGAGCGCCGGTCGCCGGAGAGAAGTCGGGCAGTTCGAGGCCCACGGCCTCGTTCTCGCCGACCGCGCCGCCGTTGCCGCCGATGCCGAGCGAGCGAGCCAGGGGACGCATGCCCATCCAGACCACGAGGCCGGCGACCGCGACGAAGGCAAGCGCATTGATGATGCCGCCGAGATTGCGGGTGAGCGTTTCCATGATACCCGGACCGGCGACGGCCGTGTCGAGCAGCTGCGTATCGACGAAGTCCATGGCCGTCAGCGTGATCACGTCGCCGCGGGCAGCATCGAGGCCGACGGCGGACGCGACGATCTTCTGCATCTCCTGGATATAGGCGTCCATCTTCGCCTGATCGGCGGGCTCGCCAACCATGGCGGCGATGCGGCCGCGGTTGACGACGACGGCGACCGAGAGCTTTTCGACGCGGTAGCTGTTCTTGGTGGTGGCGACCGTCTTCGAGTTGATCTCGTAGTTGGTCTGCTCTTCCTTCTTCTGGTTCTGGTCGCTCGACTGCTGGCCGGTGCCGCCCTGCGGCGCCTGCTGCGGAACGTTCTGCTGGACGGTCGCGGCATTGTCGGGCTGGTTCTGGGTCGACTTCGCATCTTCCTTGGTGACGCGGGTGGAGCGCTCGACACGCGATTCAGGATCGTAGACGGTTTCCTGAATCTGCTGGCTGTCGGTGTTCAGCGTCGCCGTGACGCTGGCGCGGAAATTGTCCATGCCAAGGAAGGGCGCGAGCGCCTTGTCGATGTTGCTTTCGACCTCGCCCTGCACCGACTGGACGATGGAGAGCGACTGGTTCATGGCGCTGTTGGCCGGGTCGTCGCCGGAGGCGAGCAACTGGCCGGAGGAATCGAGAATGGTCACGCCGTCGATATCGAGGCCGGGCACGGAAGAGGCGACCAGATGACGGATCGAGGCCGCAGCGTTGCGGCCGATCGTGGCGCTGGCACGGATCATGACGGAGGCCGTCGGTTTCTGCTCCGCCTTACGGAAGCTGCCGCGGTCGGCCATGACGATGTGGACGCGGGCGGCGGAGATGCCGGAAATCTGCTGGATAGTGCGGGCGATTTCGCCTTCGAGCGCGCGGACGCGGGTAACTTCCTGCATGAACGAGGTGAGGCCGAGCGAGCCGACCTTGTCGAAGAGTTCGTAACCGGCATTGGCGCTGTTGGGCAGGCCACGCTCGGCGAGATAGAGGCGGGCCTTGCCGGTCATGCCGACCGGCACCTGCACGCTCGAACCATCAGGACCGACGTCGAATTCGATGTTGGCTTCGGCAAGCGCGACGCTGACCTGATTGAGGTCACTGCTTTCGAGCCCGACATAGAGGGTTTCATAGGCCGGTTTGTTGACGTAGATCCCGGCCGCAAGGACGATCCCGATCGCGACGATCCCGGCCGAGGCGAGCGCAACCAGCTTTCCCTTTCCAAGGGATGCCAGGTTCTTCGTAACCGACGAAAGTTGATCCAACAGATTCATTCTGTGTCCGCACCCTGTAACGCATGGTCCGTTCGAGCAACATCGCTCCGGTGTCATGCGAGTTCAAAACATTCGGGTCTGGATGTGCGGCAATGCCGATCAGGCAGCGCACGATCCACCAGTCCCGTTTGGCACACTAGGTGACGAAACTTGCGCGAACTTGTCTTTTTGGCTGTTTCATGAGGTTTGGCGGGAAAACGTCAGGTTGTGGCAAATTCCCCGTTCTCCCCCGCGAGGAGAAGGAAAAACACTCTCAGAAGAACTCGAAATCGCCGGCAGCCTGGGTGAGCGGCTGGGAGTGGCCGTGGCGCGGGGCGTTTTTGCCGAGCGAGCGCTGCATGTCGGCAAGCTTCACGAGATTGACGGCGGTGGTGATATCCACCAGCCATTCCTGCGGAATAGTGCCGGTGACGGTATCGATGAACTCGGCAAGGCCGCGGGTCTTCTGCACGGCAAGGTCGATGCCTTGCAGCAGCTTGACGCGGTCGGGAGAGGTTGCGGCTGCCTCTTCCTCGATCTCGCCGAGCATCGGCTCGATGCGCTCGATGAGATAGGCGACATCGTGCAGTTCGGAAACGATCCGCATCATGACATCGGCCAGTGCCTCGTCTGCCAGGGGAACCTTCATATTCACATTCGTCTGCATTCTCTTCCCCACACTGGCAGGAGCGTGGCCCCCGCATTCTTCCGGCATGCGTCGCGATCTTCGAGCCGAAGGCTCAGAAGAATTCGATGGAATTGTCCGCCGGCTTCGGCGCGACGACGGGACGCTGCTCCAGCGCCACGGTCTTCTGCGTTTCGACGCCGGTCAGGGCATATTGACGGGCACGGCCGCTGAGCGGCCAGTATTCGAGCTTGCGCCCGTGATCGCCGCCGGTGCTCTCGCCGACGATCCTGATGCCTTCATCCATCAGGAACTGGCGCGCGAACATGGCATTCTGCTCGCCGACATTGGAGAAGCGCGCAATCGTCTTGGCCCCGCCGAAGATCTTGGCCTCCAGACGATCGCGACGCGCGCCCTTTTTCAGCAGGCCGTTGATCAGAAGCTCCATCAGGTGCACCCCGTAGCGGGTCGCATCCCCGCCGGAGGAAATCGCATCTGCGGAACCCGGAAGCAGAAAGTGGTTCATGCCGCCGACACCCGCGACCGGATCACGCATGCACGCTGCAACACAGGAGCCAAGGATGGTCGACAATACTACATCTGGATCATTGACCACCTTGAATTCGCCCTGGATGACATGCACGCGTCTGGTCGCGGTATCCGATATCATTTCAACGCCCCGAACACGGCTTCGATAGCCGCTTTCATCTTTTCGATGGTGAACGGCTTGGCCAGAACGTTGTTGGCGCCAAGGGCCGCAGCCTTCGTCACCAGCGCGCGGTCGCCCTGGGCCGTGAGAATGATGAAGGCCGCCTTCTTGGTCGCCGGGTTGGCCCGGACAGCCTGCAGGAAGCCGAGACCATCCATCTTCGGCATGTTGAAGTCGGAGATCACCAGATGGTGCGGCTGCGTGGTCATGATCTTCAGACCCTGCTCGCCGTCGCCGGCCGCCGTGATCTGCTTGAAGCCCAGCTGCTGCAGGGCATCACCCAGGAGCAGGCGGCTGGTGACCTGATCGTCCACGATCAAAACTTTGATTTTCTCGGCGATAGACATTTATTCACTTCCTTCTCTTCGGGCGCTGGTGCTTTTCAAGACTTCTTCCCCGATCGAGTTGAGGGGCAATTGGGTTTCGACAGCGCCCAGCTCGTGGGCCACTCTCGGCATCCCATACACGACGCAGGTTTTTTCATTCTGACCGAAGGTGCGCGCACCTGCATGGCGCATCTTCAGGAGACCGGATGCGCCGTCACGGCCCATACCGGTCAGGATCACACCGACCGCATTGCGGCCGGCGAGTTCGGCGACTGAATCGAACAGCACGTCCACGGAGGGACGGTGGCCGTTCACCGGCTCGCGCTCGACGAGCCGGCAGCAGGGCGCGGACGGGTTCACGACCGTCAGGTGACGTTCGCCGCCCGGCGCCAGATAGACCTTGCCGACTTCCAGCCGCGCTCCGTCCGTCGCTTCCGCCACCGTCGGCGCGCAGAGGCGGTTCAGCCGCTCGGCGAAGCTTTTGGTGAAGGTGGGCGGCATGTGCTGCGTAATCACCGTCGGCGGGCAATTGGCCGGAAACTTCTGCAACACCGCGATCAGCGCCTCGACGCCGCCGGTCGAAGCGCCGATAGCGACGATCTTGCGGCTGGCACGATAGTCCGTGGCATTGTTGTTGGCGGCCGCAGGTGCTGCCGCCTTGTTGCCGGAGATGATGAACTTGCGCTGCGAGCGCGCCGCCGCCTTCACCTTTTCGGCAAGATCGGCGAACGGGTGCGGATCGCCGGGCAGCGGCTTTCCGACACAATCGAACGCACCGATCTCCAGCGCCGCGATCGAGGCTTCCGCGCCCCTGTGCGTCAGCGTCGAGACCATGATCACCGGCATGGGCCGCAGACGCATGATTTTTTCGAGGAATTCGAGGCCGTTCATGTTCGGCATCTCGATATCGAGCGTCACGACGTCGGGATCAAGCTCCTTGATCGCCTGCCGTGCCTGCATCGCATCGGCCGCCTGGCCGACGACGGTGACGGCCGGATCGGCATTCAGGATAGCCGTGATCAATCCGCGCATCGTAGCGGAATCGTCGACGACGAGAACTCGTGCCTGTGCTGTCATCAGCGCCCTCCGTTTCCGCGACCCGTATAGCGATAGGTCGTGATACCGATGTTGTCGAAGACACCCTTGGCATCACCGGAAACGCGTTCCGAGTGGCCGATGTAGAGGTGCCCTTTCGGCTGCAGCATGCCGGCAAAACGTGACCAAATCTTCATCTGCGTGGGCTCGTCGAAGTAAATAACCACGTTTCTGCAGAAGATGACGTCGAAAAGCCCCTTGAACGGCCATTGGGCCATGAGATTCAGTTCATTGAAGGTTATCAGACGCTTAACACGGTCATCGACCTGCCACTTCTGGCGGCCGGCGGCATTCGTTTCGGAAAACCACTGCTTGCGCATGGCCGGATTGACCGATTCCAGAGCGGTCGCGTCATAGGCGCCGGCGCGGGCGATGGCGAGGATCTTCGGATCGATATCGGTCGCCAGGATCTTGATGTCGTAATCGGCCGCATTCGGCATCATCGAGAGCACGGTGAGCGCGATCGAATAGGGCTCCTGCCCGTCCGAACAGGCCGCCGACCAGATGCGCACCCGGCCGCCGTTGCGGGCCTGCGCCAAAAGCTGCGGCAGCACGTCCGACTTCATGTGGTCGAAGTGATGGTTCTCGCGGAAGAAGCGTGTGAAGTTGGTCGTCAGGTGCGAGAGCATGTCGCGGCGCTCGGCGGCACCGGCCGGCGATGCCACGAGCTGGCAATACTCCCGGAAGCCCTTGAGACCCAGATTGCGGATATGCTTCGACAGCCGCGAATAGACGAGCGACGCCTTCGATTCATTGAGGTAGATGCCGGCATCGGCATAGATCATCGCAGCGATCTCGGCGAGGTCGCGGCGGGTCAGCGGGTATTCGCCGCTGGCCAGGCACTCGTCCGGGGACTGTCTGCTATCAAAGGCGGGCATGCTCATGCAGCTTCACTTTCCATGTGGGGGAAGATCGCCTCGAGTTCGATGAGGCAGATCATCCGCTTGTCGATCGCCAGCACCCCGCGGGCAAAGGTACGTTCGAAATCCGAGGACACATCCGGCGTCGGCTGGATGATGTCGTCGGTGACAGTCAGGATGTCCGACACCGCCTCGACCAGAAGGCCGACGATCCTGTCGGCGATCTGTGCGACGATGATGACGTGGCGCACGGTCGGCTCGGCCGGCTTCATGCCGAGGCGCGCGGCGAGATCGACGATCGGCAGCACCGCGCCGCGCAGATTGAGGACCCCAAGGACGTAAGGGGGCGTGTGCGGCATCGGCGTGGCTGGGCTCCAGCCGCGGATTTCGCGCACCGACATGATATTGACGCAGAATTCCTGATCGCCGATCCGAAACGCGATCAGCTCGCGGCCGCCATTGGTCAGATTTTTTGCGAGAGACGTCATGTGTTCTTACCCTGCGGCAGCCAAGGAGATTTCGGGTTTCAGGGGCTGGCCGCGCGATGCCGAGACCACGGCATCGACGTCCAGGATGAGGGCCACGCGGCCGTCGCCGAGAATGGTCGCGGCGGCGATGCCGGGCACGTGGGTATAGTTGGCTTCCAGGCTCTTGATGACGACCTGACGCTGCCCCTGGATCGCATCGACCATGAGGGCGCGCTGGCCGCCGCCTTCCGATTCCACCAGAAGGGCGACACCTTCGACCGGGTTTGCCTGCGTGGCGCGGAAGTTGAGGATGCGGCCGACATCGACCAGCGGGCAGAAGGAGTTGCGGATCGAGATGAGCCGCTGACTGGCGCCGAAGGAGTGAATGGCGGAGGCTTCCGGCTGCAGCGTCTCGACGATGGCCGTCAACGGCACGACCAGCGTCTGGCCGGCAACCGTGACCACCATGCCGTCGAGGACAGCGAGCGTCAGCGGCAGGCTCATGGTGAAGACCGAGCCCTGGCCCGGCTTCGACGAGATGTTGATGCGGCCGCCCAGCGCCTGGATCGAGCGCTTGACGACGTCCATGCCGACGCCACGGCCGGACAGGTCCGACACCTTGTCGGCGGTTGAGAAGCCGGCGTGGAAGATCAGGTTGTCGATTTCCTCGTCCGACAGGTTGGCGTCTGCCGCGATCAGGTCGTTGTCGATCGCCTTCTGGCGGACCTTCTCGCGGTTGATGCCGGCGCCGTCGTCGGCAAGCTCGATGACGATGCGGCCCGAGCGATGCTTCGCGGTGAGGCGAACCGTGCCTTCCGGGTTCTTGCCCTGCGCGATGCGCTTTTCGGGCATTTCCAGACCGTGGTCGACGGCATTGCGGATCATGTGGGTCAGCGGCTCGGCCAGCTTGTCGATGACCGTCTTATCGACTTCGGTGTTTTCGCCTTCGGTGATCAGGCGCACCGACTTGCCGGTGATATCGGCGATTTCGCGGACTGTACGGGCCATGCGCTGGAACACCGGCTTGACCGGCTGCGCGCGGATTGCCATGACCGAATCCTGGATCTCGCGGGTGAGCTGCTGCAGCTCTTCGAGACCCATATTGATCGAGGACGTGCCATTGGCGTCGTTTTCAATGACGCTCTGGGAGAGCATGGCCTGGTTGATGACAAGCTCGCCGACGAGGTTGATCAGGCGGTCGACGCGGTCGAGATCGACGCGAATGGTCTGGCCGGCGGCGGAGGCGGCCTGGGCCGTGTTCTGGGCGGCAGCAGCGGCCGGAGCGGCGGCAGCCTTGGTCTCGGCCGGCGCGCGCGAAGCGGCGCTGGCGATCTGTACGACATTGCTGGCGACTTCGGCTGCCGAAACGGCGGCAGCGGCGATCTGCTCCTCTTCCTCGGCAATGCCGATCGGGCCGGCCGGCTCCTCGTCGAGAATGGAAAGATCGAACGGCACCGGCTGCATCGGCAGCTCTTCGCCAGCCTCGGCCGAGGTATCCTCGGCCGTGGTGATTTCAAGCTCGCAGTCCCACTCGGCAAATTCGAACACCGCGCGGATCGCGTCTTCGCCCTTGTCCGACGTGATCGAGATCTTCCAGCTGAAATAGGCCGCTTCCGGGTCCATCTGCTCCAACGACGGCAGGGCATCCATGTTGCAGTGGATGCTCATCTCGCCGAGGCGGGAGAGGTCGCGCAGCAGAAGGGCCGCTTCGTTGCCCTTGGAATAAAGGTCGGATTTCGGCTTGAAGCTGATCTCGTAGGTCGGGGCGACCATGATCACCTCTTCCTCTTCGCCGCCGAAGTCGTCGAAGGAAAAGGTGACCGGGACGAAGCCCTCCTCATTCGGCACCGGAGCCGGGGCGGGCGCGGCTGCTTTCGGTGCCGGCGCCTTCGCAGCGGGAGCTTTGGCGGCCGGGGCTTCGGCGGCGGGCGGCGCCTCGCCGTTTGCCAAAGCTTCCAGCTCGCGGATCAACTGCTTGCTGCGAGCCTGATCGACGCTGCCGCCGTCGCGGGCGACATTCGTCAGGTCGGCCAGTACGTCGGCCGACTTCAGCATCACCTTCAGGACGTCCTGGGTCGGTTCCAGCCGGTTCGAACGAACGCAGTCGAGGGTGGTCTCGAACACGTGGGCGAAAGAGACGAGGTCGTCGAGGCCGAAAGCGCCGGCGCCACCCTTGATCGAGTGGACCGCGCGGAACACCGCGTTGACCGTTTCCGGATCACGGTCGCCGTCATTCAGCCGCAGAAGACCCGATTCCAGTTCGGCGAGCTGCTCTTCGCACTCCTGGAAGAAGATCTCTTTGATTTCGTTCATATCCATGGCTGGAAATCCTGGTGAGGTTAGGCGGTTACGCGCTCGATGGCATCGATCAGCTTGGTCGGGTCGAACGGCTTGACGATCCAGCCGGTCGCGCCGGCCTGGCGGGCGCGGTTCTTCTTTTCGGCATCGCTTTCCGTGGTCAGGACAAGGATCGGAATGGCCCGGTATTTTTCATTGCGGCGAACGCCTTCGATGAAGCCGAAACCATCCAGACGGGGCATGTTGATATCCGTGACGATGACGTCGGGATTGGCTTCTTCCAGCACTTCCAGACCCTCGACGCCGTCTTCGGCCTGGATGGTCTCGAAACCGGCATTGTTCAGCGTCACGAGCAGCATGTTCCTGATCGTGCGGCTGTCGTCGACTGTCAGAACTTTCTTCTTCATGGCTCAAATCTCCTTTGCCATCAGGTGATCGATGTTCACCCCGATGAGCTGTGTTGTCTTTGCGAATGCGTCCGACACCTTGGAGAAGGTGAAGGCTTGGCTGTCTGCTTCCCAGCTCTTTGCGCCGGCCATCAGCACCTGCACGCAGAGCGTTCCGACGCGCTCGACCGCCGAGGCGTCGATGACCACACCGCTGCCGCGCAGGCCCATGAGCTTGCCGTGCAGCGCCTGCGCCTCGTTGAGATCGAGAACCGGTGCCAGGCTTAATTTTTTGGGAGCGGCCTTCTTTGCTGCCATCTCTATTTTCCTTGTCTTCCTGAGAGGAGAATGCACTGCTGGTTCAAGCGTGTGGGCCGGGCGGGACCGCGCGGCTGGGAATGGAGCGAGGCAGGCTTAAGCCCATGCTTGCGGCGGATCGTCATCCGCGCCCCCATCCGGCAAGCCGGCTCTGGAGGCCGAGCACGTCTTCGCCGCCGTCACGGGGCTCGTCTTCCGTTTCGTCAGCCGTCAGCGCCGCGCGTGCCGGGGCTGCGCGATGTTCATAGGCTTCCGCCTGACGCTGGATGCGGAACTGCCGGACGGTCTTGCCGAGTTCGAGGATGACGGTCTGGAGATCGTCCGAGCGGCCCTGCGCCGACGCGGCGACGGAGACGTCTTCCCCGAGATCGCGGCCGATGCGGCCGAGGGCTGCCGTAGTGGTTTCGAGGTTTTCGACATGGTTTGCGGCATCGCGGGCGATGCCGGAGACGGCATCGTTGATGCCCCTCACCTGCTCGACGATGCTGCTGATCGCATTCTGGGTGCGGCCGACACGCTCGACCCCGGCCTCGACCTGCGACTTAGTATCGTTGACGAGCTGCTTGATCTCGCGCGCCGCATCGCCGGAGCGCTGTGCAAGGGCGCGCACTTCCTGCGCGACGACGGCAAAGCCGCGGCCGCTGTCGCCGGCGCGCGCGGCTTCGATGCCTGCGTTCAGCGCAAGAAGATTGGTCTGGAAGGCGATCTCGTCGATGACGCCGATGATCTGGCCGATTTTTTCGGCCGAGGATTCGATATCGGCCATGGCGGAGATCGCCTGGCCGGCGATCTCGCCGCTCTGCTCCACCGACTGGCGGGTGCCGGCGACGGACTTTTCCGCCTGCCGGCTCTGGCTCGCGCTGTCTCGCAGGCGGGAGACGATATCGTTCAGGGTGCTTGCCGTTTCGCCGAGCGCATCCGACTGGGCGCGACCGCTGGCGGACAGGCGGCCGGTCTCAGTGGCCAGTGTCTGGGCGGTGGCTTCGATGCGGGAGACGGAGGTCGCGGCATCGCCCATCTCCTTGCCGAGCTTTTCCAGCCCGAGGTTGAAATCGGCAGCGACAGCCTGATAGGCGGCCGGCACATCCGCCGGGATGCGCAGGCTGAGATCGCCATTGGCCAGCGAACCGGCAACTGGCGCGAACAGGGCGAGCGCTTCGGCTTCGCCTGCGCGGCGCTGTTCGGCAAGCTGGCGCTGGTGGTTGTGGCGCTGCTCGTTGAAGCGTAGCGAGACGGAAATCTCGGTATCGACGAAAACGGTGCGGACGAGGGCTGCAACGAGATCGAGCAGTTCCTGCTTGCGGCCCTTGCCGATGGGCAGGACGGATTTCGGCCAGAATTCCTCGATCGCCGCAAGGAGCATGCGCTCCAGCACGATGGCATGGCCGGCGATCTGCCAGCGCGGATCGAGCCCCATCTTGGAGCTGGCATCCGACAGAACCTTGACGCGCTCGGCATAGAGGCTGTCGAAACGGGCGTCGGTCAGGACGTTCCAATGGGCGGATTGCAGGTCGTGCAGCCGGTCGATCTGGCGATCGCTGGTGAAATGGCGCGCAGCATCCGGGTAGCTCTGCAGGCGCTGGAAGAGATCGCGAAGCGCAAGCTCGGCTTCCTTGGACAGCAGCGGACGGTGACGGCGCACCGCATCGGTCTCGCCCTCATCAAGGCCAGCAAAACGCAGCCGGTCAAGCAGACTGCCTGCCTGAGCTCTCCGCGTCTGATCTACAGCCTGTTCCTGCCTCACTACGATCCCCGGTCCGAAACATGGCCTTGGCGGAACCGGACGCAAATCCGGGCAAGACCATCAGAATTTCCTTGCCGCATCCCGACGCATCCAGAGACGCAGGAGTGCGGATAACACCTGATTGTCTGAAGGAACGGGCGTTGCGCCCGCATCTGCGCCAAGACTGGAGCGATGCCTGGACGGGCGACGGAAAGCCGCATCGTGCTTCGAGAAAATCCGGTGAGCATACCGGATCGGAACCGGTGCAGCGGTGCGGCCTCATGCCCTGTCGGAGAATAGATTCTCCCACTCCGCCGTGTACGACCATGTTTATGGTTAATTCCTTGCTTGAAGGTTAACGGTTGATACTTGGTATCGGCGATCGCTAAAATTCGATCCATATCCCCGCGAACCCGCTCGCACGCCGGGGATGCGAAGCCTCCGGACTACAAGATTTCGCATACGAGACTTAGCAATTGAGCTTGGAGAAACTTACCGGTAGATACCCCCTATTCTAGACGGCGTAAGCCACGGGCAAGCATAACCGGCTAGTCTGAAGCGGCATCATGAGGATGACGCGCAAGGGAATGGACAATGATTGTTCTGGGATTGAGTGCCACGCTGATCGCCACCCTCACATTGGCGGCCGTATCCATGCTGCTCACCATTGGAGACGACAGCAGGAGCATCGCCACACGGGTTTTCTAAACCCACGACGGGCAGGCTTCGGCCGGACTGACTTTTGTCTCTCTATACTTCAGCCGCGCGCTTTATCTTTGCTTACCTGGCTCAGGCAGCTTTCTCCGCAAGCGCCTTCCAGAGCGCCGCATAGACTCTGTAGCTTTCCGGCACATCACCCTTGAATTCCGACGTATGGACCATCGCCCGCGCGCCCTCGACGAGGCAGGCAGCGCCGAGGCTCGTGCCGGTGGCGCTCTGGCTGCCGATGACGACCCGACGACCGGTCGCGGCCCCCAGCATGCGCAGATAGGCGGCATTGGCGGCGAAAGGCCCCTCCACGACGATATCGCCAGCAGCACCGATGAGATCGAGGCAGGTGGCCGTCATCAAGGCGAGATGGAAGGAGACGACGGCAAGGCGTTCCTCGACGGAAAGATCGGCTTGGTTGCGCGTCCAATGCGCTTTGTGATGGGGATAGGGGCCTGACCCTTCCGGCATCGACGGCAGCAGCATGTGCTGCGCCTCTACCACGGCCTGCTCCACCTCCGGCGGAAGCGGCACGTTGCCTTCCGGCATCAGCATCGAGAAAGCGCGACCGCCCATGAAGCGGGCGGACGGAACCGGATTTCCCAGAGCGTTGACGTTGATCAGCTTATCGCGGGTTTCATCCAACTCGACCTTGCGTGCCCCTGGTGCCAGAAGCACGACCCAGGTTCCGGTCGAGACCACGGAGAAGGGTTCCGGGCGGCTCAGGAGATGTGGCAGCAGCGAGGCGTTGGAATCGTGGATGCCGCAGCAGACCGGCAATCCTGCCGGCAGGCCGCAAGCGGCCGCCGAGGCTGGCGTCAGGCCACCGAGGACATCACCGGCGCGGCGGACGGGGGCGAAAAGCTTCCGCCAGCCCTCACCATGTACGAGGCTGGAGAAAGCGGCGGCGTAAGGGTTCCAGAGATCGGTGTGGCAGCCGAGCGAGGTCAACTCGCAGGAGAGCACGCCGGTCAGGCGATAGGACCAGTATTGCGCATAGGTGAGGATCGAGGCGACGTTTGAGAAAGCCTCGGGGAATGTCTGCTGCTGCCAGTAGATCTGGGCGCCGATATTGAGGCCCATGGGCAGGCGGGCGGCCCCCGTTTCCGCGAAGGGTGGGCGGATGCGGTTGTAGTCTGCGGCGAAATCATCGGGGCCGGTGTGCTCGTAATCCAGCACCGGCATTGCCAAGTCTCCGGCCGCATCGAGCAGAGCCGCCGTCGCGCCGTGGGTGGTGACCGAGATGACATCGATCGGCCGCTCGGCATTGAGTTCGCCGAGGCTGCGGGTGATGAAATCCCAAAGGCGCTCGATATCGAAATGCGGATAAAGACCATCCGTCAGAACGGTGTTCGCGGTCTTGCGGACGGCGATTTCCTCGAAACGGTCGAGATCGACCAGCGCCACCTTGGCGTTGGTCTTGCCGATGTCGATGACGGCGACGGTTTTCATGGGCATCAGCTCATGTGGAAGACGGTGGCGAGCGGCACGGCGACGGGCTCGTTGTCGGCTTTCGTCTCCATGATATCGGCCATATAGGCCCACCATTTCTGCATCACAGGATGGTTTGGCAGCTCAGCCATGGTGTGATCCCCACGACGCCAGAGCACACCGAAGAGAAGATTGGTCTCCTCATCCAGATGGATCGAGTAGTCGGAGACGCCGGTCTCCTTCAACAGTGCCGACAGTTCCGGCCAGATCGCGTCGTGGCGCGCCTTGTATTCCTCGGCCATGCCGGGATTGAGGCGCATGCGGAAGGCGTATTTTTCCATGGGTTTCCTCAGTGGGCCATGCGGCGGCGGGCGCGCTTCCACAGGATCGGCAGCGCAATGACCGAGATCAGCAGCACACCGATAAAGATCGACATGACGATGCCCGGCACGTTCAGGAGGCCAAAGCCGAAGGTGACCATGCCCATGATCAGCGCCGCCAGAACGACGCCCGGAATGGTGCCGGAGCCGCCGAGGATATTGACGCCGCCGAGCACGACCATCGTCACCACTTCAAGCTCCCAGCCGAGCGCGATCGACGGGCGTGTCGAGCCGAGGCGCGAGGTGAGGCAGATCGAGGCGATGCCGGCCATCAGGCCCGTCAGCAGGAACAGGATGAATTTCACCCGCCCGACGCGCACGCCGGAGAACAGCGATGCGGTCGGGTTGTTGCCGATGGCATAAACGGCGCGGCCGAAATTGGTCCAGTGCAGCAGCACGCCATAGATGACCGCGAAGGCGATGAAGAGGGCGAACTCGAAGGAGAAGACCCACCAGACATAGCCCTGACCGAACCAGGCGAAGCTCGCCGGATAATTGGTAAAAGCCTGGTCGCCGAGGATGATGAAGGAGAGGCCCCGGAACAGGCTCATCGTGCCGATGGTCACGACGATTGAGGGCAGGCCGAGGCCGGTGATGAGAGCGCCGTTGATCGCGCCGCAGGCAAGCCCGGTTGCGAGCCCGACCGCAACCAACGTCGGCGTATCGAAGCCCGCCTGCATGGCGAGGCCCATGGCGGTCGAGGACAAAGCGATGATCGAGGCGACCGACAGGTCGATCTCGCCGGCAATGATAACCAGCGCCATGGCGAAGGCGATCATCGCCTTTTCGGTGAAGTTGAAGGTCGCGTCCGACAGGTTCCACGGATCGAGGAAATAGGGCGAGGCGAAGGAATTGATCGTGAAAATCAAGACGGCGACGACGAGCAGCAGGCTTTCCCAGCTTTTCAGCAAGCGGCTGCTGCGGCCCTGAAGGCGATCGGGGATGATACGGGGAGATACGTCCGCCATCAGTGGGCCTCCGCTTTCTTCAGGATGACGCGGCCCTTGCGCTTTTCGGCGCGGGCATTGACGGCAACGGCGATGATGATGACCGTGCCGGAGATCGCCATCTGCGCGAAGGGCGAGATGTTGATGACCGGCAGCGCATTCTTGATGACGCCGAGAAACAGGGCGCCCAGCACCGCCCCCGGCACCGAACCGATGCCGCCGGCAATCGAAATGCCGCCGATGACGCAGGCCGCGATGATATCCAGCTCAAACCCATTGGCGATATCGACATAGGCGACCGCATAGCGCGACACCCAGAGATAACCGGAAAGCCCGGCCAGGGCGCCCGAGAGGCAATAGGCGGCAAAGCGGGTGCGGCCGACATCGATGCCGGTATAGACGGCCGCATGCGGATTGCCGCCGACGGCGTGGAAGGCGCGGCCGAGCGGGGTGCGCGTCATCACTATATATATAAGTGCGATCATCAGCACCGAGAGCCACGAGAGGACCGGCAGCCCCGCGAGCGTCGCGCGCGGCAGGGCCTTGAAGGCGTCGCTCATCTGGTGGGCGTTGATCCAGGCGCCGCCGCTCAAGAGGAAGATCGTGCCGCGATAGATGGTGAGCGTGCCCAGGGTCACGACGATCGGCGGTATCTCCAGCTTCCAGATCAGCAGGCCGTTGATCGAGCCGAGGAAAGCGCCGAGCAGAAGCGCCAGCAGCACCAGCGCTGGGACCGGCACGCCGGGCGCGACCGAATTGATCATGGCAACGACCATGCCGCAGAGCGCGAGGTTCGCCGCCATCGACAGGTCGATACAGCGGGTCATGATCACGGCCATCTGGCCGAGCGCCAGAATGATCAGGATCGAGGTGTCGTTATAGACGCGGGCAAGATTGGCCGGCTCGATGAAGGCAGGAAAGCGCAGGGTAATCAGCACCAAAAGGGCGGCGATGGCGACGACCAGCAGCAACTCGCGGTTTTTCATCAGGATCTTCATCATCAGGCCTCCACGATGCCGGCGGCGGCGCGTACCAGTTTTTCCGCCGTCAGGTCGTCGCGCTCGAAACGGCCGGCGATGCGGCCTTCGCGCATGACGATGACGCGGTCGGCCATGCCCATGATCTCGGGGATTTCGGAGGAGACCATGATGACGCTGAGGCCCTGGCTTGCCAGTTCGCTCATGAAGGCGTGCACCGCCGCCTTCGAGCCGATGTCGATGCCCTTGGTCGGCTCATCGAGGATGATCACCTTCGGCTTGGTCGCCAGCCACTTGGCGATCACCACCTTCTGCTGGTTGCCGCCGGAGAGCGTGCCGACATCCTGATCGAGCGACGCGGCGCGCAGGTCGAGGCGGGCGGTGTATTCCCGTGCCAGCGCAAACTCCTCGGCCATGCGCAGGAAGCCGGAGCGTGAGGTGCGGGTCAATGAGGGAAGCGTGACGTTCTGGAAGATCGGCAGGCCAATGATCGCGCCCTGCCGGCCGCGCTCTTCGGGCACATAGACGATGCCGGCCTCGATCGCCTCGGCCGGCGAGCGGATCACCAGCACCTCGCCATCGAGCTTCACCGCCCCGGCCGAGGGTTTGGTGATGCCGATCAGCGACTGCATGAATTCGGAGCGGCCGGCGCCGATCAGGCCGTAAAAGCCGAGGATTTCGCCGCGGCGCAGCTCGAAATTGATGTCCTCGAATTCGGTCGGGTGGCGATAGCCGGAAACCGTCAGCACCGGCTCTCCGATCGCCACCTCCGTCTTGGGGAAGACCTGGCCGACATCGCGGCCGACCATCATCTTGACGAGCCGGTCCTGATCGACCTCGGCCATCAGCCCCTCGCCCACCATGCGGCCATCGCGGAAGACGGTATAGCGGTCGGCGATGCGGAATATTTCGTCGAACTTGTGGCTGATGAACAGGATCGCCTTGCCATCGGCCTTCAGCCGGTCGATCAGGGCGTAGAGTTCGTGGATTTCCTTGTGAGACAGGGCAGCTGTCGGCTCGTCCATGATGACGACGCGGGCGTCGATAGAGAGTGCACGGGCAATCGCCACCAGATGCTTGCTGGCAATGCCGAGATCGCGCAGGCGGATAGCCGGATCGAGATCGGCACCGACGCGGGCAAGGAGTGCCCGCGCATCGCCGTTCATCTGCTTCCAGTCGATCAGGCCGAAGCGATTGCGCGGCGCATGGCCGAGGAAAATGTTTTCAGCAACCGACAGCTCGTCGAACAGCACGGTTTCCTGATGGATGGCGGTGACGCCGGCCTGGGCTGCGGCCTGTGCGGAGGCGAATGTCGTTTCCTCGCCTTCGACGCGGAGAGTGCCGCCATCGGGCTGGTAGATGCCGGTCAGGATCTTGACCAGCGTGGACTTGCCAGCGCCGTTTTCGCCGATCAGCGCCGTCACCGAGCCCGGATAGAGGGCAAGCGAGACATCAGAGAGCGCACGCACGCCGGGGAAGGATTTTGAGATGCCTTCCAGGGCGACGGCGGGCTTCATCAGCGATTTTGTCGTTTCCTGCAACAAGGGTGTCCACCGGTGGCGTGAATTGAAATAGCGTGCGGGGAGAGAATGCCCCTCACCCTCGCCCTCTCCCCGCACGCGGGGAGAGGGGACGATGGAGTTTGTCGCTCCTCCTTCCATCCGCACGGCCGGAAAAGGACGACAGAGGCCGCCGCATGTCCCTTCTCCCCGTTCACGGGGAGAAGGTGCCCGTCAGGGCGGATGAGGGGCTTTCTCAGCGTCTCGTCAGATCAGAAGATCTTTGCGAACTCTTCGACGTTAGAGGCATCATAGACGAACGGATCGGCCATCGCGCCTTCGTTGTTGTCGTCGAGCTTGACGGAACCCATGCGGCCCATCTTCAGCTCGGCGCCGGGCTTGGCTTCCGCGCCGCCGATCAGGTCATAGGCGATCATGGTTGCGGAGTAGCCGAGGTCGATCGGGTTCCAGATCGCGAAGGACTTGGACGAACCGGCCTTGACGTGGCCTGCCATTTCCGAGGGAAGGCCGAGACCGGTGACGTTGATCTGGCCGACCTTGCCGGCATCCTCGACAGCCTGCGCGGCCGCAACGATGCCGACCGACGTCGGCGCGATGATCGCCTTCAGGTTCGGGTAGGACTGAATGAGACCCTGGGTTTCGCGGTAGGACTTGTCGGCGAGGTCGTCACCATAGACGGTGGCGACGACATTGATGCCCTTGTAGTTGCCCTGCACCTTCTTCATTTCCTCGATCCAGACGTTCTGGTTCGTGGAGGTGGCGGTGGCCGAGAGAACGGCGACATCGCCGCCATCCGGCAGGTTGTCGGCGGCGAGCTTGATGATCATGTTGCCGATCAGCGGGCTGGACGACGGGTTGAGGTGCATCAGGCGGCCATCCTTGGCAACGCCGGAATCCCAGGAGATGACCTTGATGCCGCGGTCCATGGCCTTCTTCAGCGCCGGAACCAGCGCATCCGTGTCATTGGCCGAAACGGCGATGGCATCGACCTTCTGGGCGATCAGCGAGTTGATGACTTCGATCTGACCTTCGGCCGTCGTTGTCGTCGGGCCGGTGTAGATCACCTCGACATCGCCCAGTTCCTTGGCGGCTTCCTGTGCGCCCTTGTTGGCGGCTTCGAAGAAGCCGATACCGAGCGCCTTGACGACCAGGGCGATCTTCTTGTTTTCGGCGTGGGCCGCATTGGCCATGAGCGCCAGCGATACGGCTGCCGTCATCATCAGTGTCTTTGCGAGTTTCATTGCAGTCTCCTCCCTTGTGCCCGGCCGGTCCCGATGACCATGCCTATAGGCAAGTTCCCGTCTTCACTCCCCCTCCCCGCCGCCTTCAGGCGATCGAGGAAGCATTCGCTCTGGCGGCATCCGGTTTCGTCTCGGCCACCACCAGATTGACGCCGGCGTCCTCAAGCATCTTGGCGTGCCTGTCTTCGATGCCGGCATCGGTAATCACGGTCGAAATGCGCTTCAGCCCGCAGAGAATGAGGCTGGAGCGGCGATGGAATTTCGAGGAATCGACCAGCACGATCAGTTCGTCGGCCTGATCGATCAGCTTCTGCTCCGCCTGGATCAGCAGCGGGTCACCTTCCATCAGGCCGAGCGGACCCAACCCTTGAGCCCCCATGAACATGCGGCGCGCATAGAAATTGCGCGTCACGTCATTGTCGAAGGGGCTGAGGATGATGTTCTGCTCGCGGTAGATCGTGCCGCCGGAGAGTGTCACCGTGTTCTTCGAATGCTTCAGCAGATGCTCGGCGATGGGGAAGGAATTGGTGAACACCTGCATGCGGCGGTTCACCAGAAAATGCACCATCTGGAAGGTGGTCGTGCCGCCATTGATGATGATCGGCTCGCCATCCTGACAGAGCGCCACGGCCTCGCGGGCGATGGCCTGCTTCTGGCGGGCATGCAGGCCTTCATTGACGCTGAAGGGACGGCCGGCAAGTCCGACGAACTGCGGCGGGTTGAGCGCTTCGGCGCCACCGCGCACCCGGCGCAGCTTCTTCTGCACGTGGAGTGCTGCGATATCGCGTCGGATGGTGGCCTCGGAACTATCCGTCAACTCGACCAGCTCCGGCACCGTGACCACGGGCTTTTCCTGAACGGCGGACAGAATGATCCTGTGGCGCTCTTTTTCGTGCATTCGCTCCTCCTGTGAGCATCAATTTTCCATCACGACCGCGCATTGTCAATCACATACGATCATAAATTTTCATTGTGCAGCGCAATATGATCATTTTTGATCGTTTCTGATTGACATCGGCATTTCGATTATGTGATCTGATCACAATGAAAGGGTCCGGGCGAGAGCCATCGGGCCAATTTGATCGGGAGGAACTATCGATGCTCGACAAGCAACAGGGTGCGCGCCTGAGCAATCTCTGGGATGACGCGAAGGCTGCCGGGATGAGCGAGCCGGAACGGCTGCTGTATCGCTCCAATCTGCTGGGCTCCGACAAGCGCATCACCAATTACGGCGGCGGCAATACCTCTGCCAAGGTCATGGAAAAGGACCCGCTGGGCGGCGGCGAGGTCGAGGTTCTCTGGGTCAAGGGTTCGGGCGGCGATGTCGGCACGATCAAGCTCGACGGCTTTTCCACGCTTTACATGGACAAGCTCAATGCGCTGAAAAACCTCTATCGCGGCGTCGAGTTCGAGGATGAAATGGTTGGCTACCTGCCCCATTGCACCTTCAACCTCAATCCGCGCGCCGCTTCCATCGATACGCCGTTGCACGCCTATGTTCCGAAGAAGCATGTCGACCACATGCACCCCGACGCGATCATCGCGATTGCCGCCTCGCAGAACAGCCGCGAGCTGACGCAGCAGATTTTTGGCGACGATATCGGCTGGCTGCCCTGGAAGCGGCCGGGTTACGAGCTGGGTCTGTGGCTCGGAAAATTCTGCGCCGAAAACCCGAATGCGCGCGGCCTGATCCTTGAAAGCCACGGCCTGTTCACCTGGGGCGATACGGCCAAGGAAGCTTACGAAACCACCATCGAGATCATCAACAAGGCGATTGCCTGGTTCGAGACGGAAAACACCGCTCCCGCCTTCGGTGGCGCCGTCAAGCCGGTGCTCCCCTCCTCGGAACGCCGTACGGTCGTGCAAAAACTGATGCCGGTCATTCGCGGCATGATCAGTGCCGACGAGCGCAAGCTCGGGCATTTCGACGACAGCGAAGCCGTGCTGGATTTCGTGACATCGAAAAACCTTGAACCGCTGGCAGCGCTCGGCACCTCCTGCCCCGATCATTTCCTGCGCACGAAAATCCGCCCCTTGGTGATCGATTTCGATCCGGCCAATCCCGATATCGACAAGACGCTTGCCGGTCTCGAGGCCGCAATCGCCGAATACCGCGCCGGTTACGCCGCCTATTACGAGCGTTGCAAACGCGACAACAGCCCGGCGATGCGCGACCCGAACGCGGTCGTCTATCTCGTGCCCGGCGTCGGCATGATCACCTTTGCCAAGGACAAGGCAACGGCGCGGATTTCCGGCGAATTCTACGTCAATGCCATCAATGTTATGCGCGGCGCTTCGGGCGTTTCGACCTATGTCGGCCTGCCCGAGCAGGAAGCCTTCGACATCGAATACTGGCTCCTGGAAGAGGCCAAGCTGCAGCGCATGCCGAAGCCGAAGATGCTGGCCGGCAAGATCGCCCTCGTCACCGGCGGCGCCGGCGGCATCGGCAAGGCGACGGCCAACCGGCTGATGGCGGAGGGCGCCTGCGTCATCCTCGCCGATATCGACGAGCCGGCGCTGGCGGAGGCCTATGCCGAACTCGGCGGCCGCTACGGCAAGGATTTCGTCCGCATCGTGAACATGAACGTCACGGACGAAGCCGCGGTCGATAGAAGCTTTGCCAATGGCGTGATCGAATTCGGCGGGCTCGACATTCTCGTTTCCAATGCCGGGCTTGCCTCCTCCGCCGTAGTCGAGGACACGACCCTCGATCTCTGGAACAAGAACATCAACATCCTGACGACCGGCTATTTCCTCGTCTCCCGCGCCGCCTTCCGCATCTTCCGCAGCCAGAAGGCCGGCGGCAATGTCGTCTTCGTCGCCTCCAAGAACGGGCTTGCCGCCTCCCCCGGCGCGTCGGCCTACTGCACGGCGAAGGCCGCCGAAATTCATCTTGCCCGGTGCCTGGCGCTTGAAGGCGCATCCGCCCAGATCCGCGTCAACGTCGTCAACCCGGATGCCGTTCTGCGCGGCTCGAAAATCTGGAGCGGCGAGTGGAAGGAACAGCGCGCGGCGATCTACAACACCGACACCGAAGGCCTCGAAAAGCTCTATCGCGAGCGTTCGATGCTGAAGCTATCCGTCTTCCCGGAGGATATCGCAGAGGCGATCTACTTCCTGGCGTCGGATATGTCGGCCAAGTCTACCGGCAACATCATCAATGTCGATGCGGGCAATGCCCAGTCGTTCACGCGCTGATCGGAGACGGCCATGACCTTGATGATCGACAGGCAAGTCATCGACGCCGAAAACGCAGCGCGCGCTGAAGCTTTGACGCAGGATTACAAGAGCCTCGGCGAGCGGCTTGCCCGCCGCGGCGTCGATATCGATGCGGTAAAAGCGAAAGTCGCGGCTTACGGTGTTGCCGTTCCCTCCTGGGGCGTCGGCACCGGCGGCACACGTTTTGCCCGCTTCCCCGGTAAGGGCGAGCCGCGCAATATCTTCGACAAGATCGAGGATTGCTCGGTCATCCAGCAGCTGACGCGGGCGACACCGACCGTCTCGCTGCATATTCCGTGGGACAAGGTCAGCGACATCAGGGAGCTGAAGGAAAAGGGCACCGCTCTTGGCCTCGGCTTCGATGCGATGAACTCCAACACCTTCTCCGATGCGCCGGATCAGGCGCTCTCTTATAAATACGGCTCGCTCTCGCACGCGGATGCCGCGACCCGACAGCAGGCCGTCGATCACAACATCGAGTGTATCGAGATCGGCAAGGCGCTGGGCTCGAAAGCGTTGACGGTGTGGATCGGCGACGGCTCCAACTTCCCCGGCCAGAGCAATTTCACCAAGAGCTTCGAACGCTATCTCGACGCGATGAAGAAGGTGTACGCCGCCCTGCCCGAAGACTGGAAGGTGTTTACCGAACACAAGATGTTCGAGCCGGCTTTCTACTCAACCGTCGTGCAGGACTGGGGCACGAACTACCTGATCGCCCAGGAACTCGGCCCCAAGGCCTATTGCCTCGTCGATCTCGGCCACCACGCGCCAAACGTCAATATCGAGATGATCGTCGCCCGCCTGATTCAGTTCAAGAAGCTCGGCGGCTTCCACTTCAACGATTCCAAATACGGCGACGACGATCTCGATACGGGCTCCATCGACCCCTACCGGCTGTTCCTCGTCTTCAACGAACTGGTGGATGCCGAGACGCGGAAGGCTGAAGGCTTTGCGCCGATGCACATGCTCGACCAGAGCCACAATGTCACCGACCCGATTGAGAGCCTGATGAACTCGGCGACGGAAGTCTGCCGCGCCTATGCGCAGGCCCTGCTGGTCGACCGCACGGCGCTCGAAAGCTATCAGGACGGCAATGACGCGCTGATGGCGACGGAAACGCTGAAAGCCGCCTTCCGCACCGATGTCGAGCCGATCCTCGCCATGGCACGGCTGGAGAACGGCGGCGCAATCGCGCCGGTCGCCGCCTATCGCAGAAGCGGCTACCGCGCGAGGGTCGCAGTCGAGCGGCCGGAATCGAAAAGCGGTGGTGGCGGGATCGTCTGACGCTTCACCGAAAAATGGAACGGCCTCGCATGCGGGGCCGTCTTCGTTTCAAGACTGCGATTTTCTCTTCGAAAAGAAGAAAATGGCAGCAGCGCCGGCACTTTTCCCCCTGACGGTTTCCGATTCCCGCTCTATCTTCTTCTCGAGATACAACGGAAAGGAACCATCCATGGGTATCGAAAGCATTCTCGTTTTCCTGATCGTCGGCGCCATCGCCGGCTGGCTGGCCGGGCTCATCGTTTCCGGCGGCGGCTTCGGGCTGATCGGCAATATCGTCATCGGCATCATCGGTGCCGTGATTGCCGGCACGCTGTTTCCCTATCTCGGCGTTTCGCTCGGCAGCGGCATCGTCGCCGCCATCATCCACTCCACCATCGGCGCGGTGATCCTGCTCGCCCTGATCCGCATCGTCAAAACGGCATGAACCACAGCGAGGCATCATGACAGCAAACTTTGAACCCCGTATCGAACAGGCCCTGCAAGCCTTCGTCACCGATCATCCCGGCATGATGTCCCGCGAGCAGGCGATTGCCGCGATCCTCGAAAACTGGTTCACCAGCCACGGTTACCTGCCGAGCGATCAACATGGAATCCGGCCGGAAAACCTTGACGCTTCGAACGACGACTGAAAGGATCGGGCCGTTGCCGGGTCCCCGGCCGGCCCCTTCCATTCTACTGCAGTCATTCCCGCCATGAGCCTTTCTTCCGTCAAAGCCTTCTTCGCCGAACACGCCCCGGATATTTCGGTCATCGAACTCGAACAGAGCACGGCCACCGTCGCGCTGGCTGCTGCCGGCCATGGGGTCGCCCCCGAGCAGATCGCCAAGACGCTCGCCGTACGCCTCAATGACGAGGTGGTGCTGATCGTGACGCGCGGCGACGCCCGGCTCGACAACAAGAAATTCAAGGCGGCCTTTTCCGCCAAGCCGCGCATGCTGGGCCTCGACGAGGTGGAGGCGGAGACCGGCCATCCCGTCGGCGGCGTCTGCCCCTTCGGTCTCGTCAAGCCGCACCGTATCTATTGCGACAGCTCGCTGAAGGCCTTTGACGAGGTGGTGCCCGCGGCCGGCGCGATCCATGCGGCGGTGCGGATTTCGCCGGAACGCATGGCGGCGCTGACCAGCGCCGAATGGGTCGATGTCTGCGCCGCGTAGCTACATTGTGGCGCGACTTGCCTTTCTATGACCATAAAAACGGCTTTGGTGGGCAGGCGATTCGGCCCGCCCCGAAATCTCCCCACCATGATGATGGAGACCCCTGAAGAATGAAGAGACTTGTCTATCCGTTGTTTCTCGGCACGCTGCTCACAAACCCGGCCCTCGCCATGGATCAGTCGCTGGTGCGCCAGTTCAAGAAGCTCGATCCGCAGACCCGGCTGGAACAGCGTTGCGATACGGAAGCGATGGAGAGGATCAACAAGGACGATAGCGGCTTTCGTCCCGACAAGGTAATCGCCTACAGTTTCGGCGAACCGGTCTATGACACCAACCAGATCAAGGCGCCCGGCGCGGTGTTTCGCAGCAAGGGCGAGTGGTATCGGCTAAAATTCAAGTGTGTTACCGGGCCGGACCATATCGAGGTCCTGTCGCTCAAGTACAAGATCGGCGCGCAGGTGCCTCGCGAGCAATGGGACGGTCACTACCTCTATCCCTGAGGTGCGCCCGGCTCGACGAGTTCAGGCCCGCTTTACAAGGCGAACCACAGCACCATGGCCGTAAAGAGCGAAAGCCCGGCCATGATATTGATCAGCATCTTCATCATATAGTCAGCCACCACGGCCTCCCTCGATGCGGCAGGCACAGCCCGCCGCGGTATCGTCAGCCTATAACGATCGAGACGCGGGATTTGATCCGTCAGAGGCTGATTTGCCTCATTCTGCGCCACATTGATTAATCAAGCGTCACTGGAAATAGGCTTAAGAGGCCCGCAAGCGGGCCTCATTAGGGATTATTCCGCTGCGATTGCCGGGTGAAAAACCGCCTCGGGCTTTGCAGGCAGCGACGGCTCCTCAGTATCCTCCTCTACCACTTTCGGCTCGCGGCCGAAGAACAGAGCGTAAGCGGCGGGCAACACGAGGATAGTGAGGATCGTCGCCACCAGAATGCCGCCCATCATCGCATAGGCGAGCGGCCCCCAGAAGACGCCGCGCGAGATCGGGATCAGCGCCAGCACGGCCGTCAGGGCCGTCAGCATGATCGGGCGGAAACGGCGCACGGCGGCCCCGATGATCGCTTCCTGCCGGTGCATGCCGGCAGCGATATCCTGATCGATCTGGTCTATAAGGATGATCGAGTTTCGGATGATGATGCCGAGCAGCGCGATGACGCCGAGGATGGCGACGAAGCCGAAGGGGGCGCCGCTGATCAGCAGCGCCGCCGCCGCACCGATAATGCCGAGCGGGCCGGTCGCCAGCACCAGCATCGCCTTGCCGAAATGCTGGAGCTGAACCATCAGCAGGAGCACGATGACAAGCAGCATGATCGGCGCCTTGGCGGCGATCGAAGCCTGGCTTTCGGCGCTGTCTTCGGCGCCGCCCTGGATCTGGACGGCGTAGCCTGGGGCAAGCCCGTCGCGCAGGTACTTCAGCTCGTCATAGAGCTTCATCGTCACGTCGTTCGGCTGCACGCCGTCCGGCAGGGTTGCGCGGACAGTGATGGTCGGCAGGCGGTCGCGCCGCCATTCGATGCCCTGCTCCATGACAGGAACCACCTTGGCGATTTGCGACAGCGGAATGAAGCCGCCGAAATCGGTGGGGATGTAGACCGAGTTCACGGCGCTCAGCAATTCGCGGCTGTGGTCCGGCTCTCGGGCAACGATCGAGACCGTTTCCTCGCCGTCGCGGAAATCGCCGAGCGGCGCACCTGACATCGCCGCCTGCAGCATCTGGCGGACCCGCTGCGAGCTGACGCCGAGTGCACGGGCACGGTCCTGGTCGATCACCAGCTTCATCGCCGGCACCGGCTCCAGCCAGTCGTCGTGGATGGCACCGAGCATCGGGTTTTTGGCAAATCGCGCCTTCACCTCGTCGGCGATGCGGCGCACTTCAGCGCGATCCGGCCCCATGACGCGCATCTGTACCGGCCAGCCCGTGGGCGGGCCGAGGAACAGGCGGTCGACCTTGGCGCGGATCGAGGGGAAGTCTTCGGCCAGAATGGTCCTGAGCTTGACGATCAGCCGTTCGCGGGCCGGCTCGTCCTTGGCCATGACCAGAAGCTGGGCGAAGTTCGGATTGCGCAGCTGCTGGTCAAGAGGCAGGAAGAAGCGGGGGGCGCCCTCGCCGATATAGGTGGCGATGAAGCGCTTGTCCTCGTCATCCATCATGCGGGCTTCGAGCGCCTTGGCCTGGACTTCGACTTGCCTGATGCTGGTGCCTTCCGGCAGCCAGAGATCGACGAGGATTTCCGGCCGCGAGGATTGCGGGAAGAAATTCTTCGGAATGAACTGGAAGGCCCAGAGGCTGACGCCGAAGGTCAAGAGCGTCATGGCGATGACGACGATGCGATGGTTTACCGCCCAGCCGACCGTCGCGCGCAGGCGACGATAGAAGCGGGTGTCGAAGACGTCGTGATGACCGCCGGCATGGTGGCGCTGCTTCAGGATCATGTAGCCGAGCCACGGCGTGAAATAGACCGCGACGAACCACGAGACCACCAGCGCGATGCCCACGACGTAGAACAGCGAGCGTACATATTCGCCGGCCGTGGATTGGGCAAAGCCGACGGGGATAAAGCCGGCCGTGGTGATCAGCGTGCCTGTCAGCATCGGGAAGGCGGTGGAGGAATAGGCGAAACTCGCCGCCTCGATCTTGACGAGGCCTTCCTCCAGCTTGCGTTCCATCAGCTCGACGACGATCATCGCATCATCGACGAGCAGGCCGAGCGCGATGATCAGCGCGCCGAGGGAGATGCGCTGAAGGTCGATGCCGAGTTCGTACATGATGGCGAAGGTGGCCGCCAGAACGAGCGGGATGGCGATGGCGATGACGAGGCCGGAGCGCCAGCCGATCGACAGGAAGGACACGACGAGCACGATGATCAGCGCTTCCGCCAGCGCCCGCATGAATTCGCCGACGGCTTCGGTCACCACTTCCGGCTGGTTTGAAATCTGATCGACCTGAACGCCATAGGGCAGCGCGGATTCGAAGCGCTCATAGGTCGACTCGACGGCCTTGCCGACATCGACGACGTTGAAGCCCTTGGCCATGACGACGCCAAGCTGGACGCTGTCATGTCCGTTGAAGCGGTACTTGCGCGCGAACGGGTCTTCGAGCCCGGATGTCACCGAAGCGATATCGCCGAGGCGGGTCACCTGATCGCCGGAACGCAGGCGCAGCTCGCGGATATCCTCGACGCCACGCATGCCGCCCTCGACCGAGATGCGCACCGAGCGCTCGCCGGTATCGACGGAGCCCGCGGGATCGATGTTGTTCTGGCCGGCCAGCGTTTCCCTGATGTCGTTGAGGGTAAGCCCACGCTCGGCGAGCGCCTTCGACGACACGTCAATGAATATCTTTTCCGGCTGGTCGCCGATGATCACGGCCTTTTCGACGCCGGGCGTCGTCAAGAGCATGTCACGCGCCTGAATGGCGAACTTCTTCAATTCGGGGAAGCTGTAGCCGTCGCCGGAGATCGAATGCAGCGTGATGAAGGTATCGCCGAACTCGTCGTTAAAATAGGGGCCATAGAGCCCGGCGGGCAGCTCGGAGGAGATGTCGCCGACCTTCTTGCGCACCTGATAGAAGGCATCCGCCACATCGCGCGCATTCGTATCGCCCTTGACCTGCAGCGTGATGATGGCGCTGCCGGCGCGGGTGTAGGAGCGCACGAAATCGAGATGCGGGGTTTCCTGCAGCTTGCGCTCGATCTTGTTGACGACCTGGTCCTGCATCTCCTCGATGGAGGAGCCCGGCCATGCCACCTGAATGACCATGACGCGGAAGGTGAAATCCGGGTCCTCCTTCTGGCCCATGCGCATCAGCCCGAAGACCCCGGCGACGATGATCAGGCCAAAGAGGAAGCGTGCGATAGCGGGATGGCCGATCGCCCAGCGCGAGAGATTAAAGGAGCCTGTGCCGACGGTGCTCATGGGTTCACCTCCGCGATCAACGGACCTGGGGGATGGCATCGCCATCCGCCAAAGCCGATTGTTGGGGCTCCGAGCCCGAAGGCAGCTTGACCTTCAGATCCTCGCGCATGAACTGGGTTCCGGCGACGACGACGAGATCGCCGGGCTTCAGCCCGTCGGTGATGCGGGCATCCTTGTCGTTGAAATCGGCGACCTTCACCGGCCGGGCATGCACCGTCTCGTTCTGACGGTCGACCGTCCAGACCAGCGTGCCCTCGCCCTCTTTCGCCAAGGCACTCAACGGCACGGAAACCAAAGAAGGCCCGGTTTCCGCAGACGCTGCGACGGAAGCGGTCATGCCGAGCAGCACCCGCTCGTCATTCGGTAGGCTGACCCGCACGGCGAAAGTGCGCGAGCGCGGATCGGCGCTGCCGGCGACTTCCCTCACCTTGCCGGTGAGATTGAGGCCGGCATTCGACCAGATCGAGACATTCACGGTCTTGCCCGGCTTGAAGGCGAAGATATCGGTTTCCGGCACCGCGACCTGCACTTCCTTTTCGCCATCGACTGCCACCGTCACGACCGGCGTGCCGGTGGAAACGACCTGTCCGGCCTCCGCATTGACGGCAGTGACGATGCCGCTGCGATCGGCACGGAGTTCGCCATAGGCCACCTGATTGCGCGCCTGATCGAGCGTGGAAACCGCGGCATCGCGGGTCGAGACGGCCTGATTGTAGCTGAGCTGCGCCTGTTCGAGCTGGGATTTCGGCGCGACGTTCTTGTCGAACAGTTGCTGGGCGCGCTTCAGGGCAAGGTCGGCGGTCTCCACCTGCCGCTCGGCGGCCGCAAGGCTTGCCTCGGCGGAGCGGACCGACAGGATATAGTCGGTCCCATCGATGCGGGCCACGATTTCGCCGGGCGTGACGCGATCGCCGATATCGACCAGCCGCTCGGTGATCTTACCGCTCACGCGGAAACCCATGGCGATCTCGCTGCGGGCGCGCACGGCGCCGGAATAATTCAGCGTCCTCTGCGTCTGGCTTGCCGCGACCTCGACCACCTTTACCGGCCGCACGACCTCCTCCGCCGTTTCGGCCTTCTTTTCCGAGCAAGCGGAAAGGCCAAGTGCTGCTGCCACGAGCAGCGTGGAAAAAAGCGATGTCTTCAAAACTCGTCTAGCCGGCGAAACCATCTTCGCACTCCCGATACCGTATGAAATTTTTAAAAATGCGCGCCAGTGACCGGCGCTTATGCTTTCAAGGCCCTGATCGCGAATTCGACCAGGTCTTCGGGCTGCGCCCGGTTCGGCTTGGCCACGCATTGGGCCACCATCTGCGGATGGCAGAGCGCCAGCGTGCTCGCCCCGAAACACATGGCGGCGACCTTGACGTCCTGCTGCGGAAATTCTCCTGTCCCGATGCCATCGGCGATGATCTCGGCCACGACCGCGTTCATGCGGTCGATATGTTTTTCGATGACGTGCCAGTCCCGCTCGATGGCGACGATCACCATCTCGTGGACCTTCTCGTGATCCATCATCGTGTCGATACACATCTTGTACTGGTCGAGCGTATAGCGGCGCAGGCGGTCGCTGGCGCTCAGCGGCAAGGCGGCATTGGCGCGGGCGATATTGTAGCTGATCGCCAGCATGCGATTGCAGATCGCCTGATGGATTTCGACCTTCGAGGCGAAGAACCGATAGACGTTAGCGGGCGACATGCCGAGATCGCGGGCGATGTCGGCGACCGTCGTCTTGGTGTAGCCGTAGTGACGAAACAGACGCTCCGCCGCATCGAGGATACGGGTGATGTTTTCCTGCCGGACCGTATCGATTTCCGCTGTGGCTAGTTCTTCCATGAGATGACACCTGATGAGTGACGATTTTTGAATTTCGTCAGTAATAACTCGAAACTATGTTGCCGTCAATCGTGCCTGCCTTGCCAAGCGCGTCCGCCAAGCTCACAACGATGTTATCGAAGGATGAAGGGAGATGAGGAACATGGCCGACGACACGCGCGCAAGAATCCGGCCGACCGGCGCCACCGCCAGCCTCGGCCGGACCGGCTTTCCCCATATCGTCTCGGCGACGGGCGGCGAGATCGATATCGTCACCGGCGCGTCGCAGCCGGGTTTCAACCCGCTCGATCTGCTCTATGCGTCGCTGTCCGCTTGCCTTGCCATGAGCGCGCGCATCGCTGCCCACCAGTCGGGCCTGCTCGAACGGATCGAAGCCATCGCGGTCGAGGTTACCGGCAAAAAGGCCGAGCATGGCGCCTCCCGCATCGAAAGGCTGCAGGCGACCTTCACGATCACTGGCGATCTCGGCGCGACCGAACGGGCGCTGCTCATCCATCAGGCCGAAGAAATCTGCACCGTCAGCAACACGCTGAAAGCAAGCCCCGGCTTCGATCTCAGGATCGAAGAGGAATAACGGCGGCTATTTTTTGCCGCTCGTCGTCAGCACCTTGTGGCTTGCATCGTCGAGCGCGCTGCTCGCCTGCTGGCCGTCGCGTTTCAATCCGTAGGCCGTGTTGGAGCAGGCGGAAAGGGTGAGAAGAACGAGGCAGGCTAGGGCAAGGGTCGTTTTCATCATCTTGGCCTCCGGGGAAAACACCACCCGAAAAAACATGATGCAAGCGGCTGTAAAATCAATGGTGGAGACGAGGTTTATCATCTCGAAAGCCGCCGGAGAAAACAGCAATTGCCAAAATGCTGCACTGCTTCCATATATGGCCGATCCGCCTGCACAGGCATCGGCGGGCCGGAGGCTGGATGAATACCACAGACACCCACGCGCATGCCGAACACCACGGCGGCCAAAAATTCCTCGTCCTCCTTCTCGGCTCGATCGGCGTCGTCTATGGCGATATCGGCACCAGCCCGCTTTATGCCTTTCGCGAGGCGCTGCGCCCCTTTTCCCATGACGGCATCACCGAGCAGGAAGTCATCGGCCTGATCTCGCTGATGGTCTGGACGCTGACGCTGATCGTTACTTTCAAGTATGTGCTGTTCCTGCTGCGCGCGGACAATGACGGCGAAGGCGGCACGCTGTCGCTGCTGGCGCTGCTGATGAAGAAAACCGGCAGCTACATGCCGGTGCTGTTTTTTGCCGGGCTGATCGGCGCCGCGCTCTTCATCGGCGATGCGATGATCACCCCTGCCCTCTCCGTCATGTCGGCGCTGGAGGGCCTGAAGCTGGTGACACCGGCGCTGTCGGACTACGTGCTGCCAATGTCGACCGTCATCATGCTCGGCCTGTTCATGGTGCAGTCGAAGGGTACGGCGGCGGTTTCCAATTTCTTCGGGCCGATCACCGTTCTCTGGTTCCTCGCCATGGCCTGGGGCGGCCTGATCCATATCGGCGATAATTTCACTATCCTGATGGCGCTCAACCCGCTGAATGCGCTGTGGTTCATCACCCATGCCGGCTTCGTCGGCCTGATCGTGCTCGGCGCCGTCTTCCTCACCGTGACCGGGGCCGAGGCGCTTTATGCCGATCTCGGGCATTTCGGCCGCAAGCCGATCCAGACGGCATGGTTCGTGCTGGTCTTTCCGGCGCTGGCGCTCAACTATCTCGGCCAGGGTGCCTTCGTGCTCACCCACCCCGAGGCGGCCGACAACCCCTTCTACCTCATGTATCCGGACTGGGCGCTGCTGCCGGTCGTCATCCTGGCGACGCTGGCGACGATCATCGCGAGCCAGGCCGTCATCACCGGCGCCTTTTCGCTGGCGCGGCAGGCGGTGCATCTCGGCTTCCTGCCGCGGCTTCAGATCACCTTCACCTCGGAAACCAATACCGGGCAGATCTATGTGCCGGCCGTGAACGTGCTGCTCTGCGTCGGCGTGCTGGTTCTGATCTTCACCTTCGGCAATTCGGAATCGCTTGCCACCGCCTACGGCATCTCAGTCACCGGCGCGATGGTGGTGACGACGCTGATGGCCTTCCAGTTCCTGCGCTCCGTCTGGGGCTGGCGTCCGGCAAGCGCCGCCGCCGTGCTCCTGCCGCTGCTTATCCTCGAGGCCGTGTTCCTCGCGGCCAACCTGCTGAAAATCCATGACGGCGGCTGGGTCCCCGTCATGCTGGCGCTTGCCATCATGATCATCATGTGGACCTGGACCCGCGGCTCGAATTTCCTGCGCGAGAAGACCGCGCGCAACGACGTTCCGCTCGATGTCTTCATCCGCTCGATCGAAAAATCCAAGCATCCGCCGGTAACGGTTCCGGGCACGGCCGTCTTCCTCACCAGCGTCAGCGACAAGACGCCTGTCGTTCTTCTTCACAACATCAAGCACAATCACGTGCTGCACGAGAAGAACGTGATCCTGACGGTGCGCACCTCGGAAAAACCCTATGTGCCGGATGACGAGCGCGTCACCCTCACGCCGCTTTCGGAGCGTTTTTCCCGGATCGAACTTTGCTTCGGCTTCATGGACGAGCCGAACGTGTCGCGTGCGCTCGGACTTTGCAAGAAAGCGGGCTTCAAGTTCGAAATCATGCAGACCTCATTCTATCTCGGCCGCCGCACGCTGATCGGCAACCCCGACGCCGGCCTGCCGGGCTGGCAGGACAATCTCTACATCGCACTCTCCGGCCTCGGCATCGATCCGTCCGCCTACTTCAAGCTGCCGGCCAACCGCGTGGTCGAAATCGGCGAGCAGGTGACGATCTGAACCCTTTGCCGCCTCATCCGGCAGGCTCTTCATGAGGAAAATTTAATTCCAGCGGAGGTTGTAAGTGGCAGGTTTTTCGATCATCTTCGATGATGACAAACACGGGGAAGCACGATGAACGACCGGTCGCCCGATCCAATCGACATTCATGTGGGAACACGCATCCGCACCCAGCGGCGCCTGCTGAAGATGACGCAGACGCAGCTTGCCGACCAGCTCGGCATCACCTTCCAGCAGGTCCAGAAATACGAGAAGGGCATCAACCGCATCGGCTCCGGCCGGCTCGCCCGGCTTGCCGAGGTTCTGGGCGTGGAGATCACCTTCTTCTTCGAAGGCGACCCGAACGCCAGGGAAAACAGCTGGAAGCCGCTGGCCGAGGCCGATCCGATCTTCGGTTTCGTCGGAACCGCCGTCGGCCTGGAACTCAACCAGGCCTTCATTGCGATCAAGGACGATCGCGTCCGCCGCAGCATCATCAAGATGACCGAAACCCTGGCAAAAGCATCCGCCGCGCCAAAAGATTGATGCCCAGGAATGCCGCACCTTTCGCTCTTTGGAAAGCTTGAGCTATCGGCTGGGGATGGACGGCCGCTTGGCTTCCCCCAGAAAGGCCTGCTGCTCCTCGCCTACCTCGTCAGCGAACAGAAGCCCCAGATCCGGCGGCCGGACGCCGCCCGGTTGCTGTGGGGCAACGGTGACCCGCGCACCGCCCAGAGCAGCCTGAGAAAGACGGTCGAGCGCATCCGGCAGGCCGACCTTGGCGGCGAGCGGAACCCGCTGGTTTTCGATGCCGAGCATGTGCGCCTCGATGCTGCGGGGCTGACCTCCGATTTCGACAGCTTCCGGCCCGGCGAGGATATGCCGCTCCATGGGTTTTTCCGAATGGAGGCCTTTGTCGGACACCCGTTCCTCGACGGCGTCGAGGTGCCGGCCTGGCTCACGGAGTGGCTGGAGCGGCAGCGACGGCTGTTTGCTCTGCAGCTTCGCGATTGCCTGCTCGACGCCTGGCCCGGCATGACCGACCCGGCACAGCGCCATCTCGCCAAGCACGCCGCACTGACGCTTACGGAAACCTTTCCCAACGACGAGCAACTGCTTGTGGTTCTCAACGGAAACCGCCTGCTGGCTCCCGTCCCGGCGATCCCGGCGGCAAGGGAGGCGGAAAGCGCGCCTCTGCGGCCCGACGCCGTGCAACTGCCGTCCGCGCCACTGCCGCGTCTTGCGCTCATGCCGCCGCGCGGGACCCGCACCGATATTGCCGGCGCCCTGATCGAGGACATCACCATCGAGCTTTGCGCGCTGCGCCACGTGGCTGTCGTCGCGCCCTATACGGCCGAGCGGATCAAGAACGACCCGGACAAGGCGAGCCTGCTTGCGGCGCATTCGATCTCCTACTGGGTCGATACCAGCCTGACCGACAATAGCCTGTTTGCGCAGATGGTGTTTGCGCCGACCGACAGCGTGATCTGGGCCGAACGCTTCGCCATCGGCGGCGACGCGGTGCTCCACGAACGCAAGACAATCACCCGCCTGATCACCGGGGCTATTTCCGACCAGTTGAAGCACTCCGAACGCAGCTTCGACGATTTCAAGGCGCATCCCGATGCCTATCGCGGCTATCTCGCCGGCTCTCGCCACCTGAACAAGCTGGCGCTTCCCGACGTGCGCCGGGCGCGCACCGCCTTCCGCAAGACGCTGAACGCACACACGCAATTTGCCCCCGCCGCAAGCGGCCTGGCGCGCACCTACTGGATGGAATGGCTGATGACGGCGCGCGGCGACGCCGCCCTGCTCGGCAATGCGCGCAAGGCGGCGATGCAGGCCATCGCCCACGATCCGAACCTAGCATCCGGCTATCGCGAGCTTGGTCTTGCGGAACTCTATCTCGGCAATGTCGAGGAAAGCCTGGCGGCGCTGGAGCGCTCGGTGGGGCTCTCCCCGCATTATGCCGATGCGATCGCCAGCCAGGCGGATTCCCTCGTTCATGCCTCCCGGCCGGAGGAAAGCCTCGTCAAGATCAAGCGGGCGATCGAGCTTAATCCGCTCTGCCCGGACGATTACTACTGGGCGGCGGCGGGGGCGAGCTACCTCAGCGCCGACTTCCAGAATGCCGTCGACTATATCGGCAAGATGTCGGATCAGTCTTCCGTGCACCGGCTGCTGGCCGCGAGCCTGGCGATGACCGGCAACAGCCGCAAGGCGCGGCTGCACCGGAAAAAAGCATTGGAACTCAATCCGCAGTTCGATCTCGAGAAATGGCTGGCCGTGGTGCCGATCAAGGATCAGGCCCACCGGGAGCTGTACCGCGAGGGCCTTTTAAAGGCGGGTTTCTAGAGCGTTTCCGCCGCACTCGAAATGCTCTATGATCCTGCTTTCACCGCATTATCCAGCAGAGAGGGAGAATGGATATGGCGAAGGTAGTGGTTCTGGGCGTTCCGGGGGAAACGGGACTTTGGCTTGCCGATCTCGACGCGGGAACGGTGACAGCGCTCGCAGCGCCGGCCGAGGGGCCGCTGGCTGCCGCGAGCAACCTGCGCGCCAGCGGTGTGACCGTTACCAAGGGCGTCGATTTTGCCGTCGCCGTCTCCTCGGCTGCAAGCGTTGCGTCCGGCCTGCTCGATCCCTGATCCGATCGCTTCCGTGGACCGCGCCTGCCCGCCCGACGAGACGTTTGATCGCGTCTCGCCTTATCTCAGGCAATTCGGCATCACGCGTCTGGCCCGCCACACCGGCCTCGATCGCATCGGGGTTCCGGTCTGGTGCGCCTATGCGCCGAATTCCCGCTCGATCGTCGTGGCGCAGGGCAAGGGGCTGACCGACAGCGACGCCCGCACGTCCGCCGTCATGGAGGCGCTGGAGCGGGCCGTTGCGGGCGATCCGGCCGTGCCGGCCCGTCTTGCCGACAGGGCGACGCTGATCTCGGAAGACGCCGTCGCCGAACCGCTCGACGAGCTGCTTGCCCTCGGCCGTAAGGGGCTGACGGATGGAGACGTGCTGGATTGGCTTTCGGGGCAGGAGCTGATCCACCGCCGGTTGGCCTATGTTCCGCGCGACGCGGCGCTGCTCGACCGCACCCGCAGCGACAATCGCTACTGGATGTCGTCCGATGGCCTCGCCTCCGGAAACACCACCGAGGAAGCCATGCTGCACGGCATTCTGGAACGCATTGAGCGCGACGCCTTCCTGCTGTGGCAAGTGACGTCTGCCGAGCGGCGATACCGGGCCGGCGTTCGGCCGGTGGCTTTCGCCGATGATCGCGTGTCGGATCTGGCCGATCGTTTCGACGCGGCCGGCCTGACTTTCCGCCTGTTCGACATCACCAGCGATATCGGCGTGCCGACGTTTTCCTGTTTTCTCGCGCCCCGCGGCGTCGAGACAGCCCGGCAGACACGCTACGTCGATGTCAGCCATGGCTGCGGAACCCACCCGGACCCGGCGCGGGCGGTGCTGCGGGCGATGACGGAGGCGGCGCAATCGCGCATGACCTTCATCAGCGGCGCGCGGGACGATGCCTCTCGCGAAACCTTCGAGCAGGTTTTGCCCGAGGAAACCCGGCAGGCGTTCCTGGCGGACGTGCCGGAGCGAGCGCGCTACATGCCGTTTGCTTCGCTGGACATGCATGGGCTTATCGAGCATGTGCTCGGCCTGTTGAGAAAGGCAAAGGTTCCGCGGGTGATCTGCGTGCCGCTGCAGGCGCCCGGTCTGCCGTTCAGCGTGGTGAAAACCTTTATCCCCGCCCTTGAGAACCCCGACGACACCAGAGCCCGCCGCTTCGGTCCGCGGGCCTTGTCGAAGGCATTTTTGTCATGAAGGTGATCTTTGCCGGGCCGAGCCTGCCGGATGCCGCAGATTTTGTCGCCGCCGATATCCGTATCCTGCCGCCGGCGATCCAGGGAGACGTGTTGCGGGCTGTGCAGCAGGGGGCAACCGTCATTGGCCTGATCGATGGCGGCTTCGAATACACGGCGCCGGTCTGGCACAAGGAAATCCTCTTTGCGCTCTCGCAAGGCGTCACCGTGTTCGGCGCTTCCAGCATGGGGGCGTTACGCGCCGCCGAATGCGAGACCTATGGCATGATCGGCGTGGGCGAGATTTTTCGTACCTACCAATCCGGCGAACTGGTCGATGACGCCGAGGTCGCCTTGCTGCATGCCCCGCCGGAGCTTGGCGGCGGCGCGCTCACTTTGCCGATGGCCAACATCCGCGCGACGCTCGATGCGCTTTCGAAAAGTGGAAGGCTTTCCCCCGAGGATGCCGGTGCGCTCCTTGCGGCATCAGCGGCCATCCACTTCAAAGAACGGACGTGGGGCCGCATCTTCGCGTCCCGTGACATGAAGCCGGACAACCTCGCGGCGCTTATGGCGGATCATTACATCGACCGGAAGCGTCTGGACGCGATCGAACTCGTCGCCCTCGTCAACGACGCTCCGGACAAAAAGGGTGCATTTCCCAAGGCTTGGTCGTTTGTGGAGACCACTCTTTGGGAGAAGATGAAACGCCACCTCTAGATTGTATCCGCAACCTGACATTCTCAAAAGTATATGTCACGCCTATGTCACGCCTGTCACGGCGGGATGTGGGGTATGCTCAGAGAAAGTCAGAGCAGCAGGATGGATTCAAATGTCGAATGTTCTCGCCCACAGTGCCATTGACCTCGAAAACGTTGTCGACCACGAGGAAGATATTGCTGCCTTGGCGCGCATGATCCGGTTTGCCCAGAACTCGGCCGAGGACCTGCGGCTTGAATCGACGGTCTATTGCCTGAAGATGGCGATGCAGGCGCTCTATCAGCAGGTGAAGGCCGAAGCGATCGATCCGCTTGCCGTCCCCGAGAAATTCGACGTATTGCCCGCCCGCCATTGAGCGACGGCCGGCAGATGGGGGCAGATTTTTCAAGCAGATATTTTTAGAACGAAATCATAGTCACAAAGCCCGGCCGCTTCTTTGCCCCCGCACGGTTCCACGACCAGGCAAAGAAGCGGCCGGGCTCATTTTTGCGCGCCGACATCAGCGACAAAGTTGGCGGCCCGCGCGAGAAGGCGAGACCATACGACGGATTTCGGTATACTTTGCAGTTCATAGCGCGTTGCGCTCTCAAGGAAGGGAGACAATTATGACTGCGCCGCATCCGCCGAGAACCCACATCGGCAACCATGCCCTGCATCCCGAAACACAGATGCTGAATTACGGCTACGATCCCGAGCTTTCCGAAGGCGCGGTCAAGCCGCCGGTCTTCCTGACATCGACCTTCGTGTTCAAATCGGCGGAAGACGGTCGCGATTTCTTCGATTACGTCTCGGGCCGCAAGGAACCGCCGGCAGGCCGGGGCGCCGGTCTCGTCTATTCGCGCTTCAACCATCCCAACAGCGAGATCGTCGAGGACCGGCTGGCCGTTTATGAACGCACGGAAAGCTGCGCGCTGTTTTCGTCCGGCATGTCGGCCATCGCGACCATGCTGTTTGCTTTCGTGCGGCCGGGCGATACGGTTTTGCACTCACAGCCGCTTTACGGCGGCAGCGAGACCCTGCTTGCCAAAACCTTCCTCAATTTCGGCGTGACGGCGGTCGGGTTTGCCGATGGCGTTTCCGAAGCCTCGGTGAAGGCTGCGGCCGAGACGGCGATGCAACAGGGTCGCGTTTCCGTCATCCTCATCGAAACGCCGGCCAACCCCACCAACAGCCTCGTCGATATCGCAATGATCCGCCGAGTGGCCGACGCTATCGCCGAAAAGCAGGATCACAGGCCAGTGATCGCCTGCGACAACACCCTGCTCGGCCCCGTCTTCCAGCGGCCGATCGAGCATGGGGCAGATATCTCGCTCTACTCGCTGACCAAATATGTCGGCGGCCATTCCGACCTGATCGCGGGGGCGGCGCTCGGCAGCAAGGCGATCATGAAGCAGGTCAAGGCGCTTCGCGGCGCCATCGGCACGCAACTCGACCCGCATTCCTGCTGGATGCTCGGCCGCTCGCTGGAGACGCTGCAGATCAGGATGGAGCGGGCCGACAGCAACGCGAAAGCCGTCGCGGAATTCCTGCGGGATCACCCAAAGGTCGAGACGATCCATTACCTGCCGTTCAACGACCCCGCCTCTCCCGTCGGCCGCACCTTTACCGCCCAGTGCAGCGGCGCGGGCTCGACCTTTTCCTTCGACATCAAAGGCGGCCAGCCGGCGTCGTTCAAGTTTCTGAATGAGCTTAAAATCTTCAAGCTTGCCGTCAGCCTGGGAGGGACGGAATCGCTGGCCTCCCACCCGGCATCGATGACCCATTCCGGCGTTCCCGCCGATGTCCGGGAGCGCATCGGCGTGCTGGAATCGACCATCCGGCTGTCGATCGGCATCGAACACCCGGATGATCTGATTGCCGATCTGGCTCAGGCGCTGGAAGCAGCCTGACGCCGAAGCGCTTGCTCGACCACGGGGCGGGTTTGCGACAGAAGGAAGGTCTTCGTTTCCGGGCGCACCCGCTCCAGCAGGCTTTCGCGGACCTCTGCGTGATAGCCATCGAGGAAGGCGGCTTCGGACGCGGTCAGGGTATCGAGATCCGCCATGGCAAGATCGATGGGCGCGAGCGTCAGCGAGGCGAAGCGGCAGAAGCCGGGACCATCGGCCACCACCTCCACCTGGTTTTCGATGCGCATGCCGAAGGCATCCTGCTCATAATAGCCGGGCTCCACCGTCATGACATTGCCGGGGATGAGGGCATGAAGGTTCGGCTTGCGGTCGAAGCGGTGCGGATATTCGTGGATCAGCAGATTGTGACCGACGCCGTGGCCTGTGCCGTGGTCATAATCGAGGCCGATATCCCACAAGGGGCGGCGCGCCAGCCCATCCAGTTGATGACCCTGCGTTCCCTGCGGGAAGCGCGCCGACATCAGCGAAATGAACCCCTTGAGAACCGCCGTATAGGCGCGCCGCATGTCCGCGCTCGGCTCGCCCAGCATCATCGTGCGCGTGAGATCCGTGGTGCCGCCCAGATATTGCCCGCCGGAATCCACGAGGTAAGGCGCCGTCATCTCGATCGGCGCGTTGGTCTCTTCGCTTGCCGCGTAATGGCACATGGCGGCATTGGCGCCAGCGGCGGAAATCGTGCGGAAGCTCGGTTCCAGGAAATCCTTCCGCTCCTGCCTGAAGACCAGCAGTTGGGCTTCTGCCTCAAGTTCGGTCAGGGGACGGCCCGCCTTCTCGCGGGCGGGCGCCTCGACGGAAAGCCAGGCGAGGAAATCGGTGACGGCGATGCCGTCTTCCAGATGGCAATCGCGGAAACCCTGCAATTCGGCCGATGTTTTCAGGGACTTGGCAAGAGTGATGGGGCTCGTCTGCGGCGCAAGCCGGCCGCCAGCCGCAAGAATGCCGGCGCGCACGGCCTGCGGCGCGAAATCCGCGTCGATCACCGCCGTCTTCCCGGCCACCGCTGCCGCGAGCCGATCGAGGAAACGCTCCGGCGGCGACAGGGTCACGTCGGCAAGCTCGTAGGCAGTGAGATCGTTGCCGAGCTTGCGGCGATCGACGAACCATTCGAGGCCGCCATCCGTGCCGAGCAGCAGGAAGGAATGCGGCACCGGGTTCATCGGCACGTCGGAGCCGCGCACATTCAAGAGCCAGGCGATATTGTCCGGCAGGGTTTCGACCAGAATATCCGCGCCGCGCTGCCGCACGCCTTCGGCGATACGGGACCGTTTGCCGGCCGCGGTTTCCCCGGCGACATCTGGCGACATCGCCCGGATCGCGCCCAGCGGGGGAAGCGGACGGTCATGCCAGACGACGTCGAAAGGATCGGCATCAAGCGTCACCAGTTCCGCGCCGGAAGCGGTGCAGCCGCCGGCCAGCCGGTCATAAAGGTTGCCGCCGACCAGCATCGTGTCGATGCCGATGCGCCAGCCGGGCTGGGCGTGGTCTTTCAGCCAGCGGTCGAGCGGATCGTCGTGGAGGTGGTGGATTTCGAACAGCGACAGGTCGACTTCCTGGCGCACCTGCACCTGATAGCGGCCATCCACGAAGATCACCGCCTTTTCCTTCAGCACCAGCGCCAGCCCGGCAGAGCCGGAAAAGCCGCTGAGATAACGCAGGCAATCGTCGTGCGGCGCGGTCACCTCGCTTTGATGGGCGTCGGTGCGCGGCACGATGAGGCCATCCAGCCCGGCCGAATCCATCCAGCCGCGCAGCGCCGCCAATACCGGCGCACGGTCGTTCGTCGTCATGATCTTTTATCTTTCGTTTTTATAGGCCGGCCTTCAGCGGCCCACCCTTTTCGGCTACCAGCGCAACGAGCCGGTCGAAGACCGCGCCCGACTGGCGGATGCCGTCATGTTCGAATTCGTTGGTGATCCAGACATCCAGATTGCCGACGGCCCTGGCCGTCTGCATCGACAGACCGGCATCGACATACATGTCGTCGTGGTAGACGACCGCCGAGACCGGCACGGTATTTTCGGCAAGGCGAGCCTTGTCGTAGAGCTGGCTGTAGCGCGGACGGCGCGCGAGCGCTTCGGCAGCGGCGCGGAAGGGCCGGAGCAGCGCGATCTCCTCGAACATCGACGGATAGATCATCTCGCCGGTGAAGAGCAGCGGCCGTGCCTTGGCGTCGAATTCGGGGAATTCGGCAAGCAACCGCTCGGCCGACCAATTGGTCGCGCCCTCGCCTTGCCCATAGATCGCCTCGTGGATCGCGGCGAAGAGCGGATTGCCATTATAGGCGGTCGCATGCATGAGCGAGCCGAGGAACTGATCGGACAGGCGATCGTCAGCGGCAAAGGCTTCGTCGAGCAGCCAGTGGATGTTTTCGAAACCCGGCCCCATGCCGAAATCGAGGCCGAGGCTCTGGAAACGGCGCACCGACAGGCGGTCGCCATCCGGCAGCATCACCGGATTGGCCTCGATGAAATCGGCGATGCGGGCGACCAGCGCCTTGTCATCGGGATAACGCTTGTAGAAAATCTCGTTCTTGGCGCGCACGCGCGGATAGGTACGGCGGTAGACCTCGTCGACCGAGGGCTCGATGCTCGGGATGCCGCCGGCGACATAACAGGCGGACAGGCCTTCCGGCGCGCGGCTGAGATAGGTGAGCGTCAGGAAGCCGCCATAGCTCTGGCCGAGCGTCTGCCAGCGCTCGCCTGCGAAGACGGTCTTCCGGATATGTTCGAGATCATCGACGATGGAATCGGCGCGGAAGCAGGCGAGGTAATCCGCCCCCGCCTCGCCGTCGAAGCCGGCGATAGTAGCGGCATCGACGGGGGCGGAACGGCCGGTGCCGCGCTGGTCGGGCAGGATGATGCGGTGCGTCTTCAGCGCCTTGGCGAGCCAGGGCGGGCTGCTTTTCGTCGGGCGCGGCGATTTTCCGCCCGGTCCGCCCTGCAGGAAACAGAGGAGCGGCAGCTTCTCGTCCTTGCGCGCGGGGTCGACCACCTCACGGGCGAAAACCTCGATGGTCCTGCCCTCGGGCTTCGACCAGTCGAGCGGCACGGTCACGACGTGATCGCGCACATGCAGGCCGGGGATGGTGTATTCGGAGACGATCATGGGAATTTTCCTATTTCAACGCATGTCGTTATCGCAAAACCGCTTCACACTTTTGCGCGCCATGCTTCAGCGTACCCTTGGGTCGAGCAGCACATACAGCAGGTCGACCACGATATTGGCAATGACGATGAAAACGCCGCCGAGCAGCACGACGCCGATGATGATCGGCCTGTCCTGATTGGCGACCGCCTGTACGGCTAGCGCGCCGACGCCCTGCAGGCCGTAAACCTGTTCGATGACGATGACACCGCCGAGCAACAGCGCGATATCGGCGCCTAGCTGCGTCACCAGCGGCGTCAGCGCGGCGCGCATGCCGTGCTTCCATACCACCCGGCGCTCGGTCAGCCCCTTGGCGCGGGCGGTACGGATATAGTCCTCGCCCATCACGTCCAACATCTGACCGCGCGTCAGCCGCGCATAGATCGCCGCCATGGTGAGCGCCAGCGTCGTCCATGGCAAGGCCAGATGCCAGGCCCAGATGACGGGATTGGACGACAGCGCCTTGTAGCCGCCGGCCGGAAACAGGGTGAAGCCGGCCTGCTTCGGCAGGAAATAGAGCAAATAGAGCGACATCATGCCCAGCACGAAGGTCGGGAAACTGAGACCGATGAGGATGAAGGCCTGCCCCAGCCGGTCGCGTAGGCTGCCGACGTGACGGGCCGACATGATGCCGATCGGCACGCCGATGGACAGCCACAGCAGCGCGCCGCCGAGCACCAGCGACAGCGTCACCGGAATGCGTCGGAGAATGATGGGCGCGACCGGCTGCTGGTTGCGGTAGGAAAAGCCGAGATCGCCGGAAAGCGCCTTCTGCATGAAGGCGCCGTATTGCACGACGATCGGCCGGTCGACGCCGAGGTTCTTTCGGATTTGCTGGAGCTGGCTTTCGGTCGCCTTGTCGCCGGCGATCATCCGGGCGGGATCGCCGGGCGCGACGAAGAACAGGAAGAAGACGAAGGCCGAGAGCACCAGCAGCACGCCGGCGCCGAAGCCGACGCGGTGGGTCAGAAAGCGGATCATGGCTTGGCTCCTGCTTTCGGCCTGCGCTTGAGGCGGCGCATGGTGCGGGCGCTCTTCGGGTCGAGCGCATCGCGCAGGCCGTCGCCGAGGATGTTGAAGGCGAGCGTGGTCATGAGCAGCGCCGTACCGGGCACGAAGATCAGCCACCACGCTACGAGATAGAGCGAGTTGGACGAGGCATCCGCCAGCATACCGCCCCAGCTTGGCGTCGGCGGCACGATGCCCATGCCGAGGAAGGAGAGCGTCGCCTCGAAGACGATGGAATTGGGGATCTGCATGGTGGTGTAGACGATGATCGGCACCGCGAGATTGGGCAGGATATCGACGACCATGATCGATAGCGGCCCGGCCCCGAGCGAGCGGCTGGCGAGCACGAAATCCTGCCGCCGCAGCGAGATCACCTGCCCGCGGATGACACGCGCCATCGGCGCCCAGCTGAAGAAGACAATGACGGCGACGGAGAGCGTCAGGCTCGGCCCGAAGGCGGAGACCAGTGCCAGCGCGCAGAGCAGGAAGGGCACGCTCATCACAAGATCGGTCAGCCGGCTCAGCACCAGATCGACCGCGCCGCCGAAATAACCCGCCGTGGTGCCGACGATGACGGCGATCAGCGAGGCAATCAGCGAGGCGAAGACGCCGACAAGCAGCGACACCCGCGCGCCATAGGCGAGCCGGACCAGCACATCGCGGCCGAGCTGGTCGGTGCCAAACCAGAATTCCGCGCCCGGCCCGACCGGAATGCCGGCCGGCGACAGGCCGGTGTCGCGGAACTGCTCGATGGGCGAGTGGCCGGTCATCGCCGCCACCCATGGGGCGGCGATCGCCAGCACGATGATGGCGAAGATGACGCAAAGCGCCGCCATGCTGGCCGTATCGCGCCGGAGCCGCCGAACCGTCAGCGCGAAGGAGCCGCGCTGCACGACCTCGGTCTGGGGAGAGGTTTCCGTTGTCGTCACAGTGCTCATGATGCCACCCGCGTCTCGATCAGCGACCGGCGTCCGCCCTCTTCGAAAGCCGGCAGCGTCTTGGAGGCCGACAGCAGCGTTTTGGTATAATCGTGCTGCGGATCGGCAAACAGCCGCTCGGCCGTTTCCATCTCGACGATGCGTCCGCCCTGCATCACCGCGATGCGGTCGCAGACATGGCGCACCACCGAAAGGTCGTGGGAAATGAACAGATAGGTCAGGCCCAGATCGCGCTGCAATTCACGCAGCAGGTTCAGGACCTGCGCCTGGATCGACACGTCGAGCGCCGAGACCGGCTCGTCACAGATGATCAGCGCCGGATTGAGCGCCAGAGCACGGGCGATGCCGATCCTCTGGCGCTGGCCGCCGGAAAATTCCGCTGGGAAGCGGTTGTAGTGTTCGGGATTGAGGCCGACCCGTTCCATCAGGTGCCGCACCTTCTCTCGCCGCTCCTCGCCGCTCGCAAGCCCATGCAGGCGAAAAGGATCGCCGATGATGGCGCCGACGCGGCGGCGGGGATTAAGCGACCCGAACGGGTCTTGGAAGACGAGTTGCACCTCGCGACGCATGTCGCGCCACTGCCGGGCATCGAGCGTGCTCATGTCGCGGCCGAGGACGCGCACGTGGCCCGACGTTGCCGGCACCAGCCCGGCGACGATGCGCGCCAGCGTGGATTTCCCGCAGCCGCTTTCGCCGACGAGCCCGACGGTCTCGCCGCGGCCAATTGTGAGATTGATGCCTTTGAGGACGTCGAGCGCCCGTTTCGGGCCGAAGAAGCTGCCGACGTGATAGGTCAGGCGCACGTCCTCCACCTCTGCCACCAGTTCCGGCTTGATCGCTTTGGCCGCGACAGCTGCAGCGGCGGCCGGCCGAGCGGCGCTTGCGCCATCCTCCAGCCAACAGAGGGATTCGACATCATCGCTAAAACGACGCAGCGGCGGCGGCTCGCTGGAACAGCGCGGCAGGGCTTCGGCGCAGCGGGGCGCGAAGATGCAGCCGGTGGGCGTCGCCAGAAGGCTCGGGGGGCGGCCGCTGACCGGCGCAAGCTCGGTGCCCGGCCGATAGCTTGCCGGCGTGGAGCGGAGAAGCCCGGCGGTATAGGGATGGGCCGGCGCGCGAAACACATCTGCCGCCCGGCCATATTCCAGCCTGTGGCCGGCATACATCACCATCACATCGTCGGCGACGCTGGAGAGCAGGCCAAGATCGTGGGTGATGAGGATGACCGTCGTGCCGAAATCCCGGCGCATGGCATCGAGCAACGCCACGATCTGCGCCTGCACGGTGACATCGAGCGCCGTCGTCGGCTCGTCGGCGATGATCAGCGCCGGTTTGAGGATCAGCGCCATGGCGATCATCACCCGCTGGCGCATGCCGCCGGAAAACTGGTGCGGATAATCGTCGTAGCGTTCGGCCGGCGACGGGATGCCGACCTTGCCGAGCATCTCGACGACGCGCTCCCGTGCATCCGCCGGGCTGATCTTTTCGTGGGCATGCAGCACCTCGGCGATCTGGGCGCCGATGGTGTAGAACGGATGCAGGCTGGAGAGCGGGTCCTGGAAGATCATGCCGATGCGCCCGCCGCGCAGGCGGCGCATCTCTTCCTGCGGCAGGCCGATGAGGTTGCGCCCCTCGAACCAGACCTCGCCGCCGATATCGGCATTGGGCAAAAGCCCCATCACCGCCTGGGTCAGCACGCTCTTGCCGGAGCCGGATTCGCCGGCAATGCCGAACAGCGAGCCCGGCCGGATGGAGAAGGAGACATTGCGCACCGCATGCACGGTGCCGTCTTCGGTCGGGATATCGACGGTGAGACCCTTCGCTTCGAGAATAGCCAAGTCAGAACCCGTTCGTCTGCGGAAGAGAAAGGCGCCGGAACGATGATCCGGCGCCGGTTGCGATGTCAGCCGATCAGCGCTCGAGCCAGAGATTGGTCCAGTCGCCTTCGACGCCCAGCGCATAGGGCTGGTAGTTCTTTACCGCCTCGCTGCGATAGCGCGGGTTCTTGTTGGCGATCAGCGGCACGACCGGCGCATCGGCCATGACAAGCTCATCGACCTCAGCCCAGAGCTTGGCCGTCTCCTCCGGCGTCGTAGCATTGATCGCCTTGGCGGCGATCTCGTTGGCCTTCGGATTGTTGTAGTCGGTGTAGTTATAGGTCTGGTGCGTGCCATTGAAGGTGAATTGCGGCTGGAAGACCGAACGCGCGGCACCGCCGACCCAGTCCGGCGTCCAGCCGACGGGCGCGATATCCCAGGTGCCTTCCTTGGTGTTGACCGGGTTGGTCATGAACTTGGAATAGTAGTCGGCCGCCGTCACCGGCGTCATTTCCAACGTGATGCCGGCGCGTGCAAGGCTCGCCTGGATCGTTGCGGCGGTCGCCACTTCCAGGTCCTTGTTGCGATAGGGCATCTTCAGCGTGATGCCGTCGGGGAAACCGGCTTCCTTCAGCAGCGCCTTTGCCTTTTCCGGATCACCCTTGGCGTCCGTCGAAGGATAGAGGTCGAACTTGTGATAGCCGAGCACGCCGATGCCGAAGATACCGTTTGCCGGCTCGGCTACGGTCGAGCCGCCCCACTGCTGGACGATGGCGGCCTTGTCGACCGCATATTGCAGCGCCTGGCGCACGCGCAGGTCCTTCAGCGCGCCCTTGTTGTTTTCCGAGACCGTGTTGATGAACAGGAAGTTGGTGTTGCCGGAGGACATCGCCGTCAGCTTCTCGTCGCCGGTGGCGGCAAGGGTCGACAGGATCGCGGTCGGCACGTTGATGTCATAGGCGAGGTCGCCATCGCCCGACTGCAGCTGCTGCATGATCGCATCGGCCTGCATGCCCATGGTGATGTCGATCTCATCGACATAGGCCTTGCGCAGCGGGTCGCTTTCGGCCTTCCAGGCCGGATTGCGCACCAGCTTCAAGCTGGTGTCCGGCGTATACTCGCCGATCGTATAGGGGCCGCTGCCGATGAAATTGGCGCGGAACTCCGGGCTGTCTGGAATGTAGTCCAGCGTTTCGATCGCGGCCGGCGCGGGCATCGGCAGCGAGAGCATGTAGACGAAGTCGCCGGCCCGCTCCTTGAGCTTGAAGACCACGGTCTTCTCATCCGGCGTCTCGATGCCGGTGACGTCGTTGCCCTCGATGTAAGCCTTCATCGCCGCCGCCGTCGGCTCGACCTTGGCAAAGCCGTCGCAGAATTCGGAAAGGCCTGAGATCAGCGCGGTGAAATAGGTGAGCGTCGCGGCCTGCATATGCGGGTTGCAGAGGCGCTTGAAACCGCGCTCCACATCCGCCGACGTGATCTGTCGCGGACCGGAAGGAGCATTGAACATCGCGCCGTCGCGCAGGGTGAACGTATAGGTGAGGCCACCGTCAGTCGGCTGCGGAACCTCGGTCGCGAGATCACCGACCGGCTTGAGCGCGACATCCGGGTCGCTCGAGGACTCGTAGCTGACGAGCTGGCGGGAAATGGCCCGCATGAGGTTGTTGGTCGGGACCATGCCGGCGAGGGCCGGGTCCATATGGTCGGGCTCGCCCGTCGCCAGGATGCGCAGCGCGCCGCCGGTCTGCGGCTCCTGCGCCAGCGCGCCGCCAACCTGCAACGTGCCGATCACGGCCGCCGTCGCCATCAGGACCATCCAATTCTTGTGCATCCGCATGGGCTCCTCCCTTGAGCTTTTCCTCACCGGAGAAAGTCATTACTCAAAAATTGAACCAATGCAAAAGAAATTGAAGGTCAATAGTAAAATTTTTATAGTGCGCGGAAAGGGGAGCGTAAAGGCGCGCATCAAGGCAGCAATCCCCTGGACGAGCGCTATTGCACACATCGACATTGCCGGTGGCATGGCTCATATTCCAGCAACGTAACAGGTCCGCAAACGGGTATTGCAATGTCGCCAGAGGCGAAAACGAAAAAGAAGGACGTGACAGGCAACGTCGCGGAAGAGGCCCTCGGTAAGAAGATCCGCAAGCGCCGCCGCGCCATGGACATGACGCTGCAGCAGGTGTCAGAGCACGTCGGGCTTTCCATCGGCTTCCTGTCGCAGATCGAGCGCGGCACCTCGACGCCCTCGCTCGCCTCACTCTGCAACATCGCCGAAGCGCTCGGCACCAATGTCGACGCCTTCATCAAGGCGCCGCGCCAGTCGGGCTCGGTTTCCCGGCAAGGCGAACGCACGGCCTTCAGCCTCGGCGACGCGCGCCGCACCTACGAACTGCTCGGCGGCAGCTTTGCCGATGCGAAACTCCACCCGACCCTCGTGCGCCGCCCGCCGGGCCATGTCTCTGAGATCATGCACAACGAGGGCGAGGATTTCGTCTATGTGCTGGAAGGCTGCATGCTCTTGGAAGTGAACGGCGAACGCCACATCCTCAACAAGGGCGATTCTATGCATTTCCAGTCGCACCTCCCCCACCGCTCGGCGACCCTCGGCACCGAGACGACGCTGGAACTCTGGGTGCGCACGCAGCCGCTGTTTTCGTGATGGTAACGCCAACGCCGTCATCGCCGTTTTCACCGGCGCGATTAGATCGACTGGAATATTTTCCTCAATATTATTTATTTCTTTTATTCATTTTGGATGTCTTGCGGCATACCTCTTTCGGATGATCAGCACGACCTTTCACAAAATCGCTTCATTTTAGATGAAATTACCTCCGCACCAGTAAACCCAGCGTCCGCTCCGGCGGCCTTATCCGATGGCTCGCGCACCCCGTGACAGGTGGCGGCCGACGGTGCCTGCTTGCGCCCATTTTCGATATCTACCGGGCCGCAGAGCATCCACAAGGGGGATAGCAATGCGTAACGTTTTTTCAATTGCTCTCAGCTGCCTGCTGACCTTGACCTTCTTTACCGCAGGCGAAGCCAAGGAAGAGAAGAGGCGGAAGGTCAGGCTTCCCAGCCACAGCATCTCGGTCGCCTACTCGGTCCAGACCGTTTCCGTCAGGACCGGTTGCTTTTCTCCGCAATTGCAAGGCATCCTCGCGCATATTGCCGCGCGGACCGGGCGACGGCCTTTGGTGACCTCCGGCCACCGGCCGCGCTCCAGCCGTAGCGGCTCGCTTCATCGCACCTGCCAGGCGGCGGATATCCGCGTGCCGGGGGTTTCCGAGCGGTCGATCATCGCCGCCGCGCTGTCAGCGCCCGGCATCGGCGGCGTCGGCCGCTATTGCAACGGCATCATCCATGTCGATACCGGCGCGCGGCGGAACTGGGCCTATTGTGGCAAGGGAGGCGGCGGCATCCTCAGCGCGCGGCGGCGCAGCGGACGACGGGCGTAGTCCCGTCAACCGGACGCCGTGTCGAGCCAGATGGTGACGGGGCCACTGTTGACCAGTTCCACCCGCATGTCCGCGCCAAAAATGCCATTTGCAACGGGAACGCCAAGGGCGGACATATCGGCTGAGAATATCTCATAGAGACGCTTGCCCTCATCCGGCGGCGCGGCGGTGGAAAAGCCGGGACGGTTGCCTTTCGTCTCCGCGGCCAGCGTGAACTGGCTGACAACCAGGGCGGAGCCGCCGACATCGACAAGCGAGCGGTTCATGCGATCCGCATCATCCCTGAAGATGCGCAAATTGACGATCTTGCGCGCCAGCCACGCGCATTCCTTTTCTGTGTCGCCCTTCATCGCGCAGACGAAAGCCAGAAGACCGCCGCCGATTTCACCGGTTACCACGTCATCGACGGTTACGCGCGCGGTTGAAACGCGCTGGATGAGTGCTCTCATGGAAACGATTCCTCCCTTTGCTGCCCTCTTACCGAAGAGGGCGACCCAAAATCCAGCCCCGCGTCCACAAAGGCTGCTGCCACTATCCGGCATCAGCATCGGCTTGTATAAGGCGTCATGTCCCGTTCCGAGCGCCTTTTCGATCTTCTGCATGCGCTGCGCCGACATCGCCGGCCGGTCAGCGGCAAGGCGCTGGCCGAGGAGACCGGTGTCAGCATCCGCACGCTTTATCGGGACATCGCCAGCCTTCAGGCGATGGGTGCTGCAATCGATGGCGAACCAGGCATCGGTTACGTCCTGAAACCGGGCTTTCTGCTACCACCGCTGATGTTCACGCCGGAGGAGATCGAGGCGATGGTGCTCGGTTCGCGCTGGGTTGCCGAACGCGCCGACGATCGCCTGCGGCAAGCGGCGCTGAGCGCGCTTTCCCGGATAGCCGCCGTTCTGCCCGCCGACCTTCGCGACGATCTCGATGCATCGGCCTTGCTGGTCGGCCCTGGTGCTGCCATTCCGGCCGATACGGTCGATCCGGCCCTGCTACGCAAGGTCATCCGTACCGAGCGAAAAGTGACGCTCGTTTATCGCGACCGCAACGGCGCGACATCGCAGCGCGTCGTCTGGCCATTCGCGCTTGCCTTCTTCGATACCGTGCGGATGTTGCTGGCATGGTGCGAGCTGCGCCAGGGGTTTCGCCACTTCCGCACAGATAGGATAGCGTCGGTCACACCGCTCGATGTGCGCTATCCGCGCCGGCGGCAGGCATTGCTGAAGGAATGGCGCGCGGCGGAAGGGATTTCGCGACAACAGGATTGAGCCGACGACTACTGCCGTAAATTGGCAACATGGTCGCATACCATCAGCTCCATTCAACCCCTGAACGGAGCCCGATCATGACCAATACTCTTCTTCTCTACGTCACCGATGCCGCGGCAAGCGCCCGCTTCTATACCACCCTGCTCGGTCGGCAGCCGGTCGAGGCAAGCCCGAGCTTCGCGCTCTTCATTCTTCCTTCAGGCCTGGCGCTGGGCCTTTGGAGCAAGGAAGGCGTACAGCCGGCGCCGGTGACCGCCGGAGGCGGCAGCGAACTCGGTTTCAAGGTGGAAGACGGTGCGGCCGTCGATGCCGCTTATGCCGACTGGCTGGCAAAGGGTGCAACGATGGCCCTGCCGCCGACCGAGCTTGATTTCGGACGCAGCTTCGTCGCGCTCGATCCGGACGGACACCGCCTGCGCGTCTATGCGGTCGCCGAAGAGCAATAATCCCGACTGATGCAAAAAGTTACGGCCCGGTGCCGCCGCTGAGACAAAACCGGGCCGCAAACGCGTTTTCAGAGGACGCAGGGCATCGGCTTCGCGCTCTTCCCGACCCCGAGCAAACTTATCCGCACATGGCGCGGGTGATCTTGCCGGTCGTCGCATCGGTTTCGATGGTCACACGCTCCTGGCGAAGATCCATCGTCGCGCCGTCGCCGGGCTTGATCTGCCGGACGATCGTCGCGCCGGTCAGCTGCATCGCATCGGCGTCGGAAATGCGATCCTTGCCGACAAGCGCAGCTGCAGCCTCAGGCTTGCAGAGACCAGCCTGCGGGGCGGCCGCTTCCGGCTCTTTTTCCTTTTCCTTCTGGCAGCCGGCGGCAAGCAGCGCGAGGCCGGTCATTCCGGCGGCGAGGATGAGGGTGTATCGCTTCAAGGTTCATCTCCATTTGATCGGAAACCACGATCAATCCGGTGATTGGGGCCGGAGCATGACACGGGCCTGCTTCATAGGCCGCTACCCGTCTTCCAGAACCGATCCCGACCGCCTCCGCCATACCGCATTTCATTTAATTCGTTCTATCACCGAATTAAATTACGGTTTCGAATTTCCGTCAAGTCCGGCCGCGAAAAATCACGCGCCGAGATGCCCCGACAAATTTTTCTTCACCCCGATTGACGGACGGGAAAAAATCAGCGCTTGATTAAATCAAATTGATTGACTCTTAAAAACAAGAGCGAAAAGGGGAACGATATGTCAATGAATGCAAGGAATTACCTTTCCGTCACCCGGCGGGTGCTGCTTTTATCGGCAGCGGCCATGGGCGCGACGTTCGCCACCGGCGGCGTTTTCGCAACAGCCGCAAATGCCGAAGCCGTGCTCACCATGCACATCGAGGAACAGACGAGCTGGGTGCAGAATTTCAATCCGTTCGATCTCGGCGGGCGGCGCCAGAGCACCATGGATTTCATCTATGAGCCGCTGGTGATCTTCAATGCCGATGACGGCGGCAAGCCGGTCTTTCGGCTTGCGACGGACTTCAAGTTTTCCGACGACATGAAGTCGATCACCTACACGATGCGCCCCGACGTCAAATGGTCCGACGGCCAGCCACTGACCGCGTCGGACGTGAAATACACGATCGACCTGATGCTGAAGAACCCGGCCGTCGATATCGTCGGGGTCGGCGATACCGTCACTTCGGTCGAAGCGCCCTCGCCGACCGAAGTCGTCATCCACCTCAAGGACGTCAACAGCCAGTTCCCGGAATCGATCTCCGATCTGCCGGTCGTGCCGGAGCATATCTGGAAGGATGTCGCAGATCCGGTCGCCTTCAAGAACGAAAAGCCGGTCGGCTCCGGCCCAATGACCGAAATCCGCCGTTTCACGCCGCAGGTCTACGAGCAGTGCCGCAACCCGAACTACTGGGATGCCACCGACCTCAATGTCGATTGCCTGAAGCTGCCGCAGATCGCCGGCAACGACCAGATGCTGGCACTGCTGCCGGAAGGCAATCTCGACTGGATCGGCTCCTTCCTGCCGCAAATCGACAAGACCTTCGTGGCGCTTGATCCCGAGCATAACGGCTACTGGCAGCCGCCGGCCGAAACCGTCGCCTTCCAGATGAACCTGAAGAGCGCCGACGAAGGCAAGAAGGAGGCCTTCAACGACCTCGAATTCCGCCGCGCCTTCAGCCTCGCCATGGACCGCACGGCCATGGTCGATGTCGCCGGCTTCGGCTATCCCAAGGCGAATCTGCATGCGAGCGGCCTGCCGCCGCGCTTCGAGGCCTGGCGCAACCCGGCCGCGGAAGGCACCAGGGACGAATGGATGGCCTTCGACGTCGACAAGGCCAACAAGCTGCTCGACGAAGCCGGCTATGCCAAGGGCGACGACGGCATGCGGAAGACCAAGAGCGGCAAGCCGCTTTCCTTCACCATCATCATCCCGAACGGCTGGACCGACTGGATCGACGATGCGCAGATCGCCGCCGAAGGGCTGCGCGCCGCCGGCCTGAACGTCGCGGTCGCGACGCCGGAATACGAACAGTGGCAGAAACAGCTGCTCGACGGCAGCTTCGACGTGGCGCTGCAATCGCGTGCCGATGGCTCGACGCCGTTCCGCGGCTACTACCAGTCGATGTCGACGGCCTTTGCCGGCCGCATCACCACCGCGCCGTCGCGCTATTCCAACCCGAAGCTCGATGCGCTGTTCGACGCCTATCGCAAGGCGACGACCGACGAGGAGCATAAAAAGCTCTTCGGCGACATACAGGTGATCGTCGCCGACGACATGCCGATGGTTCCGGTCTTCAACGGCCCCACTTGGTACCAGTTCTCCACCAAGCGCTTCACCGGCTGGGTGACGGACAAGGAGCCGGTGATGAACCCGGAAAACCATGACAACAACCGCATGCGCCTCGTTCATCTTCTGCGCCTGAAGCCGGTGCAATAAGCCGAGGATCGGGGAAATGTACGTCTCTTCCCGGCGCCTCGGCGTCTATGCGGTGGCGCTCGGCTTTGCGATCGTCATGAATTTCACGGTTCCCCGGCTGATGCCGGGGTCCCCCGTCGATGCGATGATCGCGCAACTCGGCCCTCGCGCCACGCCCGCGGCGATAGAGGCGATCAAGGCAAGGTTCGGCGCCGTCGAGGCTCCGCTCCTCACCCAGTTCATAGACTATCTCAAAGGACTGGCGACGCTCGATCTCGGCGTCTCCGTCAAATATTACCCACAGACCGTCGTGGAGGTGCTTTCCCGCTCGACGCTCTGGACGCTGTTTCTCGTAGTGACGGCGATCACCTTCTCGCTTCTCGTCGGCACGATGCTCGGCGCGGTCGCCGCATGGCGGCGCGGCGGGCGGTTCGATACGGTCGTCTCGCCGTTTTCGGTTGTCATGATCGCCGTTCCGCCGGTCATCATCGCACTGACGGCGCTGTTCATCTTCGGCGTGTCGCTGCGCTGGTTCCCGGTCGGCTATGCCTATGATCCGAACCTCGATCCCGGCCTCAATTTCACCTTCGCCGGCAGCGTCTTTTACCACGCCATCCTGCCGGTGCTGACGCTCTCGCCCTATCTCATCGGCGAGTTCCAGACGACGATGCGCTCCTCGATGATCTCCGTGCTCGGCGAAGATTATGTCACCATGGGCCGCGCCAAGGGGCTGACGGCGGCAACCGTCATGCTCGGCTACGGCGCGCGCAACGCCATGCTGCCCGTGCTCACCAATCTCGCCTTGATGCTCGGCGCCGTCTTCGGCGGTTCGATCGTTACCGAGATCGTCTTCAACTATCCGGGTCTCGGCCTCACGCTGTTCACCGCCAGCGTCGCGCGCGACTATCCCGTCATCCAGGGCCAGTTGCTTCTGATGACGATGGCGACGCTCGGTGCCAACCTCCTCGTCGATGTCGTCTACGGCGTCATCGACCCGCGACTGAGGGATGCTTCCGCATGATGTCCGGCCTCAAAATCCTCCTCCAGCAGAAAAAGGCCGTCGCCGGTCTGATCATCATCGTGGCGCTCTGCCTGATGGCGATCTTCGCCCCCGTCATCGCGCCGGGCGCACCCAGCGCCCGCGTTGGCCGCTCGCACCAGCCGCCGACCGTCGAGCATGTCTTCGGCACGACGAAAATGGGCCGCGACGTCTATACCCAGTTCGTCTGGGGCTCGCGCACCTCGCTCGCGGTCGGCTTTGCCACCGGCATCGCCATCACCGTGATCGGCACCGTCATCGGCCTCATCTCCGGCTATGCCGGCGGTCGCACGGATGCCGCACTCGACCTTGCCACCAACGCCGTGCTCGTCATTCCCAACATACCCTTGCTGATCCTGCTCGCCTCCTTTGCCGGAACGGTCGGGCCGCTCGCCATCATGACGATCATCGCGCTCACCTCCTGGCCCTGGGGCGCACGCATGACCCGCTCGCAGACCATGGCGCTGCGCAACCGCGATTTCGTCACCGCCGCCCGCATGATCGGCGAGCCGGCCTGGCGCGTGCTCTTCGTCGAGCTGCTGCCCAACCTTTTACCGCTGATCGGCATCAATCTTGTCGGCAGCATCATCTATGCGGTCGTCGCCCAGACGACGCTCGAATATCTCGGCTTCGGCGATCCCCTGCAGGTGAGCTGGGGCACGATGCTCTACAATGCGCAGAACTCCTCGGCGATCATCCTCGGCGCCTGGTGGGATATTGGTGCGCCCGCCGCCGGCATCGCGCTCACGGGTCTCGGACTTGCTCTCGTCAACTTCACCTTCGACGAGATCGCCAATCCGCAGCTGCGCTCCGGCCCGGCGCTGACCCGCTGGCTGCGTCTTACCCGCCAGCGCAACCGAACCCTAAGGAGTGCGTGATGAGCGACACACTGCTGCAAATCCGCAATCTCCAGGTCGACTATCTGCTCGACAAGGGCGCCTTCCGCGCGGTGAAAGACGTCTCCTTCGATATCGGCCGCGGCGAGATTTTCGGTCTCGCCGGGGAATCCGGCTGCGGCAAGAGCACCATCGCCTTTGCCATCACCCGCCTTGCCAAATCGCCGGCCTGGGTAGCCGGCGGGGAAATCCTGCTCGACGACCGCGACCTTCTGAAACTGCCGGAAGGCGAGATGCAGAAGGTGCGCTGGCGGCGCGTCGGCATGGTGTTCCAGAGCGCCATGAACTCGCTGAACCCGCTGATGCGCGTCGAGGCGCAGTTCCACGACGTGCTGCATCGACATACCGGCGCGACACGGGCGCAATCGCGTGAACGGGCGGAAGCGATGTTCAAGCTGGTCGGCATCCCCACAAGCCGGCTTTCCGATTATCCGCACCAGTTTTCCGGCGGCATGCGCCAGCGCATCGTCATCGCCATCTGCCTCGCGCTCCAGCCGGAGCTGATCATCATGGACGAACCGACCACCGCGCTCGACGTGGTGGTGCAGCGGGAAATCCTCGAACAGGTGATCGACCTGCAGCGCAGCCACGGTTTTTCCGTGCTGTTCATCACCCATGACCTGCACCTGATGGCGCAGCTCTGCCACCGTATCGGCGTGATGCTGAAGGGCGAGCTGGTCGAGGTCGGCGATGTCCGGCAGGTGAGCCACGCCCCCGTGCATGACTATACGCGCAAGCTATGGAATGCCATTCCGCAACTGCCGGGCCGCTCCGAACTCGCAGGAGGCGTCGCATGAACCTCGCGCCCACCAGCCTCTCCCTCTCCGCTCCCATCATCCGCCTCGACGGCATCGAGCGCAGCTTCGGCGCAGTACAGGCGCTGCGCGGCATCTCACTGTCGCTGACGCCCGGCCGGGCGCTGGCGCTGGTCGGCGAATCCGGCTGCGGCAAGACGACCTGTGCCCGCATCATCGCCCGCATGGACCAGCCGACATCAGGCCGCCTCTCCTTCCGCGGCCGCGATGTCACCGCAACCGGCACCCACGAGGAAGAACGGGCCTATCGCCGCGAGGTGCAGATGGTGTTTCAGGACCCGTTCTCCTCGCTCAACCCGGTCTATTCCATCGACCATCACCTTTCCCGCCCGGTGCTGCTGCACCGGCATGCCGAGGGCAAGGCCGCTGTCGCGGACGCGGTTTCCACGCTGCTCTCCGATGTCGGCCTCGATCCGGCGGTGACGCGGCACAAATATCCGCATCAGCTTTCCGGCGGCCAGCGCCAGCGTGTCAACATCGCCCGCGCGCTTGCCGTGCGGCCGGGCGTGCTGGTCGCCGACGAGCCGACCTCGATGCTCGACGTCTCGATCCGCCTCGGTATTCTTGAGCTGCTTGCCCGCATCAAGCACGAGCGCAGCCTCGCCCTTCTCTACATCACCCACGACATCGCTACCGCCGCCCATGTGGCGGAGGAGATCGTGGTGATGTTTGCGGGGCAGATGGTGGAGTGGGGCGATACCGAAGCCGTGATCACCAGTGCGCGCCATCCCTATACCCAGCTTCTGCTTTCGGCCGTGCCGGATGGCGCAAGGCCCTTTATCATCGGCGAAAGCGCGCGATTCCTCGACCGGGCGGAAAAGGTCCGCGCGCTCAGCCGTCCGACTTCGACGAAGGTCGAGCAGGTCGGGAACAACCATTTCGTCCGCAGCCTTGCGGTCCAGAATTAGGGGATTTCAGCTTGGACTATCTCGTCAATCTTTCGCTCCTCACCCCGAAGCCCGACCTCGAGGCCAGAATGGCCGCCGCCGGCGTCACCATCCGCCGGCCGCTCGCGCCGGAAGCGCGGCTGGTGACCGAATGGGTCACGGAGAAATTCGGCAAGGGCTGGGCCAGCGAAACGGCCGTCGCGCTGACGCGCCAGCCGCCGACCTGCTTCATCGCCACGCGGGACAAGAAACTCGTCGGCTTCGCCTGCCATGAATCGATCGCCCGCAGCTTCTTCGGTCCGACCGGTGTCGATGAAGAGGCGCGCGGCCTCGGCATCGGCCATGCGCTGCTGCTCGCATCCCTCTTCGATCTCAGGACCATGGGTTATGGCTACGCCATCATCGGCGATGTCGGCCCCTCGGCCTTCTATGAGAAAACGGTCGGCGCCATGCCGATCCCCAATTCCGCCCCCGGCGTCTATGCCGGGATGCTCGACGTCAACTGATCCTCCCAGAAAGCAGAGATTATCATGCCGACATCCGCCCTCGTCCTCGAAACCTCCTGGGCGCCCGCCGCAGACGACCGCGCGCTTGCCTACACGCTCAAGCTGACCAATACGACGAAAACGCCGCTCAGCAACTTTCATCTCTACGTCAGCGGCCCCGGCCGGATCGATCCCGGCGCCGAAATCGACGGCGGTTCGCTCGGCACCCGGCTTTCCAACTTCAGCGAACTTCTGCCGCCCGAAGGTTTCGTGCTGGAACCGGGCGCAACGTGGACGGTCTCGGTGCATGGCCTCAGCTGGGCGTTCCAGCATTGGACGGATGGCGCGCGTGGCGCCTATCTGGTGCTGGCCGATGGCGGTACGCTGCCGGTGCGCGCCGGCCAGACGCTGATGGTCGGCGGCAACGCGCCACTGAAGCGCGGTGTTGCACCCTACCCCGTCCCGGCCAATCCGCCGGCCTCCATTTCGGTGATCCCATGGCCGCAGCATGTCGCGCTTTCCTCGCGTGGTGCTGCGCCGATCGGCCTGACGCTGGTTGCCGAGGGCGCTGAGCCCGCCGCTGCGGCGGATGCCTTCACCCGGCTGGTGAACGATCTTTTTGCGGTCGAAGGCATCGTCCGCCCCGCTTCGGAAGGCGGCCTGCCGGTCCATCTCTGGCTCAAGGACGGCCTTGCGGAGGAAGCCTACGAGATCGCCTTCAAGGCGGACGCCATCTCGGTCGCCGCCTCGACCCGCACCGGGCTTTTCTACGGCCTCGTGACGCTCGGCCAGATCTGGCGCGGCGCGCGGCAGTTCCCGGAATCCTACAGCTTCCCTGTCGAAGGCACGATCACCGACGCGCCGGCCATGGGCTGGCGCGGGCTGCATCTCGATGTCGCCCGCCAGTTCTATGGCGAAGCGGAAATCCGCAAGCTGATGTCCATCCTTGCCTGGAACAAGATGAACCGTTTCCACTGGCACCTGTCCGACGACGAATCCTGGCGCGTCGAGATCGATGCCTATCCGGCCCTGACGGAGATCGGCGCCTGGCGCGGCCATGGCCTTCCTTTGCCGCCGCTGCTCGGCAGCGGGCCGGAACGGACGGGTGGCTTCTACACCAAGGCGGCCGTTCGCGGTATCGTCGCCCATGCTAAGGATTTCGGCATCGAGATCCTGCCGGAAATCGACATTCCCGGCCATTGCTTCGCCATGCTGACGGCCATTCCGGAGCTGCGCGATCCCGCTGAACAGGGCAGCTACTATTCCGTCCAGGGTTTCCCGGACAATTGCATCAACCCGGCCCGCGAAAAGACCTATGAGGTGCTGGAGACGATCTTCAAGGAGTTGATCGACCTCTTCCCCTTCAAGACGATCCATGTCGGCGCCGACGAGGTGCCGCTCGGCGCATGGTCCGGTTCGCCGGAGGCGTTGGCGAAGCTGCGCGAACTCAGCGGCGACGAGATGGCCGAGGCTCACGCGCGCCGGCTGAATGTCATCACCAACACCCATGGTGCCGATGCCATCGATGGCTCGGGTGCCGCCGTGTTGCAGTCGGTCTTCCTTGAGCGGGTCCAGAAATTCCTGGCGTCTCGGGGCTGCGTCACCGGCGGCTGGGAGGAAGCGGCCCACGGCAACGTCATCGACAAGGCCACCACCTATCTCTGCGGCTGGCGCGATACCAAGGTGTCGGCGGCGCTTGCCGGAGAAGGTTATTCCATGGTCGTCTGCCCCGGTCAGGCCTATTACCTCGACATGTCCAACAGCCCCGACTGGGACGAGCCGGGTGCCAGCTGGGCCGGCTGGTCGGCGCCGGAAATGACCTACGCGTTCGATCCGGTCGCCGGCTGGAGCGATGCGCAGAAGGAAAAGCTCAGGGGCGTGCAGGCCTGCATCTGGTCGGAAGCGATGATGGACCGTGCGGTCTTCGACCGCCTCGTCTTCCCGCGCCTTTCAGCCATCGCCGAAACCGGCTGGACGGCCCATGACCGCAAGTCATGGCCCCGCTTCAAGGCTGCAGCCGGCCTGATGCCGATCCTTTACGGCTTTCGCGAAGAGTAAGGGCTTACGAGACGGACTTCTGCAGCACGGCAAACTGCGGGTTCGTCTCGGAAAAGACCGGCAGGGCGGCAGCGCCGAGAATGGACGTGTCCTTGCCGGTCGCAGCGATCATGATACGGGCGATGCGTCGCTCTTCCTCCGGGTTGACCGGCGGGTAGAGCGGCTCCATCAGCGCGGCAAGCCGGCGCAGAAGACCCGCCGGCATCGGCCCGCCGAGCACGATTGTCTGTGGGTCGAAGGCGAGTTCCAGAAAATCGATGGTCCGGCGCATCGCCTCGGCGGCGGCATCCAGCCAGCCATCGAGCGCCGGCCCCGCCGTCTCGACTATCGCGTCCAGCTCTTCCACGCTATGGGCGCCGGGATCGTCGATCTTCAGATATTCATAGGCTGCGCCGAGCGAGACGTAGCGGTCGAGACAGCCGCGTTTGCCGCAGACGCAGGGCAGCCCGTCCGGCTCGACGACGATATGACCGATCTCGCCGGCATTGGCGCGACTGCCGCGATAGAGGTGACCGTCGAGAAACAGGCCGGCGCCGATGCCGCCGCCAAGAAAGAGATAGACGAAGCTGCTGAGACCCCGCGCCACGCCATAAAGCCGCTCGCCGATCGCCGCCGCCGTCGCATCGTTTTCCACCAGCACCGGCATGCCGAGCAGGGCTTCGAGCGCCGGCCCCACCTCGTAATGTTGCCAGCCCGGCAATGCGATCGGTGTCAGCGAGGTCACGCCCTCCGCCGCATAGCGCCCCGGCATGGCAATGCCGGCGCCGAGCAGACGGTCGCGTTCGAAGGGAAAGGCTGTCTGCAATTCCGCGCTGATCGCCGCGAGGATCGGGATCGCCCGTTCCGGCGTGGGCGGGTCGATGGGCCTGACAATGCGGGCGCGGATGGTGCCGGAGAGGTCGGTTAGAACACCGGCCGCGTGATCGCGCTCCAGTTCCAGCCCGATCGAATAAGCTCCGTCGGGATTGATCGAATAGGGCGTGAATGGCTGGCCGCGCGCCAGCTTCTGCGGGCTGTCGGCCTTGAGGAGTTCGGAGCCTTCCAGCTCCTCGACGATGTTCGACACGGTCTGCGCCGTCAGCGCCGTCAGCCGCGCGATCTCGGCGCGGGAAAGCGGTCCGCTGGTGCGGATCGCCTCGATCACGACCCGCCGGTTGTGCGCCTTCGCCTTTTCAAGATTGGTGCCGGAAATGGCTTTCATGATATCGATATGTTCACCGGATGCGCTCCGCGCCTTCTGCCTTTCGGCATAGGCGGAAATCGCCGCAATAGCCAGTGGCTTGGTGCGAGATGACGCTGGTCCCGGCGCCCGTCGGCGGAACGGAAGGAGGCCGATCGTTGAATCCTTCAGGCTCATGACGCCGTCTTTACAGACGCAATCCGGTTGATAGGATGAAGTCAGACGTCCGGGCCGGATAACCGGCTGTTTCCATTCGCAGGGCAGGCTTGATGGGCGGCTTCAGTCACCTTTCGGACGAGATGCTGGTTTCCCGGCTTCAGCGCGCAGCCTTTTCCTATCTGACAGACTATGCGGATGCCGATACCGGCCTCGTCGCCGATACGTCCCGCCCCGGCTCCCCTTGCAGCATCGCCGTCGTCGGCTTCGCGCTTTCCGCCTATCCCGTCGCCGTCGAAAACGGCTGGCTGTCGCGCGCGAAAGCCGCGCGTCTCACGCTCCGGGTGTTGAAATTCTTCCTCGATAGCGCGCAGAGCGAAGCGCCCGATGCCACCGGCTACAAGGGTTTTTACTACCACTTCCTCGATATGAAGACCGGCCGGCGCGTCTGGCAATGCGAGCTTTCGCTGATCGACACCGCCCTTCTCATCGCCGGCGTTCTGGTGGCGGCCGGCCATTTCGATGGCGACGGCATCGAAAGCGAAATCCGCGATCATGCCGATGCGCTCTATGGCCGGGTCGACTGGCACTGGGCACAAAACAGCACTTCCGGCCTCTCGCAGGGCTGGAAGCCGGAATGCGGTTTCCTCCATTACGGCTGGGAAGGCTATAACGAGGCGACGATCCTCTACATCCTCGGGCTCGGATCGCCGACCTTTCCCCTTTCGGCCAGCTGTTACGAAACCTGGAGCCTCACCTATCAGTGGGAGAACCTGCTGGACCACAACGTGCTCTATTCGGGCCCGCTTTTCACCCATCTGTTTTCCCACGCCTGGATCGATTTCCGCGGCATTCGCGACGGCTTCATGCGGGAAAAGAACAGCGACTATTTCGAGAATACGAAAAGCGCGATTGCCATTCACCGCGAATATGGCGAGCGCAATCCTTATGAATTCGAAGGCTATTGCCGCGACCTCTGGGGTGTGACGGCTGGCGAAGGCCCTTCGGTCGCGTCCTCGCGGGGCAAGGGCCGGGATCGGCGCTTCTACGGCTATATGTCGCGCGGCGTGCCCTATGGCCCGGATGACGGTACGATCTCTCCCTGGGCGATGCTGGCGACCCTGCCCTTTACCCCGGAAGCCGCCCTTGCCGGCACGCGCCATCTGCTGGAACGCTACCCCCAGGTTTGCAGCGACGACCGGTTTTCCAGTGGCTTCAACCCGACGCTGCGCGACGGCGATGGCGGCTGGCTTTCGCAAGGTTGGTTTGGGCTCGATCAGGGCCTGCTCGCGATCAGCATCGAAAACCACCGCAGCGGGCTGATCTGGGAGATCATGCGGCGCTGCCCTTATATCCGTGCCGGCCTTGCCCATGCCGGCTTCAGCGGGGGATGGTTATAGCCATGCAACGCACCACACCTGCGGCCCTGTCCGATGACGAGGCCTCCCTTCTGCGGCGGGTGCGCCCGCAGGACTGGCGCAATCCTCGGCCTAAGTCCCTCTACGATCTCGCCATCATCGGCGCCGGACCGGCCGGCATCGCGGCGGCCGAATATGCGGCGCGGCGCGGCTTTACCGTCGCGCTCATCGAGCGCGCCGTCCTTGGCGGAGACTCGCTGCACACCGGCTCCGTGCCCTCGAAGGCGATCATCCGCACCGCCGATATCTATGGCGGCATGCGCGATGCCGACGAATTCGGCGCGCCGCTGCCGGAGCAGCCCGCCTTCGATTTCGCTGCCGCCATGGACCGCCTGCGCCGCATCCGCACGCGCATTGCCGTCTATCACTCGGTTCATGACCTGACCGCGCTGGGCATCGATATCTTCTTCGGCGAGGCCCGCTTCGCCGGCCCCGACAAGCTGGTGGTCGACGCCACCCCCCTGCCGTTCCGCAAGGTGCTGATCGCCACCGGCGCGCGCCCGAAAATCCCCGGCATTCCCGGCCTCAAAGAAACGGGCTACCGCACCAGTTCGACCATCTTCGAGATGACGGCGCTGCCGAAACGGCTCGCGGTCATCGGCGGCGGGCCACTCGGCTGCGAGCTGGCGCAGGCCTTCTGCCGCATGGGCGCGCAGGTGACGATCGTGCAGAACAACCCGAAATTCCTGCCGCGCGAGGAGCGCGACGCCGCCGAAATCCTCAACTGGTCGATGGCCCGCGACGGCATGGAGATCCGCCTCAACACCGTCGTTATCGCCGCCCGGCGCGAGGGCGACACGAAAATCCTCGAAACCCTCAACAACGAGGTGAAGGGCGAGATTGCGGCTGACGAAATTCTCGTTTGCACCGGCCGCGTACCCAATATCGAAGCGCTCGATCTTGCCGCCGCCGGCATTGCCTCCAATCCCCGACGCGGCGTCACGGTCGACGGGTTTCTGTGCAGCAGCAACCCTGATGTTTACGCCGCGGGCGATGCCTGCCTGCCGCTGAAATTCACCAATGCCGCGCAATCCTCGGCGCGCCGGGCGGTCGCCAACGCGCTGCTGCAGGCCGGCCAGAAACACGACAACTCCGTCATTCCCTGGTGCACCTATTGCAGTCCCGAGATCGCCCATATCGGCCTGCAGGTCTGGGATGCCCACCGGCAATCCATCCCGATCAAGAGCTACACGGTGATGTTGAACGATATCGACCGCGCCATCACCGACGGCGAGGAGACCGGCTTCGTCAAGATCCACGTCGCCGAAGGCTCCGACCGCATCCTCGGCGCCACCATCGTCGCATCGCATGCGAGCGAGCTGATCAATGAAATCGCCGTGATCATGAGCACCGGCATCGGCATGCAGGCGCTGGCCGAGGTGATCCACACCTATCCGGCGCAATCCGGCGCGATCATGCTTGCCGCGCAGGCCTACCGGCGCGATACCGACAGCACCGTGCTGCAGACACCCTCCGGCAAGCCGCTGGTCTGATTATCCGCTCGCTGGATTCGGCGTCGTCACCAGGTGCAGCGTGCGGGAAAACAGGTCGGCATGGCCATCTACCGTTCCCATGGCGATGACCGCAGCTGCGCCCAAATCATCGCGGAAGATGGAGGCGACCCGTTCGCCATTGTTGCCATCGGTCAGGTCGCCGACATCGTCGATCACGATCCAGGCGGGGCGGTGAAGAAGCAATTGCGCGATACTCAGCATGCGGCGTTCCTCGTTGCCGAATTCGTGCTCCCAGCGGGCACTGTGGTCGAGCAGGGAAGTCAGCCGCCCCAATCCCACCCGCTCGAGGCCGGCAAGGATCGCGTCGTTCGAACAGCCGTCTTCCGCGCGCGGATAGCAGAGCGCGGCGCGCAGCGTGCCGAACGGCAGATAGGGATCGCGCACCACGAAGGCGATGCGGTCGTCGTCCGGCAAGCTTATGCTTCCCCTGCCCCAGCGCCACAGCCCGGCGATCGTATGCGTCAGCAACGTCTTGCCCTCGCCCCGCGCACCGGTAACGAGTACGCGCTCGCCGGGACGGACGGTGACATGCGGTTCCGACAACCGCACCGGCCCCGAAGGCACATCCATTTCCAGATCGTCGAGAACGATGGCCGGCTCAGGCGAGCGGATGAAAGCGATGCGATCCACCGCATCGTCGTTCACCTCCGCTTCCAGAAGCACGAGGCGGAAATCGGCCACCCGGCGCAGGGTTGCGCGCCAATCGGCGATGGCGCCGATATTGTCCACGAACCAGCGCAGCGAGGCGTGGAACTGGTTGAACGCACCAACGGCCATCATCAGCCCGCCGAAGGTCATGTCGCCGCCGAAATAGACCGGCGCTGCGATGACGATCGGCGCCACGATCGTCACCCAGCCATAACCGGAGGTGACCCAGCCGAGCCGCACCATCGCCATGACGATCCGGCGCGAGGCCTCGATAACGGCGCCGAGATCGCGTTGCAGCCGCCGCGCCTCATCCGCTTCGCCAGCAGAAACCGCGATCGCATCGAGCTGTTCGTTGACCCGCACCAGCGCATAGCGCAGGTCCGCCTCGCGGGCATAACGATCGCCGTTCAGCGCGATCAGCGGGCGGCCGACCCGCCAGCTGAGCCAGGAGGCCGTTCCCGAATAAAGGATCGCCGCCCACACCATGTAGCCGGGTATCTGGAAAGCCGCACCGAAGAGATGAAAGACGAAGCCCGACGACAGCGCCCACAACACGCCAACGAAACTTGCGAGCAACACGCCCGCCTGCAGCAGGCCCACACCGAGATCGACCGAGAGATCGCTGAGATGATGGACATCCTCATGCAGCCGCTGGTCGGGATTGACGCCGATCTGCCCCCGCCGCGCCACGCAGAAGGCGCGGCCCGGCCGCAGCCATTCGTCGATCATGTCGCGCGTCAGCGCTTCGCGCAGCTTCAGGTGCAGCATCTGGTTGAGCCATTGCTGGGTGATGTTGAGCACCAGCAGCGAGCCGGCGATCTCGAAAAACACCATGAGCTGATGTAGAAAGCCGGCAAAGTTGCGCTGCTGCAGCGCATCGTAGAACGGCTGGTTCCAGCGGTTGAGGACGATCTGGCCGAAGGCGGTGGCGAGGATGACGGCGAATATGCCACCGGCCAGAAGCAAAAGCCTGCGCCGCAGCGGCGAACCGCGAAAGGCATCCACCATGGTCGCCACATATTGGCGCAGCGGCCGATCCTCGGTTTCGTCACGCGTTGCATCAGCCATGGCTGCCGCCGATAAATCGAGACGCTGCGCGCGGTGCCGACGTGATCATGCCTGGAAATCTCTCGAAGCGACTGTCGGAGACTATATCGCGCCACCGTCTGCCGTCCATTCAATCCGGCCGTGTTTTCAGCTGCTGTCGTTTGCCTCGGCTATTGAATGCAGGCCTTGCCCACCGGCGTTTTCGGATCGCAGGCGAGAATGCCCTGCAGTTCGAAAATGTAAAACCGGGGCCGTTCGCTGCAATCAACCGTCGTCATCTTGTTGGTGCGCAGATTGCGCACCGTCACGCCGGCAGCACCGGCCATGCCCTCGGCCGAGTCGGCATCCGGCCAGCTTTGCGTGAAGACGGTATAGTCATGGCGGCCGGATTTGAAGCGGATGGATTGGGTATAGACATCCTTCCGGCTGTAGACCGCGCCGACGAAACGGTCGAGCGAGCCCTCCGGTTTCTCGGGGAATTCCAGCTCCACCTTGTCGTCTCCCCCGTCGGGCGTCTGCGAGCCGAAGCGGTATTGAAGCCCGGTTATGTTGCCGTCTTCGCCCGAGGCGCAAAGCTCGATGAATTTGCGGCCCTCGTCGGCCTCGCAGGCGAAGATCGGGTTGTCGTTGCCCGAACAGGCCCGCGCCACGCCTCCGAACGGGGTCACACCCGCCAACATTGCGATCACAGCGACCTGAAATCTTGCAGGAAGGCGGGTCTTCCGCATCTTTGAACTCCTCCAGACATACCTTTATAAGGGACCGCGTAATTTCGCTGGTTATATTATGCAATCGCACGCGACAGACGCTTTTCTTCACGCTATCTATAGTTGGAAAAGTCGAGAGCGGGCTGGACCTTGAACGAACATGCCACATTGCCCCACGTTGTCCTGACGGACGACGACGAGGATCTGCGAGACATGGTCGCCGATTATCTCGGCGGCCAGGGCTTTTCCGTCTGCGGCGTCGCCAGCGGCGCAGCGCTCGACAGGGCGCTGGCGGACCGGCCGGCAGACCTGCTCATCATCGATCTCAACCTGCCGAGCGAGGACGGATTTTCCATCGCCCGACGCATCCGCGCAACCTCGGCCATTCCGATCATCATGCTCACCGGCGCCGTCGATGTCGTCGACCGGGTTGTCGGGCTGGAGATGGGCGCGGACGACTATGTGACCAAGCCCTTCGACCTGCGCGAGCTGAAAGCCCGTATCCGCGCCGTGCTGCGGCGCGGCGTCGGCAGCCGGCCGGCTGAAACCGCCGTTCAAGCCCCGGCCCCGCAGGCGGCCAAAAATCTCGTCGCCTTCGGCCGGGTTCATCTCGATCTCGAAGGCCATTGCCTCGTCCTCGAAGACGGCTCGCGCGAGACGCTGACGGCCATGGAATTCGATCTGCTGCGGGTGCTGTCGCAACATCCCAACCGGGTTCTGAGCCGTGACCGGCTGCTCGATCTCGCCCATAACCGCGACAACGAGCCCTTCGACCGATCGATCGACGTTCGGATCACCCGCCTGCGCAAGAAGATCGAGCCCGATCCCACCAAGCCCGCGACCATCAAGACCATTCGCGGCGTCGGATACATGTTCGTCACCAACCGCCGCGCCTAGAGTTTGTCGGGTTCAGATTGAACCAGACATACTCTAGATTCTTTTGTTTTCGTTTGTCTTTTCTGGAAAACCGGTTCCCACTTTTCCCTGACAAACTCTAAGGTTCAGGCCGCCGCCTGCCCGTAGGCCGCCCGCATCATCACGCCCGCCACGAGCTGGTAGGTTTCCGTCCAGGCGGCGCGCACCTCCGCGGTGAAACGCTCGCCGAAGGAGAGCGACAGGGTCTCGATCAGCGCCGTGCCGACGGTGTCGTAATGGGCGGGCTCGACGCCGTAGCCCACATGCTTCACCGCCAGCCCCTCCAGCACCGGCACCAGTGCATCGAGTTTGCGCAGCGAATGTACGGCAAGCGCCAGTGCCGCCATCAGCTTGCGGCCCTGCGCGGCCATGTCCGAGGTATTGAAGAGCCGGCGCAGCGACGGGTCGTTGACGAACAGGCGCTCGTAAAACAGCGCGGCGGCGGCATCCTGCGAGGCGCGGACTTCGGCAAAGGTGGTTTCAAGCAGTTCGATCTTGCGGTCGTCCATCGGTGTGGCTCCATCGGGTGTTTCGATGGGGCCACCATGACCGATCTTCGTTTCCTGCCGCGGTCGCGAATGTTTCTACTGTTTCAGCGCGGTGTCGTCAGGTCCGCGAGGAAGGCGGCGATATCATCGGGCGTGAACGGCTTTTCGATCATCGGACAGCCAGAGCGCGCGAGGAACCGGCCCGCCAGCGGCCCGAGCGTATCGCCGGTCACGAAGCCGATCCGACCCGTCAGGTCGGGATAATGCTCGCCCAGCCAATCGTAGAGGCCGGGACCATCGCCTTTGGGCATGCGGATATCGCAGAGGATCGCGTCGAAGCCGCCGTCGCGGGCGGCGATGCGGCGGCGGGCGTCATCACCGCCATGGGTGACGGTGACGGCATAGCCGAGCCGCCCGGCAATCTCGGCGACAAGCTCGGCAATCGCCACGTCGTCATCGACCACCAATAAGTTCCGGTGCTGTGCCGAGGCCTCGGCAACCGGCCGCAAGGTCTCGACGACGGCGGCTGCGATCGGCTCGAAAGGCAGGCTGATGACGAATCGGGCGCCGCCGCCCGGCGCGTCGCCCAGCGACAGGCTGCCGCCATGGGCTTCCACGAGGCCGCGCGAGACGGCAAGGCCGATGCCGGTACCCGCCCCTTGCGGCTTGGTGGTGAAGAACGGATCGAAGATGCGGCCGCGGATCTCCTGCGGCACGCCGGGGCCGTTGTCGTCGATGGTGAGCGAGACGGTGCCGGCCTTTTCATCCGCGGCAATGCCGACCGTGATCTTTCGTTCCGCGCCGCCTGCCTGTTCCAGCGCCTGCTGGGCGTTGACGAGAAGATTGAGCACCACCTGATGGATCTGGCTGGAATCGAGCGCCAGCACCGGAAGGCCATCGGGAAAATGCCGCTCGACGGTGATGCCCGCTGCGCCCAGCGTATAGGCGAGAAGATCGACCGCCTCATCGACCACGGTTTCAAGCCGCGTCGGCAAGCGTTCCGCCTCGTTCTGCCGCGCCATGGCGAGAAAGCTGCGCACGATGCGGGCGCAGCGATCGGCGGCTGTCGCGATGCGGTCGCAGCGCCGCACCAGGCCGTTCCAGTCTGCGACCGAGCGCTCCTCCATCGCCTCGCGCATCATCAGCGTCTGCCCGGTGATAACCGATAGCGGATTGTTGAGTTCGTGGGCGACACCGGCGAGCAGCGAGCCGAGGGCGGCCAGTTTTTCCTTCTGGTAGAGGGCGTTGCGCTGCTCGCGGATTTCCGCCTCGGCGCGCTTGGCGGGGCGCAGGTCGCGGATATGGGCGGCAAACAGCCACCGCCCGCCGAGCGTGACATCGGTGATGGTCAGCTCGATCGGGATCAGCTCGCCCGCCGAAAGCATGGCCTGCAATTCCAGCCGCTTGCCGAGCACGCGGCCTTCGCCGGTCGCAAGATAGGCGGCAAGGCCGCGCTCATGGGCTGCCCGGTGCTCCGGCGGGATGATCAGCTCGGCGATCGGCTCGCCGATCACCGCTTCCCGGCGATAGCCGAAGATTGCCTCGGCCGCCGGATTGAAATCGACCACCCGGCCCTCGCCGTCGATGACGACGATGCCGTCGAGCGCCGTGCGAACCACCGCCTCGTGATAGGCTATCAGTTCGCGAAACTCCGACGGTGAATTCATGCAGCATCCTTCCGAAGAGCCGGAAACGTCCGGGCATGGAAAGACTAGCCAGCAAATGTTTCGCTTGTGTTTCAGCTGCAGTTCGTCGCCTGGTCGGAACAGGTGCCGCGCCACCAGCCCCGTTGGCCGTCCCGGCTGGTGGTGAGCGCCCAGTTTGCCGAGCAGGCATGCAGGCGCATCACCGGCGTATCGATCGCCAGATTGCCATCGTAACCCGCCACCGCCTCGCCGGGCGGCAAGGGCTGCGCATCGACATTGGGATATTGCAGCAATTGCGGCACGGGCATCCCGGTATTGGCGTAAGCCGCCGTCACCTCGGTCGCCCTGACCCAGCCCGAGCCGGAATAGGTCTTGGGGAAATCCTCCGGTGGCGGATCGCCATAGGCGGCGCCGGGCGCCGTGGCATTGGCGATACGGAACCATCCATCCCTGTAGCCGGTGATTTCGAACTCCGCCCGCCAGCCATCGATCGAGGAAGCGTCGGTTTCGTCGCTCACATGCGGCGGCGCCAGTCGGCCCGCGATCGGCGCGCCGTCGGAGGGCGCCTTGCGCACGGCCGTTCCGCTGCTCGCCTCGCTCGTTGCCCAGCCGCGGATGCGACAGACGGCGTTGCCGCTCGCACCTTCGGCTTGCGCAGCTGCGTAAAGCTCCATCAGCAAGTCCCCCTGATCGGCATCGCCGGCCGCGATATCGGCAGCGGGACGCGGATAGACCCGTGCGCCGGATGCCGTAAACCGCCCGTCTTTGCGGACCAGCGCCACCTCGATGGTCTTGCCGGGATCGAAGGCATTGCCCGGCGTGAAGGAGGTATCCGCCCCGGCCGGAAAGGCGGCGAAGAGGGCCTTGCCGGCCGTCTCGTCGAGGCGGTAGAGCCGGCCGAGCACCCAGCCCAGCGGCAAGGCATGGCCGGCCGCTTCCCTGAGATCGGGATTGGCCGTATCCGCCAACATCAATTGCTGCACCGGGCTTTGCGGCGCAGCCGGCAGGGCTTCGGCCGAGGAAATGCCGACGATGCCGGCAATCGTGACGACCGCTGCCGCTGCGAAACGGAAGGCGCGCGCGGCTCTCATTGCAGCGGCACCACGCGCAGCGGGGTCGCATAGGGCTCGACCCGCAGCGTGCCTTCGGCGGCGATGCTGATCTGCTTCAGCGGCGCCTGTTCCAGCTCGCCGTCCGTGGCCTTGCGCACGGCATAGCGCCAGACGGTGAGCGTGCCGCGGTCGTGAAGCGCCTTGCCGATGGCGCCGGCGTCGTCGCCGAGGGCGGCATCCTCGGGCGTCAGGGTCGCAACGATTTCCTCGTTTTCGCTGACGAAACTAAAGAGCCTGGTTTTTTCCGCCGCGAAGGCGGGCGTGGCAAGAACGCCCGCGACAAGGGCACTGGCAAAAATACGTCGAATGGCTGTAAACATCGGCTGTTCCTCCTTTTTGATCTGCCGTGAGCTTGCCAGACGAGCGTTTCCAGCGTTTTCGCCGCGTGTTTCAGCCAGGTTTCATGATGTCGGGTTTCGAGATCGAGGATCGCATCCCGCAAGGGTTGACTAATGCCGGCTTATGCCTCTTTGAGTGTGCCTTGCGCCAAGCCGTTGCGATCGGATTGCAGGAATGAATGAAAGACCCCTCGTGAACGGAACCCCGGCCCTGTCCGAACAGGAAAAGAATGTCATCATCGCCGGCGTTCTCCTCTCCATGCTGCTGGCCGCCCTCGACCAGACGATCGTGGCGCCCGCCATGCCGACCATCGGCCGGGCGCTCGGCCATGCCGAATACCTGCCCTGGGTGGTGACCGCCTATCTGCTGACCGCGACGGCGATGGCGCCGCTCTATGGCAAGCTTTCGGACATTTACGGGCGGCGGCGGACGATCTTTGCCGCCATCTTCATCTTCCTCGCGGGTTCGCTGATCAGCGCGCTCGCGCCCGGCATGCCCACGCTCATTCTCGGCCGCGCGGTGCAGGGGTTGGGCGGCGGCGGGCTGTTTGCGCTGTCGCAGACCGTCATCGGCGATCTCGTTCCGCCGCGCGAGCGCGCCCGCTACGCCGCCTGGATTTCGGGAACATGGGCGGTGGCGAGCATTGCCGGGCCGCTGCTCGGCGGCACCTTCGCCGAGCACCTGCATTGGTCGGTGATCTTCTGGATCAATCTTCCGCTCGGGCTGGCGGCGCTGGCGATCATCAACAATCCGTTGAAGAAGCTTCCCATTCTTGCCCGCGAGCACAGTCTCGACGGCGCGGGTGCGACCCTGCTGATCGCCGCCACCGCGCTTTTGCTTCTGGCGCTCACCTGGGGCGGCAGCCGGTATCCGTGGCTGTCGCCGGTGATCGGCGGCCTCATCGGCTGCTCGGCCGTGCTGTGGCTGCTGTTTGCCCTGCGGCTGCGCCGCGCCGCCGAACCCTTGATCTCGATCGAGGTGCTGGCCAATCCGGTGGTGCGCTACGGCACCTTGGCGATGTTCCTGCTGCAGACAACCAGTGTCGGCCTGGCGGTCTATATTCCCGTCTATGCGCAGTCGTTCAACGGGCTTTCGGCCAGCGGCTCGGGCGTGGTCATGATCGGCCTGCTGCTCGGCACCGTGTTCGGCGCGACGACCAGCGGCCGCACCATCCCGCGCGTCACCCACTACAAGCGGCTGGCGATGGCCGGCTGCGTGCTGAGCGGCATCGGCCTGATCGCGCTGGCGTTCCTCGCCGGTCGGACATCGCTTGTCACGCTGGAACTGCTGACCGTGGTCGTCGGCTTCGGCACCGGCCTGACTTTCCCGGTCGCCACCATTTCGGTGCAGAACGCGGTCGATCAGGCGCATCTCGGCGTCGTGACCGGCCTCCTGACCTTCCTGCGGTCGCTCGGCGGCGCGCTCGGGGTGGCTTTGCTCGGCGCCATCGTGCTTGGCAACGGCCTGCCGCTCGGCGGCGAGCACGTGCAGGTGACCGGGGCCGCGGCGCTGCCAGCCCTGCCCTTCACCTATATTTTCATCGCCTGCATGGTCACGACGGCGCTGTCGCTGGTGCTCTTCCATTTCATGCCGCAAAAGCCGTTGCGCGGCCGGGCAGAACATGACGTCGCGCCGATGGTGGAATAGGCCACCCCTATTTCACCTGAAGCCGCGTCTTCAGTCCGCTGATGATGCGATCGGCGAGCGCCTCGTAGTCGCCGTCGAAATGATGGCCGCCATCAATGGCGATCGACTCGATGCCGGCCGTTTTCAGCGTCGGGCAGGGATCGCCGTCTTCGTCGGAACCGGAGATGCACTGGACCCGCCTGGGGTCGATCTTCGCGATGTCGTCGACGGGATCGCCGGCCCCGTCACTCGCGACCCCGAGCCAGCCGGTGACGGAAATCTCGTAGTCCACCTGATGGGAGAGCGCCATCAGCGTGATCTGCGGCACGCGGGCGCGGTCCTCGGCCGAGAGCAGGTTGTAGGTGGCGGGCAGGATATCGGCGCCGAAGGAATAGCCGATGAGCAGGACATGGCTGACGTTCCATTCCTTCCGGTAGGTGTCGATGATGCGGGTCAGGTCATCGGCCGTCTCCTGCGGCTTGCGCTCGGACCAGAAGTAGCGCAGCGAATCCACGCCCACGACCGGAATGCCGCGCTGCTGCAAGGCGCCCGCCACTTGGGCGTCGATATCGCGCCAGCCGCCATCGCCGGAATAGACCACCGCCATCGTGTCATAGGCAGGCTCCGCCTTGAGGATGGTTAGCGGCAGGCCGAGCGGGCTGTCGGCACCTCCGGCCGCATCCACCTGATCGGCAAGTGCCTGCGCCAGCGCATCGGCTGCGGAGGCGGTCTCGTCCTCAACGTCGATATCCGCATGGGCCTGCTTGAGGGCAGCGACATGGTCGCGACCGGCCTGTGTCGCCTTGTCCGTGAAAAGCACGGTTACGGGGGCCGGCAGCGGCCCGTCGGTGAGGCCGTAGATCGTGCGCCCATCCGCCTTGGTCTTGGTGGCGGGGGTGCAAAGCACCTTGTCGAGCGGGATGCCGGCCAGAGGATCGACGGCGATGGCCACGTCGATCGTCGCGGCCGGGCTCTGGGCGATCATGGCAAGCGCGAGCGCGCCGCCTTCGCCAGTGCCGGCGACGATCGGCGGATTGTAGCTCGTCGCGCCGCCGGCGCGCTGTATCTGATGGGCAAGCGATTCGACATCGGAAATCATGTAGACGCAATCGCCGTCATCGGCCTTCAGGGTCTTGAGATAGGCCGGGAAATCGATGCCGACGACGGCCGCACCCCTTTCCACGAGATCGGCCGCCTGCTTGTCTTCCGCAGCACCCCAGCCGTTCGCATCCGAAACCAGGAAAACGGTTGCGGCAGGCGCGTCGTCCGGCATCAGGATATGGCCGGCAGGGATCATGCCGGTGTCGAATTTATTGTCCTGCGCGGCCGCGGCAAACGGCAGGGCGCAGGTAAAAACGGCCGCGGCCAGGAGAGGATGAAGAAGCTTCATTTGGAAATCACTCCCTTGACGCCGCCGCCGATGAGAAAGGTCACGTCCATCAGCGCAAGCGCGGCACCCGTGGCATTGGATACGGCGAGATAACGCGGCTCCCAGCGCGGATGGAATTTCGATTTGAAGGCGCGCAGGCCCTTGAAGTTATAGAAGCGCTCGCCGTGCTCGAACAAGAGGCCGCCGACACGATCCCAGACCGGGGCTGCCTCGCGCCGCGCCATGCCCGAAAGTGGGGCCATGCCGAGATTGAACTGGCGGTAGCCTTCGTGGCGCAGATATTCGAGAATGCTGCCGAAGAGGAAATCCATCGTGCCCTTCGGCGCATCGGGCGCAAAGCGCATCAGGTCCACGGTCGCCTCCGCCTTGGTATCGGTCACCATCAGCGTGGCGAAGGCGACGATATCGCCGGCAAGCCGCACCACAGCGACCGGCTGGGAGAGCACGTAATCATCCTCGAAGGCGCCGAGCGAAAAGGTCTTTTCCTTGGCATCGTGATGGTCGAGCCAGGCATCGGAGATGGCGCGCAGCGCCGGCAGGATCGCCCCGACCTCTTCCGGCGGCACGACGGTCAGGGTCAGGCCGTCGCGAAGTCCACGATTGTAGGATTGCCTGAGATTGGCGAAGCGACTGCCCTTCATCTCGAACTGTTCGAGATCGATGATGGCCAGCTCTCCGAGCTTGAAGGCGCGAAGCCCCACATCGGCGCAGGCCGAAAGCAGGGCCGGCGAAATCTGGTAAAAGGCCGCGCGTCCGCCGCCGGCGCGGGCAGCCCCGACGAACTGCCAGACAAGCTCGGGAAATTCCTCTTCCACGCCGACCGGATCGGCAAGCGAAATCCAGGAGCGTCCGTGGATGCCGTACATGATGTAGGATTTTCCCGATGCGGAGAACAGCAGCCGCTTGTCACCCATCCGCACGAGATTGGCATCGGCGACATCCTGGCCCATGGTGATCTCGACGGCGCGGGCAAGCTCCTCCGGCGCCGGCTGTTGCGTGCGGAAATGCGCCGGCCGCAGCAGGCTGAACAGCGCCAGCGCCGAAAAAGCGATGGCAAGGCCGAGAAGGGCGCGCAGGCCGCGCGGCGCTTCTGCGGAGAATTCGAACTGCCACCAAAGCTCATGCGTATATTCCGTATCGCGATAGACGAAGAGCAGGATCAGCGTCGCCGTGACGATGATGACGGCGATGGTCGCAAGCCAGGACGGCCCAGGCGTCTGCCGCAGCAGCGAGGAATGCCGGTCGAAGGCGCGCATGTTGGCGAGCAGCGCGACGATGAACAGCGCAAGCAGCCCGGCTTCAAAGACGGCGATGGCCTTGAGGAAGGCAAAGGCGAAGGCGATCGAAGCGCCCGCCAGCGCCACCCACCACGCGCCGTCCAGCCTTTGTCCGAGGCCGCGGGCGGCGACGACCAGAAGCAGGCCGAGCAGGCTCGACAGGAAATGCGCGCCCTCGACGATCGGCAGCGGCAGGTAGCCGGCGAGGAAATCAAGGTCCGAATCGGGCGTCGGCACCACACTCGAGAAGATCAGCATGGTGCCGAGGATCAGCGAGAGGGTGGAAATCAGCGCCGGGGCAAGCTTGCCGGCAAGTTGCGCCGCCTCGGCGACGCCCGGCCTCAGCGCCAGCTGCCGCAGCTCGATGACCAGCAGCAGCACGGTGGCCAGCAGCAGCGGCAGCACGTAATAAATCAGCCGGTAGAGGACGAGGCTGCCGAGCAGCTGGTCGATGCTGATGGCGTTGGCAAGGCCGGCCATGATCACCGCCTCGAACACCCCGAGGCCGGCCGGAACGTGACTGAGCACGCCGAAGCCGATCGCCACCGCATAGATGGCGAGAAAGGTCGGCCAGCCGACATGGGTATCCGGCAGCAGCACATAGAGCACCGAAGCCGCCGCCGCGATATCGAAGGCCGAAACGAGGAACTGGCGGGAGGTGGTGCGGCTGTCCGGCAGGTGCAGTTCGAAACTTTTAAGGCGGATGACCCGGCCGTTGCGGCCCATATAGAACAAGCCCGCCAGCACGGCGAGGATGAGCAGGGCAATGCTGCGCAGCCAGACGGCCTCGACGCCGAGAATATCGGCGACCCGCGGCGCGACCGCAAGCGTTGCCAGCGCGCTGACGGACAGGAGCCCGAGGCCGAAGGCAAGCGTGACGAAGGCGATGACGCGGGCGATGTCGCCCGGCGTCAGCCCGAGGCGGGAATAGGCGCGAAACCGGATGGCACCGCCGCTCAAGGGGCCGAAGCCGACGGTATTGCCGACGGCATAGGCGATGAAGGCCGTCACCGCGACGGTGGGAAAGGGCGGCCGGCGGCCGATATAATCAAGTGCGTTGGCATCATAGGCGACCAGCGCCAGGAAACTCAGGCCGGTGAAGACCACGGCCAGCGCGATCGCGCTCCACGAGGTTGCCGACAGTGCCGAAAGCACATCCTCGTAACGCACCTCCGCCGTCAGCCGGTAGATGCCGAAGGTGACGAGGGCAAAAACAAAAAGACTCGCAGCCGCGAGAATATAAAGCCGGTAGATCAGGAACAGGCGGACAAACCGCGACGACCGATCTTCACTGACCGCAACACTTTCATCCGACATCATATTCCAAGCCCTGATTACCTGGCCGCATACTGGCGCAACTTGTGGCAAATATCGGGCAGTTTCCGGCCCACCTTACACCATTTCGTTACCGCGATCGGGGCGGGCCTTCCGCCCCATGTCCAGCCAAAAATCGACAACAGCGAACGCCGGATCATGCCTCGCGCCAGCCAGACGGATTAACGCTTTGTTAACCATTTTCTCGATACATCGAAGCAATCGAAAATTAACCAAGATGACTGATGTGTTAACACAATCCCGGCCGATCCGCCTCAAGGGGCGGTCCTTTCTGGCGCTTGCGCTGACCCCCGAACTGCCCTTCGCGGACTGGCTGGCGCGGCTCGACGCGCTCGCTTCGCGCTCGGCCGGCTTCTTCCTGCGCCGCCCCGTCGTGCTAGACGTCGAAGGCCTCGATATCGACCGGGCACAGCTTCGCGATCTCGTCAGCGAGCTGAGCGGCCGCGGCGTGCGCGTCATGGGCATCGAAGGCGCGCGTCCCTCCCTGCTCGGCGCGGATCTGCCGCCGGCGATGTCGGACGGCCGCGCGACCGCCGATATCGAGCCGCCAACGGCCGACCAGCAGACTGAGACCACCGACAAGCCCGAGCCCGTCGCGGCGCTGGCGCCGGCCCCCGCACCGGTGCAGGCGATGCCGTCCATGGTCATCTCCGAGCCGGTTCGCTCCGGCCAGTCGATTTTCTTTCCGGATGGCGACGTCACCATCGTCGGCTCCGTCGCCTCGGGCGCGGAAGTCGTCGCCGGCGGCTCGATCCACATTTACGGCTCGCTGCGCGGCCGCGCCATGGCCGGCACGATCGGCAACGCTTCGGCGCGCATCTTCTGCCACAAGCTCGAGGCCGAGCTGATCGCCATCGACGGCCTCTACAAGACTGCGGACGACATGGAAGCGGGGCTGCGTGGCAAACCGGTTCAGATCTGGCTCGAAGGCGAAACAATCAAGGCGGCAACGCTCGGCTGAAACAAGGCCGCGCTGTGCGGCGACCACGTGCATATCGAAGCGTGTTCACATAACTGGAGACATCAATGGGCAAGGTAATCGTTGTCACATCGGGCAAGGGCGGCGTCGGCAAGACGACGTCGTCGGCCGCGCTCGGCGCAGCGCTGGCGCAAAACGGCGACAAGGTCGTCGTCGTGGATTTCGATGTCGGTTTGCGCAATCTCGATCTGGTCATGGGCGCGGAACGGCGCGTGGTCTACGACATCGTCAACGTCATCCAGGGCGAGGCCAAGCTCACCCAGGCGCTGATCCGCGACAAGCGCGTCGAAACGCTCTACCTGCTGCCGGCGTCCCAGACCCGCGACAAGGACAACCTCACGCCGGAAGGCGTCGAGAAGGTCATCGCGGCCCTGAAGAGCGCTTTCGACTGGGTGATCTGCGATAGCCCGGCCGGCATCGAACGCGGCGCGACCCTTGCCATGCGCCATGCGGATGTCGCGATCGTCGTGACCAACCCGGAAGTCTCGTCGGTGCGTGATTCGGACCGCATCATCGGCCTGCTCGATTCCAAGACGCTGAAGGCGGAAAACGGCGAGCGCATCGAAAAACACCTGCTGCTCACCCGCTACGACGCCGCCCGCGCCGAGCGCGGCGACATGCTGAAGGTAGACGACGTGCTCGAAATCCTGTCGATCCCGTTGCTCGGCATCATCCCGGAAAGCATGGACGTGCTGCGCGCCTCCAACGTCGGCGCGCCGGTCACGCTGGCGGACGGACGCTCGGCGCCGGCACTCGCCTATTTCGAAGCGACGCGGCGCCTCAAGGGCGAAAGCCTGCCGGTCACGCTTCCGGGCGAAAAGCGCGGTCTCCTCGGCAAGATTTTCGGAAGGAAGGCGGCATGAACCTGTTCCGTTTGTTCTCCCGCGGCCAGTCCGGCCCGGCAGCCCGCGAGCGGCTGCAGGTGCTGCTCGCCCATGAACGCGCCGTCACCGGCGACAGCGACCTCGTCGGCAAGCTGCGCGACGAGATCCTGAAGGCGATTTCCAAACACATGCAGGTCAATGACGAAAACGTCAGCATCAAGATGGAACGCGGCGCGCAGGTCACCACGCTCGCCGTCGATATCGAGATCCCCTTCGACGCAGGCAGGAAGGCGGCCTGACGGCCGCCTTCGCAAAATCCGCCTTACGGTTTGAGTTGACTAGCCTCGATGGCAAGATGACACTACCGACCGCAGCAAGGCAGGAGGACAAACGATGAATGAGCCAGACCGGTGGCGTCACATAGCAAGCGCACCGCGAGACGGTAGCCGAATCCTCGTCACCGTCCGCTCGTCCGAACAGGGGCCGGCGGAAGTGGACGTCGCCTTCTGGTCGCATGGCGACCGGTTCGGCTCGGAAGGCTGGCGCGCCTCGGATTCCGCCCCTGGATGCATCGTCGAATATGCCGAGCCGGAGTTGAAGTGCTGGATGCCGATGCCCTCGGCCAATCTCGGCCGTGCCTCGGCGCCCTCTCCCTGGGAAGGCGATGACGACCGGCAGCTTGACGGGTCGGGGATCTGAAAGGCTTCGAAGGCTGGAAGTGTCCGTCCGGCCATCAATTGTGGTGGCATGCCTAGACGATCGTGAGGCCGGGATTTCCCTGCGCGGCCTCACCGATCAGCGTCGCGCCAAAACCGTGCCTGTCGAAAATATCCAGCACTGCCGCGGCATCCGACGGGGCGCAGGCGACGAGCAACCCGCCGCTCGTCTGCGGATCGCAGAGAAGCGCCTGACCGACCGCTGTCATCTCCCGTGAATAGATGACATCCGCCCCATAGCTCGCCCAGTTGCGCCCCGAGGCGCCGGTGACGAAGCCGGCGGCGGCGAGGTCGTGGGCACCTTCCAGCAGCGGCACGGCGGACCAGTTCACCTGCAGCCGGCAGCCCGAGCCGCGCGCCATTTCGAGCGCATGGCCGGCAAGGCCGAAACCGGTCACGTCGGTCATGGCGTGCACACCGTCAAGCCGGGCGAGATCCGGGCCCGGCGTATTGAGGCGAGTCGTCGTGCCGATCATCCTGTCATAGCCGGCCGCATCCAGTGCGCCCCTTTTCAGCGCGGCGGAAAAGATGCCGACGCCGAGCGGCTTGCCGAGGATCAGCACATCGCCCGGCCGCGCGCCGGCATTGCTTTTCACCTGGGCGGGATCGACGAGGCCGATGGCGACGAGGCCGTAGATCGGCTCGACGCTATCGATCGTATGGCCGCCGGCGACGGGAATGCCCGCGGCACGGCAGACCGCGGCACCGCCATCGAGAATGGCGCCGATGGTCGCGGTGGAGAGCACATTGACCGGCATGCCCACCAGCGCCAGTGCGAAAATCGGCGTGCCGCCCATGGCATAGACATCGCTGATGGCGTTGGTTGCGGCTATCAGGCCGAAATCATGCGGATCATCGACGATCGGCATGAAGAAATCGGTGGTCGCGACGATGGCCTGTCGGTCGTTCAGCCGGTAGACGGCCGCATCGTCGGAGGTTTCGATGCCCACCAGCAGCTCCGGCGGCACCGGCAAGGCGGTCCGGTCGCGCAGGATTTCCGAGAGCACGCCCGGCGCGATCTTGCAGCCGCAGCCGCCGCCATGGGCAAGCGATGTCAGGCGCGGCTCGGTGGAAACGGCAGGATCGGACATGGGGCTCCTTCCTCTGGCAGTCTGCAACAGGTTCCGTGCCGGCGATCATGGCCCATCGGCTCGCCCAAGACCATGACTTTTACACCAAATCCGTCCTTGACACACCCGGCGGCAAGGGCGACCATCCAGCCGTTCACCGATCCGCAAGGCAGGTACGAGGATAGCGAATGAACATCGATCTTTCACGCCGCAGCTTCCTGAAGCTTGCCGGCGCGGGAGCGGCGGCCACCTCGCTCGGAGCCATGGGCTTCGGAGTGGCGGAGGCAGCGACAGCCGCTCATGTCCGCGCCTTCAAGCTGGCAACCACGACCGAAACCCGCAACGTTTGTACCTACTGCTCCGTCGCCTGCGGGATTCTGATGTTCTCCAAGGGCGATCTCGCCGCCGGGGAAAAGGCCGAACTCATCCACATCGAAGGTGACGCCGACCATCCGACCAACCGCGGGACGCTCTGTCCCAAGGGCGCGGCGCTCAAGGATTTCGTGAAATCCGAGACCCGCGCCACCAAGCCGCGCCGCCGCGCGCCGGGTTCGGACCGCTGGGAAGACATTTCCTGGGAAGACGCCTTCGACAAGATCGCCCGCGCGCTGAAGGACGACCGCGACGCCAACTTCATCGAGAAGAACGCGACCGGCGTCACCGTCAATCGCTGGACGACCACGGGCTTCCTTGCCGCCTCCGGCGGCACCAACGAGACGGGATGGCTGACCTACAAGACCGTGCGCGCCATGGGCATGGTCGGCTTCGACAACCAGGCACGCGTCTGACACGGCCCCACGGTAGCCAGTTTGGCTCCAACTTTTGGCCGCGGCGCAATGACGAACGCCTGGACCGACATCAAGAACACCGACCTCGTCATCGTCATGGGTGGCAATGCGGCGGAAGCGCACCCTTGCGGCTTCAAATGGGTGACGGAGGCCAAGCACCATCGCGGCGCCCGGCTGATCGTCGTCGACCCCCGCTTCAACCGCACGGCTTCGGTAGCCGATGTCTATGCCCCGATCCGCCCTGGCTCCGATATCGCCTTCCTGATGGGCGTGATCCGCTACTGCATCGAAAACGACAAGGTGCAGTGGGAGTATGTGAAGAACTACACCAACGCCAGCTATCTGGTGCGGGACGATTTCGGCTGGGCCGACGGCCTCTTCAACGGCTATGACGAGGAGAAGCGCGACTACGACCGCACCGCCTGGGAATACCAGCTGAACGAGGACGGGACGGTGAAGGCCGACCCGACGCTTGCCGATCCGCGCTGCGTCTGGAACCTGCTCAAGGAACACGTTGCGGCCTATACGCCGGACTTCGTCGAAAACCTCTGCGGCACGCCGAAAGAGCGCTATCTCAAGATCTGCGAGATGATCGCCGCCACCTCGGCACGCGACAAGGTGATGACCTCGCTTTATGCGCTCGGCTGGACCCAGCATTCCAAGGGCGCCCAGAACATCCGCGGCATGGCGATGCTCCAGCTCATCCTCGGCAATGTCGGGCTGCCGGGCGGCGGGGTGAACGCGCTGCGCGGCCACTCCAACATCCAGGGCCTCACCGATATCGGCCTGCTTTCCAACAGCCTGCCGGGCTACATGAACCTGGCGACCGAGAAGGAGCCGGATTACGCGACCTATATGTCGACGCGCGGCAACAAGCCGCTCGTTCCGGGCCAGACGAGCTACTGGCAGAACACGCCGAAATTCATGGTCAGCTTCCTGAAGGCCATGTGGGGCAGCGCCGCGACCAAGGAGAACGACTGGGGTTTCGAATGGCTGCCAAAGCTGGACGTGCCCTATTACGACATCCTGCGCATGTTCGACATGATGAGCCGTGGCGAGGTAAACCTCTATTTCTGCCAGGGCTTCAACCCGCTGCTCTCCTTCCCCAACCGGGCGAAGCTGACGGAGGGCCTGTCGAAGCTGAAGCTGCTCGTCACCATCGATCCGCTAAAGACCGAGACCGCTCATTTCTGGGAAAACCACGGCATCTACAACGACGTGGATTCCTCGAAGATCATGACCGAGGTACTGCAGCTGCCCGCCACCTGCTTTGCCGAGGACGAGGGTGCCACCGTCAACTCCGGCCGCTGGCTGCAATGGCACTGGCCGGGCGCGACGCCGCCGGGCGAGGCGAAACACGACACCTGGATCATGGCCAACATCTTCCTGCGCGTGCGCGAACTCTACCGCAAGGAAGGCGGTGTCTGCCCCGAGCCGATCCTCAATCTCGCCTGGGATTACAAGGACCCCACCGAGCCGGAACCGGCCGAACTGGCGCAGGAGATGAACGGCCGGGCGCTCCAGACCCTCTACGACCCGACCGATCCGACGAAGGTGCTGGTGGAGGCCGGCAAGCTGTTGCCGAATTTCGCCGTCATGCGCGACGACGGCTCGACCATGTCCGGCTGCTGGATCTATGCCGGCTCGTGGACCGAGGACGGCAACATGATGGCCCGACGCGACAACAGCGACCCCGGCGATATCGGAACCTTTCTCAACTGGACCTTCGCTTGGCCGGCAAACCGCCGCATCCTCTACAACCGCGCCTCCTGCGACCTCTCCGGCAAACCATGGGACGAAAGCCGCAAGCTGATCGAGTGGAACGGCGAGAAATGGGCCGGCTTCGACGTGCCGGATATCGCGGTGACGGCAAAGCCCGAAACGGTGATGCCCTTCATCATGACGCCGGAGGGCACCGGCCGGCTCTTTGCCCGCAGGCTGATGCGCGACGGCCCCTTCCCCACCCATATGGAGCCGTTCGAAAGCCCGGTCGAAAACCCGTTCAACGCCAAGCTACGCGGCAACCCCGTCGCCCGCATCTTCCCCGAGGACGTGGAGCAGTTGGGCACGAGCGCCGACTATCCCTGCGTCGCCACCTCCTACCGCCTCACCGAGCATTTCCACTACTGGACGAAGCACAACCGCGTGAATGCCGTGCTGCAGCCGGAATTCTTCGTAGAAATCAGCGAGGAGTTGGCGGCGGAGCGCGGCATCGTCAAGGGCGGGCGCGTGCGCGTCTGGAACAAGCGCGGCGAGGTCTGGGCCAAGGCCGTGGTGACCAAGCGCATCCGGCCGCTGATCTGCGGCGGCAAGCCGGTGCATGTCGTCGGCATTCCGCTGCACTGGGGTTTCATGGGCGCGGCGCGCAAGGGTTTCGGGCCGAACAGCCTCACCCCCTTCGTCGGCGATGCCAATATCGATACGCCGGAATTCAAGGCTTTCCTCGTCAACATCGAGCCAGCGGCAGAGGAGGCTTCGTCATGAGCGAACGTGCACCGGAACCGGTCACGGCGGCAGCCAATCCGCCGATCCAGCCATTGCCGTCGAACCTCTTGGCCAGCGACGTTATCAGGGCTTCGGCGACGGCGGAGCTGCCTGCCCCGGAGCGGCAGCTCACGCAGGTCGCCAAGCTGATCGACGTATCGAAGTGCATCGGCTGCAAGGCCTGCCAATCCGCCTGCATCGAGTGGAACGATACCCATCCGGATGTGGAGGAGAATGTCGGGGTCTACGAGAACCCGCATGACCTGACGCCGGATATGTTCACGCTCATGCGGTTCACGGAATACGAAAATCCGAAAACCAACGAGCTTGAATGGTTGATCCGCAAGGACGGCTGCATGCACTGCGCCGATCCCGGCTGCCTCAAGGCGTGTCCGGCACCCGGCGCCATCGTGCAATATTCCAACGGCATCGTCGATTTCATCTCCGACAACTGCATCGGCTGTGGCTATTGCGTCACGGGCTGTCCTTTCAACATTCCCCGCGTCTCCAAGACCGCGCATGTCTCGAAGAAATGCACGCTCTGTTCGGATCGCGTCGCGGTTGGCCAGGGTCCGGCCTGCGCCAAGGCCTGCCCGACCAAGGCGATCAGCTTCGGCACCAAGGAGAGCATGATCGAGCTGGCGGAGGAGCGCGTCGAGGACCTGAAATCGCGCGGCTACGACAATGCCGGGCTCTACGATCCGCAAGGCGTCGGCGGCACCCATGTCATGTATGTGCTGCACCATGCCGACCAGCCTTCGCTCTACGCCGGCCTGCCGGACGATCCGCAGATTTCGCCGGTGGTGCGCGGCTGGAAAGGCCCGGCCAAGACGGTCGGCCTTGCGGTGGCGGGCCTTGCCGCGGCCGGTGCGCTGCTGCACGGCCTCTTTGCCCGCGCAAACGAGGTGACGCCCCATGACGATGAGGAGGCGGAAAACCTCGTCGATGGCGCCGGCCACCGCGGAAGGGAGGCGTGATGGCCGAGAAACGCGTCTATTCCGCCCCGGGCGACGAGATCGAGGCGAAGCACCCGGTTCTGGTGGGCCGCTATCGCGGTATCACCCGGCTCAACCACTGGGTCACGGCCGCCTGCATGATCGTGCTGCTGATTTCCGGCTTCTCCTTCTTTCATCCGTCGCTGTTCTGGATGACCGGGCTTTTCGGCGGCGGGCAGACGACGCGCTGGCTGCACCCCATCGTCGGCCTCGTGCTGGTGGCGAGCTTCCTCATGCTCTTCGTGCAGATGTGGAAGCTCAACCTGCCGCGGCGCGAAGATGTGGAATGGAGCCTGAAAATCGGCGACATGCTGAAGGGGGACGAGGACAAGCTGCCCGAACTCGGCAAATACAATGCCGGCCAGAAATTCGTGTTCTGGGGCATGTCCGCCCTGATCGCCGTGCTTGTCACCACCGGCATCATGATCTGGGAGGAATATTTTCCGCATATCGTCTCGATCCCGGTGCGACGTATCGCGGTCGCGGTGCATGCGCTGGCAGCGCTCGGCGCGATCCTGATCTTCATCGTCCACGTCTATGCGGCGATCTGGACGCGCGGCACCATCCGCGCGATGACGCGCGGCAGCGTCACCGGTGGCTGGGCTTTCCGTCACCATCGCAAATGGTTGCGCGAACTTGCTGGACGGCAGCGCCCTGACACGTCAAAGTAGTTTCCGAAGACGGAACAGCCGGAGAGCCCATGGCGGAAGACCTGCAGCCCGACCCCTCGCTCATCGGTGGTGTGCCGAAGCCGCCGCTCGCCTTCCTGCCCGAGCCGGTCAAGCTTTTCCAGGCGCGCGCCCGCCGTTTCGCTTTCCTTGCCACAAGCAATGCGCTTGCGCCCTATCTAACGTTCCTTTCCGAACTTTCGCGCCTGCAGGCACGGCTTGCGGCAACGCTGCCGCCGGCCGCACCGATGACGGCGGCCCGCATCGCTGAAGCGGCACGCGGCGGGATGCCGCCTATCGACCGGCGGGCACGCGCCCGCGATCCCGCCCTTTCTGCGACACTCGTCGCCTTCACCGAGAGCGTCACCGAGCTTGCCATGCCCGAGCCTGCCCGCGTTGCGCTGAATGCCGTGCGCGCCGCCAATGCCGAGGACCGCGACTGGCTGCTCTCCAACATCCTGTCGGATCGCATTCCCGAAGACAGCACCGCCCCGCATCTCTTCGCCGCCGCCGCCGTGCAGGTCCACATGGCGCGGCTGGCCGCGACGCTCGATGCGGCCGCGCTGGTGCCGGTGGGCGTCGGCCTTTGCCCCGCCTGCGGCGGCCGCCCGGCCACCTCCTCGGTCATGGGCACGCAGGGCATAGAAAATGTGCGCTATGCCACCTGCGCCTGCTGCGCCACGCAGTGGAACGAGGTGCGGGTGAAATGCCTGTGCTGCGGCTCGACCAAGGGCATCAGCTACCGCTCGGTCGAAACCACCGAGGCCACGGTGAAGGCCGAGACCTGCGGGGAATGCCATTCCTGGGTCAAAATCTTCTATATGGCGAAGAACCCGAGCCTCGACCCCATCGCCGATGATATCGGCAGTCTGGGCCTCGACATGCTGATGAAGGAAACGGATTTCCGTCGCGGGGGCTTCAACCCCTATCTTTCGGGCTATTGATGCAGGGGTTTCGCGCGCTTCCCTCCGTCGACCAACTGCTTATCGCGTCCGAGGGCTTGGCGCTGGTCGAAGAACACGGCCGCCTCGCCGTCGTCACCGCCATCCGGGCGCGGCTCGAAATGGCGCGGGAGAAAATTCGGGGCGGCGAGGACGGCGCAGCACTTGCGGCCGACCTGCCGCGCCAGATCGCCGAAGACCTCACCATTGCCGCCCGCTCCGGCCTTCGCCCGGTGCTGAACCTCACCGGCACGGTGCTGCACACCAATCTCGGCCGCGCCATCCTTGCGGAAGAAGCCGTCCGCGCTGCAACCGCTGCCATGGCCAATCCGCTGGCGCTAGAATTCGATCTCGACGGCGGCGGGCGTGGCCGGCGCGACGACCATCTGCGCGGGCTTTTGCGTGACCTGACGGGCGCCGAGGACGCTACCATCGTCAACAACAATGCCGCCGCCGTGCTGATCGCCCTCAATACGCTCAGCGAAGGCCGCGAGGCCATCGTTTCGCGCGGCGAGCTGATCGAGATCGGCGGCGCCTTCCGCATGCCCGACATCATGGCCCGTGCCGGCGCGAAGCTGGTGGAGATCGGCACCACCAACCGCACCCATGCCCGCGACTATGAGGGCGCGATCCGGCCGGAAACCGGTGTCATTCTCAAGGTCCACACATCGAACTACCGCATCGAAGGTTTTACCGCCGAAGTCCCTGCGTCGAGACTGGCCGGCATTACCAGGAAGGCCGGCGTGCCGCTGCTCAACGATCTCGGCTCCGGCTCGCTGATCCATCTCTCCGTCTTCGGCCTGCGGCGCGAGCCGACCGTGGCGGAAGCCGTGGCCGAGGGCGCCGATCTCGTCACATTCTCCGGCGACAAGCTGCTCGGCGGGCCGCAGGCCGGCTTCATCGTCGGCCGGCGCGATCTGATCGCCGCCATCAACCGCAATCCACTGAAGCGCGCCGTGAGGCTCGACAAGATCCGCATCGCCGCACTCGAAGCGACGCTGAGACTCTACCGCGATCCCGACCGGCTTCGCGAGCGCCTGCCGACCCTGCGCTTCCTCGCCCGCCCCGAGGGTGACATCGCCGCGCAGGCTGCCCGTCTCGCCCCTTCAGTCGATGCGCTGCTTGTCCCGCATGGCTTTTCGGCGGCCCCCACTCCCTGCAAAAGCCAGGTCGGCTCGGGCGCCCTGCCGGTCGATACGATCCCAAGCGCCGGCCTGCGGCTGACGGGGGACGGCGGCGATGCGCCAGACCGGCTCTCCGCCCGGCTGAGGGCGCTGCCCGTGCCGGTGATCGGCCATATCCGTGATGGAGCGCTGGTGCTCGACCTGCGCTGCCTCGACCGGGACGAAGCGCTGCTTTCGGCGCTCGCCGCCCTATGATCGTCGGAACGGCCGGCCATATCGATCACGGCAAAACCGCGCTCATCAAAGCGCTGACCGGCACCAATGCCGACCGTCTCGCCGAGGAAAAGGCGCGCGGCATCACCATCGACCTCGGCTTCGCCTATGCCGATCTCGGCGGCGGCACGATCACCGGTTTCGTCGATGTGCCCGGCCATGAACGGTTGATCCACACCATGCTCGCCGGCGCCGGCGGCATCGATTTCGCGCTGCTGGCGGTGGCCGTGGATGACGGCATCATGCCGCAGACGCGTGAACACCTCGCCATCCTCGACCTGATCGGCATCGACAGGGGCATCGTCGCCCTGACCAAGGCCGACCTCGCCGGGCCGGAGCGGCGCGCCGAGGCGACGGCGGAAATCCGCGCCGCCCTTGCCGGTACCGGACTTGCCGACGCGCCGGTGATCGCCGTCTCAAGCGTGACTGGCGAGCGTATCGAAACCCTGCGCGCCGCCCTTGCCGCCGCCGAGGCCGAAACAGCCGCGCGGGAACGGGACGGCCCGCTACGCTTTGCCGTCGATCGCAGTTTCACGCTTTCCGGCGCGGGCACCGTGGTCACCGGCATGATGCTCTCCGGCCGCGTCGCGCTCGACGATACGGTCACCGTCAGCCCCTCCGGCCTGACGGCCCGCGTGCGCGGCATCCATGCGCAGAACCGCAAGGCGACGGAAGGGTTCGCCGGCCAGCGCTGCGCGCTGAACCTTGCCGGCGAGCGGGTGACAAAGGAGGCCATCCGGCGCGGCGATATTGTGCTCTCACCTGCACTCCATGCTCCCACCGACCGGATCGATGCCGTGCTCTCGGTGCTCGCATCGGAAGCCAAACCCGTCGGCACCTGGTTTCCCGCCCGGCTGCACAGCCACGCGGAGGAGGCCGGCACGCGCATCGTTCCGCTCGATCGGCCGATTGCGCCGGGACAGGAGGGGTTCGTGCAACTGGTTCTCGAGCGCCCGATCGCCGCCTCCATCGGCGACCGCTTCATCCTGCGCGACACCTCTGCCAGCCGCACGATCGGCGGCGGCCGCTTCCTCGATCTTCGCCCGCCGGCGAGAAAGCGCGGCACGCCGGAAAGGCTCGCCTCCCTCGCCGCCGCCCGCGCTGCCGATCCGGCACAGGCGCTTGCCGGGTTGATCGCCGTCGCCCCTGTCGATCTCGCCATCTTTATGCGCGACCGCGCCCTTGCCGAAAGCGCCCTGCCCGGCATCCTTGCCGCCGCGAAAGCCGAGACGGTCGGCGGATTTGCCCTCTCCCCGGCGGCCTTCCACGGCCTGCAACGAGATTTGGCCGAACAATTGACCGCCTTCCATGCCGAAAATCCCGATCTCGCAGGCATCGGGCGCGAACGGCTGCGTCTTGCCCTGCGCCCTCGCCTGCCGAAGGAAACCTTCCTCGCCTTTCTGAAGATGCAGGCCGCAGCCGGCGGCGTGGTGCTCGACGGCGCTTTCCTGCGCCTGCCCGGCCACGAGGTGCGGCTCTCGCCGGTCGATGACGGATTGTGGCTGCGCATCCAGCCGGAGCTTCTGGGCGAAAGCCGTTTCCGCCCGCCACGCGTGCGCGATCTCGCCGACGCGTTCGGCATGGATGAGCGTGAGGTGCGGCGCGTCCTGAAACTGACGCAAAAACTCGGCCGCACCGACCAGATCGCCCACGATCATTTCTTCGCACGCGAGGTGACGGAGGAAATGGCGGCGATCGTGCGGGATGTGGCAGCGAAGGCGCCGGAGGGCTGGTTTACCGCCCCCGCCTTCCGCGACCGCGTCCACAACGGCCGCAAGGTCGCCATCGAAATCCTCGATTTCTTCGATCGGCTCGGCTTGACCTTGCGCAAAGGCGACTTGCGCCGCATAAATCCCCATCGCATCGATCTGTTCGATCGCTAGAACGGCATACGCAATTTCGGACGCAAAACCGCTTCGCACTTTTGCTGGAATTGCTTCAGGAAGGGAATCGTCTCCGGTGGGACGGCCGGACTTCAAATCCGGTTGGGGCAGCGAGACTGTCTCGGGTGGGTTCGACCCCCACTCCCCTCCGCCAGCGGCCGGATTTGACCCCGGCTCAACGGGCGAAGCGCGACGGCATCACCGCTTGGCCATGGGCGCAAGCGGGCCGAGGCTGTCGAGATAGGCCGAGGCGCCATTGTTCTCATAGGTGGAGAACACCACGTCACGGTCGCGGTACGACTTCAGCACCTGGCCAAGGCCGTTAGCGCCCTGCGCGCGGACCTGACGCACCAGACCGAGATCGACATTGATCGGGAAGATTTCCGCGACCTGCCCACATTGGTGCACGAGATTGCCGGTCGGGTCCGCGACCAGCGAACGGCCGACGATATAGCAGGAGAAGATCACCGCCGTCGCCTGTACGATGACAAGCGGATTGGTCCAGACCACCGCAATGATTAGTTCGAACTCGAATTGAACAAACGAAAATTAACAAACCCGGCGCGCAGAAGCGTCAAACCCGAAACTTTAGACGACAAGCAGGCATGTAACAACGTAACGAAATAAGGGCTTAGAATGGTGCCCGGAGGCGGATTTGAACCACCGACACGCGGATTTTCAATCCGCTGCTCTACCAACTGAGCTATCCGGGCATCCCTGCTTCGTGAAGCAGTTGTTTCCAATTCGGAAACCGTGGGGCGCTTGGTTCGCCCCGGAAGCGAGCGGGGTTATAACATCCTGTTCGGCGGTGTCCAGCACCAAATGACGTTTTTTTGAGAGGTTTTTGGAAAAACGCGCAAATATCTGAAATTCAAGAGTTATCGTGCGAATTTTTCCAGCAGGATCAGTCTTCGCCGTCTGCCTTCGTCTCGTCTTCGGCAACGGGGATAGCGTAAGCGCCGGTCAGCCATCGGTTCAGGTCGACATTGCGGCAACGGTCCGAGCAGAAGGGGTAATGCTCGCGGTGCGAGGGCCGGCGGCATTCCGGGCATGCCATCGTCTTGCGCAGCGGGGTGACCTTTGAAGACGGCTTTTCCATATCTTCAGCCATAGCTCAGCCTTCGGCCCAGCGGCTGTGGATATCGTATCCTTCGCCGGAAAGCAGGTTCACCGTTTCCTGCAGCGGCAGGCCGACGACATTGGTGTAGGAGCCGATGAGCTTGACGACAAAGCTGCCGGCAATGCCCTGGATACCGTAGCCGCCCGCCTTGCCGCGCCATTGGCCCGAAGCGATGTAGGCATCGATGTCGCGCGTCGAAAGCCGCTTGAAGCGAACCTTGGTGTCGATCACCTTCTGGCGCACGGCCCGCGCCGGGGTGATCAGGCAGATGCCGGTATAGACGCGGTGGCCGCGACCGGACAGGAGATGCAGCGCGCTCGATGCATCGCTCACCAGCTCCGGCTTGCCGAGAATGCGCCGGCCGACGGAAACGACGGTATCGGCTGCCAGGATATAGGCATCGTCCCAGCCGGGCTCGCCCTTTACGGCGGCAAGCGCCGCCCGCGCCTTTTCGCCGGCAAGACGCCAGGCGAGCGAACGCGGATGCTCAGCCCGCTTCGGTGTCTCGTCGAGATCCATCGGCATCAGGCGCTGCGGCTCGATGCCGGCCTGCGCCAGAAGTTCGACGCGGCGGGGCGAGCCGGAGGCGAGGATAAGCTTTTGTGTCAACGCCATCGCAACAGGGCCATTGTTCGATTTCGGTTCCGGGCGACGCCGGGGCCGGCTGTGAAGCCGGTCAGCGGCTGGCGGCCACGCTTACTTGAAGCGATAGGTGATACGGCCCTTGGTCAGGTCGTAAGGGGTCATTTCGACCAGCACCTTGTCGCCGGCGAGAACCCGGATGCGGTTCTTGCGCATGCGGCCCGCGGTATGCGCGATGATCTCGTGTTCGTTTTCAAGCTTTACGCGGAAGGTCGCATTCGGCAGCAATTCGGTAACAACGCCCGGAAATTCGAGGACTTCTTCTTTCGCCATGTAGGGTATGTCTTTCTGGTTTCGGTCGGGACGCAGGGGGCGTCCCTTAAAAATTTGGGCGGAAACTACACAATCACCGTCCATTTGTGAACAGCGATGATCCCGCTTTTCCTGGATTTGTCTGCTCTATGGCACCCTTGAGGGGCTTCGCGCAAGCAAACGATGCCGGATCAGGGTCGCCAGATGGTCGCGCACCTCGCGATAGGCGGTGACGATCTGCTCGCGGGTGCCGCGCGCCGTGGTCGGATCGGGCGTCGGCCAGTAGATGACGTCGATCGCCATGGAGCGGGTCAGCTCCAGCGCGGCGTGGTGAGCCTCCGGCGCAAGCGTCACGATCATGTCGAAATAATCGTCTTCCAGTTCGTCCAGCGAATGCGGCTGATGGCGGCCGACGGAAAGGCCAAGCTCCGCCATCACCACATCGACGAAGGGATCGCGTTCGCCAGGGCGCACACCGGCAGAGGCGACATAGGTTCCGGCGGGCAAAATGCTTTTTGCCAAGGCCTCGGCCATCGGTGAGCGGATCGCATTCATGCCGCACATGAACAGAATGGAGCCGGGCGGCTTCCTTTCCGTAGCATGCTCGGGAGCGAGCGCCTCCATCATGCCGTCACCCGCGCCAATAGAGGACGCAGACCAGCGTGAACAGCCGGCGGGCGGTGTCGAAATCCACCTTGATCTTGCCCTCCAGCCTGTCCATCAGGGTTTGCGAACCCTCATTGTGAATGCCGCGACGGCCCATGTCGATCGCCTCGATCTGGCTCGGTGTCGATTGCCGGATCGCCTCGTAGTAGCTCTCGCAGATCATGAAATAGTCTTTCACGATGCGGCGGAAGGGCGTGAGCGACAGGATGTGAGTGGTGACGTCCTCGCCGCCTTCGGTGCTGATGGCGAACACCAGTTGCTTGGCATTGACCAGCGACAGCTTCAGCCGATAAGGCCCGCCGGCATGGCCGAGGGGCTCGAAGGTGTTTTCCTCGATCAGGTCGAAGATCGCCACCGCGCGCTCGTGCTCGACATCGGGGGTCGAGCGGCCGATGGTTTCGTCCAGCACGACATCGCAGAGACGGTGGCCGCCGGAGGGTTTCGTCATCCTTCGTCCCCGAGATTAAGGCGGATTGCCACCGAGCGGGCATGGGCTTCCAGCCCCTCGGAGCGGGCGAGCGCGATGGCAGCCGGTCCAAGATCGCGCAGCTGATCCGGGCCGAGGCGCAGGATCGAGGTGCGCTTCATATAATCGAGCACGCCGAGGCCGGACGAGAAGCGGGCGGAACGCGCCGTCGGCAGCACATGGTTCGAGCCGCCGACATAATCGCCGATCACTTCCGGCGTGTGGGCGCCGACAAAGATCGCGCCGGCATTGCGGATCTTCGGGATCATCGCATCGGCACCGGCCATGGCCAGCTCCAGATGCTCGGCGGCGATGCGGTTTGCCAGCGGCACGGCCGCCTCAAGATCCGGCACCAGGATGACGGCGCCGAAATCGCGCCAACTGGCGCGCGCCGTTTCCGCCCGCGGCAGTAGCGCCAGCTGGCGTTCGACTGCGGCTTCCACGGCGGCGGCCAGGGCCGCGTCGTCGGTGATCAGGATGGCCTGGGCGCCGGCGTCGTGCTCGGCTTGCGCGAGAAGGTCGGCGGCGATCCAGTCGGGATTGTTATCGCGGTCGGCGATGACCAGCACTTCGGAGGGGCCGGCGATCATGTCGATACCGACCGTGCCGAAGACCTGCCGCTTGGCGGCGGCGACATAGGCATTGCCCGGCCCCATGATCTTGGCGACCGGCGCGATGGTCTCGGTGCCATAGGCAAGGGCTGCGATCGCCTGGGCACCGCCGATACGATAGATTTCCTCGACGCCCGCCATGCGCGCGGCGGCGAGCACCGCCGGATTGATCACGCCACCGTTGGCCGGCACGACCATGACGATGCGCTCGACACCGGCGACCTTGGCCGGCAGGGCATTCATGAGCACCGAACTCGGATAGCTCGCCGTGCCGCCCGGCACGTAAAGGCCAACGGCATCAATCGCCGTCCAGCGCGAGCCGAGGCCGACACCCATCGAGTCCTCGTAGATATCGTCTCTCGGGCGCTGGCGGGCGTGGTGCGCTTCGATGCGCACGGCCGCGACCTTCAACGCGCCCAGCACTTCAGACGGTACGGCAGCAATCGCCTCATCGATTTCCGTGGCCGTCACCTTCATTTGCGTGACAGCAAAGTCGAGCCCGTCGAAACGGCGTGTATAATCGGCAAGCGCCGCATCGCCGCGTGCGCGCACGTCCTCGATGATGGAGCGCACGATTGCATTCACGTCCTCGGACACCTCGCGTTTCGTCGTCAAAAAGGCCGCAAAATCCTTCTCGAAGGCGGGAGAGAGGGTATCCAGTCGAACAGCCACGCGATCAGGTCCTTGTCATGTGAGATACTGCCAAAGCCGCACCGGCTTTGCTGCCGGGAGACGGGCGGCAGCCCCGAATTCATTCAAACCGCCGGATGCCGCGGCTTCAATCCGGTTTCCCATGCCCCGCCGGTATCGGCAAGCTGGGCCTCGATACATTCCACATCCAGCGCGATCGTCGCATCGGCCGACAGAAGCAATTCCAGCGTACCTTCCGGCCCCTCGCCCTTGCGCTCGAAATTGAGCGCCAGTAGCGACAGCACCTTGTCGGCATCGCTCCTGTCAAAACCGATCGAACGCACGGCATTCACCCGCTTGAAGAGAAGCAGGCTCCGGCGGCGCTCGTAAGCTTTGGAGCGCTCCGCCGCCTTTTCCCAGACGAAACGGTTGACCTCGATGGAAAACTGGCCTGAACGCCCGTCGAAAGCAAGCCCGGAAACCTTGAAGACCGCATCCTGCACATGGGCGGAAACGATCTCCAAATCCTCGGCATCGAGCGCCATCAGCTTCAATGTATCCATGCGTGTCCAACCCTTTGCCGCAGCCGTCCATGACCTGACCGTCATGAAGGACATAGGACGGCTCGGCGCTTTGCGCAACAGCGGGCTGCGGCTTCAAAGATCAGTCGCTGACGCGCTCGACATTGGCGCCGCAGCGGTTCAGCTTTTCTTCCAGCCGCTCGAAGCCGCGGTCGAGGTGATAGACGCGTGAAACCATGGTCTCGCCTTCCGCCACCAGGCCGGCGATGACCAGCGAGACGGAGGCGCGCAGGTCGGTCGCCATGACCGGCGCACCCTTCAGCCGCTCGACGCCCTCGATCTTGGCCGTCTGGCCGGAGAGCGAGATTTTCGCACCGAGGCGGGCAAGTTCCTGCACGTGCATGAAGCGGTTTTCGAAGATCGTCTCGGTGATGTGGGAAACGCCGTTCGAGCGGGTCATCAGGCCCATGAACTGCGCCTGCAGGTCGGTCGGGAAGCCGGGGAACGGATCGGTGACGATATCGACCGGCTTGATGCCGCCGCCGTTGCGCACGACGCGCAGGCCGCTTTCGGTCTCGGTGATTTCAGCGCCGGCGCGGCGGATGGCTTCGAGCGCGGTGTCGAGCAGAGCCGCATTCGTGCCTTCCAGCACGACATCGCCGCCGGCCATGGCAACGGCCATGGCATAGGTGCCGGTCTCGATGCGGTCCGGCAGCACCCGGTGGCGGGCGCCGGAGAGGGAGGTGACGCCCTCGATGGTGATCGTGCTCGTGCCCGCGCCGGAAATCTTGGCGCCCATTGCATTGAGGCAATTGGCGAGATCGACGACTTCCGGTTCGCGGGCGGCGTTGCCGATGGTGGTGACGCCATTGGCGAGCGTGGCCGCCATCATCATCACATGGGTCGCACCAACCGAAACCTTCGGGAAGACGTAGCGGGCGCCGATCAGGCCGCCCTTCGGCGCCGTCGCATTGATATAGCCGCTATCGATTTCCATGTTGGCACCGAGGGCGGCGAGACCTTCGATGAATAGATCAACCGGCCGCGTGCCGATGGCGCAGCCGCCCGGCAGCGAAACGCGGGCCTTGCCTTCGCGGGCAAGCAGCGGGCCGATGACCCAGAAGCTGGCGCGCATCTTCGAGACCAGTTCGTAGGGAGCGGTCGTATCGACGATGTTGCGCGAGGTGAAATGAATGGTGCGGGCGTAGCTTTCGCCCTGGCGCTCGCGGCGACCGTTGACGGAGATGTCGGCGCCGTGGTTGCCGAGAATGCGGATCAGCTGCTCGACATCGGCCAGATGCGGCACGTTTTCCAAGGTCAGCGTGTCGTCGGTCAGGAGCGAGGCAATCATCAGCGGCAGAGCTGCATTCTTCGCGCCGGAAATCGGGATGATGCCGCGCAGTTCGTTGCCGCCGGTAATTCTGATACGGTCCATATGACACCTACGGGCCTTGCCCGCCTTTCCTAGAAGACAATCTTCCTGATGGGATTGCGCCTCATAGCCGAAGCGCCGGGAAATGAGAAGAACATTGCACCGCAGACGGGCCGAAACGGGGGACGGCAACGGCCGCCTGCAGCTTTGACGACCTTATTCGCCTGATTCGTGCGTTTTTGCGGCAAGTTCCGCAGGTTCACCCTGATTTGCCCGTTCTTCGGATGGGGCGGCCGGCAGGCCGGACGTTTCATCTGCCGCACCCGCGCGGCGCGCCCTGCCCTGCTGCTTGCGCCTGAGCAGATTTTCGCGCAGCGTCCTTGCGGCCCGCTCGCGCCGCGCCTCGGCCTGCCGCTCGGCCTCTGTGGCCCGCGAACGCACAGACTTCGACGGCAGATCGCCGTTGTTTTGATCCTCGTTTTTATCCATGCTGCCGCCATAGCGCAAAACGGCTTCGACCGGAAGCCATCCACGCTTTTCCACGCTTGCGTCACGAAAACTTCGGATTGGCGCTTGCACTTGCGAAAAACCTATGGCAATAGGCCCTCGCTCGCGCCGAAACGGACTGATCCACGGCGCCGGATGCTGCTATAGCTCAGGGGTAGAGCACTCCCTTGGTAAGGGAGAGGCCGAGAGTTCAAATCTCTCTAGCAGCACCACTTTTCTCCTCTGAAAACGCTGAACATTCTGGTTTTTGTGTTGGCGGCGCCATCACGTTCGACCATCCCCTCGACATGTCCGGTACGCGACTCGACCTGACATCCGCGTTGAAGTTGGGGCAGCGGGGCACCCACCGGGCGATCGCGACGACGTGCATCGGTGTCGGGCAGGGCATATCGCTTTTGTTAACCAGACCATAAGACCGGGACGGCATAGTCGATCTGTTCGCCGGCACGATAGATGCAAATGAGGCTCACCTGCACATTTGCTGCGGCTCCACCCATCGAGCCGGATTGATCGATCGCTTCCAAAACGTTAGGGGAAGCCCGAAACGAAAGGACCGTCCCTCCCCATGGCCATCTCCGATCTCATCCTGCAGCTTCAGCATGCGACTGGACCGAACAACGATCTCGATATCTCTATCGGCATCGTCGCGGGCTACAAGCGCGAGGTTCAGATGCTGGGCGAAGACGACCAGAAGGCGCGTAAGGTGGTCTGGCTTTATCCGAAGAACGGCGGCGAGGCTCCGCTGCCACGCTTTACCGAAAACCTTGAGGACGCCTATCTTCTGGCCCGCACCGTCCTGCCCGGCTCGATCGGCGGCGTCAGTTGGGACGAGGAAGGCGGGACTGCCAAGATCGACGACGGCCCTTATTACACCGCGGCAACGCCCGCGCTTGCCCTCTGCATCGCCGCGCTGAGCGGCGCCTATGCCGAGGAAGAGGCGCTCGAAACCACGCCCTGAAACCGCTGCCGCTGACTTGTGGCATTGCTGTTCCCTTCTCCTTTCTACCGGCTTGCCGAGGGGGCGAACGCAAATCTTGACCTTCCTGAAAATAGAACATATAGTGAACATATAAGTTCGTATCGTCCCGGACACCGCCAACCGGAGGCAAAGGAGACCAAGATGAGCAGAACAGAGGAGTTGATCGAGAGGGTTCGCGCTACCGTCGCGCGCTCGCAGGCTCTGCGCGAACGGGCCCTTGCCCACCGCGCCAATACGCAGCGCCTGACCCAGCCGGCCCAGGACAGGAACGGCCAGTTGCATTTCGTCTTCGCAACCAGCCAGCAGGATGGTACCCGCCACTGACCGCCGAAGCCGCCAGTACACGGGGTGGCCGATATGCGAACACCCAAGCCCCCATGCCCTCCGGTCACCCCTCTGTCCACAATCGGCGCGCTTGTCCTTGTCATCGCGCACCCTTGCCGCCATTTCGTCAAAATCCAACGTCGTAGTGATCGCAGCAGACGAAAAGGGGTAAGTCATGGGTCAGTGGCGCAACGAGCCGATGCATCCACAGCATGTCGAGCTGTGCCAGAGAGTGTTCGACGCTGCCTGTGCCGCAAGAAACATCGAGATCGGCAGCGACGCCCGCGATCCGGTCGCCGCCTATGTGTTGACGCTCTATCGTCATGGCGTGCGTCAGGAGGACGAATTGCTCGAACGCGTTCTCGGGGGACTTGACGAAGAATCATGAACGACGATCAAATGGACGATGACGATGCAGCCATCGACCGTGGGGAGCCGATGCAGGAAAAGCGCTACGAAATCCGGCAGGAAAGCAATGGCTGCTGGACGGTCGTGGATGTACTCACCGGCCTGCCCGCAGCCTCCGACGGCCGCGATCTGACCGGGCTTGGCAAGGACGATGCAAGCGACATCGCCTATGCTCTGAACGAGGACGTATCCCGCCATCGCGACAGCCCGCTGGTCTGAACCAGCCAAGCACCTGGCGGTTGACGCAACGCCGGAAAGCCCTCGTGACCACTCTTTGCCGCCGCCTCTTTTTGCCCGTCTGCGGAGACACTTGCCATCCTTTTCGTCAAGTAGCGCGTGTACAACTTGAATGTGAAGGAGACACTATTATGTTGAAAGGACACCACGCCTGGAGATCGTCATGTCCTCGAAAATCCTTGCAGCAGCCATCTCCATCTCGGCCGCCACCCTGCTCGCGTCCTGCTCGACCCCTTCCGGGTCGGTCGAGCCCGTTCCCGGCAGCATCACTTATGGCGGCCAGCCAAGGACGAAGCTCACCAAGTCCCCTGTCGGCAGCAAGTTCCAACACCGCTTCGCCTACGGAACGGGTATGGCTGTGGAGACCTATGTCATAGAACCCGACCGCTCGGTGAAGCTCATCCGCCGTGACATCATACCCGATCTCTCGCTCGGTAACGGCTGAGGCCCGGACATGAAAATGGCCGCACAGGGCGGCCATTTTTTCTTTTCCGTTTCTGCGATGCCACTCAGTTGAGGCGATCTACGATGGCTGTCGTCGTCGCCGCGACCGCCACAGGACGCGCAACGATGCCGAGGAACTTGGCGAAATCCACCGAGGGATGGCGGGATGCGTAGATTACGTCGCGGCTCTTGACCGGAAAGGTCTGGCCGACCATCAGGCTATCGGCATGGGACATGTCGAGACGATAGACGATCGGATAGCGGCCAACGCTGTCGGGCTGCATTCCCTTGCGTAGCATTGCGTTGAAGCGCTCGGTGCCAAGCAGGCTCATGACGACATCCGGCTCTTCGTAACGGAAAACGAAATAGCCCTTGGCGTCCACGACTTCATCCGAACCGCCACCGGCCATGGCAACGGCCTCGAGCAGGTTCAGGTCGTTGGCGCCGAAATCGATACGCTTGTTCAGCTTGGTCGCACCGAGCACGGTGAATGTGCGCGGGTCCTGGGTGACGTAAATTTGGTCACCAGGGCGCACGAAGATGTTTTCGGACGGGTTCTCGATAATCGTCTTCAACAGCGCCGTACCGGTCTTCTTGCCGCGAACAAGCGTGATGTAGCTTTCATAAGGCTGCGCGACCGGACCGCCGGCCTTGGCGATCACCTCGTTGATCGTTTCCGGCACGAGGTTCAGTGGCACGACCGAAGAGCGGGCGACGGCGCCCGAGACGGTGACGTTGCGCGATGCCGTGGCAAGGCTGGTGACCACGACGTCAGGCTCGACCGCCTTCTTGACGAGGGCATCGAGGATCGTCTGCCGCGCCTGTTCGAGCGTCTTGCCTGCAAACTGCACATGACCGACATAGGGGATAGACGCGCCGCCATCCGGCTGCACGATGAGGTCGAGATTGGTCTGCTTCGAATCGGTGGTCGAGAAGAGGCCGTCGCTGCCGGCTTCGAAGATCGTGACCTTCAGCGCATCGCCGACGCCGATGACGACCTGACCGACGCCGCCGCCGATACCGAATTTACGGCTGAGCGCCGTTGCGACATAGTTGGAAACGAGGCGTGCGGAACGGGCATCGACATCGATGACGTCATAAGCGACCGTGTTCTCACGGCCGATCTCCTGCGACGACTTGCCGGCATCCTTGACAATGTCAGAAGAGAGAGGGCCTTCGCCCGGAACTGCCTGACAACCCGCCAGAACGGTACAGATCAGGATCACATTCAAACGGTTCAATGAAACCACTCCGAAATCGGCCTTTAGCGCTTTATATAAGGGGACGCGCCGGGGCCGTGCATTCAAACCGGACTTCCGATTGGCCCTTGAAAAGCACAATCGCTGTCCCACAACAAGCCATTTCGGCGAGGTTGCACGCAAATATTCACGGGTGCGCCTTTCATGCAATAGCTGCCCACAAGCGTTACGTCCTGTCTTCATTTTTGTTTGGGACGTCTGTGCAACCTGTGTATTTTCGCATGAAAAAGGTTGAAAGCTGGTGAACATCGATTAGAGGTTCACAAATGTAGCTTGTGAAGATATATGCCCGCCCCTCGGGAGCGAGGCGACAGACTGGAAGTTCCGATTGCATTTTTGAAGTTCAAATGCGATCAGCAGGACAACTCACAGAAGCTTAGAGCGCTCGATTGAATATGACAGTTGAAATTATTGGACGCGCTTGCGTCGCTCCCGGCGCCGATTCCCCGCAGGCCCTTTTCCGGCTTCTGCGGCAGGGGAAGTGCACCGTCAGCAGCATTCCGTTCGATCGCTGGGATCTCGCGCGCTTCTGGCACCCCTCCCAGGGCATTCCCGGCAAGACCTATACCTTCGCCGCCGGTGTGCTCGACAGCATCTATAATTTCGATCCCGCCGCCTTCGGCATGTCGCAGCGCGAAGCCATGCATATGGACCCGCAGCAGCGCGTGTTGCTGCAACTCGCCTGGCAGGCGCTGGAAGACGCGAATATCTCCATCCCGTCGCTGCATGGGGAAAATGTCGGCGTCTACATCGGCGCCTCCAGCCTTGACCATGCCAACCTGACGGCTCAGGACCCGGCAGCCGCCGGTCCCTATTTCATGACCGGCAACACGCTGTCGATCGTCTCGAACCGCATTTCGCACATCTTCGGCCTCAGCGGCCCGAGCATGACAATCGATACGGCCTGCTCCTCCTCGCTGGTCGCGCTCGATCAGGCAATACGGGCGCTGAACGCCGGCGAGATCGACACCGCCATCGTCGGCGGCATCAATATCCTTGCCCATCCGCTCTCCTTCGTCGGCTTTGCGCAGGCGCGCATGCTGTCGCCGGAAGGCCTTTGCCGCGCCTATGACAATGACGGCGCCGGCTATGTTCGCGCCGAAGGCGGCGTCGTGTTCGTGCTGCGCCGCTCAGATCGTGCCCGTCAGGAAAAGGACCGCAGCTACGCCAAGATCGTCGCGACCGGCGTCAATTCCGCCGGCCGCACCAACGGCATCTCGCTGCCCTCTCGCGAATCCCAGGCGAACCTGCTGCGCGCGATCTATGACGGCAACAATATCGACGCCAACCAGGTCGCCTTCGTCGAAGGCCACGGCACCGGCACCAAGGTCGGCGACCCGGCCGAAGTCTGGTCGATCGGCACGGTGATCGGCGCAAACCGGCGCGCGCCGGTTCCGATCGGCTCGATCAAGTCGAATATCGGCCATACCGAGCCGGCGTCCGGCCTGTTCGGCATGCTGAAGGCCGTGATGGCGCTGGAGAATAACTATCTTCCGGCTTCGCTGCATTTCGATACGCCGAACGACAATATTGATTTCGACGGCCTGAACGTCCGCGTCACCGCCAACCCGATCGAACTGCTGCGCGGCAAGCGCGCCCGGCTTGCCGGCGTCAATTCCTTCGGCTTCGGCGGCGCCAATGCCCACGTCGTGATTTCCGATCCGGACCCGATCCAGGACGAGCGTTCGCGCAACAATGCGACAGGCCACGTTTTCCTCGCCAGCGCCCATACGGAAAGCAGCCTGACCGAGCTTCTCAAGTCCTACAAGGCGACATTCGCCAGGGCGTCGCGCGACGAAGCCCGCTCGGTCATCGCCGCCTCAGGCGCCAACCGCACGCTGATGCGCCACCGCTTTGCCGCCCGCAGCGACAATCCCGACGATATCGTCCGCGCCATCGCCAGCTATCTTGAAAACCCGTCCGCCGACATCGGCGAGGTCGGCGAAGCCGTGACGAAGGATGCTAAGGTCGCCTTCGTGTTTTCCGGCAACGGCTCGCAATGGGCCGGCATGGGTGTCGAGGCCTTCCGCGAAAACCTGCATTTCCGCCAGTGCTTCACCTCGGTCAGCGCGCTGTTCAAGTTCCATGCGGATATCTCGCTGATCGATCTCTTGAACGATCCTGAACTCGACCGGAAGCTGGCCGATACCAAGATCGCCCAGCCGCTGCTCTTTGCCGTACAGGCCGCGCTTTCGGATTCGCTGGTCGCCATGGGCATCAAGCCGACGGCGGTCTTCGGCCATTCGGTGGGTGAAATCGCCGCCGCCTATGCGGCCGGCATCCTGTCGCTGGTCGATGCGGTCTCGATCGTCGCCAAGCGCTCGCTGCACCAGGACCTGCTTGCAGGGCAAGGCACCATGGCCGCCGCGATGCTGGGGCCGGAGCCGGCGATGGAGTTCGCCAAGGCACGCGGGCTCGATTCAATCTGCGTCGCCGCCATCAACGCCCACAATTCCGTGACCCTGTCCGGTCCCGCAAACGAAATCTCCGCCTTCCGCGATGCCGCTCGCAAGGCGAAGATCCCGGCGCAGATCCTCGACATCAACTATCCTTTCCACCACCCGATCATCGATCAGGCCAAGAAGGCGTTCCTCGCCGATATCCCCGATATCGCGCCGCGCCGCTCGGAACTGGCCTATATCTCGACCGTGACCGGCGAACGGCTGGACGGCACGCAGCTCGATCCCGATTACTGGTGGAAGAACGTGCGCGAGCCGGTGCGCTTCCAGGCCGCGACGGAAGCCGCGATCGAACTCGGCTGCACGCTTTTCGTCGAAATTTCGCCACGCCCGATCCTTGGCTCCTATCTCAAAGAAACGATCAAGCAGGCGACGGTCACCGGCATGGTGGTTCCCACCCTGTCGCGCGACGCCGGCGAAAAGGGACAGGACCCGGTTTCCCGCTCGATGGCCCGCGCGATCGCCAATGGCGCGGCCTTCGATGGCGCGCGCCTCTTCGGCCGCCGCAACGCCCATGTCCGCCTGCCGAACCTGCCGTTCGAGCTGACGGAATTGCGCCCGGCTTCGACATCGGACACGATCGATCTCTTCGGCGGCAATGGCGCGTCTTATACGCTGAACGGCTGGCGGGCCGACCCCAACGGCGGCAGCTGGAAAAACCATATCGACGCCCATCTCTTCCCGGATCTCGCCGAGCATGTCGTCGACGGCAAGGCGATCCTGCCGGGCAGTGGCTTCATCGAAATCGCCGTCTCTGCCGCCCAACAATATTACGGCACGTCCGAGGTCGAGATCACCAATCTGGAGATCGTCCGGCCGCTGGAACTGTCCGACAGCCGCCTGATGGAGCTTTCGACGCTGATTTCGCCGGAAACCGGCGATATTGAAATTCGCTCGCGCGAACGCCTGACAGAAGACGACTGGGCCATTCATGCCGTTGCTCGCAGCCGCAAGCCGGTGTCGCGCAACGAGGCGGTTCCGGCGCTTGCCGGCCTTGCCGCGACGGGTACGGTGCTGCCGGCCCGCGCCTATGAAACCGCGCGCCAGTTCGGTCTCGATTACGGCCCGCATTTCCAGCTGATGGCCAAGGCCGTCACCTATGGCGACCGTTTCATCGACGTGGAGCTGAAGGCACCGGCGGACGCCGGCCATCCCTTCATCCGCTACAGCCTCAACCCGATTTCCGTCGATGCCACCTTCCACGGGTTGGTGGCGCTCTTCGACCGGCTTTCCGGGGATGCCGGCGGCGCACCCTATATTCCGGTGCGTTTCGGCTCGGTCCGTGTCCTGGATTCCGGTGAGACGATCGCCCGCGCGATCGTCGAGATCGAGCGCGTCAGCGCCAATTCGATCAAAGCGAAGTTCCGCTTCTACGGCAAGGACGGCAAGATCATCGCAGCCTTCGACGACTGCCGCTTCCGCCGCACCTATCTGCGCCAGCAGAAGACGCTGGATATGCTGTCGTTCCACTACGAGGCCGTGCCTTCGCAGCTTTCGGCGCGGAAGCCCGTCGCACTGCCGCTGCCGTTGATGACCCCGTCCGACGAGGGTGGCATCGACAACACGACGCTGCTGCTCAATGCCGCGATCTACCGCGCCTGCCACGAGATCGCGCTGAAGCTTGCCAAGGGCAAGACCAAGATCGATCCGCGCGCCCTGCCCGGCGATTTTGCTTTCCGTTGTTTCCTGGCGAACTGTCTTTACATTCTCGAGGATGCCGGCTTCGGCGAGCACAAGGCCAGCGAATGGATCATTCAGCCGGAATACGCCCTGCCTGACGTCGCCGACATCCTCAAGGAAGTCTATGGCGAACGTTCCGAACGCGTGGTCGAGGCCGTTCTGATCAACGATGCCTATGCCGAAGCACTGGAGCGTATCGACGCCCTTCACGCCGCCGAAAAGGCCGGCATCGAGGAAGACGCGCATTCGCCCGCCTTCATCAGCGAAGCGACGCTCGATCATCAGGCCGTGCATTCGCCGGCAACACGGGCGCGGGCCGAGCTGGTGCTGGCGGCCGTCGAAACGGCGCTGACCTCTGCCGGGACGACCAAGAGCCTGCGCATTGTCGAGGCCGGGACTGTTTCGCCCGCCTTCTCGCGCAGCCTCGCCAATCTGGCCGCCCGCCATCAGGCGGTGCTGGCGATCGTCGAGCCGCGGGAAAACGCCCAGCGCAACCTCGAAATCGCCTTCGAGGACGACGCCCATGTTCACGTCCTGAAGAAGGACGAGATCGCCGATATTCCGGCCTTCGACCTGCTGGTCAGTGCCTCGGGTTCGGTCTTCAGCCTGATCGACGAAGACACTGCGCTGCGCGGCGTGATCCGGGAGAAGCTGCGCTCCGGCGGCGGCCTCGTCATGGCGGCCAACGCGCCTACCATGTTCAGCGATTTCGCATTCGGCCTGACCGAAAACTGGTTTGCCCGCAGCCAGGCCGTCGAATTCCCGGTCGGCCGGCTGGCGACTACCAGCCAGTGGCAGAAGTGCCTCGACGATCTCGGCCTGCGCAACGTCACAGTCGAGGATCGCGAAATCGCCTATGGCAACATCATCGCCATCGAAGCGCAGAGCGGCTTGACCGAACCCGCCGTTGCCGATGAGACCGCAGCCTCCGCCGATCCGGTGCTGTTGCTGCATGGCGGCGCGACAGTGGTGACGCCAGCTGAAAACCTCATCCCCGTCGCGCTTGCCGGCGAACTCGACGATGACAAAGCGCGCCTCGCAGCGGCCTTTGCCGCGCTGCATGGCAAGCCGGTCCGGGCGATCTATGTCGCATCGGCGGCATCTGCCGATACGCTTTCCGATTCGAACGCACTCCAGAGCGAAGTCCTGTCGCTCAGCGCCTTCGCCGAAGCTATTCGCACCTTCTACAACGGTACGGAACCCGCAACCCATCCGCGGCTGGCGCTCGTCCTGCCGGGCGGCGCGCCGGTGACGGCTGGCAAGGCTGGAAATGCCGTCAACAGCGGCCTCTGGACCTTCGCCCGCGTATTGCAAAACGAATACGACATGGTCGACATCCATTGCCTGGATGTGACGGGCGACGCTTCCGTTGGCATTTCCGCAGCCCTTGCCGCGCTCGACCAGACGAACGGCAATCGCGAATGGCTGGTGGACGCCGAGACCGGCGCACTCAGCGAACTACGCGCCGTGCCCGGCCCCGTCGGCAAGGCCTTGCGTCGCACCCGCGATTTCAAGGCCGCGACCATTCGCCAGCAGGTCAGCTCGCAGGTCGGCAGCATCGTCTGGGAAGAGGCCAATATTCCAACGGCTGGCCCCGGCGAGATCGTCGTCGCCGTTGCCGCGACCGGTCTCAACTTCCGCGATGTGATGTGGGCCATGGGCCTGCTGCCGGAAGAAGCGCTGGAAGACGGCTTTGCCGGCGCGACCATCGGCATGGAGCTTTCCGGCCATGTCGTTGCCGTCGGCAGCGGCGTTACCGATCTCTTCATCGGTGATGCGGTCATGGCGATCGCGCCGGCCGCTTTCTCCACCCATGCCGTCGTTTCCCGCTCGGGCGTCGCGCGCCTGCCGGAAAACATCAGCCCCGTTGCAGCCGCCACCGTGCCGGTCGCCTTCCTCACGGCCTATTACGCCCTGATGGAACTTGGCCGTATGCGGCCCGGCGAGACAGTGCTGATCCACGGCGCGGCCGGCGGTGTCGGCCTTGCCGCACTGCAGATTGCCAAGCTCGCCGGCGCCACCGTGATCGCCACGGCCGGCACGCGCGAAAAACGCCGCTTCGTCAAGATGCTCGGCGCCGACCATGTCTTCGATAGCCGCACGCTCGCCTTCGTCGATGACGTGCGCAGCGTAACCAATGGCGAAGGCGTCGATCTGGTGCTGAACTCGCTGTTTGCCGAAGCGATGGAAAAGAGCCTGGAGCTGGTCAAGCCCTTCGGCCGCTTCCTTGAACTCGGCAAGCGCGACTACTATGCCGACAGCAAGATCGGGCTTCGGCCTTTCCGCCGCAATATCAGCTATTTCGGCATCGATGCCGACCAGCTGCTGGTCAATGCGCCGGAGCTGACGAAGAAGATCTTCACCGAAATCGGCACCCTCTTCGAAGAGGGCAAGCTCGTGCCGCTGCCCTACCGCGCCTTCCATTTCGACGAGATCGGCAATGCCTTCCGGCTGATGCAGAATGCCGGCCATATCGGCAAGATCGTCGTCGTGCCGCCGGTTTCCGGCAAGGATGAGATCGCAAAGCATGCCGGCGACCGGCTTGCCATCGCCGATGACGGCGTTCATCTGGTGGTCGGCGGTATCGGCGGTTTCGGCCTTGCCGCCGCCAACTGGCTGGTGGAAAAGGGCGCACGTCACATCGCGCTCAGCACCCGCCGCGGCATTGCCGATGCAGAGACGCTGGCCGCCATGGAACGCTGGACGCGCAAGGGTGTTTCGGCCACCGTGCATGCCTGTGATATCACGGACGAGGCTGCGGCTGCCGAACTGCTTGGCAAGCTGCGCGTCATCGGCCCGATCAAGAGCGTCATTCACGCAGCCATGGTGCTCGACGATGCGCTGATCACCAACCTCGATCGCGCCCGCAACAAGCCAGTCATCGACGTCAAGGCCAAGGGCGCCGCCGTGCTCGACCGCCTGACGCGCGCCGACAAGCTCGACCGCTTCATCCTGTTCTCCTCGGCAACGACGCTGGTCGGCAATCCGGGCCAGGGCAACTATGTCGCGGCAAACGGCTATCTCGAAGGCCTGGCGCGGTCGCGCCGCGCCGAGGGGCTTCCCGCCCTTGCCATCGGCTTTGGCGCGATTGCCGATGCCGGCTATCTCACCCAGAACGCTGACGTCAACGAGCTGCTTTCCAAGCGCATCGGCAAGACCGCGCTGAAGGCGCAGGCGGCGCTTGCGCAGGTGGAAGCCTATATCCGCTCCGATCCGGGCACCGTCGATGCGGCGGTGGCGATGGTTTCCGAGCTGGATTGGGCCGCGGCCCGCAATCTGCCGGTCGTGCGCAATGCCCTGTTCGAGGTCATCCTGCGCAGCGCCGACCAGAACACCCAGGGCGGCGATGGCCGCGAGCTGGATCTGGTGGCGATGATCGAAGGCAAGTCGCCGCAGGAAGCCGAAGACATGCTCTTCGATCTGGTGGCCGGCGAGATCGCCGCGATCCTGCGCGTTTCGAAGGATACGGTCTCGCGCAACAAGGTCCTCAAGGAAATCGGCCTCGACAGCCTGATGGCGGTGGAACTCGGCATCAGCTTCCAGCAGAATACCGGTTTCGACATGCCGCTTAGCGGCGTGGCCGACAACACCACGGTCGGCGACGTGGCGCGCAAGCTCTATGAAAAGGTCAGCAAGCGCGACCAGGGCGGCGCTGATGACGACGATGCCGGCGACAACCGGATGGTCAGCGAGCTGGCGCAGCGCCACGGCCTGGATGCGGAAAAGGCAGTGAGCCAATGAGCAAGAGCGACGACGGCCAGACCGGCTCGAAGATGGCCAGCAGCGTCAAGCAGAACCTGCTGGACCGGATGCGCAACACGCATCAATCGTCCGAGCGCAACCGGATGGCACGCACCGAACGGGACGTGCCGCCGCCGGTGCGCCGCAAGCAGACGCGCTTCGAGGACCTACCGGAATACAAGCAGGTGCTGACCCAGAAGATTGCCGGCGAACAGCTCGGCATCGCCAATCCCTTCTACCGGGAGCACCAGACGGCGGCAGGTGCCACCACCATCATCGACGGCCGCAAGCTGATCAATTTCGCATCTTACGACTATCTCGGCCTCAACAAGCACCCGCACGTGCTGGCGCAGGCCCATGATACCATCAACACCTTCGGCATTTCCGCTTCGGCAAGCCGCCTTGTGGCCGGCGAGCGCCCCGCCCATGCGGAGCTTGAGGAGCGTATCGCCGCCTTTTACGGCGTCGAAGCCTCGGTCTGCTTCGTCAGCGGCTATCTCACCAATGTCGCCGCCATCAGCTGCCTGATGGGGCCGAAGGACCTCGTCGTCCATGACGAGTTCATCCATAACAGTGCGCTGGCCGGCATCAAGCTTTCCGGGGCAACGCGCCGCCTGTTCAAGCACAACGACGCCAACGATCTGGAACATGTGCTGCGCACCGTCGCCGGTGATTACCGCCGCATCCTCGTGATCGTCGAGGGCGTCTATTCCATGGATGGCGATGTCGCCAACCTGCCTGCGATCATGAAGCTGAAGGCCGAATACGGTTTCTGGCTGATGGTCGACGAGGCCCATTCGCTCGGCATTCTCGGCAAGCGTGGCCGCGGCACCTTCGAGCATTTCGGCATCGATGCCTCGCAGGTCGATATCTGGATGGGAACGCTCTCCAAGACGACATCGAGCTGCGGCGGTTATATCGCCGGTAGCGCGGCACTGACCGCCGTTCTCAAGGCGACGGCCGGCGGCTTCGTCTATAGCGTCGGCCTCGCGCCCGTCCTGGCGGCGTCGGCGATCGCAAGCCTCGATATCTTGGAGCATGAGCCGGAGCGGGCAACCGCCCTCAGGCGAAACGGCGCACTGTTTCTGAAGCTTGCTCAGGAAGCGGGCCTCGATACGGGCTTGAGCGCCGGGTTTTCGGTGGTGCCGGTACTCGTCGGCGATTCGCTGCGGGCCGTGCAGCTTTCCAACGATCTGCTCGCAGCCGGCATCAATGCCCTGCCGATCATCCATCCGGCGGTGCCGGAGGGTTTGGCGCGCCTGCGCTTCTTCATCACCAGCGAACATACGGAAGAGCAGATCCGCCATACCGTGACGCTGACGGCGGAGAAGCTGAAAGAGCTGACCGAACGCAATTTCGGCCTCGCTTCCGTCGACATCCAGCAGATGATTTCCAAACTGGCCAGTCGCTGAGGACACCGCTATTTTCTATGAACGTGCGGTATACCCTCCCTTCTCCCCAATGAGGAGAATGTGGCCCAAAGGGCCGGATGAGGAAGCCCCCCGGCACATTCAAAGCTTGTCGCACCATTCCCTCACCGCTTCGCCCGGATACCCCTCATGGCGCATGTGATCATCACCGGAGGTTCCAGCGGCATCGGGCTTGCCGTCGCCCGTATTTTCGCGGGGCGCGGCGACAGGGTATCGCTGCTGGCGCGCACCCCTGCCCTTTTGCAATCCGCCCGCGACGCCTTGCTGGCAAGCCACCCCGATGCCACCATCCACACAGAAAGCGTTGACGTCGCAGATGCCGCGGCTGTCGTCGATGCAATCGGCAGATGCGAAGCCCAGGCCGGTGCGTGCGACATCCTCGTCACCTCCGCCGGCATCGTCCAGCCCGGACTGTTCGACGCTCTCTCAGCGGAAGTCTTCGACCGGCAGATCGACACCAATCTCACCGGCAGCGCCAATGCCGCCCGCGCCGTCTACGGCGCGATGAAGGCACGGCGCTCCGGCCGCATCATGTTCGTGTCCTCCGGCGCCGGCCTCATCGGCATTTACGGCTATGCAGCCTACAGCGCCTCGAAATTCGCGCTGCACGGCTTTGCCGAAGCGCTCCGTTCCGAAGCCCGTCCGCATGGTATCTCGGTTTCGGTCTGCTTTCCGCCGGATACGCAAACACCGCAATTTGCCCGCGAGCTGGCCGAACGGCCCTTGGAGGCCGCAGTCGTCATGGGCCGTGTTTCGCCGTGGCCTGCCGAAGCGGTGGCCGCGCGGATCGTCAAGGCCATCGACCGTGGCGAGTTCGAGGTCTTCTTCGGGCTGACGCTCTTCGGCCTCGGGCGTTTCGGCTCGCTGGTCAAGCCTGCGCTCAACTGGTGGTTCGACCGGGCGATCGGCAAGATCAGCCGGCGTTAGAGCTTTTTTCGCTTTTCGTCGAATTGCGAAACGCGCCAACTCTTTCTCTTGGCGCACTTTTGCTGGAAAAGCTCTAATACAGAAGACCGGGAGAAACGCCCGTTCCGGCTTGTTTCTGCCGCCGATTGCTTTACATCTCGGCTGACGCAACTAAGACTATCGCGCGGTCTTTCTGCGACAGGACGACTTCGAGGACATCGCTTGCTGACGACATCGCTGCATCTGCATGATCATCCGCTTGCGCTGACTGTTTTCTGCTATCTGCTTTCCTGCGCGGTCGTTCTTGCCACCGACAAATATGCCCTGCCGACCCGTCAACGCCGCCGCCACACGCCGCCCTATAGCCGCAGGCGCGCCTTTGCCGATCTCATGGCCCGGCTGCCGGTCATTGCGCTGGTCTTTGCCGGCTTTTTCGCGATCTCCTGGCGCCCGCTCTATGCGGCGGCCGGCACGATCAGCTTCTTCGTCATCTTCACCGGCATATCGCGCGCCAAGTTCCAGTTCATCCGCGAACCGCTGGTGTTTTCCGATATCGCTCTTGTGGCCGACGTCTTCAAATACAAGTCGATCTTCTACGCCAATTCGCTGAATATCGTCTTCTGGCTGGTCGCGTTCCTTTACGTGTTCGGGGCTTCGGCGCTTTATATGTATTTCGAGCCGACCCTGCTTCCGGCAAAAAACCGGCTGTTCTGGATCGCTGTCGGGCTTCTCGTTGCCGATCTTCCCTGGCTGCTTTTGTTTTACGGGCCGGTCAACCGCCCGGTCTCCAGCGCCGTGCAGTGGCTGGTCGGCAAACCGAACGCCAAGATCAGCACCATCCGCTTCGGAACCTTCGTTTCGGTCGTGCTGCACTTCATCATCTGGCTCGGCCGGCGGCGTGAGAAGATCGTCGCGGAGCTTTCCGAACGCTTTCTAGCCGTCGTGCAGGATCTCATCGGACATGATGACGAGCAGAACAAGGCACCGCTGGTCATCGTCTGGCAATCGGAATCCTTCATCGACATGCGCCATTGCGGTGTCGAAGACTTTACCCTGCCAACCATCGACCGGCTGCAGAAGATTGCGGTCCAGTGGGGCCGCCTCTCCACCGTGTTCGAAGGCGGCTATACGCTGCGCACGGAATTTGCCGTCCTGAGCGGCCTTGTGCCGGACGACCTGCATGTCGATGCCAGCTACCCCTATCTGCGGGCGAGCCACTACACCGACATCGTCTGGCCGACCAAACTCAAGAACGCCGGGTGGAAGACGCATTTCATCCATCCTTATGACCGCACGTTCTTCCTGCGCCACAAGGCGATGCCGCAGCTCGGCTTCGAGAAGATGACGATGCTCGACAGCTTCGATCACGACCCCGCACGCGACGGCACCTATGTCTCGGATGCGACGCTCAGCCAGAAGGTTATCAATGCGGTCGACGAAGAACCCCACAGCGCCGGCAATTTCATCTTCGTGGCGTCCATGGCCAATCACGGCCCCTGGGAGCCCGGCCGGGCCGGTGACCTGACTGACCCGGTGGACATCTATCTCGACATCCTCAAGCAGTCCGACAAGGCGCTCGGTGAGTTTGTCGACCATCTCGAAACGCTCGACCGTCCCGTCTGGCTGGTTTTCTACGGTGACCACGCGCCGCTGCTCAAATCCTTTGCCGACCCGTTTCCCGATCCCCGCACGGATTATTTCATCGTGCCGCTGGCTCAGGCCCGGACCGGCCACGAAAGGCCTGCAGCCGCAGTCGAGGAAGCCCCCTGGAACCTTCTGAAGGCATTGCTTCAGCATGCCGGGTTCTGAAGACATGTCCGGAGACGTTACAAGGCAGAACGCGGCGCGTGTGTTCCTGTTTCTGCAAGGCCCCTCCTCGCCGATCTTCGCCAAGATCGCGGACAGGCTGGAACAGCGAGGCCATCGCTGTCTCCGCATCAATCTGAATGCCGGTGACCAGATTTTCTGGCGCCGGGCCAACGGCCACGCCTATCGCGGGCGCGGCGGAGAGCATTGGCGCGATTATCTCGCCCGTTTTCTTGAAACGCATGGCGTCACCGACCTCATTCTCCTCGGAGAAGAGCGTCCCTATCACCAGATCGCCGTCGAGCGGGCTAAAGCGCGCGGCATCGATGTGTTCGTTGTGGAAATGGGCTATCTGCGCCCCGACTGGCTGACGCTGGAGCGGGACGGCATGTCGTCGAATTCCCGCTTTCCGGCATCGGCCGACCATATTCTCGCCGCTGCAGCCTCCCTGCCGGAGCCCGACTGGAAGCGCCGCTACAGCCAGACGTTCGTGGCGGAGGCGACCTACGATCTTCTCTACAATCTACCGAATGTCTTCCTCTGGTTTCTCTATCCGCATTACCGGCGCCATGCCCTGTTTCACCCGCTGGCGGAATATGCCGGCTGGCTGGTCCGGCTCTCGGGCGGAAAGCGGCGGAAGGAGGTGGCAGATGCCACCGTGAAGGCATTGATGGCGCAGAAACGCCCCTTCTTCGTCTATCCCCTGCAACTGCAGACCGATTATCAGTTGCGCGCCCACTCCCCCTATAACGATCAGCGGGAAGCGATCGAGGAAATCCTGCGCTCGTTTGCGCGCCACGCACCGGCCGAGACGCAACTTGTCGTGAAAATCCATCCGCTCGACAATGGCCTGATCAACTGGCGACGTTTTATCGAAACATCAAGCAGCGGGCTGGGCCTTTCAGGCCGGGTTATTTTTCTCGATGGAGGCAATCTGGACACCCTGCTGACGGCAAGCCGCGGTGTCGTCACGGTCAATTCGACCGCCGGGCTGAGCGCCGCGCAAAAGGGCGTTCCGGTCAAGGTTCTGGGCGCGGCCATCTTCGACATCGCCGGATTGACCGATCAGGCACCGCTCGACGAGTTCTGGAAAAACCCGCAAGGACCGGACGAACCGGTGCGGGCGGCCTTCTTCCGGTTGGCGGCAAAGGCCATTCAAACCAGGGGTAATTTCTACTCCCAAGCGGGCACGGATGCCGGTGCAGAAGAAATCGCCGCCCGGCTCGACGCACGACGTGTCAACGAACCCGATGCCTATCTCGCCTCGCCGCCGCGCGTGCGGCCCGAAAAGCGCCGTTCCTGTCCTTCTGAACGCTGATACGCGTCAGCCACCAATATCCGGCGGCATTTTCCAACTGTCCAGTTCCTTGCGGGAATACCGCGGCTTCCGCCCGCGGTCCCAGGTGACGCCGCTACGGATGATCTTTGCCGGCGTTCCCGCGATGACGACATTGCCTTCGTCAAAGGCGGAATTCACGAAGGACTGGGCTCCGACCACACTGTCATCGGCGATGACGGTACCCTTGTTGAGAATGGCCCGCATTCCGACCCAGACATGATCGCCGACCATGACCGGCGCGGCGGGGTTCAGCCGCACACCGTTCTTGCGGTCGATCAGCGCATGCGCGTCACTGGTGCGGATTTCGATGTCACGAGAGAACATGCAGTGTCTGCCGATGCTGATGTCCTTGTTTTCCATGCAGAGCAAATAAACGGAAACGAAGGTCGTTTCATCGCCGATGGTGACGGTCTGGTTCTTGCCCTTCACCATGATCTCGCCGGCAAGCTCGCAATTCTTGCCGATGATGATCCGGTTGTTGTGACCCTGCACGGTGATATGCCCCGTGAAGGACGAGGAGGGATCGATCGATACGGAATTCCCGGTTCCACGGATACGCAGCGTCGCGATCATCCTGCCGGGCGCGGAAACGCTCGTCTCCGTACCCCAATCGAGACAAACAGCGAAAGGGCGCAGGAAATGCAGACGCGGCAGCCGGCGGAAAAACTGTCTGGTTCTTTCGAAGAAATTCATATCTGCACTCATGGACGCCGCGCGAACCGGCCTCCTGTGCATGCAAATGGCCTCAAACGCAACCGTTGGATACACTTGGGCCGCCAATGGCGGCCGCAATGCATCACAAATAACCTTAGTTACGGTCGCGGATATTGTAATATCCCATGACGAATACGGCCCACGCAAACAACAGTCCGAGCGTAACCAGGAACATGTTCAGGAAACGCGTGGGATACTGGGCAAGCTGCGCCAGCGTCGGCTCGATGAAGACGGCAAGATAACGCTGCTTGTTGCCGGCGTCCAGACGCGCCTTTTCAAGGCTTGCAAGCGAGGCGGCATAAGCGCGCTCGGCGAATTCGCGCTCCGTTTCGAGCCCTTCATATTGCTGGATGCGGCCAGCAACATCGGACGAGCCTGCCACGCTCTTATCGGAGCCGCTGCCAAGCCGTTGCCGCTCGGTGTTGAGCTGGTCTTCGAGGCTGGCAATGCGCGTCTTCAGCACGCGGACGCGCGGCGTATCATTCCCCATCTGGGTCTTGGCAGTGGCGAGGTCGGAATTCAACTTTACCAGCTCGGCTTCCAGTCCACCAATAATCTGCAGCGCCAATTTTGCGCCTTCGACCGGATCGAGCTCTTGCGAGACGTCGCGATATTCGCGAACCGCAGCCCGAGCCTTCGCAAGCCGCTGTTCAGCAAACTCCATTTCTTCGCGCGTGGCTTTGAGCACGCCTTCGCGTGCGGCAGCCGAAAGATTGTTAACCAGCTCGTCGCTTTTTTGCAGGATGAACGTCGCGATTTCCTTGGCCTGTTGGGGATCGAAAGCTCGCACATCAAGTTGCATAATGCCGGATGCATGGTCAAAATTAATGCGCACCACGTTGCGCCAGTAATCCAACTTGTCTTCGATAGGCTGGCGCGACGACAGGCCGTAGAAATAATCCAATCCACGCGCCGCATAGATCTTGTCGAGATCAAACTTTTGGTCGACATCCATCAGAAGCTTGGCACTTCTCACATAGTCGATGAGAATATAGCTGTCGGACGTGGTGTTTCCGGAAGAAGCCTGAGTGAAGAGGCCAAGAATATCGCCACCACCGGACGATTCGATGCTGCGGACGGCAAAGGACGAGGAACTACTGTACTGGTCGGCGGCGACGAACATAAGATAGAGGCTCGCCAACACGGACGGCACGGCCACCAAAGCCACAAAACTGCTGACGATCACCATGTGGCGCGTCTTTAGTTTCGCCAGCTTTGCAAACCACTTGGGTTTCTTAACCGGCGCAGGCGGCACGACCTTCAGCTTGTTGCGGCCGGTTTCCAGCGGTTTGACGATGCGATCATCCGACGTCAGCAGTCCTTCGAGAAGGTCGACGCTCTTCGGCTTGGAACCGGCGCCGTTCTTTGTGGCATCCGCTGCGTCGGCAGACCGACCGATGTTCTTAATGACCGCCATTTAGCGTTCCTTCATATTGTTGTCGTGCGCTTTGATCGCTTCTTCAACATCATCGTAATAGATTAATTTACCATTTTCCAAAACAATGCCGCTGTCACAATATTCGCGGATCGTACCGGTGCTGTGGGAAACCATGATTACGTCAGATTCCTGCAATCTTGTATTGAAGACGGCTTGGCATTTCTTCTTGAAGTTTGTGTCTCCGACCGCAGTAATCTCATCGACGAGATAATAGTCGAAATTCACCCCCATGCTCAAGCCAAAGGCAAGACGCGCTTTCATGCCTGAAGAATAGGTATTCACCGGCGCCCGAAAAAAAGCGCCGAGTTCCGCAAAATCCGCGACATAGTCAACGAGGGTGCTGGTATCGACACCGTAAATACGCGCAACGAAGCGCACATTCTGTTCGCCGGTCATGCTTCCCTGGAAACTTCCCTGGAAGCCGAGCGGCCAGGAAACCTTGCCTTCGCGGATGATACGGCCGCTATCGAGACGGATCGTTCCGGCGATCAGGCGCAGCAAAGTCGATTTACCGGCACCGTTGCGGCCCAGCAAACCGATACTCTTGCCCCGTTGGAGGGTCAGCGACGCATCATTGATGATCGGCTTCTTGATGCCCTTGGTGCGCGCAAACTTTGTCGCCTGATCGAGCCGTATCATTCGTTTCTCAAGAGGGAGGAAGAAAAAGTAAACAAAACCATGCCCGTAAACAATGTCAAAAATGCGAAGCTATGTAGATAGGCCGTATCCAGGCCGATCGCGCGATAACCTTCGTAGAAACCCGTCCTGAAAAGCATCGTGACGTGAATGAGCGGATTGAGCAAAACGATATCACGATAGGGCAACGGCAGCGAATCCGGCAGGAAAAAAACGCCGGACAGCAGGAAAAGCGGGCGATTGATGATCGTGAACAGCTGTTCGTAAAGCGGATATTTTACGAACATGACATTGTTGATCATGCCGGTGCCTATACCGAGGATACTGGCGACCAACACGGCCTCAAGGATGGCCGGCCAATGCAATGAAGGTGGCGTGCGTAGAGATGCGATGATAACGCCGAGGACAATGCAGGCAACCAGCACCGTCGTCATCAGTTGCAGCAGAGATCGTGCAGTAATGGTGTCGATCGGTGCGACATTGGGATAGCTGAGCAGCGAACGATTGGCTTTCACCGATCCGTTGAGATAGCTGGTCATCGCCTGATAGAATTGAAAGCCGATATAGCCGGTCGCAAAGAACAGCGGAAAGCTGGTGCCCAGCGCCGGCGTGTGCGTGATCGCCTGGAAAAGCAGGGTCATCAGCGCCACATGGGCCGCGGGGTCGAGCAGCGCCCAGACATAGCCACCCGGCTTGCTGCCGAAACGCGCTTCCATCTCGCGGACAAGCAGTGCGCACACCACACGGATATGTGTCACGAAGACGTTCACGACAATCCTTTGCTTCGTTTGCGGCAGCAGCAAGCATAGGGCTGCAAGCCTTTAGCTGTGATCCAATTCCGGGCGCTTTTCAAGTTACAGACCCTTAAATGCAGGACGGTCACTCGTCGAACGGATAAAGCAACCGGCCTATGCTGCGCTGTTTTGGTGCGGCGAGTTCGCGAAAGAACTCGATCGGGTTTTCACGGAATACTTCCGCATCGCGGTCGTTGCCAATTCGTTTGACCACCTCGGCCACGACAGGCGTTAGAAGATGACGCCAGCCGAGGACGCCATAGGCGCCCCATGGTTTCCAGGCAGGCCCGACTGGCTTGCCTTTGGGCGGCTGCGGAGGAGGATCGGCGAGATGGCGCTCGATCAGCGCAACTGTCGCTTCGAAAGAAACCTCGACGCCGCTGACAGGGTCGAAATAACGTGGATAAAGCAGATAGGCACCAGCAAACAGCGCCTGCAGGCTAAGCTTTCTGCCGCGGCGGGTGTTCGGCTGCCGGTCGTCCGTCAGGCTCCAGCCGGCGTAGAAGGGTGAGCCGCAAACCGTCACCTTCAGCCCGCGCATGAGCGCTTCGAAGCCGGCAAGCGAGGTGATAGTATAGACATGGTCCACCGTCTCGAAGGCGCGGGACATCGACAGTGGCCGGTCGATGATATCGCAGAGACTAGCCACATCGGCCGGATTCGACTGGGCAAGCCGGATGCGGTTCAGGATATCGGGATGCGGCTTGTAGATGATCTGCGCGCCAGGATTTTCCTGTGCAGCCAGACGCACGAGATCGTTGTTGGTGAAAGGCCGGTCGCAGCCATAGAGAATGGACGCATCATCCTCCACCTGGCCGATCACGAGGACGCGCTTACGATCCTTCGGCCCGTAGAGGGTGGCGACATCCGTATCGTTGAAAGAATTGTATTTGCTGACGCCGGTTTCCAACAGGAAACGGATGCCCTTTTCGGCGCGGGCAAGCAGCTCCGGATGACCGTCAAAATCATAGGTCGACAGCAACAGCTCGAGATCCGACGGAAAACGGCTGTCGAAATAGACGGTGCCGCTGTCGAGTGCGAGTGAAAGCGGCGGCGTTCGGCTGGCATTCGGCACCAGCGAGCGGACGAAGCCGTCCTCCATGAAAAACAGGCGAATGCCGTGCCGGTGGGCGAATTCCCGGAGCCCCTCCGGTGCCCGAACGCTCCAGACGAAGATTTCCGGCTCATCTTCCGCCAGAATCCGCGGCGCCCATTCGTCTCGAAAGGCCTCGGCAGAAATGTAGAGCGGCACATAATGAAACTGACGGTGGGGAAAGCAGCGTTCCAGGATCGGCCGTTTCCACCCGTGGAAATGCAAGGCAAAAGTCGGGGTCCGCCGTGGATTGGCGGCGCTTTCCACAACGATAGGCTGACTGACGTCCAATGCAGCTCTCTTGCGGCCGCTTTCAGCACAGGCAAAGCCTGCGCCCGAGCAGCCGTTCTTAGACGACCCCTGCCCGCAGGAGATCGTGGATATGAAGAATGCCGCAGGCAAGACCCTCTTCATCGACGATGAACAGTACTGTTACCTTCTGCGACTGCATCATTTCCATGGCAGCACTGGCCAGCAGGCTGCCCTTGATGACACGTGGATGATGCGACATGACGGTATCGACGGTTTCCAGAAGCAGGTTCTGCGACATATGCCGGCGCAAGTCGCCATCGGTGATGACGCCGACGAGCTTGCCCTCGGCGTCGGCAATGCCGACGACACCAAAACCCTTGGCCGACATCTGGATCACCGCATCGCCCATCGAACTGCCCAGCGGCAGGATCGGCATCGCCTCGCCGACATGGGCAAGCTCACCGGCATGGAGCAGTTGCGCACCGAGCTTGCCGCCCGGATGATAGGTCTTGAAATCCTGGGCGGAGAAACCGTGCCGCTCCAGAAGCGCAATCGCCAGCGCATCGCCGACGGCAAGCTGCAACAGCGCTGAGGTCGTAGGCGCAAGCCCGTGCGGGCAAGCCTCCTGCACCTTGGGCAGGGTAATCGCCACGTCGGAGTTGCGTGCCAGCAAGCTTTCCGCATTCGATGTAATGGAAATAACGGCAACGTTGAAGCGTTTGGCATAAGCGAGCATCGGGCCAAGCTCGACCGTCTCGCCCGACCAGGAGAGCAAGATCAGCAGGTCGTCGGAGGTGACCATGCCGAGATCGCCGTGGCTTGCTTCCGTCGGATGAACGAAATAAGCCGATGTACCGGTCGATGCCATTGTGGCGGCGATCTTGCGGCCGATATGGCCGCTCTTGCCGACGCCGGAAACGACCACGCGGCCGCGGCGATCGGCGATCAGCCCAACAGCATCGACGAAGCTGCCGGCAAAAGCTGCGTCCGTCTGGAAACGGGCGGAAAAGACATTAACACCTTCGACTGTAGTCGCGATCGATCGCGTGACCGATTCCAGAACGGCATTGTCCTGCTGCGTGTAAGTATCCACTTGCCTAAGACCCATGTTCCGGCTCCGTTTGTTTATTGCGACGCGCTTATATCAGTTGCAGCGCAGCATCAATTCAAAATGGCTGATTGAGCGCCTTTTCCCGATGTGCTGTGCCTTTTTCAAGGCAGATCGCCACAATTGCTGTGTTATTTAACCGTGAAACCGCTGATTCAGGGGCCTTCAGCCCGCATGCGCCGCTGCCGCCGGCTCTTCGTCGAGCGGCAGCGCGCCACCGCGACAGAAATCTTCCAGCGTCATCGTGTCGAGAATATCAGCGATCGCATCACGCACCGTCGTCATCGAGCGGCGCACTTCACAGGTATCGGGATCGTTACAATCGTCGCAGACTTCATAGGCCGTGCGGCTGGCGCAGCGGATCGGCGCCAATGGGCCATCGAGTGTGCGGATGACCTGGCCGATCCTGATCTCGGAAGCCGGCCGCGACAGCGAATAGCCGCCGCCCGGTCCCTTCTTCGAACGCAGGATACCCGCATTGCGAAGCTCGAGCAGAATAGTATCGAGAAATTTCTTCGGAATGTTGTTGCGGGTGGCGATTTCCGTGATGAAGGCGGTTTCGCCCGGATCGAGACTGGCGAGATCCACCAGCGCCTTCAATCCGTATTTTCCCTTTTTCGTCAGCATCGCTGTTCACTCTTTTCGCCGACAACGACAAAGCCGTCATCCGCTCACCGGTACAAATCCACAGGCATGTTACAAGAACACTTATGCCAATACACCGATTTAGTGAAAAGAGCCACCAAAAGCCTGCTGGCGACAGTCAAGACGCAGCTTTCGCGAAATAACGCGCAGAAAGGGCCGCGCGAGCCGGAAAAAATCGCGCGGTCTCCTACGTTTTAGCGAGAATCAGGCAGCGACGAACTGGCCTTCCTGCTTGGAATATGCGTTGGCAGCGCTGCGGCGGGTCACCAACTGGCGCACCGCAGCCTTGGCCTCGTCTGCCGAGCGGAACTGCCGATCGTCCAAGTCCCAGACATGATATTTTACGGCAACAAATTTATAACGGCCCGCATCCGGGACCAGAACACCGACGGCTTCGCCGCCGAACTCGATAACCTGCTTGCTCATAACAAACGCTCCATCCACGCCGTAGCGTGGGTTGAATTAAAATCGTGCAATTTCGAAAAGGGCTTGGCTGAATCACATTCGCCGAAGGCGAAGGCTGCTCAGGGCTTTCGTTGTACGACAATAGGAACGCGCACCGAGGAAAGCGGTCTGGATCGTAAACATGACACCCTCCTTCGGCAGGGCCTGCGCCACAGGTTCGGCAGGCCGGTTGAGACAATCCCGCTTCGGTTGCCTTAGCGGAATGAGGGCAAATTACGGGAACACACCCGCCCAGTCAATGAAAATCACTGAACAGGAGAAAATAGTACCGGTATTGCTCATCAAAGGACGCAATTCCGGATAATTTTTCCTGCATTCACCCGTCTGCGGAACGACAATCCAAAATCATCCCGCCATAACGCGAATCAATAACCTGTATCTGCGACGAAAAAAGGGCGGCCCTTTCGGACCGCCCTTTTTCAAGATTCGCAAAGCAGGATGCTCAGCTCTTGGCCGCATCCGCAGCCGGCGCCCGCGTCGTCTCGCGATCCTTCCACCAGCGGCTGAGGAACAGCAGGATCGGGCCGCCGATATAGATCGACGATGTCGTCGCGACGACGACCCCGAAAACCATCGGCCAGGCGAAGGGCTTGACCGGATCGCCGCCCCAGATCGCCATCGGCACCAGCGAGGCGAGGATGGCGACCGAGGTGAAGATGCATCGCATGATCACCTGGTTGATCGACAGGTCGATGAGTTCGGAGAACGGCATCGTCTTGTACTTGCGCAGGTTTTCACGCATGCGGTCGTAGACGACGACCTTGTCGTTGACGGAGTAGCCGATCAGCGTCAGCACCGCGGCGATGGCCGTCAAGTTGAAGTCGATGCCCGTCAGCGCGAAGAAGCCGATCATCTTGGTGATATCCAGAAGCAGCGTCACGATGGCGCCGACAGCGAAGTGCCACTCGAACCGCCACCAGATGTAGATCAGGATCGCCAGCATGGCGAGACCGACGGCGAGGAAGCCGGAGCGGGCAAGCTCGGCGCTGATGGTCGGGCCGACGACTTCGGTGCGTTCGAAGGTCGCGTCCGGCACGACTTCGCTGACAGCTGTCTTGATCGCATTGAGCGCAACCGTCTGCTGGGCTTCGCCGCCTTCCTGGCGCTGAACGCGCACCAGAACGGCCTTGCCCTGGTCGAAGTCCTGCAGCGCCACTTCGCCGATGTTCAGTTCCTCGAGCTTGGAGCGCATGGCGGCGAGATCGAGCGGCTGCTTGGAGGTGGCTTCCACCTGGATACCGCCGACGAAGTCGATGCCGTAGTTGAGGCCCGGATGGAAGAACAGGATGACCGAGCTGATCGACAGGAAGGCCGACATGCCGATGGCGACGAAACGACCACGCATGAAGGAGAAGGTCGGGATGCTCGGAACCTTGCCGATGATCGAATGGATCTCGATCTTCTTCAGCTTCTGGCGGATGACCAGCTCGTGCATCATCGCGCGGACGACGGTGATCGAGGTGAACATCGAGATGAGGATACCGATCATCATGGTGATGGCGAAGCCACGCACCGGACCGGTGCCGAACATGAACAGGAGCACCGTGCCGACGAGGGTCGTGACGTTGCCGTCGACGATGGTCGCAAAAGCCTTGCCGAAGCCGACATCCAGCGCCTTCATCGCGCCGGCACCGCCCGCCGTTTCTTCACGGATACGGGCGTTGATCAGGATGTTGGCATCGACAGCCATGCCGATACCCAGAATGATACCGGCGATACCGGGCAAGGTCAGCGTCGAGCCCAGCATGGCCAGAACCGCGACCGTCAGGATGGTGTGCAGGATCAGGCCGAGGATCGCGACCACGCCCCAGGTCGTATAGAGCGACAGCATCATCACGCAAACGGCGATGAAGCCGGCAAGACCGGTGTAGATGCCCATGCGGATCGAGTCGGAACCGAGATTCGGGCCGACAGAACGCTCTTCGATGATGGTGAGCGGGGCCGGCAGGGCACCGGAACGCAGCAGCGCGGAGAGAACCGTCGCTTCCTGGGCGGTGAAGTTGCCGCTGATCTGGCCCTGGCCGCCGACGATCGGCTCGCGGATGACCGGGGCGGTCAGCACCTTGCCGTCGAGGACGATGGCGAAGGGACGGCCGACATTGTCACGGGTGATTTCCGCGAACTGGCGGGCACCCTGCGCATCGAAGGTGAAGGAGACGATCGGCTCGTTGGTCTGCTGGTTGAAACCGGCCTTGGCATCGGCCAGACGCTCGCCGGAAATGGCGATGCGGCTTTCGACCGGATATTTGTTGCCGTCGTTGGCGCCCGGCAGGATATCGACGCCGCGCGGGGCCGGCTGGTTCACGTCGACCGTCTGGTCGAGCATGTGGAAACTCATCTGCGCTGTCGAGCCGAGCAGTTGGCGCAGGCGGGTCGGGTCCTGCAGGCCCGGAAGCTGGACGAGAATGCGATCGGAGCCGACACGCTGGATCAGGGGCTCGGCAACGCCGACCTGGTCGACACGGCGACGGATGATCTCAAGGCTCTGGTCGACGGCAGCCGTCATGCGCTCGGTGAGACCGGCTTCCGTCTGCTTGATGGTGATCGTGTCGTCGGCGGTCGTGACCTCGATATCGGCGCTGGCCGTGCCGAAGCCGAGCGCGCCAGCCGGAACGGCCAGTTCCTGGATCTTCGGCAGAACCTTGTCGCGATCGGCCGGGTCGGTGATCTTGACCTGGATCGTATCGCCGGCGATGCGGGCGGACGAAACCGGAACGCGCTCGCCGCGCAGAACGCCGCGGATGTCATCCAGCAGCGTATTCAGACGCGCCCTGCGCAGGCCGGCGGCATCGACCTCGAGAACGAGATGCGAACCACCGCGCAGGTCGAGACCGAGGGTGACCGGATGCACCGGCAGGAAAGCGGAATAACGCTCGCGCGTTTCCGGCGAAAGAACGTTGGGGAGCACCGCGAGTATCCCGAAGAGGGTAATCGCGACATAGGCCAAGGCGGCCCATTTCGAAGTGCGCATGATTTGTTTCCATCAATGCCTGCCCTCCCGGCGAGCGGGATGCAGGATGCTGTCTGTCATAGGAATAAAACGGCAAGGCCGCGGGGGCTTAAAAGCCCGAATTACGCAGCAAGCGGCGGGCCGCGCGCCTGCGTGGACCGGCTTTCGGTGTCGCAGCCGGCAGTTTCGACGACGCAGATATCGGCAATACGGCCATGGATAACGGCTGCAAGGCTGACCGGCGTCGGCAGAAGGAACGGATCGGGGCCGCCGGGCGTGCCCTTGAAATCGCCGCGATCGGCGGTGAAGCGCAGGTCGGCGGCGGGAAGAGACCGGGTGATATGGCGCGACAGCAGCGTTTCGGGTGCGCTGTTGTCAGGCGCGGAGAAATTGCCGGAATTCTGCTGGGCGACGAGTCGCGAGGAAAGGATTTGGGCCGAGGCGACGAACTGCATCGCGAAGGCGGCAAACAGAATCCACAGCAGGGCAAAGAGCCTGCCCTTCTGCCTGCGTTCCGAAATCTCGCCTTCGAAGCCCGTCAAGGAGCGTCCTTTTCTGTAGCGCGCCGATTCAAAGGGCGCGCGAGCGCGCCTAAGAACCATCGCTCAGGCGTAAAGTCAAACCTTACCATGTCCAGGCGCGGCCGGACACCCTGGCTATCGGCTTAAACCCGCAAGGCTCAACTGGGACTCCCCCTTCTCCCCAGCGGGGAGAAGTGCCGAGCGTAGCGAGGCGATGAGGGGGTGGCGCGGCAAATTCAGGCCTCGCGGAGGCGCCCCCTCATCCGCCCTTCGGGCACCTTCTCCCCGTGGGGGAGAAGGGAAAAAGGAGTATGCTGCGCCCTTCTTCGGGGAACATTCACGCCGTAACGCCTGCGGTGCGGGTCTGGTGGATCTCGATCAGCGACGGTCCCTTGCGGGCGCCGGCTTCCTGAAGCGCAGAGGCAAGGTCGGAGACCTTGTCCAGACGCACGGCGGGAACACCATAGGCCTTTGCCGTCAGGAGGAAATCCGGCGCGGAGGGTTTTACACCTTCCGGGGTGATGCCGTTGTCGACCATGAAGCTCTCGATTTCCTGATAGCCGTCATTGTTCCAGACGAGGAAGATGACATGAGCCTCGGCATCGACAGCCGAACCCAGTTCCGCCAAGGAGAACTGAATGCCGCCATCACCGACGAGGCAGACGACCGGCATGCCCGGTGCCGCGACCGAGGCGCCGACGGAGGCCGGCGGCGCATAGCCGAGCGCGCCGAAACCGGTCGCCGAATTGAACCAGGAGCGAGCCCGTGGCGCATCGCAATAGAGATTGCCGGCATAGATGGCCTGGGTGGAATCGCCAATGATCGCGCAATCCGGCAGCGTCTTGTAGATCGTATCGATGACCCGAATTTCGGCGCGCATCTTGGCGGTGAGTTCGGCCAGCACCTCCTTGCAGGTCGCCTCTGCCCGCTCCTTGCCTTTCGACGCGGGCTTGCCGGTCAGGAAGGCGAGGATACCGGCGGTGGCCGTTTTGGCACCGGAGAGGATCGACAGCGTCGCATGCTGGCCTCGGGCAAGCTGCGCCGGATCGATATCGGTGCGGATGAGATTGCCGAGGATCGGGAAGCCGCCATCGGCATACATGTCATAGTCCGTCTGGCCCATTTCGGTGCCGAGCGCCAGAACGAGATCGGCATCGGAGACCAGCGCGCGCACCGCCTTGAGGCTGGGGCTTGCGGGCACCCGCAGCGGATGGCCGGCCAGCATGCCGCGGGCATTGACGGTCATGACGACAGGAGCACCGATGCGTTCGGCCAGCGTGCGGATTTCCTCTTCCGCCGTGATCGCGCCGCCGCCGCAGAGAATGACCGGGCGTTTCGCATCGCTGCAGAGGATCGCAGCCTTCTGCAGCGTTTCGGCATCGGCCCGCGGACGGGTGGCGACGGCCTTGCGCAGTATCGGCGTCGGAATGCGGGCGCTCATCACATCGGTCGGGATTTCGATATGCACCGGCCCCGGCCGGCCTGACGTCAGCACGGCAAAGGCGCGCTCGACGACGGAGGCAAGATCGGCCGGGTTCAGCAGGGTCTGGGAATAGAGCGCCAATGTCTTGATCATGCCGTGCTGGTCGGGCAGCTCGTGCAGCAGGCCGCGGCCATGGCCGAGCGAATCGCGGCGGTTAACGCCGGAGATGACCAGCATGGGGATCGAATCCTGCCGCGCCTGCGCCATCGCCGTGATCGTGTTGGTGAGGCCCGGCCCGGTGATGACCAGGGCAACACCCGGCTTGCCGCTGACGCGGGCATAACCATCGGCCATGAAACCGGCGCCCTGCTCGTGGCGGGGGGTGATGTGGCGGATTTTCGAGGCGGCAAGGCCGCGATAAAGCTCGACCGTGTGCACGCCCGGAATGCCGAACACGACCTCGACGCCATTGGCTTCGAGCAGATCGACCAGAACCTCGCCGACCGTCTTCATCTCATCGCTCATGCCCGGCGCTCCTTCAAAAAACCCTGTCCGTTCGAAAGCCGCGCGGCGAGCCTGATAATGCGGCCGCAGGCTTCCTCGATCCTGTCTTCCGGCACCGTCAGGCTGAGGCGCACGTAATCGGCGGCCTGATCGCCGAAGGAAGAGCCAGGCATGACAGCCACGCCCTCTTCCTCCAGCAGCCGAAGGGCAAAATCCTCACCGCGCAATCCGGTTCCCGAAACATCAAGCAGGATGAACATCCCGGCTTCCGGCGGCAGCGGCTTCACGCCCGTCGCCTCGGCAAGCGCCTTCACGATCAAGGCCGCACGGCTGCGGTAAGCCGCGCGCATGGCTGCCGACGTGCCGATCTCATGGGTCAGCGCATAAGCGGTCATATCGGCGATGAAGGGCTGGACGCCGAACAGCATGGTTTCGGAGACCGGTAGCAGCCGCTCGGCGAATTCCGCCGGCCCGATGGCCCAGCCGCTGCGGAAACCCGGCGCAGCATGGGATTTCGAAATCGAGGAGACGACGATGGTGCGCTCGGCCAGCTCCGGCATGTCGAAGGGCGAGGCGAAAACGCCGTCGAAGATCAGCTCCTCATAGACCTCGTCGCAGACGATCCAGAGATCATGCTTGCGGCAGACGGCGCCGATCTCCTCGATTTCAGCCTTGGTCAGAACGGCGCCGGTCGGGTTGTGCGGCGTGTTGAGCAGCAACACCCGGCAGGCCGGGGTGATTGCTTTTTCAAGATCGGAGGCCTGCATGTGGAAGCCGTGCTCGGCCTTCATCGGTACCGTGACCTGATGGGCGCCGGTGGAACGGATGACGCCTTCATAGGTCGCATAGAGCGGATCGCCCACGAGCACGCCGTCACCCGCCTCGGTCAGCCCGAGCATGACGGCAAACAGCGCTGTCTGGGTGCCGGGGAAGCACAGCACGTTCGCGGCGGTGACATCGGCACGGCGCTTGGCGTAGCGGGCGGCGAGCGCGGCAACGACGGCCGGTTCGCCGCGGCCGCTGGAATAGCGATAACGGCCGGCATTCATGGCCCGCTGCGCTTCCGCCAAAAGCGCGGCATCCAGCGGCAGGTCGGGTTCGCCGATGGTCAGCTCGATAATGTCAGCGCCGCTTGCCTTCAACTGGCGGGCGCGGATATGCAGCGCCCATTTGCCGGAGCCGAGGTCGGCGAGGCGGTCGGTGATCGATGAGTAGCGCATGGGGATTCTCCTCCACTGTCAAGGATGCCTGCCGCGCCGGCGGGCATCTCAATTCTGTTCGAACGGGCCGAGCGGCAGGCCGAGAAGGGCTTCGGCGGAAGCCAGAGCAATGGTCACCAGTTCGGCTTCCTCGAAGAGTTCGCCGGCCAGGCAACCTTCGAGCCAGAGACCGTCGATCATGCCGTTGATGGCGATCGCCAGCCTTCTGCATTCCGGTTCGCCATGGGGCCGGCCCTCGGCCGCCAGGAGATCGGCGATCAACCCCTGCAGATCGTTGCGAAAGCCGAGATAGCCTTCGCGGTGGATGACCGCCAGATCCGGATCGACCCGCACCTGGCTGATGAAGGACGCCCAGAGCGAGAGGCTGCGGCCGTTCGCCACCGGTGCCGTGAGATTGCAGACGATGAAGCGGCGCAGCCGCGAGCGCGCATCCCCCTCCACCTCGATGGCCTTGACCGCGAAGGTCGACAGCACCCGCCGATAGGCGTCGGCGACCATCTGGTCCTTCGAATCGAAATAGTGGCGCACGAGGCCGGCCGTGACCCCGGCCCGCACGGCGATCTGGCGCAACGTCGCGCCCTTCAGGCCAAGCTCCGCGATGCAGTCGAGGGTGGCCTCGATCAATTCTTCCCGGCGCTCGCCCTCCGGGGCACGATGAAACGTGCGCCGGGTCATGCGCTGCGACGCAGAACGGGGCGCGTCAGGCAGGTCGGGCCGCCTTCGCAGGCAATGCAGAGCGCGTCGGCCTCGAAGGTCGTGACGGTGCAGCCGGCCGCTTCCATCGCCGCCTTGGTCTTGGGGAAGCCCTCGACCATGATCACCTCCTTCGGCCGCACCGGCAGCACGTTGAGGCTGAGACCGTTGCTGGCATGGAACTCATCGGCCGGTGCCTCGATCATGGTGACGCCCCACTCCTTCAGCAGCAGGTAGAACGAGGCCGGCAGCAGCGGCGCAAAGACCAGCGCCAGATCGGCAGACAGCGGGCTGATCACCGACAGCAGGTGCAGGCAGGCCTCTTCGCCCTGCCAGAGCGGCAGGTCGTAGCCGAGCACGGTGATACCGTGCGGCTCCAGCATTTCCGAAAGCTGGGCGATGCCTTCCTCGTTGGTGCGCACGCCGCGGCCGACGATCAGCGTCTCAGCGTCGAGCCAGATGCAATCGCCGGCTTCGACCGTGCCCGGCGCGGTGATTCGCCCGAGGATAGGGATGCCGGCCTTCTTATAGGCGGCCTCGTGCAGCGCCGGTTCCTTTTCGCGCAGCGGCTTGCCCATGCGCAGGATGATCGCGCCGCGATCGGTCACCAGCGACGGATCGTGGGTGAACATCGCGTCGGCAAGGCCGTCGCCCTTGTCTTCCAGCCAGAGGATTTCGGCACCGGATTTCTCGATATATTCGGCAAATTCGGCATATTGGCGCACGGCCTTCTCGCCGTCGAATGTCGGGCCGTAGTGCCACATGGCCGCATCGGCGCTCAAAAGGCTCGCCCCCGGACGGCGCATCAGCACGCGCGCCAGATTGGCCGACATGTCCTGCGAACCATAAACCGTCATCGTCTGCTCCTGTCTGGAAAAGGTCTGGGAGGGCGGCGCCAAAAAAGCGGTCGCGACGCTATTATACGGTTGAATAATTTCTGCACAAGTGCAACGATGATCGTCATGGAACAGCGTGACAGGCAAAAATGCCGCACGACAAAAAACCAGGGGAACTGTTTTCATGCCGCCAATCTCGATGTCTCCGATGCTGGAGACAGCCCGTTCATGACAGATGAAGCCCAGGCGATTGCAGTCACCGATCTGCACAAACGTTTCGGGCCTCTGGAGGTTCTGAAAGGCGTTTCGCTCACGGCGAACCAGGGAGACGTGATCGCCATCATCGGCGGCTCAGGCTCCGGCAAATCCACCCTGCTGCGCTGCATCAACATGCTGGAGCTGCCGACTGCCGGCTCCGTCTCGATCCATGGCGAGACCATCGCCATGAAGAAAGACGGACGCGGCGGACTGATGCCGTCCAACCGCAAGCAAGTGGAGCGGATGCGCGCCCAGCTCGGCATGGTGTTCCAGAGCTTCAATCTCTGGCAGCACATGACCATCCTGCAGAACGTCATCGAGGCGCCGTTGCATGTGCTCGGGCGCCCGAAGGACGAGGCCATCGCCACGGCCGAAGCGCTTTTGCGCCGCGTCGGGCTCTACGAAAAGCGCGATGCCTATCCAGCCTTCCTGTCCGGCGGCCAGCAGCAACGCGCGGCGATCGCCCGCGCGCTCGCTATCCAGCCGCTGGTCATGCTGTTCGACGAACCGACCTCGGCGCTCGACCCGGAACTGGTCGGCGAAGTGCTGGCCGTCATCGGCGATCTCGCCAAGGAAAAGCGCACCATGATCCTCGTCACCCACGAGATGAAGTTCGCGCGCGAAGTGGCCAACCACATCGTCTTTCTGTCGCAGGGCAAGATCGAGGAACAGGGGCCGCCGGACCAGATTTTTGGCGCGCCGAAATCCGAGCGCCTGAAGCGCTTCATCAGCTCCATCCACTAAATGCTCAACAACCAAAAACAGGGGTACAGCATGCAGAAGACGTTGAAAGTGATCGCGCTGGCAGCAGTGTTGGGAATTTCGGGCGGCGCGCTCGCGCAGGCGGAACAGGTAAAGGTCGGCTTTGCCGCCGAGCCCTATCCGCCGTTTACCTCGCCGGACGCCTCCGGCAACTGGGAAGGCTGGGAAGTCGATTTCCAGAAGGCCGTCTGCGCCGAAGCCAAGCTTGATTGCGTGATCACCCCCGTCGCCTGGGACGGCATCATTCCGGCGCTGACCTCCAAGAAGATCGACATGATCATCGGCTCGATGTCGATCACCGAGGAACGCCTGAAGACCATCGATTTCACCGACAAGTATTACAACACCCCGACCGGCGTCATCGGCGCCAAGGGCGTCGCCTTCGAAGCGACCCCGGAAGGCCTTGCCGGAAAGACGATCGGCGTTCAGGTCTCGACCGTGCATCAGGTCTACGCCAACAAGTATTTCGGCGAGAACGGCGCAACCGTGAAGGAATACCAGACGCAGGACGAGGCCAACCAGGATCTGGCCGCCGGCCGCATCGATGCGGTGCAGGCCGACGCCATCGCGCTCGGCGCCTTCCTGAAGTCCGACCAGGGCCAGGATTGCTGCGAGCTGAAGGGCAACGTCAAGGACGACGTCGCCATCCTCGGCGCCGGCGTCGGCATCGGGCTGCGCAAGGGCGAGGACGACCTGAAGGCCAAGCTCAACGCCGCCATCAAGGCGATCCGCGAAAACGGCACCTATGATGCCTTCTCCAAGAAGTATTTCGACTTCGACATCTACGGCGGTTGATGGTTGGGGCGTTAAGCCCCTCATCCGCCCCGTCGGGCACCTTCTCCCCGCGCGCGGGGAGAAGGGATATGCCGCGCCTTCACGATCCCTCGGGCCAGCGGTGGAAGGAACAAGCGGCAGACTCGATCGTCCCCTCTCCCTGCAGGCGGGGAGAGGGCCAGGGTGAGGGGCAATCCCCGAAACGAAGAAGAAATTTGAGGACCCGATGGCCGATCCAGCACCCTTCATCAACTGGAGCCTGCTTGCGCTTTCCCCGCCCGGCTGGGGCAGCGTCCTGCTTTCCGGCCTCTTCAACTCGATCCAGATCGCCGTCGGCGGCTATTCGCTCGGGCTTCTGCTCGGCGTCGGCGGCGCCTTCGGCAAGCTGTATGGCGGGCCGATCGTCAAGGATCTGATGGAGTGCTACACGACCATCGTGCGCGCCGTGCCGGAGCTGGTGCTGATCCTGCTGCTCTATTACGCCGGCACCGATCTCATCAACCAGTTGCTCGCCCTTGGCGGCTTGCCGAGCGTGGATATCAGCGGGCTTGCCGCCGGCATCTTCGTCATCGGCGTCGTGCAGGGGGCCTATTCGACCGAGGTGTTGCGCGGCGCGATCAAGGCCGTGCCCGCCGGCCAGATCGAGGCGGCGCGAGCCTTCGGCATGTCGCCCATCAAGGTCATGACCCGCATTACCCTGCCGGCCATGCTGCCTTACGCCATTCCCGGCCTTTCCAATCTCTGGCTGATCGCCACCAAGGACACCGCCCTGCTCGCCGTCGTCGGCTTCTCGGAGCTGACGCTGGTGACCCGACAGGCGGCCGGGACGACAAAGGCCTATCTCCTGTTCTTCTGTGCGGCCGGCGTGCTCTATCTGGCCCTGACGCTGGTCTCCAATTTCTTCATCGGCATCATCGAACGTCGCGCCCGGCGCGGCCTGGTGGAGGCCGCATGACGACGCCGGCGCCCGACGAAACCACCCATGCCATGGCGTACACGCCGGAAGACCTGCCGACCGCGGCTAGCCTCTTCCAGCCGCACCGCATCCTGCTGATGGCGATCTTCGCCGCTCTCGTGCTGTCGGCGGCATGGTTCATGCGCTGGGACTGGCTACCGCAATATCTGCCGAAGCTCGGCTGGGGCATCGTCGTGACGCTCGTCATGCTGTTCAGCACGGCGTTTCTCGGCTTTCTCTTCGCCGTGCCGCTCGGGCTCGCGCAGGTCACCGGGCCGTGGCCGCTGAAGGCCTTGGCCAAGGGTTTCTGCACCGTCATTCGCGGCACGCCGCTGTTGCTGCAGCTCTGGCTGCTCTATTACGGCCTCGGCTCGCTCTTTCCGCAGTTTCCGGCAATCCGCAGTTCGTTTCTCTGGCCGTACCTGCGCGAATCCTGGCCCTATGGCGTGGCGGCGCTGACCATCTCGTTTGCCGCCTACGAGGGCGAGGTCATGCGCGGCGCCTTTGCCGGCGTGCCGGCCGGCGAACTGGAAGCCGCCCGCGCCTTCGGCATGAGCCGCTGGACCGCCTTCCGGCGGATCTGGCTGCCGCGCGCCATTCACCGGGCGCTGCCGACGCTGAACGGCGAAACCGTGCTGCAGCTCAAATCCACCCCGCTTGTGGCGACGATCACCGTCATCGACGTCTATGCCGTGATTTCCAAGGTGCGGCAGGATACCTTCCTCACCTATGAACCGCTGCTGCTTTTGGCACTGATCTATATGTGCCTGACAGGAATCCTTGTTATTCTCTTCCGCAAACTCGAAAATCGCATACCAACCCGTGGTGCCTGACATGAATGCAAATGTGAATCTGACCAACGCCATTCCCGAACTCGTCGATATCCGCCACGAGTTGCACGCCCATCCCGAACTCGGCCTTTCGGAATTCCGCACCTCGGAATTCCTCGTCGGCAAGCTGGAGGCGCTGGGCTATACGGTCACCAAGGGCTTTGCCACCACCGGCCTCGTCGCCACCCTCAAGAACGGTACCAGCAAGCGCACCATCGGCATCCGTGCCGATATCGATGCCCTGCCGATCCACGAGGAAACCGGCCTGCCCTATGCCTCGAAGACGCCCGGCCTGATGCACGCCTGCGGCCATGATGGCCACACGACCATGCTGCTGGGTGCCGCCCGCGCGATTGCCGAACGCAAGAATTTCGACGGCACCGTGCATCTGATCTTCCAGCCGGCCGAAGAGAATTTCGGTGGCGCCAAGCTGATGATCGATGACGGGCTGTTCGACCAGTTCCCCTGCGATGCCGTCTTTGCGCTTCACAACGAGCCCGGCCTGCCCTTCGGACAGTTTGCGCTGCGCGAAGGTCCGATCATGGCGGCGGTCGATGAAGCCCGCATCACCGTGCACGGCCGCGGCGGCCATGGGGCCGAACCGCAGGAAACCGCAGACCCGATCGTCTGCGGCGCCTCGATCGTCATGGCGCTGCAATCGATCGTCTCGCGCAACATCCATCCGATGGACCCGACTGTCGTGACGGTCGGCTCGTTCCACAGCGGCTCGGCCAGCAACATCATTCCCGAGCGCGCCGAGATCGTCGTCGGCATCCGCTCCTTCGACCCGAAGGTGCGCGACGAACTGGAGCGGCGCATTCGCCTTATCGCCGAAAACCAGGCGGAAAGCTTTGGCATGACCGCGACGGTCGATTACCTGCGCAGCTACAACGCGACCATCAACCACAAGGCGGAGACGGATTTCGTGCGCGATCTCGCCATCCGTTTCGCAGGGCCCGAAAACGTCGTCGATCTGGAGCGTCCGTTCATGGGCAGCGAGGATTTCGCCTATATGCTCGACGGCCGCCCCGGCACCTATTTCTTCCTCGGCTCGCGCGTGACCGGTGAGGAAAAGCCGCTGCATCATCCCGGCTACAACTTCAACGACGATCTCCTGCCGATCGGCGCCGCCTTCTGGACCGAACTGGCGGAAACCTATCTGAAGCCTGAATAAAAAAAGAGCCGCAGGAAGGGACATTCCTGCGGCCAGTCGGGACAGTTCAGGCAAATTCGTCCTGAGGCAGGCTTGCCTCGGGTCATCTCAGGGGCCGCCGATGTGCGGCCCGCAATCGTCAGTCTATTCGAAGAAGCTGAAGGCTTCCGCCGAGGCGAAGCCGTAGCCGCTGTCGCGGCGCTTCACGATATCCGACGTATAGTGATCGAGAATCATCTCGCCCTGCGAGGTGGCGACGATCAGCACGGAATGGCGGCGGCCTTCGTCATTGCTGACGGTCGCAAGCGTCAGTGTCGCAGCCGGCAGGCCAGCCTTGATCAAAAGGCGGCGCTTCATCATCGCGTGATCTTCACCACCGGTCGACATCGCCGTCAGCGACAGAAACTCGCGGCGAGCGCGGATCTCAGGCATTTGACGGTTCACGGAGCGATTGACGGAAGCCAGCTGGGTGCGCAGCTTGTTGGTGAGGGCGACGGTGCGGGCGCGTTCTGCGCCACAAACATCGGCATATTCGAGGCAGAAGAGCTGGCGCGAGAAGGCCGCGCGCTCGCTGAGGCCGGCAGCGGCCATCTGCATTGGAATGCCGGCGGCGACCGAGCGGGCTGCGGAAGAAATGGTCATGGCATCGGCGGGGCCGGCCGTTGCAAGGCCCATGGCGATCGCGGTCGCGACCGAAAAAACTTTGCTCAACATGATACTGTCCCTGTTTTGCCCGGCGTCTCGCCCCTGTCCGGGTGGCGTCGGATTTGTTTTTCGGGTTCATCCCGAGGGAGGAAGTGCTTCATGCCGCAAAACCGTTGCCGGTTTCGTTCCTGTGATCTGGACATTAGCCCACACAGTTTAGAGGCCGCTTAAGCCGATACCGACAATTTTACACAATCGGCATTTTTAAGAAAATCAGACTCAAACAACCGTCAAACTCGATGAAAATGCGAGCAAAGCCTCGCTCAAGCTTACCGGCCTAGGGTTCTCTCACACCCCGGCAAACAATGGCTTCATGCCGGAGACAGGACCGCACCCTCCTCCCGATGAAGCTACTTGTTTGCCGGGGTGACCAGTGCCGCGAACGGGGCCACCGCCCGAAAACCGCAGGCGATATCCTGGGCGCGGCCGGGATAGGGGACGACCCGACCGGCCGTGACGCAACGACGATTTTCGCGTGACCCGGCAAACCGACCGGACACGCGCTGGAGACCGGTCATGACACGACTTTCGATCTGCATTCCGCTGGAGGCCGGCTCAGCCGACCCGTCCTTGCTGGTCGCCGCCCTGCTTTCCGACGCAAAGGCGAATATCGAGATCGTACTCGCCGGCCCTCACTCCTCCGTCGAGAAGACCGACAGCCGCATCCGGCGCGTCACCACCGATGCCGACATTTCCCGGCAGGCCCTCTGGCGGGAGGCGATCGCGGCTGCGACCGGAGACTGGGTGACGCTCGTCAACGCCGGCGACATGATCGAGCCCGATCTCGTTGACATGGTCGACTATCTCGAACGCAGCTCGCCGCAGACCGACGCGCTCGCCTGGACGGTGCTGCAGATCGACCGCGCGGCCGAGCCCGGCAAGGCCGCCTCCATCGCCCTCCCCACCCGCTATCACATCGACCGCTTCGACAAGACGGCGATGCTGATGGCCTTCTTCTACTGGAAGGGTAGCCTCAACGTTCCGAAAATGCCCTTCGGCGTGCATCATGCCGCCATCCGCCGTTCGGTCGTCGATGCCATTCTGGCCGTGCCCGCACCGCAATCCTGGTCGACGCCGCTCCCCCAATACGAATGGGCGGCCAAGACGCTGATTTTCGCGGAAGAACTTGCCTTCTGCAGCCGGCCGCTCTCGGTGCTGAATATCTCCGGCTATGTCGCGCCCGCGGTTGCTGCAGTGCCGGGCGATTTCCCCTTCCATGCCGGGCTCGGCCTGACGGGTGCGGTAGCCGAGGTGCAGTTCCAGGTGCTGCGCGACCTCGGCAACGAATGGGGCGGCGGCTCGGATGATTTCGTGCGCGCCTGCGCCATCGATTGCCTGCTGGAGCAGGATTTCGACAGCTTTCGCAGGAAGGGCAACGGCTATTTCGCAGCACTCCAGCGCTTCGAGGACGGCCGGCTGGCGGCCCGTTTCCGGCCGCAATATGCCGAGGTCAAAGCGGACCAGCGCCGTGGCCTGCAGGACAAAGCACTGCTCGTCGATCGCTTCATCGGCGGCGCGCAGACGGCGCCCGAATTCTACGATGTCGTGAAAAGCATGATGCCGTCCGTGCACATCATCTGCGCTGGCGCTACGCAATGACCGGCGGCTTTCCGGGGTCGATGCGGTGAAGGTCGCTGTCACCGGCGCATCCGGCTTCATCGGCAGGCATGTGCTCACCGCTCTCGCACGCCGCACGGATACGATAACAGCGTTTTCCCGCCATACCGGCCATGCCCCCCTACCCGGCGTGCGCTGGAAGATGCTCGACATGGCCAATCGCGCCAATCCCTTCGAAGCTATGGGGCAACCGGATGTACTCATCCATCTCGCCTGGGACGGCCTGCCGAACTACCGCTCCCCTCACCATGTCGAGACCGAACTGCCCCGGCAATTCAGCTTCCTGAAGCGCGCCGTCGAGGGCGGGCTGCGCTCGCTTTTCATCTCGGGCACCTGCTTCGAATACGGCATGCAGTCGGGCGCACTGAACGAGACTGCCGCCTGCCTGCCGGACAACCCCTACGGCCTTGCCAAGCATGCCCTGCAGCGGCAGCTTTCCCAGCTACGGCAAACCCTGCCCTTCGCGCTGACCTGGGGGCGGCTCTTTTACATGTACGGCCCCGGCCAGAACCCGAAATCGCTCTGGCCGCTGTTTCAGGATGCCCACCAGCGCGGCGCGGCAGTCTTCGATATGTCCGGCGGTGCGCAATTGCGCGACTTTCTGGCAGTCGAGACACTGGCGGAGCTGATCGTTTCGTTGGCGCTTGATCATCCCGATTCCGGCATCGTCAACATCTCGTCGGGCAAGCCGGTCGCGGTGCGCGATCTCGTGGCAGGATGGGCGAAGGCTCTGGGCTGGGATGTGCATCTCAACCTCGGCCACTATCCCTATCCCGATTACGAACCGATGGAATTCTGGGGCGACACGACGAAGCTCCGCCAACTTCTAGAGCCGGCCCGCAAGGCCGGCTGATCCGAAATCCCAGTGAAAGCAAAACCAATGGCTTCAGACACCATCTCCAGCGATACGACCGAGGATATGCGCGCCGCCGCCCATAGCTTCATGACCGCCTCCGTCGCGCCCAAATATTCCTACAATTTCTCCTGGCTCGGCCGGCCGATCATCCAGTATCCGCAGGATATCGTCGCTATGCAGGAACTGATCTGGAAGACCCAGCCGGACCTCATCATCGAAACCGGCATCGCCCATGGCGGCTCGCTGATCTTCTCCGCCTCGATGCTGGAGCTGAACGCGATCTGCGGCGGCAATCCGGAGGCTTCGGTGCTCGGCATTGATATCGACATCCGCGCCCATAACCGCGTCGAGATCGAGAAGCATCCGCTCTATCGGCGCATCGCCATGATCGAGGGCTCCTCGATCGATCCGGCCGTGATCGAGCAGGTGCGCGCGGCGGCGAAGGACAAGAAGTCCGTACTGGTATGCCTCGATTCCAATCACACCCACGATCATGTGCTTGCGGAGTTGGAAGCCTATGGTGACCTCGTGACCGTTTCGAGCTATTGCGTCGTTTTCGACACCTTCATCGAAGACGTACCGGCCGGCAGCTATCCCGACCGCCCCTGGGACAAGGGCGCCAACCCGAAGACCGCCGTCCACGAATGGCTGAAATCCCACCCGGAATTCGAGATCGACATGTCGATCGACGAAAGGCTGCTGATTTCGGTGGCGCCGCATGGCTACCTGAAGCGCATGCGGTAAGGCCGCACAGCCATTATCACAAAAAAGGGGCGCTTTCGGCGCCCCTTTTTTGTATCAGGCAATGGCCTTTTGCAGGATGGCCTTGTGCTGCACCCCCGAGATCGGCACGAGGAAATGCTGGACGACATGCAGAAGCTCGGCCGGGGTACGCACACCGGCGATGTCTTCGTCGATATACAGCATCTCGTTGCGCAGCCCGAAATACAGTCGGGTCTTCGGCTCCTTGAAGACGGGATCGAAATGCGGCAGGTAGCGGCCGCCGTGCCAGTTTTCGAGCGCACGCCGGTAGCCGGCCGCAATCAGCTCGAAATTCTCCCGGTCACGGGCGATGGAGCAATTTCGGGCGCAGGCGCGGGCGAAATTCTTTTCCCAGCCAACCGGCGCTTTCTGGCCATAGGTATATTTGAACCACTGCTGGCAAAGCCCGATCGCCGCGGTATTGCCGAGAAAAAAGGGAAACGGGAAATCCTTCATATAGGCATCGTCATCGATGCTGCGGCCGATATCGGCCATGAACTGATCGTACATGGCCTGCAGGTCCGCCGCCGTCGAAATGCGGCCGGAATTGCTCTGCGCACACGAGCCGAGCACCGAGAACGGTCGCTCGACATAGATAAAGGTATCGGCGGTCGCGAGCAGCTTGCAGCTGTTTTCGAAATCGACGACCGGATGCTCGAAATAGCGGCCGTTGAACTTCATCCGGATCTTTTCCATCATCCGGCGCGAGACGGCGCCGTGATAAATCGAAAACAGGTTGTTCGGCGTGGCCGCATCGTTGGTCCAGTTGTAGAACTGGGTGCGCAGGACGTCCTTGTCGACCTTGAAATAGGTCGCACCCATGGGAACCGGGACGGTGGATTTGCGCGGGCGATTGTCCGGCCAGTGATAGGAGAGGCGCGACCAGGCGATGATATCGACCTGCGGCTCGCTGATCTTGATATCGGCGATCAGATCGATCACGTCGATATCGACATAGTCGTCATCGCCGATGACGCAGATGAACTCGCCGGTCGCGGCCTTCAGGCAGCGCTCCCAATTGTCCACCATCGAGAAGACCCGTTCTTCCGAGGCAATGAACGTCACCCTGGGATCGCCGGCCACGTCCTTCATGAAATCGTTCATGATCGACGGATCGTCGGAATTGTCGGCGAAGACGAACTGGACGTCCGTGCGCAGATTGGCCAGCAGGCTCCGGATGGTTTCCTGGAAATAGCGCTGGCGGTTGCGCGACGGCACGCAAACCGTCAGTTTCGGCTGGGGGAACATGCAATCTCTCCGTTTGCGACACCGTAGCGCCAAGGCCTTTCCCGAAGCTTGTTCGGGGTCTTTTTGTTTTCGTTTGCCTTTTCGGGAAAACCGGTTCCCACTTTTCCCTGACAAACTCCAGACCTTTCCAGAACGGGAGAGGCTTGATAAGCAGCGTAGCCGAAGGCGGGCCGCGCCCTGCGCCGCACGCCTCGTGAAAGTCGGAGACCAGCATGCCCAAGACCCCGGAAAACTGCCTTTCGATGACGGACATCCGTGCCGAAATCGACCGTGTGGACAAGGAGTTGATGCAGCTTTTCCGGCAGCGCTTCGGCTATATCGACCGCGCCGCCGAGATCAAGAAGGAAGCCGGCCTCAAGGCCGACATCCCCGTGCGCGTCGATGAAGTGCGCCGCAACGCGCGCGCCAATGCGGAAGCCGCCGGGCTCGATCCCGATTTCTACGAGGACATCTGGGCTCGGCTGATCCGCCATTCGATCGTCCGGGAAAAGGTCTATCTCGGCGAAAGCGACGACGAATAGGCCGTTCAGCCGGCCTTGGTGGCGGCCGGCTTCGGGACTTGTGCCTCAGTCGGCGCGCTTGCAAGCGGCGCGGCGATCAGGGATGCACCGTCAGCGTCGGCACCGCCGTCACGAACTTTCCACCCCAGTCGCTGATATAGGAAAGCTGCCGTCTGATCTCGTCCTGAAGGTTCCATGGCAGAATAACTACCCTTTCCGGTTTTTCGGTTCTGAGCACGTCTTCGGTGACCACAGGGATGCGGCTGCCGGGCAGAAGAGTGCCCTGCTTGGCGGGGTTCTTGTCGACGACGAAGGCGAGCAGGTCCGACTTGACGCCCGCGAAATTCAACAGCGTGTTGCCCTTGGCCGCAGCGCCATAGGCGGCGACCTTGAGGCCGGCGCGGCGGCACTCGATGAGAAAGCTCAGGAAACCGTCACGCACATCCTCGGCGCGGGCCTGGAAGGCGGTGTAATAGGCATCCGTCAGCACGCCCACCTCACGCTCGGCAGCAAGCGCTGCCGCCACAGCGGGCGCGATGTCCCGGCGTCGGGTATCGCTGCGCTGGGCGAAGACCCGCAAGCTGCCGCCATGCCAGGGCGTGGTTTCGACGTCGAAAACGGTCAGGCCGTTTTTTTCGAAGATGCTGATAACGGCGATCAGCGACAGGTAGGAATAGTGTTCGTGATAGGCGGTATCGAACTGGTTTTCCCTGACCATATTGACGAGGTGCGGGAACTCGAAAGTCGCGACGCCATCCGGTTTCAGGATCGCGGTGAAACCGGCGACGAAGTCGTTGATATCAGGGACATGGGCGAGCACGTTGTTGGCGACCGTCAGATCTGCAGCGCGACCTTGCGCCGCAAGCCGCGCACCAAGCTCGGCGCCGAAGAAATCCTCGACGATCTCCAGCCCTTTTTCACGCGCAGCCGCCGCCGTGCTTGCCGTCGGCTCGATGCCGAGGCAGGGGATGTTGCGGGCCTTGGCGTATTGCAGGAGGTAGCCGTCGTTGGCGGCGATCTCGACGATATGGGAGCTTACGGTGAGGCCGAAGCGCGCCTGCATGTCGGCGACGTAGGTTTCGGCATGCTTCAGCCACGAGGTGGAAAAAGAGCTGAAATAGGCATAGCTCGAGGAAAAGAAGGTTTCGCGGGCGGCGAAATCCTCCGTCTGAACCAGACGGCATTCGCGGCAGCAGCGGATGACCAGTGGATACCAGAGTTCCGGCTTGTGGCGCTCATCGAGCGGCACGTAGGAATTCGACGGTGGCGCGGTGCCGAGATCGAGGAAGGGCACCATATGCCCGGAGCCACAGTGACGGCACTTCATGCGGCCATCCCCAAATAATCCGGTGTCAGCAAAGGGTGGGCCGCATCACGCGCGGAAAGCCGCTGCACGGCGAGCGGCCAGCCGATGGCAAGCGCCGGGTCTTCCGGGTAAAGCCCGCCCTCGGCTTCCGCCGCGTAGGGCTCGGAATGGGCGTAAATCAGCCGGACATCATCCGTCAGCGCCTGAAAACCATGGGCAAAGCCCTTCGGGATGAGGAGCGAGGCATCGTTGTCTTCCGAAAGCTCGACGGCGAAATGCTGGAGGAAGGTGGGCGATCCCTCGCGCAAATCCACGGCGACATCGAGAATGCGGCCGCGGGTGCAGGTCACGAGCTTGATTTCGGCATGCGGTGGGCGCTGGAAATGCAGGCCCCGTACCGTACCCTTGTGCACCGTGCCGGTTTCATTGAGCTGCCGCACCGGGCCATGCCAGCCATGTTCGGCAAGCTCATCCGGGCAGAAGAGGCGAGAGAGAAAACCGCGTTCGTCGGAAAGACGGCGGCGGCTCATCAGGATCAGGCCCGCAAGCGGCGTCTCCTGCCCTTCGAAACGTGATGTCACCCCGCTGCCCTCAAGGGTTCCGCGGCTTCGGACGCGCCGATGAAATCGCCGATATCGGCAAGGCAAAGCTCGGTCACGGAACGGCCCTCGGCCTCGGCGCGGTACCATTCCATGGTACGGCGCACGGTCTCCGCGAGCCGCCAGCGCGGGATATAACCCAGGTCCTCGCGGGCGCGGGCGCTGTCGAGCACCAGATAGCCGGCCTCATGCGGTCCCTCGCTGCCATCGCCCAGCCGAACGGCACCGCTGCCGAAATGGCGTTCGGCGAGCTTCAGCACCGTGCCGACCGACGCAGCCTCGGAGTGGTTCGGGCCGAAATTGTAGCTTTCGACGCCCTCCGGCGCGTCGAACAGCCGTTCGGCAAGTTTCATGTAGCCGCCCAGCGGCTCCAGCACGTGCTGCCAGGGGCGCACGGCGCGCGGGCGACGCACGTAGAGCGTTTCGCGCGCCTGCCAGGCGCGCACCGCGTCCGGGATCAGCCGGTCCTCGGCCCAGTCGCCGCCGCCGATGACATTGCCGGCGCGCGCCGTGGCGATGCCGATATTGCGGGCGGCGAAGAAGGAGGTGCGATAGCTCGCCGTGACGATCTCGGCCGCCGCCTTCGAGGCACTGTAGGGGTCCTGACCGCCGAGCGGATCGGTTTCCATGAAGGCGAGCCCGGTTTCGGGATTGTGATAAACCTTGTCGGTCGTCACCACGACGATGGCGCGGATATCTTCCGAGAGCCGGAGCGCATCGAGCAGGTTGACCGTGCCGCTGACATTGGTCTCGTAGGTGCCGGCGGGATCGCGATAACTCGCCCGAACCAGCGCCTGCGCGGCGAGGTGAAAGACGATCTGCGGCTTGCTGCGCAGCACCTGATGCGTCACGGCCGCACGGTCGCGGATATCGACGATATCGGCGCCTTCGATCGCGCCGCCCAGGAGCCGGTGCAGCGAGGGCTCCGATTGAGGCGCCAGCGACAGGCCGGAGACCTCGGCGCCGAGCTGTTTCAGCCAGAAGGCGAGCCAGCTGCCCTTGAAGCCGGTATGACCGGTGATCAATACGCGCTTGCCGCGCCAGAATTCGTTTTTCATGGACCTCACCAGCATTTCCAGGGCGGCGCACCGCTCTGCCACAGACTTTCGAGATGATTCTTGTCACGCAACGTATCCATCGGCTGCCAGAAGCCGTCATGGACATAGGCCTGCAATTGCCCTTCCTGGGCGAGGCTCGTCAGTGGCTCGGCTTCCCAGCTGGTACCGTCACCCTCGATGCGATCGATGCAGCGGGGGGAAAGCACGAAGAAGCCGCCATTGATGAAACCGCCCTCGCCTTCCGGCTTTTCGACGAAGCCCTGGACCTCGCTGCCATCGAGCTGCAATGCGCCGTAGCGCGCCGGCGGCCGGCAGGCGGTGACCGTTGCGAGCTTGCCGTGGTCGCGGTGGAAGGCGATGGCACGGCCGATATCCATGCTGCCGACGCCATCGCCGTAGGTGAAGCAGAAGGCGTCATCGTCCTTGAGGTAGCGGGCGACGCGTTTCAGGCGGCCGCCGGTCATCGAATTCTCGCCGGTATCGACCAGCGTCACCCGCCAGTTTTCGGCGCTCTTGCGGTGGAATTCGATACTGTTTTCGGCAAAGTCGAAGGTGATATCCGACATGTGCAGGCCGTAATTGGCGAAATATTCCTTGATGACATAGCCCTTGAAGCCGCAGCAGACGATGAAGTCGGTGACGCCGTGGGCATAGTACATTTTCATGATGTGCCAGAGGATCGGCCGGCCGCCGATCTCCACCATGGGCTTCGGCCTTAGATGGGTTTCCTCGGAAATACGCGTGCCAAGCCCGCCGGCCAGGATGACAGCCTTCATCCGCGCGCCCACCATGATGCCGAACGACGCGCACCGTGCCGGGGCGGCAGCGGTTTCCTGCGGGTCGTGTGGCGGGCAAAGTCCATGATATCGGGTCCAGTTAAGCTATTCTGGCCGATACCCTACCCTTTGAAACTGTCGTCAAACTGGAGCTAGAGTTTGCCAGGGAAAAGTGGGAACCGGTTTTCCCGAAAAGACAAACGAAAACAAAAGAATCTAGAGTATGTCTGGTTCAATCTGAACCTGACATACTCTAGTAGCTGTTCTTGCGCATGAGATGGCGCTCCCAATCGAGCGCGCTTTCGACGATGCCGTCGAGATCGTCGTATTGCGGCACCCAGCCGAGTTCGGCCTTGGCGAGCGACGGATTGGCGACGATCATGGCGGGATCGCCGGCGCGGCGTTCGGCATAGGTCACCGGGAAATCGACGCCGCTGACCTTCTTGACCGTTTCCAGCACTTCGAGAACGGAGAAACCGCGGCCGTAGCCGCAATTGGCCGCCAGCGAACCGCCGCCGGCACGCATGCGCTTCAGCGCCATCAGATGCGCCTGGGCGAGGTCGGTGACGTGGATATAGTCGCGGACGCAGGTTCCGTCCGGCGTCGGATAGTCCGTGCCGAAGACGTTCATCGAGGCGCGTTTGCCGAGCGCCGTGGCGGAGGCGACCTTGATGAGGTGGGTTGCGACGGCGGAAGACTGGCCGCTGCGGCCCTTCGGGTCGGCACCGGCAACGTTGAAATAGCGCAGTGCCGTATAGGTGAGATCATGCGCGGCGGAGGTGTCGCGCAGCATGATTTCGGTCATCAGCTTCGACGAACCGTAGGGCGATTCCGGCATCAGCGGCAGGTCTTCGGTGACCGGCTCCAGCACCTTCGGCGTGCCGTAGACGGCGGCTGTCGAGGAAAAGACGAAATGCGGAATGCCCGCCTCGACGGCGCTGGCGATCAGGGCGCGGGATTTGACCGTGTTGTTCTCGTAGTATCCGAGCGGATCGGCAACCGATTCCGGTACGACGATCGAGCCGGCGAAATGGATGATCGCGTCGATGTTGTTTTCGGAGAAGATGCGGCGCATCAACTCGGTATCGGCGATATCGCCCTCGTAGAAACGTGCCTCCGGGGCGATGGCCCAGCGGAACCCCGTCGACAGGCGATCGATGACCACAGCCTCTTCGCCGGCATCCAGCAAAGCCCAGACCATATGGCTGCCGATATAACCGCCGCCGCCCGTTACCAAAACCGCCATGTAAAGCTCCTACCGTCGAATCGCCGGGATAAAAGCCGGTTCAGCCGGCTTTCACAAGATTAATGAAATCTTAAAGGCAAAAATCGCGTTCAAAGCGAGGCGATATAGCCGGCCAGCCGATCGGCCGCCACCGAAACCTGCGTTGGATCGCGCAGGAAGCAGGCGCGCATGAACAGCGAGCCGCCTTCGCCGAACGCCGTTCCCGGAGCGAGGCCGACGCCGGTTTTGTCGACGATGTCGAAACAGGCCTTTCGCGCATCCGCGACGCCGTCGATCTTCAGGAAGGCGTAGATCGCACCGTCGGGCTTCAGGGTCTCGACTCGATTGGTGGCGATCAGCGCATCGCAGAGCAGTTCGCGCGCGCGTGTCGCCTTGGCGACATTCTCGGCCACGAAACCATCGCCTTCATCGAGGGCTGCGACCGCGCCCGCCTGAATGAATTGCGCGACGCCGGAGGTGGAATACTGGATCAGGTTTTCCAGCACCTGGCCGATTTCGGCGGGCGCCACGATCCAGCCCGCCCGCCAGCCAGTCATCGACCAGTTCTTCGAAAAGGAATTGACGAAGAGAATGCGGTCGCCCTCGTCCATGACATCGAGGAACGACGGTGCGCGGGCGGCCTGGTAAGAATAGAGCGCGTAAATCTCGTCGGCGATAATCCAGAGACCGTGCTGGCGAGCAAGGCCGAGAATGGCGGCGAGGTCTTCCTTGGTCGCGGTCCAGCCGGTCGGATTGGAGGGCGAATTGATGAAGAGGGCGCGGGTCTTGGGCGTGATTGCGGCGGCAAGGCGGTCGATCGAGACCTGCCATTTGCCGCCGGTGAAGTCGAGCGGCACCGAAATCGGCCGCACGCCCGAAAGCTCAGCGGAGGCCGCGAAATTCGGCCAGGCCGGCGACAGATAGACCATATCGTCGCCCGGCGCGCTCACCGCCTCAATGGCGAGCTTGATCGCCTGCATGCCAGAGCCGGTGACGTAGAAATTCTCCGCCGACAGGGTTTTGGCGAAATGGCGCTGGTAATAGCGCGAGAGTGCTTCGCGCAGCGCGGGAATGCCGCGTTGCCAGGTGTAAAAAGTCTCGCCGGCGGCAAGCGATGCCTGCGCGGCGCGGGTGATGAAATCCGGCGTCGGCAGATCGCCCTCGCCGACCCAGAGCGGAATCAGTCCCTCGCGTCCCCGCGCATAGTTGACCAGCTCGACAATGCCGCTTTCCGGGGCTGCGAGCGAACGGGGGCTGAGGCTGGCAAGGACGTTCATCAAAAAGCTCCGGCAAGGCTGCGCGCAAAAGCGCGCAAATCACAAAACGATGTCGGTTCTAACGGCTTTGATCGCTTGGATCACGCGACAATCGGTGACGCATCGATCGAACTTTGTGATGTTTGCCGCGTCGGCACGCGCATCGTCTCGACGCCGCGCGTGCCGGTGCGTTTTTCCGTCTTAAGCGGCGCGGGTCTTTAGGAGATCGCGGATTTCCGTCAGGAGCTGCACGTCTGCCGGCGGCGGAGCGGCTTCCGGCACGCCGGCCTTATCCTTGGCTTCCATCGACTTGCGCATGCGGTTCACGCCCTTGATCATCAGGAAGATGATCCAGGCGAGGATCAGGAAGTTGATGAGAACGGTGATGAAATTGCCATAGGCAAAAACGGCGCCCTGCTCGCGGGCGGCAGCCAGAGAGGTTGCCGTGACATTGGCGCTGAGCGGCAGGAAATAGTTCGAGAAATCGAAGCCGCCCCCGGTCAGCGCACCGACGATCGGCATCACCAGATCGTTGACGACCGATTCGACGATCTTATTGAAGGCCGCGCCGATAATGACACCGACCGCTAGGTCCATGACATTGCCGCGCGCGATGAATTCTTTGAATTCGTTCAGCATCCCGCTCTCCTTGTTCATGCGCGAGCCTCGCCCCGCTTTCGCAAACCTATCGCGCGTTGCGGGAAAGAAAAGCAAAAACATCGCCATTTTCGCCTGAGAGGCAGCAATCCCCGACAATGTCTCTTGGACTTAAGGCGAAGACCGCCCTGATTTTCTTCGCAACACTCTTGTCCTATGCTCGACGTTCAAAGTGCAATGAGGAGCAGCATGCTTTCCGGTCCGGTCGTCTTTGCCGCGGCATTTGCCTATCTGTTGCTGTTGTTTGCCGTGGCAAGCTACGGCGATCGCAAGGCGCGCATCTTCACGCCCGCAGGCCGGGGCCGACCGCTGGTCTATGCGCTGAGCCTCGCGATCTATTGCACCTCGTGGACCTATTTCGGCGGCATCGGCCTTGCCGCCGAGCGCGGGCTCGAATTCACCGGCATCTATATCGGCCCGATCCTGATGTTCACCATCGGCCTGCCGGTGATCCGCCGGATCATCGCGCTTGCCAAAGCCGAAAAACTTACCTCTGTCGCCGATTTCATCGCCGCGCGCTACGGCAAGAACCCGACGGTCGCAGCCATCGTCGCGCTGATCTCGCTGGTCGGCGCCATCCCCTATATCGCGCTGCAGCTGAAGGCCGTTTCAAGCTCAGTGGCGGCGATGGTCGATACCAGCACCTACGGCATCGGCTCCGGCCAGAATTTCATCGACCTGCCGCTGCTGGTGACGCTGTTCCTCGCCTGCTTCGCCATCGTCTTCGGTACGCGCCACACCGATGCGACCGAGCATCAGGACGGCCTGATCCTGGCGATCGCCATGGAATCGCTGGTGAAACTTTTGGCGCTGGTGACGGCCGGCCTCTACATCATCTTTTTCGTCTTCGACGGCCCGACCGATCTTTGGGCGCGCGCCGTCGAAAACCAGCAGGTGATGTCGGCGCTCAGCTACGAGACGCCGATGCCGCGCTGGATCATGCTGGTGGCGCTCTCGGCGCTCGCCATCATCCTGTTGCCGCGGCAATTCCATGTGACGGTCGTCGAGAACCGCACGGCCAACGAACTCCGTGTCGCCGGCATTCTCTTTCCGCTCTATCTGGTGGCGATCAATCTCTTCGTGCTGCCGGTGGCGATTGCCGGCATCCTGATTTTCAACGGCGGCGGCGTTTCCGACCTCTATCTCCTGAACCTGCCGATCAAGCTCGACGTGCCGGTCATGACGATGATCACCTTCATCGGCGGCTTTTCGGCTGCAACCGCCATGGTGATCGTCGCTTCGGTGGCGCTGTCGATCATGATCTCCAACGACATCGTCATGCCGGTGGTGCTGCGGCGTAACCTGACGCGGCGCGGCGGGGTGCGCGATCTCTCGACCCTGCTTCTCAATGTCCGCCGCATGGCGATTTTCGGCGTGCTGCTGCTGGGGTATGGCTACTATCGATCCGCCGATATGAGCGCCGGTCTGGCTTCACTTGGTCTGCTCTCGTTTGCCGCCATCGCCCAGATGGCGCCGGCGTTGTTCGGCGGACTGCTCTGGCATCAGGGCAATGCCCGAGGCGCGATTGCCGGCATGACGCTCGGCTTCGTCGTCTGGGCCTATCTGCTCTTCCTGCCGAGCCTCGGCGGTCCGGACAATTCCCATGTCGCGGCGACCGTGCTCGGTTTCCTCTTTCCGTTCACGGATATCTTCTCCGGTCCGGCCGCCGACCCGCTGGTCAATGCCTCGACCCTCAGCCTGCTCGTCAATACCATCGCCTACATGGTCTTTTCTCTCTCGCGCCTGCCGAAACCGATCGAGCGCAGCCAGGCCGGTGTCTTCATCCGCCGCAAGTCGCGCACCGAACGCGCCTTCCGCGGCCGCAAGACCAAGATCACGGTGCTCGACCTCAAGACGACGATTGCGCGTTATCTCGGCGAGGAGCGCATGTTGCGCTCCTTCCACAGCTATGAGCGCCAGAACGGCCGATGGCTGGAAGACCACCAGCCGGCCGACATGGCGCTGGTGCATTTTTCCGAACAGTTGCTCGGCAGCGCCATCGGCTCGTCCTCGGCGCGGCTGGTGCTGTCTCTCGTCTTGCAGCGCATGGACGATACGCCGGTCGATACCGCCTGGCTGCTCGATCAGGCCAGCGAAGCGCTGCAATACAATCAGGACATGCTGCAGACGGCGCTTTCGCAGATGGACCAGGGCATCGCCGTCTTCGACAGCTTCAACAACCTGATCATCTGGAACCGGCGTTTTAGGCAGCTGCTCGACCTGCCGGAAGCCGCCGGTCAGGTCGGTTTTCCGCTGGCCGAGATCATCTCGATGCTGACGGCGCGCGGCGATATCGCCCGCGAAGACGAAAAGGCGCTGGTCGAAAACTTCCTCACCCTCGACAAGCCCTTCCTGCTGGAGCTTGCCGGCGGGGCGCGCATCATCGAGGTGCGCACCAATGCCATGCCCGACAAAGGCATCGTCACCACCTATACCGACATCACCCAGCGCGTCGCTGCCGATATCGCGCTGAAGCAGGCGAACGAGACGCTGGAACTGCGCGTCGCCGAGCGCACCGGGGAACTGACGCGCGTCAACCGCGAAGTCGCCGAAGCGCGGGCGGCGGCGGAAGAGGCCAATATCGGCAAGACCCGCTTCTTCGCCGCCGCCGGCCACGACATCCTGCAGCCGCTGAACGCCGCGCGGCTTTATTCCTCGTCGCTGGTCGAACGGCTCGGCGATTCGGAAAACAGCCTGCTGGTCCGAAACATCGATTCTTCGCTCGAATCGGTGGAAACCATTCTCGGGGCCGTGCTCGATATCTCGCGGCTCGATACCGGTGCGATGAAGCCGCGGCTGCAATCCGTGCCGCTCGATGATCTGCTTCGGCGCATCGAGACCGATTTTGCCCCGGTGGCCCGCGCCGCCGATCTGAAGCTCACGGTGATGCCGACCTCGCTTTCGGTGCGGAGCGACCCCAATCTCCTGCGCCGTCTCGTGCAGAACCTCGTGTCCAATGCGATCAAATATACGCCGAAAGGCAAGGTGCTGGTCGGGGTGCGGCGGGAGGGTGACAATGCCGTCATTCAGGTGCTGGATTCCGGTATCGGCATTCCGGCCTCGAAATTCCGCACGGTGTTCAAGGAATTCGCCCGGCTTGATGAAGGCGCCAGGACCGCTTCGGGGCTGGGCCTTGGCCTGTCGATCGTCGATCGCATTTCCCGCGTGCTGAACCACGCCGTCGATCTGCAATCGAAGCAAGGCAAGGGCACGCGCTTCCGGGTAGTGATGCCGATCGACAGGACGGCGAAGGCGGTGAAAGGCCCGGCAAGCCCGGCCGCCACGCGTATCGCCGAACCTCTGCACGGGCTTTCCGTGCTCTGCATCGACAACGAGCCGCGCATTCTCGAAGGCATGATGCTGCTGCTTGAAGGCTGGGGCTGCCGGGTGGAGACGGTGCAATCGCTGGCAGACTGGCAGGCCGGCGCAAAGGCGCGGCCGGATGCGATCATCGCCGACTATCACCTCGACAACGCCACCGGCACTGATGCAATCCGCGCGATCCGTGACCATTTCGGCGCGGTCTTGCCGGCATTGCTGGTGACGGCGGATCGTTCGCCCGAGGTGCGCGCGACGGCGGAACGCGATGGCATCGCCATCCAGAACAAGCCGGTACGGCCGGCGGCGCTCAGGGCGTGGTTGACGCAGCTTTCCGTGGCGTTGAAGGCGGCGGCGGAGTAGCGCAGCGCCATTTCGCCTTTTGCCCCCTTCTCCCCCGCGGGGAGAAGTGTCGAGCGCATGCGAGGCGATGAGGGGGTGGTGCGGCAAATTCCGAATGCGCGGAAGTCCCCCTCATCCGCCCTCCGGGCACCTTCTCCCCGCAGGCGGGAAGGGAAGTGCGTTACGCAGCAACAGCTGCGATCTTGCCGAGCTGGATCACCGCCTGCGTGCGGCTATCGACGTTGAGCTTCAGCAAAATCGCCGAGACGTGCGCCTTGATCGTCGCTTCGGAGACGCCGAGTTCATAGGCGATCTGTTTGTTCAGCAGCCCCTCGCCCAGCATGCCGAGCACGCGGGATTGCTGCGGCGTCAGGGTCTGCAGCCGCTGGAGCAATTCCGCCACTTCCGGCTCGTGCTCCACGCCGCTTTCGAAGCCCGCGGGGGTGAAGATGTTGCCAGCCATGACGGTGTCGATGCCCTGGCGGATTTCCTCGAGTCCCGCCGATTTCGACAGGAAGCCGCTCGCTCCCAGTTCCAGCGCCCGCTGGATCGTCGCATTGTCGTCATGGGCGGAGACCACCATGACCGGCAGGCTCTGGAATTCGGCGCGTAGCGCGATCAGCCCGGAAAGGCCGCTGACGCCGGGCATTGTGAGGTCGAGCAGCAGAAGGTCGGCATTGGGGTGGTCGATCGCCGCCTGCCGCGCGGCGGTGAAGTCTCCGGCCTCGACGATCTCGGCATTGCCGTCCATGCCCGTGAGCGCCTGGCGCATGGCGCCGCGAAACAGCGGATGGTCGTCCGCGATGATGATGGTCAATCCCGATGTCATGGCGCTCCCTCCCAAGAGCTTGACGGGCCGGCGGACATCTCTCCGCGGACCGGCATCATGGATCGGAAAGCCGTTTCAGGTTTTCTGGGGCTCCTCGCCCAGCGAGTTTGGCACTTTGCGCTCCTCGCCCTCCAGATCTTTCACGATCCCCATGAAGCTTCGCATCATTCTTTCCATGATGCCCATTGTCTGGTCAATCTCTTCATCGGTCGGCAGGCGCGGTTTCGCGCTGAACTGGCCATTCTGAAGGGCATTTTCCAAGGTTTCAACGCGCTTGGTCAGGAGATCGAGTTCCAGTTCGAAGGCGGTGCGCTCATCGGCGGCGATGCGGCAGACCATCTGCCCGTCCTTCTCCTGGCAGAGCGAGACCTCGCCGGTCTCCGTATCAAGCCGGGCGATGCCGCTATCTGTGCGCTGCATGCTGTAGCGGCCCGGAGCGGGCTCCTGCGCCTCCACCGGCACGACGGCGGCGACGCCACCAGCGAGACCCGCCACGGCAAGCATCGGCCAAAGCAATCTGTTCATAACGTCTCTCCTGCCCAAAATCTGCACCCAATGCCCTCGCACTAGTGGACTTTCGGCCGCAATTGCGGCAATCCGGCTGCGATATCCCCCGGTCAGGAGGTGGCGGCATGTCCAGGATCATCTACAAAATCGTTCCGACAACTCTGTGGCAAGATGCGCTGAAAAGTGGAGAATTCAAGGGCGCCCCGGTCGATCACGCCGATGGCTTCATCCATTTCTCGACAGCCGCTCAAGCCGTGGAAACCGCCGCCCGCCATTTTGCCGGCCAGGACAGGCTGATGCTCGTCGCCGTCGACGGCGGAACGCTTGGGGAAGCGCTGGTCTATGAGCCGTCCCGCGGGGGTGATCTCTTTCCCCATCTCTACGGCACCTTGCCGCTTTCCGCCGTCCTCTGGGAAAAGCCGCTGCCGCTCGGCAGCGATGGCGCCCATATCTTTCCGGAGCTTGCCTGATGCTCGATCTTTTCCAGTCGCTCGGCCGCCGCGGCCTGTTTCTTTTCGATCCCGAAGCCGCCCATGGGTTTTCGATCAAGGCGCTGAAAACCGGGCTGGTGCCAGCTTGCAGCGTGCCAGCCGATCCGCGGCTGACGCAGACGATCGCCGGCCTGACTTTTGCCAATCCGCTGGGGCTTGCCGCAGGCTACGACAAGAACGCCGAGGTGCCGGAGGAAATCCTGAAGCTCGGCTTCGGCTTCACCGAGATCGGCACCATCACGCCGAAGCCGCAGGCCGGCAACGACAAGCCCCGCATCTTCCGGCTGGTGGACGATGAAGCCGTGATCAACCGTCTCGGCTTCAACAATGCCGGCCATGAGGCGGCCTATGAGCGGCTTTCGAAGCTGCGCGGCAATGGCCTGATCGGCGTCAATATCGGCGCCAACAAGGACAGTGCCGACCGCATTGCCGATTATGTCGCGGGCATCCGCCGTTTCGCGTCGCTCGCCCGCTATTTCACGGCCAATATCTCTTCGCCCAACACGCCGGGCCTGCGGGACCTGCAGGCGCGCGAAAGCCTTGCCGCGCTGCTTTCCGCCGTGCTCGCCGCCCGCGACGACGAAGCGAAAAAGAATGGACGGCATGTGCCGGTGTTCCTCAAGATCGCGCCCGATCTCACCGAGGAAGGCATGGACGACATCGCCGCCGAAGTGCTCGACCACAAGCTCGACGGGCTGATCGTTTCCAACACGACGCTGTCGCGCGACGGGCTGAAGGACCAGACGCAGGCGAAGGAGGCCGGCGGGCTTTCCGGCAAGCCGCTGTTTGCCCGTTCCACCGCCGTTCTCGCCAAGATGCGCAAGCGCGTCGGGCCTGACTTGCCGATCATCGGCGTAGGCGGTGTTTCCTCGGCGGAAACGGCGGCGGAGAAAATCCGGGCCGGCGCCGATCTCGTGCAGCTCTATTCCTGCATGGTCTATGAAGGGCCGTTGCTGGCCAGCCGCATCATCCGCGGGCTTTCGGAAATTTGCGACCGCGAAAATCTGTCCTCGATATCGGACATCCGCGGCAGCAAGACGGATCAGTGGGCCAGCCGCTTTTAAGCGAAGCTCGCCCTCGCCCGCCGCGGCACCAGCGCCAGCAGGAAGACGCCGCGGAAGAGCAGGAAAAGATTGAGCCCGGCCCAAAGCCCGTGATTGCCGAACAGCGGCACGAGCACCAATAGCGCCGCGACATAGCCGGCGAAGGCGAGCAGCATCATGTTGCGCATATCCCGCGACCACGTGGCGCCGATGAAGACGCCATCCATCAGGAAGGCGAGCGCGCCGGTGATCGCCGTGATCGCGGCCCAGGGCATGTATTCGTAGGCGACCGCGCGGACATCGGCCGCCGTCGTCAAGGTATCGATCAACCGATCACCGACGATGAAGAAGGCGACGGTCGTCATTGCGGCCAGCGCCAGCGACCATGTGGCGGTCATCTTCAATGCCCGGTCGAAAGCCGGGCGGAAACGGGCGCCGATCGCACGGCCCGTCAATTGCTCGGCCGCGTTGGCAAGACCATCGAGATAATAGCCGGCCAGCAGAAAGATGCTCATCAGCACGGCATTGGCGGCCAGCGTCACCGGGCCGAAGCTCGTGCCGATGCGCGTCATCAGCGTGAAGGCGGCCAGCAGCACGAAGGAGCGGATCATGATATCGCGGTTGAGGCCGAAGAGCGGCTTCAGCCGCGCCATGGAGAAGATTTCGGCCCAGGTCGGTGCAATCGCGCGGTCGAAACGGGAACAGACGATGGCGAAGCCGACGATCGCGCCGATGGTCTCGCCGGTGACGGTGGCGAGCGCCACGCCCATCACGCCCCAGCCCAGATGGAGGCCGAGGAAGATCGACAGCACGATGTTGACGCCGTTGATCAGCGTCTGGAGCAGAAGGCCGGTCGTGCCCTGTCCGCGACCAAGCACGAAGCCGAGAATGGCATAATTGGCGAGCGCGAAGGGGCCGGAGAGGATGCGATAGAGGAAATAGGTGCGGGTGACCTCGGCCACCTCCGGCCCCGGCGCCAGCAGCCAGAGACCGGCCGAGAGCACAAGCGGCGAGATCAGCACGATGGCGATACCGCTGACGACGGCGATCACCATCGACCGCCAGAAGACGGCCTGCTCTTCCGCCCGGTCGCCGCGGCCGAAGGCCTGGGCCACAAGCCCGGTCGTCGATGCGCGCAGGAAATTGAAGGTAGTGAAGATCAGGTCGAAGAGGATGGCGCCGACCGCTAGACCGGCCAGCAGCGTCGCCTGACCGAGACGGCCGACGACGGCGGTATCCACCAGCCCCAGCAGCGGCGTGGTGAGGAAACCGAGCGTCATCGGGATGGCGATCGATAGGATCAGCCGGTTGGTGACGAGGAACGGCCCGGCACCATGGGCATTGTCATCGATCTTTTCGGCTGTCGTCATCGGCGTGGTTCCGTTCGGTTATCCTGCCCGGAGCCCACATCGGGGAATCAACCGGAAGAGGAAAGCACCATGGCCCAATAAGGCCGGTTTCCGGAAGCGGGATTTCTGACGACCGCTACCCCTAAGCCGCGATAACCGCTGCCCAGCATGTTTTCCAGATGTTTCGGCGAGCGATACCAGGCCTGATAGGCGCTTTCGGCGTCGTCCTGCCCGGCGGCGATGTTTTCCGCAGCCGGCAGGGCAACACCCTGTCCCTTCATCCGGTCGAGAAAGCTGTCGCGGAAGCCGATCAGGTGGCTCATCTTGCCGTTTTTCGCCATGCGGCTTGCCTGCGAAAGCGCTGCGGCCGCAGCGACCGGGTCGTTGGAAAGCGGCGACAGGCCCTTTTCCTTGCGCAGCGCATTGACATAGCCGAGCGTCGCCTCGGTCTGGTCGCTGCCGTTGCCGGAGGGCTTTTCGGGTTTAGTGCTGACGCAGCCAGCAAGGGCCGCAAGCGAGAGAAAAGCGCCGGCCTTCAGGAGGCCGCGCCGGGGGACAAGGTTTTGCATATCAACGTCTGTAGCTGAACAACCGGATGATGATGAAGGCGGGGATGACCACCGCGGCGCCGATCAGGAGATAATCGCCGACACGGCCGAGCGCCGCAAAGCCGGAACGCCAGAGATCGAGGACGAAATCCCTGATACCATAGATTAGGTCATAGGGCGTGAAGCCGAGCACCGACATGATGAAGCCGACGACGATCGAAACGACGAGCAGCTTGACGATCACCCGGCCGGGCGAATCGCCCAGAATTCTGTTGAGGCCATCGGCCATCTGGAAATCTCCTGTTTACCATCCCCATAAGCTGCCGCGCCCCTCGGGGCAAGACGCCAGCCTTCGCCGGGAAAATCCCGCTTGCCATTTCAGTCTTCCGGGACCAGAGGTACCCCATGAACCTTCATCAGCTGTCCTCCGGCGACCTGATCGCCGACCGCCGCGCCGAATATGCTAACATGCTCGCCGAGACCGGCGACCATGCGGATGCCGCAGACCTGATGCGCCAGGCGCTGGAACTGGTGCCCGACTGGGCGGCAGGCTGGTTCCGGCTCGCCGACTATGAGGAAAAATCCGGCGGGAAAGAGGCCGCGGCAAAGGCGCTGAAACGGGTGCTGGAACTTAATCCCGACGATATCTTCGGCGCCGGGCTGAAGCTTGCGCTGCTGGGGGATGCCGAGACCCCCGAGCAGCCGCCAAGTTCCTATGTCGAGCGGCTGTTCGACGATTATGCCGACCGGTTCGACGCAGCGCTGGTCGAGCGGCTGAACTACACCGTGCCGCGGAAGCTTGCAGCGCTCATCGCCAACCATGCCGGCAAGGCCCGCTTTGCCCACACGATCGACCTCGGCTGCGGCACCGGCCTTTTTGGCTCGGAAATCAGGGAAGCGACCGATACTCTCGAAGGTGTCGATCTTTCCGCCAACATGCTGGCCAAAGCCGAAGCCAAGAAGCTTTACGACCGGTTGGGACAGGCCGATCTTTCGCTTTCCGCGGAAGCCTGCGGGCTTTTCGATGCGGAGCGCAAGGCTGGCCGTGCCGATCTCGTCAGCGCCGCCGACGTGCTGATGTATCTCGGCAATCTCGAAGGCGTGTTTGAGATCGTCGACCGGCTGCTTTCGGATCGCGGGCTGTTTGCCTTTTCCGTCGAGGATCTGGAAGCCGGCGAAAGCACGTCGGAAACGAGGTTCGCGCTGCGTCCTTCGCTACGCTATGCGCATAGCGAAGCCTATGTCCGGGGGCTTGCCGAGGACAAAGGCTTTGCCCTTACCGAAATCAGCCGCACGGCCATTCGCGATGATGGCGGAAAGCCGGTTTTCGGCATTCTGTTTCTTGCGGCGAAGGGCAAGCCCGGCGCATGATTCTTGCTATTTCAAAATAGGTCAGCATTGCTTACATATTTTGCTTGATTGCATCGGCGAAAAGCCTGAAAATCCGCTCATTCGCTGAAGGGCGAACACCGGTTTCCCCGGAAAAATCAATCTCGACATCAGCAGCCGGTCCCGCCGGACTGCCCTTTTTGCCTGCCGCATCCGGAGATCGCGCGATGACCCAGCTTATGAGTGCCCTTGGCTTCTGGAACACCAGCGCGACGCGCCATACGGCGGTCGAAGACGTGCAGGGCATCTTTTCCGGCAGCCTCGTCGCGTCGCTCGGGCTTTACGTGCTGGCAAGCGCCGGCCTGCTCACCGGCAGCACGGCGGGTGTCGCCTTCCTGTTGCACTATGCCTTCGGCGTGAATTTCGGCCTTGCCTTCTTCCTGCTCAACCTGCCGTTCTTCTATCTCTCCTGGAAGCAGCTCGGCATGGCCTTCACGGTAAAGACCTTCATCGCCATCGGCATCACCTCGCTGCTCACCAATATTCAGGCGGATGTCTTCAAGATCGCCTCGGTGCATCCCGCTTGGGCGGCGCTGCTCGGCGGCCTGCTTCTGGGTTATGGGGTGCTGGCGCTCTATCGCCACCGCGCCAGCCTCGGCGGCGTCGGCATTCTCGGCGTCTACGTGCAGGAGCGTTTCGGCATCCGCGCCGGCCTGGTGCAGCTCGGCATCGACCTCTGCGTGCTGGCGGCCGCCTTCTTCGTCACGACGCCGCCGGTCGTGTTCTATTCGGTACTCGGTGCCGTGGTGCTGAACCTGTTCGTGGCCGTCAACCATCGCGCCGACCGCTACATCGCGCTCTGAGGATCAGGGGATAGAAAAGACCCTGACCTCATCGGCGACGCCCCGCAGCGCAACGCTTTGCGATAGCGGATTGAGCCCTCGACCGGCCAGAAGCTGCAGAACACCGGGATCGTCGAGCACGGCCCCGGTCGCGAAAATCTCCCTTGAGGTCGCCAGATGCTGCACACGGGAGGCGATGTTGACCGTCTGCCCGAAATAATCCTGCCGCTCGTTGAGGCTGACCGCAATGCAGGGGCCTTCGTGAATGCCGATCTTCAGCAGCAGGTCCTCGCTGCCGCGCTCGTCGTTGAGCGTGCGCATGGCATCGCGCATGCGCATCGCCGCAAGCAGCGCGCTGCTCGGCACCGGGAAGGTGGCCATCACCGCATCGCCGATAGTTTTCACGACGGCACCGGCCTGCGCGCCGACAATATCCCGCAAAATCGAGAAATGGGTCTTCACCAGATCGAAGGCGGCGAGATCGCCGACCCGCTCGTAAAGCTCGGTCGATCCGCGCAGATCGGTGAACAGGAAGGTCAGGCTGGTGATCTTCAGGCGCTGATCGACTTCGACCGTATCGGTGCGGTGGATATCGCGAAACGTCTGGTTGGAGAGCAGGCGCTTTGCCGTCAGGAACGGACGGCGGCGGCCGAGCAGGTCGTGCAGGGCTTCATTGGCGACGCAGACGGACGGCAGCGTGCGAACCTCGGTATGGTTTTCGACCGAGAGGCGCAGCGGCCCCGGTTGCATCTCCAGCGTTTCGCTGTGACGGAAGCCGCGGTCGAAGATCATGGTCAGGTTTTGCCTCTCGCGGGTGGGCGAGCCTTTCACGTCGATGAACTGGGCCGCATGGGTCACCGGCTCGAAGATGATCACGAATTCGGCCGGAAGCTGCAGCGAGATGACGGCCTTTTCCCCCGGCGGCAGTTCGAGCGCTTCCAGCACGAATTCATCGACCTTGGCTTCAAAACCTTCTTCGGGCAGTTCGATGCCCGACCCCCAGTAGATTTGCCGGAAATATTCGGTCGGCGACAGCTGCTCGGGATTGTGGGCCTCGATGTGACGGATGCGGGGGCTAATGGTGAAGGTCACCTCAACCATTTCGTCGAGCGTCGGCTCATAGCCCGCCGCGCACAGCGCGCAGCTATAGGTGTCGCTCTGGACGGTGCGCAGCGAAGTATTGGCATCGAGCACACCGCCGCAACCGGGGCACAGCACATTCCAGGACAATTCGAACAGGCCAAGCTGGGAAGCATGCAGGAACGCGTTGATGGTCTGCTCCTCGTCCAGCCCATGCTCGGCGGCGAAGGCGAGCGGGTTGACACGGCAGAGCCGGCGGTCGGGCGCATCCCTGACAAAGCGCTCGATGGCATCGACGATAGCGGGCTGCGCGATCTGGCGCAGCATCGTGAAAAGAGACTGGGCTTCGCTCATGGTGTATCCTACACCCAACCGCACACAAGGGCACCGAATTTCTGATGACCCTTCAATTCCGCGCGGTTTGATCTACATTTGTTCGCGTGAACCAGATCGATTCCGCAAGGGCCACCTATGAGCCCATCACACTTCCCGCTCCCTTCCTGCGCTGGTTCGCGGAAAAGGGCTGGAGCCCGCGCGCCCATCAGCTCGATCTGCTCTCACGGGTTCAGTGCGGCGAAAGCATGCTCTTGATCGCGCCGACCGGCGCCGGCAAGACGCTCGCCGGCTTCCTGCCCTCGTTGGTGTCATTGACGGAGCGCGGCAAGATACCCCCGGGATCGGCCTTTACCGGCATTCACACGCTCTACATCTCGCCGCTCAAGGCGCTGGCCGTCGATATCGAACGCAACCTGATGAAGCCGGTGACCGAAATGGGCCTGCCGGTGCGCATCGAAAACCGCACCGGCGACACGCCGCAGGCCAAGCGCCAGCGCCAGAAACTCAACCCGCCCGATATCCTGCTGACGACACCGGAACAGCTTGCCCTTCTCCTCGCCAACGGCGAGGCGGAGCGTTTCTTCAAGGATTTGCGATACGTCGTCTTCGACGAACTGCATTCGCTCGTCACCTCCAGGCGCGGGCACCTGCTGTCGCTCGGACTTTCGCGGTTGCGGCGGCTTCAGCCGAACCTGCAGACCATCGGCCTTTCCGCTACCGTCGCCGACCCCATGGACCTGCAGCGCTGGCTGGTGGCACAGGTGCCGGATGAAAACCGGCATGCCGGGCTCATCACCGTGACGGGGGGTGCCAAGCCCGAAATCAGTATCCTGAAGACCGAAGAGCGCGTGCCGTGGTCGGGCCACCAGGCAACCTATGCCATGCCGGCGGTCTATGAGGCGATACGCGATACGAAGACGACCCTGCTCTTCGTCAACACCCGCAGCCAGGCAGAGCGGCTTTTCCAGGAACTCTGGACCATCAACGACGATAATCTGCCGATCGCGCTGCATCACGGCTCGCTCGATGTCGCCCAGCGGCGGCGGGTGGAAGCGGCCATGGCCGAAAACAAGCTACGCGCCGTCGTCGCAACCTCGACGCTCGATCTCGGCATCGACTGGGGCGATGTCGATATGGTGATCCATGTCGGCGCGCCAAAGGGGGCAAGCCGGCTTGCCCAGCGCATCGGTCGCGCCAACCACCGCATGGACGAGCCGAGCCGCGCCCTCCTCGTGCCGGCAAATCGTTTCGAGGTGATGGAGTGCCAGGCGGCGCTCGATGCCAATTATCTGGGCGCGCAGGATACGCCGCCGGTCGGGCGTGGCGCGCTCGATGTGCTGGCCCAGCACGTGCTCGGCATGGCCTGCGCCGCCCCCTTCGATCCGCTCGATCTCTACGCTGAGATCACCAGTGCCTGGCCCTATGTCGATCTTTCCTGGGAGACCTTCGAACGCATTATCGATTTTGTGGCGACCGGCGGCTATGCGCTGCGCACCTATGAACGCTACGCCAAAATTCGAAAGACCAAGGAAGGGCTTTGGCGCGTTTCCAACCCGCAGGTCGCCCAGCAATACCGGCTGAATATCGGCACGATCATCGAATCGCCGATGCTCAATGTACGTCTGGTGAAGCGCAATGCCCGCGGCACCCTTGGTCGCGGCGGCATGTCGCTCGGCAAGGTCGAGGAATATTTTCTCGAAATGCTGTCGCCGGGCGATACCTTCCTGTTTTCCGGCAAGGTGCTGCGCTTCGAAGGCATTCGCGAAAACGAATGCCTGGTGAGCCAGGGCTATACGCTCGATCCGAAAGTGCCGTCTTACGCCGGCGGCAAGTTTCCGCTCTCCACCTATCTCGCCGCGCAGGTGCGAAAAATGCTGGCGGACCCGAGCCGGCATGCGAGCCTGCCGGAGCAGGTGCGGGATTGGCTTTCGCTGCAGAAGGATTTCTCCCGCCTGCCGAAGGAGGACGAACTGATGATCGAGACCTTTCCGCACGGCAAGCGGCATTTCATGGTCTCCTATGCCTTCGAGGGCCGGCTGGCGCACCAGACGCTCGGCATGCTGCTGACCCGCCGTCTCGATCGGGCAGGCTTGAAACCCCTCGGCTTTGTCGCCACGGATTATTCGCTGGCGATCTGGGGTCTGGACGACATGGGCGCCGCGTTCAAAAAAGGTAAGCCATCGCTTTCCGAACTGTTCGACGAAGATATGCTCGGCGACGATCTCGAGGCGTGGCTGAACGAAAGCTTCCTTTTGAAACGCACCTTCCGCAATTGCGCCGTCATTGCCGGGCTCATCGACCAGCGGCATCCCGGCAAGGAAAAGACCGGCCGGCAGGTGACGGTTTCGGCCGATCTCATCTACGACGTGTTGCGCAGCCATGAGCCCGACCACATCCTGCTCGAAGCCACCCGCAACGATGCGGCGACCGGGCTTTTGGATATCGGCCGGCTTGGGAATATGCTGATGCGAATCAAGAGCCATATCCGCCACCAACGGCTGGACCGGGTTTCGCCGCTGGCCGTGCCGATCATGCTGGAAATCGGCCGCGAAACCGTCGCCGGCGATGCGCAGGATGTCCTGCTGGCGGAAGCGGCAGATGAACTGATGAACGAAATCATGGCTGGCCACTGAGCGCCGCTAGAGACAACGACTGGACCGCATGCACCGCCTTGCCTTCGCCAACAGGACCGCATCCGCCGCCTATCCGGCACTGTCGGAGCGGATCGAGATCAACGGGATCGCCGGCTTCTGCGACCCGCTAGGCGGATTGCATTTGCCCGATCTCGGCGTGCTCGTCGTTTCCGATCTGCATCTGGAAAAAGGCTCGGCCTTCGCCCGCCGCGGCATGATGCTGCCGCCCTACGATACGCTCGCGACGCTGCGCATCCTCGACGCGATCGTTGCCCGGCACGATCCGAAGATCGTCATCAGCCTCGGCGACAATTTCCATGACCGGGTCGGCTCAAGCCTGATGCCATCCCAATTCCGCCAGATGATCGAGGACATGGCGCGGGGGCGCGAATGGGTCTGGATCAACGGCAATCATGACCCGGATGGCGCCGCGACCCTACCCGGCATCTCGATGGATGTGCTGCACCTCTCCAATCTGGTGTTTCGCCATGAGCCGTCGGCTGACAATGCTGAGGGCGAAATCGCCGGCCATCTCCACCCGGCCGCGACCGTCGTGCGCCGCGAAAAACGCGTCCGCCGCGCCTGTTTCGCGACGGATGGCACGCGGATGATCATGCCCGCCTTCGGCGTCACCACCGGCGGGCTGGATCTGCGCCACAAAGCGCTCACCGGCCTCTTCGACCGCCCTCGCCTCGTCGCTCATATGCTCGGGCGCGACCGGATCTACTCGGTACCGTTTGGAAACCTGGTAGGCTGAGACCACCCGCTAAGCTGCAGCACCGACCTTGTAACGCAAAATAACGCCCCCATTTTCCAACGGGCGGGCTTCCAGCAAGGCCATCGGCCGCGAATGACCGGATGGCTTGAAATGCGGATTGCCGCCGCCGAGCACGACGGGCACGAGGCAGAGGCGGATTTCGTCGATGAGGCCGGCGTCCAGCAGGCTGTCCACCAGTTCGGCGCTGCCGAAGATGAAGATGGTCTTTCCCGGCTGCTGCTTGAGTTTCGTCAGTTCCATGACCGGATCATGGACAAGACGGGTGTTGTTCCACGTTGCTTCCGTCAAGCTGCGGGAGACGCAGATCTTGGCGATGCCGTTCATCTGGGTCTTGATTTCGTCTTCCTCTTCCGCCGTCGTCCAGTAGGCAGCCATGCCTTCATAGGTCTTGCGGCCGAAGACCAGCAGGTCGCATTCATGACCGAGTTGCTGGCGGCTGAACTCCTCCAGATCGTTGCCCCAGACGAGTGTGTGGAACCCGATATCCCAAGGCTTGGTACCTTCGAAATAGCCGTCGAGCGTCATGAGATTCCAGACGATGAGCTTGCGCATGACCTTCTCCTCCGAGCTGTCGCCAATCCGATTGCATATTGCAATCAGTCGATCATAACAAAGTGCTCCTGAAATGCAATCGGCTGGAGACGCGCGAAAACATGCCGTGGCCGGAAGCCACGGCATTACAGCCGTTGGAACAGGGAAGGAGATATCGGGCCTTGCTGCCGTCTTAGAAGGCGTTGAAGGTCAGCGTCGTCAGCGAACGGTTGATGCCGGGCACGGTGGCGATGTTGTCGTTGATGAACTTGCCGATATCCTGGTCCTCATCGACATAGACCTTGATCATCAGGTCGTAGTCGCCGCTGGTCGAATACATCTCCGAGACGATTTCCTTGCGATAAATCTCGTCTGCGACCTCGTAGGTCTTGCCCGGCGCGCATTGCAGCTGAACGAAAATCGGCTTCATGGATCACTCTCCTGATGTTTCCGTCGGAATAGCGCGTTTTCGGCCGCTCGCAAAGCGGATCAATCGCGGCGGAAGACAACGCTGGCGACCCAGCCGGTGACGAGGGCGAGAAGCACGGCGACGATGCCGTAGAGGAACGGCCTTTTATGGGCGGCCTGGGTGATTGCCTCTTCGAGACCGGTCTTGACCACCCGAAGCGGCAAAGCCTTCGCGGCAACGAACACGCCCTCGCGGAAAAGATAGGCGCGCACCACATGCACGCCGTTCGGCACATCCGCGGGCAGGCGCACCGAGGCCTTGAACAGGCTGGAGCTGATGAACTGCACGCCGCCGGGGTCGCGCTGGTAGACGCCGGTCGCCTCGCGCAGACGGCGGAAGGCATCCCTGAACTCGCCGACACTCGAGCCGTCGCCGATATAGCCCACCGGCGTCAGCGGCATATGGTTCACGCCGATGCCCATATTGTTCATCTGGTCGGGCGGGGCGATGGTCTCGATATCGCGGGTGCTCGACAACGAGTAGGATTCCGGCACCAGTTCGAAGGTCATCGAGCTGGTGTTGATCCAGATGCCGAAGATGCGCTGCTTCTTGCGCACCGTCGAACTTTCCTTCGGCCCTTCGAGCGCCACGACGATGTTGTATTTGCCTTGGGCCAGCAGATTGGCGTTGAAGCCATCGATGGCGCCGAAGATGGTGAGATCGGCACCGCGGAAATCCGAGGTGATGGCGATCTCGTCGGTGGAGATGCCGATATCGAGCTTTTCGGGGAAATCCTGCGGCTCGGCCTGCGCAGGGGCTGCAACGAAAAGCAGGAGCGGGAAAAGGGCGGCAAGGATGCGCATCAGTAGCCGAGCCCCGCGGAAACGACCGAATAGATTTCCTTCGGCGGGATGACGAGTTCGACGGCAAGCCGGATGCCGACGGCAAGCACCAGCAGCGCCAGCAGCGCGCGCAGCTGTTCGCCTCGCAGCCGCTGGCCGACGCGCACGCCATATTGCGCGCCGACGACGCCGGCGACCATCAGCACGAAGGCAAGCACGATATCGACCGTATAGTTCGCCGTCGCCTGCACGATCACCGTATAGGCGGACACGAAGATGATCTGGAACAGCGAGGTGCCGACCACGACATTGGTCGGGATGCGCAGGAGATAGATCATCGCCGGCACCATGATGAAACCGCCGCCGACACCCATGACCGAGGTGAGCACGCCGATGCAGAAACCGAGTGCCGCAACCGGGATAACGCTCAGGTAGATCTTGGATTTCTTGAAGCGCATCTTCAGCGGCAGGCGATGCACCCAGTTGTGATGGCCGGGCCGCTTGAGCTGGACCTGTTCGTTGCGGGCAGCGCGGCGCAGGGCATTGATGCTTTCCCACAGCATCAGCGAGCCGACGGTGCCGAGCAGCAGCACATAGGCGAGCGAAATCACGAGATCGAGCTGGCCGAGCCGGCGCAGCAGCGCAAACAGCCAGATGCCGACGGTCGCCCCGGCAAGACCACCGCAGAGCAGCACGGTGCCGAGCTTGATATCGATGGTGCCGCGCCGGAAATGGGTGATCGCGCCGGAAATCGAGGACGCCACGACCTGGTTTGCACCGGTGGCGACCGCGACGACGGGGGGGATGTTGTAGAAGATCAGGAGCGGAGTGATCAGGAAGCCGCCGCCGACGCCGAACATGCCGGACAGGAAGCCCACGGCCGCGCCCATGCCGAGAATGATCAGGATATTGACCGACAATTCCGCAATAGGCAGGTAGATCGTCACAACTCGAACCCCGATAAGCCGATACCACCTCGCCCGTTATGCCTGCGAGACCGCATCCAAATTCTTTTTTGCCCGGAAGGGCTGAACCGCGGCGACCATGATAGCCGTCCATGAATGAAGAGAGGGTTCATACCCGCTTAAATCATCGGCCTGCCGCAAATGCGCCCGCCCCGCCGCCAAGGCAGGGCAAGCACATCCGACATCCTGGCCTATTGGGCCAAACTTTTCCGGTTGCTCTGCGGCATTATTGGGGCCGCAGGCGTCGCTTATCCGTTCCGCTTCAGAAGTTCGCGAACGAGGGCGTCGTTGATCTGGCCGTTCGGCTCCTGACCGATCGATTTCTGGAAGGCCTTGATGGCGAGCGTCGTCTTCGTGCCGATCTTACCATCCGGCTTGCCGGCATCAAAACCGTTGTTGTTGAGGATCGCCTGGATGTTGCGGATCGCCTTGGACATGTCGACGGTGGCGGTCGTCGGGCTCTTGCCGAGCCAGGCGTCCGGTACGACGACGTTGTTGGCCTTGTCATCGACGTCCAAAGGCTTCCACGCTTCGAAGCGGGCCTTGGCGTCCTTCAGCTGCTCGGGCTTCATCGCCTTGGCGACGTCCTCGCGCTTCTGGGCGGCATCGGTGTCGCCACTCTTGGCAGCAGCCGCAAACCACTTGTAGGACTCCGCCAGATCCTGCTTCACGCCATTGCCGCGCGCATAAAGGATCGCGAGATTGTACTGGCTGTCGCGCAGGCCGAGATCGGCCGCCTTGGCGAACCACTTGCCGGCCTCTGCGAAATCGGGCGCCGCTTCACCGCCGTTGGCGAGGATGACGGCAAGATTGTGCATGGCGCTGGCATTGCCCTTCCGGGCGGCATCCATATAGAGCGTCTTGGCCTTTTCGAGATCGCGGGAAACGCCGGTGCCCTTTTCATAGAGCGTCGCCAGTCGGTATTCGGCCGGAACGAGGCCCTGATCGGCGGCGCGCTGGTACCATTTGGCGGCCTCGGCAAGGTTTGCCTTGACGCCGCGACCTTCGGTGTAGATCGCGCCGACTTCGAAATAGGCGAGCGGATCGCCGCCCTTGACGGCCTCGACCAGCGCCGGCTGGGTGATTTCGGCGGGAACGGCGACCGGCTCGACCGGCTTTGCCGGGGCGGCGAAAGCATTGTCCGGCTGCGGCGGCGTGGCTGTGAAGCTGCCCGGCGCCATCGCGGTGTCCGTGGGGGACGTGAGCAGATCGGCGCCGTTCTTGGCAGGCTCCTGCGTCGCCGTTGCGGCTGCCATCGGTGCCGGCTCGGTGATCGCGGCACCGTCTTCGAGCGACTTGGCAGCAGGCTGTGCGGCGTTTTCGGGCGTTGCCGGTTCGAGGTCGCCATCCTGCGGCTGCAGGGTCGACAGCGGCGCGACCTCCTCCGTGGCCGGAGCAACGGCGGCATTCTTCGTTTCGACCTGCGCGGGGATTTCGGCCTGGACCGGCGCCTCGGCCTGCTGTTCGATGGCAACCGGGGCTGCGACCGGAGCGCGCTCGCCACGGATCAGCGTGTTGACCAGCGGATAGGACATGATGGCGAGCAACACGGCGCCGACCGCCATAAGGATCGGGCGGCGATGGCGGGCAAAGGCGCCACCGACCGGGGAAGCCGGCGCGGCGACACGGCCACGCTGGCCGAGCGTATCGGATTCTTCGACCGCAAGCTGGGCGGCACGGCGCGCGGCGGCGATGAAATCGGCCTTGTCAGCTTCGCCGGGCGCGATATCGCCGCGGTTTGCCTGACCGGCGCGCACGCGCTCGAGAATCTTCTTCACATCCGGCATGCCCGAACCGGGCTCAAGCAACTGGTTGGCGACATCGGGAGCGATCGTATCGGCAGCATCGATCGACGGCGTCGGCTCGACCGTCTGGCGGCTGTCGGCGCGTGCAACCTCGTTGCGCTTGCCGGCGAAACGCTGGGCGAGGCCTGCGAGCAGGCCCTTCTTCGCGACCGGGCGGGCTTCGGTGGAGATAGCGCCGTCTTCGGCGATATGGTCCTCGTCGCGGAGCGCCGTGACCACATCCTCATCCGCCGCCGTCTGCATCAGAACCGAGGGCGAAACCGAGCTTGCCTGTTCGCGCATGTCGCGCTTCAGGGGCTCCTGATCATTATATTGTGCGAAAGGGTCTTCGTAATCCGGCTCGGCCGCCTTCGGCATCTGCGGCGGCACGAAGCCGGCCTCACGCATGCCGAACGGACGGGGAGCCTCGTCGCGATAGCCGCCGTCTTCGAGGCGTTCGAGCTTTTCAGCGATATGGACGAGGGTTTCGTGCAGCGCTTCGAAGGTGCGCGCGGTGCGCTCCTCGCTGGAGCGGCTGAGTTCTTCCAGAACCTTCAGATCGCCGGCGAGCGCCGAGATCGCGGCAATATCGCTACCGGCGGAAGCCGAGGGCATGCCGCCGGAGCGCTGATAGGCATCCATGACCGCTTCGGCCGCCTGGCGGGCGGCTTCGATGATGTATTCGTCGCTGGTCGCCAGATAATCTTCCAGCGCGCCCATGCGGTTTTCGAGATCGGCCGGCAGGCTTGCAACGGCTGATGCAACCGGGCGCGGCTCGCTGACGAGGGCGGAAAGATTGGCGATCTGATCCTGCAGGCCGCGCAGCGCCGTGCTGTCGTCGTAAGGGGCTGCATGGGTCTCTTCGAGACGGATGGCGATATCGGCCAGCTGGCCTTCCAGACGCGCGAAGCGATCGCCGATCGGATAGGCTTCCGTCGGGGCATCCAGCGCATCGATGCGGCGGGCGAGATCGTCCAGACGCTCGGCCAGCGCCTCGTTGACATCGCCCTGATCGAGCGCATCGATCTTGCGGGAGATATCGCTGAGATAGCCGGTGAGATCGGGCTGGACGTTCTTCTGCGAGCGCTCGAACATCAGCGACAGCTGGTCGAGACGTTCTTCGAGGCGAACGGCCGCTTCTTCATTGGCAAGCTGCTCAACCCGGACGGCGAGCGCTTCGATGCGGTTCGACACGCCGTTGTCGGCCGGGCGCGACAGCATGTCGATCTGGTGGGCGAGATCGGCAAGGCGGTTTTCGACACGATCGACGGCGGCGGCATCGATGCTCGATGCCGTGCGGCCGCTGGAAACGATGGCGCGGCTGATCTCGTCGAGGCGCATGTCGAGATCGGCAAAGCGCGAGGCAAAACGGCTGTCATCCGGCTGCACATGACGGCTGAGCATTTCCACGGCCTGGGCCATGGAAACCAGCTTGTCTTCCAGCGCGTGGATGGCCGAGGTGCTGTTGATGCCGCCGATCTGCGACTTGATCTCGTCGAGGCGGTAGGCGAGCGCCACCAGCTCGTCGTCGCGGTTGGAATCGAAATGCGACAGCCGGTCCTCGACCGCGCTCCAGCGGTCTTCCATGCGGCGCATGCCGTCTTCGCGGGCAAGTCCGTCGATGAGGGTGCGCAACTCGTCGAATTCCACCTTCAGCGCGTCGGCCTGGGCCGGCGGCGCCTGACGGCCGAGCTGGGCGATGCTTTCGGAAAGCCACTGCAGGTCGCCGCGGATGTCGGCAAGGCCGGCCTCGCCCTTCGCGGCTTCGGCGGTGATGCCGCGGATTTCGTTGCGCAGCGCCGTCATCTCGCGCGACAGGCCGTCGGCGATATCGGCTTTCAGTTCCTTGCGCAGGCCGAGCAGCGCCTGGGCGATGTCGGCGACGGCGGCATCCTGCCGCGGCTCGACCGGACGGCTGAAGGTTTCCCGCTGGGGAGCGGGATCGCGCAGCGGCGCGCGAACGGCAGCGGGGGCCGCTGCGCGCTGCGCCATGTCGCGTTGGGCAAGAGCGTCGCGTTGCGCAAGAGCCTCGCGCTGGGCGAGCGCTTCGCGCAGCGGCGAGGTGCGCCGCTCGTCGGGATAGGCGTTGCGCGGCGCCGGCTGGCGGGCCTGCGTGGCATAACGCTCGCCACGGCCGGCGACCTCGTCGCGGCTTGCCGCAAGGGCGCGCTGGCGCTGCATGATTTCGGATACGGGATCGGGGCGCTGCGGAACGTCCCGTTCGGGCGCCCGGTATTTCGGCTCGCGGGCGGCGTTGCCCATCAATCCTTCTATGCGCGATTCGAGACCTTCGATCGTCCGGTTCAGCGCATCCAGCGACGAACGCTCGCCGCCGCCGTAAGACGGGGTGCCAGAGCCGGAATTATGCGGTCGCGATCCGTTCATCTTAATCTTCGCCTCTTCCATCGGCCATGACCGGCCGCTTCGAAGGCTGGCGATCTGCCATGCCGGTCTGCTGCCGATCCGGACAAGACTGCGACGACGCGGAGACAGGACTGGAGCAGCATTGACCGTTTCACCACGCACTTTCGCCAAACGTGGTAAACAAGCCGTTAACTGCCGCGGAAATTTTTTAACGATTTGGTCGCATTCTGTTTGCGGGAGGAGAGACGCCGTCGCGGACGCGCAGTGCAGCGCAAAATGCGGGACACGCATTTTTTGACGTTTACGCAAACGTCAAAGTTTTGTAGCATGATGTCAAAGGTTACGAGGAAACCCCTTTCGGATTTGCAGGCGAGGAACGAAAAGACATGCCCATCTACAAGGCTCCGGTCGAAGATACCCTCTTCATCCTGAACGACGTGCTCGGCATCGAGCGTTACAACAATCTTCCCGGTTTCGCCGATGCGACCCCCGACATGATCGAAGCGATCGTCGGCGAGGCCGCCAAACTTGCGGAGGAAGTGCTGTTCCCCGTCAATCTCTCCGGCGATCAGGAAGGCTGCAAGCGCAACGACGACGCGACGGTCACAACACCCAAGGGCTTCAAGCAGGCCTTCGATCTCTATCGCGAAGGCGGCTGGCTCGGTCTTGCCGTGCCGGAAGAATTCGGCGGTCAGGGCCTGCCCTACACGCTGCACACCGCCGTCGGCGAATATATGTCGTCTGCCAACATGGCGCTGACCATGTATCCCGGCCTGACGCAGGGTGCGATCGCCGCGATCCTCGTCCACGGTTCCGATGAGCAGAAGGCCACCTATCTGCCGAAGATGGTCGAAGGCACCTGGACCGGCACGATGAACCTGACCGAGCCCCATTGCGGCACCGACCTCGGCCTGCTGCGCTCGAAGGCCGTGCCGCAGGGCGATGGTTCCTACAAGATTTCCGGCCAGAAGATTTTCATCTCCGCCGGCGAGCACGATATGTCCGACAATATCGTGCATCTGGTGCTTGCCCGCATCGAGGGCGCACCGGAAGGCGTCAAGGGCATTTCGCTGTTCATCGTGCCGAAGTTCATGGTGGAAGCCGATGGCACGCTCGGCGCGCGCAACAGCGTTTCCTGCGGTGCGATCGAGCACAAGATGGGTATCCACGGCAACTCGACCTGCGTCATGAACTATGACGAAGCCACGGGCTATCTCATCGGCGCGGAGAACAAAGGTCTCAACGCCATGTTCGTGATGATGAACGAGGCCCGTCTCGGCGTCGGCCTGCAGGGTCTTTCGGTTGCTGAAGTGGCCTACCAGAACGCCGCGAACTATGCCCGCGAGCGCATTCAGGGCCGCTCGCTCTCCGGTGCCAAGGAGCCGGAAAAGAAGGCCGATCCGATCATCGTGCATCCCGACATCCGTCGGACGCTGATGACGATCAAAGCCTTCAACGAAGCCGGTCGCGCCTTCACGCTGTGGACGGCGCTGAAATCCGACATCGCCCATCGCGGCGACAACGAGAAGGACCGGCAGGCAGCCGACGACATCCTCGGCCTGATGACCCCGATCCTCAAGGGCGTCCTGACCGACAAGGGCTTCGACCACGCTGTCATGGCCCAGCAGGTCTTCGGCGGACATGGCTATATCGAAGAGCATGGCATGAGCCAGTATGTGCGCGATGCGCGCATTGCCATGATCTATGAAGGTGCCAACGGCATCCAGGCGCTCGATCTCGTCGGCCGCAAGCTTGGCCTCAACGGCGGTCGCGCGATCATGGCGCTGTTCAAGGAAATCGGCGATTTCTGCGAAGAAAACCGCAATGACGAAAAGCTGACGCTTTACACCAAGGCGCTGAAGAAGGGCCTGAACGACCTGCAGGCGGCGACCATGTGGTTCATGTCGAACGCCATGGCCAAGCCGGACAATGCCGGTGCGGGCTCGACCGACTATATGCACCTCTCCGGCCTCGTGGTTCTCGGCTATATGTGGGCAAAGATCGCCAAGGCGGCGGAAGACGCGCTGGCCTCCGGCGACAGCGCCCGCGCCGACTACCTGAAGAACAAGCTGGTGACGGCAAAGTTCTTCATGGAACGCATCCTGCCGGAAACGGCGCTCCGCAAGGCCCGCATCGAAGCCGGCGCCGATACACTGATGGCACTGGACGCGGCCGCGTTCTGAGGTCGTAAAAGACCCCTCCCCCTTCGTGGGGAGGGTTGACCCCGCGCACGCCAAGGCGACAAATAAACACGGATTATAGCGGCGACAGCTGCTCAAGGGAGATGACACGATGACCGAAGTCTTCATTTACGACCACGTGCGCACGCCGCGCGGGCGCGGCAAGAAGGATGGGGCGCTGCACGAAGTGCCGACGCCGCGCCTCGCCGCCAAGGTGCTGGAGGCACTGCGCGACCGCAACGGGCTCGACACCTCGACCGTCGACGACATCATCATGGGCTGCGTCGATCCGGTGTTCGAGGCTGGCGCGGTCATCCCGAAGGCTGCGGCCTTCGAAGCCGGTTATTCCAACAAGGCTCCGGGCATGCAGATTTCGCGCTTCTGCGCCTCCGGTCTCGATGCCGTCAATTTCGCGGCCGGCAAGATCGCGCAAGGCGCCGATGACATCGTCATTGCCGGTGGCGTCGAAAGCATGTCGCGCGTCGGCATGGGCATGTCGGGTGGCGCCTGGTACATGGACCCGTCGGTCAACTTCCCCGGCTATTTCATGCCGCAGGGCGTTTCCGCCGACCTGATCGCCACGAAATACGGTTTCTCGCGCGATGACGTCGATGCCTATGCCGTCGAAAGCCAGAAGCGCGCCGGCCATTCCTGGGACAACGGCTATTTCGACCGCTCCGTCGTTCCGGTGAAGGACCAGAACGGCATCGTCATCCTGGCCAAGGACGAGCACATGCGTCCGACCACGACGATGCAGAACCTCGCCTCGCTCAACCCTTCCTTCCAGATGCCCGGCGAAATGGGCGGCTTCGAGGCCGTCGGTATTCAGGCGCATCCGGAAATCGAGCGCATCAACTACGTGCATCACGCCGGCAATTCGTCGGGCATCGTCGATGGCGCGGCCGGCGTGCTGCTCGGCTCGAAGGCGGGCGGCGAGAGTATGAGCCTGAAGCCCCGCGCCCGCATCAAAGCCTTCGCCAATATAGGCTCCGATCCGGCGCTGATGCTGACCGGCCCGGTCGATGTCACGGAAAAGCTCCTGAAGCGCTCCGGCATGAAGCTTTCCGACATCGATCTTTTCGAACTCAACGAAGCCTTCGCCGCCGTCGTCCTGCGCTATATGCAGGCCTTCGACATTCCGCATGACAAGATCAACGTCAATGGCGGCGCAATCGCGCTTGGCCATCCGCTCGGCGCGACCGGTGCGATGATCCTTGGCACGGTGCTCGACGAACTGGAGCGGCGCGACCTCAACACCGCGCTCGTCACACTCTGCATCGGCGCCGGCATGGGCACCGCAACGATTATCGAACGCGTCTAAGGTTTCGGGAGAAAGACATGAGCTATACCAACTTCACCGTCGAAACCGACGCGGACGGCATCGCGCTCGTCACCTGGAACATGCCGGACAAGTCGATGAACGTGTTCACGGCCGATGTCCTGCGCGAACTCGATGCCATCGTCGACCAGACGGTTGCCGATGCCGCCATCAAGGGCGTGGTCGTCACGTCCGGCAAGTCCACCTTCTCGGGCGGCGCAGACCTGTCGATGATCAAGGGCATGTTCACCTTCTACAACGAAGAGAAGGCCCGCGACCCGGAAGGTGCCGCACAAAAACTGTTCGACCTCTGCGGCCAGATGACCGGCCTCTTTCGCAAGCTGGAAACCTCCGGCAAGCCGTGGGTCTCGGCAATCAACGGCACCTGCATGGGTGGCGCGTTCGAGCTGTCGCTTGCCTGCCATGGTCGCGTTGCCTCCAATTCCAAATCGGTCAAGATCGCCCTGCCGGAAGTCAAGGTCGGCATCTTCCCCGGCGCCGGCGGCACGCAGCGCGTTCCGCGCCTCACCAATGCGCAGGATGCCCTGCAGATGATGACCACCGGCTCTGCGCTAACGCCGCAGCGCGCCAAGGCGCTCGGCCTCGTGCATGAGCTTGCCGATCCCGACAAGCTGATCGATGCCGCCAAGGCCATGCTGAAGAACGGCCTGAAGCCGGTCCAGCCCTGGGATGAAAAGGGCTTCAAGGCGCCGGGCGGCGGCATCTGGACACCGGCTGCGGCCCAGCTCTGGCCGGCCGCTTCCGCCATCCTGCGCCGCGAGACCAACGGCAATTTTCCGGGCGCACTCGCCATCGTCAAATGCGTCTATGAAGGCCTGCAGCTGCCGTTCGATACCGCGCTCAAGGTCGAGCAGCGTTACTTCACGGAAGTCCTGCAGACCACCGAAGCCTTCTCTATGATCCGCTCGCTGTTCATCTCGATGCAGGAACTCGGCAAGGGCGCACGTCGCCCGGCCGGTGTCCCAAAGAGCGAGTTCAAGACTGTCGGCGTCGTTGGCGCGGGCTTCATGGGCGCGTCCATCGCCTATGTGACGGCGGCAGCCGGCATCCCCGTCATCCTCATCGACCGCGATATCGAGGCGGCAACAAAGGGCAAGACGCACTCGGAAGGTCTGGTCAAGGATTCCATCGGCAAGGGCCGGATGACGCAGGAACAGGGTGAAGCCCTGCTGGCGCTGATCACGCCGTCTGCCGATTACAACGATCTCAAGGATGTGAAGCTGGTCGTCGAGGCTGTGTTCGAAGATCGTCAGGTCAAGAAGGACGTGATCGAGAAGGTCGAAGCCGTGATCGGCGACGATGCCATCTTCGCTTCCAACACCTCGACGCTGCCGATCACCGGCTTGGCCCAAAACTCCAGGCGCCCGAACCAGTTCATCGGCATCCACTTCTTCTCGCCGGTCGAGAAGATGATGCTGACGGAAGTGATCCTCGGCAAGGAAAGCGGCGACAAGGCGCTGGCGACCGCGCTCGATTTCGTCGCCGCGATCAAGAAGACGCCGATCGTCGTCAACGACACCCGCGGCTTCTACGTCAACCGCTGCGTCTTCCGCTATATCCACGAAGCCTATGACATGCTGATCGAAGGCGTGCCGGCGGCGATGATCGAAAATGCCGCCAAGATGGCGGGCATGCCGGTCGGCCCTCTGTCGCTCAACGACGAAGTTGCCGTCGATCTGAGCCAAAAGATCCTCAAGGCCTCGATTGCCGATCTCGGCGAGGCCTCCGTCGATCCGAAGCACATGGCGCTGATCAACAAGATGGTCGACGATCTCGACCGTCGCGGACGCAAGAACGGCAGGGGCTTTTACGAATATCCGGCCAAGCCCGCCAAGAAGTTCCTGTGGCCCGGCCTCAAGGACCTCTTCCCGCAGAAGCCGGCAGAAAACTTCGATGTCGAGACGCTGAAGCAGCGCTTCCTCGGCACCATCGCGCTGGAAGCGGCCCGCACGGTCGAGGAAGGCATCGTCACCGATCCGCGCGAGGCCGATGTCGGCTCGATCCTCGGCTTCGGTTTTGCGCCTTATACCGGCGGCACGCTGTCCTATATCGACGGCATGGGGGTCAAGACCTTCGTCGAGATGTGCGAAAAGCTGGCGGCCTCCTATGGCGATCACTTCAAGCCGACCGCGCTTCTGAAGGACATGGCCGCCAAGGGCCAGACCTTCTACGGCCGCTTCGATCCTTACAGGACGCAGGCTGCGGCCTGATCACGTATCCGTTACCAAATGGAAAAGCGGGCTCTCGTAGCCCGCTTTTTTTGAAGATCGCACAGGCCGTGGCGTTTCGGTCACGCTGTAAAGATTGCATTCAGCCTTTTTTGGTAAAACTCCGTTAGCAATTCGCGCCAAAAGGTTTTGGCGGCGCGGATGCCGCTCGGTTTTTGTTTTGCTTACGGGTTTGTCATGCGTCTTTCGGCTGCCACAGCACTCCTTCTCTGCTGCGTCGCTCTGTCGGCTTGCACCTCCAGTTCAGGACCGGAAAGCCTTTCGGCCGGCCTGACCTCCAAGGAAACGACGAATTCGATCGTGCCCGCCGTCATTCCGGCTGCATCCGTCGGGCAGGCCGCGGCGCAGGCAGCGCCAGCGCAGCAGGCCGAGCCGGAAGCGCTGGCCTGGGCCGGCCAGATGCCGGAGCCGCAGGCTTTCGGCGACGTCAACAGAACCGCCGGCATGCCGCTACCCGAAGACCGCCCCGTCGCCATGCTGACACCGAACCTGCCCCAGATCGAGGCGGAGCCTGCGATCATCAAGCCGCGCCGCGGCGGCCGCTTGCAGATATACGGCCACAGCTTCCGCGATGCGCATCCGATCAATTTCGGCAAGGCCTCGCCGCGCAAGCATGCCGTTCACGGCGTCGATGTTTCGCGCTGGCAAGGCGATATCGACTGGATGAAGCTGCGCACGCAGGGCGCCAACTTCGCCTTTATCAAGGCGACCGACGGCGGCGATCATCTCGATCCGATGTTCAAGACCAACTGGCGCAAGGCCAAGGAAGCCGGCGTCAAGCGCGGCGCCTATCACTTCTTCTACTGGTGCCGTACGGCCGGCGAGCAGGCCGACTGGTTCATCCGCAACGTGCCGCGCGAGGCGGGCGCCCTGCCCCCGGTCATCGACGTCGAATACAATGGAGAATCGAGCTGCAAGCGCCGTCTTTCCCGCGCCACGGTGCTGGAAAAAATGCGCGTGTTCATGGACAAGCTGGAGCAGCACTACGGTCAGCGCCCGATTATCTACACCGCACCGGATTTCTACGAGGACAACCTGACCGGCGAGTTCCCGAACCATCCCTTCTGGCTGCGCTCGGTCGCCGCGCATCCGTCCAAGCGCTACCCGAACCGCAAGTGGGTGTTCTGGCAGTATTCTGGCTCGGGCCTCTCCCGTGGCGTCGAAGGCCGTATCGACCTCAATGTCTTCCGTGGCAGCGAGGAAGACTGGCACGCCTGGGTAGATGCCAAGGCCGGCTGAGAACCCCGGCCGATCTTTCACGGTTTCAGAAAAGCAGAAAGGCCGGCGGAGTTTATCCCGCCGGCCTTTGTGTTTCTTGCAGTCCTGACGTTTAAGAAGCGCCCTGTATAGCCGAAACCTGCCATTCGCCGCCGGGGCGGCGTACGAAGGTCCAGAGTTCGACGGCTTCCGTCAGCTTGTCCGGGTCGCCCTCGACAACACGGCCGGTATTGCGGTCGCGCATGACGTCGATACTTTCGTAGCGCATGGCGACGGTGGCGTAGTCACGGCCTTCTTCGTTCCAGGCCTCGGCGACGTCACCCTGGACGAGATGCACGTCGCGGACTTCGTTGCGCAGGCCGCTGGTGGCGTTGTCGCTCAGTTCTTCCGCCAGATAGGACATGGCTTCCGGCGTCGTCAGCTTGCGAAGGGTAGCGTAATCCTCGGCACCGTAGGCGGCCTGAACCTCCTTCAGCATCGTCTCGAAGCGGCTGAGATCATCCCCACCGACGCCGATCTCGTCGGTGTCTGCGACTGCCTGTTTCGGCGCGGCCGAGCCGCCGCCGATCTGCGGGATCTTGAACGACGGCTTGGCTGCGGAAGTGCCACCATAGGCCTGCTCGCGATGGAGCGGGCCATTGCCGGTCGCGGACTGCGGCCCCGCCGAATAGGCCGGTTGCTGGCGGCGACCGAAGAAACGCATGGCAAGCGTGATGGCGCCGAAGATCAGGGCCACCTGCAGCAAAAGGCCGAGGAAACCGATACCGCCGCCCATTCCGCCGCCGAGCATCATGCCGATCAGGCCGCCCATCATCAGGCCGCCGAGCATCGATCCGCCGAAACCGCCGAAGAGGCCGCCCGGACGCTGGGCGCCGGGGCGGGTCTGCGCCGCCCCCGGCTGGTTGAAGCCGGGCTGCGTCGCCGACTGGCCTTCCGGCCGCGGCGTCATGGTGCGGTCGATGGAATTGGCATTGTTGGGCGCGGTGCGGGTGACGGGTGCGGGGGAAAACGTGCGTGAGCCGCGGCTGCCGAAACCACCGCCGGCGCGGCGAGCCTCCGCCAGATCGACCACCATCAGGGTGGTCATCATCGCGATCGCCAACATCGCAAGAGTTCGTCCAAAACGTCGCATCAGCATCCCTTTATCCTTTTCGCGCAGAACATCCGCGCGCCCTTGCTGGGATATAGATATGGGGGCCTCCAAAAATAAGGTTCGGAGGTCTCTTTTCACGGTAAAGCGGGGTTTTGTTCCGCTCTGAGGTTGTGCCAAGGCACGGAAAAGACGTCAGTTTGCGGTTGCGGACATCAGCAGGAAAATCGGCCGGCGGTTTTCGTGCCGGAGGTCCGGGCGCTCGGCAATGGCCTCTTCCGTGACGCCGGGTTCGGCGACCCTCGAAATGGCAAAGCCGCTGTCGATCAGCGTGTTGACCCAGCTCGCCACGGTGCGGTGATACTTGACGACGTCATCGGCGAGCCAGCTCGCATGGCGGATGCCTTCGGCCTGATAATCATCCAGCGGCCAGTGCAGGATGTCGCCGTCCGGCCCGTAGAACCAGTTCTGCTCGGCCCGTGCCGTGAAGACCGGATGCTCGACGGAGAGGACGAAGCGGCCTGCTGTTTTCAACACGCGGCGCACGGCGGCAAAGGCGGCCGCGATATCCGCCAAATAATGAAACGCCAGCGAACTCAGCACCACGTCGAAGCTTTCGGCGGGGAAATCCATGTCCTCGATCGCTATCAGGCGGTAGTCGATCGCGGCATCGTCGGTCATGGCGCGGGCGCGGGCCAGCATGTTTTCCGAGAGATCGACGCCGACCACGGATGCGGCACCGGCGCTGCGGGCATAGCGGCAATGCCAGCCGAAACCACAGCCGAGATCGAGCACCCGCTTTCCAGCAAGATCCGGCAGCATCGCCTGCAGGACTGGCCATTCGCCGGCCGCCTCCAGGCCACCCGTCGAGCGCGGCATGGCGCTGTAATTGGTGAAGAAGGTCGGGTCGTCGTAGATGTTCTGCTTCATAACATGCCTCTGTTCTTGTCTTTCATCCATGCACTTTTCATGGAATGAAGGACCGGGCAAGAGGCGCTGCCTTCAGCTGAAGAACGTCTCGAAAAGAAGCTTCAGGTTGAGCATGACGATGATCGAGGCGATCAGCCAGGCGATGACGGAGACGTATTTCGGGATGGCGAAGGTGCCCATCTTGCGCTTGTCCGAGACGAAGTGGACGAGCGGGATAACCGCGAAAGGCAGCTGCATCGACAGCACCACCTGGCTCAGCACCAGAAGCTCGGCCGTGCCCTTTTCCCCGTAGAGCCATGTGACGATGACGACCGGGATGATGGCGAGACCGCGGGTTACAAGCCGGCGCGCCCAATGCGGCAGGCGCAGGCGCAGAAAGCCTTCCATGACGATCTGGCCGGCAAGGGTCGCGGTCACGGTGGAGTTGAGGCCCGAGGCGAGCAGCGCCACGGCAAACAAAGTGGAGGCGATGCCGAGCCCGAGCAGCGGCGACAGGAGTTCGTAAGCCGTCTCGATTTCCGCGACATCGGTGCGGCCGTTGGCGTGGAAGACGGCGGCGGCCAGGATGAGGATCGCGGCATTGATGAACAGCGCCAGCATCAGGGCGATGGTGCTGTCGAGGGTCGCGAACTTGATCGCCTCGCGCTTGCCTTTCTCGGTGCGCTCATAGGCGCGGGTCTGCACGATCGACGAATGGAGGTAGAGATTATGCGGCATGACGGTCGCACCGATGATGCCGATGGCGATATAGAGCATCGCCGGATTGGTCACCACCTCGCTCGACGGCACGAAGCCGCCCAACACACCCGCCAGCGGTGGTGCTGCGGCGACGATCTGCACAAGGAAGCAGCCGGCGATGACGATCAGCAGCGCGACGATGAAGGCTTCGAGATAACGAAAACCCTTCTGCATCAGGAACAGGACGAGGAAAGCGTCGAGCGCGGTGATCAGCGCGCCGCCGATCAGCGGGATGCCGAACAGCAGGTTCAGCGCGATCGCCGTGCCGATCACCTCGGCGAGGTCGCAGGCGATGATCGCGGCTTCACAGGCAAACCAGAGCAGGAAATTGACCGGCCGCGGATAACTGTCGCGGCAGGCCTGCGCCAGGTCGCGGCCCGTCGCGATGCCGAGCCGGGCGGCCAGCGCCTGCAGCACGATGGCCATCAGGTTCGAAAGCAGGATGACGGTGAGAAGCGTATAACCGAACTGCGAACCGCCGGCGATGTCCGTCGCCCAGTTGCCGGGGTCCATATAGCCGACCGAGACCATATAGCCCGGCCCCATGAAGGCGAACATCCGACGCAGCCATGTGCCGCCTTGCGGAACGGTGACGGTAGAGTTCACCTCCGGCAGGCTCAGGCGTGGCGCCTCCGGCGTATCCGTCACGCGCCAGCCTTCGGAAGCGGAAATGGCGGCGTCGGAATTGGACATGCTCTGGTCTCCGGGAGGGCGAAATCGGGTTGGTCTCCAAAAACTACGCTAGGGCTCAACATTATGCAATATGCTATATTGTATCGATGAGGCTTTTTATCGCCCGGTCAAATGCCGCCGCCGTGGACAAAAAGACAAAGGGTTAGGAAAAGTCTTCGCCCATGCTATGAAACAGCAACCGTGATGTCTCACCGAAAGAAGAGATTTGGCCCGCCGCTCCACCCCCCGCCCGCTTCCCGATGCGGACATTCATTCCGAGGGTTTCCGGCAAACCCGCGAGGCGCGGCGCGGTGCGCTGGTGGAGGATTATGTCGAGCTGATCGCCGACCTGATCGAGGATGGCAACGAGGCGCGGCAGGTGGATATCGCCGCCCGTCTCGGCGTCGCGCAGCCGACGGTCGCCAAGATGCTGGCGCGGCTTGCCGCCGACGGCCTCGTCTCGCGAAAACCCTATCGTGGCGTGTTCCTGACCGAGGCTGGGCAAAAGGTGGCCGAGGAAAGCCGCGCGCGGCACCAGACGGTGGAAGCCTTCCTGCGCTGCCTCGGTGTCAGCCCGGAGACGGCGCGCATCGACGCCGAGGGCATCGAGCACCATGTCAGCCGGGAAACGCTGGAAGCCTTCCGCGCGTTCATCGCCCGCAAGAGCTGATCAAAGCTCAGCCGACCCGCAAGCGGCGGCCGAAGCGTTCGCCGAACAGCACGATCATGCCGGCCGAGAAGATCAGCCCGGCGCCGAAGATCACGCCGCTATCGGGAATATCGCCCCAGATCAGGAAGCCGAGGATGAAGGCCCAGACGAGGGAGGAATATTCGAACGGCGCCAGCACCGAAACCGGCGCGCGGCGCATGCCCTCGAACATCGCGTACTGACCGATGCCGGCGATCACCCCGGTCCCCGTCATCAGCGCGACGTCGGCCAGCGTCGGCGGCACCCAGTAGACGGTCATGGCGAGGCCAGTGAAGACGATGAAGAAGCTGCTCGACAGCGTCATCTGCACCAGGCTGCGCTCCTGCAGCGCCGTCTTGCGCAGCAGCACGGTGGCAATCGCCCAGAACGTTGCCGCCTGCAGCGCAAGCAGCACCGGCAGGCTGAGCTTCAGGCCGGTTCCCATGGGATCGCAGGCGACGAGCACGCCGACGAAGCCGACGACGACGGCGACCCAGCGCAGCAGTGGCACATCCTCCTTGAGGATCGGCACGGCGAGAATGGTGATCAGCATCGGAGAGGCATAGTAGAACGTCGTCAGTTCGGCGAGGCCAAGCTCGCGGGCGGCGTTGTAATAGGAAAGCCAGGCGGCGAGCAGCAGGATGTTGCGCAGGAACATCGGCTTCAGCACCGGCGAATGCCAGGCATCGACGACGACCTGCCGGCGGCCGACCGCCAGGCAGATCGCAAGGATCGTGACGCTGCGCGTAAACAGGATCTGCGATACGGGGATCGCCGCCACCAGCCACTTGACCGAGGCGTCCTGCACCGAAAACATCAAATAGGAAAACATCGTCAGCACGATGCCGGACAGGACGGACTTGTTCACGGAAGGCTTCCCCCGGCGCAGATGCGCGCCTTAACCCTGATACTCCGGCGCAAGCGGCCGCGAAAGGGCCCTTAATGTGGCGAAAACTTGCCGGGTTCAGATACCCAATACGGACAGCATGACGAAGGTGGAAAACAGCACGAAATGGGTCATGCCCTCGATCGCGTTGGTTTCGCCGTCGTTGAGATTGATCGCGGCGACGATGAGGGTGATGGCGACCATCACCGTCTGCACCGGGCTCATGGCCATGACGAAGGGCTGGCCGGTGTAGAGCGCGATCGCCTCCATCACCGGCACCGTCAGGATGACGGTCGAGAGCGACGCACCGAGCGCGATATTGACGACGGCCTGCATACGGTTTGCAAGGGCTGCCCGCATCGCCGTCATGATCTCGGGGGCTGCGGAAATGGCGGCAACCACGATGGCCGCCATGGCGGGCGGCGCGCCGCTGCCCTTCAGCCCTTCCGTCAGCAGTCCCGACATCACCTCGGCCAGCACGCCGATGACGATCACGCCGACCACCAGCGTTGCGATGGAGACGGAGACCGGATCGTTTCGCGGCGCTGTACTTGCCGTCTTTCGCGGTGCGCGCTTGGGATAGCTGTAGCTGAAGAAATAGCTGTGCACCCCCACCTGCATGCGCAGGAACAGCGCATAGAGCGTGATCATCGCGACGATGGTGAAGGCGGAATAATAGTGCCATTTCGCCGCCGGCACGAATTCCGGCACCACCATGGAAATGCCCATCGCCGTCAGGATCATGACGCTGTAGGTGCGGCTCGAATCATCGTTATAGGGCTGCTCGCCGTGTTTGAGCCCGCCGAGCAGGGCGGCAAGGCCGAGAATGCCGTTCACATCCAGCATGACCGCCGAATAGATCGTGTCGCGCACCAGCGTCGGCGAGCTTTCCTTGCCCATCATGATCGCGAGGATGACGACCTCGACCACGACGGCCGACAGCGTCAGGATCATCGTGCCATAGGGATCGCCGACCTTAGCGGCCAGCACCTCCGCGTGGTGGGCGACCCGCATCGAGGCCATGACGATGGCGACGACCAGCAGGCCCGCGCCGGCAAGGGCTGCAAGCCTTCCCGCCGCCAGCAGTTCATGCTCGAGATACAGCCCGGCGACGGCGGCAAGCACCGCCAACAGAAGCAGGAATTCGGATCTTACGGAGACGGGCAACGGCAGGCCTCGCGGGCGGGATTTCGGCAAAACGAGTATAGGGGCCGGCTTCCGCATTTCAATCGAAAGGGCCGTGATCCTACCCGCAGGAAGGCAAGTGAGGGAACAGGATTATTTTCCTGTTCCGCTTTACTGCCGGCGACTGCTTCGCTAGAATGTGGCGTGCCCAAAAAGGAGAGCATCCGGCTTTACCGTCGCAGGAGGCGCACCGATGTTTTCACATGACCGGATATGGGGCGCGATCGACGCACTGGCCGAGCGGCACCAGCTGTCGCCATCCGGCCTTGCCCGCCGCGCCGGCCTCGATCCGACATCATTCAACAAGTCCAAGCGCCATTCCGTCGATGGCCGCGAGCGTTGGCCCTCGACGGAATCGATCGCCAAGGTGCTCGACGCCACCGGCGCGACCATCGGCCAGTTCATGGAATTCCTGCGGCCGGAGCCCGCCGGCAGCTTGCCGGAAGGCAGCTTTCCGCCGCAAAGCTCGTCGATCCCGCTGCTCGGCTTCGCCCAGGCCGGCGCGGGCGGCTTTTTCGACGATGGCGGCTTTCCCGCCGGCCAGGGTTGGGACGTGGTGGATTTTCCCGCGCCGCCGGATGCCCGCGGCGGCGTCTATGCGCTGGAAATCCAGGGCGACAGCATGCTGCCGCTCTACCGCGACGGCGACGTGCTCATCGTCGAGCCGGGCGCCCAGATCCGCCGCGGCGACCGCGTCGTCGTCAAGACCGGCGAAGGCGAGGTCATGGCCAAGGTGCTTATGCGGCAGACCCCGCGCAGCATCGAACTCCTGTCGCTCAACCCCGAACACCCGAACCGCACCTTCGACATGAACGAGATCGAATGGATCGCGCGGATCATCTGGGCCAGCCAATAGGATCGTTTTCCGCGATGAAGCGGCATTTGCTGACATTCCTGGGCGGCCTTGCCGCTATCGGCCTCACCGTGCTGATCCTGATGGGCGGCCAAGCCACGATCCAGGGGCGGGAAAGTGCCGCGACGCCGGATTTCACGCTGGAAACGCCGGATGACATACCGGCGGCGGAAGACGACGGGACTCTTCCCGAGCCCGAAAACACCGTTCCCGATGTCGCCGGACAGGAGGAAAACAAACCGACCCGCAGCATCGAGCCCGAAAGTTTCGGCATGCCGGAGGCGGTGACGGCCGAGCCGCTGACCCGCGTCGAGGCGCGCGCGCCGCTTTCTGAGCTCGTCGCCAAAGCCGAGCCGGAGCTGCAGGTGCTGCGCCACCCGACGGCGCTTTCGGCCGGCACGATCCAGTTCGAAAACGGCACGCTGCAGCTCGACGGCATCGAGCCGCAATCGGCCGAGCGCCAATGCGGTGAAGGCGAGAAAGCCTGGCCTTGCGGGCTGGTCGCCCGCACTGCCTTCCGCGGATATCTGCGCGCCCGCGCCCTGCGCTGCATGGTGCCCGCGGACAAGTGGCAGGGCACGATCACCGCCCGCTGCAGCATCAGTGACGCTGATCCCGCCCAATGGCTTGCGGAGAACGGCTGGGCGGAGGCATCCGCCAATTCTCCGCTCGGTGACAGCGTTGCCGCGGCTCGTGCCAAGAAGATCGGCTTCTATGGTGACGATCCGCGAGGCGCCGCGCCGGAGCCGTGAAAACAAGCTGGGTCAGGATTGCAATCGGCGCGCCCCATGCCTAAGTGGCGGACAGTCAACCAAGGGAACACCGATGAACAGCAGCCTTACCCAGCATAAAGCTCTCATCCACGTCATGGTCATGATGTCGGCCGTCGACCGGACGATGACCGATGGCGAACTGGAGCGCATCGGCCGGCTGTCCCGCTTCCTGCCGGTGTTCGAGGGTTTTGACGACGAGGAGTTGGTGCGGATAGCCCGCGACTGCGCCCAGCTGCTGTCCGGCCCCGAAGGGCTCGATATCGCGCTGGAACTGGTGCGCGAAGCACTGCCCGCGCGGCTCCACGATACGGCCTATGCACTGGCGGTCGAAATCGCCGCCGCCGATCTTGCGCTCCGTCAGGAGGAAATCCGGCTGTTGCAATTGCTACGCGACCGGCTGGGCCTCGACAAGCTGACCTGCGCCGCCATCGAGCGCGCGGCCATCGCCCGCTTCCGTAAATAAGCTTAGAGTTTGTCAGGGAAAAGTGGGAACCGGTTTTCCAGAAAAGACAAACGAAAACAAAAGAATCGAGAGTATGTCTGGTTCAATCTGAACCTGACATACTCTAGTATATTCCCGTCGGGAAATAGCGCGTATAGATCTCGTTCAGCCGGCCGCTGCGTGACAGATTGAGCAGCGCATGGTTCAGCGCCTGCGTCAGGGCCGGATCGGCCTTGCGGTTAAGGATGGCAAGGCCCTCGCCAAGAAACCGCTGCGAGAAATAGGCGCCGTCCATCAGCAGGCAGCAGCCGCCGGCCTCTGTGCCGGCCGTCCAGAAGGACAGCTGCACGCCATCGGAAAACACCCCGGCGACATCGCCCTTCTTCAGGGCTTCCAGCATGGCCGGTCGCGCCGGGAAGGGCTTGATCTCCATGCCCGGAAAGAAGGCGCGGGCCATGGCCTCATGGGTGGTGCCGGCGACGACGCCGACCGGCTTGTGGGCAAAGGCGGCTGGCGTGGTATCCGCACCCACCACGCGGCGATTGCCGGCAAAACGGGCGGGCAGCGCCATATAGACACGCGACAGAGAGAAGCGCTGGCGCAATTCCGGCGTGATGCCGATGCCGGCGATGATCGCCTCTCCCTGATCCTTTTCCAGCGCCGGAACAAGATCAGCATAGGCAACCGCCTGGATCTGGCACTTGTCCTCGATTTCGAGATCACGGCAGATTTCCCGCACGAGATCGACGTTAAAGCCGGAAAGCCGGCCTGACTGATCGATAAAATTGAACGGCGGGAAATCGACCGTAGTCAGGAAACGCAAACGTGCGAGCCCGCTCAGATCTGGCTTGGCGATGCGCTCTCTCGCGTCGAACAGGAGCGGCAGATCGGCCGCTTTGGCCTCCGGTGACGGGACGGCGGGCGATTGCGCGTGAACTGACGCTGCGAGCGAAAATACGCAAGCAACGAAAAACCCATAAAATTTTAAGGATGCGCAACGGGCAGGCCGCATTAAGATCAATCCGGGGTCACATTTCATCTTGAGCACAAAACACGCCGGGGCCGGCCACGGGGCTGCATGCGCTTCACAGAATATCCTCACAATTCGGGAATGGCTACCGCAAAGGACGCCCGCGCGCCCACAACGGGACCGACAGGCGCCGATGCCCTTGCGCCCGCGCCTTCACCGGATCTCGTGGCCGAAGGCACGCTTCTCCTGAAAATGGGTATCGGCAAGCCGGCCATCGCCCGCGCCATGCGGCTTGCCACCGATCACGGCACATCGCTTGAAGAAGAGCTTCTGGCGAACGGCCTGATCGATGAAGCCACCTATTTCGAGGCGATCTCCGAAACCCTCGGCCTCCCCTTCCTGAAACACATCGCCGCGAACGAGGTCCATGACCTGCCGGGCCTCGACAGCCAGCTTGGCCGGCCGGAAGTGCTTCTCCTGCAGCCGCCGCTTGCCCGACCGATCCGAGTGATGGCGCCGCGGCTTTCACAACTGGGTCCGCTTCGGGAGCGGCTACGCCTTCACCCGGAGCTTCGCCCACGGCTTGCGATCTCGACCCGCTCGGAAATCCGCCGCGCCGCCTGGCAGGCGGGACGGACCCGGCGGGTCGCGGAAACCGGGCGACAACTGTCGGAAACCATGCCGCTCTACAGCGCCCGCATCATCTTCTGGGGCCGGCAGGGTTTTTATGCGGGCATGCTGGCGAGCGGCATCCTCGCGGCCATCTACGCCATGCCGTTTCTGACGGTGCTCGTCACGCACATTCTTCTCAGCCTGCTTTTCCTCGCCAACTTCGTTCTGCGCTTCGTTGCACTCCTATCTGCCCAGGCCCGCGAACGCCGCCAGCACACCCGCCGGCCACGCAGCCTGCCCAAGGAACATCCGCTGCCGGTCTATTCGGTGCTCGTGGCGCTTTATCATGAGGAGGCCGTGGTGCCGCAACTGATCGAGGCGCTGAACCGGCTCGACTGGCCGCGCTCCCGCCTCGATATCAAGCTGGTCTGCGAAGAAGATGACGACGGTACGATCGGCTTGCTCGAATCGATGAAGCTGCCGCCGGAATACGAGATCGTGCGCGTGCCGGTGCGCAATCCGCGCACCAAACCGAAAGCGTTGACTTACGCATTGACCGGCGTGCGCGGCAGCCTGCTTGCCGTCTATGACGCCGAGGACCGCCCCTCCCCCGGCCAGCTGCGGCAGGCGCATGCGGCTTTCTGCCGGATGAGCAGCCGCACGGCCTGCCTGCAGGCCCCGCTCTTCGTCACCAATGCGGAGCAATCCTGGCTGAGCAGCCTGTTTGCGCTGGAATATTCGGCGCTCTTTCGCGGCCTGCTGCCGATGCTGGCGGCCGCACGTCTGCCATTGCCGCTCGGCGGTACATCCAACCATTTCCGCACCGCGGCGCTGAAGCAGGTCGGCGGCTGGGACCCGTACAACGTCACCGAGGATGCCGATCTCGGCATGCGGCTTTATCGCAAGGGATATCGCGCCCGCGTCGTGTCGCTGCCCACCTACGAGGACGCGCCGACCACGCTCGACATCTGGCTGAAGCAACGCACGCGCTGGTACAAGGGCTGGCTGCAAACCTGGCTGGTGCAGATGCGAAAACCGCGCCGCCTGCGCAAGGAAATGGGCTGGGGCGGTTTCCTAGCCTTTCAGGTGCTGATTGGCGGCATGCTGTTTTCCTCCCTCTGCCACCCGCTGGTCATCGGCTTCATCGTCTATCTGAGCTGGCTGATGATCGAACAGGGCAGCCATACGAGCAGCGCGCTTTCCTTCTGGCTGTTCGTCGCCGATGTCGTCAATATCTTCGGAAGCTACGGAGTTTTCGTCGCGCTCGGACGCGTGGGAATGAGCCGGGCCGAACGCCGCGCCGTCGGCTGGCGCTGGATGCTGACGCCGGTCTATTGGCTGGCATTATCGCTTGCCGCCTGGCGCGCAGTGATCGAACTGCGCACGAAACCGTTCGTCTGGAACAAGACGCCGCATGAGCCGGTGAAGAAGTAAAGAAAGCTGGAGCGGGTAGCGGGAATCGAACCCGCGCGATCAGCTTGGGAAGCTGACAAGCTACCATTACATCATACCCGCGTTGGGCTTGAGCTTTCCACCATGCGCGCGCGGGTGTCAAGACGAAACCCGCTTCCGCAAAAGATGTCTCATACGCTCTTGAGATGATCGGCCAGACGATGGGCGAGCGCCACGATCATCAGCGTGGGATTGGCGTGACCGCTTGTCGGGAAGACCGAGGAACCTGCGACAAACAGGTTCTCCGTTCCGTGGACCCGGCAATCCCTGTCGACGACGCCATCGCGCGGGCTGGAGGACATGCGCGTGGTACCGATGTGATGCGCCGCTGAATCGAATGTGCGCAGCCGGTCGAGCACCTCGTCCCGAAGGCTGTCTTCATTGTAGATCAGGTCGCCGGTTCCGGTATTTCGCAATTGCTTTCGGATGAGGGCATGCGTTGCAACGACGGTTCGAACATCGATCTCGCTGAACGCCGCCCGCAACTCGGCGCGGGGAATACCGAACGCGTCGCGCTCTGTGTGCAGCACGACGCGGCTCTCCGCGTTCGGTGCGTGTTCGGTTTGGTAACAAAGGCCGAAACGGTTGTGGAGGTCTTCCTTTCGCGGCAGGAGAATGGGAAGGCGTCGACCGGAAAAATAGCGTTGCCGCACCGCCTCCGCGACCTGCGGCACAAGTTTCGGGGCATTCCTGATGACGCGGGACGCATGCTCGAAAAGCAGCTTCTTGTGGTCGGCGATATGCGACAAGCGCCGCTGGCGGGCGAAACCGATGCCGAACTTCGCAAGGAAGATCGCCGACGACAGCGCGGTCGATTGCGAGCCGTCATCCGTGAACGGGGTGAGGAAAGTTGCGATGGAATTGCCGATCTGCTCCCGTTGCTGCGCCTGCGGGGTCACCCATAGACGGCGCCGCACATAGGTCCCGGCGTGCTTTTCGAAGTCGAAGACGAGGCTCTTTCCACGATCCTTCAATTCCGCCCAGGCGTGCATCCCGCTCAGATGGGACATGTAATAGCGCCCGACCGTGTCGAACTCGTTGCCGATACCGGCAACCATCACGTCATTCGAGGCCAGCAATATCCTCGCATTTTCGATCCCGCCGCAGGCGAGCACGACCCTTCGAGCACGGATCTGGAAACGATGGTCGGCGCTCACCGCGACCTCCACGCTGCCGATACGCCTTGTCGCGGGATCAAGCCTCAGGGCGGTCGCGGTGCTGTTCAACAGGACGGTTACATTTTCGCTCCGCTCCAGCTGCGGCCCGTAACGCCGGGCGAAGTTCGTCGGCGGGCCCCAACGCTCAAGCTGGGCGGAGCTGATGTCTGCCTCTCCGAAGCCTGCGATCATTTCCGCCGGCCGCTCCGGGAAGGCGGAGGACACGTCGAAGACGGGATCGCCGACCTCACAGAGCGACGCTGCATGCGCCAGATGAAGGCTCACATCTTCCCACGGGCTCGGCCAGCCACTCAGTGGAACCCACTCGCGCGGCATGAAATCGATGGGATCGAATGGGATACAGCGGCCACCCCAGGCCGTCGAGGTTCCGCCGAATTGGCGGCGGCGGTTGTTTTCGAGAGGTTCATGGCTTCCCTGAGGCCAGACATATCCCCGCAACAGGTCGCGTTTTTCCGGTGTTTCGCGCGGGCCGCCGCTTTCCAGAAGCACGACACGGCAGGCCGTGCCCGCCATCGCCGAAGCAACCGTGATGCCCGCCGGGCCGCTGCCGATGACGAGCAGGTCGCAGTCCGTCACGCTCCCGTGGGGCGGTGGGCTGGCCCGCACCATCAGATGCCCAGCTCCTCATAGGGAAGATGCCTGGCCATGCGGACGCTGGCGATATTTTCGGAGAGATGATCGCGGTTGGTGGTGCCGGTGAGCACGGAGGCGACGAACGGCTGCCGGAGGGCATAGCCGAGAAGCACTTGCCGCACGGTGACGCCGTGCCGCTGCGCAAAGGCGCTGACGGCCTCTTCCTGACCGCGGGAAAACACCTTGTTGACGACGACGCCTCTTCCGGCGTCTTCGATCGAGGAGAATGTCTCTCTGGAACGGGAGGGGTGCAGATCGGTCTGCACCAGCCGCAGCAGCGGGTTGGAGCAGGCGGTCTTCAGCGCGTCGTCATGCTCGGCGGAGATGCCGAAATACCGCACCTTCCCCGCCCGCTGGATCAGCGACAGAGCCTCGAACAGACCTTCCGATTTTTCGAAGCCCGAGGGGGCATCGTGCAGATAGAGGATGTCCACATAGTCGGTGCCCAGCCGGCGCAGGCTGTTGTCGACGGCGGCGACCAGATAGGCCGCGGAGAAATCCTGTGTGATCAGGTTGCTGTCGTGGGCGTTGTTGCGCATGCTGGCCGCAAAGCGTCGCGCGCCCTTGAAAGGACGCAGTGCCCGTTTCAACAGCGGCATCGCCTTGACGAGGAAACCGCTTTTTTCGCCGAAACGGTACCCGACCTTGGTGGCGACGATGAAGCGGTCCCGCATGCCCTTGATCGCCTGCCCGATGACGGCCTCGCTGTCGCCCTGTCCGTAGATATCGGCGGTATCGATGAAATTGATGCCCTGATCGGCCGCAGCCGCAATGAGACCCAGCCCCTGGCGGCGCGACAGCCCCGTCGAGACCGACGTCAGTCTCGACGTGCCGAGGCCGAGGACGGATGCGGTGAGGTCCGTATTTCCTATGACGCGATAGTCCACATTTTCATCCTTCTCCATGCGAACGGCAGGGTCGCGCGCATGTCACGCGGGGTCGGGTTGCGGGGTGGTCGTGGGGGCCAGCCGGGGCTGCCGGACTTGCCGTTTGGCGCGCGCCGGGGCGGGTTTCTCGACTTCGACCAGCCAGCTGCCGCTTCCCAGGAGGAAGAGAAACAGCACATAGGTCGCATTCCAGAAATGAACCGTCCAGCCGACCAGGAAATAACCGGTCATGACAATCAGGAAAGCAGTGCGGTATTGAAGGCGCGTTGCATCCAGTCCCTTTTTCAGCCCGATCGTCCACACCGTGGAAAGGAACGCCAGCATCATGGAAAAGCCGGCGGGCAATCCGAAGAGAACGGCGGAATAGAGCCAGAACATATCGATGCTGCCCGGCATCCACATGGGGCGATCCCAACGATTGAAGCCGACGCCGAAAAGCGGGTGATTCAGTGCCGAGCCCGAACCGAAATGCCAGATGAGAATCCGATAATAGGCCGAGCCCTTGTCGAAGGAGAAATAGGTCAGGTAGAATTCGGGGACCGTTTGGTTGGACGCGAGCGAGATGAAGACATACATCGCCGCAACCAGCGCCCAGACGATCAGCCAGCGCTTCTCATTGTTGCGGAGAAGCCAGTTCCACGACAAAAGTCCGATCTGCGCGGCCATGGCCGTCATCGGGCCGCCCGACAGGGAAAGGAACGCCGTGAGCAGAACGACGCCCGAGCGCGTCCAGCGCCGGAATGCGGTTCCTCTATCGCCGAGCACGAGGTGAACCAGCGCCAGAATGGCACCGCACGACACCCCGAACAAAATCGGATGTTCGAATACGGCCTGCACACGGCGGAAACCCCAGCGCGGCTCGTTAAAGGCAAGGACATGCGTGGGGAAGAAACTCGAGAAGAAAGAAAGGGCGACGTTTTTGTTGGTGACGACTTCCACCAACGCGAAGGGAAGGATGATCGCGACGGCCCAGAACAGCACCTGAACGACGGCCCGGAACTGATCGGCATTGCGGACAAAACAACGGCCGAGAAGATAGGCGCCGACCGTCTCGACAAAGATGATGCCGCCCGATTGCACCCCGGTCGTTAACCCATGGACGGCCGCAAGCGCGACGATGCACCAGAGGCCATGGAACAGGATCATGAAATCCGCAAAACGGAAGCCTCCGGCCTTGCCGCCGGCCCAGATGAACAGACAGGGCACGACACTGAAAATCAGGATGAGGCGAAATGGCGAGATGATCACCGGGCCGATCGACCACAGCCACGGAATGAAAAGGCTGCCGAGGAAGAAGACGACCAATAGCGAAAGACCGGATTTGGCGCGCACAGGCTCCGCCGCCTTGCCGCGCGTCGACGTCCTCCGGCCCGGAAACGGCGTGTCGTTCGTCTCCACGGCGGCAATTTGCCTATCATGAGTCGCCTTGAGCGACGGGGGCATGCTTCGGTCCTCCAGCCGGTACAAGGGGTCGCGGATCGCCTCACGCACTAAGTTGACCGGGTGCGCCTATCACACATTCGAACGACGACCGTGTCGATTAGGCAATTTTCGTGCGCAGACATACCTTTGGGTAAGGTTGCACCCCGCAGGGGTTAAGACTTATCGTCCTTCACGAGCTACGAACGTCGAAGCCGTCAGAGATAGAACTCCACCGCGAACTGATTGGCCGCCAGCGTCGGCGCATGCTCCAGCAAGGCCACCGTCACCACGCCGCCGGTGATCGATCCGTTGGTGTCGAGCATGAGGCTGCCGGTCGCCGGGTTGTAGAGGAATTGCGCGAGCCCCGCATGCGCGCCCTGGGTCATGGTGCCGATCGCGAGCTTGGTCGAGTCGAAAACCAGATTGAGGCCTGTGTTCTCCAACTGCTCGAAGATGATCGTGTCCGAGGCGGTGAAATCCTTGATGGTCATGCCGCCTGCGCCTTGCGAGGTATAGACCTGATCGCCCCCCTGCCCGAGGGTGATGATATCGCCGCCGAAATTGCGGATGATGTCGTCGCCGGCGCCACCATCCAGCTTGTCGGAAAGGCCGATCCAGAAATGTAGTCGTTTCCGCCCCGGCCGAAGATCGAGCCGCCCTGACCGCTTCCCGTCAGAGGCCCGCCGTCCGACGGAGGCACGATGCCGAACATCAGCTTGTCATCACCGGCCGTGCCGGAGAGCGTTGAGCCCGCCTTCAGGCCGTCCAGGGACACGTCCACGTTTTCGAACTGACCGGCTGCCGTCGCTCCCAGACCGAAGGTCTGCACCTTGGCTGCCGTGATCAGGGCGAAATCCAGTTTCAGCAAGGGAGCGGCGCCCTTGTCGGACGGGCGGGACTGGAGGACGAGCGTATCGACACCGCTGCCGCCGAGGGCCGCATCGCTGTTGTCGATGATCACCCGGTCATTGCCGGCGCCGGCATCGACGGTATCTTTCACGGTCTCCGCATAAAGATCGACATTGCCCGCGCCTGCGACCCGGTGCGGATGAAATCGTTGCCGTTGCCGCCGATCAGCGTATCGATGCCATAGCCGCCGACGAGGCGATCATTGCCGTCTCCGCCATCGAGCTTGTCATCACCGTAGCCGCCGAACAGCAGGTCGTTGCCGGCGAGCCCCTTGAGCGTGTCATTACCGCTCGTTCCGGATTTGAGCAGGGACGTCGCCGTTTCCGAAGCGGTTTTGCCCTCCAGTCGGGGCAGCGTCAAAAAACTGTCGGCGACCAGGTTGGCGGCCGTCAGCGCCGGTTTCGTCGTCAGGGTCGCGATGTGGTAGAGGCCGCCCCCGAGCTTGCCGTTCTTGTCGAAGAAGAGCTTGCCGGTGTCGGTTTCGTAAAGGAACTGGCCGCCGGTCGCGGAGGTCGCCACGGGGTTTGTATTGGCAACTAGCGTCACCTTGTCGGTTGGCAGAGCCGTCGGGCCGAGCGACCGCAGATTGAGCAGTAGCAAATCCTCCTTCGTATTGAAGTCGGTGATGTTGTCGGGCGCCGCGCCCCCGCCGCTTTGTCTTTATTAACAAATGGTAAAATGAGCGTATCGGACGGGTTTTGCCCTCTCACCCCCCAGTTTGGAGGGTGCAAAGACAATGCGGAAACGGCACCCGAAAGAGGTACCGAATCAAGGCCAGCCAGCCAAAAGCAGCAGGCTATTCGGAGCGGAAATGCTTGGAGAGCTTCAGGCCCTGGGCCTGATAGTTCGAGGTGCCGATCAGGCCATAAAGCGCCTCGGGCCGCTCCATCATATGCTCGTAGACCAGCCGGCCGACGATCTGGCCGTGTTCGAGGATGAAGGGAACCTCGTGGCTGCGTACTTCCAGCACCGCACGGCTGCCGGTACCGCCGGCCGAGGCATCGCCGAAGCCGGGATCGAAAAAGCCGGCGTAGTGGACGCGGAACTCGCCGACGAGCGGATCGAACGGCGTCATCTCGGCGGCGAAATGCGGGGGCACATGCACCGCCTCCCGCGAGACAAGAATATAAAATTCATCGGGATCGAGGATCAGCTCGTCGCGGCCGCGGCTATAGAGCGGTTCCCAGAAATCGTAGATGCCGTGCTCGCCCTTCTTGTCGACATCGACGACCGAGGTGTGATGCTTGCCGCGATAGCCGATCAGGCCATCGGCTCCGGTGCCCTTGAGATCGATCGAAAGCGCAATACCGCCGCCGGAGACGTTCGGCGTGTCGCTGGCGACCAGCACGTCGCTTTCATGCAGCGCCATCACTTCGGCTTCGCTCAGAAGCGCGTGGCCGATGCGGAAGCGGATCTGCGACAGGCGCGAGCCGCGGCGCACGATGATCGGGAAGGTGCGCGGGCTGATTTCGAGATAGAGCGGGCCTTTGTAGCCGGCAGGGATCTTGTCGAACTCCTGCGCCCGGTCGGTGATGACGCGGGTGAAGATATCGAGGCGGCCGGTGGAGCTTTTCGGATTGGCCGAGGCCGACATGGTCGCCGGCAGATCGAGGCTTTCCATCAGCGGCACGATATAGACGCAGCCCGTTTCCAGCACCGCCCCCTCGCTGAGGTCGATGACATGCAGCTGCAGCCGGTCGAGCTTGTCGGCCACCAGATGGCCGGGGCCGGGCATGAAGCTGGCGCGGACACGAAATGCAGTGGAGCCGAGACGCAGGTCGAGGCTTGCCGGCTGTATCTGATCCGCATCCAGCGCAGCCTCGCTGGCAAGCCGCCCCTGTTCAAAGAGAGCGGCGATTGCGCGATCCGCCAATATACCTGTCTTGCGAGCCATGAGCCGTCCGTTGATGTTCCCTTCAGACAAACCAAAACTGGGGAATTGACGCAAGCCGGGATCGGCAGTATTGCAGCTTTATCCCGTGGTGATTTGGCCGGCCGGCTTGCAGCCACGTAAAATAAATAGCTAAAAAGGCCGGGTCTCGGACCGGCCTGCTTTTGCGGCCGGTTTTTTTGTTTTGAAAGTGACTGATATGAGCAAAAACTGGCGCCCGGCAACGCAGCTCGTACACGGCGGAACAACCCGGTCGAACCACGGCGAAACCTCTGAGGCCATCTTCCTGACGCAGGGCTTCGTCTATGACAGCTCGGAAGCCGCCGAAGCGCGCTTCAAGGGCGAGACCGACGGCTTCATCTATGCCCGCTACGGCAGCCCGACCAACGACATGTTCGAAAAGCGCATGTGCATGCTGGAAGGCGCCGAAGACGCCCGCGCCACCGCCTCCGGCATGGCCGCCGTCGCTTCCGCCATTCTCTGCAAGGTCAAGGCTGGCGATCACATCGTCGCAGCACGCGCGCTCTTTGGCTCCTGCCGCTGGGTGGTCGAAACGCTGGCGCCGAAATACGGCGTCGAGTTCACGCTCGTCGATGGCCGCGACCTCGCAAACTGGGAAGCCGCCGTTCGCCCGAACACCAAGGTCTTCTTCCTCGAAAGCCCGACCAACCCGACACTGGAAATCGTCGATATCGCCGGCGTCGCCAAAATCGCCAATGCGATCGGCGCAACCGTGATCGTCGACAACGTCTTTGCGACGCCGCTGTTCCAGAAGCCGCTGGAGCTTGGCGCCCATGTCGTCGTCTATTCCGCCACCAAGCATATCGACGGCCAGGGCCGCTGCCTCGGCGGCATCGTGCTCTCCAGCAAGGACTGGATCGACGAGAACCTGCACGACTACTTCCGCCACACCGGCCCGGCGCTTTCGCCGTTCAATGCCTGGACGCTGCTGAAGGGCGTCGAGACATTGCCGCTGCGTGTGCGCCAGCAGACGGAAAACGCCGCCCGCCTTGCCGATTTCCTCGCCGAGCAGCCGCAGGTGGCCAAGGTCATCTATCCCGGCCGCAAGGACCATCCGCAGGCGGACATCATCGCCCGCCAGATGACCGGCGGCTCGACGCTGGTCTGCTTCGAGCTGAAGGGCGGCAAGGAAGCGGCGTTTGCGCTGCAGAACGCGCTCGACGTCGTCGTCATCTCCAACAATCTCGGCGATTCCAAGAGCCTGATCACCCATCCGGCAACGACCACGCACAAGAACCTCTCGGACGAGGCCCGCGCCGAACTCGGCATCTCGCCCGGCACCGTGCGCTTCTCCGCCGGCATCGAGGACAGCGCCGACCTGATCGACGATTTCGCCCAGGCGCTGCGCTCGGTCAAAGCCTGAGCACGTACCGCCTGCATCACGCTCCAAACGCCCGCTTCCCGCGGGCGTTTTTTTGCGGCCCGCATTCTCCTCCGTCCCGAACAACTGCGTATCCTTCCTCCTGAGAACTTGCATCGCCTTTTCCGCATCTGCGGCAGGTGTGCTAGGCTCCTTCACCCGAGGGGCGGATGGCGTTCTCATGACACGCGCGCAACACGTTGGCGTCATTGTCGGTCTGGTGATCGTCGCGATCCTCACGATCCTGCGCGCCAGCGACCCGCTGCTCCTGAGGCAGGCCCGCGAAGTCGCATTCGACGAGTATCAGCGCATCGTACCGAGGACGTTCGAGGACTTGCCGGTCCGCGTAGTCGACATAGACGAAGCCTCGCTCAAGGAACTGGGCCAATGGCCGTGGCCGAGAGATCGCATGGCCCTGCTGGTGAACCGGCTTTCGGAGCTGGGCGCATCGGCCATCGCTTTCGACATTCTCTTCTCGGAGCCCGACCGTCTTTCGCCGCGCGCGGTCATGCGCGATGTCGTGGGCATCGATCCGTCCTTGCTTGGGCAATTGCCCGACAATGACGAGATATTCGCCCGGTCTATCGCCGGCAAGCCGGTGGTGCTGGGTTTCGCCCTGTCAAATGATGGCCGCTATAGGCCGGAGATGAAGGCCGGCTTTGCGTTTACCGGCGAGCCCCCGTTCCATGCCCCTCCACGGCTCGATAGCGCGACGCCCTTGCGACCGCAGCTTGCCGCGGCAGCCGCCGGCATCGGGCATATCAGCCTCAATCCCGGAGATCCGTCGGCCGTGGTCCGCACCGTACCCTTGCTCCTGAGCGACGGCGAGCAGCTCTATCCCAATCTCGCGCTCGAAGCGCTGCGCGTCGCCCAGGGGGCCTCGACCTACGTCCTTGCCGACGCGCCCGACGTGCCGGACACCATCACCCTGGTCAAGATCGGCGATTTTGTCGTTCCCGTAACCGCGGCCGGTGAACTCTGGCTTTATGTCAGCCCCGACCGGGCAGATCGATATATTTCGGCGCGGCAGATATTGGCCGCCGACGGCGTCCCGCCCGAAACAGCCAAGGCCATCGAGGGCAGCATCGTCTTCGTCGGGACCTCGGCCGCGGGCCTCCAGGACATTCGAACCACCGCCCTTGGAACCAACGTGCCCGGCGTTTCGCTGCAGGCCCAGACCGTCGAGCAGATCCTTTCCGGGCGGTTTCTATCGCGGCCCGACTGGGCAGACGGCCTTGAAATCCTGTCCATTGCGGTGGTCGGCACGGCGCTCGTCATCCTGACGACATTCGTCAGTCCCGCCATGGCGCTGGCTTGCGGCCTTCTGATCACGGCCCTTGCTCTTGCCGCCTCCTGGTTCGCATTTCTCTATGCCGGCCTTCTGCTTGACCCCCTGGCGCCGATCATCAGCGGCTCGATCACGCATTTCTCGGCGACGGCGTTCCGGTTTCTGGTGATCGACCGCGAGCGCAGGGAGGTCCGGGCCGCCTTCGGCCATTACCTTTCTCCCTCCCTGCTCTATCGCATCGAACATAACAGGGACGCCCTGCGTCTGGGCGGCGACGACCGGGAACTCACCGTCATGTTCGTCGATGTGCGAAACTTTACCGAAATCAGCGAACGGCTGGCGCCCACCGCCGTCGTCGCTTTCCTGAACACGTTCCTTGACGCGCTCAGCCGTCACGTCATCGAAAACGAAGGGACCCTCGACAAGTTTATCGGGGATTCGATCATGGCCTTCTGGAACGCACCGGTCGATGTCACCAACCATGCCGCCAAGGCGGTGCATGCGGCGCTGGCCATGCGGGAAACGCTTGCCCGTCTCAACGCCGAAGATGCCTTCGGCTTTGGCGATGGACGGGCGGTCGGTATCGGTATCGGCATTCATACCGGCCTTGCCTGCGTCGGAAACATGGGCGCGGAGACCCATTTCAATTATTCGGCCGTCGGGGACACCGTCAATGTTGCAGCCCGCATCGAAGCCGCCTGCAAGGATGTCTGTTTCGACATTCTCGTCTCGGAGAGCACGGCCGATCTCGTGCCACAATATGCCCTGCTCGAAGCGGGGGCGCTGGCGTTGAAGGGAAGAAGCACGCGGACGCGCACTTTCGCGGTTGTCGGCGACGAGAACGTCGCCATATCCGCCGCATTCAGCGAATTACGGCATGCCCACGGGCAGTTGGTCGAGACCCTCTTCTCGCGATCGCCGGCCGCACGGGAGGCCGCGCGGGCCGCAAAGCGCCAAGCCTCGGCGCTGCCAGTCGATCTTGCCGAGTTCTACCGCCGCATCCCGCGCAGGGCCGAACATTTTCAGCGCCCGACGGCGAAAAAGGACAGGGTTGCCTCCAAGTGATCCCTGTCGCGAAGGATCGTCCTATCCGTTTCTCTCTTTGTCGTGACGGCCCTTGTGACCGTGATCGCGATCTCCGTGGTCATTCTTGCCGTGATCACCGTGATGCCCATGCGGTCTGTCATGCTTGTCGCGATCATCGTGCGGCCTGTCGTGCTTGCCGTGATCTCTATCGTGGTGCTCGTGATGAGGTTTGTCAGGATCGGGGCCGGGCTTTTCCTCGTCGGGCTTGTCCTCCGGCTTGGTCGGCGTTGGCCGTTCTTTAATGGTATCGCGCGGTGCGATGTCGTTGCGCGGAATGTCTGCGGCACTGGCAAGACCGCAACCACCGGAGCCGGCGCTTGCCGCAAGCGCCTGACTGCCGGAAAGGAACGGCAGCGCCCGGTTGTTGCCGAGCGTCCGGAAGATACCGCGATCCACACGCCGGGTATCGGAAGGCGCTCCGTTGGGTTTGGCGACCACACAGTCGCAACGCCGGGTCAATTGCTTGCAGCCACCCGCGCCGCAGAAGGTTGCCGCGCCGTTCAAGAGCACGACGGCGGTCGTGCCGTCGGGACCGACATAGAAATCGAATGCCGTTCCCCGCACGCCGATCGTTCCTGCGGGCGTCAAAATCTCGTAAGCCGAGTGTTTCGAATTTCCGCTTACCCAGCGAAACGTGCCCTTCGCGGCGTTGAGGGTCAGCTTTTTCACCGAGCGGGAGCCATCGAAAACAAACTTGTCGATCACGACGGAAGAGCCCCACCCCACCGCCAGCTTGGTACCGTCCTGAAACAGGAACTGGCCAAGGCCGGATTTGGACGTCCGTATTCGTTCGTCCTGGTAGACCGCGTCGTTGGTGGACAGATCGCCGCTTGCGCCGGTCACCAATGTCTTGATCTGGACCGCCTTGCCGATCGGTTCGGCTGCGGCCAGCGGCGTTGCGGCGCAGGCGAGAAAGCCCAGCACGGCGACGGTCGATCGATCCGGAGTCAACATCGTCCCCTCCAAATATGAGTATATTATCATATTAAAGAGCGCGAGTCTGCGCTTCGTTTGCCGGAGAACGAGGATGCAAAACGCGGTCAGCCGTGCGCGCTCCTCCTGCGAAGGTATGGACAATACCCTTGTTCCACCGTGCAACGGGCCGTTACAACTGCTATACAGAGGAATGATCCGCGCGAGTTACCGTGACAGTCGGCGTCCCGCAAAGAAGAATACGATTTAGGGGATGTCCCGTGGAAAATTCGAGCGAGAGCAAACAGGCCGGAAGCGAGCACGTTCCCCGGCTTACCAATTTGCCGGTCAGAGAGCCGGCGACACTGCACGGGCCTGTGCCGAGCTTCATGGCAGCATTGGTCGCGAATGCGCCCGATCCGCGTGACTGGCTGGCCGCGATCATCGAAGGATCGGACGACGCGATCGTCAGCAAGGATTTGCGAGGCATCATACAGAGTTGGAATTCCGGTGCGACGCGACTCTTCGGTTACGAGGCGGAAGAGGTGATCGGCAAGCCCGTTACCATCCTCATTCCGGAGGGCCGGCTGGATGAAGAGCCCGCGATCATCGCCGAAATCCAGCGCGGCATGCAGGTCGAGCATTTCGAGACAGTTCGCCGGCGCAAGGACGGTTCGTTGATCGACATCTCGCTGACCATTTCGCCGATCCGCAATGCCGATGGCATTATCGTCGGCGCTTCGAAGATAGCCAGGGACATAACGGAGAAACGTCTTGCCCAGGAGCAGCAACAGCTTCTGATGGGAGAAATGCGCCATCGCGTGAAGAACCTCTTCGCGCTGGCAAGCGCGATCGTCTCGATCAGCGGCCGATCCGCCACGGATGTCGAGAACCTCCGGACGACGATCCAGGCGCGGCTTGCATCGCTGGTGCGCGCTCATGAATTGACGATGTCGGATTGGCAAAGCATTTCCGGCAATACGCAGACGATTGCACTGCATACGCTGATCAAGGCGATCCTCGAACCGTACGGTGCGGAGGAGCGGATCGTAATCACAGGCTCAAATCCCGTCGTCGGCACTAGGGCAATGACGCATATCGCATTGCTGTTGCACGAACTTGCAACCAATGCCGCCAAGTATGGATCGCTTTCCGCGGCAGAGGGACAACTCGATCTACGCATCGGGCACGAGAACGGTGTTACCCTCCTTGTCTGGCGGGAGACCGGCGGTCCCGAGCCATCGTCCGAGCAGAATTCGGGTTTCGGCAGCCGCCTGGAAAAAGGGTTGGCGAGCGCGCTGCACGCGACGATCGAACGGGAGTGGAAGCGGGAGGGGCTCCTCGCATCTATAGGGATTCCAAGCGAAATCCTCGCCGACTGAGATTCTATTTTCACACGTCGCGAAAGAACATCGTCGATCTGCCATGGCGTCACCCCTCGGACGAGGCCCGAACCTCATCATCCGGGAGGATAGCTTAGAGAGAAGAGCTCAGAAGCTCTTTCGTGTATTCGTCCTTGGCGTTGTTATCGATCAGGTCCTGGCTGGTGGTTGCTGGCTGGTGATGATGTCGCGCACCACGCCCTTGTGCATGACCGCCAGCCGGTCGCACATATGGGCAACGAGCGGCAGGTCGTGGCTGATGATGAACAGCGTCAGGCCCTTTTCCCGCTGCAGCCGCATGGCCGCGGGACAGCTGGTGCGGAAGCATCGATGATGACGAATGCCACCTAGACGAACCCCTGCCATGTTGCGACATACGTGAAATCCGCAACCCGTTCGGCGCAGGGGCTTTGAATTGGCGGTTCATGCGGTCCGGTGGGCCCGAGGCGTATCTCGATCTTCAAGGCAAGGTCGCTGCGGGTGCGGACCGACAGGGGTCCACGTCCAGGCGCTTAAACCCGGTGCGGTTCACCACGCTCAACTGCGGCGCGACGCAGCCCATTTGAGCTGCGTCGCTGCAAAGGAATGGAACGTGCGACGTACTATGCAGCCTTTACTTTCGTCGTCGTCTTGTTGATCGACGTCACGGCGAGATTGGTAAGCTTGTTGTTTGTCGCCTTTTCCTGGTCGAGAATTTCGCTGAGAAGTTTGTGCGCCTCATCGTGACCGAGATCCTTTGCCCATTCGCGCAGTGAGCCGTAGCGGGCGATCTCGTAGTGCTCAACGGCCTGACAAGCGGCAAGAAGACCGGCATCGAGGGCTGTTCCCTCAGCCTCTTCCATCAGGCTATCGGCCTCTTTGATCAGGCCTTCGATAGCGTCGCATTTTTCACCGGAAGGCTTCTTGCCGATGGACTTGAACACTTGGTCAAGTTTCTTGATCTGCTCCTTCGTTTCCGCGAGATGCTGCTCCGCCGCCTTTTTCAACTCCGAGCTTTTCGCGGCTTTTGCTACGTTCGGCAGTGCTTTCGTGATGGCATTTTCGGCGTAATATACATCCTGCAATGTATGCTCGAAGATGTCAGAAAGGGATTTCATGGTGTTTCTCCTCTTGCGCAAGATCGCGCGAGAGAAATCGACAAGGCCAGGAATCGTTCCGATACGTTCGATAAATTGCGTTCTAATCCGATGCTCTTGACGCGATGATCGAACGGGACAGCAGACGCACGGCTCGCCGCATCTATCCAGATTTCAATCGAGACATTTACCGGTCCCCACAAGAGACCACCGCCGACCGCTGTAACCACTTTCGATCATGCAGCGACAACCAATCAAGCGCAGTCTGCATGGAACATTTGGCGAGGGAGGTCGTTTTGAAGTCCGGGAGATTGGCGGCGGCAGGGCCGATGTGTTGGCCGATCGCGCGGATATGGTCTATCTTATGACATCAAGAAGCGGAAATTCCACCCTGGTGCCGTTTGTGCGCTCCACGGCGGCACCAACTGCTGATATCAATCATTTCCGCAATAAATCACAGCATTCGGTTGCGCATCAAAATTGCGTTCGGCTTTCCAAAAGCACGCATGACGCGCCCTCGGCCCGTCACACCCCTGCGGCCGCAAGACCGCTGAATGTTCTGTCGGTGTCCTCGGAGTTGTTCCCTCTCATCAAGACCGGCGGCCTTGCAGACGTTACAGGCGCACTGCCGCAAGCCCTTGAGGGGCATGGTGTCGCCACTGTTTCACTCATCCCCGCATATTCACAGATCAGCAGGAGTTTCACCGGCCTGGAGGAAGTCGCGAGACTGCGGTTGCTCGACGAGCAAGCAATAGTGCTTCGCGGAAATCATAACGGCGCTCAGCTTCTCCTGTTGGATTGCCCGGCCTTCTTCGAGCGGCCGGGCGGTCCATATCTCGATGCCGAAGGGCGCGACCATGACGACAATTGGAAGCGGTTCGCCGCGCTTTCCCTGGCAGCGGCGAAAGTTGCTGCGGGGGAAATACCGGATTGGACGCCCGATATCGTACACACCCATGACTGGCAGGCTGCACTGACCCCTGCCTACATGAAAGACTTGATGGTAGAGACGCCTACCGTTCTCACAATTCACAACCTTGCGTTTCAAGGACAGTTCCCCGCCCGAATCTTTCCGGCTCTTGGCCTTTCACCCCACCACTTCGATACCGGATGCATGGAGTATTACGGCGACATCAGTTTTTTGAAAGCGGGTATCGCGCTGAGCGATATCGTCACCACCGTCAGCCCCACCTACGCTCGCGAGATATTGACGCCTGAACTCGGCATGGGCATGAACGGTTTTCTTTCCACGCGGCGAGATAGCTTGCGCGGTATCATCAATGGCATCGACGAGAACCTCTGGAATCCGACAACCGATCCCTTGATCCCCGCGAAATACGATATCGCCACAATCGAGAAACGCCATACAAACCGGACTGCGGTCGAAGATCGCTTCGGCCTTGTCAAGGACGATGGCGCTATCCTCTCCGTCATTAGCCGATTGACCTGGCAGAAAGGGCTCGATCTGCTGGAACCCATCATACCCGGCATTGTGGATCGGGGTGCCAAGCTGGTCGTCTACGGCCAGGGCGATCCTGCGATGATCGCTCCGCTGGCCGAACGAGCAAGACAATATGCGGGGCGGGTGGTGCTGAGTATCGACTTCAACGAAGCGGATGCGCACCTGCTGCATAGCGGCAGCGACATGGTTTTGCAGCCCTCGAGATTTGAACCATGTGGCCTGACACAACTCTATGCGTTGCGGTATGGCGCAATTCCGATCGTTGCACGCACAGGCGGCCTTGCCGAAACAATTATCGACGCGAATGAGGCGGCTATGGACGCGAAAGTAGCGACGGGATTCCAGTTTCAGCCGGGCTCGGTGGAAGATTTTTACCACGCCGTCGATCGCGCGCTGACCGCTTTCGGACATCCCTCCTTCTGGAGGCAGTTGCAGGTTCAGGCCATGAAAGCAAATTTCAGTTGGCAACGAAGTGCCCGGCGATATGCAGCTCTCTATCGCTCGCTTCTTCCAACCGAAGCAAGGCAGGAACTGTGATACGATCTGCAGCCACACTCCTTGCGCCGGGCCACACCATGTCTCACCGCTGGGGACGACTTCAGGCTTCGACTATAAGCGCGACGGGCTGGCGTAGAACCGCAGATACGGGGAGGTCTCCTGTCTCGAATCTGCGACCGTTTACCAGCTCCTGTTTTCTGCCTGCAAATGAAGCCGGGATAATGATCCTGGTGTCGCCCCAAAAGGAACGCGATGCGGCCAGTGTCTGAGGTTGCACCAGCGAAAACATCAGGCGCGGAGCAACGGCTATAGCATAGTCGTTCCTTTTCACGCGCATGAAGGCGACGACGTGGTCGGCGCGCTCCCCTTCGACGTGGAGCGGCAGATAGCCACCTTCCGAAAACAGGCTTTGGCGCTGACGGCGAAGCTTGAGCGCGGCCTTGATGAGGTTGAGTTTCTGGAAACGGGGATTTTTCTCCGCCTCATCTTTCGCTTCGAACAGCTCATAGTCCACGGGCCGCCGATTGTCGGGATCGACCAGGGAAAGATCGAAGCCTTCCGTGCCCTGGTAAAAATCAGGGACACCCGGACCGATGATTTTGATCAGGGTTTGGGTCAGGCTGTTGAGATAGCCGCCGACGATATAAGGCCGCACCGTGGAAATGAAGTCATCGACGAAATCCCGATTGTCCGATGAGAGCAGCGCCCTCGCATACCGTTCAACGGCTGCTTCATAGTCTTCATCGGGCTCCGCCCAATCGGTCCTCGTCTTTGCTTCGCGGATCGCCTTCAGCGCATAAGCCGAAAATCGCGTCTGTAGGCCGACAAGCCGTTCGGTTGTCGCTTCCTCGGGCAAGGCCCCAAGCAGCGCCTGGTAGAGCAGCCATTCGGTATTTGGGTCGGGCGCCGGACCATCGGAAAGGCGCCCGATCAAATCTGCATTCATTTGCCGCCATCGCGCGACATGGCCAGCCCAAGCGTCGGCGTCCTCGCTGATCGTATAGAGGCGGGCCCGCGCATCCTCTGCGCGTTTCGTATCGTGGGTCGAGGTTGCCGTCAGACCCTGCGGCTGGGTTCGCATGCGCTCAAGCATGGCAGCGTGAAAAGCGTCCACACCGCCGCGTGCATCTCCCGGCTCGCCACCGACCTCGTTTGAAGCGATAAGGCCGTTGTAACGATAGAAGAGCGTGTCTTCCATCGACTTTGCCATGATCGGCCCGGTCAGTTGCTGAAAGCGGGTACGAAATTCCGCCGCGTCTGATGCCGAACTGCGAAGCAGTCCCGCCACGGCATCAATGGCTTCCACGTCTTCTACCCAACGTTTCGCGTTGGCAACAACATCGTCGAGGATGGCCGCATCCGTTTGAGATAACCCCTCCGCCGTGCCATACGTTCGATAAACGGGGAAACACACCAGCAGTTCGCAGATCGCGGACGCAAGATCCGAATGCCTGCTTTTTGGCAGGAGCTTCGCTGCGATGCCTGCCAGTCGCGAAACTTCGCCCGCGAAATTGCGTGTCGCCATATCCATTTTCGCCTGCCGCCGCTCTTCCTCGTACGTACCAAGTGAGGGCACGACACCTCGATAATGACGATCGAGCTTTTCAAGGCCGATCCTGTCGATGAAGAGATTGCTGGCGGCTTCGATGAATTCATATCCCGTCGTGCCGGTGACCGGCCATTCGGGTCGCGGATTCTCGCCGGGCCCAAGGATTTTCTCAACGACGATAAAGACATCTTCGCCGACAGCTTCGCGAAGGCGTTTCAAATAGCCGGCGGGATCGGCGAGGCCGTCGATATGGTCAAGACGCAGACCCTGGACCGCGCCGTTTCTCACCAGGTCAAGGATGAGGCGATGGGATTCGTCGAAAATCCTCGGGTCCTCGACACGCATCCCGACGAGACCGGTCACCTCGAAGAAGCGGCGGTAAGAAAGATGCCGGGCCGCCTCTTTCCAATGGATCAGTTGCCAGTGCTGGCGGCCGTGCAGGGCCGCCATCTTTTCCGGAGACCGGGAAAAGGCCGAGAGCGCACCCGGATTTCCGCCTGTCTCCTCGAGCAGCCACGGGGTGCTTTCCGGCGACAGAGGGTAACGGGCTGAGTGATAACGGAGAGTGTATGTGCCGGCTTCACGCCGTTCGATTTGAAGCTCGTCATCGGCAACGGCTTCGGCAAAGCTTTTGCCAAGATGCGGCAGCGTCAACCGCTCGTTCCAGTCGATATCGAAATAGCCGGCGAAGCGGCTTTCGCGTCCCCGCTCCATGACATCCCACCACCATGCGTTCTCCTGCGAGGCGGCCATGTGGTTTGGTACGATATCAAGTATCAGGCCAAGCCCATGCTCTTTCAGCCCCGCCACGAAACGATCAAATCCGGCGCGTCCTCCAATGGCGGGGTCGATTTCATTGGCATCGGTCACATCATAGCCATGGGTCGAGCCCGACGTCGCAGTAAAGATCGGGGAGGCGTAGACATGGCTGATACCGAGACTTCTGATGTGCGGAAGGTTCTTGATGGTACGGTCAAAGGTCATACCCTGGCGAAACTGAACGCGATATGTGGCGACCGGCGGCTGCATGGGACCTCTGGGATGTATGTTTCTGCGTCGCGAAAGCTCCGCAGCGACGAAAGGTTCCGCAACCGATTGAATAATACCGGGAACAATGACGTAGCGTCATCGTTCGAAGCAGGCCACCTTCACGACCATGAGAGGCGCCGTTGCTCACATATTCCTTCGGACCAGCCATACAGGGCGGGGACATTCTGTTTCGCCTCTGGGCTCCCCTCCAGAGCAAAGTGAGTTTGAGGATAGAGGGACAAGACGATGAGCCTATGCAACGGCAGGCGGGAGGCTGGTACACGACATTCCATCCACGGAACAACGAACCTCTGCACTATCGCTTCGTGTTGGAGGATGGACTTGTGGTTCCAGATCCCGCCGCGCGCTTCCAGCCGGCCGGCCCGCACGGCCCGAGCGAATTCGTCGATCTGGAAAGCTACATATGGAAAGCCACGAACTGGAAAGGCCGGCCGTGGGAAGAAAGCGTCATTTACGAACTGCATATCGGTACCTTTACCCCTGAAGGTACTTACAACGCAGCGATTTCGAAGCTCGATCACCTAACGCGCCTTGGCGTCACGGTGCTGCAACTGATGCCGTTGAATGATTTTTCGGGTGATCGCGGCTGGGGCTATGACGGCGTGCTTCCTTATGCACCCTTCCACGCCTATGGGCGACCGGAGGAATTGCAGCGGCTTGTCGACGAGGCGCATCAACGTGGTCTGAGCGTCTTCATCGATGTCGTCTATAACCATCTCGGCCCGGATGGAAACTTCCTGCCGCGCTATGCACCTGTGTTCAGCGACAAGCACAGTTCCGCCTGGGGCCAAGGCATCAACCTCGATGGCGACGGCGCCCGATCGGTCCGTGACTACTTCATCGAAAACGCGGTCTACTGGCTGGACCGCTTCCGTTTCGACGGTATCCGTTTCGACGCGGTGCATGCCCTGCGCGATGACAGCGAAACGCATTTCCTGACCGAACTGGCCACCCGCGTTCGCGGAAGTTTTCCAGAGCGGCATATTCACCTCATCCTGGAGAACGAGGACAACGACAGTCAGTTTCTCGAGCGGGATGGCGATGGTGCACCCCGCCTCTTCACGGCCCAATGGAACGACGATGCGCATCACGTTCTGCATACTGCCGCAACCAACGAGGATTTTGGCTACTATAAGGACTATGCCCGCGACGGCGCGAAGATCGCACGCGCACTGGCGGAAGGTTTTGCGTTTCAAGGTGAAGACATGCCCGCCCGCGGGAAACCGCGCGGACAGCCGAGCGGGCATCTTCCGCCCACGGCTTTCATCGCCTTCATCCAGAACCACGATCAGGTCGGCAATCGCGCCAAGGGGGATCGTTTGAGCGACAGCACGACATCGGCCCAGCGGCGAGCGCTGGCCGCGATCTATCTCCTTCTGCCGCAAATTCCGATGATCTTCATGGGCGAGGAATGGGACAGCCGCCAGCCGTTCCCCTATTTCTGCGATTTCGACGTCGAGTTAAACCGCACAGTGCGCGACGGGCGGCGCAAGGAGTTTTCCAGTCTCCTGGAAATGGACGCGCAATCGAGCGTGGAAATCGACCCGGCCAGCGGCGACACCTTTTTCCATGCAAAACTCGACTGGCCGAGCCTCGCGAACTCGCGGAATTCCACCCATCTGATCCACTATCAGGCCCTGCTGGATGTCCGCCGAAAAACAATTATGCCATTGCTCGCCGGGATCAGGCGCGGCGGACGGGGACAAAGCGCTGGACCTGTGGTCCAAGTGGCTTGGCAGACCACCGAAGGTGAACTCGCCCTCATCGCCAATCTCTCCGACGCGGAAGTACCCTCCCAGGGCATTCTCCATGGAAGAGTGCTTTGGGAGGAAGGCGAAATCTCCGACCGGGAATATGGACCGTGGTCGGTACGCTGGACGCTCGGCTGACAATGTCACGCCACCATGGATGCCAGTACGTTCCGTAGGAGTGCCGGCGATGACAGCCGGTTTCCGGCGCAGCTTGGAGCATCGATCGCGCCGACGCGGATCGAAATGCCACCACGCGCATTGGCCACTGCGAACATCGCCTCATCTGTCAGGTCATCGCCGATCGTCACGGGCCGCCTGCTCTTGAACGGCTCAGCCTGCAGGAAACGCTGAACCGCATCGCCTTTGCTCGCTCTTGCGGGACGCAATTCGAACACCATCTTGCCGAGCTGCAACGCCCATTCAGGCCCGGCAAGCTCGGCATAATAACGCATGCGTTCCTCCAGCAGCTTCTCGTAGTCCGGGGCCAGACGGTAGTGTGCGGCGACGGCCGGTCCTTTGTCCTCTATCAGCACGCCAGGATACGCCTCGGCCTCCTTCACCAGCAGATGTTTCAACGCCTTAAAAGCCTCGGTCTCGACCACGCCGGAAAGGCCGTTGGCATCGCGGAATTCCGCGCCATGCAATCCGGCAAGCGGAAAGGCATAGGGCCTGAACAGCCTGTCGGCATAAACCAGCGATCGCCCCGTAACCAAAGCCATCGCACCGCCAAGTCTGTCGTGGAGCCGTTTGAGGTGCCCAGGCAGTTCTGTCGGAACTTCAATGGCATCCGGCGTCGGAGCAAGGTTCAGAAGCGTTCCGTCGATGTCCAGGAACAAGGCCCATTCGCTCGGGGACGTGAATAAAGTCTCCAGCAACGGCACTGTCACATCATCATCCTGCACGACCCATCCTCCGGCTGCCATCCTCAAGGCAATTAGTCTCCACGCGGATATCGACAAGGCGTTTTCGCTCGCGGGAACATCCGTTTGATCGAGGCGTTGTGCGAATTGCGGACGTCATCCATGGGGGTTTTCAATGGCACAACCACGCGCTGCGAAGAAGCTGCAGGGACATACGCCTCTCATTCACGGCGCGCTTGAACTGCCATCGGTTTTGGTTGACGACTACAATAACGAGACGCGCGAGCGCGGCCAGTTCGTCGGCGACAAGGCCAACAAGGGCGCCTTCCAGGAAAAGTTGCACCATTGGCGAAAAGTTTTACGTGACTATGGCGACGATCCGCTTGGAAAAACGCTCACCAACACTGTCTCCAAAAAGAAGGTGGATGCTCTCCTGGAGAGCAAAAATGTAAGCGATGTCGCGTTGGCTATGGCCACCATAGAGGACTTTTCTCGCGATTTCGCTGATGTCATCACCAAGTTCATGGCGTTCAAAGCATGGGCGAAGACCGAACGCATCGTCGTCGGTGGCGGCTTTAGAGAAAGTCGTACCGGAGAGATTGCCATTGCCCGCACCATGATGATCCTGCGCGCCGGCGGCCTGAATGTCGATCTGGTCCCGGTCGCCCAGCATCCGGATGACGCCGGACTGATCGGCTCGGTTCATCTGATGCCCGCCTGGATGCTGAAAGGTCACAACGCGATCCTTGCCGTCGATATCGGTGGAACCAACATACGCGCCGGCATCGTCGAGTTCGCGCGAGAAAAACACAGGATCGTCGATGCATCGGTGCGGGATTCGGATATCTGGCGGCATACGGACGACGAGCCGAGCCGAAGTGCCGCCGTCGAGCGGCTCGCCGACATGCTGAACACTCTCGTATCCAACCAGGGAAAACTGAAACTTGCGCCGCTGATCGGCATCGGTTGCCCCGGCATTGTCAATCCGGACGGCGCCATCGAACGTGGTGCCCACAATCTGCCCGGCGGCAACTGGGAAAGCGATCACTTCAACCTGCCCACAGCCATCACGAAAGCCATCCCCTGCATCGGCGGCCATGAGACGTTCGTGATGATGCACAATGACGCTGTCGTTCAGGGCCTCTCGCAGCTCCCTTCAATGGGCGACGTGTCGCGCTGGGGTGTGATGACGATCGGAACCGGACTTGGCAATGCCCGGTTCACCAATCGTGAGCCCGCCTGATTGAGGCTCCATATTCGTCCCGCCCTCAAAAGTTTCTGATGCTCAACATGCCGTTTTGCCGGCAGGTTACGGCTGGTCGCCACGACGCACGGCTCCGAACGCTCCCGTTCTGGTGGAACGAACCAGGCCCCTACGGGTTAAATCCAGGCAAACTTACATCTAAGAGGTTCAAACAATGGGTAGACAAGCTTGGGCGACGCCCGTGCATTTCGAAACATCCGATGGTTATCCGTATACCGTGAGCGGCCCTGTTGAAGCACTGGAGGCTCTGGTCTCGATTTTCCCGGACAAATTCGGTTCCCGCTACGAGGAGGCAGTCGCGGCATGCCGGGCAGCCCTCGAGGATGAGGCATCGACCGGTTCCACCAGACGCAAATTTTTGTCGTCATTGGAGGAAAACGGGCTTCCTGTTCTCCACGTCGAGATCAATAATTGAACTCAGTGCGCGCCCGGTGAAGCGGCAGCATTCGGTGCTGCCGCATCGACACAGGAATTCCCTCACCCGTCGGCGGTAAACGCCATAACGCTTTCCGCCGATACGAAAACGCTGCTCTCAACCACATCCTGGAGGAACGGATCGTCGGCACGCGTGTCGAGAAGCCGCCGCCATGCAAGGCCTTCTTCCACCGACGGCAAAGTAAACTCCGCCTCCCCGCCTGCGTTGAAGATAACAAACAACCGGTCGGTCACCTCCGGCGGATCGTTCTCGATTGATCTTGCAACGAGGCAGGCGCCGAGAATGCGGTTTTGCGGATACTCCCAGGCTCCTTCGTCCATCAAGGTACCATCGGCTTTGTACCAGTCGATATGATTGGGTCCGTCCTCGCCGTTGGAGAACCGCTCCGGGCGCAAACCGGAATGCTCCTTGCGCAAGGCGATCAGGTTGCTGCAGAGCTCCAGGAAGTTTTCCTCGTCGCGATCCCAGTCGATCCAGCTGATTTCGTTGTCCTGACAGTAGGCATTGTTGTTACCGCCTTGACTGTTTCCCATTTCATCGCCGGCAAGGATCATCGGCACGCCCTGGCTCAGGAGCAGCGTCGCCATCATATTGAAGCGGCGCTTGAGCCGGGCATGGTTGACCCCGGCATCGTCGGTTTCCCCTTCGACGCCCATATTGTCAGACTGGTTGTTGGAATGCCCGTCGCGGTTTTCCTCGCCATTGGCCTCATTGTGCTTGTCGCGGTAGGAGACCGTATCGGCCAGTGTAAAACCGTCATGGGCGCTCAGGAAGTTGATAGAGGCCGTCGCGCCGCGATCGGAGTGATTGAACTGGACCGCCGAGGCGCTGACACGCTCGGCGAGCTTCGGCACCATGCCTTCGTCGCCCTTCCAGAAGCGCCGCACATCGTCGCGATACTTGTCGTTCCATTCACGGAAGGGAAACGGAAAGCCCCCGACCTGATAACCGCCATCGCCGACATCCCAGGGCTCTGCGATTAGCTTCACGCCGGCCAGAACCGGGTCCTGCCGGATGGCGTGGAAGAAAGCCCCGTCCCGATCGAACTCGACATGGCGGGTCCGTCCCAACGTACTTGCCAGATCGAACCGGAAACCATCCACATGCATCACCCCCACCCAGTAGCGCAGGCTGTCGAGAACCATGCGCATGACCATCGGATGGGCGACGTTGAGCGTATTTCCGGTGCCGGTCGTATCATAGGTATGGCGGGCATCGTCCGGCGAAAGACGATAGTAGCTTAGATTGTCGAGACCGCGAAAGCTCAGCGTCGGACCGCGCTCGGAGCCCTCGGCGGTGTGGTTGTAAACGACATCCATGATCACTTCGATGCCGGCCGCATGAAAGCGCTTCACCATCGTCTTGAATTCCATGATGCGCGATTTCGCGAGATAGCGCGGCTGGGGCGCAAAGAATCCAAGCGACTGATAGCCCCAATAATTCCGCAGTCCCTTTTCCGTGAGATAGCGATCATCCGGGAAATAATGGATCGGCAGCACCTCCACCGCGGAAACGCCAAGCTTGACCAGATGCTCGATGATCGGCTCGCTGCACATGCCGAGGAAGGTGCCGCGCAATTCTTCGGGCACCTGCGGATGCTGCATGGTCAATCCGCGGACATGGGCTTCATAAATGATGGTTTCGGTCCACGGCCGGCGAATGCTCTGATCGCCGTCCCAATCGAAGTCGGTATCCTGAACCACGCCTTTCACCATGAACGGCGCGCTATCGCGCTCGTCGAATGAAAGATCATCCTGAGGATCGCCTACCCCATAGCCGTAAAGGGCGTCGTCCCAGACAAGTTCTCCGACGATCTGTTTGGCATAGGGATCGAGCAGAAGCTTGTTAGGATTGAAGCGATGGCCCTGCGCCGGGTCATATGGCCCGTGGGCGCGGTAGCCGTAAACCGTGCCGGGTTTGAGACCCGCAATATAGCCCGACCAGATATCCCCCTCTCGCTTCGGAAGCTGCATGCGCGCCGTCTCCGTCTTCCCGTCAGGGGAAAAGAGGCAAAGGTCCATCTGTTCGGCATGAGCAGAGAAAACAGAAAAATGAATGCCTTCACCGGTGTATTCCGCACCGAGTTCGGGTTTCAGATAGTCAAGCTGGGAGAAAGCCAGGTCCATGGTTCACCGTTGGGTTCGGAGCGGGAAAATGGATGGAAAAAGCGCCGCCCGACGGACGGGCGGCAAGAAAACGGAAATAGCCTCGCAGCGACGATGCCTGTTTAGCCGCTGTTCTTCTTCTCGGATTTGTCAGGCTGTTCTGCGGAGGGAGCGCGTTGCTTCAGTTCCTCCTCGGCTTGCCGCCAATGCTCGTCGTGCCGACCATCGGGGCGATTGTCGCCCTCCCAAAGCGCATAAGCGCGTTCGTGCAGCCACCTCGTCCAATCATCTTCCATGGCAGACTCCTTTCCACGTCGTCGCTTTTGAACTGCGCTCGCGGTCAAAAGTTCCAGAGAGGGCTGCCCGGAAACTAAAGATTTCCGGACTCGTTGCGAAATGGGCGAGCGCGAAGCGAAAACCGAGTGGCGCTTCGGCTTCATCGAGAAAGCCCGCGATCCCAACGTTTCTCACGGTTCTTTTCTTCCACGCTCCCGATCGGTTGTCTGATCGTCTGAGCGAGTAGCCCGCCGCCCATGTCGTCCAGTTGTGAACCAGGGGCGGCGGCAATATCACAGACCCCCGGCAGGCGGTTCAGTGACCAGAGAACACGAGCGTCTGCACCGGTAGCAATACGGCCTGCATGCGCAGGATCATCGCATGCACAAGCCCGACCGCGTCGACCGCATGGAGAAACGCCCACCGTAACGTGCCGATATTCTCGTCCGCGAGCGCGTCATGATTGTTCGTGTAGGCGTTTGCAATGCAACTGCTGCCAGGTGGAACGCCGTCAAGCTGACCGGGGAACAGCGGCTCGAGGAAGACCGTCAGCGTTCCAGGTTGCGCCATCTGCTGGACATCGACGAGTTGGTCCGTCGGTCGCAGTTGTCCGGCCGCTATGACGTCCTGAACCTCGGTGACGACCATCGGAATGATGGTGAAGGGCTTTCCGACGCAGGTCGCTTCGGCGATCATTCCCTTTTTCATCACCTGCGCCTCGATCTGCCCGAAGCCCGCGATCAATGTTGTCCGCCCAGCGTTTTCCGGCACCAGAATACCGGCCGGCCGGAGCATCGCGTTCACGACGTCGCCTGGACGAAGGACGAACTGTTGCACGGTGCCTGCGACACCCGCTCGCACGACCGTCTTGTCTAGCTCGACCTGAGCCTCTGCCAACGCAGCTTCCGCACTGGCTCGTTGCGCTGGCAAAAGCGTGGAAATCGCCGTTTCGAGCGTCTTCTTTTTCGCAATCGATGCGTCAAGCGCACTTTTGCGGCTTTCAATGCCAGTCTCCAGCCTCTCGACCTCGCGCCGGGAAACGGCATTGCTCTTCAAAAGCTGGGCCTTCATCTCGTACTCGTCCACCGCCATCTGATAGGAGCTTGTCGCCTCCCTGATCTGGGCGTCCGCGCCGACAAGCTCGGTCTGGTCCACTTTCGCCTGCGCATCGATCTCGGCGATGCGCCTGTGCGCGGTTTCGAGGGCGGCTTTCTGCTCAGAACTATCGAGACGGAAGAGCGGCGCACCGGCTTCCACTTTCTGGTTCAGACCTACATAAACCTCGTCGACACGCCCGCTCGTCTCGGGAAGGATGGTGACGGTGCGGAAGAGAGCTGTCACGTTCTTCGACGAGGGATGATAGTAGAAAATCAGCGTGATCAGCGAGATCGTCAGGATGAGGCAGGCCGTTATGCCCCACCGGAGTTCGTACCAGACGGTATAGAGGGTGAGTTCACGGCCGACCCTCTTGCCTTGGCCGTAGCGGCGGAAAAGATAGTCGGGCAAAACGGTCAACATGGAACACAAAAGGAGCTCAAGCATCGGTCAGATCCCTTCCGCCTGTGTCGTTGCCGCGGGCGCTGGTTGCACCGCGTGCACGGCGGTCTCCTCAGGAACCAAGGCGGGATCGCCGGTCGTTTCAGCGTCACGTCCCGAAAGCTTCCCAAGGGATTGGGCGATTGAATAGAGCGGTGTCGAGAAGTCCGGAATCTCGATGAAGGCCAGCAGCAGTCCCGCGATCCAGAACAGATGGTTGTGCGTGAACAGGGATATCAGCGCCAGCACGGCGACGATCTCCATCTGAACCTTGTTCGTTCGGTGCGCCCGGCGCTCCGGGATCGCGTGGAGCTGGAAATACAGATTTCCGACCACGAGAACGGCCAGAAGCAGAAAAACGATGACGCCGTTGAACAAGTAGTCGGTCTGTCCCGGTTCGACGATGAACGCAGGCAGATGTTCTGTTGCTGCCGGGTGAATAGCTTGTGACATTGTTGCGACCTCCCTCAGAAAACCCTCGACCCGCATATCCAACCGATCATCGTCATTGAATAGCGGAGGGCCTCGTTCCACAGCGATAGAACGGTCTCAGTCCCGTGTACAAGGCCGCGACCACCTTTTTATTAACGACAGCTTAGGTAATGCAGGGGGTCTTTCGAAGGGGTTGCACTCCCGCCGTCAGGAATCGCGACAGTGATTGGGTCGATCCCCTCGTGCAAGCAGGAGAGTATCCAACGTAAGCCGTAGCGCTCCGGCTGCGCAAAAAAGCTGGCCGACGATATGTGTGGAAATCCGGACTAGCCGGCCGTCATCCGGCGAAGCACATTGGTTTTCCAGTAAAACTGATGGGCCAGGGCAGCAATCACATGGCCGGCGAGCACGATCCAGAGAATGATCTTGAGAAAATCGGCATGAATGCCGCCCAGCCCCTCATACCCCAGGTAATAGGCAGCCGCACCGCTGAGAGGCATGGCAACCAAAAGAAAATAAAAGGTCGATACGGCGATTTTTGACAAATGCTTGAAGATGACCGGTTCCTGCGGTGGCGCGGGCGGAACGCCCTGCGCGAGCCGCAATACCAGACGCAAGACAACCAGAACGAGGATGGCGATACCTACATAGGCATGAAGGTTGGCGCTTGCGATCTGCTCCGGGTTTGCGGAACCGGTACGTCTCATTGCCCGGTTCCATTCGTTCATGCCGTCGGGTAACAGGAGATTGAAAAAGACGAGTGCGGCTGTCAGCCAATGGACCACGCGCTGGGAGCGCGAGAACGAAACCGGGGAGGATGCCGACATAACCTGTCCTTCTGCTTTTTCATACCTTCGCGCAAGCCACTCCATACCGTCTGCGTGACATGCACACCCCCGTCAAAGTGGCCTTTGATGTTGCACGGGAGGAGCAAGGAGCCTGCAGCGGCGCGTGCAAGTGCGGCAAGCGTACTGAAGAGTATTGAATTTCCTTCGATAAAGCTGACGCCGACTTAAAATGCGTCGCTGACACCCACCTGAACGACTTTAAGGTCGGCGCTAGCTGTACGGCTCTCCCTCTCCGGTGGAGACTGGAGGTTCGAAATGCGAACGCTGCACCTGGCCTGGTCCGAAAGAAGTATCGAAAGCGCCGCCCATGCCGCTCGTCGTGATCCTGATGCTGCGCGAGACCGAATACGGGAAGGAATTTCGTCACTCATCCAGGGTAAGCGTCCGCCCCTGCAGGGCCGAAGCCTTCGCAAGATCGAGCACTGCCGATACGATCAGGTTGTTGTCGAGGCCGGAGAGATCGTAGGAAGCGAGGCTGCGTTCGCCTCGCACCAACCCGGCAAGAAACGCGAACGGTTCGTGATGGCCGGGCGGGAGAGCCGGAACGCCAAGCACGGTCTCGCGCTCCTCGCCGGCGCGCCTGAAGCGCACGGTGTTTGCGTCCGGCGCCAGGATGTAGCCGGCATCGCCGTGGATTTCCATATCCTTGCGCGGGAACGGCCAGCACCAGGAAGGCTGGATCACGGCATCGAAATCGCCGTAATCCAGCAGGATGGTCGCATCGTCCTCTACCCTTCGATAGATATCCGGCTTGAAGCGGCGGACCGCCGCCGTGACGCTCCGCGGCCGGCGTCCTTCCAGAAGCGTCGTGACGAGATTGACGCCGTAGCAACCGAAATCGGCAAGCGCGCTGTAGCCAACACCACGCCGCGGTGCGCGCGGATCGATCCGAAGGCCACGACTGCATCGGGCTTCACCGTGTCCAGCATCGTCTCCACGTCATCGAATAGCCGCTCGGGTGGCAGGCGGAAACGACGCTCTGGATGAACCAGCGCTGGAACAGGATGAAGACGACGAGCACCGGCAGCGTGATCATCGCGGCATAAGCGAGGTTCTGCCCCCAGTTTGGGTTTTGCGTGTAGAAGGTGGTGATACCCACCGTCAGCGGGCGATAGGTTTCTCCAGGCACGGCAATGACCGGCCAGAGATAGTCGTTCCAGCGCGCCTGGAACTGGAGGATGGCGACGGAGGCGATGACGGGCTTGAACAGCGGCATGACGATCAACCGGTAGATCTGGAAGGGTGTCGCCCCGTCGATCTTGGCCGCCTCGTCGAAATCCATCGGGATATCGAGGAAGAACTGGTAGAACAGGAAGATCGAAAAGGCATCCGCCCCAAAGGGCAATATCTGCACGTGCAGCGAGTTGAGCCAGGTCCCTTCGATATGGAGACCGCCGGAGAAGCCCAGCCAGGGCAGATTGTTGACGACAAAGAGCCGCGGGATGGCGACGGCCTCGAAGGGCACGACCAAGAGCACGATGACCAACGTCAGGACCAGCTTTCGCCCGGTCCAGTCCATCCGCGCGAGCGCAAAGGCCGCCAGGCTGTTGACGAAGACGCTGAGCCGCAATGCCCGGAAACCGCCCGGACGATAAGAAAGCTATGGGTGCCGGCGGTTATTTATATACGCCGGCCCAGATGATGACGGTCCGTTCGGTTTGCGAGGGGTTGCGGGATCGATAGGTCGAAGACCGGTTGAAACGGTAGCTGTCGCCTTCCGCGAGGTCGAACTTCTCCTCGTCGACCCACAATTCCAGCCGCCCCTTCAGGATATAGCCATATTCGGCGCCGGCGGTCGGCACGTTCTTCGGTTCCGTCTCCAGACCCGGTTCGAAGGTCGACATCATGAACTCGACGTCGGAATCGAGCTGCGGCGTCAGGAGTTCGGTCCTGGCCCCCCGATGCAGCATGAAACGACGATCAGCGGCCCGAACGATGAAATCCTTCTCGCGCTCCGCCTCGGGCTGCTTCTTCTCCTGATCGACGAACCAGCTCATCGGCACGCCGAAGATCGCACAGGCCGCGTAAAGATCCTTGAGCGTCGGCTGCGACATGCCACGTTCGAGCTGGCTGACATAACCCGTGGAACGGCTCAGCCCATCGGCGAGCTGCTGGATCGTAACGCGGCGGGAGCGTCGCAGTTCACGCAGCGTCCTGCCGATGTGATCGGTCTGGCCTATTTCGGCACTGGATTTGGGCATTGATCATACCTGACGAGTTGACTGTCATGACGAAATCCAGCAAACGTTTCATGAAGTCAATGCCGGTGGCGAACATCATGCTCGCCACCCCGAAGGCAGGTCCCATGCGGCATCAACCGACGATTTTGCCGTAGCCCAAGACGAAGTCGGCAACGATCATTTCGGCGCCGACGATCTCGCGGATGCGCAGATCGCCGAACGGGTCCCCGGCACTGCCGTCGACCTTGATTTCGGCTGTGCCGAAACTGTGTCGGATGGTTTTGAACTGGCCGAGCGAATTTTCAATGATCTGCGTCTGCACGGCCGCCTGTTCCGGGGAGGGAATGATGCGCGTCTGGAAACGCGGATGCAGCGCCGGCTTTTCGAAGGTAGGCCCCTCCGCCTTGAAGTCGATCTCGATCAGCGAGACGCCGCGCCGTGACAAGCTTGCCGAGACCGATGTTTCGGTCGCTTTCCATTCCACCTCGCCCATCTTTTTCGGATAGCCCCAGACCTCGCGACCGACCGCCATGGAATCGTCATTGGTGACGATCTCATAAAGCACATGGCCACCGGGCCTGCCCTGGTAGCTCATCGGCACGACGATGCCGCCCTCGGCATAGGAGCCCAGCGCTCCGCCCTCCGGCACATCCATGATGAAGAACTCGATCACATCGCCGCGCGGCTCGAACGGGGCAGGCAGCGCCGCCCGAATGTCCGCTTCGTCGACGCGGCAGAACACGCTGACCTTGCTGAAGGCTTTGTAGTCGAACGGCGGAGCCTGATAGAGCGGCGCGCGCTGCGGAAGGGCGTAGGCGTCTTGAGACATTGGGAGACCATCTTTCCTGTTGGTGGCGTCAATACACATGAATTTTCTTCTTCAAAGTTTCACGCCTGCGAAACAGCGAACGCATCCGCCAAGGCGAGCGAAGCCGCCTCGATCCGTTCGCCAGGTTGCTGGCGAAAACCGTCAGGCCGTACTTTTGAACAGGAGATCGCGGACGCGGTCGGAATCGTGAGCGACGTGCTCGCGCATGAGTGTGCGAGCCTTTTCGCTGTCCGCCGTCAGGATCGCCAGCACCAGCGGGCGGTGATCCACGGTTTCCGGGGTTGGCGAGGGCGCGCTCTGGTTACAGAAATACCAGAGGCGAAGAGCAAGATTGAAGTTCTGCGTCAGCATGATGGCGAGATAGTCATTGCGCGCCATCCGGTAGATCCGGCGGTGAATCTCGGCGTCGCCTGCGATCTGAAGCGAGATGTCCCGCTCTTCGGCAAGCTTTTCCGCGAATTTCATCAGCGATTGGCGCTCCTGCGTCGTTGCCCGCATGGCGGCAAGCGAGGCCGCCAACCCTTCGAGCTCCAACCGCACCTCCTTGATCGACTGCTGGTCGCGCAGCCCGATGTCGGCGGCGAAGATACCGCGCCGGGGATAGATCACCACTAGGTGCTCCCCTTCCAGCCGCCGCAACGCCTCTCTGATCGGCGCGAGCCCGATATCCAGCTCGGCAGTCAGCTCACGCTCGTTAAGGGGTTGCAATGGCTGATAATGCAGACGCACCAGCCGGTCGAGCAGGATACCATATGCCTTGTCGCTGAAGCGTTCCTCCGATTTGGTCGCCTTGTCGCTGCCCGACAGCATGGCCGCACCGGCCGCGATGTTCGTCATGATATGTCCTTCGTTCCCAGCCCGGTGCACCTTCATCTTAAAGCCGCCCCGCGGCCGTCACCCGCCGCAGGAAGGATTGCGTTGCCGCCTCGCGGGGCGCCCCGAACACCTCTTCCGGCGGCCCCTCCTCCAGAATGCGGCCCTTGTAGAGAAAGCACACTTTATCCGAGATTTCCCGCGCAAAACTCATCTCGTGCGTCGTGAGTAGCATCGTCATGCCTTGCTTCGCCAGATCGCGCACCAGATCGAGCACTTCCATCACCAGTTCGGGATCGAGCGCCGACGTGATCTCGTCGAGTAGCAGCACCTCCGGCTGCATGATCATGGTGCGGGCGATGGCCACGCGCTGCTGCTGGCCGCCGGAAAGCTGGTCGGGAAAGGCATTAGCCTTGTCGCGCATGCCAACGCGCTCCAGCATGGAAAGCGCCCTCGCCTCCGCCTCTTCCTGGCCGCAGGCGCCGGTGATGACGGGCGCCACCGTACAATTGCCGAGCACCGACATATGCGGAAAGAGATTGTAGCTCTGGAACACCATGCCGATGCGCCGGCGAAGGACCACATGGTCGATGCCGAGGCCGGAAATCACCTCGCCGTTCAGCCGGATCTCGCCTTGCTGGATATCCTCCAGACCGTTGAGGCAGCGCAGCAGCGTCGATTTCCCCGATCCGGACGCGCCGATCAGCGAGACGACCGAATGGCGTGCAATGTCGAGGTCGATTCCGTCGATGACGCGGAATTTTCCGTACGACTTGCCGATGCCCTGAAGTTCGATCAGCGGTCTTGCCATCTCAGCGGCCCTCCTTGGTCTCGGCGCGGGCGACGAGATAATCGACCAGCCGGGTCTGCGGAATGGTGACGGCGATGAAGAGGATGCAGACCACGGTGACGGACGAAAGATTGTAGTAGTTGGCCGAATAGATCTTGGCCTGGGTGAAGGCATCGACGATGCCGACGATGTTCACCAGAGCCGTATCCTTCTGCAGCGCAATGAAATTGCCGAGCATGGGGCCTGCGATGCGGCGCATGGCCTGCGGAAGCACGATGAGACGCAGCACCGCGCCGGGCGGAATGCCGAGCGACTGGGCAGCGGAAATCTGGCTGTGGTGGATACCCTTGAGACCGGCGCGGAACTGCTCGCCGTTATAGGCGGCGTAGGTCAGGGACAGCGCGACAATGGCATAGAGCATCGGATCGCCGTCGCTGAGAACGGGAATGCCCATCAGCGGCACGCCGAAACAAACGAGATAGATGATGACGATGGCCGGCAGGCTGCGGAAGATATCGACATAGAAAATGCAGACCCCGCGGACCAGAACGAAGCTCGACCCCTGCAACGAACGGCCGACGGCGAGCAGCAGGCCCAGCAACATCGAGAGGATCTGGGCGGTGATCGCGATCGACAGGTTCGCGCCAAAAGCCCGCGTCACATCGAGAAGGCTTGCGAGGATGACGTCGCCGCGCAGGAAGGTCTTGTAAACCACCGCGTCGTTGATCGTCAGGAATGTCGCGACGGCAAGCACCGGCAGCAGGAAGCCGCCGACGCCCATCGCCGTAAAGGCATGGTGGCGAGCATGGGCGGCCGCCACACGGGCGGCGACGGGATCGCCGGCCGTCCACGCCTCGCGGGACCGGCTACGGGCGGCAAGCGCCCGGCGGATCGGCACCGCAAGCACAAGCGCGATGCCAAGCGCCGCCAGCATCGCACCGGGAAGGCGCATTGTTTCGCCGATCAGCGCGGCAACGCTGCTGCCGGCGAGGAAAGCGATGCCGACCGAGGCCGCCGCGAATGCGGCGGCCATGGCCAGCGGCCAGCCGGTCGGCAGCGGCGGCGTCTGACGGGTCGCCCCGTCCGCCGCCGTTGCCGAGACCGGATCGCCCATGGTCTTTGTCATCGTCATTCGGTGGACCACTGCGCAATGGTGGAGACCGGAGCGCCGAGGATCGGCGCCAGCCACTTGACCTCGATGCCTTCGAGCGAGCCGTCGGCGCGCATGTCGGCGAGGATTTCATCGGTGGGTGCGACGTTCTTCGAGCCCTTCGGGAACAGGATCGCCACGTCGCCACCGACCGGATAGCGGCCGAAGACCTTCAGCGCACCGTTGGATGCCGTTGCGCGCGGCAATGCCGTTTCGGTGTCGGCCAGCGCGGCGTCGATCTGGTTGGCCATCAGTGCCGCCCACATGTCGTCGTTGGATTGGAAGATGCGCAAGTCCCCGGTGAGCTTCAGCTTCTCATGCACGAACTTTTCTTGCACCGAGCCGAGCAGCACGCCGATGCGCTTGGAGCCCAGCGTCTCGGCGGTGACATCGCTGCCGGCCTTGGCGATTACGCCCGTATCGGTGAAACGGTAGCTGCCGGAGAAATCGACGGATTTCTTGCGCTCCTCGGTCGGAAACAGGTCCCAGATCGACATGTCGAAATCGGTCCCTTTGCCCGTCACCAGCGACTCGAAGGAGGCGTTCTTGACGACGATCTTGCCGAGACCGCCGCGATTGGCGATTTCGGCGCCGAGGCAATAAAGATAGCCGCCGTCGATGGTTTCGGGCGTATTGCCCTGATAGGCCTGCGGCGAAGGCAGCGGCACGGCGATGGTCAGCACGCCTTCATGCGCCGGCGTCAATGCATGCTTGGCCGTATCGGCGCGCAATTCGCAGCGGCCGAAAGCGCCGTCTGCCGCCATGGCCGGAACCGCGGCCAACAGGGCCACGGAGGCCAGCAGCGTCTTGATGGATACCTTGCTCATTCTATGTTCTCCCCTCAGGATCGAGCGTTCATTCTGGTATCGATATGCCAAACCCGGAAATCCGGATTCGGCATGGCAAATGCGTCAAACAAGCGACGCCACGACGGTCGGCACGCCGTTTTCCGGCGTGGAGGCAAAATCGCCGATGGAATATTCCGCGCCGAGGACCTCGACCACGCGCAACCGCTCGTCGCCGGCAGCAATCGTCGCGCCAAGCGAGACGCTGCCGCGGCCGACCTTGCGTTCCGTCAGCTTGTAATCCTTGACCGTGTTGCGGCTGATGATGTCGAAAGACTGGAAGCCCGGCCCGTTGACCTGGGGTACCGCGCGCACCTGATAATGCGGGAACAGTTGCAGGTCAGCCCAGGCCTCGCGGCTGACGGAAGGATCGAAATCGACGGCGATCTCGAACATCACGTCGTCATAGAGCGAGGTGCGGCCGCGCATGCCGGTTTCGGTCTCTTCCATCTCGATGCGGGCGAAATGCTTGGGATAGCCCCACAACTCGCGGCCGCCGGCGACGGTGGTGTGCTTGTCCTCATATTCGAAATAATAGGTGCCGCCGACATGCTCGCCGTAGCGGATCGGCAGGATGATCGCCGCATCGAAATAGGTGCGGCCGGAATTGTTGCCGAAATCGGCGACCGACACGACGAAGCGGTCGTCCGCCAGTTCGAAGGGTAGCGGCTCAAGGAGCCGTTCCATCTGCGCACGCTCGCCGCGGCAATAGACCGAGAGCGTTTTCAGGCCGGGGCAGGCATAGGTGACGTTTCCCGGTCCGAAACGCAGGAAATTCCAGAATTGTAGCGGGTCGTATTGTTTCATTTCGCTCACTGTCGTTCAGAACCTTGTTGCACTGACATTTCAGATCAATTTTCCATCATTGTCAAGCGACCTTACAGCTGATGAACTTGAACCGATATTCAAGCACATGTTTTTTATCACATATTTTATGTTCATCACGACCGTTGCGGGGAAAGTAGCGCCGGAAAGCCCGCCAGACACGGCGTTTGTAGCTGCCGAAATGGCTTGACGTGCCGGAATGCTTCGCTATCAAATTCAGTTTCATGAATTTTTGATACGTATTTTTCATATCGTCCCCGTCATCTCTTCACACAAGGCCAGACACCGTCATGACCCGCATTCCGCTTCACAATGCCAACAACATGCCGCTCCAGGCGCCGCTGATACCGGACCCCTTCGTGCCGTATGAATGCCTCGGCAACCGCAGCCTCAACGCCATCTGCCGGGGCGATCCGGCAATCCTCGGCCAGTATCTGGAGAACACGCCGTTCACGCTCGCCGGCGACCGGTTCCTGGTCTACGTTTCGGACTTCACCAATTGCCGCAAGGCGCCCTTCATGGATGCCGGCATCGTCATCCCGGTGCGTTTTGGCGATCGCACGGGCGGTTATTTCCTGTTCGAATACGAGGACAACGACGCGGCCATCGCCGCCGGCCGCGATCTCTGGGGCTACCCGAAAAAATTCGGCACGATCGAGCTAACCGAGCTCAGCGGCGGCGCGACGGCAAGTGTGGTCCGCCACGGCATACCGCTGATCACTATCGATTGCACCTTCGACGGCACGCAAGCCGAGCCGCTGAAGACCACGCCGCATCTCAACATCCACATCCAGCCGGCGCCAGACGGAAAGATCCTCAACAAGCGGGTGATCGCCCGCGATACCTCGCCGGATTTCCAGATGATCTCATGCCGCTGGGGCTCGGCAGCAGTCTCGCTCGGCGCGCTCGCCACCGATCCGCTCTCGCCGCTCGGGCCGGTGGAGGTTCTGGCCGCCAATTATGTGATCGGCGATTTCTTTGCGACCGAAAAAAACGGCTGGGGCAAGACAATCGCCGACCTGGTGATCAACGGCGTTTCGGCGATGGAGGCCTGACATGGTGAATGATGATCTGAACGGCCCGCTGTTGCTTGTCGGATGCGGCAATATGGGCCGCGCGATGCTGCGGGGCTGGCTGGATGCAGGCTTGATCCGCGCCGACGCGGTCCATGTCGTCGAGCCAGCCGACTCGCTGCGCAAAGAGGCAGGCGCCCTTGGGGTCAGGACCCATGCGTCGGCGGACACGCTCGGACCCGGCTTCAAAGCCGAGATCGCCGTCCTCGCCGTCAAGCCCCAGGTCATGGCCGCAGTGCTGCCGGTCTACCGGCCGCATGTGGGCGAAGGTGTCACCGTAAGTATTGCTGCCGGCATTCCGATGGCGGCCATCGCCGCCGGCCTCGGCGCGGCGGCGATCGTCCGGGCCATGCCGAATACGCCGGCCGCCATCGGCAAAGGCTCCATCGTCTTTTGCCCGAACGAACGGACAAGTCAGGCGCAGATCGCAAGCGTGACGCGACTTCTGTCGGCGAACGGGGCCGTGCATCGGGTGGAAAGCGAAGCGGCAATAGACGCGGCGACAGCCATCTCCGGTTCCGGCCCCGCCTATGTCTTCCATTTCATCGAATGTCTCGCCGAAGCCGGCGCGAAATTGGGCCTATCTCCCGAACTTGCGTTGGCCCTGGCGAGGGAAACGATCGACGGAGCCGGTGCGCTTGCCATGACAGCGGATGTGTTGCCCTCAGACCTGCGCCGACAGGTCACAAGTCCCGGCGGCACGACACAGGCCGCCCTGCACATTCTGATGAAAGACAACGCCTTACAGGAAATGATGCGCGAGGCGGTGTTTGCGGCGCATCAGCGCGCAATCGAGCTTCAGACGCCTTAACCCATGGGTGTACATCTTTTCGTCACAGGCCGGAGGCGGTCGACCGCCTCCGGCGACAACGTGCTTTCAATGCACGGCCATAGCGTATTGCAGGGCCGTGGGCGGTCGCTTACGACCGGGGGCGATCCGAAGACCGCACGCTCAAAGGATAGCAGACGTTGTTATTTGGCCAGATGCCAAATGCCACCGACGCCATCGCCGTTGGTTTCTCCGGCTTTCTTGTCCTTGGCATATGTATAGAGCGGCTTGCCGTCATAGGCCCACATTTCCATGCCGTCCGCCGCCTTGACCAGGGACCAATCTCCCTCAGCCTTGGCGCCAGCGGCAGCGTGGAATGCCGGCCACTTCTTCAGGCAGCTCTTGTCGCAATTGGACTTGTCTTTGGCATCCTTGTCGAAAGTGTAGAGGGTCATACCCTTTTCGTCAGCCCAAGCCTTGCCCATCTTGGTATCGACCATTTTGGCAGGCCCGGCCGCGAAGGCCGCTCCGCCCAAAACGGATACCAGACCTATCGCAATCAATATCGTTCTCATGACATTCTCCCATTCGGGAGTGCCGGCGGAATGCCGGTAGTGCCCGATCCAACATGGAGAAACGCCCGGATATGGAAGAGGTTCCAAGCCGGCTTCCCTCAATCGCCATGATCGAATCGAGTGCCGGGCGGCGAGGCGTGAGCCGGTGCATTCGCGTCACGACTCTACGGTCTGACGCCATGCCGTGATGGGTATTTTTTCCGCAATACCTTTCTCGATGATGAGCACGCTATCGAAGAAATCGACGCCGCTTGCCGATCGTATGGGCGAAACGTCATGCATGACCGCGATGACAGTCGCATCCGGGCAATGATCCTTGATCGCCTGGTGGAACGCATGCACCGCCTCGATATCGAGGGCGCTCGTGGCTTCGTCGAGAAACAGCAGACCCGGCCGCAGCAACAGGATTCTGGCAAGGACGAGCTTCTGCTTCTGGCCGCCGGACAGCAGCAGATCCCAGCTCTGGCCGTTGCGGCCGTCCTTTGAGAGATCTTCGATAAATTCGCCAAGCCCCGCCTTGTGCAGCGCCGCGGCGACACGCGTATCCGGATAGTCGTCGGACGAGTCCGGAAGGCAGACGAGATCCTTCAAGGACACGGCCTGAAGCTTGACGTCCTGGGCGGCATACAGGCCCCTGACATGCCTCGGCATGGCGACCATGCCGCGGCCGTGCGCCCACAGACCGTTTATCGCCTTGATAAGCGAGGTCTTGCCGCTCCCCGAATCGCCGACGACCAAAGTCCACTCGCCCGGCAGGAACTGCAATCTATCGGCGGTCAGAAAGGGAAGATCGGCGCCCGCGTGCAGAAGGCCGATTCCATCGACGGTCAGTCCGAGCGCCGGGTCCTGCTTGGTATACTGGAATTCGTAGAGGCCGGTTTGCGCGTAGAATTCCTCGGGCCGCTGAACGGTTTCGATCGCCTTCGCGAGATCGGTTATGCGCCGGGCATTGGCCCTCAGCGTTGCAATATCGGGCATGACGTGGATGAACCACGAGCATTCGTTGATGAGCGCGGTCGCCAGTTCGGCACCCGTAACGTAGTGCTGCAGGCTGACCTTGTTATCCATGTAGGGGAGCAGGCCCGGTGCATAGGCGACAATCCGAGAGCCGAGGAAATTGTGGACCAGTTCGAACCCCATATAGCCGGCAGTCACCCGGTTCAGGCTGGCCCAGGTCTGGTCGATATCGAAATACCGGCGCTTGTTGATGACTTTCTGGGCTCTCTCGCCATGGAGCACGGCGACATGGAGGCTGCGGTGCAGGAGGGTGTTCAATTCGGCGCGGTAACTTCCCTCAGCCCATTGCATCCGCACCGACAGGCGCTGGAGCACCCCGCCGAGCTTGGCTGCGATGATGGTGTTGAGCGGCACATAAATCGCCACCGCCAGGAAAGCCAGACAGGCGCTGCCGTAACTGCCCAGAAACTCGAGCCCCCGGACGTCGCTCGACATCTCGATGAGCTTGCTGCCGACGAAGCCGAGGGACAGCACGACGCCCGCAATGCCCATCGCAAGCCCGATCGCACCCCCGGTCATGCCTTTGATCGATTCTTGGACGCGTTGATCGACATTGTCCGGCGCCGGGACAGCGGACCCGGACGCTTCCGATCCCATCTGCTGCAGATGGAAATGCGTATGATTGGTGTCGAGCAGGGCCTCGTTGAAGCGCCGGTCGAGCCACTCGCGCCATTTGCGATGAAGCGTGGTCGAAAAGAAATGACGGACGGCCGTGAAACACACGTCCCTCATGACCGCGATCGCGGCAAGCGTTGCCGCTGTCGTCAACAGGGCCGTGGGCGTGGTGGGCGCGGTCGGATGATGGAAATAGGCGATCCGATTGATCAGCTCGCCCGAAGTGACGGCGAACCAGACGCTAGCCTGGGCTGACAGTGCCGTCAGGACAAGGATGGCAAATGTCAGTCCCCAGGCCTCGCGCCAGCTTTCGGAAAGCCAATAGGCACTCATCAGGCCCCAGAAGCTGCGCATCGAGAAAACAGGACTTGTGGGGCCGCGCGCATGGCGGCCGAGCGCCCCTTTGATGAGTAAGCCTATCTGCCGAGCCGGACTCCGCATCGCGACTTCATCTCCTCAAACCCGATCCAAGCAGAATTTGGGGCATGTGTCGCGGTTGTCAAATCAAGACATGGAGGCGCAGTTTAAAGTGCTCGGATATGAGTGACGGATCTGAAGTCAGGTCATTGCGGCTCGCCGGCCCGACAACGTCTGGATTTCCACGCGATAGAAGACCGGCTGCAATTCCGAACTCGGCTGCGCAGCCCCTTCAGGTTTGTACGCGCCGGGCTCCCACCAGTTGCCCCGCTCCTGCAGCAGTTCCCAGGCGCGCATATGTTCGCCATGGCTTTTTTCGTCGTCCGGCAGTTCCCGGTAGAGGCCCTCCAGAAGAACACTCTGCCATTCTTCCGACGTCGCCAGTTGCTCGACCTGTACGCAAACGCGGGGATTGGAGCGCAGGCTGTCGATCTTCCTTCCAGGCAGCGAAAAGCTGTAGAAAGCATGATTCCGGAAGATATAACGGATCGGCAAGACATAGGGACGGTCGCCGGAAATACATCCCAGGTGCCCGATGCGGTTTGCAGACAGCGTGGCCTCGCATTCCGTCATCGTCATGTCTCGTAAAATCATCTCCACCTCCCGCAATGGCTGCCATGAAAAGCGTAGCGACGACATTTGCACGCCCGGTGCCGAAGCCGATTTTGCGCCTTTTCCCCGCAGGTGGCAAATGCGGCGCCGACAGTCCTTCCACTGGTTCAGGCGATTTCCTTCGGAACAATATCGGCCCTGGAACGTTGCCTCGATGTGAGGTGCAATCCGTCCGCAGCCTGCCACCCACGGCAAAGCGGCGGAGACGGTTACAAGCCCTCACAGGAGCCTGTCATGAGTATCACCACACTTCTCATCGTCGTTCTGATCGTCCTTCTGCTGGGCGGCGGCTTTTATGGCCGTGGTCGCTGGTATTAAGCCAAGCCTTGTCCGTGCTCGGCTGGCGGCAAGCCAATCCCGCAACCGTAATCGGGCTTGTCTTAAATGAGCACAGCGCTTGACGATTACATGGCCGACCCGACGGCAAGGGGAAGCCGCTCGCGGCTATGACGTTAGCCCCAATCTCCGGCTCAACGCACCGAGGCCCAGGGTGCGATCCAGCGTTCGAGTGCGCGGGCGACGACTTCCAGCAGGATGGCGATGATCGCAATCACGAAAATCCCGGCAATGACGACGTCCGTCACCAGGAATTGCGCCGCTGACTGGATCATGAACCCCAGGCCGCGTGTGGCAGCAACCAACTCGGCTGCAACCAGCGTCGACCAGCCGGTTCCGAGCGCGATCCGCGTTCCCGTCAGGATCGAAGGAACCGAAGAGGGCAGGATTACGTGAAGCAGGACCTGGGCGCGCGTGGCTCCGAAGGAGCGCGCGGCATTGATATGATCCTTTGGAACCGCCCTTACGCCTGCCGCCGTTGCGATGATGATCGACGGCAGCATGGAAAGGGCGATGACCGTTACCTTCGACGCCTCGCCGATGCCGATCCAGATGATGATCAGCGGCAGATAGGCGAGAGGCGGTAGCGGCCGCAGGAATTCGACGATCGGATCGAGAATACCGCGGCCGACCCTGCTTGTCGCAATCAGCAATCCCGCGGGAACGCCGATCGCGACCGAAGCCACAAGCGCTGCAAGAACCCGCCCGAGGCTTGCGGCTGCATGCTGCGCCAGCGTGGAATCGACAAATCCCTCCGTCACAAGTGTCCATAGCGACTTCGCCACCACCAGCGGCGGCGGCAGGAAAACCGGCGACACCAGCGCGGCCGCGGCGGCGAAGTGCCAAACCAGAAGCAGCGCCAGCACCGTCAGGGCAGAGATGACGGATGTAGGAACCCGGCGGCGGCGGATCGCCGTCGTCCCCGGCGCGGCATCATTTGAAAGCTTTTCCGAAAGCCCGGCGACGATCGTCATGCGGCAAGCTCCTCTTCGGGCGAAAGCCTATGGATAAGGCCTGTCAGCTCTTCATGGGTGCGTTTGAAAAGGCCGGAGCTGCGCAAAGCCTCGGGCGTTGCGCCGGCAAGCAGTTCGGCCGCAAAGCCCGTGTCGATCGACGCGGCGATCCGGCCGGGATTGGGCGAAAGAACGATGACGCGGGTCGCAAGCAGCAAGGCCTCGTCGATGCTGTGGGTGATCAGCAGCGCACCCGCGCCGCTTTTTTTCCAGATATCGAGAAGAAAGCCCTGCATCTTCGTCCGCGTCAGCGCGTCAAGCGCGCCGAGCGGTTCGTCGAGAAGCAGGAAACGCGGCTCGGATGCCAGCGCCCGTGCGATCCCGACCCTTTGGCGCATGCCGCCGGAAAGCTCCCAAATGCGCCGGTCCGCGGCATGGGAAAGGCCCACAAGACTCAGCAGCGCATCGGCGCGCTTCCGCCGGTTTTCCTTGGAGACGCCGCGCAGCTTGAGCGGAAAGGCGACATTGTCGCGCGCATTCACCCAGGGGTAGAGCGCATCGTCCTGAAAAACGACGGCGCGTTCGGCACCCGGCCCCCTAATCGGGATACCATCCAGCAGCACACTGCCGTCCGTCGGCAGCTGGAAGCCGGCGGCAAGATTGAGCAGACTGGTCTTGCCCGAACCGGAGCGGCCGATGATGACGGTGAACTCGCCGCTGGAAACGGCAAAATTGATGGAATCCAGCACCCGCTGCGGCTCGCCCCCGCGATCCCGTGATCGATAGGACAGACCGATATTGCCGAAGGTGAGTGTACTGCGCGTCATCCTGTTCTCCTCATGGAAGACGCGACGCAGCCAAAAGCTGCGTCGCGCAAAGACTGTCGATCGAAATCAGAAGGAGAGCTTCGCCGCCTGTTCGACCCAGCGGGCGGAGACATAGGGGCTATAGTCTTCCAGAACGGCCGGGATCTTGCCCTGCTCCTTGAGGAAGGCCGCGGTGGCCGTCACGGCCTTCACCGTTCCGCCGCCCAGCAGGTCGGCACCGGCCTGCTCTTCGAGCGTGGGAAAATTGTAGCCCTTGAGCAAGGCCGGAACCTCGTCCTTGTTGGCGCCGGTCACGCGGGCGATCTTTTCAGCTTCGGGAGATTTCGCATCCCAGGCGGCCGGATTGGCGCGATAGGCGGCCGTCGCGTCGCCGGTCACCTTGACGAAGGCGGCAACGACATCCGGATGGGCATCGGCGAATGTCTTGCTGACAATCCAGGCGTCGAAGGTCGGGCCGCCCCAGGTCGCCACGTCCGCCGAGGTCGCGAGCACCGAGCCGCTCTTCTTGATCTCGGCCAGGACCGGGTCCCAGACATAGGCGCCATCGATATCGCCGCGCTGCCAGGCGGCGGCGATTTCCGGCGGGCGCAGGTTGAGGATTTCGACCGACTTCGGGTCGACGTTCCAATGCTTCAGCGCGGTCAGCAGGCTGTAGTGGGCGGTGGAGACGAAGGGGGTCGCAATCTTCTTGCCGGCCAGATCCTCCGGCTTGGCGATGTCGCGCACGGCGAGCGCTTCCGCCTCGCTTATCAGGCCGACGATGGCGATGGTCTCGATCGGCAGCTCGCGGCTGGCAGCCGCGGCAAGCGGCGAGGAGCCGACATAGCCGATATCGAGCGAACCGGACGCGATCGCGGCGATGACATCGGCACCACCGTCGAATTTCTGCCAGTTGATCTTGGCGCCGGTGACCTTTTCATAGGTGCCATCGGCCTGCGGCACGCGGGAAGGCTCGACGATCGGCTGGTAGCCGATGTTGAGCGTGACATCTTCGGCATGGGCCGTGGAAAAGCTGATGGTGGCGGCAATGGTCGCCGCGGCAAGGGCGGCAAAGGTGCGTCGCGTGATCTGGGTCATGGGGCCTTCTCTCCTGGGAACGACGGTAGAAACCGAATGACTCTAAGTTCTCATAGTCGATCGAATTAGTAGAGAAAAAGCCGACCCAATTTCGATGCGTTTGGCGCTTAGTTTTCCGCTCTACGGCGCAGAAGTGAGGATCGATATGCACCTTTCATCGTTTGCGACCGACAAAGAGCTTCCGCCCGAACGACGGCCGGCGCCCCGAAAGGTAGGGAGGAACCGTTTGGTCTCCCTCTTCCGCGATCAGCAAGCAGACTCCGGCTTCGCAGGTCACCGGCAGAACTCTTCGGTGTTTTTAAAACCGTCATGCTGCCTTGAGCGCCACTACTTGATCGGGCCGCTCGACGAAAACCGAAAGAGCACGCGAAGCTCCACCGGCGTCTTGACCCCACGCGTCACCGGCATGTTGAGACTGTTCAGTTGACCGATTGGCGCCCCGAGATTTTTGCCGAGATGGCGACGAGACCGAGCGAAACGAGGAAGATCAGCGTGCCGACCACGGCGATCTGCGGCGGCAGTTCGCGGCGCATCAGGCCGTAGAGCCAGGTCGGGAACATGGTCGTCCCGCCGGCCGTGAAATTGGTCAGCACGAAATCGTCGAGCGAGATGGCGAAGGTGAGCAGCGCGCCGGAAAGGATGCCCGGAAGGATGATCGGCAGCCAGATCGTGCGGAACACGGTGAAACCGGAGGCGCCGAGGTCGCGCGCCGCCTGTTCCAGCGTCACGCCGGCGCCGATGACGCGCGAGCGCACATTGATGATGACGAAGCTCAAGCCCAGCGTCGTATGGGCGGCTATGACGCTCGGGAAACCGAGTGGATAGAACAGGCCGCCCGTGATGGTCTTCAGGAAGGGGATCGTCGCCGTCGCCACGAAGAGGATCAGCATGCCGGCGCCGAGCACCACTTCCGGGGTCGCGAGCGGGATGAAGGTGAGACCGGAGACCGCGCCGCCCCCGACAAACTTCCGCCGCCCCAGCGCGAAGCCGACCGGCGTGCCGAGCAAGGCCGCAAGCACCGCCGAGACTGCCGCCACGATGAGGCTGTTGCCGAGTGCGACACCGAGCTGCGGCACCGCGAAGGGGCTGCGCCAGGCCTCCAGCGAGAAGGTGCCGAGTTCGTAGTTGAAGCGGCCGCCGGGATCGTTGAAGGAAAAGACGATCATCGTGACGACGGGCGCGAACATGAACACCAGGGCAAGCGCGATCACGAGCCTGACGGCCCAGCCTTCCCGGATGATGGTGGTGCTAGACGACATCGAGAAGCTCCGTGCCGCGAATGAGACGCAGGAGAAGGGTGAGGAGCAGCATCGCAGCGACGAGCAGCGTGGCCGAGAGCGCAGCCGCCCCCGCATAGTCCAGCTCCACTAGGAATTTCGCCTGGATGACGTTGCCGAGCATCTGCGTGCGGACATTGCCGAGCAACGCGGCATTGACGTAGTCGCCAAGCGCCGGGATGAACGACAGGACTGCTGCGGCGACGAAACCGTTGCGGCTGAGCGGGAAAACGATCAGCGCGAAACGCTCCGTCATCGTGCCGCCGATGGCACTGCAGAGAAGGGCCGACGCAAGCACGAACAGCAGCGGCCCCGGTGCGGCGATACCACGCCCGCCGAAGAACACGACGGCAAGCAGGAGGCCGATGGCAAGCCCACCGGCCGCACCCAGGATCGCGCCCGACCGGCCGCAACGGCCGGAATAGAGATCCTCGGCGGCTGCGCAGAGCGTGCGGTCGACCCGGTTGAAGGCCGTATAGAGCGGCAGCAGGACGAAGGGCACGAGTTGATAGGTCAGGCCCGCCACCACCGCGAAGGGCGTGCCGAGCACGCGCACCTCGATGCCCGTCGCCTGCTGCAGCGGCCCGAAGAGCGGACCGTTCGCGCCGAGCAGGGTCTGCCAGGCGACGATGCGGATCAGGTAGCTGGTGAGGAACGGCGCGAAGAAGGCGAAGAGCAGCACGGCCTTCCACCGCCCGCCGTAGAAGGAAATGCCGTAGGCGACCGGCATGGCGATAGCGAAGGCGAGGATGGTCGATGAAAGTCCGATCAGGACGGAATTCAGCAGATTGTCCCAGTAGAACGGGATGGAATCCGCATAATTGGCGAGCGACCAGCCGGTTGCCGTCAGCGCGAAGGGATCGGCGCTGAACGACATGCGCAAGATATAGACGAGCGGCACGATCAAGAGGGCCGCGAGCCAGACGAGAGTCGGCAGCATTTCCGGCCAACCGGCGCGCGCCCCTGGGGAGCGTGCCGGTTGGCCGGCGTCCTGGGCGGAAATCATGTCAGCCACTGATCATCTGCGTCCAGGTTCGGGCGATCTGGGCGCGCTCGCGCTGGTCCCAGGGCGCCGGATAGGGGAACAGCCGGTCGAGCACGTCGGCGGGCGGGAAGATCAGCGGATTGGCGGCAAGCGCCGGATCGAGCTTCGCAAGCTCCTCCTTTACGCCGACGGCATAGGGATACTGCAGCGTATAGCGGCAGGAGCTCGCGGCATTTTCCGGGCGGAACCACCAGTCGATGAAGGCGAGCGCGGCCTGAGGGTTCGCGGCACCCTTGGGAATGCCGAGCCGATCGACATAGGCGGGTGCGCCTTCCTTCGGCACGGCAAAGCCGACCTTGGCCGGATCGAGCTGCGAGATGTTGACGGGCGGGGCCATGGCGGCGATGAGGTCGCCGTTCGACAGTTTCTGGCCGGCATTTTCGCCCTGCGCCGGCAGCAGCTGGCCGCCTTCGATATGCGGTTTCAGGAAGGCCAGGACTTCCATGGCTTCCTCCAGCGTCATCTCCGCCGGCAAGTTGTCGATCTTGCCTTGCGACTTGAGGTAAAGCCCCCAGGCGGCGACATTGACGACGGGCGTGGCGTAGAGGCCGACCTTGCCCTTGACCGCCGGGTCGAGCAATTGCCCCCAGGATTCCAGCCCGTCCTTGAAATGCGCGCGGTTGAAGGCAAGGCCGACCGGCGCGAAGTCGAAGGGGATGGCGATATCGGCATGCTTGACCGATTTCAGCGAGGGCAGCAGGTTCTTCTGCACGTTCGGCAAGGCGGCGGGATCGAGCGGTTCCAGCCAGCCGTTGTCCGCATAGAAGGACGTATAGGCGCTGGAGATGCAGATCACGTCATAGCCGATCGGCAGGCCGGCGGTGAATTGCGGACGCACGCTGGCGAAAAACTGGTCGGCATCGGAGATCACCTCGCGATAGTCGACCGCAATCCCCGTCGCTTCCTTGAAACGGGCGATATCGGCCGGGTCGCATTCGCCGGAATTGGCGGCCCAGACGATGGTGCTCTCCGCGGCATGGGCCGCGGAGAACGGAATGGCGAAGCGGCCGCCCATGACGCCCGCTCCGGCAAGGAGGAGCTTGAGGGTCTGCCGGCGATTGGCCGTGAAGCTGTACCTGTTCATGGACGTTCCCCTTCTATGGTCGATATCAAGATCAGTCGCGCACGTGGATGAAGATCTTGCGGATCGGGCCGGGCTGCTCCCAGCTGCCCTCGTCCCTCTCGTTGTAGATCAGGAGGTCGCCGGAATTGGCGACGTGGCTGACACCGTGCTGGTCGGTCACGGTCACATCGCCTTCGATGACGAAGTCGAAGCACTGGCCGGTGCCGAGCAAGTCGCCGAAATCCGCGTCACGGCGCCACAGGCCGACAGTCACCCGGCCGTCGGTCGACTTCCAGACCGAGGCGTGCTGGCCGATCGGATTGCCCGGCGTGCGGTCACCCGGCATATCGCCGTAGTCGTGCCAGTCATTGGCCGGATCGCCGAATTTGATGACCTGAACGCCGCTCTTTGCGGCGGTTTCGGTGGTGTTGTCCTGGGGCATGGGCTTCCTCTTTCACATGGTGGGGCCGCCGGGCGGCTCGGGTTTTCCTGCTAAGATGCAGGGATGACGTGCGCCTTCGTCTCGTCGAAGGCGATGCGGCAGGGCGCGCCGGGGCTAAGCGACGGCCGGTCCTGCTGCTTGATCGTGACCGCGCCGCCGTCGGCCAGCGTCGCGAGGATTTCGTGATGGTCGCCGACATAGGTGCATTTGGCGAGCGTCGCGGGAAGGCCGCCCTCCTCCACCAGCCGCATGTGCTCCGGCCGCACCATCAGCAGGCAGCGCCGGCCTTCGGGCGCGGGTGCGCCGGCAAGGCGCACCGTGATCCCGGCATCGAGGACGAGGCAGAGGCCGTCCGCCCCGATGGCCCTGCCCGGCAGCAGGTTGGCACTGCCGACGAACTCCGCGACGAAGCGGCTCTGCGGGCGCTCGTAGATCTCGCCCGGCGTTCCGATCTGCTCGATCCGTCCGGCATTCATGACCGCGATGCGGTCGGACATGCTGAGGGCTTCCGACTGGTCGTGGGTGACGAAAACGGTGGTGGTGCCGACATCCCTCTGGATCGCCTTCAATTCCTCGCGCAACTGCTTGCGCATGAGGAAATCGAGCGCCGACAGCGGCTCGTCGAGCAGCAGCACGGCGGGCCGGTTGACCAGCGCACGGGCAAGCGCCACGCGCTGCTGCTGGCCGCCCGAGAGCTGGGCGGGCCGGCGGCCGGCAAAATCCTGCATGCCGACCCGCTTCAGCTCGGCCTGCACCCGCTCGCGCCGCTCACCCGCCGGCACCTTGCGGCGCTTCAGCCCGTATTCGACATTCTCCGCCACGCTCATATGCGGAAACAGCGCGTAATTCTGGAAGACATAGTTGGTCGGCCGGCGGGCCGGCGGCAGGTGGGTGATGTCCTGTCCGCCGACGAGAATCCGTCCTCCCGACGGCGGAGCGAAGCCGCCGATCGCCTGCAGGGTCGTCGACTTGCCGCAACCGCTCGGCCCGAGCAGCGTGAAAAATTCGCCCGGTGCGATCGTCAGGTCCATGGAGCGCACAGCCTCGACCGGTCCGTAGCGGCAGACCAGGGAGCGCAGTTCCACGCCACTTTGAGATGCGGCCATCCGATATCCCTCTTCGCAGTAAAGTTTTTATCGTCTTTAAACTGAAATTTTAGTTAGCGTATCTTTTCCTCGGCGCTTGTCAACGCTATTTCTGGTAAAACCGATGAGAGCAGGAAAACACGGATGCGATCTGAAATTTTTGAAATGCGGAGCAAGCGCCAACGTGACAACGCCGGTTCGGCGGCGGGCCTCGCCTATGAAAGCATTCGCGACCGGATCATTTCGCTCGCCCTGCCGCCCGGCGCACCGCTCAACGAGGGCGACCTCACCAATGACCTCGGGCTCGGCCTGACGCCGGTTCGCGATGCGATCAAACGCCTGGCGCTCGAGCATCTCATCGTCGTCTATCCGCGGCGCGGCACATTCGTCAGCGAAATCAACCTCGCGGACGAGCGCTGGCTGACGGAGGCGCGCGTCGAGATGGAGGGATTGGCGGCGGAGCTGGCCGCCTCGCGCGCCGGTATCGAGGAGCGGCGAGCGATCATGTCCTGCGTCGAGGCGCTGCTCGGCGAAACGCACCAGCTGCGTATCAACGCGCTCGACACCGAGTTCCACCGCCTGATCTACCGTGCAGCGCACAATCCCTTTCTGGAAGCGTCGCTGAACCAATATCTCAATCTGAGCGTCCGGCTCTGGTACTATTGCCGCGACCGCCTGCAGGTGAAGACCTCCGACTGCGACTTCCACAAGCAGGTGGCGGACGCCATCATGGCCGGCGATCCGCAGGCCGCACGCGCCGGCATCGTCGGTCACCTGCGCCAGTCCTCGGCCGACCTGCGCGCGGTGATGTGACGCCGCGCGTCCGCGACGTCAGCGCTTGTAGGCCGCGACCAGCTGCTTGAGCCGCGTCGGCCCGAAGCTCTGGAAATGACCGCCGTGCACGATGCGCACCGGCAGCGCCGCGACACGGTCGAGCGAGGCGCGGTAGGCTTCCCTGTCCGAATGGAACGTGTCGTCGATGAGGTCGCCGTCATAGACGATGTCGCCGGCGATCAGCGTTCCGGTCGCCCGCTCGAACAGCGCGATCCCGCCCGGCGAATGGCCGGGTGTGTGGATGACGTCGAACTGCCGGTCGCCGAGATCGACCGTGTCGCCGTCCTCGACGAAACCGGTGGCCGCACAGGGTTTGACGCGGTAGGCGGCGCTTTCCCAGCCTTCCGGCGCGACCATGAACATATCTTCGTTCGCGTAGCCGGCAGCGAGTGTCCATTCCGGCCGGGGATCGGCGAAAATTTCCCCTTCGGCCGGATGGGCAAGACGGGTGTCGAATTCGTGGGTGCTACCGATATGGTCGAAATGGGCGTGGCTCGACACGCAGACGATCGGCCGGCCGCTGAGGAGCGGTACATGCGCCCGCAGGCTGAAATGGCCAAGGCCGGTATCGACGAGAAGATCGCGTTCCTTCCCGCGCACGAACCACATATTGCAGCGGAAGAACGGGTGAATCCAGGGTTCGTGGATCATGAAGACGCCGTCGGCGAAGGGGACGACCTCATACCAGTCTTCCGCGCGGATAGGGGCGACTGGGCTTGAAAGGTTCGGTATCATCGCATGGGCCTCGTGGCAAAAACCGATCTTGCGCACCGCCCGATGACCGGACGGCGCGCAAGGCGGGGGAGGAAACAGGGCGTGGCGCCGGAGCGCCACGGTTGGTTCAAAGTGCCCAGACGCCGGACAGGTCGTGCATGTTGACGCCGCGCAGGGACGGTTCCAGCCCGCCGAACTTGCCGCTGACGGCCTGCAGGCTGTCGCGGAAACCCCAGACGATCCAGCCGGCCTTGTCGTGCACGAGCTGCTGGAAATCGTTGAGATACTGGCGCGCCTTGTCGCTGTCGCCGGTGGAGGAAGCGAGCTTGAACAGCTCGGCCGCCTTCTCGTCCTTCCAGTGGGATTCGTTGTAGGGCGAATCCGGCAGCAGCGAATAACCGGCCGTCACCGACAGGGGGTTGGGACCGAACATGTCCTGGGCGAAATCGACCTTCAGGTATTTCTGGTCGTAGAAGCTGGAAAGATCGGCCGAGGCCGCCAGCTTGATGGTGACGCCGACCTTCTTGGCCTGCTGGGCGAGAACCTGCGCCGCCGCGGAGTTCCACGGGGCTTCGGGGCTCGGATTCAGCTCGACCTCGAGACCCTCCTGCCCGGCTTCCTTGAGCAGGAATTTTGCCTTGTCCGGGTCGTAAGCGCGCTGCGGGATGCCGGCATTGTAATAGGGGTCCTGCGCCCAGCCGAGATCGTTGCCGATCCGTCCGCGCCCGGCATAGACGTTGCGCACCAGTTGTTCGCGATCGACCATCAGCTTGAAGGCTTCCAGAACGCGCGGGTCTTTGAACGGCGGCTGGTCCACCCGCATGGTGAAGGGCTCGAACGAGGCGCCAGCCGCCGAGAGCAGCTTGATATCCTCCCGGCCCTCGATGGTCCGCGCCTGGGTGAAGGCGAGGTTCGGCATCGCGTCGATCTGGCCGCTCATCAGGGCGTTCAGGCGCGCCGTCGTCGGATCGGCAAAGCCGATCACTTCGATGCGGTCGAGATAGGGCTTGCCGTCGAGCCAGTAGTTCGGATTGCGCTCGGCGGCGAACTTCTGGTCCTCGAAGCTGACGAACTTGAACGGTCCCGACCCCACCGGCTTCTTCGCGTCGAAATCGCTCGGCACGATGGAGAGGCACGGATGGAAGAAGGCCTGCTTGAAGAAGGAATAGGGATATTTCAGCTTCAGGCGGGCCGTGAGCTTGCCGTCCTTCTCGATGCCCTTGGGATCGAGGGCCTCCAGGCTGCGCACGGCAAGCGAACCGGTCGTCGTCATGGCGCGCGTTATCGAGAAGATGACGTCGTCGATGGTCATCGCCTTGCCGTCATGGAAGGTCACGCCGTCGCGGATGCGGATGGTCCAGACCTGCGCCGTGGCGTCGGGCTCGAAGACCTCGGCGAGTGAATCGTAGGGCTTCCCCGTCGCATCCTCCTTGACGAGCGAATCGTACATCGCCCGGCACATCATCGCGGCGAAGCCGGAAAAGGCGAGCGCGGGGTCCATGTTGTCCTTGGAACTCGCATCCTCCGCGCCGACCCGGACGGTGCCACCCCGCTTCGGGGTGGCACCTTCACTGGCCTGGGCGCTTCGCAGGAGGGAGGGGCCGGCGAGCGCCGCGGCGGCGGCAATGCCCCCACCGAGCAGGACATTGCGTCGTGTAACCATTGCGGGCATGAGCAAACTAGGTTTCATCACCGGCTCCTTCAGCCTTGGAGTGATCAGGGTCTTGTAAGGTTCAGTTGGCGGCGTCCGCCATGGCGCTGAGCCGCGGCGAGACGTAGAGCGGCGTCGTGCGTCCGGAGGCGTTCATGTGAACCTTCTCGTTGAAGACGAAGCCCGGCGCATTGTCGTAGGAGAAAGCCGCGACCATGCGGTCACGCGACCCGTTGGACGGCGCGACGCGGTGCAGGGACTGGTCGCCGTAGAACAGCACGAGCGTACCGGCATCCTGGGTGATGGAGATCACCTCCTCCGAGGTGCCGCGTAGCACCGCCTCGACGCGGTCGAGGCCCGGATTCTCCTTATCGCGGGTATGCGGCACGAACTCGAACTGGCCGCCCGATTCCGGGCGTTGCAACAGCAGCGTGACCACCCAGTCATTGCCGTCGAAGTGCCAGTCGTGGGTCTGGCCGTTGTTCATCATGATGACGGCAAGCGACAGGAACGGATCGACGATGTGGTGGACGCTCTGGTCCAGGATTTCCGCGAAGAACGGCGGCAGGCCGCCCCATTCGTAGATCTTGCGCAGCTCGCTTTCACCGTCGAACACGTCGGCCGACAGCATGCGCTGGATCAGCGGCTGCGGCTTGCGGAACGGGTGATCGGCCGGCAGCGACGGATCAAGCGTTTCCTGCGGATAGATGAAGCGCAGGAGATCGCGGGCATAGGCCTTGCTCTTTAGACTTTCCACCTCGGCAACGCAGGTCGCCAGGCCCTTCTCGGTCAGAAAGCCGGGAAAGCTGGCAAGGCCGCTTTCGCGCAGCGAGGCCTTGGCATTCTCGATCAGTTCGCGACGCTTCGGGCTGGCCAGATCGTCGATCGGATAGCGCTCGAGATCGACCAGGTGGCTGACATCGGGGGCTTGCATCGTGCTCATGTCTTCACTCCTCATTTGGCTGGTTAGCTCCACCAGAGCCGGGGTGTGCTCTGGAGTAGATTCTGCGTGTAGGGGTCTTGCGGGGCATCGAGCACGGCATCGCTCGGCCCCTCCTCGACAAGCATCCCGGATTTGACGACGGCGACCCGGTCGGCGATGGCGCGCACGACCGCGAGATTGTGCGTGATGAAGACGATGGTGGTGCCGGACTGCTGGTGCAGCGTCTTCAGAAGCTGGACGATGGACGCCTGAACGGAGACATCCAGCGCGCTGGTGATCTCGTCGCAGATCAGGATTTCTGGGTCGGCCGCGATCGCACGCGCAATCGCCACGCGCTGGCGCTCGCCGCCGCTGAGCTGCTGCGGGTAGCGGTCGTGAAGGCGCGGATTGAGCGCGACCATCGACAGCAGCTCGGCCACGGACTGGCGCGGCGCCCTGCCCTTTTCCGTGAAGGCCGCGATGGATTGCGCGATCAGCTCATGCACCGTGCAGCGTGGGTTCAGCGAACTATAGGGGTTCTGAAAGATGTATTGCACCGCGCGCCGCTGCTCCGTGCTGCGCTGGCGGGTGCCGAAGGGCAACGTTTCGCCGTGCAGTCGAAGGCTTCCCTTGGCATCGGTGTGCAGGCCGCCGAGACATTTGGCGAGCGTCGTCTTGCCGCTGCCGGACTCGCCGACGATGGCGGTGCACAGGCCCCGACGTATCTCCAGGTCGAGCCCCTTGAGAATGCGGACGCTGCCATAGCCGGCATCGAGCCCGGATACGCGGAGCAGCACGGGCTTTTCCACCCGTTCCACTGCCGCCTCGATCTCCGGCACCCGGAACGGAACGGTATCGTCGGTCGTCTGCCGGCGCAGGCACGCCACCTTGTGGCCATCCGAATGGAGCCGCAGCAGCGGCGGCTCCGAGCGACGACAGCTTTCCAGCACGTCCGGGCAGCGCGAGGCGAAAACGCAGCCATCGTCCCGCCGCGAAACCGAGGGGGCATGGCCGGCAATGCCGCGCAGCCTGCGGCGCACCAGCGGATCGGGGATCGCCGAGATCAGCAGTCGCGTATAGGGATGTTCCGGCGAGCGCAGCGTTAGATGGGTCGGCCCGGATTCGACGATGCGGCCGAGGTACATGACGGCCACGCTGTCGGCGAGATCGTTGACGACCGCGAGATCATGACTGACATAGACCGCAGCCGTGCCGTAGCGCGCACACAGTTCCCGCACCGTCGCCAGCACATGGGCCTGGGTGGTGACGTCGAGCCCTGTCGTCGGCTCGTCGAGGACGACGACCGCCGGCCGGCCGATGAAGGCCATGGCGAGGCCGACGCGCTGCTGCTGGCCGCCGGAAAGCTGATGCGGGAAACGGCTCAGGAATTCGGGCGTCGCCGGAAGCGCGACGTCGGTGAGCGCCTGCGCCACCCGCTCGGCCGCCTCGGGGTCCCTGCCATCCTTGTTGAGAGCCTCCAGCATCTGCGCGCCGATCCGCATGGCGGGGTTCAGCGAGGCGCCGGGGTCCTGCGGCACGTAGGAAATGAGGCGTCCGCGCTGACGGCGGATTTCCTGCCAGGAGAGCGGCAGAATATCCGTGCCGCGGATGCGCACCGATCCCGCTGTTATCGCCGTGCCGATCTTGGCATAGCCGAGCAGCGCCAGCGCCGCCGTGGTTTTGCCGGAGCCGGATTCGCCGACGAGCCCCATGATCTCGCCCGGCCGCAGGCTGAAATTGATGTCGGCGACGATATTGGTCTTCGAGCCGACAACGTCGATCCTCAGCCCCTCGACCTGAAGGGCGGCTTGCATCGCGCCCGCCGGCACGCTCAGATGGTTCGGCGCAACGTTCATCACTCACCCCCGGACGTAATGGTGCGGCTCACGCCTGCGGTTTTCTGGCTGAAGGCGTCGGTGAAGAGGTTCGCACCGATGGTCGCGATGCAGATCGCCGCCACCGGCAGGAGGACCGGCCAGGGCTGCAGCAGCAGGCCCGGCTGGTTCTCGTTGATCATCAGGCCCCAGTCGGCGGCCGGCGGCTGGACGCCGAGGCCGATGAAGCTGAGCGAGGCGACGATGCCGATCGACCAGGTGGCCCGCAGGCCGAGCTCCAGCGCGACGAGGCCGGCAAGATTAGGCAGCAGTTCGCGCAGCATCACCCCAAAGCGGCTGGCGCCGATCATTTCCGCATAGACGACGAATTCGCGCTCCGAGAGCTGCAGGGCCGAGGCATAGATGACGCGCGCCGTGCGCGGCACATGCGATAGCGCCACCACGATGCAGACGAGCGGCAGCGAGGTGCCGATCATCGAGGCGACGAGCAACGTCAGCACCAGGGCGGGAAAGCACAGGAGCACATCCAGCGCCCGCATGACGATCGAACCGATCGTGCCCTTCATATAGGCCGCGATCAGCCCGAGCGCCGTGCCCAGCCCGACACCGAGAAGCGCCGAGATGGCCGCCAGCACCATGATGGCGCGCCCGCCATGCAGGAACCGGCTCAGCGTGTCGTGGCCGAGATAGTCGGTCCCGAACAGGTGGCCGTCCGCGCCCGGAAGATCGAAGGGAATGCCGACCAGTTCTTCAGGATCGACGGAGGTGAGCCAGGGTCCGAGGATCGCCAGCAGCACGACGGAGCCGAGCAGAATGGCGCCGATGCGGCCTTTTGGCGTGCCGAGCGTCGAAAGCAGGATTCCGGCCGGCTTCTTGGCTGCGACGGGCGCGGGTTGGTCTTCGTGGATTTGCAGGACAGTCATGACGTCACCTTCGTGCGCAAACGGGGCGTGAGGGCGACGACGACGAGGTCGGCCAGGATGTTCACGCCGATGTAGATGATTGCGAGAACCAGCGTCGTCGCCTGCACCACGACGAGGTCGCGGTTGCGCACGGCTTCCACCAGGGCGCTTCCCAGCCCCGGAAACTGGAACACGGTTTCGACGATGATGGCGCCGCCCGCCATGTAGACCAGCGTGACGGCAAAGACCTGGATGAGCGGGCCGGCGGCGTTGGCAAGCGCATGGCGCAGCACCACACGTCCCTCCGGCACACCTTTCAGCCGCGCCATGGCGACGAAATCGCTGTCGAGGATCTCGATCATCGACGCGCGAATGGTGAGCGCGATATAAGGCAGGATCGTCAGCACGAGCGTCAGGATCGGCAGGACGAGCACGTCGAACTGCGCGAAGATCGACTGGTCCGCATTGTAGATCGACACCGCCGGAAAAAGCTGGAAGACAGTCGTGCTCAGCACGAGCACGGTCAGCACCGCAAGCGCAAATTCCGGTATGCCGGTGATGACCAGCATGGTGAGGGAGATTGCGTGATCCACCGTGCTGTTGCGCCGCACGGCGGCGAAAACGCCGATGGCCGTGCCGAGCGGAAATCCGATGACGACGGCGAATGCCATCAGGGTCAGCGTCCTCAGCCCCCGGCTGACCAGAAGATTGCCTGCCGGCTCCCCGCTGACGACCGAGACCCCGAAATCGCCCGTCGCCAGATCACCGACCCAGGTGAGGTAGCGCAGCGCCGCGGGCTGGTCGAGATGGTGCTCGGTGCGGAAGGCGGCAAGCGACTCCGGCGTCGCGGTCTTGCCAAGCACGGCAACAGCAGCATCCCCCGGCAGCGCGATCGTCGCGAGATAAATAATCAGGGACACGAGCACGAGCGTTACCGCACCGCTGCCCAACCGTCCCGCCAGCATTTTCAGCATTTCAAAACCCTCCCGCCAGGTACTCGGCCATGCGGCCGCGCCGATTGCAGCTGCCGCATGGCTGTCCGCAAGGCGCCGACACCCCGTCGATGGGGCAGAGCGCCTTTGCGTTCGCAATCTGACTTCCACCCGCCTCGGCGGGGTCTCCCCGTTCGGGCAGATCGTGTTGCGTTGGAATTTGCCTGGTATCGTTCATGGCGCGCGTTCCCTTGCTTTTTCGCCATTTCGTATACGAAACGATATATTAAAGTCCGGCATGGTCAAGAGGCTGAAAGGCGGCTTGCCGAAAAAACTTTAACGATATAAACATTAGAGCCGCGAAATGGGAAAATGCAAGGGCATGGCGCAGAAAAATCCTCTCGAAGGGCAAGCGGACGCCCAAATTGCCCGAAGAGGTTTCAGCAAAAGCCGTTCACAATTTTTGGCTGACGGAACAACAAGCCGTTGTCCGTCGCAGGGATCGCGTACTAACGTAGCTGGGCCGCAAAGCAGGGTGAGGAGCGCAGGTGGACAAGAAAACGAAGCCCCCAACCATCGCTGATGTCGCGGCGCTCGCCGGCGTTTCCGCGCAAACGGTGTCCAACTTCCTGACCGGGCGCTTCAAGCCGCGAGGCCAGAACCTTCAACGCCTGGAGGCTGCCATCAGCGAGCTAGGCTACCGGCCGAGTGCCGCCGCGCGTGCCCTTCGGCTGAAGCAATCGGGTATGATCGCGATGCTGCTGGAAGATGGCGCGGACCTCTCGCAGGAGCGCATGCGGGAAGGCTGGGAGCCGCTTCATGGGATGTTCCTCTACGGAGCCACCAACAGGGCGCGCGAACTTGGCTACTACGTCACGCCTGTTCTGACACGTCAGGGAACGGCGGAGGTGGAGGCCATACGGCTCGTCCGGGAAGGTCGCGCCGACGCGCTGATCTGCAGCACGGAACTGATGCCGGAAGCGCAGCTGGAACGCCTGCAACGCATTGCCCGCACCGAAAAGGTCCCCATCGCGCTGCTTCAGGAGAACCGCAAGCGCGATTTCATCTGCAGCGTCTCCGCGGCGGATGAGGATGGCGGCGAACAGGCCGCCGAACACCTTGCGGCGCTCGGCCACACGCACGTTGCGGTGATGAGCGTCAAGCCCGCCTGGCCCGGCCCTGTGCGCCGCCGTAACGGGTTCGAAGCTGCAGCCGCGAGACTGGGCCTTTCCGCAGAGGCGTGGGAAGCGGACCACTACACGGTCGAAGCTGTCCGCAGACGAGCCGCGCCGGAGCTTGCGCGATCGGACCGGCCGACGGCCGTGTTTGCGGTCAACGACGTAATCGCGATCGCCCTGATGCAGCAGGCGATCGAGTTGCGGCTGGACATCCCGAAAGACCTGTCTGTCCTGGGCTTCAACGACCTGGATGTGGCATCCTACGTCCGGCCCGCACTAACGACCCTGCGCACGCCCGGAGCCGCCATGGGCGCACGCGCGGTCGAGGTTCTGGTCGATGCGATTTCGGGCAAGCCGCTAACGTCCACGTCACTCCTGCCGATCGAGTTTGTTCCCCGCGAAAGCACAGGCGCCGCGCCGGGGACGTAGCGGGATCGAGCCTTTCCATGTCTCCCGTCGGGATGCCGGAGGCCTGTCGCCTACCGCGCGATGTTCGTGGTTGCGTGCTTTCGTTTTGACGGGAGAAGCGACTGCGCAGCCTATCCGTTGATCAGGGCTATATCGCCGTTCTTGAGTCCGATGGCGACGACTGTGTTGAGGGGAAGCGGCCGTTCGACGACGAAGAGAGTGCCGTCGGGAGTCTTGACCTCGAGCCGCATCGCGGCAGTACTTGAAGCCATCTCGCGCGAGATCGATCCTGAGGCGCTTTCCTATACCGGCGAGGTCGAGGACTTCTTCTTCCTGAGGGAGAAGGAACTGAAAACCCGCTTCGGCCCACCGAGCGCGACAAGGCCACGCTCATCGTCGCCTATACCCTGGCCAGTCGGCGCGGCCCAGCACCTACGGCCACTATCGAGATCCTGATCCGCGACATCGAGCGCATCGCGGCGGCGCGGGCGATCGTCGATCGCTCCTCCATGGGTGCGGCGGCGATCCCGCGACCCCGAGCTTGCGGGCCTCTGCCATGATCGTTCGAAGCGTACTCCCTACCATCGCAAAACGGCTTTGCAGCCTACCTCCCGGACGAAGCCTGGAGGTAGGCTGGGCCGGTTTAAATAAGCCCGTATTGCTCGGCCTTGTTGCGCAGGAACGGCAGGCCGTTGCCCATCACCTCTTCCATGTCGCGGGCCACGGGGCGCCAGACCGCGAGCCCATAGGCGACCTGCGGCGGCATGTTGATGAAGCTTTCCATGGCAAGCCCGCCCTTGAAGCCGATGGCGGCGAGTGCGGCATAGATCTCGTCCCACGGCACGTTGCCGTAGCCCGGCGTGCCGCGGTCGCTTTCGGAAAGGTGGATGTATTTCAGGTGGTCGCGGGCGATCAGGATGCCGTTGGCGGCCCCCTTCTCCTCGATGTTCATGTGGTAGGTGTCGAGATGGACGAAGATGTTGTTCGCGCCGACGCGCTCCACCATGGCCACGGCCTGCTGGGCCGAGTTGATCAGGTGGTTCTCGTAGCGGTTCACGGCTTCGACGCCAAGCTGGATGCCGTATGGGCGGGCATGTTTGGCTGCCGCCTCAAGTGCTTTGGCGATGTTGTCGTATTCGGCCTCCGTCGGCGGAACGCCGGTGCGCTCGCCGATGCCACCGAAGATGACGCCCGAAAGCGCCTCTGCACCCATTTCGGCAGTCTTGTCGATGGCCACCTTCAAGTATTCGACCGCCGCCTCCGGATGCACGGAGGCCCAGGCATGCTCCGGCAGGCCGAGCGAGCAGACGGCGCGCAGACCGGTCTTTGCAAGCAGGTCGCGGGTGTGTTTAGCATCGACGGCGGGCGCGTTGAGCAGTGCGATCTCGATGAAGTCCATCTTGTAGTGCGCCGCGCCGGCAATCGCCTTTTCCGCGCCCGCGCGATCCCAGTTCATGGTCCACATGCTTGTGTGAACGCCGAAACCTTCCATGGTCGTATCTCCTATTTCGTGGGTTTGAGGAATTTCGTGGAAAGCCAACGGAGCACCATCACGACGATGAGCAGGATGCCCCAGACGGCCGTTGCGAGATGCTGGTTGGCGCCGAGCAGGTTGAGCCCCGAGGACAGGAGCTGCAGCACGACGAGCGCCACGAAGACGGGCAGCACCCGCCCAAAGCCGCCGAACGGATTGATGCCGCCGAGGAAGCAGGCGAGCACGGTGATCAAGAGGTAGGATTCACCGTGGCCGACGCGCACCGAATTGAAGCGCGCCAGCATGATGATGCCGGCGACCGCCGCGATGGCCCCGGAGAGCACATAGACCAGCACCAGCACCTTGCGGGTGTTGATGCCCGAATAGCGGGCGGACTCGATGTTGGAGCCGATCATGTAGGTGGAAAAGCCAAGCTTGGTGCGGGACAAGAGGACGTGGCTTGCCAGCACGCAGCCGATGAGGATCAAAAGCGGCACGGGTATGCCGAAGAGACTGCCGTGGCCGATCGGAGCAATGAAGGCGGGGAAGCCCGAGATATCGCTGCCGCGCGTCAGGAATTCACCGAGCCCGCGCAAAAAGATCATCATCGACAGGGTGACGAGGATGGGATGGGCGCGGGTGAAGGCGATGACGAGGCCCATGACCAGGCCGCTCGCCGCGCCGACGCCAAGTGCCAGCAGCGATCCCAGCAGGAAGGCGGCCGGGCCGGCATCGATACCGCCATTCGCCTGCAGGACCCAGGCGAGCGTCAGGCCCGCCAGGTTGGCGGTGAAGGTGATGGCGAGATTGAGCCCGCCGGTCAGGATCGGCAGCAGCATGGCGAGCGTCAGGATGCCGAGCTCGGGCAGCTGGAACGCGACCGAGCCGAAGGTCGCCCCGGTCAGGAACTGCGGCGATGCGAGGCCGAAGACGATCAGCACGGCGGCGAGCGCGGCGAAGGGGCCGGCCATGTCGGCCCCGAAGATGGCATTGAAACGGGCGGCGAGCGCGTTCATCGATTTGCTCCTTCGGTTTTGGCGGTCTTCGCAAAGGCCGGCAGTAGGTTGCCGAGGCGGGCGCTCGACAGGGTGATGGCGACGAGGATGATGGCGCCGACGATCATCTTGAAGGCGAAGGGCGAGACGCCCATCAGGTTGAGGCCGTTCTGGGTGATGGAAACGAGCAGCACGCCGAGCACGCAGCCGAACACCGAGCCCTTGCCGCCGCCGAGCCGCGCGCCGCCAAGCACGACGGCGGCCAGCACGTCGAGCTCGCAGCCGTAGAGCGCGTTGGGCACCACTTCCTGCGCATAATGTGCCTGCATCAGCCCGGCGATGCCCGCCATCAGGCCGAGCCAGCCGAAGGCGATGAACTGCATGGCGCCGATATTGATGCCGAAGCGGCGGGCACCTTCCGGATTGTCGCCGAAGGCGTAGAGCTGCCGGCCGGTCGTCGTGCGGGTGATGAAGAGCCAGGTAACGAGGACGCAGACCATCATGACGACGACGGGCAGCGTGATCTCCGCCCAGGTGCCGTCCGCCATTTCGCGCTCGTAAACGATGACGCGGGTCGTCAGCCAGTCCGGCAGGTTGTAGATCGACACGCCCTTGGTAAAGAACATCAGCAGGCCGAAATAGACGTTGAAGGTGGCGATCGTCGCGACGATGGAGATGATGCGGAAGCGATGCACGAGGAAGGCGTTGACGGCGCCAAGCGCAACGCCGATGCCTGCGGCGACGACGAGACCTGAGATCCATCCGCCCCCGCCGATCCGCTCCAGGAGCAGCACGGCGACGTACTGCACCACCGAGGCGGCGACCGCGAAGGAAATGTCGATGCCGCCCGCGATCAGCACCACGAGCAGGCCGACGGCGAAGATTATGTTGACCGCGCTGATATTGAGCAGGTCGAAGGCGTTGCCGAGCGTGAAGAAGCGGTCAGCGGCAAAAGACAGGTAGATGCTGATCACCGCGATGACGATGAGCAGCACGTATTCCGTCGTGTGGGAAAGGAAGAGCTTACGCATAGACGGCCGCCTCCATGTCCTTGAGGGTGGTCGAGCGCGGGTCGTGCCAGCCGGCGATGCGGCCCTTTTCCATGTGGATGACCCGGTCGGCGTTGAAATAGACTTCCGGCACCTCGTCCGAGATGAGGATGATGGCGAGTCCCGCTTCGGCAAGGCGTGCGACGATCTCGAAGATGCCGGCGCGCGCGCCGACATCGACGCCGACGGTCGGCGCGTCGAGGATCAGCACCTTGGGATTTGTGGCGAGCCATTTGGCGATGGCCACGCGCTGCTGGTTGCCGCCGGAAAGCGTGCAGATCGCATCCTCCTGCTTGCCGATCTTCACGCCGAGATCGGCGATCCAGCGCGCGACCAGCGAGCGTTTCTTTTCCGACGAGATCAGCCCGCCGGAGAGGATGCTGTCGAGCGAGGCCTGGACGAGGTTATCGGCGATGGATTGCGGCTGGTTGAGCCCGAGCGCCAGACGGTCCTCCGAGAGATAGGCGATGCCGGCGGCGATCGCCTCGCGGTTGGAGGAAAAATACGCGGGGACACCTTCCAGCGTGACCGTTCCCGATGCCGCTTGCCGCATGCCAAAAAGCGTCAGCGCCAGTTCCGTGCGGCCGGAGCCGAGCAGGCCGGTGACCCCGAGCGTTTCGCCGCGGCGAAGCTCGAAGGAAATGTCGGAAAACTCGCCGGGCCGGGACAGGCCCTTGACCGACAGCACGACGGGGTTCTTCGAAACATCGCGGGCGCGGACATTCTGGTCGAAGGTGCGGCCGGTCATCAGCTCGGTGACGCGCGACTGCGTCATGCCTGCCACCGGATAGACACCGACGAGGTTGCCATCCCTGAGCACGGTAAGGCGCGAGGAGATTTCCAGCACTTCGGCAAGCCGGTGGCTGACGAAGACCACGGCGACGCCGGAGGCGGACAGGGTGTGCACGATCGAAAGGAGATGGTCGGTCTCCGCTTGGGTGAGCGAGGCGGTCGGCTCGTCCATGAAGACGATACGCGCCTCGCCTACCAGCGCCCTGGCGATCGCGACGATCTGGCGCTGGGCGATGGCGAAGTCCTTCAGCGGCCGGTCGACGTCGAGTTTAACGCCAAGCCGCGCCAGCGCTTCTTCCGCGATCCTGCGGATTTTCGGATAACTGACGAAGCGCGGTCGGGCGCCGGACAGCGTCTGGAAGGCGATGTTCTCCGCCACGGTCATTTCGGGAAAAAGTGCCAGGTCCTGCCAGATGACCTTGATGCCGAGCGACTGGGCGATACCCGGCGTCATGTGAGGGACGGTCTCGCCGTCAAAGGCGATTTCGGCGCCGGCCGCCGGCTTGTAGACGCCGGTGATGACCTTGATCAGCGTGCTCTTGCCGCAGCCGTTTTCACCCGCCAGGCAATGAACCTCGCCGGGCATGACCTCGAAAGAGACGTTCTTCAGCGCGCGTACGCCGCCGAACGTCATGTTGATATTGCGAAGCGAAAGGAGCGGCGGAGCGGCCGCGCCCGTTTCCGTAGCGTTGCTCATGGGTGTCGCCTGTCGATGGAATGGGAAGAGAGGGAACCGCGCCGGGGCAGCCGGACGCCTGTTCTGTGCGGAGCACCGGCCGACCCCGAAGGACCGGCCCGGCACCCGGGAGGAGCCTCTATCTCAGAGGCCCATGGCGGCCAGGTCGTCGACCGTGTCCTTGTTGATCGGCAGCAGTTGATCGACGATGATGTCGTTGCCTTCAGGCTTGATCACGCCGAGGCCCGGAATATCATCGCCTTCCTTGACGCTTTCGCCCTTGATCAGGCGGTCGGCGAGCGTGACGAACACCTCGCCCGCCTGCTTCGGGTTCCACATGAAGCCGCCGGAAATCGCGCCTGATTTGATGAGCTTTGCGCCCTGGCCGGGCGAGAACGGGCCGAGCACAAAGATCTCGCCCGTCTTGCGGCGTTCCTCGACGGCGCGGCCGGCGCCGATAGGACCCTGGCTACCGAAGGCGAGGAAGCCCTTGAGGTTGGGATGGGCGGCGATCAGGTCGAGCGCCGTCGAACGGCTCTTATCGACGTCCTCGGCAACACCATAGCGCTCGCCGACAAGCGTCATGTCCGGATAGTTCGCCTTAATGTAGGCGATGGCAGCGTCCGCCCAGGCATTGTGCAGCGGCACGGTCAGCGAGCCGACGAAGACCGCGTATTCGCCCTTGCCGCCCATCTGCTCGGCGAGAAGTTTACCGTGGGCTTCGCCAAAGCCCTTCGAGGAGGCCAGCTCGAAGTTCCAGTCCGCGCCCTTCTGGGCGGGAGATTCATGCGTGATGACCTTGATGCCTGCGGCCTGCGCCTTGGTGAGCACGGGCTCGAGTACCTTGGAATCGTTCGGCACGACGCCGATGACCTTGACGCCCTGGGCGATCAGGTCCTCAATGGCGCGCACCTGCAGTGCCGGGTCGGAACTGGTCGGCCCGACCATGAAGGCGTCGACGCCGAGTTTCTGGCCCTGCTCCTTGATGCCCGCCTCCATGGCGTTGAACCACGGAATGCCGCCGATCTTGACGACCACACCGACCTTCGGCGCGTCCGCCGCAAAGGCAACTGCCGCACCGGCAAGCGAAAGGGTTGCGGCGAACGCCGCAATGACGAACTTCTTCATGACTTCTCCTCCAAATGTCGCCCACGCGACTAGGTGCGCCAGACCGCTCCTCGGTCTGGCCGCCCCGTTTCTCTCGATATGAGGACGTGTGCCTCCTCCGGCAATCCATCATGCACAATCGATGTTTCTTTTTTGCGCAATCGATGGTGCAATAACCATGTGCGAAGAGAACTCTTTCGTCAAGAGGGGTTTGCTAATAAAAGAATCGCGACAGGAGACTGACGAATGACGGACAAGACCAAGAAGAAGGCGACCATCTACGATCTGTCGGTCATCTCGGGCATTTCGCCCTCGACGGTGAGCGCGGTGCTCAATGGCACGTGGCGCAAACGGCGCATTAAGGAAGCCACGGCCGAGCTGATCCAGAAACTGGCGGAAGAGCATGGCTATTCCGCGAATCTGCAGGCGCGTGGCCTGCGCTCCTCCCGCTCCGGCCTCGTCGGGCTCCTGCTGCCGGTACATGACAACCGCTACTTCTCGTCCATGGCCCAATATTTCGAAGCACAGGTAAGAAGCACCGGCCAGTGCCCAATCGTCGTCAGCGCTTGCCGCGATCCGGACGAGGAGCATCAGATCGTCGAGTCGCTGATTTCCTACTCGATCGACGAACTGCTGATCGCTGGCGCGACCGACCCAGACGGCGTGCACGACATCTGCGAAAGGGCCGGACTGAAGCATGTCAATATCGACTTGCCCGGCAGTAAGGCGCCGTCAGTCGTTACCGACAACTACGAGGGAGGTCGCTTGCTGACGCAGGCACTCATCGAGCGGATGCGCGAGCAAGGCCCGGTGGCGCCGGATGAACTCCACCTCTTCGGTGGGCGTGACGACCACGCCAGCCGCGAACGTATCCGCGCCTTCCGGGACGTAAAGCGCGCGATGCTCGGTGGCGACCCTGACTCGTGCATCCAGCCAACCGGCTACTCGCCCGGCAACACCGCCCACGCCTTCGAGGCGTTTCATGCCAGGCATGGCCGATTGCCGCGTGGCTTTTTCGTCAACTCTTCGATCAATCTAGAGGGCCTGATGCGCTTTCTCGCACAACACCCGCAGGAAGCCTTCGCCGATATCGTGGTCGGCTGTTTCGACTATGATCCCTTCGCCTCGTTCCTGCCCTTCCCACTGTTCATGATCCGCCAAGACGCGGAGGCAATGATCACCAAGGGTCTCTCCATCTTGAGCACGACCCGCCCGCCGATCATGACCCACCTCGTCGCGCCCACTCTCGTGCCTCCCCGAACGGCGCTTATCGGCCCGCTTGATGCGCTAAAAGACCCGGACGCCGTGCACTCCGTATTATAAAGGTGTCATATCGGTTGTACTTCTCGTCGTGCGCAAGCGCAAAAAAAAGCGGCCAGCTGACCCGGCGGGGGCCTCGGTGCCTGTTGGCAAAATAAGCCATCGAAGCACGTTGATGAATAGCCACGCCAGGATGCGGTTTCATACGGAGCTGGGTAACTCTGGGTCCCGAGCCTCCGCATCAACCTGCTCTTCATGAAGGGCTGCCTGATCGGAAGGGAAACAGGCGAGACCGAGTTCCGCGACGAACCCGGCCTCGATTTCCTGACTGTCCCGAAGAATAGTCTCCGTCATATCAAGTCGGGCAGTCCCGGTCGTCGCGACCGAAGCTCATGGAAGCAACGATCACCGCGATCGCACTGAGGAACAGGGCACTTGTGACGACGGTGCCCAGTCCCAGCCCGCCATATTGCGCGGGTTGCGACAGCAAGTCCCCGAAGGATGCACCGAGCGGGCGGGTGAAGATATAGACTAGCCAGAAGCCGAGGATCGGGTCGAGCCCCAGCAGGAAATAGCCGGCCGAAAGCGAAGCGATGATCATCCCGAACAGGATGCCGGTCGCGAGATAACCGAGCCCGAACTGTTCGGCCACCAGATCGCCCGCCGCCGTTCCCAGAGCAAAGGTGAACAGGATCGCCAGCCAGTAATAGGCCTCGCGCCGGGTCGTGAAGATCGCATGGATCGAAAGCGTGCCTTCGGACCGGAACCAGAGCAGGAAGGTGACGGCGAGCGCGACGGTGAAGAGGATCGTCGTGACGATGAGCGGCACGCCGAAATTATCCACCAGATTGTCGGTGACCAGGGTGCCGACGATGCTGATCAGCACGACAGCCAGCCAATAGCTCCAGGGCACATAGCGCTTCTGCCCGAATTGCAGAACCAGCGCCCCGATCAGCACTGCTGTCATGATCAAGGACGTCGTCGTCAGGCCGAAGCCGAGGTTGACCGCCAGATAATCGGCGGCGGTTTCCCCCATGGTGACCGCCATCAGCTTGATCAGCCAGAAACTGAGGGTTACCTCCGGCACGCGGTTCACGGGGGATGCGGAATGTACCGTGCTCATTTCGTCACCGCCTTCTGGTCCGTCAAGGCGGTTTGCAGGGCCGCGAGCGTTTCACCGACCGCGGCCGGATCGGGGGTCTTGGTGCGCAGCGCAGACAGGGCGGCGTCGGCGGCCTCGTCGATCGTATCCCAGCGGGCGGGGTCCATGGGTCTCAGCCCGGCCTCGGCCTGATCCCAGGCGATTTCGAAATCCTTGATCCGGGTCTTCGCGCCCGGCAGGTCGCCCGTGCCGGCAATCTTCTGCACATCCCTCACGATGGAGCTGAACATCGACAAATCGCCCAATCCGGCTGCGGCGCTCGCCTGATTCTGGTAAAGCTGAAAACCCGTAAAGGCGGCGACGGGCACGGCGATCAGCACCGTCGCCAGAAGTAACTGTTTCATGATGGTGCTCCGAAAAGGGATGTGCCTGCTCTCTGCGCGACGGTTGTGAGCGCGCAAGCATGCAGCCGGATTTCAGCAAGCTTACAGATCTGTAATGGCGGCGGATTTCGTGTGGGGGCGACCTTGCGCCGCCCCCACATCGTCACTTGCGCACCAACTGGGGCTGCGGCTGGCGGCTTGCCCGCATCGTGAGGCCGATGAGAACGGCCATCAGCACGAAGCAGACCAACGAGGCATTCTGTGTGCCGAGATCGAAGCCGCCCTTTGCCAGCGGTTTGGTCAGGAGATCGCCGAATGTCGCGCCGAACGGTCGCGTAAAGATGAAGGCAACCCAGAAAAGCGCCACATCGTTGATGGCGTGGCTATAGTGCAGCAGGATCACGACCGCGATGACGGCGGTGCAGACCGCGGCGGCGGCGAGATATCCGAGCGAAAGATTGTCTACCAGGAAATCGCCATAGGCGGTGCCCAGGCTGTTGGAAAACAGCACAGCGATCCAGAACATCGCCTCGGCCTGGCGATGCCTTATGCCCTCGATGGAGAGCGTGCCCTCCCTCCTGTACCAGACCGCCAGCGCCACGAGCAGCCCCAGAAGCAGCAGCACCGAGCCGGTGGCGTAGCCAAGCTCCAGGGTCCGGTCCATCATGTCGGAAATCTCGGTGCCTGCAGTCGTCGTGCCGACGATCGCGGCCCAGAACAGGACGGGGTGATACTCCCGCGCCCGAATCTGGGCGGCGAGCAGCAGGAGCAGCAGGCCCCCGGTAATCGCCAGCCCTGCGACATAACCGAGGCCGAGCGTCTGGGCCAGAAAATCGCCCGCGGTTTCTCCAAGGGTTGTCGCCAGAATTTTCAGAAGCCAGAAGGCGGCCGTCACGGTCGCGATCTTGTTGCCGATCCGGGTCGGATCGGTCTTTTCCATGTTCGAACTGTTCATTGTCAATCCTGCTTACGGTTCACGAAGGCCCGGTCCCGGTGGTTCGGGGCAGGGTTTGGGCTGTCGGAAGACGGGCATCATGCGGGTCTGGACCGAAGGAGCGAGGGGCGCGGCAGGCGCAAGCGGCACGCGGCCCGGCGATCGAGGTGGGAGGCTATTTCATGATCTCTCCGGCGGGGCGATGTGCCCCGGCCCGGACGGCATTAAACGCCTTGCCATGCAGCCAGCTTTCAACCGGATTACAGATTTGTATAGTGAGCGAGAACCGGGCGTTAAGCCGCTCTCGTATCCGGACTGCCGCTGCTCCTTCCTTGAAGAACCGAAAGCTCCCCATGCGTATCCTGCTGATCGAGGATGATCCTTCCGTTTCCGCTTATGTCGCGCGCGGCCTCACCGAACAGGGCCATGCCTGCGATGTACTGGCTGAGGGCACCGACGGCCTGTTTCAGGCGACCCGCGAGACCTATGATGTGCTGGTGATCGACCGGATGCTGCCGGGGCTGGACGGGCTGTCGCTCGTTCGGGCCTTGCGGGCCGCAGGCCGCAGGACACCGGTTCTGTTCCTGACGGCGCTCGGCGGCATCGACGACCGGGTCGACGGGCTGGAGGCGGGCGCCGACGATTACCTGACCAAGCCCTTCGCCTTCGCCGAGCTGATGGCGCGCGTCAACGCGCTCGCCCGCCGCCCGCCGGTGCAGGAGGTGAAGACCGTGTTGCGCGTCGCCGATCTGGAGCTTGATCTGATGCGCAGGACCGCCGTCCGCGCCGGCCAGCCGATCGATCTCCTTCCCCGCGAATTCACGCTGCTCGAAGTGCTGATGCGCAATGAGGGACGGGTGGTGACGCGCACCATGCTTCTGGAGCGGGTCTGGGATTTCCATTTCGATCCCAAGACCTCGGTGGTGGAGACCCATGTCAGCCGCCTGCGCGCCAAAATCGACAAACCCTTCGAAACTGCCTTGCTGCACACGGTCAAGAACATGGGCTATTCGCTTCATGCGTCCCGCTGACCTGTGGCGGCACAGCTCGTTCCGGCTGGCGCTGGGCGTGACCCTGCTCGTGCTGACGACACTGATCCTTGCCGGCGGTGTCGGCTACGGTCTGATGCGGGAACGACTGTCGACGCGGCAGGACGCCCGCGTGACCGAGATCTTCACGGCCATCGCCCAGACAAGCCTGCTCAACGACCGGGTCGACCTCATCGAAGCCATCACCACCCGCATCCAGGCCAGTCCGGATCGATCGACCGCCTATCTACTGACGGACGACAACGGCCAGTTGCTTGCAGGCAACATAAGGGACACCGCGCTGCCACGCGGCTGGTCCACGATCGCGGCCGCCGAATTGGACATTCCCACCAATTATCTCTACCGGGTATTTTCAGGGCCGGCCGGGCAATACCGACTTACGGTCGCCCTGGCCAATTCCGATCAACAGCAGTTGCAAAACATCGTTCTCGGCGCCTTCGGATGGGCGGCCCTCGTTGCGGGGCTTGCGACCGTTGCGGCCGGCGCGATCCTCGCAGCGCGGGTCCAAAGCCGGCTTTCCAGCGCCGAGGCCGCCGTCGCCCTGCTGGCGCATGGCGATTTGTCCGCACGCCTGCCGGTTTCCGGGCGGGGAGACGATCTCGACCGCATCTCTTCGGCGATCAATGCCAGTCTCGTCCGGCTCGAAAGCTCTGTCGAGGCGATGCGGCAAGTCAGCGCCGATATTGCCCACGACCTGCGCACCCCCCTCAACCGGTTGCGCATCAGGATCGAGAATGCCGCCACCAGGCTTGCGGACGGCCTCCCCGCCGAAGACGATCTGATGGCGGCGATCGCCGAAAGCGACCGGATCAACGAGACCTTCTCCGCCCTGCTCCGCATCGCCCAGATCGAGAGCGGCGCGCGGCGCGCGCAGTTCACGACTGTCGATCTGACCGGCCTGATGCAGATCATGGCGGAGATTTATGCCGATGTGGCCGCCGACGCCGGCCATACCCTGTATCTCGATGTTACCGATCCAGCCCCGGTGAGCGGCGACAGGGAACTGCTGACGCAAACCCTGGCAAATCTCATCGAAAACACGATCCGCCATTGCGCCCCCGGCACGCGGATCACCTGCGCCGTGCGCGGAACTGCCGACCTGGTGATCGCATCCGTGAGCGACACCGGACCTGGCATCCCCGCGGAAGAGCGCGAAAAGGTCCTGCGCCGCCTCTACCGGCTCGAGCAAAGCCGAAGCACGGAAGGCACCGGATTGGGGCTGGCGCTGGTGAAAGCGGTGGCCGACCTTCACAGCGCCGATCTCGTGCTGGCCGATGCAGAACCGGGGCTGCGGGTTGCGTTGACTTTTCGGCGGAGCGTTGGAACGTGACCGCAAGGGTTCCCCCGAGCTTGTCGCTCTCCGAAAGGCCTGGGCGCTGATCGAGGAGGTGGACGCTCGGCGGTATGACGAAAGCGATTGCCGACGGCCTGCCGAAACGCCCGAACGACGAAGCCGTCGGCAGGCGGCCGTCGACCGTGGTTAGGAGGTCATCGTCGTGGTCGTCGGCGGCGTCATTCCGCGGCAGAATTAGGATTCCCTCATGGAAAACAGAGTGGCTGCCGTCTTCGGCCCCGGCACCAACGTGCTCTACGCGGCCAATGCCGTGCTCGATCTCGTCGAAGGCCGTATCGGGGCCGAGGAGGTGCCGCTGGCGAGGTCGTTCATTTTCGCGAACAGCACCTTTAGCCGCATCCCTTCGCATCGTCAGAGCCCCGCGACGCAGACATATTTGATCTCAAGGAAGCCCTCGATGCCGTATTTCGAGCCCTCGCGACCGAGGCCGGATTGCTTGACCCCGCCGAAGGGGGCCATCTCGTTGGCGATCAGGCCCGAATTCACGCCGACAATGCCGGCCTCCAGCGCCTCGGCCACGCGCCAGACACGAGCCATGTCTCTGGCGTAGAAATAGGAAGCAAGGCCGTATTCGCTGTCGTTGGCCATGGCGATGACTTCATCCTCGTCCTTGAACGAAATGATCGGGGCAAGCGGGGCAAAAGTCTCTTCGCTCGCGACTTTCATTGCCTGTGTGACGCCCGTGATGACAGTGGGCTCGTAGAAGGTGCCGCCAAGCGCGCTGCGCTTGCCGCCCGCAATGAGCGTTCCGCCTTTTTCCAGCGCGTCGGCTACATGCTCCTCGATCTTGGCCACGGCCTTATCGTCGATCAGCGGACCCTGCGTGATGCCCGCTTCCGTGCCCCGGCCGAGCGTGATGGCGGAAACCCTCGCCAGCAGCTTTTCCGTGAAGGCTTCCGCCACGCTTTCCTGCACATAGATGCGGTTGGCGCACACGCATGTCTGGCCGGCATTGCGGAATTTCGAGATCATCGCGCCTTCCACGGCCGCATCGAGATCGGCGTCGTCGAAGACGATGAAGGGCGCGTTGCCGCCAAGCTCCAGCGACAGGCGCTTGATACCGTCGGCGGCCTCCTTCATCAGCCAGCGGCCGACGCCGGTGGAACCCGTGAAGGTGATCTTGGCGACCTTGGGGTTATGGCAGAACTCCGTGCCGATCGGCCGCGCCTCGCCGGTGACGACGGAGAACACGCCCGACGGCACCCCTGCCCGCTCTGCCAGCACGGCCAGCGCCAACGCCGACAGCGGCGTCTGCGAGGCGGGCTTCAGGAGCATGGAACAACCGGCGGCGAGCGCCGGCCCCGCCTTGCGGGTGATCATGCCGTTCGGGAAGTTCCACGGTGTGATGGCCGCGCAGACGCCGACCGGCTGCTTCAGCACCATGATGCGCTGGCCGGCATTTGCGCCAGGGATGATGTCGCCGTCGATACGCTTGGCTTCTTCCGCGAACCATTCGAGATAGGCCGCGTTCGATACTACCTCGCCCCTGGCTTCCGCCAGCGGCTTGCCCTGCTCGCTGGTCAGGATCAGCGCGAGGTCGTCGGCATTGTCGAGAATGAGCTGGAACCAGGCGTTGAGCACCCTGGCGCGCTCCTTTGCGGTGCGTTTGGCCCAGAGCTTCTGCGCCACTTCGGCAGCGTCAATGGCGCTTCCCACCTCCTCGCGCGAGAGCGAGGGAACCTCGACGATGACGGAGCCGTCAAAGGGATCGGTGACGGCGAAGGTCTTGCCGTCCGCGGCGGAAACCCAGCGACCGGCGACGAAGGCCTTGTCGCACAGCAAGCTTGCATCCTTGAGAGCGACTTTGAGCGAGTGCGTCATGAGAAATCTCCGAAAAGCTTGAGGAAGGCGGGCGCAGCGAGCGACAGGCCGGACAGGAACAGAAGACAGAAGGCGGCGCGCCGGAGGCCGGTCGGCGTCAGCGGCGGCGGGTAGCGACGGGCGAGCGCGGTGAAGGCCATGACGACGGGAATACAGAGCAGGCCCCACCAGAAGGACGAGGACGGCATGTTCCCCGCGAGCCCCACAAGCACCAGGCGCAGCATGCCGTTGACCGCAAAGATGGCGACGAGCGTCTCGCGGATGGCAACCGGCCGGAGCGGCTGGCGATAGAAGTGGTAGACGAGCGGCGGGCCGGCGGTGGAGAACAGACCGCCCATGATGCCTGCAATGGCGCCGAAGAACACGAAGGAGCCCGCCCCCGAGGGCTTTTCAAACGGCGTGGGCCGCAGGAGAAGCTGGAGACTGGAGAGGAGGATGATTCCTCCGAGCGTGAGTTTCAGCCAGTCGAGCGAGGCGGCGACCATCAAGCCCAGCAGCCAGTAGCCGAGCACAAGGGAGGCAAGGCTGACGACGATGACCAGCAGGAATTCACGCCGTGCGATGTCGCGCCAGCCCTTGGCGAGCACCTGCGCCGCATTGACCAGCCCAAGGATGCCCACAAGCACCGCGGCATCCGGCAGTGGCACGACACCCGTCAGCCCCACCCCGCCCATCATCAGGAGACCGAGTGCGAAGCCGGTCAGCGTCTGCACGTAGGAGGCGCCTGCCGCCAGCAGCAGCAGGATGACGAGGCTGGCCGTATCCATGTTCAGAGTGTCCCGATGCCCGCAAACATCGCCGCCCGCTCCGCGCCTTCGCGATAGAAGACCGGCGGCTGTCCAAGCGGCGCGGAAACCGTTACCTCGCGACCACCCTCATGGATCGCACCACTCCAGACCTGTACCCAGCGCTCCCCTTTTGGCAGATAGACGGTCCGGTTTGTCTCCCCCGCCTTCCAGACGGGGGCGATCAGCAGGTCCGCGCCGTAGAGGTAGGCATCCTGGATGGCGTAAGTCGCGCAGTCGTCCTCATGATGCAGGAAGAGCGGGCGCTGGACCGGCAGGCCGGTCTCAGCGGCCTCGCCCGACAGCGCCTTCAGATAGGGCGCGAGATGCACGTAGATCGCCGTCATGCGCGCGAAATGGGCAAGCACCGCCTCGTCCTGGTCGATCTGCAGATTGTCGCGCGGGCGGTTGCCCTCATGGGTGCGCATGACCGGTGTAAACGCCGCCATCTCCGCCCAGCGCATCAGGAGTTCGGCCGTGCGTACGTTGCCGAAGAGGCTGGTGTAACCGCCGATATCGGAATGATGATAGGCATTGCCGAGCAGGCCGGAAGAGAGCGCGCCGGACATGACAGTCACGAGCCCGTCGTGGCGGGAAAAATCCACTGACTGGTCGCCGCCCCACAGCAGCGGGCAATAGGTCTGCACGCCGGTATAGCCGGCGCGCATGAAGAACAGCGCCTCGCCCGTCTTGCCGCGGCTTTCGACGGCGCGGGCATTGACCTCGGCCCAGAGCGTCGGCCAAGCATTGTGCATCAGCTTGGCGTCGACGCCGTTGGCAAGGTGCACGTCGATCGGCAGGTATTCGCCGAAATCCGCCATCCAGCCGGAAAGGCCGAAATCGAGCATATTCTCGCCGATCACCCGCTCGGCGAACCAGGCGCTGGCATCCGGATTGGTGAAATCGACCACGCCGCAATCGAACTCGCCGAAATCGACCAGGGCGGTCTTGCCCTCGGCATCCGTCGCGAAATAGCCCTTTGCTTCCGCTTCCGGGAAGAGCGAGCCATCGACGCAGAGATACGGGTTCACATAGCCGAGGAAGCGGATGTTCTCGTCGGCAAGCTCGGCGATCTTCTGTCGCAGGTGCGGATAGCGCTCCTCATTGCCCACCCAGTCCCAGAAGAGGCGCGCGCCGAAGGAGGTGTGGCGCAGCCCCACCCAATCCTCACACCAGAGGCCCGAAACCTTGACACCGGCGGCACGCATCTTTTCAAGACGCTCGAAGGAGGTCTTGCCGTCCTTGAGGCCGATGATCGCGCCGTGGTAGACCCAATCGGGCAATTGCGGCTGGCGACCGAAACGCAAAGAGAGTTTCGAAACGAGATCGCGGAAGGTACCTGCGGTGAAGAACTCGATCTTATCCGGCACTTCCCAAACTTCAACCTCGTGAAAACCCTCACGGCGGAAATCGAAGACGGCATAGGCCGTGGTATCGACATGCAGCGCATAGCGCCGCGACGAGACATAGGTCGGCTGCGGATAATTGGTGTTGTAATAGTCGCCGCCCGACTTGCCTGACACGTCGGACTGGAAGGTGATTTCGGTCGTCTTGTCGCGGCCGACGCCCGGCTCGGAGGTCCAGAGCGGGAAGCGGCGGCCGCGCAGGTCGAAATAGGACATCTGCTCGCCGCCGCCCCAAACGTGCTCGGCTTTTTCCGCGACGGTGCGCAGCCAGAGGCGATTGATGGATGCATCCGGCGCTTTCAGCCGAAGGCTGTCGCCTTCCACCGTCAGCACGAAGCGCACTGGCTGGCCGGGCGCGTTGGAGAGACGGATCGTGTTGCCTTCGACCTCGGCATGGGCGAGCGCTATGCGCTCGACCACATAGTCCTCGATGTCGAAATTGCCGCGGTACATCTCCATCCGCTCCTCGCCGTGGCCGACGAAGATGGCGGGATTTTCAGGCGTGTGGCGCAGGATCTCGCGGCCGTCGAGGCAAAGCGTGAAGCCGTTGGCGATCTTTTCGAGAAGCATGACAAAAACCTTCAATTCTGCGTGAGGCCGGCATCGACGATGAAATTGGCGCCGGTGCAGCCGTTGCTTTCGTCCGAGCCGAGGAAGAGTGCGAGGCGGGCGACATGGCCGGCATCGAGGCGGAATTTGAGCGATTGCAGGTCGATGAATTTCTGGCTTTCTTCCGGCCCGGCCCAGAGCGCCTTCTGGCGCTCGGTGACGACCGCGCCCGGCACGATGCAATTGACGCGGATACCGTCGGGGCCGAGATCGCGGGCGAGTGTGCGCGTCATGCCGTTGATCGCTGCCTTCGCAGTGGTGTAGCCGACCATCACCGGATTGCCGCGCATCCAGGAGACCGAGCCCATCATGACGATGGAGCCCCTGCCCTTTTCGCGCATGCCCTTGGCAACGGCTTGCGTGGCAAAGAACTGGTGGTCGAGGTTCAGTGCCAGCATGCGCCGCCAGTAATCGGGCTCCACCTCGTCCATACGGTGGCGATCGTCCTTACCGGCATTGTTGACGAGCACATCCACGGCCCCATGCCTTGCCTCAACCTCGGCCACTGCTGCACGGAGCGCCGGAATATCGGTGAGGTCGCAGGCGTGGAATTCCGCACCGGTCGCCTGCGCCGTCGCCTTGCCGGCTGCTTCGTCGATATCGAGGAAGGAAACATTGGCGCCCTGCGCGCGGAAGGCGCACACCATCGCCTCGCCGATGCCGGAGGCGCCGCCGGTAATCAGCACATTGCGGCCTTCGAGCGAATGGTAGCGGACGGTATCGTAGGTCATGGGCATGCCTCAGCGGGCTGGGTTGAACAGGGGCCGGGCGAGGCCGGCGACGTCGGTGCGCATGGAAAACAACGCGCCGGCATGCGGATATTCGGCAAGTTCTTCTGCGGGGCGGCCGATGCTGGCACTGGTACAGTAAAGTGTTTTCATATCCGGTCCGCCGAAGGCGATCATGGTCGGGCATTTCGCGGGCACCGGATACTCGGCAAGGAGTGTGCCGTCGGGTGCATAGCGCTGCACGCGGCCGCCTTCGAAGAGTGCCGTCCAGTAGCAGCCTTCTGCATCCACCGCGCCGCCGTCCGGGCGGCCCTTGTCGGTCTCGCTGCCGAAGCGAGCGAACACCTGGCGGTTCGTCGCCGCACCTGTCGCCGGGTCGTAGTCATAGATATAGAGCGTGTAGCGCAGCGTATCGGAATGATAGAGCCGTCGCCCGTCCGGCGAGAAGGCGACGCCGTTGGAGGTCAGCAGCCCTTCGGCGAGGCGCACCAGGCCGCGGCTGTCGTAACGGTAAAGGCTGGCGATGCCCTTTTCGCGTGTCTCGTCCACCGTACCCGCGACGAAGCGGCCGGCGGGATCGACGCCGCCGTCGTTGAAGCGGCTGATGGTCTGATCCTCGGGATTGTCGGCAAGCTTTTTCTGCGGCGTACCGTCAGCGTCAAGCAGCCAGAGACCGGAGCGCAGGCCGGCGATGAAGCCGCCGCCGCGGGCGAGAGCGATGCAGCCGACTTCCTCCGGCAATTCCATCGTTGCCAGTGCTTCCGTCGCGGGATCGTAGCGATGGATGCGGCAGCGCTTGATATCGACGAAATAAAGCGCCTGCTCGGCGACCGACCAGAGCGGGGATTCGCCAAGGGCGGCCTGAAAATCGAGAACGGGGCTGAAACCGTGTTCCACCGTCTTATCCTCAGTAAGCTGCCGTCGCCGCGGCGGGCGCCTGAGTTACGCCTTTCAGCTGGCCGAGCCATTCGTTGGCGCGGCCCGTCATCATGGCGATGTCGGAGGCGATGGCGGCAAAATCGTAGCCGTAGCCGAGGAAGCGCTTCACCATGTCGGGGTTGGGGCCGACGATACCGACGGGCTTGCCCGCAGCGTGCGCATCCTTGGCCGCCTTCTCGATCAGCGCCTGCACTTCGGGATGAGCGATATTGCCGATATGGCCCATGGCGGCAGAAAGGTCACCCGGACCGACGAACAGCGCATCGATGCCCTCGACGGCGGCGATCTCCGGCAGCCGCTCGATCGCCTCCGGCGTTTCGAGCTGGACGATGGTGCAGATGTCGTCGTTGGCGGTCTGGAGATAGTTCGGGATCGTGCCGAAACGCGAGCCGCGATGCACGGCGGCGACGCCGCGAATGCCGTGCGGCGGATAGCGCGTATAGGATGCCGCAGCCTTCGCCTCTTCCGCACTCTGTACGAAGGGCAGCATGACGGTGCGTGCGCCGGCATCCAGCGCCCGCTTGACCAGCACCTGATCGTTCCAGGCGAGCCGCACCACGGCGTCGGCCGGCGTGCAGCCGATAGCGCGCAGGATATGGGCGAGATCGGTGAACTCGACCGGCACATGCTCCATGTCGACGACGAGGAAATCGAAGCCGCCGTAGCCGAGCGCTTCCGCCGTCGCGGGGGCTGCGGCCATCAGCCAAGTGCCGAGCGGGGTAGCGCGCGTGGCATCGCCGAGCCAGGACTTGAAGGGGTTGTTGCTGCTCATGGGTCTTGTCCCTTAGTAGATCGGCGGTTCAGGCACGGGTTGCGTGCCGGTCAGGAAGTCGAAGTCGCAGCCCTCGTGCGCCTGGCTGACATGGCGCTGGTAGAGGGCGGCGAAGGAGCGTTCGTAGATAGGGGCGGAAGGCTTCCAATCGCCCCGACGGCGGGCCAGCTCCTCGTCCGAAACGCGCATGTCGATCGTGCCGGCGGCGACATCGAGGTCGATCAGGTCGCCGGTCATGAGCAGCGCCAGCGGACCGCCGATGGCGGCTTCCGGGGAGACGTGCAGGATGCAGGTGCCGTAGTGCGTTCCGCTCATGCGCCCGTCGCAGATGCGCACCATGTCGCGCACGCCCTGCTTCAGCAGCTTCTTCGGGATCGGCAGATTGCCCCATTCGGGCATGCCGGGCGCGCCGACAGGACCTGCATTGCGCAGCACGATCACCGTATCCTCGGTGATGTCGAGGTCGGGGTCGTCGAGCGTCTTGTTCATGGTGCGCGGATCATCGAAGACGATGGCCGGGCCGACATGCTTGAGGAACTTCGGATTGGCGGCAGAGGATTTCATCACAGCGCCGTTGGGGGCGAGGTTGCCGCGCAAGACTTCCAGCGTCTTGCCGCGCGAGAGCGGCACGACGGGATTGTCCTCGCCGCGGATCACCTCGTCGTTCCAGCAATCGGCCGCGGCGATGTTCTCGCCGAGGGTCTGGCCGCTGACGGTCGGCCGATCGAGCTTCAGGTGCCGCGAGAGCTTTTTGAGCATCGCGTTGACGCCGCCGGCGAAATAAAAGTCCTCCATGAGGTATTCGCCGGAGGGGAAGACATTGGCGACGACCGGCACTTTGCCGGCCATCTCGGCCATATCGTCGAGCGTCAGTTCGATGCCGACCCGCTTTGCCATGGCGATCAGGTGCACGGCGGCATTTGTCGAGCCGCCGAGCGCCATATAGGCGACGAGGCCGTTGAGGAAGCTGTCGCGGTTGAGGATTTTCGAAGGCTTCAAATCTTCCCAGACCATCTCGACGATGCGCGACCCGCAGGCCGACGCCATGCGCGTATGGCCGGAATCGACGGCTGGGATGGAGGAGGCACCCGACAGCGTCATGCCCATCGCATCGACAATGGAGGTCATGGTCGAGGCCGTACCGATGGTATTGCAGGTGCCGGGCGAACGCGTCATGCGGCTTTCGAGGTCCACCCAGTCGTCACGGGTGATGTTGCCGGCGCGCAGTTCATCCCAATACTTCTTGGTGTGGGTGCCGGCACCCGTCTTCACGCCGCGCCACTGGCCATTCGACATCGGGCCGGCGGGGCAGAAGATGACCGGGATATCCATCGAAAAAGCGCCCATCAGCAGCGCCGGCGTAGACTTGTCGCAGCCGCCGAGCAGCACGGCGCCGTCGATCGGGTGGCAGCGCAGCAGCTCCTCGCATTCCATGGCGAGAAAATTGCGGTAGAGCATGGTGGTCGGCTTCACCATGACCTCGCCGACAGAGATCGCCGGCAGTTCCACGGGATAGCCGCCCATCTGCCAGACGCCACGCTTGACGGCCTCGGCCCGGTCGCGCAGATGCGAATGGCAGGGGCTCATCTCGCTCCACGTGTTGATGATGCCGATCACGGGCCGGCCCATGAACTCCTCGCGGCGCATGCCCATCTGCTGGGTGCGCTGGCGGTGCGCGAAGGCCCGCATGTCGTCGGAGGCGAACCAGCGCTGGCTGCGCAGTTCGGAAAGCTCGCGCTTCTTCGTCTCACTCATCCCTTGATCCCCCCGGCGGTGAGGCCTGAGACGACACGTTCCTGGAAGATGACGATCAGCACGGCGACGGGCACGATGCCGACGACGAGCGCGGCGGAAATGACCGGCCAAGGGAAGGCAAACTCGCCCTGGTAGAGTTGGATGCCGACCGGCAGGGTGCGCAGCGACGGATTGGAATTGAAAGAGAGTGCCAGCAGAAACTCATCCCAGGCATTGACGAAGGCAAGGATACCGGCGGTGAAGACGCCCGGCGCGCAGAGCGGCACGACCACCTTGAACAGCGCACCCATGCGCGTGCAGCCGTCGATCATCGCGGCGTTTTCGAGATCGCGCGGAATGCCCTCGAAGAAAGAGACGAGCATCAGCGTGCAGACCGGCAGCGACAACACCGTATAGGGCAGCACCAGCGCGATCCAAGTGTTGAGCAGGTTCAGCGTGCGCATGATCTCGAACAGCGGCACGAGCAGCGTCACCAGCGGAAAGGTGGAGACGGCGATGATCAGCGACAGGATGAGGCCGCGGTAGCGCAGGTTGAGCCGCGCCAGCGCATAGGCCGCCAGCACCGAGATGAACAACGTCAGGCAGGTGGACAACAGCGCCACCATGAAGCTGTTGAACAGGAAAAGATGCAACGGCTGGTCGGAAAAGGCCTGCATGTAGTTTGCAAAGGTCGGGGCGTGCGGAATCCATGTGATCGGCTTGGCGGTCAGTTCCGCTTCCGTCTTCAGCGAGGTGAACAGTATCCACAGGGCCGGGAACATGCCGTTGACGATCAGCACGGCACCGGCGAGCAAACGCAGCGGGCGGCCGGAGAAGAGGCCGGAAAATCCGGAGGCGGCGACAGCGCTCATGGGCTTATTCCTTGGTCCGGATGGCGCGGAGATAGACGGCGGTCACGCACATCGACAGGGCGAACATCACGACGGCGAGCGCCGAACCATAGCCGAGATCGAGGAAGGAGACCGTGTTCTGGTGGATGTACATGGCGAGCGTCGCGGTGGAGGTGCCGGGACCGCCGCCGGTCATCATGTAGGGGATGTCGAAGGTTTGCAGCGCTGTGATGGTGCGGAAAATCAGCGCCACCACGATCGAGGGCTTCAAGAGCGGCAGCGTGATCTCGAAGAACTGGCGGATACGGCCGGCGCCATCGACATCGGCGGCTTCATAGAGCGAACGCGGGATCGTCTGCAGGCCGGCAAGGATGATCAGCGCCATGAAGGACGAGGTCTTCCAGATGATCGTCAGACAGATCGCGGCAAAGGCCCAGTTCGGCGAGTTGAACCAGATGATGCCCTCGAAGCCGAGGCGCATGAGCACGTCGTTGACGACGCCGTATTCCGAATGGAAGAACCAGGCGAAGATCAGGCCGGCGAAGGACAGCGGCAGCGCCCACGGAATGAGCAGCGAGAGGCGCACCGGCCACTGCACGCCAAAAGGGAGATTGGCGAGCAGGGCCAGTGCCAGCCCGACGAGGAGGGCGCCGGGCACGGTGATCAAGGTGATGAGGACGGTGTTCCAGGTGGTTTCCCAGAAGACCGGATCGTCCAGCATGAGGCTGTAGTTTTCGAGCCCGACGAATTCCGCCGGCAGGCCTGATGTCAGCGACAGGCTAAAGAAGCTTGTATAGCCGAGGCGCAGCACCGGATAGACGATGATCAGAGCAAGAAGGATCGCTGCAGGGGCCAGCAGAACCACGGCGAGCGCCCGATCGCCGAGATCGAGCCAGCGCGTCCAGGCCGGCGGGCCGCGATCGGCAGTGCTTGCCGCATTGATGGTGGAGGTGTTCGTCACCGGTGCAACTCCTGACAATTCAGGTTGGGGAGCCGGAAGGAAGGCGAACGACGCGCCTGCCCTCCGGCAGTTCCGATCAGCGCAGGATGCGCTTCAGCCGCGCTTCGATCTGGCTGGCGCCGTCTTCCGGCGTGGTGACGCCGGCAAGCACCGCGTTGACCGTCGTGCGGATGACTTCGCTGACCTCGTTGTAGCGCGGCGTCACCGGACGGGCCTTGGCGGTTTCGACTACCTGCAGCGCATCGGCAAACCACGGCACAGCCTTCAGTACTTCCTCGTTCTTGTAGGCGCCGGCATAGCTGGGCAACAGCGAACCGTTCGCCGCCATGAAGACGGAGACATCCTCGCCGGAAAGATACTCGACCAGTTTCTTGGCTTCGTCCTGATGGGTGGAATAGGCCGAAACGCCCCATTCCCAGCCACCGAGGCAGCTTGCCTGCTCGCCGCCGCCAAGGGCGGGAAGACGCGTCACGCCGACCTTGCCGGCAACGGCGGATTCAGCGCCCTGGAAATGCGTCCAGGCATAGGACCAGTTCACCGCGAAGGCGGCGCTGCCGGCCTGGAATTCCTTGCGCGTGTCGTCGGTCGCGACTTCCGCGATGTTCTTCTTGGCCACCCCGTCGTCGACGAAGCCCTTCCACAGCTTCAGCGAATTGACGGCCGCATCGTGATCGAAGGTGAGCTTGCCGTTCTCGACGAGGGTCTTGCCCTGGCTCCAATAGGGCAGCAGGAAGGTGCAGACCGCGCCCTCGATCGCCTTGCCCTGGAAGGACAGCCCCTGAAGCTCCGGGTTCTTCTCGCCGTCAGCGATTTTCTTGGTGGCGGCCGCCAGCTCTTCCCAGGTCTTCGGCGGGGCGATGCCGTATTTATCGAGCAGGTCTTTGCGGTAGTAGAGGAACATGGCATCGGCAAAGGCCGGCAGCGCCACGATCTTACCATCCACCGTATTGGCCTCGGCATAGGCCGGCAGGTAGACCGACATATCCTTGCCCTCGAAGTCGGACGTCCAGCCGGCGGCCGCATATTGCGCCGGGCGGATGACGTCGAGCATCAGGATGTCGAGGTTCGAATCCTTCGCCGACATGACGGTGTTGAGATACTGCGCCTGCGCTTCCGAGGTGTTGCCGCCGGTCTCGATCGCGATTTTCACGCCCGGATTGGCCGCCTCGTACTTGTCGAGCACCTTGCGCCAGACATCCGGCTGGTGCTGGCTGGAAACGAAGATCTTCAGTTCCGTATCGGCAAAAGCCGGCGTGATGGAACCGAGCATGCTTGCGGCGGCGAGCGCGGCCGCCATGAACCTGATATTCATTCTATCCTCCCGTGGATTGTCAGTTGATGACGCGTTCGCTCGCGGCATCGAAAAGATGGATTTTCGTCGGATCAACGCCGATGCGGAATTCCGAACCGGTTTCAGGCCGCGCCTCCGGTGGCATGCGGGCGGTCAGCATGTCCTCCCCGACAGCGAAATGGACCAGCGTATCGGAGCCGAGCGGTTCGACGACCTGCACGCGCGCCGATAGCGCCACCGCCGGATCGACGGCCGGACCGAAATGTTCCGGTCGGATGCCGACGACGACTTCGCGCCCGTCGAGCCCATGCTCGCGGCCCGGCCGCACGGCCGACAGCGCCAGCCGGTTGCCATTGGCGAAGATGAGACAACCCGCATCGACCTTGGCCTTGGCAAAATTCATCGCCGGAGAACCGACGAAGCCACCGACGAAGATGCTCTGCGGCCGGTTGTAGACCTCGTCCGGCGTGCCGACCTGCTCGATATCGCCGCCCTTGAGGATGACGATGCGGTCGGCGAGCGTCATCGCCTCGACCTGATCATGGGTGACATAGATAATCGTCGTGCCGATCTGCTGGTGCAGGCGCTTGATCTCGGTGCGCACCTGGCCGCGCAGCTTGGCGTCGAGGTTGGAAAGCGGCTCATCGAAGAGGAAGATCTTCGGGCGGCGCACGATGGCGCGGCCCATGGCGACACGCTGGCGCTGGCCACCGGAAAGCTGGCCGGGGCGCCGTTCCAGCAGATGGCCGATGCCGAGCATCTCGGCTGCCTCGTTGATACGCGCATCGGAATCGCGCGCCGGAATGCCGCGCACCTTCAAGCTGAAGCCCATGTTCTCGCGAACCGTCTTGTGCGGATAAAGCGCATAGTCCTGGAAGACCATGGCGATGTCACGTTCGCGCGGCGGCAGACGGTTGACCAGGGTCTCGCCGATGCGGATTTCCCCGCCGCTGATGCTTTCAAGGCCGGCGACCATGCGCAGCGTCGTCGACTTGCCGCATCCCGACGGTCCGACGAAGACCACGAATTCACCATCGCCGATCTCAAGGTCGATACCCTTGACGATGCTGAGCGCACCGTAACTCTTTTCCAGCTTTCGCAGGCTGACAGAAGCCATTCCTCTCTCCCAATCGCGGCCAGGTTCCTCCGGCTTGATGACAACAATAATAGCGCTACGATTCAAATGATGCAAGATGGCGCTCGAAAACTTATTTTTCGTTTCGAACGATGACGAAAGTGATCCGATATAGTTCGGAAAACGCTGTTAATTCATTGTACTATGCCAAAACTGGCGCGGCATTTTCATTGTCGAAATTCAAAAACTGTGCTATAAGTACGATAATAGCGCTACGGAGATGGCCATGGAAAAGATTATTCGGAAGCCGCCGCGCAATCGCCGCAAGATGCAGTCGGTAACGATGACCGACGTGGCCGAACTCGCCAATGTCTCGCCGTCCACCGTCTCACTCTTCCTGCGCAAACCGGAGGCGGTGTCCGCGAGCGCAAGCCAGACGATCAGTCGGGCGATCGACAAGCTCAACTACGTACCAAACCTGATGGCCGGCGGCCTGGCGGCCGCGTCTTCGCGCGCCGTCAGCATCATCGTACCGTCAGTCCGCAATGCCTTCTTCGCCGAAACGGTCTCCGCCATGCAGACGGCGCTGAAGAAGCAGCGCCTGCAACTCATCCTCGGCCACACTGAATATGACGAGCACGAGGAGGAGGAATTGGTTCGCATGGCGCTCTCCTGGGCGCCCGCCGCAATCGTGCTCACCGGTCTATCTCACAGCCCGGCGACCCGCCGCCTGCTCGCCAATGTCGCGATCCCCGTCATCGAGATCTGGGAGTTGGGCGGGCCGCAGATCGATTCCGCTATCGGCTTCCATCACGACCAGGTCGGTATCGCCGCCGCCGAGCACCTCATCCAGCAGGGCCGCCGCAACCTCGTCTTCCTCGGCGCACGCATGCATCAAGACCGTCGCGCCAAGCAACGCTGCGACGGCTTCCTGGAAGCCGCACGCAACGGCGGCGCCACCGCGCGGGTGGTGGAACATCCAGACGCCGCGTCCGCCGAAATCGGTGCAATGTTGCTTTCGGACGCTCTCAGGCTCTATCCGGATGCCGACGGCATCTCCTGCTCCAACGACCATATCGCGCTTGGCGCGCTGTTTGCCTGCGACCGGCTCAAGGTCGCTGTACCCGAGCGGCTCGCCGTCGTCGGCTTCGGCGACCTGAGTTTCAGCGCTGCCTGCAACCCGCCCCTCACCACCATCCGCCCCTCCGGCGACCTCATCGGGCGTGAAGCCGCACGGCTGATCGAAGACCATCTCAACGGCGAAAAGCCCGAGAGGCAGCTGACGATCGACACCCGCTTCACGCTGCAGCATCGCCGGAGCAGTTGAGGAAGCGGCAAGGTCTTCGCAGGCCGCAATGTCAGCCTCACTCGGGACGAACGCCGGACCGGCGAATATTGGGACTGCACGGACGACACGCCGTGTAATCCAAGGTGGAAAGGCGCCGTTCTCTAGGGTTATTGCTCGTGCATTGTCCGGGGCGAAGAGAGTGGGCGAACAGCCAGTTGCCTGAGCCGCCGGGGATGGCATGTCGCTTCCTTCGCGCGCCATCGGCAGAAATCGCAAGGGTTCGTGGAATTCCTGTCAGGAGCGGAGACCACCAAGGTCAACATCATCGAGGCTTCCTATCTGTCGCCTCAGACCGTGCTTTCCGCCGGTCCGGATTTCCAGACCGCCACGCCTTGGATCGAAAATGCCCGCGCCCTGATCGAAAGCGCAACCCTAGGGCTAGTAACGCCGCATTATAACGAGGTCAGAGAAGCCAACCGAAACGCTGTTCGATGTAGTCATGGGCGGCTCGCCACCGATGCGCACGATGTTTCGTAGGCCGCGCACGAAGCTTTTGCTGAGCTGCAAATCAAGAACTCATCTTTTCTGTGCATCATTTTCACGGCTTGAATTTTATTCCGGGTGCCGACACGGCGCCTATCCGATATGTTGACAACGCGGATCGGCAGCAAAAATTGCTACAGTATCAGATGGTTGAATGGTGCCGCTTACGTGACTCGAACACGTGACCCCGTCATTACGAATGACGTGCTCTACCAACTGAGCTAAAGCGGCCCGAAGCGTTCGCGGAGCAAGCCGTGAACGAATGTGAGGCGCTGATACAAGCAAACTTTGCGGATTTCAAGCCCGGATTTCAAACCAACCCCCGGAAAAACACCTCCCCCTCAAAGGGCCAGGCGCCGGCGGGCGGCGATGTATTCCTGCTCAAGCCGATCTACAAGCGTTGCGACCGGGGTGACCGATGTGACGGCGCCGATGCCCTGGCCGCTGCCCCAGATGTCCTTCCAGGCTTTGGCGCCGCTGGTCGCGGTCTCGAAATCCATCTTCGAAGGATCGGCTTCGGGAAGCGCTGCGGGGTCCATGCCGGCGGCAAGGATCGAGCCCTTGAGGTAGTTGCCGTGAATGCCGGTGAAATAGTTGGAATAGACGATATCGGCGGAATTGCTGTCGACGATCATCTGCTTGTAGGCATCACTGGCACGGGCCTCGCTGGTGGCGATGAAAGGGGAGCCGATATAGGCCATGTCGGCGCCTATCGCCTGCGCGGCAAGGATCGCGCCGCCGGTAGCGATCGCGCCCGACAGCAGCAACGGGCCGTCGAACCAGCTGCGGATTTCCTGAATCAACGCGAAGGGAGAGAGCGTGCCGGCATGGCCGCCGGCACCGGCCGCAACCGCGATCAGGCCGTCCGCGCCCTTGCGGATGGCGGAATTGGCGTGGCGATTGTTGATCACGTCGTGCAGGACAATGCCGCCGTAGGAATGGATTGCCGCGTTGACCTCCGGCACAGCGCCGAGCGAGGAAATGACGATCGGCACTTTGTATTTGACGCACAGCATCAGGTCCTGTTCCAGCCTGGCATTCGATTTGTGCACGATCTGGTTGACGGCGAAGGGGGCTGCCGGGCGGGTCGGATTCCTGGCGTTGTAAGCCGTGAGATCCTCGGTGATTTCGGCAAGCCATTCGTCGAGCTGCGAATGCGGGCGCGCATTCAACGCCGGAAAGGAGCCGACGACGCCGGCCTTGCATTGCGCCAGCGTCAATGCAGGATGGGAAATGATGAAAAGAGGTGCCGCCACGACGGGAAGGCGCGTGGTTCCGCTGAGGATGGCTGGCAGGGACATAGGGTTTTCCTCCTTCATCGATTTTTGACGTTTGCGTAAACGTAAGCTTTTGTAGCAGCGACGTGTGTGTTTGCCTAGATGCCACGAGGAGCATGAAATGCCGGGGATTATTGAGACCTTGCACGGACTCGACAGTCACGAGACTTGCAGATCGGGCCGGCAACCGTTACCCAATCGTTAATCGCAGGTGGGCATTGGCGTTTCAAGGCCGGTGGCGCGCTTTGCGGAAGGACCGGATGATGGCCTCGTTGGCGACCGCCAAGGGGTAGCGAAAGGACGGATGTGAGCGGACTGGAAACGGCAATACGGCAGGCGCTGGAGCGCTCCGACCGGACGAGCCCGGAAATGCGCGCCCGCATTTACCAGTCCGCGCGCAATGCGCTCGAAGCCGGCCTGCGCAAGCAGGATGTGCACGATCCCGAAGTGATCGCCCAACAGCGGCACAGGCTGGAAGTGCTGATCCACGCTATCGAGACGGAAGAGCGCACCAGCCTGAAAAAGCAGGCCGAGGCTGAAGCGGCCGTCGAAGCCCCGGCAACACAGGCCGCCCCGCCGCGCCAGGATGAGCCTTCGGTCGACAGTAGCCTCGACATCGCACCGGATCGCCGCGCCACCCGGCGCGAGGATGCAAGCCCGGCAAATCTTCGGGGCGAACCGCTGATAGCCACAAGAAGCGTCGAGCCGACAATCGCCCCCGAGCCGCGGTTGGCGCGCGACGCCGATGATGAATTGCACACGCCCGACCTTACGGCCGGCGACGGACCGCGGATCGAGGCGGATCGCAAGGACCGCGGCCGCAAGACCGCGATTGCGGTGGAAAAGACGAAGAAGCGCCGCTGGCGCAGCCGCATTTTCTCCTTCCTGATGGTGATTGCCGTGCTTGCCGCCGCCCTCGGCACCGCCGGCTGGTGGGTGATTTCGAGCGGCCTGCTGCAGACGGCGGCCGAGCGCGACGGAAGCGTCGCCAATCCGCCGGCCAGCGTCAGGTCGGAAGATTTTCCGGGTGGCCTTTCGACACTCGGCGCGCAGTCCGGCTTCTCCAGCGACTGGATTTCCGTCTATGCACCCGGCAGCGGCGATGGTCCGAAGGCAGGCGCGCGTGCCTCCGCCGATCTGGTGAGCGACGAGGGCGGGCAGCATCTGCGCATGGTCTCGTCGAGCGCCGAGGCCGATGGCGATATCCGTTTGCCGATCCCGGCTTCGGTGCTGGAGCAACTGTCCGGCAAGACCTCGACGATAGCACTCACTGTCCAGGCCGACATGGGCAAGACCACGCAGTTCTCCGTGGAATGCGATTTCAGCACCCTCGGCGAATGCGGCCGCCATCGCTTCACCGTCAATGACGAAAAGATCGATATGCTGTTCAAGGTCACCTTCGACCGCAGCCTTGCGCCGAACGAGCCCGGAAGCATCGTTCTCTCGAGCGACGTGACCGGCGCCGGCGAGAGCCTCAATCTCTTCGCCATCCGGGTTCTTCCGGGGCAGTAAGCGGGGCGCCAGCCTTTTGCGCCCTTTTCCCTTGCAGGGAAGATGTCCGCAAAGGTGACCGAGGGGTGATGCGGCATGTTCCAAGCATGCGGAAAGCCCCCATCCCGGCCTTCGAGCCACCTTCTCTCCGATGGGGAGAAGGGAAAACAACGCCCTACTTCAGAAAATCAGGGCCCGACCCGAGGATCTTGTCGTCGATTTTGCCGATCGCGCCCTGGTCCTTGCCGTCGTAATCCAGCCGGTGAAGGATGTGGCGGATGACGTTCAGGCGGGCGCGGCGCTTGTCGTTGGCGCGTACCACCGTCCAGGGCGCATCCTTGCTATGGGTTTCCTTCAGCATCCAGTCGCGCTTTTTCGAATAATCGTCCCATTTGCTGAGTGCGGCGATATCCATCGGCGACAGCTTCCAGATTTTCCGGGGATCGTGGCGGCGGTCGTGGAAGCGCTTCAGCTGCATCTTGCGGCCGATATCGAGCCAGAACTTGAAGAAGAAGATGCCGTCATCGACGATCAGTTCCTCGAAGCGCGGCGTCTGGCGGAAGAAGGTTTCGTATTGCTCCGGCGTGCAGAAGCCCATGACAGGCTCGACGCCGGCGCGGTTGTACCAGGAGCGGTCGAACATCACGAACTCGCCCTTGGTCGGGAAATGCGAGACGTAACGCTGGTAATACCACTGCCCAGCCTCGGTTTCGGTCGGTTTGGTCAGCGCCACGACGCGGGCGGAACGAGGGTTCATGTAGGAATGGGTGGCATAGATGGTGCCGCCCTTACCGGCGGCGTCGCGCCCTTCGAACAGAGCCATCACCCGCTTGCCGGTGGCCTGTAGCCAAAACTGCACCTTGACCAGCTCGACCTGCAGCTTTTCCAGGTCCTTTTCGTAGTCCTCGCTTTTCAGCTTCTTGTCATAGGGAAAGCCGCCCGACGATAGAACGTCGTTGCCGATCCAGTCCGGCATCGCGGGATCGTCGACATCGAAGCTTCGGCGCTTGCCATCGATTTCCAGTTCGACAGGATCGTTTTGCGCCAGACCGATCGAAAGTTCACCCATTGCTGTCTCCACCCTGCCACTGCCGGTTTTTGGGGAGCAGGCCACAAACGCATTGCGAATTCAAGCAGGTCGTGAAATCCATGTCATAAATGCCGGCTATCAGCAGCGCACATGCCACCGAAAGAAGCATATTGCAGACAATGAAAGCCATTGCGGAAAGACTGGGAGAAACACTGCGCGAACGGCGCTGGCTGGTTCTCCTTTCCATCGTCGCGGGTGTCGCGCTCGTTCTGGCCGGCATCCATACGCTGGCGGTCGGCCTTCTCTGGCTGGTGCTGATGATCGCGCTTCTCAGTCCGCGCGGCGAAAAGGCGGCGCCACCGCCGCAACCGGTTTTGACGACCTCTGCCCCCTCCGCGTCCGATCTCGGCATCCTCGTTGCCGCGTTTAATGCGCTGGACATGCCGATCCTGGTGATTTCGGGCGATGAAAGCGTACGCCTGCAGAACCGCGCGGCGGAAAAGGCTTTCGGCGCCATTCCAGCCAATACGGACCTTTCGGCGCGGCTGCGCTCGCCGGGCATTCTCGACATGGTGCGCGAAACCATCGCCACCGGCAAACCCAACCAGATCGAGCATTCCGAGCGCATCCCGTCCGATGCGGTCTATATCGTGCGGGCCGCGCCGGCGGAGAAAGCCGCCGATACCGGAGAACAACTCTTCGTGCTCTCCTTCCGCGATGTTTCGCAGGCGCGGCGGATCGAACGGATGCGGTCCGATTTCGTCGCCAATGCCAGCCATGAGTTGCGCACGCCGCTCGCCTCGCTGCGCGGCTTCATCGAGACGCTGCAGGGACCGGCGCGCGGCGATACGAAGGCGCATGAACGATTCCTCGGCATCATGCACGAGCAGGCGACCCGCATGAGCCGGCTGGTCGACGACCTGCTGTCGCTGTCGCGGCTGGAGCTGAAATCCCATATCGCGCCCGACGAAAGCATCGACCTTGCGCCGCTTCTCGGCCATGTCCGCGACAGCCTCGCGCCGCTGGCGTCGGAACTGGGCGTGGAGGTGGTTCTCGACCTGCCCGCTCACCCCGCAACGGTGCAGGGCGACCGCGACGAACTGACGGAAGTCTTCGAGAACCTGATCGAGAACGCCTGCAAATACGGTCAGGAAGGCAAGCGGGTCGAGGTGACGCTTACCGGCGGCGGCGACGAGCCGGTCGAGGTTTCCGTGCGCGACCATGGGCCGGGCATCCCGGCCGAGCATGTGCCTAGGATCACCGAGCGCTTCTACCGCGTCAATGTCGAGGCGAGCCGCACCAAGAAGGGCACGGGCCTCGGCCTTGCCATCGTCAAGCACATCCTTACCCGCCACCGCGCCCGTCTCATCGTGCAGTCGGAAGTCGGCAAGGGCACGGTCTTTACCGTCAAGTTCTGACACAAAAGCCGCGACAGTCGCTGAAACACTCTGAATAATTGATACTATTCAATATCTTAGCCTGTCACAAATGTTTCACCGAATTGACATAAAAGATAAGGCCATCGGGGTCTAGTTAGAGGCAGCCGATCGAAGCGGCCAATGCGAGCGCCCGCAAAAAGGCGCACCAACACAAGCCCAATTCCGGGAGAATTTCGATGAACGTTTTGAAACTCACTGCTGCAGCCCTGGTTGCATCGGTCGCCTTTGCCGGCGCCGCCGCCGCCCGCGACCAGATCCAGGTTGCCGGCTCCTCCACCGTTCTTCCCTATGCCAAGATCGTTGCCGAAACCTTCGGCGAAACCTTCCCGGACTTCAAGACGCCGGTCGTCGAATCCGGCGGCACGGGCGCTGGCCTGAAGGAATTCTGCAAGGGCGTCGGCCCGGACACCATCGACGTTGCCAACGCTTCGCGCAAGATCAAGGACAGCGAGCTGGAAACCTGCAAGTCGAACGGCGTCACCGAAGTTCAGGAAATCAAGTTCGGCTATGACGGCATCGTTTTCGCGACCGACGGCGGCAATGCCGACCTGAAGCTGGTTCCGAAGGATCTCTACCTGGCGCTCGCGGCTGAAGTCGTCGTCGACGGCAAGCTCGTCGCCAACCCCTACAAGAAGTGGTCGGAAGTCAACAAGGACCTGCCGGACGTCGAAATCGCCGCCTACATTCCGGGCGAAAAGCACGGCACCCGCGAAGTCTTCGACGAGAAGGTTCTGGCTGCAGGCTGCAAGGAAGCCGGCGCGACCGACGTCATCAAGGGCCTCGTCGCCGACGAGAAGGAAGCCGCCAAGAAGTGCATCGCCGTTCGTAAGGACGGTCTGGCGATCGACATCGACGGCGACTACACCGAAACCCTCGCCCGTATCGCTTCCAACAAGAACGGCATCGGCGTTTTCGGCCTTTCGTTCTACGAAAACAATGCCGACAAGCTGAAGGTGGCCACCATGAGCGGCATCGCTCCTTCGGTTGAAACCGTCGCTTCCGGCGAATATCCGGTTTCCCGTCCGCTGTTCTTCTACGTCAAGAAGGCGCACCTCGGCGTTATTCCGGGCCTCAAGGAATATGTCGAATTCTTCCTCGACGACCAGATGATCGGCGCCGACAGCCCGCTCGCCGCCTACGGCCTCGTTCCGGCCCCGGATGCAGAACGCGAAGAAGTCCGCAAGGCTTTCTCCGCCGGCAACATGCTCTGACAGCAGACAGGCGGCACGGCAGCATTGCCGTGCCGCATTCCCTCGTTGCAGTGCCGGCTTTCATGATTGAAATGACCGGGGGGCCTATTGATGAGCACTTCTCTTATTCTTTTGATCGTTTTGATTATCGGCGTTACTGCCTATTTCGTCGCGCGGTCGCGTGCTGTCGCCAGCGCCAACGGCAAGCTTTCGACGCTGCACTCCCTTCCCGGCTACCATGGCACCTATGCGGCGATATGGGCTCTCCTGCCCGCCTTCGCCGTGCTGTGCGTCTGGCTTGTCGCAAGCCCTGTCATGATCGAGAAGACGATCCGCGAGGCGCTTCCCGAGAGCGTGACGAGCCAGGGCGAGGCCCCGGTGCAGCTGGCGGTCGGTCAGGTGATGTCGGTTGCCGGCGGCCTGCGCCTCCTGAGCGGCGATGAACTCGCCGCGCTGACCAATGGCAGCGCCAACCTGCGCGAAACCCTCGCCGCCAAGGGCGTGCCGATGGCCAGCGAAGGCGAGCCCTATCTGCTCGGCACCGCCCAGGAATACAACGACCTGAAGGACGGCAGCCAGCTGGCCATGACGGCCGCCGTCATCGTCATCGCGCTTGCCGGCGCGGTTTTCGCGCTGCGCGGCATCTCGGCTCCCTTCCGCGCCCGCAATCGCGTCGAACGCGTCATGCTCGGCGCGCTGTTGCTCGCCTCCTTCATCGCCATTCTGACGACGGTCGGCATCATCGGCTCGATGCTGTCGGAAGCAATCCGCTTCTTCCAGTCGGTCTCGCCCAGCACCTTCTTCTTCGGCACGGTCTGGGACCCGCGCTTCGCGGCTGCCGGCAGCGGCGGTGCGGAAGGCCAGTTCGGCCTGTTGCCGCTGCTGGCCGGTACGCTCTACATCGCGTTCGTCGCCATGCTGTTTGCGGTTCCGGTCGGGCTCTTTGCGGCGATCTACATGGCGGAATATGCCCGCCCCGCCGTTCGCAGCATCGCCAAGCCGCTCCTGGAAATCCTCGCGGGCATCCCGACCATCGTCTACGGCTTCTTCGCCCTGATCACCGTCGGCCCGTTCCTGCGCGATTTCTCGGCGGAATTGAATGGGCTCGTCACCGGAAACTATGTGAACTTCATCCAGGCACAGAGCGTCCTGACCGCCGGCATCGTCATGGGCATCATGCTGATCCCATTCGTCTCCTCGCTGTCGGACGACATCATCACCCAGGTACCGCGCTCGCTGCGGGACGGCTCGCTCGGTCTTGGCGCCACCCGCTCGGAAACGATCAAGAAGGTCGTGCTGCCCGCCGCGCTGCCCGGCATCGTCGGCGCGCTGCTGCTGACGGCTTCGCGTGCGGTCGGTGAAACCATGATCGTCGTACTGGCCGCCGGTGTTGCCGCCCGCATGCAGCTCAATCCGTTCGAAGCGATGACCACCGTGACGGTCAAGATCGTCAACCAGCTGACGGGCGACCTCGAGTTCAACTCGCCGCAGACGCTCGTGGCCTTCGCGCTCGGCATCACCCTGTTTGCGATCACGCTCTGCCTCAACATCTATGCGCTCTACATCGTGCGTAAATATCGGGAACAGTACGAATGACCGAGATCACCGCCTCCTCCCCCGCGACTTTCGTGCGCCCCGCCCAGACCCGCCGCGATATCGGCATCAAGAAACGTTATCGTGCGGAAAAGCGCTTCCGCGTCTATGGCGTGGCTGCCATCCTGACCGGCCTGTTCTTCCTCTTCGTCCTGCTCTGGACGGTGGTGTCCAACGGCTACACCGCCTTCCTGCAGACCACGATCTCGCTGCCGATCGAATTTTCCGAAAAGGTCATCGATCCGAAGAACGAAAGGGCCGACAATCCGGCCAAGCTGATGACGGCGAACTATCCGCTGCTCGTCCGCGACGCGCTGGTCAAGGCTCTGAACATCGACCCGGCCAACCGTGCCCTGGTCAAGCAGGCGACCGACATGGTTTCGGCCAGCGCCCGCACTCAGCTGCGCGACATCGTCGTCGCAAATCCGTCGGTGATCGGCACGACCCAGACCGTTTCGCTGCTCGCCGAAGGCAATATCGACAGCGCCAACAAGGGCCAGATCGATCTCACCGTCGCCGAAGCCAACCGCAAGGTGAAGGACAAGCAGATCGAGTGGATGAAGATGCTTTCCGAAAGCGGATCGCTCACCAAGTCCTTCAACACCGGTCTCTTCACCTACGGCGCATCGAGCCGCCCGGAAGCCGCCGGCATCGGCGTTGCCGCTCTCGGCTCGCTCTACATGATGCTGATCGTGCTCGTTCTCGCCCTGCCGATCGGCGTCTGCGCCTCGATTTATCTTGAAGAATTCGCACCGAAGAACCGCCTGACCGACCTGATCGAGGTCAACATCAACAACCTCGCGGCCGTTCCCTCGATCGTTTACGGTCTGCTGGGCCTTGCCGTCTTCATCAACTTCGCCGGCATGCCGCGCTCGGCGGCGCTGGTCGGCGGCCTGGTGCTGACGCTGATGACGCTGCCGACGATCATCATCGCCACCCGCGCGGCGCTGAAGGCCGTGCCGCCGTCGATCCGTTCGGCAGCGCTCGGGCTCGGCGCCTCGAAGATGCAGACCATCTTCCACCATGTCCTGCCGCTCGCTATGCCGGGCGTCCTGACCGGAACCATTATCGGCCTTGCCCATGCGCTCGGCGAAACCGCACCGCTGCTCTTGATCGGCATGGTCGCCTTCGTCGTCGATTATCCGGGCTCCCCGATGGAACCCTCCACGGCCCTGCCTGTGCAGATCTACATGTGGGCCAATGAAGCAGAGCGTGCATTTGTCGAACGGACATCGGGTGCGATCATCATCCTCCTGGTCTTCCTCGTCATCATGAACCTTGGCGCAATCCTGTTGCGGCGTCGCTTTGAGCGTCGCTGGTAGTGAGGTAGAAACATGAACATGATGTCCGAAGCAGCAGTCGAAAAGGCTCTCGATCAGAAAATGAACTCCGTCCCCTACAAGATGATCGGCAAGGATGTTTCCGTCTATTACGGCGAGAAGCGCGCTCTTTTCGATGTGAACCTCAACGTCCGCGAAAACACCGTCACCGCGCTGATCGGCCCTTCCGGCTGCGGCAAGTCGACCTTCCTGCGCACGCTGAACCGCATGAACGACACGATCGACAACTGCCGCGTCACCGGCAAGATCACCCTCGACGAGGACGATATCTACGACCCGAACATCGACGTCGTGGAACTGCGCGCCCGCGTCGGCATGGTGTTCCAGAAGCCGAACCCGTTCCCGAAGTCGATCTACGACAACGTCACCTACGGCCCGAAAATCCATGGCCTCGCCCGCACCAAGGCGGAATTCGACCAGATCGTCGAACTGAGCCTGCAGAAGGCCGGCCTCTGGAACGAGGTGAAGGACCGCCTGCATGAGCCCGGCACCGGCCTTTCCGGCGGCCAGCAGCAGCGCCTGTGCATTGCGCGCGCCGTTGCCGTCAGCCCGGAAGTGATCCTGATGGACGAGCCCTGCTCGGCGCTCGACCCGATCGCCACCGCCAAGGTCGAGGAACTGATCCACGAGCTGCGCGCCAACTACACGATCGTCATCGTCACGCATTCGATGCAGCAGGCCGCCCGCGTTTCGCAGCGCACCGCCATGTTCCACCTCGGCAATCTCGTCGAGGAAAACGATACCGACAAGATGTTCACCAACCCGGACGACCAGCGCACGCAGGACTACATCATGGGCCGCTTCGGCTGATGATGGCTTCTCTGCCTTGAAACCTGAATGTGATCCGAAGGAAGAACGATGAGCTCCTCACATATTGTTTCCGTCTATGACGAAGACCTGAAATACCTGTCGCGGCGGATTTCCGAGATGGGCGGCTTGGCCGAGCAGATGGTCGCCGATTCCGTCCGCGCCCTGGTCAATGCCGATCTGGCGCTGGCCCAAAAGGTCATTTCCGACGACGTCGTGCTCGATGAGGCCGAACGACAGATCGGTGAGAAGGCGATCATCACCATCGCCAAGCGTCAGCCGATGGCGGCGGACCTGCGCGAAATCATGGGTTCGATCCGCATCGCCGCCGATCTCGAGCGGGTCGGCGACCTCGGCAAGAACACGGCCAAGCGCGTCATCGCGGTTGCCAATTCCAGCCTGCCGCGCCAGCTTGCCCGAGGCCTCGAACATCTCGCCGAGCTTGCGCTGATGCAGCTCAAGGAAGTGCTCGACGTCTACGCCTCCCGTTCGCCGGAAAAGGCCAACAGCATCCGCGAGCGCGACAGCGAGATCGATGCGATCTACACCTCGCTGTTCCGCGAGCTCCTGACCTACATGATGGAAGATCCGCGCAATATCACCCCCTGCACGCATCTTCTGTTCTGCGCCAAGAACATCGAGCGCATCGGCGACCATGCGACCAACATCGCCGAGACGATCTATTACATGGCGACGGGCGCCGCCCCGGTCGGCGAACGTCCGAAGGACGACACCGCCAACACCGTCGGCGCGATCGGCAACTGATCGCCGCCGAAACGGACCGATGAACCGCGAAAGTCCAAACGAAACGCCGGACCGTGTATGGTCCGGCGAACGCCCCCTTATGCGGGCGTCAAGGAGCGAATAAATGCAACCAAGAATTGCCGTCGTGGAAGATGAGGAAGCCCTCAGCGTTCTCCTGCGCTACAATCTGGAAGCCGAAGGGTTCGAAGTCGATACGATCAATCGTGGCGACGAGGCCGAAATCCGCCTGCAGGAGCGGCTGCCCGACCTGCTCATTCTCGACTGGATGCTGCCCGGTGTTTCCGGCATCGAGCTGTGCCGCCGGCTGCGCCAGCGCTCGGAGACCGAACGCCTGCCGATCATCATGCTGACGGCGCGCGGCGAGGAAAGCGAGAGGGTGCGCGGCCTTGCCACCGGCGCCGACGACTATGTCGTCAAACCCTTCTCGACGCCTGAGCTGATGGCCCGCGTCAAGGCGATGCTGCGCCGCGCCAAGCCGGAAGTGCTGTCCACCCTGCTGAAATGCGGCGATATCGAACTCGACCGCGAAACCCACCGCGTGCACCGCAAGACCCGCGAAGTGCGCCTCGGCCCGACGGAATTCCGCCTCCTGGAATTCTTCATGGCGTCCCCCGGCCGCGTCTTCTCGCGCTCGCAGTTGCTGGACGGTGTCTGGGGCCACGACATCTATGTCGACGAACGCACGGTCGACGTGCATGTCGGCCGCCTGCGCAAGGCGTTGAATTTCTCAAACATGCAGGACGTGATCCGCACCGTGCGCGGCGCCGGCTATTCTCTCGAAGGCTGACCATCGGCCCGCCGCCACTTGCCGGAAAAACAAAAAAAGCCGCCCATCCTTCCGGTAGGGCGGCTTTTCCAATGAAGCTGCGCTTAACGGGCCCGGCGGCGTTCGGCGGAGGGCTGGTAGGCCAGCTTCGCATGGAACGTGCAGTAAGGCGATGTATCCGGGCTATCGTTGCCGCAGAAGTGGAACTCTTCCTTCATCGGATCGCCGATCGGCCACTTGCAGGTGCGGTCGGTCAACTGGGTGAGGCCAAGGCGGCGCGACATCGGCACGACGACATTGCTGCCGATCGTCTGTATTTCGTCTTCGGCCTCGATGTCGAATTCGACCTCTTCCTTCATCACGGCGGAGCCGGCCGGACGAACCGCAGGACGCGGCGCAGCCGTCGGACGGGCAGCGGTGAAGGTCGTGGCGCGCGGAGCGGAGGCAGCGGCCGGGCGCTTGGCCCGCGCCGGGGTTGCCGTCGTACCGCCGGCCTTGGCGCGGCCGGGAAGCGCCAGACGGTGAACCTTGCCGATAACGGCATTGCGGCTGACGCCGCCGAGCTGTGCGGCGATCTGGCTTGCGCTCAGACCTTCGGCCCACAGCTTCTTCAGCTTTTCTACGCGCTCGTCTGTCCAGTTCATGCTCATGCCTCCGTGACAGCGCCGGGAGGACAGAATCCATCACCCCGCCCCGGCCATATGCCGAAGCTGAAACGCCACAATACTTTTGGTGACTAGGTCCGCCGCTTGCGTCTAGTAATTGTCCGTTAACGTAGAGACAGGGGGACTCCGTGACAAGAGTCCCTGGAATCCGAGCGAATCGATTTTTGAGTTTTCCCCAACTTGCTGCCGAGGCGTGGCATTTTTGCAAGGGTCTTCAGCTGAAAAAATTCCCGAAGGAATCCGCCAGCGCCGGGCGCGTGCAAATTGCCGCAAACCCGGCAGTTTTGTTGACATCCCGTGGTGAAATGTCGATAGTGCCCGAGCCGCCGCAAGGCGGCATTTTTAATTTCTCGCGACCGCTCCGGCATCGCTTCAGGAGAAGCCGACGCCATCAGCCACGAAGACCGAAGGAGACCCGCGCCATGGCCGAAGCCAAGCCGCTCTACGACACCTATTCTCGCGCGCCCCTGCGGTTCGAGCGAGGCGAAGGCGTCTGGCTGATCGCCGAGGATGGCAGCCGATATCTCGACTTCGCAGCCGGTGTCGCGGTCAATTCGCTCGGCCATGCCCATCCGCATCTGGTCGAGGCGCTGAAGGATCAGGCCGAGAAGGTCTGGCACCTGTCCAACCTCTATGAGGTTCCGGGACAGGAAAAGCTTGCCGACCGCCTGACCCGCAACACCTTCGCTGAGAAGGTGTTCTTCACCAATTCGGGCGCGGAAGCGCTGGAATGCGCGATCAAGACGGCGCGCCGCTACCAGTTCTCCAAGGGTCACCCGGAAAAATTCCACGTCATCACTTTCGAGGGCGCCTTCCACGGCCGGACGCTCGCTACCATCGCCGCCGGCGGCCAGGCGAAATATCTCGAAGGCTTCGGCCCGAAGGCGCCGGGTTTCTATCAGGTTCCCTTCGGCGACATGACCGCCGTGAAGAACGCTATCAACGACGAGACGGCCGCGATCCTGATCGAGCCGATCCAGGGCGAAGGCGGTATCCGCGTCGTTCCCAAGGAATTTCTCGAAGAGCTGCGTTCGCTGTGCGACGAATACGGCCTGCTCTTGATCTTCGACGAAGTACAGTGCGGCATCGGCCGGACCGGCAAGCTCTTCGCCTATGAGTGGACCGGTATTGCGCCGGACATCATGGCGGTCGCCAAGGGTATCGGCGGCGGCTTTCCGCTCGGTGCCTGCCTTGCGACGGCGGAAGCCGCCTCCGGCATGGTCGCCGGCACCCATGGCTCGACCTATGGCGGCAATCCGCTCGCCATGGCCGTCGGCAATGCCGTGCTCGACGTCGTGCTCGAAGATGGATTTCTCGATCATATCCGCGATGTCGCCCTCGTTTTCCGCCAGGGCCTTGCGTCGCTAGCCGACCGCTTCCCCGATGTCATCGAAAGCGTGCGGGGCGACGGACTGATGCTTGGCCTGAAGGCCAAGGTGCCCTCGGCCGATCTGCTGCATGCGATCCGCGCCGAACAGCTTCTGGCGGTTCCCGCCGGCGAAAACGTCATCCGCCTTCTGCCGCCGCTGACGGTGACGGCCGAGGAAGCCCGCGAAGGCATGGCCCGCATCGAGCGTGCCGCCGAGCGGGTCCGGGCCCAGAATACCAAGGCAAGCGCATAAACAGCCGAACAAGAGCAGGACATCCATAGAATGGCCGGTAGCAAACACTTTCTCGACCTTTCCGCCATGACGGCGGCCGATCTTCGCACCATCATCGACGATGCCCGCGTGCGAAAGGCGGCAACCAAGGCCGGAACCGCGGACAAGCCGCTTTCCGGCAAGATGCTGGCGATGATCTTCGAGAAGCCCTCGACCCGTACCCGCGTATCCTTCGATGTCGGCATGCGCCAGCTCGGCGGTGAGACGCTGTTCCTCTCCGGCACGGAGATGCAGCTCGGCCGCGCCGAAACCATCGGCGATACTGCCAAGGTGCTGTCGCGTTATGTCGATGCGATCATGATCCGCACCACCGACCATGCCCGCCTTATGGAAATGGCCGAGCACGCGACCGTGCCGGTCATCAATGGCCTGACGGACCTCACTCACCCCTGCCAGATCATGGCCGATATCATGACCTTCGAGGAGCATAACGGCCCGGTGAAGGGCAAGACCATCGCCTGGAGCGGCGACGGCAACAACGTGCTGCACTCCCTGGTCGAAGGGTCCGCGCGCTTCGGCTACCGGCTCAACATGGCCGTGCCGATGGGCTCGGAGCCGGAAGACAAGATCCTCAACTGGGCGCGCAACAACGGCGGCAACATCCTGCTCTGCCATGATGCCGACCGGGCGGTCGAAGGCGCCGATTGCGTCGTCACCGACACCTGGGTCTCGATGAACCAGGAGCATCGCGCCCGCGGCCACAACATCTTCCAGCCCTTCCAGGTCAACGAAGCGCTGATGGAGAAGGCCAACAAGGATGCGCTCTTCATGCACTGCCTGCCCGCCCATCGCGGCGAAGAGGTGACGGACGGCGTCATCGACGGCAAGCAATCCGTCGTGTTCGACGAGGCGGAAAACCGCCTGCATGCCCAGAAGTCGATCCTCGCCTGGTGCCTCGGCGCCTTCTGACGGCGGGGATCGCAATCTCTTGAAAGTCCGGGTCGGGCACCCAATCTAAGCGTCCGGAACGCCGGCGCCCTTAACGGGCGCTCTAGCACGCTGTACATTCAACCCATCCGGCCCACCGTTTCAGGCGGCAAGGCCTGCCGATCGCTACGTCCCGCAAGGGTACGGACATCGGATCAAACGAGCGCTGCGCATGGACGCCGGCACGCAAAACTGCATGCCGGCGGCCCCCAAGCGTATGCCAAGGAGCAAGAACGATGACGGAAACCACGACGGGCACCCTGCAAGGCCTTGGCCAGTTCGATTTCGCCGGTGACGACCATGTCGTTCCCTTCCAGGTGGAAGGTCTCGACGTGCGTGGCCGCGCGGTCCAGCTGGGGCCGATGCTGGATGCGATCCTGGAGCGTCACAACTATCCCCTGCCCGTTGCCCGGCTGGTCGCCGAAACCGTCGTGCTGACCGTGCTGCTCGGCACGTCGCTGAAATTCGAAGGCAAGCTCATCGTCCAGACGAAGAGCAACGGCCCGGTCGATCTCGTCGTCGCCGATTTCTCGACGCCCGACCGGGTGCGCGCCTACGCCCGCTACAACGCCGAGGCGCTGGCCACGGCCGAAAAGAATGGCAAGACGCAGCCGCAGGAACTGCTAGGCGAAGGCGTGCTTGCCTTCACCATCGATCAAGGCGCCCATACGCAGCGTTACCAGGGCATCGTACCGCTCGATGGCGCCTCGCTCGAGGAAATCGCCGGCGTTTATTTCCGCCAATCGGAGCAGATCCCGACCAAGGTTCGCCTTGGCGTGGCCGAGCTTCTCGACCGCGATGAAAACGGCAAGCCGCGCCATCGCTGGCGGGCCGGCGGCATGGTCGCCCAGTTCCTGCCGTCAGCGCCGGAGCGCATGCGTCAGGCCGACCTTCCCGGCGGCGACGGCAGCAACCCGCACGACGATTTCGAGGTGGACGACCTCTGGGACGAAGCCGTGGTCATGGTCGAGACGATCGATGCGGACGAATTGACCGACCCGACCGTCGGCACCGAGCGCCTGCTCTACCGGCTGTTCCATGAACGTGGTGTGCGGGTCTATCCGCCGCAGGCCGTTTTCGACCGCTGCAACTGCTCGCGCGAAAAGATCCGCGACGTGCTGGCAAGCTTCAGCCAGGAAGACATCGACCACACGGTCGAGGACGGTTATGTCAGCGTGACCTGCGAGTTCTGCTCGACGACCTATCGCTTCGAGGCGACGGAAGTGCGGCCGCAGTAAAAACAAAGATAGATAAAAGGCTCTGCTCCGCGGGGCCTTTTTCAATTCAGCGTGCGGACCTGTCCGGGGCTGTCGAGCGAGAAGGCGGGGATGGCGACGTTGAAAATCTCGCCTTCCGATGTCTCCATCGAATAGTGGCCGTACATCATGCCGGACGGCGTATCGAGCGGGCATCCGGACGAATATTCGTAGGTTTCGCCGGGATTGAGCACCGGCTGCTCGCCGATGACACCGGGGCCGTTGACCTCGTCGACCTGGCCGTTCTCGTCGGTGATGTTCCAGTAACGCGACATCAGGCGCACGGTCCTGCCCGATTTGTTGGCGATCAGAATTCGGTAACCCCAGACATAGCGGCTGTCATCCGGATCAGATTGCTCTTCCAGATAATAGGGCTCAACCGTCACCTCGATATCGCAGGTCAAAGCGCGATACATTCCAAACCCTCATTCCCAAAGCATTCACGATCTCTTGGATTGCCTATGCTTCAAGTCCTTGTTTCATCGCAAAACCGCGCACGCATTTTTGCACGACAGGCTTTAGCCGAGCTTACTCTACAACAAGTTGGTTTCGCGAAGAATAACGCGAAAGGTAACCGTTGTGATAAGTTATCGGCCCGCCTGCGAGGGAGTTTTGAGGGGCGTAAAGACCCTTATTCGCGGATGATCGCGCCCGGCGGCGGCGGATGGGACGTGACCTCGTGCAGCCATTCGCGCCAGATCGCAACCAGCAGCGCCATCAGCACCGGCCCGACGAAGAGACCAAGGAAACCCATGGTCTTGACCCCGCCGACGAGACCGAAGAAGGTCGGCAGGAAGGGCAGCTTGATCGGCCCGCCGACGAGCCGCGGCCGCAACGTCTTATCGACGATGAAGAGTTCCACCGAGCCCCAGGCGAGAAGTGCAAGGCCGTGCACGGGCGAACCGCTGACGACCAGATAGGCGGAGACCAGCGTGAAGGAGAGCGGCGCGCCGCCGGGGATCAGCGCCATGATGCCGGTGATGAGGCCGAGCGTGACCGGCGACGGCACACCCGCCAGCCAATAGGCGACGCCAAGCACGATGCCTTCGCCGATGGCAATGGTGCCCATGCCGGTGACCGTCGAACTGATGGTAAGCGGCACAATGCGCGAAACGCGCTCCCAGCGCATCGGCAGGATGCGCTCGCCGAGCTTGTCGATCTGGGCGACGAAGGATTCGCCGTCGCGATAGACGAAAAACAGCGAGATCAGCATGAACAAGAGCGTCAGCAGCGCCTGGAAGGCCGAGGTGCCGACCACGAGCACGCCGCGATAGATATTGCCGATATTCGAGCCGCTGATCAGCTGGACGAGTTCGCCGATCGCCTTGGGGTGACCGACATATAGGGTCCATTGCGTCGCCAGCCAGCCGCCGATGCCGGGAATATCGGCAAACCACGGAGGCACGGGCGCGCCGACCCTGTTGGTCTCGATCGCCCACAACATCCAGCCGCGCAATTCCTCCACCGCATACATGGCCGCGACCGTGATCGGCACGACGATGAAGGCGACGACGCAGAGGATAGCGATGGTGGCGCCGAGCGTGCGATTGCCGCCGATCGCCGCCAGAAGCCGCCGATAGATGGGCCAGGTGGCAAAGCCGATGACGAGAGCGGCAAGCACCGGCACCAGGAAACCATGGAAGAAATAGACGCCGGCCAGAAGGACGAAGACAAGCAGCCACCGCGCCGCCGAGATCGGCCCGATCAGCGCCGAACGCTCGGATGCAGGACGGCCGAAAAGGCGCGGCTCCTGCTGCTGCGGCATTCCCCGTTCAAATTGGCCAATCGCCACGCAATTTCCTCCTCGTCAGACCTTTTAGCATGCCAGCAAAGCAACGATACCACCAGTCGCTTTGCTACGTCTGACGGGCTTCATGCGGCACAAGTAATGATGTCAGGATGAGGATGACAAGGGTAAGACGCCGCATTTTGTTTCAATCAGGAAATATTGCGGCGTCATACCAATGTCGTCAGGCGGCAGCCTTGCGATCAAGCATGGCCGAGGTGAGGAAGATGGCGATGCCCGCAACGCCCATGATCGCGCCGACAAGGCCTGTCGATGTCCAGCCGTAACCGGCCGCGATCGAAACGCCGCCGAGCCACGCACCGATCGCGTTTGCGATGTTGAAGGCGGAATGGCTGAGGGCGGCCGCCAGAGTCCGGGCTTCGCCGGCAACGTTAATGAGGCGCATCTGGATGCCGGGAACGACGGTGAAGCCGCCGCCGATCAGGAATACGTTGAGGACCGCGAGCCACGGCGACGTCATGGTGAAGGCGAAGAGCAGGAAGGCCGCCAGATTGAAGAGCAACGCAATACCGATGGCCGGCATCAGCGCCCAGTCGGCAAGCCGTGACCCCACGATGTTGCCGGCGATCATGCCGGCGCCGAAAACCGACAGCATCATCGGCACGCTGGCGAGCGGTACGCCGGCGGATTCCGTCAAGGCCGGGGTGATATAGGTGAAGACGGCAAACATGCCGCCACAGCCGATGGCGCAGATGCCGAGCGTCAGCCAGACCTGGATGCGCGCAAGCGCGCCCAGTTCCTTCAGCGGCGTGGCAGTCGGATTGGCCTTGTCCTTGGGAACATGGATGGACACCAGCAGCACCGTGAGCAGCGCAATGCCGCCGACGATGGCGAAGGCGGCCCGCCATCCAAGTGCCTGCCCGAACCATGCGGCCAGCGGCGTGCCGAGCAGGGTCGCGACCGTCAGGCCCATCATGACCCGGCCGATGGCACGCGCCTGCTGGTTCGGCGGCGCCATGCCGGCCGCCACGAGCGCTGCAACGCCGAAATAGGCGCCATGCGGCAAACCGGCAAGAAAACGGGCGATGACCAGCAGGCCGAAGCTGCCCGCGAGCGCGCTTGCAAGATTGCCGAGCGCAAACAGCGCCATCAACACCAGAAGCACCGAGCGGCGGGAATACCGCGCCGCCATCACCGCGATCAACGGTGCACCGACCACCACGCCGATGGCATAGCTGCTGATCACGACGCCGGCATCGGGAACCGAGACCGCAAAGCTATCCGCCACCTGTGGCAACAGGCCCATGATCGCGAACTCCCCCGTGCCGATGGCGAAGCTGCCGACGGCCAGCGCCAGTTCCGCAATCGAATATCCGCCCAGACGGGCAGCCGGGGCATGGGACAGTGCGTCATCAGACATGGCGAAGACCTGAACAGGCGCGGAGCGCCGAAGGATGAAAATCGAATATGCGAGAGAGCAGCCGGAATGCCGGAATCAAGATGGGGCTGCTGCGGTGCAATATAGTATGACGATTGCCCGCTGGAAAGTGTTTGCACTGCAACAGGACCCGCTAAATCTGGCGGGATCTCCACCCGGATTCCCGATGTAACGCCATCCTCGCGTTGACGTTTACGTTAAGGTTATATAGTTCGGGAATGCGCTTGAGGAGCCGCAGCAAAACCGGCATGCTGCTGATGTGGAAATTCGGGAGGTTTCCACCACAAAGACAGCAGCATCATGGCGATTGCCCGCGGGCGATCGAAAGGCGCGGCGAACCGAAAGCCGAAAGAGACTTTGCGCGGGAGAGAGAAAATGCCGGACATCCAAGCCCAAATGACAGGCCAGACCACGATAAAGCCGTGGCTCGCCTCCTATCCGCCCGGCATGCCCGCCGAAATCGCTAAGCCCGCCGCCAATTCGATCGGCGAACTCTTCGTCCAATCCTGCGCAAAATACGGGGATCGCCCGGCTTTCACCTGCATGGGCAAGTCGCTGAGCTTTACCGGGCTGGAAGCCGAAAGCCGCAAGGTCGGCGCCTGGCTGCAATCCATCGGCCTGCAAAAGGGCGACCGCGTCGCCGTGATGATGCCGAACGTGTTGCAGAACCCGGTCATCGTTTTCGCGATCCTTCGGGCGGGCTACACCGTCGTCAACGTCAACCCGCTCTATACCCCGCGCGAACTTGAGCACCAGCTCAACGATGCCGGCGCCAAGGCGATCTTCGTTCTCGAAAACTTCGCCCACACGGTCGAGCAGGTGGCAAGCCGCACGGCATTGAAGCACATCGTCGTGACGACCATGGGCGACATGCTCGGCTTCAAGGGGCTGATCGTCAATCTCGTCGTGCGCCGGGTGAAGAAGCTGGTGCCGGTATGGTCGCTGCCGGGGCACACGACTTTCAAGGCCGTGCTCGCCGCCGGCCGCGGCAAGACGCTGAAGGACCTTGCCGTCAAACAGGACGACGTCGCCTTCCTGCAATATACCGGGGGTACGACCGGTGTTTCCAAGGGTGCGACCCTGACCCATGCCAACCTGCTCTCCAATATGGTGCAGATGGGCCTGTGGCTCGAAACCGCCTTCCTGCGCAAGCCGCGGCCCGAGCGGCTCGTCTTCCTCTGCGCGCTGCCGCTCTATCATATCTTTGCGCTCACGGTGAACGGCCTGATGGGCCTCAGCACCGGCGGCGAAAACATCCTGATCCCCAATCCGCGCGATATCCCGGCCTTCGTCAAGGAAATCGCCAAGTACAAGATCAATGTCTTCCCCGGTCTCAATACGCTGTTCAACGCACTGATGAACAATGCCGATTTCCAGAAGCTCGATTTCTCCTCGCTGGCGCTGACCTTCGGCGGCGGCATGGCCGTGCAGCGGCCGGTGGCCGAACGCTGGCAGAAGATGACGGGATGCCCGATCGCCGAAGGTTATGGCCTGTCGGAAACCTCTCCGGTCGCCACCGCCAACCGACTGGACAGCGACGCCTTTACCGGCACGATCGGCCTGCCGCTTCCCTCCACCGACGTCGAGATCCGCGACGATGACGGCAACACGCTGGCCCTCGGCGAGATCGGCGAAATCTGCATCCGCGGCCCGCAGGTCATGCGCGGCTATTGGAACAAGCCGGAGGAAACCGCCAAGGCGATCTCCAGCGACGGCTTCTTCCGCACCGGCGACATCGGCTTCATGAGCCCCGAAGGCCTGATCAAAATCGTCGACCGCAAGAAGGATATGATCCTCGTTTCCGGCTTCAACGTCTTCCCGAACGAGATCGAGGAAGTGGCCGCGACCATGCCGGGTATCCTCGAATGCGCCGCGATCGGCGTGCCGGACACCCATTCGGGCGAAGCGGTCAAGCTCTTCGTCGTGCGCCGTGATCCGGCGCTAACGGAAGCCGACGTCAAGGCCTTCTGCGCCCAGCTTCTGACCAACTACAAGCGGCCGAAATACGTGGAATTCCGCGACGAACTGCCGAAATCGAACGTTGGCAAGATCCTGCGCAAGAACCTGCGCGATTGAGGCTGCGGGGCTTGATCAGCAGCTGCTAAATCGATTAGATGGCGCATCCCATGCGACGCAAGGAGCCCCTATGAACGCGCGTGTCGAACAGCTGAAATCCACGGTTTCCGAGACCAAGGCAACGGATATCCGGGCGGCCTTTGCGGCCGATCCCGCCCGCTTCTCCAAATACAGCGTGACGCTCGACGACATCCTGTTCGATTATTCGAAATGTGCCGTCAACGACCGTATCCTTGACGGCCTTGAGGCCCTTGCCGCGGAAGCCGGCGTCGCAAAGAAGCGCGACGCGATGTTCGCGGGCGATCCGATCAACTTCACCGAAGGCCGCGCCGTTCTGCACACGGCGCTGCGCAACCGTGCCAACACGCCGGTTCTCGTCGACGGCAAGGATGTGATGCCGGACGTCAACGCCGTGCTCGCCGCCATGGGCGTGTTCTCCGACGCGATCCGCTCCGGCGAACTGAAGGGCGCGACCGGCAAGAAGATCACCGATGTCGTCAATATCGGCATCGGCGGCTCGGACCTAGGCCCGGTGATGGCGACGCTGGCGCTGGCGCCTGATCATGACGGCCCGCGCCTGCACTTCGTCTCCAACATCGACGGCGCCCATATCGCCGATACGCTGAAGCTGCTGAATGCCGAGACCTCGCTGTTCATCGTGGCGTCGAAGACGTTTACGACGATCGAGACGATGACCAATGCCGCGACCGCGCGCAAATTCATCGTTGATGCACTGGGCGACGAGGCCGTCGCGCATCACTTCTGCGCCGTTTCCACCGCCCTCGACAAGGTTTCCGCCTTCGGCATCGGCTCCGAGCGCGTCTTCGGCTTCTGGGATTGGGTCGGCGGTCGTTATTCGATCTGGTCGGCCATCGGCCTGCCGCTGATGATCGCCATCGGCAAGGAAAGGTTCGGTGAATTCCTCGCCGGCGCCCACGCCATCGACGTGCATTTCAAGACGGCTCCGGTGCGCCAGAACATTCCGATGCTGCTTGGCCTTCTCGGCTTCTATCATCGCAACGTTCTCGGCTACGCCACCCGCGCCATCCTGCCCTATGACCAGCGCCTGTCGCGCTTCCCCGCCTATCTGCAGCAGCTCGACATGGAATCGAACGGCAAGGGCGTGACCCTTGACGGCTCGCCGGTCGACGGCAATTCCGGCCCGGTCGTCTGGGGCGAGCCCGGCACCAACGGCCAGCACGCCTTCTATCAGCTCATCCATCAGGGCACGAGCATCATCCCGGCCGAATTCCTGATCGCCGCCAACGGCCACGAGCCGGAACTGCGCCATCAGCACCAGCTGCTGATGGCAAACTGCCTTGCCCAGTCCGAAGCCCTGATGAAGGGCCGCAGCCTCGACGAGGCCAAGACTCAGATGGCCGCCAAGGGCATGGATGCCGCCTCGATCGGCAAGATCGCACCGCACCGCGTCTTCCCCGGCAACCGCCCGTCGCTGACCTTCGTCTACGACAAGCTGACCCCTTATGCACTCGGCCGCCTGATCGCGATCTACGAGCACCGGGTCTTCGTCGAAGGCGCTCTGTTCGACATCAACTCCTTCGACCAGTGGGGCGTCGAGCTTGGCAAGGAACTGGCGACCGGGCTGCTGCCGGTCGTCGAAGGTAAGGAAAGCGCTGCGGGACACGATAGCTCGACGGCAGGGCTTGTCGCGGCGCTCTTGAAGGCTGCGAAGTAACACCGGGGGCTTCCAAGGCTTCCTTTCGTCATGGTCGGGCTCGTCCCGACCATCTTTCAGCGTCTCCGCATAGAGGGACAGGCTGGAAGATCCTCGGCACGAGGCCGAGGATGACGCACAGTGCGGGGGTGGGGCGCCGTCAGGAATACGTCCCAAGCCGGCGTCCACGACCGGCAAAGGCATTTTTCGGCACGCGGCTCAGATTGGACAGAAACTGCCGGCCGCATTCGGCCCAGCTGTAGGTCAGCGCCTTCTCCCGCGCTTTTTCCCTCGGAATATCCAGAGCCTTGAGCGCCGCCTGCCGGAGATCGGTGGAAAGCGCACCGCCACCATCGGCAAGAATGTCGCGCGGCCCCGTTACCGGAAAGGCGGCGACCGGACAGCCGCTGGCCAAGGCCTCCAGAATGACATTGCCGAAGGTATCGGTTCGGCTCGGGAAAACGAAGACATCCGCCGAGGCATAGATGCCGGCGAGATCGGCGCCCATCTGCCGGCCGAGAAAGTGCACATCGGGATAACGCTGCTTCAGGCTCGCCAGATCGGGACCATCGCCGACCACGACCTTGCTGCCGGGGAGATCGAGATCGAGGAAGGCCGGCAGGTTCTTTTCGACGGCAACACGGCCGACATTGAGGAAGATCGGCCGTGGCAGCCAGTCCTCGCGGCGACGCGAGGGATTGAAGAGATTGGTGTCGATGCCGCGCGTCCAGCGCTTGATGTTGCGGAAGCCGCGCGCCGCCATCTCGGTTCCGAGCGTCGCGGTCGCGACCATCATGCCATTGCCGGAATTGTGGAATTGCCGCAGCCACCAGTAGCTCCAGCTCTCCGGTATAGGTAAGCGTGCGCTGACGAATTCCGGAAACCGGGTGTGATAGCTGGTCGTAAAGGGCAGGCCGCGCTGCAGGCAGATGCGGCGCGCAACGAGACCCAGCGGCCCCTCCGTCGCGATATGGATGAAATCAGGAGCGACGCTGTCGATTTCTTCCGCCACTTGCCGGCGGGTCGGCAAGGCGAGGCGGATGTCGGGATAGAAGGGCAAGGGGATGGTGGCAAAACGCTCCGGTGTGAGGAAACGAATGTCCGCCCCCTGCTCCGCCACCGTGCGGGATAGTTCATCCAGCGTCCGGACGACGCCGTTGACCTGGGGATGCCAGGCATCGCTGACGACCAAAATCATCGTATCCATCTCCACCTCCGCCGCAAGCCGACGAAATCCCGGAGGCATGGAATCGACAATCCGGGATGTCCTGACGTCTTTGAACACGTCAGGATGACACGCGGATGAAAGCAGGCTGAGTGAGATACTCTCGGCTTACATGCCGATTTCATGCGCCCAGGGCGGATTTGCGCCGGCGCGCGAGACGGTGACGGCGGCGGCCTTGGCGCCGAGCGTCAGTGCCGCACGAACAGCCTCTTCGCTGAGCGAGGCGACCGCACTCTTGGTCAGGAGCCCGTTCAGCTTCAGCGAGGCGAGAATGCCGGCGTCGAAGGTATCGCCCGCGCCGACCGTATCGACGACGGTGACGCTTTCACCGGGCACGGAAACCTTGCCGCGGAGGGTATAGCCATCGGCGCCATCCTTGCCCTTGGTGATGACCACCAGCTTCGGGCCGCGCGTCAGCCACTTGGCGACAAGTTCGTCATGGCTGCCCTTCTCGCCGAACCAGTCGAGGTCCTCGTCCGAGAACTTGACGATATCCGACATCGCCGCCATGCGCAGCATGCGCGCCTTGTGCGCTTCGGCATCCTTGATGAAGCCGGGGCGGATGTTGGGGTCGAACGAGATGACGCGCTTTTCATGCTCGCGCGCCATCAGCGCCTCGTAGGTCGAGCCGCAGGGCTCGGGGATAAGGCTGATCGCACCGAAATGCAGCGCCTCGCAGAAATCGCCAAGCGCCGGCAGATGTTCGGGGGTAATCATCCGTCCCGCTGTGTTCTCGTCGAAGAAGGCGTAGGTCGCCGAGCCGTTGACGAGCTTGACGAAGGCAAGCGTCGTGTGCAGCGAAAGCGTGGCGCTGGGAGCGAAATCGACGTTGCTGCTCTTCAGCGTCTCACGCAGGATATCGCCGAACATATCGTCGGACAGGCCGGTGAAGAAACCCGTGGGAATGCCGAGCCTGCCAAGCGCGATCGCGGTGTTGAAGATGGCCCCGCCAGCATAGGGCGCAAAGGCCGTTTCACCCGCCTGCGACTGCCGCGGCAGCATATCGATCAGGGCTTCTCCACAGCAAACGATCATGACGGCACGTCCTCCTGCACAACGATTTCAATCGATTTAATACAAGCCTCGCGAAAAAGCCAGAGCCTTTCGACGGCCTGAGTCAGGCGCTTGCGAGCGCGCTGACACCGCCATTGCGGCCAGACCATTCGAGCGGCGCGTTGAGGAAGGCCTCGACTTCGCTGAGCGTCTTCTCGTCGAACAGCTTCTGCTCCCTGGCGACGGCCAGAACATTGCGCCAGGTGGCGATGTTGTGGAGTGTCACGCCCTTGTCCTTCATCTGGCCGCGGGCCTCGGGGAAGATATCGTAATAGAAGAGCGCGATGCCGTGATCGACGACGCCGCCGGCCGCGCGGATCGCATCGATGAACTTGAACATCGAGCCGCCGGCCGTCGTCAGGTCCTCGATGACCAGCACGCGGGCGCCTTCCGGCATATGGCCCTCGATCTGGGCGTTGCGGCCATGGCCCTTCGGCGCCTTGCGCACGTAGATCATCGGCAGCGCCAGACGCTCGGCGAGCATGGCGGCAAAGGGAATGCCCGCGGTCTCGCCACCTGCAACAACATCGAACTGCTCGAAGCCCGCATCGCGCAGGATGGTGGCGGCCGCAAAATCCATGACGGTGGAACGGATGCGTGGATAGGAAATCAGCTTGCGGCAATCGATATAAACCGGGCTCGCCATGCCCGAGGCGAGCTTGTAGGGCTGATCGGCGCGAAAATGCACCGCCTTGATTTCCCACAGCATCTTGGCAACGAGTTCGGCCATCACGGCCTTGTCGGGAAAGGATGTCTGGATCATGGGCAAGGCTCCTGCAGCTGCGGCTTTTCACTCTCCGCGCCATAGCAGGTCGGGGCTTTCAAAGCTAGGAAAAGTGGCGCGGCAAAGGTTGCGGCGCGCACGAAGCCAACAAGAAAGCGCGCGCAATCAGCTCGAAGCGCGGACGACGTCCCAATGCAGCGGGAACATCGGATCGAAGACGGTGACCGGGCCGGCCTCGGTCTCGATCTTGGCCGGGAAGCTCACGGCTTCGGCCTTTTTCTCCAGCGTCATCGTGTCTTCGTTCGGCGAAAGGCCGTACCAGGCCGGGCCGTTCAGCGAGGCGAAGGCTTCGAGCTTGTCGAGTGCGCCCTCCTCCTCGAACACATGGGCAAGGCAGCTCATCGTGTTGATCGAGGTATAGATGCCGGCGCAGCCGCAGGCGCATTCCTTCAGCGGATCGACATGCGGCGCGCTATCCGTGCCGAGGAAAAAGCGGCTGTCGCCCGAGGTGGCCGCCGCCCGCAGCGCCAGCCGGTGGCTTTCGCGCTTGGCAACCGGCAGGCAATAATAATGCGGCTTGATGCCGCCGACGAGGATGGCATTGCGGTTAATGATCAGGTGGTGGGTGGTGATCGATCCCGCGAGGTTCGATGCCGCCGACTTGATGTAATCGATACCGTTGCTGGTGGTGACGTGCTCCATCGTCACCTTCAGTTCCGGCAGGCGCTTGCGCAGCGGCTCCAGCACCGTTTCGATGAAGACGGCCTCGCGATCGAAGATGTCGACCTCCGGCGTCGTCACCTCGCCGTGGACGCAGAGCGGCAGGCCGATCTTGGCCATGCGCTCTAGCACCGACATTGCATTGTCGATATTGCGCACGCCGCCGTGGGAATTGGTCGTCGCACCGGCCGGATAGAGTTTGACCGCGGTGATGAGGCCCGATGTCTTGCCCTCTTCGACATCGTCGGGATTGGTGCCTTCGGTGAGGTAAAGCGTCATCAGCGGCTCGAAACGATCGCCGGGGGCGAGCGCTGCGAGAATGCGCTCGCGATAGGCTTTCGCATCGGCGGTCGTGACGACCGGCGGCACGAGGTTCGGCATGATGATGGCGCGGGCGAAATCGCGGGCAGTATCGCCGATCACACCCTTGAGCATGCCGCCATCGCGCAGGTGCAGGTGCCAGTCGTCGGGACGGCGGATCGTCAGGCGGGGTGCGGTCATGGGAGGTCTCCGAATGCTTCAGGGCCAAAGGCGCTACATCAGTAAATTCGAAGGTTCCGATACCATCATTGCGAGGCGGAAAACAACCGACCTTAGTCGATCGAGAAGGTTTCAAGCGCGATATCGGCGGGCCTGGAATTTTCGATGATGCGCCGGCCGTTCGGCAGGTCGTTTCCATGGAGCTTCCATTGAATGCCGGCTTCATCGAGCCCGTAATGGACCCAGCGGGCGCGCAAGCGCTCTTCGAGCACCGCGACGGAAGGACCGACGAAAACCGTGAAATCGAAAAGCCCGGCAAGCCGCGACCAAGGCATCTCGTCGAGCAGCAGATAATTGCCCTCGACCAGGATGATCCGGGTTTCCACCGGGATGGCGCGGGCCGAGGCGATCGCCAGTTCGCGACTACGGTCGAAGACCGGCACCAGCACCTCCTCATCCGCCTTTTTCACGGCACGCAGGATGTCGTCGAAGGCGCGGACGTCGAAGGTTTCGGGCGCGCCCTTTCGCGGAAGCAGGCCGCGCGCTTCGAGAATGCCATTGTCCATATGAAAGCCGTCCATTGGCAGCACGACGGCACGCTCGCCGCGCCGGACAAGCTCCCCTTCCAGAGCATCGGCCAGGGTCGATTTGCCGGCGCCCGGAGGACCGGCGACGGCAACCAGAAAACGGCGGGCATCCACTGCCTTTTCAACAATCCGATCAGCGATGTCAGTGAGAGTCATGCTCATGGGGGGATACCAAACTGCCATATTCTTCGTGCCCATCAGGCAACATGCAATCATGGGCCCTGTCAACGTCAACCGGTGACTGAATTGCCCATAAGCCAAGACACGCAAAAGCCCCGCCGGTCTCCCGGCGGGGCTTTTGTTGCGATACCGCAGGCAATCAGGCGCGACGGGCGTCGACCGAGAGTGCACCGGGGCCGTAAGCGGCCAGGACCAGGAAGCCGCCAGCCATGGCTAGGTTCTTCTGGAAATTGATCATCTGCATCTGGTCGGCGAAATCGAAATGCGCGACGAAGGCCGTTGCCACGCAGAACAGCGCCAGGATGTAGGAAACAATGCGCGTCTGGAAGCCGACGAGGATGGCAATGCCGCCGAGAAGCTCGACGAGGGCGACGACGACGGCCGTCACCATCGGCACCGGCAGGCCCATGCTGCCGAAATAGCCGGCGGTGCCGCCAAGCGCGGTGATCTTGCCGAAGCCGGCGAGAATGAAGATGATCGAGAGAAGGATGCGTCCGACGAGGACGATGGGGCTCTGCTGCATGGGAACTCAGTCTCCGCTAAGGGTTCGTTGTGGCATCAGATTTAACAGCAAAACCAAATTCTTCCAGCCAGCCCGCCGGAGACAGATTGTTCAATAATCGGAAACGATCCGCATTCGTCGTCAATAATGGCGAGGGAAGATGTGGAACACCAGCCGATAGCGGCGCGAGCGGAGGGTTTTGTCGGCTTTTCCTGTTGCAACCTCTGAAAGACTGCGGAAAGGTTGGCAAAAGCCGTCACGCGTGCCGCACGAGGAAGTCGCATGAGCGAAATCAACAAAAGCCCGGCCTTCTGGCGCTCCTTCCCGATCTTCGAGGAGTTCGACAAGGACAGCATCGCCTCGCTTGCCACTCTGGCCTCCCATCGCAAATGGAGCCCCGGCACGGTGATCTTCCAGCGCGGAGACGAGGGCAATTACATGATTGCTCTCGTCTCCGGCCGCATAAAGCTGTCGCTGATCACGCCGCAGGGCCGCGAGCTTCTGTTGCGCCATATCGAGGCCGGCGCGCTGTTCGGTGAAGTAGCACTTCTGGACGATCTGCCGCGCTCGGCCGATGCCACGGCGATCACGGCGACAGAAGGCTATATCATCAGCAAGAAGGCCTTCATGGAGTTCATCACCAACCGGCCTGCCGCGGCCGAGGCGGTGATGCGTTATCTCTGCACGCTGCTGCGCGATACCACGGACCGGCTGGAAACGATCGCGCTCTATGATCTGAATTCGCGCGTCGCCCGCTTCTTCCTGGCGACACTCCGGCAGATCCACGGCACCGACCTGCCGGAAAGCGCCAATCTGCGCCTGACGCTCAGCCAGTCGGATATCGCCGGCATTCTCGGCGCCAGCCGCCCCAAGGTGAACCGCTCCATCCTGTCGCTGGAGGAATGCCATGCCATCAAGCGCAACGACGGCATCATCACCTGCTATGTCGAACGCTTGAAAAGGATCGCCGAGCCGGAAGAGGAATGAGGCGTGAAGAGCTTGCGTCTCTCCCGCATCCGGCCGGTTTACGCCGGCATGGCCGCAAGCCTTGCCGCCGCCGCCCTGCTCTTCACGCTCGGCGGCGAGGCGATGGAGACGCAGCGCGAGCTGTTCTTCGATGCCGTGACCCAATGGGTGCCAAGCCCGCGAGCGCCGGAACTGGTTGTCATCGACGTCGATCGCAAGTCCCTGCAGGGCACGGATGACAAGGCCTGGGACCGGGCAGACACCGCTGCCGTCATTACCAGGGTCGCGGAAGCCGGCGCCAAGACCGTCGCCGTCGATTTCGTCTTCAGCAACGATTGCGTGGCCGGAGATCCGGCCAATGCAGCGCTGGCGCAGGCGATCGCCAAGGTTCCGACCATTCTCGGCTTCCTGATTGCCGACACGGTCGGCGAACGGCCCGTGCCGGTGCCGCCGGTCGCGGTGCGCAAGCCCATTCGCATTCCCGAATTGTGGTTCATCGAGGGGGCGGAAACATCCTGCGCTTTCCTGCAGGCTTCGGCGCATTCGGCCGCGGCCGCCTTCCTGGTCGGCGACGAGGATGCCCGCATTCGCCGCGTGCAGGCTTTTTCCATCCTCGGCAACGACGCCTATCCCGCCTTCGGCCTCGAAGTCGCCCATCTCGGTGGCAGCTCATCGACGCCGATCCTGGGTGGCGATCCGCCCTGGCTGAGGCTTGCCTCGCGGCAGATTCAGTTCGACGAGAGCGGCTCCATGCGCTTTGCCGCAAGCGGCGCCGGCCGCATCCACGAACGCACGGTCTCGGCCGGTGACGTGATCGGTGGAACCGTCGCCCCGGAAAAGCTCAAGGACAAGATCGTGCTGATCGGCAGCAGCCTGCCCAATCTCGGCGGGCTGCGTTCCACCGCCTCTATGCCGCTGGAACCCTCGGTGCAAATTCACGCCGATATCGCCAATGCTGTCCTCACCGGCTTCATCCCCCACCGCGACCAGCGCCTGCCGCTGATCGAGGCTGGTATCGCCGTCATCGCAGGCGCGCTCGTCGCCCTGATCGCAACCCGGCTGCGGCCGGTCACCGCCATGCTGCTCGGCCTGCTCGCCGTCTGCTTCACGGTCGCGGCGGCCACCGCGCTTTATCGCTTTACCGGCCTGCTCTTCGATGCACCGGGCGTCAGCCTTGCGCTACTCGCCGTGCTCGCGGTCACCAGCACGCTGCAATTCGCCCGCGTCAGGCGCTCGGAATCCGCCGCGCGCAGCAAGTTTTCCCAATACCTGCCCCAAACGGTCGTCGAGCGCTACATCGACAATCCGGACGACGACACCGCCGCCAGCGAGGAGCGGCCGGTGACCGCCCTGTTCACCGATATCGAAGGCTTTTCGACGCTGACGCACAAGCTTTCGCCGCGCGATCTCGTCGCCCTGCTCGATACCTATTATGCCGAGGTCAATGCGCTTGTGGCGATCCATGGCGGCATGGTCGACAAGGTGGTGGGCGATGCCGTGCACGCCTTCTTCAATGCGCCGGAAGACCTCGAAGACCATGTCAACAAGGCGATCGACTGCGCCGAGGCGATCCATGTGCTGACCGAGGAAATGCGCACCCGTCCCGGTTTCGTCGAATACCAGTTCGGCCGCACCCGCATCGGCATCGAGACGGGTATTGCCGTGCTCGGCGAGGTCGGTGCCGGCGGCAAGCTCGACTACACCGCCCATGGCGACGCCATCAATCTCGCGGCGCGGCTTCAGGAGGCCAACAAATTCCTGGGAACGGCGATCTGCATCGGCCCCCAGGCAGCAGCCGAAAGCGGCCGGCCTTTGCGCTCTCTGGGGATGCACGAAATCCGCGGTTTCGGCGAAATGGAACTCTTCACCAACAACGATGAAGAGTAAGTATATTCTTACCTTTTGAGGCCGACGCTCGCATAGGCCTCTACGATGCGCGCTTCCTTCCACTTGACCGGCTTGTTCGGCGCTTCACCGGGGCGAGCGATTTCCACGCCGTCGCCGGGGCCGACAAGTTCGGTCACGCCACCGCCTTCGACCGCCACCTGCCCGTGCTCGACGAAGACGCCGAAAACACCGCGCGTCGGGCCGCAGAAGAACTTGGTGCCGCGCACGCCGATCATGCCGAAAGCGGTGCGAACAGCCAGGTCGATCTTCGGCAGACCTTCCGGCCGATCAAAGACCATCTGTCCCATGCCGAGCTCCATCGTACCGCCCTGGTTGGCGATGAAGCTGTCGATCAGTAGCTCCGTCCGGTTGCCGAGCAGGATGCGAGTGTCACCTTCCAATGTCAGATCGGCAAAGCCATCGGCGCCGGTCGCGACGCGGTCCTTGTCCATGATCTCGGCGCCGGTCGAAAGGCCCTCTTCCGTCTGCAGGCGCTTGCGCTGCACGTCGCCGCGAATATCGGAGGCCGTGCCAATGACGGTGCCCGCCCGGCTCGGCGCGGCAACGAGGCCGCCCATGGTTGCCGCGCAACCGGCGATGAATGTACGGCGGCCGATCAGAAACGGTCGTGGCTTGCGAATATTCCGCGTCATTGCCCAACTCCTTCGCCGTCCGGCCCGCGGCGGCGCTTCTGCGCGGCCGACCCGGTTCTCTCCCTTTTGTCGCTCCTGCCGCTTCAACCGGCTGTTTCCGGCGGAACAGCTGCCCGGATCGCGACGATCCAAGGTGGCACGAACCCAAGGGAGAACGCCATGAAAAAGGTTGCCGCCAAACATATTTCGATCATCAACGCGCTGCTGCTGGCGGCCGTCAGCGCGCTTTCGGTTGCTGCGATCGTTGTTCCGTCTTCCCGCGCTGCGGTCATCATGCCGGCCGCCGGCGACGACTATGCGATCGCCGCTCTTGCCAAGCAGCCGGCCGAAAGGGCCGTGATCGATCACGGCGTGACCGGCAGTGTTGCCGCTGCCGCGCCAGCCCTGAAGAAAATGGCCCGCCCGCAGTAGCCGGCGAGCCTCGTTGTCAGCGGATATTACCCGCTTCCGGTCCCCAGGTGTCCGTCATGGCAAAGCCCTCGGCCAGCGGATCGAAGGGATCGAGCGCCACCTGATGCAGGCCGAAGGTCCAGCCGCGGCCGGAAATCGTCGGGATGATCGCCGGCCGGCCCGCAACTTCCGTCACCGCCTGCAGGCCCACCTTGAATTCCGAACCGATGATCGAGCGCGAGGTGAAGACATCACCGACCTTGGCAAGGCCGCGCGCATGGAGCGTCGCCAGATTGGCCGAACTGCCCGTGCCGCAGGGCGAGCGGTCGACACGGCCCGGCCACATCGTGGTGCAGGTGCGCACCGTGCCGTCGGCTTCCGTATCGCGGAACATCACATAGGCGACGCCGTTGATTTCCGGGATTTCCGGATGCACGACGGGGATCGCCTTGTTGACCAGTTCCTTGATCTTCATACCGGCCTCGACCAGCGTGCGGGCATTGGCCTTGTCGATCGTCGTGCCGACCTGGGCGACATCGACCAGCGCATAGAAGATGCCACCGTAGCAGAGGTCGAGCTTGATGCGGCCCCAGTCCGGCGTATCGAGCTCGACATCGAGTTCCTGAACGAAAGAGGGCGTCATGGTCAGCGTCACGCGCTCGCAGCGCCCGTCCTTGCAGGTCGCCGTCGCCTTGACGAGGCCGGCGGCGGTGTCGAGCATGACGACGGTTTCCGGCTCCTTCATCTCGACGATACCGGATTCGAGCAGCGCTGTTGTCACGCAGATCGAGTTGGAGCCGGACATGGCATGGGCCTGGTCGGCCTGCAGGATGATGAAGCCCGCATCGGCTTCCGGCCGCTTGGCCGGCACCAGCAGGTTGACGGAGCCGATCGAGGACGCCCGCGGCTCCAGGCACAGGAACCGGCGCAGGCTGTCATCCACCGTGTTGATGTAGTTGAGTTGCTCGGCGATGGAATTTCCGGGGATTTTCGGCACACCGCCGATCGCCACCTTGCCGATTTCACCCTCGGCGTGAACATCCAGCAGCTGGATCGTGCGTTTCCATCTCATGGCGGTACTCCTTCGTCGGCAATCGAATCCAATTCGGCACTGGTGATATCGCAGGAAAAGGGACTTGCCTACGGGCAGAAAGATGGATTTTCTTGGCGGCAGATTTTACCCGCCCGGACGTTAGCCCCTTCACCCCAGACATGGACTTTACCCCCGGCACCTCCTTCATTCGTTCCCATTTTACGGTTCCCGCTATGACGAAGCTGATTATCTTTACCGATCTCCACATGGTTCCCGAAGGCACGACCATCATCGGCCTCGACCCGGCCGAGCGGCTTGCCGCCGGCATCGACCACGTCAACCGCTACCATGCGGATGCCGATCAGGTGATCGTCACCGGCGACCTCGCGCACCGGGCGGACCGCACCTCCTATGAGCGGCTGAAGCGCGAACTGGACAAACTCACCCCGCCGCTGGCGATCACCATCGGCAATCACGACCGGCGCGAGACTTTCCTCGACGTGTTCCCTGAAACCGTGACGGACGAAAACGGCTTCGTGCAGCGGGTCATCGATTTCGACGATTGCCGCGTCGTGCTGCTCGATACGCTGTTTGCCCCGCCTTACGACTATCCCAACAGCCATGCCGGCCTGCTCTGCGACATCAGGATGGAATGGCTCGACCGCCAGCTGGAAACGGCAGGCGACAGGCCGGTTCTGCTGTTCATGCACCACCCGCCGCATGCGACTGGTTTTTCCGGCATGGACCAGATCCGCCTGATCAACGAGGTCGAATTCTACGATCTGGTGAAGAAGCGCGGCAATGTGCTGCATATCTTCGCCGGCCACGTGCACCGCACCATCTCCGGCTCCAGCCGCGGCATTCCCTTCTCCGTGTTCAAGAGCCCTGTGCATCAGCAGCCGATGCCCTTCGAAGCGCCGGACGCGTCGCTCTCCGTCGATGAACCGGCCGCCTACGGCATCGCCGTCATGACCGATACCGGCGTGCTCGTTCACACCGAGGATTACGAGATTGCCAAACGTGAGGCCGCCGTTGCGTAAAGCGGGTGGTTTCGCATGACATCAGACCATGTTAGCCTTGGCGCATGAGCGCACCCCCCGAAACCTTTGACTGTCAGGCCTGCGGCGCATGCTGCGCCTATTCGGCCGACTGGCCGCGTTTTTCGCTGGAAAGCGACGCCGAGATCGAACGGATACCCGCGGAATACGTCTCCGCGGATCTCGGCGGCATGCGCTGTTCCAATGATCGCTGCGATGCTCTCGAAGGGAAGCTCGGCATCCACGTCGGCTGCCGCATCTATGCGGTCCGGCCCATCGTCTGCCGCACCTGCATGCCCGGCGACGACGAGTGCCTGATGGCGCGCCACCGCCACCGGGATATCCTGGCGGCCGGCGCATTTTCGCATTCTTCGGCGGACTGAAGGATATGCCGCATAGTGTACGGTTTCGGAGATAAAAAATAGAGATAAAATCGGCATATCGCCAATTTGACCGGATGGATATACGGCGCAACCAACCGTATTTTCCGGCCCGAGCACGAAGATGCCGCCAGCGCGTTTTAAAAGGGATGATCGATGAGCCAGCCGCAACCAGTCGCAGATAACGCCGTACAGCCCTTTGCCAATTTCGCGCCGCCGATCTCGGCCCCGACACCGCTGCGCCAGGCGATCACATCAGCTTACCGCATCCCCGAGACCGAAGCCGTGCCGCGCCTGCTGGAAGAGGCAGCGCTGCCCGCCGATACCCGCGCCCGCGCCAAGCACACCGCCCGCAAGCTGATCACCGCGCTGCGCGCCAAGCACAAGGGCTCCGGCGTCGAAGGACTGGTGCAGGAATATTCGCTGTCGAGCCAGGAAGGCGTGGCGCTGATGTGCCTTGCCGAAGCCCTGCTGCGCATCCCGGACACCGCCACCCGCGACGCTCTCATCCGCGACAAGATCTCCGAGGGCGACTGGAAGTCCCATATCGGCGGCGGCAAGTCGCTGTTCGTCAATGCCGCGACCTGGGGCCTCGTCGTCACCGGCAAGCTCACCTCCACCGTCAACGACCGCAGCCTTTCCGCAGCACTGACCCGCCTCATCGCCCGCGCCGGCGAGCCGGTCATCCGCCGCGGAGTCGACATGGCGATGCGCATGATGGGCGAGCAGTTCGTCACCGGCGAGACCATCGAGGAAGCGCTGAAGCGCTCGCGCCCGCTCGAAGCCCGCGGCTTCCGCTATTCCTACGATATGCTCGGCGAAGCCGCGACCACGGCTGCCGACGCCAAGCGCTATTACACCGATTACGAAAACGCCATCCATGCCATCGGCAAGGCCTCGGCCGGCCGCGGCATCTATGAAGGCCCCGGCATCTCCATCAAGCTTTCCGCACTGCACCCCCGCTACACCCGCGCCCAAGCCGCCCGCGTGATGGGCGAACTGCTGCCGAAGGTGAAAGCGCTGGCGCTGATCGCCAAGGGCTACGACATCGGCCTCAACATCGATGCCGAGGAAGCCGACCGGCTGGAACTGTCGCTCGACCTGCTCGAAGCGCTGCGCCTCGATCCCGATCTGTCCGGCTGGAACGGCGTCGGCTTCGTCGTGCAGGCCTATGGCAAGCGCTGCCCCTTCGTGCTCGATTTCATCATCGACCTCGCCCGCCGCTCCGGCCATCGCATGATGGTGCGCCTCGTCAAGGGCGCCTATTGGGATGCCGAGATCAAGCGCGCGCAGCTCGACGGCCTCGATGGCTTCCCGGTCTACACCCGCAAGATCTATACCGACGTTTCCTATATCGCCTGCGCTAAAAAGCTTCTTGCCGCCCGCGACGTGATCTTCCCGCAGTTCGCGACCCACAATGCCCAGTCGCTGGCGACGATCTACGAACTCGCCGGCCCTGATTTCAAGGTCGGTGACTACGAGTTCCAATGCCTGCACGGCATGGGCGAGCCGCTCTATGACGAAGTCGTCGGCAAGGACAAGCTCGACCGCCCGGCCCGCATCTACGCCCCGGTCGGCACCCATGAGACGCTGCTGGCCTACCTCGTGCGCCGCCTGCTCGAAAACGGCGCGAACTCCTCCTTCGTCAACCGCATCGCCGACCCGGCCGTGTCGGTCGACGACCTGATCGCCGATCCGGTCGATATTGTCCGCGCCATGCCGGTTCCCGGCGCCCAGCACGACAAGATCAAGCTGCCGGAAGCACTCTATACCGGTCGGCCGAACTCCAGGGGATTCGATCTTTCCAACGAAGTCACGCTCTCGATGCTCGATGACGCGCTGGTGGCCACGACCAAGGTCGATTGGCAGGCGTCACCCCTGATCGGCGGCAAGACGGCCGATGGAGAAAGCCGTCCGGTTCTCAACCCCGGCGATCTCACCGACCGCGTCGGCACCGTTACTGAAACCCGCGAGGCAGATGTCGCTGGCGCCGTTGCCACCGCCAATGCGGCTGCGGCCCAGTGGGCCGCCGTCTCCCCCGCAGAGCGCGCCAGCCGCCTCGTCCGCGCCGCCGACCTGATGCAGGAGCGCATGCCGGCGCTGCTCGGCCTCATCATCCGCGAAGCCGGCAAGTCGCTGCCGAACGCCATCGCCGAAGTGCGCGAAGCCATCGACTTCCTGCGCTACTACGCCGAACAGGCCAGCCGCACGCTCGGCCCGGCCCACGCGCCGCTCGGCCCGATCGTCTGCATCAGCCCGTGGAACTTCCCGCTCGCCATTTTCGCCGGCCAGGTCGTTGCGGCATTGGTTGCCGGCAACCCGGTTCTGGCGAAGCCTGCCGAGGAAACCCCGCTCATCGCCGCCGAAGGTGTACGCATCCTTCACGAAGCCGGCATTCCCGGCGACGTGCTGCAGCTTCTGCCGGGCGACGGCCGCATCGGCGCGGCGCTTGTCGGCGCGGACGGCATTGCCGGCGTGATGTTCACCGGCTCCACCGAAGTCGCCCGCCTCATCCAGGCGCAACTGGCAGGCCGCCTCTCCAAGATCGGCAAGCCGATCCCGCTGATCGCCGAAACCGGCGGCCAGAACGCCATGATCGTCGACAGCTCGGCACTGGCTGAACAAGTCGTCGGAGATGTCATCGCCTCGGCCTTCGACAGCGCCGGCCAGCGCTGCTCGGCGCTGCGCGTGCTCTGCCTGCAGGAAGACGTGGCCGACCGCGTGCTGACCATGCTGAAGGGCGCACTGCACGAGCTGGAAATCGGCCGCACCGACCGTCTCTCCGTCGATGTCGGCCCGGTGATTACCTCTGAGGCCCAAGGCATCATCGAAAAGCATATCGAGACGATGCGTGGGCTCGGCGCCCGCGTCGAACGCATCGCCCCCGGCGAGACGGCGGCCAAGGGCACTTTCGTCGCCCCGACGATCATCGAACTGAAGAAGCTGTCCGACCTGAAACGCGAAGTCTTCGGCCCGGTCCTGCATGTGCTGCGCTACCAGCGCGATGACCTCGACCGCCTGATCGACGACATCAACGCCACCGGCTATGGCCTGACCTTCGGCCTTCACACCCGCCTCGACGAGACGATCGCCCATGTCACCTCGCGGGTGAAGGCCGGTAATCTCTACGTCAACCGCAACATCATCGGCGCCGTCGTCGGCGTGCAGCCCTTTGGTGGCCGCGGCCTTTCCGGCACCGGCCCGAAGGCGGGCGGCCCGCTCTATCTCGGTCGCCTCGTCTCGACGCCGCCGGTTCCTCCGCAGCACAGCTCGGTTCATACCGATCCGGTCCTGCTCGATTTCGCCAAGTGGCTGGATGGCAAGGGCCTGAAGAACGAGGCCTCGGCCACCCGCGAAACCGGCAGCGTCTCGGCGCTCGGCCTCGCAAGCGAGCTTGCCGGCCCTGTCGGCGAACGCAACCTCTATGAGCTGCATCCGCGTGGCCGCGTGCTCGCCGTGCCGCAGACGGAAACCGGCCTCTACCGCCAGTTGGCGGCAGCCCTTGCGACCGGTAACACCGTCGTTATCGATGCGACTTCCGGCCTGCAGGAAAAACTGTCAGGCCTGCCGGCCTCGGTTTCAACCCGCGTCTCCTGGTCGAAGGACTGGAAGGCGGATGGTCCGTTTGCCGGCGCGCTAGTCGAAGGCGATGCGGAGCGCATCGTTGCCGTCAACAAGGAGATCGCAGGGCTTCCCGGCCCGCTGGTTCTGGTTCAGGCCGCAACCACGGCTGAGCTGGACAAGAACCCGGATGCCTATTGCCTCAACTGGCTGCTGGAAGAAGTCTCGACCAGCATCAATACCGCCGCCGCCGGCGGCAATGCCAGCCTGATGTCTATCGGCTGATTACCAAATGAAGACGCCGCGCGAAGGCGCGGCATCTTCAGATTATCGACGCGTCTCCTCAGCCTCCTCCGTCATGGTCGGGCCTGACCCACTGCTGTCCGGTTTAAATTTGTAGACATGGTGCATGACATTGATTCTACTTGGTTTCAGACGTTTCGCGGCGTTCTGGACACGAGCAGGAGGTCAATGTCATGCGGCACGAGAATAGCGTTTTCCACCAGATACAGAAGCATATTCCCTGGTCGGTGTTCGATCGGCTTGTGGATGACCACAAGGCCGATCACCGGGTTCGCCGGCTGACGACCAAGAGCCAGTTCCTGGCGCTGTTGTTCGGCCAGCTTTCCGGCGCGGCGAGCCTGCGCGAGATCGAAGCCGGGCTTTCAAGCCAGAAGGCCCGGCTTACCATCTGGGTGGGCGATGCGTTGCCCGCGCCACGCTGGCCGACGCCAATGCACGACGGCCCTGCGATGTGTTTGCCGGCCTGTTCTCCCATATGGCCAACGCCGCCAGCCGCCGCACCCGCCGCCATATCCGTGATGCCGTGCGCCTGCTCGACGCCACCCGCATCACGCTCTCCTCGCTCTCCGGCGGATGGGCCGACATGGTTTCAGGTCACCGCGCCGTCAAGCTGCATGTCTGCTACGATCCAGATGCCGGCCTGCCGCTGGCCATGACGCTGTCGGGCCAGAAGACCAACGACATCGTCCCCGCCAAAGCCATGGCGATCATGCCGGGCATGACCTATGTCTTCGATCTCGGCTATTATGATTTCGGGTGGTGGGAAAACATCGACGCGGCCGGCGCCCGCTTCGTCACCCGCCTCAAGAGCAACAGCCGTCTCGAAGCCGTGACGCAACTGCCGCTCACCGAGGGGACAGCCATCCTCTCAGACAGCATCGGCCTTCTGCCCGAGCGCATGGCGCGCTCCCGCACGAACCCGTTTAGCGATCCGTTGCGCGAGATCGTCGTGACCATCCAGTCCGGCAAGATCATCCGGCTCGTCACCAACGATCTCGACGCACCGGCACAGGAGATCGCCGACCTCTACAGACAGCGCTGGCAGATCGAACTGTTCTTCAAATGGATCAAGCAGAACCTCAAGATCCGCCACTTTCTCGGAAACTCCGAAAACGCCGTGCGTATCCAGGTCTTCGTCGCCCTGATCGCCTATCTCATCCTCACAGCCGCCCAGGCCTGCCAGGACACCGTCGAAAAAACCCTCGAATTCGCAAGGCTCGTGAGCCTCAATCTCATGCACCGAAAACCGATCGACACCCTGCGAACTCTAAAGCCACCGCCCCAATACGACAACAGACAGATGATGCTCGATTTCTTTCCAACTTAAACCGGACACCAGTGGGCCTGACCCGACCATCCACCAGCCTCTCTATTCAGCGAGAGGCCCATAGATCCTCGGCTTTTCGGCCAAGGATGACGACGGAGTGTTGGGAGGCATGGGCGAGTTAGCCCATGTGCCCCATTGGTGCGGACATGAACAGCATCCAGATCGCCATGGCGATCATCATCAGGTTTTCCGTCAGCGACAGGAAACCGAGCGGCACATTGCTGCCGCCGCCGACGCAGGCACATTTGAGTTCCCGCTTGTCGATATAAACAGCCTTGAACACCGAGGCCGCGCCGATCGTGCCGATGAACAGCGCGACGGGGATGGAGACCCAGTCCAACGCGCCTGCGATCATCAAAATACCGGCGCCGGCTTCCGCGAAGGGATAGACATAACCGTAACGCACCCAGCGCTTTGCAAGCAGGTCGTAGTTCAGGAACATCGTCGAAAAGCTCTCGATATCCTGCAGCTTCAGCATCGCCAGGATTGCCATGCTGAAAGCGATGAACCATTCGCCGGCACGGATGGTCAGAACCGTGCCGAAGCTGGCATAGCTCGCCGCAAGCGCCATCAGCGCCGCGATTGCAAAAACCGCCAGCACCGGACGGTAAGTCACGGCTTTCGGATCACGCACCGTCTTACCGAAAAACCGACGCGTATCGTCATAACCGCCGACCCGGTTTCCGTTGATGAAAACCTGCGGCGTCGTCTTCACGTCATGCTCGGCCTTGAACGCATCCGTTTCCTCGCGGGTCTTCAGCCAATGGTCTTCGACGTCGTAACCTTCGCGTTCCAGCAGGTCCTTGGCCTTAAGCCCGTAGGGGCAGGCGTGCTTGGGCATCACCATGCGGTAGAGAATAGCTTTGCGTTGTGTGGTGTCGAGCATGATGCAGTCTTTCGCTGGGGTTTGGTTTTAACCGACTGCATCCTATATAGGTTCCGTACCATAGTACGGAGTCAAGCATGCAAAACATTACGATTGCGAGCCTTGCGCGCGAAGGCGGTGTCGGTGTCGAAACCATCCGCTACTACCAGCGCCGCGGCCTTCTTGGCCTGCCGGAACGGATGGGCGGTGGCGGCCTGCACGGCGCGATCCGCCGCTACGGCGATGCCGACCTGCGCCGGCTGCGCTTCATTCGCGCGGCCCAAGCGGCCGGTTTCACGCTGGAACAGATCGGCGAACTGATCGAACTCGATGCCGGGGAGGATCGCCAGCGGGCGCGGGCGCTTGCCAGGGAGCGCATCTCTGCCCTCGATACGAAGATCGCGGAACTGCAAACCGCCCGCAAGGCGCTGCACAAGCTCGCCCATGATTGCGCCGCCTCCGATATCGGCCCCTGCCCGATCCTCACCGCCTTCGACGGCGACTGAGTTTTTCCGGCCCCATGGCGCGCCACTGGATCATCGGTTATCACATCCCGGCATGTTGACCCTCCGCACCACCGAAACCTTCAGTCAGGATATCAAGAAGAGCCGCTTCATCGCGGTCTACGGCCCCGTATCCGATGAACAGAACGCGAAGGATTTCATCGCCACCCATTCCGACCCCGCGGCAAACCACAATTGCTGGGCCTGGCGCGTCGGCCAGCTCTATCGGTTTAACGACGACGGCGAGCCGAGCGGCACCGCCGGCAAGCCCATCCTGCAGGCGATTGACGGTCAGGGGCTGGATCACGTCGCCGTCGTCGTCATCCGCTGGTTCGGCGGCATTTTGCTCGGCAGCGGCGGGCTGATCCGCGCCTATGGCGGCACCGCCGCGATGGGCTTGCGCGCCGCCGAAAAGGCCGAAGTGATCGAGATGGACGGGGCGACGATCACATGTGATTTTTCCGATCTCGCCCTCGTCAAGGCGCGGCTCGCTTCGAACGGCGTGACGATCGCGACGGAAAGCTTTACCGGTACCGGCGCTGTGCTTGACGTGCAGATGGCCAAGCCTCTGCGCGAGGCAATCCGGACGCTGGTCCGCGATCTGACCCGCGGGCAGGCCGGCATACGCTTCGACGACGAATAGACTTTCGCATCCGCCACAATCGGCTTAGAAACCCCGACGACACGCTCTTGCAACGTTACAGGCGAGGACCTTACCCATGAAGACCAGAACCCTTGGCCGCACCGGGGCCACCATTTCCGAAATCGGCTTCGGCGCCTGGCAGATCGGCGGAGCCTGGGGCAATGTTTCCGAAGAGGACGGCAAGCGTGCCCTGAACGCCGCTCTCGATGCCGGGGTGACCTTCATCGACACCGCCGATGTCTATGGCGACGGCCGCTCGGAAAAGATCATCGCCTCGGTGCTGAAGGAGCGCGGCGGTGACAAACCCTTCGTCGCCACCAAGGCGGGCCGCCGGCTGAACCCGCATGTCGCGGACGGCTATACCGGCGCCAATATAGAGGCCTTCATCGACCGCAGCCTTACCAATCTCGGCGTCGAGACACTCGATCTCGTCCAGCTTCATTGCCCGCCGACCGACGTCTATTACAGCCCGGACATGTTTGGCGCCCTCGATGGCCTCGTCACCAAGGGCAAGATCCGTGCCTATGGCGTTTCCGTCGAGCGCGTCGAGGAAGCCCTGAAGGCGATCGAATATCCGGGCGTCGCCACGGTCCAGATCATCTACAATATTTTTCGCCAGCGGCCGCAGGACCTGTTCTTCGCGGAAGCCGTCAAGAAGAATGTCGGCGTCATCGTGCGCGTACCGCTCGCCTCCGGCCTGCTTTCCGGCAAGATCACGGCCGAAACGAAATTCGCCGATGACGATCACCGCAAGTTCAATCGCCATGGCGAGTTCTTCGATGTCGGCGAGACCTTTGCCGGCGTGCCGTTCGATGTGGCGCTGGAGGCTGTCGAGCAGGTCCGTCCGCTCGTGCCTGAAGGCGTGACGATGGCGCAGTTTGCTTTGGCGTGGATTCTGCAGAGCAAGGCCGTCTCCGTCGTCATTCCCGGCGCCCGCAACGAGGCGCAGGCCAAGGGCAATGCCGCCGCAAGCGACATCGCCGCCCCGAAACCTGAGACGATGCAGGCCCTGGCGGATATCTACGAACGCCTGATCAAGGCGCACGTGCACCAGAAATGGTAGGCCCGGCCTGAACCGATCGTCTCCTGCCGCGTTGACGATCGCAGCCGGCACGGCAGGAGAAGACCATGCAGGACAAATGGAACCTTCAACGTTTCGTCGATGCGCAGGCGCCGGTCTATGAGACAGCGCTTGCCGAACTGCGCGATGGCCGCAAGCGGACCCATTGGATGTGGTTCGTCTTCCCCCAGGTCGCCGGCCTTGGCCATTCGCCGATGGCCCAGCGTTATGCGATTTCAGGACAGGACGAGGCGAAGGCCTATCTTACCCATCCGCTGCTCGGTTCACGGCTCGAGGAATGCACCGAAGCCGTGAAAATCCACACCGGCCGCAGCGCCCGCGAAATTTTCGGTGCGCCGGACGATATGAAATTCCGCTCCTGCCTGACCCTCTTTGCCCACGCCGGGCCGGGTAATGCGCTCTTTCGCGAAACCCTGACGCAGTTCTATGCAGGAGACGATCCCGCAACGCTCGACCGTTTGTCTATCGCGCCTTAAGGGCATTTCCGTCTTCCGGTTGCGTGGGTCTGGCATCCAAAGCGATTTGACAATAATTCTGGATCAGATAGACGCGACGGCATCATTCCTGCCTTCGGCCATTTCCAGACAGCGGAGAAAACGTGGCGAAAGAAGATACACTTGATCGCCGTATCCAGGATGAAATAGAGGCCCGCATCGTTTCAGGCGAATGGCCGCCGGGTTTCCGCATTCCTTTCGAGATCGATCTCGCCGCGCAATACGGCTGCTCGCGCATGACCGTGAACAAGGTGCTGACGCGCCTTGCTGCCGCCGGCCTCCTGGAGCGGCGCAAGCGTTCGGGCACCGTCGTCGCGCGGCCGCAGTCGCAGGCTGCGATCCTCGAAATCCACGATATCGAGTCGGAGGTCAAAAGCCTCAATCTTCCCTATCGCTATTGCCTCGTCAGCCGCAGCAAGCGCAAGGTCCGGCCCAGTGAGACCTCGCGGCTGTCGCTGGACACGTCAACACCGATCCTCGAATTCCGCTGCATTCATTTCGCCGGCAAGAAGCCCTTCTGCCACGAGGATCGGATCATCAATCTGGAAGCCGTACCGGAGGCGGAGGGGGTCGATTTCGCCGCGGAGGCGCCGGGTCCCTGGCTGATGAAGCAGGTGCCGTGGACGACGGCCGAGCACATCATCAAGGCCGTTCCGGCCGCCGACGACGAGGCGAAAGCGCTGGAACTGGCGGATGGAACCACCTGCCTGGTGGTCGAGCGCCGCACCTGGAGCGAAAAGGGTCTGGTGACCCATGTGCGCCTCACCTATCCCGGTGACCGCCACTCGCTCGTCGCGCAGTTTTCCCCGCAGGGACAGCGGCCTTGACGGTAGGGTCTCGAGGAAAAAATGGGTAAAAAACGCCTTTCCCAACCTCCCCCTGGTGGGGAGGGTTGGGGAGGGCCTTTGCTCACACGCGCAAAAGCCCGCCCCTTTCCATAATCAGCCCGCGATCAATTCCTGCATGACAGCGCGAAAACGATTGGCGATCGCATCGCGCTTGACGTGGCGGCCTTCGGAGACGACCTTGCGGCCCGCCGACCAGACGCTGTCGACCGTCACGCCCGAGGCGAAGACCCAGCTGTCGAGCAACTGGTCGCCGTCGAGATAGGGAACAGCCGAGGTATCGAGCGCGACGAAATCGGCACCGGCGCCGGCCGCGATCTTCGGATGGTTCTGAAGCGCCGCACCGCCGCCCTCGATCGCCCGCTCGAACAGCGAGCGCCCGGTCGAGCCGCCGCTTTCCGCAATGACGTTGCGGGCGCGCAGGCCAAGGCGTTCGGAATATTCAAGCTGGCGCAGCTCTTCGGAAACCGAGATCAGGATGTTGGAATCCGAGCCGATGCCGTAGCGGCCGCCGCGCTCCAGGAAAACCGGTGCAGGGAAGATGCCGTCGCCGAGGTTGCTCTCCGTGATCGGGCAAAGGCCGGCGATCGCGCCGCTTTGCGCCATACGCCGCGTCTCGTCATCCGTCATATGGGTCGCGTGGATCAGGCACCAGCGGCCGTCGATGCCGGCATTGTCGAGCAGCCACTGAACCGGCCGCGCGCCGGACCAGCCGATGCAGTCTTCCACTTCCTTCGTCTGTTCGGCCACATGGATGTGGATCGGCCCATCGCCCGCCAATTTGACGGCGACCTTCAGCTCGTCCGGCGTCACCGCCCGCAGGCTGTGGGGCGCGACACCCAGCACGCCGTTGTCGAGCCGGTCCGTAACGGTGCGGCAGCCGGCCATCAGGGCTTCGAACTGGCTGGTGGAGTTGATGAAACGGCGCTGGCCGTCGATGGGGGCTGCACCGCCGAACCCGGAATGGGCATAGAGCACCGGAAGCAACGTCAGGCCGATGCCGGTCTCGGCGCTCGCCGCACCGATGCGCTCGGCCATCTCGGCGATATTCGCGTAAGGCCGGCCATCCTTGTCGTGATGCAGGTAATGGAACTCTCCGACGCGGCAGAAGCCGGCTTCGAGCATTTCCATATAGAGGGCGGCGGCCACCGCTTCGGCATGGTCCGGCGTCATCGACAGCGCGAACTTGTACATCACCGTGCGCCAGCTCCAGAAACTGTCCGAAGCAGGCCCGCGCACTTCGGCGAGACCCGCCATGGCGCGCTGGAAGGCGTGGCTGTGCAGGTTCGGCATGGCCGGAACGAGGACGCCGTGGCGCTCGTCTCCGGGCTGGGCTGCCTGCCCCGCCTCCACGGCCTCTATCCGCCCGCCCGACAGCGTCAGCCGTACATCCTTCTGCCAACCCTGCGGCGTCAAAACCGCCCTTGCATGAATGACCGTCATGTCCTCTCCTCTTGGTGCTTTCAGTGGAGCAGAAAACTTTTCCGCTTGAAACTCGAAAGATTATGTATATACATTATCACAACGAAGAAATGGTGCAAGGCTCATGGGCGGGAACAATTTTTCTGATAAGCAGGGCGAACAGGCAGGGCGGGTCAGGCTCTGGCAGAACGCGCGCCTGGCAACCCTGAACGAAAAAGCCGGCGGCCTCGGCATTGTCGAGGACGGCGTCGTCGCCGTACGCGACGGTCGCATCGTCTATGCCGGTGCAAAAAGCGGCCTGCCTGCCGAATTTTCCGGCGCGGATACTCAAGATTGCGGTGGTCGCTGGATCACGCCGTCGCTCGTCGATTGCCACACCCACCTCGTCTATGGCGGCAACCGCGCCCGTGAATTCGAGATGCGCCTCGAAGGCGCGACCTATGAAGAGATCGCCCGCGCCGGCGGCGGCATCGTTTCCTCCGTCAAGGCGACCAATGCCTATACGGTGGATGAACTCGTCGCAGCCGCCCTGCCACGCCTCGACACGCTGATTGCCGAAGGCATTTCGACCGTCGAGATCAAGTCCGGCTACGGGCTGAATATCGAAACCGAACTGAAGATGCTGGAAGCGGCGCGCAAACTCGCGACCCTGCGCCCCGTCCGCATCGTCACCAGCTATCTCGCCGCCCATGCGACGCCGCCCGAATACAAGGGCCGCAACGGCGATTACATCACCGATGTCGTGCTGCCCGGCCTCGAAGCCGCCCATGCCAAGGGCCTCGTCGATGCCGTCGACGGCTTCTGCGAGGGCATCGCCTTCTCGCCGGCCGAAATCACCCGCGTCTTCGACAAGGCCAGGGAATTCGGCCTGCCGGTGAAGCTGCATGCAGAGCAGCTTTCCGATCTCGGCGGCGCCAAGCTTGCCGCCTCCTATGGCGCGATTTCCGCCGATCATCTGGAATATCTGGATGCGGATGGCGCAAAGGCCATGGCCGCTTCCGGCACCGTCGCCGTGCTGCTTCCGGGCGCGTTCTACACGCTGCGCGAAAAGCAGCTGCCGCCGGTTCAGGCCCTGCGCGATGCCGGCACCCGTATCGCCGTCGCCACCGATAGCAACCCCGGCACCTCGCCGCTGACCTCGCTGCTGCTCACCATGAATATGTCGGCGACGCTGTTCGGTCTGACCGTGGAAGAATGCATCGCGGGCGCCACCCGCGAAGGCGCCCGCGCGCTCGGTCTTCTTGATGAGACCGGCACGCTCGAAGCCGGCAAGTCGGCCGATTTTACCATCTGGACTATCGATGAGCCCGCTGAGCTCGTCTACCGCATCGGGTTCAACCCACTTTATCAGCGCGTCTTTAAGGGAGAGAGTGCCAAGCCATGACCATCGTGCTTCATCCGGGTTCCGTGCCGCTCAAGCAGCTGGAAACGATCTACTGGACCGGCGAGCCGGTCCGCCTCGATCCTTCCTTCGATGCCGGCATCAACAAGGCTGCCGCCCGCATCGCCGAAATCGCCGCCGGCAATGCCCCGGTCTACGGCATCAACACCGGCTTCGGCAAACTCGCTTCGATCAAGATCGATGCCGCAGATGTTGCCACCCTGCAGCGTAACCTGATCCTTTCCCATTGCTGCGGCGTCGGCAATCCGCTGCCGGAAAACGTCGTGCGGCTGATCCTGTCGCTGAAGCTGATTTCGCTCGGCCGCGGCGCGTCTGGCGTGCGCCTCGAACTCGTTCGGCTGATCGAAGGCATGCTCGAAAAGGGTGTCGTCCCGGTGATCCCGGAAAAGGGCTCGGTCGGCGCTTCCGGCGACCTCGCACCGCTCGCCCACATGGCTGCCGTCATGATGGGCCATGGCGAAGCTTTCTTCAACGGCGAGCGCCTGAGCGGCGCCCGTGCCCTTGAAAAGGCCGGGCTCACCCCGACCGTGCTTGCCGCCAAGGAAGGCCTGGCGCTGATCAACGGCACCCAGACCTCTACGGCACTGGCGCTGGCCGGCCTGTTCCGCGCCCACCGCGCCGCCCAGGCAGCGCTGATCACCGGCGCGATCTCGACGGATGCCGCCATGGGCTCGTCCGCCCCGTTCCATCCCGATATCCATACGCTGCGTGGCCATCAGGGCCAGATCGATACCGCCGCGACGCTTCGTGCATTGCTTGCCGGTTCGGCCATCCGCGAAAGCCATATCGAAGGCGACGAGCGCGTTCAGGACCCCTACTGCATCCGCTGCCAGCCGCAGGTCGACGGCGCCTGCCTCGATCTCCTGCGCTCGGTCGCCCGCTCGCTCGAAATCGAAGCCAACGCGGTCACCGACAATCCGCTGGTACTTTCCGATAACTCCGTCGTTTCCGGCGGCAACTTCCATGCCGAGCCGGTCGCCTTCGCCGCCGACCAGATCGCGCTTGCGGTCTGCGAAATCGGTGCGATCGCCCAGCGCCGTATCGCGCTCCTGGTCGATCCGGCTCTCTCCTACGGCCTGCCGGCCTTCCTCGCCAAGAAGCCGGGCCTCAATTCCGGCCTGATGATCGCGGAAGTCACCTCGGCCGCGCTGATGAGCGAGAACAAGCAGCTTTCGCATCCGGCCTCGGTCGACTCGACCCCGACTTCGGCCAACCAGGAAGACCATGTTTCCATGGCCTGCCACGGTGCTCGCCGTCTGCTGCAGATGACCGACAACCTGTTTGCGATCATCGGCATCGAGGCGCTGACCGGCGTACAGGGCGTCGAATGCCGCGCGCCGCTGGCCACCAGCCCCGAGCTGCAGAAGGCCGCCGCTGCGCTCCGCGCCGTCTCGCCGTCGATCGAGGAAGACCGCTACATGGCCGACGACCTGAAGGCTGCTTCCGACCTCGTCGCCACGGGCGCGCTGAACGCCGCCGTATCGGCTGGCATCCTGCCGGCTCTGGAGGCCTGAGATGGGCGTCTTTGAAATCCGTCAGGGTTCGTCGCCGGTCATCCTCGCCTTCCCGCACACGGGGACCGAGGTGCCGGAGGCGATTGCCCGGCGGCTGAACGACAACGGCCGCAAGCTTGCCGACACCGACTGGCACATCCACATGCTCTATGCCGACCTTCTGCCGGAAGCGACGACGGTGCGCGCCACCTTCCACCGCTACGTCATCGACGCCAATCGCGACCCGGAAGGCGTCAGCCTCTACCCCGGCCAGAACACCACTGGCTTGGTACCCGAGACCGATTTCGACGGCTTGGCGATCTGGAAGGACGGCGAAGAGCCGAAAGAAGGCGACATCGCCGAACGCCTTGCCAATTTTCACGCGCCCTATCATGCGGCCGTTCGTGCCGAGATCGAGCGGGTGAAGGCCATCCACGGCGTGGCCGTGCTCTATGACTGCCACTCGATCCGCTCGCATATTCCCTTCCTGTTCGAAGGCAAGCTGCCGGATTTCAACATCGGCACCGATAGCGGCCGCACCTGCGCCACCGCCATCGAGGCTGCCACCGTCAAGACGGTCGCCGAGGCCGCGGGTTACACCCATGTCCTCAACGGCCGCTTCAAGGGCGGCTGGACGACCCGCCATTACGGCAAGCCCGAAAACAACGTGCATGCAATCCAGATGGAGCTGGCGCAATCCACCCATCTCGCCACCGAAGCCCCGCCTTTCGCCTATGACACCGCCAAGGCCGAACGGCTCCGCCCGCATCTGAAAACCATTCTCCAGCGCATCGAAGAGATCGCGCTTGGCCTGAAACACTGACCGGAGGAAAAACGCATGAACAATCCCCGCCACAACATCCGCGAAGTGCGCGCGCCCAAGGGCACCGAACTGAGCGCCAAGAGCTGGATGACCGAAGCGCCGCTGCGCATGCTGATGAACAACCTCGACCCGATCGTCGCGGAAAACCCGCATGAGCTGGTGGTCTACGGCGGCATCGGCCGCGCCGCCCGCACCTGGGCCGATTTCGACAAGATCGTCGAGACGCTGCGGTCGCTCAACGAGGACGAGACCCTGCTCGTCCAGTCCGGCAAGCCGGTCGGCGTGTTCCGCACCCACAAGGATGCGCCGCGCGTCCTGATCGCCAACTCCAACCTCGTGCCGCATTGGGCGACCTGGGATCACTTCAACGAGCTGGATAAGAAGGGTCTCGCCATGTACGGCCAGATGACCGCCGGCTCATGGATCTACATCGGCACCCAGGGCATCGTGCAGGGCACCTACGAAACCTTCGTCGAAGCCGGCAACCAGCATTACAACGGCAACCTCACGGGCAAGTGGGTTCTGACCGGCGGCCTCGGCGGCATGGGCGGCGCCCAGCCGCTCGCAGCCGTCATGGCCGGCGCATCCTGCCTTGCCGTCGAGTGCAACCCGGATTCGATCGATTTCCGCCTGCGCACCCGCTATCTCGACGAAAAGGCCGAGACGCTGGACGAAGCCATGGAAATGATCGCCCGCTGGACCAAGAACGGCGAAGCCAAGTCCGTCGGCCTGCTCGGCAACTGCGCCGAAATCCTGCCGGAAATGGTTCGCCGCGGCATCCGCCCGGACATGGTCACCGACCAGACCTCGGCTCACGACCCGATCAACGGCTACCTGCCGAAGGGCTGGACCATGGGCCAGTGGAAGGAAAAGCGCGTCAGCGATCCGAAGTCGGTCGAAAAGGCCGCCCGCGCCTCGATGCGTGACCACGTCGAAGCGATGATCGCCTTCCAGGACATGGGCATCCCGACGTTCGACTACGGCAACAACATCCGCCAGGTCGCCAAGGATGAAGGCCTCGAAAACGCCTTCGCCTTCCCCGGCTTCGTGCCGGCCTATATCCGCCCGCTGTTCTGCAAGGGCATCGGTCCGTTCCGCTGGGCTGCTCTCTCGGGTGACCCGGAAGACATCTACAAGACCGACGCCAAGGTCAAGGAACTGCTGCCGGACAACAAGCACCTGCACAACTGGCTGGACATGGCGCGCGAGCGCATCTCCTTCCAGGGCGTTCCGGCCCGCATTTGCTGGGTTGGTCTCGGCGATCGCCATCGCCTCGGCCTCGCCTTCAACGAAATGGTCCGTAACGGCGAGCTGAAGGCTCCGGTCGTCATCGGCCGCGACCACCTCGACAGTGGCTCGGTCGCCTCGCCGAACCGCGAAACCGAAGCGATGAAGGACGGCTCGGACGCCGTTTCCGACTGGCCGCTGCTCAACGCCCTGCTCAACACCGCATCCGGCGCAACCTGGGTGTCGCTGCACCACGGCGGCGGCGTCGGCATGGGCTTCTCGCAGCACTCGGGCGTCGTCATCTGCGCCGATGGCTCCGATGATGCCGCCAAGCGCCTGGAACGCGTGCTCTGGAACGATCCGGCGACCGGCGTCATGCGCCACGCCGATGCCGGCTACGACATCGCGCTCGATTGCGCCCGCGAAAAGGGCCTGCGTCTGCCGGGCATTCTCGGCAACTGATCGACAGGGCCGCGCGTCTCAGAAGGTGCGCGGCCTTTTCTTTCCGGGCCGAAAGACCCGCGGTTTACGGTGAGAGACCATGAACGATCGCAGCTGGACCATCCTCAGAAGCGCAACTGATTACCGACGCATGCCGTGGAAGAACGGCGGCGGCGAGACGGTCGAGATCACGGTTTTTCCCGAGGGCGCAACGGTTTCCGATTTCGACTGGCGGATCAGCATGGCGACGGTGGCAAGCGACGGCCCTTTTTCATCCTTCCCCGGCATCGACCGCACGCTGTCGATCCTTGAGGGCGAGGGCATGGTGCTCGATATCGCAGACAGGACCGTGCGGCTGACCGGCGACGACGCGCCACTGCCCTTCCCGGCCGATGTCGCGACCGCGGCCCGGCTGATCGCCGGCGCGATCACCGACCTCAACGTGATGACGAAGCGCAGCGCGTTTTCGCACCGGGTGCGCAAGATAACGATTTCCGGCGAGCAGCGGCTGAGCAGCGACGCCGACAGGCTTCTCGTTTTCTGTCACAGGGGAGACGTCGCGCTGCGGGCCGATGGCCTCGACGTCAAGCTGTCTGCGCTCGACATGGCGGCCGCCCCGACGCAAGGGCCGGTCGAACTGACCTGCGAGGGCGAGGCCCAGCTTTTCCTGATCGAGATCAGCAACGCCTGACCGTTTAGGCATTGAATGCCCAAAAGCCGGGCAACACACACTCTCTCTTTCGTCATGGTCGGGCTCGACCCGACCATCCATGCCAAGCAACGTGGATCCTCGGGACAAGCCCGAGGATGACGGAGTTATGCGATTGAAGGCGGGAGCAAGACGCTCGGCCGCGTCAACCTTTCGTTCAAGGAACGATCAGCGTTCCCGCACCGTGCTCGGTGAAAATCTCCAGCAGCACCGCATGCGCCGTCTTGCCGTTCAGGATGACAACGCCCTGGACGCCGGCATCGATCGCCTCGATGCAGGTCTCGACTTTCGGGATCATGCCGCCGGAGATCGTGCCGTCCTTGATCAGCGCGCGGGCTTCCGCCACCGAAAGCTCCTTGATCAGCTCGCCGTTCTTGTTGAGCACGCCCGGAACGTCCGTCAGGAACAGCAGGCGCGTCGCATTGAGCGAGCCGGCGATGGCGCCGGCAAAGGTATCGGCATTGATGTTGTAGGTGGCGCCGTCGCGGCCGGGGGCGACCGGGGCGATGACCGGGATCATCTCCGAGCGGGCGAGCAGGTCGAGCAGCGTGCGGTCGACCTCCACCACCTCGCCGACGAAGCCGAGATCGAGCACGCGCTCGATATTGCTGTCGGGATCGACCACCGTCTTCTTCGCCTTTTCGGCAAAGACCATGTTGCCGTCCTTGCCGCAAAGGCCGATCGCCCATTCGCCCGTCTGGTTGATGAGCGCGACGATCTCCTTGTTGATCGAGCCGGCCAGCACCATCTCGACGATCTCGACGGTCTTGGCGTCGGTGACGCGCAGGCCGCCTTCGAATTTCGATTCGATGCCCATCTTGGTCAGCATCGCGCCGATCTGCGGGCCGCCGCCGTGAACGACGATCGGATTGACGCCGGACTGCTTCAGGAGCGCGATGTCGGCGGCGAAGGCCTTGCCGAGTTCGGCATTGCCCATGGCGTGGCCGCCATATTTTACGACGATTGTCTTGTTTTCGTAACGCTGCATGTAAGGCAGCGCCTGCGCCAGAAGGCGTGCCTGTGTTTCGCTTTCGGATACGGTCATGGGAGGAACCTTCAAAATATGTCGGATGCTGTGTAGCGCAAGTTTTTCGCCGATGGAATGATTCGCTGCTAAGATGACAGCGGCGTGAAAGCTGGGTGGCCAATGCAGGCAATGCAGCTTATGATCTCAAAGGTTCGCGCCGGAACATGCGGCAATGCCGGAGAAAGAGGCGACGAGCCCGTCCAAACCGAGAAAGTGCATGGAACGATGAGTACCCAGACCCCGAAGCGCGGCGATTCGAAACGCGACGAACTGATCGCGGGCGAATATGTGCTCGGCATCCTGTCGGCTGAAGACCGCCGCAAGGTCGAGGCGCGCATCGTGCTCGACAGCGGTTTTGCCGCCATCGTCAATCGCTGGCGCAGCAACCTCTCCAGCTTCGACGCCATCCAGGACCCGGCCCCGCCGGCGCCGCGTTCCTACAGCGCCATCGAGCGGCGCATCTTTGCCTCGCCGGCGCCGCGTGAAAAAACCGGTCTTTGGAATTCGCTTCCCTTCTGGCGGACGCTGGCGGGTCTTGCCATGGCCGGCCTTGCCGTCATCGCTATTCTGGAAAGCGCGCGGCTCGCCGCTACGCCTGCTGCCCCGACCGGTGCCACGGTCACGACCGGCAAGAGCGAACTCCCGACCGGCCAATAGGCGACACGCAGATCACGACGGTTTGACAAGCATGTGCTTTGCCGCAGGGCCGCCACAAGGATAATCTGGCGCCGCAACCTGCAGGGAGACACCGAGATGCCGAACCGCCGTCTATTCCTTCTGTCGAGTGCCGGGGCGCTGGCGCTGTCGGCGCTGCGGTTTCCCGTCGCAGCATTCGCCGAAGAAACCTTCGAAGTGACCCATACCGATGCCGAATGGAAGGCGATGCTGACCGGCGAGCAGTATAGCGTGCTGCGCCAGGAAGATACGGAACGCCCCTTCTCCAGCGCGCTCAACACCGAAAAGCGCAAGGGCGTCTTCCACTGCGCCGGCTGCGAGCTGCCGCTCTACTCCTCCGAGACGAAATACGACAGCGGCACCGGCTGGCCGAGTTTCTGGGAAGCGCTGCCCAACGCCGTCGGGCTCCGGGAAGATAAGACCTTCGGCATGGTTCGCACCGAATGTCACTGCCGCCGCTGCGGCGGCCATCTCGGCCATGTCTTCGACGACGGCCCGCCGCCGACCGGCAAGCGTCACTGCATCAACGGCCTCGCCATGACCTTCACGGCCGGCGCCACGTCGTAGCGCCGGCAATAGTCGAAGAGGATCAGGCCGCGGGCGTCGCGCCGGAAAGGGCGGCCTGCAGCTTGCTTTCCTGATCGGGCGAAAGCGACGTCTTCAGCACCCGGCCGCGCACGCCTCCGAGTTCGGCCAGCACCTTTTCCGGCTGCACCTTGCGCACCAGCACGAAAAGCGCCGAGGAATTGTTCGGAATGGTTTCGCCGAGCGACTTGATGAAATCGTCGTCGATGCCGTAGTCGGCAAGCGAGCCGGAAAGCGCGCCCGCCCCCGCGCCGATTGCCCCGCCGATGGCAAAGCCCGCCAGCGGATTGAGAAACAGCAGCCCGACAAGCCCGCCCCACAGCGACCCGGACAGGAGGCCGGAGGTGGCGCCGACGGCCGTCAGGTTGAGGCTCTGCTTCAGATGCACCTTGCCCGCCTCGTCGCGCACGACGACGACGGCATCTTCGAGATCGATCAGATATTCCTTCTTGAGGCCGTTCAGCTTCACAAGGACGCGATCCGCCTCCTCGGGGTTATCGAAAGCTATGACGATCAAATCCGACATGATGTTCTCCTTTCCCTCGATGACCGCGACAGAGGCGGCAACGGGTAGGTAGGGCGGAATTCATGTCAGGGTAGTGACAGCGCTATTTTGCCGCGGCTTCCTACTGCGAGATCACCGTTTCGATCGCGCCGCGCAGATCATCGAGGCCGGCCGCCTTTTCCGAGGAGGTCGCCAGCACTTCCGGGAAGGCGGCCGGGTGCTTCTTGATCTTCTCCAGCGTCTCGGCGATCAGTTTTGGCACCGCCGGTTCCTTGATCTTGTCGGTCTTGGTCAACACGATCTGGTAGGAGACGGCCGCCTTGTCGAGCAGGTCGAGAACCTCGTCATCGTTCTTCTTGATGCCGTGGCGGCTGTCGATCAGCACGTAGACGCGCTTCAGCGTGGCGCGGCCGCGCAGGTAATCGAACACCAGCTTCGTCCAGGCATCGACGTTTTCCTTCGGCGCCTGCGCATAGCCGTAACCGGGCATATCGACCAGCGCCATCGGCGGCAGGTCTCCGTCGGCGCCCGAAAAGCCGTCCGGCACGAAATAGTTAAGCTCCTGGGTGCGACCCGGCGTATTGGAGGTGCGCGCCAGCCCCTTTTGTCCGACGAGCGCATTGATCAGCGACGACTTGCCGACATTCGAGCGGCCGGCAAAAGCGATCTCGGCCGGTCCCTCGGGCGGCAGGAACTTCATCGAAGGCACGCCGCGGATGAAAATCCAGGGCCGGCCGAACAGCGGCTTGTCGTCCTCGGGCTTTCTGTCGGTCATGGTGCATCCTTCCGGGCTTTTTTCTCCCTTGGGGCTTTGCGGTTTTGGCGGTCCTTGTCAAGTTCGCCGTGACAAACGCTGCTGCCGCAGCAATTCAATCGTCAGATAGGAGAGAAGCGCAATCAGCACGACCGAACCGCCGATGATGGTGTTGAGGCTCGGGATCTCGTTGTGGATGAGCGCCACCCAGAGCGGCGCCAGCACCGTCTCGGCCGTGCCGAACAGTGCCGCGAGTGCTGCCGGAACCAGCCGCGCGCCGGTGACGAACAGGGCAAGGCCCAGCCCAAAATTCAACGCCCCAAACACGATCAGGATACCGAAATCCGCCGGGCTGACGGCAAAGCCCGAGGTTTGTGAGGCCGCCAGCGTGCCGGCGATGATCGTGCCGAGGCAGACGGCCGGCGTCATGCGCACATGGGCGTATCGCCGGGTAATGACGGTCGCCAGCGAAAAGACCAAGGCGATCAGCAGGGCCAGCGCATCGCCGATCGGCGAGACGGTGCCGCTCAGCGAATCCGACACCATGACCAGCACGCCGCAGATGACGGCGGCGATCGCCACCCAGGTCGAACCTGCCACCCGCTCTCGAAACACGAACCAGCCGATCAGGGCGGCGATCAGCGGCACGCTCGCCTGCAAGAGCATGATATTGGCAACCGTCGTATAGCTGAGCGCCAGCACGAAGGAGGTGGAGGCCGTGGCAAAGCAGCAGCCGACCGCGATGCCGGGAATACCCATATCTCGGAACAGCCGCAGGACACCCCTGGCGCCGTCCCGCGACAGCATGAAACCGATGAGGAAAAGCGCCGCAAACAGCGAGCGCCAGAAGACGATGGTCCAGCCGTCCTGAACCTCCAGAAACCGCGCCAGCGTGCCGCCAAAGCTCCAGACGACCGCCGAGCCGAGAACCAGCATCAGCCCTTGTGTCTGGGTGAGTTGCCCTGAGGCCGGCTCGGACGGGGACAGCGACATGGAGGCTTCCGATCTGGCGATGACATCGGCCGGCGCACGGATGCGCCTTTATGCCTTGATAATCGGCTTTTCATCCGCAGGCTCCGGTAGTGGCGACATCGGCCCGTCGCAATTCGCACGAAAAAGCCCCGGAAACGGATCTCCGGGGCTTTGATATTTCGACCGAAGGACGGCGGCTACTCCGCCGGTTTCGGTTTCTTCGAGAACAGCCCTTTCAGGTTGTCGAACAGCTCGATCTTGGCGCCGTGGCGCTTCATGATGAAGGCCTGCTGGATGATCGACAGGGTGTTGTTCCAGGCCCAGTATATCACGAGACCGGCCGGGAAGCTCGACAGCATGAAGGTGAAGACGACAGGCATCCAGGTGAACAGCATCGCCTGGGTCGGGTCCGGCGGCGTCGGGTTCATGCGCATCTGCAGGAACATGGTGACACCCATGACCAGCGGCCAGACGCCGATCATCAGCATATGCGGCACTTCGAACGGGATGAGGCCGAAGAGGTTGAACACCGAGGTCGGATCGGGCGCCGAAAGGTCCTGAATCCAGCCGAAGAACGGCGCATGGCGCATTTCGATGGTGACGTAGATGACCTTGTAGAGCGCGAAGAACACCGGAATCTGGAACACGATCGGCCAGCAGCCGGCAACCGGATTGATCTTCTCGTCCTTGTAGAGCTGCATCATCGCCTGCTGCAGGCCCATGCGGTCGTCGCCGAACTTCTTCTTCAGTTCCTCCATCTTCGGCTGAACCTTCTTCATGTTCGCCATGGAAGCGTACTGCTTGCTGGCAAGCGGGAAGAACAGCGCCTTGACGACGATGGTGGTCATCAGGATCGCCACGCCGAAGTTGCCAAAGAAATGGAAGAAGAAATCCATCAGTTTGAACATCGGCTTGGTGATGAAGTAGAACCAGCCCCAGTCGATCAGGAGGTCGAACTGCGGAATGTTGTAGGAGGTCTCGTAGCTGGAGATCAGCGGAACCTGCTTTGCGCCGGCGAAGATCAGGTTCTTCAGCTCGACGCTCTGGCCGGCGGCAACCGTGACCGGGTCCTGCTTGTAGTCCGACTGGAAGCGCTCGCGACCGTCGGTGAAGTGCGAATAGCGGGCCTCGTAGGGCGTCGCCTGCGGCGGCACGATGGCGGTCGCCCAGTATTTGTCGGTGATGCCGAGCCAGCCGGTGGTTGCCTTGCCCGGCTCGACCGGGGCGTCGTTTTCGACCTTGGCGTATTTGACTTCCTGCAGGCCGTGATCGCCGAGAACGCCGATGAAGCCTTCATGCAGCACGTAGACGCTCGGGGTCGCGGGCTTGGAGAAGCGGGTGACGCGGCCATAGCCGGAAAGCGCGACAGGCTCGGCGCTGCCGTTGGTGATCTTGTCGTTCACCTGGAACATATAGTGTTCATCGACCGAGATGGTGCGGTCGAAGGTGACGCCTTTTTCGTTGGTATAGGTCAGCGTGACCGGGGTCGATTGGGTCAGCGTCGTGCCGCTCTTCAGCGTCCAGACGGTCTGCGGGCCGGGGGCAGCACCGGTCGCCTCGTTGCCGACATAGCCGAGTTCGGTGAAATAGCCGTCCTTGGTTTCGGCCGGGCTCAGAAGCGTGATGATCGGGCTCTTGTCATCGACCGTCTCGTGGTAATCCTTGAGCTTCAGGTCGTCGAAACGGGCGCCGGTCAGGCTGATGGAGCCGCTGAGAGCCGGCGTGTCGATGGTAACGCGGGCGGACTTGGCCAGCGACTGGTCGCGGCTTTCGCCCGTGCCGGGAACGGCGGCGTTGTTCGTGGCGCCCGGAAGAGCGGGCGTCGCGGCGTTTTCGCCGGTCGCCTTCGGCTTCAGAAGCTCCGCCTGCTGGGCAGCGGTCTGCTCGGCCTTCATCTTGGGGCTGACGTAGAGGAACTGCCAGGCGATGAGGATCAGCACGGACAGGGCGATCGCCACGAAGTAGTTGCGGTTATTTTCCATCATTCTTTCCTGGAGCCGGTCGGCGGCCGTGAATATTCTTGCTGCTTTCGATGCGATCGCAAAGCCCCTTCGTCAGCCGCTCGAAAGGGGCAGTCAAAAGCTCGCGTCTGGCGACAATCACATAGTCGTGTCCGGGCTTCATTGCAAATCCGGCGGAAAGTCGCACGGCCTCTTTCAGGCGGCGGCGCATCCGGTTGCGCTCGACGGCATTGCCGTGTTTCTTGGTCACCGTGAAACCGACGCGCGGGGCGCTCTCCGGTTCCTTGCGATCTAGAACTTCGAGAAGGAACAGCGGGCCCTTGCGCTTTTGACCTTCGCGGACTGCGAGGAACTGCGGCCGGCTCTTGAGCCGCCCGGCAGTTGTCTTGTGGTCGTCAGACGTCATGCGCCAACGCTCTTGAATTCGACACCCGGAAACCGGAATACCGAAAGCCGCGCATGGCGTATCCCGGTTCGATGAAACGGAAGACGCTCATGCGCCGCAGGCCTTAGGCCGACAGACGCTTGCGGCCACGTGCCCGGCGGGCAACGATAACCTTGCGGCCACCCTTGGTGGCGATACGTGCACGGAAGCCGTGACGGCGCTTGCGAACAAGCTTGGACGGTTGGTAGGTACGCTTCGTCATTTATTTTAATACCGCGGTGTGCGGCCCTTCTTGAGTTTGCTTTTTAGCAAGGAGCGTTATCGTCAGGACACGGCGTTGCCGCAGGGCAAGGGGACTTGTCCAGACGTGCGCGGCTTATAAGTGCAAATAAGCGGGCGAGTCAATCGCGCGGCCAAGAAATGCCGGATCTCCCGGCGTTTGCGCCGAAAAAGCAGCAGCCTTCCAGAAAAGCCAGCCTCGATACTTGGGCCGGCAAAGGCGAAGGATGAGCAGACTTGCCTCAACAGCGGGTTAACAGGCAACTGCTAGAATAATTTGTATGACTGAAAACATCCGTTAACCACGCTCGACTTAGGCTCGCCGGGTTATGTGGGCCGTGCTTTCGGGGTCACATCGTCATCGAGGACCCTAATCCATGAAAATTCGCGGTAAGATCTACCTGATCGTCGGCATCATGAGCTTGATCACGCTCCTGGTCACCGGCATCGCCCTGACGGTCGTCAAGCAATACAACGACAAGCTCCGTCAATTCGACGTCGCCTCCGACCGCGCTTTCAACGGCGAGCACCTTAACCGGCTCGTGACCGCCGTGGTCATGGATGCGCGCGGCATCTATGCCGCAAAGAGCCTCGAAAAATCCGCGCCCTTCGCCGAAGGCATCGTCAAGAGCCTCGACAAGATCGATGTACTCCTGAAGGAATGGCGTCCGCTGGTGCCGGCCGAACAGCTCGCCGCCTTCGACGCCGTCGTCGGCCGCGCCGCCGAATTCCGCACCTTCCGTACGGAAACCGCGCGGCTGGGCACGCAAGTCTCGCCGCAGGCCGCCAACGAACAGGGCAACAACGACCAGAACCGCGCCAACCGCAAGGCCTTCCAGGCCGAGATCGACGCCGTCGTCGCCACCGACCTTGCAGCACTCGACGCAATCCAGTCGGAAATCAACGCGATCGAAGGCAAAATGATCGTGCTCGTGCTGTTGACCGCCGGCATCGGTCTTGCCATCGGCCTCGGCGCCGCCTTTACCATTGCCACCAACCAGCTCAGCCGCCCGATCCTGCAGCTGACGGATTCGATGAAGAGCCTCGCCTCCGGCGACCTCGATGCCGACGTTCCCTTCGCCGGCCGCAAGGACGAGATCGGCGAAATGGCCGCCGCCGTCGAGGTCTTCAAGCGCAACGGCCTTGCCGTGCGCGAAATGAACGCCCAGGAAAGCGCGCTGCGCGAAAAGAGCGCCGACCTGCAGTCGAGCATCGCCACCGTCGTTTCGGCCGCCGCCGCCGGCGATTTCAGCCGCCGCATCCACAAGGACTACGGCAATGACGACCTGAACCGCTTTGCCGGCAGCGTCAACGAACTGGTCGGCAGCGTCGACAGCGGCATCGCCGAAACCCGCCGCGTCATCGCCAGCCTTGCCGTCGGCGACCTTACGCAATCGATGAACGGCCAGTTCCAGGGCGCCTTCGCCGAACTGCAGCAGAACGTCAACGACACGCTCGCAACGCTGCAGAAGACCCTGCGCGACGTGCGTGGCGCCACCGACAGCATCAACGGCAACTCCTCCGAGCTGCGTTCGGCCGCCGACGATCTTTCCAAGCGAACCGAACAGCAGGCCGCGGCGCTGGAGGAAACCTCCGCCGCCCTCGACCAGATCACCGCTGCCGTGCGCAACTCCACCGACCGCGCCCAGGAAGCCACCGTCATGGTGACCGAGGCCACGCAGAGCGCTGCCCGCTCCGCCGCCGTCGTCGGCAAGGCCGTCGATGCCATGGGCCGGATCGAGCAGGCCTCCAGCGAAATCGGCCAGATCACCAACGTCATCGACGAGATCGCCTTCCAGACCAACCTGCTCGCGCTGAATGCCGGCGTAGAGGCTGCCCGTGCCGGCGATGCCGGCAAGGGTTTCGCCGTCGTCGCCCAGGAAGTGCGCGAGCTTGCCCAGCGGGCTGCCAGCGCCGCCAAGGACATCAAGGCGCTGATCAGCAAATCCGGCGCGGAAGTGGCGACCGGTGTGCAGTTGGTGCAAGAAACCGGCGAAGTGCTCGGCCAGATCGAAAGCCGCGTGCTGAAGATCAACGACCACATCCACTCGATCGCCACCGCCGCCCGCGAACAGTCGACCGGGCTCGGCGAGGTCTCGACCGCCGTCAACCAGATGGACCAGGTCACCCAGCAGAACGCCGCCATGGTCGAGGAGGCCAATGCCGCGACCCACAAGCTCTCCAGCGAAGCCAGCGGCCTTGCAAGCCTCATCTCGCACTTCAAGCTGGACGAGGGCGGCAGGCAGGCCTCAGGCCCGGCTGCAGCGCGCGACACGGCCCGCCCCGTCGCTTCACCCGCCCGCCGCATGATGGGTAATGTCGCCCGCGCCTTTGGCGGCGGTGGAAACGCCGCAGTTGCCAGGGACAATTGGGAAGAATTCTGATCTCCCCGAACGACGAAACCTTCAATCCCGCGGCCCAAACCGCGGGATTTTTGTTGCGCAATGCCTCCGGCACCCGTCGCCGATTGGAAAACCCCTCCGCTTCAGGTTTTTGTCTTGCGCATGTCGTTTCCGCAAAACCGCTGCACACTTTTGCGCGACATGCACTAATATATGTTTCGACACACGAAACCACACGCGCGAATTTTGCGTATGGGGTATGGAGCGCGCGTCAATCGAGGAAGCACGGACCCAACCGGACATGACCCAACACGCAACAGGATCGGTGGAGGCGCCGCAGGCGACGGTCGGGCTGATGCGCGGCTTGTCCGGCAAGCTGCTGCTGCTGACCGTGGTGTCGGTCATGCTCGCCGAAGTGCTGATCTTCGTGCCGTCCGTCGCCAACATGCGCGTGCGCTGGCTGCAGGACCGCCTGAACACGGCCGCGGCCGCTGGCGTCGTCGTCGACGGCCTGGAGAATGTCGAGCTGCCGCGTCCCCTGCAGGACGAAACGTTGATGGCGACCGACACCAAGGCCATCGCCATCCGCCGCAAGAACGAATCACGCCTGATCGCCGCTGTCGACATGCCGCCGGAAGTCGATGCGCAATACGACCTGACCGACGTCATGCCGCTCGAAGCGATCGGCGACGCCTTCCACACGCTGATTTCCGGCGGCGACGAGATCATCCGCGTCTACGCGCCGCTCGGCGAAAGCGATGCGATTATCGAACTGGTGATGTCGGATCGCAACCTGCACAAGGCGATGCTGGTCTACGCCCGCAACGTCTTCTTCCTGTCGATAGGACTGTCGCTGTTCACGGCGACGCTGATTTTCGTGGCGATCAATCGCATCATGATCACGCCGATTCGCCGGATGACCGCGAGCATGCAGGCCTTTTCCGCCGATCCGTCGGACCCCGCCCGCGTGCTCACACCCTCCCCCGGACAGGACGAGCTTTCGCTCGCCGGCCAGCATCTCGCCGCCATGCAGCAGCAGTTGCAGAAGACGCTGAAGAGCCAGAAGAACCTCGCCGATCTCGGCCTTGCCGTCTCCAAGATCAACCACGACATGCGCAACATCCTGTCTTCGGCACAGTTAATCTCCGACCGGCTGTCGGATGTCGACGATCCCGTCGTCAAACGCTTCGCCCCAACGCTGCTGCGCACCATCGACCGCGCCGTCGGCTATACGACGGAAGTCCTCTCCTATGGCCGCACCACTGAACAGGAGCCGCACCGCCGCTTCCTGGCGCTCAGGCCGCTGGTGGTCGACGTCGCAGAGATATTATCGATCGATTCCGCCTCCGGCATCGACTTTCGCAACCATGTGCCGGAAGACCTGCAGGTGGATGCAGACAGCGAACAGCTCTTCCGCGTCGTCCATAACATCTGCCGCAATGCGGTCCAGGCCCTGCTCAACGACGCCGACAGCGGACGCGCCCGCATCGTCACCGTCTCGGCGGTGCGCACCGGTAGCGTCGTCTGCATCACCGTTGACGACACCGGCCCCGGCATGCCGCAAAAGGCGCGTGAAAACCTGTTCTCCGCCTTCCGTGGCTCGGCTCGCTCCGGCGGCACCGGCCTCGGCCTTGTCATCGCCCGCGAGCTGGTACTCGCCCATGGCGGCACGATTTCGCTGGTCGACAAGCCCTCCCCCGGCACACTGTTCCAGATCGAGCTGCCGGACAGGGCCGTGCCGCTCGATGTTTTCCGCTCGCGCCGCCGCCATTAAGCGCAAGCCTATCTTACCCATCGAACGATGACAGGTAATTTCCCTTTTATTTCAACGAAGTAGATAAATTCTGCAGTCAAAAAGCAAAATTTCTTCGCAAATTCGCTTGCAATCCCCGACCGGACGTTTTAGAGGATCGCCACGCAAGCGGTTGACGCCGCAGCGACACGCACCCGTAGCTCAGCTGGATAGAGCACCAGACTACGAATCTGGGGGTCAGGAGTTCGAATCTCTTCGGGTGCGCCATTTCTTCTTTCTTTAAAATCAGTGCATTGACGCGACCTGCGCGGATTGCCGTGTGATGCGCATCCCGTCAATATGGGGATACACACTGGCGACGTCCGCCGTAGTAAGGCTGGAATGTGTTGTCCCAAGCGCGGTACGAGCGGTAGCGATTGTAGCACCACGACGTATGGGAATTGCCGCCGTAATAGGTGCGCGGCTGCGCGTTCAGGACGCTTCCGAGAAGCGCGCCGGCCGCAAGGCCGCCGATGATCACGCCGGCATAATTGTCGTGATGATGATAGTAGCCGTTGTCGTAGCGCCAATGGCGGTTGTTGCCGTATCGCCAGCGGTTATCATTGCCCCAGTTGTGGCGATCATAGTTCCCGCGAATCCAACGCCTGTCGCGAACCTCTTCCACGCCCGGCATCCTGGCCTGCGACGTCGAGATTGCGGGGACGCCCGGAAAGGCGTGTGCGGGCATGATGCCCGTAAAGATCGTGGCCAGCGCCACACCGATGGTGGCTATCTTTTTCATGACAGATTCTCCTGCAAATTGTTCAATCGCTTGATCTTTTGCAGGGTCAACGCGTGACCGACCCACACGGGTCCATCACGGCTTCGTCATCGCCGGCTATTATCAGCCATATATCTTGGTCGCCTCCGCCTTCAGCCAGGCGATCATGGCGCGGTAGGGGCCAGGGCCGTAGCTCACCCGCGAAACACCGCAGACGGCAAGCTGGGCGACCGTCGGCGCACCCGGCTTCATCATGATATTGACCGGCAGAGGGCTCGCCTCACAGAGGCGTGTGATCAGCGCCGGATCGGCGAGCCAAGGCGCGAAAAAGCCGCTTGCACCGGCCTCTGCGAAGGCATGCGCGCGCGCGATCGCCTCGTCGAGCAGCGCCCCGTGTTTGCTGCCGTCCGCTTCCTTCAAAAAGAGATCGGTCCGAGCATTGATGAAGAACGGCAGGCCGCGTTCGTCAGCCACGGCCCGGATGGCGCGGATGCGGGCCGTCTGGTCCCCGATGGAATAAAGCCCCTCGCCGCCGACAATCTGGTCTTCGAAATTGACGCCGACCGCTCCGGCCTCCATCAGCAGCGCGACGTTGGCTGCGGCCCGCTTCGGATCGTCTGAATAGGCGCCCTCGAAATCGATACTGACCGGCAGATCGGTGGCCGCGACCACCGAGCGGGCGACAGCCACCAGCGTTTCAAGCGGAATCGCCTCGCCATCGGCATAGCCATTGGCAGCAGCGACGGACCAGCTGCCGGTGGCAAGCGCCTTTGCGCCGGCCGAAGCGACGGCACCGGCCGTGCCGGCATCCCAGATGTTGTAGAGAACCAGCGGATCGCCCTTGCGATGCAGCGCCTGGAATGCCTTAGCCTTTTCGATCTGGCTCATAATCTCTCCTCAGCGAATAATCCGACCGGCCGCATCTTTCCCTCGTGGCGCAGCAGCCATTGTTTGCGCCAAAGCCCGCCGCCATAGCCGGTCAGCGAGCCATCCGAGCCGATGCAGCGGTGACAGGGGATGACGATAGGGATGCAGTTCGACCCATTGGCCCGCGCCACGGCACGCACGGCCTGCAGCGTATCGACCGCACGGGCTATATCGCCATAGGAGCACGTCTCGCCGAGCGGGACCTCCAGAAGCTTTTCCCAGACCGCACGCTCGAAGGCACTGCCGCCGAGGCTCAGCGGCGTCCTGAAGTCACCGCTCTCGCCTGCGAAATAGGCCTTGAGTTCCGCATCGATCTGCTCGACCGGCGCCGTGCGGCCGGCAATGACCGGTGAGCGCGCCCTGCGCCGCAGGTCGTCCATTTCCGATATCAGCGCCTCTCGGTCATGGAATTCAAGACGGTGCAGATGGGTGTGGTCGCCGACGGCGAGCATCGGGCCGAGCGGCGTTTCCATCCAGTCCGCATAGAGCGTTTCCCGAGCCGTCACCGGCGCTTCTCCGATCAGCCGCGCGGCGAAAAGGCCGCTGCCCGAACCATAGCTTGCCTCCAGCCGGGCATCAACGATCCGCCGACCTCGCTATTTCCACATCAGGAGCAGCAGGATACCGGCGACGATCAACACGCAGCCCGCCGCTTCCATCTTCGTGATGCGCTCGCGGAACAGGAAGATGGAGGCCATGAAGGTGAAAACCAGCTCGATCTGGCCGAGCGCCCGCACATAGGCCACCTGCTGCAGCGCCATGGCCGTGAACCAGCAGGCCGAACCGGTGACGCCGGCCAAGCCGACAAGTGCGGAAGACCGCCAGGAGCGGATCACCTGGACGATCTCGTTTTTGTCCTTGATCGCCATCCACACCAGCATGAACACGGTCTGGAAGGTCGTGACGCAGGCAAGCGTCACCGCCGCCTGCATGATCGGGTTCGGCCCATCGAGCGAAAGCGCCGCCGAACGGTAGGCGACGGCCGAAATACCGAAGACGGCGCCGGAGGCGATACCGACCATCGCCGTGCGGCTGGTCATGGCGATCAGGAGGTTGCGCCAGGAGAGCGGCATGCGCGCCACCGAGATCATCATCACGCCGAAAACGCCGACGATGATCGCCGCGATGGCGCCGGGTGTCAGCTTTTCGCCGAGCAGGATCAGTCCGAAGATCGCCGCCTGCACCGGCTCGGTCTTGGAATAGGCGGTGCCGACGGCGAAGTTGCGAAGCGAGAACAGATAGACCAGCAGCATCGTCGCAAAGATCTGCGCCAGGCCACCGATGATGGCCCAGAACCAGAAACTGCCGTTCAGCGCCGGCAGGCTATATCCCGCGAGAAAGTGGAGCCCAGTGACATAGAGGATCGCCAACGGAAAACCGTAGCCAAAGCGCACGAAGCTCGCGCCGGTGGTGCCGAGCGAGGTCTGCAGATGTTTCTGAAGGGCGGACCGCAGGTTCTGGAGAAACGCCGCGGCGATGGTGATGACGATCCAGGCTTCCATATCTGCCGGCTATCATGCGACCGGGGCAAAATCCATCGGATAGACGGCCCGCTGTCAACAATTCCTTTTTGCTTCCCGCCCGCCCCGTGCCATAAGAACGCCCATGAACAAGCCCGACCGCCTGCCGACCAAAGCCGATTTCGCCCATGTCACCGACTGGGTGTTCGATCTCGACAACACGCTCTATCCGCATCACGTCAATCTGTTCTCGCAGATCGACCGCAACATGACGGCCTATGTCTCGGCCCTTCTGTCGCTCGACCCCGTCGACGCCAAATCGCTGCAGAAGCAATATTACCGCGACCACGGCACAACGCTGCAAGGATTGATGATCCATCACGGCATCGACCCGAACGACTTCCTCGAAAAGGCCCATGCGATCGATTATTCCGTCGTGCCGGCCGATCCGGCGCTCGGAGAGGCGATCAAGGCGCTGCCGGGCCGCAAGTTCATTTTCACCAACGGCAGCGTGCGCCACGCCGAAGCCACGGCGCGTGCGCTCGGCATCCTGGAAAACTTCGACGACATCTTCGATATCGTCGCCGCCGATTTCGTGCCGAAGCCGGCGGGCGATACCTATCACAAGTTCATGCAGTTGCACCGGGTCGATACCCGCAATGCCGCAATGTTCGAGGACCTGCCGCGCAACCTGCTCGTGCCGCGCACGCTCGGCATGAAGACGGTGCTGCTGGTGCCGCGCAATCTCGAATATGAATTCGCCGAAGTCTGGGAAAAGACCTCCGGCGAAGACGAGCAGATCGACTATGTGACGGAAGACCTGACCGGCTTCCTGACGCGGCTGGTGGGCTAAGTCCAAGCACCACGAAAAAGCCGCGCTTTCGTCAAACATCTGAATTACCAAAGTTTAACTGGTCCGACCGGTGATCTCGGCTATCCTTTTCCTCAGAGACGAACTCTGAAAGGACATGCCATGCATACCAAAACAATCCTTCTCGGCTTTGTTGCCGCCACGATCGCCGTGACCGGCGCGGTCTCGCCAAGCTTCGCCGCACGGCAGAAAGCAACGCCGGAGCAACGGGCGGAATGGATGATCAAACGGCTCGATACAGACAAGGACGGCAAGGTCTCGCTGGACGAGGTGAAGACCCGCACCGAGATCGCCTTCAAGTCCTTCGATGCCGACGGCAACGGTCAGGTCACCCGTGACGAGATCAGGGCAAAGCGTGAGGCGTTCCGTGACGCACGCAAGCAATGGCGTGATGCCGGCAAATCGGAACAGGCCACGGCTGAATTTCACGAAAAGATGAAGGACATCCGCCCGGCCGCGATGCCCGGCATGCGGGGGAAGGCTTTCCACCGCATCGATGCCGACGGAAACGGCTCTCTCAGCCTGGCGGAAGTCACCGAACAGGCCGGCAAGATATTCAAGCGCCGCGACACCAATGGCGACGGCTTCATCGACGCGGGCGATTTCACCCGCAAAATCTGATTTCACGACAAGCCCGGCGCACCGATGCCGGGCTTGTCTGCTTGCATCGTCTCAGCTGTCGAGGCGCACTTCGCCCTCTTCCTCGCCGTCCCAATAGTGGGCGCGGGTCGCGTGCACCTTGATGAGCACGAGGCCTTTGGTATCGACGCCATCCTTGAACCATTCGTCGAGTTCGGGCGTCCAATGTTTCTTGAAGGTCTCGCGGTCGCGGATGAGGTCGGCCTCGCCCTCCACCGCCACCAGGAAAGCCTTGTCGCCCTGGAAGGACAGCGCCACCTTCCGATTGCGCTTGATATCGTCCACCATGCGGGACTGCTCCCAGGTGAAATAATAGGAATCGCCGTCATACTCCACGTCGCCGTTGTTGCTCATCGGACGGCCGGCGATTGCGCCGCCTTCCGTGTGGGTGGAGAGCATCGCGATATCGATCTCGCGCATTTTCCTGGAAATTTCCGGCAGGCTTCGATTGCTCATGGTTTCCTCCTGATTGCTGACCGGGAGGAAACGCGGCTCGGGCCGGATGGTTCGAACCGCGCAAAACGCGTCTGGGTTTACCGCGCGCCGGAAGCGATCGGCACCGCACCCGGATCGACCTTCTCGTAGAAATCCGAGATGATCTGCCAGGCCTGTTCGGCGGTATCCACGAACCGCACGAGATTGACGTCATCCGGCGCGATGGTGCCGAAATCGGCCAGCGCCTCGAAATTGACGATCGAACGCCAGAATTTTTCCCCGAACAGGATCAGCGGCACCAGCGCCATGCGGCCGGTCTGCATCAGCGTCATCGTCTCGAACAGTTCGTCCAGCGTGCCGAAGCCGCCGGGGAAAACCGTGACCGCCTTGGCGCGCACGAGGAAATGCATCTTGCGGATCGCGAAATAGTGGAAGTTGAAGCTGAGGTCCGGCGTCACGTAGCGGTTTGGCGCCTGCTCGTGCGGAAGCACGATGTTGAGACCGATCGAAGGCGCGCCGACTTCCATCGCGCCGCGATTGCCCGCCTCCATCACCCCCGGCCCGCCGCCGGTGACAACGACGAATTCCTTGTAGCCGGACTGGGCGGAATGTTCCGAACAGAGCCGCGCGAACTTGCGCGCCTCCTCGTAATAAACGGACGCCTCCGTCAGGTTCTTCCGCTGGATGTCGTTCCTGGCCGCCCAGGCATCGCCGCCGGGCTCGGGAATGCGCGCGCCGCCGAACATGACGACGGTGGAGGTGATGCCGCGCTCGGCCAGCATCATCTCGGTCTTCAGAAGCTCCAGTTGCAGCCGCACCGGCCGCAGTTCCTCACGGCTCAGGAAATCGTCGTCGGCATAGGCGAGCCGGTAGGAAGGCGACATGGATTGCGGGGTCGGCGGCACGCCGGCTGCCCGGTGCTTGGCCTGCTGGCTGTCGACGAGCGGGTCCCAGACCCCATCCTTGCGACGCAGATTGCGCTTCTTCATTCTTGCCATGCTGAACTTTCCTTAACCCACGCCGAATGCCCTGCAGGGCCGCCAGGTGTCTATTGAATGTCGTGATACCGCCGATGCAAATCGTAAGGCGATCATTTCGCGACATAGAGCCGTCTGCAGGGCAGACCGCAACCGAAAACCGCTTCAACTTTTCGGGATCATGCTCTACAGCAGTTTCACGATATCCGCCGAAGCTTAAGGAATTCCGATGACGAACCATGCCGACCTTTCGCAGACCATCGAGACCGCATTCGACAATCGCGAGACGATCAACACCTCGACCAGGGGCGAAGTTCGCGATGCCGTGGAAACCGCTCTCAACCTTCTCGATGCCGGCAAGGTGCGCGTCGCAGAGCGGGGCGAGGACGGCAACTGGACCGTTCATCAGTGGCTGAAGAAGGCTGTGCTGCTTTCCTTCCGTCTCAACCCGATGGAGATCGTCAAGGGCGGTCCGGGCGGTTCCGTCTGGTGGGACAAGGTACCGTCGAAGTTCGAAGGCTGGAGCGTCAACGAATTCGAGAAAGCCGGCTTCCGCGCCGTGCCGAGTGCCGTCGTGCGCCGCTCGGCCTATATCGCCCCGAACGCCATCCTGATGCCGTCCTTCGTCAATCTCGGCGCCCATGTCGGCGAAGGCACGATGGTCGACACCTGGGCGACCGTCGGCTCCTGCGCCCAGATCGGCGCGCATGTCCACCTCTCCGGCGGCGTCGGCATCGGCGGCGTGCTGGAGCCGCTGCAGGCCGGCCCGACCATCATCGAGGACAACTGCTTCATCGGCGCCCGCTCGGAAGTCGTCGAAGGCTGCATCGTGCGCGAGGGCTCGGTTCTCGGCATGGGCGTGTTCATCGGCAAGTCCACCAAGATCGTCGATCGCGCCACCGGCGAGATCACCTATGGCGAAGTGCCGCCCTACTCCGTCGTCGTCGCCGGTTCGATGCCCTCGGGCAGCACCATGGCCAACGGCCAGCCGGCCCCGAACCTCTACTGCGCCGTCATCGTCAAGCGCGTCGATGAAAAGACCCGTTCCAAGACCGGCATCAACGAACTGCTGCGAGACTGATCCCATGGCAGCCGCCGCATCGGAAAAATCCATGCAGTGGCTGTTCTTCAGCCCCTCCGGCCGCATCAGCCGCCAGCCCTATCTTCTGGGCTGGCTGTTCTGGCTGTCGATCATCAGCTTCGCCATGGCCCGCATCCTGGCGAACGAGAACAATCATGGCGCCCTGACGCTCTGGATCATCCTGACGATCATCGCCGGCGGCGTCTCGACGGCCTCGGTATTTCTCCTGACGGTCAAGCGGCTGCACGATATCGGCCAGACGGGCATGCTGGCGCTGTTTCTCTTTCTGCCGGTCATCAGCCCGCTGATGTTCGCGCTGTGTTTCTGGCCGGGCACCGAAGAACCGAACGATTTCGGCGCCCGCACGAACGAACCGGACGGCGAGAACTTCTAGAGCATTTCCGGCAAAAGTGCGAAGCGGTTTTGCGTCCGCAAATGCGTCAGAACAACGAGCTGGAGCGCTTCGCGATTCGAAGAAAAGCGGAAACGCTCTAGCGCCTCCGGGCACGACGCTGCAGCGACGTGACATTGGAAGACCCGGCGGGCGATGCAACATCGGCGGCCATCACCTTGTCGCGGCCACTGCTCTTGGCGCGGTAAAGCGCCACGTCCGCCCGCTCAAGCGCGTTCTCTATGGTCTCCCCGCCCATACCGGCAATGCCGAAACTTGCCGTGACGCCGCGGTCGAGGCCCATATCCCGCCAGTCGCTGCCGGCGATTTCCCGCCTGATCCTCTCGCTTTTTTCGAACGCGGCGCCCGGCCCCGCCTCCGACATATAGATCACGAACTCCTCGCCGCCATAGCGCGCGATCAGGTCACTTGCCGCGCAATGGCGCCGCAGCAGCGCCGAAAGACTGACCAGAACGCGGTCGCCCACCGTGTGGCCGAAATCGTCGTTGATCCGCTTGAAGTGATCGATGTCGCAGATGACCACCGTTCCCGAAAGCGGCCCTGCCGCCTTCAGCCGGGCAAGGGCCTCGTCCAGCCCGCGACGATTGAGGAGATTGGTCAGCGAATCGAATTCCGCCTGCTGCCGGTAGCGGCCAAGCAGGTCGATCGCGACCGAAGCAAGGGCAACAAGGGCAAACAGCAGGCCGATGATGGCGCCGGAGGCCTGCATGAAGAAGGCGTAACCCGAATCGCTGAAGCTCTGCAGCGCAGCCCCGCTGGGTGCAATCGCATAGACGACGATGTTGCGCACGACGACATCGAGCACGATCATCAGCGTCACCGCCGCCAGCGCCCAGTCGATGGGTGCCCGAAGCCAGGGGGCCACGACGAACAGCGGAAACAGCCAGAGAACGCAGGTGAAGGCATCGTGAAGCCCAAGCTCCAGCGGCAGGCTCTCGGCGATCAGCACCGCGCCGGCCACGACGATAAAAGCCACCAACGCAAAGCCACTCTGCAGCAGCAGATAGCGTGGCGCCTTGAAGCGGATCAGCAGGGCTTGCCCGTAAAGCACCGCGCCGATCAGCAGAAAGCCATCCGCCAGCAGCGCCTGCAGCTTGATCGGAATGTAACCTTCCAGTGCCGGAGCCCCGAAGCCCACGGCGATCATCATATGGGCGAAGGCCCAATAGAGCGCCGGGCGCGAGCCGCTGCGCGCCGCGATCAGGAATGCGACGCTGAATACCAGCATGACAAACGGCACGAAGAGGGCGAAATAAAAGAACGGCATCGAACAAGGCCTCGAGACCGTTGGCGCCACACCAAGGCCTACCAGGAAGAAATTGCACGGAACTATGCGCGCCGCGCGTTAAGAAAAAACTAGAGCGTTTCGGGCCTGAAGGAAATCGTCAAGACTAGCCATGCCATTGCGGGACAGTGACAGGCCGGCGGCGATCGGATAAACAGTCCCGCGAAAAAACAACAGGCGTGCGCAATGTCCTCCACTGATCCCATCGCCAATCTCGCCACCCTCATCCGCTGCCCTTCCGTCACGCCCGCCGAAGGCGGTGCGCTTGTCGCGCTCGAGGCCATGCTCTCGCCTCTTGGCTTCAAGGTCGAGCGCGTGACGGCGACGGACGAGGCGACGCCGGATATCGAAAATCTCTACGCCCGTCTCGGCAGCGAAGGCCCGCATTTGATGTTTGCCGGCCATACCGATGTCGTGCCGGTCGGCAACGAGGCCGACTGGTCGCATCCGCCCTTTGCCGCCGAGATCGCCGGTGGCGAAATGTACGGCCGCGGCGCCGTCGACATGAAGGGCGGCATCGCCTGCTTCGTCGCCGCCGTCGCCCGCTATGTCGAAAAGAACGGCAAGCCGAAGGGCTCGATCTCCTTCCTCATCACCGGCGACGAGGAGGGCCCGGCCATCAACGGCACGATCAAGCTCCTACAGTGGGCGGCCGGCAAGGGCGAACGCTGGGACGCGTGTCTCGTCGGCGAGCCGACCAATCCCGACCAACTCGGCGACATGATCAAGATAGGCCGTCGCGGCTCTGTCTCAGGCAAGATCACCGTTCACGGCGTGCAGGGCCACGCCGCCTATCCTCATCTCGCCGATAATCCGGTGCGCGGCATCCTCGCCTTGACACAGGCGCTGATGGACCCGCCCTTCGACGCCGGCACCGAGAATTTCCAGCCGTCGAACCTCGAAGTCACCACCGTCGATGTCGCCAACAGCGCCGTCAACGTCATCCCGGCGCGGGCAACGGCAAGCTTCAACATCCGCTTCAACGACAGTTGGGGCGCCGAAAGCCTGCAGGCGGAAATCATCGCCCGCCTCGACCGCGCGGCCAAGGAAAGCCCGCTTCGCCCCGGTCGCGACCCGGTGAAATACGACATCGTCTGGGCCGAGCGCCCAAGCCATGTCTTCCTCACCCATAACGATGCGCTGATCTCCTCGCTTTCGGGCGCCGTCGAAGCCGTGGTCGGCCGTCGGCCCAAGCTTTCGACCACCGGCGGCACCTCGGATGCCCGCTTCATCAAGGATTATTGCCCGGTGGTCGAGTTCGGTCTCGTCGGCCAGACCATGCACATGGTCGACGAGCGCGTGGCCGTTGCCGACCTGGAGACACTGACGGCGATCTACGAAACCTTCCTCGAACGCTGGTTCGGCAATGCCGCAGCTTGAGGAAATCTCCCTTTACCTGAAGGGCATCTGGCTGCTGCTCACCGGCGACCAGCGCGGCTTCGACTATCTCGACAACTCGGCCGCGGGCGTCATTCGGTCCTTTGCCGCCATCCTGTGGTCGCTGCCGGCCATGGCCGTCATCTGGGCATCGACGCGGTACTACTACCTCTCCAACATGCCGGAGGGCACATCGGCGGGGCTGCCCTTCATCCTGAAGCTGATGACCATCGATCTCATCAGCTGGATCGTGCCCATCGCGTTGATCGCGGCGCTGGCCAAGCCCTTGGCCTTCGGCGAGCTTCTCGCCGACGTCATCGTCACCACAAACTGGATATCGGTGCCGCTGCTTTATGCGGCGGCGGTGCCGGCGGCGCTTTCGCTCATGGTGCCGGCAAGCGGCGATTTCGCCGCACTTCTGTCGCTGATCGTCATGATGGTCTCGATTGCGGCCGTCTTCATGCTCCTGAAGACGATTACCGGCAAGCACACCCTGCTCGCCTTCACCCTGACCGCCCTTTATCTGCTGCCGCCATTGATGGCTGGCGAATGGCTGCGCGATGCGCTCGGGCTGTTTCCCGTCTGATCAGTAGTCGACCTGCATGAAATAGAGCCCGTCCGGAGGCGCGACGGGGCCGCAGGCCTTGCGGTCGCGCGCTTCCAGCGCGGTCTTCACATCGTCAGGCGTCCACTTGCCCTCGCCCGCCAGTTTCAGCGTACCCGCAAAGGAGCGGATCTGGTTGTGCAGGAAGCTCTGGGCCGTGGCGCGGATTTCGATCAACTCGCCATCGCGCGTCACATCCAGCCGGTCAATGGTGCGGACCGGGCTATTGGCCTGGCAATGGGCCGAGCGGAAGGTGGTGAAATCATGTTTTCCAACCAGCATCTGCGCCGCCGCGTGCATCGCCTCGTGGTCGAGCGGCTTCACCACCCACCAGGCACGTCTGGCTTCCAGCGCCAGCGGCGAACGGCGGCAGATGATCCGGTAAAGATAATGGCGTCGCAGCGCCGAAAAGCGGGCGTCGAACGCATCAGGCACTTCCGCGGCATCGAGGATCGCCACTTGCTCGCCGTTCTGGCCGAGATGGGCGTTCAGCGCATTGCGTAGCGTCTCGCCTTTCCAACTGCGCTGCAAATCGGCATGGGCGACCTGCCCGCGGGCATGAACGCCGGAATCGGTGCGCCCCGCGCCACGGATGGAAACGGTCTCGCCCGTCAGGCTCAGGATCGCCTTCTCGACCGCACCCTGCACGGAAGGGCCATTGTCCTGCCGCTGCCAGCCGACATAGGCCGAGCCGTCATATTCGATGATCAGGCGAAACCGCGGCATCAGATAAGCCTTGTGCCGGCAGGAACGGACGTGCCGCGCCGAAATTCGTCCGCGCCCAGCGCCTTGCCGCCGGCCTTCTGCAGCCGCGTCAGCCGCACCGAGCCTTCGCCGCAGGCAATGGTCAGATCGTCGGATAGGGCCGTACCCGGCTCGCCGCCAGCCTTCTCGACCGTGCTCGCAAGCACCTTGATCCGCTCCGGCTTGCCGCCGATTTCGGCTTCGAACCACGCGCCCGGAAACGGCGAGAGCCCGCGGATATGGTTGTGCACCTCATCCGCCGGGCGCGAAAAATCGATGCGTGTCTCGGCCTTCGATATCTTGGCCGCATAAAGCACGCCACTCTCCGGCTGCGGCGTCAGCGGCAGGTCGCCGGCCTCCAGCTTTTCCATGGCGTCGCGCATCAGCGTCGCGCCGACAAGCATCAGCTTGTCGTGCAATTCGCCCGCCGTCATCTCCGGCCCGATGGCAACAGCCTTGGTCAGCGCCACCGGTCCCGTATCGAGACCGATATCCATCTTCATTACCATCATGCCGGTCTCGTGATCGCCAGCCATGATCGCCCGCTGGATGGGTGCCGCCCCCCGCCAGCGCGGCAGAAGCGACGCATGGCCGTTATAGCAGCCAAGCCGCGTGCCGGAGAGGATCGCCTCCGGCAACAACAGCCCATAGGCGACGACGACCGCGACATCGGCATCGAGAGCACGGAATTCGGCGCGGTCTTCCTCGGCCTTGAAGTTCAGCGGCGTGCGTACGGGAATGCCGAGCAGTTCGGCGGCCTGATGCACCGGCGACTTCTGCAGATCGAGCCCGCGACGCCCGCCCGGCCGCGGCGGCTGGCTATAGACGGCAACGATCTTGTGCCCTGCCTGCGCCAGCGCCGACAGCGTCGGTACGGAAAATTCAGGCGTTCCCATGAAGACGATACGAAGCGACACGGCATCATTCCTTGCAAAGGAGGCGGCCCGTCAAAGGCCCGATAGCGCGGAGATCAGATCGCCTTGGCGCCGCGCACCTTCGCCGCCTTGGTGAATTTACGGATCACCATTTCGCGCTTCAGCTTGGAGATGTGATCGATGAACAGCGTGCCGTTCAGATGGTCGATCTCGTGCTGCAGGCAGGTCGCCAGCAGCCCGTCCGCCTTTACGCTCTGGCTCTTGCCGTCGCGGTCGATATAGTTGACCGTCAGTGCGGCCGGACGCTCGACCTCGGCATAATAATCCGGGATCGACAGGCAGCCTTCCTCATAGACCGAACGCTCATCCGACGTGCTGACGATCTCGGGATTGATGAAGACCAGCGGCTGCTTGTCTTCGCCTTCCTTGGAAACGTCGATCACCAGCATGCGGCGCGGCACGCCGATCTGGATCGCGGCAAGGCCGATGCCGGGGGCATCGTACATGGTTTCCAGCATATCGTCGGCCAAGCGGCGGATGTCGTCGTTGACGGTCTCGACGGGCTGGGACAGCTCGCGAAGAACCGGATCGGGCAGAATAATGAGCGGCTTGATGGTCATCGCTCCCCTTAGCCGATCTTCGGCACGGATGGAATTCTCCCGGCAAAGAATTTTGACGCGAAATCAATCGCGATTGACTGTCGAAAAGCAATGTTCCCGTTTTGATCTGGAAAGCTGGCGAAAATCTGTTAGCCTCGGGGCATGAATTCCATCGCTCCCGATCCGATCCTCTTCCATCTCGGCACTTATCCCGTCGGCGTCACGCAGCTTCTGGCGGCGGTGGCCGTTGTGCTGGCGCTCGCCGTCCTCGTCTCGCTGTCGAGCGCGCGCCGGCAGAGGCAGCGCACGGAAGCCGCCGACGAACGCATGGCCCTGCTCCTCTCGGCCCAGACGGAAATGCAGGGCCGCATTGCCGCCATGACCGAAGTGTTCGGCACCCGGCAATCCGAACTCAACCACTCCATCAACCAGCGCATCGACGGCATGACGCAGCGCATCGGCGCATCCATCACCGAGCAGACCCGAGCGACGCACGAAAACCTGCGCCGCCTGCAGGAGCGTCTGGCCGTCATCGACACGGCCCAAACCAACATCCAGTCGCTGGCGAAAGACATGGCCGGCCTGCAGCAGATCCTCTCCAATAAGCAGACGCGCGGCGCCTTCGGCCAGTCGCGCATGGAAACCATCGTCGCCGACGGCCTTCCCATCGGCGCCTTTGCCTTCCAGCCGACGCTCTCCAACGGCTCACGCCCCGACTGCACCATCCGCATGCCGAACGACCAGCCGGTACTGGTGATCGACGCCAAATTTCCGCTGGAAAGCTGGAACGCGATGCGCAGCACCAGCGACGCGGAAACGGCGCGGCTCGCCGGCCAGCAATTCCACCGCGACATGGAGGTGCATATCCGCGATATCGCCGGCAAATATCTGATTGCCGGCGAAACGCAGGATACCGCCTTCCTGTTCGTTCCCTCCGAATCGATCTTCGCCGATATCCACGAGCATTTCGAAGCGATCGTGCAGAAGGCCCACCGCGCCCGCATCGTCATCGTCTCGCCGTCGCTGCTGCTTCTGTCGATCCAGGTCATCCAGTCGATCCTGCGCGATGCCCGAATGCGCGAGCAGGCCCATCTGATCCAGGGCGAGGTGATCCGGCTGATGGAAGACCTCGGCCGTCTCGACGAGCGCATCCGCAAGCTCCATGGCCATTTCACCGCGACCCAGAAGGACGTGGACGATATCCTCATTTCCTCCGACAAGCTGAAGCGGCGCGGCGCCCGTATCGAAGCGCTGGAACTCGAAAACGGCGCACCGCCAGTCACCTCCGCAGAGCATAAATCCGGTGCGGAAAACCGATTTGGCCAGCTGAAGCTCAGGGTGGTTGACGAGGACTGACCGTCTCGGGCAGTGTCCGGCCAAAATCGCACGCTGTATCCCACAGGCTGCAGCGCACCAACATGCCGGGGAGGCTTTTCATGATCACTGTATTCGGCTCCATCAACATGGACCTGATTGCCACCACCCCGCGCCTGCCGAAGCCCGGCGAAACGCTGGCCGGCACCGGTTTTTCCACCGCCGCCGGCGGCAAGGGCGCCAACCAGGCGCTCGCCGCAACCCGCGCCGGCGCCAAGGTGCTGATGGCCGGCGCCGTCGGTTCCGATGCCTTCGCCACCGATGCACTGGCGCTGATGAAGCAGGCCGGCACCGATCTTTCCGCCGTCAACGTCGTCGATAGGGCGACCGGCACCGCCCACATCCTCGTCGGCGGCGATGGCGAAAACGTCATCATCGTGGTGGCCGGCGCCAACGGCGAGGTCACGGAAAACGATGGCATCGCTGCCGTCGCAGCCATGGACACGGGCGATACGCTGGTGCTGCAGCTCGAAATCCCCGCCGCATCCATCGAAGCAGCGCTGTCGGCCGCGAAGAAGGCCGGCATCCGCTCGCTCATCAACATTGCACCGCTGACGCCGGATGCGGCCCGTCTCGGCCGCATGGCCGATATCGTCGTCGCCAACGAGACCGAATTCGAATTGCTCGCCGGCAAAACCGGCCTCAGCGCCGACGAGCGGGTCGCCGCAATGCGCCGACTGCATGAGGAAACCGGTCAGACAATCATCGTCACCCTCGGCGCCGAGGGCGTCGTTGCTCTAAGCGAGGGCGCGATCCACACCGCCAAGGGGCTGAAGATCGAGCCGGTCGATACGGTCGGCGCCGGCGATACCTTCTGCGGTTATCTCGCCGCCAGCCTCGATGCCGGCCTCGATTTCGAGAAGGCGCTGCGCCGCGCCGCCGTTGCCGGCTCGCTCGCCTGCCTGAAGCCCGGCGCCCAGCCGGCGATCCCTGTTGCCGCCGAGGTGGAAGCCCGTCTCTAAAAGCCGGATGCGCCTGCGTTTGCGCGACCTGATCCAGGCTCTCGCAAACGCAAGTTGCGCTCCGTAGACGCTCTCCGTTCGCAATTCGGATGGAGTATGCCGCATTTGTAGCAAAAGCCTGGTAAACCGGCCTTTCACGTCTCGTATTCTTCTAATTTTAATAATTTTCCAGCTATTCAGAAGCTGTGCAGCGAGCCGCGCCGAAAGGTCCGGGCTCGGTCTTGCGATGTCCTTGCGGCATCTGGCGCTCCATGAGGGAGCATTTCCCAACATCTGTCTGCTTCCCGTTGCGGCCTCGCGACCGCCAGTTTCTATCCCGAGGGGATTTTCATGCTCAAGTTTCAGGCCAAATCTCTGGCCACCAAGCTGATCGCGGTGACGGGCGGAACGATCGCCCTCGTCCTGCTCGCATCCAACTATGTCCTGATCTCGCAGACCCAGACCCGAGTGGAAACGCTGGTGCGTGACCAGGCCGAAGTCGAAGCCAAGGCGATCGCATCGGGCATTGCCAGCGATATTGGCGAGCTTGCGGGCGCTGCCCGCTCCATGGCCGGTTCCGTCGGCCTCGGCCACGAGGGCGGCTTCCTCGATCGCAAGTCGATCATCAGCATCCTGAAGAGCAACGTCCAGAACAACGCCTTTGCCTTCGGCAGCTGGTTTGCCGAAGCGCCGGACGGCGCCTTCGACGGCAAGGCCGCCGACTATGTGGAAAAGAAGGAGTTCGGCGGCAGCAAGACCGGCGCCTTCAACCCCTACTGGACCAAGAACAAGACGGGCGGCATCACCTTCTCTGCCTTCGAATCCGATTATGAAGGCCAGTGGTATTCGCTGGCCGCCAAGAGCGGCAAGGGTGCGATGTCTGCGCCCTATCAGGAAACCACGACCGGCGACAACGTCTCGATGGCTTCCATTGCCTATCCCGTCATGTCCGGCGGCAAGATGATCGGCGTGAGCGGCGTCGATGTCTCCTTGAATTCGCTGTCCGAAAAGCTCAGCAAGATCCATCCGTTCGAGACCGGCCGCGTCACCCTCGTCGCCCAGAACGGCAACTGGCTGGTCGCGCCCATCCCAGATCTCTTGATGAAGCCCTTCGACGGAACCGGCGCGGAACTCGTCAAGGAAGCGCTCGCCTCCAACAAGGTCGGCCTTATCCCCAATCTCAAATATGACGAGTTCGAGCCCTTCGACCGCATCGTCTATCCCTTCGCCTTGCCGGATATCAGCACGACCTGGGTTCTTCTCGTCGACGTGCCGCGCAGCGCCATCGCCGCCCCGGTCAACGACCAGACCACCATGATGGTCATCGGCGGCATCGCCGTGCTCGCCGCCGTCATGCTCGGCCTCTATTTCGCCGTGCGCCGTTTTGTGAAGAAGCCGCTCGCCGGCCTCGTGGCAGATGTTGAAACCCTCAGCCGCGGCGTCTACACCAATCCGATCGCTGGTCAGGATCGTGCCGATGAAACCGGCTCCGTCGCCAAGGCGCTCGAAGGCTTCCGCCACCAGCTCGCCGATACCAAGCGCCTGGAAGCCGAAGCCCAGCACGAGCGCCGTCAGTCCGAAGAGCAGCGCAACCAGACGGAAGCCGAACGCGCCCAGTCGAACGCCCTGCAGCGCGATATCGTCACCCGCCTCGGCAAGAGCCTGTCGCATCTTTCGGCCGGCGACCTCGCCTACCGCATCGCCGACGATTTTCCGGGTGAGTACGCCCAGCTGAAGAACGACTTCAACGCCGCGATGCAGAGCCTTGAAGAGACCATCCAGACGGTCAACAGCTCGGTTCACAATATCGGCAACGGCACCGGCGAAATCTCGTCGGCCGCCAACGACCTGTCGCACCGCACCGAGCAGCAGGCCGCAAGCCTTGAGGAAACCGCAGCCGCCCTCGACGAGCTGACCTCGCAGGTCAATGCCAGCGCCGACAATGCCAAGATCGCGGCCAAGTCGGTGGAATCGGCCAGCGGCGATGCCGAAAAGTCCGGCGAAGTCGTCCAGAAGGCGATTTCGGCGATGAAGGGCATCGAGCAGTCCTCGGGCGAAGTCAGCCGCATCATCGGCGTCATCGACGAGATCGCCTTCCAGACCAATCTGCTGGCCCTGAACGCCGGCGTGGAAGCCGCCCGTGCGGGTGAAGCCGGCAAAGGCTTTGCCGTCGTCGCCCAGGAAGTGCGCGAACTCGCCCAGCGCTCGGCCAATGCCGCGAAGGAGATCAAGGCACTGATCAACACCTCGGCCGATCAGGTCCGCGAGGGTGTGGAGCTTGTCGGCCAGACCGGCAGCGCGCTACAGAAGATCGCCGACCAGGTGGTGCAGATCAACGGCCTGATCCGCCAGATTTCGTCGTCGGCTTCCGAACAGGCCGTCGGCCTCAAGGAGATCAACACCGCCGTCAACCAGATGGATCAGGTGACCCAGCAGAACGCCGCCATGGTCGAGGAGACAACTGCAGCCAGCGTCGCCCTCAACGAAGAGGCCCGCACGCTCAGCTCGCTCGTCTCCCGCTTCCAGGTTGGCCGCCAGGCTCAGTCCTCGGTCGATATGCTGCGCGGCACGGCAGAGCGCATGCGGGCGCCGGCCGCGCCGGCAAGGGCAGCCTACACGCCTGCAAAGCCTGCCCCGGCCCGCTACACTACGACGCCGCAGACCTCGGGCGCCAATGCACTGGCCACGGATAACTGGGAAGAGTTCTGATCGCCTCTGCGATCAAGATATGAAACAGAAACGGCGCCCTCGGGCGCCGTTTTCATTTCGAATTCTCAAAGCCGCGCCAGCCGCTCCGTCAGGAGATCGAAGAAACCCTGGTCGTCGACCTCGCGCATCACCTTTGCATTGTGCTTGCGGCCGGTCACCTGCCACCAGTCGACCACGGTCATGCCGACCGTCAGTTCGGAAGCCGTCTCGATCTCGACATTGCAATCGCGGCCCTTGAAGAGTTCCGGCCGCAGCAGATAGGCGATTACCGTCGGATCATGCAGCGGGCCACCGTCGGAGCCGTATTTCTCAATATCGAAGCGCTCGAAGAACTCCAGCATCTCGGCCATGGCAACGGCCGGGCGCGAGCCGATGGCGCGGATTTTCTCGACGCGGCTCTTGTAGGTCAACACCCTATGGGTGACGTCGAGCGGCATCATCACGATCGGGATGCCCGAGGCAAAGACGATCTTGGCGGCATCGGGATCGACGTAGATGTTGAATTCGGCAGCCGGCGTGATGTTGCCGCCTTCGAAGAAGCCGCCGCCCATCATCACCAGTTCGCGCACGCGCGGCGCGATGTCAGGCGCCTTCTGCAGGGCAAGGGCGATATTGGTCAGCGCGCCGAGCGTGCAAAGCGTCACAGTTCCCGCCTCGTGCGAGAGTATCGTCTCGATGATGAAATCGACCGCGTGCTGGTCCTGAACCTTCATGACGGGTTCGTCTACGACCGGGCCGTCGAGCCCAGTCTTGCCATGCACATGTTCGGCGGTGATGAGCTGGCGCAAAAGCGGCCGCTCGGCCCCTTCATACACCTTCACATCGGGCCGGCCGCACAGCTCGCAGACGACGCGGGCATTGCGCGAGGTCCGGGACAGCGGCACGTTTCCGGCAACCGTGGTGATGCCGAGCACGTCGAGTTCCTCGGGGCTGCCGAGCGCCAGCATGATGGCGGCGGCATCGTCCTGGCCGGGGTCCGTGTCGATGATGATTTTCCTGGGCTCGGCCATGGAATGCACTCCTTGTCTTTTCGGCGCGGACTATGATTTGCACAGCGCGCCTGTGCAAGCGCCTTCTCCCGATCTTGTACTGATTGCGCACAGCTACCATATTCCACGCGGCGGGTGCTGCATGAGCGGACCCGCCCGAACCGAAGTCGCTTGATTCACAAGGACGAGGACATGAGCCGCCTGCCACCTTTCTCGAGCCCGCTGATGCTGGGGTTCGACGCGATGGAAAATACCCTCAGGCGTATCGCCAAGGGCAATGACGGCTATCCGCCCTATAATATCGAACGCGTGCACAGCGATGCCGCCAGCGGCGAGCCGCAGCGGCTGCGCATTACGCTCGCCGTCGCCGGTTTTTCCGAAGACGATCTCGACATCACGTCGGAGGATAACCAGCTCGTCATCCGCGGCCGCCAGATCGAGACCGGCGAGCGCGACTACCTGCACCGCGGCATCGCCGCGCGGCAGTTCCAGCGCAGCTTCATGCTGGCCGACGGATTGACGGTTTTGAAGGCGGAATTGCGCAACGGGCTGCTCGCAATCGACCTCATGCGGCCGGAACCGGTCCGTATGGTAAAGAAAATTAATATTTTCGTCCCAGACTAGGATCGCGGGTGGATCGACCGCTCGCTTTGACCGCCGAAAATCCCGGATTTCCAGGGGTTCGGGCGGAACGCAAGTCTTACGAATCGGTGCATCACCCGATGCCCGGTCGTAAAGCCACGGAGCAAGACTCATGGGACTGAAAAACGTCAGCGCGCCGCTCTCGAAGAACGATCTCGCTCATCTCGGCGCCGGTGAAGTCGGCTACATCAGGAAAATGCGTTCGGACGAGGTTTCCCGCTGCTTCCCGGAAGCACCGGACATGGACCCCGGCCTCGATCTTTGGGCCCTGTTCGGCGCCGATGGCACGCCGATCCTTCTTACCGACAACCGCTCAAGCACCTTCTTCAAGGCGGCCGAAGACGACCTGAAGACCGTCAGCCTGCACTAAGGCGATTGTATATGCGGTAAGAGGCGCGTCTGATCAGACGCGCCGGAATGTGAGATAGGCCGAGCTTCTGCCCTCGCGCCTTGCCTTGGCCTCGTAGCGCGTGCTCGGCCATCCCGCATAGGGCGTCAGCCAGTCGGAGGCATTTTTCGCCGTCCATTCGAAGGCCTGATGGTCGCGGCACTTGAGCAGCGTCCAGTTCACATAGGTATCGATATCCGAGGCGAAGCAGAAAATTCCGCCCGGCTTCAACACGCGCGCAAAGCGGTCGAGATTGACCTTCGACACGAAGCGCCGCTTCCAGTGCTTCCGCTTCGGCCACGGATCGGGATAGAGCAGATCGATCTGATCGACTGAGGCCTCCGGCATCCAGTCTAGAACCTGTGTGGCGTCATCGTCATAGAGCCGGATATTTTCTGCGCCCTTCTCCTCGATATGACCGATCAACTTGGCCATGGAATTGACGAAGGGCTCGACGCCGATGAAGCCCGTCTTGGGGTTTTCGACGGCGCGATGGATCAGGTGCTCGCCGCCGCCGAAGCCGATCTCCAGCCGCACCTTCTCGACAGGGTGCCGAAACAGGCTCTTCAAATCCTCCGGCCCCGGCTGGGAAAGGTCGAGCTTGAGCAGCGGCAGCACCGTTTCCAGATAGCCGGCCTGCTGGGTGCGCAAGGGTTTGCCTTTGCGGCGGCCGAAGAAGGCTTCGGTCGAGCGGCTGCGGTGCTGTTCGGTCATGGCGTGGTCTTTCGAATAGAAAAAGCGGCGGCCTCCCAAAAGGAAGCCCCCGCTCTTTACTGTCTAATGGCGCTCTCCGTCCAGAGGCGGCATTTTTGTTGCGCGCATCGTTATCGCAAAACCGCTGCGCACGTTTGCGCGACGGGCGTCAGGCAGCCTTCAGGCTGTTTTCCTTCAGCGCGTCCTTCAGCGGCTTCACGAGGTCCAGCTTCTCCCAGGAGAAGGAACCGTCGCGGCCGGCCTTGCGCCCGAAATGGCCGTAAGCCGACGTCTTGGCATAGATCGGCTTGTTGAGGTCGAGATGGCGGCGGATGCCGGACGGCGAAAGATCGATCGTCTTGCGGATCGCGGCTTCCACCTCATCCTCGGTCACCTTGCCGGTGCCGTGCAGATCGACATAGATCGACAGCGGCTGGGCAACGCCGATGGCATAGGAAAGCTGGATCGTGCAGCGGTCGGAAAGGCCGGCGGCCACGACGTTCTTGGCGAGATAGCGGGCGACGTAAGCCGCCGAACGGTCGACCTTGGTCGTGTCCTTGCCGGAGAAGGCGCCGCCGCCGTGCGGAGCTGCTCCGCCGTAGGTGTCGACGATGATCTTGCGGCCAGTGAGGCCGGCGTCACCATCCGGGCCGCCGATGACGAACTTGCCGGTGGGGTTGATGTACCAGGCGCAATCCTCGGCGATGGCGATATCGTGCAGGGCTTCGCGGATGTAGGGCTCGACGACCGCGCGCACCTTGTCCGAATCCCAGCTGTCATCGAGATGCTGGGTGGAAAGCACGATCGAGGCGACTTCGGCCGGCTTGCCATCGACGTAACGGACCGTGACCTGGCTCTTGGCATCCGGCCCGAGCTTGCCGGCATCGCCCTCGCCCTTTTTACGGGCGGCAGCGAGCAGATGGAGGATGCGGTGCGAATAATAGATCGGCGCCGGCATCAGCTCTTCGGTTTCGCGGCAGGCGTAGCCGAACATGATGCCCTGGTCGCCGGCACCTTCGTCGCCCTGCTTGTCGGCGGCGTTGTCCACCCCTTGGGCGATATCGGCCGACTGCGAATGCAGGAGCACGTCGATCTTGGCGCTCTTCCAGTGGAAGCCGTCCTGCTCGTAGCCGATCTCGCGGATCGCCTTGCGGGCGGCGGACTTGAATTTCGACGGGTTGATGACGGAGTTGCCGTCCTTGTCGGTCTTCATAAGACTCGGAGGCAGACGCACTTCACCGGCGATGACGACACGGTTGGTCGTTGCCAGGGTTTCACAAGCGATGCGCACGCTCCACGGATCGACGCCGGTCTTGGCGGCTTCGCGGTAGACGAGATCGACGATCTCATCCGAAATCCGGTCGCAAACCTTGTCCGGATGACCTTCCGCCACGGACTCGCTTGTAAACAGGTAATTGGCACGCATGCGGGAATTCCCCTCAAAGAAAGACGTCTTGCTCGGTGTAGTCAGTCTGACAGCAAATGACAATGACACAAGGATATAAATATATCTTTATGTCAAAGTCACGAAAAAGATTGTGCGTCTTTCGGAGCATGTCGCGCAAAACTGTGCAGCGGTTTTACGAACTGCCTTCACCGCAGGCGTGCGGCCTATCTCAGGGCACAAAAAAAGCGGCGCTTTCGGCCGCTTTTTTTGCGTGATTGCTTTGCCTTGGCCTATTCGGCCTCAGCTTCCGCCGCCAGTGCCTTGACCAGGTCGACCAGCTTGCGGCGAACCTTGGGGTCGCCGATCTTCACGAAGGCGCGGTTTAGCTGCAGACCTTCCGAAGACGACAGGAAATCAACCACGTAGTTGGAGCTCGAGGCTTCGGCCATGCCGGACACGCCGGATGCACTGTCGCCAGGAGCATCTTCGAAAAAGAAGGACACCGGAACATTCAGGATCGCCGAAATGTTCTGCAGACGGCTGGCGCCGACCCGGTTGGTTCCCTTTTCGTATTTCTGGATCTGCTGGAACGTAATCCCCAAAGCTTCCCCGAGCTTTTCCTGGCTCATGCCCAGCATGGTGCGACGAAGGCGAATCCGGCTGCCGACATGGATGTCGATCGGATTCGGCTTCTTTTTGTTCTCAATCATAACGGTTCCCAATACGCGAAGTTCAGCATCCACGAATTTGGATGCTGCCGGAGGGCAGGCTACACGCCACGTTGTGAAGCCAGGGCGGAAACCCTCCGACCATAGGTTTAGGCCCATGGTAATTGCTACTATGCAATTTTAGGGGTTTTTGGTCAATTCACCCTAAAAACAAAACTACTGCGAGAAACCAGCGCAACCGCGAGCGACATAACCGCGGCGAGCAGCGCATTCCGACGCTGTTGGCCCGGCGTAAAAGGTATCGCGACCTTTCCCGGCAAGATTGTGTCCACGACACCTTTAACGTTGAAGGCGGCGCCCGATACAACTTCGCCATAGCCGTTGACCACGGCGGAGATGCCGCTATTGGCGCCGCGCACCAGCGGAACGCCGGTTTCGACCGCCCTGAGTTCGGCCTGCTGGAAGTGCTGATAGGGTCCGGGCGTATCCCCGAACCAGGCATCGTTGGTGATATTCAGCAGCATGTCGGCCCGCAGCGCCTCGTCGCCGATCTCCTCGGGGAAGATCGCCTCGTAACAGATCAGGGGGTAGAGCACCTTGCCATCCGGCAGCGTCAGCAGAGAACGGCTCGCCGCCGCCGAAAAACCGCCGGGCATGGAAGCCGCGACCGACTGCAGACCGAGCGAGGACAACATGCCTTCGAGCGGCAGGTATTCGCCGAAGGGCACGAGATGCAGTTTGTCGGCCGCGCCGATGATCTGGCCGCGATCGTCGATGGCGTAGACGGAGTTGTAATAGCGCGGCGGAAGCCCCGTGCCGGCATTTTCGCCCCGCACGGCGCCGGCAAGCAGCACCTGCCCCTCCTGCAAGACGTCGGCGATGCTGACGAGTGCGTCCGGATTTTCCGTCAGGAGGAACGGCACCGAGGTTTCCGGCCAGACGACGAGGTCCGGCCGTTTGCCGCCCTCGGCCGGCGCTGACGCGGTCAGTTGGAGATGGGCGGTGAAAATCTCTTCGCGCGCGGCATCGTCGAGCTTTGTCGACTGGTCGATCACCGGCTGCACCAGCCTCACCGACAGCCCCGCCTCCGGTACTGCCGGCGCGGGCAGACGCCAGTAACCGTAGCCGAGATGGGCGGCGACCAGCAGCGCCGCAAGCGAGAGGCCGAGCCCCGCGCCCTTGCGCGTGCCGATCAGCGCCGGCATCGCAAAGACGAACACCGCCAGCCCGTTCATGCCGGCAAGACCGAAGACGACAGCCGACTGCATCATCACCGGCGCCGGCATGGCCGCATAACCGATGGCATTCCAGGGGAACCCGGTGAGCAGGAAGCCCCTCACCCATTCGACAATGCCGAAGGCCAGCGCAAGTGCTGCAATACGCCCGAGCCCATCCGACCAAAGCATGCGCGCCAGCACCGTCGCCAGCCCGTAATAGACAGCAAGAACGGCGGGAAGACCGATGACGGCAAGCGGCAGCGCCCAGGCGAAATCATCCGCCTCCACCAGCAACGCATTGCCCAGCCACCAGAGCCCGCCGAGGAAATAGCCGAAACCGAAGCACCAGCCGATGGCAAAGGCCGGAAAGGCGCGGCGCGGCAGGCCATGATCGGGATTTCCCGTGGCGCCGTCCATCAGCCAGACAAGGACCGGAAAGGTCAGGAACGGAACGATGAAGATGCCGAAGGGTGGCAGGGCGAGCACCGTCAGGAGCCCGGCAAGAAACGCGACAACCGCCCGCTTCGCTCCCGACAACAGCATGATCCTGCCAGAAAGCCACTCCATATCGTTCCCCTCGCTGTTCGCGGGTTGTCACCCACGCGGCCGCACCCCGAATCAATGCAGGCGCAGTGTTCCAAAAAAGCGGGGGTTTGTCCTGCCACCCTACGAAGCTTCGCCATTCGGCGGCGGGGCGCGCGGCGGAAACGAAAATGCCCGCCTGTCGAGGCGGGCATTTCTACATTAGAACCACGGGTCCTATCATCCGGTATCCCGTAACGGATTGGCCTCCGGCGTGGCGATCATCTCGGCGCCGGTTTCCTCTTCGCCCTTCTGCAGCGGGCGGCGGCGGGAGGCGGCCGGGCGCTTTCTGACGATCCGCACGCGCTTCACGCGCCGCGGATCGGCATCCAGCACCTGGAACTCGAAGCCAGGGATCGCCTGCACGACTTCGCCGCGGGCCGGGATGCGGCCGAGCGAGGCGAAGACGAGGCCGCCGAGCGTGTCGACATCCTCGAGCTGCTCGCGCACGTCGAAATCAGGGCCGATCGCGGCGGCTATATCTTCCAGCTCGGCGCGGGCATCGGCGACGAAAACGTCGTCCGAGGTCTTGGCGAACATGACTTCTTCATCGTCATGCTCATCCTCGATATCGCCGACGACCATTTCGACGATGTCTTCCAGCGATGCCAGACCATCGGTGCCGCCATATTCGTCGATGACCAGCGCCATCTGGATACGGGCGGCCTGCATGCGCTGCATCAGGTCGGAGGCGTGCATCGACGGCGGCACGAACAGCACCTGGCGGACGATGCCCGCCTCTTCCACGGTCTTGGAAAGATCGACGCGGCCGAGATCGAAGACAGCCTTCGGCTGACGCGGGGCTTTTTCCGCTTTGTCCGCGGTAGAGGCTGCAGCAGCGCGCGTGCCGGTGCGGCGCTTGTTGCGGGCCTGCTTGGTCACATAGGAAAGCAGGTCGCGGATATGGACCATGCCGCGCGGGTCGTCGAGGCTTTCGCTATAGACCGGCATGCGCGAACGGCCGGATTCCTCGAAGATCACCATCAGCTCGCCGACGGTGATGCTCTGGTCTACCGCCTCGATATCGGCACGCGGCACCATGACGTCCTCGACACGGATTTCGCGGAAGCGCAGGATGTTGTTGAGCATCGCCCGTTCGCCGGGCGAAAAGGCGGTGTCGGTGCCGGCGTCGGTCATCAGCGCATCGGCGAGATCGTCGCGCAGGCTTGCATTGTTTGCCCCGCGGAAAATCCGCGCTGCCCGGCTCCAGAAGGAGGATGATTTGCCGCTCTCAGGTTTCTGCGCGGCGGCGCTACTACTGCCCGCCTCGTCCGAACTTGAGGCTTCCGCCTCGTCCCTTCCAGCCGCGGCCGGCTGTGCTTTAAAATCGCTCATCGTTCCAAACTATCATACGGGATCACTGTCCCCATAGGGATCAGATAACCCAAGATCGGCCAAAATGCGAGTCTCAAGCCCTTCCATTCTTTCCGCATCGCCGGCATGGATGTGGTCGTAGCCGAAAAGATGCAGGAATCCATGGACGAGCAGATGGGTCAGATGCTCATCGAAGGGCTTGCCGAGATCGGCCGCTTCAAGGGCGATCGTCTCCTGCGCCAGGATGATATCGCCCAGCATCGGCCCCGGCATCTTGCCCGGCTCGACCGGGAAAGCGGGGAAGGACAAGACGTTGGTCGGCTTGTCGATATTGCGCCATTCCGCATTGATCTCGCGAATCGAGGCATCGTCGGTGAAAACCAGCGAAAGCTCCGGCGCCATGTCGGGGAAAGGCTGCTTTTCCTGCTCGACGAGAAACGCCGCGGCCTTTTCCAGCACGCGTTCGCAAAAACTCTGAAGGGCGTCTTCGGAGGGCCATTCGCCCACCTCGACGCTGATCTGGATATCGAGATTGCTCATGACGGTCGACGACCGCCTCAGCGGTCGCCCAGCTCGCTTTCGTCCTGCACGGCGGTCTGCGCCTCATAGGCGCGCACGATGCGCGCCACCATCGGATGGCGCACGACATCGACATCCTTGAAGCGCACGACGGACACGCCCTCGACGCCCTTCAAAATCTGCAGCGCCTCGACGAGGCCGGATTTCACGCCGCGCGGCAGGTCGACCTGGCTCGGATCGCCGGTGACGATCATGCGGCCGTTTTCGCCTAGACGCGTCAAGAACATCTTCATCTGCATGGATGTGGTGTTCTGGGCTTCGTCGAGGATGACGGCGGCATTGGCAAGGGTTCGGCCGCGCATGAAGGCGAGCGGCGCGATTTCGATGACGCCGGCGGTGATCGCCCGCTCCACCTTGTCGCCGGGCATCATGTCGTAGAGCGCGTCATAAAGCGGGCGCAGATAGGGATCGACCTTTTCCTTCATGTCGCCGGGCAGGAAGCCCAGGCGCTCACCGGCTTCGACGGCCGGGCGCGACAGGATGATGCGATCGACGGCGCCGCGCTCCAGAAGCTGCGCGGCATGAGCAACGGCGAGATAGGTCTTGCCGGTGCCGGCCGGACCGACGCCGAAGACAAGCTCGGACCGCTCCAGCGCGCGCATATAGGCGTCCTGCGTCGGGGTGCGGGCAACGATCGTCTTTTTGCGCGTGGAGATTTGCGCGAGGTTCAATTTGGCCTTCTTTTCCATTGTCGGCAGCTGCAGCTGGTCATCGGCGGCAACCGCCATCCGAACCGCGCCCTCGACATCCGACGCATCTATGCTCCCGCCACTCTGCAGGCGGCCATAGAGGAAATCGAGCGCCCGGCGGGCCTGGTTGGTTGCCAGCACATCGCCGGAGATCGCCACGGAATTGCCGCGCGGTCGGGCCTCGATGTGGAGCAGTTGCTCCAGCAATTTCAAATTCTGATCGAACTGACCGAAAAGCTCGCTTGCAAAGCGATTGTTCTCGAAAGTAAGCACGAAGTGATTGACGTCTGTCGCGGATGTTTTCGACTGGCGCGGTGAAGAAGAAACCAATTCGTGTCCGTTCAAGCGGCAAAGCTCCCTTGGAGGTTCAGCCCTCAGCTTACCATGTCGGCAAACAAACTGTTAGGGCCGGTGCCTGTGATTCGTACTCTGACAATGTCACCGATTTGCGATGACTTTGCATCAACATTCACAGATTGCAGCCAGGGCGAACGGCCGATCAGCTGGCCCGGCATGCGGCCCGGCTTCTCCAGAAGCAGGTCGATTTCACGCCCGACGCACGCTTCGGCGAAGGCATGCTGCTGTTTCAGAAGCAAAGCCTGCAATCTTTCCAAGCGGTTGGCTTTGACGTCTTCCGGCACCTGATCTTTCAGATCGGCCCCTGGCGTTCCCGGACGGGTCGAATATTTGAACGAAAACGCCTGTGCATAACCCACGGCCTCGACCAGCCGCAGCGTGTCTTCGAAGTCCTCGTCGGTCTCGCCGGGGAAACCGACGATGAAATCGCCGGACAAAGCGAGATCAGGACGCGCCTGTTTGATGCGATGGATCAGCGCCAGATATTCGGCGGCCGTATGGCGCCGGTTCATGGCTTTCAGGATGCGGTCGGAGCCGGATTGCACCGGAAGATGCAGATAGGGCATCAGCTGCGGCAGGTCGCGGTGGGCCGATATCAGGCCGTCATCCATGTCGCGCGGATGGCTCGTGGTATAGCGCAGCCGTGCAAGGCCCTCGATGCCTGCGAGATGATGCAGCAATTCGCCAAGGCCCCATTCGGCGCCATCGGGGCCGGCACCATGCCAGGCATTGACGTTCTGGCCGAGCAGCGTCAGCTCACGCACCCCGCCTTCGACCAGCTTGCGGGCTTCCGCAACGATCTGCGCGGCCGGACGGGAAACCTCGGACCCCCGCGTATAGGGCACCACGCAGAAGCTGCAGAACTTGTCGCAGCCTTCCTGCACGGTGAGAAACGCGGTAACACCCCGCGCCCGCGTCTTTGCCCTTTCCGGGGCCGGCAGATGCTCGAACTTGTCCTCGATCGCATAATCGGTCTCAAGCACGCGCTCGCCGCGCTTCACGCGCTTCAAGGCTTCCGGCAGGCGGTGATAGGTCTGCGGGCCGATGACCAGATCCACGGCCGGGGCACGGCGCAAAATTTCGTCGCCCTCGGCCTGCGCGACGCAGCCGGCAACGCCGATCATCATCTCGCGGCCTTCGCCGGCCTTCTTCTTTTTCAATTCGCGCAGGCGCCCGAGGGCCGAATAGACCTTCTCGGCCGCCTTTTCGCGGATATGACAGGTGTTGAGAAGAACGAGATCGGCATCCTCCATCACATCGGTCGCGACATAGCCGTCCTTGGCCAGCGCATCCTGCATGCGATCGGAATCGTAGACATTCATCTGACAGCCGTAGGTCTTCACGAAGACCTTGCGGGTGTTCTGGTGAGCGACGGGCGCGTCCTGCGCGCCGGAGAGCGTTGCGATTTCCTCGGTCATGGGGCTTCCATAGAGCATGAAAGCCCGGATTTGAAGCGTTTTTAGGGTTAGCGGCCGCGCAGTTTCAGGGACAGCATGTCCCGCATCCGCTTTTCGATCTGGCGGCTCACCAGCTTGCGGTTGCTCTCGGCCGTATAGCTGATCTGCTCGCCGAAGATGACGTCGACATCGACCGCCCCTTCCTTCAGGATACCGATCAGATGCGGCAGCATCGGAATGTCGCCCGGCCAGGCCGCGATCGGGCGATGATAGCGCCCCATCGGCATGCCATGCACGCCCGTATAGGCGATTGCGACAGGTTGCACATGCACGGTCCCGGTCGGCGAGAGCGGCACAGCAGCGGCGGCGGCGCCGAAGAGTGAGGTCTTGATCTCCAGCAGACGGTTGCCGTCCGAGGTCGTGCCCTCGGGAAACAGCACGACGATCTCGCCGGCCGCCAGCCGCTGGCCGATCTCGTTGACCTGATTTCCGGTCGTGCGCTTTTCTTCCCGCCGCACGAAAATCGTCGCCTGCAGCCGCGCCAATAGGCCGAAGACCGGCCATGACTTCACATCCGACTTGGCGACGAAGACCACATCGGCAATCGAGCCGAGCACCAGGATATCCTTCCAGCTGGCATGATTGGACACCAGCATCAGCGGCCGCTGGCGGTCCAGCGCCCCATGCACGGTTACGCGGATACCGATGAGCCGGCAGGCCAGACGGTGCCAGTAGCGCGGCAGAGTGCGCCTGAGCGGCCGGTCCAGCCACAGAGCCAGCACCTGGATTGGCGCGATGAGGAACGTGGCAGCCACAAGAACGGTCAGGCATACGCCGATACGCAGCCAGTTGAGGACGGAACCGGGATCAATCCTCATGGCAAAAGCCCTTCCGGATGGGCGAATGGATCGACGAACTCTGCAAAGGCTTCCCGGCTTTTCCTGATATCAGGGGCAAGGGCTAATCAAGATCGAGCCGCATGACAAGGGCGGCCGTCGGCGCACGGTTAGCGTGCTGATAATAGGCCCGCCGCTCGCCGACCTTGGCAAAACCGAGCTTGCGATAGAGGCCGATGGCCGCCAGATTGGTCTCGTCTACTTCGAGGAACATGCTGTCGGCCGCCTTGTCGCGCGCCTCGCGCAGCGCCGCCCGCATCAGCCGCCAGCCGAGGCCGTGGCGCTCGTAACGCGGGTCGACGCCGATGGTCAGGATTTCCGCTTCGCCAGCCGCCACCCGCGCCAGAACGAAGCCGCCGATCGCCGGTCGGCTCGCATTCACCTGCCCCGCGATGAAGCCGAAGACGGTGTCCTGCACCAGCAGACGATGCAGCTCGCCATCGCTCCAATGGGCGGAAAAACGCTGCTTATGGATGGCGGCAGCCTGTGCCAGATGCTCGGCCTCGAGGGCGAAGACATCAAATTCCGCTTTGCGGACAAAATAGTCTGTCAGGGCCATGGACGGCACTCATGCTCGGGCAACGGCAAAGCCGGCCTGCGGCTTCACATCGGGACCCCGTAAATAAAGCGGCTTCGGCTTGCCCTGAGCTGGATCAGCGTAAGCGCCGAGTTTCGCAACGACGCCGATCTCAGTGAGATCGCTGCCGTTCGGCATGGCTGACACCAGCGAGGCACCGGAACCGCAAACGATACCATCATAGTCCCGGAAACGGGTGACGGCATCCGCAATCTCGAGCGCCTCCGGCGGCGTCAGCTCGGCAAGACCGGCGGAAAACATCTGGGCATAGACTTCGTCGCGCTTGGCATCCATGACCACCGCGATCGGCCGTCCCGGATTGTCCCTTGCGGCCGCTGCCGCAAGCGCCGCAAGCCGCGAAACGCCGACAGCGGGAACGCCGAGCGAGAGTGCAAACCCCCTCGCCGCAGCCACCCCCACACGAATGCCGGTAAAGGAGCCGGGACCGATGGTGACGGCAACCCGCTCGACATCGGCAAGCGCCCTGCTGCTGGCGGCCAGCGCCTCGTCGATGAAGGCCATCAGTTGCTCGGCATGGCCACGACCGATATCGGCACCGGCCGAACCCAGCACACGGTCTTCGGCGCTATCATAGAGAGCGGCAAAACAGCCCGTCCCGGCCGTATCGAGAGCAAGAACGATCATGGGATGCGAAGCCGATCAGACGGCTTCGACCGCCTGAACCTCCGGCACGAAGTGGTGAAGCAGGTTCTGGACGCCGTGCTTCAGCGTCGCCGTCGAAGATGGGCAACCCGAGCAGGCACCCTTCATGTTGAGGAAAACCGTGCCATCACGGAAACCCTTGAAGGTGATGTCGCCGCCATCCTGGGCCACGGCCGGGCGCACGCGGGTTTCCAAGAGTTCCTTGATCGTCGCGACGATGGTTTCGTCGCCCGCATCGAAGAACTCGCCTTCGAGATCGCTTTCTTCGGCGCGGCTGTGAATCGCCATGACCGGCTGACCGGACATGAAGTGTTCCATGATCGAGCCGAGGATCGCCGGCTTCAGGTGCTGCCATTCCTGATCCTGCTTGGTGACGGTGATGAAATCATAGCCGAAATAGACGCCGGTCACGCCGGGGATCATGAACAGGCGGGCGGCGAGCGACGAGCCGGCGGCAGCTTCCTCGCTGTCGCGGAATTCCGCCGTGCCGTGTTCCATCACCACCTTGCCGGGCAGGAACTTGAGGGTCGCCGGGTTCGGCGTTGCTTCGGTCTGAATGAACATCTCGCTCTCCTGCATCGGCCGGGGAGATGTGCGGCCGAGTTTAGAATAATTCAAAACAATATATAGGCTGATCAACCCGCGACATCAAGCGCGACGGGCGCTTTACACTGCGTCAGCTCAGCGCATCGATCTCCGCATCCGTCAGGCTGTCGGGGATGACGGTGACGGGAATCGGAAAGGCTGCCGTCTTGCCTGCAATCGAGGAGACGAGCGGGCCTGGACCATCCTTGGCAGAGCCGGCGGCCAGCACCAGAATGGCGATGTCGCGGTCTTCCTCGATCAGGCCGTAAATCTGCTCGGTGGCGCTGCCCTCGCGGATCACCATTTCCGGCTCGATGCCGATCGTCTCGCGCACGGTCTGGGCGATCTTGGCAAGCGTCGCCTCGGCCTCGGCCCGCGCTTCGGCCCGCATCACCGCCTCGACACCCAGCCATTGCTGGAAATCGCCATCGGCGATCACGTAAAGCAAAACCACCCCGCCGCCGGAGTTCTTGGCGCGCATGCCGGCGTAATGGACGGCGCGGCTGCATTCGGGAGTATCGTCGATCACCGCCATGAATTTACGGCGGTGACCTTCCAGTCGTGAGAGTCGTGTCGAAACCATGGCCGGACTCTTACACTCGTTCCGGTTGGCCGCAAGACCTCTTTTTACTGCAGGAAGCCGATGATCTCGCGGACTTCCCGCATCGTCACTTCCGCCCGCGCCCGCGCCCGCTCGCCGCCGTCGCGCAGGATGGCATCGATGTGGCTGGTGTCGTCCATCAGGCGGCGCATCTCGCCGGTGATCGGCGACAATACGGCGACGGAAAGATCGATCAGCGCCGGCTTGAAGACCGAGAACTGCTGGCCGCCGAATTCATCGAGCACCTGCTGCTTGGTCTTGTCGGAAAGCGCCGCGTAGATGCCGACGAGATTTTCCGCTTCGGGACGGCCCTTCAGGCCATCGGTTTCGCTTGGCAACGCATCCGGGTCGGTCTTGGCCTTGCGGATTTTCTTGGAAATCGTCTCGGCATCGTCGAGAAGGTTGATGCGCGAAAGATCGGAGGCATCCGATTTCGACATCTTCTTGGTGCCGTCGCGCAGGCTCATGACCCGCGGCGCCGGCCCGCCGATCAGCGGCTCCACCATCGGGAAATAGGCATGCACCGGCTCTTCGCCGACCTTGATGTCGATGCCGTAGCCGGTCGGCGCGATATGATCCTTGAAGTCGATGTTGAACTTCATGGCGATATCGCGGGCCAGTTCCAGATGCTGCTTCTGGTCGTCTCCAACCGGAACATGCGTGGCGCGGTAGACGAGGATGTCGGCGGCCATCAGGCTCGGATAGGCGAGCAGGCCGAGCGAGACCTGCTCGGCATTCTTGCCGCCGGTCTTGTCCTTGAACTGGGTCATGCGTTCCATCCAGCCGATGCGCGCGACGCAGTTGAAGATCCAGGCAAGCTCGGCATGCTGCGGCACGGCCGACTGGTTGAAAACGATGTGCTTCTTCGGATCGATGCCCGACGCGATGAAGGCAGCGGCAATCGAGCGGATCTGGTTGCGCATATCCTCATGCACCAGCTGGGCGGTCAGCGCATGCAGGTCGACGACGCAATAAATGCAGTCGTTGTTTTCCTGCAGCGCCACGAACTTTCTGATAGCGCCGAGATAATTGCCGAGATGAAGATTGCCGGTCGGCTGAACGCCGGAAAAGACCAGCGGCTTGAATTCTGACATCGTGTCCTCGATCAGGCTTGTGGAGGGCCTAGATTGCTCTGGCTCTGTTGAAGATGGCCGCGCTTATGCACAAGGCATCTGGCGCGATCAAGCGGAATTGCTGATGGGCTTCTGTCCGCTCGCATCAAGATTCGGCGGATGACGCGGCCTGCGCCTTGCGCTTCAGGTTGCGCCGGATCATCGAGGCATCCGCGCCGCCGATCAGGAAGGCCACGGAGAAATAGACGACCATGGCAAGGCCGATCAGCATCATTAGCGCCGAAAGCTGGGTGAGAAGCGGGCTTTGGGGCGCAAGCCAGTCCGACAGGGCGGCGGAGGCATAGTTCAGCACCAGACCCATGATGACCGTGGCGATCAGAAGCCGCAGCACGCGGAAAGCCAGCGCATTTTCCCAATTCCAATGCCCGCGCCGGATCAGTGTCGCAAAAAGAAGCGTTGCCGTCAGCCAGCCTGAGGTCGCTTCCGCAGTGGCGATGCCGCGCTCGGCGAAGAACGGGAAGAGCGACACCGCAAGCGCGCAATTGACCGCCACCGAAAGACCGGTGATCCGCATCGGTGTCTTGGTATCCTCGCGGGCGAAGAAGCCGGGATTGAGCGACTTGATGGCCACGAAGGCGGGCAGTCCGAGACCGTAGATCGCCAGCGTCGCGGCAACGGTGCTCGTCGTATCGGCCGAGAAGGCCCCACGCTCGTAAAGCACCCGCACGATCTCATCGGAGATGACCCAGAGCGCACCGGCGGCCGGCAGCGTCAAAAACAGCACGAATTCCAGCGAGCGGTTTTGCAGGTTCGCCGCTTCGCGCTCATGGCCGGAGCGCAGCGCCCGCGACAATTCCGGCAAAAGCACGACACCGACGGCGATACCGACGACGCCGAGCGGCAACTGATAGACGCGGTCTGCATATTGCAGCACCGCGATCGCGCCGTCCTTGGTGGAGGCGATCATCTGGCCGATGATCTGGTTGATCTGGGTGATGCCGCCCGTGACGGCCGCCGGCAGCGCGAGCCAGAGCAGGCGTTTTACATTCGGCGTAAAGCGCGGCCGCGCCAGCCCGAAGCGCATGCCCGCATGCAGCACCCCGACATAGAGCACGGCCATCTGCAAAATGCCGGCGACCAGTACGCCCCAGGAAAGATACCAGGCCGTCGCCAGCGGATCGGCGCCGGTCAAAAGGCCGTAGCCGAGGGCGGCGATCAGGGCGATATTCAGGAAAACCGGCGCGATCGCGGCGGCAAAATAGTGATGCAGCGAGTTCAGCATGCCCGATAGCATCGCCGTCAGCGACATGCACATCAGATAGGGAAACATCACCGCCGCCAGCTTGACGGTGACGTCGAACTTTTCCGTCCCCGCATCGAAACCGGGAGCGATGATCCATGAGACCAGCCACGGCATCGCCAGTTCCATGACGATGGTGATCAAAAGCAGCACGGTGAAGAGAACGCCCAGCACCTCTTCGGAAAAACGCTTGGCGCCGTCGATGCCGTTCGCCTCGATCTCCTTGGCAAACAACGGCACGAAGGCGGCATTGAAGGCACCCTCGGCAAACAGCCGGCGAAAGAGGTTCGGAAACCGGAAGGCCGCATAGAAGGCATCCGCCATCGGACCGGTGCCGAGTGCCGCCGCCATCAGGGTTTCGCGGGCAAAGCCGAGCACGCGGCTGCCGAGCGTGGCGCCGCCAACGGTGGCGAATTTTCGAACGAGACTCATGTTTCTGCCCTGGACTTTCGGGATAGGCCCGCCCGCCCGCTGTTCTGCGGCGCGATGATGCCGGCGGGCATGCGGTCGCGTGCCTCGTCCACCTCATCGGACATGACGGCCTTGAGGCGGGCGGAAATGTGGCTGTGGCGGCTTTCGTTGACGATTTTCTGGCCAACGAGATCGGTGACGTAGAAGGTATCGATGACCTTCTCGCCGAAGGTGGTGATATGAGCCGACGCGATGTCGAGCGAAAGATCGGCCAGCACCGCCGTCATCTCCGACAACAGGCCCGGCCTGTCGAGGCATTCGACCTCGATGACGGTGAACTTGTTGGAGAGCGTATTGGAGATGGTGACGGCCGGCGTCACCGTAAACGCCTTGGTGCGCTTGCGGCTCTTGGTGCGGCTGGCGATCACCTCCGGCAGGCGCTTCTTGCCCGACAGCACGTCCTCGATCAGCTTGCCGATATTGGCCGCCCGGCGTGTCTCATCGCCATCGACCGTGAACTCGCGGTTGACGAGGATCGTGTCCAGCGCCCGGCCATCCGAGGTGGTGAAGATCTGCGCATCGACGATGTTTGCACCGGCTGCCGCACAGGCGCCGGCGATCACCGCAAGCAGACGCGGATGGTCCGGCGACAGCACGGTGATTTCGGTGATCGCGTGGAACTGGTGGGTGCGCACCATCGTCGCCAGCGCCCGGCCCGTCTTGTCGGCCTCGCGGATGAAATGCGCGTGGCGGACCTGATCCTCCAGCGGCACGGAGAGCAGATAGGGCTGATAGTGCAGCTTGGTGTAGGTCTTGCGGTCCTTCTGGCTCCAGTCCGCCAGCGCCTCGAAAAGCACGTCTGCCGCATGGGCGGCGCGCTCCTTGCGCGGCATTTCCGAAAAGCCGCCGGAGAGCAGAAGCTCGGTTTCGTAGTAAAGCGTGCGCAGCAGCTGGCCCTTCCAGCCGTTCCACACGCCGGGTCCCACGGCGCGGATATCGCAGACCGTCAGGATCAACAGCATCTTCAGCCGGTCGAGCGATTGCACCCGGTCGGCGAAATCGATGATCGTCTTGCGGTCGTTGAGGTCGCGGGTCTGGGCGACCATCGACATCGTCAGGTGCTCTTCGATCAGCCAGGCCACCGTTTCCGTCTGCTTCGGCGTCAGCCCGAAGCGCGGCCCAAGCTTGCGCGCCACCTTGGCGCCGGCGCTGGAATGATCTTCCGGCCGGCCCTTGGCGACATCGTGCAGCAGCACCGCAACAAAAAGCGCCGTGCGGTCCTCGATACTCGGCATCAGCTTGTCGGCAAGCGGATGCGCTTCCTTGTCGCGTCCCTGGTCGATGCTCGAAAGGATATCGACCGCACGCAAGAGATGTTCGTCCACCGTATAATGGTGGTACATGTTGAACTGCATCAGCGAGACGATCTTGCCGAATTCGGGAATGAAGCGGCCGAGCACGCCGGCCTCGTTCATGCGCCGCAGGATCAATTCCGGCTGACGCTTCGAAGTCAGGATCGAGATGAAGAGGCGGTTGGCCTCCTCGTTGTCGCGCACGGCCTGGGTGATCAGCCCCAGCGACCGGGTCACCTGCTTCAACGCCGCCGGATGGAATTCGAGTTCGTTGATATCGGCCACATGGAAGATGCGGATGAGGTTGACCGGGTCCGTCTTGAAGACATCGGGGCTTGCCAGCGCAATGCGGCCGCCGTCGTCGACGAACTCCAGCGAGCCGGCGATCTTGCGCGTCCGGTGGGTAAAGCGGGAAATGGCCGCCCCAAGCCCCGGAAGCTGCTTGGCCTGCTGGTCTTCCAGCGCCGCGCAAAAAATGCGGGTGAGGTCGCCGACGTCCTTGGCGACGAGGAAATAGTGCTTCATGAAGCGCTCGACCGCCGTCATGCCCGGATGATCGTGATAGCCGAGACGTTCGGCGATCTCGCGCTGGATATCGAAGGACAGCCGCTCCTCCGCCTTGCCGGTCAGGAAGTGCATGTGGCAGCGCACCGCCCAGAGGAAATCCTCGGACTTGTCGAACAGCTTCAGTTCCTGGCGCGAGAGCACGCCGACCTTCACCAGATCGGCGGCATGCTTGACCCGGTAGAAATACTTGGCGATCCAGAACAGGGTGTTGAGGTCGCGTAAGCCCCCCTTCCCTTCCTTGACGTTCGGCTCGACCAGATAGCGCGTATCGCCGGCCTTGCGGTGGCGCTCGTTGCGTTCGGCAAGCTTGGCGGCGATGAAGGCCGGGCCGGTGTTCTTGACGATCTCCTCGTCGAAGCGGCTGGACAGTTCCTCCGTCAGCGCCAGCGAACCGCAGATATAGCGTCCCTCGAGAATAGCGGTGCGGATCGTCATGTCGCTGCGGGAAAGCCGGATGCAATCCTCCAGCGAACGGGTGGCGTGGCCGACCTTGAAGCCGAGATCCCAGAGGATATAGAGCATGAACTCGATGGCCGGCTCGCTCCACACCGCCTTCTTTTCCGGCAGGATGAACAGGAGATCGATATCGGAGCCGGGCGCCAGCGTGCCGCGGCCATAGCCGCCGACGGCCGCTACCGCGATCCGCGAGGACTGCGGCGTCTGCGAGGCATCGAAAATCTCGTTCAGGGCAAAATCGTGCAGCAGGGTAATCAACCGGTCCTGCAGCCAGGAAATCCGCATGGCGCATTTCAACCCGCCGCCATCGGCATCCAACAGTTCGCGGGCCTTCTCGCGGCCCTTGCGGTTGGCCTCGCGAAAGGCGGCGAGCAGCGCATGGCGCATCGGCTCGCGCTGTTCGGCATAGGCGGAGGCGATGAAGCCGCATTTCGCACGCAACGCCGGGACATCGAGAATGTCCGAAAAGTCGATGTCGTTCCTGCTCATCGCCTGCCGCTCGTGCTCCTGTCCGGCGCTTCCGGCGCCGCCTTACTGCTTTAGCCGCTTCGTCGCGGATTGCACAGGGGCCGTCAGCTGTTGCCGAGCTGCTTCTTCAGCGCATAAAGCGCTTCCATGGCCTCGCGCGGGGTCATATCATCGGGATTGAGGCTTTTTAACGCCTCCTCGACCTTGGACGGCCCGGCCCTGGCGACCTCCTCGCGGCGGATCGCCACCTGGAACAGCGGAAGATCGTCGATCAGCTGACTGGCCGGGTTCTTGCGGTCGGCATCTTCGAGCTTGGCGAGCACTTCGCGGGCCCGCGCCACGACGGAGGCCGGCAAGCCGGCGAGACGCGCCACCTGAATACCATAGGAACGATCCGCCGCCCCCGGCCCGACCTCGTGCAGGAAGATGACGTCGCCGTCCCATTCCTTGACGCGCATGGTGGCGTTGGAAAGCCGGCCAAGCTTTTCCGAAAGCACTGTCAGCTCATGGAAATGGGTGGCGAACAGCCCGCGGCAGCGATTGCCCTCATGCAGATGCTCGACCGCCGCCCAGGCGATTGAAAGACCGTCGAAAGTCGCCGTGCCGCGCCCGATTTCGTCGAGGATGACCAGCGAGCGGTCGGTCGCCTGATTGAGGATCGCCGCCGTCTCGACCATTTCGACCATGAAGGTCGAGCGTCCCCGCGCCAGATCGTCGGAAGCGCCGACACGGGAGAACAGCCGGTCGACGATGCCGATATGCGCGGATGCTGCCGGCACGAAGGAGCCCATCTGCGCCATGATCGCGATCAGCGCGTTCTGCCGCAGGAAGGTCGATTTACCGCCCATGTTCGGGCCGGTCAAAAGCCAGATCGCGCCATCGCCTTCGCCGTCGCGCGGCGAGAGATCACAGCTGTTGGCAACGAAGGTCTGGGCCGATTGCCGCCGCAACGCCTGTTCGACCACCGGATGGCGGCCGCCATCGATCGCAAACATCTTCGAGCCATCGACCACCGGCCGGCAGTAGCCCTGCTCCTCGGCGAGAGAGGCCAGACCCGCGGACACGTCGATGACGGAGAGCGCGAAGGCCGCCCCCTTGATCGCCTCGGCCTCGCCGACGACGAGGCTGGTAAGCGCATCGAAGGCTTCGAGTTCGATGGACAGCGCCCGGTCGGCGGCATTGGCGATCTTCGATTCGAGATCGGCAAGCTCCGTCGTGGTGAAGCGCATCGCGTTCGCCATGGTCTGGCGATGGATGTAGCGGGCGCGGGCCGCGTCGCTGTCGGTCATCGGCCCGGCATTGCCGGCGGTCACCTCGATGAAGTAGCCGAGCACATTGTTATATTTGATCTTCAGCGACTTGATGCCGGTTTCCTCGGCATAGTTCAGCTGCAGGCCGGCGATCACCCGCCGCGACTGGTCGCGCAGCGCCCGCACCTCGTCCAGCTCGGCACTCGCCCCCTGGCGCACGAAACCGCCGTCGCGCTTCAAGAGCGGCAGTTCGTCGGAAAGCGTCGTGGCAAGCCGCCGCGAAAGTTCCCCCGGCAAACCAAGGATGGAATCGAGCGCAAGGTCCAGTTCCTGCGAAAGATTGCCCGTTTTCAACAGACGCACCACGTCGGCCGCCGCCATTGTGCCTGCAAGGATAGCGCCGAGATCGCGCGGGCCACCGCGCCCGAGCGACAGCCGCGACAAGGCGCGCGGCATGTCCGGCACATGCTTCAAGGCCTGACGCAGATCGGCCATCAGCTGCGGCTGGTCGAGCAGCGCGGTGATCGAATCCAGCCGCTCGGCGATGCGCTCGGGATCGGTCAGCGGCGACATCAGGCGTTCGGCCAGAAGCCGCGCGCCGCCGCCGGTCACGGTGCGGTCGAGCGCCTTGAGCAGCGTGCCGTTACGATCACCCGATTGCGTCTTGACCAATTCGAGGTTGGTGCGCGTCGCCGGGTCGATGAACAGCGTCGAAGCACCGCTTTCGCGCTCGGGAATGCCAAGCGGCGGACGCTCGGCAAACTGGGTCTTCTCGACATAGGCGATCGCCGCCGAGGCCGCCGCCATCTCGGCCCGCGAAAAGCCGCCGAAACCATCGAGCGTCTTCACGCCGTAATAGCGGGAAATACGGTCTTCCGCCGTGGCGCTGTCGAACAGCACCGCCGGCTGCGGCACCGCCACCCGGCCGAGCACATCGACCACCGCCCGCATCTCGGGATCGTGGAAGACGGTATCGGCAAGGATCAGTTCGCGCGGCTCGACCCTCAGAATATCGGCCAGCAACCGGCTTTCCGTCGTCTCCGCCAGCCGGAAGACGCCGGTGGAAATATCGATCCAGGCCAGCGCCAAAAGCGGCTCGCTGCCGCTGCGGATGCGGGCCAGCGTCATCAGGTAGTTGGTCTCGGACGGCGAAAGCAGCTTGTCTTCGGTGATCGTGCCCGGCGTGACGAGCCGCACCACGTCGCGCTTGACCACCGATTTCGAGCCGCGTTTCTTGGCTTCGGCCGGGTCTTCCACCTGCTCGCAGACGGCGACGCGAAAGCCGCGCACGATCAGCTTCTGCAGATAATCGTCGGCCGCATGCACCGGCACGCCGCACATCGGAATGTCCTGGCCCAGATGCTGGCCGCGTTTCGTCAGCGTGATTCCGAGCGCGCGGGAGGCTTCCACGGCATCCTGAAAGAACAGCTCGTAGAAATCGCCCATACGATAGAACAGCAGCGATCCCGGATTGTTCGCCTTGATCTCGATGTACTGTTCCATCATCGGCGTGGCCGAGGCGCGGCTCTCCTCCGAAGCCAGCTTCGCTGCGGAAAGAACGTCGGAATCGCTATATGTCGGATCGTGCAGAAAAGTCATTTTGGCCCCAGAAAACAGGTGCCACACTATCCGCGCCCGTTTATAGAAGACAATACGAAAGCGGCGGGGAGGAGCCTTCGCCCACAGGACTCGGAGGGGAATGCATGGTCGAATCAGGCAGCGGCAATCGCGATGCGCGCAGCGTAACGGATCAGGAAGCGCTTGACTTCCACGCCCAGGGACGTCCCGGCAAGCTCGAGATTTCGCCGACCAAGCCGATGGCGACCCAGCGCGACCTTTCGCTTGCCTATTCGCCGGGGGTCGCCGTGCCCGTCAAGGCGATCGCCGCCGATCCGGCCAAGGCTTACGATTATACAACACGCGGCAACATGGTCGCCGTCATCTCCAACGGCACCGCCATTCTCGGCCTCGGCAACCTCGGCGCGCTCGCTTCCAAGCCGGTCATGGAAGGCAAGTCGGTGCTGTTCAAGCGCTTCGCCGACGTCGATTCCATCGACCTTGAAGTCGATACCGAAAACGTCGACGAATTCATCAACTGCGTGCGCTTCCTCGGGCCGTCCTTCGGCGGCATCAACCTCGAAGACATCAAGGCGCCGGACTGTTTCATCATCGAGCAGAAGCTGCGCGAGGTCATGGACATCCCGGTGTTCCATGACGACCAGCACGGCACCGCGATCATCGCCGCCGCCGGCCTCATCAATGCCCTGTCGCTGACCGGCCGCGATTTCAAGACGACGAGGCTCGTCTGCAACGGCGCGGGTGCTGCCGCCATCGCCTGCATCGAGCTGATCAAGTCCATGGGCTTCCCGTCCGAAAACATCACGCTCTGCGACACCAAGGGCGTGATCTACCAGGGCCGCTCCGAGGGCATGAACCAGTGGAAATCGGCCCACGCGATCAAGACCGACATGCGCACGCTGACCGAGGCCATGGACGGCGCCGACGTGGTCTTCGGCCTTTCCGGCAAGGGCACGCTGTCGCAGGACATGATCCGCTCCATGGCCCCGCGCCCGATCATCTTCGCCATGGCCAATCCGGACCCGGAAATCACGCCGGAGGAAGTCGCCGAAATCCGTGACGACGCCATCGTCGCAACGGGCCGCTCGGATTACCCCAACCAGGTCAACAACGTCCTCGGCTTCCCCTATATCTTCCGCGGCGCGCTCGATGTGCACGCCACGACCATCAACGAGGCGATGAAGATCGCCGCGGCCGAAGCCTTGGCAAGTCTTGCCAAGGAAGACGTTCCGGATGACGTCGCCGCCGCCTATCAGGGCAACCGCCCGCGCTTCGGCTCGCAATACATCATCCCGGTTCCCTTCGATCCGCGCCTGATCTCGGCCATTCCCGTCGCGGTCGCCAGGGCGGCGATGGAAAGCGGCGTCGCGCGCAAGCCGATCCCCGATCTCGACGCCTATGCCCGCCAGCTGTCGGCCCGCCGTGACCCGATCGCCTCGACGCTGCAGCGCATCTACGAGCGGGTGCGCCGCCAGCCGAAGCGCATCGTTTTTGCCGAAGGCGAAGAAGTACGCATGATGCGCTCGGCGCTCGCCTATGCCAACCAGGGCCTCGGCACCGCGCTGCTGCTCGGTCGCGACGACCTCATCCGCGAACTGGCCGAACGCGAGGGCATCGACCTCGACCGGCCGGGCATCGAGGTGGTCAACGCCCGCCTTTCCAAGCGCACGGCCGCCTATACCGACTATCTCTATGCCCGCCTGCAGCGGAAGGGCTACCTCTTCCGCGACGTCCAGCGCCTGATCAACAACGACCGCAACCACTTCGCCGCCTGCATGGTCGCGATGGGCGATGCCGACGGCATGGTGACGGGTATCACCCGCAACTATTCCACCGCGCTTGATGACGTGCGCCGCTGCATCGATCCGAAGCCCGGCCATCGGGTGATCGGCGTGTCGCTGGCGCTCTGCCGCGGCCGCACCGTGCTGGTCGCCGATACCGCCGTCCACGACATGCCGACCGCCGAGGAGCTTGCCGATATCGCCGAGGAAGCCGCCGGCCTCGCCCGCCGCCTGGGTTACTTCCCGCGGGTGGCGATGCTTGCCTATTCGACCTTCGGCCATCCCTCCGGCGAGCGCTCCGAGCGGGTGCGCGAGGCCGTCAACATCCTCGACAAGCGCCGCGTCGATTTCGAGTACGACGGCGAAATGGGTGCGGATGTCGCCCTCAATGTCAAGGTGATGGAACAGTATCCGTTCTGCCGCCTCTCCGGCACCGCCAACGTGCTGGTCATGCCGGCCTTCCACTCGGCCTCGATCTCCACCAAGATGCTGCAGGAACTCGGCGGCTCGACCGTCATCGGCCCGATGCTCGTCGGTCTCGACAAGTCGGTGCAGATCGTCTCGATGGCCGCCAAGGACAGCGATATCGTCAATATGGCAGCGCTCGCGGCCCACAACGCTACGATGTAATGTAATGCCAACGAAAAAAGCCCGCACGGAGCGATCCGGTGCGGGCTTTTTCATGCGAAATACTGATCTTGATCAAAATTCCGGGACGTCATGTCCCTTCATATACGGCACACATTACCAATCGATGATCAAAAGCTGCTACAGCTACTCTTTACCGTCGAAATATAGGCAAGATTACCGCAACGCGTCAATTCACATTGCGTTGCAGCACGTCAGCTGGCGAAGCGTGTTGCATCCGCGCCATAGTAGTTGAGGTAGCGGCCGGAGATGTTGTTGATCGGCAACACGATCAGAACGTCCGTCGTGTTGAAGGCATGGTCGACAACGGCGCCTTCACCGACCATCGCCCCAAGCCGCATATAGCCCTTGATCAGTGGCGGCAGCGCCGCCAGCGCCCTGCGGGCATTGATCGCCTCTGCCGGCATCAGATCCATGGTGCGGAACAGCTCCGGCCGGGCCGAAACCTGCCAGTCTCCGGTAACGCGCACCGTATGATGCAGGAAGGATAGGGCAAGCGCATGCTCCTCCGGGATCGCGCCGGGCAGGGAGCCGCAGCCGAACATGGCGTCGACGCCATGCTTCAGCGCATAGGCCCAATTTCCCTGCCAGAGCAGTTCGACCGTGCGCTTGGTGCGATACTCCGGCAGCACGCAGGAGCGGCCGAGTTCCATGAACTTCTTGTCCGGGTGCTGGGCGAGCAGCGCCTCGATGCCGAATTCGGAAGCCGAATAGAAACCGCCGGAGCGCTCGGCCACATCCTGGCGCAGCAGGCGATAAGTGCCGACGATCTGATCCACGGCATCGCCGTCGATCCCGGTATCGAGCACCAGCAGGTGATCGCAGATGCCGTCCCAGGCATCGACATCGCGCTTGCGACGCGCGACATCGGGCTTGGGCTTCGCCCGCATCTCCTCGAAGAACACACGGTAGCGCACAGCTTGCGCCGCGTCGATTTCGGTATTTGTCCGGGCAAGTCGGGTTTCCAGCGTGCCGATACGCCCGAGCACATCCGAGGCCGGTGCCACGGACGGCCGAACGGGCGACTGCGGCTGTTCAAGAAACCCCATACGATCCAACAATTCCATCGTCATGCTACAGGTCCCGACCGCTTCGTTCTGCCGGGCTTAAACCATGTTTCTACGACAGCATAGTGACATGACGGGAGCTTGGAAACAGCCCGACCCGCCCCTCGCTACACCGGCAGCAGGCGCTCGACTTCGGCCTTGAGTTTTGCGGGATCGACGGGTTTGGCAAGCACGGCCGACGCCCCGGCCTTCAGCAGCTTCTGCCACGTTTCCTCACTGACATCCGAGGTCAGAACGATCACCGGAACGGCCGGACGGCCGGCGGTAGCCTCTTGCCTGCGCAGCCGCATGATCATGCTCAGCCCGTCGCCGCCGGGCATGTTGAGATCGCTGACGATCAGCTCTGGAGCCATCCGCTCGTCCTTCGGCGCGTCGAACAACAGGTTCGCGACGACGGAGAAATCGTCCACCGGGCGAACGCCGCGCCCCGTCTTTTCCAGCATGGCGCCGATGATCCGCGCATTGATCGGGTCGTCCTCCGCCAGCAGAATGCCTTTTCGCTGATGTTCGGAACGAACGGTCGGCACTTCGCGCAGCATCGGTCGGTTGTCGTTGATGGCGTCTCTCACTTCCATGCCTTTCATGCGGCCGCGCAGAACCTCGACCAGCGAGCGTTCGCGCAGCGGTCGGATCAGCCAGGCCTGATACCCGTCGATCTGGTTCATCGGCCGCCCGTTGCGCTCCTCGGGATTGACCAGATAGATGCGGCGGATCTTCACCTGCGCGAGGCCCGGCAGATCGGCCAGCAAGCGGCGGAATTGCCCGGCATGGCGATGATCGACGACGATATCGGTCAGTTCCACCTGACCGGAGACCGCTCGCCCGGCATGCGCCTGCGCCTCGCCAAAACTTTCCGCCAACACGCAGTGGCCGCCAAGCGTCGTCACGGTTTCGAACAGCGCCCGCGCCGCCGGCCCCTTCGGCGCCATGACCAACACCCGCGATCCTTCCAGCGTGCCCTGCCGGCTGCGCGCCGAGGCCGGCAGATCGCCGACACAGACCGGGAAACGGATTTCGAAGGTGGCGCCCTTGCCCGGCTCGCTCGACAGCGTCAGGCTGCCGCCGACCTGCTCCATGATATGGCGCGAAATCGCCAGCCCCAGGCCCGTACCGCCGCTACGCTGCACATTGTCTCCGGCCTGTTCGAATTCGTCGAAGATGCGGGCCTGCTCCTCGCGATTCATGCCGGGACCGGTATCCTCGATGCGGACCAGCAGCACCCTGTCCACCAGATCGGCGCTGACGAACACGCCGCCCCTGTGGGTGAATTTCACCGCATTGCCGATGACGTTGAACAGCACCTGCCGCAGCCGCGGCGCATCGAATTCCATCAGCCCCGGCACCGCAGCCGAAACGGTGGCGCCGATCTCGATGGCCTTCTCATGGGCGCGGCTCGACAGCATCTCGACCACGCTTTCGATCGTATCGCGTACCGCCTCCTGCGACGGGCGAAGCTGGAAGCGTCCGGCTTCAATGGAGGAGAAATCGAGAAGGTCGTCCACCAGCTGCACCAGCGCGTGGCCGGACTGGCGCATGCCGGCGAGATAATTCTTCTGCTCGCCCGTCAGCCGCGTCTGGCCGATCAGGTGGCTCATGCCGAGAATGCCCGAGAGCGGCGTGCGGATTTCATGGCTGACGGTGGCGAGCAGCCGGGATTTGGCCTGGCTTGCCTGCTCGGCGCGGCGGCGGGCATCCTCGCTTTCGCGGGCAATCCGGCTTTCCTCGGTGATATCGCGGGCGATCGAGTGCATCGTCAGCGCGCCGCTGCCTGAGCGGCGGGCCATGACGTCATGCCAGTCGAAGAGCCGCGGACCCGCGACACTCTCGATGCGGACGCGATAGTGATTGGGTTCGGGCATCGGCTCGAAATCGATCCCCAGCGCCTCGCAGGTCATGCCTTCCGGCCGCGATTGACCCGTCACCCTGCGGAAAACGCCATTCGCCTCAATGATCTTGCCGCCGGGCTCGCGCACGACAGCGATGTCGCCGAGCGCATCATGGATCGCCGACAAAAGACCGGAGGCTTCGCTGCGCTCCCATTTGCGGTCGCTGGCACGTTCGTTCGGCACGGCCTCGACCGAAGCGGTGCGCGCCCTGCGGGACCGATACCAGTCGGCCAGGAACACCCCGGCGCCGGCCATGCCGGCCAGCGCAAGCCCGCCGGACAGCAGCTCGAAACCGGCTTCCGCGCCGGTGCCGAGCACCGCCGCCGAGCAGAGCAGCCCCGCCCCGGCCAGCGCCGGTTTAAGGATCGCATAGCGTTCCGGGTTCGTCTCGGGCGCCTGCCCGATCTCCAGGTCTTCGAATTCGTCCTGGTTCGGGCCGCGACCACGGCTACGATACCGGTTGCCACGGTCCTGCGTCGCAAGCTCGCGCGCGATGCGTTGATGAAGATTCGACAGTTCGCCCATGCCGTCCACAGGCGACGGAGGCTCCCTACACCGCCCGACGCCCGTCCTCTCAATCCAGAGTTACCGGTCGAGATACCTACAGCACAAGCGTTCCGATTGCCTTCCGGCGATCCCTAAACTTTTAGCGAGTCTTGTTTTTCGACTGCAGCAGTTCGTCGAGGATGATCGCGCCGGCGCCGATGGTGATGAAACTGTCGGCGAGATTGAAGACGGCGAAGGACCACGTTTCCGTATGGAAACGGATATAGTCGATGACATAGCCGAACAGCAACCGGTCGATCAGGTTGCCGATCGCGCCGGCGATGATCATCGCATAGCCGAAATGAGCGAAGGCACGATCCCCCGGCGTGCGCCGCCAGAGCCACAGCACGAAGGCCACCACCACCAGCCGCATGCCGACGATGAACCAGCCTTCCATATGGTCGAGCATGGAAAACGCGACGCCGTAATTGTAAATGCGGTGCAGCGCCAGCACCGGCAAGATAGCGACATCTTCCCCGAACGGCAGCCACATCTCGACGGCGACCTTCACCAGTTGATCGAGAATGACGGCAAGGATGATGAAGACCGCGATTGGCAGCGGCCGGGAGAAAAGCGCCGTCCGTTCGTTCATGCCTTGCCGTCCAGCGTCAGGAGATGGCGGCGGGCTTCGAACAGCATGATACCGGTGGCGATGCCGAGATTGAGCGAATCCGCCCTTCCCTGCTGCGGAATGCGGGCGAGCGCATCGGCTTCCTTCGCCAGTTCGTCCGGCAGGCCGGCCTGCTCGTTGCCCATCAGGATGACGACGGGCTTGGAGCGATAGTCGATGGTGCGGTAGTCGACCGCGCCGGCCAGATGGGTGGCCACCACCCGCGCGCCCGAAGACTTGTGCCACTTGATGAAATCGGCATTGCCGGCGCGGATTACCGGCATGGCAAACACCGAACCCATGGTGGCGCGCACGGTTTCCAGCGAGAAGGGATCGGTCGTGTCCCCAAGCAGAATGACGCCCGAGGCGCCCGCCGCATCGGCCGTGCGGATGATGGTGCCGAGATTGCCGGGATCGCGCACCCGGTCGAGCGCGACATAGGTTTCCCCCGCCGCCGGCTTCACATCCTTCAGGCTTTTGTAGCGCTGCTCGAAAATGCCGACGACCATCTGCGGATTGTCGCGCCGGGTGATCGACGACAGCACCTTTTCGCTGACTTCCAGCACCAGCCCGCCGGTCGAGACCGTCTTCAGGGCCACCTGCTCAACTTGAATCTTGCCCTTGGCAGCCTTGGCATAGACCAGCGTCTTGATCGTCCAGCCGAGTTCCAGCGCATCGATCACCAGCTTCAGGCCCTCGGCCATGAAGCTGCGGGTCTCGTCGCGGCTCTTCTTCTGGGCGAGCGCCTTGATGTCCTTGATGATCGGGTTGGTGAGGCTCGTGACCTCCTTCACCTGGCCCACACGGCGCGGGCCGTCATGGTGGTGGTTGTCATGGCTCATTTCGGTACCCATCGGCTGAAGAGGGAGGTGGAAAGCGCGCGCGCCGGGGCCCTGCCGTCAAGGCCGCCCTCGCGCAAGATCAGTTCGCCGGATTCGACGACGCCGCCGCGGCCGCGCATGGTGTCGCGCATCAGCTCGTGGATCGAATAGAAACTCGCCCGGATCGAGTAGGCCGTCAGCACGAGGCCGCGCGCCTCGGGCGACAGGATGTCGCGGCAGATATCGAGCATCTGGGCCAGATGGTCGAATAGCTGCCAGACCTCACCATTCGGCCCGCGGCCGAATTTCGGCGGGTCGGTGAGGATGATATCGTAACGGCTGCCGCGCCGCGCCTCGCGCTGGATGAACTTCATCGCGTCTTCGCAGATCCAGCGGATCGGCAGGCTTTCGGCCCGGCCAAGCGCCTGATTTTCCCGCGCCCAGCCGATCGCCTTCTTCGAGGCATCGACATGGGTCACTTCCGCACCCGCTTTTGCCGCGATCAGCGAGGCGACGCCGGTATAGCCGAAGAGGTTCAGGACCTTCAGCGGCCGCCCCGCCGTCTCGACCTGGTTCTTCATCCAGCTCCAATGGGCGAGCTGCTCGGGAAATACGCCGACATGGCGAAAGGCGGTGAAGCGGCCGTAGAAATCGGCATCCAGAATACGCATCGGCCAGGTCTCACCCAGCGCTTCCTTCGGGAAACGCCAGCGGCCGATTCCGTCCTCATCCGTATCGCCGGTAAACACAGCATCGGCCTTCTCCCAGACGTGGGCCGGCAAGAGCGGCGGCCAAAGCGCCTGCGCCTCCGGCCGCACGATCCGGTAAGGACCGTATTGCTCCAGCTTCAGCCCATGGCCGCTGTCGATCAGATGATAATCGCTCGAACCCTTGGTCTCGAGAATGACCGGCACGCGCTCGCCGGGCTTTTCACCCTCGCGAAGCGAAAGAACGACCTGCGCCTCCGCTTCCCGCTCGACGGCCTTTTCCGGCCGCGGCTTGACCGGACGACTTTCACGCTCCTCGGAAACAGGACGCGGCTTAGGCGTCGGGCGGCTTGTAGCACGGCTGGCCCCGGCGCGCAGCGGCGCGGATGGCGCGGAACGCCCGGAAGGCTTCCCCCCCTTGCTCGCGCCTTTTCCCTTCTGGCCCCGGTCCTTGTCTCTCACGCCTGATCCTTCACATCGTTTGCCGAGCAAATAGCATCGCTATCGCCCTTGGCAAAGCGGTTTCGCCCTCGCATATAGGACAGGCATATCAGGAAAGGAACGATAGTCCGAGATGAGAGGCGACGTCAGGATTGCAGCACCGCCCCGGATCGTCTGGGAAGCGCTGAACGACCCCGAATTCCTGAAGGGACTGATCCCCGGCTGCCAGTCGATGGAGCGCCTGTCCGACACCGAAACGCTCGCCACCGTCAAGGTCAAGCTCGGCATCCTCTCCGTCACCTTTTCCGGCAAGATCCTGCTCAGCAACATCCGCGCACCCGACAGCTACACGATATCGGCCGAAGGCCAGGGCGGCATTGCCGGCTTCGCCCGCGGCAGCGCCGATGTGGTGATGGTTCGCGAAGGCAATGAGACCCTGCTCTCCTACGAGGCCAAGGCCAATGTCGAAGGCAAACTCGCCCAGATGGGCGGCAAGCTCATCGATGCCACGGTCGGAAAACTCGCCCGCCGCTTCTTCGACGATTTCAACGCCGCGGTCAGCGAAAGAGCCAAAGCCTGATTATATCGGCCCGGTCACACCGAATTCGAAGGAATCAGCGCCTTTGAGGCGATGTTTTCTGCGCGCACCCGCTGCTTTTCGGCTTCCGTCTGCCACTTCACCGCCTCATGCGCCTCGTTGCGGGCGCGCTTGCGGTATTTGTGCTGGCTGAGCCAGGTCGCAAACGAACCGAGCAGCAAGCCGAAGATCACCGCGAGGAACAGGAAGACGAAGAACGGCGCCGAGACGGACAGAACGCTGTCATCAGGGTTGAACGGATTAAGCGCCAGCCGCACGTTCTGGCGGTTGGCCACCGAAAGCACGATCAGCAGAATGCCGACCGGCACCAGCACGACGATATTGACGATTTTCTTCATGCGATCTCCGATAGCCGGGCAGCGATTATTCGTCGTCCTCGTCATCCGAGCCGGGGTTCAGCCGCTCGCGCAGCTCCTTGCCCGTCTTGAAGAAGGGCACCCATTTTTCCTCGACGAAGACGGAATCGCCGGTGCGCGGGTTGCGGCCGGAGCGCGACGGGCGGTTCTTGACGGAAAATGCGCCGAAGCCGCGCAATTCCACGCGATTTCCGGCGGCGAGCGCATCGGTGATCTCATCGAGCACCGCATTGACGATATTCTCGACGTCACGGTGATAGAGATGCGGATTGCGAGCCGCGACAATCTGCACCAACTCCGATTTGATCACTGTTGCCCCCTCTCGGTTTTTATCGTTTGTTCTTCGTATTTTACGTATAGCAGGCGAAGCGGATTTCAATCCTTCGAGCCATAAAGGGCCGCTATCGGCCGCGTCAGCCGGAGTTCATCGTCTCCCGGCCAGCCTTCAGTTGCTGCCAACCTGCCAAACGGAGAGAAGACCGTCAAGAAACAACTTCTCTCCGGACAATTTTTCAAGCCCGCCGAGGGCGGGAAAAACCTCATATCCCAATGCCTTGACCCAGCCGGCCGCCATCGAGCCGAGGCCGAACGGGAAAGAACGGCCCGGCGCCTCCCAGTCGACGACCGGCAGATCGGCATCCACCTTGCGGCTCTTGAAATAGGCCTTGATCTCGTCGTCGCCGCCGAGCACATCGACCAGCTTCTCCTTCAGCGCCTGCCGGCCGGTGAAGATGCGGCCGTCGGCAAGGCGCAGCGCATCCGGCCGCGCCAGCTTGCGGCGCTCGGCGACGAGATCGACGAACCAGTCGAAACTGTCGTCGATCATCGACTGGATAACGGCCTTGGCTTCCTCGCTCGGCGGGTGGAAGGGGTTCGGCTCGGCCTTCAGCGGCGCCGACTTGATCGTCTCCAGCGACACGCCGACCTTGTCGAGCAGCGTCTTGATCTGCGGATACTGGAACAGCACGCCGATCGAGCCGGTGATCGAGGTTTCGCCGGCGACGATCTGGTCGCCGGCAATCGCGATCATATAGCCGGCAGACGCCGCAAGCGTGCGTACATCGGACACAACCGGCTTTTTCTCCGCCACCTTGCGGATCGCCTTGTAGATGGTTTCACCGCCATAGGTCGTGCCGCCGGGCGAGGAGATCGTCACGATCAGGCCCTTGACCGCGTCGGCCTTGGCGATCCGGTCCAGCCGCTCCAGCAGTTCGCGGTCGTCCTGAATGACCCCGGAAATCTCCACGCGGGCGATCTGCGGGCGCGCCGCCAGCCCGGCCTTCTCGGCGGTCGCCCAGAGATAGGCGGCGGCCGCGGCGGCAAGGATCAGGAGAACGCAGGCAATGCGCCAGAAACCGAGTTTGCGCCGCAGTTGCCGCCGGTCGGCGATGGCGAGTTGATCCATTCCGTCTTTCCTCATTTGTCGATGCGCCATGAATAACGCCGTGCAGCCAAGGATGTAACCCGATTTCGGAGTTTTTCGAACCTTCCTTGTACGGGAACAAAAAAATCTCCATATTCACCGCCAATCACGTCACATTACGTCATCGATCGATTTCAAGGCTGGCTGCGCATCGAGACCCCGGAGCGCGGCGATTACGGGTTTCTTCATGAACGACATGCCTTTCACCGGCGCGCTTGCGCATTCCGGGCCGGCGCTGCCCGATGCTTATTCAGAAGCAGTGCGCCATTCGCGTCGGGTGGCGCGGCTGAAAATCCTCCTGCCGATCGCAGCCGTCGTCATCGCCCTCATCTTCATCGCCGTGTCCGTCGTGCGCACCTTCCTGCCGGAAGACCTGCAGATCGAGAACGCCACGATCGAAAACGGCAAGATCGTCATGCAGAACCCGGCGATATCAGGCCGCAACAAACAGGATATCAGCTATTCGATGAAGGCCGCCCGCGCCCTTCAGGATATCGCCAATCCCGACATCATCACGCTGGAGACCATCCACGCCGAAATGCCCGTCAACGATACGCTGAAGGCGACCGTGGAGGCCAAGAGCGGCATCTACGACCGCGGCAAGAATACGCTCGACATGGACAAGCCCTTCAGCATCTCGCTCAACAACGGCCTGCTGGCCGATTTCCGCTCCGCCTATCTCGATATCAATGCCGGCGAAATGGAAACCAGGGAGCCGGTTGCCATCAGCATGAATGGCGGTTCCATTGTTGCACAGCGGCTGAGAATGACGGATAAGGGACGCATTGTAACATTCGAGGGCATGGTGAAAGTCGTCGTCGACCCCAGCACCATCCGCAAGACAGCCAACTAGAAACCCGGTGCACCCATGTCGGCCCATTCCTTTTTGAATTATTCCATTGCCGCCGCTTTGCTCTTTCTCGGCGTTAGCCCGCTTGCCGCAACCTCTGCTCTCGCACAGGAAACCAAAAGCAAGATCAAGGGACTGGAGCTGTCGAACGACAGCCCGATCCAGATCGAGAGCGACAAGCTCGAAATCAAGGACCCGGAAAGCAAGGCGATCTTCACCGGCAATGTAAAGGTGGTGCAGGGCACGACGACGCTGCAGGCCGGCAACATGGTGGTCTTCTATAAGAAGGGTGGCGGCGCGATCTCCAGCGGCAATGCCGATATCGACCGCATCGAGGTCAGCCAGAAGGTCTTCCTGCAGTCGGGCACCCAGCAGGCGACCGCCGACACCGGCGAATTCAACATGGGCGCCCAGACGCTGGTGCTGAAGGGCAAGCAGGTAGTGCTGTCGGAAGGCAAGAACGTCTTCACCGGCTGCCAGCTGAACGTGCAGATGGCGACCGGCGAGGCGGAACTGCAGGCCTGCGGCGGTCGCGTCCAGATCCAGCTCGACCCCAAGTCCCAGAAGACCAACTGACGGTCTGGCGCCCCCGTGAACATTCCCTTCCTCCACAAGCGCAAGCGCGTGAAAACCGAACCGGCTCATGCAGCCCGGCCTGCGGCCGAGAAGGCACGCTATGACGGCACGCTGATCGCCCGCGGCCTGACGAAGTCCTATCGCGGCCGCCGCGTGGTGGGCGGGGTGTCCCTGGTGGTGCGCCGCGGCGAGGCCGTCGGCCTGCTCGGCCCGAACGGCGCCGGCAAGACCACATGCTTCTACATGATCACCGGCCTCGTGCCGGTCGACGAAGGCACGATCGAGATCAACGGCAACGAGGTAACCTCGATGCCGATGTATCGCCGCGCGCGCCTCGGCGTCGGCTACCTGCCGCAGGAAGCCTCGATCTTTCGCGGGCTGACGGTGGAGGACAACATCCGCGCCGTGCTCGAACTGCACGACAAGAACCGCGAGCGGCGCGAGAGCAAGCTCAACGAACTGCTCGGCGAGTTCAACATCTCGCACCTGCGCAAGTCGCCGGCCGTGGCACTCTCGGGCGGCGAGCGCCGCCGCCTCGAAATCGCCCGCGCCTTGGCGACAGACCCGACCTTCATGCTGCTCGACGAGCCCTTTGCCGGCGTCGATCCGATTTCGGTCGCCGATATCCAGGCGCTGGTGCGGCATCTGACCTCGCGCGGTATCGGCGTCCTGATCACCGACCACAATGTCCGCGAGACGCTGGGCCTCATCGACCGCGCCTATATCATCCATGCCGGCGAGGTGCTGACCCATGGTCGCGCCAACGATATCGTCGCCAACCCGGATGTGCGCCGCCTCTATCTCGGCGACAATTTCAGCCTTTAACCTCACTTCGGCCCGGCGCTTGACCAAACCTTTGGAATAAGCAATTTTTGGGCCAGTTGAGGGATCGACGTCGGCTTTTCCGTGCCGGATGCCGTTATTCCCTGAACCTCCAGGGGAGTTCAGCGTCCGAATGGCATTGTCAGCCAACCTCTTCCTGCGCCAAAGCCAGACGCTGGCGATGACGCCGCAATTGATGCAGTCGATCCAGCTGCTGCAGATGACGCATCTGGAGCTGACGCAGTTCATCGAACAGGAAGTCGAGAAAAACCCCCTCCTCGAATTCGCCTCCGCCGACGAGGCCGCCGGCACGGACCGGAAAGACGACCTCCGCAACGCCGAAGATGCCGCCCCTGGGGACGACCGCCCCGCTTTCGAGCCGCTGGGCGACGTCTATGACAGCGCGATGGCCACGACCGGCGAGCGGATGAGCGAACAGCTTGATTCCAATTTCGAAAACGTCTTTCCCGACGACAACGGATCACCGCGCGCCGATGCGCCGGAACTTCTCGGGCAATGGAAATCCATGCCCGGCAGCAATGGCGAGGAAGGCTACGACCTCGAGGATTTCGTCGCAAACCGCACGACGCTGCGCGATTTCCTCGACACGCAGATCCCCTTCAGCGTGCATACCGCCGCCGACCTGCTGATCGCCCGCCAGCTTGCCGAGCATCTGGACGAGGCCGGCTACCTGCAGGCCGACATCGGCGAAATCGCCGCCCGCCTCGGCACGACGACGGCCGATGTCGCCCGCGTGCTCGAAAGCCTGCAGCAGCTCGATCCGCCCGGCGTCTTTGCCCGAAATTTGAGCGAATGCCTGGCGATCCAGCTTCGCCAACGCGATCGGCTCGACCCGGCCATGGCCGCCCTGCTCGACAATCTCGACCTGCTGGCCCGCCGCGATTTCGCCAGCCTGAAAAAACTCTGCGGCGTCGACGAGGAGGACCTGATCGACATGCTCGCGGAAATCCGCAAGCTCGATCCGAAACCCGGCACCGGCTTCGAAACCGGCGCGAGCGAAGCGATCATTCCCGATATCGTCGTGCGCGCCGCCCCGGACGGCAGTTGGGCGGTGGAACTCAACCCGGAAACCCTGCCGCGCGTGCTGGTCAATCAGGCCTATTACGCCACCGTCGCCCGCCATGCGCCGAAGAACAGCGAAGATCACGCCTTCCTGTCGGAATGCCTGCAGACGGCCAACTGGCTGACCCGCAGCCTCGACCAGCGCGCCCGCACCATCATGAAGGTCGCGACCGAGATCGTGCGCCAGCAGGATGCCTTCCTCGTCAACGGCGTCGATCACCTGCGTCCGCTCAATCTGAAGACGGTCGCCGATGCAATCAAGATGCACGAATCCACCGTCAGCCGCGTCACCTCGAACAAGTACATGCTGACGCCGCGCGGCCTGTTCGAGCTTAAATATTTCTTCACCGTCTCGATCGGCTCGTCCGAGGGGGGCGACGGCCATTCGGCCGAAGCCGTGCGCCACCGCATCCGCGCGATGATTGCGCAGGAAAGCCCGGATGCCGTTCTCTCCGACGACGACATCGTCGACCTCCTCAAAAAGGGCGGCATCGACATTGCCCGCCGCACGGTCGCCAAATACCGCGAGGCGATGAACATCGCCTCTTCCGTGCAGCGCCGCCGTGAGAAACGCGCGCTGAAGAGGGCCTCGGCCTGAGGCCTTCGTTAACGTTGTCTTGACTTTCGCAAGCATTGGCTGTAACAGGCCGCGCAACAGGCGGGCCTGTAACCCGCAACTGACAATCCCGCACATCCTGACATGACCGACGCAAAATTTTTTGCGTGCGTGAAGTGCTTGGAGGACGGGTGCGGTTGGAATAGACTGGCTGCGCAAATCACGAAAAGAGAGGAAACTCCATGAGTGTGCGTGTATCCGGTAAACATATGGAAATCGGCGAAGCCTTCCGTCTGCGTATTGAAGACCAGATCGGCCAAGCCGTTACGAAATATTTTGACGGAGGATATTCAAGCCAGGTCACAGTGGAAAAATCCGGGCCCCGCTTCAGCGCGGACTGCAAGATCCACCTCGACAGTGGGACAGCCTTGCAGGCCAATGGCCAGGCGAACGACCCGCAGGCAGCTTTCGACGCCGCAGCGGAACGCATCGCAAAGCGCATTCGCCGCTACAAGCGCAAGCTCAAGGATCACCACAATGGCAATGGCCATGCCGGATTTGCAGAAGTAGCCTATACCGTGATGGATTCGGTGCCCGACGAAGACGACGAGCTTCCGGAAGATTACGCACCGACGATCGTCGCGGAAAGCTCCAAGAAGCTCAAGACCATGTCCGTCGCAAACGCCGTGATGGCGCTCGACATGACGGACGAGCCGGTCCTGATGTTCCGCAGCCCTGGCAATGAGCATTTGAATATCGTCTATCGACGCAACGATGGAAACATTGGCTGGATTGATGCGGCCAATATCAAAGGCTGAGCAGATCTGCGCGGAGGCGGCCCCGGCTGCTTCCGCGCCCTGCTTTCCCGGCGGCTGATGCGGGCCTGATCCCGCTGAAGCAGCCGACAGACGATCGATGGGGCTCGGCCGGTAAGCGGCAGCGGGCCTTTTCGGGCAACGAGGACAACAGAATGGCATTGGCAGGCTTGCTGCAGCAAAATGCAATCATCCCCGCAATGAAGGCGAACTCCAAGAAGCAGCTGCTTCAGGAACTCGCTTCCAAAGCATCCAAGATCACCGGCCTTCCTGAACGGGATATCTTCGACGTCATCCTGCAGCGCGAACGCCTCGGCTCGACCGGCGTCGGCAATGGCATTGCCATCCCGCACGGAAAGCTCGCGCATCTGCCGGCGATCGTCGGCATCTTCGCCCGGCTCGATCAGCCGGTGGATTTCGAGGCGCTCGACGACCAGCCGGTCGATCTCGTCTTCCTGCTGCTCGCGCCGGAAGGTGCTGGTGCCGACCACCTGAAGGCGCTGTCGCGCATCGCCCGCGTGCTGCGCGACCCCGACATGGTTGCAAAACTCCGCGCCACCGACTCGGCGTCGGCCATCTACGCCTTCCTCAGCGACGACCACGCCAACGCGGCCTGATCGTCCCTTAGCTGCTTGATTTCAAAAGCTGTCGATGTCCGGCGATATCGACAGCTTTTGTTTTGTCGATAATATCCTCGCAAACACAAAAACGAGGAGAACGGCATGGCAGGCAGGCTTCAAGGTAAAACCGCCCTGATCAGCGGCGGCGCGGGAGGATGCGGCCTTGCCGCGTCCCAGCTTTTCGCACGCGAAGGCGCGCGCGTCGGCATCGTCGATCTGCCGCGCAGCAAGGGTGAGGAGGTCGCGGCCGCCATCCGCGCCGAAGGCGGTGAGGCGATCTTCGCCCCCGCCGATGTTTCGATATCCTCAGAGGTCAAATCCGCGGTCAAGGCGGTGGAAGACGCCTTCGGTGCCATCACCGTGCTCTTCAACCACGCCGGCATCCTCGCCGTCGGCCCCTTCCTCGAAACGGAAGAAGATGAGTGGGACCGGCTGATGGCCGTCAATGTCCGCTCGATGTTCCTGATGACCAAGGCCGTCCTACCGGGCATGCTGGCGGCCGGCGGCGGCAGCATCGTCTCCACATCCTCGATCTCGGCCGTCGCGGCAACCCCAATGGAAGTGCTCTACGACACCACCAAGGGCGCCTGCCACATGTTCGCCCGCGCCATCGCGGTCGAGTTCCGCGACCGCGGCATCCGCTCCAACGCCGTCTGCCCCGGCTTCATCGCCACCGACCACGGCAAGCGCGAACTCGCCGGCCTGACCAAATACGGCATCGATGTCTCCGACGCCGCGATCGCCGCCCAGCAGGGCCGGCTCTGCGATCCGATGGAGGTGGCGCAAGCCGCCCTCTTCCTCGCCAGCGATGAATCGAGCTTCATCAACGGCACCCATCTTTTCGTCGACAACTGCTTCACCGCAGTCTGAATCAGGGGAGGCAATCATCATGGAAGCAGGCGGACACTGGCGCAACTGGGTCGGCAACCAGTCGTGCATCGTCAGGCACAAGGGCGCGCCCGACAGCGAGGCGGCGCTCGCGCAAATGGTGCGGGAGGCAACCTCGAACGGCTTGAACGTGCGTTGTGCCGGCTCGGGTCATTCCTTCACCCCGGTCGCGCTCACCAGCGGGCTGCACCTCACCCTTTCGGGGCTGCAGGGCATCACCAATATCGACACGGAGCGCAAGCGCGTCTCGGTCTACGCGGGCACGACGATCAACACGCTCGGCAAGGCGCTGAAGGAAGCCGGCCTCTCGCTCATCAACCAGGGCGACATCGACAGCCAGGCGCTGGCGGGCGCCTTGACGACCGGCACCCACGGCACCGGCATCACGCTCGGCAACATGGCGTCCCAGATCGTCGGTATGCGGCTCGTTCAGCCGGACGGCAGCATCCTCGTCGTCGATGAAAGCCGGCCCGATCTCCTGAATGCCGCCCGCGTGTCCATCGGCATGCTCGGTGTGATCTCGGAAATCACCCTGCAGACGATGGAGAGCTACAATCTCCACGAAAAGCTCTGGCGCTGCACCTTCGACGAGTGCATGGAGCAGCACGACGATCTCGCCGCCAACCATCGCCATTTCGGCTTCTTCTGGTGCCCCGTGCCGGAAAGCCGGCATTGCTACTGCCTGCCGGATACCTCCTCCGTCTCGACCACCGACAGCCTGTCGGATGTCTGCGAGATGAAGACCATCGACATCACCACCGAGCCGCCGATGGAGCGCGGCTTCGAAAAGATCGCCTATTCCTCGGAAATCTATCCGATCGAATACGTGCCGAATTTCCACGAGCTGGAATACGCCGTGCCGCTACGCTACGGCAAGCAGGCCTGCATGGAGGTGCGCAAGCTGATGCTGGAGAAGCATCCGACCTGCATTTATCCGATCGAATACCGCTTCACCGCCGGCGACCCCGGCTGGATCAGCCCGTTCTTCGAGCAGGATTCGATCACGCTCTCCGTCTCGGGCGAGCCCGGCACGGATTACTGGAACTACCTGAAGGACGTGGACGACATCCTGCGCCAGTTCGGCTCGCGCCCGCATTGGGGCAAGCTCCACTTCCTCGGCGCCGACGATGTGACGGCGCTCTACCCGCGCGCAGGTGATTTCAAGACGCTGAGAAACAAGCTCGATCCGGAAGGACGTTTCCTGAACGATCATCTGAAGCAGTTGTTTGGATAAGGATTGCAACTTACTGCGTCGTCCCCTCTCCCCGCCTGCGGGGAGAGGGCTAGGGTGAGGGGCAAAGCCGCAATAAAAAAGGGGCAGAAATCGCCCCTCATCCGCCCTGTCGGGCACCTTCTCCCCGCATGCGGGGAGAAGGGATGTGCCGCACCTACGCGGCAAATATCACGCCGCCGGCGTCTCGCCTTCGACAATAGCGATCTTCGGGCCGCCCTTGGCGACACCGACCATCGCCGGCCGCAATACGCGGTCGCCGATCGTGTAGCCGGCCTGAACCACCTGAACGACGGTGTTGTTCGGCACGTTCGGGTTCGGAACCTCGAACATCGCCTGATGGAAGTTCGGGTCGAACTTCTGGCCTTCCGGCTCCAGCTTCTTCACGCCATGGCGCTCTAAGGCCGACAGCATCGAGCGCTCGGTCATCTCGACGCCTTCGATCAATGCATCGAGACCAGCCTCGCCGGCCGCGCGCGCCTCGGCCGGAATGGCATCGAGCGCCCGGCGCAGGTTGTCGGAAACGGCCAGCATGTCGCGGGCAAAGCCGGCGACGGAATAGGACTTGGCATCCTTTACGTCGCGCTCGGTGCGGCGGCGCAGGTTGTCCATCTCGGCAGCGAGACGCAGGTAGCGGTCGCGCAGATCGGCCGCCTCGGCGCGAGCCGCCTCAAGCGCGTCGGCCTCGGCAGCTTCAGTACCTACCTCGCCAGCTGCTTCCGCAGCCACGGCGGCATCCTCGGTTTCATAGGCCTCGGGGCCGTTTTTGTTCGTGTCTTCGGTCATTACGGTCTCCGGAAAGTCGTGTTGCTGCCGATATCGAGCTTCGAGGCTCAAAAATCAAGGGCGCAAGTCGCCTTAACTCCGGCGAGACAGGCGCGACATGAGCTGCGCGGTATAATCCACCATCGGCACGATGCGGGAATAGTTGAGGCGCGTCGGCCCGATGACGCCGACGGCGCCGACGATCTTCTCGTCGCTGTCGCGGTAGGGCGCAACAATCAGCGACGAGCCGGAGAGCGAAAACAGCTTGTTCTCCGAACCGATGAAGATGCGCACGCCCGAACCGCTTTCGGCAAGGTTCAGGATTTCGATCAGGCTGTCCTTCTTTTCGAGATCGTCGAACAGCATGCGCAGCCGGTCGATATCCTCGGCGCCGGCAAGCCCCTCCAGGAGATTGGCGCGGCCATGCACGATCAGTTGCGTCGACTTGTCGTCGCCGGAATTGCCCGACCAGATCGCCAGCCCGCGCTCGACGAGATCCTGCGACAGCGCATCGAGTTCGGCGCGCACGGCGTCCTTGACCGTCTGCATCTCACCCCGCGCCTCGTTCAGCGTGCGTCCGGCTAAGTGGGCGTTGAGAAAATTGGCGGCCTCCGTCAGCTGCGAGCTGGTGACGCCGCCCGGCAACTCGATGATCCGGTTTTCCACCTGGTCGTGCTCACCGACCAGAACGGCGAGCGCCTTGTTCGGCGCAAGCCGCATGAATTCGACATGCTTCAGCACCGGATCGGATTTGGCTGTTATCACCAGCCCCGCGCCGCGCGACATGCCCGACAGCATCTGGCTCGCCTCGGAGAGCAGCGTTTCGACCGGTTGCGCATGGTCTTCGCGCCGCACATGGCGATCGATCGAGGCGCGGTCCTCCGCCGAAAGATTACCGACCTGCATGAAGGCATCGACGAAGAAGCGCAGCCCCACTTGCGTCGGCAGGCGTCCGGCTGACGTATGCGGCGCATAGATGAGCCCCAAATCCTCCAGATCGCTCATCACATTGCGCACGGAGGCCGGCGACAGCGACATGGGCAACAGCCGCGACAGATTGCGCGAGCCGAGCGGTTCGCCGCTGTCGAGATAGCTTTCGACGATCCGGCGAAATATCTCTCCCGAGCGCTCGTCGAGCGCGGAAAGCCTGTCACGCATGCCGGATGGGTTGATCACCATTTACGCCGCAAATTCCACGCTGTTGCACTTCCGTAAAATATAGTGATCCCGCGCGCCAGTGCAAAAGGGAAAATGCTTTGAACACAGGCTGTCCCGTCAACCGCCGAAAAGATTTCCCTTCTCCTCAACATAGGCTAGAAGGGCGCACACACATCAAATTGGAGTTCATGATGCGGCCCTCCGGCAGAAAAACCGACCAGATGCGCAAGGTTTCCTTCGAGCGCAACGTTTCCAAGCACGCCGAAGGCTCCTGTCTGGTGAAGTTCGGGGATACGCATGTGCTGTGCACGGCAAGCCTTGAGGACAAGACGCCGCCGTGGCTGCGCAACAGCGGCAAGGGCTGGGTCACGGCCGAATACGGCATGCTGCCGCGCGCCACCGGCGAGCGCATGAAGCGCGAAGCCGCCGCCGGCAAGCAGAGCGGCCGCACCCAGGAAATCCAGCGCCTCATCGGGCGCTCCCTGCGCGCGGTCGTCGACCTGCAGGCGCTCGGCGAACGCCAGATCTCGATCGACTGCGACGTCATCCAGGCCGATGGCGGCACCCGCACCGCCTCGATCACCGGCGCATGGATCGCTCTTCACGACTGCCTGAAGTGGATGGAAGCCCGCAACATGATCAAGGTCGAGAAGGTTCTGAAGGACCATATCGCCGCGATCTCCTGCGGCATCTTCGCCGACCAGCCGGTCATCGATCTCGATTATCTCGAAGACTCGGCCGCCGAGACCGACGCCAACTTCGTCATGACCGGCGCCGGCGGCATCGTCGAAATCCAGGGCACGGCCGAAGGCAAGCCCTTCTCCGAAACCGAATTCTCAACCCTGATGGGCCTCGCCAAGAACGGCATCGCCGAACTGGTGACGCTGCAGAAGCAGGCTGTCGCAGGCTAAGACGGGAACCGATGGCGCTTCTTCGGACAAGATTGCCCCTCACCCTAACCCTCTCCCCGCAAGCGGGGCGAGGGGACGACGGAGTGTGCGGTATCTCCCTTCTCCCCGCCTGCGGGGAGAAGGTGCCCGAAGGGCGGATGAGGGGCGCTCACCATGCCTAACTCCCTCGAAGGCATCCTCGAAACCGCCCTCTACGCCGACGATCTCGACGCCGCCGAGCACTTCTACGGCAGCATCCTCGGCCTCGAAAGGATCACCCGCGCCGGAAGCCGCCATGTCTTCTTCCGCTGCGGCAACAGCGTACTCCTGATCTTCAACCCGAAAGAGACAGTGAAGCCGCCCCATGACGGCGCGCTGCCTGTCCCGCCCCACGGCACCAAGGGCCATGGCCACGCCTGCTTCCGCGTCGCGGCCGAAAACCTTGACCGCTTCGCCGAAAAACTCGTATCCGCCGGCATCGCCATCGAGGCCGACATCCGCTGGCCGAACGGCGCCCGTTCGATCTATTTCCGCGACCCCGCCGGCAACAGCCTGGAATGCGCCGAACCCGGCCTCTGGAACATCGACTGAGAGAAACCCAATGCGCAAGCTTGAAGACAAGACGATCGTCGTCGCCAGCCACAATGCCGGCAAGATCCAGGAAATCCGCGACCTCATCGGCCCGCTCGGCTTTTCCGCCAGATCCGCGGCCGATCTGAACTTCATCGAACCCGACGAAACCGGCACGACCTTCGAGGAAAATGCGAAGATCAAGGCGCTGGCCTCGGCCCATGCCTCCGGCCTGCCGGCCCTGTCGGACGACAGCGGCATCGTCGTCGATGCGCTGGATGGCGCGCCGGGCGTCTATACGGCAAACTGGGCGGAAACCGCCGACGGCACCCGCGATTTCGCCATGGCTATGCAGAAGGTCGAAACGGCGCTTCAGGAAAAGGGGGCGACGACGCCGGACGCCCGCATCGCGCGCTTCGTGTCCGTGCTCTGCCTTGCCTGGCCGGATGGTCACGTCGAGCTTTTCCGCGGTGAAGTCGCCGGAAAGCTGGTCTGGCCGCCGCGCGGCGTAAGCGGCTTCGGTTACGATCCGGTCTTTCAACCGGATGGCTACGACACCACATTCGGCGAAATGACCGCCGAACAGAAACACGGCTGGAAGCCGGGCGACGCCGATGCGCTGTCGCACCGCGCCCGCGCCTTCAAGCTCTTTGCCGAAACCTGCCTTGCCGCCTGAAACGGCGCCCAAGCAGCCATAGACGGACTAAAAAGAAACGAACGGAATGGCCACTTTCACCTCCATCGGCGACCACAACGACCCCGGTTTCGGGGTCTATGTGCATTGGCCCTTCTGCGCCGCCAAATGCCCCTATTGCGATTTCAACAGCCATGTCCGCCACCAGCCGGTGGACCAGCCGCGTTTCGTCGCGGCCTTCCTGAAGGAAATGGCGGAAGCCCGCCGCCTCTCCGGCCCGCGCACCGTCACCAGCATCTTCATGGGGGGCGGAACGCCCTCGCTGATGGACCCGGCGACCGTAGAGGCCGTGTTGAACGGCATCGCGAAAGAGTGGCACGTGCCTGACGGCATCGAGATCACCATGGAGGCCAACCCCTCCAGCGTCGAGGCGACCCGCTTCCGCGGCTACCGCGCAGCCGGCGTCAACCGGGTCTCGCTCGGCGTGCAGGCGCTGAACGACGCCGACCTCAAGTTCCTCGGCCGCCTCCACAATGTCGAGGATGCGCTGAAGGCGATCCGGCTCGCCCGTGACATCTTCCCGCGCATGTCCTTCGATCTGATCTACGCCCGGCCGAAACAGACGGTCGAGGAATGGGAAAAGGAGCTGAAGGAAGCCGTCTCCTACGCCGTCGATCATCTTTCGCTCTACCAGCTGACCATCGAGGAAGGCACGCCCTTCTACGGCCTGCACAAGGCCGGCAAGCTGATCGTGCCCGATGGCGAGCAATCCGCCGTGCTCTACGAAGCGACGCAGGAGATCACCTCATCCATCGGCATGCCGGCCTACGAGGTCTCCAACCACGCCGCCCCCGGCGCCGAAAGCCGCCACAACCTCACCTACTGGCGTTACGGCGACTACGCCGGAATCGGCCCCGGCGCCCATGGCCGCCTGACGATGGGTGCCAACAAGATCGCCACCGCCACCGAGCGCAAGCCGGAAGACTGGCTGAAACTGGTGGAAGACCACGGCCACGGCATGATCGACCAGGAAATCCTCGGCCGCGACGAGCAGGCCGACGAACTCTTGCTGATGGGCCTGCGCCTCAAGGAAGGCATCGATCTCGTGCGCTGGCAGGGCCTGTCAGGCCGCGAGCCCGACCCGGACCGCGAGCAGTTCCTGATCGAGCACGGCTTCATCGAGCGGCTTGGCAATTCCCGCCTGCGCTGCACGCCGGCGGGAATGCTGATCCTCGATGCCGTGGTCGCCGATCTCGCCTGCTGAGAGGGGTTTCAGGGAATACCGGAACTCCGCGTTTTCCTTGAAACAAATCGCAAAACCGCCTCTTTCCAGACGCTTCCCGGCCTCTATCTAACCTGCACCGTCCCTTTTCCTTGCGATTGCCTGCCTCTATGCAACACGACGATTTCGCCTTCCTGGCCCATAAGGGCGACCTTGCCCGGCTGATCGCAGCCTATGATTGGTCTGCGACCTCCATAGGCTGCGTCACCACATGGCCGCAGAGCCTGAAGACGACCGTCGCGCTCATCCTCCAGTCGCCGGTGCCGATCGTCACCCTCTGGGGCACGGACGGCATCATGATCTACAACGACGCCTATTCCGTCTTTGCCGGCGGCCGTCATCCGCAGTTGCTGGGTTCCAAGGTGCGGGAAGGCTGGCCGGAAGTCGCCGATTTCAACGACAATGTCATGAAGGTCGGCCTTGCCGGCGGCACGCTCGCCTATACGGATCAGGAACTGATGCTGCAGCGCAGCGGCCAGCTCGAACCCGTCTGGATGAACCTGGATTATTCGCCGATCATCGGCGAGGACGGCAAGCCCGCGGCCGTGATGGCGATCGTCGTGGAAACCACCCTCAAGGTAAAGGCCGAACGCTGGCTGAGGGGGGAAAGCGACCGGCTGAAGCTGATGTTCGGCCAGGCCCCCGGCTTCATGGCCGTGCTGACCGGCGACGATCATCGCTTCGAAATGGCCAACGACGCCTATCTCAAGCTGATCGGTAACCGCGACATCCTCGGCCAACCTCTGCTCGAAGCCCTGCCGGAACTGATCGGCCAAGGTTTCGTCGAAGTTCTGATGGACGTGCGCGAGAGCGGCAGGGCCTATGTCGGCACGGCGACGCCGGTCAGGCTCGAACGTGCTCCCGGCGTGGTCGAGGAGCGCTATCTGGATTTCATCTACCAGCCGATCCGCGGCGAAAACGGCAAGGCCCTCGGCGTCTTCGTGCAGGGCAACGACGTCACCGAGCAGAAGCATGCCGAACTGGCGCTCAGGCGCGAGACGGCCGTGCTCAGCGTGCTCAACAAACTCGGGACGGACCTCGCCGCCGAGCGCAACCTCGACAAGGTCGTGCAGATGATCACCGATGCCGGTGTCGCCATGACCGGCGCGAAATTCGGTGCCTTCTTTTACAATGTGCTGAACGAGAAGGGCGAGAGCTACATGCTCTATTCGCTCTCCGGCGTGCCGCGCGAAAGCTTTTCGAGCTTTCCCATGCCGCGGGCGACGGCGGTGTTCCAGCCCACCTTCAAGGGCGAAGGCGTCATCCGCTCCGACGATATTCTCGCCGATCCGCGCTATGGCCACAGCGCGCCCTATCGCGGCATGCCCTCCGGCCACCTGCCGGTGCGAAGCTATCTCGCCGTGCCCGTCGTTTCGCGCTCCGGCGAGGTGATCGGCGGCCTGTTCTTCGGCCATCCCCGGCCCGGCGTCTTCAAGCAGGAGCATGAAGACCTCGTCATCAGCGCCGCCGGCCTTGCGGCGATCGGCATGGACAATGCCAGCCTCTTCCAGGCCCTGGAGCGTGAACTTGGCGAACGCAAGCGCGCCGAGGAAGAGCTGCAGCGTGTCAACAGCAGCCTCGAACAGCGGGTCGCCAGCGAAATCGCCGAGCGCATGCGCATGGAAGAGACGCTGCGCCAGTCCCAGAAGATGGAGGCGCTCGGCCAGTTGACCGGCGGCGTCGCCCATGATTTCAACAACCTGCTGCAGGTCGTCTCGGGCAATCTCCAGCTTCTGGCGGGCGACGTGCAGGGCAACGAGCGCGCCCAGAAACGCATCGAAAATGCGCTGAGCGGCGTCAATCGCGGCTCCAAGCTCGCAAGCCAGTTGCTCGCCTTCGGCCGCCGCCAGCCGCTGGAACCCAAGGCCGTCAATATCGGCCGCTTCGTCACCGGTATGGAGGACATGCTGCGCCGGACGCTCGGCGAAGCCATCGAGATCGAGACGATCCGCTCCGGCGGCCTCTGGAACGCCTTCGTCGATCCGACCCAGATCGAAAATGCCCTGCTCAACCTCGCCATCAACTCGCGTGACGCCATGGACGGCGCCGGCAAGCTGACGATCGAAGTCGGCAATGCCTCCCTCGACGACACCTATTGCCGTCAGAACGACGACGTGCAGCCCGGTCAATATGTGATGCTTGCGGTCACCGACACCGGTTCCGGCATGGAGCCTGCCGTGCTGGCGCAGGTCTTCGAGCCGTTTTTCTCCACCAAGCCGGTCGACAAGGGCACCGGCCTCGGCCTGTCCATGGTCTACGGCTTCGTCAAGCAATCCGGCGGCCATGTGAAGATCTACAGCGAGGTCGGCCAGGGCACGACGGTCAAGCTCTATTTCCCGCGCATCCGCCAGGCCGAGGATGTCATCGTCGAGGGTGAATTCGGCCCGGTCACCGGCGGCACCGAAACCATCCTCGTCGCCGAGGATGACGACCAGGTGCGCAACACCGTCGTCGAGCTTCTCGGCGCCCTCGGCTACAGCGTCCTGAAGGCGAAGGATGCCGCGGGCGCGCTGACCATCATCGAAAGCGGCGCGACGATCGACCTGCTCTTCACCGACGTCGTGATGCCGGGGCCGCTGCGCAGCACGGAACTGGTGCGGCAGGTGCGCGAGCGCTGCCCGGAAATCGCCGTGCTGTTCACCTCCGGCTATACGGAAAATTCGATCGTGCACGGCGGCCGGCTGGACGAGGGCGTCGAGCTTTTGACCAAGCCCTATACGCGCGAGGCGCTTGCCCGCAAGATCCGCCACGTGCTCAACAACCACCGCCAGCACATCGAGGCGCGCCGACGTCTGGAGCGCCACCCGCCTGCCGTCCGCCGGGAAGAGGTGAAGCACAGCGTGCTTCTGGTCGAAGACGATTTCCTGATCCGCATGTCGACGGCCGATATCCTGAGCGAACTCGGCCATGCGGTCGAGGAGGCCGGCACCGCCGAGCAGGCGCTGACGATCCTCGACGCCAAGCCGATCGCCATCCTCATCACCGATCTCGGCCTGCCCGGCATGTCCGGCACGGAGCTGGCGAAGGAAGTGCGCGAGCGCTTCCCCCATATCGGCATCATCTTCGCCACCGGCCAGAACGAAGCCCCGAAACTCGGCGACCCCGCCAATACCGCGCTGCTCAGAAAACCCTTCGGCATGCCCGATATCGCCAAGGCGATCGGCAGCCTCAATCTCTGACGATCAGGGCGCGGCAAACTTCATTGTCCCCTCTCCCCGCCTGCGGGGAGAGGGCCAGGGTGAGGGGCAAAACCCTCTTCCCCGAGAATGTCGAGATTCAGCCCCTCATCCGCCCTGTCGGGCACCTTCTCCCCGCATTCGGGGAGAAGGAGGCACGCCGCACGGTTTGTCGCCCGGTCATCAGGCCCATTCGCCCTTACGCATGACGGCGACCCGGCCACCGTTCGGCAGGATGCCGTCGATATCCACCTTGTCGGAACCGATCATCCAGTCGATGTGGATCAGGCTGGAATTGCCGCCCTGCGCCTTGATCTGCTCCTGGCTCAGCGAAGCGCCGTTCAGGAAGCACTTGGAATAGCACTGGCCGAGCGCGATATGGCAGGAGGCGTTCTCGTCGAAGAGCGTGTTGTAGAACAGGATGCCGCTTGCGGAGATCGGCGAGGAATGCGGCACCAGCGCCACTTCGCCCAGTCGCCGCGCGCCCTCGTCGGTTTCGAGCACCTTGTTCAGCACCGCCTCACCCTTCGACGCCTTCGCCTCGACGATTCGTCCACCCTCGAAACGCACCTGGATATCGTCGATCAGCGTGCCCTGATGCGACAGCGGCTTGGTGCTGGAAACATGCCCCTCGACGCGCAGCGCGTGCGGCGTCGTAAACACCTCTTCGGTCGGGATGTTCGGATTGCAGGTGATGCCGTTCTTGGCCATTGATGCGCCGCCATGCCACTCATGACCATCGGCAAGACCGACCGTCAGGTCGGTGCCCGGACCGGTGAAGTGCAGCGCCGAGAACCGCTCGCCGTTCAGCCAGGCAGAGCGCTTGTGCAGGTTGGCGTTGTGCTCGGCCCAGGCCGCGACGGGATCGGCGACATTGATGCGCGAGGCGGTAAAGATCGCCTCCGCCAGCCTGGCGACGGCGGCATCTTCCGGCAGGTCCGGAAACATCTGCCTTGCCCAGGCCGGGTTCGGATAGGAGATGATGTTCCAATTGATGTCGAAATTGGAGATCTTTTCGAGCGCCGGCTTGTAGGCGATCGAATTGGCCTTGTTGGCGCGGGCGACCTTGGCCGGGTCCTCACCCGCCAGCATCATCGGATTGTCGCCGGAAATCGCCAGCCGCGCGGCATTGCCGGCGTAAGCCTTGGCCATGCCCTCATAGAGCCAGTCGGAGGCGCGGTCGAAGCTTTCGTCCGGCGCGTATCGATAACGGGCGAGCGTCGCTTCCTCGTCGGAATAGAAGGTCGAGACAAGCCCCGCGCCGGCCATATAGGCATGCTTGGTGATGAACCGCACCAGCGGCAGGGCCGCGATCGGCGCGGTGACGACCAGATCCTGCCCGCGCTCCAGCCCCAGGCCGACCTTGACGGCGACCTCGGCAAGCTTTTCCAGCTTCACGGGATCGATAACGGTTTTGACTGTGGTCGCGTCCATGGGATGGCTCCTGCTCATGTGTGATGGCCCGTTCTATCGCGACGAGGGCCAAACCGGAAGCCGAAAGCGAAAGACCATCGACAGTTGGCATCCCCCTCCTGCCCGCCAACCGGAATCGAACCTCTCGACAAAAGCGCGTATTGCGTAGATGCTGCACTCCCATCCCGCGAATGCAAAAGGGTCTGATCATGCGTAAGCTTGTTGTTTTGATTGGAATGATTGCTACCCTCACGGCCTGCACCCAGACGGAGAAGGGCGCCGCGATCGGCGCGGGCTCCGGCGCGATCATTGGCGGCATTGCCAGCAACAGCTGGGGCGGCGCGGCTATCGGCGCCGTGGCCGGCGGCGCCGTCGGCGCCCTGATCGGCCACTCCCAGGAGCACCGCGGCTATTGCATCTACCGCGATCGCTACGGCCGCCGCTACGAAGCGCGCTGCTAACAGCGAACTGCGCCATCCTACGGAAGCGATAAACGCCGTCCTCCATGAGGACGGCAGGCCCGCGCTCTGCTCATGTGCAGCTGATGCCTATGGAATGGCGTTGCAACTCCCTTCCCCCTTGCGAGAGCGGCGGAACCTGCGGCGGCAGCCAACTTCAGACAAGCAGCCGCACCGCCTCACGCCACCAGCGGCGCAGCAACCGCCTTCAGCGCCGTTTTCGCATCCACAGGCGCCAGCCGCACCTGCAGCCCGCGCTGGCCACCGTTGATGAACACATGCGGCTCGGACAAGGCCGCTTCCTCGATGGCGGTCGGCACGAGCTTCTTCTGCCCGAAGGGGCTGATGCCGCCGACATGATAGCCGGTCAGCCGCTCGGCATCGGCCGGCTTCATCATGTTGGCCGATTTGCCGGAAAAGGCCGCTGCCAGCTTCTTCATGCTGACTTCGTGGTCGGACGGCACGACGACGCAGACCGGCTTGCCATCGACCTCCGCCATCAGCGTCTTCAACACCCGCCGCGGCTCCTCGCCCAAAGCCTGCGCCGCCGCCATGCCGATACGATCCGCCGACGGATCGTAGTCATAGGCATGCACCGTGAAGGCCACGCCGGCTTTGCTCAGAAACTGCGTCGCCCGCGTCGTCTTCGACATTGTTCAGCCCTTGAATTCCGCCGCGTAGCGATCCGGCTTGAAGCCGGCGGAAAAATGCCCGTCGCGGTCAAGCAGCGGCCGCTTGATCATCGAAGGCTGCGCCAGCATCAGCGCGATGGCCTTTTCCCGATCGAGATCCTGCCGCTCGGCCTCCGGCAGCGCCCGAAAGGTCGTGCCCGCCTTGTTGAGCACCGTTTCCCAGCCCAGCGCCTCGCACCAGGCTGTCAGCGTCTCGCGATCGATACCCTCGCTCTTGTAGTGATGGAAGGCATAGGCGACGCCGTGGCCATCGAGCCAGCTGCGCGCCTTCTTCATCGTGTCGCAGTTCTTGATGCCGTAGATTTTGACCGCCACGCCCGTCCCTCAGTCTTCCAGTGTTCCGGCCTTGCGAACGGCCTTGCTCGGCGCCGCGCAGGCGATCTTCATCAGGTCGTCACGGCGGCGGGCAAAACGGGCCGACGCGCGGGTGGCGACGAGCCCGGCCTGCGGCGCCCGCACCTCGATATCGCCCTCGGCCATGCCCGGACGGGTAACGATGGTCGCCAACAGGTCGCCTTCGGCAACCGTGTCGCCAATATCCCTATGGAAGAGCACCGTGCCCGCCTCCGGTGCGCGGATCATCTCGATATTGTCGAGCGCGAAAGCCGGCCCCTCATAGTTCGCCGCGAGGAAACCCGGATCGGCCACCACGCCGCGGCCGGCGAGGAAATTCCAGAGCCCGTCGGCATCGGCGCTCGCCATGCCCGGATAGACATCGGCCCGCCCGCGAAGCTCGACGGTGACGGCAAGCCGTCCCGGCAACGCGGTCTTCTTCGCTCCCTTGCCCTGATGCTTCCAGGCATAGCCCACCGCCTCCTCGAAGGCCGAGCTTTCGCCGTCGGAGAGGAACACCGCTTCCATCTTCAGGGCGGCGGCCAGATCGGCAGCCTCCGGCCAGAAGGCATCGTCGATATAGGCATATTGCAGCGACTGGTCGTCGCAATGCAGATCGAGCATCAGGTCGGCGCCCATGGCCATGTACAGCAGTTCGCGCTTCAGCCGGTTGACGGCCGTCAGACTTTCCTTGCCCTCCAGCAGGCTATCGCGCTCATCCACCGGGATCAGCGGATATTCGCGATTGAAATTGACGCGCGAGGCCAGATCGAAACGCCCCTGCATCTCGCCGAAATGCGATTGCGCCGCGCCGATCGGATTGGCCTGCGGAACGATGGTGATATCGCCGAGAATGGCCCCTTCCGCATCCGCCTTTCGCAGCCGGGCGCAGAGGAAGTGCAGAAGGGCCGTGCCCGGAAGCTCGTTGGCATGCAGCGCCGCCTGAATGTAGACGGACGGCGCCTTGGCATCCTTGCCATTGAACCGGATAACCGGAAGCCGCCACTCAAGGCCGGGCGTATCCCCGGCAATCACGATCTCGGATGTCTGCACAGAAGTATCGCCTTTCCCGCAATTTCCGGTGACGATCTATGGTCGTTCCGCCCGCCGAGCGCAAGACGGGGAAAGCTGCTATCCCGCATCGTCGCAAAGCGGCCAGCGGCCGAGATATTCATAGCGGCTTTCGCCCACCAGGCTATGGACCAGCACGACTTCGCGCACCATCCAGCGCACCGGCTCGGCCAGCACCGTCTCGGGGATTTCCGTCTCGCCGTAGCTCAGGGTCATATGCGGCATGAACCGCGGATTGTAGGTGAAGGTCATGCCCGCCGCCCACATCTCCTTGGCCAGCTGTACATGCAGGTCCATCAGTTCCTCGCTGCGGATGGCGTTGCAAAGCACCATCAGTCTGCGCTCGCCATGGGCAAAACTGGCGACCCGGTCGAAGCTGACTTCGAAGGGGGCGCCCCGAAGTGACGACATCACCTCCGAAACCGTAAAAACATCGGTCTCCGAAAGCGTGAGATAAGACCCGATCGGGTTAAGCGTCACATGAAGGGTCTCCCTCGGCCGCATCGCATGGGAAAGCCCATGCCGGTGCCCCAGTTCCTGCCCGGCCTCCCAGGCCTGCATCGCCGCCGGCTGATCCGGCATGACCGCCAGAAAGACGTTGGAGCGCCCCTTCTCCTCGTGACGCCGCGCCCTGCCCCTCTCCGGGCCGATCTCCGGCAAGCCATTCCAAAGCGAGCCCTGCTGAGGACGCAGTTTCTCGTTCCCGGACTGTCCAAGCATCGCAATTTCCTCTCTCTTTTTGATGCCGGCAGTATAGCCGATTGTCCGATTCTATCAAGAACAAAATAGGAACAAATACGAATTTATTCCTATAATTGAATCATGGACGTGCGGAACAGAACGCCCTCGATCCCCGCTCCAGCCGGAGATTTCAGGCGACGCCGAGCGTCTTGCGCATCTCCTCGCCGGACTTCAGCAACGCGATCACGTCCTCTTCCTCATAAACGGCCAGACCTCGATTTCGCTCGGGCCGGACATGGGATTGGGGCAGCGCTTCACCCAGGCGATCGCCTCGTCCATGTCTTTCACGTTCCAGATCCAGAAGCCGGCGACCAGTTCGCGCGTCTCTGCGAACGGTCCGTCGATCACCGTGCGGCCGGGGCCGTCGAAGGCGATGCGCCTTGTCTGCGTGCTCGGCTTCAGGCCCGCACCGGCCAGCATGATGCCGGCCTCGACCAGTTCGTCGTTGAACCGCTCCATCGCCTCGAAGGCCTCGGCCGCCGGCGGCATGCCCTTTTCGCTCTCCTCGGTCGCTTTCACGAACACCATGACACGCATCGTCTTTCTCCCTGTTCGAGCCGGCCTCTATTGGCCTCTCACCGGAACGACGAACGAGCCTGCCGCAAATCGACATCTCCCTGCAAATTTTTTGAAATACGAAGCACAATAAAAAACGGCGGGGAAATTCCCCGCCGTCATCATTCTATCGCCGCTTGGCTCATTCCCACTCGATGGTGCCCGGCGGCTTCGAGGTCACATCGTAGACGACGCGGTTGATGCCGCGGACTTCGTTGATGATGCGGGTCGCGGCGCGGCCGAGGAATTCCATGTCGTAGTGGTAGAAATCCGCCGTCATGCCGTCGACCGAGGTCACGGCCCTGAGCGCGCAGACAAATTCGTAGGTGCGGCCGTCGCCCATGACACCGACGGTCTGCACCGGCAAGAGCACGGCAAAGGCCTGCCAGATCGCGTCGTATAGACCGGCCTTGCGGATTTCGTCGAGATAGACGGCATCGGCTTCCCGCAGGATTTCCAGCTTTTCGCGGGTGATGCCGCCGGGGCAGCGGATCGCAAGACCCGGTCCAGGGAAGGGATGCCGGCCGATGAAACTTTCGGGCAGGCCGAGTTCCTTGCCGAGCACGCGCACTTCGTCCTTGAAGAGTTCGCGCAGCGGCTCGACCAGCTTCATGTTCATGCGCGCGGGCAGGCCGCCCACATTGTGGTGCGACTTGATGGTGACCGAAGGACCACCGGTGAAAGACACGCTTTCGATGACATCGGGATAGAGCGTGCCCTGGGCGAGGAAATCGGCGCCGCCGAGCTTCTTGGCTTCCGCCTCGAACACGTCGATGAAAAGCTTGCCGATCGTCTTGCGCTTCTTTTCCGGATCGCTTTCGCCTTCCAGCGCATTGATGAACAGGTCGGCGGCATCCACATGCACGAGCTTGATGTCGTAATGTTCCTTGAACATGGCGACGACATCCGCCGCCTCGTTCTTGCGCATCAGGCCGTGGTCGACGAGGATGCAGGTCAGCTGGTCGCCGATCGCTTCATGGATCAGCAGCGCTGCAACCGAGCTGTCGACGCCCCCCGAAAGACCGCAGATCACCTTTTTGTCGCCGACCTGCGCTCGGATCGCCTCGACGGCCTGATCTCGGTAAGCGGCCATCGTCCAGTCGCCCTTCAAGCCGGCAACCTTGTGCACGAAATTGGAGAGCAGCTTCGCGCCATCCGGCGTGTGCACCACTTCCGGGTGGAACTGCACGGCATAGAAGCGGCGCTTTTCGTTGGCGATGAAGGCAAACGGCGCATTGGCCGAGGTCGCCACGACCTCGAAGCCCTCGGGGATCGCAGTGACGCGGTCACCATGGCTCATCCACACCTGATGGCGCGAGCCGACCGGCCAGACGCCGTCGAACAGCGCACATTCCTTGTCGATTTCGAGGAAGGCGCGGCCGAATTCGCGGTGATGGCCGGCCTCGACCTTGCCGCCGAGCTGTTCGCACATGGTCTGCTGGCCGTAGCAGATGCCGAGAACCGGCAGGCCGCAATCGAAGACGATCTGCGGCGCGCGCGGCGAGCCGATTTCCAGCGTCGAGGCGGGGCTGCCCGAAAGGATGATGGCCTTCGGCTGCAGCCGGTGGAACCCTTCCTCCGCGGACTGGAACGGCACGATTTCGCAGTAGACGCCGGCTTCACGAACGCGGCGCGCGATCAGCTGGGTGACCTGGCTGCCAAAATCGATGATGAGGACGGTATCGGGATGCGCTGTCTGGGTCATGGGGGATCTTTCAGCAAGCGTGATCATGGCGAGCCTTTAAATAAAGGCTCGCTGAAGTGCAACGATTACATTGCACCCGCACAATTTCCGAGCCCCGCTGGACAGCCCGGCAGGCGGCGTGGCATCGATCGGATCATACAGAACTCCCCGGAAAGCTCCATGGCCGACCCCGACGACCTGAAGGCTGTCATCCTCGCAAGCCCGCTGATCGCGCCGCTTCTCGCCCGCTGGAGCGATCTCCAGCTGCCCGACGGATGGCTTGCTGCCGGCGCCCTTGCCCAGACCGTCTGGAACGCCCGCTTCGCGCTCCCTGCAAATCACGGCATCACCGATATCGATATCGTCTATCTCGATATCGACGATCTTTCCGAGACCGCCGAGTCCGCCCATGCGGCAAGGATCAGAGCGGCGTTTAACGATCTCCCGGTTCATCTTGATATCAAGAACGAGGCGCGCGTCCATCTCTGGTACGAGGCCAAATTTGGCTACGCCATCGCGCCTTACCGCTCGATAGAGGATGCGGTCAGCACCTTCCCCACCACGGCGACAGCCATTGCGCTGCGCCCGCGCCCGAACGGTTTCGATCTCTGCGCACCCTATGGCATCGACGACCTCATGAACGCCACCGTCCGCCCGAACAAGAAGCAGATCACGAGCGATGTCTATGCAACGAAGATCGCCCGATGGACGGCGCTCTGGCCGCAATTGCGGATCATCGACTGGGATGAGTGACCCGTCACAACGCGACCGCGCCCGAGACGATCCCCTCTTCCAGCGCATCGACGGCGGCGGCGAGCTTTTCGTCGATGATGTGCAGATATTGCGTCCAGTCGCCGACATGCTTCAGCTCTTCGCGGCCATCGGAAATCCCGCGCAGCCCGACCAGCGGAATGCCGAAGGACTGACAGGCTCTCAGCACGGCAAAGGTTTCCATCTCCACCATGTCGGCCGCGATCGTGTCATAGACCGCACCGGAGACGACATTGGCCCCGGTCGAGAGGCTGGCCTCCGGCACGCCCGGAATTCTGAGCGGCAGATCGACGACGACCGGCAGGTCGAGAAACGGCGTGATGCCCTTCTCGAAACCAAGCGGCGAGGCATCCATGTCGCGATAGGCAACCGAGGTCGCCTGGTAAACCTCCGCCTGCTGCAGCCGCGCCGAGCCCGCCGAGCCGAGCGACACCACGAGATCGGGCAGCGCGCCCTGGCCATTCAGTTCCGCCAGCGTGCGCGTCAGCACCACCGCCGCCTCGACCGGTCCGACGCCGGTCATCAACGGCAAGATGCGTGCATGCAGGTGCCGGCCATACTCCGCATCCGCCGCCATCACATAGAGCAACGTCTTGTCCGCTACCGGTTTCAGCTCGAAGCTCATCCCTCGATCCCCTCGCGCCCGCGGATCACCATCATCGTGCCGGTCATGGAAGCGATCAGCTTGGCCGGCCCGTCCGGCGAGATGGCATAGCCGCGCCCGTCGGACACGATGATCGTCGTGCCCGGCTTGGTCACCTCGCCGCGAAACAGAAACCGCTCGCCCCGCCCCGGCGACATCAAATTGACCTTGAATTCGATGGTCAGGATCGAGGCATCCGGGTCGAGCACCGAATAGGCCGCATAGGTGCCAGCGGCATTCAGCGCCGTCGAGATGATGCCGGCATGGAGAAATCCGTGTTGCTGGGTCAGCTTCTCGTCAAAGGGAAGCTCGATCTCGATCGTGCCCGGCTCGATCCGCGTCAATTCGGCGCCGATCGTGCGCATCACCGCCTGCTTTTCGAAACTTTCACGGATTCGCGCGCGGAAATCCGCCGGTCTGTCATCCTGCATCGTGTTGGTTCGCTGCTCCTGCCTCTGGCATCGACAGTTGCACGCACGCCCCTCACCGGCAAGCTCAATTCATAAGCACAATCGAAAGGTTCAGCAGCGTCGCAAAGGCGACCCAGGCGAGATAAGGCAGAAACAGCAGGAATGAGGCCCGATCGCGGCGATAGCTGACGCCGAGAAAGGCAATGAGCGAAACCAGAAGCGCCAGAATGACGATCAGCGCCAGCGCGATCCGCTGCAGGCCGAAGAACAGCGGCGACCAGGCGAAATTGAAGATCATCTGCGCGACCCACAGCCGCATCATCGCTGAAGACCGATGGTGGAGAAAGCATCGCGCCCCGACAAAGCCGATGATCACATAAAGCGCCGTCCAGACCGGCGCGAAAACCCAGTTCGGCGGATTGAACGCGGGCTTTGCCAGCGACTGATACCATTCGCCGGGAATGTTGTTGATGCCGATCAGCAGGCCGCAGCCGGTGACGAGGACGATGAAGAGCGCATAGACGAGAGGCTTGGACATAGAGCGGGACATAGCGCCGCAAACCGGCGTGTCCAGAGCCGTCCCACCGAGGCACGAGACCGCAGCGATCATCGCTGGCGGCCCTCTTCCACCTTCGCACCATGGCTCCCATATCCCTTCTATGAACCAGCCCTTCCGTATCCGCCCCGCCGACAGCGAGGACACGCTCATCATCGGCGAAATCCTCGTCGAGACCTGGCGCGCGACCTTTCGCGGCATCATCGACGATGCCTATCTCGACGGCATGAGTGAGGACGACCAGGCCATCCGCCACGCCCGGCGCATGCAGGCGGGCGGCGTCTTCTATCAGGCGGGCGTCGATGCCGACGGCCTGATCGGCTTTGCCAATTACGGCCCGGCCCGGCACCCCGTGCCACCCGGCATCATGGAACTCTACGCGCTCTATATCCGCCCCGCCGCGCAGGGCACCGGCCTCGGCAAGGCGCTGGTCAAGGCCGTGGCGAGCGATTGCCTCGCGCGCGGCGCAAACGGCCTGTTTGCCTGGGTGCTTGCCGAAAATGCCAATCGCGGCTTTTACGAACATATCGGCGCGACCGTCGCGGCGCAGGGCCGCGTGCGTGTCGGAAGGCAGGATCACGAACAGCTCGCCTATCTCTGGGAGGACCTGCCGCAGCTCATTGCCCTTTAGAGGCGATCCGCACGATATGCTGGTCCCAGGCGACGTCGCTGCGCCGGCCGGCAAAATCGCCGTCATAGCTCGACACCGCAAAGCTCTTCGGCGAGGCCGCAACGCCCGCCGCATCGGGAACCCTCTCCTGCCGGATCACCTTGCCCGTCGCCGCCTCCAGCGTCACGGCCACGCCTTCCTTCGGCGAGGTCAGGCAGACCAGCCCCTCGGCCCGGTTCACCGCGACCGCGCCGACATAGTTGGCCAGCGCCACCGTCGCCTCCTCCGGCAGATCGACGAAGCTTAGATCCTCGCCCGGCGCAAAGGAGCCGGCAAGTGGCGGCAGGTCGTTGCGCGGCCCCTCATACTGGCAGGCAAACCAGACCCGCCCCCTGGCATCGATATCGACATGCCGGGTGGAAAGCTGCCGCCAGCGCTCCGGCATGGTGTGGCGCTCCACAAGCGCGCCGGTCCTGGTGTCGACCAGCGCCAGCGACGGCTCCATATGGTCGAGATTGAGCTTGGTGCGGCCGAAATCCGGGTGGGTCTCGATGCCGCCATTGGCGATCACCAGCAGCCCGCCATCGGCCGACAGCGTCATGTCATGCGGCCCGATGCCGTAGGAGGGAAACTCGCCGATGCGCGCAAACCCGTCCGTGCCGTCATAGACCCCGATCATGCCGCGATTGGCCGCAAAATCGTTCTCGGTGGCATAGAGCAGCCGCCCGTCCGCGGAAAAACAGCCATGGCCGAAGAAATGCCGGCCCTCGACGGCGCCGATCACGATCGGCTCTGCCCGCCCCAGCGGATCGAAGATCATCGCATAGGTGCCGGGCCGGCGGGCAAAGGCGACGCTTTTTCCCGTCGCCGCCGAATAGGCCATGCCATGCGCCCGCGCCGGCAGCGCCACCTTCTCGACGATCTCGCCCTGCTCCGTCACCGTGGCGATGCCATAGGAGCCATCCGGCGCCATGAAGCCCGAGGCATAGACGGCATCCGTCCGCGACAGCGCAAAGGCCGCCCCCGGCGAAAGCGACAGTGCCCAGGCCGCCCCCGCCATCTTCAGGAAGGCACGCCGCTCGACCAGCGGCGCCGTCCGTGTGAAGGCGCCGGCCATCAGTCCCCGTCCGCGAAGGAGAAGCCGGCGCTGAGCCCGATCGCCCCGCCGAAATCCCGGTTCAGCCGCTGCAAAAGGTCGTCGGTGTTGAGCACGATGAAATCCAGCTTGCCCCGCTGCTCGTCATCGGCGATCGCCTCGTCGATCGGCAGGTCGATCTCCTCGGACACCCGTACCAGCGACTTGAAGACGAAATCCGCGGACCCCGCGACCGACTTGCTGTCGGAGGGCAGAAGCGAGCGCATGTCCGCGCCATCGAACAGCTTTTGCAGGGCTTCGAAATTCGCATGCAGCGACGGCATGGTGTTGCCGGAGCGCCAGTAGGCCGCCAGCTTCGGATGCCCCTTGTCGGCGACGCCGTTGACGGACCCGGCATAGAACGGCCGCAGCCGCTGGTCCTTCACCGTCTCGACGCCGTGGACGAGAATGCCGAGCAGCCCGGTCACCGCCTCCCTGTTGTCGCGGAAGGACGGGTTGTCCGGCCCCGGCTTCTTCCATTCCGCCTGCACGCCATCCGGCTTTTCCCAGGCCTCGTGCAGTTCGCCCGCCACTTCGGCGAGGTTATCGGCAATGGCCGCGCCATAACGGCAGCGGAAACCGTTCGGCTCATTTGCCAGCTCTTCGGAGCCGGTGCCGTAGAGCACATATTCGAGCGCGCCGAGCCCCTGCGCCGCCACACTCTTGACCTTCAGCGTCTCACGCTTCGCGGCCGTCTCGTCCTTGGTGGCGATGATGCGCTGCACCTGTTTCAGGCCGGTGCTCTTGCGGTCGGGAAAGAACAGGAAGCGCTCGAACCGGTTCTGTTCCAGCACCGGCCCGACGCGGACGATCTCGATCGTCGACCATTTCTGCACCGCATTGTCGAAGATGAGCTGCAGGTTGCCAAGGCTTTCCTCGGACGGGTTTTCGCAGAAAAGATGGTGCGCCTCGGACAGCGCTTCCGTCGTCTCCATCAGGTCGCGATAACCGGGGCGAATGAAATTATCGACGGCTTTTTGCAGAACGGCCGGCACCGCCGCCTCGTTGACGACCCGCGGCGTCACGCCGTTCGAATCCTGCGCCAGAGCCACCGTTGCCAGCAGCGAAAAACCGAGAGTGACAAGCGGAAGGCGCATCAAAGAGACTCCAGAAACGTGATGAGGGCCTGCCTGTCGGCCTTGTCCAGGTCGGCAAACCGGTCGCGTGCTTTCTGCCCCTCGCCGCCGTGCCAGAGGATGGCTTCGGTGAGGTTCCGGGCGCGGCCGTCATGCAGGAAAAACGTGTGGCCGCTGACGGTGCGGGTCAAACCGATACCCCAAAGCGGCGGCGTGCGCCATTCCTTCCCCGAGGCTTCTCCAACGCTCTGGCCATCGGCAAGCCCGTCGCCCATGTCATGCAGCAGGAAATCGGAATAGGGCCAGATCAGCTGGAAGGCGTGGGCCTTGTTGGCGGCATCACGGCGGGTGACGAATTTCGGTACGTGACAGGAAATACAACCCGTCTCGTAAAACACCTTCTTGCCCGTCAAGGTCTCGGAAAAGCTCGCCTTTCGCCGCGCCGGCACCGCCAGGTTCTCGGCATAGAAGGTCACGAGACCAAGCACCGGATCGGGCGCCTCGGTATCGCCGAGCCGCGCCTGCACCCCGTCCGCCATGGCAAGACAGGCCGTTTGCGCGGTGGTGCAATCGCCGTGGCTGTCCTTCGAGGCCGGCGTCGAAATGCCGATATCGCCGGCAAAGGCGTCGGCGCTCTGCTGGCGCACGGTGGCGTTCTGCGCCTTCCAGCCGAATCGCCCGAGCACGGTGTTGCCGGTCGCCGGATCGCGCACGATCGCCGCCCGCCCGCTGATGCCGTCGCCATCGCGATCGTCGGGGTCGGCATGAGCGAGAATATCGTCGGGATGGATGGCCTCGATCAGCCCCAGCCCCATCATCGCCTGCGTCACGCGCGGCGAGATCGTCGTATCGGCACCGAGCGGCCCATAGCCGAGATCGGCAACGCTATAGGAGGGCCGCCGCAGCGAAACCGTCTCGCCGCCCTTCAGCGTCACCGGCTCTTCCCGATAGGCAATCGCCATGTGTCCCTCGGCCGGCAGGCCGGGCACGGCGCTGTCCTGCAATTGCCGGCCATAGACGGGATCGGGAAAATTCAAAACGTCATGGGCCGCAATCGCGGCTTTCTCAGCCTCAGTATGGGGTCCACGCGCCAACCGCAGAAACATCGAGGTCGCATCCGCGCTACCCTCCGGCGGATGCCCGCGCCCGTCGCGGAAATGACAGGTCTGGCAGGCGCGGGCATTGTAGAGCGGCCCAAGCCCGTCCGATGCCTGCGTCGAGGACGGCGCCGACACCCAGAGCTTGCGAAACAGCGCATTGCCGAGGTGGAAACCCTGCTCTTCTTCGAAAGTGATATTGGCGGAGGGCTGCGAAAAACTATCCTGATTGACCGGCGCGATAGAGGTCGCCGCCCCTGCGGACATGGCTTCGAAATTTTCGGCCTTGGAGAAGTCGAGTGTCGGGCGGGTGACGGCTGTAACTTTTGCGCGATCCGCTTCGGAAAGATCAGGTCGGGAGAGGCTCACCGATGGTTCGACGGCGCTGAGGTCGTCCCCTCTCCCCGCCTGCGGGGAGAAGGCTAGGGTGAGGGGCAATCTCTCATTCCCGGCAAAGCCGCTGTCTCGCCCCTCATCCGGCCTGTCGGCCACCTTCTCCCCGCCAGCGGGGAGAAGGGAAATGCCGCGCCCTCCGTCGTCACCGATCCCACTCCGTCGTCCCTTCTGCCCCAAGGGGAGAAGATGCCCGAAGGGCAGATGAGGGGATGTCTCCGCAAACTCCGTGCCAGCCGTCTCCCTCATCCGGCCTTGCAGGCCACCTTCTCCCCGCTGGGGAGAAGGGAAGTCAGCGGCAAGACCGTCCCCCAAAACATAAAAGCCGCCCGTCGCCAGCATCAGGGCGGCAACGGACGGCAGAAGAAGGCGGCGAACCATCGCGATACGCATGCGCAAGAACGGGCGGCACGCAAAAGCCGCCGCCCGCCTTTCCTGATTATTGGAAGACAGCGTTAGGATTATCCAGGCTGTCGGAACCTTCAAGCTCGATCGTACCGAGATCGAGCGCGGCAATCACCCGCTCCACGGTCTTCGCCTGCGCGATGAGCCCGTCGATCGCAGCCTGCACCACGGCGTTGCCCTCGGTGTTGCCCTCGGCGATCATCTGGTCGTACTTCTCGACCGTCTCGCCGCGCTTGGCCATGGCCTGCATCGCGGTGATGGTGGCGGCGAGCTTGTCCTTCATCTCCTTGTCGAGCGCCGGGTCCTTGGCGGCGACGAGTTCGGAGAGCGACGGGCCGGTCATCCTGGTGCCGTCGGTGCGGGTATAGTCGCCGAGATAGGCGGCCTGGATGCCGATCGCATCGTGAAGGTGCGAGTTGTAGGTGTTGTCGGAGAAGCAATCATGCTCCTCTTCCGGATCGTGCAGCAACAGGCCGAGCTTCATGCGCTCGCCGGCAAGCTCGCCGTAGGAGAGCGAGCCCATGCCGGTCAGGATGGCGGCGATGCCGGCCTTGGGGTCAGCCTCGATATGCTTGGTGGCAGCGCCGTCCGGCGTCCAGTTGGCGACCATTTCCTTGAGATCGGACACCAGCAGCGTCGTCGCAGCCTTCAGATAGGCGGCGCGGCGGTCGCAATTGCCATTGGTGCAATTGGCCTGGTCGTAATCGGTGTAGGGACGGTTGCCGGCGCCCGGACCGTTGCCGTTCAGGTCCTGACCCCAGAGCAGAAATTCGATGGCGTGATAGCCGGTCGCGACATTGGCGTCGATGCCGTCGGCTTCCTGCAGCGTGCCCGAGAGGAATTCCGGCGTGATGTTGCTGGCATCGACGTCCTTGCCATCGATCTTGATCGTCTTGTTGGCGATCACATTGGCGGTGAACAGCGCGTTTTCATCGCTTTCCGTGCCGTAGCTCGGGTCGACATAGTCGATCAGGCCTTCGTCCAGCGGCCAGGCATTCACACGGCCTTCCCATTCGTCGACGATCGGGCTGCCGAAGCGGTAGACTTCGCTTTCCTGATAGGGGTTGCGGGCGGCAAGCCAGGCTTCGCGCGCGGCCTTCAGCGTCGCCTCGCCCGGCGTCGCGATCAGCGCGTCGACGGCCTTGTCGAGCGCTTCGGCGGTCTTCAGCGCGTCCTCATACTTGGCGTGGCCCACCTCGACGAAGTGCTTGACGACGGCGCTCGCATCGGCCGCCGCATAGGCAGGCGTGATCGCCAGCGCCGACGTCGCGGTCACGAGCGCCAGCACGGCGCCGCGAAGAAATGATGTGGTCATGACCTCTCCTGTGATGTCTATCCCGTCGAACGGGGACAGCCTCCGGCACCCCTTGCCGAGGCGCGTCCAAAATAACGCATCTCTCATGGACCAAAATCAAACTTGTGTCAAAGTGTATAGTTTAGAACGCTTCAAGCTTCCGAAGGCCCGGAGAAGCGGCCGCATGGGTCGAGGGCGGCATCCTCTCTAATCCCGGCCCGGTATCGGTTCGAGTAACCCGCCCTTCGGCCCATCTTCGGCCCTTGCGTGTATTAGCACCCTGAAAATAAAAGATTTTAATCGCTGACTAACCCTAGAACGACAATCACCAGTAGTGGCCGCTTTCCCAAATTGAACCAACTATTTCGCCGTGCTAGCCAAGCAGTCGGAAATTCAGCAAGGAGCATTCAATTGGCGAATATTACACTTAAAGGCTTTGTTAAAACTCAGGGTTTGAGCTTTCAGGAGATCGTCAGCGAGAGCCTCGACGATATCCTCAATTACAACACCGAGAAATTCACCAAGACAGGCATCCTGCTGAAGGACGACGCCGCCAACTACATGCAGTTTTCAGGCACCGGCCTGACCTACAAGTATTCCGGTGGCGAGGTCGTCGGGATCACGGCGGGAACATTGACATCCTTCAAGGTCGTCAGCGACGGCATCACGATCGTCAATGAAACCGGCCTTTCCATTTCCGGCAAGACCCTTGCCGCGGCACTCGACAGCGGCAGCACGGCGAAATTCCTGGCCGCCCTGCTGTCCGGCAACGACACCATCACCGGAACGGCCTATGCCGACGCCTTCTGGGGCGCAAACGGCGACGACAAGCTCTATGGCGGCAACGGCAACGACAAGCTCGGCGGCGATGCCGGCAATGACCAGCTTTACGGCGAAGGCGGCAATGACGCCCTGACAGGCGGGATCGGCAACGACCTGCTGAACGGCGGGATCGGCAATGATATCCTGCGCGGACAGGCCGGAAACGACACGCTGACCGGCGGCGCCGGCAAGGACACGTTCATCTTCGACACCGCGCTCAGCGCCAGCACCAATGTCGACAAGATCACCGACTTCAACGTCGCCGACGATACGATCCAGCTGGAAAACGCCATCTTCACCAAGCTGACGAAGACCGGCACGCTGTCCGCGGATGCGTTCTATGCCAGCACCTCCGGCAAGGCGCATGATGCCAGCGACCGCATCATCTATGAAACCGACACCGGCAAGCTGATCTACGATTCCAACGGCAACGCCTCTGGCGGCGAGGTCCTGATCGCAACGCTCTCGAAGAACCTTGCGCTGACCAACGCCGACTTCGTCATCATCTGAAAATCCGGCTGCCCCGCCCTTCCACATATGCGGAGGCATGTCTGTTCACGGGAAGCGCATCCCGTTTTCCCTTCTCCCCCCCCCCCGCGGGGAGAAGGTGGCGCGAAGGGTCGGATGAGGGGGCCGGCTTGCACCGACCTCGCGGAGAGTACCCCCTCATCGCCTCGCCCGCGCTCGGCACTTCTCCCCGCTGGGGAGGAGTGGGAGGTTCGCAGCAATGTCATTACATCCCTCTGCGATCGCCCCACCGCTCGCAGTGAGCGAATGTCAGGACGCCTTTTCCATCACGCAGAAGAAGAAGCCGTCGGTATTGGTCGCAGCCGGCGTCAGCGTCACGCTCATCATGTCCGCAGACCAGGGCTGCGGCTTGTCCTCGCCGAAAAGCTCAGCCCAGCGATCGGCGGTCGAGACGATCTCGAAATCCGGGTTTGCCTCGCAGAAGGCATAGACCTGCGCCTCGTTCTCCTCGGGCAGCACCGAACAGGTGACGTAAACGAGCTGGCCGCCCGGAGCGACGAAATTCGCCGCGCTCATCAGCGCCTCCTGCTGCTGGCCCATGCGCTCTTCGAGGCTCTTCTGCGTCAGCCGCCACTTGGTATCCGGGCGGCGGCGCCAGGTGCCGGTGCCGGTGCAGGGCGCATCGACTAGAACCTTGTCGAAACGACCCATCAGCTGGGCCAGATCTTCGAACCGGTCATGCACCTGCACATTGCGGGTGCCGGCACGCTTGAGGCGTTCGATGATCGGGGCGAGCCGCTTGCGGTCGGTGTCATAGGCGTGGATCTGGCCCTTGTTGTTCATCGCCGCCGCCATGGCGAGCGTCTTGCCGCCGCCGCCGGCGCAATAGTCGAGCACCTGATCGCCTTCCTGCGGATAGACGAGATCGGCGACGATCTGCGAGCCTTCGTCCTGCACCTCGAACCAGCCCTTCTGGAAGGACAGCTCGGCGGTGACGTTCGGCAGCCGCGAGGCGCCCTCGCCGGCCTTCACGCGCACGCCGTTGCGGGCGATCACCGTCGGCTCGACGCCGTTGCGCTCCAGCGCCTTCAGCACCTTGTCGCGGCTCGCCTTCAGCGTATTGGCGCGCAGATCGAGCGACGGCCGCCCGGCAAGCGCCTGCGCTTCCGCCAGCCAGTCGTCGTCAAAATTGTCTTCGAAGGATGGCTGCAGCCATTCGGGAATATCGCCCTGCACATGGAGCGGCGCATCTTCCAGCTTGCGGCTGGCAAAGGCGGCCTTCATCGCGTCGGTCAGCGGCTCGGGCGCAAACCGGTCACCTTCCAGCTCGGCGGCGAGCTGTTCCGGCGTCACGCCCCATTGCCGAAACATCACGGCATGGCCGAGGGCTGTGGCGCTGTCGCTGTCCATCAGATAGGCGTGGGAGAGTTTCATGCGCAGCGCGTCATAGACGATGTTGCCGATCGCGGCGCGGTCGCCCGATCCGGCAAAGCGGTGCGCCAGCCCCCAATCCTTGAGAGCATCGGCCACCGGACGTTTGCGCGCTTCGATATCGGCCAGAACTTCAACGGCGCCGGCGAGCCTGCCACCCAATCGCATCTTCATCACTCCATTTTCCGCCGTGGTAGCGGCGATGGGGCCGAAGAGCAAGCCGCCATCGGCACTGGCGGCGGGTTGGAGCGGTCAAACCGCCCCGCAACGAATTTTATCCCTGCCTCCCGGAACCTTTTTCCGGGCCGGCACGTTCAACACCGGCTCAGCCGATGACTTGGTAGCAGATGCTGGCCGTACCCGAGCGGATCATGCCGATCTGGGACGCCGCACCCTTGGAGAGGTCGAGCACTCGGCCGCGGATGAACGGGCCGCGATCATTGATGCGAACGACGACGCTCTTGCCGTTGCGCTTGTTGATGACCTGAACCTTAGTGCCGAACTTCAGGCTGCGATGGGCAGCGGTGAGGTTGGAGGCGTTCATGCGCTCGCCGGAAGCGGTCCGCGATCCGAGCGCATACCAGGATGCGCCACCACAGGCCGCGCTCTTGGCCTCAGCCACCGTTGTCGACGTCAGGCTTGCCCCCAAGGCAAAGACGAGTGCCGCAGCTGCGGCCGAGAGCTTTCTGTTCTTCAAACAGGGACCCCTTCGTGTAAAATTTACTTAAGTCTTACGAAGGCTCGGCTTTTCAGGGCAAAAAGTGGCGAAAACGTGCTTCAACCTTTAACCCCCGCTTAAGACTTCCGGCGATCCTGTGAATTTTAAAAAACCAAGGAAATTGAATCTGTTAGCGATTCCGGAAAGATTCGCTTTAGATTCAACGGCGAAGCAAAAAGTCGGACTAAACGTGGAACAATAGTGCTGCGATCGAATAAAAAACGGATTGAATTTTTTTAAACTGCCGAAAAGCCACCAATCTCCGGCATATAAAAACGCCACATCTCGCAAAAGTTGCATCTTGTGGCGCGCGCAAAAGGCGCATGCCATATTTCAAATCTCCAGAAAATTGCATTTATCCGCGCCAGATATCGCGCTGCCAGAGGTCCGACAGCGAGGCCCGATAGTCGGCAAACCGCATCTCGTAGCCGGCATCGCGCAGTTTGGCGTTGGAGACCCGTTTGTTCTCGCCATAGAAGGAGCGCGCCATCGGCGTCAGTTCGGCATCGTCGAAGGCGACTTCCGGCGGCGGCTCAACGCCCATCATGTCTGCGGCAAGCGTGACGAGATCCTGCGGCGGCGCCGGCTCGTTGTCGGTGATATTGAAGATGCCGCCGGCGTGCCTGCCGATCAGAAACGCCGTTGCGCCGGCAATATCCTCGACCCGGATGCGGTTGAACACCTGATCCGGCTTGATCAGCCGTTTCGCCGTTCCCTCGGCCAGATTGCGGAACGTATTGCGCCCCGGCCCATAGATGCCCGCCAGCCGCAGAATGGCGACCGGAATGCCTGCCGCCGCGCCGAAGGCAACCCAGCCATCCTCCGCCTCCACGCGCTCACGCGAGCGCAGCGAGACGGGCCTGCATTCCGCGTCTTCATCCACCCAACCGCCCTTGTGGTCGCCATAGACGCCGACGGTCGAAAGATACCCCACCCACTCCAGCGCCGGCATCATCGCTCGCATGCGCTCGAAGCCCAGCCGCAGGATCGGATCACCCTCGCGCCCCGGCGCAATCGACTGGATCAGATGCGTCGCCGTGCCCATCGCCGCCGCAAGCTCCGGCGAAATCGCCTGCCCGTCATAGAGCAGCGCCTCGATCCCGAGCCCCTTCAAGTCATCCCGCTTTTCAGGAGAGCGTGTCGTGCCGGTGATGCGGGATGCCTGGGGCAGAAGTTCCTTGGCGATCGCCTTGCCGGAATAGCCGGCCCCCAGGATCAAAACTTGCATCACGTCACTCCCGCAAAAGCCCATTCCCCGATCACATCAGGATCGGTCTCGTCTTTCCGTCTTGCCGCAAATTCGGAAAATTCGCCAGAGGTCATCAGCCGCGACAGTGCCCAGACCGCCATGCCCCGCACCACCGGCGAGCCATCCCCCGCCAGCGCGGCACAGGAAGCAATCATCCCCCGATCCCCAGAATTCCCCGCCGCCATCAGCACATTGCGCACGAAGCGGTCGCGGCCGATGCGCTTGACCGGCGATCCCGAAAACATCGCCCGGAACGCCGGATCGTCCAGCGCCATCAGTTGCTCAAGCTTCGGCGCCTTCAATTCTTCCCTCGCCTTCAGCTTCATCTCGGAGGCGGATACGGCAAACTTGTTCCATGGACAGGCGGCCAGACAGTCGTCGCAGCCATAGATGCGGTTGCCGATCAGCGGCCGGATGGCGGGATCGATCGGCCCCTTGTGCTCAATGGTCAGGTAGGAAATGCAGCGCCGCGCATCGATCCGGTATGGGGCCGGAAAGGCATCGGTCGGACAGGCGGAGAGGCAGGCCCGGCACGATCCGCAATGATCCACCTCGGCCACATCGATGTCGAGATCGGCGGTCGTAAACATGCTGCCGAGAAACAGCCAGGAGCCGAACTCGCGGCTGACGAGATTGGTATGCTTGCCCTGCCAGCCCAACCCCGCCTGTTCGGCCAGCGGCTTTTCCATGACGGGTGCCGTATCGACGAACACTTTTACATCCTCGCCCGCCCTTGCGGCAAAACGGGTCGCGACTTCCTTGAGTTTGCCCTTGATGATGTCGTGATAATCGCGGTTCTGCGCATAGACGGAAATCGCTCCGCGATCCGGCATCGAGAGAACGCCGCGCGGATCATGCTCCGGCCCGTAATTCATGCCGAAGACCACGATCGAGCGCACTTCGCTCCAGAGCACGCGGGGATCGCCGCGTCGCGCCGCCGTCTCGGCCATCCAGTCCATGGTGCCGTGCTGCCCGTCCGCGATGAACTGCTGCAAGCGCCCCGGCGCAAGCGGGATCGAATCCGGCAAGGTCACGCGACAGAGATCGAAACCCTTGTCGCGCGCTTCCTCCTTCAGGAAGGCCGCCAGCTTCCGGCGTTTGGCGTCCTGCCTGTCCTGCGATGGGCGGCCGCCGGTCATGAACTTCGCCCTTAAAAATCCAGATCCGCGTAATGCGAAACCGGGATCAGCCCGCGCACCCGCTCGGCCAGCAGCGGCCGGAAGGAGGGTCGCGACTTCAGCCGCTGGTACCAGTCCTTGGCCATCGGCGATTCCGTCCAGTCGATCTCGCCGAGATAGTCGAGCACCGAAACCGCCGCTGCCGCCGCCAGATCCGCATAGGAAAGCCGGTCACCGGCGAGGTAGGTGCGCGAGCCCGCAAGCCACGACAGATATTTCATATGCTGGCGGATATTCGCCCGCGACGTCCGCAGCGCCTTACTGTCCGGCGCACCGCCGCCCTGATCCGGCGTCATCTGCAGCTTGAAAATCCGCTCGCGCACCAAAGGCCGCGTCACGTCGTTTTCCATCTTCTGCAGGAACCACTCGACCAGCCGGCGGATTTCGGCGCGCTGGAACGGGTCTTCGGCCAAAAGCCGGCGATCGCGCTTCAAGACACCATTGGTCTCGTCCAGATATTCGGAGATCACCATCGCGCCACAAAGCGCCCTCATGCTGTCATCGACGTAAACAGGCAGGGTGCCCGCCGGATTGAGCGCGAGAAAATCGCGGCGCTTTTCCCAGGGCTGCTCTTCCGCAAGCTCGGTCTGGTAGCCGTATTCGGACAGAATCAGCCGAACGAACCGGGACGCGGTGGACATGGGGTGATGATAAAGTGTCGGCATAGGGGGCTTCGTCGGTTCTATCGGAAAAGGACGGCTGTCGGGAAGCAGCGTCGTCCGGATTGGTACGTGTCGGGCGGAGGCCGATGCCTATTGCCTGAAACCGGCCGTTCCGTGGCGGACAGGAAAAAGCTATAGGAATTTGCAGCCTCAAACTCAAGCGAATCAGCCAATGCCTCTTCAGCGCTCAGGCTAATCTCCAAAACTTCAGGGATTCTTAAACTTATGGCGGATCAATCGATCATCAGCGCGCTTATCCTTGGCCTCATCGAGGGCCTGACGGAGTTCATTCCGGTTTCTTCCACCGCCCATGTGCTGCTGGCGGGCCATTTCCTCGGCTTCAAATCGCCAGGCAACACGTTTGCGGTCCTCATCCAACTCGGCGCGATCCTTGCGATCCTGCTCGTCTATTTCCAGCGGCTGCTCGCCATCGCCCTTGCGCTGCCCACCAGCGCCAAGGCCCGCGGCTTCGTGCTGTCAGTGCTCATCGCCTTCCTGCCGGCCGCCGTCATCGGCGCCATCGCCCATGATTTCATCAAGACCGTGCTCTTCGAAACGCCGATGCTGATCTGCATCGTGCTCATCGTCGGCGGCGTCATCCTCTATGCGATCGACAAACTGCCGCTTCAGCCGAAATACCGCGATGTCATGGATTATCCACCCTCGCTGGCCTTCAAGATCGGTCTTTTTCAGTGCCTGGCGATGATCCCCGGCACCTCGCGCTCGGGCGCCACCATTGCCGGCGCGCTGCTCCTCGGCACCGACAAGCGTTCGGCGGCGGAATTTTCCTTCTTCCTCGCCATGCCGACCATGCTCGGCGCCTTCACGCTCGATCTCTACAAGAACCGCAACGCACTCGATTTCAACGATAGCGCCCTGATCGCCGTCGGCTTCATCGCCGCCTTCGTCGCAGCCCTGCTCGTCGTGCGTTCGCTCTTGAATTTCGTCTCGACCCGCGGCTTTGCCCCCTTCGCCATCTGGCGCATCGTCGTCGGCGTCGCCGGCCTCATCGGCCTCCTGATCTTCGGCTGACAGTCATCGACTGAAAAAACAAAACCGCGTGCAGCTTCCGAAGAAGGCTGCACGCGGTTCCTGGCCCCCGCCATAAACTTTGCGCGCCCCATCAGGGCGCGGCGAAAAACTCAGTTCTCGGAAATCTTGTCGATCGAGGCAGTGGTGCAGGGATCGACGCCATAGGCCGGCGAGCAATCGCCGTGATGGCCGGCGACCGTCTTCGGCGCCACGAAGGACCCTGCCACGATGACGAGTGCCGCGCACGCAAAAAAGATTGCGATCGACTTGCCCATGAAATGTTTGCCTCTCGAGATGGAATGACGTGCCGCCTTGGGATTCGCAAGGCTCAGCGCGGCTGCTGTCTAAGCTTTGCGACGGCCGTTATCAATATCGGAACATATTGAATCCGAGGTAAATGCCATTCCTCAGAAGTAGTGAGGCAGAAGTGCAACGCTTGTCCTGCGCACAACGAAAAAGGGCCGCCGATCTTCCCTTCTCCCATCAGGGGAGAAGGTGGCGCGTAGCGCCGGATGAGGGGGAGCGGCTAGCTCGGATTCGCGGAGAAACCCCTCATCTGCCCTTCGGGCATCTTCTCCCCGCTGGGGAGAAGACAAAAGTGGATCACGCCAGACCGCGCGAAAACTGCCCCTGCGGACGATACCGCACGATATAGGACGGCAGCACGGCCTCCACCGAGGTCGGCTCGATGCCGAAGGCCCCGATCGTGCGGCCTTCGCTCTTGGCCGCATCCGAGACGATGTTGTCGGACTTCAGGAGCGTCACCTGATCGGCCGTCAGCGGCGGCTTGACGAACGGCACCAGCGAGGCGACCGAACCGATCAGCGAGGCAATGCCGAAGGGCAGCGGCAGAAGCGTGCGCTTGCGGTCGATTTCCTTGAGCATGATCTCGAGACAGGCGCGGAAGGACAGGACATCCGGCCCGCCGATCTCATAAATCTTGCCGCCGGCAACCTTGCCGGCCACGGAATTGGCGACGGCCTCGGCGACATCGGTCACATAGATCGGCTGGAATTCCGTTTCGCCACCGCCGACCAGCGGCAGGACGGGCGAGAAGCGCGCCATTTCAGCAAATTTGTTGAAGAACTGGTCTTCGGGGCCGAAGATCACCGACGGCCGCAGGATGACGGCATCCGGCACCGTGTGGAAAACGGCATTTTCGCCACGGCCCTTGGAGCGGCCATAGGCCGAAGCGCTCTTGGCATCGGCGCCGATCGCCGAAATATGGGTGAGCTTCGCACCAACGCCCCGCGCCGCTTCCGCAGCCGCGCGCGCGCCAAAATCCTGCACGGCGTCAAAGGTGTTGCGGCCGCTTTCGAACAGGACGCCGACGCAGTTGACGACATGGCTTGCACCATGCACGGCCGCGTCGACCGAGGCGCGGTAGCGCAGGTTGGCCTGCACCAGCGAAATCTGCCCGACATTGCCGAGCGGCAGCAGGAAGCCGGCGAGATCGGGACGGCGCACGGCGACCCGGATGCGGTAGCCGCGACGGGCCAGCGCACGCACGACATGCCGGCCGACAAAGCCCGACCCACCGAAAACCGTGACGAGCGGCGGAATATTGGACAAGGTCATGGAACGGGCACTCCTGAATTTCGCTGGCGCGTTGCTTCACATCTTACGGCTACATAGCCCAATCCCCAGCCAAGGTGAAGGCTTATCAGGCAGGCTTTTGCGCCGCTTTTTTCCCGAGATCGGAGAGAGCGCTCACACGCCCTCGACGATCACCATCTCGGCATCTGCGACCGATTGCCGGATCGCCGCCGCGATCTGGTATTCCGGCGAGTGATAACAGTCATGCGCGGCCTTCAGCGAGGGAAACTCGATGACGACGTTGCGGGCACGCACCTGGCCCTCCAGCCGCTCGTATTCCCCGCCGCGCGCCAGAAAATTGGCGCCGTATTTCTCGAAGGCCGGCTTGGCCGCCGCGACATAATCCTTGTAGCGCTCGGCATCGCGTACATCGACGCGTGCGATCCAGTATCCCTTTGCCATTGCCTTCTCCTCGTTATCGCCGCAAGCATGGGATAACCGTCTTCCGGCAAATCACCGATGCGGTCAAGCGGGCGATCGACAGGAACAGGGCATGATATCGAGACGAACCCGGCGCAGGCTGCCTAGCTATGGCGCGATCACGCTGCTCACCGCAGCGATGACGCTGCCTTCCCCTCCTCCGGCCATGGCTGCGGTCCAGCCGCCGGCCCGCGCCTGCTCCGACAAGGAATACGCGGCGCTGCGCCAGCCTGCGACGCAGCAGGCATCCAGCATCGACCTCCGCTGCTCCCCCACCCTCGACAAGTCGGATGTCATCGGCAAGCGGCTGATCCTCTCCGGCGAAAAGGCCTCCGGCATCACGATAGACTGCGGCGGCGCCACGTTCGACGGCGCCCGCGGCAGCGTCAATTTCAGCAAACCGACGATCCTGATCCGCTCGATCCGGACGAAGGACGGGGGCTGGAGTGCGCCGCACGACATCACCATCCGCAACTGCACCGTCAAGGGCGCCATCCGCATCCAGGGTCTCGGTACGAACGGTCAGGCGGAAGACGTGCGCCTGTCCTCTTTCCAGCCTGACCACACGCAGCGCGCCCAGGCCGCCGCGCCCGATAATATCGACCTGTCCGGCATAAGCTTCATCGCCGACGGCAAGATTCCGCTCTACCTCGCGCCGGGCGTAACCCACGTTACGGTCGAAAACTCCAGTTTCACCGGCCAAACCGGCGGCACCGCCATCTATCTCGATGCGGAATCGGCCGATAACGCCATTGTTTCCAACAGCTTCGCCGTAACCACCAAATCCCGCGAACAGATCGCCCTCGACGGCTCGGCCCGCAACCGCATTTCCGGCAACCGCTTCCTCGATCCGGTCAATGGCGGCATCTACCTCTACCGCAATTGCGGCGAAGGCGGCACCATCCGCCACCAGAGCCCGCAATACAACGAGATCAGCGGCAACACCTTCTCCTATTCGAAACCGGGTGCGGCCCCCGCCGTCTGGCTCGCCTCCCGCAACGGCGCCCGCCTCTACTGCTTGACGGCCCCCGCCGCCCCCTTCGGCAGCGGCCTGAGTTCGAAGGATTTCGCGGAGTTCAACACAGTGACGGGCAACACCCTGACCGGCGGCGATGCCTCGCTGATCCGGAATGACGACGACAGGAATGTGATCGAGGGGAACAGGGTGGAGTAAAGGGAAGAACGCTCTTCCCGAGGGCGGGGCCGTCGCCTATGGAAGGCGCGGCAAGCTCTGTTGTCCCCTCTCTCCGCCTGCGGGGAGAGGGCTAGGGTGAGGGGCAAACTCTCATCGATAGAATGCCCCCGGCTCCGCCCCTCATCCGCCCTTCGGGCACCTTCTCCCCGCACGCGGCGAGAAGGAAGGAGCAAGCCGCGCCTTCGTATGCAAAATACTCTTGCCCTTGAGGCCGAGATATCAGTGAAGCCGACAGCGGGGTAGTATGGCACGCTCCGGGTTAGCGGAACACCGCCCTCAAATTCATCCCTTCAAAACCCCATCCATCTCGGCGAGAATGCCGCGCACCGCAGCCAGCGGATCGGCCGCCTTGACGATCGGCCGTCCCACGACCAGATGGCTCGAACCGGCAGCCAGCGCGTCACCCGGCGTCATCACCCGCTTCTGGTCGCCTTTGTCGCTGCCCGCCGGGCGGATGCCCGGCGTCACGACCGCCATATCCGCGCCGACGATACCGCGCACCGCAGCCGCCTCTTCCGCCGAGCAGACGATGCCGCCCATGCCCGCCGCCCGCGCCTGTTCGGCCCGCCGCAGCACCAGCGCCTGCGGATCGAGGGCATAGCCCGCATCCTTCACATCGTCGGCATCCATCGAGGTCAGCACGGTGACGCCGAGCAGGCAGAGCCCGGAGCCCTTGGCCGCCTCGACCCCCGCCGCCATCGCCTTGGGATAGGCATGCAGCGTCAGCATCGACATCCCCATCTTGGCGATGTTTTCGACGCCCTTGGCCACCGTGTTGTCGATGTCGAGCAGCTTCATGTCGAGGAAGACCTGTTTGCCGCTTTTCGCCAGATCGCGGGCAAATTCCAGCCCGCCGGCAAAGACCAGCTGGTAGCCGATCTTGTAGAATGTCGCCTCGTCGCCCAGCGTCGAGACGATCTTTTCCGCTTCTCCGATCGTCGGAAGGTCGAGACCAACGATCAGCCTGTTACGCGCGTTCACAGTCATTTCATCCATCCCCGCCATTGTTCCATCGGGGTCCAGTCGCATGCAAGCGACCGATCCGCAAGGGAAAACGCAAAGAGATTGCCACCGCCCGGAGGCTGGTCGTGACGGGCGATCGGCACGCCTGCCAGATGGCATTTGAGCAGCGTTCCCACCCCGCCATGCCCGACGAAAGCGACCGGAATGTTCGGGTCGTACTTTTCCAGCGCGCCAAAAACCGCAGCGACGATCCGTGCTTGCGCATCCGACGCCCGCTCCCAGCCGCGAAAACTTTCCGTCGGATGGGCAAAGAACCAGTCGGCCGCATCCTCGAAGGCATCCGGCTTCAAGAACCCCGTCGCCGAACGATCGTTTTCCCCGGAATGTTCCAGGACTTCGACAAGCCGCCCGGCCGCCAGTATCGCCGCCGTCTCCTGCGCCTTCACCTCGTCGCTCGACAGGAACCGGCCGATTTCCTTGACCCAGCCATGCCCCGCCGTCACCAGCGAACGCTCGACGCCGATCTCGGACAGCCCCCATTCCGGCACAGGCACGGCGGGATCGATCCGCACCTGCGGATGGGTGATGTAAACAGCAAACATCGGAAAGCCGTCAGTGCGCCTTGCGATAGGTCCAGAGTTGGGCCGGCGGAATGTTGCGCACGACAAAATCGTAATGCGAAATCTGGTAGCGATCCGGCAGTGCCACCACCGGCGACAGCGGCCCATAGGAAATCTGGATCACCGGCCGGCCCGGCGCCACGCGCTTCAGCAGGTCCTCGATCAGCGCCACACGCCGGTACATCGGGAAGTTCAGAAGCGGCACGGCCGAGATCACGCAATCGAACTTCTGGCCGCTCTTCTCACCGAGCGTCGTGTCGAGATCGAAGGCATCGCCATTGATGAAATTCACGCCCGGAAAACGGCCGAGAAGATGGTTGTAAAAATCCGTGGAAAACTCCACGGAAACCACGTTGTCCGGCTTCACGCCCTTGTCGAGAATCGCCTTGGTGATGACGCCGGTGCCCGGACCAAGCTCCAGAACCGGCAAGCCGGAATGGGGATTGACGACGCTCGCCATGCGCCGGGCCGTCACGCCCGAGGTCGGGATGATCGAGCCCACGGCCTTCATGTTCTGCCGCCAGCCCTTGAAGAACCGGATTTCCTCGTCGAATTTCTTCTCGAGATGCTGCTTCAGACGAAAATTCATTTTTCTCCCCTCGGACCGGCGATGCACCGATGACGAAGAACCCGCCGCCCTCATGCAGCGTATTCGACACAGCGAATATTTGCCGCGCTTTGCGACAAAAACAAGTCTCCCAACGCCGTTAACCGACAGGAAACTTCCAAATCTTTTCGCCGTCGAAAACGAAGGCCGGGAAACGCAAACGGCACGATATGACCTTGGGGCCAACCGAGCCGTTTGAAAAAGACAGCGGCCCGAAGGGCTTAAACACGCATCGGCATCAGGACGTAGAGCGCGTCGTCGCCGGCGAGATCGCGTACCAGCGTCGGCGAGCCCGGATCGGCCAGCATGAACACAGCCTCATCGCCGGAAAGCTGGGCGGTGATATCAAGCAGGTATTTGGCGTTGAAGCCGATTTCCAGCGGATCGTTTTCATAGCCGACCGGCAGTTCTTCCGTCGCACTTCCCGAATCCGGGTTGTTGACTGTCAGCGTCAGCTGCCCCTCGGTGAGCGAGAGCTTCACCGCCCGCCCACGTTCGGAAGAAATGGTCGAGACGCGATCGACGGCCTGCGCAAACGACTGGCAATCGATCTTCAGTTCCTTCTCGTTGTTGGTCGGGATGACCCGCTGGTAATCCGGGAAGGTACCGTCGATCAGCTTCGAGGTCATGACGATCGAGCCGATGGTGAGCCGGATCTTGGCATCCGACACCTCGACGGTGACGACGACGTCCGGATTGTCGACCAGCTTCTGCAACTCGCTGACGGTCTTGCGCGGAATGATGATGCCCGGCATGCCTTCCGAGCCAGACGGCGCCTCGAGATCGGCGCGCGCCAGACGGTGACCGTCGGTCGCAACCGCGCGCAGCTTCAGCTGCCCCTTGCTTTCGATCGTGTGGATATAGATGCCGTTCAGGTAATAGCGGGTCTCTTCGGTCGAGATCGCAAACTGGGTGCGATCGATCAGCATCTTGAGGTCCGTGGCCTTCAGCCGGAAGGTGTGGCTGAACGCGCCGGCGGTCAGGTCCGGGAAGTCGGATTGCGGCAGGCACTGCAGCGAGAATTTCGAGCGGCCCGACTGCACCGTCATTGCCGTGCCTTCGGTGTTGGTGGCCAGCAGCACTTCCGAGCCGTCGGACAGTTTTCGCACGATGTCATAGAGCAGATGCGCCGGCACCGTCGTCGCGCCCGCCTGCTCCACCTGCGCCGGCGTGGCTTCGGTGATTTCCAGATCGAGGTCGGTCGCCTTCATCTCCAGGCTTGCGCCATCGGCGCGCAACAGCACGTTCGAGAGGATCGGAATGGTGTTGCGGCGCTCGACCACGCGATGCACGTGGTTCAGCGACTTCAGGAGATTGGACCGCTCGATCGTAATACGCATGGGATGCTACCGCTTTCAACCAGTGCCGGAAGCATGCCTCCCGGCATTTACACTTTGACGTCTCTCAGGCCCACAAGGATGTGGACGGGCAAAATGGCAGAAACAAGCCGCGGAAATCAAGCGCTATCGCGGAAGAGACGGGACGATTGTCAACGGGATTGGCCAGTCTTCCCCAGTATCCCACCGTACTGCGTGTTTACGTCCGCCTACGCAGCGCAAGATCAGGCGGGCACATAGGTCAGGCGGATCACATCCTCGGCGATCAGATCATGGGCCACCAGCCGCAGCGGCGGCCGGGGTCCGGCGAAATACGGCTTGCCATGCCCTACCACCACGGGGTGCAGATAAATCCGATACTCGTCGATCAGGCCAAGCCCGGTGAGGCTGTGTGCCAGCTCCGGCCCGGCGACTTCGATCTCCCCGTCACGCTCGGCCTTCAACCGGCGCATCGCCCCCTCAAGATCGTCAGCAACAAGGCTGGCATTCGGCCCGACAGACGTCAACGAACGCGAAACGACCCATTTCGGCTGTTTCCGCCACGCCGCGGCAAAAGCCTGCTCATCCGCACCCCATTCCGGATGTTCATCGTCCCAGTAGCGCATGATCTCATACATCCGGCTGCCGTAGACGCTGCCCGCCTGCTGCTCGGCTTCCCTGATGAAATGACGGAAAAGCGCCGGCCCCGGCGCAAACGCCATGTGATCGACATAACCGTCCAGCGACTGGTTCATTCCAAACACCAGCTTGGCCATACCCGCTTCCTTTCCTCGATTGGCACACGCTTCTGATTGCATTCCGCAATCAGTTATAAGGGAGACCGAGGGATTTTGCACCACAATTGATTGGAATGCGCACGAGGAAGAGACCACGAACAGACGACTTCCTCCACCCGCCAGCCCTTGCCGCCACCGCCCGGCTCGCCCATAAAGGCCGGTAACAGCGCACAGAAAGAGCATGACCTTGGAACATCAGGCAGACAGCGAGCGACAAAAGACCTATCGCATCCACAATATCGCCGTGCCCGCCCGCCCGCTGGAGCCGGCGCTCTATCTCGTCGCCACCCCCATCGGCAATCTCGCCGACATCACGCTGCGCGCGCTGGAAACCCTTGCCGGCGCCGATGTGCTCGCCTGCGAGGATACCCGCGTCACCCGCGTCCTTCTCGACCGCTACGGCATCGTCAACCGCCCTTACGCCTATCACGAGCACAATGCCGACGAGGCCGGCCCGCGCCTGATCGCCGCGCTCGAAGCCGGCAAATCCGTAGCCCTCGTTTCCGACGCCGGCACGCCCCTCGTCTCCGACCCCGGCTACCGCCTCGGCCAGGCGGCCATCGAAGCCGGCCACCGCGTCATCCCGATCCCCGGCCCCTCGGCCCCGCTTGCCGCCCTCGTCGGCTCCGGCCTTTCCAACGAGACCTTCCTGTTCGCCGGCTTCCTGCCGTCAAAGGACAAGGCCCGCCGCGACCGCCTGACAGAACTCGCCGCCATCCCCGCCACGCTCATCTTCTTCGAATCCCCCCACCGCATCGCCGCCACCGTCGAGGCCGCCTGCGATGTGCTGGGCGACACGCGCCGCGCCACGGTCTGCCGCGAACTCACCAAGACCTTCGAGGAATTCCGCCGTGGTACGCTCGCCGAACTCAAGGCCTTCTACGACGAGGGCACCACCGTAAAAGGCGAGATCGTCTTCGTCATCGCCCCGCCGGATGCACCGGCGCCGCCGAAGGAAGAGGATGTCGACGCCCTCCTGTCCGCACTCGTCAAGGAGATGTCCACCGGCAAGGCCGCCACCGAAGCCGCCAAACGCACCGGCCTCAACCGCAAGGACCTCTACGACCGTCTGCTGGAGTTGAAGGAGCGCGATGGCGCCTGAACCGGCCGATATCCGCAAGCGGAAGGCATTGCGCAAAGGCGCAATCGCCGAATATCGCGCCGCGCTCGCCCTTATCCTCAAAGGTTACCGCATCCTCGCCTTCCGCTACCGCACCCGGCTCGGCGAAATCGACATCATCGCCCGCAAGGGTGATCTTGTCGCCTGCGTCGAAGTGAAAGCCCGTGCAAACATCGACAGCGCCGTCTTCGCCGTTTCGCCCACGGCCCAGCGCCGCATTCGCGCTGCAAGCGACCTCTGGCTCGCCCGCCAACCCGACGCCGCAAGGCTTTCCATCCGCTACGACATCGTCTCCGTCAGCCCCTGGCGCTGGCCGGCGCATATTCCCGATGCCTTTTGAACAGCCGTGCACAGTTGTTACAGAACCGACATCAAAGCGTTATCGCCGCGTCATGAAAGGTCTTTAGCGGGTTCCTCACCAAATACCAAGTCTCGATGGTAGGAGGCTATAGGACCGGCTCGATCGCGTTTTCCGGCTAGGAGAGGTTCGCAGAGCGATGCTTTCGCATCGGTCAAGGAACTCGACGACGCCGGAAAGCACGAGAAGCCGGCCGAAGGTGACTTATGATTGCTCTCTGGCGTCGTTGCGATGCTTGTCCGATGCGCAAGCATCGCTCCGCGCATCGCGCCTGGCCAGAGAGCAATCATGAGTCATCCTATAGGCTCCTATCATCGAGACTTGGTATCAACCCTGGTGAAAGGAACTGCCATGATCAAGAACATCACGATGACCGGCCTCGCGCTGGCTTTCTCCGCGACCTCCTCCTTTGCCGCGACCGATATCACCTGGTGGCACGGCATGGCCGGCCGCAACGGCGAAGTCATCAACGAAGTCGCCCAGAAGTTCAACGCCGCGCAGACCGCTTGCGCGCTCACCCCGGTTTCCAAGGGCACCTATGAGGAAGCGCTGGCGTCCGGCATTGCCGCCTTCCGTTCGGGCGAACAGCCGAACATCCTGCAGGTGTTCGACGCCGGTGCTGCCACGATCATCAACGCCAAGGGCGCCGTCATCCCGGCCGAAGACCTGATCACCAAGGCAGGCTACAGCTTCGACCGCAATGCCTTCATCGACGGCGTGCGTTATTTCTACGCCGACAGCGACGGCAAGTTCGTCGGCATGCCGTTCAATTCCTCGGCGCCGATCATGTACATCAACGACGAAGCCCTGAAGAAGGCCGGCGTCGAAGCCCCGAAGACCTGGGAAGAGTTCGAAGCGATCGCGCCGAAGCTCAAGGAAGCCGGCTACATCCCGCTCGTCCAGTCGCAGCTCACCTGGCAGTTCACCGAGAACTTCTTCTCGCGCAATAACATCCAGTTCGCCACCAACAACAACGGCTACGACAGCGTTGTCGACACTGAGCTGAAGGTCACCGACCCGAACCTCGTCATGATGTTCGAAAAGCTGAAGTCCTGGGCCGATCAGGGCTATTTCGCCTACTACGGCGCCGGCTGGAACGATAACCAGAAGATGTTCGAAGAAAACAAGGCCGCCCTCTGGATCGGCTCTTCCGGCTCCTTCGGCGGCCTGACCAAGACCGCCCAGATGCCGTTCTCGGCCGATTTCCTGCCCTATTGGGGTTCGATCAACGGCGCGGGCACCTCGTCCTTCATCGGCGGCGCTGCCCTGTTTGCCATGGCTGGCAAGTCGGACGCCGAAAACAAGTGCGTCGCCGACTTCTTCCAGTTCCTGACCTCGCCGGAAATTCAGGTCTTCTATCATGAAGCCACGGGTTACGTTGCCATCACCAAGGCAGCCTACGAAATGGCCAAGAAGGAAGGCTACTACGAGAAGAAGCCTGCCGCCGAAGTCGGCATCAAGCAGCTGATGCTGCCGGCCGGCGAATGGTCGAAGGGTTATCGCCTGGGCTTCTACCCGCAGATCCGTGAAATCATGGAACGCGAATACGGCCGCATCTTTGCGGGCGAAGTCTCCGTCAAGGACGCCTTCGACACGATCGAGAAGGAAGGCAACGAACTTCTCGCCCGTTTTGCGAAGACGGCTGGCTGATAGGGTACTGGCTTCCCTTCTCCCCCCTGCGGGGGAGAAGGTGGCCGAAGGCCGGATGAAGGGGTGTTTCCGCGCATTCTGAATGTGCCGCTTTACCCCCTTCTGCCGTGTCGGGCATCTCCCCTCAAGGGGGGAGATCACAAGAGGCAAACCCTCGCTTGAAACGCAGTCAGGGAAAAGAAGAATCTCCCCCCTTGAGGGGGAGATGTCACGAAGTGACAGAGGGGGAATGCGGCAAGCACCGAACCATCCCCCAGCACTCCCTCAAGGGCCAGACCAATGACGCACGCACCATCCCTCTCCCCGACCAGCGCGGCGCCGACAACGGCCGCCGGCTTTTTCCGTCGTTTCCGCTCCGCCCCCTCCGAGCCGCATTTCGCCAAGCGCGTGCAATTCTCCTCGCCCTTTCTGCCCTATTTCTTCCTCGCCCCGCAGATGGCGATCATCTTCACCTTCTTCTATTGGCCGTCCGTGCAGGCGATCCAGTCGTCCTTCTACCTCGAAGACCCCTTCGGCTTCGGCTCCACCTTCGTCGGCATCAGCAACTACACCGATGTCCTGAAATCCACGGAATATCTCGGCATCGCCCGCTTCACCGCCGTCTTCACCGCTGTTGTCACCTTCTTCTCGCTCGCCATCGGCCTGTTGCTCGCCGTCAAGGCCGACGGTGTCATCCGCGGCAATGCCACCTACAAGACGTTGCTCATCTGGGTCTACGCCATCGCCCCGCCGGTCGCAGGCCTCATGGGCATGATGCTGTTCGACCAGCACATCGGCCCCTTGGTGAAATTCGTCGCCCTGTTCGGCTGGGACATGAAGGTCGGGCTCAACTACACCGACACCGCAACCGCGATGATCATCGTTTCCATCTGGAAGCAGATCCCCTACAATTTCATCTTCTTCCTCTCCGGCCTGCAGGGCATCCCGGTTTCCGTGCGTGAAGCCGCCCTCATGGACTGCCGCTCCGGTTTCCGCCGCTTCCGGACCGTCATCCTGCCCTTGCTTGCGCCGACCGCCTTCTTCCTCCTGATCATCAACACCACCTACGCCCTGTTCGACACCTTCGGCGTCATCGACGTGATGGTGAAGGACAAGGCCGCCAACAACCCGATCACGCTGGTCTACAAGGTCTATATGGACGGCTTCCGCGGCAACGATCTCGGCGGTTCCTCCGCCCAGTCGGTCATCCTGATGATCATCGTCTTCGTGCTCACCATCTTCCAGTTCCGCTTCATCGAGCGGCGCGTCCACTACAGCTGAGCGGGAGGGAAACCATGCAGCGCGCCAAACTCTTCGATCATGTCATCCTGCTGATGGGCGTCTTCATCATGATCGGCCCGCTGGTCGTCGCCCTGATGACCTCCAGCCACGAGGCCGCCGACATCCACCGCAACGGCCTTTCCATCCTGCCCGGCGGCCATTTCGTTGAGACCTACCAGACGGTGCTCACCAAGCAGGGCGGCTTTACCGGCAAGATCACCGGCCTCAGGATGATGATGAACTCCCTCATCCTCGGCCTCGGTTTCGCCGCCGGCAAGATCATCCTGTCGATGCTCGCGGCCTACGCGCTGGTCTATTTCCGCTTCCGTTTCGCCACCATCACCTTCTGGATGATCTTCACGACGCTGCTCCTGCCGCTCGAAGTCCGCATCCTGCCCTCCTACGAGGTCATGAACACACTGCACCTGACGAATACCTATACGGGCCTTATCGTGCCCCTTCTGGCGTCCGCCACCGGCACCTTCTATTTCCGCCAGTTCTTCAAATCGATCCCCGACGAACTGCTCGAAGCCGCCCGCATCGACGGCGCCGGCCCCTTCAAATTCTTCATCGATGTGATCGTGCCGCTGTCGAAGACGATGATGGCCGCGATCTTCATCATCATGTTCGTCTATGGCTGGAACCAGTATCTCTGGCCGACGCTGATGACGACCGACGAGAGCTTCTTCACGTTGGTCCGCGGCATCAAGCAGATCCTGCTCGTCTGGGTCGGCTCCAACATTCCCGATTACAACGAGGCCTTTGCCCTGGCGATCCTCGCCATGCTGCCGCCTGTGATGATCGTCATGATCTTCCAGCGCTGGTTCATCAAAGGTCTCACGGAAAGCGACAAATAAAGGAACGCCCCATGTCAGCGATCAACATCACCAATGTTTCGAAGATCTATGCCGGCGGCGTCGAGGCGGTGAAATCCGTGTCGATCGATATCGCCGATGGCGAGTTCATCGTGCTCGTCGGCCCCTCCGGCTGCGGCAAGTCCACGCTTCTGCGCATGGTCGCCGGCCTCGAAACCATCTCGAAGGGCACCGTCGAAATCGGCGACCGCATCGTCAACACCGTCGAGCCGGCCGAACGCGACATCGCCATGGTCTTCCAGAACTACGCGCTCTACCCGCACATGACCGTCTACGACAATCTCGCCTACGGCGTCAAGAACCGCGGCACCCCCAAGGCCGAGATCGACGCCCGCGTCACTGAGGCCGCCCGCATGCTGCAGCTCGAAAAATACCTCGATCGCAAGCCCCGCGCGCTTTCCGGCGGCCAGCGCCAGCGCGTCGCCATGGGCCGCGCCATCGTGCGCAAACCCGCCGCCTTCCTCTTCGACGAGCCGCTGTCGAACCTCGACGCGAAACTGCGCGTCTCCATGCGCGGCGAAATCAAGCAACTGCAAAAACGCCTCGGCACCACCTCGATCTACGTCACCCACGACCAGCTCGAAGCCATGACGCTCGCCGACCGCCTCGTGGTCCTCAACGGCGGCGAGATCGAACAGATCGGCCGCCCCCTCGACGTCTACCACTCCCCCGCCTCCACCTTCGTCGCCAGCTTCATCGGCTCTCCCGCCATGAACCTGCTCCGCGCCAACCGCGAGGGTAACCGCCTGCATTTCGGCTCCCAGACGCTGGAAACCGACCGCCTCTCGACATTGCCCACCGAACTCACCATCGGCCTGCGCGCCGAAGATCTGCGCATCGCGCAAGCCGGCGAACAATCCCTCACCCTGAAGATCGATTACGTCGAAGAACTCGGCGCCCAGCGCCTCGTCCACGGCAATGTGGATGGCAAGGCGATCACGGCCGCCCTCTCCCCGGAAATCGAGCTTGCCGACACTATCGCGCTGACGATCGCGCCGTCGCGCCTGCATTTCTTCGACCCCACGACCGGCAAGCGGCTGCCGCGTCCCCTCGACGCGTGCACCTCCACGCTGCCGCAGGCGACGATGCTGGAGCCAGCGGCCGGATAACAGGCCGCCGGTTTTCCGGTTTCAGCTAAACCGCTTCCCCCACGTGCTTCAGCCGCAGCACCAGCGGCACCGACAGCGCATAAACCACGACCACAGCCAGCCAGATCGCCCCCGGCCAAACGTCGCGAAACACGAAATAGACGCTCGAAAACCCGAGCGGCGCAACGATCGAGGCAAGGCTGACGGCCGAGGCCAGCACGCCTTGAAACTGCCCCTGCCGCCCCTCTTCCACCTGCCGTGTCGCCAGCGACTGCAGCGCCGGAACCCCGATCCCGCCGAGCGCAAACACCGGCATGATCGCGAAGATCATCCAGCCCTGCGTCGCAAACGCCATGACGCCCAGTGCCAGACACACCCCGGCAACCCCCGCAAGAATAGCGGCCCGCTCCCCAAGCAGCTTCACCGCCGGCCCCGGAAGAAAGGCCTGCGCCAGCGTCTGACAAATCCCGAATGCCCCGAGCGAAAGCCCGATCCACAGCCCGTTCCAGTGAAAACTGTCGCTCCCCCACAGCGCCCAGCAGGTGCCGTAGGCCTCTCCCGTGGCACTGAAGACGAAAAAGATCAGGATAAACGGCAGCACGCGTTTCACCGAAAACACCCAGCGCAAGGGGCCGAGCGGATTGAGCGCCGCAAGATCGATCCTCTCCCGGCTCGGTATGCACGATTCCGGCAGCAGAAACAGCGCCATCAGCAGATTGCCCCCGTTCAGCACCGCCGCCGCAACAAAGGGCAGCCGCACCCAGTGGTGGCCCAGCACCCCGCCCAGCACAGGCCCGATAATGAACCCGATGCCAAACATGGCGTTGAACAGCCCGAACCGCCGGGCGCGCTGATCCTCCGTGGAAATATCGGTGATATAGGCCATCGCCACGGAGATATTGGCGCTCGTCAGCCCGGCAATGGCACGACCGAGAAAGAGCACGGCAAGATTGGGCGCAAGCGCCAGCAGCAGATAATTGACCGCCGCGCCGCCGAGCGAAATCAACAGCACCGGCCGCCGCCCCAGACGGTCACTGAGCGCACCGAGCACCGGCGCGAAGACGAACTGCATGGCCGCATAAAGCGCCGTCATCGTGCCGATAGCAGGCGCGACGTTCTGACTTTGGGAGACCTCCTGCAGAAGGGAGGGGAGGATGGGAAAGATAAGCCCGATACCGACGGCATCGAGAATAATGGCTGTGAAAATAACGATAAGAGACCTGTTCATGACGCGTTCCAATCGACGCAGGCGCAAGACGTCATGAGGACGCCGATGGCTTGCGAGGAGCCTGACGAAATCAGGCGGGATTTTAGGGAAACGCTGGCCGAACCATGCGCACATGGATGGCGTGTACTCGGCCGCTCGGGGACTGATCGTCCATTTGCCGCCCAAAAAGAGCGGAGCGGCCGCTTTTCGCGACAGGCGATATTTACGTCAGAACAGCGCGCCCGGCAAGCCGTCCCGGCCGCTTGGACCGGCGCCTACACGAGCCGCCTTCCATCCGCATCGATCACCGGCTCGCCGTCCTCCTTGAAAAACGCTCCGTTACGGGTGGGCGGAAGCACGTCCAGAACCCGCTCCGAAGGCCGGCTGAGACGGGTGCCGATGGGCGTCACGACAAAGGGACGATTGATCAGGATCGGGTTTGCAAGCATGGCATCCAGCAATTGATCGTCCGTCAGCGCCGGATCGCCAAGACCGAGATCCGCGTAAAGGCTCTCCTTGTCACGCATCGCCTGCCGAACGCTCAAGCCTGCCGCCGCAATCATCTTCGCCAGCTCGTCCCGCTGCGGCGGGGTTTTCAGATACTCGATCACCTGGGGTTCGATCCCCGCATGGCGGATCAGCGCCAGCGTGTTGCGGGAGGTGCCGCAGTCCGGGTTGTGATAGAGGATGACATGCATTGTCACGCCCTTTCTGTTTGAGAAACGGGAGATGCGCCGGCCCCCGAAAACAGCCATCCGCAAAGCCCGACCGCCACCAGCGCGCCGCAGAACTGGGCGATAGCGAATGCCGGAACATCGACGGGACGGATGCCGGAAAAACTGTCCGTAAAACTCCGCGCGATCGTCACCGCCGGATTGGCAAAGGACGTGGAAGCCGTGAACCAATAGGCCGCCACGATATAGAGGCTGACAAGCAACGGCACCGCATCGCTTTTGAACCGCACTCCCCCGAGGATCGTCAGGAGCAACCCGAAGCCGGCAACCAACTCCGCACTCCACTGGCCCCATCCCGTTCGCACCGTTCCGGAGACCTGAACAAGCGGCAAATCGAACATCAGATGCGCAAGCCCCGTCCCGAGGATTGCGCCGATGACCTGCGCGACCATGTAGGGAAGGACATCCCTGCCCGCATGCTGGCGAGCTGCCGCGAGCGCCAGGCTGACGGCGGGATTGAAATGCGCGCCGGAGACCGGCCCGAGGATCGTGATCAGCACAACCAGCATCGCCCCCGTCGGTATCGTGTTGGCGAGCAGGGCAAGCGCGCCGTCATCCGTCAGGCGATCGGCCATCACGCCTGAGCCGACGACGGTGGCGACCAGCATGCCGGTCCCAAGCATTTCCGCGACAAGCCGGCGGGAAAGCGTCGGCGTCATCCGCAACACGACACCGCCGAAACCGCCGGAGCGCAAATCTCGGGATGCCCGCCGCAACAGTCCTCCAGAAGAAACTGCACCAGATCCCGCAAGGCATCGTAACGCGCGGTGTAGATGATGGAGCGGGATTCGCGATGCTGGCGCACCAGCCCCGAGTGGTCGAGTTCCTTGAGATGAAAGGAGAGATTGGAGGCGGATACGCCGGCTTTCTCCGCAAGCGCCCCCGCCGAAAGCCCGTCCGGCCCGGCCACGACGAGCATGCGCACGATCTGTAGCCGCGTTTCCTGCGCCAGCGCTCCGAAAGCGCCAAGGGCATGCCGCTCGTCCATCAATTCAATAATCCTTTAAATGTTGAATTGATCAAATACCCCACCTCGACCCCTTCGGCAAGCACCCCTCGCCACAGGCATCGTCAACGGTCAGCCCGAATGCAAGACAGCGACAAAGGTCTGGCAGGCCGTTGAAAAAATCCTCCCCGCAAATCCCCGCCCCATCCGCCCGTGACACACTCCTGCCGTCCCGCCATCGGATACACCGGAGAGCGTTGCCGGCGAGGCGGGGCCGGTGCCTTCGGTCTGTGTTTGAAACGCAGGCGCGACCGAAGGGGCCTGCAGAAAATGGTTTCCCTCCCGTTTGAAAGAGAGCGGGGCGTGCCTGTGGGGCACACAGGAAAACGGCCAAACAGCCGTCTTCGCAGAGGAACCGGAGTTGCAGGTAAAAACCACCGAAACGGGACACATCGCGTGTCACCACTCTACCAATCCCTGAGGCACCCGATGTGTCCCGGCCGATTGATCCCAAACCACGGGCGCCCGGCGCCGCGTGAACGCGGCAGCGCGCCCTGCCGGGCCGGGTCGGCGCAAAACCCTTCCGGCCAGCCGACGCACTTTCACCGAAACCGCAAAGAAATCTGTAGGTTTCCGCGACGACGATTTGATATAGACAGGCCCGACGCCTCACGATCAAACAGGAAATGTCCCATGGCAAGAATCGTCAATGTCGCCGTCCAGATGGACCACGTATCGGGCATCAACATCGCCGGCGATTCCACCTTCGCCATGAGCCTGGAAGCTCAAAACCGCGGCTACAAGCTCTTCCACTATACGCCGAACCAGCTTTCGCTGCGCGACGGCAAGGTCTACGCCACCGTCCAGCCGATGCAGCTGCGCGACGTCAAGGGCGACCACTACACACTCGGCGAGGCCGAACGCATCGACCTCTCGACCATGGATGTAGTGCTGCTGCGCCAGGACCCGCCCTTCGACATGGCCTATATCACCTCCACCCATCTGCTGGAGCGCATCCACCCTAAGACGCTGGTCGTCAACGACCCGGCCTGGGTGCGCAACTCGCCTGAAAAGATCTTCGTCACCGAATTCCCGGACCTGATGCCGAAGACCCTGATCACCCGCGACCCTGCAGAAATCGCCAGCTTCCGCGCCGAGATGGGCGACATCATCCTGAAGCCGCTTTACGGCAACGGCGGCGCCGGCGTCTTCCATTCCGCCCGTGACGACCGCAACATGTCGTCGCTGCTCGAAATGTTCGGCCAGATGTTCCGCGAACCCTTCATCGCCCAGGAATACCTGCCGGCCGTGCGCAAGGGCGACAAGCGTATCCTGCTCGTCGACGGCGAACCGGTCGGCGCCATCAACCGCGTCCCCGCCGAAAACGACGCCCGCTCCAACATGCATGCCGGCGGCACGCCCATGCCGACGGAACTGACGGCTCGCGAACGCGAAATCTGCACCCGCATCGGCCCGGCCCTGCGCGAACGCGGCTTCCTCTTCGTCGGCATCGACGTGATCGGCGACGTGATGACCGAAATCAACGTCACCTCCCCCACGGGCATCCGCGAGGTGAAGAAATTCGGCGGCGCCGACGTCGCTTCCCTGCTCTGGGATGCCATCGAACGCAAACGCGCATAACGAAGACAACCCAACGCAAGCGGGCCTATGACAGAGCCGGCGCAGAGATCCCTCTGCGCCACTTCGCGCCGGACCTCCGAAAGACTGCCTCCCCGCGCTGCCACCGGCCACATGGCTCCTTCCGCACATCGGCTCTCACCGCACCACGACCCTTTCGGCGCAGAGGCCCGCCCTTCACAGCACCACAATCGAAAGCCCTGCAAACGTCCTTCCCGTCCGGCGTGAAGGCGGCACGCAGCCCAAAAGATCAAACGCCAGAACGGGCACCCGACCCGAAATTCCCTCCCTTGCGTCCCCATGGAAAACCGAGGACGAAACAAGAGCGCAAACAGCTCCCGCCACGGAGACCGGCCCTCACCGCCCCATTTTCAAACTCGAAAAATTTCCGCTACGCAAACTCCCCGCCCGACCAGACGAGGCTATGATCGATATCAACGCAACCTGACAAGGAGTAAGCAGGTAACAGGCCGGTTGCTGCACCCGGTTGTTCTCCTTTGTTCGCGCAAAACAACCTAGCACAACCCGAATAATCGTGTCCCGCGAAATCGTTCGACAATTGTTCTTGTTTTATTCCGCATTCCGTGCAAGATTTCCTCACACAACCTGATGAAAAGACGGAAACGGGCTTTAGCCGGCCTGATGCGGAGGGGCGGGCATGGTTGCACGGGTCAATACGGTTGCATTCCAGGGCATAGAGGGCCTGCCCGTCGATGTGCAGGTCATGGTTGCGCCGGGAAAACTCGGCATGCACATCGTCGGCCTGCCGGACAAGGCCGTTGCCGAAAGCCGCGAGCGTGTGCAAGCCGCCCTTCATGCCTCCGGGCTGTCGCTGCCGCCCAAGCGCATCACCATCAATCTCGCCCCGGCCGATCTTCCCAAGGAAGGCAGCCATTTCGATCTCCCCATCGCGCTCGGCCTGATGGCGGCGCTCGGCGCGATCCCGGCGGATGCGCTTGCCGCCTATGTGGTGATCGGCGAACTCAATCTCGACGGCACCATCGCCGCCGTCGCCGGCGCGCTGCCGGCCGCCATCGGCGCCAATGCGCTCGACAAGGGCCTGATCTGCCCCGCCGACAGCGGCCCCGAGGCCGCCTGGGCCGGCGCCGATATCGATATCCTCGCTCCCCGCAGCCTGATCGCGCTCGCCAATCATTTCCGGGGAACCCAGGTCCTCTCCCGGCCGGAACCGGCGATCCGCGCCAATGCCGCCAACATGCCCGATCTCGCCGATATCAAGGGCCAGGAAAGCGCCAAGCGGGCGCTCGAAGTCGCCGCGGCGGGAAACCATAATCTGCTGATGGTCGGCCCACCCGGCTCCGGCAAGTCGATGCTCGCTGCCCGTCTGCCCTCGATCCTGCCGCCGCTTTCGCCGGCCGAGCTGCTCGAAGTCTCGATGATCCATTCCATCGCCGGCCAGCTCTCCGGCGGCAAGCTTTCCGATCGCCGCCCCTTCCGCACGCCCCACCACTCCGCCACCATGGCGGCGATGATCGGCGGCGGCGTGCGCGCCAAGCCGGGCGAAGCCTCGCTCGCCCATCATGGCGTGCTCTTCCTCGATGAATTTCCGGAGTTCAGCCCACAGGTTCTGGATGCCCTGCGCCAGCCGCTGGAAACGGCGCAATGCATCATCGCCCGCGCCAATCACCGGGTGTCCTATCCGGCCGCCGTGCAGTTGGTTGCAGCCATGAACCCCTGCCGTTGCGGCATGGCCGGCGAGCCCGGCCACAGCTGCGCCCGCGGCCCCCGTTGCGCCGCCGATTATCAGGCGCGGATTTCCGGCCCCCTGCTCGATCGCATCGATATCCGCATCGATGTCCCGGCCGTTTCGGCGAACGATCTCATCCGCCCCGGACAGTCGGAACCGAGCAGCAGTGTCGCCGCCCGCGTCGCCCTTGCCCGCGAGTTGCAGCGCGATCGTTTTCTCGCCGCCGGTCTGCCGGAAATCACCACCAATGCGCGCTGCACGACGACGATGATCGAGACCCTGGCGCAACCGGATGCCGGCGGCTTGCAATTGCTGCGCGATGCCGCCGAAAAGATGAGATTTTCCGCCCGCGGCTACCACCGCGTCCTGAAGGTCGCGCGCACGCTTGCCGATCTCGACGGTCAGGAAACTGTCGGCCGCATCCATATCGCCGAGGCGATATCCTATCGAATGCCGGGCGAGCGGATGACCGTGGCGGCATGAGGGACGCATGGAGATTGGGACCGCTCGACCGCAAACATCAAACGCCGCGCAACCGTCTGGAAGCGCGGCGCCGATAAACGGGCAGGCCCGTGTTTCAGGAACCGAGACCCTCGAAGAGCGCGGTCGAAAGATAGCGCTCGGCAAAGGAGGGAATGATCACGACGATCGTCTTGCCCTCGTTTTCCGGCCGCTGACCGATCCTGATCGCCGCCGCCAGCGCAGCCCCCGAGGAGATGCCGACCGGAACCCCTTCGAGCCGGGCAACATGGCGGGCGGTCTCGATGGCCTCGGCGCTGTTGACGGTGACGACCTCGTCATAGACGGACGTATCGAGGATGGCAGGCGCAAAGCCGGCGCCGATGCCCTGGATCTTGTGCGGGCCGGGCGCCCCGCCGGACAGCACCGGCGATTCCTCGGGCTCGACCGCGATCACCTTGACCGATGGCTTCTTCGCCTTCAGCACCTGTCCGGCGCCGGTGATCGTACCGCCCGTGCCGACGCCCGAAACCAAGATATCGACCGCGCCATCGGTATCGTTCCAGATTTCCAGCGCCGTCGTCTTGCGGTGGATTTCGGGGTTGGCCGGGTTTTCGAACTGCTGCGGAATAACGGCATCGTCGAGGGTTTCCGCCAGTTCCTGGGCCTTTGCGATCGCGCCCTTCATGCCCTTGGCGCCTTCGGTCAGCACCAGTTCGGCGCCGAGCAGCGCCAGCATCTTGCGGCGCTCAACGGACATGGTTTCGGGCATGGTCAGGATCAGCTTGTAACCCTTGGCGGCGGCGGCAAAGGCGAGCGCGATGCCGGTATTGCCGGAGGTCGGCTCCACAAGGGTCGTCTTGCCGGGGGTGATCTTGCCCTGCGCTTCGAGGGTTTCGATCATCGCCACGCCGATGCGATCCTTCACCGAAGCGATCGGGTTGAAGAATTCGAGCTTCGCCAGCAGGTTGGCCTTCACGCCCTTTTCGCGGGCCAGCTTGTCGAGGCGCACGATCGGCGTATCGCCGATCGTCTCGGTGATGGAGGAATAGACTCGGCCGCGGCCGGGTTTGCGCTGATCGGACATGCTCGTCTCCCATATGGTTGTGGACCCAAGATAGGGTTGCCGCGCGGCAATAGCGAGAGCGCGGGGGCATCGCGGCTGCCGGCAGCCGAGAAAAAAACGGCCTGTGGCTCCGCGATTGGGCGAATGATTTTCTCAGGCCGCGCGGGTCGCGATATAGACGGCGGTCGATCCCAGAATGCCGGCCGCAATCCGGTTCAAGGAACGCAGCGCCTTGGGCTGCTTCAGCAGGGCGCGGGCCCGCGATGCCAGGAGGATGTAAGGGATCAACACGGCCATCAGGACGACGAAGGTCGCGCCGACCAGAACCGCATAGGCATTGAGACCGATCGCGTGCAGATCGATCAGCGTCGGCACGAGCGCGACGTAAAACAGCATCGTCTTCGGATTGCCGAGCGTCACCAGGAGGCCGGAGAGAAAGGACATGCCCATGCTGCCGCTTTTCCGAGCCGTGATGTCCTGCGGCAGAAGCCCGGCGGTCCAGAGCTTGTAGGCGATATAGACGAGATAGAGCGCGCCCAGCACCTTGATGACCATGAAGGCCGTAGTGAAGGTCTGCGCCACGAAAGCCAGGCCGAGGATCACTGCCGTCAGGTAGACGAGATCGCCGAGAATAAGCCCGAGTCCCATGAAGAAGGTTTCCCGAAAGCCGGACCCCAGAGCACGCGCGACGATCGCCGTCATGCCCGGACCAGGGATGGCCGCGGCGATGAAAAGGGCGCTGCAATAGGCCAGCAGAATGCCAAGGGACATGATGGTTCGCTCCGGTTCGTGCCGCCGATTTCTACGCTTTCGCAGCCCCGCTTTCAAGCGCCGCCGCCGGGCGTATCGGATGCGCGTCCGCCGTGCGAAACCCGGCGGCATCCGTGTCGGACGACGCGTTTCGGGGTGTCGAAAAAACATCACCCCGCCAGCGGGAAAAAACGCAAGGCAACGTTATATGAGACAAGACAGTCGCTTGCGGTCGAGGCATCGTTGCGATCGTCCATCGCCGGTTTCTTACCCTTATCGCCTGTTTACCCGTCCAAGCTGCAAGGAGAAAACCATGTCCCCGACTTCCGCTGAAAAACGCCGTCTTGCCCCGCTGGCAACGCCATCCGGTCTGCCGTCCAACGCGATATCAGATATTTCCGCTGCCCTGACAACGCTGCTGGCCGATATCTTCGCGCTCTATTTGAAAACGAAGAATTTTCACTGGCATATGTCCGGCCCGCATTTCCGCGACTATCATCTGCTGCTGGACGAGCAATCCGAACAGATTTTCGCAATGACCGACGATGTCGCCGAGCGTGCCCGCAAGATCGGCGGCACGACATTGCGCTCGCTCGGCCATGCCGCGCGGCTGCAGCGCATTCCCGACAACGATGCCGATTACGTGACGCCTGAGGATATGCTGGCCGAACTTTGCGAGGACAACAAACATCTCGTTTCGCTGATGCGCGAGACCCATGGCCTCTGCGACGAACATGGCGACGTCGCGACCGCCAGTCTTCTCGAAAACTGGATCGACGAGACCGAGCGCCGCACCTGGTTCCTGTTCGAAACGACCCGCCAGGCGAAGTGATATCGCCCCGTTGCCGCAGGCCTCGCCTGCTCCTGAGGACGCAGCGCCGGGACGTCGGCGCTGCCTTTGGCTTTTCAAAGGTGAGGTCAAGCCGTCCGGCGACGGACGAGAAGCCGGCGCGGCTGCCAGCCGAGCGTGATACCGGCTGCGGCAAGCAGGATGACGGCGGAGCCGGCCATTTGCATCGGCTGCAGCTGGTGGTCGAGCGCAAAGCGATCGACGAGGATCGCCACCACCGGATAGAGAAACGACAGCGCTCCGGTCAAATGGGTCGGCAATTTCTGGATGGCTCCGTAGAGTAAGACATACATCAGCCCTGTGTGCACGCCGCCGAGCAGAAGCAGGTTGGACCATACGGCGGCAGAGCCCGGCAGTTCGCTCAGATGAGCGAGCGGGGCCAGCATCGCCGTTCCCGTCAGCACCTGGATCAGGGCGATCAGATGCGGTGGAGTGCCTTTCAGCTTTTTTGCGGCCAATGCGGCGAACGCATAGAAGAAGGCGGCGCCGAGAGCCAGAAGGATGCCCAGAAGATATCCCTCCCCGCCGCCGCTCTTGCCCTCGACGATCGCCAGCATGCCGAGGAAGGAGAGGGCGAGCCAGAATAGTTTTTCGCCCGTAATTTTCTCGCCAAGGAAAAGGGCGCCGAGGCCCAGCAGCATGAACGGCTGGGTGTTGTAGACCATCGTCGCGATGGAGATGGAAGAGTGGCTGTAGGAGGAGAAGAGCAAGAGCCAGTTGAGGACGATGGCGACGCCTCCGGCCACGGCGATGAGAAACTTTCGCTTTGTAAGATTATTCTTACGAAAAAGGCTTAGCCGGGCGCAGACCAGGGCGAGGACGACGGCACCGATTGCGCAGCGCCAGAAGACGACATCGATGACCGGCAGGCCGGACATCAGAACAAACCAGCCGATCGTTCCCGAAATCAGCATGGCCGCTATCATCTCCAGTTGGCCGCGCCGGATCTGCTCGTTTGCCATTGTTCTTCTCCTGTCTGATAACGGGCGGATCGTAGAGCGTGATGAAAGTGTTTTACATGGCCTCAGGAAGGTGAAATGCTTTTCTTACCTTTCATTCTGAGGCGAAACTGGCAATTGTGCTGCGAGGCTTTATGCTGGACGATCTTGATCGCAAACTTTTGGATATCCTCTCGACCAATGCCCGCATATCGCTGAAAGAGCTGGCGGCGGAAGCGGGCCTTTCTTCGCCAAGTACGGCGGAGCGGCTGCGCAAACTCGATGAGCGCGGCGTGATCACCGGGTACACCGTCGATGTCGATCCCGTATCGCTTGGCTACAGGTTGCAGGCGGTCGTGCGAGTTCGGCCGATGCCGGGCATGCTGCATATCGTCGAGAAACTGATCGTGGAAACGCCCGAATTCATCGAGTGCGACAAGGTGACGGGCGATGACTGCTTTATCGCCAAGCTGCTGGTTAAGGATATGGAGCAATTGGACAAAATCCTCGACCGCATAGCGGAAAGGGCCGAGACCAATACCTCGATCGTCAAATCGAGCCCGGTCAAACGCCGGCTGCCGCCGTTGCTTCCCTGAACACAGCAGTTCCTTCTTTTGGCACCGATCCGGGGCATCATGACGGCATCTTCCACTATTCTCGAAAAGTATCGACGCGGGCTCATATCCCTGCCGCTGTCGGCAGTCTGGCGAGGTCATGGCTCTGCTCTTTTCCTGGAGTTCGGACACCTCTCACCGCAAATGAAACGCAATGGCTCCCCGGCAAATCCGCAGGGTGACTTCACGGTCATGATCGAGTGGAGCTGGAGAATCGAAAATGACGACTCCATTCTATGCGGAAGCTGGAGTGACGAGGAAAATTGGGACGAGATTTTCAGATCTTTGATCGGTCGGAAGGTTCAGGACATTTCCGTCTTCGGGCGTCTCCCGGAACTCGCTATTGCGCTGACGGGTGGACGGCACGTGACGTCGTTCATGACCGCCGACGGTCAGCCTGCATGGGCGGTTTTCGATCGCTCGGTTGACCCCTCTCAAGCCGGCTGCGCCTCGGTGCGGGACGGTGAAATTTATGAAGAATAGCGCGTTGCTCAAGGAGCGACGCCGCGTTTTGTTGGGAAAGCTCTCCCGTCGCTATCGAGCGGCGAAACGAGAGAGGCTTAAAATCCCGCCATCGGCGACAAGGCGAGCAGCCTTGGCAACGGTATTTCCCCGCGAACCATCAGGCCGGCATAGGCGTTTCGCTCCGCGGGTTCGCCTGCCCACTCCAGCCGGTCCGGCGGAAAGCAGACCGTGATCTGGTCTGTAGTCTGGCCGATGACGGCAAGTACCTGGGACAGCGGCGGTATTTCGGCGGCGACGAGATCGAGAATCGACAGGCCGGATTTACCGCTCTGCCATGCCACGATGAGATCAAGCGCGGCGCTGTAGCTCAGGCGGATTTCGGGATCGAATGCAGGGTTGAGCAGGAACATCTCGGCCTGTCTCAGGACGGCAAAGCGGCGGGAGACGGGTGTGCGGTGTTGCAGGAGGCGCTGGGTGAGGAGGAGATCATCGGCACTGTTGAGATCGAGCGATCGTCCGACGGGGATGGTGCGATCTGCGGCCGGTGCGGGTCCTCGGAAATCATATTCCGTCACCGTGCGGAAACCATGGGCTTCGTAAAGTGCCGGCTTGTCGGTGAGCAAAAGTTCCAGTTCGCAGCCGCCTTGTTTGGCGGCGGCGAAGGCGCGGTGCATCAGGTCGCGGTAGAGGCCGCGGCCGCGCCATTCCGGGCGCACAGCGCCGGATTGGTAACCGACCGCATGGACGGATTGGCCGTCGACGATGAGCGGCATGGAGAACAGGCTGAAATTGGCGACGCAGCGGCCGGCCTCGTCGAAATAGCCGAAAGCGCGGCTGGTCGGGTCGGGGCCGCCCAGGCGATCGAGCTGGCCGACATCGATGCCGAACGTATCGTGAATCAGATCGATCAGAGCGCGCCAAGCCTGGGGATCGGCGAAATAGTCTTCACGGTAGGTCAGGCCGTCGGGCATCAGATGCCGGTGGAGCCGAAACCGCCCGCGCCGCGCGTCGTATCGGTTGTTTCGCTGGCTTCGCAGATCGTGACTTGCGTGACCGGGGCGATGACCATCTGGGCGATGCGCATGCCGCGCTCGACGACGAAGGGCTCAGCGCCGTGGTTGATCAGCAGTGCCTTGACCTCGCCGCGGTAATCGCTGTCGATGGTGCCGGGGCTGTTGAGGCAGGTGATGCCGTTCTTGAAGGCGAGGCCGGAGCGCGGACGGATCTGGGCTTCGTAGCCGGCGGGGATTTCGAAGATGAAGCCGGTGGGGATAAGGGCACGTTCGCCGGGCTGCAGGGTGATGGCAGCATCGGCCTCGACGGCGGCGCGCAGGTCCATGCCGGCGGCGCCTGCGGTCTCGTAGGACGGCAGGTCGAGGCCCTCGCCATGGGCCAGGCGGACGAGTTTCAGGAGCGGGCGGGTTTCGTTGTGCAAGGTCATGGGGCATTACTTTGCCCTCGATGGCCTGAGGTCAATTGCAATCGCGGCCTAAAATCGTTAGATAGCCGGCAATTCCACAGGATTCATGATCATGGCCGAAAGCCTCGCCGAGGCGGTTTCCCGCCGCCGTACCTTCGCGATCATCGCGCACCCGGATGCGGGTAAGACCACGCTCACCGAAAAGCTGCTGCTGTTCGGCGGCGCCATTCAGCTTGCCGGTGAGGTCAAGGCCAAGAAGGATCGCATCCAGACCCGCTCCGACTGGATGAAGATCGAGCGCGAGCGCGGCATCTCTGTCGTGACCTCGGTCATGACCTTCGAATATGAAGGCAATGTCTTCAACATTCTCGATACGCCCGGCCACGAAGACTTCGCCGACGACACCTATCGTACGCTGACGGCTGTCGATGCGGCCGTCATGGTCATCGACGCCGCCAAGGGTATCGAGCCGCGGACGCTGAAACTGTTCGAAGTCTGCCGCATGCGCGACATTCCGATCATCACCTTCATCAACAAGATGGACCGCGAAAGCCGCGATCCTTTTGAAATCCTCGATGAAGTGGAAGAGAAACTGGCGCTCGACACGGCGCCGGTGACCTGGCCGATCGGCCGCTCCAAGACCTTTTGCGGCTCCTATCATCTGGCCGACAATACCGTGCGCGGCTCCGATACCGAGGTAACGCCGACCAAGGTCAATGGGCCGCAGGCCGTGGCCGGCCGGTTGCCCGAGAATGAGCGTCAGGCCTTTATCGACGAGACCGAGCTGGCGATGGAAGCCTGCCGTCCCTTCGATCGGCAGGCCTTCCTTGAAGGCCATATGACACCGGTGTTCTTCGGCTCGGCGCTGCGGAATTTCGGGGTGCGCGACCTGATCAATGCGCTCGGCGCCTTTGCACCGCCGCCGCGCGACCAGGTGGCGGATATCCGCACCGTGCACGCCGCCGAAGACCGCATGACCGCCTTCGTCTTCAAGATCCAGGCGAACATGGATCCGAACCATCGCGACCGCATCGCCTTTGCCCGCATCTGCTCCGGCAAGCTGGAGCGCGGCATGAAGGCGCGTCTGGCACGCACCGGCAAGCAGCTCGGGCTCACCGCGCCGCAGTTCTTCTTTGCGTCGCAGCGGCAGCTGGCGGATACGGCCTATGCCGGCGATGTCGTGGGTATTCCGAACCATGGGACGCTCAGAATCGGCGATACGCTGACCGAAGGGGAAGCTCTGGTGTTTCAGGGTGTGCCGAACTTTTCGCCGGAAATTCTGCGCCGTGTGCGGCTAGAAGATGCGATGAAGGCGAAGAAGCTGAAGGAAGCGCTGCAGCAGATGGCCGAAGAGGGCGTCGTGCAGTTGTTCCAGCCGGAAGACGGATCGCCAGCGATCGTCGGCGTCGTCGGGGCGCTGCAGCTCGATGTCTTGAAGGAGCGGCTGCAGGCGGAATATGGGCTGCCGGTTTCCTTCGACATGGCGCGGTTTTCCGTCTGCCGCTGGATCTCGTCGGACCAGCCGGCGGAACTGGACAAATTCCTCACCGTCAAGCGTGGCGATATCGCCCGCGATCTCGATGGCGATCCGGTTTTCCTGGCGCAGGACAGCTTTTCGCTGCGCTACGAGGCCGAGCGTTATCCGGCGATCAAGATGGTCGCGATCAAGGAATATCACGTCGCCAAGGCGGCCTGATTTCGGCTCCTTTTCCATCGATTTTCAAACCGCCCTTTCGGGCGGTTTGTTCGTTTATGGCCCCTTCCCTTCAAAAAAATCTGCGTGACAGCCTTCGCCATCTCTGCCACAACAGGGGCGAAAGACAGGGGCGTCTGGCGAAAGCCGGGCTGAGAAGCACCCTTTGAACCTGAACCAGATCATGCTGGCGGAGGGAGTCGTTTCGGCCTGTCGCATCACCGCGCTCGCCCTCACGCCCGCCCCCGTCACGAAGGGGCCGATATGACCGATACCATTCCCGCAAGCCAGTTGCTGATCGAGATGCGCGCGAGCGCCCCGCTCGTGCAGTGCATTACCAATTACGTGGCGATGAACATTGCCGCCAATGTCATGCTGGCGGCGGGGGCTTCGCCGGCCATGGTGCATGCCGTGGAAGAGGCCGGCGAATTTGCCGCGATTGCCGGAGCGCTGACGATCAATATCGGCACTCTTTCGACGGATTGGGTGGCGGGCATGGGAGGCGCGGCGGAGGCTGCGAATGCTGCGGGCAAGCCTTGGGTGCTCGACCCCGTCGCGCATTACGCAACCGGGTTTCGGCGCGAGACGACCGCGAGCCTGCTCGATCTGAAGCCGACGGTCATTCGCGCCAATGCGTCCGAAATCATCGCGCTGGCCGGGGGGACAGGCGCGGGCAAGGGCGTGGATAGCGGGGACTCGGTCGAGTTTGCCGAACAGTCTGCCATTCTGCTGGCGCGGCGGCATAAGGCGGTGGTGGCCGTGACCGGGGAGACCGATTTCGTAACTGATGGCTTACGATCTGCGCATATTCATGGCGGCTCCGCACTGATGCCGCGGATCACGGCGCTCGGCTGCTCACTGACCTGCCTTGTCGGGGCTTTCGTGGCGATCCGGCCGCAGGCGCCGTTCGATGCGACGGTAGCTGCGCTGGTAGCCTTCGCCGTTGCTGGCAAGGAGGCTGCGAAGCAGGCCGAGGGGCCGGGTTCCTTCCAGTGGCGGTTCCTCGATGCGCTGGCGGCGCTGCAGCCGGCGGCGCTCGATGCCGCGGTGACGGCAGCATGAAGACGTTCGATCTCTCGCTTTATCTGGTGCTCGATCCCGATCTTTGCGCGGCCTATGGCATGGTGGAGACGGCGCGGGCGGCCGTCGAAGGCGGTGCGACGATGGTGCAGCTGCGCGACAAGACCGGCGGCACGGAACGGCTTGTCGAAACGGGGCTGGCGTTGAAGCAGGCGCTGGCCGGTACCGGCGGATTGCTGATCGTCAATGACGATATCGAGGCGGCTTGCCGGATCGGTGCGGATGGGTTGCATATCGGGCAGGACGACGGCGATCCGGCCGCAGCCAGGGCACAGATCGGCAGGGATATGATCCTTGGTGTTTCCGTGGAAACCGTGGAGGCGGCGCGGCGGCTCGATCCGGCCATTGTCGATTACGCCGGGGTCGGGCCGGTTTTTGCCACGGCGACGAAGCCGGACCATAAGCAGCCTGTGGGGCTCAATGGATTGGCGGCGCTGGTGGCGGCGAGCCCGGTGCGCTCCGTTGCGATCGGCGGACTGAAGGGCGCGCATGTCGAGGCAGTATTGAAGACGGGGGCGGAGGGGCTGGCTGTCGTTTCTGCCATTTGCGGCACCGTTGATCCGCGAGCCTCCGCCCAGCTCCTGGCTGCGTTAATTGCGGAGGCGCGGCGATGATCCGCAATGTACTTTCGATTGCCGGCTCCGATCCCTCCGGTGGGGCGGGCATACAGGCCGACCTCAAGGCTTTTGCCGCCCGCGGGGTCTATGGCATGGCGGCGCTGACGGCTTTGACCGCGCAGAATACGCGCGGGGTGACGGGTGTTCAGGCCGTGGCGCCGGATTTTGTTGCGCAGCAAATTGCTGCGGTCTTTGCCGATATCCGGGTCGATGCGGTGAAGATCGGGATGATTGCCAATGCAGCCATCGCGGAGGCGGTGGCGGACGTGCTTTCGGAGCGTCACGATATCCCGATCGTGCTCGATCCCGTGATGATCGCCAAGGGTGGGGCACCGTTGCTGGCGCCGGAGGCCGTTCAGGTGCTGTCGCAGCGGTTGCTTCCACTTGCGACGCTGGTGACGCCCAATCTGCCGGAGGCGGCCGCGTTGCTGGGCGAAGCGCCGGCGGAGGACCGGGAGGGAATGGCCGCGCAGGCGAGCCGGCTTCTTGCCCTTGGGCCAAAGGCCGTGCTGGTCAAGGGCGGCCATCTCGAACAGGGGGATAGCCCGGATGTGTTGGTGACGGCGGACGGTGTCCGCTGGTTCGAGGCTGCGCGGGTTGCGACCGAGAATACCCATGGCACCGGCTGCACGCTGTCGAGTGCGCTTGCGGCAGAGCTGGCCAAGGGGGTGGACGTCGGCGAGGCCGTTGCAGCGGCCAAGTTTTATCTGCTCGGGGCGATTACGGCGGCAAGCGATCTTTCCGTCGGCACCGGCCATGGGCCGGTGCAGCATTTTCATGCGCTGTGGAAGACCTGATCAGCGATTGTCAGTAAGATAAAGCTTACCGTTCTCATCCGTGGCGGCGACGATGCCGTGGTAACCATCGATGCCGGGATGGGAGGTTTCGAGCGGATGGGTGTGGGTGGTGGTGATGACCATGACATCCGCGCCCGCCGCTTCGCCGGCGAGAACGCCGGCGGCGACATCTTCGAATACCAGGCATTCATGGGGATCGAAGCCGACGCGTTTTGCGCCGAGCAGGTAACATTCCGGGCTCGGCTTGCCGCGCGAGACATCCTCGGCGGTGACGATGAACTGCGGCTCAGGTAGGCCGGCGGCGGCCATGCGGGCCTTGGCGAGACGGATCGGCGAGGAGGTGACGATCGCCCAGCGATCGGCCGGCAGGCTTTTCACGAACTCGATGGCGCCGGGGATCGGCATGACGCCGTCGACATCATCGATCTCGTCCTGGGTGACCTGGGCGGCTTCCGCGACCGGATCGACGCCCGGCAGGCCGAGCTGGCGGATGGTATCGACGCCGCGCTTGCCGTGCATGGTCGGCAGGAAGGTCGCGACATCCAGCCCGTGACGTTCGGCCCAGCGGCTCCAGACGCGCTCGGCGGCGGCGATCGAATTCAGCAAGGTGCCGTCCATGTCGAACAGGAAAGCGGAATATTTCTTGCCGAAAACCGGCGACGTAGCTGATGACACTTGGCTTGCTCCTTGATGATCAGCGCGGGGCCTTCGAATACGAAGTTTTGCGCGGCGGATCAAATGGATATCGCGTTTCGACGCTTTACTTCCCCCCAAGCGCCAATCGCAGACCCATCAACCCGAAGGCGGCGGCGAACGAGCGGCGCAGCCAGAGGGTGACGCCCGGCCGCGCCACGATCTGGCGGCGGGCAATCGTGGCGAAGAGGCCGTAGATGACGAAGACGATGAAGGTGAGCGCCATGAAGACCACGGCGAGGCCGATCATCGCCATGGTCTGGTCGGCGGCATCGGCGGCCACGAATTGCGGCAGGAAAGCCAGGAAGAACAGCGACAGTTTCGGGTTCAGGATATTGAGCAGGACGCCGGTGGCGATGGTGTGGGGGGCGGAAAGGCGCGGGGCGTTTTCCTTGACCTGCAGGCTCTGCGTATCCCTGGCCACCAGCCAGGCCATGTAGAACAGATAGGCGACGCCAAGATATTTGACGATTTCGAAGGCGAGCGCGCTGGTGTGAAGCAGGGCCGCAAGACCGACGATGCTGGCCGCCAGATGCGGCAGGATGCCGAGCGTGCAGCCGAAGGCCGCCAGTAAACTGCCGCGAATGCCTCCGTTCAGGCCGCAGGCGAGCGTGTAGAGCACGCCGGTTCCCGGCAGCAGGATGACGATCAGCGATGTGAGGATATAGTCGAGGCTCATAGGGGGCTCCGGGATTGAGATGGGCTCAATCAAGCGCGGAGGGCCGTGCGGGTCTTGAACGAAATTGCAGGGGCTCAGAAGGAAGCCGCCAGCGTGCCGGGGCTGAAGCCGAAGAAGCGGGTAAAGAGACGGGTCATGTGGCTCTGATCGGCAAAGCCGCTTGCTGCGGCGGCTTCGGCGAGCGGCATGCCATTGCGGATCAGACGACGCGCCATATTGAGGCGGCGCTGGACGAGGTAGGCGTGCGGCGTCAAGCCGACCCCTTGGGAGAAGGCGCGCAGGACCTGATAACGGCTGAGGCCGCTTGCCTCGGCGAGGTCGGAAAGGGAAACGGGGGCGGTCGGGTCGTCGTCGATCAGGGTGCGGGCGTGACGGACGGAAGCAGGGATGCCGGGTTTCGTTGGCCGCAGAAGGAGAGTGGCGCAAGTTTCGAGCAGCCAGGCTTCGGCGGCCATGGCGGCGGTTTGGCTGTCGGGTGATGGGGGGTCGTCGGGGGTTTCGTCTCCGGCAAAAAACCGCCCTGTCATCGTCGCGTAAACCCGCGCGAAATTGGAGGCGATGGCTGGGTTGCGGATGACCGGGTCGGAAAACTCCGCTTCCGCGAACTTCTGTTCGCTGACATCGCGACAGGCTTCGCCCATCAGTTCCGGGTCGAGATACAGCATCTGCCAGGCGCGGCCGTCGTCACCGATGGGCAGGCCGTCGTGGATTTCACCGGGATTGACGGTGATGACATCGCCAGCACCCGCCTCGACCGGGCCGCGGCCGCTCGCCGAGCGCTGGGCACCGCGGCGAATGAGGCCGATGCCGAAGGTTTCATGCATATGGCGCGGAAAGCTCTGGCGCGTGTCGGCGGTGACCGCCTCAATGCCGCGTAACAGACCGCTTCGCTTTACGAAGGGTTTGGACTTGGGCGGGACCGGCTCGGCAATCGCGCTCATTCGTCCGGGCCTCCCGGCAGGCCGCGCTGCAGAATGGTATCGACGCCGCGCTTACCGTGCACAGCCGACGGGAAAGCGGGGAATGTCTGACCGAAAATTGGCGACGCCATGGAAGACACTTGTCTTGTTCCCAGATCTGCGCGCAACCTTCGATGTTGTCCGCGGCGGGTCAAATGCATATCGCGTTAGGGCCAGCCAGGCAAACATGATCACGAGGCGCTGTCGAGCGCGGCCATGGCGTCGGCCAGAGCCTTTCGAACGCGCACTTTCTCGTCCGGATCGAGCTGGCCGATGTCGAGATGAAGGTCGAGCCCGGCCAGATGTTCGCTCAGAACACGCCTTTTCCTATCCCCTCCGGCCAGAAGGCCGTCAATCGAATAGGGCACCACCTCGCGCTGGATACCCTTCATCGTGATCGGCGGCAGCGGATGGGCATCGACGATATCCTGCACAAGCGCATAGGTTTCATAGCTGATGACGATCTTGCCGCCCTCGGCGATGCTCTGCAAGCGCGCCGCAAGGTTCGCTTCTGCGCCGATGATCGTATAGTCCATGCGGTCGTTGCTGCCAAAATTGCCGACATTGCAATAACCGGTATTGATGCCCATGCGCACCATGAAGGGCTCTTCCGTGCCGTCGCTGCGCCATTTCGCCTTCAACTCGCCGAGACGATGCTGCATGTCCATGGCCATGCGGATACAGGCCTTCGCGTCCTCCACCGCGCCTCTCGTTTCAGGATCGCCAAAGAAAACGAGTATTGCATCACCGATGAACTTGTCGATCGTGCCGCCATGGGCGAGAGCTATATTCGACATCTCAGTCAGATATTCGTTGAGCATCTCCGTCAGTGCTTCCGGCTGCAGCCGCTCGGTCGTCGCCGTGAAATCCTTGATATCGGAAAAGAAGATCGTCAGCCGCTTGCGCTCGGTATGAACCACGACATCCTTCTGGCCACTGAAGATGCTCTTGTAGATCTGAGGCGAGAGATAGCGCGAGATCTTGAGCGAGATGCTGGCCAGAAACTCATTGGTCGCCTCGAGTTCGCGGTTGAAGCTCCTGATGACATGGGCATGCCGCCGTTGCAGCACGAGGAAGCTGATGCCGACGATCGCGACGAAGAAGAAATAGAGCAGCAGGTATTTGAAGGCAAAGGCATTGCGGGCGAAGGGTTGGGTGATCGTCACTTCCTGAATGCCGCGAACATCGCCGACCTTCCAGTCCTTTTTCGGGCTTTCGGGGTGGCTGTCATGACAGGCCACGCAGGCCGGCCCCATGATGACCGGCGTCACCAGCCGGTAGATATTGTCAAAACCCTTCCGTTCTATGCTCGTGACGGTTTTCTTGGAATCCGCGCGCAGCGTGGCGAGCGCCGAAACCTCGAAGGCATCCATCGGATGCGGCGCACGATTCTTGAATGGCAGATCCGAGATGAAGCGGTATGAAATATTGGCCTGCTGCTCCTTGATGACGTCGCCAAGCTCCAGAGAAAGCGTCGCCGGAATGGGAATGGCGCCGGGGATGGTTGCATAGTTGTGCGAGAGGACCGTTTCGCTGGTCTGCCCATCGGCATGGGCCGCGAGCACACGCCCCACCACATTCGTCGCGTAGTAGGAGCGGATGCTGGTGATGAGCGAACTCATATCCTGCGCCTGTCGCTGCAGGGCATCGCGCGAGAGGCTGTTGATATCCAGCCAGACAGCCAGCGGCAGACCGGCGATCATCACGAGAACGAGCACGATCAGCAGGCGGGCGCCGAAACGGCTTTCGGCAATGTTCTGTCGCAAGTCGTCGGGAACCGTCATCTTTTTCATGCACCCGGTTGATCGATGCAAGCCTGCACCATGGCCCAGATATCAGGACAACAGCGCCGTGCGCGCAATGTAAAAATGTACCTGCGGCAGCAGCCGGCATAACCTTCTTTGGGGAGAAACCGGTGCGGCGAAAGCGATGGCGCCCGGCAGGCCATCACTCGGCGGGTCGGCCCGGCAGGTCTTCGATGGACGCGCTCCATGGCAAGGCTGACATGCACCATTTCTGCCGTTTCGGGGAAAGCGCCCGGCGCTGGTTGACGGTGCCGACACGGATGCCGATTTCGGCGGCATCTTCGCCTGCCCCGGTGGTGTAAACCGGAGAGCCGCAATTCGGGCAGAACATCTGGTAACGCCTCCGGCCGTTATCGCCATGCTTCACGTAGATATTCGGCGCTGCGCCGGTCAGCTCGAAATCCGTGAGACGACAGCTTACCGTGACGCGATAGGCGCTGCCGGTCAATTGCTGGCAATCGGTGCAATGGCAGATGGAGACGTTTTGTGGGTCGATCTCGGCTTGATAGCTGATCAGCCCGCAATGGCATTGTCCGTCGATCTTCATGGCCGCTATCTCCTTCGAATAAGGAGATAGCGCGTCAGACGCCGGTGAAAAGCCAGGCGTGCTCCGGAGCGTTGTGAAACTTCCAGATTCGCGACGGGCCGGCCATGACATTGAGGTAATAGAGGTCGTAGCCGTGGATGGCGGCGACGGGGTGATAGCCCTTCGGCACCAGGGTTACATCGCCATCTTCCACGGCCATGGTTTCGTCCAGCGAGCGGTCGTCTGTGTAGACGCGCTGCATGGCGAAACCCTGGGCGGGGTTGAGGCGGTGGTAATAGGTTTCCTCCAGAAAGCTTTCGGCCGGGAGATTGTCCCGATCGTGCTTGTGGGGCGGATAGGACGAGGTGTGGCCGCCGGGAGTAATCACTTCGACAACGAGAAGCGAGTGGGCGGAGGCGTCGTCCTCCGGCATGATGTTGGTGACGTAGCGGGTGTTGGTCGCCTTGCCGCGGGTCATCAGCGGGTGGGTGCCGGGACGGATGACCTTGGCCTTATATCCCTCCCCGCCCGGTGCGGAGCAGACGGCGAGGTCGAGCGCCGTGGTGGCGGTGACCTGCCATTTGCTGCCCTTCGGCACATAGACGGCATAGGGCTGGCCTTCGAAGGGGGTCATGCGTTCGCCAAGTTCGCCGAAATCCTCGCCATCCACCGAGACCTTGGCCTTGCCGGTGATGAGGACGAGGCAGACCTCGCGGTCGCCGGTGTCGCCGCTGGAGCTTTCGCCGGTTATCAGACGGTCGAGGGCGAAGCCGACATAGGTCCAACCGGCGCTTTCCGGCGTGATGTCGTGGACGCGGCCGGTGTCGCCCTTGGGTTTCACGAGCAGGTTTGGCATGTCCTTGGTCCTTTTATTCAGCTTTACCCCTTGGGGAAGCCTTCCGTTTCCACGGTATAGCCTGCAGCGGTCATGACGCGCATCAGTTCGGCATAGCCGATCTCCGCCATTCTCTGCGGCGGCGACTTGCGTGGGTCCTGCTCTGCCTCGACCACGAACCAACCTTCATAGCCGTAATCGGCGAAGCGCTGGACGATGGCGCCGAAATCGAGAGAGCCATCGCCCGGTACGGTGAAGGCGCCGAGGGCCACGGCATCGAGGAAGGACTGCTTGCTGCGATCCAGGCCATCAACGACCGAGCGGCGGATGTCCTTCACATGCACATGGTTGATACGGGTATGGTGATTGTCGATGGCGCGCATAACGTCGCCACCGGCGAAGGCCAGATGGCCGGCATCCAGCAGCAGCGGGATGCCTTCGCCGGAATTCTTCATGAAGGCATCGAGTTCCGATTCGGTTTCGACGACGGCGGCCATGTGGTGATGGTAGGAGAGCGGCATACCCTGGTCGGCGCACCATTCGCCGAACTCGGTAACGCGGCGGGCGTAAGCCTTCATCTCGTCATCGGTCAGGCGCGGCTTGGTGGCGAGCGGCTTGGAGCGGTCACCCTGGATCGAGCGGCCAACTTCGCCGTAAACGATGCACGGCGCATTCACGGCCTTGAACAATTCGATCATCGGCGCGATGCGGTCCTTGTTGGCCGACAAATCCTCATCGACCAGCGTGCCGGAGAACCAGCCACCGCAGAGCGTCACGTCGGCGGCACGCAGGATCGGCAGCATTTCACCCGGATTGTTCGGAAAGCGGCGGCCCTGCTCCATGCCGGTGAAGCCTGCACCCCGCGATTGCCGCAGGCATTCTTCGAGCGATACGTCGTCGCTGAGTTCGGGAAGGTCGTCGTTCCACCAGGCAATGGGCGACATGCCGAGTTTGGCTTTCATGCAAATTCTCCTTAACCGAAGCGCTGGGCGAGCAGCGCCTTTTCATAAGCTTTGCGGGCCACGTTGACGGAAGAACGTTCCGATACTTCGGGCACGGCGACATCCCACCAGTGGCCGCCTTCGTCCGTGGTGATCAGCGGATCGGTATCGATGACGATGACGGTGGTGCGCGGCTCGCTTGCCGTTTCCTTGAGTGCTGTTTCCAGTTCGCTGATCGAGGCGACCTTGCGGGAGACGGCGCCCATGGCGGCGGCGTGGGCCGCGAAATCGATGCCCGGCAGCGTGACGTGGTGGGTGTCCTTCAGCAGGTTGTTGAAATTCGCGCCGCCGGTCGCCATCTGCAGCCGGTTGATGCAGCCATAGCCGGCATTGTCGAGCAGCACGATCGTCAGCTTGGCGCCGAGCATGATCGAGGAGGCGATTTCGGCATTCAGCATCATGTAGCTGCCATCGCCGACCATGACGATAACGTCGCTTTCCGGCTTCGCCAGCTTGACGCCGAGGCCGCCGGCGATCTCGTAGCCCATGGTCGAGAAGCCGTATTCCATGTGGTAGCCGCCGGCCGTTTCCGCCTGCCAGAGCTTGTGCAGCTCGCCCGGCAGACCGCCTGCGGCGCAGACGAGCGTGGTGGACGCGCCACCACGGGCGCGCTGGACGGCGCCGATGACCTGCGCATCGGAAGGAAGGGCGGCGTTGGTCGTCGCAGTCGCCTTGTCAGCGGCCTGCATCCATTCGGTTTTCAGTGTCTTGGCCTTGCCTGTCCAGGCCCCATCAACCTTATGCGCGCCAAGGCCGGCGCTCAGCGCCTCGAGGCCTTCGCGGGCATCAGCCACCAGCGGCAGGCTTTCGTGCTTGGCCGCATCGAACGGCTGGACGTTGAGGCCGACGATCTTCAGGTTCTCATTCTTGAACAGCCCCCAGGAGCCGGTGGTGAAATCCTGCAGGCGGGAGCCGACGGCGAGAACCACGTCCGCCGTTTCCGTCAGGGCATTCGAGGCGGAGGTGCCGGTGACGCCGACGGAGCCCATGTTGAGCGGGTGGCTGTGCGGCAGGGCAGACTTGCCGGCCTGGGTTTCGACGACGGGGATGCCGTGTTTTTCGGCGAAAGTTGCGAGGGCGGCGGTGGCTTCGGCATAGAGCACGCCGCCACCGGCGATGATGACGGGGTTTTTAGCCGCCTTGAGCGCCGCGATGGCGGAGGCGAGTTCGTCGGCATCGGGGCGGATGCGGCGGGGGAGCCAGATTTTTTCGTCGAAGAAGTTTTCGGGGTAATCGTAAGCTTCTGCTTGCACGTCCTGGCAGAGCGAAAGGGTGACCGGGCCGCAATCGGCGGGATCGGTCAGCACCTGCATGGCGCGGCGCAGCGCCGGGATGATCTGTTCGGGGCGGGTGATACGGTCGAAATAGCGGGACACGGGGCGGAAGCAGTCATTGGCCGAGAGGGTGCCATCGGCAAACCCTTCGACCTGCTGCAGCACCGGATCGGGGCGGCGGTTGGCGAAGACGTCGCCGGGCAGGAGCAGCACGGGCAGGCGGTTGACGTGGGCGAGCGCGGCCGACGTCACCATGTTGAGGGCGCCGGGGCCGATGGAGGTGGTGCAGGCCATGAAGCGGCGGCGGAAGCTCGCCTTGGCGAAGGCGATGGCGGCATTGGCCATGCCCTGCTCGTTCTGGCCGCGATAGGTGGGCAGCGTGTCCTTGATCGCATGCAGGGCCTCGCCGACACCGGCGACGTTGCCGTGGCCGAAAATGGCGAAGACGCCGCCGAAGATCGGCAGTTTTTCGCCATCGATAACAGTCATCTGCCGCGTCAGGAACCGCGCCACGGCCTGCGCCATGGTCAGGCGAACGGTTTTCTGGGCCATTGTTTTCTCCTCAATATTCTGTCGTCCCCTCTCCCCGCTCGCGGGGAGAGGGTTAGGGTGAGGGGCAAGTCTCGACTCAAGCCGCCTTCGTCTCTCCCAGCCCCTGCCACAGATCGACAAGCGCCTTGAAGCGGCCGGCCATGTCGGCGATGGCCTGCTCATCATCCATGGAGCCGGAAAGCCAGGCTTTGGCGGCATCGGCGAAGATGGTGCGGCCGACGGCGAAACCGCGGACGGTGCGGGCGCTCCTGGCGGCGGCGAAACCTTCCTTCAGCACTTCGTAGGGGGCTTCCAGTCCGAGGAGAACGACGCCGCGGCAGAGCGGATCGCGGGTTTCGATCACCCCGTCGATGGCGGCCCAGGCGGCGCGGCTGGCCTGCGGCTCCAGCTTCCACCAATCCGGCTTCAGGCCGGCATCGTAAAGCTCGGTCAAAGCGCGGGCGGCGGTATCGTCCTGAAGCGGGCCGTGCTTGCTGGCGATGATTTCGATCAGGATTTCGCGGCCGACTTTCCGGGCAGCCTCGAAGGCGGAGCGGAGCTTGGCGATCTGGGCGGCCTTCAGGTCGGCCGGATCGTCCGGGTGGTAGAAGCTCAGAACCTTAATGCAATGATCAATGGGCCAGTCGATCAGGCGGCTGCCGAGATCCTGGCTGAATTCGAATTGCAGCGGCCGGGAGCCGGGCAATTCGATCGGCTTGCCGATCCAGAAATCGCGGTTCTTCGAAGCGGCGAACAGGGCGTCGCGGCCATACTTGTCATCGAGCAGCATGCCGAAGCCGGGGCGGCCGGCGGCGATGCGCTCGGCGGCCTTGACGGCGAGGACCTTGAAGGCCGGGATGCGGGCGAGCTTTTCGGCGTCACCGGCGGCCAGTTCTTCGAGCTGGAGACGGTGATCGATGGCGAGCGCCATCAGAACCGGGATGTCGCGGCGGCGGGTGGTGGCCCAGTGGACGTGGTTGATCGCCTCGTCCTTGCGCAGCGCCTTTTCCTTGCTGCCGTTTTCGAGGAAGAACTGCAGTTCTGTCCAGGTCGGGATTTCCGGGGCGCAGAGAAGACGGGAGACGGCGAAGGCGCCGCAGGCATTGGCCCAGGTGGCAGAGGTCGCATGGGGCTCGCCGCGCAACCAGCCGCGCAGGAAACCGGACATGAAGGCATCGCCCGCGCCGAGGACGTTATAGACCTCGATCGGGAAGCCCTTGCCGACGATGCCCTGTTCCAGATCGTCCGGCACCGGGCCGTCATAGACGATGCAACCCATCGGGCCGCGCTTCAGGACGATGGTGGCGGAGGAGTTGGCGCGGATGGTCTTGAGGGCCGAGAGCAGGTCCTGTTCGCCCGAGGCGATCAGCACTTCCTCTTCGGTGCCGACGATCAGGTCGCACTCGGCGAGCACCGTCTTCAGGTGCGCGGAAACACGCTCGGAGGCGATGTAGCGGTTGTCGCCGGCATCGTGGCCGGCGAGGCCCCAGAGGTTCGGCCGGTAATCGATATCGAAGACGATCTTGCCGCCGTTCGCCTTGGCGATGCGCATCGCCTTGCGTTGGGCGGCATCGGTGTTCGGCTTGGAGAAATGCGTGCCGGTGACGAGGATGGCGCGGGAGGAACGGATGAAGGCTTCGTCGATATCGTCTTCGCACAAGGCATTGTCGGCGCAGTTGTCGCGGTAGAACAGCAGCGGGAAGGAATGGTCGCTTTCGACCGAGAGGATGGCCAGTGCCGTCAGACGTTCGGGATCGGTGACGATGCCGGCGGTTTCGACGCCCTCGCGCGCGAGTTGCTCGCGGATGAAGCGGCCCATCTGCTCCTTGCCGACGCGGGTGACGAGGGCGGATTTCAGGCCCAGACGGGCGGTGCCGACGGAGATATTGGTCGGGCAGCCGCCGACGGACTTGGCGAAGCTTGCCACATCCTCCAGCCGCGTGCCGATCTGCTGGCCGTAGAGGTCGACGGAGGCGCGGCCGATCGTGATGATATCGAGCGTCCTATCGGTCGCGGCGCTGTTCGTCTGGCCCATGGCTTCCTCCCGGCAGTCTGACATTGGCCGATATGAAACGTAAATTCCGATGTTAAGTCAATATGGAATTTTCATTCCATTCATTTCAAGGCGATCTGCTGGCGCTTTTCGGCCACGGCGACGGTGAGCGCCATGGCAAAGGCCATGCTGGCGGAGAGCGAGCGGAAGCCCGCATGATCGGCCTCGGCGAGTTCGAACCAGACGGCGGAGAATTCCGCGAGCGGGGAGAACACCGAATCGGTCAGGGATACGACGGGAATACCTTTTTCGGCGACGGTCCGGGCCTGGCCGACCGTCTCGGCCGCGTAAGGGGAAAAGCTGACGGCGAAGGCTGCATCGCCCTCGCCCGCGAAAGCCAGCATGTCGTCATCGATACCGGCGGCGGTGCCGACGAGTTGGCAGCGGATCTTCAGCTTGCCGAAGGCATAGGCCATGTAGCTGGTGATCGGATAGGCGCGGCGCTTGGCGATGAGATAGATGGTCGAGGCATTGGCAAGGACGCTCACAGCCTTATCGAAGCGGACGGGATCGATGGCGGAGGTCAAAGCATCCAGCGAATTGTGGGCGGCGGCGGTGAAGCCGTTGAGGATGGCGCCGCTTTCAAGCTCGTCATGGCCCTTTTCCGCCAGCGCCCGTAGGCGCTCGTCATAGCCGGGAGCACGCTCGCGCAGCCGCGCGCGAAAAATCTGCTGCAGGCTGGAAAAGCCTTCGAAGCCGAAATGCTGGGCGAAACGCACCAGCGTCGAGGGCTGGACATCGGCCGAAACCGCGATGCTCGCGGCGGTACCGAAGGCGATCTCGTCCGGGTTATCAAGCGCATAGGCGGCCACCTGTTTCAGCCGCTTCGGCAGCACCGCCTTGCGCTGGAGGATGGCCGCCTTCAAGGCCTCGAAATCCTGCGGGACCTGTTCGTCGCTCATCGCTTCCCCTTTTCTCTTCATCGGGGTTTTAGCCGATCGTGATGGAAGAGAACAGAATAAACATTCCATTCGGTGGAAGGCGGCCTATGCAATCGTGATCCAGCTGCTGGAGCGGGCCGAGGCATAGCAGGCGGAGACGACCTTCTGGACCTCGTAGCCTTCACGGAAATCCGTTGCCGGGCGTTTGCCGGTGGCGATGGCGTTCAGGAATTCGTGGGCCTCGATGGCCTTCAGTTCGTTGAAGCCGAGGTGGTGTCCGGCGGCGACGCAGAAGGCGCCGTAGGGCGGATGCTCGGGGCCAGCCCAGATGGTGGTGAAGCCGCGGGTGCGGATGTCTTCGCCGGCGCGGAACAGCCGGATTTCGTTCATGCGCTCCTGCGAGAAGACGATAGCGCCCTTGGTGCCGTAGATTTCAAAATCATGCTGCATCTTGCGACCGGTGGCGCACCAGTTGGCTTCGAAGCTACCGGTCGCGCCGCTTTCAAAGCGGACAAAGGCGCGGGTGATGTCGTCGATCTCTACGGGGCGCATTTCGCTTGCGCCACGGGCGACGGGGCGCTCTTTCACCAGTGTCACCGTTTCGGCAAGCACCGAAGAGATCGGCCCGACCAGATGGCGGAAGGAGGCGATGATATGGCTGCCGATATCGGCGAGCGCACCGCCGCCGCTTAAGGGATCGAGCCGCCAGCCGAAGGGAACGGTGGGGTCGGCCATGAAATCTTCGGCATGGATGCCACGCACCGAGGTTACCCTGCCGATCTCGCCGCTGTCGATCAGGTCCTTGGCGAGGCTCAGAAGCGGGTTCTTGAGGTAGTTGAAGCCGACCTGGGTGATGACGCCGGCCTTTTCGGTGGCGGCGACGAGTTCGGCGCATTCGTCCACGGTCGGGGCGAGCGGCTTTTCGCAATAGACATGCTTGCCGTGGGCGATGGCCGCCAATGCCATTTCGCGGTGCAGGAGATTGGGCGTGGTGATGTCGATGACATCGATTTCGGGATCGGTAAGCAGGCTCTTCCAATCATCCGTCGCCTTGCGGAAGCCGAAATTGCGGCGCGCGGCTTCTGCGGCCGGCAGGGTGGCATCGGCGATGACGGCGAGGTCAAGCTCGAACGGCAGGGTGAAACTGCGCTGGGCGATGGAAAAACCGAGCGTATGCGCACGCCCCATAAAACCCGTGCCGATTAGGCCGACACCGATGCGCTTGCCGCTCATTTCATTTCCTCCCGAGGCTTGCCGGAACAGAATGAAATGAGAATACCAACTTATGTCAATATGGAATGTTTATTCGATTATCGAAAGTGCTTCCCACGGACCGCCATCCGCCGCAAAACCGGCTATCTCTTGCTCTCAGCAGACTTCGACCTGATCGTTAACGTATTTTTACGGTTTTGCGTTGAATGATCGGATCAAATCATGGTTAACCAACCGTCAATGGCAGCCTGCTTCGTTGCCAATATGGAGTTCCGATCATGTGCCGCTGGGCCGCCTACCGCGGGGAACCGCTCTATCTCGAAGAACTGGTGACATCGCCGGCGCATTCGCTGATCGAGCAATCCCATTGCGCCACCCGCGCCAAGACGGCCACCAATGGCGACGGCTTCGGCATCGCCTGGTATGGCGATCATCCCGAGCCCGGCCGCTACCGCGATATCCTGCCGGCATGGTCGGATTGCAACCTGAAGAGCATTGCCCGGCAGATCCGCTCTCCCCTGTTCCTCGCCCATGTGCGCGCCGCAACCGGCGGCGGCACGCGACGCGACAATTGTCACCCCTTCGTCCATGGCCGCTGGTCGTTCATGCACAACGGCCAGATCGGCGATTTCGAGCAGTTGCGCCGGCCGATGGAGGCGATGCTCGACAACGATCTCTACACGTCGCGCACGGGATCGACGGACAGCGAACTCTTGTTCCTGCTGGCGCTACAATTCGGGCTGGAGCACGATCCGCTCGGCGCGATGGCCGAGACGCTGGCTTTTGTCGAGCGGCTTTCGGAACATCTGGAACTGAAGACGCTGGTGCGCTTCACCGCCGCCTTTTCAGACGGGCACGATCTCTATGCCGTTCGCTACGCTTCCGACTGGCGGGCGCCGACGCTTTATGCGGCACCGATGGGGCCGAGTGGCGGCTACTGCCTGGTTTCAGAGCCACTGAACGACGACGACAATGCCTGGGTGGAAATTCCCGATGGCACCGCCGTCATCGTCGGCGAAAATGGGGTCGATGTGCGTTTGTTCGGCACCGGCGGGCGCGATGCCAGCCCACGGACGCAGCACGCCGTATCCAACAACCGGACCTTCTCACGCAAAATGTGAGGCGATCAGCCGGGCGATTTTTTCCGCCACGGCCTGCTTGTCCATGTCCGGCCAGTCCTCGTCGCCGGCCTTGCCGATGATTTTTACCCGGTTGCGGTCGCCGCCCATGATCCCGGTTTCCGGCGAGACGTCGTTGGCGATGATGTAATCGGCGCCCTTGCGCTCCAATTTGGAGCGGCCGTTTTCCGCGACATTCTGGGTTTCGGCGGCAAAGCCGACGACGAGCTTCGGGCGCTTGGCGTGGTGGCCGATGGTTTTGAGGATATCCGGGTTTTCAGCCAAGATGAGCGGCGGAGGGGCTTCGCCGGGCTGTTTCTTGATCTTGTTGCCGGCGGCGGACGCCACGCGCCAGTCGGCAACGGCGGCGACCATGACGGCGATATCGGCCGGGAGATTTGCCAGCACGGCGTCGCGCATCTCTTCGGCACGCTCGACATGGATGGTTTTGACGCCCTTCGGATCGGGGATGGTGACGGGGCCGGAGACCAGCGTCACCGCAGCGCCGAGCCGCGCCAGTTCCGTGGCGATGGCGTGGCCCTGCTTGCCGGAGGAGCGATTGGCGATATAGCGCACCGGATCGATCGGCTCATGGGTAGGGCCGGAGGTGACGATGGCCTTTTTGCCGGCGAGCGGCTTGTCGCCGGTATCGAGCAGCGCCTCGACGGCGGCGACGATGTCCAGCGGTTCGGCCATGCGGCCTTCGCCCTTCTCGCCGCTTTCGGCCATCTCGCCGGAGGCGGGGCCGACGAAGTGGATGCCGTCGCTGAAGAGCGTCGCATGGTTGCGGCGGGTGGCGGGGTGCGTCCACATCTTCGGGTTCATGGCGGGGGCGATCAGCACCGGGCGATCGGTGGCGAGCAGGATGGTGGAGGCGAGATCGTCGGCATGGCCGTTTGCCATCTTGGCCATCAGGTCTGCCGTTGCAGGCGCAATCAGGATGAGATCGCAATCGCGGGCAAGGCGGATATGGCCGACATCCTGCTCGTCTTCGCGGGAGAAAAGCTCGGTGAACACCTTGTCTGCCGCCAGCGCGCCCACCGCAAGCGGCGTGACGAAGGCCTGCGCGCCCGCCGTCATCACCGGGCGGACCGAGGCGCCGCGTTCCCGCAGACGCCGGATCAGATCGAGGCTTTTGTAGGCCGCGATGCCGCCGGAGATGATGAGGAGAATGCGTTTTCCCTGAAGGATCATGGTTCTATCCGATATGGCAGGCCTTACAGCCGAACCCTATTGCATGGTCAATCCAGAGGCAATCATTGGTATTTTGCGCGCTGGGCGATGAAATAATCCCTCAGTCGGGAAATTTCCTCCGGCGGCATGGTTGGGGTTGTTACCGCCACCCAGCCGTCGAGATAGTTCTCCGGGGCATAGACATGGCCGTGCCCCATGGGCGTGGTGGTGGCGAGCGCGATATCCAAGCCGAGCTGAAGCGCGGTGATGACGGGATACCATCGCAGCTCCGGCGAGACATCCGGTCCGCGCGGCGTCTTCATCCAGTCCGGTTCGCGATAGAAGGCGTTCTCCTTGAAGAAGACGATGGGGTCGCTGGCATATTGCAGATAGACGATGCGCATCGGCCCCCATGTCGCGCCGGGAATATCTAGCGCATTCTTCTGCGCGGTGAAGCGGATGACCGAGCCATCGCCGAAGCGCGGCAGCCACGCGGGCGTGCCTTCCACACGATTGGCGGTTGCCGAGATCCAGCCGGCGCTCGGGAAGGGCGGACCGGCCCAGAAAGCGCCCTGCGGCGGATCGCCGATGACATCTATGAGCTGCATCGAGCGGGCGGAATTCAACGCGCCGAGGCTGAGGCCGTGAAGATAGAGGCGCGGCCGCCTGTCCTTCGGCAGCGTCGTCCAATAGCCGTAGACGGCGCGGAAAAGGGCGGTGCCGCTTTCCTGGCCGTAGCTCGGCTCGACCAGCAGGGAAAGCCAGCTGGCGAGATAGGAATATTGCAGGCCGACGCTCGCGACATCGCCGTCGTGGAGATAGTCGAGTGGGTCCATGGCGGCGGGGTCCATCCAGCCGGTGCCGGTCGGCATGGTGACGACGAGGATCGAACGGTCGAAGGCGCCGACGCGCTTCATTTCCGCAAGCGCCAGGGCGGCGCGCTCTTCTGCCGTTTCGGCAGCGTCGAGGCCGACATAGACGCGGATCGGCTCCTTCGCCTCATGGCCGGTAACGGCGGTGATATCCTTGGCCGTCGGGCCGGAGGAAACGAATTCGCGGCCGCGGAAGCCGAGATCCTGCCAGGCGATCAGCGAAGCGGCGCTGCCGGTCTTCATCGGATCGGCGGGCGGGGCGACATCGGCATCGACAAGAGAATCGAGTTCGCGGAAGGAGGAATCCGCCATCCTGAGCGCGGCTTTCAGGAGAACGCCGTCGGCGACGGTCCAGACGAGGACCAGAACAGCAAAGGCGCCGACGACACGGGAGAGCGGGCGGGTGCTGTAGGGCTCGATCCTGGCGGAGAGATAGCGGAACGCCCTGAGGCAGAGCCGCGCCAGAAGCAGAACGATGAGAAAGACCAGCACCGTGACAACAACCAGCGAGATCGGCTCGACGCTCTGCACCGGCGGCATGTTCATCAGCGCACGGATGGAATTCTGCCAGTGGCTGGCATTCCAGAAGGACAGGACCGTCAGAAAAAGGGCGGCGGCGCAGGCGAGGTCGCCGACGATCAGCACGCGGCGGCTTTGGGGGACGGGCAGCTCCAGATAGCGCCAGAACCAGAGGGCGAGAATGCCGAAGCCATAGCCGAGAGAAAGAAGCAAGCCCGACAGCACACCCTGCAGCAGGTAAGGGCGCGGGATGAGGCTCGGCGTCAGCGAGGCGGCGAGAAACAGGAGACCGATGAACAGGCCGATTCTGGAAAGCGCCAGTCTGTCTCTGAAAGCATTCACCACTCTGTCCCACCTCCGGTCCTTCAGCTTCAATGAAAGGGGCGCGGGGCATCGTGTCAACGTGTGCCATTCCGGTTCGGTCGCAGGGGTTCATTCACCATGATGGTGAGCCGTCCGATTCTGTGGCTACATTTTGACGTTCATTTGGCTAGAATCGTTCGAATGACGATGCGCTTGAAATATCTGCTGATCGCCGTCTGCATCTCGGTGATGATGTGGGTGGGCATTATCAACGGCGTTGCGTGGTACGCCAGCGACGGGACCGACGACAGCTACACCGCCAGTCCTCACTAGCTATACCGAAGCCAGGGCTACGGCGGGCTGCAGGCGCGATGCATTGTGCGCCGGCAGGTAGCCGAAGACGAGGCCCGTCAGGAAGGCGCTGGCGAAGGCGAGGATGACGGGACCGGCGGAGAAGCTGACCGCCACGCCGAAAGCCTGCGCGACAGCGCCGATGCCGAGCCCTAGCACGACGCCGATCAGGCCGCCGAGCGCGGAGACGACCAGCGCCTCGACGATGAACTGGGTGAGGATGTCCCTCGCCCGCGCGCCGGTTGCCATGCGGATGCCGATCTCGCGGGTGCGCTCGGTGACCGAGACCAGCATGATGTTCATGACGCCGATGCCGCCGACGAGCAGCGAAATGGCAGCGATCGAGCCGAGGAATATCTTCAGGATATTCGAGGTTTCGGTGAAGGTCTGGCGAATGGCGGCGAGATTGGTGATCTGGGTATCCTGCCGGTTATGCCTTGTATCGAGCAGCGACTGGATTTGCTCCTGCGTCACGTTGATCAGGCTGTCGTCCTTCACTTCGACGGTGATCGAGCGGACGTTCCTGGCGCCGAAGAGGCGCAGGTTGCCGGTTGAGAGCGGCACCAGCACGGTATCGTCCTGATCGTTGCCGGCCAGCGTGGCGCCCTTCTTCGCCATCACGCCGATGACCTGGAAGGGGATATTCTTGATCAGGATATATTGGCCGAGCGGATCGGAGCCGTCGGGAAACAGGGTATCGGCGACCGTGCGGCCGAGAACGGCGACGGTGGAATAGCTTTCCATATCCGCCTTTTCGATGAAGGCGCCCTCCTCCACCGCCCATGACTTGGCTGCGGTGAATTGCGGGATCGTGCCGTTGACGGTCGTCTGGGTATCCCGGTTGCCGGCGCGCACTGTGAGCGTGCTCTGCATTTCCGGCACGGCGAAGCTGATATTGGGAAGCTCCAGAATGGCATCGGCATCGGAGGGGACGAGCGAGACGATGCTGCCGCCCTCGCCGCCGCGGAAATTCGACATATTGGGGCGGACGACCAGCAGGTTCGAGCCCATGGCGGAAATGCGGCTCAGGACCTGATCCTGCGCGCCGGTGCCGATCGCCAGCATGGCGACGACGGAACTGACGCCGATGACGATGCCGAGCAGTGTCAGGATCGTGCGGAACAGGTTGGATTTCAGCGCCCGGAACGACATGCGGACGGCCTCCGCAAGGTCCGTCGAGATGGCGGCCGTGCCCGCTGCCCGCGAGGCCGGTTTTGCGACGTTTCTGGCGATGCGGCGGACGTTGCCGGTCATCCGGTCGGCGGTGATGCGGCCGTCGCTGATCTCGATCACCCGGTCGGCGGATTCGGCAAGCTCCGGCGCATGGGTGATGATGATGACGGTGTGGCCTTCCTCGTTCATGCGGCGCAGCGTCGCCATGACGTCCCGGCCGCTCTGGCTGTCGAGGGCACCGGTCGGCTCGTCCGCAAGGATGATCTGGCCGCCGTTCATCAGGGCGCGGGCGATGGAGACACGCTGCTGCTGGCCGCCGGAAAGCTGGGTCGGCAGGTGGTCGAGCCGTTCGCCGAGATTGAGCGACGTCAGCAGCTCTTCCGCCCTTGCGCGGCGGGCCGCACCGGGCATACCGGCGTAGATGGCGGGGATTTCGACGTTTTCCTGCGCGGTCGCGGTCGGCACCAGATTGTAGCTCTGGAAGACGAAGCCGAACAACTGGCGGCGGCGGGCGGCAAGCTCGTCGGCATCGAGATCGGAGACATCCTCGCCTTCGAGCAGGTACTCACCGCCCGTCGGGGTATCGAGGCAGCCGAGGATGTTCATCAGCGTCGACTTGCCGGAGCCGGAAGCCCCGACGATGGCGACGAACTCGCCGGCACGGATATCGAGCGAGACGCCGCGCAGCACGTCAACGGCGACATCGCCGTTGACGAAGGTCTTTCTGAGGTCCTTGAGCGAGATGATCGGGGCCATGGTGCGCCTCAGAACATCGGCGGCATACCGCCGCGCGAGCCGCGACGTGAACCGCTGTTCGATGTGCCGTCACTGGCGCCGGTGCCGACGACCACGCGGTCGGTCTCGGTAAGACCGTTCCTGATCTCGACCCGGACGCGGCTTTGCACGCCGGTTTCAACGACGCGGGCTTCCTGCGCGCCGGAGGCGGTGACGACGGTCACTTCGCTGCTCTTGCCATCCGCGCCGGTGTGAAGAGCGGCGACGGGCACGGTCAGCACATCCCTGGCGCGGGCTTCGACGAAGAACACCTGGGCGGTCATGTTCATCATCAGCGTGCCCTCGGGGTTCGGCACGTCGAAGAGAGCGTAGTAGAGCACGACGTTGTTTTCGGTGGACGGCGTCGGCTTGATCTGGCGCAGCTTGCCTTCGTAGCGCTTGCCGGGCTGGCCGAGCAGGGTGAAATAGGCGTTCATGCCGATCCTGAGCTTGCCGACATCGGCTTCGGAGACCTCCGCCTCCACCGTCATGGTCGAGAGGTCGGCGACGGTGACGATCGTCGGGGTCGACTGGTTGGCGTTCAGGGTCTGGCCTTCCTTGGCCGAGGTATTGACGATGGTGCCGGCCATCGGCGCATAGATCTTGGTGTAGCCGAGGCTGATGCGGGCATCCTTCAGGCTTGCCTGCTGCTTGCGGATCTGCGCTTCCAGCGCGGCAACGTTGGCCTCGGCGGTCGCAAGGTTTGCCACGGCCTCGTCGAGGGCGGATTGCGCGGCGCTGTTGCCGGCGACAAGGTTTTTCTGGCGAGTGAGATTGGCGGCGGCGAGAACGGTCTGCGCCTTTTTGTCGAGCATCTGGGCTTCGAGATTGGCAAGCTCGGCTTCGGCGATCTCAGTCTGGGTCTCGATCGAGGCACTGTCCATCTCGGCGATCAGCTGACCTTGCTTGATGCTGTCGCCGATTTCGACCTTCAGGCTTTTCAACTGGCCGGACACCTGAGCGCCGACATCGACATCCTTGATCGGGCTCAGGAGGCCGGAGGCGGTGACGCTGTTTTCGATATCGCCCCGCTCGGGGTTTTCGGTGACAACGGTGGCAACGGTGGTTTTACCGTGATACTGGCTCCAGCCATACCAGCCGGCGGCCGCGACGGCGATCGCGACGGGAAGCAGCAGCCAGCGGCGGGAGGAGCGGACGGCGCGGCACCGGAGCGGGGGCAACGTCTTCCGCCGGTTCCGCATCGATTTTCCGGGAGACATCCGCCATGGGTCAGCACATCCTTGCTCAAAGGGACAGCACGCCCCGTGTTCGACACTACCTTCAGGTAATAGCGAACTGCGCCTGAATGAAGCCTGAGCGGATGAAATCTTTGTAATCTTTTGGCTTTTTCGTTTCGGAATGTTTCCGGAGCAGCCAAATGGCGACTCCGGAAACAATTTCGATCAGACGAGCTTCCAGGCGATGTAGATCAAGGTGGCCGCAATCACCCACAGCGCCAGCCGGCCCATGCGGCCGTGGCGGGCTTCCGAACGGCCGATGGCTTCCGCCGTCTCGGCGTCGAAGCGCAGGCCGCTCTCGGCCATATCGGTGATCTGACGGGAGAATTTTTCGGTCTTGGCGGCGATCTCGGGGGCGGCTTCCGCCAGCCGCAGGGCGGCGTGCAAACCTTCGCGCACATCCGAGACGATGCGCCTGGGGCCGAGATTGTCGCGTATCCAGGCGCCGACCACAGGCTCCGACGCCTTCCACATATTGAAACGCGGATTGAGCGTGCGGGCCACACCTTCGACGACGACCATGGTCTTCTGCAGCATGACCAGTTCGGGACGGGTTTCCATGTCGAAGAGTTCGGTGACTTCGAACAGCAGCGTCAGCAGCTTGGCCATGGAGATGGTTTCGGCCGGCTGGCCGTGGATCGGCTCACCGATGGCGCGGATCGCCTGGGCGAAGCTTGCGACATCGTGATGCGAGGGCACGTAGCCGGCCTCGAAATGCACATCCGCCACCCGGCGGTAATCGCGGGTGATGAAACCGTAGAGGATTTCGGCGAGGAAGCGGCGTTCCTTCTTGCCGAGGCGGCCGACGATGCCGAAATCGACGGCGACGATCATGCCGGCGGGATCGACGAAGAGATTGCCCTGGTGCATGTCGGCGTGGAAGAAACCGTCGCGCAGGGTGTGGCGCAGGAACGACTGGATCAGCGTATCGGCGAGCGCATTCAGGTCGTGGCCGGCAGCGATCAGGCCCTCGACATCCGACATCTTGATGCCGTCGATCCATTCCATCGTGACGACATCGCGGCCGGTGCGTTCCCAATCGACCGCGGGGACGCGGAAGCCGGGATCATTCTTCGAGTTTTCGGCGATTTCGGAAAGCGCGGCGGCTTCGAGCCTGAGATCCATCTCGATCTTCGTCGTCTGCTCCAGCGTCTTTGTCACCTCAACAGGGCGCAGGCGGCGCGTGTGCGGCAGCAGACGTTCCTGCATGTGGGAGACGAGGTACATGGCTTCGAGGTCATTGGCGAAGCGCTGGCGGATGCCGGGGCGGATGACCTTGACGGCGACCTTCTTCTCGCCATCGGCGGTGAGCACCTTGGCCGGGTGGACCTGGGCGATGGAGGCGGCGGCGATCGGCTCGTCGAAACGGCTGTAGAGTTCCGAAACCGGCCTTCCGAGGGAACCTTCGATGGCGGCGCGCGCTTCCGTGGTCGGGAAGGTCGCCATGCGATCCTGCAAGAAAGCGAGGTCGTTGGCGAAATCGGCGCCGACCACATCGGGGCGGGTCGCGAGGAACTGGCCGATCTTCACATAGGAGGGGCCGAGCCGCTCGATGGCGCGGGCAAGACGGTCGCTGCGGTCGCTGTTTCGCGCGCGGCGGCGCGAAAACAGGCCGGCGACGGATTGGCCGAGCTGGGCGAACGCCGGCAGGTTTTCAGACGGCAGCGCCGAGACGACGCCTTCGCGCACCAGCACCCAGCCAATGCGGACGAGGCGGAAATAGGCTCCGGGCGTGCTCATCGCGCGGCTCGGCTGAACGGGCAGGACAATGCCATGATCTCAGATTTTCCAGGCGGAATGCAGGGCAGCGATGCCGCCGGTGTAATTCGTATAGGTGACGCGGGAGAAACCGGCCGTCTTGATCATCGCGGCAAAATCGCGCTGGTTGGGGAACTTGCGGATCGATTCCACCAGATACTGGTAGGGCTCGCCGTCGCCGGTGATCATCTTGCCGAACTGCGGGATCGCATTGAAGGACCAGGCGTCATAGACCTTGTCGAGCAAGGGCATTTCGACCTCGGAGAATTCGAGCACCAGCAGACGGCCGCCGCGCTTCAGCACGCGGTAGGCTTCCGACAGCGCGACATCGATGCGCGGCACGTTGCGGATGCCGAAGGCGACCGTATAGGCGTCGAAGGAATTGGCCTCGAAGGGCAGTTCCTCGGCATTGGCCTCGACGAAGGTGAGATTGTCGGAGAGGCCCTTCTTCTTCGCCCGCTCGGCGCCGACGGCGAGCATCGAGCCGTTGATGTCGAGAACGGTGGAATGGGCCTTGCGGTCGGAGGCCTCGATGATGCGGAAGGCGATATCGCCGGTGCCGCCGGCCACGTCGAGCGTGCGGTAATCCTCGCTGCGGCTCGGATTGAGCGCTGCGATCATCGCATCCTTCCAGGCACGGTGCAGGCCGACGGACATGACGTCGTTCATGATGTCGTAGCGCTTGGCGACCTTGTGGAAGACGTCGTTGACCAGCGCCTGCTTTTCGCCCTTGTTTACCTGTCGAAAGCCGTAGGAGGTCTCCATGCCGCCATCGGCCGATGTGCGTTCACCTGTCATCTCGCCCGTCTCCACTCTCAACATCCGGCGCGGACCATAGCGAATTCGAAACACCGACGCTATCTCTGGCGTCTGGCGTTCCCTCTGTCCGGCGCCCTCCCTATAGGATATGTGCACGGCCAAGGAAATCGCCAAATGATCGCAGCCGCGCGAAGGAGCAAGGATGCCGGAACTTCCCGAAGTCGAGACGGTGAAACGCGGCCTTGCGCCGACCATGGAAGGCGCCGTCATCGCGCGAGCGGAGCTTCGCCGGGCGGACCTGCGCTTTCCGTTTCCCGTGGGGTTTGCGGCAAGCCTCGAAGGCAAGCGCATCGAGGCGCTGTCGCGCCGCGCCAAGTATCTGCTGATCGAGCTGGAAAGCGGCGATGTCGTGATCGCCCATCTCGGCATGTCCGGCTCCTTCCGCATCGAGGCCGGGGACGCGCCGGGCAATTTCCATCACGAGCGCGGCAAGGACGAGAAGCACGACCATGTGATCCTCCATCTTTCGACGGCAAACGGTCCGGCCCGCGTCATCTATAACGATCCGCGCCGTTTCGGCTTCATGGATATCGTTCATCGCGACGGACTTGCCGCTCACGCCTTCTTCAAGAGCCTCGGCGAGGAGCCGACGGGCAATGTGCTCGACGACGCCTATCTTGCCAACCGTTTCAAGGGCAAGGCGCAGCCCCTGAAGGCCGCGCTGCTCGACCAGCGCAATATCGCCGGCCTCGGCAATATCTATGTCTGCGAGGCCCTGTGGCGCTCGCATCTTTCGCCGCTCGAACCGGCGGGCTCGGTGGTCGATGCCAACGGGGGGCCGACGAAAAAGCTGACGGAGCTGACGCAGGCCATCCGCGCCGTGATCGCCGATGCGATCGCCGCCGGCGGCTCGTCGCTGCGCGACCATATCCAGACGGACGGCACGCTCGGCTATTTCCAGCACTCCTTTTCCGTTTATGATCGCGAGGGCGAGCCCTGCCGCACGCCGGGCTGCGGCGGGACGGTGACGCGGATCGTCCAGGCCGGACGCTCGACCTTCTATTGCCCGTCCTGCCAGAGATGAGGGGCCGCGGCATAAAATAGCGCGTTGACGAGGGGCGCGTTTCCGGTTATATGCCGCCCTCAGTTTGGAAAGCCGCTCCAAGGTTTTCCGATATTGCTCCCGAATTGCTTGGATGACAGGTCGCAGTGACCCGGCACGGCGAAGCGGAAGTTTTTGTCAGATTTCGAAGAGAGACACCAAATGGCCAATACAACTTCGGCGAAAAAAGCGACCCGCAAAATCGCCGCCCGCACGGAAGTCAACAAGTCCCGTCGTTCGCGCGTTCGCGGTTTCGTTCGCAAGGTCGAAGAAGCCATCGCTTCGGGCGATGCTGCTCTCGCCCAGGTAGCCCTGAAGGCAGCCCAGCCGGAACTGCAGCGCGCCGCCACCAAGGGCGTGCTGCATGCCAACACGGCATCGCGCAAGGTTTCGCGCCTCGCAAGCCGCGTCAAGGCTCTTTCGGCTTAAGCCGGCTCACTAATTTCTCTTTTCGATAGCCCGGTCACCCGTGACCGGGCTATTCGGATTCAAGGCCCAGGCAGCTGTCACAGCTTCCACACACGGCTGTCATCATGTCTCGGCGATGACATAAATTATCCTGAAAAAACAAGAACTTGCCGGAGGATATCAAGGTTCCTCCACCGCCTGGCGAGGGCTGCCGAGCGGTATTGCGAGTCAAGGGATTTTTTATTTTTTTTGTTTTTCGCCGGCTCATTTCCGGCAGCTTTTTCAAAGCCCTTGATTCAAAAGCGATTCTCAAATCACCCCCGGCTGCGCATGCAGCACACGCATAAAGAGTCAACCGGCAACCGCCAGCCAGCCCCAAAAAACGCGATTGATTTGGGGATATGATCCTGCCTAAATGCCTTTGCCAGAGGGCACGGGGCTTTTCCGTGACCGGGACGGAAAAGCGGCTTGCCAACAGGCTGCACCCTTCCGCCTCTGCAACGGTGTGGTTCCACAACGTTCCACCATTTGTTTGAGTAAATTGCAGCCGCGACCCCAGTGTCGCGGAACGATTTTTTGCACCCTTTGGTTGCCTTCGACAGAAGGCAGGCATCGGGTGACCGGATCGGGCCGTGGAGGGCCTCATCCGGGCCGGAGGGGTTTTTGAAGCCCCTTAGACGACGGTTGCAGCCTGGTATTGCGTGTGGGCAACATGAATACCGGGCTGTTTCGTGAAGGCTTGCGGGAAACGGCGGACATGCCGCTTCCGGGGAACGCGCTTCAGGAACCGGAGACGAGGCCGGTTGCTTGGCACGAAGACGGGGAGGAGAAACGCCGGAGACGGCGCACTTTAAGGAATTAAACCCGCGCGGGGGATATGCGTTTGCCTTGGGGCAGATGCATTCGTGCGGAAACCGCGGCTGACGGGAGAATGAGGCTCCCCGACGTGCGGATAACGTCTGCGGAACGGCATGCCTGTATAAGGAGCCGCAACCGTGGGCATGGATAGTCGGGGCCGGCAGCAATGGCGGTCCCACGGAATGATATTGGAAGGCGGCAATATGCTTAGGAATTCGGTGACGACGGCAAGTGTGTTCGAAAACGGGGAGAATACATTTCAGATCGCTAACCAGCAGTCTGATGCGGCGGGAGAGAAGAACGACATGCGGCAAAACGCGCTTTTTGACCGGGTCAGTGCGCGTCTAAAGGCTCAGGTCGGCCCCGATGTCTTTGCCAGCTGGTTCGGCCGGCTGAAGCTTCATTCGGTCTCCAAGAGCGTGGTGCGCCTGTCGGTTCCGACGACGTTCCTGAAATCCTGGATCAACAATCGTTATCTCGACCTGATCACCAGCCTCTTCCAGCAGGAAGATGCCGAGATTCTGAAAGTCGAAATCCTCGTGCGAACGGCAACCCGCGGCGCCCGTCCGGGCGTGTCGGAAGAGGCAACTGCCAGCCCGCAGGTCGAAGTCGCCTCCCCCGGCCAGAACCGCCGCCCGGCGCCCCAGAGCATCGCCCAGCATGCAACCGCTGCCCTGGGCGGCGTGCAGAAACCGGCGCATCCGACATCCGGCCCGCTGTTCGGCTCGCCACTCGACCAGCGCTATACCTTCGAAAGCTTCGTCGAGGGCTCGTCCAACCGGGTGGCGCTGGCCGCCGCCAAGACGATCGCCGAAGCCGGTGCCGGCGCCGTGCGCTTCAACCCGCTGTTCATTCATTCCTCGGTCGGTCTCGGCAAGACGCACCTTTTGCAGGCGATCGCCAATGCGGCGATTCAGAGCCCGCGCACCTCGCGCGTCGTCTATCTGACCGCCGAATATTTCATGTGGCGCTTTGCAACCGCCATCCGCGACAACGATGCGCTGTCGCTCAAGGAGACGCTGCGCAACATCGACCTGCTCGTCATCGACGACATGCAGTTCTTGCAGGGCAAGTCGATCCAGCACGAATTCTGCCACCTGCTCAACATGCTGCTCGACAGCGCCAAGCAGGTCGTCGTTGCTGCCGACCGGGCGCCGTGGGAGCTGGAATCGCTCGACCCGCGCGTTCGCTCGCGTCTTCAGGGCGGCGTCGCCATCGAGATGGACGGCCCGGACTACGAGATGCGCCTCGAAATCCTCAAGCGCCGGCTGGAAACCGCCCGCGAAGAGGATGCGAGCCTTGATATTCCGGCAGACATTCTGAGCCATGTCGCCCGCAACGTCACGGCCAGCGGCCGCGAGCTGGAGGGTGCGTTCAACCAGTTGCTCTTCCGCCGCTCGTTCGAGCCGCAGCTTTCGATCGAGCGGGTCGACGAACTGCTCGGCCATCTCGTCAATGCCGGCGAGCCGCGCCGGGTGCGCATCGAGGACATCCAGCGGGTCGTTGCCAAGCATTACAACGTCTCGCGGCAGGAACTGGTCTCCAATCGCCGCACCCGCGTCATCGTCAAGCCGCGCCAGATCGCCATGTATCTGGCCAAGACGCTCACGCCGCGCTCCTTCCCGGAGATCGGCCGGCGTTTTGGTGGCCGCGACCATACGACGGTGCTGCATGCCGTGCGCAAGATCGAGGACCTGATCAGCGGCGATACCAAGCTCAGCCATGAGATCGAGCTTTTGAAGCGGCTGATCAACGAGTAAGCGGACTGGGCGAAGGCCCCTCCCCGACCCTCCCCACAAGGGGGGAGTTTTATCAAGAATGCCGGACCTCTGAGCCAAACCTTGCTCTATGAGCCCCCTCCCCCTCGTGGGGAGGGTTGGGGAGGGGTCTTTTGGGCCCGGAACGATTGCTTCCCCTATTTCTTGCCCGCAGCGATCAGATGGTACAGCGCGCGGATGGCTTGCGCCTCGCCGCCGAGCGGGGAGTGCGGACGTTCGGTCGGTGCCCAGCCGAAGATGTCGAAATGGGCCCAGCTTTTCGCATTGGTCACGAAGCGCTTCAGGAACAATGCGGCCGTGATCGAGCCGGCCATGCCGCCTGCGGGCGCATTGGTGAGATCGGCGATGCGGGCGGTGACATCCTTTTCATAACCCTTGTAGAGCGGCATGCGCCAGAGCGGGTCGTCGACCGTGAGGCTGGCTTCCGTCAGGTCATGGGCGAGGTTTTCATCGTCGGTGTAGAAGGGCGGGAGATCGGGGCCGAGCGCGACGCGGGCGGCACCCGTCAGCGTCGCCATGTCGATGATGAGATCGGTATCCTCCTCGTCGGCCAGCGCCAGGGCATCGGCAAGGATCAAACGGCCTTCGGCATCTGTGTTGTCGATCTGCACCGTCAAGCCCTTGCGGCTGTGGTAGATATCGCCGGGGCGGAAGGCATTGGCGGAGATCGAGTTTTCCACCACCGGTACCAGCACCCGGAGATCGACCTTCAGCTTGGCATCCATGATCATCAGCGCAAGGCCCATGACATTGGCGGCGCCGCCCATGTCCTTCTTCATCAGGAGCATCGACGAGGCCGGCTTGATATCGAGGCCGCCTGTATCGAAGCAGACACCCTTGCCGACCAGCGTCACCTTGCGATGACCCTTCTTGCCCCAGCGCATTTCGAGGAGCCGCGGCGCTTCGGCGCTGGCGCGGCCGACCGTGTGGATGAGCGGGAAATTCTGCTTCAGGAGATCGTCGCCGACGACGGTTGAGACGGTTGCCTTGTAGTGTTCGGCAAGCGCGCGAAAAGCTTTTTCGAGGGCTTCCGGACCCATGTCGTTGGTCGGCGTGTTGATGAGGTCGCGGGCGAGGAAGACACCGGCGAGCTGGCGCTTGATATCGACGGCATCGGCGTCGGCGGGGATGTGCAAGGTCGGGGCTTCTGAGGTGGATGGTTTATAGCGATCGAAACGATAGGAGCCGAGGCCGTAACCGAGCGCGAGGCGGTTTGCCGTCAGCGGCGCGGTTTCAATGTGCCATTTGCCGGAAGGAAGCGTGCGCGCCAGCTTACCCGTCAGGAACGGCGCGTCTGAGGGATTGGCGCCGAGACCGAAGAGCGCGCCGCCGAGATGGCCGTCTTCGGAGGGGATAAGCAGCACGGCGCCGGCTTCTGCCTTGAAACCCGCCTTGCGCGCCCAGTCGAGCGCGATCGGATCGATCGTGCCGGTCTCGATATGGGCGGGCGTCACCGCGAAGATCGGCAGGGTCTTACCGCCGCTGTTGGTGCTGAAGGGAGAGGCGCGGTCGATGTACTGGAAGGGGGCCATGCAAAAATCCTTGAGGTGCCGGATGCTGCGATTAACACTCTATTAGGGTTAACAGACTATTGCTGGATTGAAGATTGCGCCGCTTTTTGTTGCTCGTGTCCGGTGCGTGAATTTACGGCATGGGGGCATTGGCGATGGCCAGGCATTATCTTTCGACCCGGATGGTTTCCGGTATTTCCGTCATCGTCATCGCGGCTGCGCTTTCCGGCTGCGCAACGCAGAAGAAGGAGCTGACCACCGGCTCCATCCCCTCCTCACCTGCGGTCTCCTCGTCGATGACAGCCGGGCAGCTTGCCCAGGCGGCCGACCGGATCGGCAAGGCCTATGAGGCCAACCCCAAGGATCGGGCGACGGGCCTCAACTATGCCAATGCACTGCGCATGACCGGCCGCAACGAGCAGGCGCTGGCCGTCATGCAGCAGGTCGCCATCAACTTCCCCAACGACCGCGAAGTGCTCGCCGCCTACGGCAAGTCGCAGGCCGCAGCCGGCCAGCTGGAACAGGCACTGGAAACGATCGGCCGCGCCCAGACGCCGGACCGCCCCGACTGGAAGCTGAAATCGGCCGAGGGTGCGATCCTCGACCAGCTCGGCCGCTCCGCCGAGGCCCGCGCGAAATACCGCGATGCACTCGACATGCAGCCGAACGAGCCGTCGGTGCTTTCCAATCTCGGCATGTCCTATTTGCTCGGCAAGGATCTGAAGACGGCCGAGACCTATCTGCGCTCTGCCGCCAGCCAGCCCGGCGCCGACAGCAGCGTGCGCCAGAACCTGGCGCTGGCCGTCGGGCTGCAGGGCCGTTTCCAGGAGGCCGAGGATATCGCTCGCCGCGAGCTTTCGCCGGAGCAGGCCGAGGCCAATGTCACCTATCTCAGGGCCATGCTCTCGCAGCAGAACGCCTGGCAGAAGCTTGCGAAGAATGACAAGGCTGCGACGGATAACGGGACGAACTGAAGCCAGCGAGTTTTTTTCGAAATAGGAACGCCCTGCTGCAGGTTTGCGGCGGGGCGTTTTGCTGTTTTGGGGGAATGGTAGAAACCGCAACCTTCCCCCTTCTCCCCCGCGGGGAGAAGTGCCGAGCGGAGCGAGGCGATGAGGGGTAGTGCGGCAAATTCAGGACTGGCGGAGACTCCCCCCCCCTCATCCGCCCTTCGGGCGCCTTCTCCCCGCTGGGGAGAAGTGAGAAACCTCAGAACTTGTCGGAGACCTGGATGCCGGCGGGACCGAGAATGACGGCGATCAGGACCGGCAGGAAGAACAGGATCATCGGCACGGTCAGTTTCGGCGGAAGCGCAGCAGCCTTCTTCTCCGCCTCGTTCATGCGCTGGTCGCGGCTTTCCTGCGCGAGCACGCGCAACGCCTGGGCGACCGGCGTGCCGTAACGGTCCGCCTGAATCAGCGCCTGCATCACCGATTTCACCTCGTCGAGACCGGTGCGCACACCGAGATTTTCGAGCGCCACGCGACGGTCGGGCAGGAAGGACAACTCGGCCGTGGTCAGCACCAGTTCTTCGGCCAGCGGCGCGGACTGGGCGGCGATTTCATCGGCCACGCGCCGCATCGCAAGCTCCATCGAGATGCCGGATTCGACGCAGATCAAGAGCAGGTCAAGCGCATCCGGCCAGGCGCGGCGGATCGAATGCTGGCGCTTCGTCACGGCATTCGAGATGAAGATGTTCGGGGCGTAGAAGCCGAGATAGGCGGTGCCGATGACGGCGAGCAGCCGCATCGATGTCGGCTTCGTCGCGAGATAGCCGAGGCCGAAGATGGCGAAAATACCGATCCCCAGAAAGACGAAAGGCAGGCAGAAGCGGGCGAACAGGAAGACGTTCAGCGCATTTTGCGAGCGATAGCCGGCGGCTTTCAGCCGGTTGACGGTGTTGTCGTCGACCAGCGCCTTGCGCAGGTTCAGCCGTTCGACGATCTGGCGCATGGAGGAATTGTTCTTGGTGCGCAGCGAACCCTTGCTGCCGATCTCAGCATTGAGACGGGCGCGCTCGCGGGCGCGGATCTGTTCGCGTTCGGTCGCCACCGTCTTCATGCGCTTTTCGAGGTTGGTGCCCTCGAAAAGAGGGGCTGCCAGCGAATAGAAGGTCGCGAGCACCGCGACCGCCACCAGTGCGGCAACGATCACCTGCGGATCGGTGAGGGTATTGATCAAACCTTCGCTCATGCCCAGTCCCCTGCCCCGTCAGATGTCGAAATTGATCATGTTGCGCATCACCCAGATGCCGACGCTCATCCAGAAGCCGGAAATGCCCATGATGAGATGGCCGCGCTGATCGGTGAACAGGATCGACATGTAGTCCGGCGAGGTCATGTAGACGAGGGTTGCGACGATGAAGGGCAGCGCGCCGATGATGCAGGCGGATGCCTTGGCCTCCATGGACAGCGCCTGCACCTTGGCCTTCATCTTCCTGCGCTCGCGCAGCACCTTGCCGAGGTTGCCGAGCGCTTCGGAGAGATTGCCGCCCGCCTGCGCCTGAATGGCGATGACGATGGCGAAGAAATTCACCTCCGGCAGCGGGATGTTGTTGATCATGCGGGCGCAGGCTTCGGGAATGTTCATGCCCACCTGCTGCGCTTCGATGATGCGGCGGAACTCGGTCTTGACCGGCTCCTGGCCGTCATTGGCGATCAGCCGGATCGCGTCGTTGAGCGGCAGGCCGGACTTGATCGAGCGCACCATGACGTCGAGCGCGTTGGGAAACTCGTCGAGGAACTGCTTGCACCGTCGCTTGATCAGGAAATTGACGATCCAGCGCGGCAGGCCGGCGGCGGCGATCAGCATCACGCCGGGTGCGATCAGGAGCCCTGCGCCTGCGACGAACGCTAGAAGCCCGAGCACCACACCCAGCACGACGCTGAGGATATAGAATTGCGGCACGGTGATGCCGAGGCCAGCCTGCACCAGACGCATCTTCATGGTCGGGGCGGCCTTGGCGGATTTCTCCTGCTGCTTCTTTTCCAGCTCCTTCAGCGAATCCTGCACGGATTTTCGGCGCTTCGACATTTCCGTCATGCGGTCGCGGGCGGCTTTGACCTTCACCCGGTCGGTCTCGCTGGCGGCGACCTTGCGGACGCGGCTTTCGGCCTTCTTCTCGGTCTCGATGCGGGCGAACATCACGCCATAGGCGAGACCCGCGGTGGACAGGGCCGCGAGCGCTGCAATCGCCAGAACGATGATGTCGATGCCGAACATGACGCCCGTCAATCCTTTTCCATGGCGTCGAGCGTTGCCGCCAGACGCTTGTCTTCGTTGAAGTAGCGGGCGCGATCCCAGAAATGGGGGCGGCCGATGCCGGTCGATTTGTGACGGCCGATGATCCGGCCGTTGGCGTCTTCGCCGTCGATCTCGTAGCGCATCAGATCCTGGGTGATGATGACGTCGCCTTCCATGCCGATCACCTCGCTGATGTGGGTGATGCGGCGCGAGCCGTCGCGCAGGCGAGCGGCCTGGATGATGACGTCGATGGAGCCGGCGATGATTTCGCGCACGGTCTTGGCCGGCAGCGTATAGCCGCCCATGGCGATCATCGATTCCATACGGGAGAGGCATTCGCGCGGGGTGTTGGCGTGGATGGTACCCATCGAGCCGTCGTGGCCGGTGTTCATCGCCTGCAACAGGTCGAAGACCTCCGGTCCGCGCACTTCGCCGACGATGATGCGTTCGGGGCGCATACGCAGGCAGTTCTTGATGAGATCGCGCATGGTGATCTCGCCCTCACCTTCGATGTTCGGCGGGCGGGTTTCAAGGCGCACCACATGCGGCTGCTGCAGCTGCAGTTCCGCCGTATCCTCGCAGGTGATGACGCGCTCGTCGGCATCGATGAAGCCGGTGAGGCAGTTGAGCAGCGTCGTCTTGCCGGAGCCGGTGCCGCCGGAAATGACGACGTTGCAGCGGACGCGGCCGATGATCTGGAGAAGGACGGCGCCTTCCGGGGTGATGGCGCCGAACTTGACGAGCTGGTCGAGCTTCAGCTTGTCCTTCTTGAATTTACGGATGGTGAGCGCGGTGCCGTCGATGGCGAGCGGCGGGGCGATGACGTTGACACGCGAGCCGTCAGGTAGACGGGCGTCGCAGATCGGTGAGGATTCATCGACGCGGCGGCCGACCTGGCTGACGATGCGCTGGCAGATCGACAGAAGCTGGGCATTGTCGCGGAAGCGCACTTCCGACTCGATGGTCTTGCCGCCGACTTCGATGAAGGTCTGGCCGGCGCCGTTGACCATGATATCTGCAATGTCGTCGCGGGCGAGCAGCGGCTCGAGCGGGCCGTAACCCAGAACGTCGTTGCAGATGTCTTCGAGCAGCTCTTCCTGCTCGGAAATCGACATCGCGAAGTTCTTGATGGTGATGATGTCGTTGACGATATCGCGGATTTCCTCGCGCGCGCTCTCGTTATCGAGCTTGGCGAGCTGGGAAAGGTCGATCGTATCGATAAGCGCGGAGAAAACCTGGCTCTTGGTATCGTAATAATCTTCGGTGCGGGCCGGGCGGCGGCGCGCCGGCTGCACCGGGGCCGGCTGCGGGCGCATGTTTCCAGAACCCTCGGCGAGCACGGGAGCTGCCGTCGGCTTTTCCATGACAGCGACGGGCTGGGATGCCGCCACGGATGGCGGGGCAGCATTGCCGCCACTCTTGCCGAAGCCTTCGTTTCCGCGTTTGCCAAACATGCTTTCAACCCGCTTTTCGTTCCGGGGCGCTTATCCGGCGTCCCCAATCGTGCCGGACAGGCCGGCCTTCTTCACTTCCGCCCGAGCAGGCCCAGCATTTTGCCGAGGCCGCCCTTCCGGGCTTTCTTCACTTCGGCGCGGCCCGTCACCAGATGGGCGAGCTGCGACAGGGTCTCGGCGACCGGTGCTTTCTTGTCGATTTCGGCGATCATACGGCCGCTGTTGGCGGCATTGCCGAACAGAACCGCATCGAAGGGAATGATCGCCACAGGCTCGATTTCCAGCGAATCGCAGAAATCGCCGGGGGTGATTTCCGGGCGCTTCGGCATGCCGACCTGGTTCAGCACCAGATGCGGCATCTTGTCGTTGGGCCGCAGTTTCTTCAGGCAATCGAACAGGTTCTTGGCGTTGCGCAGATTGGCGAGATCCGGGACCGCCGTCACCACCACCTCATCGGCCTCGGCGAGCACGTTGCGCGTCCATTCCGACCATTGATGCGGCACGTCGAGAACCGAAACCGGGGCGTTCCGTTGCAGCAGTTCGGTCAGCGGCTGGAAGGCGGCCGGTTCGAAATCATAGGCGCGGTCGAGCATCGAGGGGGCGGCGAGCAGCGACAGGCGCTCGGAGCACTTGGTCAAGAGGCGGTCGAGGAACACCTCGTCCAGCCGCTCCGGTGCGAAGACGGCTTCGGCGATGCCGCTCGGCGGGTCCTGATCGAAATTGATGTTGGCTGTGCCGTAGGGCAGGTCGAGATCGGCCAGCACGACTTCGGTCGAAAACAAATTGGAGATGCCCCAGGCGCAGTTGTGCGCCAGCGTCGAGGAGCCGACGCCGCCCTTGGCGCCGATGAAAGCGACGGTCCGGCCGAGCGGCTCGGCTTCCGGATCGACGAAGATGCCGGCGATGGTGCCCAGCACATCCGGCATGGCGACCGGCGCGACCATGTATTCGGAAATGCCGTTGCGGATCAGCTCGCGGTAGAGAGAGATATCGTTGTAGCGGCCGATGATGACCACCTTGGTCGAGGCATCGCAGACGGCGGCGAGCGGCGCAAGCTCCGCCATCAGGTGGCGCGGCTCGGTCGACGTTTCGAGGATGATCAGGTTCGGCGTCGCCATGGTCGAGAACATATTGGCGGCGGCGGCGATCGAGCCGCTGTTGATGCGCAGCGTGACTTTGGACATGCGGCGATCCTGGCCGCAGCGCTCCATCACCTTCTGCAGCGCCGGCGTCTCGCAGAAGGCATGCACGGAGATGCGCGGCAACGGCCTCAGGTGCTCGATGTCGCCGGCACGGACCTGATCGGCGGCGATCTCGGCTTCGCCCGCTTCGGTCTCGATCTTGTAGTCAATCGTGCTCATGGTTCTATCCCGTCAGCTTCTCAATTCGCCGCATCGGTCGCGATGCCGCGATAGTCCTTGATGACCTCGCCACGCTGGGTGGCATCGATCGGCGACATTTCACGAGGCCCGAGAAGATCCATCGGATTAGCGATCTGGGCCGCCAGATTGGCCTGACTTGCGCAGCCGAAGTTCTCGTAATTCTTGTTTTCCATCGTGTTGACGACGAGATCGCTCGGCCATTTGCCGCATGGCCCGGTCTGGGCGGTAATGGCTGTGTAACGCAGCCGGACGGGGGCGGCATCGTCCGGGCCGCCGGCTTGATAGTGCATTTCCACCAGGCGGTTTGCCGGCACGCCGCCGGTTACGAGGGCCGTGCGGATTTCACGGCGCATGTAGTCGGCCGCCGCTGCGTTGGGCGAGCCCGACGGCAGCATGATTTGGACCACGCCGGCCGAGGCGCTCTTATAGGCCTGGGCGAAGCCGCGGATGACCTCACGCGCGCCCTGCGTCAGGCGGCGATCACCGGAGGAGATCGGTACGTCGAGGACCTGCTCGGCCTCCGCAACCACGATTGGATGGCGGGTGCGGTAATCGTCCGGAAGCGAGCCCGTCGTCGTATTGTCGCGGGCGCAGCCGGCAAGGGCGGCGCCGACAAGCGCGCCGAGCGCGAGGAGGCGGAATGGGCGGCCTGCGCCGGAAAGCTGAGGGGACCGCATGGTCGGGAGCCTTTCGAGGAAACGGTGCTGGATGTGCGCGTCGGTCATGTCGGTTTCCGCCTATTTGTAGATGAAGCCGACATTGCCGTGGTACTGACCCGCGGGCGCCTGCGCCTGGTTGTTGCCGTAGATGCGGTTGACCGTGCCGAGGAAATAGCTCGACAGGTCGCCGGTCGGACTGAAGTTGTCGTCCGGCCGCTGGAGCGCGTTGCGCCCTAGCGGTTTCACCAGATACGGGGTCGCGATGATGACCAGTTCGGTCTCGTTGCGGATGAAGTCCTTGCTGCGGAACAGCGTGCCGAAGATCGGAATCTTCGAGACACCCGGCAGGCCCGACATTGCCTGGCGAATGTTGTCCTGCACCAGACCGCCGATGACGATCGAGCCGCCGGAGGGCAACTCGATGCTTGTGGAGGCCTCACGACGGCGGATTGACATATAAGTCTGTCCGGGGACGTTGACGGCATTGGCGTTGACGACAGAGCCTTCGAAGGTGGGCTCAGAGACCTCTGTCTTGATGTCTAGTGCAATGCGACCGGGGCCGAGAACGACAGGTGTAAAATTCAGGCCAATGCCGTACTCGACAGTTTCGTTGGTGCGCGCAATTGCGCCTTTTTCATCAATTTCCTGCTCTTTCGGCAGGCGATATTCGCCACCGACGAAGAACTCGGCTTTCTTGCCGGAAATCGCCGTCAAGCTCGGCTCGGCCAGCGTGCGCATAACGCCCGCCTGTTCCATGGCATTAATGTAGCTTGCAAAATTCATCGAGCCCGAACCGATCGCACCTGTGACCGCCGAGGCGATCGGGTTGACGGCATTGCCAAGGTTGGCGGGGTTACGGAAAGTGATGCCGTCACCGCTGGTCTCGCTGTATATCCGGCCCGAGAAGCCGAGTTGTTTCAGGACCTGGCGCGAGACTTCCGCGACCGTTACCTTGAGCATGACCTGGTCTTCAGCGGTGATCGTCAACAGGTTGACGATCTGAGACTGTTGCCGGTTTTCGGCGAAGATATCGGCGTCGCCATTGTTGCCCTGCGCGGTGATGTTGCGCGTGGTAGCCTCGCCGCCCTTGAGGAAGGCTTCCGCGAGATCGCGGGCGCGGGTCGAATCGAGCGGCGTGCGCACGGTTCCGGTCAGCACGACGTTGTCGGACATGATTTCGACATGGATGTCGGAATCGGGAATATAGCGGCGCAGCTTGGCCTCAAGCCCCTGCACGTCGCGCTCGACTTCGAGATCGAGGCTGATGATCTCCTCACCGTTCGGACCGAAAACGAAAATGTTGGTCTGGCCGACCTTCTTGCCGAAGAGATAGATACGGCGCGACGAACGAGTCACCGCATCGGCAAGCTCCGGATCTGCCACGAGGATGTCATGGGCGTCGGTCGGCAGATCGACGACGACGGCCTTGTTAAGGCCGAGCTTGATGGTCTTCTTGGCGCCCGGACCGCTATCGACGATGCGGACGAGCGATTCGCTCGCAGCCTGAGCGTCGAAACCCTGCCCGGGCAGTCCGGAAAAGGCGAGGCAAAGGGCAAGACCGCCGGCGACGGAAGCGCGAAATATTTTGCCGTTACGTTTCACCTTGTGCTCCCGCGCGGTCATTTGTTGCTCGTCTGCTGCTGTGTGACACCATCGTTCTCACTGACGATCGAGCCCGATTTGATGACCTGGATGGCCGGCTGCCCGTCACCGCTGAGGAGATAATCGGCGGCGACAGTGTCCGGCTCCTGCGCATCGGCGATGCTGCGTAGCGCCAGCGACAGCCGGTCAGCCATCTGCTGGGCGACGGTCAGAACCTTGGACTGGTCGGGGGTGAGTTCGAGCGTTGCTGTCGTGCCGACGACGGCCTTGGAGCCGTCTTCCTTCTCTTCGATCTGCTGGTCGATCGCGAGAACCCGGACATTGCTCAGCACGGTTTCGGTGATGAAGGTGTCGGTCTGGGACTTGCGAACCATGATCACGTCGACGCGGTCATTCGGCAGGATGAAGCCGCCGGCGCCGGTCGCCACGGTGATCTCGGTTGCGACCGCGCGCTTTCCGGCCGGCAGCAGGGCCGACAGGATGCGCGACGAGGCATCGGCGACTTTCTCCTGGCGTACGGGCTCGCCGTTGAACAGCGGCATGCGCACGACGACGCCGGTCAGGTCCGTGATGGCATTGGGGCGGTTCTGGTCGGTGATCAGGCCATCGACGAGGCTGCCTTCCGGCCAGGAGGCCCAGCGGATCGAATCACCGTCCAATCGCGAGCCGATGGCGAGGCTCTTGCTGGCGACAAGCACGTTGACCGTCGGTTCACGCTCGACCACCGGTTCGCCCTGCGTGACGACGTTACGACCGCCCGTCAGCTTGAGGGCCAGAAAGCCGGCCAGTCCCGCCGAAAGGACGGCGACCGCCAGAATGATTACGCGCACCGGTTTCATGATTTCTGTCGCCCCACGGAATTACGTCGGCGCAGAATGATCTGAAATTGGTGTAATTATGGTTAACGAGTTGCTTAAGGGCGTGGTTAGCAAAAGGTTACCGCGCCGAGCGCTACTGGGCGTGGCCCAGCGCCGCCAGCATCAGCGGCGAAGACGGATAGGCGAAGAAGCCGCCAAGCCCGATGGCAATACCGTAAGGGATTTTATTGGCGGTGAACAGGAGCGGCGGCAGTGGCAGTCCGGTGGCCATCAGCGTATTTTCCTGCTTGCGCAGGGCAAGGATGACGAGCGTAAGCGCGCCGCCGAATATCGAAACATAGATGAGATAGGTGAAAAGCGACGGGTTGAGACCGAACCAGACGGCGCTCGCGGTCAACAGCTTCGCATCGCCGCCACCCATGATATTGGCCGCAAATAGCGCAAAACAGAGACCGAAGACAATTGCACCCGCCAGGAGATGCAGGCTGATCTGCGGCAACTCAAGGCCGGCAAAGGGCGCGATGATGACGAAGGTCGCCAGCAGGATGGCGGAAACCCGGTTCGGGATCGTCATCGTGAACAGGTCGGAGAACGCTGCCATTGCAAGACACAAGGGAAATACAACAAGAATCGCTGCTTCCGTCATCGCTCTTCCAGACCCGTTGAAAATGAGTTTCATCGATAGCATTACGGCTGACGATTAAGGATTGGCTAAGGCCCCGGCCACAAATGCCAAGGGCCGCCTCTTTTGAAGAAGCGGCCCCTCCTCGGCGATAAGCGAGTATTATTCCGCCGCCGTCGCGTCGTCCAACTTGCCGGACAGGTCGGTGAAGGTCGCATCGAGCGACGAGCCGAGAGCGGTTGCGCCGGCGATGAGGGCGACGGAGATGAGGGCTGCGATCAGGCCGTACTCGATGGCGGTCGCGCCGGATTCATCTTTCATGAAACGTGCAAAAAGCTTGGTCATATATCTCTCCTACTTCACTTGTTGTTGTTCAGCACTGCCGCCAACTGTTTCCGTTGATCGGTCGAGGCAAAAGCTACAGGAGAGGCAATTTCAAACCGCTTAAGGAAGTAAGCTAACAAAAGCTTAACGTGCCGTGACAGGTTATATGGTAAACGGGTCGCAAATCATGCGTGTAAAATACGGGCATTCATCCCCTTCGCGCATCCTTTACTAGGGGAAACGCCGCAGCAGCGACAATCGCTCCTGCCTGCGCCCAAGCTTTTGCGTCTTCTCCTGGCACTGTACATGTGTTGGTAGACGCCCTTTCCTCAAGTAGCGGCTGCACGAGGCCGTCCCGGAACGGCACCGGCCCACGGCCTTAACCCTTCATTCACCAAAATCAGCGATGCTCCGGCGTCAATATCCGCCGGGGAATCGCCATGACATCGAACATCTTCACTTTCGGCGCCGCCCGGCTGCTTCCGATTCTGGCGGGCCTATTCCTGATAACGGCGCCGTTCGCCGCCCAGGCGCAGGAAGAGGAGGACATGATGCGCGTCTACAGGGATCACGCGCGCGTGCTCAAGCTCGATCGTCCCGTGGCAAAGGTCATCATCGGCAATTCCGACATCGCCGACGCGACCGTCGCCGATGCCCGCACCATTGTCCTGACCGGCCGGGCCTTCGGTACCACCAACCTCGTCATTCTCGACGCGGACGGCAATGCCCTCGTGGACGAGCGCATTCTCGTTTCAGTCGACGAGGGCAACACGGTGCGCGTCTACAGACAGACAGACCGCACGATCCTGTCCTGCACGCCGAATTGCGAACAGCACGCCGATCGTGCGACCAGTTCCAGCAACTGACCGCGCCACAGCGTCGGACTCATACTTACCGGAAGGTAAGCGCCGGCGTTCAAATTTTCCGGCAAGGCGCATACGAATTGTCAACGGAGAGTTTCTATAGTCGCGGCAGACAAGAGGAACTGCCGATGAACGGTATGGAAAAACAGCAGATAAACGCTGAAAACGCGACCGAAGCCGCCTCGGGCACAAAAACCCTGAAGCCTGAGGGTCTTTTTCGGCGCTTGCTTCGGGAAAAGGGCGGTGCCGCGGCGATAGAATTCGCCGTCCTGGCCCTGCCATTCCTCATCATGGTCTTCGCCTCACTCGAAACCTTTGCCGCCTTCTTCGGCGAGCAAATCCTTGCCAGTGCCAACGACACGATGGCGCGCAAGCTGCGGACCGGGGAAATCACCTTCAACCTCGGCCGCGCGACCGACAAGACGGAAGAGCAGTTCCGGCAGATGTATTGCGACCAGATATCCTACTTCCTCAGCTGCTCCGCAACGGAAGCGAAGACACCGGGGAAACTCTACATCGACGTGCGCAGCTATACGGAGTTCTCGAAAATTCCGACGGCGATTCCGCGCAACGGAAACGACTTCGATACCAAAACCACTTTCGCGCCGGGCGGACCGCAAAAGATCAACATGGTGCGCGCCTACTATCGCTGGAGCGTCGTCACAGATCTCGTGCGTCCTTACGTGACCAATCTGCGCCCCGCCGGCAGCTCCATGCCGAAGGACTACCTGATGGTCGCGACCAACACATTCATCAACGAGAGCTTTTGAGGATGAAAACCGTGGCGGCTTCCTTCAAACAGTCGATCTCAGCTCTTTCACGGCCGTTCCGCGGTCTTGCTAACGACCGCAAGGGAGCCGGCGCAGTCGAGTTCGCCATCATCGTTCCGCTGCTGCTCATGGGGTATCTCGGCGCTTTCGAGGTTTCGGTCGGCTTCGGCGTCGCCCGCAAGGTTGCCCATGCCTCCAACACCATCGCCGATGTCCTGGCGCAGCAAAAGGACGTCACCAAGGCCACGCTCGATGGCATGAAAGGCGTCGTCAAGGCTGCCCTTTCGCCCTACGAAGTCGGCTCCTACACATTGAAGATGACCGGCATAAAGGTGACCGGCCCAGGCACGGGCGTTGTTACCTGGTCACGCGACCAGAGCGGCGCCACGCCCTATGCGGCCGGCACGCCGGCAACGCTGCCGAAGGAATTGACCACGGTCGGCACTTTCCTTGTCCGCTCCGAACTGGTCGTGCCGCACAAGCTGATGCTGATGGCGCCGGATATCTCGAACACGCTGAAGGAAATCAACATCAGCAAGACCTACTACTATCAGCAGCGCATGGGTACCGAGATCCTCTGCAAAGACTGCACCGGCTAACGCGCCTGCGAACCGCCCTCCCCTCCAATTTGCAATCGCCGGCCGGGCGCGGTATCCATGACGACCGGTCTTCGGGTGTAAAAGACGGCACCCGGCAATGGAGCGGACGGTGATTTTCAGGTGAACAATGGCGCGCGCCTTTCTCTTCGTTCTTGATTCCTTCGGCATCGGCAACGCCCCGGATGCAGCCGTCTTCGGCGACGAGGGCTCCGATACGCTTGGCCATATCGCCGAATTTTGCGCCGCCGGTGCGGCCGATCGTGCCGGTTTGCGCGAGGGACCGCTGAAGGTTCCCAATATGACGGCGCTCGGGCTTGTCCATGCGGCCAGGCTTGCGACCGGCAATATTCCGGCCGGCCTCTCCGCCGCAGATGCCGTAACCGGCATTTACGGCGCGGCCAGCGAGGTTTCGCGCGGCAAGGACACTCCCTCCGGCCACTGGGAAATCGCCGGTACGCCAGTTCGTTTCGACTGGGGCTATTTTCCGACCGAGGGCGACGCGTTTTCACCGGAACTGGTCGAGGCGATATGCCGCGACGGCGACGTGCCGGGCATTCTCGGCAATTGCCATGCCTCGGGCACGGATATCATCGCCCGCTGCGGCGAGGAGCATATGCGAACCGGAAAGCCGATCTGCTATACCTCGTCCGACAGCGTCTTCCAGATTGCCGCCCATGAGACGACCTTCGGGCTCGACCGGCTCCTCGAATTCTGTCAGGTCGTGCGCCGGCAGCTCGACGACTACAATATCGGTCGGGTCATTGCCCGCCCCTTTATCGGAACATCGGCCGACACCTTCACCCGCACCGGCAATCGCCGCGACTATTCCGTTCTGCCGCCAGAGCCGACTTTGCTCGACCGGCTGACATCCGCAGGCCGCACCGTGCATGCCGTCGGTAAGATCGCCGATATCTTTGCGCATCAGGGCATCGGCCGGCTGATCAAGGCCAACGGCAACATGGCGCTGTTCGACGCCACGCTGAAGGCGATGGACGAGGCCGAAGACGGCGATCTCGTCTTCACCAATTTCGTCGATTTCGACATGCTCTACGGCCATCGCCGCGATGTGCCGGGTTATGCCGCAGCGCTCGAAGCCTTCGACCATCGCCTGCCCGAAATCCAGGACAAGATGAAGCTCGGCGATCTCGCCATCATCACCGCCGATCACGGATGCGACCCGACCTGGCGCGGCACCGACCATACGCGCGAGCGTGTGCCGGTGCTGGCCTTCGGACCCGGCATCGCCCCACGCTCGATCGGCGTCCTCAAGGGTTTTTCCGGCATCGGCGAGACCGTTGCCCGCCATCTCGGCATTACGCCGGGCCTCCATGGGAGAAGTTTCCTTTGATTGCACATCTGAAGAAAGCCGAGCTGCACTGCCATATCGAAGGTGCGGCCTCGCCGGCGCTCGCGCTGGAAATGGCGCGCAAGTACGATGTCGATGTCAGTGATATCATCCGTGACGGCGCCTATGTCTGGAGCGAGTTTTCCGACTTCCTGATCTGTTACGACAAGGTGGCCGAACTCTTCCGCACGGAAGAGGATTACGCGCTGCTCGCTGAAACCTATCTCGCGGAACTCGCGGAAGCCGGCACGATCTATAGCGAGATCATCGTTTCGCCCGACCACGGCAATACCATCGGTATCGGGGCAGACGCCTATATAAGCGGGCTGGCTGCCGGCATCGAGGCCGCCAAGGCGAAGACCGGCATCGAAGGCCGGATGCTCATCACCATCATCCGTCATCTTGGGGCGGAGCGGGCGGAAAAGACGGCGCTTTATGCGGCAAAGCGCGCACATCCGCTGGTGACCGGCTTCAATCTGGCCGGCGAGGAGCGGATGCACAAGGTCGCGGATTTTGCCCGCGCCTTCGATATCGCCCGCGACAGCGGACTTGGCATCACCATTCATGCCGGCGAAATGGCCGGTGCCTTCAGCGTGCGGGATGCTCTGGATCATGTGCGCCCCTCCCGCATCAGCCATGGGGTGCGGGCGATTGAAGATGCCGATCTTGTTGCCCGCATCGCCGACGAGGGCGTGGTGCTCGAAACCTGTCCGGGGTCGAACGTCTCGCTCAAGGTCTTCCCGGATTTCCCGTCGCATCCTTTACGCGCCCTTCGCGACGCCGGCTGCCGGGTGACGCTGAATTCCGACGATCCGCCCTTCTTCCACACCTCGCTGGAGCAGGAATACGAAATCGCCTCCCATGTCTTCGGCTTCAGCGATGACGAGATCAATGCCATGACGCGCACGGCGATCGAAGGCGCTTTTGTGGATGAGGCGACGCGCGCACGGTTGCTTGCGAAAATTTAGGCACTCACGAGGCTGAGGGCTGGGGATGACGCCGCAAAGCGGTGCTCACCCCTTGCAGGTCGGAGCTTTTCCGTGAAAAAGAATGTCCCATCCAGATTTTTTACGGAGGCTTGGCCATGGACGGCGTAACGGTCATCAATCATCCGCTCGTGCAGCACAAGCTGACCATCATGCGCAAGAAGGAAACTTCAACGGCCGGCTTCCGCCGGCTGCTGCGCGAGATTTCCACTCTGCTCTGCTACGAGGTCACCCGCGATCTCGAGCTGACCATGGAAACCATCGAGACGCCGCTGGAGACCATTCAGGCGCCGGTTCTGGAAGGCAAGAAGCTGGTTTTCGCCTCAATCCTGCGCGCCGGCAACGGCCTGCTCGAAGGCATGCTGGAACTTGTGCCCTCCGCCCGCGTCTCCCATGTCGGCGTCTACCGAGACCATGAAACTCTGGAGGCCGTCGAATATTACTTCAAGGCGCCGGAAGCGATGTCCGAGCGTCTCGTCATCGTCGTCGATCCGATGCTAGCGACCGGCAATTCCTCCATCGCCGCCATCGACAAGCTGAAGGAGCGCGGCGCAAAGAACCTGCGCTTCCTCTGCCTGCTGGCCGCCCCGGAAGGCATCAAGAATTTCCAGGCGGCGCATCCGGATGTGCCGATCTACACCGCTTCCATCGACAGCCATCTGAACGAGAAGGGCTATATCGTGCCCGGTCTCGGCGATGCCGGCGACCGGATGTACGGGACAAAGTAAGGTCTTCTTAACCAGACACGCAATTCCCGATACCGCCGCCGGTCATACCGGCGGCGTTTTCGTTTCGTGTTAGGGGCTGGCGTGCTTCACTCGCCGCTCGTTGTTTCCCCGTCCGGCGGAGTGAGGCCCATGCTTGCACGTCTTTCGATCATTGCTGCTGCCATTGCCGTCGGCGCTGTGCTCGTTCCCGATCTGGCGACACGTTATCTTGAGCAGGCCGACCAACCGGCGGCACGATCGAGTCCTGCAACCCCCGTTTCGACGGCGCGCTATGCCAGCGGCAAGGGCGAAACCCTGCAGTCCACCCAAGGGCATTATTTCGGCAATTTCGAAATCAACGGCCGCAAGCAGATGGGGCTGATCGATACCGGGGCCAGCACTGTTGCGATCAATGTCTCGACAGCGCGCAAGCTCGGGCTCTCGCCGTCAGGTCTCAACTTCAACGCCCCGGTCGGGACTGCAAACGGCGTGGTGAAGGCGGCGCGGGCGACGCTGAACCGCGTCGAACTCGGCTCGATCCGGGTCGACAATGTCGAGGCGATGGTGCTGCCGGATGCGTCCTTGTCGGGCATGCTGATCGGCATGAGTTTTCTCAATCGGCTCTCGTCCTACCGGGTCGAGAACGGGGCGTTGCACCTCGTCAACTGATCCGCGACAGGATCACCGGCCGCGCCGGCGGCGCTTCCTCGGAAAATGTGTAAAGCAGCAGGAGTTTATCTCGAGCGGCTTCCGCGGTTGCCTGATCGGCAGCGTGGACGGTGGCGAAGGTTTCGCCTTTCTCCAGCTTCGTGCCCAGCGGCTTCAGGCCGCTGAAGCCGACGCGGTGGTCGATCTTGTCATCGGGGTGGGTGCGGCCGCCGCCAAGGGCGATGACCGCCATGCCGACGCCGCGGGCATCGCAAGAGGCGAGATAGCCCGCCTGCGGTGCCTCGACCGAAAGGACGACCGGAGCCTTTTCGAGATAACGGGCGCTGTTTTCGACGAAATCATGCGGGCCGCCGAGCAGATGCACCATGCGCTGGAACCGCTCCAGCGCTGCACCGCTTTCCAAGGCCTTTCGTGCGAGGGCGGCGCGCTCATCCGCATCGGCGGCGAGCCCTGATGTCGCCAGCATTTCGCCGGCGAAGGCGAGCACGATGGTTTCGAGCCGGCTGCCCGATTTTTCGCCACGCAGGAAGGCGAGGCAGTTTTCGATCTCCAGCACATTGCCGGCGGCATCCGCCAGCGGCTCGTTCATGTCGGTGATCAGAGCCGTGGTCTTGACACCGGCACCATTGGCGACACCGACGAGGGAGCGGGCCAGCGTTTCTGCCTCTTCGAGGCTGACCATGAAGGCACCTGTGCCGATCTTGACGTCGAGCACGAGCGATTGCAGGCCGGCGGCGAGCTTTTTCGAGAGGATCGAGGCCGTGATCAGGGGGACGGAATCGACGGTGGCGGTGACGTCGCGGATGGCGTAGAGGCGGCGGTCGGCGGGGGCAAGCGCTGCCGTCTGGCCGATGATGGCGCAGCCGGCTTCCTCGACGGTGCGGCGGAAGAGGGATGCCGATGGCTTGATGTCGTAGCCGGGGATCGATTCCAGCTTGTCCAGCGTGCCGCCGGTGTGGCCAAGGCCGCGGCCCGAGATCATCGGCACGGCGAGGCCGCAGGCAGCGGCGATCGGTGCCAGCATCAAGGAGACATTGTCGCCGACGCCACCGGTCGAATGCTTATCGGCAATGGGGGCTGTGATGCCGCTCCAATCGAGCACGTCGCCGCTGTCGCGCATGGCCAGCGTCAACGCCACGGTTTCCTCAACCGACATGCCGGAAAACCAGGTGGCCATGGCGAAGGCTGCGACCTGGCCTTCGGAGATCGAGCTATCGCTCAAGCCCCGGATGAAGGCGGCGATTTCGTCTGCGGAAAGGGCCTCGCCGTTACGCTTGCGCCGGATGATTTCCTGCGGGAGCATCGTCAGTAGGCGGCGGCTGTGGTTGCCGGTTCGCGGCCTTCGAGCACGGCGAGAATATCGCCGAGCAGGCCGGAGGCACCGAAGCGGAAGGTGGAGGGCATGGCCCAGTCAGGGCTGTGGATCGTCGCCGCGAGATTGAGGTAGAGGCGCGCATCGCCGACCGTGCGCACGCCGCCGGCCGGCTTGAAGCCAACCTTGCGGCCGCTTTCGCGGATGCAGGTGAGCATGATATCGGCCGCCTCCAGCGTCGCATTGACGGCAACCTTGCCGGTGGAGGTCTTGATGAAATCGGCACCTTCCTGAATGGCGATATGGGAGGCGCTGCGGATCAGGCCGCGGTCCTTCAACTCGCCGGTTTCCAGAATGGTCTTCAGCAGCACGGGCGGCTTGCAGACGGCCTTGACGGCCGAGATCATCGTGCGCACGGCCTGCTCGTCGCCGGCCATGAACGCCTTGTAGGGGATGACGAGGTCGATCTCGTCGGCACCGTCGGCAATCGCCTGTTCGGTCTCGGCAACGACGGTTTCGACCGGCAGGTCGCCGGAGGGGAAATTGACGACGGTGGCGATCTTCACCGCGCTCTCGGGGCCGAGGATGCTACGTGCCTGCGTGATGAAGCGCGGCCAGATGCAGATGGCGGCGGTGTGGCCGAAGGGCGTGACGGCCTGGGCGCAGAGCTTTTCGATGGCTTCGGGGGTGCAATTGTCGCTGAGATCGGTGAGATCAAGCAGCGACAAAGCGAGAGACGCAACCTGGCGGTTGTTGGCTTCGAGCATCATTTGGTCCGTTTCCTCTGCCGCAGACGCCTCAGGGGCGTGCGGATATCATCGTTTTCAGGATGGCTGCGAGACGCTGCCCGCCGACGGGCGCCATGTCCTTGGTTTCATGATGGCTGAGTTCCGCGCCGGTCATGCCCGCCCCATAATTGGTGATAACCGAGGCTGCGGCAACCTTCAGGCCGAAAAAACGCGCCAGGATCACTTCCGGAACCGTCGACATGCCGACGGCATCGGCACCGAGAATGCGGGCCATGCGGATTTCCGCCGGCGTTTCGAAGTTCGGCCCGGAGAACCACATATAGACGCCGGCACCCAGCGGAATATCGAGCTTGATGGCGGCAGCGCGGATCGCATCCGCCAGTTCCGCATCATAGGCAGCCGTCAGGCCGACGAAACGAGCGTCGCTGTCGACGCCGATCAGCGGGCTTTCGCCGGAGAAATTGATGTGGTCGGTGATCATCATCACCGAACCCGGCGGCAGATCTTCGCGCAGCGAGCCGGCGGAGTTGGTGAGGATCAGGGCCTCTATGCCGAGCGCCTTCAGCGTCTCGATCGGGCCGCGCATCGCATTGGCGTCGCCACGCTCGTAATAGTGCACGCGGCCCGAAAGCACCACGACCGGCACGCCGCCGATCCTGCCCGCCACCAGCTCGCCGGCATGGCCGGAGACGGCGCTGACGGGGAAGCCGGGGACATCGGCATAGGAGATGCGGACGGCGTCCGTCACGCCTTCGACCAGCGAGCCGAGGCCGGAACCGAGCACGATGCCGTAACGGGGCTGGAGCCCGCTGATGCGGACCTTCAGCAGGTCTGCGGCGGCGGTCAACCGATGACCTCGGTTTCGAAGGAGTGGGGCAGCAGATCGGAGAGAGCGAGCGTCTTCTTCACGCCGGTTTCATCGCAGAGGAAGATGCGGGTGCTGGCACCCGAAAATTCCGCCAGCCGCTGGCGGCAGCCGCCGCAGGGCGGGCAAAGCGCCAGTTTTTCAGCGATGACGGCGACTTCGAGGATCTTGCACTGGCCGGCCATGACCATGTGGCTGATGGCGGTGGTTTCCGCGCACCAGCCTTCCGGGAAGGACAGGTTTTCGATATTGGCGCCGGAATAGATCTTGCCGTCTTCGGCGCGGATGGCCGCGCCGACCGGGAATTTCGAATAGGGCGCATGCGCCTTGGACATGGCCGCGCGGGCGGCCTCGAAGAGATCGTTTTTCATCGATCAGCGCTCCTTCACATAGGGTACACCGCCGGCCTTCGGCGGGATCGCCTTGCCGATGAAGCCGGCAAGCAGGATGACGGTGAGGATATAGGGCAGCGCCTGCATCAATTGCACCGGCACCTGACCGATCAGCGGCAGCGGATTGCCCTGCAGGCGGATCGCCAGCGCATCGAGGAAGCCGAACAGCAGGCAAGCCAGCATGATGTTGAACGGCCGCCACTTGGCGAAGATCAGCGCGGCCAGCGCGATATAGCCCTTGCCCGCCGTCATGCCCTTGACGAAGCCGGCGCTCATGGCGAGCGACAGATAGGCCCCGGCAAAGCCGCAGAGAATGCCGCAGCAGATGACGGCGCGATACCGCAGCCAGATGACGGAGATGCCGGCTGTATCGACCGCACCGGGATTTTCACCGACGGCGCGCAGGCGGAGACCAAAGCGGGTGCGGTAGAGCACCCACCAGCTGATCGGTACCAGCGCGAAGGCGAGATAGGTCAGGAGGAAGTGACCGGAGAGCAGATCGGCATAGATCGGGCCGATAAAGGGTATCTCGCGGATGGAATCGGCGAAGGGAAACGTGATCGTCTGGAAGCGGGCATCGCCGGAGAGTGCCGGCGTGCGGCCGCCCTGACGAAACCAGGCTTCGCCGAGGATGACCGTGGAGCCGGCGACGACGAAGTTGATGGCGACACCGGAAACGATCTGGTTGCCGCGCTGGGTAATCGAGGCATAGCCGTGGACCAGCGACAGCAGCACCGAGATGATGATGGCGACGATGAGGCCCGCCCAGACCGAGCCGGTGATGCCGGCAACGGCGCCGGCTGCGAAGGCGGCACCGAGCATCTTGCCTTCGAGGCCGATGTCGAACACCCCTGCCCGCTCGGTATAGAGGCCGGCAAGGGCTGCGAAGATCAGCGGCACGGAGACGCGGATGGTGGATTCGAGAAGGGCGATGATGGTGTGGAAGAAATCCATCGCTCAGGCTCCCTTCGTCTGGGCGGCAGTTGCGGAACGCTGCCCGAGGCCGGCAAAGAAGCGGCTGATGGCCGGCCGGAACATATTTTCGAGCGCGCCGGCAAAGAGAATGACGAGGCCCTGGATAATAACGATCATGTCGCGCGAGATGGCCGGCATCTCGAAGGCGATTTCGGCGCCGCCCTGATAGAGCATGCCGAAGAGGATCGCTGCCGGGATGATGCCGGCCGGATGGGAACGGCCCATCAGCGCCACGGCGATGCCGACGAAGCCGGCGCCCTGCACGAAATCCAGCTGCATGCGGAACTGCTCGCCCATGATCGGGTTCAGCGCCATCATGCCGGCGAGGCCGCCGGAGATCATCATGACGATGATGGTGATGCGGGTTTCGCTGATGCCGGCGTAACGGGCGGCGGACGGGCTGTGGCCCATGGTGCGCAGCTCGTAGCCGAAGCGGGTGCGCCAGATCAGCGTCCAGACGCCGAAGGCGACGAGAAGCGCCAAAAGGAACGAAATGTTGAAGGGGGCATTGCCGATGTCGAGGCCGAAGATCGACAAGAGCCAGTCGAGCTTCGGCAACTGGCCGCCGGCCTCGAAGGTACGGGTCTGCGGCGCCATCGAGCCGAGCGGCTTCAGGACGCGCGTCAGGAGGTAGACCATCAGGCTCGAGGCGATGAAATTGAACATGATGGTGGTGATGACGATGTGGCTGCCGCGCTTGGCCTGCAGCCAGCCCGGCAGGAACGCCCAGAGCGCGCCAAAAGCGGCCGAACCGATGATCGCCAGCGGAAACACCACGAACCACGGCATGGTGCGATCGAGCCAGAGGCAGGCGAGTGTCACGCCGATGCCGCCGATATAAGCCTGGCCTTCGCTGCCGATGTTGAACAGGCCGGCATGGAAGGCGACGGCCACCGAAAGGCCGGTGAAGATGAAGGTCGTCGCGTAATAGAGGGTGAAGCCGATATATTCGCCGCGGCCGAAGGCGCCGTTGACCATGTGATAGGCGGCATCCAGCGGATTTTCGCCGACGAGCAGCACGACGAGGCCGGCGACCAGAAAGGCGACGACGAGATTGACGAAGGGGATCAGCCCGTATTCCGCCCAGTTGGGCAGCTTTGCGTAAGGGTTACTCATTCTGCGGCCTCCTTGCGGCCTTCGACCCCGGCCATGAGAAGGCCGAGTTCGCCTTCCGTCGCATCCGCGCCGCGCTCGCCAACCACACGGCCGGCAAACATCACGAGGATACGATCGGACAGCGCGCGGATTTCATCGAGTTCGACGGACACCAGCAGCACGGCCATGCCCCGGTCGCGCATCTCGATGATCCGCTTGTGGATGAATTCGATGGCGCCGACATCGACGCCGCGGGTCGGCTGGCCGATGATCAGCACATCCGGGCCGCGCTCCATTTCGCGCGCCAGCACGATCTTCTGCTGGTTGCCGCCGGAGAAATTCGCCGTCTTCAGCTTCGCGTTCGGCGGGCGGATATCGTATTTCTGGATCTTGTCCTCGGCCTCGGCGCGGATCGCATCCATGTTGAGGAACGGGCCGTTCAGGTACCGCTTGTCACGGTGATAGCCGAGGATGGCGTTTTCGCTCTCGTCGAACTTCAGGACGAGGCCGACATGGTGACGATCTTCCGGCACGTGGCCGAGACCCTGTACGCGCAGTTCGCCGGGATCGACATGGGCCGTGACATCGACGGACTTGCCGTTCAGCACCACGGAACCGGAGACGGCGCGGCGAATACCGGAAATCGCTTCCAGCAACTCGGACTGACCGTTACCGGCCACACCGGCAATGCCGACGATTTCGCCGGCCCTGATGTCGAAGGAGACGTTGTCGACCATGGTGACTCCGCGGCTGTCGCGCACGGTGAGGTTCTTGACCGACAGCTTGACGGCGCCCGGATTGGCTTCGCCCTTTTCGACGCGCAGCAGGACGCGGCGGCCGACCATCAGTTCGGCCAGTTCCTCGACGGAGGTTTCCCTGGTGTTACGGGTCGCCACCATCTCGCCGCGGCGCATGACCGACACCTCGTCGGTAATCGCCATGATCTCGCGCAGCTTGTGGGTGATCAGGATGATCGTCTTGCCCTGCGCTTTCAGCTGCCCGAGGATGCGGAACAGGTGATCGGCCTCGGCCGGGGTCAGGACGCCGGTCGGCTCATCGAGGATGAGGATATCGGCCTTGCGATACAGGGCTTTGAGGATTTCGACGCGCTGCTGCAGGCCGACCGGCAGCTCCTCGATCAGTGCATCGGGATTGACCTCCAGCGCGTATTCCTTTTCCAGCCGCTTCAGCTCGACGCGGGCCTTGGAAATGCTGGTGTTCAGCACCTGGCTGTCTTCGGCGCCGAGCATGATGTTTTCGAGCACGGTGAAATTCTCGACCAGCATGAAGTGCTGGTGGACCATGCCGATGCCGCTTGCGATCGCCGTGTTCGGGTCCTTGATGGTGACGGTCTTGCCGTCGATCAGGATGTCGCCGCGATCGGCCTGATAGAAGCCGTAAAGGATCGACATCAGCGTCGATTTGCCGGCGCCGTTTTCACCGATGATGCCGTGGATGGTCCCTTTGCGGACCTTGACATTGATGTCCTTGTTGGCATGAACAAGGCCGAAGCTCTTGTCTATGCCCCTGAGCTCGATGGCGAGATCGCTCATGTTGGCCTTTATTTCCCCAAGTGGCCCGGATTCATCTTCTGGCGGATGGTCGGGGCGTCGATTTTTTTACCAATTGGTATATATTTATCATCCGAAGTCAGGCGGTGTAAGCCTAAATTCGCATCTGCGCACACTCTTCCCGATTTCGCCACGGAGAGTCCAGAGCCGATTTGCTTCGGCCGATATTATGCTAGAGGGCGACAGGAAAACCTTCGGGGAAAGCCCATGACCGATAAAGACGCCCGCATCACCCAGCTCGAGGAAACCGTGGCCCATCAGGCCAAGGCCATCGAGGAGCTTTCCGATCAGCTGACGCAACAGTGGAAGGTGGTGGAGCAGACCCGCGCCAAGCTCGACCGGCTGACGGAACGGTTCCTGAGGCTTGAGGAACAGAGCCTCGACGCGCCGGCGATCACCCGCCCGCCGCATTATTGAGCCATAAAAGCCGTCGGCCGCAGAGGCTGCATCCAGTCGAGTGGAGCGGCTGATGGATGGTCGGGTCAGGCCCAACCATGACGGAGAGGGTATGGGCTTCGTCGCCAAACAAAAAACCGCCGACCACGGGGACCGGCGGCTTTTTATTACAATATCAGCCTCTTAGTAAGGGCAGGCCTCATCCGACATATAGTCGTGAACCTGAACCGTGCCGGCAATGATGTCGGCCTTGGCCTTGTCGACGGCAGCCTGCATTTCCGGAGTGATCAGGGCCTTGTTGTTGTCGTCAACGGCATAGCCGACGCCATCTTCCTTGAGGCCAAGGTTGGAAATGCCGAACTGGAAGTTGCCATCCTTGGCAGCCTTGAAGCTTTCGTAGACGGCGACGTCGACGCGCTTGAGCATCGAGGTCAGGACCTTGCCGGGCTGCAGGCCGTTCTGGTTGGAATCGACGCCGATGCCGAGCTTGCCGGCATCCGCAGCCGCCTGCAGAACGCCGACGCCGGTACCGCCGGCAGCGTGATAGACGACGTCGGAACCCTGGTCGATCTGGGACTTGGCGATTTCGCCGCCCTTGACAGGGTCGTTCCAGGCGTCCGGAGTGGTGCCGGTATAGGCTTCGAGAACCTTGACGTCAGCGCCGGTCGACTTCGCGCCGCCGACATAGCCGCAGGCGAACTTGTGGATCAGCGGAACGTCCATGCCGCCGACGAAGGAGACCGTCTTGGTCTTGGAGGCGAGGCCGGCGAGAACGCCGACGAGATAGGAGCCTTCCTGTTCCTTGAAGACGACCGACTTCACGTTCGGCTTGTCGAGAACCATGTCGATGATGGCGAACTTGGTATCCGGATATTCGGCTGCGACCTTTTCAAGCGCTGCCGCCCAGTTGAAGCCGGCCATGACGATCGGATTGTTGCCGTCGCCGGCGAAGCGGCGCAGCGCCTGCTCGCGCTGAGCGTCGTTGGCGATTTCGAATTCGCGGTATTCGATGCCGGTTTCGGTCTTGAACTTTTCCGCGCCGTTGAAGGCCGCTTCGTTGAAGGATTTGTCGAACTTGCCGCCGAGATCGTAGATGATCGCCGGCTTGATATCGTCGGCGAGAGCCGTCGCCGACATCATCGAAAAAGCAAGGAGACCGAGGAGGGTTTTCTTCATAGTGCAGCCCTGTTGTTGCTATTGATGTTTTTGTTGGGTCCTCCCGCACGCTCCCTCTTTGCGGAGAGCATGTCTGCGGAACCACCGACCCCCAGGGGAGGTCTGGCTGGCGCGCATCCTTGCACGCCTCCGGCGAAAATTCACCCGAAATTTTTCAATTGGTAAAAAAAGGTAAATCGCTCAAACAGCGGGCGAAATCCGTGGATTTCCGGCAAGGAAAAGGCCGCTGCATGGATTGTGCAGCGGCCTGAAGGTCTCACGTTTTCGTCCGATCAGAACGTCTTGCTGAGCTTCAGCGTAACGGTGCGCTGCTCGCCATAGCCGCAGGTGAACAGCTCCTGGCAACCCTTGACGTATTCCTTGTCGAACAGGTTGCTGACGTTGAACGCGGCGCCCCAGCCGTTCTTCTCGTAACGGATGGCGGCATCGGCGACCACCGCGGAGGGCACCCACTCGGTGTTGAGGTTATCCGCCGCCGACTTGCCCTGGTAACGCAGGCCGCCGCCGAGGCTCACGCCTTCCATCGCGCCATCGGTGATCGTGTAATCGACCCACAGGGCAACCTGATGCTCGGGGATCAGGCGGGGGCGCTTGCCGACGAAATCGGCGAAACCTTCCTCGGTAATCTCCATGTCCGTGTAGGTATAGGAGGCCAAGAGCTTCCAGTTCTGGTCGACGTTGACCTTGCCTTCCAGCTCGATGCCCTTCGATTCCACTTCGCCGAGCTGGGTCATGGTGAAGCCGTTCGGGTTCAGTGCGTTTTCCTTGGTCAGGTGGAAAAGCGAGGCGGTCAGCAGGCCGTCGAAGATGGTCGGCTCGTATTTGATGCCGGCTTCGTACTGAACGCCCTCTTCCGGCACCAGCGGCGTGCCGGAGGCGGAAATGCCGATCAGCGGATTGAAGAAGCTCGAGGCGCTGACATAGGGCGTGAGGCCGTTGTCGAGCTCATAGGCGAGACCGGCGCGGCCGCTCAGGGCGCTGTCGTTGGTGCTGAAGGAGCCGTTGGCAAGGCGCGAATCCGTTTCGGTGTCGACATAGTCGTAACGGCCGTTCAGCGTCACTAGCCAGCCGCCGCCGAAGCGGATCTGGTCCTGCGCATAGACGCCGACCTGTTGCATGTGGCTCACGCCATCGAGATAGACGCTGTAGGCCGGAATGGGTCCGCCATAGTCAGGGTCGGTGGGATCGAGATCGGATGCCGGGAAAGCCGAAGCCTGCGTCTGGTCGATCTTGAAGTTCTTGTAGTCGAGGCCGACGAGCAGATTGTGTTCGGTGCCGGCCGACTCGAATTCGTTCTGCAGGCGGTTATCGACATTGAAACTATCGACGCTTGTGTCGTGCTTGAAACCGAGACGGGCCAGATCGCCGGTTGCCGCGTAGGCGTAAGGGTAAACCAGCTCTTCCGACTTATCGAGATGGGCGAAGCGCAGGTTCTGCGAGAAGGTCCAGCCGCTGTCGAACTGATGTTCGAACTCGTAGCCGATCATCTGCTGGTCGTAGCGGCCGTAGTCGTGATCCGGCTCGCCATAGAAGAAATCGCGGTCGATCTTACCGCCCAAGGGACCGTCTTCCACCGTGCCGAAATAAGGGAGGAAACCGTTGGCGATATGGGTCTGGTCGAGATCGGAGGCGAGTGCGTAGACCGTCAGGCTCGTTGCATCATCCGGCGCATAGGTAATTTGCGGCAGAAGGAAGCCGCGCAGGTCCTCGGAATAATCCGTATAGTTGTCGCCGCCGGCGATCTTGCCTGTGATGCGGTAGGTGATCGTGCCGTCGTCCTTCAGCTTGTCGTTGACGTCGAAGCCGAAGAAGGCGTTGCCGAAATTGTTGATGCCGATTTCGGCATAGTAGAGCGGATCGTCCTGCGGGCGCTTGCGCACGAGATCGACGATGCCGCCCGGACTGGAGCCACCGTAAAGCACCGAGGCCGGGCCTTTCAGCACTTCGACGCGCTCCAGCATGAAGGGATCGGACTGGAAGCCGCCGAAACCATAAGAGAACAGGTTCAAGCCATCGAGGAACACGCCCGTCTGGGTGGCGTCGAAGCCTCGGATGTAGAACCAATCCGTATCGGGATCGCTGCCGAAGGGTTCGGCGGCGACGCCTGCGGTGTAGCGCAGCGCTTCATCGACCTTGTTGACAACGCCGCGGTCGTTGAGTTCCTCGCGACCGATGACGGAGACGGATTGCGGGATATCGGATACCGCCATGGCGGCCTTCGAGCCTGTATCCGTCACTTTCGCCACGTAACCTTCGACCGGGCCGGTCGCTTCGGTTTCCGTCACCTTGCCGCCTTCGACCACCAGCCGTTCCAGCTGCGTTTCGCCGCCCGGCGCAACATCCTGCGCCCGCGCCGCCACCGGCGCCACCATCACCGCCGCCAGCGAAACACCCGCCATGAGAAACCGGCGAGTTCCCTTCATCCGCATATCGTCACCCCAGAAAATGCCGGCCCCGCTCAGCCGTCCTGCCATCATAAGATGAGTATTTAATTCAGCTATTTCGGCGGTGATTGTCTTTTCCTGCGGTCTTTGATCATTTCTGGGCCAATCTCGCAGATTGGAGCAATTGCTCATCAGGCCCTTTGATTACGGGCCCAGCTGCCCGGCGTCACACCAACGATCTTGCGAAAGGCGCGGGTGAAGTGAGCTTGATCGGCAAAGCCGGTTTCGGCGGCGATCACGCTCATCGGATGATCTGCGCCGACAATCATCCGCTTGGCCCGCTCGATGCGGGCCTTCATCTGCCACTGGTGCGGCGGCAGGCCGGTCGAGGCCTTGAAGGCATGGCTGAAATGGGACTGTGAAAGGCCTGTCAGCTCCGCAAGGGTTTCCATGCGGATGCCGTGCAGGCAATTTTCCTCGATATAGTCGATCGCCCGGCGCAGCTGCCAATTGGCGAGGGCGCTGCGCTTGCGCTGGCGCGACGGGCCGAGCCGCAGAACATCGATCAGAAGCGCCAGCGACAGGCCGTCGCCGTAAAGATCGTGCAACGGCTGCGGATTGACGCATTCGGCGGCGATCAGTTCGGCGAGCGACAGGATGCGCGGATCGGAGAACATCAGCCGCGGCGCGGTGAGCTGGGCCGGGTCAAGATCTTCCATCAGCCGCCGGCTCAAGGTTTCGACGCTGAAATGAAGATCGAGATGGCGGACGAAATCGACATCGACCATCTCCGCCCAGAGTTCCATGCCGGCAGGGATATAGGAGGCGACCTGCCCCTGCCCTTCCTCGCAAAAGCCGCCCTGCGGCTGGCGAAGCCTAATGTTCGGCCGCCCGCCTTTGGCATCGAGCACGATGAACAGGCGCGGATCGTCAGCCACATAAAAGCCGCCGGCCAGCGGCGCGCATTCCACATTCCAAAGATCCGCAACAACGCCGTTCCACTGGCGCCGGTTGAGGCCGCCAATGACGGAAAAGCCGTTGATGCGGTTGTTCATGCGGGGCTGAAACGTCATCGCCCGATCCGGTTTCGTCGCAACGTGCTAAAACCTACTTTTTATATTCATGTTTTCGTAGGCGAGATTCGCTCTTCCGGCAATCGCTAAAATGCAGGAAACCGCCGAAACAGCAGCATTGTGGCTTTTCCGCCATGACCGGCGGTTTTGGTCAGGCCGAAAAACGGCCGGCGACGGGCGGCTTGCGATAGGCAATCATCCACAGCGCGAGCGCCAGCGCGATGAAGACGGCGAAGGCCGGCTGTTGTAGCATCCAGAGGGCGACGGGCTGGAGCACGCCAGTGGGGCCGCCGGGGCGCTCCAGCGATTGCACCAAGGCAAGGCCCCTATCGCCGGAGGCGGAAACGGCGCTGCCGAGTGGCGTCAGTACCGGCTGGGAGGCCGAGACTGACTGGATGGAATCGACCGCCGCGGCCAGGACGCCCAACACCAGCGCCAGGAAGCTGGCGACCCGCAGAAGAAACCGCATGCAAATCCTCCCTCTCGTGCCGCCGCTATCGGCCGCATCTTTGCTGTTGCGGAGACTTAGGCAAGGGCGATCCGGGCGGCAAGATGCGGATTTCGCGGGGCTCACAAAAAATGAAGTCAAAAAACTGTCAGAATCCAGTTGATCCCTGAAAATTCCTCGGTATATATCGCGCCGTCGCCGGTACATGTACCGAAGCGGCCGGTTCGCGCCAGCGAACCGCGTGCGCAGAGCCCTTGCGGCCTCTGCGATCCACCGGACCAACCGACGGTGCGATAACGGACGGACAGGTGGCCGAGTGGTTGAAGGCGCACGCCTGGAACGCGTGTATACGTGAAAGCGTATCGAGGGTTCGAATCCCTCTCTGTCCGCCATCTTTCTTTCGAATCTTCCTGATTGCTGCCACCGCTCGCATAACCCCGTCAGAAAATCTTCTGCCTCGCGATCCGTTTCCGCTTCGGGTTTCGTCTTTGGTGTGCTCATCCAGAATGGAGATACCATGGCTACCATCACGCTGATCCACATCCTCAAGGCGGGCGCGTGAGGAATTGGTCCGCGGACGGCGGACATCGCCGCCGGCCTGCGCTATCGTTCGGACGCGGACGGCGGGTTTTCCCTGCAGACGCACCTGTGGAGCCTGATACATGAATGCCGGAGACTTCGAAGAGCGCCTTGCTGCGCTGAGACCGCGCCTGCATCGCTATTGCGCGCGCATGACCGGCTCGACCGTCGATGGCGAGGATGTGTTGCAGGACGCTCTGCTCAAGGCCCTGCGGGCGCAGGCGGAAGGGGCCGAGATCGACAAGCTCGAACCCTGGCTGCTGCGCATCGCCCATAATACATGCCTCGATTTCCTGCGCCGCCGGGCGCGCAACACCGTCGTTCCTCTCGTTGACGAGATCGAGGGTGCGCCCCTTCCTGACGCCGACGCGGTTGCGGTCGGGTTTCAGACGTTTTTGCAACTGCCCGAATTGCAGCGCTGTGCCGTTATCCTCAAGGACGTGCTCGGCCATTCGGTCGAGGAGGTTGCCGTGATCGCTGACTGCTCGGCAGCGGCGGCCAAATCGGCGCTTCAGCGCGGACGGGCGGCGTTACGACAGCTGGCGCAGCAGCCCGAGGATATCCGGCTGCCGCTGATGTCGGGTGCCGAGCGGGAGAAGATGGCCACTTACGTCCGCCTGTTCCAGAGCGGCGACTTCGACGGCATTCGCGCCGTGCTCGCAGACGACGTGAAGCTCGATCTGGTCAACCGGCTCAAGCTCGAAGGCCGCAAGACCGTCGATCGCTACTTCACCCGCTATGCCGAGGAAACGAAATGGCGGTTTGCCCTCGGGGCAATCGAGGGTCGTCCGGCCATGCTGGTGTTCGATGCGGCGGGAGCGATGGAAAAGCCTGCGCATTTCGTCCTGATCGACTGGCAGGGCGACGAGATCGCGGCGATCCGCGATTTCCTGTTCACACCCTATGCGATCGAGGCGACGGACTGGGTGAGGCTCGGCTGAAACCTTGACTTGCCATGACCTGATATCAGCGGGTAAAGAACGGCAGCGGCAGGCAAGGAAGACCATTCGATGAGCGACGACAACAAGACCGAAAGCAAGATCACAGTTGAAAAGCGCCAGAACGGGCGCTGGTGCTTCGTGCTCAATCATCGTGGCGTCGTTTATCCGGCCCAAGGCCAGTTCGCCACCATGTTCGAAGCCCAGATCGCGGCACAGGAAGCGGCGAAGCGGCTGATCAAGCGCTGAGCGCCTCCCTTTTCAAAAGCATCCCCGCTCGATAGCATCTCTCGGGAACCGGCGCACACGCGGCTGGCGGGAGGACATGCAGATGAGCGACAGGGAACGACACCTCGTCATCAGCGCGCCGGAGCCGCGCACGCTCGATCTGATCTTTACCGACGAAGCCCGCCGGGTGCTCGAAGAGCGCTATGAGATCGTCGAGGCCGATCCCGGCGATATTGCAGGCCTCGGCGACGGCGTGCTCGGCAGGGCTCGCTATATTCTCGGCCAGCCGCCGCTCAACCATCAAACACTGGCGCGCATGCCAAAACTGCGGGCGATCCTGAACGTCGAAAGCAATCTCATCAACAACATGCCCTACGAGGTGCTGTTCCAACGCGGCATCCATGTGGTCACCACCGGCCAGGTGTTTGCCGAGCCGGTGGCGGAGCTTGGGCTTGCCATGGCGCTCAATCTCGCCCGCGGCATCGTCGATGCCGATCTCGATTTTCGCGAGGGGCGCGAGCTGTGGGGCGGCGAGGGCAATGGCAAGGCGCGACTGCTCTCCGGCGCCGAAGTCGGCATCATCGGCTTCGGAGATCTCGGCAAGGCGCTGAACCGGGTGCTCGCAGGCTTTCGCACGAAAACGCGGGTGTACGATCCGTGGATGCCGGCCTCGATCCTGCGGGATCACGGTGTGGAGCCGGCAAGCCTCGACACAGTGCTTTCGGCAAGCGACTTCGTCTTCGTGGTCGCCTCTGTTACCAGCGAGAACCAGGGTTTTCTCGATGCCGGGGCCTTTGCGAAGATGCGGGCTGGGGCGGCTTTCATCCTGCTCAGCCGGGCAAGCGTCGTCGATTTCGACGACTTGATGGCGGCGGTTGAGCGCGGCCACATCGTCGCGGCGAGCGATGTCTATCCCGAGGAGCCGTTACCGCTTGACCATCCGGTGCGGCGGCTCAAGGGTTTTCTGCGCTCCGCCCACCGGGCCGGCGCCCTCGACAGCGCCTTCAAAAAAATGGGCGACATGGTGCTGGAAGACATGGACCTGATGGACCGCGACCTGCCGCCGATGCGCTGCAAGCGGGCGGAGCGCGAGACGGTGTCCCGCATGCGCTCGAAGCCGGTGACGGTGAACTGACACCGGCTTCGAGGTGGTTTAAGCGGCGGCGGGCTGCATCTGCCGCCGGCCGCCGGCAAGGACCAGTGGGGCGATGATGAGGCAGGCGACGCCTGCGACCATCAGCGCCGGCAGGTAGCTTGCGTAGCTGTCGCGGATGTAGCCGCCACCGAAGGCCGCCGTGGCTGCGCCGATCTGGTGGCCGAAGAACACCCAGCCGAACACCATATTCGCCTTTTCGCGACCGAAATGCTGCGCGGTGAGCTTGACGGTCGGCGGCACGGTCGCGACCCAGTCGAGGCCGTAGAACACGGCGAAGACAGAGAGGCCCACAAGCTCGAAGCCGGTAAAGGGCAGCCAGACCAGCGACAGCCCGCGCAGGCCGTAATACCAGAACAGCAGCCAGCGATTGTCGTAACGATCCGACAGCCAGCCCGAGGCGACGGTGCCGGCAAAATCGAAGATGCCGATGATCGCGAGAAAGCCGGTGGCGGCGACCGGGGCCATGCCGTAATCGGCGCAGAGCGAGACGAAATGGGTCTGGATGAGCCCGTTGGTCGAGAGTCCGCAGACGAAGAAGGACGCGAACAGCACCCAGAAGATACGGGTTCTGGCCGCTTCGATCAGCGTATCGATCGGCGAATTGCTGGTAAGGGTGGTCGCGACAGGCGGCTCGTCCACCGTCTGGCCGTAAGGCTTCAGACCGAGATCGGACGGGCGGTCGCGCATGAAGGCGAGCATCGCGGCGGCGCAGACGAACAGCATGGCGATGATGAAGATGACGGCGCTGCGCCAGCCATAGGCCTCCGTGAGGGCGGCGATCAGCGGCATGAAGACGAGCTGGCCGGTGGCGGTGCTGGCGGTCAGGAGCCCGACGACGAAGCCTCGGCGGGCGGTGAACCAGCGTGTGGCAATCGTTGCGCCCATGACCATGGCGGTCAAGCCCGTGCCGATGCCGATAACGAAGCCCCAGAGCACGATGAGCTGCCAGAGTTCACGCATGAACAGCGATAGCGCCATACCGGTAAAGACGACGGACAACGCCGTGAGCGCCATGCGGCGCAGGCCATATCGGTTCATGAGGGCGGCGGCGAAGGGCGCCATCAGCCCGAAGAGGAAGAAGCGGATGGCAAGGGCTGCGGAGATCGAGGAGGCTTCCCAGCCGAACTCGCGCTGCAGCGGCAGGAGCAGCACCGAGGGCGCGCCGATGGTGCCGGCCGTGACCAGCATGGTGAGGAAGGCGGTGGCGGCCACCACCCAGCCGTAATGAATGGAACGCCGGGAGAGATAGGCGGCGACGGCGGTAGAGAGCATTCGACATCTCCGGTTTGGCGAGGGCTGCTTCGCCCAAGGGAGCCGCTGTATAAACTAGTAACTTTCATTATGCAAGTTAGTTGGTGTCGCGCGATTTCAAGGACTGCCTTTCGGCACGCTCTTCGCTAAAGGTGCCCGGCGCGGCGATCTCCGCCGCTTTTCAACCCACGGCGATGCCGTGCAAAAGAAGTCGGGGAAGGCGCGCGGGCGTTTGCCGGTTTACGCACCGATGCCCTGCCATCCTTCCTGCCGGGAAAAGGAAGACGGGCCTGTCGAAAACAGGGGACAGAAGGCGCATCGAAACCTCCGCAGTGATATCGTCTGCGGATTTTACACCCGCTGCTTCCCGCGGGGAGGATTAAGGGCGTAAGGCTGCAACCGTCCGTGACGTATCAGTGCTGACGGACGGAGCGGATGGAAAAGGTCTCGGGATCGATGGTCTTGCCGGTTTTCTCGTCGATGTAGACCGGGGTTGCGACATCACCAGTGGCGATGTCCCTCACCTGCATGGTGACACCGCGGTCGGCGAAATAGCGGTTGCCGAAATCGGAGAGTGCGATCAGCAGCGGCTGGGTGTTGCGGCCCATTTCGGTCAGCAAATATTCGTAGCGAACCGGGCGCTGCTGGTAGGGGCGCTTTTCGAGGAGGCCGGCTTCCACCAGCGATTTCAGCCGGCGGGTGAGGATATTGGGCGCGATGCCGGTGCTCTTCTGGAACTCGTCGAAACGGGTGCGGCCGAAGAAGGCGTCCCTCAGGATGAGAATGCTCCACCACTCCCCGACCCGGTCGAGGGTGCGGGCGATGGGGCAGGTCATTTCATCGAAATTCTTGCGCTGCATGGGCCGAATATAGAAATTCGGCTTTCACCATACAAGTATCTGGCCGATCAGGCGGGCTCCAGCCCGTTGACCTTGTGCATGGCCGTCAGGATAGCGGAACTGGTGTCGTGCCCCGTCTTGTAAAGGCCGAGCATCACGGTCGCCACGTCGCGTCCATCGGGGCTGTCGAGCGCCACATCCGTCTTGCGGCACCATTCTTCCAGCGCGTTGTAGACGACGTCGATCTCGCTCTGCGTGAGCGCCATATCCGAAAGGAAAGACATCTGCCACCGCCCCCGTTGCTTTGACGGGCCGAGTGTAGCCACGGCGGCGGCAATGACAATTATAAGATTTAGGGGGAGACGATTACTCCGCGTGCACGGCTGAGGCCTCGACCAGCGACGTGGCGATGGCCATGGCGAGCTGTTTGCCGCGAATGCGGATGATCGTCGGATCGAGATCCCGCGCCGAAAGCACGAGGTCCATGCCTTCCCGCATCACGATCTGCTGCGCCCTGTGAACTGCCCAATTTTCGACTTCATCGCGCTTCTGCATTGCGCTTGCCCCCCAGCTAAATCATTTAGCGACACCGTCCGGCTCTTCTATCCGACCTGAACGCGACCAATTGGGGCGAATCACTGAGCACACCCATAGGATGCGGCATTTTCTGTGTTTCTGTACTACTATTTCTAGGGAGTGACTTTATGGGTTTCTTCCTTCCTCAATCGTTCCTGAGGCGTCCTTCCAGCAGGTCGAGCACGGCGCGTCCGGCATCCATGACATTGGTGCCGGGGCCGAAGACGGCGGCAACGCCGTGATCGAGCAGGAACTGGTAGTCCTGCCGCGGCACGACGCCGCCGCAGACGACGATGACATCGCCGCCGCCCTTGGCTTTCAAGGCGTCCACCAGCTGCGGCAGAAGCGTCTTGTGGCCGGCGGCGAGCGAGGAGACGCCGAGGACATGGACCTTGGCCGCAAGCGCCAGATCGGCGGCTTCTTCCGGCGTCTGGAACAGCGGGCCGGCGAGCACGTCGAAGCCCATGTCGCCGAAAGCAGACGCGATGATCTTGGCGCCGCGGTCATGGCCGTCCTGGCCGAGCTTGGCGACCATGATCTTCGGCTTGCGGCCGATGGTGCGGGAGACGTCGGCAAGACGGGTGGTCAGCGTCTGGAGTTCGGGATCGCCGGCATAGGCTTCGCCATAGATATCGCCCACCACTTCCGGCACGGCCGCATGATCGCCGAAGACGGCGCGCATGGCATCGGAGATTTCGCCGACGGTGGCGCGGGCGCGGGCGGCCGTGACGGCGGCTTCGAGGATGTTGCCCTTGCCGGTGCGGGCGACTTCGGAAAGGGCTGCGAGTGCCGCCTCGACCTCGGCCGGGCTGCGGCGACGGCGGGTTTCCTCGATGCGGCGGATCTGGGCGGTGCGCACGGCGGCATTGTCGATATCGAGAATGTCGAGATCGTCTTCGGTTTCCAGCCGGTATTTGTTGACGCCGACGATGACCTCCTCACCACGGTCGACGGCTGCCTGCCGGCGGGTGGCGGCTTCCTCGATCAGGCGTTTCGGCAGGCCGTCGGCCACGGCCTTGGTCATACCGCCGAGCGCTTCGACCTCCTCGATCAGCGCCCAGGCCTTTTCCGCAAGCTCGGATGTCAGGCTTTCGACGTAATAGGAGCCGGCCAAGGGATCGACGACCTTGGTCACGCCGGTCTCATGCTGAAGGATAAGCTGGGTGTTGCGGGCGATGCGGGCGGAAAACTCCGTCGGCAGCGCGATGGCCTCATCGAAGGAATTGGTGTGCAGCGACTGGGTGCCGCCGAGTGCCGCCGACATCGCCTCGAAGGCGGTGCGGACGATGTTGTTATAGGGGTCCTGTTCCTGCAGCGAGACGCCGGAGGTCTGGCAGTGGGTCCTGAGCATCAGCGACGAGGCCTTTTTCGGCGCGAACTCCTCCATGATCCGTGTCCAGAGAAGACGGGCGGCGCGGAGCTTCGCGGCTTCCATGAAGAAGTTCATGCCGATGGCGAAGAAGAACGACAGGCGGCCGGCGAAGTCATCGACATTGAGGCCCTTGGCGATGGCGGCGCGGACATATTCGCGGCCGTCGGCGAGCGTGAAGGCCAGTTCCTGCACCAGCGTCGCGCCGGCCTCCTGCATGTGATAGCCGGAGATCGAGATGGAGTTGAACTTCGGCATCTCCTTTGCCGTATATTCGATGATATCGGCAACGATGCGCATCGAGGGTTCCGGCGGGTAGATGTAGGTGTTGCGGACCATGAACTCCTTGAGGATGTCGTTCTGGATGGTGCCGGAAAGGGCGGCGCGGGGGACGCCCTGCTCTTCGCCCGCGACGATGAAATTCGCCAGGATCGGGATGACGGCGCCGTTCATGGTCATGGAAACCGAGATCTTTTCGAGCGGGATGCCGTCGAACAGGATCTTCATGTCTTCGACCGAGTCGATCGCCACGCCGGCCTTGCCGACATCGCCGACGACGCGCGGATGGTCGCTGTCATAGCCGCGATGGGTGGCGAGATCGAAGGCGACGGAGACGCCCTGCTGTCCCGCCGCAAGCGCCTTGCGGTAGAAGGCATTCGACGCCTCGGCCGTGGAGAAGCCGGCATACTGGCGGATCGTCCAGGGGCGGCCGGCATACATCGTCGCGCGCGGGCCGCGGGTGAAGGGGGCAAAACCGGGCAGCGAGCCGAGGTGATCGACGGAGGCGAGATCGTCGGCGGTATAGACCGGCTTGACGGCGATGCCTTCCGGGGTGTTCCAGACGAGATCGTCTGCCGGGCGCTTCAGTTCCTTTTCGGCAAGGGCCTGCCAGTCGGCGATGGTTTTATCGGACATGGCTTGTTCCTTTTCGGTCGGCGATACAAACGGCTTCATCCACGCGCGGGAAGCCGCCGTGGTTCTGCAGGTCTTTCGGGTCTCGGCCGGGGCGCTTCCAGGTGCCGCGAACAAGAATGAAAATATGACGCCCGGAAGCGCCCCGTTTTGCGGTTTTTGCCGGCAACTCCGCTCCCTCTGCTTCTCTTCCTGCGAAGAGCGTTGTGTGCCTCACAGGCACGCCTGCGGCGAGACACCGGAGATCCGGGCGTCCGCAGAAGGGGAACATTTTCTGCCGACCCCGAAGGAAGAAGCTTACGTCCCTCTCCAGCCTCCGGCGCCAGCCCCGCCTCGCCGCGACGCCTCGCGGTGTAGCCGATAACGGGACGGGGGAATGATGGCATGGGGATGCGGGGCGGGGGTTTTCGGGGATGGAGAATTTTGCGGTTGGGGCTTCACCCCCCTCTGCCCCTTCGGGACATCTCCCGCTCAAGGGGGGAGATTGGGAGCAAGCGATCCTTTCCACCTTTTCCATGAACTGCAGTCTGCGGGCAGAGGACGGATTGCCCCTCACCCTAGCCCTCTCCCCGCACGCGGGGAGAGGGGACGATCGCGCAAGCGGCGGCGTCCCCGCAAACATCAGTCGAACTCCATGATCAGTTCGTCCACCGCAAGGCTTTCGCCCGCCTTGACAGCGACGCGCTTCACCGTGCCGCGGCGTTCGGCGCGCAGGATGTTTTCCATCTTCATGGCCTCCACCGTCGCCAATGCCTGACCGGCCTCGACGGTCTCGCCTTCGGACACAGCAATCGTCGTGACGACGCCCGGCATCGGGCAGAGTAGCATCTTAGAGGTATCGGGCGGCAGCTTCTTCGGCATTATCAGGGCAAGGGCAGCGGTGCGGGGCGAGCGGACATGGGCGCGCACATCCATGCCGCGCCAGCGCAGGCGGATGGCCGAGCCGACAAGATCGATCTTAACACCGATCGGCTCGCCGCCAATGGTGAAGCGCGCATGGGTGGCGCCCGGCACGAAGCTGCCGGCGGTGGACAGCACAGTGCCATCGGCAAAGCGGAGGCTGACGCCTTCCATGCCAGTTTCCAGCGTCACAGTAAGCTCGGTGTCACCGAAGCGCACCACCCAGTCCTTGGCGACCACGCGGCGGTGGTTGCCGATGGTACCGGAAATCTGCACCGCCCGCTCCTGCAGCACCTGATTGACCAGCGTCGCGACGGCGGCGAGCACGCGGGCGGAGGCCTGATCCGGCTCGACGCCATGGAAACCGTCCGGGAATTCCTCGGCGATATAGGCGGTGGTGAGCCGGCCCTCGCGAAACCTCTGCTGCTGCATGACCGCCGAGAGGAACGGCAGGTTGTGGCCGATGCCCTCGACTTCGAAGTCATCGAGCGCACGGGCCATAGCCTTGATGGCCGAGAGGCGATCCGGCGCCCAGGCGCAGAGCTTGGCGACCATGGGATCGTAATACATCGAGATTTCGCCGCCCTCGAAAACGCCGGTGTCGTTGCGCACGATGGAACCGTCGGCGGCCTTGCCCTCCACCGGCGGGCGGTAGCGCGTCAGGCGGCCGATCGAGGGCAGGAAGTTGCGGAATGGGTCTTCCGCATAGAGCCGGCTTTCGATCGCCCAGCCGTCGAGTTTCACGTCGCCCTGCTGCAAGGCAAGTTTCTCGCCGGCGGCGATACGGATCATCTGCTCGACGAGATCGATGCCGGTGATCAGTTCCGTCACCGGATGCTCGACCTGCAGGCGGGTGTTCATTTCGAGGAAGTAGAAGTTGCGGTCGCCATCGACGATGAACTCGACCGTGCCGGCGGAATGGTAACCGACCGCTTTCGCAAGCGCGACGGCCTGTTCGCCCATCGCCTTGCGGGTTGCGGGGTCGAGGAAGGGGGACGGGGCTTCTTCGATGACCTTCTGGTTTCGCCGCTGGATCGAGCATTCGCGCTCGCCGAGATAGAGCGTGGTGCCGTGCTTGTCCCCCAGCACCTGGATTTCGATATGGCGCGGCTGGGTCACGAACTTTTCGATGAAGATGCGGTCGTCACCGAAGGAGGCTTTCGCCTCGTTCTTCGAGGACTGGAAGCCTTCACGCGCCTCGGTGTCGTTCCAGGCGATGCGCATGCCCTTGCCGCCGCCGCCGGCAGACGCCTTGATCATCACGGGATAGCCAATCGACGAGGCGATCTTCACCGCTTCGTCGGCATCCTCGATCAGGCCCATATGGCCGGGCACGGTGGAGACGCCGGCTTTGGCCGCAATCTTCTTCGACGTGATCTTGTCGCCCATCGCCTCGATCGCACCGACCGGGGGACCGATGAAGGCGACGCCTTCCTTCTCAAGCGCGGCGGCGAAGGCGGCGTTTTCGGAGAGGAAGCCATAGCCGGGATGCACTGCATCGGCGCCGGTCTGACGGATCGCCTTCAGGATGTTGTCGATGACGATATAGGACTGGGAGGACGGCGCCGGGCCGATATGCACGGCCTCGTCAGCCTCGCGCACATGCAGCGCGTCGCGGTCGGCATCCGAATAGACGGCCACCGTCGCAATGCCCATCTTCTTCGCGGTGCGAATGACCCGGCAGGCGATCTCGCCGCGGTTGGCTATCAGGATTTTCTTGAACATCAGCAGGCCCCTCCCTGAATTTCTTTATGTGGAAAGCCGGGCCTTCCGTCACACCTCGAACACGTCATCGAAGGCTTCAGGGAAATTCTGCCGGGCCACGCGCTCGTCGATGACCAGCATCGCCTCATAGGACAAGGGATCGAAATTCTTGTCCGCGGCGACGACTTCGCGGCCGAAGAGGAGGCTGAGGCGGGCGGCATCGAGATTGCCGCGCTCGAAGGGCTCCGCCCCGAAATGATGCCAGAGGGCATGCAGGAAGGCGGCATCGATGCGATGCTCCTTCGTGCCCGGCCGCGCCTTGCGCGGCAGGGGCTTCAGCGGCGTGACACCTTTGGGGTTGGCGCGACGGATGGTGAACTGGATGCCCGTGCCCGGCATGCCGCCCGGAAATCCGCGGTGTTTGGTCATGTCGGGCAGGTTTGCCATCCCCGGTCTCCTTTAAGCCTTCGGGCCGATCTTGTCCTGCGTCTTCGTATCGAAGTCGGAGGCGTCGTGGCGTTCATGCAGCTGCTCGGACGGATCGCCGCTGAGGCGGTTGACCATACGGCCGCGCTTGACCGCCGGGCGGGCGGCGATTTCGGCCGTCCAGCGCTGGACGTGCTTGTAGCTCTGCACATCGAGGAAGGTGCCGGCGTCGCCATAGGCCTGATTGAGCGCAAGCGCGCCATACCAGGGCCAGATCGCCATGTCGGCGATGGTGTACTCGGCGCCGGCCATGAACTGGTTATCGGCCAGATGACGGTCGAGCACGTCGAACTGGCGCTTTACCTCCATGGCGTAGCGATCGATGGCGTATTTGATCTTGATCGGCGCATAGGCATAGAAATGACCGAAGCCGCCGCCAAGGAAGGGGGCCGAGCCCATCTGCCAGAACAGCCAGTTGAAGGTTTCGGTGCGGGCGCGCAGATCGTTCGGCAGGAAGGCGCCGAATTTTTCGGCGAGATAGAGCAGGATCGAGGCGGATTCGAAGACGCGGACCGGCGCACCGCCGCCCTTCGGCGCGTGATCCATCAGCGCCGGGATTTTCGAGTTCGGATTGACGTCGACGAAGCCGGAACCAAACTGGTCACCATCGCCGATGCGGATCGGCCAAGCATCGTATTCGGCTTCCGCATGGCCGGCGGCCAGCAGTTCTTCCAGCATGATCCCGACCTTGACGCCGTTCGGCGTCGCCAGCGAATAGAGTTGCAGCGGATGCTTGCCGACCGGCAGGGCTTTTTCCTGGGTCGCACCGGCGATGGGACGGTTGATATTGGCGAAGGCGCCGCCATTGCCGGCTTCCCAGGTCCAGACCTTGGAGGGCTCGTAACCGGCGGGGAAATTATCGGCGGGGGATTTGTCGGTCATGAAAATCTATCCTTATTCGTGAACACGTGCTCGGGAGGAGAGCACTTCAGGCATATGGGAAGCGGAGCGGGCTTTTCACCAGTGCTGCCGGCCGCTTTCCGCCTGTTTTGTTTTCGTCGTCATTCTCTTCACGCCATCAGGCCTTCTTTCGTCATCCTCGGGCTTGACCCGAGGATGACTTCGAGTGCCTCAGAGCGGGATCGTGTCGTGTTTCTTCCAGTGGGTAGTGACCTGCTTGTTTCTGAGCGAGGCGAAAGCGCGGGCGATGCGGCGGCGCGAGGAATGCGGCATGATCACCTCGTCGATGAAGCCGCGTTCGGCGGCGACGAAGGGATTGGCGAAACGCTCCTCGTATTCGCTCTGGCGGGCGGCGATCTTTTCCGGATCGCCGAGTTCGGAACGGTAGAGGATTTCGGTAGCGCCCTTGGCGCCCATGACGGCAATTTCGGCTGATGGCCAGGCGTAGTTGACATCGGCGCCGATATGCTTGGAGGCCATAACGTCGTAGGCGCCGCCATATGCTTTTCGCGTAATCAGCGTCACCATCGGCACCGTCGCTTCGGAATAGGCAAACAGCAGCTTGGCCCCGTGCTTGATGACGCCGCCATATTCCTGCGCCACGCCCGGCAGGAAGCCCGGCACATCGACCAGCGTCAGGATCGGGATCGAGAAGGCATCGCAGAAGCGGACGAAGCGGGCGGCCTTGCGGGAACTGTCGATATCGAGGCAGCCGGCGAGCACCATCGGTTGGTTGGCGACGACGCCGACCGTCTGGCCTTCGAGCCGGATGAAGCCGGTGATGATATTCTTCGCATAGGCTTCCTGCAGCTCGAAGAAATCGCCCTCGTCGGCGATCGCCAGGATCAGTTCCTTCATGTCGTAGGGCTTGGTGGAGCTTTCCGGGATCAGGCTGTCGAGGCGGGCTTCGAGCCGGGCGGGATCGTCGTGGAAGGGACGGACGGGCGGCTTTTCGCGGTTGTTGAGCGGCAGGAAATCGAAGAGCAGGCGCACCTGTTCCAGCGTCTCGATGTCGTTTTCATAGGCCGCGTCGGCGACCGAGGATTTCTTCGTGTGGGTGCCGGCGCCGCCCAGTTCTTCCGCCGTGACGATCTCGTTGGTGACGGTCTTCACCACATCAGGGCCGGTGACGAACATGTAGGAAGTATCGCGCACCATGAAGATGAAGTCGGTCATGGCCGGCGAATAGACGGCACCGCCGGCGCAAGGCCCCATGATGACGGATATCTGCGGGATGACGCCGGAGGCCTCGGCATTCCGGCGGAAGACCTCGGCATAGCCGGCGAGCGAGGCCACGCCCTCCTGAATGCGGGCGCCGCCCGAATCGTTGAGGCCGATGACCGGGGCGCCGTTGCGCACCGCCATGTCCATGATCTTGCAGATCTTCTGGGCATGGGTTTCCGACAGCGAGCCGCCGAGCACGGTGAAATCCTGGGAGAAGACATAAACCTGGCGACCGTTGATCGTGCCCCAGCCGGTGACGACGCCGTCGCCGGCGATCTTCTGCTCAGCCATGCCGAAATCGACCGCGCGGTGGGTGACGTACATGTCGTATTCTTCGAAGGAGCCTTCGTCGAGCAGCACCTCGATGCGCTCGCGCGCCGTCAGCTTGCCCTTGCCGTGCTGGGCGTCGATGCGCTTCTGGCCGCCGCCGAGACGCGCTTCGGCGCGGCGTGCTTCCACGGTTTCGATGATGTGGCGCATGTGACCTCCCTTGACCGATGCCGGCCCGGAACAAGGTTTGAAGAAAATCCTCCGATGTTGCAAGTGCTTGCAACACGGCCCGGATGCTTCGGCCCCTGCAATGGCCAATCCGGCCTTCACCTCACGACGGAGCGGCGTTCGGTTCAGGCCAGCGGGCGATCGCTTCGCGGCCGGCATCGTTGAGGCCATAGATGCCGCGGTCCAGCCGGTCGAACCAGCCGTAGACATTACGCAGCAGGATGGCCGCGGCATCGGGGGCGACAGCCTTCAGGTCGCGCGGGCGCAAGGGGCCGGCCTCAAGCAGGCGGGCCATATCGAGGGTGCGCTGGCGATAGGCGGTCATGACCGGCTTGCGCGTCGCGCCGCCCAGGGTCGGATCGCCACGGCGGCGTTTGTGCTCAGCAACGAGGCGGGAACGGCGTTTCGGGTTCTTGCGCGGCTGTGGGCTCTCGGGACTGACGAGAATATCGACCGTGCCCAGATCGGAAACGCCGAGCATGCCGAAGCCGAGGCGGCGGCAGAGATCGCGGAAACGGCGGTCGCGCTCGCGGCCCTTGCCTTTTGCCGAGACGCGGGCGGCAATCCAGACCTCGTCGCTGGCGGCCGCACGATCGACCGCCTGCAGCACCAGTTCGAGGTTGAAGGAGAGTTTCAGTTCACAAATGACGACGACGGGAGGATCATCGGCGCTGAGGCCGACGATATCGCAGCCGCCGATTTCGCCTTTCACCGTAAAGCCGGCCTCTTCGAGAAACCGTTTGATGGGCTGATAGAGTTCGGTTTCCAAACCGTCTTTCCTTCACGACGATTCGGATGATGGTCGCCGGGAGGCAAATGACCGGAATCGGTTCCGTTAGGCAAGATCAAAGCAGGGCCTGAGCCTCGACGAAGGCGCGGGAGATGGTGGCGAGCTTGACCGCCTGCCAGTTGAGATAGGCATCGGCGAGGCGCTTGGAAATCCAGGCATCGCCGCCATAGGGTGGCTCGCTCCAGCCGATATCGCCGACCTGCTGGGCGCGGGCGAGAAGGCGGATGACCTGGCTGCGGGAGACGCCGTAACGGGCAACGAGGCTGCGGGGGCGCAAGGGGCCGATCGGGCAACACGGCCCTCCTTCATGCGGGAAGGAGACGCGGGCCACCAGATCGTGCAGCAGGTTGCTGCCCATGCCCGACAGCGTGAAGATGGCGACGCTTTCCGGCGGATCGGACCAGCTTTCGTCATCGAGCAGGGCGCGGGCGATGCGTGGCTGGGCGTGGTGGAGAAGTGCCGGATGCGCCTGCGAAACCGCAAGCCGGCTGCCGCCATCGAGGCTGTCGAGCGCCGCGAGATGCCCGTCCAGCCAGGCGCGGATCAGCCGCAGGGCATCATCGCCGGGAATGAGCGGACGGGTGCGCAGATCGCCCGGCGCCTCGACGGTGAAAATGTGGAAACGCCGCATCTGCAGAAAATGGGCGGAAATGGTGTTGCGGCTGGCGTAGCGCTTCAAGGGCTCGAGCTTCAACAGCCGCGAGACCGTGAGACCGCCCGGATCGGCACCGGTCAAGCGGTCGAAATAGAAGGACAGGGCGGCCTGGGTGATCAGCCAGCGACGGAGATCGGAGACGTAATGGACGACCCGAGGCGTTTCGTCGTGAATACCGGTAAGTTCGCGCCCGATTCGGGTCAGGGTCTCTTCCAGATTCGGCAACAGAAACAGGCTGGCGAGATCGTATGCCGGCTGCGGCCGAGACGGGTCAGGATTTGCCGCGGCGGCCGGCATCATGGCGTTTCCCGATGGAAGGGTTTGCGATCCACACGCTCATCCCGGAAAAGCCCGAACCCATTCTTTCCACGCCCCCGAGGGGACGACGTCTTGGAAAGAATGTTCGGAAAAAGATCAGCATTAACAATGCTGAAAAATGGAATGGTGCCCAGAAGAGGACTCGAACCTCCACACCCTTTCGGGTACCAGCACCTGAAGCTGGCGCGTCTACCAATTCCGCCATCTGGGCGACGGGCTGGGATGTAAGGGGATGGGCGGCAGGTGTCAACAGGGTTTTTTCGGATTTGTGTCAGCGGCATCAAAAAAACTTTCAAACCGCTGTTTTCAAAACAAAATCTTCGTCAACATTTCCGGCCGGCAACTTATCCGCGGCGCTGGCCAAAAGCGCTGATCCGTTTCAAGCCCTCCGCCAGCAGCGACTCCGCAGCTGCTTCGCCCTCCGCTTCGACATAACAGCGCATTTCCGGCGCGTTGCCGGAGGGCCGGAAATGGATGACGCTGCCATCGGCAAGCGTCACCCGCAGGCCGTCGATATCGCTGGTGCTCTCGGGCCGGCCGATGCCATCGAGGAAGGCGGCGAGATTTTCAGGCGCCGAACGCAGCTCGGCCATCAGCGCGGCGCTGGTTTCGGTCGGGAAATTTTCGATGCGGTCGGCCAGAGCGACCGGGAGCGCGTAGCTTGCCGCAAGTGCCGAGAGAGACAGGCCCTTGCCGCTGGCAAGCGCCAGCACGGCGAGTGCCGGCAGGAAACTGTCGCGGGTCGGAAGCGCCGTGAGCATCGTTCCGTTGAGGGTGAGATCGGTCGCAAGCAGCGTACCGCCATTGGCTTCGAAACCGACAACGGCCTTTTTGCCGGCTGCGACGGCCTCCTCCATGCCGGCGATGACATAGGGCGAGCCGACGCGGGTGCGCAGGACAGGCAGGTAGCGCTCCAGCCCGGAATTGGAGGTGACCGGGGTCACGGCAATCGACGCACCAAGGTAGCGGGCGGCGATGAGGCCAAGCAGATCACCGCGCAGGGGCAGGCCGGTTTCATCGGCGACCAGCGGCCGGTCGCCGTCGCCATCGGCGGAGACGATGGCGTCAAGCTGGTGTTCGCGCGCCCAGCCTTTCAGGCTTTCGACGGTGGCGGGGGAGACGGCTTCGGTATCGACGGGGATGAAATCGACGGAACGGCCGAGCGGGACGATGTCGGCGCCATAATGGGAAAGAACATCGACGAAGAGATCGCGCGCCACCGTGCTATGCTGATAAACGCCGACGCGCAGGCCCTTCAGGGCGCCGGGAGGAAGCAGCGCCGTGTTGCGGGCGAGAAATTCCGCCTCGGCGGCCGCCCTGCCATCTTCCGCGGTGCCGGGTGTGGCGTCGATGGAGGCGGCGTCCGCCATCAGGCGGGCAGCTTCTGCCCCGATCGCCTCTTCATCCGCCTTGGCGATCTCGCCGTCGGGGCGGTAGAACTTGATGCCGTTGCGGTCAGCCGGGATATGGGAACCGGTGACCATCAGGGCAGCGGCCTTGTTCCGGCCTGCGTAGAGGGCAAGGGCGGGGGTCGGCACCGTGCCGCAATCGACGACGGAAAAGCCGGCGCGGCTGAGCGCGCCCGCACAGATCGCCGAAATCGACGGGCTCGAGGCGCGAAAATCGCGGCCGATCATGATGCTGTCGCCGGTCTTCGCCAGGCCGGAAGCCATGAGGTAACGGGCAAAGGCGGTGGCGTAGATGGCGGCGGTCGGACCGTCGAGATCGACCGAAAGACCGCGCAGGCCGCTGGTTCCGAATTTCAGGCTCAAGAATGTAGTCCTCTTGAAGAAACGACAAAAAATGACACACAATATAATCGAGCCGGACTATGGGCGGACAAGGGCGGCGAATGCAAGCCGCCCACTGCCGGAATAAAGCCGGGGTCTCGCGCGTCTCACAAGCAGCCTTCGCCGGCGTCGGTAGCCATGGGCTGCGGGAAGGTTTATCGTAAATGCCGACGTTGCGCTTTCGACAGGAGGAAACCATGTCGGGACTTCGCACTCTCGTTTTCGGATTGGCGCTCGGCGCGCTTTCCATTGCCACGCCGTCAGCCGGGGCCATGCCGCTCGCCACATCGGGCCTGACGGTGGCAAGCCCGGTGCAGACCATCGATTACCGCGGCTGGAACGGCACGGGCTATCGGCCGTATCGCCCTTACGAATATCGCCCCTATCGGCCATACCGGCCCTATTCGACGCCGTACTATTCTTATCGACCCTACTACCGGCCCTATTATCGGCCGGGCGTCAGCGTCTATGTGACGCCGCAGCCCTACTACCGGCAGACGGGAAACCTACATGTGGAATGGTGCCTGGCGCGCTACCGCTCCTACAATCCGCGCACCAACCAGTTCCTGACCTATGGCGGCATCTATAAATACTGCCAATCGCCCTATCGCTGACGGTCACGTGACGAGGCTGGAACCCCAGAGCAGAAGCGCATAACGCGCGGCCTTGCCGATCGTCACATAGGCGAGAAAGACGGCAAAGGGCGTGCGCAGCAAGCCCGCGACCAGCGTCAGCGGATCGCCGATGACCGGCAGGAACGAAAACAGCAGCACCGGGCGGCCGTAACGGCCGAAAAGCGCTTCGGCGCGGGCGCGATTTTTCGGCCCGACCGGGAACCAGCGGCGATCCTCGAAGCGGACCAGGAAACGGCCGAGCGCGAAATTGACGACGGCGCCGAGAACGTTGCCCAGCGTCGCCGCAAGGAACAGGGCAACGGGTGGGACTTCGCCGGCAAGAGCGGCAGCGACGACTGCGGCCTCCGAAAGACCGAACAGCAGCGTTGCCGAGATGAAGGCGGCGAAGAAGACGCCGGAAAGGGTAACGATCACAGCAAATCAGGGCCGGTCAGTGTGGCCGAGATCGCGCTCGGGCTCGATGATGTCGCGGACCCGCTGCTTCAATTCCTTCGGACCGGGAAAGCCGCCGTCGCGCTTGCGCTCCCAGATCAACTCGTCATTGACGCGGATTTCGAAATTGCCGCCCGTACCCGGAATAAGCGCCACCTCGCCGAGGCTGTCGGAAAAGGTCGAAAGCAGTTCCTGCGCCATCCAGGCGGCGCGCAGGAGCCAGCTGCACTGGGTGCAATAGAGAATGCTGATGCGGGGCTTTTCGGTCATCGCCCGGAGTTCCTTTCCTGCAGGGTGTTTCGCAATAGCCCGCCCTGCCCTTCACGACAACTGCGGACGGGCCTCACGATAATGTCAACTTAATTTATCAAGTTTTAGACCCCGGACGGTTGCCCTCGCCCGCATTCGCGGTGACATCATGCTGCATCGCAACAACCTCGGGGAAACCAATGAGCGACATCTCTTCCAGCCGCCCTCAACCCATCCTGCCCGGCCTCGCCCGGCTTTATCTACCGTTCGATACGACGGCGGAAACCGTGCTGCGCGTGGTGGCCGGCCTGCTTTTGGTCACGCATGGCTACGGCAAGATCATCAACCCCTTCGGGGCTGTCGGCATGGTCGAGGGGCTTGGGTTCTATCCGGGTGTGTTCTGGTCGCCGCTTTTGTCCGCGACCGAATTTTTCGGCGGCATTCTGGTCGCCATCGGGCTCTTCACACGGCCGGCGGCTTTCGCGGCGATGATCATGCTGCTCGTTACCGTCTATTTCCACGGCATCGTGCAGGGCGAAGGCCTTGGCGGCGCGGAAAAATCCATTCTCTGGGCCGCGATCTTCCTGTTTTTTGCCGTGCGCGGTTCGAATTCGCAGTCGGTCGATGCGAAGATCGGCAAGCAGGTCTGAGCGGCTTTCGTATGCGAATGGCGCGTGTTTACGCGCCATTCGAATGATTTCGCTTAAAACGGCAGCTTCATGCCGGGCGGGATCGGCAGGCCGGCGGTCAGCGCGCGGGTCTTTTCGGCGGTGACGGCTTCGGCCTTTTCCTTGGCGTCCTTGTGGGCCGCGACGATCAGGTCCTCGAGGATTTCGACGTCGTCTTCCTTGAAGAGCGACGGATCGATCTTCAGGCCCTTGAGGTTGCCCTTGCCATCCATGCGGACGGACACGAGACCGCCGCCGGAGGTGCCGTCGACTTCGAGAGCGGAGATTTCCTCCTGCATCTTCTCCATCTTGGCCTGCATTTCCTTGACCTTGCCCATCATTCCCATGAGGTCGCGCATCGGTTTTTCCTCTTCAAAGTGCAATACGTCTATCTAGTGCTCGATATCGTCGCCGGGAAGGATGTCGCCTTCCTCGGATTCGGCCGCGGCGACGACCTGCGGCTCCTCGGTTTCCGGGTCCGGCCCCTTGATGCGCACGTCGGCGATCTTGGCGCCGGGAAAACGGGCGAGGATCGCAGCGACATCGGGGTCCTGGCGGGCGTCGCTCAGGCGCTTTTCCTGCGCCTGCTGCTCGGCTTCGAGCAGCGTCTGCTGGCCGGGCTCACGGCTGAGGATGACCATCCAGCGGATGTCGGTCCATTCCTCCAGCCGTTTCTGCAGGTCGGCGACCAACGTCTTCGGCGCGTCATCGGGAAGGTTGATTTCCAGCCGTCCCGGTTCGAGATTGACGAGGCGGACGAAGCCGCGCACCAGCGTCTTCAGGCGAATATCGCGATTTTTCGCGCAAAGCTCGGCGATATCGGCGACGGAATTGACCGGCACCTTCGGCTGGGCCTTTGCGGCTACGCTCGCGACAGGCGCGACGACGGGCTTTTCCTCGATGCGGCCGACGGGTTGCGCGGCAGGCGCCGGTGTGTCGGGCACCGCGCGCAGCATGGTTGCGCCATTTCCGGTGGCGCGCTGTGCGGGCGGCGCGTCGATGCCGCGCGCCTGAGTGCTCGACCCCTGAAAGGACTGGGGCGCATTGCCACCACCGCCGCCATTGACTGCTGGCGTGCGACCGACGTCACTACCCGACAATTCGAGCAAACGACGGGCGGCATCTTCCGGAGCCGGCAGATGGGCGGCGTGGGCGAGACGGATCAGCACCATTTCGGCGGCACCGGCAGGGCGCGAGGAGCTTTCCGTTTCCGGAATGCCCTTCAGCAGCATCTGCCAGATGCGCGACAGCGTGGTCACGGCGATGCCGGAGGCGAACTCGACGCCGCGGGTGCGCTCGATCTCGCTCAGCGACTGGTCGTTGGCAGCATCCGGCACATATTTGAGCTTGGTGACGAGATGGGTGAAATCGGCAAGGTCGGTCAGCACCACGGAGGGGCTGGCGCCGGCTTCGTACTGGCGGGCGAATTCATCCAGGGTCGCTGCGACATCGCCCTTCACGATATGATGGAAGAGATCGACGATGCGGGCGCGGTCGGCAAGGCCGAGCATGGAGCGCACGGCCTCGACCTCGACCCGGCCGGCGCCATGGGCGATTGCCTGATCGAGCAATGACAGGCCGTCACGGGCGGAGCCTTCGGCGGCGCGGGCGATCATGGCGAGCGCATCCGGCTCGCCCTCGACGCCTTCCTTGCCGAGAATGGTGGTGAACAGGCCGACGAGATCGGTGGCGGCGATGCGGCGCAGGTCGAAGCGCTGGCAGCGCGACAGCACCGTGATCGGAACCTTGCGGATTTCGGTGGTGGCGAAGATGAACTTCACATGCTCCGGCGGCTCTTCGAGCGTCTTCAACAGGCCGTTGAAGGCCTGGGTCGAGAGCATGTGCACTTCGTCGATGATATAGACCTTGTAGCGCGCCGAGACGGGGCGGTAGCGCACCTGCTCGATGATCTCCCGGATATCGTCGATGCCGGTATGGGAGGCGGCGTCCATCTCGATCACGTCGACATGGCGGCCTTCCATGATCGCCTGGCAATGCTCGCCGGGGATACGCAGGTCGATGGTCGGCTTGTCGATCTCAGCCGTCTTGTAGTTCAGCGCGCGGGCGAGGATGCGGGCGGTGGTCGTCTTGCCGACCCCGCGCACGCCGGTCAGCATATAGGCTTGCGCAATGCGGCCGGTCTCGAAGGCGTTGGTGAGCGTGCGCACCATCGGCTCCTGGCCGACCATCAGGTCGGAGAAATCCTTCGGGCGGTATTTTCGCGCCAGCACGCGGTAGGCGGCCGGCTTTTCCTGCTGAGAGGGGGAAGTGTCTTCGCTCATCGCCCTTTATATTTCCCCGATATAGGGCCGGTCGGCGGCCTTCTCCCCAAGGAGAGAAGGCTGCGGAAAGGTGGGAGGCTGGCACGATGACCCGTGCCGGGGCTCGTTAGGGCTGCTTCCTTCCGGACCTGACCCGGTTGGCGAGTGGCTCGTCCACCACCAACCTCCCGGCTTTCATATCGGCAATATCGTCAGCAAAAGCAAGCCAAGCCTTCAAAAAACTGCTATCGATGTGCAAAACAACGATAAATCGCTGATGCCCGGAGACGCCCTTGCCTGCCTTTGATATCGATGAACGCCTGAACCGCGACGGCCTGCTCGTCGCCACGCTCGGCCTTTGCCAGCTACGCGTCATGAACGACCGCCGCTGGCCGTGGCTGGTGCTGATACCGCAGCGCGACGGCATCTCCGAAGTCTTCGAGCTGACGCCGCTCGATCAGGCGATGCTGACCTTCGAGACCAATACCGTGGCTGAAGCATTGAAAAAAGTGACGGGCGCGACCAAGATCAATATCGGCGCACTCGGCAATATCGTGCGCCAGCTTCATGTCCACATTATCGCCCGCAGCGAAGGCGACGCCAACTGGCCGGGTCCCGTCTGGGGCTTCGGCACGGCCGAGCCCTGGAGCGACGACGAGCGCAAGGCATTCGCAGCCCGCATTCTGGAAAATCTCTGATGACCACATCCATCTTCGACCTGCACAGCCCGCATCCCGAACCCAGCACGCTCAACGCCTTTGCCGAAAACCATCTCGACCGCCAGTCGGAGCACCGCACCGACGACTGCGTCGAAAAGGCCTTCAAGGCCGAGGGCGCCCATGTCTTTGCCTTTTCCGGCAACCGGCTGGTGGTGAAACACGACGAGAAGATCATCGATCCCCTGTTTGCGCCTTACGAGCTCTCCGGCCTGCAGCCGGAACTGGATGACACCATCCTGCTCGGCTTCCTGCCGAACGGCGAACCAAGGCTTGCCGTGCCGATCGGGTTGACCGAAGAAACCCTGCCGGAACCCTTCAAGCTTGCCGACGGGCGCACGCTCTACCGCCAGCAGATGCTGACTGACGAGTTGCTTGGCCAGTTCGCCCAGGCCTCCAGCCTGCTGACATGGAATGCCAATAACCGCTTCTGCGGCAAATGCGGCAGCCCTACCGAAATGCAGGCCGGCGGCTACAAGCGCGTCTGCACCGCCTGCGGCCATTTGTTCTTTCCGCGCACCGACCCGGTGGTGATCATGCTGACGATCGATATCGAGCGTGATCTCTGCCTGCTCGGCCGCAGCCCGCATTTTCCCGAAGGCATGTATTCGTGCCTTGCCGGCTTCCTCGAGCCGGGCGAAACACTCGAAAATGCGGTGCGCCGGGAAACACATGAGGAATCGGGCATCCGCGTCGGTCGCGTGCGCTATCATGCCTCGCAGCCCTGGCCGCTGCCGCACACGCTGATGATCGGCTGCTTTGCCGAGGCGAAAAGCCGTGACATCCACCGCGACGAACAGGAGCTGGAGGATTGCCGCTGGTTTACCCGCGAGGAGACCGCAGCCATGCTGGAACGCAACACCGGTATCCAGAGCGGCGAGCGCGGCCCGCCGCCGAAGGGCGCGATCGCCCACCAGTTGATGCGCGACTGGCTCGACTGGCCGCGCTGAGCAGACAAAGAAAAACCGGCGCCCAAGGGCGCCGGTTTTTCTTATTGGATGCAGATCAGAAGCTGCGCTGGAGACGGATGGTGGCGCCGAAGGCATCGCCATCGCCGCGCTCGCCGCCGAAATCGGTGTAATCCAGTTCCGGCATCAGCATCAGGCCGTCGGTGACCATGTAGACGACATTGAGCGCACTGGCGAAGGTGCCGTCCTCTTCATAAGCGGCCTGGGCGTTGATCGTGGCCTTCTCGGTGACCTTGGCGGCAAAGCCGCCCCATGCGGCCCAATCGCCGTTCCAGGCGCCGAAATAGTTGCGGCGACGTGTGTCCTGCGGGCCTTTGTGGTTATCCCAATCCGACTGATAACCGCCCATGACCCAGGCGGAAAAGACATCGTTGAAGACGACATCGAGGCGAACCTTGCCGGCAAAACTGTCGGCGAATGTGTCGTAGCCACCGACTGCGGCGATGCCACCCCAATCCTGCTCGTATTTCGCGCCAGCGATGGGCATCGGCCAGTCGCCCTCATTGTAGTAGACGGTGGTTTCCGTCGGCACGGTATCGACCGTATAGCTACCGGCGCCCCGTTCGAGGCCGATCAGGGCGCTGAAGCCGTTGCCGGCGTCATAGACGTAGCTCAACTGATCGGTGCGGTCGCCGGTATAGTCGATGACGTCGTCGTTGATGATATTGCCGGCCGAATTCAGCCAGGTATCGAAGCGCGAATCGGCATGGCCGGCGCGGAAACCGGCGGCCTCGATATAGGCGCCGTTGATATAGGCATCGCCATCCGACTCGAAACGAAGGTCGATCAGCGAGCGTACGGTGCCGATTTCGGTATCGTTCTTGGCGTCGAACATCAGGCTGCCGCGGGCGAAGGTCGACCAGCCGATATCTTCGCCGGTATAGGGATCATCGCCGGCGCCGATCTCGAAACGGACATAGCCGCCGATCTTCAGGCAGGTCTCGCTGCCGGGAATATAGAAGAAGCCTGCGCCGAAAGCATCGCAGACACGGACATATTCCATCGGCTCCGGCTCTGCGGCAACGACCGCGTCGGCAGCATGGGAGGCCGAGGCGGTGGCAAAGGCAGCGACCGAGCCAGCAAGAAGGGCTTTGATATTCATAAGGAATCTCCGTGTCACATGCTGGGAACCAGCATTCAAGCCGCGGCGGCGTGTCGGTTCGGGAGGGTATTCGAACCAGGCGAATCCGAGTCGCGTCGTCGGGGGGAGGAGATCATGCAGGGCGCAAACGCGCTATCCCGAAAAGTTGCCGATGATCGGTAAGGGCGCAAACTGTGGCCGAGCGTGACGAAAACGCCACGCCCAACCCCTCGCCCTAAAGCGTCAGGCGCATTGGATGCGCCCGGTAAGTTCCGAGAATCCTTACCTTTTCGGAGAAATAGCGCAGCTCGTCGAGCGCCTGGCGGACATGGACGTCCTCCGGGTGGCCTTCGATATCGGCATAGAACTGCGTGGCGATGAACTTGCCGCCGAGCTGGTAGCTTTCGAGCTTCGTCATGTTGATGCCGTTGGTGGCAAAACCGCCGAGGGCCTTGTAGAGGGCGGCCGGGATGTTGCGGACGTTGAAGACGAAAGTGGTGACGATCACGTCCTTTTCCGCACCGCGGCGCACATCCTGCGGATCGCGCGAGAGCACGACGAAGCGCGTGACGTTGTTCTCGGTGTCCTCGACATTCTCTGCAATGATTTCAAGGCCGTAGAGATCGGCGGCCAGGCGCGGCGCGAGCGCCGCCATGGTGCGGTCGCCCATCTCGGAGACGAGCTTGGCAGCACCGGCGGTATCACCGGCGACCACCGGCTTCCAGCCATTGGCGCGGACGATCTTGCGGCACTGGCCGAGCGCATGGATGTGGCTGTGCACGGTACGGATCTCACTGCGCTCGACGCCCGGCAGCACCATCAGCTGGAAGCGGATCGGCATGAAATATTCGCCGACGATGTGCAGGCGCGATTCCGGCAGCAGGTGATGGATGTCGGCGACACGGCCGGCGATGGTATTTTCGATCGGGATCATCGCCAGATCGGCCTCGCCGTTTTCGACCGCGAGGAAGGCATCCTCGAAGGTCTGGCAGGGCAAGGGCTCCATATCCGGGAACATATCCCGGCAGGCCATGTCGGAATTGGCGCCGAAATCGCCCTGGAAGGAGATCCTGTTGGTCTTGGTGATCATGGGGTCAGCCTTTCGCGGCAAGCAGGCGCCGGGCCTTTTCGAGATCGGCCGGGGTATCGACGCCGAGCGGCACGGAACGAACGACCTCGACATCGATGCGCATGCCGGCCTCAAGCGCCCGCAACTGCTCCAGCGATTCGCGCTTTTCGAGCGTCGAGGGCGACAGGCCCACGAATTTTTCAAGCGCGGCGCGGCGATAGGCATAAAGCCCGATATGATGGTAGAGCGGACCCTTGCCGTGAGGTGCGGTGGCGCGGGTGAAGTAAAGCGCCCGCAGGCGATCCTCCGCGATCGGCGAACCGACGACCTTCACCACGTTGGGATTGGTCTTTTCTTCCTCGTCCTCGATTTCGACCGTCAGGGTGGCGATATCGACGGCTTCGTCTTCGAGCGGCCTCAGGGCAGCGCGGATGGTTTCCGGCTCGATGGTCGGCAGGTCGCCCTGGACATTGATGACGATCTTGGCACGGCCTTCCGGGTCGCACTTCAGAAGGGCTTCATAGATGCGGTCGGAGCCGGACTGATGGTCGACGCGAGTCATGACCGCTTCGAAACCGGCTGCCGTTACGGCATCGAACGTCTCCTGATGATCGACGGCGACAACGATTCGGCCGACATCGGCATCCTTCGCGCGCAATGCCACCTGGACGATCATCGGCAGGCCGCAAATATCGGCCAGCGGCTTGCCCGGCAGGCGGGTCGAGGCCATGCGCGCGGGAATAAGAACAAGAGTTTCATGCAAATTGTCGCTGGTCATGCTTTGGCCTTCAAAGTACACAGGAAAAGTGTCAAAACGTCACGGACCTGCGCGGATAATCTCTGTTGCAACACAGAGCCAAAAGACATAGGTTCCGCGCGATTTCAAGATGGGCCGGTTTTTTGTTTGTGCCGGCTGTAAGGGGAGCGTTTACAGATGAACTCATATGTGAACATGGGCGTAGGTGCCTTGCTGGGCACCGTCTTTGTTCTGATGTCCGTCTCGATCGCGTCGGAGGGCATTTTCCACTCGGAGAAACCCGAGAAGGAAGGTTTTACGATCGTCGCCGAAGAAGGTACGTCGGAGGCGGGCGGGGGCGCCCAGGCGGAAGCCGAAGTCGATATCAAGCCGCTGCTGGCGAGCGCCGATGCAAGTGCGGGCGAAACCGTCTTCAAGAAATGCGCAAGCTGTCACACCGCCGAAAAGGGCGGACCGAACAAGGTCGGTCCGAACCTTTGGGGCGTCGTCGACCGGCCGATCGCATCGCATGAAGGTTTCAGCTACTCGGCCGGCATGAAGACCTTCGCCGAAGCCAACAAGACCTGGACCTACGATCACCTGAGCTTCTTCGTCGAGGCGCCGAAGAAGCACGTTCCCGGTACCGCCATGGGCTTTGCCGGCGTCAAGAAGCCGGACGAGCGCGCCAACCTGATCGCATGGCTGCGCCAGCAGTCCGACAGCCCGTCGCCGCTTCCGGACGCATCGGCAGCAGCCGCTCCGGCCGCAGGCGAGGCACAGCCGGCAGCGACCGAAGGCGAGGCCAAGCCCGCTCCGGCCAACTGAACCAAACAGCGTTCTGCACAAACAAAGCCCGGCCGCTGCGCCGGGCTTTTTCTTTTCCGCTTACACCAGAAGCAGCGTCCAGGCCGAAACCGAGACGACGCCGAGCGCCGTCGTCAGCGTGATGGTGGAAGAGGCAAGGCCATGGCCGACATTGAAGTGATTGGCGATCAGCCAGGCATTGACGCCGGTCGGCACCGATGAGGTGAGCACGAGCGCCGCCGTCCAATCCCGATCGAGGCCCAGCAGGTGGCAAGCGGTGAAGACGCTGGCCGGCAGCACGATGAGCTTCAGGCCCGTCGTGACCGAGGCAAGCCCGAGATTGCCGGAGAGGCCGTATTTATCGAGCGCCATACCGATCGAAATCAGGGCTGCGGGCGCGGCAACAGCGGCGACCTGATCGACGACGATCTTCACCGGGCCACCGAGCGGCGTGCCGATGAGATGAAACAGCGCGCCGCACGCAAGGCCGATCACCAGCGGATTGCGCACCAGATTGCGCAGGATGCCGCGCAGAAGCCGCGCCGGGCTCTGGGCGGGCTTGCCGCTGGTCTGGCGCTCGGCGCGCTCCATCAGCACCGTGCCGGCGATCATCATCACCGGAAGGTGCACCGAAAGCAGGATGGACAGCGCCACGAGGCCGCTTTCGCCGACATTGCGCGAGACCAGCGGCAGGCCGATGAAAACATTGTTGGCGAAAGCGGAGGAGACGCCCGACAATACGCCGATGCGCGGGTCGCGTCCGAAAATCACCGTCGCGGCGAGATGGCCGAGCGTCCAGGTGACGGCGACGCCGGAGAAATAGGCGACCCAGAGCAGCCAGGGCGAGCTGCCGCTGAATTCGGCCTCGGCGATCGTGCGAAAGAGAAGCACGGGAACGGCGACGCGGAAGACGAAATCGCTGAGGCCATCGCCCACCGTCGCCTTGAGATAGCCGAGCCGCACGACCAGCCAGCCGATCAGGATCAGGAGGAAGATCGGGACGACATTCAAGAAGATTTCGGACATGGGAGGATGGCCCTGGGAGGGAAGCGGTTTTCACTTTTATGGCCCCCTAAAGCCCTCAGGCAACGGCAAATCGCAGCCACGCCGATTTTGCCGCGCACATTAGAGAGCCCTTTGAAAGTCATGCCGGCGCAAGCCTCGCATGTAAGATTTAGCATGCGAAAACCAGCCTCTTCGAAAGGCAAGCCCGTGAACGAGAAATGGTGGCAGGAACCCGTCGTCCTGGAACTGGGCGGGATTGGAAAATACCGGGTCGTTCGAAACACGCGCGAGGCGGCAGAATGCCTGCTCGACCAATGGCCGGTTCATGACGGCACCGCCTACAAGGCGGCCATCCGCATGTGCCGCCACGTGCTTTGCGGCGAGCAGCCGGTGGACTATGCGCGGCAGGATTTCATCGCCGCAGCGGTCGAGGCTTTCATCCACGTCGATCAACCGCGCTTTTGACGGTTTAAAAGCGGAACATTCGAGAGGAGATGGCGTTCCCTTTTCAGAAGGAAACGCACATGACCACGGAACGACCGCCCTTTTACGCCCATAGCGACGACAGGTCCGATCTGGAGGGCGAGGCGCTGGCCGGCAAGGTGCTGCGCTATATCCGCTATTCGACGCTGATCGACACGTCCGGCCTCTCGGTTATGGCCCTCGGGCGGATGGTGGTGCTGAGCGGCACCGTGTCCTGCGAGGCGGAGATCGGCTGCGTGGAGGATGCGGCAGCGTCCGTGATCGGCGTGCATCTGATCGAAAACCGGCTGGAAGTGCTGACCCATTGACGCGCAGCCGCGGCAAGGACGCGCGGTGGGTGGTTTTGTCGCAACTTGCGATATTCCCCGACATCATGGAAAAGTCTATTTAGAAGCATGTCCAGCGGAGGTGCGAGGCTGTCTTGCGTTCGAACCTGCAGGGAAATGCTCTGGAAGCTGGCGTTGCGGGGCGCAGCGCAGACCGAAGCGGCATGGGGGCCGGCAGCCGATGACGACACGCTTGGACATCCACAATTCGAAGACCCCCAATCTCTGTCAAAGCTGCGAAATCCGTCACAAGGGTATGTGCGGCGCCTTGAGCACCGAAGAGCTGGTGACGCTTGCCCGCCACACGCGGCAGGTGCGCCACGATGCCGGCGCGCAGCTTTCCAGCGAAGACACGCCGATCACCTCCTATGCCAACGTGATGCGCGGCGTGTTGAAGCTGACCAAGGTGCTGGAAGACGGTCGCCAGCAGGTCGTCGGCCTGCAATTCGCGCCGGATTTCGTTGGCCGCATTTATGGACAGACTAACGATGTCTCCGTCGAGGCGGCCTCGGATGTCGAGCTTTGCCGGGTTCCGCGCGCCGCGCTGGAGCAGATGGTTGCCGACAACCCCAAGCTTGAGCGCCGGCTGATGGAACAGACGCTGCGCGAACTCGACGAAGCCCGCGGCTGGATGGTGACGCTCGGCCGCAAGACCGCGGCGGAGAAGGTGGCAAGCTTCCTCCACCTCATCGCCACCCATATCGACCCTCTTGGCGAAACCGTAGACGAGGCGGCGGTAGAATTCGACCTGCCGCTGTCGCGCGCCGATATCGCCGATTTCCTCGGGCTGACGATCGAGACCGTATCGCGGCAGATGACCAAGCTCAGGACGGCCGGCGTGATCACCATCGTCGCCAACCGGCACATCGTCGTGCCGGACCTTGCCCGGCTCAAGGCGCGCTGCGGCTGAGGTCTACAAAGGCCTCCTCGCCCGAGCCTGCGAGCAGCAGTGGCATCAGCACATCCCTGTCGAACCAGATATGCCGGCGCATGGCGGCAAAGAAAGTGCGCAGCATGTAGCCGAGCGTTTCCGCCGACGGTTTCGGGTGGCCCCAGCCGCGGGCGCTCAGCGCATCGTAAAGTTCTTCGGCATAGGCGTCGTCTTCCAGATGCTCGTAGCGCAGGCGGTCGATGACGGCTGCCAGCGCCGGGGACGCGGCGGCGCGGTCCTGCAGCAGAGGAAACAGCAACAGTTCTTCCAGCTTGTGGGCGCGATCGACGACCGCCGGGATCGTGCGGGCAAGACGCAGGCAATGGAGTTTGTCGAGGCCGGCCGGCAGCGCATCCGCCATATGCTCCAGCGCGTCGCAGAGCGCCAGTTGTTCGCCCCAGATCTCCGACAGGGGCGCGAAGGATTGTGTTTCAGCGGCGCGGGCGTGCATGGGCCGTCTCCGGGTTTTCGTCGTTTTCGATGAAGATTCGCTCGGCGGCGCCGTCGAGGTCTTCGTACTGGCCGCTTTTCAGCGCCCAGAGGAAGGCGACGAGGCCGAGGCCGCCGAGGAAAAGCGCAACGGGAATAAGAAACAGCAGCATGGTCATGGCGCGGCGACCTCCAGCGCGGGAGCCCTGCCCTCGCCTTTTTCCGGCTGCAGCGTGGGTGCTCGCAGCCGAAGGGCATTGGCGATGACGAGGATCGAGGACACCGACATGGCGATGGCGGCGACCAGCGGCGTGACATAGCCGAGGATCGCGACCGGGACGGCCAGCGCATTGTAGCCGATCGCCAGTGCGAAATTCTGCCGGATCAGCTTGCCGGCCTCGCGCGAGACCGACAGCGCCAGCGGTACGGCCGACAGGCTTTCGCGCAGGAAGACGAAATCGGCGGCATTGCGGCCGATATCGGCGGCGCTGGCCGGCGCCATCGAGACATGGGCGGCGGCAAGGGCAGGCGCATCGTTGAGGCCGTCGCCCACCATCAGGACGGAATGCCCCTCCAGTGCCAGTTCGTTCAGCCGGCCGACCTTGTCGCCGGGCAGCACTTCTGCCTGCCAATGATCGATGCCGAGGGCTTTTGCGGTTTCGGTTACGGCGGCGGTGCGGTCGCCCGAGAGCATTTCGATGGCAATGCCGGCTGAACGCAGGGTGGCGATGACCTGCGGTGCGTCGGCACGCAGCCGGTCGGTGAAGGAGAAGCCGGCGCCGCAAGCTCCCTCGACGCCGAGCACGGTGGCGGCACCAGCGGCCGTTTCCGGGTCGCGCAGCGCCCAGCAGGCGCGGCCGAGGCGGTAGCGCTTGCCGCCGAGCTGTGCCGAAATACCGAGGCCGGGATGTTCCCTCACCTCTTCGAACGGCAGTGTGGATGCCGGATAGGCATCGACGATCGCCCGCGCGCTCGGGTGGCGCGACAGGGCGGCGAGCGCGGAGGCGATCTCGAGCGCGCGGGGGCTTTCACTGAAGATCGATGTGGCGACGGGGTGACCGGCGGTGAGCGTGCCGGTCTTGTCGAAGACGGCGGTGTCGATCTCGGCCAGCCGCTCCATCGCCGAGCCGTCCTTGACCATGATGCCGTTTTCGAACAGGCGGCGGGCGGCGACGACCTGGACGATCGGCACGGCAAGGCCGAGCGCGCAGGGGCAGGTGATGATCAGCACGGCGATGGCGATGGTGATCGCCCTATGCCAGTCGCCGGAGACGAAGAGCCAGCCGATGCAGGTGAGAAGCGCAGTCAGGTGCACGACCGGCGAATAGAGCGCGGAGGCGCGGTCTGCGATGCGGCGATAGGTGCCACGGCCGCTCTCGGCGGCTTCCATCAAGCGGACGATTTCGGCGAGAAAGGATTCACGGGCGACCGCCGTAACGCGGATGGTGAGCGGTCCCGTGAGGTTCAGCGTACCGGCGCGGACGGCGTCGCCCTTGTTTGTCGGCTGCGGTGCGGATTCGCCGTTGACGAGGGAGCAATCCATGTCCGACAGGCCATCGACCACGATGCCATCGACCGGAACGCGCTCGCCGGCGGCGACGAGAAGCTGCATGCCGACCGTGATTTCGCCAAGCGGCAGATAGTTGCGGCTGCCGTCCTCGCGCAGCACGACGGCGCCTTTCGGTGACAGCCGGACGAGCCCTTTCACGGCGGCACGGGCGCGGTCGCGCATGACGTGATCCAGCGTGCGGCCGATCAGCAGGAAGAACAGCAGCGAGACGGACGCATCGAAATAGGCATGCTCGCCATGATGCAGGGTTTCGTAGAGGCTCATGCCGAAGGCGAGCGAGACGCCGAGCGCAATCGGCACATCCATGTTCATGCGGCCGTGCTTCAGCGCATTCCAGGCGGAACGGAAATAGATGCGGCCGGCAAACAGCAGGGCCGGCAGGGCGATGAGCGCCGAAAGCCAATGGAAGAGATCGCGCGTCGCGCCATCGGCTCCCGACCAGACGGAGACCGACAGCAGCATGATATTGCCGGCAGCAAAGCCGGAGACGGCGATGGCGCGCATCAGCTCGCTGCGGGTCTTGTCGCTTTCGGCCGCCTCGGTGTCGAAGAGATGGGCGGGATAGCCGAGCCCGGACAGTTTCTCGACGAATTGCGGGGCACCGTCGTCCTTCCAGCAGACGGTGACGCGGCGGCTCGAGAGATTGACGCGGGCGCTCTCGACATTGTCCAGGCTGCCAAGCTCCCTTTCGATCAGGGTGATGCAGGCGCCGCAATGGATGGCGGGCACGGAAAGCTCCGTCTGCATCAGGCCGTTGCCGAGGGCGCGGCTTTCGAGCCTCAGTTCGTCGATGCCCGGCAGCCGGGTGGCATCGAGCCCGCCTTCGGTTCCGGGAGCGCAGCAGCTCATTTGAAGACTCCATCGTGAATGGTGATGCGCATGGTGCTGCGATAGGGCGTGTCGAGACCGGCATCCGCGTTGATCTCGACCGACCAGATACCGTCACGCGGGGTATCCGCGGAGGTGAGCAGACCATCTGCAGCGGGCGTCAGCGTCGTCGTCCAGTCGGCCCCCTGATAGGCGGGGTGGCGGAAGATGGCGGATGCCGAGCGCACGGCCACCGGCTTGCCCGTCTTATCCGTCAGCCGGTAGCGGAAACGACCGTCGGCGATGGCGAAATCCATGCTCCAGCCCAAGGCCTCCTGTTTGCGCGCGGCGGCCAGCCCTTCGTTGAAATGCTGGCTCGCCACATAGGAGTTTTCGACGACAAGGCCGGTCCAGCTGGATTTGGCGAAGCTGAACATCACCATGTTGACGGCGATGACCGTGCCGAAGAAGGCGACGAGGATGGCAAGCATATGCCGGCCGGTGAATTCGCGGGGACGGGAGGCTGCGGTTTTCATTTCTTTGTCTCCGGCGTTTCAAAGCTGGCGCGGTAGGTGCTTCGCTCAGCGCTGCCGCGGTCTTCGGCGATGAAATCGAAGCTGACGGCGCCGGGCGCCGCATCTGCCGACGGCTGGCGCACGAAGAGTTTGATGGTGCGCAGCCGGTCGGGCTCGACCGGCACGACGAGGGTGCCATCATCAGCGGTTTCGAGCCCTGTCGCCGTCATCGTGGCATTGGGCAGGCCTTCCATGCGCAGTGTGAACGCCCGCGGCTCCGGCCGCATGTTGAGCAGCTTGACCGTATAGCCGTTGCGGATCGAACCATCCGACAGCAGCACATATTGCGGATTGCGATCCCTCAGCACGTTGATTTCCATGCGGTCGCGCGTTGCCAGCCCGACGAGAAGGCCGACGCCCATCAACGCCCAGAGGCCGGCATAAAGCAGGGTGCGCGGCTTGAAGACCGTCTTCAGCTTCACGTGGGAGAGCGCCGGGGAAAGCCCGCCGCTCGATGTCCGCACCAGCGACGGCGTGATCGGCCGGGTGCCGCCGGCGGTCGCGATGGCCATATTGGCGTTGTAATCGTTGAGGGTGGCATAGGAGATCAGGCCGCGCTCCCGGCCGAGCTTGTCCATCACGCCGTCGCAGGCATCGATGCACAGCGCGCAGGTGATGCATTCCAACTGCTGGCCGTCGCGGATATCGATGCCCATGGGGCAGACGGCGACGCAGGCGTTGCAATCGACGCAATCGCCCGCCGGCGTTCCGGCGGCGGCCGCCTTCTTCTGGTGCCGGCTGCGGGGTTCGCCGCGCCAGTCGTTATAGGTGACGGTAAGCGAGGTCTCGTCCAGCATCACGGCCTGGATGCGCGGCCAAGGGCACATATAGGTGCAGACCTGCTCGCGCATCAGCCCGCCGAAGGTATAGGTCGTGGCCGTCAGCACGGCGATGGTGATATAGGCGACGGGGGCGGCCTCGCCGGTCACGACCTCGCGCAAAAGCGTCGGCGCATCTGCGAAATAGAAAATCCAGGCGCCGCCGGTCGCAACCGCGATCACCAGCCAGATCGAATGCTTGACGCTTCTGAGCCAGAACTTGCGCACGCTCATCGGGGCGGCATCGAGCTTCATGCGGGCGTTGCGGTCGCCCTCCACCCAGCGCTCGACAACGAGGAAGAGATCGACCCACACCGTCTGCGGACAGGTGTAGCCGCACCAGGCGCGGCCGACGACCGAGGTGACGAGAAACAGGCCGATGCCGGCCATGACCAGCAGGCCGGCGACGAAGATGAATTCCTGCGGCCATATCTCGATGAAGAAGAAATAGAAGCGGCGATTGGCAAGATCGACCAGCACGGCCTGATCCGGCGCATAGGGTCCGCGATCGAAGCGCAGCCAAGGCGTCAGATAGTAGATCGCCAGCGTGATCCCCATGACGATCCATTTGAAGCGGCGGAAATTGCCGGAGGCACGCTTGGGAAACACCTTCTTGCGCGCAGCATAAAGCGGCTGGCGGGTCTTGGCCGAATTGACGGCAACCGCATCCAGCGTTTCCACCTTCGGCGTGGCTTCTCTCTCGTCGAGCATCCGCATTCTCCAGACGGCGTCTTCGGAGAGGCGGCGCGATCGTGCCGTTCCACCTCCCCGGTTTCGCTCACCATCGCATCGGCGGTGATGGCTCGCCTTGATCCGGATCAAATGGAAGATGCGTCGACGCGACCCCAGCGGGGAAGCTGGACACAAAAAAATGGCGGCCCGAAAGCCGCCATTTTCGTATCCTTGAACCCGTGCCGGATTACAGCGTGCGGGTGATGTGCTCGACGCGGAAGCACTCGATGGTGTCTCCGGCGCGGATGTCTTCGTAGTTTTCGAAGGCCATGCCGCATTCCTGGCCGACCGGTACTTCCGAGACTTCGTCCTTGAAGCGCTTGAGGGTCTTGAGCTTGCCTTCGTGGATGACGACGTTGTCGCGGATGAGGCGCACGCCGGCACCGCGTTCGACCTTGCCCTCGACCACGCGGCAACCTGCAACCTTGCCGACCTTGGTGATGTTGAACACCTCCAGGATTTCGGCATTGCCGAGGAAGGTTTCGCGACGTTCCGGCGAAAGCAGGCCCGACATCGCCGACTTCACGTCATCCACCAGATCGTAGATGATGTTGTAGTAGCGGATCTCGATACCACCACGCTCGGCGGCCGTGCGGGCCTGGGCGTTGGCGCGGACGTTGAAGCCGATGATCGCGGCATCGGATGCCTCGGCAAGCGAGATATCCGACTCGGTGATCGCACCGGCGCCCGAATGAACGATGCGGGCACGCACCTCGTCGTTGCCAAGCTTTTCGAGCGCGCCGGCAATGGCTTCGATCGAGCCCTGCACGTCGCCCTTGATGACCAGCGGGAACTCCTTGAGACCGGTGTTCTGCAGCTGGCTCATCATCTGCTCGAGCGAGCCGCGCTGGCCCGTTGCACGGGCTACGGCCTTATCGCGGGCCAGACGCTGGCGATATTCGGAGACTTCGCGGGCGCGGCTTTCGTTTTCGACGACGGCGAAGCGGTCACCGGCAGCAGGCGTGCCCGACAGGCCGAGAACCTCGACCGGCATGGACGGACCGGCTTCCTTGACGTGTTCGCCACGGTCGTTGACGAGGGCGCGAACGCGGCCCCACTGATCGCCGGCAACGATGATCTGGCCGGGCTTCAGCGTGCCCTTCTGGATCAGCACGGTTGCGACGGCACCGCGGCCGCGATCGAGCTGGGCCTCGATGACCGTACCTTCGGCGGTGCGGCTCGCATCGGCCTTGAGGTCGAGGATTTCGGCCTGCAGCAGCACGGCTTCGAGCAGCTTGTCGAGGTTGACGCGGTTCTTGGCCGAAACTTCGACGTCGAGCACTTCACCGCCCATGGTTTCGACGAAGACGTCGTGCTGGAGCAGCTGGTTGCGGACCTTCTGCGGATCGGCCTCGTGCTTGTCGATCTTGTTGATCGCCACGATGATCGGAACGCCGGCAGCCTTGGCGTGATTGATGGATTCGATCGTCTGCGGCATGACGCTGTCGTCAGCGGCAACCACGAGGATCGCGATATCTGTCGCCTGGGCACCACGGGCACGCATCGCCGTGAAGGCGGCGTGGCCGGGGGTGTCGATGAAGGTGATCTTGTGGCCGTTGTGCTCGACCTGATAGGCGCCGATATGCTGGGTGATGCCACCGGCTTCGCCCGAGACGACGTTGGTCTTGCGGATCGCATCCAGAAGCGAGGTCTTGCCGTGGTCGACGTGACCCATGATCGTGACGATCGGCGGACGCGGCTGCATTTCGCCTTCGTCATCCTTCACGTCGAAGATGCCTTCTTCAACGTCGGACTCGGAGACGCGCTTGACCGTGTGGCCGAATTCGACGGCGATCAGTTCAGCCAGATCGGCGTCGATGACGTCGCCCGGCTTCATCATCTGGCCTTCCTTCATCAGGAACTTGATGACATCGACGGCGCGTTCGGACATGCGCTGCGACAGTTCCTGGATGGTAATGGTTTCCGGAAGGATCACTTCGCGCATAACCTTTTCGCGGGTTTCCTGCATCTGGCTGCGGCGGAACTTCTCCTGGCGGCGACGCATCGCAGCCATGGAGCGGCCGCGCGAGCTGCCCTCGTCGTCGAGAGCGGCGGTCAGCGTCAGCTTGCCCTGGCGACGGGCGTCGTCGGCCTTCGGACGAGCCGGAACCTTGGCAGGCTCGGGACGGGTGACCTTGCCACGCGCCGGTGCTGCAGCGCCGCCACGGTTCGGGCGGGCATCGTCGTCTTCGCCGCGACCACGACCGGCAGGGCCTGGCGCGGGGGCAGCGGTGCCGGGACGGGCTGTCTGCGGACGCGACGCCGGGGCGTCGCTACGGCGAGCAACGACCGCAGGTGCGGCAGCGGCCTGCTCGGCAGCGGCCTTTGCGTCTTCGGCGGCTTTCGCTTCCGCAGCAGCCTTGGCTTCGGCGGCAGCCTTTTCGGCTTCGCGCTCGGCGGCAGGGCGTGCGGCCTCGATGGCGGCGAGGCGAGCGGCCTCTTCCTGCTCGGCCTTCAGGCGAGCGGCTTCCTCGGCGGCGCGGCGCGCTTCTTCAGCGGCACGAGCCTTGGCTTCCTCGGCGTCGCGGATCTGGGCTTCGGCCAGCGCGCGACGGCGAGCATCGATCTCACCGGCGGAAAGCTGGTTGAGCACGACGCCTGTGCGCGGACGATTGTTGTCGGGCCGCTGCTGCTGGCTCGGGGCCGGGCGCTGCGGCTGCTGGACGGGAGCCGGACGCGGCTCGGGCGCACGCGCGACCGGGGTGATCGGCGTCACCGGCTTTTCATCTTCCGGGCGATGCGGGCGGCGTTTGCGGGTTTCCACGACGACAGCCTTGGTCCGGCCGCGCCCCATGTCCTGGCGGACCGTTCCCTGGTTGACGCCCGAGGGGCGCAGGGTCAGCGTCTTCTTGCCGAATGTCTTGTCGTCGTTGTTGTCGGTCATTCCGTTCCGTTCCTAAGATCAGGGCCGGATGCGTATCACCAGACCCCGTCGTTCGATTGACTTGCGTTCGCGATGGCTCCGGTCTCGGCCGGTGACCCGCGTCATGATCTCGTCTGGCGCGCGTCGCCAGCGGCTCGGGCAGGGACGGTTCCCCGGTATCGTTCGAGCATGTTTGCGCGCTTCACTACACCTTCACCCGCCTGCCCTGCAAGCGCGCAGGCATGGATAAAAGCATTACTTGCCAAAAGCCCCTCCATTTCCGCCTCCGTATGGAAGCGGAACGAGGGTATTTCCTGTCCGTCTTCGGCGACAAAGCTCATCGCCTTGCGCGCCTGGTCTATTTTTCGCACCCCGTCCGCTGCGGCATCCACCGCATGGAAGGTTGCGATTGCAGCCAGACCGCGCACGGCCTGCTCCACTTTCGCAGCCCCGGTGACGAACTGGGCCGCCTTGCGCGCCATGTTCATCATGCCGAAGAGCTGGGCCGACAAAAGCTGGTCCACCTCGTCGGCAAGCTCCGGGCCTGCCACTACGTCCGCTTTCAAGGCCCGCGCAAAAAGCTTGCGCGCGATCGCCTTTTCCAGAACCGGACGCTCGGCCTTCACCCAGCAGCCGCGGCCGGGAAGCTTTCGCTTCAAATCCGGAACCACGCGGCCGTCGGGGGCTGCAACGAACCGGATAAGATTATCCGGGTCGCCTGTCTCGCGGGTGACGATGCACATGCGGCCATTGACCGGAGCGTCGTCATCATCCCCCTCGGGGGTGTTATTCTCTGCCTGCATCACCGATCAGAAAGACGCCGCTCAGGCGTCTTCCTCGGCGCCTTCGACAACTTCTTCAAGAGCAGCCTCTTCGCGGGCGAGATCCTCTTCGGTGATCCAGCCGGCAGCGAGACGCGCCTGCAGAACCATGCGCTCGGCTTCGGTACGCGAAACCTCGAACTTGGAGAACAGGCCTTCGAAACGCTTGGTCTCGCCGTTCTTGCGTTCCGACCAGCCGACCAGATCGTCGGCAGCGCAGCCTGCAAAGTCTTCCATGGTCTTGATGCCGTCTTCGCCGAGCGCAACCAGCATCTGGCCGGTCATGCCGTCGATCGAGCGCAGTTCGTCGGCAACGCCGAGTTCCTTGCGCTTGACGTCCATCTCGGCCTCGATCTTCTCCAGATATTCGCGGGCGCGGGTCTGGAGTTCGTTTGCCGTTTCCTCGTCGAAGCCGTCGATCGAAGCGATTTCGTCGAGATCGACATAGGCAAGCTCTTCGACGGCCGCGAAGCCTTCCGAAGCCAGAACCTGGCCGACCATCTCGTCGACGTCGAGCGCTTCCATGAAGAGAGCGGTGCGTTCGTTGAATTCCTTCTGACGGCGTTCCGATTCCTCGGCTTCCGTCATGATGTCGATATCCCAGCCGGTGAGCTGCGAGGCCAGGCGAACGTTCTGGCCGCGGCGACCGATGGCGAGCGACAGCTGCTCGTCCGGAACGACCACTTCGATGCGTTCCGCATCCTCGTCGAGAACGACCTTGGCGACTTCAGCCGGCTGCAGCGCGTTGACGATGAACGACGCCGGGTCCTGGGACCACGGAATGATGTCGATCTTTTCGCCCTGCAGCTCGCCGACAACGGCCTGAACGCGCGAACCGCGCATACCGACGCAGGCGCCGACCGGATCGATCGAGCTGTCGTTCGAGATGACGGCGATCTTGGCGCGCGAACCCGGATCGCGGGCAACCGAGCGGATCTGGATGATGCCGTCGTAGATTTCCGGCACTTCCATGGTGAACAGCTTCACCATGAACTGCGGATGGGTACGCGACAAGAAAATCTGCGGGCCGCGCTGTTCGCGACGGACATCGTAGACGTAGGCGCGGACGCGATCGCCATAGCGCATGTTTTCGCGCGGGATCATTTCGTCGCGGCGGATGATGCCTTCGCCACGGCCGAGATCGACGATGACGTTGCCGTATTCGACGCGCTTGACCGTGCCGTTGACGATTTCGCCGATGCGATCCTTGAACTCGTCGAACTGGCGGTCACGTTCGGCTTCGCGAACCTTCTGGACGATGACCTGCTTGGCCGACTGGGCGGCGATGCGGCCGAAATCCATCGGCGGCAGCGGATCGGCGATGAAATCGCCAAGCTTGGCATCCGGGTTGCGGTCGCGGGCCAGTTCGAGCGGGATCTGCGTCGAGTAGTCCTCGGCGTGCTCGACCACTTCGAGAAGGCGCTGCAGGCGGATTTCGCCGGTCTTGGAATTGATGTCGGCGCGGATGTTGCTTTCCGAACCGTAGCGCGAGCGGGCGGCCTTCTGGATCGCGTCGGCCATGGCGGCCAGAACGATTTCGCGGTCGATGACCTTTTCGCGCGCGACGGCATCCGCGATCTGCAGAAGTTCGAGCCGGTTAGCACTCACTGCCATTTTAAAATCTCCGTCTGATAGGCGGGCCTCGTTCTGAAGGCGTCCGCGCTCTTAAGCTCAGTTGATCGGCGAATCTTCGTCTTCGAAGTTTTCGTTGGCTGCCACGCCTTCTGCGGCCTGGGCAGCCTTGGCCTTCTTGTCGGCCGTCAATGCGTCGCGGATGAGGTCGTCCGTCAGGATCAGCCGTGCTTCGGCAAGGGCCGTGAACGGGATCTTGACGGTGGGCTCTTCGCCATAGGCCGGCTGGTCGCGCTCGATGGTGAAGCCTTCGTCGTCGGTGCCGGTGATCTTGCCGCGGAACCGCTTGCGGTTCTCGACGATAACCGAAGTTTCCACCTTGACCAGATGGCCGGCCCAGCGGCTGAAATCGGACTTGCGCACCATCGGCCGGTCGATGCCCGGCGACGACACTTCCAAATGATACTGCTTGTCGATCGGGTCTTCCACGTCGAGGACCGGCGAGATCGCCGTCGAAATGGCTTCGCAATCCTCGACCGTCATGGTGCCGTCGGTGCGCTCGGCCATGATCTGCAGCGTCGCGCCGTTCTGCGACGACAGGCGCACGCGCACCAGCTGGTAGCCCATGGGCACGAGGACGGGTTCGATGATTTCGGCGACGCGCTGGTCGATGCCGGTCTCGGTGACGAGACGCGGCTCCTGTTCAAATGCGGCCGGCGTGGTGTCGGACAAACGATGCTCTCCCGTGTCATCGGTAATAAAAAAGAGCGGGTCCTGACGGGCCCACTCTTCATCAACCGATCAAGAATTTGAGCGTCATATACGCTTCATTGTCCGCAATTGCAAGGTATGCGTCAAAGACAGGCACGAGAGCCGCCGGATGGCGAGAAATGACCTCACGCCAAAACGCAAAACATGGTTGCCTCGGATGGTGCCTGTTCTATGTTCGCGCAAAGACATGAGAAAGGGGCCTCGCCGTGTCGCCATCGCCGCTCGCGCCGTTCCGGCACGAAACATTCCGCACGATCTGGATCGCCAGCCTTGCCTCGAATTTCGGCGGACTGGTACAGGCCGTCGGTGCGGCGTGGCTGATGACCTCGCTCTCCTCCTCCGCCGACATGGTGGCGCTGGTGCAGGCCTCCACCACGCTGCCGATCATGCTGTTTTCGCTGGTCTCGGGCGCGCTCGCCGATAATTTCGACCGACGCCGCATCATGCTGACGGCGCAGAGCTTCATGCTCGTCGTCTCGATCGGCCTGACGGTGGTTGCCTGGTTCGAGCTTTTGACGCCGTGGACACTGCTGCTTTTCACCTTCCTGATCGGCTGCGGCACGGCGCTCAACAACCCCTCCTGGCAGGCCTCCGTCGGCGACATGGTGCCGCGCGACGACCTGCCGAGTGCGGTGGCGCTGAACAGCATGGGCTTCAACATGACCCGCAGCGTGGGTCCGGCGATCGGCGGTGCGATCGTCGCAGCCGCCGGTGCCGCCGCCGCCTTCGCGGTCAATGCCTTCAGTTATCTGGCGCTGATCTTCGCGCTGGTCCGCTGGCGGCGCGACGAGGCGCTGCCGACATTGCCGCGGGAATCGCTGGGACGGGCGATCTCCGCCGGCCTGCGCTATGTCGCGATGTCGCCGAACATCCTGAAGGTGATGCTCAGGAGCTTCGTCTTCGGTCTCTCGGCCAGCGCCATCCTGGCGCTTTTGCCGCTGGTGGCCCGCGATCTCGTCGCCGGCGGCCCGCTGACCTACGGCATCCTGCTCGGCGCCTTCGGGTTTGGCGCAATCGGCGGGGCGCTGCTGAGCGCGCGGCTGCGCGAGCGCATGTCGAGCGAAATGATCGTGCGGCTCGCCTTTGCCGCCTTTGCCGTTTCCAGCATCGTCACGGCGGTCAGCACCAGCAGCCTGATCACCAGCATCGCGCTGCTCGGCGCCGGCGCCGGCTGGGTGCTGGCGCTGTCGCTGTTCAATACGACGGTGCAGCTTTCCACGCCGCGCTGGGTGGTGGGACGGGCGCTGTCGCTCTATCAGACGACCACTTTCGGCGGCATGGCGGCGGGCAGCTGGCTGTGGGGCGTGACGGCGGAATCCTACGGGGCGGAATTCGCGCTGCTCTGTTCCGCCTCGCTGATGGTCGTCGGCGCGGCCATCGGCTTCTACCTGATCCTGCCGGAATTCAAGGCGCTGAACCTCGATCCGCTCAACCGCTTTTCCGAGCCGCTGCTGCAACTCGACCTCAAGCCGCGCAGCGGGCCGATCGTCATCATGATCGACTACGAGATCGCCGACGAGGACGTGCCGAAATTCCTGACCGCCATGGCCGAACGCCGGCGCATCCGCATCCGCGACGGGGCCGGGCAATGGGGCCTGATGCGCGACCTTGAAAACCCGACCGTCTGGACCGAGACCTATCACGTGCCGACCTGGGTGGAATATGTGCGCCACAACCAGCGCCGAACGCAGGCGGATGCCGCCATCGGCGACGAGATTGCTGCGCTGCACCGGGGTAGCGCCGCACCGCGCGTCCACCGGATGATCGAGCGCCAGACCATCGTTCCCTACGACTACGAACGCTATAAGCAGCAGGTGGACCTGCACCACTAGGACCAACCGCCCTTCAACTCAGGACGGCCGGAGCTGAAGGGCGATCGGTCCTCGGCCACCAATGCGGCAATAAACTCTTGTTGATTCGATGTTGATCGGCCTACCTGCAACGAAAGGTGGTCGGTTGCGTTGACGGCCAACGCCCCTTCGTAGACAGGAGCCTTCCCATGCGCGCATCCCCTCTTTTGTTGACCGCTCTTTCGCTGGCGCTCGCCGGTCCTGCCTTTTCACAATCGGCTGGCGAACCCGTCGAAACGCGGGCGCCGAACGGCAAGGGACAGACGCCCGCCTTCGAAGGCCAGACCCGCGCACCGCAGCCGGTCAAGGCCGTTGCGATCAAAGCGGACGTTATCGCCACGGGCCTGCCGCATCTCTGGGCGATGGAGTTCCTGCCCGACGGGCGCATGCTGGTGACGGCCAAGGACGGCGCGATCCATATCGTCGCGGCAAAACGCGGCGGGATGAAGGAGGTGGAGGGCATTCCCGAGGTGGTTTCAGCTGGTCAGGGTGGGTTGCTGGATGTGGCGCTGGCCCCGGATTTCGAGCAATCCCGCCTGATCTATTTCTCCTTCTCGGAGCCGCGCCAAGATGGCAACGGCACGTCGGTCGCCTCAGCCAGATTGGTGGAAGACGAGGACGGGGCTTCGCTCGGAGAGACCAAGGTGATCTTCCGGCAGATGCCGAGCTATTCCAACTCCAAGCATTTTGGCTCCCGCCTCGCCTTCGGACCGGACAACATGCTCTATGTGACTGTCGGCGAACGTTCCGACCGCAAGACCCGCGTCCATGCGCAGGATTTGTCGAGCGGCTTCGGCAAGGTTTTCCGCATCGATGCCAATGGCAAGGCACCGGCCGACAATCCCTTTGTCGGCAAAAAGGACGCCCAGCCGGAAATCTGGAGCTACGGCCATCGCAACATGCAGGCAGCCGCCATCGACGGAAAAGGGCGGCTCTGGACGGTGGAGCATGGGCCGAAAGGCGGTGACGAGCTGAACCGGCCTGAAGCCGGCAAGAATTACGGCTGGCCGGTGATCACCTACGGCATCGATTACAGCGGCAGGCCGATCGGCGACGGCGTCACCGCCGCCGAAGGCATGGAGCAGCCGGTTTATTATTGGGACCCCGTGATCGGGCCTTCGGGCATGGCGTTCTATAACGGCGATGCCATTCCGGAATGGAAGGATGCCATTCTGATCGGCGGGCTGGTGGCGCAGGGCGTCGTCGTGCTGCACATGGAGGACGACCGGGTGAAATTCGAGGAGCACGTGCCGCTCAATGCCCGCGTTCGCGACGTCAAGGTCGGGCCGGATGGCGCCGTCTATGCCGTGACGGAGGATGGAGACAGCTCGACCATCGTCAGGCTGAGCAAAAGCTGAGAGCGCTTACAGTTTCGCCTTCAGCGACGCATCGGGAAAACACGTTGCGGCCAGCCCGCTCTTCGCCTGCCAGTCGCCGAGCGAGCGGCGGGTCTTGTAGCCGGCGAGGCCATCGGCCTTGCCGACATCGTAACCCTTGGCCTGCAGGCTCTTCTGCATCTTCAGCACATCCGAACGCAGCATCTTGCCGACATCGCCCCAGCTGCCGCGGAACGCTCCACCGCCGGAGGAGATGCGATCAGAGAGATTGCCGATGAACAGCGCGTAGAGATCGGAATTGTTGTATTCCTTGATCACGTAGAAGTTCGGCGTGACGATGAATTCCGGGCCGTGGCGGCCGGCGGGAACCAGCATCATGCCGCTGGCGGACGCTTCCGACGACGGAAAGGCCTTGCCGGAAATTCGGGTGATACCGGTCTTGGCCCACGCGGAAATCGGCTTGGCGAGATCGGGGCCTTCCTGCGCGCAGGAGACGTTTTCCGGTATCGAGACTTCAAAGCCCCAGTCGCGGCCGCGCTGCCAGCCCTTTTTTGAAAGATAATGGGCGATCGAGCCGAGCACATCCGGCACTGACGACCAGATATCGCGCCGGCCGTCGCCATCAAAATCGACGGCAAATTGCAGGAAGCTCGACGGCAGGAACTGCGGCTGGCCCATGGCGCCGGCCCAGGAGCCGCGCATATCCGCCTCGCGCACGTCGCCGCTTTCGAGAATATGCAGGGCGGCGATCAGTTCCTTGCGGAAAAGCTCCGGCCGCGTCGACATGAAGGCCTTGGTGGCGAGCACGTCCATCACCGGATGCGGGATCTTGGCGCGTCCGAAGCCGGATTCGCGGCCCCAGATGGCCAGAACGACGGAGCCCGGAACGCCATAGGCCTTCTCGATACGGCGCAGCGTGGCGGCATGGGTTTTCGCAAGGCTGCGGCCGGTCGCCGCCAGGTCCTGCAGCCGCTTTTCCGAGAAATAGGCGCCGGGCGAGGAGAACTCGGCCTGGCTCTGCTTCTGCTCGCCCGGCGGCTTCGTGCCGGGCGGCACGAGATCGGGCAAGTCCCAGTTGAGCTTCACATCGGCAAAAGCAGCCTTGAAGGCGGCGGCGGAAATGCCGGCCTTCTGAGCTTCCGGCCAAAGGCTCTGCTGCAGCCATTGCCGGAATTGGGCTTCTGTTTCGGCCTTCGAGGCGGCAAGGGCCGGAAGTGGCGTAAGCGCGAGGATCGCGGCGATCACCCAGGAAGCGATGAATTTCATAGGCTTGTCCTTGCCCTCAGCGCCGCCGTCAGCGTGCCCTCGTCCAGATAATCAAGTTCACCGCCGACGGGAACGCCATGGGCCAGCCGGCTGATCTTGATGTCGAAGCCTTCGAGCTGGTCGGTGATGTAATGGGCGGTCGTCGTGCCCTCGACCGTGGCGTTGACGGCGATGATCAGCTCACGCACGCCGCCCTTGGCGATGCGCTCGACAAGGCCGCGGATATTCAGGTCTTCCGGCCCGACGCCATCGAGCGGCGACAGCGTGCCGCCAAGCACATGATAGGCGGTGTTCATCGCCCCTGCCCGCTCCAGCGCCCAGAGATCGGAAACATCCTCGACGACGATGATCACCGAATTGTCGCGGCGGATATCGGTGCAAACGCTACAGGGATCGCTGGTATCGACATTGCCGCAGGTCGAGCAGGTGCAAACCTTGCGATGCGCCTCGGCCATTGCATCGGCGAGCGGACCGAGCAGCTGCTCCTTCTTCTTGACGAGGTGCAGCGCCGCCCGCCGGGCGGAGCGGGGTCCAAGCCCCGGCACCTTCGCCAGGAGCTGGATCAGTTTTTCGATTTCGGGACCGGTGACTCGCTTTGCCATGGGCGGGTTCTACTCCATATCCCCTGGAAACGGAAACACCACGGAGGCTGCCTCGCCCATGAAAATTCTCGCCGTCTGCACCGGCCGCGCCGAACGCCTGCCGGAGAAAAGCTACAAGACCGGGATTTTCAAGCACCCTGTCGATGCCGCCGTGATGGTCGACCGCGAAGGGCTGATCGGCGACGCCATCTGCAATCGCAAGCATCATGGCGGGCCGGACCAGGCGGTTTATTGCATGGGGTCCGCCGATCTCGATTGGTGGTCGCAGGAATTGGGGCGCAGGATCGAACCGGGCATCTTCGGCGAAAACCTCGTTATCGAAGCCGTAGACAGCCGCAGGATCGCCGTCGGCGACCGTTTCGAGACGGAGAGCGTAACCCTGGAAGTCAGCTCCGCCCGCATTCCCTGCGCAACACTTGCCGCACGCATGGGCGATCGCGCTTTTCCGCAGCTGTTCCTCAAGGCCGGACGGCCGGGTTTCTATTGCCGGGTGCTGCGCGAGGGCGCCCTGCAGGTGGGCGATGCGATCACCTACCACGCCTTTGACGGCGCGCCGGTGACCATGCCGGAGCTGCTGAAAAGCTTTGGCCGGAACCTTTCCGATGCCGATCGCGACCGCTATCTGGCGGCGCCGATCAACCAGAAGCTCCGGGCGATGCTGACCGGCTGAGCGTCTTAACCACACGACTTAACCAATAGTTAAGCTTTCGCTTGGGCAAGCCGCGGTCTCGCAGTAGGAAGGGCGGCAATCTGGCAAAGGGGCGGCGCGGCCGCCGGGAGCAGTCTTGATGATCCGCCTGTCCGTCGATCGATGCGCTGTCGCAGCCGCCCTTCTGTTTCTGCTGCTCATGGTGCTACCGGTTGCCTCGGCTCATGCCGCTCCCTGCGATTCAGCCGGCCCCCATGCCGGCGAGATCGCCCGGCTGAAGCGGCAGATCGCCGCCAACCGCAGCTTCGAGGAAAAACACGATTGCGCTGCCGGCGGCGGTTTTGCCTGCCGGGAAATCGCCGGCCGCATCTCGGCTGCCAGCGTCAAGCTGGCGAGCCTTCAGGGCGCCGCGCCGATGTGTGCAGCGCCGGGCAAGGTCGCCGCGACCACCAAGCCCGCACGCGGAAACATTCGTCTTGCCGCCCAGCATACGAAGCTCCCGGCGCGCATGGAAACCCGCTGTGTGCGGCTCTCCGACGGTTATTATTTCCCGACACCGAATTCCGGCTTCAGCACGGCCGGCGATGTAACGTCGCTTGCCGCGCAATGCCGTTTCATCTGCGACGATCCGGCCATGGACGTCTACCGGATCGGCGCGGATCGCGATGCAGATACGATGATTTCACTGACGACGGGCGCTGCCTATGCCGACTTGCCCAATGCCGGCGCCTATCGCGCGGCCGCTGCATCGAAAGCCTGCGACATGAGCCGCTTCTACAAGGCGGCATTGGCGGGGAAACAGGACGTGTCGGTGGAAATGAGCCCTCGGCTCAAGGCCGAGGATGACCCCGAGAGTGTAGCGATGGAAACGTCTATCGAGACGACCGCCGCTACGGAACTGGCACTCTGGAACGATACGCCGCTGCGCGGCACGCGCAGCCTCACGCTCGACCTGCCGAAGAAGATCAGGGTGGTGGGCGCCGTTTATCTGCCGGAAGAATAGGAATTTAGCTGGCTTCCAAGCGGACGGCGAGGTCCCCCTCATCCGGCCCTTCGGGCCACCTTCTCCCCGCGGGGGGAGAAGGGAAAACACCCACTTTCATAGGCAATAGTCCCCGGTTTCGCGCCGGGGACTTTTCATGCTTTCTCAGGCGCGCAGGGTGCCGCCGGTCGATTTCGTCACATTGGCGACGATCTTGGCGGTGAGCGCTTCGAAATCCTCGTCCGTCAGCGTGCGCTCGGCCGGCTGGATGACCACTTCGATGGCGACCGACTTCTTGCCTTCGCCGAGCGAGGCGCCTTCGAAGATGTCGAAGACGGTGACGCCGGTCACCAGCTTACGGTCGGCGCTGGAAGCTGCCTTCAGGATCGCGCCGGCTTCCACCGTGCGGTCGACGACGAAGGCGAAGTCGCGCTTGACGGCCTGGAAAGGCGAAAGCTCCAGCGCCGGCTTGGTGCGGGTCGCCTTCTTCTTCGGTTCGGGCATGGCGTCGACATAGATTTCGAAACCCGCCAAGGCGCCGGAGACATCGAGCGCTTCCAGCGTCTTCGGGTGGAATTCGCCGAAAGTGCCGAGAACGATCTTCGGGCCGAGCTTGATCGTGCCGGAGCGGCCGGGGTGATACCAGGCAGGGCCGCCGGCCTCGAACTGGACATTGCCCATCGGCACGCCGCAGGCTTCCAGAACCGCGATCGCATCGGCCTTGGCGTCGAAGACATCGACCGGCTTGCCGCCGCCCTTGGCCGCATTCGACCAGAGGCGGCCGGCACCGGCAAGCGAGGCCGTGCCGCGGCGGATGCCGCCGGCAACACGGCGCTGGCCGGTTGGCGTATCGTTCTCATAGGTGCCGGACACCTCGAAGATCGCCACGTCGCCAAAGCCCTTGTCGGCATTGCGCTGAGCGGCGGTCAGCAGGCCTGGCAGCAGCGAGGGGCGCATGTCCGACATATCGGCGGCAATCGGGTTTGCCAGCGAAAGCGCCGGGGCGCCGCCGCCGAAAAGCTCGGCCTGGGCCTTGGAGATGAACGACCAGGTGACGGCTTCGAGCATGCCGCGGGCGGCGAGCGCGCGCTTGGCAAGACGGGTGCGGATCTGCAGCGTCGTCAGGATGCGGCCGTTGACAGAGGTATGGCTTTCGATCGGCTGCGGCTTGATGAAGTCGACGCCGTGGATGCGCATGACTTCCTCGACCAGATCGGCCTTGCCGTCGACATCAGGCCGCCAGGACGGAACCGACACCGAGACGCGCTCGCCGGAGCCCTGAACGCCGAAGCCGAGCTTGGAGAGGATCGAGATGCTTTCCTCGGAACTCACGTCCAGACCCGTCAGGCGCTTGACCTCGGAGACCGGGAAATCGACGATCTTCGGCGTGTAGCCGGCATAACCGACGACATCTGCCTTGGCGGCCGTGCCGCCGCAGATGTCGACGATCAGCTGGGTCGCCGCATCGAGGCCCGGAACCATGTATTCCGGATCGACGCCGCGCTCGAAGCGATAGCGGGCATCGGTGATGATGCCGAGACCGCGGCCGCTCTTTGCGATGTTCATCGGGTCCCAGAGCGCCGATTCGATCAGAACGTCGGTCGTGTTCTCGTCGCAGCCGGAATGCTCGCCGCCCATGATGCCGCCGATCGACTCGACGCCCTTCTCGTCGGCGATGACGACGTTAGCCGGCGAAAGAGTGTATTCGCGGGTATCGAGCGCCAGCACCTTCTCGCCTTCGGCGGCGCGGCGGACGGTGAGGTTGCCCTTGACCTTGGCCGCGTCGAAGACGTGCAGCGGACGGCCCTGATCGAAGGTCATGTAGTTGGTGACATCGACCAGCGCGTTGATCGGGCGAAGACCGATGGCGAGCAGGCGCTGCTGCATCCACTTCGGGCTCGGGCCGTTCTTGACGCCGCGCACGAGACGCAGGGCGAAGCCGGGGCAGAGATAGGTGTCGGCGCCGAGATCGAGCTTCACCTTGACCGGCGTCTCGCCTTCGACGGCAAACGTGTTTGCCGGCGCGGCCTTCAGCGTGCCGAGGCCGGAAGCGGCGAGATCGCGGGCGATGCCGCGGATGGATGTGCAGTCCGGACGGTTCGGCGTCAGGTTGATTTCGATCAGCGGATCGTCGAGGCCGACGTAAGCCGCAAAGCTCTGGCCGACCGGTGCATCTTCCGGCAGATCGATGATGCCGTCATGATTGTCGGACATCTGCAGCTCGCGCTCGGAGCACATCATGCCGCGGCTTTCGACGCCGCGGATGGTGCCGACCGAGAGCGTCACGTCGATGCCGGGAACATAGGAGCCTGGAGCGGCAAAGGCACCGACGAGGCCGGCGCGCGCATTCGGCGCGCCGCAGACGACCTGCACCGGCGCGCCTGCGCCGGTATCGACCATCAGCACCTTGAGCTTGTCGGCCTGCGGATGCTTTTCCGCCGAGACGATCTTGGCGATAACGAAGGGCTTGAAGGCGGCCTTGTCATCGACGTCCTCGACTTCGAGCCCGATCGCCGTCAGGCGCTCGCAGATCTGTTCGAGGGTGGCATCCGTTTCCAGATGGTCTTTCAGCCAGGAGAGAGTGAACTTCATTGTCTTGCTCGTTTCCTAATATTTTTTGCGGGCCGGGCGATCAGGCGCTCAGGCCGCCGAACAGTGTCGGCATGTCGAGCGGGCGGAAGCCGTAGTGGCTCATCCAGCGCACGTCGGCGTCGAAGAAGTTGCGCAGGTCCGGCATGCCGTATTTCAGCATGGCGATGCGGTCGAGGCCCATGCCCCAGGCGAAGCCCTGATAGACGTCGGGATCGAGACCGCCGGCGCGCAGAACGTTCGGGTGCACCATGCCGCAGCCGAGGATTTCCATCCAGTCGGTGCCCTCGCCGAACTTGACGATCGGGCCGGAGGAGCGGTCGCACTGGATATCGACTTCGAAGGACGGCTCGGTGAAGGGGAAGAAGGACGGGCGGAAGCGCATCGTCACATTGTCCACCTCGAAGAAGGCCTTGCAGAACTCCTCCAGAATCCAGCGCATGTTGGCGACGTTGGACTTGGTATCGACGACGAGGCCTTCCACCTGATGGAACATCGGCGAATGGGTGGCGTCCGAATCCTGCCGGTAGGTCTTGCCGGGGATGATGATGCGGATCGGCGGCTTCTGGGCCTCCATGGTGCGGATCTGCACCGGCGAGGTATGGGTGCGCAGCACCTTGCGCTCGCCCTTCTCATCGGGACTGAAGAAGAAGGTGTCGTGCATCTCGCGGGCCGGGTGCCCCTCGGGGAAGTTCAGCGCCGTGAAGTTATAATAGTCGGTCTCGATATCCGGGCCTTCGGCGATGGAGAAGCCCATATCGGCGAAGATCGCAGTGATCTCGTCGATGATCTGGCTGATCGGATGGATGCGGCCGCGCTCGGCCGGCGAAGAGCGGACCGGAAGCGAGATATCGACGGTCTCGCGAGCGAGACGGGCGTTGATCGCCTGATCCTTGAGTTCGCTCTTGCGGGCGGCGATCGCATCGCCGACCACGGTCTTCAGCGCGTTGATGGCGGCGCCGCGGGTCTGGCGCTCTTCCGGCGTCATGGTGCCGAGCGTCTTCAGAAGCTCGGAGATCGAGCCCTTCTTGCCCAGCGCCGAAACGCGCACGGCTTCGATCGCCGCCTCATCGGCGGCAGCGACGATATCGGAGAGAAGGGTGTGTTGCAGTGTGTCGAGTTCGCTCATTCTGTCCTGCCTTCACGTGCGGGAGTAATCGGGTAAGGGTTTTTGTCAGTGTCGGGCGCGGGTGGCCGACTGCAGAAAATCGGTGGCGGAAATAAATCGCATGACATCCTTGCCGGCCCGCAGACGGGTGAGAAGCCGGGCAACGGGAAGAAGCCGCGCGAAGAAAGGGACGATGTCGGCGAGCGCCGTCTCGGCCTCGGCCGGGCGGTTGCTGCGCCAGGCGGCAAGCGTTGCGGCCGGGGTTTCCGGCTTCAGGCAGCGGCTTGCGACCTGCAGGAACAACAGCCAGATATCTCGTGCCTGCGCAGTCGCCAGCGGCATCACGGCGGCCGGCTCTTCCTCGAAATCGAGAAAGCCGAACCGGCCGTCTTCGATGACGAAATCGCGCGGGTGCGGGCGCCCGTGGCAGAGGCCAGCGGCATGCAGCCGGCCAAGCTCCAGCCCGCAACGCACCAGAAAGGCGTCATGGACGGCAGGATCGGTTTTGACCGACTTCATCTGCCGCTCGACGGACTGGCCGAGATTGGAGAGCACGATGGCCGATTGGCCCCTGTAGAGAACAGTCGGCGTCAGGAAACCGGCCTCGGAAAGACGGGAAATCTGCCGCACCTCCCGCTCCAGCATGCCCTGGGCATCGAGCAGCGGCGCTGGCCGCAGGACGGGCTGGCGGACGAGGCGGGAGAACAGCCACTGAAAACGCGGCCCGAGCCGGGGGCCGAGGCGATTGTAGCGCTTGATCCAGACATCGCGATCGGAAAGCGAGACGCGCTGGACACGGCGGGTCCCGCCGGCAAGCGCTGCCAGCATCACCGCGATATCCTCGTCCTTCAGTTCGGGGAGCATCTGCCGCCCTTCGCTTTCCTGTTCAAGACGCTGTGGTGGACCTGCCGGCCCATAAGAAAACCCGCGCCAGCCCTGCCAGCGCGGGTTCCCCAATACTAGAAATGAAGTCTGGGAAGCGCTGGTTTACTTGACCGCGCTTTCAAACTCGTTTGCCGTGCCGGCTTCCTTGAGATAGGCGAGCGCCTTCTTGGAAGCTTCGACGAGGCTGCCGAAGGCTGCCGGCTCATGGATAGCCATGTCGGACAGAACCTTGCGGTCGATTTCGATGCCAGCCTTGTTCAGACCGTCGATGAAGCGGCCGTAGGTCAGGCCGAATTCGCGGACGGCTGCGTTGATGCGCTGAATCCACAGAGCGCGGAAGTTGCGCTTGTTGACCTTGCGGTCGCGGTAGGCAAACTGCTTGGAACGATCAACCGCAGCCTTTGCAGCGCGGATGGTGTTCTTGCGGCGGCCGTAGAAACCCTTGGCTGCCTTGAGTGTCTTCTTGTGCTTGGCGTGAGAGGTTACGCCGCGTTTTACACGTGCCATGTCATGATCTCCTTAAAATCCAAAAGTACCAGACGTCTCAGAGACCGTTCGGCAGGTAGTTCTTGATGACCTTCTTGCCATCGGGCTCGGCCAGCACCATGGTGCCACGGGCGTCGCGAATGAACTTGTTGGACCGCTTGATCATGCCGTGGCGCTTGCCGGCGGCAGCCGCTACGACCTTGCCGGTGGCGGTGATCTTGAACCGCTTCTTGGCAGAGGACTTCGTCTTCATCTTGGGCATTTTGCTACTCCATGTTCTTGATATGAGATCGACTGACGAGGTCGTCTCCAGCGTAAAGAACGGCCACGGCATGCCCTGCCGGACCGTTCGGACGGGGGCTTGTAACCGAAGTCCTGAGAAAGTGCAACGGGATTCGCCGCAAGCCCTGCAATTTCGGGAAATCAAACCCTTTCATCGGAAAAGCCGCCCCGAAAGGCGGCTTTTTCACCTATACAAGCCGTCGCTTGATTACCGCGGCGCCAGTACCATCATCATCTGGCGGCCTTCGAGCTTCGGCTCGGCTTCCACCTTGGCGATGGCGGTGGTGTCTTCCTTGACCTGAAGCAGCAGCTTCATGCCCAGTTCCTGGTGGGCCATTTCGCGGCCGCGGAACTTGAGGGTCACCTTGACCTTGTCGCCGTCTTCGAAGAAGCGGCTCATCGCCTTCATCTTCACGTCATAGTCGTGCGTGTCGATGTTGGGGCGCATCTTGATCTCCTTGATCTCGATGACCTTCTGCTTCTTGCGGGCTTCGGCGGCTTTCTTCTGCGTCGCATATTTCAGCTTGCCGAGATCGAGAATCTTGCACACCGGCGGCTCGGCGTTTGGCGAGATCTCTACCAGATCGAGACCGGCCTCTTCCGCCATGCGGAGCGCCTGATCCGTGGGCACGATGCCCTGGTTGCCGCCTTCGGCATCGATCAGCTGAACTCGGGGAACCCGAATTTCCTTATTGGAGCGGGGGCCGTCCTTGACTGGGGCATCCGTTTTGAAAGGTCTGCGAATGGTCGTACTCTCCTCGAGTTGTTACGATGTGTCTTATATGGGGCATCGCGCAATCCCGGCCAAGGGCCGCTCAACTGCTGCAAAATGCCGGCATGGAATGCTGAGGCGGTCTCTTTAACATAGCTTTTCGCGAAAATCACCATCTGTCACACGATTGAAGAATCTGTTTTAGAAAGAAAAACAGCAGCCCGCGCCGCCTTCGAGGAAAAATCCATGACCAACCCGCCGGAAAACACCGAGCCGACCCACCTCGATATCGGGCTTGGCGCCGAATCGCGCCGGATCGCCATGAAGCTTTTGCCGGCGGCAAAGCCCGGCCTGCCGACACTGGTCTGGCTCGGCGGCTATCGTTCGGACATGAGCGGAACCAAGGCGGTGGAGCTTGAGAAACATGCGGCGGCCATCGGCGCCGCCTGCCTGCGCTTCGACTATTCCGGCCACGGCATCTCCGGCGGCGCCTTTCGCGACGGCAGCATTTCCCGCTGGCTGGAAGAAAGCCTCGGTGTCGTCGATCATGCCGCAAAGGGGCCGATGATCCTTGTCGGCTCCTCGATGGGGGGCTGGATCGCGCTCAGGCTGATCGAGGAGCTGCGCAAGCGCGGCGAAGGCGAGCGCGTCGCCGGTCTGGTGCTGATCGCGCCGGCCCCGGATTTCACCTCCGAACTGATCGAGCCCAACCTGACGGATGTCGAGCGGACCTCTCTGGCCGAACGCGGCTATTTCGAGGAGCCGACGGCCTACGGGCCGGAGCCCTATATCTACACCGCCCTACTGATCGACGACGGCCGCAAGAACCGCGTTCTGGACGGCATCATCGAAACCGGCTGCCAGGTGCATATCCTGCAGGGCATGCAGGACCCGGACGTGCCCTATGCCCATGCGCTGAAGCTGGTCGAGCACCTGCCGTCCGACGATGTGGTGCTGACGCTGATACGCGATGGCGATCACCGGCTTTCGCGGCCGGAGGATATCACCCGCATGCTGGCCGCGATCGACGACATGCTGGCCGGCTGACACCGCCCTTCGTTAATATTCGGGCCCTGCCCTCTGTCTTCCCGCTTGGGACGACGGGGGCGTCTCTGTGCCGTTTCGGACCACTTCGATTCGCGGCCCGATACCCCTCCTCCCCTCCCCGCCCTGCAAATGCGGGCTTTCGGCCGTTAACCATAGAGACCGATCCCTAATTCTGAAGATTGACGAAACTCGACGCGCGCTGTTAACTCTTTCTTAACGATTAGAGCGGCGCGCGAAGGGAACAGTTCGCGACGCAGCCGAGAGTTCCAGATTTTGCGGGGCGTCCGGAATGACTCCGGATTACCGCGCCACAGGGGATACGCATGGCGCAGTTGACTGGGGTTAAGGCAATGATCGTGGCGTTTGCCGCCATCGTTGCATCGGCGGAAGCGGCCATTCCGGCGCCGAACGCCACGTCGCTGTTCATGCAGACCGGCGCCGTCACCTCGCAGCCGATCGGCCACTACGAATTCTGCCGCAAGTACAAGTCCGAATGCGACATCAAGTCCGTTTCTGCCCCGGCGCCGCGGGTCACCGAATTCGGCTGGCAGGTCATCAACGAGGTCAACCAGTCGGTCAACCGCGAGATCACCCCGGTCACCGACGAGGAACTTTACGGCCAGGAAGAACTCTGGACCTATCCCGAAACCGCCGGCGACTGCGAGGATATCGCGCTGCTGAAGCGCAAGCGGCTGATGGAAAAGGGCTTTTCCGCCTCCGACCTGCTGATGACCGTCGTTCGCAAGCCGGATGGCGAAGGCCATGCGGTTCTCACCGTCCGCACCGCGCAGGGCGATTTCATCCTCGACAATCTCGACAACGAAGCCAAACTCTGGACCAAGACGCCCTATCGCTTCCTGAAGCGTCAGGCCTCGTTCAACACCGGCCGCTGGGTCACCATCGAAAACGGCGCCGAAGTTCTGGTCGGTTCGGTCGGCAACTGATCCCACTGAATGTTTCTAAAAAGGCGCCCATCGAGGCGCCTTTTTTGGTTGGGTCAGGCATTGCCGATCAGGATGCCCGCCGCCAAAACCAGCCCGCCCCCGAGCACCACCTGGAATACGGCGCGGAAGAACGGCGTTTCCATATAGCGGTTCTGGATGAAGGCGATCGCCCAGAGTTCGAAGAACACGACCGCCGCCGCAATCCCCGTCGCAGTCCAGAAGCTCGGGATCAGGTAGGGCAGCGCATGACCGAGGCCGCCGAGCGCCGTCATGATGCCGGAGGCAAGTCCACGCTTGACCGGCGAGCCACGGCCGGAAAGCTTGCCGTCGTCATGGGCGGCTTCCGTAAAGCCCATGGAAATGCCCGCGCCGACCGAAGCGGAAAGGCCGACGAGGAAAGTCTGCCAGGTATCCTGCGTCGCAAAGGCGGCGGCGAAGATCGGCGCCAGCGTCGAGACCGAACCATCCATCAGGCCGGCAAGGCCGGGCTGCACATAGGTCAGCAGGAACTGGCGTTTTTCCGTCCGCTTTTCCTCGTCTCCGGCCTCTCCGGCCGTATGTTCCTCGACCAGCCGCTGGGCAAGCGAATGATGCGAGCGTTCCGCCATGGCGAGATCGCCGAGCAGCTTGCGGGTTTCGGCATCGGTGGCGGATGCGGCGGCCTGTTCGTAGAAACGCTGCGCCGATTCTTCCATGGCTTCGGCCTGAAGCCGGGCCTGCTCGATCGGCATGGAGGCCACCAGCCAATCCGGCTTGCGGTCGGGAAAGCCACGGACATGCTCGCGGCGAACCAGCGGGATGCGCTTGCCGAAACGGCGCAGATGCAGGTCGATCAGCATCTGCCGGTGACCATTCTCTTCTTCGGCCATCTCCTCGAAGACGGTGGCGGAATGCGGATAATTCGCCCGAATGGCATCGGCATAGGCAAGATAGATGCGGCCATCATCTTCCTCGGACGAAATGGCAAGGGCGAGAACCTCCTGCTCGGTGAGGGCCGAAAGCGGGCGACGGGAGAAGAAATCCGAAAGGAACATGACGAAACCTATTTTAGAATCATTCTAAAACTAGGACCGAGATTGGCCGGCGTCAAGGTCGCAGGCACCCTTGGTTACAGCGTCAGGTTCAGCGTCTGCTCGCGGACGATATAGGCCTTCTGCCGATCGGTGATGTAGTCGCGCACGATAGGAGCGGCGTCGCGCGTGCGGGAAAGCTGCATGTGGAACACCAGCTGGCTGCCGGTGCGGAACATCATCTCGCAACTAATGAGATAGAATTCCCACATGCGGGCGAAGCGCTCGTCATAGAGCGCAACGACCTTGTCTCGGTTCTTCTCGAAGCGGTCGCACCAGTGCTTGAGCGTCGTCGCATAATGCACGCGCAGGAATTCGAGATCGGTCACCCAGAGGCTGTTCTGTTCCACCACCTCGAATACCTCCGACAGCGCCGGCGAGTAGGCGCCCGGAAAGATGTATTTGCGCAGCCAGGCGCTCGCCATGCCGGGCGGGCTCATGTGGCCGATCGAATGCAGCACGGCGATGCCGTCATCCGGCATCAGCGCATTGAGCTTCTTGAAGAACTCGTCGTAATGCTGCACGCCGACATGCTCGAACATGCCGACGGAGACGATGCGGTCGAAGGTCTCATCGACATCGCGATAATCGCGCAGCTCGAAGCGCACCCGGTTTTCGAGGCCCGCCGCCTTGGCGCGCTCCGTTGCCAGCGCCTGCTGCTCCTTGGAGAGCGTCACGCCGAGCACTTCCACATCTTCGAGCTTGGCGAGGTAGAGCGCCAGATCGCCCCAACCGCAGCCAATATCGAGCACCTTCATGCCCGGCTTCAGACAGAGTTTCGAGGCGAGCAGCCTCAGCTTGTTGCGTTGCGCCTGCTCCAGCGTCTCATCCGGCGCGCGGAAATAGGCGCAGGAATAGAGCATGTTGTCGTCGAGGAAGAGTTTGTAGAATTCGTTGCCGACATCGTAGTGATGGGCGACGTTGCGCTGCGCCTCGCCCTTGATGTTGGACTGCTGGCGCCTGCGGAAACGCATCTTGATGGCGCGGATCGCCTTCTGCACCGGATAGGCACCGAGCGAGAGCCGGTTCAGGGAGAAGAGTTGCAGGAAGTCTCTAAGTGTCGAGCCTTCCTCGAAGCGCAGCGTGCCGTCCATATAGGCCTCGCCGGCGGCAAGCTCGGAATTGAAGACAAGCGAACGATAGAGTTTCGGGTCGGTGAGCCGCATGGTCACTTCGGGACCGGGCGTTCCGGAAAACACATGCCGCTTTCCGGCGGCGTCGATGACGGTGAGCTGCCCCTTGCGAATGAAGGCCTTCATCATATGCGAGAGTGGAAACATGCATTCCCCTTGGCAATAGTCGGCGTCCTATGCGGGCATCCTATCATCGGCTTTTGAAAAAGCGCGGAAATAATTGGGGATTTCGCAACGGGAGCGCGTGCCGGTTTGGGGCAGCCCGAAAACCGGTTATCCGGCGCTGACGGTCGCTCCGGCGCTCGCCGCAACCACGAGCAGCGTGCCGCCGATCTGCAGCGCCGTCATCGGCTGTGACAGCACGACAAAGCCGGCAATGGCGCCGAGCGCCGGCTCCAGGCTCATCAGGATGCCGAAGGAGCCGGTGCTCATGCGCCGGAGCGCAATCATCTCCAGCGCATAGGGCAGGAGCGGCACGAGGATCGCAAGACCGGCAATGGCGATCACGCCCTCGCCCGTCAGCCGCGGCAGGTCCATCAGCCCGAAGGGCGTGGCGACGATGGCGGCAATCAGAAGCGACATGGAAAGCCCCTGCAGCCCCTCGAAAACCTTGCTCGCCTTCTTCATCAGGATGATGTAGAGGCCCCAGCCGGTGGCGGCACCGAAAGCGAAGAGGATACCGGTGGGTTCGCCCACCCAGCCCTCGCCGTCATGGGCAAGCAGGAGAACGCCGAGGCCTGCCACCAGCGGCCAGACAAGCCGCCAGCCGATGCCGAAGGCGAAAGTCGCAACCAGCAGCGGACCGAGAAAATCGATGGCCACCGCAAGCCCGAGCGGAATGCGCTCGATCGCCGCGAAGAAGCAGAGCGTCATGCCGGCCATGCAGGCGCCGAGGATGGCGGCCGTTTTCCATTGCTGAAGGCTGTATCTGAAGACCGGCGGGCGCACGATGACGAGGAGCATGAGCGCCGCCCAGATGAGCCGCAGCCAGGTGGTGCCGGCCGGTCCATAGGCGGAGATCGCAGGCGCCGACAGCGCCGAGCCGAACTGCACGCTCGCCATCGACAGGAGGCACATCAGCCCGCCCAGAAGCGCCGAGGCGCCCGGACCTGCCGCGACACCGCTGCCGCCGATTTCATCTGCATTTGCCACGCGCTGATCCACGCCGTTTCTCCCTGACATCACTGCCCTAGCCTGTAAGCAACAGGCTGCTGTTCGGCAAATTCATATTTGTCGGCCGAAGGATGAGGAAAATTGATGAAGGCTTGCAACCGGCTGGCCAGAGCCGATTTTCAAGCGGCGGAACAAATCGCCGGTTTTACTCGTTTTCACTGAAGTTGAACCAAGGAGTAACAACATGGACGTGAACGGTGTCGGGTGGATTGCAGCAATTCTGATCGGCGGGCTGGCAGGTTGGCTCGCGGAGCAGTTCATGAAGTCGAATATGGGCGTCTTCATGAATATCATTCTCGGTATTATCGGTGCTGTCGTTTTGAATGCGATCCTGGCCTTTGCCGGCATGGGGTTCACGGGATGGCTCGCCTATCTGGTCATCGGCTTCATCGGCGCCTGTCTGCTGATCGCGGTCGGTCGCGCGGTCAGGCGATAGGAGATTGGATATGCTGACGTTTTCAGCTGAAGGAAGCGGGCAAGGCACGCTCGAAATCAACGGCTATCACGAGCCCGTCGCCTATGAGCTGATCGTCGCCCAGGAAGAAGACAATACGCGTCAGGTCCGCATTCGTCTCAATGCCCCACGCGACTGGCTCCTGAAACAGGGTTTTCAGGGCGATGCCGTGCTGGTTCGCAACAATGGCGCCCGCATCGCCGTGCGGCGCGAAGGCGGCGTTGCCGTCGAAGACGCTATTTCCGTCACGCTGGAGGGCTACGACGATAGCCATGTCGGTGCGGCGGATCTGTCGGAGGCCTATCCCGAACTCACGCGATAAATCGCCGTCGAGGGGAGGATGGTCCCGGAAACAGCAGAAAATGAAAAAGGGCGCGGTCCAAAGCCGCGCCCTTTCCGATACCTTGATCCTGGATCGCGCTCAGTCCTTGGCGCGCTCGACGTAGGAACCGTCTTCGGTCGCGATGACGACGCGGACGCCGGCCGAGATATGCGGCGGAACGAGCGTGCGAACGCCGTTCGACAGAACAGCCGGCTTGTAGGACGACGATGCCGTCTGGCCCTTCACGACCGGTTCGGTCTCGACGATTTCGAGCGTGACGTGGCGCGGCAGTTCGATGGCGATGGCAAGGCCTTCGTGAACCGAGAGAATGCAGGTCATGCCTTCCTGCAGGTAGGCCTTCAGGTCGCCGATATCGTCGGTGGACATGACCAGCTGGTCGTAGGACTGCGGGTTCATGAAGTGGAAGCCTTCGCCGTCTTCGTAGAGGAAGGTGTGCTCGGTGTCTTCGACGAAGGCGCGCTCGACCTGCTCGGTCGTGCGGTAGCGTTCGGAGACCTTCACGCCGTCGGAGATGCGGCGCATGTCGACCTGGGTGACCGGCGTGCCCTTGCCGGGATGGAAGTTCTGGGCCGTCAGAACCACATAGAGCTTGCCGTCGACATCGAGAACATTGCCCTTGCGGACCGAAGAGGCGATTACCTTGACCATAAGTCTTCCTTGCAAAAGAGGCTGTCGCGTCGTAGAGGAGCGCACGAAGCCTGCCCGTCAAAGACGCTGATTTCAGAGTTTTCGGGCCGCACCTATCCTATATTCATGCAAATTGCCAGCGGCACGCGCACGCAAGGCTGAAGAAAGGCGTCCGGGGCTGCGATCCGCTTCCATTCGCCAGACCGGAACCGAGACCATGGCCATCACGACCTCTGCCGCTTCTCCCTGGTGGACGCCCGACGTCCATGCCGACCGCCGCGGCTTCCTTCTCGGCCGCAACCGGATACAGGCCGCCTTGCGCGGTTTCTTCATCGAACGCGATTTCATCGAGGTCGATACCGCGACGCTGCAGGTCTCGCCCGGAAACGAGGCGCATCTGCATGCCTTTGCGACCGCGGCTATCAATCCCGATGGCAGCGAAGCGCCGCTCTATCTCCATACCTCGCCGGAATTCGCCTGCAAGAAGCTGCTGGCGGCCGGCGAACAGCGCCTTTCCTGCTTCGCCCATGTCTATCGTAACCGCGAGCGCGGGCCGCTGCATCATCCCGAATTCACCATGCTCGAATGGTACCGCGCCGGCGAAACCTATCAGGCGCTGATGGACGATTGCGCCGATATGCTGGCGCTGGCGGCACGGGCGGCCGGCCGCGAGGTGCTGAGCTATCGCGACCGGATCACCGATCCTTTCGCCACGCCGGAGCGCATCACCGTGGCGCAAGCCTTTTCGCGCCATGCCGGCGTCGATCTTCTGGCGTCCATCGGGCAAGACGGCGAAACCGACCGTGAAAAGCTGGCGGCAAGCCTGCGGCAAGCCGGCATCCGTGTCGCGGAAGACGATACCTGGGCCGATCTCTTCAGCCGGGTGATCGTCGAGAAAGTCGAGCCCAATCTCGGCCTTGGCCGCGCGACCATCCTTTACGAATACCCGGTCGCGGAAGCCGCCCTTGCCCGGCCGACGCCGCACGATCCGCGCGTGGCCGAACGTTTCGAGCTTTATGCCTGCGGCGTCGAGCTTGCCAATGCCTTCGGCGAACTCACCGATGCCGGCGAGCAGCGGCGCCGCTTCGGGCTGGAGATGGCGGAAAAGCAGCGCGTCTATGGCGAAACCTATCCGCTGGACGAGGATTTCCTGGCCGCTCTCAACGTCATGCCCGAGGCGAGCGGTGCAGCCCTCGGCTTCGACCGGCTGGTGATGCTGGCAACCGGCGCGCCGCGCATCGATCAGGTGATCTGGGCCCCGGTGGCGGAGACGGCCCGGTGAACGCACTCCTTTCCCCACCTGTCGCCCGTGCGTTGAAAAGCCTCGAAGAACTGCAAGCCGCCGGCCTGATCGCGCCGCAGGACGTGCCGTCGCTTGCCGGTATCGGCGAGCATTATGCCGTCGCGGTCACGCCGGTCATGGCCGCGCTGATCGATCCTGCGGATAAAAACGACCCGATCGCCCGCCAGTTCATTCCCGATGCGGCCGAACTCGTGCGCCTGCCGGAAGAGCGTGACGACCCTATCGGTGACGCTGCGCACAGCCCTGTGCCCGGCATCGTGCATCGCTACCCGGACCGTGTGCTCTTGAAGGCCGTGCATGTCTGCCCGGTCTATTGCCGTTTCTGCTTCCGCCGCGAAATGGTCGGGCCGCAGGGTCTCGGCACGCTGACGCCGCCGGAGATGGACGCGGCTTTCGCCTATATCGCCGGCCACCCGGAGATCTGGGAGGTGATCCTCACCGGCGGCGATCCGCTGGTGCTGTCGCCGCGCCGGCTGCGCGCGATCACCGAACGGCTGGCGGCAATCGACCATGTGAAGGTGGTGCGGTTCCATACCCGCGTCCCCGTCGTCGAGCCGGGGCGGGTCGATGCAGCGCTGGTCGAGGCACTGAAGGCGAGCGGCAAGGCCGTCTATCTGGCGCTTCACGCCAATCATTCGCGCGAATTCACCGCAGAGGCAAAACAGGCCTGCGCCCGGCTCGTCGATGCCGGCATCGTCATGGTCAGCCAGTCGGTGCTGTTGAGGGGCGTCAACGACGATGTCGAGACGCTGGCGGCGCTGATGCGGTCTTTCGTCGAAAACCGCATCAAGCCCTATTATCTCCACCACCCCGATCTTGCGCCGGGCACCAGCCATTTCCGCCTGACGATCGAAGAGGGACAGGCGCTGGTGGCGGGCCTGCGCGGCCGCATTTCCGGCCTCTGCCAGCCGGCCTATATCCTCGATATCCCCGGCGGACACGGCAAGGCGGTGATTTCGGCGAGCACGATCGCCAGCGAAGGCGGCGGTTGCTACACCGTCACCGATTTCCGCGGCAACGCCCACAGCTATCCGCCGCGGGCAGACTAGGCTTTTCAGCCCGGCTCATGCGGCGGCGTTTCTTTCGCTGCCGCCGCACGGCCGATGCCTGTAAGCGCATGGCCGCGTTCGCGCAGCCACTGGAAGGCGACGTAAAGCGCCGGGATCAGGAAGATACCGACCATCGCCGCCGCGAGCATGCCGCCGGCAACGCCGGTGCCGACAGCACGGCGGCTCAGCATACCCGCGCCCTCGGCAATGATCAGCGGCACAAGGCCGATGATGAAGGCAAAGCTCGTCATCATCACGGCGCGGAACCGGGTGCGCGCGCCCTCGATGGCGGCATCGACGATGCTCGCCCCCTTTTCGCGCCGGTCCTTGGCGAATTCGACGATCAGGATCGCGTTCTTCGAGGCGAGCGCGATCAGAACGACAAGACCGATCTGCGCGTAGATATCGAAGGACAGCCCAGCCACCAGCACCGCAATCAGTGCACCCGCGACACCGACGGCCACGGACAGCAGAACCGGAATGGGGATCGTCCAGCTCTCGTAGAGCGCGACGAGGAAGAGATAGGCAAACAGCACGGCGAGCGCCAGGATCACCGTCGTCTGGCCCGCCGCTTCCAGTTCCTGCAAGGCCGTGCCCGTCCACTCGTAGCTATAGCCGGAGGGCAGCGTCGTTGCCGAAAGCTGTTCCATCGCCGCCAGCGCCTCGCCGGAGGAGACGCCGGGCGCCGGCTGGCCGTTCAGCGTGATCGAGCGATAGTTGTTGTAGCGCACGATCGATTGCGGCCCGACGATATATCGCACCCGCGCCACGGAGGCGACGGGCACCATCTCGCCGGAGGAATTGCGCACATGCAGCCGCGAGATATCCTCGACGGAGTTGCGGTCGGCCTCGGCCGCCTGCATCGTCACCTTCCAGCTGCGGCCGAAGAGGTTGAAGTCGTTGATGTAATAGGAGCCGAGCGTGCCCTGCAGCGTCGTAAAGAGATCGCTGACGGAGACGCCGAGAGCCTGCAGCCGGTCGCGGTCGAGATCGAGATAGAGCTGCGGCGCGCTTGCCGAATAGGTGGTGAAGGTCGGCCCGAGCTTGGGGTTCTGGTTGGCGGCGATCACGAGGCCGCCGGCGGTTGCCGCGAGGTCTGCGGGCGGACGGCCCTGCAGGTCGAGCAGCTGGTATTCGAAGCCCGAGCCGGTGCCGAGACCCATGATCGGCGGCAGGTTGAAGGCGAAGACCTGCGCGCCGCGCACAGCCGTACCCTTCATCATCGCGGTACGGATCGCGGCATTGACGGAAAGCTCCGGCGTCAGCCGCTCGTCGAAACCCTTCATCGTCACCAGCGCAAAACCGCTGTTCGATTTCGAGAGGCCGTCGAGGAAGCTGTAGCCGCTGACGCTGAAGACATCGGCGACCCCGTCGATGCCCTTCAACATCGTCTCGACACCGCTGACGATATTCTGCGTGCGGTTGAAGGATGCTCCTTCCGGCAGGCGGATTTCGACGAAGAAGGCGCCCTGGTCCTCGGCCGGCAGGAAGCCGGTCGGCACGATGCGGAACAGCCAGCCGCTGGCGCCGATCGCGACCGCCAGAAGCAGCACGCCGATGATCGCGCGCCGGGCGATATGGCCGGCGACATAAACGTAACCGTCGCGGCCATTGTCGATGCGCCGCGAGAGCCAGCCGAGAATGCCACGCTTTTCGCCGTGATGCGGCTTGAGCAGGATCGAGCAGAGCGCCGGGCTGAGCGTCAGCGCGTTGATCGCCGACAGCACCATGGAGACCGAAACGGCGACGGCGAATTGCTGGAACAATTGCCCGCTGAGGCCCGGAATGAAAGCGACGGGCACGAAGACGGAAAGCAGGACCAGCGTGATCGCGACGATGGCGCCGGTGATCTCGCCCATGGCAAGCCGCGCCGCTTCCGGCGCTTCCATGCCTGGATTTTCCTCCATCACCCGCTCGATGTTTTCGACCACGACGATGGCGTCATCGACGACGATGCCGATCGCCAGCACTAGCGCCAGCAGCGAAATCGTGTTGAGCGAGAAGCCAAGCGCCAGAATGACGGCGAAGGTGCCGATCAGCGCCACCGGCACCGCAACCAGCGGAATGAGCGTCGCCCGCCAGTTTCCGAGGAAGAGGAACACGACGATGATGACCAGCACGAAGGCTTCGAGCAGCGTATGCTCGACATTGTCGACGCTGGCCTCGACGAAGGTCGAGGTATCGTAGGTCACCTGATATTTCAGGCCGGGCGGAAAGCTTTTGGACAGCCGCTCCATCGTGTCGCGCACGCCTCTGGCGGCAGCCAGCGCATTGGCGCCGGGGGCCTGGTAGGTGCCGATCATGGCCACCGGCTTGCCGTTGAAACGGGCGCTGGTATCGGAACTGGCGGAACCGAGCACCACCCTGGCGACATCGCGGATGCGGATGTAGGAACCATCCGGCTGCGCGCGCAGCACCACATCCTCGAACTGCTTCGGATCGGTCAGGCGTCCTTGCGTCTGCAGGTTCAGCTGGAACAGCGGATCGTTGGTCATCGGCTGGGCGCCGATGCGGCCGATGGCGGCCTGCACGTTTTGGGTCTTCAGCGCCGCAATGACATCTGAAGGGGTCATGCCGAGATTGGTCAGCCGGTCGATATCGAGCACGATGCGCATCGAATAGTCTTCGGCGCCGAACATCGAGGCATCGCCGACGCCCGGAATGCGCTTGATCGTGTCCATCAGGTTGATGGTCGCGTAGTTCGACAGGAAGAGATTGTCGAAGCTCTCATCCTCGCCATAGATGGCGATGACCTGCATCAGCGCGGAGGATTTTTTCCGCACGCTGACGCCGGTCTGTTTTACTTCCGACGGTAGCCGGGCTTCGGCCAGCGACACGCGGTTCTGCACGTTGACGGTGGCGATGTCCGGGTCGGTGCCGACGGCGAAGGTCACGGTCAGCGTATAGGAACCGTCCGCGCCACTGGTCGATTTCATGTAGAGCATGTCGTCGACGCCGACGACCTGGCTTTCGATCGGCTGGGCGACGGTCGCTTCGACCACATCGGCGCCAGCGCCCGGATAACTGGCGGTGACGCTGATCTGCGGCGGCACGATATCGGGAAACTGCGCCACCGGCAGGCGGGTGAGCGCGATCAGGCCGGCCAGCGTCAGAACGATGGAGATGACGGCGGCAAAGCGCGGGCGATCGATGAAGATCTCTGAGATCATGGCTCAACCACCCGCGGCAGGCGTGGCATCGACGGTGATACCGGGCCGGACCTTGCCGACCCCATCGGTGATCACATTCTCCCCTTCCTTCAGGCCCTTGTCGATGACGGCCTGCCCGCGCGCCGAGCGCGAGACATCGACGCGGCGAAGCTCGACCTTGTTGTCTGCGCCGACGACCATGACGAACGCGCCCTGCTGGTCGCGCTGGATCGCCTGTTCGGGAACCGCCAGCACATCCTGCTTGTCGGCCTGTTCGAGATTGACCCGAACCAGCGTGCCGTCGAGCAGCGTCGCTTCCGGGTTATCGAACTTGGCGCGCACGATCGCGGTGTCGGTGCCCTGCGAGACGTTGCTGGCGATGAAATCGATCGTGCCCTTCAACGGATATTCGCGGCCGTTCGGCAGGGTGATGTTGACATTGGCGGCACCGCTGTAGCGCCCGGCCTTCACGCCCTCGCGATATTCGAGCAACAGCGCGATCGCCACCGGGAATTCGACATAGATCGGATCGAGCTTCGTCAGCGTCGCCAAGGGGCCGCTGTCGGGGCCGACAAGCGCGCCGACATCGACGGAGGTCAGGCCGACGACACCGTCGAAGGGGGCGGTTATCTTCGTATAGGAGAGATCGAGATCGGCCTTGGCCTTGGCGCCTTCGAGGCTCGTCAGGTCGGCCGCGGCCCTTTTCAGCTGGGCTTCGGCGATATCGACCTTGGACTGCGGCGTGGTGTTGCTCTGGAAGAGCTGTTTTTGCCGGTCTCGCTCGATAACGGCCAGATCGTATTGCGCCTGCGCGGCAGCCAGCGCACCATCGGCCTGCTGCACGGCCGCGGCGTAGGAGCCGTCCTCCACCTCATAGAGCACCGTGCCGGCCGCAACCTTCTGGCCCTCGGTGAAATTGATCTTCTGCAGGAAACCGGAGACGCGGGCACGCATATCGACCTTCTGCACCGCGACGATGCGGCCGGTGAAATCGACGCTCTCGCGCAGGTCCATGATCGTGGCCGGGGCGACCACCACGGCCGGAGCGGGCGCCTGCTGGGCAAGGCCTGTGGACGCCGACAGCATCAGCGCGACAACGGCGCCGGCAGCGAAGGTGGAAAGCAGGCTTCTCGGCATCGGCATCCCCCGGAATGATTAAGGCCTTAGTCCGTCTTCTCTTTCATGCCCTCATTTTCGTAGACTAATCATGGAAGCACGACTTTGAGAAGACAATTTTCGCCACGTGCAACCTTAACAGCGGCCGGGCGCTTCAAAGACGGATGCGGCTGAAGAGGGCGCTCAGTTCCGATTGACGGCCGGTTTCGGTCTTGCGGAAGATGGCGCGGATATGGCTGCGCACGGTCTCATAGGCGAGCCCGGTCTGACCGGCGATATCGACGGCGCTCGTGCCGTTCGAGAGGATAAGTGCGATACGGGCTTCCGCCGGCGTGAGGCCGAAGAGGGTGGAAAGCGTTTCCGGCGCGAGGCCGCCCGCCGCGTCCGGATCCTCGATCAGCGCCATGGCGGCGGCGGGGTTGAAGATATCGCTAAACTGTTCGCCAAGCCGCTGGAAGCGCACCATCAGCGGCCGGCCGAGAAGGCGTGAAAGGGTCACGACCTCGGGTGCCCCCGGCTGCGCCGGGGCCTGGTCCGTCACGGCCTGCAGGGCCTTGTTGAAGGCGGCACCTTCGGCGGGTCGGATCGCCTTGATCTGGCCGTTTGCAAGCACAGGCCCACCTTGCAGCAGGCTTTCCGCCTTGGGGTTCGCCAGCACCACCCGACCGTTGCGGTCGAAGAACAGGCAGCCGATGCGGGCGGTCTCGAAGGCCGCCGCCATGCCGCCGTTGCGAGAGGTGGAGAAATGGCGCATCAACTGGGCCGCGGACATGAACCGTGTTCGAATGGCATGGAAATGGGACATGTCCTCGTGCGAAAAGCCACCCACTTCGATTCGGCCTTGCAGCACGAAATAGAGGTCGTCGCCCTCGGCGGAAACATCCATCATCACCGCGTCGCGCAGGCGGTGTTTGGCGAGGAAACGGTAGAAATCGACGCTGTTTTCTTCGTCGGGGGCCATGAAGTCCTGCTCAAGGACGACCCCACGTTGTTTTGACGGCACAATGAGACGCGCGCGGCCGTCGCGCCGGTGCCATTCCTCACCGACGTAATCCTCCATCCCCCGGTCGAGGCTTTCACTATAGAGCACGCCGCCGAACGCGCCGCCGCTCCTCGGCTCCATGATATTGGCGCCAAAGGCGCCGCAGGCTTCGCTGACCGCGGTGATGGTCGAGCGCCACCGGGCCGGATCGAGGGCGGCCTCCTGAAATGTATCGAGTGCCTTGTAAAGGCTGTCCGTCCTGACGCGCATGCCCCATCCGTGATCGCGCGGATCGGCCCCCACCAATCCCCGTACTATCTTTGCTTGTATATCACGGACTATTAAAAAAGCCGACCCTGACGGGCCGGCTTGGAATTTTTATAAATGCCGCTTGCGCGCTCAGCCTTCGCGGATCGGGGCGATCGAGATTTCGACGCGGCGGTTCTGGGCACGGCCGGCTTCCGAGGCATTCGACGCGACCGGGCGATCCTGGCCGTAGCCGATCGCCGACATGCGGCGCTGGTCGACGCCCTGGGTTGCCAGATAGTTGGCGACCGAAGCGGCGCGGCGTTCCGAAAGGCCCTGGTTGTAGCCGGGGTTGCCGGTGGAATCGGTGTGGCCATCGACATCGACGAGGGTCTTGTTGAACTTGCGCAGTACGATGGCCACCGAATTCAGCGTCGAGTAGAAGCCCGGCATCACCTGATCCTGATCGGTCGCGAAGGTGATGTTGGAAGGCATGTTGAGGATGATACGGTCGCCGGCGCGGGTGACCGAAACGCCTGTGCCCTGCAGCTGGGCGCGCAGTTCCGATTCCTGACTATCCATGTAATTGCCGATCAGGCCACCGCCGAGCGCGCCGATGCCGGCGCCGACGAGGGCCGCATCACGCCGGCCGCGGGCGCTGCCGCCGACGAGCAGGCCGGTCGCCGCACCAAGACCCGCGCCGATCAGCGCACCGCCTGCGGTGTTCGACATCTTCTGCTCGCCCGTATAGGGATCGGTGGTCGTGCAACCGGAAAGATAGATGGCCGCGACGGCCGCGATGGCGATTTTCTTCATCATGAATCAGAGGTCCCTCAAATCAGCTTGTCCTGCTTCATACTAGCGATTGCGGCGGGAAGATGAAGAGGCAGGCGAAGCAGCGGCTGGTGCGGTGGAAAACCCCGAGAAAAAGCCGATTTCGAGGCAAAGGCTGCACCGGAGCGCCGGCGCAGCCTCTAAACTTATTCGGTCAGGTCGATTTCCTCGGTCTTGCCGCCTTCGCAGGTGTAGCAGCAGTCGTCGCAGGTTTCGGCGTTCTCAGGACCCGTGCCCCAATAGGTGGCCTTGTCGCCGGAGACCCAGGCGCCGTAGCAGATCTTCTCGCCCTCGTCGCAGGAGAGCGGAATCTGCTTCGTCTCGCCGTCGTCGAGATAGTAGACCTGATTGTTGCCCGGCCAGACATGGTCGCGGTCCTGGCTGTAAAGCTCGAGTTCGACGGCATTCGGATGGCTGTTGCGCATCTGGAAGGTGACGTCGGCCGCAAAGGCGGCCGAGAACGTGCCGGCAAGGATTGCAACGGAAAGCGCGGCGAGCTGCGCGCGGCGGATGATGGACATGAAATATTTCCCCTTTTCATGCCGGCAACCCTGCCGGCATGACGCCATCGCTAGCATGCAAAATGGCCGATGGGAAAGGACGCCACGCCCTCTACCGAGGCCATTTTTGGTGCCGAAACGGTCTCAGTTCGTCGCAAGCAATTTGTAGAAGAAGGTCGAGCCGCAATAGTCGCCGTCCGGTAGCAGCGCATATTGCGGGATGACACCAACCCGCTGCCAGCCGAGCTTCTCATAGATCGCCTCCGCCGGGCTTCCCGTTGCCGTGTCGAGCACCAGCACATGGCGACGGCGGGACAGTGCCTCCGCTTCCGCCCGCTCCATCAGCAGTCGTCCGAGACCGAGGCCGCGCGCCCGGCGATGCACGAGCAGCTTCTTCAGGTCAGCGCGATGCGGCTGGTTCGGCATCATGCCGATGCCGAGCTGCACGGTGCCGAGGATGTCGTTGCCCAGCCGCGCAACGATCAGCACGGTATCGTCCCTTGCAACGGCGGAGATGACGCCGCGCCAGAAAGGCAACGCATCCGCTGGTGCGTAGGGTGTCAGGAAGCCCACCGATGCGCCGCCTTCAACACAGTCGGAAAGAATGTCGCACAGCGCAGGCAGGGCCGCTTCGGCCTCGTCTGCATAGAGAACGTGAACGGAAGGCTGGCTCATCTGCATCATCACCTGCTGCGGTTGAGGACAACGGCGTAGCGCGCCGGTTCCTCATAAGGGTTATGGAAGATATGGCCGTCGCCGAGCGCCATGAACAGGCAGTCGCCCGCCTCCAGCACATGGGTTTCGTCGGCAAGCGTCATGTTCAGCCGGCCGCTGAAGACCCAGACATGCTGGGTCGTGCCGGTTTCGATCTGATGGGGAGCGAACACCACGCGCGCACCGGGCGGAAACTCCACCTCGACGATATCGACCGGAGACGGGACGCCGTCCGGGGAGACTGAGCGCCTGATGTAACCGGTCTCCGGGTCGCGCCAAAGGCGCTGATCCCCGCGGCGCGACAACGGGGAGGCAGCCTCTTCTTCCGTGGCAAAGAAGCGGGACAGCGTCGTGCCGAGCGCTGCGCACAGCCGGGCGAGCAGCTGCGCCGTCGGGCTCGCTTCGCCCCGCTCCACCTTGGAGATCATGGCGCGACTGACGCCGGAGCGGGCGGCAAGATCATCGAGCGTCATTGCCCGCTGTTGGCGCAGCAGGCGAATGCGGTCGCCGATGGCGGTTTCCAACTCATTCAATTCCATTATTTGAGATTTACATTTTCTTATAGTGGAATCAAGCGTTACCTTTTCATCGAAAAATTATTTTGGCCATGGCGTTTTGACGATAGCCGCGGCATCGCCATGCCGTTAGCATGACCGCGTGCTCTCGCCTGGAAAACCCTTCCCCGGCAATATGTTAGAGGGCGTTTTAGGAGGATTCCATGGTGGCCGCCGCAGCACGCGAGGGCTCGTTCCTGTCGATCATCAGCATCGTCGCCTCGATGGCCTGCGTCGCCATCGGTAACGGGCTGATGCTCGCCTATGTACCCTTCGTGCTGTCGCGCGCGGATGCGCCCTCGTGGATCACGGGTGCGGCGGTGACGGCGCTGGCCTCGGGCGGGCTTGCCGGCTGCTTTCTGGCCGGACCGGTCATTCGCCGCGTCGGCCACGCCCGCGCCTTCGCCTGCTCCATGGCCTTCGTCATCCTCTCGGCGTTTCTCATCGCGCTCGGCGTCAATCCGCTGCTGTGGGTCGCGGCGCGGGCGCTTTACGGCATGTCGGGCAATGCCAATTTCATCATCTCCCAAAGCTGGCTGAACCACGCCAGCGCCAACAGCTGGCGCGGCCGGGCGATGTCGGCCTTTTATATGACCTATGTCATCTGCCTCGGCGTCGGCGCCTGGATTTTCGGGCAGCTGCCGGCCGATGGAAACCTGCCGCCGCTGCTCACCATCTGCTTCACTGCGATTGCCATCCTGCCGGTCGGCCTGACGCGGCTTCCCAATCCGCCGCCGCCAGCCAAGGTCAGCGTCGATATCCCCATGGCCTGGCGCAATTCGCCGGTCGCCTTCGTCGGGGTGCTCGCCGCCGGCGGGCTTTCCATGGCCGTGCAGGGATTTACCCCGATCTATGCCGCCACCAATGCGATGAGCCAGCAGGACGTGGCGCTCCTGATGTTCGTCATGCAGTTCGGCCTCGTCTTCATCCAGTATCCGCTCGGCGCGCTCTCCGACCGCATCGACCGGCGCATCGTGCTGATTATCACCTGCCTGCTGATCGCGGGGGCGGCGACAACGGCCTTCTTCATCCCCGTCTCGCAATTCCTGCTACTGATGCTGGTCTTCGCTGTGTGGGCGGGCGCCGTCGAGGCAGTCTATTCGCTGGCGAACGCCCATGCCAACGACCGCACGGCGCCGGCCGATTTCGTGCCCCTCGCCTCGACCATGCTGCTCTGTTGGTCAGTCTCGGCAACCGCCGTGCCGCTGGCGATCACCGTGCTGACGCCGGTATTCGGGCCGCAGACCTTCATCTATGCCGTGCTCGGCGTCGCCGTCGCCTATGCCGCCTTTGTTGCGATCCGTCTGCGCCACCGCGAAACCGTGCCGCCGCACCTGCGCGAAAACTTCGAGCTCAAGACCGCGCAGATGCCGAATGTCGAGGGGCTGGTGGAAGATGCAGGCTCGTCGCGCTGAGGCGCCAATATAGTCAACAATCCGTTCATTTCCCGCTTTGCGGCGCTTCAGAGCACTGTAGATCGCTTCATCGTTAAATGGAAACAATTCTGTTGGCTCAAACCGGCCTTCCACGCGAAGGCTGGCGCAGGGCGATGCCGCCCCATCGCACAAGCCGGCCGACAAAGTGGAGGGCCGGTTTGAGCCAACCCTTCGGGCCGGATGAATTTCGGCCATTACCGTCGGCCGCCGTCTCGACCGCAGCTATTGCTGCGCTCTTCGCCATCGTCCTTGGTTCTGGCCGAAATTCCTTCCGGCAGAATGGTTCCATTTAACGATGAAACGATCTATATGCGGCCCATGAGCACAACACCTTCCAAGACGCCCCTGTCGCATATCCGCAACTTCTCGATCGTGGCCCATATCGACCACGGCAAATCGACGCTGGCCGACCGCCTGATCCAGACCACCGGCGGCCTTGCCGACCGTGAGATGTCGGAGCAGGTTCTCGACAACATGGATATCGAGAAAGAGCGCGGCATCACCATCAAGGCCCAGACTGTGCGCCTGCACTACAAGGCCAATAATGGCGAGACCTATGTGCTGAACCTGATCGACACGCCCGGCCACGTCGACTTCGCCTATGAAGTCTCGCGCTCGCTGTCGGCGTGCGAAGGCTCGCTGCTGGTGGTCGATGCGTCTCAGGGTGTCGAAGCCCAGACGCTCGCCAACGTCTACCAGGCGATCGACAACAACCACGAATTGGTCACCGTTCTCAACAAGATCGATCTGCCGGCCGCCGAGCCCGAGCGCATCAAGGAACAGATCGAGGAAGTCATCGGCATCGATGCCTCGCAGGCCGTTCTGATCTCGGCCAAGACCGGCCTCGGCATTCCCGACGTGCTCGAAGCCATCGTCCATCAGCTGCCGGCGCCGAAGAGCGAAGGCGGCGAAGACGCGCCGTTGAAGGCGCTGCTGGTCGACAGCTGGTACGACACCTATCTCGGGGTCATGGTTCTGGTGCGCATCCTCGACGGCCGCCTGAAGCGCGGCATGACCGTGCGCATGATGGGCACCGATGCGAAATATCAGATCGAACGCGTTGGCGTCATCACGCCGAAGATGGTGACCGTCGACGAACTCGGCCCAGGCGAGATTGGCTTCATCACCGCCTCGATCAAGGAAGTGGCCGACACCCGCGTCGGGGATACCATTACCGAAGACAAGCGCCCGACCGCCAAGGCCCTGCCCGGCTTCAAGCCGGCTCAGCCGGTGGTGTTCTGCGGCCTGTTCCCGGTCGATGCGGCCGATTTCGAAGACCTGCGCGCCGCCATGGGCAAGCTTCGCCTCAACGACGCCTCCTTCTCCTTCGAAATGGAAAGCTCGGCCGCCCTCGGCTTCGGCTTCCGTTGCGGCTTCCTTGGCCTCTTGCATCTGGAAATCATCCAGGAACGCCTGGAGCGTGAATTCGATCTCGACCTGATCGCCACCGCCCCGTCCGTCGTCTACCAGCTCTATATGACCGACGGCACGATGCGCGAGCTGCACAATCCGGCCGACATGCCCGACGTCGTCAAGATCAAGGAAATCCACGAGCCGTGGATTCGCGCGACGATCCTGACGCCGGACGATTATCTCGGCGGCATCCTGAAGCTCTGCCAGGACCGGCGCGGCATCCAGGTGGAACTCACCTATGTCGGCACCCGCGCGATGCTGACCTATGACCTGCCGCTCAACGAAGTCGTCTTCGATTTCTACGACCGGCTGAAGTCGATTTCCAAGGGCTATGCCTCCTTCGACTACCAGATCACCAACCATCAGGAAGGCCATCTGGTAAAGATGTCGATCCTCGTCAACGGCGAGCCGGTCGATGCGCTGTCGATGATGGTGCACCGCATGGCCGCCGAAAAACGCGGCCGCGATATGTGCGAGAAGCTGAAGGAGCTGATCCCGAAGCACATGTTCAAGATCCCGATCCAGGCCGCCATCGGCGGCAATGTGATTGCCCGCGAGACCATCTCGGCGCTGCGCAAGGACGTGACCGCCAAGTGCTACGGCGGCGACGCCACCCGCAAGCGCAAGCTGCTGGACAAGCAGAAGGCCGGCAAGAAGCGCATGCGCCAGTTCGGCAAGGTGGAAATCCCGCAGGAAGCGTTCATTGCGGCGCTGAAGATGGGCGACGAATAAGGCGATCGCTGACCGCGGGCATCAAATGTCCGGCGCGTTAACCGCACGCTTCCCACCCTCGTCATGCTCGGCCCCCAGATAGATCTTCGGGCCAAGCCCGAGGATGATCGAGAGGTGGGAATGATATCCGCCAAAAACAACAAAACGGCGCGAACTAGGTTCGCGCCGTTTTTCGTCTTGGGATGAACCTTGATCAGGCTGCGACGGAAGCGGAGCCGGCGGTCGGGACTTCGGAGATGGTCTTCAGGACCTGCGAGGCGATCTGGTAGGGGTCGCCCTGGGAGTTCGGACGGCGGTCTTCCAGATAGCCGCGATAGTCGTTCTTCACGAAGGAATGCGGAACGCGGATCGAGGCGCCGCGGTCGGCAACGCCGTAGGAGAACTTGTTCCACGGGGCGGTTTCGTGCTTGCCGGTCAGGCGCAGGTGGTTGTCCGGGCCGTAGACGTCGATATGGTCCTGCAGGTTCTTTTCGAACTGTGCCATCAGCGCTTCGAAATAGGCCTTGCCGCCAACGGTGCGCATGTATTCGGTCGAGAAGTTGCAGTGCATGCCCGAGCCGTTCCAGTCGGTATCGCCGAGCGGCTTGCAGTGAAACTCGATGTCGATGCCGTATTTTTCCGTCAGGCGCAGCAGCAGGTAGCGCGCCATCCAGACTTCGTCGGCAGCCCGCTTGGAGCCCTTGCCGAACACCTGGAATTCCCACTGGCCCTTGGCCACTTCGGCATTGATGCCTTCGTGGTTGATGCCGGCGGCGAGGCAGAGATCGAGATGCTCTTCGACGATCTGGCGGGCGATGTCGCCGACGTTCTTGTAACCGACGCCGGTGTAATACGGGCCCTGCGGCGCCGGGTAGCCGGTTTCCGGGAAGCCGAGCGGACGGCCGTTCTTGTAGAAGAAATATTCCTGCTCGAAGCCGAACCAGGCGCCTTCGTCGTCGAGGATGGTGGCGCGGCTGTTGGACGGATGCGGGGTGACACCATCGGGCATCATCACTTCGCACATGACGAGAGCGCCGTTGGTGCGGGCCGGATCGGGATAAACGGCGACCGGCTTCAGCACGCAATCGGACGAGCGGCCTTCGGCCTGCTCCGTCGAGGAGCCGTCAAAGCCCCAGAGCGGCAACTGCTCCAGCGTCGGGAAGGTTTCGAATTCCTTGACCTGAGTTTTGCCGCGCAGGTTCGCCGGCGAATAGCCATCGAGCCAGATGTATTCGAGCTTGTATTTAGTCATTTGACGTCTCTCATCATAAGTTGCTTCGAAAACGAGCATGTCTCGATGGTCGAGCGGCCGGAGCCTGTCCGATCACCGAGGACCCGGAATGATCAAAGCATAATGCGTGCCAGTTTGACGGAGACCGCCCGATAATCGTCAGGAAAACCAGTTCCTTCCCGCTTTGCAGCATGGATCGCCGGGATTCCTGCAATGGTCACGCGGGGTTAGCAGATCGCAAAATTTTGTGCCTATAATTTAATCAGAATGAGAATCGGTCGAGAGGGTGGCTCGATTTTCAGAGCCGACTGCGTCATAGTCTGCTTACAAAATCAACATTTGCCGAAATATTTTGCAGTCACTGGTGCAAAAACCGGGCAAGCTTGCTATATTTCCTGTGTGGCGCACCCCGCGCCGGCACCGGAGGCCATTTCATGGCAACGCATACGCATCACGGACCTGCCGAGATCGTTCAGTTCCCGGAAGGCATGTTCAGACGCCGCTCGCGGCCGCTCGGCGAAACGGCCGATGTCGTGACGTTCCGCAAGGCGCCGGAAAACATCTGCTACGAAGCGCTGGAAAACAGCTGGTATCACGCCGAAGCCATCCGCGAGGCTGACAAGGACAAGAAGCGTCTCGACTGAGACAGCGCGTCAGCCTTTTGATGTGCCGACATCTCCCGAATCCGGTTTCATCCTGATAGACAGGACGAAGACGAGCGGGAGAATCACGATGACCAGCCAGCCGACACTGCCGAGCGAAGGAGCCTGCCGCTGCGGGCGGGTGCGCCTGAAAATCTCCAAACCGCCGATCATGACCATGGCGTGCCATTGCACCGGCTGCCAGCGCATGTCCTCCAGCGCCTATTCCTTGAGTGCGGCCATTCCGGCCGATGGCTTCGAGGTCTCCGGCGACGAGCCGGTGATCGGCGGCTTGCATGGCGAAAACAGGCATTATTTCTGCGGCCACTGCATGAGCTGGCTGTTCACGCGCCCGGCCGGCATGGACTGGTTCGTCAATGTGCGCCCCACCATGCTCGATGATACGAGCTGGTATTCACCCTTCATCGAGACCTTTACCTCGGAAAAGCTTGCCTTCGCCGAAACCGGTGCACGCCACAGCTACGAGACCTTCCCGCCGATGGAGGCCTATGAAGGGTTGATAGCGGAGTTTCAGGCGCAGGGCTGATTTCTTTCAAAGAATTGACATTTCTGCGCCCATCGGTTGATCTGTGCGGCCAAGGGGGAAGGCATGACAGCGCTGATCACCAGACCGGTCGCGACGATGGTCGTCGTCTTTGCACGCGCCTTGACGGCCGTCAGGGCGATCTGGCCGGAAAGCGGGCCGCCGATGCGGCCTTGCGTCTATTTCGCCAATCATTCGAGCCATGGCGATTTCATCCTGATCTGGGCGGTGCTGCCGCCATGGATGCGATCACGCACGCGGCCGGTGGCCGGCGCCGAATATTGGCTGGCGACGAAGCTGAAGCGCTTCATCGGCCTCGACGTCTTCAATGCCGTGCTGATCGAGCGCGACCGGGAAAAGCGCACCGGCGACCCGATCGCCCGGATGGCCGAGGTGCTCGATGACGGCTCCTCGCTGATCCTGTTTCCCGAAGGCACCCGCAACGAGACGGATCAGCCGCTGTTGCCGTTCAAGAGCGGGCTTTTCAATCTCGCGACCTCCCGGCCGGAGATCGATCTCGTGCCGGTCTGGATCGACAATCTCAACCGGGTCATGCCGAAGGGCGAGATCGTGCCGATCCCGCTGATCTGCACCGTCACCTTCGGCGAGCCGCTACGGCTTTTACCCGATGAGAGCCGCGAGGATTTCCTGGCGCGGACGACGGCGGCGCTGCTTTCCCTTTCACCGAAATCTCAAGGGGCGGCGGAATGAACGAGGCGCGGTCTGATCTCATCCTTCTTTTGATCGGCACCGGCGGCTTTCTCGCGCTGGCTTCGCTGATCGGCACTGTCTTGAAGCTCCGGCTTTCGCCGGACGGTTCCAACACCACCATCGAAAACCTTAATGCCCGCATCAACGCCTGGTGGGTGATGGTGGTGCTGATCGGCCTTGCCTTCATCGCCGGCCGCATCGGCGTCGTCATCCTTTTCGCCTTCTGCTCTTTCGCGGCATTGCGTGAATTCGTGACGCTCACCAACACCCGCCGCGCCGATCACTGGGCGCTGGCTGCGGCGTTCTTCGTCGTGCTGCCGATCCAGTATTATCTCGTCGCCATCGAATATTACGGGCTCTATTCGATCTTCATCCCCGTCTATGCCTTCCTGTTCATGCCGATCATTTCGGTGCTCAGGGGCGATGCCGAGCGCTTCCTGATCCGCATCGCGGAAGTGCAATGGGCGCTGATGATCTGCGTCTTCTGCGCCTCCCATGTGCCGGCGCTGCTGAGCCTCGATATTCCCGGCTATGCGGGCAAGAACGTGCTGCTGATCGCCTTCCTCATCATCGTCGTGCAGATGAGCGATGTGCTGCAATATGTCTGGGGCAAGCTCTTCGGGAAAACTAAGATCGCGCCGAAGCTTTCGCCATCGAAGACGGTCGAGGGCTTTGTCGGCGGTGTCGCGAGCGCGACGCTCGTTGGGGCGGGGCTCTGGTGGATCACGCCGTTTTCGCCGCTGCAGGCGGCGGGACTTGCGCTCACCATCGCCATCATGGGCTTCCTCGGCGGCCTCGTGATGTCGGCGATCAAGCGCGATCGCGGCGTCAAGGACTGGGGCCATCTGATCGGTGGCCATGGCGGGCTGATCGACCGGCTGGATTCGGTGGTGTTCTCCGCCCCGATCTTCTTCCATATCGTTCGCTTCGGATGGTCGCTGACATGACACAGGAAGAACTGAAGGACCGCCGTCCGCTGGCAAGTCGCAACACGCGCTGGGCGCAGGCCATTGCCCGTTTTCTCGCCCGCCGCTCGGTGACGCCGAACCATATTTCCCAGGCCAGTATGGTCGCGGCGGCGCTGGCCGGGCTTGCCTTCTGGTGGGCGGGTCATGGCGAGGGCGTGGAGCGCACGGTGATGCTGCTGTTCGCGGCGCTGTTCTGCCAGTTGCGGCTGCTGTGCAATCTCTTCGATGGCATGGTGGCGGTCGAGGGTGGCAAGGGTGCGGCCGACGGACCGTTCTGGAACGAGTTTCCCGATCGCGTGGCCGATGTCTTCATTCTCGCCGGCGCCGGCGCGGGCATCGAATTGCCGGAACTCGGCTGGGCCGCAGCGGCGTTGGCGATCCTGACGGCCTATACCCGTGAACTGGGCCGCTCCAACGGCCTGCCGGCGGATTTTTCCGGGCCGATGGCCAAGCAGCACCGCATGGCGACGATCACGGCAGCGGCCCTTCTGACCGTGCTCGAACCCTTATGGTCGGGACAGGATGAAATTCTCACCATCGCCCTGATGATCATCGTCGTCGGCTGCGTGATCACCGTTGTCAGGCGTTCCTGGCACATCATCACGCAACTGAAGGCGCGTGCGTCGAAATAATTAGCCGGCTATGGCTTTCCTCGGCACGTCTTCGGCTTCGACGCGGATTTGCTTGACCCAAGCTCGCGCCAGCGCCAGTCCTGCGGCATCGGCCGCCGGGCCATCGGCGGCGGCGTGCTTGGCGTAATCCGCAAGCCATTGCCCGTCCCGCTCGACGATCTGATGGCGGAAGATGTCGTTCCATTCGGTGACGACTTCCGTCGAAGCCTCGAAATGGAACTGCATGCCGTAGCCGGCGCGGCCGACGCGGAACGCCTGATGAGCCACGGCCGGATTTTCGGCGAGATGAACGGCGCTGTCCGGCAGGGTGAAGGTGTCGGAATGCCACTGGAAGATGGGAAAGACCTCGCCTGCGGCCGAAAGCACCGGATCGGCGCGGCCCTGGTCCGTCAGCGAAACCGTGTGCCAGCCGAATTCGCGGGTGCGGTTCAGGAGGTTTTCGCCGCCGTGGCCGCGGGCGAGCAACTGGCTTCCGAGGCAGATCCCAAGCACCGCCTTGCCCGCCTCGGTAAAGACCCGCATCAGCCGGGCAAGGGCGGGCAGATAAGGATGGAGTTCGTCATCGACAGCACTCTGCTCACCACCGAAGACGACCAGCGCGTCGAAGCCTGCCGCATCGTCCGGCAAGGCCGCGCCCTCGTAGGGCCGGCGCAGGTCGATATCGGCGCCGGCTTCGCCAAGCGCCACACCCACCTGCCCCAGTTTCGAATGGGGCATGTTCTCTACCACCAGAACCCGCATGGCTTCTCCTGTCGTCTTGAATTTCAGCCCTGATTGAGCATGCGGCCCCGCCGCTTTCAAGGCCTTCCTGCCATATCCGAGGCCCGAAAAACCCGGCAAGCCTTGACCTTTGGGTCTGAAAGAGGCATTTGACCGCCAAAATCGCGTTCATCGAAACGCCAAACAGCGGAAAAACCATGAGCAGAGCAACCTCATCCGCCCCCTCGCAGCGCATGCTGAGGGTCGGCGAGCAAGTCCGTGCAGCCCTGACCCAGGTTCTGCAGCGGGGCGAGGTGCGCGACCCGTTGATCGAAAAGACCGTGATCTCGATTTCGGAAGTGCGCATGTCGCCCGACCTGAAGATCGGCACGGCCTATGTGACGCCGCTCGGCGTTGCCGATCACGCAGCCACCATCGAAGCCCTCAATCGCAATGCCAAATACATCCGCGGGCGGCTGACGCCGCATCTGCGGCAGATGAAGTACATGCCGGAGGTGCGCTTCCGCGACGATACGAGCTTCGACAACTACAAGAAGATCGACGAGTTGTTGCGGTCGCCGGAGGTCCAGCGCGATCTCGACGACGAAGACGATCAGTAAGGCCCCAAGGCCCACGCCTTCGGGCGCTTTCTTGAAATGATGGAAAAAGAAGACGATGGGAAAACCGCGCAAGCCCAAGGGCCGGCCTATTTCCGGCTGGCTGATCCTCGACAAGCCGCTTGATTTCGGCTCCACCGAGGCCGTGTCCAAGATCAAGTGGCTGTTCAAGGCCCAGAAGGCCGGTCATGCCGGCACGCTCGATCCGCTCGCCTCCGGCATGCTGCCGATCGCGCTCGGCGATGCCACCAAGACCGTTCCCTATGTCATGGACGGCCGCAAGATCTACGAATTCTCCATCGCCTGGGGCGAGGAGCGCTCGACGGACGATCTCGAAGGACAGGTCGTGAAGTCGTCCGATACACGCCCGAGCGAAGAGGCGATCCGCGCGCTGTTGCCGAAATATACCGGCGTTATCTCGCAGGTGCCGCCGCAGTTTTCGGCGATCAAGATCGCCGGGGAGCGCGCCTACGATCTCGCCCGCGAAGGTGAGACGGTCGATATCCCAGCCCGCGAGGTCGAGGTTTTCCGCCTGTCGCTGCTCGGCTGCACCCAGGGTCTCGCGCATTTCGAAATCGAATGCGGCAAGGGCACCTATGTCCGCTCGCTCGCCCGCGATTTCGGCCGCGAACTCGGCTGCTACGGCCATATCGCCTCGCTGCGCCGCAGCTTCGTCGCGCCCTTCGCCGAAGAGCAGATGGTGCCGCTCGCCTCGCTGGTCGCGCTGGAGAAGATCGAAAGCGACGAAGAGCGCCTCGCCGCCCTCGATGCCTTCCTGATCGATACCGGCGAAGCCCTGTCCAGCCTGCCGCATATCGCCATCAGCGACGATCAGGCCCACCGCCTGCGCATGGGCAACCCGATCATCCTGCGGGGCCGCGATGCGCCGCTGGCCGAGCCGGAAGCCTATGCCACCGCCCGCGGCAAGCTCGTCGCCATCGGCGAGATCGGCGAAGGCGAGTTCCGCCCGAAGCGCGTCTTCGTCACCGATTGAAACCCGTCAAGTTCTGCGGTTTGCCTTCCGCAGCCGGCTGACGCATGATCGCGCCCAGGATTCGGGCGGCGAAAGCCGCCGCGAACCGGCAATGCCGCGTCGAAAGATCGCGACAAGCGAGGGCTGCGTTTGAAGGACGTGCATGAAAACGGCATCCGCCCGCGGCGTGGCGCTCTGCTGATGGGCCTGCGCCACCGGCTCCGGCGGCCCCTGTCGTTTTACCTGACGGCGCTCCTGGTGGTCGCCATCGTCCCCTCCTTCCTGTTTTCCATGGTCATCCTGAAAAGGATCACCGACGAACAGGAGCGGGTGGTGACAGCACTCCTGAAAGCCTCGACCGGATCGGTGACCCGCATCGTCGAACGCGAAATCGACGGCATGCTGACGACGCTGAAGGCGTTGTCGCCGGGCAACGAGATCGATCCATCGAACCTCGCAGCCCTGCACGAGCGGGCAACGACGGCGCTGGCGGGAACCGGAAACAACCTGATCCTCATCGACCGCTCCGGCCACCAACTGCTCAACACCCGCGTCCCCTTCGGCACGGCGCTGGGCTCGGTCTCCGATCCCGCTTCCGTGGAGCAGGCGTTTCAAAGGGGCCAGCCGATGGTGTCCGACGTCTTCTTCGGCAAGACGGCCGGCCACTGGGTCTATAATCTCTACCTTCCCGTCAGAACGCCGCTCGGCAACCCCGACTACCTGATGACGCTGACCGGCGACGCCAGCAACATGCAGAAGGCGGTCAATCGCGATATTCTCTCGCCGGGATGGAGCGCGGCGCTGCTCGACCGCTCCGGCAAGCTGATCACCTCCTCCGATCCGTCGCTTCCCGTCGGCAAGCCGTTTTTCATGGCGCTGGTACCGAGCCTGAATGTCGGCATCGGCGAGGCCGCGCATGACGGCGAGACCTATCGCACGGTCACGGAATTTTCCGTTTCGACCGGCTGGCGGATCGTTGCATGGGCAAAGAGTTCCGATGTCGATGCGCCGGTGCTCTGGTCCTATCTCTGGCTGGTGCTGGGAGCGGTGCTGTTTGCCGCCTTTGCGCTTACCGGCTCGACGCTGATCGCCCGCATCCTGAGCCAGGGCGTCTCGATGCTGGCGCGCGATGCCCGCCTGCTCGGCGAAGGCCGGCCGATCGCGGCCCGCGCCCACATGATCACCGAAGTCGAGACCGTTTCCCAGGCGATCGCGGAAGCCGCGCAGGCCCGCGCCAAGGCCGAAAACGAAATCCGCTTCCTGATGCGCGAGGTGGCGCACCGCTCGAAAAACCAGCTCACCGTCATCCAGTCTATGCTCAACCAGTCGGTGACCAATACGGAAAGCCGGCAGGATTTCGTCGATATGTTCCGCAAACGCATCGCGGGGCTCGCACGCTCCACCGACCTGATGATCGCCAATGCCGCCCATGGCGTCGATTTTGGCGAACTGGCGCAGAACCAGCTTCAGCCCTTCGTGCCTGAAGATCCGAAGCGGGTGCGCCTGTCCGGCCCGCCCGTCCGCCTCGATGCCCAGGTCTCCCAGACGCTGGGCATGGCGCTGCACGAGCTTGCGACCAATGCGACCAAATACGGGGCGCTCGCCAACGGCACGGGCATCGTCGATCTCACCTGGACGCTGGAAAACGACGATATCGTCATCGTCTGGCGCGAAAGGGGTGCCGATCTCTCCGGCCTCGGCGAACCACGCAAGGGGTTCGGAACCATGGTGCTGGAGCGTATGCTGGCCATGGCGCTGGGCGCCAAGCTGAAGCGCAGCCTGCACGAAGACGGTATCGAATGGCATGTGACCATCCCGCAGGCGCGCCTGCAGGTCGAGCAGCCGGACAAGGGTTGAAAGAGACCTCGAAACCAGGTTTAGCCGCCTCTTTCCTTTTGCCGCGGATTGGTTTATAGGCAGCGCCAGCAAAAGCCCCGTCCCAAGAGATGGTCTTCTGCCCCTAATGGCCGCAGCTAGACGACATCCCGGCTGCAGGCGTCCCGAAATCCTGTAAAATCGAAAGGATCACACGATGTCGATCACTGCAGAGCGCAAGGCTGCGCTCATCAAGGAATACGCAATCGTCGAAGGCGATACCGGTTCCCCGGAAGTTCAGGTCGCGATCCTCACCGAGCGCATCAACAACCTGACCGAACACTTCAAGGGCCACAAGAAGGACAACCACTCGCGTCGTGGCCTTCTGGCAATGGTTTCCAGCCGCCGTTCGCTTCTTGACTATCTCAAGAAGAAAGAAGAAGCGCGCTACACCAAGCTGATCACGGCTCTCGGCATCCGCCGCTAATCCTCGCTTCCGGCGGATATCCTCAAAGGGTGTCCGCCGGTCGCTTTTGACGGGGTCTTTTCCCCGTGTTCCGCCATCTGCAGGCCACCCTGGCGCAGAGGCGCTCCATTTCTTCCAGCAGCCCGGATGGGCCGGCGCTGCGGAACAACCGATGACCTGTCATGGGGCAGGATTGCAGGATGCTTCTGCGCTTGCGTAGCGCTGAAAATAACGAAGCCTCCCGTTGTCTTGCCCATGATGTGTCATATTTGCGGAAACCCGATGCCGCGCGCGCCGTCTCTTTAAAGGCTGCAACGCGGACAAGGCCGCATAAAAGGACAAGATATGTTCGATACCCACACGGTAGAAATCGAATGGGCAGGCCGCCCGCTCAAGCTAGAAACCGGCAAGATCGCCCGCCAGGCTGACGGCGCCGTTCTCGCCTCCTACGGCGAGACCGTCGTTCTCGCCACCGTCGTTTCGGCCAAGGCGCCGAAGCCGGGCCAGGATTTCTTCCCGCTCACCGTCAACTACCAGGAAAAGACCTACGCCGCCGGCAAGATTCCGGGCGGCTACTTCAAGCGCGAAGGCCGTCCGTCGGAAAAGGAAACGCTGGTTTCCCGCCTGATCGACCGTCCGATCCGCCCGCTCTTCCCGGAAGGCTACAAGAACGACACCCAGGTCGTCGTCACCGTCGTCCAGCATGACCTCGAAAACGATCCGGACGTGCTGTCCATGGTTGCGGCATCTGCTGCCCTGACCCTCTCCGGCGTTCCGTTCATGGGTCCGGTCGGCGCAGCGCGCGTCGGCTACATCAACGGCGAATACGTTCTGAACCCGCATCTCGACGAGATGGACGAGTCGGTTCTCGACCTCGTCGTCGCCGGCACCCAGGACGCCGTCCTGATGGTCGAGTCGGAAGCCAAGGAACTCAACGAAGACGTCATGCTCGGCGCCGTCATGTTCGGCCACAAGGGCTTCCAGCCGGTGATCGATGCGATCATCAAGCTCGCTGAAGTTGCCGCCAAGGAGCCGCGCGACTTCCAGCCGGAAGACTATTCGGAACTCGAAGCCGAGATGCTCGGCCTTGCCGAAACCGAACTGCGCGCCGCCTACAAGATCACCCAGAAGGCCGACCGCTACGCTGCCGTCGACCTCGTCAAGGCCAAGGTCAAGGCGCACTTCTTCCCCGAAGGCGTCGAGCCGAAGTACACGGCTGAAGTCATCGGCTCGGTCTTCAAGCACCTGCAGGCCAAGATCGTTCGCTGGAACATCCTCGACACCAAGAGCCGCATCGACGGCCGCGACCTCGAAACCGTCCGTCCGATCGTCTCGGAAGTCGGTCTCCTGCCGCGCACCCACGGTTCGGCGCTGTTCACCCGCGGCGAAACCCAGGCGATCGTCGTTGCGACGCTCGGCACCGGCGAAGACGAACAGTACGTCGACAGCCTGACGGGCATGTACAAGGAGCGCTTCCTGCTCCATTACAACTTCCCGCCCTACTCGGTTGGTGAAACCGGCCGCATGGGTTCGCCGGGCCGCCGCGAAATCGGCCATGGCAAGCTTGCATGGCGCGCCATCCGCCCGATGCTGCCGACCCCGGAACAGTTCCCCTATACGCTGCGCGTCGTTTCCGAAATCACCGAGTCCAACGGCTCGTCGTCGATGGCAACCGTCTGCGGCACCTCGCTCGCTCTGATGGATGCAGGCGTTCCGCTCGCCAAGCCGGTCGCCGGTATCGCCATGGGCCTGATCCTCGAAGGCGACCGTTTCGCCGTTCTCTCCGACATCCTCGGTGACGAAGATCATCTCGGCGACATGGACTTCAAGGTCGCCGGCACTGCCGACGGCATCACCTCGCTGCAGATGGACATCAAGATCGCCGGTATCACCGAAGAGATCATGAAGGTCGCTCTCGGCCAGGCACAGGGCGGCCGCAAGCACATCCTCGGCGAGATGGCCAACGCCATCACCGAAGGCCGCAGCCAGCTCGGCGAATTCGCCCCGCGCATCGAAGTCATGCAGATCCCGGTCGACAAGATCCGTGAAGTCATCGGCACCGGCGGCAAGGTCATCCGCGAGATCGTCGAAAAGACCGGCGCCAAGGTCAACATCGAAGACGACGGCACGATCAAGATCGCCTCTTCCTCGGCCAAGGAAATCGAAGCCGCCCGCAAGTGGATTCACTCCATCGTGGCCGAGCCGGAAGTCGGCCAGATCTACGAAGGCACGGTCGTCAAGACCGCCGACTTCGGCGCCTTCGTCAACTTCTTCGGCCCGCGCGACGGCCTCGTGCACATCTCGCAGCTCGCCCAGGAACGCGTTTCCAAGACGACCGACGTCGTCAAGGAAGGCGACAAGGTCTGGGTCAAGCTGATGGGCTTCGACGAGCGCGGCAAGGTTCGCCTCTCCATGAAGGTCGTCGACCAGGCCACCGGCAAGGAACTTGCCAAGGGCGAAGGCGAAGCTGCTGAATAAGCGTTCGCGTCCTTTCTAAAGCGCATCGCGATCTTTCAGATTCGCTCGTGCGCTTTAGGTCTTTGTTTTGACGCATGTCGTACCGCAAAACCGCTATACACTTTTGCGCGACATGCTTTAGACATCCGGGCGCGGAGCAGATCGTTCCGCGCCCTTTCTTTATCTCCACGGGACTTCCGCCATGAGCCGCGACACCTTGAAAACCCTTTTCTACCCCTTCGACAACGGCGTGCTGCCGCCGCCTGGCGAAGGCGAGCGCGTGCTGTTCCTCGGCGCCGAGGCGGGCTACAGGCTGCCGGAAGGTTTTCTGGGCAGGATCGCCGCCGTCCAGCCGCTGAAGCCGCTGCACAAGGCTCTGCAGGTCGCCCGCGCCGAAGTCACGACCTCCGCCGAGGGTGAGGACTATGACGTGGCCCTCGTGCTCTGCGGCAAGCACAAGGGCGAAAACGAGAACCGGATCGCCGAGGCGCTGAAGCGCACCAAGGTCGGTGGTACGATCGTCGTCGCCGGCGGCAAGGAAGACGGCATCCAGTCGCTGCGCAAGCGCTTCACCCAGCTTGGCTGGGGTGGGGATTCGCTGCCGAAATATCATGGCGTCGCCTTCTGGTTCGGGCGTCCCGACGATGCGGATGCGGCTCCGGTGATCGAACGTTTCGCCAAGAAGCCGGTCGTTGTCGAAGGCCGTTTCGACGCCGCGCCGGGCATGTTCTCCCATGACCGCATCGATGCCGGCTCGGAGCTTCTCGCCTCGCGCCTGCCGACCGATTTCACCGGCCATGCCGCCGATTTCGGCGCCGGCTGGGGTTATCTTTCCGTGATGCTGGCGGAAAAATCGCCGGGCCTGAAGGGCATCGACCTGTTCGAGGCCGATTTCCATTCGCTCGAAGCCGCCCGCAGCAACATGGCGGCCAATGCGCCCGCCGTTGCCACCCGCTTCCATTGGCAGGACCTGACCAGCGAAGAGCCGCGCGACAAGTTCGACCTCATCATCATGAACCCGCCCTTCCACGAGAGCCAGGCGGCCGAGCCGGCGCTCGGTGCCGCGATGATCCGCATGGCCGCAAAATCGGTGAAGATCGGCGGACGTGTCATGCTGGTTGCCAATCGCGGTCTGCCCTACGAGCCGGTCATGACTGAAGCCTTCAAGGAATGGGGCGAGACCTGCCGCAACGCCCGCTTCAAGGTGCTCTGGGGCCGCCGCTAAACAACGGCTGCTCACCGTTCAACCATTAGCCAATTGCCTCGGGGCGGAAGAAGGTTCAACATCCTTCAGCCGCGTCCTTGCGCACCCCTTCGGATGCGCCGCGTCCGATGGAGCATGCAGATGGTTTTTGGACCTGCCCGCCCGCCCGTCACGGAAGACGTCGCCGAAGTCATTGCGAAGGATATCAAGAGCGAAGAGGGGCATGGCGCGACCTCGGAAATACCGCTCGCCTTCATTCCCGGCCGCAAACCGGACGATCCGGCGATGATCGGCGAAACCCGCAGGCAGATGATGATGTTCATCACCTTCGCCGTCGGCGTTCTCGCCGTGCTCATCGCCGTCTGGGCGCTTGCCTGACAGTCTTGGAACGAAAAAGCCGGCATGCGCGAAAAGCATGCCGGCCAATAACCTCAGCCCTTCAGAGCCTGCGAGAACAGCCGTGAAAGCCGTTCCGCGAAGGCGCGCGGGTCGGCCGGGCGATCACCGTCGAGAATGCGGGCCTGATCCAGAAGCAGGTTCACCGCATCCACACGAAACGCCTCGTTGGTGCTTGCCGCGACCGCTGCGATCAGGCCGTTGTCCGGATTGATCTCCAGGATCGGCTTGGCGGCGGAATCGAGCCGGCCGGCACCCTGCAGCATCTTTTCGAGCTGGCGATCCGGGCCGTGCTCGGGCGCCACGAGGCAGACCGCGCTTTCTGTCAGGCGATCGGAGGCGCGGACGTCGGAAACGGCATCGGCCAGGGTCGTCTTGGCGAAGCTGATGAAATCCTTCACCGTCGCGGACGCTTCCGCGTCCGGCGTTTCCTTCGCGTCCAGTTTCGGCACCTGGGCGAGATCGGACGTGCCCTGGGTGACGGACTTGAACGGCTTGCCCTCGAAATCGGGCGCTGCCGTCACCCAGAAGCTGTCGATCGAATCCGTCAGCAGCAGTACCTCGATCCCGCGGGCGCGAAAACCTTCGAGCTGCGGCGAGGCCTGCAGCTGTTCGAGATTGCTGCCGGTCATGTAGTAGATGGCGGCCTGCGCATCCTTCATGTCCTTGACGTAATCCGCCAGCGAACGATGTGCGTCACCCGACGCCGTGGTGCGGAAACGGGCGAGCGCCATCAACTGCGCCCGACGCTCGAAATCGTCGTAAATGCCTTCCTTGATCACCGGGCCGAAGGCATCCCAGAGCTTGGCGAACGCGTCCTTGTCGCTTTCGGCAAGTTTCTCGATGGCGGTCAGCACGCGGTTGGTCAGGCCCTTGCGGATCGCCGTCAGGATCGGGCTTTCCTGGATCATCTCGCGGGAGACGTTGAGCGGCAGGTCGGACGTATCGACAAGGCCGCGCACGAAGCGCAGGTAGCGCGGCAGAAGCTCGGCATCGTCGGTGATGAAGACGCGCTTTACATAGAGCTTCATCCGGCCCTTTCCGGTCGGATCGAAGAGATCATAGGGCTTGGCGGTCGGAACGAAGGCAAGGCCGGTATATTCATGGCGGCCTTCGGCGCGGAAATGCACCGTCAACGACGGCTCGTCATAGTGGCCGGCGACGCTGCGGTAGAAATCCGCATATTCTTCCTTGGTGATCTCGTTGCGCGGGCGCGTCCAGAGCGCCGTGCCGTCGCCGATCCGGCTCGGTTCGCCATCGGGAAGCTCGATCAGGTCGATCGGCACCGGCACATGGCCGGACTGTTCCTTGACGATGCGCTCCACGCTCCATTTCGAGGTGTAGGATTTCGCATCGTCCATGAGCTGAAGGGTGATGCGCGTGCCGCGCGCCGGTGCGTCAGCGAGATCAACCGCTTCGACGGTGTAGCTGCCCCGGCCATCCGAGGACCAGCGCCAGGCATGTTCGCTGCCGGCGCGGCGCGAGACGACATCGACGCGGCTTGCGACCATGAAGGCGGAATAGAAGCCGACGCCGAACTGGCCGATGAGCTGGGCACCATCGCCGGCCTTCGCCGCCTCGATGCGCTCCATGAAGGCACGGGTGCCCGAGCGGGCGATGGTGCCGAGCGCCTCGATCATCTCGTCGCGGCTCATGCCGATGCCGTTGTCGTCGACGATCAGCCGGTTTTCGGCGGCATCGAGGGACAGGGTGATGCGGGGAGACGGGTCGGAGCCCAGAAGTTCCGGTGCGCTGATCGCCTCATAGCGCAGCTTTTCGCAGGCATCGGCCGCGTTCGAGATCAGTTCGCGCAGGAAAACGTCCTTATCCGAATAGACGGAATGCACCATGAGGTGCAGGAGGCGCGCGACATCGGCCTCGAAGACGTGATTTTCGACAGGTTTTTCAGAAGCATCGCTCATGCTTGGATTGCCTCGATCAGGTTGGATTGGATGGCCCGTAACTGGCGAGCCATCGTCCAAAAATCAAGAGGCAATTTCAGCGCGGCGGCTTACTCGCTATCGGCGGTGCGCAGTGTATCGAGGGCCGGCATCGAGGTGATGTTGTATCCGCTGTCGACATAGTGGATCTCGCCGGTCACGCCGCGCGACAGGTCGGAGAGCAGATAGAGCGCGGAATTGCCGACATCCTCGATGGTGACGGTGCGGCGCATCGGCGAGTTCTTCTGCTGCCAGGAGAGCATGGCGCGGGCATCCGAAATGCCGGCGCCAGCCAGCGTGCGGATCGGGCCGGCGGAGATCGCGTTGACGCGGATACCGGATGCACCGTAGTCGGACGCAAGATAGCGCACGGAGGCCTCAAGTGCTGCCTTGGCAACGCCCATGACATTGTAGTTCGGCATCACGCGCATCGAGCCGCCATAGGTCAGCGTGAGCATCGCGCCGCCATCGGTCATCAGCTCGGCGGCGCGCCGGGCGATTTCCGTGAAGGAGAAGCAGGAGATGACCATGGTGCGGCTGAAATTGTCGCGCGAGGTGTCGGCATAGAGGCCCTTCAGCTCGTTCTTGTCGGAAAATCCGATGGCATGCACGACGAAATCGAGCTTGCCCCATTTTTCCTTCAGCGCCGCGATGACGGCATCGACGGAGGCGATGTCCTCGACGTCGCAAGGCAGCAGGAAGTCGGAACCGGCTTCCGCCGCAAGCGGCTTGACCCGCTTGCCGAGCGCTTCACCCTGATAGGTGAAGGCCAGCTCGGCACCGGCGCCGGCCAGTGCCTTGGCGATGCCCCAGGCGATCGAGTGGTTGTTGGCGACGCCCATGATGAGGCCGCGTTTTCCTGCCATGATGCCGGTCATCGTCTTATCCGTTGTAGCGCTGGAACACGAGCGTCGCGTTGGTGCCGCCAAACCCGAAGGAGTTCGAAAGAACCGTGTCGATCTTGGCGTTGTCGATGCGCTTGCGCACGATCGGAACGCCCTCGAATTCCGGGTCGAGTTCGGTGATATGGGCGCTTTCGCCGATGAAGCCGGCCTGCATCATCAGGAGGCCGTAGATCGATTCCTGCACGCCTGCCGCGCCGAGCGAATGGCCGGTCAGCGACTTGGTCGACTGGATGTGGGGAATCTTCGAGCCGAAGACTTCGCGGATCGCGCCGATTTCCTTCGAGTCGCCCACCGGCGTCGAGGTGCCGTGGGTGTTGACGTAGTCGACTTCGCCGTTCACCGTCGCCAGTGCCTGACGCATGCAGCGGATGGCGCCCTCACCCGAAGGAGCGACCATGTCGTAACCGTCCGACGTCGCGCCGTAGCCGACGATTTCGGCATAAATCTTGGCGCCACGGGCCTTGGCGTGCTCCAGCTCTTCCAGAACCAGAACGCCGGCACCGCCGGCAATGACGAAGCCGTCGCGGGAGACGTCATAGGCGCGGGACGCCGTTGACGGCGTGTCGTTGTATTTGGAGGACATCGCGCCCATGGCGTCGAAGAGATTGGACATGGTCCAGTCGAGATCTTCGTGGCCGCCGGCGAACATAACGTCCTGCTTGCCCCACTGGATCATTTCCATGGCGTTGCCGATGCAGTGCGCCGAGGTGGAGCAGGCCGAGGAGATTGAATAGTTGACGCCGTGGATCTTGAACCAGGTGGCAAGCGTGGCGGACGCGGTCGACGACATCGCCTTCGGCACGGCGAACGGGCCGATGCGCTTGGGCGAGTTGTTCTTGATGGTGATTTCCGCGGCATCGATCAGCGTGCGAGTGGAAGGACCGCCCGAACCCATGATGATGCCGGTGCGCTCGTTTCCGCCGATGTCCTTGTCTTCAAGGCCCGAATCGGCGATCGCCTGCTTCATCGCCACGTGGTTCCAGGTGCCGCCCTGCGACAGGAAACGCGCAGCGCGGCGATCGACGAGTTCGGTCGTGTCGATGTTCGGCGCGCCCCAGACCTGGCACTTGAAGCCATGCTCGGCGAAATCGTTGGAAAACGAGATGCCGGACCTGGCATCGCGCAGCGACGCGGTGACTTCCTGCGCATCATTTCCGATCGAGGAAACGATTCCCAGACCCGTGACAACAACCCGTCTCATGTCGATGACCTCTTCTTTGATTTCGCTGCGATGTGGCCGCGGTTCAGGCAGCTTTTTCCTTGGACAGGCCGACGCGCAGGTCGGATGCCTGGTAAATGGTTTCGCCATCGGCCTTCAGCCAGCCGTCTGCGGTGCCGAGCACGAGGCGGCCGCGCATGACGCGCTTGAAGTCGATGCCGTATTCGAGGAGCTTGACGTTCGGGCGGACCATGCCCTTGAACTTCACTTCGCCGGTCGAAAGCGCCATGCCGCGACCTTCTTCGCCGAGCCAGCCGAGGAAGAAGCCGGTGAGCTGCCACATGCCGTCGAGGCCGAGACAGCCCGGCATGATCGGGTTGCCCTGGAAGTGGCAAGGGAAATACCAGTCGTCCGGCTTCACGTCGTATTCGGCGCGGATATAGCCCTTGTCATGGGCGCCGCCGGTTTCGGAAATGTCGGTGATGCGGTGAACCATCAGCATTGGCGGCAGCGGCAGCTGGGCATTGCCCGGACCAAACAGCTCGCCGCGGCCGCAGGCGAGGATTTCTTCATAGTTGAAGCTGGATTGTCTGGTCGTCATGGGCTTTCCGTTTCCCCGCTGCAAAAGGTTTTTCGTTGACTTTGTGTAGAGCAAGACGAAACGGATTTGAAGTAAAAGCAGTCGGCATCTCGCCGATGCTGCCCGGCTTCCCCCGGCCCCACACGTGTTCCATTGCCGCCGTCGCATACATGAAGGGGGGGGCGACAGCCAGAGTTAATTGCCCTTTGCCCCCAGAATCGGGCCGTTTTCATCGGCTCCAGACCTTCGAAGCCTCCGCTAACTATTGAAAGCCGGCAGGGTAAAAGTTATATCGGCAAGGAATATCCATTTCGCAATAGGCAAAAGGCTCCGGCTCCATCTTATGAAGACAGCATCGGAAATCGGTTCGGAAGACCGCCTGCGCCAGTATGGGCTGCGTCCGACGCGCCAGCGCATGGCGCTTGCCGAACTGATCTTCGCCAAGGGCGACCGTCACCTGACGGTCGAGGAACTGCATGAGGAGGCCGTGACGGCCGGCGTGCCGGTCTCGCTCGCTACCGTCTACAACACGCTGCATCAGTTCACTGAAGCCGGCATGATCCGGGTGCTGGCCGTGGAAAGCGCCAAAACCTATTTCGACACCAATGTTTCCGATCATCACCACTTCTTCATCGAAGGTGAGAATGAAGTGCTGGATATTCCGGTGAACAACATCTCGATCGGCAACCTGCCGGAGCCGCCCGCAGGCATGGAAATCGCCCATGTCGACGTGGTGATTCGCCTGCGCCCCAAGCGCTGAGCTTCTTTTCCTCTTTCAAAGAACATCATCCGGCTTGCGCGGCGGGCGCGGATCGCCGGTCGGCAGCGTCCAGCCGTATTTCAGGGCGCCGCCGCGCACGCAGAAGGCGCAGAGCACGCCGCATGCGGAGGCAGCCAGCAGCGGCGCACCAAAATAGCTGAGCGCGGTGAAGACGGTAGCGCCGGCCATGGCGGCGGTGACATAGATTTCCGGCCTCATCAGCACGGAAGGTTCGCCGGCCAGCAGATCGCGCAAGATCCCGCCGAAGGTTGCCGTCAGCATGCCCGTCACCAGCGCGACGATCGGCGAGCCGGTGGCGGCAAGCCCCTTTCCGGCCCCCATCACGCAATAGGCGGAAAGCCCGACCGCATCGAGCCAGACGAGCAGCCGATAGCGCGATTCCAACCGCCGTGCGAAAAAGAACACGATCAGGCCCACGCACCCGCACACGACGATATAGAGCGGATTTCTGATCCAGAAGACAGGGGTGGCTCCCAGCACCAGATCGCGCAGCGTGCCGCCGCCGATGCCGGTCACGGCGGCAAAAAAGACGTAGCCGATGATATCGAGATGTTTTCGCGAAGCGGCAAGCGCACCGGTCGCGGCAAAGACCGCGACACCGGCGTAATCGAGAAATTCAAGAATCGGCAAACGTCGTCCTCCGGCGGCAGATACCGATGTTTTGCCAGAGCCGGGTCAGCGGGGAAAGAGCGCGTGCGTGCGCCCGCCGATGTAATAGGCGAAAAGCCCGATCCATTCGCGCACAGCCGTCGTCGTCAGCTGGGCATTGAGCGACGGCTGGCTGAAATCGAACCAGAGATTGGCCTTGCCCGTCGTGCGATAATCGGTCGGCCAGGGGATGACGTCGATGCCGAGCTTGCGGAACAGCCCGACAGAGCGGGGCATGTGGAAGGCCGAAGTAACGAGCGCGCATTGCGACAGCTTCTCGTTTTCCAAGAGTTCGCGGGTATTGGCTGCATTCTCGAAGGTGGTGCGCGAGGCGCCTTCGCGGATCAGCCGCTCCGCCGGAATGCCGAAGGTGGTGAAGAAGGCTTCCGCCGCATGGGCATCGCCCTGATAGCTGCCGCTGAACGAGCCATCCCCGCCGGAAACGAGAATGCGGGCATTCGGATGCGCCTGCGCCAGCCGCAGACCCTCGACGAAACGGTCGGCCGCCTGGTTGAATTCGATGCCGCCGCGGCTTGCCATGACTTCGTTTTCGAAGGCGCCGCCCAGGATGATGATGCAGGACAGATCGGCCGGTAGCGCGGCGGGGCGGGGGAAACGATCCTCCAGCGTTTGCAGCATCACCGAACCCGCCGTGGTGAACAGCGTCACGAAGAGGATGACCGCGGCAAGCCCGGCAACGAACCCGCCGCGCATGCCGAAGCCGTTCAGCACCAGCGCGAGGAACAGGAGGATGAAAACCAGGGAAAGCGGCTGCGCCACCAGCCAGAACAGTTTGGAGACAAGAAACATCGAGATCAGCCGGTCATGCGAAGCTTTCGGTTGCCGCGACCCTAAAGCATGTTGCGCAAGGCTGTGAAGCGGTTTTGCACCGGCGGTAAAACAAAGCCCCCGAAACGATGCTCGCTTCGGGGGCTTGCTTTATGAACGGTGCTGCACCGCAGGGCTTAGCCGGCGGCCGCCGCGGGGGCTGCCGCCTTGCCGCGGCGCAGGTAGATAACACCAGCAGCCAGCAGCACACCGGCCGCAAGCACGGCGATGGCAATGATCGGCCGATAGGCGATCCAGGCGACGGCGATAACCAACGGCCCGAGAAGCACGGTCAGGATCAGCGCGATGGCCGAGGTGCCGAAGCTGACGATCGAGCCGACGAAGGGAATGACATCGGCGACGATGCCGAGGATCGACAGCATCATGGCAAAGCCGATGAACATGCCGAGCAAACCACCGGCACGCACCAGCCACGTGATCAGTGTATTCTCGCTCTGGGCGGTTTCGAACATGTCCGGCGCGCCGACGGTGCCGGCAGCGCTGAGGAACACGGTGCGGCCGTTGCTGGTCTTGAAATCGTCCGTCAGCGCATCCCCGCGCTGGGCGCCGACGAAGCTGGCGGTGGCGACATCCTGCCGCGTGAAATTGATCCTCAGATCGCCGATGGCCGGCGATTGCCGGTTTTGCGAGACATAGATCGTGGCGCCGTTTGCCCTGACCGGCAGATCGGTGCCGAGATTGGTGCTGATCCGGCCCAGCGCCGCGGCATCGACGGCAAGCGGCTTATCGGCACCGAGATCGGCAACAGCTTCACCATCGACCGTAAAGGCGCCAACGGTTGCGCTTTCAACCCAGAAACGCTCGCTCTCGACCGGCATCGACGGGTTTTCGTGGCTGCCGGCATCGCGGAAATCAGAGGAATCGATCGGCCGCGATTGCCATTCCTTGTGGTAGCTGTAGGTGGTGACCGTTTCCTCGCCGCCGCCGAGCGTCTTCTTGGTCTCGCTCTTCGTGTCTTCGACCCACTGGTACATCTCGACCTGACGCTTCAGGCCAACGGCGCCTTGCGCCTCGATGCCGAAGCTCTGGTCCTCGGGCACGCCCTGCGGCGTCACCGGCCCGGAAATATGGATGAGCTTGCCGTCATTGGCCGCATCGACCGCGCCGCTGTCGACCGAGACGACGACGCCTGCGCCTTCGACCAGCGCATTGTAGGTCTTGACCGAGCGGCCCTCGTTCCAGGACAGAAGCCAGATCATGCCCAGGCCCAGAAGCGGCCCGATCAGCAATCCGAGCAGACCGCTCTTTAGCCGTGAGAACCAGGATGTCGTCGTTGTTTCTGTAATGCTCATGACCGGCCCCCTGCGCCAAGCCTTTTCCCCGAGGGAAACGTTTCAAACCGTTGCCCTATTCTACATTCGATTTGACTAACGGAATTTCACCGAATTGGGCTCTTTGCCGCCCTTCGCGCAAAGAAAAGGGAGAGGCGATGAGACCACCTCTCCCCTCGTCTCTCCCGGAACGGCGCTGATCCGTTAACGCGTCCAGCGCATCGGATTGGCCGAGGCAACGCTGACGTAGCGGTAGCCGGTCTGGTTGCGCTTGACGATGGTCTGGCGCAGGTTGTCGAGCGCAAATTCGCCGGCATTGGTCTTGACCAGCAGCACGGCATGGCCCTCGCCGGCTGGCGTGCGGACGACGGCGATACGCAGAGCGCCCGACGGAATGCCGGCACGGATGAGGCGGCTGCGCTTGGTGACGGCATAGTCATCGCAGTCGCCGGAGGTCGGGTTCAACGACCAGACGTCGCGGCTTTCGCGCACCGGGCGGATGCTGCGGTTGACCGAACGATTGACCGAGGCGAGCAGATTGCGGACTTTGGCGGTGTAGGCCACCTGCGACTGGCTGGAGGGGCGGCACTCTTCGAGATGCTTGAGGCAATAGAGCGAGAAGGCAATCGGGACCGTAGCCTGGCGGCCGATCTTGACGTTACGGCTCTGGCCCATGAAGGCGTTGGCCGAAGACATGCTGGAGGCGCCGAGCGCGGCGATGGTTGCGATCGCGATGATTGCTTTCTTGAACATGTTCTTTTCCCTGTCCGTCAGCCTTCTGTCCAAGGCTTCTTTTTGTTGAACCGAGTTCATCTCGGGTCAGGGGGAGGAGCATCATGCCGCCGAAGGAAACCATTTCCCTGGTCCGCCTGTATCACCACGATACAAAAGGGGCTTTTCGGTGCGCTTAAATCGATCGGTACAATTTTATGCAAATGACGATTGCCAGGCTGTCCCCCTTGAACGCCAGGCCTTTCGTGCTTCCAGCCTGGCCGGGAAGGCCCGAAGACCGCTCCTGTAAGAATTTGAAACAATGCCGATATTTACCGGCGCAAACGGACGTTTACCGGTTGCCAACCACGTTTCGCGCACCGACGCGAAAACCGGTCTGAAAATGAAAAAACTCCCCGGAAACCGGGGAGTTCAGGCAATTTTTGAGTTTTGTCGCAGGTCGTGACTATTCGGTGTAATAGCCGGAGTAGCTGTAGTTACCCGACATCTTCGCACGGTCCTGCTGGTTGAGCAGGGTGACGATGCCGGCATGCGGGTTGCGATTTTCCTTGAGCGCATTGACCGAGTGCTTGGCGCTCGATTGCGGCGTGCTCGCCCACTTGATCACGAACACGATCATATCGGCATGACGGGCGAGATAGAGCCCGTCGACGACCGGCTCGACCGGCGGCGTGTCGAGCACGATATAATCGAAATGCTTGCGGGCACTGGCGAGGATGCGGCCCATCTTCTCGCTCATGACCAACTCGTCCGTGGCGATATCGCTGCGGCGTCCGCCAAGAAGCACGGTGAGATTGGTCATCGGGTCGCGCATGATCAGCGAGGTCAGCGTCGCCGAGTTTCGGTCCTGGCGCAGATAGTCGATGAAGTCGTGGTTCGGTTCGAGGTTCAGGTGACGGTTGATGCTCGGCTTGCGCAGATCGCAATCGATCAGCAGCGTGCGTTTGCCGGTCAGGGCGTAGGCGCGCGCGAGAGAAAGCGCCATGGTCGATTTGCCTTCGGAGGGAAGCGACGAGGAGACCATGATGATCTGGCCCTCATCGCCGTCGCCGCGCGCCGAGGCCGGACGTTTCCGCTCCTGCTGGTCGAGCGTCAGGCGCAGCCGCCGGACGGATTCGGCAAACAGCGACAGCGGCGCCGTCACCATCAGGTCGGACAGGCTGGAGTTCGGCGAGGACGCCTTGTTGCTCTCATCGGCAGTGGACTGGCGCGGCGCGATAGCCGAGAGCGGCAGCTTCAGCACGGTCTCGATCTGGTTTTCATCGACGAAGCCGCCGATGAAATACTCACGCAGGATCGCGAGGCCAAGGCCAAGGCCGATCGCAACCAGCAGGGCCAGCGAGATGATCAGCATCTTGTTCGGGAACGACGGCGAATTCGGCACCATCGCAGCCGAGGCGACGCGGCTGTCCGGCAATTGCAGGGTCGACTGGGCGTCGAGATCCTGAACGCGCTTCAGGAGGTTCTGGTACTGGGCGCGGGCGTTTTCGGCCGATTGCTGCAGGCCAAGGAATTCGGTCAGCACTTCCGGCGGAAGATCGCCCTGCAGGACGGTCGTGCGGATCTGGTTGCGCACGTCGTTTGCCCGGTCCTGATAGGAACCGAGCGACTTCTGCAGGCCGCTGATTTCGTGTGTTGCGGTCTGGGCCAGTTGATCGTCGAGCTTTGCCAGTTCCGCCTTGAGGTTGATCGCTTCCGTGCTGCCGTCGGCGGCCCGCGACATCTGCGACGCCAGGGTTTCGCGCTGTTCCTGAAGCTTCTTCAGCGCATCCGTGCCCAACTCGCTGACGAGGGAGGCAAAATCCTGCGTCTGCAGCGATTTCTGGATCGTGTCGATACGGCCGGCTTCGGCCATACGCTGCGCATTGATCTGGTCGAGCTGTGTCCTCAAGGCCTTCAGCCCGACGGAATTCGACTGTTCCAGCCGGTCCATGTTTTCGTTGATGTAGGAATCGAATCGCTTCTCGTTTTCGACGATGGCGGCGCTTGCCGAGGGCACGCGGTTCTGGATCGCATTGCGCGCCGCAAGCGTCGAGGCGACCTTGGCACCGATCTGCGCCTCGATGTAGGTGTCGGCAATCGAGTTGGCGAGCTTGGCCGCCTTGGCCGGATCGATCGACACCACGCTGACGTTGATCAGATAGGTCAGGCCCGAACGATTGACGGTGACGGCCTTCTGGAATTTGTCCAGAACCATCGCAACCGCCTCATCCGGGGTCGGCGCGGGCGGCAGCGGCACGTGTAGCCACGACAAGACCCGGTCCTTGAGCGAGACCTTGATGCCGAATTCGTCGTCGCTGACGAGGTTGTTGTCTCTGATCACATCGAGCAGGATGCGGTTGGACTTGAGGATGCCCACCTCGCTTTCCACGCGTGCGTTGTCAGCGCTCGGATTGGCCAGAACATTGGTCGCGTCTAGAACATTCTTCTGGCTTGTATCGACCAGAATGAGCGCCGTCGCAGTATATTTTGGCGTAAGCGAATATGTGAGGATAATCGTGACGACAAGGATGGCGGCAATTGTACTTAGAATAAGCCACATCTGACGGCGAATTATTCCAAGTATGCCCTTGAGGTCGATTTCTGCATCCATAATATGGAAACCATTATTTTGGCGGATCATGCCGCGATGAATAAATACGTAATTTTATCTCAGGCACAAAATATGCCGTCTATTATCGCGACAAGTCTTAGCAGATAACCGTTTTGCTACAATTGCGAAATTGCAACATCATTAACTGCACTGAAGAAGTGCAGGCTTTTCATTGCGGGAAAGACGGACAGCCGAGAGTTTCCCCGACATATAGGCGCCGGTGTCGATGTTGATGCGACCGCCGACGATCTCGACATCGGTAACGGGCGTGTGGCCGTGCACGACGATGAAGTCGCGCTGCGGCGCCGGTTCGCCGCTAGCGCGCGGACGTAGCCACAACAGCGCCGCATCTTCCTGTTCGCTCAGCGGCTGGTTTTCCCGTATGCCGGCATGCACGAAGCAATAGCCGGGCACGCTCACCAACGAGGGCAACCGCTCGAGGAATTCGATATGCTCCTGGGGAATGTAGCTCAGCAGCGTATTGCGGAGCGCCTGTCGATTGCTCGGCAGCTTGTGGATGCCGTAGGAGTGGAGCGTTTCCAGACCGCCGAAATCGAGCCAGCGATGGTCGGCGGCGGGATTTTCGAGAAAGTCGAGCATGATCTCCTCGTGGTTTCCCGCCAGGCAGATGCGCGTAAAGCCCTCTGGCGCGCGCGCCGTCAGTCGATCGAGCACAGAGGCGGTTTTCGGGCCGCGGTCGACATAATCGCCGAGCATGACCAGCCATTTGGTCCCCTGACGCTGCCGGGCATCCTCGATGATCCGGTCTTCGAGCGCGGCCAGCAGGTCGTCGCAGCCGTGAACGTCGCCGATAGCATAGATGTGATCCGGGCCTTCATCGAAAAAGCGTTTCGGCCGCTCGGCGGCGTGAACCGGTTCCTTGTGGCTGCGCCGCAAGAAGCCAAACAAGCTGGCGATCATGGATTTTCCTCCCGGGCCGCAGTTCGGACTTCGAAGCTGCGCGCGCAGGCGACGGCAAGCAACGCGACGAAGACGAACGTGACTGCCTCGATCTCGAGACTGAAATCGACCAGCGAGTGTACGGCCCCGGTCACGATCGCGCCGATACCGCAGCGGATCAAGGCATCCTGACCGACAAGCATGCGGTGGGTGGACAATAGCTGAAAGAATAGGAAGCCGATGAGAAGAATAGGCAGACTGCCGAAGACAAGCCCGTAATCGCTCCAAAGCGCGAGGTAGGTCGAATGCGTCTTGCTCCAGACGAGATCGACGCTGACGGGCGGCTGGTGGAACAGGAGAAAGACATATTCGAAACTGTCGCCGCCATAGCCGAGCAGCGGCCGCAGGCCGATCATGTCGATCACCTGCGCATAGAGCTGCTGGCGGATAGCCGCATCGTCTCCCGCCCGCCCCAGCCGCTCGGTAAATGTCGCGCCATAGGTGATGACGGCAAAGACGATTGCCGCGAGAAGAAGCGCGACGAGGGGCCAGGCGCGAAAACCGGTGAGCCGCTTGGACAAGGCAAGCCCGAGCGACATCGCCATGCCGCAGATCGCGGCAAAGGCGCCCATCCGCGAATTCGTCGCAATCAGCGCCACCAGCAGGATAAGCAGTCCGACGCCGATGAAAACCGTGTCGCGGCCGATCCGGGTCGGACGCCCGGTTTTTATCATCGAGGCGGCGCCGTTTCCAGGAAGGAGGAAATTCAGACCGATGACGCATCCCATCGCGAGAAAAGTCGCAAAGGAATTCCGGTTGATGAAACCGCCGAGCGCATCGCCGAAATACTTCCATTTCGGAATGCCGAGGATCGTATCTCCGAATTGCAGAAGAAAGAGCAGGGCAATGATCGCATGAAGAACGATGCTCCAGAAAAGTATCTTGAGGAACAGCCGGGCACGCTGCTGGTTGGCGGTGGCCTGAAGCACGAGGAAAAACAGAAGGCCGTAGGTCGCCCAGCGCATGGCCGCAAGCAGGGTATCGTTCGGCGCCAGGCTGATCGCGCCGCTGCCGAACTCGAAGACGCCTTGCGTCCCGGCCGGCATCACCGGCGCAAGGCTTCCCAGCGGGATGATCTGAACGAGCATGTAAAGCCCGAGGGCCGCAAACAGGGTCAGGGATACCGGCATGCTTCTCGGCGAAATACGGAACTGCGCATCGACGATGGCCATGCGCGCGAAGACATAGGTGCCGCAACCGAACAGGATCGTGCTCCACAATGTCCAGAATGCGGGCTTGGTGCTGCCGAAGGCAAAGGGCGCCAGAAACAGCACCAGCAGGATCGGCCAGATGATCTGGTTGTTGAGGGCGTTTCGCGCCGAGTGGAAGCGGGCCGATGGCTTCATGTCAGATCTTGTTTCCCTCTGCCGGCGGGGCGGCGTTTCTTATCTCCTGCATCGCCTTTTTGACGTTCCCGACGAACAGACGTTGCCGCTCTGCCGGCAGCTTCTCAACGACCGTGGTGATGCGGGCGCGGAAATTTGGGTCCGACACATAGCGGCGCGCAATCACCTTCACGCCTCGATAGCTGCTCGCCATAAGGGCCAGATCAGTTTCATGCGTGGTCTTGGTGGCGTCGTCCGTGCGGCCATAGAAATTCTCGGCCAGCTCGATGCGCTCGCGTGCAATCCACTGCTCATTCGGACCGGTCTTCTGGGAGTTGCGCAGGGCCGCGTTGAACTCCTCGACCTTGACGAGCCGGATGGACGACGCGGCCCGAACGAGCCATGCGAAGGAATCGCTGGGAGTTCTTTCGACGACTTCAGCGGCGCGCAGGCGGCATTTGTCGACCACATTGCGGGCCGGCTCATAGAGCAACTGCAGGTCGGTATAGCCGAGCACGATCCTGAAGCAGCTCTTCATGACCATTTCCCGCGAATAGGAGGACAGGCCGACGCCGAAATCCTCGGAAGCATAGGCTTCCGCATTGGCGGCCTCTTCGACAGGCAGCGCCAGAAACGGAGACAGCTCCTTCGACAAAGCATAGGCGCTTGCAAGCATTGCCAGAAGACAAACGGCAGCAATCGACATGTACGAGCGTCTCATCAAAGCTTTCTTTCAAACCGCACATTTGCGGGCCGTATCCTCGAGCGAAACCGCCCTTCACGCACGCCTCTTCCCCGGTGCGCAGGCGACAGGGCGTATATATCCGGAAAAGTTTAAGCAAGATATCAGACGTGATACCCGGTGCGTTTATTTCCAAAGAGCCGAATTATTCGCGGATAGACTGTGCGGGCACATGCGAGTTTCCTGGCCGCATCATGAAATATCAGAAGGCATATTCGAAAAGACGGCGGCACCGGACGGCAAGTGGCGGAAGGCCACAAAAAAACGCCCTCACAGGGAGGGCGTCTTCTTCTAGAATTTCGACAAGAGCAGCCGAATCAGCTGGCGTCGTCGTCGCCGAAGTTATCGCCGCGGGTCGCGCCGTCATAACCGCCGTTGCCGCCCGTGCCCGGATCGGCAATCGCTGCGGTTGCGGTCTGCGGCTGGCCGGTACGGATGGCGACTTCGATGTTTGCGCAAACCGAAGCGGCTTCCGGATTGGAAATCAAAGTGCACGAGTTGGCGGCATAGGACGCCATCTGGGTGGACATGCCGGTGTTGCCGGCAGATGCGTTGGCAATGGCGGCAACGAGATCGCTTGCTGCGGTATCACGCTGCGCACCAGCCGGAAGCGACTGAACCGCAGCGATAGCGGCCTGGATCGAGCTGTCGCATGCAGCGCCGCTGCAACCCGAGATCGCGCCGATTGCGGAATTGGCTTCGCCAAGCGTTGCGGCATTTGCTGATGCGGATGCGCCGACAATCGCGAGCGCGGCAATGAAGAAAGTCTTCTTAAACATAATCAAACCTCTCAAAACGCGAAAGACTCCTGGAAATGCCTGACGCAATTAAAACTATAATAACCACACTAGAATCTTCTTGTCGGCGCTGTCAATAAGCTTTCCCGTTGAAATGCTTGACATGCAAGGCCTGTAGCTCGTTTACCACTGTAGCGACAGTGTATCCGAACGGTGCATTCGTAAAGCACAAGTTACGCTAAGGGTAAACAGGAATCTCGGTGCCGTTTCCATTGGAATCAAACGGCCGGTGCGCTCAATATCCGAGCCCGCGCTTCTCCCGCTCCAGCGACAAAGGCAGTTGCGGCGAGCGGAATTCTGGGCCGCCCTTGCGGCTGCAACTGTTCAGGACGTTGTAACGCTGTCCGTTGGTCGGTTCGGTGCCCTCGCGCCGCTCTAGTATCTGCTCGCAGACTACGTCGCTCGGCGCATTCAGCGGTTCCTGCGGCTCGACACCCGGCAGATCGGTAAAGAACTGGGCGAGTTCGACCGGCCCGGCGCGGCCGACATCAGCAAGCGTCGGCAAGGGAGCAAGCAGCGCCAGCCCCGCCATCATGGAAATCGTGGTCTTCGATATCTGCATTCCGGTCCACCGATTTACCGAGACATCCCACCGCCGTCGCAGACGGTATCGCCTGCCCGCGACATGCGCTATAGCCAGTCGTCTCTCGAGAGTGAAGTGGGGATTTCCATGGCGAATACAATACGGGTTCACGAGGGCGACATCGCAGCGGAAGACACCGCGCGCTATACTGGCGCCATCGCCATCGATACCGAAACGCTGGGGCTGATCCCGCGCCGGGACCGCCTGTGCGTCGTCCAGCTCTCGTCGGGCGATGGGACGGCCGATGTAATCCGGATCGCGGCCGGCCAGAGGCAAGCGCCCAATCTCGTCGCGATGCTTACCGATCCCGCTCGCCAGAAGATCTTCCATTACGGCCGCTTCGATATCGCGGTTCTGTTCCACACCTTCGGCGTGACCACGACGCCGGTGTTCTGCACCAAGATCGCCTCTCGCCTGACGCGCACCTATACCGACCGGCACGGCCTCAAGGACAATCTCAAGGAAATGCTGGAGGTCGATATCTCCAAGCAGCAGCAATCCTCGGACTGGGCGGCGGAAAAGCTTTCGCAGGCGCAGCTCGAATATGCCGCCTCGGATGTGCTCTACCTGCATGCCCTGCGCGACAAGCTGACGGCGCGGCTTTTGCGCGACGGGCGGATGGAGCATGCGGACGCCTGCTTCGCATTCCTGCCGACCCGCGCCAAGCTCGACCTGCTCGGTTGGGAGGAAACCGATATCTTCGCCCATAGCTGAGGGTTAAGGCCGAGTTAACGGTTGCTGCCTATCATCGTCTGCATCTTTGACGGCAACGGACCTTTTCCATGATTTTGCCTCCGACCCAGCAAGGCGCAAGCACGATCGTCACCTCGCTCGTGCAGTCGGTCATCGACGACGTCGAAAAGCGCCGGCAGGAGGAAGAGGACAAGCTGAAGGGCACGAAGGACGAGGAAAAAATCCTCAAGGCCCGTGTTGCCGCCGACGAATCGGCGCGAGCCGCCAATGCCCGAATCAGCGAACATTTCTTCGGCGCGCAGAAGCGCGATGAAAATCCGATGGCGACGCTGATGGCGCGCTTTGCCTCCGCCATGGGCCTGGCGCGGGATGCCGGCGAAAGCGACATGGATTTCGGCACGCGTCTTGAAGACAGCCTCGTGCTCTCCAGCATGATCGGCAAGAAGGAGGCGCTTGCCGCCAATCCCGAGGTGACGCTGGCGCGCTTCAAGGTTTCCGCCGAGGATATCGCCGGTGTAATCAACGGCACGGCGGACAATCCGAGCGCCATGGCGGAAACGCTGGCGCGCTTTGCGGTGCGTGGCGGCGTCGTGCAGGGCACTGATGAGAGTGACGACGACTACAGCCGCCGCCTGGGCACCGCCCTAGCCCTCGATCGCCGCAGCCTGCCGGAAACGACCGACACACTGGAAAAGAAGACCGGCCTTGCCGATCTCGGCATCACCGCCCAGGAGATGATCGCCGCGATCAAGCGGCCCCATGGCGAGGAAGCGCAGAAAATCAAGGCGATCCTCGACGACAAGGCTGCCGACGAGAAGATGGCGAGCGCCGACATACGCAAGGTGCTGCAGCGCCTCGACGATGTCGCCGATCCGAAAAGCCTCGAAGAGCTGAAGCTGGAGCGGTTGAACAGCGACCCGACCGAGATCGAGGATACCGAGACCCGCAAGGAACGGGAAGCGGATATCGCCGCCCGCGAAAACACGGAAAAGCTCGAAGACGTCAAGGAAAGCCGCGAAGCCATCGGCGACGTCACCGAAGAGACGATGAAAACGGGCGATGCCGGCCAAACGGACAGCAAGGTCAACGTTGCCCTCGCGCTCGAAACCATTCAGGTCGTGGCCGCAAGCGGCGAGATCGCCGAAACCGTTGCGGATGCGGAAAAGTCGGGTGACGCAGCACCTTCGGGCGTGGCGGCCCAGGAAGAACCGGAACCCGGAACGCCGGAGGCGGAGATGCAGCAGGCGGTGCTTCTGGCAAGGGCAGGCCAGCAAAGCGATGCCGACCGCCAGGATGCGGAGCAGGATATCCTCGCCGTCAACGTGGATGAAAACGGCATTTACGCCATTCTGCTGTTGCGCAAGGAGCTGGAAGCGGCCTGATCGCTTAACGCACCTTTGCGGGCCGAACGATCCCCAGCCGCGCGACAACCTCCTTTGGAATACCGTAGCGCTGGACCGCATCGCGATTGGAGCGCAGGCCGCAGATTTCCCGTTGGATGAAGAAGGCCCAGACCGTATCGGCGGCGTCGTTCAGAAGCTCCTCGCGCTTTTCCGGCGGCGTCTGTGCATCGATTGCCGACAGGGCCTCGATCGCCTTTTCCACCTTCAGGCCATGGCGCCCGAGCGAATCCGCCCGCTCGGCCATCAGCTCGTATTCGAGCAGGTTCAGCCCGGTATCGCGGGAAAAGGACGGGGCAAGAGCCTGGGGCAGACGGACGGTCACTGGAAACTCCCGTTTGGGCGCAGCTTCAAACATGGCGTTTTGTGCGGATGATCGCAAGTCCGGCTGTTGGCATCCCCTCAGCGGGCGCGTTCGCGCACCTCGGCAAAGCTCCAGTCCTTCAGCAGCCGGCCGTTTTCCCAGACGGGAACGAGCAAGTTGCGGCGGTCGCCGAGATCGTCGAAGCGGACCGCCTCCGGTCCCGCAGGCGTGCTCACCACGGCCTGCCGGCCTGCCTTGGAGGCTTTCACGTTCATGGTCGCCGGGCGCTTGAAGAGATCGTGCCAGCGGCCGGTCTCGTCCTGACGGGCATTGGCCTTCATGGCGAAGGAATAGGTGTCGCGGTTGACCTTCTGCAGGATCGCCGATCCCATCGCGAAGGCGATGTTTTCGGACGAGAAGCCGAAACCTTCGAGGCGGCCGAGAATCTGGTTCATGTCTGCGGTGGAAAGCCCGTCGCCCTGCAGCACCCGCACCGAAGGATGCAGCACCTTGAAGCCCTTGCCGTTGAGGCTGGAACCGAAATGATAGTCGAGCTGGCGCACCACATGCACCGGCGTTTCGATCGGATCGCCGCTGTCCGGGCGGATGATTACCCGTCCGCCGCTCGCCTTCACCTTTTCGACAAGCTCCCTGCCCCAGATTTCCGAGACGGCATAGTTGATGTCGAAGCTGTCGGAGACGACGGACACGCTGCCCCCGGCGGCAAAGCGATCGACCATATTGGCAAAGGCGCGCGGTTCGCCCTCCACGCCCCAGGCGATCATGGTCGAATGCTCGGAGGCCGGAATCGAAAGACCGGCCATCGCCGCATCGTAATAGCGGCGCGCATTGAGCACGCCGGCCATGTTGTCGGTTGCGCGAAAGTGCAGAAGATGGGCAGCGCCGCCGAGCCCCGCCTGCTCCAGCGAAGTCGCCCCGCGGGCGCCGAAATCATGCAGGCTGAAGGGCAGCACCGCATCGGGATTGTCGGCGGTCTTTTCCAGCATCGGCTGCAGCAGCCGCTTCAGCTTGCGCACCTGGCTGGCGACGGTCGAGGGATACCAGACGGCCCGGAGCAGCGCGGTCTCGATATGCGAGGTCAGCCAGAAGCTTGCGGGATCGGTATTGACCACCTGAACCATCGGCACGCCGCGGCGCAGCACGCTGCCTTCCGGCAGGGCCTCGATCCTGAGCGGCAAATAGCCGCCGAAACGGTCGACGATTTGCATCCAGCCGTCGCGGTTGAAGGGCTGGCCGTGGGCGGTGACGATCGCCTCGGCCTCCTCGATATGCGCCCGCGTCACCGGCCGGCCGAGATATTCCTTGAGGAACATCTGCAGGCCGAAGAACACCACATCCGGCTCCCCTTGCTGGCCGCGGGCCTCGATATAGGCGGAGATGGCCGCGGTTGCCGGCGGATATTGCAGGAAGTGGCCGAACTTGTAGCTGTCGGTGTTGAGGATCGGGTTGCCGAGGTCCATTGCGCCGCTTTCGGATGCAAAGATGAAGGTGCCCCGAGATGTACGCGAGGCCTCCCGGAGCGGCAAGCAAGAAAGCGGTATCGGCGGTTTCGCCTTCGCATCCGCAACATGATTAACAATCCATCAATATATTCGTCATACTTTGATAACCGAAATGCAAGCCGCGCTTGGCGCGGTCGAGGTGCCGCAGTTTGCCGAGGGTGATGCTTTCGGGCCTGCGCATGACGCGCTCAGTTTCTCGTCCCGATGATGTCCCCCGGCTTGTCTGATGGTAGCCGACGCGCGGCGATGCGTAAATTGGCCGGGGCAACCCGGACCCGAAACACCAGCGGACGGAGATTGCGATGCTGACGCCCATTCTCACAGTCAAGACCGCGACGCCGTCCGCCCATGTGCTGGCGCCCGAAGCCGTGCTGCCGAAGGAAAAGGTGCCGGTGCTGCCGATCACCCTCTCCGGCCGCCAGTCGGAAGCCGCGTTGCGTATCCTCGAAACGATCAACAAGCAGCTTCTCGGCAGCGAGACCTTGCCGAAGGAGGCGCTGGTGCGCCTGCTCGATACGCTGGCGCGCCTCCTGAAGCTGCCGCCGCTGCCGCAGGAAAGCCTGCTTGCGCTCAGCAAGCGGATCGCCGCGGCCATCGAAGCCCTGCCGCCGGCCGCCCGGCTCGCGCTCGAAAAGCAGCTCGGCCAGCGCAATCTGCTGCTTTCCGCCCGCATCCTCGCCGAGGTCGTCAAGCCGCCGCTGCCGGAGGTGCCCGCCCGTTTCGATACTCCCCAGCAACGGCTTCCCAATGGACAGCCAGTGCCGATTCGCCCATTGCCGGAACAGGCCGCCAGCCGCCCTCTGGACGAGATGAGGCAGCCACAACAGCAGCAGCGCCCGCCGGAATTGCCGCAACGCCCCGCCGCCACAATCCTTGTCGGCGGCAATTTCGATCCCTCTGCGTTGCAAGCCGCGCTGAGAAGCGCCTTCAGCGCGGAGGAAGATTCTACGATCGGCGATACCGGTATCGACGACATCGAGGAGATCGTTGCCGAAACTGTCGATGGAGCTGAAACGGAGCATGCCGAACACGCGCCGGCTGCCGCCGCGCGCCAACCCGCTGGAGAAGCCCTCCCGACACTGCGTTCCATCGCGCGCTTTCTCGCAGACGATACGCTTGCCCTCTCCAAGGTCGAGGCAATCGCCGTCGGCACGGTCGATCCGGAAATCCGCGAGGCGTTGGAGCACGCGCTCGAAGCCGATGCACCGCTGGAACTACCGTTTCCCGAAGCGGAAGAACCGGAGCAGCTCTCGAACCCCGCCGCCCAGCTCCAGATGGAAGAAGCCGATGACGAGGTGCAGCCGCAGCAGACCAAGGCGCAGGCCGCAGAAACCAATGCTGCCGGCCCTGCGAAGACGGCCGTGCCGGAGGATATCGACGACGAACCGACATCGGCGCCAGCTTTGCAGGATGAGGTCCCAGCAGGCGACGAAGGCATCGACCAACCCACATTCCGCACGGAAACACCCATCACCGACCGTTCGGCTCGCCTGATTGCCGATGCGCTGAAGGTTCTGGTCGAGGCGGGATTGGCGCTCACGACCGAAGAACTCGACACGCCGGCCGAATCACTGTTCGCGCTGGCCGCGGTCGAGGATATCGAAGCCATTCTCGACGAGCAGGTTGCCTTCCGCAGCGCTGATCCTCGGGCGGAGAAGGTCGTGCCAGCGGACCGGCCGGAACAAGAGTTCATGTCCGAGCCGGACGATCTCGAAACCGGCTCAACTCCGCGTGAGGCACTGCGCAATGCAGCTCATCAAGCCGAGGAACGGCCGCGCGAGCCGCTGCCGCAGCGCCTGCCCGAGACTTTCCTGCCCCGCGAAGTCCCGGCCTTCATCGCCATTCCCTATCCGCCGGCAAAGACCGGCATCGGCAGCGTGTCGCTGGAGGAGGAAGAGGAACCGCAATCCTTCGGTCGCGACGAGGATGACCGATCCGAGCAGGACGAGCAGCAGGACGAAGCAGGCAGGGAAAAAGCCGACGACGACGGCGAAGGCGGCGCGGAAGCCGAGCCCTCTGCCGATGCCTATGAACTCTACCGCCGTCTCGGCGGCATCGCCTGAACCCCACCATCCCGGCAACAAAAAAGCCCGCGGAAATCACTTTCCGCGGGCTTCTTCATGTCGTGGTCTAAGGCTTATTCGCCAGCGCGGTTCTTCAGAGCTGCGCCGAGGATGTCGCCGAGGGAAGCGCCCGAGTCGGACGAACCGAACTGTGCGACGGCTTCCTTCTCTTCAGCGATTTCCAGAGCCTTGATCGAAAGCATGACCTTGCGATCCTTCTTGGAGAAGTTGGTGACGCGGGCGTCGACAACCTGACCAACGGAGAAACGCTCCGGACGCTGCTCGTCGCGGTCACGCGACAGATCGGCACGGCGGATGAACGAGGTGATGTCTTCGTGGTTGACGAGCTTCACTTCGATGCCACCGTCGTTGACGGCGATGACTTCGCACGAAACGACAGCGTTCTTGCGCAGGTCGCCGGAAGCGGCGGCTTCACCGACCGAATCCTTGCCGAGCTGCTTGATGCCGAGCGAGATGCGCTCCTTGTCGACGTCCACATCGAGAACGACAGCCTTGACGACGTCGCCCTTGTTGAACTCTTCGATGACCTGTTCGCCCGGACGGTTCCAGTCGAGGTCGGAGAGGTGCACCATGCCGTCAACGTCGCCGTCGAGACCGATGAACAGGCCGAATTCGGTCTTGTTCTTGACTTCGCCTTCAACTTCCGTGCCAGCCGGATGGCTGTGCGCGAAGGCCTGCCACGGGTTCTCGAGCGTCTGCTTGAGGCCGAGCGAGATGCGGCGCTTGGTCGGGTCGACTTCGAGAACGACAACGTCGACTTCCTGCGTCGTGGACAGGATCTTGCCGGGATGTACGTTCTTCTTGGTCCAGGACATTTCGGAGATGTGGATCAGGCCTTCGATGCCCGGCTCCAGCTCTACGAATGCACCGTAGTCGGTGATGTTGGTGACGGTACCGGAGATCTTCTTGCCGACCGGGTACTTGGCACCGATGCCATCCCACGGATCGGACTCGAGCTGCTTCATGCCGAGCGAGATGCGGTGGGTTTCCTGGTTGATGCGGATGATCTGAACCTTGACCTGCTGGCCGATGGACAGGATTTCCGACGGATGGTTGACGCGGCGCCAGGCCATGTCGGTGACGTGCAGCAGGCCGTCGATGCCGCCGAGGTCAACGAACGCACCGTAATCGGTGATGTTCTTGACGACGCCGTCAACAACCTGGCCTTCTTCGAGGTTCTGAACGATTTCAGAACGCTGCTCGGCGCGGGACTCTTCCAGAACCGTACGACGCGAAACAACGATGTTGCCGCGACGCTTGTCCATCTTGAGGATTTCGAAGGGCTGCGGGTTGTGCATCAGCGGGGTCACGTCGCGGATCGGACGGATATCGACCTGCGAACGCGGAAGGAAGGCAACAGCGCCGTCCAGATCGACGGTGAAACCACCCTTGACCTGGTTGAAGATAACGCCTTCGACGCGCTCGCCGGCTTCGAACTTGACTTCGAGACGAATCCAGCTTTCCTCGCGGCGAGCCTTCTCGCGCGACAGGACAGCTTCGCCGAGAGCGTTTTCGATGCGCTCGACATAGACTTCGACTTCGTCGCCGACCTTCAGCGTGCCGTCCTTGGCCTTGGCGCCGAATTCCTTGAGCGCGATGCGGCCTTCGACCTTGAGACCGACGTCAACGATCGCGACGTCCTTCTCGATGGCGGTCACGATACCCTTGGTAACGTAGCCTTCGGCAAGATCCTGCGTGGCAAAGGATTCCTGCAGCAGCGCGGCGAAATCGTCGCGGGTGGGATTGGCTTGAGACATGAATACTCCTGATGTGCCGTATCGGGCACAGGCGCCGGTGGTTGGTGTTGATCAGGTCCGAAATCCATCCGCTCCATCAGTTAAGGAGCAAATCCGGCGCGGGGACGGTCTTTCGGACTATTTCTTCAATGCAGCGTCGATCAGAGCCTTCGCCGCCAAGAATGCGGCCTCTATACTCATTTCGGACGTATCAAGCAAGTGCGCGTCTTCGGCGGGTCGAAGCGGGCTGTCGGCCCGGCCCATATCCCGTTCGTCGCGCTTCCTGATATCTGCCAGAACCGATAGATAGTCGGCCGGAATGCCGTTTCCAACCATCTCGTCGAAACGGCGGCGGGCACGCACATCCGCGGACGCCGTCACATAAAGCTTCACCGGCGCACCGGGGCAGACGACGGTGCCGATATCGCGGCCGTCGAGCACCGCGCCGGGCTTGCGGGCGGCAAAGGCGCGCTGCGCTTCCACCAGAGCGCGGCGCACCGACGGCATGACGGCGATCTTGGAGGCCGCTTCGCCAATCTCATGGGCGGACAGCACGCTGCGGTCGAGGCCGGCAAGCTCGACTTCCAGCGCCATTTTCTCGGCGACCGGCTCGTTGTCGAGCGGCAGGCCGGCATCGAGCAGCGCCTTTGCGGTGGCGCGATAGGTCAGGCCCGTGTCGAGATGATGGAAGCCAAATTCCGTGGCGATCCGGCGCGAAAGCGTTCCCTTGCCTGCGGCTGCGGGTCCGTCGATGGCGATAATCATGGGCATGTCCTTAGCGTTCCGAGGGCCGCGGAGAGATGTTTGCGCGGCCGATGTTTCCTCCTGTTAGCGGAAAACGGGGTGGAAGGCCAAGCCGGCGAGCGAGCGCCGTCGATATCTCGACGGGCGCGGCTTGACTTTTTGGCTTCAAAAGCCACCTCTCATGGCCGCGACCCACGGAAAGTTAGGCTTTGACAGACAAAGCCAAGACGATTATGGGGACCGGCTAATTCATTTCATCGTCAACGCCGGTTTTCCGGCAGATGCCGGCTCTTCCGGCTACTCAAGAGGCTTTGACCGTGGCAAAAGCGGAACTTGGAACCAAGCGCATCGATCCGGAAACGGGCCGTAAGTTTTACGATCTGAACAAGGACCCGATCGTTTCTCCCTATACCGGAAAGTCCTATCCGCTGTCCTTCTTCGAAGAGACCTCGGTCGCCAAGGTCATGGAAAAGGCCGAGGAAGAGGATGTTCAGGAAGTCGATACCGAGAACACCGAAGTCGAACTGGTCTCGCTGGAAGAGGCCGACGAAGGCAATAGCGGCGACGACATTCCGGACATGGGCGATGACGACGTCGAGATCGAAGGCGACGACGACGACACCTTCCTGGAAGAAGACGAAGACGACGATGACGACGGCCTGTCCGACCTGATCGGCGTTTCCGACGACGACGACGAAGTCTGAGTTTTAAAAAAGCCCCGCAAGCCGATCGGTTCTGCGGGGCTTCTTTTAAGCCTTTCATAAGGCTTGCAATTGGCTCCCGCGTGATTTTCGCGAGGCCGCTGGCGGGGCAGACAGAGAAAATTGCACCTGCTCTGATTTTTCGGCTTGCCATCTGCGAAAAGCGCAAGTAATAAGCCGCCACTGACCGGGACGAAGCGCCCGGACAGACTTCCCGGACCGGCCTCGCCGGAACCCGATATGGGGCTATAGCTCAGCTGGGAGAGCGCTTGCATGGCATGCAAGAGGTCAGCGGTTCGATCCCGCTTAGCTCCACCAAACCTCCAAAGTTTTTATATTATTTAGTTAAATCAAGCCGATATGCAGAACAACCTCATTGTTTTCCATGTCAGATGGAATACGAATCCCTCGATCCTGGGTTCCGCATGGCTCGTGTGCGAAAGTTGCGTTGTGCTCCTGCAAGCGCCCGTGTACCTCTGCGCGTAACGGAACAATTGCGTCCTGCGGCTGGGCTGCGGGGCGGCTGACCTCTGCGAGTGCACCGAATGAATGCCGATGAAGCCAATATCTTCGACCTTGCGCCGATTGCGATGTGGATCGAGGATTTCAGCGGGGTCAGGGAGCTGTTCGATCTCTGGCGGGCCGAAGGCGTGCGGGATATCCGGTCCTGGCTGCAGGCGGATCTCGCCCGCGTCGCTGCCTGTTCGCAGCGCATCCGCGTTCTGAAAGTCAATCGGCGCACGCTCGACCTGTTCGAAGCGCGCGACCGCGATCACCTCGTCGCCAATCTCGACAGGGTTTTCCGAGACGAGATGCTGACCAGCCACATCAATGAGCTGTCCCAGCTCTGGGAAGGCCGCCGCGAATTTTCCGGCACCGCGGTCAACTATACGCTTTCGGGCCGCAGGCTCGATATCCAGCTGCGCGGCTCGGTGCTTCCCGGTCATGAGGAGACGCTCGGCAAGGTGCTGTTGACGACCGAGGACGTCACCGCGCGCGAGGATGCCCGCCGTTATGCCGAGGGCGTGTTCGAACATTCCCCCGTCTCCCTCTGGGTCGAGGATTTCAGCGGCGTGAAGGCCCTGCTCGACGGCGTGCGCGATCGCGGCATCGTCGATTTCCGCGTCTTCACCGATGTCCACCCGGAGTTCGTGCGCCAGTGCATGAGCGAAATTCGCGTCATCGACGTCAACAGGGCGACGCTCGATCTTTTTCGCGCGCCCGATGTGAAGACGCTATTGCATCGGCAGGCGGAGATTTTCCGCGACGAAATGGAAAAGCATTTTCGCGAACAGCTGATCGATCTGTGGAACGGCAATCTCTTCCACCAGCGCGAAGTCGTAAACTATGCGCTCGACGGCACCGAGCGCTATGTGCTGCTGCAATTTTCCGTCTTCCCTGGCCGCGAGCGCGACTGGTCACTGGTGCAGGTGTCGCTCACCGATATCACCGCACGCAAGAAGGCCGAGGCCTATCTCGAATATCTCGGCAAGCACGACGTGCTGACCAAGCTGCACAATCGCGCCTTCTATACGGATGAACTGAACCGCCTGCAGCGCAAGTCCGTGCGCCCGGTTTCCATCATCGTCATCGACATGAACGGGTTGAAGGTCACGAACGACCAGCTCGGCCATGCGGCGGGAGATGCGCTGCTGCGGCGTATGGGCGAAGTGCTGAACGAGGCCGTCTCTCAGCCCCACCACGCGGCCCGGATTGGCGGCGATGAATTCGCGATCATCATGCCCGGTAGCGATGATGCCGACGTGATCGCGATGATAGACAATGTCCGCAAGCTGCTCGAGATCAACAACCAGTATTATTCCGACGCCCCGATCAGCATTGCCGTGGGCTCCGCAACCAGTGCGTCGGGCGATGCGTTGGAAACGGTCGTGCGCCGAGCCGATCTCCTGATGTATCGGGACAAGCAGGCCCACTACGAGGACATCAAGGCGGCAGCGCTTAGCGAATGACATGCAAAGGCCGGCGGAACGATCCCGCCGGCCTCTTTCGCATCTTCGGTCAGACGACCACGCTGCCGGCCATGAAGGCGAGCACGAGGAAAATCAGGAAGACGACGAGCGCGATATAGAACAGGACTTTCGCGATCGTGGCGGTTGCCGCCGAAACGCCGGAGAAGCCTAGAAAGCCGGTGATCAGCGAGATGACGAAGAAGATAAGCGCCCATTTCAGCATCGAAATTTTCCTTCCGTGGTTCAATGCCGGAAGAACGCCGCCACCCCCATTCCGGTTCCGCTCTCGCATCACCGCCGCCCCACTTGATCTGAATCAAGGCGCATAAAGCCCATCCCCTTATGAATTGACGTGAAGGCCCGCGATCCGTTGCGGGTCATTTTGCGCCGGCGGCCGCTTTCGTCGCTGATACATCGAGGTGGGGACCTCTTCCATGACACACGGACGCGCCATCATCGGCACCGGCCTCTCGGCCTTCCTGGCCCTGCTTGCGGCGGCTTTCGCGGTAGACCAGCCGTTTGCAAACCACATGTGGGTGCTTTTCTTCGTTCTCATCTGCGCCACCACCATCCTGATGCGCATCTCGTCCTTCGAGCCTCAGCCGAAGGTGGACCCGGATGCCTTCATGGACGGGCCGATCCGCTACGGCGTGATCGCCACCATGTTCTGGGGCGTGGTCGGCTTCCTCGTCGGCGTCGTCGTGGCGCTGCAGCTCGCTTTTCCCGATCTCGATATCGAGCCCTGGTTCAATTTCGGCCGCACCCGCCCGCTGCACACCTCGGCGGTCATTTTTGCCTTCTGCGGCAATGCGCTGATCGCGACCTCCTTCTACATCGTCCAGCGCACCTGCCGCGCCCGGCTGTTCGGCGGCGATCTCGCCTGGTTCGTCTTCTGGGGTTATCAGCTGTTCATCGTCATGGCGGCGACCGGCTATCTGCTCGGCATCACCCAGAGCCGCGAATATGCGGAGCCCGAATGGTATGTCGACCTGTTCCTGACGGTCGTCTGGGTCTCATATCTCGTCGTCTTCCTCGGCACGATCCTGAAGCGCAAGGAGCCGCATATCTATGTGGCCAACTGGTTCTTCCTCGCCTTCATCATCACCATCGCCATGCTGCATGTGGTCAACAACCTGGCGGTGCCGGTCTCGTTCCTCGGCTCAAAGAGCTATTCGGCCTTTTCCGGCGTGCAGGATGCGCTGACCCAGTGGTGGTACGGGCACAATGCCGTCGGCTTCTTCCTCACCACCAGCTTCCTCGGCATGATGTATTACTTCGTTCCGAAGCAGGTAAACCGGCCGGTCTATTCCTACCGCCTGTCGATCATCCACTTCTGGTCGCTGATCTTCCTCTATATCTGGGCCGGCCCGCACCACCTGCACTACACGGCGCTGCCCGACTGGGCGCAGACGCTCGGCATGGTGTTCTCGATCATGCTGTGGATGCCCTCCTGGGGCGGCATGATCAACGGCCTGATGACGCTCTCGGGCGCCTGGGACAAGATCCGCACCGATCCGATCGTGCGCATGATGGTCATGGCCATCGCCTTTTACGGCATGGCGACCTTCGAAGGCCCCATGATGTCGATCAAGTCGGTCAACTCGCTCAGCCACTATACCGACTGGACCATCGGCCACGTGCACTCCGGCGCGCTCGGCTGGAACGGCCTGATCACTTTTGGCGCGCTGTATTACCTGACACCGAAACTCTGGGGGCGCGAGCGGCTCTACAGCATGCGCATGGTCAACTGGCACTTCTGGCTCGCCACCCTCGGCATCGTGGTCTACGCCGCCGTGATGTGGGTTGCCGGCATCCAGCAGGGCCTGATGTGGCGCGAATACGATGCGCAGGGCTTCCTCGTCTACTCCTTCGCGGAAACCGTGGCAGCCATGTTCCCCTACTACGTGGTGCGCGCCATCGGCGGCGGGCTCTATCTGACGGGCGCGCTCATCATGGCTTTCAACATCACCATGACAATCCTCGGCTACCAGCGTGAGGAGACCGCCATTCCCGGTCTCGCCACCCAGCCCCAGCCGGCCGAATAGGAGCCGCAACCATGGCACTTCTTGACAAGCATTCGCTGATCGAGCGCAACGCGACGCTTCTGCTCGTAGGATCGCTGATCGTCGTTTCCATCGGCGGCATCGTGCAGATCGCCCCGCTCTTCTACCTCGAAAACACCATCGAGAAAGTGGAGGGCATGCGACCCTATTCGCCGCTGGAGCTGGCGGGCCGCAACATCTACGTGCGTGAGGGCTGCTACGTCTGCCACAGCCAGATGATCCGCCCCTTCCGCGACGAGGTTGAGCGCTACGGGCATTATTCGCTCGCCGCCGAATCCATGTACGACCACTCGTTCCAGTGGGGATCGAAGCGCACCGGGCCGGATCTCGCCCGCGTCGGCGACCGCTATTCGAACGAATGGCACGTGCAGCACCTGATCGAGCCGCGCGACGTCGTACCGGAATCGGTGATGCCGAGCTATTCCTTCCTGAAGGACACGCCGCTCGCGGTGAATACGGTGACGATGGACCTGAAGGCAAACCGCGCCCTCGGCGTTCCCTATACCGACGAGATGATCGAGAACGCCGCGGCCGACATCAAGGCGCAGGCCGATCCGAATGCCGATACGTCCGGCATCGAGGCCCGCTACCCCAAGGCCAAGCTCGGCGATTTCGACGGCAATCCGCAGGCGCTGACCGAGATGGATGCGCTCGTTGCCTACCTGCAGATGCTCGGCACGCTGGTCGACTTCAAGACCTACGACGAAACCGCCGGCGCGCGATAGGAGGCACCCATGGATTATCACTGGCTGCGCGCCTTTGCCGATAGCTGGGGACTGGTCGCCATGGCGGCCTTCTTCCTCGGCGCCCTGCTCTTTGCCTTCCGCCCCGGCAGCAAATCGCTTGCCGACGAGGCCGCCGACATCCCCTTCAAGGACGACTGAGATGAAAGAAGACCATCTGGACGAAATTTCCGGCGTATCGACGACCGGCCATGAATGGGACGGCATCCGCGAACTGAACAACCCCATGCCGCGCTGGTGGGTCTATTGCTACTACGCGACCATCGTCTGGGCGCTGATCTATACGATCTTCTACCCGGCCTGGCCGCTGGTGACTTCGGCCACACAGGGTGTACTGGGCTATTCGAGCCGCAACGAGGTGAAGGCCGAGCTTGCCGCGGTCGAGGCCGAGCGCAGCGTCCACACGGCAGCCCTTGCCGACAAGAGCGTCAGCGAAATCCTCGCCGACGACACTCTGCGGCAGACGGCGATCCAGGCCGGAGCTGCGGCCTTCCGCGTCAATTGCGTGCAGTGCCACGGCTCGGGTGCTGCCGGCGGTGCGGGCTATCCGAACCTCAACGACGACGACTGGCTGTGGGGCGGCAAGCCCGAGCAGATCCAGTACACCATCGCCCACGGCATCCGCTCGGCCGGCGATCCCGATACCCACTTGTCCGAGATGCCGGCCTTCGCCGACATGCTCGACCGCGAGCAGATCGCGTCGGTCGCGGCTTTCGTCGTCAGCCTCTCGGGCACGACGAACAACCCCGGCCTGGTGGAAAAGGGCAAGACCGTCTTTGCGGAAAACTGCGCCGCCTGCCACGGCGACGATGCGCGGGGCAACCAGGAACTCGGCGCACCCAATCTCGCCGATGCCATCTGGCTGAAGACCCATGGCGAGGAGGGTGTCATCGCCCAGGTCAAAGCGCCGAAACACGGCATGATGCCCGCCTGGGGCGCCCGTCTCGGCGATACCGCCGTCAAGGAACTGACCGTCTTCGTCCATTCGCTCGGCGGCGGCCAATAACCTTCCTTCGCCCTCTTCCCGCCGGGGAGAGGGCAAGTGTGCGATGTCTCATCCGCTTAAGCCGCGTGCAAATGATAGAGCTTGTTGACGATTATCCAGCGGCTCTCGATCTTCAAGAGCGACAGGTAATCCGTGAAGCGCATGCCAGCGAATTCGTCGGTGACCTTGACGCTGGCCGCATCGCCGGAAATATCGATCGCCTCGATCTCCATCACCGGCTGCGTATCCGGCGGCGCGGGTGGCTCGGCAAGAACGGCGGCGATGAACTCGTCGCGCGTCAGCCATTCGACCGCACCCTCGTAATTGCCGATGATCCGGGCATTGGCATGGAAGGCCTTGCGCAAGGCCGCCTCGTTGCCGAAGGCCATGCCATCGACGTAAAGATGCAGGATCGTCCTGATGGCTTGCTCTTCCGACATCCGCGTTCTCCGCAAAGACTGCCGGAAGCAATATAGCACAGAGGCCCGCATCTGCGAAGCTTTACGCAGCTTTCGGGTGGCGCGGCCTTTCCCTGCTGCTATCTTCCCTCCGAAAGACGGAGGATCGCATGAAGAAGCCGGGATCGATGAAGGCGCTGGAGGACATGGGCCGGGCGCGGCTTTCCGAAAATTTCTTCCTGCGCGACTTCCTGCATTCGGAGATCGCCGATTTCTACGGCATGTCCAATATTCCTGACGATCCCGATCTGACGATCGAGGCGGGTAGCCGGCTCTGCGAAGAGCTTCTGGAACCCCTGCAGCGGACCTTCGGGCGGCTGCACATCCGCTCCGGCTATCGCTCGCGCGAGGTCAACGACTTCGGCAACCGCAACAAACTGAACTGCTCGGCCAATGCGGCGGCCGCCGCCGATCATATCTGGGACATGCGCGATGCCGATGGCTGCATGGGGGCGACGGCCTGTATCGTCGTGCCCTGGGTCTGGGACCGGCGCGACCGGCTGCAGGGCTGGCAATCGCTGGCGTGGTGGATACACGACCACCTGCCCTATGCCTCGCTCTGCTTCTTTCCGAAACTCTGGGCCGTCAACATCCAGTGGCATGAGCGCCCGACGCGGCGCATCCGCAGTTACATCGCCCCGGCCGGAGTGCTGACCAAGCCCGGCATGGCCAACCAGGACGGCAGCCACGCCGAAGAATATCAGGGCTATCCGCCGCTCGTTACTCGCCCGCCTCGTTGAGCAGGCGGCAGGCCTCGTCGCTGAGAGTAATGGTCGCCGATTTGATCAGGCTTTCGAGCTGCTTAAGGCTGGTGGCGCTGGCGATCGGTGCGGTTATGCCGCGGCGGGCGGCGACCCAGGCGAGCGCCACTTCCGCCTGGGTGGCGCCGAGATCCGCCGACACCTCATCCAGCGCGCCGAGGATGCGCATGCCGCGGCCATCGAGATATTTTTCGATGCCGCCGCCCCGCGCCGAACCTTCGAGATCCTTGTGCGTCCGGTATTTGCCGGAAAGGAAGCCACGGGCGAGCCCGAAATAGCTGATGACGCCGATCTCCTCGGCGATGCAGAGATTGCGCAAGGCGCCTTCGAAGGAGGTGCGGTCGTAGAGATTGTATTCCGGCTGCAGCACGTCGTAGCGCGGCAGGTTTTTCGCTGCAGATACATCGAGCGCCGCCCGCAGTTGCGTCGCATCAAGGTTGGAGGCGCCGACATGGCGCACCTTGCCCTCCTTCAGGAGTGCGTCATAGGCGCCGAGCGTTTCCTCATAGGGTGTTTCCGGATCGGGCCAGTGGGAGAGGTAGAGATCGATGTAATCCGTTTGCAGCCGCCGCAGGCTGTCTTCCACCGCCTGTTTGATCCATCCGGGCTTCAGGCCCTTTTTGCCCGGCCCCATTTCGGAGCCGACCTTGGTGACGATGACGGCGCTGTCGCGCGGGCGGCCGGAGTGTTTCAGCCATTTGCCGATGATGGCCTCGGATTCGCCGCCCTGATTGCCCGGCACCCAGGACGAATAGACATCGGCTGTATCGATGGCGTTGAAGCCGGCATCGAAGAAGCGGTCGAGCAAGGCGAAAGAGGTTTTTTCATCGGCTGTCCAGCCGAAGACATTGCCGCCGAAAACCAGCGGGGCGATCGACAGGCCGGTGCGGCCAAGGGTGCGCTTTTCCATGGGATGAGTTCCTTACGTAGGGGAGGAGATTACGTCGGAGGCTCGACTGTGCCCCAGCAGAGGCGGGTTCGTACAGGTCAAATTTTGCGGGCAGGGGCGATTTGTTCGAATGCGATACCGCTTGATAGGCACGTACCTCAGGGATATCGTGCCGCCCAACCCAGGAGGAATTTGAAATGTTGCGCTTCGGCATTCTTTCGACCGCCAAGATCGGCCGCGAACTCGTCGTGCCCGCGATCCAGGATGCGGAAAACTGCGTGGTGACGGCCATCGCCAGCCGCGACCTGACCAAGGCCCGCGCCATGGCCGACCGCTTCTCCGTGCCGCACGCTTTCGGCAGCTATGAGGAGATGCTGGCCTCCGACCTGATCGATGCCGTCTATATCCCGCTGCCGACCTCGCAGCATATCGAATGGTCGATCAAGGCTGCGGATGCCGGCAAGCATGTGCTCTGCGAAAAGCCGATCTCGCTGCAGGCGTCGCAGATCGAAGCGTTGATCGCGGCCCGCGACCGCAACAAGGTGGTGGTTTCGGAAGCCTATATGGTGACCTACAGCCCGGTGTGGCGGAAGGTGCGTTCGCTGCTCGCCGAAGGCGCAATCGGCAGGCTGCGCCATGTGCAGGGGGCCTTCACCTATTTCAACCGCGACACCGGCAATATGCGCAACATCCCCGAACTCGGTGGCGGCGGCCTCCCGGACATCGGCGTCTATCCGACGATTTCCACCCGCTTCGTGACCGGCAAGGATCCGGTGCGCGTGCAGGCGAACACCGATCGCGACCCGGATTTCGGCACCGACATCTATTCGAGCGTGCGCGCCGATTTCGGCGATTTCGAGCTGTCGTTCTACATCTCGACCCAGCTTGCTGCCCGCCAGATCATGGTCTTCCACGGCGACAAGGGTTTCATCGAGGTGAAATCGCCGTTCAACGCCGATCGCTACGGCGCGGAAGAGATCGAGTTGACCAACCAGAATCACTCCCAGTCGCAGCATTTCCGCTTCCAGGATGCCCGCCAGTACAAGCTGCAGGTGGAAGCCTTTTCACGGGCCGCGACCGGCGCAGACGAGGAAATCGTGACGCTGGAAAGCTCGGTCAACAACCAGAAGCTCATCGATGCGATCTATCGCGCGAGCGAGAAGGACGGTTGGGAAACGGTCTGACGTCAAAGTTTGAGATGGGGACGCAGCGGTCTCGGCCGCTGAGTCTTTCATTCAGGCTGTACGAAAACGTTCCGCGGCAAGATAGCCGCCGACGGCGGCCGCGATGCCGGCATTATAGCCGAGAATGGCGAGAAGCAGCAGCGTCAGGGGGACCGGACCTGCCGAAAAAAGGGCGGCAGCGGCAAAGACGACAAGGATGGAGCAACCGGCAAGCGCGTAGCAGACGACCGAGCGCAGGCCCGTCGCCAGCAGTCCGATTGCGAATGCGGTCAAGACAATCATCCGACCCTCCCGTTTGCGACTTTGCTCTCCTACTCTTGCACGAGGCTCGCTAAATTTCGCTTAACCTGCTCCTTCCTGCCCGAACGGGTAAACCCGCAAATTGTTTCATATCGTTACAAAACGTGAACAGGCCGCCGCAATTGTCGTGTGGCGGCCTGATCTTTCGCTACACCAGACCGACGATATCGGTCGCCGTCGTGCCCGTTTGCAACACACGGTCGGCGCGCACCGGCAGGATGGAGCCGGCGGCAACGCTGAGAAACGTCGCCGTCGCGCCCGAAACGGTGCGCAGGCTCACCGTGCCGCCGCTGCCGACATAAAGCGCGCGCACGGCTTCCGTCAGATCGGCCGCGTCGGACGGCGTGACAGAGAAGACATGGGACGCCGGGCCGGACAGCGAGGGGGCATTGGCGGAAAAACGATCGGGCATGGCAGTTCCTTCATGGTGGATTGCAACTTCGGCCATGATCGCCCGGTGCAGGCCGGCGGGATAAAACGGGGATGGCGAAACGCCTGTTGAGGGCGGCGGAGAGATGCTGGCAAAAGCCGCAAAGGCGCGGCAAACTGGCGCCATGAGTTCTTTTTTCGAATCACAAACCGCCTCCAACCTTGCCGAATATTCGGTCTCGGAACTGTCCGGCTCGATCAAGCGGACGGTCGAGCAGGCCTTCGACCAGGTGCGGGTGCGCGGCGAAATTTCCGGCTATCGCGGCCCGCACTCTTCCGGCCATGCCTATTTCGCGCTGAAGGACGACAAGGCGCGCATCGACGCGGTGATCTGGAAGGGAACGATGAGCCGGCTAAAATTCCGGCCGGAAGAGGGCATGGAAGTAATCGCGACCGGCAAGGTCACTACCTTCCCCGGCTCTTCGAAATACCAGATCGTCATCGAAACGCTTGAACCGGCGGGCGCCGGCGCGCTGATGGCGCTGCTGGAAGAGCGCAAGCGCAAGCTCGCGGCCGAAGGCCTGTTCGACAGCGCCCGCAAGCGCCCCCTGCCCTTCATGCCGCGGGTGATCGGCGTCGTCACCTCGCCGACCGGGGCCGTCATCCGCGATATCCTGCACCGCATCTCCGACCGTTTTCCCGTTCATGTCGTCGTCTGGCCCGTTCGGGTTCAGGGTGAAGGTTCGGGCAATGAGGTGGCTGCCGCGATCGAGGGCTTCAATGCCTTTGCGCCAGGCGGCCCTGTCGCCCGCCCCGATGTCATCATCGTCGCGCGCGGCGGCGGCAGTCTGGAAGACCTCTGGGGCTTCAACGACGAGGCCGTGGTGCGGGCAGCCGCCGCCTCGCACATCCCGCTGATTTCGGCCGTGGGCCACGAGACCGACTGGACCTTGATCGATCACGCCGCCGACCAGCGCGCGCCGACACCGACGGGTGCCGCGGAAATGGCCGTGCCGGTGAAAGCCGAACTGGAAGCGACGGTCGCGGGCCTCGGCGCTCGGCTGAAGGGCGCCGCGAACCGGCAGATGGACAATCGCCGGCAGGCACTGCGGGCGCTCGGCCGGGCGCTGCCGTCGCTCGACCAGCTTCTCGCTTTGCCGCGTCGGCGCTTCGACGAAGCCGCGACGGGGCTCGGCCGCGGCCTGCAGATGAACACTGCCAACAAGCGCCGCAGCTTCGAACGCATCGCCGCGCATCTGCGGCCTGACATGCTGTCCAACCGGCTCACCGAGCGCCGGCAGCGGCTTTCGGAGCGGATGATGCGGGGGGAACGCATCGTCGAGCGCATGATCGACCGTGCCCGCAGCCGGACGGCCTCAGCGGATGCTTCGCTGCGCGCCCTGCCCGCCCGCATTCTCGGCCAGGTTCATCGCTCCCGCGACCGGATCGGCGGGCTTTCCGCCCGCGCCGATGCAGCGGTTATCGCGGATGTCCGGCGGCTAAGGGGGCTCGTCACGGCGCAGGACCGGGTGCTGCAATCGCTCTCATATCGCAATGTGCTGAAGCGCGGCTATGCGATCGTCTATGACGAGAACGGCGCACCGGTGCATGCGGCTGCGGCCCTGAGTTCGGGACAGGCGATTTCCATCGAATTTGCCGACAACAAGATCGATGCGGTGACGACCAGCGGCCCGCCGCCGGCCAAGCCGGCAAAAAAACGCACCGAGAAGGAAAGCGCGGGCGATCCGCCGAAACAGGGCAGCCTGTTCTAAGCGGAAAAGAAACGCTTCCGTAACGATCCCTGACTAGCATGGCTGAAACCCATGGGTCGAGGATCTGCCTTTGCCGATCGAACTTTCCGCCTCGCAGGCGCTAAACCTCTGGCACGCCGTTTCCCTGCAGCAGGTGCGCATCGGCCAGCACGACCTGACGCTGCGGCAGGTCTCGATCCTGCTGCATATCTACCTCATACCGCCGCCGCACACCGTGCGCGGGCTTGCCGAAACGCTCGGCGTCACCAAGCCGGTCATCACCCGCGCGCTCGATACGATGGGCGAGCTGCAGCTTGTTTCGCGCAGCCGCGACGACCGGGACAAACGCAACGTCATCATCAAGCGCACGCTGGAAGGCGCGCTCTATCTTGAAAAACTTGGCGATCTGATCATTGATCAGGGCCGCAAACTGACTATTTGAGAAACCATGTCCGATCTTCCCGACCGCCGGCTCAACGCCTATCGCCCCGATCTTGCCGAAGAGCGCCTGCGCGGCCTCGTTGCGGCGGAAAGCTATATCGTCGGAACCACCTCGCAGGTGAGCGTTCCGGTCGTACAGCTGCGCGCCCGCCCGGAGCTTGAGTGCGGCACCGATACGGAGCTTTTGCTCGGCGAAACCGTGCAGGTCTTCGACAGTGCGGCCGGATGGGCCTGGGTGAAGGCCGACAGCGACGGGTATGTCGGTTATGTGCCCGACTACACCGTCGGTCCTGTGGTGAAGAGCGTGACCCATGTGGTGACGGCGCCGCGCACCTTTGTCTATGTCGGCCACGATCTGCGTTTCCCGACCGTGCAAGCGCTTTCCATGGGAAGCCGGATCACCGTCGTCGATGAACGCGAGACCCGCGGCACGCGCTATTTCCTGCTCGATGGTGGGCAGGCGATCATCGCCAATCATTGCGCGCCGCTCGACAGCGCCTTTTCCGGCGACTACGTGGCGATTGCCGGCCGCTTCCTCGAAACGCCCTATCTCTGGGGCGGCCGTTCGGGTTTCGGCATCGATTGCTCCGGCCTCGTGCAGCTTTCCATGCTGATGTCGGGGCGCTCGGTGCCGCGCGATACCGATATGCAGGCCAAAGGCTTGGGCACGCCTATCACCCGCGAGGAATTGCGGCGCGGCGACCTCGTGTTCTGGAAGGGCCACGTCGCCATCATGGAAGACGACAGGACGCTGCTGCATGCCAACGGCCACACGATGAACGTGTCGCACGAAGGGCTGGAAGAGGCGATCCACCGGATCGGCTGGCTTTACGACCAGCCAACGGGCTATCGCCGGCCCTGACTTTATTTTAGCGCATGTCGTTGTCGCAAAACTGCTGCACACTTTTGCGCGACATGCTTCAATAGCCGGCTTTACGATCCACCAGATATTGCAGCGGCTGGCCGCTCTCGAGCCGGTCGATCTGCTGCTGGACGTGGGTGAAGAGTGCCTTCACATCCGACGATGCCGCGACATGCGGGGTCAGATAGAGGGTTTCCAGATCCCAGAAGGGGCTATCCTTCGGCAGCGGCTCCTGCTGGAAGACATCGATCGAGGCGCCGCCGAGAAGGCCCGATTTCAAGGCTTCGATCACATCCGGCTCGTTCTGGCTGCCGCCACGGCCGCCATTGATGAATACCGGTGCGCCGAAAGGCCCCTTGCGGCTGAGTTTGGCGAAGAGGCCTGCATTGAAAAATTCGCGGGTGTCATCCGTCAGCGGCAGCAGCCCGACGAGGAAATCGGTCTTCGAGAGGAACGCATCCAGTTCGCCGGCATCGAAGGTCTCTATGCCTTCGATCTCTTTCTTCGAGCGCGACCAGCCGATGGTGCGGAAGCCCATGACCTGGAGCTTTGTTATCGCATCCTGCCCGAGTACGCCGAGGCCCATGACGCCGACGGTGATATCGGCCGCTTCCGGCTGGATCAGGTCTTCCCAGATATGCTGTTTTGCGCGCGTCTCGTAAGCGCGATGCTGGCGCAGGTGCAGCAGGCACTGCATCACCACCCATTCGCTCATGCGCGTCGTGAGGCTTCGATCGACGAAGCGGACCAGCGGCACATCCGGCAGGCCGGGAAGCGTCAGCACGTGATCGACGCCGGCACCGCCGGAAAACACCACCTTCAGGTCCGGCGCCCGCGAGAAGAGATCGGGCGCGGATTTCCAGACGACGGCATAATCGATGCCGCGGAGATCGCGGCCTTCATGGGCCGGATCGGCGAGATTGATCACCTCACGGCCGGGGAACGCCCCGACAATGGCGGCATCCACCTCTTCAGGAATGAACTTCAGATCGACGATGACAGGGCTTTTGGCGGACATGGTGCACTCGGATGATTACTGATGGACGGCGGGCACAGCGACCGCTTCCATGTTGAAGGCAGCGGCCATCAAGGCCTTGGTATAGTCTTCCTGAGGTGCTGTGAAAATCTGCTCGGAAGAGCCCTGCTCCACCACCTTGCCGAGCCGCATGACGATCATGTCGTTGGCGAGCGCCCTGACCACCTTCAGATCGTGGCTGATGAAGAGATAGGCCAGTGAATGTTTTGCCTGCAGATCGCGCAACAGATCAACCACCTGCGCCTGCACGCTCATGTCGAGGGCCGAGGTCGGCTCGTCAAGCATGACGAATTGCGGTTTCAGCACCATGGCGCGGGCAATGGCGACGCGCTGCCTCTGGCCGCCGGAGAATTCATGCGGATAACGCCAGCGGGTCGCGGCATCGAGGCCGACTTCTTCCAGTGCGGCGGCAACGCGGGCATCGCGTTCCTTGTCCGACAGATTGCGCTCATGCACCTTCAGCCCTTCGCCGATAATGTCGGAAATGGCCATGCGCGGCGACAGCGAGCCGAAGGGGTCCTGGAATACGATCTGCATGCGGTTGCGCAAGGGCCGCATGTCCTTGAACGTAGCGCCGGCTATATCCTGCCCGACGAAGGCGATGCGACCCTTCGACGAGATCATCCGCGTCAGTGCCAAGCCCAGCGTCGTCTTGCCGGAGCCGGATTCGCCGACGACGCCGAGCGTATGGCCGGCCCGCAGCGAAAGATCGATGCCATCGACCGCCTTCACATGATCCACCACCCGGCGCAGGAAGCCCGCCTTGATCGGGAACCAGACTTTGACATCCTGCGCTTCCATCACGACCGGCTTGGAGAGGTCGGAGGCCGGCGGCTTGCCCTTCGGCTCGGCGGCGAGCAGGTGTTTGGTATAGGCATGCTGCGGATTGGAGAAGATTTCGGCCGTCGGCCCGGTCTCGACGATCTTGCCCTTGGTCATGACGCAGACGCGATCGGCGATCTTGCGGACAATGCCGAGGTCATGGGTGATAAACAGCATGGACATGCCATGCTCGTCCTTCAGCGTCTTCAGCAATGCCAGAATCTGTGCCTGCACGGTGACGTCGAGCGCCGTGGTCGGCTCGTCGGCGATCAGCAGCTCCGGCCGGTTGGCGAGCGCCATGGCGATCATCACGCGCTGGCGCTGGCCGCCGGAAAGCTCGTGTGGATAGGCAGAGAGGCGCTTTTCCGGCTCGCGGATGCCGACCTGGTTCAGAAGCTCCAGTACACGCGTCCGGGCGGCGGCGCCGGTGATGCCCTGATGCAGGTCGAGGATTTCGGCGATCTGCCGTTCGATCGAATGCAGCGGGTTGAGCGAGGTCATCGGCTCCTGGAAGATCATGGTGATGTCGTTGCCGCGCACATGGCGAAGTTCGGCATCCGATGCCTTCAGCAAGTCCTTGCCGTTGAACAGGATTTCGCCGCTCGGGTGGCTGGCGGCCGGATAGGGCAGAAGCTTCAGGATCGAATTGGCCGAAACCGATTTTCCCGAGCCGGATTCGCCGACCAGCGCCACCACTTCGCCACGGCGGATATCGAAGGACACGCGATCGACGGCCAGCGACGTGTTGCCGCCCTGATGGAAGGCGACCGAGAGATCGCGAACGGAAAGGATAGGTTCTGTCACGTTATCGTTCACCGGAAGGTTTTCCTCGGATCGAAGGCATCGCGCACTGCTTCGCCGACGAAGATCAGCAGCGACAGCATCACGGACATGACGACGAAGGCGGTGAGGCCCAGCCACGGCGCCTGCAGGTTCGACTTGCCCTGCGAGATCAGCTCGCCCAGCGACGGCGATCCCGGCGGCATGCCGACGCCGAGAAAGTCGAGCGAGGTCAGCGTCGTGATCGAGCCGGAAAGGATGAAGGGCAGGAAGGTGAGGGTCGCCACCATCGCGTTTGGCAGGAGATGGCGCCACATGATCGTGGCGTTGCCGACGCCGAGCGCTCGGGCAGCGCGAACATATTCGAAGTTTCGCGCCCGCAGAAACTCGGCACGCACCACCCCGACGAAGCCGACCCAAGAGAACAGCAACATGATGCCAAGCAGCACGAAGAAGCCGGACGGCAAGATCGAGGCGATGATCAACAGGATGTAGAGCAGCGGCATCGAGGACCAGATCTCGATGAAGCGCTGCATCAGCAGATCGGTCCAGCCCCCGAAATAACCCTGCACCGCGCCTGCGGTGACGCCGACGACCGCCGAGGCGATGGTGAGCGCGAGGCCGAACAGAACCGAGATACGAAAACCATAGATCATACGGGCGGTGACATCGCGTGCCTGATCGTCGGTTCCCAGCCAGTTGAGATTGCCGAACGTGCAGCCGGGGTCCTCATTGCCCAGAGGGTAGCCGGAGCAACGTTCCTGACTGTCCATCAGCCAGAAGGGCGCCGTCGGGGCGGAATGGGGGATGTTGGAATTGGCGGTGTTGTAGGAATAACGGATCGGCGGCCAGATCATCCAGCCATTGGCCTGGATTTCATCGCGGATGAAATCCGAGCGATAATCCGTCTCGGCCAGGAAGCCGCCGAACTTCTCTTCCGGGTAATTGACGACCACTGGAAACAGGATCTCACCCTTGTAGGAGGCGATCAGCGGCTTGTCGTTGGCGATGAACTCGGCAAATAGGCTGAGCAGGAAGAGGACCATGAAGATCCAGAACGACCAGTAGCCGCGCTTGTTGGCCTTGAAATTCTGCAAGCGCCGCTGGTTGACGGGTGTGAGCCAGCCGGTGCGCGGTTCGGCAACAGTGGCGCGGGAGACGACATCGCTCATCAGACGTCCCTCCGCTCGAAATCGATGCGCGGATCGACCCAGGTATAGATCAGATCTGACAACAGGCTCATGAACAGGCCCATCAGCGAGAAGATGTAGAGGGTCGCAAAGACGATCGGATAATCACGCTTCATGATGGCGTCATAGCCGAGGCGGCCGAGGCCATCGAGCGAGAAGATATATTCGATCAGCAGCGAGCCGCTGAAGAAGGCCGAGATGAAGGCGCCGGGGAAACCGGCGATGATGATCAGCATCGCATTGCGGAACACATGGCGATAGAGCACCTGGCTGTCCGTCAGCCCCTTGGCGCGGGCCGTCGTGACGTATTGCTTGCGGATCTCGTCGATGAACGAGTTCTTGGTGAGCAGGGTCGTTGTCGCGAAGGCGGAGATCAAAAGCGTGAGCAGCGGCAGCGTCATGTGCCATGCATAGTCGACGATCTTTTCGTACCAGGGCAGCTGATAGAAATTATCCGAGACGATACCGCGTAGCGGGAACCAGTCGAGGAACGAGCCGCCGGCAAACAGAACGATCAACAGGATGCCGAACAGGAAGCTCGGCACCGCATATCCCACGACGATGATGCCGGAGGTCCAGACGTCGAAGCGCGAGCCATCCGAAATCGCCTTGCGGATGCCGAGCGGGATGGAGATCGCGTAGGAGAGAATCAAGATCCAGAGGCCGAGCGAGATCGAGACCGGCATCTTGTCGAGGATCAGGTCGATGACGGAGGTGTTGCGGAAAAAGCTTTCGCCGAAATCGAAGCGGATATAGTTCCACATCATCTGGCCGAAGCGCTCGAGCGGCGGCTTGTCGAAGCCGAACTGCTTTTCGAGCTTGGCAATGAATTCCGGATCGAGCCCCTGCGCGCCGCGATATTTGCCGGACGATTCCTCGTTGAAGGATTGGCCGCCGAGATCGCCGCTGTTGCCGGACAGCCGGTCGCCGCCCTGGTTTTGGCCGGTGAGATCGGAGATCACCTGCTCGACGGGGCCGCCGGGGGCAAACTGCACGACGGCAAAGGAAATGGCCATGATGCCGATGATCGTCGGGATCATCAGAAGCAGGCGTCGCAGGATATAGGCTCCCATCAGAGCGCTCCCAAAGCCTTGCGGCGTCCGTTTCCGATGTCAGCGGCGGCGAGCCCTGTCCTGGTCAATCCGTTGGTCTCCTTGCCGACAGCCGGATTTTTCGCCGGATGCCGCGTGATTCGTTTTCCTGCATTTGGAGTGACCGGGCCGAAGAGCGCAAGGCCCTCATTGGGAGCCGGCACTCTTGCGCCACCAGATCGTCGGAAAACCGGTCGAATATTCCGGCAGAGCGGCCGGATGTTCGAGATCGGCCGAATAGGCGATGCGGGAGTTGCGCGCCGTATAGCTCGGCACCGCGATGTGCTCGGCAAGCAGCACCCGATCCAGAACCTTGGTCGTGGCAATCAGCTCGTCGCGATCCTTGGCGTAGATGATGCGCTTGATCAGCGCATCGAGGCCGGGATCGCTGATGCCGGAATAATTCTGCGAGCCGTCGCGATTGGCCGCCTGCGAGCCCCAGTATTCCGCCTGCTCGTTGCCCGGATTGAGCGATTGCGCCCAGCCCTGATAGAAGACATCGAAATCACGCGAGCGCCAACGGTTGGTGAACTGCGAGGAATCCACCGTGCGCACGCTGGCCTCGATGCCGATCTTCTTGAGGCTCTGGGCGAAGGGCAGCGCGACGCGCTCGATCGTCGGACCGTCCAGCAGGATTTCGAAGGTGAAGGGCTGGCCGGTCTTGGTATTGACCATGCGGTTACCCTTCAGTTCGTAACCGGCTTCCTTGAAAAGCGCGATCGCCTGGCGGAGATTGTCGCGCACCTTCTTCGGATCGCCACCCACCGGGCTCGTATAGGGCTTCATGATCTGCTCTACGATCTCCGGCGACAGTTCTCCCTTCATCTCGTTGATGATTTCGAGTTCGCGGCCTTCCGGAACGCCCCTTGCCGCAAGCTCGGTGCCGTAGAAGAAACTGTCGATGCGCGAATACTGATTGTAGAAGATCGTGCGGTTGAGTTCCTCGAAATCGAAGGCGTAATTAAGCGCCTCGCGCACCCTGATATCCTTGAACTTGTCGCGCTTCAGATTGAAGATGAAGCCGACGAGAACACCGCGGTTGCGGTATTCGTTTTCCAGCTTTTCCAGCTTGATGCGGCCATCCTTGACGGCCGGAAAATCATAGGCCGTCGCCCAGCGTTTTGCGGAATTCTCCCACCAGTAATCTGCATTGCCGGAGCGGAAGGCTTCGAAGGCGACATCGAGATCGGCGTAGTAGGAATAGATCAGCGCGCCGAAATTGTTCTGACCGATATTGATGTTCAAGTCCTTGCCCCAATAGTCCTCACGGCGCTCGAAGCGGGTCGTCGATCCCGGAGACATCGAAGCGAGCTTGTAGGGGCCGGAACCCATCGGGATTTCCAGCGATGTCTTGGAAATGTCGCGCTGCTTGCCCTTGGCGTCCTTGCCCTCCCACCAGTGCTTGGGCACGATCACCAACTCGCCGACGATCTTCGGCAGCTCGCGATTGTTCTTCTGGTCGAAGGTGAAGGTGATTTCCCGGTCGCCGGTCTTTTCGGCCTTCAGCACATGCGCGTAGTAGAATTCACGTTGCGGGTCGAGCGCCTTGGCCTTGTCGAAGGAGAAGACGACATCTTCCGGCGTCACCGGCTGGCCGTCTTGCCATCTGGCTTCTGCCCGCAGGCGAAACTTCACCCAGGCGAAATCGTCGGGATAGGCGATCTTCTCGGCCAGCAGGCCGTAATCCGAGGCGATCTCGTCGAGCGACGACTTCATCAACGTCTCATAGACGAGACCGGCCACGCCGCCGGCGACTTCGCCCTTGGCAAGCAGCGGGTTGAGCGAATCGAACGTACCCATGGCCGTCAGATGAAGATCGCCACCCTTTGGTGCATCGGGATTGACATAGTCGAAGCGGGGGAAGCCGTCCTGGTACTTCAGTTCACCAACCGTCGCGGTTCCCTCATGCCAGACGGGCTCCTGCGCCGCTACGGGGCCTGCCAGAAGCAGGGCTGCGCCGGCCAAAGCAGTCGCCGTGATAATCCCCTGAAGCGTCTTTCCGATGATCGAGCCAATCCGCCGCATATAGCGCCTTCCCTTTTTTCGCATGCTTTGGCGGACAGAATAGGCAAAATCAGGACAAATGACAGAACCCGCCTCAAATCAGGCATCTTTTTTGCGCACCCCTGCGGAGCCGCAAGGCTCGGGCAAAGGCGGTATGAGACCCTCTCGGCCCCGGCCGGAAAATGCGGCTTGCTTCATCGATACTGGACGACCCATGGCAAACAACCGGCCCTTCCTCTCCCCTCGTTTGCGGCGCACCATCTCCGTCTTGACGGCCGCCCTGATCGGCCTCGGCAGCATCGATGCGATGGCCGCCGAACCGGCCAAGCAGATTTTCGGCAAGGTGACGCTGCCGAGTGAGGGGGCGCCGAGCCCGATCGGCTTCTATGCCAAGGGCTGCATGGCCGGCGCCGTCGCGATCCCGACCGATGGCCCGACCTGGCAGGCCATGCGCCTGTCGCGCAATCGCCGTTGGGGCAATCCGGCGATGATCCAGCTTCTCGAGCGATTTTCACAGGATGCCGCCGGCCTTGGCTGGGGATCAGGCATCCTGATCGGCGATATCTCGCAGCCGCGCGGCGGGCCGATGCTGACCGGCCACGCCTCCCACCAGATCGGCCTCGATGCTGATATCTGGTTCACGCCGAAGCCGGCGCAGCCGCTGACGGCGCAGCAGCGTGAGGACATGCCGTTTACCTCCATGCTCGACAAGAGCAAGTTCCTGACCGTGAGCAACCAGCGCTGGACCCCGACCCACGCCCGGCTGGTGATGCAGGCGGCAAGTTATCCGCAGGTCGAGCGCGTCTTCGTCAATCCGGCGATCAAGAAGAAGCTCTGCGACACCTGGACAGGCGACCGCTCACTGCTCGGCAAGGTGCGCCCGGTCTACGGCCATGACGAGCACTTCCATATCCGCATCCACTGCCCGGAAGGCGCGCCAGGCTGCAAACCACAAGCTCCGGTGGCGGCCGGTGACGGCTGCGACAAGTCGCTTGCCTGGTGGTTCACAAAGGAGCCCTGGGCGACGCCGAAGAAGGACCCCAACGCCAAGCCGGTGAAGCCGAAATTCACCACGCTCGCCGACCTACCGAAGGCCTGCAGTGCGGTGCTCGCCGCCCCGGCAAATTCGGAAGCCGCCGCGACTTACGGCACTGCCTATACCGCCCCCGCAGCCAACACGCCTTCCATCGAAGCCGTCATCAATGCCAGCGCCGAACAGGCGGCAAGCGATTTACCGGTTCCGGTGCCGACGCCTCGGCCGCTCGACTGAGCAAATAGCGAATGGGATTTTTCCGCCTCATCGCTGCTCCCTATTCCCTTCCCAACCACTTCATCCTCCTGTACAGAAATCAAATCGATTTAAAGTGAGCGAGGATGGACCCATGTCGTCGCAAAAATGCGTGGCGCTGATTGCCCATGACGAGAAGAAGGCCGATCTCGCAGCCTTCGCCAAAGCCCATGAACGGGTGCTTTCCCAATGGCGGATCGTCGCGACCGGCACGACCGGCGGCCGCGTGCAGGAAGCCTGTCCCAGCCTCGATATCACCCGGTTGAAAAGCGGCCCGCTCGGCGGCGACCAGCAGATCGGCGCGATGATCGCCACCGGCGAGGTCGAGATGCTGATCTTCTTCACCGATCCACTGACGGCCATGCCCCACGACGTCGACGTCAAGGCGCTGATGCGGCTTGCGACCGTCTACGATATTCCGATGGCGCTCAATCGTGCGACGGCGGAACAGTTGATCGCCTTCAACCAAGCCTGATAAAGCTTTCCGACATACACTCGCAGCCTCGGAACGGATCGCCATGCAATCGCACCAGCCCCACCTCGACGACACCGACGCGACTTTCGTTTTCCCCATCCTCGTCGGCGATATCGGCGGCACCAATGCCCGCTTCGCGCTGCTGCTCGACGCCTATGCGGAACCCAAGCTTTTCCCGATCATCCCGACCGGCGATTATGCCAGCATCGAGGAAGCGCTGCAGACCAGCATTCTCGACAAGACCTCCGTCCAGCCGCGTTCGGCGATCATCGCCATTGCCGGCCCGATCAACGGCGACGAAATTCCACTGACCAATGCCGGCTGGGTGATCAAGCCCAAGGACATGATGATCGCGCTGAACCTGCAGGACGTGATCATCATCAACGATTTCGAGGCGCAGGCGCTGGCCGTCGCCTCGATCGACGAAGAGGGACGCGAGCAGGTCGGCTCCGGGGAAATCCTGCCGGCAGCGTCCTGCGCCGTGCTCGGCCCCGGCACCGGTCTCGGCGTCGCCGGCCTGCTGCATGCCCGCCACACGTGGTTTCCCGTTCCCGGCGAAGGCGGCCATGTCGACGTCGGCCCACGCAGCGAGCGCGATTTCCACATCTGGCCGTTCCTCGAACCGATCGAAGGCCGCATTTCCGGCGAGCAACTGCTGTGCGGCCGCGGCCTCATGAACATCTACCGTGCCGTCTGCGAAGCCGATGGCCGCGACCCGCATATTCCCGATCCGGCCGGCGTCACCAGTCATGCGCTTTCCGGCGGCGATGCCGCTGCGGTGGAAACCGTGTCGCTGTTTGCGACCTATCTCGGCCGCGTCGCCGGCGACATGGCGATGATCTTCATGGCTCGCGGCGGCGTGTTCCTGGCTGGTGGCATTTCGCAAAAAATCCTGCCGGCGCTGAAAAAACCCGAGTTCCGCGCGGCCTTCGAGGACAAGGCGCCGCATTCGGCCCTGCTCAGAACCATCCCGACCTTTGTGATCACCCACCCGACCGCAGCGCTTTCGGGCCTTGCGGCCTATGCGCGCACGCCGTCGCGCTTCGGTGTTGCCACAGAGGGACGCCGCTGGAGAAGTTGAGCCCTTGCCGTTGCGCCAAGACTCGCCAAAGGGCGGCGCAACGACTATAGAGCCCGGTAAAACACCTGTCGGGCGAGGGATTACAGCCTTTGAAACCAAGCAAGACCACGCATCCGCATGTCGATGCGGAAACCATCACCAGCGTCTTGAAACGCGTCGTCCGCGAAAACGGCCGCGCCCATCTCAAGGGCTACGCCTTTGCGGTGTTCTGCCTGATCGTGGTGGCGGCAACGACGGCGTTTTCGGCCTGGATCATGGAATCGGTGGTCAACGAGGCCTTCGCCAACAAGCGCGCCGATATCGTGCTCGTCATCTGCGGTGCAATCTTCGCGGCCTTCGTGCTGCGCGGCTTTGCCACCTACGGCCAGGCCGTGGCGCTTTCCAAGATCGGCAACAACATCGTCGCCAGCTACCAGCGCCGGCTCTATAGCCACCTGATGGCGCTCAGCGTCGGTTTCTTCAGCGATACCCGCTCCGCCCGTATCTCGGCCCAGATCAGCCAGAACGTCTCCGGCATCCGCGATGTCCTGAACATGACGGTGACCTCGATCGCCCGCGATCTCTTGACCCTCATCGCCCTGATCGGCGTGATGATCGGCAAGGACTGGCTGCTGACGCTGATCGTCTTCGTCATCGCGCCGCCGCTTCTGCTCGGCCTGCGCTACGTTTCGCGCCGGCTGCGACAGGCGACGCGCGAATCCGTCGAGATCAACAGCCATGTGCTGGGGGCGATGCAGGAGACCATCCAGGGCATCACCATCGTCAAAGCCTTCACCATGGAAAACCCGCTGAAGGCCAAGGTGGAGGCGATTATCGAGCGCGCCGAGAACCGGGCAAACCGCATCGCCCGCCTCAGCGAGCGCACCGCGCCGATGACGGAAGCCTTTGCCGGCTTCGCCATTTCCAGCGTACTGGCCTATGCGGCCTTCCGTTCGATCTATAGCGGCGTGCAGCCTGGCGCCTTCTTCGCCTTTGTCACGGCGCTGTTGATGGCCTATGACCCGGCCCGCCGCCTCGCGCGCCTGCAGGTGAGCCTCGAGCGGGCCGTCGTCAATGCCCGCATGATCTACGAAATCCTCGACACGGTGCCGCACCAGCGCGACCTTGCCGATGCGACCGACCTGAAGCTCGACCAGGCGCAGATCGAGTTCCGCAACGTGCATTTCGGCTATGGCGCGGGCGGCGATATCCTGAAGGGCGTGAGCTTCATCGCCGAGGGCGGCAAGACCACCGCGCTCGTCGGCCCCTCCGGCGCCGGCAAGTCGACAGTAATCAGCCTCATTCCCCGTTTCTACGACCCCGGCTCCGGCGAAATCCTGATCGACGGGCAGGACATCGCCCATGTCACCAAACAATCGCTGCGCAACGGCCTCGCCTATGTTTCGCAGCAGCCCTACCTGTTCGAAGGCTCGATCCGCGACAACATCCGCTACGGCCGGCCAGACGCCACGGATGCAGATATCGAGGAAGCGGCAAAGCTTGCCTATGCCCATGATTTCATCGCCGCGCAGCCGCAGGGCTACGACACGCCGGTCGGCGAAAACGGCGTGACGCTCTCCGGCGGCCAGCGCCAGCGGCTCTCCATCGCCCGCGCGCTGGTGCGCAAGGCGCCGATCCTGCTGCTCGACGAGGCAACCTCGGCGCTCGATACCGAATCGGAAGCCGCGGTGCAGAAGGCGCTCGACCATGCCATGGCCGGCCGCACGGTCGTCGTCATCGCCCATCGGCTCTCGACCATCGTCAATGCCGACAAGATCATCGTGATGCGCGACGGTCTGGTGATGGAAGAAGGCACACACGAGGCGCTTGCGCGGCGCAGCGACGGTCTCTACGCTCGCCTGCACAATCTGCAGGGCGGCATGGAAAAGCAGGCTAGCGCGGAAGAACAGCCCGCAACCGAAGAATAGGAGAGCGTTTCAGGCATGAGCGGTACGGATATGAAACTCGTCGTGGTCGGCGCCGCCGGCCGTATGGGACAGACGCTGATCCGCACCATCCATGCGATGAAAGGCGTCACCGTCTTTGCCGCCGTCGAGCGCCCCGGCTCCCCTTTCGTCGGCCGCGACGCGGGCGAACTGGCGGGCCTCGGCCCTACGGGCGTCACCATCACCGATAAGCCGCTCGAAGCTTTTGTCGAAGCCGAAGGCGTGCTCGATTTCACCTCGCCGGCCGGAACGGTCGAATTTGCCGGGCTGGCCGCGCAGGCGCGCATCGTCCACGTGATCGGCACCACCGGCTGCTCAGCCGATGACGACGCCAGGATCAAGGCGGCTGCCCGTCATGCCCGCATCGTCAAATCCGGCAATATGAGCCTCGGCGTCAACCTGCTCGGCGTCTTGACGCAGCAGGCGGCAAAGGCGCTTGGTCCCGACGACTGGGATATCGAGGTTTTGGAAATGCACCACAAGCACAAGGTCGACGCGCCGTCCGGCACCGCCCTTCTGCTCGGACAAGCCGCCGCCCGCGGCCGCGGCATCGATCTGGCCGACCACTCCGTGCGGGTGCGCGACGGCCATACCGGCCCCCGCGCTGCCGGCAGCATCGGCTTTGCCACGCTGCGCGGTGGCTCCGTCATCGGCGAACATTCCGTCATCCTCGCCGGCGAAGGCGAGCAGGTGACCTTGTCGCACAGCGCCACCGATCGCGGCATTTTCGCCCGCGGTGCCGTCACCGCCGCTCTCTGGGCGCGCGACAAGAAGCCCGGTTTCTACACCATGCTCGACGTGCTCGGGCTCAACTGATCTTTTTTCTTGAGGAGCAATCATCCCATGAGCGGAACCCTTGTCCTTGTTCGCCACGGCCAAAGCGACTGGAACCTGAAGAACCTCTTCACCGGCTGGAAGGACCCGGACCTGACGGAACTCGGCGTTCAGGAAGCCAATGCCGGCGGCAAGGCACTTGCCGATTACGGCATCAAGTTCGACATCGCCTTCACCTCTGCGTTGTCGCGCGCCCAGCGCACCTGCAAGATCATCCTCGACAATGTCGGCCAGCCGGACCTCGAAACGATCCGCGACCAGGCGCTGAACGAGCGCGACTACGGCGATCTCTCCGGCCTTAACAAGGACGACGCCCGCGCCAAATGGGGCGAGGAGCAGGTTCACATCTGGCGCCGTTCCTATGACGTGCCGCCGCCGGGCGGCGAAAGCCTGCGCGACACCGGCGCCCGCGTCTGGCCCTATTACCTCACCGACATCCTGCCGCGCGTCCTCGCCGGCCAGAACGTTCTCGTTGCCGCCCACGGCAACTCGTTGCGCTCGCTGGTGATGGTACTCGACCGGCTGACCAAGGAGCAGATCCTGGCGCTGAACCTCGCGACCGGCGTTCCCATGGTCTACAAGCTGAATGCGGATTCCACCGTCGCGTCCAAGGAAGTGCTGGGCGATATGTCCGGCGCGCATTGAGCGGGGCGTAAAAACGCCCTCTCCTCCGTCATGATCGGACGCGACCCGACCATCCATGCCAAGCAACGTGGATTCTCGGGTCAGGCAGAGAATGACCAAGAGGTGAGTACGAAAGAGAAAGGCCGGATCGCTCCGGCCTTTTTTCGTTTCAGACCTTGCCGGCCTCCCAGCCGAGCATGGCGCGCTTTCGGGTGAGCCCCCAGTGGTAGCCCGTCAGCGCCCCGCTCTTGCCGAGCGCCCGGTGGCAGGGCACGACGAAGGAGATCGGGTTCCGGCCGACAGCAGCACCGACGGCGCGCGAGGCGGTCGGCTGGCCGATATCGCAGGCGATGTCGGAATAGGTCACTGCCTTGCCCATCGGGATCTTCAACAGCGTCTGCCAGACGCGGACCTGGAAATCCGAGCCGATCAGCACGATGCGCAACGGTTCCTCCTCACGCCAGCGATCCGCCTGGAAGATGCGGGCGGCATAGCTTGCCGTTGTAGCACTATCCTCGACATAGACGGCATTCGGCCAGCGGCCGGCCATATCCTCGAAGCTTTCGCGTTCGTGGCCGGCATCGTTGAAGGCAAGGCCGGCAAGACCGCGATCCGTGACCATCACCAGCGCGACGCCGAAGGGCGACGGGTGGAAACCGTAACGGATCGTCAGGCCCGCGCCGCGCTGCTTCCATTCACCGGGCGACATCGCCTCGTGGGTGACGAACAGATCGTGCAGCCGGCCGGGGCCGGAAAGGCCGAGTTCGTAGCTGGTTTCGAGCAGCGGCAGTTCCTCCTGCCGCAGCAGGCGCTTGGCGTGATCAAGCGTCACCGCCTGCAGGAAGGCCTTGGGCGACAGGCCCGCCCAGCGGGTAAAAGTCTTTTGCAGCTGCGTCGGCGACTGGCCGAGTTCACCGGCAATCGCGTCGAGAGAGGGCTGCTCGCGGTAGTTCTCGGTCAGGAGTTCGACGACGCGGCTGACGACGTCGTAGTCGCTGCCCTTGGGGGTGATATCCGTGGGGATTGCGGTCGTGATGTTCATGATCTTATCTCCTTGTAGGGGAGATAATCACTGTGGGTAGCCTGTAGCCACCCGTTTCTTGCCTCAACGGCGCTTTACCGTGGCAAGGGCGCGGGAAAAGGCGGTGGCAAAGCTTTCGCGGTCATCACGGTTGAGGAACATGCCGATATCGGTGGCGCGGCGGCGGTCGCTGAGGTTCATCGAGACGATGCCGATTTCCTGATGGCGGGCGATGTCGAAGCGCGCCCAGAAGGGGTTGAAGTTCAGCTCCGTCATCGCGCCGGCTGGGGTGAATTTCCGCACGCGGACATCGGTGCGCGACACCGAGATTTCCTCGCGGGCGCGGGCGGCGCGGTAGTTCAGCCAGAAGGCGCCGAACAAAAGCAGGTAATCGAGCCCGAAGAAGAACACGACCGGCCAGGCACCCATGATGGTGAAGACGAAGATGTGGACGAAGCTCATCAGCCCGGCGATCAGGAAGAAGACCTTGAAACCCTTCATTCCAAGCGAACGATAGGGCGTCAGCTCGGCCTCGAAGACCGGCTTGTCGTTGATCGTCATCTCGCCATTGCCATCGTTCATGGCTGGCAATTATAGATGGCTTCATGAAAAACGCGAAACCGAAAACAGCATCCGCGCCCGCAAAAACCCGCAGCAAGACGCTGCCGAAGACCGCCTATAGCAAGGACGAGATCGCGGAGGTCTTCCGCCGCTTCTCCATCCAGCGACCGGAGCCGAAGGGGGAACTCGAACACGTCAATCCGTTCACGCTGGTCGTTGCCGTGGCGCTTTCGGCGCAGGCCACCGATGCCGGCGTCAACAAGGCGACGCGCGCGCTGTTTGCCGCCGCCGATACGCCCGAAAAGATGGTGGCGCTCGGCGAGGACACGGTTCGCGACTACATCAAGACCATCGGTCTCTACCGCAACAAGGCCAAGAACGTCATCGCGCTCAGCGAGAAGCTGATCGCGGATTTCGGCGGCGAGGTGCCGCGCACTCGCGAGGAACTGGTGACGCTGCCGGGCGTCGGCCGCAAGACGGCGAATGTGGTGCTCTCCATGGCCTTCGGCCAGGCGACCATGGCGGTCGATACCCATATCTTCCGCATCGCCAACCGGCTGGGGTTAGCGCCGGGCAAGACCCCGGACGAGGTCGAGGCCCAGTTGATGCGGATCATTCCCGATCATTACCTCTATCACGCCCATCACTGGCTGATCCTGCACGGACGCTATTGCTGCAAGGCCCGCAAGCCGGAATGTCTGCGCTGCGTGATCGCCGATATCTGCAAGGCGGCGGAAAAGACCAACACCATCCCCGCCCCGCTGGTCGAACTGCCGCAGCAGTTCATGGACCCGCCTTTGCCGTGATCAGCGCTTCTCGGTGAACGCGTAGAGGAGAGCGGCCACCGGAAAGGCGATCCCGAACAGCGAAGCCGCCCCCCAGCCGCCGCCGGCATAGAGATAAGCGCCGATCGCCGAGCCGATGGCGCCGCCGGAAAAAAAGATCGTCATGTAGAGGCCGTTGAGCCGGCTGCGATATTCCGCGCCCAGCAAGAAGATCGCCCGCTGGCCGAGCACGAGATTGGTCGTGACGCCGAAATCGAGCAGGATCGCCGCGACTGTCAGGAGCGCCAAAGCCAGCGTCGAGCCGGCCGGCGCGATATGGGTCATGAGAAAGGCGACGGCGACGGAGGCCATGGCGGCGCGGGTGGCCCAGAAACTCCAGCCGCGATCGGCCATGCGCCCGGCAATCGGGGCGGCGACCGCACCTGCGGCTCCGGCCAGCGCAAAAAGCGCGATCTGGCCCTGGGAGAGGCCGAACTCAGGCCCCGACAGCAGCAGCGGCGTCGTGGTCCAGAACACGCTGAAGGCGCCGAAAAGCAGGGACTGGTAAAGCGCGCGGCGGCGCAGGATCGGCGTGGCGATGAACAGCCGGCCCATGGAGGACAGGAGTTCGCCATAGCTCAGGCCCGCCTGCGGTACGCGATCCGGAAGCGCGCGGGCGATCACCAGCATCAGCGCCACCAGCACGCCGGCCGAAAGGAAAAACACCATATGCCACGGCAGGAAGTCGGCGATGAAGCTGGAGGCCGGCCGCGCCAGCATGATGCCGACCATCAGCCCGCTCATGACATTGCCGACGGTCGCGCCGCGATGCTCCTCCGCCACCATATGGGCGGAAAACGGCACGATGACCTGCACCGCGACCGACCCGATGCCGATGAACAGCGCCGCCGTCAGGAATTGCAGCGGCGTTTGCGACAGGCCGGCGCCGATGACCGCGAGCGTACCGAGCCCGGTGATGACAAGGATCAGCCGGCGGTTTTCGAAGAGATCGCCAAGCGGCACGATAAACAGCAGGCCAAGCCCATAGCCGATCTGCGTCAGGGTGACGATCAGGCCGGCTGCGGCCGGCGACAGGCCAAGCGTGGCGCTGATAGGCCCGATCAGCGGCTGCGCGTAATAGAGATTGGCGACGATCAGGCCACAGGCTGCGGCAAGCAGCAGCGTCATCGGCGTGGAAAGCGAGGCGGGCGCGCCTTCGGCGGGAATACTGGCCACGGAAACTCTCCTGTCTGGCGTCATCTCTAGAGCATGTGACGCAAAATTGCGAAGCGGAATCAGTTAAAAATAAAGTGATGGAGCATTTCCGCTTTCCTCAAGCCATAAATCCGCTATTACCGGATACCGGCTGAAGCATATTTTCCAGGCGGTTCCCCATGACGAAATTCGACGTGCTCACGGTCGGCAATGCGATTGTCGATATCATCGCCCGTTGCGACGACGCATTCCTCGTTCACAACGGCATTATCAAGAGCGCGATGAACCTGATCGACGGCGACCGCGCAGAGCTGCTCTATTCCCGCATGGGGCCGGCGCTCGAAGCTTCCGGCGGCAGCGCCGGCAACACGGCGGCGGGCGTCGCCAGCCTCGGTGGACGCGCCGCCTATTTCGGCAAGATTGCGAGCGACCAGCTCGGCGATATCTTCACCCACGACATCCGCGCCCAGGGTGTGCATTTCGAGACCAAGCCCCTCCCCTCGGCTCCGCCGACCGCCCGCTCGATGATCTTCGTGACGCCGGATGGCGAGCGCTCGATGAACACCTATCTCGGCGCCTGCGTGGAACTCGGGCCGGAGGATGTCGAAGCCGATGTGGTGGCCGAGGCCAAGGTCACCTATTTCGAAGGCTATCTCTGGGACCCGCCGCGCGCCAAGGATGCGATCCGCGAATGCGCGCGCATCGCCCATGCGAACGGTCGCGAAGTGGCAATGACGCTGTCCGACAGTTTCTGCGTCCACCGCTACCGGGCCGAATTCCTCGACCTGATGCGCTCCGGCACCGTCGATATCGTCTTTGCCAATCGCGCCGAGGCCTTGGCGCTCTATGAGACCGAGGATTTCGGGCTTGCGCTCGACAGTATCGCCAAGGATTGCAAGCTGGCGGCGGTGACGATGAGCGAGGAAGGTTCGATCGTCGTTCGCGGCGATGAGCGGGTGCGGGTGGAGGCGACCGAAATCGAGGATCTGGTCGATACGACCGGCGCGGGCGATCTCTATGCCGCCGGCTTCCTGTTCGGCTACACGACCGGCCGCTCGCTGGCCGATTGCGGCAAGCTCGGCAGCCTTGCCGCCGGCATCGTCATCGAGCAGATCGGGCCGCGCCCGATGATCTCGCTTTCGGAGGCGGCAAAGTCGGCCGGGCTTCTCTGAACCGGATTACTTGAAGGCTTCGCCGGGATAGGCGCCCCAGATTTCGCTCTGGGCGATCCAGCCCTCGGTGCCCTGCGCATCGGCGCGGCACCAGTCGCCGTTGCACTCGCCGACATGAACGACGACGCCCGGCTGGATGCGGGCGACGATCGCGGAACCCGTCTGGGGATCGCGGCGCATGTTGACGAAGACTTCGTCGCCCTTGCCGCGCATCCACGGCGCGGTGATCGCCGTGCGGTCACCCGAAAGCAGCGCCTGGTTGACCCAGCCTTCCGAACCATCGGCATCGCGGATACGCCGCCAGTTGTCATATTCCTGGACGATCTCGACCGGAACGCCCGAGCGCATGTAGCGCCAGGAGATCGCGTAATCCGTGCTCGGGCCGACGCGCAGATTGACGCTCTTGGACTTGAGGCTGACGAAACGCGGCAGCGGCAGGCCGCTCGGCCCCTTGGCAGCCTGGGCGAAAGCCGGCATGGCCGCGACGGCCAAGCTTGCGGCACAAACCGCAGCGACGACGAAGCTGGACAGAACCCTACGCATGACGAAATCCGCTTTTATAAAAAAATCAGTGGCTTGCAGGCAGACTTCAGATCGGCGCGGGATTTTCGCAAACAATTCGCCGGAGAAGATTCAGAGTTTCGTTTGTCTTCCGCACCGGGTCTGGTAGAAAATGCTCTGCGGGACGACGATCACTCATCTTGGTTAAGAACCCGTCAACAAGCTTCAAGTCAGGCGCCGATGACCGCAAAGAAAAAACCCAGGGTCTATATCACCCGCAAGCTGCCGGATGTCGTTGAAACCCGCATGCGCGAGCTGTTCGACGCCGAACTGAATATCGACGACACGCCGCGCAGCCAGCCGGAACTGGTGGCCGCCGTCAAGCGCGCCGACGTGCTCGTGCCGACGCTGACCGACCGGATCGACGCGGCGCTGATCGAGCAGGCCGGGCCGCAATTGAAGCTGATCGCCAGTTTCTCCAACGGCGTCGACCATATCGATGTCGATGCTGCCGCCCGTCGCGGCATCACCGTCACCAACACGCCGAACGTCTTGACCGACGATACAGCCGACATGACGATGGCGCTGGTTCTGGCCACGCCGCGCCGGCTGATCGAGGGCGCCAATATCCTGACGGACCGGCGGGGCGAATGGGCCGGCTGGTCGCCGACCTGGATGCTCGGCCGTCGCCTTGCGGGAAAGCGCATCGGCATCGTCGGCATGGGCCGTATCGGCACCGCCGTTGCCCGCCGCGCCAAGGCTTTCGGGCTTTCGATCCACTATCACAACCGCAAGCGCGTGAGCCGCGAGACCGAAGAAACGCTGGAGGCGACCTATTGGGACAGCCTCGACCAGATGCTCGCCCGCGTCGATATCGTCTCGGTCAACTGCCCCGCGACGCCGGCGACCTACCATCTGCTTTCGGCCCGGCGGCTGGCGCTGATGCAGCCGACGAGCTACCTCGTCAACACCGCACGCGGCAGCATCGTCGATGAAACCGCTCTGATCAAATGCCTGCGCGAAGGCAAGATCGCCGGTGCCGGGCTCGACGTTTTCGAGAACGAACCGGCCGTCAATCCGAAGCTGGTCAAGCTCGCCGCCGAGGGCAAGGTGGTGCTGTTGCCGCATATGAGTTCGGCGACGCTCGAAGGCCGCATCGACATGGGCGACAAGGTGGTGATCAATATCCGCACCTTCTTCGACGGCCACCGGCCACCGGACCGGGTGCTGCCGAACCGGGTCTGATTTACCGTCAGGCCGGCCGGTCCTTACGGCGGTAGCGGATCGTCTCGAAGCGGGCGGCAAGCGCATCGTAAAGCAGCAGCCGTCCGACCAATGGCTCGCCGGCACCGGTGATCAGCTTGATCGCTTCCATAGCCTGCAATGTTCCGATCACACCGGTCAGCGCGCCGATAACACCCGCCTCGGCGCAGGAGGGTACGACACCCGCTGCCGGCGGCTCAGGAAATAGGTCGCGGTAGCGGGGATTGAGGCGGCCATCCTTGGCCGAAAGCCATGGCTGCAGCACCGTCAGCGAGCCATCGAAGCGGCCGACCGCGCCGGTGACGAGGGCCACCTTCAGCCGCTCAGCCGTATCGGCGACGAGATAGCGCGTCGCGAAATTGTCGGAACCATCGACGACGATATCGTAAGCCGACAGCAGGCTTTCCACATTACCGGCATCGAGGCGCGTGGCGTGCGCAACGAAGGTCACATGGGGATTGATTCGCGCAGCAGCGTTTTCGGCGCTTTCCACCTTGGTTTTGCCGATATCGGGCGTGCCGTGGATGATCTGGCGCTGGAGGTTGGACAGCGACACATGATCGTCATCGACCACGCCGAGGGTGCCGATACCGGCAGCGGCGAGATAGAGCAGAACCGGCGCGCCAAGCCCGCCCGCGCCGATGACCAGCACGCGCGCTGCCTTCAGCTTCTGCTGCCCTGCCCCACCCACCTCGGGCAGGACGATGTGGCGAGCGTAGCGGCTTATTTCTTCAGGGCTGAGCGAGGACATGGGATGCATCTCACCCGGAAACGCTGCCATTGGCAACTGTGAGGTGACGGGCACGTTCGCCCAGCGCTGCAAACATCGAGCGATCGGTGCCGGTCATGAAGGCCTGGCCGCCGAGATCGTCGACCAGATCGAACAGCGCGGCACGCCGGCCCTCGTCGAGATGGGCGGCGATTTCGTCGAGCAGCAGCACCGGGGCATGGCCCGTCAAGTTCGAGACGAGCCGGGCATGGGCGAGCACGAGGCCAACCAGCAGCGCCTTCTGCTCACCGGTGGAGCAGCGTGCGGCTTCCATGTCCTTGGCGCGGTGGCGGATGAGCAGATCGCTGCGATGCGGGCCGTCCAGCGTGCGGCCGGCGGCGGCATCGCGGTAGCGGCCGGCCTGCAGCATCTCCAGATATTGCTCTTCGAGATCGACGGCCGGACGATGCCATTCGCCATCGAGAAAGCCGGAAAGGGCAAGATCGGCAGCGGGGAAGACACCGCCTTGCCAGTTCTTTTCGACCAGCGTTGCAAGCAGGCTCAACATTTCGTGGCGCGCATGGGCCATGGAGATGCCAAGCTCGGCCATCTGCCGCTCCAGCCCGGTCAGCCAGACCGGATCGGGACGCGGCTCGGAGAGCAGCTTGTTGCGGCTGCGCATGGCGCGCTCGAAGTCGGTCGCGCGGCGGCCATGCTCGGGATCGAGCGACAGGACGAGGCGGTCGAGAAAGCGGCGGCGATCGCCGGAGCCGCCGGTGAAAAGCCCGTCCATGGCCGGCGTCAGCCAGAGCACGCGCAGGTGATCGAGCAGTTCGTCGACGCTCTTGGCCGTCGTGCCGTTGAGGCGCAGCCGGCGCGACTGGCCGTCTTCACCGCCCAGCGTGCCGGTGCCAAGCTCGACGCCGCCTTCCATGCCCTCCAGTTCGGCAAAGACGGAAAAACCGCCATCGGAACCGACGCGGGCGACATCACCATAGGCGGCGCGGCGCAGGCCTCGGCCGGGCGAGAGGAAGGAGACGGCTTCCATGAGGTTGGTCTTGCCGGCACCGTTTTCGCCGGTCAGCACCACATGCCGCGCGTCGAGATCGAGCGACAGGCCCGCATAATTGCGGAAGTCGACGAGCTTCAGGCGGGTGAGGAAAACCTTGTGCGGCATGATCTGTCCGGTTGCACTTCTGCCGGCAGAGCTAAGCCGCCTTGGCCGCGATGGCAAGCCGTCACGGCCCGTTCAGCGCATCGAGTTCGGGATAATGGCGGAAGATGCCGGACTGGTTGAAGGCCAGCCGCCGGTCGGAGCGGAGATAGGCGGCGATCTGCGGCAGCTCGGATACCCGGTCATGCAGGGCGACGAGGCGCTGGTAGCGGGCGCCGTCGCCCTCCATCGCCTGCGGGAAAGCATAACGCAGCCCCTCCACCAGATGAAACAGCGACAGATCGACATAGCTCAGTCGATCCCCCACCGCATTCGATTGCGAGCCATGGGCAAGGATTTTCTCGAAATAGCCGAGGAATTTCGGCGCACGATCGGCGAGAAAGACTTCGGAGCGGCGCTTGGCCTCCTCCTTCTGATCCTCGTAATAGAGCGAGGTGCCGACCGGATGATGGCAATCGTGGATTTCCGTGAGGAAATCGGTGATCGTCAGCTGCAGCCCGTGAGCGAAGAGGCGGCCCTGCACGTCAGAGGGCGCCAGAGCGAGCTTTTCGCCGAGATAAAGCAGGATGTTGGCGACATGGGAGACGATCAGTTCGCCGTCCTTCAGGAAAGGCGGCGCAAAGGGCACAAAGGCCGCGCTCTCACCCTTGATCATCGCCATCATGCGCTCGGTGCCGCCCTTCTGGCGGGCGACATCGATGTAATCGGCCTTTGCGTATTCGAGCGCCAGCCGCACGAATTCGCCGCGTCCGGGAATACCGTCCCAATAATAAAGCTCGTAGGCCATGGCCTTCCCCTATGCTCCGATCGGCCTGGGAGAAACTAGGGGCGGCGATCGTTCCGCCAAGGGCCATGCCCGTCACAAACGACAAGGCCGGAGATTGGAACCTCCGGCCTTGTCGTTTTTCATCCTCGGATGCGATCAATCGCTGAGCGTGTCGAAGAAATCCTTCATGCGCGAGAAGAAGCCCGCCGATTCCGGGTTGTTCTCCTTGGAGGAGATTTCCTCGAATTCCTTCAGCAGTTCGCGCTGACGCTTGGTGAGCTTCTGCGGCGTTTCGATCTGCATCTGGATATAGAGATCGCCAATCTGGCTGGAGCGCAGCACCGGCATGCCCTTGCCTTTGAGGCGGAACTGCTTGCCGGCCTGGGTGCCTTCCGGCACCGAAACCCGCGACTTGGTGCCGTCGAGGGTTGCCACGTCGAACTTACCGCCGAGTGCGGCCGTCGTCATCGAGATCGGCACGCTGCAATAGAGATCGGCCCCATCGCGCTGGTAGAAGGCATGCGGCTTGACCGAGAGGAAGATATAGAGATCGCCCGCCGGGCCGCCACGCAGGCCGGCTTCACCCTCGCCGGAAAGGCGGATGCGGGTGCCGTCCTCGATGCCGGCCGGGATATTGACCGAGAGCGAGCGCTCTTCGGTGGTACGGCCCTGGCCGTGGCACTTGGTGCAGGGATCGGTGATGGTCTGGCCGCGGCCGTGACAGGTCGGGCAGGTGCGCTCGACCGAGAAGAAGCCCTGGGCGGCGCGGACGCGGCCGGCGCCCTGACAGGTGGAGCAGGTGGAAGGCTTGGTGCCGGGCTTGGCGCCCGTGCCGGTGCAGACGTCGCAGGTGATCGAGGTCGGAACCCTGATCTGCGCCGTCTTGCCGCTGTAGGCCTCCTCGAGGCTGATCTCCATGTTGTAGCGTAGGTCGGCGCCGCGCTCTCGGCCGCCGGAGGAACGGCGCTGACGCCCGCCCATCATCTCGCCGAAGATGTCTTCGAAGATATCGGAGAAGCCGCCAGCACCCATGCCGCCGCCGCCACCCATGCCGCCATGCTCGAAAGCGGCGTGACCGTAGCGGTCGTAGGCAGCCCGCTTCTGCGGGTCCTTCAGCGTCTCGTAGGCTTCGTTGATTTCCTTGAAGGTCTTTTCCGACTCGGCATCACCGGGGTTCTTGTCCGGGTGATATTTCATCGCCAGTTTGCGGAAGGCGCTCTTCAGCTCCTTCTCGTCCGCCGTTTTCGCAACGCCGAGCGTTTCGTAAAGATCACGTTTCATTCGTGCGGGTTGTCCTGTCGTGTGGTCGCACCGGGACCGGCCGTCCGGCGGTCGCCTGATTTCCGTGAGAAGGATTTAGTAAACCTTCACGCGCGATACCATAGCCAAACCTGCGGACATGCGGTTTTTTGCCTCAAAATCGACGGTTCGGGCGGACGCGTTGCGCCGCTGCACCGCAGCAGACACAAAAAAGCCCGGCAAGCGGCAACAAAAACCCCGGAACGCAGGCGCTCCGGGGTTCTTTTCATTTTCCTTGCGGAAAAGATCAGGCCGACTTCTTGCCGTCGTCGTTGATCTCTTCGTAGTCGGCGTCGACGACGTTGTCGCCATCGCGGGCTGCATCGGCTGCGGCATCCGCATGGGCGCTTTCGGTCTGCTGCGCCTCATACATGGCCTGACCAAGCTTCATGGAGGCTTCCATGAGCGTATTGGTCTTGGTCTTGATGTCTTCCGCATCCGGCTCGGAGGCTTCGACAGCCGTCTTCAGGCTGGCGATCGCATCCGAAATCGCATTGCGGTCGGCTTCGGTGACCTTGTCGCCATACTCCTTCAGGGACTTTTCCGAGGAGTGGATCAGGCTTTCGGCCTGGTTCTTGGCTTCGACACCTTCGCGGCGCTTCTTGTCGGCTTCGGCATTGGCCTCGGCATCCTTGACCATCTTCTCGATGTCGGCGTCAGACAGACCGCCGGAAGCCTGGATGCGGATCTGGTGTTCCTTGCCGGTGCCCTTGTCCTTGGCCGAAACCTGCACGATGCCGTTGGCGTCGATATCGAAGGTAACTTCGATCTGCGGAACGCCACGCGGTGCCGGCGGAATGCCGACGAGGTCGAACTGGCCGAGCAGCTTGTTGTCTGCAGCCATTTCGCGCTCGCCCTGCGAAACGCGGATGGTCACGGCGTTCTGGTTGTCTTCGGCGGTCGAGAAGGTCTGGCTCTTCTTGGTCGGGATCGTGGTGTTACGCTCGATCAGACGGGTGAAGACGCCACCGAGGGTCTCGATGCCGAGCGACAGCGGGGTCACGTCGAGCAGCAGCACGTCCTTGACGTCGCCCTGGAGAACGCCGGCCTGGATGGCGGCGCCGAGAGCGACGACTTCATCCGGGTTGACGCCCTTGTGCGGCTCCTTGCCGAACAGCTGCTTTACGACTTCCTGTACCTTCGGCATGCGGCTCATGCCGCCGACCAGAACAACTTCGTCGATCTCGGCTGCGGTGACGCCGGCATCCTTGAGGGCTGCCTTGCACGGTGCAACGGTACGCTGGACCAGATCGTCAACCAGGCTTTCGAACTTGGCGCGCGACAGCTTCATGGTCAGGTGCTTCGGACCGGAAGCGTCCGCCGTGATGAACGGCAGGTTGATTTCGGTCTGCTGCGAGGACGACAGTTCGATCTTGGCCTTTTCCGCAGCTTCCTTGAGGCGCTGCAGGGCAAGCTTGTCGTTCTTCAGGTCGATGCCCTGATCCTTCTTGAATTCGGCTGCGAGGTATTCGACCAGACGCATGTCGAAGTCTTCACCGCCGAGGAAGGTGTCGCCGTTCGTCGACTTCACTTCGAAGACGCCGTCGCCGATTTCGAGAACCGAGATATCGAAGGTACCACCGCCCAAGTCGTAAACGGCGATGGTCTTGCCGTCCTTCTTGTCGAGGCCGTAGGCGAGTGCCGCAGCAGTCGGCTCGTTGATGATGCGCAGCACTTCGAGACCGGCGATGCGGCCGGCATCCTTGGTTGCCTGACGCTGGGCGTCGTTGAAGTATGCGGGAACGGTGATGACGGCCTGGGTGACCTTTTCACCGAGATAGGATTCGGCGGTTTCCTTCATCTTCTGAAGGATCATGGCCGAGACCTGCGACGGGGAATACTTGTCGCCGTGCGCTTCGACCCAGGCATCGCCGTTGTCGCCCTTGACGATCTTGTAGGGAACGAGGCCCTTGTCCTTTTCCACGAGCTTGTCGTCGTAACGGCGGCCGATGAGGCGCTTGACGGCGAACAGCGTGTTTTCAGGGTTGGTGACGGCCTGACGCTTGGCCGGCTGGCCGATCAGACGCTCGCCGTCGTCGTTGAATGCAACGATCGAAGGCGTCGTGCGCGCACCTTCGGCATTTTCAATGACCTTCGCGTCCTTACCGTCCATGACGGCGACGCAGGAATTGGTCGTACCCAAGTCGATACCGATTACTTTAGCCATGTCGTTCTCTCCTTGCAGCGGACTGTCGGAACCCGGTCAGGCATTCATGGGACAGCCCCTAACGGGATGGTCTGGGTGTGCCACGGCCGGAAAGCCGCGGTGATGGGGCGTATATAAGGAGGGGTTTTCGGGACTGCAAGGCATTGAAGCGCTGGAAAACGGGCAAAAAGACCCCGAAAATCTGCCGCTGGCGGCCAAGCGAAATTTACCGTAACCCGGCCGGCGGTTTAGCCGCCTGTCAGGATGTCGAAGAGCGTCGTGCGCCGGGTGGTCGCGCCGGTCGTCTGGCCGACGTCAGCGGGCGGCATCAGGCCGGAATTGTCGTTCGCCGCCGGGAACTGCGCCGCCTCGCCATCGGTCGCCACCTGCGGGCGTTCGGGGAATTCGCCAGCCGGCGCATCGCCGAAATTGCCGGAAATCACATCGCCAACATTTGCCGGCGCATTCTGGTCAAAGACGGGATCGACGCCCGCCGTGCCGAAGACCGGTGATGGTGAGAGACCTTCGTGGGCGGCCGTCATGAAGTCGTGCCAGGCCTTGGCCGGCAGACCACCACCCGTCACCTTTTTCATCGACTTGCCGTCGTCATTGCCGAACCAGACGCCGGTCGTGAGATTGCTGGTGAAGCCGACGAACAGCGCATCGCGGAAGGATTGCGTCGTGCCGGATTTGCCGGCGGCATCCCAGCCCTTGAGACGGGCGTTCTTGCCGGTGCCGTGGTCGATGACGCCGAGCATCATCTGGTTCATTTCCGAAACGATGGCCGGATCGAGCACGCGCGGCGGGCTGTCATAGGTGTTTTCGTAGAGCACCTTGCCATCGGCCGTCGAAATGCGACGGATGATATGCGGCGTCGCCTTGAAGCCGCCGTTCATGAAGGGAGCATAGGCCGAGGTCAGCTCCAGGAGGCTCACTTCCGACGTACCGAGCGCGATCGACGCGTTGGATTGCAGCTCCGATTCGATGCCGAGCCGGTGCGCGAGCTTGATGACGTTCTGCGGGCCGACTTCCATCACGAGTTGGGCGGCGATGGTGTTCAGCGAATTGGCAAGTGCCTCGGCGAGCGAGACTTCGCCGCGATACTTCTCGTCGTAGTTCTGCGGCGTCCAGTTGCCGATCCTGACGGGGGCATCGTTGCGCACCGACATCGGCGTGCGGCCGATCTCCATGGCGGCGGCATAGACAAAGGGCTTGAAGGCGGAGCCCGGCTGGCGCTTGGCCTTGACGGCGCGGTCGAACTGGCTCGTCGCATAATCGCGGCCGCCGACGATGGCGCGGATCGCGCCGGTGCCGTCGATCGAAACAAGCGCCGCCTGCGAGACATTCAGCTTTTCACCCTCGGCATCGAGACGGGCGGCGAGCGTTTCTTCGGCCTTCTTTTCCAGCGTCAGATCGAGTGTCGTATCGACGACCAGATCCTGATCGATCTTGCCGATCATGCCCGGCAGCTGGTCCATGACCATATCGGCCGCATAATATTGCGCGCCGGACCAGAAGCTCTTGGCCTTCGTCGGCGATTGCGACATCGCCGTCTTGATCTCGGCGTCGGAGATATAGCCTTCCTCGCGCATCGCGCCGAGCACGACTTGCGCGCGCTCTTCGGCCGCCTGCGGATCGCGTGCCGGCGACAGGCGCGAGGGTGCCTTCAAAAGACCGGCCAGCATCGCGGCTTCGCCGAGGTTCACGTCGCGGGCGGATTTGTTGAAGTAGCGGCGCGACGCGGCCTCGACCCCATAGGCGTTCGAGCCGAAGAACACCCGGTTCAGATACATCGACAGGATCTGGTCCTTCGTGTAGTTCTGCTCCAGCCAGAAGGAGAGCAGCACTTCCTGCACCTTGCGCTCCAGCGTGCGCTCGGGTGAGAGGAACATGTTCTTCGCCAGCTGCTGGGTCAGCGTCGAGCCGCCCTGCACCATGCGGCCGCTCGTCAGGTTGGTGACGACAGCGCGGGCAAGGCCGAGCGGATCGACGCCGAAATGCGAATAGAAGCGCCGGTCTTCGATGGCAACGACGGCCTGCGGGATATAGGGCGACATTTCCTCCAGCGACAGCGCCTCGCCGCCGGTCATGCCGCGATTGGCAAGCACCGTTCCGTCGACCGCGATGATCTTGACGTTCGGCGGCCGCTCGGGAATGGTCCAGCTCGTGGCGCTCGGCATGCGCGAACCGTAATAGAGAACGAGGCCGCCGGCGCCAATCGCGCCCCAGATGCCGAGAACGATACCCCAGTAGATCAACCGGCGGATCGCGCCGAAAAAGCCGAGGCCCGGTTCACGGCGGCTGCTGCGGCGGCTTGCCGTGGTGCTTGCAGCGCGCTTTTCCGGGGTAGGACGCGACTTGCCGGCGGGCTTTTCGGAGGAGGATGCCTTGCGGCCACCGCTGGTGACGCGTTCGCCCGCGCTGAAATCCAGCGCGTCGTCGTCACCCCGTTCTTCGCCGAAGGACGGCTCTACTCTCTGCCGTGATCTGCCTTTTGATGCCATGCCGGGGGAAGCTGCTCCGAAAGCTTGATGGCGGCGCGATGGTCCGCCCGAATGATCGATCGCTTGGACTGTAATTGCGGCGATTTAAGGTGTGGTTAAGAAGTTGCAAATGGGCTTTTCAAAATTTCCCGAGAGATTCCCGTGGGATAGGCAACAATAGGTAGGGGCGGCGCGTTAACCATCGCAATTTCGCCGTTTTAACACCCTTGGTGGAAACAAGGCGCCCGCTATATATTCGTTTATGGGCAGGGCTGAACCTTAAGGAGAACCCAATGAAAAGGACCATTGCGACGATCGTTGCTGCGGCCTCTCTCGCACAGGCCTTCGTGACGGCGGCTTATGCCGCGGACCCCGTCGCCACCTACAAGGAGGCCGACGACTACGACGGCGTCAAGATCGGCATGCTGACATGCGATGTCGGCGGCGGTGTCGGCTATGTGCTCGGATCTGCCAAGAACCTCGATTGCACCTTCAGTTCGACCAAGGGCACGCAGGACCGGTATACCGGCGTGATCCGCAAGATGGGCGTCGATCTCGGCTTCACCACCCAGGGTCGTCTTGCCTGGGCCGTCTTCGCTCCGACCGCCGGCTATCATCGCGGTTCGCTCGGTGGCCTCTATCAGGGCGCGACGGCCGAAGCGACGGTCTTTGCCGGCATCGGCACCAATATCCTTGTGGGCGGCACTTCGGGTTCGATCCAGCTGCAGACCATCAGCGTCACCGGCCAGCTCGGGCTTAATCTCGCCGCAACCGGCACCTCGATCACCCTGACGCCCAGCTGATGGCGATCGCCCACCGATAGAAATAACTGGCTGGCCGGCGCATCCTTGCGCCGGCTGCCCTTTGATGAGGCTTTCATGAAGCGCACGACCGGCTCGCTGGAAGCCGATTTTCACAGGGATATGCTGGCAATCTACGATCTCCGCGCCAAGGCCGGTTTCCGGCCGGTGTTGCTGCGCCGGTTCGTGTTGCTGCAGGGTGGCGTCACAGCCGCCCGCAAGCTGCTGGAACAGCCCGGCGTGACCGGCCTCGAACGCCTGCAGCAGCAAGATATGGCGGATGCCTCGATGGAGGCGCTGATCCTGAAACCGCAATACGAACCGCTGTTCACCCCGCAGGAGCGCAAGCTGGCGGCCACGCTGCTTGCAGCCCGCACATCCTCGCGCTCGCGCGGCCGGCTGAATGCCGTCGCCGACAGAAGCTGAGCCTTTCCGGGAACCATCCCGCTTCCCTCCCGTTCCCTTTTCGGGCCCCGCACCAAAAGCGGTGCGTCGCAACCGAAAAGGAGACCATCATGCCCAATCGCGACCCTCTATCGACGCCCACCGCCGAGACGCCGCGCGGTCCGCAACCGACGCCGGGACTGCCCGACCGCGGCCAGGACAAGCCCGCCAACCCGCCGATCATCGACAAGGGCGATACCAAGAATCCGAACGATCCGGTGCTCGATCCGGCCCTGCTGCCGATCGGCGATCCCGCCGGCATGGCCTGATTTTTTTTCGGAACGAACCGGCTGCCAAGGCATTTACCCGGCCATGGCTAGACGAAAAATCGAAAGGAGCTAACCATGAAAACCAAGATGATCATTCTTGCCGCAGCGACGCTGGGCCTGGCTTCGACAACCGCATTTGCCCAGGAGGGCACGGTCAACGGCGCCGCCGGCGGTGCCATCACCGGCGCGATCGTCGGTGGCCCGGTGGGCGCTGCCGTTGGCGGTGTTGCGGGCGCGGTTGTCGGCACCGCACTCGATCCGCCGCCGCAGCGTGTCGTGACCTACGTGCAGGAGCAGCCTGCCCCGCAGTCGGTCGTGGTCCAGCAGCCGATCGTGGTCGGTAAGCCGATCCCCTCTGATGTGGTGCTGGTGCCCGTACCGGAAGATAACCGCTATGCCTATGCCGTGGTCAATGACCAGCGCGTGATCGTCGATCCGCAGACCCATACGGTCGTGCAGGTCATCCAGTAAAAAAATGCGATACCTGTCGGGAGACGGCATCATCCGATGCCGTCTCTTTGCGTTTGCGGGTGTCACACAACCGCCGCAACTCCTGCCCTAACTATCCCCTGACCCGAGGAGGCTTTCATGATCCAGCGCCTTGTCCTTGCCGCTTGCCTGATCACTTATCCCGCCGTTTCCTTTGCACAGGAGCCCGCCTACAGCGACGACCGCTCGGATGGCGCAGCGTTGGTGCGCTCCCTCTACAATGCAATCGCCCGCAAGGAATATGCCCGCGCCTACAGCTATTTCTCCGACAAGAGCCAGCTTGCCAGCTATCAGGACTTCGCCGGAGGCTACGCGGATACGGTTGAGGTCGAGGTAAAGACGGGGACAGTGACCCCGGAAGGCGCCGCGGGAAGCCTCTATATGCCGGTGCCGGTCGCGGTGCGCTCGATCGACAAGGCGGGCAAGGAGCATGTGTTTGCCGGCTGCTATGTCACCCGGCTTGCAAGCCCCACCGTGCAGGAGCCGCCCTTCACGCCCGTTCTGATCGACAGCGCCGAACTGGAAGAAGTTGGCAAACCCTTCGATCAGGCCGTGCCGATGGTCTGCCACACGCCGTCCTGACGGACACTCAGCCTTCTCCCGTGGAATTTTCCTTTTTCCGCTCAGCGACATATTGCGCACGCTCGAAGAACACCACGACGCCGAGCGCCAGAAGGAAGGGAATGACCAGATAGAACAGCCGGAAGATGGCAAGCGCCGCAAGCACCGCGGCAGGGTCCATTTCCGGCAGGGCGGCGATGAACACCAGTTCCAGAACGCCGAGCCCGCCCGGCGCATGCGACAGCAGCGCCGCCGAAAACGAGGCGAGAAAGACGCCGAGCACGATGAGGAAGCCGGGATTGCCGGCCTCCGGCAGCGCGAAATAAATGATCGCGCCCGAGCCGATCAGCTCCAACGGCGCGATGACCAGCTGCTTGAGCGCCAGCCGCGGCTTTGGATATTCCAGCCGGAACCAGCTCGTGTGTATGGGCCGAAAGCCGACGAGGCTGCCCAGCAGATAAAGCCCGATCAACAGCAGGATCAGCACCGCCAGCGAAATCGACGCTTCCACCGGCAGGAAGGATGCAAAGCGCGCCGTGATGTCCGGTTCGAGCAAAAGTACGATCGCCGACAGAAGCAGGGTGCCGAGTGCGAAGGTGAAGGAGCAGAAGGCGACCAGAATCCCGGTTTCGCCGGCCGACAGACCTTGCGAACCATAGGCCCGGTAGCGCACGACAGCCCCGGAAAACACCGATGCTCCGACCGTGTGCGACAGCGCGTAGGCCGTGAACGAGCAGATGGTGATGAACCAGAGGGAGATGCGCCGGCCGAGATGTTCGAGCGCCAGATGGTCATAGGCCGCAAGCGCCGCATAGGCCAGCAAGGTGGCGCAGCCGGAGAGGAACCATTGTTTTATCGAGACGCCCGCAAGGCTCGCCAGCACGTCGCCGAGCGAAAGGCCGCGCAGTTCATGGTAAAGGCCGTAAAGCGAGAAACAGATGGCCGCCAGCCCGATAATCGGCCAGATGAACTTACGCACGATCTTCATGCGGCGGACAATTTCAAGAGCAGTGGCACTTTCATCCGTAAAAAAGACCATCCCCGGCCGGTCGGGTCAAGCCGTGGCCGGGGAAGTCATCACGCTTTGCCGTTAATCACGCGGCAATCGCTTCCAGAATGCGCACCCAGGAACGGATGCCCTTGTGGAACGAGGTGAGTTCGTACTTCTCGTTCGGCGAATGGATGCGGTCGTCGGAGAGACCGAAACCGACGAGCAGCGATTCCATGCCGAGCATCTTCTGGAAATCGCCGACAATCGGGATCGAGCCGCCCATGCCGATGATAACCGCCGGCTTCGGCCACTCATCCGAAAGCGCCGATTTGGCGGTGTTCAGCAGCGCCGAATCATAGGGCAGCTGAATGGCCGGCGAGCCGCCATGGGGATGAAATTCGACCGAGCAATCGGCAGGGATCATCGAGCGCACATAGGCGCGGAAAGCTTCGCGGATCTTGTCCGGGTTCTGATGACCGACGAGGCGGAAGGAAACTTTTGCCGAAGCCTTGGCGGCGATTACGGTTTTGAAGCCTTCGCCGGTATAGCCGCCCCAGATGCCGTTGACCTCGGCGGTCGGACGCGCCCAGGTGAGTTCCAGAACCGAACGGCCCTTTTCGCCCGAGGGGATGGAAAGGCCGATCTCGCCGAGGAACTTTTCAGCGGTCAGGCCGAGCGTTTCCCAGGCGGCCTTGATCTGGCTCGGGGTTTCCTCGACACCTTCGTAGAAGCCATCGAGCGTCACGCGGCCCTGATCGTCATGCAGGCCGGCCAGCGCCTTGGTCAGGATGTGGATCGGGTTTGCGGCGGCACCGCCGAAATAACCGGAATGCAGGTCGCGGTCGGCGGCGGTGACGACGATTTCCTCGCCGACGAGACCGCGCAGTCCGGCGGAGATCGCCGGGGTATCGCGGTCCCACATGCTGGTATCGCAGACGAGGGCATAATCGGCCTTCAGTTCGGCAGCATTGGCTTCGAGGAACGGCTTTAGCGACGGCGAACCGGATTCTTCCTCGCCTTCGAACAGGATCGTCACCTTGCAGGGCAGCGAGCCGACGGTTTCCTTATAGGCGCGGCAAGCTTCGACGAAGGTCAGCAACTGACCCTTGTCATCGGCGGTGCCGCGGCCGGTGATGACCTTGCTGCCGTTCAGCTCCTTGATGGCCGGCTCGAACGGAGCGGTATCCCAAAGCTCGACCGGATCGACGGGCTGCACGTCGTAATGGCCATAGAACAGCACGTGTGGCGCGTCAGGCTTGGCGCCCTCATGGTGGGCAACGACCATCGGATGGCCGGGGGTGTCGCGCACGGAGGCGGTGAAACCGAGGCTTTCGAGCTCCCTGACCAGCCACTCGGCCGCCTTGCGGCATTCGCCCTTGTAGGCTGGATCGGTGGAGATCGACTGGATGCGCACCAGCTCGAACAGCCGTTCCAGGCTGGTGGTGAGGTTTTCGTCTGCGCGGGTGAGAACGCTTTGCGTCATTATCCGATTCCTTTCGTTTGGAGCGGAACCTAGACAAAGACGCGGCCAGCTTTAAGCAAAAACTTTTGATCGATCTATTCACGCTCGCTGTTGGCGATGGCCATGCGCATATATTCGAGCATCAGTTCGCGCTCGAAACGCCGGAAGCCGGTAAACAGCGACTGGTCGGCGGCAGCGGCTGCTTCCTTCGCTTGCGATTCCATGGAACGCGCCCTGTCGGTGAGGAAGATCTGCTGGGCGCGCTTGTCGGTGGGGTGGCGCTTGCGGAAGATCAGGCCGTCGCGCTCCATGCGGGCGAGCGTGTTGGCCATGGTCGCCTGCTCGATATCGAGACGGTCGATCAGCTGGCGCTGGGTCAGCCCCTCTTCGCTCCACAGTTCCAGGAGAACTGGAAACTGGCCCGGCGCGAAGCCGAGCTTGTGGCCTCTCTCCTGCAGCGCGCGGGAGAAGTTCTTGGCCAGCAGCGTGGCCAGATAAGTCGCAGACTCCATCCTGTCGAAGGCCATGTGCAATGGGTACGCCGCCCGCTATCCGATGACAAGTTACATCGACGTAACATGGCATTTTGACAGGCTTTTCACGGGTTTTTGAACCGCCAAAGAAAAACCGCCATGGCGGAGGCGGAGCCATGGCGGTTTTCTGCATAACCGGACAAAGGCCCGGAGAGGGGGATAGGCCTTTGTCCTGACATCTGACGCGGGCGGGGGACAGGCCACTTGCCAGACGACGGCGTTCGATCGCCGTTGACCTAGATTTGTGGTGGCAAATGTGGCTTTTCAAGGGAGAGTCGGTCTTACCCTCCATTACAAATTGGTAACGTTGCCGTGACGGTCGGCGGCGGCAAAATTCGCTGCATCCAGGGAATGAGAGATGGACGCCCAAAGCGCCCCGCGCTATCCCTTGTCGCCATGAAAAAAGGCGATCATCTCTTCCTCGTCGACGGCTCCGGATTCATCTTCCGGGCGTTCCATGCCATCCCGCCCCTGAACCGCAAGTCGGACGGCTTGCCGGTCAATGCGGTCTCGGGTTTCTGCAACATGCTGTGGAAGCTGCTGACGGACGCGCGCGACACCTCCGTCGGCGTCACGCCCACGCACTTCGCCGTCATCTTCGACTATTCGTCGAAGACCTTCCGCAACGATCTCTACGATCAATACAAGGCAAACCGCACCGCGCCGCCGGAAGACCTGATCCCGCAATTCGGTCTGATCCGGCACGCCACCCGCGCTTTCAACCTGCCCTGCATCGAAAAGGAAGGTTTCGAGGCCGACGACCTGATCGCCACCTACGCCCGGCTTGCGGAAGCCGCGGGCGCGGATGTGACCATCGTCTCCTCCGACAAGGACCTCATGCAGCTCGTGACTGAAAACGTCTCGATGTATGACAGCATGAAGGACAAGCAGATCTCCATTCCCGAGGTCGTCGAAAAATGGGGCGTGAAGCCCGACAAGATGATCGACCTGCAGGCGATGACCGGCGATTCAACCGACAACGTGCCGGGCATTCCCGGCATCGGTCCGAAGACCGCGGCGCAACTGCTCGAGGAATTCGGCGATCTCGACACGCTGCTTGCCCGCGCCGGCGAAATCAAGCAGCAGAAACGCCGCGAAAACATCATCGCTAATGCCGAGCTTGCCCGGCTCTCGCGCCAGCTGGTGACGCTGAAGGTGGATACGCCCATCGACGTACCGCTGGAAGAGCTGGGACTTGAGCCGCAGGACGGTGCGAAACTCATTGCCTTCCTCAAGGCGATGGAATTCACCACGCTGACCCGCCGCGTCGCCGCCGCGACAGAGACGGATGCGGATGCGGTCGAAGCCGCGAAGGTGCCGGTCGAATGGGGAGCTGCAGCCCATGGCCCCGATCTCGACAAGGGGGAGGCCACAACGGCGAGCGCCGATGCTGCCCCTGCCGGCGAAACCGCAGCCGAAGCCGCAAGCGCCTTCATCGCCGCCGGCCGCACGGCGGCCGAGGATGCGAATACCGCCCAATCGCTGGCGCAGTCGCGCGCGCAGCTCTTCGGCGCTGCCAAGATCGACCATAGCAGCTACCTGACCATCCGCGACCTCGCGACACTCGATGCCTTCATCGCGCTTGCCCGCGAGACCGGCATCGTCGCCTTCGATACCGAGACAACCTCACTCGATGCGATGCAGGCGGAACTGGTCGGCTTCTCGCTCGCCGTTTCCGACAATGCCAAGGATCCGACAGGGGCGACGATCACGGCCGCCTATGTGCCGCTGATCCACAAGAGCGGCGTCGGCGACCTGCTCGGCGGCGGGCTGGTCGAGAACCAGATTTCGACGCGCGATGCGCTCGACCGGCTGAAAGGCCTGCTCGAAGACCCGTCCGTGCTGAAGGTCGCGCAGAACCTGAAATACGATTACCTCGTAATGAAGCGCCACGGCATCACCGTCGAGGGCTTCGACGATACGATGCTGATGTCCTATGTCGTCGATGCCGGAACCGGCACCCATGGCATGGATGCGCTTTCGGAGCGCTGGCTGAACCACAAGCCGATCGCCTACAAGGACGTGGCCGGCAGCGGCAAATCCATGGTCACCTTCGACTATGTCGATATCGACCGCGCCAGCGCCTACGCCGCCGAGGATGCCGATGTGACACTGCGCCTTTGGCAGGTGCTGAAGCCCCGGCTGGCGGCAAGCAAGCTGAGCGCCGTTTACGAGCGGCTGGAACGGCCGCTGGTGCCGGTGCTCGCTCGCATGGAAGAGCGCGGCATCAGCATCGACCGCCAGATCCTGTCGCGGCTTTCCGGCGAACTGGCGCAGGGTGCGGCCGCCCTTGAAGACGAGATCTACAAGCTGGCCGGCGAGACCTTCAATATCGGCTCGCCGAAGCAGCTGGGGGATATCCTCTTCGGCCGCATGGGCCTGCCCGGTGCATCAAAGACCAAGACCGGCCAATGGTCGACCTCGGCGCAGGTGCTGGAGGACCTCGCTGCCACCGGCCACGAATTGCCGCGCAAGATCGTCGACTGGCGCCAGCTGACCAAGCTGAAATCCACCTATACCGACGCCCTTCCCGGCTTCGTGCATCCTGAAACGAAACGCGTCCACACGTCCTATGCGCTTGCCGCCACGACGACGGGGCGCCTCTCCTCCTCCGATCCGAACCTGCAGAACATTCCGGTGCGAACCACCGAAGGCCGCAAGATCCGCACCGCCTTCGTCTCGACGCCCGGCCACAAGCTGGTTTCGGCCGACTATAGCCAGATCGAGTTGCGCGTTCTCGCCCATGTCGCCGACATTCCGCAGCTGCGCCAGGCCTTCGCCGATGGTGTCGATATCCATGCCATGACCGCCTCCGAGATGTTCGGCGTTCCGGTCGAGGGTATGGCGAGTGAAATCCGCCGCCGCGCCAAGGCGATCAACTTCGGCATCATCTACGGCATCTCGGCCTTCGGCCTTGCCAACCAGCTGTCGATCGAGCGCTCGGAAGCCGGCGATTACATCAAGAAGTATTTCGAACGCTTCCCCGGCATTCGCGACTACATGGAGCAGACCAAGGCCTTCGCCCGCGAAAACGGCTATGTCGAAACCATCTTCGGCCGCCGGGCGCATTACCCGGATATCCGCTCGTCGAACCCGTCGCTGCGCGCCTTCAACGAACGCGCCTCGATCAATGCGCCGATCCAAGGGTCCGCGGCTGATATCATCCGCCGCGCCATGGTGAAGATGGAACCGGCGCTCAAGGAAGCCGGACTTGCCGAGCGCGCCCGCATGCTCTTGCAGGTGCATGACGAACTGATCTTCGAGGTCGAGGATGCCGACGTCGAGCGGGCGATCCCGCTGATCGTCTCCGTCATGGAAGATGCGGCGATGCCGGCGCTTTCGATGAAGGTGCCGCTGAAGGTCGATGCCCGCGCCGCCCATAACTGGGACGAGGCGCACTGAGGATCGGGAAAAGCCCCCTCCCCAACCCTCCCCACAAGGGGGAGGGAGTTTATCGAGGGTGTTGACGCTCTGAGCCCAAAGCTTGCTCCATAGGCTCCCTCTCCCTTGTGGGGAGGGGTTCTTTTCTCAAATTCCAGCGGGCCGGAAACTCGCGAAGAGTTGCTGAACGCTCTTCTTCCCTTCAGTCGGAAGATCGAAGCGCCGGCCGAAGAGCAGCCATTCGCTGCACAGGCCCTGCATTGTCCAGCGCAGAAGGTTGGTCGCTGCGTGCGGCGTCCAACGACCATCCATCTGGCCGCGGCTCAACGCGCGCTCGAAGGCCGTTTCCAGCAGCCTTGTATGATAGTCGTCGACTTCCTGCTGGCGCTCCAGCACGGGGGCGAGATCGCCGGAATAGTCGCAGCGCAGGAGAATGGTCAGGACACGCTGGCGCTGTTCGTCGGCGTTCATGACATCGAGCCAGTCGCTCGCCACGCGCTCGATATCGCCGAGGATATCCTCCGACTGGTCGGCCTCGATATCCCGCGCCACCATGTCTTCCTGCGGGATTTTCACGGCATTGTAGAGTTCGAGGAAGAGGTCGGTCTTGTTGGCGAAGTGCCAGTAAATGGCGCCGCGGGTCACGCCGGCGGCAGAGGCCACCTCTTCCATCGTCGCGTTGGACACGCCCTTTTCGTAGAAAACACGCTCGGCAGCGCTAAGGATGCTCTGGCGCGTCTCTGCCGCCTCGGCCTTCGTTCTGCGCATGGCTTTCCTCCCTTGTGAAAAGGCCCGCCGGTCAAGGCGGGCCTCTCCTTCGATCACTCAGCCGGCGTCGCCGGTGTCTCGGCCGTCTTCACATGCACATCCTTCGTTCCGAAGAGCTTCATCACGAAGACGAAGAAGACCGGCACGAAGAAGATCGCAAGGATCGTCGCCGAGATCATGCCGCCCATGACGCCGGTGCCGATGGCACGCTGACTGCCCGAGCTTGCACCCGTGGCGATGGCGAGCGGCAGAACGCCGAGCGTGAAGGCGAGCGAGGTCATCAGGATCGGGCGGAAGCGCAGATGCGCCGCCTCGATCGTCGCTTCCATCAGCGACTTGCCCGCTTCCATCTGCTCCTTGGCGAACTCGATGATCAGGATCGCGTTCTTGGCGGAAAGACCGATGATCGCGATCAGGCCGACCTTGAAGTACACGTCGTTGGACATGTCGCGCATGGTGACGGCGAGAACCGCACCGATGACGCCGAGCGGCACCACGAGGATCACCGAGACCGGGATCGACCAGCTTTCATAAAGCGCAGCCAGGCACAGGAACACCAGAAGGCATGACAGCGCGATGAGCAGCGGCGCCTGCGAGCCGGACTGGATTTCCTGCAGCGACTGGCCGGTCCACTCGTAGCCGAAACCGGACGGCAGCTGCTTCATCAGGTTCTCCATCTCGGCGATGGCATCGCCGGAAGAATAGCCCGGCTTGGTATCGCCGCTGATGCGCACCGACGGATAGCCGTTATAGCCCACCGTCTGCGTCGGCGCCTTGACCCACTCCACCGTGGCAAAGGAGGAAATCGGCACCATGCCGCCATTGGCGTTGCGGACGTTGAGGTTCATCAGGTCCGAGGTCTGCATGCGCTTGTTCTCGTCCGCCTGCACCGTCACGCGCTGCATGCGGCCGGCATTCGGGAAGTCGTTGACATAGGACGAGCCGAGATTGGTCGAGATCGTCGAGTTGATGTCGGCGAACGTCACCCCAAAGGTGTTGGCCTTTTCGCGGTCGATCAGCACGTTTGCCTGCGCCGCATCCGGCATGCCTTCGAAGCGCACGCCGGCGAGCACCGGGCTCTGGGCGGCAAGGCCCAGAAGCTGATCGCGGGCCTGCGCCAGCGCCTGCTCGCCGAGACCGGCGCGATCCTGCAGACGGAAGGAGAAACCGCCCGTCGTGCCGAGGCCCTGGATCGGCGGCGGCGACAATGCAAACGAGATCGCATCCTTGATCTGGGACATCGCCATGGTGGCGCGGCCGGCAATCGACTGAGCCGAATTCTCGGCGTTTCGCTTGCTCCAGTCGTCCAGCGTGACGAAGGCGAGTGCTGCGTTCTGGCCGGCCCCGAAGAAGGAGAAGCCGTTGATCGCGACGATACGGTCGACAGCCTGTTCCTTGCTGAAGATGCCTTCGGTCGCGGCGATGACCTCATCCGTGCGGTGCCCCGTCGCTTCCGACGGCAGCTGCATCATGACGATGACGAAGCCCTGGTCTTCATCCGGCAGGAACGACGACGGCAGCTTCATGAACAGGTAGCCGAGGCCGCCGAGGATGACGACATAGATCAGCATGAAACGGCCGGTGCGGCGAATGAGCCACGAGACGGAGCCGCTGTAGCCGTGCGACGACTTGTCGAAGCCGCGGTTGAACCAGCCGAAGAAGCCACGCTTGGCGTGATGATGACCCTTCGGCACCTGCTTCAGGAAACTGGCGCAGAGCGCCGGCGTCAGCGATAGAGCAAGAAACGCCGAGAACAGGATCGACACGACCATGGTCAGCGAGAACTGCCGGTAGATCACGCCCACGGCGCCGGGGAAGAAGGCCATGGGAATGAACACGGAGGCCAGAACCAGCGTGATGCCGATGACGGCGCCGGTGATCTGCTTCATCGCCTTGCGTGTGGCTTCGCGCGGGGTCAGCCCCTCTTCCGACATGATGCGCTCGACGTTTTCGACGACGATGATCGCATCGTCGACGAGAATGCCGATCGCCAGCACCATGCCGAACATGGTCAAGACGTTGATCGAGAAGCCCATGCCATACATGACGGCACAGGTGCCGAGCAGCGCCACGGGCACGACCAGCGTCGGAATGACGGTGTAGCGGATGTTCTGCAGGAACAGGAACATCACCAGGAACACCAGCGCCACGGCTTCGAGCAGCGTGTGCACCACCTTCTCGATCGATACCTTGACGAAGGGCGAGGTGTCGTAGGGGATCGAATATTCGAGGCCCTGCGGGAAGTAGGTCGAAAGCTCCTTCATCCGTTCCTGGATGGCGGCAGAAGTTTCCATGGCGTTGCCGGTCGGCGAGAGCTGCACGCCGATAGCGGCGGACGGCTTGCCGTTGAGGCGGGTGGAGAAGCTGTAGCTTTCGCCGCCGACTTCGACACGGGCAACGTCGCGCAGGCGCACGGCCGAGCCATCCGGGTTGGCGCGAAGCACGATCGCGCCGAATTCCTCCGGCGAGGTCAGCTGGCCCTTGATCAGCACAGGGGCGGCGATCTGCTGGGTGATCGGGTTCGGCTGGGCGCCGATGGAGCCAGCCGCGACCTGCGCGTTCTGCGCGCCGATAGCGGACGTGACGTCGCTGGCCGTCATGTTGAGGCCGAGCATCTTGTCCGGGTCGAGCCAGATGCGCATCGAGCGCTCGGTGGCAAAGAGCTGCGCACGGCCAACGCCCGGCACGCGCTGGATTTCCGACAGCACGTTGCGGTTCAGGTAGTCACCGAGGCCGATGGCGTCCATGGTGCCATCGGTGGATGTGAGTGCAATGATCAGCAGAAAGCCGGAGCCGGCTTCATCGACCTGTACGCCCTGCTGCTTGACGCTGTCGGGCAGGCGCGGCTCGACGCGGCGAACGCGGTTCTGCACATCGACGGCGGCATCGCCCGGATCGGTGCCGGGCTGGAAGGTCGCGCTGATTTCGACCGAACCCGAGGCGCTCGAGGTCGATTCGAAATAGAGCAGACCTTCGACGCCGTTGAGTTCGTCTTCAATCAGGCGCGTGACGCTCTGATAGGTATCCTGCGAGGAGGCGCCGGGATAGCTGGTGTTGATCGAGATCTGCGGCGGCGCAACGTCGGGATATTGCGATACGGGCAGCATCGGAATGGCGATGATGCCGGCGATCATGATGAAGATCGCCACGACCCAGGCGAAAATCGGCCTGTCGATGAAGAAACTTGGCATGTCGCGTGTCCTTACTTCTGCTCGGCAGGCTTTTCGCCTTCAGCCGGGGCGGTCGCCTTGTCGGCGCCTTCTGCTGCGGGCTTTGCCGCGTCGCCGGCCGGTTTTTCGGCAGCGGCTGCGGGCGCATCGCCTGCCGGCTTTGCATTCGGGTCCCATTCGGACGGCACGACCGGCGCGCCGGGTCCGATCTTCTGGAAGCCTTCGACGATGACCTTCTCGTCCGGCTTCAGGCCGCTCGTCACCTGCCAGCGATTGCCGACCGTGCGGCCGAGTGTGATGGTACGGAACTCGACCTTGTTGTCGGCCGAGACGACATAGACCAGCGACTGGCCGCCGGCATTGCGCTGCACCGCCTGCTGCGGCACGGCGATCGCGTTCTTCTCGACACCCTGCTGGATCTGCACGCGCACATACATGCCGGGCAACAGGTCGGTGTTCGGGTTCGCGAACTCGCCGCGCAATGTCACCTGCCCGGTCGTCTCGTCGACGGCGGCTTCGGAGAACAGGAGCTTGCCCTTGTGATCGTAGGGTGTGCCGTCGTCGAGGATCAGTTGCACCGTCGCCTCGTTCTTGTCGGTCATCATCTGGCCGTCCTGCAGCGCCTTGCGCAGGCGGATCAGGTCCGTCGCCGGCTGGGTGAAGTCGGCATAGACAGGGTCGAGCTGCTGGATCGTCGCCAGGTTTTCGGTGCTGTTTGCGCTGACGAGAGCGCCTTCGGTGATCAGCGCACGGCCGATGCGGCCGCTGATCGGCGCGGTGACGCTTGCATATTGCAGGTTCAGCTGGGCGGTCGCGAGACCGGCCTGCGCGCCCGCCACATCGGCATCAGCCTGGGCAAGCTGGGCAATGGCATCGTCATAGGCCTGCAGCGATGCGGCATTGGCCTTGCGCAGCGTCTCCTGGCGGTCCGCCGTCTGGCGGGCTTGAAGCTGCACGGCCTTGGCGCGCTCCAAAGTCGCCGCGGCGCTATCAACCTGCACCTGGAAAGGCGCCGGGTCGATCCGGTAGAGCACGTCGCCTTCCTTTACGACGGAGCCCTGCTCGAACACGCGCTCGACGACGATGCCGGAGACGCGCGGGCGCACTTCGGCGACGCGCGTGGCGGCGATGCGGCCCGGCAGTTCGTTGATGATCGGCAGCTCTTCGGCCTTGGTCGTCACGACCGAGACCTGGGCCGGCGGGTAGGCGGGAGCAGCCTGCTGCTCCTCCTGTTTCTGGCAGCCGGCGAGAAACGCCAGGCTTGCTGCGGCAGCGGTCAGGATCAGTCGGTTCATCCGCATGGTCGGTTCCATATGAAAAACTCCGGCGCCTGCGAACCTCCCGTCAAAACAGTGGCCGCACCCGGAATATAAAGAAAATCAGCATGATGCGCCTTGATCGACTGGGAGCCGAAAGAGCGCATCAAATTATACAAACACTTCTGTATGTTAAAAATTGAAACCGCGCAAGCCAATGATGCGGCGCACAAAAAAACGTAACCGGACGATACGAGCCCGCATCGTCCGGTTACAAATCGCAACAAAGAGTTTGTCAGGGAAAAGTGGAAACCGGTTTTCCCGAACAGACAAACGTGAACAAAAGACCGCTTGAGTTTAGCCGAGCGCGCGGTCGTCGGCGCCGAAGCGGTGCATCAGCGACGTGTCCGGAGTGGCATAGACGATGTCGTCGACCGCGAACTTGTGTTCGCCAAAGAGACGCACGGTGAGCAGGCCGGTCTTCTCGGTTTCGAGATAGACGATGGTGTCGGCGCCGAGGTGCTCGACATGGACGACCTTGCCTTTCCAGGTACCGGCATCGCGCGACAGCGTGATGTGCTCCGGCCGGATGCCGATAGTCTTGGCTTGCGTGTCGCCGAGGCGGGCGGCTTCGATGAAGTTCATCTGCGGCGAGCCGATGAAGCCGGCGACGAAGATGTTGCCGGGCTTGTTGTAGAGGTCCATCGGCGAGCCGATCTGCTCGATCTTGCCGGCATTCAGCACGACGATCTTGTCGGCGAGCGTCATGGCTTCCACCTGGTCGTGGGTCACGTAGATCATCGTGGCCTTCAGGCTGCGGTGCAGGCGGGCAATTTCCAGACGGGTCTGGACGCGCAGCGCCGCGTCGAGGTTCGACAGCGGTTCGTCGAACAGGAAGAGTTTCGGCTCACGGACGATGGCGCGGCCGATCGCGACGCGCTGGCGCTGGCCGCCCGACAGTTCCGAGGGACGGCGGGCGAGGTACTGTTCCAGCGACAGCATCGAGGACGCCTTGGCGACCTTGGTGTCGATCTCGGTCTTCGGCGCGCCGGCCTGCTTGAGGCCGAGGCCCATATTGTCCCTGACCGTCAGGTGCGGGTAGAGCGCATAGGACTGGAACACCATGGCGATGCCGCGCTTGGCGGGCGGGGTGTTGACCACCTCGGCGCCGTCGATCTGGACGCTGCCGGAGGTGGCGTCTTCCAGACCGGCGATCACGCGCAGCAGCGTGGACTTGCCGCAGCCCGAGGGGCCGACGAAGATGACGAATTCGCCATCCTTGACCTCAAGGTCGATGCCCTTCAGGACTTCATGGCCGCCAAAGGCCTTGCGGATGGATTTCAGTTGAAGCGATCCCATGTAAGCCTTCTCCTCAGAGTGTAACGGGGCGACCGGTGCGCACGCTCTCATCCGCAGCAAGGCAGATGCGCAGCGACTGGACGGCGTCGTCCATGTGGCGGTCGAGATTGATGTTTTCGCGGATGGCCTTCAGCACGTAGGCCTGTTCGCGGTCGCAGAGTTCCTGATGGCCGGGTTCGCCGTCCATCTTCAGGTCTTCGTCCTTGTGCAGGAATTTTCCGGCCGGGCCGGTCTCGGCGCGGTGGATGCGGATGACCGCCGTCTTGGTGTGTGCGTCGATATCGTCGGACTTCACATTCGGGTCCATGACGATCGAGACCGCGCCGTTCGGCGACATCACGTCTTTTACGAAGAAGGCGGTTTCCGAAATCATCGGCCCCCAGCCCGCCTCGTACCAGCCGACCGAACCATCGGCATAGATCACCTGCAGATGGCCGTAATTATACATATCCGGGCCGATCTCGTTCGACAGGCGCAGGCCCATGCCACGGACTTCGACCGGCTTGGCATCGGTGATCTGGCACATGACGTCGACATAATGCACGCCGCAATCGACGATCGGCGACGTGGTCTTCATCAGCGACTTGTGGGTCGCCCAGGTCGGACCTGACGATTGCTGGTTGAGGTTCATGCGGAAGACGTAAGGACCGCCGAGCTTGCGGGCCTCCTCGATCAGCCGCATCCACGAGGGATGATGGCGCAGGATATAGCCGACGACGAGCTTCCTGCCGGCCTTCCTGGCTGCCGCCACGACGCGCTCCGCATCTTCCACCGTCGTTGCCAGCGGCTTTTCGATGAAGACGTCGCAGCCCGCCTCGAAGGCCATGACGGCATAGTCCGCATGGCTGTCGGAATAGGTGCAGATGGAGCAGAGGTCAGGCTTCAGCTCCTTCAGCGCACTCGCAAAATCCGGCAGGACTTCGTAGCCTGCCAGCTCGCCCGGAAGAACCGGACGGCTGCGGTTGACGAGGCCGACGATCTCGAAGCCCGGATTGTTGTGATAGGCGAGCGCGTGGCTGCGGCCCATGTTGCCGAGACCGGCGACGAGAACGCGGGTCGGGGTTTGCGTGTTGCTCACTTGACTGCTCCCGCCGTAATGCCGCGGATCAGCTGCCGCGAGAAGATCACATAGAGGATGAGGACCGGGAAGATCGCCAGCGACAGGGCGGCCAGAACCGCATTCCAGTTGGTGACGAACTGGCCGATGAAGACCTGGCTGCCGAGGGTGACGGTCTTGGTGGCCTCGCCGGGCGCAAGGATCAGCGGGAACCAGAGGTCGTTCCAGATCGGGATCATGGTGAAGACCGCAACCGTCGCCATGGCCGGCCGGACGAGCGGCAGCACGAGGCGGAAGAAGATCGCATATTCGGACAATCCATCGATGCGGCCGGCATTCTTCAGGTCGTCGGAGACGGTGCGCATGAACTCCGACAGGATGAAGATGGCCAGCGGCAACCCCTGCGCCGTATAGACGAGGATCAGCGCCGTCAGCGTATTGACGAGGCCTGCCGCGACCATGCCCTGGAGGATCGCGACCGTGCCGAGGCGGATCGGGATCATGATGCCGATGGCGAGATAGAGCCCCATCAGCGTGTTGCCGCGGAAGCGGTATTCCGAGAGCGCGAAGGCGGCCATCGCGCCGAACAGCAGGGCGAAGAAGATCGAAACGACCGTCACGATCAGGCTGTTTTGGAAGTAGCTGATGAAATCGCCCTGCTTTAGGACGGTTTCATAGCCGACCGTGCTGAAGGAACTGCCAGTCGGCAGCGTCAGCGGCGAGCGGAAGATCGCGTTCTTGTCCTTGAAGGAGTTGACGATCGTCAGGACGACCGGGAACAGCGCGATGATCGTATAGGCGACGAGCGCCAGGTGGACGAAGCCGGAGCGAACCGGCGAGATACGGGCTTTGGACATCGCGGCCTCCTTTAGAACTGGTAGCGGCGGATGCGCCGCTGGATGATGAACAGGTAAAGAGACACGCCGGCGAGGATGATCAGGAACATGACCGTCGCGATCGTGGCGCCCATGGAGCGGTCGCCCAGTTGCAGTTGGAAACCGAAGAAGGTGCGGTAGAGCAGCGTGCCGAGGATGTCGGTTGCGCCGTCAGGCCCGGCAAGGGCGCCCTGCACGGTGTAGACCAGATCGAAAGCGTTGAAGTTGCCGACGAAGGTCAGGATCGAGACCATGCCGATCGCCGGCAGGATCAGCGGCAGCTTGATCTTCCAGAACTGGCTCCAGCCGGTGATGCCGTCGCATTCGGCAGCCTCGATCACCTCGTCGGGAATGTTGAGAAGGGCGGCATAGATCAGCATCATCGGAATGCCGACATTCTGCCAGACCGAGATCAGCGACACCGCGATCAGCGCCGAGCCGGGCTTGCCGAGCCAGGGCGAGAAGAAGGACTTCAGGCCGACCAGATCCATGAAGAACGGGGTGATGCCCCAGATCGGCGAGAGGATGAGCTTCCAGATGAAGCCGACGATGACGAAGGACAAAAGCGTCGGCAGGAAAATCGCCGTGCGATAGAAGGGCGCGAGCCTGAGGTTCGGGATCGACAGCATGGCGGCAAGCGCGATGCCGAGCGGGTTCTGGATCAGCATGTGGATCGCAAAGAAGATCGTGTTGTTCTTCAATGCGTTCCAGAAGTCATGAGCCCAGCGGGCGTCGCCGAACAGCACGCCGAAATTGCTGAAACCGACGAAGGTGGAGTGGCCGTCGACCGTGTTGAAAAGCGAAAGCCGAAGCGTTTCGATCAACGGCAGGATCATCACGGCCGTATAGACGATAAAGGCCGGCAACAGGAACACGGCGATGTGCCAGCGCCTGGCGCGGGGTGCAATCGTCGTTCCGTCTTCAGAAAGGGTGGCGCTGCTCATGGCTCTGCCGCTCCGGCCGGATCGTCGATGTCGCGATGTGCGAAAGGCCCGCGCTGCCGGCCTTGCCGCGCACGCCTCGCCGACGATGCCCCGATCGTCGTGCCCATGAATGTCAGATTACATGAATGTGCGGGCACGCCCTGCCGTTTTGCAAAGGCCGGCCCATCCGGAAAGGTCTGTTGCCATTGGCAACGGCTGCGCCGCAGCGGTCTGCGGAGCACCCTCCCCCCGCAGACGGGGAGAGGGGATTTCCTCAGGGTATGCCAGCTTACTTTGCCGGCTTGTACCAGCTGTCGAGGCCCTTCTGCAGCTTTTCGGCGGCAGCTTCCGGCGTATCCGTGCCGTTGATGACGTTGGCGGATTCGACCCAGGTCTCGTTTTCGAGGTTCGGCGTGCCGCGCGACAGGATCTGGTAGGTCGAGCGGATCGTCGGCTTGCACTTTTCACGCCAGGAGACGAATTCCTGGGCGAGCGGATCGGCCATCTTCACCGGCGTCGAGTTCAGGCTGAAGAAGCCCGGCAGCGCGTTGGCGTAGATTTCGGCGAATTCCGGCGAAGCGATCCAGGAGAGCAGCTTCTTGGCTTCCTCGGCATGGGCGCTCTTGGCGTTGAGGCCCACGCCGATGTCGTTGTGGTCGGAGATGTAGCAGGTGTCGCCGGCATTCTTCACCGGCGGCGGGAAGGCGCCCATCTTGAAGTCGGCCTGGCTGTTGAACAGGCCGATTTCCCATGAGCCGGCCGGATAGATCGCAGCGCGGCCGAGCGTGAAGAGGTTCTGGCTATCCGGATAGGTCTGGGCTTCGAAGCCGTCGCCGAGATAGTCCTTCCACTTGGCGAGAACCTTGTAGGGCTCGACCCAGGCGGCGTCGGTCAGCTTCTGCTCGCCCTTGATGAGGGCGGCGCGGCCTTCTTCACCCTTCCAATAGGTCGGGCCGATGTTCTGGTAGCCCATGGTCGCAGCTTCCCAGAGATCCTTGGTGCCCATGGCCAGCGGGATATAGGTGCCGTCGGCCTTGATCTTGTCGAGGGCGGCGAAGAAGTCCGCTTCCGTCGCCGGGATCGCGATACCGAGCTTGTCGAAGGCATCCTTGTTGTAGATGAAGCCGTGGATGACCGATGCCATCGGCACGCAGAAGGCGGTCTTGCCGTCGTCCGTCGTCCATGCAGCCTTGGCGACGTCGGAGAAGTTTTCCATGCCCGAAAGGTCGTTCAGGCCGGCGAGATCCCCGCGGGTGTAAAGTGCCAGCGACTTGTCGAACGGACGGCAGGTGATGAGGTCGCCTGCGGTGCCGGCGGCGAGCTTGGCATCGGTTGCCGCGTCATACTCGGTCGGCGCGGTCGGCGCGAACTTCACCTTGATGCCCGGATTCTTGGCTTCGAAGGCCGGGATCAGTTTTTCCTGCCAGATGGACAGATCGTCGTTGCGCCAGCTGTCGATGGTCAGCGTCACGTCTTCCGCATGCGCCAGCCCGGCGGAGCCGAGTATGCTGGTGGCAAGCAGCAGGCCTTTCAAAGTCGTGCGGGTCATTCCGTTCTCCCTTTTATCTGCGCCGGCATGGCGCGTTTTGGTCCTCAGTATTCCGACCCTGCCCGGTCCGCTTGAGCAGGGCCGATTCGTTTAAAGCCGGTCGGGCCGGCGATGCGTCAGCCCTTCGGCCTGAAGCTTTCGAGCGCCTGGCGCAGGTTCTGTCCGGCGCCGGCAAGCGTTGTTTCGGCAGTGGCGACATGATCGGCACCGGCGGCAAGCAGGATGGCGATCTTCACAGAGCCGGAGGCCGTCTCGAGATGACGGGCAGCCTCGGTCGCATCGATGCCGGCAATATCGGAGACGATGCGCACGGCGCGGCCGCGCAGCTTGGCATTGTCGGCCTTCAGATTGACCATGTGGCCGTCATAGACATGGCCGAGGCGAATGCCGACCAGCGTCGAGAACATGTTGAAGGCGATCTTCTGCGCCGTGCCGGCACCCATGCGGGTCGAGCCTGAAATAACTTCCGGCGGCGTCTGCAACAGGATCGAGACATCGGCATCCTTGAAAAGCGCCGCACCCGGATTGTTGGCGACGGCGACGATGCGGGCGCCGCGGCCACGGGCCTCGTCGAGCGCTGCAAGCGTATAGGGCGTGGAACCGCTTACCGAAATCGCAACGAGACAATCGCCGGCGCCGATGCCGGCCCTTGCCACATCCCCTCGCCCAAGCTCGATATCGTCCTCATAGCCGCCGGCAAGATCGGTAAGGCTTGCAGCACCGCCGGCAAGCAGCACGACGATCTTGTCGTGGGCGATGCCGTAGGTGCCCGGAAGCTCCAATGCATCGGCCATCGCCATCAGGCCGGAGCTGCCGGCGCCAGCATAGACAAGACGTCCGCCGGACGACAGCACGCCGGCTGCGATTTCGGCGGCCGCGGCAATGCTTTCGATCGCGCCGTCGACAGCCTTGGCGGCTGCCTGCTGGCCCGCCGCCAGAAGGCGCAGTACCGTCTGCGGATGGGCTGCATCCAGGCCGATGGCTCCATCATGACGCTCTTCAGTTTTCACGGATGGCTCGCTCCCAAGTTCCTCTGCCGCAAATTAATGCCAAAAAAATACCAATTGTCCAGAAAAAATTAATGAGAGAATGCAAAAAAGTTCACGTCAAAAAAATTATCGTTTAATTTCAAATATTTATATTTGAATTCAGAAAATCAGAGAATTTTGCTTGGTTAATGGTATTTTTTTGGTATCATCATTTTCGGAGGTACCCATGCCACACTATATTCTCGGAATCGATGGCGGCGGAACGAGCTGCCGGGCTGCAGTCGCAGGGATCGACGGCCGTATTCTCGGCCGCGGCAAGAGCGGGGCCGCCAACATCCTGACGGACCCCGATACGGCGCTCATCCATATTGTCGGCGCAGCGAAAGCCGCCTTCGAGGAAGCCGGTATCGATCCCGACGGCTTTGCCACCACCGACGCCCTCGTGGGCGTGGCCGGAAGCAATGCAGGCGATGCCGTGCATTATGTCAAGAAGCGGCTGCCCTTTGCTCGTGCCGATATCGAATCCGACGGCCTGATCGCGCTCCAGGGCGCGATCGGCGACCACGACGGCGCCGTCGCAATCCTCGGTACCGGCAGCATCTATATCTCCCGAAAGGGCCAAGACGTCTCCTATATCGGCGGCTGGGGCTTCAAGGTCGGCGATCTCGGCAGCGGCGCCCGCCTCGGCCATGCGCTGCTGCAGGAAAGCCTGCTCGCCCATGACGGCATCCATCCGCCCTCGCCCTTGACGGAGGAAGTGATGACGGAATTCGACCAAAGCCCGAGCGCCGTCGTAGAATTCGCGCGGCTTGCCTCTCCCGGCGGCTTCGGCCGCTATGCGCCGAAGGTCTTTGCCCATGCCGAACGCCAGGACCCGGTCGCGTTGGCGCTTTTGAAAGCAGCGGCACAGACGATCAACGAAGCGCTCGACGTGGTCGTGGCGCGCGGAAGCCGGCGGATCTCGCTGCTCGGCGGGCTTGCGCCGCTCTATCGCCCCTGGCTTGCCGAGCGGCACCAGCCGCTGTTCGTCGAGCCCGAGGCCGATGCCCTGACCGGCTCGGTGGCGCTGGCCGCGAAACGGTTCGTCACCGATACGGAGGTTCGCGCATGACCCAGCATCTCCAGGCCATCCTCCCGCTCGAAGGGCTGCAGGCCGGCGGTTCCGGCCCGCTTTACCTGAAACTCAGGCAATCGCTGGAAGAGGCGATCCTGTCGGGCAAGCTCAACCATGGAGACGCGCTTCCACCGGAACGTGATCTTGCCGACTATGCCAGCATCAGCCGCGTCACCGTGCGCAAGGCGGTGGACGATCTGGTTCGCGACGGGTTGCTGATGCGCCGTCACGGATCGGGCACCTTCGTCGTCAAGCCGGTGAGCCGCGTGCAGCAATCGCTGTCGCGCCTCACCTCCTTTACCGAGGACATGGCCCGGCGCGGCCTCAACACCCGCGCGCAATGGATCGAGCGCGGCCTGTTCCAGCCCTCGCCGGATGAGATCATGACGCTCGGCCTGCCCGCCGACGGCCTCGTTGCCCGTCTCGGCCGCCTGCGCATCGCCGACGACATGCCGCTCGCCATCGAGCGGGCGAGCATTTCGGCCGAATTCCTGCCGGACCCCAGCCGGGTGACGTCGTCGCTCTATGCGGAACTCGACAAGACCCGGTCGCGGCCGGTGCGCGCCGTACAGCGCATTTCCGCCTGCAGCCTGAAGGACCCCGACGCCGCCATGCTCGGCGTCGCTCCGGGCTCCGCCAGCCTTTCCATCGAGCGCATCTCCTACCTCGCCTCCGGCCGGGTGGTGGAATTCACCCGCTCCCTTTACCGCGGCGACGCCTATGATTTCGTCGCCGAACTCACCCTTTCGGACTCCTGACCCACCCCGAGAAAGAGGCAAAGACATGCAGACCAATATGCGGCGCGAAATCGACGAAATCCCCGAGGCGGCGGCCCGTGTGCTCGACCGTTCGGGCGAGGTCATCCGCAAGGCGGGCGCGGCCCTGCGCGAAAAGAACCCCGCTTTTCTCGTCACCATCGCGCGCGGCTCCTCCGACCACGCCGCCCTCTTCCTGAAATATGCGATCGAGCTTTCGACCGGCCGTCCCGTAGCATCGCTTGGTCCGTCGCTCGCCTCGATCTACGGTGCCAAGATCGAGCTTGCAGGCGCCGCCTCGATCGCCATCTCCCAATCCGGCAAGAGCCCGGACATCGTGGCGATGGCAGACGCGGCCACCAAGGCCGGAGCGGTGACGATCGCGCTCACCAATACCCTGCCCTCGCCGATTGCCGAGGCCAGCATCCACGCGCTCGATATCCAGGCCGGCCCTGAAATCGCCGTCGCGGCCACCAAGTCCTATGTCAACTCCATCGTTGCCGGCCTCGCGATTCTGGCCGAATGGACGGGCGACGAGGCGCTGCGCGCCGCCGTTCAGGCCTTGCCCGGCCATTTTGAAAAGGCCGTGAAGCTCGACTGGCAGGTGCTGGCCGATAATCTCGGCGAGGCGGAATCGCTCTACATGCTCGGCCGCGGCCCCGCGCTGGCGATCGCTTCGGAAGCGGCGCTGAAATTCAAGGAAACCTCCGGCATGCACGCGGAAGCCTATTCGGCGGCGGAAGTGCTGCATGGGCCGGTGGCGCTGGTCGAGCGCCGCTTCCCGGTGATCGGCCTTGCCGCCCGCGATGCCGCGGAAAGCTCGGTCGTCGATATCGTCGACGGGCTCGGCGCCAAAGGCGCGCTTGCCTTCGGCACCTCCGCGAAGCTCAAGACCGCGACACAGCTGCCCTTCGTCGCGACCGGTCATCCGATCACCGACGCGCTGACGCTGATCCTGCCCTTCTACGGCTTCGTCGAAGCCTGGTCGCGCTCCCGCGGCCTGAACCCCGATGCACCGGTGGCCCTGAAGAAAGTGACGGAGACGAGATGAGCGCTCAAACCGCAATCACCGGCGCCCGCATCTTCGACGGCGAGACCTGGCATGAGAGCAAGGCTCTGCTGGTCGAAAACGGCAAGGTCGCCGATATCCGCCCCGAAAGCGCCCTGCCCGCCGGTGTCGAGAAAATCGCCGCCGACGGCAAGCTGGTCGTGCCCGGCTTCATCGACCTGCAGGTCAATGGCGGCGGCGGCGTGCTGCTCAACCACCAGCAGGATGTCGAGGCGATCCGCACGATCTGCGCCGCCCATGCGAAATTCGGCACGACCGCGCTTTTGCCGACGCTGATCACCGACGCGTTCGAAGTCCGCGCCCGGACGATTGCAGCGGGGATCGCGGCACGGAAGGCCGGCGTGCCCGGCTTCCTCGGCCTGCATCTGGAAGGCCCCCACCTGTCGGTCGCCCGCAAGGGCGTGCACGATCCGTCGCTGATCCGGCCGATGGACGAGGCCGACCTGCAGGCGCTGCTCGGCTGCGCCGACGCGTTTGAGGCCCTGATGGTGACGGTGGCGCCGGAAAACACGACGATCGAGCAGGTCGCAGCACTAGCGAAAACCGGCATCGTCGTCAGCCTCGGCCATACGGATGTCGGCTACCAGACGGTGAAAGCCTATGCACAAGCCGGCGCCCGCACGATCACCCATCTCTTCAACGCCATGAGCCAGCTCGGCAACCGCGAGCCCGGCGTCGTCGGTGCTGCCATCGATATCGGCAGCCTTTATGCCGGCCTGATCGCCGATGGCTTCCACGTCGATCCCGCGAGCATGGGAACCGCCTTGCGTGCCAAGCGCGGCCCCGGCAAGATCTTCCTCGTCACCGACGCCATGTCGACCATCGGCTCGGACCAGACCGGCTTCTTCCTCAACGGCCGCGAGATCTTCCGCAAGGACGGCCGCCTGGCGCTCGCCGACGGCACGCTGGCCGGCGCCGATATCGACATGCTGTCTTCGGTACGCTTCGCCCACGAAAAGCTCGATATCTCGCTGGAAGAAACGCTGCGCATGGCCTCCGTCTATGCCGCCGAAGCCATGCGGGTCGATGACCACAAGGGACGCCTGACAGCCGGCTACGACGCCGATTTCGTCGTGCTGACCGAAGGCCTCGACCTCACCGCCACCTATATCGGCGGCACCTGCGTTCACAGCGCTTGACGCAACTCAAACCAGCCGCCTTCGGGCGGCTGGTTATGCCGAGAGGCTTTCCTTCAAGGCCCTGACGGTCGCCGCGTCCGTGTGACGGGCCTTTTCGCCGCAAAAACCCATCGAAACCAGGCGTGCATTCTCTTCCCGCACCGCGACGGAGCAGGAGGAGTGCAACTCGTCGACGCCGAGCCTTTGGCGGAGCAGGCCGGCATTGGCAATTGAAACGCCCGAACCCGGCATGATCGACAGGCGCCCGGCGGAATGGGCGACGATCTCGGCCAGCGCATCGATGCCCGCGACGGCGGATGTCTGCCCACCCGAGGTCAGGATGCGTTCGAAACCGATCTCGATGGCGGTTTCGAGCGCCTCGGTAAAATCCGGGACCAGATCAAAGGCGCGGTGCAGCGTCAGCCCCAAGCCTTCCGCATGGGCGGCAAGCCGGCGCAACAACTCGGCATCCAGACGGCCGTCGGGCAGGTTTGCGCCGAGCACGACGCCGGCAAGGCCGGCGCGGCGGGCGGCATCGATATCCCATAGCATGGTATCTATCCCGCCGGCATCGAAGACGAAGCCGCCCGCCCAGGGGCGGATCATCGCATAGACCGGGATCGGCGCTTTCGCCGCATAGGCCATCAGGCCCGGCGGCGGCGTCAGCCCGCCGGTGGCGAGCGCGGCGCAAAGCTCGATGCGATCGGCCCCGCCGGCAACGGCGGCGTCGACGCCGGCCGCATCATCGACGCAAACTTCGAGACGGCATCCACTCATCAACGTTTCTCCCCGGCCTGAAGGCCCAGCAATGCCGCGCCGATCAGGCCCGGCTCGATCTGCAATTCTCCCGGCACGACCAGCGGCCGCTCGAAGCGCCGCAGCGTGCGGGTGCGTACCGTGCTGTCGATCAGCGCAATCAGCGCCGGAACCTTCGACAGCCCGCCGCCGACCGGAACGATCGTCGCGCCGGTGATATTGATGGTGAGTGCGAGCGGCGAGCTGACGAGATCGACAAGCACGTCTATGGTGCGTGCCGCATCCGCATCACCCTCTTCCCAGCGGGCGGTGATCTCGGCGCTGGTCAGCGAGACATCGTGCAGCAGCTTGTGCAGCCGCTCCATGCCGCGCGCCGCGCCGACGGAATCGACGCAGCCGCGCTGGCCGCAGCCGCAATCGAAATAGGGAATATCGACCGGCGGATTGCCGGCCCGCAGCGCCACCGCCTGGCCATGGCCCCACTCGCCGGCAAAACCGCCATCGGCATTGATGAGGTGGCCGTCAACTACCAGCCCGCCGCCGATACCTGTGCCGAAGATCGCGCCGAGCACGATGCGGTGGCCGCGGCCGGCGCCGAGGCCGGCTTCGGCGAGCGCGAAACAATCGGCATCATTGGCGATCAGTACCGGCAGGCCGAGCCTTTCGGAAAGATCGTCCGCAAGCCTGCGGCCATCGATGCAAGGGATGTTGGCGCAGGTAATTTTTTGAGTTTCCGGGTCGATGACGCCGGTGATCGAGATCGCCACGCGCTGCGGCCTTGCAGGCAGACCATCGATGGAGGCTTTCAGGACCGATACGAAATCGTCGAAGCTTTTGAGCGGCGTCACCTCGCGCGAGAGCGTGACGATATGGTCAGGCGTTTCCGCGTAAGCCGTCTTGATGGCGGAGCCGCCGATGTCGAAACAGGCGATCATGGTTCCCCCCGGATGACGGCTTCAGCGGCAAGGGCGGCCGACAGCAGGTGCTCGTCGTCATTGCGGCGGGCCGACAGCAGGAAACCCACGGGCATGCCGGCATCGCCCGTTCCACAAGGGATGGAAATGCCGCAGCCATCCAGCACATTGCCGATCGTCGTGTTGCGCAGGGTCTTGAGGTTGGTCCGGCCGAAGAGATCGGGATCGGCATCGAGCGGGGCGATGGCCGGCGCCACATGCGGCACGGTCGGATGCACGATCAGTTCGTCCGGCGCGAAGGAGGCTTCGAAGGCGGCGATCAGCCGCTGACGCTCGGTAAGGATGGCGATGTAGTCCGGCGCGGTGATCTTCTCGCCCAGGCGGATGCGGGCGGCGATACGCGGGTCGATGCGGTCCGCCTCCGGGCTTTGCAGCCGTTCACGATGCAGCGCATAGGCTTCCGCCACCACCAACGCGCCGTGGCGCGCGGCAAGGGCATAGACTTCGGAAAAGACCGGGAACGGGCGCCTGACGATACGGGCGCCAGCCGCGGAAAGCCGCTCCAGAGCCTGCTCGAAAGCGGCGACGACGCCGGCTTCCGCCTCGTCGAAGACCACCGTTTCGGCGACGACGAGCTTGAGACGCTCAAGGCCGCCGCGCCGGACAGGCGATGCCGTCAACCCGCGCATCGCCGCGTCGATCCAGATGGCATCCTGCACCGTGCGGGTGAGCGGACCGATGGAATCGAGGCTCGTCGCCAGCGGAAAGACACCCTGCATCGAGTAGCGGCCGCGGGTGGGCTTGTAGCCGACGATACCGGTAAAGGCGGCGGGAATGCGGATCGAGCCGCCCGTATCCGTGCCCATCGCCGCCGGCAACAGCCCGGCTGCGACCGCGACGGCCGAACCGGACGAAGAGCCGCCGGCAATGCGCGGCACGTCGGTCGAGGCCGGATTTTCCGGCGTGCCGAAATGCTTGTTGATGCCGAGGCCCGAAAAGGCGAATTCGCTCAGATTGGTGCGACCTATGCTGACCATGCCCGCGGCGCGCAGGGCGGAAACCACCTCGGCATCCTTCGCGGCGCGAGCATTTTCCATCATGGAGGCAGAGGCGGCCATGGTGACGCTGCCCTCTGTATCGAACAGGTCCTTCCAGGCAAAGGGGATGCCGTCGAGCACGCCCAGCGACCGGCCCTCGGCAAGGCGCTTTGCGGCCGCCTGCGCTTCGGCTCGCGCCCGCTCCGGCAGAAGCGCGGTAAAGACGGTGCGATCCGCATAGCCGGCTATCTTTTCCAGAACCGCTTCCGTCAGGACGACGGCATCGAGCGCGCCCGTCTGCAGCAAGGCGCTGAGCCCCGCAATGGAGCGGTTTACGGCAATTTCGCCCATTCTCTGTTCTCCGTATCGGCTTTGCCCGGCACCTTATCGCCATCAGCCGGATTTTGCAGCGTTTTCGGTTATCGCACACATGATTTTTGCGCGATCTTGCCGCCGGTTGCGCGCCTGCCTACATGCTAGGTCACAACGGAGATACACGAGCATGATATTCGACGCGGCACGGCTCGCCTTCAGCAATCTCTTCGCGCCGGAGACGCGCTCGGTTCTGTGGAAGGTGATCGGTCTCACTTTGCTGGTGCTTGCCGGCCTCTGGCTCGGATTGCGGGAAAGCTTCCTTTATTTTGCCATGCCCTTCATCGACCAGTGGATGCCGGGCACGCCCGGCTGGGCGGGCTGGCTAACCTTCGTGCTCGGGCTGTTCGCGAGCTTCGGCCTGGCGCTGGGGCTTGCGCTGCTGATGGCGCCGGTGACGGCGCTGATCGCCGGCTTCTTCCTCGATGAGGTCGCGGAGGCCGTCGAACGCCGCGATTATCCCACCGATCCGACCGGCCGGGCGCTGCCGCTCGGGGAAGCGATGCTCGCCACGGTCAAATTCCTCGGCGTGGTGATCGCCGGCAACCTGCTTGCCCTGTTCCTGCTGCTGGTGCCGGGCATCAACCTCGTCGCCTTCTTCCTCGTCAACGCCTATCTGCTCAGCCGCGAATATTTCGAATTCGCCGCCATGCGCCATCTGCCGCCGGAAGCCGCGCGGGAGTTCCGCGCCAAGCACGCGCGCACGGTTCTCGGCGCCGGCATCATTATTGCCGCCTTCCTTGCCGTGCCCATCCTGAACCTCGCCACGCCGCTCTTTGCCGGCGCGATGATGGTGCACCTCTACAAGCGCCTCGCCGCCCGCGATCCGGAATTTCACCGCCTATGGATTAGACAAAAAATCTAATATTGACATTTTGTATTTTTGACAGCATGGATGGGCCATGACGAGCCCGATCCATGCCCATATTCCCGTTGCCGACGCGATTGCCCGGCTGTTCTTCCCCCATGTCGAAGTCGTGCTCCATGACCTCGACACCGGACAGATCGCCCATATCGCCAACGGCTATTCCAAGCGCCGCCCCGGCGATGCCTCACTGAACGATGACGGCATCAGCGCGGAAGGCGAGGCCGATATCATCGGCCCCTATGCCAAGCGCAACTGGGATGGCCGGCGGTTGAAATCGATCACCGCCGTCCTACGAGATACGGATGGAAAGGCGATCGGCCTGTTCTGCATCAACCAGGATATCGAGACCTTTGCCGCGCTTGGCGACCAGCTTAAAGCCCTGACGACCCTGCCGGACCCTGCGCCCGCCGCCTCACCGCTGATGGCCGGAGATTGGCGCGAGACGATCAACGGCGTGATCGGCGACTATCTTTCCGAGCGCAATACCGCTCTTGCCGGTCTTGCCAGCGGCGATATCGACGACCTGCTGCTGCGCCTCGAAGCGCGCGGCATCTTCGAAATCCGCAACGCGGTGCCTTACGTCGCCGAAATCCTGCGCCTGTCGCGCGCCACCATCTACAACCGCCTCGCCGCCGCCCGCAGCCGGCGCCAGCCTTCCGGAGAAACCGCATGACGAACGCCGCCCGCCCGATGCGCGATTTCGCGCTCGAAGCCTATATGTCGAAATGGGAATTCGTCGCCCGCTACAATCTGACGGGCTCGAATGCCGAAAGCCTTCGCCTGCCCGACCTCATCGCCATGGCCGACGACAGCGAGCGCGAAGAATTCGAGAACCTCAGCCTCAGCTACACCCAGACCTACGGTGCCCCGGCGCTGCGGGCGGAAATCGCCCGCACCTACGCGACTGTCGCGCCCGAAGACGTCATCTGCTTTGCCGGCGCCGAAGAGGGCATCTACATCGCCATGAAAGTGCTCCTACAGCCGGAAGACCATGCGATCGTCGTCACGCCGAACTATCAGGCGGCCGAGACGATCCCGCTTTCCATCTGCGCCGTCAGCGGCGTGGCGCTCGACGAGGACGACGACTGGTCGCTCGATATCGGCAAGGTCGAGGCGGCGATCCGCCCGAACACCAAGCTGATCTCCATCAACTTCCCCAACAACCCGACCGGCAAGATCATTCCGCGCGAAACCTTCGATGCGCTGGTGGCGCTCTGCCGCAAACACAGCATCTGGCTTTTCAGCGACGAGGTTTACCGGCTGATCGAGCGCGCGCCGGAACTGCGCCTGCCGCAGGCTGCCGATGTCTACGAGCGCGGTCTGTCGCTCAACGTCATGTCGAAGGCCTATGGCCTGCCGGGGCTGCGCATCGGCTGGATCGCCTGCACGGACCGGGCTCTGCTGCAGCGCTTCGAGCGCTACAAGCATTATCTGTCGATCTGCAATTCCGCCCCATCGGAAGTGCTGGCACGGATCGCCTTGCGCAATCGCGAGACCGTGCTTGCCCGCACCCGCGGCGTCGTCGAAGGCAACATCGCCCTCCTCGACGATTTCTTCGCCAGCTATCGCCATCTCTTCGACTGGAAGCGGCCGGATGGCGGCTGCGTCGCCTTCATCCGCTACAAGGGGGCGGAAGGTGTCGAGACCTTCACCCAAAAACTGGTGGAGCAAGCCGGCGTTTTCTTCCTGCCGTCGAGTGTCTACCGCTCCGATCTCGGCCCCGTACCGCAGGATCGCCTGCGCATCGGCTTCGGCCATCTCGATCTGCCGGAAGGCCTTGCCGCGCTACGGGGTTTCCTGATGCGCAACGACCCTTAACGCTGCGCGAGCAGCAGCACGTAGGACAGCACGGTGACGACGAGACCGTGGAAGGCGAAGCCGACGAAGCGATATTTGCCGCGCGCGATGACCGCCAGCGTATCGATATTGTCGAGATACTGGGAAAATAGATAGGCCGTATCGCCTCTTTGGGCTGCGGCGATGAATTCAACCCGGCCTCGTTCCCAGGTTCCCCAGAACAGCGTCGTGCCGTGACCATTGCGGCGCGGCAGGATGACGAGAATGGCCGAGATCACCGAAAACACCGAGGACAGCGCCAGAAGCGCCGAGGTCAGCATGACGCCCATGTCGCTTTCGGCATAACGCGTCACGGTAAAGACGCCGCGCCCGTCTGCGGAACTGATCAGGAAGGCGAGAAGAAAGGTGAAGATATAGGCGGCTTTCTGGTCCGCCATCTTGATCTGATCGTAGAAGACATCGTTGATCTTCTTTAGATGATCGAAATATTCCCGATTCTGCGCGGAATCCGGTAGTGACGTATTTTCCGCAACCTGAATATTGACGGTGTGCAGTTCCATTGGGGGCTCTTTCGGCTCTGACCTGTTTCCCTCTTATTACACCATCGCTGCAAAGCAACCTGGGTAACACCATCCCGCCTTGACTTTTTCTACCGTGGCGGCCAGTGATCCACTGTGCAATACGGGGAACTTGCATGAAACGCGCACCGATACGGCAGCTTTCTGCGCTGGCTTTACTTTGTCTCGCCTCAACGGCGACGGCCGAACCGCTGCCGCGCAACCTGCCGGCGGCCGGCTCGGTCATCGCCCGCAAGGCCGGCGAAGAAGTTCGTTTCGTCGATGTGTCCAACTGGCGTTATGTCGATCTGCAGCAGGACCTGCTAACCGGCGACGTGCTGCGCACCAATGCCAATGGCCAGTTGGCCGTGCTCTTCGCCGACCGCACCCAGGTCCGCCTCGGCCGCAATACCTCGCTGCTGGTCAAATCGATGCGCCGCGATGGTGATACCGATCTCGAATTGCAATCCGGCACCATCTGGGCGCGCGCCGAGCGCGGCGGCCAAGGGCTGACCGTCGACACACCCGCCGCCGCCGCCGCTATTCGCGGCACCGACTGGACGCTGACCGTCGGCGCCGACGGAAAAACCTCGCTGATCGTGCTGGAAGGCAAGGTCGAGCTGAAGAACGATTTCGGCAGCGTCGAGGTTTCGCAGGGTGAGGGCGCGGTCGCCTCGATCGGCAAGGCGCCGACCAAGATCATCATCGCCAAGCCGAAGGAACGCGAGCAGATGCTGTTCAGCCTGCAGCTGCGCGACAGCTTCCGCTGGATGCCGCCGACGACAATGAAGGCGCAGGAGCAGCGCCAGTCGCGCGACCGCATCGCGGCCGAGCCGGCGGACAGCCGCAGCGCTGAAGACTGGCTGGTGCTGGCCGAAGCCAGCATCACGCTCGAAGGCCGGCAAAAGACCCGCGAAGCGCTCGAGGCGGCCAAGGCCAAGGGGCTGAACCGCAGCCAGCGCGCCCGCGTCACCCTGATGGAAGCGATGATGGCCGGCTCGGAAAACCGCTATGCGGATGCGGCCAAGCTCTTTGCCGAGGCGCAGCGCGGTCTTGATCCGCACCGGGCCAACATCGCCCGCTATGGCGGCTTCATCGCCCGCTCTCTGGCCGACCCCAACCATATCGAAACGCCGCCGGAAGGCGTCGACAGCGCCTCGGCTGCCATCGGCAAGGCTTGGATTACGGGTTTCCGCGATGATGTCCGCACCGCGCTCGATGTGGTGAAGGCGGCCGAGCGCGACAATCCCGATGATGCCATGCTGCCGGCCGGCCGCGCCCAGCTCGCCATCCTGCTTGCAGACGAGGCCGAGGCCAAGGATGCGATCGATCGCGCCTTGACGCTCGATCCCGAAAATCCCGCCGCACTCGATGCCCGAGCAACCTACAAGATGGGGATCGCCTTCGATCGCAAGGGTGCCATCGAGGACCTTCTGCGCGCCGCAAAGGCCGCACCCGGCGATAGCGGCGTCTGGAACACGCTCGGCCTTGCCTATTCCGACCGCGACGACAACCGGAAAGCCGAAGAAGCCTACAAACGGGCGATCGAACTCGATCCGCTCGACCCGCTGCCGCATGCGAACCTTGCCATCCTCTATCTCGACGAGATGCGGATGGAGGAGGCCAAGCGCGAGATCGACCTTGCCATTCAGGTCGATCCGAGCTTCGACATGGTGCTGCTTGCCCGCGGACGCTACCATATCCAGATGGGCGAAATCGAAAAGGGCACACAAGACCTTCTGGCCGCTTCCGCTTCCAATCCCGGAGTGTCGCAGACCCAGCTCCTGCTGGCCGCCGCCCTTTACGCCCGCAAGGAGCGCGAACCAACAGCGCAGGCGCTCGACAATGCAGAGCGGCTCGATCCATACGACCCTATCGTCCCTGTCGTGCGCACGGCGATCGCCATCGACGAATACGATGCCGATACGGCAATCCGCAACGCCCAGGAGATTATGCGTCTGACGCGGGCGCGTGGCGGCGACTATGCGGCGCTCGGCGCCAACCAGACGGCCGGCTCCACCCTCAACGACGCCTTTCGCCTGCAAGGCCTGGATGCCTGGGGGCAATATTACGGCGATGCGGTTTTCGACCCCTTCACCGCCACCAGCTATTTCGACCAGGCGGTGCGCGGCAGCATCAGCCCGTTCCTCAATACCTATTCGACCGCGCTCGCCCCCTGGTCACCGATCGGCAATCAGGACAGCTATTCCGCCTATATCCAGGGCCTGATGCTGGGGCCGCATATGCTGGCCAGCCGAGAGCGCACGACCAACCTTCTCGACGAGCCCTTCTTCGAAACGGAGCTGACCGGCGGCTTCCTGACCGGCGGGCGCGAGACGACCTATACCGGCGGCGCCGAAATCCGCGGGTTCACCTACGAGCCGTTCCCGATCAGCATCCAGGGCGACATTAATTGGAGCCGGCCGCGAGATGAAATCGATGTCGCCACCGGCGATGTCCTCTACAATACCGACATTACCGGCGGGAATGGCTATGTCACCATGTCGCCGACGCCGGATGACCGAATTGTCGCGTTCACCAGCTATGCATCGTCCGACAGCTTTCGCGATGATCCGTCCAGCTTGTTCTATGACACCCTGACCCAGGATAACGATGCGTCTGAACTATCGAGCGGCTTGGCTTGGAGTCATACGTTTGGGTACCAGAACGTTCTCAACGCCGGACTCTTCTACAACGATCAGAGAATCGATTCTCGAACAGATGAATCCGGCATTACATTCACAAACGGCCTTCCCGCCGCCTACTACGGCATCAACCTTGGAGAGGCTCGGGTTCGCAGCTACACGGGCGCCGTCAGCCATATGATTGGCGACGATGATCTCACGTGGCGGTATGGTGTCGAAGGAAGTTTCGTAAGGAGTTTCTCAAGTTCCAAAACAGGCATCGCCTACGATTATTACAATCCCTTTCCCGATGGCATTCCCGACGATGTGGACTACAACGAAGATATCGTCGATACCGACAGCCGCCTTGCCCGCGCCTATATCGACGCACGCTACGAGATCACGCAGCAGTTAACCCTCGAAGCGGCTGCCTTCGGCCGTTTCCTCAATACGGATGACACCAGCATAAGCCGTTTCGAACCGCGTATCGGCCTGGCCTGGAGCCCGCTGGAAAACCACTGGCTGCGCTTCGGCTACATGCGCGAGGGCGAGAATTTTTCCGCGCCCACCCTGGCTCCCATCGGCGTCGTCGGCCTGCAAAGCAACCAAATCGGCCTCAATGGCGAAGGCTACGTCGATACCGTCGCCTTCCGCTGGGATGCGCAGTGGAACGACCGCTTCTTTACCGCCTTCGATTATCAGAGGCAGGAGGCCCACAAGGTCTCGCTCGTGCAGCCGCTGGAAGTCTCTACCCTCGACTTCGACAAGGCCCGCATTGACCGCGCTGCGCTGACTGCCAACCTGGCGCTCGGCCACGGCCTCGGTTTGTCCGCGACCTACGCCCATCTCGATTCGAAAAACCTCGATCCGATCACGGGCGGGGGCTCGCTGGTCTTTGTACCGGATCAGACGGCCGAGATCGCCCTGACCTGGGTGAACACCGCCGACATCAAGATGACGCTGGCGGCGAACTATGTTGGCGAGCGGGCGGGCGATAACGCCGGCGCTGTGCTCGACGATTACTGGACGCTAGACGCAGCGCTGCAATGGGAGCCCTTCGACAAGCAGATCGAACTGGAGCTTTCCGCCTACAACCTGCTCGACGAGGATTTCGAGCTTGCGCCGGGCGTCAAGGGCTGGGGGCCGACGGTCAAGGGCACGCTTTCGGTGCGCTTCTGATGCCGCCCCGAGGGGCAGCCGGGCCGAAAGATCCGGGCCGGAACAAATCGCGGCGGCGGCAGCTTCGTCTCGTGCTGCTCGGTGTGATCACCTCTCTTTCGCTCGCGCTCCTGTCCTATACGTCGCCTTGGTCGCTGCTCGAGCTGCGCAGCTTCGACTATCTGTCGACGCTCAAACCGCCGCCGGTGCCGGAGGACAGCCCGATCGTCGTGGCGATCGACGAACCCTCCATGGCCGAGATCGGTAGCCAGTGGCCCTGGCCGCGGGCGCTTCATGGCCGGCTGATCGAGGCGTTACGGGCCGCAGGCGCGCGGGCGATCGGCTTCGATATCATCTTCGCCGAGCCGGCGGCCGATCCGCAGAACGATGCGGCTTTAGCCACCGCTCTCGGGCCTGACGTGGTGCTCGCCGGTGACGAAAGCCTGATCGTCACACCTCAAGCGGAGCAGTTCATCCGCACCGAACCGCTCGCGGAATTTTCCGCGCAAGGGGCCGCGACCGGCATCGCCTCCGTCCATCTCAGCCGCGACGGCGTCCTGCGCCAGATCCCCGATTACGCCGACGGATTTTCGGCCGTGCTTGCGCATACGGCCGGGCGGAAGGTTTCGCCAACGGCCGGAAACCAGCTGATCCAGATGTTCGGTCCGGCCCGCACCTATCCGACCGTTTCTTACTATCAGGCGCTGAAGCCGGAGGAATTCCTGCCGCCGGGCTTCTTCAGGGATCGCGTCGTCATCGTCGGCCTCAGCCTTCAGAACGCGCCGACGCTGGAAAAGGGCGGCGCCGATACCTTTGCCACCGCCTTTACCGTGCATACCGGCCATCTGGTCGCCGGCGCCGAAATCCAGGCGGCGATCTTCGACAACATCACCCACGACCTGTTCATCAGCCGTGCCGGGCATATGGCGGTGATCGCCGCCATCGCGCTTGCCGCCCTTGCCGCCGCCGCCCTCTGCTGGCGTTCCACCGGGTGGGAGACGGCCGTCGTGACGCTGGTCGTGCTGCCGCTGATGGCGACGGCAAGCTTTGTGGCGCTGATCGGCAGTGCCACTTTCCTGTCGCCCGCAGGCCCCGCCCTGGCGTTCCTGCTCGTCGTTACGGGCCAGGCGACGATCGATTATGCCGCGGAGCGTCGCAGCCGGCGGGAAATCACCGGCGCCTTCTCGCGCTATCTGTCGCCGGCGCTCGTTGCGCGCCTTGCCGATGATCCGAGCCAGCTGAAGCTCGGTGGCGAACGGCGCACCCTGACCATCCTGTTTTGCGACGTGCGCGGCTTCACCACCATCTCCGAAGCGCTGAAGGACGACCCGGAGCAGCTGACGACGCTGATCAACCGGCTTTTGACGCCGCTTTCGGAAATCGTGCTCGAAAGCGGCGGCACCATCGACAAATATATCGGCGACTGCCTGATGGCCTTCTGGAACGCGCCCCTCGACGACCCCGACCACGCCGTCCACGCCGTGGGTGCAGCGCGAAAAATGCTCGCCTCGATGGACGGATTGAATGCCGAACTGAAACGGGAAGCGGATGCGGCCGGCACCAGCCCGCATGTGCTGAAGATCGGCGTCGGCATCAACACGGGCGAGTGCGTCGTCGGCAATATGGGCTCGACCCAGCGCTTCGACTATTCGGTGCTCGGCGACAGCGTCAATCTGGCATCGCGTCTGGAAGGCGAATCCAAGAATTACGGCGTGCCGCTTTTGATCGGCGAGGAGACGGCGCGGCTGGCGGGGCGAGATTTCATCACCGTCGAACTCGACAGCATCAAGGTAAAGGGCCGCACGACGCTATCGCCCGTCTTCACCGTGCTCGACCGGGCGACCCCGGCGGCCCGGATGGAGCATGACGCCCTGTTGAAGCGGAAGTATGAAGGCAGCATCACATCGGACGACGCGGCCTTTGCCCGGCTTTCGGGGGAATTGCCCGAGTTGCAGCGCTACTACGAACTGATGGCCGGTCGCATCGCCTGAGGGGGCCTGGGATAACACCCTTGGCATCACCGCGCTGATTTAAACCGCTGAAAATCGCGCACCGATGACACCGGAGACCGAGCGGGCCTGATTGCGGATATCGGGGACGGCGGTGATTTCCCAATGGCGGCCGGCGGTGAGCGGGCCAAGCGCATAGAGATCGGGATTGACGCGGCCATCGGCGGCAAGGACAGCGGAGTTTTCATCGACGGCAAGTCCGAGACCGTTCGGATCGCTCTTGACGATGCCCTTTGCGGCGAGATCGGCAAGCAGGCGGGAGGCAGCGACCGAGCATCGATCGAACCCGGTGCAATTCACCACCATACCGGCCGCGAGGGCTTCCGTCCTGCCGTCGAATTCGACAGCGAGACCGGATTGTCCGGCGCGGATGGCCGACAGCCGCCCGCGGTGAATGACAAGCTGGCCGGACTGGAGCAGGCTTTCGATCTCGAGTGCAACGGCCGGCGCCATGCGATGGCGGTGCACGTTCCAGAAGGCGGCAACATGTCGCAGGAAACGGGCGCGTTGCGTTTCAGACATGGTTTTCCAGAAGCTTTGCGTCACAGGCCGAAGACCATCCATGACGGCGCGCCAATCGCCTGCCGCCTCTGCCTGAACCCGCAGGACCGCGAGCATGGCGCTGAGGTCTGCCCCGGCTGCAATCTGCGGCTCAACCGGTTCGGCGCGCCGGGCGAGATGCGCCCGCGGCAATAGCCCATGGCGCGAGACCGCATGCATCGTGCCCCTGAAACCACGCTGCATCAGCGTCATGCATTGATCGATCATCGTGAGGCCGGTGCCGATGAAAAGCACGTCCGCACTTTCCGGCAAGCACTCCCACCAGGCATCCGCCCAAGGGTCATGCACGATAAAGCGTTGGGCTTCCTCCGCCATAGCGTCGACGGAAAGCGGCAGACGCGCAACGCCCGCCCCGGTGCAAAGTGCTGCGGCGCGCGAAGAGAGGATCTGCCCATCCGAGAGTTTAAGGACAAGGCTGTCGTCATCAGCCGCCTCCGCGCCGAGCGCTTCGGCATCGACGAGCGTGAGGGCGGCGCGATTTGCCGTTCTGCGCAGGGCGGCGTGCAGGCAGTCGCTGACATAGCGCCCATAGATACGGCGCGGCATGAAGTCGTCGCCGCCGCCGGCATGGCCATTTTCGGCAAGCCAGCGGACGAAATGATCAGGGCGATCAGCGTACAGGCTCATGCGGCCGGCCGGGACATTGAGGAGATGGCAATCCAGCCGCGTGGAATAGGCGACGCCGCGCCCCTGGCGCTCCGTAGGACCGACGAGGCTCACCTGCGCCGTGGGCGGAAGCACGTCGAGCAGATTGAGCGACAACGCCACCGCCGAAAAGCCGGACCCGATAACGGCAACATCCGTATGCCTGACCATGCCACGTCCTTCCCGCAGGGAGTGCCGAAGCGATAGTCTAGCGATTTTTATACCAATTCAATAGACTATTATACGCCGACCCACGCACGAAAACGGATTGGCGGGCGACAAGTTCCGACAAGCGGGAGTGCTTATTCCCGGTAGCCGGCTTCATGTCAGTTGTAAGCGAATGTTGCGTCCGAAGCGCCGGATAAGCCGGCGAAGGGACGGTGTTGGGCCGAAATCTTCAGCAGTTCCAGAAAGTCATAACCGGCTCTCCAACGTCCGAAGCCGGCTGATATGTTGATGTGGCCGGCCTCGCCGATATCGACAAGCGCACTGCCCCAGAGCTGCGCGGTGCGATGCAGCCGGTCCACGGGCATGTAGGGGTCGTCCAGACTGCCGACGACGAGGCTTGCGAAGGGCAGTCGCCGGCAGAACGGGGCATTGAAGCGGATCGCGCCGGGATGCAGCGTCTCCGTCACATCCGGGTCGCAGGGTGCGACCAGCAGGGCACCGCGCACACGCGAGATGACCCGGCTGTCGGCAAGGCTCGCCGCCAGCAGGCAGCCGAGGCTATGGGCGACCAGCCAGACACCATCCGAGGTTTCCTCGATCTGGTTTTCCAGTCGCGCCCGCCAGCGCTGCAGGTCGGGAGAGGTCCAATCGTCCTGCGCGACGACCCGGCTTTCCTCGTGATCATCAGCCCAATGCTGCTGCCAATGACCGGCAGGCGAGCCGTTGAGACCGGGGAGAATGAGCGTATCGGCAGGCATCATGGCGGGAGGTTCCCTTGGGAGGACACTTGCCGGAATGATGGCGCCTTGCGGCCGAAAACGTAAGGAAGGCGGACCTATACCGCTCAAAATCGGTAAAATTTATTTTCTTTGCGAAGGACTGCCGCAAAAGATGCGTCCCGCCCTGCGGCGGGACGCCGAGGCATCACGCCTCAGTCCAGATCGCCACGCCGACAGGGGAGAGCTTACGGTCGCCGACAAGGAATTTCGCATTCGCGGCTGCCGGAACGGTGGCGTCCGACGCGCCGTAGTTGAAGGCGAAGTGCAGCTTGCCGCGGCGGGCAAGGCGCAGGTCGCCGAGATCGGAGAGACTTTCGACGCCGGCCCAGCCGAGCGTATCGACCATCAGCGTCATCAGGAATTCTCCGCGCGGCAGGGTTGCCGCATAGCGGGCCTTGTCGTTGCCGATCACGGCCGGCGCGCCTGAACGATGATCGCCCTCGAAGCTCGCAAGCACCGTTTCCGTCGTGCGGATCGTTTCGCGCCAGCCGGTCGTCTGGTGGCTGCTGTTGCCGTAGAGCACGGTTTCGCGGTGGAAATCCGGCAGGGATTCGACGCGGGTGACGCGGAAATCGAGGAGATCGCCGAGCGGACCCGGCGGCAGGTCGGCGGGGATGTGCATGTCGCGGGTTTTGCTGCCGCTGCGCGCGCCGAACAGCGCCTTAGCGCCGGATGCCTTGAGGCGGGCGATGAAATCCGCATCGGGAATGACCAGATCCGGGGCCAGTACCAGCTTGTAGCCGGTGAGATCGGAATGCTGGCCGATGAAATCCACGTCCACGCCGAGACGGGAGACGGCCGAATACCAATCGAGCGCGATGGCGGAGGCGACGTAGCCACGGCCCTGCGGCAAGGCGCGGGTAGCGAAGCGGGATTCGTAATCGAGCATGAACGCGACCGTCGCCTTGGCCTTCACCTCGCCCTTCGGCAGCCGGCTCATCTCCTCGACCACCTGCGCCACCTCCAGATAGCCCTGATCCGCCTCGCTGTTCGGCAAGAGCAGGCCGGCATGGAATTGTTCCTGCGCAAAAGGTGCCTGCCGCCAGCGGAAATAGGAGACCATGTCGGCGCCGTGCGCATAGGCAAGCCAGGTCCACAGCCGCACCATGCCATCGGCCGGCGACTGGTTGTGCGCGGCCCAGTTGACCGGACCCGGCTGCTGCTCCATCACCCAGACGCGGCCGCGGCCGACAGCCCGGTAAAGGTCGTGGTTGAAGGCGGTCTGGTCGGGATCGCCGACGCGCAGGTAGCGCGCCTTGGTCTCCGGGCTCAGGCGACCGTTGATCAGCCCGCCCATCGGATAGACATCCCAGGACGCGACATCGATATCCTCTCCGACCTTGTAATGATCGAAATCGGTGTTCTGGTTCATGAAGTTATGGGTGACGAGCCGGCCCGGCGAATGGGCGCGGATGATATCGGCCTGCGCCTTGTTAAAACTCTTCACCTGATCCGACGAGAAGCGGAAATAATCGACGAGATGGGTCGGGGTCGGCTCCTCGACGAGGTTGTTCGGCAGATCGACCTCTTCGAAGCTGTTGTAGTGCATGCTCCAGAAGCAGGTGCCCCAGGCGCGGTTCATCTCCTCGACCGTGCCGTAGCGGGCGGCCAGCCATTCGCGGAAAGCGAGTTTGGCTTCGTCCGAATAGCTATGGATCGTGTCGTGGTCGCCGTATTCGTTGTCCGTCTGCCAGGCGTGCACGAAGGGGTTTTCGCCATAGCGGCGCACCATCGCCTCGGTGATGCGGGCGGCTTCCACCCGGTAGCGCCGGCTGGAGAAGCAATAATGCCGGCGGGCGCCGAACTTTCTGACAACGCCGTTCATATCGACGGGAAGGATATCCGGGTAACGATCGACCAGCCATTTCGGCGGGGCGGCGGTGGGGGTGCCGAGAATCACCTTCAGGCCGGCCTTGCCGAGCACCTCGATCGCCTCATCCATCCATTCCCAATGAAGGGTGCCGGACTGCGGCTCGATCTTCGACCACGCGAATTCGCCGATGCGCACCCAGGCGAGCCCGAGTTCCACCACGCGGCGCGCGTCTTCTTCCCATTTTTCCTGGGGCCACTGCTCCGGGTAATAGCAGACGCCGAGTTCCAGCATGCCCGCATCATCAGGGGCACTGCCGAAACGGTTCTGTCGGGTAAGCGGCTTGTTCATGGGTCAGTCCTTCATCATTCAATTCGCTGCGGTTCTCAGCGCCGCAAGTCGGTCAGTGTCTCATCGAGGGCGGCGAGGAAACGGTCGCAATCCTCCGCGCTGAAGGGGGCCGGCGGCTTGACCTTCAACACGTTATGAAGAGGGCCTTCGCTCGACAGCAGGATGTGATGCTTGCGTTTCATCCGGGCGATGACGGCATCCAATTCCTCGGCTGCCGGCTCCAGCGTCTCGCGGTCGCGCACCAGCTCGATGCCGTTGAAGAGGCCGTAGCCGCGCACGTCGCCGATGATCGCGTGACGCTCGGCGAGCGCCCGCGCGCCATCCATCAACCGGTCGCCGACGACGCGGCAATGGTGCATCAGCCGCTCGTCGCGGATGACATCAAGGACCGCTAGGCCGATCTCCGCCGAGACGGGATTGCCACCGAAGGTGTTGAAATATTCCATGCCGTTGGCGAAGGCGGCAGCGATCGCTTCGGTGGTGATGACAGCGGCCATCGGGTGGCCGTTGCCGATCGGCTTGCCGAGCGTGACGATATCCGGCACCACGCCCTGCGTCTCATGCGCCCACATATGGCTGCCGACGCGGCCGAAGCCGACCTGCACCTCATCCGCCAGGCAAAGCCCGCCGGCTGCCCGGACATGGGCGTAGGCGTGCTTCAAATAGTTTTCGGGAAGCGGCAGCTGGCCGCCGGTGCCGAGGATGCCTTCGCTGAAGAACAGCGCCGACTTGCGGCCCTCGGCCGAGAGTCCTTCCACCTGACGGCACACGTCCTCGGCATATTTGCGGCCGGCATCGGCATCGCCGTAGCGGAAACGGCCGCGATAGAGATCGGGCATTTCGGCGACGCGCACATGCGGCGGGCGTCCCTCGCCACCCTTGCCGGCGAACTTGTAGGGGCTGACATCGATCAGGCTCGACAGATGGCCGTGATAGGCGTGATCCACCGTGACGATATCGCGGTTGCCCGTATAGGCGCGCGCCAGCCGGATCGCCAGATCGTTTGCCTCGCTGCCGGAATTGACGAAGAAGCAGACATTGAGCGGATCGGGGAACAGCGCCGTCAGCCGGCGGGAATATTCCACCAGCGAATCATGCAGGTAGCGCGAATTGGTGTTGAGCTTGCCCATCTGCGTCTGCGCCGCCTTGACGACGCGCGGATGGCAATGGCCGACGTGGCAGACATTGTTGACCATGTCGAGCCAGTGGGTTCCCGCCTCGTCGATCAGGGTCGCCCCCTCGCCGCCGACGATCTTCAGCGGCTCGGCCGAATACGCGATGCTGAGCGAGCGGCCGATGCGGCGATGCCGTTCGCGGACAAGGAAATCCTTATCCCTTTTGACGATGACCGAAGCCGGCGTGGAAAAGCCGAAGACGACGCTCGGATCGGGGCTGACTGCCTGCCAGACCTGCCAGTGCGCCCGCACGCCGACGCCGTGCATCTGGCCGCCGAGGCCGAGATGATCGGTGACGATCTGGAAATGCAGGTGGGGCGACCAGTTGCCGTTTTCATAGGCGGCACCGAAAGCTGAGAAAGCTTCGCCTTTGGCGATCGCCTGTCCCACGGAGAGTTTCTGGACGCTCGACCGGGAGAGATGGCCATAGAGCGTCCAGAAAACATCGCCCTCATCGGTACGATGTTCGAGAAGGACCGTCGGGCCGAAGCCGAAATCGACGGCATCGTCGTAAATGAAGGCGACCGTGCCGGCGAAGGGCGCATGCACCGGCTCCTGTGCCGGCGCGAAGATATCGATACCAATATGAACCGTGCGGCGGGTGCCGGCCGAGGTGGTCTCGAAAGCATCGCCCTTGTAGACGGCGCGATCCTCGCCATAGAGGCCGATGGCGAAATCGGCGCCGGCTTCCGCAACGCGCTCGTCGATCAGCTTTTCCGCACCGTGGGCATCGAGCCGCGCCCAGGCTTCGGCATCGGGACCCTCCGCCGTCAGGTCGAGCGCCAGCACCTTCGGCTTGGCAACGCCCGGCCGGATGACGGCGGCGAAATCATGGGCGTTGCGCTCCAGCCAGCGCTCGACGCGGGCGGCATGCGGGATCGGCGCGAAGCCGCAGGCATCGCGGATGCGGGCGATGGCGAGCGACCGGTTTTCGCGCTGCAGGCGCTGCAGCTCGCACCAGACATCTTCCTGGCTGACCAGCAGATAGGTGTTTTCCGGGTTGTCGCGGATCTGCTTGGCGGCCATGCACATGCTAACGGCATAACGGGTCAGCACCAGATCAAAGATCAGCCCCGCCTCGGTTTCGCTGATCGGGTTCACGGCATGATAAGCGCCGGCGAGGCGGCCGACGGTTTCGACCGGATCGGGCGTGCCGATCAGGGCATAGGCGCCGGCAACGGCGATTTCGACGACGCGGGCGGTCTCGACCATATCGCCGAAATCGAGCAGGCCGCTGACACGGCCCTCGGCATCGAGCAGCACGTTGTAATCATTGGCATCGTTGTGGATCACCTGATGCGGGCAAGTTTTCAACGCGGGCAGCACCGTCGCCGTAAACCGATCGAGGATGCTTTCAACGGCGGCGCGCTTGTCGGCGTCGTCGATGAAAACGAGGTTTTCGAGGTGCATGTCGGCGCGGCCGATATCCCAGCCATAAATGCGCTTTGCGCCGGCATGGGAGAAGCCTTCGAGGCTGCGGTCCATCTCGCCAAGCAGCCGGCCAAGCGTGGTGACGCTTTCCATGCTGCGGGCGGTGGAGCGCGACCAGACATCCCCCGGAAGCCAGGTCAGCAGCCGGGCGGTGCGCTCACCGCGCAGCGTGGCGGCGATGGCGGCGGCACCCGAACGATCCGGCAAGGCGCGCGAGATCGGCAGATGTGGCGCGACAGTCGAGAGATGATCGAGAACGGCCATCTGCATGCCGAGATCGTCGGCGTCGCCCGGCGCATGCAGCTTCAGCAGATAACGGGTGCCGTCTTCGGCCTCGATACGGTAGTTGAGGTCGTGCTCGCCCGGAAGGCCTGAGACCTTGCCGGCAATGCCGTAGCTGTCGCGCAGCAATGCGCCGATCGTCTCGCTCTCGTGCCGTTTCGTCGCGTCGCTCATTGTTTCGCCCTCACCAGGATATCGTTCTGCCGTCATAGGCCCGGAAGCTGCCGGTCTCGGCCATCGTCGACGCCGAGATCAGCGCCGTAAGGCCCTTCACGCTGTCATCAACCGCAAGCTGCGCCTCTGCGCCGCCCATGTCGGTGCGCACCCAGCCGGGGTGCAGCGAAATCACCGCGATGCCATCGGCGCGAAAATCCTGCGCCAGCTTGACCGTCGCCATGTTCAGCGCTGCCTTCGAGCAGCGGTAGGCATAGTCGCCGTCGTCATCATCGAGCGTGCCTTCGGCCAGCGAACCGGCGCGGCTGCTGATATTGACCAGCACCCGGCGCTTGCCGGCGAGAAGGTTAGGTTTCAGCGCCCGCGCGATGAGTAGAGGAGCCAGAGCATTGATGCGCATGACCTCCAGGAAATCATCCGTCTGCAGCGTGGAGAGGCCACCGATGTCGCCGCGCACGGCGGCGTTGTTGATGACGATATCGATCGCCTCGGCTTCCAGCCGGCGGCCGAGCGCTTCGATCGAGGCCGCATCCGCCACGTCGAGCGGCTGGTCGGAGCCATCTGCCGGCACTTGGCGCATGCAGGCGATCACCCGCCAGCCTTCGGCGGCATAGGCATCGGCCAGCGCCCGGCCGAGACCGCGCGACGCGCCGGTGATCAGCACCGTGCCAGTGGTCTCGATATCAGCGGTGCTTGACGTCATATTTCTTCTCGATGAGGCTCACGAAGCTTGCGGCGGCAAGCGTCAGCAGGATGTAGAGGATCGCCGCCGAGTTATAGGGCGCGAACGGCAGGAAGCTTGCGGACTGGAATTCGCGCATGCGCTGGGTGATATCGCGGATTGACAGGATCGACAGCAGCGAGGTGTCCTTGAGGATCGCGATCAGTTCGTTGCCAAGCGGCGGAATGACGATCCGGAAGGCCTGCGGCAGGATGACGAGCCGCGCCGTCTGCCAGCGGCTCAAGCCGACGCTTGCCGCCGCCTCGATCTGGCCGACCGGGATCGCATTGATGCCCGAGCGGAAGATTTCGGCGAGATAGGCGGAATAGGCGATCGCCATGGCGACAATGCCGCGTATCAGGTTCGGCGGATCGAAGACGCCCGCCGTCGCATCCTTCAGCGCGCCGGAAAGCGGCAGGCCGACGTAGAGCACGATCACCAGCATCGGAATGCCGCGGATCGTATCGACGATGAATTCTGAGCCGATCGACAGCGGATGGCGGTGGTGGAGATAGCCGCCGAGCGTCAGCAGGCCGGTCGCGATTGCGATCACCGCCAGCGTGATGCCGGCCGCGCGGTCGCGGTCGTTCAGCGCCTCGGTGCGCCAGATCTGCGGCCAATCGGCGGGAACGGAGGCTTCCGGCAGCAGCGCGCCGCTGACATCCTGCTTTTTGCCGATGGCCTCGATCGCCTGCTCGGGGCTGACGAAGGTGCGCACCGGCGTCTCAGACGTCGGGCCCCCCTCGTACTGGCCGAAGCGGACGGCGCCGATCAGGCCCGAAGGCGTGTTGGTGACGATGCCGATCTTGCCCTCCAACGTGCCGGTAAGGACATAGGTGTCGCGCGGCTGCAGCAGGAACCAGGTGGACAGGGCAGCAAAGCCGAACGTCATCGCCACGAAGACGATGAGATTGGTGCGGCTGTAGCGCAGCTTCAGAAGACCGACCCAGACAAGGCCGAGGATAGCGGCGAGAATATAGGCCGCGATTGCCGCGCGTATCGTGGTTGCCAGACCCGATGCGAAGGCGATGTGGGCGAAGAGAAAGACGAAGGCGAGACCGGCGCCGTTGACAAGACCGACGAGCCACGAACCGGCGCGGCGGGCGACGCTTTCGGCCGGCACCTCCGCGCGGCTACCCGCAAACAACAGGCCGAGGCCGGCAAGCTGCAGCACCGCATAGGCGGGCCAGATCCAGGCCTCGACCCCGCGCACCATCAGGTCGGCAGCTTCGGTCAGCTGGCGCGGCGTCGCGCCCTTGACCACCAGATCGGATTTGAACGCATCGACGCCGTTGGCGACGACGGAGGCGATGAAGGGGTGGACGAGATCGCCGGCAAGGATGGCGGCCGTTGCCAGAAGCCCGACGAAGCCGGCAGCCAACGTCAACCGCGGCCGCTGCACTTTCATGCGCGACAGGACGAGAACCGCAAAGCCGGCCGAAAAGGCGATTGCCAGCAAGAGGAAGCCCGGCACGAAGACGGACGAGCCCTGCTCGACGCCGAGAATGGCGCGCAGCGACCGCTGGTAAGCCTCCGAAGAGGCGAACAGATAGACGATGAAGGGCAGTGCGGCGAGGATGACCAGATTGCTCGGTCTGATACTTCTAATGAACGACATTCCGGCCTCCTCCGGGCAGACAGATAATGGCGGGAGCCTCTAGATTCTTGTTTCTACGCATTGTCCGACGCCGAAGCGATTTCGCTTCGGCTGGAAATACTCTGGAGCACTCCCGCCCCGAGCCTTACTTCAAGCCCCAGTACTTGGCGATCAACTGGTCCATCGTGCCATCGTCCTTGATCGCCTTCAGGCCTTCGTTGAAGACGGCGACGTTTTCATCGCCCTTGCGGAAGACGAGGCCGAGCGGGTCGGATTCGAGATCCTTGATCGCGGCGACGAGTTCGCCGGCAAATTCGCGTTCATAGGCTGCGGCGTTTGCACCGTTGATGACGACGCCGTCGACATCCTTGTTCTTCAGCGCGATGATAGCGGCGCTGAAACTGTCATAGGCAACGACGTTTTCCTTGCCGACGACACCTTCGGCGACCTGCGCGTCGGTGGTGTTGGCCTGGGCGGACAGCTTGCGGCCCTGCGCCTTGAATTCATCGAGTGTGAGGCTCTGGTCCTCGGCGCGGGTCAGCACGGCCTGGCTGTTGATGATGTAGGGATCGGAAAAATCCATCGCCTTCTGGCGCTCTGCGGTGATCGAGACGCCCGAAGCGACGAGATCGAAATTGCCCTGATCGAGGGCGGCGAAGATGCCGTCCCAGCCGGTCGTCACGAATTCGGCCTTGCAATTGATCTTGGCGCAGATGGCGTTGACCACATCGACATCGAAGCCGACGATCTGGCCGCTGGCGGGATCGACGCTTTCCATCGGCGGCGAGGTGGTGTCGGAGCCCACCTTGATCAGCTTGCCGCCGAGATCGGCCGCATGAACGGCACCGGCCGCAAGAACGGCAAGCGCGACAGTCGCAAAGAATTTCCTCATCTCTTCCTCCTCAATCGTCGGCGCCGTCCCGTTCGGCGGACGCTCGACCAACCCTTCCTCAAGGCAAAGCCCGCCACGGCAGACTTGCTTCCATTTCAGTGATAACAATTGATATAAACGTTTTCAAGACAAAATATAAACGTTTTTATTTCTATTTTTGCTCAACGATCGGTCGAAAGCCCACGCGCAGACGGGCCGCCAAATGCGACCTCCGGTGACAAACAAAGTCGTTATGGAACGGCCGGCGGATCAGGCCTTCGGCGTGACGCGGTCGTCCGAGCGCTCGATGAGCTTGGGCATGATCAAGGCCTGCAGCGCTTCCGGCGGCTCGCCTTCCATGCGACGCAGGATATAGCTTCCGAGCAATTCGCTCGGCTCGTGGATCGGCAGGAAATAGGTGGTGATCGGCGGCGCGAAATACTGGCTGACATTAAGGTCGTCTGTCGCATTGATCACCGCATCGCGCCCATGCACCAGTCCGCGCGCGTGAAAACCGGAGAAGGCGCCGAGCGCGGAGGCTTCGTTGGCGCAGATATAGGCGGTCGGCGGATCAGTGAAATCCGACATGGCAAGTACGCTTTCGCGGCCGAAGGCAGGGGTCAGTCGGCCATGGCTGACGAGAGCGGGATCGAACGGAAGTCCCGCGACTTCCAACGCCCGCCGATAGGCGTCGAGCCGGGTGATCGAATAGCTTAGCTCCGGTTGCGGATTGACCAGCGCGATACGGCGGTGGCCGCGTTCGGCAAGGCGCGCCACCGAATGGCGTATCATCTGCTCGTTGTCGGCATCGACGAAAGCGTGCGGGTCATTGTGGATCGTCGTGCCGTAGGTGACGAAGGGGAAATCCGCTTCCTGCATCAGCCGCACGCGCGGATCGTCGGCGCGGGTGCCAGAGACGATGATGCCGTCGGCCTTCTTCAGCGACACGATCTGGCGGATGACCGCCACGCTCTCCTCAAAACTGCGCACCGCATAGAGCGAGACGCGATAGGGGCTTTCTTCCAGCGCCCAGGAAATGCCGCTCAAGAGTTGGGCGTATTCGACGCCTTCCCATTCCTTCTGCTTCGGGCCGGGGGCGGTCATGATGGCGGCGACCTGATAGGTCTTGCCGGTGCGCAGCTGCACGCCGTGCATGTTCAGCTCATAGCCGACGCGCTCGGCGGCCGCGACGACGATGGCGCGGGTTTCCGGGCGCACCTGCGGCGAATGCTTCAGCGCCTTCGATACCGTGGCGATCGAGAGGCCTGTCTCCTGGGCGATGGTCTTGATCGTCGGTCTCTGCATGACGGCTCGCTACGGCTGTTGGGGGCTGAGGGAGGCGGACAGAAGGATATAGACGGCGGAGGTCCAGGCGAAAGCCCGATCGCGCAATCCCCTCCCCGACCGGGCATCGAAGTTTTCGGCCATACCGTTTTTAGCGGCGAGAGAACAGAACTTTTCCGCGATTTCCCGCGCAAGCGCCACTTCTCCTTGCCGGCGCAGGCCATCCCAGAGCAGAAGCGTCGTCGGCGCCCAGATCGGGCCGCGCCAGTAGCCGTCGTCTTCGTAGAGCGGGCTCTGAGGGCTTTCGGTTGCCGGACCCCATTCCGTGATGAAATCGCCCTCGGCCAGCCGCGCCAACAGCTTTGCCGCCATGTCGCGCGGCAAGTGTTCGCCGAGCAGAAGCGGCATGAACTGGATCAGGTTCTGGTTCGGCAGCTGCCGCTCCGGCTCGGCAACGAGGCGGGCGCAAAAGCTTTCGCCGGTCCAGAGCTGGTCGAAGAGCAGGGATTGCAGGATGTCGGCCTTGGCGCGCCATTTGGCGGCGGCGGCCGGGTCTTCTTCCAGAAGCGCGGCCAGCGTATCGCAGGCGAGGATCAGGAAGACCGGCAGGTCTGGCGTGGTGACCGGGCCGCCTTCGGCAAAGAAGGTGGCATTGTCCCAGCCGCTGTCATTGCCGTGGAAATAGCTTGGCAACCGGTCGTCACCGGTGCGGGCGTAAGTCAGCCAGTAGTCGACCTGCTTGCCGATCTTGTCTTTCAGATAGGCCTTTCGCTCCACTGTCAGGAAACCGGGCTGCATCGCCTCGATCAACGACAGCGCCCAGCCATGAACCGGCGGCTTGGTGAAGGCGAAGAGCACGTCGCGGTCGTTGATGTAATCCGGCAGGAGGCCGGAGGCATCCTGATGATCGAAGATGACCGCGAACTGGTCGAAGGCAAGCTCGGGATCGACAGCGGCGACGCCGAGTGCCGAAAAGGCGTTGTCCCAGCTCCAGATGTTGATCATGTGGTTCTTCGACATATAGATCGCCGGCCGCGTCAGCGCGCCGCCGACAGGAACGCCATTTGCCCAGAGCAGGTAGCTGGCGAGACAGTGCGCCTCCTCCTGACCTGCGGAATCCGTCGGCATACGCGCGTGCCAGCCGGAAAAATCAGTGCGCGCACCAGCAAGCGCATCGTCGAAGGAGCCCGGCCGCTCATCCGAAGGCACCGTGCGGAAGAAATCGACATGACCTTCGAAATCCCCGGAAAAGGCAAAGCTCACCTTCTCCGAATGATCGCGCTGCCAGGCGCCAGTCACCTCAAGCGCACCGGACACAACTCGCGGAATGAACTTGACGTTCTCGACCGCCGCCACGAGGCACTGCTCGCCTTGCGGCGTCCTGTAGACATAATCGTAGCGCGAGCCTTCGAGATGGAACCGCACGCCCATGCCCGCGCCGCGGATATGCAGCCGCTCCCCCTCGCCGATGACGAAGCCGATTTCGCCGGCACCGGCCCGCGCGACCAGCCGCTCCGGCGACAGCTCGAAAGCCGGCTCGACCGCATGTCCCGCCGCGTCGAAAAATGCCATCCGGCAGAGGCGGCCGAGCGAGGGCCGCTCGTCGCCGCCAGCGACGAAGCGCAGGTAAAGCGCCCTTTCGCCATCGCCGCCCGGCACCTTCATCATCGAAAGTGTCAGGAAGCGGCCCTGCCGGCTGAAGGGGATATGGTCGATATCGAACAGCATGCTCACCCCTTGACGGACGAGCCGACGGCACCGTCCATGATGTAGCGCTGGGCGAGGAAGAACAGCGCCAGCGGCGGCAGGCAGAGGATCACGGTGATCGCTGCAATCGAGGTCACATCCACCTCATGCAGGCCCTTGAACATGGAAAGACCGAGCGTCAACGTGTAGGTCGATTGGTCGTTGAGAAAGATCAACGGTCCGAGATAATCGTTCCAGGCATTCATGAAATGGAAGGTGCCGACCAGCACCAGCGCCGGCATCATCAGCGGCAGGTGAATGCGCCAGTAGATATCGAAGGCATTGGCCCCATCCATGCGCGCGGCCTCGTCGATCTCGACCGGCACGGTCATAATGTACTGGCGCAGCAGGAAGACGAAGAAGGCATCGGCGAAATAGGAGGGCACGATCAGCGGCTTCAGCGTGTTGATCCAGCCGAGCAGATTGAACTCCATATACAGCGGGATCATCTTCACGTCCCATGGGATCATCATGGTGGCAAGGAGCAGGATGAAGATCGCATCGCGGCCCGGAAAGCGGAAGCGGGCGAAGCCATAGGCCACCAACGACGAGGAGAGAAGCTGGCCGATGGTCGACAGCACCACGACGATCAGCGAGTTCGTAAGGTAGGTGCCGAAGGGCTGCTTGTTCCAGGCGATGGAGAAATTCTCCCAATGCCATTCCGAGGGCCAGAAGACCGGCGGGAAGCTGTAGAGATCGGCCTGGCTTTTGATGGCCGTCATGAAGGTCCAGTAGAAGGGCGCGATGAACAGCGCCGAAAGCAGGATCAGCGCGGAATACAGCAGCGTCTTACGCATTGCGGTCGCCTCCCTTTTCGCGAACTTCGCCCTCGTAATAGACCCAGGCGGAAGACCAGCGCATGACGAGCATGCTCAGCACCAGCACGATCAGGAACATCACCCAAGAGCCGGCGGCGGCATAACCCATGTCGAAATACTTGAAGGCATTGTCGTAGATGTACATGGCGAAGAAATAGGTGGAGCCGAGTGGACCGCCCTTGGTCATCAGAAGCGCGATCGTCAACTGCTGGAAGGCGGCGATGATCGAGGTGATGAAGGTGAAGAGCAGCATCGGCCCGAGCATCGGCAGCGTGATGAACAGCATCTGCGCCCAGCCCGGCACGCCCGAGACGGTCGCCGCCTCGTAAAGCTCCTTCGGGATCGCCTTCAGGCCGGTGAGCAGGATCAGCATCGTGCCGCCGAAACCCCAAAGGCTGGCGATGATGATGGCGACGATGGCGAGGCCCGGATCGCCGAGCCAGTTCGGCCCGTCGATGCCGACGAAAGACAGCATGAAGTTCAGCAGGCCGTATTCGCGGCTGTAGATCCAGCTCCAGATCGTCACCAGAGCAACGCCGGAGATGACGCTCGGCAGGTAAAAGGCCGTGCGGAAGAAGCCGCTCCAGGCATTGGCATGATGCAGCATCAGCGCGATGAAGAACGACATGACGATGTTGAAGGGCACGTAGATCGCGGCGAACTTCGCCGTGATCCACAGGCTTTCCCAGAATTGCGGGTCGTCGAAGAGCATGGTTCGATAATTGTCGAAACCGACAAAGGTGCGCTCGCCGACGACCGGCCAGTCATGGAAGCTCATGGTGAGCGAGAAGAGGAGCGGGCCGAGTGTGAAGAACACGAAGCCCAAAATCCATGGGGAGATGAAGAGATAGGCCGTCAGATGGCGCGAGAAGGCGGATTGCCGTTTCTCTGCCGTCAGCGGCGCGGTGGTTGCTTGGCTCATGTCCATCTCCCCATGTCTCCTCTTACTTCAGGAAGCGCTGGGAGCGCTTGACGGCATCGTCCAGGTGCGCCTTGGCATTGCCCTGATCGATCATCGTCGCCTCGATGGCGCGGGCGAGATTGTCTTGCACCTTGCTCCAATTCTGGTTCTTCAGGAAGGCGTGCGTCTCGGTGTTCGAAGTGGCGAGAATGTCGAAGAACGGCTTGTAGACCGGGTCCTTCGTCATGCCCTTCTCCTCGGCGACGCTGGTGCGTACCGGAAGGTCGTTGACGCGCATCGCGACGGCTTCCGGAGACGAGAAGAACTTCACGAATTCCCAGGCGAGATCGGGATGAGCAGCATCCTTGGCAATCGAGATCGCCGAAACACCGAGTGCCGAATGGGCGGGCTTGTCGCCGAACTTCGGCAGGGATGCCACGCCATAGCTGAAGCCGGCAGCATCGATGCCCGCCTTCGACCACATGGCGCTCTGGAACATGGCGATCTTGCCGCCGTTGAACAGGGTTTCGCCGGAGGTCTCGTCGCCAACGTGCAGCGTAACGGCCTCTTCCTTCTTCGCCATATCGGCAAACATGTCGAGGACCTGGGCAGCCGCATCACTGTTCATGTAGCCATCAAGCGTCTTGCCATCGTCGGAGATGTACTTGGTGCCATTCGACCAGAGGAACTGCTCGAAATCATAAGGATCGGGCTTGGCATCGACGGCAAAGCCGTAAACTTTCTTGTCCTTGTCGCGAAATTTTGCGGCCTTGGCGCGCAGATCGTCCCAGGTCCAGCCGTCCCTCGGCTCCTCGACTCCGGCAGCCTTGAACATATCCTTGTTGTAGAACACGACCTGCGTCGTGAAGCCCGAAGGCATGCCATAGGTCTTGCCGTCGACGCGCGTCGTGTTCATCAGACCGTTCGGGAAATCGGAAGGATTGATTTCAGCGGCGTCGCGGGCAATCAGATCGTCGAGCGGCTTCAGCGATGTGTAGTATTGCGGAAAATTCCACATATACATGACATCAGGGGGGTTACCCGCGCCGAAGGCGGCAACCAGCTTCTGGTCGTAACCATCGGCATAGGGCTCGACCTGGACCTTGACGCCCGGATGCTTCTCTTCGAATTTCTTGGCGATCGCCTGCTGGATCGCAAGGCTTTCGTCGCTGTCCCAGGTGGCAAAGCGCAAGACATCTTCAGCCCGCGCCGTCGCACTTCCAGCAAGCGCAAACGCGAGCAGCGAACCGACGATGAATTTCGTATTTTTCCTCATTCCACTTTCTCCTCTGCAGGTCAGGCGACCCGCTTCCCCTTTTCATTGGTGATCAGTGCCTGCGTCTCCGCGTCGAGCCGGCGGGGCACCGCCTTCCCTTGCGCGTCGAACAGGTAGCAATGCTGCGCCGGCAGGCGCAGGTGGACCGCTTCGCCATTGGCGACCGGATGGGTGCCGCGCACGACGGCGGTGAAATCGCGGCCGTCTTCGAGGCTGAGATGCACATGGCTTTCGGTGCCGAGGCGTTCGACGAGGCGGACGCTGCCGGCAAGCTCGCCTTCGCCGGCCGTCACGATCTCGACCTTGTCCGGCCGGATGCCGAGCGTGACCTTGCTGCCATCGGCAAGCGCCATCGCAGTATCCGCCTGGAACGCGACCGTCCGCTTCAGGCCGCCGCCGGAAAGCGTGATGTGAGCGCCCTCCTGTCCGGCAACCGTCGCCTCGACGAAGTTCATGCGCGGCGAGCCGATGAAGCCGGCGACGAAAAGGTTAGCCGGCTGATAGAACAGTTCCAGCGGCGTGCCGAACTGGCTGACCTTGCCCTTGTCGAGCACGACGACACGGTCTGACAGCGTCATCGCCTCGACCTGGTCGTGCGTCACATAGATCATGGTGGCGCCGAGGCGCGCATGCAGCGCGGCAAGCTCGACGCGCATGGTGACGCGCAGGCCGGCGTCGAGGTTCGACAGCGGCTCGTCGAGCAGAAACAGCTTCGGGTCGCGCACGATGGCGCGGCCGATGGCGACACGCTGGCGCTGGCCGCCGGAAAGCTGGCGCGGCTTGCGCTCCAGCAGTTCCCGGATACGCAGAATATCGGCGGCATTGTCGACGCGACGGTCGATCTCCTCGCGCTTCATGCCGTTCAGCGCCAGTCCGAAGGACAGGTTCTTGCGCACGTTCATATGGGGATAGAGCGCGTAGTTCTGGAAGACCATGGCGATATCGCGCTTGGCCGAGGCCACATGGGTAATGTCGCGCTCGCCGAGACGGACCGAGCCGCCATCCAGTTCCTCAAGCCCGGCGATGGAGCGCAGCAGCGTGCTCTTGCCGCAGCCGGACGGCCCGAGAAAGCAGACGAATTCACCATCGGCGATATCGAGATCGATGCCCTTCAGCACCTCCAGCGCGCCAAAACCCTTACGGAGATTTTCGATACGGATCGATGCCAACGGACCCTCCTCTGCCGGCAATTCAGCAACGTGTTAAACGTTTATATCAAAATAAAAACGTTTAACACGATTTGTAAAGCGGAAATTTCAATTTGTGCTAAATCACGGAAACGAAAGTGGAAAGGGCTTCAAGCGAGGAAGGCGACGAGCCGTGAGCCAGATTCCGAGCTGGAAAGATGCACTATGGTTTTTGATAAGACTGAAGATTTCAAGCCCTGATCTAAGCAATTCAAACTGGTCCGACTTTGGTAGAGTTTTCCGGTGATTTTTCCAGGCTGGGAAAGGAGCGGAAGACGATGAAGGCATCGTGAACTGCCCCCAAGTTTTATCCGGGTTTGATTTCGCTCCAGCGGTTTTGGGTTGCTGTATTTGGGGCGGTAGCGACGGGTTGTGGTGCGGAGCCATTCCGGCTGCGCAGCACCGCATCACGTCGTGGGTTGATGGTCTGAACGAACTCGGCCGGTGTCGGCCAGCCGAGACCGGAATGCGGTCGGTGATCGTTGTAGTCGCTGCGCCAGGTTGAAAGCGCTGACCGGGCATGTGGTTCACATGGTGTCCCTCGCGTCTGAGCAGCACATGAAGGCGTCGATAGCCAAAGCGGCGGCATTCATGGGCCAATTTCGTCGCGGAGGTGCATGGGGATTTCATAGAGAAGCAGGAGGCCATCAGCTTGACACGGAGCAGAAACGCAAAAAGCTCCCCGACGCTTATATTAGGAGTGCATGGGGATTTCATAGAGAAGCAGGAGGCCATCAGCTTGACACGGAGCAGAAACGCAAAAAGCTCCCCGACGCTTATATTAGGAGTTATTGAACGCAAAAACCCCGCCTACGTTTCCGTGGCGGGGTTTTTGGTTGTAACTTTGGTTGCGGGGGCAGGATTTGAACCTGCGGCCTTCAGGTTATGAGCCTGACGAGCTACCGGGCTGCTCCACCCCGCGTTATGTGCGTTTTGCCGAAGGCAAAATCTCGAACTATTCGGCTGCTTTGAAGTTTCAGCCTTTGGGCTTTTTATCCGGTTTATTTTACCGAAGCAAAAAGGCCGCTTTGAGGGCGGCCCGTTTGGATCGGCTTGGGCCGGCGCGTGTGATGAGAAGATTGGCATTTGCGTTTGCAAAAGCCGTATTTGTTGCGCTTGGCAGACCTGGCAGCGACCTACTCTCCCGCGTCTTAAGACGAAGTACCATCGGCGCAGGGGCGTTTCACGGCCGTGTTCGGAATGGGAACGGGTGCAGCCACCCCGCCATAACCACCAGGTCGGCAAAGAGCAACAATATGAGAAGCTGGTAAAGGCTAAGCCTTTTTGTCTTATGTGAACACGTCTTTTAGATGGCTCATCCGGACGAAGACTTCGTCTTCGCCGGGAGATGAGCATGAGCAATGGGAACGATCAAGCCAATCGAACGATTAGTACCGGTAAGCTTCATGCATTGCTGCACTTCCACACCCGGCCTATCAACGTGGTCGTCTTCCACGGTTCTCAAGGGAATACTCGTTTTCAGGTTGGTTTCCCGCTTAGATGCCTTCAGCGGTTATCCATTCCATATATAGCTACCCTGCTATGCCGTTGGCACGACAACAGGTCCACCAGAGATATGTCCATCCCGGTCCTCTCGTACTAGGGACAGATCCTGTCAATATTCCTACACCCACGGCAGATAGGGACCGAACTGTCTCACGACGTTCTGAACCCAGCTCACGTACCGCTTTAATTGGCGAACAGCCAAACCCTTGGGACCTGCTCCAGCCCCAGGATGCGATGAGCCGACATCGAGGTGCCAAACAACCCCGTCGATATGGACTCTTGGGGGTCATCAGCCTGTTATCCCCGGCGTACCTTTTATCCGTTGAGCGATGGCCCTTCCACGCGGGACCACCGGATCACTATGACCGACTTTCGTCTCTGCTCGACTTGTCAGTCTCGCAGTCAGGCGGGCTTATGCCATTGCACTCGACGACCGATTTCCGACCGGTCTGAGCCCACCATCGCGCGCCTCCGTTACTCTTTCGGAGGCGACCGCCCCAGTCAAACTACCCACCATACACTGTCCCGGATCCGGATAACGGACCGCGGTTAGACATCCATGACGATAAGGGTGGTATTTCAAGGATGGCTCCACAAGAACTGGCGTCCCTGCTTCAAAGCCTACCACCTATCCTACACATGCCGACACGAATGCCAGTGTAAAGCTATAGTAAAGGTGCACGGGGTCTTTCCGTCTGACCGCAGGAACCCCGCATCTTCACGGGGAATTCAATTTCACTGAGTCTATGCTGGAGACAGCGGGGAAGTCGTTACGCCATTCGTGCAGGTCGGAACTTACCCGACAAGGAATTTCGCTACCTTAGGACCGTTATAGTTACGGCCGCCGTTTACTGGGGCTTCGATTCAAAGCTTGCACCTCTCCTCTTAACCTTCCAGCACCGGGCAGGCGTCAGACCCTATACGTCGTTTTGCAACTTCGCAGAGCCCTGTGTTTTTGATAAACAGTCGCTACCCCCTGGTCTGTGCCACCCCAACACACTTGCGTGCGATGGGGTCACGCTTCTTCCGAAGTTACGCGTGCAATTTGCCGAGTTCCTTCAGCATAGTTCTCTCAAGCGCCTTGGTATACTCTACCTGACCACCTGTGTCGGTTTCGGGTACGGTCTATACGGTGGAGCTATTTCCTGGAACCGCTTCCCCGCCCAGACAATCCAATAAGTCTGAACAAGTTACGCAATCCGTCACTACCACCAGGCCCACGAATATTAACGTGGTTCCCATCGACTACGCATTTCTGCCTCATCTTAGGGGCCGGCTAACCCTGCTCAGATTAACTTTAAGCAGGAACCCTTGGTCTTTCGGCGAGGGAGTCTCTCACTCCCTTTATCGTTACTCATGTCAACATTCGCACTTCCGATACCTCCAGGACCCCTCACGGGTATCCCTTCACAGGCTTACGGAACGCTCCGCTACCACACATCTTACGATGTATCCTCAGCTTCGGTGCATGGCTTCAGCCCCGTTACATTTTCGGCGCAAAGACCCTTATTTAGACCAGTGAGCTGTTACGCTTTCTTTAAATGATGGCTGCTTCTAAGCCAACATCCTGGTTGTTTTGGGATCCTCACATCCTTTCCCACTTAGCCATGACTTGGGGACCTTAGCTGGAGGTCAGGGTTGTTGCCCTTTTCACGACGGACGTTAGCACCCGCCGTGTGTCTGCCGACTAGTACTCCTCGGTATTCGGAGTT
>NZ_LMDA01000002.1 GCF_001424985.1 Rhizobium sp. Root1212
AGTAAGGTCATCGTCGCCATCAACAAGGACGAGGAAGCGCCGATCTTCCAGGTCGCCGACTTCGGCCTCGTCGCCGATCTGTTCGAGGCCCTGCCGGAATTGCAGAAGGCCATGTAAGGCCGGGGCATCGCACTCGCTTGCCTGATATTTGCCTCCCAAGCAACGGATGGCGCGGTTCAAAGGGCCGCGCCATCCTTCTGATATCCATGGTTCCGGAAATACGTCTAATGAAAAGCCACATCCTGACCGTATCCTGCAAATCCACCCGCGGCATCGTTGCGGCCATCACCGGCTATCTCGCGGACAAGGGCTGTTACATCGTCGACAGCTCGCAGTTCGACGACCTGCAGACCGGCCTGTTCTTCATGCGCCTCACCTTCACCAGCCAGGAAGGCGCGACCATGGAAGAACTGCAGAAGGGCTTCACCCCGGTCGCCGATAAATTTGCGATGAACTGGGATCTGCTCGACAGCGAGCACCGCATGAAGGTGCTGCTGATGGTGTCGCGTTTCGGCCATTGCCTAGATCGGAAGNGGCTTCACCCCGGTCGCCGATAAATTTGCGATGAACTGGGATCTGCTCGACAGCGAGCACCGCATGAAGGTGCTGCTGATGGTGTCGCGTTTCGGCCATTGCCTGAACGACTTGCTCTATCGCTGGAAGATCGGCGCGCTGCCGATCGAGATCGTCGGCGTCGTCTCCAACCACTTCGATTACCAGAAGGTCATCGTCAACCACGACATCCCCTTCCACCACATCAAGGTGACCAAGGAGAACAAGCCGCAGGCCGAAGCCCGGCTGATGGAAGTGGTCGAGCAGTCCGGCGCCGAACTCATCGTGCTCGCCCGCTACATGCAGGTTCTGTCGGATGCCGTCTGCAAGAAGATGTCGGGCAAGATCATCAACATCCACCACTCCTTCCTGCCCTCGTTCAAGGGCGCCAATCCCTACAAGCAGGCCTTCGAGCGCGGCGTGAAGCTGATCGGCGCGACGGCGCATTACGTCACCGAAGACCTCGACGAAGGTCCGATCATCGAGCAGGACGTCGCCCGCATCACCCATGCCCAGTCGCCGGAAGACTATGTCTCGATCGGTCGCGATGTGGAGAGCCAGGTTCTCGCCCGCGCCGTGCACGCCCATATCCACCAGCGCGTGTTCATGAACGGCAACAAGACCATCGTCTTCCCCGCGAGCCCCGGCTCCTACGCCTCCGAGCGCATGGGCTGATCGATGAGAGCCGCCATCGTCGACGGCAAACAGGTTGCCGCATCCGTGATCGACGCGGTGAAGGCGGCAACGACGACGCTGGTGCAGGAAGCCGGCGTCAAGCCGGGCCTCGCCGTCGTCATCGTCGGCAACGATCCGGCAAGCCACGCCTACGTGTCAGCCAAGGGCCGGATGGCCAAGGAATGCGGCTTCGCCTCCGTGCAGCACACGTTCCCCGAGGAGACGACGCCTACCTCGTCGAGGCGTTGAACTCCGACCACAGCATCCTCGTCCAGCTGCCGCGGCCTACGCACTTCAATTCCGAGCCGATCATCCAGTCGATCAGCCAGATCCAGCTCGGCGTCAAGGCTCATCCCGAACGCTGCGTCATCGGCCATCCGTCAACTTGCCGCATCTGATGCCGCTGGTCGAGATCTTCGGCGGGGCGAAAACCGCGGAAGAGACGATCCGCCGGGCCGACGCCTTCTACACCGCGATCGGCAAAAAGACTGTGCGGATCAACAAGGAACTGCCGGGCCACGTCGCCAACCGGCTGCAGGCCGCGCTGGCGCGGGAGGTGTATCATCTCACTGCCGAAGACGTGCTGAGTGCTGCCGACGTGGATGCCGCCTCGATCTATGGGCCGGGATTGCGCTGGGGCATCATGGGCAACATGATGCTCAACCATCTCGGTGGCGGACCTGGCGGCATCGAGCATTTCCTGCACCAATTTGCCGGCCGGATGACCGCCTCGTGGAAAAGCCTCGGCTCGCCGGTGCCGGTTTTGCCGGGATTGCGGTGGGGGCCGCTCGCTACCGCCGATGCCGATCAGCTGCTGAGTTGCCACGGATGCGGACCCAGCCTATTTCGGCCATGACGGGTTCGAGGTTTTTGCATCATAGCTCAAAAACCTCGCAGGTGCCGCCGCGGAGAAAGAGTCTTCGCGGGGAGGCGTTTGACAGCGCCATGATGTTCCGACATCATTTTCGGTGCAATTGAAGTATTGCGTTCGGAGCGATCATGGCGAAGTCCGAATATCTGGCGCTGGCCGATGCGATCGCCACGGATATCGCAAGCGGTACGCCGACCGTCATCGCTGCCGCGCTTTCCGGGGCAGTGGCGTGCCAGATTTTTGCGAACTGGGTGGTGCCGGCGACCGTTCCTACGATCAGGGAACCGAGAATAACAAGAATACGCAAGGGGTGCCTTTCCAAAGTCGATGCAGTGCCGGGGATGTCCGCATATCCCTCCACATAAGCAGGACACGGCTTGATCCGGTAGGGCACGCACAAGACGATGGTCAATGCCACATGGTATCAGTCGTCTCGGCTAGGTCGGATGCGGTGATCCATATGCGTCCGTCGAACGCGAGTTCTCCGCCATCGAGCTTGCGGCTGGCGATCGTCTCGAGCAAGGCGAGGTTGCAACGAACATCGCCAATCATACTGTCATTGACCACGCAGACTGCCTGAAAGCAGCCGCCATCGTGCATGACGATCAAGGTGTGATGGCGGTTTATCAGAATTTTTCCTGGGAGTGACACGAGCCTCATGCTGTTTCCTTCCGTAAGAGATTGCGGAAAGCCCCGGCTGAAGGGTCGGAAAATATGGTTAACAAAAAGTTAAAGATTGCGATAGTCTGTCACCGGACGAGCAAACCTACCCTGCACGGTTTGTCGCCTGCCGATTTTCGCTCCGCAGCACGTCATCGTGCATCACGTCAGCCGTGGAAACGGGATGGCGCGGCGCCTGTCCAGCGTTTGAATGCGCGCGTGAAATGTGCGGGATCGCTATAACCCAGCCTATAGGCGATTTCGGTCAAGCTATGCCCACCTTCGCGGATCAGTTGAAGCGCCTCGCTTCGACGGGTCTCGTCTAGCAGTTCCTCGAACTCGACGCCGCAGGATTTCAGGCGCCTCTGCAGGGTGCGGGTAGACACACGAAGTCTCGCCGCCATGGCTTTCAAGTTGTGATCCGGTTCGCAGGAGAGCCTGTCGCTGAGCCGCCGCGCCACCTCCACAGCCGAGGTCAGCGCTATTGTATCCTTTGAGGGTAGGGTTTCCTGTATTTTGAGGGGACAATCGAGCAATTCGCGATCGATTTCGATCATGTCGTGCTCGCAACCCAATTCGATATTGGGTCCCCAGCATTCTTCGAGTGCCTCGGCTCCGCGTGTTTTCGCCGCGGTCAATCGAACCTTTATTCCGGATGCTTCACCTGCCAAAAGCGGCACTTTTCGTAGAACCGCAAGACTGCCGAAGATGAATTGCCTGGGATCGAATTCACAATGGTTTGCGAAGCGAAAGACGATACGAGCGGTTTTGCCCTCCACCAGGAAGCGTACATCCGAACCGCGGTGGATCGAGGACACATTGCCGGACGCGAGCGCGCAAGCGTGAGCCACGTCCCTTGCTGCCAGGATGGATTGCCCCCACCCACCGAACTCACGCAAGTCCGTCGAAGAGCCTATGTGTGCGCCGGCGAACGGGTCTCCCGCGATGGCCGCCAGTTCATTGCCCAAGCGAAAACACTGGGCGCGCGGAAGCCACCCGTCGGCATTCTGGAATACGTTGGGCGAGATATCGAGGCGTTTGCAGAACTCGATCACCGACACATCGTGCTTCGCCAGATAAGGCGCGATGGCCAAGAACGTCCTGATCCTGATCGAAGGTGCAGTATTCAACACTCACAACGCTAAATTGGCGTGAAAAGGCAAGACGCAAGGGAAATACTATAGCAGTATATCACCGATTGGAAATGCTCCGGGTGGAGGTTGTGATGGCAGCGGAACCGAAAGGTATCGCTGCATGCGCCGGGCGGCGAAGGTGGTGGGGGCAAATGAGCAAATTCAAACTGAAATGGTCCGGTGCGACCCGGCGCGCATGTACATCGATCGTGGCGGCGACCGCCTGTGCGGCGGCATGGCCCGCTTCGGCCCAGGATCCGATAGAACCAGCGGCGGTCAAGGTTCTCGCGGCGATGAGCGACAATCTCAAGTCGATGCCGGCACTGAGCGTCGACTATGACGCAGATCAGGAGGTCATCGATCTCGAAGGGCAGAAGATCCAGTACAGCGCATCGGGTACCATCGCGCTCGATCGTGCCAAGGGGTTTCTGTTGACGCGCAGGGGGCCTTTTGCCGATGCGGAGGTGATATTCGACGGCAAGACGATATCGCTTCACGGCAAAGACACGAATGTCTATGCGCAACTCCAAAGTCCCGGACCTAGCGTCGAGGAAGCGACAGACGAACTGCGCGCCGAAACCGGTCTCGATGCACCCGGTGTCGATCTGCTGGCAAGCGACCCGTATGTCCTTCTCACGGACGGCGCGACCCAGGGAACCGTTGTCGGATCGGCGTTCGTCGGCGGGATCGAATGCGATCACCTCGCTTTCAGAACAGATACTGTCGACTGGCAGATCTGGATCAGCAAGGGCAGCAAACCGCTGCCGCTCAAATATGTCATCACGACCAAATGGGTCACCGGCGCGCCGCAATATTCGCTGCGCCTGAGCAATTGGAAATCGGGTGCCATCGACGCCACCCAATTCAAGTTCACGCCACCGGCGAACGCCAGGAAACTCGAACACGTACATGCTGACGTCACGGGAGAGATGTCGGGGGAGGAGGGACAATGAGGATGCGCAAGGTTTTTTGTACCGCGATCGCCGGCTTTGCCATGCTCGCTGCCGACAATCTTCTACCGATGCCCTTCGGCCCGTTCGTTCCGGAGGCCCAGGCAATCGTGGGTCGGCCTGCGACCCCCGGCAGCGTGGCCGGCGTTGCGCGCCGCACCACCCGCCGGGTCATCCGCCGCTCCACGATCTACGTCGCCGCGCTGCCCGCCGGTTGTGTCAGGACCAGTGTCAACGGCGCCGTGATCTGGCGCTGCGGCGGGGCCTACTATCAGCCCTATAACGGGCGTTACGTCGTCGTCTACATCGACTGACGCCAGAGCCTGTTGCACAGGTTCATCTAAATCTTCAGCCTTCTTCACCTCGCGTATTGCCCTGAATGTCTGGAGCGACCGTAACTTGACGGCCGTCTCCGTGGACTTCCCGCTAACCGAAAGGAACCATACCATGAGTTACTCGCTGAAAGCCCTCCTCGGAGGGGCCTCCGTACTGGTCCTTCTTGCCGGAACCGCTCACGGGCAGACGGCGTCGAAAATGGAGATGACGACGCCGATACCGGATTCCATCACGACTCCAGGCAAAGTTGAAACACGGCTTGGAACCTTGAATTTCGTCGATGGTTTCCCGGACGAGGCCACGTCCGAGAAAATCTACGACAACCTCGACTTCATGCGCGGTGTCGATGCCTTTCTCAATGCCATGCCGGGCGCGTCGGTCGAGGCACTGAGGGTTGGCCTTGCCAGCCAGGGTGCGGACAACAACCAGACCGTTCTCATCTTCGAAGACCTGATGGACTCGCACTCGCTGTTCCTCACGGGCAATACGGAGAGCATCTACAATCTGATGTGGCTCGATACCAAAGCCGGGCCGCTGGTGATCGAAACACCGCCCAATATTCTGGGCATGATCGATACCCACTGGTTCGAATATGTCGGGGATGTCGGAAATGCCGGGCCGGACCACGGCAAGGGGGGCAAATACCTGTTGCTGCCCCCCGGCTATCAGGGCGAGATCCCGGACGGCTACTTCGTGCTTCGCAGCCCAACCTACGGCAACCTGTTCTTCTGGCGTGGTTTTCTCGAAAACGGCAGCACGAAGACCGCGGTCGACAACACCAGGAAATTTGCCAAGGTGTATCCGCTGTCGGATGTCGCCAACCCACCGCCGATGAAATTCATCAACGTCAGCGGCAGGGAATTCAATACGATCCATTCCAATGACTTCCACTTCTACGAAGAGGTGAACAGCCTCGTGCAGAGCGAGCCGAACGAGGCCTATCACCCGGAAGTGCTTGGACAACTTGCCTCGATCGGTATCGAGAAGGGCAAGCCTTTCTCGCCCGACGAGCGAATGAAGAAGATTCTGACCGAAGCCGTCGCAGTCGGGAACGCGACGGCGCGCACGATCACCTTCAACACGCGGATGAAGGAGGCTTACTACTATCCCGATAGTGCCTGGTTTACCGGTTTTATCGGCGGCAGCTATGAATTCCTTCAGCAGCCCGGCGTTCGCTACCTCGACGCCCGCGTGCTGTTTCATTACTACGCGACGGGCATTACACCGGCGATGGCGATAAAGCGTGTCGGCATCGGCTCGCAATACGCAGTGGCGACGACCGACAGCAGGAAAAAGCCCCTCGATGGCAGTAAGACCTACAAGATTCACCTGCCGCCGAACATTCCGGCCAAATCCTTCTGGTCATTCGTCGTCTATGACAATCAGACTCGCTCGATGCTGCAGACCGATCAGCGGTACCCGAGTATCGGCAGCGACAAGAAGGATCTTGTCGTCAATGCAGATTCGTCTGTGGATGTCTGGTTCGGCCCGAAAGCGCTGGTAGGTCACGAGGCTAACTGGGTGCAGACCGTTCCCGGCAAGGGCTGGAACGTCCTCCTGCGGCTCTATGGCCCGCTGGAACCGTGGTTCGACAAGTCCTGGAAGCCCGGCGAATTCGAACCGGCCAAGTGAGGACGGGATAATTGCCACGGACGGATTGCAACACAAGCATTGCTGGCGGGATTCCATCGGCAATGCGTGCCTGGCCCGTTGGGTCGGCCTCGGCCGGATATAATCAGTTGCGATTTGAGAGAGCGGCAGCTTCAAGGCATCGTTGCTTCGCGGGGAGCACGTGCACCAGCCACCTGAGGTACGCCTATGGATACGCCGCCTATCGTCAACGACCTTGCCTCTGTCATCCAGACGTCCCTGGCGCCGGTGTTTTTGTTGGCTGGTACCGCAGGCTTTGTCAGCATCTACACCATGCGCCTCGCAAGAGTATCGGATCTGCTGAACAAGGTTTTGGATAGCGGCGAACAGGGCAAATTGATCCGCATTCAAATCGCGTATCTGCGGCGCAGGGCGCTGACACTGGAGGTTGCGGCCGTGCTCGGAGTGGTCGCGGCCATCTGCACCGGCGGCGCGATCCTGAATCTGCTCGCCGGCGCGCTTTCCATCGGCCTGCGCCAGGAAAACCCTTTTCTGGTTTTTCGGTGGTGCGATCGTTTCGCTCATTGGACCGCTGGTTGCGCTCCTGGTTGAAATGATGATCGCGGGGCGCAACCTGTTGCGGCAGATGCGAATGGACGGAATTCCTGTTGGGCAGGATTGACGGATGGTCGTCATGTCAGCAGCCGGATGCCGCGCGGATCGTCGTCGTCTGCTCCGGTGATCAGGCCGGACCGAAAACATCGAGCAGGCGCCCGCCACCGGGTCCGGGTGTTCGGATTCATTGACCTCGGGCATCATCGGCTCTCCGCCGTCTGTTGCTTGCGACCGGCGGATCGAGCGTCGACTTGCGCCAGATCGTACACGCCCGGCGGCCAGGAAAGTTCAAGCCGTGATGATCGGCGACGTGATCGTCGACAGGAGTTTGACGAGATCGGCCTGCCGCGCGGTATTGGTTTTGGCGAAGATCCGGCCGAGATGCGTCTTCAGCGTATTTTCGCTGATGGCAAGGGTTGCCGCGCATTGCGACGCGGTCAAGCCTTCGCCGATCTGCAGGACCACTCGCGCCTCGGCCGGAGTGAGGTCGTAGAGAGCGATGAGCACGTCCGCCGGCGGTGGCGAGGCGGAAGTGGTCGTCGAAATGAAGACGGCGGCGCAGGCGGGGCGAAAAGCCGCGCGCGACGTTCCTTCAGTGAGCGGCAGGACATAGGCCACGGCGGGCGGATCGCCCGGTGCCGAGATCGGCAGACCGATCCCGCGGGACCCCAACGATGCATCCGCTTCCGCAGCGGCAGTGATCGCGTCCAGCAGAACATGGGCGACGGCCGGCGACTGCGCCTGAAGGACTCCGTTTTTCGTTCGAAGCGGCGTCTGCGCGGAAAGCATGCGCTCGGCATCGGTATTGGCGTAAAGAACCCTGCCATCCGCCGCCGTCAGCACGACCGGGACCGCCAGACTGTCAAGTACACCACGATAGAGGTCGGTCGTTACCCGTGTCTGGTCGAGCAGATCGCCGATCAGCGACGCCCGGCGTAGATGCGGTGAAAGCAAAGCGAGGAACCGCTGCTCCTCGGCGCTGATGCGTGGGCGATCCGCCCATGTCGTCGTACTGAAGAGGCCGATACGATCTGGCGTATGCACGAATTTCGTCGTGCATCCTTCCCGCAGACCCTGCGGTTTGGCCCACTCCTGAAAAAATGCGGATCGCTCCAATTCTCCTTCACTGACAACCGACAAAGTGGTCACCGGCTGGTCGATGTCACCGGCGATTGCCGCCTTGAGGCCGGGAATGTCGTCAAGTTCATAATCCTGAAGCGCCTGCATGCGGGAGTGGTTCCATGCAGACCGCGCTGCAAACCGGCCGCGGCGATCGGAAATGCTGGTCAAGGCGATGGTCGAATACGCCGCATCGATGGTCTTCGTGATGCGGGTCATAACACCGGCCCAGCCTTCCGGGTTGAGCGCGCAATCGTAGATGTCTCCGATGATGGACGAAAGCATTTCGTTTCCTGATGTATCGACAATTCCCATCCGCAGCAGGCCTTCCTTTCCAGTAAGCGGTGTGAGCTTAGAGCATTTTGGGAAAGCCGGCATAGGGGAGAAAGCGCAGTCCCGACGTCATACTTCCGGGTGACGACATCGGAATGCTCCGGGCTTAGATGCGTGCATGCACGCTCGAATAGCCGCCCGCTTGCTTCCGGTGACACGGGCACGCCAAAAGCCACTTCAATTCGGAGAGCTATATGGAGAACTCTTTCATCCAACGGCCCAGGTTGATCGTCGTCGATGACGAGAAGCATCTGTGCGAGATGGTCGCCGAATTCATGGAATGGGACAACTTTTCCGTGCGGATCGCGCATTGCAATCGTGAGCTGGACCGGCTTCTGGCCGACGAGGGCGCCGATCTCATCATGCTCGATATCAATTTGCCCGGCGAGGACGGTTTGGCAATCCTGCAACGGATACGGCGGACCAGCAACACGCCTGTGATGATGCTGACCGGTGCCAGCGATATCACCCACAAGATGGTCGGCCTGGATATCGGCGCGGACGACTATATGACAAAGCCTTTCGATCTGCGTGAGTTGCGATCAAGGATCAGGGCCATCCTGCGCCGCCATCAAATGTCGGCCCAGCCCGCCCCCGCGGCGGAGAAAAACCTCAAGCCGTTCGGCAAGGTCTTCGTCAATCTCGACACACGCTGCCTGATCCACGCGGATGGAACGGTCGAGCCGGCAACGGCCATGGAGTTCGATCTGCTTCAGGTCTTCCTGGCCAATCCAGACAGGGTGCTTACCCGTGACAGGCTTCTCGATCTTGCCCACAGTCGGGGCAGCGATCCATTCGACCGCAGCATCGATGTACGGATTACCCGAATCCGAAAAAAGATCGAGCCTATCCCGTCCAAGCCGCAGGTGCTCAAAACCGTCCGCGGTGCCGGCTACATCTATGTCTCGGCAAAGCGAATGGCGTAGCAGCTGTGCCGAAGCGGCGCTGGAAATCAACGTGGTTTTTACGGACAGTGCACTTCCGAATTCGGCAGGGAGCCTGATATCTCAAGCTCCCTGCCGCGATAATCAGAGCAGGAAATCACCAGCCGTCAAGGTTACGGCATCATCGAGATGGATGATGAAATCGGCGACCTTGTCACCGTTGACGTCGCCATAGATGTAGGTGTCGGATGCCTGCTTTTCGAAACGCAGCTCGCCGTTCGTGCCGCTGAACGCAGCGGTCCCCTTGAACAGGAAGCCCTGATCGCCCGTGAGCGCGGCATTGGCGTCGATCCCAGTCAGGCCGATCCTGTCGCCCTGACTTTGGCTGAAATCGTAGATCGTGTCCTGCCCGGCCGTTGCGACGGTCGTCTCCTCGACGCCCTTGAAGAGGAAGACGTCGGCACCCGCGCCGCCGGTCAATTGGTCGGCTCCGATCCCGCCCACAAGCACGTTGGCGCCGTTGTTGCCGGCCAGCGTGTCTTTGTGGCTGGTTCCCGTCAGGTTCTCGATAGAGATATAGCTATCGCCCTTGGCATCACCGGTATTGGCTGCAGCATTCGCCAGACTGGCGACGACCCCGGCGGAAGCGCCGGCGTAGGACGCGGTGTCGATGTTGGCGCCGCCATCCAGTTTATCGGCTCCCGCCCCGCCGATGAGCGCGTCGTTTCCCGCACCGCCGAAAAGGGTGTTGAGACCGGAATTGCCGGTGAGAGTATTGGCGAGTGCGTTGCCGGTTACATTGATGTTGGACACACCCAAAAGCTTGAGGTTTTCGATCGTCGCATAGGTGGAAAGGTTGCGGGAGATCAGCGAGGTGATCGTATCGACGCCGGACGCGTCCACGACCTTGTCGTTGCCCGAGCCCAGCACATAGGTATCGTTGCCCGCGCCGCCGTCCAGCGTGTTCATGCCGGCATTGCCGGTCAGCACGTTGTTCAGCCCGTTGCCAGCGGCGTTGATGTCGCCCGAACCGGTCAGCGTCAGGTTCTCGATAGTCGAATAGGACACAAGGCTGCGGCTGATGCTGGAGATGATCATGTCGTTGCCGGCGCTATCGATCACCTTGTCGTTGCCTGAACCCAGCACATAGGTATCGTTGCCGGCACCGCCGTTTAGGGTATCCACGACGTTGTCCGCGCCGCCGTCGAGGATGTTGTCGCCGCCATTGCCGGTGATGATGTTCACCAGGGCGTTGCCGGTGCCTTTGATATCGGCCGTGCCCTTCAATGTGAGATTTTCGATGGCGGCATAGGTTGCAAGGCTGCGGGTGATCGTCGATGCGATCGTATCGGTTCCCGTGGTTTCGACGATCTTGTCTGCGCCGGCACCCAGGACGTAGGTGTCGTTGCCCGCCCCTCCCTTCAGCGTATCGACGACCGTGTCATTGCCGCCGTCGAGAACGTTGTCGCCCTCATTGCCGGTGAGGACGTTGACGAGCGCATTGCCCGTTCCGTTGATGTTGCCCTTGCCCAGCAGCGTCAGGTTTTCGATGGCCGGATAGTCGCCAAGGCTGCGGTTGATCTCGGATGTGATCGTGTCGATGCCGCCGCTGTCGACCACCTTGTCGTGGCCGGTGCCTAGGACATAGGTGTCGTTGCCCGCCCCGCCGTTCAGGGTGTCGATAACGTCGTCATTTTCCAGGCCGCCATCGAGAATATTGTTGCCGGATGTGCCGGTGATGACGTTGGCGAGATCGTTGCCCGTGCCGTTCAGATTGCCGGTGCCGAGGAGCTTGAGGTTTTCGATAAGCTTGTAGTCGACGAGATTCCGGCTGATCGTCGAGGTGATCGTATCCGTTCCGGCGTTGCTATCTCCGGCGGCCCCTCCGAAGTCATATACGAGATCGTTCCCGTCGCGCAGGATATAGGTATCGTTGCCATCACCGCCATCGAGGATGTCCATGATATTATCGATCCCGCCATCGAGCGTGTTATTCCCGCCGTTTCCCATGACGTGGTTCGAGAGCGCGTTGCCGGTTCCGTTGATATTGCCGTCTCCGAGCAGCCGCAGGTTCTCCATGTCAAGAAAATCTGCCAGCGTGCGCGTGATCTCCGTTCCGATCGTGTCGTTGCCGCTGCTGTCGATGATCGCGAAGGGTTTCGCGCCGAAGATATAGAAATCGTCTCCGGTTCCGCCGTCCACGGCATGATCGATCGTTCCGCCGCGATTGTCGAACGTATCGCTTCCGTCACCAAGGGATATGACACCCTTGATCGTGCCGTGGTTCTCGATCCAGTCCCCGCCGATCCCGCCCTTGATTGCGATCCCGTCGGATTGTATCGATCCTTCGTTTTTCACATGGTTGTTGTCTGCACCGTCATTGCTGGTCAGTTCCACGCCAACAAGCTTGGCATCGATGACGCCCTTCGCTTCGATGAAGATACTCGCGTTTGCTTTCTTGCTGACAATGCCGTTGTCGGCCTCGATAAGGCCGGCATTGGTGACGTAGCCGCCGGCAAGCTCCGTGAAATCGAGATAAATTCCGGTCTTGGCGTGTATCGTCCCCTCGTTGCGAATACCCATCTTGGTGGCATTGGCATAAATGCCGATATTGGCGGCGGTGATCTTGCCCAGGTTTTCCGCGTAGGTGTCTTCGCCGTAAAATGCGATGCCGTTGTAACCATGGATGGTGCCCATGGTATCGACCTGGAGGATGGCTTTGGTTCCCTCGGAAAAGATGCCCGATTTATANGCGACGCTCGTGTTCCAGCGCTACAACGGATAAGACGATCCAGGTTTTCCGCGTAGGTGCCTTCGCCGTAAAATGCGATGCCGTTGTAACCATGGATGGTGCCCATGGTATCGACCTGGAGGATGGCTTTGGTTCCCTCGGAAAAGATGCCCGATTTATAAATCCCGTCGGCGACGATGTCGCCCGCGGTGACCAGAACGCTGTCGTGGTATCCAAGGTTGTTGACCATGCCATGGCCATTGGCCACCTCCAGCGAGGCCCCCATGGCGACGTCCCAGTTTTGGTTCGACTGGTCTACGAACAGGGTGGAGGTCTGATGGCCGGTGATCGTCTTCGACATGAGTGGAGCTTCCCAAAAAAGTAGAGTTGCCTCTCACTATCGACGCTCTGTTTCAGTCTGGAGGTCTGATGGCCGGTGATCGTCTTCGACATGAGTGGAGCTTCCCAAAAAAGTAGAGTTGCCTCTCACTATCGACGCTCTGTTTCAGTCTGACTTCCTGGGCGGGCAACTATATTTCAATTGCTTCAGGACGGCTAAAACCTCGCTTTTTTATCTACGCGATGTCGTCCTTCCACCAGGAGTTCCATGGATGCATACATCTCTGCCCTGACGGATCTTTTTGCGCCGCGATCGGCGGGCTGGCCTCGTTCGCTACCGCCTGTATGACGGATCGGTCACAGCCGCCGGGGCTCTTCTCTTCCATCCCTATCGTCGGCCGACAGATGCTCCTCGCATCGCCATTCCATTACGCCGCCAGCACAATGTGTTGATCGAGCTCGTCGAACCAGGTCCGGGGGAGAACTGCGTGGGTGCGGCTGAGGCGGCCTCGCACCCGCTCAAGCGCTGTTCGAAAGGTTGAATTCGATAAGGCCGGCGCGAGACTCGCGAGGTTGAGCTCAGCGGCATTTTCTGACCCCTGTCTAAATTAGCGAATTTATTGTTTCGGCAGCAAAAAATCTATGTTCGAGACGAGATTAAGGTCAAAAATGGGCATGGACGAACGCGCGCAAATCGTGCAAGGCTGGCAACGTCTGGTTGGGCATTCCAGTGCCGCCCCAGATTTGGTAGAGGAATGTTTTTATGCCGTGTGCCCTGCGTCGCGCCTTGCCGTTACACTTGCTGGTGCTCGCCACCGGTATCACCGTCTGGGCTGCCGTGCCGGCTGCGGCGGAGGATCCGGCTGCGAAGGCAAGCTCCTCCTGGAGCGGTTGTTATGTTGGCGGCAATCTCGGCTATGTCCGCGGCCGGGTGGCCGCAACCGACATGCCGTTCACCGACGGCCCGTTTGCGGGATCGGGCTTTGCCTGGAATTCGGCCGGGCCAGATTATGAATCGATCGATATGAATAACGGCCAAGGCGTCTCCGGCGGCGTCGAGTTCGGCTGCGACGCCGAGCTCATGGCCGGTGATACGCCACTGGTTGTTGGCGGCCTCGTCGATTTCAACCTTCTCGACCTTTCCGACGACAGTGCCTCAAAGCTCTATTCCGATACGAAGACGGGCTACAGTATCGACTGGATCAGCAGTTTCCGGGCGCGCGCCGGTCTCGGCACGGACGACATGCTTTTCTTCGTTTCCGGCGGTCTTGCCGTCGCTGATATCGATGTCGGCGCCTCCGATCATGTGACGTTGCCGACCTTCGGGCGTATGGACGTATCAGGCGGCGGTACGGAAACGGGCTGGGTGGCCGGTGCCGGCGCGGAGTGGCGCGTAAAGCCAAACCTATCCCTGTCATTTGAATATCTGCATTACGATTTCGGCACGGTGACCGCGACTGGCGCGGCAATCGTGCCGGTGGGTGGATTTCCGCGCTTCGAGAACGATGTTCGGCTCGATACGGTGCGGATCGGACTGAAGTGGCGGATGTGACGACGCTTGCCTGACCGGATCGACGGGTTCGCTCAGCAGCTTCGACGACACATCAGACAGAGACAAAACCATTGTCTGTTCACGGGCATGATGTCCGAAAACGCAATTCCATCGAGCGAGACAACCGGCCTCTGAATGCTTGCGGCAAGCATCGTGGTCCATATGATTTTTTGGGGGAACGATGACCGATACTGCCATGGCGACGATAGACGAGGCGAAATCCGGCGGTGGGCAGCAGGTCGTGTTCATCGATTCCGGGCTTGCGGATGCACAGGGTCTGGCGGCGCTTCTGCCAAGCGATGTCGAGGTGGTCTGGATCGATCCGGCAGCCGATGCAATCGCGCAGATGGCCGAATGGGCGGCGGGCAAATCCGGCTATGATACCGTTCACATCATCTCCCATGGCGAGCAGGGCAAGCTGCTGATAGGCAATACGCCGGTCGATGCTGCAGCGCTGACGGCGCATGCGGCGGAATTAGCGCATCTGGGCGAGGCGCTCAGCGAGACCGGCGACATTCTCCTCTATGGATGCGATGTCGGCGCGGGAAGCGAGGGGCAGGCATTTCTCGCAGCGTTCGCCGAGGTCGCGCAGGCCGATGTTGCTGCCTCCACCGATCGCACCGGTGCATCCGAAAAGGGGGGAGACTGGGTGCTGGAAGTCACGTCAGGCGTGGTCGAGTCCCAAGGGTTGGCGCTGACGTCCTACCAGGACGTGCTTGCGTCCGGAGTGCTGACGTTCACCGACAGTCCCAATAGTCCGACCGCCACAGACGGGGTCGTGTCGAACGACATTGCCGGCATCCAGTTGCTGATAACGAACGGCAGTGGTCACAACTGGACCTACGAGCAGCCCTATTCCGTTGCCGGTGACGGTATTGCGGTTGACTATGCGGGCAGCGACCCGTCCTCGTTGATTACGATCAAGAGCGCATCGACGACTGACAATTTCAGTTTCAGTTCGATATTCATCGCAGACTACGGTGGCATGAACATCACGGTTTCTGCCTATGACGATGGCGTTCTGATCGGCTCGGTCGACCTGATCCTGTCTAACAACGGCTGGGAGAACACATTCACCCAGTCCAATGGATTGACGGCTTCGATTTTTCAGAATGTTGACGAGATCCGCCTGACACCTCAGAGCACCCCAGGCATGTGGCTTGTCATCAACGATATCGGCATCGCCGATGCCGTTCTGCCGAATGCGGCGCCCACCTTGGGCACTGTCACGCCAGCCGGTGTCAGTCAGGCCAATGCTGGCCAAACCAGCTATTCCTTCACCGTCAGCTATGCGGACAGCGATGGCACGATCAACGCTGCATCTATCGGAGTGGGAGACGTTACAGTCTCGAAGGGCGGCGTGTTTCTCACGGTTGTCGGTGCGAGCTGGAACGCCGCCACCGGTACAGCCACCTACACCGTCACGCCCGCTGGCGGAACCTGGAACGACGCAGACAACGGCACATGGACGATTGGTCTCGTTGCAAACCAGGTCTCGGATGACGATGGTGCGTTTGTTTCAGCTAATAGCAATGCGGGCAGTTTCTCGGTATCGATGGACACCACACGCCCGACCGCGACCGTCGTCGTCTCGGACAGCGCACTGGCGGTCGGTGAAACTTCGCTGGTGACCATCACCTTCAGCGAGGCTGTCACCGGCTTTACCAATGCTGACCTCAGCGTTGCCAATGGCACGCTGAGCGCCGTGAGCTCGTCCGACGGCGGCATCACCTGGACAGCGACGTTGACGCCAACCAGCAGCATCACGGATACCACCAACGTCATCACCCTGGACAATACCGGCGTGACGGACGGTGCCGGCAATGCCGGAAGCGGCACGACCAATTCCAACAATTATGCCATCGATACCGTGCGCCCGACCGCGAGCATCGTGGTCTCGGACAGCGCACTGGCGGTGGGTGAAACCTCGCTTGTGACCATCACCTTCAGTGAGGCTGTCACCGGCTTTACCAATGGTGACCTTATGATCACCAACGGCACGCTGAGTGCCGTGAGCTCGTCTGATGGCGGCATCACCTGGACGGCGACGTTGACGCCAACCGCCAGCATCACGGATAGCACCAACGTCATCACCATCGACAATACCGGCGTGACGGACAGTGCTGGCAATGCCGGAAGCGGCACGACCGATTCCAACAATTATACCATCGACACCGTGCGCCCGACGGCAACCATCGTGGTCTCGGACAGCGCCCTGGTGGCAGGCGAAACCTCGCTTGTGACCATCACCTTCAGCGAAGCTGTCACCGGCTTTACCAATGCCGATCTCAGCGTAGCCAATGGCACGCTGAGCGCCGTGAGCTCGTCCGACGGCGGTATTACTTGGACAGCGACGCTGACACCCACCGTCGGTATCGTGGACACGAGCAATGTCATTGCCCTGAACAATACAGGCGTGACGGATATCGCGGGTAACTTGGGAAGCGGCACCACGAATTCCGGCAACTACACCATCGATACCGTGCTCCCGACGGCGACTATAATCGTCGCGGACAACGCGCTGGCGATTGGCGAAACCTCGCTTGTGACCATCACCTTCAGCGAGGCTGTCGCCGGCTTTACCAACGCCGATCTCAGCGTTGCCAATGGCACGCTGAGCGCCGTGAGCTCGTCCGACGGCGGTATTACCTGGACGGCGACATTGACGCCGACCAGCAGCATCGCGGACAGCACCAACGTCATTACGCTCGACAACACCGGCGTTTCGAACGCATCCGGTAATTGCGGAAGCGGCACGACCAACTCGAATAACTACGCCATCGACACCACGCGCCCGACAGCGAGCATCGTGGTCGCGGACAGCGCGCTGGCGGTAGGCGAAACCTCGCTTGTGACCATCACCTTCAGCGAGGCTGTCACCGGCTTCACCAATGCCGATCTGACGATTGCGAATGGCACGCTGAGTGCCGTGAGCTCGTCTGATGGCGGTATTACCTGGACGGCGACGTTGACGCCAACCGCCGGTATCACGGACAGCACCAACGTCATCACCCTCGACAATACCGGCGTGACGGACGGTGCTGGCAATGCCGGAAGCGGCACGACGGATTCCAACAATTATGCCGTCGACAGCCAACGCCCGACCGTGACCATCGTGCTCGCCGATGCCACGCTGACGGCGGGCGAAACCACGCTGGTCACCTTCACGTTCAGTGAAGCCGTCACCGGCTTGACCAATGCCGACCTGACGGTCGCCAACGGTACGCTGAGCGCGGTGAGCTCGGCCGACGGCGGTATCACCTGGACGGCGACGCTCACGCCCACAGCCGATATCGCGGACATGAGCAATCTCATCACTCTGGCCAATGCCGATGTGACGGACATTGCGGGCAATGCCGGAACCGGCACCACCAATTCCGGCAACTACACCATCGATACCATGCGCCCGACGGCTACCGTCATCGTCGCGGACAGCGCTTTGGCCGTGGGTGAAACCGCGCTTGTGACCATCACCTTCAGCGAGGCTGTCACCGGCTTTACCAATGCCGATCTGACGATTGCCAATGGCACGCTGAGCGCCGTGAGCTCATCCGACGGTGGCATTACCTGGACGGCGACGTTGACGCCGACCGGCAGCGTCACGGACACTAGCAACGTCATTACGCTCGACAACACCGGCGTTTCGAACGCATCCGGTAATTCCGGAACCGGCACAACCGATTCGAACAACTATGCCATCGATACCCAGCGTCCGACCGCGACTGTCGCGGTTGCCGATGCCACGCTGACGGCGGGCGAAACCTCGCTTGTGACCATCACCTTCAACGAGGCTGTTACCGGCTTCACCAATGCCGATCTGACGGTTCAAAACGGCACGCTGAGCGCCGTGAACTCGGCAGATGGCGGGGTCACCTGGACGGCGACGCTGACGCCCAGCGCCGGTATCACGGATACCAGCAATCTCATCACTCTGAACAATACCGGCGTGGTGGATGCCGCGGGTAACTCCGGAACCGGCACCACCAGTTCCAACAACTATGCGATCGACAGCGTGGTCCCTGGTGTTGCGTCGATCCTTCGCCTCGGCAGCGGGACCACCAATGCCAGCAGCGTGCAATATACGGTCACGTTCACGGAGAATGTTTCTGGTGTCGACGCTTCCGACTTTTCTCTGACCACGACGGATACGGCAGGCGGGACGATCGCCAGTGTCACGCAGGTCACCGGCAGCACCTATACCGTCACGGTCAACGGCATCACCGGCGATGGCACATTGCGGCTCGATCTCGACAGTAGCGGTACTGGTATTGCCGACACAGCCGGTAACGCCATTGCGACCGGGTTCACCACCGGACAGACCTATGACGTCGACCGTGTCGCGCCCGTCGTCACGTCCGTCGGTGTCCCTGCAAATGCGACCTACGCCGGCGGCGACAAGCTCGAGTTTACCGTTCATCTCAGCAGTGCCGTGGTCGTGAATACGACCGGGGGCACGCCGAAGATTGCCGTGACGCTCGATACCGGCGGTACGGTCTATGCCAGTTACGAAAGCGGCAGCGGGTCGTCGTCGCTGGTTTTCCGCATGCCCGTTACCGCTAGCCAGACCGATATGACCGGTATTGTTCTTGGAACCGGCATCGTTCTCAACGGCAGCACGATCCGTGACACCGCCGGCAACGCTTTGGTACTCGGTCTGAATGGAGTACCGTCGACCACCGCGATCCTGATTGGCAACGATGCCCCGACGCTGACCGGCGATCTCAAGGCGACGGTTGCCGAGGGCGGGTCCTATAAGCTGACGGCCGCCGATATTGGCTTCAGCGACCCCGACGACAGCGCGTCCGGTGTCCGGTTCACGGTGTCGAGCCTTGCGAACGGCACTGTGCTGGTCAACGGCAAGGCGGCCACCGGCTTTACGGCGGCCGACATCGCAGCGGGCCGGGTGACCTTCCGCCATGATGGCTCGGAGACGGTCAAGGCCTCCTTCAAGATTGCGGTCGAGGACGGCAACGAGGATGGCTCGGTAGCGGTCAAGTCGAACTTCAACGTCACCGCTAATCCTGTCAACGATGGCTTTACGGCGGCCGACATCGCAGCGGGCCGGGTGACCTTCCGCCATGATGGCTCGGAGACGGTCAAGGCCTCCTTCAAGATTGCGGTCGAGGACGGCAACGAGGATGGCTCGGTAGCGGTCAAGTCGACCTTCAACGTCACCGCTAATCCTGTCAACGATGCCCCGACACTGACCGGCGATCTCAAGGCGACGGTTGCCGAGGGCGGGACCTATAAGCTGACGGCCGCCGATATTGGCTTCAGCGACCCCGACGACAGCGCGTCCGGTGTCCGGTTCACGGTGTCGAGCCTTGCGAACGGCACTGTGCTGTCAACGGCAAGGCGGCCACCGGCTTTACGGCGGCCGACATCGCAGCGGGCCGGGTGACCTTCCGCCATGATGGCTCGGAGACGGTCAAGGCCTCCTTCAAGATTGCGGTCGAGGACGGCAATGAGGATGGCTCGGTGGCGGTCAAGTCGAATTTCGACGTCACCGTCAATCCCGTCAACGATGCGCCCACCCTCAAGGTGATGCAGACGCTTTCCGCAATCGCCGAGGATGTATCGACGGTTTCGGCTCGCAAGGTGGCGGATCTCACGGTTCTCGATGCCGACGGCGGTAGCAACAAGCTGTCGCTTGCCGGCGCGGACGCTGCGCTGTTTGAAATTCGGGGCAATGCGCTTTGGCTGAAGGCGGGCGTGAAACTCGATTTCGATACCAATCCTTCCTTGAACGTCACCGTGCGCCTGGATGATCCGAAGATCGGAAGCAGTTTCGAAGCATCCGAATCGCTTGAGATCACGGTCAAGGACGCGACGAAAGAGGTGCTTGGAACACGCGGCAACGACGTGCTCGCGGGTGGGAAAACCGATGACTATCTTGACGGCATGGGCGGCAACGACATCATCAAAGGCGGCGACGGCAAAGACATTCTCCTCGGCGGCGCCGGCGTCGATACGCTGACGGGCGGCGCAGGGGCCGATATCTTTGTTTTCCGCTCCATCGGCGATTCCGCCGAGGGAATTTCGGGATATGTGAACAATGTGACTCTCGGTGTGCAATCCGGCGCGGGCAAGCGCGACATCATCACGGATTTCACCAGCGGTCTTGATAAGATCGACCTGTCCCCGATCGATGCGAACACAAAAATGGCATCGGATCAGGCCTTCGTCTGGCGCGGCAACGCGAATTTCAGCGGCAAGGCGGGCGAGTTGATCTTCCGCCATTTCAACGAAGCAGGGACAGCGATGGACAAAACTATCGTCTATGGCGATGTCAATGCCGACGGCCAGGCGGATTTCCAGATCGAAATCAGCGGGCTCTCCGCGTTGCGGGCCAGTGATTTCATCCTTTAGGAGGAAAGCTCAACCCCGACGCATTCTGACATAAACGACAAGTAGTTCGTCGATATCATGACCGATGTCGGAGGGTTCGGCGCCGCCTCCGAGGTCACCTTGAAAGGGGCGGCACCCATCGGTTGTAGCTGGACGGACACCATCGCCAACTTCCGCAACGATATAACCCAACACGGTGTGCTATGAGGCGAGTAGCGATGAACATCCTCTCGGACTGACCCCAGTATCGCCTTGGGGCCGACCGGACGAAATATACGCCGCTAGGTTTTGGCAGGTCGGTTATCGCGCGGAAAAAGGCGATCATATCGCGGCCAAGCTCCATCCAAGGCGGTAAACAACAAGCGGCCTTCCATATCTCTCGATCGGATATGTCCTCCGGATCTGGGGTCGTTTTCAGTTCAATCCGGGGATATGCTCAGCCCACAATCTCGAAGATCGCTGGTGCATCTAATTTCAGGCTTTCACGTATTGCCTTGACGCGCTTTTCTGAATCCTCGGAACTTTATGCCCAAAGATCGATACCCCAGACATCGCCATCGAAATTGTATTCCAAGATGAACAAGTACATCGGGCGTGCTGTCCTCGCCGATTTTGGGAATTGTAGAGTTAGGCCGTTTTTTCCCTGCATTGACGGGTTCGATTGTGTTCGTTGACCATCTACTAAATTAGCAACGTTTACCGATCAAGGGACGTTGGCAACCTCTGGCGATTTCCCCAATTAGCAATTTCTCGACTTATGGTGTTCGTCATTTGCCGCTACGCATTATACGCGTGGAGGGCTATGTTCCGAGCAATCCCGGCGGCGCGCTACAACGCTGTTACACCCCATGGTGCTGATCTTTCCAGCGAAGTACACACCATCGTCTAAACCGGAAGACGCTGTCGAAATTCCACCGGCTACGAAATGGAGGCTTGGCCTCGATGATGAACACGCGAGGATTGCCATCGCTGGCAAGACCCGAGATGTGGTACTCGCTGTTGACGAAATGACGGCCCAGGAAGCGTTGCGAGGATGGGTAGGGCGATTTGGTTCCGGAGCGTATCGAGCCACTCATTTGGGCAAAGGATAAGTGAATGACTGTTGCTATATATGCTGATTATATCACCGAACTGAGAGCAGTATTTTCAGAGTTGGACCGACATCCAGAAGATTTCCAGACTTTCAGCGTCCATCTCGAATTGATCGCCGCGGGTGGGGTCGTCGTTTATGAAACCAAGAGGAGCAAAGGCGTTACCGATAGCCTCTACTATGGTCGTGCTGGCGAAGGACACCCACATCAACAGCTTTCAAAGGCGACTGCCTTCCAAGCAATCGATCGTTTTTTCGCCCTCGGCCAATTCCTGGCGCTGGCCCAGCTTGATGAAAGCCAATCACCGGTAATTGATGCGAAGTATCCGCACTGCGCGGTGAACTTTTCCTACAGAAAGAAGGGACAGCCGAAGGCGCGTGCGATGATGATGGTTTTCGCAGGCTTCAACGATGATGCAGATGCCGCCGGCTTCCTGGCCGCACTGGAGGGACAATCTCACCTTGTGACCGTCCGTCCCTACCGAGCGTCCAAATTCCACGAATGGAAGTAGACGTGGCTCGCCATCTCCTGTTTTCCAGGGAGATGGCTTCATGTTCCACGGAGCGCCGGTTATACTTGCGTCTGTGCTGCCCGAAAATCCGGAAACAAGCTTATTTGGCGGCTCTTTTCTTCGGCGCGGGCAATAGACCCTCCCGCTGCATCTGTTTACGGGCAAGCTTGCGCTGACGGCTGATTGCTTCCGCCTTCTCGCGCGCTTTTTTCACCGATGGTTTTTCAAACGCTTCGCGCATACGCATTTCGCGAAAAATGCCCTCGCGCTGAAGTTTCTTTTTCAAAACGCGAAGCGCTTGATCGACGTTGTTGTCTCGAACCAATACCTGCATATAAGTGCCTTTGAACCTGGGGTACCGTTGGCGGCAAAATACAAGTTCCGGCTCCAAAGCCAAGTGGGAATATCAGGGCAGGGCCAGCGAAGTGGGAGAAGGACGTTCGCCAAGCTGCATTGTTCTTTGAAGCACACCAGCAGACGAGGCGATCCGCCAACCTGGCGCCCGTTGACAACGAAGCGTGGGAGCGCGGGTTTGCGAGGTTTGCGCCGGAATGGTGGTTGTGGTGACCTCGTGGTTTCGGCCGTGGCGGCTACGACCGCACAGCGTTCCGCAGGTCAGGGCACCCGACTCGATCATCGCCATGTTTGAGCACTCGGCGGAAGCCTGCGCTGGCAACTGCGACGCGTCGCCGAAGTTGAATCGCTTTGGGCGACCACACTGCCAGCAAGCGCGCTTCATGTTCCATAATTATTATTATCCAATTTTTAAAACACTGGGGGGCAAGGATGAAGTGCGTCCTGCTCGCGCTTCCAGGCCAGGGACGGGCGTGCCGATTGGGGGCCTGACTAGGTCATTCCCGCCACGCTGAAACAGGGTATGTTTCGGCGCAAAAAAGGGGGCGTCACGCCCCCTTCTGTTTCGTTGCCCCCACGGCCCGCGTTTAATCGACAATCGGCGGCAGGATTTGTTCGATCCGGTCTCTCAGATAGGCGTGTTGCTGCGGCAGTTTCAGGGCTTCACCGAGATGGGCGGTATCCTCGTCGCGGTTGAAGCCGGGCTCGTTCGTCGCCACCTCGAACAGCACGCCGCCGGGCGTGCGGAAATAGATGGCATAGAAGTAGTCGCGGTCGATGACCGGGGTCACATGATAGCCGGTATCCATCAGGGCCTTGCGCACCTCGGCCTGGGCCGCACGATTTTCCACCGCGAAGGCGACGTGGTGGACGGAGCCCGCCCCTTGATGGGCCACCGGTGCGCCGGGCAGCACTTCAAGATCGACGATATCGGCGCCGTTGCCACCTTTGACCGCATAACGGGTCAGATCGCCGCGGCGGTCTATTTCCTCATAGCCCATGAACTTCAGAAGTTCGCCAGTGGCGCCGCCATCGCGCAACCGCATGGTGACGCCATGAAAACCGTGAACACCTTCATCAGCAGGAACCGCGCCGTCTGCAAACGGCAATCGCTTGTCGCCGTCGATTTCGGCCAGTGCAAAACCGTCGCCATCGGGGCCGAGGAAGCGCAGGCGCTTCTCGCCAAAGGCGTTGTCTTCCGCAAGGCCGGTTACGCCTTTGCCGGCGAAACGCTCCTTCCAATAGCCGAGGGAGCCCTTCGGCACGGAGAACACGGTTTCTGCCACCTCCCCTGCCCCGCGATTGCCGCGGGCGATATGCGGGAATGGAAAATAGGTCATGACCGTGCCGGCCGAGCCGGTCTCGTCACCGTAATAGAGGTGGTAGACATCCGGGGCATCGAAATTGACGGTTTTCTTGACCCGGCGCAGGCCGAGTATCTTGGTGAAGAAATCGTTGTTCTCCTGGGCATCCGCAGCCATGGAGGTAACGTGATGCAGGCCTTTGATCTGGGTAAGCATGATATGGTCCTCACTCTCGGGGTGTTGCCGTTGAGCAAGAGATAAGCCAGATGGACATCTGCATGAATTGGCATAATAATGCATTTATAATTGACGATCTTGCAATAATATGAGTGTTACCGACTGGCTGCAAGACGCTGCGGTCGGGTGCCGTTGCATGCGGCTGCGGGCTGGACTAAGGTCGTGCGATATCCGCTTTCCCTTCGTGTGCGCCGGTCCGCCGGAGCGATTGAGAGTTCGCCGTTGACGTTTTCCGAAAAAGAACCGGGCTGCGTGGGGCTCCACTTCGGAACGCCCGAAGCACCATGCCTTACGACCATACCGATCCGGTCCGCTTCGTTCTCCGTTACCAGTATCCGCAGAGGTCTGGCCGAGGGCGAAGACAACGACGTGCGTCTTCCCCCTGCCGATGCCTATTTCCTAATGCTCTATCTGGAGGATGCCGACCATGCCGACATCCGGGCGGATGGGACGTGCACGCCGGTCCGCCGCTATCGGCGCGACACGATGTGCCTGGTCGATCTGGAGGAAGGGGCGGCCATTCGCCTGCATGGCCCGCTGACGTCGCTCGCCTTCGTATTGCCTAAGGCACTCTTCGAGGAAGCCGCGTCGCTGCCGCCCGGCGTCAAGCCGAACCGTCTCGTCTGCCGGCGGGGAAAGCCGGACGATGTGCTTGCCAATCTGGGCACGGCCCTTCTCGCGCTGCTGGGCGGTGGTGGGGCTTCTTCGCCACCCGCGCTTCTGCGGCATATCGCGGTCGCCATCTGCGCTCATCTCCTGCATCAATACGGCAAGACGCCGGAGGATGCGTCCGGCGACGTCTTGTCCATGCCGGAGACGGCGGCGAAGGATGAGGACGGCGGAACATCGCTGGCCCGGATCGCCGCCGCCATCGGTCTTGCCGATGCGCCGTTTCTTAACGGACGCAAGACGCTGTCCGATGCCCGGCGAATGCAGACCCGCGTCGAATGGGCCATGGAAGCGCTGGCAGCACACGACCTGTCGCTGGAAGCCGTTGCCCGTCGAAGCGGCTTCGACGACCTCGACCATTTCGACAAGGCCTTCATGGCGGAAACGGGCATGACGCGGGCGGACTGGTGCCGCCGTCGCCTGAACTGACGGCAAACGCCTAAGGTGTGGGAAATTCCAATCGGGAGAACGGGGTGAACGACAAGCCGGTTGGAGATTCGATCGAAATGGCGGCGCCCGTGCAGCGATCGATCCTGCATGTCTCGCCGCTCATCATCACGCGTCTCAGCTCCGACCGCGACGAACTCACCGTCAGCCCGCCGAATGCGCGCGAGGAAGCCTTCCATATCATCAGCCAGCTACGTGATTTCCGTCTGCACAAGCTTTGGCGTGAAGATGCGCTGGTTTTCGAAGGCGGGCATCCCAAGGGTGCGCTGGCGATCACGGATCTGCGCGATGAATGGCGCTGTCATCATCTGTCGCCCTTCGACAATGTGCGTGTCCAGATTCCCTTCTGGCATGTGCGCGCCTTTGCCGCCGAGATCGGCCGGCCGGAATTGTCGGGCTTCAAATGCTCGCCCGGTACGGTCGATCCCGTCGTGCTCGGGCTTGCACAGGCGCTGTTGCCATCGCTGGAGCAACCGCGCGAGGCAAGTCGCCTGTTTCTCGATCAGCTGGGCCTCGCTATCCTCACCCACCTGACGCAAACTTATGGCGGCGTCTATTTCCCGACCGAGCGCAAGGGCACGCTTGCCCCCTGGCAGGAAAAGCGGGCGCTGGAATTCCTCGTCGCCCGGCTTGATGGCGGCTTTTCCATTGCTGAGCTTGCGGAACATTGCGAGTTGTCGCGCAGCTATTTCATCCGCGCCTTCAAGGCGAGTTTCGGCCGCACGCCGGCTCGCTGGCTCACCGAATATCGCGTGGGGCGCGCCAAGGACCTGCTTCGCACCGATCTGCCGATCGCCGAAATCGCCATCAGCTGCGGCTTTGCCGACCAGAGCCATATGACCAAGATTTTCTCCGCCTTGACCGGCGAAACGCCCGCGCGCTTCCGTCGCGACAGCCGGGCTTGAAATTTTTGGGTTGCCGCCAACCGGCAGCCATGGCTAAACTACCCGGACAGAAAGAGTTTTGAAGAGAGAGGACGAGAGCATGGACAATGCCTCTGCGAGCGTTGCTGTCTCTTCGCCAATGGATACGCTCGGCTGCCGCCTCTCGACGCTTGACGAAGACAGGCGCATTCATGCCGCCGGCCTGACCTTTCACCGTAAAAAAGCGGAGACTGCCCCGCGCGATCCCGTGGCGACGCCGGCGACCAGCCGCGGCTATCTGCTTGGCCTTTCCTTTGCCGGCGGCCATCGGCGGCGGATTTTCCATCCCCACCACGCCACGACCCATGATTTCGCGGAAAACACCGTCTACCTGCGCAGCTTTCAGGACAACTACCGGGCCGAGCTTTCCGGCTCGTTCGATTTCGCGCTGCTTGAGATCGGGCCTGCAGCGATCGACCGCATGGCTGATGGTGCAGACCTGGAAGGCGTCAACGAATTGCGCTTCGCCTGTGGTGAGCCCGATCCGGTGCTGGCGGGATTGATGGGCGCGCTGTTTTCCCCGGCCAGCGACCGGCTGGAACACAGTGTTTTGTTCATCGACCAGCTTTCCATGGCGATCGGTATGCATGTCGTCCATCGCTACGGCAATGCGCAGCGCCAGATTGTTGCGCCCCGCCTCACCGGCCGGCGCCTCTCGCCGCGCGGTCTTGCCAAGGTGCAGGAGATGATCCGCAGCCGGCTCGGCGGCGATCTTTCGCTCGAAGAGCTGGCACGCGCCTGCAATCTTTCCGAAAGCACGTTCCTGCGCGCCTTCCGCGAGACCGTCGGCAAGACGCCGCACCAGTTCCTGATGGCCGAGCGGGTGGAAAAGGCGCGTGATCTTCTGGCTTTCTCAGGCCTGCCGATCAGCGAGATCGCGGCCATCTGCGGTTTTGCCGACCAGAGCCACTTCACCCGCGTCTTTTCTCGGCTCGTCGGCGCGGCGCCCGGCGTCTGGCGGCGCAGCCGGCGGTCGTGAACGCGCTTCCTGCCGGACGTGCGGGTGAAGGAGGGCTGGAACTGGTGACACTGCTGGCTGCCCCGACGAGCGCGAGAGCAAGCGCGTGATCCGCGGCTTCACCTACAGCGCGAGCCCGGCGCATATCGATTTCGGTTCCGGCAAGGCTGCCACTGTCGGCGAATGGGTCGAACGCATTGGCTGCCATCGTGCCCTCATCCTCTCGACGCCGCGCCCGCAAGTCGAGGTCGAGCGACTGAGGAACGTCCTCGGCGATCGCGCGGCCGGTGTCTTTGCCGGTGCGGTGATGCACACGCCCGTCGAGGTGACGGAGCGGGCGATGGAAATGGTGCGCCAGACGGGAGCCGATTGCGTCGTCGCCTTTGGTGGCGGCTCGACGACTGGGCTTGGCAAGGCGATCGCCTATCGTGCCGACCTGCCGCAGATCGTCATCCCCACCACCTATGCGGGCTCGGAGGTAACGCCGATCCTCGGCCAGACACAAGAGGGTCGCAAGACGACAGTGCGGAGCCCGCGCATCCTGCCGGAAGTGGTGATCTATGATCCCTTGCTGACGCTCGGCCTCCCCACCGGCATCAGCGTCACCAGCGGCCTCAACGCCATGGCCCATGCAGTGGAGGCGCTTTATGCGGAGGATCGCAATCCCGTCTCATCGCTGATGGCGGTTGAGGGGTTGCGCGCTTTCGTCAGAAGCCTGCACGTCATCATCGAGCGGCCGAACGACGAGGCGGCGCGGGCGGATGCTCTCTATGGCGCCTGGCTCTGCGGCACGGTGCTCGGTACAGTCGGCATGGCGCTGCACCATAAGATCTGCCACACGCTCGGCGGCAGTTTTGACATGCCGCATGCCGAGACCCATGCGATCATGCTGCCGCACACGGCGGCCTTCAATGCCGTCGCCGTGCCGGAGCTGCTGGCTCCTGTCGCGGAGCTTTTCGGCGGATCGGTCGGCGGCGGGCTTTGGGATTTTGCGAAAGCGGCCGGCGCGCCGCTGGCGCTGAGGGAGATTGGTCTTTCCGAAGCCGATCTTGACCGCGCCGCGACGATCGCTACGCAGGCCCCCTACCCCAATCCGCGGCCGATCGACCAAGCATCCGTGCGGGCGCTGCTGCAGGAGGCCTGGGAGGGAAGACGGCCGATGGGCTGAGGTCTGAAGCATGTCGCGCAAACGTGTGCGGCGGTTTTACGATAACGACATGCGAAAAAACAGGAAGCTGAAGCGCAAGGAGCGAACCTGAGAGATCGCGATGCGCTTCGAGTTTCTGCTTGCGAAGATGGGAGCCGCGCCGGCCCCTGCCCCGTGCTAGTCGAGGGCCGACATCATCGCCGGCACATGCTGCTCGAAATATTTCGAGAAGGCGTCGATGCGCGGCGGCAAGGCCTGATAGGGCGGATAATAAAGGGTCAGCCACAGGTCCGGCGGCGACCAGCGCGGCAGCACACGCACCAGCCGGCCAGTGCGCAGATGCTCGGCGATATGGAAATGTGGCAGCAGCGCCACCCCTGCCCCCGCCGCTGCCATGTCTGCAAGCACGTCGCCATTGTTGGCGCTGAACGCTTGGCCAGCAGAAATCTCGATCCCGGCGCTGCCATCCGACAGCGACCAGATTTCGCGCCGGCTTTCGCCGTTATAGGCAAGGCAGTGCTCGGGCTTCAGTTCTCCCGGATGATCCATGGCCGTAAACTGGCTTCCGGGCGCTGCGACCAGCACGCGATGCACCACACAGACCTTGCGCCAGATGGTGAACTTGTCGGAGGGCGTCGAGGAAATGCGCACCGTGAGGTCGAAATCCTGTTCGAGAATGTTGACGAAACCATCCGCCAGCGAAATCTCGAAACTGATCTTCGGGTAGAGCCTGCGAAAACCTGTCAGCACCGGCGGCAGCACGGATTTACCGAACCAGGTCGGCGCGCTGATGCGAAGACGGCCCTGATCCGTTTTATTGGCATCCATCACGCCCTTGCGTGCCGATTCCAGCGTTTCGATCGCCGGCTGGATCTGGGCGGCGAAGATCGCCCCTTCCGTGGTCAGCGATACCTGCCGCGTCGTGCGCACGAAAAGCTGAATGCCGAGTTCTTCCTCCAGCGCGGCAATTGCTCGCGTAATCGCGGCAGGCGCCATGTTCAGTTCCCGTGCCACCTGGGCGAAGTTGCGCTTCTCGGCAGCGAGCAGGAAGATGCGAAGCGCCTTGTAGTCGTTCATTCTATTGTTTCTTAAATGGAAATCGATACGCCATTATTATTGCAGATTATCGCTGCAATCAATCCTATTGGAAGGTTTTGGTAGCAGCTTGATGGGCGCTGATCGACCGGTTTGCCGTCTCGGTCCAGTTCATATCGTTTTCACAAAAATAGATATCGCGATAAAATATATGGACAGGCAAACGGAGCAGTGGTAGCCTTTTATTATCGCGATAATAGTTATCGCAATTTATAAAAAGGAGACCCTGTCATGGCCATGCTCAGCACGCTGCTTGCTTCTGCCGCCTCCCTGTTCGTCGCCGCTGCCGTCGTTCCCGTAGCCCATGCCGAAACCGCCAAGTCCATCGTCCTCGTCCACGGCGGCTTCGTCGACGGTTCTGGCTGGCAGGGCGTCTACAACATCCTGAAGAAGGATGGCTATAAGGTTACCATTGTCCAGAACCCCACTGTGTCGCTGGCCGATGACGTCGCTGTTACCAAGCGCGCCATTGCCGCCTCCGAAGGCGATGTCATTCTCGTCGGCCACTCCTATGGCGGTGTCGTGGTGACCGAAGCCGGCACCGATCCCAAGGTCAAGGGGCTCGTCTACATCACCGCCTTTGCCCCGGATGCGGGTGAATCCGTTGCCAAGCTGATCGCCAACCCGCCGAAGGGTGCTGCCGTCCCGCCGATCCTGCCGCCGCAGGATGGTTTCCTCTTCCTTGACAAGGCCAGGTTTGCTGAAGCCTTTGCCGCCGATGTCGAGCCGAATCTCGCCGGCTTCATGGCCGACTCCCAGGTTCCATGGGGTGTGAATGCGCTGAGCGGCGAAGTTACCGATCCGGCCTGGAAGCACAAGCCGAGCTGGTATCTCGTCGCCACGGAAGACCGCATGATCCCGGTCGACGCCCAGCGCCTGATGGCCAAGCGCGCTGGTGCGACCACCGTCGATCAGGCCGGCTCCCATGCAGTCTATGTCTCGCAGCCGCAGGCCGTGGCGAAGCTCATCGAGAACGCGGCAAACGCCACCAAGTAACGGGCGGCGTCCGTCAGGCGAGCGAAAGCCCCCGGTGTCATAACAGCCGGGGGCTCTGCACGTGAATGTTCAGTTCGGTTTCCTTGCGCTCTGCGGGGAATAGAAGAAACTGATCAAGAGCAGCAGAAGCGCTGGCAGCAGCATACCGGCAACGCCCACGGTGACCTGCGCAAGGGCGCCGGCGGCACAGCCGAACACGAAACCGAGCACCAGAATGATCGAGGCCAGCGACTGCGCCCGTTCTTCCGGCTTTTCGGCATAGCCGATCAGGCGGCGGGCGGCAGCGACGGCGAGCCCGGCGATGTTGCCCGTCATCAGTGAGAACGGAGGTCCGAGACGAGGATCGAGGCGTTCGATGGCCGTCAGCATGCCCATCGCGACAACGGCGAGCAGCGCACAGGCGGAGACCGGCCCAGCATTGAAGATCGCCAGCAAAGCGGACACCGCGAAAGCGATGGCAGCGATGACGATCGTGCAGATCGTCGCGCGTTCCAACGGCTTGATCGAGGCGACCATAATAGCCGCCAGCCCTGCGCCGATCATGAACAGTGGGAAGGTCATGATCTGCAGGCCGTGCAGCCATCCCTTTTCATGACCGGCCATGCCGAGCCCGAGCAGCACGATGTTGCCGGTGACCAGCCCGACGAACAGGCCGCCCAGATGGATGAAGAACAGCGCATCCGCAAAGCCGGATACGAAGGCCAGCACCAGTGAATTGGTCTTTCCGCGCAGTATGGTCAGCATGGACGTGCCTCCTTGGCAATCGCGTTTATCAGCTCTTGTGCTTGGATAGATCGGAGACCTCGGCCCCGCGCCGGCCCGGAAGTTGCCCGAAGACGTGGGCGACGGAGTTGGCCTTGTCGCAGGCGGCGGCAGAGGCCGTACCCGATATCAACTGCTTGCCGACGGGGATCATCTGTTCGCCGAGGAGTATGCCGAGCAACCCTATCAGCGCCACGACCGGCGGCGCGGGCGAGCGCACATTGAGAAGGCTGTAGATGACGCCGACCAGAAGTCCGGCGCCCAGCGATGCGAGATAAAGTTTCATGGGTTATCCTCCTGATGAGCGATGAACGGTGTCGCTGGCGACAGGAGTAGTGGATTTGGTGGAGTCGATGAATTGCAACAATATTGGCGATTGAATTGCGAATATCGAAATAATGAAAGGGGCGTCGACGAGACGTCGGATTTTGGAGAAAAACCCGGTTTTACTACATAAAAAAGCCGCGGCGAAGCTGCGGCTTTTTACCGGTTCGGGCGGCTGTGGATCAGGCGTCCACGGCAAGCGCCGGCGAAACGACAATGTCGGTGCCGGTCGCGGCGCGGACCTCTTCGAGCGTCACGCCATCGGCGAGTTCAAGCACTTCGAACACCGGGCTCTCACCGCGAAGTGGCCTGAAGACGCCGAGGTCGGTGATGACCAGGCCGACGACGCCCTGACCCGTCAGGGGCAGCGAGCATTTGGCGATCAGCTTCGGCTGCACGGCGCCGGTCTTGTCCTTGGCGACATGCTCCATGACCACGACGACGCGCTTGACGCCGGCTACGAGGTCCATCGCGCCGCCCATGCCCTTGACCATCTTGCCGGGGATCATCCAGTTGGCGAGGTCGCCGTTTGCCGCTACCTCCATCGCGCCGAGGATCGACAGGTCGATATGGCCGCCGCGGATCATCGCAAAGCTGTCGGCGGAAGAAAAGAAGCTCGTCGTCGGCAGCATGGTGATGGTCTGCTTGCCGGCATTGATCAGGTCCGCGTCCTCCTCGCCCTCGAAGGGAAACGGCCCCATGCCGAGCATGCCGTTTTCGGATTGAAGCTGCACGCTGATGCCCGGCGCAATGTGGTTGGCAACCAGCGTCGGGATGCCGATGCCGAGGTTGACGTAGAAACCGTCCTGCAGTTCCTTGGCGGCGCGTGCCGCCATTTGATCGCGAGTCCATGCCATGAATTGGTTCTCCTGGAGCATTTCCGGCAAGAGCGTGAAACGGTCTTGCGTCTGGAAATGCGATAAAACAAAGGGTAGAGCGATTTCGCGTTTCGAAGAAAAGCGGAAACGCTCTATGCCGCCGTCCGCGGCCTGGTCGTGCGCTGCTCGATGCGCTTTTCAGGGTTGGCGACGTGAACGATGCGATCGACATAGATGCCGGGCGTGTGGATCGCATCGGGGTTCAGTTCGCCGGCCGCCACAAGATGCTCGACCTCGACGACCGTAAAGTCCGCGGCGGTGGCCATCATCGGGTTGAAGTTGCGGGCGGTGTAGCGATAGATCAGGTTACCTTCGGTATCGCCCTGATAGGCGTGCACGATGGCGAGATCGCCGCGCAGGCCCCGTTCCATCACATAGGTTTCGCCGTCGAATTCACGGATTTCCTTGCCGTCGGCGACAATGGTGCCGACGCCGGTGCGGGTGAAGAAGGCTGGAATACCGGCGCCGCCGGCGCGGATGCGCTCGGCCAGCGTGCCCTGCGGGGTGAATTCGAGTTCCAACTCGCCGGCCAGATACTGCGTCGCAAAGGTCTTGTTCTCTCCGACGTAGGAAGAGACCATCTTGCGGATCTGGCGCGTTTCCAGAAGGATGCCGAGGCCGACCCCATCGACGCCGGCATTGTTGGAGATCACGGTCAGGCCGGTGACGCCGGCTTCGCGGATCGCCAGGATCAGGGTTTCCGGAATACCGCACAGGCCGAAGCCGCCCGAAAGGATCGTCATGCCGTTCTTGAGGCGACCGGCCAGGGCCTCGGTCGCGCTGCTCATTACCTTCTTCACACTTCTACTCCCTTTAAACGGCGCAGCCGCTATGCGTTTGAGACGAGATGGTCGCGATACCGGACCGCGTTGTTGACGTAGCGCCCGGCCGGGGCTTTCAGACGCTCCGCCTCCTCGGGCAGGAACGTCTTCATGAGCTTTGCCGGCGGGCCGAGGATTATCGAATGGGGCGGAAGCGGCTTTCTTTCCGTGAGCTGGGCCTCCTCCCCGATGGCAAGCGGAAAACCCGAATCGGTATGGAGGGCCGCGTCATCCGGTGTCTTGCTGCGAGCGCCGAGGCCGATCAAATCAGTGTCTCCGTGCAAGACGGTACCAAACCGCACTCCCCTGCCCTTTCCGATGCGGACCTTGCCGATGACCTGGGTATCCGGCGCGATCCATCCCGGCGCATCATGAAGGACCGGCTTCCCGTCTTCAAGATCGTGGAGGGGCATTTTACACTCACCAGGGACCAGGAGCCTCCAGACCTTCGAATTGACCTGGAGCATTACCGCCGTATCGAGATCTTCGGCCGTCTCGGTATCGGCGAGCGGACTGCCGGCAAGCTCGTGGATGCGATTGGCCTTGCTTCAGGCGTGCAGCTTTCCTCGGGCGGGAAGGGTATCGATGAAGGCGCGGATCATTTCGGTCAGCGTTTCCGGCTGCTCGACGCAGGGGATATGCCCGGCATCTTTGATGATCTCGTAACGTGCGCCATGAATGAGCTTCGCCATGGAAAGCACGAGATCAGGCGGCGTGGAACCGTCCTGATCGCCGACAACGCAGAGCGTGGGCACGGCGATGCGCTTCGTCGATTCGGTGAAGTCGGCATCGCGCAACGCCGCACAGGTGGCGGCATAGCCGACGGCGGACTGGCGTGTCAGCATGTTGCGATAACCGTGATAGGCGGCATTTTCCGGGCGGCGAAAAGCGGGGGTGAACCAGCGCTCCATGATGCCGTCTGCAAGGCTCTCGATGCCCTTGGTCTCGACGCTTTCGATACGAGCGTTCCAGAGATCCGGGGTACCGATCTTGTGGGCGGTATCGCAGAGCACAAGGGCCTTGACGAGATCCGGCCGCCGGGCCTCCAGCCCCTGTGCGATCATGCCGCCGACCGAGAGGCCGCAGATCAAGGCATCCTTGACGTTCAACCGGTCGAGCAGGGCGGCGAGATCGCGCACGTGATCGTCCATGGAATAGGGCACCTGGCCGAGATCGGAGAGACCGTGGCCGCGCTTGTCATAGGCAAGGATCGGAAAATCACCGGCAAGGCGCACGATGACGTCGCGCCAGATGCGAAAATCCGCGCCGAGGGAATTGACGAAGACGAGAACTGGTCTTCCGGCGGGGCCGCCGATCAGTTGGTGATGCAGGATCACGTCGTTGACGGTAGCGAATTGCACGTGTGTCTCCTCCTGTTGCCGCAGATTGGGCTGCAATCCGGTGGGTCGTCCTCACCGAACGGCGGCAACCGATCTCTTTCAGGTTTTTGCCGGCGCGGTCAGCGCTTCGCGCAGTTTCTGGATACGGGCATTGAGATCGATGATCTGCTCGACCCTCATGCCGGAGCGCTTGAGCAGCGTATCGGTCAGGCAGCCCGTCTGCGCCTGCAGGCCCCTGCCCTTGTCGGTCAAATGTACGCCGACCAGCCGCTCGTCTACCGTCGAGCGCAGCCGGGTGACGAAGCCTGCCTGTTCCAGCCGCTTGACCAGCGGCGTGATCGTGCTCGGCTCAAGCGCAAGGCGATCGGCGATCGCCGAGATCGTCTGACCGTCCCCTTCCCACAACGTGCTCAGCACCAGATATTGCGGATAGGTGATGCCGAGCGCGTCGAGCATCGGCTTGTAGGTGCGGTTGATGGCGATGCTCGTGCCATAAAGCGAGAAGCACAACTGGCTGTCGAGGGGGATCGGCTGGAAGTCGGACATCGAGAGTTCCTTGTCGTCGTTTCGGCGTATCATGTCACAAAAACAGATATCGCGATAAAAAATATCCGAACAAGGATGTGATTGTCGATGCCTCCTCCCCTGCCCTCCTCCGGAAAGCCGGTCTATGAGGCCAAAAGCTGGGCCGCCCGCCCCTGCTCTTTCAGGAGTTTGACGGCCTGCTTGTCGAAGGAGACGAAGATTTCGCCGCCGAGCCAGTCGCCTTCATAGGCGATGATGCCGTCGGCAAAATCTCCACCGGCTTCCAGAAGCCAAAGGCCGGCTTCGGCTGCGGGCCGGTTGACAACGACATTATCGGTATCCAGCAAGGCGCGGATCGCCGTCACGATGTCGGTCGTGCTGAAACCATACACACGGCGCAGTACCCAAACGAATTCGCACAAGCAGGGCAAGGGAACCGCGATCATCGAGGCTTGTCTCAACAGATCGCCGGCGAGGCCTGCCTGCGCCGGATCGTCGTGCACCACGGCGCGCACGAGAACGTTGGTATCGACGGTGATCTTCACTTTTTGCCGACCCAGCCGGCCGCCGCAGCTTCATCGATCTCTTCGAGCGTAGCGACTTTCCCCGTCTTGCCGGCAAGCCGGCCGAGGAATCCGTCGATCTTGCCGGTGGGCCGCACGGCTTTGACCCGCAGTTCGCCACCCGGTAGTTTGTCGAATTCAATCCGCTCCCCCGGCTTGACGCCAAGATGTGCGAGCAGATCCCGCTTCAGGGTAATCTGACCTTTCTTGGTCACCGAGAGTGAGGGCATGGGGGTCTCCTGATGTATATACCCTAATGTAATTGAAATATTGCTTACCTTCAAGCTTCCTATGCGACAAAAGACGGGACTTCAAGGGCGATGCCTGGCAGTTTGCCGGGCTAAGAACCGGACGATCAAGGCGACGACGGCGAGAAAACCGCCGAGAACGCTGACGCCGAACCAACCGGCCAGACTCCAGGCCTGGGTTGCAAGCGCCGCGCCCGCGGCTCCGCCGAGAAACATCGCCGTCATGAAGATCGTGTTGAGGCGGCTGCGGGCTTCGGGGTCGAGCGCATAGACGATGTGCTGGTTCGAAACGAGGGCGCCCTGGATACCGAAATCGAGAACGATCACGCCGATCACGAGCGCAGCAAGCGAAGCCCAGACCCCGAAGATGACCCATGCCACGATAGTCAGCACTGCGCCAAGCCAGACGACGAAATGTGGGCCGCGGCGATCCGCGATCCGGCCGGCAAGCGGCGCGGCGAACACACCCACGGCGCCGACAACGCCGAAGAGACCGGCGACATCCGAGCCGAGATTGAACTGCGGCGTCTGCAAGTAGAGCGCAAGGATCGTCCAGAAGGCGGTGAACGAGCCGAACAAAGCAGCCTGCATCAGCGCAGCCGTGCGTAGTGCCGGCTCCCGCCGCCACAGATGGACAAGCGAGCGCAGCGCCGTGCCATAGGGCATGCGCGATGTCGGGTGATGACCGGGCAGGGCGAGCGCCATCAGCCCCGCAGCAAGAAGCGCCAGCGGTACGCCGATCCAGAACATATCCCGCCAGCCTGCATGGGCTGCGACGAAGCCAGAGAGCGTGCGGCTGAACAGAATGCCGGAAAGTACACCCGCCATGACCGTACCGATAGTCGAGCCGCGCTTTTCGGGCGCGGCGAGCGACGCGGAGAAGGGCACGATCTGTTGGGCGACGGTTGCACTGGCGCCGACGATCAGCGAAGCCAGAACCAGCGACCAGGCCGTCGGCGCGACGGCGGCAATCGCGAGCGCCCCGGCCAAGAGGATGAACTGGCCAATGATGAGCTTACGGCGATGCACGATATCACCGAGCGGCAGCAGGAAGAGCAGGCCGAGCGCATAACCGAGCTGCGTCGCGGTCGGGATATAGCCGGTGACCGGCTGATGGCGGAACTCATTCTCGATAATGCCGAGCATCGGCTGGTTGTAATAAATGTTTGCGACGGCAATGCCGGCTGCTGTCGCCATGGCGAAGAGCGCGGCCTTGCCAAGTTCCTGGCTCTCGCCCTGTGCTTTTGCGGGGTTCATGCCTGATGTGTCCATGATCGTCGCCTTTCCGGTTGAAGGAATGCGGACGGGATAGCATTTTCTCCAAATATGATTTAGTGATGCAAAATGATCGGTCTATATAACGATTTAGGATATAATGAATACGGATGATGTCCTGGTCTTCACTGCCGCCGTCGCGGGCGGAAGTCTGGCCGCTGCCGGGCGCCGTCTCGGCCTGACCCCGATGGTGGCGACGCGTCGGCTCGCCGCCCTGGAGGCGGCACTCGGTGTCAGGTTGCTGCACCGCACGACGCGCTCCCTGTCGCTGACGCCCGAGGGCGAGACTTTTCTACCTTTCGCCGAGGCGCTAGTGGAAAACCAGACGGCAGCGATGGCCCGGCTGCGCTCTGAAAGCCAAGGGGCGGCCGGGCTTTTGCGCGTCTCGGTGCCGATCTCCTTCGGGGTGAAATTCGTCATGCCCTTTGTGCCGTCGCTGCTACGGGACAATCCGGAACTGCGAATCTCCATGGATATGACCGACAGCCTTCCCGATCTCGTCGCGACGGGAACGGATCTGGCGATCCGCATCGCGCGGCTGCGCGACAGCAGCCTGATCGCCCAGAAGCTTGCCGCCAATCCGCGCATGCTGGTGGCTAGCCCTGACTATGTTGCGCGCCGCGGTCGGCCGCGCGTGGTCGGTGATCTCGCCAGCCATGATTGCCTTGCGCTTGGCAGCGCCACCCATTGGACCTTCCAGTCACCGGATGGAGAGCGTCACGCGCGGCTGAACGTCCGGCTTTCCTGTAGCAGCATCGCTGGCTGTCATGCCGCGAGCCTTGCGGGCGGGGGTATCGCGCTTTTGTCCAATTGGTATGCTGAAGACGATATCGCTGCCGGGCGGCTGGTGCGCATCGATCTCGATGACGCCCGGCCGGAATCGATCGGCATCTGGGCGGTCTATCCGACGCGGCAGCTTGTTCTGCCGAAGGTACGGGTGTTCATCGCCGCGTTGCATACGGCGCTGGCTGGCAGCCACAGCCAGGCGGAATGACAGACGCGATTATCGGTCCCCTCCCCCAAGTCTTTTCGACGATCATGGGGCAGGCCCACTTTGTCGGGCGCGGGCACAGCCTGTAATGATGCTTTCGTATCAGCAGGGTTGCGGTGAGCGGCTCCGCGCTCAGGCTTTCAGAATGCCGCCGGCGGCGATCACGGCTTCGGGCGTATCGACGTCCAGATGGGCGGCCGCGCCGATCTCGACATCGATGACGGCAAGGCCACTGGTTTCGATGATGTCGCGGGCGCCGATATCGCCCCGCAACTTCAGGATCTCGGGGAAGGCGGCACGTGGTAAGATGACCGGATTGCCGCGCTTGCCGTTGGAGACGGCGCGCACGATAGCCTGACCGCGTGCTGCGCGGAAGGCGCCGATCAGCGCCTTTAGATCAGCCGTGGTGATGCCCGGCATATCCGCCAGCAGTACCATCAGCCCTTCTCTCTCCGCCATTCCCTCGGCCGAGAGACCGGTGACCAGCGAACTCGCCATGCCCTCGGCGAAGGTGGGGTTGTGCATGGTTTGCAGATCAAGCCCGACCAGTGCCGTCTCGATGTCCGGCTTCCGGTGACCGGTGACTACGACGAGTTGCGCCGGGTTGGCGGCAAGCGCTGACTGCGCCACCCGCCGCACCAGCGGAATGCCGTCGAATTCTGCCAGAAGCTTATGGCGTCCGTCAGTCCCCATGCGGCTTGCCCGGCCGGCGGCAAGCAGGACGATTCCGATCGAGCCGTCCTGCGTTTGCACCGGTTCGAGTGAGCGGCGGTGCCAAGCCTGGACAATCTCGGCCAGAATGGCGACGGCGATTTCCGCCGGTGTCGTCGCGCCGATATCGAGGCCGATAGGCGCGCGGATGCGGGCAAGATCGGCCTCGGCAAGACCTTCGGTGCGCAACCGTTCCAGCCGCTTGGCATGGGTTTTCCGACTGCCGAGGGCGCCGACGTAAAAGCAGCCGGTTTTCAGCGCAGCTATGATCGGCAAATCGTCGAGCGCCGGATCATGGGAGACGGCGACCAACGCGGTGTAGGCATCGAGAGGCCGCTCTGCCAGGGCCGCAGCAGGGCGGCTGGCGACCAGATCGATATCGGTAAAACGTTCCGGCGTCGCGAAATCAGCGCGCGGATCGATGACGGTGAGATCGAAGCCGGCAAGCTTGGCCATTACCGCGAGCGACTGGCTGACGCGTACAGCCCCGATCACGATGATGCGCGGCGACGGAACATGGACTTGGACAAACAGGCTGCGGCCCTCGATGTCGATGACGGCGGATTTTCCCGAGAGGAGGGCGGTGCGCAATGCCGCCCCCAGCGCGCCCTCCATCGGGTCGGTCTCGGTAAACAGCCGGCTCGTTCCATCTTCGAGATCGGTAACGAGGGCGACGGCACGCCGCTCGGCGCGGGCGGTGTTGATCGCCCGAAGATGATCGAGGCGCATCAATCGAGCCTTTCGATGAAAATGCGGATGCGACCGCCGCAGGAGAGGCCGGCGTGCCGGGCAGTCTCGTCCGTGACGCCGAATTCGAGAACACGGGATTGGCCGCTGCCGATGATATACAGTGCTTCGGGGATGACGGCGCCCTCGATGCAGCCGCCGGAGATCGAACCGTGAGTATTGCCGTCGATGTCGATCACCAGATGGCTGCCGACCGGCCTTGGGGCCGAACTCCAGGTTTCGATGACCGTGGCGATGGCGACCGCTCTTCCCTCGTCTTTCCAGCGTTCGGCAACCACAAACGGCTCCGTCCCTGTCATTTGGTCCATGGTTTATCCTGCCCCGCATGCTGCCGGGCTATAGAGCGCACTCGGAGACGCCGCCGTCAACCTTCAAGGGCGCGGCTTTGACCCCGTAACGGCTAAGACAATCCGTCTTCTGCGTCTGGAGTGAGCTTGGGCGTCCGTCGCAGAGCAAAAAAAATGGGCCGTCGGAAACCGCGGCCCATGAAGTGTGAAGGTCGAAACCTCCAGAGGGGAACAGCTGACGCGGCGGCACTGGGAGAAAAGCCGCGCTGTGCATCAACTGAGAGCATGATGCCCGTTTTTTAGCGCCTCGAAAAACATCTATTGTGCAATGCAGCTATGCAATTGCTATGGCGCTCATCGGTGCCGTTCGGTGGCGTTGCTGCGGCAGTTGGTGTTATAAAAAACGCAGCACCGCGATTCGTTGTACATGTACAACATCTGAATGCGCCGCCATCGACGTGCATATGGTGCCCGAACCGATGCTCGCGATCCTATGCGGCGGAATGACGCCCGACGAAGATGAAGTTGTACGTGTACAACCATCTTTGATCATCGTCGGTGGCGGCGGGAAACAATTGTTCGTATTAACTTTTCGTTAACCAAAAATGGTTTGCCCGACTCGGGGAATCGGACTAGCGTGATCAGCGCTTATTCGCGGAAATTTTGCAAAAAAGCGCAGAATTGAGATCGAGGCCGATGATTTTGACACAACCCACGCCAGCTATGAGCGGAAACCTGCGCTCGCTGATCACGTCAGATGCTGACGAATTGATGCGCCAGCTTCAGGCACACCAGCAGCGGACCTTTCCGCCGACGGCGCGCAAGAGCATCCGGAACTTCACGTCCGCGGAGGCTGCCGACTTTATCGGCATCCATCAGGGCTATCTTCGCCAGATCGTCGCCGAGGGCCATGGCCCCGAGCCGAGCGCCAATGGCCGGCGCACCTATTCCGTGGATGACATCGAAGCCCTGCGCAGGCTTCTTGACGAAGGAGGGAAGGGGCCTCGCAAATATATCCGCCATCGGCGCGACGGTGAAAAGCTGCAGGTGATTTCCGTCATGAACTTCAAGGGCGGCAGCGGCAAGACCACCACATCGGCTCACCTTGCACAATTCCTGGCGCTTCGCGGATATCGCACACTGGCGATCGACCTCGATCCGCAGGCGTCGTTGTCCGCCCTGTTCGGCCACCAGCCGGAACTGGATGTCGGGGAAAACGAGACGCTTTACGGTGCGATCCGCTATGACCGGGCACGTCGGGACGTGACCGAAATCGTGCGGGCGACCTACACGCCCAATCTCCATATCATTCCGGGCAATCTGGAGCTGATGGAGTTCGAGCACGAGACGCCGAAGGCGCTGGCGGCCCGCACCGGGACCGATTCCATGTTCTTCGCGCGCATCGGCGATTGCCTCGCCGATATCGAAAGCGCCTATGACGTCGTCGTCATCGATTGTCCGCCGCAACTTGGATTTCTGACGCTTTCGGCGCTTTGCGCGGCGACGGCGGTCCTGATCACCGTTCATCCCCAGATGCTCGACGTGATGTCGATGAGCCAGTTCCTCCAGATGACCGGTGATCTGCTTCAGGTCGTCGAGAACGCCGGCGGGACGATGAACTACGACTGGATGCGCTATCTGGTGACGCGCTTCGAGCCCAATGACGGGCCGCAGGCGCAGATGGCCGGCTTCATGCGTTCGATCTTCGGAAACCGGGTGCTGAGCAACACGATGCTGAAATCGACGGCGGTGTCTGACGCCGGCCTCACCAAGCAAACCCTCTACGAGGTCGATCGCGGCCAATTCACGCGAGGCACCTATGATCGGGCACTTGAATCCCTGACGGCCGTGAACACCGAGATCGAGGATCTCGTCAAGCAAACATGGGGGCGGAAGTAAGCGATGGCCAGAAAGAACATTTTTGGTGCTGAGCCTGAGTTGCCCGTGGGAAATGATGGCGAGGCGATCCCGCTTGCCGATATTCGCCCGCTTGCCAATCTCGAGCGGCCGTTGCGCCGTTCAGGTCCCGTGGGCGCCTTTTCGCAGTCGCTCGGTAATATCTCCGAGAAGGCGCAGCGTGCCGAAGACCTCGAAAAGAAGCTCGCCCATAGCCAGGCGATTGTCGATCTAGACCCCTCGGTGATCGATAGCTCCTTTGTTCCCGATCGGCTTGCCGGCGATTCCGATGGTCTCGATATGTTGGTAAACCAGATCAGGGAGCATGGGCAGCAGGTTCCGATCCTCGTTCGCCCCCATCCCGATAGCGATGGACGCTATCAGGTCGCCTACGGGCATCGCCGCCTCGCGGCGATCAGGAAGATCGGCGGCGTGGTCAAGGCGGTTATCCGCGCGCTGACGGATGAACAGCTCGTCGTCAGCCAGGGGCAGGAGAACAATGCCCGGACCGATCTCTCCTACATCGAGCGGACTTTCTTTGCGCTGCGGCTTGAACGGCGCGGGTTTGGCAGGGATATTATCATGTCCTCCCTCGGGGTGGACAAGGCGGCATTGTCGCGCATGATTGCGCTCGCGGTAAGCTTGCCGGATGAACTGATCGAAGCGATCGGGCCGGCGCCCGGATATGGGCGCACACGGTGGGCGGAACTCGCCGAGCTGATCGAAAACCCGGCGAAAAAATCCAAGGCCTTGAAGCTGATCCATGCCGACGGCTTTGCAGTCCTGTCGTCGGACGAACGCTTCGAGCATGTTTTCGAACAACTGCGGACGGTCAAGCCGAAAGGCCGGAGCGAGCAGTGGAAGGCGGGCGGCTCGAAGGCCGTGAAGATCACGGAAACTGATGCCAGCCTCACTTTGAACTTCAACAAGGCCGTGTTGCCGGATTTCGGCGCCTTCGTCGAACAGCGGCTAAACGGTCTCTACGAGGAATTTCTGGAGCGGAAAAAGGAGCTTAAGGCTTAAAAGAAAAAGGCCCCCAAACGTCGCCGTCGTGGAAGCCTCTCTCGTATTCTCTAGCAAGGTCGAGAATCGCATTTCCATGAATCACAGTCAAGAGTCTTTGGCGCCGTTTTGGTGAGCGGATTTCTTTTGCCTCGAGAAAGGTGAAAGAAAATGCGGAATGGACATGTGACGACGCCATTTGGGCGGCGATCGATGACGCTTGCCTTGGTGAAGGGCCAGCTCGATACGGCTGCGGTTGATGCAACCTGCGGGGTCGAGAAATGGAAAATCTATCGCGACGTATGTGAGGCCCGCGAAATCCTCGGTTTGCACGACCGGCAACTCGCCGTCCTCAACGCGCTTTTGTCGTTTTATCCTCAGGCGGAACTTTCCGAGGAAAACGGCTTGGTGGTCTTTCCGTCAAACGCGCAGCTTTCGGTGCGTGCGCACGGCATTTCCGGAAGCACGCTTCGGCGCTGTCTCTCTGCTTTGGTCGAGGCAGGCCTCATTCACCGCCGCGATAGCCCGAACGGGAAACGCTATGCACATCGGGACAGGGCAGGGCAGGTCGAAGAAGCTTTTGGCTTCAGCCTTGCTCCGTTGCTGGCGCGCGGCAGCGAACTTTCGCATCTCGCCCAGAAGGCGGCCGACGACTTGCGCCTTTTCCGCCGGACTAAGGAAGCGCTAAGCATTTGCCGCCGCGATGTGCGCAAAATGATCACAGCGGCGATGGAGGAGGGGGCTGATGGCGACTGGTCGGCAATAGAGGAGCATTTCATTGCGCTTGTCGGCCGTCTGCCTCGGTCGCCCAAGCACGAAGACGTCGCGTCCGTTCTCGAGGACATGGCGATGCTTCGCGATGAAATCGTCAACATCCTGGAAATGCAGCTGAAACCGCAAGATATGCACGCCAATGATGGTCATCATGACCGTCACATACAGAATTCAAAACCCGACTCTAACCATGAACTTGAACCTAGCTCTGAAAAAGAGCAGGGCGAGGGATCGAGCCCTGAAACGAGACGGAGGGCCGAGCCGTTGAAGGCGTTCCCGCTCAGCATGGTGATGAAGGCTTGCCCGCAGATTGCGGATTATGCATCAGGCGGCCAGATTTCGCATTGGCGCGACCTGATGGCAGCGGCGGTGGTGGTTCGCTCGATGCTGGGCGTCAGCCCGTCGGCGTATCAGGAGGCGTGCGAGATCATGGGGGCTGAAAACGCTGCCGTCGCCGTCGCCTGCATCCTTGAGCGGACGGAGCATATCAATTCTGCGGGGGGATATCTGCGAGACTTGACCCGAAAAGCAGCGCGCGGCGAATTCGCTCTCGGCCCCATGCTGATGGCTGCAATGCGGGCGAATACCGGAACCGACAGGCGAAGCGCATAATCTGAGTGTCCGATTACTGAATTTTTGGCGATCGGATCGCGATACAGACGTCGTTTCGGGCGGATGGCAGCCTAGAAGAGTGGAGGGGAGGGGGTTTTCTTCGTGCTGTCATAGTCCGGGAGGCCGCACCCATCGGATGCGGCTCGGCTTGGTTCAATCTGCCGTCGTTTTGCCAAGCCGTTGCTGGACCAGTGCCAGCCAGTAGCGCAGGCCGTGGACGATGGCATCGTCGTTGAAGTCGTAGGCCGGGTTGTGTAGGTCTGCGCTATCGCCGTTGCCGAGCCAGATGAAGGCGCCGGGGCGTTTCTCCAGCATGTAGGAGAAATCTTCCGAGCCCATGGTCTGCGGGTGGTCATCATCGACATTGGCGGCGCCTGCGACCGTCCTGGCCGCGGCGGCCGCGAGCTTTGTCTTTTCCGGGTCATTCACGGTGACCGGATAGCCCGGCCGCCAGTCGATTTCGGCCTCGGCGGAAAAGAGCTTGGCCGTCATCGTCACGACATCGCGGAAGCGTGCTTCCACAGCCGCTCGGGTCTTCGGCTGCATGGTGCGGATGGTGCCGCCGATCCTCACCGCCGCGGGAATGACGTTCAATGCCCTGTCGCTGCCGGCCTCGACATAGGTGAGCGAGAGCACGACGGAATCCAATGGATCGGTAAAGCGAGAGGCGATGGTCTGCAATGCGGTAATCATGTGCCCCATGGCCACGACCGGATCATGGCTGAGATGAGGGGAAGCGGCATGGCCACCCTTGCCGATGATCGTGATGACGAAACGATCGCCGCCAGCCATGACGGGGCCGCTGCGAGTGGCGAACGAGCCGACGGCGAGGCCCGGTTCATTGTGCATACCGTAGACTTCCTCGATGCCGAAGCGTTCGAGCAGGCCTTCTTCGATCATCAACCGCCCGCCACCGCCGCCCTCTTCCGCGGGCTGGAAGACCAGCACGACTTTGCCGGCAAAATCACGGGTTTCGGCAAGCCGTCGGGCGGCAGCCAGCAGCATAGCGGTATGGCCGTCATGCCCGCAGGCATGCATCATGTTTTCGACCTTCGAAGCGTAGGGCAGGTTGGTTTGCTCAGCCATCGGCAACGCATCCATGTCGCAGCGCAGCGCGATCGTACGGCCCGGCCCGTTCTTGCCTTTGATGACGGCGACGACACCGGATTTCGCAATGCCGCCGACAACGTCGTCGCAACCGAATTCCGTCAGCTTCTGCGTCACCAGCGCCGCAGTTTTTGGAAGATCGAACAGCAGTTCCGGATGCTGATGGATCGTCCGGCGCCAGGCTTTGGCTTCTTCTGCCAAAGCCGAGAGGGAAGGGGCGTCAAAGGTCATGGAGTGTCTCCGAACATCAGGCTAATGGGCCTTCGCGAACGGCGAAGCGGCCCGGATCAAAGTCCAGTGTTCGAAACTATCCGCAAACGGGCTGGTTTCAACTGGCTTTGCATGAGAGAGAGAGAGAGAGAGAGCAATGATGCTGTAGCCGACTACGCTATATCCAAGACAACGGATAATGCAACATTATCCATCATTCTAGAAATATGTAAAAATGTGCGGTTTTACTTAAAATGTAAATCAAAAGTGCATCTATTATATAGCTCGTTCGGCATGGGTTCCACATGCACTGCTCCAGCAGTGCGTTCTCAAGAGCATGGCTCTTTTCATTCTGCCTTCCGGGCATTACTCGAAGCTGTTCCGGCGATAGATGGGCATGAACGTCAATCTTTTCTGGCTGGACCTGCCGGAGGGTGACCTCGAACGAGTCTGGGTGATTAAGCCGTCGCATCCGATCACCGAGGGCCTGCCACCGTATTTCGAGGCCTCGGAAATGTGCGGCGAGCCCTTCGACAATCCGACGCTGGATGAACTGACCTTCATCGCCTGGTATTCGGCGACGAGGTCTTTCGCAGCGGTGGCACTTTACAGAGCGGTCGCATCTTCTTCTTCAACCCCGGCCGCGAGACCTATCTGGTTGTCGTCAAGGTCATCTCGAACGGCATTCGCCGGGCGAACCAGAAGCATACGGATGGCCGGATTCCGGAGAACTGCCACTGGAAGGAGTCGCTGTATGACAAGACCGCGCCGAACTTTGGTGACGGGCGTTCGCTCGACTTTGCAACGCTATCAGACGCTCAGCGCCGAATTCGTTTGAAAATAGGCCGGAAGTGCCGCCGCACCCATTTGCGGCTTGCTGTCGACTGCTGCGCGCAGGAAGGCGGGCGGCTGGTGGACGTAGTCCTCGTCGAGATCGGTCAGGGCCGATAGCGCCCCGCAGATGCGGTCGAGGATGGGGTTCGGCAGGCGGCCGCCGATGACGATGGCGTCGGGTGCGAAGGTCCGCATGATCACAAGGCTCAGCCAGCGCAGTTGTTCGACTGCGCGTTCCGTCCACTCCGCCACGATCGGGCCGGCCAGGATGTCCGGCTCGATATCTTCGAGGCGGGACGTCGGCTTGCCGGCGCGCGTCAGCGTGTCGAGCAGGTCCTGCCCGGAGGGGCGGGGCTTGGACTTCGGAAACAGGCCGCCGAATTCGGCGGAGGTCAGGTCGCGGCCGAGATAGAGGCTGTGATCGATCACGGCGGCGCCGCCGATGCCGTAGGACAGCCAGACATAGCAGAAATTATGAATCGGCTTGCAGACGCCGAACAGAAGCTCCGCGAGACAGGCTGCCTTGGCGTCGTTGAGCTGATGCACCGGCATGCCGAAGAACGGCTCCAGATCCTTGCGTGCGTCGATGTCCGGCCAGTCCGCCAGATAGGTGGTGCGCAGCACCTTGCCCGGCATTTCCGTGTGCTGACCCGGATAGCTGATGCCGCAGCCGATGAAATCGTCGGCGGCGAGGCCGAGCCGGTTCATTTGTCCGGCGATCATGCGGCCGGCATCCCCCATCACGGCTTCGAAATGCCGGTCGACGATCGGCTTGGTCTCCTCGGACAGAAGCTCGCCGTGCGAATCGACGAGGCAGGTGAACAGCGTGCCCGGATCGACGAAAACCCCGGCCGACATCAGTCCCTCGCGCCGCAGGCTGACCAGCTTCGACGGGTAGCCGCGCTGGCCCTGCCGGTCGGGGTCCGGCGCTTCCGACAGCAGCCCCTTCTTGAAGAGGTCGTTGACCAGCCGGGTGATGGTCGAGGGCTGGACGTTCAGCGCCGAGGCGATCTGCACGCGCGACATCGCCCCCTCGGACCGCAGCAGGGTCACAAGCCGTTTCGCAGTCTGGTTGATGGTTCCGCTCACGATCACCCCCATAATTGACATTATTATTTTGCGCGACGGAATAAAATAATTGCAATTTAATTTGCGTTATGCAAAATAATAATCGGACCTCGACATGGAGAGTTGGGGACAGAGGAGAAGGAGAGGAATCCATGACAATGAGAAAGATCAGTCTCGGTGCGGTTTTCGGCGTGATCGCCGGCCTGTTTGCGTCGTCGGCTTTGGCCGACGGTGTCGTTAATGTGTACACGGCGGCACCCCAGAACTTCATCGACGAGATGGTTCCGGTCTTCGAGGCCGCCACCGGCACGAAGGTCGAGGTCATCAAGGCCGGCTCCGGCGAGCTTCTGAACAGGCTCACGGCAGAATCCGCCAAGCCGGTCGCCGACGTGCTGTGGTCCGTCGATGGAACCGTGGTCGATTTCAACAAGACGCTGTTCGAGCCCTACACCTCGGTCAATGACGCGGCCGTGCTGCCGTCGATGAAGAAGAGCGACCTGTGGTCGCCTTTCACCGCGGTCGTCACCTGCTTCATCGTCAATGAATCGAAGCTCGACGGCGCTCCGGTTCCGCAGAGTTGGGCCGATCTCGCCAAGCCCGAATACAAGGGTGTGATCTCGGTGGCGCGCGCCGACAAGTCCGGCTCCGCCTATATCCAGTACGCCACCGTGCTGCAGGCCTTCAGCGACGAAGCGGCCGGCATGGAGAAGTACAAGGAGATGCTGGCCAACTTCGTGCTCTCCGACAGCTCGGGCGCCGTGCCGCGTCTGGTCAATGACGGCGAGCTGGCGGTTGGCGTCACGCTTGAAGACGCTGCGTTGCGCTACAAGGAAGGCGGCGGTCCGGTCCAGCTGGTCTACCCGTCTGAAGGTACTGCCGTCGCTCCGGATGCCGTTGCCCTGATCAAGGGTGCGCCGAACCCGGACAATGCCAAGGCGTTCATCGACTTCATTCTGTCGACCGAAGGCCAGGAGATCGTTGCCAAGCTCGGTCGTCGTCCGGTTCGCGGCGACGTCAAGTCCAATGCGGCGCTGGCGCCGCTCTCCGAAATCAAGGACATCAACTACGATTTCGAGTGGGCCGCCAAGGAGCGTGACCGTCTGATGAAGACCTGGAGCGACATGGTACTGGACGTCCAGTAACCGGCGTCGAAGCGGCCTGCCGTTCCGGCGGGCCGCTGTCTCAATTCATGTGGAGGGGTAGATGGCTTCGGTCAGCATTATCAATGCGCGCAAGAGCTATGGCGATGTCGTAGCCTTGTCGGACATCAATATCGAAATCGAATCGGGTTCGTTTTATACGCTGCTGGGGCCGTCCGGCTGCGGCAAGACGACGTTGCTGCGAACCATCGCCGGCTTTCACTTCCAGGATTCCGGCAAGATCCTGGTCAATGGCGCTGAAATCCAGGACAAGCCTGCCCACAAGCGAGGCGTCGGCATGGTATTTCAGGATTATGCGGTCTTTCCGCATCTGAGCGTCGAATCGAATGTTGCCTTCGGCCTCAAACAGCGCAAGGTTGCCTCCGCCGAGATCGGCCCGCGCGTGGCCGAGGCGCTGCGCATGGTGCAACTGGAGAATTTCGCCAAGCGCATGCCGCATGCCTTGTCGGGCGGCCAGCAGCAGCGCGTCGGTCTGGCCCGCGCGATGGTGATCAACCCAACGGTCCTGCTGATGGACGAGCCGCTTTCCAACCTCGACGCCAAACTGCGCGTCGATCTGCGCGCCGAGTTGCGCCGTATCCAGCAGAACCTCGGCATGACGACGGTCTACGTCACCCATGATCAGGAAGAGGCGCTCGCCATGTCTGACACGGTGTGCGTCATGTTCGGCGGCGTCATCCAGCAGGCGGCCTCGCCGTTCGAAATCTATCGCCGCCCCGCCAATCGCTTCGTCGCCAATTTCGTCGGCTCCAACAATTTCCTCGCGGCAAAGCTGGAAAACGGACGGGCCATGCTGACGGCGGGCGGTGCAGTCGTCGCCGATGTGATCGATGGGGCCGGTAAGGGCATCGTCGCCTCCGTCCGGCCGGAATCCATCACCGTCGGTCCCGTCTCGGAAAATGCCGGCCGCGACATCTCGGTGCCGGCCCGCGTTCAATATGTCAGCTTCATCGGCCGCGAGGCCGAGGTGCATGGCGTCACCGCCGGGGGCGAGATCATCAAGGCCATCGTCCGGCCGACGCCGCAGGTGCTGAACCTGAAGGACGGCGCGGAAGCCGCGTTCGGCTTCGACCGCGCCGACGTCCTGGTGTTCGAAAACCACGAAACCGGCCGGAGACTGTCATGAGCGCTCAGACACTCTCCGCCCGCATGATCCGGGGTCTCGACTTCTGGACCTTCGTCACCGTCGCCGTCGTCGCCGTTCTCGGGCTGTTGCTGATCCTGCCGATCGCCAGCGTTTTCCTCGTCAGTTTCTTCGACGCCACCACCGGTGAGTTCACCCTCAACAACTACCGCGAAATCTTCACCCGCAACTATTATCTGGCGGGCCTGAAGAACACGATGTTCGTCGGCCTGATGGGCACGCTCGGCGCCTGCCTCATCGGCGTGCCGCTCGCCTTTTTCACCGCCCGCTTCCGGGTCTTCGGCAAGTCGCTGATTTCGACGCTGACCATTCTGGTTCTCGTTGCGCCGCCCTTCATCGGTGCCTACGCCTGGATCATGATGCTGGGCTCGAACGGCTTCATCACCAATTTCTTCGCCAGTATCGGCATAAAGGCGCCGACGATCTACGGGGCGCACGGCGTGATCCTGGTCTTCACGCTCAAGTTCTTCCCCTTCGTCTACCTGATGACGCAGACGGCGCTGAACTCGGTGAACAAGAGCTTCGAGGATGCGGCGCAAAATCTCGGCTGCAACGCGATCGAGCGCTTCTTCAAGATCACCCTGCCGCTGGTCTTCCCGGCCGTCAGCACCGGCGCGATCATCTGCTTCGTGCTGGCGATCGCCGATTTCGGCACGCCGGCCATTCTCGGGCGCGGGTTCCGCACGCTGTCGACCATCGCTTACGCGGCCTATACCTCCGAAATGGGCGGCAAGCCGACCATGGCGGTCACGGTTTCGCTGGTCATGATGGCGATCTCGATCCTCGCCCTTTTTGCGCAGCGCCGCATCCTCTCCAAGCGCCGCTATGCCAGCGCGTTGACCAACCGACCGGTGATCCAGAAGCTCGACGGTCTGCCCAACATCCTGATGCACGCCTATTGCTATGCGGTCGTCATCCTCGCCATGGCGCCGACGCTGGTGGTCATCTACACCTCGTTCCTCGAAACCAAGGGACCGGTGTTTACCGGAGGGTATGGGCTGTCCAGCTATTACCGGGTGCTCTCGGATGCGCCCGAGGCGATCATCAACAGCTTCAAGTTTTCGCTGGTGGCGGTTGCCCTCATCGCCATCACGTCGGGCCTGATCTCGTACCTGATCGTCCGCCGCGACAATGCCTTCTCCGCTGCCATCGACGTGCTGATGATGGTGCCGTATCTGGTGCCGGGCGTCGTCATGGCGATCGGTTTCGTCACCACCTTCCGCACCGAATGGTTCGACCTCACCGGCACGAGCCTGATCATCATCATGATCTTCTTCATCCGCCGGCTGCCCTACGGCGTGCGCTCGACCACGACCAACATGCGCCAGATCAAGCCCTCGATGGAAGAGGCCGCGATCAACCTCGGGGCATCTCCGCTGACGGCCTTCGTCAAGGTGACGATGCCGCTCATCCTGCCCGGCCTGATCGTCGGCTCGTTGATGAGCTTCATCACCGCGATCAACGAGTTGTCGTCGACGCTGATCCTCTACAATTCGGGGACGGTTACGATGCCGGTGAAAATCTACATCTCCGTGCTCGACGGCGAATTCGGGCTTGCGGCGGCCTTGTCGACGATCCTGCTCGTGTGCACCGGCCTGTGCGTCTACGCGGTGTTCCGCTTTGCGGAAGACCGGGAATCCTCGTTCATCTGACCACGTTGAATTCTTCGGAGATATCATGAAAATCTCGGCACTAAGCCTGCCCAAGGACCGGAGCCTGCGCGTTCCGAGCGATGACACGCTGCTGGTCCTTCCGGGCGTCCTCGGGGTGTTCGACGGCGCGACCTCGCCGCAGAAGCATAGCCCCACGGGCGCAAGCTCGGGGCGGATCGCATCCCAGGCGGCGGCCATCGCCGTCGCCTGCCTGGCGCAGGAAGGAGAGCTGCCCACGGCCGCCCCCGCCCGCATCTTCGCCGAAATCAGCGAACGTATTCACGAATCGAGCCAGCGCCGCGGCATGGAGGGCAAGCCTTCGACGACCATGGCGCTTGCCGTGCGCTGCGACGATCATATCCGCTTCCTGCTGGTCGGCGACAGCGGCATCCGGATCAACGCCTCGCGGCTGATCCGCTGCGAGAAGCCGATCGACTCGGTCTCGACGCAGGCGCGACTTGCCGTTTATGCCACGCTGGCCGGACGGCAGGACGATGCCGACGAGATAGAACGGCTGGCCCGGAGCGTCTCGTTCGAAGGCTTCGACCGTGCCGTCGAAACCGGGTTGCTCGCAGCTAATGAAGCCGCGCGCATTCAGGCCGACGTCGCCGGGCGGTTTGCCGGGATTGCGCCGGAAGAAGATGTGCGCCGTTTCCTTGCCAACGGCATCCGCCAGCAATACCGGTTTGCCAACAATGCTGCGCACCCGATGGGCTATTCAACGCTCAACGGCGACGAGACCTGTCTGAAAGATATCATCGACATGCGGCTGCCGCTGGCCGAAGTGGGCTCGATCGAGATCTTTACGGACGGCTATTTCCTGATCCCTGAAAGTGCCTCGATCGATGCCTGGGAAGCGGCGTTTGCCGTCTCCGAGGCCGAGGATTTTGCCAAGCTCGGTCGTTTCGCAAGCGTCAAGGGCTCGACCAGCCGCGAGTTCGCGGACGACCGGGCCGTCATCGTCGCCGACATGGTCAATGGGATCGGGGCGAGCGGACAGCCGTAAGGCGGCCCGCCCTCAGGATGCGGTTTTGTCGAGCACGGCTTGCGCAAGGATTTCGATGCGCAGGCCCTCGGCCAGAAGCTTCTTCACCACGACGGTCGCCCGCACCGGATGAGGCGCCTTGAAAAGCTGCGCCAAGGGCGTCTTCATCCAGGGGCGCCGGAATCTGCCGAGCCTGTTGCGTGCGCCGTTCGGCAGGCTGGTCGACTGGGCTCTGGTCTTGGCGCTCAGGTCTTTCGGGAAACGATAGACTGCGGGTAAGGGGAGGTGGGGTCCCGGTCCGCGTTCGATGCCCATCGTGTTTCCGAAAGATGCGATCGCGGGATGGATGCCTGTCTCCAGAACCCATCCCGCGCTGCTATCGTTATTCTGCGGCTTTCCGAAGTGTAGCGCGGGTTTCCGGCGTATCTTCCGGCTCGGACGTGCCGAAGATCGCGGCCATCCAGTGGCCGTCCGTCGGGTTGGGGAAGAGAATGTACTTGTTGCCGAAGAGCGCCTTGTCTTCTTCCATCTTGGCGATGCGGCCAGGCACGTCACCCTTCAGGTAATATTTACGCCGGAAATCGTTGAGGTTGTCGCCGAGGAAAACCACGACGTCATACTTCGCAAGGATTTCGTCCTGCCGCTTTTCCTTGTTGGAGGTATCGCGCAGAACCGTGAGGTTCTCGGCCTTCAGCGGAAACCCGGCGGCGCGCAGATTGCCGGTCACGAACTCGGTCGTCTTTTCGCCCTGGTCGCGGCTGGTGACGTAGAAGATCTCGACGCCCTTTTCCTCGGCATACTTCAGGAAATCGACGGAACCGGGCGATGCCACGAACTCGTTCTTCGGTACCCAGGCATCCCAGGTCGGGTCGTCGAAGAATGCCTTGTCTTCCTTGACGATCATCCGCCAGTAGGGCAGCGGCAGCAGCACGGTATCGTCGATGTCGGTCACGATCGCGAGCGGCTTGTCTCCGTCCTTATGCTTGGCCAGCGCCGCATCGAGCCTTTCCCTGGCGATATTGAAGCCCTGGTAATAGAGGGCCCGGTATTCGGCCGCGGTCTGTTTCCAGGCGGTCGCGTAGAGCAGGGGATTGGCGGCGGCGTCGGCGGCAGTGCCGAGCTGGGGCAGGGTGGCGCAACCGGCGACCAGCGCTGCGGCGAATGCCAGGCCTTTTACGGGGACGTTGAATGCGGGCACGAAAATTCCTCCATTGTCGTGATTTTATCCCGCTCCTTCACCCACGGCGGGGGGAGAAAGAGCGGACATCCAGCTTAGCGGCATCGTAGCAAAAGGTGCATTTGAATTGGGGGCCTCTAGAGAAATCTGCTGCTGTTGGAAGGCATTAGGGCGATAAAATCTGCTGCGTGCGATTGTCGGGGTCGAAGACGAGCCGCATCGTCATCGTTTGCAGGCCTTCCTGAGATTGCCGTTTATGGCTTATCGTCAAGGCTCGTTCACGGATGGGGCTGGCCAATCCCGGAAAAGAACCGAGGGCGGCATAGGCCGCCCCGGTTCCCGACCCATGCGAAGGGTCAGATAAGCGCAGTGACCTGGATTTCGACCAGCAGCTCCGGCGCCGCAAGGCGGGCTTCCACCGTGGCGCGGACCGGCAGGTTGTTCTTGTCGATCCACTGGTCCCAGACCGCGTTCATCTGGTCGAAATGGGCGATGTCGCGCAGCCAGATATTGGCGCTGATCAGCTTGGCCTTGGAGGTGCCGGCTTCAGCCAGCAGGCCGTCGATCTGGGCGACGATGTCGCGGGCCTGGGTGGCGGTGTCAGGGCCGTCGCCGGTAATGCCGGCTGTCGTGACGATGTTGTTGACGACGACGGCTTCGCAGAAGCGGGCGCCGGGCTTGATACGCTTGATCATCAGTGTCTCCTGTTGTTGTGATCAGAGAATGGTCTTGCCGAAGGCCGAGAGAATGAAATTGGCGCATTCCGCGACGATCGGCGAGGGCAGGGCCGCGTCGATGCCGGAGATGCTGAGCGAGCGCAGCTTGCCGCTGAGCGCCGCCATTTCCATGGCCGAATGGGTTTCACGCACGGTGATGCCGCCGATGCCGCCGCTCCAGCCCGACATATCGGTTGCCGTCGGCGAATAGCAGAGATGGAAGCCCCGCGTGCCCGCCGAGGCGATCGCAATCGCATCGCGCATGGCCTGGCGCAGGCCGACGGCATCGATCTCCGACATGGGAAAGACGCGCATGCGGGTGGCTTTCAGCGCCGCCACCTCTTCGGGGGCGGCATTGCGCAGGCCGATCAGCACGATGTTTTCCGGCGCGACATGCGGCGGCAGCCGGGTCAGCATGCGGCGCAACGTTGCATTGTCCGCCGGCGGAGCGGTGTCGTCGCTATCCGGCATCATCGCGGCATCGGAATCGATCCAGATGACACCAAGCGCATCATGCAACTGCCCGGCCGCCTCGACATGCGGCAGGAGATCGCGGCGATGACCGCAGATCGAAAGGGAAACCGCCTGTTCGTCCTCGCGGTGCACGAAGCCCAGGTGCTCGATGCGCTCGGCAACGCCCTGAACGACCATCAGCGCGCCGCCGACGGCGTCCGCGGTGATCGCATATGCCCTGCCTTCGCCCGTCTCGCGCACATCCAGCATCGGAACCTTCTCCACATATTCTGATGTCATCACCGTCAGCATCGCGCCGTAGTTCATGCGGAAGCTGACATTCTCGCCGACCTTCAAGGGCGGGTCCGCATCGGTCAGGTCGAGCACCAGATGGTCGCTGGAGGCGCCGAGCACGCGCACCCCCGGCCGCGTCGGGATCAGCCCCTCGGCGATGACATCCTCGCGGCCGATATTGGCGATGCCGCGCAGCCGGTCGCCCTCGTCGACGAAGACGGGGACGTTGCCGAAGGCATCGATGCCCGACTGGCCGATCGGCATGGAGGGCTTGATCTTCACCTCCAGAAGCTCGCCGGTGAGTTCGAAGGCGTCCCGGTCGAGCGCCTGCCAGGGCTCGGTGAGGAAGGTGTCGCGGCCGCCCTGCAGGATGGCCTCGCCGATGCGCAAGTTGTTGATGCCGGCCGGCATGCCGCCGGCCAGAAGCAGCGGCAGCGAGGAGGAGTTCCCGCCGGACACCCAGTCGAGCGGCCGGCCGAGGATGCACTCCACCTTGTAGGCATGGGAGACCAGCTGGGTGAGGTTGTCCTGCGTCGGCACGATGGCGCCGAAGCAGGTGAGATTGGTGCCCACACCGGCGATCCGCACGCCGGGCAGCGTCAGCACTTCCTCGACCGTGGACACCAGATCGTTGGGCCAGATGCCTTCGCGCAGGTCCCCGAGGTCGATCATCAGGATGACGTCGTGCACCCGCCCGAGCCGCTCGGCGACGCGCGATATCTCGCGCATCAGCTGCAGCTCGGATTGCAGGCTGATATCGACGCTGCGCACCAGCTCCTCGACGCGCGTCAAGGGCGGGCTGCGCAGCAGCATGATCGGGCAATCGATGCCGGCGTCGCGCAGGCGGCGGATATTCTCGAAGCGGGATTCGGCGATGCCGGCGACGCCGCCGCGCAGCATGGCGCGCGCCACCTGCGGCATGCCGCAGGTGCCCTTGGTCACGCCGAAGGGTGTGATGCCGGAGTGGCGGCAGAGATCGACGACCGTGCGGGCATTGTGCTCGATACGGGCGAGATCGATGGAGACTTGCGGATCGGACATGGCAATCCTTCGTGTGTCGCTTTTCCTGGGAATGCTCAGTTTTTGTAGAGCAGGCCCGTCGTGTCGATGTCGGGCTTGCGGCCGGAAACCAGGTCCGCGACGAGCTTTCCGGAGCCGCAGGCCATGGTCCAGCCGACATGGCCGTGGCCGGTGTCGAGGAAGAGGTTTTCGTAGCGCGCCCGTCCATGCACCGGCACCGAGGCCGGCATCATCGGCCTGAGGCCGGACCAGAGCACGGCCTTGGTCTCGTCGATCGCGCCGGGGAAAAGATCGTGCGCCGTGCGGAACATGGTCTTGAAATCGGCGGGCTTGAAGGAGCGGTCATAGCCGGCGAACTCCGCCGTGGAGGCAAGCCGCAGGCGATTGCCGAGGCGGGAATAGGCGATCAGCCGGTCCTCATCGACGCCGCCCATGGTCGGCCCCTTGTCCTCGTCGATCGGTAGCGTCGCCGTATAGCCCTTCACGGGATAGACGGGCACGTCGATGCCGATCTTGCGTGCCAGCAGTGAACTTTCCGGGCCGAGCGACAGCACGACGGCATCGCAGGCGACCGGCCCCTTGTCCGTCAGCACCGCCTTGACGCGGTTGCCCTGAATATCGAGACCGGTAACGGTCGTCTTGAAGCGGAATTCGACGCCGTGGCGTGCGCTCGCCTGTTCGGCAAGGCTCCGGGTGAAGAGCGAGGAATCGCCCGTCTGGTCCATCGACGAATAGACGCCGCCGGCAAGCTGGTGTTTTACCGCCGCAAGGCCCGGTTCCAGCGCCACCAGCCGCTCGCGATCCACCACTTCGATGGCAAGCCCCCGGTCGGCGATGTACTGCATATGCTTGGCGCCGGCATCCATGCTCTGCTGCGAGCGGTAGAAATAGAGAATGCCCTTGCGCCGGTCGTCGTAGGAGATGCCGGTCTCCTCCTGCAGGGCGTTGATGCACTGGCGGGCATAGAAGGCGAGCCGGAGCTTCACCTCGGTATTGGCATCCGCGCGCGATTGCGTGCACTGCATCAGGAAGCGCAGGCACCAGGAGATGAACTGCGGATCGAGGCTGAAGCGCACCTTGATGCCGAGATCGGAGCGGAACATCGACTTGATGAAGGTGGTGAGGGCGGCCGGCGAGGCCCAGGCAGTGGAATCGCCGGGCGAAACGAGGCCGGCATTGCTCTGGCTGGTGCCGCGCGCCACGTCCTCGTGACGGTCCAGCACGATCACCTCATGGCCATCCTTCGAGAGGTACCATGCCGCCGCCGTGCCGACGACGCCGGCCCCCAGAACGACTATTTTCATTTCAAGCCTCCCTTACCCCGGAAACCGCCCGCTTTACGAACCGGCTCCAGCCTCTCTGTCTGCCTGCAATTTTCTCTGTTGCCGATACCGGAACCGGCTCAGCTACTGACGGCGCCCTGTTTGAAGGTTGGCGCGAAGCCGCCGGAATCGCCGTCGTTGAAGCGGATGGTGCGGACCTCGTCCTCGAAGGTCTCGCAGGATTGCCGCCAGACCGCACCCGGCCACACCAGTTCCACCGAGGCGTCGAGCGGTTTGTAGACGGCCGTGTAGAGCGTGCCGTAGCCGCGCCCGTAGGAGGTCTGGTAGACCGGCGGATGCAGGAAGCTCGCCAGGACCTTCTTGCTATCGGTCGATCCGGCCAGCGCCTTTTCGAGCGCCTTCTCCCGCTCCACCGACTTGGTGGTCTCGGCATGCCGCGTCCATTCCACCCCATGCTGGTGATTGGTGCTGACACAGCGCTCCACCACTTCGGCAGGCCGGTCCGGATTGACATAGACGGTCGCATGGCGGCCCGTCCGGTCGATGACGGCGATGGAATAGGACATATGCACGGGGACGCGCTGGAGTATCGCCACAGCCTCGGCGGTATTGCTGGCGAATTCCAGCACATAGCGCAGCACCACCGGAATGCCGAAGCCCTGCCCTGCCGCGGTACGTCCGCCGAAGGACAGCGAAACTGCAAGGCCGTCCTCGTTGATGCCGTCGAGCACGCCCCACAGGCAATCGACCACCGCGACCACCCGCTTGCCGTTGAAGCGGGAGGCGAGCCAGGTGCCTTCGAGAAGCCGCGGGCTGTAGTCGTAGTTGCGGATCAGCGCCGGTTCCGCGCCGGTGACGATCGCCTGCGAACACCCGCCCACATAGAAGGGCGGTCGCCACATCGAGAGGAAACGGGCTTCCAGATCGCCGCCGCCGGCCGCCTCGACGATCGCCTCGTAGGTCGGCAGCAGTTCCGGCATATGCGCCCGCAACGCCTTCAGGCTTTCCAGATAGGTGGCGCGGGTACGCACCCCGTCGCGCACGAACCAGCGGCTGTAGGCGTGCCAGTGGCGATCGAACACCCGGCGCCACTTGGGGCCGGGCATGTCTTCGTCGATGGCTTCAAACAGAAGATCCATGATACCCCACTACAGGATTTTGAACGAGCCGGCGTCGGGCGCCTCCTCGCGCTGAACTTCCGTCAGCGGCTTGCTGGCATATAGGCGCTTGATGCCCTTGATCCAGTTGCTGGCGCGTTCGTTCAGCTCGAATTCGTCGTTCATCACCCGGCCGCGCGTGATCAGGATGCCGAGATCGGCACCTTCGTAGCGATAGTCGCCGGGGCCGGTGATGCGCAGGAAGAAGGCTTCCTGCTCGTTCTCGATCGCCTGGCGGTGATAGTCGAACCGGTCATAGGAGACGCTGCCGTCCGGCGCCATGCGGTAGATGCCCGACGACGGCGCATGGGTGACGATGTCGACGATATCCTCGGTCGACTTGATGACCACCTGCGACCACGAGTCGATAAATTCTTTTCGCGCCCAGCGGTCGTTCAGTTCCTCGACGTCGATCTTGTACTCGATGCCGGAGAATTCCATCAGGTGGAACAGGAACAGCGGCGCGTCGGCATAGGCGAAGGCGGCGTGGTTGGTCATAGAACTGGCGCCGCAGATGCGCGGGTTCAACTCGCCGAGATAGACCTCGTTGTCCTCGATGTCGATGAGGAAATCGAGGTCGAAGTAACCGCGATAGCCTTCCTCGCGGAGCTGGTTGCCGAAGCGGTAGGCCATGTCGCGCGCCTTGGCGCGGATTTTCTCCGAGAACGCGCCCGGAAAGATCTCGTTGCCGCACCAGCCGCCCTTGTAGGGCGTCAGCGCCGGCTGGCCGACGACTTCGGTCAAAAGCGGGCCGACGAGCGTGCCCGAGGCCGTGGTGCAGGCCTCCATGGTCGCGCCGCGGCACTTGATGCGCTTCATGATCTTGACTTCGTCTTCCGCTGAAATCTCCGCCGCATGACGGTTGTAGTCCTCCTCGCTGGCGATGAAGAAGGTGGTGTGGCCGCTGTCGCCGAAGGCGGTCTGCACGACGAGGTCATTGCCGATGCCGGCCTTCCTGGCCGAGGACAGCAGCTCCTCATAGGTGCGGGCGGGGGCGAGCGTGTTCGGCACCGAGGGCACATCCGCCTTGTTGCCGATGCGCACCGTCTCCATCTTGTTGTCGCAGCGCTGGCGCAGCTTGGCCGCCGGGAACCAGACCTCGATGCCGAGGTCCCTGCAGATCTCCTCGGTCGTCTCGTCGAACATCAGGAAGGTGGCCACCGCGCGGCCGCCGCGCTTGGTGATGTAGTCGATGACTTCCTTGTGCTGCAGCAGGTAGTTGTTGATGTCCTCGATGCTCTCGAATTCGGCATGGGGTATTTCTGAGGGGACGAAGACATTCGGGTGGCGACCGTCGAAGCAATCGATATAGCTCACGAACTTGAAATTCCGCACCCACTCGTCGATGCCGATCAGGTTGAAGTTCGTCGCGGAGATGAAATAGATCGGGCGTTCGTTGCGGTGCATGACGACGCGCAGGTCGGCCACGTTGCGAATGGTTTCCATGATGTACCCCTGATGTTTCTTCGATTGCGTCTTGCGCTTGCCGCGCTTCTTCTCTTTCTTTTTGTCTTTCTTCTTCTTCGACATGCCCCCCGGTCCGTCGTTTGCGTCAGCGTTTCAGGCGTGACGTGACATGCTTCACTTCCAGATAGGACGACATTCCCCACGGCCCGAGTTCCCGGCCGATGCCGCTCGCCTTGAAGCCACCCCAGGATGTCTGCACGAAGATCGCCTGCGGGCTGTTGATCCAGACATGGCCGGCCTCGATGGCATCGGCGACGCGATTGGCCTGCACGTCGTCGCCACAGACGACGGTGGCGACGAGGCCGAAATCGCAATCATTGGCGAGGGCGACCGCCTCGTCTTCGGTCTCGAAGGTGCGCATGCAGAGCACCGGCCCGAAAATCTCCTCGCGCCACAGCGCGCTGGTCGTCGGCACGTCGGCAAAGATCGTCGGTTCGACGAACCAGCCGTCGCCGGCCGGCTTGCCGCCGCCAGTCACAAGCGTCAGGCCTTCCGCCTTGCCGCGCTCGATATAGGCGAGCACCTTGTCCTGCTGCGCTTTCATGGTGATCGGGCCGATTTCGGTCGCCTCGTCCAGCGGGTCGCCGGGCTTCAGCGCGCGGGCCTTGGCGATCACGGCTTCCATCAGGCGCGGGGCCAGCGATTTTTCCACCAGCAGCCGCGAGGTCGCCGAGCACATCTGCCCGGCATTGAAGAAGATGCCGCCGAGCACGCATTCCACCGCCTCGTCGAAATCGGCGTTTTCGAAGACGACGATCGGCGACTTGCCGCCAAGCTCGAGGCTCACCGATTTGACGCCCGGCGCCCCGGCGGCCATGACCCGCGCGCCAACGGCGTTCGAGCCGGTGAAGGAAACCTTGGCGACGTCCGGATGGGTCGTCATCGGCGCGCCGACGCGCTCGCCGGTGCCGGTGACGATGTTGAGTACGCCGGCCGGCAGGCCGACTTCCTCGGCAATGGCGCCGAGTTCGAGTTCCACGACCGGGGTGATTTCCGAAGGCTTCAGGACCACCGTGCAGCCGGCCGCAAGCGCCGGCGCCACTTTCCACGAGGTCGTCACCAGCGGAAAATTCCACGGCACGATCAGGCTTCCCACGCCCGCCGGCTCCTGGCGCAGCCGGGCATGAAAACCGTCGTCGGGCAGCGCCACCTCGGCGTCCTGCCGGTTCTGCAGGACGATGGCCTGCTCGGCGTAGTAGGCGAAGGATGCGGCGGCATCGGAAAGGTCGATGCGCGCCTCGGCGATCGGCTTGCCGTTGTTGCGGGAGGAGAGGCGCGCCAGTTCCTCGGCGCGCTCCTGCAGTTTTACGGCGATTGCTCCGAGATAGTGGGCACGTTCGCGACCGCCGGCATCACGCCAGCCGGGAAACGCGGCCTTGGCGGCAGCGACCGCCTTGTCCACATCGGCGGGGCCGCCTGCCGCGACCGCGTGATAGGTGGTGCCGCGATAGGGATCGAAGACGGGGATGCTGCCCGGTTCGACCGGGTCCTGCCAGCGGCCGTCGATAAAGAGCTGGTTTCGCATCGCCGCCTCACGCCGCCAGGGTTTCGGCGAGCGGAGAGCCCGCCCGGATTTCGATCACGGTCGGCACCTTGCGAGTGGTCGAAGCTTTCAGCTCGGCTTCCAGCTCGGCAATCGTAGCCGGCAGCGACGCTTCGCAACCGAGTGCCTTGGCGAGGCCGACGAAATCCGGCGTGAAGATATCGACGCCGATCTGCGGGATATCGCGTTCGGCCATGAACGCCTTTATCTCGCCGTAGCTGCGATTGTTCCAGATGATTACCACGGTTGCGATGCCCGCTTCCGCAGCACTCGCCAGTTCCTGCAGCGAGAACTGCAGCCCGCCATCGCCGATGAGGCAAACGGAAGGCCGTTTCGGCGCGCCGAGTTTCGCCCCAAACGCGGCCGGCAGGCCGTAGCCGAGCGTGCCGTAGCCAGTGGAGGAATTGAAGAACGAGCGCGGCTGCGGCGCCTGGTAGAACTGGTTGACGGCATAGACCGGTTCGGTCTGGTCGCCCGCGACCGTGGCGTCGGGCAGTGTGCGGGTGACGATCTCCATCAGGGCGCCGTGGGTGCGGCAGGCGGGCCACAGCCCGGCCTCGACCGCCTGGCGGATAGCGGCAGCGCGGACCGCCCCTTCGCCAGCCACACGGGCATCGCCCAGCGCCGGCAGCAGAGCGGCGGCGGCGAGCTTCGCGTCGGCTGCGATCGGCACGTCGGCGCGCAGGCCGGTGACGATCTGCGCCGGGTCGATATCGATGCGGATCAGCGGACCGCCGAAGGAAAGCGGCTTGGGCTCGGGATACATTTCCGTCTCGCCGAATTCCGTGCCGATGGCGAGGATCGCGTCGCTGGCCGCCAGCTCGTCGAGCAGCGGCTGCATGCTGAGATTGCCGATCAGGGTCAGCGCATGGCCGGGCTTCAGGACGCCACGGCCGTTGATGGTCATGAACACCGGCGCATCGAGCTTTTCGGCGATGGCGGTGATTTCGGCCGACGCATCGGCGGCGCCGCCGCCGGCAACGATCATCGGACGCTTCGCGCCCTTGAGGATCGCGGCCGCCTTGGCGATGGCAGCCGGGTCCGCCGCGGCGCGACCGGGCAGCGGCCAGGCCTCGGCGGAAAGATGGTCGGCCGGCGCGACGATGACGTCGAGCGGGATTTCGATATGGACCGGGCGCGGGCGCGCCGAGTTGAAGACGGTGAAGGCGCGGGCCATCACCTCGGGAAGCTGCGCGGGATCGAGCAGCGTGTGGCTGAAGGCGGCAACGCCAGCGACGAGATTGCGCTGCGACGGCAGCTCGTGCAGGCGGCCCTGGCCCATGGCCAACTGCTCGCGCGAATTGACGGCGGAGATGACCAGCATCGGCACGGAGTCGGCATAGGCCTGGCCCATGGCGGTGGAGATGTTGGTCATGCCGGGGCCGGTGACGATGAAGCAGACGCCAGGCTTGCCGGTGACGCGAGCATAGCCGTCGGCCATGAAGCCCGCGCCCTGTTCGTGGCGCGGCGTGATATGGCGGATGTTCGTGGCCGGCAGGCCGCGATAGAGTTCGACCGTATGGACGCCGGGAATGCCGAAGATCAGCTCGACGCCGTAGGATTCCAGAAGACGGACGAGATATTCGCCGGTGGTAAGGGAAGTCGCTGCCATTGTTTTATCGCCTCTGGACGCCGGGAAGGACGCAAAGCATTTCGAAGAGGAGGTTCGCGGCGGTGATCGCCGTGTTGCCGGACGGATCGTAGGGCGGGGAGACCTCGACCAGATCGCAGCCGACGAGATTGAGGCCCCAGCAGCCGCGGATGATTTCCAGCGCCTGCATCGTGTTGAGGCCGGCGATCTCCGGCGTGCCGGTGCCGGGCGCGATCGACGGGTCGAGGCTATCGATGTCGAAGGAGAGGTAGACCGGGCGGTCGCCCATCTGCGCGCGGACTTCCTCCATCAGCGGCGCCAGCGATTTGTACCAGCACTCTTCCACCTGCACGACGCGGAAACCCTGCTCGCGCGGCCAGTCGAAATCGTCGGCGGCATAGCCAGTGCCGCGCACGCCGATCTGGATGCAACGCTTGGTATCGAGCACGCCGGCCTCCACCGCGCGGCGGAAGGGCGTGCCGTGGGCGATGGGCTCGCCGAACATGTGCTCGTTGACGTCGGCATGGGCATCGACGTGGATGAGGCCGACGGGGCCGTATTTTTCGGCCATGGCCCGCAGGATCGGGTAAGAAAGCGTGTGGTCGCCACCGAGCGTCAGCGGCTTGCAGCCGTCCTTGATGATGCCGCGATAGGCATCGGTGATGATGTCGACGCATTTCGGCAGGTTGAAGGTATCGATGGCGACGTCGCCGATATCGGCCACCTGCAGGCTGTCGAAGGGGGCGGCGCGCGTCGCCATGTTGTAGGGGCGGATCATGCAGCTCTCGGTGCGGATCTGCCGCGGCCCGAAGCGTGTGCCCGGCCGGTTCGAGGTGCCGATATCCATGGGAATGCCGACGAAGCAGGCATCGAGCCCTTCCGTGGTCGGCTGTGTCGGCAGGCGCATCATGGTGGCGGGGCCGCCGAAGCGCGGCATCTCATTGCCCCCGAGCGGCTGATTGAACGTTCTCGTGGTCATTCTGTCTCCCTCAGGCATGATATTTGCGGTCTTGTTATTCTTCGCCGCGTGGCAGGATCAGGCAGGGCACCGGCGCGTTGTGGACGATCTTGCGGGCGTTCGAGCCGAGGAAGACGCGCAGCAGCGGTCCAAGCTTGCTGGAGCCGAGGACCAGAAGCTCGCCCTCCTGCCAGTCCAGCGACTCGAAGGCTGCCTTCCATGTCGGGCCGTCGGCGATCTCGCCGGAAAGCCCCTGCCTGTCGGCGAGGAGAGCCGTTTGCGCATCCCGCGCCTGTTCGCGCAGCACGTTGGAGACGAACTGCTCCGCGTCGTAGCCGGCGCCTGTCGGGTACATCTGTTTGTCGCGCACCACGAAGGTCACGAGACGAAGCGCCACCGAATATTCCTTCGCCAGTGCGATGCTGCGCGCGACGATGCCGGGCGAGGAGGAGGAGCCGCTGAAGGCGGCGCTCAGCCGATGCACGCGGGTTTCCGGCCCGGCCGAGTAGCCATGCGGCGCTACCGCGATCGGCAAATCCGCCGAGCGCAGGAGTTCAGTGGTCACGCCACCTTCACCGAAGCGGCCGAGCGGCGCGTCTCGCGCCGAGCCGAGCACGAGGCAGTCCGCCCCCACATCCGCAGCGGCCCTGATCAGGCCTTCGCGGGCCGAAGGTGCGGAAACGGCGATGAATTCCGCCGTCACATCTGCGGGAAGCGAGGCCTTCGCCTCGGTCTGGACGGCCGAGGTATGCCGGGCAAGGAAGCTGCCGTATTCACCGTCGACACGTGCCGGCGAAGGGTGGCCCCAGGTGTCGGGCGTCACCGTGCAGGCGACGAGCGTGGCCTTGCAGGAGCGGGCAAGCACGGCGGCCAGAGCCAGCGCTTCCTGCCCGCCCTGGTCGGCGGAAAGTCCGACGAGAAGCTTCATCATGCCACCTCGCCGACGGCATCCGGCTGTTCGAGGCGCGAGTGGCGAGCCGAGTAGCCGAAGTAGACGAGCGCGGCGATGCCGACCCAGACGGCAGTGACGAGATAGACCATCAAGCTGAGCTTGAGGATGAGATAGAGGCAGGCCGTGATGCTGAGCACCGGCAGCACAGGGCCGAACGGCACACGGTAGCCGCGTTGCATGTCGGGTTGGGTATAACGCAGGATGAGCACGCCGGCCGAAACCACGGTAAAGGCGGTCAGCGTGCCCATGCTCGTCAGATCCCAGAGCAGGCCGGATGGAACGAAAGCTGCGATCAGCGACACGAAGATCGCGACGATGATGGTGCAGGCGACCGGTGTCATGCTGCGCGGATCGACCTTGTGGAAGATCGAAGGCAGCAAACCGTCGCGGGAGACCGCGAAGAGAATGCGCGACTGCCCGTAGAGCACGATCAGCGTGACGGAGAAGATCGAGATCACGGCGCCGGCGGCGAGCATGTTTGCCGGCCAGACCGAGCCTGTGATGTTCTGCAGGATGGTGGCGAGACCCGCCTCCTGTCCGTCGAAAGCGCCTGCCGGCTGCACGCCGAGGGCGGCAATGGCGACCAGCACATAGAAGCCGGTGACGATGACCAGCGCCGATATGATGGCGAGCGGCAGGTTGCGCCGCGGGTTGATGACTTCCTCGCCCGCCGTCGAGACGGCGTCGAGACCGACGAAGGTGAAGAAGATCGAGGCCGCCGCCGCCTGCACCCCGCCAAAGCCGCTCTCATTGAAGAAAGGCGTGAAATTGGCGCTGTCGAAGGCGCTGCCGGCAATCACGATGAAGAGCGTTAGAACGGCGAGCTTGACCATGACCATGATGGCATTGGCGCGGGCCGATTCCTTTGCGCCGCGCAGCAGCAGGACGCAGCAGAGCGTGACGAGGATGACGGCCGGTAGATTGATGAGGCCGGAACCTTCCTGAAAGAAGGTCATGGCGAAGGGATTATCGCCGCCAGCCAGGCTGATCGGCCCCTTGGTCATCCAGCCCGGCAGCACGATACCGGTGATGTTGAAGAGCAGCTTTTCCACATATTCGGCCCAGCCGACGGCGACGGCCGCGGCGGAAATGCCGTATTCGAGCACCAGGCAGGCTGCAACGAAGAAGGCGACGCCTTCGCCGAGCGTCGCGTAGGCGTAGGAATAGGAGGAGCCCGAAACCGGGATCATCGAACTCATCTCAGCGTAGCAGAGCGCCGAAAGGCCGGCCGCGACGGCCGCGATGATAAAGGAAATGACCACCGCAGGGCCTGCGACGGGTACCTGCTCACTCAGCACGAAGAAAATACCCGTGCCGATGGTTGCGCCGACGCCGAACATGATCAACTGGAACAGCGTGATCGAGCGACCGAGATGCCCGTGCCCGTCACTTGTGTCCGACGTGTCCGCCATGAGCCGTGCGACCGGCTTTTTGCGCGTAATCTGCTCAAAGATAGACGATGCCATCGTTCCTCCCTCCGATGTCTCCCTTATGTCCGAACTGTAGCGTCGGGCTCGGCAAAGGTGCTGACAATTTTCGCCCCTGTTCCCACATTTACTGCCGCAAGTACGCATCTTTGCGGTAGCTTGTGTCGGGTGTGTCGCAAGGCCGGCCAAGGGCGAAAAACCCGGCCCCGATGGCGTGCTTGACAGAAATCAGCCGTATCCTTAAGGCGCGGTTCGTTGCGCTATTTCAGCTTGTTGCGTACTACGCCTGGGAACATCTGTCGGACGGAAACGCGGACCGATCAGTTTAAAAGGAACGAGCGAATGAAGGATATCGAGGGAGAGATCCGGCTGGACCCTACGGATGTGCGTATCCTGGCCTATCTGCAGGCCAATTCGCGCGTCACCAACCAGGAACTGGCCGAAGCCGTCGGCCTCTCGCCGAGCCCTTGCCTGCAGCGCGTCAAACAGCTCGAGAAGGCAGGCGTCATCATCTGCTATCATATGAGCATCGACCTGACGAAGGTCTGCCGCCATGTCGATGTCATCGCCGCCGTGACGCTGAACAGCCACGGATACGAGGATTTCGAAATCTTCGAGAGCATGGTCGAGAACATGCGCTATGTGGTGGAATGCACCAAGGTCAGCGGCCCGATCGATTATCTCGTGCGCTTCGTTTGCCCCGACATTTCCTCCTACCAGATGCTGTCCGACGAACTTTTGAGGCTCGGCCCCAGAATAGGCAATCTTTCCAGCTACATCGTGCTCAAGTCGAGCAAACCCTACCGCGGTGTCGCCTTGGACGACCTCGTCTCCGCGCTGCCCATGGGGGGCGTAACGGCAAAACCCGGCACGCGCCCCGGCAAATAGCTTCAACGGGATTTCAAATTCATGTCAGGCTCTCTTACCTATGCGGAGGCGACCTCGGCCTCATCCGGTCCGCGCGACAACACCCGCTTCATGATAGCGGGCATTCAGATGTCCGTGCCGATCGGCGGCCGCAACATCGCGGCCATGACGATCCAGATCGAAAAGACCATGGCGCTCTTTCCGGGCACCGACATGATCGTCTTTTCCGAACTCGCCATGCATGGCCCCCTGCATTCCTGCGCCGCCCAGGACCCGCAGGCGGATATCGCCATCTTCCAGGCGCTGGCCGTCAAGCATCGCGTCTGGATCATCCCCGGCAGCTTCTTCGTGCATCGGGACGGCGAGACCTATAACCATGCCGTCGTCATCGATCCGCAGGGCGAGATCGCCGGCCGCTACGACAAGATGTTTCCGTTCCGGCCCTTCGAGGCCGGGGTTGCCGGCGGGACCGAATTCCTGATCTTCGATGTGCCGGATGTCGGCCGCTTCGGCCTTTCGATCTGCTACGACATCTGGTTCCCCGAGACGACGCGCACTTTGACCTCGGCGGGCGTCGAGGTTCTCCTCCACCCCGTGCTGACCGGCACGACGGACCGCAAGGCGGAACTGGCGATCGTGCAGGCGACGGCGGTCATGTTCTCCTGCTACGTCGTCGACGTGAACGGGCTCGACGCGGGCGGCGTCGGCCGTTCGCTGGTCGCGGACCCGACCGGCAACGTCGTGCACCAATGCGGGCAGGTTGCGGAAATCTTCCCGATCAATGTCGATCTCGGTCTGGTGCGTCAGGTCCGCGCGCAGGGCGCCAACGGTCTCGGCCAGGTGCTGAAGTCGTACCGCGACCGCGACGTGGTGTTCTCCACCTATGAGAACAATGGCGCCTCGGCCTATCTCGACAGCCTCGGCCCGCTTGCGCCCATGGCTAAGCGATGATGCCGCGTCCCGTTGCCTGATACGTGTGTGCGCGTGGTCAATTGTTCAGATCGAGTGCTTCTGGCTGCCCCCGCTATCACCGGCCACCTCTATGTCTCGGCAGCTTCCAAGCTAAGTGTTTGATCCCACGGTTTGATGGTGTGATCCTTTCTGCAGAATGGAAGGAAGTACTATGGGACAAGTTCGTCACGGCAGCGCCACGACCAAATGCGCCGCCATCTCGCCGACTTCCTCGCCGCCTACAACTTCGCCCGCAGGCTCAAGACCCTCGGCAGCCTCACACCCTACGAAGTTATCTGCAAGGTCTGGACTTCAGAGCCCGACAGATTCATCCTCGATCCAATCCACCGGATGCCGGGACTGAACACATGCCTGGCTGTCGCTGTGCGGAGAAGTGCCGCGTGAGCCGCAGCTTGCCCGCATCCAGGCCGTCATTCAGGTCCGCATGCATTCCAACCTTCTATCGGCACTCAAACCGGTGCTGCCCGACGAGGAGGCGCGGCAGACGGTGCATCTAATCAGCGCGCTCATCGACGGACTGTGGCTGCGCCTCGGCCTGCATTCCGGCGGCATCCTGCGTGACGAAGCGCTCGCCCTCATGCGTGATTTCATCGACCGCCGGCTACCCGCTGAGACACACGGCAGCCACGATTAACACTAGAAAGCGTCCTGACGCGGCCGCCGCTATGGATGGACAGTGCGCAAACCATCTTCGATCGCTGTGGCCATCTGCAACAGCCGAAAATCCTCACCGCGGCGTGCGTTGATCATCAGCCCGACCCGCGCGCCAGACCCCGACCCTACGGGGATCGACACTGAAGGTTGGCGCGACAGGTTGAACACCGTTGCGTTTCGCGATGCCAGCAGGTCGTAGTCGGCGGGCCATTGTCCGCGCATGGCCGGCATTGTCGCAGCGGTCGGCGCGACGAGGACGTCACAATCGCCCAACAATTCATCCATCTCGCCTGCGAAAACGGCCGACCAGCGCAATGCTCTTTCATAATCGGCTGAGAATATCAGCGATTTGCGGGCGAATTTTTCCCGTGCGCCTGGGCTGAACAGCGCCTCATGCGATGCGAAATCCTCTGCGAACGCGTCGTAGGCTTCGCGAAACAGATAGCCCGTCATATCGAGGCTGTCGGCGATATCGGGCTTGTCCAGTTCGAGCAGTACTGCACCATGGGCCTGCAAGATCCGCAGGCTCTCCTCGATCGTATCGCAAATTCGCGCATCCGCATCGAAGAAGAAGCGTCTGATGACTCCGATCCTCATGCCCTTTACGCCTGTGCTATCAAGCGTCGGGAGATCGAGACCGGCGCTCGCAGCAAAGGTGAGGGCGGCATCGCTCACATTGCGCGTCAAATGTCCTATATGGTCGAGCCGCTTGACCAGCGGGATAACACCGGTGGTCGAGATCGCATCGAAGCTTGGCTTGAAACCCACAATCCCGCAGCAATGGGCGGGAAAGCGGATGGAGCAGGCCGTGTCCGTTCCAAGGGCCGCAAATGCGAGCTTGGCGGCAACGGCGCCTGCCGATCCGCCGCTGGAACCACCAACGTCGAGATCGGGGTCGCGAGGATTGAGGATCGGCCCCCAGAATGGGTTTTCGCCCGTCGTGCCATAGGCGAGTTCGTGCATGCCGACCTTGCCGAGGAGGACCGCACCGCCATCCTTCAGAATCCGTACGACGTCCGCATCCCTCTGCGGCACGTGATTGGCAAACAGTTTCGAGCCGCAGGTCATACGGACCCCCGCGACGGCGATATTGTCCTTGATGGCGATCGGGATGCCGTGCAGCGGACCGCGCCAGCGCCCCTTCGATGCATCCCGGTCGGCTTCTTCCGCAGCTTCGAGAGCAAAATCGGCAGCGATGGTGATGAAAACGTTCAACGTTGGGTTGATAGCTTCGATACGGGCCAGCATATGCTTGGTGAGCGCCACCGAGGTCATCGCGCCGGAGCGCAGAAGCCTTGATATGTCGGCGATGCCGAGATCATGCCAATCCGGCATCGTCAGCTGCCGGCCTTGCGCAGCCAGTCGGCGAGGGACTGCCGCTTCTGGCCCCCGCGGCCGGTCATTGCTTCCGCCGCGCAGAGGGAATTGAGGACCGCTTCCTGCGTCGCTTCAGCGGCTGCCCGGAAAAGCTCGTCGATCCGGTTTTCATTAAGGGCGAAAATCGGCACCAAATCACGTGGTTCATCGTGGTCGAAGGTCACGCCGGTTGAAAAGCCGATGGTGATGTCGCCGCTGCCATGGCCCCAGAAGGCGCCGAGACGGGCGAGACCGGCGGCGCAACGGCGGCTGACGCGATGCAGTTGCCGATGTTCCATCGGAGCGTCTGTCGCCAGCACGATGATGACGGAGCCCTTCTCCGCATCGTCGTCGCGCAGCAGCTTCGGGCGGCGGCCGTCGGGCAGGACGAGGTCGCCCGCCCGGCCGAAATTGGTCAGCGTCAGGATACCCACATGAAAATCCGTGCCATCCAGCTTGAGCCGCCGTGACGACGAGCCGATGCCGCCCTTGAAACCGAAGCAGGTCATACCGGCCCCCGCTCCGACATTGCCCTGTGCAACTTGGTCCTGTGCGTCCGCGAGCGCCAGAAGGGCATGCTCTTCCGTCACGGCCATCGCCTGAATGTCGTTGAGCGGTCCGTCGTTGCATTCGCCGACCGCGGGATTGACGGTCGAGGTTCCGCGGCCGATATCTGGGTTGGCGGCGATGGCCTCGCGGATGAGCGCATTGGCACAGGTGCCGACGCCAAACGTGTTGGTCAGCAGGATCGGGGTTTCCAGCGTGCCGAGTTCGTCGATCTGCACAAGGCCGACGCTCTTGCCGAAGCCGTTGATGACGTCGGATGCGGCAAGCACCTTCTTGCGGTAAAGGTTTCCGGCATGCGGCACGATCGCCGTCACGCCGGTGTTGATGTCGCCGTCGCGCAGCGTGTGGTGGCCGACCCGCACGCCGGGCACATCGGCAATGGTGTTGCGCGCGCCGGTCGGCAGGGTTCCGCAGACGATGCCGAAATCGCGGGCTGTCGGGGTCATGTGATCGGGGTCCTTTCCGGCAGAGGCGTCAGAGACGCCCGGCTTCGATGATGCTCTTCAAGAACGCCTGGGTTCGTTCGCCCTGCGGCTGCCCGAAGATCTGCGACGGCGGTCCCTGTTCGTAGACGACGCCGCCCTGCAGGAAGCAGACCTTGTCGGCGACCTCGCGGGCAAATCCCATCTCGTGCGTGGCAAGCACCATCGTCATGCCCTTTTTCGCCAGATCGCGCACGATGTCGAGAACCTCTGACACGAGTTCAGGGTCGAGCGCAGAGGTGATCTCGTCGAGCAGCAAGAGCGTTGGGTCCATCATCAGGGCGCGGACGATCGCCACGCGCTGCTGCTGGCCGCCGGAAAGCCGGTCGGGATATTCGTCGGCCTTGTGCTCCAGCCCGATGCGGGAAAGAAGTGCGCGGCCCTTTTCAAGGGCTTCCTTCTTCGGCATGCCCAGCACCTTGATCGGTGCGAGCGTGACATTCGCCATCACGCTCATATGCGGAAAGAGGTTGTAGCCCTGAAAGACGATGCCGATTTCGCGGCGCAAGGCGTCGAGATCGACGCCGGGGCCGGTCACCCGGTCGCCGTGCAGGCGGATTTCGCCCTCCTGGATTGTCTCCAGCCTGTTGATGCAGCGCAGCAGCGTGGACTTGCCGCAGCCAGAGGGGCCGATGAGGCACACGACCTCATGTTCCTCGATATCAAGCGAGATGCCGGAGAGAACTTCGAAGACGCCGTAGCGCTTGTATGCCTTGTCTATTTCGACCAGTGCCATTGTATCTGCTCCCTTCCGTTACATTCCTGATCGCATCTTCTTGCGATCCCGCTCGATCAGCCTGTCCACGAAACGGGCCTGGGGGATCGTGATCAGGATAAAGATGATCGCAACCGTGGTGACGGCGGAGAGGTTGAAATGATTGCTGGCGATGATCTTCGACTGGTTGAAGGCGTCGATCGTGCCGATGATCGCGACAAGTGCCGTGTCCTTTTGCAGGCTGATGCAATTGTTCATCAGCGGCGGGATGATGCCGCGCACCGCCTGTGGGACCACGACGTAGCGCATGGTCCTGAAATAGGAGAGGCCTAGCGATCGGGCGGCGGCGACCTGGCTCGGATGGATGCTCTCGATGCCGGCGCGGTAGACTTCCGACGTATAGGCGCCGTAGGTCAGCGTCAGCGCGATGATCGCATAGGCGTTCGACGACAGGTCGCTGAGGAACGGCAGGCCGGTCAGCGGCAGGCCGAAACCGATAAGGTAGATCGTAATGATGGCCGGTAATCCGCGAAATAGATCGCCGTAGATGATGGCGATCGTGCGGATCGGCTTGCCAGCATCGCCGGGCAGCGTGCGCGCGATGGCGACGATGAGGGCCCAGACGAGGATGAGCGAGCCCGAGACGAGGAAAATGAAAACGTTGGTGCCGAAGGCCTTGAGGACCGTCGTGAACGAGATGGCGATCACGGAGACGTCGAAGAACGTCCGGCTGACCGCCGCGTCGTTGACCACCATGAACCAGGCCATGGCGCAGACGATGAGCAGCGCCGCAGCATAGGAAAGAGCCTTCCAGGAGCTATCGGACGATCGTGCGCCGAGTTCGCGGCCCGCATAGATGTCGGCCGATCTCGCCGCCCGCGACGAACCCGAGACAGCACGCCACGCGCCCCAGACCACCATCAGCGGGATCGTTGAAGCGAGGATTGCGACCGCGGTCGAAGCCGTCGCAGGCCAGCCCTGCGCCACCACGAAGTTGCGGATGTAGAGCGCCGTGTAGACGACGACGGCTGATGTGACGAGAGAAAACAGCATGACGCAAAGCGCGCGCCTGCCGTGGGTGCGGACCTGGTTGCGAGCGCGCCATTTGCCGGCGCGCTCCTCCCTGGCTTCGAAAGCCGTTGTGGACATCGGGACTATCCTTGCTTCACGGCTTCCAGGCCGGGATGTCGTCGGGCGATACGCCGCCGTAGGACTCGAGGAGATAGGCTTGTTCAAGCTTCTTGAGCGTGCCGTCGGTCTTCAGCTCTTCGATGATCTTGTCGATGACCGGGCCGCTTTCAGAGCCCTTCTGGTAGATACCGGCGGTCTGGCCGCCGGTCGCGTACTTGCCAACGGTGACGAGCTTGCCGCCGGATGCAGCCACCTGACCGAGAACGACGCCGAGATCGGTCATGACGGCATCGACCTTGCCGGCAGCGGCGGCCGTAAACATCGAGGCAGTATCGTCGAACACGTCGAGGTTCTCGACCTTCAGCGTTTCCTGCAGGAACGGTACCAGCGTCGTTCCGGCCTGGGCGCCGACATGGCTGGTCTTGATGGTCGCTTCGGTGACGCCCGACCCTGCCTTAGCGGCAACCCCGTAATCGGAGGTCATGTAGGGAACCGAGAAATCGACGACCTTCTTGCGCGGTTCGGTGACCGAGATCAGAGCCAGCGCAACGTCGAAATCCTTGTTCTGGCCGGCGACGATGGAATCGAACGAGGCATTGACCAGCTTGACCTTGTCAAGGCCAAGGCGATGAGCGATGTTAACGGCCATGCAGAACTCGTAGCCGTCCTTGATCGTCTCCGGCGTATCACCGTTGAACTGGCCAACCGCCGGGAGATTGATGATGACGGTGAATTGGCCGGGGACCGCCGGAGTAATGGAGGCGCTGCCCTTGGTGCCTGTCAGTGGGCAATCGCCGTAACCTTCGGTGGCGGATGCGGCGCCTGCGGCGCCAACCGTCAGTGTGGTTGCAAGCAGTGCGGCCTTCGCCGTCGCGCGGATACTGAGCTTTTTCATAGTTCCCTTCCTTTATCGTTGTTTGGTGGGTGTCATTGCCGCTACAGGACGGGCTCGGATCGGGTGCGAGCGAGATCTAGATAGGCGGCTTGCAGACGACGCGTGACCGGACCGGGGGTTCCGTCCCCGATCACCCGTTGTGCAACTCTGATGATGGGCGTGACGAGGCTCGACGCGCTCGTCAGGAATGCTTCCTTTGCCTCATAGGCTTCCTGGAGGGTGAAGCGACGTTCTTCGATGATCACGCCCCCTTCCTTGGCAAGCTTCTGGAGCGCGCGGCGAGTGCAGCCAGGCAGTACCGCCTGGGAGTTCGGCCGGGTGAGGACCACGTTGTCCTTGGTCAAAATGAAAGCCGTTGAAGACGCGCCTTCGGTGATATAGCCGTCTTCGACGAACCAGACCTCGTGGAAGCCGCCGGCGTTGGCCTTCTTCTTGGCGAGGACCTGACCGAGCAGCATGATCGTCTTGATGTCGCGCCGCGACCAGCGGGGATCGTCAGTGACATCGACGGCGACGCCGTTGCGAACGGACGGCGCATCGACCAGAGACTTCGCTTGCGTGAAGGCGATGAAGTTTGGCCGCATCCCTTCCGCATAGCCGAAATCGCGGTCGGCCGAGCCGCGTGTGACCTGCAGATAGACGACGCCCTCCCTCAACTGGTTACGGCGGATCAGGTCGACCTGGATTTCGAGAATCTGCTCGATGGCCATCGGCATCGGGATTGCGATCTCGTGGAGAGAGCGTTCCAGCCGGGCGAGATGCAGGTCGTTATCGACCAGACGACCGTCGATCACGGCGGTCACCTCATAGATGCCGTCGGCAAAAAGAAAACCACGGTCGAAAATCGAGATGAAAGCATCTTCTTCCGCCTTGAAGGCGCCATTTATGTATACCGTCCTGCCCACAACCTGCCTCGTATTTTCTGTTCGGGCGGAAGCTAGGCAATAAAGCGCGGATAGGCCAATGCATTGTTTTCCAAGGGCTATGAAAAATATGCATAGGCAGGTTTTTCGGGCCGTCCACCGCGTGAGACAGCCTTCCGGGAAGGGGGCGTGCGCTTACCGCGTGTGCAGATCGCGAATGCCGCGCCACAATCGCTCCACGACCGGTCGCGAAGTGACGGCGTGGCGATAAATGCGAATCGTGACGTCGATGTTCCAGCGGGGATCACGGCTTGCTGGCGCAAGGCGGCCATCGAGCAGTTCTTGTTCGACGAGCTTTTCGGGAAGCCAGGCGACCCCCCAACCGGCAAGTGCCATGGCCTTCAACGCAACCGATATAGTGTTTTCGTGAACGACGTTGTGCTTGAAAGGGTGTTCCGAGCTGAAACGCTTGGCCAGCGCTACGCCGAAGAAGGAGTACTCACCGTAGCTCAGATAGGGAACCGGTTTGCCTGTCTCGGTGCACCGGTCGAGCGGCGGTCCTTCCGGATCGGGCAACGACACCGGCAGCAGCGTTTCCTCGCCCATATCGATAAACGGAAAGCGGTTGGTATCGAGGAAGAACGGCACGTCGCTATGGGCATATGTTAAGAAAAAGTCGACATCGCCGTCGACGAGCATCGCGACATTGTCCTCGATTCCGCCCCTATCCGGGACGAGCTTCGAGCGGAGCGGCTCGACGTTCCGCTCCAGATCTCGGAGCCATTGAGGAAAGAAGGTGACGGCCAGCGTTTGCAAAGCGGCGAAGGCGACAACGTCCGCTCGCGGTCCCTTGGGGCGCAGGGTGTCGCGTGTGCTGTAAAAATTACGAATGGCCTCTTGCGCGACTGGAAGGAATGCCTTGCCTTCCTTCGTGAGTTCCGCCGGAAAGGTGGCTCGGTTCACGAGAAGTACGCCCAGCCAGTTCTCCAGCTGCTTGATCCGCCGGCTGAAGGCGGATTGCGTGATCGCACGCTCCTGTGCCGCCCGAGAAAAGCTGAGGGTCGCGGTGAGCACGACGAAATCTTCCAGCCATTTGAGTTCCAAGTGCCGCTTCCCTGCCGTTAACCCTGAAGTAACCCATAGGGCCACACCAATGCCTTTGGCCAGCAGAATTGAGTGAATAACGTCTTCCAATATCTCGACGCAGTCTGGCATGCGATCCGGAGGTGAAGGAAGTGTCGATCCTGGCCCATTCGACGGGCAACTGGCTCGCGCTCGAATCCCTCCGCCAGATGGCGATCCGCAACGGCGGGCTCCCGAAGAAATTCAAGGATGTGATGTTGGCGGCGCCGGATGTCGATGTTGATATTTTCGGCTCGCAGATTGCCGACATGGGCGATCAACGCCCGCATTTTACGCTGTTCGTTTGCGCGATCGCCGTGCTATTGCATTTTCCCAACGGGTCTGGGGCAATGTTTCCCGGCTCGGACCATCGACCCGGAGCAGTCCACCCTACAACGAGGAACTGGCCGAAAACGATATCTCGGTGATTGACCTCACCAAGATCAAGGCGGAAGATAGTCTGCACCACAGCAAGTTTGCCGAGTCGCCCGAGATCGTGCAACTGATCGGCCACCGCCTGTCGAGCGGCCAAACGCTGACCGATAGCCGCCTTGAACTTGGCGACCACTTCGTGGACGCGACGGCCGGAGCCGCGCAAGCAGTTGGAACCGCCGCGGCTTGGTCGTTTCGGCCCCGCAGCGATCGTCGATCAGAACGGGCGGGAGAATTACGCTCAAAATGTCGAGATGCTTGTCGGGCCGCCCGATGTAAGGGGTACGACCGATAAGAATACTTGAGACAGGAGCAGTCGGACCGCGAGATCGCACTGCAGCCGGTAGACAGCTGGAGGTTTGCGAGAACGTAAATTGGTTAAAACGCGGCCTCCATCTACAATGATCGAGAACGTAAATCGAACTTGGTCGCATACGCGGCGCTATTGGGGGTCAGCATGAAATCAAATCTACTTCTCGCTCTGTCAGCGATCGGAACAAGCCTCGTCGGTCATGGGGCAATGGCTGCCGACATCTACTCGCCGATGACGCCGCAGGCTCAGCAGACGACGACGGAAGACGGCTGGACGTTTTCTTTTGCCCCCTATTTCTGGGCAGCCGGTTTGCACGGGGAAGTCGGGCAGTTGGGATTGCCTACCGTGGACGTCGATGCCAGCTTCAGCGATATCCTGGACCACCTCGACTTCGGCGCCATGGCCATGGGTGAAGCTCGCAACGGTCCTTACAGCATCTTCGGCGATGTCATGTATTCCAAGATTTCGGGGCAGGCCGGTACACCACGAGGTATCCTGGCCACGGACGTCGAGCTCAAATCCGAAACCTTTGCGGGGCTGCTCGGTGTAGGATACTCCCTCCTGGAGAATAATGGCGCAAGGCTCGAAGTGGTCGGCGGCCTGCGGGTCTGGTCCGTCGAAAGCCAGCTTTCCTTCAGCGGCGGGGTTCTCGACGGGCGTTCCAGGAGCGATGAGGAAACCTGGGTGGACGGCCTGGCCGGCTTTCGCGGCACCTATTCGCTCACTCCGGAAATTTATCTGACAGGATGGGGTTTCATCGGCGCGGGCGGCGCCAACCTCGATTGGGACGTCGCGGCGGCCATCGGCTACCGGTTCAGCGATACGATTTCGGCGACTGCCGGCTACCGCGCCCTGGGTGTGGACTACAGCAATGATGGGTTCGTGTTCGATGCGGTCCAGCAGGGCCCAGTCCTCGGTCTGGTCGTGCGGTTCTAAGATAATCGCGTGCCGCGCGACGTTCGGTAGGCGTTGAAAAACATCAAGCACACCGATCGCCGCGAGTGTAAGCGGTTGGAACGCCGCGGACGCTGAAGTAACGCCGTCTTGAGGCGAGACGGCATGGACAATCTTTGAATCGAAGGGCCGGATCATAAAATGAGACCGCATCACAGAACTGCTTGTTCGATGGTATTTTTTATGGCCACCGCCGGGTCAGCCCTGGGGCAAGAGTCCGGCGCGGACCTCGCCAAGAAGCTCAGCAATCCGATCGCTTCGCTCATCAGCGTGCCTTTTCAGTTCAACTATGATCGTGGATACGGTTCGGAAGATGGCAATCGCGAAGTCCTCAACATCCAGCCGGTCATACCCATCTCGCTCAACGAAGACTGGAATGTCATCTCGCGCACGATTCTGCCGGTGATTTCGCAGAATGACATAGCTGGACAATCCGGACACCAGTTCGGGCTCGGGGATATCACTCAGAGCCTGTTCTTTTCTCCGAAGCAACCTGGTCCCGACGGGATCATCTGGGGTGCAGGACCGGCCTTTCTTATCCCGACGGCAACCGACGATCTGCTTGGAACTGGACAATGGGGAGCCGGCCCCACGGCTGTTGCTTTGAAGCAGGATGGGCCTTGGACATATGGTCTACTGGCCAATCATATCTGGTCTTTCGCCGGCCGGAATGACCGGCAGGATGTCAGCTCGACGTTTCTGCAGCCATTTGTTTCCTATACCACGCCCGATGCCTGGACCTTTGCTTTGAACACGGAAAGCTCCTACGATTGGGTGCAAGACGAGTGGTCGGTTCCGGTCAATTTTCAAGTGTCCAAACTGGTGAAACTCGGTGAACAGCCCGTCAGCTTCACTGCGGGCGCCCGCTACTGGGCGCAGTCCCCCGAAAATGGCCCGCAAGGATGGGGGTTCAGGGCGGGAGTAACGTTCTTGTTCCCGAAGTGACGACGAGCCACGCCATAGCGATCCGCAGACCGTTCGCCACGTCGCCAACGAAAAGTTCATTGTGAATCGGCATGGTGGGCGACCCCATTCGTCGACGAGTCCCAAGTTTATCAGTTGGACGCGACGGTTGTCTGCAGCCTGCGGGTTAGCCGGGTCCAAGGCCACTCCTGCCCGACGCCGATGGCAAAGAGACGGTCCGGCGCGATGGCGAATTCGGTGGAAAGCGCTTCAGTAATGACGTTCACCCGTTCCTCACTGAGTTGGAGATTGTGCTGAGCGTCGCCCGTCGAGCTTGAACCTTGTATTGCCGCAAGTTCGGATGATGCAGGGCATCGTCGATCAGTTGCGAGAGTTTCGACAGGTGCTGCCAGTACGGAAGGCCGGCAACGCCCTTGTCGGCACTTGCGGACGCTTCTTCCACCATGGCTAGATCGATGGCGGGCGCGACACCCTCCACCGCCCGAGCGTGCGCACGAGCTGTTTGTCGCCCAGTTCCTGGGCCATAGTCTGGCCGGAAACCAGCGTGAGGCGATCAAAAACAAAGCGCTAAGTCGAATGCTCATCATCTTCTTCCTTCTGCTTCCCGACAGGGTTCAGCCACGGCACAATTGCTCCCAGCGCGAGGATGATGATGAGGGATTTGAACAAACGGCCTCAAGAGAGGGAGGAACGCTGAAGCGCATCGTTGATGGCCGTGACCAAAGATTGCGCCGGGAATGGCTTATGAAGATATGCGACACACCCGGCATTGAGCGCTTCGCGCTCGAGGATTTCGTTGTCCACGGCCGTGATGAAAATGGCGGGTAGTGTTGATTCGCACTGAGAGCTAACCCGGGATTGGGGGAAATTATCACTGAGATTTGACCCATGTTCCAATCATCCCTCGCGAGGTTTCAGCGGGGGCAGGACCGGCCTGTCCCGGAACACTGTCCGCAAATACCTGCGCCTTGATGGCGTGGAGCCGAAGTTCAAGGTCCCGGAGCGACCTAGCAGCCTTGATCCGTTCGCGGATCGGCTGTCGGCTTTGCTGAAGACGGAATCCAAGAAGGGCCGCAAGCAAAAGCGCACCCTGAAGCAACTTCATGCCGACTTGGTGAGCCTCGGCTATGACGGTTCTTATTGCCGTGTTGCGGCCTTTGCCCAGGAATGGAAGGCAGACCGGCAGAGGGAATTCCAGACGACGGGGCACGGGAATGTTAGTGCCTCTGGCCTTCGAACCGGGCAAAGCGTTCCAGTTCGATTGGTCGCAGGACTGGGCCATCATCGGCAATGAGCGCACCAAGCTGCAGGTGGCGCATATGAAGCTGAGCTACAGTCGTGCCTTCATCGTTCGGGCCTATCTCCTGCAGACGCGCGAGATGCTGTTCGACGCCCGCAACCATGCCTTCCGCGTGTTTGGCGGCATCCCGGCCGCGGCATCTACGACAATATGCGCACGGCGATCGACAAGGTCGGCCGTGGCAAGGAGCGCGACGTCAACGTGCGCTTCATGGCGATGGCAAGCCACTATGTGTTCGAACCCGAGTTCTGCAATCCGGCATCCGGTTGGGAAAAAGGACAGGTCGAGAAGAACGTTCAGGATGCGCGTCATCGCTTCTTCCAACCTGTTCCGCGCTTTCCATCATTGGATGCCCTGAACCACTGGTTGGAGCTTCGATGCCAGATCGCCAACCGCCTGGCGCATTCCGATCTCGTCATTCTCGACGAGCTTGGCTGCCTGCCGTTCAGCGCTTCAGGCGGGGTGGTGCTTTTCCATCTGTTGAGCAAGCTCTACGAGCACACCAGCGTCATCATCACGACCAACTTGAGCTTCAGCGAATGGGCCAGCGTCTTCGGCGATCCCAAGATGACGACCGCGCTGCTCGATCGGCTCACCCATCGTTGCCACATCCTCGAAACCGGAAACGGCAGCTTCCGCTTCAAACAGTTCGGCTCATGAGACCAAAACGACGACGGAGAAACACAGGAACTTGACCACCACGACTGACACGAACGATACCTAAAGGCGGGGCACTTCTCGGCGCAACTCTCGGGTCAGCTCTCAGTGCAAATCAACACTTCTCACGTCGGGGCGGCCGGTTCATCGTCCGCACCGAAGGGCCGGACGGCAAGGAGGCGGAGTTCGAGGTCAAGTACACATTCGCCTATGAGCCGCTCCAACAATATCTGATCGACCTCGGCAGCGGCAAGCTGCAGGCTGCAGGCTCTCGATATCGCCTGGGACACGCAAAAACAGCAATGGTTCTGGCTCGGCGAAGGCGCCCCGGCGAAACCTGGCTCGACGTTTCATTGGACAGGTCCGTTCTATCGATGGAACCGCACCTGTATCGACTGTCATTCCACCGATCCCCAGACCGGCTTCCAACCGCAGGCGACCGAGTATCAATCATCCTATGTCGCGACCAGCATCGGCTGCCAGTCCTGTCACGGCGGTGGTGCAAACCATGTCGACTGGGCGAGAGCCAAACTTAGGAATGCGCAAACGGCAGCAGTTGCAGGCTTCGGCCTGTCGAAGGTCGATGCGAACACCTGCTTCGCCTGCCATGCGCGCCGGACCCGGCTTGTCGATGACTATCAGCCGGGAGGCTCCTTTCTCGACAATTTTTCCCCGGCGTTGCTGCGTAGCGATCTTTACTTTCCAGACGGCCAAATTCTGGATGAGGTCTTCGAATATGGTTCCTTCCAGCAGAGCAAGATGGCAAGAGCAGGCGTGACGTGCTTCGACTGCCACCGCCCGCATGAGGGCCGCGTAAAGGCCGTTGGAAATGCGCTCTGCACACAATGCCACACTTCGGATGTGCCGGAGCGCTTTAGCAGCGCCGATCCGAGCGGCACTTTCGATACTCCAGCCCATACGCATCATCCGGAAGGCTCCGCTGGCGCACTCTGCGCCAACTGCCACATGCCCGAGCGGACCTACATGAAGATCGATCGTCGGCGCGACCATTCTTTCGTGATCCCGCGGCCCGACCTTTCGGAGATGTACGGAGCGCCGAACGCCTGTACGTCGTGCCACAACGGCAGGACGTACAAGTGGGCCTCGCAAATCCTGGACAAATGGTTTGGCGCAGGCTGGCGCAAGCGACCGACGATCGCACATGCCTTCGCAGCCGCTGCGAAAAACAACGATGCTGCGATCGAGGCCTTGCGGACATTGGTCGGCGACGGAAAACAGGCCGGAATAGTCGAAGGAAGCGCTATTGCCGAGATGGGCAGGCTCGCTGGAACTGATGTTGCTGCAGATGTGAAGGCGGCAGCGGAGAGCCCCGACTCGCTGGTGCGTCTTGGGGCAGCCGAGGCCGCTGCCAATTTGCCGCCGCAGTATCGGCTGTATGCCATCGGTGGTCTCGTCAGCGACGACGTGCGCGCGGTGCGGGTGGCTGCGGCCAGGGCGCTGGGAGCCACGCAGTCGCTGGACTTTCTCGGCGATAGACGTCGTGATTTCGACCGTGCAGTGGCCGACTTGAAAACGTATGTACAAGCAAACGCTGACGTTGCCGAGACCCAAAGCGGCTATGGAACGTTTTTGCTCGAACAGGGACGTCCAGAGGAAGCGGAGAAGGCACTCTGCCAGGCGATCCAACTCGATCCCGCCCTTGCGGGCGCACGCATCAACCTCGCCGAACTCTACCGCGCAACAGGGGAGGGCGGGAAATCGGAACAGACATACGCGGAAGCCGTGGCAGCCGATCCGGACCGGGCCGACCTTCGCTACGGGCACGGTTTGTCGCTCGTGCGCCAGAAGGCAATAGAGGAGGCGATAGGAGAACTGAAGACGGCCGTGCGTCTTAATCCCGGCAACGCCAGATACAGGACAACGGCAGCGATCGCTCTGGATTCCGTCGGCCGAATGGAGGACGCTTTTGCGCTCTTCGATCCGGCCCTTGCAGATGGCGCAACGGACCCCGATCTGCTCGGCACGGCCATTCAGATCGGGCTGAAGCTTCGCCGCTATGGCGAAACACTCAGATTTGCGGAGGCGCTGGCGCGTCTGCAGCCGGATAATCCCCAAATCGCAGAGCTCGTTAGACAGCTACAAGCCATGGGTCGGGATGGAAAATGAACGACGAACAACGCGATGCTGGACAATCGGCGACGCTCACTCTCGAAAAAAGAAACACGGTGAGCCTTGCCACTCGCTTCGATAGTCGTCCTTGATCTTCGTTATCTGCTCGAAGGAATCGACTGGCGAATACCGCAAAAACCTAGCGTCAGAGCTCTGCTGGATAATGGAAATGGCTGGAAGGTGGGAGTGAATATGATTCTATCTCGCCATGACCGATGCGGCCGATCAGCCTCCCCACGACCTTGTCAGCATGACAGCCATGCCACGGCATCCCTCGTCGCCATCGAAATTTTTCATGTGAAGTGCATCCCAGTATGCCCTATGGACATCGCCAGTCCATCACCACGGAACCCTGATGACCGATCAAGCTCTTGCCGCGCCGGTTTCTACACGCCACCCCTTCCTCTGGCCGCTGATGGCGGCGCTCCTGGTCATCGGGTGGAGTTCCGGCTTTGTCGGCATCCGCTATGCCAGCGAGGGCGCAAGCGTGCTGCTCGTGCTGTTCTGGCGCACGCTGCTGTCGGGGCTGATCCTGCTGCCCTTTGCCCTGGCCATCGGGCCGCGCCTGCGGCTGCGCGTCGTCGTCGAGCAGATGCTGTTCGGCGTGATGTCGGTGTTCCTGTATCTCGGCGGCTTTGCGCTGGCGATCGAACAGCGGGTGCCGACGGGTCTGGTCGCGCTGATCTCTGATCTGCTGCCACTGGCGATCGCGGTTCTGTCGCAACCCGTGCTCGGCGAAAAGGTCGGCGCCCGGCAATGGCTCGGCACGGCGATCGCCGTGGCGGGCGTGCTTGTCGTTTCGCTCGACAGTCTCAGCCTGGGCACAGCCCCGCTCTGGGCCTACGGCCTCACCATCGGCTCAATGCTGGTCTTTGCCTTCGCGTCGGTGCTGCACAAGCGCCGGCCGGCACTTCGGATGCCTGTGCACCAGAGCCTCTGTATCCATATGCTCACCGGGGCGCTGTTGTTCGGCCTCTGCGCGGCATACCAGGGAAACATGGCGCCGCCGATGACGATGGACTTTGCCATCGGCATGGCCTGGCTGGTTCTTATCGCCACCTTCGCCGCCTATTCGGTCTATTATACCAGCCTGCGGCTGTTCCCGGTGGCCAAGGTCAGCGCGGCGATCTATCTCAGTCCACCCGTCACCATGCTCTGGGCCTGGGCGCTGTTTTCCGAGCCTTTGACGCCGGTCATGTTCATCGGCCTGGCGGTGACGCTGGTGGGCGTCTGGATGACCTCGCGAACCGGGGCATAAAGCTCGTCGCCGTTAATTATGAGCGCTGGCGTTCTCGCCGCCTCCTTACTCGACCTCGTCTGCCGTCGTCTCGCTTATGTGCGCAGAACGTATGTCATTATCCGTGATATGGAGGAGATTGGCGTCGGTAACACCCTCTCGATCGAACTTTTCGCTCGCTATGCGTTCGAGTGCAGGCCTATGCCGCTTGAGCAATCCGACCGGGCCAACCGAACTCGGGCCGAGCGATTGCAGTGAGCTGGCATAGATGAAGACGTCGATCGTCATTCCCTCGGTCGTCTGCATTGGCCAGAACAGCCCGAGTTCCTTCGGCGCCGACGCGCCTTGCTTTCTGATAAGCGGCATTTCGTTTCCTGCATATATTTCTATTCGATGGGGCAGGTTCAATCCAGCGTGCTGTGCGAACCGCCCCGTCCTTCCGATCGAGACGGACGAACGATGGTGATGTGGGGCGTCACGACAGGAAGTCAAATGATCGTTTCAACAGGGCGATCCCTGCCGAAATGACGAAGGGCGCTCGACCCTTTCGGGGAGCGCCCTTCGGACCCGGACAACTACGAACGCGCGACAGAACCATCGCTGCAGGCAGTCATCGATTACGGGTAGTGAGAGATAGATAGGGCGGCATCGCCGGGAATTCAAGGCCGTCTGAAGCATCCGTTGTGCGAAGCGGTAAGCCAAGGCAGGCATCGCAAATGCCGCAGCCATCATCGTCCATCGGCTGGTCGGCCCGCTCGCAACAGAGGCAAACGACAGAACATCTGAGCCGGCCCCTATTTCCGCTCGGCACCACGATTTCTGCCTCATCGTTCGATACGATATCGATGACGAATTCCTTCATCGCCCACGTCTCCGTTGACCTCCTCATGAAGAGATAAGAGCCACGGTGCGCTTTGCAATGGTGAACGCTGGCGAGATCGCGTCCGCTTTCCGTAAGGGGATGGTCTCCCACAGCGAACGTCTACGGCATTTCCTCTATCGCGGAGCCTCGAGCTTAATGCCGCTCATCGATGACGCTGTGCAGCGAAGAGGTTGCGAGCACAGGGAATAAGCCGGCTCGCTCTTGAGCTGTTGTTTCCGGCGAACCAGATCGGCTTACCCTTGAAACCATCGGCGGCGGCAACTAGCCGCCGCGTCAGGCAGGTCGATCAGATCGCGCGAACGTCCTCTGCTTTCGACTTTCCAGTCTTGCGGTCCTGGCCAATGTCATAGCTGACCTTCGCGCCATCCTTAAGAGGACCGCCCGACAGCACCGCCGAGATATGGACAAACACATCCTGGCCCCCATCGTCGGGCGTGATGAAGCCAAAACCCTTGTCCTGATTGAAAAACTTAACGGTACCGGTTGCCATAGTGATCCTCGTAAACTGATTGGCGTTGACGCCGCCGCGGAGCATAGTCGGCACGCGGTACGTCTGCAACCAGGCATTTACAGTCATTTTGGAAGAGCGGGAACAACAATGCTGCACACGGCTTCGGAGGCGGTCGCGAAATCTGCAGCAGACCCGTGGAACATGGATACCCCAGAGGTCGCAGCAAGGCCGATCGAGACATAGCCGACGATCCGGCGTTCGCCGACATGCCCATCAGCGTGGAGCATCGATCACCGGGAACGCGCCAAGAGCTCTTATTCTCCCGCTCTGCGCGGGTATGATCACGGCGCTGTCATGATCGCATAAAGCACGATCACCGCATAGAGCGTGAAGGCCGCGACGGCGATGCTGCTGATGACGACAACGGCACCCTTGCCGAATAGCAGCTTTCTCCGCTTTTGAGCGGATGGGTCGCTCGATGGTGAGAGCCCGGTCGGAGTTTTGTTTTCAGTCATGGTGGGAACCTTCCTCAGAAGGATACCAACTGTAGATCGCAGTTATAGTTCCGGGAACCGGGTAACGCGGAGGTCGCCAGTGCTGCAAAGGCTCCGGAGAAATCAGGATGGCGCGACGATCACAGCAGTGTTGGCCGTGTTCATCGCGGCAGGCTTGTAGAAGCCGTTGTAGACGAGCAGCAGCGCCAGGAAGACGAATAGGCAGGCGATCAGGAAAAGAATGTTCCTAGGGGTCATGGGAATTCCTCCGACGGGTGAACCACCTACCACCGGAAAAGGTTCCACGGTTCCTATTCGTCGCCGCCATCAGCCCTGCTTCACGGCAGGCGCTCACTTTTTCTTAGTCGCGCTCTCGCTGTTCTTGACCTGTGAACCCAGGACAGGAGCAACCTTTTCAGCCTTCTTGTCCTTCTTCGGTTTGCGTGTCTCTTTATTACTGCGAACCTGACCTTTGGCCATGACCTGAACTCCGTCGATTGGTGCGTTTACAATAGTATCCTGAATAGCCCATAGGGCCAGGACTCGTTGATAATAGCCAGAAGAGAGCTGTTGCCGCCAGAGCGAGTGCGGAGAAGACGACCGTCGGGCATCGGTCATATCTGGTGGCGACGCGTCGCCAGTCCTCGAGTGACGGAACATGATCTCGATGCGGTTGCGACGTTTGTATACTGGTCCTGGATTTCGAGATTTTTCCGATGTGCTTCGGCAACGTCAGCGGCGGTTTATCCCTTCAGATCGTGGCGATCCATAAAGATGGCCATCATCTGAGCACGTGACAGATTTGCTTGACTTCATTCGGCGATTTTAAGCGCGAACACCTGCTTCCGCAATTGTTAGATATTTCGAATGCGACACAACGAAAACGGCAGGCCGCGGTTTTGGAGCGGTCACTGAAACAATTGAAACAATTTCGCAAGCAAAACGATCTCAAACAGAAACAAAAACGAACAATAGTCCTCCCCATCCGGTCGGCGCGAACCGACATGTGGATTTTCGAAAACCAACGAAGGGCGAACATCAGATGGGTCAGTATCAAATCAAGCTGGGAGCCGGCGACAACAAGTGGACAGCACCGGACGACGACAACTATTATATCGAGGGTGAGGGCGGCAACGACACGATCACCACCGGTGACGGCGACGATTACATCTACGGCGGCATCGGCGACGATATCATCGATTCCGAAGACGGCTACGACATGATCTATGGCGGTGGCGGCAATGACACCATTCGCATCGGCTCGATCGCACAATTCTTCCCGGGCGGGCAGGGCATCGTCTACGGAGGTAGCGGCGACGATACCATCATCAACTATACCGACAGCAGCGCCAAGCTCTATGGCGAGGATGGCAACGACGAGTTCATTCTGGCCGGCTATGGCAAGGCCTATGGCGGCAACGGCAACGACATCTTCAATGTCGGCGATGTCAGCGACAACCTCGACATGGACCTCTACGGCGGCGCTGGCGATGACCGTTATATCGATATCGGCGGCGACTTCACCACCCGCATCCACGAGGACGCCAATGGCGGCATCGACACCGTGCGCGTGCTACTCGGCGTCGATTACACGCTGGACGCCAATGTCGAGAACCTCGAAGTGGACAATTATGTCTACGAGGAAACCACGATGACGCTTGCCGATTTCGAAACGCCCGACGGCGGCGGGGAGTTGAAGGGTAACGATCTGTCGAACCGCATGACCGGCGCCGGCCGCAGCGAGACTTTCAGGGGTGCTGGCGGTAACGACGTCATCAGCGGCAAGGACGGGCATGACAATCTGTTCGGCGACAGCGGCAACGACATGCTCTTCGGCGACGATGGCAACGACAATCTCTATGGCGGTGCAGGCAACGACCACCTCGAAGGCGGGCGCGACGCCGACCGCATCGACGGCGGCGATGGCAACGATTTCCTCGACGGCGGCACCGGTGCGGATTCGATGTGGGGCGGTCAGGGCAACGATACGTTCGTGGTCGACACCCTGTCGGACAAGGTCATCGAAGCCGGCGGCGGCGGTAGCGATACCGTCATTTCCAGGGTGGCGAGCTACACGATCGGCGACTACATCGAAAACCTCTCGCTTGGCGGCAGCGGTGATCAAAGCGGCTACGGTAACCGCTACGACAACAGCCTCTCCGGCGGCAACGGCAACAATTACATCGACGGTCGAGCCGGTAACGACACGATCTTCGGCATCGGCGGCAATGATATGCTGCATGGTGGCGACGGCAATGACGGCATCGGCGGCGGCACCGGCGATGACATGATCTACGGCGAAAACGGCGATGACGCCCTCTACGGTCAGGACGGCGTCGATTTCATCTGGGGTGGTGCCGGCAAGGACAAGATCGACGGCGGTGCCGGCGGCGACGTTCTCAACGGTGACGACGGCTATGACGAAGTCTACGGCGGCGCAGGCAACGATTTCGTCAATGGCGGTGTCGGCATCGACCAGCTTTGGGGCGGCGACGGAAACGACAAACTCGACGGCGGCGCCGATATCGACGCCCTCCACGGTGATGCGGGCAACGACACGCTGATCGGCGGCGCGCTCGGCGACAGCCTCTGGGGCGGTACCGGTGCCGACATGTTCAAGTTCAAATCCGTCTCCGACAGCACGACCAGCGGCTGGGACACCATCAAGGACTTCGAGCGCGGCCTCGACAAGATCGACCTCTCCTCGATCGATGCCAACACCAAGGTCGCAGGCGACAATGCCTTCAGCTTCACCATCGACAAGCCGATGGATGGCGTCGCCGGCTCCCTGTGGACGACCAAGGCAAACGGCAGCACGACTGTCTACGGTGACGTGAACGGTGACGGCGCGGCCGATTTCCGGATCGATCTGGTCGGCATTACCGGCGTCTCCGGCTCGGATTTCCTAATGTAAGACCGTCTATCGCGATATCGATGGAAAAGGAAAACCCCGCCGTGTTCTCGCGGCGGGGACAAGTTGCGTAAGGGTGCCCTGAGGCATGAGGATCAAGGCGATGGCAGCTCGTTTCGAAAGTATCGGGCGGCTCGTCAAACGGTCGCCCCACCATCAAAAGGTTGCACGTTATCCTGCGGTTTTGGTTCGCCCTGCCTTACGCAGAACGTGGACCATAAAGCTTTGCGATATCTTCCCGCAGGAAGGGTGCCAGATCCCTGTCGGCCGGCTCCATATAGGCCCGGGCGTATTGATGGCCTGAATACACCGCTGCAGCGATGAGACCGGGGGCGAGGCAATCACCGAGGCGGGTCACGGTTCTGATGCCGGCATCGGCCCATTCGTCTTCACGCGCCTTCAGTTCCAGCCACAGGGTTTCGTCCGGCAGGCGGGCGGTGACCGGGATGAGGGTGGCGCAGTCGATGACCTGGGACTTGCCGCCATAGATGCACGAGAGTTCGAGCCGATCTTTGGTGCGGCCGGCAAGCGCCTTCGCCGTGATGATATCGACGCCAAGATCGATCAGCCGCCGCTGCACCCGGCCCTGTTCCAGCGTATTTCTGCTCCAGGGAGAGACCTGGGTTTCGGGGGTCACGAACGTCACTGCGCGGCCCGCCTTGGCCAGCAGTTCGGCAAGCACGCTGCCCATGTAGAAGCAGTCGTCGTCGAAGACGGTCACGGGGCCATCCTCGGCCACGGCTGCCACGCCCTCCCGCAAGAGGGCGTCGGGTGAGACGAGCCTGCCCTCGGTGATGAAGCCGAGGGGGATGCGGTGGGTGCGTCCGACACCGTCGATGCGCCAGCTTGCGCCGGTGGCGATCGCCACATGGGGGATGGCGTATTGCAGCACGTCGTCGGCGGAAAGCGGGCTGTGCAGGTAAAGCTCGGCATTCGGACGCACGCCCAGTTGCCCGACGCGCCAGTCGCGCACGCGGCCCCAGGTGCCAAGTCCCGGCAGGCGGCATTCGCGCGCCACGCGCCCGCCCCATTCGCTGCCGCCTTCCGCCAGCACGACATCGACGCCGCGCTGGGCAAGCGCCCGCGCCGCTTCGAGGCCCGCCGGCCCGCCGCCGATGACGAGGGCGGGTTCCGGCGCCGCAGCTGCCGTGATGATTTCCGGATGCCAGCCCTTGCGCCATTCCTCGCCGATCGTCGGGTTCTGCGTACAGCGCATCGGCACATTGGTATTGTCGCCGGAGGTGCAGATGTTGCAGCCGATGCATTCGCGGATATCGTCGATGCGGCCTTCCTCGATCTTCTTCGGCAGATACGGATCGGCGATCGAGGGGCGGGCAGCGCCGATAAAATCGAGAATGCCCTGCCGGATCGCTCGCGCCATGCTGTCCGGCGAGGTGTAACGGCCGACGCCGACCACCGGCTTCGTGGTGACGGATTTGACGAAACGGGTATAGGGCTCCTGATAGCCCTCTTCGGAAAAGCGGGCCGTCTGGCTGTCGTTCGACCAGTCGGAAAGGTTGACGTCCCAAAGATCGGGAAGCTCCGCCAGCGCCGTGATGATGTCCCTGCCTTCTCCTTCGCTGGTGATGCCGGCCGGCCCCATCAGTTCATCGACGGCAAGGCGCACGGCAATCGCGCACGTGTCGCCGATCGCTTCGCGCGTATCGTCGAGGATTTCGCGGAACAGGCGCAGCCGGTTTTCGAAAGAGCCGCCATACTCGTCGGTGCGATTGTTATGGCGGCGGGAGAGGAAATGCTGCAGCACGCTCATATCGTGGCCGGCATAGACATAGACGATATCGAAGCCCGCCTTTTTGGCGCGCAATGCGGCGTTGCGATACCAGCGGCGCATGTCGGCGATGTCGGTCTTGTCCATGGCACGCGCCTGAACGGGATCGAGGCTGTCGGTGATGGCGTGCGAAGGGGCAAGCGGGATCATCCGGCTGAAGCGGTTGGCGACATGAAGGCCGTTGTGCACGAGCTGGATGGCCGCAAGACTGCCATGGGCGTGGATGCGTTGGGTGACGGCGGAAAGCGCCGGAAGATCGCCATCATCCCACAGACGCGCTTCATTGGCCGGTGTGAGATCCGAGGTCGGATGGATTTCCGCTTCCTGGGTGGAGACGACGGCCCAGCCGCCCTCGGCCTTCATGCCGCGCAGTTGGGCTTCCGCGTTGGGATAGCGGTATCCCATGCCGGAACAGTGCGGTACCTGATAGAAGCGGTTGCGCGCCGTGACCGGGCCGATCTTGACGGGTTCGAAGAGGATATCGAAGCGGGGATCGCGGGACATGGCTGGTATCCTGAAGGGTACGGAATGCCGCAGGGAAGGGCGGCGGATGATTCTTCGGCAAGATATCGCCACCGCCTGATCAGGCAAGAGGATTATTATACGTTTGTATAGTTTCTTTTCGCAGGCAAGGTCTATGTCAGTCTGGCCCTTCGCCTCTTCGAGCCTGCACAGGGTTCTTCAAGATCGTCGTCGATGAGATAACGGACGATACCGTAGTCTCCAGAACGGACGGCCAAGGGCAATATGGTGCACCGGTTTCCGTGGACAAACTGATCAGGCGGAGTGCTCGATCTTCTCCAGAAAGGCGCAAACTTCGTCTCGGGCAGGCATCGTCCGACCGGCGCCTTTACGCGTGACGGCGAGCGCGCCGTAGGCATTGGCGAGACGGCAGCAGTCGGGGCCGGAAAGGCCGGTGACGCGACCGTGGATGTGGCCGGCGGCGAAGGCGTCGCCGGCGCCGATCGTATCGATCACTTCGACGGGGAACCAGGGTGCGCTGCCCCTGCCATCGGCCGTATGAAGGCAGGATGCCGTTCCACCGGAGCCCTTCACGGCCACGCGCCTGACGCCGTTTTCCAGGAGCATGGCGATGAGTTTTTCCTCCTCCGTTTCCTTCGGCTGTCCCAGAAGACCGGGGAGATCGGAACTGCCGAGCAGGATCGTATCGATCCGGGGAAGGAGCGTCCTTACATGCGTAGCGATGCCCGCCACCACACCGCCGGGAATATCGAGCGTGACCGGGATGTCCGCATCGACGGCGATGTCTATGGCGGTGAGGGCTGCTTCGGCCTGGCGCGGCTGGAGCAGGGCGTAGCCGGAAAGGTGGAACAGGGCTGCGCCTGCAAAAGCTGCCGGATCGACATCTGCCGCCGAAAGGCGCGCATTTGCACCGCGGTAGGCGAACATCGTGCGCTCGCCGGCGGGGCTGACGGTGATGACGTTGATCTGGGTCGGCTCCAGTTCGTCGCGGCCGATCCAGCGGGTGGAGATGCCGGCGGCGGCAAGCTCGGTCAGCGCCTCGCGACCCCAGGAATCGATGCCCACCCGACCAATCAGGCGGCAGTCATGCCCCGCTTTGGCAAGGGCGAAGGCTGTGTTCGTCGCCGAACCGCCGATCATGGCCGTCTGGCCGGTGGCGATCGCCTCGCCACCCTCGCCGGGATAGGAGGGAATGGCGAGCACCAGATCGATGTTGATATCGCCGAGAAGGACGATAGCGGCCATATTCTCCGCCTCAGAGATCGACGTGCATGAGATCGATGGCCTGGTCGACGTCGGCGATGATGTCGTTGATGTGCTCGATGCCGACCGAGAAGCGCACGAGGCCGTCTACGACGCCCATCGCCTCGCGTTCCTGGCTCGGAATATCGAGGAAGGCCATGGTGGCGGGCACCTGCGTCGTGGTGCGAAGGCCCCCGAGGCTGGCCGCGAAGCAGCAGAGCTGCAGGCGCTTCAGCAGGCGCACGCCGCAAGCCTCGTCATCCACCTGGAAGGAGAGCATGGCGCCACCGCCGATCAGCTGTTCCGAAGCCGAGGCATAGTTCGGATGCGAGGGCAGGCCGGGATAGAAGACGCGCTTGACGGCCGGATGCGCCTCAAGATGCTTGGCGAGTGCCAGCGCATTGGCGCACTGCTTTTCGAGGCGTAGCGCCAGCGTCTGCGCACCGCGCAGCAGGAGCCAGGCGTTGAAGGGCGAGAGCGGCGCGCCGAGCTTGTTCAGCGTGTTCCAGCGCACGTCCTCCAGCCAGTCCTTCGGCAGGATATCGGACTTCAGCGTGATGACGCCGCCGACCGCATCGTTGTGGCCGCCGATGAATTTCGTGGCGCTTTCCACCACGACGTCGACGCCGAAATCATGCGGGCGGCAGACGGCGGGGGAGGCGAAGGTGTTGTCGCAGATGACGACGATGCCGCGCGCATGAGCGATCTCGACAAGCTTCCTGAGCGGAGGGACCTTCATCGTCGGGTTGGCGATGGCCTCGACATAGAGGACCTTCGTTTCGGGCGTGAAGGCGTTTTCGACGGCGCGCACGTCGGTGCAATCGACGAGGCTGACCTTCAGGCCGAAATCCTGCGCGCGATGGTCGAAGAATTCATGGGTGGAGGAATAGGTGGTGAGGTCTGCGACAATATGGTCGCCGGCCTTCATGATGCCGAAGAGGGCGTGCGAGATCGCGGCCATGCCTGAGGCTGTCGCAAGGCAGGCGGTGCCGCCCGTCAGCTGCGCGATATGCTCTTCGAGCTTGTATTCCGTCGGGTTGCCGCAGCGCGAATAAATGTTCACTTCCTTGCGCGCACCCGCGACGATCTGGTCGTAGATGTCGCCGCCATACTGGAAGTTCGCCGACATGTAGATCGGGTAGCTGATCGACTGGGAATGCTCTTCCGGCTCGTAGAAGACGGCGCGGCTGGCAAATTCGAGGGCTTTGGAAGGGGTGTCGGACATGGGCATTTCTCCTGGAAAGATTATTCCTTTACGGCGCCGCCGATGAGCGCGGCCGTGATCTGGCGTTCGAAGAAGACGAAAAGGATGAGGGGCGCAATCGCCGCCATCAGGATCGCCGCCAGCATGACCGGATAGTTGGTGACATGCTCGCCGACGAAATCGGTGAGACCGACCGGCAACGTCTTGCGGGCGGGATTGTTGATGAAGACGACGGGAAACAGGAAGTCATTCCACACCCAGATCATGTTGACGATGCCGACGGTGAACATGGCGGGTCGGGCGATCGGCAGGGCGATGGTGCGGAAGATCATCCATTCCGAGGCGCCGTCGACACGGCCGGCATCGAAGAGTTCGCGCGGCAGCGTGTTGAAGAAGGCCTGCATGATGAAGATCGATACGGGCACGTTGAAGGCGGCGGTCGGCAGGATGACACCGAGATGGGTGTCGAGAAGGCCGGCGGTGCGCAGCATCACGACGAGCGGCACCAGGGCGACATAGGCGGGAATGGCCATCGCTGCCGTCAGCGACAGTTCCACGGCCGGCATCCAGCGCGGACGATAGACGGCGAGCGCATAGCCGGCGAGCGTCGAGACCAGCACCGTGATGATCGTCGCGCCGGCCATGATGATCAGCGAATTGACCGCGTAGCCGCCGAGCGCCCCGCCGCTCCAGGCGCCGACATAGGCGTCGAAATTCAGGCTTGTCGGGAAGGACCAGACGGAGCGCATGAATTCCTTGTTGGTCTTGAAGGTGCTGTAGATCATCCAGACAAAGGGGAAGATCACCATCAGCACATGCAGCGTGAGGAGGGCGAGCACGACCGTGCTCGTGCGGTTCCAGCGGCGGACGGCGTTCATGCATCCCCCTTGCGGCGCAGGAAGCGGAAGACGACCCAGGCGGCGAGCGCCGTCAGCACCATCTGCACGAAGCCGATCGTCGCGGCATAGCCCATCTGGAAGCTGCCGAACCCCATCTTGTAGAGATAGGTCGAGACGACTTCGCTGGAGTGGCTCGGTCCGCCATTGGTCAGCACGAAGACCAGCGAGAAGGTTTTGAGCGAGCCGATGATGGCGAGCAGCGAATTGGCGCGTACGGCGTCCCACACCATCGGCACGGTGATGGAGAAGAATTTTCTGATATCGCCGGCGCCGTCGAGTTCGGCCGCCTCATAGACGCTTTCCGGCACGCTGCGCACGGCGGCGGTGAAGAGCAGGACATAGAGGCCGAGATAGGTGAAGCTCATCACCACGACGACGGCGAGGAAGGCAGTTTCGGATTCGCCGAGCCAGCCGCGCTTGAGGCTGTCGAGGCCGACGGCTTTCAGCGCGGCGTTCACCAGCCCGAAATAGGGGTTGTACATGAAGCGCCAAAGCAGGCCGATGCAGATCTCGCTGACCATGACCGGCACGAGATAGAAGAACAGGAAGATGCGGCTGAAGGCCGGCACGATGCGCACCAGGCAATAGGCGATGGCGAGCGCGAGGAAAACCTGGAAGACGATGGCGGAGAGGGCGACCAGCAGATTGCGGCCGAGCGATGCCCAGAAGACGGGATCGGCGGCAAGCCTGAGAAAATTGCCCGCGCCGACGAAGATCGGGGCCGATGCGCCGTCCCATTCGAACATCGACAGCCAGCCGGCATAAACCACCGGATAGGCGACAAAGGCGAAGACGAAGATCAGCGCCGGCGCCAGAAACAGAAGCGTCGCCCGATTGTGTCTTTTCGCTAGGCCGATGTCCGTGCTCATGATCCCGCCGGCGTCTGGAGATATGCGCTGCTGCCGGGCGTCCCGGCGGCCGCAGCCTTGGGAGGCTATTTGTTTTCCTTCAGCGCGCCTTCGAGACGCTTGGCGGCGTCGGCCGGCGTCACGGACCCATCCAGCGCGCCCTGCAGGGCGGTGTAGTAGGTGTTGGTCGCTGCCGGCGGCATGGCCGTGTCATAGAAGGAATCGAGATGACCGGCGGCACTCATCAGGTCGTTGCTGATGCCGTAGAGCACGGGGCCGGCGGCCGCTTCCGTCGTTGCACCCTTTACGGTCACCATCGTTTTGCGCAGCTCGACATATTTGGTCATCACCTCGGGCGAGGAGAGGAACTTCAGGAGCGTGACCGCATCCGTCTTGTTCTCGGCCTTTTCCGAAATGCCGAAGGAGGCGGCAACGCCTGCCAGCACGTCGGTCTGATCGCCCGCACCGCCCGCCACTGTCGGGAAGGCGAAGGTGCCGAGCTCGAATCCCTCGGGCGCATCGGCCGAAGCACCGATCTGCCACGTGCCGTTGAGCAGGATCGCGGCCTGGCCGTTCAGGAAGAGCATGTTGGCTTCCTGGTCGCTCATGCCGTTGAAGCCGGTCGGGAAATATTCGTTCCTGGCAATCTCGGCGACTTTTTCGAAGGCCTTTTCGCCTTCCGGGCCGAGCGTGGCATTGGCATCGCCATTGACGAAGGAGGCGACGACGCCCGAGCCCTTGAGCCGCATTTCCATGTACTGGAACCAGAAGGTCGCAGGCCAGGAATCCTTGTTGCCGAGCGCGAAGGGCACGATGCCGTCGGCCTTGATCTTCTCGGCAAGCGCCATCAGCTCGTCATAGGTCTTCGGAACCGTCCAGCCCTTTTCGGCAAACAGCGCCTTGTCGTACCAGAAGACGACGGAATCGACGTCGACGGGCACCGCATAGGTGTGGCCGTCCTTGCTCGTCTGGGCAATGGCGCTTTCGAGGAAGCTTTCGCGCCAGCCGTCCTTGGCGAGGTCCTGGTCGAGCGCGTACATCTGGCCGCCCTTGACGAAGGCGTTCAGGAAGCCGCCGGGCAGGGTGTAGAATACGTCGGGCGGATTGCCGGAGGCCATCGCCGTGTTCAGCTTGGTCTTGTAGGCCGACTGTTCGGCGGCCACGACATCGAGCTTGATGTCGGGATGCTTCTTGGCGAAGGCATCCAGCGCGAAGTTGATGAAATCGACCTTGTCCTGCTGTCCGGCATAGGCGTGCCAGAAGGTAAGTTCGCCGGCCATGGCCGGGAATGCTGCCAGTGCCAAGGATGCGCCTGCAATGAGAAGACGTTTCAGCTTCACGATTTCCTCCCGAAGAGCTTGTGCAGCACCTCGGCTGCGTTCATGTAGTGATGCCACATCAAAAATCTCATGTCTATAGTGACACCACAACATCACCATGCTAGCTTCGTTCCCGAAAGCGTTCGCCAGCGAGAGAACCGTTCATGAATGTCGATCCGCGCGGTCCCTCAGCCCCAGCCAGCAGCCGGTTGCGCAGCGTGCTTCCGAAGCTGTCGGATTCGGAGCGGCGCGTGGCATTGTGGGTTCTCGAGAATGTCGGGGCGACGATCCGCAACTCCATGTCGGCCATCGCTCAGGCGACTGACGTGAGCGACACGACGGTCTTGCGCATGTGCCGCACTGCCGGCTTTGAAGGTTTCACCGATCTCAAGCTTGCCTTGGCGCAGGAGCCGCGCGGCGGCCGTGCCGAGACGACAAGCGAGCCGGAAGCCAGTGATCTCCAGGCTGCGAACCGTCTTTTTCGCGCCGTGGCGCAGGCCGTCAGCGATACGCAGGGCGTGCTGGACGAGGCAACATTTGCCAGGGCGCTCGATCTGATCGCAGGCGCCCGTCACATCCTGGTCGGCGGCGTCGGCGGCTCCGGCATCGTCGCGCAAGCCTTCTACCAGCGGTGCATCCGTCTTGGCCTGCGCTGCGATGCGCCGGTCGATTCCCAGCTTCAGATCATGCATTCCGCGTTGACGGGGCCTGATGATCTCGTCGTCGTCATCTCCTATTCGGGCATTACCAGCGACCCTGTCCTCGTGCTTCAGGAAGCCAGGTCCCGCGGGGCGGCGACGCTCTGTATCACCGGCAACAGCGCCTCGCCGCTGGCGCGTCTTGCCGATGTCGTGCTCGTCAGCGTCTCGCACGAGCAGGGCAGCGAACCGATGGCCGCGCAGATCGCGCAGATGGCCCTGATCGACGCGCTTTATTCAGCGCTCGTCGCGCGCAATGCCGAGCGGGCGCAACTCACCGAAGAGCGGATGGTCAACGCCATCCTTCCGAAATCCATCTAGTATTCAGACACAGGTAGCGCCGTGAAAGTCCAGATTTATACCATGCAGACCGTTTCCGAGGCCCTTGCCGCTGCTGCGGCCGGCGTCGAATATCTCGGCCTGACCCCGTCCAATCGCGGGCTGCCGGGTGAGATCGACTTTGCGACGGCGCGCGAGATTGCGGATGCCCTCAAGGGCAGGGCGCAGCGTGTTGCGCTGTCGGTCGAAAGCGACCTTGGGGCCATCGCCGACATGGTGGCTGCGGTTCAGCCGGACGTGCTGCATCTTTGCGGCAATATCTCGCTGGTGACGCCCGAGCAGGTGAAGGCGCTGCGCGAAAGGCTTCTGCCGCTTTATCCCGCGTTGCGCATCCTGCAGGCCATTCCGATGACGGGGCCGGAGGCGCTCGACCACGCGGCCGCCTTCGAGCCCTATTCGGACCTCTTCATTCTCGATTCCGTCGCCGCCCATATCGGCGGCATCGGCGCGGCGGGTGTCACCCACGACTGGTCGCTGAGCCGCGAAATCGTCAAGCGCAGCAAGCTGCCGGTCATCCTCGCCGGCGGTCTCGGCCCGGACAATGTCGCCGAGGCTATTGCCGCCGTGCAGCCCTGGGCGGTGGATTCGCTGACGCACACCAACAAGCCGCTGCCGGAAGGCGGCTTTCGCAAGGATATCGACAAGATCGCCGCTTTCGTGAAGGCGGCGAAGGCGGCGTGAGCGCAGCCGGACGGCGAATGACGACGCTGGACTGGGCTGGGGCCGAAGCAGTCCTTGATGCGGCCGTTTGCTGGGGCGACGGCGAGCCGGGCGGGGCCGCGATCCTCTTCGATGCTGAGGGCCTGCGGGCCGCGCGGACCGGGGGAGTGGAAAGCCTCTCGACGCTCGCCCCGTTCGGCATCGACAGCGTCGTTCGCTATGCCTCAGTCACCAAGCATGTCTTTGCAAGCTTCGTTCTGGCGCATCCCGAGGCGATTTCGCTCAATGATCCCCTCGGCAAGCACCTGCCGCAACTTGCGGCCGCGACGGCGGTGGTGACCGTCGGCCGCGCGCTGGATATGTCGGGCGGCGTTCCCGATACGCGCGAATGCCTGACCCTCATAGGCCATTCCATTTTCACGCAGACCCGTGCGGCCGATCTTCTCGCCTTCCACGCGGCGCTCCGGCGCACCAATTATGCACCGGGTACGGAGGTCCATTATTCCAATGGCGGTTATCGCCTCGTCGAGGAGGCGATGCGCAACCATGGTCTTCTGTTCGACGACTACCTGCGCCGTGTTGTCCGCGAGGGGCTGGGTCTAGCGATGTACGCCGCCGAGATGTGGACCGATCCCGTGCCGGGACTTTGCACCGGCTACTGGTTCGATGGCGCGGGTTGGCAGATGGGTCTGCAGGGCATGCATCTCTCCGCCGCCGGCAGCCTGACAGGAAGCGGCCGGTCGCTTGCCGAATGGGGCAGGGCGCTGCTGCGTGGCAAGGGCAGTCTTGCCGGGGTACTTGCCCTGTTGTCCGCTCCGCGCCAGATGTTAGATGGGCAGGTGACCGGATACGGGCTCGGCTTGCGGCGCCAGCGGATCGGCGAGCGCGATCTCGTCGGTCATGGCGGCTCGCAACCGGGCTTCAAGAGTTATCTCTTGATTGACCCCGAGACGCTGACCGGCTGCGCGGTCGTCGCCAACCGCGATGACGTCAACACTGCCGACATCGCCGCGAAGGCGATGGCCGCGCTGTTCGGCGCAAGCCTGCCAATCGCAGGATCGAATCTCGTTCCCGGCTTCTATGTGACGGACAAGGGCGCCGACTGGATCAAGGTCGACAGGGCCTCCGTCTCGAGGCTCGATGATGAGGTCGCCGTCTATCCCGCCGGCTCCGAGGGCGGTGTCGACAGCCTGTCACCGACCTCGAGCCTGCGGTTGCGGATGGATGGGGCGGATATTTTCGGCACGGTCGGCCATGCGCTCAGGCGCTACCGACCTGCCGAACCAGAGGCCATTCCCACCGACCTCGCGGGCGTGTGGATCAGCGATGATTTCGACGCCCGGCTGGAAATCCGGGAGGGTGCGGTATGCATGGGCGTTGGCCCGACGCGCCGCGCCATGCCCTTGCAATCGCTTGGCAATGGCCGCTTCCTCTTCACGTTGGAAGATGGACCGTGGAAGCGCCGCATCTGTCTGCATCGCCTGTCTGACGGATTGATCGAACTCGCCCTTTCCCGTGCGCGGGTCATCGAATTCCGGGCGGCCGGCTATCCGACAAAGTTTTGATTCATGCCGTGCTGCTGAAGCGTCTGAGGACGATAACGGCTTGCCGATAGTCATCCAGTATGACGGGTTGTAGCTGGCCATTTTTCCGGGCCTGCCCGATCTCGACTGGGCAGGTAGCAACTGTTGTGTCAACGGCCGACGAGGGCGTGGCTGCGGCCGGCAAGAGCGGACCATTGTTTTATAAAACTCTGACCGCCTTGCCGGAGCGAATAATCTTACCATGTTTCCGCTTCAGGCAAAGAAGCGGGAGGACGGGAATGATAGATTGGCTCTCCGGGTACGAATTCGATCTCAAATTTCTTCCCCACCTCATCGCGCTCTTGTTCGCCTATGTGCTGGCACTTCCTATCGCATGGGATCGTGAACGAAACGAACGGAGCGCCGGTCTCCGCACGTTCCCGCTCGTGGCGATCGCCGCCTGCGGTTTCATACAGGCTGCGGAGACTGTTACCCGTGATAGTCCCGAAGCCACGGCGAGAATCGTCGAGGGACTGATAAACGGCGTCGGGTTCATCGGCGGCGGGGCTATTCTTGTCGGCAAGGCAAGTGTCAGGGGAACCGCGACAGCGGCAAGCCTGTGGGCAACCGGCGCCATCGGCGCTTCGGTCGGGCTGGGCGCCTATGAAACGGCGATCGTGCTGTCCATCGCCACGTTCGCGACGCTACGCTTCATGGCGAACTTCAAGTCCGAGGGCGTCGAGGGCGCCCCGGAGAGCGGACAGGAACCTGCTTTGGACAAGATCTCCGATCCGCCACTGGGTGGAAGTGAAAGATAACGTACATTTGCGTGGCTTGGGCATGTCAGCAATTCGCGCTGAGATGAGCTTCGCCGTCCCCGGCACGATCATCGGCATCGGCGGGGTTCTCTTCGTCGTCGCCCCGCTGTCGAACTGTCGGCTTGCCCCAACACAGCCTTCGCCGGTAGCTCGACAGCAGTGGTTTCAAAGCCGGGAAAGCGCCTCGGCCAAGCGGCTTAAATAGGGGCGCATGCGCTCTGCGGGCACACCGGCATAGCCGAGGATGAGGGCTGCCGGCCGAGAGGTCGCGATTGTATAGTCGGACAGCGGATAACATTGCAGTCCGGCATCGAGGATGGCGCGATGGGCCGCGCTGTCTTTCACTCCGTCAGTCAGCCAGGCGAGCGCGTTGAGGCCGCTTTCGGAACAGTCGATGCGGGCGCGGCCGGAAAGGGAGACGCTTGCTGCGTCGATAAAAGCCGCCCGGCGTTCGGCATAGAGGCTGCGCATGCGGCGCAAGTGGCTGGCGAAATGCCCGCCGCCGATGAATTCCGCAAGGGCGAGCTGGGTTTCCACCGGCACGCTGCGGTGGATCAGGCCGGAAAGATTACGGAAGGCGCCGACCAGCGGTTGCGGCAGCACCAGATAGCCGACCCGGATACCCGGATAGAGCGCCTTGCTGAAACTGCCCGCATAGATCACCCGTCCATGGCTGTCGATGGAGCGCATCGAGGGAAGCGGCGCGCCGTCATAGCGGAACTCGCTGTCGTAATCGTCCTCGATGATCCAGGCGTCGTTTGCCCGTGCCCATTCGAGCAAGGCGAGCCGGCGGGGCAGGGAGAGCGTTACGCCCAGCGGATGATGGCGCGAGGGCATGACGAAGGCGAGCCGCGCGTGCGGGTAGCGGGCCATGGCGACGGCAACGTCCATGCCATCCGCATCGACATCGACAAGGCAGAGGTTAAGGCCTAGCGTGCGGAACAGGTTGGAGGTGGTGACGGGGCCGGGGTCCTCGAACCAGATGTCGTCACCGGGATCGGCCAGCGCCAGCGCGGCGAGCGTGAAGGCGGCATGGCCGCCGGGCGTGATGACGATCTGCTCGGGATCGCAGGGATCGCGCCGGTGCACGGCGAGATATTCGGCGATGCGCTGGCGCAGCACCAGTTCGCCCGCGACGTCGCCGTAGCCCATGGCCTTGCCGTTGCGGGTCGCCGCATTCCAGCACTTGCGCCAGATGGCGAAAGGGAAGCGGTCGAGCGCCGGCTGGTTGGGCAGGAAGGGCTTTCGTTCCATCGGCCCGATCTCGGCCGAAACCGCGCGGGATAGCGTGCCGATGCGGGAGAGGCGCGGGGCGGCCGGCGGATCATCCGATGCAGGCGTCATGCGCAGCTTGGGCGCCGCGCGCGGCAAGGCCGCCGAGACGAAGGTGCCGGCACCCTGCCGCGCCTCCAGATACCCCTCCGCCTTCAGGTTCTCCAGCACCCGCACCAAGGTCTGGCGCGACAGGCCCAGTTCCCCGGCAAGGATGCGGCTTGCCGGCAGGCGCGTGCCTGCCCGCAGATGCCCCTGCAGGATCGCAGCACGCAACTGGTCCTGCACCTGCCGGAATTTTGGCAGGGCCACGCCGTCATCGAGGCGAAGGAAAGGCAGGATCGGGCCTTCGAACTGCTTGGCCAAGGTTCGTCCCCAAAAATTGGTACAGTCGAACGCATCATAATGGACGTTTTATTGTTGTCCAATTGTTACATGCTCTGCCTATACGAGAACGCACCGATGCAGTCCCCGAAAGGGCGCAGACAGGTGCCAGGGGAACCGGGACGAACGGCGCGGCCGACGACCGGATGCAAGGACCAACGCAGCCATCGCCCACGAACCGTCGCCGACGGTCAACAGGAGGACTTCATGAACCGCTACATCTCGCGTGCATTCGCTTCCACGCTCGCCCTTTCTGCCGCTTTGCCCGGTCTTGCCTCGGCCGAGCCCGCAAAGGACCTCGTTGACGCCGCCACGAAGGAAGGCATGCTGACGGTCATCGCCCTGCCGCACGACTGGTGCAACTACGGTGAGGTCATCACCGGATTCAAGGCAAAATATCCGGGTATCGAGGTCAACGAACTGAACCCCGACGCCGGCACGGCCGATGAGCTGGAAGCCATCCGCGCCAACAAGGGCAATACCGGCGCGCAAGCTCCTGACGTGGTGGACCTCGGCCTCGCCTTTGCGCCCGCCGCCACCAAGGAGGGCCTGCTGCAGCCCTACAAGGTCGAGACCTGGGATGAAATTCCCGACAACATCAAGGATGCCGACGGCAACTGGTACGGCGATTACTACGGCGTCATGGCGCTTGGCATCAACAAGGACCTGATTGAGACCGCGCCGGCCGACTGGGCGGATCTCACCAAGTCGGAATATTCCGGCGCCGTGGCGCTTACCGGCGATCCGCGCTCCTCGGCGCAGGCAATCCTGGCGCTGATGTCCGCCGGTATTTCGCGCGGCGCCGAGCCGGGCGCAGACTCGGGCAAGAAGGGGCTGGAACTTTTCGCCGAACTGAACAAGGCCGGTAATTTCGTGCCGGTGCTCGGCAAGGCCGGCACCATCGCCCAGGGTCAGACGCCGATCGTCGCCGCCTGGGATTACAACCTACTCGCCTGGCGCGACGCCCTTGCCGGCAACCCGCCGATGGATGTCATCGTGCCGGCGACCGGCGTTGTCGCGGGCGTCTATGTACAGGCGATCTCTGCCTATGCGCCGCACCCGAACGCGGCAAAGCTCTGGATGGAATATCTCTATTCCGACGAAGGCCAGACCGGCTGGCTGAAGGGCTATTGCCACCCGGCGCGCTTCAACGCCATGCAGAAGGCCAACAAGTTCCCGCAGGAACTGCTCGACAAGCTGCCGCCTGCCGAAGCCTATGAAAAGGCGATCTTCCCGACCGTCGAGCAGCTGGATGCCAACAAGGGCGCCATCGTCGAAGGCTGGGATAAGGTGGTCGGCGCCAACGTGAAGTAACACGCGCATCCGGCGCGGAGGCTTCGCCCGTCGTGGAGCCTCCGGCCGATGCCCCCCTTCAGGAAACAATCCGATGACGACAAGCGCCGTTTCCCTGCCGGCGGCCTTGCGGCCGCGGCAGCTTCTCAACTGGGTCGGGGTCGCCCCCTTCTTCCTCTTTGCCACGCTGTTCCTGATCCTGCCGACGCTCAACATCGTCGTCGGCGCCTTCCGCAATCCGCAAGGCCAGGTGACGCTGGAAAACCTCGGCAAACTCTTTTCGCCGTCGATCCGTGCGGCGTTCTGGATCTCCATCGAGCTTAGTCTGCTGACGGCGGTGCTCGGTTGCCTGTTCGGCTTCCTCATCGCCGCCGCGATCACGCTCGGCGAGCTGCCGCGCTGGCTTCGCAACGGCATCATCACCTTTTCGGGCGTCGCCTCGAATTTCGCCGGCGTGCCGCTCGCCTTCGCCTTCATCGCCACGCTCGGCCGGCTCGGCTTCGTGACGATGCTGCTGCGCAACTGGTTCGGCATCAATCTCTATGGCTCCGGCTTCAACATCGTCTCGTTCCTGGGACTGGCGCTCACCTATCTCTATTTCCAGATCCCGCTGATGGTGCTGATCATCACGCCGGCGCTGGAGGGCTTGCGCCGCGAATGGCGCGAGGCGGCCGAAAGCCTCGGGGCCAGCGGCCTGCAATATTGGCGCATGGTGGCGCTGCCGGTGCTGTGGCCGTCGCTGCTCGGCACGCTGGCGCTGCTGTTCGCCAATGCCTTCGGGGCGGTGGCCACGGCGATTGCACTCACCGGCTCCTCGCTCTCCATCGCGCCGATCGTGCTCTTTGCGCAGATCCGCGGCGACGTGCTCAACGATCCGCATCTCGGTTATGCCATCGCCTTCGGCATGATCCTGCTGACCGCGATCGCCAACGCCATCTACATCTTCCTGCGCATGCGCGCCGAACGGTGGGTCAAATGACGGGAAAACGCCTCTGGTCTCTCCTCGCCGTCGCGCTCGGCGGACTTTATTTCCTGCTGCCGCTCGCCGGCATGGTCGATTTCTCGATGCGCATGAAGCGCGGCGAGTACAGTTTCGAAGCCTACCGGATCGTGCTGACGGACCCGCAGTTCCAGCACACGTTCCTCTATTCGGTCGGGCTTGCCCTGCTGACGATCGTCATCGGCATCCTCATCGTCGTGCCGACGGCCTATTTCGTGCGGCTGAAGCTGCCGGGACTCAGGCCCGTCATCGAGTTCATCACGCTCCTGCCGCTGGTCATTCCGCCCATCGTCATCGTCTTCGGCTATATCCGCATATACAACACCTCCTCGATCCTGCCGCTGACGGGAAGCTGGTGGGGCACGAACATCCTGCTGCTCTTCGGTTATGCGACGCTGGCGCTGCCCTACATGTACCGTTCGGTGGACACAGGCCTGCGCACCATCGACATCGGCAGCCTGACGGAAGCCGCCCAATCGCTCGGGGCCGGCTGGGCGCGCATTCTCACCGTCGTCATCTTGCCGAACGTCTTCGTCTCGGTGATGTCGGGTGCGTTCCTGACCTTCGCAATCGTCATCGGCGAATATGTCTTCGCCGCCCTGCTGAACGTCAATTCCTTCGGTCCCTACATGGTCTGGATGGGCGGCAACCGGGCCTATGAGCCCTCCGCGCTCGCCGTCGTCGCCTTCGCCATCACCTGGGCCTGCATGGGACTGATGCAGCTCTTCACCCGCTTTTCAAAATTCTCCACCGCGAGGCGCTGACCATGGCCTTTCTCGATATCAACCATCTGCAAAAATCCTTCGGCGAGCTGCGCGTCGTGAAGGACTTCATCCTCGGCATCGAAAAGGGCGAATTTGTTTCCTTCCTCGGCCCCTCGGGCTGCGGCAAGACGACGGTCTTGCGCATGGTCGCCGGCTTCGAAACGCCGACGTCGGGTGCGATCCGCATCGACGGACAGGATGTCACCGGCCTGCCGGCCAACCGGCGCAAGATCGGCATGGTGTTCCAGGCCTATGCGCTGTTCCCGAACCTGACGGTGGCCGACAATATCGGCTTCGGCCTCAAGGTGGCGGGCGAAGGCAAGGCGGACATCGCAAGGCGCGTCGCGGAGATGCTGGAACTGATCGGCCTGCCGCAGCTTGGCGGGCGCTATCCCTTCCAGCTCTCCGGCGGCCAGCAGCAGCGCGTGGCGCTCGCCCGCGCGCTTGCGCCGCGGCCGCAGGTGCTGCTGCTCGATGAACCGCTCTCGGCGCTCGATGCGAAAATCCGCGTCAGCTTGCGCGAGGAAATCCGCCGTATCCAGCAGGATCTCGGCATCACCACCATCTTCGTTACCCACGATCAGGAAGAAGCGCTCTCCATTTCGGATCGCATCGTCGTCATGCATCAAGGGGTTGCCGATCAGGTCGGCGCGCCGTTCGACATCTACAACCGGCCTGCCACGCGTTTCGTGGCGGAGTTCGTCGGCACCCTTAATCTCGTCGATGCCGATGTGGTCGAGGCGGTGAGCGGCCGCGTGCGTCTCGGCGACGTGCCCGTAGCGCTGAACCGGCCTTTGTCCGCCCGCGCCGGTGAGCGCATCAGTCTGGCGCTGCGGCCCGAAACGGTGGCGCTCGGGCGTGCGGAGGGGCACGATGTCATCCTGTCCGGCCGCATCGCCGATGTGCATTTTCTCGGCTCGGTGATCCGTATCCGTGTGGCGGTTGGCGACCAGCTTCTTTCCCTCGATACCTTCAACCAGCCCGACCGGCCGCCGCCGGCCGTCGGCGCAGCCGTCGAGGTCAGCATCTGCGACCGCGACCTGCTGGTGCTGGCCGCCTGATGGGTAAACCCGAACCGATGGAAGGAACCGGCATCGTGACCAACATGCTATGGGCCGACGCGCCGTCTCCGGACTGGCGGGCAAGGGTGGCAGCACTTGTGCCCGCGCAGCGTATCCGGCTTGCCGAGCGGGCGCGCACCGCCCCGCTCTTTGCCCATGCCTATGCCTTTCACCTCAACATGCGCTTCGGCGGCATGACTCCGCTGCAGCTTGCCGAATTTGCCGGGGCGCAGGGGCTTTGCGGCATCAAGCTCCACGTGGATGACGGCGAGCAGGCCAGCCTGGGCCGCATGGATGGAGAAGCGCTCACCGCCTTCGCCGCGCAATTGAAAGCATGCGGGCTGGAACTGCATGTCGAGACCAGCACGACGCAAGCGCCGGGCCTTGCCGATGCGGTGCGCATCGCGCTCGCCACGGGCGCCACATCGCTGCGCTGTTATCCGCGTTACGAGGGCAGGGTGTCGCAGATCATCGCCTGGACGATCGCCGATCTTCGGCGTCTTGCCGATTTCGACCCGCAGCGCCGGTTGCGATTCACGCTGGAACAGCACGAGGATCTGAAATCGGAGGAGCTGGTCGGCATCGTCAAGGCCGTCGGCAATCCGCGTCTCGGCCTGTTGTTCGATTTCGGCAACATGATCAATGCCTATGAGCTGCCGATGCCGGCTTTGGCGATCCAGGCGCCTTGCGTGACCGACGTGCATGTCAAGGATTGCCTCGTGCAGCCGGATCGCGGCGGCTGGGCTCACCTTGCCTGCCTCTCGGGCAAGGGGCATCTGCCGCTGCAGGCGATGTTTGTCGAATTGCTTCTGCTCGGCGACGAGCAGCCGCAGGTCCTGGCCTTCGGCCTCGAGGAGGAGGAAGGTTATTTCGCTCCGGCCCTGCGCCGCCCTTCGGATGGACCCGATCCCTTCATCCCCGCCCGGACCGCCAGCTTCACCGACCTCGGACCGGGCGATCTGGACCTGCGCCTGCGGCAGGAGACCATAGCCGCCCACCGGCAGGTGGAAACGATCCGAACCATGCTCGGCGACATCGCCGCAGAAGCCGAAAGGGCTGAAGGATGAACGCTCAAACCCCTTGCCCGCCGGCCTTCCTGGCGCTCGCCCATGCCATGGCGGATGCCGCCACGGAGGTCATCCGCCCCTGGTTCCGCAAGCGGCTCGCCATCGACGCCAAAGCCGACGCCAGCCCAGTGACGATCGCCGACCGCGATGCGGAAACGGTGATGCGCCGGATGATCGAGGCTGCCTTTCCCGAGCATGGCATCCGGGGCGAGGAATTCGGCGTCTGCCGCACCGATGCCGACTGGATCTGGGTGCTCGATCCGATCGACGGCACGAAATCCTTTCTTTCCGGCTCGCTTGCCTTCGGCACGCAGATTGCGCTGCTCCATCGGGGCAAACCCATTCTCGGCCTCATCAACCAGCCGATCACCGGCGAACGCTGGCTCGGCACCGGCATGAAAGCAACCCTCAACGACGAGCCGATCCGCACTGGCGACGGAACCGTGCTTAACGAAGCGGTCCTCTATACCTCCGCCCTGGAACAGTTCGACAGCCAACGCCACGATCGTTTCGCGGCACTGGCCGCAAGCGTTCGCTTCACCCGCTTTTCGCATGATTGCTACGCCGCCGGCCTTCTGGCCCTCGGCGGCATCGATCTTCTGCTCGAAAGCAACGTCTTCGACTACGACATCCTCCCGCAAAAACCCATCATTGAGGCGGCAGGAGGGATCGTGACCGATTGGGACGGCCGGGCGCTCGCGGACGCCCGGCAATATGACACCGTGCTGATGGCGGCGAATGAGGAAATCCACCGGGCGGCGTTGAAGGTTCTGCGTCGAGATTGACACACGGCGACGAATACCACGGCAACCATCTTCCCGCGAATTCATAGCGCCCGGCGTCAGAGGGAACTCAGTTTTTCCCGCAGACGCCCGACGGCAAAGTCCAGAAAAACGCGCACCTTCGACGGAAGTGCGCCTCCGCCGGCGTGAAGCAGATGGACCGGCAGCGGATCGACCTCGAATGTCGGCAGGATGATCCGTAGCGATCCGGCGCGCACAGCGTCTGCACATTGATAATGCAGCACGCGGGTTGCTCCGACTGCTTCGCAGGCTGCCGATACAGCTGCCTCGGCCGCGTTGACCGACAGGCGCGGGCGGATCGGGATGTCGGTGCGGCCTTTGCTGTCTCTCGCGTGGAACGGCCAGGTGGGCGCAGGCGACAGGACTTCGAAGTTCACGCATGGCAGGTTCGTGATGTCCTCGGGAGATTGGGGCGCGCCATATGCGGCAAGCAGCTTCGGGCTAGCGCACACCACCGTCCGCATCGTGCCGATCTTGGTGGCGATCATGGTGCTGTCCGGTAGCCGGCCAATCCGCACCGCCATATCGACGTGATCTTCGACCAGATGCAGGTTTCGATCCGAGAGCAGCAGCCGCACGTCGATCTCCGGATAGGCTGCCAGGAACGCGGTGACGATCGGCAGGATATGCAGCCGTCCGAAGAGGAGAGGGGCCGTCAGGATGAGTTCGCCACGAGGCGTGTGAAACTCGCCGGCTGCGATCCGTTCGGTCTCGTCGATATCGTCGAGGATGCGGCGTGCTGACGTCACGTAGGCGGTGCCGGCATCGGTCAACGCAATTTTGCGGGTCGTGCGGACGAGAAGCCGCGTCCCGAGATGCCCCTCAAGTTCGTTTATCTTCCGGCTGACGGTGGCGAGCGGCATGCCGAGATCGCGGCCGGCGGCCGAGAAACTTCCCTTGTCCACGATCCGCAGCAGGATCGACATGGCTTCGAGGCGGTCCATTATTATTCCATTAAATGGGAACTTTATTCCCAATGATAGATGATTATCACGATTATCGGAAAGGCTTAAATCAGGGTCGTGCACGCCGATCCCCGGTTGTTGCTCCAGAAGGAAAACTCAATGTCCCGCCTTGCCATTCCCGCTCGTGACGAAGTTCCCGAAACCTCCAAGCCGATCCTTGATGCTGTGCATGCACAGCTCGGGGTCGTCCCGAATATGTTCCGCCTGATTGCCCGGAGCCCTGCCACCCTTCAAGGCTTTGCCGGCAACAATGGCGCGCTCGCCAAAACGCTCGATGTCAAGACGCGCGAACGGATTGCGCTCGCCGTCGCGCAGGTGGATGGCTGCGATTATTGTCTTTCGGCCCATAGCTACCTCGGTCTGAACCTCGCCAAGATCAGCCCGGAGGAGATCGCTCTCAATCGTGCGGGTCAGTCCGGCGACCCGAAGGCGAATGCCGCCGTGCATTTCGCGGCCAAGGTGGTGCGCGAGCGTGGCCACGTCAGCAATGAGGACATCGTGGCGGTTCGCGATGCCGGCTTTAGCGATGCCCAGATCGTCGAGATCATCGCCGTTGCCGCCGAGAATATCTTCACCAATCTGCTCAATATCGTTGCGGAAACCGACATCGACTTTCCGGTCGTCAGGGCCGACGAAGCCGCCTGATGTGAACAGGGGCTGGCGGTTTTCCGCCGGCCCCAGCACCCTACAACGTGAGGAGAACTGCCATGTCATACGGATTTCTCGATATCGCCGTGACGCCCAGCGTGCGGGCGGTGCAGGCCAGCATGGGCGCGGATCACATCTGGCAGGGTTTTGCGGAGCATCGCGAATTTGATCGTTTCAGCCGGAACGAAGCCGCTTTCATCGCTGCCCGCGACAGCTTCTACATGGCGACGGTTTCCGAGACCGGCTGGCCCTACGTCCAGCATCGTGGAGGCCCGCGCGGCTTCCTCAGACTTGTCGATGATCGGACGCTGGCTTTTGCGGATTATCGCGGCAACCGCCAGTATATCAGCACCGGCAATCTGGCGGCCGACGGTCGGGCCTGCCTGTTTCTCATGGATTACCCGCATCGGGCGCGCCTCAAAATCTACGCTCGCGTCGAGACCGTCCCCCTCGAAGCCGACCCGGCGCTGACCGAACTTGTGACTATTCCGAACTACCGGGCAAAGCTGGAGCGCATATTCCGGCTGCGCCTGGAAAGTTTCGACTGGAACTGCCCGCAGCACATCACGCCGCGTTTCACCGAAGAGGAAGTTACCGAAGCGGTGGGTCCGCTTCGCGCGCGTTTGGCTGAACTTGAAACCGAAAATGCCGAGCTGCGAGCACGCCTCGACAAACAGGCAGAGTGACCGCGCGCTTCGTCGCTTTCCACATCCAGCGGAGGAGCCGGGGGCTCGCCGGCGCGCTTTGGCCTGGAAATCTCGATCTATAAAAATTGAACTCTTGCAAAATAAATTGAAGTGAAATAGTAAAATTTTTGAAGTGAGACGGCGTGTAAGACCTGCCGGTGCAATGAATTTCATGGCGGCGCGTTCCGCAAGCGAAACTCGTGCCCGGTCGGTGATGCGGAATCTGAAGGAATGTCAGGTTTGGCGTGCCGCCGACGTCGAAAGCAGAGGGGAGAGGCGTGACAGAAGACGCCGCGGACCAAGCACTTGGGCAGAAAATTCGTCAACGGCGGCGCGCCATTGACATGACGCTGCAGCAGGTATCGGAGCGCGTGGGTCTTTCGATCGGTTTCCTGTCGCAGATCGAGCGCGGCATGTCGACGCCTTCGTTGGCGTCGCTCTGCAATATCGCCGATGTGCTTGGTGTCAGTGTGGATGCTTTCGTGAAGTCGCCGCTCCAGTCCGGCGCGGTGTCCCGTCAGGGCGAGCGCCAGTCGTTCAGCCTCGGCGATGCCCGGCGTACCTATGAGTTGCTGGGGCGGGGGTTCCCCGGAGCGAAGCTGCATCCGTCGCTGGTCCGCCGTCCGCCGGGCCATGTTTCCGAGGTCATGCACAATGATGGGGAAGACTTCGTCTATGTTCTGGAGGGCAGCATGCTGCTTGAGATTGCCGGTGAGCGCCACATTCTGAACGGGGGCGATTCCATGCACTTTCAATCGCATCTGCCTCATCGTTCGGCGACACTGGGGAGCGTTTCCACGCTGGAGCTTTGGGTCCGCACCCAACCGTTTTTTCCGTAGCAAGGCATGAGGGTGCCGCGCTGCGGTTGTTTGATCCGGCCAAACATGAGGCAAGCCGGCCATTGGAGGAGGAAAAGCAGAATGAATATTTCCCGTTGGGCGAACTCGGTCGCCCTTGCCGCCGTGCTGGCCCTATCGAGCCCCGTCTGGGCCGCGACGCCCGCCAACACGCTGGTCGTCGCCGATGCGATCGACGATGTGATCACCCTTGACCCCGGCGAGGTCTCCGAAGTCGGCGGCGTGCTGGCGTCCAACCAGATGTACCAGCCGCTGGTCAGCTTCGACGTCAGCGACCCGACCAAGATCGTCGGCGTGCTCGCCGAAAGCTGGACGGTTTCGCCGGATGGCAAGATCTATACCTTCAAGATGAACCCCAAGGCGACGTTCGCCTCGGGTAATCCGGTCACCGCCAGGGATGCGGAATATTCGTTGCGGCGGGTCGTGTTGATGAAGTCGCGCTCGGCTTTCATCATCACGCAGTTCGGCTTTACGCCGGAGAACGTCAACGATCACATCAAGGCGACGGACGACCAGACGCTCGTCGTGGAAATCGGCGACACCTATTCGCCGAGCTTTCTGTTTTACTGCCTGTCCTCCTATGTCGGCGGCATCGTCGACAGCAAGCTAGTCAAGGAGCATGAAACCAACGGCGATTTCGGCAATGCCTGGCTGAAAACCGCCAACTCGGCTGGCTCCGGGCCGTTCGTGCTGGCCAAATGGGAGCCGAAGCAGTCGATCCTGCTCAAGCGCAACGACAACTACTGGGGTGAGAAGCCCGGCGTCGAGCGGGTCTTCATCCAGCACAGTGCCGAAAGTGCCGCGCAGAGGCTGCTTCTGGAAAAGGGCGATATCGACATTGCCAACAAGCTCGGCCCCGATGATTTCGACGCCATTGCCGGCAATTCGGACATCGCTGTCATGAACGGCCGCTCGGGCACCATCTATTATATGGGCCTCAATGTGCGGAATGAGAACTTGGCAAAGCCCAAGGTGGTGGAGGCGCTGAAATATCTCGTCGATTACGACGGCATCGCCGGCACCATTTCCAAGGGCACGATGGAAGTCCATCAGACGCTGGTTCCCAACGGCTTCCTCGGCGCTCTGGATTACAAGCCCTACAAGCTGGACATCGAGAAGGCCAAGTCTCTGCTGGCCGAGGCCGGCGTGAAGGGCGAGATTTCGCTCGACACCGTCGTCTGGAATACGCCGCCCTATACCGACTTCGCCCAGGCCATCCAGGCAACGATGGCGCAGGCCGGCATCAAGCTGAACCTGCAGGTCGTCGATGGCCAGCAATGGCTGGATCGCTACCGCAACCACAATCTGGACATCTGGCTCGGTCTGTGGGGACCGGACTATCCCGATCCGCATTCGAACGCCAAGGCCTTCGCGGTCAACAAGCAGGATGCGCCGGACGGGTCGGAAAGCCTCGCGGACCGTTTCGGCTGGGATGCCGGCGATCTCTCGAAGCAGGCAATGGCAGCCGTGCGCGAGCAGGATACGCAGAAGCGCAAGGCCATGTACGAGGCGATCCAGAAGACGCACACCGATACGTCGCCCTTCCTCTACATGTTCCAGCAGACGCGCAAGGTGGCCATCAATTCGAAGGTCAAGGGGCTGGTGCTCGGCCTGACCTTCTCCGATGATCGCTATTGGACGATCACCAAGGAATAGAACCGGGCCTAACCGGAATTGCTCAAAGACCCGCGGACGATTTTGTCCGCGGGCCGCTCATCAGCAGGCAGGTGCACCCTTGATTTTGCGGCTTCTGACATATTCGCGCCATGCCGGCGCCTGGGCGGCGACCGTGGCCATTACGCTTTTCGGCCTGGCGGTGCTGACCTTCGTGATCGGCCGTGTCGTGCCGATCGATCCGGTTCTGGCCATTGTCGGCGACAAGGCTTCACCGGATGTCTATCAGCGGGTTTTCATAGAGCTTGGCCGCGACAAGCCGCTTTACGTCCAGTTCGCCACCTATGTCTCGGGGCTGCTGCATGGGGATTTCGGCCAGTCCTTCGTCACCAGCCGGCCGGTGCTGAGCGATCTGCTCGACTTTTTTCCCGCCACGCTCGAATTGTCGACCATCGGGCTTCTGATCGGCATGGTGCTCGGTATTCCCGCCGGTGTCGCCGCTGCCTACTGGCATGAGAAATGGCCGGATCATCTGGTGCGGCTGATCGCGCTGGTGGGCTATTCGGTGCCGGTGTTCTGGCTGGGACTGGTCGGGCTTTTCTTTCTGTATTTCAAGCTCGACTGGGTGTCGGGACCGGGCCAGCTGGATGTCTTTTACCAGGGCATCGTCGAAAACCGCACCGGCTCGATCCTGATCGACAGCGCGCTTGCCGGCGAGTGGGAGGTGTTCTGGAATGCGATGAGCCACATCATCCTGCCGGCGCTCCTGCTCGGTTACTATAGCCTGGCCTATATCGGGCGCATGACGCGGTCGATGATGCTCGACCAGCTCAACCGTGAATATGTGCTGACGGCGCGGCTGAAGGGGGCCAGCGAATTCGAGGTGGTGGTGGGGCATGCGCTGCGCAATGCCGCGATCCCGCTGGTCACGATCGTCGCGCTTTCCTATGGCAGCCTGCTGGAGGGGTCCGTTCTGGTGGAAACCATCTTTTCCTGGCCGGGCATCGGCAACTATCTCGCCTCATCGCTGTTCCGGGCCGATATGAACGCCGTCCTCGGGGGCACATTGGTCGTGGGCGCGGTCTTCGTCTTCCTGAACATGCTGTCGGACGCTCTCTACGGCGTCCTCGATCCACGCGCCCGAGAACACCTGTCATGAGTTCCACCCTATCCATCGAACCGATCTCTTCGCGACAGGCGCTGCGCATGGCGCGCCGGGCCGAGTTCAACCGCTTTGTCAGCCGCTTCAGGCGCAATCGGCTTGGCATGGCCGGTCTGGCCATTCTCATCTTGCTGGTGTTTTGCGCTATCTTTGCGCCGTTGCTTTCGACCCATGATCCGTATCTGCCGGACCTCGCCAAGCGCCTGTCGGCGCCGGGGGCGGAATTCTGGCTCGGTGCCGACGAGCTGGGGCGCGATATCTACACGCGCATTCTCTACGGCTCGCGTTTGACGCTGATGATCGTGCTGCAGGTGGTGGTCACGGCCGCGCCGGTGGGGCTTGTCGTCGGCGCGATTTCCGGCACCTATGGCGGCATCGTCGACAAAATCTTCATGCGGATCACCGACGTCTTCCTTGCCGTGCCGAAGCTGTTGCTGGCGCTGGCTTTCGTCGCCGCGCTCGGTCCCGGCATCTTCAACGCGGTTCTTGCGATTACGCTGACGGCCTGGCCGCCCTATGCGCGCATGGCGCGGGCCGAGGCGCTGGTGGTGCGCAATGCGGATTATGTGAATGCCGCCCGGCTGGCCGGCGCCTCGCAGGCCTATCTCATCGTGCGCCACATCATGCCCATGTGCCTGTCGTCGGTGATCGTGCGCATGACGCTCGACATGGCGGGCGTCATCCTGATTGCGGCGGGCCTGGGCTTTATCGGGCTCGGCGCACAGCCGCCGCTGCCGGAATGGGGAGCGATGATTTCGACAGGCCGCAAATTCATCTTTGATCAATGGTGGGTGGCGACCATGCCGGGCATTGCGATTTTCCTCGTCTGCCTTGGTTTCAATCTGTTGGGAGATGCGATGCGCGACCTTCTCGATCCTCATCTGAGGCAACGCGGATGAGTGACAAGCCGCTGGTGGACGTCGAAAACCTGCACATCGCCTTTCCGCGCGAGGATGGCGGATGGCATGAGGCGGTGCGTGGCGTGTCCTTCTCACTCCTCGCCCGCGAAAAACTCGGCATCGTCGGCGAATCCGGCTCGGGCAAGAGCCTGTCCAGCCGGGCGCTGCTCGGCGTGCTGCCGGAGCATGCGCGCATGAGCGCCGACCGGCTGCGCTTCGATGGCATCGACCTTCTACAGGCCTCCCCGCGGGAGCGGCGCAAGCTGCGCGGCGGGCGCATGAGCATGATCCTGCAGGACCCGAAATTTTCGCTGAATCCGGTTCTCAAGGTGGGGCGGCAGATCATGGAGGCGTTTCGCATCGGCTATCCGGCGCTTTCCGGGGCCGAGACGCGCCGCCGCGCCATCGACATGCTGGAGGCCGTGCATATCCGTTCGCCGGAACGGGTGATGGATCTCTATCCGCACCAGATTTCCGGCGGCATGGGGCAGCGGGTGATGATCGCCATGATGATGGCCCGCGAGCCGGAACTGCTGGTGGCCGACGAGCCGACCTCGGCGCTCGACGTCACCGTGCGCACGCAGGTCCTGTCGATCATGGACGAACTGGTGACGCGCCGGGGCGCGGGGCTGATCCTGATCAGCCACGATCTCAAGCTGGTCAGCCGGTTCTGTAACCGGGTGCTGGTCATGTATGCCGGGCGTATCGTCGAATCCCTGCGCGCCGACGAGATGCACAATGCGCGCCATCCCTATACGCGCGGCCTTCTCGCCTGCCTGCCGTCGATCCAGAGCACGGGCGATCCGCTGCCGGTGCTGCAGCGGGAGGCCGGCTGGGCCAATCCGGAGGGGCAGCCATGATCCGCGTTGAAAATCTCAATGTCACGTTCGGCGCCGCCACCGTCGTTCGCGACGTCAGTTTTTCGGTCGCAGCCGGCGAAAGTTTCGGGCTGGTCGGCGAGTCGGGGTCCGGCAAGTCGACGGTGCTGCGCACCATGATGGGCCTCAATCGCAGCTGGAACGGCACGATCGAGATCGAGGGCGCGCCCGTCAAATCGACGGGGCGAAAGGATCTGGCGCGGCGGGCGCAGATGGTTTTCCAGGACCCTTACGCGTCCCTGCATCCCCGTTTCGTCATCGCACGCACGGTCGCCGAGCCGATGCGGATCAATGGCATCGACAACAGCGAACAGCGGGCGCGCGAGTTGCTCGAAATGGTCGGTCTGCCGGGGGCGTTCGGCTTCCGCTTTCCCCACGAGCTGTCCGGCGGGCAGCGCCAGCGCGTCGCCATCGCGCGGGCCTTGGCACTGTCGCCGAAGGTGCTGCTGCTCGACGAGCCGACTTCGGCGCTCGACGTTTCCATCCAGGCGGAGGTGCTCAACCTGCTCAGTCGCTTGCGACGCGACCTCGGCCTGACCTTCGTCATCGTCAGCCATGATCTCGCGGTCATCGCGCATATGTGCGACAGGCTGGCGGTCATGCGCGACGCGCGCATCGTCGAAACGCTCGACCGGCGCCAGCTTCAGGAGGGGCGTCTGGTTGAAGACTATTCCCGTGAACTGCTGGCTGCCAGTGGTGACGTTTAGCCGCAAGGGCTGGTTTTCATCCGCCCGTTTCCGGTAATCTTCCAAGTCGCCGCTCGCAGGCATCGGGCCTGCGGCGGCATCGATCAACGCAAGTGTCAGGTTCAATTATGCGTAGTTCAAAACTCGTTCATGTCGTGAGTTGCCATGCCGAAGGAGAAGTCGGCGATGTGATCGTCGGCGGGGTGGCTCCGCCGCCCGGCGATACGGTCTGGGATCAGTCACGCTGGATCGCCGAGGACGAGACGCTGCGGAACTTCGTCCTCAACGAACCGCGCGGCGGCGTCTTCCGGCATGTGAACCTGCTGGTTCCGCCGAAGAATCCCAAGGCGCAGATGGCCTGGATCATTATGGAGCCCGCCGATACGCCGCCGATGTCCGGCTCGAACTCGATCTGCGTATCGACGGTGCTGCTCGACACTGGCATCATTCCGATGCAGGAACCGATCACCCGCATGACGCTGGAAGCGCCGAGCGGCCTGATCGAGGTCGAGGCGGAATGCCGCAACGGCAAGGCCGAGCGCATTCATGTGCGCAACGTGCCGTCCTTCGCCGACAAGCTCGATGCCAAGCTGGAAGTGGAAGGCATCGGCACGATCACGGTCGATACCGCCTATGGCGGCGACAGTTTTGTGCTCGTCGATGCGGCCTCGCTCGGCCTCAGCCTGCAGCCGGATCAGGCGCGCGATATCGCCCGCATCGGCGTGAAGATCACCGAGGCCGCCAACGAACAGCTCGGCTTCAAACATCCCGTCAACGACTGGAACCATATTTCGTTCTGCCAGATCACCAATCCCGTGCAGATGAAGGACGGTGTTCTCTGGGGGAAAAACGCCGTCGCCATCCGACCCGGCAAGATCGACCGCTCGCCGACCGGTACGGGCTGCTCGGCCCGCATGGCCGTTCTGCATGCGAGGGGCCAGATGAAGGTCGGCGACAAGTTTGTCGGTCAGTCGATCATCGATACGGAATTCCATTGCAGCATCGACAGCGCGGTCGATCTCAACGGCAAATCGGCCATCAGCCCGATTATCGCCGGCCGCGCATGGATCGTAGGCACGCATCAGTTGATGGTGGATCCGGCAGATCCGTTCCCCGCCGGCTACCGGCTGTCGGATACCTGGCCGATGGATATCTGATCCCGGATGCGGCGTTTTCCGGCTGGCTCGCTCAGGCGAGCCACGCCGGCAGGCGCTGGGGTACGCGGCCGGTCACCGCCGCCTCGATGCAATCGGCAAGATTGCCGAAGCGCACGGTGCGGCCGGAAAGGCCGGGGCCGTAATGGGCATATTTGCCGGAATTGGTGATGAGGGTGCGGGTCTTCGGCGGGAAGACCGGCTCGGAGATCGAGCACCAGCAGAGATCGGGCAGGACCTGCACCCCGCTTGCCCTCAGCCGGGCCAGCACGTCGCCTGCTTCTGCCATCACATCGCGCCCGGCCGTGACGATCACGGCGACGCTTTCATGCAGCTTGCGGTCGCCAAGGGCATCTGCCAGCGTGCGACACTCAGAAGCCGAGGCATGGGGGCTGCCGATCGCGACGAGTTCGACCTCGGCCGGTCCGTCGTTGAACATCGTCCAGGCGTCGGTCATGTCGGCGCGGGTGATGGATGCGCGGTCCGCCTCCGGCGCGGCGGCGTCCTCGGCCTCCGGCGTGACGCCCTCGATGTGCAGCATCGGGGCGGCGGAGGTGGTGCCGAAGGCGGCGCATAGCGCTTTCAGGTCGTCCCGCGTTGGCTTGCCGGCGGCAAGGCCGCGCAGGTGAGGAATGCGGTCGGGCGCGGCCCGGCCGGCGAGATAGCCGACGAGCGGCCAGAAGGCGTCGTCGATGTTTTCGGGCAGGTCCACGTCGATGACGCGCCGCGCCTTGCGGTGCTCTTCGAGATAGACGCCCGAGAGCGGCGCGCGGCCGGTCAGCGCAATCAGGAGATCGAGGAAATCGGGGTGCTTTGCCGTGCGGGCGCCGAGAACGGTGTTGGCAAAGATCACCGCATTCGATTCGGCCCAGGCGATGGCCTCGCCGGTTTTTGGGGCGCTGTCGAGCAGGTAGGGTGAGCAGGTGAAGGTCGGGCGGCAGCCCATGCGCACATAGGCGTCGGCGAGGCGGGCGGCCGGGTCGCCGAAATCCTGCGGCACGCCCTGCTTTTCCCAGTTGGCGCGGTCGACGGAGATGGCGTTCATCGTGGTCGGCACGCGCACCTTGGCGCCCATGTCGGCCATCTTTTCCGCAAAGGTGAGGTTGGCGGGGCTTGCATAGATGCAGCCGTCGATATGGCCCTGAACCACGTCGATCAGCTTCGTCGCCCCCTGCTGCGCGGCCATGGCGGCGGTGATACGCATTGCCAGCTGCACGGCGACGCCATCGCGGCCGTCGAGCATGGCGCGGTCGTCTTCCGTGAGGTCGAGCGCTGAGGTGGCGGGCGGCGAGACGGGGATGGCCAGGCCGTCGGCGACGATTGCGGTGTCGCCGATCGTCGCCGTCTTCGCGCGGCAGAGCGCATCATAGGCTTCGTGCGACAGGCGCAACACCGGCAGCGACTTGCCGAACATTTCCGCGGCGATCAGCGCGCCGAGGGTCAGAACATCCTCCGCTTCGCTGAAGAGGAGGGCGGCTGGCGCGCGGCCGGTCAGGGCCATGTCCAGCAGCACGCCGGAACCGGTGCAGGAGCCGCGGCTCGACGGCATCATAAGGATGCCGCCGGTAATCGTCACGCCATGCAGCGGGTGGTGCACGTCGATGACCCGGCCCGTCGCCGGATCGACGCCACCCCAGAAACTTAGCGCCTCGCCGGCTGCAATGATCGGACCGGAGGCTGTTCCGGCAAGAATGCTGCGGGCCGAGAGGTTTGCCATGGGGCGATTCCTAAAAACGTTGTGGTGAGAAGGACGCGATGTCGATGGTCGTCGGCCGGTCTGTCAAGAGATCGGCGACGAGGCGGGCGGTGCCGGCCGACTGGGTGAGACCGAGATGGCCGTGGCCGAAGGCGTAGATGACATCAGGCGTTGCGCGGGCGCGGCCGATGGCTGGCAGGCTGTCGGGCAGCGACGGACGGAAGCCCATCCACTGCACCCCGCCTTCAGGCTTCAGGCCGGGCAGGAAGGCGCGAGCCTTTTCCAGCATGGCTTGCGACCTCTTGAAATTAGGCGGCAGCTTCAGGCCGCCAAGCTCCACCGCGCCGCCGACGCGGATGCCGGTCGAAAGCCGGGTGACGACGAAGCCGTGGCCGCCGAAAGTGACCTGCGTGCGCAGGTCGAAGGCCTCGGGCGGCAGTGTCGTATTGTAGCCGCGCTCGGTTTCGAGCGGGATAGCTTCGCCGAGCGTGCGGGCAACCTGATGCGAGAAGGCACCGGCGCACAGCACGACCTTTTGCGCCCGCCGCGTGCGGCCATCGGCCGTGCGGATTTCGACGCCGCCCTCGATCGGGTGCAGTCTGGAGACCTCGACGCGTTCGATCGTGCCGCCCTTGGCGCGGAAATGATCGGCGAGCGCCAGCGTGTAGAGTTTCGGATCGGCGATGGAATACCAGCCGGGCGTGAAGGTGCCATGCGTGAAGCGCGGCGCAAGGCCGGGCTGGATCGCCGCCATGTCGGCAGCGCCCATGTGGCGGAATTCGACGCCATGCGCTTCGCGCGCCTTCCAGCCGGGCATCGAGGCATCCAGTTCGGCCTGGCTTTCATAGACCTGCAGATTGCCTTCCTTGCGCAGCATGGCAGCGGTGCCGGTCTGTGCGAGGAAGGGCTCAAGTTCGGCCTTGGACAGGTCCATCAGCGCGGTCTGCGCCGTGGTGGAATGGGCGACGCGGCTTGCCGAACAGGCGCGCCAGAAGCGGAACATCCACGGCGCGATCTGCAGCGCATAGGACGGCGGCACGCTGAGAGGCCCAAGCGGATCGAGCAGCCATTTCGGCGCCTTCTTCAGGATGCCGGGGGAGGCGAGCGGCAGGATATCGGTGAAGGCGAAGGCACCGGCATTGCCGGCGGAAGCGCCGGCGGCCGGGGCTTCGCGCTCCAGTACGGTGACGGTGAGACCACGCGCCTGGGCGGCGATGGCAGCCGACAGGCCGACGACGCCGGCGCCGATGACGACGACGTCGGGCTGAATTTCAGTGTTCATCACGGTCTCAATGCGTTGCGGCGAGGAAGGTTTGCAGCTCGGGGTTCTTCGGCGCGCCGAACAGCTCTTCCGGCGGAGCGATCTCGGCCATCACGCCCTTGTGGAAGAATGCGACGCGGTCGGAAACTTCGCGGGCGAACTTCATTTCATGGGTAACGCAGATCATCGTCATGCCTTCGGAAGCAAGCATGCGCAGCGTGTCGAGCACTTCGCCGACGAGTTGCGGGTCGAGCGCCGAGGTCACTTCGTCGAACAGCATGTAGGCCGGCGACATGGCGAGCGCACGGGCGATCGCCATGCGCTGCTGCTGGCCGCCCGACATGCGGCTTGGATAGACCTTGAGCTTGTCGCCGAGGCCGACATGAGTAAGCTGCTTGACGGCCATGGCTTCTGCCTCGGCCTTCGACTGGCCGAGCACCTTGACCGGCGCCAGCATGACGTTTTCCAAGACGGTCAGATGCGGGAAGGCATTGAACTGCTGGAAGACGATGCCGAGCTTGCGGCGCAGCTTGTTGAGGTCCGTCGCCTTGGCATGAACATCGGTGCCATCGACGACGATGCGGCCGGCATCGATGGTCTCAAGGCCGTTGATGCAGGTGAGCAGCGTCGACTTGCCCGAGCCCGAGCCGCCGATGATGGTCAGCACCTCGCCTTTCTGCACGGTGAGATTGATACCCTTCAGGACTTCGAGCTGACCGAAGGATTTGCGGACGTTTTCGATCTCAATCATTGGACCACCGTCTTTCAAGATAACCGCCGAGCCGGGCGATGGGGAAGCTGATGATGAAGTAGATGGCGCCGCAGATCAGCAGAATGAACAGCGGCTCCTGCAGGCGCGTGACGAGGATCTGCGAGGCGCGCAGAAGCTCGATGAGGCCGAGCCAGAGCACCAGGGCCGAGTCCTTCATGACGCCGAGCGTCAGGCCGATCCAGGCGGGCAGCGAGACGCGGGTGGCGAGCGGCGCTACGATATAGCGCATGTCCTGCCACCAGGTCATGCCCAGCGAGCGTGCGGCGCGGCGCGTCGTTGTCGGCACGGCGGAAATGCCGCCGCGCACGATCTCGGTGCAATAGGCCGCCGTATAGAGCGACAGCACCACGCAGGAGGTGGTGAAGGGAGCCCAGCCGAGCTTCAGGATCGATTGGGCCGCATTGCCGAGCACGAGCTGGATGAGCAGCGGCACGGAACGGAAGATATCGAGCAGGAAGGTGATCGGCAGCGACCAGTAGGTGCCGAGCTGGTTGCGGAGCACGCCGAAAATGACGCCAAGGAGCGTGCCCGCGATGACGGAGACGGCCGTGACGGCAAGGGTCATCAGCGCGCCTTGCGCGAGGAAGCCGAGATCGGCGAGGGTGAGAGCGGTATCGAACATGGTTTGCCCCTCTCTCAGTAACGGAACATGCGCGCGGCGGCGAGGCGGGCTAACACCGTCACGGCCTTGGCGATCACGTAGTAGATGACCGCTGCGAGCGCGAAGAATTCAAAGGTACGGAAAGACACCGCGTTCAGCGCCTGGGTGACGCCCGCAAGATCCGTATTCATGCCGACAGTGACTCCGAGCGAGGTCATCAGGATCGCCCAGACCATCTGGTTGGTGGCCGGCAGAAAGGCGATGCGCAGCATCTGCGGCATGACGATATAGCGGAAGGCCTGAAGCGGCGTCATGCCGAGGGAGCGGCCGGCGCGGGTCTGCGTTTCCGGGATCGCCTTCAGCGCGCCGCGGAAGTTCTCGGCGAGATAGCCGGCATTGTTGAAGGCGATGCCGATGAGCAGCGCCGTATAGGGGCTCAAGTGGATGCCAAAGCTGCCCAGCCCGAAATGCGCCATGTAGATCTGGAAGAGCGCCGGCGTGTTACGCGCGATCTCGACCCAGACGGTTGCAAAGCCATTCAGTATGCGGTTGCCGGACAGCCGGAAGAGCGTCAGCGCGAGCGCGACGACGAGGCCGATGGCCATGGAAAGAAGCGCGATCTGGAGCGTGACCAAAGCACCGTCCAGCATCTGGGGCAGGGCCTTGAACGCCTGATTCCAATGGAAATTGTAACTGAACATTGCCGTCTCACCCTTCGGAAACGATCTGCGGCGCGGAAGAGGCTTCCGCGCCGCCTTCAAAACGGCAGATTAGCGATAAACGCCGTTGACCGAAAGCGACGGAACTTCGCCGCCGACCCACTTTTCGTAGAGTTCCTTGTAACGGCCGGTGCGAACCTGCTGGTTGATGAACAGATTCAGGTAGTTGATCAGGCCGTATTCTTCGCGGTTGGTGAAGAGCGCGACATAGTCGATATCGTAGGGCGCCTTGCCGACGACCGAGATGCCGGGGAATTTGCCGCTCTTGACGGTGGCCTGGGCAACGGTCGAGGTGGAAACCGTGGCGTCGATCTGGCCCTGGCTCAGTGCGAGGAAGACGTCGGCCTGGGTCTGATACGGACGGAATTCACCGGCGCCGAATTCCTTCATCGTCTTTTCGAGCGCGATGGCTTCGAACGTGCCGGCGGTGGCGCCGACGGTCTTGCCCTTCATGTCCTCGAAGGACTTGACGCCCGACTTGTCATTTGCCGTGACGGCCATTTCGAAGGCGAAATAGGGGATCGTCATGCCGACGGTCTTGGCGCGTTCCAGCGTGTCGGAGGTCGAGGCGACGCCGACGTCGACGCGGCCGGACATCAGGGCCGGGATACGTTCCGGGAAGGGCGTCTCGACGACTTCGGCGGTGACGCCGAGCGCCTTGGCCAGATCGTTGCAGTAATCGACGTCGAAACCGATCGGGTTGTTGCTCTCGTCGCGCGAGCCCATCGGCGGGAAGTCGAGAACGACGGCGCAGCGCAGCGTGCCGGACGAGATGATGTCGTCCAGCTTATCGGCCTTGGCCGGGCTGGTGAGGGCGGTGGCGGCCACGAGGCCGAAGGCGAGGACCGAGGTCTTCTTCATTACTCTCTCCCTGGATTGTTCTGGACGATTTACGCGGGTCTAGGGCCTTCCTTACACCTCAGCGTCAATCAAGTTCTAAAATACAAATAATATGCAAAAAGTATATAGCTCGTATGCAAAAAAATGTGGACCGGGCCTCCGTTTCGGAAGACCCGGTCCACATTCAGCTATCAGTTGAGGAAATCTTCCGGCAGCAGGCCTTCCGGCATGTTCTGGTAGGAAACCGGACGCAGGAAACGGCGGATCGACATGGTGCCGACGCTCGTTGCGCCGAAATTCGTGGAGGCCGGGTAGGGGCCGCCATGCACCATGGAATCGACCACTTCGACGCCGGTCGGGAAGCCGTTGACCAGCACGCGGCCGGCCTTGCGTTCCAGGAACGGGCGCAGGCGCTTGGCGTCGTCGAGGTCGCCGGCATCCATGTGGATGGTCGCCGTCAGCTGGCCTTCGAAGTTGCGGGCAAGCTGCTCCATCTCATCGATCGAGGAGACGCGCACGACGAGGCCGAGCGGGCCGAAGACTTCTTCCGAAAGCGCGTGATCGGCGAGGAACTGCTCGCCCGAGATTTCGAAAAGGTTCGGCAGGGCGTTGCGGCCGGTGGATTCAGTCGTCAGCAGCGGCTTCACCGTGTTACGGCTCTCAAAACGCGCCTGGCCATCCTGATAGGCCTTGGCGATGCCATCCGTCAGCATGGTCTGCGGGGCGACCTTCGACAGCGCCTCGGCGGCAGCGGTCGTGAAGCGGTCGGCATCCGCGCCGTCCTGGACGATGGCGATGCCCGGATTGGTGCAGAACTGGCCGGCACCCATGGTCAGCGAGCCGGCCCAACCCTGGCCGATGCCTTCCGCACGGGCCTTCATGGCTTCCGGCAACAGGAACATCGGATTGACCGAGCCGAGTTCGCCGAAGAAGGGGATCGGTTCCGGACGGGCGGCGCAGAGGTTGAAGAGGGCGCGGCCGCCGGCCAGCGAGCCGGTGAAGCCGACGGCCTTGATCAGCGGATGCTGTACTACGGCTTCACCGACCTGACGGTTGCCGCCCTGAATGAGCGAGAAGACGCCCGGATGCACGCCGGTCTTCTGGATGGCGGCGAGCACGGCTTCGGCGATGATCTCGCCGGTGCCCGGATGAGCCGAGTGACCTTTGACGACGACGGGGCATCCGGCGGCAAGGGCCGCGGCCGTGTCGCCGCCGGCCGTCGAGAAGGCGAGCGGGAAGTTGGAGGCGCCGAAGACGGCGACCGGGCCGATCGGCCGCTGGATCAGGCGGATTTCCGGCCGCGGCGCCGGCTGACGCTCTGGCAGGGCGGCGTCGAAGCGGCGGTCGAGATAGTCGCCTTTCTCGATATGATCGGCGAACAGGCGGAGCTGGCCGGTGGTGCGGCCGCGTTCGCCCTGCAGGCGGGCGACCGGCAGACCGGTTTCCTGCGTGCCGATCTCGGTGACGGCATCCGCGCGCGCCTCGATCTCGTCGGCAATGGCGCGCAGGAAGGCGGCGCGCTCGGCGCGAGAGGAATAGCCGTAGCTGAGGAAGGCGTCTTCGGCGGCTTCCGCGGCCTTGTTCACCAGTTCCACCGTGCCGACGGCGAAGTCATGCGCCGGGCCATGGGCGGGCGCGGAGGTGAAGGTGCCGTTCCCGTCAAGCCATTGCCCGGCGACGAGGTGTTTACCGTTGGGGGTGAAAGCCATTTGACGTACCTTTCTCACTGAAGAGGAATTCGCCCTGACAGGGCGTTAGAAAGACAAACCGTATTTGCCGAAGCCTTGCATACTCTATGTATGCAAATACTCAATCGCCAACTTGATCGAGGCTACCACATGAGGGTGGTTGTCGAACAAATTGAAAAGGGCCCTTTCGGGCCCTTCTGCTCTTCTGAGAGGCCTTACGCCTTGTATTTCTGGACGGCGCCGGGGAACTTGCTCCATTCGGCATACCAGGTGTCGAACAGCTTGAGCTGGGCTTCGACATAGCCGCGCTGGCTGTCGGAAAGYGCGTCGTCGGCATTGAAGTGCAGCGCGTATTCGGCRTCGCCCTTCAGCACCATCATGTGCTTGAAGTAGAGCACCAGATCCGGACCTTCGTCGAAGGAGGAGAGCACGCCGAGCGCGGCTTCCAGCTCCAGCGCCACGCAGCCGATGCCGGTGATCGCGCCGACGGCGCCGCAATTGACGAAGCCGTGGAAGACGCAGGTATCGACGCCGATCATCAGCGAGACGTCGTCGTCGCGGCTGGTGATGTTCTCGGCGGCATAACGCATGTCGGCAGCGCCGCCGAATTCCTTGAAGCCGACGAGGTTCTTGTGATCCTGGCGCAGCGCGAAGAACAGGTCGGCGCGGGTGGCGAAACCGTAATAGGGGCTGTTGTAGATGACCGCCGGCAGATCGGGGGCAGCCGACAGGATCGCCTTGAAGTGGTTCTTCTGGGCGGCGATGACCGAACCGCGCGACAGCACGCGCGGGATGACCATCAACCCTTGAGCGCCGACCTTCTGGGCATGGGCGGCATGGGCGACGGCAGAGGCGGTGTTGACGGCGCCGGTGCCGACGATGACCGGAATGCCGGCCTTGACCAGGCGCTCGACGCCTTCCATGCGCTGCGCGTCGGTGAGCAGCGGCCAGTCACCCATCGAGCCGCAATAGACCACGGCCGACATGCCCTTGGCGATCAGCTCCTGGCCCTTGCGCACCAGCGCGTCGAAATCGGGGCTGCGGTCAGCCTTGCAGGGGGTCATCAGGGCCGGGATGACGCCGGAAAAAATCTTCGCCTTCATGTCGCGCTCCTCTGGGTGGTTTTGAAAGCGGCAGGCCACACCAGCGGGCATGCCGTGTCCATCCCTATTGAGGGGACCATAGCGTATTGTATTTTATTTGTCGACAAGAAATATGCAAAAATCGGTAGCCGTCTGCAGGCCGCCTACAGCCCGATATCCAGCCGGTCGTTGCGGGTGAACAGCGTCTGGATCTGGCGCACGATCTGCTCGGCATGCTCCTTGGCCAGCCGGTCGGCCGCCTCGACGTCACGGGCGGCGATGGCGGCCAGAAGGGCTGCGTGCTCGTCGACGAACTGCTGCGGGAACTGTTCGTCGTAGGACTGGTAATAGAGCCGCAGGATGCGGCGGCCTTCGTCCAGCAGCCGGCGGAACAGGCCGGTGAAATAGGGGTTTCGGCCGGCATCGGCGATCGCCGCATGGAAGGCGGCATTGGTGGCGATCATCGCCTGGGTATCGCGCGCCTTGAGGGCACGGGCATAGTCCTCGTGAAAGCCCCGGATGATCTCCAGGTCCTCCGGCCGGTGATACTGCGCGGCAAGCCGGGTGGTCACCCGGTACATCAGCACCAGCGCGTCGAAGAAGGTGTGCATGTTGAGGAAATCGATGCTCGCCACCATGGTCGAGCGGTTGGGCAGCGTATCGATCAGCCCTTCGCCCGCCAGCCGCACCAGCGCCTCGCGGATCGGCGTGCGCGACATCTTGAAACGCTCGGCAAGCTGCACCTCGTCCACCGGGCTGCCAGGCGGCAGAACCAGATCGAGAATCTCGTCGCGCACAAGGTCGTAGACCATCTTGGCGCCAGAGCCACGCTTGCGTTCGGGAAGGGTCGTC
>NZ_LMDA01000003.1 GCF_001424985.1 Rhizobium sp. Root1212
CGAAGAAGGCATGACCATGCTGTGCGTGACCCACGAAATGGGCTTTGCCCGCCAGGTCGCAAACCGCGTGATCTTCATGGACCAGGGCCAGATCGTCGAACAGAACTCGCCGGCCGAATTCTTCGACAATCCGCAGCACGAGCGCACCCGGCTGTTCCTCAGCCAGATCCTGCACTAAGCACTATTTTTCCGGCGACGGACGAAACAAGCCCCGCCTCACGGCGGGGCTTGTTTGCGTTTGGGGCCATCCGTGTCAATCGATGCGGTATTTCAGCGTGCCGGCATACCAGAGGGTGCCGCGGTTCTCGGTATCGCCAGTCCAGACCTTGCGCAGCCGCGCGACGATATCGCTTAGCGCCTCACGCGCCTTGACCGGCTCGGACAGGCCGTTTTCCTTGGGCGCAACGGGGGTGAGATCGACGTCATCCTCGACGACGACCGCGACGAGCATGTTTTCGCCCTCACCTTCCGCCTCGAAATCGAAGCCGTAATAGGCATCCGGGATCGTCAGCGGCTGGCCGGCCGTCAGAGGCGTGATCTTCCGGGCAAGTGTGTTCGGGAAGATCTGCGTCGCCATGCCCTTGCCATCGACATCCAGCAGCACCAACTGGCCGTCGTGGCGACTGGTGACGGAGATGGTAAAGGCTTCTCCCGATTTGAGGTCCGGGCCGGGATGGAGGCTAACGGAGACATCGCCGGTATCGCCACGGCCGAGGATATCGCCAACATTCGAGAGCGGATCGGCGGCGACATAAACAGGCGCGACAGCAGCGTCCGTTTTCACCTCTTCATAAGCGGATTCCGGCTTTTCCTGTTTGGGTGTTTCCACGACCGGTTCAGGCTTAACGACAGCCGTTCCCAAAGCCTCCGGCGTCGTCTCAAGCTGCGGATCGATGCCGTCGCAGGCTTCCTGCGCCTCACAATAGACCTTCGATTCGCGGGTGACGTAGTCCAGCAGTTCGGCATTGCTGATCAGGCCGTTGGCATTGCCATCGGACGTTTCCGGCCGGTAGCCATCCACGAAAGCCTCAGTGAAAACGCCATGCCGCTCCTCTATCGGCAGCCGCACATCGTCCCAGGCCACCTGATAGGGTGCCGCGGCACTCCAGACCGTTACGCCGGCCTCGGCCAGCGCCTGCGGCTTGTCGACCACGCCGAGATCGATGCGCAGGCCGCGTGTCGCAGGCTTCTTCACAGCCGCGAACGGGCGGGGAAGATAGCGCGCGCCCTTCAGCCCCGACACCGCCTGCGGCGACAGCGAACGCGAGATCGTGCCGGAATGGCAGGCATCAATGACCACGGTCACGGCCCTGCCCTTCATCTCCGCGATCAGCGGCTCCAGTTCGTCGTCGAGGATGACGTTCGTCCAGTCCTCGTCGCCGGCTTTCAGGTCATAGGTCGAGATCGCCTCGTCCATGCCGTCTTCCTCGTCGCCGCTTTCATCCTTCACCTGCAGGCCGTGGCCGGAAAAATAGAGGAAAACGCGGTCGCCGGGCTTCGTTCCTTCGATCAGCCATTCCCTGATCGACGACAGGATGGCCGCTTTCGTCGCCTGCTGGTCGGTCAGCAGACGTATGCCATTCGACTTGAAGCCGAGCTTGTCGGTCAGAAGGCCGGAAATCGCCTTCACGTCGTTTTTCGGACCGTGAAGGAACATATCCTCCGGCAGGTTTTCGTAAGTGCCGATACCGATGACCAGCGCGCGATCCGCGGCTAGGACCGTTGAGCTGAGGAAGCCGGCCAGAATAGCCAAAGCCGCCGCATAGGTTCGGAAAGCTGCCGCGCACTTTCCCTTCTCCCCCGCGGGGAGAAGGTGGCTCGAAGAGCCGGATGAGGGGGAAGGCCGGCTCGGAATATCAGGGGATGCCCCCTCATCCGCCCTTTGGGCACCTTCTCCCCGCTGGAGAGAAGAGAAAGCAAGCATCGCCTTCAGGAAACCCATCACAGCTTTTCCCTCGTATAGAGGGGCTGGATCGCCACCGCCGTATCCGTGCCATCGAGGCGTGACAGAAGCACCTGTAGCAGGTCCGCCGCATCCACCCGTTTCTGCGCCAGAAGGGCTGCGATGGCGTCGATCGGCTCGTTGGTGGAAATCGCCACCAGATGATCGGCCCCGAAGGGCTCGACAACCTCCAGATCCGTGAGCTTGAAGACATGGCTTTCTGTGCCTTCAGCCTGCACGTCGAGCAGTTGGACTTCGCCGGTATTGGCAAGATTGAAAACGATCATGTTGTGGTAGCGGCTGGCCGGCGCTTCGAAGGCGATCCGGTCGCCCTTGGCATAGATGTCTTTTTGTGGCGCAAGCGAGACCTCGCCGGGATTGCGGCTGGCGAGAACCTTCAGAAAATCGAGCAGCACGAATTTATCGACCACGCCCTGAATGCTTTTATCATCGACGTGCTCGCCCGCCACATCGCCATTCGGCGTGTAGAAAACACCGCTGGCGGCATCCCAGCGATAGGGCACGCCGGAGCCGCCGACATGCTGTAGCGTCGCCGTCGCGCCGCCCGCATCGAGCGCCAGCCGGTCCTGCCAGCCAAGCTCGGCTGCCTTCTTCCCCGCCTGCCCCTCGACCTTTGCCGTGCCGCCCGCTCCGATCGGCAACATCAGTTCATCGGCGGAGCGCGGAAGTTGCGGCGTGAAATTCGGCACCTGCAAGGCTTCCGACTGATGCTTCACATTGGCGAAGACATAGTCTTCCAGCTCGACACGCGAAATCTTCCCATCGCCGTTGCGATCGGCCGCACCTTCAACGGCGCGCGCAAAACTCCAGCTCAGCGCACCGCGCGGCTCACCCTCGATGATCACCTCCGGCGATGGCTGGCTTTCGAGCGATGCGGCCAGCATCGTCACCTCGCGGAAATTCGCCTCACGGATCGCGGCACCGCTCGACGCCTCCTCAGAAGGCGGAGCAAGCTTGACCGTGACAGCCGGCGCCAGCCGCGTCTTGCCCGTAAAGGAGCGGCTCATGCCGCCGGAATGGCAGCTGTCGGAGACGAACAACACCCGCACGCCCCTGGCTTCGGCTTCCGAAAACCAGGCGTTCAGCTCATTATCGACGATGATCTCGTTTTCGGTTTCCGCAGCCCTTGCCCGGTCGAAGCCCGGCAATTGCAGGAATTCGTCGAGCCCGTCCTCCTCGTCGCCCGCTACCAGCTCCGGCATCTGCGAGCCATGACCGGCATAGGTGAGGATGATCGTGTCGCCCGCCTGAGAATCGGAAACCAGCTTGTTCCAGCCGGCGCGGATATCATCCTTGCGCGCCTGCGTATCATAAAACGTCAGAAGCTCGGCAATACCGGCTTTCTGCAGCGCACCCGCGACATCCTGCGCATCCTTGACCGCGCCTTCGAGGTTCACCTCATGTGGATAGGCATCGATGCCGATGATAAGGGCGCGGGTCGCCGCGAGCGCCGTCTGGGACGCGGTCAGGGCCATAAACGCGGAAAGCAAAACGCCACGCAGCATCATCATTGCTCCAGATCGACTTCGACACGGCGGTTCAGCTGGTTCAAAATCTCTTCGTCATAGGCGCTCGCGTCATCCGGCTTGAACGGTTCGTCCTCACCCTTGCCGATCACCTGCCATGCCCCGTCATACCCCTCGGCCACCAGATAATTCGCCAGCGCCTCAGCGCGCGCCACGGAAAGCGTCCGGTTGGAGGCGGCGGTGCCGATCGGGTCGGTGTGGCCTATCAGGGTGATGGCCTTGGGCTTCACCGATTTCAGGCATTGCGACAGGTCCCTGGCCGATTCGATGCCTTCCGGCGTGAACTCCGCCGTACCGAAGACATAACGCACCGGTGTCGCCTTCTTTTTCAGGGAGACGCCGCGATAGGCGACCTTGCAGGCGCCGCGCATGGCGAGTTTCACCGGCTTGGGTGCAGCCAACCGCATCTCCGTCGCCATGCGGTCGAGACGGGCGATATAGGCGGCGTCCGGCGCCATCCAGTCGGGCGTCAGGGTTCGGTTGTCGCTGTCTTCCAGCGCCATCTGGTAATACCGGGCCGCCGCCTCGTAACCCTTGCGGTCGCGGTTGATATCGCCAAGCGCATCGAGCACCTGCCAGGGGGCCGCCGTTTCGGCGATCACGCCCTGAAGCTCGCTTTCGAAGCCGGCGAGATTTGCCCCCGCCCCCACGGCCGCCACGATGCGGTTGAAGGTCGCAAGTGCCGCGATCCGGTCGATCAGCGCCACGTCATCGGCGCTGCATCCCGCCTTGTCGCCCTCCCCGGCAATGCGTTTCGCCGCTTTTTCGTCACCCGCATTCGTCGCCTCTGCAACCGCGGTCAGCGCAGGGCACGCCGCCTGCGCCGCCATGGACGGCAGCGCAAACAGAAGGGCAAGACCCACAAGCTTCAACCTCATGCGTCGCTCTCCCTCATGGCCTGATCTCGAAGGTCACGACCTGCAGGCCGCTCGCGCCCTGATCATCCTCGGCCTTTTTCGCCAGATTGATCGCAAGCCCACGTGTCGGCGGCAGATGCGATTGGGCGACGATCTGGCGGGCCTGCTCGGCCGTCAGCTTCTGCTCAGCCAGTCCGCCGGCGCGGCAGAAGGCAACCATCGTCTCGGCCGGCGCCGGCGTATCGAAGGTGAGATTACCGGTGCCAGCCTGCGGAATGAGCCGCCGCTCGCCCGCCTGCAGCGTGGTATTGCCGATCATCGCATCGGGGATAATCTCGACATTGCCGGTCTCCTCCACATAAAGCACCTGCAGCTCGCAAGCCTTGTTGGTGCTCAGCTCGAAGGAGAGCTGGTCTCCCACCTTCGCCGTGGTCGAGGCGACATGCAGCGCAAGCTCCAGCTTACCCTCCTTCTTCGTTTCCTCCTGCCGGTATTCCGGCGTCGCGGCGGCCACCGTCTCCTGTTTCAGGCTCGCCTGCGTGGTGATCGCCTCCGGGCTTGCGGCAAGCGCGTAACCGTCGGAAAAATGCACCGTCGTCGTATCGAGCGGCTTCAGCTGCATCAGCGGGTGCAGCAGGTTGGCATATTGCTGCTCCAGTTCCGCGCGCGGGATGGTGCCCCCGGCCTCCAGCGTCGTCACCCAGTCGAGCGCCAGCCGCAGGGTGTCGTTATCCGTTACCTGCTGGACGGCGCGGGAGAACTCTTCCGGCGTCATGTCGAATTCGGAGGCTAGCGCCGCGAAATCGAGTTCGTCCTCGTATTTATCGGCGAAATAGGTGACGAGTTCGGCGCTGCCCGGCGCCTGCATGCTTTCGGCACCGCCATCCGGCGTCGGCTGGGTGACGTCGAGCTTCACCAGCGCATCGACGAAGCGCTTGCGGTCCTTGTCATAGGCCGCATCCAAATCTTCCTGGGAGACATAAAGCTTCAGCAGCAGGTCCTTCTGGTCGCGGTCGAATAGCGTCGAGGTCTGGATATGCTCACGCAGCTGATCGCGTTTCGAAAGGATGCCGTTGGCATGGCAATCGAAGCAGGAGCGCGCATTGACGATCTCGACGCCCTTGCCGATCGGCCGCTTGCGGAAGGAAACGATCGTCGTCGGGCCGACATCGAGCTGCTTGCCGGCCGATGTCGAGAGATAGTAGCCCTGCAGCCCGTTGGGCAGCGAGAAGATCATTTCACCGCCGTCATGCAGGAAGGACTGCAGGCCTGTATCAAGCGGCTCCAGTTCCTTCGGGCCGTGCGGAAAACGCTTCAGCACCTGCCGGCCGACATCGCCGCCGAAATCGTAGGATTTCCAGTAATAGCCGCCGAAGGGCATGTCGTGCCGTTCCAGCATGCGGTTGTGATCGGAAACGCCGGAGGAACCATCGGCAAAACCGGCGCGCAGCACTCTGCCCCGGCGGATATTGTCGTCGACATCGATCTTGAAGCGGCTCTCCAGATCGCGGATGTGCGGCGGCAGTTTCATCAACTGGTTATAGATTCTCGGCTTCGCCGCATTGGCCATGAACCAGTCGATGCGCATGATCGGCAAAACGCTGTCAGTCTCCTTCGACAGCGCCAGAAGCGAGGCGTCGCTCGCCGGATCGACGCCGTAGAAATAATCCTTCACCAGAAACTTGTAATCGTCGCCGGACCATTCCAGATCGCGCAGATCGACCCGCACCAAGAGCCCGTTTGTGCCCTCGACCTCATGCGGCAGCACCAGTTCGGGGCCGTAGGATAGCGAATTCAAAAGCTTCTTGAAGCCGCCCGCCAGCGTCGGCATGCGCTTCATGAAGGTCTTCTCCTCCTCGCAGCCCATCATGCCGTTGTACTGGTTGCGGTAGGAGAAATAGCGGACGAACTGGCGGTCGAGCGGATTGACGGTCGAGATATCCTTCAACGCCGCCTCGATGAAATCGCCATAGGCGAGCATCGGCCGGGTACGCGCCGGCTTGGCGGCTGCCGTTTGCGGCAGGTTGGCGCTGGTGAGCGAGTTGATCCAGTCGCCCAGCGCCTTGACCTCCTCCTCGCTCGGCCGCTTGCCGAGCGGCATGCGGCCGCTGGTGACGGAGGTGAAGAGACGCGATTTCGCTGCATCGCCCGGAGTCACGAAGGCCGCGTCGGCGCCGATCGACATCAGGTCGCCGGCCGGATAGCTCCCTTGCGCGCTTTCGCCCGGACCGTGGCAGTTTCGGCAATATTTGCCGATGAAGGCATCGGCAGCGGATGCCAGCGCGGCATTGTCCCCTTCCAGCGCGGCAGCGGGCGTCGCCTCCTTGCAGACGGCCGTTGCCGATTGCTGGACCGGCGACGGCGGCTTGACCTCGCGATCGGCCAGGAAAGCGTAGATCGCCGTGCGGTCTGCTTCATTGAGGGCGGAAAGACCGTGCGCCAGGCGCCGCATCACCGGATCGGTGATCGGCGATCCCGAGAGCTTCTTGCCCTCTTCGATCAGGCCGGTGGTGAAGACTTCCGGCGAGGCAAGCCCCGCCATGCGCGCCTTGGTGATATCCGGGGCGACGGCGCCCGTCAGGCCTTTTTCGCCCTCATAGGCGCGCTCCATGTCCAGCCCATAGGTCGTGGTGCGCGGCGTGTGGCATTCGCCGCAGCCGCCGACATTCTCCACAAGATAGCGCCCGCGTTCCATCTGGTTCTGTTCGCGCGACTGGTATTCCGGCACGGTGAAATGGCTGCGCTTCCACAGCGTGATCGTCGTCTGCCGGCTGAAGGGGAATGAAATCTCGTGCTCCTTCGATGTCGCATCGGAGGCTTCGAGCGTATCGATATAGGATTTGATATCGAGCACATCCTCGGGCTTCATGCCGCCATAGGAGGTGTAGGGCATCACCGGATAGAGATTGTTGCCCTCCTTGTCCTCGCCGACCATCACGGCATTGAGGAAGCGGGCATTCGACCAGCCGCCAATGCCGTTCACATGCGGCGAGATATTCGGCGCATAGAAGGTGCCGATGGCGGTTTGCATCTCCATGCCGCCGGAAAGCAGCTCGGTGTTTTCGCCGGAGCCGTGGCAGGCGCCGCAGCCGGCGGCGTTGAAGAGATATTTACCGTTTTCGACATTCGCCTTGTAGCCGGTAAAGGCATCGTCGGCGAAGCGGTCGCGCGCCGAGGCTACCGCGGGACAGAGCAGGCTTGCGCCCAGCGCCAATGCGAAGCCGAGGACGGCAAATCGCGGCGTACCCATCTTCGCTTCATGGCCGATGTCGTGCATCGTCTCCCTCCCGTCCCTGACTTTGCTCATCTGAATTCGAACCGCTCGAACTCGACACGCTTCGGTTTCTTGCCGATTGCCTTCAACCCGCTTTCGATCGCCTTGCGCAAGGCGGGCGGGCCGCAGAACCAGAGGTCCGCCTCGCCCGGATCGATCGTGCTTGCCGCAGCAAGCCGCTCGGCATCGAGGCGTCCGTCCGTCTTGGAATCGTGCAAGACGAAATGGAAATTGGCGAGCTTTTCCGCCTGCCTGCAAAACGTGTCGAGGCCGATCGCCTCGCTCTTGTCGCGCACGCAATAGACCATCTGGATATCCTGGCCCTCGTCGCCCTTGAGACGGCTCGCCATCGCCAGAAACGGCGTCACGCCGATGCCGCCGGCAAGCCAGATCTGCTTCTTGCCGCCGCGGCGATGGTTGAAGCGTCCATAGCCGCCTTCCAGCCGCAGCCGGTCCCCGACAGCCAGTCCTTCGCGGACGGCGCGGGTGAAATCCCCAAGCGGCTTGATCGCGAAACGCACCGTGCCGTCCTCATCCAGGCCGGCGATGGTGAAAGGATGCGGCTCGCGCAGCCCCGCCTTGCCCGCCCGGAAGAAGCCGAACTGGCCCGGCCGTGCTCGCAACTTCCAGCCCAGCGGCCGGGCGGAAACGATCGTCGCCCCCTCATGGCGCTCGATGTGGGTCACTTCGTAGCGGCGCGTCCTGATCCAGGGAAGAAGCTGGGTATAGAGATAGCTGGCAGTGCCGAGCATCGCGAAGATATTGAGATAGATCGCCAGCATCGCGGTGCCGTCATAGGGCCGTTTGATGAAGGTCTGGTGGAAGGCAACCATGATGAACAGGAGGCCGATCAGCCGGTGCGTCCAGCGCCAGAGGTGGTAGGGCAACTCGATTCGGGTGCGCGGGATCGTCTTGACGATGCTGAGGAGCAGCAGGACCACGAAGCCGTAAAAGGCATAATTGCCAACGTCTTTGGCGATTTCGTTGAGACCGCTTGTCAACGCCAGACCCTTGAAGTTCGGGGTGACGATGTAGTGCACGAGAATCAAAAGCAGCACGCCGATGCCGATGTTGCGATGCGCCCGGTAGATGCGATCGAGGCCGCCGAAGAGACGCTCGACGAAGGGCGGCCGGGTGGCGAGGAATTGCGCGATACCCATGGCCGTAAACGCCATGGACGAGGCCATGAGGGAAATGGTCGTTTCCGCATTGGTATGGCTGACGGCGGGAACGGCAAGCAGGCCGGCAAAGCCGATCAGCAGCCACGCAAGAAACGTCCCCGTCGTCACGTTTTCATCCCTCCGGCTTTCGCTTCGCGCGGCCGCTTCCCCAACGTCAAGACTGGCCTGCGCTCGCGGCTTCGTCAACTCTCATGAGCGCATGACGGGCAGGTGTCGGACTTTATTCGGCCCTGCCAAGCAACTGGCTTTATGGAAAGATTAGCAAGAGATGAAAGTTGCGAGCATGGTGCCTCTACTTCAACGCTTCAGCCAGGCACGCGCCTCGTCAGCGAGCGGATGATTAGGATGGCGGCGGATGAAAAGCTCATAGGCCTCCCGCGTGTTCTTGGCGACGACGCCAGCATATTCCTTGCGCACGGCTGCCTCCCCATCCGGGGCCGGCGTCATGATGCCGCCCGTTCCGGGTGGGCCGTTTCCGGCCTCGGCAGGACTAAAAAAAGCCATGGGAATCATCGAAAGCCCTCCCGCCAAAAGGATCGCGCAAACCCTGTCACGCTCAAAAACCGACATTTTACGCAACACCTTTAGTTTCCCGAAAGCTCTGGTTGCTACAGAGCGAATATGTAACCAACGTAACAGCCAGCGGCCTGCCGATGCTCAACTGTGCGCATGAAAATGCAGTCGATACAAGGTGAAGCGATGACAGGAATCAACAAGCAGTGGAAGTGGGTCGACCAGACCGGCTCCGATCTCGTCGATGGCGTTATTTCCGGCAACGCCTGGGGCGATAGCAACATAACCTATTCATTTCCCAGCAGCACATCCCACTACAGCTATACTGAGACCAGTGAGCTGACCAACAATTTCGGTTCGATATCGGCGGCACAGCAGAACGCCGCTCGTTTCGCGCTGGACCTGGCCTATGGTTCAAGCGCCAATGACGGGTTTTCCGTCGAGGGCTTTACCAATCTCGGCGTCTCGCAGGGCACGGCGACCGACGCTCATCTTCGTTTCGCGCAATCGGATGCAGCTGACCCCACCGCCTATGCCTATTATCCCGGCACCTGGGAAAAGGCCGGCGACATCTGGTTCAGCACAAGTTATGCCGGCACCGAATACGATTATCGCAAGCCGGTCGCCGGCAATTATGCCTGGCACACGTTGATCCACGAACTTGGCCATGCGCTCGGTCTCAAGCATGGCCATGAATCGGATAACGGCGTGGCGCTTCCGGCCGACAAGAATTCCGTCGAATATTCGGTGATGACCTATAGCGGCTATATTGGATCAGACGGCTACTATTACGAAACTTTCGGCGGCCCGCAGACCTTCATGATGGCCGATATCGCGGCCCTCCAGCATATGTACGGCGCCGACTTCACCACCCAGAGCGGCAACACCGTCTACAAATGGACGCCCGGCAGCGGCAACACGCTCGTCAATGGCGAGGTCGCCATCTCGCCCGGCGCCAACCGCATCTTCGCGACCCTGTGGGATGGCGGCGGTGAGGACACGTTCGACCTGACCGCCTACAAGACAAGTCTCAAGATCGATCTGCGCCCCGGCCAGTTCTCCGTCTTCGACAAGGCCCAGCTCGGCTATCTCGGCGGCGGACCGAACGATAACTATGCGCGCGGCAATATTTTCAATGCCTTGCTCTATAATGGGGACACCCGTTCGCTGATAGAAAACGTCAAGGGTGGTTCGGGCAACGACACGATTACCGGCAACCAGGTCAATAACAAGCTTTATGGCAACGGCGGCAACGACACGCTGAACGGTGATGCCGGCAACGACCTGCTCGTGGGCGGTGCGGGTGCCGATAAGCTGAATGGCGGCTCAGGGATCGATACAGCCTCCTATGCCGGGGCCAGCAGGGGTGTGACCGTCTCGCTGGTGGGGGCAGGAACGAACGATGCAAAAGGCGACACCTTTTCGTCGATCGAAAACATCATCGGCACCAGTTATAATGACATCATTACCGGCAATTCAGGTGCGAACCAGCTGCGCGGCGAAGCCGGTAACGACACGCTCATCGGTGGCGCCGGTATCGACAAGCTGGACGGCGGCGCAGGCATCGATACGGCCTCCTACGCCGGAGCCAGCAAGGGCGTCACAGTCTCCCTGCTCACGACCAAGTCAAGTACGAACGACGCGGCAGGCGATACCTTCTCGTCGATCGAAAACATCACCGGCACCGGTTATAATGACATCATCACCGGCAATGCCGGCTCGAACCTGCTACGCGGCGAAGCCGGTAACGACACGCTGATCGGCGGCGACGGGGCCGACAAGCTGGATGGTGGCAAGGGCATCGACACGGCTTCCTATGCCGGAGCCAGCAAGGGCGTCACGGTCTCCCTGCTCACGACCAAATCGAGCACGAACGACGCGGCTGGCGACACCTTCTCGTCGATCGAAAACATCACCGGTTCCAGTTACGACGATATCATTACCGGCAATACGGGCGCCAATGTGCTGCGCGGCGAAGCCGGCAACGACACCCTCAGGGGCGACGCCGGCAATGACGTCCTGACCGGCGGCCTCGGTGGCGACAAGCTCTACGGCGGCGCCGGCGGCGACAGGTTCGTCTTCAAGGCGGCGCAGGACAGCACGGTCGCGACTTCGGGCCGCGATACGATCTATGACTTCGTGTATTCTGGAGGCGACCGGATCGATCTCTCCGGCATAGACGCCAACACCAAGATCGCCAGCGACCAGGAGTTCAGCTTCATCGGCAGCGGCGCTTTCACCGGGGCTGCCGGTCAGTTGCGCAGCGTCGTCACCGGCAACAAGACGCTGATCACCGGCGATACCGACGGTGACAAGGTCGCCGATTTCGCAATCTATCTGGATGATGCCATCACCTTCCAGAAGGGCTACTTTCTCCTCTGAAGCCAAAGACAAAAACGAAAAAAGGCGGCTCCGACGAGCCGCCTTTTTTATTGGAGAGGATCGCGGCTATCAGCCGACGAAAGCACGCTCGATAACGAATTCGGCGGGCTTGCTGTTGGCGCCTTCCTCCAGGCCGGCGGCTTCCAGAAGCTCCTTGGTTTCCTTCAGCATCTCGGTGGAGCCGCAGATCATGCCGCGGTCGGTCGCCGGGTCGAAGGTCGGGAGGTTCAGGTCCGAGAAGAACTTACCCTCGCGGATCAGGTTGGTGATGCGCCCCCTGAACGGATAGTCCTCGCGGGTCGTCGTCGCATAGTGGCGCAGCTTGTCGCCGACGATTTCCGCCAGGAATTCGTGGTTGCGGATTTCCTCGATCAATTCGAAACCGTATTTCAACTCGGCCACATCGCGCGTCGTGTGGGTGAGGATGACTTCCTCGTATTTCTCATAGGTTTCCGGGTCACGGATCAGGCTCGCAAACGGCGCGATGCCGGTGCCGGTCGAGAACATATAGAGGCGCTTGCCTGGGGTCAGTGCGTCGAGAACCAGCGTGCCGGTCGGCTTCTTGCGCATCAACACCTGATCGCCGGGCTGAATCTTCTGCAGATGGGAGGTCAGCGGACCATCCGGAACCTTGATCGAGAAGAACTCCAGTTCCTCATCCCAGGCCGGGCTTGCGATCGAATAGGCGCGGTAGATCGGCTTGCCCTCGACCATCAGGCCGATCATGGCAAACTCGCCCGAGCGGAAGCGGAATTCGGCAGGCCGCGTCATGCGGAAGCTGAACAGCCGATCCGTATAATGGGTAACGCTCGTGACCGTCTCGGCAAAAACGCCGGCGGGAACGGTGACCGCAAATTCTTCGAGCTTGGCCGGCGCATTCATCTTGGCATCATGTCCTGTCAATGTTGACTACGGTTTGCAGGTATCTGCGGATATTCCAAACCGACCGGGAATGGAAGCAATTCCATTCCCATTATAGCGGATTTTCGGGAATTCCGGCATGCTTCAGACTGTCGCGGGTTACGAAACCCGACGCCAGCTATAGGACTTCGCATCCGTCGAAGGACGCGCGGTCGGCTGGTAGTGGTTATCGATGCCCGGCAGGCGTCCTTCGGAGAGCCTGCGGATCGCCGTAGCATTGGTGACGGCAAAGCTATCGATACCACAGCGCAGCATCAGCGGCACCTGGTCGATCAGCACATCTCCGACGGCGCGGATTTCCTTGCCGAAGCCAAGGCGCGAACGCAAGAGCGAAGCATGGCTGAAGGCACGGCCATCATTGAAGGCGGGGAAGGCGACCGCAACCAGCGAAATCTGGTCGAGGAACGGCTGCAGGCGCAAAACGTCGTCGGCCGGATTGATCAATACGCCGAGGCCCGTTTCACCGGCTTGCGCCTTTTCCAGGAAGGCATCGAGGCCGAGGATCGCCTTTTCGTTGGAGCCGGCCTGAGTTTCCTCCGTTTCGACCACCCAAGGGTCGTCGGTCACGAAGCCGGTTTCCTTCCAGATTTTCGTCATCGTCTTGTCCTTGCCTCTCAGGCGGCTTGCTGGGCGCTGTCGCCGTAGAGCGCAGTCTTGAAGGGTTGCGGGCCGACGCGGCGATAGGCGTCGAGGAATTTTTCACCGGCATCGAGGCGCAGGCCAAGATAGGTGTCGACGATCGTCTCGATCGCGTCCGTCACCTTCTCCGGCTCAAAGCCGCGACCGATGATTTCGCCGATCGAGGTGTTCTCGTCGCCGGAGCCGCCGAGCGTGATCTGGTAGAGTTCGGCACCCTTCTTTTCCACACCCAGCAGGCCGATATGGCCGACATGGTGATGGCCGCAAGCATTGATGCAGCCGGAAATCTTGATCTTCAGCTCGCCGATCTCGGCCTGACGGCCCGGATCGCCGAAGCGGGTGGAGATTTCCTGCGCGACCGGAATGGAGCGCGCATTGGCAAGGGCACAGTAGTCCAAGCCGGGACAGGCAATGATATCGGTGATCAACCCGGCATTGGCGGTTGCAAGGCCGATGGCGACGAGGCCGCGGTAGACGGCTTCGAGATCGGCAAGCGCCACATGCGGGAAGATGACGTTCTGCTCATGGCTGATGCGGATTTCGTCGAAGGCATATTCCGCGGCGAGATCGGCGATCGCATCCATCTGGACGTCGCTCGCATCGCCCGGAATGCCGCCGATCGGCTTCAGCGAGATTGTCACCATGCCGTAGTCGGGGTTCTTATGCGGCTGCACATTCTGCTGCACCCAGCGGGCGAAATCCGGATCAGCCTTCTTCCAGGCGGCCAGATTGGCCCAGCCTTCGGCACGCTCGGCGAGAGCCGGCGGCTGGAAATAGGCGGAGATTGCCTGAACGTCGGCTTCCGGCAGCTTCAGCTCGGTGTCCTTGAGTTCAAGGAATTCCTGTTCCACCTGACGGGAAAGCTCTTCGACACCGGTTTCGTGCACGAGAATCTTGATGCGAGCCTTGTACTTGTTGTCGCGGCGGCCGTGCAGATTGTACACGCGCATGATGGCGGTGGTGTAGGAGAGCAGGCCCGCTTCCGGCAGGAAATCTCGGATCTTCTTGGCGATCATCGGGGTGCGCCCCTGCCCGCCGCCGACATAAACGGCAAAACCGATCTCGCCGGCCTCGTTCTTCTTCAGATGCAGGCCGATATCGTGAACCTGAATGGCAGCGCGGTCGCGCTCCGCGCCGGTCACGGCGATCTTGAACTTGCGCGGCAGGAACGAGAATTCCGGGTGGACCGAAGACCACTGGCGCAGGATTTCCGCATAGGGGCGCGGATCGGCGACTTCATCGGCGGCGGCACCGGCAAAATGGTCGGCCGTGACATTGCGAATGCAATTGCCCGAGGTCTGCAGCGCGTGCATCTCGACGGTTGCCAGCTCGGCCAGGATATCCGGCGTATCGGACAGGCGCGGCCAGTTGAACTGGATGTTCTGGCGCGTGGTGAAATGGCCGTAGCCGCGGTCATACTTGCGGGCGATATGGGCGAGCATGCGCATCTGGCGGCTGTTCAGAGTGCCATAGGGAATGGCAACGCGCAGCATATAGGCGTGAAGCTGCAGATAGACGCCGTTCATCAGGCGCAGCGGCTTGAAGGCATCCTCGGCCAGTTCGCCGGAAAGGCGGCGCGTAACCTGATCGCGGAACTGCTCGACGCGCCCGGAGACGAAGCCATGGTCGAATTCATCGTAACGATACATGCTGGTTCTTTCCTCAGGCAGCCTGGACCGGGCCGTTCAGGCCCTTATAGCCGGTTGCGTAATCGATAGTCGGGCCTTCGGCGCGAATACGCTCGCGAAGACGAAGCGGCCGCAGCACGCCATCGACTTCCTCGATATCGATGACATTGACGTCAACGACCTTGTTGTCGGCGAAGGCCGTCTTGCCGGTCGCCTCCAGCGCGGAAACGGCCTCGGCATGGCGGGCGACGAAGGCATCCTGCAGCGATTCCACCCAGTTTCCGGCGGCGTCGAGCCAGACGGAAATCCCGTCCGAAAGGCGATTTGCGGTCAAGACCTTGTCTGCCATGTCAGTTCCTTGCTTCGCTTTCCATGTGGTGCAAACGAGGGGTCGCCTCGCCCGCATGTCCGATCGTCTTGCCGCGAACCAGCGGTTCGGAGCGCTCGAAATTCGCACCGGCAACGGCATCACCGATGATGACCATCACCGGGCCAGTAAGTTCGTCGCGGTGCTCCAGGTCCGGCAGGTCGCTGAGCGTGCCATGCAGGAGGCGGCGATCGGCGCGGCTGGCATTCTCGATCACGGCAACCGTGGTTTCCGCAGGCAGGCCGGCCTCCATCAGACGCCCGGCAACCGAGGCTGCCACGCTCCGTCCCATATAAACCGAAATCGTCGCGCCGGAAATCGCAAGCCTTACCCAGTCCGGCAAAACATCGCCGGCAAGATCATGGCCGGTGGTGAAGATCAGCGAGGAGGAAACGCCGCGCAGCGTCAGCGGCAGCTCGAAATCCGCAGCCGCGGCAAAAGCGGAGGTGATACCGGGCACGATCTCGTAGGATACACCGGCCTCACGCAGAGCCGCCATTTCTTCGCCCGCGCGACCGAAAACGAGCGGATCGCCGGATTTCAACCGCACGACGCGCTTGCCTTCGCGGCCGAGGCGAACGAGCAGTTGGTTGATGTCTTCCTGAGACTTCGAATGACAGCCCTTGCGCTTGCCGACGGAGATACGCTCGGCATCGCGGCGGCCCATATCGACGATCGCCTGCGGCACCAGCGCGTCATAAACGAGCACATCCGCCTGCATCATCACGCGCTGGGCGCGCAGCGTCAGCAGGTCTTCGGCACCGGGACCGGCGCCGACGAGCCAGATGTGACCCGCCACCTTTTCCATGGACTGCAGCAGCTTCGTCGCCTCACGGCGCGCTTCGACGTCCTTGCCGAGTGCGACCTGATCGGCGACGGCGCCGGAGAAGAAACGGTGCCAGAAGACCCGGCGCGCAATACCATGCGGTAGAAGGCGTTCCACCGTGCTGCGATAGGCCTGCGCCAATGTGGCCACACGACCGAGCGACGGCGAAAGCAGCTGATCGATCTGAGCGCGGATCATCTGGGCGAGCACCGGCCCTGCCCCTTCCGTGCCGATCGCCACGGCAACCGGCGCACGATTGACGAGGGCCGGCGTCAGGAAATCGCAATAGTCGGGCTGATCGACGGCATTGGCCGGGATTTTTCGCTCGCGGGCAGCGGTGACGATCAGACGATCCTGTGCGGCATCACCGGTCGCGGCAAAGACGAGGGTCGCGCCTTCGACCTGTTCTGGCACGAAGGCGGCACGCACGGTCTCGATGGCTTTCGAGGAAAGAAAGGCTGCGAAATCCGCTTCCGGCGCATCGGCGTAAGCGACGATGCGGGCCTGCGTGTTCAGCAGCAGCCGGACCTTGGCATAGGCCTCGTCGCCATTGCCGAACACCGCCACGCATTTCTGCGCAACGCGGAAGAAGGCCGGAAAAACGGTCAGCTGTTCGTGCATCGGTCTGGAAACGATCCTGTTTCAGGTCTGCGGAATATCTCTTTTCGCTGCAATAAATTGAAGAAACAGAAATTCCTCTCTTTCTGCAGCTGCGTATTGTTTTACCCGACATTCTCCCGAATTGAGCAAATCTCTCCGGGAGGATGCCAGGCCCCACCCCTCAGGCCTGTTGCCTCGCCGGGCGGATATCCCTTAAATGCCGCCAATACCAGAGGAGTCTTCCATGTCCCAAGCCGATCCGGCCGATCTTGCCGCCCGCCTGCTCTCCGTTCTCGAGCATGACATCCTGCCGCTCACGGAAAAGGGCGTTGCGGCCGGAAACAAGGTGTTCGGCGCTGCGATCCTGCGCAAATCCGACCTGTCGCTGGTTCTTGCCGAAACCAACAACGAGACGGAAAACCCGCTCTGGCACGGCGAAGTGCACACGCTGAAGCGTTTCTACGAGCGCTCTGAAAAACCGGATACGAAGGACCTGATCTTCCTCTCCACCCACGAGCCCTGTTCCATGTGCCTTTCGGCCATCACCTGGGCCGGTTTCGACAATTTCTACTATTTCTTCAGCCACGAGGATTCGCGCGACGCGTTTGCCATCCCGCACGACCTGCGCATCCTGAAGGAAGTCTTCAAGCTGGAGCCGGGCGGCTATGCCCGCAACAACGCCTTCTGGCGCTCCGCCAAGATCGGCGATCTCGTCGAGGCGGCAGAGCCCGCCCTCAAGGCCGAGCTGAAGGAGCAGGATGCTCGCATCCGCGCGCGATACGATGTGCTGTCGGAGACCTATCAGTCGGGCAAGTCCGGCAACGACATTCCGCTGAACTGACGTCATGCAGCCCTCCCGCGACATCAGCCGCCTGATCGAAATCATGGAAGCCCTGCGCCAGCCGGAAACCGGCTGCCCCTGGGACATCGTCCAGACCTTCGAGACCATCAAGCCCTATACGATCGAGGAGGCCTATGAGGTGGCCGATGCGATCGAGCGCAACGACATGGGCGATCTCTGCGACGAGCTGGGCGACCTGCTACTGCAGGTGGTTTTTCACGCCCGCATGGCGGAGGAGCAGGGTGATTTTGCCTTCGGCGATGTCGTCGAGGCGGTCACTCGAAAGATGATCCGCCGTCATCCGCATGTCTTCGCCCGCTCCGATGCCGACACGCCGGAAGCCGTGAAGCTGCAATGGGATGCGATCAAGACCGCGGAAAAAGCCGAGCGTCGCGCCCGGCGGGCAAAACACGACCTGCCGGAAGACCCCGATGCCGGCTATCTCGGTTCCGTGCAACGCAGCTTCCCGGCGCTGGTAGAGGCGCTGAAACTGCAGGAGCGCGCCGCCAAGGTGGGCTTCGACTGGTCGGAACCGGAGCCGATCCTCGACAAGATCGAAGAGGAAGTGGCCGAGCTGCGGGAGGCGCTGAGGAGCGGCAACAAGGCCAAGGTTTCCGACGAACTCGGCGATCTGATCTTCGCCGTCGTCAACATCGGCCGTCATGTCGGCGTCGAGCCGGAAATGGCCTTGCGCGGCACCAACACCAAATTCCGTCGCCGTTTTCACCATATCGAAACGGAATTGTCAGCTGCAGGCGAGAGCCTGGAAGAAGCAAGCCTCGATCGGATGGAAGATTTGTGGCAACAGGCGAAGGCGATCGAGCGGCAGTTGGGATAGAAAAAATTCTTATTAGACGCCGGAAATCTCCGCCCACTCCGTCATACTCGGCCTTGTGCCGAGTATCTGCAGGATCTCCGCATGTTCGGAGAGATTGAAAGATCCTCGGCACAAGGCCGAGGATGACGCGAAGAACCGGGCGGGACTTGTTGGCGCCCTGCCCGCTTACCAGTCGTCCACCTGCGGCTTCGGCCCATTGCCGAGACGGCGGTCGAGTTCGACCGATTCGGCCGCGGTCAGGCGCAGGTCGAGACTGACGGAACCGTCTTCCATATCCTCGCGCCCATCGACGATGGTGTGCTCGTAAATCCACGGCAGAAGCTGCAGCTTGTCCGTTGCCAGAACCACGGTGCATTCCGTCATCACGCCGGAAAGCCGGGTGTTGATCTCGCCAAGCAGTTTATCGACGCCCTCGCCGGTAAAGGCGGACACGGCGACCGTATTTTTGCTCGTTGCCGCCTTCTGCACGAGAGCTTCGCGGGCTTCCGGCTCCAGCAGGTCGATCTTGTTCCAGACCTCGATGATCCGGGTTGCGCCTTCCTTCTCGTCGATGCCGAGATCGGCAAGGATGCGCAGGACGTCGCTCGCTTGTGCAGGGTTGTCCGGGTCGGACAGGTCGCGCACATGCAGGACCAGATCGGCTTCCAGCACCTCTTCCAGCGTCGCCCGGAAGGCGGCGACCAGATGGGTCGGCAGGTCGGAGATAAAACCAACCGTATCGGAAAGGATGACCGTGCGGCCGGCCGGCAGCTTCATGCGGCGCAGCGTCGGATCGAGCGTCGCAAACAGCATGTCTTCGGCCAGCACACCGGCACCGGTGATGCGGTTGAACAGTGTCGATTTGCCGGCATTGGTATAGCCGACCAGCGCCACGATCGGGTGCGGCACTTTCTTGCGCTTGGCGCGGTGCAACTGGCGGGTGCGGCGCACCTGCTCCAGCTCCCTTTCCAGCCGCAGGATCTTTTCCTGCAGCAGGCGTCGGTCGGCTTCGATCTGGGTTTCGCCGGGACCGCCGAGGAAGCCCGCGCCGCCGCGCTGGCGTTCAAGGTGAGTCCAGCTGCGCACCAGCCGGCCTTTCTGGTAGTTCAGATGCGCGAGCTCGACCTGCAGCGTGCCTTCCTTGGTGGAGGCGCGGCGGCCGAAGATTTCGAGGATGAGACCCGTCCGGTCGATGACCTTGGCGTTCCATTCCTTTTCAAGGTTGCGCTGCTGCACCGGCGTCAACGGGTGATCGACGATGACGAGACCGGCATTGTGCTCGCTGAGCAGATGGCCGATTTCCTCGATCTTGCCGGTGCCGAGCAGCGTGCCGGGCTTCGGCTGGGCAATGGGCACGATCAGCCCCTGCACCACGGTCAGATCGATGGCGAGCGCGAGGCCAATCGCCTCTTCGAGCCGGCTTTCGTCGGAGCGCGTGGTGGTCGGGGCGACGATATCGGCAGCAGCCTGCCGCCCGGCCTTCTTCAGAACCGGGACGATGACGAGGGCGCGCATATCATCGCGAAGCTTTTCCAGCTCAGGGATGATAGACGACGATTTGGTATCACGTTTGGTAATGTCAGGTGTCCTGTCAGGAAGCGGATTCTTCGCTCTCGAACATCTGCATGGGCTGCCCCGGCATGATTGTCGAGATGGCGTGCTTGTACACCAGCTGCGAATGACCGTCACGGCGCAAAAGCACACAGAAATTGTCAAAAGACGTGACGACGCCCGTCAGTTTCACACCGTTGATAAGAAAAATCGTCAGAGAGATTTTCTGCTTGCGGACGGTATTGAGAAAAAGGTCCTGCAGGTTTTGAGAACGTTCCGCCATGGCGCCGCTTCTTTCTTATTTGCCGGTTCCGATTTAACCGGTTGATTATACGATTTTAATGTCCCGAATACCGCCAGCTATGGAGTTTTCGGCATCTCCCCGGATTTGGTATCAAATCAAAGTCTTCTCCGCAACGTCGAAAAAGGCTTCGCGGATTTTCTGCGCCGTGCTGCCGGGATGGCCGTTGGCGATGGTGTGACCGTCAACCGCCACCACAGGGAAGCAAATGCTGGTCGCGGCGGTGATGAACACTTCACGAGCGGCGAGCATCTCTTCAACGGTGAAGGCTCGCTCCTCGATTTCAAGCCCAATTTTGGTTGCGACATCCTGCAAGGTCGTGCGGGTGATGCCGCGCAGAATCCCGTGATCGGCCGGGCGGGTGCGTAGCGCGCCATCCTTGTCGACGATCCAGACATTGGTGGCGGCCCCTTCCGTCACCCTGCTATCGGCATCGATGAAGATCGCCTCCTGTGCGCCCGCTTCCTTCGCCTGCTGCCGCGCCAACACATTGGGCAGAAGGCCGACCGTCTTGATATCGACCCGGTCCCAGCGATTTTCCGGCACTGTGATGGCGCGGATGCCGTCGACATTCTTGCGGGCGATCAACGAGGCATCGGTGCGCTTTGCCGTCACCACAACCGTTGGCTTGGTATCCGGAGCCGGAAACACGTGATCGCGCCGTGCCGCACCGCGCGTGACCTGCAGATAGAACAGGCCGTTCTTCACGTGATTGCGCCGGACCACCTGGCGGATGATCGTGACCAGCGCCTTGCGCGACATCGGCGGGGCGATGCGGATTTCCGACAGCGACCGGTCGAGACGATCGAGATGCCGGGTCAGGTCGACGATATAGCCATGCCGGATTTCGCAGACTTCATAGACGCCATCGGCGAGCTGAAAGCCGCGGTCTTCGATGGAAACCCCGGCCTCCGCTGTGCGCAGGTAAGCGCCGTTCACATAGGCAATTCTCGTCATGCCCGCTCCTCGGGGTTCAATATCAGACACCGAGGGACTTCAGCTTGCGGTGCAGCGCCGAGCGCTCCATGCCGACAAACTCCGCCGTGCGGGAAATGTTGCCGCCGAAGCGATTGATCTGGGCGATCAGATAGTCGCGTTCGAACATTTCGCGCGCTTCGCGCAGCGGCAACGTCATGATGTGCTGGTCGCCCTGGGCGGAAATCTTCGGCAGGCTGTCGCCCACCTCGGTCGGCAGCATATCGGCGGAGATCGGCGTATCCGGCCCATCGGTTCGCGCCAGAATCATGAGGCGCTCGATGTTGTTGCGTAATTGGCGGATGTTGCCCGGCCAGTCATGGGCCTGCAGCACGGCCAGCGCATCGTCGCCGATCTTGCGGGCGCGGATACCGGCCTGCTCGCTGATCTGGCGCATGAACATATCGACGAGGAAAGGAATATCTTCCCGCCGCTCGGCAAGCGCCGGCACCCGCACGGGAATGACGGCGAGGCGATGATAAAGATCTTCGCGGAAGGCGCCTTCTGCAATCTGGCTTTCAAGATTGTAGGCGGTCGAGGAGATGATACGGACATCGACCTTCACGCGCTTCGAACCACCGACACGCTCGAACTGCTGATCGACCAGCACGCGCAGGATCTTGTTCTGGGTTTCGCGCGGCATTTCGCCGACTTCGTCGAGATAGAGCATGCCGCCATGGGCTTCTTCGAGCGCCCCGGTCTTGCGCGGCTGGCCGGCAGTACCTTCGGTGCCGAAGAGGGCGATTTCCATGCGCTCCGGCGTGATCGCCGCTGCGTTCAGCGCGACGAACGGCCCGCCCGCCCGCGCCGACTTGCGGTGGATCATGCGCGCCACCAGTTCCTTGCCGGAGCCGGAAGGGCCGTGGATCATGATGCGGCTGTTCGTCGGAGCGACCTTCTCGATGTTCTGGCGCAATTGCGAGACCGCAACGGAGGTGCCAATCAGCTCAACGGGATCGCCGGAGCGCTTCTTCAGCTCGGACACCTCGCGCTTGAGCTTCGATGTTTCCAGCGCCCGCTCGGCGATCAAGATCAATCGATCGGCCTTGAACGGCTTTTCGATGAAATCATAGGCACCGCGACGGATCGCCGAAACGGCGGTCTCGATATTGCCGTGGCCGGAAATCATCACCACCGGCAGGTCGGGATGGCGGCTCTTGATTTCGTCGAGCAGCGCAAGGCCATCAAGCTTGCTGCCCTGCATCCAGATATCGAGGAAAACCAGGCGCGGCAGGCGATCGCTGATTGCGGCAAGCGCGCTGTCGCTGTCGAACGCCGTGCGGGTTTCATGCCCCTCGTCCGACAGGATGCCGGAGACGATTTCGCGGATATCCTCCTCGTCATCAACTACAAGAATGTCAGCCGCCATGAGAATAGTCCTTGTCCTGTGTCACGTCCGCACGGCTCGCAACCGGAGCGGGCGGGAGAATAATCCTGATCATCGCGCCATTGCCGCCGTCGAAATCCGCCGGCGCATCATGCAGCTCCAGCTGGCCGCCGTGGTCCTCGATGATCTTCTTCACGATGGCGAGGCCGAGCCCAGTGCCCTTCTCGCGCATCGTCATGTAGGGCTCGAGAATGCGGTGGCGATTCTCGATCGGCAGCCCCTTGCCGTTGTCGATGACGTCGATGACGTATTGGCCGTTCGCCTCGTTGCGCCGCGAGCGCACCATCACCTTCAGCTCGCCGCGCACGGCGTCGGTCGGCAAGGCCTCGATCGCCTCGACGGCGTTCTTGATGATGTTGCCGAAGGCCTGGCCCAGCATGCGGCTGTCGAACAGCCCTTCAAGCGGCTCGTCGCCGAAATCTCTGATGAAGGTGACATGGGTGTTGCCCATTTCGCGCAAGAAGACGGCGTCGGTCAGCACCGCGCGCAGGTCGCCCTTCTCCTTTGTTGGCTTCGGCATGCGGGCAAAAGCCGAGAACTCATCCACCATGCGGCCGATATCCTCGACCTGGCGCACGATCGTATCGGTGCACTGATCGAAAACCTTGCGATCGTCTTCGGCGATCTGGCGGCCGTAGCGGCGCTTCAAGCGCTCGGCGGAAAGCTGGATCGGCGTCAGCGGGTTCTTGATCTCATGGGCGATGCGGCGGGCGACATCCGCCCAGGCGGTGGAGCGCTGCGCGATGACAAGATCGGTGATATCATCGATGGTGATGACATAGGCTTCCTGCGCATCGGTCGTCTCCTCGCGGGTCACCTGCACGTTGAGCGTTCGCTCGACGCCGCCGCGCATGATGTTGACCTGCTTGCGGTAGTCGTTGCGATTGCGGATCGCCGCTTCGTCCAGAACCGCCTCGATCTCCGGTGCCACGTCGCCCAGCTTCGCGCCGACGAGCTCGAGTGGATGATGGGAGAGAAAATGCTCCGAGGACGGATTGGCGATGGTGATGCGCCGGTCGTTCTCGACGCCGATCACGGCCGCGGTCACGCCGGAAAGCACCGCCTCGATGAAGCGGCGGCGATGATCCATCTCGTCGCGGGCTTCGAGGATTTCGCCCTGCTGGCTGCGGATTTCGGCAATCATCTTGTTGAAGGTGCGCGAAAGGCTGCCGACATCGCCATCGACAGCGTGCACCGGCACGACGACATTGAGATTACCCGATGCAACGCTGTCGGCCGCGCCGATCAGAAGGCGGATCGGCCGCACGATGCGGTCGGCAACTGCAATCGCTGTCCAGATCGCCGCAAGCAGCACGATCAGCGCAAAGCCGAGATAGAGCACGCCGAACGCCACCTGCAGCGAGGTGCGGCCGGCTTCGAGATTGCGGTATTCGGCCGCGTTCTCCTCCATCAGCCGCATGGAGGCCATGACCTTCGGATCGACGGTGCGCACCGTATAGAGGAAAGCGCCTTCGATATTGTCGATCGGGATCACCGCGCCGACGAGATTGGTCACGCCCGGCGGAATGAGCGTCGGCTGGCCGGCGACGGAGCTTGCCAGCGCATCCTTCGGGATCGCCGGCAGCGGCCGGTCGGTCGGGATATTGGCGGACAGGATCGCAGAGCCATCGGCGCGCACCAGAAAGGCGCCGAGCATGCCGCGCCCGCGCGCCTGCCGCGTCATCAGTTCGATGAAACCGGTGCGGTCGAGGCTGTAGAGCTGACGGTTGCGCTCGAGGTCGTTGGCCATGGAAACGGTCTGGCCCTGAAGATAGCTCGCGTTTTCGAGCACATAGGCCTGGGCGACGTCCATGGAGGAGCGGACGATGGACTGGGTGCGCATCGAAAACCAGCGATCGAGGCCGACATCGAGCGTGATCGAGGCGAAGATCGCCACGAGAATGGCCGGCGTGATGGCCACGATCGAAAACAGGGCGACGATGCGGATGTGCAGGCGGGCGGCGGCGCGGCCTCGGCTTCGTGCCTTCAGGAGCCGCATGATTTCGCGGCCGATCAGCGCCATCAGGCCGATAACGAAGACCGCATTGATAGCGGCCGAACCGATGACGACAGGCGTTTCCGGGGCAATGGGCGTCAGGCCCAGGAGAATCAGCAGCGAGATGATGGCGCAGAGAAGCGCGCCGGTCGCCAGCAACAGGCCAGGCAAGGCAAAGGATGCGCGCCGGTCCGTACCGTGGAGAGCACCCTCCTCGCTCGCAAGTGGCAGTGTCAGCCTGTCGGCCATATGCAATGCTTCCCCCGACCCGGCGCGGCCTCCGAAGAAACTCCGCCGGTCGTTTTCACGCTTCTGTCTAGAAATGACCGCTCACGTCAGGCCTGTCACAGCGACCTGACCTATGCCGTCTAAGCAACGTAATGTGGCGAAAATGCAACGGTTGCTGCAGCCAAGTCAAGCGCCGCGTGAGCTGCGGTACACCGAGACGCCAAGTTCTCGGATTTTCTTGCGCAACGTGTTGCGGTTGAGGCCGAGCAGATCGGCCGCCTTGATCTGATTACCCCGCGTTGCGGTGAGTGCGGCGAGAATCAGTGGATATTCCATCTCGGCCAGAACACGGTCGTAGAGGCCCGGCGGCGGCAGGCCATCGCCGAAGCCGGAGAAATACTGCCGCATGTTTTCCTCGACGGCCTGCGAGATCGTCATGGAGCCGGTGCGACCCGCCGCCTTCTCGATGGGGCTGTCGGGAATATCCGAGCGCAGCTCGTTTTCGATGATCTCGCGGGTGATCACATCCTGCGGATAAAGCGCCGTCAGGCGGCGCACCACGTTTTCCAGCTCGCGAACGTTGCCGGGCCATGGGTGCGCCTTCATCAGTTCCAGCGCTTCCTGATCGAAACGCTTGACGTCGAGGCCTTCCTTTTCCGCCTGCTGGACGAAGTGACGGACGAGATCGGGGATATCCTCGGCGCGGTCGCGCAACGGCGGCAGGCGCAGCGGCACGACGTTCAGGCGATAATACAGGTCTTCGCGGAAAAGCCCCTGATTGATCGACTGTTTCAGGTCCTTGTTGGTTGCAGCGACGATGCGGACATCCGAGCGGATCGGCGTGCGGCCGCCGACGGTCGTATACTCGCCCTGCTGCAGCACACGCAGCAGGCGTGTCTGGGCATCCATAGGCATGTCGCCGATTTCATCTAGGAACAGCGTACCGCCTTCCGCCTGCTCGAAACGGCCGGTGGAACGGGTCTGGGCACCGGTGAAGGCGCCTTTCTCATGGCCGAAGAGTTCCGATTCGATGAGATCGCGGGGAATGGCGGCCATGTTGATGGCGACGAAGGGGCCGTTGCGGCGCTTGCCATAGTCATGCAGGGCGCGCGCCACCAACTCTTTGCCGGTGCCGGATTCGCCGGTAATCATCAGCGTCAGATCGGTCTGCATCAGGCGGGCTAAAACGCGGTAGATTTCCTGCATCGCCGCCGAGCGGCCGACGAGCGGCATGCCGTCCTGCGTGTCGTCGTCGAGCTTGGCGGGCTTGCGCTTCGGCTCGGCCAAGGCACGGCCGATGATGGCGATCAGTTCGGTGAGGTCGAAGGGCTTCGGCAGATAATCGTAAGCGCCCTTCTCCGAGGCCTTGATGGCGGTCATGAAGGTGTTCTGGGCGCTCATGACCAGCACCGGAAGGTCCGGCCGTGCCTTCTTGATACGCGGCAGAAGGTCGAAGGCGTTTTCATCCGGCATGACGACGTCGGTGACGACGAGATCGCCATCGCCGGCGGAAATCCAGCGCCAGAGCGTCGCGGCATTGGAGGTGATGCGGACATCGTAGCCGGCGCGGCTAAGCGCCTGATTGAGCACGGTGCGGATCGCGGCGTCGTCGTCGGCGACGAGGATGGTGGCGCCAGTCATCGGGATAATCCTTTAGTGCTCACGGGGCTTGCGTCCTCCGCCGAATTTCCCTTGGAGGCCGGCATCAGGACACGGAAGGTGGTGCGGTGGGCCTGGCTGTCGCATTCGACGATGCCGCCATGGCCGCCGATGATCTTTGCGACCAGCGCAAGGCCGAGGCCCGAACCGTTTGTCTTGGTGGTGATGAAGGGGTCGAACAGATGCTCCACGAGATCGGCCGGCACGCCGGGGCCGTTGTCTTGAACGCAGAATTCGAGCGGCAGCGAAATCTTCTCCCGCGTGCCGGCAACCGAAAGCCGGATGCCCGGCCTGTAGGCCGTCGTCAGCACGATCTCGCCTTCCGGCCGGTTGCCCACTGCCTCGGCGGCGTTCTTTACCAGATTGAGGAAGACCTGCACCAGTTGATCGCGGTTTGCATAGACCGGCGGCAGCGAGGGGTCGTAATTTTCGGTGATGCGGATGCCACGGGCAAAACCGGCCTTGGCGACCGCCTTCACATGGTCGAGCACCGAATGGATGTTGACCGGCTGGCGATCGACGGGACGCTCATCGGAAAAGACCTCCATGCGATCGACCAGCGAGACGATCCTGTCCGTCTCGTCGCAGATCAGCCGCGTCAGCGCGCGATCCTCATCGCCAACGGAGGTTTCGAGCAACTGGGCGGCGCCGCGAATGCCGGAAAGCGGGTTCTTGATCTCATGGGCCAACATCGACGCCAACCCCGTCACCGAGCGGGCAGCGGCGCGGTGGGTAAGCTGGCGGTCGATCTTGTCGGCCATCGACCGTTCCTGAAAGACGACGACGACCGAGCCGGGCTCCGACAGAACCGGCGCGACATAGAGATCGACCAGCTTGTCGACCCCAAGGCGCGGAGAACTCAGATCGACGCGGTATTCGTTGACCGCCGCGCGGCGCTCGCGCACCTGCTCGATCAACGTCAGCAACGGGCTGCCGAAGGGAATGAAATTGCTGATATCGTGTTTTGCCAGATGGTTGGCGCTGGCGCCGAAAAAGGCTTCAGCCTCCCAGTTGGCAAAGGCGACATGGCCTTGCCCGTTGACGAGGATGACCGGGTTTTGGATGGCGTTGAGCACTGCCATCGACAGGCTGCCAGCCTGTGCTTCGGTTTCCGCGCTCATGCTGCCAGTTCCGTTTCCGGCACCCAGGCGACGATCGCCGCCGTCACTTTCGAGAGCACGGCTCCCGGCTCAGTCGATGTCATGATGTCAGCTTTGTCCTTGCCCTGAATGCCCGGCGCGAAGCGATCGAGGTACCAGCCGACATGTTTGCGTGCATGGCGAAGGCCGGCTTCGATGCCGTAGAATTCCAGCATCATCGAATAGTGCTCGGCAAAGATATCGGCGATCTCGGTGGCCTCGGGATGCTTGATCGCACCGGCCAGAACGCCCGGATGCCACGGACGCCCCTGCGTCGAGCGGCCGACCATCACCGCATCCGCGCCGGAGCGGCAGAGGATTTCGCGGGCATCGTCCGCCGTCGCCACATCGCCATTGGCGATGAGCGGCACCGAGACGGCATCGCGCACGGCGCGGATCGCGTCCCAATCGGCGCGGCCGTTGTAAAACTGCATGCGCGTGCGGCCATGGATGGTGATCATCCGCACGCCGGCTTCTTCCGCCCGCTGCGCGATCTCCGGCGCATTGATGGAGTTTTCGTCCCAGCCCAGCCGCATCTTCAAGGTGACGGGCACGGAAACGGCCTTCACCGTCGCTTCGATCAGCGTCAGCGCGTGGTCGGGGTCGCGCATCAGCGCCGAGCCGGAATAGCCACCAGTTACCTTCTTTGCCGGGCAGCCCATGTTGATGTCGATGATATCGGCGCCATTGTAGGCGGCAATGCGCGCGGCCTCGGCCATCCAGTGGGCCTCGCGGCCGGCAAGCTGCACCATGTGCGGAGTGATGCCCGCACCCTTCAGCCGCGCCCAGCTTTCCGTGGCATTGCCGACAAGTTCGCGGCTCGCAACCATTTCCGTGACGACAAGGCCGGCACCAAAACGCCAGGCAAGCTGCCGGAACGGCAGGTCCGTCACGCCCGACATCGGCGCAAGCACGATGCGGTTTCGGAAGGTGACGCCCTCGACCGCAAACGGGGATGACAGAGCCGGCACTGGCAAATGGCTATCTTTCGGGCACATGAGAACTTTGCACTATTTTTAGACATCGTTCGTGGGCTTGCCAAGTCTTTTCCGCAGGCCCGTCCAAATTTTCATCCACAACTGGCAAAGGCAGCATGTTCACGGTACATCACGGGGCCAGCCTGATCGCGGAGGGCGCCTCATAGCCCAAATGCGACGGGAATCACAGGACGCTTTTTGGAAGATGCAGACAAGAGAAGACATTTCCTGCGGTATCGTCGTCGTCGCGGCCGGCCGGGGCGAGAGGGCCGGATCGCCGGAGGAAGGCCCGAAGCAGTATCGCCTGATCGGCGGACGGCCGGTTATCTGCCACACGCTTGACGCTTTTGCGACATGGGCTGTGGAGACCGGCCAGAAGCCGGTTTTCGTCGTCGTCATTCACCCGGATGACGAGATGCTGTTCGAAAAGGCACGCCTCTCCCTCTCAGGTAATCTCGACCTGATCGTCGTTCATGGCGGCGCAACACGGCAGATGTCCGTGCTCGCCGGCCTTGAGGCGCTGGCGGCCCGAGCGCCGAGCCATGTGATGATCCAGGATGCGGCACGTCCCTTCGTCGACAGTGCCCTTCTCATCCGCTGCCAGGATGCGCTTATCGCCGGCCATGAAGCCGTTCTGCCGGCAGTCGCCGTCGCCGATACCCTGAAGCGGGCGGACAGCACCGGCCATGTGAGCGAGACGGTTCCGCGCGCCGGGCTTTTTGGCGCGCAGACGCCGCAATGCTTCCGCTTCGATGCCATTCTTGCCGCCCATGAGAAAGCGGCCCTCTCCGGCCGTTCCGATTTCACCGACGACGCCTCGATTGCCGAATGGGCCGGCATGCCGGTGACACTGGTCGAGGGGTCGCCGGACAATTTCAAATTGACGACCAAACGGGATATCGCCATGGCCGACCAGATTCTTTCCACCCTCCCCGACATCCGCACCGGCAATGGTTATGACGTACACCAGCTGGTGGAGGGCGATGGCGTGACGCTCTGCGGCATCTTCATTCCCCACGACCAGAAACTGCTCGGCCATTCGGATGCCGACGTGGCGCTGCACGCGCTGACGGACGCCCTGCTCGCCACCTGCGGCGCCGGCGATATCGGCGATCATTTTCCGCCGTCCGATCCGCAATGGAAGGGCGCGCCTTCCCGCATCTTCCTTGAACATGCGGCAAAGATCGTGCGCGAACGCGGTGGCGTAATCATGAATGCCGATATCTCGCTGATTGCAGAAGCCCCGAAGGTCGGGCCGCATCGCGACCGAATGCGCGCCAACCTTTCCGAGATGCTCGGCATCAGCCTCGACCGCTGCTCGGTGAAGGCGACGACCAACGAGAAAATCGGTTTCATCGGCAGGCGGGAAGGCATCGCCGCCATCGCCACCGCAACCGTAGCCTTCAGAGGGCAAGCATGAGCATTTGGCCGCAAGATATTGAGGAAAAAGCCTATTCCCTCATCCACGATTTCACCGCGCGGGGCCTGATGGTCGCAACCGCGGAATCATGCACCGGCGGAATGATCGCGGGCGCGCTGACGGAAATCCCCGGCTCATCCTCGGTCATCGATCGCGGCTTCGTCACCTATTCCAACGAGGCGAAGATGCAGATGATTGGCGTCTCCTCGGAAACGCTGGCCGCCCATGGCGCTGTCTCGCGGGAAACGGCGATCGAAATGGCAAAGGGTGCGCTTGACGGCTCCAGCGCCGACGTCAGCATCGCCGTGACGGGCGTTGCCGGACCGGGCGGTGGGTCGGTGGAAAAACCTGTCGGCCTCGTGCATCTCGCCGCTGCCCGGCGCGATGGCCAGATGTTTCATCGGAAGATGCGCTACGGCGATATCGGTCGTCAGGGCGTACGGCTTGCGACGCTGCGCACCGCGCTGGAAATGCTGGTGGAAGCCGGTCGCTGATCACTTTGCTCCCGGCGGGCATATCTGGAAAGCGTTCATCGCCTGCTCGTCCGGTGCGCCGGAAGGCTGCTCCTCCCAGAAGGCGCTGCCATCGGCAAGAAACGTATCGGCCATGTATTTATCCGAGCCCTCACGCTGGTTCCGGGCCTTTTCCGCATAGTCCGGCGCACGGCGCTTTGCCTCAAGGCAATGCGTAAAATCCGGCGTGTAATTTCCCCGGATCAGGTAGTCGATATAGAAATCGCCGCTGCTCAACGCCTCGCCGGAGGCGATATGCTCGACCCGTGCCGCTTGCCTGTCCGCAAGGTCGATATCGAGCGTTTCGATATACACGCGCTTTCCCCATTCCGGGCCGGGCGGCTGAAGATCGTTCCTCTCGGTCACATAGAAATGGTTGATGAGATCGACGCCCTCGAGATTGGAGGCCAGCGTTCCCATCGGCGAAAACCGGACGATCAACTCGTCCGGGCCGAACATCTTCGCAAGCGGCCCGACCTGCATCGATTTCTGCGTGATGTTTTGCGTTTTGCCGATCGCAGCAAAGGATGGCTCCGGGGCGTAGCTGTAGTGCCGGTTTACCAGCGCCAGCATGGCGGCAATGCGGGTCGGGAAGACATCCTTATCGACGAACTCCGGTTCTGTCGGCAAACCCGTTTCGCGCGAATGCACCCTGATCTTTAGCGTCGGAGAAAGCCAATAGCTTCCGGCAACCGGCTTTCCATCAGCGTCGAGAAGCAGGACGTAGTGCCCCGCCTTGCGTATCGCGACATCAGCCGCCTGCGCCGCAAGCGGCATGCAGGCAACAGCGAGGAAGGCAAGAGCGCGTATCATCATTTCCAGATGACGCACCGATGAAGCGGAATATTCAAGTGTCCTTGAAAAAATATCGCGAAAATACGCTTCAGACGGAAGCGTAGATCGTATCGGCGCGCTTTTCGAAGGCTTCGGTGAACATGCGGAAGGCGCGATCGAACATCGAGCCCATCAGGGCGCCGAGGATGCGGCTCTTGAACTCGTAATCGATGAAGAAATTCACGTTCGACCCGCCCTCTTCCCTCGTCTCGAAGCGCCAGCGGTTATCGAGATACTTGAAGGGGCCGTCGATATATTTCACGTCGATCACCCGTTCCGCCTTATTGAGCAGGACCTGGGTGGTGAAGGTTTCGCGGATCGCCTTGTAGCCGACGGTCATGTCGGCGACCAGCAGCACCTTGCCGTCACGCTCCTTGCGGGAGCGGACCGTCAGGGCCTCGCAAAGCGGCAGGAATTCGGGATAGCGCTCCACATCGGCAACGAGATCGAACATCTGTTCGGCGGAATGCTGGACGGGGCGCGTGGTTTCGAATTGAGGCATGATCGGCAGTTAAGCGGGCGTATCGAGAAGATCAAGAAGGTCGCACATTTCGGCATGGCTTTTCAGCTGCAAAACCGGGACACCCGCTCCATATCGCTGCAGCTGCGACAGAATATGCGGCACGAAATGCTTCTCGAAATGCCAGATGTAAGAGAGGAACTCGCGATCTGGGATGCGCTCGACACAGCCGGGCGCCATGTCCGGTCGGGTTTTGCCGAGATAATGCAAGGCCCGCCGCGTTACCCCCAGCAAGCATCGCCAGCGAGGCAGCCGCACCCAGACCACCATCTGCGCCCGCGGTAGCCGGATATCGAAGCTCGACGAACCACTACCGTCCATCAGCCAGCGTTCTCGCGCCACACCTTCTGCGATCAGTGCCCTTTCTTCCGCTTTCTCGCGTTTCACCCAGCCGGGCAGCCAAAAGAAATCGCGATCCATGGAGATATAAGGGATACCAAGCCGGCCGCAGATCCCGCGCGACAACGTCGACTTGCCGCCGCCGGAGCAGCCGATGACCAGAATGCGCTCGGCCTGCTTCAGCACGCCAGCGGCCTCTTCGAGACTGTCGAGGTGTCGCGTCATATCACCTGCCCTTTGGAACGCAAAAAGCCGCAGCCCTGCGGCTGCGGCTCAGCTCTGTTTTTAAAAACTTACTCGGCGGCCGTCAGCAGCCTCTTTTCGCGGTTTGCCTTCAGGCGGGCGAAGTCATCGCCGGCATGGTGCGACGAGCGGGTGAGCGGGCTCGAAGCCACCATCAGGAAGCCCTTGGAATAGGCGACCGTCTCGTAGGACTTGAACTCTTCCGGCGTGACGAAGCGCTCGACCTTGTGATGCTTGCGGGTCGGCTGCAGGTACTGGCCGATGGTCATGAAATCGACGTCGGCTGTGCGCAGGTCGTCCATGAGCTGCAGCACTTCATTGCGCTCCTCGCCGAGGCCGACCATGATGCCGGACTTGGTGAACATGGTCGGGTCCAGTTCCTTCACCCGCTGCAGCAGGCGGATGGAGTGGAAATAGCGCGCGCCCGGACGGACCGTGAGATAATTGCCGGGAACCGTTTCCATGTTGTGGTTGAAAACGTCGGGCTTGGCGGCGACGACGCGCTCAAGCGCGCCGGGCTTCTTCAGGAAGTCGGGCGTCAGGATTTCGATGGTCGTCGTTGGCGATGCGGCGCGGATCGCCCAGATCACCTTCTCGAAATGCTCGGCGCCACCGTCAGCCAGATCGTCGCGGTCGACGGAGGTGATGACGACGTGGGAGAGGCCCATCTGCTTGACGGCCTTGGCGACGTTTTCCGGTTCGGCCATGTCGAGCGCATTCGGCTTGCCGGTCGCGACATTGCAGAAGGCACAGGCGCGGGTGCAGATTTCACCCATGATCATGAAGGTCGCGTGCTTCTTGTCCCAGCACTCGCCGATGTTCGGACACCCGGCTTCCTCACACACCGTCACCAGCTTGTGGGAGCGGACGAGTTCGCGGGTTTCCTGATAGCCCTTGGAGGTCGGCGCCTTGACGCGAATCCACTCCGGCTTGCGCAGCATCTCGGTGTCCGGCTTGTGGGCCTTTTCCGGGTGACGGACGCGCTTGGCATCGTCGTTATTGGTGCGGTCGAGAATGGTGACCATCTGCTTTCACTTTCTTCTGCGCCGGGCTGGGGGCCACAAAAACGAACGGCCCGCCTCAGATGGAGGCGAGCCGTAGCACAATCAAGCGTTCAGTGCACGCCCATAGGCATCGAGCACGCTTTCCTTCATCGTTTCGGAAATCGTCGGATGCGGGAAGATAGTGTGCATCAGGTCTTCTTCGGTCGTCTCCAGGTTCATGGCGACGACGAAGCCCTGGATCAGCTCGGTCACTTCAGCGCCGACCATGTGGGCGCCCAGCAGTTCGCCGGTCTTCTTGTCGAACACCGTCTTGACCAGACCCTGGTCTTCGCCGAGCGCGATCGCCTTGCCGTTGGCAACGAAGGGGAAGCGGCCGACGCGGACCTCGCGGCCTTCGGCCTCTGCCTTCGCTTCCGTCAGACCGACGGAGGCGACCTGCGGGTTGCAATAGGTGCAGCCCGGAATCTTCAGCTTGTCCATCGGGTGAACGTTCGGCAGGCCGGCGATCTTCTCGATGCAGATGACGGCTTCGTGCTCGGCCTTGTGGGCCAGCATCGGCGGGCCGGCGACGTCGCCGATGGCGTAGACGCCGGGAACGTTGGTCTTGCCGTAACCGTCGATGACGATGCAGCCGCGGTCGGTCTTCACGCCGAGGGTTTCAAGGCCGAGGTTCTCGATGTTGCCCTGGACGCCGACGGCGGAGATCATGCGGTCGGCCGTGATCTTCTCGATCGAGCCGTCCTTCTTCTCGACATGGGCGGTGACCGAATTGGCACCCTTTTCGACCTTGGCCACCTTGGCATCGAGCAGGATCTTCATGCCCTGCTTTTCGAACTGCTTCTTGGCGAGCGCGGAGATTTCGGCATCTTCCACCGGCATCACCTGGCTCATGACTTCGACGACGGTGACGTCGACGCCCATGGTGCGATAGAAGGAGGCGAACTCGATGCCGATGGCGCCCGAGCCCATGACCAGCAGCGACTTCGGCATTTCTTCCGGCTTCATCGCTTCGAAATAGGTCCAGATCAGCTTGCCGTCCGGCTCGATGCCCGGCAGGGCGCGCGGGCGGGCGCCGGTCGCGATGATGATGTGCTTGGCGGTGTAGGTGCCCTCGCCCTTGGCGTTCTTCGGCAGCGGCGCCTGCGGCTGCTGGGCCGGCTTCGTCGTCTTCGATACGACGATCTCGCCGGGCTTGGTGAGCTTGGCCTCGCCCCAGATGATATCGACCTTGTTCTTCTTGAACAGGAAGCCGACGCCGCCGTTCATGCGCTCGGCAATGCCGCGCGAGCGGGCGACGATCGCCTTCAAGTCCGGCTTGATCGTGCCTTCCAGCGTCAGTCCGTAGTTCTTCGCATGCTGGGCGCTATGCAGCACGTCGGCGGAGCGCAGCAGCGCCTTGGTCGGGATGCAGCCCCAGTTGGAGCAGATGCCGGCCAGATGCTCACGCTCCACGCAGGCGACCTTGAGGCCGAGCTGGGCGGCGCGGATGGCGGCGATATAGCCGCCGGGACCGGAACCGATGATGATGACGTCGTAATTCTCAGCCATGGTGTTTCCTGCCTTGTCCTTGCGCGAGTGCGGTGCCGCCTCGCGTCCTGTTCTCAAAGTCCGAGCATCATGCGGACGATCGGCTCCAGGCCGCGCCCGATGGCTCGTGTGTTTTCTGCATCGAGATGTATGCCGTCGAGCGGCGTGGTTTCCGCAACCGAACCCGCATCGAAGAAGCCGCAGCCCTTTTCGTCGGCCAGATCCGCATAGAGCGAAGCCAGCATCGCCGATTGCTCCAGCGTTCCGGCAAACATGGCGGCGAAGGCCTCGTTTGCCGTTTCGCAAATCGGCGGCGGCGCGACGACGAGGATTTCCGGGGTACTGTCCGCTTCGAACGACCAGGCGTGCTTGCGCACCAGTTCGATCAGCCTCTCCAGCCCCTGCACCGCGCCAAAAGCAGTGCCATGGATGAGCGGCTTCATGTCGTTGGTGCCAAGCAGCAGGATCACCAGATCGAGCGGATCGTGGCTGTGCAGGATCGTCGGCAGGATGCGCGCGCCGTTGCGGTCGCAATCGGCGAGATGGTCGTCATAGGCCGTGGTGCGGCCGTTCAGACCTTCCGCGACAACATGGACATCCGGCCCGAGGACCTTTGCCAGAACGCTCGGCCACCGATCCTGAAGCGCATGACGCCCTTGGGAGCCCGCATCGTAGCCCCAGGTCAGACTGTCGCCATAGCAGAGGATTGTTTTCATGCGGTGCCTCCTCGGGCTCCTCCCTTTTGTCGGAAGGAACTAGGGATCGGAAACCCTCCCCCGCGAGGGGGAGGGAAACGGGATCAGACCAGCATGCCCATCGGGTTTTCGATGTAGCGCTTGAAGGCGCCAAGCAGTTCGGCCCCGAGCGCGCCATCGACGGCGCGGTGGTCGGTGGACAGCGTGACGGTCATCACATTGGCAACGACCATTTGGCCCTTCTTGACCACGACGCGCTCCTCGCCTGCACCGACCGCCAGGATCGTCGCATGCGGCGGGTTGACGACGGCGGCAAAGTTCTTGACGCCCATCATGCCCATGTTGGAGACCGCGGTCGTGCCGCCCTGGTACTCTTCCGGCTTCAGCTTGCGTTCCTTTGCGCGCTTGCCGAGGTCCTTCATCTCGTTGGAGATGGCCGACAGGCTCTTCAGCTCGGCGCTGCGGATGATCGGCGTGATCAGGCCGCCGGGGATGGAGACGGCGACGCCGACATCCGCATGCTTGTGCTTGACCATGTTCGCCTCGGTCCAGGAGACATTGGCGTCCGGCACGTCGCGCAGCGCAAGCGCCATGGCCTTGATCACCATGTCGTTGACCGAGAGCTTGTAGACCGGCTTACCATCCTTCTCCGGCGCGGAACCGTTAAGCTGCGCACGCAGGGCAAGCAGGGCATCCAGCTCCACGTCGACGGAGACGTAGAAGTGCGGGATGGTCTGTTTGGATTCCTGCAGGCGCTTGGCAATAGTCTTGCGCATGCCGTCATGCGGCACGAGATCGTAGGAGCCGGCGGCGAAGTTCTTGAGAACCGCGTCGTCCGAAGCGCCCTTTGCCAGGGCCGGAGCCGGTGCAGCGGCGGCGGCCGGTGCGGCAGCCGCAGCCGGGGCCGCGGCAGGCTTTGCACCACCGCCGGCAACGGCGGTTTCCACGTCCTTCTTGACGACGCGGCCATGCGGGCCGGAGCCGGCAACAGCCGAGATGTCAATGCCGGCTTCCTTCGCGAGACGACGGGCGAGCGGCGAGGAGAAGGTGCGGCTGCCGCCAGATGCGGCCGGAGTGGCCGCTACAGGAGCCGGTGCAGCTTCAGACTTGGCAGCCGGAGCGGCTGCTTCCGCCTTCGGGGCTTCGGCCTTTGCGGCCGGAGCCGCACTGCCACCGCCTGCAGCGGCAGTTGCGACATCCTCGCCATCGGCGGCGAGGATCGCGATCAGGGCGTTGACCTTGACCGCCTCGGTGCCGGCCGGCACGACGATCTTGGCAACGGTGCCTTCGTCAACGGCTTCGACTTCCATCGTCGCCTTGTCGGTCTCGATCTCGGCGATCACGTCGCCGGGAGCGACCTTGTCGCCTTCCTTGACGAGCCACTTCGAAAGATTGCCCTCTTCCATGGTCGGGGAAAGGGCTGGCATGGTGATGTTGATCGGCATCTCTTCACCCTCCCTTTACTTGTAGCAGACGGCTTTGACCGCCTGGACGACTTCGCCGACATTCGGCAGGGCCAACTTTTCGAGGTTGGCGGCGTAGGGCATCGGGACGTCCTTGCCGGCGATCGTCAGGATCGGCGCATCGAGGTAATCGAAAGCCTGCTGCATGACGCGGGTGGCGATTTCGGTGCCGACCGACGACTGCGGATAACCTTCCTCGACGGTCACCAGACGGCCGGTCTTCTTCACCGATTCGATGACAGTCGGCAGGTCCATCGGACGGATGGTGCGCAGGTCGATCAGTTCGACGTCGATGCCTTCCTTCTCGAGTTCCGCAATCGCCTTGATGGCATAGGTCATGCCGATGCCGAACGAGACGACGGTCACGTCCTTGCCGGTGCGGTGGATACGTGCCTTGCCGATCGGCAGAACGAAATCGTCCATCTTCGGCACGTCGAAGGAGTGGCCGTAGAGGATTTCGTTTTCGAGGAAGATGATCGGGTTCGGATCGCGGATCGCCGCCTTCAGCAGGCCCTTGGCGTCGGCTGCCGTGTAGGGCATGACGACTTTGAGGCCGGGAATCTGGCTGTACCAGGCCGCATAATCCTGGCTGTGCTGGGCCGCAACGCGGGCAGCAGCGCCGTTCGGGCCGCGGAAGACGATCGGAGCCCCCATCTGGCCACCGGACATATAAAGCGTCTTGGCGGCGGAGTTGATGATCTGGTCGATCGCCTGCATGGCGAAGTTGAAGGTCATGAACTCGACGATCGGCTTCAGGCCAGCCATCGCAGCACCGACGCCGACGCCGGCAAAGCCGTGTTCGGTGATCGGGGTGTCGACGACGCGGCGGTCACCGAATTCCTGCAGCAGGCCTTGAGTGATCTTGTAAGCGCCTTGGTATTCGGCGACTTCCTCACCCATGACGAAAACGTCTTCGTCGCGGCGCATTTCTTCCGCCATCGCGTCGCGCAACGCTTCGCGCACGGTGGTCGAAACCATTTCGGTGCCGGCCGGAATATCCGGGTCGGAGGCGATGCTGGACTTAGGCTCGGCCGGGACCGGCGCAGCGGCAGGGGCCGGTGCTGCCGGCGCTTCAGCCGGGGCAGCGGCGGCAACAGGCTTGGCAGAGCCGATATCGGCTGCGCTTTCGCCGTCCTGCAGCAGCACGGCGATTGCCGTGTTGACCTTGACGTTTTCGGTGCCGGCGTCGATCAGGATCTTACCGATCGTGCCTTCATCCACGGCTTCCACTTCCATGGTCGCCTTGTCGGTTTCGATTTCGGCGATCACATCGCCCGAGGTGACCTTGTCACCTTCCTTTTTCAGCCACTTCGAGAGCGTGCCCTCTTCCATCGTCGGGGAAAGGGCCGGCATCAGAATTTCAATAGGCATGATGGTCTCCTCGCCCCAGGATCAAAGCAGAATGTCGGTATAAAGCTCGGATACATCCGGCTCCGGATCGGCCTGGGCGAAATCGGCGCTGTCGGCGACGATGTCACGGACGTCCTTGTCGATTGCCTTCAGCTCGTCCTCGGTCGCCCATCCGTTTTCAAGGATGCGCGCCTTCACCTGTTCGATCGGGTCGTGTTCCGACCGCATCTTCTGGACTTCGTCCTTCGAGCGATACTTGGCCGGGTCGGACATGGAGTGGCCGCGGTAGCGGTAGGTCTGCATCTCGAGGATGATCGGACCCTTGCCGGTGCGGCAATGGGCGACAGCCTCGTCGGCTGCGGCCTTCACGGCGCGAACGTCCATGCCGTCGACCTGCAGGCCGGGGATGCCGATCGCGGAACCGCGCTGCGAGAAATCGACGCCGGCCGAAGCGCGGGCAACCGCGGTGCCCATGGCGTAGCGATTGTTCTCGATGATGTAGATGACCGGCAGCTTCCAGAGCGCCGCCATGTTGAAGCTCTCGTAGACCTGGCCCTGGTTGGCGGCGCCGTCACCGAAATAGGCGAGCGAGACGTTGTCGTTGCCGCGATACTTGTTGGCAAAGGCAAGACCGGTTCCGAGCGAAACCTGGGCGCCGACGATGCCGTGGCCGCCGTAGAAATTCTTTTCCTTGGAGAACATGTGCATCGAGCCGCCCTTCCCCTTGGAAAGACCGCCGCGACGACCGGTGAGTTCGGCCATGACGCCGCGGGCGCTCATGCCGCAGGCCAGCATATGGCCGTGGTCGCGGTAACCGGTGATGACTTGGTCACCATCCTTCAGTGCCATCTGCATGCCGACGACGACAGCTTCCTGGCCGATGTAAAGGTGACAGAAACCACCGATGAAGCCCATGCCGTAAAGCTGGCCGGCCTTTTCTTCGAAACGGCGGATCAGCAGCATCTCGCGATAGGCCTTCAGATCGGTTTCCCGATCGAATTCGGCAATCGTTCCTTCAACGAAATCCTTGGTGGATTTTGCCGGCGTCTTACGGCCGGACGCGGACCCATTTTGTCGCGGAGCCATTCAATTCCTCCCTATGGTTTAGCCTCTTGATGCTCACCATAGGCAAAGAATGACCGGACAGCAATGCCATATTTGCATGGCTAATATTCTTAGTAACCCAATGAAATTGTTGTCATTTTTGAAATTAACATATTTTGGGTTAATTTTACCATTTCAATGGAAAATAACGATTTCGTCCGCTCGCGACATGTTGAGCCCGAAGCGTGCTTTTTCGTCGAGCATGTCTCGTTCCAGCGATCCATCGCTCAAAAGAGCAACCTCTTTTTCGAGCGTTTCGCGCTTGCCGGTCAGCTCCGTCAGCCGGGCCTGCCGCTCGATGCGCTGACGCTCGAATACTTCCATTGCCTTGAGGCCGTAGTCCCCATGGACGGAATGGTAGCCGAAATAAGAAAGGAAAGCGACGGTAATCAGCGGCATGACAAACCGGCCGAGTTTCCGTTTTTTATGGTGTTTGGTCCACATAACGACGCCCTGTACGCAATACAGGAAGACGATAGCGTCGATTGATTAACCGACCGTTGACCATAACGGCGCGCATGAAAAAACCCGCGTCCGATGAGGGACGCGGGCCGGATGACTGCCGGGGCTCGCCCCCTCCGCTGTCATGCTCGGGCCTGTCCCGAGCATCTTACACCACCTCCGCATGCTCAGAGAGGCTGGAAGATCCTCGGCACGAGACCGAGGATGACGAAGGAGTACGACGGGCCTTTGATTTCCTGGAAATTAGCCGCGCAGGATCGAGCGGCCGGCGTAGCGGGCCTGCGGACCCAGCTGCTCTTCGATGCGGATCAGCTGGTTGTATTTGGCGGTACGGTCGGAGCGGGCCAGCGAGCCGGTCTTGATCTGGCCGCAGTTGGTGGCAACCGCGAGATCGGCGATGGTCGAATCCTCGGTCTCGCCCGAGCGGTGCGACATCACGGCGCTGTAGGCGGCCTTATGCGCGGTTTCGACGGCGTCCAGCGTCTCGGAGAGCGAGCCGATCTGGTTGACCTTGACGAGGATCGAGTTGGCGACGCCCATCTTGATGCCGTCACGCAGGCGGGCCGAGTTGGTGACGAACAGGTCGTCGCCGACGAGCTGCACCGTCTTGCCGATCTTGTCGGTCAGGGTCTTCCAGCCGGCCCAGTCGTCTTCGGCCATGCCGTCTTCAATCGAGAAGATCGGATACTTGCCGGCGAGTTCGGCCAGGTATTCGGCCATGGCGTCCGGCTCCAGCGTGCGGCCTTCGCCTTCGAGAACGTACTTGCCGTCCTTGAAGAATTCGGTCGAGGCGCAATCGAGCGCGATGAACATATCTTCGCCCGGACGGTAGCCAGCCTTCTCGATCGACTTCATGATGAAGTCGAGGGCGGCCGGCGCCGAAGCGAGACCCGGCGCGAAGCCGCCTTCATCGCCGACATTGGTGTTGTGGCCATCGGCAGCGAGCTGCTTCTTCAGCGTGTGAAAGACTTCCGAGCCCATGCGAACGGCGTCGCGGATATTGTCGGCGCCAACCGGGACGATCATGAACTCCTGGAAGTCGATCGGGTTGTCGGCATGGGCGCCGCCGTTGATGATGTTCATCATCGGAACCGGCAGGACGCGGGCGTTCGGGCCGCCGACATAGCGGTAGAGCGGCAGGCTTGCGGCAGCGGCGGCAGCCTTTGCGACGGCCAGCGACACGCCGAGGATGGCGTTCGCGCCGATACGGCTCTTGTTGGGCGTGCCGTCGAGTTCGATCATGGTTTCGTCGACGAGGATCTGGTCTTCGGCATCCATGCCGCCGATTGCTTCGTAGATTTCGCCGTTGACGGCTTCGACAGCCTTTTCGACACCCTTGCCGAGGTAACGGCTGCCGCCATCGCGCAGCTCAACGGCTTCATGCGCGCCGGTCGATGCACCCGAGGGAACCGCGGCCCGACCGAAGCTGCCGTCTTCCAGATGAACGTCGACTTCCACGGTGGGGTTGCCGCGGCTATCCAGAATTTCACGGCCGATGATGTCGATGATTGCGGTCATGGTCTCTTCCCTGTTTCAGGTGATAAACGGATGGCCATGTCATAATTCATGGCCCGGAAATTACAATGCCGGGCGCCGGCGAATGCCGGCCAGCGCCACGGCTTCAAGAAAATTTCACAATCAACGCTTGGAAATGGCGTCGAAGGCCAAGAGCGTTTCGAGCAGGCGCGGCATGTCCTTGAGATGGACCATGTTCGGGCCGTCGGACGGCGCATTGTCCGGGTCCTCATGGGTCTCGACGAACACGCCGGCGACACCGACGGCAACCGCCGCCCGCGCCAGCGTCTCGACGAATTCGCGCTGGCCGCCGGAAGAACCGCCCTGCCCGCCCGGCTGCTGTACCGAGTGCGTGGCGTCAAAGACGACAGGCGCGCCGAGCCCAGCCATGATCGGCAGCGAGCGCATGTCGGAAACCAGCGTATTGTAGCCGAAGGACGCGCCGCGTTCGCAGAGCATCACGTTCGGGTTGCCGCTTTCGGTGAATTTGGCGAGCACGTTCTTCATGTCCCAGGGGGCAAGGAACTGGCCCTTCTTGACGTTGATGGCGCGGCCGGTCTTGGCGGCGGCGACGAGGAGGTCCGTCTGGCGGCTGAGGAAGGCCGGGATCTGCAGGACATCGATCGTCGGGGCAACGAGGGCGCACTGCTCTTCGTTATGAATATCCGTCAAGACCGGGAAGCCGTATTCCTTCTTGAGGTCGGTAAAGATTTCCAGCGCCTTCTCAAGGCCGATGCCGCGCTTGCCGGAGAGCGAGGTGCGGTTCGCCTTGTCGAAGGACGACTTGTAGACGAGGCCGATGCCAAGCTTGTCGCAGAGTTCGACCATGGTGCCGGCGATCATGAACGCATGATCGCGGCTTTCCATCTGGCAGGGACCGGCAATCAGCGACAGGCGCTTGCTGTTGGAAAAGGTAACCTGCTTTTTGCCTTCGCCGACGACGACGTCTGCATTTGTCTTCATGACTGTTCTCCAAATACGAAGAGGAGGCCCTGCCCCGGCGCTTCCGGGACGATGATGCGCTCGCCTTTCCTGATGAATTCAACCGCATTTGCGGCAAGAAGATGCCCGGTGGCCTCGAGGTCCTTCACCGTGAAAACGACAGCGCGCCCGATCAGGCCGCGCAGGCGCGACGAGGTGCGCCGGCCATAGAAGCCGGCCATCCCTGCGGGATTGAGCACCGAAATCTTCACATTGCGGGTTTCGATATCCATGCCGAAGGAATGGGCGGTCACCTCGCGCTCATCGACCGCTTCCTGCAACAGATATTGGAAGTCGGTCGGGTTCGGCTCTGACAGCACCACTTCGCGCATGCCGGTCACGCCGTTCGCATGGGTTTCCAGCGCCGCGCGGTCGGAAGGCAGCGCCTTCAGCCGCTGGCAGGTGAAGAGAAAGAAATCCGGCGAACGCAGATCAGCGGCAAAGGCCAGGCGAAAACTCGCCTCGGCTTGCGCGCCATCCGGTAAGGTCATGGACCGGGAAAAATCGAGCGGATTGCCGCCGGAAATGCCCTTTTCGACGAAGCGCTTATGGTCGCCGGTCGCATCGTCGGTCGAGAGCACGATGGCGGAAAAGCCATCATGGCCGCGACGGAAGCGATAGGCCTGGTCGCGGGCGACGAAGACGTTGCCGCCAAGGGCGGCGGCTTCGCAATCCTCACGGCTCGCAACCGCGAGCGGCTCCAGATAGGTCTTGTCGGCGAGGAAGACGCAGGCGTTCTCGGTTCCGAAGGGATGCTGCGCATCGGCGGCGACCGTAAAGCCTAGCTGCGTCAAACGGTGCCGCGCGACCGAAAGTTCGGCGACGGGCAAAACCAGATGGTCGAGCAGGCGGGCACTGCGGGGAGCTGCGATCATGACATTTCCTGAGATGGCCTTGGGCAGGTGCTTTGCCCTGTTTGGCGGCCATTTTCAAGGAAATGTTGATGGAGCGGCCGATGCGATCGCCTTTACCGGGAAATCGACATGGAAGCTGCGGAACGCTGCGGACTCACAATTCAGCGGCAACCCCGCAGCTGCGTCGCATAGGTCCGAGCCATGTTGGCGGCGCGCTGGGCAGCCTTGCGCAATTGCGGATTGCCGCGCCACGAGCCGTTCGCATAGCCGGCATCGCCGGAATAATAGGCGAGATAGAGGCTGTAGGCATCGTTGAGCGCGATACCGTTCGTGTCATGGCTGTTGCGATGATACCAGCCGACGAAATCGATCGCATCGGCGAATTTGGTACGCCGGGCGAGCAAGTGGCCTGTCTCGCGTTTGTAGCGCGACCAGGTGCCGTCGAGCGCCTGCGAGAAGCCATAGGCCGTCGACTGACGCTTCCACGGAATGAAGCCGAAGAGCTTTGTGCGCGGCGGGCGGGCGTAGGGGCGGAAGCCCGATTCGGTATAGATCGTCGCCATCAGGATCGGCACGGGCACGCCGTATTCGCGCGACGCCTTGTTGGCGGCACGTTGCCAATTGTTGAACCAGCCATCGCGCTGTTCGAAGATCGCGCAGGCGTCGCGCGTGTTCTTCGGCGCGGTAGCACACCCCGCCAGCGCAAGAAGGGCGACGATAAGCACTACACGCATCGCACGATCTCTCACTTTCAAAGTGATTACTGACAGGTAAACGTTAAGGAGACGTTTTTACGCAAACCGGCGGGCGACGATATCGTGTCGTCGCCCGCCGATTGCTTGAAATCCAAAGGTTCGGAGCCTGCCACCTCAGACGAGGCGGCTCTGTTCGACGGCGGCTTCGATGAAGCTGGCAAACAGCGGATGCGGATCGAGCGGCCGCGACTTCAGTTCCGGGTGGTACTGAACGCCGATAAACCACGGATGATCCGGGTACTCGACGGTTTCCGGCAGGACGCCGTCCGGCGACATGCCCGAGAATTCAAGACCGCACTTTTCCAGCCGTTCCTTGTAGTCGACGTTGACTTCGTAACGGTGGCGGTGGCGCTCGGAGATATCGGTGGAACCGTAGATATCGGCGATCTTGGTGCCCTTCTTCAGGCTCGCCTTGTAGGCGCCGAGACGCATGGTGCCGCCGAGATCGCCGGATGCCGAGCGCTTCTGCAGCTCGTTGCCCTTCACCCATTCCGTCATCAGGCCGACGACGGGCTCGGGGGTCGGGCCGAATTCGGTGGACGATGCCTTCTCGATGCCGGCGAGATTGCGGGCCGCTTCCACGACCGCCATCTGCATGCCGAAGCAGATGCCGAAATAAGGCACTTTTCGCTCACGTGCAAAGCGGGCGGCATTGATCTTGCCTTCCGAGCCGCGCTCGCCAAAACCGCCGGGCACGAGAATGCCGTGGACCTTTTCCAGATACGGCGCCGGGTCTTCCTTTTCGAAGACTTCCGATTCGATCCAGTCGAGCTTGACCTTGACGCGATTGGCGATGCCGCCGTGATACAGCGCCTCGATCAGCGACTTGTAGGCGTCCTTGAGGCCGGTGTACTTGCCGACGATCGCGATCGTCACCTCGCCTTCCGGCGTGCGGATGCGGTTGGAGACGTTTTCCCAATTGTCCATGCGCGGCTTCGGGGCCGGCTCGATGCCGAAGGCGGCCAGCACTTCCGAATCGAGGCCTTCCTTGTGGTAGGCGATCGGAACGTCATAAATGCTCGCGACATCCAGCGCCTGGATGACGGCGGAAGGACGCACGTTGCAGAACAGCGAAAGCTTGCGGCGCTCGGCCTCGGGGATTTCGCGGTCGGCGCGAACGAGCAGGATGTCCGGGTGGATGCCGAGCGCCTGCAATTCCTTGACCGAATGCTGGGTCGGCTTGGTCTTCAGTTCGCCAGCGGCCGGAATGTAGGGCATCAGCGTCAGATGCACGAAGACGGCGGTGCCGCGCGGAAGATCGTTCTTCAGCTGGCGGATCGCCTCCATGAACGGCATCGCCTCGATATCGCCGACCGTGCCGCCGATTTCGCAGATGACGAAGTCGTACTCGTCATTGCCGTCGATGACGAAATTCTTGATCTCATTGGTGACGTGCGGAATGACCTGGACGGTCGCGCCGAGGTAATCGCCGCGGCGTTCCTTGTCGATGATGTTCTTATAGATGCGACCGGTGGTGATGTTGTCGGTCTTGGTCGCCGAGCGGCCGGTAAAGCGCTCGTAGTGACCGAGGTCGAGGTCGGTCTCAGCGCCGTCGTCGGTCACGAAGACCTCGCCGTGCTGGGTCGGGCTCATGGTGCCCGGATCGACGTTCAGATAGGGGTCGAGTTTACGCAGCCGCACCCGATAACCTCGGGCCTGCAGCAACGCAGCGAGAGCGGCCGCAGCAATCCCTTTTCCAAGGGAAGAAACCACGCCGCCAGTGATGAATACATATCGCGCCATGGGCTTCACCGGATACCGTTTCAAAAACGATTCCGCCACCGAAAAATTCATCTTCCAGAATTTTTCCGTCAAAGGATGGGTGGCAGGAATTCAAACAAAAGAAAACCGGCGGAAAAAATCTTCCGCCGGCGGCTTCAAGATAGGTTGGCCTTACTGGCCGCTGGGAACGCCCGACTTGTCGGCAGGCGTCTGCGTGGTGGCAGGCGTCTGGGTCGCCGGGGTTTCAGCCGAAGGGGTCTGCGTGGCCGGGGTCTGGGCAGCAGGGGTTTCCGTTGCCGGAGCCTGACCGTTCACGGCGCCATTCTGGGCCGGTGCCTGGCCGGCCGGCTGCTGTGCTGCGCCGCCGAGCGAATCGAGGACGCCCTTGCCGTTGGTGGTCGTGCCGGGAATACGGTCGAGAACGTCGGTCGCATTCGGCTGGTAGCGGGCAAGGATGCCCATGCCGAGCGCAAGAACGAAGAACAGGGCCGCCAGGATCGCCGTCGTGCGGGTCAGCGCATTGGCCGTGCCGCGGGCGGACATGAAGCCCGAACCACCGCCGATACCGAGACCGCCGCCTTCCGACCGCTGGATCAGCACGACGCCGATCAGCGCGAGAACAACCATGAGATAGATGACGAGCAATACGGTCTGCATTTTATCCGGTCCTGACCATCGTCTCGGCGGCGGGCGGGATGTCCGCACCGGCCAGCCGGGATGCCAATAAAGTTTGTTGGCGGCTGCATATACCAAGCAACCGCGCATTAAAAGCCCCTGCCTGCAATCACGCGTGCAAAGCGCGCGTCAAGCCGTCAGGTCTTCGTAAGCCCCGTAGATGGCGAGGAAGTCGTCGGCTTTCAAGCTCGCGCCGCCGATCAGCGCGCCATCGACATTGGCGACACCCAAAAGTTCCTTGGCATTGGAAGGCTTGACCGAACCGCCATAGAGAATGCGCATCGTGGCGCCCTCGGAACCAAAGCGCTTCTTCAGTTCGTCGCGCATGAAGGCATGGGCTTCTTCCACATCCTGCACCGTCGGCGTCAGGCCGGTGCCGATCGCCCAGACCGGCTCATAGGCGATGACGGTGTTTTCCGCCGTCGCGCCATCCGGCACCGAGGCTTCGAGTTGTCGCTTCAGGACATCCAGCGTCTGGCCCGCCTTGCGCTCATCGCCGGTCTCGCCGATGCAGACGATGGCGGTCAGATCGGCGCCATGGGCGGCTTCCGCCTTGGCGCGCACCAGCGCATCGCTTTCCTTATGGTCCGTACGACGCTCGGAATGGCCGATGATGACGTAGGTGCCGAAGCAATCGGCGATCATTTCGGCCGAGATATCGCCGGTATGGGCGCCGGAAACCTTCTGGTGGCAATCCTGCGCACCGATCGCCAGCGGGCTATCGGTGCAGAGCGCGGTCGCGACATAGAGCAGCGTGGCCGGCGGGCAGATAAGGGCCTCGACCTTTGCAGACAGCGGTCCTTTGACCCCTTCCGCCATGGCCTTGATCTGGTCGAGAGAAGCCCTCACCCCGTTCATCTTCCAATTTCCGGCAACGAGCGGACGTATTTCGGGGGTCATGCGGCTTCCTCCAGCGCTTCCATCTTCGCCAAAGGCCCTAGCAAATACGCCGTGGAAAGGAAAGCGTTCCGCCTGCCCTGCCCGTTCCATCCGGCCGATCCCCAAACTGTGATGAAGAGCCGGCTTGCTCGTGACTATCCTCAGGCGGATGCTGTTCGAACATCCACCGGGAAATTTGCAATGTGGCGGAACGACAGAAGCAGCTTCGGCTGGATCGCGATTATCCTTCACTGGACGATCGCTCTTCTCATCGGCGGTCTCGTGATCCTTGGCTATGTCATGACCCGCCCCGATATCGACCCGGAACTCCAGTTCGAGCTTTATCAGTGGCACAAGTCCTTCGGGATGCTGGCCTTGGCACTGACGGTCGTTCGCATCGCCTGGTGGTGGCTTGAGGTGCCCCCCGCCCATCCCGCCACGCTTTCAAGGTATGAGGCGCGCGCAGCAACCGCCACCCACGCACTGTTGCGCATGCTGACGCTCGCCGTGCCGTTGGCGGGCTGGGCCATCGCTTCGACCTCGACGCTCGCAATCCCGACATTTTTCTTCGATCTCGTCGTTATCCCGCATTTGCCGTTTGAAAAATCCGAGGCGGCCGAGGCCTTCTGGACGATGGCCCATAGTTGGCTGGCCTATGGCCTTGCGGGGATCGTGCTTCTGCATGCGGCAGCGGCTCTCGTGCATCACTTTTTATATCGGGATGAGGTTCTACGCCGAATGCTGGGAATATTGCCGCGCAGGCCAGCGTCTAACACGGACACATCTGCATCCGGGAGTGAGAAATGGGACATCGGGCAACGTTAAGGACAATGATCGCCGGCTTGGCGCTGCTTGCAGCCACGCCCGGCTGGGGCCACGCCGTCTCTCTCGATGATGCGGCCGGTCGCTACGCGATCGATAGGTCATCCCGGATCGGGTTTTCCGTCGGACAGGTCGGCGGCGGCGGCATATCCGGGAAATTCACCAAATTCTCCGGCACATTCAATCTCGATCAACACGATATCGGCAAATCGGTCGTCGAATTCTCACTTTTCCCTGAAACCGTCGCAACCGGTGAACCTCGCGTCGAGAGCTTTTTGCGCTCGCGCGCGATTTTCGACATCAAGGACTTTCCGCAGATTGTCTTCCGCTCGACGAAAATCAGTCAAACCGGGGAAAACACCGCCGAGATCGAAGGCAAACTCACGGCAAGGGGCACGACGCGCACCGAACGCTTCCAAGCCGAACTGACGAAATGGAACGCACACGCCATCAGCTTCCATATCAAGGGCAATATTTATCGCGCGCCTTATAATATGGCGGTCGGCATCCCGATCTATTCCAATGTCGTGCAGTTCGACATGACGGTCAACGGCGTGCGCCGGTAGATGCTGGTGTTTTGAATCAGAAAACGGCGGTAAGCCGCCGTTTTCAAAAGCCTAACCGGATTTGACCGTCAGCCGAGCTGGCTGCCGACGAAATCCTTGACGATACGGACGATGCCGCGGCCGAGCAGGTCGTCGAGGGCGTCGCAGAGCTGGTCGACGTGCTGGCGCTCGCAGATGAGCGGCGGCAGCAGGCGGATGACGTTGCGATTATACTCCGTGAACGCCACCAGCGTATCGTAGTCGCGCAGCAGAAGCGCGCCGATGAAGCCTGAGAGCGAGCCCTTCAGCTTGTCGTCCAGCACAGCCACCACCGGCCGCAGCACGAACGGCAGCGTCTGGCTGAAATCCTGGAACTCCAGCCCGACCATCAGGCCCTGCCCGCGAACATCCTTGATGATCTTCGGATACTTGTCCTTGAGTGCGGTCAGGCGCTCCAGCAGGTACTCGCCCTGCACGGCGGCGTTCTCGATCAGGTCTTCGTCGTAGAGAACGTTCAGCGTTTCTATCGCCGTGATGCAGGCCTCGCCGATGCCGCCGAAGGTGGCGTGGGCGTGGATCATCGCGGTCTTCGGCGTGCCATAGGCCTTCATGTAGATGTCGCGGCGGGCGATCATTGCGGCCATGGCGGTCTTACCGCCACCGAGCGACTTGGCGACCGCCGTGATATCCGGCACCACATTGGCATATTCGAAAGCGAAGAATCGGCCGGAGCGACCGACGCCGCACTGCACCTCGTCGGCCAGCCAGATCACGCCATGCTTGTCGCAGAGCGCGCGCACCTCTCGCCAGAACTCCGGCGGTGCGATATTGATGCCGCCGCCGCCCTGGATGGTTTCCAGCACGAGAACGCCGATGGTCGGATCGCTCTCGAAGGCGCGGCGGATCGCGTCGATATCGCCGAACGGTACCTTGACGTTGTTGTCGAGCAGCTTGAATTCGCCGCGATAGAGCGGGCCGTCGGTGATCGACAGCACGCCGCGCGTCTTGCCGTGGAACGAATTTTCCGCATAGACCATGCGCGGCCGTTTCGGGCCGGCAACGCGCTCGGCGAGCTTGATGGCGGCTTCCATGGCCTCCGAACCGGAGGAGCCGAGGAACACCATGTCGAGGTCACCCGGCGCGATCTCTGCGAGGTTCTTGGCCAGCGCCGCCGCGTATTGCGACATGAAGGCGATGGCGATCTCGTGGCGGTTCTCATCCTGGAACTGCTTGCGGGCAGCAATCAGGCGCGGATGGTTGTGGCCGAGCGCCAGCGAACCGAAGCCGCCGAAGAAGTCGAGGATCTTTCGACCGTTCTGGTCGATGTAATACATGCCCTCGGCGGTCTCGACCTTGATCTTGTTGAAACCGAGCAGCTTCATGAAGTGAAGCTGGCCGGGGTTCAGGTGATCCTTGAACAGCGTCGTCATGTCGGCGACGTTCATGGCTTTCGCCTGTTCGACCGTCATGAGGTTGGGCTTCTTGATGCCGCCATCGAGGGCGGGAGCGTCGATGGTGACGCGGGCTGGCTTATCGAGCATTGTCCCCTCCTTCATTCTGCCGGTACGGCAGACGGCGCGGCAGCAACATGGCCGGCCTTCTTGGCGCGATATTCGTCATAGGCGGCGATCAGCATGTCGCCATCCTTGTATTGTGCTTTCCAGCCGAGATCGCGTTTCAGCTTGCCGGTCTCGCGGACGCACATCTCATCGGCGATGAGGTACTGTTCCGGGTCCATGATCGGCAGGTTGATCGCATCGAAGGCAGCCAGCGTCGCCTTGACGGCAAAGCCAGGTGTCGGGATCAGGAAAGACTTCGAACCCGCATGGACGATGAGATCACCCAAGAGCTTCCTCACCGACGGCGGATTGTCGGAGCCGAGATTGTAGGCCTCGTTCGGAACGCCTCCCCGCCAGGCGAGATAGGCCGCCTCGGCGCAATCGAAGACCGAGATGAACTGGTAGGGCGCCTTGCCCGAGCCGATCATCGGCACCGGCAGGTTGGCGTCGATCAGCTTGAACAGCTTTTCGAGAATGCCGAGGCGACCGGGGCCGATGATCAGGCGCGGACGGAAGATAGTGATCTTCATCCCCTGCTTGCGCCATTCGGCGGCAAGCTGCTCGGTCGCCCATTTGGACTTGCCGTATTCGCCAAGGGGCTTGGCCGGATGGTCTTCCGTCTGCGGCGACTGGACCGTGTGGCCGTAGATCATGTCGGTGGTGAACTGCACGAGGCGGTTGGCACCCGAACGCGCCGTCGCCTTCATGATGTTCTCGGCACCGTAATAATTGACCGGCCAGAAGAATTCCCAGCGCTTGGAGCGGATCTGCAACGGCGACAGCATCTTGGCCGCCATGTTGTAGACCATGTCATCCGGGCCGATCTCGACCTTCATGACGTCTTCTTCCTTGGTCACGTCGCAATGGACGAAACGGGCGCGGGCGTAATGCGGCAGGTCGGACTTGGCGACATCGGCAACAAGAACCTCCTGGCCTTCCTGCACGAGTTTATGGGCGAGATGCCGGCCGACGAAACCGTCGCCGCCGAAAATGACATGCTTCATGATGCACTCCCGATTTTTGCAGTTGCGCCCTCGGCGACATCGTCATGGGACGACATGCCGGATTGGGCGATAAGAACCGTGCCCACGCAGATGAAGGCGATACCGGCGATGCGCCACGCATTCAGGTCTTCGTGGAAGATGAAATAGGCAAACAGAGCGACCGCCACATAGGCGAGGCTCAGGAAAGGATAGGCGAAGGAGAGTTCCACCTTCGACAGGACGAAAAGATGCGAGGCCATGGAGATGACGAAGGTCGCAAGACCAGCGAAAACCCATGGATTGAAGACGATCTGGAAAATGCGCGCGATCGCCGTATCGGCGGTGAAGCTCAGCGGGCCGAGCGATAGCATGCCCTGTTTCAGCATCAGCTGCGCGGCAGCATTGGTCAGCACCGTGAAGAGGATGAAAACAATATATTTCACGTTTTTACTCCCTGTTCCCGCAAACTTGTCTACATCAGAGAGAAGTATATTCGGTTTAAGTCGTGTGTTTATTTGACTAAAATTTTATGCATTCTCACTTTGGCAAAGCCAAAGCCGTCCGTTTCCAGAAATTCGAGACCATGGCGGGGTCGCGCAAAGCCTCCAGTTTTTTCCACTCGGGGAACGACGCAGCAAAGGTTTGAGCGCTCATGCGCGCATCCTTGTAGGGATTGATGGCGCCGCCGGCCGCAAGCACGATCGCATCCAGCGCATCGAGCAGCTTAAGGGTTCGTTCACCCTGATTGGCGAAATCCAAAGTCAGGGTAAAACCGGGCCGGGCGAAGGACAGAATGCCCCTTTGCGGCCGGTCTCCGAATTTTTTCAGCACGGTCAGGAACGAGGCATGGCCGGCCTTGCGCGCGGTCTCCATCAACCGTGCCGTGATGTCCGGCGCGTTTTCGGCTGGAAAGACGCTCTGGTGCTGATAGAGCCCTTTCGGGCCATACAGCCTGTTCCAGTTGGAAATCGCATCAAGCGGATAGAAATAGCCCGGCCATTTGACCGTCGAGACCACCTCGCCCGGCTTTTCCTTGCGATAGTAAAGTTCGTTGAAGCCCTTGAGCGTCAGCCGGTTCAGGAGGTTGAACGGCGGCGAGAAGGGAACGCCGAGCTTCAGCCCCTTCGGCATATCAGGGAATTCGCAGGACGCGTCGGCATGGTCGCCGGCAAGCAGCACCCCTCGCCCGGTCGCTCTACCGGTCGCGAGCTGGTCGATCCAGGCGACGGAATATTCGTGCTCGCTGTCGATCCGGTCGACCATGGCGAAATAGTTGTCGAGGCTGTCGAAGCGGATCGCGTGCTGCTGGATGTGGGCTGATGGGACCTTCATCAGTTGCAGGTCGACGGAGAGAATCAGCCCCGTCAGCCCCATGCCGCCGATGGTCGCGAAGAAAAGCTCGGCATTTTCCTGCGGCGAGCAGGTCAGCAGATCGCCATCGGAGCGCAGCAACGTCAAACCGAGGACATGGTGGCCGAAGGTGCCACGGGCATGGTGGTTCTTGCCGTGCACATCGTTGGCAACGGCACCGCCGACGGTGACGAAAGCCGTGCCCGGCGTCACCGGCAGGAAGAAATGGTGGGGGATCGCCCGCTCCAGCACCTGCCGCAGGGTCACGCCCGGATCGCAGGAGAGGATGCCGGTGCCGGGATCGAAGCCATTGATGCGGCTGCGGGTGCTGTTGTCGATCAACGCGCCCGTATCGTTGTGGCAGCTGTCGCCATAGGAGCGGCCGTTGCCGAACGGCAGGAATGCGCCGGGGGCGGCCTCGCGCTCCTTCTCCTCAAAGGCATGGACGCTGATGGCGCGGCGAACGCGGCGGTCGAGCCGGCCCCAGCTCTGATAATCCGATGTCGTCATCACGTTCCCAATGCGCCGAAGAGCACGAGGCCGGCGCCGATCGCCATGGTCACGAGACTGCGCCAGTCGCGCATGATGAACACGACCGGATCTTCATGCAGCATACCACGACGGGCCAGCATCCAGATGCGCAGCTGCATATAGAGGATCAGCGGGCAGAGCGGCCACAGCGCCCACGGCACCGTGTACATCTCCATCATCTCCTTGCTGTGGATGTAGAGCGCAAGAACCAGCGCTGCGGTGAAGGCGGAGGCGACACCCGCCTGCCCCACCATCTCGTAATCGTCGGCGATATAACCGCGACCGGGCACCTGCTCTCCTTCGCTACCGTTATACTCGTGCAGCTCCACATAGCGCTTCACCAGGGCGAGGCTGAGGAAGAAGAAGATCGAGAAGGACAGGAGCCAGACGGACAGGTCCGTGGTCGTCGCGGCAGCACCGGCGACGATGCGCACGGTGTAAAGGCCGGCCAGCGCAAACACATCTACCAGCAGCTTACGCTTCAGAAAGAAAGTGTAGGCCGTGGTGGTGAAGGCATAGAAGGCCAGCACGAAGGCGAAATCCATCGGCAGGAGCAGCGTCAACGCCAGCGAGGCGACGATGAGACAGGCAGCAATCGCCAGGCCCATCGGGACCGTCATGGCGCCGCTTGCCAGCGGCCGGTGGCGCTTCTTCGGGTGGCGGCGATCACTGGCGAGGTCCGAGAGATCGTTGATCACATAGACGGCCGAAGCGAGAAAACTGAAGGCGAAGAAGGCGTAAATGGAATTGATGACCGCCGTGACGTTCAGGATCTCATGGTTGAGAACGCAGGGCACGCCGATCAGCACATTCTTCGCCCATTGATGGACGCGGATGGATTTGAGCGGCGTCAGCACGCTGACCTTCCCGGTATCGAGCTTTTCGGCATCGTGGCTGCGGCGCCATTTTTCCGCTGCCGCGTCGGGCGCGACGACGATCGCCTTGCGCGCGGCGTCGAACACCGGCACGTCGTCGCGGCTGTTGCCCATATAATCGAAACCACCCTCGCCGAAGCGCTCGATCAGCGCTTCGCGCTTGCGGCGGCTGGTGAGATTGACCTCGGTGGAACTATGCAACACGGAGGAAAAGACGCCCGTATGTTCGGCGACCCCGACGGCCACGCTTTCGGCAGCGCCGGTGACCAGGATGACCTGCCGGCCCATTTCACGCTCGCGCGCCAGCCGCTTCAGCACCGCATCCCGATAGGGCCAGTCCGCCGCTGTGCGGCCGGAGCGGGCCGCGACCTCGTGCTTCAGCCGCGCCTTGCCCTTCATCGCCCAATAAATCATGGCGAAAATCATGAAGGGATTGCGAAATAGAACGATCGCAACGCCTTCCCACAGCGTATCGGCGGCAAGCAGCGTGCCGTCGAGATCGACGCAAAGCGGAATATTGCTGATATCGGTGCGAGCATCCATGTGACAACAACCCCAAGAATAACGCTCGGGACGTTCCCACAGGTGGCTTTCGGAAAAGCAAACAACCGGGAGGCGGCGGTCTCAAAATTGCCGGAGTGGTTAACGATATCCGGCAAAAACCATTCTATTTCAACGCACTCCGATCCAGTTCAAAACCTCCCGCCAGTCGACCATGCGAATGGGCGTGCCATGGGAGCCGGTGTTGAACAGCACCATGCGGGTCGGATAGTCCTTCTTCTTCAGCGACCGGTAGAAATCCACCTGCACCTGGTAGGGATAGACCGTATCGTCCGTGCCATGGCCGAAATACACCGGCAGCTTCACCTTGAAGGCGGGGCTGGAAGTGAAGCTGCTGTCCGTGGGACCACCGAGGATCACCATGCCGTTCAGCACGTTGACGGCCTTTTCATCGTGGCTGATGCCCCAGCAGAGGAAACTACCCATCGAGGCGCAGGCGAGCACGATCGGCTTTCCCGGCGAGCGCTGGCTGGCATAGGCGATCAACCCGGCAATATCGGCCGTGCCGGCATCATCGAAGGTGCGGATGCTCGGCGCGTAATAGACCCCGCCGTTCGCGACCGCGAGGTTCTTCAGCCGGTTGAAGTTTCCGCCGAAATTATAGTCATTCATGCCGAGCCGTCGGTCGCCGCCGCGTCCATGTACAAAGATGACGGTGAACGCCGCGCCGGCCGGATTACCGACCCGCCCGACATCGAGCGTGCGACCGCCGAGATCGATCGTCTCGTTCGCCTGCACGCGCTTCGTGCCCAGCGAGACATAGGTATTGCGAACCCGGCGTTCGGGCTCGACGTCGCGCTGGTGGATATCGCGCATCTTGTCGTAATCGATAATGCGGAAATCGCCGTCGTCGCCGCTGTCGAGCACCTTGCCATAGGAAAACAGCTCATCCTTGAACGGCCCGATACCCTCGGCCCGCGCCGGCGAAACCGCCGACGAAAGCGCCAGAAACGCGGCGAAAGCGAAATGAACTGTGGACAGGGCCATGGGGAATGTTCCTCTTTTGATCCAAGCCTTGCCATTAGCGCTTTCGAAACGCAACACTTGGGGGTATTGAAGGCCTGCTTCGGCACGACACCCGCGGGTATTCTGGCGCGGGCCGCCCCCGCGCCTTGAACGCGAAAGCCGAATGCCGGCATACCAGACTGGAAAGATTCTCGAACGCTCCATGAACGATAGCAACGACCTTTTCTCCGCCACGCCCGCCCCGACCGTTTCCGCCCCTCAGCCGAAGCCGGAGGCACCTTCGCGCCCTGTTGCAGCAGAAGCGCAGAGCGCCGCCCCTGCCCGGCAGCCCGCGCCGCTGAAAGCCGATACGGGCGACTACAATGCGTCTGCGATCGAGGTTCTGGAAGGGCTCGAACCGGTACGCCGCCGCCCCGGCATGTATATCGGCGGCACGGACGAAAAGGCGCTGCATCACCTCTTTGCCGAAGTCATCGACAACTCGATGGACGAAGCGGTGGCCGGCCACGCCAATTTCATCGAGGTCAGCCTCGACACCGACGGCTGCCTGACCGTCACCGACAACGGCCGCGGCATCCCGGTCGAAAACCATCCGAAATTTCCCGGCAAATCGACGCTCGAAGTCATCATGACCGTGCTGCATGCCGGCGGCAAATTCGACAGCAAGGTCTACGAGACCTCCGGCGGCCTTCATGGCGTCGGCGTGTCCGTCGTCAATGCGCTCTCCGATCTTCTCGAAGTCGAGGTCGCCCGCAATCGCAAGCTCTACCGCCAACGTTTTTCGCGTGGCATCCCACAGGGTGGGCTCGAAGAGCTAGGCGACGTGCAGAACCGGCGCGGTACCCGCACCCGCTTCCATCCTGACCCGGATATTTTCGGGCCGCATGCCAGGTTCGATCCGGCCCGTCTGTTCCGCATGGCGCGCTCCAAGGCCTATCTGTTCGGCGGCGTCGAAATCCGCTGGAACTGCGCGCCTTCGCTGGTCGAAGGCACGGACACGCCGGAAAAGGCCGTGTTCCACTTCCCCGGCGGCCTGAAGGACTATCTGCAGGCGACGATGGGCAAGGAGTTCACCGTCACCCGCGAGATTTTCGCCGGCAAGAGCGAGAAATCCGGCCATGGTTCGCTCGAATGGGCGGTCACCTGGTATGGCGGCGATTCCATTGTCCATTCCTATTGCAACACCATCCCCACCCCCGAGGGCGGCACCCATGAGGCCGGGCTGCGCATCGCGCTGACCAAGGGGCTGAAATCCTATGCCGAGCTGACGCAAAACAAACGTGCGGCGATCGTCACCACCGATGACGTGATGATCTCGGCCGCCGGCATGCTCTCCGTCTTCATCCGCGAGCCGGAATTCGTCGGCCAGACGAAGGACAAGCTGGCGACCGTCGAGGCCCAGCGCATCGTCGAAAACGCGCTTCGCGATCCCTTCGACCACTTCCTGGCCGACAACCCGCAGGAAGCGGCAAAACTTCTCGACTGGGTGATCGAGCGCGCCGAAGAGCGCGTGCGCCGCCGCAAGGAAAAGGAAGTGAGCCGCAAGACGGCCGTTCGCAAGCTGCGCCTGCCGGGCAAGCTCGCCGATTGCTCGCAGAATTCGGCCGAGGGTGCGGAACTCTTCATCGTCGAAGGGGATTCGGCCGGCGGCTCGGCCAAGCAGGCGCGCAACCGCGCCAATCAGGCGATCCTGCCGCTGCGCGGCAAGATCCTCAACGTCGCCAGCGCCGGCCGTGAAAAGCTCGGCGCCAACCAGCAGATATCGGATCTTACCCAGGCACTCGGCTGCGGCACGCGCAGCAAATACCGTGACGAGGACCTGCGCTACGAGCGCGTCATCATCATGACCGATGCCGACGTCGACGGCGCCCATATCGCCTCGCTGCTGATCACCTTCTTCTATCAAGAAATGCCGGAGTTGATCCGCGGCGGTCACCTCTATCTCGCCGTGCCGCCACTTTACCGCATTTCCCAAGGGTCGAAGACGCTTTACGCCCGCGACGACGCGCACCGTGTCGAACTGATGGAGAAGGAATTCACCGGCCGCGGCAAGGTCGAGATCGGCCGCTTCAAGGGGCTGGGTGAGATGATGCCGGCGCAGCTCAAGGAAACCACCATGGACCCGTCGAAGCGCACCCTGCTGAAGGTCGCGATCGACGAGGTGGATTTCGAAGGCACCCGCGATGCGGTCGACAGCCTGATGGGCACCAAGGCCGAGGCACGCTTCCGCTTCATTCAGGAGCGTGCGGCTTTTGCGGAGAACCTCGATATTTGAGTGTTTTCCGCGACCGCTCGCATTTTTCTCAATCGCGACAGCTGCTTAGCCAAAGCGCCTCAAATTCTGATTCACGCCGTTCATAAAGTGATTCACGTTTCGGGAAATGTGGTGAAACAATTTCCCGTTCGTCTGCAACAAAGCTGCCTTACTTTCGCAGGAAGCCATTCCTAAAAGTGCTTCCAGCGAAACGATTCCCTGAAGGTGCGCCATGAAGACCGCCCTGATCATCATGACAATTCTCGGCTGCGATGACAGCGTCAGCCAGTGCCACTATATCTCCACCGTTCCGGGAACCTGGGAGACCGTTGCCGTCTGCGATGCGGAATCGCAGAAGCAGTTGCCGAACTTCAGCAACGCCAATTATCCGGTCGTCGTCGCCATGTGCGAAAATTCGGATGAACAACTCGCCGATACGCCCAAGGCGCTCGAACAGGCTCCGCCGGCCAACACCGACACAGCCATTCCCGCCGCCCCAGCAACGAGCATCGAGCCGACCCCGGCTCAGCAGGCGGAGCAGAAGCCGACCATGCCGAAACGGGCACTCGCCTTCCTCTCCGGCGCCCTGCCCGACACCACGAAGCTGCGCGATGTGGTGACGGCGCCGGTGCATTCGATCCAGAACGGTTACTCCTGGGTCGCCCGACGCTTCGACTGAGACCGATCGATATTCAGCCCATACCGGCCTGCAAATGTCGCTTTCCTGCGCTTCCGGTGCTCATGTACAGAAGTGCGCTGCGCTCCGGGTCGCAGAAAATCACCATTTTCGGCTCGGTCTGAACTGAATCTCAATCGGTCTCCAAGTTCACACCATCCCGGCGGCCAGCAGGCTTTCCGCCGTCGCCCGAACCGCCTCTTCCGCCGACCGCGGCCGCCATCCGAGAACGCGCTGCGCCTTTTCGCTCGACACGCGCTGATCGCGTCCAAGTTCCTTCACGATCAGTTTGAGACCGGGATCGAACGGCGCAGCGAGCCGTGAAAGCCATGTCGGCAGCGGAAGGCGCGGCACGTGCCTTGCCTCTACCGGGAAGGATTGTCGCAATACCTTTGCAATGTCGCGCATGGAGAGCATGTCGGCAGCGGCGATGAAACGCTGGCCCCTCGCTTCCGGCACCGTCATTGCCAGCACATGCGCTTCCGCCGCATCGCGTGCATCGACGATGGAAACGCGGAAATCCGGCAGAGCGGGATACTTGCCCTTGAGCAGGTTTCGGATCATGCCGGTCGAAGTCCCGACCCGGCGCCCGAGGATCGGGCCGAAGACCATGCCGGGATTGATGACGGCGATCTCCAGCCCCTGTTTTCGCGCAAAATCCCAAGCCGCCTTTTCCGCAAGCGTCTTGGATTTGTGATACGGAACCGTCAGCGGCCCGTCGATATCCGTCCAGTCTTCTTCGGTGAAAGGCGGCGTGCCGCGCCCGTAATTGATCGCGGCGACGGAGGAAGTCACGACGACGCGGCTGACGCCCGCCTGGTGTGCCGCCTGCAGCACCTGCAAGGTGCCCTCGCGCGCCGGCACGATCAGATCGTCCTCGTGCTTCGGCAAGGATGACGGAAACGGCGATGCGGCATGGATGACGTATTGCGCGCCGGCCATGGCTTCACGCCAGCCGGTATCGGACAGGAGATCGGCCTCGACGAAGGAAAGCCGGCCGGTTGCACTCGCAAATTTTCGGATGTCCGCCTCAACGGCGCCTGCCCGTTTCACGGAGCGGAGCGTGCCGCGCACATCATAGCCGCCCAAAAGCAGGCGCGCGGCGATATGGCCGCCAAGAAAGCCGCCGATGCCGGTCACGACAACCAAGGACTTGTTCGTCATGATCCACTCCATCGAGGGCTCTATCAGGCGGCCTCGCGCGCCGCCAGAAGCGCATATTCGCGCGCCGACTGCCGCTGCTCGGCGATCGACAGCTTTTCGACCATCTCGGCCAGGCCGCCCACCGGACCTTCCGACGATACCCGGCGACGCAGGCGTGACAACAGGGTGGCGGACATGGAGGCTATGGAAGAACCGCTCTGATGATTGTCCTTGCGCCAGAGGAACAGCGCATCGGCGAATGCTTGGCTGACATCGCGGCCAAGACCGGCTTGCTCGAACAGGGCGCGGACGGCGTGAACGCGGCCGTTCGACAGCACTGAGCGCACCCTCTTTTCCGAAACGCCGGAAAGATCGCAGATCGCGGCGGCGAAGAAATCGATGCGACCGGAGCACAGGGCATGCATCAGGAAGGCCGGCGTCAGGCGGCCGCAAACCCGGAGATGTTCGACAAGTGCCGAAACTTCGCTCGCATCGGCGCTGCCGGCCATGCCCACGGCGACGGTGTCGCAGGCCTCGCGGGTGATGCGCTCGACCCGGCGCTCGCCGATCGCCATCTGGACGAGGGAAAAGCCGGAAAGGGCCGCACTGACCTTTTCCACCAGCGTATGCCGGGCATCGACCGGAAGGTCCGGCCGGTCGAGAAGGTAGTTGCGCACCGAGGGCAAATGGCCGAGCCGGTCGCTCAGCCGCTTCAAGGCACGGCTGGAGAATTCGGCTGCAGGATTTTCGAGCAGGATCAGCACTTCCTCCTCGCCGCCGATTTCGGCAATCGCCGCAGCCACCGGCCGCGACAGGTGCGGCCGGGCCGCGATGACGGCGCGGGTTTCATGGGTGCCGCGCGCAGCGAGATCGACGAGATCCATATCGGTCAGCACCGGCGAACGGGAGATGACTGCGAAAGCTGCCTCCGGCTGGTCTTCGGCAAGCGAGAGAACGATGGCGCGGGGAATGGCGGCACAATCGGCAACCGCTCCGGCAAGCGCGATGCGGACTTTTGGCGAGGGATCGTCGAGCAGGAAGGTCATCGCCATTTCGGCCGCATGACGGTCGAGCGTGTTCATTTCCGAGGCCGCGTAAGCACGGCCCAGCGCGCTTGCCGCGCGCGCCCTGTCGCTCGCCTTGGCCGTTTCGACCCAGCGAAGAAATGCTTGAATGATCACGGACGCCCCACTACACCGACTGTCACTTCATGGATCGAAGAGTAGCGGGCAAAAGTTTAAGATTGGTTCACCATGTCCGTTAACGCCCCGAACATTTTTCTGGTGCCGCTCGCGCCGCTTGCCGCGCCGCTGCCGGCCGGCGGCCTGCTCGTCATCGATGCGGGAATTGATTGGCCAAGAGCTTTGGCCTCGCCGGACCTGAAGGCGTTGTGCGAGCACTGCCCGTCTCCCCTCTATCTTCGCATCGAGGGGCTGCCAGACACCGCGGCTGACCATCTGGCAGGGCTGCTTGGAATGGGAATAGACGGCATCGTGCTGGGCGCTTGTGCGGGAACCGCCCATCTCCAGCATCTGGAAACCGTGCTGCGCGTTGCTGAAGCACAAGCCGGCCGGACAGATGGCGCGACGCCGGTCATGGTGGAGCTTGGCGGCGCACCGGAAGCCTTCCTGCCACCACGCCCCCTCGCCTCGGCGCGACTGTCCGCCGTCATTTTCAATGAGGACGCAAGCTTTGCAGGCGGCATGCGCGCCTTGGCCCAGTTAATGGCGGCTCAGGCAGGCAAACCCTTCTACGTGCTTTCAGCGGGCGACAGGATCGCCCGGCTGGCGAGCGATCCCTGATCCGTTTTCAGCGCCTCGGCCGGAACATCTCGAAGACGTCGCCGGCATCGCAATAGTCCATATAGCCCATGCGGCCGATCGGTCGCACTTTCGCCATATCGAAGCGACCGTCGCGGATCGCCTCCTCGCGGATATGGATGCCGACCACCTGACCGATGACCATGTAGTTTTCCGAAAGATCGCCCGTCAGCGTCTTCGGCTGGAACATTTCCGTGACCTTGCATTCCAGCGCCGCATAGGCCTCGGCAACGAAGGGTGCCACGACAAGCGTTCCGACCGCCGGCGTCAGGCCGGCGATCTCGAATTCGCTTTCGCCGCGCGGCGCGTTGAGCGAGGTCATGTTCATCTTCTCGGCCAAATCGCGGCTGACGAAATTGGCCGTGAACTCGCCGGTTTCCTCAATATTGGCGACCGAATCCTTGTGGCCGGAGGAGGAGAACATCACCAGCTTCGGGGTATCGCTGATCGCGTTGAAGAAGGAATACGGCGCCAGATTATAACTGCCGTCCTTCGCCCGCGAGCCGATCCAGCCGATCGGCCGCGGCGAGACGATCGCCTTGAACGGATCGTGGGAAAGCCCGTGACGGTTGGCCGATGTCTCGTAGAACATCAGGCCTCCTCGCCGGCCCAGGTGACGATCTCGGCAAGCTCTGGACGCGGGCGCTCGGTCGGCGGCACCTGCGGCGAGCCGATATGGATGAAACCGGCGATTTTCTCACCCGGCTTCACGCCGAGCAGCGGATAGGCCTTTTCATCGAAGGCGAACCATTCGGTAAGCCAGTTCGAGGAATAGCCGAGCGCGTTTGCGGCCATCAGCAGGTTGAGGCAAACGGCACCCGCCGACATGATCTGCTCCCATTCCGGAATCTTGAAATGCGGAGCGGCGGTGCTGACGACGGCGATCACCACCGGCGCGCGGGTGAGCCGGGCGTTTTCCACTGCGATCATTTCGGCCGAAAGATCGGGTTTGGCGGCGAGCGCCATCTTGGCAAGCTCGGCGCTGATGCGAGCGCGCTCGTCGCCGCGAAAGACGATGAAGCGCCAGGGAGCGAGCTTGCCGTGATCGGGAACGCGCGAGGCGAGTTTCAGCATTTCCTCGATTTCGGATTTGCCGGGACCGGGCTCCATCATCTGGAAGGCAGGGATCGAGCGCCGGGTGGAGAGATAATCACGCAAGCTGATTTCGGTTTTCATCGCGGTCCATTTCCACTAGTTTGCCGTGGCATGTCGCGGCTTGGGCCACGAAATTGCCATACCGGCGTCTCAAGTGGAGCCACCCAGTCAGGAAGTCAACCACCGTCATGCGCATCATCTCCGGTCCGGTCAGCACGATCCTTTCAACCCTTACCCTCGTCACTTTCCTGATGCCGTCCGCCTTCGCGCAGGAGAAGGACGATCCGTTCCGCAGCTTCCCCTCGATTTCCACGCCACAGAAGATGCCGAAGCTCAACAGCTTCAATCCGGTCCTGCCGGGAGAAGCGACGCAGGGCACGCCGTTGAAGGATATCCGGCTGGAAGCGCTGCTCAAAGAAAAGGGCGAACCGGTGGAGCAAGGCCTGACCTGGCGCGTCTTCAGCCCCATTCCCGGCTCCGACGGAAAATTGCCGCTGGTCGCCACTTCGGAAGGCGGTGCGGCGGCGTTCCAACTGGTTCCCGGCGAATATTTCGTCAATGTCGCGTTCGGTCGCGCCGGCGCTACCCGCAAAATCCGCGTACCGGAAAACGGGCCCGCCGATACGCAGGTTCTGGTGCTCGATGCCGGCGGCATCATGCTGAATGCCGTCTCCGGCAGCGATGTGCGCATTCCGCCGAACGAGCTTAGCTTCTCGATCTTCTCCTCCGACGCGAAGGAAGATGGCGAGCGTGCGCTTGTCATGGCCGATGTGAAGCCGGATACGGTCGTGCGGCTGAACACCGGCACCTATCACGTCGTTTCCAACTACGGCTCCGTCAATGCCGTGATTCGCGCCGATATCCAGGTGGAAGCCGGCAAGCTCACGGAAGCGACGATCCAGCATCGCGCGGCGAAGCTGACGCTGAAACTCGTTTCCGAGCCCGGCGGCGAAGCCATTGCCGACACGGCCTGGTCGATCCTGACCTCTTCGGGCGACGTGGTGAGCGAAAGCGTCGGCGCCTTCCCGACCCTCGTGCTGGCCGAAGGCGGCTATACCGCAATCGCCCGCAACGACGAGAAAATCTACCAGCGCGATTTCACCGTGAAGGCCGGCGTGAACACCGACGTCGAAGTGCTCTTGAACGACAAGGGCGCGCAGGCCGCTGCCCCCAATATCGACGCGCAGGACTGACCTACGCTTCGTCGTGACTGAGGATATTGACCAGCGTGCCGAAGGGATCGCGGACATAGAAGCGGCGCACGCCCCATGGTTCCGAAGCCGGGCCATATTCGATGGCAATGCCGGCCGCGATCATGCGCGATAGAACCTCATCGAGGTTGTCGACTTCGATCGAGAGTGCCGGTACCGGCGCCCCTGAGCCGCCTTCGCTGGCGACGCTCACCTGCACCAAAGCCTGACTTTCCGAAACGAAGGTCATGATCCAGCCATGGTCCATGCCGATCTCCATGCCGAGGATATCGCCATAGAACCCCTTCGCCAGCGCGGGATCGGGTGTCTCGATATTTGCGACAATCCGCTTGACCGCCATGGCTTCAGCTCGCCTTTTGCAGGCCACCGATGCGGCGCGGTGCCATGGAGAAGACAGCGTCATAGATGCGGGTCAGCAGGTCCTTACGATCTGCATAGGTTTTCAGCTCATCCCAAGGGATGGCTGGCCCGACCCGCGAACAGATCGTCGTGCCGGAAAGCCGGCGGAATTCGCGGATCAACAGCGAGATGCGCAGGGTCATCGAAACCTTGCTCGCCAGATGGAAGAGCATGCCATTCTGCCCCTCGAAATAGATCGGGATGACGCTCGCCTTGGCGGCCTGGATGAGCTTTGCCCGGAAAATCTTCCACGGCAGGTCTTCCGCTTTGCCAAAACCCTTCTTCGCCGTCGCCACCCCGCCGGCCGGGAAGACGACGATGGTCACTCCCTCTTTCAAAAGCCGTACCGCCTCATGGCGGGTCTGCATGTTGAGCGCCAGCGCTTCCTTGGTTTCCTCGAAGGATACCGGCAGCGAATAAGGCGCCATTTCCGGCACCTTCAGAAGCTCGTTGTTGATGAGAACGCGGAAGGGACGGCCGAGCTGTTCGGCCAGTGACAGCACGGCAATGCCGTCGCCGATGCCGAAGGGATGATTGGCGACGATGACGAGCGGCGTTTCCGGCAGATGGCGCGGCGGCCATTCGCCCTGAACCTGCATCCTCAAATCAATCAGTTCGAGCATCGGCCCGAAGATGCGCTCGTTCTTGCCGACCACCTCGTGACGCCAGTGATGATAGAGGCGGGCGTAACGATTGCGCCCGCTGAGACCTTCGATGATGCGGATGAACCAGCGTTTCAGACGACGGTCGTTCTCATTGGCGTAGGACAGCTCTCTGAACTGCACGTTTTTCCCCGTTCCAGAAATGTCGGCGGACGCTTTCGCTTCGCCGACGGATAGACTGCTGGTGTAACACTTTTCTGACAGGGATGGTGCTCGGGGATTAACCCCGAGCTTTCCTGGCCTCAGCCTTGCGCTTCAGGTCCGGCGGCGTCGCCTCGTCGACGAGGGTTGCGATCGCATCGGTCAGCGACATCGGTGTCTGGGCCTGCGATCCGAGACGGCGGATATTGACCGAACGCTCCTCGGCCTCGCGCATGCCGCAGACGACGATGACCGGAACCTTGGTCACCGAATGCTCGCGGACCTTGTAGTTGATCTTCTCGTTGCGGAAATCGGTCTCGACCGTGAGGCCCGCATCGCGCAGAAGCTCGGCAACCTCGCGGCCGTAGTCGTCGGCCTCGGAAGTGATGGTGGCGACCACGACCTGCAGCGGCGAAATCCACAGCGGCATATGGCCGGCGAAGTTCTCGATGAGGATGCCGAGGAAGCGCTCCATCGAGCCGCAGATGGCACGGTGGATCATGACCGGCTGGGTCTTTTCCGAATTGCTGTCGATGTAGAAGGCGCCAAAACGTTCCGGCAGGTTGAAGTCCACCTGCGTCGTGCCGCACTGCCATTCGCGGCCGATGGCGTCCTTCAGCGTGTATTCGAACTTCGGACCGTAGAAAGCGCCCTCGCCCGGCAGGATGCCGGTCTTGATCTTGCCTTCCGCCTGGGTCTCGATGGTCTTCAGCACGTCCATCATCACGCTTTCGGCGCGATCCCACAGCGCGTCGGAACCCACGCGCTTTTCCGGGCGGGTGGAAAGCTTCACCACGATGTCCTTGAAGCCGAAGTCTTCATAGACCGACAGGATCAGGTCGTTGATGCGCAAGCATTCGGCCGCCATCTGCTCGTCGGTGCAGAAGACGTGGGCGTCGTCCTGCGTGAAGCCGCGCACGCGCATCAGGCCATGCAGCGCACCAGAGGGCTCATAGCGATGAACGTTGCCGAATTCCGCAAGGCGGATCGGCAGTTCGCGGTAAGACTTCAGGCCATGCTTGAAGATCTGGATGTGGCCGGGGCAGTTCATCGGCTTCAGTGCGAAGACGCGATTATCCGCTTCCTTGTCTTCCGGGTGCGTCAGGGCATGGGCGGATTTTACCGCGAACATGTTTTCCTGATACCAGCCCCAGTGACCGGAGGTTTCCCAGAGAGCCGTATCCAGCACCTGCGGTGCGTTGACTTCCTGATAGGTGCCGGAAAGACGGCGGCGCATGTACGACACCAGCGTCTGGAAGATGCGCCAGCCCTTGCCATGCCAGAACACCACTCCCGGACCTTCTTCTTGGAAATGGAACAGGTCCATCTCGCGGCCGAGGCGGCGATGGTCGCGCTTTTCGGCTTCGGCGAGGATGTTCAGATAGGTGTCCAGCTCTTCCTGGGTGTGCCAGGCCGTGCCGTAGATGCGGGTCAGCATCGGGTTGTTGCTATCGCCGCGCCAATAGGCGCCGGCCACCTTCATCAGCTTGAAGGCCGTGCCGATCTGGCCGGTGGAGGCCATGTGCGGGCCGCGGCAGAGATCGAACCAGTCGCCCTGATAATAGATCTTCAGGTCCTGGCCTTCCGGGATCGCATCGACCAGCTCGACCTTGTACTTCTCGCCCTTGGCGGCAAAAACTTCCTTAGCCTTTTCGCGGCTCCAGATTTCCTTGGTGAACGGCTTGTTGCGCTGGATGATCTCCTTCATGCGCTTTTCGATCTTCGGCAGATCGTCGGGCGTGAAAGGTTCATCCTTGGCGAAGTCGTAATAGAAGCCGTTCTCGATGACCGGGCCGATGGTGACCTGCGTACCGGGCCACAGTTCCTGCACGGCCTCGGCCATGACGTGGGCGGCATCGTGACGGATCAGTTCGAGCGAACGGGCATCTTCGCGGGTGACGATTTCGAGACGACCGGTTTCGACCGGGTCGGACAGATCGCGCACGGCACCGTCCAGCGCGATGGCGACGGCCTTCTTGGCGAGCGACTTGGAGATCGATTCGGCGACCTCGCGACCGGTTACGCCTTGGGCGTATTCGCGAACGGAGCCATCGGGAAATGTAAGGGAAACAGCGTCAGACATATGTTTTTCCTTGTCCAGTCCCGCCAACGAATGCGGGTGGTTTTAGCGGCCGGAACGCTTGATATTCCGGCGAATTGACGCGCGGGTGATAGATCGTTTTTGTGGCGGAGTAAAGGACGGCCTCAGCCGGCGTCGAGCATGGCAGCGAGGTTGCGTACCGTGTTCCAGTTGCGCAGCGTGCCGACGCCCATGCGCTTCGTCGTCAGCACCGGCAGCAGTTTCGAGGTGCTCGGCTTTGCCGCGAAATCCATCCAGAGGTCGCCATTGACGACGGCAACCTTTTCGCCCGCCGTGCAATAGCGCTTAAGCTTTTCGACAACGCCGGGGTCGAGCGGCTGGCGCATGACGCGGATGCCGACATTCTGGCCATTCACTTCGCTGGCCTCGGGAAAGGGATTTCCAGCGGTAAGCGCGCGCCAGCCTTCCGCCGTTCGCGCAACGATATCCACCGCCTTGCCGAAATCGCGCTCGAAGCCTGTTTCGAAGCGGTTTTCGATGTCGCGGATATCGGCATCGTCAGCCTCGAACACCAGATTACCGGTCGAAACCAGCGTTCGCACCGAGCGGTAGCCTATGCTTTCGGCGGTGGCTCGCAGCTTCTCCATCACGACCCGTTGTCCAGGAGACAGCACGATGCTGTGCAGCAGGGCAACGTAATGCGTCATCGGGCATCCTTCAGATGCCAGAGCCGCCACGGCGCCCACCAGCGTTTTGCCGCATCCAGCTTTTCCGGCACCGGGTCGAAACCATGGGTGCCACCGGGGCCGCAGCGCATCACCCGGAACAACGCCATCCAGCCGCCACGCCAGAAACCGTGGCGAGCGATGGCCTCGTAGCCGTATTCCGAGCAGGTCGGCAGGTGCCGGCAGGAATTGCCGATAAAACAGGAAAGCGTTAATTGGTAGAAGCGGATGAAGCCCATGCCGAACAGGCGGCCGGGGGTTTTGCGGAAAGGGCCGGCATAGTTGCGGCTTTTGGGTCCCTCCGTCCGGTCAACGTGCGAGAGTGACGGCGTTTCCGCCGCCTCTTCCTTTACGGATCTTTCGTAGCAATACATGCACATGCTTAGACGGCCGCCACCCGCTTGGTCTCGACCTGCCCAATGGCATCGACCACCGCGTCAAATGTCAGCATCGTCGAGGCATGCCGCGCCTTGTAATCCTTCACCGGCTTCAGAAACCGCATCTCCTCGAAGCGGCCGGAAGGCCCTTCGCCGTCCGCCTTCAGCATGGCGAGCATATCCTCGCGTGCCTGGCGGATTTCCGACACCGTTGCACCGACCACATGGCGCGCCATGACAGACGAAGACGCCTGCCCCAGAGCGCAGGCCTTCAGCTCGTGGGAGAAGTCGCTCACCACGTCGCCGTCCATCTTGATATAGACGCGCACCTTCGAGCCGCAGAGCTTGGAATGGGCCTGCGCCTCGGCATCCGCATCCAGCAAAGCGCCGATGCGCGGGATATTGCCGGCGAATTCGAGAATCCGGCTGTTGTAGATGTCATCCATCATTCGGCGCTATCCGGTCCATTTTTTACGCATTCGAGTAATCCGCGGATGATTTTCTACCGTATACGGGAAAAAAACACAGCGTCTCCAAACACGCCTCTTTCACATCGTAGCTCGCATATTATATGCTATGTCGTGTGGGGGCGACAGCTTGGCAAGGCCAAACCGTCGCCTGTTGTTTGGGAAACCGTGCCGGATGATCCAGAGCCCTTAACCTCTGTCAATCTGAAAGCCCCGGAGCCCGCCAACGGAAACCAATGCCTGAAAGCGTCAGGTGAATGGCCAGTGGCGAGTTGTCCGAAAAGATAAACGTCGCGTAACCCGCGTTAAGCAAGGGGCCATTTATGGACGCCATCGTCAAGAATTTTCCGGCACCGGCAGGTGCCGACAATCGCCCGACCCAGAAGGAAGCCGAAGAGGCCGTGCGCGTGCTGTTGCGCTGGGCCGGCGACGATCCGGCGCGCGAGGGCCTGCTCGATACTCCTGCCCGCGTTGCGAAAGCCTATAAGGAACTCTTCTCCGGCTACGAACAGGCTGCCGAAGACGTTCTCGGCCGCACTTTCGATGAAGTGGGCGGCTATGACGATATCGTCCTCGTTAAGGATATCCCGTTCTTCTCGCATTGCGAACACCACATGGTGCCGATCATTGGCAAGGCGCATGTCGCCTATCTGCCGAACGGCCGCGTTCTCGGCCTCTCGAAGATCGCCCGGGTCGTCGAAATCTACGGCCGCCGCCTGCAGACGCAGGAAACCATGACGGCCCAGATCGCCAAAGCGATCGACGACACGCTGCAGCCGCGCGGTGTCGCGGTCATGATCGAAGCCGAGCATATGTGCATGGCCATGCGCGGTGTCCAGAAGCAGGGCTCGACAACCCTGACGACGACCTTTACCGGTGCGTTCAAGAGCGAGCCTGCCGAGCAGGCACGCTTCATGACCATGCTTCGGGGCTTCAAGTAAGCTCCGGTTTTCGGAGCTTACGATGACCATCACCTTCGATGCCCCTTCCAGCGACAAGGCAGAGCTTGAAACCGGCCCTGCCTTCACCCCGCGATTCGATGCCAACGGGCTGATCACCGCCGTCGTCACCGATGCCGGCGACGGTGAATTGCTGATGGTCGCACATATGAACGAAGAGGCGCTGGCGCTTACCATCGAAACCGGTATCGCCCACTACTACAGCCGTTCGCGCAAAAAGCTCTGGAAGAAGGGGGAGACCTCGGGAAACCTGCAGAGCGTGATCGAGATGCGAACGGATTGCGACCAGGATGCCGTCTGGCTGAAGGTCAAGGTCGCCGGCCATGACGCAACCTGCCACACCGGCCGCCGCTCCTGCTTCTATCGGACGATCGGGCGGGATGGAGATACTGCGAAAGTATCCATCACCGATACGGAAGTTCACTTTCATCCCGACGAGATCTACGGCAAAAATTAAGCATCTGCCGCTTTTTGGAACGGTTTTGACGAAGATTCACGAATTCGCAACTTGGTGAGCGCGTAATCTGAGGCAATGCGGGGCGGTTCCCCCGGTTACAGCGGAAAAACCGGTAACCACGCAGATTTGCCTGACCGATGTCGTCCCCGCGACCGAAACGGGGTGCACACTATCGGACGTCGCAATCGAATCTGCGGCATGGAGGTGCCGGATGTTGAACTGGTCATTTAATCGCAACACCCTGACGGCCGACGCCTCGGCCCCCAGCGGCCCGTCCCTCAACCAGCCCCTTGAACCTCCGCAGGAGATGAAACCTGCGAAATCGCGTATCGCGCTTGCCCTTGGCGGCGGCGCTGCCCGCGGCTGGGCACATATCGGTGTGCTACGCGCACTGGACGAGGAAGGCATCGAGGTCGGCATGATCGCCGGCACCTCGATCGGCGCTCTCGTTGGCGGCTGTTATCTCGCCGGCAAGCTCGACGAACTCGAAACCTTCGCCCGGTCGCTGACCATGCGCCGCATTGCCGGCCTTCTCGATTTCGCCATCGGCGGCGGCGGGCTGCTCGGCGGTCTCCGGCTCACCAAGCGCATGCAGGAACACCTGCAGGAAACCACCATCGAAAGCCTCGACCGCACCTTCGTCGCCGTCGCGACCGAGGTCAATTCCGGCCACGAGGTCTGGATCGGCGAGGGTTCGCTGATCACGGCCATCCGCGCCTCCTACGCCCTGCCCGGCATCTTCGAGCCGGTCAAGTGCAACAACCGCACGCTGGTCGATGGCGCCCTCGTCAATCCCGTTCCGGTTTCGGTCTGCCGCGCCCATGAGGAACAGTTGGTCGTCGCCGTGAACCTGCACTACGACCTTTATGGCCGTTCGGCCGTCATCAAGCATCGCGCCACCAACGAGGTTGCCGATCCGCAACCACGGACCAAGCCCGATGCCGCCGCCAAGCTCGGCATGACCGCCGTCATGGTGCAGGCCTTCAACATCATTCAGGACCGTATTTCCCGCGCCCGGCTCGCCGGCGATCCGCCGGACCTCCAGCTTCACCCGAAGCTTTCCGATATCGGCCTGTCCGAGTTCCACCGCGCCGGCGAGGCCATCGACCGCGGCTATCACGAAACCAAGGCAAAGCTTGGCGAACTGAAGCGACTGCAGGACGTCATGATCCGCTGAGGGTGGGTCGAACGAAACCCTCCTCGGTCATGGTCGGGCTTGACCCGACCACCCATAAGGCTCTCCATTCACGATAGGCCGGAAGATCCTCCGCTCACGCCCGAGGATGAAGTGTGCAGCTTGCTTTATCAACAAGCATAGGGCGCGCCCGACGAGGACGCGCCCTTTTCTCGTTCACCTACCCGAACTCAGCTGGCGATATAAGCCTTGATCTGCTCGGCCTCCTGCTCGATGGCCGTGATATGGCGGCGCACCGCGTCGCCGATCGAGACGATGCCGACCAGTTGGCCGTTGCGCTCCACAGGCAGATGACGGGCGCGGATGTGGTTCATGATCTCCATGATATCGTTGACACTCATGTCCTCGTGGCAGACGTGGACTTTCGCGGTCATCAGCGCCGTCACCGGCTTGTCGAGAACCCCGGCCCCGTATTTCGAGATCCCGGCGACGATATCGCGTTCGGAAAGAATGCCGGCGATCTTGTCACCGGGCTTGGTCACCACGACGGCACCGACACGGTTCTTGTACAGTGCCTCAACGGCATCGCGCACCGTCGCATGCGGATCGACGGTGTAAACCTGTCGTCCCTTTTCATCGAGTATGGCCTTAACAGACATCAGAAACCTCCGCTTCAATCTGTCTGACAGGCAAACCGACAAACCGGCGCACGGTGATGTGCGTCCCCGGTTTCGGATCGGTCTGCATGGCAGACGCCCTCCACTCGCACACTTCATCCGTTGGGATGCCATCCCCAAATGTCGGCACCAACGGAAGAGAATGGTGCGCCGAGCCGGCGCGGAAATCAAGAAAACTCACTGGAAATAGTTAGTTTCGCGGGTCGAAGAGATCGAAAAGCAGGAAACCGAAGAGGAAGCCGCCAATATGGGCTTCCCAGGCGATCGCGCCGGCCCCGCCGAACGCAAAAACACCCAAACCGATCAAGAAATTGGTGAGGAACCAGATTCCCGCAAAGACCAGAACCGAACGGTTGGACAGCGCCTCCGCCACACTCAGCCGGCGATTGAGATGGGCGAACTGACGGCTGATGCGGCCGCTGGGCGAAAAAACGAATCGCGCCGCCGCTCCCATCAGGCCCGAAACGACGCCGGAGGCACCGACGACCACGGTCATCTCGCCCCAATGGAAGACGACGTGCATGGCAACGGCGGCCGCAGCCGACAGGCACCAGAACACAGCAAGCCGGATCATGCCGATGCGCCGCACCACCGGCGCACCGAAGGCGACCATCCAGAAGCCGTTGAAGATCAGGTGCTCCCAGCTGCCGTGCAGGAAGGAATAGGTGACCGGGCTCCAGAGCCAGGCGAGGTTCTGGTCGGCAAGCGGGTGATCGTAACGGGCAGGTAGGAAAGCGAAGTTGAAGATCAGTTCGTTGTCGACCGCGACCGGCAGCAGATAGGTGCGGATCGCATGGATGGCGATGAGCACGGCGAGGATGACGACCAGCCCGCCCGGCAGGTTGAAAGCCGGCTCGCGCCGCGGCGCAAGCGTCTCTTCTTCCGCGGGCCGTGCCGCCTCGTTGCTTTCATCCGTCATGTTTGCCCGCTCTCCCTGTCCGGCACCGTGCAGGGTTTAGCCGATTCATCCAGCCACCGACAGGTACCAGCCTGCGGCCGGACCACTTGCCGCACCACCCGAACAAAAAAATGGCCGTCCAGCGGAACTGAACGGCCATGAAGTCCCCGAAATCCCCGTGGACCTCCAAGTTGTGTGCCGAAGGCAACCCTTCGTGAAGTGATGACCCTTGATGCCACGGGACCGGTTGCCGCCGCAACTTAAACCGTTCGTTAACCTTAATTCCGGGCTGGCACGAAATTCGCAGCGCGTTCCTCATCTGGCGGTTTTCCGCCGCCGAATGTGCCGGAACGGCACATAGTGTATTGAATGGACATGACAGCATGCGCAGCAAAGCATCCGCCGAAATCTTCAGCTACTGGAACGACCTGCGCGGGCATGGCGAAGCCCCATCCCGCGAGCAGATTGAACCGGCCCATATTCGCTCCGTTCTGGCGGACCTCTTCATCCTCGAAGCACGGGAGGATGGCGACATCCGCTTCCGGCTTGCCGGCACGCGCATCTGCTCGCTTTTCGCGCGCGAATTGCGCGGCTCGCGCTTCGATGCGCTCTGGGCCGGCGAACAGGCCGGCAAGGTCGACAGCATCCTGAACGACGTGCTGGTGCAAAAACTGCCTGTCATGATGTCGGCGATCGCGCTTGCCGGGCGCTCCGAGCGGCTGCCGGTGGAAGTCGTACTTTTGCCGCTGCGCTCCGGCGGCGAGAAGGTCGACCGCATCATCGGCGCCCTCGCCCCTCTGACCCGTCCGCTCTGGCTCGATGCGACGCCGGCCAATTATCTTGAGATGAGCGGCCTGCGCGTTCTCGACGTCACCGGGGCCGAGCCCTTCCTGCAAAACCGCCCGGACGCGGCGCTGCCGCCGGTCCCGCCAAGGCAGGCATCGCAGAACTTCGGCGCCGCCATTCGCCGGGTGCTGCACCTCACCGTCTTCGACGGTGGCCGAGGCAAGTGATCTGCAACAATACGCAGGCTCTGGTTGCAGTCGCTTCAAAACGACGGGATGAACAAACCTTCTATTAACCCGGCTCCTGTAGAAGCGGTGGTAACGATCGACGTCCTGACAGTGTGAGCATGTATTCATTTCAACAGGCACAACCGGCCGGTCCAAAGCAGTATGACGAAGGCGCTTTCCAGCGTGTATCCGTCAATCTGGCCGGTCGTCTGATGCTTGCAAATCACGACGAATTCGAATGTACCGCGACCGACATGTCGCCGGGCGACGTGCTGTTCACCTGTGAGGCCCGCCCCCGCAGCGGCGAACGCATCATCGCTTATATCGATCACGTCGGACGTCTCGAAGGCACCGTCGCGCGCCTTGCGGAAAATGCTTTCGTCATCAAGATCAACGCCACGGACCGCAAGCGCGAAAAACTGGCGGCGCAGCTGACCTGGATCGCCAACAAGCACGAGCTTGGCCTGCCCGAAGACCGCCGCCACGATCGCCTGGCGCCGCGCAAGACCCTGACCGAACTGACCCTCGACGACGGCACGAAATATGTCTGCCGCATCATCGACCTTTCGCTTTCTGGCGCGGCGGTCGATACCGAAAGCCGCATTCCGCTTGGAACCAGCGTCCAACTGGGCGGCATGAAGGGCCGCGTGGTGCGCCATTTCCAGGAAGGCATGGCGATCGAGTTCCTCGGCGTCCAGTCGCGCGAGGCGTTGCGCGATTTCCTTTAGGGCCGGGCGGCGATCATCGACAGACTTTTAAAAGGGACCTCAAGGTCCTTTTTTTGTTTTTGGCACCCTTCCCTGCCCCGAACTGCCGCGACCCGTCCCGATACGGCACAGATCCGCCTGCTTGCGCCGCTGCGCGCTGCCTCAAAAAAATCCGAAAGACAAAAATATTTTTTTGGCCGTGAGACGCGCATTTCCTGGTGCTTGCTTCGATTTCCGGTGGTCGCCGCACTCGTTCGCGCTTCTCGAGCGTCCCGTCTCTTCCTATTCCCCGCCACTATCGCGAAGTCGTTTTCCGGGGCAACTTTTGCGTCCTCGGAAATCCAAAACGGTTTCAACCACTTCGATCCTTAACGATTTCCCAGCACGACCCGCCTCTCGAAAATATCCGGCAAATTTTATTCAAATTCGATTCAAACAACATTAAAAACAACATCAATATTGATTTTCATTTTATACTTATTCTATTGGCATTTGTACTTAATTGTACTTCCGTAATTCGCGAGCGATAAAAAACTCTGTGTCATTGTTGAACCATAACGGGGAGACAGAACATGACACACATCAAAAGCCTGAAAGCAGGCGCCCTCGGCGCCTTACTTGGCCTGACCCTGACGCCGGCGGCCTTCGCCTTTCCGGCCAACATGACGACGGATGGCCCGACAAATCCGCCGGTCGGACACTACGAATTCTGCAAGCGCATGCCGCAGGAATGCCGGGCCAACCCGTCGAGCAGTGGACCGGGTGTGCTGACGCGTGACGGCTGGAAGAAGATGCTCGAGATCAACTACGACACGAACCAGGCGGTTACGCCGATGACCGACAAGGACATCTATGGTGTCGAGGAATATTGGGCCTATCCCGACAAGGTCGGCGACTGCGAAGATTATGTGCTGCTGAAGCGCAGGAAGCTGATCGATGCCGGCTTCTCGCCCTCCGACCTCTTGATCACCGTCGTCCTCCAGCCCAATGGCGATGGCCACGCGGTGCTGACGGTGCGCACGGATCGCGGCGACTTCATTCTCGACAACATGCGCAACAAGGTGCTGCTGTGGTCGGATACCGAATACACGTTTCTCAAGCGCCAGTCGGAAGGGAATTCCGGCCGCTGGGTGAAGCTGCAGGATGGCCGCGCCGTCGCCGTCGGCAGCGTCAGCCAATAAGGAATCCACGGTCCGTCCCGACCGTGTTGATAAGGGCGCCGGTCAGTCCCCTGTCCCCGTGTTTGACCCGCCCTTCCCGGCCGGTTCCGCTGTCCCCGGAACCGGCCATTTTTTTGCCCCGCGCGCGTTAACCGAAAACTAACCACGTTTGCCCAAATCTCTCCACGGTATCGTGGCCTGCGCAAGGTCCGGACCAGCACCGCGTGGCACGTTTCGCCCACGCAAAGGCAATGAAGCCGGAGAGAGCCGAGCATGACCGCCAGGCAGGGCGCACCAGACGATCACGCGCCGCTGATCAATCCCCGATTTCTCTACAAGCTCACAGCCATCGCCGTGGTGCTCGCCGTTCTCACCGCCCTGATCAGCCTTGGCGGCAAATGGTATGGCGCAACGCTCTCTCTCGCCGGGCATACGACCAGCACCGAGATCAACGACATCTTCATAGGCCAAGATCATCTGCGGCTCGCCTCCAACACCATTCGTTTCGAAGAGCAGCGGCAGACGGGCATCGCCGAAAGGGTCGATCTCTACCTCACCTGGCCGCACATGGCCGGCTACAGCGATGAAACACGTCAACTCTTCGATGACGTCAACCGGCCGGACGCACTGATTTTCCTGCAGATTTCCCAGAGCACCATGTCACGCGACATGTCGGGCCGGGTCGAGCCGATCTATCGCCACCTGTTCGAGGGTGAGCCGCAGCCCGGTCCGGCCGGCCTTACCCTTCATCACATGAAGCAGAATTCCGGTTACGGCGAAGAAATGCTGCTGACCGCGCCGCGTGGCGCAGAGGCGCCTTTTGCCGTGCGCTGCATCATTCCGACGAGCCCGAAGGACGCCACATCGGCCGATTGCCAGCGAGATATCCACATCGGCAAGGATCTTGTGGTGCTTTACCGCTTTTCCAGCCAATTGCTGCCACAATGGCAGGCCATCGACGGGGCCGTCGTCAAATTCGTCAACGAGCATCTCGCTCCATGATCCATCTCCTTCGGAACCTTGCCGGTGCGGCCTTCAAGCCGTTCCTAAAACGCGACAGGCACGCGCAAATACGGAAACCAATCGTTCATCATAAACCGATTGGTAACGCTATGGCGGTAAATTCGCGGCAACGGTCGTCTGTTGAGGGGCAACGCCCGGACGAGTTCTGTGAAATGAGAATGAAGAGAAGTGTAGTGTCCAAATCCCTATTCATCGGTTCCGCTCAAAGCTCTCCGGCGCCTTTCTTCAAGAAAGTCTGCCGTATAGCGATGGTGTCTCTGGTCGCTTCGTTCGCATTTACAGCCTCCGCCATGGCGGCGAAATATGCCGGCATCGTCGTCGACGCCAAGACCGGCAAGGTGCTTTACAGCGAAGATGCCGACAGCCTGCGCTATCCTGCCTCGCTCACCAAGATGATGACGCTGTACCTCACCTTCGAGGCGCTGGAAGCCGGCAAGATTACCAAGGACACCCGCGTTCCCTTCTCCAAGAACGCTTCCGCCGAACCGCCTTCCAAGCTCGGCGTGCGCGCCGGCCAGTCGATCACCGTCGATGAGGCCATCCAGGCGCTCGTCACCCGCTCGGCCAATGACGCGGCCACCGCGCTTGGCGAATTCCTCGGCGGCTCGGAAGACCGCTTTGCCCGCATCATGACCAGCAAGGCCCGCGCGCTCGGCATGACACGCACCACCTATCGCAACGCCAACGGCCTGCCGAACGACGCGCAAATGACGACGGCGCGTGACCAGGCCCGCCTCGGCATGGCCCTTCGCCAGCATTTTCCGCAGTATTATTCCTATTTCTCCACCCGCAGCTTCAAGTTCGGCCGCCAGGTCATCGGCAACCACAACCGCCTTCTCGGCAATGTGCGTGGCGTTGACGGCATCAAGACCGGCTATACCCGCGCCGCCGGTTACAATCTCGTGACCTCGGCGCAGGCCGATGGCCGCAGCATCGTCGGTGTTGTTCTCGGCGGCAAGTCGGGCGGCGCCCGCGACGCACAGATGCGCGCCCTCGTCGCCAAGTACATGCCGGCGGCATCGCGCCGCGGCAGCGGCAACCTCGTTGCCGAAACCCAGGATGCACCGACCCTGCAGGCCGCCGCCACGCAGCCCGATGCGGCTCCGGCCGAGACCGCGACGGTCGCTGCGACCGGCGGCAGCTTCAACCTGCCGCATCAGGGTCCGGTTCCGGATTTCCGCTACAGCGGCGAAGTCACCCAAAGCGTCGAAGTCGCCTATGCGGCTCCCTCCAAGGCCAGCGCCAACCCGCTCGTTCAGGAAAGCGTTCAGCCGAACACGCTGCAGGCCCAGAGCCGGCGCCTCGCCGCCGCGGTTCCGGCTGAAGACGTCGATGTCCAGGTCACCAATTCCGTCGCCAAGGCAAAGCCCGCCGATATCGAGCCGCAGGCCCTGCCGGCCGGCTGGATCGTGCAGATCGGTGCGACGCCCAGCAAGGAACAGGCGCTCGCCATGCTCCAGAACGCCCAGAACAAGAGCGGCAAGGCACTCAGCAACGCTACCCCGTTTACCGTTGCCTATGCCAGCGGCAACAGCCAGCTTTACCGCGCCCGTTTCGGCGGTTTCTCCGATCAGGGCAAGGCCCAGAATGCCTGCAAGGCGCTGAAGCGCGCCGGTTTTGCCTGCTGGGCCAGCGCCCAGTAATTCCTTCGACGTTTCGAAGGCCGGCTCCAGTTCCGCCGGCCTTCCTCCTCGGTTTTTGTATTGTGTACGAGGTCAGTTATGGCAATGAACGAAAACGGCTCGGGCATCATTACGCCCCTGCCTGGCAAGAAGCGCAAACCGGGTCTTTCCGGTCTGCATCCGCTGCATGAGGCGGCCATGCGCATCGCCGAACTCGGCATCAGCCGCCCCCGCGCCCGCACCAAGGATCTCGTCACCCTGCTTCTGACCCACGGCGCCCGCGCCTGGCGCTCGACCCAGCCGACGGCCAATATCCACGTGCACGTCACCTCGCCTTCGGGGCGATATCCGATCCGAATCAGGGTTCGGTGAAACGAACCCACCTCATCAAAAAGCCCGGCAATGCCGGGCTTTTTTTGTTGGTGCGGGGCGCTAGGGATGTAGTTGCCGATCACGCACCTTCCCCTCTCTTGGGTCACCCTCGGGCTTGCCCCGAGGGTCCATGCCGCGTGGCGTGGATGGTCGGGTCAAGCCCGACCATTACGATGGAGAGAACGGTGGTGGTGGAAAGAATTGCAGCTCCATCAGTGCAAGGAGCCCCGGAGCCGCTCAAAGCAACCCAAGCTCCGCAAGCTCACGCCGCAGTTCCATCGGCAGGTCCGCCACATCGGCGCCGAGGGCGGAAAGGTCGCGCGGGGCGTCATCCGCCGTCAAATAGCGCCAGCCCTGGAAGGCGCGGCGCGGCTGGTATTCCGTTTCGATGACTTCCGGGCCGAGGATGAGATTGCAGCGGCCGATGCCATCGGCATCGGTGAAGGTCTCAATGTCGATGAGCCGCTGGCGTGCCTGCACCTGCCCCTTGATCACCCAATAGAGCGAACCGCCAGCCAGCAGTTCCTCAATGCGCTTCGGCACCATGCGGGTCGTGTGGGACGAATGCGGCTCGAGGCCGGCGGCGATTGCTATGAGCGACCGGCGCGACACCCAGTCCCGAAGGTCTTCGATGCTATCGGCACCGACGCAGAGTTTGATGAGATGGAGAGCCATGGCCGAGTTGAACACCCGGCAGGGTGCCGGGGTCAAGCCTGTTTATGCCCGTTCCACAGAGGCGGGCGCGTTTCCGATCAGCACTCGACGACGTTGACGGCAAGGCCGCCGGTTGAGGTTTCCTTGTATTTGTCGTGCATGTCGACGCCGGTCTGGCGCATCGTCTCGATGCAGGCATCGAGCGGCACGAAGTGCTTGCCGTCGCCCTTGATGGCGAGCGAGGCTGCCGTGACGGCCTTGACTGCCCCCAGTGCGTTGCGCTCGATGCAGGGTACCTGCACGAGGCCGGCGATCGGGTCGCAGGTCATGCCGAGATGGTGCTCCAGTGCGATTTCGGCAGCGTTCTCGATCTGCTCCGGCGTGCCGCCCATGACGGCGGCAAGGCCCGCGGCCGCCATGGCCGAGGCCGAGCCCACCTCACCCTGACAGCCGACTTCGGCGCCGGAGATCGAGGCGTTGAACTTGATGATGCCGCCGATCGCGGCTGCCGTCAGCAGGTAGTCGCGAATGCCGTGATGGTCGGCATCCTCATGGAAATGCAGGTAATAGCGGATCGTCGCCGGCACGACGCCAGCCGCACCGTTGGTCGGCGACGTCACGACCCGGCCGCCGGCGGCGTTCTCTTCGTTGACCGCCATGGCGTAGACGCTCAGCCAGTCGTTGGCGAGGAGCGGGTTGACCTTGTTGGAGCGCCACTCCTCCTTGAGCATGTCATGGATGGAGCCGGCGCGGCGGCGAACCTTCAGGCCGCCCGGAAGAATGCCCTGATGGGTTAGCCCGCGATCGATACAGCCCTTCATCGCCTCCCAGATACGGTCGAGCCCGGCATCGAGATCGTCGCGCGACATCTCGCATTCCTCGTTCGCCCGTTTCATCTGGGCGATGGAAAGCCCGGAGCGCTCGGCCATTTCCAGCATCTGCTTGGCGCTGGAGAAGGGATAGGGCACCTTGACGCCGCCGGGCTTGGTCTTGCTGGCGCGCATCGCCTCAAGCTCGGTATCGGTGACAACGAAACCGCCGCCGATCGAATAATAGATGCGCTTCAACAGCAGCCGGTCGTCGCGGTCGAAGGCGGAAAAGCTCATGCCGTTGGCATGGCCCGGCAGGGGCACCTTCTTGTCGAAGACGAGATCGGTCTTCGGCTGGAAAGCGTAGGCCGGATGGCCGGGCGGGGTGATGCGGCCGGTGTGCTCGACGCCGTCGATGATGCCGTCCATCGCATCGGGATCGACCTTGTCCGGTTTTTCGCCCATCAACCCGAGGATGACCGCACGGCCGGAGCCGTGGCCGATGCCGGTATGGGCAAGCGATCCGTGCAGGCTGACCTTGATCGAAGCCACCGCCGCATTCGAGGGACGCGGCCAGTCGGGCGAGGCGATCAGATCGAGGAAGCGGTTGGCGGCCGACATTGGGCCCATCGTATGGGAACTCGACGGCCCGATACCGATCTTGAACACATCAAAAACCGAAAGAAACATCTCAACTCCGCCCGCAAAGCCCGATCGGCGCTTTTGCGCCATTACTCCATATAGGATCAAGCCCGACCCTATGCCATTCCCAAAGGCGCTCACGGCGATCGTCCGACATCGAATTCCGCACCTGCGACATCGGTATCGGCAAAAACCGCCCTCCTCCTAATCGCTGAAAACGCCACGTTCGTGCAACGATGGCAAGGGGCATGCAGCAAAGTTTTGCCCTCTCTTGCAATTTTGGCAGGGCATGCCAAAAACACCGCATGACCTATGCGGATTATATTGCGCTGGCCGTCTTCGTGCTGCTCTGGACAGGCTACACCTTCACGGTGGATGGCCGGATTTTTGGCAACCGCCTCAGCCTTTCACGGTTGATGATGGAGAACCGGCGGCGCTGGATCATGAACTCGCTGAAACGCGACCTGAAGATGATCGATACCCAGATCATAGCCGGCCTGCAGGCCGGCACCGCCTTCTTCGCCTCGACGACGATCTTCGCGCTCGGCGGCTGTTTCGCCCTGCTCGGCGCCACCGACCAGGCGCAGGCGATCTTTCAGGATCTACCTTATGTGTTCCACGGCGGCAGGACGGCCTTTGAACTGAAAGTCGGTGGGCTGACCTGCCTGTTCGGCTATTCCTTCTTCAAGTTCGGCTGGGCCTACCGCCTGTTCAACTATTGCTCGATCATCATCGGCGGCATCCCGATGATGAGCGACCTCAACCAGGATATCGAGGAAGCCCAGCGGCGTGCCGAGCGGGCCGTCAGGCTCAACATCGATGCCGCCAAGCATTTCAATGCCGGCTTGCGCGCGATCTTCCTGTCGATCGGCTATCTCGGCTGGTTCATCAGCCCCTATGTCTTCACGGCGCTGACCGTCTTCGTCATCTTCGTGCTCATCCGGCGCCAGTATTTTTCCGAGGCGCGCGAAGCCCTGATGGAAACCCTTCCCGGCTGACCGCTCTCCCATCCCGCGAAACCGGTTGCGCCTGGCGCAAGCTCGCGGGCCTATGCTCATTCGCAATAGAAAGAAGAAATCATGTCCATGGAAAACTCAGCCATCGACAAGGTGACGGCCCCGCCCGCTAAGCGGCGCATTGCGGCTGTCGACGTGCTGCGCGGCGTCGCCCTCATTGCCATGGCGATCTACCACTTCTCCTGGGATCTCGAATATTTCGGCTATATCGAGCCCGGCACCGTCGCCTCGGGCGGCTGGAAGCTCTTTGCCCGGCTGATCGCCGGCAGCTTCCTGTTCCTGGCCGGCTTCAGCCTCGTGCTCGGCAATTTTCCTGAAATACGCAGCCGCGGCTACCTGATCCGGCTGGCGAAGATCGTCGCGGCAGCGGCAGTCATCACCATCGCCACGTGGTTTGCCTTTCCCGATGCCTTCATCTTCTTCGGCATCCTGCACGCGATCGCTGCGGCCAGCGTCGTGGGCCTTGTGTTCCTGCGCCTGCCGCCACTTTTGACGCTCGTGGCCGCGGCGGCGATTTTCGCCGCCCCCTTCTATCTGCGCTCGCCCGTCTTCGACACGCCGGCGCTCTGGTGGGTCGGCCTGTCGGAAATGCCGATGCGCTCCAACGACTATGTGCCGTTGCTGCCCTGGCTCGCGCCTTTCCTCGCCGGCCTTGCCGCTGCCCGCATAGCACTTGCGACGGGCTTCACCAACCGGCTCGCCTCCTTCGAACTAAACGGCAAGGTCGGTCGCTGGCTCGGCTTCGGCGGGCGTCACAGCCTTGCGGTCTACCTCATCCACCAGCCGCTCTTGATTGCGCTGGTCTATCTCTTTTCGCTCGGTTTTCCCGGCACCAAGCCATTCGAGCGCAGCTGCGTCGCCGCCTGCATTGCCTCGCAGCCGCAAGCGCTCTGCACCGCCTTCTGCAGCTGCACGGCGGACAAGCTGGTGAGCGAGCGGCTGTTTTCAGCCTTCAACGCCGGAGAGCTCACCAATGCCGATCCGCGCATCGTCACCATCACCGAACAATGCACCATGGAAGCCCAACCCAAGGAATAGGATATGAACGCCTATCGCGCCAAGTCGATGAGATACCCCTGGCCCTTTGCCCTTCACGGCTTTGCCAGTCTCGCGGCGCTGGCGCTGGGGCGCATCCTGCCAATGGCGCATGAGCCGGATGCCCGGCTCACCACCTGGGCCATCTGGTCCATCGGTGCGCTGGTGATCGTCGCCGGTGTCGTGCTCAGCCTCTGGGCGGTGCGGACACTGCTCGACCGGCATACGACGGTGCTGCCGAATCGCTGCTCGTCGCACCTCGTCACGTGTGGGCCGTTTCGCTACACCCGCAATCCGATCTATCTCGGCTATACGCTGATCATGGCCGGCATCGGCCTCATCACCATGAATGCATGGTTCTTCATCATCGCAACGGGAACGGTGATCTTCACGACGCTCTTTGCCGTAAAGGCCGAAGAACGGCACCTGCATTCACGCTTCGGCTTCGAATTCGAACGCTATTGCCGCTCGACCAGCCGCTGGATTTGAGGATTACGTCCCAACACCGATTTCGGCAAGTCGCGTGAGACACGCCTCTTCGACATTGTTGAGTTCGTCGAGAGTTTCCTCGATGTCGCGGCGCTTCTGGTGCAGTTCTTCGCGCTTTTCCTCGACACGCTTCATCAAGAGCCTGAGTTGTCCCGATTCACCCGGCGGGTCCTTGTAGACCTGAATGATCTCGCGGATTTCGGCAATGGTGAAGCCGATGCGCCGGCCGCGGAGGATTTCCTTGATGAGATGACGATCGGCGGCGCGGAACAGCCGTGTGCGGCCACGCCGCTCGGGATGGATCAGCCCCTCGTCTTCATAGAAGCGAAGCGTGCGAGTCGAGACGCCGAATTCCCGCGTCAGCTCGGTAATGCTATAATACTTGTTCACATGCTTCGCCTTGCTTCTCGCGGCAGTCCCGTCAGAGTCCAACGGCCATAATATTGACCTTAACGTAAAAGTCAAATTTCCGGCAGCGTCAGCCGATATTGAACCACCAGGTGGCAAGGCCGAGAAAGGCGAAAAAGCCGGTCGTATCCGTGACGGCCGTGACGAAAACCGCCGAAGACACCGCCGGGTCCGCCCCGAAGCGATCGAGCAGCAGCGGAATAAGGATACCCGCCAGCGCCGCCGCCGTCATGTTGATCAGCATGGCGGTCGCGATAATGCCGGAAATATTGATATCCTGAAACCACACGCCCGCGACGCAGCCGACCAGCGTTCCGAACAGCATGCCGTTGAGCAGGCCAACACCGGCCTCGCGCCGGACGATTCGCCAGGCGTTGTGAATATCGAGATTGCGGGTGGCCAGCGCCCGCACCGTCACCGTCATCGTCTGCGAACCGGCATTGCCGCCCATGCCGGCCACCGTCGGCATCAGGATCGCCAGCGCGACGATCTGCTGGATTGAGGCATCGAACAGCGAAATGACGGTTGCCGAGAGGAAGGCCGTGAACAGGTTCACCGTCAGCCACGGCACGCGCGAGCGTGAGGTGCTGGCGATGCTGTCGGACAGCTCTTCGTCGCCGACGCCGCCGAGGCGCATCAGGTCTTCCTCGGCCTCTTCCTGGATGACGTCGACGACGTCGTCGATGGTCAGCACGCCGACGAGCCGGTTGTTTTCATCGACGACGGCGGCCGACAGAAGGTCGTATTGCTCGAAGAGCTGGGCGGCCTCTTCCTGGTCCATCTCGGCCGGCACCGGATGACTGGTCTCGCGCATGATCGTCTCGATCTTCACCGAGCGCTTGGTGCGCAGGATGCGGTCGAGATCGACGATGCCGAGCAGCCGGAAGGTGGGGTCGATGACAAAAATCTGGGTAAAGCTGTCGGGAAGCTCGCTGTCCTCGCGCATATAGTCGATCGTCTGGCCAACCGTCCAGAACGGCGGCACCGCGACGAATTCGGTCTGCATGCGCCGGCCGGCGGTGCTTTCGGGATAATCCAGAGACCGCCGCAGCCGCACCCGCTCGGTGAACGGCAGCTTGGCAAGAATCTCTTCCTGATCTTCCTGATCGAGGTCTTCGAGAATGTAGACGGCGTCGTCCGAATCCATTTCGCCGATGGCTTCGGCGATCTGGTCGTTCGGCAGATGCTCGACGATATCGAGGCGGATCGCCTCGTCGACCTCGGTCAGGGCCGAAAGGTCGAAGTCCTTGCCGAGCAGCAAGACGAGCGCCAGGCGCTGGTCGGGCTGGATCGCCTCCAGCAGGTCGCCAAGTTCCGAAGAGTGCAGGCGCGCCACATGCTGGCGAAGATAGAGAAGGTCGCGGTCGGCGATCGCGGCGCCGACATGCATGAGGAAATCGGAACGCACCGAGCCGTCTTCGGCATAGATGTCGGAAACATCGACCGGAGCTTCTTCCGTGCTCACACGATTGTCGTCGCCGGTATAGCTCATGTGCCCACCCTCGCAGAATTTCAGCCATCCAAGACGCCGGCGGACCGGGGGGAGCAGGAAGGCGATGACATACCGGTTTGATTGCGCACGCAGTTTTTTTTGCGCCCGCCCTCTTCTGCTACCGCAACGATTTGCCGAGGTCCACCATCCCCTGCACGATCCGCGCCCCGCCGCTTCAATTTTTGGCCAAGCTGTTGCAAATTCATGCGAATTGTTTCGTTTAAGACGAACACTGAAAGAGTTGAGGAAATTCCATGACTATTCGCCCCATCGTCCGCTTTCCCGATCCGCGCCTGCACCAGCCGGCAAAGGAGGTCACCGCATTCGGCCCTGCCCTCGCCGCGCTCTGCGACGATCTCCTCGACACGATGCGCGCGGCACCGGGCATCGGCATCACCGCGCCGCATATCGGCGTCGGCGAACGGGTGACAGTGATCGAACTGCAGGACGACAAAGTCAGAACCTACGTCAATCCACGAATCCTCTGGTCTTCTCCTGAACTCATGGACCATGCGGAAGGCAGTGTCTCGATGCCGGGCGTCAGCGAAGTTGTCACCCGCCCACGCGCCGTGCGTGTCGCTTATCAGACGCTCGACGGCGAGCCTCAGCAGGAGGAAGCCGAAGGGCTTCTGGCCATCTGTCTGCAGCACGAAATCGACCAGCTGGACGGTATTTTCTGGGTACAGAAACTGTCACGACTGAAGCGGGAACGCGTCGTAAAACGCTTCGAAAAGCTGGAGAAGGAAAGAGGTCCGGCTTGATGACAGGAAACATAAATCAAGACGAGCGAAAGCACCGCCGTGGCGGTGCGTCGTGCCGTAGCGATTTCCTTTGATGTTTGCGCCAATCGACGCGATGTGCCAAAAGGCCTCGACCTACGAAACTTAATCAGAGGTCCCGATGAAGACGCCGACGCTTGCCGTGATCATCGCCGTACGCGCTAACGATAATGTCGACATTCTCGAACGGTTAAGATGGAAAAACATCCCCATCGACGATCACGTGCAGGTCGTTCTTGTCGATGACGGGAGCGCCAATGCTCGCGAGCTTGAAGTCCTTTGCGAGGAAAAAGGCTGGATTTATAAGCATCTGATGACGAATGATGCGCCGTTCTCGCTTGCGCGCTCTCGCAACGCCGGCATCAAGACGGCAACCGCAAACTATGTCTACTTCGAAGATGCGGACTTTCTTCACAAGTCGAATTTCTATGAACGGCTTCTGCATGTCGCTGACAACCTCGAAGAATCGCCGTTCAATTTTGCCGCGATCCCGACGTTGTTCCTGACGGAGCAGGCGTCCAAGGCTCTCATTGAGAAGGTCCATTCGCCGGCCGACTTCGACCACCAGATTGACCAGTTCATCGCCAAGCTTCCATTCATCAACCCGGATGTGCCAAATGATCTATGCGACAGCTTTGCGCCTGTCGGGTCTAACATTCTCGTGCGGCGCGATCTGTGCTTCCACGTCGGCCTCTTCGACGAATATTTCAACAGCTGGGGCGGGGAAGACCGTGACTTGATTTTCCGACTGCTGGAGAAGAACAGCTTCCTTTATCGGCCCCACGCTTTCGCTGAAACGAAGAAGTGGGCGATCCACCGCACTACCGTTTTCGAGGGCTGGCGCTCCGTATACCGTCTGCATGGCGATTGGATGGCCGGGATGGGCATTTATGCCGTGCATGTCCACCACCCCGAGAACGGTTGGAAAGACCCGTACGAGCGCCACGCAAACTTCTCCTACGCCGAGAAAAAAGCCAAAGAGATCGTCGCCGGAAAACTGAAGGTTATGCCTTGCGAAATCCCCGGCGCTCCGCTCAACATCTTCATCGGCCGAAACCCGGTATTTTACAACGACGAGGTCATGAAGGCGATTGGAAGTGTCGCAATCATTGACCCTGACATGAAGGTCCCACCCGAGGAGTTTGCGCAGCGCGTGATCGAACGTGTGCCAGATCGCGTCTTTTTCCAGAACCCGTACGGCAACGATTGGCTGCTGGAACTCTGGAACTGCTTGCGATCCCAAGGGATCAAATGCGTTTGCGCTGAGCGCGGTGGCCTGCCGTGGTCGATCTACCTCGACGAGGGCGGCTTCTGCTGCGGCAGTGATTCCTACGCGCGGCATTTGTGGCAGGGATCAGCGCCCATCGATGCGAGGGAATATCTCGCTGCCTTGCGCGCCAATGGTGAAACTCTTGAGCCTCAAAAGAATACCCCGATCGAGAAACTGACTCCCCTACTTACCGTGGGGCAAAGAACGGTTCTGGTTCTTCTGCAAAGCCTGACCGATGCGACAACACGTCACTTTTGCGCGCCCCTTCAGAATTACGACGAGTTTCTGTCCATCATCCGAGATCTTGACGGTATCGGCCGTTACAATGTCCTCGTTAAAAACCACCCACTGAACAAGGAAAACCCCATTGAGGGCGTCGGCGTCTCCGTGGAGTCGTACAATATTTATGATCTCTACGAGGTGGCTGATGTTGTGGTAACTCTGAACTCCGGCGGTGGGATGATGGCTCTCGCAGCCGGCCGACCGGTCGTCACAATGGGCACGACCTTCTATGCTCAAGAGGATCTTGCCATGTCGGCCAGCGATCTTGATACGCTGGTGGATCGCATCGATAATCCGACATACGACAAGGGAAGCGTAGACCGGTTCTACGGCTACCTGCTCAATGATTTTTATTCGTTCGCCTCGTGGAAATACAGCCAGCGCGACTATAGCGACAAGACCCGCATGTCGTTGATGCAGGAGGTCAGGTACAGCAAGATAGTCCTGAATGGAAAGGCGACGGAGGTTAAACGCACCCTGTTCGACTGTTTCAGCCTCATCATGGACCCGTATGCCCACCACCTTTACAAAAACGGGCACGCGGCATCGGCATTCAAGCCAATGCCGGTCAAGAAAGCTTCGCTTCTGCAGAGCGCTATGGTTCCATTGATCAGGCCCGCAGTGCGACTGATTGGCAATCGAAGCGACGATATTGCTAGATTCAATGCCGATCCGGCAGGTTACTTTGCAATGTTAAAAAATCCAGGCTACCGTTTCGTCGGGCGAGTTCTACTTGGAAGGCCATAAGGATATGAGAAAATCGATCGTTGACGCCACGAATTGATATCCCTCCATCCGCCAGCAGCTTTACGGGTACGGATGGACGCCGGCTACGGCATTTGCCGCCGTTGGGGTCGCGTTCGGCCCAGCCCTTGCTTTAGCGGTGCTTGCTTCTCCGTTGGCTATTTGCTCCATGGTGGGCAATGTGACGAAATTCGGCGTCGCGGCCGTGACCTCCCAACTGCAAGGCGCGCGTACGACGGGCGCCCGCTGGCCGTTAACTTCCGACGGGCAATACGGTATCGTTCTTACGCGCTGTCAGAGATGGCCGTTGCGCTACCGTGACGAACTTGTCCCATAGTGCCTCCTTCCATTCTGCAGAAAGGATCACACCATCAAACCGTGGGATCAAACACCTAGTCTGCGAACTGTGCCTTCAACTGTTCGAATCAACAGAGAAAGCAACCAGGTCAACGACGGCTCAGGGCGCGACGTATGTGCTCGGTCGTGGCGGCAATCCCTACGCCAGCGGAGATGCCATCCCCGCCATGTTCAAACACTGGTACGAGAGGGCCTGGTCTTGGGCATTTGTCGACGCACAGCATGCGAAAGGGACTTGCCGCGATACTAGCCGAGCTGGGTTGTAGCCAATACGACATCATGGCGATCCTCGGTCATTCCGAGGCTAAAACAAACGAACTCCACACACGCCGGGTCGAGCGGTGAAAGCTTGAACAGGTTTCTATGGAGAAGGTTGCCGGGGCTGGCTATTTGGGCTGATTGGTCCAACGCCCTCAGGAAGTTGGACCATCAAGCTTGTAAGTATTCAACAATTTAATGTTGAATGGTGCGGTCGAGAAGACTCGAACTTCCACGGGTTGCCCCACAGCGACCTCAACGCTGCGCGTCTACCAATTCCGCCACGACCGCATCGTGGTAGGCGCCGAATTGCTCCGGCGGGGCTGCATGTAGCAAAAGCCCTTGGGGTGCACAAGGCCATTGTGAAAGAATTTTCATGTCGTAGACGACTATTTAGCAACCACCCTCACGCACCCCCTGCAAATGCTGGACTTCGCTCGAAAAGCGTACCATCTAGAAGATGGAATGAACGGACAGGACAGGCGCGATCATGCTGAGAGACAAGCTGGAAACCACGTTTTTTGCACAGGAAGGCTGTCCTCCCATACGCCTCAGATTCGCATCCGGGCTTGTGGACTATGAAGAAGCGGTCGCCACCATGGAGGCGGAAGCCGCCGCAATCGCCGCCGGCGAGGCCGACGAACTGATCTGGATGGTGGAGCATCCGCCGCTTTATACCGCAGGTACCAGCGCCGATGCCGCCGATCTGGTCGCGCCGGACCTGCTCCCCGTGTTCCAGACCGGCCGTGGCGGCGAATACACCTATCACGGCCCCGGCCAGCGGGTGGTCTATGTGATGCTGGACCTCAAGCGTCGACGGCAGGATGTGCGCCTGTTCGTCGCCGCGCTGGAGCGCGTCGTCATCGAAACGCTGGCAAGCATGAACGTCACCGGCGAACGCCGGGAGGACCGAGTCGGCGTCTGGGTACGGCGACCGAAGCGTCCGCCGCTCGCCAACGGTGCGATGGCCGAGGACAAGATCGCCGCGATCGGCATCCGCCTGCGGCGGTGGGTGAGCTTTCACGGCCTGTCGTTGAATGTCGAGCCGAACCTCGATCATTTCAACGGCATCGTGCCCTGCGGTATCAAGGAGTATGGCGTCACCAGCCTTGTGGATCTCGGCCTGCCGGTTTCCATGGCCGATGTCGATATCCGGCTCTGCGAGGCGCTTGAAGCGGTCTTCGGGCCGCTGGCGCTTGAGCGGGAGGCTCAGGATACCAGCCGGTCGGTCGCATAGATGACGGCATAGCCGTGCAACGCCAGCGCGGCATAAAGTCCGAGCCCGCTCATCAGCCGCTGCGCCGGCGACATCTCCACCAGCCGGTGGCGCGGCTTGATGCCGCGATGGCCCATAAGGCTTAGAAGCGCAAAGACTGCAAGCGCGGCAACCAGCGCAAAATACGGCACACCGATTCGCCAGCCGACCGTCAATATGATCACAGTGACGAGAAAACTTCCCGCCGTGAGGCTTACCGGCCCCGGAAAGACCTGCCGCAACACCTGCCCGCCATCGAAGCGGTTCATCGGCAGCAGGTTCAGCAGATTGAACGCCCCGAGAATCAGCAGGAAGAACAGGACAGCGGCATTGGCAAACACCGTCTGCGAGGACTGGTGAAAGGCAACAACCGCCGGCACGAGGAAGGCGGACATGCCAGCGCCCATCAACGCGCAGGAAGCCACTTCGAACAGGGAATTGTAGGGCCGCCCGCCAATGGCGACCCCGCCCAGAAGCGGCACGAAAATCATCCGGGTCGAAGAATGACCGAAGGCGCGATAGGCAAGCATATGGCCGAACTCGTGCAGCACGATCACCACCGTCAGTAAGACGGAGAGCAGGAGCCCGGTTTTGCTGAGACCGAAAAAGGGCCAGAGAATGAGGGTCGACAGGACAGCAAGTACCACCTGAAACGCCGGATGCTCGAAGCCGAATCGTTGCGGCGAGCTTACGCCCGTCGCCAGCCACCGCTCCAAAGCTTTTAATTCCCGGCGCAGCGCGAAATGGCGCAGCAGCAGGAGCGCCAGCCCGCGATAGCGATCGGTGCGCGCGACGGTCAGGGTCACGGCATCGCCGTTGTCGTCCTGCAATGTTATGCGCTCGTGAAAATTCGTCCAGAAGGCGACGTCGAGCGTGCTGTCCTCAACCACGCGGATATCGAGCGTCCGTCGCGATTCGTCTGTCGATTCGTCCTTGACCTCGAGCACCCGCCGCACCGGCGCGCCATGCCGGTCGAGCGCGGTCAGGCTCTGCTCGACGAGATCAGGCGCACCGGGAACGGGCATGCTCGACAGCGTTGCATGATGCCATGCCGCAGACTCACCACGCGGGGAAATGGCCTGCCAGATCCGTTCGGCATCGGCGGCGAGCTTCACTCTGGCGAAGACCGTCCGCACGCCGACCGGTGCTGCCATGAGCAGCCACACCGCCAGCAGGTTGAGCGTCGCGAGCAGGATCGCCGGAAGATGTTCCGTCACACGCGCCTCCTCCCCCGGCGATAAATGATCACCGGGCGTCCGTTCGCTGACCGCGCCGGAAGCGCATCACAGCTATGCGCCGAGGTTTTCAGGCGGCCTTCTCCCCCTGCCCGCCCAGTCCGATCAGGATGCCGACCTGCCGCAGCATGCGCGCCTCGCGATCCGTCAGATTTACCCCGCGGGAACGGGCGATGGCGGCCATCACCCGGCAGACCAGCCTGACATCTTCCATCGTGAGCCTGCGTTCGGGCGCGCCGTGTTCTGCCGGGCAGGCTTCGTGCGACAGCGCAAGCCGAATCTGTTCCAGCGCGAAGATGGACAGACTGTCGGGAATCCGCGCCGCCGTGTCGATGATATGGAAGAGAAGATCGCGTTCGATCCGCGAGTTGACGATGCCGCGGGTAGAGATCATCGCAATCAGCCATTCGGCGTTCCACTCGTCCATCGCCCCTTGCGGATAACAGTGACGGACGATGAAATCCGTCATGGTCTCGATGAAATATGGCTGCCATTCCGGGCATTTTTCGGTGCTCGACCTGTTGATCGCAAGAAGGATGACCGCGTCCTGGGACGTGGTCATCCCTCCCGTGAAAACATGATCGCGCAGGACGTCGATATCCCGTGCGGTCAAGCGCACTTTGCCGGCGATGACACATGCCGGATAAGAAAGACGGAACACGTCCATCCATATGCTCCCGTTTCATCATGAAACTGGGAACTAGGTTAGGGCGAACCTCTTTCCAATCTGCCAAAAGAAAGGCTTAGGGAAGGCTTTCGGCGTTTACTCAATATTTATCTTTTGCCGCGCCAGCCGCCGCTCGCGCCAGATCATGTAGAGACCCGACGCGACGATGATGGCGATGCCGAGCCATTTCGAGGCCGTCGGAAAATCGTCGAAGATCAAATAGCCGAGCGCCGTCGCCGAGATGATCTCGAAATAGTGGAACGGGGCAAGGATCGAGACCGGCGCCGCCTGGAACGCCTTGACGACGAGCAAGTGTCCATATCCCGAGAGCGTGCCAAGCACGACCACCAGCACCCAGCCAAGACCGGTGTTCGGCAGCGATGGTGTGAAGTCGACCGAGCCAATGCCGTGACCGACCACGATCGCGCCGATCATGAACAACGTCCCGCCGATGCCGGCGATGGTCTGCATGACCAGCGGCGGGTCGGCATCGCCGAGCGCGCGGTTCATCAGCAAATAGCAGGCGAACAGGAAGGCGCAGCCGATCGGCAGCAGCGAAGTCAGGCCGAACAGCTCGAAGCTCGGCTGAATGACGATCATCGCGCCGCCGAAGCCGACAACGATCGCCAGCCACCGCCGCCAGCCGACCTTTTCCCGAAGGATGACAGCCGAAAGGCAGGTGAGGATGAAGGGTTCGACGAAATAGATCGCGAATACATCCGCCAGCGGCATGTATTTGACCGAAACGAAGAACAGAAGCGCCGCCCCCGCCAGGAGCACGCCGCGCAAAAGGTTGAAGCCGAGCCGCTTGGCCTTCAGTGCCTTCAGTCCGCCCTGCGCCAGGAGCAGCGGCAGCGTCGAGACGAGTTGAAAGAAGAAGCGATAGAACGTCACCTGCCCCGGCGACATACCCTGATAGACGGCCATGTATTTGGCGATCGCATCCATGCCCGGCAGGATGATCATGGCAAAGAGCATGATCGCCAGACCTTGGAGGACCGTCGTTTGGGTGGCGGTGGATGGGGAGGTATTCACTCTGACATTTCCGATAAAAGACAGCAGCGACCTTATCGACTTCGGCCGCCGTTTCAACCGCACAGCCGCTTCGTGCCGCATATGAGCCGATGCTTTATCGGATGTCGGTGAAAGGCGCGTTTGGCGGATGATTTGCCGCTCGCGGCCATTTCCCTGCCCGATCGGCCTCTGTAGATTGCGGGAGGAAATATCCGTTCCGTTCATACCCGGCTGACAGAGGAGATACCGATGCGCCTATCGACGGAAACCGCCCTGTCCATGCTGCGCCGCCCGCAGGACAACGACACGCTGGGCGGCCGCATCTGGCGTGCCCGCGACGCTCTCGGCATGACGGCGCGCGATCTGGCCGACCGGCTCGGCGTGCATATCGACACCGTCTCCGCATGGGAGCGCGACCGCTCGGAGCCCCGCACCAGTCGCCTGTTCATGCTGGCCGGCGTGCTTGGCGTTACCCCTGCCTGGCTGATCGCGGGCCTCGGCGAGGCACCGAAGGATGAGATTTCGAATTCCGTCTCGGGGCAACTCCTGGCACGGCTGGCGGACGTTCGAGCGCTGCACGAACAGACCGGCAAGGCGATTGCAGCTCTTGAGGCGGAAATCGCGCGGGTCGTCAGGGACCTGCGCTGACGTCTCCCTGTTCATTGCCGCATATCGGGCTTGAGCGCGACGCGCCGGTCTGCGATTGTGAATAAAAATCATTGCCATAAAAAGGAGAACACCCATGGACGTTCGCGCCGCCGTTGCCGTTCAGGCCGGCAAGCCGCTGGAAGTCATGACCGTACAGCTCGAAGGCCCGCGTGCCGGCGAAGTGCTGATCGAGGTCAAGGCGACGGGCATCTGCCACACCGATGACTTCACCCTGTCGGGCGCAGACCCCGAAGGCCTGTTTCCCGCCATTCTCGGCCACGAAGGCGCAGGCGTCGTCGTCGACGTCGGCCCCGGCGTCACATCCCTGAAGAAAGGCGATCACGTCATTCCGCTCTACACGCCGGAATGCCGCGAGTGCTATTCCTGCCTGTCGCGCAAAACCAACCTCTGCACCGCCATCCGCTCGACGCAGGGCCAGGGCGTGATGCCGGACGGCACCTCGCGCTTCTCGATCGGCAAGGACAAGATCCATCACTACATGGGCTGCTCGACCTTCGCCAACTTCACGGTCCTGCCCGAGATCGCCGTCGCCAAGGTCAATCCGGACGCGCCCTTCGACAAGATCTGCTACATCGGCTGCGGCGTGACGACCGGTATCGGTGCGGTCATCAACACCGCAAAGGTCGAGATCGGCTCCACCGCGATCGTCTTCGGCCTCGGCGGCATCGGTCTCAACGTGCTGCAGGGCCTGCGGCTTGCCGGCGCCGACATGATCATCGGCGTCGACATCAACCCGGATCGCAAGGCCTGGGGTGAGAAATTCGGCATGACCCACTTCGTCAATCCGAAGGAGGTCGGCGACGATATCGTGCCCTATCTCGTCAATCTGACGAAGCGCAACGGCGACCTGATCGGCGGTGCCGACTATACCTTCGACTGCACCGGCAACACCAAGGTCATGCGCCAGGCGCTCGAATCGTCGCATCGCGGCTGGGGCAAGTCGGTCATCATCGGCGTTGCCGGCGCGGGCCAGGAAATCTCGACGCGTCCGTTCCAACTGGTTACCGGCCGCAACTGGATGGGCACCGCCTTCGGCGGCGCGCGTGGCCGCACCGACGTTCCGAAGATCGTCGACTGGTACATGGACGGCAAGATCCAGATCGATGCCATGATCACCCACACCATGCCGCTCGACGACATCAACAAGGGTTTCGACCTGATGCACAAGGGCGAAAGCATCCGCGGCGTTGTCATCTACTGAGCGGTATCCGCTTGACGCAACGTGAGGGAACGCGCATCGCTTTCCCGAACGGAACGCCGCATTCGGCAAGAATGCGGCGTTTGCCATTGAAGGACAGGATATGCTGCCACGCCGCCTTGCCATTTCGGTTCTCTTCGCCTTGAGCCCGTCGCTGGTCTTGGCCGATCCGGTCGGCAGCTACGATGTCACCGGGGTCAATCCCGACAGCGGTGACGAATACTCCGGCACCGTCGCTGTCACCCGCAACGGCACCACCTATTCCGTCACCTGGACGATCGCCGGTGTCGCATCCTACGGCGTCGGCCTTGGCGGCAAGCGTTCGGGCGGCAGCTCCACCCGCCCCGCAGCAGCCGACGACGACACGCTGTCGATCGGCTACGGCAATGACGACGGTTTCGGCATTTCCCAATATGACCTGCAGCCGGACGGCAGCTGGAAGGGCAACTGGGCCTATGCCGGCGGCGGCATTTCGACGGAGGTCTGGACGCCCAAGGGCAGGACGCGCTCGCTGCCGACATCGCCGAAGAACCGCACCAGCGAAGCGATGAAGCCGATCGGCAACGTCATCGCACGCCCCTGAACGGTGGATCGAACCATGAGCGACGCCCCCCACGAAAACACCATCTATGTCGATGCCGACGCTTGCCCGGTGAAGCCGGAAATCCTGAAGGTCGCCGAGCGCCACGGATTGCCCGTGGTTTTCGTCGCCAATTCGGGCCTGCGTCCGTCCCGCGATCCGATGGTGCGCAATGTCATCGTTTCGGCCGGCTTCGACGCGGCCGACGACTGGATCGCCGAGCATGCGCGCGAAGGCGACATCGTCGTGACCGCCGATGTGCCGCTGGCAGGGCGCTGTGTCGCGGCCGGCGCCGAGGTGACCGGCCCGACCGGCCGCGTCTTCGACAAAAGCAATATCGGCATGGCAACGGCTATGCGCGATCTTGGCGCCCATCTGCGCGAAACCGGCGAAAGCAAGGGCTACAACGCCGCCTTTTCGCCGCGCGACCGCTCCGCCTTCCTCGAAGCGCTCGACCGGCTCTGCCGCCGCGTCAAGCGCAGTTAGGAGAAGCCGGGTGGCCAAGGGCGACAGCAAACTTTCCTTCCGCCGGCACATGCCTTTTTATGCGGCCGTGGCCGTCTCGGTGCTGCTCTTGCCGTTCATCTTCGTGGTCGAGCCGAAGCTGGTGCTGACAGGCACATCGGTCGCCTTCTATCTCGTCTATCTGGTGCTGACCGGCATACGGCTTCCGAGGCTGACGGCGACCTACCTGAAGGAACATGCGGCCGCCACCGACGAACCGGCGACGCTGGTTTTTGCCGCGACATTCGCAACCGTCGTCATTTCCATCGCCGGACTGTTCATGGCGCTGCATGACAAGGAAGGGCGTGCTCTCGCCCTCATGGCGCTTGCCTTTCTCGCCGTCACGCTCGGCTGGCTGACGATCCACATGATGGCCGCAGTGCATTACGCCCATCGCTACTGGAGCCCCGCTGACGGCACAGGGCCGGACGGCGACCATGCCGGCGGTCTCGATTTTCCCGGCGATATCGAGCCCGGCATCTACGATTTTCTCTATTTTTCCTTCGTCATCGGCATGACCGGCCAGACATCGGATGTCGCGGTCACCACGACCGACATGCGCAAGCTCACGCTCTTGCACTCCATCGTTTCCTTCTTCTTCAACACGACGCTGGTCGCGGCGGCGGTCAATGCCGCCGTATCGCTGGCCTAGAGCCTATCAGGGAGCCTAATCCATGAAAGTCCTTTCCCAGAATACCGCCTTCGGCGGCATGCAGGGCGTTTTCGCCCATGATTCGGAAGCCTGCGGCGGCGAGATGACCTTCGCCGTCTACGTGCCGCCGAAGGCGATCGCCGAACCCTGCCCCGTGCTCTGGTATCTTTCGGGGCTGACCTGCACCCACGCCAATGTGATGGAAAAGGGCGAATATCGCCGCATGGCCGCCGAACTCGGCCTGGTCATCGTCTGCCCCGATACCAGCCCGCGCGGCAACGACGTTCCGGACGAACTGACCAACTGGCAGATGGGCAAGGGCGCTGGCTTCTATCTCGACGCCACCCAGACGCCATGGTCGGAAAACTACCGGATGTACACCTACATCACCGAGGAACTGCCGGCCTTCATCGCCCCGCATTTCCGCATCGACATGAGCCGCCAGGGCATCTTCGGCCACTCCATGGGCGGACACGGCGCCATTACCATCGCGCTGAAACATCCCGACCGCTTCAAGAGTTGCTCGGCCTTCGCCCCGATCGTCGAGCCTTCGACTGCCGACTGGTCGGTCGGCGCGTTCGAAAAATATCTCGGCGATGACCGGGCCGCATGGCGGCAATACGATGCCTGCGCGCTGGTGAAGGATGGCGCGCGCTTCCCGGAATTCCTGATCGACCAGGGCAAGGCCGACAGCTTCCTTGAAAACGGCCTGCGCCCGTGGCTGTTCGAGGAGGCGATCAAGGGGACCGATATCGGCCTGACGCTGCGCATGCACGAGCGCTACGATCACTCGTATTATTTCATCTCCACCTTCATGGACGATCACCTGAAGTGGCATGCGGAGCGGCTGGCGTAAGAAGCCGTTTTCCCTTCTCCCCGCCGGGGAGAAGGGAAATATTCCGTCAGGAAGCCGACTGAAACCTCGGCGCAGGCACCGTCTCGATGATGCGGATGCTCGATTCCGCGTGACCATGATGGCCTTCCATGTCGACGACGACATGCCAGTGGCCGGCCTGCGGAATGGTGAGCTTGATCGGCGATTTCTTCGCCACGCCGCCGATGAACTGGTGTTTCATCGCCTGCTTGTAGGCGGCGAAATTCGGCGCGGTCATCAACCGGACATTGGCGACAGCCGATAGCGTGATCTCGACCGTCAGGCCGGCACGCAGTTGCTTGAGATCGTAATGGGTAAATTTGATTGCGGGGCTCATGGCAGCATAACCGGAGGAAGCGTTATCCGGTGTATATAAGCATTCAAATATTAAGCCCGGATTATTCCCAGGCCCTTTGGATAAAACCGCCTACGCTTTTCAACAGCGGCAAGATGCGCTAGTGCCAAGCCCATGACCCATCTTTTCCTCGTCGCGCTCGGTGGTGCCATCGGCTCCGTGCTTCGTTATCTCGTCGGTCTCGGCACGCTGCGCAGTTTCGGCCCCGCCTTCCCCTGGGGCACGCTCACCGTCAATATCACCGGCTCTTTCCTCATCGGCTTCATGTCCGAAGCGATCATGCGGAAATTCGGCGGCTCGCCGGAGATGCGCGTGTTCCTGATTACCGGCATTCTCGGCGGCTATACGACCTTCTCCTCCTTCTCGCTCGATGCGATTGCGCTGCTCGAACGCGGCGAAACGATGCCGGCGATGCTTTATGTCGGTTCCAGTGTCATTCTTTCCGGCCTCGCCGTGGTCGCCGGGCTGGCCCTTATGCGCGCAATGGTCTAAAGCGTGCCTGTCTGCAGCCCCAAGCGCTGCACGTGGCGACATACAGAAAAAGCCCTTTTCTTCAGGCGATCCGGCATCGCATGATGGGCGCGTGGTAGCGAAGGCGGATTAAGCGGATGGCAGGTATCGAACACAGGCAGGTGGAAGCCGATGAAACGGGCATGCGGCTCGATCGCTGGTTCAAGGTGCATTATCCCGGCCTCGGCTTCGGCGCGCTGCAAAAGCTCCTGCGCTCCGGTCAGGTCCGCGTCGATGGCGGCAGGGTGAAATCCGATACCCGCGTACAGCCCGGCCAGGTCATCCGCATCCCTCCCATGGAGGTCGATGCCAAGAAGACCGGGCCGATCGCCGGCCGCGACTTGCGCAACTCCTCAGATCATGAGCTGCTGTCGCGCATGCTGCTGCATGAGGATGCCAAGGTCATCGTGCTCAACAAGCCGGCGGGCATCGCCGTGCAGGGCGGCTCCGGCGTCAACCGCCATATCGACCAGATGCTCGAGGCCTGGACCAGCCCCAAAGGCGAAAAGCCGCGCCTCGTCCACCGTCTCGACCGCGATACCTCCGGCGTGCTCGTCATCGCCCGCACCCGCGGCGCCGCGCAAAAACTGACGGCCGCCTTCCGCGAGCGCGACACCAAGAAGACCTACTGGTCGCTGGTGAAAGGCGTTCCGCGCAAGCGCGAGGACAAGATCTCCACCTGGCTGGTGAAAGAACAGACGCCGGACGGCGACCGCATGCGCATCGCCAAACATGGTGACGATGGCGCCGATCACGCGATTTCCTATTACCGCATCATCGAGCAGGCCGGCCAGAATTTCGCCTGGCTGGAGATGGAGCCCTACACCGGCCGCACCCATCAGCTGCGCGTCCACGCCGCCCATATCGGCCACCCGATCCTCGGCGATCCCAAATATTTCGAGGCAGAGCCCAGCTGGAATTTTCCGGGCGGTGTCCAGAACCGGCTGCACCTCCATGCCCGCCACATCGATATCCCGCACCCGGATGGTGGCCGCCTGAAGATCACCGCACCGATGCCGCAGCATATGGTCCAGACCTGGAACCTCTTCGGCTTCGATATGAACAGCGCCGGGGAAGACGACTGATGCAGCTCGTCCTCTTCGATTGCGACGGCACGCTGGTCGACAGCGCCGGGCTGATCCACGAGGTGATGTCCCGCACTTTCCGCGATTTCGCCCTGCCCTTGCCGCAGCTTGCCGATACCAAGGGCGTGATCGGCCTGACGCTCGACATCGCCATTGCCCGCATGCGCGGCCTGCCTCACGTCGACGACCAGTGCCTCGCCATGACGGCCCACTACAAGTCGCTTTTTGCCGGCGTGCGGGCCGAACCGGGCTTCGAGGAGCCGCTTTTTCCGGGCATCGCCGCGTTGATTTCGACGCTGTCGAAGCAGGACGACCTGATTCTGGGTGCCGTAACGGGAAAGTCGCGGCGCGGACTTCAAGCGATCTGCGCAAGCCATGGTTTCGAAAAGACTTTCTTCACATCGCGCACTGCGGATGATTGCCCCTCGAAGCCGCATCCGGCCATGGTGACGGAATGCTGCGATGAAGCCGGAATCGACCCGGCCCGGACGATCGTCGTCGGTGACGCGATCTATGATATGCAGATGGCGAAAAGCGCCGGCGCGCGCGCCATCGGCGTCGCCTGGGGCTATGCCTCCGTGCCGGAGCTGATGGCCTCCGGTGCCGATTACGTCGCCCACGCGCCCGACGATATCTTGAAATGGATGGAGAACCGGCATGCCTGATATCCGCGATGAACTGACCGGCGCGCTGAGCGACCCCGATCCGGTGCGCCGCGCTCAGATACAGATGCTGAAGCCCCTGCCGAAGCGTTTCTACACGACCGTTACGATCGCTCCGGCCGAAAACGGCGGCTATGCCGTGCTGCTCGACGGCCGCAACGTCCGCACCCCGGCAAAAGCGCCGCTCACCGTTCCGACCGCCGGTGTTGCCGAACTTCTCGTCGAGGAGTGGGAAGCGCAGAAAGAAGAAATCAATCCTGCCACCATGCCGGTGACGCGCCTCGCCAATACGGCGCTCGACGGCGTGGCCAAGGATATTCGCGGCGTCTTCGACGACATCCTGAAATTTGCCGGAACGGACATGCTCTGCTACCGCGCTTCCGATCCCGAAGGCCTCGTCGCCCGCCAGACCGAACGCTGGGACCCGATCCTCGCCTGGGCTGCCAAAACGCTCGGCGCACGCTTCATCCTTGCCGAAGGCATCGTGCATCAGGAACAGCCGGCTGCGGCGATCAATGCCTATGCCGGGGCGCTGCGTTCCTATGCGACGCCGCTCGGCCTTGCCTGCCTGCACACAATCACCTCGCTCACCGGCTCCGCCTTGCTCGCCATCGCCTTTGCCGAAAAGCGGATTTCGGCGGAAGAAGCCTGGGAACTCGCCCATCTCGACGAGGACTGGCAGATCGAACATTGGGGCACCGACGAGGAAGCCTTCCAGCGCCGCGAACATCGCTGGCAGGACATGCTGGCGGCAACCCGGACGCTGGATGCCTTGCGCTGACTGCAGCAAACCGCCCATAAAAAAAGCCGCGTTCATAACGCGGCTTTTTTATTGGCACCCCCTGCCTCCTCACTCTCCGTCATCCTCGGCCTTAAGCCGAGAGGAGAGCCTGATAGATGCTCGGCTCAAGGCCCAGCATGACGGAGGAGATTGAGACAGCCGTAATTTCTCTTTTAGAATCACGCCGTCATCTTAAGTCCGGCGATGCCGGCGATGATCAGCGCGATGCAGCCGAGACGGACTGCCGTCGCGGGTTCGGCGAAAAGGAAGATGCCGAGAATGACGGTGCCGACCGTACCGATACCGGTCCATATCGCATAAGCCGTCCCAAGCGGCAGGGTTCGCATGGCAATACCGAGAAGCACGACGCTCGCTACCATGGAGGCGGCCGTCAACACCGTCGGCAACGGCTTGGTGAAGCCATCCGTATATTTGAGCCCGATCGCCCAACCGATTTCGAGAAGTCCCGCAAGGAAAAGAATGGCCCAGGCCATGATAAACTCCGTTCTAAGGAGCGAGGCCGTCCCCGCGGATGTTCAGCAGGAAAGTTCCCGCCGTGCAGCCGTCTGCATACACTTGTCATATGGCATTTCACTTGCCGCACAGCAAGATGCTCCACGGCATGGGAGCTATGGCGGCGGGGCATAGGCTGCTCAGTTGTTCCGCTCCCGCCGCAGCTTCGCCCACCAGTCCAGCCGCTTGCGGATGTCGCGCTCGAACCCGCGCTCCGGCGGGTCGTAAAAGGTCCGGCGCCCCATCTTTTCCGGAAAATAATCCTGGCCGGAAAACGCATCCGGCTCGTCATGGTCGTAACGATAGCCGTCGCCGTAGCCCTCGCCCTTCATCAGCTTGGTCGGCGCATTGAGGATATGCTTCGGCGGCAGCAGCGAGCCGTGTTCCTTGGCCGCCCGCATTGCGGATTTATAGGCGGTATAGACGGCGTTGGATTTCGGCGCTGTGGCGAGATAGACGCAGGCCTGCGCCAGCGCCAGTTCCCCTTCCGGCGAGCCGAGATAATCATAGGCATCCTTGGCGGCATTGCAGATGACCAGCGCCTGCGGATCGGCAAGGCCGATATCCTCCACCGCCATGCGCACCAGCCGCCGCCCGAGATAGAGCGGGTCCTCACCGGCATCGAACATGCGGCAGAGATAATAGAGCGCCGCATCCGGGTCCGAGCCGCGCACGGATTTATGCAGCGCCGAAATAAGATTGTAGTGGCCGTCCTGCCCCTTGTCATAGACCGGCGCGCGACGCTGAACGATCTCCTGCAAGGCCTTGGCATCGAAAACCTCGTCCTTACGCGCGGCGCGCCAGACCTCTTCCGCCAGCGTCAGCACGGCGCGGCCGTCGCCATCGGCCATGCGGATCAGGCTTGCCCGCGCCTCCTCGTCCAGCGGCAGGGGCTTGCCCTCGGTTGCCTCGGCGCGCGCCAGCAATTCGCCGAGGCTTGCCTCGTCATGGGGCTTGAAGGTCAGCACCCGCGCTCGGGACAAAAGAGCGGCGTTGAGTTCGAAGGACGGATTTTCCGTCGTCGCGCCGACGAGGATCACCGTGCCGTCTTCCATGACCGGCAGGAAACTATCCTGCTGGGCACGGTTGAAGCGATGGATCTCATCCACGAACAGCAGCGTCTGGCGGCCGGACATGCGCCGGGCGCGGGCCGATTCGAACACCTTTTTCAGGTCGGCGACGCCGGAGAAAATCGCGGAAATCTGCTCGAAGGCGAGACCGGCCTCGCCCGACAACAGCCGCGCCACTGTCGTCTTGCCGGTTCCCGGTGGCCCCCAGAAAATCATCGAGCCAAGTGTGCCGGAGGCGATCATGCGCGTCAGCGCACCGTCTTCGCCGGTCAAATGCCCCTGCCCCGTCACCTCGGCAAGGTTTTGCGGCCGCAGGCGATCCGCCAGCGGCCGTTTGCTTTCCATGCCCGGTGGCTCATGGGGCGAGAAAAGATCGCTCATCGGAAGAACTGTCGAATGCGCTGGCCATCGCGTTCGATCTCGACACGCCAGAAGGACGGATCGTCGGCCGCCAGCTTTTCCAAGGCTTCCGAGCTTTTGACCGGCTCGCCATTGACGGCGACGATGATGTCCTTCGGCTGGAAGCCAAGCCGCGCCGCCGGCGAGCCGCGCTTGGTCTCGGTGATGACCACGCCGAGCGTGCCACCCGCCATATGCATTTCATCGGCAAGCCGCGGCGAGAGATTGGCGACGACGGCGCCGGCGAAGGGATTGTGCCCGTCGATCAGTCGCTCGTCGCGGGCGGGCTTTTCCGGGGCGTCGGTCAGCGCCAGCGTCACCTCGTGATTCTTACCGTTATCGGCAACCGTAAGCCTGGCATCGTGGCCGACGCCCACCGTCGTCAGCCGGTAGCCGAGCGCATCCGGGTGTTCGACCGGAATACCGTTCACCGCCAGCACGACTTCGCCCGGACGAAGACCCGCGGCTGCAGCCGGCCCGCCATCGACGACCGAACTGACGAGCGCGCCGCGCGCCCGGTCGAGACCGAGCGCATCGGCGACTTCGGATGTCACCGGCTCGAAACTGGCGCCGATATAGGGGCGGCGGAAACTGCCGTTGCCACCCTCGGCAGACGCGACGAAAACCTTGGCAAGGTTGGCGGGGATGGCAAAGCCCACCCCGTTCGAGCCGCCGCCGCGGGAAAAGATCGCGGTGTTGATGCCGATCAGCTCGCCCTTCATGTTGATCAAGCCACCGCCGGAATTGCCGGGGTTGATCGCCGCATCGGTCTGGATGAAGAAGCCGAAATCGCCGGACACGATCTGGTTGCGCGCCAGCGCCGAAACGATGCCCGATGTCACCGTCTGACCGACGCCGAACGGATTGCCGATCGCCAGCACGAGATCGCCGACTTCGACGGCGTCGGAATCACCGAAGGGGATCGTCTGGAACGGGCCATCCGATTCGATCTTCAAGACGGCGAGATCCAGACGGTCGTCCTTGAGCATGACCTTGCTGGCGAACTCGCGGCCATCGGCCAGCGCCACCTTGATATCGTCGGCACCCTCGATGACGTGGTTGTTGGTGACGACGATACCGTTCTTGCCGACGATTACGCCGGAGCCGAGCGAAGATTGCTTCTCCGAACGGTTCGGCATCTGCTGGCCGAAGAACTGCTCGAAGAAGGGATCGCCGGAAAACAGCGAGCGGCTCTCGACGGTCTTTTCCGCGTAGACATTCACGACCGCATTCGCCGTCTGCTTGACCAAAGGCGCAAAGGACAACTGCATCTCGACCTGGCTTTGCGGGATGGTCTTTTGCGTTTCCGCGGAGTTGGTCTGGGCAACGCCGGTGTTTGGCTGGAGGACGAAAGCGAAAATCGCTAGTCCGGCCATCGCTGATAGCACGAGAGCAAGAGGCTTGACGGTCATGAGAACCTGCTGGAATCGATCATGGAGACAAAGAGATAGGACCTCACGGGTAAAAAGCAAAGACGGCGGAAACGTGAAGATGACCCAATACCGGCCTCGGAGCCCAAAACGCAAAACAGCCGGGCTTTTAGCCCGGCTGTTTGCTCTTCCGAAGATCGGAAAATATTAAGCGGCTTCAGCTTCTGCTTCAGCGGCAACGCGGGCGAGATCCTTCGCACCCTTTGCGGCCGGGTCGCGGTCAACGAATTCGATGACGGCGAGAGCGGCGTTGTCGCCGTGGCGGTAGCCAGCCTTCATGATGCGCAGGTAGCCGCCGTTGCGGGTTGCGTAACGCGAAGCGATGGCGTCGAACAGCTTGGCGACGACAGCGACGTCACGGATCTGCGAGATGGCCTGACGACGAGCGTGCAGATCGCCGCGCTTGCCGAGCGTAACGAGCTTTTCGACGATCGGACGGATTTCCTTTGCCTTCGGCAGGGTCGTGACGATCTGCTCGTGCTCGATGAGCGAAGCAGCCATGTTGGCAAACATGGCCTTGCGGTGGCTGGCGGTTCTATTGAGCTTGCGGCCGGCTTTCTGGTGGCGCATTGCTATTCTCCTTTAAGTGCAGGCGACCTGTTCTTCAGAGGTCCTGCCGTTTCCTGGCACATACAGGCATTTGCCTGCTGTTTGACGGGGAAAGGCAGAGTTCATACCTGCCTTCTGTTTGTTCAGTATTGGTCTTCGTAGCGCTTGGCGAGATCTTCGATGTTCTCGGGCGGCCATGCCGGCACTTCCATGCCGAGGTGCAGGCCCATGGAAGCGAGAACTTCCTTGATTTCGTTGAGCGACTTGCGGCCAAAGTTCGGAGTGCGAAGCATTTCGGCTTCGGTCTTCTGAATGAGGTCGCCGATATAGACGATGTTGTCGTTCTTCAGGCAGTTCGCCGAACGGACGGAAAGTTCCAGTTCGTCGACCTTCTTGAGGAGCGCCGGGTTGAACGCCAGTTCGGTAACGGCTTCTTCTTCGGCTTCCTTCTGCGGCTCGTCGAAATTGACGAAGACGCCGAGCTGGTCCTGAAGGATGCGGGCCGCGAAAGCGACTGCATCTTCACCGGTGACGGAACCGTCGGTCTCGATCTGCATGGACAGCTTGTCGTAGTCGAGAACCTGGCCTTCGCGGGTGTTTTCCACCTTGTAGGACACTTTCTTGACCGGCGAGTACAGGCTGTCGACCGGGATGAGGCCGATCGGAGCATCTTCCGAACGGTTGCGGTCGGCCGGCACATAGCCCTTGCCGTTGTTGACGGTGAACTCCATGCGGATCTCGGCGCCCTCGTCGAGGGTGCAGATCACATGGTTCGGGTTGAGGATTTCGATATCGCCAACCGTCTGGATGTCACCGGCGGTTACAACGCCCGGACCCTGCTTGCGCACGACCATGCGCTTTGCGTCGTCGCCATCCATCTTGATGGCGATTTCCTTGATGTTCAGCACGATGTCCGTCACATCTTCCCGAACGCCGGGGATGGAGGAGAACTCGTGCAGGACGCCGTCGATCTGGACTGCGGTGACCGCAGCGCCACGAAGCGACGACAGAAGAACGCGGCGAAGCGCGTTGCCGAGGGTCAGACCGAAGCCACGCTCAAGCGGCTCGGCAACAAGGCTGACCTTGGTGCGGCCGGAAGAGGAGAACTCGACCTTGTTCGGCTTGATGAGTTCCTGCCAGTTTTTCTGAATCATGTATTTTGCCTTCCGTTCGTTGCCACCATCCTATCGTGGCAACCGAGCCCTGAAGCACCGGAGGAAGTAACCTTCCCCCGGCCGACGAAGTGAATGATCAGACGCGGCGCTTCTTGCGCGGACGGCAACCGTTGTGCGGGATCGGCGTGACGTCGCGGATCGAGGTGATCATGAAGCCGGCAGCCTGCAGGGCGCGCAGAGCCGATTCACGGCCGGAACCCGGACCGCAGACCTCGACTTCGAGCGTCTTCATGCCGTGTTCCTGAGCCTTCTTGGCGGCGTCTTCAGCAGCGATCTGGGCAGCGAACGGGGTCGACTTGCGCGAACCCTTGAAGCCCTTCGAGCCGGCCGACGACCAGGCAATCGCGTTGCCCTGTGCGTCGGTGATGGTGATCATCGTGTTGTTGAACGACGAGTTGACGTGAGCAACGCCCGTCGAAATGTTCTTACGTTCGCGACGGCGAACGCGGGTGGCTTCCTTGGCCATGGTATACCTTTCGTTGATCTCTGCACCGCCGTAATACCAGCGGCTCCACCGGAAGGGACATCGAAGTCCCGACCTGAATTCCAGTCATTACGCAAACCGAAGATCGGCCTGCGCGGCGATATCGTCACTGCCGTAATGCCAGCAGCTCCACCGGAGGGGCATTCTGGACGCCCCTTCCGAAACTACGAAAAGAGGCCGGCGCCGAGCACCAGCCTCCCCACCCCCCGCAAAGGGAAATTACTTCTTCTTACCAGCAATCGCCTTTGCCGGACCCTTGCGGGTACGGGCATTGGTGTGCGTGCGCTGGCCGCGAACCGGCAGCGAGCGGCGATGACGCAGGCCGCGGTAGCAGCCGAGGTCCATCAGACGCTTGATGTTCATCGAAGTCTCGCGACGCAGGTCGCCTTCGACCTGGTAATCGCGGTCGATAGCTTCGCGGATCTGCAGGATCTCGGAGTCCGTCAGCTGATGGACGCGCTTGTCAGCCGAAAGGCCGACCTTTTCCATGATTTCCCGCGCAAATTTCGGACCGATCCCGTGAATGTAGGTCAGCGCGATAACTACGCGCTTTGCAGTCGGGATGTTGACGCCAGCGATACGAGCCACGCCTGTTCTCCTTGCTTCCAGTTGCCGTCCGGCAATAGGTACTTCGTTATCCAGCCCTGAAAAGGACTGACCGTTAAGTTGATGTTCGGAACACGTCAAAAAGATCGCGCCCGGACTTCGTTCTCGAAATCCGCGCCGATCCCAGCATGTTGCGAGTTAGCGCGGTGTTTGACGGAATCGACCGTAAAAGTCAACTCCCATCACTTGCTTTTTGGGCTTTGCCGAAAGCTCAGCCCAGGATTTTCGCGATCTCGTGGGTCACGACCCCGACATCCGCCATGCCGTCCACAGTCTTCAACTGACCGGTCGAGGCATAATGCTCAGAAAGCGGCGCAGTCTTCTCGCGGTATTCCACGAGACGCTTCTTCACCGATTCCGGGTTGTCGTCCGAGCGAACCTTGCCGCCGGCAGCGACGGTTTCTGCTACACGATTCTCGATGCGCTTCAAAAGCGCTTCTTCATCGACCTTCAGTTCGATGACGGCATCGAGCGCGAGGCCCTTGCTTTCGAGCATCTTGGCCAACGCGACCGCCTGGGGAACCGTGCGCGGATAGCCGTCGAGGATGAAGCCGTTGGCGCAGTCCGGGTGATCTATACGGTCCGAGACAATCTCGTTGACGATCTCGTCGGATACGAGCTGACCCGCATCCATCACAGCCTTGGCACGCTTGCCCACATCACTCTGCTCGGCCACGGCCGCACGCAGCATATCGCCGGTGGAAAGCTGCGGAATGCCGTAGCGTTCCGTCAGCAGCTTTGCCTGTGTGCCCTTGCCGGCACCCGGCGGCCCCAAAAATATCAGTCTCATCGTCCCCTCTTCCCTCCACGCAGCTTCGACTTCTTGATCAGCCCCTCATACTGCTGAGCGATCAGGTGACCCTGCACCTGTGCTACAGTATCAAGGGTCACGCTGACAACAATCAAAAGCGACGTACCACCAAGGTAGAACGGCACGCCAGTCTGCGCGATGAGGATTTCAGGCAGGATACAGACGAACATCAGGTAGATCGCGCCGAGAACCGTGATTCGGGTCAGGACGTAATCGATATATTCAGCCGTACGCTCGCCCGGACGAATACCGAGGATAAAGCCGCCGTGCTTCTTCAGGTTGTCGGCCGTGTCCTTCGGATTGAAGACGATCGCAGTGTAGAAGAAGGCGAAGAAGGCGATCAGGGCGCCGTAAAGCACCATATAGAGCGGCTTGCCGTGGCCGAGAGCGGCAACGACCGTAGTCGCCCAGGCCGGCATGTTGGCGCTGTTGGCAAAGCCTGCGAGCGTTGCCGGCAGAAGCAGCAGCGACGATGCGAAGATCGCTGGGATGACGCCGGCGGTGTTCAGCTTCAGCGGCAGGTGCGAAGTATCGCCCTGGAACATGCGGTTGCCGACCTGGCGCTTCGGATACTGGATCAGCAGGCGGCGCTGGGCGCGCTCGACGAAGACGATCAGCGCGATGACCGCGACGACCATGACGATGATCGCGAGAATCAGCGGCGTCGACAGGGCGCCGGTGCGGCCCAGTTCGAGGGTGCCGGCCAGAGCCGTCGGCAGGTGGGCGACGATGCCCGCGAAGATGATCAGCGAAATACCGTTGCCAATGCCGCGCGAGGTGATCTGCTCACCAAGCCACATCAGGAACATCGTGCCGCCGAGCAGCGAGATGACGGTGGAAATCTTGAAGAACCAGCCGGGATCGCCGACGAGGCCGTTGCCGCTCTCGAGACCGACCGCAATGCCGTAAGCCTGCAGCGTGCCGAGCAGCACCGTGCCGTAGCGGGTGTACTGGTTGATGATCTTGCGGCCCTGCTCGCCTTCCTTCTTCAGCTGTTCCAGCGAGGGAACGACCGAAGTCATTAGCTGAACGATGATCGAGGCGGAGATGTAGGGCATGATTCCCAGGGCGAAGATCGCCATGCGCTCAACGGCGCCGCCGGAAAACATATTGAAGAGGCCGAGGATACCGCCGCTCTGGCCCCGGAAGGCCTGCGCGAATGCGTCGGGGTTAAGGCCGGGCAACGGGATATAGGTGCCGAGGCGATACACCAGCAGTGCACCAAGGGTGAACCAGAGGCGTTTCTTCAGATCTTCCGCCTTGGCGAAAGTCGAGAAGTTCAAGTTGGAGGCGAGCTGTTCCGCTGCAGAAGCCATGCAATTCTCCGCGTAGCCATTCGGAACCCGCGGAACGAACCGGGTTGCTCCGGAAAAGCTAAATTCTGTGGTTGGAAACCGGCGCGGAAACGACTGCGACTGCAATCATGGGCCCACTTGGTCTCCGTTCAATGCGTTACGGCTTATCCTGCCGCATTTTCGGTGAGGGCTCACATATGGGAGCAAAACCGCCCGGTGTGAAGCACCCCGGGCGGTTCTCAAGGCAAATTATTCAGCAGCGCCCGAAAGCAGCTTCACCGAACCGCCAGCCTTTTCGATCTTTTCGATCGCAGGCTTGGAGGCGCCGGCAACTTCAAGCGAAACCTTCGCCTTCAGTTCGCCGTCGGCGAGAACGCGGATGCCGTCCTTGGCGCGGCGGATAACGCCGGCAGCCGTCAGTGCAGCAGCATCGATCGTTGCGGAAGCATCAAGCTTCTTGGCGTCGATTGCGGTCTGGATGCGGCCGAGCGACACAACAACAAAATCCGCACGGAAGATGTTGTTGAAGCCACGCTTCGGCAGACGACGGTAGATGGGCATCTGACCGCCTTCGAAGCCGTTGATGGCAACGCCCGAACGAGCCTTCTGACCCTTGACACCACGGCCGCCGGTCTTGCCGGAGCCGGAGCCGATGCCGCGGCCAAGACGCTTGCGGTTCTTGGTCGAGCCTTCGTTGTCCTTGATTTCATTCAGTTTCATGACTGTATCTCCCTCACTTCTCGTCGACGACGCGAACGAGGTGCTGGATGGACCGGATCATGCCACGAACGGCAGGCGTATCTTCCAGCGTGCGAACACGGTGCATCTTGTTGAGGCCGAGGCCGATCAGCGTCTGGCGCTGGCTGGCCGGGCGGCGAATGGGGCTACCGATCTGTTCGACGGTAACCGTCTTCTGTGCAACTTCTTTCTTAGCCATTGTTCAGGCTCCCTTATTCTTCGGAAGCGACGCCGGCGGACGCACGACGAGCCTGCAGCGTGGCATACTTCATGCCGCGCTGTGCTGCGATGTCCTTCGGGTGCGCCTGGCTCTTCAGGGCGTCGAACGTGGCACGAATCATGTTGTACGGGTTCGACGAACCGGTCGACTTCGCAACGACGTCGTGCATGCCGAGCGTTTCGAAAACAGCGCGCATCGGACCACCAGCTATGATACCGGTACCGGGCTTTGCAGCGCGGAGCAGAACCTTGCCGGCGCCGTGGCGGCCGTGAACGTCATGATGCAGCGTGCGGCCGGAGCGCAGCGGAACGAAGATAAGTTCGCGCTTGGCAGCTTCGGTGGCCTTACGGATGGCTTCCGGCACTTCGCGTGCCTTGCCATGACCGAAGCCTACGCGGCCCTTCTGGTCGCCGACGACGACGAGAGCAGCAAAGCCGAAACGACGGCCGCCCTTGACGACTTTTGCGACGCGGTTGATTGCGACGAGCTTATCGACGAATTCGCTGTCGCGCTCCTCGCGGTTCTGGCGGTCTTCGCGAGAACCTCTTTTTTCTTGTGCCATTGTCCTTTTCCTTTTTCTTTTCCGGGTGCAATCGGCAGATTGACAAAATCGCTTCGGTTTCTTGGAAACCGAAGCGACCGGGTATTATCCAAGCAAATTCTTCGAGTCCAGACCCGAAAGTCTGGAAATTTGCATTAGAAGTTCAGACCGCCTTCGCGGGCTGCCTCGGCGAGCGCCTTGACGCGGCCGTGATAGATGAAGGCGCCACGGTCAAAGACGACGTCCTTGACACCAGCCTTCGAAGCGCGCTCAGCGAGAAGCTTGCCGACGGCTGCAGCAGCTGCTGCATCGGCGCCAGTCTTCAGCGAAGAGCGGAGATCCGTATCGAGGGTCGAGGCGGACGCGAGCGTCTTGCCTGCAACGTCATCGATAACCTGAGCGTAGATGTTCTTCGACGAGCGATGAACCGACAGGCGCGGACGGCCGTTGGCAACGGCCTTGATTTGACGGCGCACGCGAGAGGCGCGACGCACAAGAGTATCTTTCCTTGTAGCCATTTCGCGTGTTCCTTACTTCTTCTTGCCTTCTTTGCGGACAATCCGCTCGCCGGCATACTTGACGCCCTTGCCCTTGTAGGGCTCGGGACCACGGTATTCGCGGATTTCCGCGGCAACCTGGCCGACCTGCTGCTTGTTGATACCGGTGACGACGATTTCCGTCGGCTTCGGCACAGCGATCGTGATGCCTTCCGGCGTTTCGTAAACAACGTCGTGGCTGAAGCCGAGCGCCAGCTGCAGGTTCTTGCCCTGCAGGGAAGCGCGGTAACCGACGCCGTTGATTTCGAGACGCTTTTCGTAGCCGTCCTTGACGCCCTTGAAGATGTTTTCGATCATCGTGCGGGACATGCCCCACTTCGAGCGAGCATCCTTGGACTGGTTGATCGGAGAAACGGCGACAGCGCCCTCTTCCAACTTAACCGCGACTTCGTCGTTTGCGACGAAGAACAGTTCGCCCTTCGGGCCCTTTGCCGTCACCTTCTGTCCATCGACAGTCGCGGTGACACCAGCGGGAACCTGAACGGGCTTCTTACCGATACGAGACATGTTTTAATCCTGTCTGTTCGTTATGGAGATCCTTGCACCGTATTAGAATACGGAGCAAAGAACCTCGCCACCAACGTTCTGTTCGCGTGCCTGGTGATCAGCCATCACACCCTTCGGAGTCGAAAGGATGGTGATGCCGAGACCGTTCGCGACCTGCGGAATGGACTTGACCGAGACATAAACTCGGCGGCCCGGCTTGGAGACGCGGCCGATCTCACGGATCACGGACGCACCTTCATAGTACTTCAGTTCGATGTTCAGCTCGGCCTTGCCGTTGCCGAATTCGACTTCGCTGTAACCGCGGATGTAACCTTCAGCCTGAAGAACATCCAGAACGCGCGCACGCAGCTTCGAAGCCGGCGTCGAAACGCTGGACTTGCGACGGGCAGCGCCGTTACGGATACGGGTGAGCATATCGCCCAAGGGATCAGTCATTGCCATGTGCCCAGCTCCTTACCAGCTCGACTTCACAACGCCCGGCACGCGGCCGAAGTTGCCAAGTTCACGAAGCGCGATACGCGACATCTTGAGTTTACGATAGTAAGCGCGCGGACGACCGGTGACTTCGCAACGGTTGCGTACGCGGGTCTTCGAACCATCGCGCGGGAGGGAGGCCAGCTTCAGAGTTGCCTTGAACCGCTCTTCGATCGGAAGAGACTGGTTCATGATGGTCGCCTTCAGGGCAGCACGCTTGGATGCCTGACCTGCGACCAGCTTGCGGCGGCGCTTGTTCTTTTCAACTGCGCTCGTTTTCGCCATAAAACTTATCCTTCTGCTTGTCGTTACGGCTTACTGGCGGAACGGGAAGTTGAACTCTGTGAGCAGAGCGCGTGCTTCGTCGTCCGTCGTTGCCGTCGTGCAAACGATGATGTCCATGCCCCACATCTGATCAACCTTGTCGTAGTTGATCTCGGGGAACACGATGTGCTCCTTGATGCCCATGGCGAAGTTGCCACGGCCGTCGAAGGACTTCGGGTTGAGGCCACGGAAGTCGCGAACGCGCGGAAGAGCGATGTTCACGAGACGATCCAGGAACTCATACATGCGAACGCCGCGCAGGGTAACCTTGGCGCCGATCGGCATGCCTTCGCGGAGCTTGAAGCCGGCGATGGAGTTGCGTGCCTTGGTGATGACCGGCTTCTGGCCGGCGATCGCCGCGAGGTCGGCAGCGGCAACGGTCGGCTTCTTCGAGTCGCCGGTCGATTCGCCAACACCCATGTTGATGACGATCTTGTCCAGCTTCGGAATCTGCATCACGTTGGCGTAGGAGAACTTCTCCTGCATGGCCTGGCGAATGCGTGCCGTGTAGTCCTGCTTGAGCCGCGGCTCGTAATTCTTATCAGCCATCGATCACATCTCCCGAACGCTTGGCCACACGGACCTTCTTGCCTTCGACGACCTTGAAACCGACGCGGGTCGGCTTGCCGTCCTTGTCAGCAACCGCGAGGTTGGAAAGGTGAACGGAGGCTTCCTTGCTGATGATACCGGCTTCCTGAGCCTGGGTCTGGCGCTGGTGACGCTTGACCAGGTTCACGCCGCGAACGACAGCGCGATCTTCCTTCGGCAGAACCTGCAGAACTTCACCGGTGCGGCCCTTGTCCTTACCGGTCAGTACGACGACCTTGTCGCCTTTGCGAATCTTTTGCATCTCTGTCGCTCCCTTACAGTACTTCTGGAGCCAGCGAGATGATCTTCATGTGGTTCTTGGCGCGCAGTTCGCGCGGAACCGGTCCGAAGATACGGGTGCCGATCGGCTCTTTCTTGTTGTCGATAAGAACAGCTGCGTTGTTATCGAAGCGGATGACGCTGCCGTCGGGACGACGAATGTCCTTGGCGGTGCGTACAACGACCGCCTTCATAACGTCACCCTTCTTGACGCGGCCGCGCGGAATAGCTTCCTTGATCGAAACGACGATAATGTCGCCGACCGAAGCGTACTTGCGCTTGGAACCGCCCAGCACCTTGATGCACATGACACGACGTGCGCCGGAATTATCCGCCACGTCGAGGTTTGTTTGCATCTGAATCATATCAGGTCGCCTTCTTGTTGTTACCGGACCGGTTGGGCGCACTCCTCTGACAGAGAGGCCCCCTGTTCCAGCTTATGGAAATTTTGTTCGTGCGCGGGATCGATCGTTGCCAGGGTGGTTTCCTTGGACAGGACCTTCCGTGCGCTCAAAGCAAAAGAACGCCCGAAGGACGAGCGTTCTGACGCTGCTTCATACAGATTTTCGCGCAGGAAGCAAGCCCCCGCGCGAAAAGTCTTGGGTAATCAGGACTGAGCGGACACTACGGTCCAGGTCTTGTCCTTGGAGATCGGGGCACATTCCTGGATGGAAACGACGTCGCCGACCTTGTACTGGTTGTTTTCGTCATGCGCCTTGTACTTCTTCGACCGGCGGACGGTCTTCTGGAAGATCGGGTGCGCGAAGCGACGCTCGACTCGGACCACGACGGTCTTGTCATTCTTGTCGCTGACGACAGTGCCCTGCAGAATGCGTTTCGGCATAGTTTTCTGGTCCTTAGGCCTTGGCTTCCGCCGCCTTCTGGCGGGCAATGGTTTTCACGCGCGCGATATCCTTGCGGACTTCGTTGATTCGCGACGACTTTTCGAGCTGGCCGGTTGCCTTCTGGAAGCGCAGGTTGAACTGCTCCTTCTTCAGCTTGGCAAGCTCTTCGTTGAGTTGATCGGCGCTCAGAGCGCGAACATCTGCAGCTTTCATGGCTTCTATCCTTACTCTGCGATGCGCTGAACGAAGCGCGTCTTAACCGAGAGCTTGGCGGAGCCGAGGCGCAGAGCCTCGCGTGCGATTTCTTCGCTGACGCCATCGATCTCAAACATCATGCGGCCGGGCTTGACCTTGCATGCCCAGTATTCCACGCCGCCCTTACCCTTACCCATGCGGACTTCGGTCGGCTTTGCGGTGACCGGAACGTCGGGGAATACGCGAATCCACACGCGACCGGCGCGCTTCATGTAGCGGGTGATCGCGCGGCGGGCCGCTTCGATCTCGCGGGCGTTGACGCGGTTCGGTTCCTGAGCCTTCAGGCCGAATTCGCCGAACGCCAGGTCGGAACCGCCCTTGGCGACGCCCTTGATGCGTCCCTTGAACTGCTTCCGGTACTTAGTACGCTTTGGCTGCAACATTTTTTTACTTCTCCAATATCGGCTGCCAGGAACGACTGTTAGGCGTTTTCACGACGGCGATTGTTGCTGCTCGGGCCCTGGGCATCGCTTTCGCTTGCGCGACGCTCGGATGCCATCGGATCGTGCTCAAGGATTTCGCCCTTGAAGATCCAGACCTTGATACCGCAGATACCGAAAGCGGTTTCTGCTTCAGCAACACCGTAGTCGATGTCCGCACGCAGCGTGTGCAGCGGAACGCGGCCTTCGCGGTACCATTCGGTACGAGCGATTTCCGCACCGCCGAGGCGACCGGCGCAGGTGATCTTGATGCCTTCGGCGCCAAGACGCATGGCCGACTGAACAGCGCGCTTCATCGCACGGCGGAAAGCCACGCGGCGCTCGAGCTGCTGAGCGATCGACTGGGCAACCAGCGTCGCGTCGACTTCCGGCTTACGCACTTCAACGATGTTGAGGTGCGTTTCCGAGTTGGTCATTTCGGAAAGCTTCTTGCGGAGCTTTTCGATGTCAGCACCCTTCTTGCCGATGATCAGGCCCGGACGAGCCGAGTGGATCGTGACGCGGCACTTCTTGTGCGGACGCTCGATCACGACCTTGGCAATGCCGGCCTGCTTGAGTTCTTCAAGCAGGTAGGCGCGGATCTTCAGGTCTTCGTGAAGAAGCTGGCCGTACTCGGCATTGTCGGCGAACCAACGGCTGTCCCAGGTACGGTTGATGCCGAGGCGGAAGCCGATCGGATTAATCTTCTGACCCATTATGCGGCCTCCCCTTTGGCTTCCACTTCACGAACGATGATCGTCAAGTGCGAGAACGGCTTTTCGATGCGCGATGCACGGCCACGGCCGCGAGCGTGGAAACGCTTCATGGTGATCGACTTGCCAACGAAAGCTTCCGCGACGATGAGCTGGTCAACGTCGAGGTCGTGGTTGTTCTCGGCGTTCGCGATGGCCGACTCGAGGGTCTTCTTGACCGTGTCGGAGATACGCTTGCGGGAGAATTCCAGTTCGGCCAGAGCCCGGTCGACCTTCTTGCCGCGGATCATCGCGGCAACCAGGTTGAGCTTCTGGGGGCTGACGCGGATCGTGCGCGCAACTGCCTGCGCTTCATTATCCTTCAGCCGGCGTTCGGCTTTTGCCTTGCCCATTGTTACTTCCTCTTTGCCTTCTTGTCCGCACCGTGACCGTAATAGGTCCGGGTCGGAGAGAATTCACCGAACTTGTGACCGACCATGTCTTCCGACACGGAAACCGGCACATGCTTGCTGCCGTTGTAGACGCCGAAGGTCAGACCGACGAACTGCGGCAAGATGGTGGAGCGACGGCTCCACATCTTGATTACTTCGTTGCGACCGCCTTCACGAACCTTCTCAGCCTTCTTGAGAAGATAGCCGTCAACAAACGGACCTTTCCATACTGAACGAGCCATTGGAGACTTCCTCTCTTACTTCTTCACGTGGCGCGAACGCATGATGAACTTGTCCGTGGACTTGTTCGAACGCGTGCGCTTGCCCTTGGTCGGCTTGCCCCACGGGGTAACCGGGTGACGACCACCGGAGGTGCGGCCTTCACCACCGCCATGCGGGTGGTCGACCGGGTTCATGACGACGCCGCGAACGTGCGGACGCTTGCCGCGCCATACGGAGCGACCGGCCTTGCCGTCGTTGATGTTGCCATGGTCGGGGTTCGACACGGCGCCGACGGTTGCCAGGCACGAAGCATGCACGAGGCGCTGTTCGCCGGAGTTCAGGCGAAGGATCGCCATGCCCTGGTCACGACCGACGAGCTGAACGTAGGTCCCTGCCGAACGGGCGATCTGACCGCCCTTGCCCGGCTTCATTTCCACGTTGTGCACGATCGAGCCGACCGGGATGTACTGCAGCGGCATGGTGTTGCCGGGCTTGACGTCAACCTGCTTCTCGGAAGCGATGACCTTATCGCCGGCAGCGAGGCGCTGCGGAGCGAGGATGTAGGCCTGCTCGCCGTCCGCGTAGTTGATCAGCGCGATGAACGCCGTGCGGTTCGGGTCGTATTCCAGACGCTCGACGGTGCCTTCGACGTCGAACTTGCGACGCTTGAAGTCGACGAGGCGGTAGGAACGCTTGTGACCGCCGCCCTGGAAGCGAACGGTGATGCGACCGGTGTTGTTGCGACCGCCCTTGGAGGTCAGACCTTCGGTCAGCGCCTTGACCGGCTTGCCCTTCCAGAGGCCAGACCGGTCGACGATGACCAGCTGACGCTGGCTCGGGGTCGTCGGATTGAAACTTTTCAATGCCATTTTCTTGTTCCCTTATGGGTTCTTCCCGGAGGTTAGGAACCGCGGGTTTAACCTTTAGAGTCCGGTGGAGACGTCGATGGACTGACCGTCAGCGAGCGTGACGATTGCCTTCTTGACGTCCGACTGCCGGCCAGCGAAGCCACGGAAGCGCTTGAGCTTGCCCTTGCGGACGAGCGTGTTGACGGCCGTGACCTTGACGCCGAACAGAGCTTCGACGGCAGCCTTGATTTCAGGCTTGGAAGCGCGCTTGGCGACGTTGAAGACGATCTGGTTCTGCTCGGAGACCATGGTCGACTTTTCGGTGATCGACGGAGAGACAATCACATCGTAGTGGCGAAGATCGGTCACTTGAAACGCTCCTCTAGAGCTTCAACTGCAGCCTTCGACAGCACCAGCTTGCCGCGACGCAGAATGTCGTAAACATTGATGCCCTGAACCGGCAGAACGTCCACGTTCGGGATGTTCTGTGCGGCGAGCTTGAAGTTGTTGTCCAGCTCGACGCCGCCGATGATCAGCGCATTGGTGAGGCCGAGCGAAGCGAACTGGCCGGTCAGCGCCTTGGTCTTTGCTTCAGCAGCAACCAGGTTGTCGACGATGATCAGTTCTTCAGCACGAAGCTTGGCAGACAGCGCATGACGCAGGCCGAGGGCGCGAACCTTCTTCGGCAGGTCATGGGCGTGGCTGCGAACAACCGGGCCGTGAGCCTTACCGCCGCCGCGGAACTGCGGTGCACGTGCCGAATGGTGACGAGCGCGGCCCGTACCCTTCTGCTTGTACATCTTGGCGCCGGTGCGGGAAACTTCAGCACGGCCCTTCGACTTGTGCGTGCCCTGCTGCTTCTTGGCGAGCTGCCAACGAACAACGCGAGCGATGATGTCTTCGCGGGGCTCAAGGCCGAAGATCGCGTCGGACAGGGAAACCTTGCCGGCTTCTTTGCCTTCCAGGGTGGTTACATTGAGATCCATAACCGGGCCTCCTTACTTGGCTGCGCGCACAGCGGCGGGACGCGGAGCGTCAGCCGGGGTGCCGGACTTGATGGCGTCGCGAACGACGATCCATGCGCCCTTGGAGCCGGGTACGGCGCCCTTGACGAGGATCAGACCGCGGTCTTCATCGGTGGAGACCACTTCCAGGTTCTGGGTGGTGATGCGCGTCTGGCCCATGTGACCAGCCATGCGCTTGCCCTTCCAGACCTTACCCGGATCCTGGTTGTTACCCGTGGAACCATGCGAGCGGTGGGAGACGGACACGCCGTGCGTTGCACGCAGACCGCCGAAGTTGTGGCGCTTCATGGCACCGGCAAAACCCTTACCGATCGAGGTACCGGTCACGTCGACCAGCTGGCCGGCGATGAAGTGGTTTGCGGTCAGCTCCGCGCCGACGTCGATAAGGTTGTCGGCAGAAACGCGGAACTCGACGATCTTCGCCTTCGGCTCTACGCTTGCCGCAGCAAACTGGCCGCGCAGCGCCTTATTCGTGTTCTTGACCTTGGACTGGCCAGCACCGAGCTGAACGGCCGTGTAGCCATTCTTGTCTTCCGTGCGATGGGCCACTACCTGGCAGTTTTCCATACGCAGAACTGTTACCGGGATATGCTCACCAGCGTCGTTATAGACGCGGGTCATCCCAACTTTCTGTGCAATCACACCTGAACGCATTGGTTCATTCCTCTTGAGAGTTAGCATCGGGGAAAACCCCTCCGCACCTCTGGTTTAAGGTTTCCCTCGGATCATCCGGCCATTCGGCCGGAGCAATCTTAGGGTCGCCCGTTTTTGGAAGCCGTTGGACCGAAGTCCACGTACCTTCCTTGTTATTAAAGCTTGATTTCGACGTCGACGCCGGCAGCGAGGTCGAGCTTCATCAGCGCGTCAACGGTCTGCGGGGTCGGGTCAACGATGTCGAGGAGACGCTTGTGGGTGCGCATCTCGAACTGTTCGCGGCTCTTTTTGTCAACGTGGGGCGAGCGGTTCACAGTGAACTTCTCGATCCGCGTGGGAAGCGGCACCGGGCCACGGACCGAAGCACCCGTGCGCTTGGCCGTCGAAACGATTTCCCGCGTGGAGGCATCGAGGATCCGGTGATCAAACGCCTTGAGGCGGATGCGGATATTCTGGCCGTTCATTCGACTTGTCCTTGTTCTTGTTAAGCGAATGCCCCTTGCGAGGCGGTTCGTCATTCGTTTCCGGGTGCTGACGCTTCAAAGAGCCCAGGAGCAAATCACCCCTGTTCGTTCGAATTCTGCAAATCGACCCGCGACATATACGGAATCGGCGTCCGATACAATGCCCGAACGCCTACGGAAGCACGATTTTTATCGCGCTTCCGCCAATTCGAGAGGCATACGGCAATGCCGTATGCTTCGACCAACAAATTGATCGTGGAAGCGGCGCTTATGACGCGCCACTTCCCTATCGTCGAGATTACTCGACGATCGAAGCGACGATGCCGGCGCCGACGGTACGGCCGCCTTCGCGGATCGCGAAGCGCAGCTTTTCTTCCATCGCGATCGGAACGATCAGCTCGACGTCAACGGTGACGTTGAGATCGGAAGAGCGCCGTCGAGATTACTCGACGATCGAAGCGACGATGCCGGCGCCGACGGTACGGCCGCCTTCGCGGATCGCGAAGCGCAGCTTTTCTTCCATCGCGATCGGAACGATCAGCTCGACGTCAACGGTGACGTTGTCGCCCGGCATAACCATTTCCGTGCCTTCCGGCAGCGTCACGATGCCCGTCACGTCCGTCGTGCGGAAGTAGAACTGCGGACGGTAGTTCGTGAAGAACGGCGTATGACGGCCGCCTTCTTCCTTCGTCAGGATGTAGGCTTCGGCCTTGAACTTGCGGTGCGGCTTGACCGAACCCGGCTTGCACAGGATCTGGCCACGCTCGACGCCGTCACGGTTCACACCGCGAACCAGTGCACCGATGTTGTCGCCGGCCTGCCCCTGGTCGAGCAGCTTGCGGAACATTTCAACGCCGGTCACCGTCGTCTTCGAGGTCGGACGGATGCCGACGATCTCGACTTCTTCACCAACCTTGACGATACCGCGCTCGACGCGGCCGGTCACGACCGTACCACGGCCCGAGATCGAGAACACGTCTTCGATCGGCATCAGGAACGGCTGGTCGACCGGACGCTCCGGCGTCGGGATGTAGGCGTCGACAGCGGCCATCAGTTCGCGAACGGCGTCTTCGCCGATCTTCTTGTCCGAATCTTCCAGAGCGGCCAGAGCCGAGCCCTTGATGATCGGAATGTCGTCGCCCGGGAAGTCGTAGGACGACAGAAGTTCGCGCACTTCCAGCTCGACGAGTTCGAGAAGCTCGGCGTCGTCAACCTGGTCGACCTTGTTGAGGAACACGACGATTGCCGGAACGCCGACCTGACGGGCGAGCAGGATGTGCTCGCGCGTCTGCGGCATCGGGCCGTCGGCAGCCGAGCAAACCAGGATCGCGCCGTCCATCTGCGCAGCACCGGTGATCATGTTCTTGACGTAGTCGGCGTGGCCGGGGCAGTCGACGTGCGCGTAGTGACGGTTCGGCGTCTCATACTCGACGTGTGCCGTCGAGATGGTGATGCCGCGCGCCTTTTCTTCCGGAGCGGCGTCGATCTGGTCATACGCCTTGAACTCGCCGAAATACTTCGTGATCGCTGCCGTCAGCGACGTCTTGCCATGGTCAACGTGGCCAATCGTGCCGATGTTGACGTGCGGCTTATTGCGCTCAAACTTGCTCTTTGCCATA
>NZ_LMDA01000004.1 GCF_001424985.1 Rhizobium sp. Root1212
GGGCTGCCAGGCGGCAGAACCAGATCGAGGGGCTGCCAGGCGGCAGAACCAGATCGAGAATCTCGTCGCGCACAAGGTCGTAGACCATCTTGGCGCCAGAGCCACGCTTGCGTTCGGGAAGGGTCGTCGAATCGACTTTGGTCATGAGCATCCTTTTTGTCGACAAAGAAAATACGATTGTCCGGCTCTGCTATCAACAGTCGCCAGGAGCTTTCTCGCAATCGTCGTCGCGTTTCCCCAGGATGCATGGTGCCGGTGCCAGTCAGGGCACGCGCTATTGGCAGTTGCAGCGGTAATTCTGCGCCTGAAGCTCTTGTCGATCCTGATGAGCGTCAGGTGCTTCCGACGGGCGGCTTGCGTCGGTGGCCAGGAAGAGTTCGATTCCGGGTGGCGGCCAACCGCAAGTAACCGCCTTGCCGACGTTTCCGTGAAAACATCGCAGATCTGCCCGGAGTTTGCTCCGATGTGGAAGACAACGCGCTTCGGGGCATCGTTTCCTCTTGACGAAACGATGCGTCGCCGCTTGCCTTATTTTTTCGTCCGCTTCTGTGGGGGAGGAGTCGGGGTGGCGGCCTCCTTGGCCAGGCGCAAGGCGCGAAGCCTCTCGGTCTTCTTGTCGCGGGCGACCGCTTCCTGCTGGACAATGCCGCGTGCGGCAGAGTTCGTATCCGCCGCCTTCTTTTCCGTGCTGACCTTTGTCGGCTTGAAGAATTGCTGCTTTGTGTCCGCCATCAGACCGTACTCCAATTGACGTTATGCCTTATCGCCCGCCGGCGGCAGCGATCTTCTTTTTGGGAGCGGCGATCAGCCCTTCGCGCTGTGCTTTCTTGCGGGCGAGCTTGCGAGCGCGTCTGATGGCGTCAGCCTTCTCCCGAACCCTCTTTTCCGAGGGCTTCTCATACGCACTGCGTGCCTTCATCTCGCGAAACAGACCCTCGCGCTGCATCTTCTTCTTGAGGACCCGGAGAGCCTGATCGACATTGTTGTCCCGAACGAGAACTTGCAAAAATCTGTCCCTTCATGGCGGCGTGGAAGCCGCGCCATATTTATTTCTTGGTGCGAATGCTGGCTGGCTTCAGCCACGGTTCATTGCGGCTGGCGTGCGACGGCGCTTCGCCGACAGCCTGAGACGCTTTCATCTCCGGCGTGTCGATGTCGCTGGCGAGGATGCGGCGCTCGAACGTCTCGTTACCGAGCCGAACGCGATATTGCGCTTCCCCGTGATCGGACGGCAGGATGCCGATGATCTGACAGACGGAATCGGTTTCTGCTCGGCGCAAGATATTTGGCTTGAGCTTGACCGTGTCGCCAACAGCGTAAATTGCTCGGCTCATAGCGAGCTCCTTCGCGCAACGCATTATGTGCGGAAATAAAAAGGCCGGGTGTTACCCCGACCTCTTCCGATCGCTCGCCTTCACCGCTGCCGGTACATCCGTGGTCAGCGGGAGCAAGCGATAATGCCTTAAGCGGCGCGCAGATTGTCTGCGGAGCTTCTGCCCGACTTGCGGTCCTGAACCACGTCGAAGCTTACCTTCTGGCCTTCGACGAGCGAGCGCAAGCCCGCACGTTCAACGGCGGAAATGTGAACGAACACGTCGGTTGCGCCGTCATCCGGAGAGATGAAGCCAAAACCCTTGGTGGTGTTGAAGAATTTTACAGTACCCGAATTCATGACGATATCCTTTCAATCGCGTGGGAAAACCGCTCAAAACAAGCGCGTGTAAATCGACGATGATAGGAAATCTGACCGGGCCAAAGAGGCGAAGACAAAGGTCACAAGCAAGGTTCGATACGCTAAAGCTATAGATTTTTGAAAAATATACAAGGGAGTTTGGATCGAAAGATCGCGGAAATGACGTAAAAAGTCTGGAAAAATCGCACGAAAACAACGATTTTTCCGGGGAAATATTTTCATTATATGAGGAATTTCGAGCTTGACGGCGGCGTCTCTGCCGAGTGGCGCTTGGTGCGCAATGTCGGGACTTTACGCTTGCAGAATCTTCTGGCGGCGCCGGAAGCCTCGTGGCGTATCCCGTCACCATTGCCCATATTGACGATCTCTTAGCCGGGCGATACCGGCAGGCGTTTGACGCATGCAGCGTCGGATTGCCCGGCAACGTGCGGGAAGAGGGCTCGAAGGCGAGCGGACCTTCGTGCCCTCATCTATTGTGCGATGCGCTTCAGGCGGCCTTGCTGAAGGTGCGCTGGCTGTCTGCGAGATAGCTGTCGAAGGTGGCGGCAACAGTGCGAACAAGGAAGCGATAGGCACCGTCGAGACGGATCATGCCGTTTTCGAGCGAGATCAGGCCATCCTCGGCCATGTCCCGCAGGCGATGGTTTGGGCCAAGAAGCACATCCGGCGAAAAGCCATGTGCGGCTGCGATTGCCGGGACATCGGCGGCGAAGTCGCACATCAGCCGCTCGATTACATGGGCGCGCAGCCGGTCTTCGCGTGTGAGCTTGTAACCCTTTGCCGGCGGCAGTTCTCCCGAGGAAACCTTGCGGGCATAGGAGCCGGGCGGCACTTCGTTCTGCACGTAACCCTCCGCCACGCGGCCGATGGAGGATGCGCCGAAACCGAGCAGCGCATCGCAATTGTCGGTGGTGTAGCCTTGGAAATTCCGCCGCAGCTGGCCGTTTCCGGCGGCGATGGCAAGCTCGTCTTCCGGCAAGGCGAAGTGATCGAGACCGATGCGGCCATACCCGGCGGCAACGAGAGCTTCCGCAATGGCTTCGGCCTGCTCATGGCGGGCCTGCGCATCGGGCAAAGCGTTTTCGTCGACGAGGCGCTGATGCTTCTTGAAGCTTGGAATGTGGGCGTATCCGAACACGGCAAAACGATCCGGCCGCATGGCGATCGCAGCCCGAACGGTTTCGCGGCAGGAGGCGACGGTCTGGTGCGGCAGACCGTAGATGAGGTCGAAATTGATGCCGCCGATACCGTTGCGGCGTAGCGCCTCGACGGTTGCCGCCGTGGTTTCCTCGGATTGGATGCGGTTGATCGCCTTTTGCACGACGGGATCGAAGCTCTGCACGCCGAGGCTTGCCCTGGTGACGCCGCCGTCGCCGAGCGCCGCCGCCATTTCCATCGTCAGGGTGCGGGGGTCGATCTCCACGGAAACATTCGCCTTGGCATGAACCCGGTAATTCTGCCGCAGCAGCGACATGAGCCCGACGAAATCGCGCGGCTCGATGATCGTCGGCGTGCCACCGCCGAAATGGATTTCCCTGGCATCGAGGGCATTGTCGGAATGGTCGGCAACCATCTCGATTTCGCGTTTCAGGATATCGAGATAGTCGAGGATCGGCTGATCCTTTTCGGTGATGGTGGTGTGGCAGCCGCAATACCAGCACATGGACCGGCAGAAGGGGATGTGCAGGTAAAGCGAGGCCGTCCCCGCGCCGATGCCCTTGATCCAGCCTGAATAGTCCAGCGCTCCTATGTCGTTCGAAAATTTCGGCGCGGTCGGATAGCTGGTATATCGCGGCAGCCGGGCATCGCCATATTTTGCAATGATGTCGTCGGTCATGGGTGTCCTCTTCGGTCTATAGCCGAGTTTCTAGGACATCGCCGCACGCGCCTCTTTGTCTTCGATCAAGAACGCGGGACGTTTGTTCCCGTCAATGTCGGCCGGCGCGTAGGCATTGGCGGAGATTTTCCGCGTCTGTTTGATCGAGAGCAAAGAGTGCAAAAGCCGCCTTGCCTATGGTCCTTGCAAGCGAAGCCGATCGGGCTTTGCACCAGGAGCCAAAAACATGAAAAACAGGATTCTCGCCGTCGCAACCGCCGCCATCTTGACCGCGGCCTTCGGCGTTGCGGCCCGTGCCGCCGATTTCGAAATTCATATGCTGAACAAGGGCAAGGACGGCGCGATGGTCTTCGAACCCGGCGCCCTCAAGGTGGCGAAGGGTGATAACGTAACCTTCATCCCTACCGACAAGAGCCACAATGCCGAGACTGTTTCCGGTCTGCTGCCGGTCGGAGCCGAAGCGTTCAAGGGCAAGATGAACGAAACCGTCAAGGTGACCTTCGGCGCGTCGGGTGCCTACGTCGGAGACTGTTTCCGGTCTGCTGCCGGTCGGAGCCGAAGCGTTCAAGGGCAAGATGAACGAAACCGTCAAGGTGACCTTCGGCGCGTCGGGTGCCTACGTCATCAAGTGCGCGCCGCATTTTGGCATGGGCATGGCCGCCGTGATCGTCGTCGATGACAGCCCCGCAAACCTGGCAACCATCAAGGCGGCAAAGATGCCAAAGAAGGCGCGCGAAAGGGTCGATGCCGAGCTGCAGTCGCTGGGATTGTGAAGCGCCATGGGAAGCCGTTGGCGCGGCACGTAGCGGATTGTTCTGGATGCCCACGACGGCGTCCTTCCGGCATCTGATAGCTTCAACCGTGCGTCTCTTGGCCTTCACGGCATTACGCGTTGCTGGGCAGTATCCTCCGGTAACATACGTCCGGACGTTAAATTGAGCCGGTATACTCCCTTTTTGGTCGCAGCAGCATAAGGCCGAAAAAGCCGGCTGCGCCTCGGAGGACATCATGGCAATCACGCATGACCAAGTCATCGTGACGGAAAAGCCGTCCGACAAACTCACCCTTTTGCCGCTGACCGCGCTGGTCGTCGGTTCCATGATCGGCGGCGGGGTCTTCAATCTGCCGTCTGACATGTCGCGCGCCGCATCGCCGGCGGCCATCCTCATCGGCTGGCTCATTACCGGCATCGGCATGCTGATGCTGGCGCTGGTCTACCAGTCGCTCGCAAATCGCAAGCCCGATCTCAACGCCGGGCCTTATGCCTATGCGCGGGCAGGGTTTGGCCCCTTCATCGGCTTCAACAGCGCCTGGGGCTATTGGCTGAGCGCGTTTCTCGGCAACGTCGCCTATGCGGTGGCGATCTTTTCGGCACTGTCCTTCTTCATTCCCGCCTTCGGCGACGGGAACAACCTCATCTCCATTCTCGGCGCTTCGATCTGCCTGTGGCTGATCCATGCGCTGGTGCTGAACGGCATCAAGCAGGCGGCCTTCGTCAACATCGTCACGACCATCGCCAAGCTGGTGCCGCTGATGCTGTTCGTGCTGATCGCCATCATCGCCTTCCATTGGGACAAGTTCACCTTCGATTTCTGGGGAAGCGGTACGGAAGGCGGCGCCGGTCTCGGCAGCGTCATGGCGCAGGTGAAAAGCACGATGCTGGTGACGCTCTGGGTGTTCATCGGCATCGAAGGGGCAAGCGTCTATTCCGCTCGTGCCGCGCGCCGCTCCGATGTCGGCCGTGCAACGGTCATAGGCTTTGCCGGCGCGCTCGGAATCTATGTGCTGGTGTCGCTGCTGTCGACGGGCGTCTTGAGCCAGCCGGAGCTTGCCGGCCTCAAAGTGCCGTCCATGGCAGGTGTGCTGGAACCACTGGTCGGGCGCTGGGGTGCCACGCTCGTCAATCTCGGTCTGATGATCTCGGTCGGTGGGGCCTTCCTTTCCTGGACGCTGCTGTGCGCTGAAATCCCCTTTACCTGCGGCCGCGACGGCACGTTTCCGAAGTGGTTTGCCGCGGAGAATGCCAATGGTTCGCCGGTCAATGCGCTCTGGGCGACCAATCTGCTGATTCAGGTTTTCCTGGTCCTCAGCTTCTTTTCGAAGAGCGCCTACCAGTTCTTCTATTTCATCGCCTCGGTTGCGATCCTGCCGCCTTACGTCTTCTCCGGCGCCTACGCTTTGAAACTGGCGGTGACCGGCGAGACCTACAGGGAGAGCGACAAGGGGCGGCGGCGTGACATGATCGTCGGCCTCGTCGCCACGCTCTATGGCATCTGGCTCGTCTATGCCGCCGGTCTCAGCTATCTCCTGATGTGCGCGGTGCTCTTCGCGCCCGGCATTCTCGTCTATGCCCGCGCCCGCCAGGAGCACGGGGAGCCGATCTTTATCGGTATGGAGCGCTTCATTGCGATCGGCATCGCGCTCATGGCGCTGATCGCCGTCTACCTGATGTGGACCGGGGTCATCAGCCCGATCTGATCGGCCCCATCTGATTGGCATTGCCTGACACGTTTCAACGTCTTCTGCGGTGGAGGAAACACGATGCGCAATTTCGGTGTTCATTCGGAAGTCGGCAAGCTCAGGACGGTGATGGTCTGCCGGCCCTCGCTCGCCCATCAGCGGCTGACGCCGGGCAACTGCCACGACCTGTTGTTCGACGACGTGATCTGGGTGCACGAGGCCCAGAAGGATCACTACGACTTCGTGCTCAAGATGCAGGAGCGCGGTGTCGAGGTGCTGGAACTGCACGACCTGCTCGAACAGACGCTTGCCGACAAGGAAGCCCGCAATTTCGTGCTCGATCGCCGCATCGTGCCGAATGTGCTGGGATCGCAGGTTTCCGAGGCAATGCGCCCCTGGCTCGACGAGATGCCGTCGAAACAGCTGACTGCGTTTCTGATCGGCGGCATCTCCGTTTCAGATCTGCCCGACATGCGCGGCAAGGAACTGATGCTGGAAGCGCTGGGCGCACCGGAATTCGTCATTCCGCCCATTCCCAACACGCTGTTCCAGCGCGACCCCTCCTGCTGGATCTATGGCGGGGTGACCGTCAATCCGATGTTCTGGCCGGCACGGCAGCCGGAAACATTGCTTCAGCGCGCCGTTTACAAGTTCCACCCTTCCTTCAAGGGCGGCGATTTCAAGATCTGGTGGGGCGACAGCGACGAGCGATTCATGAATGCGACGATGGAAGGCGGCGACGTCATGCCCATCGGCAACGGTACGGTCCTGATCGGCATGGGCGAGCGCACCACCTATCAGGCCGTCGGCCAGGTGGCACAGGCGCTGTTCAAGGCCAAGGCCGCCACCCGCGTCATCGGCTGCCTGATGCCGAAGAGCCGCGCGGCCATGCATCTCGATACCGTCTTCAGCTTCCTCGACCGCGATCTCGTCACGCTGTTTGCCGACGTGGTCGACCAGATCCGCTGCTACAGCGTGCATCCCGCCGGCGACGACGGCAGTTTCGAGGTGCGCGCCGAAACCCGGCACATGTTGGAAGTGGTGGCCGAGGCGCTCGGCCACAAGAAACTGCGCACGGTCGCCACCGGCGGCAACGCCTACGAGGCGGAGCGCGAGCAATGGGATGACGGCAACAATGTCGTGGCGCTGGAGCCCGGCGTCGTCGTCGCCTACGACCGCAACACCCATACCAATACGCTTTTGCGCAAGGCCGGGGTCGAGGTGATCACCATCAGAGGCTCCGAACTCGGTCGCGGCCGCGGCGGCGGCCATTGCATGACCTGCCCGATCTGGCGCGAGCCGGCCTGAGGCGAGCTTTTTACCGACCCCGAACATGTCAACAGATCTGGAGCATCATCATGAGCCTCAATCTTCGCAACCGTTCGCTGCTGACGGTCCAGGATTATACGCCGCGTGAATTCCGCTACCTTCTCGATCTCGCCCGCGATCTGAAGCGCGCCAAATATGCCCGCACGGAACAGCAGCACCTGAAGGGCAAGGAAATCTGCCTGATCTTCGAAAAGACCTCGACCCGCACACGCTGCTCCTTCGAGGTGGCCTGCTCGGACCAGGGGGCCAATGTCACCTATCTCGATCCGGCCGGTTCGCAGATCGGCCACAAGGAATCCTTCAAGGACACAGCCCGCGTCCTCGGCCGCATGTATGATGCGATCGAATATCGCGGTTCGGCCCAGAAGGGTGTCGAGACCCTGGCCCAATATGCCGGCGTTCCCGTCTATAATGGCCTGACGGACGAGTACCACCCGACCCAGATGCTGGCCGATGTCATGACCATGCGCGAGCATAGCGACAAGCCGATCGCCGACATCAAATACGCCTATGTCGGCGATACCCGCTCGAACATGGGTCATTCGCTTTTGATCGTCGGCTGCCTGATGGGCATGGACGTGCGCATCTGCGGCCCGAAGTCGCTCTGGCCGGCGGAGGAATACCAGAAGATCGCCAAGGACCTCGCCGAAAAATCCGGAGCGCGGCTGACCATCACCGACGATGTCAAGGCTGCCGTCAAAGGCGTGGATTTCATCCATACCGATGTCTGGGTATCGATGGGCGAACCGAAGGACGTCTGGAAGGAGCGTATCAAGCTTTTGATGCCCTATCAGGTCAACGCGGCGCTGATGAAGGCGAGCGGCAATTCGCAGGTGAAGTTCATGCACTGCCTGCCGGCCTTTCACGATACCGAAACCACACTCGGCAAGCAGATCGCTGAGGATTACGGCATCAGCGACGGGCTCGAAGTCACCAACGAGGTCTTCGAATCCGAAGCCAATGTCGCCTTCGAACAGGCCGAAAACCGCATGCACACGATCAAGGCCCTTCTCGTCGCCACGCTGGGGGATTGACCATGCGCATCGTCATCGCACTCGGCGGCAATGCGCTTTTGAAGCGCGGAGAGCCGATGACCGCCGAGGCGCAGCGGCGCAATATCCGCATCGCGGCGGAAGCCATCGCGCCGGTCACCCGCGAACATCAGGTGGTCATCACCCATGGCAACGGGCCGCAGGTCGGCCTACTTGCCCTGCAGGGCGCGGCCTACAAGCCGGACGAAGCCTATCCGTTGGATGTGCTCGGCGCGGAAACCGAAGGCATGATCGGCTATATGCTGGAGCAGGAGCTGGGCAACATCCTGCCGGTGGAGGTGCCTTTCGCCACCATGCTGACCATGGTCGAGGTCGATGGCAACGATCCCGGCTTCAAGAACCCGACCAAATTCGTCGGCCCGGTCTATGACAAGGTCGAGGCCGACCGGCTGGCGGGCGAGAAGGGGTGGGTCTTCAAGCAGGATGGAGAACGCTGGCGTCGCGTCGTGCCGTCGCCCCTGCCGAAGCGCATCTTCGAAATCAGGCCGGTGAAATGGCTGCTGGAGAAAGGCACCATCGTCATCTGCGCCGGCGGTGGCGGCATACCGACCATGTACGAACAGGGCAAGGATCGATCGCTGATAGGTGTGGAAGCCGTGATCGACAAGGATTTCTGCTCTGAACTTCTGGCACGGGAACTGGAGGCCGACCTGTTCATCATGGCGACGGATGCCGACGCGGTGTTTACCGGCTGGGGCACGCCGGAGCAGAAGGCGATCCACAAGACGACGCCAGAGGCGATCGGACAATACAAGTTCCCCGCCGGCTCCATGGGGCCGAAGGTCGATGCCGCCTGCCAGTTTGCCCGCGGGCCGGGAAGGAAGGCGGCGATCGGGGCGCTGGCCGATATCGAGGCGATCGTGCGCGGCGATCGGGGTACCATCGTCAGTTCGGATTATTCCGGCCTGACATGGCATTGATGCCGGCAGGCGCCGCGAACTGACCCTGGCAAAGCATCATCGGAGCATTCCGAAGGAGCGCTCCTCTATCCAAGGGGGCAACGTTGGTGGACGGAAGCGATAATCCGCAGGCTTCCTTTGGGCGGCGTCAGCCATCGCTGATCGACGCGCTTATCCCCTGCATCGCGTTGGTCATGCTTCTGGCCCTGTCCTATCTGCTCTTCGGCGACGGCGCCTCGGCTGGCCCCAATCAGGTAGCGCTGCTGTTCTGCGGGTTGATCGCCGCCGGCATTGCCTACAAGAACGGGCTTTCCTGGGCCGGCATCCGGCAAGCCGTTGTCGAAGGCATCTCCGCCGGGCTGCCTGCCATGCTCATTTTGCTCGCGGTCGGCTCTCTCATCGGGGCCTGGGCTATGAGCGGCACGATCATATCGATGGTCTATTACGGACTGAAACTGCTCAGCCCGCACTATTTCTATGCCACGACCGCGCTCGTCTGCGCGGTCGTGGCCTTCGGTATCGGCAGTTCCTGGACGGTGGCCGGCACCATCGGCATCGGTCTGATGGGGGTGGCGGGCCATATGGGGCTTTCACCCGCGATCACTGCCGGGGCGATCATCTCGGGCGGCTATTTCGGCGACAAGGCGTCGCCGCTCTCCGATACGGTCAATCTTGCGGCAGCGACGGCCGGGTCCGACATCTATTCCCACATCCGGGAATCGCTGTGGACCTCCGTCCCAGCGCTGGCCATCGCTGTGCTGATCTTCGGCCTGCTTGGAGAACGCGCCGATTTCGATGCCTCCGGCCTGTTGATGGCGATCGAAGGCAAGTTGAATGTGTCGCTCTGGGCCTTTCTGCCGCTGGTCCTCGTCTTCGCCCTGTCGATCGGCCGGGTTTCGCCCTTCGTGGCGATCTTTTCGGGCGCGCTTGCCGGCGCTCTTCTGGCAGTGATCCAAGACCCGGCGCGCGTCATCGCCTTCGCCGCCGATCCCGATCTGTCGGCTCCGCTTGCGCTTATCAAGGGCACATGGGCAGCGCTTGCCAATGGCTATTCGGTGGAAACCGGAGACAAGGCGATCGACGTGATCCTTAGCCGTGGGGGCATGTCGAGCATGATGAACACGGTCTGGCTGATCATGACGGCGCTCGCCTTTGGTGCGGTCGTCGAGCATGCCGGTCTTCTCAACAGGCTGATCGATCCGGTGGTCGCCCACACCAGATCCCGCACCGGCCTGGTCTCGACGGTCGCAGGAACAGCCGTGTTCTCGAATGTCATCACATCCGACCAGTATATTTCCATCGCGCTGCCGGGCCGCATCTTCCAGCAGGCATTCCGCGATCGCGGGCTTGCGCCGGTCATGCTGTCGCGCGTCATCGGCGACAGCGCCACCGTCACCTCGCCGCTGGTACCCTGGAACAGCTGCGGCGCCTATATGGCCTCGGCCCTTGGCGTCAGCACGGCGAGCTATGCCGGCTTCTGCTTCTTCAATTTTCTCAACCCGCTGATGACGATCGCTTTCACCCTGGTTGGCTGGCGCGTCATCACGCTCAAGCAATCCCAACCTGTCGCGGAGAGCCGGGCGGCATCGGCCGGTGACAATCGGGGTTAGGCCGGAAGGCCTTAAACTCAGGCGGCCGCTGCCGCGCGAGCCCTGCCTTGCGCTTACCTCGCCAACCCGCCTCGGCAGAGCGCGAGGCATTGTCGCTGACTGGTGCGCCGATGGCTGTGGGGGCGGCTCATGTCCCCTGTAGCCTTCGCAACACGCGTGATGCGCTGAGCAGATGGTCGCATGCAATTGGATCGGATGGCAGGCAGGCACACATGGAAAGACTGCTCGACGGGTTCGAGCCAGGCTGCCTTGCGGCCCGCGTTCAGCCGCCGTTGAGCCGGCGGCTGATGCGCCAGCGATCGTTGCCCCGGTTTTCCAGCAACCAGGATTTTTGCGCGATCGCCGTTCCCTTGCCGGTTTCATAGGCGTCGATCGTCAGCGCGATCCGCCCTTCGTCCAGATGTTCGATGCTGGCGCCGGCCACCGTGCCATCGCTGAACTCGATATGTGCCGGCCCCTCCTCAGGGTGCGCGTCGGCAATCGCCATGCACCCCGGATAGGCATGGCTGTCCAAAATCCTGATCATTTCATTTCTCCTTTTCGAAGGGCGCCGTTGGTCGCTTGACTGCGGATATTTCTTCATATACGAAATAATATATGGAGAGGCGGCCCGCCGCAAGCTCCATCGAAACGCAACAACGATGGGAGCGGTTTCTGCCGTCCCATGGAAGAGGTTTTCATGTATTACTTCGCCTATTGCACATGGCTGCACGACATCGAGATCGCCCGTTTCATGCCGGCGGCAAAGCCGGTGACCAAAGCTCACGCGGCCAACCATGCACTCCGGTTTCATGCCGCCGGCGACCGCACGGATCGCGGTTGGTGCCATTTCCTGGGCACGGCGGATGCGTGGGGCGAGCGTGCCGAAGGTGTCGTGTTCGAGCATGACGAGTCGCATTTTGCCGAAGACTACGACGATTTCGAGCGCTGCTGCGTCACGGTCCACGGTGAGGACGGCAAGCAGTACGATTGCTGGACCTACCGCCTGATCCGGCCGGGCATCGCCATGCGTCCGCCGAACTTCTACTGGGAACATATCCCGGCCGGCCTGAAGCAGTGGGATTTTTCGCCGGACTATATCGCAAAGGTGCAGGCTGTTTTCGACAAGGCCGCAGAATGCCCGCGCGCCGACCGCCCGAACCCGTCGAACATTCCGGGCAAGGGTGCTGACACGCGCTGATGCCATCGGCGGCGCCGGCTTTCCGGCGCTGCCSCCATCCATGCCGACTGCAGACAAGATCAACAATGACAGGGGTAATGCAATGAAACATGGGATTATCAAGACATTCGTGTTGGCTGCTGCCGCAACGGCCGCTTTCGCCGGCGCCGGTTTTGCCGGGGAGGGGGCGAAGCTCGTGCCTGAGACAGTCCGCAGCGCGGGCAAGATCACGGTAGGCTCGCAGCAGACCTTCCCGCCGATCGAATTTCGTGAGCCGGGCGCGACCGTGGTGACGGGCGCCAGTGCCGATCTGCTGGCCGAAATCGCCAAGCGTCTCGACCTGAAGCTCGAATATGTCCAGGCCGAATATGCGGCCCTCATTCCGGGCATCGAGGCCAAGCGTTTCGACGTCGCCTCCGGCGGCATCAGCGACACCGAAGAGCGCGAGCAGAAGCTCGATTTCGTCAACTACATGGCCTCCGGCGGCTCGGCCATGGTGCGCAGCGAGGATGCGCAGACGTACAAGACCATCGCGGATTTCTGCGGCAAGTCGGTCGCGACGCTTCTGGGCAGCCGCGTCATCATGGCGAAGGTCGAGGAAGCATCCACCGCCTGCACCGCCAAGGGCGAGGCGGCGATCCGCGCCGAACAGCTTCCGTCCGCGCCGGACGCGCGCATGCAGCTCGACCTCAAGCGCGTCGACGCCTATCTCGGCGACTTCCCGGCGCTCGCCTACATGGGCACCCAGTTTCCCGGCAAATATTCCATCGTCGGCGGCAATTACATGCTGACGCCCTACATCACCTCCTGGGGCTTCTCCAAGGACAATGCGGGCCTGCGCGACGCGGTGAAGACGACGCTGCAGGAAATGCTGGCTGACGGCGCCTACAAGGCGATCATGGACAAGTGGGGCGTCGGCGGCGCCGTGCTGCCGGAGATCAGCGTCAACCTGCCGGCCAGCAAGCGCTGACACGGGGAGGAAAGATCATGGCCGTGACGGATCGTCTCTCCGCCTCCGAACTTCCGATCGTTCATCGACGCCGCTGGGGAGCCTGGGTCCTCGGCGCCGTCGCCCTGCTGGTTGTGATCACGATCGTCCATGCGGCCATCCGCGCGCGGATCGTCAATCTCGGTATCTTTGCCGATTACATCTTCGATCCGCTCATCGTCATGGGGGCGGTCAACGCCCTCATGCTCGGCACGCTGGCGCTGTTCATCGCCACCGCCATCGGCTTCGTCGCCGCCCTGATGCGGGTCAGCGGCAATCCCATTCTGGTCGCGATCTCCTCGACCTATGTCTATCTCTTCCGCGGCACCCCGATGCTGATCCAGCTCATCTTCTGGTTCAACGCAGTGCCGATCATGTTCCCCTCGATCACGATCGGCCTGCCGTTCATGGCCGAGCCGCTGTTTTCGGCGCCGACGACCGCGCTGGTCACGCCGTTCCTCGCCGCGCTCGCCGGGCTCAGCCTGGCGGAAGGCGCCTATATGAGCGAGATCATCCGCGCCGGTATCCTCGCCGTCGACAAGGGGCAGCGGGCCGCGGCCACCGCGCTCGGCATGACCCAGCGCCAGGTGCTCACCCAGGTCGTCATACCGCAGGCGGGCCGCATCATCATTCCGGCGGCCGGCAACCAGTATATCATGCTGTTGAAGTCGTCCTCGCTCGCCTCGGCCATCGGCTATCTCGAACTGCTGCGCGTCGCGACGGATATCTATTCCTCCAACTTCCAGGTCGTCGAACTGCTGGCCGTCGCCGCCTTCTGGTATCTCGTCATGACCGCCTTCGCGACAGCGATCCAGACCGTCCTCGAAAAGGTTTTCCCGCAAAGATGAGCACCGCACCCGAACAGTCCCACGCCGTCTCCGTGGTCGGCGTCTCCAAGAAATGGGGGCCTGTCTCGGCCTTCACCGATGTCAGCTTCGATGTGCCGCAGGGCGAGGTCGTGGCATTGCTCGGGCCTTCCGGGGCCGGCAAGTCCACGCTGCTGCGCTGCGTCAATCACCTTGAAACCATCTCCGCCGGCCGGATCTACGTGCACGGCGACCTGATCGGCTACCGGTTGGGCGGAGGAGCGCTCTATGAGCTGTCCGACGCCGACATCAGCCGGCAACGGCAGAAGATCGGCATGGTCTTCCAGCACTTCAATCTGTTCAAGCACATGACCGCGCTGCAGAACGTGATGAGCGGTCCGGTGCATGTCCTGCAGAGCCCGAAGGCGGAAGCATTGGCCCTGGCGCTGGATCTGCTCGACAAGGTGGGGCTGAAGGCGAAGGCAACCGCATACCCCTCAGAGCTTTCCGGCGGCCAGCAGCAGCGCGTCGCGATCGCCAGGGCACTCGCCATGCAGCCGCGCGTCCTCCTGCTCGATGAGCCGACATCCGCGCTTGACCCCGAACTGGCGCAGGAAGTGGTCGAGACGATCCGCAAGCTGGCCGAGGAAGGCCAGACCATGCTGATCGCCACCCACGACATGGGCATCGCCCGCGACGTGGCCGACCGGGTGATCTTCATGGAGGGCGGCAGGATCGCCGAGGATGCGCGCTCGAAGGACTTCTTCACCGCGCCGAAGAGCGACCGCGCGCGGCAGTTCCTGTCCAAGCTGCTGCCGGCCCAATAGCCCCACCGAACCTTCCATGACAAGGCCGCCGGCTCGGCCAGCCGGCGAAGCCTTACCCCTTCCGAAGGAAGCATCGACATGACCCATATCTTCAACACCCTGCATCACGTCTGCATCGTCGTCCACGATCTCGAAAAGACCGTCGCCTATTATGAGAGCCTCGGGGTCGGCCCCTGGTTCGACTATCCCAAGAAGGGCGCCTATCTCGAATTCGACGTGCCCAACAAGGCGGCCTCGGATGCCATGCGCTACAAGTGCTGCGATCTCGACAACGTGCAGATCCAGCTCTGCGATCCGGGCGAACTGGATTCGCCGCAAAAGCGATTTCTCGACGAACGCGGCGAGGGCGTCTATCACCTCGGCTTCGAGGTTGCGGATCGCGATGCGGCGGAAGCCCAGGGCCGTGCGCTCGGTCTCGGTGTCGTGGCTCGCGGCAAGCGCACGGACGGTTCCGGCTTCTGCTATTTCGACACGCGCGAACAGGCTGGCATCGTGCTCGAAATCCGCAAATCCTGAGCTTCGGGATGACGCGCATCTTTTACAACGGGGCAGCCGGATTTGATTTCGGCGCGGCCGTGCGGGGGCGCGAAAGCGTCCTGCTGTGCCTCGCGGCCATGTTGCTGTTCGCCGCGTCGGACATCATCGCCAAGCATCTGTCGGTAACGTTCCATCCGTTGCAGATCGCCTGGTTTCGCTACCTCGCGGCCTCGGCCCTGCTTTGCGCCGTCTGTCTGCGCTTCGGCAGGCCCGCCCGCAGCGCGGTCTCGGCCGCGCAGATCATCCGTGGCGTCGGCATGGCCGGGGCGACGATCCTGCTGGTGGCCGCACTCAGCCTCCAGCCGGTGGCGGAGGCGACCGCGCTCGTCTTCATCTCGCCCTGCCTCGTCACGCTGCTGTGCGTGCTCATCCTCAAGGAACGCGTGCCTGTGTGGCGGTGGGTGGGCGTTTTCGGCGGCCTGCTCGGCGTGCTGGTCATCCTGCGTCCGGGCTTTGCCGGTTACAATCCCGCTGCACTTTTCTCGATCGCGTCCGCCGCCTGCTGGGCGACGGCGCTGGTGATGACGCGGCGGGCGGTGGTGGCCGACAGTCTGGCAACGACGCTTGCCTATTCCTCCCTCACGGGCTTCGTGTTGCTAAGCGCGGCGCTGCCCTTCGTCTTCCGGGGATTGACTGTCGCCCAGCTGGTCCTGTCTTGCGCCACAGCTGTCTTGTGGCTGGCGGCGCATGTCGCCATTGCCTTCGCCTATCGCCGGCCGGAGGCGCAGGTGTCCCGACTTGCGCCGGTTTCCTATACCCATCTCCTGTGGGCCACGGGCTTCGGCTATCTCGTATTCGGCACGATCCCCGACGCGATGACGGTCGCGGGAGCGGCTTTGATCATCGCAAGCGGGCTGGTCGCCCGAAAGGGAGAGGGGCAGCCGGCGTGAAACCAAGCGGAAAAGGAGTTTCGCCATGACGAACGTGCTTTTGATCAGGGCGGGCAATATGGGGTTCGCCATGCTGCCAAGCTGGGTGACGCCGACCGCGGCCTGGCGCCACTTCTGCGACAGGCTGTCGAAGCGGCGCGGCGGTGCTTGCAGGAACCGGGGGGCGTAGGCGGAAGGACTTGTGCCTTCCTTTCCGTGGGCGGCAGCCCTTGAATGCGGTAGATCATTGCTCCATACACGAAGAAATATATTCATCTTCACCGGAGCGAACATAGGCCACCGGGAAAAGGGGCAGTATCCATGGCATCAAGAAAAGCCGCCGCCGGAGAATTCATCGCATCGGACGTGCGCAACCGCCTGCGCAGTATGATTCTCGGCGCGGAGTTGAAACCCGGACAGCGGCTCGTCGAAGACGATCTGTGCGAGCGGCTCGGCGTCGGGCGAACGCCGGTGCGCGAGGCGCTGCTGCTGCTCCAGGGGGAAGGGTTTCTTAGCCGTGAGCGGGGCTGGGTCGTGGAAACGATCGATCGCAGCCAGGTGCGCGTCATCTTCGAAAGTCGCGCGGCGATCGAGGCGTCCACCGCAAGGCTTGCTGCCCGCCACGCCGAGCAAGGCGAACTGGATACGCTTTCCCGATTGATCGATGCGATGGAGCCCGGTGAAACGCTGACCCGCAGCGAACTGAACAGCCTCAACACGCAGTTTCACAAGCAGATCGTTGTTGCATCCAAGAATGCTTTGCTCGGGCAGTTCCATGAGCGAACGCAGTTCCACTACTGGATGCTGCGGGTGCCGATCCTGTTTTCCGAAGTCGAGGTCAGGGAAACCAATCTTCAGCACCGCCGCATTTTCGATGCGCTGGTCGCTCGTGATGAAGACGAAGCCGATCGCGCCGCGCGCTATCACGTCGAATCGACAATGGCGATCGTCGAGCCTGCCATCGATCTTTGACGAGCGAGCGCCGGGAGGGATTGCGGTACGCTGCTGGGTGAGGCGTTCCGCCGCCGCCACCCCGACCTGATCCGGGCAGGCCGACGCTTTGCCCGCGGATTGGCGTGAAACGACTTTGTGTCGGATGGGGCACCGGCAAAAGAACGTTCCGCGCGGTATCTTAAAAATAGAATACTAAATCCATAGATTATTGGATTTTATGGATAAGGTTAGGTCTCCCTGAAACCGGACCTGACCATGAAGCCCTATCGCAAACTCATCGCCCTCAGCATCGGCATTCTGGCCGCCACTGTTTTCACCGCCTCCGCAGCCGACAGCCCGGTCAAGGGCGGCACGCTGGTCTATCTGGAGCAGCAGTCCCACACCAACCTCTATCCGCCGGCCGGCGGGTTCTATCCGAACGGCGGTATTCTCAACCAGATCACCGACAAGCTGACCTATCAGAACCCGAAGACGCTGGAGATCGAGCCGTGGCTCGCCGAATCCTGGCAGGTCAACGACGATGCGACGGAATATACGTTCAAGCTGCGGTCGGGCGTGACCTTCTCCGATGGCACGCCGGTCGACGCCGCCGCCGTCGCCAAGAATTTCGACACTTTCGGCCTCGGCAACAAGGGCCTCAAGCAGCCGATCTCGGAAGTGGTGAACAATTACGAGCGCAGCGAGGTCATCGATCCGCTCACCGTGAAATTCCACTTCAAGAAGCCGTCGCCCGGCTTCCTGCAGGGCACCTCGGTCATCGGCTCCGGCATCGTTTCGCTCTCGACGCTGGCGCTGCCCTTCGAGCAGCTGGGCGATGCGACCAAGATCGTCGGCTCCGGCCCCTTCGTCGTCTCGCAGGAGACCATCGGCAAGTCGCTCGATCTCAAGGCGCGTGAAGACTACAACTGGGGGCCGGCCAAGCTGGATCATCAGGGCCGCGCCTATCTCGATGAGATCAAGTACGTCATCACCGGCGAGGACGGTGTTCGCATCGGCGCGCTTTTGGCGGGACAGGCGGATTTCATCCGCCAGATCCAGGCCTATGACGAGCAGCAGGTCGAAGGCCAGGGCTTCACGCTCTATGCGCCGGGTACGCGTGGCGTCAACAATTCCATCGTCTTCCGCGCCGACAATCCGCTCGTCTCCGACGTCAAGGTCCGCAAGGCGCTTTCGCTCGCCGTCAATCGCGACGAGATCATCTCGACGCTGTTTTCGAAGAATTATCCGAAGGCGACCTCCATCCTGTCGTCCGCAGCGCTCGGCTATGTGCCGCAGACCGACAAGCTGGGTTACGACCCGGAAAAGGCAAAGGCGCTGCTGGATGAAGCTGGCTACAAGGTCGGCGCCGATGGCGTGCGCGAAAAGGACGGCCAGAAGCTGGTGCTGACCTCCTATGCCTCCCTGCCGCAGCCGCAGAGCCAGGCCGTGCTGCAGCTCATCGCCCAGCAATGGGGCAAGATCGGCGTGACCTTCAACGTGCTCGCCGGCGATGCCGGCACCAAGATCGTCGATGAACTCGATCCGCAGAAGACGCCGGTTGCCGTCGCCATGGTCGGCCGCGCCGACCCGGATGTCGTCAAGAGCCAGTATTATCCGACGCTGCGCAACGTGCTGCTGCAGAAGGGCGGCACGAGCGACAAGGTCCAGACGTTCGCCGACGAGAAGCTGAACGCCATCCTCGACGAGATCGCCTCGCAGCCCGACCGCGAAAAGCGCCTGAAGGCCGTCGGCGAAGCGCAGGCCTATGTGCTTGATCAGGCCTATGCCGTGCCGATCTTCGAGGAGCCGCAGGCCTTTGCCGGTGCAGCTTACGTCAAGGGCATCGCCTTCGAGGCGGTCGGCCGCCCCTCTTTCTACAGCACCTGGCTGGACAAGTAATCCAGCCCGGCATGGCCGGCTCTGCCGGCCATGCCCGATTTTCGGAGAGATGCGATGACACGCTATGTTGCTGGACGGATCGGGCAGGCGGTGCTTGTGTTGTGGGCGGCCTTCACCCTGTCCTTCATCATCCTGCAGGCCATGCCCGGCGATGCGGTGCTGATCAAGTTCCTGAACCCTGAATTCGGCCTCAGCGCCGACCAGATCCGCGAGATCCGGCAGGCCTATGCGATCGATTCCGGCGTGCTGGTTCAATATGCCCATACCTTCGCGAACTTCCTGCAGGGGGATTTCGGCTATTCGATGCAGGCCGGCGTGCCGGTCTCAGTGCAGCTTGCGACCAACCTGCCGCCGACGCTCAGGCTCGCCGCCCTCGGTTTTGGCGCGGCGGTGGTGCTCGCGGTCTTCATTGCCTTCCTGTCGTCGATTGCGCCGTTCGCCTGGCTGAGGAATCTGGTCCAGTCGCTGCCGTCTCTCTTCATTTCGGTGCCGGTCTTCTGGCTAGCGATCATGCTCATCCAGATTTTCTCCTTCCGGCTGAAGCTGGTGTCGGTCATCAATCCCGGTCCGTGGGAAAGCCTCATTCTCCCCGTCGCCACGCTCTCCGTGCCGATTGCCGCGCCGCTCGCCCAGATCCTCATCCGCAACATCGACGAAATCCGCACGCGTCCCTTCGTCGGCGTCGCGCGCGCCAAGGGTGCCGGCGAGCTTCATTTGCTCTGGCGGCATGTCGCGCGCAATGCGCTCCTGCCGACCCTGACCATTGCCGGCGTGCTGTTCGGCGAGCTTCTGGCCGGCGCCGTCGTCACCGAGACCGTCTTCGGCCTCAACGGCATCGGCGGCCTCACGGAAAAGGCCGTCAGCAATCAGGATCTTTCCGTGCTGCAGGCCGTGGTGGTGATTTCCGCCGCCGCCTTCGTCACCATCAACCTTGCCGTGGACCTTGCCTATCCCTTCCTCGATCCGCGGCTCAGAACCAGAAACGGGGCTTAATCATGACCAGCGTGGATATTCTCATCGCGGTCGACCATGCCGCCGGCCGGTCAGCCCCGAAAGGCGACCGCCGCAATCTGTCGGGCCGCATCCTGACGTTTCCCTTCGGCCTGGCGCTGGCCTGGCTCGTTCTCGCCACCGTGCTTTTATGGGCGGTCGCGCCGCAGCTCTTCACCGCCTACGATCCTCTCGAAGGCATGCCGGGCGGCCAGCTGAAGGCGCCGTCCGCCGCCCATATCCTCGGGACGGATTCGCTCGGCCGCGATCTCTTCGCCCGCATCGTCCATGGCGCGGTTCATTCGCTCTCGGGCGCGGTCGCCGCCGTTGGGGTGGGGTTGGTCGTCGGCACGGCGCTCGGCCTTCTCGCAGGCTCGGTGCGCGGCCGGGTCGATGCGGTGCTGATGCGGTTCGTCGATGTGCTGCTATCGATCCCGACGCTGCTTTTGTCGCTCAGCATCATCATCATTCTCGGCTTCGGCACGCTCAACGCCGCCATCGCCGTCGGCGCCACCGCCATTGCCGGCTTCGCGCGGCTGATGCGCTCCGAGGTGGTGCGGGTGAGGAATGCCGAATTCGTCGAGGCTGCCTTCGGCAGCGGCGGCACCTTCGGCAAGGTGCTCTGGCGGCATATCCTGCCGAATTCGCTGACCTCGGTCGTGGCCTATACGGCGGTCCAGTTCGGCTGGGCGATCCTGCAGATCTCGACGCTCGGCTTTCTCGGCTACGGCGCCCCGCCCCCGACGCCGGAATGGGGCCTCTTGATCGCGGAAGGCCGCAACTACCTCGCCACCGCCTGGTGGCTCACTGCAGCCCCCGGCCTGATCGTCGTCGCCGTGGTGCTTTCGGCAAACCGCATCAGCCAGTCGATCGGGAGGGCCGCACGATGAGCACCTTCGGCAAGCCGGTTCTCGATGTCCGGGACCTCCACGTTTCCTACAGTCAGGGCGACAGCCGCACGACGGTCGTGCATGGCGTTTCCTTTTCCGTCCAGCCGGGCGAAGTCGTTGCGCTTGTCGGCGAAAGCGGCTCGGGCAAGACCTCGACGGCGCAGGCCGTCATCGGCCTCCTGCCGGCTAATGGACGCCTCGAATCCGGCTCCATCCGCCTCAATGGCGAGGATATCTCCCGCTGGAGCGCCAAACGCCTGCGCAATATCCGCGGCGCGGTCGTCAGCCTGATCCCGCAGGACCCCGGCAATTCCCTCAACCCGGTCCTGACCGTCGGCGCGCAGGTGCGCGAAATCCTCGAACTGCACGGCCGCATCGACCGGCGCGACGCCGACCGCCGCGTCATCGAACTGCTCGCCCATGTCGGGCTCACCGACCCGGAACTGCGCGTGCGGCAATATCCGCATGAGCTTTCCGGCGGCATGAAGCAGCGCGTGCTGATCGCCATCGCGATTGCGCTGAGGCCCGCCCTGATCATCGCCGACGAGCCGACCTCGGCCCTCGACGTGACGGTGCAGCGCCGCATCCTCGACCTGATCGACGATCTGCGCCGCGAATACGGAACCGCGGTCCTGTTCGTGACCCACGATCTCGGCGTCGCCGCCGACCGTTCGGACAGGATCATCGTGCTGCAGGGCGGGCGCATTCAGGAGCAAGGCGAAACGGCAGCCGTGCTCGCCGCGCCCGAAAGCGCCTATACGCGAAAACTGCTCTCCGATGTCCCCTCGCTGATCATCGCGCAGCCCCGGCCTGCAGTCGAAGCGAGCCGTGCGCCGGCCGTCGTCGTCCGCAATCTCGTGCAGGATTTCGACCTGCCGGGCGGCCGGACATACCGGGCGGTCGATGATGTCTCCTTCACCGTGGCGCGGGGCACGACGCACGCCATCGTCGGGGAATCCGGCTCGGGCAAGACGACGACGATCCGCGCCATCGCCGGCTTCCAGAAGCCGACAAGCGGCCAGACCCTGATCGACGATTTCGATGTCGGCAGTCTCAAATCCGGCAGTCTCCGCCAGTTCCGGCGCAAGGTGCAGCTCGTCTACCAGAACCCGTGGGGCTCGCTCGATCCGCGCCAGACCGTCCGCGCCATCGTCGAGGAGCCGCTGCTCAACTTCGAGCCCATTGGCCGGGCGGCGCGCGAAGCGCAGGTGACGGCGATCATCGAACGGGTCGGCCTGCCTGCCGGCATCCTCTCCCGCCTGCCGCATGCGCTGTCCGGGGGGCAGAGGCAGCGTGTCGCCATCGCCCGCGCGCTGGTGCTCGAACCTGAGATCGTCGTCCTCGACGAAGCCGTCTCGGCGCTCGATGTCACCGTGCAGGCGCAGATCCTTGCCCTGCTGGCGCAGCTGCAGCGGGATCTCGGCCTGACCTACGTGTTCGTCTCGCATGACCTCGCGGTCGTCCGCCAGATCGCCGACACCGTCTCCGTGCTGCAGAACGGCCGGCAGGTCGATCATGGCCCGGTCGAGCAGGTCTTCAACGCCCCCTCCAGCGCCTATACGCGCGAACTCATCGCCGCCATTCCCGGCCGCAAACTTCCGCGCGCCACTGCCCTTTCAACCGGATCGATATCATGACCCCCAAACGCCTCGGCTTCTTCACCCGCCTGCTCGACGATGTGCCCGCCGGCGAGCGCTATCGCCTCGCCGCCGAACAGATCGTCCATGCGGAGCGCAACGGCTTCGACAGCGCCTGGATCGCCCAGCACCATTTCCATGCGGATGAAGGCGGGCTTCCGTCGCCCACCGTGTTTCTCGCCCATGTCGCGGCGCAGACGTCGAAAATCCGGCTCGGGACCGGGGTCATCACGCTTCCCATGGAAAACGCCATCCGCGTTGCCGAAGACACCGCCGTCCTCGATCTTCTCTCCGGGGGGCGGCTGGAGATCGGCTTCGGTACCGGCGGCACGCGCGAATCCTTTGAGGCCTTCGGCATCGATTCCGACAAACGCGGCGCGGTCTATGCGGAAAATCTCGATATCGTCCGCGCGGCCTGGTCGGGCAAGCCGCTGAAGGGCGGCAATGTTCTCTACCCGCATGCGCCCGATCTCGCCGACCACGTCTGGCTTGCGACCTTCTCCGTCGAAGGCGCGCGTCTTGCGGGGCTGAGCGGCGACGGCCTGATGCTGTCGCGGACGCAGCCGCGCCCGGCGGGCAAGCCGGACGCCACCCTCGGCGACATCCAGAACCCGATCATCGACGCCTATCTCGCCGGCTTGCCCAAGGGCCGCGCGCCGCGCATCCTCGGCTCGCGCAGCCTGTTCGTCGCCGACGATCGCAAACGCGCGCTGGCGCTGGCGGAGACGGGCCTGCGGCGCGGCGCCGACCGCTTCGCCGAACTCGGCCACCGCATTCCCGGCGATACGGTCGAGGACCTGATCAGGGGGCTGGACAGCCATGTCGGCACGCCGGACGACGTTATCGCTTCCCTGAAGCAGGACACGGCGCTGGCGCGGGTCACCGACCTTGTCTTCCAGGTCCACTCCATCGATCCGCCGCACGCCGATATCCTCCGCTCGATCGAGTTGATCGCCGCCGAGGTCGCGCCCGCCCTCGGCTGGCGCGGCCCTTCCGAACCGCAGCTCGTCGCTGCCCAGTAATCAAGAGAGACATTCATGACCGATACGATCGACATCATCGACCATCTCGCCGGTATCCAGCCCGAGACGAAGACCGCCACGCTGCGCGACCGCCGGCCGGTGACCCGCGAACATGCTCAGAAGAGCTGGCTCGCCCTCTTTGCCCCTGCCGAGACAAGCGAGGTTTCGCTGGCCGAACGCTTCGCTATCGCGACCTTCGCGGCATCGCTGCATGCGGAGCCCCAGACCACCGCCTTCTATGCCGAAAAACTCGCTGGTTCCGACAATGGTGCGGTCCTTCTCTCCACCATCGCGACGCTGGCCGAACTGAGCCGCGCCGAAGGCCCCTATGGAAACTACCCGGCCGGCCCTCTCAGCCCCGAAAATGCCGCCGGGCCGGTGCTTGCCATCGGCGAGGCCGACCGGGCCGTGCTCGGCACGAAGCTGGCGGCCGGGCTCGAACACGTGCATCTCTTGGTCTTCCGTCCCCGCGATGCAAGCCCCACCGCCCTGCAGAAACTGCTTTCCGCCGGCTGGAGCACGACGGGTATCGTCACGCTGTCCCAGCTCGTTTCGTTCCTCGCCTTCCAGATCCGGGTCGTTGCCGGACTGAAGACCCTTGCGGCAGCCTGACGGAGATATTCCATGACCGACACCATTCTCGAACCCGCAATCGAAAATCCGCCCGTCGTCTTCACGCAGGATCATATCGGCTGGACCGCATGGCTCCAGCCGCTCGCCGAAGAAGACCTGAGCGACCGGCATTACGAAGCCCTCGTCGATAAGGCGCGTGCCAAATCGTCCTATTTCGCGCTGCTGGCGCGCGATCCCGACATCCTGCAGGCGCGCACCAAGACGGACAACGACATCTTCTACAACACCAAGGACGGCCTGCCGCGCGCCGAGCGGGAACTGTCGGCCACCGCGGCCTCCCGCCTCAACGGCTGCATCCTCTGCGCGTCGGTGCATTCACGTTTCGCCTCGCAGCATTCCAAGCGCCCCGAGGATGTGCAGAAGCTTCTGGACGAGGGTGTTTCGGCCGATCTCGGAGAGCGATGGAATGCCATCGTGGCCGCCTCCGTCGCGCTCAGCGCCACGCCGCCCGTCTTCGGCACGGTGCATGTCGAGCGCCTGCGCAAGGCCGGTCTCACGGATGAGGAAATCTCGGACCTGATCCACAGCGCCTCGTTCTTCAACTGGGCCAATCGCCTGATGCTGTCGCTCGGCGAACCGACACCGGCTGCTGCGGCCTGAAACGTGCATCTGCGATGCGCCCGTTCCGCTTCGGCGACGGGCGCTCGCTCATGAAATCCGCCTTCCCCCTCAGGATGCGGCGTTGCCGAGCACGGCTTGCGCGAGGATTTCGATGCGCAGGCCCTCGGCCAGAAGCTCCTTCACCACGACGGTCGCACGCACCGGATAGGGCGCCTTGAAGAATTCCGCATAGACTTTGTTCATGCCGTCGAAATCCGTCTTGTCGACGAGGAAGACCTGTACCTGCACGACATCGGCCAGCGTGCCGCCGGCGGCGCGGATGGCGATGTCGAGGTTTCCGAGCGTGCGGCGCGTCTGGGCTTCGATATCGCCGAGCACCAGATCGCCGTTCACCGGGTGTTCGGAGATATGGACCGACCAGACGTGATTGCCGGCGCGCACGACCTCGCTGACCGGAATATCCGCCGGGTCCGAACCGGTATCGATGACGTCAAACATGCTGTCCCTCTCTCTATGGGCGGACCGGCGTTCGCCGCCGCCGCTATACCGAACTCAGCAGGATGCTGGTTTCGCTGTTGATGATGCCGTCCACGTCGCGCACCTCGCGCAGAATCCGGTCGAAATCGCTGAGGCTGTCGGCACGGATTTCGGCGACGAGGTCCCAGGCGCCGTTCGTGGTGTGCAAGGCATGGAGCTGCGGCAGGCCGCGCAGGAACTTGATCACCTTCGTCGTCGTGCGTCCGCCCACCTCGATCATCATGATCGCCCGGATGCCGCGGTTGTCGTAGTCCTGTCGTACCCGGAGCGTAAAGCCGAGTACCGCCCCGCTGTCGAGAAGCCGGTCGATCCGCGTCTGCACCGTCGCCCTCGATACCCCGAGCACCGATGCGATCTTGGAGACGGGCGCCCGCCCGTCTTCCCGCAGAAGGGAGATGAGCTGGTGGTCGAGTTCGTCGAAAATGTGCATGAAAATTGTATAGTCCCTCTGCGCAAATTGCGCAATCACGCCGACATGATTCAGCACGTTTGAAATTTCAACTCATTTCTTGCCAGCTTAGGCTCACTTCATCGAAAGTTCCGATGGAGGTGGAAACATGGTTCGGTATGTCGGTATCGGCACTGCGGTCGAGCGGAGCGCTGCCTGAGATGAAGAGACTGTCCGTACAGGCGCCGAAGGGCGTCGTGATGATCCGCCCGCACCATTTCGGCCCGAACCCGATGACGGCCAAGGACAACGCCTTCCAGGCGACCGACGCGGCCCGTAAGCCCTCGGCGATCGCCATGGCCGCCCATGAGGAAGTCACCCGCATGGCCGACGGCCTGCGCGAGGCGGGCGTTGCCGTCCATCTGTTCGAGGACGAGACCGCGGCCCGTCCGGATTCCGTCTTCCCGAACAACTGGTTCTCGACCCATTCGGGCGGCCATGTGGCGATCTATCCGATGTATTCGGAAAGCCGCCAGAGCGAGCGCCGCCCCGATATCATCGAGATGCTGAAGACCGAATACCGGGTTCAGGACGTCATCGATTATTCGGGTCTCGAAAAGGACGGCGTCTACCTGGAAGGCACCGGCGCGATGGTGCTCGACCATATCGGCCGCGTCGCCTATGCCGCCCGCTCCAACCGCACCAACGAAGTGGCGCTCGAGCGGTTCTGCACCCACTTCAATTTCGAGCCGATGGTCTTCGACGCCGTCGACCGCAACGGCAATTCGATCTACCATACCAATGTGCTGATGTGCATCGGCACGGACTTCGCCCTGATCGGCTCGGGCATGATCCCGGATGCCGCCCGCCGGCAGGAAATCTGCGCGCGGCTGGAAGAAACCGGGCGTCAGGCCATCGAGCTTACGATGGAGCAGATCGAGAATTTCGCGGGCAATGCCATCGAACTTGAGGGTTCGGACGGTCGCGTGGTCGTCATGTCGGCCCGTGCGCTTGCCTCGCTTCGGCCCGACCAGATCGCGGCGCTCGAAGCCTCGGCCCGCATCCTGGCCTTCGACGTTCCGACCATCGAGCTTGCCGGCGGTTCGGTGCGCTGCATGCTTGCAGGCATTCATCTGTCGAGAAGAGAACCGGCCGGTACGCAAAAACTTTACGCCGTCGCATCCGGTCGATAGAAGCACCTCAATTCCAGCCAAAGGCAAAGAGATATGTCGCAGTCACGCCCCGTATACCAGTTCAACAACATCATCGTCCGCACCCCGTCTCTGTCGGTCGTCAACGGCCTGCGCGCCGACGATCGCGGCAACCCCACCTATGAGGGCGTGAAGGCCGAACACGGCGCCTATATTGCCGCGATGAAGGATGCCGGCGTGAAGGTCACGGTGCTGCCGGCGCTCGAAGCCTTCCCGGATTCGATCTTCGTCGAGGACCCGGCGCTGACCTTCACCGAAGGCGCGATCCTGCTGCGTCCCGGCACGGAGACCCGCGTCAAGGAAACGGCCGAGATCGAGCCGACCCTGCGCGCGATGTTCGAAACCGTGCTCGAACTGCCGGCCGGCGGCTTTGCCGATGGCGGCGACGTGCTCACCACCCGCGAAAGCGTCATGATCGGCCTTTCCGCCCGTACCGACAAGGTCGGCGCCGAGGCGCTGCGGGCCTGCCTCGAAAAGCTCGGCCGCAAGAGCGAGATCGTTGCCACGCCGGAAGGCGTGCTGCATTTCAAGACCGATTGCTCGCTGCTTGACGACGAGACCGTGCTGTCGACCGCGCGGCTGGCGAAATCCGGCGCCTTCGATCGCTTCAAGCAGGTGATCATTCCGGAAGGCGAAGAGCCGGCGGCCAATGCGCTGCGCGTCAACGACGTCGTTATGGTCGGCTCCGATTTCCCGCGCACGATCGAGATGCTCGACAAGCTCGGCTACAAGGTCGTGCCGATGAAAACCACCGAGATCGGCAAGATCGATGCCGGCCTGTCCTGCATGTCGCTGCGCTGGTTCAGCAACACGCTCTGAGACTTTGTTTTATCTGATGACCAAAGGCCGAAGCGATGTCGCTTCGGCCGGAAATGCCTGCGCGCAATCCTGAGGAGGAGACATCATGAAGACGTTGAAGACTGCCCTGTTTGCAGGGATTGCCTTTGTCCTTGCCACCGGCAGCGTGCTGGCCGAGGACACGCTGCGCCTCGGCATGACGCCGGAGCCCTACATGCCCTTCACCCAGGTCAATTCCGCCGGCGAGTGGGAAGGTCTCGAAGCCGACCTTTCGCGCGCTTTGTGCGAGAAGATGGCTGTGAAGTGCGACATCGCCCAGATGGCCTGGGACGGCCTGATCCCGTCGCTGAAGGAAAACAAGGTCGATTTCATCATCGGCGCCTTCTCGATCACCGACGAGCGCCGTCAGGTCGTCGATTTCTCGACGCCTTATTATACCGAAGGCACCTCCTTCGTCGGCTCCAAGGGTGACACGAGCGAGATCAAGGTCATCGATGCGCCGGACGGTTCCGGCAAGATCGTCGATCCCGCCAGCGTCGAAGGCAAGATCATCGGCGTGCAGACGTCGAGCGTGCAGGCGGCCTATGTCGCCAAGTACCTGACCGGCGCCGAGGCCAAGAGCTACGACACCGCCGACAACTCCGTCGCCGATCTCGTCGCCGGCCGCGTCGATTACGTGCTGGTCCCCGATCTCTACATCCAGACCTTCCTGAAATCGCCGGATGGTGCTGACTACGAGGTCAAGGTCGAAGTGCCGAAGAACGCCGTTCTCGGCGAGGGCGTGGCCTATGCCGTGCGCAAGGGCGATGCGGCGACACTTGACAAGGTCAATGCCGGCCTTGCCGCGCTGGAAAAGGACGGCACGGTCCAGAAGCTCGTCGATCAGTGGATCTTCGGCAAGAAGTAACGGCTTCTTGCGGGCGGCGCGGGTGTTTCGCCCCCGCCGCCCGTTTCGTTTGAAGTGAGGCCGGCGCGCGAACCGGGGAGGGGCCGATGGACAATTACATGCACTTGCTTGCATGGGGCGGCGAGGGCTGGGGCGACGATTTCGCCTGGGGCCTGCTGATGACCCTGCAGGTCTCCGCGGTCGCCTATGTGGTTGCGGTGCTCTTCGGCTTCCTCGGGGCGGCCGGCAAGCTGTCGAAAAATCGGCTGCCGCGCCTGCTGGCGGACATCTATACGACGGTCGTGCGCTCGCTGCCCGAACTGCTGGTCATCCTGCTTCTCTATTTCTCGGTCGCCAGCAGCGCCGAGCGCGTTCTCAAGCATTTCGGCCTCGTTGCCGAGACCTTCCAGTTCAGCTCGTTCTGGGCGGCGATCATCGCGCTCGCCTTCGTCTGCGGCGCCTTCATGACCGAAGTGCTGCGTTCGGCCTTTCTCGCGGTGCCGCCCGGCCAGGTGGAGGCGGCGGTTTCGATCGGCATGCCGCAGCACAAGATCTTCCTGCGCATCGTGCTGCCGCAGATGATGCGCCACGCCGTGCCCGGCATGGGCAATCTCTGGCTGTCGATCACCAAGGAAAGCGCCATCATCAGCGTGCTCGGCTCGTTCACCGAACTGCTCTACACCGGCTACCGGGCAGCGGCGGGCACCAAGCAATACATCTTCTTCTATGGGCTGACGGCCGTCCTGTTCCTGGCGATCACGCTCATCTCCGCGCTGGTGATCGACAGGATCGAGCGCCGTCTCAACCGGGGGCATCATTGATGGAGACGATCTCCAACGTCATCGGCTTCCTGCCGGCCCTCATCAAGGCGACACCCCTGACGCTGCTCTTGACCGTGGTGGCCGGCGCTTTCGGCCTTGCCATCGGCACGCTGGCCGCGCTTGCCCGGCTCTCCAGCCGCCGGCTGCTTTCGGTGCCGGCCTATCTCTTCACCTTCGTCTTTCGCGGCACGCCGCTTCTGGTGCAGATCTATCTCATCTATTACGGCCTGGGGCAGGTGCTGCCCGGAACCTGGGTGCGCCACAGCTTCCTCTGGCCCTATATGCGCGACGGCCTGTGGTATGCGATCTTTGCGCTCAGCCTCAACCAGGCCTCCTACAATGCCGAGGTCATCCGCGGGGCGATCAAGGCTGTGCCGCGCGGCCAGATCGAGGCAGCGAAATCGATCGGCATGCCGGGGCTGATGATCCTGCGCCGCATTACCCTGCCGCAGGCCTTCCGCGCCTGCCTGCCGGTGCTGACGGGCGACCTGATCATTCTGCTGAAATCGACGTCGCTCGCCTCGACGATCACCATCCTCGAAGTGATGGGCACGGCGCGCATGCTGCAGCGCCAGTCGCTCTTGATCTTCGAGCCGCTGATCGCCGCCGGCATCATCTATTTCACGGTCGTCTTCATCCTGTCGCGGGTCATGGGCGTGGTCGAAACCCGGCTCACCCGCTACCGCACGGCGAAGGCATGAGCAATTCCATGAAGGGAACGAACATGGCCGCAACAGCGCTTTCGGTGAACAACATCCACAAGAGCTTCGGCTCCGTCGAGGTGCTGAAGGGCATCTCCTTCGAGGCGAAGCAGGGCGACGTCATCTCACTCATCGGCAGCAGCGGTTCCGGCAAGAGCACGCTCCTGCGCTGCATCAACTATCTGGAAACACCGGACGCGGGCGAAATCTCCGTCTCAGGCGAAACGATCCGCACCGTCAAGGGCAAGGACGGCAAGTACCACGCCGCCGATAAGCGCCAGCTCGAACATATCCGCACCCGCCTCGGCATGGTGTTCCAGAGCTTCAATCTCTGGGCGCACAAGACGATCCTCGAAAACATCATCGAAGGTCCGATTCATGTTCTCGGCACCTCCCGCAAGGATGCGATCGGCGAGGCCGAGCTGCTGATGGAAAAGGTCGGCATCACCCCGAAGCGCGACCATTATCCCAACCAGCTTTCCGGCGGCCAGCAGCAGCGTGCGGCCATCGCCCGGTCGCTGGCGATGAAGCCGGAGGTGATGCTGTTCGACGAGCCGACCTCGGCGCTCGACCCGGAACTGGTCAACGAGGTGTTGCTGGTTATCAAGAAGCTCGCCGAAGAGGGCCGCACCATGGTCATGGTGACGCACGAGATGGCGTTGGCCCGCGATATCTCCAGCGAAGTGATCTTCCTGCACAAGGGGCTTGTGGAAGAGCGCGGCGCCCCGGCGCAGGTGATGCGCGACCCGCAATCGGCCCGGCTGCGCCAGTTCCTGCAGCTTGCGTGAGGCGACACCCCTCTTCTCTATTCAGAAAGTTCAACCTTCTCTCAGCCGCTCCGATGTGACGTGGCGTTAGAGGATAGGCTTTTTTGGTCAGTGGCTGGGGCTTAGAATTCTTCCCAGTCGTTTTCCTTGACGGCGGTAGCACCGCTGCCGAACGAGGCGGTCAGCTTGTTCACCATGCGTCGGGCCGGCGAGGGCGACGGGGCCGTGCGGGAAGTGGCGGCGGAGACCGCGGCGGGGCGACGGGCGACGGGGGCCGCGCCGCTGGCATTCCCAAGCTGGAAGCGGGAGATCAGGTGGCGCAGGCGATCGGATTCCGTCGCCAGCGAGCTGCTGGCGGCATTGGCCTCTTCCACCATGGCCGCGTTCTGTTGGGTCACCTGGTCCATCTGGTTGACGGCGACATTGACCTGCGACAGGCCGACGGATTGCTCCTTGGCGGAGGTGGCGATGGCGTCGAGCTGGCCGTTGATGGTCGCGACCCGCTCCTCGATGACGCGTAGCGCCTCGCCGGTGGCGCTGACGAGCTTGACGCCGTCCTGAACCTCTTCCTCCGAATGGCGGATGAGGTCCTTGATCTCCTTGGCGGCCTTCGCCGAGCGCTGGGCTAGTTCGCGCACCTCTTGGGCGACGACGGCAAAGCCCTTGCCGGCTTCGCCCGCGCGTGCCGCCTCGACCCCGGCATTCAGCGCCAGCAGGTTGGTCTGGAAGGCGATTTCGTCGATGACGGCGATAATGTTGGAGATTTGCGAGGAGGAGCCCTCGATGCGCTGCATGGCATCGACCGCCTTGGTCACCACGGCCGCGGACTGGCGTGCGCTGTCGTTGGCCGCCATTGCCATGGAGCGGGCTTCTTCCGTGCGGTTGGAGGAGCTGGTGACATTGACAGTGATTTCGTCGAGGGCGGCGGCGGTTTCCTCCAGCGAGGCCGCTTGCTGTTCGGTTCGCTTCGACAGATCGTCGGCGCTGCGGGAAAGCTCCCGCGAGCCGGCATCGATGGCGGCGGTCGCTGTCGCGACGGCGCCGAGGGTTTCGCGCAGCTGCGTGACGGCCGCATTGAAATCGCGGCGCAGGCCTTCGAATTCTTCCGCGAACGGTTCGCGTAGTTCTACGGTCAGGTCCCCGGAGGAGAGGCGCGTCAGGCCGCTGGCAAGGCCGCCGGTGGCAGCCGCCATCGCCTCGGCGCGGATGCGGTCGGCCTCGGCGGTGCGCAGGCGGTCGGCTTCGCGGGCCTCGCGTGCAGTATCGGCGTCGTGCGACAGCGTGCGGGCGCGCAGGCCCTCGTCCTTGAACACCTGCACGGCGCGCGCCATGGCGCCGACTTCGTCCTTGCGCTCGCCGCCGTCGACGTCGACAGCGAGATCGCCGCCGGCCAGCACGGTCATCGTGCCTTCCAGCTTGCGGATCGGCAGGACCAGCCAGGAACGGATCGCGAAATAGCCGAGGGTGGTGACCGCGACGAGGCCGGCGACGACCGCGGCAAGCATGATCTTGACGGTCGATGCGGTCAGGATTTCGAGGGCGCTGCTCTTGCTGTCGGCTTCGGCGACGACGACATCGGTTTCCTTCGTAAAATGCGCCGCGACGATGCTGAACTGCGGCTGGCAATCCTGCATGAAGATGTCCTGCGACTTGGCGATATCCTCAGCCGAAACCGCAGACTTGGCCATCGCGATGGACGGGCCGCAGGTCTCGTCGAGCAGCTTCAGTCCTTCGGTCTTGAGGTCGGCAAGCGCCTGGTTCGCGGGTAGGGCGGCCATGGCCAGCGACAGGAAATTCTCGAATTTTCCCTTGCTCTTCTGCAGGTCGTCGATCGCGGCCTCGTTGCGTTCCATGGTGCGGGCGATCATCAGGTCGCCGATCGCGCCGCGCGCCGCCTGCAATGAACGGTTGCCGCGCGCCATCATGAGCGCGGCCTTCGATTCATTGTGAAGCAGGGCGTTGTTTTCGTTGTTGATGTGCTGGATTTGGGTGCTGCCATAAATGGCCACCGCCAGGGAGAAGAGGCCGAAGATGGCCATAATGGCGATGAACTTGCCGATAATCGGGATATTTTTCATGAGCTTACTCGGTCAATATGAGACAATATCGTTTCACTTAATAAGAACATGATAAAAAAATCATTAAATCGAAGATTGTAACATTTGTAACAATTGCGCCGTGTCGGTGAGAATGACGGCGTTAAAGAAGCTCAAACGGGAAGCCGGGGCCTTTTATATCCGCCGCACACCAGTGTTGCGCGTCATACGCGAGAAGTCGATCTGATCACGTCGGTCATGTTGCGAGACATCCATACGGTCGATGCCTGGATCGAATCCTGCTTTGGCGATTGTCCGATGGTGATCGTAGATGGCGCGTCCCGCCAGCTTTATTGTCCGGCGAGGTCGAGAACGAGCGGACCTTCCGCCTCCAGGCGGACGCGGCCGCGTCCGACCCTGACGACCCGGATCGGCGCCTGCTTTTCCTCCAGCCGGCGGCGCAGAAGCAGGAGACGGGTTTCGAGGTTGTCCTTGATCTCGGGCATCCGGCCGCCGACGGCCAGCCGCATTTCGCGGTTGGTGAATTCGCTGCGCGCCTCGCCAAGATGCCATTCGAGCATCAGGCGCAGCAGCGCGCCGGCAACACCCTTCACGATATAGGCGTCGTCGATGAACACGCTGTCGTCCATGCGGTGATGCGTGACGCGGATATTGCGGCCAGCGGGTTGCGTCGGCGGCGCGGCGACGGTCTGCGCCGGATCACTGGCGGCCGCTTCTCTTTCACTCGCCCGGAGGGTGCTCGCGGCCTGCCCGGCCAGAATTTCGAGGGCCGCCTCGTCTTCCTCGCGGAAGGCAAGGCGCTGCGGGCTTTCGATGAAGAGCACGCCGGTCACGACGCCGCGCGCGGCCATGGGCACGGCGATCTGGCTCATCGCACCGGGCAATTGCGGAAAGGCCACGCTGCGCGTGTCGTTTTCCGCCGCGTCTTCCTCGAGGCTGATCGCCTCGCCGAACCGGCGCACGCGGCTCATGTCGCTGACCTTGATCGTCTGCCCGCTTGCGGCAGCAGCCCCGATCATGCCCTCGCCGCTTGCGATCTCCGATCCGAGCCCCGAGCGCTCATAGCCGATGCTGCCCGTCGTGATCAGGCAGCCGCGATCGCTGTCGCGGATGAGCACCAGCGCGTTCGGGTAATGGAGGACTTCACGCACGCCGCAAAGCAGGCTGTCGATGATTTCGTCGGCCTCCGCCTGCTGCTCGATGGCGCGGGCGGCCTGCGAAAGGGCAGGAAGGCTGACGGGGGCTCGCCTCGCCGGGGTCTCTTCGGGCTCCACCGGAGAAGGGACCTTCTCGATGGCGTGCACCCGAAAGATATCAGCGCTGCGCAGACGCATGACGTCGGACATGCCGACCTGGGCGCTGCTTGCCTTCAGCTGCAGCGCGATACGGTCGAACAGCGGCCCGGCATCGATGGACCGCACGAAGCCGATATCGAGCAGGAACTGGTCGCCGGTGAAGCCGTCGACGAGGATCAGCGTTACATGCGGATTGGCGCGCACGTTCGCGGCGGTCTTGGCGAAGAACTGGTTGGAGAGGGCGACGTGATCCTCATCCACCCGCACCACATGGGAAAGATAGGAGATATTCGGCATGCCGTCCGCCGAGGCGGTGGCGATGATGGAGGGGATGACGCCTTCGAAGCAGGCCGAGAGATCGCTGAGACGCACCGTCATGCCGGCCTCGCGCCGGCCATCATGCCGGCAAGCGGGCCGGGCGTCTGAACATAAATCTCGCCAACGGCAAGCCGGGCGACCCGCGCCTCGCGGGCGGTCAGCCACGGTGCGATGAGACCGCGCGGCACGCCCAGCGCCTCCAGCTCGCCCGTCGCCTTCGCCATGAAATGATCCGCGCAATCGCGGTCGCGCGCTTCGGTATCGCGCATGGTGGCCGAGCCCTTGAGCTGGTAGCTGACATAATCCGACGGGCTGACGAAGGTGACGGCAGCACGCCCCGTCTGGCGGATGGCGGGCTCCAGTCGGGGCCATTGCCACGCGGAAAAGATGACGTCGATCGTCTCCCGGTCTTCGCCGACATGAAAACCGACGCCGCGCCCGGCAGAGGGTCGGCGTTCTTCATCCGCGACGGCGATGATGCACATCAGCGGCCGTTTGAAGAAATCGAGAAGCCTGTCGTCCAGTCGCACCTTCACCCCCGCACCTCGTCTATTCCGCATCCTCTTAGCAAACTTTTAGGATATTCGGCACGGGCTTGCGCATTCATTTAGGAACGGCGGTTTTTTCGCTCCGCTATAGAGCGTCCCACGGATTGCGGCGGTGCCCGGCATTCCTGTGGAGACACGAAAACATCCGACCAGGAGAAAATAATGAAGCCCTTTACCCACGCGGCGGTCTCCCCGCCCGACCATGGAACGCCCGCGATGGCGTTTGGCGAACATATCGTCCGCATGATGGCGGGCAATACGGGCGGCGCCTTCGGCATGTTCGAAGCCATCGTGCCGCCCGCAGGCGGGCCGCCGCTGCATGTGCATGAGCGTGAGGACGAGTTCTTCCGCATCCTTTCCGGCCGTTTCGGCTTCTGGTGCGCCGGGGAGTATGTGGAGCTTGCGGAGGGCGGCTGCATCGCGCTGCCGCGCGGCGTGCCGCATCGCTTCCAGAATATCGGAGAGACGGAAGGGCGGATCATGGTCGTGGTGACGCCGGACGGCTTTGAAAGCTTCTTTCCGGTCATCGAACTCGGCAAGCCCGAAACGCCGGAACAGGTCGCTACTATTGCGCGGGATTTCGGCCTGACCTTCCTTCCCGAAGGTGTGTCCGAGGCGGCCTGATGTCGGCCGGTTTCGACAGCATCAGGAACAGGGGAATTTTGATGAACAGGATCATTGCGGCACTCGCCGCCGGCGCTCTTGCGGCCTTGCTCGCGGGTTGCAGCACGTCGGCCGAACAGGCAACCGGCAGCACGGTCATCGGCAGCCTCGCCGGTGCCGGCATCGCCGCCGCGCCGGTGGGGCAGGCAGAGAGTGCGGTCACAGCTGAGCCCGCGAGCGCGCCGGATTACGGGGCGAAGAAGCCGCACGATCATTGCGGAAACGGAACCATGGTTCACCTCGGCAGCGTGATCTGCAGCCCTTAGCCGTGGGCCTATCGCGGCCGGGACGGCAAACCCGCCGGTGCGAAAGCTGCGGCAGCCATGATTTTTCAGGAAGGCTTTAAGATATGAATCCCGCTCGGATATTGAAGGCGCGGTGCTTCCGCCTTGGGAGGCGGGCCGCGACGGGGCTGCTTGCGGGGACGACCCTGTGGCTTTTGGCGGGAACCGCGGCTGTCGCCAGCGAAACATCGCCGGCGGCGGTTTTCGAGATCGAGGTAACGATCGAATCGGGCCACGAAAGATGGAAGAACGGGTCGGAATGGAAGGACGGCGCGTTCAGCCAGTCCTTCACGTTGAACATCCCCTCCGTAGCAGCACCTCAGCTGGACGACATCAATCCTTATGAGCCCGATTACGGGGCGACATCGCTGCGAAAGGCGACGGAGGCCCAGGCCGCCGCGATTGCCCGGCGGGGAAAAAGCGAGACGGCGAACCCGTTCAACACGGTGCTCGACCCCGGCAAGATGATGGGGGTCGATCCCGAGCGTCTGGCCGATCTCGCGGCACGGGCGCAAGCCTGCAACGGAGACCGGGTTTGCCTGATGAAACTGGGTCTGGAAATGATGTCTCAGAATACGACGGATGCCGCCATGCTGCAGACGATGCAGGAGATCAGCGACGAATGCGGCCGCACTGTTGGCCTGAGCGACGGCCGAAGGTTCGACGCCTGCATGCAGGAAAAAGGCAGCAAATACGCGATGACCGCCGATGGCGTCGATATGCCCGATGCCGGCCCCGGCTTTGCCGAGCCAGCTCCCGAGCGCTTCCAACGCTGGGAGATGAATTGGGAAGCGGACGGCGGGTGCGGCGCGACCGTCGTCGCCGACTACCGGTACGAGGCCGCCGACAGGCTGAACGACGTCACCGGCGCGGTCGCGGGCAGCGAGACGGCCATCGGCGCTTCCGAGGGGGCGGTCGTCCCTTCGGAGAACCCGATGGTCTGTTCGAGCAACCAGATCGTCACGGATATCAGGACGAAGCGAATGTATATCCAGAATTTTTACATGCCGGCAATCCCCGTGCACCAGACCATCAAATCGAAGCTGCGCGGCGGCCGTCTGGAAAGCACCGTCGAGGGCGGGCTACCGGGCGGTCCGGATATGGTGAGCAAGGGTACGGTGATCCAGTGGATTACCGAAGAGCTGAAGAACGCGCCCCTCAGTGGCCATGCGGAAAGGGCCTTCAAGATCAGGGGCAATATGAACGGCATCAGCCTGCCCACCAGCGCCTCCGGCACGCCGGAGATCGTCACGGACGAGACCGATCCTACCGCATGGAAGCGGCAGGCGCCCAACTTCCATGAAACGGAGTTCCTGGCGAAAGTGACCTGGCAGCTGAAAGAACTGCCCCGCTAGTTTTCGAAGCGGCCGAGCCGCCCATCCAACCCAACACGGTCTTCCAAAACTGCCTGCCGGCAGATCGATGACCCATGCCAAACATTCAGAAAGGAACCATAAACCATGTTTCGCGCAATCCTCCTCTCCCTCGCCGTTATCGCCGGTTTCGCGCCCGTTCACGCCGCCGAGCAGCAGCAGGCCGCTCCGGCCGGCCTGTACAAGACCGATCCGTCGCATTCGAGCCTCGCCTGGTCGTTCAATCATTCCGGCCTGTCGCATTACACCGCCCGCTTCACCAAGGTCGATGCACGGCTCGACTGGAAACCGGGCGAGCCGGACGCTTCCAGCCTGAGCGTCGAGGTCGACCCGATGTCGGTGCGGACCGATTATCCGTGGCCGGACGTGGTCGATTTCGACAGCAAGATCGGCGGTGACGAGGCCTTTCTGGCAGGTAAGCCGATCACCTTCGTCTCGAAGGAAATCCGCGTGACCGGCGAGAAAACAGGGGTCATCAAGGGGCTTCTCACTTTCCGGGGCGAGACGCATCCGGCAACGCTCGACGTCACCTTCAACGGTTCCATGGCCAAGCATCCGATCATGGGCGTTCCGAAAATCGGCTTTTCGGCAACCGGCAGCATCCGGCGCAGCGAATGGGACCTGGGCTTCGGCATTCCCGAACTCGGCGACGACGTGACTTTGGTCATCGAAACGCAGATGGTGCCGGCCGATCATAAATTTCCCTGAGGCTGGCCGGAAGCCATTTTGCCGCGCGGGCGGGCGAGGGTGCGCTCCAGCGTCGTGGGCGCCTCGTCTTTCCGCGCTGGCACGGGCTTTGGTCGCCGGAAATCCTTGAAACCGGGCTATCCAACCGATATCGGTCCTCGCAATCGCAAACACAGCTATCGATAGGTTGACCAGCATGGCCCCCGACTTTCTTGTAACCCATTCCGGCGGCTTCCATGCGGACGAGCTGCTGTCGAGTGTGATCCTGACCCATCTGTTTCCGGCTGCCCGTCTCGTGCGCAGCCGCGCGCCGCAGTGGATGACGCCCGCAGACGACAGGATCATTTATGACGTCGGCGGTGCCTATGATCCGGCGGCCGGGATTTTCGACCATCATCAGCGTGGGGCACCATTGCGGGATGATGGCCAGCCGTTCAGCTCCTTCGGGCTGATCTGGCGCCAGTTCGGCCGGAATTATCTGGAAGCGCTTGGCGTTCCGGCGTCCGATATCGACGCCCTGCATGCGAGCTTCGATCTGGGTTTCGTACTGCCGGTCGATCTGATGGACAATGGAGCCGTGAGCCCTTCCGTTGCCGGCGTGCTTGGCAAGCTGACGCTGCCCGTCCTTCTGGAAACGCTGAAGCCCGTTTTCGACGAGAGGGAGCCGGATGCCGACGACCGGGCATTCCAAGATGCACTTGCGATCGCGCGCAGCTTCGTGGAGGCGAGCATCAGGCAGGGCGCGGCGAAACTGCGTGCCGAGTCGATCGTGCTGCACGCGATCGCGGCGGCGGGCAGCGAGCGGGTGCTGGAGCTTCCCATGGGCATGCCCTTCCGGCCCGCGATCGTGAAGGCCGGAGCCGATCAGCTCCTGTTTGTCGTTCATCCGCGGGAGACTGACTGGTGCGTGACCGGCATCCGCCGGGCGAGCGACGGCTTCGAACTGCGGGCCGATCTTCCAAAGGCCTGGGCCGGCCTGTCCGGCGCGGATCTCGCGGCGGTTTGCGGCGTGGCCGATGCAACCTTCTGTCACAACGGCCGCTTCATCGCGGCGGCAAAAACACGTGAGGCCATAATGGAAATGGCGAGGATCGCCGTTGCGGTCGCATCAGCTGCAGGTGCCTGATAGGGGCTGAATGGCTCGATTTCGGCGGTGCTCTGCACTGTCTGAAGACGATGGTCGCTTCGTCAAACTCGGGACCCGCGACGAAGCGAACGATAAAATCAGGCACGACGTTGCCACGTCGGATAAAGGTAGCACAGGGAGTCAGGTTGGGCCGGCTGAAATTCGGACCGGGTAAACTTCCCGGACCATCAATACCGATTGGAAAATTCCCGCTTTACGTTCGGCGCCTTTTCCATCGCCCCATTGGGGTGTGAAAATTGTTCCATAATTCAACTTTATGTTAAAAAATCGCAAATAAATACTGTGTCTTACAAAAAGAGTCGTGCGTCGGCAGTTCGTATCTTTTCAAGAGCATTTGCATGTCTTGCTGTTACTAGCCTCCCGCCATCACCCCCGCCGATCTTGAAGCTGTCGCTGCGATGGTCGCGACACCCACGAGGTCAACTGCCGCGCCGATTTCGGCAGCGTAGGCCGCTTCCTCCGGCGTGAGCCTGATGGACAGCGTGCCGCGCTCGAAGAGCCGGACGCCCAGCATTTCGTCAAGATTGCGCACGGCTTGGCTGATCGCCCCGTGCGTCAAGTTCAATTCCGCGGCCGCCTTGGAAGCTCAAATGCCGGGCAGCAGCATCGAAGGCTGGCAATGTCGTCAAGGGGGGACGTTTGCGGGCCATCGAGCACCTGTGATCATTGATCACAGGTGCTCGACGATCACTCGTTTGTCGTCCAGCCGTTTTTGCCGCAGTTTTTCCGCATCGACTTGAATTCAAAGGCCGCTGCCTGAGGGATAGCGATTGAGAAAGGAAGAATGCTGTGAATATCATTCTCGCTTATGACGCTCCGTGCCGTGACTCTATGCCGATTTCCGTGCCCAGCGTCTGGAAGGCGATGGCATCATTGTTCGTGTTCGTCGTACGCTTGGCAACCCGGCCATTGGACACGGTTCGTCATCACCTTACCATGCAGCGTATCGAGCGCTTTTCGGCCCGCCGTATGGATGACATCGGCTTCGAACGCGACTGGGACGGGACGACCCGCCCCCGTTTTGTGGCCGCCAGCCAAGGAAAGAGGAATGAAGATCTATCCTCACCTCTGGTTTCAGGGGCAAGCCGAGGAGGCCATGGCGTTCCACCAATCCATCTTCAAGGATTCCACGGTCCCCGAACGCATCGTATTGCCCGATCCGGAACTGTCTGTCATAAGGTTCGCGCTGGCCGGGTTGCCGGGCGTGCGGCGCTGCAAACGGCCGGAAAGGAGTTTTAGCCATGGCGATAGGTGAAAGAGGCTCATTAGCAGGTACATTAGCGCCATGTCGTTGATCGGCACGAAGGCCGGGACGGCGGAGCACATCATCGTGGCCGGCGAGCCAGCGGCAGAAATCGCAGCCATCGATGCGAAAGTCGGGGCAGCAGCGAGCCCGAGCCAGCCGGCCACGTGAATAGCGGGTCCTCGCAACGAACTGGCCTTCCCTGCAGACGCACATATCGTCATCTCCGATCCTCCGACTGAATTGACCGTTTCCAGCATTTGCGGCGCGAACACGTTATCCCGACCGGTGAGCCCTTCGAGAGTTACAAATATGACGGGATTTCAACGGAGTTGCTGATCACTGCCGCTGGGCGCACCCTCGCGGCTGGCGAAAGGAGGCGGCCGATCTCGATATATTCCCGCTCGGCGAAGAGGTCATACGGCACGCCGTCCTCGTTGGAATAAGCATAATAGACTCACGAGGAAGCCCTTGCCGCTGCAACGGCTCCCTCGATCACAGCCGCAGCTTGATCAGCGACGATCTTCACCAGTGTGTTGAGTGACTTGGAAGCATCGATGGCAATATCGGCCGATTGCGGCAGGGCGTCGATTTCTGTCAGCGGCAGGAAGCGCAACGTGCCCTCGGCAAGCTCGGTGGCGGCATCGAGTTCCGAGGTGAAGGCGACATAGGTGCCGCTCCGGGCAAGGTTTTTGACGAGGTGTAGCGAGTTAGTCTCGACGCGGCCGTGCGGCTCGGCGAACAGCCAGCTGTATTGCACCTCCAGAAAACGGCGGATCAGCAGTGAGCGGCTTTGCAGTGCGATCGGATAGGTTACCACATCCTGAAATTTGACGTCCTGCCGTAAGAGCAGGGGATGGTGCGGGGCGACGACGCAGCCGAAGGGCAGCGGCATGCTCCAGAGCGGGCGAATGTCTGAATGCTGAGGCAGGTTGAAGACGATGATCAGGTCGGCCTGGCCGGAGAGCAACGCCGCGACAGCCTCGTCCGTCGAGCCGATCTGGATCGAAAGGCCGATCAGCGGATGGGCGGCCGCGATGGTCTGCACCAACTGCGGCAGGATGGTCGTGGCGTGGCTGTCCATCGCAAAGATATTCACCTGACCCTGCTGCATGCCTTGAAGCTCGAAGATTTCCGCCACGGCGTTACGCTCTTCGGCCCGCCAGCGGTGCACAAGCCGCACCAGTGCCTCACCGGCCGCCGTCAGCCGCATGCCCTTCGGCATCCGGTCGAAGAGCTTTACCCCCAACCGCTCCTCAAGCCCGATAATCTGGCGGTCGATGGCCGAGGCCGCGATATTCTGGGCGCGGGCGGCCGCCTGGATGGAGCCGGTCGAGGCGACACGGTCGAAATAAAGCAATGCGGCGGGAATCAGCGAGCGGGACATGCGGCAAACTCCATTCTAATTTCGGCAATGAATTGTTCCATAGTTTGATATAGACGGCAATGCGGATGCAGAGCACACTTCCTGTCAATCAAGACCAACCAACAGGGAACGGTGGCGTGCTCCAGCAGGTGAAATTCTTTCTGAACAGCTTTTTCTCGGGGCCGCAGGCGCCCTTTTTCCTGGCGGCCGACAACGGCCATTTCGAGCGCAACGGTCTCGAAGTCCACTTCACCGAAGGCGCTTCGCTCGCCTGGTCGGTGCCGGTTCTGGCCGGCGGCGGTTATGATGTCGCCTATGGCGACATGAACACGCTGATCGAGATGAAATCGGTCGACCCGGCGTCCTCGCCGCTCGCCGTCTGGGCCATGCACAATCGCTCGCCCTATACCATCGCCGTCGATGCCGATGGGCCGGTTCATTCGCCGGCCGATCTCGCCGGCCGCAAGCTGGTGTCCCACCCGGAAGACGCCGCCTGGAAGCTGTTCCGCGATTCGGCATCGCCACCGGTCTCGATATCTCGACCGTCGATGTCGAGGCGTCCGATCTCGGCCATGAGGAAATGGTGCCGATCATGCGCGACACCGGCCGCTGGGAAGGTATTTTCGGCTTCGTCAATACCGTGCGCGCCCACACCATCGAAGCCGGCCTCGACCCGGACAAGGTGCTGCGCCATCTCGAATTCCGCCACTATCTGCCGGAACTCTATGGCGGCGCCGTCATGGTGACGCGCGATTTCGCGGCACAGCACCCGGAAGCGGTACGCGGCCTGCTGGCGGCCATCAATCTCGGCCTCAAGGATGCCATCGCCGATCCCGACGCTGCCATTGCCGCCGTCGCCCGTCGCAATCCGAACGTCGATATCAAGGCCAATCGTGCCCGCCTCGTCGGCACACTCGGCCTGGAAATGGCCGGCGAGGAAGGCGGACGCATCGGCATCGGCGATGCGGATGACGAGCGTATCGTGGCCGTTGCCGAGCTGATCACCAAGGCCAAGGGCCTGACCCGCGTGCCGGCGGCCTCCGAAGTGTTCGACCGCAGCTTCCTGCCGCCGCTCAGCGAGCGCGTGACCAGCTTGGCGAAAAACACATGACGGCGCGGTCTATCGCCGACTTCAACACCTTGCCGGCGGCGGAATTCGCCGCCGTGCTGGCCCCGGTCTGGGAGAATGCCGACTGGGTGGCCGAAAAAGTTTCCGAAGGCAGGCCCTTCGCCTCGGCCTCGGCGTTGCACGATGCGATGCTGGCGCTCGTCCGGGCGCAGCCGGAGCAGGATCTGCTCGCCTTCCTGAACCGCCATCCCGATCTCGGGGGCGCGGATGTGCGCGCCGGCCGGGTGACGGCGGAATCGGATGCCGAACAAAGCGCCATCCGCCTCAACGCGCTGACGCCGGAGCAGATCGCCGAATGGGATGGGCTGAACGCCGCCTACAAAGGCCGTTTCGGCTTCCCCTTCATCCTGTGCGTGCGTCGGCATGACCAGGCTTCGGCGCTCGCGGCGATCCGCGACCGGCTGAACGGAACACGCGACGGCGAGCTTGAAGCCGCCTTGCTGGAAATCGCATGGATCACCCGCTACCGGCTTGCCGACCGGGTGTCCGACAACGGGATTACGGGACTCTAACGGACTTAAAGACATCAAAACCCGGTGCGCCGGGTCCTACGGGAGGAGGGTAACATGAAAAGAAGACAGTTTCTCGCAAGCGTGGCTGCTGCGGCCTTGTTCACGGGTATGGCAGGGAATGCGGCTTTCGCCGAAACCCCGGCCGATACGCTGGTCATCGCACGGGTGATCGACGACGCCATTTCGTTCGATCCGGCTGAATCCTACGAGGATACCGGGACGGAAGTGCTGCACAATGTCTACGAGACCCTCGTCGGCAACGATGCGAGCGATATGTCCAAGATGACTGGCCTCATCGCCGAAAGCTGGACCTTCAGCGACGGCAACAAGACCGCCACCTTCAAGCTGCGCTCCGGCCAGACCTTTGCCTCCGGCAATCCGCTGACGGCCAACGACGTGGTCTATTCCTTCACCCGCGTCGTCAAGGCGGGCAAGTCGCCGGCTTTCCTGCTGAAGCAGTTCGGCTGGACGGCGGAGAATGTCGACACCATGGTCAAGGCCGTCGACGACCAGACCTTCGAAATGAAGATCGGTGTCGACTACGCACCGTCGCTGGTCCTGAACATCCTGTCCTCCGTCAATGCCTCGGTGGTCGATTCCAAGACCGTCATGGCAAACGAGAAGGATGGCGATTTCGGTCTCGCCTACCTCAAGGACAAGTCGGAAGGCTCCGGCCCGTTCGTGATGAAGACCTGGAAGCCGAACCAGACGATCGTCCTGCAGTCCAATGCCGCCTATCGCCAGGGCGAACCGGCGATGAAGCGGGTGATCCTGCGCCACGTTCCTGAATCGGCCTCGCAGCGCCTGCTACTCGAAAAGGGCGACGTCGATATCGCCGTCAACCTGCCGGGCGACCAGATCAAGGCGCTGGAAGCCAATCCCGACATCGCCGTCCAGCGCAACAACACGGCCCGCAATCTCTATCTCGGCCTCAGCCAGACGGTCGAGCCCTTCACCAAGCCGAAGGTGCGCGAGGCCCTGAAATACCTCGTCGACTACAAGGGCATGACGGAATCGCTGCTGAAGGGCGAGTTCACCGTGCTGCAATCCTTCTGGCCCGCCGGCTTCAATGCCTCGCTGGATGAGAACCCCTACACCTACGACGTCGAGAAGGCGAAGGCGCTGTTGGCGGAAGCCGGCCTCAAGGACGGTTTCTCCTTCAAGCTTTCGGTGCGCAACGTCAGCCCGGCCATCGACATCGCCCAGGCGGTACAGCAGTCGATGTCGGCTGCTGGCATCAAGATGGACATCGTCCAGACGGACCAGAAGCAGTTCATCACCGCCTATCGCGGCCGCCAGTTCGAAGCGGTGCTCGGCACCTGGGAGCCGGATTTCGCCGATCCGCACGCCAATGCCGCGACCTTCGCTCTGAACCCCGACAACGGCCCGGATGCGGGCAGCAAGACGGTGGCCTGGCGCAACAGCTGGAAGGACGATGCGATCAATGCGCTGACGCAGGCCGCCGTGAAGGAGCCTGACGAAGCCAAGCGCACCGAGATGTACAAGGACCTGCAGCGCAAGGTGATGGCGGACGGCCCCTATGTCGGCCTCGTGCAGCGCATCCGCCAGACGGCCATGCGCGCCAATGTGAAGGACTATACGGTCGGGCCGGCGACGGTCTACTACCGTCTGGTCAGGAAGTAGTCCCATGCACAGCCCGGCCAAGCGGTTCTACACCGTCCTGCGCCTGTCGATGGGGAGCGCGATTTCGGTCGCGCTCACCCTCGTCGGGCTCATCTTCGTGACCTTCGCGGTTGGCCGGCTGATCCCGATCGATCCGGTCGTGGCTGTCATCGGCGAGAAGGCACCGCAGGACGTCTACGACAAGGTCTACAAGGAACTCGGCCTCGACAGGCCGGTTTACGAACAGTTCTTCTCCTATGTCGGCAAGGTCGCCCATGGGGATTTCGGCACGTCCGCCTTCACCGGCCATCCGGTGGTGCAGGATCTGGCGAGCGTCTTTCCGGCGACGCTGGAGCTTGCCACCATCGGCATCCTGATCGGTGTGCTGCTCGGCGTGCCGCTCGGCGTGATCGCGGCGGCAAACAGCGGGCGCTGGCAAGACCAGCTGGTGCGCGTGCTCAGTCTCACCGGCTATTCCGTGCCGGTCTTCTGGCTCGGCATCGTGCTGCTCCTGATCTTCTACGGCCAGCTCGACTGGGTGGCGGGGCCGGGGCGTATCGATATCGCCTATGACGGTCTCGTCGAGGAATGGTCGGGTATCCTGACCATCGACGCGCTGCGCGCCGGCGACATGGATGTGTTCTACAACGCGCTGTCGCACATGATCCTGCCGGCAATGCTGCTCGGTCTCTCCTCGCTCGCCTATATCGCCCGCATGACGCGCAGCTTCATGCTGACGCAGCTGAGCCAGGAATACGTCACCCTTGCCCGCGCCAAGGGCGCGCCGGAACGTACGGTGATCTGGCGCCATGCGCTGAAGAACGCCCGCGTGCAGATCATCACCGTCTGCTTCCTCTCCTACGGCTTCCTGCTCGAAGGTGCGGTTCTGACGGAGACGGTGTTCTCCTGGCCGGGTCTCGGCCTCTACATGACCAATGCGCTTTTCAACGCCGATCTCAATGCCGTCATCGGCGGCACGATCCTGATCGGCGCCGTCTTCATCATACTCAACGCGCTGGCGGACATCATCTATCGCTTCGCAGATCCGAGGACAGCATGAGCACCACCTTTGCTCAATGGCTGACCACCGACCGGCCCGCAAGCCGCGCGCAGGCCCGGCTCGTCCGCCTCAACCTCTCGTTCCGCGCGCTCGTGGCCAATCGGCTGGCGCTCGTCGGCCTCCTCGTCGTGCTGGCGCTTGTCGTCATGGCGCTGATCGGGCCGCTGTTCGTCGGCTCGCCGACCGATCAGGTTCTGGCGGACCGCCTGCTGCCGCCAAGTGCCGCCCATTGGTTCGGCACCGATGAACTCGGCCGCGATATTCTCTCGCGTGTCGTGCATGGCTCGCAGATCACCGTGCGTATCGTCCTGATGGTCTCGCTGATCGTCGGCCCCGTCGGCCTGACGATCGGCATCGTCGCCGGCTATTTCGGCGGCTGGGTCGATGCCGTCTTGATGCGCATCACCGACATCTTCCTGTCGCTGCCGCGCCTCGTGCTGGCGCTCGCCTTCGTCGCCGCGCTCGGCACCGGCATCAACAATGCCATCATCGCCATCGCGATAACGAGCTGGCCGCCCTATGCCCGTCTTGCCCGCGCCGAAACGCTCAGCATCCGCAACAGCGATTTCGTCCGCATGGCCGAGCTGCAGGGCGCTTCGACGCTGCGCGTCCTGTTCAATCATATCGCGCCGCTCTGCCTCGCCTCGGTCGTGGTGCGCCTGACCTTCGATATGTCCGGCACGATCCTGATCGCCGCCGGCCTCGGCTTCCTTGGCCTCGGCGCCCAGCCGCCGCAGCCGGAATGGGGCCTGATGGTCGCCGCCGGCCGGCAATATGTGCTCGACCAGTGGTGGGTCGCCACCATTCCCGGTATCGCCATCTTCATCGCCAGCCTCGGCTTCAACCTTCTGGGCGACGGTTTGCGCGACGTCTTCGATGCGAGGTCCTCATAATGTCCCGGCTTGATATCGAAGACCTCCGCGTCTCCTTCGCCAGCCGTACCGGCCCGGTGCCGGCGCTGCGCGGCATCAACCTCTCGGTCGATGGCGGCCGGCTCGGCATCGTCGGTGAATCCGGTTCCGGCAAATCCACCATGGGCCGCGCCATCATGGGCCTTCTGCCCCCGACCGCGACAGTCTCGGCCCGGCGCTTCGAATTTGCCGGGCAGGACATGCTGAAAGCCTCGACTGCCCAGAAACGGTCGATGCGCGGCCGCCGCATCGGCATGATCATGCAGGACCCGCGTTATGCTCTGAACCCTGTGATGACGGTCGGCGCGCAGATCGCCGAATGCTTCAAGCTGCATCACGGCATCGTCGGCAAGGCGGCGAAGGCGAAGTCCCTCGACCTGCTTTCGGCCGTGCGCATCAACGATCCGGAGATCGTCTACGACCAGTATCCGCATCAGGTGTCCGGCGGCATGGGCCAGCGCGTGATGATCGCCATCGCCCTTGCCGGCGAGCCGGAACTGCTGATCGCCGACGAACCGACCTCGGCGCTCGATGCCTCGGTGCGCACCAGCTTCCTCGGCCTGCTCGACCAGATCATCAAGGAACGCGGCATGTCGCTGATCCTGATCAGCCATGACCTGCATCTCGTCGCCAATTTCTGCGACCGGGTTCTGGTGATGTATGGCGGGCAGGTGATGGAGGAGTGCACGGCGGCCGATCTCGCCCATCCGCACCATGCCTATACCAAGGGGCTCGCCGCCTGCCGTCCGTCGCTTGCGGAACGGCTGCCGGAGCTGCGCACCTTCACCCGCGATCCCGCCTGGATGGAGGCAAAATCATGATCGAGATCGAAAACGTCTGCGTCGATTTCCACACCAAGACCCGCACCGTGCGGGCGCTGAACGACGTTTCGCTCAGCGTGCCGCAGGGTAGCGTCTTCGGCCTCGTCGGCGAATCCGGCTCGGGCAAGACGACGTTGCTGCGCGCCATGATGGCCCTGACGGCCGCCAGTTCCGGCACGGTAAAGATCGCCGGGGAGGTCGTAAAACAGAACCCGCCGCTCGCCTTCCGCCGCCGCGTCCAGATGGTCATGCAGGATTGCTACGCCTCGCTGAACCCGGTCCACACCGTGGACCAGATCATCGGCGAACCTTTGGCCATCCACCGCTTCGACAACCCGGAAAAGCGCATCCTGCAAGCCTTGAAGGATGTCGGCCTCGGCCCGGAGCACCGCTTCCGCTTTCCGCACCAGCTGTCCGGCGGCCAGCGCCAGCGCGTGGCCATTGCCCGCTGCCTGGCGATCGAACCCGACGTGATGCTGCTCGACGAGCCGACCTCGGCGCTGGACGTTTCCATCCAGGCCGAGATCGTCAACCTCGTCATGCGGCTGCAGCGGGAAAAGGGCCTGACGCTGTTCATCATCAGCCACGACCTGCCGCTCGTCGCCCATATGTGCGACCGGCTGGCGATCATGCACAAGGGCGTGGTGCGTGAGATCATCACCAGCCAGGACCTGATCGATAACAACGTCAAGGACGAATACACCAAGGAACTGCTGTCTTCATCTCTGTAAGGAATCTTCGCGGGTTCCGGGTTCAAGTTCGGCAAGATGGGCTGCTCAGCTTCCGGCCTTCTGGCAAAGGACGGCAGACGGCGCGGTAACATCAGCGCCTACACCAGGCCAAGCGGGAAAAACCAAGAGGCACGGCCCGCCTAAACCGACACTGCCAGCCATCCGACGCGCGGTCATGGCCGCGCTATCAAATCACCATCCACCACAACGATGTCCACACTGCCGTATCAGGTTCCAAATGACCCCAAAATCAGTTCTGCCAAAGTAGTGCTAGACCCTTAGCAGGCCAGATATCGCTAACGATCCTCAAGTGGGGTGGACTCCAAAGTACTGAGCGCGCACCAGACGTCCAGCGCGATGTGGGCCGCGACAACAGGCCAAAAGGCCATGCCGGCAATGCCGTCGTGAAGCCACCCGAGGACGAGTATTGCGACCACGGCGAAGTTGTAGAGCAGCATCGCTGTCACCAATCCCTTGGCAGCCTTGGATGCCAAGTCATCCCGCGCAAGCCAGCAAGCGACCGCCAAACTCAGCACGGCCGCTCCGGCGACACGGGCGGCCGTCATCCCGGCAGGCGTGTCTGGCACGGCCCCGAGGAGCGCCTCGATCAACAGCGCGGGAGCCAGCAGCAAAGCCACCCCCGCGGCCGCTTCAAATACGCCCGTCACCGATAGCAGAAGCCGTGCGTTTGCACCTATCGTTCCAGACATGCAGCCTCCATTACTGCCCGAGCTTGAAGGTCAGCTTCTCGATCTTACCGGCGAATTTGAACGGAGCGTCGTAGCGATACTCGACCATAGCGACCCCTGTGCGCGTATCTTGGCCGACGTCGAAGCTTTCGTCCTCCGGAAAGGTGACCGGGGTCGTGTGGTCCAGCGAATTTGTCGCCACCTCCTTGCCGTCCACCGACAGGACGCCTGTACCGCCCTTGCCGAGACCTGGACCATCGGACTTGAACTCGAAAATGATTTCATGCTTGCCGGGTTCCAGTTCCGGCCCTTCCCACATCGTGCGCTTGAGGTCGAGCAGGTTGTAGAGGAACACGACCTTGCCGCGACCGACCCCGAAGTCGCCTTTGCTGAGAAACAGGCCGTAGCCGCCGAACCGTCCGCCCTCGGTAACGATCATGCCGTCAGCGCCCCCGTCAGGTATCTCAACCTCAGCCGTGATCGTATAGGACTTGTTCAGAATGCTCGGTGCGGCGCTCGGCGGTACGCCGCTCAATTGACCCGAATAACTAAACTCGGACCGTCCGGCCGTAAGGTTCGGACGCGGCGTGTTCCACCGGGCAAGCGTCGAATTGTCCAGCGGCAATACGTTGTACTTCTTTGCCTCGGAATAGAACAGGGCCTGCAGTTCCTTGAGCTTGCCGGGCATCTTGGCAGCCAGATCGTTGAACTGGGTGGGGTCATCATCGACGTTGTACAGTTCCCAATTGTAGCCGTTGATGACGTCGGGCGGTGTTGCGGTGCTCAGTTCCCATGGGCGGGTCGCCGGCGTCGTCGCCGCCACCCAGCCGTGGTCGTAGATGGCGCGATTGCCGAGCATCTCGAAGTATTGTGTCGTGTGCCGCGTGGGGGCACCGGCGTTTGCCTTGTCCCATGTATACATCATGCTGACCCCTTCAATGGGGTGCTGTGCGATGCCGTTGATCGTCTCGGGGGCCGGAACGCCGGTCGCTTCGAGGATGGTCGGCACAATGTCGATCACATGCGAGAATTGTCGGCGGATGCCGCCTACGTCAGTGATGTGACCGGGCCAGGACATCGCCACCCCTTGCGAGGTTCCGCCGAAATGCGACGGCACCTGCTTCACCCACTTGAAAGGCGTGTCCATCGCCCAAGCCCAAGCTGCCGCAAAATGCGGAAATGTCCGCTCCGATCCCCAGAACGGATACCAGAAAAACTGGTCCTTCACCGGGACCGGGATGCCGTTGAAGGTCGTGAATTCGTTCGGCGTGCCGTTGAGCATGCCTTCGGCACTCGCCCCGTTGTCGCCACCTATATAGATGATCAGGGTATTGTCGAGTTCACCGAGATCGTCGACGGCCTGGATAACCCGGCCGATCTCGTTGTCGGCATAGGCCAGGTAAGCGCCGTAGACATCCGCCTGCCTGATGAAGAGCTTTTTCTCTTCCAAACCCAGAGTATCCCATTCGGGCAACTCTTTCGGCCACGGCGTCAGTTGGGCGTTTTCGGGCATGATGCCGAGCCGTTTCTGGTTAGCGAAAATCGTCTCGCGCAGCTTGTTCCACCCCCCGTCGAAGAGGTGCATATCACTTATCCTCTTGATCCATTCGGGCGTGGGATGGTGCGGCGCGTGGGTGGCGCCGGGTACGTAGTAGACAAAGAAGGGCTTCTCGGGCGCAATCTCCTTCAACTGCTTCATATACTGGATGGCCTCATCGGCCATCGCCGTTTCAAGGTTCCAGCTTGGATTGCCCTCGAAGGGGTAGATGGCCGTCGTGTTGCGGTAAAGATTGGGCTGCCACTGGCTGGCGTCCCCACCGACAAACCCATAGAAATACTCGAATCCCATTCCTGTCGGCCATTGATTGAACGGTCCCGCCTGGCTCGATTGATAGGAAGGGGTGTTGTGGTTCTTGCCGAACCACGACGTGGCATAGCCATTTTCCCTGAGGATCGTGCCGATGGTGCCTTTCTCGACGGGAATGATCGAATCGTAACCCGGATAGCCCGTCGCTATTTCGCCGACCACGCCAGCGCCAACCGAGTGGTGGTTTCGTCCCGTGATCAACGCGGCCCGTGTCGGTGAACAGAGCGACGTCGAGTGAAAATTGGTAAAGCGCAGACCTTGAGCCGCAATCCGATCCATCGCCGGGGTGGGAATCACACCGCCGAAGGTGCTTGGTGCTCCAAATCCCTGGTCGTCGGTCATGATCAGCAGCACATTCGGCGCGCCTTTCGGCGGCACGATTCGCGGCGTCCACCAAGGGCGCGATTCCGAAGCCTTTTCCTTTATCACGCCGCCGAAATCCGGTGCGGGCTGCGGAAGATGCTTGCCGTCGATGGTTATCGTCGCCCCTGGCGATCCAAGTTCACCGGTGACTTGCTGGGCGTTTACCCGGTCAAAGCAGGTGGACGTCAAGCTCAGCGTGGCGAAGAAAAGCGTACCCATTCTCAACATCGATGAGCCTCCCCTGGTTAACAGAGAACGCTCGCATCACGCCGGCAAATAGCAAGTATATTACCGTAACTGCATGTAATGCCGCACGCTACGACCGGAAACCAGTTCCGCGCGGGGTAAGCTTCGGGTTTTCATAGAAAACAGGTTGCAGAACGGATGGGAAACTCCGAGCCGATGACCGGATAAAGTCCCTATGCCCCCGCCGCTTCCGGATGCGTGATTGGCCCTTACCCGGCGCGCGTCACGAGGCACACCACGCACCAAACGGCCAAACCTGCAGGCACCACCGCCACCGGCCACAGTCAGACATCCGTCAGGCCGAGGACGCCCAAGCCAGAACAAGGGTTGTGGTCACCCCAACGTTGTAGAGCAGCATCGCGGCAATCGGTCCCTTGGCTGCGGGCTTGCTTTGTCATCCCGCGCCAGCCAGCATGCAATGCCCTGGCTCAACGCGGCCACGCCAGCCACGCGGCGGCCGGTCACTGCCGCTGAGGTATCGGGCGTGGCCTCAGCAATAGCGCGACAAAGGCAAGCCTTCATTCGCGCCACATCACGGCGCGCTAATGTGCTGGACTATCACAGGTGCGCGGCGTAGGGTTACTTGACGTCGAGTCAATTAAATCGCTGATTGTCGTTTCGGTTGCGTTGGGGAACGGACCATGGACAACTCGATATCAGAGCCCAGCCTATAATCGTCTGCGTGATCCCGTCCTGGATGAGGTCCGCGAAGAGCCATCGAGCATCATTTGGAATGGCACGCGCCGGATCGGTGCAACCTCTCTCATCCTCGACGTTGACGATGGTGAGCCTCGGCCCTGGATGCCACATGCCCCGCAACAGGAGGTAAGAGTGATGATCGGAACAGTCTTGAAAACGGCATCCGTGGCGATTGTCCTGGCTATGGGACTGGCAACGGTTTCCGACGCGAGAGCTGGGGAAGAGGAGGCAAAGGCCCTTCTGAAGGCAATGTCGGACTATCTTGGAGCGCAGAAGGCAATTTCCTTCGCCTTCGATACCAATCTCGAAATCGTCACCAAGGATCATCAGAAGCTGTTGCTGGCCAGCTCTGGCACGATCGAGCTGGGGCGGCCCGACAAGCTGCGCGCCACGCGGTTCGGTGGTTTCGCCAATGTGGAGATGATCTTCGATGGCAAGACACTGACGGTCTTCGGCAAGGATGCCAATCTCTACACGCAATCCGATGTTCCCGGCACGGTCGATCATCTGGTCGAAGAGATGCGCGACAAGCTCGGCAGGCCGGTGCCCGGCGCCGACCTGCTCCTGCCAGACGCTTACGATAAGCTGATGGAGGACGTAACAGATGTCAAAGATCTCGGCAGCGGCGTGATCGGGGGCGTCGAATGCGACCACCTTGCCTTCCGCGCCAAGGAGGTCGACTGGCAGATATGGATCGCCCAGGGCGACCAGCCTCGGCCCTGCCGCTACGTCATCACCGCCAGCAAGGTGGATCAGGGTCCCCAATACAGCATCCAGATTTCGGACTGGAAGACAGGCGTCGACGTCGGGGCGGAAGACTACACCTTCGCCAACACAACCAATGCCAAGAAGGTCGATCTGAAGGATCTCAAGGACATCGACGAACTGCCCGACCACCTCGCCATGGGAGATAGAAAATGACCGTGCAGAGAAAACTCAAAGTCGTGCTCCTCATCGCCGCTCTGGCGTTTCCGGCTCTCGATGGTGTCGAGCAGGCATCTGTTTCGGGAATATACGGTCTGTCGAAGACCGCCGAAGCCAGGGTGGGTCGTCCATTGACCCCGGTCAGCGTGGCAGGTGTGGCGCGGCGCACCGTGCGACGCTGCGCCGTCGGCGTCTATAACTGCTGAGGCTCAAATCCGGCAGATGCGTGTGGGCGCGCGCGTGGAGCCGGATGGAGGAGGGGCGACGGTTTGATCTGCTTGAAACGTCACGATGATTGCATTGCATTGAAATCTCCACGGGTTCGCTTTCGACGGCTGGCGCTTTGTCTGGCCGTCGTTTTCGTCGCTGGATGCGGCGGCCATCCGAAGGGTGTCCTGACCCCCGTCGCCGACACATCTCCGAACACGAGCCGCGTCGAGATGCTGATCGCCACTACGCGCGGGCGTTCGGAAATGCCGGGAGAGATGTACTCTGGCGAGCGGGCGCGAAACCCGTCATTCGCGGACATCACCGTTTCGATCCCCCCGGTTCGCAAGGTCGGCGAAGTCGCCTGGCCGAAGAAGCTGCCCTCCAACCCGGCAACCGACTTCGCGACCCTGAAGGCACTGGAACTGTCCAGGGATGAGGCGAAGGCTTGGCTCAACGCCTCGGTAAAGAAGTCACCGGACCGCAGCGTGCTCGTGTTCATCCACGGCTTCAACAATCGTTTCGAGGATTCGGTCTACCGTTTTGCCCAGATCGCCCATGATTCCGGCGTCAAGAGTGCACCTGTGCTGGTGACCTGGCCATCGCGCGGCAGCTTGCTTGCCTACGGCTATGACCGGGAAAGCACCAACTATACCCGCAATACCCTGGAGTCGCTGTTTCAGTATCTGGCCGCTGACAAGGAGATCAAAGAAGTATCGATCCTCGCGCATTCGATGGGGAACTGGTTGGCCCTCGAGGCCCTGCGCCAGATGGCAATCCGCAACGACGGCTTGCCGGCCAAATTCAAGAACGTGATGTTGGCCGCTCCCGATGTCGATGTCGATGTCGATGTGTTCAGGTCCCAGATCGAGGACATGGGCAGCCAGCATCCCCGGTTCACCCTGTTCGTATCGCAGGACGACCGGGCGCTCGCCTTCTCGCGAAGGGTGTGGGGCGACATTCCCCGATTGGGTTCGATCGACCCAGAAAGGGAACCCTACAAACAGGAGCTGGCCGACAACGCGATCACCGTGATCGACCTGACCAAGGTGAAGGCCGGCGACGGCATGCGCCACGGCAAGTTCGCGGAATCTCCGGAAGTCGTCCAGCTCATCGGCGCCCGCATCTCCGATGGTCAGCCGCTGACGGATAGCCGCATAGGGCTGGGGGACCATCTCATTGCGGGAACGACCGGAGTTGCGGCCGCTGCGGGAAGTGCCGCTGGTCTCATACTGGCCGCGCCCGTCGCCGTCGTCGATGCCAATACCCGCGACAACTACGCGAGCCAGGTCGGCGGCCTTGCGGGACAATCGGATGGTAAACGGAAGTTTGCAGTGAAGGATTGCCGTTCCACAGCGGCGGTTGATGACAGAGCATGCCAGGCAAATCGGTAATAAAGGAGAGAGACGATGAACGGTTACGTCAAATTGGCATTGGCAGGCGCTTTTGCCGCCGCGATGGCGAACAGTGCGGTGGCGGCCGATGTTTCGCCTCTGCTGAGGCAGGACCCGCAGGCCGTCGACGCGCAGGACGACTGGACGTTCACTGTCGCCCCTTATTTCTGGATGGCGGGGTTGTCTGGGCAGACATCGCAGTTCGGACTTCCGACCGTCGACATGGATGCCGATTTCGGCGACATCCTCAGCAATCTGGACTTCGCCTTCATGGCCGCCGGTGAAGCCCGCAACGGACGCTTCAGCGTCATCGGCGACATTATCTACTCGAAACTCGGGGTGGATGGTGAGACGCGTCGCGGCATTCTTGCTGATAACGTTGAGGTGACGTCGGAGACATTCTCCGGCCTGCTGGGTCTCGGCTATGCCGTCCTCGAAAGCCCGCAGGGGCACCTTGATGTCGTCGGAGGCATGAGGGTGTGGTCGGTCGATACAACGATCAGTTTCAACGGCGGTATCCTTGGTGGGGTCGAGAGAAGCGACAGTGCCACGTGGGTGGACGGCATGGTCGGATTGCGCGGCAAGTATTCGCTCACCCCCGAGGTCTATCTGACGGGATGGGGCCTGGTTGGCGGTGGCGGAGCAGATATCGACTGGGACGTCGCGCTGGGCGTGGGATACGATTTCAACGATCGGATATCGGCGATCGCGGGATATCGGGCGTTGGGCGTGGACTACAGCAACGACGGCTTCGTCTTCGACGCCGTGCAGCAAGGCCCGATACTGAGCCTCGCCATCAAATTCTAAAGCGCGTCGCGATCTTCCAGATTCGCTCCTTACGCTATAAGACATTGTTTTCACCCATGTCTTTGCGCCAAAAAGCCGACGTTGGCCCCCGCTGGCCAGCGTCCCATACATACCAAAAATCTTAAGCTAGGCACCAAGTGTAAGTTGTGCGATATTGCCTTGGGCATTGAATGTGTCCGGCCTTTGAAGGCAACATACAGATCAGCAAGCATACCGGCCCCCGACGCTGATCCCATCCGCACTAGCAGGCGCATATCGCCCCATTGGGCGCGCAACACATAGCTGCAAACAACTCTACAACTCTCTGTCAGTCCGCCGCATCTACGCACACCGTAGCACCGTTTGGAACGGTGCCTTAACGAGTGCGCAAAAACTTAGGAGGAGGAGAAAGTCATGAGCTATACAAAAAGCCTCTGTTTCGGGCTCTGCGCTTCGGCACTTGCTTGCACGTTCAGTGCACCGGCAATTGCTCAAGATCAAACGCCGAAGCCAAACATCGTTGTCATCATGGGCGACGACATCGGCATCTGGAATATCGGCGCCTACAATCGTGGCATGATGGCTGGCCGCACGCCAAATCTCGACAAGCTTGCGGCAGACGGCATGCTCTTCACGGACTATTATGCAGAGGCGAGTTGCACCGCCGGCCGTGCGAACTTCATCACCGGCGAACTTCCGGTCCGTACCGGCATGACCACCGTGGGCCAGGCGGGTTCGCCGATCGGTCTACCGGCCGCCGCACCCACCCTTGCCACCGTGCTCAAGTCCATGGGCTACGCCACGGGACAATTCGGCAAGAACCACCTCGGCGATCTGAACGAATTCCTGCCGACCGTTCACGGTTTCGATGAGTTCTTCGGTTATCTCTATCACCTCGATGCGATGGAAGACCCCTCTCATCCCGGTTATCCGCAAGACCAGTTGAACGTCGTGGGGCCACGTAACATGGTCCATTCCTGGGCGACGGAGGTGGATGATCCCACAGTGATGCCGCGCTGGGGCAAGGTGGGCAAACAACGGATCGAGGATGCCGGCACGCTCTATCCTGAGCGCATGAAGACCGTGGACGATGAAATCCAGTCGCTTTCCTTCAAGTTCATCGAGAAGGCCAAGGCGGATGGAAAGCCGTTCTTCCTGTGGCTCAATCCGACCCGCATGCACATCGTAACGCATCTCTCGGACAAGTATGAACATATGCGCAATTCGGAGAACGGATGGACTATTCACGAGGCTGGCATGGCGCAACTTGATGATATCGTCGGCGCGACCATGCAAAAGCTCAAGGATATGGGGGTAGACGACAACACCATCGTCATGTTTACCACGGACAACGGAACCGAGAACTTTACTTGGCCCGATGGCGGACAGACGCCGTTCTATGGTGGCAAGGGAACGACCTTCGAGGGTGGCTTCCGCGCGCCGGCGATGATCCGTTGGCCCGGACACGTCCCGGCCGGCACGGTCGGTAACGGCTTGATTTCCGGCCTCGACTGGTTCCCGACATTCACGGCAGCAGCGGGCAATCCCAATATCTCCGTGGAGCTAAAGGCCGGCAAGGACTTGAACGGGCAAAAGTACAAAGTGCATCTCGATGGTTATGACCAAACCAGCATGATCACCGGGTCAGGGCCGTCGAACCGCCATGAAATCTGGTATTTCGCCGAAAGCACGCTCGGCGCTGCCCGTATCGACGATTACAAATATACCTTCAAGGAACAGCCTGAAGGCTGGCTCGGCGACACAGTGACACTGGGTGCGCCAACCGTCGTCAATCTGCGTTTGGACCCGTTCGAACGGACGGCGTTCTACAAGGGAAACACCGGTTCGCTCGAATATTTCGAATGGTACAAGTTCGAGTTCTGGCGCTTCGTTCTCGTTCAGCAGAGGGTGGAGGAACTGGCGGAAACCGCCATTGCATTCCCGCCCATGCAAAGGGGCGCGAGCTTCGGGCTGAGTGCTGTCAAAGCACAGATTGCCGAGGCCATGAAGAAACAAGGCCAATAGATCGTTTGATTTTCGAAGGGCGGCTCGAGAGAGCCGCCTTGCACAGCGTCCCTTGTCCGCTGACTGCGGTCAGTATCCCTACGCTGTGAATTGGCATCGTGTCATGACCCCCACCCGCGCCGGTTCACATTCGTCCTCATGCAGATGGTCGTAAACAGGCAGTATCGCAGGACTGGTGGGTCCGATCTCACCGAACCGGTACAGGCATCTACGCCCGCGTCCGTCGCTGTAATCTGCTTTCAGCGTCTCGAGGCCCCCATTGTCAAATGGGGATCAAGCCCTCTTGACGCAGCGGAATCCCACGTGGCTGGTGGACGTATCTTCAGGCTCGGCATGGCGTGCTGCGGGCCGGTAACGGCGACAATAATTCGGAGCGCACAGATGCGATCCGCCTTTCAAAACACGACGGTAAATCCTGATTGACGGTTGCCGGGGATCAAGACTCGCGTCGGCATCTCCACCACGTGGATTGCTCGGGATGCAGCACGAATGCTTCACAGGCTCCGGATGTCTCGTGGACCAATAGTCGCTTGTCCATTCCCAGACATTGCCGATCATGTCGTGAAGGCCATAGCCGTTCGGCGGGAATGAGCCGACGGGGGAGGTACGTTCGCTGCCCTTAGCCTTTGTCGTCAATGTCGGAAGGTGCCTTGCCATGTATTTGCCATGGCGAGACCTTCGGGCATGAACTCGTTGCCCCAGGCATATTCCGTGTCCTCCGAACCGCCCCGTGCGGCCAGCTCCCATTCGGCTTCGGTCGGCAAGTCCATTCCCGCCCAGTCAGCGTAGGCGTTGGCGTCGGACCATGCGACGTGGACGACAGGATGATCGAGCTTGCCGCGCAGATCGCTCAAACCGCTCAGGGGTCTCCTCCAGGTTGCCCCGAACTTGAATGTCCACCACTGCGAGATATCTGGCCCGCTTACGGATTTCGGTTGCGTGAACACCAGCGATCCGGCTCGCAACATCTTAGGAAGCGCTCGCGGGTAGTCTTTCGGGTCGGGCGCCTTCTCGGCTACCGTGATATGGCCAGTCGCGGTACCATCCCAGGTGCGTTTCCGGATTTCGAAGCGAAGCATCGCGGGGAGGGACGGTCTGCGGAAGTACGTTACGATAACAATGAAGTGTACGTCCTGTAAAAGTGGCGTAAATTCTCGTTTGCTACGGCAATTCTGTCATGCGTCGGCGGCCGAGACGTTTAGGGCAGGCAAGCTGCTCGCACGCCGGACAACGTGTAATGAGCGGTCTGCCCTAGCGCTTCGAATGGCGGCCGCCAACGCCGTGCGGTTCAAGCTGGGGTGATCTGCGGAGGAGCCAAAAAGCTCACGCTCAAGCTTCTCCGTTTCGCGGGCGATGTTCTTGTCTCCCGTGGCGGCGACCCATTGCCCGATAGACCCATATCCCGCGCTTTTCGTCCAATCATCGAGACTTCGGTAGACAGTCATGGGATCGTCGCTGAGAACGGAAGCGAGAAGGTACTTCAACTTTCGCTTCGAGGAATGCTGGCGCGCATTCCTCAGCGCAAACCATCTCCGTCTCGCCCATGGAAATGCCCGTACGGTCAGGTAGCCTACTACGGCTAGAGCAAATAGAGCAGCGGCGATCAACGAATACTGTCTCCAAACCCGTTTTCGATCTAGCTGCGTGTCCGCTTCTTCAACCTTCGGAACAAGACCTGTCGGCGCCGGGGCGGACTTGCTGACCGTGACCTGCATTGCCGGAAGTTCGGCATGCTCGGTTGCCTGCGTATCGAGGTCGCACCACGGATACGACACGGCTGGAATCTCGAACGTGCCCTCGGCCTCGGCTATATAGGTGATCGTCTCCGTCCGCGAGCTGCCCATGGTTCGATCCTCTGCCTGAACACCGTCGGCAATTTTCGGAGGCTTCGAGTACTGCTTCAGACCTGTCGCGGTTGCCGCGGGGACCTCAGGGATCATCATCGCCTGGGTATTTTCCGCAAACACCGTGATCGTTCGGACCAGGGCGTCTCCTGTCCTCAAGGTGGAGGGATCTCGGTCGAACGACTGCTCGATCGTCAGGCCGCGCGCCGCAAAGGTGAGAGATGCCGTCGTGCCGCCGGGCGTCGCTTCCACCGTGAAGCTGGTCGAAGGCAGCGTCGTCTGCCCGGCGATCGGCTTGCCGTCCTGCGAATAGCCGAGAGTGATGACTGCCGGCGGCAAGGTAAAGGTACCCGACGTCTCTGGAACCACGGCATACGTTCGTCGTATCCCTGCATATTGCACGCCGTCGATCGTCTCGACCATGTTCTGGGCGCGGTCATCGGGTAGCGTGACGATTGCGTTCGGAAGATCGAACAGGGGAAATTGCGGCGGCGACGTGAAGAAGTCGGGCACCAGGACTTCGACATCGACCAGCACCTGCTGGCCAGGAACGATCCGGCCCGTGTCTTCGAGTTTGGCGCGCGCGAATGGTTCCGCCGCAAGAACCATCGGTCCATACAGCAGCCAGAGGGTGATCGTGATGCCCACAAGCCTCATCGCTTCACCTGCTGCGCTTCGATCGCGAACTTGCGCGCCATCAGATCGGCCGGACTGACGACGATGTTCTTCATCCACAGTTCCGACGTCTGTTCGGCGATATCCATCTTGCCCGCCTTGCCCTGCTTGCCCTTGTCGTCGAACTGGACGCTGTCTGGCGGAAGGTTCGGTTCGTCCTGTTGCTCCTGCTCGTCGTCCTTTTTCTGCTGGATCAATGTTTGTGCGATCGCGAGGTTGGCGGAGGCGTCCGGCCATCCCTTGCGCTTGTCGAGCGCCTTCTTGTAGGCGGCGACAGCCCCGTCGAGCTTGCCGATATGAAGCAGCGCGTTTCCCTGATCGTACCAACTCTCAGCGCTATCGACGGCGGCGAAAGCATCGAGTGCTTCAGCGAACTTGCCTGCCCGGTAGAGTGCCGTACCCTTCCACATCGGATCGGCGAAGTGTGCCGCCGCGGCGGCGAAGTCGCCCTTTTCGAATGCGATACGCCCCTGTTGGTCCGGTGTCAGCCACATGTCGGTGAACTCGGCAGCTTGAACCGCGCCGGGCATGAGGAGGCGGGCTGCGAGGACAATGGCGCCCACACGCACCACCCAGCCCTTGCGGAACGAAAGCGCGAACAATATCGTCAATGGAAGGACCAGCCACCAGCCCAGATCGAGCCAGCGATCGCCCTGCGACGCCTGCTTCTGGGCGAAGTTCGTGCGGATCTTCTGCAAGATCCACCGGATATCGGTATCATCCTCCGTCATCGTCGCGACGTCGACGCCGGTCAGCGCGTGCAGGTTTTTCAAACCTTCGAGATCAAGCTTTGCAAAGACTCGCTCACCAGAAGCGCCGGTCAGAAAGCCGCCGTCCGGCGTCTTCACCGGGCCGCCGGCTTCCGTGCCGATCCCGAGCACGACGATACCGTGTTTCGACTTTCGTTTGAACGCATCGAAAGCCTTTGGCTCGATACCGTCGGTCAGGAAGAGGATCGTGCCTGACGCGTCTTCGGCGGCCATGGAGGTTTCGGCAAGTTCGAGAGCCTTGGCAGTGTCCTTGCCCTCAACGGGCATGATGCGCGTCGCCAGCGCGTCGGTATAGGTCTCGATCAGGGAGCCGTCTTCGGTGAGGGGCAGGACAAGATGCGCCGATCCCGCATAGGCGACGACCGCCGTGCGCGCGCCGGAGCGTCCCTTGACGATGTCCTTGATCTTCAACTTTGCCCGTTCGAGCCGGGACGGCGTGACATCGATCGCATCCATGGTCGGCGACAGGTCGACGGCAATCACCAGCGGAGCGGTGTCTTCGACGAAGGGCGGTATCTCGCGCTGCCATGTCGGGCCCGAAGCGCCGAGACCGGCCAAAGTCAGCGCCGTGGCAAGCAACCAGGAGGGTCGCACGCGCGACCCCTTTGAACCCGCCACCAGCAAGTTGTCCAAAAGATGTGCCTCGATCAGGCCCTTCCATTGGCTGCGAACATCCGTGGAGCGTGACGCCATCCAGAGGATTAGCGCGGGCACTGCGAGCGACAGAAGCCACCACGGCCTCAGGAAATGGAAAGCTTCGATCATGCGGAAGCTCTCCCTTTAAAAAGGCCGGCCAATCCGCTCATCCCGTAGAACAGGGCAAGCATCGTGATCGATGCACCGAGCGGCCAGTGGAACAGTTCGATGCGCGGCCGCCAGGAGAGGTTCTTCTGATTGTGCGGCGTTATCTTGTCGAGCGTGTCGTAGATGGCGGCGAGCTGGGTCTGGTCTCCCCCGAAGAAGTAACGCCCACCGGTATCGGACGCGATCTTCTGGAGGGTGGACGTGTCGAGCTTGTCTTCTCCAGTGGCTTTCGGGTCGCCGATGCCGACCGTATGGATGACGACCTTGTTCTGCCTGGCGATCTGCGCGGCTTTGGCGGGAGGCATCCTGCTTGCCGTATCGTTGCCGTCGGTGAGCACGATCAGCACTTTTTCCGGCACGGTGGTCTTTTCAAACATCTTGATGGCAAGGCCGATGGCGTCTCCGAGCGATGTGCGTGGGCCTGCGATGCCGGGCAGCGTGTCCGCGATCACCACCTGAACGGTCTTGTGGTCCATGGTGAATGGCACCAGCGGGTAGGGCGCGTCGCCGAAGGCGATCAGGCCGATGCGATCTCCCGGACGCTTGGTGACGAAATCCTCAACCACCTTGCGGACGGCATCGACGCGCGCCTCCATGCTTCCGTCGGGCGAAGAGAAATCTTTCGTATCCATCGACTGCGACAGATCGAGCGCCAGCAGCAGGTCTCTTTGAGGCTCTACCTTCTCGATGGGCGGCTCGACAAATTGCGGGCGTGCGAGCGCGAGGACGATCAGGAACCAGGCCAGCGTTTCGCACGCAAGCTGGATTCCACTCCGACGCGGAATGACGGATCCCTCGGTTGGCTTGATCCCTGCGGCCTCGGTAACCTGGGCAAAGAAGGGAAGTCTGATGGACGCCGACGTTTCGCGATGCGCAGGCAGAAGCCACCACACAAGCAAGGGTGCCGGGATCAGGAGAAGCAGCCAAGGATGGTCAAGCTGATACACGATGCCCCCTGATCCATCGTCTTGCCGCCGCCAGGATGTCATCCGTCACAAGCACCCCCGCGCTTGCGCCCGACTGATACTCGCGGTCATCGAGGAGGGCGTCGAGCGCATGACCTTCCTGGCCGCTGCCATGGGTCTTCAGAAATGACACCCAAGCGGCCCCTGAGAGTGTGGCGACCTCGGCTCTGCCCCATGCCCCCAACGCAGTCCGTTTGAGAACCTCCGCGAGATCCCGAAGGGCTCTGTCATGTTGGGCAGGGTCTTTCAGTCTTTCCTCTATCGCGTCGAGGAGGGTGAGCGCCTCGCGGCGATACGCGTTCGCGTGGTACATCAGGATGCTTCGAACAAGGATTGCCCCGACGACGGCGATCAGAAGGACCGCGATCAATGCCCAGCCCCAGGTCTGCGGCAACCACGACACGGGCTTCGGAACCGCAATGTCCTTCAGCGACTCGAGAGCCACTTTGGTCAATGGGTCAAGCGGTGTCGCGTTGCCCGGTTCCATCAGCGCCTCCGCTGCCGCCAGGCGGCCTGTTCGAGAAGCCGCCGGAGCTGTGGAGCGGTTTCCTCCGCCGCCGAAACGGGGAGCATCGGCAGGCCAAGCTCCTTTTGCCAGTTACGAAGCTCACGACCCCGCTCGCGCGCGAACGTATCCACGGCTTGCTTGACATCGGCGCGGCGCAGCGGCAGTTCCGCCTGCAGGCCACCGCCGCTGACGACGATGTCGCCGGACGTGGGGAGATCGAGCAGGAAGGGGTCGTAGACGAGGATGCAGATGACATCGTTTCGGTCGGACAGGCGCAGCAGGAGATCTCGTGTCGCGGCACTGTGGCCGTTGAAGTCGCTGATCACGACGATGAGATGATCGTGGTGGGCGATGGCGGCGACGCGGTGCAGAACGGCATCCAGCGATGCGGGCGATTGGGTGCCGGCAAATCCGGCCTCGAGGCTGCCGTTCTGCGCCGCGATCTTGCCGGCCAGCGTGATCACGGCTTCACGGCTGCGATGCGGCCGTACCTCGTCGATATCACTGTCGTTGAAGACGAAACCGCCGACGCGATCGCCAGAGCCCAAGATGCGCCAGGCGCAAAGCATCGCCGCTTCTGCCGCCGTCACCGATTTCATCGCACGCCGGCTGCCGAAGAACATATTGATCCGCTGGTCGACGACGATGAGGGCAGGGCGTTCCTTCTCCTCGCTGTAGACGCGCACGACGGGTTTGTTGGTGCGGGCGGTGACGCGCCAGTCGATCGAGCGGATGTCGTCGCCGGGCAGGTAGTCGCGCAGTTCCTCGAAGGTCAGCCCCCGTCCGCGCATCGAGGATTGCATGCGTCCCGCAAGCTGCTGGTGACTGCGGGATTTCTGGACGAAGCTCAGGTCGCGCGCATACGCTTCCAGCGCCACCAGTTGCTCGGTGGAAACATGGACGCCTTGCGTGCTTTCAACGGTGGGCATCTCCTCTCCTCACGAAACCGCCACGAGCTCGACGATCCGGTCGATAACTTTGTCCGGCGTGGTGTTTGAGGCATGCGCCTCGTAGGACAGGATGAGTCTGTGCCGGAAGACATCGTGGACGATCGCCTTGACGTCATCGGGGGTGACGTAGTCGCGCCCCTTCATCCAGGCGTAGGCGCGCGAGACCTTGTCGAGGCCAATGACGCCGCGAGGGCTGACGCCGACCTGCAGCAGCTTGGCGAGATCCTTGTCGTAGCGCTCCGGATAGCGCGTGGCGAAGACGAGGGCGACGATGTATTTCTCAACGGGATCGGACACCGTGACGATGCCGATTTCCTTGCGGGCATCGAAAACGGCCTTGGGGTCAAGGCGATCGGGAGCGGCTGACGTCGAATGTTCCGCGGCATTCTCCTCCTCCCTCACCAACCGCATGATCGCAGCCTCGGATGCCTCGTCGGGATAGCCGACCTCGATATGCATGAGGAACCGGTCGAGCTGCGCTTCCGGCAGCGGGTAGGTGCCTTCCTGCTCGATCGGGTTCTGTGTGGCCATCACCATGAACAGTTCCGGTAGCGGGTAGCTCTTGCCACCGACGGTAACCTGCCGTTCTTCCATCGCTTCAAGCAGAGCCGACTGCACCTTGGCCGGTGCGCGGTTGATCTCGTCGGCGAGGATCAGGTTGGCGAAGATCGGTCCCTGCTGGAACTTGAACTCGCCCTTGCCGCCCTCGCTGAAATAGATTTCCGATCCGGTGATGTCGGCGGGCAGAAGGTCCGGTGTGAACTGGACGCGGGAGAGTTCGGAATTGAGGTTTTTCGCCAGGCTCTTGATGGCTCGGGTCTTTGCGAGCCCCGGAAGGCCCTCGACAAGGAGGTGGCCGTTGGCGAGCAGGCCAAGCAACAGTCGCTGGACCATGTCTTCCTGACCGATGATGGATTGGCCGATGCGGGTCCCGAGGGCGAGGATGTCGTCACGAGCGGTCATGCGGAGCCTATCAAGGTTCGGGAAAGAAAAGGCGCGCCGATAGCTGGCGCGCCTTCATATCGAGACTTACTTTTCGATGCCGCGGTCCTTGAAGGACTGGTCGATCGCTTTGTTGACCTGTTCGCGGACGCCTTCGATGTTGAAGCTGGCACCCCGCTGGCTCGGCGGATACTTTATGAAGGTTTCCAGGAAGGCAGCCGCCTTTAGCTGTCCTTTGACCAGCATGTAGTCGTTTCTGACCAGCCAATCGTTGTATTGGTCGGAAACCGTGTCAGCACGCTCGTAAGGATCCATCCGCAAGTTGAAAAGCTTGGGAATTCGCCATGTGACGAGGGGGGTCTGCCACACAGAAAACCCACCAGGTGCCGGTTGTTCATGGAACACGACCTTCCAGTCGTCATAGCGAATGGCGACAAGATTGCCGTCGTCATCAAAGTAGTTGAACTCTTTGCGAGCGCTCTCGTCTGATTTTCCGGTGATGTAGTCGAGTTGATTGTAGCCATCGAGATGGTTGCGGAAACTCGTGGCGCTGCCTTCAGGCTTCCATCCGCTCAACAGACGGCCTTTCACATCAGCATCGCCGGCCGCCGCCAATAGGGTCGGGAACCAGTCGAGGCCCGAGAACATTTGGTTGGAGACCTGCCCTGGCTTGATATGGCCTGGCCACCGCACCATGGCCGGCACGCGGAAGGCGCCTTCCCAGTTGGTGTCCTTCTCGCTTCGGAAAGGCGTTGTGGCCGCATCCGGCCAGGAAAACTGGTTGGGGCCGTTATCCGTCGTGTAGACGACGATAGTGTTGTCGGCGATGCCCAATTCGTCGAGCTTGTCGAGCAGTTTGCCGACGTCGCCGTCATGCTCGATCATTCCGTCGCCGTATTCGTTTCCAGGCATGCCACTCTGGCCGCGCATGGATTCTCGAACATGAGTGAACACATGCATGCGTGTCGTGTTCATCCAGGTGAAGAACGGTTTCTTCGCTTTGGCCTGACGATCGATGAAGTCGATGGCGGCGGCCGTCGTCTCGTCGTCGATCGTTTCCATGCGCTTCTTGGTCAGCGGACCGGTGTCCTCGATCTTGCCATCGGCTGAAGCCTTGATGACGCCGCGCGGGGAATAGGCTTTCAGAAATTCCTGGTCGTCCTTCGGCCAATAGGGCGCTTCCGGCTCTTCCTCGGCATTGAGGTGATAGAGGTTGCCGAAGAACTCGTCGAAACCATGTTTGGTCGGCAGGTATTCGTCCTTGTCGCCAAGATGGTTCTTGCCGAACTGGCCTGTCGCATAACCCAGCGGCTTGAGAGCCTGGGCGATGGTGATGTCGCCATCCTGCAAGCCGACCGGGGCGCCGGGGGCGCCGACCTTGCAGAGACCTGTGCGCAGGCAAGCCTGACCCGTGATGAACGTCGAGCGCCCTGCGGTGCAACTGTTCTCGGCGTAGTAGTCCGTGAATATCATACCGTCTTTGGCGATCCGGTCGATGTTGGGTGTCTTGTAGCCAACCACACCCATCGAATAGGCGGAGATGTTCGTCTGACCAATGTCGTCACCGAAGATCACCAGAATGTTCGGCTTGGCGGCCGTGGCATCCTGCGCACTGGCAACCGTCGCCGCGACGGGAATGGCCGTTAAAGTCATCGCAACCGCAGCGGTGGCGCTCAATAGCCTGCGCGAAAAACTGTTCATGAGGGCATCCCCATCCTGTTTCGTTGAACATGTTTGGACATTTACGATCTCCTCTTGGTGGGACAGTCAAGGCTGCCCTGGCAGGTCGCGTGTTCGACGGGACCACTCTCGATAGAAAAGTCACGGATGGAAGTACGTTACAGTAAAAAAGCTATTCGCGTTGACGTAACAGAACGTAGATCCGGGCTCCGTAGCGTCAAGGATCAGTTTCACCTGATAGCAATTTATCAGAACTCGCCACGAGGAACACGCGTGTCCGGTTCGATGAAGACTTGGGCGGGGAAGCCAGACACGACGCGAATTCACTCGTGAAACAAGCTCATTCCCCAACCTTCTCCACGACTGGAGACTTCCACGTCCCGTCAAGAAGCTCCGGCTTCGGCAGATAGTATCGCATTGCCATCATGAACGGGCCATCAGGTGCCGGCAGCCAATTGGTTTCCTTGTCCTTGCCGGGGCTGTCATGTTGGATGTAGATGGTCAGTCCACCATCCACATCCTTTTTCAGATCGGGAAGCATAGGCGCGTTGATCAGGTAACGTTTGATCGGGTTGGCGACGAGGAGTTGTCCAGGCAGATCGTACATCGTCAGCGACCAGAAGGCGTTTACGGGAGGAAAATTTCCACCCTCGAACTTCAGCGTGTACTTGCCCTTCGCGCCATCCAGAGCGCTACCCTGGGCGTCCTTCTCGTAGATCGGATAGAGCGCCTCCTCCCTGGAGTTTGCTCCGATGCCGACCTGCGTTCCTGCCGCTCGCGCGACGAAATCGTTCTTCAGAAACTCGCGCGTGCCAAACAAGGTGGAGCTATCCCCTTGAAGACTTGTCCGGAGATCGTCGATCTGCTTCTGCCCCTCTGTCATGCCGTCGGCCAGCGCCGCCTTGATCTCAGCAGACTGGGCCGCAACATCGAAATGTTCGCCGGGTTTTAGCCCAAGCTTTTCGAAACGTGCGCGCAATTCGGTCTCGGACGGGTGAGTGGGTGTGAACTGCAGGAGAAAAGCCAAGACATTGAAGAATTCCGGGTTGGTTTTCTGCTCCGCAGGGCGGATCGGCTGCACCCACTCCGTTGAGGGCTCCGGAATGCGCTCCTTGCCCTGGAATTCGGAGAGCGACTGGAGCTTGTAGCCCGCTTGGATTTTCTTGACGTTTTCCAGGTCGTCCGGATTGAAGAGCTGCGTGCGCCCGATCACGTTGACGAAGTCGGTCTCGGATCGGATGACCTTGGTGACGCCCTTTGGATCGTCACCCTTCCAATTCGGCCCTGCGATCATGTAGGTCCCGCCGTCGTTACCCGTCGTTCTGGTGCCGATGTAATCGAAGTTGAATGTATAGAGATCCATGAGCTGGAAGACGAAATAGCGGTTCTTCTCCATCTTCGGGACCGTGATTACCATCGGCTCGGCTCGGAGATCCAGGCCCATGAATGTGTATGGGGTGTCGGAATTCGGCGTTACAAAGCCCTTGTCCTCTGGGGTGAATACGCGGGCAATGTTAAGGACGGAGTTGAAGGGGCCCTTGTATTCCGGGCTCTTCGTGTCGATCGAGAACGCATAAATCGTCGCGTAGTCGCTCACCATGGGTACGCCATAGACGTAGGCCTCCCTGGCGATCTCCGTGGCCTCCTTCCGGTCGAGTTCGGCTGCGCTCGCGGGAAACGCAAGAAGAGCTGATATCGAGAAAATTTGTATCGCAGAGCGGAATTGCATCTGTAGCCTCCTGTATTTCGACGCACACTGGCAAAGGTCGGGGGCAAGAGGAAGTACGTTACGGTAAAAGAAGACGTACAACCACCACGCCGCAATACTCATGGCCCATATGGGCTCGCTCAGCGGCTGGAGGCCGCGATAGGGCCAGAGGTCCGAACCGCAGATACAGGTGGCCGAAAGTTTCAGGATAGCGTCGGTGGGATGGAGGATTTCCGGCTCCGCCACCTCATCGCAATGGATGTCGCCGGGCTGCAAAGCACTGAACCAAGCATGGAATGTTCCTTTGCTCGCTGTTTCCGGTTGCCTCAAACGCCGTAGTCGGCATCCGTGACATGCTCCATCCAGTCGACGACCCTGCCGTCCTTGACCTCCTGAAGCGCGATATGGGTCATGGCGACATCCGTGTCGCCGGGGCGGATGTCCTCGATAGGGCCGCCCTCGCGTTGCACCCGGCCGAGGCCCGAGACGACGATCAGCGTCTGGCCGAGCGGGTGCGTATGCCAGGCGGTGCGGGCGCCCGGCTCGAAGGTGACCTGCGCGCCCTGCACCCGTTCGGCATCGAAGGGATTGCAGAGCGGATCGATGCGAACCGTCCCTGTGAACCAGGCATCAGGCCCTTTTGCGGATGGGCGCGATCCGGCGCGTAGAATGTCCATGGTGGTTCTCCTGTCTGTTAGCCGATGTCGAACCGTCCCTGTGAACCAGGCATCAGGCCCTTTTGCGGATGGGCGCGATCCGGCGCGTAGAATGTCCATGGTGGTTCTCCTGTCTGTTAGCCGATGAGGTCGATTTGTAGCGGAAACTGCCCGCGCGTCTGTAAGAGGTCGAAGCTGCCGTCGATGCGGCCAAGCCGGATCAACCCGCGTGACCAGCGGTATCCCGCGTGGAAGAAGGCGAGGTTGCCCCAGGGCGCATAGTAGCAGAGATCGCCCGGCTGTTCGTTGCCGAACGGGCCACTGCCCTCCTCGGTGAGCTTGCGCGGCAAATAGCTGATCTTCTCGTTGTTCGCGTAGTTGTCGATGGTGAGATGGCGGAGCGGCAGCATCGATGCGAAGTCGCGGGCCGATGGATTGTCCTCCAGCGCTGCCGTCATCGTCTGGCCGTTGAACGAGATGCGGATTTTCATGGACGCGGCTCCCTGTGCATGGGTTGAGCGGGCGAGGCCGAGGGTGAGGAGGGCGGCCTGCAGCGCTGCCCGGCGGGTGATGAAGGACGATCTCATGCCGTAGCCTTTGCGTGGTCGATGGCGGCCGCCGCTGCCAGGAGCGCCGAGCCGAGCAGAAGGGCGGCGCCGAGTGCGAAGGGGCTCCACCATCCGAACGCGTCGAACAGCAGGCCACCCACGGCGGCGCCCAATGTGATGGCCAACTGGATGATTGCGGCCTGTAGCCCGCCGCCAGCCTCGGCATCGTCGCGCAGCGCGCGGCTGAGCCAGGTTCCCCAGCCGACCGGCGCGGCCGTGCCGAAGAAGCCCCAGCCGATCAACAGAACGGCGACGGCCCACGGCACCGAGCCGAAAAGGATCAGGATGCCCGCCAGCAGCGCCATCACAAGCGGAATGGCAATGACGATGCTGTAAAGCTGCGTCTGCAGCAGCCGGCCGATGGTCCAGGTGCCGGCGACGCCGGCAAGGCCCATCAGGAGGAGGATTGCCGAGAGGGTCGAGACGCTGACGCCGGTCACGGTTTCGAGAAAGGGCCGTAGATAGGTGAACAGCGCGAACTGTCCCATGAAGAGCAGGAAGATCGCCGCCATGCCGAGCGCGACCTGCCGGCGCTTGAGCAGCCGAAACACATTGCCCGGCCCCTTTCGCCCGCGCGGCGGCAGCGACGGCATGCCGATCCATTGCCAGACGAGCGCCAGCAGCGCCAGCGGCACGACGAGGAGGAAGGCGCCGCGCCAGCCGACATGGTCGCCGAGCAGGCTGGCGAGTGGCGCGGAAACGGTCGCGGCGATGGCGTTGCCGGCATTGATCATCGCCAACCCCTTTGGCACCGCCTCTTCCGGCACCAGGCGCATGACGATGGCCGTCGACATCGACCAGAAGCCGCCGATTGCCACGCCGAGCAGGGCGCGGCCGATCATCAGCACCGTATAAGTTGGTGCGAACGTCACGATCAGGCTGGAGAGGAAGAGCAGCAGCGAGAACGAGAGCAGCACGCGCTTCCGGTCGATATGCCGCACGAGGCCGGCGATGACGAGGCTGGTGACCACCGCAAAGATGCCGGAGACCGAGATCGCCTGGCCGGCCCGGCCCTCGCTGATGCCGAGGTCCCCGGCGATCGGCGTCAGCAGGCTGACGGGCATGAACTCGGACGCGATGAGGACGGCGACGCAGAGCGCCATCGAAAACACTGCACCCCAGGCCGCCTGCGGCTTTTCCAAACCATGATCGTAGGTCGTATCCATCGTCGCCCCCGTGGGAAAGGTTGCCGGCGATTGGCCCGGCAGCTTATGGAATGCTGGATAGCAGCGATGGATTGCAGTGATTAGCCGTAGAATTTCGTTTGAACTTATCGATGCAAGCCATAAATAATCGCGCACGCTTCAACGAAGGCATCGACCATGCGCGAAAACTTCAACGATCTGCTTTGGTTTCTGGTCGTCGCCGAGGAGAGCAGCTTCACGAAGGCGGCCGCCAAGATCGGCATCACCCAATCGACCTTGAGCCACACGATCAAGCGGCTGGAAACGCGGATGGGGCTCCGGCTCCTGGCGCGCACGACACGCAGCGTCTCCACGACGGAGGCCGGCGAACGCCTGCGTCAGTCGCTTGGCCCCCGCATCGCTGAGATCGAAACCGACATCGCGGCGCTCACCGCCTATCGCGACAAGCCGTCAGGGACGGTGCGCATCACCGTGTCGGATCACGCGCTTGACTACCTCGTCTGGCCGAAGTTAAAGCCGGTTCTCGCTGACTATCCCGATATCAAGCTCGAGTTCAGCCGGGACAACGGCTTCCGCAACATCGTCGAGGATGGGTTCGATGCCGGCGTCCGGCTTGGGGAAACGGTCGAGAAGGACATGGTCGCGGTGCGCATCGGTCCCGACTGGCGGTTGGTCGCCGTGGGAGCGCCGGGGTATTTCGAGGCTCGCGGGATTCCGCAAACCCCTCAGGATCTGATGGGCCACAACTGCATCTGTTTGCGCCTGGCGACCGCCGGCGGCCTCTATGCCTGGGAGTTCCAGCAAGATGGACGGGACATCCGCATGCGTGTCGACGGCCAGCTCACCTTCAATTCCACGCTGCCGATGGTCGAAGCCGCGCTTGCGGGTTACGGCATCGCTTATGTGCCGGAAGATACCGTCGCGAACCACATTGCCGTCGGCCGCCTGCAGGTTGTGCTCGCGGCGTGGTCTCCGCCCTTTGCGGGCTATTACCTCTATTATCCGAGCCGCCGGCAGAACGCGCCTGCCTTCAAGGCCATCCTGGATGCACTCCGGTCAAGCGCGGCGTAACGACATCGCTGTACGCTCATGGGCCTGCAATTTTCTCGGCAGTCTGAGCGTCACCCTGAAGCCGGGATCACCGTGGGAAAAAACGATATCGCCACCGTGATGGTGCACTCGAACTCATCGACGTCGTCCACGCCTATGTGAAATAACAATCGCCATGAAAATCGAATCCCCCTGCATCGACGTCTGCGCTTTCGATCCCCGCAAGAAATGGTGCGTCGGATGCGGCCGCACGCTCGAGGAGATCAAGTCATGGAAGAAGCTCACACCCTTTCGGCGCCAGGCCTTGTCGAACGATCTCAAGCATCGGATGAAATGGATCGAGAAGAACGACGCGGCGAAGCTCATCCGCTAGAAATCAAGCCCCGAAGGTTTTCTGGGTGACAGCACCCGGTCACGCTTTTGGGTCGGCGGCCGGATTTATTGGCGAAGCAAAAGCACTCGCCCATCCCAGTCTGCGGCTGTCATGTCGTCGCGCACGGCAAGGCGTCCCATCGGAAACTGACCGGCCAGCCCATCACGCGGTCCGTGCGCCTCCGTCCCGACCTGCGCCCAACTGAACAGCGAGACGGATCGAACGATCCGCTCCTCGACGACCGAGCCTATCCACACCGGCGACGAGGTTTCGCCGGCAATGTCCAGATCGGCGGACCATAGCCGAAGCACTAGCCGCGTGTCGGTCGACGTACCCTCATGCACGACGGTCAGATTCGGAAGCCTGCCGCTGGCAAGCCGGGCAACGACGGGCAGTGTGGCCGGATCGGCGTCCGGTGTCAGCCAGGCCAAGGCATTGCGAGGAGCCCAGGATGCCGGGTCGCGCCATCCTTTGCTCGCCAAGGCCTCATGAATGCCGCCCAGGCTCCCGGCCCATTGAACGGTCAGCGGTTCTTCGATTTCGCCGGTCAGATCGATGCGGTATGCCGGCAATTGCCGCCAGCCGGTCGTCCACCAGGTCTCGGCGGGCATCGTCGGCATCGACGTCTTTACGGCGTAGCGCTCGACATCCAGCGCATGATGCCGATAGACATTGAGGCCGCCGGCCAGGGCGAGCGCGCTGCACCCGGCAAGGGCCAGTGCTTTTGCGCCGATCGGTTCCGAGGTCTTGCGAAGATAGAAAAAGCCCAACAGGGCAAGCCAGCCCGTTCCGAACGCCAGCCCGCCGATTACGTCGGAGAACCAATGGGCGCCGAGATAGAGGCGGGAAAACGCGATCAGGAACGTGAAGGATGCGGCGCTGGTTGCGATGGCGAATTGCCATGCGGGACGCAGATCCCGCGCGATCAGGAACGCGAGAAAGCCGTAGAGAATGAGGTTGACGGTGCTATGGCCGCTCGGGAAGGAAAACGCGCTCCAGCCGGTGTAAAACAGTTCGCCGGGCCGGGCGCGGTGGAGCGCGACCTTGATGACCGTGTTGAGCGCCGAGCCGCCTGCGACGGCGGCCAGCCAGTATGCCGCCGTGCGCCAGGCGCGCTTCCAGGCGAGCCACAGGAACACGACGACCGTCACCGCGGCCACGACGACCGTATCGCCAAGCTCGGTAATGGCGATCATCACCGCATCGCCGGGGGCGGTGCGCAGTGCCTGGAGCGCCTGATAGATCGAGGCATCGGCGCGGATGAGCGGATCGCCGCTGACGACATCCTCGAGAATGCCGAAGAACAACCACGCGCCGCCGAGAAGAAGCGCGGCCAGCAGCGCCAATCCCCTCGCCTCGGGCAGCGACGGGTCAAGCAGGCTGGCGATGGCTTTCGCCCACGCGGAATCGATACGGTCAAGGCGGATGCGGAGGCGTTGCCCGGCCGCGACGGCAGCCGGTACGCCGCGCCGCAGCCCGAAGCGCACGATGCGGACCATCGCCCAGATCACCACGGCGACCAGGACGGCGATGATCGCCAGCGGCTTGGCGGCCGGCCCTAACAGGCCGAACGAAGCGCCGACCAGCACGCCCGGCAGAATGTGCGACGGCGCCCAGACCAATGCGGAGAGGATGTTGGCGACATAGAACCGGCGCGACGACATCTTCAGGATGCCGGCGATGAGCGGGATGAAGGCCCGCACGCCGGGGGCAAAGCGGGCGATAAACACGCTCTTGTCGCCATGGCGGGTGAAAAAGGCCTGGCTGCGGGAAATCAGTTCCGGATAGCGGTTCAGCGGCCAGTTCTGGAGGATCTGGCTGTGGTAGCGATGGCCGATCCAAAAGGAGAGGCCGTCGCCGATGATAGCCCCGGCCGTCGCCGCCGCAAGCAGCGGCCAGAGCGTGACGACTCCGCTCGGCACGAGGGCGCTGATCGCGATGATGACGGCCGTTCCGGGCACGAAGACGCCAATCAACGGGATCGATTCCGACAGCGCGAGCAGGAGCACCGCCGCATAGGCGAGGTGCGGGTGCGCCGCGATAAAGGCAGTGACGGAGGAAAGAAAGGAGACCACCATTCTCTTGGCCTACAGGATGCCGGTGATCATTCGGTCGACGCGCGTTCCCTTCCGATACAGGCAACGCACCAGCACCGCGGCGACGGTCGTCGTCAAAGCACCGCCGAGGACATCGCTGACATAATGCGTGCCGATATAGACGCGCGAAACCATCACCAGCAACGCCGCCGCCAGGAACCAGAGCCCGAGCCGCCGCATCCCCTGCAGCAGGAACGCTGCGGCGATGGCGATCGCAGCCGTCGCGTGATCGGAGGGAAACGAGGGATCGGCGCTTCGGTCAATCAGCAGATGCGTGACGCCGGCGTCGTAGGGTCGTATCCGATTTACGGCAAGCAGGATCAGTTGATTGAGCATGAGGCCGAGCAGGAACGTCAGGCCCGCGGCGACCAGCCCGTGCCGGATATGGTGGCGGTCCCCGCGTCGCCACCATTGTCCGGCGACGGCCAGGACAAGAAGCGGAACGCCGATCGCCGAGATCCAGATCATCGGGATATCGAGCACGGGGCTCGTTCCGGCGGGGCTGTTGATTGCCCTGGTCAGTGCTGCATCAAGCTCGTACATCACGATATCCAGACCCGGATGTTGGTGCGCGCTCGGCGCGATTGTCGTTCGGCAAATGTTTCGTCACGTCAGGCACGGTCCGGCGCCTTCAGCCAGCCGCCCATAAAAACCAGACCGGCCACAGTCAGCACGGCGAACGCGGCGCCGGCGACAAAAGTCCCCTGCGGACCGAAGACGTCCCACAAAACTCCGGCAATCACGCTTGCAGCCAACAGTGTCAGCCCGGTGACGAGGTTGAACATGCCGAAGGCCGTCCCGCGCAGTTCTGCCGGCGCACTCTCGGCGATCAGGGTCGCAATGAGCCCCTGTGTAAAGCCCATATGCAGCCCCCAGAGCACGACACCTATGCCGACCCCCACAAGGCTCGGCGCGAAGGCGAGAACCAGATCGGCAAGGATGAGCAGCACCATGCCGACGATCAGGATCGTCACTCGGTCCATCCGGTCGGACAGGATGCCGATCGGATAGGCCGATAGCGAGTAGGCCAGGCTCATGAGCACCAGCACGATCGGGACCAGCGCCAGCGGCAGCCCGATCGACTGGGCGCGCAGGATGAGAAAGGCTTCGCTGAAGCGGGCAAGCGTGAACACCGCCGCGATCGCCACCACCCACCAATAGGCAGAGCCCAGGCATCGCAATTCGTCGCGATGCAACGGCATACGGACTTTGCGCAGTGTTCTCGGCCGCTCCGGTTCCTTGACAGCGAAAAGAATGACGCCGACCGACAGGAATGCCGGAATGACGGCGACCCAGAACACGGTCTGGAAATGATCCGCCGTCAGCCACATCAATCCGATTGCAAGAAGCGGCCCCAGAAAGGCGCCGATGGTGTCGAGCGACTGGCGCAGGCCGAAGCTTGCGCCACGCAGTTCCGGCGGCGCGATGTCGGCGACGAGGGCATCGCGCGGCGCGCCCCGGATACCTTTGCCGATACGATCGATGAAGCGGGCGGCGACGAGCCAGTCGAGCGAGAAAGCGAGCGGAAAGATCGGCTTGGTGATGGCGGCCAGCCCGTAGCCGATGGCGGCCAGCAGCTTGCGTTTACCGAGCCAGTCGCTGAGCGCGCCGGAAAAGACCTTGGTGATCGAGGCGGTCGCCTCGGCGATGCCTTCGATGAAACCCACGGCAAGGGCCGAGGTGCCGAGTACCGTCACCATGTAGACGGGCAGCAACGCATGGATCATCTCGGAGGAGATGTCCATCAGCATCGAGACGAAACCGAGCGCCCATATGCCAGCGGGAATGCGCCGGCGAACCGACGTGGATGCCGCGTCGTTCGCTACTGCGCCTGCCGGGTCTTGTTCGGCCATCTCATCGGTTCTCGTCATGGGCGTCGAAGACGCGTTGGGCATAGCCGTCGAGCAGAACCTCGCAGGCGCGCAGACGGTCTGCCGCCTCCTCGGCCAGCGTTCCGCCGTAGAAATCGAGCTTGCGGATCTTTTCCAGCCAGCCCTGCAGTTTCTTGAGGTCGGTGTCTTCCTCTTCAAGCTCCGCATAGGTGAACTTGTTGATGGCGACCTCCTTGGCGATCTCCGCCTCGAAGTCGGCGCAGCGCCCTAGAAACTCGCGATACTGCTCATCCCGATCGGCCTTGAAACGTGAGACGACTTTCTCCTCCTGGGCACGATCGAGTGCCACGGTCTCCAGGATGACCGCCTCGCCGCCCATCCCGGCGACGTCGTTTTCCAGCATCTTCAAGCGGCGCACATGGTCGTCGGTCTTCGGCAGCAGGCAAACGCCGTTTTGCAGGTAGACCGCGCCCATGCCCTTCAGGCGTCGCCAGAGTGCGATGCGTTTGGCAGCGGGTTCGGGCGGGACCTTGTAGGTCAGCAAAAGCCAGGAGGGCGGCGTTGTCATGGAGTTTGTATAATGTAACGACCGTAACATTGCAAGTGAAACGAGACTGGAGCGGTTGCTTCGCGCTCCGGACCTTCGACGACGAGACGTCGCTGAAGGAGATCGCCGGTGAGGCGGGTGTTTCCGAGGCCATGGTCGTGAAGATCACCAAGAAGCTCGGCTTCGCCGGTTACCGTGAATTCCGCAATGCCGTTGCCCAGTACAATCGGTTGCCGACGGCGGAAATGCATCAGGAACTCTCGCTGGAGGATACGTCTCGGAAGATCGTCCAGAAGGTGTTTCGCACGTCGATCCAGGCGCTGGAGGAAACGTTGGCCATTATGGACATCGAAGCCTTCGAGCGGGCGGCCGATCTCATCTACGGCGCACGCCAGCGCGATTTCTACGGTGTCGGCGGCTCGGCGCAGATTGCCCGCGACGTGGCGCACAAGTTCTTGCGGATCGGCGTGCGCTCCAGCGTCTACGACGATTCACACATGATGCTGATGTCGGCGGCGCTGCTAGGCCCTGACGACGTTGCCATCGGATTTTCCCCCGAATCCTGGCCGGCCACTATCCTGCGGCCGTCGTTACCGCGGGCGGTGAGGGTGTGGCTTTCGTGCAGTCCGACGGCTACGAGGCGAAGATTCCTGCGATCAAGGTCAAGCTCGTCAGCACTCATGGCGCCGGCGACGAGTTCATCGGCGCGCTGGCAGCTGAGCTCGCACGTGGCGCGACGCTTGAGCGCGCGGTAAACAGTGGTAACGAAGCTGCTGCCCGTTTGGTCAGCTCACCTGAAGCGTAATCGGCCGCGAGACGACTAATAGCAACCAACGCTTACTTTCGACTTTCGACGTTGAGCTAAGCGCTCATCGGACACACCTTCCTGTCCAGGCTGCTCGGGAGGCCGCCGGGAACGGCCTTTGGATCGTCGCCTTATTGGTTAGAACCCATTCAAAAGCTTGCTTATATGGGCTCGGGGCGGATTTGTTCCCCATCCTACTCGCGCATTTTAGCGTCGGATACATATTCGCGGCTCAGGAAACTGACCTGCTCTGTCTCGGGTGGTCATTGCGATTTGCCGGAGAAGCACCGGTTGCCAAGTTGCCCGTGGTCAGATGGCAGCGGATGAACCCGTTAACCGTTGTCTGGATGGGCGGCCTGGTGTCGGCGCAGAGGCTACCGATCTGGCGCGGACAACGGCCGGCAAGAGGACAGCCGACGCCCGGTGCTGCCATCGAATTCGGGGCGGATGGCGGGCGGGAGACGTAATGGTCTTTTCGAAGGCCCGGTGCGGCTTCCAGCAGCATTTCCGTATAGGGGTGCAGCGGTTTGGAAAGCAGCGTGGCGGTGTCGGCGAGCTGCATGAGTTCGCCATGATAGAGCACGGCGACGCGGTCGGCGAATTCCTGCACCACGGCGAGGTCATGCGAGATGAACAGCATGGCAACGGCATGCTTTTCCTTGAGGGCGCGCAGCAGCTCGACGATACGCGCCTGCACGGAGACGTCGAGGGCCGAGAGGATCTCGTCGCAGATCAGGAGTTTTGGATTGACCAGCAGTGCGCGGGCGATTGCGATACGCTGGCGCTCGCCGCCGGAGAGTTGTTCGGGAAAACGATCGAGATAACCGGCATGCAGGCCGACATTGTCGAGCACGGTTTCCAGCGCCTTCTCATCGACCTCTATGCCAAAATGATCGATCGGGCGCGCCAGGATCGCGCGGATGCGGCGGCGCGGATTGAGCGAGGCGTCCGGGTTCTGGAAGATGTACTGGATCTGTCGCAGTTCCTCGACGGAACGGTCCTTCAGAGCCGGCGCAAGGGCGGTGCCATCGAGTCTGATGATGCCGGCGCCGGGCGGCAGGCGGCCGCTGATGGCGCGGGCGATCGTCGACTTGCCGCTGCCGGATTCGCCGACCAGTGCCAACACCTCGCCGGTCCGCAGGTCGAGATCGATATCGCGCACCACGGCGGGGCTCGCGCGGTCGAGCAGCCGGTCGAACAGGCCGGGGCGTGTATAGGAGAGGGAGAGGTTGGCGACCGAGAGCAGGCGCGCCGGCGCTTCGGCGGTCTTTTCCTCCCCGCGCTTCACCAGGACGGGGAAATGCGGTGCCACGGCCTCGCGCCAGCGCATGCAGGCGACGGCACGGGCCTCCGCGACCGGTTCGAGCGTCTGCGGCGTGGTACGACAGGCGGTGGTGGCGAAATCGCAGCGCGGCTCGAACTTGCAGCCCGTCGATATCTGGTCGCGACGCAGCACGCCGCGCAGGCCTCGGCCGGGCCGAGCCGCGCCGTCGATGGTGGGGATGGAAGCGATCAGGCCGCGCGAATAGGGGTGCGCCGGGGCTGAAAGCAGCTTTTCGCAGGGCGCGACCTCCACGAGCTGGCCGGCATACATGACGCCGACGCGGTCGGCGATCTGGGCGAGCAAGGCGAGGTCGTGGGTGACATAGAGCATGGCCATGCCGATACGGACGCGCAGGTCGGCGAGGAGCTGGACGATCTGGCGCTGGGTGGTGACGTCGAGGCCCGTTGTGGGTTCGTCCAGCACCAGCAGGTCGGGATTGCAGGCGACGGCCATGGCGATCGTCACGCGCTGCTGCTGGCCGCCAGAAAGTTCGTGCGGGTAGCGGTGGCCGACATCGGGTAGGCCGACCAGAGCGAAAAGCTCGACGATGCGGGTCTCCATGGCCATGTCCTCCGGCAGCGCCTTGTGCGTGGCAATCATCTCGCGGATTTGCGCGCCGACGCGCATGCCGGGGCTGAGCGATGTCGTCGGGTTCTGCGGGACGAGGGCGATGCGCTTGCCGCGCAGGCGCGTCAGCGCGGCGGCGTCGAGTTTCAGGAGGTCGGTACCGTCGAAGAGGACCTCGCCGGTCTGCACCAGGCTGTTGATCGTGCCGTAGCCGAGCAGCCGGTAGGCGACGGTGGACTTGCCGCAGCCGGATTCCCCGACGAGGCCGAAGGCTTCGCCGCGGGCGATCTCGAAGGAGACGCCCTGCACGACGTTGGTCCACCCGGCCGTGCCGCCATAAGCGATGTTGAGATTGCGGACTTCGATGAGTTTCTTCATGGTTTTACGCTCCCGCGACAGGCCGCTGGCCGAGCATGCGCGACAGGCCGTCGGTGAAAAGGTTGAATCCGATGACGAGGGAGGCAAGGCCGAGGCCCGGCCCGAAGACCGTCACGGGGGAGGCGATCAAGAGGTTGCGGTTCTCGCTGATCATCAGGCCCCATTCCGGTGTCGGCGGGCGGATGCCGAAACCGAGGAAGCCGAGTGCCCCGATGAGGATCGGCGCATAGCTGAGGCGCAGCGAGAATTCGACGAGCAGCACGTTGGCGGCGTTCGGCAGGATTTCCCGGAAGACGATCGACCAGGTGCCTTCGCCGCGCAGTTCGGCGACGGCGACATATTCGCGCGTTGCGATCTCCATGGCGGCGGCCCGCGCGATGCGGGTGATGCGCGGCGCATAGACGAGGCCGACGACGAAGACGATGAGCACGGGCGCGCCGGCAAGTGCCGGGCCGGCGGCGATGATCATCACCAAAGCCAGCGCCAGGAAAGGAATGCTGATCATCGCCTCGACAACGCGCTGGGTGACCGCGTCGAACCAGCCACCGACATAGCCGGAAAGGAGGCCGAGCGCCGTGCCGGCGACCATGCCGAGGATCGTGCCGGCAAAGGAGAGCAGCAGCACGATATGCGCGCCGTGCATGAAGCGGCTGAAGACGTCGCGGCCGATCTGGTCGAGGCCCATGGGATGGTCCCAGGAGATGCCTGACAGCGGCAAGCCCGCCCCCATTTCGGCAAAGCCATAGGGGGTCCAGACGGCGCCGATGATGGCGAAGAGCGCATGGGCGGCGAGGATGACCGCGCCGACCTTGAACGGGCCGGGCGTCGCGCGCCAGCGGTCGGTGTTGAAACGCCGGGACGGGGTGGAGGTGCCTGATGTCATCGGCTGGTCCTCAGGCGCGGTTGGAGCAGGACGGCAAGCACATCCGCCACGAGATTGGCTGCGACATAGACGGCGGCGCTGATCATCACGGTCGCCTTGATGAGCGGAATGTCGCGCAATTGCAGCGCGTCAATCAGCAGCGTGCCGAAGCCGGGATAGGAGAAGACCCGTTCCACGATGACGACCCCACCGATGAGGAAACCGAGATTGAGCGCGGTGACGTTCAGCGCGGGCACGATGGCGTTCGGCAAAGCATGGCGGAAGAGAACGGCGCGCGGGCGCAGTCCCTTCAGTTCCGCCAGGCGCACATAGTCGGAGCGCAGCACCTCGATCAGGCTGTCGCGCAACACGCGGATGGCATAGACGGCCATCATGATGGCGAGCGTCACGGCCGGTAGCACCATGACGCGCAGCATCTCCGGCCAGGTGCTGTTTTCCGATATGGTCGCGAGCGCCGGCAGGATCGGCACGGCGACGGCGAAGAGGAAGAGCAGCATCGTCGCCAGAAGGAAATCCGGCAGCGAGAGCAGGAGCAGCGTGATGACGGAGATGACGTTGTCGATCGCCTTGCCGCGGTTCACGGCCTGGATGATCGCCGGAACGAGCGCCAGCACGAGATAGAGGATGAAGGCGAAAAACGAGAGCAGCAGGGTGTTGACGATGCGCGGGCCGAGCACGTCGGCGATCGGCCGGCCGGTGGCGATGGAGGTGCCGAGATCGCCGCGCAGGAAATCGCCGAGCCACTGGAAGTAACGCACGAGGGCGGGCTGGTCGAGATGGAGCTGGCTGCGCAGCACCTCCAGCGCCTTGGCGGTGGCCTCGCGGCCGAGGATTCGGGTGGCGACATCACCCGGCAGGGCTTCCAGAATCAGGAAGATCAGGATCGAGACGAGGAGGAGCGTCAGGGCCGACAACAGGATTCGGCTGGCGAGAAGACGGAAAATGCTCATAGCGCATCGAGCCCCAGGGAGGAGAGGGCGGCCTCCGCCGTCACGGCATCGGGAATGAAGGCGGCGTCGGTGTCGAGATCGCCCTCCCAGATGTAGAGCAGCACGAGCGGCCGGTCCGCCGAGAGCGTCGCATGCGGCAACCATGGCGGATGGTGGATGATGGCTTCCGTGCCGTGGCCGACCCAGTCCGCCTCGCCCGCTCGCCAGAAAGACGGGCCGGTGAGGGTGTAGTAGAGTTCGTCGGCGGGATGGTGATGAAGCGGATAGTAGGTCTTCGGTCCCAGAAACATCAGGCCGAAGGCGATATGAGGGTCGCGGATCAGCGCCGGCGGGCCCCCCTCCGGGCCGCAGATGACGCCGTAGCCGTAGTTCTCTCCGAAGTCGCGGCTCGGCGGACTGGCGAGGTAACTCTTGCTGCGGGTGATGTGAAGGGCGGGCAGCAGATCGGCGAGCGCCTGGGCGAGCGGCGCATGCGCCGTGTGTTCGGCAAGCTCAGCCTCGCAGGCCGCCTGGATCGGCACGCGGGCGGACGCCGCATCGATCATCGGCGGCATTTGCTTTGCCAGCCGGCGCAGGCGGACGGCGTGGGATCGGGATACGGTGCGCGTATCGCGGTCGAGCGCATCGGCGAAACAGCCGAGAAAGGTTTCGAGAGCGGTGTTGTTCATGCAGATGTCCTCTTCCACGGGGCGGTGCGCCCCGTGGATGCGGGTGGTCTCGGGAGGAGGAAGGGGTGGTTTATTCGCCGCAGGCCAGTTCGGCGTAGTCGATGCGGTTGACGTCGACATTCGGCGTGTAGCCGGTGCACCCCTTGCGCAGGCCCGCGACGACGGAGGTGAAGACCGGCAGGATCATGCCGCCTTCATCGGCGACGACGCGCTGGGCCTGGCGGTAAAGGTCATTGCGCTGGGTCTCGTCGGCCGTCTGGCCGGCCTTGACGACGAGCGCGTCGAAATCATCGCGTTTCCAGTGCGTTTCGTTCCATTCCGATTTGCTGTTCAGCGACAGCGTCAGGGCTTCGGCCGGCGGGCGCGCGCTGGTATAGGAGATGACGGCCGGTTTCTTCAGCCAGATCGTGTCCCAATAGCCCTCGGCCGGCGAGGTGATGACGTTGACGCGGATGCCGGCGGGCGCGCCCATCTGGGCGTAGACTTGCGCGAGCAACATCATGCCCGGATAGGAATCCGAGGTGTAGAGGTCGAAATCGATGCCGTCGGCATGGCCGGCTTCCGCCAGCAGCGCCTTCGCCTTCTCGATATCGGCCGTCTTTGCCGGTGTGCCGAGGCCGAGCGGCGAGGAGAGCGGGATCGGTGTATCGGCCCCGACCTCGCCATAACCGAGCAGCACCGTGTCGAGGATCTTCTGGCGGTCCATCACCAGCTTCATCGCCTCGCGGACCTTGACGTTGTCGAAGGGCGGCGTGTCGGTCCAGACGGCAAGGTAGAGCGAGGTTGCGCCGGGCGTCGCGACAAGCTCGACGGCGGGATTGTCCTTCAGCGTAATGAGGCTTGCCGGATCGACGGTCAGCGACAGATCGACCGTACCCGAGAGCAGCGCGGAAAGGCGTGAGGTCGGCTCCAGGCTGGTGGTGATCTCTAGGCATTCGGCCTTCGGCAGGCCGGCGCGCCAATAGGAGGGATTGCGCCGCATCACGCGCACGGCGCCGTTGATGGTAAAGGTCTCCTGCAGGAACGGCCCGGTACCATTGCCCTTCATGCGCAGGTCTTCGGCCTTGGCGCTGTCAGGCACCATCAGCGCATATTTGGTCGCGATCAGCATCGGCAATTCCACGACGGGCTGCCTCACCTTGAAGCGCACCGTATGGTCGTCGACGGCCGTAATGCCATCGGCATCGAGGAAGGCGAGTGTCGAAAAACCGCCCGGAGAGACGGCGGGATCGAGCAGACGGCGATAGGAGTAAACGACGTCCCTGGCGTCGAAATCCGAACCGTCGTGGAATTTCACGCCCTTTCGCAGGTGAAAGGTCCATTCTGTCGCATCGGCGTTGGATTCCCAGGATTCGGCAAGCACCGGCACAGGCTGCATCGTGTTGCTTCGGTCGACCAGCGGCTCGTAGACAGAGCGGATATGATAGACGCTGTCCGTGCCGATCAGCGCGGCCGGGTCCATGGTCTGTTTCTCGCCGTCGGATTCATAGCCGAGCACGCGAACGCAGCCCTGCTGCGCAAGCGCCGGCGTCGAAAGCGCAGAGGCGCTCATGGCCACGGCGAGCGCCGTGCCCTTCAGAAGATGTCTCTTCATTTCGGTTCCCCATTTTTGGATTATGCCCGAGTATGAAAAGACGCCTGCTGCCTTGCAAACGATTAGAATTAACGTCTACATGAGTAAAATTCATGTGGGTTCGTGAGCATGGTCCGCCGCACATTGCCTCCCCTGACGACGTTGAGGGCCTTCGAGGCAGCGGCGCGGCTTTTAAGCTTCAAGGCGGCGGCCGAGGAGCTCCGCGTCACGCAATCCGCCATCAGTCATCAAGTCGCCTCGCTGGAGCGCAATCTCGGCACGCCGCTGTTCCTGCGGCTGCCCGGCCGCGTGGAGTTGAGTGAGGCGGGAACGGTCTATTTTCCCGTTGTGCAGGACGCGCTCGACCGGATCGCGCTGACCACGGATCTTATCCGCCAGACGAACACGCCAACATCGCTGACGGTACAGGTTTACGTCACGGTCGCCGTGCGATGGTTGATCCCAAGGCTCCAGACGTTCAAGGGGGCGTTTCCCGAGGTCGCCGTGAACCTCGATGCGAGCCTCCTCGACTGGGAATTCAATCCGGACCGCGCCGATATCGGCTTCATCTATACGCGCACGCCGAACCGGCCGAACCTGACCTATACGCTACTGCGCCGGGAACGGCTTGTCGGCGTCTGTTCGCCTGCTATCGCCCGAGCCATCAAATCGCCGGAGGACCTGCGGCATTTCTCCTTCCTGGCTGTCAGCGGTACCAGCGAGGACGCCGCAACATGGGTCGCCAGCGTTGGTGCGACCGGCATTTCTCAAAAATCCTCGCCACTCTTCGACAGCAACCTGCTCGCTATCGAGGCGGCGGTCAGCGGACAGGGAATGGTGGTCGTGCCACATTTCCTGGTCGAGGCGGATCTCGCTGCCGGTACCCTCGTTACCCCGCTTGCCTCCGATGCCATGCAGTCAGGCGGATGGTATCTCGTCCACCAGGAGCGGAGGGGTAACGAGAAGGCCATGCGCAAATTCCTGCAGTGGATCCAGGAGTTGAAATAACTTCCACCAGATCGAAACTCCAAACGCGAAAACGGCCCGCAACGGTCGCGTTGCGGGCCGAAAGCTCGAAGCCTTGCCGGGCGAAATCAGTTCGTCAGCGCAACGGATTGCCCGGGAGAGGGGCGGGCAATCCCATAATCACATCTCATTCATAGCTGCAGGCCATGCTTGAATGTTTTGAACACGTGTGCAATATGAGCGCGTGTTCAAAATTTATGATGGTATTCTCGCATGGCTTCGATGCTTTACCCTGATACGCTGTCAGCGCGCGCTGATCTCTGCCGCCACATCATCCGCTCCGCGGGAGAGCTTGTCCTCAAAGGGTTTCGCGAAGGCACGCAAAGCTATTCGATGAAAGGTCCGCAGGATTTCCTAACCGCGACGGACGCGGCCTCGGAGGCGCATATTCGAACCCTGATTGCGGCACATTTCCCGGACGACAGTTTTTTCGGCGAAGAGGGCGGCGGTGTGATCGGTGAGCGTGTCTGGGTCGTCGATCCCGTGGATGGCACGGCGAATTTTGCCCGCGGCATTCCCCATTTCTGCATCTCCATCGCCTATGTCGACAACGGGCGCACCGAGATTGGTGCCATCTACAATCCCGCGCTCGACGAACTCTATTTCGCCCGCCGCGGCGAAGGCGCGACGCGCAATGGCGTGCCGATCCGGGTTGCAAGCACCGAACGCTTCGATGCCGCCTCTATCGAAATGGGATGGTCGACCCGCGTGCCGAACGCGACCTATCTCGATGTCGTCAAGAACCTGCTCGACATGGGCACTAATGTCCGCCGCGCCGGTTCCGGCGCACTGGCGCTTGCCTATGTCGCCGACGGCCGCTCGGATGGTTACATCGAGCTGCACATGAACTCCTGGGATTGCCTGGCCGGTCTCTTGCTTGTCAGCGAAGCCGGTGGCGATGTCTGCCCATTCCTCCAGATCGGCAGTTTGAAGGAGGGTGGGCCGGTGCTCGCCGCCGCGGCTGGCGTGGCGAAGGGGATCAGCCAGGCGTCGAACGTACCGCTTGCCGTGCAGGATGTATCTAGCCAGCTGCAGGCGGTATCGGTCTAAGGTTTGAGAAGCGCGCTTCGCGAAGAAAGCGCCTGTGTGGAGAAGTGGAAATGGATGGCCCCGTTTATGCCCGGCCTGCAATCAGCCTGATCGCTGAGGGTCTCGGCCCACACCAGTCGGCAATCTATATCGGCGGCAGCGATGGCGCATGCGATATCGAGTTGCTGCGCCGGCACGGCATTACCACCGTGGTCAATTGTGCGGTCAATCTGGATATCAACCTCGTGCCGGACGCGGCAGGCGAGGGCGATCTGCGGGCCAGCGGCTACGGCGACATCCGTTACTACAAGCTCGGCCTGATCGATGGCGAAGGTAGCCCGGATACGATGATGCTCGGCGCTTACTACATTCTCGACGGCGCCCTCAGGCAGACGATGCCGAAACGCGAAACCTATCCCTTTGCCGATGGCGGCAATGTGCTGGTCAATTGCCGCAGCGGCCGCAGCCGCTCGGTTTCGCTGGTCGCGCTCTTCCTGCATAAGCAGCAGCCACATCTTTACCCCACGCTCGACGACGCGCTGGCCGTAATCCGCGAAAAGAGGGATTTGCGGCCGGACGAATGGTTCGAGACGCCGAAGCCGATGCTCTATGCCGCGGCCCGCCGCGCTAGCGATTGGATCGACATGATCGACGGCGGAAAGCAAGTGGGATGATGCCGATAAGAACGCTCCCGTCCGTCGCCGTTATCGCCGACGCGCATTTTCATGACACGGCGGCCGATTTCGGTTTTCCCGGCATCGAGATCGATGGCCGGCGTATGACGATGCGCAGCTGGTCCGATACGCGCGAATCCACCCGCGTCTTCAACGAGAGCGCCGAGGCCCTGCATGCGGCGCTTGAGGAGGTCCGCCAGCGTCGCATCCGCCATGTCGTGCTGCTCGGCGACTATACCGACGACGGCCAGCGCACCACAACGGAAACGCTGAGGGCTATCCTCCAGCGCCATAGCGATGCCCATGGTACCGCTTTTTACGCACTGCCCGGAAACCACGACATCTTCGGCCCGCGCGGTCGCCATCACACCAAGGCATTCCTGACGGAAAACGGCAGAAGCCTTTCCGTTTCCAGCGATGCGCGGTTCGCGAACGAGCGCGTCGTCTTCAGCGACCGCATGTATTGCGAGGGCTATCCTGCCGGGCTCGATCCCATGGCCGCCTTCGGCTATTTCCGCCGTTCCGAATATCTGCATTGGGAAACGCCGTTCGGCCTGTCCGATGCGCCGGAGGACCGCGTCTACGAAGTCCATTCGCCGGATGGCTGCAACGTCTATCAACTGATGGATGCCTCCTATCTCGTCGAGGCGGAAACCGGGCTCTGGCTGTTGATGATCGACGCCAATATCTTCGAACCGCTCGACGGCGCGTTCGAGGCCGGCGAGGAGGCGGCTTTCACCGACAGCACCGCCGGCGGCTGGAACGCACTCTTGCGCGCCAAGCCCTTCCTGATCAACTGGATCGCCGATGTGAACCGCAGGGCGAGGGCACAGGGCAAGACGCTGCTCGCCTTTTCCCACTATCCGGCTCTCGATCCCTTCGATGGCGCGACGGGTGCGGAACGCACCCTGTTTGGCGAAACCAACGTCGTGCGGCGCACGCCGCGCAAGGCGGTCGAAGATGCGTTGTTGCGGGCGGGGCTTTCCAATCACTTTAGCGGCCACCTGCATGTCGAAGGCGTCACGCGGAGGGGTGAGGGGGAGCGCACGCTGACCAATGTCGCGGTGCCTTCGCTCGTCGCTTTTCCGCCGGCATTTAAGGTCGTGCACCCGGCAGGGCAGGAAATCGCCGTCGAAACGGTCGAAATGAGTGGTCTGCCCGTCAGCCGCCGTCTCTGCCAGGGGTATCGGCAGGAAACCGTGCTTGCCGGGGAAGAGCAGGACCCGGCTTTTGCTGCGGAGAGTTACGGCGTTTTCCTGCGCGGCCACAAGCGGGCGCTGGTCCGCTATCGTTATTTCGCCAAGGAATGGCCGGCCGATATCGTTGCGGTGATTGCGGACAAGACCGTGGCGGATGTCGTCGGTCTTCTCGGGGAAAGGAGCGGGCATCCACAGGCAACCACCCTGCCGATGTTCGAGCTGATCGCCGACTGGTACTGCCTGCGCCAGGGCGCGACGCTCGCCCTGCCGCATATCGAGCCCGAACGCCTTGCCCTTTACCGGGCGCTGGCGGAACGGTTCGGCGGCGCGCCGGAAAACCACGACGGTTCGGTTGAAAGTTTCCTCGGTATTTTCTTTGGCGCGATGGGGCTCTTCCTCGACCGGGCGGAGGCGGGAACACGAAGGCTGACGATTCCGCTCTCCCCAATCAGGGAAAAGGTTTCGGTGTGATGTGACGCACTCACGCCCGAGGCAAGTCAGCCGTGATAGTCCGTCAATTTCCACGGCCGGACCCATTCGGGAAGGACGATGCGCAAGCGCCGATGAAGTGGCAAGCGAGGTGATCTCATGGAATCGGCCATTGTCAGCATCAATCTGTTCGGCGCGGTGGCGCTGCTGCTCTTCGGGCTTGGCCAGGTCAAAGAGGGCATGACGCGCGCCTTCGGCGCCAATCTGTGCATCGGCCTTGCCGCCGGCACGCGCGGCGGTTTTCGGTCTTTCATCGCCGGGTTCGTCGCAACAGTCGCCCTGCAAAGCTCGACCGCCACCGCCCTGATGGTCGCCTCCTTCGTCGAAAAGGACCTGATCGTGCCGGCCATGGCGCAGGTCGTGCTGCTCGGGGCCAATGTCGGCACGGCGACGACCGCATGGATCGTCGCGCTCGGGCTCGGCTGGCTGTCGCCGTTGCTGATCCTTGCCGGTGTCATCCTCTCGCGAACCGGATCGACATCGCGGCAGGGCGCGGGCGCGGCATTGGTCGGCGTCGGGCTGATGCTGCTGTCGCTGCACCTTCTTTCCGCGGCAACCGATCCGATCCGCCAGTCGCCGGCGCTTGGTCTTTTCATCGCCATGCTCGGCAATGCCTGGCCGGTCGCGCTGATCTTCTCGGCCGTTCTTGCTGTTCTGGCTTCATCGAGCCTTGCGATCGTCGTTCTCATCCTGTCGCTTGCCGCCAATGGCGGCATCGAGACCAGCCTTGCCGTCGTGCTGGTGCTCGGCGCCAATCTCGGCGGCGCCGTTCCGCCGGTGCTGGCAACGCTGAAAGCGCCGGTTGCCGCACGCCGCGTCACCCTCGGCAATCTCATCGTGCGGGCCATCGGCTGTCTTGCAGCGCTGCCGCTCGCCGGATACGGGGCCGAACTGCTGGAAATGTCGCCCTTCGCCCACGCCAATCTGGCCGTCGATGCCCATCTTCTTTTCAACCTCGTGGTTGCCGCCATCGCCTGGCCGCTTTCGCCGTTGCTGCTGCGCATGACGACGGTGTTGCTTCCCGAAACGAAGAGCGGCGACGAAGATCGCAGTTATCTCGATAGCCATGATCTCGATAAGCCGGTGGCGGCGCTCGCCGGCGCCAGCCGCGAGGTCATGCTGGTCGGCGACCTGATCGAGCGCATGCTCTCGCAGGCCGCCGACGCGATGGACCGCAACGATCTGGCGAAACTCTCCGATATCAGCACGCTGGAAGGCCGGGTTGATCACATCCAGCATGCCATCAAGGTCTATGTCTCCAAGGTTGGCCGGGAGGGCTTGAGCGATGCGGACCGCCGCCGCGCGATGGATATCGTCGAGTATGCCATCAATCTCGAGCATATCGGCGATATCATCGAAAAGGGTATCCGTCCGGAAATCGCCAAGAAGATAAGCCGCGGCCTGCAATTCTCCGAGGATGGAAAGATCGAGCTGGAGCGGCTTTTCACCATCACCCTCGACAACCTGCGCACGGCACAGACCGTCTTTGCCACCCGCAATCCCGCGCTTGCGCGCCGTCTGGTCGAGGTGAAGGAGAATGTGCGTCGACTTGAAAAACAGTCGTCCGAACGGCATCTGCAGCGCCTGCGAGACGGGCGGGCAGACAGTATCCAGACGAGTTCGCTGCATCTCGACATGCTGCGCGACTTGAAGCGCATCAACGCCCACGTCGCCGCCGTGGCCCATCCGATCCTCGACCAGAACGGATTGCTTAGCGAAAGCCGCATCAAGCAGGCCGGTTGATCAGCGTGCGGTGATGCGCTCGACCATGGTGACGGGTACCACCTGAAGCCGCGTGTTCGGCTCGTCGCTTTCCAGCGCCGCCAGCACGTTTTCGGTCAATGCTTCGAAAGACTGGGCAACGGTCGTCAACTGGTAGCTTTTCCAGCCGGCTTGCGGAATATCGTCGAAGCCGACGATCGACAGGTCCTCCGGCACGCGGCGGCCCATCTCCATCCGGGCGGCGTCCATGAAACCCAAGGCCAGGAGATCGGTGACGCAGAAGGCGCCGTCGATCGTCTTGTCGGACAGGAGTTCGCGTCCGGCCTGATAGCCGCTGTCATAGCTCGTCGGCCCACCCGACCAGGAAACCACCTCGATGCCTTCGATATTCATGCGCTGGGTGAAGGCGCTCGCACGGCGCAGCTGCGCCGGGGTCTGGCTGCCGCTGGAGACGACGGCGACCTTCCTGCATTGTGCTGCGACCAGACGCATGGCGGCAAGATCGGCGCCGTGGGAATCGTCGCTCAGCACCATGTTGGTATCGGTACGATCGAGCCGCTGGTTGATCAGGATGAGGCGCACACCATTGGCGATGCACGCGTCGATGATCGAGGCCGGCGGCTCGCCGGAGAGGACGACAATCGCCTGTGCCCGGAATTCGAAGAGCAGTTCGATCAGCGGCGCAATGTCCTTGCGGGCATCGGCGGCATTGAGCAGCAGACATTGCAGCCCGCGCCGCAGAAGGCCGATGCTGAGGAGATCGAGCTGTTTGGAAATGAAGGGGGAACTGAGGTTTGCGCCGACGACGCCGATCAGGTTCGAGCGGTCGTTGTTGAGCCCCTGCGCCAGCCGGTTGACCCGATAGCCGAGTTCCTGCGCCGCTTTCAGCACCTTGCGCCGGACGGCCTTTGAAACGCTTCCACCGGGGGTGAAAGTGCGCGACACGGCCGAACGCGACACGCCCGCTTTCCTCGCCACCTCCTCGGCCGTTACGAAACCTCTTCCCATTCATTTCCCCCACCGACAATCAGGCCCTTGATATCACAGGCCATGGAACGCGTCGTCTTTCTCATCACGAAATCCTAACGCTCTCAATCTTTCCGGATCGAGATCCGATGCCATCCGTTCGAAAACAACGTTGAAATTGTAATTTCACAGATTAAATAATCAATATAAAACAATAGGATAATCTAATGACCGCGTGTGCATTTTTTCATTGACAAAAGGTCGCCGACGATGGATCATGTATTCCATGGTTGATGGAAATTTGGAATTTTTATTCCATTCTGTCGAGAGATGGTGGCGTTGCAGGGTGGGGCTGCGGCGTTGCCGGATCGGTGGGCCGGAAAGGTTCGCCCTTCGAGGATTGAAGGCATTGCCCGCGACTGAGCGCATCCGCCGACCTGCCTTGCAGGCGACGAACGCAGGGAAGCATCCGTTTCAGCGCAAGGGCAATGTTGTGGCCACTGGGAGGTATGATGGCTCTTCTAAGTGAATCGACGAAGACGCAGGTGCTGGGTCGAAACCCCGCGGCCGCGCCTTCGGCATGGCAGGCCTGGCGATACCGCCTCAAGGTCGCGCTCCGCGAGCCGACGACGCTCATCGGCGTGTTGACGGCTCTGCTCTTTACCTATCTGATCGTCGTGCCGATCATCTCGATCGTGCTCGATGCCGTCCGCGTCCAGTTCGGCCACGAGCGCCGTCTCGGCAAGGATGTCGGCGATCTCACCCTCTATTATCTCGACCGGGCGTTCTTCTCGCCCGTCGCATCGGATCTCTTCTGGCGTCCGCTGTTCAACACGCTCACCGTTGCGCTCGGGGCCATCTCGCTGTCCTTGGTAATCGGTACCGTGCTTGCCTGGCTCATCAGCCGCACGGACATGTTCGGCCGCCGCTGGTTCGCGACGGCGCTGATCGTACCCTATATGCTGCCGGCCTGGACCTTCGCGCTCGCCTGGACGACGCTGTTCAAGAACCGCACCGTCGGCGGCCAGCCCGGCTGGTTCGAGGCGATCGGCCTGACACCACCGGATTGGGTTGCCTATGGCCGCTTTCCGATCACCATCATCCTGGCGCTGCATTACACGCCCTTCGTCATCCTGCTGTTCGGCTCGGCGCTGCGCCGTTTCGACTCGCAGCTTGAAGATTCCGCCCGCATCCTCGGTGCTCGCCGTTATCAGGTGGCCGTGCAGATCATCCTGCCGCTGATGCGCCCGGCGCTGCTGTCCTCGATGGTGCTGATCTTCGCAAAGTGCCTCGGCGAGTTCGGCGTGCCCTATGTTCTCGGCCTGCCGGTGAAGTTCGAAGTTCTCTCGACCTCGCTGTTCCGCAGCATCGCCTCGCGCCAGACCGGCGTCGCCGGTGTCGTCGCAGCATCGATCATGCTCATCGGCATCGTCACGCTGATGATCGACGCCCGCCTTGTCCGCGAGGCCCGCCGCTTCGTCACCATCGGCTCGAAGGGCTCGATGAACCGCCAGAGCCGCCTCGGCAGCATGCGGCTTCCGGCCACCGGTTTTGCGGCGTTGATCTTCGTGCTCAGCGTCGGCCTGCCGCTGCTCACCCTTGCGCTGTCGACCGTCATGAAAATGCCGGCCCGGTTCACGCTCGACAACTTCACCCTCGATTACTGGATCGGTACCGACCTTCATACGGTGGCGTTGCAGACCGGTATCCTGCTCAGCCCCGAACTCTGGGCTGCCGCAAAGAATACGATGATGATCGTCGGCCTTGCCTCGCTCACATCGGGTATCCTCGGTTTGCTCGTCGGTTATGTCGTCATCCGCACGCCGGTTCGCGCCCTGTCGGTCTATCTGCGCCAGGTGACGTTCCTGCCCTATCTCGTGCCGGGCATCGCCTTTGCCGCCGCCTATCTCTCGCTGTTTGCGGTTCCGCGTGGGCCTATGCCGGCGCTCTACGGCACGGTGACGATCCTGATCCTCGCTCTCATCGCCGACCAGATGCCCTATGCCTCGCGCGCCGGCATCTCGGCCATGACCCAGCTCGGCAAGGACCCGGAAGAGGCGGCCCAGATCGCCGGCGCCGGCTGGTTCCGCCGCATGATCTCGATCGTCATCCCGATCCAGAAGGGATCGCTGGTAACGGGGGTTCTCCTGCCCTTCATCTCGGGCATCAAGGGCCTCAGCCTCTTCGTCATCCTCGCAGTGCCGAGCACCGACGTTCTGACCACCTATTCGCTGCGGCTGGTCGACTACCACTACACGCAGGCAGCCAATGCCGTGGTGCTGATCATCGCCGGTATCGCCTATTTCGGCACCTTGTTGGCCCAGAAGCTGACCCGCACAAATCTTGCAGAAGGACTTGGAAGCTGATGCCTACCATCAACCTGCGCGGTGCGCAGAAGAACTACGGCGTGAATTCCGCAAATGCGGTTTCCGATCTCGATCTCGAAATCCGCGATGGCGAGTTCATGTGCCTGCTCGGCCCCTCCGGTTGCGGCAAGACCACGACGCTGCGCATGATCGCCGGCCTCGAAAATCTCTCCGGCGGTGAAATCCGCGTCGGCGACCGGGTGATCGATTCCGTCGCCGAAGGCATCTTCGTGCCGCCGGAAAAGCGCGAGATGGGTCTCGTCTTCCAGAGCTACGCGCTCTGGCCGCACCTTACGATCGAGCGCAACACCGATTTCGGCCTACGCCTGCGCAAGCTGCCGAAGGCCGAGCGGGAAGCCCGCGTCGAGAGCGTCATGCAGGCGCTCGACATCGCCAAGTATCGCGACCGCTACCCGTCACAGCTTTCCGGCGGCCAGCAGCAGCGCGTGGCGCTCGCCCGCATGCTCGCCGTCAATCCCGGCGTGCTTTTGCTCGACGAGCCGCTGTCGAACCTCGATGCCCGGCTGCGGCTGGAAATGCGCGCCGAGCTGAAGCGGCTGCACAAGGAGTTCAAGACGACCATCGTCTTCGTGACCCACGATCAGTGGGAGGCGATGACGCTGGCGACGACCATCGCGGTCATGAACGAGGGCACGCTGCAGCAGATGGGCACGCCCAACGACATCTACGATCGCCCGGCCAACCGCTTCGTCGCCGAGTTTGTCGGCAGCCCGCCGATTAATATCCTGAGCTTCGGCAAGCCCGGCGTCTCCGATATCGCCGACAAGGCGGAAGCCTATTTCGAAGCCTGCTATCCGAAACTGCGAGGCATCGGCTCCATCGGCATGCGGCCGGAAGCAATGGGCTACGCAACGAAGCTCGAAGACGTGCCGCAGGGCAGCTTCTTCAGCGAAATGACCGTGACCGGCGTACTGCCGACCGGGGGCAGCTGGATTCTCGAATTGAGGAGCGAGAATCACACACTGTTCCTGACCACGCACGCCTTGCCGCGTGTCGATAACGGCGAGCGCGTGTTTTTCCATGTGCCGCCGGAGGCCCTGCATGTCTTCGACGCCGAAGGGCAGAGGATCGTGGAAGCCGACACGCTGCTGCGCAGCAACACCTACAACTGAGACCATCGACAAGACGCTGACTGAGGAGGAACAGTATGAAGCGGAAAATGACGGGCGGCATGGGCCGTCTCCTGTGTGCAACGGCCATTCTGGCAACGCTTGGCGGGGCGGCGAAGGCGGACGAGCCCTTCGATCTCAATGCTCTGATCGAAGCGGCCAAAAAGGAAAAGCCGATCACCGTCTATGACAGCACCGGCAAGATCGTCGAGATGGCGGAGAATTTCGCCAAGAAATACGGCGTCGGTGCCGAGGGCTCGAAGGTCAAGGCCTCGGCCCAGCTGGAAATGATCATCCGCGAGGCCCGCGCCAACAACATCCAGGGCGACGTGTCGATTATCAGCGATGCACCGGCCGCGATGGCGCAGCTGATCCCGCAAGGTTTTGCCGAAAGCTGGCTGCCGCCGGATCTCGCCAGCAACATCCCCCCGGAATACCAGAACCCGCTGACGGTCGTCACCAGCGCCAATGTCTGGGCCTACAACACCGAGCTTTTCGATAAATGCCCTGTTTCCAATATCTGGGAGCTGACCGATGCCAAGTGGAAGGGCAAGGTGGCGATGCAGGACCCGCTCGGCAAAGCATCCTATGTCGACTGGTTCAACCAGATGGCCGCGCACGGCGACGATCAGGTCAAGGCCGCCTATAAGGAACTCTACGGCAAGGACCTCGAAACCGAGGAGGCGAGCGCCACCGCAGCCTGGGTCAAGGCGCTCGCCGCCAACGCGCCGCTCCTGACCGATGCCGATGCTGCGGCCGCCGAAGCCGTCGGCACTCCGGGCCAGAAGGACGCCTTCCTGGGCCTGATCAGCTCGGCCAAGTTCCGCGACAATGCCGACAAGGGCATGAAGCTCGGTCTCTGCAAGGACCTGAAGCCCTGGCTCGGCTGGCTCTATCCCGGCGTCGGCCTGATCACCAAGGGCACCGACAGCCCGAACGCCGCCAAGCTCTTCATGCACTATGTCATGACCGAAGAGGGTATCGCCCCGCAGGCGATCGACGGCAAGATGTCGACCAACAAGCAAGTCAAGATGCCGCCCGACGAGCCTTCCGGCGTCGGCGCCGTTCTCGATCAGGTTCTGCCATATGCCATGGCGACCAGTCTCGACGACTGGGATGCCCGCGAAACCTGGCAGGATTTTTGGCGCGTGAACTATCAGAAATAACGGTGGACCTCGGAGCAAGATCATGACCCAGTACGGCAAGACCCGGAGGCGGCAGGCGGCCGCCCCGGCACTGTCCCTTATTTTCTCGTTGGCACTCGGCGCTGCCGCCCATGCGGAAGATGCCTTCAATCTCGATGCGCTCATCGAGGCGGCGAAGAAGGAGCCGCCGATCACCGTTTATGCCGTTACCGGCAAGATCGTCGATACCGCCGCAGCCTTCACTGCCAAATACGGCGTGCAGGCAAGCGGCAAGAAGGTGAACGAAGCGACCCAGGTCGAGTTGATGATCCGCGAGCATCAGGCGGGCAATGTCGTCGGTGATGTCAGCGTCGCAACCGATGTCGCCTCCGCCATGGGCGAGCTTCTGCCGGAAGGCATCGCCACCAGCTGGACACCGCCGGACCTCGAAAGCGATATCCCGGAAAAGTCGCGCAATCCGCTCGTCGTCGTTTCCGATCCGCATGTCTGGACCTACAACACCGAAAAATACGACAAGTGCCCGGTCACCAACATCTGGCAGCTGACGGAGCCCCAATGGAAGGGCAAGCTTGCGATGCTCGATCTCTTCGACAAGCCGCTTTACGCCGATTGGTTCAACCAGATCGAAACCCATCACGACGCCGATGTTGCCAAGGCCTATGAGGATCTCTACGGCAAAAAGCTGGAAAGCAGTGAAAAAAGCGCGACGGCAGCCTGGGTGAAGGCCTTTGCCGAAAATGCCCCGTTGCTGGCTGATTCAACCACCGTTGCGGAAGCGGCCGGCGCGCCGGGACAGGCGGAACCCTTCTTCGTTATCACGTCGACGGCGAAATACCGCGACAACGAAGCCAAGGGGCTGAAACTCGGCCTTTGCAGCGGCGTCCAGCCATTCTCCGGCTTCCTCTATCCCGGCTTCGGCCTGATCGCAGGCCAGACCAAAAGCCCGAATGCCGCAAAGCTCTTCGTCCGCTACCTGATGACCGACGAGGGCATCGCGCCGCAAACGGTCGACGGCAAGATTTCCGGCAACTCCAAGATCGGCCTGCCGGCCAACGAGGCTTCCGACGTTTCCGATCACCTGAACGAACTGATGGCGTTCGATGCCGCAACGGCCGCCGACGATCTCGACAAGCGCGAAAGCTGGCAGGATTTCTGGCGTGTGAACTACAAGAAATAAACCGAGGGCAGGCATCGCGCCTGCCTTCACCTCCTGGGAGGGGAAATGATGAGGAAAAGCAGATATTTGACGATGACGGCCATGGCTGCCGTCCTGGTGACCGTCAGCCCGGCAATGGCGCAGGATGCTTTCGATCTCGATGCGCTGGTTGCTGCGGCAAAGCAGGAAAAGCCGATTAACATCTATGACAGCACCGGCAAGATCGTCGAGATGGCCGAGAATTTCAGCGCCAAATACGGGCTGAAGGCGACGGGCATGAAGGTTTCGGCCAACAGCCAGCTGGAAATGATCATCCGCGAAAGCCAGGCGGGCAATGTGCAGGGCGACGTGGTGCTGATCACCGATGCGCCGGCAGCCCTTGCCCAACTGCTGCCGGAAGAGTTCGTCGAGAACTACGTGCCGGGCGACATGACGTCGAAGATCCCGGCGCAGTTCCAGAGCCCTCTGGCGATCTCCACCAATGCGAACGTCTGGGCCTACAACACCGAGGCCTATGACAAATGCCCGGTTGCCAACATCTGGGAACTGACCGAGCCGAAGTGGAAGGGCAAGATCGCCATGGTCGATCCGCTCACCAAGGGCAACTACACCGACTGGTTCAACCAGCTCGAGGCGCATGGCAACGACAAGGTGGCTGCAGCCTACAAGGCCTATTTCGGCAAGGACCTCGAAACCGGCGAGAAGAGCGCCGCAGCCGCCTGGATCAAGGCGCTGGCGCAGAACGCCCCGCTTGCGACCGATGGTGACGATCCGGTGGCGGAAGCCGTCGGCGCACCAGGCCAGAAAGAGCCTTTCTTCGGCCTGCTCAGTTCGGCCAAGTTTCGCGACAATGCCGACAAGGGCTACAAGCTCGGCATCTGCGCCGATCTCGCCCCATGGGTCGGCTGGAGCTACATCAAGCTCGGCCTGATCGCGTCGAAGACCCAAAGCCCGAATACGGCAAAGCTCTTCGTCCACTATATCCTGACTGAAGAGGGCATCGCCCCGCAGATGAAGGACGGCAAGCTGCCGACCAACACCGACATCAAGATGCCGGGCGACGAACCCTCGGGCCTGATGAAGGTCTCCGACAAGTTGTTCGGCTACGATTCCTCCACCGGCCTCGACGATTTCGATCGCCGCGAGGAATGGCAGGACTTCTGGCGGGTCAATTACACCAAATGAGCCCGTCTGCCGGCGCGACCTCCAACGCGCCGGCCCCCTTTTATCGCACGAACAGACTGGATATGCCGATGCAAAGCCCCTCGTCGCCCGAACAGAAACCCAGAGACGAGGAGGCGCTGTCGCGTTCTACGCGGCTGATGGAGATCGCCATGGCTGCGGCCCTTGCCGTGCGCGATCCGCTGCTGGATGCCTTCCGCTCGGACATGGCCGTGGACTACAAGGTCGATCTCCACGACATCGTCACCATCTACGACAAGCGCGCCGAAGCCACCATCCGCGCCGTCATTCTCGAACGGGAGCCCAATTCGGCGGTCATGGGCGAGGAGGGCGGCCAGATCGGCAGCGGCGACATCCAGTGGTATGTCGATCCGATCGACGGCACGGCGAATTTCGCACGCGGGCTCGCCTTCTGGTGCGTCTCGATCGCCGCCGTCATCGATGGCGAGGTCGTTGCAGGCGCGATCTACGATCCTGTGGCCGATCTGATGTTTTCGGCGGACCTCAAGGCATCATATCTTAACGGGAGCGCGCTTCGCTCCCGCAGCGTTCCCGAGGAGACCCGCGCCACCCTGATCACCGGCTATCCGGTCTCCCGCGATTTCCGGCTCGACGGCCGCGATGTGGCGCTTGCCAATTTCGGCGCTCTCGTCGAAACCTTCTCGACGCTACGCCGCCCCGGCAGTGCTGCCCTCAGCATCGCCCATGTTGCGGCCGGCTGGACGGATGCGGCGGCTGGCTTCGGCGTCAATGCTTGGGATGTGGCCGCAGCCACGCTGATCCTCAGGAATGCCGGCGGCACCTATGAACCGCTGACGCTCGGCAAGGCGGCTGAAGGCTCGGCCGATTTTCTCTGCCCCGGCTATATCGCAACGGGAGAGGGGGCAAACTATCCGACGCTAGAGCGGGTGGCGCGATCCATCTCGGAAAGCCGCATTGCCAAGCTTGCAGATCAGCAGGCCCGATTGGCCGCGCGGGCCTGAATATTCGAATATTGAAATGGCAGCCCAATCGGCGCCGATGGAGACATGACATGCAGCAATTGGAACAGGATCGCCAGCGGGAGCCCCGCGAACTGCCGAAACTCAGCCTCATCTACAGGCGGCATCCGCTGTATGGGGTCGATCTCTTCATTTCCGGCAAGGAGGGGGCAAGCGATTTGAACCTTCTGCGCCGCAACGGTATCACCACGGTCGTCAACTGCGCCGTCAATCTCGACTTCAATTTCGTCGAGCAGCCACAGGTCGTTTCCGATCACGAAGGTAGTGTCTATGGCCCCGGCGAAATCCGCTATTACAAGATCGGCCTGATCGATGGCGCCGGAAACCCCGAGACGCAGATGGTCGCGGGCCATTACATCCTGCGCGCAGCACTGGAACAGGTCCTGCCCGACAAACCCTCCTATCCACGGCGCGAGCAGGGCAGCATTCTCATCAACTGCCGCGGCGGTCGCTCCCGCTCGGTCGCTGTGGTCGCACTCTTCCTGCACCTGACGCTGCCGCAGGAATTTCCGACGCTGGACGACGCCATCGGCTTCGTGCGCCTGAAGCGCGAACTGCCGGAAAACGAATGGTACAAGGCGCCCAAGCCCGTGCTCGCCGATGCCGCGCGCAGGGCTGCCGGGTGGATCAGGATGATCGACGCGGCGCAATAAGGCTTTTTGGTTCCCCTACGCAGAAAACAGCAGTTCCACCGTCGTTCCATTCTCGGGCGACGAAATGATACGGGCATCGCCGCCGCTTTGCCGCATGAAACCGTAGACGACGGCGAGACCCAGACCCGCACCGCCATATGTCCGCAGGATGGAGTGGGCCGGGGTCCACATCCAAAAAGTCCGGGCCTTCTCGAGGGACTGTTTTCAGGGAATTTTGGCTTACCATCCGGCAGGCGATCAATGGTGGAGGTGTCGATCTTGCTGACAACTTCATAATCCTGGGTGGGTCTTGGGTTCGTATCCTTTCAAGACTTGAGACCAAAATATCATTTGCCAAAATCATTCATCGCATTGAAGCTATCCAGTATCCAGTCACGCGTAAAAGCAACCGCGCTGCGCTGTTCCGAATGGTTGCGGTCAATGAGATAGAAGCTGGAGGCGGCGTGATGTTTTCCTTGAAATGGGCAACCAGCCTGCCCGATTTCAGGTAGTGTGACAGGTGAAGTTCCCTTGCGCGCGCCTTGGCGCCGCGTCCCAAGCTCCTCCTGCTGGACGAGCCGCTGTCAGCGCTGGACTACAAGTTGCGCAAGGAAATGCAGGTGGAACTGAAGTGTCTGCAGCACCAGACCGGCGTCACCTTCGTCTTTGTTACCCACGATCAAGACGAGGCGCTCGGCATGTCCGATCGGATCGCGGTGATGGACAGGGGACGTGTGTTGCAGGTGGGCACGCCAAAGGACATTTACGGCCGTCCCGCGAACCGCATCGTGGCAAACTTCATCGGCGAGAGCAGTTTCTTCGATGGCACCGTGGGTTCGGTCGAAGCGGGGCGGGCAACGGTCGTTTTGCCGTCTGGTGCGACCCTCGTCACCCGAGATGCAGGGAACGTCACTGCCGGCGCGGCCGTGACGCTGGCGATCCGGCCGGAACATGCCGAACCGACACTCCGCCGGCCGGGTGCGGGGCTCGCCGGCACGATTGAAACGGCGGTCTACCGCGGAACGGATACGCATTACCGCGTTCGCTTGAGCGACGGAGCGCTATTTGCCGTGCGCCGGCAGAATGCGGACTTCGAGACGGCAGTGCCTGAGACAGGGGCGGCCGTCAGCGTGATCGTTCCGAACGGCCTGATTCAGGTTTTGAAGAGTTGATCATGGCGGATCGGGTTTTCGATGCGGCAGCTACAAACGGACTTCCACGGCATGAACGTCGGGCGGTGTTCGTGCAGCGCTTGCTGACCATGCCGGCGCTGATCGTCATCGGCATATTCGGCGTGGTGCCGCTCGTCATAGCGCTGGCCTATTCCTTTCTGGAACCGGCGCCCTATGGCGGCGTCGAATGGCGATTTTCAACTGATGCCTATGTCAGCCTCCTTTTTCAGAAGGATCTCTTCGACGAGACATGGAGCTTCGTTCCGGACTATCTGCTGATCTTCTGGCGAACCGTCGTCTACGCTTTCTTGATCACCGTCATCTGTCTGCTCCTCGGCTTCCCGACTGCCTATTTTATGGCGACGCGACTGCCGGCACAACGCAATCGCTGGGTGTTGCTCGTCACGATTCCGTTCTGGTCCAACATGCTGATCCGCATCATGGCAATCATGCTGATCATCCGCGATCAGGGGCTGATAAACGGCTTCCTGATCAAGATCGGTCTGATCGACCAGCCGATTCCGATGCTCTATCCCGATTTCGCCATTGTGCTCGGGCTGTTCTACAGCTTCCTCCCATTGATGGTCCTGCCGCTGTTTTCGAGCCTCGAAAGGTTCGATCTCCGTCTCGTCGAAGCCGGCCTCGATCTATACGCGACGCGACGCAAAGTGCTGACCCGGATTGTCATTCCGCTCGCCAAACCCGGCATCATCGCCGGTTGTATTCTGGTGTTCATTCCCGCGCTCGGAGCCTACTCCATTCCACTCATTCTCGGCGCCGGAACGCGGATGATGGCAGGTAATCTCATTGCACTGCAATTCGGGTCCTCGCGGAACTGGCCGCTCGGCGCAGCACAAGCCGCCCTTCTGATGACGGGTGTAATCGCAGCCCTGATTTTTCATCCCCGCAAGGGCGCAGGCAAGGTGGATCATGGTTGAAGCTCCCTCACAGGCACATCGCCGCAGGCGCGGCGTCCTTGATGTCACGGGACAGCCGGGCTTCAGAACGATCGCTTCCATCTGCATTGGCATTCTCTATGCACCCTTAGTGGTGCTGGTGCTGCTGTCATTCAATACATCCGACCTGTTGACGCAGTTCGACGGCTTGAGCCTTCAATGGTATCGATTGGCCCTCGCCAATCGCGATTTTTACGAGGCGGCGAAGAACACGCTGATCGTCGCTACGGCCACGACGGCTGCGACTGTGCTGGCAACTGCGGCGGCCCTCGGAATGACACGAGCGTTGCGTGCCTGGCGCGGGCAAACCGCGGCTTACACGGTGATCAATCTTCCGCTGATGGTGCCTGAAATCGTCGTGGCCATCGCGACGCTCGCCTTCTTCTCGGTGCTGTCTTCGTCGCTTGGTATCTCGTTTGGGTTCGGCAACCTCATCCTTACCCACACCGTATTCTGTATTCCTGTCGCCTACATGCCGATCCGCGCTCGACTGGCCGGTATGGATACGAGCCTTGATCAGGCCGCTGCCGACCTCTACGCCACGCCTTGGCATGCTTTCCGGCGAGTGACGCTACCGCTGCTCGCGCCTGGCATCATTGCCGGAGCAGCCCTCGCCTTTATCATCTCGTTCGACAATTTCACCATCAGCCAGTTTGTCGCCGGCCCGGGGCAATCCACTCTGCCCCTCTACATCTGGGGAATGATCCGGAAGCCGATCACGCCAGAAGTCAACGCAATGTGTTCGCTGCTGCTGGCAATATCCATTCTCTTCATCTTTGCCTCGTCCCTTATCTCCCGCAGGCGGAACTGACTGACGAGGCCGGGGGCGTCACCCGAAAATAAATCCAATCAACGACTTGTCTGGAGGAAACCATGATCTTGATGAAACATACAATTTGCGCGGGCATTCTGTCGGCGTTGTCGATCGGCTCGGCGGACGCGGTCGGCGAGTTGCGTATTTTCAATTCGAACAATTATACGAATCCCAAGCTGATCGAGAAATTCGAGAAGGAATACGACGTCTCGGTGACACTCGACACGTTCGCGTCGAACGACAACATGCTGACGAAGGTTCGCGCCGGCAATACAGGGTATGATGTCGTTGTCGGCAGCGACTATGCCATCAAGGTTCTGGTCGATGGCGGGCTGCTGCTCGAGACTGATCCGAACGCGATGGAGAACTTCAAGAACGTCGACCCCAAATTGATCGACGTCTACTGGGACCCCGGCCGGCGCTACTCGACTCCGTGGCAGATGGGCATCAAGGCCATCGCGATAAATACGGATAAGTACAAGGGGCCTGCCGACGGCCTCAACCTGCTCTTCGATCCGCCGGAAGAACTGCGCGGGCGCATCAACATGCTCGACGACATGACGACCGTGATGCATACCGCCGAACGCTATCTCGGTTTTCCCAGCTGCACGGCGGACAAGGCGCAATTGAAGGCGATCAACGACCTGCTCCTGCGCGCAAAGCCTTTCTGGCGGACGTTGAGCTACGAGGTGATGGATAAGATGATCGCCGGTGACGTCGACGTATCGCAATCCTGGACAGGGGCCACTTATCGCCTGCGTCAGAAATCGCCCGCCGTGAAGTTCGTCTACACGAAAGAAATCATGGAAGCCTGGGCCGACAACGTTGTCGTGCTCAAGAAGGCGCCGAACGCCGACAACGCGAAGCTCTTCCAGAATTTTCTCATGGCGCCTGAAAATGCAGCGCTGGTTTCCGAATTCGCGGGCTATGACAGCGGCATCATCGGTAGCCTGAAGTTCCTTGCACCTGAGTTTGCCAACGCGCTGGAAATGAACCCTCCCGCCGATGCAAGGTCGGAGTTTGTCCCGCCCTGCCCGCAGGACGTCGTTGCAATGTACAACCGCATCTGAACGAACGTGACCAAATGAAAACGTGGGATCCCGCGGCTGTGGGATCTACGACTATCTATTTTCCCATATTCGAAAGAACTAACCATGAGTAGTTTCCGAATCTGCTGTCTTCAACTGGAGTTGACGACAGCAGATAATTTCGACCTCATTGCCAAAGAGGTCCGCTACGCCAAGATGCTTTTCCCTAAGCTGGATATGGTTGCCTTTGGGGAACTGGCCACCTGGGGCCTGGACAGCACCAAGGCGGAGACGCTTCCAGGCCCGACGGAAACAAAGTATTACGAGCTAGCCCGTGAACTCGGTATCTGGCTCATTCCAGGCTCACTCTATGAAAAGTCCGGCGACCTGATCCACAATGCGGCTTCGGTCATCGATCCCGATGGCCGGGGCGTCACGCTTTATCGCAAGATGTTTCCCTGGATGCCCTTCGAATCGAAAACTACCCCCGGCGAAGACTTCGTTGTTTTCGATATTCCCGGTCAGGGCCGTATCGGCCTGTCGATCTGCTACGACAATTCGTTCCCGGAGGTGGCGCGCGGCCTGGCGCCGAGGCCATAATCAACGTCACCGCAACCTACACCTTCGATCGCTATGTCGAAGCATCAATCGCGCAGGCCAACGCCTTCATCAATCATTGCTATGTTCTGGATATCTGCAACACCGGCAAGATCGGCCGCGGCCTATCCAATATTATCGGTCCGGACGGCGACGTCATCTATCGGGCTGGCAGCGTCCAGTAAATCATCCCCGTGACAATCGACTTTCAGAGGGCCCGTACCGCGCGGGAAGATGGTGCCTTTGGCCTGTCGCCAGACCTGCGCAATCTTGCTCGCTCGACGGTAAAGTTCCCGCAGTTCGGCGGACGCTCCATTGTCGGAACTCCCGCCGCCTTTACCGACGAGCAGCGCACCTCCAAAAATGGGATTGAGAGATAGCCCGTAACTTCCGAACAGTGCGGCCCAAGCTATCGACCAGAGCGTGATGGTGGCGCAGCCGCAACGGAGACTATCGAGACAGGTGTGGGCAGGCAGCCGATGAAACAGCAGTTTAACAATCTCTCGACAACGCCGTTTTGGTGGGAGGCGGCTCCGCCTGAAGACGGTCTTGGCGCCGACGCATTGATGGATTGTGATATTCTCATCATCGGCGCTGGTTTCACCGGACTTAATGCCGCAATTACCCTGGCGGAATACGGGGCCGGAAAGATTGTCGTCGTCGATAAAATGCGTCTCGGGGAGGGCGCAAGCTCCCGCAATGGTGGGCAGTTGCGCAGTGCGTCGAAGTCAAGCGATGAGCAACGGTGTAAAAGGTTCGGGAGAGAAATAGGGCTCCGCGTAGCGGAGGACTTCCGAGCCAGTTTACCGTTCTTTCTTGAACGGGTGCGGACGCTCGGTATCGAATGTCATGTGGATATGAGCGGCTTGTTGATGGGTGCCCACACCACGGCTCACTACAAAGCCGGGGAACGCCGCTGGCAAAGTCTGGCGGATGAACAGAAACAACGCGAATGGCCCGTGTCGCCCGACCGAATGCAGGAAGAAATTGCCACGGGTGCTTACCGCGGCGGATATGTCAGCCTCGATGCCGGTTTGGTCCATCCAGCGCTTTATCACAAGGGATTGCGCGATCGTGCCCGGGCTCTCGGCGTGTCACTGCATTCCGGTGTGGAAATGGTGAAAATAACGCGCGGCAGGCGTGATTTCCGAGTTCATTTTGCCGGCAACCGGTCTATCCAGGCGCAACGGATCATTTCCGGCCCGAATGGTTATGTCGATGCTGCCCAGCCATGGCTGCAACGGCGGTTGGTGCCAGTACAAAGCTACATGATCGCCACGGAAGAGCTCGATGAAGATCTGGTAAGTGCGTTGATTCCTAAGGATCGTGCCGTCGCTGATACAAAGAAAGTCCTCAACTACTACCGTAAATCGCCCGACGGTAGACGTGTGCTGTTTGGCGGTAGGGTAAGCTTTGCAGCTATCGATGAGCATCAATCGGCTGCCGGGCTCTACAAGTTAATGACAGCGGTGTTCCCGCAAATCAAGGGATGCAAGTTGACCCATTCGTGGCGCGGGAATGTGGCCTTCACGCTTGACTGGCTACCCTATATTGGATGCCACGATGGCGTCTATTATGCCTGCGGTTACAATGGAAATGGGGTCGTTATGGGGAGCTATCTCGGTGATCGCATTGCCAGGATGGTGCTGGCAGACGGGAAAAGCGTTTACGGTCTCGATCAGATCCGTTTTTCGGCCCTTCCCGGTTACGCGGGCAATCCATGGTTCCTGCCGGTGGTCGGAACCGCTTATAGAGCACAGGATCACTTGAGCCGAATGTTGGATCGGGGATGGCCTCCAATTTCGGAGCGTATCAAAAGATAGCTAGCAGACTAGAGCAAAACTGCTCAGCATGACGCACCGTCGTTTCACCTCTGTTCAAGTGTGAGTCCGCGTCGTGGTGTGGTGCTTAAACCCCACGCCGATTCACAGGCCGAGGCGCGGGCATCTGCGGCCGCGCCACCTTCGGGTCAGTTTTTCAGCCCTGCTTCATAGCGTTCCAATGAGCGATGATGTGTTGGGCGAGTGCATTGCCGACCAGAAAGGCGTTCTGGGTTGCAGGGCTGAAGCTGCCTAACTTCGCCATTAGGGACCCTGCCGTGCTTTGTAGGCGCGGTAGTTCTGGAGATCGGCGGCTCCGAAGTTTTCCTTGGCACTAAGGCTCTAATCGCTGCCGGATGAAAGTTCAGTGGCAGGTTACGATAGTTGCATCTGCTCTGCTTTGCGCAAACAAAGCGTAGGCTGACATGTCGCCCATTGCGAACTTTACGCCCGATACGCATTGGTCAATGCGGGCATGTCTACGCTGAGCCCTGTTTCGCATTTGGGCGGCCGCTTCTTTCCAGAAACCTGGCGCTCTCGCCGTGCTAGGTACTTGCTTTGCGGAGATATTCTACCTCAGAGACATGCAATGAATTACTGGCTCATTGATCCAGATCTCTGCAAGAGCACCGGCTGAAACGAGTGTCCCATTATGCCTCCGCAAAGGCAGCCACGTGCTGTCCCCATGACCTCGCGGGGTGTTCGAGCAGCCGGTTTGCGGTGAGAAGGTTGGCCCTTCCCCAAACGCGCCATCCACACTGAAGTACCCTGCGAAATTTTGGTCTTGGATGACCGACAACCAGGGTACAGGCGGCGATGGTGCATTTGAGTTCCTGCGCAAGCGTGAATCGACCTGCCGTGCACGAATAGCGTCGGAGGCAGCCGACAAGATCAGAGCCGCCATGTAGTCGCTTTGAAGGCGGCGGAGCGATGGTCTTCGCCGTCCGCCTTTTGACGGCACCATAACTTCAGGTTTGGCGTGTCGGCAATTTTTTACCCCTGCTCAACGCGGGGCAGAATGCTAACATTCCTCGAAAGAACAACGGGAACGCGGCCGGAAACGGAACTCCGACGGCCAACTCACACGAAGCAGTTTAGGCGAATAACCAGCCCGCAAAGCGGCGCGCGGACTGCAGTTGCATGGGGGATCAGATGATATGGACGGTGCCATCCTCTACATCGGAGGTGAAGATCGACCTCGTGCCGGATCGCGCGAGGTGCAACCCGAGATGACTGCCACGTCGGACAACGTGCTCATTCGTCTCAAGTCCCTGAGCAAGCACTATGGAACCCACACCGTCCTTGACGGCATCGACCTCGAGGTGCGTTCGGGGGAGGTGCTCGCCATCATAGGGCCAAGCGGTTCCGGCAAGAGCACGCTCCTGCGTTGCATCAACTGTCTCGAGCGGCCGGACGGCGGGACGATCTCGATCGGGTCGACGACGATCGATGCGGCGCGCGCCGTTGCGCGTGCCGAACTTTCCGGCTTGCGCCGGCGGGTTGGCATGGTGTTCCAGTCGTTCAATCTCTTCCCGCATATGTCTGTGCTGCGCAATGTCAGCCTTGCCCAGGAGCGCGTTCTCGGCCGCAGTCGCAAGGAGGCCGACGAGCGTTCCATGCAGCTCCTCAAACGTGTCGGCCTGGATGACAAGGCCGGGCAATATCCGGTGCGGTGTTCGGGCGGCCAGCAGCAGCGCATCGCCATTGCGCGCTCGCTGGCGCTTGATCCGGATATCATGCTCTTCGACGAGCCGACCTCGGCGCTCGACCCAGAGCTCGGTCTTGAGGTTCTCGCCGTTATGCGTGAACTTGCTGAAAGCGGCATGACCATGATCGTCGTCACCCATGAAATGGGGTTTGCCGAGAACGTCTCCGATACGGTCATGATCATGGCCGATGGCCACATCGTCGAGATGGGGCCGTCCAAGGACGTTATGCGCAATCCGCAGCAGGAGCGGACGAAACGCTTCCTTCGCGCGGTGCACGATCGATGAGCCTGACGGACCTGTTGCCCCTCCTGCGCGGCCTCACCTGGACGGTCGCGCTCACGGCCGGCGCGTTCCTCATTGGCGCCGTGCTCGGCGTACCGCTGCTTGCAGCCCGCCAGAGCCGGCTGCCGCCGTTGCGCTTCCTCGCCATGGTCATCATCCAGATCGTGCGCGCGATCCCGCCGATCCTCTGGCTCTTCATTATCTTCTTCGGCCTCGGCATGGGCGTGATGCCCATCAGCCCGTTCAACGCCGCGCTGGTGGGCCTCGGGCTGATCGCGGCCGCGAACATGGCGGAGATCTACCGTGGCGCGGTCGCATCGATCCATCACGGCCAGTTCGAGGCCTCCGCCGCGCTCGATCTCGGCCGCTGGTCGACCTTGCGCGACATCGTCGCACCGCAGGCCTTCCGCGTCGCGCTGCCTTCGGCGGCAAGCTATCTCATCGGCCTCATGAAGGAGACGGCGGTCGCCTCGACCATCGGCGTGGCGGAGCTTGCCTACCAGGGCAATCAACTGTCGCAGCTGACCTATCGCGGCCTTGAGGTTTTCGCGCTGGTGGGGCTGTTCTACGTGCTCCTGAGCCTTCCGATCGCATGGCTCTCGCGCGTTGCCGACGCTTATCTCCAAACTAAGGTGGCGCGCTGATGTTTCCGAGCTACGACGAAATCTCCGCATGGCTGCCGGACCTTCTCGGCGGACTGTCGATCAGCCTGCAGGTGACGGCCCTCAGCCTTCTCATCGGCATCCCCTTCGGCCTCCTCCTGGCGCTCGGTGTGCTGGCGAACAACCGCGTCGTGAAAGGCCTCAGCCTGTTTCTGGTCGAGATCGGCCGCGGCGCACCGGCGCTGGTGCTTCTGCAATTCATCTATTTCGGCCTGCCGACGACCGGATTGACACTTGGTTCCTATACGGCCGCCGTGATCGCGCTTGCCTGGAATACCGGCGCCTATACCAGCGAGATCATCCGCGCCAGCCTGCAATCGGTCGCCCATGGCCAGCGCGAGGCGGCGGTCGCGCTCGGCCTCAACCGGCTCGACGAGCTGCGGTATGTTCTCCTGCCGCAGGGGCTCCGTGTTGCCCTTCCGGCACTGCTCGGCTTCTCGATCCTGATCTTCCAGGGCACCTCGCTCTGCTTCACCATCGCCCTGCCGGAGCTGGTGAGCCGCGCCTATGAGATCGGCTCCACGACCTTCCGCTACTTCCCGGCACTGCTCTGTGCCGGCGTGCTCTACGCCAGCATCTCCATCCCCACCGCCCTGCTCGTCAATCACGTCGAGAAGCGTGCGGGCCTCTATGCTCACCGTTGACCCAACCTGAAAGGACGCCCGCATGCCCCGAATGAAGACCACGACGCAGTTCCTTCTCGCCGGCATCGCCGGTCTCGCACTCTCGGCGGGGATCGCCTCGGCTCAGGATTGCACGCCGAAGCATCAGTTCTCCACGGTTGAAGCCGGTACGCTGACGGTCGCAGTCACGACCTATGTTCCCCATTCCTTCGTCGACGACAGCGGCAACATGAAGGGTATCGATGGCGACATCGCCGCCGAATTCGCCAAGCGCGAATGCCTGAAGGTCAAGGCGATCGCCGTCGATCCGGCTGCCGCCATCCAGTATGTGCTCTCCGGGCAGGCGGATATCACCACCGGCGACTGGTATCGCACAGCCGAGCGCGCGAAGGTGATGAGCCTTTCCGCGCCGCTCTACACCGACCAGATGGGCATTTACTCGAAGCAAGGCTTCAAGACCGTCGCCGATCTCGAAGGCAAGCAGGTCGGTACGGTGCAAGGCTACCTCTGGGTCGCCGACCTGAAGAACCTGCTCGGCGGATCGCTGAAGCTCTATCCGAACTCCGTCAACATGCAACAGGATCTGAACTCCGGCCGCATCGATGTGGCCGTCGATGGCTACTCGACCGGTGTCGTGGCCGCCCAGAAAGGGGCACTTGGTGACGTGAAGGTCAACGTCGCTGCTCCGGATGAACGCGTGAAGGCGACCAAGGAAGCAGCGCAGGCGGCCTTCCCCTATTCGCTGAACGCCAAGGACCTTGGCGTCGCGCTCGATGCCGCGATTGCCGAAATGCATGCGGACGGCACGGTCGTCACTATCCTCAAGTCTTACGGCCTGGATGGCACCGCGGCGGATACGGGTGCGCCGCGCCTCGTCGAGTAACAACCAACAGGCGGGAGAGGGCACTCTCCCGCATTCCCCAGACATGGAAATCGGAGACGATAACGATGACTGTCTATACGGTCACGCGAAAGACGCAGTCGTGGTATGGCGAACAGATCGGCATCCTGATCCTCGATGCCGCCTATCCCTGCGTACCCGGCAATGTCGGCAATGCGACGACCTATGATTATCCCGTGCGCTTCCAGGAGGTGCGGGGCGCGTCGATCGACCGCCTGCTCAACCAGCGCGATCCTGCTTTGAAAGAAGTCTTCATCGAGGCTGCTGTCGAACTCCAGAACCGCGGCGTCAAGGCAATCACCGGTGCCTGCGGCTTCATGGCTTATTTCCAGGAGGAAGTTGCGGCAGCGGTCGAGGTTCCGGTCTTCCTTTCCAGTCTGATGCAGATACCCTTCATGCATGCTCTGTGCGGCGGGCGGGTCGGTGTCATCACCGCGAATGCCGCGCGGTTGACCCCGCGTCACTTCGCGGCCTGCAATGTCGCGGACCATGTGCCGTTGGCCATTGCCGGAATGGAGGGGCAGACGGAGTTTCGCGAGGCCATTCTCGAAGAGCGCGGAACACTGGATTCCGCCGCGATCGAGCGGGAAGTGACCGAGGTGGCGCGGCGTCTCGTGGAGGATAATCCCGATGTCCGCTCGATCCTGCTTGAGTGCAGCGACCTGCCGCCCTATGCCCATGCCGTGCAGGCGGCGACCGGCCGGCCGGTCTTCGACTTCATCACCATGATCAATTACGTGCAGCAGACTACCGCGCGCCGCCCCTATACGGGTGGCATGTAGTCCGGGCGCTTCTGGCAGAATGCAAGGACCGACGATGTCGCTTGATCACTACTATCTCCTCGGCCGTTCCGGATTGCGGGTGAGCCGGCTTGCGCTCGGCACCATGACCTTCGGCAATGCGGGCATCCGCGGTATCGGTGGCTCCTGGGGCAGTGACGAGGCGACCGCCCGCGCGATCTTCCATCGCTATGTCGAGGCCGGCGGCAATTTCATCGACACGGCGGATTCCTATGCCGGGGGCATGAGCGAGAGCCTCGTCGGCAGCTTCGTCGCCGAAGCCGGGCTTCGCGACCATCTGGTCATCGCCACGAAGTTCTCGAACAATGTCTCGCCGGGCAATCCGAATGCCGGCGGCAACGGGCGCAAGAATATCCTGCGCGCGGTCGATGCCTCGCTGAAGCGCCTGAAGACGGATTATATCGATCTCTATCTCCTGCACACCTGGGATCGCATGACCCCGGTGGAGGAGGTGATGCGCACGCTCGATGATCTCGTGCGTGCGGGAAAGATCCGGCATGCGGGCCTTTCCGACGTGCCCGGCTGGTATGCCGCACGGGCGCAAACCTGGGCGGAAGCCCATGCGCTGTCGCTGCCGATCAGCCTGCAGCTTCCCTATTCGCTGGTCGAACGCAGCATCGAGCACGAGTTCGTTCCACTCGCCGAAACGCTCGGGCTCGGCATCACTGCCTGGAGCCCGCTTGCCATGGGGCTGCTGTCCGGCAAGTACCGCTCCGGCGCGCAGGCGGGACGCCTTGCGTTCGATGCCTCCGGCACGGGCCTGGGACTTTTCAACGAGCGTAACGCCCGCATCGTCGCCGCTCTTGAGGAAGCAGCTGCGCAGGTCGGGCGCAGCATGGCGCAGGTGGCGCTCAACTGGGTCGTCAACCGACCAGGCGTTGCCGCCGCAATCATCGGTGCGAGCCGGCTCGAACAGCTGGACGACAATCTCGCTTCTCTCGATTTCGAGCTGGCCGCCGACCAGCGCGCCGCCCTCGATGCGGCCAGCGCCATCGATGCGCCCTATCCCTACAGCCTGTTTGCAGACGACTATCAGGCGGGCATCCTGAACACCGGCAGCTCTGTCGGCGAGAAACCGCGGACGTATCGTTCCGACATTTTCCTGCCGAAGGTGGCGGACTACGTCTTCGGTCAGCCGAAAAAGTAGAAATCATAGGCGACTGAAAGGACTGACGGCATGCTGAACGATCCTCGCTCCCACGGGCTTTGGGAAAAGACGGCGCCGGCCGCGCCAGTGACGCGGTCGCTTGATGGAAACGTGACTGCAGATGTCGTGATCGTCGGCGGTGGCTTCACAGGTATTTCGGCTGCCCTTCATCTTGCGGAAGCGGGGCGGCGCGCGGTCGTGCTCGAGGGTGCGGAAATCGGTTTCGGCGGTGCCGGCCGCAATGTCGGGCTGATCAATGCCGGCATGTGGGTCATGCCGGATGATCTTCCCGGCGAACTCGGCGACGTCCATGGCGAGCGCCTGCTCGACATGCTCGGCAACGCGCCGCGGCTCGTTATGGAGCTTATCGAACGACATGGCATCGCCTGCGAACTGGAGCGCAATGGCACCTTGCACTGCGCTGTCGGCGAGGCCGGTTTGAAGGAAATCACGGAACGGGCAGGCCAGTGGCAGCGGCGCGGTGCGCCGGTGACGCTGCTCGATGCGACCGAGACGGCAAAACGCATCGGTACCGCCGCCTATGCTGGATCGCTTCTCGACATGCGGGCAGGCACCCTGCAGCCGCTCGCCTATGTGCGCGGCCTGGCGAAGGCCGCGATCGCCGCCGGCGCAACCATCCATACGGCGTCTCGGGTCACGAGCTACGCACGTTCCGGCTCGCAGTGGACCGTGCGCACCGACGGCGGCTCCGTCACTGCGCCCTGGGTGATCGTATCGACGGATGCCTACAGCACAGGTCCCTGGGAAAGCGTGCGCCGCGAACAGGTGCATCTGCCCTACTTCAATCTGGCAACGCGGCCGCTCTCGCCCCGTCTCCTGTCCGCGATCCTGCCGGGGCGCGAGGGTGTCTGGGATACGAAGGAGATTCTTTCGTCGTTCCGCATGGACCGGGCCGGCAGGCTGGTTTTCGGCAGCGTCGGTGCATTGCGCAACACAGGCCGCGCCGTCCATGTCGCCTGGGCCAAGCGGGCGTTGAAGCGTCTTTTCCCCGCGCTGGGGCCTGTTGAATTCGAATGCGAATGGTTCGGCAAGATCGGCATGACGGACAATGCCCTGCCGCGCTTTCATCGTTTCGCCGAAAATGTCGTCGGTTTCTCCGGCTACAATGGCCGCGGCATCGCGCCGGGCACGGTTTTCGGTCGCACGTTGGCGCAGCTGGTCCTTGGCGGTATTGGAGAGACGGACCTGCCGTTGCCGCTGACCGATGCGAAGACACCAGCCCTTCGGCCTGTCAAGGAACTCTATTATGAGGCTGGCGCGCAGATTGCGCACTTTGCGGGTGAGCGATTCTAGAGTATGTCAGGTTCAGATTGAACCAAACATACTCTAGATTGTTTTGTTTTCGTTTGTCTTTTCGGGAAAACCGGCTCCCGCTTTTCCCTGACAAACTCTAAGGGCCCTCACTCCGCATTGTCTGAGGCGATGCAGGCGTCGGCGTTCTGTTCCATCAGCCAGTCGCGGAAGAGTTCGGTGCCGCGTTTCGGCGGGCGTTGCGCCGGCATGATGATGTGGACAGCCAGGCCCGAATGATAGGTCTCCTTCAGCGGGGCGACCAGCCTTCCGGCTTGCAGGTGCTCATTCACCAGGTGCTTCCAGCCAAGCGCAATGCCCTGGCCGCGCACTGCCGCCTCGATAGAGCCGAGCGCATCGGTGAAGACAAAATCCTGCTTCAGCTTTGCCACAGGGACCGCTTGGCGATCCAGCCATTCGCGCCAGCCCAGGCGCGTGCGGTGCCGCTCCTCGAAGTTCAGCAGTGTGTGCCGAAGCAGATCCGCCGGCTCGTGGATCGGTCCGTGTTGCTTCAGATAGTCCGGGCTGCACACCGGCAGCACCTCTTCCGTCACGAAGTGCCAGGAATGGATACCCGGCCACTTACCATTGCCGAGGCGGGCGGAAAGGTCGATGTCCTCCTCGACCAGATCCTGATCGTCGCGGCTGCTTTCCTCGATGCGCAGCGATACGTCCGGATGTTTGGCCTTGAAATCCCCCAACCGCGGCAGCAGCCAGAGCTGCACGAAGGACGCGGAAAAGGAGACACGCACGATATCTTGCGAATGCTTCTTCTGGAGGGAGGAAATCACCATGTGCAGATGGTCGAAGGCCTCCTGCGTTTCTTTGTAGAGCCGCTGACCATCTGCCGTCAGCTCCAGCCGCGTGTGGTCGCGGCGGAAAAGCTTCAGGCCCGTTGCCTCCTCCAGCAACCGGATCGTCTTGCTGACCGCCGGCTGGCTGACGTTCAGTTCCTGAGCTGCCGCTGTGAAGCTGCGCCTGCGGGCGGCGGCCTCGAAGCAGAAGAGGTAATTGGCGGACGGGATCAGGGAGCGGAGTCTGTGCATAATTTGAAGTTATGCCCCTCGACAATTTTTAGCAAGATTACAGCTTCCCGAGCCCTTTGTACGGTGCTGGAAATCAATTCGAGGGAACATTCACATGCAAACTCATGCTCGCGCCGTTGTCATTGGCGGCGGTTGTGTCGGCGTCGCCATTCTCTACGGTCTCACCAAGCGCGGCTGGACGGATGTCGCGCTGTTGGAACGCACGCAGCTTACCGCCGGCTCCACCTGGCACGCCGCCGGCCTCATTCCCTCCTATGCCCGCAGCATCAATATCGGCCGCATGATCGCCAAGACGATCGAGATCTACGAGGGCCTCGAAGCCGAGACCGGCCAGCATGTCGGCTGGCACAAATGCGGGCAGCTGCGCATCGCCAACACCCGCGACCGTCTCGACGAATACAAGAGCTACATGAGCGTCGCCGCCGTGCAGGGCATCCGCGCCGAACTGGTGACGCCCCAGGAGGCGCGCGACCTCTGGCCGCTGCTCGAAAACAACAAGGACATGCTCGCCGCGCTCTATCATCCTGACGACGGCCATATCGCTCCGGCCGACGTGACGCAGGCCATGGCCAAGGGTGCGCGCGACCGCGGCGCGAAGATCTACCTCAATACCGAGGTGAAGGGTTTCGAGCGTCTTGCCGGCGGCGAATGGAAGATCATCACCAACAATGGCGAGATCATCTGCGAGCACATCATCTCGGCGACCGGAAACTACGCCCGCCAGACCGGCGCGATGCTCGGCCTCGAAATCCCGGCCATCCCGATCCTGCATCAATACTGGATCACCGATGCCGTTCCGGAGATTATCGAGCGCAAGCGCCAGGGCCTGCCCGAAATGCCGATCCTGCGCGACGAAGGTTTTGAGGGCTATCTGCGCGAGGAAGGCGACGGCCTGATGTTCGGCCCCTATGAGAAGACCGAACACTTGAAGCTTTTCGCTGAAAACGGCGTACCGGAGTGGTTTGGCGCCGACCTCGTCGAAGAGGATTTCGACGCCGTCGCGTGGAATTGGGAAGCCGCGATGGAGATGGTTCCGGCGCTCGGCCGCGTCGGCATCAAGGCCAATGTCCGCGGCCCCTTCCAGATGACGGCTGACGAATTGCCACTGGTCGGTCCCGCCTGGGGGCTGGAAAATGTCTGGATCGCCGAGGGCGTACCAGGGGGCATCCTGTGGGGCGGTGCCATCGGCTATTATCTCTCCGAGCGCATCGTCGAGGGCGCCAACAGCCTCGATACATCAGAATTGGACCCGCGTCGCTTCGGCACCTACGCCAACAAGGAATGGACACGCCAGAAGGTGCGCGAAAGCTGGGGCACCCATGCCGAGCTGCACTACCCCGGCCAGGATATGCCCGCCGCCCGCCCGCAGAAGACTGCGCCATCCTACGATATTCTGTCGCAGCGCGGCGCCGTCTGGGGCGTATTGAACGGCTGGGAAGTGCCGAACTGGTTTGCGCCGGAAGGCGTGGAGGCCAAGGACCAGTACAGCTGGCGCTGGACGCAGAAGGGCCATTACGTCGCCGAAGAGGTGAAGGCGGTGCGCACCGCCGTCGGCCTCGTCGAGATGACGCCGATGACGAAGTTCGAAGTCTCTGGCCCCGGCGCGGAAGCCTGGCTCGACGGCATCCTTGCCAATCGCCTGCCAAAGGCCGGCCGCGTCAATCTCAGCCACCACCTGACGAAGAATGGTGGTGTGCAGGCCGAATATGTGGTGGCGCGCCTGGAAGACGGCAGCTTCTACCTGATCTCGACGCCGCGCGCCGAACGCTGGAATTTCGATGACCTGATGAAACTCCTGCCGAAGGACGGCAGCGTACAGCTTCGCAATGTCACCAACGAGCGCGGCTGCTTCACCGTCGTCGGTCCCAAGGCCCGCGAGGTGCTGCAGGGCCTGAGCGAGATGGACCTTTCAAACGAGGCGTTCCCATGGTTCGGCGTCAAGTCCGGCACGGTCGGCCTTGCGACCGACGTGCGGATGCTGCGCGTCAACTACGAAGGCGAACTCGGTTGGGAACTCTACCATCCGCTGCCCTACCAGCGGCAGTTGCTGCAGGCGATCCTCGCGGCGGGCGAGCCGCACGGCCTGCGCCTCGTCGGCTATCACGCACTGGAATCGCTGCGCCTCGAAAAGTCCTACCGCGCCATGTACCGCGACATGAACCCGGAACTGACGGCATGGGAAAGCAGCCTCGACCGCTTCATCCGGCTCGACAAGGGCGATTTCATCGGCAAGGCGGCGCTGGTGCGCCAGCAGCAGGAAGGCGTCAAAAACCGCTCGGTGACGATCGCCATCGATACCGACGATGCAAGCTCGCTCATTCATGAGGGCGTCTATCATGACGGCAAGCTCGTCGGACGCATCACCTCCGGCAGCTATGCCTACACGGTCGGTCACGACATCGCCTTCGCGTTGCTGCCCGTCGAGCTCGGCAGGCCCGGAACGGAGCTGGAAGTGCCGATCCTTGGGGAGCGCCGCAAGGCACGGGTGATCGCGGAATCGCCCTACGATCCCGAAGCCCTTCGCGGCCGCATGTAACGGAGTTAAACCATGAAAATCTTGGTCACGGTCAAACGTGTTGTCGACTACAACGTGAAGATCCGGGTTAAGCCGGATGGTTCGGGCGTCGAGCTTGCCAATGTGAAGATGTCGATGAACCCGTTCGACGAGATTTCGGG
>NZ_LMDA01000005.1 GCF_001424985.1 Rhizobium sp. Root1212
CCTGCAGAATGCGGTCTGGTCGGCTCTTCCGAGCTGCACCTCGTCCACCGGGCTGCCAGGCGGCAGAACCAGATCGAGAATCTCGTCGCGCACAAGGTCGTAGACCATCTTGGCGCCAGAGCCACGCTTGCGTTCGGGAAGGGTCGTGCTGTCGCTCTCGATCATCGGATCATCCTCGTTGTTCCGGCAGGCCGCAGCCGGAGACGACATGGGTAACCGCGCATCGCCGGCCAAGGCAAGGGGCCACATCTGTGCGACATCCATGCAACTGGCAGTTCTGCGAAAAGCGCGCTAGGCTGTGGATGGCGGACGTCTTCGTCCTGTTACGCGGCCGCCTTATCTCCCGAGGGCTGGAAACTACCCCCCGCGTCCTCCCCTTTGAACCGGGACATGGAGAACACCCTTGCCGACCGAAACCGAACTGAAACTGGAACTGACCGCCGAGGCTGCCGAAACCCTCGCCGCCTCCGGCCTGCTGGGCGAACCGGCGGCCACCAGGGCGTTGCGCTCCGTTTATTTCGACACGGCCGATACACGACTGAAAACGGCAGGGTTTTCCCTCAGAATCCGGACAAGCGGCAATGATCGCATCCAGACGGTGAAGGCCGGCGGCCCGGCGGGCGCGCTTTTCGCCCGCGACGAGTGGGAAATGCCGGTCGCGGGCGAAACCCCCGTCATCGATTATTTGACGCCGCTGCGCACGGAATTCGCCATCGGCGCCGACGACCTCAAGCCGCAATTTTCGGTCGAGGTGATCAGGCGCATCTGGAACGTGACCGAGGGCGAAACGGTAATCGAGGTGGCGCTCGACGAGGGCCTCGTCATCGCCGGCGAACGCCGCACGCCGCTCTGCGAGCTGGAGCTGGAACTGAAGGGCGGCAGCGTGCAAGGGCTGTTCGTGCTGATGCGCCGGATCGCCGACATCGTTCCAGTGCGCATTGGCGTGCGCTCGAAGGCCGAGCGCGGCTATGGCCTGCGCGAGGAACTGCGGCCCGCCCTGAAATCAGAGCCGATGCGGCTCGATCGCAGCATGAGCGCCGCCTCTTCGTTCCAGGCGATCGCGGAAGCCTGCTTCCGGCATTTCCGCCTGAATGAAGACATCTTCCTGCAAAACCGCAACGCCGAGGCGCTGCATCAGGCCCGCGTTGCCCTGCGCCGGCTCCGCTCCGCCCTTTCACTCTACCGCGCGATGCTGCCGGATGCGCAGCCCCTGAAGGACGAGCTGAAATGGCTCGCCAACACGCTGGGCGATGCCCGCAATATCGACGTTCTGCTGGCGGAAGAGAAGGAAGGCGAACTTCACGACAGGCTGGAGGCGGCGCGCGGTGAAGCCTATGGCCGTGTCGACGAGGCCCTGCGCTCATCCCGCGCCCGGTCGCTGGCCCTCGATTTCAACGCATGGCTCCGCTGTGGCGACTATCTGAGCCTGCCGGAAACCGAGGAGATCCGCAGCACGCCGGCAGCGGAATTCGCCTTGCAGGCCCTCGACCGCAAGCGCCGGAAACTGAAGAAGGCGGGACGAGCGCTTGCCGAAGTCGACGACGCCCAGCGCCACGAAGCCCGCAAGGCCGCCAAGAAACTGCGCTATGCCGCCGAATTCTTCGGCCCGCTCTTTGCCGGCAAGAGGGCGCAGAAACGCTACAGGAAATTCGTCGACAGAATGGAAAACCTGCAGGATCGCCTTGGGCTCCTCAACGACATGGTCATGGCGCCGCATGTCTTCGAAGCTCTGGGGCTGGCAGATGCAGCCGGCCCCCGCAACGCCATTGACGAGGATGCCAAGGCACGGCTGATCCGCGACGGCCAGCGCACACTCGACAAGCTGATCGATACCAAACGCTTCTGGCGCGAATAGCCCGCCTCTACACGTCCAACCTCCAGCACCCTGTCACCGGTGGAACACCGCCGGATGCCGTGTTGCAGCAGATTGCCGCAACGCCTGCCGCATTCGGCAAGGCAGAAGAAGCTGGAGACAGACATGAAGACATTTACCCGCGCCGCCATCTCTCCCCCACGCCATGGCACCCCGGCCATGGCCTTCGGCAACCACATCATCCGCATCGTGGCGGGCAATACCGGCGGGCGCCTCGGCATGCTCGAAGCCTTCATCGTGCCGGGCGAAGGTCCGCCGCTGCATGTGCATGAACGGGAGGACGAGTTCTTCCGCGTGCTTTCGGGCACCTTCGGCTTCTGGTGCGCCGACGATTATACCGAACTTGGCCCCGGCGGCTGCATCGCCCTGCCCCGCGGCATTCCCCACCGCTTCCAGAACATCGGCGCGACCGAGGGTCACCTGATGGCAGTCGTGACGCCGGGCGGCTTCGAGAGCTTCTTTCCGATGATCGAACTCTGCAAGCCGGAAACGCCGGCCGAGATCGCCGCCATCGCCGCCGAATTCGGCCTCACCCTTCTGCCGCCGGCCGATCGCAACGCGGCCTGACCCTTCCCTCCCTCTTTTTTCGGAGAACACCATGCAACTCGACAACCACCAGCTTGACCTGTACCTCAAGCGCATCGGGCAGGAACGCCCGCAAAATCTCGACTTCGCGGCCCTTGCCGCCATCCACAAGGCGCATCTGATGACCTTCACCTGGGAAGGGCTCGATGCCTTCATGGGCTGGCCCTCGTCCATCGATCCGCAACGCATCTTCGACAAAATGGTGACAGGCCGGCGCGGCGGCTGGTGCTACGAGATGAACGGACTGCTGGGTGCCGCCCTCGCCGGCCTCGGCTTTCGCGTCACCCGGCTGTGCGGCGGGGTCAACCGCGCCAAGCTCGGCGATGTCGCGATCGGCAATCATCTGACGCTGCGCGTCGATCTTGACCGCCCCTACCTCGCCGAGGCCGGCGTGGCCGACGCCATTGTCGGGCCCGTACCGCTTGCGGTCGGCCCGATCAGCCAGCGCGGCTTCGATTTTTCGATCATGCCGACGGCGGATGGCTGGCTGCGCTTCCACAACCATGCGCTCGGCCTTGCCCCGAGCTTCGATTTCCGCCCGGATCATCAGGACGAGGCAACACTTGCGGCATCGCAGGAATGGCTGATGCGCGACCCCGCCTCCCCCTTCACCGGCGCGCTCGCCATCGTGCGGCATACGGCGGAAGGCTATGTCGGCCTGCAGAACAACCGGCTGCGCCGGGTCACGGCCGCCGGCATCACCGAGCAGACCATCGACAGCATGGGTGCCTTTGCCGATGTGCTGGACGACGTGTTCCAGCTCGACGTGCCCCGGCATGGGCGGGTGTGGGAGCGGGTGCAGGCGGCTCTCGACCGCGACGAAGCGGCGTAAGAGTGGGCCAGTCTCTGGCCCGCTCAGGCAGAGTGGACCGGCGTCTCGTTCAGTTCGCAGACGCCGGTTCCGATCGTCATGGTGTTGCCGCGCCAGTCGATGGTGCCGCTGACCCAGCTCTTCAGCCAGATCATCGGCATCATCGCATCCCGCACCATCATGGCCGGCAGCGACAGCAGCGAAAGCCGCCAGCCCTTGGCCGCCGCCAGCGCCATCTCCGGCAGATAGATGGCAGCCGCGACCAGCCCGAGCACCGGCAGCGGCGCAACGCCCGCCAGAACCGCCGCGGCCAGCGCCAGCAGCATCGGCGGGAAGGCGCCGAGCGCGATCTCCGGCGTGAAGAAGGCCGGGAAGGTCACCCGGCGAAGACGAGCCCAGCGCGCCTGACGCGACCAGACATCCTCGACGCTGCGCCGCCCAAGCGGCTGCTCGAAGGGCGCCGAGACCAGATGCACGTGCCGGCCGATTTCGCGTACCAGCTTGGTTGCCGCCGCGTCCTCGGCGATCTCGGCATTCAACGCCTGGATACCGCCGACGGAATCAAGCATCGGCTTATGCCACAGCATGCTCTTGCCCTGCGCGAAGCCAAGACCGATGGCCTCGCCGGCATATTGCCAGCGCGCCTGCTGGGTGTTGAGGAACATGCATTCGACCTCGGCCCAGAAACCATCCGGCCGCGAGCCGAGCGGCGTCGAGCAGACGACGCCGCTATCCCGGCGCCATCCGGCCAGAAGATGCTGGATGTAATCCGGCGGCATCAGCACGTTGGAATCGGCCAGCACCACCCAATCGTGCCGCGCCGCCTCCCAGCCCTTGACGCAATTGTTGAGCTTGGGATTGGCACTGATGCGGTCGTCGCCGGTGAGGATGCGCATGTCGACCCGCGGATACGCTGTGGCCACATCGTTGATCGCCTCGATCACCGGGTCGTCGGCATCGGCGACACAGAAGAGCAACTCGTAATCCGGCCAGTTCAGCCGGAAGGCGGCTTCGAGCGTTTCGCCGGTGAAATTCTCGATGCCGCGCACCGGCACGACGATCGAGACCGGCGGCGTACCGGCAATCTCCGGCGCCGGCGCTCCGTTTTTCTGCATGCGCCGGCCGGCAATCAGGATGCTGGCCAGATTGGCGAGGACGAGCGCTCCCGCGGCAAGCGCGAATGCCGTTTCCATATGCGATCACTCCGTCAATTGCCCGGCCCGCGCCGATTCCGCGCGGACGTTTCATGACGAAACAAACAGCATTGTCACATGACATCGCGATGACATAAGGCAATTTCGCGGATTACCGCGCGAACTTGCGCGCGCCGGCGACGCAGGCGATGACCCCGAGCGTGACCAAAAGCATCATCGAGGTCACGGCTTCGCCAAGCAGCGTCGCGGCCAGCGCCAGCCCGAAGAACGGCTGCAGCAATTGCAACTGGCCGACCGCCGCGATGCCGCCCTGGGCGAGCCCGCGATACCAGAAGACGAAGCCGATCAGCATGCTGAACAGCGAGACATAGGCGAGGCCGAGAACAGCGGGCGTGCCGACTTCGGCAAAGCTGACGGGCATGAAGGCAACCGCAGCCACGCCCATGACGGGAAGCGAAATCACCAGCGCCCATGAGATGACCTGCCATCCGCCCAATGTGCGCGACAGCCGCGCGCCCTCGGCATAACCAAGTCCGCAGACGATCACCGCCGCCAGCATCAGCCCGTCGCCGACAGGCGATGCCGTCAGCCCCTGGGTGATGGCGAAGGCAGCTACCAGCAGACTGCCGAGCCCGGAAAACAACCAGAACAGCGGCTTCGGCCGCTCGCCGCCCCGCAGCACGCCGAACGCCGCCGTCGCCAGCGGCAGAAGCGCAATGAAGACGATGGAATGCGCTGACGTGACATGCCGAAGCGCCAGCGCCGTCAACAGCGGAAAGCCGACGACGACGCCGAGCGCCACGACGACAAGCGAAACCGTCTCGCTGCCGCTCGGCCGCTTTTCCCGAAAGATGAGAAGCAGCAACAGCGCCAGAAGCCCCGCGATCGCCGCCCGCGCCGCCGTCAAAAACACCGGATCGAAGGCGATGACCGCGACCCGTGTTGCGGGCAGCGAGCCCGAGAAGATCAGCATGCCGATAAAACCATTGACCCATCCGGCCGTCGCGCGGTCCATGAAACACTCCATTCCTGTTTCGGCCTTTATCGGCCCGGACGGATGGTCTCGCCAGCCACAGTCTGATACAGTTTCGACAAACTGTTATGATAAAGGTACCAGTACGGATGGATGGAACGCTCCCCCTCGGCATGACCCGCGTCGCCTTGGTGATGGCGACGATCCGTCAGCGCATCGCCGGCCGGACGCTGACGCCGGGGGCAAAACTGCCCTCGGTCAGAAGCCTCGCGGGCACGCTGAAAGTCTCGACCTCCACCGTGGTCGAGGCCTATGAACGGCTGGTGGCGGAGGGCACGATCACCTCGCGGCCGGGCTCAGGCTTCTACGTGGCGAACCAGACGGCGCCTTTCTCGCTTGCCGAGGCCGGCCCGCGGCGTGATCGGGCGGTCGATCCCTTCTGGGTTTCGCGCCAGTCGCTGGAGGCGGAGGCCGAGGACCTGAAGCCCGGCTGCGGCTGGCTGCTGCCCTCCTGGCTTCCGCAGGACAATATCCGCAGGGCGTTGCGTAACCTCGCGCGGGCCGAAGCCTCGGCGCTCGCCGACTACGGCTCGCCGCTCGGCCTGCCGGCACTGCGGCTGCTCATCGCGCGGCGCATGGCCGAGCGCGGTATCGAGGCCTCGCCCGAGCAGATCATGCTGACCGATTCCGGCACCCAGGCGATCGATCTTCTCTGCCGGCTGCTGCTGGAGCCCGGCGATACCGTGCTGATCGACGATCCCTGCTATTTCAATTTCCAGGCGCTGCTGAGGGCGCATCGCGTCAAGATCGTCAGCGTGCCCTATACGCCGGCCGGTCCCGATACCGCCCTTTTCGCCGAGATCGCCGCCACGCATCGTCCGCGCCTCTACATCACCAATTCGGCGATCCATAACCCGACGGGCGCCACGCTCTCGCCGGTGACGGCGCACCGGGTGCTGAAGCTTGCCGAACAGTTCGGAATCACCATCATCGAGGACGATATCTTCGCCGATTTCGAGCATATGCCCGCCGCCCGCCTCGCCGCCTTCGACGGGCTCGACCGAGTGATCCATATCGGCAGTTTTTCGAAGACGCTGTCGGCTGCGGCGCGTTGCGGCTTCATCGCGGCGAGGCCGGAGTGGATCGAGGGGCTGATCGACCTGAAGATCGCCACCAGCTTCGGCAGCGGCCGGCTGACGGCCGAGCTGGTGCTCGGCGTGTTGAGCGACGGCAGCTACCGCAAGCACGTGGAGGGCCTGCGCATCCGCCTTTCCCAGATGATGGCGGATGTTTCGGCGCGGCTGAAACTTTTGGGTATAGAACCCTGGCTTCAGCCGCAGGCCGGCATGTTCCTCTGGTGCCGGCTGCCGGACGGGATCGATGCCGCCGATGTCGCCCGCGCGGCGCTGGAGCGCAATGTCGTGCTTGCGCCCGGAAACGTCTTCAGCCACTCCCAGTCCGCCACCGGCTTCATGCGCTTCAACGTCTCACAGATGCTCGAACCGCAGGTTTATGCAGTCCTGGGAGCGGCATTGAAGATTTAGGGCAGAATATGCCCCGCTGCGATGAACAGGCGGTACCATTCCTCACGGGTCAGCTGAATATCGGCACCGGGCACGATATCGGCGAGGCGGTCGGGGCTCGTCGTTCCGAGTACGGTCTGCATGTTGGCCGGGTGGCGGCCGATCCAGGCGAGCGCGATGGCCGAGGGTGAAACCGCGTATTTTTCCGCAAGTTCGTTAAGCGCCACGTTGAGGTCCGGGAAATTCTCGGTATCGCCGAGAAAGATGCTGCGGATGGGGCCGCCGCGCTGGAACGGCGACCAGGCCTGGATCGTCATGCGGTTGATGCGCGAATAGACGACCACCTCGCCGTCACGATCGATCGACTGCTCGTTGCCCGCCATATTCGCCGCGACCCCGAAGGCGACCGACGGCGCATGGGTGACGCTGAGCTGCAGCTGGTTTGCGACGAGCGGCTGGCGCACCGCCGTCTTCAGGAGGTCGATCTGGGCCGGTGTGTGGTTCGACACGCCGAAATGGCGCACCTTGCCCGATGCCTGCAGCGCATCGAAGGCTTCCGCCACGTCTTCCGGCTCCACCAGCGCATCGGGGCGATGCAGCAGCAGAACGTCGAGATAGTCCGTCTTCAGCGCCGCAAGCGAGCCATCGACCGATTCAAGGATATGCTCCTTGGAGAAATCGAAATAACGCCGGCGGATGCCGCATTTGCTCTGCAGCACGATCGCTTCGCGCTCCGCCGCCGACAGGCGCACCGCCTCGCCGAAACGCTGCTCGCAATGATGCGGGCTGCCGCCATAGATATCGGCATGGTCGAACATGGTGATGCCGACATCCCGCGCCTTCGTATACAGCTGGCGGATAGCGCCGTCCTCAAGCGTGCCGATGCGCATCAGCCCCAGCACCACCGAAGAGGCGGTCACGCCCGATTTTCCCAGTTCGAATGTCTTCATCTCTGTCTCTTTCTCGGTTTGGACAAGGCTACACCGTCAGGCGAGCGCGGGATAGCCAAAGGTCACGGCCTGCCTTTCCAGCTCCGCCAGCCGCTTGAAGCGCAGGCCCGGCCCCTTTGCTGTTTCCATGAGGACGCGCACGCCCGCGACACGGCCCGGATCGAAGCGCAGCGATTGCCGAAGGTGACGCAATCGATCGCTGCGACATCGGCCTGCGGCTCGCGGCGGCATCGAGCCCCAGGGCGCGCAAACGCCCGGCCAAAGCCTGCCAGAACAGCCGCGTCGCCTGCGCCACCGGCGGCGGGCTGACACACATGGCGAGACTGGCGACAGGCATCGGGCACAAACTCCGGCGGAACCTGCGACAATCCGTGCAGCGGGTCGCCTGAAACCGCAACAGGATTTGCCTGACCCAAAGATTTCGCCCTCGGTTCTTTACACGCTCTTTACCTCTGGCGCGCACCTTTGCCACCAAGCGCGATTGGTTTTTTGTACGCGCATTTCTCCATCTTCTCCCGCCCTTCCGGCGGGTTTCTTTTTGAAGCGTACCGAAATCGGGGATTCTGGCCTTTTCAGGCCTTGGAAGTCGCTCTTTACTGTAAATCGTATTCGATTTGAGAATGCTTCCCCGCATCCATAGAGCCAAACATGGATGCCTCTTGCCCCGCCGTTCCTCGGCGGGGCCTTTCTTCCCCAGATACGTCAGTGCAGCCCGAAGAGGGCAAGAAGCTCTTCCCGCTGGCGCACGAAAGCCGACGCGGTGCGATCACGCGGGCGCGGCAGGTCGATATCGATGAACTTCGGCTCGCCCCCCTTTTCGCGCGGCAGGATGAGGATGCGGTCGGCCAGATAGATCGCCTCTTCCAGATCGTGAGTGACGAGAATGGTCGTTACGTCCTCGTCGCGCCAGATGCGCGCCAGCTCCTGCTGCATGCCGATCTTGGTCATGGCGTCGAGCGCGCCGAGCGGTTCGTCGAGAAGCAGGATTTCCGGCTGAACGGCGAGCGCGCGGGCAATGCCGACGCGTTGCGCCATGCCGCCCGACAACTGGCGCGGATAGGCGTTTTCGAACGGCTGCAGCCCCACGAGTTCGGTATAGCGTCGGGCATGGGCCCGCGCCTCCTCCTTGCCAAGGCCGCGGGTCTCAAGCCCGAAGGCGACATTGTCGAGCACGGTGAGCCACGGCAGAAGCCGCGGCTCCTGGAAGATGACGGCACGCTCGGCGCCGACACCGTGCACCGGGCGGCCGTCGATCAGCACCTCGCCGGCATCGGCCTCTTCGAGCCCGGCCAGAACGCGCAGCAGCGTGGTCTTGCCCGAGCCGCTGGCGCCGACGATGGCGAGGCTTTCGCCGGGGCGGATCGTGAGGTTCAGGCCCCGCAGCACGGGCAAGGGCCGCCCGTTGAGGGTGAAGGATTTCGAGAGGTGACGGATCGTCACCTCTCCCCGCTCGGTGGACGGCGCGATGCTCATGGTGCCGCTCCTCAGTTGGTTGCCGTTTCAGCCGAGTAAAGGATGTCCTTCGCCGCCAGCTGGCCGTCCTTCAGCTTGCCTTCGCGCACCAGCACGTCGATCCAGAACTGGACGTCGCGATCGACGGCGCGGCCGCCCTCACGCACGCCGTAGCCGCGGAAATACTGGGCGATCTCAGGATTTTCGCCGCGTTCCTTCAGGGCCTTGGCGAAGACGGCCTTGGTTTCTTCCGGGTGCTCGCGGGCATAGTCGAGCGCACGGGCGGATTGCTCGACGAAGGTCTTGGCCGCGTCCGGGTGCTCCTTGACGAAATCACGGCGCAGCACGACGAAACCGCCGGCGATCTCGCCGAGAACATCGGTGTCGTCGAAGACCGCGCGCAGGCCGCCATTCTTGCGCGCCGCGCCCTCGAAGGTGGTCTGCCAGTAGCCGAAGGCCGAGATATCGACCTGACCGGAGCGCAGTACCTGCTCCAGCTGCGGGCCGGGCACGACGACCTGATTTGCCGCATCCGACGGCAGACCCGCCTGATGCAGCGCCTCGCGGATCGTGTAATCGAGATGGGCGCCGAGCGTGTTGACGGCGATGCTCTTGCCGGCGATGTCCTTGATGGTTTTGATCGGGCTGTCTTCCAGCACGTAGAAGATCGACTGCACCTCGTCGTTGATGCCGTTCGAGGGATAGGCGGCGACGAAATCATTGCCGCCGACGATCGAGTTCAGGACGGCCGAGGTCGCCGCGCTGCCGATCTCGACATCGCCGGAGGCGAGCGCGATCAGCGAGGCCGGGCCGCCGGTGGCATAACCGACATTTTCAAGGGTGATGCCGGTGCCGTCGAAATAGCCGAGCTCGGCGGCAAGCTCATGGGCGGAAAGGCCGCCCTGGCTGGCGAGATAACGAAGCTTCACCTCATCGGCGGCAAGCGTGGTGCCGGCGAGCCCGAAAAACAGAACGGCTGAGGCGAGAAGGCGGGAATGGAAGGTCATGGGATCGTCTCCTGTGAAAGGGGGAAAAGGGGAAATCAGAGGCCGGGCTGCGACCAGCGGCAGAGCCGGCGCTGAAGCAGCACGAGGATGGCATTGGCAGCGAGACCCAGCAGAGCGAGCAGCAGGATCGCCGCGAACATCAGCGGGATCTGGAAATTGTACTGGGCATTCATCACCTGGAAGCCGATGCCCTTGTTGGCGCCGATCATCTCGGCGGCGATCAGCAGCAACAGCGCCGTGGTGGCGGAAAGCCGGAGGCCCACAAAGATCGCCGGAACGGAAGCCGGCAGGATAACACGGCGGAAGATGGCAAGCCGGCCGGCGCCATAGGTGCGCGCCATCTCGATGAGCTTGCCATCCACTTCCTTGACGCCGCCGATGGTCGCCAGCAGCACCGGAAACAGCGTCGCCCAGAAGATGACAAAGACTTTTGACGTTTCGCCAAGTCCGAGCAGCAGGATGAAAATCGGATAGAGCGCCAGCGCCGAGGTCTGGCGGAAGAATTGTAGGAGCGGATCGAGCGCCTGCTCCACCGCCTTCACCTGGCCCATGAACAGGCCGAGCGGAATGCCGATGACAACGGCTGCGGCAAAGGCGATACCGGCGCGCTGCAGGCTGATGGCGATATCATCGAGCAGCGCCCCGCTGGCGAGGCTGTCCCAGAGCGCCGCAAGGATGACGTCGAGCGGCGGGAAGACCGCCGGATTGACCCAGCCGCGCGTGCTCGACACCTGCCAGACGGCGAGGAAGGCGATGACAAGACCGTAGCGGGTAAGGAACGGTGTGACGACGGCGCGCAGGCGCGTCCCGAGGACCGAAACCGCCCGGCTCCCCTGGAAATCCGGCGCAAGCGAAAGATCGATGTTTTCGTAGGCCATGACCGACGCCCTCACTCTGCGGCCTGGATGACCGAGCGCTCGGCGGTCCAGCGGTTGATCGGGAAAGGCAGGCCGAGGTTTTCTCGCAGCGTCTTGCCCTCATAGGCGGTGCGGAACAGGCCGCGGCGCTGCAGTTCGGGAATGACGAGATCGACGAAATCGTCGAGCGCGGTCGGCAGCCACGGCGGCAGGATGTTGAAGCCATCGGCGGCCTCGTTCTCGAACCATTCCTGCAGCGTATCGACGATCTTTTCCGGGGTGCCGACGATCGTGTAGTGGCCGCGGGCCGAGGCGATCCATTGGTAGAGCTGGCGGATGGTGAAATTGTTCTCGTCGGCGATCTGGCGGATCAGCGCCTGCCGGCTCTTCATGCCCTCGGTCGGCGGTGCCGGCGGCAGCGGGCCGTCGAGATCGTAGCCGTTGAGATCGAGCGTGCCGCCGGTCAGCCCGTTGAGAAGACCAATACCATCGGCTTCGACGATCAGCGAGGTCAGGCGGTCGTATTTCTCCCGCGCCTCTTCCTCCGTGCGGCCGACAAAGGGCGAGACGCCGGGCATGATCAGGATATGATCCGGGTTGCGGCCGAGACCGCGCGCCCGCGCCTTGATGTCGCGGTAGAATTCCTGCGCCGTCTCGATGTGCTGGTGAGCGGTGAAGATCACCTCGGCCGTCGCCGCCGCGAGCCCGCGGCCGTCATCGGACTGGCCGGCCTGGACGATGACCGGATGGCCCTGCGGCGAGCGCGAGACATTGAGCGGGCCGCGCACCTGGAAATGCTCGCCGCGATGGCCGGTCTCGTGCAGCTTCTCCTGATCGAAGAAGACGCCGGCTTCCTTGTCGCGCAGGAACGCGTCGTCCTCGAAACTGTCCCAGAGCTTCTTGACCACGTCGACATGCTCGGCCGCGCGGCGATAGCGGGCGGCGTGCGGGAGCTGAGTTTCGCGGTTGAAGTTCTGGGCGGTCGGATCGCCCGTCGTGGTGACGACGTTCCAGCCCGCCCGGCCGCCCGAGATCAGGTCGAGCGAGGCGAATTTGCGCGCTGTGGTGTAGGGCTCTTCATAAGTGGTCGAGGCGGTGGCGATGAAGCCGAGATGGGTGGTGAAGGGCGCGAGCGCCGAAAACAGCGTTACCGGTTCGAAGCCCGCCACCTTGGCATTGCCGCCTTCCCGCGCGCCGCCAAAACCGATCGCCAGATTGTCGGCGAGGAAATAGGCGTCGAACAGGCCGCGTTCGGCCGTCTGGGCCAGTTGCTTGTGAAATTCGAAACTGGTGGCGCCGTCGGCCGGCTGGTCCGGGTGACGCCAGGCGGCGACATGCTGGCCGCCTCCGGGAAGAAATGCTCCAAGTCTGATCTTGCGTGCCATGATGCTCTCCTGTGGGTCGGCAGGCACCCGCCTTGGTGTTCGTCCGGGCTGCCACAGGGAGAAAGTGTAGATAGTGCATCAATTTTATAGAGAAACTATCTTTCCTTATTGACGCATGAAGTGAAAAGATTTGCGGCTGGAAGGGCGAACGGCGACATCCCTCAACCGTCGGCCTCCTCAGCGGGTCTCCCCGCAGCGGCGTCGTCGAAAACCGAAGCCTACGCCAGCCGGCTCGCGTCCCGCTGGGTTACAGCGGCGACGCGGATGGTCCTGCTCCTACTTTTTCGATGGGTGGCTGTGCCGTTCCGCAGAAATCGTATACACTTGTAAATTAATGAAACACATTTTACTGGTAGTTTCGTATACATAAATGGCGACAAGCTTGAGTTGGCTGTTGTGGCATACCACGATCCGCAGCTCTCTTAGGAGTGAAGTGCATCACGGTGAAAGCCGCGGAAAAACCGGTCGGCCGTGCGGGCCGTAACCGAGGAAGGAGACATCATGTCAGGACATCAGGTTACACAGGGCGTCGGTACGGCGTCGCAAGCGCCCGCCTTCGACCGGGTGGGCTTCGTCGAGGCCTTCGGAACCTGTTTCCGCAACGGCGACTCGATCGCCGGCCGCGCCTTCGACGCCGCCGTCGTGCCGCTCGAGGATGCCGGCAGCATCTTTGCCGCGCTGCGTGATCAGTTCCGCGCCGCCAGCGACACCGAGCGGATGGAGGTGCTGAAGGCCTATACCCCGCTCGATCCGGCCGTGAAGACGGCCGAGATCGTCGCGGACGAAAGCCAGTCCTCCGGGCTTCGCGCCATGACGGCCGGCCAACAGGCGCGGCTTCTGGAACTGCTGTCCCGCTATACCGAGAAATTCGGCTTCGACGTGATCTTCGCCGTGCGCAAGTACACGACCGCATCCCTGATCGCCTCGTTCGAAAAGCGCATTCTCGACAGCTACGAGGCCGAGTTGAAGAGCACCTTCGCGGAAGTCGAGCAGTTGGCAGAGATTCTGGTCAAGGCACGTTTCCTGTAATTACGGCCGGCTCAATCCGAACCAGACGTACTCCGAGGGAAAAGCACTACGCCGCCTTCTTCTCCAGCGGCAGGCCAAGTTCCTCGCAGATCGAGCGGACATGCGCCGCACTTTGCTGGATGTACTGCACCGTCTCGTCATAGTGGAAATTCGCCTGCGCCCAGGCCGCGTAGGTGGCGCGGTCCATGATCTCGCCCGCCGCGATGCGGCGGCCATAGGCCTGCACCATCTCGATATAGGCGGCATATTCCTCCGGCGTCAGATCGGGATGGCCTTCGAGCCATTTCGGATCGGCGATCTCGATCACCATCTTCGGCGGCGTGCGCGGCCGGTCGGTAAAGGACTCGTAGTTCTCGATCGTCAGGTTCATCGTCGGGTTGGCCGCGGCGAGGATCGGCAGGATCTGGCGGAAATCGACGACACCCGCGCCGCAGGGGCGCATCTGAAAATCGAGCACCGCACCATCATAGGCGATCAGCGCATCCTTGATATGGGTCTGGCGCACATAAGGCGCGACACGTTTTGCCGACCAGACCGGATGCTCGCCGCGCTGCAGCACGTTTGCGGTATCGAAGACGATGCCGGTCGTATCCGGCCCGACCTCTTCGACGAGCCGCACCAGCTCGAACGACGTGATCTCCTCGTGGGTTTCGAGATTGAGGTGGATGCCGAGATCGCGGGCGATCGGCGAAAGCTTCTTCAGGAAGCGGGCGGTGGCCTCCAGCTGTTCGGCCCAGGTGACGTCGGTGCGGAACCGGTCATAGGCGAAACGGCCGACGAAGGCCGGCTTGTAATTGGCCGTGGCGACCCACAGTTCGCGGCAATCGATGGCGGCGCAGGCTTCCATCATCCGGCGGAAGCCGAGCAGGATGTCGCCATTGCCGACCATGCGCAGCTCGGGCGCTTCCGGGGTGGCATAGGGGTTCACCTTGCCGAGGCCGGCTTCCATGTACATGCCGAGTTCATCGGCGCGGGCCTTGATCTCCTTCAGGGTGCCGATATCCAGCGTCGGGCTGATATCGAGCACGGTGCGGAAGAAGAGCCCTTCCATACCGAGTTCCTTGCCGTGATCGAAACTGGCGACGGGACCGCGTTTCGCGGCCTCCGGGATTTTGCGGCCGTCGACACCAATACGCATCGAATATGTCTCCTTGCAATGTCAGGTCAAAACGTGACGCCGCTCGCGGCGGGCGCGGCCGATCTCGGGATCGGGCACGGGCACGGCCGCCAGCAGCGCCTGCGTATAGGCTTCCCGCGGGCGCTCGAAGATGTCGGCGCGAGGGCCTGCTTCCACCACCCTGCCCTTGTGCAGCACGACGATGCTGTCGCAGAGATGGCGCACGACCGCGAGATCGTGGGCGATGAAGACGATGGCGAGGCCGAGCTTGCGCTGCATGTCGCGCAACAGGTTGATCACCTGCGCCTGCACCGAAACGTCGAGGGCCGCGACGGGTTCGTCGCAGACGAGAATGCGCGGCCCGATGACCAGCGCCCGCGCGATCGCGATACGCTGCCTCTGCCCGCCGGAGAACGAACGGGGGAAGCGCACCATGTCATCGGGGTTGAGGCCGACGGTGCGCATGATCTCCGCCACCCGCTCGCGGCGGCGCGCGGCCGTCGGCTCCAACTTGTGAACCAGAAGCCCCTCGCCGATCAGCTCTTCCACGCTCATGCGCGGGTTGAGGCTGCCATAGGGGTCCTGGAAGACCATTTGCACTTCGCGGCGGAAACGCAGCAGTTCCGCGCCCCGCGCCTTGGAAACATCCATTCCGTCATAGAGGATCGAGCCGCTTTCCGGGGCAGCAAGCGCCATCAGGCATTTGGCGATGGTCGATTTGCCGGAGCCGGATTCACCGACCAGTCCGAGCGCCTGTCCCGGCGCCAGTGAAAACGAAACGTCGTGCAGCACCTGCACCGGCGGATTGGGGAAGGAGGAATAGGATTTGTTGATGCGGTCGACCGTCAGCAGCATGGCTCAGGCTCCCTTGCGGTCGTGCAGGTGGCAGGCGACCCGCTCGCCGGTAACCGGCAGCACCGCCGGCAACTCGGCCCGGCAACGGTCAAAGGCATCGCTGCAGCGCGGGTTGAAAGGACAGCCGGCCGGCCGCGCCATCGGCGCCGGCGGGGCGCCGGGAATGGCGTAAAGCTCTTCCAGATCCTGATCGATGCGGGGCACGGCCCGGATCAGGCCGCGCGTATAGGGATGCTTCGGGTCCTTGAACACCGCATGGACGTCGCCATCCTCGACGATACGGCCGGAGTACATGACCATGACGCGCTCGGCAAAACCGGCGACGACGCCGAGATCGTGGGTGATGAAAAGCACCGCAAGGCCGCGGCGCGTCGAAACGTCGTCCAAGAGGTCGAGGACCTGATCCTGAACGCGCACGTCGAGCGCCGTGGTCGGCTCGTCGGCGATCAACAGCTTGGGTTCGCCGACCAGCGCCATCGCGAGCACGACGCGCTGGCGCATGCCGCCGGAGAATTCATGCGGATAGGAACCGAGCCGTTCGGCGGCGCGGTCGACGCCGAGTTCGTCGAGCACCGAAAGCGCCCGCTTGCGCGCCTCCACCCGGCCGATGCCGCGGATGCGCAGCGTCTCGGCCACCTGATCGCCGATGGTCATCAGCGGATCGAGGAAGCTCATCGGGTCCTGAAACACCATGGCGATGGAGCTGCCGCGATAGTGCCGCATCTCTTTTTCGGAGAGGGTCAGCAGGTCCCGGCCCTCGAAATCGATCTTGCCGGAAAGCCGGGCTACCGGATCGAGCCGCATCACGGCGCGGGCGGTCACCGACTTGCCGGAACCGGACTCGCCGACGAGGGCGACCCGCTCGCCGACCGCAATCGAGAAATCGATATTGTCGACGATTCTGAGGCCGTCCTTGCCGCCGGCCAAGGGCATGTCGACGCTGAGGCCGCGGACCTCGACAAGCGGCTTTTGCGTTTTCGATGGGAACATGACCGAACCTTCCTGACGAAAATCCATCGCCTCAATTCCCCCCGAGCGACGGATCGCGGCGGACCTGGATGATATCGCCAAGCAGGCCGAACGCGATGGAGGTGATGGCGACGGCGGCACCCGGCATGACCACGGTCCACCAGGCAGTCGAGACATAACCGCGGGCACCGGCGATGGTCGCGCCCCATTCGGGGCTCGGCGGCTGGGCGCCGACGCCAATGAAGGAGAGGCTTGCGAGAACGAGAACAGTGTTACCGATGTCGCCGGCCCATTTGACGATGAGCACGTCGAGCGAATTCGGCAGCACATGCTTGGTCATCAGCCGCCAGCGCGACACGCCGAGAACCTGTGCGCCGGCGACGAACTGCGATTCCATCGTCTGGCGCATGATGCCGCGCAGCAGGCGGGCGGTGGTCGGCCAGCCGGTGATCGCCATGGCGATGATCGCCGATTTCAGGCTCGGCCCCATGGCGGCGGCAAAGCCGAGCGCCACGATCATGCTGGGCAGGGCAAGGCCGATATCAGTAAGGCGCATCAGCGCCTCGTCAAGCCAGCGCGGACCTGCAGCCGCAACGGTGGCGATGGTGACGCCGATCAGCGAATAGAGCGTCACGACGAGGAAGGACGACAGCAGCGTCGTGCGCGCGCCGGCAACGAGACGCCAGAAGACATCGCGTCCCTGATCGTCGGTGCCGAACCAGTTGGCGGCGCTCGGCGGCATCAGCGAGTTGGCGATGTCAGACGTGTAGATGCTATCGGGGGCGAAGAACGGTCCGAAGACGGCCGCCAGCAGCAGCACGCAGACCAGCACGATCACGGCGGTATCGAAAGGTGAAAGCGCGAGCCGGCGACGGCGCGGAGCCCCTGACATGGCCGATACGGTCGTCATGCCCTGCTTCCTCCGAATTGGGCCGAGCGGATGCGCGGATCGACCAGCAGCTGGGCGATATCGACCAAAAGGTTCATGATGCAGACGACCGCGCCGATGAACATCACCGAGCCGAGCACCGCGAACGTATCCTTCTGCGCCACCGCATTGAACATATAGGCGCCGATGCCCTTGCGGGCGAAAACGGTTTCGACCAGCACGGCCGAGCCGATCATCGCCCCGGCCTGCGTGCCCGAAAGCGTCAGCACCGGATTGAGGCTGTTCGGCAGCGCATGACGCACCAGCATGCGGCTCGACGACGCGCCCTTGGCGCGGACGGCCATGATGAAATCGCTTTTCAGCACGCCCAGCAGACCGGTGCGCAGAGCCCGGAAAATCTGGGTCGAGAATAGGATCGCCAAAACCGCGGCCGGCAGGATCAGGTGATGCAGCGCATCGATGAAGGCTGCGCCATTGCCGGCGACAACAGCATCGAGCGTCGGCGCACCGGTGACGACCGGTGCAGCCATGCCGAACGAGGCCTGCCCCGAAATCGGCACGACGCGCCAGAGGCTGCCCAGCACATATTGCAGCACCAGCGCCAGCCAGAAGGCCGGCATGCCGCCGAGCGTCACCGCCGCGATCCGGCAGATGGTATCGAAGGTGCGGCCGGAACGATAAGCTGCAACGATACCGGTCGGGATCGCAAGCGTGAGATTGATCACCATGGCGAAGAACACCAGCTCGAAGGTGCTGGGAAGCACCACCGAGAGATCGCTCAACACCGGCTGCAGCGTGACGTTCGAGGTTCCGAAATCACCCCTCAGGATACGGCCGAGAAAGCCGAGATACTGCATGATAACCGGGGCATCGAGCCCCAGCCGTTCGCGCACCGCCTCGATCTGGACGGCGGACGCATCGGCACCCGCGGCCATCTGCGCCTCGTCGCCGGGCATCAGCTTGACCATCAGGAAAACCAGCGACGCCAGCCCCCAGAGGGTCAGGGCTGCGAGGCCGAGGCGCCGCAGCAGGAACCAGGAATAGACACGCAGTCCCGTCATGACACTTGCTCCTTACGGATTTGCAAGCCGGAAATCGGCCGGTTCGGCCGGCGGCACCAGCATGCTGGCATTGAGATCGGCCAGCGTGCCGAGACGGTAAACGGCCGGCTTGTAGACGCCGTACATATCGACCATCACCGAGTCCTTATCGAGGATGACCTGCACCTGCTTATAGAGTTCGCAGCGCTTGGCATCGTCGACCGTGGCAAGCGCTTCGTCGAGCAGCTTGTCGACCTCGGGGTTCTTGTAGCCGACGCGGTTGGTGCCGACCGCATCCGAGCGATAGCCCTTGGTCAGGACGATGCCCGAATCCGGTACCTGGGCGAAGTCTTCGAGCAGCATCATCTGCGGGATCGTCGCCGTGTCCTTCAGCGCCGCCAGATAGTTAGGGAAGGCGATCGGCTCCAGCTCCAGCTCGATGCCGGCCTCGCGCATGTTGGACTGGAACAGCGTCGCTTCCTGCTTCTGCAGTTCGAACACCGGCTGGAAGCTCATCTTGAACTTCATACCGGTTGCGCCGGCTTCCGCCAGCAGCGCCTTGGCCGCCTCAAGGTCTTGCTTGACCTCCGGCAGATCGGGGCGGCAATCGAGGCGCGCCGGCAGCGGGCCGTTGGCGATCTTGCCGTTGCTACCGCGAATGCCGCGCAGGCCGCCTGCATAGTCATAGACCATGCGCAGCGCCTTGCGCACCTTGGGATCGGCGGTCGGCCCGGTGCTGGTGTTGAAGAGGATATCGGCCTGATAGCTGGCATTGATCGGCACGACCTTCAGGTCCGGGTTCGTGCCCATGCCGGCAGCGTCGCGGTCGGCGATGGAGAAGCCGACGTCGATGTTTCCGGCCAGCAGTTCGTCACGGCGCGTCGCGCTTTCGTCAATGCGGCGGAAGACGATCGATTCGGGGCGACCGGCTTCCGGCGCCCAGTAATCCTTGAAGAGATCGATGACCACGGCCTGCGACTGGTCGCCCAGCATGAAAGGACCGCTGCCGGCATCGTGGGACTGCAGCCAGGCCTGGCCGTCGTCGCCGCCGGCATTGGCGGTCACAAGAGCCGAATTCAGGATGTAGATCTTGCTGAGCGACGGCAGGAACAGCGTATTCGGCTTCGTCAGGTTGATCGTCAGATGGGTATCGTCGGTGACGGTGGTCGAATCGTAGCCGTTGACGAAGGAGGCGACGCCGGTCCCGAGCTTCTTCAGCCGGTCCAGCGTGAAGGCGACATCCTTGGCGGTGAGTGCCGTGCCGTCGTGGAATTTCACACCCGGCTTCAGGGTCATCGTGATCGACTTGGCGTCATCCGAATAGGCGTACTCGGCGGCAAGCCAAGCCGTCAGCTTGGAGCCGTCATAGGTGACCAGCGTATCGTAGAGGGCGCTGGCGATCGTATTGGTCTGGTTATAGTCCGCGCGCAGCGGGTCCAATGTGTTGATCTGGCCGCCGAGGCCCACGATGATCGTGTGAGCGCGGTCTGCGGCCAGGGCGGACGAGCCCGCGACCCCACAAGCCAGCGCAAGAGAAAGCGCGCCGATCATGCGCGCTACATGGCGGCGCTTGCCGCTTTGCGAAACGATGCTGCTCACTTCCGTTCCTCCCGTCCGTGAAATCGCGTTGACCACGTAAGATTTGATGTATCTGTATCAAATATTATCGCATAATGTATACATAAATTTGACGGCCAGACAATGGCCTCCGTCGCGAAAACCCCTCTTTCCGAAAGCCCGGCATTTGCGGGCTATCGCACACCGGCCGCGAAAAAGATGGCAAAAATTCGGGGTACCGACGAACCGGATATCCCAAGAGAACGGCTGCGCCTGACGATGAGCCAACGAAACGCACGCCACAACCAGGCATAAAGCCACTCTACCCTGCGCCAATCGGCACCCCGAAGATATCGAGACCATCAATACCGTTAGCGCCTTGACATATTGGATACAAATTGCGATCACATATGATACGTTACAGTCCGGTGAAAGATGTGGCAACGGCGGGTTCCATCGATCCGGGTCCTATCCGGCCCCCGCATTGCCGTTCGGTCTTGCCTTCGAGGTTCTCATGGTGCGCCTGCTTGTCATCAATCCGAACACATCCCCACAGGTTTCCGGTGTCATCGACGCGCTGGTGAAGGAAGAAGCGGGAGGCGGCGCCACCGTGAGGACCGTGACTGCCCGGTTCGGCTTTCATTACCTGTCGTCGCGCTCGGCGGTCGCGATTGCCGGACATGCGGTGCTCGATGCCGCCGCCGATGCGATCACCGGGGAGGACAATCCCGACGCCATCGTGCTCGCCTGCTTCGGCGACCCTGCTCTCGAAGCGATCCGGGAAATGACCGGCCTGCCCTCCGTCGGCTTTGCCGAGGCCGGACTTTTTGCCGCCGCGGCCGAGGAGGGCCGCTTTCTCGTGGCTACGCGCGGCGAGGTATGGTGCGACATGCTGGGCGAGTTGGTCCGCCAGCTCGGGCTCGAAAGCCGCGTCGCCGGCATCCATGCGATCGACGATGACCAGGAGGATGCCGGCGTCCTCGCCGCAACGCTCGCCCGCGTGGCAGGCGAAAAGGGTGCTGCCCGGCTGGTCGTCGGCGGCGCGGGGCTGATCCCGATCCTGCCGGACATCATCCGGGCATGCCCCGCCCCCATTCTCGATCCGCACCGGATCGCAGTACGCAAGGCCATCCGGCTCGCGCAGGACGCGCGCACGGCAACCGCCATCCGGCCGCCGGGAAGGACGAAGGGCCTGTCGGAACGGCTGCGCAAGGTGCTTTCCGATCCGGGGCTTCTGTCGCCCTCGTCAGGCAATGCGCATTGAGAGGCACACCCTCCCGATCACATTTCACGAGGTCATCCGCCCATTTCATAGTTCAACTTCACCGCGCGCCGTTTTTGCTGTCTCTGCGGGGCAAACAGAGGGCGCAAGACTGCGGATGCGGGCGGTCCGACGACGGTTTTCTGGCGAATGGACACGATTTTCCCATGCTTGAACGGACTACAACTCTGCGTCATCGTATTTTTCTTGTCTTTCCGAATGGGCCAAGGCAATTGAGGAAAGAGAAAAAGTCACGGTAACCGTGCCGCAGCAGGATATGCGACGATGAACAAACCCAACGCCCACGATCCGGACGAAAAGAGCGGCTCCAGGATCGATGCGGTCTACAATGCCCTCTTTCAGGCGATCCTTGCCCAGGAACTGATGCCCGGCACCAAGCTGAGCGAGGAGACCATCGGCACGCTGTTTTCCGTGAGCCGCACCATCGTCCGGGCCGCCCTCAACCGGCTTCACACCGAATCCCTGGTCGAGTTCCGCCAGAACCGGGGCGCCTTCGTCGCCTCGACCACGCCGGAAGAAGCCCGCCAGGTGTTCGAGGCCCGCAACGCCATCGAGCGCGAAATCTTTCACAAGCTGGCCTCGATAATCACGGACAAGCAGATCCAGATGCTGCAGCAGCATCTGGAAGACGAGCACAAGGTGGACGGCCACGACCATGCCCGCGCCATCCTGCTTTCCGGCGAGTTCCATCTGCTTGCCGCGCGCATGAGCGGCAACGAGGTGCTGGCCGGTTTCCTGAAATCGCTGATTTCCCGCACCTCGCTGATCCTGGCCCAGCACAGCACCCATCAGGAGCCGGACTGCAGCGTCGACGAGCACGCCGAAGTGCTCGATGCGCTGCGCGCCCGTAACCCGCAAGCGGCTGCCAATGCCATCGTCAAGCATCTGGGACAGGTGTTCGACCGCGCCAATATCGGCCAGCGGAAGAAGACGGAGCGCAACCTGAGTGAAATCCTCTCACGCTACGCCTGATGGACGCTCCTCGGGCGGCGGGAACAGGGTGGTCCGTGGCTGATGCTGTCGAGTGCCCTTGGCCGCTGAAAGAAACTCCGGAGCGTTTCACCGTTCAATGCGCCGATGAAACGCTCCGGACAAGCTGCCCTCCCGGCAGAGGGGTATGCCGGGAAGGTCTGGGAGGAAGGCCTGCACGGCCGGCGCGGCCGTATAGATCGGTCATTTCAAAAGCTTTTCAAAGGTCTGCGGCAGCCTGTCGGCAGGCTTCGTCTGGTCCCAGGGGATATCGCGATCACCGAATGCGGTCGCCATGGCGAGCACCGAGGCGAACTCCTCGACAGCGATGCCGGGCTGGGCGCGCAGCCATTCCGGATCGAACACCGGCATGGCAAACTGCCCGATATGGGTTTCCACCCAGCGGAAAGCCGTCGGCATCAGAGCGAAGATCGCATCCCAGTCGACGAGCCCTTCGCCAACCGGCGCGAGAAACCTGCGGATACCACCGTCTTGAAAGCGCAAGACCGCATCGTCGATGTGGAGTTGCGCCGTATAGGGCGCGACGCGCCGGGCGGCCGCGACCGGGTCTTCCATGCGGCAGACGACATTGACCGGATCATAGGCGACGCCGAGCAGATCAGGCCCGGTTTTGCGGATGATCTCAAGGATTTCCGCCGTGGTGATTTCCTCATGGGTCTTGATGAGCAGCCGTGAACGGCGCTCGCGCAGCAGCGGCGCGACACGCGACACCAGCGCGGCTACAGCATCGCACTGCGCCTGCCAGAAGACGTCGGAGCGGAAACGCTCCTCGATCATGCCGACGACGAACATCAGGTCGTGAATGCCGGCATCGGCGGCAAGTCCGATCAGGCGGCGCAGGCCGGCTTCAAGATCGCCGTTGCCGGCATCGACGATCGGCTGGCAGCGGAACGGCAAAGCGGGATTGAGGAAACCGAGATTGGCCGAGAGGCGCACGCCCAGCCGGTCGGCCTCGGCGCGCACGGCCTGCATCTCAGCCGGATCGAGGGTCGCGCTGATGTCGGTCAGCGTGTTGAACAGCACGCCCTGCAAGCCCCGCTCGGAAGCTGCCTTCAGGGTGTGCAGCGCGTTCATCTCCCGCCCGCCGGGCAGTGTGTTCTTGACGATCCCGATCATGCTGCGGCCTCAAGGGGAATATCGAGGTCGGCGCAAGGTGCAGGCAGATGCGCAGTGCTCTTCCGGATGGCGTCAATCGATTTTGCGTAGCCGAAGGGGGCGGTGGCATCGGCGTTCCAGGTCGGCATTCTCATTTCACTCCCCTCCCCGATCTCGAAGGCCGGATGCAAAGGCATCTCGTCTCCGGCTTTTTGGATACTATCTTGTATCGAGATTATGTTGTCAATGTATACAAAATCTGCGATGACATCGGCCATATACAGGTGCCCGCCAACCGTGGTGCACGGACGCATGCCAGCCCCGCCACGGGCGCCAGAACCGTGACATCCGAAACCACCAGAGGAGTTCCTTCCGTGACTGTTCCCGATAGCTACACTCGTGTCGCGGGCCTTGCCGTCCACCCATTGCTGCATGCCTTCGTCGAAAAGGAAGTGTTGCCCAGCGCCCGGCTCGACGCCGGCCCGTTCTGGCAGGAGCTTGCCTCGATCATCCGCGATCTTTCGCCCAAACACCGCGAGTTGCTCGCCATCCGCGACCAGTTGCAGGAAAAGATCGACGCCTGGCACCGCCAGAACAAGGGCAAGCCGCATGACGCCGCAGCCTACGAGGCTTTCCTGCGCGAGATCGACTATCTGCGCGACCCGCCGGCGCCGGATGCCTATCAGGTCGCGACCAAGAACGTCGATGCCGAGATCGGCACGCTCGCCGGCCCGCAGCTGGTCGTGCCGCTCTCCAACGCCCGCTATGCGCTGAACGCCGCCAATGCCCGCTGGCGCTCGCTCTACGACGCGCTCTATGGCACCGATGTCATACCGGAAACGGACGGCGCCCGCGACGACGCCGGCCTTAACCCCGTCCGCGTCGCTGCGGTTGCCGCCCGCGTACGCGCCTTCCTCGATGAGACCGCGCCGCTCGACGGCATGAGCCATGGTGATGCGACCGGCTATCTGATCGAACGCGGCCGACTGCTGGCGATCTCCGAAAACGGTGGCCGTTACGGCCTCAGCAACCCCGCCAAGCTCGCCGGCTTCCGCGGACCGCGGCATGCCCCGACCGCGATCCTGCTCGTCAACAACAATCTCCATATCGAGATCGTCATCGATGCGGAAAGCGCCGTCGGCAAGGCCGACAAGGCCGGCATTTCCGACGTGATCCTCGAATCCGCCCTCTCGACCATCATGGACCTGGAAGACGCCGTGGCCGCCGTCGATGCGGAAGACAAGGTTGCCGCCTATCGCAACTGGCTCGGCCTGATGAGCGGCACGCTCACCGCCCAGATCGACAAGAACGGCACCAAGGTCGAGCGAAAGCTGACCGGCGACCGCAGCTACACGACGCCCGCCGGCGCCGAACTGACGCTGCACGGCCGCTCGCTGATGCTGGTGCGCAATGTCGGCCACCATATGTTTACCGATGCCGTGCTCGATGAAAACGGCGATGAGGTGCCGGAAGCGATCCTCGATTGCGCCATCACCGTCGCCAGCGCCGTACAGGATATCCGCGGCGACAACGCCGTGCGCAACAGCCGCACCGGCTCGATCTATGTCGTCAAGCCGAAGATGCACGGTTCGGACGAAGTCGGCCTTTCCGACCTCCTGTTCAAGCGTATCGAGGAACTGGTCGGCCTTCCCAAGTACACGATGAAGATCGGCACCATGGACGAGGAGCGCCGCACCTCGCTCAACCTCGCCGGTTGCCTGTCGCGCGTGCGCGACCGCACCTTCTTCATCAACACCGGCTTCCTCGACCGTACCGGCGACGAGATCCACACCGCCATGGAAGCGGGCCCGGTGGTGCGCAAGGGGGAAATGAAGCAGACCGCCTGGATCAAGGCCTATGAAAACAACAATGTCGATATCGGCATCGCCCGCAACCTGCCGGGCCGCGCCCAGATCGGCAAGGGCATGTGGACCGCACTCGACCGCATGGCGGACCTGGTGTCGGAAAAGATCGGCCAGCCGCGCGCCGGCGCAACCGTCGCCTGGGTGCCCTCGCCGACCGCGGCAACCTTACATGCGCTGCACTACCACGCCGTCGACGTGTCGGCCGTCCAGAGGGGCTTGAAGGGCCACGCCCGCCCCGGCACGCTGGAAGGCCTGCTGACCCTGCCGCTCGCCACCCGCACCTATTCGGCCGCCGAGATCGCCGAAGAACTGGAAAACAATCTCCAGGGTATTCTGGGCTATGTCGTGCGCTGGGTCGATCAAGGCGTCGGCTGCTCGACGGTTCCGGATATCCACGACATCCGGTTGATGGAAGACCGCGCGACGCTGCGTATCTCCAGCCAGCACGTCGCCAACTGGCTGCTGCACGGCCTCGTCAGCGAGACCCAGGTGCGCGACGCCATGCGCCGCATGGCCGAGCTGGTGGACCGCCAGAATGCCGGAGACAAGACCTACCAACCGATGGCCCCTGCCTTCGACGGTCCAGCCTTCAAGGCAGCCGAGGATCTGGTGTTCAAGGGCCGCTCGCAGCCCAACGGCTACACCGAAGCCATCCTCCACGCCCGTCGTCGCGAAGCCAAGGCGCGCAAGGACTGAGATCATAGGATCGGCCCGCTCGAAAAGCGAACCATGACGCCAAAACCCGCAGGGAAACCTGCGGGTTTTGTTTTGTTTGGATGGTCTTGAGACCGTGCTGGGGGCCAACGGGGACTGAGGGACACGCGCCACTTCCACGTCGCCGAATGCCGTTTCGGCAACAAACCTCTCCCAAAGAGCCAATTCCGGGACACTTTCGGAAAAATTTCCCCGATATGGCTGAAATATTGTTGACATAATTCCGTTTCGGAAATTTACTCCGGGATATCAGGCCGAAATGGAACCGCTTATGTCCCAGCGCTACATCATCGACGATCTGGATCGCGAGATCATCGGTTATCTCACCGAAGACGGACGCCTGTCGGCGGCAGAAATCGCCGGCCGGATCGGCAGCGTTTCGGAGCGCACGATCCGCAATCGCATCGCCGGGCTGCTGCAGGCCAAGATGATCGTCATCGGCGCCATCCCCGATCCGGTGGCGCTCGGCCGCGACGTGCAGGTCGAGCTGATCATCGAGGTCGAGCCCGGCAAGCTGGAGGAGGTGGCCATACAGCTCGCCGAATATGACGAGATCGGCTACCTCGCCGCCACCAGCGGTTCGGCCAATCTCAGCGCCTCGCTGTTCGTCGCCGATCATGCGGCGCTTTTCGAATTCATCGACCAGGAACTGGGCAAGCTGCCGGGCGTCAAGCGTGTGACGAGTTCGGTCGTGCTCAGGCTTTACAAGGTTTTCGGCACGAGAACGACCGCGCTCAACCGCGGCACGGACCTCGGCGGCAAGAAGAAAGGATAACCCATGCTGCGCATTGGGGTGGATGTCGGCGGCACCAATACGGATGCGGCGTTGCTCGACGGCTCGAAGGTTCTGGCGACGGTCAAATCGTCGACCACGGCGGATGTGACCTCGGGCGTCGGCACGGCGATCCGCGCGGTTCTCGCGGAAGCCGGCATTGCAGCCGGCGCGGTCAATGCCGTGATGATCGGTACCACCCACTTTCTCAATGCCGTCGTCGAAGGCCGGCATCTGGAAAAGGTCGGTATCCTGCGTCTCTGCGGTGCCTCGACCCGCTCGCTGCCGCCGCTGATCGACTGGCCGGACAACCTGCGCGACATCGTCGACGGCGGTGCTGTCCTCGTCGATGGCGGCGTGAATTATGACGGCTCGGAAATCGCCCCGCTCGATGGCCCGGCGATCCGCGCCGCCTGCCGCGACTGGCGTGCCCGCGGCATCTCGTCCATCGCCATCTGCTCCGTTTTCGCGCTGGTCGATCCGCGCATGGAAAACGAGGCGGCCGACATCGTTGCCGAGGAAATGCCGGAGGCCGCGATCAGCCTGTCACACCGGGTCGGCCGCACCGGCCTTCTACCGCGTGAAAATGCGACGATCCTCAATGCCAGCCTGCACAAGCTTGGCCATGAGACGGTCGGAGCCTTCCGCTCGGCCTTTGCGGCGCTTGGCCTCACCTGCCCGCTTTACCTCACCCAGAACGATGGCACGCTGATGGCGGCGGATTTTTCCGAGCGCTATCCGGTCTTCACCATCGCTTCCGGCCCGACCAACTCGATGCGGGGTGCGGCCTTCCTCACTGGGCTCAGCGATGCCGCCGTCATCGATATCGGCGGCACCACCACCGACATCGGCATGCTGGTAGCCGGCTTCCCCCGCACCCGTAGCGAAGGGGCGGCCATCGGCGGCGTGCCGACCAATTTTCGCGTGCCGGATGTCTATTCCTTCGGCCTCGGCGGCGGCAGCATCGTGCGGCCGGGTGAGAAGCCGACGGTTGGTCCTGACTCGGTCGGCTTCCGCCTGCCGGAAAAGGCGATCTGCTTCGGCGGCGATACGCTGACGGCGACCGACATCGCCGTTGCCGCCGGCCTCGTCGATCTCGGCGACCGCAGCCGCCTATCCCACATCACCCCCGAATTTGCCCGCCAGATGCTGGCGCAGATGAAGGCCAGTATCGAAACCGTGCTCGACCGCATGAAGCCGAGCGCCGAGCCGATCCCGGCCATTCTGGTCGGCGGCGGCTCTGTGCTGGTGGACGCACTGCTCGAAGGCACCTCCGTTTCGCTGAAGCCAGATCATTTCGGCTCCGCCAATGCGATCGGGGCCGCCATCGCCCAGGTTTCCGGCGAGGTCGACAGCGTCGTCTCGCTTGAGGGCACCACCCGCGAGATCGCGCTGGAAGGCATCGTTGCCGAAGCCCGCGCCCGCGCGGTCGAAGCCGGCGCCGATGCATCGACGATCGCCCTTGCCGAAATCGAAGAAACGCCCCTGGCCTATCTGCCGGGCAATGCCGTTCGCGTCGCCGCGAAAGTGATTGGAGAATTGCGGGCATGAAATACTGGACGCTCACCGAAACGGATATCGACCGCATCGCCATCGGCTGCGGCATTCTCGGCACCGGCGGCGGCGGCAGCACCTATCATGGTGCGCTGCGCGCCAAGGCGCTGCTGCGTGAGGGCAAGCGCATCCGTATGGTGCGCCCGGCCGACATGGCGCCGGATGCGCAGATTATCGGCCTTGGCGGCATCGGCGCCCCGACCGTTGGCATCGAGAAGATCGCCGAGGGCGCCGAAGGCGTACGCCTGATGCAGGCGCTGGAACATCACATGGGCCGCAAGGTCGATGCGGTTCTGGGTGACGAAGTGGGCGGCGGCAACGGCATCGCGCCGATGCTGACGGCGGCCATGGTCGATCTGCCGGTGGTGGATGCCGACGGCATGGGCCGCGCTTTCCCGGAAGTGCAGATGACCACCTTCTTCATCCACGGCCAGGCCGTGAAGCCAGCCGGCCTTGCGGATGCCGACGGCAACGTGCTGATCATCACCGAGGCGACCACGCCGAAAATGCTGGAAAAGCTCATGCGCGCCAGCACCATCGCCATGGGCTGCACGGCACTGATGACGACCGCGCCGATGTCCGGCGAGTTCGTGCGCCGCTTCGGCGTGCCACACACGACCAGCCAGGCCTGGAGCCTCGGCGATGCGGTCATCAACGCCCGCGCCGCCAAGGAAGACCCGGTCGAGGCGATCCTCAAGCAATCCGGCGGCGTGAGGCTGATGCGCGGCAAGGTCACCGACATCGCCCGCCGCATCTCGGCCGGCTTCAACCGCGGCACGCTGACGGTTGCCGGGCTCGATGAGGATGCCGGCCGCTCGATCGCCATCGAAATCCAGAACGAATACCTGATCGCCCGCGAAGGCGAAAAGATCATTACCATGGTCCCGGACCTGATCTGCATCGTCGATTCCGAAACCGGCCGCGCCATCGGCACGGAAGAACTGCGTTACGGCCTGCGCATCGATGTGCTCTCCATGCCGGCGCCGGTGCTGCTGCGCAGCGAGATCGCGCTGGAATCCGTTGGCCCCCGCGCTTTCGGCTATGATTTCGATTTCGTGCCGATGGGCATCAGCGCCGATGCGCCCGCCGTCCCTTACTATACAGAAGAAGGCGCCTGAGCGCCCGTCCAACCTCCATGGGAGAACGAACATGAATCGCCGCAATTTTCTAAAGACGACAGCGCTCGCTGCGCTTGCCACTGCCGCCACCCGCTGGAATTTCGCCATGGCGGAAGGCACCGGCAGCATTTTCACCCTCGCCTGCCCGACCAGCTTCCCCGATCTCGACCCCGCAACCTCGTTTTCCAATGACGGCGCGGTGCTCGCCAACGTGTATGAGGGCCTTGCCCGCTACATCCCGGCAACCGAAACGTCTGAGGCCAAGATCGAGCCTCTGCTCGCCACCGGCTGGGACGTCAGCGCCGACGGCAAGACCTGGACCTTCACCCTGCGCGATGGCGTCAAGTTCCATGACGGCAGCCCGCTCACGTCGGAAGCCGTCAAGGGCTCGATCGAGCGCACCAAGAAGATCGGCGGCGGTGCTTCCTTCATCTGGGGTCCGGTGACCTCCATCGAAACGCCGGAGCCGCTTAAGGTGGTGTTCCAGCTTTCCGAACCGCAGCCGCTCGATCTGATCGCATCCGCCGGCTTCGCCGCCTGGATCTATGCCCCTTCGGTGCTGGACAAGGACAATGCCTGGTTCAACGCCGGCAATGACGGCGGCACCGGTCCGTTCAAGATCACCCGCTACGAGCCCGGCCAGCGCGCGGTTCTCGACCGCGCCGACGGCTATTGGGGCAAGGTGCCGGAAAACGGCTTCAAGACCGTCTCCTTCGAGATCACCGAGGATTCGACCCTCGCCCAGAACATGATCGAAAGCGGCCAGGCCGACTGGACCTACAGCCTGCCCTACGAAAACCTAGAAGCGTTGAAGTCCAATCCCGACCTCAATGTCGTGGTCAATCCTTCCTTCGAAACCCTGTTTGGCCTCTACAACGTCAAGCGCAAGCCGCTCGACAAGGTGAAGGTGCGCCAGGCCCTCTCGCTCGCCTTCCCCTATGACGACGTGATCGCCGCCGGCACCAGCGGTTTCGGCACTCGCGCCAAGGGCGTCATCCCGGCCGGCATCTGGGGCCACGATGCAGACGCGCCGGTTCCGAAGACCGATCTCGAAGCCGCAAAGGCCCTGCTGGCCGAAGAAGGCATCGAGTCCGGCCTCGAACTGACGATGACCTATTCCTCGTCGCAGGCGATCGAGGCGGTTGCCGGCGAACTCTGGAAGGCCAATCTGGAAACGCTCGGCATCACGCTGACGCTGCAGCCGATGGCCTGGGAAGCCCAGTGGCAGCTCGCAAAGTCGAACCCGGAAGCCGCGCAGGACATCTTCGTCATGTTCTGGTGGCCGACCTTCGTCACCCCTTACGATTATCTCTTCAACCTGTTCCACAGCGAAGAAAAGCCGAACTTCAACCTCGGTTACTATTCGAACGCGGACGTAGACGCGAAGATCGACGAAGCGGCAAAGCTTTCCGGCACCGACCGCCCCCGCGCTGAAACCCTGTTCAGGGAAGCGCAGCGCAAGGTGATCGAGGACGCGGCCGCCGTGTTCATGCTCGACCAGCCGAATGTCCATATCATTCGCGCCGACATCAAGGGGTATAAGGATAATCCGGCCTACGGGCATATCACCTTCGTCAACGAACTGAGCCGGTAAGACAGAGCCGATGATGTTTCTCCCTCACGTCACCCCGGCCTCCGGCCTTCCCTTCTCCCTCACGGGGAGAAGGTGGCGCGCAGCGCCGGATGAGGGGGTCTATTGGCGGGTTCGGAAGTTGCCGCATCACCCCCCTCTGCCCTGTCGGGCATCTCCCCCTCAAGGGGGGAGATCGGCTGGGGTTGGCCTCTCGCTCCCGATCTCCCCCCTTGAGGGGGAGATGTCAGCGGAGCTGACGGAGGGGGGTGCTCACGCCGCGCACAGAGTTTGCGGAAACCCCTCCCCCAACCGGCGGTCCTGCTGATGGAACTCCTCCGCTACATCCTGCGCCGCATGCTGCTTTCCGCCTTCGTAGTGGTGGGCGTGACCTTTCTGGTCTTCGTCGTAGCACAGGTCGTTCCCTCGGACCCGGCAGCGCTCTATGCCGGCCCGCGCCCCACGGCCGAACAGATCGAAAAGGCGCGTCAGGAGCTTAATCTCGACGCGCCGCTTCAGGCCCGTTTCGCCACTTTCGCCACCGCCATGGCCTCCGGCGATTTCGGCATTTCCTACAAGTCACGCCGCCTGATCGCCGAAGATTTGCGCGCCTATCTTCCCGCCACGCTGGAGCTTGCGGTGTTCTCCACCGGCCTTGCGCTCCTGATCGGCATTCCGCTCGGTGTCGTCGCCGCCGCACACCAAGGACGATGGGCGGACAGGCTGGGAAGCTTCGGCTCGATTGCAGCCGTCGCCATGCCGACCTTCTTCCTCGCGATGATCCTGCAACTCGTCTTCGCCCAATGGCTCGGCATCCTGCCGCTGTCCGGGCGCCTGTCGCGGGAAATTGCCATTTCCGCCCCCTTGCAGATGATCACCGGCTTCAATCTCATCGATGCGATCCTTGCCGGACGGTTCGATGTTTTCGGCGATGCGCTCGCCCATCTGATCCTGCCGGCCCTGACGCTCGCCTCCTATCCCGCCGGCGTCGCCATGCGGCTGACGCGCTCGGCGATGATCGAAATTCTCGAACGCCGCCATATCGTCGCCGCCCGCGCGCTCGGCCTATCCGAGCCGCGCATCCTGTTCGGCCATGCGCTGCCGAATGCCATGGGGCCGGCGCTGACGGTGATCGGTCTTTCCTTTGCCTATGCCCTGACCGGCGCGGTGCTGGTCGAGATTATCTTCGCCTGGCCGGGTCTCGGCCGCTATGTCTCCGAGGCCATTCTCGCCAAGGATTTCCCCGTCATCGCCGCCGTGACCATGGTGGTGACGATCTGCTATGTCGTGATGAACCTCCTGATCGACATTGCCCAGGCCCTGGTCGACCCGCGGGTGGCGCTGTCATGAAGAAACTCGTTCACCGCCTCGGCATCCCCGGCAGCATCGCGCTTGCGATCGTCACCCTCTTCGTGCTGGTCGCCATTCTCGCGCCGTGGATCGCGCCCTACCCCTTGCAGGGCGCCGGTGCGCCGAACGTCATCGCCAAGCTGCAGCCGCCCTCGGCCAGCTACTGGCTTGGCACCGACCATCTCGGCCGCGACATCCTGAGCCGCATCATCTACGGCACCCGCGTCTCGCTGACTAACGGGCTCTTGATCGTCGCCTTCTCGCTGCTGATCGGCCTGCCGGTCGGGCTCGCCGCCGGCTATTTCGGCGGCTGGATCGACGAGGCGCTGATGCGCGGCACCGATGTCTTCCTCGCCTTTCCGGCGTTGCTGCTCGCCGTGCTGATGGCCGCCGCCCTCGGACCCGGTTTCCTCAACAGCATCATCGCCGTCGCCGTGACCTGGTGGCCGTGGTATGCGCGGCTTGCCCGCGCCGAGGTGCTGGTGCTGCGCGGGCAACCTTATGTCGAGGCTGCACGTCTCTCCGGCGTCTCGCACCCGCGTATCATCATCCGCCACATCCTGCCGGCCACGGGACGGCCGCTGACCGTACAGGCGGCGCTCGATGTCGGGCCGGCGCTTCTCACCGCCGCCGCCCTCTCCTTCCTCGGCCTCGGCATCCTGCCGCCGACTGCCGACTGGGGCCAGATGGTCGATGCCGGCCGCAAATTCTTCCCGGCCCGCTGGTGGTATTCGGCGATGCCGGGCATGACGATCTTCATCATCGCCCTGGCCTTCAGCGTGCTCGGCGATGCGCTGCGCGACCGCAAGGGAGGTGCATCCCGTGCCTCTGCTTGAGATCAAAAACCTCTCCGTCAGCATTCCGACGCCGGATGGCGACGTCCACGCCGTTCGCGCCGTCAGCCTCGATATCGAGCGTGGCGAAATCCACGGCGTCATCGGCGAATCCGGCTGCGGCAAGACCATGACCGGCATGGCGGCGCTCGGCCTCGTGCCGAAGGGTGCGCGCATTCAAGCCGACCGTTTCCATTTCGACGGCGAAGACCTGCGGGAAAACGCCGTTCGCCTGCGCGGCCGGCGGATCGGCCTGATCTCGCAGGACCCTGCCGCCGCCCTCAATCCGGTGCTCAGCATCGCAAGCCAGATGGACGACGTGATCCGCGCCCATCGCGACATGCCCCGCCGTGCGCGCCGTGCGGAAGCCGCCGGCCTGCTCGCCGCAACCGGTCTGCCAGATCCCGAACGGGTGCTGCGCAGCTATCCGCACCAGCTTTCCGGCGGCATGCAGCAACGCGTGGTCATCGCCCAAGCCTTAGCGACCGGCGCCGATTTCCTGATCGCCGACGAACCAACCACGGCGCTCGACGTCTCGGTCGGCGCGCAGGTTCTCGCGCTGTTGCGCAAGCTTGTGGCCGAGCGCGGCCTGACCGTGCTGATGATCACCCACGACATGGATGTCATCGCCGAAGCCTGCGACCGCGCCACCGTGCTCTATGCCGGCCGCTCCATCGAAACCGGCCCGGTCGACGATGTGTTGCAGCGTCCTGGCCATCCCTATACCCGCGCGCTGCTTGCGGCCTTGCCGGACGCGGCTCCCCATGCCGCACGGCTTTCGGCCATCGAGGGCTCCATCCCCGCCCCACGCTCGACCATCGCCGGCTGCGCGTTTGCGCCGCGCTGTCCGCAGGCCATGCCGGTCTGCGCGGCCGAACCGCCGCCGGAGCGCGGCAACGACGGCCGCCGCTGGCTGTGCCATCTGCCGGAGGGCACGCGATGAGTTCGGTACTGAGCGTCGACAATCTCGTCATCCGCTATCGCGGCGGCCTGTTCTCCCCCCGCCCGAAACCTGCGGTCAATGGCGCAAGCTTCCAGCTCGCCAAGGGCGAAACGCTTGGTATCGTCGGGGAAAGCGGCTCGGGCAAAACCAGCCTGCTGCGCGCCATCCTGCGGCTGCTGCCGGTGGAAAGCGGCGCCATCGAACTCGAAGGCCGGGACTGGCTGGCGCTGAAGGGCGATGCGTTGCGCCGGGCGCGTCAGAAGATCGGCGTCGTCTCGCAAAACCCGTTCCTGTCTCTCAGCCCGCGGCTGACGATCGCCGAAATCCTGGCCGAACCGATGCTGGCGGCGGGCGGGCCCCAAAGCCCGGCCATGCGCGAAAAAATCACCGGCCTGCTGTCAGACTGCGGCCTGCCGGCTGACTTCCTCGATCGCCGTGCGCGAGAACTGTCCGGCGGCCAGGCGCAGCGCGTGGCGATCGCCCGCGCGCTGGCGCTGGAACCCAGCCTGCTCATCCTCGACGAGCCGACCTCGGCGCTCGACGTTTCGGTACAAGCCCAGATTCTCAACCTTCTCTCCGACCTGAAGGAAAGCCGCGCCCTGTCGATGGTGTTCGTCACCCATAACCTGAAGGTCGTCGCCCATATCTCCGACACGCTGCTCGTCATGCGCCGTGGCGACGTGATCGAGTTCGGCAGGACCGAGGATGTGACCCGCGCTCCGGCCGAAGACTATACTCGCGAACTGCTTTCCTTCGGCCGCAAGGCGGTCGCTGGAGCCTAAATCCCGGCGGTGGCGAGTGCTGGATCGAGTGAACGCCCGCCGCTGCCTGGCCACGGCCCGGAACGGCAAATGAGGCGGATACTACGGATGTTCCCGTATGTTACTTCTGGCGTCTCCGGCCTGAGCCTATTCTCGGCGGCCAAACGAAACCGGAGTCGTCGATATGTCGCAGAACACGTTCGATCCCAATGCGCCCGTTCCCAGCGCCGATGACCTGCGCAAGCAAATCCTCGAAAAGCAGCTTGCCGAGATGGAACGCCAGGACAAGCTGCGCGACCGCCAGCGCGAGGAACTGTCGAAATTTGCCGACGATTTCTTCAACAAGCATGTCGGCGAACAGGAGCGGGCCATCATCCGCAATGTCGTGTCGCGGGCGGTTAAGGATGGAAAGATGGAGGCGCTGGTCTACAGCTTTCCCTCGGATTTCTGCTCCGATAGCGGCCGCGCCATCAACAGCGCCGATCCGGACTGGCCGCAAACCTTGCAGGGCAAGGCCAAGGAACTCTATGATCGCTTCAAGGAAGCGGCGCAGCCGCAGGGCTATCGTCTGAAAGCCATGGTGATCAACTTCCCCGGTGGCGTGCCTGGCGATATCGGCTTCTACCTGAGCTGGGAACCGCCGGTCGCCTGAGGGAATGAAACCCTGCGGTTTTTGCAGAAGGGAATGCCATGGACGAGCCTTTGGTCCCCCTCGGCGATCCTGCCGTCGGCGGGCGCTCAAGCATCGAGACGCGCATCACCGATTTCGTGCGCGTCGGGATCGTCTTCCTGTTCGCCTACTGGTCCTACACGCTCGTCGCGCCCTTCATCCTGATCGTCATCTGGGCCGCGATCCTGACGGTCGCGCTCTATCCGTTCCACAATACCCTGTGCAGGCTGCTGGGGGGCCGGCGCAGGCTGTCGGCCTTTCTCATCACCCTGCTCGGTCTTGCCATCATCATCGGCCCGCTTGCCGCCATCGCGCTCAATTTCGTCGATGCGACCCGCTGGCTGATCGACAAGCTTTCGACGGGAACGCTGCATTTTCCAATGCCGCCGGAAGCCGTGCGCGACTGGCCTGTCGTGGGAGAGCGCATCCACGAAGCCTGGACGCTTGCCGCGACCAATCTTGCCGGGACGCTCGAATATCTGCAGCCGACCCTGCTGCAGGCCGGCCGGTACGTGCTCGGCAAGAGCGCCGCCGTCGGGCTCGGGCTTCTCAGCTTCATCACCTCGATCATCATCGCCGGCTTCTTCTTCGGCCATGGCCCGCGGCTCGCCTTGAGCGCCGACCGTTTCGCGGAGCGGGTGGCGGGCGAAAGAGGGCTCGGCTTCGTGCGCCTTGCGGGCGCGACGATCCGCAACGTGGCAACCGGCGTCATCGGCGTGGCGCTGGTGCAGACGCTGCTGGCCGGGCTCGTGCTGCATTTCTTCGCGATCCCCGGCGCCGGAGGGCTGACCTTCGTCATCCTGATCCTTTGCATCATCCAGATCGGCCCGGCGCTGGTGCTCCTGCCCGTGGCGATCTGGGCCTGGACGACGCAGGATTTCACCTTCGCGCTCTTCCTGACCCTGCTGCTGCTGCCCGTCGCGCTCATCGACAACGTCATGAAGCCGGTGCTTGTCTCGCGCGGCCTGTCGACGCCGATGCTGGTGATTTTCATGGGGGTGATCGGCGGCACGATCGCCTATGGCCTGATCGGCCTGTTTCTCGGCCCGATCGTGCTCAGCGTGTTCTACGATCTTCTGGCCGCCTGGGTGCGAAACCCCACCCCTGCGCAGGAACAGGCTATCCATTCGATGCGCTGAGCGCGACGGCCGGCGGCATCGTTTCCGAGCTGCGCTCGACGGGAATACTGAAGCCGGCTTTTATCAAGCCCTCGATGAAATGCTCCTGATCCTGCGGCCGCAGGATGCGCGTGCTCACTTCCTTGCGGATGCCGGTGAGGTAGTCGGGAGCATTGCGTTCCAGCCAGCCGCTTTCCTGCCGGGCTTCGGGCATTTTTCCTCTCTGGCCGTAGATCGCCGCCAGGATCACGTGATAGATCGGATTGTCCGGCAGATCGGCCGCCCGTGCCCATCGTTCCGCCGCCTGGTAATCCCGGTCCATATAGGCGCAGACGGCCATGCCGGAGCGGAAATAATCCACCGGTCCCGGATTGCGCGTGATGGTCTGCGACAAGAGCCTGCAACCACGCTCCCATTCGCCGGAAAGAGCGAGGCGGAACCCGTATTCGCCGGCAAATTCCGTGTCGTTGGGATTGAGCGCATAAGCCTTTTCGCCGATCGCCAGCGCATTCTGGACATCGCGGTTGAAATAGTCGGCGAGCATTTCAGCCTGCAGCGCGCGAACATTGCCGGGATCGAGCGAGACGGCCCTTGCAGCGGTCTGCAGCGCAAGATCGATCGGCGCGGCGGTCGAGGCATCGAGCCGGTAGCGAAACCGCAGTTCGTCGAGATAGGTCAGCGACAACAAGGCCCACGCCGTCGCGTAGTTGGGATAACGGGCAACGACCTCCTTAAGGCATCCCTGAACGGCGGCATGGGTTTGCCGGTTGAGGTCGGCCCGGTAGCCGTAATAGGAAAGCGCGCAGGCATAGGCCTTGGCATCCTCGGACGGGTTGTCGAGAACCTCCGACGCCTTTGCCTGGAAGATGACGCCATAGGGCTGAGCCAGCGTCATGGCGATTTCGCCGGCGATCTCCGTTTCGATATCGAGAAGCGCGCGCCGGCCAAGTTCGGCATCATAGGTCTTCGTCCAGATGATCACCCCGTCGTCCCGGTCGATCAGCCGGGCGGAGAAGCGGAGCCGGTCGGCATCGAGCCTTATGCGCCCTTCCAGCCGGTAAAGCGGCAGGTACGAACCAGAGGGCGATGCCTTGACGGGCTCGGTCGCCGCATCCCCGGCCAGAATGTTGATTTCCTTGAAGCGCGCCATCTGGCCGATTACTTCGTCGTTCAGCCCCCGCGTCAGAAGCGCCGAACCCGGCGTGCCCGTGATATCCTCGAAGGGAGCGATGATGACTTTCGGCATGCCCGGCGCGGGGTCGGTGACCGCGGCCGGTCCCCCATACGAGAATGGACCCAGCGCCGAGTGATCGGCCAGAGCCCAGCCAGCGACGCCGAGAAGCATGAGGCAGGTTACGGGCACCGCCAGCCGCCCGACCATGGACGGCCGGGCCTGCGCCACCAGCTCGTCGGCCTGCGCCGGACATTCCAAGACGCGGCTGAAGATGGGAACATAGCCCCCCTTGGGAATGGTGATCAGGATGGGGTCCTTCTGCCCGGTCAGCAGGTAATAATGCTCCAGTGCGCGGCGCACCCGGCCGGCCTCGATGCGCACGACGGGATCGTTCTGGGCATCGAAGGACGCATCGCGGTGGAAGACCTCGATGGCGATGGAATAGGCCTTGATCCGGTCGGCGCGGCCCTGGAGCGCTTCCTCGACGACATAGCACAGAAACTTCTGTGCGCGGTCGGGCGCATCGAAGGCTGGGCTGGAACGGATTCTGGCAAGCTGGTCGCGGATCTCGTGGTCCATAGGCGGTGCAGATGCAGCCGCCGGACCATCTTCCGGGCGTGCGATGCTCATCGTCGTACCCCACTCAACCGCGTCCCAGGGGAATGTGCCCCCGCACGCCTGGGTTCGCCGGAGCATCCTACCGCAACAGGTGGGCGTAGATCAATGAGGTTGATTAATCGATTATGTGGCGGCCGCTCGAGGCCCCTTCTCCCCGAAGAGAAAAGGGATACCCGGAGAAATCAGGCTATATCCGGCACGCTGCGCCGCGGGCTGTCATCCTCGGTATAATCGTTCGGCCGCTTTTGCCGCTTGCCGAGATCCGGCGGATCGAACTTGACGCGCTCATAGGGAATGGAATGGAGGATGTGCGAGATGCAGTTGATCCGCGCCCGTTTCTTGTCGTCGGACGGCACGATCCACCACGGCGCATGTTCGCTGTCGGTCATGCGCAGCATCTCGTCGTAGGCGCGGGAATAGTCCCACCACTTCTGATAGGATTCCACGTCCATCGGGCTGAGCTTCCACTGGCGCAGCGGATCGTCGATGCGGCGGCGGAAGCGGCGTTCCTGCTCGTCCTCGCTGACGGTCAGGAAGTATTTCAGGAGAATGGTGCCGCTTTCGACGATCGCCGCCTCGAAGCGCGGCGCAAGCTCCAGAAAACGGCGCGCCTGCTTTTCGCTGCAGAACCCCATGACCCGGTCGACACCGGCGCGATTGTACCAGCTGCGGTCGAAGATCACGATCTCGCCGCCAGCCGGCAGGTGGGCGATGTAGCGCTGCATGTACATCTGGGCTTTTTCCCGGTCGCTTGGCGCCGGCAGCGCCGCGACACGAAACACGCGCGGGCTCACCCGTTCCGTGAGCCGGCGGATGGTACCGCCCTTGCCCGCCGCATCGCGGCCTTCGAAGATGATGACGATACGGGCGCCGGTCTTCTTCACCCAGGCCTGTAGATGGGCAAGTTCCACTTGCAGCTTTTCCATCTGTTTTTCGTAGTCTCGCACCTTGCCCTTCTCCGTGGACGGCACAGCATCGTCCTTGTCGTTCTTCTTGCTCATTTTTCCCTCCTCGCTTCAAAGCGTGTTGCCGGCGGCGCTGCGAATGCCTGCAGCGCATCGTCCAGATCTTCGTAGACATGGTTAGCGCCGATGCGCTCGATGAGGCCCGCCCGCTCCAGCAGGGCCCGCGCTTCGGCATGCAATTCGGCAAAACAGAGCTGGACGCCACGGTCCGAAAGATCAGCACGCACCTCCTCCAGCATGCCGGCGGCCGTGCTGTCCATCTGGGCAATTGCGCTCGCATCCATCACGAACCAGCGGGTATCCGGCGGCAGCTTGTCGACGATGGTCTTCAACCGTGCCCTGATGTAATCGGCATTGAAAAACAGCAGACTTCCTTGCAGCAGCCAGACGGTGACGCCCGGCGTGGCCCTGGCCTCGGCGAACCGGTGCAGCTTGTAGAGGCCGTCGCGCCCTTCGATCCGACCCAGAAAAGCATCGCGCGGAAACATCATGCCGCGCAGCAGATAGACCAGCGTGGCCGCGATCGCGATCATCACGCCGTTGAGCACGCCGAAGGAGATCGCGCCCCACATGGCGATCAGCGCAAAGGCGAACTCGATCGGGTTGATCCGCCAGATCGTCCTCAGTTCCGCAATGTCGATGAGGCTAAGGGCGGCGGACACGAGGATGGCCGCCAGCGCCGCCACCGGCAACACGCGCAGCGCCTCGTTCAGAAAGAGCAGCGTCGCCATCAGGGTCGCGGCGGAAACGAGGCTCGCAAGCTGCGACTGGCCGCCGACGGAGAGATTGATCGCCGTGCGCGAATCCGAAAAGCCGATGGGAAACGATCCGAACAGGCCGGCCGCGACCTGCGCGCTTCCAAGGCCGACCAACTCCGTATTGGCGTTGACCAGCTCGCCGGTGCGGGCGCCGAAGCTGCGGGCCGTGACGATCCCCGAGCCGAAGCTCACCAGGAAAATTGCCGCAGAGCCGAGGATCAGGTGCTGGAGCGAGACACCGGCGAGAGAAGGAATGCTAAAGCGGGGAAGGCCGCGCGGAATATCGCCGACCACGGCAATGCCCATGCCCTGAAAATCGAAGATCGCCGACAGCACCACCGCCAGCACCACCACGACCACCGGTCCGGGCACCGGCAAACGCACCGCCTTCGCGACGATGAGAACGCCGAACATCGCCAGCGTCAGCAGCACGGTCGGCATGTGGATCGACCCGGCCTTGGCCGCAAGCTCCAGCAGGGGGGCGACGAATCCGTCCGCCTCGATCTTCACGCCGGTCATGCGGCCAAGCTGGCCGGTCAGGATCGAGATCGAGATGCCCGCAAAGAAGCCAACCAGGATCGGCCGCGACAGGAAATTCGCGAGCACACCCAACCTGAGCAACCTTGCGACAAAGCAGGCGATGCCGACCGCAAGCGCCAGCAGTGCTGCGATTGCGACGCGATCTGCCGTCTGGCCAGCCGGCATGCCGGCGACGATCGTCGTGATGGCGGCGGCAATGACCGTCATGGTCGCGGCATCCGGCCCGACCGTCAGCCGCCGCGAAGCGCCGAAAATCGCATAGGCGATCGCCGCAACGATACTGGCATAAATGCCGGTTTCCGGCGGCAGGCCGGCAATGGCGGGATAGGCGATCGCGCTCGGCAGACCGACGGCCGCAATCGAAAGCCCGGCGGAAATGTCGTTGCGCAGCCATTCAGGCCGATAGCCGGCAAAGCCCCTGAAAAGCGGCAGGGTATGTGCGTTGCCCATGGTTTCATCCGATCGCGGCGAGCGGCAGACGGCCTGCCCGAAGAGACGCGCCGCCCTCCATCTCAGTGCTCCAGGAACACGTAGTTCATCCAGGAACTCATGCGCAGCAGCACCTTTCTCAGGATAGCGACGTGATGCCAGTGATGGGTATAGACCGCGACCTCGGCGACGACGCCACCGGGAAGCTGGTAACCGCTGGTATCCTCCAGAATATCGATGCGGGCGAGCATCTGGCCGGGCTGGGCTCGTTCCGGCGACTGCGGATCGATGAGTGCGCCCGTCGGCTGCAACTGTCCCTGCGCCATCACATCGATGATGGAGGTGACCTTGGCCTTGAAGATCTTGCCCGGCACCGCCTTGAAGGCGACCTCCGCCTCGTCGCCGACATTGACGCGCTGCAGTGAGTTCTGGATGAAGGCGGCTGCCAGCATGCGGTCCTCGCTGTTGATGAACACCATGACGGGCCGGAGCGGCAGCGGGTTTGCCATCATGCCCGGCCGCAGGAAGACCTGGGTCACATAGCCATCGCTCGGGGCGCGCACCGTCGTCTGCTCAAGCTCGAATTCGGCATTGCGCAGCTCTGCCTGCAGGCGGGCGACGGCCGGGTTGACACCGCCGATCTGCGATTCATAGGCAAGCCGCGCCTGCTGTTCCTGGGCCTCGGCCGTCGCCACGGAGGCGACCTCGCTCAGATAGAGGCCGCGCCGGTTTTCGACTTCGAGTTCGGAAACGGCGGTGCCGACGCCGCGCGCCTTCGAATTCTCGAAGATTTGCAGATAGCGCTCGTAGCTCTGCTTCGAACGGTCGCGGTTTGCCTTGGCGCCTTCGACCACGGCGGTCGCAGCGGCGAGCGAGGCCTTGAGCTGCAACACGCTCTGCTCGGCCTCGGCAAGCGCCGCCTTCTTCTGGTCGACCGTGAACTGATAGGGGCGCGGATCGATGCGGAAGAGAATGTCGCCTTTTTTCAAAGGCACGTTCGCCTCGACCGGTACCTCGACGACAAGGCCGCCCACGGCGGGTATGACCGGCGCCGATGTGAAATAGATGCGGCCATCGCTGGAATACGGGTGATTGTAGCTCATCAGCAAGAGCAGGGTCGCGATCAGGAAGACGCCGCCGAGCACTGCCGTCGAAACGGTCCACTGGTTTACGGGAATGCGGAAGATCTTGAAGACCGCAATGCAGATGGCCGCATAGGTCAGGATCAGAAGCAGGTCCATCAGACGGTCTCCCCGGCCTGCTGTTTCAGCTGCGTCTCAAGTTCGAAAACCCGCGCCTGCAGGACGGCCACCTCCGCATTCGCCTCTTCTTGCGCTTGCAGCCTGCCGTCCTGGCGGATGCCCCAGCCGCGATCCTCGCGGTAAAGCGTCGCCCAGATGAAGAGAAACGGCCAGATGGCATGCAAAGTGAAAAGGCTGACCCAGCCGGCGATATGAATCGCATCCTGGTGCGGATGGTTCCGGGATTTGGCGATCAGGTGCGGAATGTCGTGGATCGCGATGACACCGTAAAACAAAGTGATCACCATGAAGAACAGAACACCCAGAGCAAAATAGTCCAGGAACACGATAGCCTCCACGCACAGCGGGCATGAAACACGGACCGGCTCGCTCAAAAAATCGAGCTGGTCGAGTTGCAGAGCGAAATCGATGCTAGACCTGTTTTCGCCGATTGAACCCGTATCATCACGTAAGCTCTATCGGCCGGAGACGCCTTTGCGGCCTCAGGGGGCGGTAAACACCTGTAGCCTCAAGTATATTACGTCAAGCTTTCGCGCGAGGCCGCTATTCTGAAGGGCATGTTACGGCGCAGCAGCGCGATCGACCGGAGGTGACCATGACGGAACGCAGGCGGCCCGGAGAGGAGAATGAGGGCCTGGCATCCGCCCTTCGGCGATTTCCCGCGCAGGCGGCGGAAATCACGGCGCTGGCGGAGCGTAATGAGAATTTTCGAGCGATCTGTGACGATCTCGCCTGCCTCGACAAGGCCCTGGCCTGCGTCGACGAGTTTGCTGACGACATCCGCGAGGATCGCCGCCGCGAATTTCTGGCGCTCGCCGACGAACTGGCGATGGAGGTCGAGAAGGGCCTGCACCGGGCAAAGATCGTGCCCTTCGCCGGGCTTGGTCGGCTTTCCTGAGCAAGGTGGTCGATGGGACCTCGCGGCCCCATCGATATGTGTAATTACGCCAGCATCGGCAGCAGCTGATCGAGGCTCTTCTTGGCGTCGCCGTAGAACATGCGGGTGTTGTCCTTGAAGAACAGCGGGTTCTCGATGCCGGAATAGCCGGTGCCCTGGCCGCGCTTGGAGACGAACACCTGCTTGGCCTTCCACACTTCGAGCACCGGCATGCCGGCGATGGGCGAGTTCGGATCGTCCTGCGCCGCCGGGTTGACGATGTCGTTGGAGCCGATGACGATGACGACGTCGGTCTCGTGGAAGTCATCGTTGATCTCGTCCATTTCCAGAACGATGTCGTAGGGGACCTTGGCTTCGGCGAGCAGCACGTTCATGTGCCCCGGCAGTCGGCCGGCGACGGGGTGGATGGCAAAACGCACGGTCTTGCCGGCGGCGCGCAGCTTGCGCGTCAGTTCCGAGACCGACGCTTGAGCCTGTGCCACCGCCATGCCGTAGCCCGGCACGATGATGATCGAGTCGGCATCGTTGAGGGCTGCGGCAACGCCGTCGGCGTCGATGGCGATCTGCTCGCCTGATATCTCCATCTGCGGGCCGGCGGTCGCGCCGAAGCCGCCGAGGATGACCGAAACGAAGGAGCGGTTCATCGCCTTGCACATGATATAGGACAGGATCGCACCCGAGGAACCGACCAGCGCGCCGGTGACGATCAGGAGATCGTTGCCGAGCGTGAAGCCGATAGCGGCGGCCGCCCAGCCGGAATAGCTGTTCAGCATCGACACGACGACCGGCATGTCGGCGCCGCCGATGCCCATGATCAGGTGATAGCCGATGAAGAAGGCGGCCAGCGTCATCAGGACCAGCGTCCAGACGCCGGCGCCGTTGACATAGAGCAGTAGCAGCAGGATCGACAGGGCCGCGGCACCGGCATTCAAGAGATGCCCGCCGGGCAGCTTCTTCGCCTTGCCGTCAACCTTGCCGGCCAGCTTGCCGAAGGCGATGACCGAGCCGGTGAAGGTGACCGCGCCGATGAAGACGCCGAGAAACACCTCGACCTTCATGATCGCCAGCTCCACCGGTTCCTTATGGGCCAGCAGCTTGGCAAAGCCGGTCAGCGTCGCGCGCGCAGCCTCGTCGAGGCCGGCGACATTCGCCGCCTCTAGATGAGCGTTGAAGCCGATGAACACGGCGGCCAGGCCGACGAAGCTGTGCAGCGCCGCAACGAGCTGCGGCATCTCGGTCATCTGCACACGGCTTGCGACGAAATGGCCGAGCACCGCCCCGCCTGCGATCATCAAAAGCACGATGAACCAGTTGCCGACGTCAGGCCCGAAGACCGTGGCGGCGACCGCAAGGCCCATGCCGGTTATGCCGTACCAGACGGCGCGCTTGGCGCTTTCCTGGCCGGACAGGCCGCCGAGGGACAGGATGAACAGAACAGCTGCCGCGATATAGGCGGCCGAAACAATACCGATGGTCATGATGCAAATCCCCCGATCACGACTTCTGGAACATGGCGAGCATGCGCCGGGTGACGAGGAAACCGCCGACGATATTGATCGTGGCGATCAGCACGGAAAGCGCCGAGAGCAGAACCACCAGCCAGCTGGTCGAGCCGATCTGCAGAAGGGCACCGAGAATGACGATGCCCGAGATCGCGTTGGTCACCGCCATCAGCGGCGTGTGCAGCGAGTGCGAGACATTCCAGATGACCTGGAAGCCGACGAAGCAGGCGAGCACGAAGACGACGAAGTGGCTCATGAAGGCCGACGGCGCATAGGCCCCGACGATCAAGAGCAGCACCGTCGCGACGGCGAGCAGCGTCAACTGGCTCCTGGTCTGCGCCTTGAAGGCGGCCGTCTCGGCGGCCCGCTTTTCCTCCGGCGTCGGCTCCTTCACTTTTTCCTTCGGCTTCTGCGCTGCGATCGCCGCAATCTTCGGCGGTGGCGGCGGATAGGTGATCGCGCCCTGGAAGGCGACGGTCGATCCGCGGATGACGTCGTCTTCCATATTGTGGACGATCTTGCCGTCCTTGGCCGGCGTCAGGTCGGCCAGCATGTGGCGGATGTTGGTGGAATAGAGCGCCGACGACTGGGCTGCCATGCGGCTCGGGAAATCGGTATAGCCGATAATGGTGACGCCGTTGTCGGACACCACCTTCTGGTCGGCGACGGTCAGATCGCAGTTGCCGCCGCGTTCGGCGGCGAGATCAACGACGACCGAGCCCGGCTTCATCGCCGCGACCATATCGGCCAGCCACAGCTTCGGGGCATCGCGGCCGGGGATCAGCGCCGTGGTGATGACGATGTCGATCTCGGGCGCGAGTTCGCGGAATTTCGCCAGCTGCTTCTCACGGAATTCCGGCGAGGACGGAGCAGCATAACCGCCGGTCGCAGCACCATCCTGCACTCCGCCGTCGAAATCGAGATAGACGAATTCCGCGCCCATCGACTCGATCTGCTCGGCGACCTCGGGGCGCACGTCGAAGGCATAGGTGCGGGCGCCGAGCGAGACGGCGACGCCGGTCGCGGCAAGGCCTGCCACACCGGCGCCGATCACCAGCACCTTGGCCGGAGGCACCTTGCCGGCGGCGGTCACCTGGCCGGTGAAGAAGCGGCCGAAATTGTTGCCAGCCTCGGTGACGGCGCGGTAGCCGGCGATATTGGCCATCGACGAAAGCGCATCCATCTTCTGGGCGCGCGAGATGCGCGGCACCATGTCCATGGCGATGACGTTGGCGCCCTTGGCGCGGGCCAGCTCCAGCAGTTCGCCGTTCTGGCCGGGATAGAAGAACGAAATCAGCGTCTGGCCGGGAACGAGGTCCGCGACCTCGGAAGGCTCGGGCGGACGAACCTTGGTGACGATATCCGAGACCGCAAACAGCGCGCTTGCATCATCGACAACCGTCACGCCCGCAGCGCGATAGGCCTCGTCGGAAATGCCAGCCTTGGCGCCGGCACCCGCTTCCACGAAACATTCGTGACCCAGCTTCTGCAGCTGCAATGCACTGTCCGGCGTCATCGCGACGCGCGATTCCCCCGCATGTAATTCCTTCGGTGAACCGATTTTCATCGAATGTTTTTCCCCCAATGCCGGCCCGGCAGGCGAGCCCTCTCCATTTTTCGCCCAGTCGAGGGCGAAAAAGCTCGGCGGAAGTGATAGCGTCATCGTCAACATCTTTCTACAAGCTTTTGATGATCAACAGCTTCACGATTTCATTCATAACGCCGCACTAGCCTTGAACGGCCGATTTCGCCGCGGGGTTGCCGGCCTTTTCGCCATTGCAACTATCAACAGGAAGCCCGAGAAAAAAAGCTGCTATAGTTCCGGCCAGCCCCTCCCCTTACGAGACCCATGCCAGCACCGACCCGTTTCCGCGAACGTATTGCCCTTTATGCCCTGCTCACGTCGCTCACCTCCGTCAGCATCGATGCACTGCTGCCGGGGCTGCGGGCGATCGGGGTCGATCTCGGCATCTCGCCACCGCTCTCAACCCAGCATGTCATCTCGCTGTTCATCCTCGGCATGGCGTTCGGGGAGTTGCTGTTCGGGCCGCTTTCGGATGCGCTGGGGCGAAAGAAGGCGCTTATCCTCGGCCTTTGTGTCTATGCGGCGGGAACGGTCGTCGCCATGCTGGCGGGATCGCTGGAGATGGTAATCGTCGGACGGTTCCTGCAGGGCGTCGGCGTTTCAGGGCCGAAAATCGCCACACGGGCGATGATCCGCGACCAGTTCGAGGGCGACGCCATGGCCCGCGTCATGTCCTTCATGTTTACGCTGTTCATTCTGGTGCCGATGCTGGCGCCGGCGCTCGCACAAGCGATCATTGCGGCGGCGGGATGGCGTAGCGTCTTTATGTTCTATCTTGTCATGGCCGGCGTGCTTGGCCTCTGGCTGACGCTGCGCCAGCCGGAAACCCTGCCGCCCGAGCGGCGCATTGCCTTCCGCCCCCGGCTGCTGCTCCGCAACGGGCATCGTATCCTCACCAACCGCCGCGTGGCGCCGCTGATCCTTGCGACCGGCCTCGTTTTCGGCGCGCAGCTGCTGTATCTCAGCACGGCCGCCGATCTGTTCTTCGATGCCTACGGGATTGCGGACACCTTCCCGCTTTATTTCGCCCTGCTGGCCACCGGCATCGGGCTCGCCTCGTTTCTCAATTCCCGGATGGTGCAGCGCTTCGGCATGGACGCCATGGCCCGCGCCGGCTTTCTCGGCCTGACGCTCTCGGGATTTGCGATGCTTCTGGCGGTCCTCGCCTTTGGCGGGCATCTGCCGTTCACGGTTCTTCTGGCACTGACCTACGCGGCCTTCTTCGCCATCGGCATCCTCTTCGGCAATCTCAACGCCATGGCGATGCGTTCGCTCGCACAGGTAGCCGGACTGGGCGCATCGCTGATCGCCTCCGGCTCAAGCCTCGTCGCCACGGGCTTTGCGGTCACGCTCGGCCGTTTCTATGACGGTACGCCGCTCGCTCTGGCCTGCGGGCTCCTGATCGCAGGCGTGCTTTCGCTGATCCTGTCCGCGTTTGCGGCAAGCGGCCCGGCGGAGCCGGTGGCAGCCGTCTCTGCCTGAGAAGCGCATCACTCCGCAGTAGCCAGGCTCAGTTCAGGCAGGTTTCAGCCGGCAGGCCTTCCGGGCTGCGCTTGGCCTCGTCCCCGACGGAGTAGGCGGCGCATTCGAGGGTATCGGCCATCCTGGCGCTGGCAAGATCGAAGGTCATCGGCCGCGGGCCGGCCGGGAAGACCTGGCGCTCCATGATCCAGGTGAGCTGGGCGCGCACGATCGCCGGGTCCATGTCGGGCGAACGGCGGATCACGGCAGCGACGCCAAGCTCGGGATTGGCGAGGCAATCGTGCCAGGCACGCCGGACGATGGCCTGCAGCTTGCCGGCGAGGCCCGGCTCCTTCTCCAGAACCGCATTCAGCGCCACGAAGGCACCGGAATAAATGTCGAGGCCGTTGTCGGCGAAATAGAGGAAATCGAGATCGCTAGCGTCGTGGCCGCGCATCTGCATGGCGAATTTCAAGGTTGCGTCAAAGCAGGTCGCGGCCATCACCGAACGCGAGGCCACCAGCCGGTCGCGCTCCTCGGGCTGAACGCCGAGATAGGTGTAGCGGTCCGTCGCATAGCCGTTGCGTTTCAAAAGCAGCGGCAGAAGCCGCGCCGAGGTATCGCCGTTCGGGCCGCAGAGCGTGCCGGTCTCGACCTCGGCCAACATCAGCTTCCGACCCTCCGAGCGATAGCCGAGGCAGCAGGGCGTGTGCTCGTAGATTGGCACGAGGCAGGAGATTTCGGTTTCTCCGGTGCGCAACGCCTGCTCAAACACCGAGGAGACGTCGCCGAAGCCGATCTCGGCTTCGCCGCTCAGCAGCGCACGGGTCACCTGCGACGAGCTGAAACCCTCGACGAAGATGCAGGCGATGCCGAAATCGTGGAAATAGCCCGCATCGGCCGCGTGCAGGAAAGGCGAATTCTGTCCCTGATAGAAGTGATTGAGCTTGAAGCGCAGTTCCATTCCAAAAAACCTTCAACATTGAAAACGGCTGTTCTTGAGAAACAGTTCTGCCGGAACGTATCGTGGACATCGTGGCCGGCGTCCTTGGTGGCCGCAAGGGTTTGCGATATAACCCACCCGTTTCGTTTTCAAGCACCCCCCTTTAAGGAGTTATCATGAGAATCGCGCTGAGAGCCGTGCTGGCCGTCGTTGCGTTTTTGGGAGTAAGCGCGGTTCAGGCGCAGGACTACAAGGCTGCGCTGGTGACCGCCGACACCCTGACCATCGGCACCTCGGGTTCGGCCCCGCCGTTCAGCATGACCAATGCCGCGGGTGAGCTTGAAGGCTTCGACATCGACGTCGTCAATCTGGTCGCCAAGGAACTCGGCCTCACCGCCAAGTTCGAAAAGCTGGATTTCGCCGGCCTGCTGCCGGGCCTGACCGCCGGCCGCTTCGACCTCATCGCCTCCGGCGTGACCCGCACGCCCGAGCGCCTGGCCTCGCAGGACTTCTTCCTGCTCTCGCCCTATATCGTCAATGGCGCGGCTATCACCCGCCACGAGCCCGATGGCGAGATCGCCAGCTGGAAGGACGTCTGCGGCAAGACCATGGGCGCGGTGCGTGGCGGTGTCTTCCAGAAGGTCGCCAAGGAAAAGCTGCCGGAGGGCTGCATCACCAAGGCCCGCGAATATCCGGGCTCGACCGAACTGTTCCTCGACCTTGAGAACCACCGCATCGATTTCGCCGCCCATGATTTCCTCGGACCGAAGTATCTCGAAAAATCCGGCAAGCTGACCGGCATGGTGACCCTCGACGACCTGCTGACGACCATCACCCAGAGCGTCGCCGTCAACGCCAAGAACAAGCCGCTGGCCGATGCCATCGACGCCAAGTTCGCAACCTGGCGCAAGGACGGCACCCTGCAGGGTCTCGCCGACAAGTGGTTCGGCGCGTCGATCGACTGGTCGAAGGCCGAATAAGCGGCTTTCCGCGAGGGGCATGTAACTCATGGAAATCGCCATTGCGTGGCTGCCGCGGTTGTTGACCGCGGCGGTGCTGACCATCGGGCTTTCGGCCGTCGTCTTCACTCTGTCGGCGGTCTTCGGTCTTCTTTTGTCCTTCGTTCATTACGGGCGGGAGACATCTTACCCACGCAAAGGGATCGAGGCGTTCAGCGCCTTTTTTCGTTCGGTTCCCGAACTGGTGGTGCTGTTCCTGTTCTTCTTCGGCGGCCCGCAGATCGGCGTCGATTTCGGCCCGATCGGCTCGACCATCATCGCCTTCACGCTGGTCGGCATCGCCTTCGACTATCAGGTGTTTAAGGGCGCGCTGAAGGTCATCCCCTTCGGCCAGTACGAGGCCGGTATCGCGCTTGGCCTGCCACGCTTTGTCGTGTTTCTGAAGGTGCTGGTGCCGCAGGTGTTGCCGCTCGCCCGCAAGGGCTGGATCACCTATGCGATCGGCACCGTCAAGCGCATGTCCATCGCCTCAGCCGTTTCGGTCAGCGAAATCCTCTATGTCACCAAGCAGGGCATCGCCGCCACCAACGCGCCCTTCACCTTCCTGACGATCGCCGTCGGCCTCTATATCCTGATCGTCACGCCACTCCTTGTCTTCAACGAGCGCAAGCCGCGACAGGCGGTGGCGCGATGACCATCCTTCTCGACCCCAGCTACCAGCAGATGCTGCTCGACGGCCTATGGATGACACTGTACATCTCGGCCGTCGTGATCGTCGTCTCGAACCTGCTCGCCTTGCCGCTCGCCATCTATATGCAGCGTCCCTACGGCGTCTTCCGCCGCGTCATCGTCGGCTACAGCTTCTTTGCCCGCGCCGCGCCGGTGCTGGCGATCCTGTTTGCGCTCTACTACGGCCTGCCGAAGCTCGGCATTTACCTGGAGCCGGTGCCCTCGGCGCTGATCGGCCTGATTTTCGCCTCGACGGCCTACAACATGGAATTCCTGCGCTCGGGCTTCGAGAGCATTCCCGTCGGACAGTCGGACGCGGCCAAGGCGCTGGGGATGAAGCCTTTCGCCATCTACTGGAAGGTGATGACCCCGCAGGCCTACCGGCTTGCCGCCCCTGCCCTGTTTTCCAACGCGATCCAGATGGTCAAGGGCAGTTCGCTCGCCAGCCTCGTCGCAATCGACGAGCTGACGGCAGCCTCGACCGTGATCATCTCGGAGACCTACAAGGCAATCGAAGTGCTGCTGCTCGTCTCGGTCTTCTACCTGATCATCGCCGCCGCCATCATTGGCGCGCAATATCTCTACGAAAGTCGCCAGAGCATCACCCGGCGCTGAGCGCCGGTTCTTCCCCCCACAAATGCAGAGAAATAAGCGTCGGCATCCGCAACGCCGTTGACTTCGGCAATTTTTATGGTAGATATGCTTAAACGTTTAAGCAGCAGTGAGCACTGATGAAAGCGGCCCGACCCAATCTTTCGGAATTGGCGCGACACCTCGGGGTGTCGATCGCGACGGCTTCGAATGCGCTATCGGGAAAAGGCCGCCTGTCGCCGGAGCTTGCCCAGCGCATCCGCGAGACCGCCAACCAGATGGGCTACGTGCCGAGTCAGGCCGGACGCGCCTTGCGCACCGGCCGCAGCGGCGTGCTCGGCCTCGTGCTTCCCGATATCGGCAATCCGCTCTATCCGGAGATCGCCCAGGAGATCGAGCGCGTGGCGACCGGTGCCGGCTATGGCGTGCTGATCGCCAATTCGCGCGACGACATCTCCGCCCAGGACAAGGCGATCTTCCAGCTTGTCGAGCGTGGCGTCGACGGCATCGTCATCGTTCCCCGCCGCGGCACGAAAGTCCCGGAAACCCGCTGCCCCATCGCCATCATCGACACGCCGAAGACGCCGCGCAACACGGTGTCCGGCGATCATTTCGACGGCGGCGCGCAGGTGGCCCGCCATTTGACGGCGCTCGGCCACACCAGGATCCTGCTCATCGGCGACGATCCAAGCTCCAACGTCCAGAATACCCGTATCAACGGCATGCGCTCCGAGCTTTCCGATGCGCAGACGGTCGAGACGATCTGGATCGTCGAGATCGAAGCGAAACACGGCAAGGGCTGCGCGCTCGATCTCGCTGCATGGCGTGCCCGAGGTTTTACCGCCTTTGCCTGCGTCTCCGATCCGCATGCGCTGAGGGCGCTGACCGAGCTGCAATCGGCCGGCATCGCCATTCCGGCGGAAGCGACCGTCACCGGCTTCGACAACCTGCAATGGTCGTCCTTCATTTCACCGCCGCTGACCACCGTGAAAATGAACATGCCGGAAATCGCCCGGCTCGCGATCGATGCGCTGGTGACGGCGATCAAGGATCGCGATGCCTCGGACGATACGCCGAGCCCGCCCGTCACCGCTCGCAAGGCCTCCGTGCCGATGGAGCTTGTCATTCGCCGTTCCAGTGGGCCTGCGCCGGAAGCGCAGCCATAGGCCGGTTTTCTTGAGGAGGAGTGTAAACATGAACAAGACATTGCTGGCAGCCGGCGCCCTCTGGCTGATGGGCGCCGCGATCGCGTCGGCCGAAGACCAGACGCTGACCATTTCCGTCTATGGCTTTGCCCAGGACGAATTCGGCGAACTGCTCTACAAGCCGTTCGAAGCCGAATGCGGCTGCAAGCTGGTCGTGGAGACCGGCAACAGCATCGAACGCCTCGCCAAGCTCGAAGCCAACAAGGATGCGCCGGTCATCGACATGGCCGTGTTCTCGCTCGCCGATGCGCTCGCTGCCGCCCGCAAAGGCCTGACCGAAAAGATCGATCACACCAAGCTTTCCAGCTACGACAAGCTCTACGACTTCGCCAAGGACCCGAACGGCGACGGCATGAGCGTCGGCTACACCTTCTACAAGACCGGCATCGCCTATCGCACCGACAAGATGAAGATCGAGTCCTGGGCCGATCTCCTCAAGGACGAGTATGTCGATCACGTCGCGTTGCCGAACATCACCACCAACCAGGGCGGCCCGGTACTGTCGATGATCGGCAAGGCGATCGGCAAGGATACGCCGGACCTCAAGGGCGCGGTCGAAGCCGTTGGCGAAAAGCGCGACCAGTTCGTCACCTTCTACGTGAAAAGCTCGCAGCTCGTGCAGCTGATGCAGCAGGAAGAAATCTGGGCAGCCCCCATGGGCCACTTCTCCTGGGGCGGTATCTCCAAGCTTGATCTGCCGATCGGCTGGGCGACCACCAAGGAAGGCGACGCCGGCGACATGAACGCCATGGTGCTGGTCAAGGGTTCCAAGAACCACGATCTGGCGCTGAAGTTCATGGACTTCTGGCTCTCGACCCCGGTCCAGACCAAGATCGCCGAAATGCTGGTCGACAGCCCGGCCAACAAGGATGTCGTGGTTGCCCCGGAAATCGCCGCCAAGCTCACCTACGGCGCCGATGTCGCCAACAAGCTGACCTTCATGCCGGCCGCCACCACTCTCGACTACCGCGAGAAGTGGCTGGAAGAGTGGAACACCTCGGTCGCCCAGTAAGGCTGCCAGCTAGCGAATAGCGAATAGCGAATAGCGAATAGCGAATAGCGAATAGCGAATAGCGAATAGCGAATAGGATTTCCGACTATTCGCTATTTGCCAACAACTATTCGCTCCCCCTCCCTTTCAGCAGGAACACGGCATGTTTCAAAATCGCGCCGAAGCCTTGGTGCTGGCTTTGCCGGCGGCTGTCTTCGCGGCCATCATCTTCCTGGTGCCGGTCGTCATCGTGCTGGCCGAGGGGTTTCGCAGCCCCACCGGCTGGACCTTCGCAGCCTATGGCCATTTCTTTTCCGAGCCGCTGAACCGGCTGGTGCTGGTGCGAACCTTCAAGCTCGGCATCGCCGTGACGCTGGTTTCGGCCGTCATCGGCTATGCGGCTGCCTTCGCTATCGTCAATCTCAGCGCCGCGGGCAAGGGCCGGATGATCGGCCTCATCTCGCTGCCGCTGATGATTTCGCCGGTGGCGCGCACCTATGCCTGGATCGTCATTTTGGGCCGCACCGGCATCGTTAATCAGGCGCTGCAGGCAATTGGCCTCAGCGACGAGCCGATCCGGCTGCTGTTTACCGAAACCGCCGTGTTCATCGGCCTGTTGCAGCTCTTCCTGCCGCTGATGACCCTGTCGCTGATCAGCGCGCTCGAAAACATGCCGAAGGATGCGATCCTTGCCGCGCGCGTGCTGGGCGCCAACTGGTTCCAGGTGTTCTGGAAGGTCATCCTGCCCTTGACCCGCGAAGGCCTCGTCGTCGGCGGCACGCTGGTCTTCACCGGCTCGCTGACCGCCTACATCACCCCTGCCATCCTCGGCGGCTCGAAGGTGCTGATGCTGGAGACGCTGCTTTTCCAGCGTGTCACCGTCGCCAATGATTTCGTCTCGGCGAGCGTCATCGCCTTCATCCTGATCGCCATGTGTTTTGCCGCGAACCTGCTGTTGAAGCGGCTCGCCACCGCGAGGAACAAGCGATGAACCGCACCTTTTCCCCCCTCATCCTCGCGGCACTGCTGATCTTCCTGATCGGCCCGTTCCTGATCATCGTCGCCGCCTCGCTTTCGGCCGGCGATACGCTGACCTTCCCGCCGCAGGGCCTGTCGCTGCGCTGGATCGCCAAGGTCTTCACCGTCGAAAGTTTCCGCGACAGCTTCATCATGTCGATGATCCTGGCCGTCGGCGGCACCTTCCTGGCGCTGCTGCTCGGCGTGCCCGCGGCCTATGCGCTGTCGCGCTACAAGCTGCCCTTCGGCGAGGTGGTCAACACCATCGTCACTTTGCCGATCATCGTGCCCGGCATCATCGTCGGCCTGGCGCTGCTGCGTTATGTCGTCGTGCCCTTCAGCTTCTCGATCGGGATTGCGCTTTTCCTCGCCCATACGGCGCTGGTACTGCCCTATACGGTGCGCGTCGTCTCATCGAGCTTCAACAACCTGCGTTCCGACATGGAGGAGGCGGCGGTGCTGCTCGGCGCCACCCGTCTCGGCGCCTTCTTCAAGGTGGTGCTGCCGAACATCCAGTCCGGCATCCTCGCCGCCTTCATTCTCGGCTTCGTGACGAGCTTCAACCAGGTGCCGGTCTCGCTGTTCCTGTCCGGTCCCGGCGTGCGCACGCTGCCCATCGACATGCTTTCCTACATGGAAACCACCTACGATCCCTCCGTCGCTGCGCTGTCGGCTCTCCTGGCCCTGATGTCGATCGGCATCGTCTTCCTCGCAGAACGCTTCCTTGGATTTTCCCGCTATGTCTGATCGCGCCTTTCTCTCCCTTGAAAACCTGACGCTTTCCTACGGCAATTCCATCGCCGTCAATAAGTTCAATCTCGATATCCGCAAGGGCGAGCTCGTCGCCTTCCTCGGCCCCTCCGGCTGCGGCAAGACGACGACGATGCGCTCCATCGCCGGTCTCCTGAACCCGACCTCCGGCCGCATCACGCTGGATGGCACCGACATCACCCGCGTTTCCGCCAACAAGCGCAATGTCGGCCTCGTCTTCCAGTCCTACGCGCTCTTCCCGCACCTGACGGTCTACGAAAACGTCGCCTTCGGCCTGCGGCTGAAGCGCATGGCGGATGCCGATATTAACGCCCGTGTCACCGCCGGCATCAAATCGGTCGGTCTCGCAGCCCTTTCCGGCCGCAAACCCGCAGAGCTTTCCGGCGGCCAGCAGCAGCGCGTGGCGCTTGCGCGCTCGATGGTGATGGAACCGAAGGTGCTGCTGCTCGACGAGCCGCTCTCCAATCTCGATGCCCGCCTGCGCGTCGAAATGCGCGCCGAGTTGCAGCGCGTGCAGAAGGAAACCGGCATCACGATGATCTTCGTCACTCACGATCAGGCCGAGGCCCTGTCGCTGGCCGACCGCATCGTCGTCATGCGCAACGGCCTGATCGAGCAGGTCGGCACGCCGGAGGAGATCTATAATAATCCCGTCTCCGCCTTCGTTGCCGATTTCGTCGGCTTCGAAAACGTCTTTGCACTAAAGGACGGCAAGCTCGCGACGCCGGGCGGCGCGGTCGCGCTCTCGGAAGCCCTGCCGGGCAATGCCGCCGGTTTCGCCTGGCGTCCCGCCGGCGTAGTGCTCGATACCGGCCCGTTCCAGGGCAAGGTGAAGAGCGTTTCCTTCACCGGAAACCTGCGCGAATACCTGCTCGACACCCCGCTCGGCCCGATCACAGCCGAAGTGAGCGCAGCGCTGCCGGTTCACGATCTCGGCACCGAGCTTGCCTTCGATCTGCCGCTTAAGGCAGCCGCCCCCCTCCAGCGTTTCGCGTGACCGCGATGGGTGTGTGGATCGATACTGACATGGGCTTCGACGACATCGCCGCCATCCTCGTGGTGGCGCGCCGGGCCGAGCCCATCGACGGCATTTCGCTGGTCTTCGGCAATTCCGGCTTCGACCGGGTCCGGCAGAACGCGGCATCGGCCGCTGCCGCCTTCGCCTGGAGCTTTCCGATCCATAATGGGCGCGCCCTGCCGGTGCTCGGCCGCCTCGAAACCGCGGAAAGCATCCTCTCCGAAGCCGGCATGCTGACTGCCGGCCGCAGCCTGCCCGCTGCCCCGCTCCTGTCCGAAAGCAACGCCTTCACCGCGCTCTGCCACTGGCTGGAAACCACGGACGCCCCCCGCCGCATCCTCGCCCTCGGCCCGCTGACCAACATCGCCGCGCTGGCGCTTGCCCGCCCGGACCTTGCGGAAAAAATCGACGACCTCACCTGGATGGGTGGCGGCGTCACCGCTGGCAACCACACGGCATCGGCCGAATTCAACGCCTTCGCCGACCCCGAAGCGCTCGCCATCGTGCTCGCCCATAACCTGCCGTTGCGCATGGTCGATCTCGACCTCTGCCGCAAGGTGATCGCCACCCCGTCCGACGTCGGGCCGGTGCGCGCCGCCGGCGGCAGGAATGCCGCGCTTCTGGCCGACCTGCTTGCCGGCTACATTTCCATCGGCACCAGTCGCGGCCGTCCCGGCATGGCGATCTACGACCCTTGCGCCGCCGTCGCTTTCGTGCGGCCCGAGGCCGTCACCTTCACGCAGGCTCGCATCGATGTCGAACTCGGCGGCACGCTGACCCGTGGCCGCACTGTCGTCGATGTGCGTGCAGCGGCCGAGCGGCACAACGCCGTCTTCGCCTCCGATATCGATGTCACGGCTGCCCGCGATCTCATCCTCGGCGCGCTCATCGCGGAGGCGCAGCTATGAACGGCAAGACCGACGCCCGCGATCTCAACGACGCGACCTTGCGTGAAAACGCCGTCGCCGCCGCGCGCGGAGACCGGCCCTTCGATATGCTGATCACCGGTGGAACGCTGATCGACATGGCGACCGGCGAGCGCCGCGTTGCCGATATCGGCCTTGTCGGCCCGCTGATATCAAGCGTGCACGCGCCCGGCACACGGCGCGATGCCGAACGGACAATCGATGCCACCGGCCTTTTCATCGCGCCCGGCCTCATCGATACGCATATGCACATCGAAAGCTCGATGATCACGCCAGCGGTTTATGCCGCCGCGACCCTGCCGCGCGGCGTCACCACCCTCGTCTGGGACCCGCACGAACTCGGCAACGTCCACGGCGTGGCCGGCGTCGACTGGGCGATTGAGGCGGCGAGCGTCCTGCCGCAGCGTCACGTGCTGCTCGCCCCCTCCTGCGTTCCCTCGGCACCGGGGCTGGAACTGGCGGGTGCGGATTTCGACGATGATATCATCGCCGGACTGCTCGCCCGCCCGGAAATCGGCGGTATCGCCGAGGTCATGGACATGCGCGCCGTCATAGAAAACCGGCCGCGGATGAGCGCCATCCTCGCCGCCGGCCGTGCCTCGGGCAAGCCGATTCACGGCCATGCCCGAAGCCTTGAAGGTGCGGACCTTCAGGCTTTCATCACATCCGGCATCAGCTCCGACCACGAAATCGTCTCCGGCGAGGACCTGCTGCAAAAACTGCGCGCCGGCCTCACCATCGAGCTGCGCGGCTCGCACGACCACCTGCTGCCCGAATGTGTCGCGGCCTTGAACACGCTGCCGCAGCTTCCGCAGACGCTGACGCTCTGCACCGACGACGTCTTCCCGGACGATCTGCTCGCCGCCGGCGGCCTCGATGACGTGGTCCGCCGCCTCGTGCGCTACGGCATGAAGCCGGAATGGGCGCTGCAGGCCGCGACCCTCAACGCCGCCCGCCGCATCGGCCGCAACGATCTCGGCCTCATCGCCCCCGGCCGCCGCGCCGATATCGTGCTCTTCGAAGATCTGAGCGATTTCTGCGCAAAACACGTTTTCGCCAGTGGTTGCATGGTCGCGGAAAACGGTGCACTCACCGAACCCGCCCGCGAAATCGATGCCGCGCCCCTCAGCGCCTCCATGCACATCGACCCGCTCGGCGAAGATGATTTCCGTATCCCCTGCAACGGCAGCGAAGCGACCGTCGCCCTGATCGCCAAGCCCCGTTTCACCGAATGGGGGGAGGCCGTCGCCAAGGTCGAAGACGGCTTCATCGTGCCGCCCGAGGGTACAACGCTCATCGCCGTTGCTCACCGGCACGGCCGAGCAGATAGCCGCCCGCGCGTTGGCCTGCTCTCCGGCTGGGGACACTGGCGCGGCGCGCTGGCAACCACCGTTTCCCATGACAGCCACAACCTCACCGTCTTCGGCGGCAATGCCGCGGACATGGCGGTGTCCGCCAATGCCGTCATCGCAGCCGGCGGCGGGATGGCGGTCGCGGCCGATGGCAAGCTGATCGCCCTCATCGCACTGCCGCTTTCCGGCCTCGTCTCCGATGCGCCGCTGGAAGAGGTCGCCCGCGCCTTCACGGCGCTACGGACCGCTGCCGATGGCATCGTCGACTGGCAGCCGCCTTATCTGGTGTTCAAGGCTGTGTTCGGCGCGACGCTCGCCTGCAATGCCGGCCCTCACCAGACCGACCGCGGCATTGCCGATGGCACGACCGGCATGCTCCGCGAAAGCCCCATCCTTGAGGCAAGGGTCCTTTCATGAGCACGCCCGCAACCACGGTGATCCCGGATCGCACCGGCCTGCTTTTGCCGGCGGTGTTCGTGCCGCTCTGGTCGAGCGGCTTCGTGCTGGCGCGGCTAGTAGCACCCCATGCCGAGCCGCTGACCTTTCTTGCCGTGCGGTTTTCGCTGGCCTTGCTCGCCCTTGCCGTCATCGCCCGTTTCAAGGGTGCGGCCTGGCCGCGCACGGCCCAAGAATGGCGACAGGCGATGCTCACCGGCTTCCTGATCCACGGCCTCTATCTCAGCGGCGTCTTCTGGTCGGTGGCCAACGGCCTGCCGACGGCGATCTCGGCGCTGATGGCCGGCATGCAGCCGCTGCTGGTGACGCTGCTCGCCGGCCGGATGCTCGGCGAGCGCATGTCGCGGCGCGGCGCCGTCGGCATTCTCATTGGGGCTCTCGGCACGCTGATCACGCTGGCACCAAAACTCGGCGCGACGGATGCCGGCGGCATTCCCCTCGCGCCGCTCGTTATCTGTCTTGCCGGTGTGCTGTCCATCACCTTCGGCTCGATCCTGGTGAAGCGCACCAAGATATCGGCCGATCCGCTGACCAATACCGCCGTGCAATATATCGGCGCCCTCATCCCGACGGCGCTGGTCGTTCCCCTCGTCGGTGGGCCGGCCTTCGATACCACCTCGATCCCGCTGTGGGGCGGACTTGCCTGGTCGGTGTTCGGCATGTCGATCGGCGCGATCCTGCTTCTGCTCCATATGATCCGCAAGGGCGCGCTGTCGAAGGTCTCTTCGCTGTTCTTCCTCGTGCCCGGCGTCTCGGCCCTGATGGCCTGGATCGGTTTCGGCGAAAGCCTGACGCTGATGCAGATCGCAGGCCTTTCCATCGCCACGCTCGGCGTCTCCCTCGCCAGCCGCGGCTAGAGTTTGTCAGGGAAAAGTGGAAACCGGTTTTCCCGAAAAGACAAACGAAAACAAAAGACATAGGACTGCCATGAACACTCTTGCCGAGATGATTGCCGCCAGCAATGCGCCTGCCGTGACCGTGCGCCGCGACCTGCACCGCTACCCGGAAACGGCTCTGCTGGAATACCGCACCGCCTCGCGCATCGCCGCCTATCTCGATCATCTCGGCTTTGCCGTGCGCACCGGCCGCGAGATCATGGATTACGACGCCGTGATCGATCCGCCCTCTGCCGAACGGGTGGAAGAAGCCAAGCTTGCAGCCCTTGCCGCCGGTGGCGATGCCCTCTGGATGGAGCGCATGCCGGACGGCCTGACCGGCGTCGTCGCCGACCTGCGCTTCGGCGAAGGCCCCGTCGTCGCCTTCCGCTTCGATATGGATGCCCTGCCGGTCATCGAAACGACTGCTGCCGATCACAAGCCGAATACCGAAAAATATCAGTCCCGTTTTGCCGGGCGCATGCACGCCTGCGGCCATGACGGCCATGTCGGCATCGGCCTTGCGCTCGCTCGCCAGCTTGCCGACGAAAAAGGCCTTTCCGGCACGCTGCGGGTGATTTTCCAGCCGGCCGAGGAAAGTGCCCGAGGCGCGGCTCCGATGGTGGCGGGCGGCGCGGTCGAAGGTGTGGATCATCTGTTCGTCGGCCATCTCGGCTGCCTGCTGCCCTCCGGCAAGATCGCCGCCAGCGCTGTCGGCTTCCTGTTCTCCAGCCGCTTCGCCGTCACCTTCCGCGGTGCGGTCGCCCATGCGGCGATGGCTCCGCAGGAAGGCCGCAACGCCCTGCTCGCCGGTGCGACGGCCGCCCTTGGCCTGCACGGCATTTCCCGTTTTTCCGGTTCGGAAACCTTCGTCAATGTCGGCGTGCTGAAAGCCGGCACCGCATTCAATATCATCGCCGATACCTGCGAGATGCTGGTCGAGGTGCGCGCCGACAGCCGCGCCGCCCATGATTACATGGTCGAGCGCCTGCGCGCCGTGATCGATGGCACCGCCGCCATGCACCAATGCACGGTCGAGATCGTGCCCAAGAGCCACATGCCCGGCAATGAGAACAGCCCGCAGGCCGTCGCCCTGATCGCCGACGTCGCAAGCAGCCTGCCCGGCGTCACCGAGGTCCTGCCCGAATGGTCGATCGGCGGCGGCGACGATGCCTGCCTGATGATCCGCCGCGTGCGCGAAAACGGCGGCAGCGCCGCCTATTGCCTGATCGGCAGCGACATCCCCGCCGTGCACCACGCCGATAATTTCGACATCGACGAAAATTCTCTGGAAACCGGCGTCACCCTGTTTGCCGGAATCGCCCGCAGGCTGCTTGGCGCCTAACCCTTCGACGAATCCCGCCAGGCCCGCTCGAACGGCAGGCGCCAGGCATGGGGAGCGATGAGCTGGTGGATCGATTTCGGACCCCAGCTGCCCTGATCGTAGAGCCGCACCGGCGGCGGGTTGTCGAGCAACGGCTGGGACACTTCCCAAAGCCGCTCGATGCCCTCGGCGGTGGTAAACAGCGTGTGGTCGCCACGCATGGCGTCGAGGATCAGACGCTCGTAGGCCTCCAGCACCTCGCCGATCAGGCCTGTTTCGCTCATGGCGAATTGCAACGACAGCTTGTCGAGCCGGAAACCCGGACCGGGGCGTTTGCCGTAAAAGGACAAGGAAACCTTGGAGGCATCCGCAAGATCGAAGGTCAGGTGATCCGGTCCCTGCGCGCCGACGCCTGAGCCGGCCGGAAACATCGATTTCGGCGGCTCGCGGAAGGCGATGGAGATGATACGCTGGCCTTCGGCCAGGCGTTTTCCGGTGCGCAGGAAGAAGGGCACGCCGGCCCAGCGCCAGTTGTCGATGGCGCATTTCAGCGCGATGAAGGTATCGGTATCGCTCTCGGGATCGACGCCCGGCTCCTTGCGGTAGCCGATATACTGGCCGCGCACCACGTCGCGCGGCTCGATCGGCAGCATGGAGCGGAACACCTTGTTCTTCTCCTCGGAGATCGGCGCCGGCTCCAGCGCCGTCGGCGGCTCCATCGCCATGAAGGCGAGGATCTGGAAGAGGTGGGTCACCACCATGTCGCGATAGGCGCCGGTGGTCTCGTAAAAGGCGGCACGGGTGGAAAGGCCGAGCGTTTCCGGAACGTCGATCTGCACGTGATCGATGAAATTGCGGTTCGAGATCGGCTCGAACAGGCCGTTGGCGAAGCGAAAGGCGAGGATGTTCTGCGCCGGCTCCTTGCCGAGGAAATGGTCGATGCGGAAAATCTGCTTCTCGTCGAACACCTCGTGCAGCTTGCGGTTCAGCTCGACGGCGCTGGCGAGGTCCGTGCCGAACGGCTTTTCCATGATGATGCGGCAGCGCTCCACCAGCTTGGCCTCGGCCAGCAGCTGCACCGCCGGAAGGGCGGCCTTCGGCGGCACGGAGAGATAATGCACCCGCCGCGTCTCCGGCCCCAGCGCCGCCTCCGCCCGGCCGACCGCCTCCTTCAGCGCGCCGGCGCCGGCCGAAAGCGAGACATAATCGAGTGATTCTGAAAATGCCTCCCACTCGGCCTCGGTGAACTTACGGGTCAGGAACTGGTTCAGCGAATCGCGGGCGATGGTGCGGAACGCATCGACATCGATGTCATCGAGCGAGACGCCGACAATGCGGCAGCCCGGAATGAAGCCGGCATTGATGAGATGAAACAGCCCCGGCAAAAGCTTGCGCCGGGAGAGATCGCCCGTCGCGCCAACGAGCACGACGACCTGAGGATAGCCGGGCCCCACCCGCATGGAATTCTTGCGCAAATTACCCGTCCCCCCACATCTTCGGTTGCACCTTCGGCGCGCGGCAGCGCCTCGGCGGTACCGGCCTTACGCCGCCGTAAAACAGCTGTCTTCGTGCCTGAAGCCGCCACGGCCCGTCCTCACCCATTCACGCTGAATAGAGGCATGGATTGCGAGGGCGATCAAGGGGCGATGGCGGTCGCGTCCGCAAAGGTTTTTTCCGGCCCCGGTCACCCCTTCCATGCAAAATGTCTTCAAAAGGGATCGGGAATGGACAGCCTTCTCACCTGCGGTTAACGATTTCAGAGTAGGAACAAAGAAAAACGGAAGCCTCATCGGAAGTCGGTAGCGAACATGAGAAATCCAGCAGATGATCTGCAAACGGGCGCGCTCCGAGCCGCTGACGACCCGGCGCCGCAATCGGCGCTCTACGCGCTGCTGGGGCGGCTGCGTTCCGCCCTGAATCGCCCCTTCGACACACAGGCCATCCGGCAATTGCAGCAGCAGGTCGAGGATCAATCCGCCCTTGTCCGCCAGGTCGAAGCAGCGCTGGCCGGCGCCGAGATCTTCGAGCGGGCCGCCGCCGTAGCCCGCATGGGCACCTGGCAGTGCGAGTTGCCCAACGAGCAGCTGACCTGGAGCAACGGCACCTACGATCTCTTTGGCCAGTCGCGCAGCCGCGGCCTTGTCCGCAGCGAAATCCTGAAAAGCTATTCCGAAGAATCGCTGGCGCGCCTGCAGGCGGTGCGCGGCAAGGCCATCCGGGAGGAAGACGGCTTCAAGCTGGATGCTGAGATCAACAGCCCCGAATTCGGCAAGCGCTGGATCAGGATTTCCGCCACGATCGAGCGCCGCAACGGCGAGCCGATCCGCCTGTTCGGCATCAAGCAGGACATCACCGAAGAGAAGAAAACCTTCGAGCACATGCGGCATCTGGCCGAACATGACATGATGACCGGGCTTGCCAACCGCACCCAGGTCCAGGTGCGGCTCGCCGGCATCTGCGGGGCAAGCGGCACAGGCGGTGCGCTGATGCTGATCGACCTCGACTCCTTCAAGGAGATCAACGACACGTATGGTCACGCTTTCGGCGACGAATGCCTGATCGAGTTCACCCGCAGGCTGACGAGCACCTGCCAGTCGGCAGAGCTGATCGCCCGTATCGGCGGCGATGAGTTCGCCGTGCTCTTCGGGCCGTCCGTCGGCCGCGACGTCATCGAGCGCGTGGCGCGGCATGTGGTCGAGGCCGCCCGGATGCCGATGACCTGTTTCGGCCACACCTTCAATGTCAGCGCCTCCGTCGGCTTTGCCTTCGCCGAGGGCGAAACATCCACGGAACTCTTCACCCGCGCCGACCTCGCGCTCTACGCGGCAAAGGCCGTCGGCGGCGACGCTTTCCGGGGCTCTGCACCGGCGTAGTCCACGCGCGGTCCGCATCGGCGCAACGCCCGAGGTTAAGGTGCCCGCCACCGCTGCATGACATCGTAAAAAAGCCGGTTGCTGCGACCGGCCATGAACGCGCGGATACCGCAGATTTTCTTTCCAATGCGCAGCGCTTCGCCGCGGCCTTCCGCCATGCCGGTTTGCGAGGGCCGTCGTCTGCGCGATCACCTCGGTTTTCCACGAAAGATTTTACTCGAAAAATTGAAAGTCTTGTTCGGTTCGTAAGCACCCGGCCTTCTTGCGAGAAATGGCGCCTATTGTAACCGGCTGGTTTTATTAAAAATTAACGAAATCGGATATTTTCACGAACCTGACATCCGTCCAACTGGACTGTTTCGGCCAGATTGACACACTGATACCGTCGGCTCACAAAATGCGATGCAGGGTTCAAACGTCAGGAGGAGGAAAGAATGACGATACCCCCAGGAGCATCACCACAGCTATACAACGAGGACCTCGCGCCCGCGAAAGTGCGCAATTGGGGCGCCTTCTCCATTTTCAACGTCTGGACTTCGGACGTGCACAGCCTGTGGGGCTATTATCTCGCCGCCAGCCTGTTTCTGTTCTGCGGCAGCTTCGTGAACTTCCTGCTTGCCATCGGCATCGGCTCGCTGGCGATCTTCTTCCTCATGCACATGGTCGGCCTTGCGGGCGTGCGCACCGGCGTTCCCTTCCCCGTTCTCGCCCGCGCTTCCTTCGGCATCTGGGGCGCGAACTTCCCGGCCCTCGTGCGCGCCATCGTCGCCTGCTTCTGGTATGGCGCACAGACGGCGGCCGCTTCCGGCGCCATCGTTGCCCTGCTCGTCCGCAACGAGAGCCTGCTGCAGTTCCACCAGTCCAGCCACATGCTCGGCCATTCAACGCTGGAAGTCATCTGCTACGTCGTCGTCTGGGCGCTGCAGTTGCTGATCATCCAGAACGGCATGGAAACCGTGCGCCGCTTCCAGGATTGGGCCGGTCCCGCCGTGTGGGTCATGATGCTGCTGCTGGCGGTCTATCTGGTCGTCAAGGCCGGCGGCTTCTCCTTCAGCCACACCATCCCGATGGACGTGCTGCTCGAAAAGACCAAGGATGCGGGCGTGCCCGGCACGCCGGGGTCGTTTGCGGCGCTCATGGCCGTCGCCGCGATCTGGGTCACCTATTTCTCGGCGCTGTACCTCAACTTCTGCGACTTTTCGCGCTATTGCCCGAGCGAACGCTCGCTGACCATCGGCAACCTCTGGGGCCTGCCGGTCAACCTGATCCTGTTCTCGCTGGTCGCCGGCGTCACCACCATTGCCGCCTTCAAGGTCTACGGCGAGGTGCTGCTGTATCCGGACCAGGTCTCGGCGAAGTTCGACAGCATCTTCCTGGCGCTGCTCGCGGCACTGACCTTCGCGGTTGCAACGCTCGGCATCAACGTCGTCGCCAACTTCGTCTCGCCGGCCTTCGACTTCGCCAACGTCTTCCCGAAGCATATCGACTTCAAGAAGGGCGGCTATATCGCAGCGGCAATCGCGCTGGTGCTTTATCCGTTTGCCCCTTGGGAAGGCGGTGCCGCCCACTTCGTCAACATGGTCGGCAACACCATGGGCCCGATCTTCGGCGTGATGATGGTCGATTACTACCTTATCCGCAAAGGCCGGGTGAATGTCGAAGCCCTCTATCGCGAAGACGGCGAGTTCCGCTTCGAAAACGGCTGGCACGTCAACGCGCTGATCGCAGCCGGCATCGGCATCGTCTTCTCGTCGATCCTGCCCGGCATGACCTCGATCATGCCGTCCTGGTGGGGTGTGTACGGCTGGTTCTTCGGCGTCGCCATCGCCGGCGTGATCTACTACGGACTGCGCGCATCGAAGGTCGGCAAGGCCTACCCGGTCTGATACCGACCCAGGCGTCGAAACTTGAGTGAGCGGCCTGAAAGCCGCTCATTCTGCTTTATGCGGCCGCGCCATGGGCCGGAAACCTATCCGCCTAACCGCCCGCATCGTCCGAAGAGCATTCGTAGAGCTTGGCGCCGGTCGCGGCATCAATCCCCTTGAGGCTCAAGCCATACCCCCAGAGCCGGCGGATATGGGCGAGTGTCGCGTCGCGCTGCTTCTCCTCCAGCAAAATGCCGTTTTTGACCAGATGCTGCAGCCGCAGCCGCCGGTCGCCCAGCAGATCGACATCGACCACCTGGATATCCGGACGATTGGCGCCGGGATCGTAGTTGCGCGCAAGGGCCGCTCGCACGGCGGAATAGCCGCGCTCATCATGGATGGAAGCAACCTCGCAAAAGCGGTCCCTGGCGCGATCGGAAAGATGGAACAGGCGGAATTTGCGGATCAGCGCCGGGCTTAGATATTGCAGGATGAAGGATTCGTCCCGGTGGTTCTCCCAGGCGTCGATCAGGGTTCCCATCCAGTCGCCATTGCCGGCGATGGTGGGAAACCAGTCCCTGTCCTCCGAGGTCGGCATCATGCAGATGCGCTCGATATCCTGCATCATCGCAAAACCGAGAGCGTAAGGGTTCAGGCCTGAAAAGCGCGGGTCGTCGAAGCCCGGCTGGAACACTACGTTGGCATGGCTCGCCAGCAGTTCGAGCATCGCCCCTTCGCTCATCCGGCCCTGATCGAACAGCCGATTGATGATCGTGTAATGCACGAAAGTCGCACAGCCCTCGTTCATCACCTTGGTCTGGCCCTGCGGGTAGAAATACTGCGCGATCACCCGGACGATCCGCAGGATTTCCCGCTGCCAGGGTTCGAGGATCAGGCTATGCTTTTCGAGGAAATAGAGCAGGTTTTCCTCAGGCAGGTGCAGTGCCTTCTTGCGCTCCAGCGCCTCACGCTCGGCTTCCGCGATATCGGCGGATCCGGTCGTGGCCGGCAGGGTGCGCCAGAGGTCGCTATAAACCTGTTCCTCGTATTCCAGCCGTTCGCGCGCCCGCTCCGTCACCTTTGCCGGCGAAAGCCGCGGCGGCCGGCGATAATGGAAGACCCCCTGATCCATCAGCGCATGGGCCGAATCCAGGATTTCCTCCACCGCGGCGATGCCATGCCGCTCCTCGCATTTGGCGATGTATTTCTTGGCAAAATCCATATAGCCGAGGATCGCGCCGGCATCCGTCCATTGGCGGAAGAGGTAGTTGTTCTTGAAGAAATGGTTGTGGCCGAAGGCGGCGTGCGCCGTCACCAGTGCCTGCATCGGCATGGTGTTTTCTTCCATGAGATAGGTGATGCAAGGGTTGGAATTGATGACAAGCTCATAGGCGAGCCCCCGGTGACCCTTGCGGTAGAGATGGCTTTCGGCGGCAAAACGCTTGCCGAAGGACCAATGCTGATACATCAGCGGCATGCCGATGGAGGAATAGGCATCGAGCATCTGCTCGGAGGAGATGATCTCGATCTGGTTGGGATAGACATCCAGCCCCATCTCGCCGACGGCGATCTCCTCGATGGCCTCGTAGGCGCGCGACAGCGTGGCGAAGTTCCATTCGGAACTTTCGAACAGCAGCTTGGCGTCTCTGGCCATGGTCGCTTCCTTCATCGGCCGGGCTGGACCGCCTTGTGCCGGGCAAAGAGTTTTCGGAAAACCGGGTAGATATCGGCGGGCCGTGCGATGCGGGTCATCTGGAAGTTCGATATCGCACCATCGACGATGCGGTAGGCCCGCCAGAGCGCGGTGCCATTGTCGGTCGAGCCAAAAATCTCGCTTTCCCGCTCATCGATGATTTCGACATAAGCGTAGTACTGGCAGAGCTTCATGACCTCGTCGCGCAAAAGCTTGGCGCAGCGCTCGGAATCCCCCGTCGCGTTGTCGCCGTCGGAGGCCTGCGCCGCATAGATGTTCCAGATGTCGGAGGGATAGCGGTCAAGCACGATGCGCTTCATCTCTTCCAGCGCCGTGGAGACGACCGTGCCGCCGCTCTGCTTGCTGAAGAAGAAGGTTTCCTCATCGACCTCCCGCGCCTCGTCCGTATGGCGGATGAAGACGATCTCGATGCGCTCGTAGCGCCGTTTCAGGAACAGGTGCAGCAGTACGAAGAAGCGTTTCGCAAGGTCCTTTTCCCGCTCGCCCATCGAGGCCGAGACGTCCATCAGGCAGAACATCACCGCATTGGCATTGGGAAGCGGCTGGCGCTCGAAGCGGTTGAAGCGCACATCGACCGGATCGACATAGGCGATGCGTTTGCGCCGCCGCTCCAGGGCTTCCAATTCGATACGCAGTGCCGCAAGCCGCCGCCGCTGCACGGCGGATAGGTCGGGCTCCGCCTCAAGCGCCGCGATCTCGTCGGTGACGGCCTGGTATTCCCTGCCGCTCGGGCGATGCAACGCGATGCGCCGTCCGAAGCTGTTGCGCATCGTGCGCCCGACATTGATGTTGCTTGGCGTGCCCAGGGTGGTGAAGCCAACGCGGTGGAGCTTGTAGATCACCGTTTCCTTGAGGTTGAGCTTGACCATGTCGGGAAGCTCCAGATCCTCGAAGAAAAGATCGAGGACCTCGTCGCGCGACAGAACGAAGAGAAAATCGTCCTCGCCTTCGCCCTGCCCCGGTCCACGGCCGCCGCCCTGGCCGCCGCCGCTGTCGGGCTTGCCGATGCGGTCGCCCGCCGAAAAGCTTTCATTGCCGGGCAGCACATATTGCCGCTCGCCGCTGGCGGTGGAAGGGCGAAAGCTCGGTTCGTCCGCGCCTCGCTTCGGCACCGGCACGCCGTGGGCGGCATCGACATCGGCGATCTTGTCGGATTTGACGCGATCGCTGATCGCCCGCTTCAACTCGTCGTGCACACGCTTCAGGAAACGCTGCCGGTTTCCGAGGCTGCGATCCTTCGGGTTGAGCCGACGATCGATGAAATTCGGCATGGGTCGGCCCCCGCAACGGCGTTTTCAGCCGGCCTTGTTGACACGCATGTACCAGTCGACCAGCCGCCGGACCTGCCGGACGGTATAACCCCGCGCGGTCATGCGCTCGACGAAATCGGCATGCTGCTTCTCGGTCGCGCTGTCCTTCTTCGAGCCGAAGCTGATGACCGGAAGCAGGTCCTCGACCTGGCCGAACATGCGCTTCTCGATCACCTCGCGCAGCTTTTCGTAGCTCGTCCAGGAGGGGTTGCGGCCGCCGTTGCGGGCGCGGGCGCGCAGGGTGAACTTGACCACCTCGTTGCGGAAATCCTTCGGGTTGGCAATGCCCGCCGGCTTTTCGATCTGGGACAGCTCGCTGTCGAGGATGTCGCGGTTGAGAATCTGGCCGGTGTCCGGGTCCTTGAAATCCTGGTCTTCCAGCCACGCATCCGCATAGGCGATATAGCGGTCGAACAGGTTCTGACCGTACTCGCTGTAGGATTCCAGATAGGCCTTCTGGATTTCATGGCCGATGAATTCGGCATAGCGGGCGGCAATTTCCGAGCGGATGAAGTCGAGATAGTTCGCCTCGGTTTCCTTGGGAAACTGCTCGCGGCGGATCGCCTGTTCGAGGACCAGCATGAGGTGGACCGGATCGGCCGCCACCTCCTTGGTGTCATAGTTGAAAGTCTCCGACAGCACCTTGAAGGCAAAGCGCGTGCTGATGCCGTTCATGCCCTCGTCGACGCCGCCGACATCGCGATATTCCTGCAGCGACCTCGCCTTGGGATCGGTGTCCTTCAGGTTTTCGCCGTCATAGACGCGCATCTTGGTGTAGGTCGGCGAGTTCTCGTGCGGCGTCAGGCGAGTGGCAACCGTGAAACGGCTGAGGTTTTCCAGCACCTCGGGCGCACAGGGGCTTTCGGCAAGCTCGCTTTCGCGCAAAAGCTTCTCATAGATCAACCGCTCCTCGGTAATCCTGAGGCAATAGGGCACCTTGACGACGAGGATACGATCAAGAAAGGCCTCGTTGTTGCGGTTGTGCTTGAATTGCAGCCATTCCGACTCGTTGGAATGGGCAAGAACGATCCCCTGATAGGGAAAGCTGCCAAAGTTTTCGGTGCCGTTGTAGCTACCCTCCTGCGTGGCAGTCAGCAACGGATGCAGCACCTTGATCGGCGCCTTGAACATTTCGACGAATTCCAGCAGCCCTTGCGTGGTGCGGTTGAGACCGCCGCTATAGGAATAGGCGTCGGGGTCGGCCTGGCTGAAATTTTCAAGCTGGCGAATATCGACCTTGCCGACCAGCGCCGACACGTCCTGATTGTTCTCGTCGCCCGGTTCGGTCTTGGCGATGGCGATCTGGCGCAACCGTGACGGCATCAGCTTGACGACGCTGAACTTGGAGATGTCGCCGCCGATCTCGTCCAGCCGCTTCGTCGCCCACGGCGAGATGAGGCCGGTGAGCCGCCGCTTGGCTATGCCGTATTTTTCCTCCAGCAGGTCGCCCATACGCTCGCGGCTGAAGAGACCGAGCGGGGATTCGAACACCGGGCTGATCTTGCCGTCGACGGCAAGCGTGTAGATCGGCTGCTCTTCCATCAGCTTCTTCAGGCGTTCGGCCAGCGACGACTTACCGCCGCCGACCGGACCGAGCAGATAGAGAATCTGCTTGCGCTCTTCGAGCCCTTGCGCGGCATAGCGGAAGTATCCGACGATCCGCTCGATCGTGTCTTCCATGCCGTAAAAGTCGGAAAATGCGGGGTATATCTTGATCGTCCGGTTGGCGAAGACCCGGCCAAGGCGCTCATCCGTGCTCGTATCGACCAGCTTCGGCGCGCCGATAGCAGTAACCATGCGCTCGGGAGCGGTCGCATACATGCTCGCATTGTCGCGGCAGCCCAGCAAATATTCCTGCAGGCTCAACGTCTCTCTGGCTTCGCTCGCGTAAGCTTTTGAGAAGAGGTCGAAAACGTCACTGCCGTCGGTTCGCATGGAACTCTCCCACAGTCGCTGGACCAGGCCGCGCTCTGGTTTGGCGGCCTCTAGCCAATAGACGAATCAGCCAGGCATTTTGTTCCCATCGTCGATGAAAAAGACAATAAACCACCCACCCCCATGCGGCAAGGCATCCATGCGCCCCACACCGTCGGACCTGGCCGTCGGCACACGTTCTGACAATGACCATGCCGCAGCTAAAGAGCGGAGCGAAAACCACGCCTCTTCCGCCTGATTGGCAGGCCCGTATTACTTACGGGTCAGGCTGAAGGAAAAATGGCTGCCGCGGTGGTAGTCGATGGCGTAGTTCACCGGAGCGCCGGCGGCGTTGAAACAGGTTTCCGTGATGAGCAGAGCCGGACCGAAATCCCTGAGGTCATGGCGCTCGACCACCTCTTCCGGCAGCATGACGGCCGACACGCTTGCCGCCGACATGCGCGGGCGGTTGCCGTATTCGTCCATCAGCGCCATCAACGAACCGCTCCAGTCGATATCATAGAGCCGGCCGGCGACGAGGCTGCGGGGTACATAGTCGATGCAGTAGAGGATCGGCTGGTCATCATGCAGCCGGATGCGCTCGATACGGATCACCCGGTCCGCCGGGCCGAGCTGCAGGCTCTCGGCAACGCGCTTGTCCGGCACCTCCTCGGAAATGGAAAGCACCTTGTTGACCGTGCGATAGCCGTACTGCTGCGCCATGTCGGTGACGCTTTCGAAGACCGTGATCGGCCGGTCGACCTGAACGGCCGAAAGTGCGGAGACGAAACGGCCGCGGCCATGCTCGACAAAGATGACGTCGTCCTGTTCGAGCAGCTTTAGCGCCTCGCGCAGCGCCGGTCGCGAAATCTTGAAACGTTGGGTCAGCTGCGCCTCGGTCGGCAGCTTGTCGCCCGGCTTCAGCCCCTCGTCCTTGATCAGATCGGCAATCCGGTCCCTGAGCTGGACGGCAAGGGTACGCGAATCGCGAAGGGGTTCGTCCACCGGGTGCCTCGTTCGACTGGTAATCTTCAAGACCTTTCTTGTCTGACATATCCGGGATGGTCAAGAGGAGGCCGAAGCGCCGCAACCCCGCAGAATACGCGGCTCTGCGCTTTCCGGAAATTTCCACAACTCGCCTTGACACAACTCGCCCACGATGTCAGTTGTCTTACAACATTGAAACCGGCAGCAGTAAGGGGCGTATCCATGCTGAACTTCGACGAACAGAGATTCTTGCGCATCCAGTCGGGTGCCGTCGGCCTGCAGAAGCGGCTCGAAACGGTGATCGCATCCTGCCTTGCGGCGGGCGCGGAAAACATCTTCTTCCTCGGCACCGGCGGCGCGGCGATCCTGATGCAGCCGGCCGCTCAACTGCTGCAGCGCCGCTCGCGCTTCCCGGCCTTCATCGACATGCCGGCGGAACTCGTTCTCACAGGCTCGGCGAACCTGACTGAGAAGTCGATCGTCGTCATGCCCTCGCTTTCCGGTACGACGAAGGAGAGCGTCGCGCTGCTCGCCAAACTGAAGGAGATCGGCGCCACGGTGCTGACGCTCGTCGGCCATGAGGAAACCCCCCTCGGCAAGGGCGGCGATCATGTCTTCGTCAACTTCGCCGAGGACGACACGTCCTGCGAATCCTTCTATCTGCAGTCCCTGTTCGTCGCGCTGGCGATCCTCAAGCATCGCGGCGAGATCGAAAACCACGATGCAATCGTCGCGGAACTGACGCGCCTTCCCGAACTGCTTCTCGAGGTGAAGCGCGCCTATGAGCCGAAGGCCGAAGCCTTCGCCAAGGTGCTTGCCGGTTCCGACTTCCACATCGTCACCGGCGCCGGCAACGTCTGGCCGGAGGCCTTCTACTACGGCATGTGCATCCTCGAAGAAATGCAGTGGATTCGCACCCGTCCCGTCCATGCCTCCGATTTCTTCCACGGCACGCTGGAACTGGTCGAAAAGGGCGTCAGTGTCATCCTGTTCAAGGGCGAGGATGCCTTGCGGCCGCTCGCCGATCGCGTCCAGAACTTTGCCCCGAACTATACCGACAAGCTGACGGTGCTCGACACCGCCGACTTCGAGCTGCCGGGCATTTCGCCGGAAGTGCGCGGCCTCATTTCGCCGGTGCTGCTCGCGACGGTTCTGGAGCGCATCAGCGCCCATCTGGAAGTCATGCGCAACCATCCGCTGACGACCCGCCGCTACTACAAGCGCGTCGCCTATTAAAATCAGCGACTTGACCGAAAGCCTCAAAGCCGCGAATGACCGTGTTCGCGGCTTTGCCGTCCCTTACGAGAGCAGCATGAAGAGCTACCGCTTCGCCGCCGTCGGCGACAATTGCATCGACCGGTTCCAGCCGCCCGTCTCGACGTCGCTCGTGGGCGGCAATGCTGTCAATGTCGCCGTGCAGCTGGCGCGGCGCGGCCAGGTGTCATTCTATTTCGGCGCCATCGGCCCGGATCGGGCGGGGCGCTGGACGCGGGAACTGCTGGCGCAAAACGGTGTCGATGTCACCTATCTGAGGGAACGGCCGGGCATCACCGCCTACACCGATATCGAAGTCCTCCCCTCCGGCGAACGCGTCTTTGCTTACGAGGATTTCGGTGTCTGCGCCGGTTACCGGCCGGATGAGGCCGAGATTGCCGTGCTGAAGACCATGGATCATGTTCATATCGGCTGGATGGACGACGGCGGCGACCTGCGCCGCACGCTTGCCGCCGCCGGCGTCAGCGTTTCCCAGGACATTTCCGTCAATGCCGACCCGGCCAATCTCGGCACCAACGGCCTTGCCATCGCCTTCGCCTCGGCCGGCAGCGATGACGGTGCGGCCGATGCGCAGCTGGAATGCCTGCTTGGCGACGGCGTGCCGCTTGCCGTCGTCACGCGCGGCAGCAAGGGCTCCCTCGTCAGTGACGGCACCGATCGTTTCGAGGCGGGCATCAAGCCGGTGGAGGTGGTCGACACGACCGGCGCCGGCGACAGCTTTATCGCCGGCTTCCTCGCCGCCCGCATTGCGGGAAGGTCCCTGCCCGAGTGCCTGACAGCCGGGCGCGATCAGGCCGCCTTCACCTGCACCCATGTCGGAGGCTTCCCGCAGGAAGCCCGGCCGCTCTGAAAATCACTTCAGGACGAGCCAGCCCGACAGGATGATGATCGCAGCGCCCACCAGCGTATGCACCTCCACGGGCGTCGCGAACAGGAAGACGCCGTAGAGGCAACCCCAGATGATCTGGCTGTACTGGAACGGCGCGACCACCGAGGCCTCGCCGACCCGGAAGGCCCGTACCAGCAGCGCATGGCCGCAGAGCAGCAACGCGCCGCCCGCCACCGCGAAGCCGAGGTCGGGCGTGCCGAGCGATACCAGCTCGCCAGAGACCGCCGCTACCGCGAAGGCAACCGGCGTCATGACGACGAGCAGGCTTGCCACCAGCGCCTCGTCCGTCTCCGCCACCTTCGCACGACGCAAGAGGATCAGCGAGAGGGCGAAAAACACGGCAGAGCCGAAGGCGGCGAGATGACCGAGATTGAGCGGTGCCACGCCCGGCTTCAACGCCACGACGACGCCGGCGAAACCGATCAGCACGCCGGCCCAGCCGATGCGCGACAGCCGCTCCCCGAGAAAGACGAAGCCCAGCATCGCGACGAGGATCGGCGTCAGGAAGGCGATGAGATAGGCTTCCGCCAGCGGCAGCTTCGCAAAGGCATAATGGATCAGCAGCGTATCGAGCGCCAGGAGCAACGCCCGCCAGAAGGCAAGCGACGGCTGGCGCGGCACGAGGCGGCGGACCCGGCCGGTGGCGAGCGCATGGATCAGAAGCAGGATCAACGCCGCTGCCGTGACAAGCAAGGTCACCTGCGGCGGCGGGATCGTGCCGGCCATGATCTTCACGATGGCATCGGTTGCGGAGAATACGAAGAAGGCGACGAGCACGAGCAGCGCGCCCCGGCCGTTCGACGGCACGACCGGCACACTGTCGTTCTCTGCCACGGTCGCCTCAACGGACATTGAAGCGGCCGAACCTTTGCTCGATGCGGGCCTGGGCATATTCCAGGCAGATCGAAAGGACCCAGTAGATCATCGAGGCGGTGATCAGCATCTCGATATGACGGAACTCGGTCTGGCCCTGGGTGCGGGCAAGATACATGATTTCCCAGACGCCGACGACGGAGACCAGCGACGAGTCCTTCAGCATGGCGATGAACTGGTTGCCGGTCGGCGGAATGATGACGCGCATCGCCTGCGGGAGGATGACGAGCATCATCGTCTGCGCCGGGCTGAGGCCGAGCGCGGTCGCGCCCTCCGTCTGCCCACGGTCGATGCTCTGGATGCCGGCGCGGAAAATTTCCGTCATGTAGGCCCCGTAGCAGAGCGACAGCGCCAGAATGCCGGCCGGCACGGCGCTGATGACATAGCCCACCTGCGGCAGGCCGAGATAGATGATGTAGATTTGCATGAGCAGCGGCAAGCCACGGAAGAGCGACGTGTAGAAAGTCGCAAGGCCGTAGACGACGCCGTTGCTGGAAAGTTTCGCGATGGCCCCGGCCAATGCAATGATCGTGGCGATGATGATCGAGATCGCGGAAATATAGAGCGTCGTCGTCACGCCCTGGGTGATGAGGAAGCCGATCTTCTTGGCGATGAAGGTAAAGGACAGATCGAAGGAATAGAAGAACAGCATCAGGAGCACGAACAGCTCGATCCAGACGCCGATCACCTGGTAGCGGCGCGGCAGCTGGCGCAGCGCCTTCCAGTTAGCGGCGACGATGAGCGCGATCAACACCGACGAGACGATGCGGCTGACGACCGGATTGTCCTTCAGCCAGTCGGTCGAGGGCGGCAGGACATGACCGATCCAGGCGGAACTGATGCCGATGGCATAAAGCACCGCCGCGACGACGGCGAGGATCAGCAGGCCGCCAGCCCTGCGCGATGCTTCGGGATAGGTGAGTATCAATCGGCCAATCATGTTCCGCCCCTTTTTTCTTTCTTGATGCCGCTCAGGCCGCGCGTTCGCGCCACCAGTCCTGCGCCTGGAGTTTCCAATAGGTGAGCTGAGCCACCGCAAGCCCGGCAATACCGCCGGCCCAGACGAGGCCGAAGGGCTCGAAAAGCCTGTAGCGCTCGGTCTCGCCGAGAATGCCTTCGGCGATGACCTTGCCGCCGATGGCCGTCGTGTTGAGGCCATGGCCGCCGAAGGCCGTGCAATACCATACACCGGGCGCCATACGCCCGATCTGGGGCATCAGGTGACGGGCATAGGACATGAGCCCGGACCAGGCGAGTTCGGTCTTGAGGCCGGCCAGCTGCGGATAGGTACCGACCATTTCGGCGCGCAATTCCTTGACGAGGCCGGCCGTCGAGGCGGCATGGGTAGTGATGCGCCCGCCCCAGAGGATGCGGCGGCCACCATCGACGAGGCGGTAATAGTCGCCGGCCCGGCGGTTGTCGCCGATGGCGCTCCGCGTGGCGATCGCCGTGGCGATCAGTTCCGGCGCATCCTCGCTGACCATGACATAGGTGGCGATGGGCAGGTAGGAGCGCTTCAGCTTGCCGTTCAGCGATCCGGTATAGCCGCCCGTCGTGAAGACGACATCCTTGGCCTTCACTTCGCCGCCGGCCGTCTTCACGCGCTTTTCCGCGCCGGAAAAATCAACCGAGAGTGCCGGCGACTGCTCACAGATGCGCCCGCCGAGGCGTTCGATTTCCCGCGCGATGGCGCGCAGGTAATTGAGCGGGTGCATGTGGAAGGCGTTCGGATTGCGCAGCGCCTGGAAATAGCGCTCGGACTTCAGCACGGCGCGCACGGCGTCGCGGTCCATATATTCGAGTTCGTAGCCATATTCCTTGCGGGTCGCTTCCGCATAGGCCTTGAGGCTTTCGCCATCGTCATAGCGCAACACGCTCATGATGCCGGGCTCGGGGGCGGCATCGTCGATGCCAAGCGTCCTGATGTTTTCGCGGATGAACTCCATACCTTCGATAGAGAGATGGTGCAGCTTGCGCGCATTGTCCTTGCCGGCGATACGGGCAATATCCTCCCCACCCGTCGCGTAGCCGGGGCTGACGAAGCCGCCATTGCGGCCGGAAGCGCCGAAGCCGACGCTTTCAGCTTCCAGCACCGTGACGCGCTTGCCGGCGCGGGCAAGCTGCAGCGCGGCCGAGAGGCCGGCGAGGCCGCCGCCGACGATGACTGCGTCGCATTCCACCGTGCCCGAAAGGGCCGGGCGCGCCGTCTGGTCCGCCATGGTTCGTTTGTAATAGGTGTCCGGATAGGTCATCGGCATGCTCCCCCTCGAATAAAATAGTGGCGCGGGCGAAAGTGCCGCCCGCGCCGGTCGTCGATCAGTCTGCGCTGTAGTCCTTGCCATACCACTTGGTGGTCAGCGTACCCAGCGTGCCGTCCTTCTTCATCTCCTCGATGATGCCGCCAACCTTGGCGGTCCATTCCGGATCAACCTTCTCGGCGATGACGACGAGCGGCTCGCGGAAGGCATATTCGCCATCGAGAACCTTGACCGGGTAGCCGTTCTTGATGGCGTTCATCGCGGTCTGTTCCGGCGCGATGACGGCATCGAGACGAACGCCGGCGCCGAGGCGCAGGTCGTCGAAGGGCAGCATGGAGTCAGCAAACGTGCGAACTTCGCCCGGCTCCAGCTTGTATTCGATCGGCGGCAGGCCCGGCGCATCGATTTCAAGCTTGCGATTGATGAAGTCTTCCGAGGTCGTCGCCGTCTCGACGCCGATGACCTTGCCGTTGAGGTCGGTCACCGACTTGGCGTCACTGTCCTTGTGCACGACGTAGACGTAAGGGCTGTAGTAGTAGATGCCGACGAAGTCGATCACCTGGGCGCGGGCCTTGGTCGGCGTGACGGAACCGACGCCGAGGTCATAACGGCCCTGCCAGCGGCCGCCGGTCAGCGTCGCCCAATCCGGTGTCTCGAAGCTCACCTCGACGCCGAGGCGCTTGGCGATCTCGCGCGACACGTCGATGTCGAAGCCGACCATCTCGTTGCTGTCGTCGAGATAGCTCTGGGGCGGCCAGCCGCTGTTGGTGGCGACGACCATCGCCTTCTTTTCCATGACGCGGTTGAGCGTCTCGCCGGCATGGGCAGAGACGGCAGCGGCGACGAAGGCCGCACCTACGGCCAGTCGCACGAAAAGCTTTTTCATATGATCCTCCCAATGATCCATCAGTTTTATGTAAGATGTCTGACAACGAAATGTGTCAGGGGAAGGCTCATCAAGTCAAGGGTGGCAATGGGGTCAAATCATGAAACGATGAGATGAACCTATAGAAATCCGTTATGAATCCGCTATTCATGCCTAAAAACGCGCACCTGTTCCCAGCCGCACGTTGTCGTACATCATTGGATATCGCGGCGCGTTCGCCTGCCCCGTCAGGCAGAAACGCGACAGGGCGCCCCTTCGGAGCGCCCTGCCCTCAAGCCTTCGGGCTTGTAATTACTCTGCCGCCTGCTCGACCGTGCCGGATTTGGACGGGCCATTCTTCGCGCTCATCTTCTTGTAGAGGAAGAAATAGAGCCTGATGTACTGGCCGACCAGGATGGCGTTGAGGATCGTGCCTTCGCGGATGAACTTGATCTCGCCCAGGAAGCCGAGGCCGATCAGCGCCGCCGTCACCAGAAGCGTGCAGTCGAAAGCGGTCTTGATGTTGCCCCACTTCCAGCCGGTGCGCTTGAAGATGGTGTTGACGAACATATCGATCGGCATCAGCACCAGATTGGCGCGGATCATCAGGAACAGGCCGAAGGCGAGCGCCGCATCGCCGATCGCCAGCAGCGCGACCTTGTAATAATAGACGTCGAGCTGGATGAACTCGGTGAGCTTCAGGTTCAAGTCCAGGCAGACCGCCAGCACGAAGGCCGGGATCAGCGAGGCGAAATTCTTCAGCGTGAAATCCTTGGGCAGCACCAGATAGGTCAAGCCGAGCATGATCAGCTCGAGCATGAAGTTGTAGGTGCCCTGGCTGAGCGGCGGATAGACGAGCGTCATGGTGCGCGTCAGGCTGCTCTGCGGCGAAATGCCGACGCCGGCGCGGATCGCCAGGCTGACGCCGAAGGTCAGGATATAGATCCCGAGAATATACATGATCCAGCGCCGGGTCAGGCTGCCGGTATCGACGATTTCGGCTTCCGCCGCATTGTGTGCCATGGTTTCCTCCCAAGGGTGTTGCGCGGAGCCTCCCGTCACTCCCGGCCTGCCGCGCTTAAAAACGTTTTTACGCGGATGTCGCGGAACTCCTTCTCCCGGTCAATCCGCAAGATTTGTGATGCCGGCAGGCTTAAAGGCCTGCCGGCAATCCGATGTCAGTGCATCAGCCGGAAGCGATGCAGAGAAATGAAGAGGCTGAGCAGTTTGTTGACCACGGGCTCGCCTTCGTTGCGGTTGCCCATCTCCTCAAGGGCCGTATCGATGGCGCTGGCGGCAGCCGTCAGTTCGGAAACGCTCATGTTCGCCATGACGCCGTAGATTTCGAGCGGCATGACCGCCTTTTCGACCTTGCCGTCCGTGACGATGCAGGCGCCCGCATGGGTATCGACCTGCCTGACGCAGTGGCACATCTCCGCACTCTCCTCGCCCACGACGACGAAGTAGGGCTTCGGCGCCGGCCAGAAGGTCGCGACCGCGCCGCGATCGATCGAAACGCCCTTGAACAGGCCGTTGACGATATGGCGTTTGCCATCGGCATAGCGCTGGATGACCGACAGGCGGCTGTATTTGACGCCATCGACTTCCGGCACCACCTTGCCATCCTTCAACGGCGCCCAGACTTCCTGATAGAACTTGGCGTGGCCGCGGCCATAGACGTCGAAGAAATAGACCTTGGCCTGGCTGCCGTCCTCGGAGATTTCGAGCGGCACGATGTCCAACTGCTCCGGCGTGAGATCGCCGAGGCCGGGCACACCCTTCTTGCACATGCCGGAATAATCGATCTCGGCATTTTTCAAGAGCTTGCGGTTCTCCGCCACCAGCTCGCCGTCCTTGAAGACGTAAAGCGGGTTGATCTTCGACAGGCTGTCGGTCAGCACGATATCGGCGAAACGGCCCGGCGTCAGCGAGCCGATCTTGTCTTCCATGTGGAAGGAGCGCGCCGTGTTCAGGGTCGCCATCTTGATCGCATGGATCGGGTTGATGCCCATCTCGGCGCAGAGCGAGATGATCCAGTCCATATGTCCCATGGTCAACAGGCGCTCGACCGAGATGTTGTCGGTGCAGAGCATGAAGTTGTCGGTCGGCCATTTGCGGTCGACAATCGACCGCAACAGCACCTTGATCACTTCCGCGCTGCCGACGCCGAACTTGATATGGGTCGGGAAGCCGTAACGGATGCTCTTTTCGATGTCCTTCTCGTTCCAGACATCGTGATTGTTGGAGCAGCCGATGGCCGGCAGGTAGTTGAGGACCATGTCGGAGAGCGCGGTGACGCCCCAGTGACCATTCATGAACCCGCCGCGGGCGCGCACCCAGGCGGCTTTGCGGAAGTCGTCGTCATTGCCGGAGGAATAGGTGAAGTGCTCGAACTCGCCGAGACCGATCACCGGCTCCATCTTCAAGACGGCTTCCGTAACGGAGGCCGCCGTCTTCTTGCCCGGCGCGAAGGCGTAGAGCCGGTAGGGCAGCTTGTCGTAGTCGCGGAACAGGTTTTCCGCCGCCTGCACGCCCTCTTCGCCGGCAGCACTCAACAGGTCGAGGCATTCGGAATAGATGGTCGTGGTGCCGCAGGGCACCATCGCCTCGGCCAGCGCCGTCGGATGGGCAAGCTGGGATTCGAAATGGATATGGGCATCGATCAGGCCCGGAATGGCATAAAGCCCCTTGCCGTCGAAAACGTCCTTCACCTTCAGCACGGCCTCGTCCGGGTTGAGCGCGACGATGCGCTTGTCGTGGACAAGGATCGAGCCCTGATAGACGGTCTCACCGTGCACATCGAGGATGTTGAGGTTCTTGAGAAGCAGGTCCGCTTCCCCTTCCCCGTTCAGGATGGCAAAAATGGCGCGCACCTTGTCGTAGTGAGCGGCTTCCACTGTATTCACTGTAGTCCTCCAGTCAGTCTCCGCGGCGGCTCCTGCCCCCGCGCCTCTTGAAAACCATAGAACGCGATTGAACCGTTTCCGAAAAGCAGTATTTTCTGCGCAGAGCGTGCGCTTTTCGAGAACGGATGGAGGAGACGGAGATGCTGCATTCCCGCGTGCTGCGCTATATCGACGAGGTGGCGCGGCTGGGCTCGATCCGGGCGGCCGGCGAGCGCCTGAACGTCGCGCCATCGGCGATCAACAAGCATGTGCTACAGCTGGAAGAGGCGATCGGCGAGCCGCTGTTCGAGCGGCTGCCGCGCGGCCTGCGCCTGACGCCCGCCGGCGAAATCCTGCTTGCCCATGTGCGCCGGACGATCAAGGAATACAGCCAGGTCGAGGCGGAAATCCGCGATATCAAGACCCTACAGAGCGGCGAAGTCATCATCGCCACGATGAACGGCCTTGCCGGCGGCATCGTGCCGAAGGCAGCGGCCAGTTTTTGCGCCCGCCACCCGCGCCTGAAAATTTCCATCCGGGTGATGTTCGTGCGCGATATCGTGCAGGCTGTCATCGACGGCGAGGCAGATCTCGGCCTTGCCTTCAACCTGCCCGCCATGCCCCAACTCGAAACGCTCTGGAAGATCGACACGCGGCTGGGCGCCGTCGTCTCGCCCGAGCATCCGCTGGCCACCATGGAGACCCTGCCGCTTTCCTTCTGCGAGCCCTATCCGCTGATCTTTGCCGACAAGTCGATGCTGATCCACGGCATCGTCGCCGAAGCCTTCATGGAAGCGGGGCTTAGCGTGGAGCCCGCCTTCCTCACCAACTCCATCGAGGCGATGAAGTGCCTTGCCGCCAGCGGCGACGGCATCGCTTTTCTCAGCAAGTTCGACATTGCCGAGGAGCAGCGCAACGGCCTCCTGACCTATGTGCAGATCCGCGACCGCACCTTCGGAAAGAACGTGCTCTCGCTCGTCCAGCGCGAAAAGCGCGGCCGTGCGCTGGCCGCCTCGATGTTCGCCGATGAGATCATGCGTGCGTTGCGGGCGGCGGTGGAATGAGGTGAATTGGCTCTTCAGGAGATTTTGTAAATCTCCTACATTTCAATTGACGAATGTAGCTTTCTTCACTATATCCGAAATCACGCACGGCGAGAGAGACTTGAAGGCTCTGGCTTTCATAGGGGCCGTGACGTTTACCTGGAGGAAATCGATATGAAACGCCGTTTCGCGCTGGCTTCAGCGCTCGCAGTCCTGTGCTCGCATGTCTTCTCGGCCGGTGTCGCCGAAGCCGCGGGGATGACTGTTTATTGCCCGATGTCGGAAGACGATTGCGGCGCCGTCCTGAAGGCCTTCAAGGACGATACCGGTATCGAGGCGCAGTTCGTGCGCATCGGGGCCGGCGAAATCCTGGCCCGTATCCGCGCTGAAAAAGCCAATCCGCAGGCTGGCCTGTGGCTCGCAGGTGCGGCCGACAACTTCATCCAGGCCGCCAGCGAAGGCCTGCTCGCCGCGCACAAGGCGGCTAACATCGACAAGGTCGACCAGCGCTACACCGACAAGGAAGGCCGCTGGACGCCGATCTCGCTGTCGCCCATCGTCTTCGCCTACAGCCAGCAGGTCCTCGATGAGATCGGCGCCAAGCCGCCGACCAGCTGGAAGTCCTTCGCCGATCCGGTCTTCAAGGACAGTGTCGCACTCGCCCATCCGGCATCTTCAGGCACCGCCTATGTGGCGCTCGCCTCGATCGTCCAGCTTCTGGGCGAAGAGCCGGCCTTTGAACTGATGAAGGAAGTCGACAAGAACGTCGTGCAGTACACCCGCTCGGGTGTCGCTCCGTCGCGAATGGTCGCCAACAACGAGATCGCGCTTGCCATGGCCTATACGCAGGACATCGAAGCCGCCCTCGCACAGGGTTATCCGATCGGCTATTCCTTCCCGGAAGAAGGCACCGGCTTTGAAGTCAATGCCGCAGCCGCAGTCGCCAATGCACCGGAAGAGCAGGCCAAGGGTGCGAGCGCCTTCCTCGACTGGGTGCTGACCGACAAGGGCCAGGCTGCCATGGGCGCAACCTTCCGCGGCCCAATCGTGCCGGGCTACAAGAACCCCAACGCCAAGATCGACCTCTCCAGCGTGAAGATGATCGATTACGATTTCACCTGGGCGGGCCAGAACCGGGCACGCCTGCTGGAGCGCTACGAAAACGACGTGCGCCATAAGGCCGACGCCAAGTAACGGCGGCAGGCCCTATAACAGCAGGCAGGAGCATTCCCGCCTATTCTCCGGCGCGGGAATGCTCCACTCTTTTGTCTTACGCGATTCCGAGCGGCAGGCCGTTCCTGGAATTGCCCAAGGAGCCCCCATGACCCTCGTTTCGCAAGCGACCCCGCCCGCAAGGAGCGGGACGTCGCCGGCCTTTCTGCGCAAGATCGTCGTCGATCCGTGGCTGTTCGGCATCTTCGCCCTCGTCACACTCTCGGTATTAGTCTTCGCCGCCCTGCCGATCTTCGTCGTGATGAAGCAGGCCGTCGTCACCGATCACGGTTTCGATCTCGGCGTGCTGATCGACACGCTGTCCCAGTCCTTCGTCTGGACCTCGTTCCTCAACACGCTGTTGCTCGGCGCGACCTCGGCTGTGATCGCCACGGCCGCCGGCTTCCTGCTCGCTTTCTGCGCGACGCGCACCACCATGCCCGGAAAAACCTTCGTGCACGGCGTGGCGCTGCTGCCGATCATCTCACCGCCCTTCGTCATGGCGCTGGCGGTGGTCATCCTGTTCGGCCGCTCGGGCCTCATCACCCGCGAGTTGCTCGGCATCCGCAACGCCAATGTCTACGGCTTCCATAGCCTTGTTTTGATTCAGTCGCTGGCCTTCACGCCCATCGCCTATCTCAACATCCGCGGAATGCTGCAGTCGATCGATACGGCGCTGGAAGATGCTTCCGCCTCGCTCGGCGCCTCGCGCTGGACGACCTTTTCGCGGGTGACGCTACCGCTGGTGACACCGGCGATCCTGTCCTCGACGCTGCTCGTCTTCGTCAAGTCGGTCGAGGACTTCGGCAATCCGATGCTGATCGGCGGCAATTACAACACGCTCGCCGTCGAGGCCTATTCGCAGATGGTCGGCTATTTCAACCTGCAGGCCGGCGCGCTGCTCGCAAGCCTCATGCTGGTGCCGTCCATGACCGCCTTCCTCATCCATCGCTACTGGGTGAGCAAGCGCAGCTACGTCACCGTCACCGGCAAGCCGTCTACCCAGACGATCCGCATTTCCGGCGGGGTCGTCGTGCCGCTGACGCTCGGCTGCTACGCCATCGTCGCCGCCATCCTGCTGTTCTACCTGACGGTGGTCTACGTCTCCTTCACCAAGCTGCCCGGCGTCAATAACACGCTGACGCTCGATCACTACGCCACCGTCTTCACGGCCGGCTTCCAGACGCTCACCAACTCGCTGCTGCTCGCCGGCATCGCCACTCCGATCACCGCCATCGCCGGCATGTTGATCGCCTACCTTCTGATCCGTAAGGCGTTTCCGGGCAGCTTCCTCTTGCGATGGGCGACACTGCTCTCCTTCGCCGCCCCCGGCACCATCCTCGGTATCGGCTATGTCAGCACGTTCAATGCGGCCCCCCTGCTGCTCACCGGCACCGCCTTCATCGTCGTCGCTGCCATGGTGGTGAAGAACCTGCAGGTCGGCATCGAGGCGGGCTCCAACCAGCTGCGCCAGATCGACAAGTCGATCGAGGAGGCTTCCACCATCCTCGGCGCCTCGAACACGCGGACCTTCTTCCAGGTCACGCTGCCGCTCCTGAAGCCCGCGCTGTTCACCTCGCTCTCCTATGCGCTCACCCGCTCGCTGACGACGCTGTCGGCGGTGATCTTCCTGGTCTCGGCCAACTGGACGCTGATCACCGTCACCATCCTCTCGCAGGTGGAAACGCTGAAGCTCGGCGTCGCGGCGGCCTATTGCAGCATCCTCGTCTTCGTCGTGCTCGCCATCCTGGCGGTCATGCAGCTCGTTCTCAATTCGGCATCGAAGAGGTAAGCCCCATGTCGAAAGTCATCTTCTCCAATATAACCAAGCGCTTCCCCGGCGTGGCCGGCGCAACCGCCGTCGACCGTCTGAACCTCACCATCGAGGAAGGCACGCTCGTCACCCTGCTCGGCCCCTCCGGCTGCGGCAAGACGACGACGCTGCGCATGCTCGCCGGCTTCGAGACGCCCTCGGACGGTACCATCACCATCGGCGGCCGCGACGTCACCAATGTTCCCGTCAATGCCCGCAATGTCGGCATGGTGTTCCAGAGCTACGCCCTCTTCCCGCACATGACGGTGCGTGAAAACGTCGAATACGGCGTGCGCCTGCTCAGCCTGCCGAAGGCCGAGATGAAGGACCGCGTCAACACCATCCTCGAGACCATGGCGCTCGCCCAATATGCCGATCGCTCGCCGTCGCGTCTTTCGGGCGGCCAGCAGCAGCGCGTGGCGCTCGCCCGCGCCGTCGTCACCCAGCCGAAGGTGCTGCTGTTCGACGAACCGCTGTCCAACCTCGATGCCCAGCTGCGCGAACGCATGCGCGACGAACTGCGCGCCATCCAGCTGCGCCTCGGCATCACCAGCCTCTACGTCACCCACGACCAGAGCGAGGCCATGGCGATTTCCGATCGCGTGGTCGTGATGCGCAACGGCGTTATCGAGCAGGACGACAGCCCGCTCAACGTCTATTCGCGCCCCGGCACCGGCTTCGTCGCCGAGTTCATGGGAAAGGCCAACATCCTGAACGGCAAGGTCGAAGCGGTCGACGACACCACGGTCAGCGTGCGTATCGCCTCGACGGTCGCCTTCGCGCTGGCGCGGAATGGCCGCGATTTCAAGCTGGGTCAAGCCGTGCGTTGCGTCGTACGCCCGGAGCATATCCGCGTCGATGCCGATGGCACGATGGAGGCGAAGGTGCGCCGCGTCGTCTTCCAGGGCGCCTATGTCGAATACCTCACCGACCTCGAAGGCCAGGAATGCGTCTTCCTCGACACGGATTACTACAAGTCCGGTGTCGCCGAGGTCGGTCAGACCTTGAAACTCTCCATCGACAGCCGGCCCGTCTGGGTCCTGCCGGAAACGGAAACTGCCACATTGGGAAAAGCCGCATGACACTCACCAAGCCCATCACCGACAACCTCCTCGAAACCATCGTAGACGTGGCCCGAGAGGCGGCAATCGCCGCTGGGCAGGTTGCCCATCGCGGCTTCGTCAATGCGAGCCCGGAAACGCTGGCGACGGAACAGAAGGCCGGCTTCTTCGACATCGTGACGGCCTCCGACAAGGCGGCGGAAAAGGCCGCCTGCGGCGTCATCTGGTCGCGCATTCCCGCCTCCCGCATCCTCGGCGAAGAAGGCGGCTGGCAGGGCGAAGGCGATACCACCTGGATCATCGACCCGATCGACGGCACTAGCAATTTCGCCTCGGGCCTGCCCTTCTTCGCCGTCTCGATCGCTGCCTACCACAAGGGCGAACCGGTCTGCGGCGTGATCTACGATCCCGTCCGCGAAGAACTGTTCATGGCAGCCGGCGGCCGCCTGACGCTGAACGGTGAAGCGGTTACGCCGTTCCTGCGCGGACGCACCGATCGGGAGGTCGAGGTGCTGACCAACGCCCCCTACGAGGGCGCGCGTCCCTCGCGGGAGGCGCAGGAGGCCCATGCCGACCTCGTCAACTCGTTCCGCGCCGTGCGCCGCCTCGGCTCCTGCGCGCTGCATCTGGCCTATGTCGCCGTCGGGCGCGTCGCCATCTGCTACGAATCGAAGTTCAGCGCCTGGGACATCGCCGCCGGCATCCAGCTCGTCCAGGCGGCGGGCGGCGAGGTCCATGCGCGCGATGCGGACGGCAAGCCTGTGGAACCGCGTGAAGATGCGCTCGACTCCGTCAAAAGGCTCGTTGTGGCGCAGCCCGGTTTTGACTATCAATCGTCCTGCCTGTCGAAGCTGATGGCCGACGGGACGTTGTAGTCTTTACGAAACAAAGGGTTTCATGCTCGACCTGATCCGGCAATCCCTGTCGCACTTCACGCCCGCCGAACGCAGGATCGCGGAAGCGATCCTCGATACGCCGAGCACGGCCATCACCTGGTCGATCACGGATGCGGCAAGGATCGCCAAGGTCAGCGAACCCTCGGTCATCCGCTTCTGCCGTCGGCTCGATTGCGACGGCTTTCCGGATTTCCGCCTGAAGCTCGCCCAGCAGCTGGCCGTGCGCCAGCCGCCGGAGAGCCCGGCGGAAAACGGCGACGACCCGTTCACCGGTCTCGTCGATGACATCTTCAATCGTGCTGCCGCTGCCCTTCGCGAAGCCCGGCACGATCTCGACCTCGACGGCCTGCGCCGCGCCGTCGACATGCTCGCCGCCGCCCGCCGCATCGACGTCTACGGCTATGGCGGCTCCGGCTTCCTCGCCAGCGAGGCGCAGCATCGTCTTGCCTCGCTCGGCATCGCCAGCGTCGCCTATGCCGACCCGACCCTGCAGATGATCTCCGCCCCGCGGCTGACGGCGCAGGACGTGCTCTTCGTGCTCTCCTTCTCGGGCCGCACGAGCTATCTCATCTCGAATATGGAAATCGCCAAGAAGGCGGGCGCGCGCATCCTTTCGATCTCCCCCGGCGGTTCGATCGTCGCTTCGCTCGCAGACGAGAACATCAATCTCAACGCCTACCGCGCCTCCAGCCACCCCCTGAGCGTGCCAACCGGCCGTGGACCGATGTATGTCATGCTCGACGTACTGTTCGTCCTGCTTGCCCGCCAGAGCAAGCCCGCTTAACTTCCTGCCGTGTGGCCGCAATCACCGCCACCCATGATCGCGACCGAACGATGATCGGGCCGTCTCCTCCCATTCGCCGTGCCGAAAGGTCTCTTCCTCAGATCATGATCTCGCCGCCGGTGACCGGGATCACGGCACCGGTCATATAGCTGCCGAGATCGGAAGCCAGCAGGACATAGGCACCCGCCAGTTCCGCCGGCTGGCCGGCCCGGCCAAGCAGCGTCTGCTTGCCGAACGTCTTCGTTTTCTCCGGCGGCATGGTGGAGGGTATAAGCGGCGTCCAGATCGGCCCCGGCGCCACCGCATTCACGCGGATGCCCTTGTCGGCGAGCATTTCGGCAAGACCTGCGGTGAAATTCGAAATCGCCCCTTTCGTTGAGGCGTAGGCGAGAAGGTGTGCCGAAGGCTGGCGAGACTGGATCGAGGTCGTGTTGATGATCACGCCGCCGCGCTTCATATGGGGGATTGCCGCGCGGGCGAGGAAAAACGGCGCATAGATGTTGGTCCGAAAGGTCCGATCCCATTCCTCGGCGCTGATGTCGCCGATATCGGCATAGGTTCGCTGGAAGGCGGCGTTGTTGACCAGAATGTCGAGCCGGCCGAAATCTTCCAGGCACTGGCGGACGACCGATTGGCAATGATCCTCGCTCGTTATGTCGCCCGGCATCAGGACTGCCTTGCGCCCCGCCTTTTCAACCCAGCGTGCCGTTTCTTTCGCGTCTTCGTCCTCGTTAAGATAGGAAATCACGATATCGGCACCCTCGCGGGCGAAGGCGATCGCAACCGCCCGGCCAATACCGGAATCCGCACCGGTGATCAGGGCCACCTTGCCTTTCAGGCGACCGGCGCCCGTATAACTCTCCTCACCATGATCGGGGATGGGGTCCATCGCTTTTGTGAAGCCAGGCGGTGATTGCTCCTGAGTTGGTTGCGGCGGCATGGGGTAACGCACATCGGTCTCACGCATTTCGATCTCCATTGGTAACGGCTCGCCCCCAAACCCGCCTAACCCCGATGATGTTCCCTCGCGGGATAAAGAAGGGGCACCGGGGCAACTTCCCGCAAACCACCCCGCCCAACGGAACAATTGAAGCTCGCCGGCATTGCTTCCGTTTTGAAGCGGAGAAGATGCGTGGCACCAAGAGCAAACTGGAAAGGTTTCCTGAAGGTGGGCGAGCTGGTCTGCCCGGTCGCGCTTTACACGGCGGCGTCGACAGGCGAGCGCATCGCTTTCCACATGCTCAACCGCAAGACCGGGCACCGCCTGCACCGCGAGTTCGTCGACAGCGAGACGGGCAAGGTCGTGGAGCGCGACGACCAGATGAAAGGCTACGAGGTCGGCGACAACGACTATATCGCGCTCGATCCGGAGGAGATCGCCGCCGCCATGCCGCAGAACGACAAGACGCTGGAGATCGGAGCGTTCATCGCCTGCGACGACATCGACGATCTCTATCTCGACAAGCCCTATTATCTCACGCCGTCCGACCGGCATGGCGCGGAGGCCTTCGCCCTGATCCGCGAGGGCATGAAAACGAAGAAGGTGGCAGCGCTGGCCGAGACCGTGCTCTTCCGCCGGGTGCGCACCCTTCTCATTCGACCTGAAGACGAAGGGTTCGTCGCCGCCACCCTCAACTACAATTATGAAGTGCGCTCGGCCGAGAAGGCCTTTGCGGAGATTCCCGCCATCAAGCTCAAGGGCGAGATGCTGGAACTTGCCGAGCACATCATCAAGACGAAGAGCGGCCGCTTCGACCCCAAGACTTTCGACGACCGTTACGATGCCGCGCTTGCCGAGGTCGTGAAGGCGAAGATCGAGGGTCGGAAGATACGGCCGGTCAAAGCGAAGGCCGAGCGAAAGGTCATCGATCTGATGGAAGCGCTACGCCAGAGTGCGGGAAAAGATGAAAAGCCCGCAAAGCGCGGTGCGAAAAAGCCGGCACCAAGTCGCAGGAAGGCGGGCTGAGAATGGCAACGCTGAACGTCTACCGGCAGAAACGGGATTTCAAGGCCACCTCCGAGCCGCGGGGCCGGAAAGCCCGCAAGGAAGGCCACAGCTTCGTGATCCAAAAGCACGATGCGACACGGCTTCACTACGATTTCCGCCTCGAAATGGATGGCGTCCTCAAAAGCTGGGCGGTGACGCGCGGCCCGAGCCTGACGCCGAGCGAAAAGCGGCTGGCCGTGCATGTGGAAGACCACCCCCTCGCCTACGGCGATTTCGAAGGCACTATCCCCAAGGGCGAATATGGCGGCGGCACCGTCATCGTCTGGGACCGCGGCACTTGGGAGCCGATCGGTGATGCACGAAAAGCCTATGCCAAGGGGCACCTTGAGTTCACCCTTTACGGCGAGAAGCTGCACGGGCGCTGGCATCTGGTGCGCATGCACGGCAAGCCCGGCGAAAAGCGCGAGAACTGGCTGCTGATGAAAGGAGACGACGAATTCGCCGTTCCCGAAGGCAAGGACGATCTGCTCGACGCGCGGCCGGAATCGGTCAAGACAGGACGGCAGCTCGCCGATGTCGCCGGCGAGGAGCCCGGCTGGTCCTCGAAAACCGGTCGCATCCGCAAATCCCCGAAAAAGACTGATGCAAAGGCAAAAAAGAAAGAAGAGCCACAGAAGGAAGCACCCGATCCTTCCGATATCAAGGGCGTGCGCAAAGCGAAGCTGCCGAACTTCCTGTCGCCGGCCCTGGCGACGCTCGCCAGCGCTCCGCCGGCCGGCGAACGCTGGCTGCACGAGATCAAGTTCGACGGCTATCGGCTGCAGGCGCGGATCGAGGCCGGCCGGGTCAAGCTTCTGACCCGCAGCGGGCTGGACTGGACGAAGAAGTTCGGCAAGGCCGTGGTTGCCGCGCTTGCCGCGTTGCCGGTCGGTACCGCGCTCATCGACGGCGAAATCGTGGTCGAGACCGGCACTGGCGCATCCGACTTTTCAGCCCTGCAAGCCGATCTCAGCGAGGGACGGGACCATCGCTTCATTTTCTATGCCTTCGATCTTCTCCATCTCGACGGCTACGACCTGACCCGCCTGCCACTGGAGGAGCGCAAGGCGCTTCTCGAAAAGCTGGTGCCGGGCGCGGGCGGCATCCTGCGCTATAGCGGCCATTTCGACGAGACCGGCGCGCTGGTGCTGCGTCATGCCTGCCGCCTTGGTCTCGAGGGCGTCGTCTCGAAGCTGCGCGACGCGCCCTATCGTGGAGGCCGCGGCAAGAGCTGGATCAAATCGAAATGCTCGGCCCGGCAGGAATTCGTCATCGGTGGCTATGCGCCTTCCACGGTCTCGCGCCAGGCGATCGGTTCGTTGGTGCTCGGCGTCTACAAGGAGGGGAAACTGGAACCTGTCGGCCGGGTCGGGACCGGCTTCAGCGCATCCGTCGCCGCCGACCTCTTTAAGCGCCTCTCCCGCATGAGGACGGATGAAAGTCCCTTCGGACGGAAGTTGACGGCGGAGGAGGCGCGGCAGGCGCGATATGTGCAGCCGGAACTGGTCGCGGAAGTGGAGTTCCGCGCCTGGACGGCCGACGGGCATCTGCGGCACGCGTCGTTCCGGGGCCTCAGGGAAGACAAGCCGGCATCCGAGGTCGTCGCCGAAATACCGAAAGCCAAAGCCACCCTCGCGCGGCAAGCCGAAAAGCCGCCGCGCCGCACAGTGCGCCTCACCCATTTCGACCGGGTCTACTGGCCCGATGAAGGGGTTACCAAGGAAGGGCTTGCGGACTACTACACCGAGGTCTGGCGCTACATCGCCCCGCATATTGTCGGGCGTCCGCTCGCACTTCTGCGCGCGCCGAGCGGTATAGACGGCCAGACTTTCTTCCAGAAACACGCCTGGAAAGGCATCAACGCCCATATCATCGAGGTGCAGGACCCGGCGACAAAGGACGACGAACCCTATGTCGCGATCGAGGGCTTCGACGGGCTGATGAGCCTTGTGCAATCGGCGGTCCTGGAAATCCACCCCTGGGGCTCGACACTCGCCGACTGGGAGCGGCCGGACCGCATCATCATGGACCTCGATCCCGGCGAGGGCGTCTCGTGGCAGGCGGTCATCGATGCGGCCGAGGAAACGCGAAAACGGCTCGAGGCCGCCGGGCTCAACGCCTTCGTCAAAACGTCCGGCGGCAAGGGCCTGCATGTCTGCGCGCCCCTGAAACCATCTGCGCATTGGCCGGCGATCAAGACCTTCTGCAAGGGCATCGCCGATGCCATGGCAAAGGACAGCCCGGAAAGCTACGTCTCCACCATCACCAAGTCGAAGCGCGGCGGAAAGATCCTCATCGACTATCTGCGCAACCAGCGCGGCATGACAGCGGTGGCGCCGTATTCCACACGCGCCCGTCCCGGCGCGGCCGTTTCCATGCCGCTGTCGTGGAACGAACTCGGCCCAGATATCGGTCCTGCCTATTTCACAGTGGAGAACACGCCGACGCGCCTGCAGGCGCTTGCGGCCGATCCTTGGGAGGATTTCATCCAGGCGGCCGAGCCGTTGAAGATAAAAGGCTGAGCTACTTGCCCTTGCCCTCCGCCTTGATGCTGCGGCGCAGGGCATCCATGATGTTGATGACGTTGCCCGATGTCGGCGGCGGCGCCTTTGCCTTGGCAGGGCGCTTGCGACCCTTCTTCTTCGCAGCGATAATATCGAGCAGCCGGTCCTGCACCGGATCGTCCACCATTTTCGGGTCCCAGGCTTTCGTGCGCTCCTCGATCAGCGCCTTCACCAGCGAAAGCGCCTTGGGGTCGGGCTTGGCATCCTTCAGACCTGCGAAATAGTCCTTTTCGTCGCGCACCTCGTCGCCATAGCGCAGCGTCCACAGGACGATGCCATTACCGCGCGGCTCCAGCATCACCGCTCTTTCCCGCCGGTAAAGCACGAGCCGGGAAATGCCGACCGTGCCGGTCGAGGCCATGGCCTCGCGGATGACGGAGAACGCCTCCTCCCCCACCGTATCGTTCGGCACGAGAAAATGCGGCGCATCGTACCAGATCCATTCGATGGATTCGCGCGGCACGAACATATCGATATCGATGGTGCGCGTGCTTTCCAGCGCCACCGCCTCGATCTCGTCCTCCTCCAGCATGACGTAGTCGTCCTCGCCGCGCGGATAGCCCTTCACCTCGTCGTCCTCGCTCACCGGCTTGCCGGTAACGGCATCGACATATCGGCTGACGACGGGATTGCCGGTCTTGCCGTTAAGCGTGCGGAAGCGGACTTTTTCTTCCTGAGAGATCGCCGGCGACATGGCAACCGGACAGGTGACGAGCGAGAGCTTGAGATAACCTTTCCAGAATGCGCGCGGCGCCATCAGCCTTTCCTCTCGATGGGCAGATGCCTCGACATGGCGAAACGCTCGGCGAAGGCGATGTCCTCTTGGGTGACGACCGGGATCGGATCGGACAGAATGGCAAGCAAGGTTTCCCGCGAAATGGAATCCTCTTCCAGCGCGTCCATCAGCGCGCCACGGGTCTCGCGCTCGGCGCGAAGAAGGGCGGCAAGCGCCAGGATCAATCGGTCCTTGTTATCCATGAGGTTCTCCAAAACGCGCGTCCATCTCTAATGCGCCAAGTCGCCGGGAGTTCCCGGACGCTCGGGATGCCGCGGCCAACGCTCTCCATATCGAAACCAAAAGGCCGCTTGACTCCTGCCGGAAAGGGACCTAGTAAGTTGTAGGCCTAACCCTACAACATGGATATCATGTCTCACGCCGCTCCGAAAACAACCGCCACGCTGTCCCTTGCGGACCTGCCCGGCCCGAATGTGGCGGTGCGCCGCCTGCGGCACCCCGGACGCTGGGTCAGCGGCGGCATCGTGCTTCTGCTTCTCGCCGTCATCGGCCGCGCCTTTGCCGTCGGGCAAATCCAATGGCCCGTGGTCGGGCAATTCCTCACGGCCGGTGTGATCGTCACCGGCTTCGGCTGGACGCTGCTGATTTCGGCCTGCGCCCTTGCGCTCGGCGTCGTCCTCGGCTTTGCCTTCGGCATCATGCGGCTGTCGGAAAATCCGATCCTGCGTTTTGCCGCCTGGCTCTATGTCTGGATCTTCCGGGGAACGCCGGTGCTGCTGCAGCTTCTCATCTGGTTTAACATCGCCCTTGTCTTCCCGCGGCTCTATATTCCGGGCCTCGTCGACGAGCGCATGGTCGATGTGGTCACGCCCTTCGTCGCCGCCGTGCTCGGACTTGGCGTCAATGAGGGTTCCTACCTCACCGAGGTCGTGCGCGGCGGCATCGGTTCCGTCGACAAGGGCCAGACGGAGGCGGCGCACACGCTCGGCATGACCCCCGGCCAGACCATGCGCCGCATCATACTGCCGCAGACGTTGCGCCTGATCCTGCCGGTGCTCGGCAATAGCGCCATCGGCATGCTGAAATTCTCCTCGCTCGCCGCCACCATCGCCATGGGCGAAATGCTGAACGCGGCACAGCGCATCTACTTCATCAACGGGGCCGTCATCGAACTGCTGTTCGTCTGCGCCGTCTGGTACTTGGCCGGAACCACGGTGCTGTCCATCGGTCAATATTATCTCGAACGCCATTTCGGCCGTGACGCCTCTACCGCCACCGCAGAACGCAGCTGGTTCAAGGGCTGGGCACGCCGCCCGGCCACCCCGGAGGAAGCATGAGCCTCGCAGTCAAGGCGGTCGGAATCCGCAAGAGTTTTGGCGCCCACGAGGTCCTGAAGGGTCTCGATCTGGATGTCGCCTATGGCGAGGTGCTGTGCATCCTCGGCCCGTCCGGCAGCGGCAAGAGCACGTTCCTGCGCTGCATCAACCATCTGGAAACGCCCAATGGCGGCTATGTCTGGGTCGATGGCGCCATCATGGGCTACGAACTCAGCAGTGGCGCCCTGCAGGAACTGCCGGTCAAGCGCCTGCGCGCCCAGCAAAGCCGGCTCGGCATGGTGTTCCAGCACTTCAATCTCTTCGCCCACCGCACCGTACTCGGCAATGTCATCGAAGGACCGATGGTGGTGCGTGGACTGAAGCGCGCCGAAGCCGAAGCCCGCGCCATGGAACTGCTGGAGCAGGTCGGCATGGCCGGCAAGGCTTCGAGCTATCCGTCGCAGCTTTCCGGCGGCCAGAAGCAGCGCGTGGCGATCGCCCGTGCACTGGCCATGGAGCCGCGCGTCATGCTGTTCGACGAGCCGACATCGGCGCTCGATCCGGAGTTGGTCGGCGAGGTGCTGGAAGTGATGCGCGCACTTGCCCGCGGCGGCACCACCATGATCGTCGTCACCCACGAGATCGGCTTTGCCCGCGAGGTCGCCGACCGCGTCGTCGTCATGATCGAGGGCGAAATCCGCGAGAAGGGCGTGCCCGGCGACGTGCTGAGCAACCCCACAGATCCGCGCGTGCGCTCGTTCCTGAGCCGCGTGCTCGCCTGACCCTTTTTTCTTTCGTCCAACAATGGGAGTACGGACAATGAAGACAATCCTGCCGATGGTTCTGGGGCTTGCCTCCGCCACGTTCATCAGCCTTGCCGGCGTCGCTCACGCCGCCGGCGACGAAAAGCTGGCCGCCGCCCTGCCCGAGGCCGTGCGCTCCGCCGGCAAGCTCAACGTCACCATCAGCCTTGCCTATCCGCCGATGGAATATAACGACGCCGGCTCGACGGACCTCAAGGGCTTCGACATCGACCTCGCCAAGGCCGTCGCCGAACGTCTCGGCCTGACGGCGGAATTCCAGAACGTCGAGTTTCCGCAACTGATCCCGCAGGTCGTCACCGGCCGCTCGGACATGATCATCACCGCCTTCTCCGACAAGGTCGAGCGCCAGACCCAGCTCGATTTCATCGATTATTTCAAGACGGGCAACGTCTTCTACTCCAGCGCCGACCACCAGGCCGACATCAAGACCGAGGCCGATCTCTGCGGCAAGACGGTCGCCGTCGCGACCGGCACCAGCTGGGTTACCTGGGCCGAAGAACTCGGCAAGTCCATCTGCCCGGCCGACAAGCTGATCACCGTCATCCAGATCCCGACCCAGGCCGAGCACATCATGCAAATCCGCCAGGGCCGCGCCCAGGCCTCCGTCATCGGCCTTGAGGGCCTGCTCGACCTGATGAAGCAGGAGCCGGGCAAGTTCTACCAGATCGGCAATGTCGGCGACGTCAACTTCTACGGCATCGCCTTTGCCAAGGCGAACGGCGAACTTCGCGACGCCGTGCGCGCCACGCTCGATGCCCTGAAGGCAGACGGCACTTATGCACAGATCCTCGACCGCTACGGCTTGAAAGAAGCAGGCGTTGAAGAGTTCAAGATAAACGGAGCCACGAAGTAACGGAACCGCACCGGAGCCTGCCTTGACCCATCCTTCCACGCCAGATGCCCCTGTGACGGCTGAACGCCCAGACGACAGGCTGTCACGCTTTCGCCTCGATCCCTATTCGAGCGAACAGCTTTACCGGCAGCTCTACCGGGCGCTACGCGCCGCGATCCTGAGCGGCGATTTTTCCGAAGGGGAAGCAATCCCTTCGGAAAACCAGATGCGCGACCAGTTCGGCATTGCCCGTACCACGGTCCGCAACGCCATGGCGCTTCTGGTGTCGGAAGGTTTGGTCCAACAGGTGCGCGGGCGCGGTACGATCGTCTCGCACCGGCCGATCAGCCACAATATCTGGAACTTCGGCAGCTTCACGGAACTGGCGCGCAGGCAGGGCCTGCGTCCGGTGACGAAGGTGCTGGAGCACAAGGTCGACAACGGCGAGCTTCTGCTGGTGCGCGCCCGCGGGCTGGCGAACGACGAGACGATCACCTGGCTGAACGTCGATACCTCGCAGCTCGATCTTGGCCTTTATCCCGGCATCGAGACTTACGATTTCGCGGCGCAATCGCTCTACGACGTATTGCGCCGCGACTACGACCGCCATCCCCTGCGTTCGGAACTGCTGCTGACCGTCGTGCCGCCATCCGAGCGGTTGCGGACGGTTTTCGGGTCAGGGCCGGAAGTGCCGGGCTACCTTTGTGCCAGCGGAGATGTGCTCGATGCGGACGACCGGTTGGTCGAGCGCACGTCGATCGTCTACTCGCCGGCCGTCCAGATGAAATTTGCAACGCGCTGGGGGCGCGATACCGCGCCCGCCTGAGGCGGTGCGACGCAGGAGAATTGACATGAGCCGCTTCGACAAAACCTTCACCACCGTAAAACCCATCCTCGGCATGCTGCACCTTGCCGGCGACGACCCGGCGGCAAAGCTCGCCCAGGCCGAGGAAGAAGCCCGTATCATGGCCGGAGAAGGTGTCGACGGGCTGGTGGTGGAGAATTATTTCGGCAAGGCCGACGATGTCGAGCGGGTGCTGGACCGGCTGTGCGGCCTCGATCTCGGCGCGAAAATCGGCGTCAACGTGCTGCATGACGACGCCCGCGCCTTCGCGCTGGCGGGCCGCTATCCCGTCGCCTTCATCCAGGTCGATTCCGTCGCCGGCCACCTGCCGCCGGAAGCGGACGAGCCCTTCGCCACGGAACTTGCCGCCCGGCGCGCGAGCGTCTCGGCGCTGCTGCTCGGCGGCGTACGGTTCAAGTACCAGCCCGTGCTTTCCGGCCGGCCCGAGGAAGAGGACGTGCGCCTTGGCGCTGCCCGCTGCGACGGCCTCGTCGTCACGTCAGATGCCACCGGCCAGCCGACCGACATGGACAAGGTCGCGCGCTTCCGCGCGGCGACCGGCGGCAACCTGCCACTTCTGATCGGCGCCGGCCTCACCGAGGCCAATGCCGTAGAACAGCTGGCCTACGCCGATGGCGCGGTTGTCGGCAGCTGGTTCAAGCATGACCACAAGGACACCGGCCGCGTCGAGGCCAGCCATGTCGCCCGCCTGATGCGCGCCGTCCGTACCGCAAGGAGCGCGGCATGAGCGCGTCGAATGCGATCGTCGCCAAGCCGGCGACACCGGAAAATTTCGCCCGCTACGGCAAGGTCTACGATCTTGCCGACGATGCCGACCGCCAAGTGATCTGGACCAAGGGCGACGGGTGGAACGATGGCTTTACCCGCACGCCGCTGATCGACGGGTCCGGCCATCTCGGCATCACCCGCGGCGGCGCAGCACCTTGGTTCTGCACGGCGATGGAACGTCATCCGCAAACGGAAGAGGCGCTCTTCTGCGCCGCCGAGCCGATCATCCTCGCCGTCGCCCCGGCTTCGGACGCGGACGCGCCGCAGCATGACGAGATCGAGGCCTTCGTGATCGCGCCGGGACAGGCGGTGGTGATGCACCGCAACGTCTGGCACGACGCCTGCCGTGGACTTTCCCGCCCGGCGGCGTATTACTGGATGGCGATCTGCGGCCTTGGCGAAAGCCCGTGGGTACCGGTCGAAGGCGGCCCTCGCCGGGTCGAAGCATTGGAAGGACAGGGCGCATGACCGCCTTCTTCATCGGCGACGTCGCGATCGACGAATACTACACGGCCGACCGCTGGCCGGGCCGCGCCGACAAGGGCATGGTACAGGAACTGCCCGCCGAAATCGGCGGCTCCATCGCCAATGCCGCCGTCGTGCATGCAGCGCTTGGTGGCGCCACGCAATTCATCTCGCTGCTCAACGAAAGCCCGCTGTCGCAACGGCTGATCGCCGACCTCGCGGAGAACGGCGTCGGCACCGACCATATGCTGAGCGACCCCAGCCTTGCGGAATCCCGCAACCTGATCTTCCTCGTCGATGGCGAGCATATCGTGCTCACCGTCGAGATGGGCGAGCCGCCGATGTGGCTGAAGCCGGAAACGCTCGCCTCCCTGCGGCAGCCCGGCTTTCTCTACACGACGCTCTACCGGGTCCGCCGGTTGCACACGCAGACGGAAAGTGGCGTCCTCAAGCAGGCCGACCTGCTCGCCGACATCAGAAGCCATGGCCGCCGCACTATCTTCGATCTCGATGTCGGTGGCTGCACGCCGGAGGACATGCCCTACCTTACCGGCGCCGCCGTCGTCATCTTCAATCAGGTCGGCTTCCGTGCCGCCTTCGGCCATGACGATCTTTCCCTTATTACCGGCTGGATGCGCGAACACCGGATCGAGCGGGTGGTGCGCACGCTGGCAGCCGATGGCGCCGAGTCCTCGGACGGCGAAAACCACCTTCAAGTGGCCGGCTATCCCGTGTCAGTCGTCGATGTGACCGGCGCCGGCGATACCTTCGGCGGTGCGCTCACCTGGTGCCTTGCCCGAAACCAGTCTTTCGCGGAAGCGCTCGATTTCGCTGTCGCCGCGGCTTCCCGGTCGGTCACCATCCACGGGCCGCGGGGTGGCAAGGCGAGCGTGGACGACGTGCTGCGCTGGCGCTCAGAGCGCCGATAACCACTTCGGCCCTGTCGCAGCGATGGCACTGCCTGGTCGCTGCAGCCGCGGAGCAATGCCCCGCGGCATTCGCCCTACCGAACCCGGACGGGCTCGGCATAATAGGGCAGCCGGTCGACGCGCGGCGACCAAAGGCCGTTGTCGACGACAGAACGCACATGGGCGGCGATCTCCTCCATCGGCGCGAACCAGACATCTCCCCGTTGCAGGACCTGTTCAAGGAAGCGGTGCACCACGTCCCAGCGCGCCAAGCGGCCGGTGGCGAAGGGATGCACGACCGGCACCCAGAGCGCACCGTGGCGATAGGCCGCCTCGAACTCCTGCGCAAAGGCGGCAAAACCCTGCTCCGGCGCACGGATCGGCATCATGTAGTCGAGGTCCATCGACTGGACATATTGCGGCCAGTCGTCGAGGCCCCAGTGCGAAGGCAGCTCCACCAGCTGGCCGGCGTCGCATTCGAGCAAATAGGGAATATCGTCCCCCATCAGCGAGGCGTCGTATTCGAAGCCGCGCGAGACCAGGAGATCGGCCGAGCGGTGGGAAAAGTTATAGAGTGGCGCCCGCCAGCCGCGCGGACGCTTGCCGCTTGCTTTGACGATCACCTCGATGCTGCGATCCAGCCAATAGGCCTCGTCTTCGTCCGAAAGCTCGCGCGGATGCTCGTGCAGGTAGCCGTGGTGAGCCAGCTCGTGGCCGCCTTCCAGCATCGCTTCGACCGCCTGCGGATACTGCTCGACGCACCATCCGGGCACGAAGAAGGTCTGCTTGATGCCGAGCTGCCGATAGCTCTCGACGATGCGCGGCACCGCCACCTTGGGCCCGTATTGCAGCATGGAGATCGCCGAGACGCGGCTGTGGCCATCCTGAGGATGGGCGATATGGATGAGGCTATCCGCATCCATGTCGAAGGTGATGCAGGCGGCGCATTTGGCGCCGTTCGGCCACGGAATAGGATTTTTGATCATGGCATGATACTCCCGCCATTGCTGCCGACGCCCTGGCCGGTGAAATAACGCCCGCCGGGACCCGCGAGGAACAATGCAAGCTCGCCGATCTCTTCCGGCTGGCCGAAGCGGCCAAGCGGGATGGCAAGTTCCCGCGCCCGCCACTCCGCGCTCATATTGGCCGCGCCGAGCATTTCGGTATCGATCGGGCCGGGGCAGATGGCGTTGACGAGTACACGAGGCGCGAATTCCTTCGCCCAGGAGCGCACCAGCCCGAGCACGCCATGCTTGGAGGCGACATAGGGCGAAAAGGTCTCGCGGCCGTAATAGGCCATGTCCGAGGCGATCATGATCAGCCGCGCCGGTGCCTCCTCCGTACCGTCCATCAGCCCGATCGCCATCTTGCCGACGAGGAAGCTGCCGCGCAGGTTGATGCCGATCACCCGGTCGAAATCCGCGACGGGGGTTTCGAGCAGAGGTGCCTCGTGGATGACGCCGGCGCAATGCACGACCACATCGATGCCGCCGAAAGTCTTCCTCACCGCCTCGCCGACCGCAAGGACGGCGTTTTCGTCGGAAACGTCGCAGGCGAGCGCTAGCGTTTCCGCTGCACCCGCCTTGGCGGCGGCGGCCGCGGTATCATCGGGCTTGCGGATATCGGCGAGTGCGACATGCGCACCTGTGGCCGCAAAAGCCAGAGCGCAGGCCGCGCCGATGCCGCGATAGGCACCTGTGACGAGAACGCGCCGGCTCATGCCATAACCTCGCCGCGATCGAGCATCAGGCCCTGACCCGTCATGTCTTTCGCACCGTCGGAAGCGAGGAAGAGATAGGGTGCAGCAAGGTCCTCGGGCTCCAGCAGGCCGGGCAAAACCTGCGCGCCGACGATTTCGGCGAGCAGGTCCTCTTCACTGCGGCCGGTGCGCAGCGACATATTCTTCAGGGACAGCATCGCCGCTTCGGTGCGCACCCAGCCGGGGCAGACGGCGTTGACGCGGATACCCCTCGGCCCCAGTTCCTTCGCCATCACGCGGGTAAAGCCGAGATTGGCGTGCTTGGAGGTGATGTAGGCGGAAAACTCCGGCACCGCGACGCGGCTCCAGATCGAGGCCGTGACGATGATACGTCCGCCCTCCCCCATATGCGGCACGGCGTTGCGCGTGACGTAAAAGGTGCCATTGGTGTTGATGTCGGTGATACGGCGGAAGGTGTCCTCCACGGCATCGTCCTCGGCCAGAAGCGGGGTGATGCGCTCCAGTCCGGCATTGTTGACGAGAACGTCGATGCGGCCGGGCGGCGACAGCGCCGCCTTCACCGCGGCGCTGTCGGTGATGTCGCATTCGATCGCAGCAACCTTGCGGCCGAAGCGCTCCGACATTTCCCGCGCCGTTTCATGAATGCCGGAGCCGGAGGAGAGGATGGTGACATCGGCGCCGGCGCTGGCGAAACCCTCCGCCACCGCCCGGCCGATGCCGCGGCTCGCCCCCGTGACCAGCACGTGCTCGCCAGAAAAATCGTAGTGCAGCCGGCCCATGTCTCAGCCTTTCCGCGCGTGCGTGACGCAGCCGATGCGGTTCATGAGAACCCGCACCGCCAGAATGGAGGTGCCGCTATGGCCGAAGGGGAACAGGGTGGAGGCTTCGCGGATCGAGCGCGCCCCAAAGGAACGTCGGAAAATGCCCATTTTCAGCTCCTCGTAATTTTTATAGAGTAAAAATTTTATGTCACTACAAAATCTTGTCAACATCATTTTTGTTGCGCATCAATGGAATTGGAGGCACAACCCACGGGAGGGGGAACGGACAGCCGGTATGGGTTTGATGGGACTGAGAGAACGGCAAAAAGCAAACCGTCGCGAACGGATTCTGGAAGTCGCCAAGACCCGTTTCCAAACGGATGGTTATGCCCCGACGACGATTGAAATGATCGCCAAGGATGCGGATGTTTCCGCCGTCACAGTCTACAATTACTTCGATAGCAAGGCAGGCCTTCTGCTGGCGCTCGTCAGCGAAAGCGACCAGCTGCTTATCCGGCAGTTGAAAGCGATGATCGCCCGAAAGCCCGATGATCTCGTCGACGCCGTCGCCGCCTTCGGCCAGATTTTGCGCCGTCACGCCATGAGCTATCTGACAAAATCCACCTGGCGAGAAATCCTTTCGGCCAGCATCCAGGAAGGCAGCAGCGATTTCGGCCGAACCTATCTCGAACTGGACCGCGTTCTCATCGAACTGATGCACTCGATGATCATCGACTTCCAGACCCGCCGCCTCGTACCGGAGACAATCGACAGCAACGCGCTCGCCGATTGCCTGTTCGCGCTGCAGAACATCCGGTTCTTCCAGTTCATCGCCGATGACAACCGCGACGACGGGGATATCGATAGCCGCTTACGCAGCGACCTGAAGGCACTTCAAGGCCTCTTCTCGACACCCCGCCCTTAAGTAGGTCTGGTCCGGATCGCCGCGCGTCGCAAGGCCATCCACACCGGCACTCAAAGCGTCGCGAGCCGGCTGTTCTCCATGCTGGAGTCATAAGCCCGGCGTATGGCGATCTTCTCTTCCAGCGCGGCAATGACGCTCTCGGAGAAATTGGTGCCGTAAAACTGCGCGAGGTTGCCCAGCCCGCCGGGCGTGAAAACGTTTATTTCCAGGATCTTGTCGCCAACGATATCGAGGCCGACCAGGAACATGCCGTCCTCGACAAGCTTGGGGCGCACGGCCTCCACGACGGCCAGCATTTCCGGCGTCACGTCCACGCGGGCCGGCCCGCCCCCGACATGGACGTTGGAACGGATTTCGCCCTTGGCCGGCACGCGGCGAAAGGCGGCATACTTTCCTTCGCGCATGAGGGGGCGGCCATTCATGACGAAAAAGCGCACGTCGCCTTCGCTCGCCTCCGGCATGAAGCTCTGGGCGATGAGATAACCCTCTCCACTCACGGCCTCAAAAATCTGATTGAGATTATGGTCGTCCGGCGAGGTGATCTTGAAGACGTTTTTCCCGCCGGAACCCTGAAGAGGCTTGATAATCGCCCCCTTCCGCTTCTCGCCTTCGATGAAGCTCCTGATCTCCTCGATGCTCTTGGATATGAGCGTCGCCGGACGGACTGCGGTAGGGAAATCCTGCAGGTAGAGCTTGTTCTGCGCCTTGGCGAGTCCAGCGGGGTCGTTGACCACAAGCGTACCTCGCTGCACCGCAAGCCGGCCGAACAGCGCGCCGACATCGGTCGCCCAGGGCCGGTCGGTCATGTCGAGCGACGGATCGTTGCGCAGGAACAGCACGTCGATTTCACCGATGTCGAAAACCTTGATTTCGGCGCGATCGCTCTGCAGGTCCTTGTGCAGCGTTTCCGGCTTCTTGTAGCCGGAGGATGGCAGCACCAGGCCGCGAACGGACAGGCTGTCATCCGGCCGCAGCACGAAATCGCCCGGCGTGACGTAGCAGATCTCGTGCCCGCGGTTGAGCGCGGAGAGCGCCAGCACGGTCGTCGTGAACTGCGGGGTTTCATCGGCAATCGAATTGACAAAAAACGCGATGCGCATGCAGGCCTCCTATGAGATGAGGTCGAGGGGAGCAAGGCCGGTCCGCAGTTTCGCAAGGCGCTCTGCAGCCCCCTTGGCAGCCATGAACTGCGGCACAAGCCGGGGTGCCTTCAGCAGGCCGCGCTGGCTAAGCTCCTGCATGACGGCGAAATGACGAGCCGCGATTTTGCCGAGCCAGAACGGCTCCAGATCACCGCCGCCCCGCAGATGCGCGAGAATGTCGAAAAGGCCGCGCAGATAAATGGCATCCTTGGCAAGTCCGCCGCCGCGATAAAGGCGAAGCGCTATGTTGAAGGCGATCGGGGGCTTGAAGCCTTCGTCTCTCGTCAGCAGCCTGTATGTCTCCACGAAACCCGCTCCGGCAAGCATCGCGGCGCAGGCAACTACGCGCGCGGCGATCAGCCTTAACCGCGCCACCGTCATGCCGCCGACGAGATATTCCGCCAGCACGGCGAGCCCCTCCTGCGCACCTTCATATCCAGCAAGACCGGAGCGGAAGAGCCGCAAACCATGACCGGAGCCATTGCAGTAGGTCAGCAGATGCACGCCGACCTCGTGGCTGAGCAGGGCGTCCACCCGTTCGCGCGCCATGGTGGTCGAACTGGCGATCAGCAGGCGGTCGCTGGAGACCATCAGGCCCGCCGGAAGGTCGTCGCGCACCTCGACACGTGGTGAGAACGCGGAAAACTGCGCATTGTAGCCGTCGATCATCGTCCGCGCCCGTTTCTCGACATAGCGATGACCAACCATCTGCGGCTCGCGCGCCCGGCTGTAAACCGCCGTCGCGTCGAGGATGTCCCGCGCCGCCTTTTCCAACCGCGCATCGACCGAGCCGTAAAGCGCGCGGCTCATCTCTATGAAACAGCCGTCTTCGCGCGCCGACAACATCGAGAGTTGCCAATCCAGTTCCTGCCGCTTTTCGCTGTAGAGGCGCTCCAGAACAGGGTCTTCAAAGCGGTCGAGCGCAATGGAGAACAGAGCCTTCTTGCGCGCGGCTATATCGATGGCGAGCGGCCTGTAGAGCAAGATCGGCGCGTGATCGAAGCCTGAGGCGCGGAACTCTTCGAAGGCCTTTTCGGCATTGATGGGCGTCACCGCGAGCAGGAAGTCGAAGCTTGCGGCGATATCGTCCATCGCGCGGTCGGCGCGCGTGACGGCATCGGTGAAGATACGCCGGCCAAGCGCCCGGTGGCTCGCAGGCGCAAGCGGTGTCGTGGTGCGCGCGAATTGCGCGGCCGCCTGCAGCCCCGCATCGACGAGATGAGCGACAAGCCGCCTCTGCAACTCGGGATAGACGGCACGCGATTGCGGCACGCGATAGATCGGCGCGACGCGCATGGTGATTGTCGAGCAATCCGGCAGGCGGCGGGCAAGCCCCGCATGGAGATCGCCGGAAAGGGATGAACATTCGACGCGCGGCGCGCGGTAGCGGCCGTCGACCTTCTCGACCGCGCCGACGAAGGCCGACAAGGTTGCCTGCGCTGCACTGTCCGAAGACGACGAAACGCTCATTCGGAAAGGCGCGAGAAAGGGCGTGTCCTTGGCCAGCGGATCGCGGGAAAGCTCGCCGAAATCAAGCACCAGGAAAGCACCGAAATGTTGTCTCATGTGGGCGCCGACCGCGTCGATGATCGCCGCCGCATCGGAGAGATTGCCGGCGACAAGATAGGCGGCATTCGCCATTGCAGCCGCGCGCGCTGCAGGGGCCGCCCGCCGCCCCACATGCACGGCAAGAAACGGCAGGGGCCGGTCGAGATGAAGCCGGCCGCGCCTCGGAAGGTCGAGACGGATGGGCAGGCCGTTCTCCAGCGCCTCGGCAACGCGGGCGGAGACGTCCGACACCATTTTTCCCCGCGGGCTCATCTTGCAGCCCCAGGCATGGCGGCCAAAGCCTTTTCCAGGACCGGAAGGCTGGCGCGGATCGCGGCGCGCAACGCTTTGATAGCCTCGAGATCTGGCTGCCCGGTCCATTCGTCCATGAAGATCTTCTTGAACTCCACGGCGATGGCACAGCCGGTACGCGGGAAGTTCGCATGCACGAAACGCGTCTGCTCTCCTTTTCCGGCGAAGGCGACATTTTCCCGCACATCGAGCCGCCGGCCGGGGAAGGGCTGCCTTCGCAGACATTCCATGAAGGCATCGACCACCGGCGCCCAATAGGCCCTTTCCATCGAAAAGGTGCCTATGTTGATATCGGGCGCATCGATCTGTGCCGTCGGCGGCGCCTCAGGGCCGGCGCGGCGGTGGTTGTAGCTGTGCATGTCCAGCAGGACGAAGCGGCCGTGGGCGCGCTGCACGTCCTCGAGCAGGGCGCGCAACATTTGGTAGTATCCATCATGCTGGCGCCGCATTGCCTCGACCCGCTCTTCGGAAGGTGTCCTGTGCCAGATGTCGAGGCCCCAGGCCTGCTCCGGGCGAAGATAGACAGCACCTTCGCGCGGCCTGTTCATATCCACCTCGAAACGCGAGCGGTGAACGACGACACGATTGCCCAGGTCCTGGATGAACGCCGCTGTAAAGGGATCTTCCTCGCGCAACCGCTCCTCGGCGTTCAAGGCCATGAGCTTTGCGATGTCCCCGTGCAGGTTATGCCCGTCATGTATGGCCGTCCCGACCAGCGGGGAAACGGCTCGGGTCATAGACCAAAGTGGTTGCGCGGCAGAGTCTGCTGACGGCTCTTGCTTTTCCATGACCCCGTAACGTCGAAGGAGCCCGCGAGTTCCGTGGATACCGATTGAACGGGTTTGTTCGCCCACCTCGAAACTCAAGATCGTACGGCAACTCCTGTCGAATTATCCCGCTTCGATACCGGCCGCCCATCCGGGCCTTGCCGCTGGTGTCAGCGATCCGACCACCGTGCGCGCGGGCAGTTCCCGCTACAAATCGACCACATCGGCTAACAGACAGGAGAACCACCATGGACATTCTACGCGCCGGATCGCGCCCATCCGCAAAAGGGCCTGATGCCTGGTTCACAGGGACGGTTCGCATCGATCCGCTCTGCATGGCATACGCACCCGCTCGGCCAGACGCTGATCGTCGTCTCGGGCCTCGGCCGGGTGCAACGCGAGGGCGGCCCTATCGAGGACATCCGCCCCGGCGACATCGTCTGGTTCGCGCCGGGCGAAAAGCACTGGCACGGCGCCTCCCCGGATGTCGCCATGACCCATATCGCGCTTCAGGAGGTCAAGGACGGCAGGGTCGTCGACTGGATGGAGCATGTCACGGATGCCGACTACGGCGTTTGATACTAACGAGCAATGACGCCGACTCGTGGTGGGAATCCCAACTCAGAAGAATTCTGACTCATTGTGCCAAACGGAGACTTGGCATGACGAAGGCGATATGGATGCGGGTAGATTACGACGGAACGGCCCTCTGGAGGCTGGTGAAGAAGGCAAAGGGGCCGCCCAGGTCGGGCGGCTGTTGCCGCTTTCGTCGCGGAGGTGCATGGGGATTTCATAGAGAAGCAGGAGGCCATCAGCTTGACACGGAGCAGAAACGCAAAAAGCTCCCCGACGCTTATA
>NZ_LMDA01000006.1 GCF_001424985.1 Rhizobium sp. Root1212
CATCCCCGCATTTCCTAAGAAACTTCAGAGCGAGTTCGTCGGTCGCCAGCAGCGCCGCCGCCCTCGTTGGTGAGCGGGTTATAGTCCCCCACCAACGAAATAGTCAACAGGGTTTTTCAGAAAAAATCGAAAATAAGTTTTTGGCGCCGACGATCGGGCCGCCGGGGTCACTGCGGCTCAATACGTGACCGTGTTGAGTGTGACGTTTACCGGTGAACCCAGCTTGAGCGGTGCGCTGCCCCGCGCCACCAGCCAGCCATCCGCGCGCTCCAGGCGCACAACGATCCGCAGTGCCGGCGAAACGGTCGACCCGGCGGGCGAAGCCAAGGAAAAGGCGATCGTCTTTGATCCGCCATCGCTCTTGATACGGGTCTGCGCGGAACGACGCGCTTTGCCTTGGACGGCAGGGTCTTCGAGATAAATTTCGAGATGGCCTTTGGGGATAGCACTCCCGCTCTCGAGCGTGACTGCTCCATGAATGTCTGTCGATTGCGCAGCGGCTGGCGTAGCGACTGCGGCGAATGCCATAGCACCGACAGTCATCGACATTGCACGGCGGCCGAACGGGTATCTCATCACACTCTCCCTGATCGCCCCGCAAGACGATTGCGGCCGCGACTTCCTGCTTGGCTTGCAAAGGGCGATGGGGCGCCAAAGCGCCCCATCTTCTGTCAGATCAGACGATAACGAAGTCGTCCGCCGAGAGTTTCAGATTTTTGCTAAGCTGTGCGAACTGAATGGCCGCAACTTCGCCGCTGCCATCCTCATCGTAGGACAAGGCTCCGCTATCGGTATCGTAGATGATGCGATCGTCGGCATCATGAGCGACACCGGCTGCGCTCCTGTAAAATGCGCCCAAGGCAAGAGCTCCGTTGCCACCCACAGTCTCGAAGATGAGATTGTCCAGCAGGATCGTGTCGTCGGTTACCTTGAAGTCCTTGATCCAGTCGATATTGCCGTTGCCAAGCGCGGTCGAGAAGCGGAATGTGTCCTCTCCCGCACCGCCGGTGAGCGTGTCCGCGGCGAGACCGCCATCCAGCAGGTCGCTGCCGCTGCCGCCGTTGAGCGTATCAGACCCCGCAACACCCGGCTGGGCCGGCTCCGGCGGGAACTCAACCGATACATTCACCTTGTATGTGGAACCTGCCGGCACAGCGGCCGTCCAGCCGTCGCCCGGTGCAGTCGGCGACCAGCTGCCTTCCAGGACATAATAGCTTCCCGTCTCCTGGACGACGAAGACCAGGCTGGAATCCCGGTTGCTCGTGGAGCCGGGATCGCCGCCGCCGTCATCGTTCTGGGCAACGACGTTGCCGTCGCTGTCCAGCAACCTCACCCAGCTGTCGTGCACGTCGGGATCGGCAATTCCGTCAATATCGACGGTAATGACCGTGCCGGCCGCAAGATCGACCTTGTAGTATCCGCCCTGACCGTTTCCGGTCGCGTTGACGGTCGTGTGCAGGGTCGTCGTCGAATCGAAGATATCGGGGTCGCTGACCAGGGAGAAGTTGGTGGAGACGTCGAACGCGGTTGCAATGGAGTTGTTCGTGGCGTCCGGTCCCAGCGTGGCATAGCCGGTTCCCATCCCGGGACGTGGCGGAGCATCACCCTGATAGGCGAAGTCGCCAAGCAGGGTGTCATCGCCGCGGCCACCGTCGAGCACATCGTTTCCGCCCTGCCCGGTCAACACATTGGCCGCGCCATTGCCGGTCAGATGATCGTTGAAGCCCGACCCGGCGAGATTTTCGATCGAGATATAGGTATCGCCGGCAGACTTGCCGCCGGTGAGACTGAGCCTGACGGCACTCGTTGCGTCCGCATAGTCTGCCGTGTCGCTGCCGGCGCCGCCATTCAAGCGATCGGCCCCGCGGCCGCCGGTCAGAATGTCGTCGCCGGCACCGCCGGAAAGTTCATTGGCCAGCGCATTGCCGATGAGATGATCGTCAAAGGATGAACCGACGGCATTTTCAAAACCGACAAGTATATCGTGCCGGATGACGGAGCCCCGGCCGACGATTTGCACCGGACCGTCGCCATCACCACCATTGGCCGTGCCATTGGCCAGATCGATTGTGACGCCGCCGGAGCTGCCCGCATAGACCACCGTGTCGATGCCGGCGCCGCCATCCAGATAATCCTGGCCGGCGCCGCCGATGATCGTGTCGTTGCCGGCCTCGCCATAGAGGATGTCGCCATCGTTTCCGCCATCCAGGATGTCGTTGCCGCCGCCCCCGTTGAAATAATCGCCGCCGCCCTGGCCCCAGAAATGATTTGCGGCGGACGTACCGATAAAGCGGTCGATGCGATCATCCGAACCGATGAGGTTTTCGATGCTGTAGAAGGTGTCTCCCGAGGCCGTGCCGCCGCTGGCGACGTTCGTGGCGAGGTTGACGAGCAACTGGAAAGGGCTTTCCTTGCTGTAGTCGACCGTATCTACGCCTGAGCCGCCCCTGAAGATATCGATCCCATCCTGGCCGCTCAGCGTATCGTCGCCGGCGCCGCCATCGAGGATATCGTTGCCCTGGCCACCCAGAATCGTGTCGTTGCCGGCGCCGCCATAAAGCGTGTCGTTGCCGTCATCGCTTTCGGTCTGGTCTTCAAGATCGGCGACATCGATCGTGTTGTTGATGTCGCGACTGGCAAGCGAGTCGCGCCCGCCGATGATCAGGTCGTCACCGCCTTGGCCGAAGATCGTGTCGTCGCCAGCGCCGCCGTCGAGCGTGTTGTTGCCGTTATCGCCGAAAATGATGCTGGTCATGGTGTTGTCGCCGAAGATCGGCGGCAGGTCGTTGCCGCCATTACCCGGCTGGAGCGTCGACTGGTCGGCATAGATAATGTGCTCGACATTGGCGATCTTGCGGATATGCAGGTTTCGGGACAGGAGGACGACCGTGTCGTTGCCGCCATTGGCGTTCTCGCGCACGATGTCGTCGATTGAATCGACGAAGTAGATATCGTCGCCGCCATTGCCAGCCATACGATCGCCGCCAAAACGGCCGTCAAGGACGTTGTTGCCGTCGTTGCCGATCAGGATGTCGTTGTACCGGCTGCCGATGCCATTCTCGATATAGTAGTCGCTCCCGTCGGCATTGTGCCCGGCGAAGATCGACACGTTGTTGCTATGGCCGTTGACACTGGAAAACTGCCCGGCGCGCAGGTCGAGAATGGTGCCGGCCGTGGAGCCGGAGAAGTCCAGCGTGTCCGTGCCACCGGTGTCATGGATCACGAAGCCGATATCATGCTGCATGCCCGACGTTGTGAACCGATATCCTTCCTGCGTGGCTCCGAAACCGTAGACATTGTCGCCGGTATTGAGGTCGATGTGCTGATAGGTGCGCACACCGTTGTCGTCGACGGTCGAGAAAAAGCGGCGGATGACGGCCTCGATGTCGGCCATCAGTGGCGTCGTTGCCGACCAGCGGCTGGTTTCGCCGACATCGATACCATCGAAATAGGACATGACGCTGTATTGCTGGCGATCATAGGTCCAGGTCGCATTGTTCAGGTAGTTGATCTGCACGCCGCCGGGACCGCTGTAGTTGTAAAGGCCCGGATGGTTCAGGCCAAATTCATGGCCGAATTCATGGATGAAGGAATCGAAGACATAGCCGCCGACATCGGTCTTGTTCGGTTCGGTGTCATGGAAGCGTTGGCCGATGCTGACATAACGGTTGGCCGAATAGGCGCTGCCGTCGTCCTCCTCACCGAGCTCGGGGCTGACCACTTCAATCCAGTCTTTTGTACCGTCGAACGGCGCATCATCGACGATCTCGAATTTCAGAGGCGTGACGGACGCCCACATTTCGAGCGCGCCGATCGCGGCAGCCTTGTATTCCGGGTGGTCGTTGAGTTCGGAAACGTTGATCCTGAGCGTTCCCGCGGCGATCTCCGGCGTCAGGCTGCGGGGCAGCGCTCCGAGATAGTCGAGAAAGGACCCGTAGTCCTCGCTCTTGCCGTAAGGATTGTCCGGGGTCTGGTCGTTGACCCACCATTCGTTGCTGGTCTGGCTTGGATTCGGCATTGTGAAGTTCCTCGCTGACGATTGTGAGCAGGCACGGCTACACCGTTCTGCAGCTACCAATTCCTACAGGCATCGCGTGCGTCTGCCTGTCAGCCCCATCATCCCGTCAAGGAATGTAGTCAGGATCGCCAGTTTTCCAGCCCTAAAAAAACAGGGGTAATGCCGCCTCCGGCGGGCAATTCTCTATCGCGCCGCGTCAAGCGTCCGCAGGATGCCGATCAATTGCAGCGCCATCTCGCGAATTTCGGTGATATGCGGCTGCCCTGTCCATCAATGCCGGGGTCTCGCGCGCGGGTCGCATGGCGCGCGATAGCAGCCGCTCGGCCAGCTTGCCAACGGTTATCGCCTCGTCGCGATCGTCGGCGATTTCACGACCGGCCAGCGCCAAAATCTCTTTTGGAAACCGGAAAGCATCGTCGTCACGACTGCATCCACATCCAGCCAGAGCCAAAATTCCGCTCCGACACACACGCCAACACCGCTAATCCGCAAGCTTTTCAAGGGGTATCGCTATCGATATCGCCAGCCCGTCGCCTCGCCATTCGCGAACAAGCGAACCATCAAGCCCTTGCAGTGCGGCCCTCTCCAGAGTTGTGCCGAAGCCTTCCCTTGTTTCACCCTCTTTCGAAGGGGCACCCCCCTCCTCAAACCATTGAAGATGCAGCATGTCGTCGCTCGAAGATATGTTCACGACAAGACGCCCGACGGTCGAAGAAAGCGCGCCGTACTTTGCCGCGTTGGTCGTCAGTTCGTGAAGCAGAAGAGCAAGGGACGTCAAGGCACGTCCTTTGACCGGAGCATCTCCCCCGGTAATTGAAAAACGCGGACCCTCGCTATTTTCATGCGGCGCCATGAGCGCTCCGAGCAGGGTCGAGACCATTGTTGCGTTTTGTCCAACGTCTTCTCTGTCCAGCTCCGGCAGGGTCAGTTCATGGGCGCGCGCCAATGCATTCATCCGTGAGCGGAGATTACCAACGAGGTCGCTGACACTGCTGGCCGACTTGGCGCTTAAGGAAATCAGGCCGGCCGTCAGGCCGAACAGATTCTTGATCCGGTGATTGATTTCCCGAAGCAGGATATCCTTATGACGCGCCGCTTCCTGTAGCGCCGCGGCCTGCTTGGCGAGTTCGTCGCGTTGCTCCGCCAGTTGCTGGCGCTGCCGATAGAGTTCGAAGAACACGTCCACCTTGCTGCGCAGGATGCAAGGCTCGATCGGTTTCTGAATGAAATCGACGGCGCCGGCCTCGTATCCCTGGAACCGGCGCTGGCCGTCGGCGCTTCCGGCCGTGACGAAGATGATCGGAATCCGCCGGGTCCGCTCGTTGCCGCGCATGAGTTCGGCCAGTTCGAAACCGTTGAGGCCCGGCATCTGCACATCCACGAGGGCAAGAGCAACGTCGTGCTGCAGCAGCAACTCCAGCGCCTCGTCACCCGAGCGGGCCTTGAGGATCAGCAGGTCGTCGCGCCGAAGCAAGGCCTCGAGGGAGATGAGGTTTTCTTCCAGATCGTCGACCAGAATGAACGGTACCGGCTTCATGATGTGTCTCAAACCTCTTTCAAATAATCGGCGATGGCCAGGAGCGGCATGACGCGCGCGTCCGGGCACATGTCGAGCGCTGCTTCCGGCATCGCCGATGCGAACGCACCGTCCGGGTCCTGGACGATCACGATGCCGCCGGCCTCGGCGACCGCGCGTAGGCCACGCGCGCCGTCCTGATTGGCGCCGGTGAGAACGATTGCGATCAGTTCCGGACCGTAGGCATCGGCTGCGCTTTCGAACAGGACGTCGATCGATGGACGGGAGAAAAGAACTGGCTCATCATTGGAAAGCGAAAGGCTTCTGTCGGCCTCGATGAGCAGATGATAGTCCGGCGGGGCGAAGTAGACGGTGCCCCCGGCAAGCGGCTCCTTGTCCTCCGCTTCGCGAACGGCGAGCTGGCATTTGGCCTGGAAAAGTTCGGCCATGATGCTCCGCCTGCCGGAAGGGACATGGACGACGACGACGATCGGCAGATCGAAACCCGCGGGAAGCGACGGCAGAATCGCCGAAAGCGCCTCGACCGCCCCGGCCGATGCACCGATGATCACGGCTTTGGTTTGAGTTCGCCTCATTCCACCCGCCTCTGATAGATCTTCTCTTCGCGGACGAAATCCGTGAATGCCCCGGCATGGCGGGAAAACCGCAGGCTTTCCTTCGAGCCCAGCCCCAGAAATCCCCTGCGCGCCAGGGAGTCCCTGAAAAGACCCAGCGCCCGATCCTGAAGCTCGCGGTCGAAGTAGATCATCACGTTGCGGCAGGAGATGAGATGCATCTCGCCGAAGACGGCGTCGGTGACGAGGCTGTGATCGGAAAAGACCACGTTGCGACGCAGGGTCTTGTCGAAGGACGCCCGGCCATAGGCCGCCTGATAATAGTCGGAAAGCGAGGATTTTCCGCCGGATTTTCGATGATTTTCCGTGAAGAGCTGCAGGCGATCCAGCGGGAATATGCCCGCCTCGGCAGACTGCAACGCCTCGTGATTGATATCCGTGGCGTAAAAGATGGTCCGGTCCTCAAGGCCTTCCTCGCGAAACAGGATGACGAGCGAGTACAGCTCCTCCCCGCTGCTGCAGCCGGCAACCCACACCTTGAGGGAGGGATAGGTGCGCAGATGCGGCACGACCTTCTCGCGGATGGTCCTGAAGTAGCTGGGGTCGCGAAACATCTCGCTGACCTGAACGGTCAGGTACCGCAAAAGAAGAGGCAGCATGTCCGCATCATGCAGCAGCGTCTCCTGCAGCGCGGAAAACGTCGCAAATCCAAGCTGCGTGCGGGCCTGTCTCAGGCGGCGTTTGATGGAGGCCATCGCATAGTTGCGGAAATCATAGTGATACTTGAGAAAAAGCGCCTCCAGCAGAAGGCGGATCTCGATGTCCTCTATCTTTTCCGATCGCGCTGGCTCGCTCATTTCGGCATCCACACGCGCACGAGCGAAAGCAGCTTTTCCACGTCGAGGGGCTTGGCCATATAGTCGTTCGCGCCCGCATCGATGCAACGTTTCTGGTCGTCGGGCATCGCCTTTGCCGTCAACGTGATGATCGGCAGCTTCTTCCAGGCCGGATTGCGCCGGATCTCCCGCGTCGCGCTCAGTCCGTCCATGACGGGCATCATCACGTCCATGAGCACGAGATCGATGGGCACACCCGTGTCGGCCGCGGCCTTCTCCAGCACCGCCAGCGCTTCGCGGCCGTTTCGCGCGATCTCGACGATCGCGCCGCGCGGCTCGAGGATGTTGCTGAGGGCATAGACGTTGCGAACATCGTCCTCGACCACAAGGATACGCCGCCCTTCGAGCAGCGCGTCCCTGTGCCTGGCCTTGCGGATCATTTTCTGCTGCTCGTCGGGAAGTTCGGAAATGACCTGGTGCAGGAAGAGGCTCACCTCGTCGAGCAGGCGCTCCGGTGACTTGGCGCCCTTGATGATGATGGACTTCGAATAGCGCCGCAACTGCTGCTCGTCGCTCGCCGAAAGTTCGCGACCGGTATAGACGATAACCGGCGGGAAGGCATAGCCGCTCTCCTGGCTGAGGGTCTCCAGCAGCGAATAGCCCGAGGCGTCCGGCAGCGAGAGGTCGAGCACCATGCAGTCGAACGGGTTCTCCCGCAGGAGATCGAGACATTCGGCGGCCGTGCTGGCGGTGATCGTCGTGACGCCCTGGGTTCCCAGCAGCTTTGCGACGGCCTCGCGCTGCACGGGATCGTCCTCGACGATCAGGACACGATGGACTTTCTGGGAAAGCCGCGCCTCCAGCTTCTGGAGAACCTCGACAAGCTGCTCGCGATTGACGGGCTTGACGGCGTAGCCTGCCGCACCGAGCGAATAGGCGGTTTTGGTATGGTCGCTGCCGGACACCACGTGAACGGGTATGTGGCGCGTCTGAACATCGTGTTTCAGCCGGTCGAGAACGGCAAGGCCCGACTCGTCCGGCAGGCCGATATCGAGCACGATGGCGCTCGGCAAGAAGTCCTTGGCGAGAGACAGGGCTTCCTCGGCAGTGCTGGCCACGATCGTCTGGAAGCCCATCTCGCGCGACAGGTCGCGCACGATGGATGCGAAAGCGGAGTCGTCCTCGATCACCAGGAGAACACGTTTCGAATCGTTCAGTGCATTGCGATCGTCCTCGACCTTGCGGGACGGTCGAGAAGGTGCCGTCCGCGCCGGCTCGGCAGCCACGTCCACGGCCATAGCAGCGGCGGGCGCGTTTGTCTGCCGGTCGCGGGGCGCGACGTTCGACGGATCGTATCTTTCCGGCAGCGTGACGGTAAAGGTGCTTCCCCGCCCCGTCTGGCTTTCGAGCGAAATCGTTCCGCCGAGCAGGCGCACGAGTTCGCGAGAGATCGAAAGGCCAAGGCCTGTGCCGCCGTAGCGCCGGCTGATCGTCCCGTCCGCCTGGTGAAACGCTTCGAAGATGCTCTGCTGCTGCTCTTTCGCGATACCGATGCCGGTGTCGGAGACGTTAAAGGCGATCGTCCCGTTTTGTGCCGGGGCTATCACAAGATCGACCTTTCCGGCCTCGGTGAACTTGACGGCATTGGACAGCAGGTTCTTCAGAACCTGTTCGAGCCGCTGCGCATCGGTCTCCATGGTGGCCGGGCAATCGGGGGCGATCTCGACGGAGAAATCGAGCTTCTTGTCGGCCGCCAGAGGCTGGGCGACCTGTCGAAGATTGTTGACCAGCCTGTCCAGCCTGACGGTTTCGGGGCGGATTTCGACATGGCCGGCTTCGATCTTCGACAGATCGAGAATGTCGTTGATAAGGTTCAGGAGATCGTTACCGGAGGACTGGATCGTCCTGGCGAACTTGACCTGCTCGTCGGTGAGGTTGTCGTCGGGATTGTCCGCCAGAAGCTTGGCGAGGATCAGCGACGAGTTGAGCGGTGTGCGCAGCTCATGCGACATATTGGCGAGGAAGTCGGACTTATACTGGCTCGCCTGTTCCAGTTCGCGGGCCTTGAGCTGGACCGCCGCATTGACCCGTTCCAGGTCGTCGCGCTGCGCCTCCAGCTGTTGGGCCTGTTCTTCCAGCTGCGCATTTGTCTGCTCGAGCTCGACCTGCTGCTGCTCGAGGCGAACCTGAGACTCCTTCAGCGCGCGGCTCTGCTCCTCCAGCTCCTCATTCGAAACCCGCAGCTCCTCACTTTGGGTCTGCAACTCCTCGGATTGCCTTTGGGTCTCCTCCAGCAGGTTCTGCAGCTCGCTGCGATAAACCGCCGAGCGGACGGCGATGGCAATGGCACCGGAGGCGCGCTCCACGAGCTCGACGACGTGATCGTCGATCGGACGGAGGAAACCAAGTTCGATGACGGAATTGACAGCTCCGTCTGCGACGCCGGGAAGGATGGCGAGATGCGTCGGCTTGTGGCGGCCGAGCGCGGAACCGAAGGCGAGGTAACCGTCGGGAACGTCGTCCACCAGGATCGACCGGCCCTCTTCAGCCGCCTGGCCGAGCAGGCCTTCACGCCGTTTGAACCGCAGCGGAACCTGCGCGCCTTCGGGCACGCCGTAGACGGAGACGCGCTGATAGCCGTCGCCGTCGGCTGCGTAGACCGCCCCTGCGGCGGCGCCGACATAGCGCGCCAGAAAATCGAGAATACTATTGCCGAGTTGCTCAAGCGATTGGTCGCCCATCATGGCGGACGCCAGCCCGACCTCTCCCGACTGCAACCAGTCGCTGCGGCGACGCGCCAGAGTGGCCCGCCGGGCAAGAAACGCAATCGTCGCCGTCAGCACAATGCCGAGAGCGGCCGAGAGAACGGCGCTGACAAAAGCCCTTTGTTGCGCATCCGCCATTTCGGTAAGCCGGAGCGCACGAACCTCGCCTTCCGCTTGCGCCATGGCGGCGATTTGCGCGCGGATCGAGTCCATCTCGATTTTTCCGCGATCAGAGCCGACGACCTTCAGGGCCGCCTCGAATCCCTGGCTTCGCCGAAGCTCGATCGTGGTGCCGAGTTCGGAGAGCTTGGCTTCGACATGCTGCCTCAGCAACGTCAACCGTTGAGCCTGTCCGGGATTGCCGGCCGTGCGCCGGGCGATATCGTCCAGCCTGTCCGGAATCGCCCGAAGGGCCGTTTCGTAGGGAGCGAGATAGCTCTCCGCGCCTGTGAGCAGGAAGCCGCGCTGACCGGTCTCGGCATCCTGCACCTGCGACAGCAGCTCATCCAGGCTGACAATGGCGACATGGGTCTGGACAACTTTCTCATTCCCGACCCGCAGGGCCTGCAGATTGAGATAGGCGACCAAACCACTGACGACAAAAAAGACGATGGCGCCGGCAAGACCAAGAGCAACTCCGGGATCGAGACCGAGCGCGCGCGTCGAGAGTTTGGACATTTCCGTTCGGTTCATCGGCTCAGGTTCCAGGATGGCAAGGCAAAGGCACGTCGTACGGCACCAAAGTACCGCTTCAGACATTTTGGGACGGCTGGCAACCCTTGGTATAGGAACTTGCGAACGCCAAGGCGATAGGCGACAGCCGGCAATCCAAACATTCCATCGCCGCCAAGGGCGGTTTCCTTACAGAAAGACCGTTCGCAAATACCTCCGGCGGCCGCGAAGGAGACCCTCGGGGCCTGCGCGCTGGTCAAGGCATTCGTCATTTGGGGGAATACGGATCGCTTCGCGATCCCATGCTCAATGGGCGGCAAAGCAATCGCCTTCGGCATCGCAACGCAAGAGCGAAAGCCGCATCGGCCGCCATCGCGGCGCGCCCCACGCCAAGTCCCGAGCGTCCGGCAATAGCAGCAAAGACTGCCCCCGCGCCCTGTCGGCCCGGTCGGCATGCCAGAGGAAATGCACCTCATTCACCGCATCACGCAGCATCCTGACAACGTCAGGCAACTCGCAGCCGGTTCGGATGAGGCCGGAAGCAAGCAATTTCAGGTCGGTCGCGACAAGCGTCGTCGTCATGCGGAATAAGCCCCAATTCCGTTGCTAAACGCGCGACGCCAACGCTTGTTCCAAAAAAAAACGATTTTTATATGGGGGAGCGATCGCATGTCGCCGGCGCTGAACGGATTCGGCGGTTCCGATGCAGCCGAATTCCTAACCAGGACCGTGATGCCGCGTTCAGCGCGAGAATTACCGCAAGCCTTCGCAGGTCTGACGTTTTTCCCGACACAAGATCAGGTATTCCCAGATCGAGACTAAAACCAGCCCTTGAGTTTGAACCAGATCAAGGGAACGACGGTGCTGAGGATTATCGCGGCCCAGGCATAGGGGTAGCCCCAGGGCCAGCCGTATTCAGGCATGAACTTGAAGTTCATGCCGTAAATCCCCGCGACCAGCGTAGGGGGAATGCCGGCGATAGAGACAATCGTCAGGACCTTGATCACATCGTTCTGGACGATGCCGATCAGCCCGACGAGAGCATCGAGAACGAACTGGACCTTGTTTGCGAGCTGTTCTTCGTACTCGGCCAGCGAATGGATGTCCTGATGCAAGCTGGCGATGGCGGACTTCGGCGCTTGTGCCAACCCGCCGCCGCAGTTTTGCTCGGTATAGGCCACGACGCGTGCCAAGCCCTGTATGCCGTCTCGAACTTCAGAGAGCCTGTCACCGAGCCGGCCAACCTGGCGAAGTTGCACCCGCAGAAGTCTGTTCGAACGAGCCGTATGCCGGCCGCGCGTATCGTCGGCATGAAATGTGTCGACGGCGAGAGCATTCAGTTCCCCGGCCAAATGTTCGAGGATGTCTGCGACGCGGTCCACGATCTCTTCACAGAGAAGAACAAAGACATCGAGGCTCGATTTCGGCGTTTCCCGACCGGACGTGAATTTGTCCGCAACAGCATCGAAGGTCGCCAGTGCCATGAATCGAACCGTGATCAACCGATCGCGCGACAGGACAAATCCCAACGGCGGCGTCACCTGACTTTGTTCAGGATGCATCGCGGCGGACGGTGTGCTCATATACAGGACGCCGTGTTCGTTCCTGAGGCGACGCGAAGCCTGGATTTCGCTGAGCGCTCCCATGGATGGGAGCATCGCGCCGGTCATTTTTTCGATTTGCGCAACCTCGTCGGCGCTGGGATCAAAAACGTCTATCCATAGCGGCGGTGTGGTCCCTGCTGTTTGATCGCTACCGGCCGGATAGAAACGCAGCATCGTCAATCACTCCCAAACAAATCTCGCCATCATCGATATCGACGCCAATAAGACCGGAGGCATCTTCGCGGCTGCCTTCGCCGAGTGTCCTGGGAGCACGCATACATGAATATATAGGCGCGGAGCTGGCGCCATGTACGATTGGACATCGTATAAGGGCAACAACCAACGCGAAAGCGGCTTACGGGTCGACTTCACAGAAACGATGTCCAGATCATACCGGCAACCGCGGCCATCATGACGGTCGTCGCCAGCCAACCGATCCATTGCAAGGGGCCGCCGATGGTGTTCGTGCCCATGATGTCGGCTCGCCGGGTCATGAGCATCATCGTCACCATGACAGGACACGAAACGACGCCGTTGATCACGGCGCTCCAGTAGAGCGCCTTGATCGGATCGATCGGAGAGAAGTCCACCGCCGTTCCCACGAGCGTCGCGAGTGTAATGGTCGCATAGAAGGCTTTTGCCTCCATCGGCTGACGCGCCAGGCCGATCGGCCATTTGCGCGACTCGCCCAAGGCGTAGGCCGCCGACCCTGCGAGAACCGGGATCGCCAAAAGCCCCGTGCCGATGATGCCGAGCGCGAAGATGGTGAAGGCGAAGCGGCCGGCTACGGGTCTGAGCGCCTCCGCCGCCTGGCTCGACGTCTGGATGTCGACCGTGCCGGCGGCATGCAGCGTGGCAGCGGTCGTGACCATGATCGCCAGGGCGACGAGGCTGGAAAAGCCCATGCCGACATAGGTATCGACGCGGATGCGGGCGAAGGCCCGTTTGCTTTGTTCGGGCGCATCGACCAGCGCCTCGCGCCTGGGCATGGCGTTTTCGTCCTCGACTTCCTGCGATGCCTGCCAGAAGAAAAGGTAGGGGCTGATCGTCGTGCCAAGGATCGCGACAACGGTCGTCCAGAAGGCCGTCTCGTTCGAAAACGTCGGAATGAACAGCCCGCTGGCCAGTTCGCCGAAAGGGACCTTCACGAACATGACGGTCCCGAAATAGGCGAAGAGCGAAAAGGTCAGCCATTTCAGGACGGAAACGTAGCGGGTGTATTGCAGGAATATCTGGAGACAGGCGCTGACGACGGCGAAGAACACGACGTAGATCGCCGTTTGACCGCCGATGAGGAGGCCGACGGCATCGCCCATGGCGCCGAGGTCCGCGCCGATATTGATGATGTTGGCGATGAACAGGAGAACGACGATGGCCGGCAGCAGCCATGCCGGATAGTGCTTGCCAAGATTGGACGCTATTCCATGCCCCGTTGTACGGCCGATCCGGGCGCTGATTTCCTGGATCGCCGCCATCAGCGGGTAGCTGAAAAGTATCGTCCAGAGAATGCTGAAGCCGAACCGCGCCCCGGCCTGCGAATAGGTCGCGATGCCGCTCGGATCGTCGTCGGCTGCTCCCGTGATCAGACCGGGGCCGAGAACATCGAGCAGGCGCGGCATCGAGGCGCCCGCTACCGGGTCCGGGTTTTCGGAATCATTGACCTCGGGCATCATCGGCTCTCCCGCCGTCTGTTTCTTGCCACCGGTGGATCGAGCCTGAATCCAGGGAATTGAAGACCGCGGCCAGTCAGGGGTGCGCCAGAGCGTAAACGAACTGCGGGCAGGAAAGTTCAGGTCGTCGCGAATGCGAGCGGATATCCACGCAATGCCTGCTCCTTCATCATGCGTGCGAGGGGTGAAATCTATTCCAGCTGAGCATCGTAGATACTTTCCTGGAGAAACCTATCGCCGGCCCCAGCCGTCGCGAAAAATAAGCTCTTCGAGTGGAAGCCGTTGCCGCCAGCCTTTCACGGCAAGTTCCGGCTGGGTGTAAAGCTGATCGACATAGCCGACGCAAAGCCATGCCACGATCGCGACATGGTCTGGAACGGAGAGGATCGCCTTGACCTCCGTTTCATGGAAAATGCTGACCCATCCCACGCCGATGCCTTCCGCCCGCGCCGCAAGCCAGAAATTCTGCACGGCGCAGACGGTGGAGTAGAAATCCATTTTCGGATTGTGCGTCCGCCCCAGCACCACCTCGCCGCCCCGCGTCGGATCGCAGGTGATGCAGACACCAAGGGGTGCCTTGAGGATGCCTTCGAGCTTGAGCGCCTGGTAGGTTTTCCGGCGCTCGCCCTCGAACATTTCCACTGCCTCGCGGTTGGCCCTGTCGAACGCTTCCCAGACACGTCTTCGAACCGTGGCCTCTTCAACAACGATGAAATTCCACGGCTGCATGAAGCCGACGGAAGGTGCGTTGTGCGCCGCAGTCAAAAGCCGCATCAGCACATCCTCCGGCACCGGATCGGGCCGGAACTGATCGCGGACATCGCGGCGGGTCAAGATCGCACGATAGACGGCATCGCGCTCGTCATCGGAAAAGGCAGACGCGCTTTCGAGCGCATCTCCATGGAAGGGTCGCATCGTCAAATCCCCAACAACGCAACCGTCCCGCCGTCCGCGCGGGATCAGTCTATGGTGTCGGGCCGGTCTTCTGACTCGGCTTCATCCGCCCGCCACAGCCTTCCCGGCCGGAGCCAGTGGCGTTGTTTGCAGCAGGCGTCGGCCTCACAGCGTTGGGCACGTTCCGGTCTTCCACCGAATTCCCGATTCTCCCGCCCATGGCGGGCACCCGACAAGCGTTTTTGCCCGTTTTTTGCTGGTGGTTCAAGCCAGGCGCTGAAATTCCCGGAAGGCCGACCGCTGTTCAGCGAGAAGCGCCGCACGCAGGACCGCCTCCGAGCCGATTGTGACACACCCTAATTCACGATGCCGCCTGCTGGTGGGGGGCCGCAAGAACGCCTCGACACAAGAGAGCAGGCGATTTTGTGGGCCGGTTTTACCTCTCCGGATGGTTTCTGGAACTGGCGAATTGCCCAGGCGCCCATTGCGCGGTGAGGTAGGTCGAGCGTCGTCAACTGCGGCTTCATATGGCGCGCGACCTCGTCGTCGTCATATCCGACAACGGAAATATCATCCGGGATGGAAAGGCCCGCATCGCGGATCGCGTTGAAACAGCCGGTCGCCATCTTGTCGTTCTGGCAGAAGATAGCCGTCGGGCCATCGGCCAGGGACAACAGCTTCTGGGTCGCCTCGTAGCCGGAACTCGGCGTCCAGTTGCCTTCGACGACAAAGCGGTCGTCATAAGGCAATCCCGCCTTCGCCAACGCTTTCCTGTAGCCGCTCAAGCGATCCTGCGCGGCCTCCATAAAGCTTTCACCGACAATGGTTGCAATGCGCCGATGGCCAAGATCGATCAGGATAGACGTCGCCGCCTTCCCACCGTTGATCTCGTCGGGAACCACGGAAGGAAAGCGCTCATCGCCCGTGTAACAGTTGAGAAGGACAAGCGGCACCGGCAGACTGTCGAAGATCGCATCGAGCGCCACGCGGCGCGTGAAGATCGACATATACACGATGCCCTGTGCGCCGGCCCGCAGCAGACGCTCAAGGGCACGCTTTTCCTGCTCCACCCGCCCCTGCGTCTGGGCGACGAGAATGGTGACCTCTTCCTCCCAGGATTCCTGGCGCGCGCCTTCGATGGCATTCACCGCCTCCGGCGTCGTCGCAAGCTGATCGACGATGAAACCGATACAGCCGCCGCGAAGCTCTTCCATCGCCGCCCGGCGGATGGGGCTGCCTGTTCCATAACCGAGCGATCGCGCAGCCTCGAGAACACGCGAGCGTAAATCCGCGGAAATCTTGATGTCCGTAACGCTGTTGAGAACGAAGGAGACCGTGGCTTGTGAGCAACCCGCAAGCTTCGCCACGTCCATCATCGTCACGCGCTTGATCGTCTTGCGGCCGCCCATGCACCCCTCCGTCGGTGCGTTTTTAACCGAACTAAAAATATTGGTCTATTGACTAATAATTATTAGTTGCCGTAGCCTCGACGCATTCCGGAGGAGGAAGAGCAATGACTGCACACACGCAATTCGCCTACGATATCGCCGAGCAGACCGCTCAGTTGCATGAGGACGGGATTATTGGACTGAAGAGCGCCTTCAGCCCCGAATGGGCGGATGAGATGCGCGAAGACATGATGACAGCATTCTGGGCGGCGATCCAAAGACCCGGCGGCGCCGTGGGACGTGGCCCCCGGCGGTGGTATGTCGAAATTCACCCGCAGGATTTCCGTGGCTTCGTCGATCTCGTGACCCATCCCTGGGTGGTGGATGTCTGCAAGAACGTGCTCGGACCGGATTATCAGATTGTCGAGATCGGCCTCGATGTGCCCTTCCAGGGTGCGAAATACCAGCCCTGGCATCGGGATTTTCCCTCGCCGCCGGATACCTATCGCGACCGCAAGATTACTTCGCTGGCCTTTAACCTCACCGGCGTCGACGTCACCGAGGACATGGGGCCGTTCGAGATCGCACCTGGCACCCAATATGACGACGGTCGCGACTGGAAGCATGAGATGTTTCCCGACAAGGCGCTCTGGAGCCGCTTTCAGGACAGGGCAACACGCAAGTATCCGCGCCGCGGCGACATATCCTGCAGATCGGCTCTGACGGTGCATCGCGGCACCGAACATCAATCGCCGATTGCTCGCCCCGTCATGGTTCTGGGCGTCGATGCGCCGGGTGCCGGTCACGCGGAACTGCACGACATGATGGTGACCAAGGACTGGCACGACGCCCTGCCGGATATCGCCAGAAAGCATCTCGTCTGCCGTGTTGTCGATGAGCTTGTGCCGATCACCCAGAAGCATGACATCGAGGGTCTGGTCATGGGGGCCGACCCGACCTGACGCAAGGGATCGAGTTCAGACGGCTGTAGCCAGCGATCAAGATTGCTGCGGTGGCAATCGCCGGCCATTCGTCGAAGGCGAAAGGCTTCGAACCGAAGTTCCGCATAGCCGCCGTCGAGGGATGAACCTGCCGCCATTTTACGGCAGGTTCAAATCTCAATATCGTCTCGGATCGAGCTAGTTTGAAGAAAAGCGCTCGGGCCTGAAGGTGGCAAGCATCGGATGCTCCCTGCGTGTTGCCACCTCAAACGCCAGCAGTTCGCCCACGATAAGGCCGAGCGTTGCGCCGCTATGGCTGAAGGCGACGTAGTAGCCGGGAACCGCCTTGAGCGCACCGACCACCGGCTCGCCGTCGCCTGGGATAGGCTTGCCGCCGATGCCGATGGAAGCAACTTCAAGCTTCGGATTGCCTTCCATCACCTTCGCCGCCTCTTCCAGCAAGGCATCCACGACGGTCTCGTCGATATCGTAGCTGCCATCGGCGCGTAGTTTTACGCCTTCGTCCGCCGCCCAATCGGCATCCACCGAGAAGGTGCCGCCCGGTGCGGGACGGACTGCGACGCGCGGCGTGTTGAGGACGGCGCGCAGGGGATGGGCAAGCGGCTTGGTCTGCACGAGCAGGGCGATCGGCGTTCCGTCGCCGATCGTCTGACCACTATCCGCCACCATCCGCGGCACGGCAGGCCCGGTGGCAAGCACGACGGCATCCGCGGCGAAACGACCGCCGTTCGCGGTTTCCGCCCCCACGGCACGGCCACCCTCGACGGTGACCCGAGCCGCGCCCTGATCCGTCACCAGCACCCCGCCGAGCGCGGAAAGCTCTTCAAGAAGCACGCCGATCAAAGCCGGTAGGTCGACCCAGCCTTCGCCGGGATTGAAGATCGCGCCCTGCGGCGTGATTGCCCTCGCATCGAGACCAGGTGTGACACCGGCGACGTCGCTCGCCGACAGAAGCTGCGCGTCATAGCCAAGCGAAACCTCGTGGCGATAGGCCGCGTCGATTTCGTTGCGCGCATCGTCGGCGTCCCAGCTCAGGCCGCCGTCGAAACGGAGCCAATCGGCATCGGGATATCGCGCCGAAAGCGTCCGGTAACGGTCGATGCCGGCCATGCGCAGGCGGTGATAGGGTTCCGAGCGCATGCGCGCCGAGTTCAGCCAGGAAAGCGAGCGGCCGGAGGCGCCATTGGCGGGCGGCCCGTCGTTGAGGATGGTGACGCGGATGCCGCGGCGGGCGAGCTGGACGCCCGTGGAAACGCCGAAGATGCCGGCGCCGATGATGACTGCCGAAGATATGGTGTTGTCTGTCATGGGATGTCTTTCAATCGGTTGGTCATGCGGATGAAGGGAGCGGGTCAGGGCTCTTCCCAGCGGCCGGTGACGACGGAGCGGAACAGTGCGTCGATCGCCTTCATGTTGGCGACCGCATCCTCCATCCCCGTTGCGGGTGGTTTGCCGGAAAGAACGGCTTCGGCGAAAGCGTCGGCCTGTTCGCGGTACTGGTCGACCGGCTCGATGGCGATCTCCTCGCGTCCGCCGCCGGCAAGGTCGCGGCCGTCATCGAGGACGAGCACGGTCGGTTCGTCGGCCGGTGCGTTGAAGGGAATGGGGATTTCCAAACGCCCACGCGTTCCGAGCACCGTTACCTTCTGCGTAAGGGCAAGCTGCGTCGAGCAGGTGAAGGCGAGTTGCCGCCCCTCGGGAAAGGCCAGCAGCCCGCTCGTCAGCCGATCCGTGCCGAAGGTCGGGTCGCGTTCAGCCAGAGCGATCGCCCGCAACGGTTCTGCGTCGAACAGGAAACGGGCCGTATTGATGGCGTAGCATCCGACATCGAACAGACCGCCCCCGCCAATATCCGCCTGGTTGCGGACGTTGCCGGGATCATCGAGATAGTAGGTGAAGATCGTCTGGATCGCCCTGACCTCGCCGAGCCGCCCCTCCGCCATCAGCGCACGCGCCTTCTTCCATTGCGGATGATGGCGCACCATGAAGGCCTCCACGACGGGCAGGCCGGCAGCCTTTTGCGCGGCCACCAGCGCCATGGCCTCGGCGGCATCGAGGGCGATAGGCTTCTCGCATAACACCGGCTTGCCGTGTTGCAGCGCCTTTATCGTCAGGGCTACATGGAGATGGTTGGGGAGCGGGTTGTAGATCGCATCGATCTCGGGATCTGCAAGCAGGGCCTCGTAACTGCCGTAGGCCTTGGCTATCCCAAAACGCGCCGCCAATGCCTTCGCCTTGTCAAGATCGCGCGACGCAATCGCCTCGACCCTGCCCAGGCGACTGGACTGGATGGCGGGAATGACGGCCTTGGCGGCAATCCCAGCGCAGCCGAGCACGCCCCATCGTATCGTTGGTGACATTTTTCTCTCCTCGTCCGCTTCAAAGGACTTCCGCGAGGAAGCGCTGAAGACGCGGGCTTTGGGGGTTGTCGAAGATTGCCTCGGGCGTGCCCGCTTCCACCACGCGTCCCTCGTCCATGAACACGACCTGATCGGCAACACGGCGTGCAAAGCCCATTTCATGGGTGACAACGACCATGGTCATGCCGCGCTGGCCGAGATCAGCCATGAGGTTGAGCACGCCCTTGACCAGTTCGGGATCGAGGGCACTCGTGACCTCGTCGAACAGAATGACCTCCGGCTCCATCGCCAGCGCACGCGCAATGGCGACGCGCTGCTGCTGACCGCCGGAAAGACCACCGGGCCGGTGGTGCTGGCGGCTGGCAAGACCGACATCGGCGAGCCGCGCCTTGGCGATGCGCTCGGCCTCGGCCGCTGGCAGGCCCTTGATCTTGGTCAGCGACAGCATGACGTTTTCGAGCGCCGTATGGTCCGGGAACAGGTTGAAGTGCTGGAAGACCATGCCCACCCGGCGCCGCAGGCGCTCCGGCTTCATGGCAAGAATGCTTTCGCCGTCGATGAGGATATCGCCACTCTTGGGCTCGACCAGCCGGTTGATGCCGCGCAGCAGGGTCGACTTGCCCGAACCCGACGGCCCGATGACGCAGGTGACGCTGCCGGGCTTCACCGTGAGATCGACACCCCTGAGCACGTCCAGATCGCCATAGGCCATTCCAAGATTTCGCACATCGAGGCTACCCCCCTTGAAGGTCGCCCCGGAGGCGCGGCCGGCGCCATCGAGTTCGCTGACTTCCTCCAGCCCGCTGGTGATGACCGCCGGGCGCTGCTTGCCGATCCGCAGGCGGTTGTCGATCCCGTTGACGACGTGGGTAAGCGGCACCGTGACGACGAGATAGAAGACGCCGGCAAGGAGGAGCGGTGAAAGATTGCCGGTCACCACCGCCTGGTCCTGGCCAACGCGGAAAATCTCGCGCTCGGAAGCCAGCAGGCCGAGGAAGTAGACGAGGCTCGAATCCTTCACATTGCCGATGAACTGGTTGACGAGGGCCGGCAACACGCGGCGCACGCCCTGCGGCACCACGATCAGCCGCATGCCCTGCCCATAGCTCATGCTGAGCGCCCGGCAGGCTTCCATCTGGCCGCGCTCGACGCTCTGGATGCCCGACCGGAAGATTTCGCCGATATAGGCGCCGGCGATCAGGCTGAGCGCCAGGATGCCGAGCGGATAGGGCGAAGGCCCGAAGAGTTCGCGGCCGAGACGGGCAAAGCCCTGGCCGATGAGGAGAATGGTGACGATAGCGGGCAGGCCGCGAAAGACGTCGGTATAGATGCGGGCCGGGATGCGCAGCCACGCCGAGCGCGAAATGCCCATGATGGCCAGCACCATGCCGATGACGACACCGAGCACCGTCGAAGCGGCGGCGAGGATCAGGGTATTCTTGAGGCCGACCGTGATCATGGTCGGCAGAACTTCGGCCATGGCGTTCCAGTCAAGGAAGCTGCGGCGCAGGTTTTCGAGCCAGTTCATCAGGAGATTCCTTGAAGGAAAGGCCGGTCCGACCGAAAACGGCCGGACCGGAAGGTGGCATCACTGCTTGGGAAGATAGGCGTCCGGCATCGGCGTACCGGGGAACCACTTTTCGTGCAGGGTCTTCCAGGTGCCGTCCTGCATGGCGGCGGCGAGACCCTTGTTCAATGCCTCACGCAGCGCGTCATTGCCCTTGCGGATGACGAAACCGGCCGGTGCGTCGAAGCTCGGAATGTTGATGGCCACCTTCAGCTGCGGGTAGCGAGCCGAATAGTCCTTGGCAGCCTCATAATCGAGGAAGTGCGCATCGACCGTGCCGTTGTTGAGCGCCGAGACGGCGGAGTTGTTGTCCGGGAACTTCACGAGGTCAGCGCCGATGAAGTTCTTCTCGGCATAGATTTCCTGCAGCGTCCCCTGCACGACGCCGAGGCGCTTGCCCTTCAGGCCGGCAGCATCGGTGATGGCGGCGTCCTGTGTCAGCACGGTGAGAAAGCCTGCGAGATAGCCATCCGAGAAATCGACCGTCTGCTTGCGCTTGTCGGTCGTGCCGATCGCGGCGGCCGCGACGTCGAAACGGCTGTTGGCGACCGAGGGCATCAGGGCAGAGAACTCCTGGCCGGTGAAGATCACCTGCTCCTTCTTGAAGCCCATGCGCTCGGCGACATTGAGGAAGAGTTCGATATCGAAACCGGTGAAATTGCCGTCGGCGGTGGTGAAGGCATAGGGCTTGGCATCGCCCATCGTGCCGACGCTGATGACGGCGGGATCGATCAGGCCGAGCGGATTGTCCTCGGCGAGCGCCGGCGTCGCGGCGCCGGCCAGAACACCGAGGGCGACCGCGATGGCGGCGCGGCGCATTCGGGTAAAGGGGGAAGTGAAGGCTTCAGTAAATCGCATTGGCTTCGTCTCCTCTGGTGGTTGTCGTCTGCGATCTTTCAGGGCGCATGGGTCCCACCCGGACGACGGCACGACCCGTTCGTCCGGCCCATGCATTTCGCATTCCGGGATTACTATTTTCAATTTGAGACCGGTATCAATTAAAAAGAGACCGGTCTCTTTGGCTTTCGGCAATTGTTATCGTCGCATTTGCCAGTCGTCAAGTTCTCTTGTAAGGCTAACGTCATGGACCAGAGCCCTTCCCGTTCCTCCGCCACCACGGTTGCCGATGTCGCACGCAAGGCGGGCGTGTCGAAAGCCACCGCAGCGCGCGTGCTGGGGGGCTACGGCACCGTCAGCGACCGGGTGCGGGATGCCGTGACGGTCGCCGCCCGCGCCCTCAACTACCAGCCCAATGAACTCGCCCGCAGCATGACGACAGGCCGCTCCGGAACGATCGGCGTCGTGGTCGGCGATATCGAGAACCCGTTCTTCAGCCTAGCCATGCGGGGGATCACCGATGTTGCCCGAGAGGCCGGCTTCACCGTCATCCTCATCAACTCGGGCGAGGATGCCGACGCTGAAAAGGCTGCGATCCGCACCTTGCTTGCCAAGCGGGTGGATGGCCTGATCGTCTCGCCGGCCAAGGAGAGCGATATCGACCATCTGAGGGAGGCCACCCGTTCCGGCCGGCCGCTCGTGCTGCTCGACCGGGGCAGCGAAACGCTCGACGTCGATACGGTGATCGCCGACGACCGGCATGCCGCCGAGGACATCACACGCCGGCTGATCGCGCTCGGCCACAGCCGCATCGCCTATCTCACCGCCTGCGACACCGCGGATCACCGCTTCCACACGCCGGCCGACATCAATACCGGCTCGGTGCGCCGGCGCATCGAGGGTTTCCTCTGCATCTGCCGGAAAGCCGGCCTGGAGGGTATGGAAGAGTGGGTGCATGTGGGTGCGATCACGCCGGACCACACACACCGCATCGTGACCGCGATGCTTAAATCTCCACAGCGCCCGACGGCAATCATCGCATCGGACAGCGTCATCGGCCTTGAAGTGTTCAAGGTCTGCCGCGAACTCGGCCTCGCCATTCCTGACGACCTGTCCCTGGTGTCGTTCCATGATGCGGACTGGACGTCCGTCACCACGCCGCCCGTAACCGTCGTGCGCCAGCCGGTCTATCGCCTCGGCGAGACGGCGGCGAAACTGCTGGTCGAGCGGCTGAACGGCGACGGCACAGAGGCAAACCGCATCGTCCTGCAAACGGAAGTCATCGAGCGCGCCTCCGTCGCCGGCGCACCCGCGTAGAGTTCGATCATATTCGAAACCAGGTCCGAGCCGCTCAAGCTCTGCCTCCGCCGCATGAACGGCAAGACAAGCCGCCCTTCCTAGGGGAACGGCTTTTCACGCGCGAGTCCAAACGAAATTGACGCATTCGCGCGGGCGCCTTTCGGAAAACTCCGTTCATCCCTTCATAGGGCTCAACGCTGAAACAAGGAGATCTGGAGGCGGCATTGCGCATGTGAGAACGTTCGCAAAAAATTCCGCCGACGATGTCAAGGGAGCTTGACGTGGATGATGGTCGTATAATACGTATTATAACGTCATATAGAAAGGTACGATCATGTCCCTCCCCTCCGCCTTCGATGCCGGCGTCGTCGCCGCACTTTCCGCCCTCGATGCAAAATCGGTGAAGCATGTGTTCTTCATCGCCTGCGGCGGCTCGCTTTCGATCATGCATCCGGCCAAGTTTCTGCTCGACCAGCACTCGCCGCTGCCGTCGGACGTCTACAATGCCGCCGAGTTCGTCGCCCGCGCGCCGCGGTCGCTGGACAAAAACGCGCTCGTCATCCTCTGCTCGATGACCGGCACGACGAAGGAAACCACCGCGGCCGCCGAATTCGCCCGCTCGAAGGGCGCGGCGACTATCGGCCTGACGGTCGAGCCCGCCTCCCCGCTCGGCAAGGCCGTAGATCACGTCGTCGGCTTCGAGGCTCCCTATACGACCGGCGTGCCGATCGATGCCAAGAACAGCAATTATTCGCGGATCTACCAGATCGTCATGGGCCTCGTCGCTCTCACCGGCGGCGAAGACCTGACAGGAACGCTGATCGAAAGCCTCCTTGCCCTTCAGCCGGCCATCGACCGCGCGCAAGCCGCCTTCGCACCGATGTTCGAAGACTATGCGCCGCGCTTCGCCAAGGAAGACGTGATCTATACGGTTGCCAGCGGCGCGAGCTACGGCGCGGCCTATTCCTTCGCGATCTGCGTGCTCATGGAAATGCAGTGGATCAACAGCCAGGCGATCCACGCCAATGAATTCTTCCATGGCCCCTTCGAGGTGTTGGACAAGCAGCGCGCTTTCATCCTGATGAAGGGTCTCGACAGCACGCGGCCGCTGGAAGAGCGCGCCGACGAATTCCTGCATCGGTTCGGCTCGGTTGAGAATATTCTGGTTCTCGATGCCGAAAAACTCGATCTTTCCGGCATAGACCCGCAGTTCCGCGGCAATGTCGTGCCGCTGATCTTCTTCGACACGCTCTGGCGTTTCGCCTATAAGATCGCCGACCTGCGCAAGCACGAAATGCTCGAGGCCCGGCGCTACATGAAGAAAATCACCTACTGATCGATCCTGGATGGGCGGATGGAAGACCAAGCAAACCTTTTGCCGCTCTATGAACAGGTTCGGCGCGCGATCCTGGCCGGCATCGAATCCGGCCAGTTCGCGGAGGGTGGCTTCCTGCCCACCGAACCGGAACTGATGGCGCTCTACGGCGTCAGCCGGATCACGCTGAGGCGTGCCATCGGCGAGCTTTGCGCCGATGGCCGCCTGCAGCGGCAGCAGGGGCGCGGCACCGTGATCATGCCGGGCAAGGTCCGGCAGACGCTCGTTTCGCTCTCGGGCTTTTCCGAAACCATGGACGGGCTCGGCCGAAAAGCGGGCCACCGCATTCTCGCCCGCAACGACACTCCCGATGCGCCGGCCATCCGCGACCGCCTGCAGGCCGGGGCGCTGATCCGCTTCGACCGGCTGCTGGAGGACAACGGCCGGCCGATGACGCTCGAAACGCTCTGGTTCGACCGGTCGCGTTTTCCCGACGTCATCGCGCCGGTCGCCGCCGGCGGCTCCTTCTTCGCCGCGCTGCGCGACACGGCCGGCATCGTGCCGACCCATGCGGAACGGCAGATCGATGTCGGCTTCGCCTCGCCCGGCGAGCGCGCCATTCTGGCCGTGACGGCCGCCCAGCCGGTCTACCGGATCGAAAAGATCGTCACCGATGCCGAAGGGCGCCCGCTCGCCCTGTCACAGCTCGTCACTCCAAGCCATCTGGTCACCTACACGATCAAGACCTGAAAGGTTCGATATGCACATTTTCGATGCGCCCGCCGTACACGCGGCGCTCCCCTGGTCTTTTCTGATCGAGGCGTTGCGCAAGGCGCATCTCGGGCCGATGCCCGCCTCGGATGTCATGGTGCAATCCGATCCTGCGGGCGGTGAAGCGCAGTTCGTCACCTTGCCCGGCTGGGCGCCCGGCGGCCCGATCGTCGTCAAAATGGTTGGTGTCTTTCCACAGAATGCCGCGCTGCAGCCGCCACAGCCCGCCGTCCAGGGGCTGGTTGTGCTGTTCGACGGCGCAACGGGCGGGCCGCTTCTCGCAGCGGACGGCGCTGCCATGACGGCCCGCAAGACCGCCGCGGATTCCGCTCTCGGCGCCGCACTTGTTGCGCGGGAAGACGTGGAGGATCTGCTGATCGTCGGCGCCGGCGCGCTTGCGCCCCACTTTGCCGAAGCGCATCTGGCGGCGCGGCCTTCGCTACGCCGGGTCACGATCTGGAACCGTACTACGACCCGAGCCGAAGCCGTTGCCGCACAGCTTCGCGATAAAGGCATCGACGCCACGGTCAGCGACGATCTCGACGGTTCGGTCGCCCGCGCAGATGTCGTGTCCTGCGTCACCATGTCTGACAAGGCGCTTATCAAGGGCGCGCTCCTGCGGCCGGGCTCCCATCTCGATCTCGTCGGCGCCTACCTGCCGACGCTCAGGGAAGCGGACGATGCGGCGCTGACGCGCGGCACGATCTTCGTCGACAGCCGCAACAATATGGAGGGCGGCGGCGATCTCTCGCAGGCCATCGCATCCGGCGCGATCACCTGGGATGCCGTGAAGGCCGATCTTTTCGAGCTTGTTCAGGCTAAACGGGAAGGCCGCACCGGCGCCGATCAGATCACCGTGTTCAAGAACAACGGCGGCGCCCATCTCGATCTGTTCACCGCATCGGCGCTTTCGCAGACGCTTAGCTGACGCGTCAAGCGTCAGCCAGAACCCGCGCCAGGAAAGCCCGCGTCCGGTCGTGCCGCGGGCTCGTCAGCACGTCGGCCGGACGCCCCTGTTCCACGATCACCCCGCCGTCCATGAAGATCAGATGGTCGGCGACATCCCGCGCAAAGCCCATTTCATGCGTGACGACGACCATGGTCATGCCGTCGTCGGCGAGTTGGCGCATGACGGCGAGAACCTCGCCCACGAGTTCGGGGTCGAGCGCCGAGGTCGGTTCGTCGAAGAGCATGACATCGGGCTTCATCGCCAGCGAGCGGGCGATCGCCGCGCGCTGCTGCTGGCCGCCGGAAAGCTGCGCCGGATAATAGTGCGCCCGCTCCTTCATGCCGACACGCTCCAGAAGCAGCATCGCCTCTTCGATCGCCGTGGCGCGCGGCACGCGCCTGACGAGGACCGGAGCCTCGATGACGTTTTCGAGCACGGTCTTGTGCGGGAAGAGATGAAACCCCTGGAACACCATGCCCATGCGCTGGCGCTGGCGGGCAAGTTCGTTGAAGCTCATTTCGTAGAGCTTGTCGCCTTTCCAGCGCACGCCGACAGGCTCGCCACGCAGGAAAATCGCACCGCCCGTCGGCTTTTCGAGATAGTTGAGGCAGCGCAGCAGCGTGCTCTTGCCGGAACCCGAAGGGCCGACGATGCAGGTCACATCGCCGCGCATCACAGCAACATCGATACCGCGAAGCACCTCGTGGGCGCCAAAGCTCTTGCGCAGGCGCTCGACCTTCAAGAGCGGCTCGCCGTTCACATGGTCGTTCATCACAGGATCTCCTGCTGGCGGGCAAACAGCCGGACGCGGAAAATACCGCCCGCTTTCTTCGTGCCGGCGCGGTGTTCGGATTTCAATCGGTGCTCGACGGTATGTTCGACGACCGTCAGGACCGTGGTGAGGACGAGATACCAGACAGTCGCGACGAGCAGCAGCGGCACCGTCTGGTAGGTGCGCGCATAGACCATCTGCGCGGAATAGAGCAGATCGGGCAGCGCCAGCACGGAAACGAGCGAGGTGAATTTCAGCATCGAAATCGTGTCGTTGCCGATGGGCGGAATGACGATGCGCAGCGCCTGTGGCAAAACGATGCGGCGCAGCGTCTGGCCGCGCGTCATCCCGAGCGTTGCGGCCGCTTCCGTCTGGCCGGCATTGATGGCCTGGATGCCCGCCCGGATCATTTCAGCGGCATAGGCGCTTTCGGTGAAGGCAAGGCCCATGATGGCGGCACTGAACGGGGTGATGAGTTCGTTGGTGTTCCAGGAGATGAACTTCGGCCCGCCGAACGGGATGCCGATCGATATCTCAGGCAGGAGCAGCGCCAGATTGTACCAGAAGATCATCTGGACCAGCGGCGGCACGCCGCGGAAGAACCAGATCCAGCCCCAGCTGACCGACTGAAAGACGCTGCTGGCCGAAAGGCGCATGATCGCGAGCACGACCCCGATCGCAAGGCCGAGCACCATGGCAAGAACCGTCAACAGAAGCGTCATGCCGAGGCCCGACAGGATAGCGGGACTGAACATGTATTCGGCAACCACGCTCCACTGCATGTTCTTGTTGGTGACGAGCACCTGCAGGAAGATGACCGCGAGGATGGCCAGAACCACGCCGCCGATCCAGTGGCCCAGCTTCGGCACTGCAATGGGCTTGAGGTCGTGGATCGAGGGGCGGTGTGGCGGTTCTTCAGCCATCGTCTTTCCTTGCTGCCCGTTGCGGGCTGTCTGATCCGGCCCGAGGAAACCCTCGGGCCGATGAGCGGTATTTTGCCCGGCAACGGCGCCTTAAAGGTCTGCCGGGTTCTCTTCGGTGATCAAAAGCGCCTTGCTCAGCATCCCGCTGTCGTTCAGGCCCCACTTGGCCATGATCTTCTCATAGGTACCGTCATCGATCATCGACTGGATCGTGTCCGTCAGGACCTGGCCGAGCGGATCGCCCTTGCGCACGCCGATGCAGCTGTTGACGGGCGAGAGAACCAATTCCGAAATCTTCAGATCGCCTGTCTGCTTGGCCATATAGGCAAGCTTGACCGATCCGCCCACCGTCGCCTGGGCGCGGTTGGAACGAACGGCAAGTTCGGCCTGCGCCTGCGTGCCGTGCGTCTGCATGACGACCGGCTTTTCCTTGCATTCGTTGGCGTTCAGCTTTTCGAGAAGGCCGATGTCCCAGGCGCCGTTCAGGACGGCAATGGTCAGGCCGCAGACATCGGCGGTGGACTTGATGGCGAGCTTGCTGTCCGCCGGATAGGCAAACGAGGTGCCGATGCGGCGCTGCGATACGAAGTCGAGCGTCTTCAGGCGCTCTACCGTCGTGCCGAAGGACGAGAAACCGGCATCGAAACGCTTGGACTGGAGGCCGGGAATAATGGCGTCGAAGCTGGTGCCCTCGAACGTGAAGGGCACGCCGAGGCGCTCTTCCATTTCCTTGGCGATATCGACGCTCCAGCCCTTGAGCTGGCCGTCGGCATCCTGGAATTCATCCGGCGCCCAGTCGTTAAAGACAGCCGCCTTGATACCGTTGTCCTTGTATTCCTGCGCAAGAGCATCGTGCAGCGCGGGGATGACGTCGGCGAATGCCGGCATTGCCAGCACAGCGCTCAAGACGCAACCAGCCAGAATGGATTTAAACATGACAGCCTCCTTGTGGTGGCGAACCGACAGGTCCGCGATTGCGTTCTCCGGTTCCCCTTGCAGATCATGACGAGAACGTTCTCACATATGAGACACGGAGATGGCCTGTCCGTCAAGCGTCCCTCACCCGGATTTGTGGTCAAATGCCGTTGAAAACGTGCCCCAATCTGATAACACCCTATAAAGAACTGCCGTTTTCCTGTGCTCCCGTATGAAAAGATTCTCATCCGTCAGGGGCCGTCATGTGAGAGGGAAGTGCCAATTGGCTCCTAAAAGCAAAGCGACCATCACGGATGTCGCACAGGCAGCCGGGGTCTCCACGGCAACCGCAGGACGTGTTCTCGGCGGCTACGGCTATACCAGCGAGGAGAAGAAGGAGCAGGTTCTCAAGGCCGCACAGGAACTCGGCTATCGACCAAACGCACTTGCGCGCAGCCTCATCACGGGCAAGACCCGCACGCTCGGCGTGGTGGCCGGCGACATCCAGAACCCATTCTACGCTTCGGTTCTGCGCGGCATTTCCAACGTGGCGGAGGCGAACGGCTTTGGCCTGCTGATCACCAACAGCGACGAGGCACAGCCCAAGGAGGTTCACTCGGTCGAACTGCTGGCGCAGAAGCAGGTTGACGGGCTGATCGTTACCCCCAGCGACACGCGCAAGGCGCGGCATTTGCACAACCTGAAGGCCATGGGCGTGCCTCTTGTACTGATCGACCGTGCCGTCGCCGGCCTCATGGTCGACCGCGTGGCAACCGACAACATCGCCGCCGCGGAACACGCGGTCCGCCATCTGATCGCAGCCGGACATCGCCGGATCGGCATCGTCGCGGAACTGGTCGATGAGGAAAGCGGCGGACTGGACGCGTTCCTCACCCGCGCCATCGCAGGCGATCCGATCGAAAGCGAGACGCTCTATCCCAGTTGGCAGCGCCTTCTCGGCTATATCCGGGCGCATCGGATCGCCGGCCTGCCCTTGGACCCGCGCCTGACGTTGCGGGCAGGAAGCTATTCGGCTGTCGCCGCGCAGGCGGTAGTCCCGCGCCTGATGGCAGCGGACGATCCGCCGACGGCACTCTTCACCACAGACGGCACTATGTCCGAAGGCACCATGCGGGCGCTTACCGACCTCAATCTGTCGATCCCGCAGGACCTCTCGATCATCTGCTTCGACGATCTCGACTGGATGAGCTTCCATCGCCCCGGCATTACCACCGTGGCACAGCCGCGATTGGCCATGGGCGAGGCTGCCGCGCGAATGCTCCTGGAGCGCATTCGCGGCGAAGACTATCCGCCACGCACGGTGCTGATGCCCGCTGAACTGATCGAGCGCGGCTCCGTCGCCGGGCTCTGATCCTACCGGCTCGGGCAGAGGGCTCGCCGGCGCTCCTGTGCGCGAGGCTGTACATAAATAGTTGTTTCATATAGATTTTCTCAGTAAAATCCTCGCGGCTTCTACCGCACGCCGTCATGGCCCTGCCTCCCCGGCGCACCCCGTATTCCATGCCAACCGCCCGCCAACCGTGCTCCCGCCGGAGAAACCCCGTTGCACTTCGCGGCGTTGTTCTATAATTGAGAACGTTCTCAGTTTTCTTCTCAGGAGAGCTTTTCAGATGCCGCGCCCCGCCAGAATCCTCGCTTTCGGTGACAATGTCGTTGATTGCTACCGCGACCAGAACCTGATGTTTCCCGGCGGAAACTGCGTCAATCACGCCGTCTTCGCCCGTCGCGCCGGGGCCGAAACAGCCTATGCCGGCGCCGTCTGCGACGACGACGCCGGGCATCTGATCCGCCGGGCGCTGCTTGAGGAGGGCGTCGACATTTCCTCCCTGCGGATCGAGCCGGGACAGACGGCCTATTGCGTGATCGAGACACCGGATGGTGACCGGGTGTTCGTCGGCGCCAATCTCGGCGTATCGATCATCGCGCCCTCCAAGGCGGACCTCGCGCGGCTTTCGGATTTCGACGCCGTCCATACCGGCCGGTCGAGCCATGTCGATGCATGGCTGCCGCACTTCGCCCAGGCAACGAAGGTGTCCTACGATCTCGCGACCGTCTACGATCCAGAGCGCATCGCTCGGGTCGCGCCCCATTGTTTCCTCCTCGCGTTCTCGGCTGGCGGCGTGTCGCGCAACCAGGCGCTGGCCCTGGCGCAAGAGGCGCGCGCCGCCGGCGCACGCTGGAGCCTCGCGACCCGCGGCGTGGAGGGCGCCCTGCTGGCTGGCGACGCCGGCGTGTTCGAGGTACCGGCCCAGCCCGTCGATGCCATAGACACGCTGGGCGCCGGCGATACCTACATCGCCAACGTGCTCGTCGGATTGCTCGAAAGCCGCGAGCCGGAAACGATCCTGACAACGGCCGCGGCGGCGGCGGCAAGGACCTGTCTGATACGCGGCGCCTTCGGACATGCGGCCACCATGAGCGTCGACGTCTCGAACATGATGAGCCTGGAGGAAGTCTATCGCACCACCCGCCCCGCAGAGGCGCCGGAAGAAACCCAAGGGGCGATATTTGAAAGCAAGACAACGATCGCAAATGCGAAATGATTTGGCGTTGAAGGGATCGGAACCGGCAACGCTGCTACATCTCCCATCCGTATGAAATTGTTTGATCCCGACATAGCCTCTGGGCTTGGCACAATGACGGATTTGCGGGCGGCGGCGGATCGACCACGCCACGATCGTCATTCAAGGTATGTCGGCGCATCTTGGCTGCCAAGCATGTCGAATGCTTCCCGATGCCGGGGATGACGCGGGTCGTCGTGGGGGTTCAGCAGGAAACGGCACGCGATATCCCAGTAGCCGTCATAAACAAGCCCGCCATTGATCGCGACCAACGTGTTTCTGTGCCGGCGATAAAGAGCGGGAATGCGATACCAGGGCAGCGCCGGACGCTGGTGATGCAGGACATGCAGGTTGTTGTAAAGAAACAGCAGGCCGAAGAGTGGGCTGTTTTCGACGATGGCTGTGCGCTCGTCGTGATGGTCGGCATAGCGATGCTCGGCGTAGGAGCGCAGCCGGCTCAGCGCCGCGCCCACATAGACGAAGCCGAAAAGATAGAGCCAGAGCGGCATGCCGCATACCCATAACACCCAGAAAAGCACCACGGCCACACCAAGCGCATGCCGTGCCCAGAGGAACGCGCGCTGCCGGTCGCCGGCCATGATCACGGCCATCTCCTGCGCCAGGAAGCTTGCGATCATCACCATCGGCCCGAGCGTCAGCCGGCCGAAAAGCGTCGTGTTCCAGGTGGCCAGAAGACGGCCGAAGCGGCCCATGCGCGCCCAGGCGGCCTGGGTGAAATAGGAGGATTCCGGGTCTTCGATCGGGTCCGTCAGGTGCTCGTCGCGGTGATGGGTCAGATGACCTTCGCGGTAGATGGCATAGGGCAACCAGAGGGACAGGGGCGGCCAGCCGATCGCGTCGTTGATGCGGCGGCTGCGGGTCGGATGCCCGTGAATGACCTCGTGCTGCAGCGATCCGTGCCAGGCGATCAGCCAGCCGCCGAAGGAAATGACGGCCAGCAGCGGCAGCGACTGCCAGAACCAGGTCACGGCAAAAAAGCCGCCATAGATAACCACGGCCAGCGCCACCGTCTGCCATTCGAGCCGGGCGATGGTGGAAAGCGCGGATGGTGGAGGAAGTGTATCGACCGAGGGGCGATTGGACATGAAACGGGTTCCGGCGGAAAAGCGATTGTTTTGAAGCGCCAATATAAAACCGCGCCCGCCATGCCCGCGCCGTATGGCTTTGCAGAAGGGCCTCGAAAAAAGGAAAACCGGTTGCGCTCAAAGCCGCAAATGGAAAATATTTATTCTATGTAATTTGTAGATTATTGGCTTTAATCCCTGCATCGAAGTGAAGCCCCTGCCCTCGGCCGGGTGCGCAACCGGAGGGACAATCCATGACATTCAACCCAACACGACGGCAAGTTTTGCTTGGCGGCGCATCCATCGCGACCGTTGTCGCTCTCGGCGGCGTACACCCCGCCTTCGCCGCTGCCGACCGCAGCAAGATCACCGTGCGCGTCGACAAGGACCTCTCCAACCTCGACCCGGCCAACCGCTCCGGTCCGGTCGATCTCAATGTCATCTGGTCGGTGCAGCAGGGCCTGATCTCCTTCAAGCCGGGCTCGACGGAATGGGAGTTCGACGCGGCGGAAGAGCTGGAGCAGGTGAGCGACACGGAAATCCGCTTCAAGCTGCGCAGCGGCCTCGCCTTCACCGGCGGCTACGGCCCGTTGACGGCCGAGGATGTGAAATTCTCCTTCGAGCGCTTCATCAAGCCGGACACCGAGGGCAAGCCCGTGACCTATGCCAAGGACTGGTCGGCGCTTGATCGTGTCGAAGTGACCGGCCCGCTCGAAGGCCGCATCATCCTGAAGAACCCCGCGCCGGCGCTCTACACCATCGCGCTCGCCGATGGCTCGGGCCGCATCGTCTCGAAAAAGGCCTTCGAAGCACTCGGCGAAAAGGCGATCGCCACGACGCTGATCGGCAGCGGCCCCTATATCCTCAAGGAGTGGACCCCGCGCGAAACATTCGTGCTTGACATCAACCCGGACTACAAGGGGCCGATCAAGCCGCACTTCCAGCAAATTATCGGCAAGCCTATCGGCGAGCAGAAGACCTCGGAAATCGCATTCCAGTCCGGCGAGATCGATTTCACCGCCATCGATCCTGAAAACGGCAAGGCGCTTGCGGCCCTGCCGGATGCGAGCATCACGGAAATTCCCGCCATCGACTATGTCTGGTTCGGCCCGAACATCGAGAAGGCGCCGTTCGACGACATCCGCGTGCGTCAGGCGATCCGCTATGCCGTCGATATCGACGCGATCCTGCAGGGTGCCTATTCCGGTCTCTATCCGCGCGCCAATGCGCTGCTTGCCCCGAGTTTGCTCGGTTACTGGAAGGATGCACCGGTCCACACCCGCGATCTTGAAAAGGCGCAAAGCCTGCTGGCCGAAGCCGGTCACCCCGATGGCTTCAAGACCAAGCTGACGATCGAGGCCAATGCCCGTTACGAGGCGGTTGCCCAGATCATCCAGGCAAACCTGGCCGAGGTCGGCATCGAGGTTGAGATCGAGGCGCTGGAATCGGCCGCCTACTGGGCGCTTGGCGAAAACGACGCCAGCAAGGATCTCGAACTGTCGCTGATCAAATACAACGGCAAGTTCGATCCCGGCTTCCAGACGCAGTGGTTCACCTCGGCCCAGGTCGGCCAATGGAACTGGCAGCGCTGGAAGAACGCCGATTTCGACGCCCTGCACGAAAAAGGCGGCGTCACCGTCGATCCGGCCGAGCGCGAAAAGATTTACATCGAAGCGCAAAAACTGCTGGACGACTCCGCGGCGTTCATCTGGATCACCCACAATCTCAATGCTTTCGCCTCCCGCAAGTGGCTGAAGCCTGGGGTCCTGCCGAACGGCAACAACTGGCTCTACACGGCCTTCACGGAAGCGACGGCCTGATCCGGTGACTGGCTCCAGAGTAAAAGATCGGGATGCGCTGCCATGAGGAGCGCATCCCTCCAGATTCATCTCGCCTTCAAGCTGACAACGGCGCTGCTCGCCGTTGCCGGTTCCGTCGTGCTTCTCCTGACGCTGACGCGGCTGATCCCCGGCGATCCCGCAACCGTCATCCTTGGTTCCCGCGCCACTCCCGAAGCGGTTGCCGCGCTCAATGCCCGTATCGGCCTCGACAAGCCGCTGATCGAGCAGGTCTTTGCCTTTTTCAGGCGGCTCTTTTCCGGCGATCTTGGCCAGGATGTCTTCAATGGCCGCCCGGTACTCGGCCTCGTTCTCGGCGCGCTTCCGAACACGGCGGCTCTCGCGATCTCCGCCATGCTCTGTGCCATCGCTTTCGGCGTGCCGCTGGCATTGCTTTCGGCCCGCCGGCCGGGCGGCAGGGTCGACCGGCTCGTCGCATTCCTGAGCGTCGGCTTCATCTCGACCCCGAGCTTCGTCGTCTCGGTTTTCCTGCTGATGGTGTTTTCCGTGACGTTGCGCTGGTTTCCGGTGCTGGGCGCCGGGGAAAGCGGCGATCTCGGCGACCAGCTCTGGCACCTCGTGCTGCCGACCGCGGCTCTGGCCGCAGGCTGGATCGGCTACATCGCCCGCCTCCTGCGCTCTTCGCTGCTCGAAATGCTCGGTGAAAACCATATCCGCACGCTGCGCGCCTATGGTGTCAGCGAAGCGAAGATCCTGATGAAATACGCGCTGAAGCCGGCCGTGCTGCCGACTGTCGCCGTTGTCGGCATGGGTTTTGGCGAGCTTCTGGGCGGCGCCGTCTTCGCGGAAGTGATCTTCAACCGCCCCGGTCTCGGCTCGCTGATCTACGACGCGATCCGCACGCGCAACTATCCGGTCGTTCAGGGCGGCGTCTTCGTCATTGTGCTGCTCTATGTGCTGACCAATCTCATCGCCGATCTCTCCCAGAGCCTGATCGATCCGCGCGAGCGCGCCCGCCTCGCTTCCGGCCGGGGGCAGTGACATGACGGCGCTTGTTGATCTCTCCCGCCGTCCCGGCGGCACCTTCGCTCTTTTCGCGGTGACGCTTCTCTGTCTCGTCGCGATCGCCGCGCCGCTCATCGCCCCCTATGGGCCGAATGCGATTGCGCCTGCCAGCCGCCTCATGGACCCCTCGCTGCAGCACTGGCTCGGCACAGATCAGCTCGGCCGCGATATCCTGAGCCGCCTGATTTTTGGCGCAAGGGTGGCGCTGGGGATTTCGCTGTCGGTCATCGCCATTTCGCTGACGGCCGGTGTTGCCCTTGGCGTTGGAGCGGCACTTTCGCCCCGCGCCGTCGATCTCGTCATCGTCGGCATCTTCGATATCGTCACTTCGTTTCCGAGCATCATCCTGGCGCTGGCGCTGGTTGCCGTTTTCGGCCCCGGCCTCGGCAATGTCGTCCTGCTGGTCAGCATCGTCTTCATCCCGCATTTCGGCCGCGTCGCCCGCGCCCAGACGATCGCCATCCGCAACAGCCCCTTCATCGAGGCGGAAAAGGTGCTCGGCGCCGAAACCTGGCGGGTGATCCTGCATCATGTGACGCCCAACATCATCGGCCCGATCTTCGTGCTCGCCTGCATGGATATCCCGGTCGTCATCACGATCGAGGCGGGCCTGAGCTTCCTCGGGCTCGGCGTGCGCCCGCCGCTCGCCAGCTGGGGCAACCTGCTCAACGACGGCTACACCTATCTCGACCAGTCACCCTGGCTCGCCACCTTCTCCGGTCTGTCGCTGATGCTTGCCACGCTCGGTTTCGCCCTGCTCGGAGAGGCGCTCCGCGACACGCTCGACCCGAAGCTGAGGAAAAACCTGTGACCGAAGCCCTCCTCACCATCGAAAACCTCAACGTCTCCTATCGCGGCAACGGGCGCTCCGCCCATATCCTCGACGGCGTCGATATAAAGATCGGCCGCGGCCAGTCCGTCGGTCTCGTCGGCGAAAGCGGCAGTGGCAAATCGACGGTCGCCTTCACCCTGCTCGGGCTGCTGGCCGATAATGCCGAGGTTTCCGCAGGCTATGCCGCCTTCGACGGGCGGACACGCAATTTCGCCGCACGCGAAACCGCAAGCCTGCGCGGCACCGATATCGCCATGGTCTTCCAAGACCCGATGACCGCGCTGAACCCGATGTTCACCATCGGCACGCAGCTCGTCGACATCCAACGCCGCCGCTTTCCGAGGGAAAGCCGGAAGGCGCTCTGGGCGCGGGCGGAAGCGGTACTTGCGGATGTCGGCGTTCAGGATGCGGCAGCCCGTATGCACCGCTACCCCCATGAATTTTCCGGCGGCATGCGCCAGCGCGTGGTGATCGCCATGGCGCTTCTGGTCGAGCCGAAACTGCTGATCGCCGACGAGCCGACGACGGCGCTCGACGCGACGATCGAGGCGCAAGTGGTCGAGGTGCTGCACCGCCTGCGGCAACGCACGTCCGCCTCGATGCTGGTGGTCAGCCACAGCATGGGGCTGATCGCCGAGCTCTGCGACAGCGTGGTCGTGATGTATGGGGGGACGGTGGTGGAAAGCGGAAAGGTGGCCGATGTGCTGCACCGCCCGCGCCATCCCTATACCCAGGCGCTGCTCGCCTGCGAGATCGATCCTTACGCCGCCTTCGATCCGTCGCAGGATCTGGCGACCATTCCCGGCAACGTGCCCGATCCCGCCCGGCGCCCGCAAGGCTGCATTTTCGCCGACCGCTGTCCCGCCCGCCACGACCGCTGCCGCGAAAGGCCGCCGCAGCGGCATGCGCGTGACGGCCAGAACTATAGCTGCTGGCTGGAGGTCGCCTGATGAACGCCCTCATTCTGAAAGACGCCGTCATCCGCTATGACCGGCTCACTGCCGTCGACGGCGTTTCGCTGGAACTGCGGCGGGGCGAAACGCTCGGCCTTGTCGGCGAAAGCGGATGTGGCAAATCCTCCGTCGCCCGCGCCATCGTCGGGCTGCAACCGCTCGCTGCCGGCACGCTGACGATCGAGGGCGAGACGCTGCAGGACGCACCGGCCCGGCGCCGCACCGACCTGCAGCGCCGCATCCAGCTGTTGTTCCAGGACCCGGCCGCATCGCTCTCGCCGCGCATGACGGTGCGCTCGCTTCTGGCCGAGCCCTTGAAAATACAAAAAAGCCATTCACCCGAAGCCTGGACGCGCATCGTAGCGCTGGCCGAGAGCATCGGTCTCGGCCAGCAGCTCCTGTCTCGCTATCCGCATCAACTGAGCGGCGGGCAGGCGCGGCGCGTGGCGCTGGTGCGGGCGCTTGCCGCCGAGCCCTCGATCATCGTGGCCGACGAACCGACGGCCGGCCTCGATATTTCCATTCAGGGCGAGCTGCTCAATCTTCTGAGGACGCTTCGCGGCCGCCTTGGGCTCAGCTATCTGCTGATCTCCCACAATCTCAATGTCGTCGGCCGCGTCACCGACCGGGTGGCGGTGATGTATCTCGGCCAGATCGTCGAAAGCGGGCCGACGGCCGACCTGTTCCGCAATTCCGCCCACCCTTATACGCGCGCCCTGCTCTCGGCCAACCTCACCCTCGATGCCGGCCGGAGGCGCGAACGCATCGTTCTGTCGGGCGAATTGCCGAGCCCCAGCAACCCGCCTTCCGGCTGCCGCTTCCACAAACGCTGCCCGCTGGCGCAGCCGCGATGCACAAGAGAAATCCCCGTCCTGCAAGGCCGACCCGGAGAGCGCAGCTTCGCATGCCACTTCCCGCTTCGGTCCGAACCGGCTCCTGCGCCTCAGGCGATTGCGGGGTAACCATGACGCGCGGCCTCGCGATCCAGCTCCGCCAAGACCTCGTAATCGGCATCGCCAAGCAGGCTGATGCCGCGCAAAGAGAGCGTATCACAGACGTCGGCAAGTGCCGGATCGGCAATGGTTTCGGAAAGAGCGCGACGGAGGATGACGAGGTCTTTCGCCGGCGTCGAGGCCGAGGTGATGAAGGGCAGGCCCGGCCCCTTGGCGGTTTCCGCAAGGATGCGCACGCCGGCGATCCGATCAGGATCGAAGCGCAGCGTATTGCCGAAGGTCACGCAATCGATGGCCGCGACATCCGCATCTCCATTCGAAACCGCATCGATGCTTGCCCGATGCCCGCCAGTCTCGTGGACCGACGAGAAGAACCGGCCATCGACGGCATAAGGAGCGACGAAATGCCGAAAGAGGTTATAGCCGGAATTGCTGCCGGGCTCATTGATCGCCGCCCGCGCGCCGCGCAAATCCTCGATCGACTGTGCCGACGAGCTGGCATTCACGATGATGAAGCTGCATTTCAGCGGCCCGTCGCAGCCCGGAAGTCCATAAACCGGCGACGCGACCAGCTGCACCTTGCCGCGCAGATGCCGGACATAAGGATAACCGCAGGTCTGGCCGAACAGGAGATCGGGTCGAAGCCATGCTTCGTCGTAACGGATATCGTCATCCAGCGCCTCCGGCGCGTCGAGCCCGTGGGCGCGGATGCGGGCGGCCAACGCCTTCCAGAACATCCGTGTCGCCTCCCACACCGGCGGGGGACTGACATACATGGCGAGGCTGGCAAGCGACATCGGGCAACTCCGGTAAATTGAGTTAAAAAGCTATGCAATACATAGATTTGAAGCGCAACGAGATTTCGCAGAAAGGATGTCTGCAGTGACCCAGCCTCGAGAGAAGAGCCTCCCCTCGGCCCATACCGAGATCACTTGCGACGTGCTGGTCATCGGCGGCGGCCCCGCCGGCTGTTGGGCGGCGCTGGAGGCATCCGCGGCCAAGGCGCGCGTCGTGCTCGTCGACAAGGGCTATTGCGGCAGCTCCGGCGCAACGGCTTCTGCCGGCACGCAGATCTGGTATGTGCCGCCGGACCCGGCCGAACGGGAAGCAGCCATGGCAAGCCGCGAGGCGATGGGCGGCTATCTTTCCGAGCGCTCCTGGATGGCGCCGGTGCTCGACAAGACCTTCGAAAGCGTCAACCGGTTGGCCGACTGGGGCTATCCCTTCCCCGTCAACGAGAAGGGGGAGCAGCAGCGCATCTCCGTCCAGGGCCCGGAATATATGCGGCTGTTGAGGCGGCGCGTAAGGAATGCCGGCGTCACCATCCTCGATCACCATCCGGCCACGCAGCTTTTGAATGATGACGGAACCATCGTCGGCGCAAGCGGCTTGCGCCGGCAGGAAGGCGGACACTGGACGGTCCGTTCTGGAGCGGTAGTGCTGGCGACTGGAGGCTGCGCTTTCATGAGCAAGGCGCTCGGCTGCGACGTGCTGACCGGCGACGGCTATCTGATGGGCGCGGAGGCAGGCGCCGAGCTTTCCGGCATGGAGTTCTCTTCGGCCTATGCGATTTCGCCGGCCTTCGCATCGATCACCAAGACCGCGCTCTACCGCTTCGCCCAATTCTACCGCCGGGATCACAGCCTGATCGAAGGTGCAGGCTCTGCCCGCGGCCGATCGATCATCGCCCAGGCGCTGCTGTCCGAACCCGTCTATGCCCGGCTCGATCTTGCCGGGACCGACGAGGTGAAAGCGATCCTGCGCCGCGCCCAGCCGAATTTTTTCGTTCCTTTCGATCGCCGCGGCATCGACCCCTTCACCGAGTTCTTCGAGGTGAAACTCAGACTGGAGGGCACGGTGCGCGGCACCGGGGGCCTGAAGCTCACCGGGCTCGACTGCGCCACCACCGTTACCGGCCTGTATGCTGCCGGTGACAATGCCACCCGCGAACCGATCTGCGGCGGCTTCACCGGCGGCGGCAGCCACAATGCGGCCTGGGCGATCGCTACCGGCGCCTTTGCCGGCGCGGCTGCAGCCGGTTTTGCACTGACGGAGAAAGACACGCGCGAATCCGGGTATCCGCAGCATACCGCCTACCCATTGGCAAAAGCCAAGCGAAACATCGATCCTCAAGCCGTCATCAAGGCGGTGCAGAGCGAAGTCTTCCCGCTCGACATCAATTACTTCCGCACCCATGGCGGACTTTCGGCCTCACTGGAGCGGCTTGATCACCTGTGGGAGCAGATCGCCGACGCGCGGGCCGCCGAGGAAAACGAGGCCCTGCAACTGCGGCAGGCGCAGGCCATGACAGCCACCGCCCGTTTTATGTACCGCGCTGCCCTCGCGCGCACCGAAACCCGAGGCATGCACCGCCGCGACGATTTCCCGAAACAGGACCCGGACCAGCATCACCGGCTGGTCGTCGCCGGTCTCGATACCATCACCATCCGCCAAGAGACGGTCGATCCCGGCGTCTACAGGGAGGCAGCCGAATAATGATCGAAGTTCTGGACACCGACACCTGCACGGACTGCAATCTCTGCGTCCAAGTCTGCCCGACCAATGTCTTCGAGGCGGCGCCCCATGGCCCGCCCAAGATCCTGCGTCAGGATTCTTGCCAGACCTGCTTCATGTGCGAGGTCTATTGCCCTGTGGATGCTCTCTACGTTGATCCGGATGCCGAAGCGGTACACGGGCTGACAGTCGAAATCCTGCGCGACGGCAATCTCTTCGGCAGCTATCGCAAAGCCATAGGCTGGCATAAGGAAACCCGCCATCGCCGCCATATCGACGACCATTTCCGCTTGCCGCAATGAGAGCTGAGCGAAAGCGAAACTTCCATGGTGTCGGAGACATGCCATCTCATGACGCCGACCTTATGAAGAGCGCGCTGGAAACGCCAGAGCGGAAGCCCTGGCGTTCCAGCTTGTTGAAAGGGCCGGCCTAAGCGACCAGACCCTTGGTGAGTTCCAGTGCCTGCCGTTCGAACAACCGGCGATAGATGCCGTTGTTAAGGCGGATCAGGGCCTGGTGGTCACCTTCTTCGACGATTTTGCCTTTGTCGAAGACCAGCAGCCGGTCCAGTGCCCGCACCGTGGACAGGCGATGGGCGATCACCAGCGTCGTGCGGCCGTCCATCAGGCGTTCCATGGCCTGCTGGATTTGCACTTCGCTCTCGCTATCGAGGCTCGAGGTCGCCTCGTCCAGGATCAGCACCGGCGCATCGGCGAGGAAGGCACGGGCAATAGCGACGCGCTGCCGCTCGCCGCCCGACAGCTTGACACCGCGTTCGCCGACCATCGTCTCATAGCCCTTTGGAAGGCTCATGATGAAGCCGTGCGCATTGGCTTGTTTCGCCGCTTGCTCGATCTCGCGCCGCGAAGAGTTCGGCTTGCCATAGGCGATGTTTTCCGCGAGCGTCCGGTGGAACAGGATAGGCTCCTGCTGCACGATGGCGATCTGGCCTCGCAGGCTCGATTGCCTGACTTCGGCGATATCCTGCCCGTCGATGCGGATCGAGCCCGAGTTCACGTCGTAAAGACGCTGAATGAGCTTGACGAAGGTCGTCTTGCCTGAGCCAGAATGCCCCACGAGACCGACGCGCTCGCCCGGTTTGATGGTGACCGAAAAATCGTCGTAAAGCGGATCGGGGTGTGCACCATATTGGAAGGTGACCCGATCGAAGACGATCTCGCCCGCGCCGATCTCGATCGGCCCGGCGTGCGGCTTGTTCTCGATCCCGAGCGACATTTTGTTCAGCAGCACAAGCTCTTCCATGTCGTTGACGGCCCGCTGCAGGTTGCGGATGTCCTGGCCGACATTGCGAAGATAGCCCTGCAGAACGAAGAACATTGCAAGCACGAAGGTAACGTCGCCGGGCGTGGCCAAGCCCTGCTGCCACATGATCAGGCCCGTTCCCAAAATGCCGGCCTGCATGGAGACCATCATGAAGCCCTGGATCGTACCGCTCGTGGTGCCACGCCTCCATGTCCGTCGCGTGCGGCTGTCCCATCTGGCCAGCACCTGGCCCAGCCGTGCCTCTTCACGTCTTTCTGCACCGAAGGCCTTGACGACCGAATTGCAGCTGATGGCATCCGCGAGCGCACCGCCGAGCTTGGTGTCCCAGGCATTGGCAAGCTTTGCTGCCGGCGACACGTAGCCCATCGAAAGTGCCACGGTGACGCCGACATAGAGCACCGAGCCCGCGCCCACGATCAGACCCATGATCGGCCAATAACTGCCTAGCACGATACTGGCGCCGACCAGCATGACCATAGACGGCAGCAGGGCGATCAGCAGCAGGTCGTTGAGCGAATCGAGCGCCCACATGCCGCGGGTGATCTTGCGCACCGTCGAGCCGGCAAAGCTATTGGCGTGCCAGTCGGTCGAGAACCGCTGCACCCTGTAAAAACCGCCGTTAACCACTTCCGCCATGGTGCGCAGTGTAAGCCGGATGATGCCATTGAAGATCAGCCAGCGCAGCACCACGCTGGTCAGCCCCAGCACGACAACGATGATGAAGGCGCGGATCGCAGGGTCGGCCCCATTGCCACCGGCAATGGCGTCGACGATACGGCCGGAGAATATCGGCACCATGACTTCGGCCAGCGTGCTTGCGATCACCAGTGCGATGATGGTGCCGACCAACCCGGGCCGGTGGCTCCAATGATGAAAAACAAAGCCGAGCACCTGGCGATAGGCATCGGCACGAAAATCGAGCTTCTTGAGAGTCATTACTTCAGCCCGGCCCGTCAGGCACCGGTCCTCAAAATCGGGAGTTGGAAGGCAAAGCCCATGCGGGAGACGAATAGAACCCCGTCAGATCAATCGGGCTGTGACGAAAAAGAAAACCGCGTCTCGCGCACCCAAGGCGGGCCGCGAATGGAAATGACCTAGCGTAGGGTCATTCCACACGGGAGGTTTTCGATGGGGTATACTGTCATTCAACGCCTCCCTTTATTCGATCTCAAGCGGTGAGCAGGTTATACCCGAGCAATTCGACATTGCCAAGCAGGCACTGCAACCTGACGGAAAGTGATGCGCATCAACGGCGCCCGGTGGGCGACATGCCATAACTCTCTTTATATCGACGGGCGAAATGCGAGCGCGATGCGTAGCCTGCAGCCTCGGCCGCAGCAAGGCTCGACGCGCCGGAAGCGAGCGCGGTTTGCGCGGCCTGAAGGCGCTGCGATCTTACGACGGCGCGAAACGATGTACCCTCCGCTGAGAGACGGCGCCGCAAGGTAGATGCGCCAAGTCCGAGACGGGTGGCGACGCGCTCTACCGTCCAGTCTTCAGAAGGCCCGCTTCCAATCAGCCAGGCCACCTTTTGCGACAGGTCGGTTTCAAACAGAGGGCGAGCGGCGGCTATAGGCCTTAGAAGGGTCAGTACTTCCAGCAGTCGGACCGTCTTGATCGCGTCCAACGCCTGCCCCCATATCGCGGTCGCGGCATGGACGAGGGAATCCACGAGATCTGTATTCAAAGGCACACGAAAAGTTCGGCCATCGTCGCTACCGCCTATTGTTTCATTGCGAAAGATGGGTGCAACGCCGCTCGGCAGTGACGGGACTTCAAGAAGCAGAGACTCATAGCTGGAGGTCAAGCCGGCAGGAATATTGACGACATCCATCGGCACTCGCGCGGGCAAGACGAAGACCGTTCCTGGTTCGAACAAGTGCGGCGTGTCCCCCAGCCACACCTCCTTGCGGCCGCTTAGTATGATACCGATGATGGGCGACGGAAGTTCGATTGCCTTGAGACGCTCCCTGTCCAAGGAACAGTATGAAAAAAGCTGGCGGCCGTGGTCGTAACGCCCAGCAGTTCCGGGAGGAGCCCGCATCGAACGCAGCCGCTCGACTAGCGCTGATCTCAGTTGTGCCTCGTTGTCGATTGGGAGATGCAGGTTCATGGCGGCACGATAACGCGACACGCATTGCAAGAAAACCGAATGCCGAGCATTTCGGGCTCAAAACTGATCGGACCGGAACCATGCCAGCGCCTTTTTTCAGTCAAGACAAGTCTCTGCATTGGAGAGACTCACATGAACCTGATGGCTTCAACATTTTTTTCAGCAATTCTCCTCGTCGGCTTCGAGGCCCGGTCCGCCGACGTCGAGCTCTGGCGGCTCGACTGTGGCCAGATCATCGTACGAGATTTGTCGCTTTTTTCCGATACCTATGCTCATGCCGGAGAAAAACGGACACTGACCGACAGTTGTTATCTTGTCCGGCACGAGCACGAGTACATGCTTTGGGATGCTGGATTGCCGGCTGCCCTGCTTGGGGCAAAACCGGACGCCAATGCAGTGCTTGCGCCAACTCTTGCAAAGGATATTCCTACACAGCTCGCGGAAATCGGCATCAAGACTGAGCAGATCGGCCGCCTCGGCATCAGCCACAACCATTTTGACCATGTTGGACAAGCTGCGACGTTTCCCCAAGCGACGCTGATCATGGGAGCAGATGATCTTGCCCAGTTCAAGGCCAATCCCCTTCCCTTCGCGGTCGATCCGGCGCTGATCAAACCCTGGCTCCAGCAAGGGTCCAAGGTTCAGGCTCTGTCAAATGACCTCGACGTCTTCGGCGACGGCACTGTTACAATTCTTTCGACACCCGGCCATACGCCGGGTGAAACAAGTCTGCTGGTTCGCCTGGCGGAAACCGGACCAGTCGTGATCTCCGGCGATGTCGCGCACTTTGAAGAACAATTCAAGGACGGTGGCGTGCCAGGATTCAATCACGATCGCGCTGACAGTTTGGCCTCGATGAGCCGTCTGACCGACATGACAAAGGCGCTAAACGCCATCCTTGTGGTGCAGCATGATGCCCAGGATATCGCGAAGTTGCCGGCATTCCCACGAAGCGCCAGATAACCAGCTCCTACCGCGATACAGACCCCGTGGCCGGGAGCACGGACCTGTAAGCCACCGCCGGGTCCTGCTACATCTGGCTTTAGAGCAGAGTGGAACCCCATCATCTAGATTAACGCGAAAGGGGGCAGCGATGTCCGACGATAGATATCTGATCAAAAGGGAGGAAATCGAAGCGATGGAGGGTTTGAGCAAGACCCACTTTCTCAATCCCAATGCCAAGCGGATCAACAAGTCGCTTGGAGACGTAACAGGCTTAACGGGGATAGGCTTCCATCTCATCGAGGTTGAGCCTGGCCGAGAAACGACAGAATATCACCTTCACCACCATGAGGACGAATGCGTCTACATTCTCGACGGCAGTGGGCTCGCCACAATCGGTGACGAGGAAGTCAGCGTGGAAGCTGGCGATTTTCTGGGCTATCGAAAGGGCGGCAAGGCCCACTCCATTAGGAACACGGGTACCGTACCGCTAAGATGTATCGTCGCTGGCGAACGGCTCGCGCATGACGTCGGCGATTATCCTCGGCTGCGCAAACGCGTTTATCGCAACGCTGGTTTAAAATGGAATCTGGTAGATCTTGATGCCATCGAAGAACCCAGTGCTGGCGCCAAGAGGTAAGCAGCTTGCGATAAAAACGAGCCGTTCGAAGCGGCCGGGCAGATCGATGCCCGGTTTTCGACAGGAAAGACCACGCTCTCTTCCAGCACCATTTTAGAGGTGGCCGTGATGTCGGACTGCTCATGGCCTAGCCGCCCGACATCACCGAAAACTGTGTTGCCGCCGCCAGCGCGTATCCACTTGCGCCAATGCAGACGCCGAGATGTTGCTCAGCGCCGCCATTTGCGGCGCTGAGACGATTGCTCCATAACCCCGAAGCCGTGACGGCAAAAGGCACTCGGGAGCTAGGAATTGCTTCCCCCCCAATGACCGATCCGTTGATACTCGGCAGGACGGTTGCTGCGCATCCACAGCGCGCGGGCGACGCCGAGTGCCAGGACGATGAGGTTGACACTCGGAAGTATCCAGTTGATCGCCCCTTCTCGCCCGGTGAACATCGGGATGTTGATCAGCACGAAGAACACGACGACAGCGAGCGCGACCGCCGATATGGCGGGCGCGATCTTGCCCTCCCACGCGGAAACGCCGCGATTGTCACGCCGGAAGAAGGCGAAGATCGCAATGGCCGTAAGTAACTCCATGGCCGGGATACTGACCGCGACCGGCACGCTGCCGACGACGAAAAGATCGAGATAAGGATCAAGCCCCTGGACGGCGCAGAACACCAGCACCACGGCGCTGAAGGCTGTGTGGAACAGGCTTGCGACCCAGGCAGACCCGCTGCGGCGCGATTTGCGGGCAAAGACCGGGGAAATGGCATGATCCCGGCCAAGCGCATAGAGATACCGCGCCGTCGCGTTGTGGAACGCCAGGATGGAGGCAAACCAGCTGCCGACGACGAGAAGCGTGATCACCTCGGCGAAACCTGCCCCGACATACTGCGTGGCAGCGATAGTGAACATTTCCGTCGGCTTCTCGTTCGCCACGGAGACCGCGGTGTCGCCGAACGCCTGGATGATTGCCCATGTCACGAAGGCCTGGAAGAGCGCAATCAGGGCGATGGAGCCGAAAGTGGCCTTGCGGACGGTGGCAACCGGATCACGCACGTCCTCGCGAAAGAGCGCCGTGGCCTCGAAGCCTGCGAAGGCCGCGAAGACGACAAGCAGGACCACGCCGATTTCCCCGCCGACGATGGTATCCGGCCGGAAGGCTTGCAACGACAGCCCCTGTGCACCACCCGATACGATGATACCTGCCGACAGCACCACAAGCACGACGACCTCGACCAACATGATAATGCCGAGCACCCGGATATTGAGTTCGACATTCAGCACGCCAAGAATGCCCATGGCGGCCACCGCCCCGAAGGCCCATGGCTCCCAGGGCGTCTGGATGCCGGTGACGGACGCCATCGCCTGGCTGGCGAAGACCGCGAAGGGGCCGATCGCTCCCGTAGCGGCGATCGCATAGGCGAGCACGGCCACGAACGCCGTGCCAAGACCCAAAGGCCGGCCCAGCCCTGCCGCGATGTAGGAAAACAGCGCACCGGCATTGGGCACGAAGCGCGTCATCGCGGTATAGCCGACGGCGAAGATCGCAAGAAATGCGCCCACCACCAGAAACATGCCGGCGGTCCCGATACCGCCACGGCCGATGGCAAGCGGCGTCGAACCGACGGCGAAGCCAAGCGGCGCCGCCGCCGCAACCACGAAGAATACAACATGGCGGGCGCTGAGCTTGCCCGTGCCCGTATTGTCGGCCGCGCCCGCGAGGTCCGGCGCACCGGGTCCTCCCTCACGCGTTGAAGACAGATTGGTCATTTTGTTCCCCTTTTCTATGTCTCGGATGTACGTTTAAGCGGTTTCGTCAGACAGCCTTTCCAAAGCCGCCGCCCCCGCCGGTCATGATTGCCAGGCTGTCACCCTCCGCGAGCTGGAGCCCGTTGACTTTCAGGAGATCGCTCCGGTTGACGCTTCCGGCGATTTCAACACGCGGCGGAAGCCCGGCTTCGCCGCCCATCAGGCCCCAGCCCGGCGTCAGCGAACGGTCGAGCCAGAGATAGAGCTGCGTGGGCGCATCGAAGCGATAACGCCGGATGATGCCGCAGCCGCCCTTTTGCCGGCCCGCGCCGCCGGAACCGCGGCGGATCGCATATTCCGTCACCGTCACCGGCAGGCGCTCTTCCAGCGCCTCGACGGGCGTGTTGCGGAAGCTGCCGTTCAGCACGTTGATGACGCCGTCCGCCCCGTCTGTCGACGCGGAAGCACCCCAGCCGCCGGCATGGGCCTCCACGCACATCGCCGTGTTCCTGGGATCGCGCCGGTCCTGCCCGACGAAATAGGTGATCATGGAATCGCCGAACTGCGCGGCGGTCGCCCGTTCGGGCAGCACATCGGCGAGCGCGCTGATGAAGAGATCGATGAGCAGGCCGAAAGAGGAATAATACCAGCCGCAGGCCGCGGGCTCGACGGCATCGTGCAGAGAGCCCGGCCGCGTGACGATCTCGATGTTGCGAAAGCAGCCGCCATCGAAGGACCGTTCCGGCGCCAGCAGCATCTTGTAGGCGACGCGCATCGCCGCGATGGTTTGGGCGCGGCCGCAATTGATCGGCCCTTTCGTGGCATCGGGGCTGTCGCTGAGGTCCACCACCAGCCGTTCTCCCTCGACGACGATCTTGATGGCGATCGGCACCGGCTGATCGAGAACGATACCGTCGTTGTCGAGATAGCCCTTGCCCCGGTAGGTGCCGTCGGGAATGGCCGCCACCACCTGCCGGTCGGCAAGCGCGCTCTGACGGAAGATCTCGTCGCGGCAGGCCTCGATGGTCTTGAGGCCGAAGCGGGTGAGGATCTCCAGCATCCGGCGCTGGCCGGTGCGGCAGGCGGCGATCATGGCGTTGATATCGCCGACGATCATGTCCTTGCTGCGGCTGTTGCGGCGGATGATATCGATGATGTCGTCTACCGGACCTGTCTTGGTGCCGATCTTGACCGGCCCGAAGCGGACGCCTTCCTGATAGACCTCGGTCGTTTCCGTTCCGCCGCCGGGGTCCCGTCCGCCAATATCGGTGATGTCGGCGCGGGCGGCGACATAGCCCGCCAGTTCGCCTTCCAGATAGAGCGGCGCGAACATCGTCACGTCGTTGAGATGGGTGCCCTGAATATAGGGATCGTTGAAGAAGACGATATCGCCGTCCTGCAGCCAGCCCGGACCGCGAAGTCGCACGGCCTCCTTGACGGATTCGTCGAGACTGCCCAGGAACAGCGGCAGGCCGCTCGATTGGCCCAGCACATCGGCGTTACGGTCGAGCAATGCCACAGCGGCGTCGCCGTTTTCATAGATCAGCGGCTGGAAAGCCGAACGCACAAGCGTTGCCAGCATGTCATCGGCAGCGGACAGAAAGAGATTGCGGACAATCTCGGTGGTAACGACGTCGATGGTCATGCGCGTGCCTTCCGGATGATGAGGGTTCCAAACTGTTCCTGACGGGCAGACCATCCGGGCGGAACGAGCGTGGTCGAGCCCGCTTCGAGAATGATAGCCGGCCCGACGACGGCATCCCGGCGGCCGATGCTTTCCCGGTGCACGATGCGCGCCTCATGACGCTGGCCATCGATGGTCACCATGCGCGTGGCTTCTTCATGGACCTCCGCCGGTGCATCACGATCGAGGAATTCCGCGCCGATGCGGCCGGTCGCGGCAAGCCGCATCTGCACGAGTTCGACCGGCGCGCCCGGCATCGCATGGCCGAAACGCTGGTGGTAAGTCTCGTGGAAATCCTGCAGCAGCGCCGCCGGATCGCGCACGGGCACAGTCACGGCGTGCGTCTGGCCGGCATAGCGCATGTCCACCGTTGCGGCATAGCCGCAGGCCGTAGCCGCGACACCCTCCTGCTGCAGCAGCCTTTCGCCCTGTGCGCGAAGGTCAGCATTCGTGCGCTCGATCAGCTCCTGCGCCGCCGCATCACCGGCAAGGCCTGCGAGCGGCGCGGAAACGTCGTGGCGAATATCGGCGTGCAGCATGCCCCAGGCCGACAGCACACCGGTGCTGAATGGCACGATGACCTCGGCGATCCCGAGTTCCTCAGCCAGCGCGACCCCATGCAGCGGGCCGGCGCCACCGAAGGCAAGGAGCGAGAAGTCGCGTGGATCGATGCCGCGTCGCATGGTCAGCGTGCGAATGGCATTGGCCATCATACCGTTCGCGACAGCCAGCACGCCTGCGGCAGCCGCCTCCACGCCGATGCCGAGTTCGTGTCCCAGCTTCCCCATCGCCTCACCTGCAGCCTCGACGTCAAGGCGCATGCGCCCGCCAAGGAACCAGTCTGGATCGATGCGACCGAGTAGAAGCTGGGCATCCGTGACAGTCGGCCGGGTGCCGCCGAGCCCGTAGCATGCAGGCCCCGGATTGGCCCCGGCGCTGAGCGGGCCGACCCGCAACCCACCAGCCTCGGCGCGTGCGATCGAGCCGCCGCCGGCGCCGATGGTATGCAGTTCGACCACCGGCATCTTCATCACGTTGTCGGCGATTTCGCCTTCGGCCGACAGCGTCATGCGCCCGTCGATCACCAGACTGACATCCGAAGAGGTTCCACCCATGTCGATGGCAATGATGTTCGGTCGGCTCAGTGTGCGGGAAATGGTTTCAGCCGCGACAACGCCACCGGCCGGCCCCGAAAGAATGGTCTGGATCGGCTGGCGGGCAACCAGTTCCGCAGAGCAGATACCGCCGCTGGAGCGCATGACATGAAGAGGTGCCGCGCAATCGCGCACGCCCAACTGATCGACGAGGGCGGCAAGATAGGTTTCCACCGTGCGCGAGACATAGGCGGTCGCGACCGTGGTTGAGGTGCGCTCGAACTCACCCTGCTCCGGCGCGATCTCATGGGACAACACCACCGAAACATCCGGCAGCCTCTGCTGAATGAGGTTGCGAAGCGCCAGTTCATGGGCGGGATTGTGGTGCGAATGCAGGAAGCATACCGCAACACTGCGCACGCCGTCGGCAGCCAGCCGCTCGGCCAAGGTCGCGGCCTCGACCGGATTAAGCGGCGTTTCGATCGTGCCGTCGTAGCGGACGCGTTCATCGACGGTATGGATGTCGCCCGGCTCGACCAGCGGCGCGGGCTTGTGGGGCGTGAGGCTCCAGATATCCTTGTTTCCGGCACGGCCGAGCAACAGGACATCGCCGAAGCCCTTTGTCGTGACCAGCGCGGCCCGTTCGCCGGTGCGGGAGAGAATGGCGTTCAGCCCCGCGGTTGTACCATGCACGAGGAATTCGATATCCCTGGCGATGCCGAGGTCGTCGAGCCCCTTGAGCATGCCCTTGGCAGGCTCAAGGGGGGTGCTCAGCACCTTGTGGGTGCGGGTGGTATTGGCGTGCGTGTCCATGATGACGATGTCGGTGAAAGTTCCGCCGATATCGACCCCGACGCGCAGATGGGGCGTTTGCATGTTTTCCTCCAGTTTCCCAAAAAGGCTTATTTTGCCGGTTCGCCGGAGACATCCGCCTCCGGGTGGAATGCGCTCAGCCCGAAGGTTGCGCGCAGGCTCCGATTTCATAGAGTCTCGCCGGGCCGACCGCGTCGGGCACATCCGCAAGCAAAGGCAGCATGTGCACCACATCCTCTTCGCGCCCGGCGGAGTCGAGATAGGCTTGGTAATTTGCCAGCGTTTCCCAGAGCGCGGTCACGACCACTTCTTCTTCTTCCCCATGCGGCAAGAGCGTCTGCACCTCGACGCCGAGACAGCCCGGAAAAGCCAAAGCACGCTCGGGAATGCGCCGCTCTTCGAAAAAGCGGACAAGGGCGCGGCTTGCGCCAGTCCTGGGTCGCAGGCTCAACATGCTTCTGATCATCGATCTCTCATTGTCATGACAGGTCCTTCCGGGCCGGCAAAGCCGGCCCGATTGCAACGTGTGGCCAAGGCAGCCCCTCTCCCGCCGAGCTGTCCGACGGGTAGTGCGCCTCAATTGAATTTGAAGTGTAGGAATGCCTGTGCCCACGGCACGAGGCCGGGCTCAGAAAGCCTGCCGTCGGTCAGCCGACGCCGCTTGGCCCATCTCCGAAGTATTCCATCGTGCAGGTATGCAGCATGATCGCAGGGCGATCCGTATGGTTCCAGGTCGTATGCGTGCGGCTGGAGGCGAAATGCAGTGAATCCCCCTGCTCCAGCAGATAGACCGCCCCCTCGATCTCCACCGTCAAAGCCCCCTCCACCATGAAGATGAACTCCTCCCCTTCATGCGACATCGGCTCCGTGCGGCGGCCGGGCGGCTCGGTAATCAGGGCGCTGTTGAGAACACTGCCCGGAAACTTGGACGATAGCCGTTCATACATTGCCGAATTGGGGCCGAGCGCATAGGGGACACGCCGGTTATGCCGCGTATCGGCCGCGCCACCCGTGGGTTGCTCGAGGAACTGGTTGATCGAGGTATCAAGCGCTCGCGCGAGTGCGAGCAGCGAAGTCAGCGACGGCATCGTCAGGCCACGCTCGATCTGCGAGATGAAGCTGAACGACAGCCCGGACTTCTCCGCGACATCCTTCAACGTCAGCTTCAGTTCCTTGCGACGACTGCGCAGGCGATCTGTCAGCGGTGTCGTGGCAGCTGCATTGATCTGATCCACGAGGCCCCCCAAAATTGTTCCACCGGCACAATTTGCACTTCGATGGCAAAGTCGTCAAGCAAAATTGCAATCGGGATACAATTTTCGCCTCGCGGGCCAATACGCGGCGCGACCGTCACCCTAATGAAGTGAACAGCCCGAGTTTCGTAGACACGCTCGGCGCCCAAGCCGGTCAGCTCACGAGGCGACTCCGTTGAGTTGGCCATGTCGCACGGCATGCGTCAAATGCAAGCTCAGGGCTTGGTCGTAGGACCGGGGTCGGTAGGTGCTGTTACCGCCGCTCGAGCATGCGCTTCACCTCACGACCACGCTCCCGCAGAATGGCGGCCCATATCTTTTCGCGAATAGACTTGCGCTTACCGGCTACGTTGTGGCTCATGAGAACTTCCTTCCAAAACGCAGGAAATCTAACAGGTTTCGGATAGATGGCAGCCCGTCCATTTTGCATTGCAGCATTGCACTTTTCCGAGGCTTAAGACCGTACGTGCCATTTCGCTTGCCTCCGGATTGGATTAGCGTCGCGCGGGCCAATCACGTGGGACAGGAATGCAGCTTCCAATCAAGGCAATCCTCGTTTTTCATGCTGCGGCACGCGCCGGCAGCATTTCGCGCGCTGCGGAAGACCTAAGCGTCACCCCGTCGGCCGTCAGCCAGCAGATTCAATTGCTGGAGACCCAGCTCGGCGTCTCGCTCCTGACGAAAGCCGGCCGCGGTGTCGCGCTCACCGAAGCCGGCGAGCGCTACTTCTCCATGATCTCCGACCAGATCGAAGGCATAGAGGAAGCAACCGGCGCGATCCGTGGTTTTCGCTCGGTGACCACGCTCACCGTTCGCGCCACCCCTACCCTCTCCAACAAGTGGCTGCTGCCCCGACTCGGCGCCCTTCTTGATCAGCATCCCGATCTCGAAGTCCGCCTCGACGGGACCAACGAACCGACCGACTTCAACCAGGAACTGGTGGATATCGAGCTGCGGCACGGCAATGGTCGGTGGCCCGGCCTTTTCGTCGAGGGTATCGCAGAAGAGCAGTTCATTCCGGTGTGCGCTCCAGACTATGCGGCGCCCGGCAGCCTGGGCGTTGACGAGCTGCCGAACCACCGTCTGATCCATTCCGTAAAATCGCAGGCGCAGTGGGCGACGTGGTTCCAGCTCGCCGAGGTCGCACCCGCCGAACGCTGGCGTCGCGTGCTTTTCGATCGCAGCCACATGGCCATCGATGCCGCCGTGCGCGGCATGGGCATCGCGCTGGAAAGCACGCTGATGATGGACGACGAGCTGAAAAGCGGCCGCCTCGTCTGCCCCGTGACGGCCGCACCGGAACTGCGCATCGTAACCCAGTGGATCGTCTGCCCGCGCGATCATCTGCGCCAGAAGAAGGTCCGCCTCTTCCTCGACTGGCTGCGCGCGGAGCGCGACGCCTGGCAGGCGGCACAGGTCGGGAAGCGGTTCTAGGGAAGCGTCGGCGTGACGCCCAGAGCAGCCAGCGCCGCCGTTGTGATGTCTTCCGGCGACAAGGCGATGTCGAGCACGATCGCGTCTTCATCGATGCTCGGACGTTCCAGTGTGCGGAGCTGGCTTTCCAGCAGCGCGACCGAGGCGAAATGCCCGCGCCGCGCCTTGAGGCGGGCCGCTATCAGTTCGGCCGGGCCATCGAGGAAGAGGAAACGGGCGGCACCGAGCCGCGCCCGCATCAAATCCCGATAACTCCGCTTCAGCGCCGAACAGGCGATCACGGCCGGGCGGGCCGGAACGGAAAACGCCTTGTCGCAAACAGCATGCAACCAGGGCTGCCGCTGGGCGTCGGTCAGCGCGATGCCCTTGCGCATCTGCTCGACGTTCTCCGTCGTGTGAAGTTCGTCTGCCTCGATGAAATCGCACCGCAGGCTTGCCGCGAGGCGGCGGCCGATCTCCGATTTTCCGGTTCCCGCCGTACCCATGACGACAAGGAAATCGTCACGGGGGGCTTCAACCTGCTGCACCATCTCAATAAAGCCCGAGCAGACGGATCGGCGCGAGCGTCAGCGCCGGGAAGAGCACGAGTGCGAGGATCGCCGCGATGAGGATGGACATGGGTGCAAGCGATCCCTTCACCACATCCTCGATCGACATCTTCGCCACCTGCGCCACCGCGAAGAGGCAGACCCCCACCGGCGGCGTGACGAGGCCGAGCGTCAGTGTGATGACCATGACGATCAGGAAGTGGATGGGATCGACGCCGAGCGACACGGTGGGCGGCAGCAGCACAGGGATCAGGATGAACATCGCTGCGATCGCATCCATGAACATGCCGACGACGATCAGGAACAGAAAGATCAGAATGAGCGCCATGGTGGGGCCGGTGCTGATGGCGCCGAGGAAGGTCGCGACCTGCGCCGGCAGGCCATCATAGGTGAAGACCCAGGCGGCAAGCTTGGCCGTGGCCGCGATGAAGAGGATCGTTCCCGAGGTGCGCGCCGTCTCGATGAAGATGCCGGGAAGCTCGCGCGGCGCGATGGTGCGGTAGAGCACGACCGACAGGAAGAGCGTGTAGAGCACCGCAATGCCGGCCGCTTCCGTCGGCGTGAAATAGCCATCGACGATACCGATCAGCAGGATCACCGGCGTCAGCATGGGCAAGATGGCGGCGATGCCTGTGGTGACGACCAGCCGCAGGTTGAACGGTGTCGGCGGATTGTAGCCATAACGCACCGCATAGAAATGATTGAACACCATGAACATCAGCGCGATGAACAGGCCGGGAATGAGGCCGGCCACCAGCAGCGTGCCGATCGAGGCATTGGCGATCGATCCGGCGATGACGATGAGGATCGAGGGCGGGATGATCGACGAGAGCGTCGAGGTGCAAAGCGTCATGCCGACGGCGTAGCCCTTGGGGAAACCATGACGCTCCATCGCCTTGATCTCGATCGCCCCGATGGAGGCGATGTCGGCGACGGAGGAACCGGAGACTCCGCCGAAGATGACCGAGGAGGCGACGTTTACATGGCCGAGCCCGCCGGGCAGCCAGCCGACGATGGCCTCGGCAAAATCGAACAGCTTTTCGGCGACACGGCCACGCTCCATGAGCACGCCGACGAGGATGAACAGCGGGACGGCCACGAGCAGGAACGAATTCATGGCGGAGAACATGCTCTGCGCCAGAAGATCGACCGGCGTCGACGTGAAGGCAAAGATGGCGATGACGCTGGCAAGGCCGAGAGCCACGGCGAGCGGCACGCCGAGCGCGCTCATGAGAAGGAACAGGGCGAGAAGGACGAGGCTCATAGCTCTTTCTCCAGCTTCGGCTTGGCGTTTTCGGCGAGCGTGATTTCAGGCATGCCCTGGGCCGGATCGGCAAGCTCGATCAGGTCGCGGCGCGTTTTCAAGGATTCGACGATGCCGAGGACCGCAAGCACGGCACTGAGCGGCATGATCGTGCCGATCAGCCACATGGGAACGGCGAGCGTCGCCGCCGTCTCGTTCATCATGAATTGCTGCCGGACGAGGTGGTAGCCGGTCCAGCCGGTGAGCGCGAAGAAGATGACCGAAGACGCGACGTAGATCGGCAGCGACAGCCGCCGGACGACGCTGGGCATCATCGCGATCAGCACCGTGACGCGGGCGGTCTCGACAGTCCGGAACCCTGCCGCAAGGCCGAGGAAGATCATCCAGACGAAGAGGTAGCGGGTCGCTTCCTCCGTCCAAGAGACCGGCATGCCCAGCACGCGGCTGGCGACCTGGGTGAGGACGACGAGAAGCACGCCGACGACGGCGATACCCGCGGCAATGTCCGTCGCGGCCTTTAAGGCCCCGCCCAGGAAAGAGGTGGTTTTGTCCATGGCGTGTCCTCCTTGCCGGACCGGCCGCACGGCCGATCCGGCTGGCGCTGCGGATCAGTTCTTGCCAACGGCGGCGATGGTCTTGTCGAAGAAAGCCTGATCTTTCACAAGGCCGGCAAAGACCGGAAACAGCTCCTTCGAGACGGCGACGAACGCCTGCTGCTGTTCGGGCGTCAACCGGTTGACCACCATGCCGTTCTTCTCAAGTTCGGCGATCGTCGATTCCGCGGTCGCGGCATCGTTCTCGACCTTCCAGGCCTCCGCTTCCTTGCCGGCTTCCTCGAGCGCCTTCTTGTGGGCGTCGCTCAGCCCGTCGAATTTCGCCGGATTGATTCCGAGCACCCACCCGTCACCCATATGATTGGTGATCGACGCATATTTCTGCACTTCGTAGAACTTCGCGCTGAGCGGCACGTTGATCGGGTTCTCCTGACCGTCCACCACCTTCAGCTGAAGCGCGTTGTACACCTCGGCGAAGGCCATCGGCGTCGGTGCAGCCCCCATCTTCTTGAAGAACTCAACCCAGAGCGGATTGTTCGGCACGCGGAATTTGAGCCCGGACAGGTCCTCCGGCTTTTCGATCGGATGCTTGGAGTTGGTCATCTGGCGGAAGGGGCGCGGCCAGAGATTGATGCCCTTGATGCCGATATTTCCGAGATCCGAAATCAGCTCCTGCCCCGGCTCGCCGGAGAGATAGCCGCGCAGCTGGGCCTCGTCGTCGAACAGGTAGGGAATGGAGATCGCGGAAAACTTCGGATTGAAGTTGGCATAGAGCGAAGTGGCGAGCAGCAGCATGTCCAGCGAGCCGCCGGCAAGCTGCTTGACTGCGCCCGACGGATCGCCGCCGTAGAGCGTGCCGTTCGGGAAGACCTTGATCGTCAGTTCGCCATTTGTCTTGGCCGCGACGAGTTCGGCGAACTTGTTGGCCGCGACGGTGATTTCGGAATTGTCCGGATCGGGCGTCGAGAGCGTCAGCGTTTCAGCCTGCGCAAACGATGCGGTGAGCATGGTCGCTGCGGCGAGCAGGCCGCGAAGGGTAAAGTGTTTCATGTCGTTCCTCCCAGTTCAAATTGTTCAAATGGATGACGCGGAATGACCTCCGCGCGGATTCATGCGTTGCAATTCCAGAATGACGCCGCTGTGATCAAGGTCTCCGTCGCCATGATCCACCATTGCCTGGAAGAGCCGGTCGACCTCCTCGCTGACCGGAAGCCTCAATGCACGCGACCTGGCGAAGGCGATCGCGGTAGATGTGTCCTTCACCTGGTATTTCGCCGGGCCGCCGGGCTGGAAGTTGCCTTCCACCATGCGCAGCCCGTGCTGGCGAAACACCGTCGAATCGGCAAAGCCGCCGAGAAGCGCCTCGCGCACCTTTGCCGGGTCGGCGCCACCGCTTTCGGCAAGCGTCAGCGCTTCGGCGACGGCGCAGATCGTCGAGGCGACGATCAGCTGGTTCGCAAGCTTGGTGAGCGCGCCGCTGCCGGACGGGCCGACATGGGTCGTCCGCCCGAGGCAGGCGAAGATGCCGCGCAATTGCTCGACGACCGTCCCATCGCCTCCCGCCATGATGGCGAGCGTGCCCTCCTTCGCCCCTTTCTCGCCGCCGGAGACCGGCGCATCAAGGCAGGCGATGCCGCGGGCAGCGGCGGCGGTCGCGAGCGCGACGGCCGTTTCTACCGGAATGGAGCTCATGACGACCAGTACCGAGCCCGGCCGCATGCCGCCAATCACGCCATCCCGCCCCGCCAGTACAGCCTCGCAGACCGGGCCGGAGCTCAGCATGCAGATGACCACGTCGGCGGCAGCGGCAGCCTCGACCGCCCCGCCGGCTATAACAACGCCCTTTCCGGCGAGTGACGCAGCCTTTTCCGCCGTCCGGTTCCATGCCGTGACGGAGAAGCCGGCATCGGCCAGTCGTTCGGCCATGGGTGCGCCCATGATGCCGGTGCCGAGAAGGGCGATGGTTTCGACCGCGTTGCTCACAATATCACCTCCGCACTCAAGGGTGCTGTCGTTCGGCGAAGCGGACCGGCCGCTCCTCGACGATGAGCGGCGGGAAGGCCCGGCGGAAACGCTCCAGATGGGGCGTTTCGAGATGGGTGTCGAAGGCGGCGCGGCTGTCATAGACCTCGTAGAAGACCACCGTGTCGTCGGCGCCCTCCGGGCAGATGACATCGAACTGCCTGCAGCCGGGTTCGTCGGCGAGCGAGTGTTTCGCATCGTCCCGCGCCGCCTCCAGGAAAGCCTGCAGTTTACCGGGCTTCACCTGGAACTCCGCAATCACGACAAAGGCTGGTGTGCGCATCATCGTCCCCGATCATTCGGCCGCGGTCCGCACGGGGCGGAAGCGATCTTCCATCTCCCGGCGCAGGGACACGACATCAAGGTCGGCGACAAGCTCGACATCGTCGAAGGAGACGATCTGGTCCTTCTTGATCGGCCGCTTGAGCTTAACGTTGTGCGCAAGGCCGATCGGCAGCGCCTTGAGGTCGAGGCTGCGCGCCGCAGGGATGGCGTTGGCCCAGACGGCATAGCCGCCCTCGCCGTCGAGCATCTCACCCGGCTGCATATCCTTCTTGGCGGTCGCGACCGCATCGCCGCGGAACTCCTTGGACGAGCCCGTCGGCTCGTTGCGCAGCACCGCCGAAAGCACGCTGATCGAGGTTTCGAGGCCGATGATGTGGAACGGCCGCCACATGGAAGCGTACCAGCCCGATGGATCGGTCAAAAGACCATATTGCTTGAAACAGGCGCGAGCGTATTCGTTATGCGCTTTGAAGGTGACGAAGACGCCGTAACGGATATTGTTGAAGACTTCGCGGCCATCCGGCTCCTGGCTGGCCGCGATGTCGACGAGGCCCGAGCGCGCCATGCGGCCGCCGTCGGCTGCCGGACGGAAGACGCGGGCAAGGTCGTGCAGGCCGGCCGGCGGGAAGGCGAGGCCGTCATCCGGGCAGTCGAGGCCCGTGCCGTTGGCCACGGCTGCCATTTCGATCGCCGCCTTGGTGCCGTCGGTAAAGGAGTTGTAGAGCTTCGGATTGAGGTTGTCTGCGGCGACCTGCTCCTCGGTCCAGCCGAACAGCCCCCATACCGTATCCGGCGTGGAATATCGGTAACGCGGCTCGAAATTCATGCCCTTGCCGGCGGCGGTGATCTCGAAGCCGGTGGCGCGAGCCCAGTCGACCAGCTCGCAGATCAGCGCCGGCTGGTCGCCATAGGCCATCGAGTAAACAAGGCCCTTGGCGCGCGCCTTTTCCGCCAGGATCGGGCCGACCATGACGTCCGCCTCGACATTGACCATCACCACGTGCTTGTTGTGCTCGATGGCGCCGAGCGCATGGCGCGTACCGGCGATCGGATGGCCGGTCGCTTCGATGATGCATTCGATCTCGCCGCATTCGAAGAGAGCCTTCACATCATCGGTGACGAAAGTGCCGCCGGTCTTGATCGCCTCGCCGCAGCTGGTCGCGGCATAGCGCTCCTTCGGCCAGCCGACGCGCCCCAGCGATTCCTTCGCCTTGCCGACATCGAGATCGGCGATCGCGACCATGTGCAGGCCTGCGATGCGCTGCGCCTGGGCGAGCACCATCGAGCCGAACTTGCCCGCGCCGATCAGGCCGACCCGCACGGGGCGCCCATTGGCGGCGCGAAGTGAAAGCAGTGAATAAAGGTTCATTTCAACATCCTCGGCTGGGGAAAACACTTGAAGAGCGCCCGGCCGGATCATCGACGCGCAAAACCCTCCGGATAGCGGGCGGCACCGCCCTTCCGGCAAACAGGATCTGCTGATCGATGGTTCTCCTCCGGAAACGCAGCAAGCCGCCGCGCCTCTCTCAGCCGCCTCCCACAGCGGCCTGTGATCCAAACTGTAGGATCGAAAAGGAGTTAGCTCAATTTAGAAGAATCAGAAAATACGTTAGAAAATCTACAATTATGAGGACAGCGGGAGTCTGTCTGGTTAGTCTAGGAGAGGCGACCGACACCTCTGCGAGATGAACCCATCGGATCTTTGGGACAGCGGCAACCAGAAGCCCGGAGCCGAGCTTAATCGATGTAAGCAGCTATGCAGCTTGCGACTTGGTTTGCAACGGTGCGGAACCGGACCTGGCGTTACTGTCTCCCAACTCGAGTCTGGTCAGCGCACGCTCAAGGGCCTCGATGCAGATGGGATCGTGTGACTTGCCTGCGTCCTCCCACAAGATCGCAAGTGCCTTGGTGATCGGCATTGCTGCTCTATAGGGTCGATCTGCGGTCAGAGCATCGAAGACATCAGCCGTCGAAACGATTCGGACCTCCATCGGAATACTGTCCGCCATCAAACCTCGCGGATATCCTTTACCGTCCAGCCGCTCGTGGTGAGCTCCCCCGATCACTGCCGACTCAGAAAACGCCCCGATGGTGGAAAGGATATGCTCTGAAAATTCCGCATGCCTCTTCATCTGGAGCCATTCATCTTCGTCAAGCTTGCCCGGCTTGTCGAGTACGCTGTTGCTGACACCGAGTTTGCCGATGTCATGGAGCAAGGCAGCCCTCTTGAGGAGCCGGCGAGCTTCGAAGCCGATGCCCATTTCCTCCGCGATCAGATCGGTAAACAGCGCCACACGATCACTGTGCCCCGAGGTGTAAGGGCTTTTTGCATCGATAACCTTGGCGAAACCGGCGGCAATATCATCGAGATAGTCGTCGTCAGCCATAATCGCGTGTTGCCCTGTTTCAAAGGCCAACACGATTGCTTCAACCTCGGACGACACCAGCGAGTTCCAGAAACCTGGGCGCTCTGACACAGTGATAAATGCCTTGACCAAGGAAGGATCAAACCAATCGCCCCTACGCTTTGTGACCTCTTTAAGCGCGCTTTTATGACCGCCGCTGATATGAAAGATGTCGATCACCTGGGCCAGAAGGGCGATGCGCGAAAACAGCGGTATCCGATCTCCGGCGAGCCCATTTGGCTTCCCGCCTCCGTTCCAGTGCTCGTCCAGCCCAAGGATTCCCTCTGCGACGCCCTCGGAGAACCGCATTTGTCGAGCGATCTCAGCCCCGCGCTGGCAACGCGTCTGGATGAGTTCGGTGGAGAGTTCTCCACCGTTCTGCAGAATATTCAGGATGCTACGAAACCGCTCGGCAAGACCTGACTGCATGCCGGTGTGACTGATGACGAAGCGAAGGACCTGCGTGAGACTGCCGTCAACCAGTTTGAAGTCACGTTTGAAACGCAGATCATCCGCGAGATAGAGTTCGCAGATGCGCGCGGCATTGCTGCTACAGCCGAGATCCTTCAGCAAGAGCGTATAATAGAGATCGCGCAACTGAACTTCGTCAAGACCGATTTCGCGGCCGATATGCATCCCTATGTAACAGCATCGAATGCAATGCCCCTCAGGTTGCCCCTCGGTCATATCGAGCGCCTTGCTCAAAGCTTCGATGATTTCCGCCAAGCGGATTTGGACGCCCGTCATGAACTCGACCTCGTTGGTAGCCGAACCTTATTTGAAGAAGGTTGCCGAAGGATTTAGCGCCTCGCTGAGCGCGGCAAAATCACCTGCGCCGGGGCAGGCAATGCCACCAAATGAGCTGGGAGGGACAACAGATGCTGACGCTTACGGCAGCGCCTGTGGTGGCCGATTTCAATCCCATTGCGATAAAAACACAGGAGATCGCGCATCATCGACCAGAAGCGCGGACGGATCAGGTTGGATCGCAAAGCGCAAGCCTATCGAGATTTTTTGATGCCGTTGGGAAACCGAGAGGTTCTTTGCTTCGTATACAAGTTTCACTGCATCTGACGTAACCGAGGAACAGCATAGACCTGACATCTGCCGCGATGCGATGCCGGCATACCGGCTCCGCTGAACCCGATCCGCGAGATGGTCGTTAGGTGACCATATATATGTACAAAGGACGTCGTTATGCCGCCATATGTTAGCATTCGGATCTTTTCTTCTCTCATGATCGGTCTGGTGGTCAGTTTCACAACTGAGGCTGCTGCAGCTCCGAAAGTCGCCAAGGTCGGGCCTGACCACTATACTGGGACGTGGCTGGAGATCGGACGGACGCCAATGTTCCTGACGGATGGCTGCGTAGCCGGTTACTCGACGTACCGAAGGGGCGAAACACCTGGTGAGGTCCTCGTCGAGGATGGATGTCATGTCGATACGCCGAAAGGTCGTCTAAAGACAGTCAGCGGAACCGGAAAGATTGAGGACTTCGGTACGACAAACGCGAAAATGCGTGTCCGTTATCCGTTGCTGATCACGTTCAACTACTGGGTTCTCTACAAATCGCCGGATAAAACCTGGTTCATCAGTGCCAACCCGTCGATGAAGGATCTTTGGATTTATTCAAGGACGGTCCCTTCGAAGGCGCGTCTACAACAAATGGTCCGTAAGGCCAGAGAGCTCGGATATGATGTCCGTAAGCTCGAGTTTCCGCCAGCTCGCTAAAATAACAATGTGTGGCCACTTGGAAGAGCCGCCGGCGACGGGATACGAAATTCAATTGGTCGTGGTTGTCGCTTTCAAGATTACGACCAAGACCAAATAACACGATGGCGTTTCGCGCCCTATGCAATGGCTCGACTATGCGACATCGCTGGGTGCTGCGATATCCTGTTTGAATTGGGAACTGTCTATTGAAAGCGCTTGTTATCGGATCATCTGGCGGCATCGGCCGCGCACTTGAAGCTCGTTTGCGGGCTGAACCCCGATTTGACGCTGTCGCGACTCTCTCGCGAAGCGAGGATGGTTTCGACATCTGTGACGAGACGTCTATCGCCGACGCCGCCAGTAACTTGCGGATCAGGTACGGGGCGTTCGACTTGATTATCAACGCGACTGGAGCGCTGGTAATCAATGGCAACGTACCTGAGAAGACAATCAAGGCGCTGAGTATCGACGCGATGATGGCGCAGTTTCGTGTCAACGCCATAGGCCCAGCGCTTCTGCTAAAACATTTCCACCCGCTTATGCCCCGTGAGATGCGGAGTGTGTTCGCATCCTTATCAGCGCGCGTCGGCTCTATCGGCGACAACCGGTTGGGCGGGTGGGTGTCCTACCGAGCCGCCAAGGCGGCCCAAAATCAGATCATTAAGACGGCAGCTCTTGAGATCGCTCGGACGCATCCGGAAGCGATCGTGGTGACACTTCATCCGGGAACCGTCGCGACGCGATTGTCGCAACCGTATTCAAGTGGTCACCAAACCGTAACCCCGGATCATGCGGCGGGCAGACTTCTGGATGTCATCGCGAACCTTAGCCCTTCACAATCGGGCGGGTTCTTTTCCTATAGTGGCCAACCTATCGATTGGTAATTTCACACGTAAAGCAGGCGCCGCCGGGAACCAAAGCGATGGGCGCTCGAGCGGTCCGCGGTCAAGGGTCCATCTCGATGACATCACCGTCCGCGGGATAGCCTGAGTTTGCTCTTGATGGGATGTGAACCCTAAAATCGGCCGCGAACACCTCCTGCAGGCTCATGGGGCGTGACGTCCAGAGCCTCCGGTAACCCTTTGTTAACTATTTTCCCGACTTGGCGGAGACTATTGATTCTAAACGGTATTGATCGTCATCGACCTGTGTGCAGGCCCTCCTGTGACGGATGGGATTCGGTCTTGATATGATGCGAACGAGCGACGCGATTGGATATGCATTTGAGCGCTACCTCGCTTTGACGAATCAACCCTGTAACAATCGCCGCCTCAACCGATGTATGTGCGACGCCCCCACGCCGCAGCAGCCGCCGATCATCGAGGCACCGCTTTCGACCCAGTCACAGGCGAAGCCCGCATAGCGATCATCCGTGAGGTCACCGCGAACCTCGTGGAGCGATTCGTTCGCCGCCCCCTCTTCGTCCGTTGTGAACGCATTGGCATAGACACCGATCGCGACGGCGCGGCCACAATCGGCAAGAACGGCGGCGGCGACGGCCACCGCCTGCCGCATGACCTCGGGGCGACTGCAATTGAAGAGCAGCGCCGAGGCGCCGGAGCCGGCTATCCATCGCGCGGCCTCCTCGACGCTTTCACCGGAGCGCAAGGCCGGCGACTTCGCCTCGGCCCCAGGCTCGTCGTGCAGCGTGAAGGAAATCCAGAACGGTTTTCCCGTTCCGGCAACAGCGTGTTGAACGGCTTCGGCCTCCGCGATCAGGCTGAGCGTTTCCCCCAGAAACACATCCACATAGGGATGTAGCTCCTCCACGAGCACGGCGAGATAGTCCTGCACCCGATCGGGCTGGAACAATTCCGGTTCGTAGGAGCCGAAGATCGGCGGAAGCGAACCGGCGACACGAACCGTACCCTCGCCCGCGGCATCAGCCGCCTCGCGCGCTAGTCGCCCGGCGAGGGCAATCAGCCTTCGGCCCTCCTCGCGAAAGCGGTCCTCGCCGATATGAAACGGCACCAGCGCATAACTGTTCGTCGTAACGACATCGGCGCCGGCGGTTATGAATTCCTCATGTACGCGCCGGACGATGTCGGGACTTTCCATCAGGGCGAGCGCCGACCATTCCGGCTGCCGCAGTTCGGCGCCGAGACGCACCAGTTCACGGCTCATGCCGCCATCGAGTATTGTGACTGAGGTCATTGCTTTCTTCTCCCAATAATTCAGCGTTTGATCATCGATGACAGAGCAAAGGCCGTCACCGTATCGCGCACGCCGGATACAGCCGAAATCGCCTGCCAGATTTCCCGGATACGATCGGCAGTACCGGCTTCCACCCGCACGACAAGGTCGAATTCGCCACTCATCACGTCGCAGGAAACGACTTCGGGAATGCTTTTCAACGCCTGGATCACATCGCCGCCGCGCATCCGGTCGTGCCGATAGACGAACATCATCGCCACCATGGTGGCCCCGCCGCCTCTCCCGTCACCGGTGACGATGGTATAGGCCTGGATGACGCCGCTGCGCTCGAGCCGCTCGATGCGCTGGCGCACGGCGTTGCGGGAAAGGTTTATCTTCTCGGCAAGCTCGGCATGGGGAATGCGCGCGTTGCGCGCCAGTTCCGACAGTATGCGATCGTCCGCCCGGTCGAGAAGGCGCTTCATGAAGCTCCACCCTCCAGAAGCGCCCGCGCAGAGAGGTGGGCGCGCACCGCATTCACCTCGACCTCCGCACTTCGGTCAACCTGCGCCAGTGACGCGGCAGTCGCCGCCATGACGAAAGCAGGTAGTGAGCGACGTTCCAACGCCAGAAGCGGCCGCACCTCTTCATAGCCCGTGAGCAAGGCGCGAGACAGCTCGGCAACCAACATTCCGTCCTCCCGAGCCGTCCAGCCAACAAGGAGGTCCGCCAGTTCGGCCACGAGCACGTCGTCATGACGCAGACGGAAATTGATGATTCCGCTGACGGCCTCGCCAACGAAAAAAACATTGTCGCGGCCAAGCGCCCCATGCACGGCCCCTGTGGGCAGAAGCGAACCGCGCCCCTTTGCGCGTCGCGCAAGCGTATGATGCAGGAGCGCGGTGGTCGCGCCCAACGAGCGGCATTTCTCCGCCGTCACCTCACCGGCGCAAGACCCCGGCAGGAAGCCGACAACCGCGGCGAGCTTACCGGAAACATCGATCGTGGCGGCACCCGTTTCAGTGCGGCAGGTGCTGGGGCAAGGCACGCCAGCCGCCGCCAGCGTCTCCATGGTCCGAAATGCCTGTTCAAGGTCATCCGGCCCCGCCCCTGTTTCGAAAAGCGTCACGATGAATTCACCGCGTTCCGCGCGGAACAGGAAGGTGGTTTCAGCGTCGCCGTCGGCGATACCGATCACCGACGTCAAGGCGCCGAGCCTGAAGGCATCAGCGATTTCCGCGCAATCGTTTTCGGAAAGATCGGTGAACACCGCCATGCAGCACCCTTTCAACCGGAAAGGGCTTGATCGAGATCGCCGATAAGGTCGCCGGCCGCCTCAAGGCCGATCGACAGGCGGAAGACCCCATCTCCGGCGAAGCGGCGGTAGTCTTCCAGTGCCGCGCCTTCAAGCTGATAGGTCGAAGACATCATTTCCTTCGTATCGAGCAAGACGACAATGGATCGTTGATGGCCGAGCGAGAAGGCATAGTGGGCGATGCGAAGCCGTTCCGAAAGCTGTTGCGCCATTCGCGCAGGGTCAGCCACCTGGAAGGCGATTATGCCGCCGAACACGTCCATCTGCCGTCTGGCCAGATCATGCTGGGGATGGGAGGCAAGGCCGGGATAGGTGACGGCCTTGACCGACGGATGGTCCTGCAGGAAAGCGGCGACCTGGCCGGCCGCCTGCGAGATGGTCCGGATGCGCGGGTAAAGCGTGTCCACGCCGCGCATGATGAGCCAGGCATTCATGGCCGGCATCGCCGCGCCGAGATAGACGCCCGCCCGCGATCGAATCTTCTCGATCAGATCCTTGCGGCCGCACACCACACCGCCCAGCGCATCGCCATGGCCGTTTATGAACTTCGTCAGCGAATGGATGACGAGATCCACCCCGAGGGCGAGCGGCCGGGTTGCGACGGGTGTCGCAAGCGTCGAATCCACCGACATCAGCGCGCCGTGCCGTTTGGCGAGTGCCGCCATGGCCGCGAGATCGGTCAGCCGCAGGATCGGATTGCATGGGCTTTCGCAATGGACCAGCCTTGTGTTCGGCCGGAAGGCGGCGGCCACGTCCTGCGGACGCGACATGTTCACGGGCGTCACCTCGATTCCATAGTCCGGCAGAATTCGGCGCGCGAGCTCGTTTGCGCCGGCATAGCAGACATCGCTGAGGATCAGGTGATCGCCCTGCTTCAGGATCGTCAGAAACGTTGCCGCAATCGCTGCAACACCCGTCGCGGTGGCAAGCGCGTCGTCGGCGCCCTCCAGAGCGGCGAGCCGCTGCTCCAATTGGCGAACGGTCGGATTCGTCCAGCGCGCATAAAGATAGGGGAGTGCGGTCAGGTCATCGACACCGTCGGCGGAAAAGGCGCCGTCGCCGGGGGAAAGCAGATTGTTGACCGACATGGAAATGTTCGGCGCAATCGCCTTCGTCGAGGGATCGATGACGAGGCCGGCGGAAAGAGACAGCGTCTCCGGCGCCGGTATCCTGCATTCTGTTTTTTCCGTTGTGCGCATCGTTACCGTCACCGGGCGTCTCCCTGCCATGTCTGCATCATTCTAGTCGACCATTGGTGGCTTGGGCCGCACGGTTGGGCGCAAAGCCGCGGAAATGCCGCAGATAACGCCGTAAGGCGCGGGCGAAGCGTGCGTCATGTCAGAACCCCAGCGTGGCGTAATGCGGCATCGATTTCAGCCTCGACGGCAGAAGAAGAGGCGCGATCAGCGCCGGATGGGCACCTGCTGCTCGACGAGACGGAAAGCGCGCGTGATGAGGAGGGTGAGGCAGATATAGAAGACGGTCACGACCATCAGCGGTTCGTAAACGAGAAGCGTGTTCTGCCGGATCTTGTACGCAACGGCGTAGAGATCCATCACCGTGACGGTGAAGGCGAGTGGCGTCGCTTTCAGCTGAAGAACGACCTCGCCGCCGATCGTGGGCAGCGCGATGCGGATCGCCCGCGGCAGCCAGATCCGGCGAAGCAGCGTTAAGGGGCGCATGCCGAAAGCCCGACCGGCTTCGAGTTCTCCCTTCGGCACGGCGAGCAGCGCGCCTCGCAGAACCTCAGCCTCGTAGGCCGCATAGTTGAGCGTGAAGCTCACCGCCGCGAAGAAGAACCCCTCGCGCACGATGGGCCACAGTATGCTTTCCCGCAGGCCTGGGATCATCGGCAGGAACGAACCCACGCCGTAATAGAACAGCCAGAGCTGGATGAGCAGCGGCGTACCCCGGAACGCCGTGCAATAGCCTTTGGCGAGCCAGCGCAGCCAGCGTGGGCCGATCACCTGCGCAAGCGCCAGGCCGATGGCAAGGAGAAAGCCGAACCCGACGGAGATGGCGAGCAGCAGTACGGTCTGCACGGCGCCGGCGACGATCAGCGGCCAATAGGCTGAAATCCACGAGAAATCCATTATCGCCTCCTATGCCGAAACGGGCTGGCCGCGCCGGAAATGGCGTTCCAGTCCGGTAAACAGGAGGTTGGAGAGGAGAGTTATCGCGAGATAGAGCAGCGCCGCGGCAAAGAAGAAGAGGAAATAGTGCTTGGTGTTGCCCGCGGCCAGCCGCGTGGCCAAGGCAAGCTCCTGATAGCCGACGACGGCGATCAGCGCGCTGTCCTTCGTGACGGACATCCAGAGATTGGCCATGCCCGGCAGGGCATTCGGCATCAGGGCCGGCAGCACGACGCGTCGAAACCGCAGCCATGGCCGCATTCCGAACGCGCTGGCCGCCTCGATCTGGCCGATGGGAATGGCGAGGATCGCGCCGCGCAGGACCTCGGTCATGTAGGCGCCCTGCACGATTCCGAGCACCATGACCGCTGCCAGGAAGCCGTTGATCTCGATCGACGGCAGGCCGATCGCGGTAAGCAGCCGGTTGATCCCGTCCGTTCCGGCATAATAGAGGCCGATGATCAGGATCAGTTCGGGAATGGCGCGCACGGCGGTCGTATAGATATCAAGCAGCGCGACGACGGGACGGCTTCCCTTCAGCTTGCCCGTTGCGCCGAGAAGTCCGATGCCGATGCCGAGCAGATAGGCGCCAAGCGAAATCAGCACGGTCGAGACAGCCCCGGTGAGGAGCACGCCACCCCAACCGGGCGGCGTGGGAGCCAGAAGCTCCCATATGGATAGACTAGGCGACATGGGTGGTGGCTCCCCGGCAATCGATCGGATTGCCCCGGCACAGGAAATGGACGGCGGACGGAACGAGGGCGCGTTTACGCGCCCTCATCATGGCCTCACTCGCCGTAGGGGTCGAAGTCGAAATATTTCTTCGAGATTTCGGCGTATTTGCCGCTCGCGCGCACGGCGGCAATGGCGGCGTTCAGCTTGCCGAGAAGTTCCGTATCCTCTTTGCGAAGTCCGCCGCCGATGCCCTGGCCCAGCACTGCCGGGTCATCCTTAACGTTGCCCTTGTCCTCGCAGCAGCCCTTGCCGAAATCCGATTGCAGGAAGGTCATGAGCGGGATGGAATCGCCAAAGACATAGTCGACACGTCCGACCGCAAGGTCCTGGAATGCCTCGTCGAGGGTCGCATAGGTTTTCTCGGACGCAACGCCGGCATAATGTTTCTTGTAATATTCGGTCTGGATCGTGGAGACCTGGATGCCGATGGTTTTGCCCGACACGTCCTCAGGCGCGGTTCCGGTCTTGCCGTCCTGCCCGCCGATCAGCTTGCTCGGTGTGTTGTAGTATTTGTCTGTAAAGGCGATGGACTTCTTGCGCTCGTCGGTGATCGACATGGAGGACCAGATCACATCGAACTTCTTCGATTGCAGCGCCGGGATGAGCCCGTCCCACGACATATCGACGATGGAGCACGTCTCCTTCATTTCCGCGCAGACGGCACCCATCAGTTCGATTTCCCAGCCGATCCATGTCCCGCTGGCGTCCTTGGTGAAGAACGGCGGATAGGCTTCGTTCATGACCCCGAAACGCACTTCGGCATTGGCCGCGGTCGTTGCACAGGCGAGAGCGACGGCTCCCGCCGCAATACGGATTGCTGCTTTCATTTCATTCCCCTTCTTTGTGGCTTGGAGCATTTGGCGTTCAATGACGGGACGACGCGGTGAATTCCCGGCAACGGGCGCTCACCGGCGCGCCGAAGACCTGCGCGGGCGCACCCTCTTCCTCGACGCGCCCCTGATGGAGGAACATCACATGGCTGGAGACGTCCCGGGCGAACTTCATCTCATGGGTGACGAGAAGCATGGTGCGTCCCTCCTCGGCAAGGTCGCGGATCACCTTCAGCACCTCGCCCACCAGTTCCGGGTCGAGCGCCGAGGTCGGTTCGTCGAAGAGCATCACCGCCGGATCGACGCACAGCGCGCGCGCAATGGCGGCACGCTGCTGCTGGCCGCCGGACATGAAGGCCGGATAGGCATGGCGCTTCTCGAAAAGGCCGACCTTGTGCAACAGGACCTCGGCCTTCTCGACAGCCTCCCCGCGCTTGACGCCGAGCACATGAACCGGCGCTTCGATGACGTTCTCCAGCACGGTCATGTGCGCCCAGAGGTTGAAGCTCTGAAAGACCATGCCGAGCCCCGTGCGGACACGCTCGATCTGGCGCCAGTTCGCCGGATGCGCGCGCCCATCCCGTCCGGTGCGAAGCTGGATCTCCTCGCCATTGACGAGGAACCGGCCTTTGTCTGGAATTTCCAGGAAGTTTATGCAGCGCAGGAAGGTACTCTTGCCCGAACCGGACGAGCCTATCAGCGAGATGACATCGCCTTTGTTTGCGGAAAGGGAGATCCCCTTCAGCACCTCGTGAATTCCGTAGCTCTTGTGCACGTCTTCCACCCGCAACGCACAAGGCTTGTCGATGGCCATCAGCTTCATTCCCCGCGCTTGTCCGGCTTTCAGGCCAGAGTGTACCGACACCGGGCGCGGCTCATCCGCGCTATTTAAAGTCAAAAAGGGTTATTGCCGCTCTTTTTGGGTAAAAATCGTGGAAAACCCGCATCAAGTCCGATTAATGCAGACGACCTTTGGCTGGGTCATGTCTTCATAGGCGAACCGCACGCCTTCGCGCCCCATGCTGCCATGCTTGAAACCGCCGAACGGCATGGCATCGAAGCGGTAGTCGGAGGAATCGTTGATCATGACGCCGCCGGCCTCGATGCCATCCGCCGCGGCAAGCGCATGAGCAAGGTTGCCGGTAAAAATGCCGGCATGCAGGCTGTAGTCAGGCTCGTTGGCCATGCCTATCGCCTCGTCAAGTGTCTCAAACCGCTCAAGAACCACGACGGGAGCGAAGACCTCTTCGCGCCAAAGCCGGTCATCTCGCGGAACCGCTTCAAGGATCGTAGGATGGTAGAGCGCGCCGGCGCGCCAATGCCCGCATAAAATCCGCGCGCCGCGTGCATGCGCGGCATCGACGGCGGCCTCTGCCTTTTCCGCAGCGGATACGGAAATCATCGGGCCGACATCCGTGCCTTCGAGTTCAGGGTCGCCTGCGCGAAGTTTTTTCGTTCCTGCGACGAAAGCGTCCCGGAACCGATCGTAGCAGCCTGCCTGGACGAGGATACGTTGCGTGCCGATGCAATTCTGGCCCGCGGCCCAATAGGCGCCTGAGATACAGGCCGCCACGGCCTTGTCGAGATCGCAGTCCGCCATGACGATGACCGGCGCGTTACCGCCGAGGTCCATTGCCAGTTTCTTGAGGCCCGCAGCGCGCGTGATCGCCTCGCCCGTCGCAAAACCGCCGGTAAATGAAACCATCCGTACCGGGCGGGCCGAGACGATCGCATGGCCGAGATCCGCACCGCCGACAGCGACGGTTATCACGCTTTCCGGCAAACCCGCCGCGATGAGCGTCTCGACCAGCTTCAAGGCCGAGAACGGAGCAAGCTCGGACGGCTTGAGAAGCACGGCATTGCCGCCGGCAATCGCCGGGCCGAGCTTGTGCGCCACGAGATTCAAGGGGTCGTTGTAAGGTGTTATCGCCGCGATGATGCCGAGGGGTTCTCGCGTGAACCAGCCTTGGCGCGCCTCAGAGCCGGCATAGGCGTCGAAGGGTACGATCTCGCCTGCGTTACGCCGCGCCTCGTCTGCGGAAAGCTTCAACGTGTTGATGCAGCGTAGCGTTTCCTTACGCGCCTGGGCGATCGTCTTGCCGGCTTCACGCACGATGGTGCGGGCGAAATCCTCGCAAGTCGCGTCGATCTGCTGCGCGGCCGTCTCAAGTATTGTCGCCCTGCGATGGCGCGGCAGGGACCGCGCCGCCGCCGCCCCGTCGCGAGCGCGCGCCAGAAGGACATCAATCGCATCGGCGGGCGTAACCGCGACGCGACCGACCAGAGACCCGTCATAGGGATTGAAAACCCCGAGTTCCTTGACGTCTCCGACCTCACGTCTCATCGCGGCGGTCATTCGGCGGCTTCCTTGTTCTGGCGAGACGATGCGGCACGATGGATGGCGATGATGTCGGAAAGCAGCGCATAAGCGGTTTCGATGCGGCCGGCGCCTGGCCCCGTTACGGTGACGGCGCCGAGCATTTCCGTCATGAAGGAGATAGCGTTTGTCACGCCGTTTATGCCCGCGAGAGGATGGTCCAGCGCCAGCCGGCGCGGGGTGACGGATGCCTTGATTCGTCCGTCCTCGCCGCGAACGGCGCTGCCGATCAGTTTCCAGCGCGTGCCTTCGCCGGCGGCAGCGGCAATGTCTTCCGGCCCGAGCGCCGATATGCCCTTGCAGGCCACGTCCACCGGCGCAAGGCTTGCGCCCAGCAACTGGTTCGCAAGGATGACGACCTTCAAGCGGACGTCGTGTCCCTCAACATCGGCAGTGGGGTCCGCCTCCGCATAACCGAGGGCTTGCGCTTCAGCGACCGCGTCCTGAAAGCCGAGCCCATTCTCCATGCGACCGAGCACGAAGTTGGAGGTTCCGTTGAGAATGCCCTCGAAGCCATTGAGCCCCGCACCGGCGAGCGTCGTCTCCGCCATCCGCAGAACGGGCGTACCGCTCATCACCGCGCCCTCATATTCAAACCGGAGGTTCCGGCGCCGGGCCAGAGCCTCAAGTTCCCTTGCGGCGAGCGCAACCGGCCCTTTGTTCGTCGTGACGACATGCCGGCCATTTTCCAGCGCCCAGCGGCAATGCGAAATCGCGGGCTCGCCTGTTGTCGGGTTCGTGAAGGTGGCCTCGACGATGATGTCTGCCGGTGCCTGCCGGATAACCCTCTCGCTATCGGCTTCGGCCGATCCGCCAGACAAGCGCGAAAAGCCGCCCTTATCGAATTGCGTCTCGATCAGCATCCGCGCGTCGATGCCGTTTGCCGAGATGACGGAGCCGAGATGGAGATCCGTCACCGCCACGATATTGAGGCCGAAGCCAAGCTCCGTCTGCCAGCGTTCGTTACGCTCGGCGATCAGCTGGGCCAGCGCGCGGTTGACCCCGCCGAAGCCGATGAGAGCGATGTTGTATTGCGCCATGTCCTTTTCCCATCTTGTGCGATAGAGGAAGCTTGGACGGGCGGAATGGCAGCCGGAAGCGAACGAAACGGCCAAAACTCTGGCCGTTTCGCAATCCAGCGGGACGAATGCGCAGTTTCCGTATAAAATCGGCCGATCGTGAGGCTTTTCGGCACCAGATCACCCACTAAGGCTGCTTGACAGCGCGAAGAAGCGATATCATGCAGGAATACGCCGCAAGGAGTGAACGATGGAAGCGATTGACGATTTCGACCGCAAGATCCTGAGCATCGTTCAGGTCGATTGCCAGATGAAGGCGGAAGCAATCGGCGACCGCGTCGGCCTTTCGGCGTCCGCCGTCCAGCGGCGGCTGAAAAGAATGCGCGAAACCGGCATCATCACCGCCGAGATCGCACTCGTGGACCGCAAGGTTGCCGGAAACCCGATGACATTCATCACCGGCATGGAAATCGAGCGGGAGAACTACGACGCGCTATCGCGGTTTCGCGCATGGCTGGCAAAGCAGGAGCACATTCAGCAGGTTTACTATGTAACCGGCGCGGTGGACCTCGTCGCAATCATCACCGCACGGGATGTCGGTCACTATGACGAGATAGCTGCCCATCTGATGTCGGAAAACCCGCAAATCAAGCGCATGCATACCAATGTCGTCCTCAAGGAGATCAAGCTTGGAATGTTTGTCCCTATTTCGGACCAGGATGCCGGGTCTTGATAGGATCTGAACTGCCGACCGTTAAGTCCTGCATGCGATTGGCTGACACAGGTATGTATTTCCGACGGAACGGAAAATTGTTTCCGAGGAATTGCCCCCTCATCAGACAACTGGCTGGAGATTACTGATCTGCGGCCATCCTCGAAGTGCTATGAGTTCGAGCACGGTAAAGATCTCATCGCGATATCGTTGGGCGACCAGGAATCCGAAGGCGCGGACGCCTTGTTCGGCGATCGAGACGATATCCTCTTCTGCTTCGACAGAAGGGCTAAATTGCATTAGTCGTGTCCGCGAGGGCTCTCGGCTCGCGCAACGGCTGCGGCGAACAACTCATCCTTCGAACGGGTTCCAACGCCACTTCCGATCCCGTCATCGACGAACCGTTGCATCTCAGCAATCTTGTCGGTGCGGACCTGGTCTCTGCGGATAAGATCCCTAACGTAATCACTTAGGTTTGAATATCGACCAGACTTGGCTTTTGCCTCGACCCAGTCTTTCATCGGGTCCGGCAGGGATACATTCATCGTCGCCATTCGAGTCTCCTTGTCGCCTCGGAATACGTGGCGAACGCTACAAAACCGGCCCGACGATGGCGAGAGCGTTGTTCCACAGGCGCCGCCCAATAGTCCATGCATCGACCTCCTCCGGCAAAATCCGTCGGCATCGCGCGAGATAGGTCTCCTGCCGAGCGCGGAGAGCGGCGGTCAGGTCAGCGTCCTCGACGAGAATGTTGTTTTCGTAATTGAGGTCGAAGCTGCGTCGGTCCATGTTCGCCGAGCCGATCAGCGTGATTTGGCCGTCCATGGTGAGGGTTTTGGCGTGCAGCAGCCCCGCTTCGTATTCGAAGATTTTCACGCCCGCGCGAAGGAGATCGGCGTAATAACTTCGGCTCGCCGCTGCGACGGCGAAATCGTCGTTGCGTGCGGGAAAGACGATTGTGGTGTCGACGCCCCTGTTGGCACAGGCACAGAGCGCGGCTTGCAGGGAAGCATCCGGCACATAATAGGGCGTCGTGACGAAGAGTGAGCGCGTCGCCGCATAGATGAGGGTCTCGAACATTTCCGGCATGGCGGAGTTGCGGAACGTCGGCCCCGTGGCGATCACCTGGGCGGTGAAGCCGGGCTGTACGGCCTCCATCGGCTGGCGTAGCAGATCACTGATATCGCTGCCGCCATTGCCCATCCAGTCACTTGCGAACAGATGCTGGTTCTGGCGCACCACCGGCCCCTCGAAGCGCATCAGCACATCGACCCACGGCGCGAATTTCGCCTTGGGCAGGAATTCCGGATCGGCGCAGTTCTGACTGCCGCAATAGGTAATGCGGTTGTCAATGACGGCGATCTTGCGATGGTTGCGAAGGTCGATGCGGCCGGTCATCGCGCGCAGGAACGGGTTGCCGATCACCAATGCCCGGCGGACCTCCACGCCGGCCGCCGCCATGTCCTGCCAGAGCGGGCCGCGCACGAGATCGCGCGAGCCGAGATCGTCAACGAGAACCCGGCAGGCGACACCTCGCCGCGCCGCGCGCTGCACCGCTTCGCCGACCTTGGTGCCGTTGCCATCGGCAAGCCAGATATAGAAAAGCAGGTGGACGTGCTCCGTCGCCGCATCGATATCCGCCGCCATCGCATCGATGGCAGCGTTCGAATTCTCCATCAGGCGAGCGTTGTTACCGCCGATGGGGTGGTAGAAGCTGATCGATCGCCCTACGGCGAACAGCGCCTCATGTGCCTCCGCTTTCAACGGCGGGAGCGGCCATCCCGCCGCCTCTTGCGGGGTCGGCAAGTCGTGGAAGGCCCCTTTCAGACGACCCACCCTCCGCCGCCCGACATTCGTCTGTCCAAGGAAGAGATAGGCAAGCGCACCGGCATAGGGCAGCGCCATGACCATCACGAGCCAAGCCGCTCGCGATTCCGGCTGCCGATGCGGGCGCAGGAGGATATGCGCGGCGGCGACGCCCACGACGAGGATATGCAGAACAATGAAGATCACGACGGCCATGTGATTTCCTCTTCAGTCGCTCACGCAAGGCATCGGCACGCCGGCGGCCTCAAAAATCGATGGCGCCGATCCGGCGCAGTTCCGCCAGCAAAGGCAGCATCGGCACTCCGGCTGCAGTGAAAGCGTCGCCCTCGATCGCCTCGACGAGCTGGAGCCCAGCACCGTCGATTCGGCAGATGTTCGCGGTTTGCAGACCGTGCACGCCGATCGCGGCCACGTAGCGGCCGATGAAACCCGGATCGAGCTTCAGCATGGCGATGCCAGCGACATCGGTCCGGCGCCAGAAAACCTCGCCGTCACGCGCCAGCGCGGCGGCGACTGTGACGTGGTGCGTCTTGCCCGACAGAAGGAGAAGGCGGCGCCGGGCCTCCTCCATGTCGGCAGGTGCATGCAGGATCTCGTCGCCCAGAGAACAAACCTGCTCGCAGCCGAGAAAAAGCAGGCCGGGATAGCGCCCGCTCACCTCCGTCGCCTTGGCCTCCGCGAGAACGAGGGCGAAATCCTCCGGGGATGCGCCCGTCTCTTCGAGCGGCTCCTCCAGGGCACGATCGTCGAGATCGGCGGCCATCACCTCGACGGTGATCCCGGCATTGCCGAGCAAGCGCCTGGCGGCGGAGTTTTCCGATGCAAGGAAAATGGGCTTCTTCATTCCGTCCCTCCCGTTTGATGTTCCTGCCGGCTAGCCGGCGGTCACGCGTGATTGAGAGCACCGCCTTTGTGGGCAGCGATGTGATCGGTGTTGTCGCTCTTGATTTCGTATTGAGGGTCGTCCGGTGACGCGTGGTGGGTATGGCCCTTGTAATCGAAGTCGCGGGTGTGGATGGCGACGATGGTGCCCGAGACATGGCCGGCTTCCGAATTCCACGTGACGTGATCGCCAATGGCAAAATGCCTGCTCATTCCGGTCTCCTTTGCGGGTTTTTCAGCCCTCGCTCCCGTGATCAGGCGGGCGCTGCGCTGGCCGGTCGAGTAGATCCACAGCCAGCTGAGCGCAACGGCGAGGCGATTGCGCAGACCGATCAGGAAGTAGACATGGGCGATGCCCCAGGTCCACCAGGCAAGCCGGCCCTTCAGTTTGATCCAGCCGAGATCGACGATGGCGGCCCGCTTGCCGATGGTCGCGAGATTGCCGTCGTTGCGGTAGGTGAAGGGCCCCGGCAGTGGATCGCGCTCATGGCGGGCTCGGATGACGCCGGCCACGTAGCGGCCTTCCTGCTTTGCCGCGGGCGCGATGCCCGGCACCGTCCTGCCCTCCCCTATCGCAACATGGGCCGTATCCCCGATCGCGAAGATATCCGGAAAGCCGGGAACGGAAAGATCCGGCGCGACGATGACCCGCCCTGCCCGGTCGGCCGGCACCTTCAGCCACTCAGCCGCCGGCGAGGCGGCAACACCCGCTGCCCAAAGGATCGTCGCCGCGGGCAAAAACTCGCCGCCAAGTTCGATACCTTCGGCGCTGCATTGCGAGACCGCATGACCGGTGCGCACCTCGACGCCGAGGCGGGCAAGCGCCTGCTGAGCATAGGCGGAAAGATCCTCGGTGAAAGCAGAGAGGATGCGCGGACCTGCCTCGACAAGCACCACACGGGCCTCGCGCGTATCTATGTTGCGGAAATCCCGCCGTAGAGTCGCATGGGCCAGTTCTGCGATGGTGCCGGCAAGCTCCACGCCGGTCGGGCCGGCGCCGATAATGGCGAAGGTCAGCAGGCGCCGGCGCTCCGTGTCGTCGGTCTGCCACTCCGCCCGCTCGAAAGCGGCAAGGATGCGTCGGCGGATCGTCGTCGCATCCTCCAGTGTTTTCAGCCCCGGCGCGTGAGGCTCCCATTCGTCATGGCCGAAATAGGCATGGCGCGCACCCGTGGCGAGGATCAATGTGTCATAGGACACCCGCCGCCCGTCCTCGATCAGCACGGCTTTTCCGATCGTATCGACGCCGATGACCGCGCCGAGCAGCGTCGTCGCATTCTGATGGCGGCTGAGGAGCGACCGGATCGGCCAGGCGATTTCCGAAAGGGCGAGCGACGCCGTCGCCGCCTGGTAGAGCAAAGGCTGGAAGAGGTGATGATTGCGCCGGTCGAGCACCGTAATGCGGAACGGGCCTGCCGCCAGATGGCGGGCCGCCTCCAGTCCGCCAAAGCCGCCGCCGACGATGACGACGTGATGCGCGTCCATTTCCGCCATCCCGGCTCTCCCGCTGTTTCAGATCACGTTTGAGGCTGCTCCGGCGCAAGTACCACGGCCGCCTCCGTCGTCAGCGTGCGGAAGGTGACGCTTACCTCCACGTAGAGATCGACGGTCGTGGCGGAATGGCTGAGATAGCCGATGGAAAAATCCTGCCCGACGGTCAGCTCGAAATCTCCCCCACGCAGCGACAGGACAAGGCCGCCCTCGATGGCCGGCGCCCAGATGATGCCCCCGTCGACGATCCGCTCGATATGGTGGAAAACGGGATAGCCGTCGTCGCTGCCGCCGCTGGCCGCCGTATAAGCATCGCCCCCAAGAACGAGTGCATAGGGACCTTCGACACCGGCAAGGCGAAGCTGGCCGACCGCCCGCGCCACCGCATCCGAATACCGCTTCACACTGGCCGGCAGCGGCACGGCGGGATTGCTCGCCTCCACGCGGATGCCCCCGATGCCGGCCGCCGCATAGCCGTCGAACACGGCGCGGTCCTCGGCGAAGGCGATCTTGCGCATCGCTTCCTTGACCGGCGACCAGTCACTGTCGAGCGCCCCGCGCTCCACATCGTCGATGGCGCTGCGCGAAAGTTGGAAGGGCACGCGCAGCTCGACGAGCGGCTTTGCCTCGCGGGTGACGGACTGAATGCCCTCCGCAGGCGGCGTGATGGGCGCGACATGGCCCGTGCCGACCGCCGCAAGGCCAAGGCCGGACGGGCCGACCATGTCGACGACACGCCGGGCCGCAAGGTGACGCTTCAGCGTGCGTGCCGCCTCCTCCTCGATTTCCGCCCAGGCCGCCTCGGAAATGGGTGCGAGTTTACGATGCAGGTTATTCATGGGAAGCCTCTTTCCTGAGAGAGCCGATGCCGAGCGATCCGCCGGGCTGCGATGGCGGTGGTTCGGTTGCCGGCAGTGTCGCCGCCGCAGGCACGGCATCGGGCGTCACCGCATCGAGGAACGAGGCCGGGGGAACGAAGAACAGCGTGCCGGTCACGGCGCGGCTGAAATCGAGCAGCCGGTCGTAATTGCCCGGCGGCAGGCCGATGAACATGTTCTCCAGCATGCGCTCGATGCGATGCGGTGAACGCGCGTAGCCAATGAAATAGGTGCCGAACTCGCCCTTGCCGACATCACCGAAGGGCATGTTGTCGCGAAGAATCTCCAGCGGTACGCCGTTCTCCTCGATGGAGGTAAGGACATTGTGGGCATAGCTCGGCTTGGCCACGTCGTCGAGTTCGATGTCGGAGAGCTTCTCGCGGCCGATGATCCGTTCCTGCTCGGCGACCGGCACGCGGTTCCAGGCCGGAAGATCGTGCAGGTACTTCTGCACGATGACATAGCTGCCGCCGGCAAAATCCGGGTCCTCCGTGCCGATGATCGTCGCCGCGACGGCGGCTGCATCGACCGGATTCTCCGTACCGTCGACGAAGCCGATCAGGTCGCGGTCGTCGAAATAGGTGAAGCCGTGCACCTCGTCGACGACCTCGACTACGCCGTCCAGCCGCTTCATGATCTGCGCCGCCAGCTCGAAACAGAGATCCATGCGCGTGGCGCGGATGTGGAACAGCAGGTCGCCGGGCGTCGAGACCGCGTGATGGCTGCCGCGGATCTCGCGGAACGGGTGCAGATCCCTGGGGCGCGGCGCACCGAAGAGCCGGTCCCAGGCCTCCGAGCCGATGCCCATCACGCAGGAAAGACCGCCTTCGAGATCGCGGAAGCCGACGGCGCGCAGCAGGCCGGAAAGGTTGGCGGAGAGCTTGCGCACCGCCGCTTCGGCCTCGCGGCCCGACGCAAGCGTCGCCACGAGGAAAATAGCGGCTCGCGTCAACCGGGTCGCGACCGGCTGGGGAACCACCGAGGGCACTGTTGCATCCATATTCTATCCATTCGCCGGAGACTGTCTGGGCAGGGACCGGTCCGCCACCGTGGCGGATCAGTCCATGTCGCGGAAGGCGTGGCCATTGGCCTCGACGGCCTTCACCACCTCGGACGGTAGCGAGTCTTTCTCCACCGTGCCACCGAAAACCCAATCCTTCGCATCGGCAAGATCGGAAAGGCCCGCGCCGGCGCGCACGCAAAGGCCGATCGCCGGTTTTGCGGGGTTCAGGTAGAGATCGTAGTTTTCCATGGAGATATCCTGCGCTGCAGGAACTGGGGCGGCCGGAGGAAAGCCGCCCCGGAGCTGTCAGAGATCGACCGGACGGCCGGATTTTTCCTCTTCCAGCGTCACGGCGATATCGGCATTGGCCGACAGGCGCACCTTGTCACCTTCCACGCCTGCCACGAAACCCATCTCGATATAGTGGTGGTGGCCTTCATGGTGACCGAAGCTGTCGCTTTTCTTCAGCTTGATGCGGTTGCCTTCCACGCGGTCGACCGTGCCGACATGCACGCCGTCGGCACCGATGACGTCCATGTTTTCTTTGACCTTGTCGCTCATGTCTTTCTCCCTGGGTTGAAATGGGTCAAATCATGTCGAACTCGCCCTCATGGACGAATTCCGGTTTCTTGCCGTTGAAGGTTATGTCGCCGTCGATGGCGGAGATACGAACGCTCGTGCCGTCTCGTACTTCGCCGGCGAGGATCATTTCCGCCAGCGGATTAGTACATAGCGCTGGATCGGCCGTTTCAAAGGGCGCGCACCATAAGGCCGGATCCCAGCCCTTCTCCGCCAGCCAGTCGCGGCCGGCGTAATCGAGCACGATCTCGACCAGCGGCGGGAGATGGATCTGGATCACATTGATGCGGAAATAGAGGTCCGCCCGGAACGTGCCGGCCTCCACCCGTTTGGCGAGGTCGGAATTGGTCGCGAAGATGAAGCGCGCATTATGCTCACTTTTCTCCATCACCAAGGGCTTCGTCGAACACGCCGAACAGGCCGACATCCACCTGCGCCATCTCGAGGATCAACCGGCCGCCTGAAAAATACCCGGCGCAGCGCAGTGCTATGCCGGGCTCAAGTCTGAGCATTGCGGAACGATGTTCGCCTACTTGTAAGCCGAGACGACGATCTCGATCATCGTCTCTCCACCAAGATCGGCAACGCCGACGGTGGCGCGGGTCGGCAGGATTTCCGGCGAGAGCCACTCCTTCCAGACGGCGTCCATCTCCGGCTTCTTACCGAGATCGGTGACGAAGATGCTCGCCGTCAGGAGCTTCGACTTATCCGTGCCGGCTTCGGCGAGGTAGCGGTCGAGCTTGGCGAGGATTTCACGGGTCTGGCCGGCCATGTCGAGGCTTTCATCGTCACAGGTCGTGCCGCCGACATAGACGATGCCATTGTGCTCGACGACGCGGTGCATGATCGGGGTTTTCAGGGAACGTTGGACCATTTTCGATACCTTTCTGGTTCAGTGTTCGGAATGGGTGCCCGTGACGGCGTAGACCGCATCAGGCGTGTGGGGGAGCGCTGCGATTTCCGAAAGCGGCACCGGCTTGATCGGCGGGCGCAGGCGATAGGTCCCGACCTCAGTAGGGGGGCGCTGCTGCGCATCCGCGAGAATTTCGGTGACGGTCGCCGCGCACATGCGGCCCTGGCACGGCCCCATGCCACAGCGCAGCATAGTCTTAAGCTGGTTCGGCCCCGCGACACCGCTGTCGGCGGCCGCGCGGATGGCGCCGACGGAAACCTCTTCGCAGCGACAGACGATGACGTCTTCCTCGGCTGGAGCGCGGAACGACGGAGCCGGCTGGTAGAGCAGATCGATAAATGTCCGGCCGCGCAGTGCTTTTTGCCGCAGACGGCCGTAGCGCCGCAGGTCTTCGGACGGTTCTTTACCCAAAACCTCCAGCCCAGCCGCAAGACCGGCAATGCGTCCGTCGAATTCCGCAACGAGGGCGCCGCCAATGCCGTTGCCATCGCCGGCGATGAAAATCGAAGCCTTGGTGCTGCGGCCCTGCCGGTCAACAACCGGTGCAAAACATTTCTGCCGATCGTTCCAGCCCATTTCGCAGCCAGCGGCATTCGCGAGATTTGCGTGGGGGATGACGCCTTGATGAAGAAAGACGCTTTTCGCAGGTAGCGAAACCGTCTTGCCCCCAGCCGTGAACGTCACACCGTCAGCGCGGTCCTTGCCGTTGATTTCCAGCGCGGTGACGGAACGGAATACCCGCACCGCGCGCGTCACCTTGAGGATCAAGCCCAAGCCCTTCCACACATAGGGGGATATGAGAAATGGCAGGAGATGCGGCGCGGCCTGCAACCAGTAGCGGCGCGGCGTGGTGTCGAGAATGGCATCGATCACGCCTCCGGCGGCAAGCACCTGGGAGGCGTACAGATAAAGCAACGGGCCACTGCCAGCGAGCACCGCCCGCCCCTCCGGCAGGAGACCGGCGGATTTCAGCGCGATCTGCGCGGCGCCGATGGACATGACGCCCGGCAACGTCCAACCGCGCACCGGCATCGGCCGCTCCGTCGCGCCCGTCGCGAGGATCACGCGCTTGGCATGAACAATCATGCTGCGACCGGAAACGGAAACGCGCAGTTCCGCCTCTTCGTCCTGCTGTTCAAGGCTCCAGACGGCAGCTGCGGGAACGTAACTTGCCGTGGTGGCGACGAATGCCTCCCAAAGGCTGGCACCACGCCAGTAATCCCGACCGAGGTAGGGGCGCGCGGCGGGCGTATTACGGGTGATAGCGCGATAAATCTGGCCGCCCGCTTCGGAGTTTTCGTCGAAGACGATTGTCCTGAGGCCGAATTTGGCACATTCGGTCGCGGCAGCCATGCCGGCGGGGCCGGCACCGACGATGGCGATATCGTAGCGCTCGGCCAGGTCTTCTGCATTGCGGATCATCTGCACTGTCATTGGCCGCCTACTTCCATCGTCCGTGCCCCGCGTTGCGAGGAAATCACCATGCCGTCGCGGACGGGAACCATGCAGGCTTGACGATTCTGCACACCATCAATGGTGACGAGGCATTCAAAGCAGATACCCATCAGGCAATATGGTGCGCGCGGCTCGCCACCGACGACGCTGCGACGCACCGCCGTCATACCGGCGCCGAGCAACGCGGCAGCAACGCTTGCCGCAACATCCGCCTCGATCTCCCTGCCATCGACAATGACCCTCACCCGGCTTTTCGGGCTTTCAATGCTGCGAAACATGGAACCTCCGGCTGGAAAAGCGCGCATCGGCAAGCGTGGCGGCTCGGCCGGCAATCGCATCGGCGATCCGCAGCGCATGATTGGCGGCCAGCGTCACGCCGGAATGGCACATGACGACATAGGCGCCCGGATGATCCGGCGATGCCTCGTAGATCGGCAGTCCATCCAGCGTCTTGACCCGGAAACCGGCCCAGCTGCGCAGCACATTCACATTGGCAAGCTGCGGAAAGGTGCGCACCGCGCGGCTGGCAAGTACGCTGCTGATATCCTGGCTGGTGGCGATCGAGCTGGTATCAGCTTCCTGGCTGTCGCCGATCATCACGCCGCCCTCATCTGCCTGCCGCAGCGTGGTCGAGGTATAAGGAAAGAACGGCTCGCATTTCTCGGTCACGAGGATCTGCCCCTTGCTCTGCAGCGTCGGCGCCGACAGTCCGACCATCGGCGCAAGCCGCGCATTGCCGTTTCCGGCCGCAAGCACCACGCGGCCGGCAAAGACGTCACCCCACGCTCCCTTCAGCAGAAACCCACCGGCCTTCGGCAGGATTTCGGTGACGTCGCTGTGGGCGCGGTAGCTCGCACCGAGATTGACCATGCCGGCATGCAGCGCCCGGAAGAGCCGCAACGAGTTCACATCGCCATCAATCGGCGAATAAATAGACCCAACCACATCCTTGCCGATGGCCGGAACCATGCGCGCCGTACCGGCATGATCGAGCAACACATGCTCAGGCGCATCCTCGCCGAGGGCCGCGGCAACCGACCGGACCTCCCCGCTCCACATCCCCATCTCGCTTTCGGAAAGCGCGAAGGTGAAACCGCCCCGTTGCCGGAGCGCGACATCGATGCCGGAGGTCTCCTTCAGCTCTTCTGAAAAAGACGGCCACAGCTTCGCCGAGCCGATCGTCCAGCGGGCATAATGGGGCGCACCGAGGCCCTTGCCCTGCACCCAGACCAGCGCGAAATTCGCCCGCGAGGCGCGGTGCGCCAGGTCTTCTCCGTCGAGCACGAGCGGGCGCAATCCCTTGCGCGCCAGCCCCCAGGCGACGGCCGCACCAACAAGGCCGCCTCCGACGACGACGATTTCCTGATCAGGTAAGGTTTGCATACCAGCAATCTGAGACATTGAAGAAGAAGGATGCGTCCACCTGCATTGCCGGTGGACGCGGGATTTCGTCAGTCCTGCGGGCTGACGTCGAGCCTGAACCACTTTTCAGACAGCGTCTTGATCGTGCCGTCCGTGCGAGCCGCTTCGATCGCCTTGTCGAAATCGGCCTTCAGGGCGGTGTCTTCCTTGCGCAGGCCGATGCCGATCATGCCGAACACCTTGCCGGAGAACAGCGGACCGGAGAGCTTCACGCCGGCCATGTCTTCCTTTTCGAGCGCGGCAGACAGCACCGTCGCGTTGGCAACGACCGCATCGAGACGGCCGGCGACGAGATCGAGGTTATGTTCTTCCGTCGTCTTGTACTCGCGGGCATCCGCACCCTTGAGATACTGCTCCACGAAGGATGACGCGGTTGTCGAGCCCTGGACGCCGACGGCCTTCCCCTCGATCAGCTTGACGATTTGTTCGAGGACGGGCTTTGCGGCCTCCGAATCCACCGAAAGTGGCTTGCCGGCCATCGGCAGGTTGGCGAGATCGCCATCGCCGAGCACGGCGAAGGAGTTGATCGCAGCCGCATAGGGCTTGGAGAAGGCGATGACTTCCTCGCGCTTCGGCGTGATGCTCATGCCGGCCATGATCGCGTCGTACTTGCCGGCCGTCAGCGACGGGATGATGCCGTCCCAGTTCTGGGCGACGATTTCACATTCCTTGTTCATGCGCTTGCAGAGATCGTTGGCGAGATCGATCTCGAAACCTTCCAGCGTGCCGTTCGGGCCGGAGAAATTCCACGGCGCATAGGCGCCTTCGGTGGCGATGCGCAGCTTGTCGGCGGCGTTTGCCGGCTGCAGCGAAACCGCAAGCACCGCGGCAGACAGGATAAGGGTCAGTTTCATTGCGTTCACCTCTGTTTATTCTCCGGTCTCAATGGGCGTGCTTCGAAATGAACTGCCGGAATCGTTCACTGCGAGGATGGGAAAAGACCTCCGCCGGCGTGCCGTCTTCTTCGATGTAGCCCTTGTGCAGAAAGACGACGCGGCTGGAGACATTGCGGGCAAAGCTCATTTCATGGGTCACGACGAGCATGGTGCGGCCTTCGGCGGCGAGGTCTTTCATGACCTTCAGCACTTCGGCGACCAGCTCGGGATCGAGCGCCGAGGTCGGCTCGTCGAACAGCATGATCCTGGGGTGCATGGCGAGCGCGCGGGCAATCGCCGCCCGCTGCTGCTGCCCGCCGGAAAGATGCGACGGATAGGCATTGCGCTTGTCGGCAATGCCGACGCGTTCCAACAGTGCCTCGGCCTCGGCGATGCAGACCTTGCGGTTGCGGTGCTGGACATGGACCGGGGCCTCGATGAGATTTTCGAGGATCGTCAGGTGAGACCAGAGATTGAAGCTTTGAAACACCATCGTTGCCTGCGAGCGCAGCCTTTGCAACTGGTGCCGGTCGGTGACGCGGGCCGCCTGGTCCACTCGCTGCTCCAGCTTGTATTCTTCGCCGAAGATCGACACCGAGCCCGCATTCGGCACTTCCAGCATGTTGACGCAGCGCAGCAGCGTCGATTTGCCGGAGCCTGAGGCGCCGAGAATGGAGATGACCTCCCCCTGCTCCGCCTTCAGCGAAATATCGTGAAGCACCTTGAGCGAGCCGTAGCTTTTTTCCAGGCGTGCGATCTCCACCGCCGGAATGCAGGTCTGAATTGTCATGCATGTTCTCCGGTGGCGGCCTGATGCGGGCGCCGGTCGCGGGAAAGCCGGTATTCGAGAAGCCGGAGCAATCGCGTTATGGAAAAGTTGAGAAGCAGATAGATCGCACCGGCTGCGATGAAGATCTCGACCGGCCGGTAGGTGGCCGAAATCAGCTTGGCGGCGATGCCGGTGACCTCCATCATGGTGATGGTCGAGGCAAGCGCCGTCGATTTCACCACGAGGATCAGTTCGTTCGAATAGGCCGGCAGCATCAGGCGGAAGGCCTGCGGCGCGATGATCCGGCGCAGAAGCGTCAGACCGCCCATGCCATAGGCCTTGGCCGCCTCGATCTGGCCGAGCGGCACGGCAATCACGCCGCCGCGAATGATCTCGGCGCTATAGGCAGCGGTGTTGAGACAGAGCGCCAGCGAGGCGCACCAATAGGCCTCGCGCAGAAACGGCCAGGCGAAGCTCTTGCGCAGCTCGGGAAACTGGCTGAGCCCGTAATAGATGATGTAGAGCTGTACCAGCAGCGGCGTGCCGCGGAAGACGAAAATATAGCCCCTCGCCAAACCGTCGAGCACCTGGTTGCCCGAGAGGCGAAAACTCGCCAGCACAATGGCAAAGACCGCGCCGGAGGTAACCGACAGCAGCGTCAGTTGCAGCGTCAGCGGAATGCCGCGACAGAGCGCCACGAAATTTTCGGCGAAGAAAGACACGTCGAAAATGTTCATGATGCCCTCCGAATGCCGCGCATGGCGCGCGCTTCGGCTACCCGAAAGGCGGCTCCGGAAACGAGACTGATCAGCAGGTAAAGCAGGCCGGCCGTCAGGAAGAAGGTGAATGGCTTGCGGGTAGAACCGGCACCGATCTGCGCCTGCCGCATCAGCTCGACCAGCCCAACGACCGAAATCAAAGCCGATTCCTTCAACACCAGCTGCCAGACATTGCCAAGCCCCGGTATGGCAAACCGCGCCGCCTGTGGCAGGATAATACGCCGAAAGCGCAGGAACGGCCCCATACCATAGGCCTTCGCCGCCTCGATCTCGCCGCGCGACAGCGCCAGCACGGCACCGCGAAACACTTCCGCCTGATAGGCGCCGGAAACGACACCGATCGCCAGCGCCCCCGTCAGAAACACCGGCGCGCTGACGAAGCCTTCCGCACCGAACAGATGGCCGAGTTGGGTAATGACGGTGCTACCGCCGAAATAGAACAGGTAGATGACCAGCAGATCGGGAATGCCGCGCAGCGTCGTCGTATAGCCGTCAGCCAGATGCCGCAGCGTCGAAACTGGCGACAGCGATGCGGCGGCCGAAAGCATGCCGAAGATCGCCCCGACGCCGAATCCGGCAAGCGCCACGGCCAAGGTGACGGCCGTGGCCCGGAGCATATCGAAGCCCCAGCCCGTCCCGGCAAAACCCATCAAATCGAAATAAGCGCTCAACGCTCCCACCCGTCGCTTATGCCGGCAGCGATGACCGGCACGTTTATGGGCTTGACTTTGACAGGGGCGCCTCCATACCGTCAAATTCGAAATTCAGGCTAGAGAATAATCAAATATTATGGTGACATCGATGAACCTGCGACAGGTCGAAGCCTTCCGGCTGGTCATGCTGACCGGCAAAATGACCGCCGCGGCGGAGTTGATGGCGATCACCCAGCCGGCGGTAAGCCGGCTGATCCGCGATTTCGAACTGGACCTGAAGCTGAAACTGTTCGAGCGACGCGGCAACCAACTCACCCCGACACCCGAGGCAACGACACTCATGAGAGAGGTAGAGCGCGCCTATGTCGGGCTAAACAGGATCAGGGCCTTTGCCGAGGAGATCGGCCGACAGAATGCCGGCATGCTGCGCATCGCCGTGATGCCGGCGCTCGCCAACGGCATCGTGCCGCGCTATCTCGCCCGCTTCCTCAAGGATCGTCCGAACATCCATGTTTCCCTGAGCGGCATTCCCTCGACCATGGTCATCGAGGCCGTCGGCTCCGGCCAGGCCGATCTCGGCTTTGCCGACGGTCCGCTCGACCGACCCGGCTTCCTGACGGAATCCCGACCGGTTGCGGCGGTAGTCGCAATGCCCGAGAGCCACCGGCTTGCCACCTATGCGACGGTCGGACCGGCCGATCTCGAAGGCGAACACATGATTACACTGGAGCCGGGCACGCTGTTTGCCATGCGCGTCGAGGTCGCGCTGGCCGGCATTCCCAGGGCATCGACCATCGAAACGAGGCTTTCCCATACAGCCCTGACGCTGGTTTCAGAGGGTGTCGGGATCACCATCATCGACCCATCCTCGGCAAGCGACTTCCAGAATCGAGGGGTCGTGGTTCGGCCATTCTCTGAATTCGTCGATGCCGGCTTCCTCGCAATCCGCCGCAGCGACGGCACGGGCAATCAACTGGCAGAACGCTTCATCGCCGGCTTCTGGGAATACCACGAAACTCTGCTTGCGCAGTTTCAGGAAGCAAATCGGGTCTAGCTCGATCAATTCGGGAGACCGGGAGAACCGCCCCGCATGACCAAAGTCACAGCGATTGCCCGCGTCAAGGAGGCTTGACCTTCTAAAATTATCGCGATGGGCAGCAGCTTGCAGGAACGACACCCGTCCCAAGCCCGCGCTAGTCGAAGGCCCATCGTTCTGATCTAAGGGGAAGGGTGACTGCTAAGCCCTTGAGCAGATACGAACCGGCGCCCATGCTCAGCGCGAACTGACTGAACCGCCCGGCTTTGCGGGAGATCCCAACTCGCGAGAAGTAGGGTCTATGACAATCACAGCGACGCTTCACCAACCATCGCCGAGTCGCTATCGCGATGATCCCGGGACCGTTCCAGGCCTTGTCAACGAAGCGCTGTAAAGGCGGCTTATCAGACGGTGATGTAGCTTTAGAACGGAGGAGAGCCATGGCAAAGCACCGGATATATACGACCAGCTTTGCGAGCGTTTATCCGCACTACCTCGCAAAGGCCGAGAAGAAGGGGCGCACGAAAGCGGAGAGCGATCAGATCATCCGCTGGCTGACCGGCTACGATCAGGAGGCATTGCAGACAATCCTCGACATGCGCACCGGAATCCATGGGGCAAAGTCCCCGATCCGGCCGCTTCCGCCAGCAGCACGCCATGTTCGTACATCGCTCCGGTCGCAAACCCGGCAAAGTCCATTTTTGAAGGTGCTCGGTCTTTGCTGCGGACATTCTCATACCGTCAGGTGCTTACGCGCCTCGTGGTGATCGAGTGTTTCCACCGCCCCTTCGTGCACGATCACCCCCCGATCCATGATGTAGACGTGGTCTGCAAGCTCGCGGCAGAAATCAAGATATTGCTCAACAAGCAGGATGGCCATACCGGTAGAGTCACGCAAGTAGCGGATCGCCCGGCCAATATCCTTGATAATCGATGGCTGAATGCCTTCCGTCGGCTCGTCTAACACGAGGATCTTCGGTCGCGTTATCAGCGCCCGGCCGATAGCGAGCTGCTGCTGCTGGCCGCCCGAGAGGTCGCCGCCACGCCGGCTGAGCATCGTGTGCAACACGGGGAAAATGCTGAAGATCTCGTCCGGAATGAAGCGCTCAGCGCGCTTCAGCGGGGCGTAGCCGGATTCGAGATTTTCCTTCACGGTCAGCAGCGGGAAGATTTCACGGCCCTGCGGCACATAGCCGATGCCCTGCTTAGCGCGGCCATAGGGCGCCATGCCGTCGAGCTTGACGTCGTTGAACCTGACCGAACCTCCGGAGAGCGGATGCTGGCCGGTGATGGCGCGTAGGAGACTGGATTTGCCGACGCCGTTGCGGCCGAGGACGCAGGTGATCTTGCCCATCTCCGCGGTCAGTGAAACGCCGCGCAGCGCCTGTGCGGCGCCATAGTGAAGGTTGGCTTCCTCGACGGTCAGCATCGCCTCATCTCCCCAGATAGTTTTCGATGACCTTCTGGTGGGCGCTGACGAAATCGATCGACCCCTCCGCCAGAACGGAACCTTCGGCAAGGCAGGTCACCTTCACGCCGAGATCGCGGATGAAACCCATGTCGTGTTCGACCACCACCACGGAACGGGTCTTGGCGATCTCCTTCAGAAGGGTCGCGGTTTCCGCCGTTTCAGCATCGGTCATGCCGGCCACGGGTTCGTCGACCAGCAACAGTTCCGGCTCCTGCGCCAGCAGCATACCGATCTCCAGCCATTGCTTCTGGCCGTGGCTGAGATGGGCCGCGTAATCGTCCTTGCGGCCCACAAGACGTACCGTTGAGAGAATATCCTCAATGCGTGTCTTGTCCTCCGCCGTCAGGCGATAGAACAGCGTGGAGAAGACGCCGCGGTTACGGTTTAACGCCAGTTCCAGATTGTCCCAGACGGTGTGGCTTTCGAAGACTGTCGGCTTCTGGAATTTGCGGCCGATACCAAGCTGGGCGATTTCGGTTTCGTCCTTCTGTGTCAGGTCTATCGTACCCTTGAAGAAGACTTCTCCGGCATCGGGTCGTGTCTTGCCGGTAATGATATCCATCATCGTTGTCTTGCCGGCACCGTTCGGGCCGATGATCGCGCGCAGTTCACCCGGCTCGATGACGAAGGAGAGCGAATTCAACGCCTTGAAACCATCGAACGAAACAGAGACGCCATCGAGGTAAAGGATGCTGGTGGGCTTTGCATTGCTGACAAACGTGTTCATGCCGGTTACTCCGCCGCCTGAGGCTCTGCCGCGAAGGCGGCGGCCTCGGCTTCTCGCGCCTTTCGGTATTCCTTGCGCCGCTCGACGAACTGACGGGCCGTGCCGACGATGCCTTTGGGCAGAAACAGCGTGACGAGCACGAACAGGCCACCGAGTGCGAAGAGCCAGAATTCCGGGAAGGCGGCGGTGAAGATGCTCTTCCCACCATTGACGACGATGGCGCCGACGATGGGACCTATCAGCGTGCCGCGTCCGCCGACCGCCGTCCAAATGACGACCTCGATGGAATTAGCCGGTTCGAATTCACCGGGATTGATGATGCCGACCTGCGGTACATAGAGCGCGCCGGCAACGCCCGCCATCATGGCGGACACCACAAAGGCGAAGAGCTTCATGTGCTCGACGCGGTAGCCGAGGAAGCGCGTGCGGCTCTCTGCATCGCGCACGCCGATGAGGATCTTTCCGTATTTCGAGCGAACGATACCGGAGGTGATGACCAGCGAGAGCGCCAATGCAATTGCCGAGGCGGCGAAGAGGGCCGAGCGCGTGCCGTTCGACTGGATGTTGAAGCCGAGGATATCCTTGAAGTCGGTGAGGCCGTTGTTGCCGCCGAAGCCCATGTCATTGCGGAAGAAGGCAAGCAGCAGCGCGAAGGTCATCGCCTGGGTGATGATCGACAGATAGACGCCGTTGACGCGCGAGCGGAAGGCGAACCAGCCGAAGACGAAAGCAAGCAGACCGGGCACGAGGACGGCCATCAGCGCCGCGAACCAGAACTTGTCGAAGCCATGCCAGAACCAGGGCAGTTCCTTCCAGTTGAGGAAGACCATGAAATCGGGGAGCAGTGGATTGCCATAGGAGCCTCGCGCGCCGATCTGGCGCATCAGGTACATGCCCATGGCATAGCCGCCGAGTGCGAAGAAGGCGGCATGACCGAGCGAAAGAATGCCACAGAAGCCCCAGACCAGGTCGAGCGCCAGCGCAAGCAGCGCATAGGTGAGATACTTGCCGAACAGCGAGACGACGTAGGTCGGCACATGCAGGGCATGGTCCGGCGCGGTCAGCAGGTTCAGCGCGGGCACGAGGGCGGCGAGCGCCAGCAGGATCGCGGCCGCAATGACGATGTTGCGCCCGAGGGCTTTTGCGAGAAACGAGGTGATCATGCTTCCACCGCCCTGCCCTTGAGTGCGAAGAGCCCGCGCGGCCGCTTCTGGATGAAGAGGATGATCAGCACGAGCACGAGGATTTTTCCGAGCACCGCGCCGGCATAGGGCTCGAGGAATTTATTGAGAATACCAAGCGTGAAGGCACCGACGAGCGTGCCCCAGAGATTGCCGACGCCGCCGAAGACCACCACCATGAAGCTATCGATGATGTAGCCCTGGCCGAGATTGGGCGAGACATTGTCGATTTGGCTGAGCGCGACACCGGCGATACCCGCAATACCGGAGCCGAGCGCGAAGGTGAGCGCATCGACCCATGGCGTCCTGATACCCATGGAGGAGGCCATGCGCCGGTTCTGGGTGACGGCGCGCATCTGCAGGCCCATCGCCGTCTTCTTAAGCAGGAAAAGGAGGAAGACAAAGACGGCAAGGGCAAAGACGATGATCCACAGGCGGTTCCAGGTGATCGTCATGCCGCCGAGTTCGAAGGCGCCGGACATCCACGACGGGTTGCCGACCTCCTGGTTGGTGGGACCGAAGATCGAACGCACCGCCTGCTGTAGGATCAGCGAAACGCCCCAGGTGGCGAGTAGGGTTTCGAGCGGCCGGCCATAGAGGAAGCGGATGATGGCGCGCTCCATGACGAGCCCGACCGCGCCGGTGACGAGAAAGGCAAGCGGCAGCGCGATGGCCAGCGACCAGTCAAAGAGGCCTGGAAAGGAGGTGCGGATGACCTGCTGCACGACAAAGGTCGTGTAGGCTCCGAGCATGACCATCTCGCCATGCGCCATGTTGATGATGCCCATCACGCCGAAGGTAATGGCAAGGCCGATGGCCGCCAGCAGAAGCACCGAGCCGAGCGACAGGCCGTACCAGATGTTCTGGCCGGCTGCCCAGATTGCAAGCTGGTCGTCGATCTTCTTTATGCCGGCCTCGATATCGGGACGCAGGCTTTCATCGGCGGAGGCGAGTGCTGCCGAGAGCAGCGAGAGCGAGTCGCGTCCGCCGGTTTCGACGACGGTGGCGACGGCCGCCCTCTTCTCGTCCGCCGGACGGTCGGAGACGAGGATGGAGGCCGCGCGGGCCTGTCCGAGCACGACCTTCACGGCGTTGTCGGTCTCAGCGGCAAGCGCCGCATCGAGCCCTTCCAACGCATCCGCCGAGGGCGTGCGAAGGATCGTGCCGGCGGCCTGCAGCCGCACGGCGACGTCCGGGCTCATCAGTGTCAGGCCGCCGAGCGCCGCGCGGATGGTGCGGCGCAGGCCGTTGTTGACTTTGATCTTTTCGAGCGCGGCCTTGGCCTCTTCGCCGGCCTCTTCTCCCGTCAGCGCATCGATCAGCTTGAAACTTGAACCGGCCGGCCTGACGATGAAGACGATGCCATCAATTTTGCGCTGATAGAGATCGCCTTCCGCGAGCGCTTCGAGCGCCGGTACGACCTTCGGATCGCCGGTTCTGGCCAGCGCCTCGACCTGCTTCTGGTTTTCCTGGAAATTGCCGCCGCCGAGCGCGTCGACCATGACGCGCAGATCGTCGGCGGCCCGCAGATCGGTCGCAAGCAGCGTCACCATCAGACAGACGGTGGCGAACAGGCATTGCAGGAAACGATGGATGAGCCGCGCGTGCATCTCACGTCCTCGGACAATCGGCTGAAAAGTGGGTGCATCCCGGCGACCCACGCCGGGATGCCATGTCGAACTGCCACGAAGGAGAGAGGCGGCAGACGATCTGAAGCGATCAGGAACCCTTGCCGCCGCACTTGCCGGTGGCGACGTTGAAGTTGCCGCATTCCAGCGGCTTGCGCCAATCGGCGATCAGGTCCTTGGAATCCGGCAGATAGTCGGACCACTCGTCACCAACCACGAGGCCGGGCGTCTGCCACACGGTCTCGAACTGGCCGTCGGCCTGAATCTCGCCGATCAGCACCGGCTTGGTGATATGGTGGTTCGGCATCATGGTGGAGTAGCCGCCCGACAGGTTCGGCACGGAAACGCCGATCATCGCGTCGAGCACGGCATCCGTATCGGTGGTGCCGGCCTTTTCGACGGCCTTCAGCCACATATTAAAGCCGATGTAGCTGGCTTCCATCGGGTCGTTGGTCACGCGCTTGTCGTTCTTGGTGAAGGCCTTCCACGTCTTGATGAATTCGGCATTGGCCGGATTGTCGACGGACTCGAAGTAGTTCCAGGCGGCGAGATGCCCAACGAGCGGCCCGGTATCAAGGCCGGCAAGTTCTTCCTCGCCCACCGAGAAGGCGACGACCGGAATATCCTCGGCCTTGACGCCCTGGTTGCCGAGTTCCTTGTAGAAGGGCACGTTGGCATCGCCGTTGATAGTCGAGACGACGGCGGTCTTCTTGCCGGCAGAGCCGAATTTCTTGATGTCGGAGACGATCGTCTGCCAGTCGGAATGACCGAACGGCGTGTAGTTGATCATGATGTCCTCGGGCTTCACGCCTTTGGACTTGAGATAGGCTTCGAGGATCTTGTTGGTCGTGCGCGGATAGACATAGTCCGTACCAGCGAGAACCCAGCGTTCGACGCCCTCGTTCTCCATCAGATAGTCAACGGCCGGGATCGCCTGCTGGTTCGGCGCAGCACCCGTATAGAAGACGTTGCGCTGGCTTTCCTCGCCCTCGTACTGGACGGGGTAAAAGAGGATTGAATTCAGCTCTTCGAAGACCGGCAGCACCGACTTGCGCGACACCGAGGTCCAGCAACCGAAGACGGCCGAAACCTGATCGACGGAGATCAGTTCACGCGCCTTCTCGGCAAAGAGCGGCCAGTCGGAGGCCGGATCGACGACGACCGCCTCAAGCTTCTTGCCCAGCAGGCCGCCCTTCTTGTTCTGCTCTTCGATGAGCATCAGCATGGCGTCCTTGAGCGTCGTTTCCGAGATCGCCATGGTGCCGGAAAGCGAATGCAGAATACCGACCTTGATGGTGTCGTCGGCCGCAAACGCACCATTGAAGGCCGTCGTCGAAAGGATGGCTGCAAGCAATGCGCCGGTGGCGCGCGCCTTGGTGGACATGGTCTGAACCCCTCTGTTCTTTTGACCGCAACGGGGCGGATTGGTTTTTTTCCGTTGCTGGAGGTGACTATCGACCGCTCATGCTGCGCTGCACATACGTCATTCTACGTAGTCGGGAGGGATAAGCCGGAAGTTTTTGCGGCACCGCACCAATTTCAGCGGCGTTGCATCTGTGCTACGAAAACGCCAGGTGGCCGGTAAACAGGCCCATTGGAATAGCAGACATGGCCGCACGCCAGCGCATCATACCGATCCGTCGGGAATACAATCGCTGGGTAGCCAACCAGACGCTGGAAGACTATGCGCTGCGTTTCACCGCCAAGAGTGCCCGGCGGTTTTCCTCCGATCGCATTTCGCAGACCGCCATCGGTGCCATCTCTTTCCTCGCGCTGGAGGCCATCGGCGGCGCGATCACCATGTCCTACGGCACGACGAACGCTATCGTCGCGATCATCGTCGCCAGCCTGATGATCCTCATTGTCGGCCTGCCGATCAGCCGCTACGCCATCCGCCACGGCGTCGATATCGACCTGCTCACCCGTGGCGCAAGCTTCGGCTATATCGGCTCGACGCTGACCTCACTGATCTATGCCAGCTTTACCTTCATCCTCTTTGCCATCGAAGCTTCGATCATGTCCGGCGCATTGGAGCTGGCGCTCGGCGTGCCTCTCTGGATCGGCTACATCCTCTCATCGATGATGGTGATCCCGCTCGTCACCCATGGCGTGCAACTCATCTCGCGCTTCCAGCTTATCACCCAGCCGTTCTGGATCGTGCTCAACATCCTGCCTTTTGTGTTCATCGCCTTTGCGGACTGGGAAAAGGTCGGCGCATGGCTCGCCTATTCCGGCCTGCATCACCCCTCCGGTCCGCCGGGCACCTATGCCCCCTTTACCCTCGTGGAGTTCGGCGCGGCCTCAGCTGTCATCTTCGCGCTGACGGCGCAGATCGGCGAGCAGGTGGATTTCCTGCGCTTCCTGCCGCCAGACGGGCAGCGCAAGCTGCATCACCGTATCGCCGTGTTCCTCGCCGGCTCCGGCTGGGTCATCGTCGGCGCGCCGAAACTGATCGCCGGATCGTTTCTCGTCGTGCTGGCGCTGTCATCCGGCGTGCCCTCGACGCGTGCGGCGGACCCCGCGCAGATGTACTACACCGCCTTTGGCTACATGCTGCCGGGGGACATGGCGGCCCTTCTGCTGATGGTCGCCTTCGTGGTGATCTCGCAGCTCAAGATTAACGTAATGAACGCGTATGCCGGTTCGCTCGCCTGGTCGAATTTCTTTTCCCGCCTGACGCACAGCCATCCGGGCCGCGTCGTTTGGCTCGTCTTCAACGTGGCGATCGCGCTCCTCCTCATGGAGCTTGGCATCTACCGGCTGCTGGAGGAAACCCTCGGCGTTTTCTCCATCGTCGCCATGGCTTGGCTCTGCACCATCTCGGCCGATCTCTTCATCAACAAGCCGCTCGGCCTTTCGCCGCCGGGCATCGAGTTCAAGCGCGCCCATCTCTACGACGTCAATCCGGTCGGCCTCGGCGCAATGACGCTCTCCACCGCCGTCGCGCTGACGGCCCATTTCGGCGCCTTCGGCGAAATCCCGGCTTCGCTTGCCGCCTATATCGCCGCCATCGTCGCCTTCATGGCCTCGCCGCTCATCGCCTGGGCAACCGGCGGCAAATTCTACCTTGCCCGCAAACCCCGAAAGAGCTGGGCGCAACAACACGCCATCACCTGCTCGATCTGCCAGCATCCGTTCGAGCCCGAAGACATGGCCTGGTGCCCGGCCTATGCCGCACCGATCTGCTCGCTCTGCTGTTCGCTCGACAGCCGCTGCCACGACCTCTGCAAGCCGAAGGCGCGCTTCAACGTGCAGGTCGCCGGCGTCGTCAGGACCATCCTGCCGGAGGCGGTAACATCGGCGCTTGCCACCCGCCTCGGCCGCTACGGCATCGCGACCGTGCTCTCTATTACCGGCATCGGCATCATCCTCGCTATGATCGCCCATCAGGTCGGTACCCACTCGCCGGAGACGGCATCGGTGGTGGAGCGCACCATTGCCGTCGTCTTCTTCGTCTTCGCGGTGGTGGCGGGCGTCGTCTGCTGGTTTTACGTGCTGGCGCATGACAGCCGGGTGGTCGCCGAAGAGGAATCCTCCCGCCAGACCACCCTGCTTCTCAAGGAGATCGCCGCCCACAAGAAGACCGACGCCGCCCTCCAGCAGGCGAAGGAAACGGCCGAGGCCGCCAACCGAGCCAAGAGCCGCTATGTTGTCGGCCTTAGCCACGAACTGCGCACGCCGCTCAATGCCGTCCTCGGCTACGCGCAGGTGCTGGAGCGCGACGAGAGCATTCCGCCGCAGCGGCAAAACGCCATCCGCGTCATCAAGCGCAGCGCCGACCATCTCTCGGGCCTCATCGATGGCCTGCTCGACATTTCCAAGATCGAAGCCGGCAAGCTGCAGGTCTATTCGGACGAGATTCATATTCACGATTTCCTCGACCAGATCGTCGAAATGTTCCGCCCGCAGGCGCAGGCCAAGGGCGTCAACTTCGAACACACACGCCCGGCGGGCCTGCCGCACTATGTGCGCACCGATGAAAAGCGCCTGCGCCAGATCCTCGTGAACCTTATTTCCAACGCGCTGAAATTCACCGATCAGGGCAGCATCCGCCTCAACGTCGCCTATCGCAGCCAGGTCGCGACCTTCACGGTTGCCGACAGCGGCCGCGGTATCCTGGAAAAGGACCTGCCCCGCATCTTCGAACCCTTCCAGCGTGGTGATGCCGAACACGGCCGCATGCCCGGCCTTGGTCTCGGCCTGACCATCACCCGCCTGCTCACCCAGACACTCGGTGGCGAAATCCTGGTGAAAAGCGAACGCAGCAAGGGCACGGAATTCCGCGTGCGCCTCATGCTGTCCGCCGTCGACCGCCCCGTCACCCCGAAGGATGCCGTCCGGCGCATCAAGGGCTACGCGGGCCAACGCCGCACCGTACTTGTCGTCGATGACAATGCCGACCACCGCAATCTCATGGAAGAGGTGCTGCGTTCTCTCGATTTCAGCGTGGTGACGGCACGCAGCGGCGCGGATTGCCTGGCGTTGGTCGAGGACCTGAAGCCGGACCTGTTTCTCGTCGATATTTCCATGCCCGGCATGAACGGCTGGGAGCTGGTCGCGCAGTTGCGCGCGCTCGGTCAGCCCGGCCCGATCATCATGCTCTCGGCCAATATCGGCGATGGCTCGGCGGCGTCGGCGCATGCCGGCCACAACGGCACACTGGCAAAGCCCTTCGACCTGCGCCAGCTCACCGACAAGCTTGCCCTACAGATGGGCCTCGAATGGATCTATCACGATCCGGCAAAGACGGGCGACCCGGTGCCAACCAGCATTGTCCTCCCCACCGAGGATCATCTGCAGGAACTGATCCGCCTCGGCGAGATCGGCTATATCAGGGGCATCGAGGCAAAGCTTGCCGAGATCGCACGCAGACCCGAACACCAGCCCTTTACCGAAGCGGTGCGCGCCTATGTGCAGGTCTTCGACCTCGCCGGCTATGACGCTTTTCTGAAAACCATACACCGACCGGAAGGCGCCGCCCGTGACTGAAACAGCCAGCCCGCGCGACATTGTGCTCATCGTCGACGATTCCCCGGAGGCTCTCGGTTTCCTTACCGAAGCGCTCGAGCAAACCGGCTTTTCCGTGCTGATTGCGACGTCAGGCACCTCGGCGCTCAACGTCGTCGATCGCATCACGCCCGATATCATCTTGCTCGACGCCGTCATGCCCGGCCTCGATGGTTTCGAGACCTGCCTGAAGCTCAAGGCCAAACCGGCGATCAGCCCCGTGCCGGTCGTCTTCATGACGGGCTTGACCGAAACCGAGCAGGTCGTGCGCGCGCTGGAAGCCGGCGGCGTCGACTATCTCACCAAGCCGATCAATATCGACGAGTTGCGTGCCCGCATCCGCGTGCACCTCACCAACGCCCGCTCCGCCCAGAGCGCCCGCGTGGCGCTGGATGCGGCGGGCCGGCATCTTCTTGCCGTCAGCGGCGAGGGAGAAATCAGCTGGTCGACTCCGCAGGCGACCCGTCTTGTCAACGCCGCAACAGGCAGCGACGAGGGGCTCGACGCCGTATCCGCCCGTATCCGCGACTGGATGAAGACACGCAACATTGCGCGCGAGAACACCTTCGCCATTCACCAGGCCGGTCAGGCGAGCCTTCAGCTTTCCTTCCTCGGCGCGATCGGCGCGGATGAATATCTCTTCCGCCTAACCGCCGAAAGCCGTACATCCGACGACGAAATGCTGCGCCAGCATTTCTCGCTCACCCAACGCGAATCCGAGGTGCTGCTGTGGATCGCCAAGGGCAAATCGAGCCGCGACATCGGCGAAATCCTCGGCCTCAGCGCCCGCACCGTCACGAAACATCTCGAACAGATTTACGTGAAGCTGGGCGTCGAGAACCGTGCCTCCGCAGCTGTGAAGGCTGCCAATGTGCTGCGCGAGACCTAGATTTGTGTTTCGGCAGAGGATTTGACCCTATCATAGGCGCGGAAGTTGACCCGGGCAGCATTCCAAAATCCTGAATAACTGCCGTCCGTTAGCCCCGAGTCGAACGGGGTCAAAGTTTCATGCCTAAACACATTTGATCGCACAGCGCTCCACACGTTGAGGCATCCGACCAAAGCTCATCATGAGGCCATGACCTCGAAAAGGACCATGACCCCGGCACGGACAAACAGGCTTGACTAAGTCCTCCACTTAAGGGCCGAAACACATCTTCAGTTCATCCGCCACGGGTTTTTGATATGTCTCCTGACGGGCTGCCAAGAGCTGCGACGACCCCCCATCCTGCGGCGCCGCGGCCCTGTTAAGTCCTAGGCACCGTGACCATTCATACTTCATTTCTGGTTCGAAAACGCCTTGGAAATCTCCAGCGAAAGCTGCTGCTGCGTGTAAGGCTTCCCGAGGCGCGCGAAACTCGGATCGGACCCGGATGGTAGTTCCGCATAGCCGGAGGCGATCAAAATCGGAAGGCCGGGGATAAGCCTGCGGGCGGCCTTGGCCAATTCGCCACCCGTCATGCCTGGCATCGAGTAGTCGGTTATCAGAAGATCGAAAGGGCTTCCACTCTTGAGGATTTCGAGCGCCGCCGCGCCTGAACTTGCCTCAACGACATCGTGCCCAAGATCGACCAGCATATCCACGGAACTCATCGCAATCAGGAAGTCGTCATCCACCAGCAGAATGCGTTTAGGGCCTGAAAGGTCGCTTATAACCGGTTCCGAGGCAACGATCTGGGCAACCTGAACCTCATGCGACACGGGAATCCAGAGTTCCGCTGTCGTTCCTCTACCAAGGGTACTTTTTAGCTTCAAGGTACCTTTCAACTGAAGAGCCAATCCGTGGATCATGGACAGGCCCAGTCCCGTTCCCTTACCAAGCTCCTTGGTCGAGAAAAACGGCTCGATCGCTTTCTGCAAAGTGTCTTCGTCCATCCCGTGACCTTCGTCGACAACAGACAAGACGCCGTAACCCCCGGGGGCGAGATCATCCTGATCATTCGTCTGCTTCGCCTGCCTTAGCGATATCCGAATAGTCCCGCCACCCGGCATGGCGTCACGCGCATTGACGACAAGGTTCAGCAAAGCAAGTTCCAACTGGTTCGCGTCAGCCAGCACAAGGATGGGCTGATCGGGGAACGACGTATCGATCACGATGCCGGAACTAACGGAGCGCTTCATAAGGTCCGTCATCTCGCGGATCAGATTGCCGAGATCGACCGGTCCTACGTTGAGATCCTGACGACGGGCGAACGCTAGCAGCCGCTGTGTCAGCGACGCGCCGCGTCTTGCTCCCTGCAGTGCGCTTTCGATCAAGCGGACGGCTTTCGTATCCGTTTCCAGGTGTTTGCGCAAAAGCTCGAGATTGCCGAGGACGGCCATCAGCAGATTGTTGAAGTCATGGGCAACGCCACCGGTCAGTTGTCCGATCGCCTCCATCTTTTGCGCCTGCCGAAGCTGCTCTTCGGCGCGCTCGCGTTGCGCCACTTCCGCCATAACGACCGTATGAGCCTTGTGCAGTTCCTCGGTGCGCTCAGCGACCTTTTCCTCGAGAATTTCATTCAGCAGCCGTTGGTGTTCCTCGGATCGGATTCTGTCGGTAATGTCGGATGAAACACCAACCATCTTCAGAGCTTTTCCGCTCCGGTCACGGTAGAGCTGCGCCCTGGTTTCGGCCCAATGAATAGTTCGGTCTCGCCAAAAAATCCGGTACTCGATGGCATAGTCGACGCCTGTCTCAATTGTCGCTTTGACGGCGTGCTGCATACGGTCGATGTCTTGCGGATGGATGCTCGACAGCAGGTCATCATAGGTAAACTCATCGTCGCCATCGAACCCGAAAATCGCCTTGCAAGTCTGCGATGCCGTCAGCACCCAGGTTGCCAGATCGAGTTCCCATGCGCCAAGGCGCCCGGCTTCCAGAGCGGTTTGAAGGCGGCGCTCGCCCTCATCGAGGGCTTCCATGCGAATGCGCGCCTCATACTGCCTTCGTCTTCCCCGAAGCGCCGACCGTGCAACGCTCACAAACGTCGTGACATGAAACGGTCGCTCGACAAAGCTGACATTGCCCAGCGCTTCCACCAGCCTGGCGGCAGCAGGATTACGCTCAGGACCTCCGCCGCGATGGGTAAGAACAATGAACGGCAGGTCCGCCCAGCTAGGCTGATCGGCTATCCAGGCGGACAACTGCCGGAGGTCGGCGTAACGCAATGCCTCTTCTGTGATAACTGCGAATGCTACATCCTCGTCCAACCCCGCGACAAAGGCCGATAGGTCAGCCGCAATCTTCGAGGGGATCCCAGCCTCCGCAAGCAAGGTTGACGCAATGTGCGCATCTCGCCCAATGGGCGCATGGATCAGGGCGGCAGCGCTTCTATTAGGAATGATCGCCACCGTTGTCTAGAATTCCGGATTTAGCTTGCCCGTCGCCGACAAAGGTTGGCACACCGCGCAAAATACCCTGGAAACCGGCGAGGGGCTCACCGAGCGTCAATCCTTCGTGACTGATCCGCAACTCGCGGATCGTGTCCTCGTGCATGCCAGTTCGTTTCTTGATCACCGAAACTGCACGTTTCACCTTTCCAAGCGACTCGAAGTAGCGCAATAAAATGACCGTGTCGGCGAGATAGGTGACGTCGACTGGTGACTTCATGTCACCCACGAGGCCATGTTGCGCAACGGTGAGGAACGTGTTCGTACCCTGACGATTCAGGTACTGGAGCAACTCGTGCATGTGAAGGATGAGAGCGTTTTCCTCCGGCATTGATGCCTGGTAGCCGTTGATGCTGTCGATAACCACGGTCTTTGCGTCAAAACCCGCCACGCGGTCGCGCACCCGCTGCGCGAACTCCCCAGGTGATAATTCCGCGGCGTCCAACTGCTCGATGTGAACTGCCCCGTCATCCCTGAGCCGTTCGATATCCAGACCGAGCGCCTTGGTGCGTGCAAACAGCAGCCCTAACTCCTCGTCGAATATGAAGATCGCGGCTTTTTCCCCGCGTTCGACCGCAGCGTTTACGAACTGCAGGGCAAAAAGACTTTTCCCCGTACCGGCAGGGCCGATCAAGAGCGTGCTGGAACCACGCTCAATACCCCCGCCAAGCAATTCGTCAAGTCGGGTGATTCCGCTTCCAACGGCCTCCCGCTCGAAGTTCGAACGGTGCTCGATCGCGCGCAGCCGCGGGAAAACGGCAACGCCCCCGGTCTTGATCGTGAAATCGTGATAGCCGCCTCGGAAAGCCCGTCCACGATATTTGATAATACGCAAGCGCCGCCGCTCCGACCCATAATCCGGGGCGAGTTGTTCCAGATGAACGACGCCATGAACGACACTGTGCACGGTCTTGTCCATGCTCTCCGACGTCATGTCATCCAGCAGGAGAACGGTCGCGCCTGTCTTCGAAAAATAGTGTTTCAAGGCCAGAATTTGCCGGCGATAGCGCAGAGAGCTTTGCGCGAGCAGCCTGATTTCCGACAGGCTATCCAGCACAACACGAGACGGTCGCAGCCTTTCGAACGCTTCGAAGATAAGCTTGGTAGCTTCACCGAGCTCAAGGTCTGAAGAGTAGAGCAAGCTCTGTTGTTGATCCGCATCGAGGAGACTTTCCGGCGGCACCAGTTCGAAAATCTCGATGCCATCCGGGAGCTGCATATTATGGGACGCAGCGGTCTCCCTCAACTCTTCCTCGGTTTCGGACAGCGTGATGTAAAGACATCTCTCGCCCTGGTCGGCGCCCTGCTTCAGGAACTGCAGGGCGATCGTCGTCTTGCCCGTCCCAGGAGAGCCTTCGAGAAGAAATACATGCCGCCGGGTAAATCCGCCGCAAAGCACGTCGTCAAGTCCGTCAATGCCCGTCAGAGCCGTCTTTTCCATACACAAATCCTACCAATGCTGTTTGCTGAGATAGAGCGGGAAAAGGAGTTGGCAACAGAATCACGTCCCCACTTGGACATTTTCATGGGGTTTTCAGCCGCAACAAATGAGACGCTCGGTGCTTGATCAGACACCGCGTTTCGCGTTCAAGACGTCGCAAGCTCTGACCCATCTAAAGCTACGCGCCCCTGATTCTGCGTCTCGTGATCGGCGAATTGAAGTGGTCGAGAAGTGCATCGTGGATGTCTCTTACGCCGAGGCGTGGCGGGGCATTCGCTCGAGCTGGAGGTCTTGAAAGGACTCGAGCCACTGACCCGTGCCTCACTAGCTCATATTGCATAAATTTTTCAGTTCGAGCAACGACTTGCTCTCCGGAATTGCCGGTACGGGGCCATCAGCAGACTGTCAGCTTGTGGTCTCGGTTCTCGTCAAGCGG
>NZ_LMDA01000007.1 GCF_001424985.1 Rhizobium sp. Root1212
GCGGACGCGGACTTCAGGAGAAAATTTGTTCGTCGTTTTGCTTGTCATAGACCCTACTTCTCACGAGTTGGGGTCTCCGGCAAAGCCGGGGCGGTTCAAAGCTGAAACCCGCAGGCTCCTCTCTCCGAGATAAAGTAGCTGGCCTCTTAAAATGCATCCACGCTGACGTGGAGCTCGAAAAAGGTCTCGCAGTTACCACTGCAGACGTCTTCTTCATTGATGAAAGCAGTCAGCTTTTTCCCAAGAAAATCGCCGTTGAGTGCAAAGACTGGAAGAAAGGTCTCGCCTCTTCTGACATCGCGGAAATTTATAATCTCTACAGGCCGTCACTCGACAGCGGTGAAATCGATAATTTACTGATCATCGGGGACAAGGAGCTTTCACAACAGCCATCAAGGTCGACCTCAGCATTGCGTGATGTGACGTACGTCTCATTTGAGCGGTTTGTCACGACACTGATGAATTTTAGCTATGTTCTTCAGGACAACATTGCGGCTTATCACAATCACGATTCCTCGAAGAACTTGATCCACACCAACGTAAAAGGGCAAAACAAGAGCTTGGAGCAAGCAGCTCTCGATTGGCTCGCATCAGACGAGAATATCCTGCTGACTTATGGTGGATACGGCGTCGGGAAGACCAGTTTTAGCCTATATTTCTGCAAATTGATGACCAAACGGCACCGATCGGGGGAATTCGATAGGATACCAATCCGGCTGACGCTTGGGGACCTGTTCACCAAACAAGACCTCAAAGGTGTCATATGCTCAGCGTTGACCGGCGCCGATGGGGGCGCCGCCGTCCAAAACTTTTCCTACAATCTCTTCCTTCAGATGAACCGTGAGGGATATTTCCTTCTGATCTTGGACGGCTTCGACGAGATGCGTCACGCCATGACGCTCGACGATTTCAAGTTCATATTCGAGGATATGGCCCTTCTTTTCGAAGGCAATTCCAAAACAATTATACTTGGCAGACCGGACTCCTTCTTCTCGGCGGAGGAAGAGAATGCTGTCATCGACGCGATCTTAACGAATGTGCTCGGTGATTTGCGCCGCCTTCGAAAAGTGGAAGTTGACCTGTCGCGCAGGGATCAAGTAGCCACTTACCTCGACAACTTTCTCGCACGGAAAGCCGCTGATCCAAACATCAGCCGGCTAAGGCAATTCAAAGACCGCGCGCTGGAAGACGAGCTCGACATTCTGTCGAGGCCCGTCCAGCTGAATATGTTCACGACAATCATGAGCAGTGCCGCAGCGCCGGAGGGCAAATTCAGCCGATATGATCTCTATTTTCAATTCATCTACCGTTTTGTCCATCGTGAGCATTCGAAGGCGAGCCGCAAGCTAACTGTTGATCAGCTGGGGGATTCATCCATTGGATACAGCGACCCCCGTACAATATTCATGCAGAGGTTGGCGTGGTGGCTTCTAACCGAGAAAAAGGAAAACCGATTTAGAGCTAGTGAAGTGCCGGCTGATTTCGTCCCGCAATCAATACGAAATTCGCGCAGCAGCGACGCAGCACTCAGAGAGATCATCGTCGGATCTGTGGTGGAGCACGTTGGCGAGCCCACCGTACTTGGGACGAAGGGGCCGCGGATCTACTATTTCCCCCACAAGAGCTACGTCGAGTTCCTGGTCGCAGAATTCTTCTGTCGAGAAAAATTCAGCATCGAAATGTACACTACCTTCTTCCGCTACATGAATAGCGAGATCCTGTCGTTCATTGCGGAAGGCCCAGCAGAGGCAGTTTCGAACATGCGCTCCGGGCTTGAACACGCCAAAGGCACGATCAGTCAAGAGGTCCTCATGATAACTGCGCGGGACCCGGCGATCGAGCAGGAAGAGAAGACACTGGCGGAGGGCAATACAACGCCTGGCCGCCTGTACGTCTATTACCAGTACCTTATGAAGAATGGGAGAGCTCAGCAGGAGATCGAAAGCTTCATATTCAACACTTTTTCGAGGGCGACTCCCGTAAACCGAGTGGGCGTAGCTTACGCGCTATCCGCCGACTACCTTGGACGATCAAAATGCGAGCCTTTATTGGAACGTCTCATTGCTTTCATTTTCAACAAGGTCGGGATCTTCAAGCTCAGGGAGATGCTGGCGGGTGGTTCGTCGATTTACTCCGTCGATGGGCCGGCCGCGCACATGATCTTTCTTTCGACATGCGTTTCGATTGAAAGAGGGGCAGTCTCAGTGGATTTGCGTGAGATGAAGCGATTCGCCCGGGATGCCTGCCAGAAAACCCTGTATGTTAGCGGTTACGACGCCGCACCAAGCAAAGACACAAAAATCTACACCTTGAAACTCGGCTCCATCAGAGGGCTCTCCGCCGAAATAAGAGAATTTCTTCACTCGTTACCCCCCAAAACTTTGCACAGGTTCACCGCACAGGTGCACGGTAGGGCTGACGAACCTCTGGCGGGTGCTTCGGACACGTTTCGACCGATGAGAAACTGACCCCATCAGAGCATGATCTCTGTCCTCTGGGGTAGGTTTTCCGTCGTTGCGATGGCGCCGACATCGACCTCAAAAGTTCGACTGGGCGAGCCGCGGGGCAAGGAATCGCTCGATCTTTTCACCACCTCGGGAAACATAAATTTCAAAAATGGCAGTGTATCCTGATCAGGCAGATAGCGCTGATCACCGGCGCGGATTGCCTCCTTCAATAAGCGGGCGCGCTTATCCCACTTCTTGCTCTTGTCTTGAGACACCAACAATTCTTCGCACCCGTATATGCGAAGCGCGAAACCCATCGCCAACGCATGCTCGGGATAGCCGTCACATATTCGGTGTGCCACCTCGACGAGGTGCTTGAAGTCCCAGCCGACCGGCTCTTTCTCGCGAGCGCTTAGAATTCCGTTCATGAGACCGGTTACTGCTCGATCATATCTCTCGTTGGCCGGGGGCGTTACGCCCCGGGCCGACAATTCTCCAATCAAACTGCGCCAAGCTTCCTCGGTCGACACGCCGCCAGGCGTGTGGTGGTTCCTCCCGATCCAAAGGGAACAAAACCGTTGGCGCAAGTCGTCGTCGCGCCTCTCAGCGCTTTCCTTCTCCTGCTTTAGCAGCTGTTCCGACTGGCCTGAGTAGTCAAAGGCCCATGCCGTCTGTGTGTCGAGATTGGCGGTGAGGTCCCGAAAGGCTATGAATTCTGACTTCCATCGGTCTTGTATGGCGCCTGAAACAATTTCCGGGACGCGAAAATGCGCCCGAAGATAAAATGTCCCGGTGCTTTCAGAGAGAGCCGTAGTTTCCTCATCGACCACAAGGATGTTCGAGTTGTTGGGAAACAACAAATCATCCGTCGTCAGCCGGCGGTAATCAGGGTCGAATTCGGCCATTATCCAAACAAGCAGTGCGCCTTCGTCGCGGTAGAAGGTTCGCCGACCAGCGACGACGTCCAGAAAGGTTGTTGAAAGTTGTGCCTCGAACGCAACGCGCCCGTGCACGGTGATGGCTTGGACATCAGGTTGCCGTCGGCTTGCTGGATCTCGTATGGAGCGCCAATGCTTTTCGACCAGGATCTTTTCGTTGGACGGGTCCGCGGATAGACTTCGCACGATCCGCTCCTTCACCACTCGATGGGCAAGGCTCTCCCGCTGGCCTCGATATTTCAGAGCTTTGATATCATCCCGGCTCAATAGAGATCTGGTAACGGACGGACAGGACCCATCCTCGCGACTGTGCCGGAAAAAAAAGCGTTTCTCTCGTGAAGCTACGAGATAGACCGGAGTCACACACAGAGCGCACCCATACCTCGGCGCGTTGGCGAGACTTTCGCTAATCGACACCCTCTCGGAAATGAGGCGGTCATATCGGCGCCCTGAGATGAACGAGACAACATCGACGAAAGCGCCAGTTTCGAGATCGATGAGCTCGCTGATTTCGGGATCCTTCACAGGCTCGGCGAAAGCGAGAGGATCGAACGTAACGTTTCCTTGCACTGCCATGACCTTCAACTTGGAATCTCTGCGAGACTACGGAGATTCGGTTGCATTTTCGAACGCAAAATGAGCAAATCCACTGGTCGAATTGCGTTGTTGCGGAGGGGAAATGGAACGATCCTTTTCAGATAGGCACGGCTACAGCGGAGCCGAGCCGGACATTTCCATTCGGGAAGATGCACCCGACTTTCTCCGTTTTCAGGTCGCCAGCATCGCGGAAAAATGCGACCTCAGGCCCAGCGAAATTCGGTCCATCGTTTGCAACGTCCTCTTGGAGGTACCGGATTCCAGGAATTGGAGTGAATATCCGAACATTTGGGACGAGGTTCTTGGGCTCCTCCAGCACTGCGATTGGTATAAAGTTTATGACGTCGCCGAAGCCATCTGGCGGTCTCTCGATCGCCGACCTGATCAGCAAACTCGATTTGGAAGCGAACTAAACCGCGTATTTCGTGAGAAAGGCATCGGGTGGGAGCTGAAGCATCCGGACGGTATTGTCTTTCGAGGCGGCCAAACGTTCAAGGTTGCCACCGAGGAGGCCGTCGCCACCTTTGCAAAGAGTGGGAGATATACGGCAGCAGGGGAGATCCGCGAAGCCTTAAAGGATATTTCACGCCGACCCGAACCCGATCGCACCGGCGCAATCCAGCACTCTATGGCAGCGCTCGAATGTGTCGCTCGGGACCTATCCAACGCCCCAAACATGAACCTGGGTCAGCTCATCAATGGCCTCGCCCTCACGGCCCCGTTGGGCGAGGCGTTACACAAGCTCTGGGGATATGCTTCGCAAAATGGTCGACATGTACAGGAAGGGCGCGATGCAAGTGCTGCCGAGGCTGAGCTCGTTGTCAGCGTTGCGTGCAGCATCGCCGTCTTTCTCCTGAAGCGATCAGTATAGCACGCTACCCTTCAAAGGTACGCGGCCAAAAAGATTGGAAGCAACGGCTCTTCACGGTCCATATCAAATTCGTACGCCTTATGGCGATTCACAAAGGGTTCCCGATGCATATCTCGCGCGTTCAGCTCGTTAACTATCGAAACTTCGAGCGCGCAAGTTTTCATTTCAACAAAGGCATAAACACCGTCATCGGTGAAAACGGATCGGGCAAGACCAATCTGTTCCGCGCGATGCGTCTCATGCTGGACGACGATTTCCTTCGCTGGGCCTATCGCATGGAGGAAAGCGATTTTCATCGCGGGATCGGCAACTGGCGCGGTCATTGGATCATCATCAACATAGAATTTGGGGAGGTGTCTCAGGACGAAGCCGTACAAGCACTTTTCCTGCATGGGACCGGAGTTATCGAAGACGAAGCGATTGCTCGGGGAACCTACAATCTAATTTTCCGACCGAATGCCGCGATCCGGACGCGTTTGGCGCAACTCGATCAAGACGATCATGCGGGTTTGGCTGCGATCTTGAATGCGGTCACATTGGACGACTACGAGACCGTCTTCACCGGCAAAAGCACCGCGGACTTTTCTGATCCAGCCGTGTACCAGGAACTCGTCGGAAATTTCGAGACCGTGCAGTTTCCGGCAGAGCTTCATCCCGCGACCCTCGGAGGAAGAGTTCCAGGCATAATGTCGGTCAGCAAGGAGGTTTGCTTCACCTTCATCCAAGCCCTTCGTGACGTAGTCAGTGAGTTCCAAGGCCAGAGAACAAATCCCCTTTTGACGCTCCTCCGCAGCAAAAGCGGGGATCTGGATCCAGCGGTGCTTGCGCCGATCACTGATCGGGTGAACCAACTGAATAGTGAAATCGAAGCAATTCCCGACGTCGGAGAAATCCGGGCCGACATCCGCCAAACGATCCGGGATGCTGCCGGCGAAACTTACTCGCCAGCGAGCCTCGCAGTGCGATCGGCTGTCCCGGGTGAAGCGGATCGGCTTTTCCAATCTCTAAAATTGTTTGTTGGCGAGACCGATGATGAATACGAGGGAGCCATCAACGAGCTGAGTCTCGGCGGCGCCAACCTCATATTTCTCAGCCTCAAACTTCTCGAGTTCAAGTATCAGAAAGCAAAGCAAGCCTGCGCGAACTTCCTAGTCATTGAAGAACCCGAGGCCCACATTCACACCCATATTCAGAAGACCCTTTTCGACAGATTGAATTACCCCGACACCCAGGTGATATACTCCACGCACTCAACCCAAATTTCCGAAGTTAGCAACATTGAGAATGTCAACATCTTGGGCCGGAGCGGTTCGCGCTGCGAAGCGTTCCAGCCGAGTGCTGGCCTGGAAGCACCAAAAATCCGTAGCATTCAGCGCTATCTTGACGCCGTCCGCAGCAATCTACTGTTCGCGAAAAGCGTGATCCTGGTAGAGGGCGACGCCGAAGAAATCCTCGTGCCGGTGCTGGTGAAAGAGGTGCTGGGTGTGAGCCTCGACGAACTGGGCATAAGTCTGATCAACATCCGCAGCACTGGCTTCGAGAACGTCGCAGTTTTGTTTCACGATGATCGTATTCGTCGACGTTGCGCAATCGTGACGGATCTGGACGCCACCTTTTTCAACACTGACCCGCATCCGGACGATCCTGATACGTTGAAGAGTGCCAAAGAGAAGGCGCTTGGCTCGCAGGCAGCTGGTGTCGCACGACGCACTCGTCTGACGGCCTTCAAGGATGGAAACGACTGGATTTCGGTCCACTACGCGCCGCGCACGTTCGAAGTCGATTTCGTTGCAGCCGGGAACGTCGAGCTGACAGTTTCGGTGCTCAACTCCGTCTACAGCGACGCCGCAACCATTGTTGCTGCGACCGAGGAGCTGCGGTCCGGCGATGTGGCAATCTACGGAAAGCGAATCCTCGCAATGGCGAGCTATGCCAAGAAGGGCTGGCTGGCAATTCAGGTTGCTAAAGTGGTGACAGGGACAACGCGAATCCCCAGCTACCTGGTTGAAGCGATTTTTACCGCACACAAACCACTGAGCCGACGAGTGCTAGCGAACATGATTGAGCACCGGCTGAAATTCCACACGGATCCGGCCGTTATTTCCGAGGCGCAGGTTTTGGCGTTGCGTACGCAAGTCGAGGCATTCCGTGTCGGCGATTTGGAGATCGAACCGCTTCGAGAAGCGATCATCGTCGCAATGGCAGGAGACGTCATCATCGACGTTCTGGGGTACGCTTGATGGTGTTTGTCTGGGAAGACGGCGACCTCAATGAAGAGCAGGTTGACGCCATTGAGCACGACGGAAGCGTGTACCTTGCCGCCTGCCCCGGAAGCGGCAAGACCAGAGCATTGACCGATAAAATCGCTTTGGAGTTATCCAAGCTCGAAAGCAAACGTCATTGGGTGATTGCCATCACCTACACACACCGCGCGGCCGAGGAAATCTCCGAGCGGATCGAGCGATTAGGCGTGGGAACGGACCAGCTCTGGATCGGCACAATCCACTCGTTTTGTCTTGACTGGATCTTGCGGCCTTACTCCGTCTATCACGAAAAACTGCAAAACGGATTTCGCGTGGTGGACCAGCATGAAACCGAAGCAGTTCTGGACCAACTATGCCATCAGTCACCGTATCAAGTTCGAGCACTCGATTGCAGATATTATTACTCGACAGCCGGGTGTCAGCTGGAAAATGCGAACCCGAACAGGCGCCTGGCTGCGCTTTCCGTGTTGAACGGATACTGGCACCATTTGGAAGAGAACCGGCTGATTGATTTTGAGATGATTTTAGGGTGCGCTTATGACCTCATCGTCGCCCAACCCTCTATTCCCATCCTGCTCGGCAAGCTGTTCAGATACATCCTGATAGACGAGTATCAGGATACAAAGGAAATCCAGTACGCGATCGTCGCTGCGATACTCAGCGCCTCGGCTGGGAATACAGAGACGTTCATCGTTGGCGATCCTAATCAGGCCATCTACGGATCGCTAGGCGGCTTCGCCATGGGCCGCTTGGACTTCGCCGCTCTGGCAGGCATTGCACTTGCCGACAAAAGCCTTTTGAGCAACTACCGCTCCTCGGACAGGATCGTCGACTACTTTTCCAATTATTGCGTCGTCCCAGCGGTCATCGAAGCTGTCGGTCCTGACAAAGAATATCCGAGCGTGGTCTCGTTCAATCAGGAAATCAATCAGCAGGAGCTGGACGACGAAATCGTCCGGCTCATCCGCTACAATATCGAGACGCTTGGCATTCCCCCTCACGAAATCTGCGTGGTTGGACCGCAGTGGATCCAGCTCGCTGCCGTCACGAGGCGCCTGGTTGCAGCGCTTCCAGAGTATAGCTTCGATGGCCCCGGCATGGCCCCTTTCTCTCGTGACCAAGACAACATCTGGTTCAGGATTTCACGTCTCGCCCTGACCCGTCCAGATCCTCAGCTCTTCGTCCGACGCACACGATGGGCCAAAGAGATTTTGGATCACCTCAGATCCGCGGGTGTCGACGTTTCAAAAATCTCGCCGCGTGATCTGCTGCGCCATTGCAATAGCATCGAGATCGCTGTGGAAGATGGGCTGGAGTATCTGGAGTTGTTCTTCGCGGAACTGCTGTTCGTACTCGACATTGAGATCGATCTTTTCCCACCACTCCAGGAGCACCACGTCGCCTTTTTCGAACGGTCCCGGGTTCAAATCCAACGACTGGAGAATGCCGGCGTTCAAGGCGTATCGAGCATTGCCATGTTCAGACGTGTGTTCGCCACCCGAGCTGGCATAACGGTTTCGACGATTCACGGCGTGAAGGGAGCAGAGTTCGATACAGTGATTGCCTTCGCTTTGCTTGAGGGAATGGTTCCGCACTTCTCAGAACCGAACGCGGCAGAGAGCGCCAGCAAACTGCTCTATGTTGTTGCCTCTCGCCCCCGAAAAAACCTGCACCTTATCGCTGAAACCGGCCGGATCAGCGGGATTGGCGTGCCTTATGAAACCACTCAGGTACTTGCTGAGCACGGCTTTGCTTATGATCTTATAGATGGTCCCGGCTAGCCAAAGGTAGTCTGGCTTGAACAAGGTCGCGCCTCCATCACAACACCCCCCATGCCCGAAACCTCCCCCTCCCGGTCATCTCGCGCAGGCCCAGCTCCAAAACAATCCGCCGCGCCGCCTGCGGCGTGACTTCCAGAGTCTTGGCCACCATCCCGGCCGACACCAACGGCTTGGCCATCACCAACTCAACCAGTTCCGGCAGTTTTGAAGATGTCCGGCGCCCCTCCAGCTTTCGCTCCATCAGTGTTCGAGCCAGCGCCAGCCTGTCATGCTCCTTGAGTCCGGTCTCCGCGGCCGCAAGCAGGCCATGGGCGATGGCAAGCAGCCGGGTCTCCCGGTCGCGATGCCGTCGGCGATCGACGGGAATGGTTTTTAGGCCAAGGTTGATAGCGGCCAGATGGGTGCCGGTGGTAACGCCGGCCTGGCGCAGGATCGAGGCGGCCAGTAGCCGGCCAAGCCAGGGTGCATGCTGCAGGACGGCCAGCTCGTTCCAGGCATCGAGGGCGACGATCGCCTGCAGCACCGCCGGTAAGTTTTCGGCCTGCCGCAACACAGCGCGCCATTCCTCGAGCCGGGCACCCTCGTCCCAGTCAAGATCATAGACCAACGGATCCTTTTCCGCCGCGCCGCCACGGTCGGGCCGTGTTGCGTTCTCGATCGCCGCTTCCGATCGGGCCAGAACCGCATCGATGGCGGCGTAATCGACACCGGGGAGATTCTCGATGTCGTCGACATCTTCCCCCTGCCCTTCCGGATCGATCGCAACCGCCGGCCTCATAACTCCGGCCGTCGTCGCCTCGTCCCCGCCGCCCGACCCGATCTCCGAGGCTTTCCTCAGCGAGCGGATGCCCTCGGCAGAGAGCGCCCAATCCGGGGATTGGCCGGCGATCCGCCGACGAGTGCGCAGGACGTCGCGGGCGATGGTCAGCTCGTGGGTGGGTGTGCGAATATCGCGGGTATGGTCGTGGAGGACAAGGTCTTCGAGATGGACGAGTTCGCCGTCGATCCACAGCGAGGCACAGGCATCGGTGAATTGGCTGCGCTCGATAAAGCCCTGCCCGACCGGTGACCGGGCGATACGCTCGTCGAGACGCGTCAGGGCGAGACCGGCGTCGAAAGCCGGCCGCATCAGGGCTGTCATGCTGATTTTCGCGAGATCGTAAGCCATTGAAAGCATGGTAAATGATTTGCTAAAAGAACTCCATATGAATATTGCAGTTCGCTACATGGTATGACTGGCTGTTGACCCTCTAACCATCGATAAGTGATGCTTATCGGAAGGTATATGTACGCGCGGCTTGTACGCACCTGAAACTGGTGATACGGTGCACTTCACGGCCAAATTCGGAGCTTACGATGCCCCAGACTAGCTACAAGATCAGCGAAGCCCGCAAGAATTTCGCAGAAGTCCTCGAACGCGCCAACCAGGGCGAGGAAATCGTCATCATGCGCGGCAACGAGGTTTATGCTCGTATCGGCCCTGCGGCCGACGGCGGCAAGCGCCCTTTCGGCCTCTTGCGCCAGCGTGGCCTGCCCGACGACCTGTTCGACACGACCGACGCAGAACAGGCCGCGATCGACGCCGGCGATTGGAATGACGACACCGGCATCTGGCAAGGCAAACCCGGCGACAGCGACAGCACGCAATGAAGATCCTACTCGACAGCCATGCAATCTACTGGTGGACCATCGGCAGCGATCGGCTCTCCACGAGGGCACGAACGTTGATCGAGGACAAGGCCAACAGTGTCCTCGTCAGCGCAGTGTCGTTCTATGAGCTGGACAATAAGATGCGCCTGAACAAGCTCGACCTCAAGCCGCAGGAACTGCGAGCAGCCGTCACAGCCAGCGGACTGCAGACCCTTGCCATCTCGGATCTGCATGCCGAGCTCGCAGCCGCGTTCGATTGGGATCACCGCGATCCGTGGGACCGCATTCTTGCGGCCCAGGTGCGGCTGGAGCATTGCACCTTCATCTCGACCGATCTGGCGTTCGACGCGATTCTGCACGAAAGGGTCTGGTGAAGGGCAACAGCGTTGGAGATATTGATTGAGATGGCCGTGGGAACACCTGCGAATAGTGACCAGACTTCGAACCACAAAGAATTTTATGACGAGAACGGACTGCCGAAATGACCAGATCGTCGCCACGTTCGATCGAAAAACGCACCGAAACGTTGGACACCATCGCAGCCGTTCTGCCGCTCGAGCGGCGCGATGAGCTTGCGGAGCTATTGACCGACCAGGATGTCGAGACGCTTCGCCATCTCGTGAATGAGGGTATGGGCGAAAACACGCTGCGCGCTCTGACTTCTGACCTTGCTTACCTACAGGCATGGTCGCTCGCCACGACGAAAAACTCTCTCCCCTGGCCGGCGCCTGAAGCGCTGCTCCTGAAATTCGTCGCCCATCACCTGTGGCAGCCACGACAGCGGGACGCTGATCCTGACCACGGCATGCCGGCCGGAGTCGAGGAGAGCCTGCGTGACCAAGGGTTTCTCCGCACTACCGGACCACACGCGCCCGATACAGTACGCCGGCGTCTGGCCACCTGGTCGACGTTGACGAAATGGCGTGGGCTGGCCGGTTCCTTCTCCTCGCCTGCTCTGAAATCGGCAATCCGGCTGGCCGTACGCGCAACACCGAGACCACGCAAGCGCAAGAGTGCCAAAGCCGTAACCGGGGATGTGCTGGCCAAACTGCTCGCTACATGTGCCAGCGAAAATCTTCGCGATCTCCGCGACCGGGCCATTCTCATGGTCGGTTTTGCCTCTGGAGGTAGACGCCGCAGCGAGATCGCCGGTCTGCGCAGGGAGCAATTGACCATTGAGGCTCCGGTGACTGCCGAAGGCGGATCTTCGCTCCCCTCTCTGTCGATCCATCTCGGCAGAACCAAAACCAGCGGTGCCCAGGATGATGAGGTCGTCTATCTGACCGGCAGGCCGGTTGATGCGCTCAATGCCTGGCTTGTTGCCGCGAGAATTGAGAGCGGCACTGTGTTTCGGGCGATCGATCGCTGGGGCAACGTTTCGAAGCGCGCTATCGATCCGAAAGCGATCAACGATATTGTCAAACAGCGGGCTGCCATGGCCGGGCTGGAAGCATCGGAGTTTTCTGCACATGGGCTGCGCTCGGGATATCTAACCGAGGCGGCAAACCGCGGCATTCCCCTCCCCGAGGCGATGGAGCAGTCGCGACACCGGTCGGTACAGCAGGCGTCGAGCTATTACAATAATGCCACGCGGCGAACGGGACGCGCTGCGAGAATGCTCTAGCTGAGCCATAGACATCCAGTGATGTTAAATTGTCCGCCTCTTGGATCAGGATGACGACAAGCCTAATAGTCGTAAAAAACCTAGACTTCGGTGCGAAAGACGCTGCGCCACCACCAGCTTAGACTTGGCCGTCACTTTTCTGGCGCGCAGATCAATGGCCGTAGCTCCTGCACGATCACACCGACCCCCGGCGAAACCATGGCCCCGGTCCAGTTGTCGGAAAAGGTCCCTCCCCCGTCGGCGGCCGAAAGCCAGACTACTTCGTTTGTCGCCAGTTCGATTTTCACTTCGCTGCCGATCGGACTGCCCGCGACCGTCTGGACATAGTGACGCTTGATGGGATGGCTTCGCCCCGTTTGATCGACAAGACTGTTTTCTTGGTAGTTCAGGTTTATCGTACCGTGATCCGGATGGGAGGTGCAGTCGGTCGATCGTTCACAGCGAATGGCCGACGAGAACGTGCATGTCCATAGCAAGCCGCTGCGCCACATGGGATTATCCGCGGCGCTTGCGGTTGTTGTCGCCAGCAGTAGGACGGCGATAAGCGGGTGCTTTGAGGCCACGGTCACTCCCATCATTGTCCGGATGAACCGCATCCGAAGCGGACAGATGGAAGGAGTAATTATAGTTTCTTAAGATCGCAAGGCAGAATGATCGATCAGTCCACTTTGACTTCGGCTTTTTGCCCCATCATCAGCGCTTGCAAGGGGATCTTCAGATTTGTGCTGATCCGCGTGATGACCTGCAGCGACGGGTTGGCGGAACCGTCGAGAATCTGCAGATAGTAAGGCGAGGTGATCTCGCACAAGCTCGCCATTTCCTTTTTATTGAGGCCGCGCTTCTCCCTCTCGCGCTCCATGGTCATCGCCATGTTTCGCAGGATCATCGTTCCCAGATCAGTATCGGTCTTCTTACGCTTGCTCGTTGCCATCGGATTAATTATATTTAATTGTCCATTGTGTGATGTGAGAGGTGCCCATGTTGGTCAAAGTCAAACGAATGAACGTCGTCATTGGAATTCTTCTGTCTGTATCGGCAACTGTGTTCGCTGCTCCGGCAGCGGGGAGCGAATGGGGCTGCGAAGTGTTGCTGTGCGCAGCGTCGTCCAATCCGTCGTGGCGGGGCGTTGCCTCCTGCCATCCGCCAATGAAGCGGCTGATCTCGGCGATGAAGAAGCCCGGCTTCGATTGGCCAACCTGCCCGGCAGCAGGCACAGGCTCCCCCGGCTTTGAGCGTTATGCTGCATGCCCGAAGGGATATCAGGTGGGAAGTCGGCAGGATCGGAACGGTTTTGGCAGAGAGCAGAACCTCTGCGTAAAGACAGTGAACATGTGCCAGGACAGGACGCACGGCTTCTATAACTCTGATCGACAGCAAGGCTGCATACAAACGGTCTCCATATCCCGACCGCTCAAGTCAGAGCCCTATTTCTTTGACATCAAGAATGAAACCTCAGGTCAAACCGAGCGGCATTGGTTCGAACTCCACAAATAAACGCATTTTTCCGGTTAAGGAAGGTTTAAATCGATGCGACACGTTAATCGTCATACTATTCTCGGCCACGTTGGAAACCTCGTGGAACTCAAAAATGTGCTGAAGGTCAACATTGCCGCGAACCGTGAGTGGCAGGCCGACGGGGAAAAGAAAACGGCCACCGATTGGGTTCAGGTCACCATTCTCGACAAGAAGCAGGTGGAGTGGATCACACAGAACGTCGTTTCGGGCGATCTCGTCTATGTCGAGTCCCGGATATCCAATTCCAGCTACGAGCGCGACGGCGAACAGGTCTACACCACCGATATCATTGCGCAGCTGTTCAACCTGGTGGCCAAGAAAGCCGCTTGAGCTGATGTGAGCCTTTTAGGCCACCGGCCGTTCCGGCCGGCCGCGCTCTATGCCGTTGGCACGAAGCCGCCTGTCGCCGTCTTCGCCGTTGCCGGTAACGATCGCTTGTCCAATCGGTCGCTTGGCACCCGAAATCGAGGCCCGTAAGGGCCGCATGTCTTTTGCGCCCCATGACATCGTCCCCCAGCCCGGTCAAGCGGCCCGTGAAGTCGGGTCATCTTCCGAACCAGCCCGCCCTGTGGTCGGGCCCGAGAAGATGCCCCGCCTTCCGCGCCACGCCACTTGACAGTCCCGTTTGCCGCCGTGGGGCGGGCTATCGCCCTCCCCCCTCTGTCCGGGGGAATGTCAGAGGCCATTCCCCCGGAAAGACCGGGGAGGCTTCGCCCGACAGGGCTCCCCTTCGGGAAACGGGAATTTAGGAGACAGACCCATGAGCATTTACACCCAGACCGCCCGCTTCGATACCGGCCGCGCCATGACCGAGACCGAGATGCGCCAGATCGCGCCGTCCATCTTTGCCGTCAGCGCCCATGAGAGCCGGTCGGAACGTTTCAAGCCGATCCCGACCATTGAGGTTCTGCGCGGCCTCATGAAGGAGGGTTTCGTGCCGGTCGGCGCCAAGCAATCGAACAGCCGCATCGAGGGCAAGGCGGATTTTACCAAGCATCTTATTCGCATGCGACGGATCGACGATGGCAAGGTCTATAATGTCGGTGATACCGTCTGCGAAATCCTGCTGAAGAACGCCAATGACGGGACCAGTGCCTATGAACTGATGGCCGGTCTGTTCCGTGTCCGCTGCCTCAATTCTCTGGTCACCCAGACCGGCACGATCGATGCCATCAAGGTGCGCCATTCCGGCGACGTTCAGCACAAGGTTATCGAAGGCACCTACCGCGTGCTGGGGGAGGCCGAACGCACGCTTGCTGCTCCACAGGACTGGTCAACCCTTCGGCTCAATAGGGAGGAATCCAATATTCTCGCCGATGCCGCCCATGTGCTCCGGTTTGGCGACAGTGAAGGCGAGACGAAGACGCCAATCAAATCCGAGCAGCTGCTTCTTCCCAGACGTCATGATGACCGCACTGACGATCTTTGGACGGTTTGGAACGTCGTTCAGGAAAACTCCATCAAGGGCGGTTTGCGCGGCGTCGGCCGAGACGATCTCGGCAGGCCGCGCCGTGTGAAGTCCCGCGCCGTCAACGGCATCGATCAGGATATCAAGTTGAACAAGGCGCTTTGGCTTCTGGGCGAACGGATGGCAGCGCTGAAGGCTTGAACCTTCCCGAGTAAGGCGTCGTCGGTAACGGCGGCGCTTTGCCTCCCCTCCTTTGGACGCCGTGTTAGCTGCCCGGCCGCTATCGACGCGGCGGGTCAGCTTCGAGGGGTGCCCCAAAGCCCCACCCCTCGCTCTCCCCTCCCCTGCCCGAAGATTTCGCGCTGCGGCTAGTCCAGCATTATGGTGTTCTTCTGCGGTATTGTGGACCGTTTTCCAGCCGCAGCGCCGTCAGACGGCGCGCCCGCGGCCGGAGCGAGCCGCAAAGGCGAGCGCAGCCAAGCGGAGGAAACCCGCGCTCCCACATAGCGCCGTAGGGTTTTCCGGAGCTTGGTGGAAAACGGTCGTTTTTGGCGTTTGGGTTTTTCTTGTTTCTGCCCCATGCAAACGGTGCGAAGCGTGCGGCGGCAGTCGATCCCGCCTCCCCTTCGGGCCACTATGTTGAGGCTCCTGCGGCTGCCTTTTTCCCGCTCCCTGCGCGTCGAGAATTCCCGAAATCCCGCCTGGGAGCGGCGCTATGCTGATTTCTCCGATACTCTTCATTTTCGCTGATCGTGCCTTGGTCGTTGGCACTCGCACCGGCACGAACGCCGGCAAGGTCCCCCTCCCTGCCCGCCCCTCACGGCATAGCCGCTGGGACGGGTTAATTGGTTTCTCTGCGTTACGCGTCCAGCCAGTTTTCGAGCTTCAGTCCGGTATACGCCAGGAAGTCGCGCGTGTTGTTGGTCACCAACACCGTGTTGAGGGCGATTGCATGCGACGCGATCAGTTTATCAAGATGATCTTTCTTCCGGTCTCTTGTCGCCATTCGAACCGGACCATAGGCACGCGCTGCTGCAATCCCAAACGGTTCTACCGTGATCAGTTCGGCCAGGGCTGCGAGATTATCAAGTTCCCGTGCGGGATCATCAGATGCGGATACACCATACTCGAGTTCGGCGAAGGTGATGGCGGACATGACCACGTCTCCCACATAGCAACTGGCAAAGCGGCGGGCGACCTGTTCCGGCTGGTTTTTCATCAGGTAGATACACATGTTCGTATCGAGCATGTAGCGCGCCATCAGATCTTATCCCGCTCGTCTTGCTCATGGGTCTCTCTTCCGTCACGCATAAAATCCGGAGAGAAGCGGGCGAATACATTCAGAACGCCGGCCAGGGAGCGATGCACCGGACGGATGCGAAGCTCGTCGCCGACGCGCTCGATTTCCAACTCGACATCGGTCCGCTCAAACGCCAGTTCGGCGGGGATACGCACAGCCTGCGAATTTCCATTCTTGAAAGCTTTGGTGGTGTGCATGTCATCATCCTTGTGTGTACGTGGATGTACAATGGCCTTTTATTGTTCAAATGTACATCCCTCGTGTGCACACTGACGATGTGTTTTTGGCTGTGCTGGCGCATAACGCACGAGGCGGGCTCAACTGTGCCGCATCGTGTTCTGCTCGACCGAACCCCCAAACGGGTGCGGCCCATTCGGGGTTACGATCTCTTACACGGCGCGTTCTCGTGCAAAAGGGCGAGAAGTTGAGAGCGCGACCCGCGCTCACATCTGGAAGGAGCATCCGCGAGAGGCGTATGCGCATCTTCTCCGTAACATGCCGCTCTTACGATAGGCCGGTGCTCGCGCCAATGGGCAAGCGCGCTAGGGCGCTGTCGGCCGTGAAGAAAAAACGGCTTTCACCGCCAGGGCGTCAAACCTTCCGTTTTTTCTCCCCGTCCGACCCATGACCCGATCCCCGCCCTACCGGGAGCGGGCTTACGCCCCCTCCCTTCGTTCCGAGGAACGTGTGAGCACGTCCTTCGGACCAAAGGAAGAAGGCTTCGCCCACTGCGGGTTCGAAACCCAAAGGAAACGGGACATCAGGAGATCATACCATGACGACGACCATCATCATCGAACTGAGCAAGCTTGAGGCAGACCCGAAGAACGTCCGCAAGACCTATTCCGCGGAAAGCATTGCAGCGCTTGCCGCATCGATCAAGGTCAACGGCGTTCTGCAAAACCTTGTCGTGCGGACCGGTGACAAAAAGGGAAGGTACTTTGTCACGGCTGGCGAACGCCGCAGACGGGCATTGTTGCTGCTGTTGGAGCAAGGCGAAATTCAGAAGAACCACGCGGTTGAGTGCAAAGTGCGCGACAGCGAGGATGCCACGGAGATCAGTCTAACGGAAAATGTCATGCGCGAAGATATGCACCCGGTGGACGCTTACGAGGCGTTCAGCGCCTTGGCGGAGCAGGGAAAGGCGATCCCCGACATTGCCGCACGGTTTGGAACCACGGAAATCATCGTGCGCCGCCGTCTGGCGCTGGCGAAGGTCTCACCCAAGTTGCTGGACCGTTACCGCAAAGAGGAAATGACCTTCGAGCAACTTTCCGCCTTCACGGTTTCCGACGACCATGAGCGACAGGAACAGGTCTGGGATGGCCTATCCACATGGGATCGCCACGCCAGCCGGATTAAATCCAACCTGTTGGCGGACGAGGTTGCCAGCACGGACCGGCGCGTGAAATTCGTCGGGGGGCTGGATGCCTATGAGGAGGTAGGCGGAACCATTCGCCGCGATCTGTTTGACGCGGATGGCGGAGGTTATGCGCTTGATGTCGCGTTGCTCGACAGGCTCGTATCCGAGAAGCTGGAAGAAGCCACGGTGCCATATCGTCAGCAAGACTGGAAATGGGTGGAAGCGACTTCCGAACGCCCGGAATGGATGTTCAATGTACCGCGTATCTATCCGGTGGAGGTCGAGCTTTCTGACGAAGTTCAAGCTGAATACGACGCGCTTTGCCAAGAACATGACGAATTGGCAGAAACGATCAACAACGAGGCTGAGGAGGAGGGGGCACTCGAGCGCGTTGATGCGATCAACCGGCGGCTGGACGAGATTTCCGAAAGCAAGGAAACCTATTCGGCCGAAGACAAGGCGAGAAGCGGCATCGTGCTGTATGTCAACTATCACGGCAAGCTCGAAGCGGCGATCGGCATCATCAGGAATGAGGACGAGGCCGGAGACGCGGACGACGGCGAAAACGGGAACGCCCCCGCAAGCGTTAAAGCCAAGGATGACACCCCGAAACTTACCCACCCGGCAACCCTGATTGAGGATTTGACGGCACAGAAGACCGCAGCGTTTCGCGTCGAACTGGTCCACAATCCCGATGTAGCGCTTGCCGCCGTCGTTCACGCTATGCTGCTGCGTGTTGCTTACACCGGCTATGTGTCAGAGCAAAGCGCCCTGCAAGTGTCCCTGACATATGAGCGAGTCGAAGGGTCGATGAAATCGCCAGAGAGGTGCAAGGCGGTTACCGAGTTCGAGAGCGTACAGGAAAATTACGGGCATAAAATCCCCGGAAACCCTGCCGACCTGTTCGAGTGGTGCCTTGCACAGAGCCGCGAAGAACTGCTGCTCCTGCTGGCCTATGCGGCAGCCCACTCCGTCAACGCTGTGGAGAAGAAGTTCACTGACCGCCGATCTGGTATCGAGCAGGCAAACCAGCTTGGTCGTGCGCTCAATGTGCGGATGACGGATTGGTTCGAGACGACCGCCGACAGCTATTTTAATCACATCAATCGGCAAAGCATTGCTCTCGCTGTGGCGGAAGCCAAGGGCGAAGACGCAAGCCTATCCGTGAAGGCAGCGGGTAAGAAGACAGAGGCCGTGCTGATCGCGGACAGGCTGGTTGTGGGAACCGGCTGGCTCCCGGCTCCGATCCGTATTGCAGCCGACCCCAGCGCGGAGGCAAACGTCGAGATCAAGGGCGACGAGGCCCAGTCCCTTCCGATGGCAGCGGAATAACTCCGCCGTTGCAATCCATCCGGTCGCGCTTCCCCTGCGCGGCCGTTCCCTAATTAGGAGAGCCACCCAATGTTAGACGAGATATTTGCGCCTACCCTAGACATTTATCGCCCGCGAGCGCGGGCCAGGGCATCGAACCCCGGCCCGCGCTTTGCTTCGCAAGGCAGGATCCGCGCAGCCTGCCGATAGGTGCAGGCACCAGAGCGCGTGTCTCGCGCTAGGCCATATTTCCGGTAACGATCGGCTGCATGAGGCGCGCTGATAGGAAAACCGTGGTGGGGCCGAAGGATGTGCCTTGTTGTTGAACCGCCCGCGATTGATTTTCCACTTACTGACCAAGGAACAATCCTGCAGCTCGGCTGCGGGTGATCGTGCCAGCCAGCCTCGCGCAGCCGCGAAACGCCAGCGCAGTCCGTTGTTCCTTTTGAAACCAGCGATCTTGACAGGGGAGGCCACCGAGGATGGATAGAGGTGAAGCCGGTCTTGATGTTTCGAAGGGCGCACTCACTGCGGATTGGTCGTCTCCCGGATGCCTTCGAATATTATTCGGACATCGCTTCGGGGTCTTGTAAGGGATGTCGTCGCGAAGATGCCTGTGCCCCTCCTGCTAATTTACGTCTCTGCGCCAGGTCGGTTTAAGCTGGACTGCGTCTGGGTGTTTGGGGCTCTCGATGCCGGTTGCGGTGAAACGGATAAGTATTAAAGCCGAAACCCCTGCGCTGATCGCCTTTTGTTTGCGATGCCTTCAGATGGATCACTAAGGCCGGTCGTCACGCCCGCAACCCTCGACCGGAACGATTTTCCCCGATCCCATGGATCTCCTCGCGCAGCAAAATCGATCCGCTCTTAGGTGGTGCGCCCCTCCGGGTGCGGACGCTCCTGCTCCCGTCCTTTTGTCGTGTCCATCGGCAACGCTAACAAAGGAGATACAGCAATGTCCGACCTCGTAAACTTCATCCGCTTCAACGAAACCGGCCTCTCGGGCAACATCGCCTCCATGGCTTATGACATCGATCTGGCCGGCGAAAAAATCAGCAGCACCAACCCGAAGGCGCCCGTTTACCGACTGCTCGCGCGAACCCCGAGGGGCCGCTCCGTGGAAATCGGCGGCATCTGGAAGAAGACCAATCAGACCGGCGGTGACTACTACACGCTCTCGGTCAATACCGGATACGGGCGCCTCAATGCCAATCTCGGGCGCTTCCCCGGTCAGGACGACGATGATCTGATGGCCGTCATCCCCTGGGACTGAGCGAACGAGGTGCGGCCCCTGTGCGGGGCCGTACCTGAACGATCGCCTGAGTCGTCCACCTGACCTCGGTGTCGAAAGCTTGTGGTGGCGCGGGTCGAGGTCGAGGTGGCAAACCTTCTCGCCGGCCCAAGTGGGAACTACAGGTCGCGCTGAACTTTACAACTGTAAAGTCCTGCCCCGGTGATTGGTGGTGTTAACTTTTCATTAACGAAAAACTCCTTGAAGAATCGGAGTCTCTCTGGCATTTCTGACGGTAAGGGTCGCGTATCGTGACCATAACCGTCAAGGGGATTTAATGCTTTACTCGGCTTCTCATAACGTCAGAGATACCGCATCGAAGATCCAGGCGTACACGTCGAAGCTTTCGGCGGAGCTTCAAGATATGCGCGAAGCAGTCTATCCGCCAGCCGCACGAAAAACATTCGCGAGAACATTCTCGACCCTCGATCTGGTACGATTGCTGGGAGTACCTGAAAGCACCCTCCGGCAACTAACGATCGAAGGGAAGGGACCTGTACCGGAGCGCGCCGAGAACAATCGGCGCACCTATACGGTAGACCAGGTGAAAGAGCTGCGCTCATTTCTCGCTACCCTTCGTCCGGATGATGCCGGTGAGCTTTTGCCGTACCGCCGTGAGGGCGAGAAGCTGCAGGTTATCGCCACTGCGAATTTCAAAGGGGGAAGTTCGAAGACGACGACCTCGATGCATCTGGCCCATTTCCTCGGCTTGCAGGGCTACCGGGTGTTGTGCATGGATCTGGATCCACAAGCGTCCATGACGGCGCTTTTTGGTATCCAACCGGAATTTGATCTCGGCGAAAATGAGACTGCCTATGCGGCGATACGCTATGACAACGAGCGCCGAGCCTTGGCAGATGTCATTCGACCTACTTATTTCCCAGGCGTCGATCTGGTGCCAGGAAACCTCGAACTCATGGACTTCGAGTTTGACACCCCTTCCTACCTTACACAGAGGAATAGGGACGACCTCGGTCTCTTTTTCGAGCGGCTCAGCAATGCGCTGGCTCGTGTGGAAGATCGTTATGACATTGTCATTCTCGACACACCGCCATCACTTGGCTACTCGACGCTCGCAGCACTGTATGCTGCGACGTCGCTGATCGTGACGGTTCATCCAGCCATGCTCGACGTGGCGTCTTGCAATCAATTCCTCATCATGATTTCCGATCTTTCCGAGACGCTGGGCCAGTTCGGCGCCCAGTTTGAGCATGATTTCTTCCGGTTCCTTCTGACACGTGTGAATCCGAACGACGGACCGCAGAAGTACATGTCTGGAGTCATGCGACGTCTTTTTGGTGATGACGTACTCGTGTCGGAGGCTCTGGAGTCGACTGCTATTGCTGGCGCAGCCGTCGCTAAAAAAACGCTTTACGAGCTTGAAGTCGGCGAGGTTGGTCGGGAGGCGCTGAAGCGAGCGATCGAAAGCGCGGATCGTGTTAACTTCGAGATCCTTCACCTGATCCACAAGGTTTGGGGGCGTAGCGTATGAAAAAGAGCATACTTCAAAGAATGGCAGCGGATGCCGAAAACCGCGGTGATACGGCCCAGGTCCCTGAAGCGCTGGACAAGGCTTTACCTTCTCGACGCCACTCATCGCCGGTCATTTCAAACGTGGGAAGAGTGCTCTCGCAGTTGACCGAAGACAGCATTATTTCCCTCGATCCCGCGAAAGTGGAGCGCTCTCCTTACAAGGATCGCTTCGAAAATGACGAAGAGGCTGACAAAGAACTTGAAGCGCTGAAGTTATCGATTGCAAGCGAAGGGCAGAAAATACCCATTCTTGTCCGACCGCATCCCACGAAGAGCGATCATTATCAGTTGGCCTACGGGTACCGTCGCTGGGCGGCTGTCAAGGCGATCATGGCGGACGCCGAAAGACCGGAGGCCGTTAAGATCAAGGCATACGTCCGTGATCTCACAGATCGCCAGCTTATTGAGGAGCAGTCTCTCGAAAACGGCGTTAGGGAGAACCTCACCTGGATTGAGCAGGCTATGTGGGCCGTGCAGCTAAAAAGCGCAGGGCTCTCTCATCGTGCGATATGCCCCATCCTTGGTTTGTCTGAGGCGTCTATTTCGCACCTGTTCCGGGTCACCGACATCGTGCCTGAAGATATTGTCTACGCTATTGGTCGTGCAAAGGGCGTGGGCCGCCCCAAGTGGACTGCATTTGCGGACCTCTTGAAGAGTTTGAACAAGGCGGAGGCTGTGCGCCGGATTGTTAAAACACCAGAGTTTAAGCAAGCCGATGGAGCGGAGCGGATCGCGCAGGCAATCAGAGCTGCAAGTGAGATATCTAAGCACGGCGAAGGGAAAGCGCAGGATGAGATCCGCGACTTCGCTGTTAACCAAAGAGTTTTCGGGCGTATGAAGTCTACGTCTTCTGGGACGACCGTAATCATTCCCAAAAAAGAAGCAGCATTTGCGCGCTGGCTGGCGGATCGAATGCCGGATCTGATGCGCGAATATCAATCGGCCGACCCCGCGCAATAGGGCGGGGGGTCACAGCAAGAGTTAAGCAAGGTCGAAGGAGAGACAAACCGCAAAAGAAAAAGGCCCCCAAACGTTTCCGTCGTGGAAGCCTTCCTCACATGTAGCAATCTGAGAATCGCATTTTCACGAATCACAGTCAAGAGTCTTTGGCATCGTTTTGGTGAGCGGATTTCTTTTGCCTTTTGAGAGGTGAAGGAAAATGCAGAGTGGAAGTGTGACGACGCCCTTTGGGCGGCGGCCGATGACGCTTGCCTTGGTCAAAGGTCAGCTGGAAACAGCAGAGCGTAGCGAGAGCAAGCCCGTAGATAAGTGGAAAGTCTTCCGGGATCTCTGTGAGGCGAAGGACGTCTTTGGCCTTCAGGACAGATCTCTCGCAGTGCTGCACGCGTTGCTGAGCTTCTATCCGGATACTGAGCTCTCGGACGACAATGGTCTTGTCGTATTCCCGTCGAACACGCAGCTGTCGATCCGGGCGCACGGCATCGCCGGCACAACACTGCGGCGCCATCTCGGTGTGCTCGTTGAGGCTGGCCTGATCCAGCGCCGCGATAGCCCGAACGGTAAACGTTATGCGCATCGGAGCAGGGGAGGGGAAATCGAGGACGCGTTCGGCTTCAGCCTGGCACCGCTACGTGCGCGTGCTGCCGAGCTGGCTGGTCTTGCCCAGCAAGTTGCTGAAGAGCGCGTGCAGTTCAAGCGTGCCAAGGAAGCTTTGACGCTTTGCCGGCGCGATGTGCGCAAGCTGATTTCCGCTGCCATGGAAGAGGGCGCTGACGGCGATTGGGCAGAGATCGAGGCGATGTATGTTGGCCTTATTGCGCGCCTTCCGCGCGCGCCGAGGCGCCACGATGTCGATGCCGTGCTAGAAGACATGCGAATGCTTCGCGAGGAAATCGTCAACGTCCTGGAAATTCAGCTAAAAGCAGAAAAAACCGACGGCAATGCTATCCAGGATGGATGCCACATACAGAATTCAAATCCCGAATCCACTTCTGAACTTGAACCTCGCTCTGAACAAGAGCAGGGCGAAAAGCCGGAGACAAAACCGAAATGGGTTGCCGAGCCGTTGAAGGCGTTCCCGTTGAGCATGGTGTTGAGGGCATGCCCGCAGATGGCGGATTACGCCCCAGGCGGCCGGATAGACCATTGGCGTGAGTTGATGTCGGCCGCCATTGTGGTCCGGTCGATGCTCGGCGTCAGTCCTTCGGCCTACCAAGAGGCCTGCGAAATTATGGGGGCCGAGAATGCCGCGGTTGCGATTGCCTGCATCCTCGAACGGGCAGGGCATATCACCTCGGCCGGCGGTTACTTGCGTGACTTGACCCGAAAGGCGGCGCGCGGAGAATTTGGCCTTGGTCCGATGCTGATGGCGGCGATCAGGGCGAACGCCGGGGATGAGAAGCGGAGCGCATGAGGAGCCCCGCATCCACCTGGTCAGGAAATGTCGGGGATCCGATCCGCGATCTTTTCGAGATAGTCGTCGATCGCTTCTTCGATATAGGCGTTGAACTTGCGGCGCTCTATCGCGGCAAGGATCTTCAGCGTCTTGTGAACGTCGGCGCGGATATGGATTCCGGTGGTGACCTTTTCGGTGTCTCGGAAGCGCTTGCCGGCGATCGGATCGCGGCTTTCGCCCTTGGCGACCATGTCGCGAAGCTGATGCCGGCCAATCGGCGGTTTCGAAGTCGAGGCTGGATGTTCACGCTCGGTTTGCGGAGGAGGGGAGGCGATCTGCTTTTCGCGCACGGTCGGCTTTTGACGGTTGGTCGAAATCAGCCCGAGAACAAGGTTCTTGCTGTCTGGTCCATCACTCATGCCTGAACTCCCTCGGCGGTGGATCTGTAAAGAGTGAGGATCTCGCCAAGCAGCGTTTCCATCTCGGCAATGGCTTTCGGGTCGGGAGTTGCAACTGTCTGAAGCGTGCCGGCAGCGCCGATCGATTGATAGCAAGAGCGCCGTGCGATGGGCTGTGAGGCTAGCGCAACGCCGCTTTCCCGCAAGATTTCGCGAAGCGGTGCATGCGCCTTAGCGCGTCCGGTGACGAGATCGTGTTGGTTTATGACGATCAGAGCGGGAAGTTTTCGCTTTTGGTCGTCTTCGACGACGGGGATATGATTGAGCGCCAGTTGCATCCCGGCGACCACGTCGTCCTGGGTGGTCTGAAGGGGAATGAGGACGACGTCGGCACAATAGAGACCCGCGAAGAGATTTTCATTCGTCGTCCCCTCGATGTCGACAAAGACGATTTTCCCCTCGCGCTGTCGATCCAACGCCATTTTGTAGATGCGATCTGGATCCAGGCAACTTTCTGCCTCAAGCCTGTCGGGCCAGACCTCCATCTGCTTCGACATCGTCACCCATCGCATTGTGTTGGCACGGCTGTCGGCGTCGATGAGAAACACGTCGTTTCCGGCATGGGCGGCGGTTCCCGATAGCGCCCGCACGAGCGTGGTTTTCCCGGTCCCGCCTTTTGGGTTTGCGATGGTGACGATCATGAAAGCTCCTTTCATTTCCAAAATGAAACTATAATTAACCGTGCGCAGCTCTTCTTGCAACGCTTCAGTTGCCCGTTGCTGATTGGCCGCTGATGATTGATGATCGACAATTGCCAGCTGTTCATCATCAACGGGGAACGACCCATTGATGATTGCCATTGAGCAGTTGATGACACGTTGTTTGATGATTAACAACGGTTATCTGAGCATTACCCGTGCACTAACGGGCACTGTTTCAATTAACAATGGGTAATTGCCAGCGTTTCAATTACCCATTGTCGGTCGCCGTCCATAGACGGCATGTGCGTCTCACTTGCGAGTGTGAATTGACAGTGCGAAGTGGAAACTATAATTAATTTTCTGTGGCAGGATAGTCAAGTTTGTGGTACAAACTCGACGACGCCCCGCCACCGGCGGTGCTGGTGTTCGCGCCATATGGCGCTCTGTGGCGCCTCCGGCACCCATGGCAATGAAGAGGAAGCGATGCGAAGCGAGGTGGTCAGGGTCCGCATGAAGCCGGAAGAGCGGCAAGCGCTCGCGGCGCTTTGTGGAGAAACACGGACCGCAAGTGACGTCATCCGGCTGCTGTTCCGCGATCAGGCCGGTCTACCATTGCCAGTCGGACCGATCGAAGCCGACCATCTGCGGGGCACGAACGAGGAATTGCGTCGCGTCGGCATCAATCTCAACCAGGCTGTTCGGGCCATGAACGAAGGCCGCGTCGGCTATGAGCCGCATCTGGATGCAGCGCTGCGAAAGCTTCTCGACGCTGTGTTTCGGCTGAGGGCCGACGTCGATCTGATGCTGCGGATCAGCCGGCAAGAACGGAGAGGGCGCGGACATGGCCTATGAGTGGGCAAGCCTGCTGGGTGAAGTCGACACCTACTCGGCGCGCCGGACCGCATCGCTGGTGGACGACGATGAAAAGCGGCGCCGCGGACGGGCGAGTGGTCCCGCCGTGACCGGTGATCGTGCTGAGAAGCGGTATCTGCCAACAGGGATTGCAGCCAAGGTCGCTATGATCTCTGTCCCGTTGGGGGAACAGACTATCGCCTCCATCCTGCAGCCGCCGCCCTCCTCTCAACAGGACGTCATCGCGCTCGTCGGTGCGTTAGCTTCACGCATGGGGCCGGAAGAGGACGACGAATTGCGCAGGGGCGGGGGAGGCGGCGGTAGCGCCGCACGTCAAGCCAACCCGCCGATCGCCACTCGGCGTTCATTGAAAGACAGGGTGTCGTCGGAGGTTGCCAGCCGGGCAGCGCTTGCTGCCGGTGCCCAGCCGGTTGTGATCAAAGTCACATCAACGGTTTCCAGCCGCGCTTCCGCCGCGGGCCTGCTCACCTATCTTGGAACGCGGGAGGTCGAAACTGAAAATGGGCAAAAGGAGAAGGTGGACATCTCCGTCGTCGATCAGGACGGGATAGCCATCGCAACCAGGGAGGCGCGCGCGGCCGTTCTATCCGACTGGATCGCTGAGTTCCGGGAGCCCTACGCCGTAAACGCGGTAGCGAGCATCTCGATTAAGTTCGCCGAACCTGTTGGAGACGACGATCTTCATGAGGCACTGAACGCTGCCTTCGGCTCAAAGCCGTTCCTTTATTCCCGTCGCCCGCACGGGGAGGTTTCTGTCTATACGGTCACGGACCTGCCGGCGGGAAAACTGGCTGTCGCTTTGAAAGCCCGTGAGAAGGGCGACGGTTCGGTGCGGTTGGCGGAAACTGCCGAAGCGGATCTTGCGGCTCGGTTGGTAGAGGCTGGCAGCCGGGCCGATGTTCGCATTCTCGGGGCTGCGGCTTCGGAAAAGTCGGGCCGCTATTTCCTCGAAAAGTTTCTTCATGCCGAAAGACCGGTCACCTCGAGTGCCGGCGAAGCGGTAAAGCACGGATCGTCTATCAAGAACGCAGCAGATGGGATTTGGCAGAGTTGGTCTGAACATATTCGCACCGTCGAGCCGCGCAATGCTTTCCACGTCATTTTCTCAGCCCGCGCCGGCACAGATGGTGAGGCGATGAACCGCGCGGTGCGCGATTTTCTGAGCGAGCAGGTCGCGGGGCACCGGTGGGTCACAGCCCATCATCCTGAAACCGGGCATGTGCACGTCCATGCAATGATTTCCGCCCGCGATGATGTTGGCAAAGCGCTGCGGTTGACCAAGCCCGAACTTTATCAATGGCGAGAGCGGTTTGCGGCAAAGGCGCGTGAGCATGGGATCGCAATGGTGGCGACCCGCCGGGCCGACGTCGCGGCAACGCGGCCGTACAGCCAGGCGCAGGCCGGCGCGCATCAGCGTGGTGTCGCCGATCCTCATTATCTCAAAACGTCCGCAGTCAATAAGCGTGTCGAGCGCAAGCGGGCCGCCATCGCGGATCGCTCCTCGCTCGTCAGCGGCAGTCTTGCGTTGGCCCCGCAATGGCGAGCGACTGTAGACGCTCTTAAAAAGGTGGGCGCAGAATCCACAGTGATAGACGCGGCCAATCGGTTTGCCGCTGCTGCCGCGGAGAAACCGCCAAAGCTTCCACCACAAAATGAAACGGGCTTCGTGCTTGTGCGGCTGGAAATCAAAAATGCCAACGACCCTACTTCCGTGTCGAAAACTGTCGAGCGCGCCCTGAAAGTCGACTCTCGGTTCGTTTCTGTGAAAGCCGGAACAGTGTTGCTGTTGGCGCCGACCGTAGCGAGCATCAGCAAGGTTGAGCGGGAGCTGAAGAGACAGAAGGAAGTTGGCCGAGGCGCGGAGACCCTTGCGGTGGTCAAGACTATCGAGCGCCAGATGTCCGAACAGGGGCTCAGTGCGGCCGTTTCGGTCAAGGCGGCCGGCGCTGCCCAGAATGGGGCGCCAACGCCATGGCTGCAGAGCCGCTTTGCAAAATCGGCACAGAGAACGGCTTCGGATCCAGCCACGCCACTGGCGAAACTCATGACTTTGGTCTCAGACATCAAACATCGAAAGGAAAACACTATGCCCCTATCGCTGGAACAGTTCGACGAGCGCGTTGCACGCGCCAATAAATCGATGGACCGCCTGGAGACGATGGTCGACAGCAGTGGCGAGCGCCAGGCCGTCGAGGAAATGCGGCGTGAGATTTCTGCACTTTTTGCCGAGCAGCGCCGGGACATCGAATTGCAGCAGATGCCGTCAGCCCTTCATCCTTCCGGGGGAGGCGCAACACCACCGGCTGCTCGAGCGGGCAACGGCCATGATCAGAACCGGAAGACGCCGGCAAGTGTCGATCCCGCAATCGCGGTCCAGCAACACGCTATTGCTGCGGGTCGAGCGGCCCGCGCAGCACGCGAGCAGGCTGGAAGCGCGAAAGGAGCGCAGGACAAACAGCGCCGGGAGCGCGTTCGCCAGACCGAGCAAGAGCGTCGCCACGACAATGGCCGGGACGAGCTCGAGCGCTAAGCGAAGGCTAAATGTTGTCAGGGCTAGAGCATCCTTGAATGAGACTGCTTTGCGCCTTCATTCCGGTCATCCACACCGCCCGAATCAGATCCTGAGAGCAGCCGGTCTGCTGTTTGAGTAGTGAAATACTGCGACCCGCATTGTTACCGTAACGTACCTTTTGAGCGGCGCTCCAGACGTATACCGTTCGGCAATCCAGGGAGGCCGTGTAGCCGATGAGCAGCGTGGAGACTTCCGCAATTTCGCCTCCGGGCGCGGCTCAACGCGGCCTGCGGAGGCTCATGTTGAAACTGCCCGAGGTGCGTGGAGATCTGAAGATCATAGCGGCAAAACGGCCGTTCTTGACCGATCTCTGTGAGGCCTACGAAGACGCATGTGTGAAGCTGCAGCGACTCCGGATTACGCCTGGCAACGCCAATTGTCCGATGATTGAGGAATATGAAATGATCGGCGCGGAGATCGAAGCGGAGATCATCGCCTGTTGCACCGAGCATCGGTCCCATCAGTGGTAGTGCACCCGTCCTTGCCGCAGACGCGACACCGCGAACACACATGTCGGCGTGCTTTTCAACTTGCACCTTCGGGAAGTACCAACGGTCGGTTTGCATGGTAGTATTCCGGTTGCTCGGAGGGTGCAAGCATGTTGATGACGGTAGACAGAACGCCAAAAAGCATAACAAAGATCGTTGCAGGCGCCGCCCTCTCCGTGGTCTCGACATACCTGCTGGTCTGCTACTTCCTTATTCCCGAGCTCTGGATATTTCATGACAGTCGGCGTATGGCGGACTTCAGCAAGATGGTGACCACCACGGAACAGGACATTCCGGGTGATCCCATCAATGTCGGCCTTGTCGGCAAAAAAGAGCAAATCATCCGGGCATTTACAGCGGCCAAGTGGGATCCGGCTGACAAGATCACGTTGCGCTCCTCAATCGAGATCGGATTGAGCGTCGTGCTCGACCGCCCCGACCTAGACGCCCCGGTCAGCGCGTTGCTGTTTGACGGTCGCAAGCAGGACTTGGCGTTCGAAAAGCCAGTGGGCCGCAGTGCGGACGAACGACATCATGTGCGGTTCTGGATGACGACAAGTCTCGAACCCGATGGGCGGCCACTTTGGCTGGGTGCCGCCAGTTTCGACCGAGGCGTCGGCGTCAGCCATGACACGGGCGAAATCACCCATCACATCGGACCCGACCTCGACGCCGACCGCGACCTTGTTATCGGAGACCTCTTGAAGACCGGGCAGGTGTCGTTGACATTTGAGCGTGCGGGTGTCGGGGAAACAAAGACGGGTAGGAATGGTGGCGGTGATCCGTATTTCACTGACGGGCAGGTCCACATCGGCGTTCTACACGACAACCCGTCTGAGTAGCGGGTGTCGCACACTGATGTCGTCCGTGTCAGGCATGTTCCCCTATTTTGGAAACAAAAAAGTGACAGCCAAGCGGACCCCGAGACCTTCCGGACCGTTGTCCGGTGCAGCCGCCCAGTAGCGCAACCCGGCCGTCAGGCTAATCGGCTGCTCTTCGATCTTCACAAGCTTGGAGACTGTAAAGTTGATGGGGACGGACCACTCCTCAGACTTCCAGTCATAGGTCGACTCGGTGTTCAGGGCGAACGTCCAGGCGTCCGGGGTGGTGTAGGATACGAACGGCTGCATGAAAGTGCTGCTGATGTCATTCCGCTCGTCGCTGCCCGCGAAGGACCAGATGTGGTTGGCAAGCACGCCGACCGTCCATGGCCCGTCCTGTTTGAGTGCGACGATCGTGGGACCTGCCCCCCATTTCTCCCCGCCGAGTAGATCATCCGTCGCGGTGGGGATCAGGAACACGGGACCCGCACCCCAGATGATGCCGCTCTCGGTCGGTTTTGCCGGAGAGAGGAAGAAGCTTTGGACGGTGTCGCCGAGACCGAACTGCGTTCCGGATGGCCCTGCAATGTCGTCTTGCCAGGTCACAGGTAGGATCGTGCGCGAGATTAGGTTCCAGTTCTCGTTTAAGGAGATTGGGATAACGGGTTGAATGTTGAGCGTCGTCTTGTCACCGTCCAGCGGACCATAGCCATGGTCGTAGTTGAACTGGAACGGAACGCTGATCAAAGAAGCGATCGGGTTCGACAGCTTCTTTGCCAGGTCGGAACTGGACTCCTGCGCTTTCAGCGGACTTGCCATTCCAAGCAGCATCAGTAAGCCAACGACTTTCCAGGATACGGATAGTGTCATGGTCGAACCCCCAAGGTTTGTGCGAAGGCGCTAGAACTTTATCGAGACACCGAGGATCGGCCCCTGCTGGACGGCATCGAAAAGGAAGCCGTCGTCACTGTAATCGACGCCAAGGGCGCGGTATCCGGCGATCGCCGATATCCGTTCGTTGAAGTCGTAACCAAGGCCGAGCGCTACATCCCAGTCGAGGTCGGCCCCGCCCGCCCCGATCAGGCCCCAACCTGTCAGGTAGATTTCCGGCGTGAGGGAATACTTACCCCGTAGCCCGACCATGCCATCGACCCATGTGGCGCCGTCTTCTCATTCGATGCCTCCGAGAATGCCGCCGTTGAACGAAAGCATCGTATCTACCGACCAGACCTTCACGCCGCCGACTACGTCGAGGTGCCCCTCGGGACCGTCCAGCACGGCGTAACCCAAACCAAGTAGACCGGAAAAACTCGATGTCGTCACATCGACATCGTCTGCCAAGACCCCGAATGGCGTCTCGCCGTTGGCGGACAGCTTCGTATAGATAACGTCGCCGATGACGCTGAAGCGGCCGTTGCGCGCTTCTCCTGCGGCCATGAACGCAAAATCGAGATTGCTCAGGATATCGCCGAAGTCAGCGTCCATGTGGACGGTTGGCAGTCCGAACTGTGAAGTATCGCCGGAGAGCCCCGCCATCCAGAAGTAAGGCGCAACATTGAATTCCCAGCCAGTCTCGGACACGGCCGTCTGAGGCTCCTGTGTCATCAGGGGAGAGACGTCGGCCGCATGAGCGCCGCCACACAAGATGGCCCCGACTGCCACGGAGAGCGCGAGTGTCCTGTAGTTTATCATTGCCTGCTCCTTTTCGTTTCGCGGGCGCGGACGCCCGACCGTCCGTTATTGCCGCAAGGGATGACATCCGGCCTTTGCACTGGCCGCCTCGTTCATACCACATGGTCGATTCGCTGCCGACTTTGTTCCGGTCAGGTTATTGAGATGGTGGCCATAGTGATCGCGCGTGTGCGGGTCGATGACCGCCACAGGGGCTGCGAGTATCAAGCCCGCCGCACTGCCAGCCGCCACTGCCACTCCGGTGGTTCCCGCAATGAGATGATCGCCGAGACCCAACCTGCTGTCTGTCAGAGACTGACCTTCTGAAATACGAGCGCCGATAAGTTGGACGACCTGTGGCGATTCCGCGAACTTGCTGTGATGGAGTCCATCTCCAGCTTTCACCTTGGTGAGATCGATGACCGTGATCTTGTTGGTTTCCATCTCTTCCTTGTAAGGAGCCCGTTCCGGATCGATCGATCCCAGCCGCGGAACGTCGCCCCAAATCCGGCGAGAGAAGGCCAGCGCCCGGTCATCGGCGGATACGAATAACGTAAACCTCGGCCGATGTTCCCCCATGTCCTCGATCTGCGATCGGAACACATCGACGTCGACGTCGGGAGCCGCAAGCATGACGTTCTTGAATTTCGCAGGCAGACCGTCGTTGCGGATCGCCATTTGCCGCAAGCCCTCCAGCGCCAGCCAGTTGCCCATCGAATGGGCGAGAATGGAAACTTCTTTCACCTCCGGATCGGCTGCCAGGTACTGAAAGAGCGCCTCCAGCGTGTTGCGGGTGTAATTGGTGCTCTCCCGGTCGTAGCCATACGCAAGCAGACTACCGCGGGAAGGCCAGGTCACCAGGATAGGGGCGCTCTTCACACCGGAATCATGAACGATCTGCGCAAAGCGGTAGACGGAATTTTCGAACCGGTTGTTGAACCCATGGATGAAGACGAGGACGCTTCGATCGGGGCTTTTCCTGACCGTCGCGTTCAGCCACAACTTGGCGGCATCCTTCGTGAGTTGCTCGGCGTTCAGGGTGGCAAAGTCGGTCGCCGGATCAGAGGGAAGCTTTTTTGGCCAGGCGACCTCACCGATCTTGCGTTCAGCGGGGATCGATACGGTGATATCGACGAAGGCAGGTGCGCGAGCGCGTTCCCCTGTGAACATCTCCCCCGCGTCATCGGAGCGACCACGCGTGGTCGCCACCAGCATGGTGACCCGGCTTGTCGTCGGGATGGTATCCGCGACTGGCGTCAGCACATTCTTGGGATGCCCGCCGCATCCTGACATCACCGCAAGTGCGGCGAACACAGCGATCCAGCGCGTGGTCCGCGATCCGACAGTGTTGACTGGGGTTGCCGTAAGCGCGCTCATTTGCTTTCCTGACTTACTGCCTGCAATTGTCTCACGAGTTCTGCAATCTGTGGATTGTTCGGCTGCAGTCGAGCCAACGCAGTGGCAAAATTGAGCGTCTCGGAGTAGCGGCGGAGTTTGAGGCCGAACTGAATGGCAGTGCCGAGCAGATCGGCGTCGGTAACGCTCTCTGCGTAAGCAGGATCAAACAGGGCAAACGCCTGCTCCGTTTGCCCGACCGAATCCAGGGCGACTGCGGCTGTCATCCGATACCGCGCGTTGGCTGGCTCCAGCCGGAGCGCCATATTCAGTTCGCTTATCGCTTCTTCCATCGCCTTCTGCCTCACGAGAGACAGACCATGGCCGAAGCGAAGGCCGGCTTGATTCGGATTGGCTGCGACTGCCTCGGCGTAGGTCTGTTCGGATTTCTCGCCATCGCCTGTAGCGCGGTAGAGTTCCGCCAAATTGATGCGAGCCCCTGGAAGGCTTGGATCGAGTTCGATTGCTTGGCGAAGCGTCTTCTCCGCTTCCTGTGGGTGGCCCTGTTCAAGCAGGAAGGTGCCATGGGTGCTTTGGATTTCGGCGACATCCGCATTGGCCTCGACATAAGCCTTCAAATCGGCCACGGCGCGCTCGAAGTCACGACGCTGATCGCCGAGGAAGTCCAGCGACTGCGTGCTCCCAAGCGCCTTAGCTACGGCCACCCGGACTGCGCGCTTCTCGTCGCCGAGGAGATTGCCGATGGCATCGAGCCTCAACTCAGCGGGCAGGTTTAAAGCCGCCTCCGCTGCGCCCAACCGAAGCAGTGGGTCGGGGCTTTCCGATGCCGCCTTCACATCCGCTGCGGCGTCCGCTCCGGTTCGCCTGCTCATCTCGGTTATGGCGCTTCCTCTAACAATCCCTGACTGCTTCGCGTCTTCGACAAGTGCGCGCAGAGCGTCGAGAGATGCTGCATCGCCTTGCACCGTGTCTCCAAAAGCGTGGGCGATGGTCTGGCGGTCGCGCCAACCTGTGCCAAACCATGAGTCGAGCGTTTGCGAGGCCCACGCGTTGGTCTTTCCCTCGTGACAGGAGATGCAGGCGTTTGGCGTTCCATATCGGTCCGAAAGGTCGGGACGGGGAATGACGAAGGAATGGTCGCGGCGGGGATCGATCTTCATATAGGTCCGCTCGGGCATATGGCAGTTGGCGCAGAGTGCGCCGCTTGAGCCTTCGGGGTGATGGGAGTGGGCAGGCGTATCGAAGTGGCCGCTTGGATCGTTTGCAGTGAAGCGCTCTTGCTTTTCCGGCGTGTGACATTGCGTGCATAGCGCGTTTCCAACAGCCTTGACGCTTCCTTCGTGCGGGCGATGGCAGTCGAAGCAGGTCACGCCCGCGCGCGCCATCTTGCTCTGCTGGAAAGAGCCGTATTCGAAGACCTCGTCGAGGATCTGCCCATCGGGGAAGTAGAGGTCGCTGCGTAGCATGGCCGGGGAAAAGTTGTCGAGTAACGTCCCTCCCGGCTGGTAGTCGCCGACGAGCCGTGTCCGCCGCGAGTGACAGGCAAGACAGGTATCCATGCTGACCTCTGACAATCCCGCCCGTGGCAAGGGCGTCTTTTCGGATGCCTCGGATTGCGTTGTCGCCCATTCGACATGTTTAGCGCCGCCGCCGTGACAGGACTGACAGCCGATGCTGGTCGCGACATAGGACGATTCATAAGTGTTGGTCTGGGGCCGGAAATTGGTCTGCGGATCGGTGGAATGGCAGTCGATGCAGGTGCGGTTCCACCGATAGAAGGGACCTGTCCAGTGAAAGGTCGATCCGGGTTTTGCTGCCGATCCCGCACCAAGCCAGAACCACTCGCGCTTTTTCGTGTCCCAAGCGATGTCGAGCGTCTGCAGTTTGCCGCCGCCGAGATCGATCAGGTATTGTTGCAGCGGCTCGTAGGCAAACGTGTACTTGACTTCGAAGTCTGCCTGCTTGCCATCCGCTCCTTCGGTGCGGACGAAGAACTGTCGATCCTTGCGGAAGAACGTCGCCTCGACGCCGTGCCCCTCGAAGCTGGCGTTATCGAAATCACCCCGCACCGTGGCGTCGCTGGCAACGGCCATTGCCTGCGCATGATGAGACGTTGCGAACGCCGCCGTCTGACCGGCGTGGCACGAAGAACAGATTTTCTCATCGACGTAGCCAGGGTGGGTGGCGATCTGTGGGTCGGGAACGACGGACTTCACACCTTCGGCTGCCGCGGTCGCAGGTGCGAGCGCGAGCATGGCCCAGATCAGCAGGGCGGCGCGAACCATTGCTATTGGAGAGAAATGCACTCGCAATCAGGCGCTCCTGCTATGCGTACCTCGCATCCACATCAGTAGCACGGCGGAAGGGGATAGTATCCGCACTGCGGCTGGTTGTAGTACGAATTCGCAGCCGCCGCGCCGATCACCGCACCCGCAGCCACTCCTGCGGCAACAGGCGCGCCGTACCAAGCCCCGTGATAGGCTGGCGCGTGATAATAACCTCCTCCGACATGGGCGACACTAACGTCGCCAACCCGTGCATAGCCACCGTGAAAACCACCGCCGCCAAAGCCACCACCACCGAAGCCGCCGCCTCGGAAGTTATCGATAAAGAGCGCTGCCGGCCCCGACGATCCGGCAAGACTTCCTTCCAGAACCGCGATGTCGAAGGTAAGGGTGGTTCCTTCGAGCTTGGGTGACTTCAATGTGACGACGGCATCGTTTACGTCCGATCCATCGCCACCGAGCACGGACACTGTGGCATTCGGTGGGTCTACAGCAAAGTTGTCCTTGCCCTCGTCCCACTGCATGATGAACTGCGTGGTCGCGACGTGGCCCGCCGCCCGCACGGGTCGGTCGGCAAAGACGATCGAGCTTGCCGCCACCCCAGTCAGGATCAGCTTGTCACCTTCGATCTTCGCGCCCGCCGAGTTGATGACGGCAAGCGAAGGAACCGGACCGGTCGGCTTGACGGACCCAATCGTCTTCTCCAGCGGAACATGCGGTTTCTTGGCATCTTGAGCAAGCGCTCCAGTGGCCACTACCGCGACGCCGAGAGCCAATGTCATCAGTCTAATGCGTATGTTGGTCATCGTGATATCCTTGCCGTTCGGCGTCGGTTTATTTGCCAGGAAAAATCTGCTTCCAATCGGCCTTCATGTCGACGACCGTCCAGCCATTGATGGGTGCGATATCGAGCGCCTTGTCGAGCCGGCCGAACGCGCTGTCGCGGTCATAGGCGTATTCACGTTCGGCATCCGTGTGATGAACGATTAAGCCGAAACGGGGAGTGGAACCTCCGAGCGTTGTCCACTGCAGCATTTCCAGATCTCCGTCGGAATTGCCGAATGCAGCAATCGGACGGCGGCCGATATACTGGTTGATTGCCACAGGCTTGCCGACCTTGTCGTCGATGAAGTCGACTTGCGGCAAACGCAGGAGCGTCGGCACATCGCCACGCATTTCGAACTGCGTCTTGATGGTGGATCCGATGACCTGTTCTGGAGGAATCCCGTAGACTTGTTCCGCCCATGGCCTGACGAATTCGACACCGCCGCCGGAAACGATAAACGTCTTGAAGCCGTTCGCGCGCAGGTAGCCGAGAAGTTCGAGCATCGGCTGGTAGACGAGTTCGGTATAGGGCTTCTTGAACTTGGGATCGCGGGCGCTGGCGATCCATTCGGTGGCGATCTTCGCGAACTCATCGCTGGTCATTCCGGAATGGGTCGCCATGATCAGCTCGAGCAGACCCTTTTCGCCAGCGGCGGCGAGCGCCTTCATGTCGTTGTCGAGGACGGCCTTGAATGGTTGCGTGTCTTTCCATTCCGGGTGCTCCGGGGCGATCGTCTTGACACGGTCGAGCGCGAACGCGAGTTGCACATACATCGGATGCTCGGCCCAAAGGGTGCCGTCATTATCAAAGACCGCGATGCGTTCCAGTTCGGGTACGAAGTCGGGGGTGTTCTCCTTTGTCACCTTCTCTACGAACGCGACTATGGCTGCCTTCGAAGCGGTGTCATTCCAGGAAGGCAATGCATCCGTCTGAGCGAATGCCGACGCAACGGCAAGCAGGCTGAACGCCGTACTGAGGGCGATGTCGCGGGAAAATTCGAGGAAATTACGTGCCGTCATCATTGCAGGCCTCCGTCGAGCAGTGGTCGAACTACAGTTCTGAAAAAGAGAAGGGACCCCGGATCACTCCGGGGTCGCAGCTTTCCTTAGTTTCCGGTCGGAGCCGTGATATTGACGCCTTCGGTCTTAAGCTGTTCGCGAACCGACTCGAGCATCTGGTACTTCGACAGCTCGATCGGGCCGTCGTAACCCATGCTCTGCAACTTGCGCGGCGGATACTCGATGTAGGTCTTCATCAGGTCCTTTATCGCCGCGGAGATGGAGACCAGCGTCCAGGTGTGTTCGGTATAGTTGTTCATGAAAACGTCGTAACGTTCCTGCGGATCCTGCAGCAGGTCGAACACCTGCGGCACGATGGCGACGTAGGACTGAGCACCCTTCCAACCGAGGTTAGTGTCGACGGCCAGACCACCCGTGGCCTGCCCGTTGTCACCACGTAGGTTGAAGACGGCCTTATAGTTTCCGACGCGGGCAGCACCCGGTGTCAGTTCGTTCTCTGTGAAGTAGAACCAGTTCTTGCGGGCCGACTTGCCATTGCCAAGCAGGATCGGCGTCATGTCGTAGCTGTCGAAGACAATCGGCTTGTCTTCGCGGTCATTCGTCGGCAGCGGCACGCCGCCCGTTGCAGCGAAGGTCGCCATCAGATCAAGACCGCCGACGATGTCGTGGTTCTTGGTGTCCGGCTTGATCTTGCCCGGCCAAACGGCGATTGCCGGAACACGGTTGCCGCCTTCGCGGACAGTGCCCTTAGTCCCGCGGAACGGTGTGTAGCCCGCGTCGGGATACACGTCCTGCCATGCGCCGTTGTCAGTCGTGTAGAACACTAGAGTGTTCTTGTCCTGCCCGGTTTCACGCAGCTTGTCCATGATCCGGCCGATACGCGTGTCGAGCTCGACGACCGAGTCGGCGTACTTGCTCTTCGAGATCGACTTGCCCTGGAATTCAGGTGCAGGAAGGTTGGGCTGATGCACCTTCATGAAGTTGACGTTGATGAAGAACGGCTGGTCCGGCGTCTTTGCCGCAGTGTCGAGGAACTCAATAGCAGCCTTTTCGACATAACCGTCGAAGAACGGAATTCCGACGACGCCTTCCTTGCCGTCGATCACCGGCGTATCGACGTACTGGCCGTTGATCTTGAAGTCTTCCTTGACCTCGCCCCCGGCTTTTCCGGACAGCGAACCCTTCGTCACCTTCTGGAACAGGGCGCGGGTTTCGGCATCCATATCCGGGAACCAGGTCGGGTCGGCGTATGTATAGGCGTTGAGGTGATAAAGGCCGACGTATTTCATCTCGTCATAGCCCTGCGCGATCGGCAACGCGTAGTCCGCCTCGCCCAGATGCCATTTGCCGGTGAAATAGGTGTGGTAGCCGCCGCGCTTCAGCACCGAAGCAAGAGTCCATTCGGCCGCAGGCAGACCCCCGCCCTGGCCCTGGAAGGCTACCGTGGTCATGCCGCTGCGGTTCGGTATGCGTCCGGTTTGCATCGCCGCGCGACCTGGGGTGCAGCTCGGCTGGGCATAGAACGAGAAGAAGGTCATGCCTTCATCGGCCAGCTTGTCGATGTTCGGCGTCGGCATGCCGCGGCCTTCACCGCCGCCATACGGACCAAGATCACCGTAGCCGGTGTCGTCGGAGACGATGAAAAGAATGTTGGGCTTGGATGCCGATTGTGCGAGCGTGGGGGACATGGCCCCTACGAGAAACGTTGAAGCCGCAAAGGCTCCGAACGAGTAGACGAGACGGAAATTCATCTGAAATCCTCCAGTGAGGTTTGGGTCCGCAGCCGCCAAGCGCGGAAAATCGCTTCCGGTACGTGCCCGTTTTCAATTTACCAAAACAATAAATCTGCAAGCCAATACGGTGACGCCTTTCGAGGGGATCGGGCGTCACTGGTGAGCGGCCGGGATTGGAACGCCCACTCAGGCAGGGAAGCTATCCGAGGTCTCGCACCAGCGATATTGTCCTTTTGGGCAAAATCATCATTTTTCGACAGAGTCGAAACTTAAAGCGCTGGTTGAATTAGTGATTGCGGCTTGCTAGGTTCTGCTATCCTTTCGGGGGAAAAGTGATGGGTGTTCTGCGTAACTCGGCCTGCCTGCGGCAGTGGCTCACAAGGGTCGGCGGAATCTGTCTACTCCTGTTCGTGACAGTCCCAGCAGCGGTCGGTCAGGCATTGACCGAAAACCGCTCTCCACGCGTTTTGGTCCTCTATCCCTATGACGAGCGGATTGCAGCTACGACCGTGGCCGGCGAGGCGATCCGGGCGCGGCTGCTGGATGCGACGGGCGCCAAGATCGATCTTTTCTCCGAGTTCCTCGATCTCGCCCGCTTTCCCGACGAAGATTATATGGACCGGATGGCGCAATTTCTGGTGACCAAATATTCGGGACGAAGCCCGGACGTCGTCATCGCTCTGGGAGAGCAGTCGGCCAAGTTCGTCGTCACGCATCGCGCCACGCTTGCCGGGGTCGCGAAGATCATCGTTGCGGGGTTCAACAAATCGACTGCGTTGAAGTTAAAAATGCCGCCCGATGTAATCGGTGCGTTCACTGAGTTCAATATAACAAAGACTGCGGAACTCGCTCGGCGTCTTCACCCCAGCGCGCGACATCTCTTCGTGCTGGGCGGGTCATCGGAGTTCGACAGATGGTGGTTGGAAACGGCAAAAGCCGACCTGGCCGAGTTCTCGAAAGACTACGACACCACCTATCTTGAGGACCTGACCATCGAAGAGTTCGTCGCTCAAGCTGCGGCGTTTCCGCCGGACAGCATCGCGCTGGCGTTGACGATCTTCCAGGACCGCAGCGGGCGAAACTTTATCCCGCGGGACGCCATCAAGCAGATCACCGCCACGGCAAGCGCGCCCATCTTCGGCCCGTACTCGACTTACATCGACTACGGATCGGTTGGCGGAAACGTCGTGACATTCGAGGCGTTGGGAGAGAGTGTCGCGGATCTGACCCTTGACGCCCTACACGGAAAGCCCATCACCCACATCCAGGCTCCGCACTTCGACGTCGTCGATGCCCGGCAATTGAAACGCTGGGGGCTGTCCGAACGCAATCTGCCGCCCGGTACCTTTCAGATGTATCGGCAACCGACTTTTCTGGAACAGTATTGGTTGACGGCCCTCGTGGTCTCGGCAGTGATCACTCTCCAGAGTGTCTTCATCATCATCCTTCTATTTGAACGACGGCGGCGTCGCACGGCGGAGGTGGAATCCCGGCATCGTCTGCTGGAGGTTATCCACCTGAACCAGTCGGCCACGGCCGGCGCGCTTTCGGCATCCATCGCGCACGAACTCAATCAGCCGCTCGGTGCGATCCGCAGCAACGCGGAAGCCGCTTCGATAGTCCTGAGGTCCGCGTGCCCCGACTTGAAGCTGATCGAACAGATTCTAACGGACATCCAGGACGACGATCAGCGCGCTCACGACATCATTTCCCGGATGAGAGGCCTTCTCAAAAAAAGAGCCGAAATCGAATGGCAAGAATTCGATCTCAGCGAACTAACCGCAACGGCAATCAAGATTCTTAAAGGGGAGGCGGTTCGCAGGGGGATCGAGGTAAGCTCGACGCCCGCTAGAGAGCCGTTGCTCGTCCGCGCGGACAAGGTTCATGTGCAACAGGTGGTTCTCAACATCGCCATCAATGCGATGGATGCGATGACGAAAGCGGGTAAGGAAAGAAAGCTCACTCTTGAGACGCGGTTGACGAAAGACGCTAAAGCCGAGCTTTCGATTTCGGATTCCGGCGAAGGCATCCCGGACGGCAAGTTCGCTGCGATCTTCGAACCGTTCTACACAACGAAGCCGTCGGGGACGGGCCTTGGCCTCTCGATCGCCCGCACGATCGTTGAGACCTATGGGGGAAGAATAATGGCCTCCAACGGGGGCGACGGCGGGGCCGTGTTCCGCGTGATATTACCGTTGGCAAGAGCGGAGGCCAGATGAACCCGGTGATCCATATCGTTGATGATGATCATTCATTCAGGACCGCCGTGGGTCGGCTTTTGTCCGCATCCGGCTATGGGATCGCTCTCTACGGGTCGGGCGAGGAGCTTCTTGCACGCATTCACGACACCGTGCCCGATTGTTGCATACTGCTCGACCTCGACATGCCGGGGTTGGACGGGTTGGCGCTGCAGGAACAGCTCATGCAGCAAGCACCACTCCTCCCTGTCGTGTTTCTGAGCGGACATGGGGACATCAAAGCCAGCGTCCGGGCCATGAAGGCGGGCGCGGTCGATTTTCTGGAGAAGCCTCTGAATGGCACGATCCTGCTCGAGGCCATTGGTCGGTCTTTGCAGCGCGCCGTCGCACGACGAGAGGAATTCGAACGCAACCACGCCGCCCGGATTAGGCTCGCCAGCCTGACACCGCGAGAAGTCGAAGTTTTGCAACTGCTCGTCCGTGGAACCCTCAACAAACAGATCGCCCACGCTCTCGGCACGTCGGAAAGGACGATCAAGGCACATCGACACAATCTCATAGGGAAGTTGGGCGCGAGGAATATCGCCGAAGCGGTTTCCATTGCCGAGAGGTATGGGGTTATAGCGGCTGCCGACGAACACTCGCAGCTTTGAGCTTCCCCAAAGGACAATAGCGGCAGCTTCACACTCGTCATAGGATAGCTGAAGAAACGGGGCGGGCTCAGTGTCGATTTGACCCCGGAAAGGCATGCCTTTGGAAACTTCACCCCGTGTCGTGGCTGTGGTCGATGACGATCCCAGCATGCTCAGGAGCGTCCAACGCCTCCTCAATGCCAATGGTTTCTCAACGGAGGGCTATCCTTCCGCAGAGACCTTCCTCGTCCAGGCTCCACTACAAAACCTGGGCTGCACGATTTTCGACATCCAGCTTGGCGGCATGTCGGGTGTCGAACTTTGGCAGCATCTGAAAGAGAGCGGAAGTGACCTTCCGGTGATCTTCATCACGGCACTGGAAGACGAAACGCTGGAGCGGGCTGCGCTCGAAGCCGGGTGCGTCGCCTATCTGCGCAAACCATTCCCGGCAAAATCATTGATCGCGGCGGTCAACACCGCGCTGGTTAGCTTGCCTCCGGGTTGACCGCAAATGCGAGAAATGTGCCCCGACTTCCCCAAAGGACAATAGACGAAACTTCGATCTTGGCTCACACATCAGCACAGCGCGGACGTTCCGTCCGGCAGAGGAATGCACTCGACCCACCAATTCGGATCGGATACCCGCCTATGCACACTCGTCTTTCATTCGTGGCAGGAGCCACACTTCTCGCACTTCTTTCTTTGACCTCGGCCAGTCGGGCGGAGACCATCAGCTTCGCCGATGCCGTCACGACGCTCGCAACTGACTGCGGCTCCGACATCAAGAAGCACTGCAAAGGGCTCAATCTCGGAGAGGGAAAGATCCAGGCCTGCCTCGAGAAGAACGCCGGAAAGGTCTCACCGACCTGCACCGCGACGCTCGCTAACGTCACCGCCTCGATCAAGCAGAGGCTTGCGGCCCAATCGTCGTTCGTAAAAGTGTGCGAACATGACGCCGCGCAATACTGCAGCGGCGTGAAGGGAGAGGGCAACCTGCTTTCATGCCTGGTGAAAGCCAAGCGCGTGAACGAACGCCAGTGCGGCCAGGTCATCACAGATGCCGGATGGCGTTGAGCGTCCAGACGAAGGGAACGTCCACATGGATAAAATCCGTATCACCGCGATGCTTTCCGCAGGCCTGATGTTATTAGCAGGTAATTCACTGGCCCAGGATCTGAGCGACAAGCAACTCGTCCGCACGCTTGGCCGGGTTGAGGGGGCCGCTCCGGCGATCGACATCGCGATCCTCGTAGAGGAAGCATCCGCCAGCGCTGGCAAGGGCGTCGCCAGCCTGCCGCATTGGAAGGAGCTATCGAAACTGTCCCAGCTCATCGTCGAGATCGACTTCGAGAACGATTCAGATGTAGCAGGATGCGCAAAAGATCACGATGCTCTTTCACAGCGCGACAGACAGCCGACAATAGAAATTTTGGCGGAGCTAAAGGACGCCGCGCTGAAGGCTAAGCGGCCGCTACCCTTTTTAAATCCATCAGCCCGCAGCACCCTGCAAGTGTAGGAACGTGGGCGTCTGCTTTCCGCGTTGAGCGTATGGCAGCCGACAGTCCGCAGGCGGCCCCATTTCGGTCATTGTCAAAGGCGACAGGCCCAGACTTGTTCACCGCAGATGGTTGACAGGCTTGAACTTGTTTTGCGATCGACCCACACCAATCGTCTGAATTCAGATCATTCATAGCTCAATGCCTCTGAAATTTCATTCCGCAGCTTTTTGATTGCGCGCTTCTTCGCCGGTGTGGTCTCAAACAAATTGAGAACTCGTTCGATTGCCTCGTCTGCCTCGCTTTGACGACGAGCGCTTGCATTGACTGCGGCCCTGAAATCCGGCTTCCCATCTGATGGCGTCAGCTCTTTGCTGCTACTTTTTAGGTTTCCTCCGTTTGGCATCCTGATCGAGGCCGCGACGTGAGCGAGGGGGGCCTTCAGCGCAAACTTTTCGCCTGGTGCCACCTTGCTCGGCGCGACCTGGTTTGATGGATACGGGTCTGTGTGCTCTACCACCACCTCCGGAGTTCTTGTCATCCGGTGTTGTTCATCGGTTGCGGCTATTGGCAACCAAGCCCGCTTCATCAGCTCGTTATCCGCATAGTAAAAATTGCGAAGGCCGAATATGGGTTGCTGATTTCGCAACTTGATGATGCAGCGTGTCTCGTTCATCGATCCCAGTTCGTCCGGCCGCATGAGCGGGCGCGTCGCCGTCCTGTGCGACATGGTTGCCCCCTTGCGATCAAACAGCGTGGTCCCTGTCGAAACTGCCTTGTCAACAGTGACCTCTTTGCGCTCACCAAGCAGCTGCGAGACATAACGCTGATCCTCAGGATCCTGGGCCCCGAGGAAGATTTGGGCGCGGGCGGAGTTGACCAGCGTTTGTCGACCTTCGCGCGTGTAGACGTTGTCGATGGATCGGAGCGATTGGACGAAGAACCAGCATGGTATGCCGTAGCCGCCGAGAACAGTCGCGACGGTGAGAGCATTCTCCAGCTTTCCGAGGTTCTGAAACTCATCGAGCAGCACCAACACACGGCGCTCGCCGCGCGTCATCATGGTGCGCGACATGTATTCCATGAACTGGACCATTAGCACGTTGAAGATTGGACCGATGGAGGCAACCTGCTGGATCCGGAAGTCCAAATACAGGCTCATGTTCTCACGCCGCATCGCGCGGATGTCGAAGGTCGATCGCGCAGTCGCCCGCAGAATTCGATTGTTTTTAAACGGCCGGACGGCTGCAGCAAGCGAGCCGTAGACCCCGTCGAACTGTTTGCCCGCCATAACCGCAAAGCGCGCAATCGTCGTGTAGGTGAAGGAACTGATCCATTCGGCGCGAAGCTCCGGATTGGCAACCTCCTCCAGCCATTGGCGCAACGGCTGGTCACCGCCTTCCACGACATTGAGCACCGTTCCGAGGTTCTTCTCGTTGTCGGCGATGTCAGGGTTTTCCAGGACCCAGGAGGTGACGCCGGCAAACAGCGCCCGTGCGTCGGAAATCCAGTAAGCGTCGCCCTTCGGCGTTGGAAGAAGAGCGGTGGCGATCGAATTTATATCGATGTCACGCTGATCGGGATCGATGGCAACGAAGTCGAGGGGATTGTAGCATTCCGTATCGCCATTCTCGTCGGCTGGCGAAAAGCGCAACACGCGGGAGATTTTCGAGCGGTAGCCGGCCGTCGCCTCATAGGTTTCGCCACGCATATCGAGAACGACGATGCTGTCTGGCCAGAGCAGGCAATTGGGAACGATCAGGGAGGCGCCCTTGCCGGAGCGCGGCGGGCCGATGACGAAGCCGCCGACGTCATCACCATCGATCCAAAGCTTTTTGCCGCCGAACAGCTTTGGTTTCGTCAGCCGCCGCCTGCCGGAACCACGCTGGGTGAAGCCACCGGGAACTTTGATAAGGTTGCCGCCGATCCTGCCGACGAACACGCCACCAGTGCGCGTGAGACCAAGGGCACGAGCCTCCATCGTGCCGAGGAAGCGTGCGTCAGTGGATCTCTTTTTCCCGGTCAAGAGCGTGATCAGCATCGCGGCGCCGGCGACAAGGCCAGTAACGGCTGCGATTGCTGGCCGATGCCATGCACCAGCATAGAGATCAAGACGTGCCGCTTTGTACGAAGCTAGAAGGTCGTCTTGCAGGGCCTGAAGCATCCAAGTCGAATTGTCGAAAGTGTAATAGAGGCCAGCATAGGCAAGCGACGCCACAAACGCCGCCGTTGCTACGGCGATGAGACCACCGAAAAGCAGTAGGGCCGGGTTCATAGCGCGTCTGCCTTGGTGAATACGATCTCCGATACCACGCGGCGTCCGTCCGTCAAGCGCGCGAGCTGAACCACGATCGGAATGACCTCCTTTAGGTAGTCGATGATCTCCTGTTTTTTGAGGTCCATGCCGCTTTGCATGACCATCAGCGCCAGGCGCTCATAGGCCGATCGACCGGAATTTGCGTGCACTGTCGTGAGCGAGCCGGGATGGCCCGTGTTGATCGCCTGTAGAAAGGAGAAGGCTTCCGCACCGCGAAGCTCCCCAAGCATCAGACGGTCGGGACGCATGCGCAGCGAGGCTTCGAGAAGTTGCTGTTGGGTCACCTTGGCGCGGCCCTGGTCGCCTTTGGAGGCGAGCAGGGCGACCGTGTTCGGTGTGATCGGCTTCAGTTCGCGGGTATCCTCGATCGTGACAATGCGTTCTTCTTCCGGGATTTCCTTCAAAAGCGCGTTGAGAAAGGTGGTCTTGCCGGTAGAGGTGCCGCCGGAAACAACGATGGAGACCCGCAAGCGCACGGCTGCCCGAAGGAATTCCATGGCATCGACATCGCCTTGCATCATAGCGGCAAGCTCTTCTTCGGCGGCCGAGAGCGAAAGCTGGCGCCCGACGCGCGTGTGCTCGAAAGCGCCGCGCTGCTGATAAACGTCGAGGCCGATGTCATGAATGACCTGCTTGCGGATGGAGAGGGCGCCGCCCTCTGGTGCTGCCGGCGGTAGCACGCATTGGAAACGCTCCCCGGCTGGCAGCGATGCGGAGAGGATCGGGTGCTCGTCATTGACGACCTGGTTGGTGGAACCCGCGACCCGCTCGCTCAAAGTCCGTATCCATTCAGCCGTGAACTGAGCGTCCTCCACCCGTTCCATGCTGCTCACCCCAACGCGCTCGATAAACAGCTCTCCGGGGCGATTGACCGAGATTTCGGAAACGCGGTCGTCCGAGAGAAAGGGCTTTAGCCGTTCAAGGGTTTTTTCGAGAAACGGGAACGCGCTCATTTGTAGGCCGGCGCGATCGGGTAATAAGGCGTGGGGTCGACATCCCGGCGGATCTGCCCACCGCGCTTCAGGCGCATCATCTCCTGCCGGACGGGATCAGCATAGAAGTCGGAGAAGTCGAGATCACGCCTGAGATACACGATCACCGGCTCCCCCTGAGCAACGTAGATCGTTGGCGGAATTTTCGAGCTTTCCTTAAACGCTTCGTTGGCGATCTCCTGGAGGATGGATGAGGATTTTTCGGTCGCAATGGCGCGCGCCTCCGCGGCTGTTTGGCTGGGTTCGGTGGTCACCGTCGTGACAGCGCCAGTGACTGGATCGACGGTGGAGATCGAGCGCGCACTGTTGGTCGGGGTCTGGCCGAGGGCGGAAACGTATTCCGCAGCACCACCGATCACCGAGAGCATGATCGCAGAACCAAACCGCTCCCAGAAATGCGTGTCGATCTCGCCGGTCAGGCCACCGCGACCAAGCCGGTCGGCGCCGGGCGAAGCGATCTCGACCGACAGTCCGTCGGAGCGGATCACCCGCGACCAAACGACGAAGATCCGCTTTTGGCCGCGCGCCAGCCCGGACTTGTACTCCCCGATCAGGCGAGAGCCTTTTGGGATCAGGATGCGTCCGCCGTCGAGCGAGCGCACGTCTTCGCGCACAACGGCCCGTACCATGCCGGGAAGGTCAGTATTGATAGCTGTTTCCAAGAAACCGCGGATCATCGTGCCCTGCGCAACGAGTGCGTCGGTGCGGTCAAAGCGGGTCGCCTTGACGATGCCAGCCGTCTGCTTCTCCGATTGAGCCAAGAACGCCTTGTTCGCGTCGGTTTCGGCCCCTGGCACGGTCACGAGCTGGCCATCATCAGCGATGGTCACCGACTGGTCGCTCCCGGCTAAACTCTCACTGTTTGACCCATCGACAATGATCTGCTCCGAACGCAACCGCTCCCAGCGGGCTTTTTCTTCGTCCTCGCGCCGCTTGGCTTCCAGTTGCGCCAGCCGCTCGTCTTCTTCCGCGCGTCGGCGTGCCTCTTCCATCCGGCGCCGCTCTTCCTCGGCCAGGCGGCGAGCTTCCTCGATCTGTCGCAGTTTTTCCAGGTCTTCACCTTGGTTGACCGTGACATCAACTGTCGCAGCATCCACTGGCTTTTTCTCCTCGACCATAGGGATCTGCACGAGGTTGGGATCGGCTGCCTGTTTGACCGGCTCCTCCGGGAAATTACGAATGCTGGTATTCGATGTTTCGAAGGTTTCGGTTGCGCCCTCGTTGAGGCCGGGGTTCTGAGGACCCGTCGGCCAGTTGACGTAGGCGAGCACGCCCGCACCGACGACGAGGAGGAGCGGAAGCGCCAGCTTGCCGAGACGGCCGTTGCGGGTGCTGGCGACACTGCTTTGACCATCGAGGTGGTCGAAATCGATCCTACTCATCGCTGGCTGCCCTCCTTGGGGTCAAGGTTCTTCGGACCATAGGCATCCTCGACAAGATCGAAGGACCGGCGGTTGGCCTGCCGGTTATAGAGGCACAGCCATTTGTCGCCGGCGCGTAGCGTGAATTGGGCGGAGATCTTGTCGACCACGACGTATTTACCTTGGGTGCGCAGGTTGACGAGCGACTCCTGACGCTTGCCTTCGACAACGAAGATCGCCAGGATTTCATCCGGAAACTCTAGGTACATGTGGGTGCCGTCGTCGAAGGCGACGCGCGGCTTCAGGCTGGTGTCGCCCCGGAAGACATAGTCGTAGTTGAGCCGGCTCGGATCGAGGCCTTTCAGCAGTGGATCCTTGGCACTATCCTGGGCAGCCGCCAGAAGGCGGGCGTTCACGTCTTCGTCGGGATATTTGAAGCGCACCTGGAACGCAGCTCTGAGATCGGCGGCGGCCGAGCCTTTCAAAAGAAGAGCATAGACCCGCTGGTTGGTGACGATGTTGACGTTGGTCTCGGCGTTTTCGCGCAGCGGTTTGACGAAGAGGATGCTGGATCCCTTCTTCGGCACGATAGACCAGCTGGCCGTGTCGCCAGCCGAAATCGTCTCGATCACCTCAGAGCTCCCAAGCTGAATCATCGTAGACACACCGAGCCCGGCGGGAACGGTAACGACGGCATTATTGTTGAACGTGATGTAGCGGATGCGAGGATCGGCGGCCGCCAAGGGTTTTGCCATGATCAGCAGTGACAGAGCGCCGAGGAGGAAACGGGATTTCTGCATCAGCGTGCCGCCTTATCAGCCGGCAGGACTTCCGGAAGTGACTCCTGGTCGCGCCGATACTCGACGACCTGGAAACCGAGCGGGTTGTCGAAGCGATATTCGTTCTTCAGTGGCGCGGTCGTGTAGCGGAAGCGGACAACAGAGACCCAGTGCTCGCGCCGCAATGTATTGTCGCGGCGCGTTTCCGTCGAAAAGCGCACTGTCGCCGTCGATGCATTGAGAAACGACACCGACTTGATCGTCACGGCGATGCGCGTGTCTCGGCCGAGCACCTTATCCCTCGACTGCGGGTTCGATGGCTCGAATTCGTGGCGCAGGTCGACCGAGGCCTGTGCCGTCGAATAAAGCTGGGCAAGGTCGTAATTATCCTTCAGTCCTCGCGGATCATAGGTTTCGCGCGCCCTGATGTAGCGGACGATGTTGGCGGTCTTGATCGCATCGTTCTCCGAAAGCTTGCTCTCATCCAGCGAGCGTGCGACCTCAACGAAACCAGTGGTCTTGTCGGCCACCACCACGACGGCCTCGAATTGTTTTAGCGGAACGAGGAGATTGAGGGCCGATAGACTGAGCAGCGTCGAGACGCTCGCGATCGTCGCGACCGTCCATGCGATTTTGCGCGATCGGCGTTCCTTGCGATAGAGTTCCGCCTCCCACGATGCACCCGCATGCCAATAGGTGCTCAGCTCCAGGTGAGGGGTGTTGGGGTGCTGTTCAGTCGTGTCTGCGTTGGCCATATCTGCTTCCAATGCGCCGCTTTCGCGGCGTGATAAATTATATTTAATTCTAAGGGCGTGGAGAGGCCCAGAACGATTTCCCGGCGTCGTTACGGGCGTGATCGTCGGCTAGAAAATCAGCGTCGCTAGCTCAAAAAGCTGCTCTTGTCCCGACGGGGTTGCATAGTTCGAAACTTAGCTGCACCACCGCATCAGCGTTCTCTCGGACGCGGAATTGGAGAAATAGAAGCTCCTGTCGTCCTTCACCTCGATCCGGACCGTATCGCGATCGCCGTCCGCTTTGTCTGCCCCAGCCTCAATCCAGAGGACATCAAGCACGTAGGAAGCGCCGTCCTTTTTGGCCGATGTCACTGTCCCGGTGGTTTTATTGGCGGCGATACTCTTATCCTCGATATAGATAAAGGCGGCCGCTGCTGTGTTGCAGCCGCCTTCGGCAGGGGCATAAGCGCCAGTCATTACCGGAACGATCGAGCTTTTTGACTGCGCCATCGCCATGGTGGGAAACAGCATGCCGAACATTAGGAGCGCTGCGAAAGTCTTATTCATCAGGATCTCCATGGCTCAAAAGCCAAACATTCCGGGTAGGCCGTGGAGGTAGCTCGTACCAAAGCCGTAAAGTTCGATGGAATATTCCGCGAACGGTTTGAAGAAAATGACAGCGCCAAGGAACAGCAAGTAGCCGAGGCCACCGCGAGGCTTAGCACCGGAGCGATCAGCCTCAGCTAATTCTTCGTTGAGGCGGTTCTGCTCATCTATGGCGGCGAAACGCCGACGATCGTCTTGCCAAGGGTGCATAGTATGCTCCTTCCGAATAACTATATTTATCAAACACATTGCTGGGACGACACCCTAAAGCTGCCCATTTTTTTCGGTTTCCCTCTGAATCGCTCGAGCCCGGGCTGCTTGCACATCGGTCGGCGTTCGGCGACTTCGAAGGCCAGACCGCATAATTCGGGCCCGTCCGCTGACCTGTTGTTCGGCTAGCGCCAGCGATCGCCGCCCTCCAATAAACGCTGTATCACCTTGTCCCAGCATCGTGCCTCCCACGATGGCTGCTGCGAAGGACGGAATAAATCTGAACACCACGATACCGAGGAGGCAGACAATCACGAATGGCGCCACGTAGGATAGCTTGCTCTCCGTAGCCGTATTATTGGCCGTGTTAATTGCGAGCTCAATAAGTTGGTAGAGGAAGGCCAGAAACGACATCATCAGCGTCTGCGTCACCATCAGGTTGACCATCAGCAGCAACCAACCGTCTGTGAATCGGAAGGTCCAGCGGTACAGCGCAAGAATGATGAACACCGGCGCCAGCGCCAACGTGATGAACAGCATTAGCTTGGCGGCAAGGATCGCGGCAGCCGCGACCGCAATGAAGATCATCGCGACGACGAAGACCACGGCGCCAATCAGAGCGCCAACATATTCGAAGGTGCCGGTCGCTACCTGCTCATAGACTTTGCCCGCCGTTTCAAACACCGCATCGAGAATTTTAACAACGCCGGTCGTATCGTTGGTTCCCCCGTCGAGGATCCCGCCTGAACCTGCAATCGACTCCATGATTGTGTCGGAGATGAGGTTCGGCACTGCTTGCACAAGCTGGTAGAGCGTGGCGGAAAAGGCGTCCCAGTTGGTCGCCATGTAATAGATGAAGAAGGCGCGCCCGAGTCGCCAAGCCGCTTCCGGCACCGAAAATCCGTCCCGGCCGGCAAGAATCATGTAGCCCCACCAGATGACATAGAGTGTCAGCATCGACCCGAACAGGACGGTGACTTGAAGGGCCAAGCCTTCATAGGCGTTCGAGATAAAGGTCTCGCCGATATTGTCGAGCTTCTCGAAGATGTCCGAAATGATCGTGGTCGCCGCCATCTCGTCATTCCTTCAGGACGGACGTAAACACGTCATTGACCGGAAGGGCAGGGCCACACAAGTCGTCGGCCGGCCCATATCCGGAGATCGGCGGGCAGGGGGCTTTCTTCTCGCCCTTTGTCTGGCAGCCGGCAACGAAGGCCAGCCCGACCAGCATTGTCATCACGAGCAATCGCATGCGGTCTCACTTGAACGGGTTGATGTCTTTGTATTGCAGCATCTTGGCGGTCTCAGACTGCTGCGTCAGTCGCATCTGCATCTCGGTATTGAGAGCCGAGACCGCGCCGTTCGAAACGCCGATCAACTCATTGATGGTGCGCGCCGTCTCCAGCTGCATGCGGGTATTGGCGTCGACCGAGCCCTTCACGTCTTCGGATGAGCCGATCTGGCCAGTTGCTGATTGGAGCGACTGTTCCCTCTTGGAGATCCCTTGCGTCGCCTGCTGCGTCAGTGCCGAGAGCAGCGTGACGGTGTTCACAGCTCCGGAGAAGGCACTGTTCATCGCGCCCGCATCGTCGCCGTCAACGATTGCCTTCACCTGTTTGACGAGCTGAAGGCCGTTGATTAACGTCGCCGCGATATTCTGGGAGTTGGCGTCGAGGCCGCCAAAGGACAGGGTTCCACCGTTCATGATTGATGAGAAGGACGGTGCTGCGGAAACTGACATATTGCCGCTTAGGCCGGTCGAGGAAATGCCCATCGACCCGTCGCGGCTGCCGGAGAGGGCGCCAAGGATCGCCTTGGTCTTTTCCAGGATGTCGGTGTTGGTGTTCATGATTTTGCCGGTGTTTTCGGCATTCTTTCTGGCGATCGTCAGGTTGGCATTGTCGATGACCGGAACGTCGGCAAAAGCCGGCGTCGAGACGGCAAGTACGGCGGCTAACGCAAATATCGTTCTCATAAAAACCTCTTTAATCGGCCGCTTCGGCGGCGTTCTGGATGGACAGAAGATTGTCGGCAATCGCGCTGTCGGAATTGCCAGACGATTGAACCGATGTTTCACCTTCGGCTCCAGCGACGACAGCGCAGCGTGGCCAGTCGGCGCGCCGCACCTTCATCTGATCGAGAATGACGGGATCGCAGCTATAAGGATTGACGTTAGGATCGGACTTCATGGCCTTGGCGGTCTCAGAGGTCTTTAACAGGTTCATCTGCAGCCGCGCCTGCAACAGCTCATTGAAGAGGTTACGTGCGGTCATCAGGTTGTTCAGCAGCTCGGCATTGACGGCGCGTGCTTGCGTGTTGTCATCCCAGGCATCTTGGTAGATTTCCGAAGCGCCGACCGATGACGACAGGGCATCGATCCGTCGCCCGGCTTCCTGCACGCGGGCAGAGCTCCTATCGATCCCGGAGATCGCCCTGTCGACGGAGCCAGCGGCGGCACGATTGGCGTTGCGCGTGGCCTCGGATCCGTAGTCGACAGTGGACTTGTAGGATGGCGAAGAGATCTCCTCGATATTGGAGCCGCCAGCATAAGCGTTGAACCATCCATGGTTCCGACCGACCTTGCCGGCCCAGTTCTTCTGTTCTGCCGCAGTCGAGCCATTGTACCAGGAGGCAAGGCAGGCATAGTCTGTCGTCCCGCACTTGTTGACACCGAGACCCAGATATTTGACGCCGCCCTCGATATTCTCCTCGTTGATATCGCGGTCGAAACCCATGCCCTTGCCGGTGCGTTTCGTCAGCTGCATCACGCCCTTGACACCGGTCGGTGAGCCTGAGCAGGTAGAAATCCCGGACTCCGCATGCGCGACAGACAGCGCCAGGCCGACGGGAACATTGTATTTGTCGGCATAGTGCTTGATCAGCTCGACATTGCTGGTGTCTTCATTCACTGCCTGCGCCGGCGATCGATACAAACGCCGGTTCTTTTCCTTCTGCGAGATGTTGCAGCTGGTGACGGTCTGCTCCTCGAGCTGGTCGTCCTGCGTGTCTTTGTCGGTTGCCGAATGGCTTTCTTCCTCGGAGCGCTTTTTCTTCGCGTCGTCATCGATCACAGGAACATCCGCCCAGGCAGACAGCGGTGGCGCAAGGGTTAGCCCTGCGGAGAGCAAAAGAAGAATGGCTTTATGCATCACTTGCCTCCGGTATCGTCCAACCGCAGAAGTGCGGAAGCCAGGCGGCCGGCTCCTCGCCATACGTCTCTCGCAAATTCTCGCACTCGCGAACCGTTTCCGGACGCCCGGACAGCACCTTCACCAGGTCGGGCATGGCGGAGAGGTCGAGGCGGGCGATGATCGAGTCCTGCGCATGCTTGACCAGGAAGGTACGGCTTGCCTTGTCTGCCTGCTTGATGAACCGGAACTCTTTCTCCGACAGTCCGAAGGCTTTGCGGTAACTCTCCTCATCTGCCGATGCGTTTGGGAAGAAGATGTTCGTCATCGTCTGCTCGATGATGGTGTTGCGCAGATCGGAGCGCACGACGTCGGAGGCGGACTGGGTTCCGAAGCCGACGATGCCGTTCATCTTTCGAATGGTTTTTAGCCAGTCCTTGATGAAACCGGAAAACACCTCGTCGTCGAGCAGGCGCCAGCCTTCGTCGAGGAAGATCATCGACGGCCGGCCATCAAGGATATCCTGGATGCGGTGGAACATGTAAAGGAGTGCGGCCGAGCGGGTGCGCTTGTCGGACAGGATTTCTGTCATGTCGAAGCCGATCACCGAGCCTGAGAAATCGAGCTTGTCCTCGGCATTGTTGAAGAGCCAGCCCTTATCGCCGGTCGTCCATTCCTTCAGCCGGTCCGCAAGATCGCCAATACCGGATCGCATCCGGCCCTTCAGCGCCTCCGCTAGCATGTCGAGCCGGCGCTGCGGTCTATCGAAATCGGTATAGATGCTATCGACCGCGTCGGAGATCACCGCCATCTCCTCGGCGTGAAGCACCCGGTCCGCCGGCGTGACCAGATAGGAAATCAGCGTCTTGCCGAAACTGCGATTGGCCGGCGTATCGTCAAGCTGCAGGGGGGCAAACCCGGTCGGCTCGCCGGGAGACATTCGCTCGTAGCGTCCGCCCATGGCGCGCACAAAGATTTCGCCCCCACGGTCCTTGTCGATGAACACACAGCGCGGCCGCGGCTCAACGCGCATTCCTTGGGCAAGGAGGAACGACAGTGCTACCGTTTTACCTGAGCCAGTCGGCCCAATGACCGTGAAATTGCCGACATCGTCTTCGTGGAAATTGAAGAAATAGGCGGTCTGGCTTGTCGTCTCGAGCAGCGAAACGGGTTTGCCCCAATGCACCTTGTGTGTCTGGCCGGATGGGAAATTGTGTGCGGAAAACAGTCCGGCAAAGTTGACCGACGAGATCAACCCTTGTCGGGCGACATAGGCAAAGTTAGCTGGCAGCTGTGCCCACCAGGCTGCTTCCTGATTGAGATCTTCACGTAAAGCGACGACGCCCATGCGGGCAAGTTCAGCCGTGACGTCGGCAACCGCTCGGTTGAGACCGGCAGGCTCGCGGGCCAGGACCGCGACGGTCATATGATGTTTGCCGAAAACGACCTCGCCGGAGGCAAGACGATCGCGGGCGGTCTCGACATCGTCCTCAACGGCCGTGCCGCCGTCGTCGGAATTGGAAATCTGCCGGCTGATGGTCGCAATGGCTTCAGTAACGGACGTTCGGTCTTCCGGGGCGAAGGAATGGGTGACGATGAACTCGTAGGGGAGACGCAGCAGCCCGTCGAGCTGGCCCGGCGTCGTCATCGGCGGATATTCCTTGATCGACACCATTGCCGCGACTTTGGAAGTGGCGCCGTCGTCTGACCAGATTTCGGTCGCCTTGCGACCAAACAGAATGCGACCGGTTCCGACATAGTCGGCAAGCGACATGCGGGGCAGGGGCATCGACCGCTCGTCGCCGGCGGCAAGGATTTTTGCAAAAAACTCTGCCGGTTCCGAGAAGATGCCGCCCTCTCGGGTCACACAGGACAGAAGCTCCGGACGATAAGTGCGGAAATCGCCGACGATCCCCGAAACCATATCCTTCAAATCGCGTAGCGCTTCCCCTTTGGCCTCAATCTCATTGTCCGCCATGCGGAAGACGTCGAACATGCGGTCGACTTTGCCGGCACGGCCGGTCATTGGCCGTCGAATGACGGTCAGATAAAGCTCGTTGACGAACATGGTGCGGTGGTTGAGCCCCTCCATGTAGCGAGCGTTCAGCTCGTCGGCGAACGGATTGTCGAACTCCCCGTCGATTGCAGGGATAATTTGGCGGCGGATAATTGTTGCATAGAGGGCAAAGCGGGAGGATCCGAGCGACCGGACCGTCATGTTGCGGTTGGCAAGACGCGCATTGATCTCTGCCTGGTCCATTGTCTGGTAAGGAAGCCCTGAAAGCTTGATGACCTGAAGAAGCATGCCGGTCTTGGTGACGATGGTCTCTTCATCGACATGGCGCAGATAGGGAACATGGGTGCCGATGCCAATTTCGCGAGCGCGTTCGCGCCCGAACTTCAAATCGTGATTGACAACGTTCATGGGCTATAGCTCCCGCCTCTCCAAAACCGCCTGTTGCGGATCGCCCTGCGCATCGACAAGAAAACCTGGACCACGCGAACGATGTGGACGTCGCGCTGGCAAAGGTAGAGACCGATGAAATGAATGGGCAGGACAATGAGCGGCGCCAGGAAGCTTGAGGTTGCAATGAAGAGGACGATCCCGAACAGTCCGTTGACGACGAAGACGATGATGTCGACACCAAAATACATTGGCGGCCGGGTCAACGGCAGGATCAGCGGTTCCACATCGGGAGCGTCCTCGCGCATGTTAAATGCCCGCCGACGACTTCATGGCATCGACGAGCTGGGCCGCGCCGAAGATGATCGCGATACCGATGACGATGGAGATCGCTCCCTGCCAGGCCATCCGACCGGTCAAAAAGAGGAAGCCGAGAAAGCAAACGGCGATAATCGCCAAAGATCGCGCGACATTGCCCTGAAGTACGCCGACGAACCATTCGAGGATACCTTCGACGGGAGCGGCGGACTGCGCATAGGCGAGGTCCGGCGCGAGTGCCAGCCCGGCTGTGAGAAGGGTAAGGCATACCGTCGCCTTCAAAGGGGAACGTGGTGCGATCGAACATATGGTCATGCGAAAGTCCTCTGGATGTTGAAGGGAATGTTTGGGAACGGTCGATCTATTCGCCGTTCCAGACGTGTTCATCGCGCCAAGGCGAAGGTGCCGATGCGACCATCTGTTTTTGAGTTGAGTGGCCGCCGCCGCGTCGCTCTTCGGCAGCCAATGCCTTGGCATTGAGTGTCCAACGGTTCATCACCTTGACGACGTATTGAGCGGTTTCGTTGAACTCGGGAATGCCGCCCTTTTGGTAGACCCGCTCCGGACCGGCGTTGTAGGCGGCGAGCATCAGCAGCGGATCGTCGAACTCGCCATAAAGTTTCTTCAGGTAACGGACGCCGGCGCGAATGTTTGCCTCTGCGTCGCAGCGGTCCGTAACGCCGTAGTCAGAGGCCGTTTCTGGCATCAGCTGCATGATACCGACGGCGCCGGCGTCGGAGACCTGATGCTGTCCACCTGCGCTTTCGACGTCAACCACAGCGAGTGCGAGAGCCGGATCCAGCTGCTCTTCCATAGCTATCGCTTTGACCATCGCAAGCGTACTCGCCGGATCGACTGGCTCGCAGGCGTTGGCCGGATAGGACGCTGAAAAGAGGAGAAGGAGCGCGATCTTTTTCATTGAAAGGTTCCGGTTGCGGCGTCTCATAATTAAATATAATTAATTCGCCAGGGATCCCCGTGTCAATTCCAAAACGGAGAAATTTCCATGTATCGACAACTCAGGGTCTGCGGCCTGACGATTTTACCGATGTTGCCGAGCGCGTCTTTCGCGATCGAAATGGGCGAACATCCCTATGAGGAGCCGATGCCATCGTATCTGCGCGAGTTCGCCAAGGAGGGTGGAAAAGTCTTCGTCCTCGAACGATTTGATGCCGAGGGCAGACTGGTCGATCGCTCCATAGATCGGGTCAGCGGCGAAATCACAATCACCGGGGCAGTGGAGCGAAGAATTGCCGAGCACGACATTCAGCTACGAGGCTTGAACGGCTGCCCAACGAAGACGGTGACCTACAACCGGGTGCAGACATGGACGTGTATAGACGCCGTTCGTGACTATGCCGGAGCGATTTACAACAGGCGGGCGCACGTCATCCTCTGCAAGACCCTGATGCTCTCGACCGCGCAAGGCCAGACTATACCAGCGTCCTGCTTCGCCCTCGTTGGTGGCGACGGCGAGCCCTACCGCACTGTCAATGACGATGACAGCATGGTGTTTCTCGGTCTCGCAGAGATCGGAAAGACGCCGGCCGGTCGACTACGGCGTCCCGATCTTGAACACGCGCAATCGCTTTCAAAAAAGATGGAGTTTCAAAATGCGGATTGAGCTAACGCTGCTTTTTGCACTTATCGTCGGGTCAGAGGCCAGTGCCGAAGCCAAGACCATCCCGTTTTCCTCGGATGTCACATTCGAGACCGGAGATACCTGGAGGCACGAAGGCAGGAGATACAGGCTGTTCGGCGTTCAATCCTGCATCCGGGGCACAAGCTATCGCGCACCTGACGGGCAGGAAGGTGATTGCGGAATGCGCTCACTCGCGTCTTTGGCGGCTCTGTTTTCAACTGGCACAGTCGGATGCCAGCCGATCGGGAAAGCAAAGGACGGAGCAAGCTTTGTCATCTGTGCGGTAAAGATCGGTGACAGCACAGTCGATGTCGGTACAGCGATTATATCAGCAGGCATTGCCTTTGCGGCAACGTTGCCTTCGGGATCACCGGTATCGACCGCCTACGCAGTGGCGGAACTGGCGGCGCAGGACAACCAAAATGGCTTGTGGGCGGGTTCATTTGAACATCCTGCAACGCGGCTTTCAGCGGGGCGATGAAAACAAATCGCCGATGTCGACATCGAGATTTTGTGCAATTGCTCCAAAGTCCATGATCGTCAGATATTCCCAGGCGCCCGTCTGAAGAAGTTCCAGCCGGTCTTCGGTGATGCCGGCTCTTTGCGCAAATACTTGGGGCTCTATTCCGCTACGCTCAAATTCCTCCGCCAGAATTTGCATTAGCTCGGGAAAGCTTTCAATGGCCATTTGCGGTCATCCTTTTTCACAGTCTGTGCATGGTGAGCGACAAGAGTAAGGGGGATACTTCAGGGATCGCGATAGTGCTGCGCCAAGGCGCGCCGATAGGGTCCCGATTATTAGTCGATGGCTCGGCAGCAGAAATTGGGGTAACCAATTTGCGGACAAGCAGAGACTCATATTTAAATGATCTGTTGCGTCGCTGATTAAATATAATAAATCAACAGCTGTCGACTTACCACTTTAGATGAGCAGGTTGTAACAGTCGTGTCTGACTCCCTCGCGAGGCCCTGATCTTCACATTGACAGGTGCTCTAGCGGTGAAATTGCGCTCGAATTGGCTGATGACGCAATCGAGGCGATTAGTTGAGTATTCCCACCGCCGTGTCACTCATCACAATCATGCTTGCCTGGGTTTCGAAAACAAAAGCGCTCCGCTCATTATTTCCCTCATCATTATTTGCAAGAGAGGCGACCATTGACGGACCCTGTATGACAACAGTCACGTCCGAAGACTGCAAATCCGATGCGACTTCACGCTTCACCTGCCAAGCGTATCGGATTGCGTCTTGCATGTTTGCCAACTCAGTCCCTAAACGATCTGTGTCGCGGGTTGTACCTGCATGGATGTGGAAAAAAAATCTCAACGTATCGAGCCTCACGCTATGAACGACGCGACGTAATTAGCTTTCGGCCGGTTATCCGGAAACCCCTAGAATTATTGTGGTTTTGACATTTTTTTTAAAAAGCACATAATATCAGTAAGATCGGGAATAGTTTTTTGTGAATTTGCGTTACATCGAAATCTTGATCTACGTCATCGCACGGCTCCTGACGCCCGTCGGCGAAGATGGCTGCCGCGTGCAAACGCCAGTTAATCGAGCACTGGTGCGACTTCCGTGCTGAATTCCGGCATGACCGTAGGTTGTCCCAAGGGATGGAGCTTTGCCTTCACAGAACGACAATCTGGGGGGAAGGAATGGAATTAGGAAAGTGCACGCGCGGGTCTATCGGAGGCGTTCAAACCGTAAGCTGCCGAGTGTATGTGGCCACGAGAGCGAGGATGCACTGATACGTTCCTCGTTGAATTTGAAAATGGAATCTACCGTTTTCCGTGCTGCCGATATCTTCATCGCCGCCGTCCACCGTCGGGACATGGTCAATGTCGACTGGGCGAACGCGCTGTGAGCCGCTCCCAAACCGGCGGCGAAAAACGGGTACGTACCTCACGATGTCGAACGCGCTTTTGCCTTGTGCCACTGAGACTTTTGTCTGAGTATGGTCATGCCGGACGTCGCGAGGAGGCGGCTTTACGGCAAAGTGTCAATTCCTTGGGAGGAAAATGATGCATATTTCCGATACAGCAATACCGCCGAAAGATCTCACAATGCTCCAGACTGTTCTGGATGCTTGGTGTACTCAGCACAGCATCGCGCGCCGTGATGCGACGGCGGAGGCCAGGATACTGATCAGTGAATATAAGCGCGGAAACCGCTCACAGATCAGGCTTATTGACGCCCTTATTAACAATACGCCGCATTAGTCGTTCTTAACCCTGTGCTAAGGCCCGGACAGATTGAACTGCCCCCGGGATTTGGGGTTTCAAATTCGGGGGTCTGCCCGTCGAGATGCACCTATGCTTAGAGCTATGAGAGCTCAGCGGATGGACGGGCATAACGCATTTGTGGATCTTTGGTGGGCCCGGCAGGACTTGAATCTGCAACCAATCGGTTATGAGCCGACGGCTCTAACCAATTGAGCTACAGGCCCGGCAGCCGTCTTCTAAAACATATGCAACACGACAGCAAGGCAAGTCGAAGGCAACAGTGTGAGGAAGCGCATCGACGTGAGAACGAGGACGACGCCAGTCCGTCGAACTCCAGTCCGGCAGACAAAAAAACCTCCGAACGAAATACAAATCGGAGGGTTTCTGAGATGTCCACCGGATGCAGCTCAGGTCAGCCGGCCACATCAAAATGGGTCAAACGTCTTAAATTTTGATGACCCTGAAGTGGGGCGCGGTGTCACTGGCCGAGTTCAGCCTCACTCGGTACCTTGATCTCGATGCTGACCTCGGAATCGAGGACGATGTAAAGATCCCTGACCATCCGCTGCGTGGAGAAGGCCATGATGCCATTCTTCGCGAGGGACCTTCAATGCGCCGGCTGCGACCGTTCGCGGGTAGATGAGCGCGTCACGCCCGATGATGGGTACAATACCAATCTGCGCCCGCATTTCGACAATGGTCGCGATTGCCCGATCAAGCAGGCGGCTGACGTCGATACCGGTAAGCTTCTCGGTTTCATTCGCTGCCCGAACCAGCTCTGAAACAAGCTGCGGTATTCCGTGCATTGCACCATCTCCCACGCGCCCGACTCGCGCAAATCTCCACCGGCACAAGCTCAACAAGATCAGTCGGTTCAATCTGCGAAAGTCCAGCTTTCCACTTCGCGGTCCTTCAAGGCAGCGCGCCCACATTCTCGATGCTAAAAGGGGTTGGCATCCACTTTCGCCAACCAATCTCACTTTGGGCCTTTAACCCCGTGCCGGCCAGCAATGGATGATATCTGAAAAAATGACGAGCTTTCGAAGAAAGCCGTCACACCTTTATCCGTTGATCTTGAGGTCTTGGATTTTGCTTTTGGGATGGCCCGATTGCTGAAGAAGGAATACCGCCTCACCGAAAATCTCGCGCCGTCGCCGAATTCTGGCTTTGACGGCGCGATCATGTTCACCAGGCGTTTTCGTTGCGGGAGGCGTGACCGACCCCTCATTCTCAAGCATGTCGATCAACAAGTTGCGCATGACGCAGTTTTGTTCCTTCAGATGTCCAAGCTCAATAGCCATTGGCGACATCGACAGCTTACGGGCAATTGCTGCCTCGATCGCCTGCTCGACCAACCGGGTTTTCGCCGCGAAAAAGCGCCCCACGAAAAACGTGCAAACGATGATAGACATGGCAACGATGACATACAGCATGGTGGGGCTCCGATCTCTGGACTGAAGTCGTGATGATGAAGCGCATTTTCAATGGGACGGCTTTGCCGATCAGTTAGCCCGGTGGCTTCCCGCAATACATCGGTCGTCCGTCATCCCCTCTCCTCCATGTCCTTCTGGAATTCTCCCAGGAGCAGCAGCTCTTCAACGTGCTTCGTTACCAGGGTGGGGTCTGCAGGCTTTCGTATCCATTTGACGTTTTCAAAGACCGAGGCGGCATCCGATGGCGCCGAACCGGAATAGACGATGAACGGGACGTGCTGGCTGGCCAGGTGCATTGCGACCCTCTCGCTCGACCCTTCCCGCAACCCGATATCGAGGATCGCCAAATCTGGCTTGTGTGTAGAAAGCCACGTCAGCGCGCCGGTGTTCGAGAACTGAAGCTCGGTTGAAAACCCCGCTTGGTCGAGGGCATGTTCGAGGTCCATCGAAATCAAGGGCTGATCTTCGACAACCAAAATCTGATGGGAATTGTTTAAACGGGACACGGCTTCACCTGCATTCGATTTTGGAGCGCGCTTGTCGCCCCAGTGGTCGTCGCCGCATGTTCTTGTGCGAGGCCGACAGCCTGACGATAGGCTTGATCGCCAGCAGTTCAAATTAAGTATTTCAAAGTGTCACTGCCCCTTCGTCGTATGGAGGATCACGTTTCACGGCTGGTGATGATCTTTGGCTATAGACTGTCAGACCGCTGTGGGTGCCACGGGGAGATCTTGGAACAAATTCCGGAACGCTTTCGTTTTCAGGTCAGATGGATGATCGGATCTACCATGCCTCGGAAACTAAAGCCCTTCGCCTCACTTGTCTTGGCCGGTCTGATGCTGGGATCAACAGTGACGCCTGCAAGCGCATTTCACATCATGGAAGGTAACGCTCCTGCTTCCGGCGCCGACGGTGTTGTGGCCTTCGCCGGCGCTCCTGCTCATTCGGTGCAAGCTGATACGTCGATACTGTCGCCCGAAGACATCCTTCACATCCGCTGGTGTGCAACACGCTATCGGACCTATCACGCGACAGACAACTCCTACGCCAGTCCCTCCGGTCAACGTGTTGCCTGTCGTTCGCCGTATTAAATTGCCGAGGTGAAATACTACACCGGGCGAATACACGGTATCAGCGTTTGGAACTGGTGGCTTCGCCGCCTTCCGCCCAATCCGTAAATTTCCGGCCAAGTCTCCGCAGCCTTTTGAAAAGTCCACCGCACCAGCGGCCCCATCGAGACGCTTAGATTCCTGATTCATTTCGATTTTCCGCCCATTGGCTTTTTGCGATGACAAAAAACCCGAATCTCGCCGCCTTGACTCTTCTGCTTGATCGGAACAGAACGGGAACGTCAACTGTTTTCGGGGACATGAAGCCCCACCCAACGCGAGCCGAGGAGGCCTGTGAACGATGCCGCGCGCCTATTATACTCGGGTCATCGATGATCTCAGGCAGAGGATCGCGCATCTGGAAGGAGCTGCCTCCAGAAAAGCGGTCGTTCTGCCATTCGGTATTCCCGAAATGGACGACCGTCTTCCGGGCGGCGGCCTTTCCTTTGGTGCGATCCACGAGATCGCCGGCGGCGGCGCCGGGACCGTGGACGGAGCAGCGGCCGCTCTTTTTGCGGGAGGGATTGCCGCGAGGGCGAAAGGCAAGGTCCTTTGGTGTCTGACCCGTCCCGATCTGTTTGGTCCTGCACTGTCGCAGGCAGGCTTGCATCCTGACCGCGTGATCTACTGCGAAGCCGACCGGGAAGAGGATGTCCTGGCATCGATGGAAGAGGGACTGTCCTTTGGCGGTCTTGCGGCTGTGGTGGGGGAGCTGGTCAGGCTGCCGATGACACAGTCGCGCCGCCTCCAGCTCGCTGCTGAGAAAACCGGGACGATGGGGTTGATCGTCAGAAGGTGGCGGCGGCAGTCCGAGGCCTCCGACTTCGGAAACCCCTCAGCGTCAACGACACGGTGGCGCATCAGCGTTCTCCCATCGGAGCCTTTGCCAACTGTCGGCGTCGGACGGGCGCGATGGCTGGCCGAGTTGATGCGCGTGAAAGCAGGCGAGTGTGCCGAGTTCGAACTGGGAGCCTGTGATGCCAAGGGTCGTGTGTGCCTATTTCCCGTATCTGGCGACGGATCGGATACGCAAGCATGGAGAGGGAGTCGTGCCATCTGACCAGCCGATCGTCGTTATCTCGAAATCCGGATCGAAGCGATGGGTATCGGCTGCGGATCCTGCCGCACGGAAACTCGGCCTTCGTATCGGCATGGCGGCCAGCAAGGCGCAGGCCGTCATCGCTGGTCTTACCATGATCGATGCAGATCCGGCCGCAGATGCCGCGGCTCTCGAGCGGCTAACGCTCTGGGCGCTCAAACAGTATAGCCCGGTCGTCGCGGTCGATGGCACGGACGGTCTCGTGATGGATACGGAAGGTGCCGACCATCTTCGAGGCGGCGAGACATTGATGATCACGGGCCTTGTCAATTTGCTTCGTGGAAAAGGCCTGACCGTCCGGGCCGCGGTGTCAGACACCTGGGGTGCTTCACACGCAATTACCAGGCTTGTGTCTGCGGAAACGACGATTGTTCCAATTGGCGGTGTCTCGAAGGCCGTCGTGGGATTGCCGATCCAATGCCTACGCCTACCGCCCGACACGATCCATGGCCTGCGGGTTCTCGGTGTGGAAACCGTGGGCGAGTTGTCGGCCATGCCGCGCGCGCCGCTCACCCTACGCTTCGGGCTGGAGGTTGGGCGGCGTCTGGACCAGATCTTCGGTAGGGTGGCGGAGCCGATAGAGCCGCTTCGTACGCCGGAGCTGGTCGAAGTCTCGCGCAATTTTCAGGAGCCGATCGGCGCGGCGGACACGATCGCGAAATATATCGGCAAGCTCGTCATCCAGCTGAGCGCCAAGCTTGAGGAGCGCGGTCTTGGCGTCCGGCGATCCGACCTCGTCATTCATCGGGTGGACAACACACGGCAGTCGGTACGCGCCGGCCTTCAAAAGCCTGTTCGCGACCCGCGACGCCTGACAAAGCTGCTCTGCGACCAGATCGAGAAGATCGATCCCGGCTTCGGCATCGAGAAGATGATCCTTGTCGCTGTCATGGTCGAGCCGCTGGAAGAGCGGCAGGTTACGTCGTCGCTGATCGAAGAAGAGGTGGTCGATGTCACACCGCTCATTGACGTTCTGGGCAATCGCGGCCAACGACTGTACCGTCTGACACCGGTGGCCTCTGACGTTCCGGAACGCTCAGTCAGACGCATATCGCCAGTCGCGGATGAAACGGGAGCCGACTGGGCCGTCAAATGGCCCCGGCCGTCACGGCTGTTCGCCCATCCCGAGCAGATCGAGACCTTGGCCGTGCTGCCGGACCAGCCGCCCGTGGTGGTGACATGGCGGGGAAAACGCCGCAGCATCGTCCGGGCGGATGGACCCGAGCGCATCTTCGGCGAGTGGTGGTTGCGTCCACGCGAGATGGAGGCAGTGCGCGATTACTTCGTTGTCGAGGACGAGCAGGGCGAGCGCCTCTGGGTCTATCGCGCAGGCGACGGCGTGGATTTAAGCACCGGATCGCACCGGTGGTTTCTGCACGGGATTTTCGGATGAGATACGCCGAACTCCAGGTGACGACGCATTTCAGCTTTCTTCGGGGAGCGTCGAGCGCGGAGGAATTGTTTGCCACCGCCGCCGCCATGGGCATCGACGCTCTTGGCATTGTCGATCGCAACTCTTTGGCCGGGATCGTGCGCGCCTGGGAGGCGGCAAAAGCCACGGACGTTCGCCTGGTTGTCGGCTGTCGCCTCGACCTCGCCGACGGCATGGCGATCCTTGTCTACCCGACTGAGCGCGCTGCCTATTCACGGCTGACGCGCCTGCTGTCTCTTGGCAAAAGCCGGGGCGGCAAGGGAAAATGTATCCTCCAGCTTGAAGACGTCGAAGCTTATAGCGAGGGCCTGATCGCAGTCCTCGTGCCAGACGAGGCGGATGACGTCTATGCCGGGCAGCTGCGCAAAATCGCTGCGATCTTCGGCGACAGGGCCTATGTCAGCCTGTGTCTGCGCCGCCGCCCGAACGACAGGCTCCGTCTTCACAACCTTTCTCACCTGGCTCTCAGGCATGGTGTGAAGACCGTTGTCACCAACAACGTGCTGTTTCACGATCCCGGCCGCCGTCAGCTGCAGGATATCGTCACCTGCATCCGAAACCGCACGACCATCGACAGCGTCGGTTTCGACCGCGAGCGCCATGCCGACCGCTTCCTGAAAGACCCCGAGGAAATGCATCGCCTGTTTTCCGAGTATCCGGAGGCGCTGGCAAGGACGCGCGAGGTCGTGGAGCGCTGCAAGTTCGATATGAGTGAACTGCAGTACCAGTACCCCGAGGAAGCGATCGTTCCGGGGCTCGATGCCCAGCAGTCACTGGCCAAGTTCGCCTGGGAAGGCGCAACCGAGCGATATCCCGAAGGTCTTCCGGAAAAGGTCCGCAAAGCCATCTTGCATGAGCTCGAGCTGATCCGGGTCATGCGATACGCGCCGTATTTTCTGACGGTCTACTCCATCGTCCGGTACGCCCGGTCAAAGGGCATTCTATGCCAAGGGCGCGGAAGCGCCGCCAACTCGGCCGTCTGCTATTGTCTTGGGATCACCAGTATCAATCCGGAAACCTCGGACCTGCTCTTCGAACGCTTCGTGTCGATGGAGCGGAACGAACCACCTGACATCGACGTGGACTTCGAGCACAACAGGCGCGAGGAGGTCATCCAGTGGATCTACGAAACCTACGGGCGTAGCCGGTCTGCCCTCTGTTCGACAGTGACACGCTATCGCGCCAAGGGCGCTCTGCGTGATGTCGGCAAGGCGCTCGGCCTGCCCGAAGACCTCATCGGTCAACTGTCGTCGGGGATCTGGGGATGGTCGAAAGACGGGGTCGGCGAAAAACAGCTCAAAGAAAACAACATGAACACGTCGGATTACCGACTGCGCCTGGCGCTGGACCTCGCGGGTCAGCTGATGGGCGCACCGAGGCATCTCGGCCAGCATCCCGGAGGTTTCGTGCTGACGCAGGACCGCCTGGACGACCTGGTGCCGATCGAGCCGGCGTCGATGAAGGATCGCCAGGTTGTCGAATGGGACAAGGACGACATTGAGGCGCTGAAGTTCATGAAGGTCGATGTCCTTGCGCTGGGCATGTTGTCGTGCATGGCGCGATCCTTCGAGATGCTGGCCTCTTATAAAAACGATCCAAAGGGCCTTGCCGATATCCCACAAGGGGATGCCAGAACCTACGCCATGATCCGTCGCGCCGATACACTTGGCACCTTCCAGATCGAAAGCCGGGCGCAAATGGCCATGCTGCCACGACTGAAGCCACGCGAGTTCTACGATCTTGTGGTCCAGGTGGCGATCGTCAGGCCCGGTCCGATCCAGGGCGACATGGTTCATCCCTATCTGCGCCGCCGCGAAGGCAAGGAGAAGGTCGAATATCCGACGCCGGAACTGGAGGCCGTGTTGGGGAAAACCCTGGGCGTTCCGTTGTTTCAGGAGAGCGCCATGAAGGTGGCGATGGTCTGCGCCGGGTTTTCTGCCGGCGAGGCCGATCAGCTGCGGCGCGCCATGGCGACTTTCAAGTTCACGGGCGGTGTCTCGAAGTTCAAGGACAAGCTGGTCAGCGGCATGGTGAAGAATGGATACACACCCGAGTTCGCCGAGAGGACCTTCACACAGCTGGAAGGCTTTGGTTCGTACGGCTTTCCCGAAAGCCATGCGGCGTCGTTCGCTTTGATCGCATATGCCTCGTCCTGGATGAAATGCCATCATCCCGATATCTTCTGTGCGGCGCTGATCAACAGCCAGCCGATGGGGTTTTATTCCGTGGCGCAGATCGTCACCGACGCCCGCCAGCACGGGGTCGAGGTCCGTCCTGTCTGCGTCAACGCGTCCCGCTGGGACTGCACTCTCGAGCGCATCGGAATTACGGACCGTTTCGCCGTGCGTCTTGGGATGCGGGTTGTCAAAGGGGTTCCGATTAACGACGTCGCGCGGTTGGTGTTGGCGCGGGCAGAGCAGCCGTTTGAGAGTGCCGACGACATGTGGCGTCGCTCTAGCGTGCCGACGGCCTCTCTGGTCAAGTTGGCCAAGGCAGACGCCTTCCTGCCGTCGCTGGGTCTTGAACGGCGCGAAGCGCTCTGGGACATCAAGGCGCTGCGCGACGAACCGCTGGAGCTGTGGGCGGCGGCTGCCGCGCGCGAAGCAAAAACCGTCGCCGAACTGCAGGAACCAGATGTGACACTGAAGTCCATGACGGAGGGACGAGAGGTCATCGAGGACTACACCAATACCGGGCTAACCCTGCGCGCTCATCCGATGTCGTTTCTCCGCAAGGACCTTCAAGCCAAACGCATTGTGACCTGTGCGCAAGCGATGAGTGAGCGCGACGGCAGATGGCTCTGGACGGCTGGCCTTGTTCTTGTGCGGCAAAGGCCGGGATCAGCCAAAGGCGTGATGTTCCTGACGCTGGAAGACGAAACCGGCATCGTCAACGCAGTCGTCTGGCCTTCGCTGTTCGAAAAGCAGCGAAGGGTGCTGATGACAGCGTCGATGATGGGTATTCACGGCAAGATTCAGCGAGAAGGCGAAGTTGTCCATCTGGTTGCCCAGAAGCTGTTCGACTTCTCAAGCGATCTGTCGAGCCTTGGCGATCGGGACAGCGCATTCGTGCTCCCGCACGGCCGCGGCGACCAGGTCAAAAGTGGCGGCGGCCCGGACCCGCGCGACACCCCGAAGCCTGCGGTCCAGACAAGGGACATCTATATTCCCGATCTCCATATTGATACCTTGCGGGTGAAATCGAGGAATTTCCATTGAGCGGCGTGCAAGCAAACGTATCGACGGATATCGTCACGACGCTTGAGACCGCGGCCAACACGATCCATGGTGTCACGCTCAAAGAACGGCGCCGGCTGATCGAACAAGGTATCGAGGCCGCCACCAACGAGCGGGCGCAACTCCTGGTTCGCGGAGAGATCATTCCCCTGGAGCCTGCCTTCATGGTGGATATGCCCACACTGGCCGAGACGGCCGGCCACAGCGATACCGTTGCCGTCATCGTCAGCGCCGGCATGTTGATGCTGGCCGCGGAGATCGGCCGGCTTCGTCGCCTCATCGTCAGAGGTTAGTCACAGATGTCCCGTCTGTTCGCCATCACCAGGAGTATTGAGGAGGTCGTCTCGGAATTCGCGGTCGACGTTCAATCGGCAACGGACGTGCCGAGCGAGACGATCGAGGGAATGCCGGGCCTCGTCGTCTTCAAGAAGAATGGCGTGCGCGTCCTCAAGTCTGTTCCGTGGGGTTTCCCGCGCAAGTCACGCGATGGTCCGCCGACCCGGCTTGGCCTTGTCGCCGATCTGACCAATGCCATGTGGGAGCAGACGGTCGTCGATCCACGTTATCGATGCCTGATCCCGCTGACGCATTTTGCCAATCCTGACGGCCCGAAAGGCGGAAAGACGAGAACCTGGTTCAGCCTTCATCGACAGCCGCTCGTCGCCTGGGCCGGTTTTTGCAGAAATACGCCAGAGTTCGGAGCTGTGTTCGCGGGCATGACAGGCGAGGCGAACGAGAAGGTACGACCGCTGAACGACCGCATGCCTGTCCTTTTGAGGCCCAACGAGTACGAACACTGGCTGACCGGTGACATTCAGGACGTCATCAAGTTCCAGTTCCGCGAGCCTTTGCCCGCCGAAGACTTCGATGTTCTGGAAACACGAGACCGCTGGCAAAGCGGCAGCCCGCCGGGAACAGCTATTCTACGCCGCTCAAACCGCTCTATGTTGTAATCGATCCGCGCCAATCCGAGGAAACCGCATGTGCAACCTGTATACCCTTCGCAAGACAGCCGCAGAAGTCGCCGCGTATTTCGGCGTGCCGAACCCGACCGCATCCAACGCGGCCGACGAGGTTTATCCTGGGACACCGGGCATGGTCGTAACCGAGAACGACGGCGTACGTGAGCTGAGGTCGATGACGTGGGGCTTCCCTTTGCGGCTGAAGACTATGAAGCCGGAGGCAAAGCCCAAGCCCGTGAACAACATCGCCGACCTGGCAAAGGGCATGTGGATCGGGCTGGCGCGCAAACCGCAATGGCGGTGTCTGATTCCGGTCACCCATTTCGCAGAAGCTGAAGGCGAAAAGGGGAAAATGACCCGAACGTGGTTTTCCCATCGGGATGAACCGATCTTCGCCTGGGCGGGCTTGTGGCGGGTCAGCGATGAATGGGGGCCTGTCTACAGCGGCGTGATGACCGATGCGAACGAAGCGATCCAGCCCGTCCACAACCGGATGCCGGTCCTGCTTCAGTTGCGTGAATACGATCAATGGCTCCGTGGAAGTTTCGACGAAGCCTACGCGTTTCAGAAACGGATTTTTCCACCGGAACTCATCGTCATGGACCGCACTGACGAACTCTGGGCCAAGAAAAAGGTGGGTGCGGAAACGCCGTTGCTTCTCTAAACCGGACGATCTGTGCCTATCGGCTATTGCCCGCATACCGCCAACGTTTCAGGAAGGACCCCTCCACGTATGACGGACAATCACCGCAAAAAGCCGTCGCGTCCAAATTCCTCCCAACCGGTCAGTTTCGTGCTGTCCTCGCCCAACCCTTTCTTTGCAGGTGTTGGGGTATTCGCTCCCTTCTTCAGCGAGCGCGTTAATTTCGCCTTGTAAGCGGCCCGCCGTCGGTTTTCAGCCGCCGCCACAAGGTCGTCTTCCCGCCATTCGTCAACCGCACCCCGATCGAGCAAGTCCTCCACCACGCGAGGATCAAAGACGTGAAACGTGATCTGCCTCGCGCGACCTGCCAACCGGACCGTGCGCGTACCAGCACTGGGAAGCCGACCGTCCGCGAGCCAGCGGTGTCTCTCGCCTGGCTTGATCGTGAGAATATCCTGTATCTCACGAGGGATGACAGGCAGGCTTTCGATATCCTTCATGCCGGCAGAGACAATGCCAGCTGCTGCGTTAAATTCCGTCTTTGCAGTGGCAGGCATTGCCAGGACGAGCTCACCGGCTTCGAGAACGAGCGACTTTCGCAAAGACTTCGGAAGGCGCGCCCGCATTTCCAAGAGAATGCCTTTTGCACGCACGGAAGATCCAAGCGTGGCTGCGGGCGCAAGGGGCCAGGTCCTCAGGAGTTCGATGTCATTCTTCTCTTGTCTTGGCATGTCAGGTAGATGGGTCCCGCGCCGCGCCAAGTCAATCTAATGCAGGCCGTCGCGAACGGACAAAGGTGGCCGCAAGACGCAATTATGTGACCGTTCAAAGGCTTGCGAACCAACGTGCATACGGGGTGTTTTTCGCCATGTGCCGGTTGTAGTCCGGCTGGCCATCATTCCACCAGGCCGGACCGCGTTCGCCAAGGCCGATTTTGGCCAGATCAACTTGGCTGCGTGCTTCCGCTCTAGCAGCGCTACCCACTTGCGTGTCGCGGACAGTCCGTCGTGCAGACATCAGGTCTTTCACCAGTCTGTCCCGCTCGTCTTCGCTCAATGCTGGATTGCTTTTCCGCCACAGGCGTCCCCGCACAACAAAGTATCGGCCATCGGGCGTGTCCAGATATTTGTGTTGATCGTCTGGCTTTCTCGTCATTGGACAGGAACTTTCAGACACAACATTGGTTTCAAACGCGAGGTCGCGGTGTGTCAATCGGACATGACGGGGATGGTGGACGCAGCGGTTTTTCCGATTTCTCGCTGCGGGCAACGAAACGCCAGGCGAGCGCCCAACCCGTCCGCCGCGTCCTTAACTCAAGGAGTAGCCAATGATCGATCCACCGACAGCCGAGCCAGGAAGCGGGGAACGGAAGGTCGAACTCGATCAAACCGTGGACTACGCTATTCAGCTCCTGATGGAGGAAGCCCACACACTCGGTTGGCAGCGGGTCGAATTCCTGACAGCAATCATGGATGCAGCGAAAAATCGCATCTCCGCAATGGAAGACGAACGCGAAATCGAAGATGTGCCACTTCTCAAGCCCAACTGAGGCGACGCAGATGGCCGGTTCGAGATTTCGACCTGAGAATGATCCCCCATTTTTCATCTGATAAGTCTGTACGCGCAGCTTCACGGCCAATCGCCATCCATCTGTAACTTTTTGCCTTTTCGCGCGTTTCGAGAACAGGAACCAACGGAGGCTGCCATGTCCAAGCGCGAACTGATCGATACCGGAACCGATAAACGCTATGTGCGCCGTGATGAGGACGGCAGGTTCAAGGAGTCTGTCGATGTCGGTCGCTCGCTGTCGGCAGACAAGCGGCACGAGGCGAAAACCGATGCCAAGCCTGGCGAAGGCGATAAGGGCGACCATAAGTCAAGGTGAAAATCGCCACCTACAACGTCAACGGGGTCAACGGTCGTCTCGCAGTCCTACTGCAATGGCTCGAAGAGGCATCCCCCGATATCGTCTGTCTTCAGGAGCTGAAAGCCCCGAACGCCAAATTTCCAGCCAAGGCGATTGAAGCCGCCGGGTACGGCGCCATCTGGCACGGGCAGAAAAGCTGGAACGGTGTCGCGATCCTGGCAAGAGGAAATGAGCCGCTACTTACCCGCAAGGGCTTGCCGGGCGATCCCGACGACACCCAAAGCCGATACATCGAAGCGGCGATCGAGGGCATGGTGATCGGCTGCCTGTATCTGCCCAACGGCAATCCCTATCCCGGCCCGAAGTTCGACTACAAGCTCGCTTGGTTTGAACGCCTTGCGATATATGCTGCGGAACTTCTTGAGCTTGATGTGCCCGTCATCCTTGCCGGCGACTACAATGTCATGCCGACGGAGCTCGACGTCTACAAGCCTGAACGCTGGATCGACGATGCGCTGTTTCGCGTTGAGGTCCGCGAAGCTTACAAGCAACTGTTAGGCCAGGGATGGACAGATGCCATCAGGGCACTTCATCCCAGCGAGCGGATCTACACCTTTTGGGATTATTTCAGGAACGCTTTCGGCAGGAATGCTGGTCTCAGGCTCGATCACTTTTTGCTCAGCCCGGATGTCGCCGCGCGCCTCGTCAAGGCCGAGGTGGACAAAGACGTTCGAGGTTGGGACCACACGAGCGACCATGCGCCGACATGGATCGAGCTTTCCGACAAGGCAATCAAAAGGAGACGAAAAAATGGAAGATGACTGGCGCGCTGAGGTCAGGCTGGGTCTGGAGGCACTGATCGACAAAGCCGTGGTAACAGGCGCAATACAGGTGGAAGTTTTTGCAGTGGTTAAAGACGAACTTGCTCGTCTGCGCGCCGCCATGGAACGTGATCCGGATCCGTCAGAAGACGACATCAAAACGGCTGAGGAGCCTGCCAACGATTGGCCCGGTGCATCTTAAAACTCTTTCGGGCTGCTTAGAGGGGTTCTCACGATATTCCGCTCCGGGTTGTCGACGGGCGGTAGGTTACCTTTTCATAAATGGTCTGCTTAAATTATACGGCCTATTATTATGGTATAACATATCGCATAACCATATTTATGGAACTTGTGGATGTTCGTGCCAGTGCCGAACCGTCGGGCTCAGAGATGGGGTCATCCTGTGGTCCGACAGGACATAAGGTGTTTTCGGTTGTCCCAGTTTAGTCAACCAGACAAGCGCTTATTGAAGTTATCTCGATCAGTGGATAAACCAGGCGCAACAACTGAAGCCGCCCATCACGTGTCGCTGCGGGCGACGCGACCCGGCTTGTACGAAAACGTCCGCCTTCAGGCACGGGCAACGATGCTCCTATGTTCGATCGACGGCAAAGTCGCCTTTAGGCGTGAACGGTAGTCGGCTTCGCAAGGTACTCTGCTGTTGTCTTCGCCTTGAAGGATCCAGATCAGGTTCAAATCACGAAGGATGATTGGGGAGAGCCGGTCATAGATTTCTTATCGGCAAACATACCCAAATCCACCGAAGAGGAGGCGGGTGTTGTGTCTGCCTGTGCGTGTACAACAGGACCAGCCCCAGCTTCGAAACGAATCACTCGGTGCGAATTACGGGTCAGACTGATGTCGATAACAGTTGAAGATAAACGCCGAAACTAGTGGATGCGAAAGCCGTCATTAGCGGAGATGGATGCGCCGGAAGAACCTTTGCCAGGAGCGTGCCAAGCGAGATTAAAAGTATGCCGGTCCAGAGGCCGTGGTTGGCGCAAACCAGTCCAATAGCGGAAATATTGAGGGCGCTGGCGATCATTGTCTCCGGCGACACCGCCACAGCGCTCGGCGTGGCAGAGTGAAAAATCCTGGTGAACCGCACCCAGCTCAGAGCGATTGTCAAAATCAAAAATACGGGAGCGATGGACATCACCAGCGCCCCTTCCCTGTCATGGGAATATTCTCTTCCGCATCGTTTCCACGAGAAAGACGTTTAGCAAATACGTCGCCGATCGCGATCAGCACGGGGCTTTCGTAGCCGATCTCCGCGATACCTTCTGCAATGGTGAAAAGCGTGCCGTGCCACTGCCGCTCCGTGGCCCGACTGATCTCGCTGACGATAACGGCCGGCGTTTCGGCTTTAAGGCCTTCCGCCATCAGTTGCTCGGCAATCAGCGGTGCAGTGCGGCCGCCCATATAGAAGATGTTCGTCGTGCGTGGATCCGCCATAGAGCGCCAGTCGATGTCGGCCGGCAGCTCACTGTGGCGGGAATGGCCTGTCGTGAAGCGCACGGACTGGGCGTGGTCGCGGTGCGTGAGCGAAATGCCGAGGCGCGAAGCCATGGCACTTGCCGCTGTTATGCCGGGAATGACATCGACGGGGATGCCTTCCGCCTGCAGATGGGCGATTTCCTCGCCGGCCCGCCCGAAAACCATCGGATCGCCGGATTTCAGCCGCACCACGCGCTTGCCCGCCTTGGCGAGCCTCACCATCATCGCGTTGATATCCTCCTGCTTGCAGCTTTCGCGATCGCCGCGCTTGCCGACCAGCATGCGCTTGGCTTCGCGGCGAGCAAGTTCCAGCACATCGTCGGAGACCAGATCGTCGAACAGGATAACATCGGCCGCCTGCAAGGCGCGCATAGCCTTCAATGTCAGAAGCTCGGCATCGCCCGGCCCCGCGCCGACAAGCGTCACGCGGCCACGGTCGGTGGTGGTGGAGAGCGTTTCCGCCTCGCGGATCAGTTCGACCGCCGTGGCCTCGTCGGGCGTTTCGGCCTTGGTGAAGGCGCGATCGACGAATTTTTCCCAGAAGGCGCGGCGTTGCGGGCCTGGCTCCAGCCAGAGATTGACGCTTTCGCGGACGGACCGGGCTAGGGCCGCCCATGCCTTCAGGCTGCGCGGCAGAAGCGTCTCGATCCAGCGGCGGATGGCCTGCGCAAGGATGGGGGCCGCACCATCCGTCGAGATCGCGATGATCGCCGGCGAGCGGTTGACGATGGAGCCGAACTGGAACTGGCAATAGGCCGGCTTGTCGATGACATTGACCGGCACGCCCGCAGCGTGGGCTGTCATGAAGAAAACCTCGGCCTCGTCTTGCTCCTCAAAATCACCGATTACGAGCGTTGCGCCTGCAAGAGCTTGTTTGTTCCAGAGTTCCGGTCTGTGGGTCAGCTTGGCGGAAGCATGGACCACTGGGCGGGCGAGCAGGGCCTCGAAGGTCTCGCTGAGTGTTTCTGCAAAAACCTCGACATGGGCGCCGCAGGAGGCGAGCAATTCCGCTTTCCACGCCGCTGCATCTGAGCCGCCGACGATGACGCACCGCTTGTTCTCCAATGCCCAGAAGACCGGCAGCTTTGCCATGGCCTCCATACGGGCGGGTGCTTCATTCCGCGGCTGCTGCAAGACATCCATCGATGATCCCCCTGATTTCCGCGCGGCAGGAGCCGCAATTGGTTCCGGCATTGAGTTGCCTGCCGACAGCCTCGACGCTGTGGCAGCCACCGCGCACGGCGGCGACGATCTGGTTGACGCCGACGCCGAAACATGAGCAGACGGTGGCGCCGGGATCGGGACGACCGGCACCGGGACGCCCGGCGACAAGCGTGAAGCGCTTGCGCAGGTTGCCGTGTTCGACTGTGAGCTGCGAAACCGCCCAAGTGCGGGCAACGGCCACCGGCTCGCGCGCCAGAAACAGCGCGGCGAGCAGCCTGTCGCCATCGAAGAAGGCAAGCCGGAGGTCTCCGGTCTGGTGATCGGCATAGCCCAAAGGCTCGACATGTCCATCAATGCCGAAGGTGGCGCGGCACCATGCGGTCCAGTCGGCAGGCACTTCGGCAAAAGCAAACTCGATCCGCCATCCGCCATCCGCCTTGGCCAAAGCCCAGTAGTCTGCTTGCGGCTGCACCGGCTTTGCGGCGGACACGGCGAAACCATAGAGGGCGGCGGCGAAGGGTTGGGCTGAAATAGCAACGTTCTTGGAGGCTGGCTGGCCTGACACGGGATCGGTAAGGGGCGGCACGACGGCATCGATGCGAGCTTTAGTGGCAAACTGGTCGTTCCAGTGCATCGGAACGAAGATACTGCCGCGGGCCTGCCGCTCGGTGATCAGGGCTCGAGCCAAGCTTTTGCCGTGGGGGCTTTCGATCTCGACCAGCCCGGCGCTACGGACGCCGATGGTCTGTGCATCGCGGGGATGGATTTCGGCAAAGGGCTCGGCGATATGGGCCGAAAGCCGGGCGCTTTTTCCCGTCCTCGTCATCGTGTGCCACTGGTCGCGGATACGGCCAGTGTTGAGCGTGAAGGGGAAATCCGTTGTCGTGCGGTCCGTTTCCGGCGGATAGACGGCGATGAAGCGCGCCCGTCTGTCGGGGTGATAGAAGCCGCCGTTTGAGAAAAACCGGGTCGTGTCGCAACCTTTTCCCGCCGGCTGCGGCCATTGGAACGGCGTCATCGCCTGATAGGCGGCATTCTCGACACCGGCATAGGCGCCGATATCGAAGTCGCGATCGCCCTTGTTTTCAAAAGCGGAAAGGGCTGCGTGCTCGGCAAAAATCTTCGAAGGCGCGGAGTAGTCGAAACCGGCAAAGCCCATGCGATCAGCAACTTCGCAAAGCTGCCACCAGTCGGCCTTCGCCTTTCCGGGCGCGGCCAAGAAGGGACGCTGGCGAGAGATGCGGCGCTCCGAATTGGTCACCGCGCCATCCTTTTCGCCCCAGCCGAGTGAAGGCAGCAGCACATGGGCGTGGCGGGCGGTATCCGTCGTCTTCAGCACATCCGAGACGACGACGAAGGGACAGGCGGCAATAGCCGCCTCGACGGCATCCGCATCCGGCATCGAGACGACCGGATTGGTCGCCATGATCCAGAGTGCCTTGATGCGCCCGTCGGCAACGGCGCGGAACATGTCGACGGCCTTCAGCCCGGCATGATCCGCGATGGCCGGCGACTGCCAGAAGCGCTGCACGCGGTCGCGATCTTCAGGGTTTTCGATCGCCATATGGGCCGCCAGCATATTGGCGAGACCACCGACCTCGCGGCCGCCCATGGCGTTTGGCTGGCCGGTCAGCGAAAACGGCCCCATGCCCGGACGTCCGATGCGGCCGGTCGCCAGATGACAGTTGATGATGGCATTGACCTTGTCGGTGCCGGACGAGGACTGGTTGACGCCCTGACTGTAGCAGGTGACGACCCGCTCGGTTCGTTCGAACAGGCTGAAAAACTGACGCAGTTCGCTGGCGCCGAGCCCGGTGCGTTCCATCAATTCGGGAAAACGCAAGGTGCCCGCAGCGGCAAAGGCATCGGCAAAGCCGTTGGTGTGGGCGGCCACATAGTTTTCGTCGATGGCGCTCGTCTTGGCGAGATGGGCGAGCAGGCCGTTGAACAAGGCGATATCGCCATCCGGGCGGATCGCCAGATGCAGGTCGGCGAAATCGGCCGTCATCGTCCGGCGCGGATCGATCACCACCACCTTCATGCCCGGCCGGGCAGCTTTTGCAGCGGCAAGGCGCTGGTAGATGACCGGGTGGCACCAGGCGAGGTTCGAGCCGGTAAGGATGACGAGATCGGCAAGCTCAAGGTCTTCATAGGTGCCCGGCACCGTATCGGCGCCGAAGGACCGCTTGTGGCCCGCCACCGAAGACGACATGCAAAGCCTTGAATTCGTGTCGATATTGGCGGAGCCAATATAGCCCTTCATCAGCTTGTTGGCGATGTAGTAGTCCTCGGTCAGAAGCTGGCCGGAGACATAGAAGGCGACGGAATCCGGGCCATGTGCTGCGATCGCTGCGGAGAAACGCGCGGCGACGAGATCGAGTGCCTCGTTCCACTCTGCCGGCTTGCCGTCGATCTCCGGCTCCAGCAGGCGGCCGTCGAGATCGATGGTCTCCGCCAGCGCCGATCCCTTGGAGCAGAGGCGGCCGAAATTGGCGGGGTGATCGGGATCACCCTTCACCGAAACCTTGCCATCCTCATCGACCTTGGCGATCACCCCGCAGCCGACACCGCAATAGGGACAGGTGGTTTTCGTTTCAGCCATGATATCCGGCTCCCGATACAAGCAGTGTTTTCGTGATGCAGAAGCGACGATCTCCCTCTTCTCCCCAGCGTGGACAAGATGCCCGCTGGGCAGATGAGGGGGCCTTGGCCAGGAGCTCAAAACCTGCCGCCCCCTCATCCGACGCTACGCGCCACCTTCTCCCCGCTGGGGAGAAGAGGGAGATTGCCGCAGCTTCCTGCACGATCCACGTCATGCCGTTACTCCGCCGCCATCATCAGGCTTTCCAGCGCGATGAAGAGTTCGCCGTCCTCGTTGCGAAGAGGGATGGTGCGAACTTCGCCTTCGTCCGCCCCCAGCGCCTTGCCGGTTTCGAGCGAAATCACCCAGTTGTGCAGCGGGCAGGTCACGGCCTTGCCGTGAACGATGCCCTGCGTCAGTGGTCCGCCCTTGTGCGGGCAGTGGTCCTCGATGGCGAAGACCTCGTTTTCCGCCGTGCGGAAAACGCCGATCTTGCCTTGCGGCGTCTTCACGCAGCGCGCGCCCCGGAGCGGAATGTCGGCGATGTTGCCGATGGGATGCCAGTTCATGTCTCTTTCCTTTCCCAGATCACTCAACTCACTCGGCGGCCTGGCTGAAGCCGACGGATGCCATCGGCCGGAACTCGTGCTTGTCCTTGCCGGAGACACGCTCCGACCACGGATCGACCTGGGCGAATTGCTGGCTGAAGACGAAGCGGTCGTAGTAGGCCTTGCGCTTGTCGGCATCGCCCATGATCTGGCGGCGGATTTCCTCAAGGCCGATGCGCTTTGCCCATTTGTAGATGCGCTCGAGATAGCGGGCCTGCTCGCGGTACATCTGGGTCAACGCCACGATATGCTCCAGCGCCTCGTCCTCGCTCTTCACGAGACCGAGAACCTCGGTGCCCTTGATGTCGAGGCCGGCGGCGCCGGCGAAATGGATCTCGAAACCACTGTCGACGCAGATGACGCCGATATCCTTGCAGGTCGCTTCCGCGCAGTTTCGCGGACAGCCGGAAACCGCCATCTTCAGCTTGGCCGGCGTCCACGAACCCCACATGAATTTCTCGATGCGGATGCCGAGCCCTGTCGAATCCTGCGTGCCGAAGCGGCACCAGTCGGAACCGACACAGGTCTTCACTGTGCGCAGGCCCTTGGCATAAGCCTGACCGGAGATGAAGCCGGCCTTGCCGAGATCGGCCCAGACGGCTGGCAGGTCTTCCTTCTCGATGCCGAGCAGGTCGATGCGCTGGCCGCCGGTGACCTTCACCAGCGGGATCTCGAACTTGTCGACGACATCGGCGATGGCACGCAACTCGCCCGAGTTGGTGACGCCGCCCCACATGCGCGGCACGACGGAATAGGTGCCGTCCTTCTGGATGTTGGCGTGCACACGCTCGTTGATAAAGCGCGACTGGTAATCGTCGGCATATTCATCCGGCCAGTCGCAGACGAGGTAGTAGTTGAGCGCCGGGCGGCATTTGGCACAGCCGCAGGAGGTTTTCCACTCCAGTTCCTGCATCACGGCCGGAATGGTCTTCAGCTCCTTCGCCTTGATCAGGCGGCGCACGTCGTCATGGCCAAGCTCGGTGCAGGTGCACATCGGCTGGACGGCGGCGGGGTTGTAGCTGTCGCCGAGCGTGATCGTCATCAGCTTCTCGACAAGCCCCGTGCAGGAGCCGCAGGAGGCGGATGCCTTGGTGTGGGCGCGCACGTCATCCAGCGACGTCAGACCCTTGGAAGTGATGGTCGAGGTGATCTTGCCCTTGCAGACGCCGTTGCAGCCACAGATTTCCGCGTCATCCGGCAAGGCTGCAACGGCCGCCATAGGGTCCAGCGGCGACCCTCCCTGATAGGCCTGCCCGAAGATCAGCGTCTCGCGCATGTCGGAGATATCGGTCGCCTTCTTCTTCAGGTCGTTAAACCAGGCGCCATCGGCGGTCTCACCATAAAGAACGGTGCCGATGATGCGGTTTTCCTTCAGCACGACGCGCTTGTAGACGCCGGCCGAGGCATCGCGCAGCACGATCTCCTCGCGGTCGTCTCCATCGGCGAAATCGCCGAGCGAGAACAGCTCGATACCCGTGACCTTCAGCTTGGTCGGCGTATCGGAATGCACGAAAGCCGGCGAACGGTCGCCCGCCAGATGGGAGGCGGCAATGCGGGCCATCTCGTAGAGCGGCGCGACGAGGCCATAGACCATGCCGCCGACTTCGGCGCATTCGCCGAGCGCCCAGATGTTGCCATCCGACGTCTGCATGCCGTCATCGACGACGATGCCGCGGTTGACGGCAAGGCCGGCTTCCTTGGCAAGACCGACGCTCGGGCGGATACCGACCGCCATCACCACCAGCGTCGCCGGGATGATGCGGCCGTCGTCAAGCTCGATGCCCTCGACCTTGCCATCGCCGATGATCGCCTTGGTGTTGGCCTTGCAGATGATCTGGATGCCGCGGCCTTCCAGTTCCTTCTGGAGAAGGTAGCCAGCGGCGGGATCGAGCTGCCGATCCATCAGGGTCGGCATGACGTGCAGCACGGTCACGTCCATGCCGCGGCCGGCAAGGCCGGCGGCGGCTTCGAGACCGAGCAGGCCGCCACCGATGACAACGGCCTTTTCGCGGGACTGGGCGGCGAGCAGCATGGCCTGCACGTCGTCCAGATCGCGATAGGTGATGACGCCGCGCATGTCGTTGCCCGGAACCGGGATAATGAAAGGCATGGAGCCGGTGGCGATCACCAGCTTGTCGTAGCTCTCGGTGACGCCATGATCGGACGTCACGGTCTTGGCGATGCGGTCGATCGCAACGATCCTGTGGCCCTTATAGAGAGTGATGCCGTGTTTGATGTACCAGCCGTCACCATGGATGACGATCTCTTCGAATTCCTTCTCGCCGGAGAGAACCGGCGAGAGCATGATGCGGTCGTAATTGACGCGCGGCTCGGCGTTGAAAATGGTGACCTGATACTGGTCAGGCGCTTTGTCGAGCAGGTGCTCCAGCATGCGCCCCGGCGCCATGCCATTGCCGATGATGACGAGTTTTTCTGTCATGGATTTTCCCCGGTTCAGGCGGCGACGGCCGAGATGGAGAGCGCATTGCGCTCGATCTTGCGGATCGACAGGTGCATCCAGATCATCGACGCGGCGACGACGGCAAAGAGCAGCAGGAAGCAGCTCGACCAAAGGCCGGTCATATCCTTCAGGAACCCGAAGGCGATCGGCAGGATGAAGCCGCCGAGGCCGCCGACCATGCCGACGACACCGCCGACAGCGCCGATGCTATCGGGATAGTAGGCCGGGATATGCTTGTAGACGGCGGCCTTGCCGAGGCTCATGAAGAAGCCCAGCACGAAGATCACCACGATAAACACGGCGGGCGTGATGCCGAAGCCGGCACCCGCTGTTGCGGCCGGAAGCGACAGGATGAGGGTTGCAAGCGCCGAGACGGCGAGAACCCAGTACATGACAGTGCGGGCACCCTTGCGATCCGAAAGCATGCCGCCGAAGGCGCGAAAAATGCTGCCGGGGATCGAGTATGCTGCGGCGATCATGCCGGCATGGGCGATGTCGAAGCCATAGACGCCGACGAGATAACGCGGCAGCCACAGGGCGAGCGCAACAAAGCCGCCAAAGGCAAAGAAATAATAGAGCGAGAAGCGCCAGACCTGCACATTCTTGAGCGGCGCGAATTCCTGGACGAGGCTGCGCGGTGCGGCGCCACGCTCGCGCCGTGCTTTGAACGACGGATCATCGGTGGTGGTAAACCAGAAGACCACGGCCATGACAATGAGGCCGAGCGCCCAGATCTGGGCAACGGCCTGCCAACCCCAGGCCAGCAGCACCAAGGGGGCAAGAAACTTGGTGACGGCCGCGCCGACATTGCCGGCGCCGAAGATGCCGAGCGCCGTGCCCTGCTTCTGCGCCGAAAAGAACGGCGAGACATAGGCAACGCCCACGGCAAAGGAGCCACCCGCAAGGCCGACGCCGAGACCGGCGAGTAGCATCTGCGGGAAGGTCGTGGCGTAGGAGAGCAGGAACGTGGAAAGGGCGGCGGCAAGCATGGTGAGCGTATAGACAATACGGCCACCGTAACGGCCGGTCCAGATGCCAAGCACGATGCGTACCAGCGAGCCCGACAGGATCGGCGTGCCGATCAGCAGGCCGAATTCGGCCTCGCTCAGGCCCAGATCCTGCTTGATGCGGATGCCGATGATCGCAAAGATCGTCCAGACGGCAAAACAGATGGTGAAGGCCAGTGTGGACATCCACAGGGCTTTGGCAGGTTCTCCCGGGGAGATGGCTTTGGTGTTTTCAGACATAGTTTCTCCGAGGCCCGACAAGGTCGTGCCGCTCCAATCTCGGGGTTGAAAAACAAAAAGCCGCTGGTCAGGTGTGCAGACACGCGGATGCGTGCGCTTTTCCTGATCAGCGGCTTTGCTGGAGGCGCCCTTCGTTGGACGCCGATATCGTGACCCGAAGGCCTGCTATTTACAAAGCAAGAGGCGTGCCAGTTTTTCTGACATCAAATTTTTCAAATACTTGGAAGGTTTTGGATCAGGATGCCGCTGATCGGGTCATCGCAAACGCGCAGGATAGGCATCAAATTTTGTGCACTGCGCATAAAATAGGCTCACGCTAAATGCTTCGCTTGCGCTGCGATATAGTCACCCACCGCATCCGGATCGAAAAGCCCGCCATCGAAGAAGCCGTCAGGGCCAAGGCTTAATGTGCCGGAGGAGCCGACGGGTGTCTCTACCGTCAGTGCCCCTTCCACCTTCGCGCTCGCCGAAGGCATGACGACGCCCTGCGCTTTCAAAACGTTTCGATAGAGATCCGGTCGATAGGTCTCCGCCGCGATCTGCTGATGCGACAGGGAATGCTCGATCTGCCCCCAGCGCACCATCTGCGTGTAGAACCAGAGCGCATGGCTCTTCCACGGGAAGGTGGCGGCCTTGGCCTGGGGCACGAAGAAATCCTGGACAGCGCGGATATCGCCGCCGCCGACGGGCAGAAGACCGGTCAACGCTGGCAGCAGAAGCGCGCTGTCACGCCCGACATAGGCTGGCCTTGAAAGAATATCCGCCAATTCCGCATGATTTTCGGCTCGCCCGCACCAGCGCGACGCTTCCTCAAGCGCGACAATCAATGCCGAAAGTGCCTCTGGATGCGCTTCTGCCCAGCCTGCATTGACACCAAGCACCTTTTCCGGGCTGGATTTCCAGATCGCGGCCTTGGTGGTCGCGAGATGCGCTCCGCGATTCAGGACCCCATAGGTATTCCAAGGTTCGCCGGCGCAATAGCCATCGATCAGGCCTTCGGCAAGCGCATCGCCCATATCCGGCGGCGGCAGAACGAGGATTTCGATATCGCGGTCGGGATCGATACCGCTTGCCGCCAGCCAGTAGCGCAGCTCGTAGTTATGCCCTGAATAGGGATGGACGACACCGAAGCGAGGTGGATCGGAGGGTTTGGCGGCAATAACCCCGCGTAGCGCTTGCCCATTGTTGTACGCATCGAGGTTTGCCATTGCCCCCTGCCCTGCCATCGCCCGCCAGAGCTTTGCCGAAACAGTCACTGCATTGCCGCCGAGCCCCAATGCCATCGGTACGATCATTTTCGGGGAAAGAGGATCAAGGCCCAGATTGAAGGCAATCGGCATCGGCCCCAGAATATGGGCGACATTGAAATGGCTGACCGCCAGCCGGTCGCGGATCGAGGCCCAGGAGCGTTCGCGCACCAGCGATAGCGCGATGCTGTTCTTCTCCGCAAATCCCTTTTCCCTGGCGGCGACCAGAATAGCGCTATCGAGCAACGGCACGAAACCCGCTGTAATCTCGTATGTCATTCGCTTGCTCCCGGATCGAGCAGGCTTGCGGCCGTGACGAGGCTTTGGGCGATCTCGACGATCTTGCGGTTCTGGTTCATGGCCGCCTTGCGCAGCAAGGCATAGGCCGCCTCTTCCGACAGCCCGCGCGAACGCATCAGCAGGCCCTTGGCACGATCGATGATCTTGCGGTTTTCCAGCTCGCCGCGGGTTTCATCCAACTCGCGGGAAAGACGGGAGAAGGCGTTGAAACGGCTTATCGCCATCTTCAGAATCGGCCGCACCCGCTCCTGCTTCAGCCCGTCGACAATATAGGCGGAGACGCCCGCATCCACAGCCGCCTCGATGGAAGCCTCGTCGGACTTATCGACAAACATGGCGATTGGCCGCTGAATAGCACGGGAAATCTGAAAGAAGCTTTCAAGCATGTCACGGTTTGGATTTTCGAGATCGATGACGATGACATCCGGGTTGATTTCGGCAATGCGCCGCGCCAGCCCGTGCATGTCGTCGATGATCCTCACCTGATCATAGCCGCCTTCACGCAGGCCTTCCTCGATGATCGACGCGCGAATGCGGTTTTCATCTATGACCAGTACGGTGAGGCTACTTGATTTCATAACACCAACAACAGTTTCGGCGCGATGCCGCCAACGGCACACGAAACCCCCAAGCCGCACATGACCGAACCTATCCGGGAAATCAAGCAGAAAACCTAGTCCGCCTTTCTGTCTTTGGGTCGCATGCATCAAAAGTTAACGCTTGCGATCTCGTCAGCTTTCGTCCTTCAAATTGATTTCCATAACTGCACTGCCGCGGCCTCGTTGACGAAAATAGGTTCTAACCCGCCGCTGATCGGCCCGACGTCCACACTGTCGAGATGATCTTCGTCCTGCCGCACTCTGCGAAAATGGAGCTTGATGGTCGTGCCATGCCCGACTTCGCTGTAAATCTTGATGTGACCGCCAGATTGTTTGACGAAGCCATAGACCATCGAGAGACCCAGACAGGTGCCTTTGCCCACGGGCTTCCTCGAAAAGAAGGAAGACCTGATCGATGATCTTCTGTGGCATGCCGTCACCTCATCATGCTGGCGTGCGTAATCGTCGTCGAGGAAAGTGTTCTCCACGTCGATGGTCCGCTTGCCCTGGCCGTCTATCGCATTCCGGGCATTGATCGCCAAGTTGAAGATCGCATTCTCGACTTGCACTGGATGGACCGATGCATTCCGGAGACCACCGCCGCGGATGGTTTCAATCTCAACACCTTCTCCGAGAGTCCGGCGTGACATCTCCTCGATGTCGGCAATAAAGCGCGCCGTATTTACGACCTGGGTCCCAACGGATCAAGCCGAACCCATCGAGGCGCGGCATCATGATGTCTGGCAGCGGCATTCTGCCCGCGCCTCCCTCACACGGATGAGACCCGTAGCTGGCTTTTAGGAAGCATCTTACTTCTTGGTCAATCCGTGGATGCGAACGTTATGGGCTCGAAGGGTTCCCAAAGTTTTTTCAGCAAACGATTTCAGGGCACCTGAGTTGTTGCTTTGCGCATATTCGTCAAAGAGCTTAACCGCCTCTTCGTGAGCGAGAACCTGGGTCGAGAGATAGGCCTGATCGAAATCCGTTTCCGAAGCAGCCTTAAGAGCATCAAGCTGCTTGCGGTGCTGCTCGTCCAGCGTCACATCAACTTGGATATTGTCTTCCTTCGCTGCCATGGCGAGAGCCAGTCCGGCGTTCTCGTGATCCGAGATCATGTCTTTGGCGAAGGTCCTCGCTGCTTCATCCTTCGCTTTTTCCATCGCGACCCCATCGGCCTCGATCTCGAACGTGTTTGAAGCGGCGGCCGTGTCAGCGAATTCCTGAGGGGACAGCGCATTGTCTTGGGCACTGCCGGTGATAGGAAACGAGTTGAAAGCGAGTGCCGTGACGGCGACGATGGCCAGACGAATTGTTGAGCTTTGGGTCATGTGATCCTCCTGGCCAGTAATCTCACATCTGAAGTTTTGTTCCGCTTTCATTTCCGAGCCATCCAAATCGCGATAACATGCGCCCAACGGCCGTTCTTGGCTGCAGGTCGATACACATGATATTCTCGAGATAGGACTTCGCCTATGCAAAAAGATGCTCGGGAAAGGCGGCGAGTATGCGTGGGCCCGCCTCCACGAGGATCACTTTCAGATTGTCGGGCTGCAGGTTTCGGAAATCGCGGCTGATCATGAAGCGACCAAGTTCGGAGATCGCGCCCGCCATTTCGACGCCCGTCGGCCCACCGCCGATGACGATGCTGGTGAGCAACGCCTGCTTCTCAGCTTCGCTCTTCGCTCGCTCAGCCCGCTCGAATGCCAGAAGCAGTCGATGACGGATCTGCCGCGCCTCATGAATGCTTTTCAGACCGGGCGCGAATTCTCGCCATTCATCATGGCCGAAGTAGTTGTAGTCGGAGCCGGTGGCGATGACCAACTGATCGTAGGAAAGCGAGTCGCCATCAGACAAGGACACCATGCGCGACGACGGGTCGATGCCGACCACCTCTGCCATGATCATGTTTATGTTCTTGAAACGGGCAAGCGTTTTGCGAATTGGTTCGGCGATGTCTGCCGGCGACAGGGCGGCGGTCGCCACCTGGTACAGCAGCGGCTGGAAGAGGTTGTGATTGCGGCGGTCAACGACCGTGACATCAATATCTGGGGCGTTGCCCAGTTCCATGGCACAGGCCAGGCCGCCGAAACCGCCGCCAATGATGACGACACGACGGGAAACACGGTGTTCGGCGTCAAAATCACGTCGGGGGTTGAATACGGTCATAGCCCGCTCCGTTAGTTTGTGCTCGGATGTGTTCTGCCTGACCGATGCGTCATATCGGCAAGCCGAAGCAGCGCAGTGAAAGCAGGTCTTCAAGCGTGAAGTTGGGGCCGAACAGAAGAAACGACCATACCGGACGGGTCGCGAAGACAAGACCAAGACCGAAAGCAGCCCAGATCAACGCAGTGCGGGCTTCACGCAGCGTCTCAGCCATTGCGTTTCCTCATGATCAGCACGCCAGTGGCGACCATGGCCCCACCCCAGGCAAGAAACCCGAGGTCCCAGAAGAGCCACTCCCCGTGAGGAACGGTTTCGTTGACGTGGTGGAGGCCGAGCACCTGGTGGTCGATAACGCCTTCGACAAGGTTGAACGATCCGAAGCCGATGAGCATCGTCGCCACGAGGTAGCCCGTCGACCAGCGGAAATGGCTGAGACGGCCGGACCGCCACAGGATGAAAAGGCCGGCCAATACGAACACGTAGGTACCAGAATGGAAGACGCCGTCCCAGAAGGTGTTCAGTTCAAGGTTTTCGATCGTGGTGATCGGGTACCAGGAACTGACCATATGGTGCCATTGCAGAAGCTGGTGCAGAACAATGCCGTCGAAGAAGCCTCCAAGGCCCAGGCCTAACAGCAGGCCGGCGGATAGCGGGAAGCTTCTTGTCGGCCGCCGATCTCGTCCTATCATGCGAGTACCTTGGCCGAGACCGCCGCTTCAACAAACGTGACGCGGGCAAGCTCCGAGCTTCCGTGACTAGCTATAGCGTCGACGCAGCGGCGCTTAGCCGCTCAGAATACTTCGGAATTCATCAATGCTATGTCTCAAAGCCGAAACCTCCAAGGACGCTCTCGACTAAATACAAACACTCGGTCCCCGTATCGATCATTTTACGCTTTGTCATTTTGCATTTCCTCTTGAATTCTAAGGAAGGCCCGGTTCAGAGCCATCCGACACCACTTCCTCTCCAAGCGCAGAAAGCCGCGCGTCGACGGAATCCATCATCGAGTTGAGAAACTCGACCCGCTGCCACCCTATGAGATGCGCCTCCTCATGCAGCATTTGGACGGTGTAATCTGCCGCCTGGTCCAGTTCGACCTTCCGCTCCTGCTCTCCAAGCTGTTTGGTTGGGGGATCGATCAAGCTGCCCCGACAAGTGGTTGAGATCACGGCGGACGGGTTGGGCGCTCGCCTGGCATTTCGTTGCCCGCAGCGAGAAATCGGAAAAACCGCTGCGTCCACCATCCCCGTCATGTCCGATTGACACGCCACAATCTCGACATTTGGAACCACGGGGGGGCGTAAAGGTTCCACGATTCCCCACACCATCATCATGGGCACGCATCCTCGCCGGCTCAATTGACGACTGGGTTGAGGTGAACTCATGCGAAAAGACCCGATATCTGCGGCCCGCCAGCGGCTACGGTGTGGGGTGGCGTCAGCGATCAGGCCTCGGAAGAGCTTTTGTGATTTCTCATCGCATTCGCGAAATGATCACCATCGCCGTATCGTTCAGAAAGTAAATCGGGTTACCGACGAAAGGATTCACCGACTGTGTCGGCGACGTATGCTCCCCTTACGCCCATGGGTAGCGCGGGCCCGGTCGTCGTATCTTTCTCCGTCTGACGCTCCAGTTCGGCGTTAAGTTCTCCACCGATGAACAGAATGGCAATCGACAACCATAGCCAAACCAGAAAACCGATCAGGACTCCAAGCGTTCCGTAGGTCGCGCTGTAGTTTGCAAAATGGTCAAGGTAGATCGAAAATCCGACGGACATGCCGCACCAGCCGAGAGTGGTGAGAGCCGCTCCCCATGTAATCCATCGCAATTTCGCCGGTTGGCGGCTTGGTCCAAACCGATAAACGGCCGAGGATCCGACAAGCACGAATGCCAACAACAACGGCCATCGCAAGATCAAAGCAGCACGTTCAATGTCCTGATCGAGCCAAACGTACGTCAACGCGACGGGCAATACGGCCACGAGCCCGACCATTGCAACGGAGGCAAAGATGCCCGCAGCCGTGAAAGCAAGGCCAAGAAAGTTCAGCCAGATAAACCCGCGCTTCTCCTTCTCTTCATAAGCGATGTTCATCGCGTCAAAGATGGCCATAGTACCTCGATGCGTTCCCCAAATTGCAACACCGAGACCAATGAAGAACGTCAATCCCAATGTATTGTCGTTGCGCTTCGCCAGCACCTCGATCTGATCCGCGAAAAGCTGAAATGCTCCGGTAGGCAGGAATACGCCCACGTCGCGGAGATGGAGAGAGATATCTCCGGGATCAGCGATCAGGGCGTAGAGCGAAACCAGACCCGCAAGTGCCGGGAAAATTGACAGGAAGAGATAAAACGCAACCCCCGCTGAAACAAGCATCACCCGATCATCCAGAACCTCGCGGTAGGTCCGATAAATAACGTCGAGAAGGCCTTTTGCGGGTATCTGCTCAGGCGTTTCGGCTCGTCTGCCGCGTTCCTGCTTGTTTGCACGGCCAGGGTCAACTTCATTGGGCGCCGACCGTGAGAAGGCCCATATCGATATTCCGATGACGAGCACACCCGCGACGGCCTGCACGAGTGTGGCATTCCTAAGCCTGCTCAATTTTAACCATCTCCTGAAATACCGTGCACGTCGAGAAGTGGAACCGGACTTGGAACAGTCAAGGCCCGTCCGTAGGCATGTCCGCGGCGCGCAAGATCGGAAAGCCTGAATTTGTGGAACAATATCAAAAGGTCGGGGTTGGAAACGCCACGAAGGTTTTGTTATTTCGCTTATACCGGGAGCCCACATGGAAGAGCAGACTTCCGCCGCTATCGCTAACTCTCCGACGGCTCTTGCCCAACTTGGCACCCTCGCAATTCATTACGGACTTTCACTCGTCGGCGCCATTGTACTCCTTATAGTGGGTTGGATCTTATCCGGCATCATTAGCCGATGGGCTTATAAGGGTCTGGCCCGTATCCACGGAATCGACGAAACGCTCGCGCGCTTTTTCGAGAATGTTCTCCACTACGGTTTGCTTATTGTCGTCTTGGTGATGGTGCTTGGCCAATTCGGTGTTCAGACCGCTTCCATTGTCGCTGCGTTGGGAGCTGCTGGTCTCGCGATAGGTCTCGCGCTGCAAGGAACCCTGCAGAACATAGCAGCCGGCATTATGCTATTGGTGCTACGCCCTTTCAGACTTGGCGACTTCATTGAAACGGCAGCACTCAAGGGGAAAGTCATCGAGGTCGGGCTCTTCGCAACCGAATTAAGAAACACAGATGGTCTCTATCTTCTCGCGCCGAATTCAACACTCTGGAATACGCCGATCATCAATCACAGCCGTGAGCCCGAGCGCCGCCAAGAAGTTGCTGTAGCTGTGGCGAATGACGCGGATATCAATCTTGTGAAGCACATTATGTCAGAGATCATTTCCGCCGACCCGCGCGTACAGAAAAATCCTCCCCCCAGAGTCGTGATTGAGGACATAGCAGGCGAAAAGGTAACAGTTAAGGCCGAGTACTGGGCGGAGACCGCGCAGTGGACCGAGACGCGTTTCGATGTCGTCGAACGCGTCAAAACGCGCCTTACGGAACGAGGGATCACCATCAAATAAGAACCATTGGAGGAAAGCTTTGCCCCTGGTTTGTTACGCCGAGGAACATGACGGTGGATTCGACTACCAGGTCAACAATCTATGGTCTGAGCCATTTCCGCACCATGACACCGCACTTGCGGCCGCAAAGGCTGCCGCCCAAAGGGGCAACTCGGTGGCGATGATACGGAGATACCTTCTAAACAGCCGATGGGCCGTGACGTACTGAGCACGCTTCAGGTGGCGATCGCCCAGAAACGCAGGTTTATCGATGACAGTGCCGAAAGCGCAGAGGATCGCGGGCCAGGTGAACCGCCCCGACTTTGCCGGAGACCGTTTGGTTTAAGTTATGCGGCCATAGCTGGTGCGTCCAGCGTGGCGTAGTATCGTTCTTCTGCCTCTGCAG
>NZ_LMDA01000008.1 GCF_001424985.1 Rhizobium sp. Root1212
TCCAGAGCCCCCGCTGAAAACATGCGAGGGACGGTTGAAACATGGGTCAATTCTCAATGGAAATATCTGGCTGCGCCGGGTCAGCTCTCAGTGGAAATCAACAAGGGCATGAATGTCGCCATCCTCGTCTCTCATGAACTCGAGTTCCGTAAGCGGAACTGCTACAGGCTTTGCGCCGATCCCAAGAAACCCGCCGACGTCGATAATTGCCTGGCTGGAGGCGCCTGCGCCATGTACATGATCGACCTTGCCGACCGTGTCGTCATCGGCGCCGTACACGGTCGCGCCTTCAATAATTGCAGGTGTGAGTTCGGCCGCGGTGAGGCGGACATGATTGCTGTGATCCACAGTGTTCTCCTTTTATTGCCGAGAATTGGGTAACCCGACCGGAGGTGAACTGTTCCACAGCAACCTTCTCCTAAGCAAACATCGTCTCGTCTTGTCAGCCGCCCCAGCAGGTGCCGCAATCACGCGAACCGGCTCTAGGGTTCCTACTCCGGCAGTTTTGTCTTTCTGATGTTTAGCTTATCGTAGTAGAACTTCGGAGACTTCGAGAGATCTTGTTGGTGTCAAGATGCGCCTTCCAGGTACGGTCATTTTCGGAAAGAGCGAGGCAGGCGGGGTCGATCACAACGTAACTATCTCCACTGCCCAAGACGCGCCGACACTGGCAACGACACCGATGACAGACTTTCCATCGTCAATCACCTTGGCAGAAATTTCGCGAACAAATGCCTGCGAAGTCTGCATGGATACCTTAGGTTCATCCATTGTCTCGGCAGATCAACCTCGGCAAAGGGCGTCGGTATGAATGTTCCGTTCACGATCGTTGGCGAGAAAGTTCCATAAGTCTCCTTATCTGATTTTCGCTATCTTGCGGAAGCTGAGCAGCAAAATGGCCTTATAGACGCCGGATTGCGTCCTCCCTTCTTTTTCATTTGGGGACTGCGGCAGCAACCAAATGTCGAAAAAATCGCGCCGAGACATCGCAACATCGAAAGCACTCCAATCCCGCTTTTTGTGATGGCGTCCTGGACCAGGTCCGGCTCTCCGTCGTTCAACCCGCTTGGGGGTCGGCTAGCAAGCTGCCGCCGCTCCGTCTTCGCCTTCCCGGTGATCGCGACCGTACCTGTGCCTTCGAGGAGCGGTCAGCGGGAATGCAGATCATGAAGGTTGACCCCGCGCTCTGAAGGGCAATCCCGACCGGATGCGCCAGTAGAAGTCTTCGCCGCAGGCCGATGCGCTGATGCTGGCCACGATCAAGGCCGTCGGCATCGTCCAACCGCCGGTGGTCGCACCGGAAATGGGTGGCGGAAACGGCTATTCCATCGACGCCGGACATCGTCGGGCCGTCGCCGTCGCCGCTAACGACAACGGCGCAATGCGCTCGATGGTCGAAAGCTCGGTTCGAGGCGCTGAAGCGAGTGACAGACGGCGGAAGCGCTCCGCATCCTCAACGCCGCCATCCGTCGCGCCCACCGATCCGGCCTTTCCGACACAGTTTAGGTTTTGACAATGCACTCTCCCGAGGGGGCCGTTCCGCAGTTGAGCCTTGCCGCGCGATCACACCAATTGACCTTGTGAAAAGGCCGCGACTGGCCGATCAAAAGAAAGCCCTCGACGGAACGAGGGCTGAGGTGGGCTAACCATGGCAGACAGGATAGCGCGATTCTCCAAAAGATCGACGGACCAAAACGAAGCCGGCCGCCGTCTCTCTGAGCCCGTTTCCGACAACTCCTCCAGAGCAGTAGGCGCGCGGAACATTCACTCCGCTCTTAGGTTCTGTCCTTTTCGACCAAGGAGGACGCGATGACAAACCGTGAGCAGCGAATTCGTGAGCGTGCATATTCAATTTGGGAATCGGAGGGAGGTCTGCACGGCCGAAACGAAGATCACTGGTTTCAGGCAGAAAAAGAACTCGGTGAGGCCGAGCCGCAAATCTCAACTGACACCGCTGTTGCAGATACGACCGGTCTTCATTCCGAAGCGCCGCAAGACGGCACTGAGGATCAGGAGATCCCGCCGATGCGTACAGGGCAGAGCGGAAATGAATATAATCCCGTTGAAGGAAGTGGCGAAGATAACCCAATTCATCATGAAGGGCGTCTGCCAGCCGACCCGCTGGCGAAATAGACTTGGAGGCCGCCGTCTCTAGATTTGAACGAGGAGCCGGCGGCTTCCGCCGTCAGAGCAGCAGTACAACTTCTCCCTACTTGTCTTAAAACGGCCTCTCGGCAATTTTAGTATCAGGATTGTTTAGGGGAGTAGAGCCAATGTCGAAGTGGCATTCGATAAGCCCGCCCGAAGGCGAGGAGATTGAATATCGTCGCGACGGAAGCGATCAGGTTTACACCGGCAAGGTGCAGCGTACACCGATCTCGGAAGGCGTCTATCGCGACGCAAAGCGCCTTTTCATTTCCGAAGGAACACCCGGGCCGACCTTCACTGTTTCGAGCTGGCGCCGTCGGCCAGAGATTGGCACGATGCTCTTCAGCCTCGGACGCTAGGCCCAGGGCGGGCAAGAGTGGTCGCTGACGTGGACGAAAGTCGGGATCGGATTTTAGGCCATCGGTCAATCGCATCAGTTGACCTTGTGAATAGGTCGCCACGCGCGAGCAAAACCTTCCTTCAGGAGAATCGCGCCAACCTCGAGGCCATCCGAAGGTAGATGTTCACCAGTGAGCGTTTATCCGGTGTCCTGTCGAAACCTTCCGCAACGATGCGAAGTTCCTCGCCGACTAGCAATGCTTCAGCCGAGCCCAGGCGAGCCTCGCCAGCCGTCGCTCCTTCTCGCACTTCCATGTTCGCAATTCGGGCGTATCCGTTCCGCGGACATCGACAATCGCCTCGCCGAGCAGCCGGAGTTTTGGCCGCCGCATTTCACGGTGTCACCCTCAATGACGGTGAGCGTGGCGCAGATAATCATTATCGGCAACATAGTCATATTCTTCCGGGGCCCGAACTTTCGTTACGGGAGATGGTTCATTGCGTGCGCTAAGCGCTGGCGTATCTACTTCAGGTCGATATTGCATGCGTTGTTTCATCGAGCAGCCTTGGTCGTCCCATGCGGCCAAGGCCACCTTAATCCTCACGGCCTTCGAATTCCCCTAGTTCTCTGCTCTCAAGTTACTGAAAAAAGAATAGGATTTATGATCCGGCTGGCGGCCCGCTTCGTAACCCGCGGCATAGTTTGTGTGTTACGAAGCCTAAAGGCGAAAAATGGCCAGCGCTCCATCCAGATACGAAGCTGACATGACCGTGATTCATGATCCGCTTACGAAGACCGTGCTTGTTTCCTTTCGTGGCAAGATCGAGACGCTTGGCCCGTTTCCCGACAAAACTACCGCCATCAAAGAAGCCGAAGAATACTGCCGGTCTAAAGGCTGGGACGGTTAGCCGCTGATCTTGCGCGTTTTTGTTCGTAAGCCGCGATCCACTACGCTGCGTGTGCCCGATCTACCGGGCTTTGCGCCGCTGGACTGATGACGATGGAGGCAGGAATTTCCGACCACGGCAAATACACCCGCAATGATGGTGCCGATGATGAATGGTCGCTGCCATGGACGAAACGAACGCTGAATCTAAAAGGCAAGGCCCGATACTGGCCTGCAGATCGAAAGAAAAACCCTCGGCTGGGCGGGGGCTGAGGCTGGCGCTCTGCGCCGGGAGGATATTGCGGTTTTGCTGAAAACGGGAAGAGAAGCAAGTTGTGCCGGGGCAATGTCACCCAGCACCACTCTATGAGCAATCGTATCATTTTAGGGGTACGGAATAGCAGTAGCCCCCGCGCCTAAACCTTCGCGCCGGGGGCCAATCATTCTCGGCGCGGGCGACAGATCGGCAGGAACAAAATTCCAGCCCGGTGATTATCCGCCCAAAGGTCGCGCGAGCTATGCCAAGATACTTTTTTCATGTCCGAAAGGGCTCCGCTGTCGAGCTGGATGAAGACGGTTTGGATTTTCCGTCGGTCGATGAGGCGAAAGCTGAGGCGCGGCGTGCTGCCCGCGAAATTCTCATCGATAAGGCGATTTCGGGTGATCCTTCAAACGAGGAAGTTTTCGAGATCACAAACGAAGACGGGCGGATCGTATGTGCCGTACCGATTCGATCGTCAGGCGCTTCTTCTTGAGGGCCTGCCGTCTTTGATTCCGGCGTGCCTCCAAGTTTACTCAGTCGGGGTTTTTGACACTTTCGGAACAACGCGCCATCTGGGCATATTCTCCGATTTACCCCCGCTTCAGGCTTTCCCGACGGTGCTCCTCCGGGCCCGGCTGCGCCCGCAGCGAGGCAGGTTTTGCACTTATGGGGCTCATGCCGCAGGTGGCCTTAACAGCTTGCCCCGCGCGTTGGAAGAAACGGATTTCGGTGGCGATGNTGGGCGTATTCTCCGATTTCCCCCCCGCTTCAGGCTTTCCTGACGGTTCTCCTCCGGGCCCGGCTGCCCCGCAGCGAGGCAGGTTTTGCACTTATGGGGCTCATGCCGCAGGTGGCCTTAACAGCTTGCCCCGCGCGTTGGAAGAAACGGATTTCGGTGGCGATGCTTTCGCGGAACGGATCGGTTTGGTTGAAGTAGTCGCGGTCCAGGCCGAGCGTTGCACCGTCCACATCGCCGTCGTAATAAGTGCCGAACAAATGATCCCACATCGGGAAATAATTGGCGAAATTCTTGTCGTGATGTTCCGGCACCCGGGAGTGATGGATGAAGTGGTCGCGTGGTGACTGGATCACGTATTTGCCAAACCAGCCATGCCAGGGAATGGCACTGCGCTTGACCAGACCGATGGCGCCAAAGGTGATCATCACGAGGGCGAATTCGGCCGTGGGCAGGCCGATAAGCAATGCCGGAACGACCATGATGGCCATGTTTATGGCCTTCTCCAGCGGATGCTCCCGCAGGGCAGTCAGCGCGTTGAACTCTTCGGCCGCGTGGTGAAATTCGTGCAGCCGCCATAGTACGGGCAACCGGTGCATCAAACGATGCTGCCAGTAGTTCAAGAAGTCTGTCAGCACTAGGAACAAGAAAACCTGTGACCAGCCTGGCAGCGTCCCAGCAAGGTCGAGGTGGGGGGCATCCCGAGCCGCGCGGGTGATGGCAAAAGACAGACCAAATGATGCGAGCGCCGCGAATAGCGTAATCATTCCCGTCGTCTGAAGGACGAAATAGACGATGTCGGTGATTGTGGATTTGCTGCGTTCGAAGAAAACCCGACGGAACCCGGAATTGCCGAACCCCACATAGGCGAGTTCCACCGCGAAAACCGTCAGAACCAAGCCAATGGAAATGGCGAAACTAAGCGCCATTGCCCCACCATTCAGATAGTAAGTGTTGTAAAAAAAGCCCCCAAGATTGTGCAGGAGGTATTCGACCAACTCCATGGCACCGCTCCAAAACACGAACCCGTACAGCTTAGTCCTGGCGATGCGCTTTTGCCAGATTGCTCAAGGACTATCGGGGCATCCTTTTGATCTATTTCCGGCGGTGGAAGTGCAGAGCCATCGGCCGCCGATCAATCGTCTTAGGTGCACACTACCGAACGCACCCGCAGGGTCAGTATGGATCGACGATCACGAGCAGTGGTCCGTGTGCCGGCACCACAAGCCTCATTTAGGTTTTCTGTTCCTTTGCTGCTCAAACCACAATACAGACTTATAGCACCGTTCGACCCTGCAAGCTGCCGCCCTCAAACTCTCAAGCCAGGCTTCAGGACCCTCATCAACTGGACCGACAAGAACGCCCGTAAGTTTGCGACGACCGGGATCAACGACATCATCGCCTTGCTGCAGGAGATCGAGCTGCTCTATGACGACGTCGACCAGATCATTGTCGGCGGTTGCGAGGAAGCAGATAACCTAAATAAGTATCTTGCGCGCCATGCCTGTCACACAGAGCGATGCCAGCTTCACGCCCTCCCGACCGTGCCGATTAAAGTGCGTAAAGTCTGAACGTCACGAACACCCTGCCGGTAAAGTTCGATGATAAGCGCCGCCACGTTGGGCCCCTCCCCCGCGTCGCGGGAAATGCTCTGTTCCTCGCAAATAACGTCGAAAACACCTTGGCAAATTTCCAGATCCGCGGGGCCAAGCGGCTCATCGTGTCTCGGTCGCTTTTCTCCTCCCTTCCGCAGTCTTTGGGATGACCGATGAAAAGCTAGTTTCGGGAATTCTGAAATTCAAGATCGAGGTGAGGAAAGTTCGGAAAAGAGCGCGGCCGCAGCTTAACCGAGTGGAGATGCGGGGAGCATCTAGCGGCCGACCATTGGGATGGGACAACCACGCCGAAGTGAACCAGCGTGGTCGCGTTAGACTGGCGGCGGGCGGCTAGATTATCAAGAAATCGGCGTTGGTGATCGCGAGCCCAGCCGTCACCGTAGCGAAATGCATGCCTCCCCCGGCCGCGCTGCCGTTGGCGTGGTAATACAACTTGCCGGTATCAGTTTCATAAATAATGCGGTCGCTTGAATCGCCAGCGAGCCCGGTTGTATTGGCCCGAAAAGCTGGAGCTACAAGCGTGCCAGCAGCGCCGACGGCCGTAAAGATAGAATTCTCCAAGCGGATTGTGTCATTCACCACAACAAAGTCACTGATCGTATCGATGTTGGTAGCACCAAGGACACTGTTAAAGACGAACGCGTCGTTCCCCGCGCCACCGATCAAAATATCGTTGCCCAGGCCGCCATTGATTAGGTCGTTTCCCGTCCCACCGGACAATGTATTGGCGTGATTGCCGCCATACAGTTGATCGTTGAACTGTGTCCCAATGGCATTTGGTATGTTTTTGATTGTATCGGTGTTACCGAACCCATCTCTGGCGGTATCTGCCGGCAAGCCGCCCCGGTTGCTCCCACCACGCCATTTAGCATATCAAAAACCGCCGAGCCTCTAATCGCAGCCGGATGAAACTTCAGTGGCAGGTCATCGGAGTTGATGAGGCCAAGGTGCATCGGTGGTCGCTGGTGAACCGGTCCGCAGCTGCATGGCACTTGTGAGCACCGCGTCTAGAGCAGAACACGCCTTCGTTTACCCATTAACCCATCGAAAGCAGCTTCAGTTTATGACACTCGGCGGGTAGTCTCGCCTCGACCTCCTCCGGCAGTTGCTCGGCCTTCACTATGAACTGACCCCCGCCGGAGCACTACGCCACGACCATAGCTAAAGCTGCGACTGCCATCACGCCCGTAGCCGCCCATCCCACTAGCAGGAGCGACTTCGACGCGGTGAACTGCTTCATCGCGGAGGTTCGGGAGACAACCATCATCATTCCAGCCATGATTGGAACTGCGACGAATCCGTTGACCACTGCACTCCAGAAGAGAGCTTTGATCGGGTCGATCGGCGCGAATTCCAAGCCTAATCCAAGGAGAGTTGCGGCGACAACCACGGCATAGAAACCGATCGCTTCCCACGGTTTATGGTCGAGACCGCACTTCCAGTCCTGACTCTCTCCAAACGCATACGCGGCTGAACCCGCAAGGACTGGAATAGATAGCAATCCGGTACCAATGATACCAAGGCTAAACAGGAGGAAGGCGAAATTTCCAGCGATAGGCTTAAGCGCCTCAGCGACGTCGGCAGCCGATCCAATTTCAGTTTTACCGCTTGCGTGAAGCGTCGCCGCGGTGCTCATCATGATCGCGATTGCAACAACATTAGAGATCGCCATTCCGGTGAAGGTATCAAGGCGGATGCGCACGAACTCTCGCGCAGCTTGCCAGGGTGCTTTCTTGAGTGGCTTGGCGTCTTCCTTTCGCTCGATCTCTTCGACCTCCTGGCTCGATTGCCAGAAGAACAGATAGGGGCTGATCGTTGTGCCGAGGATCGCTACTATAACCGTGAAGCTGTTTTTTGTCAGCGGGAAGTAGGGAAACACGAAGCCTTTGACGACGGCGTACCAATCGATCTCTACGACGAAGACGACAGCAACATAGGACAGCAGGACCATGGTCAGCCACTTGAGATAGCTAGCGTAGCGGTCGTAAGGCACAAACAATTGAAGGGCTAGCGAAAGGACCGCGAAAGCAATGGTCGCCGGGAGACTGGGCAGTCCCGTCGCAAGCTCGAACGACGCACCCATCGCCGCGAGATTGGCACCAATATTGATTGTGTTGGCAATGAACAGGAGGACAACCAATCCGACGACGAACTTTTTTGGCCAGATTGTACCCAGGTTGGTAGCGAGGCCACATCCGGTCACACGCCCAATCCTCGCGCTAACGAGCTGGATTGCCGACATCAGCGGATAGGTCAATAGCATCGCCCAGAGCATATTGAAGCCGAACTGCGCACCCGCTTGGGAATAGGTGGCGATACCGCTCGGATCATCGTCGGCCGCACCTGTGATAAGACCTGGTCCCAACTTACGGAGCGCCGAACCCTCTGTTCGTCCTCCCGCTGGCTCACCGTCTGAAAGCTTTTCCGAAGAACCGGCGCGCGCCAAGTCTGTCATCTCGAACCTTTCCTGAGGCGGTGCCAGACCGCCCCATACATCTCGTTCGCGGATTAAACGCGTGGTTCTCCAGAAAGATGCCGTGTAGGACTTTAGGCCCAACACCGTGCGTTAACGAAGAGGCATTCTCCAGGGGGGGCGTACCAAACCGACAGCTTCGCGCCTTCATTTCGGTCGTTCATTGTCGCTCGGCACGATCACAAAACGCGCCGTTTGACCTCAGACCCATCGTCCCTCAGTTTTTCGGTGCAAAGCGACCGTGACATACCCACTGTCAAAAGCATCTATGGCCATAGAGGAATTGGAATATTAGCCGGGGAACGGGCGCAGGGACCTGTCATTATCTTTGAAAAGACTGGCGTCCCCTATCATCCCGTTGTCTTTTCGGAGATGTGGTCTCGGGATCGCGAGGCGGTAGGTATACCTAAGACTGTGTGCGCGCGCGATCTGAGGGCCAGCGGCACATCCGAGGCGCATGCTGGTGGTGTAGCAACGGACGACGCCGCCAAAGTGGCCGGGCATTCCTCAAGTCGAACGACTTCAATCGCTCATGATCGTGCAGCATTGGGGGCGGCCAAACGCTTCGCGTACGCTCGCCTGCTACGCAGAACGATTCTACTTGACGACGAACCAGACGAAGTCGCTGCGGTGACCGGAGAGCCTAGTCGAACTGATTTGGTGTCACCGCCTTCCCTGCCCTCATTATGCGTGCACAATTGAACCGTCAAAGAATTTCGCGCATTCTGCCGCACGAACCGGGGCTGGGATAACCGACGCCAATGAGCAGCGCAACCGATTTCATCTCTGAGTTGATGCGAGCCGCCAACGAAGTGCACCTGCTGACAACGTCAGAGGTTAGTCGCCTGCTCGACAGGGCCGTTGATACGATAAGAGATTTACGGGGGCAGATCGGGGTTAAAGAGAACAGCCTTGGCCGGGACGTCGTTGTCTACCTTCAGACGGCATCGGCGCGCGCGAAATGGCTCCCGCTCGATCAGGCGAAGGATGCACTACTCGACGCAGCAAGCACGATCCGTACGCTGAAAATCGTGCTGGATGCGAAGCGCAAACCCTTGGGAGGTACCTAACATGCCGAGTGATCCGACTTTGCTTTCGGCCAGCGCTGTGGCGCTTTCGGTCTCTGCCACGTTTACCGCACTTATGAAGCATCTCCATCGCATCGGCGCGGTCAGCAGCCACGCCGAGCGGGAAATCTACGCCGAGGCGCTGAAGATCATCGAGCAAAGCCAGGGGGATGACGACAGCAAGCTATTCGAGCATGCGCGTGCGCTGATCATAAAGCAGCTCGGCCCGCTGGATGTGAAAGATGAGGTTGCGGACTAGGAGATGTGATATAGAGATTTCGGCGACGTGACAAAGCTACCCGAGCTCGACCAGATTTCAGAGAACGAAGTAGCGCTTGTGCATTGTCAGCGCACCATCCAGATTGATCGCGAAATCAGCAATCTTGTGGCCGTTCGTATCGCCGGGAGGTGATCCGCGTCTTCCCGTTGGATACAATGCTTCTCAACTTACCGGTGACGCCGGAGAAGTTGCAGCTACCGATGAAATCAAAGGCCTGATCTTTGCAAGCTTAGCGTTGGCGTCGATAGCAGACAAATCGTTTCGAGCCGTTCTATAGCGACCTGCAAGACGCATTCTCTAACCGCCTCCACCTGCTTAGCCGCCCGGTAGTTTCGGCGGCCCGGAGTAAATAGCATCCTTGCTCATTAATTCCCCCGTTGACGAGGATAGGAATCAAGCAATCAGCGGACTGTTTTCGCGTGATTGGCCTCCTTTTAATATGCGCTCTAAGCGCCTAGCCTCGGGGTCGGGTTAGGCAGTCCAAATGCCGTTAGCCTCCGACTGTGGAAACCGCGTGTACCTGCATGTCGTCTCGCACCTCGTAGAACTTATTCCCGTCAATGTAGATCATATGGCAGGTAGTTTTTTCACCTTTGCCGGCGGAGCACGCTTTATCGCCTTCGAAGGTCAGTTTCGTCTTCACATTGATCTCCTTGCCGTTCACGTTCGCTTTGCCGGTGATGGTTTTTTTTGCCCAGCTCCATGTAAGGTTGGCGGTAATAGGAGTGCCCATATCAAATATCTCTACTATGACTGGCTTGCCATCAGCGAAGGCCTTGAACTCCTCCATCGAAATCTTCTTGGCGCCCTTGGGCAGGTCCATCGCCCAAGCGCTGAAGCACGAGGCCGAGAGCAGCAGAAAGCAGCCTAAGACTGTGGTCTTGCGCATGACATCCTCCCGAATATTGAAATTAAGCAGACTCTTATATCACTGCACGCGAAGGCAGACTATCGAGTGAGCATACCCCCATCGGAGACGCCAAGTGCCATCAAAAGAATGAAAAGCAGTTGCATTCCTGATACGGAGAACTCTAACCTTCAGGCTTGAAGGTTTGCGCCGCTAGCTTCGCGATCTTCGCTCTGTGAAGCTGATTCAGTGCCCGGTTGCCGTTCTTCCCCGCTCTCGTTTTGCCCCAAGGATCGATACGATGGTAGAGAGCGGCGCATGCGAGTTCAATGTGGAGAGGAGTTGGGCCGTTCTGATATTCGATAACCTGTTGCTCGGTAATCCCAAGAGCCGTAGCAGCGGTCTTCAGCGTGTGGCCGGTCAAAAACAGCCACGTCGTCAAGGAATTAAATTGTCTCACTGCCCCCTCCAAGGCCAACCATTGCCGGTCGCATAATTGAGGTCGAGCCATAAAGTTTTGCAACATGTCCCTGGTTGAAAATCGGGGCATAATTGGCGCCGCCGGAATGGAGCTCGGGAGGGTCACTCCGGCCATTGTCGGCACCCCGAAGTACGATGCCTGAGGACGCCATAGGCTTTGCGACCACCATGCTACCGCCTCGACCTGCAAGAGCAACGACAGACGCGTCGCGTTCTCCTGCCCCCGCGTTCCTGAAACGAAGGGCCAGGACGGGCCTTCGAGCTTCTGCTCACCGCCGGAGATGTTTTTGCCCTTCCGAATTTACCGCTTTCTGCCCTCCTTCAAATTTTGCTTGGCACCTGAAGGTGAGACGCGCTCCGCCCCACCTTTTGTGGCTTTCGGTTGCTTGGTTTCCTTTGCTGCTGGATGCGTGCCATCGGAAATGCTGCCGGGGTGAGGGTCTTCGACCTCCGGAGTTGGGGAACTGGTCTTGCTGTCATCGGTTTTTGTCATGGCGGTACTCCTTTATCCAACGAGAATGCGGGCATGGCACCGCCAGTTCCACTTGTTAGTCACGCGCCCAATTCGTGCTGTCGGATACCCGTGGCGTTGAATTCCTACCGAATTTCCGTTCATGACCGCGTGTACGTCATGGCCTGTGGGCGATACGTCTGCCCAAAAAGCAATAACTTCAATGCGGGAAGCGTTCTGGCCTTTTTAGCACGTCTCCATGCTGCCGGACCTCAGTCGGGATTACCGGGTTACGAGGCTAGTTGTGTCGTCTCTTGGATTGCCCTGCGGAAATCCTATATTGCATTGCAACAAACGGAGAAAAATGCGTGACAATCAATATCAAAAGTCCCATCGCGGAAATGCGGAAGGCAACGGGCTATTCTGTTAAGCAGCTAAGCCTCGTATCTGGTCTGACCCAGCTGGAAATTAACCGGTTGGAGAGTGGCGACCTTGTCGATGAAACGCTACTCGGGCGCCTTCTAGCGGCGGTCGGCGGAAATATTCGCACTTAATAGCCGTCCCCTCTGAGTTAATTCGCGAGTTGATCAGCATCCGCGACTAGAACTGATTCTTACGAGCATTGCGGCGCGCTGCTTCAAAGGGCGTGGAGGTGCGCCGCGTGACGCGCTCAAGCAAAAACAAGTACGGCAACCGAAGATTCTGAATCTAAAGGAGATGCCGGTATGAACCTAATCCCCCTCCAGCCTACTCCGGAAAATACGACGATCGATTTCTTGACCTCCACCGCGACCTAGACGGCCCGTTGGCCGACCTGGTCGGGGATGCGTGTCGCGCCGGCTGGAACCTTTCGGAGGTCATGGCAGCCGTCGTCGAGGCCGCTGATAACCAGGTGCTGGCAGCGGTTGAAAACCAAGATATTGCGGATAAGCTGGAGGCACTGCGCCAATCCCGGCGCTGACGCTGGAGCGCATTATGTGCGGTCGCTTTACCTTCATCCTGCCGTGGTCGGAAATCGTGCGNCGGATAAGCTGGAGGCACTGCGCCAATCCCGGCGCTGACGCTGGAGCGCATTATGTGCGGTCGCTTTACCTTCATCCTGCCGTGGTCGGAAATCGTGCGCCTGTACAGGCTGACGCTTGACAAAGATATTTTCAGGAATTTGGGAGAGCCGCGCTACAACATCGCGCCGACGCAGAACGTGCTGTTCGTCCATCACGGCGAGAATGGCGAACAAATTCTCGACGAAGGCCGCTGGTCTCTCGTCCCTCATTGGGCCAAAGAGACCCCCAAGATTGCCACCTTCAACGCGCGGATCGAGACCGCCGACACAGCCCCGGCCTTCCGCGATTCGTTCAAGGCAAAGCGCTGCCTAGTTGCAGCCGATGGCTTTTATGAATGGACGCCTTCCGATGACGGCAAGAAAGATCCCTGGCATATCTTCCTGCCGGATCATCAGCCGTTCTCGTTCGCCGGCCTATGGGCCTATAACGGTCTCCTCGATCTGCGCAGTTGCACGATTATCACCGGGCCGGCTGAAGGAGCTGTCACCCAGCTTCATGGCCGCATGCCGATCATTCTGGCGCCGGAAGTCTACGACGAGTGGCTTGACCCGAAAACGACGAAAGATCGAGCCAGGGAGCTGTTGAAGCATAACCTGAACCGGCAGCTGCAGTTTCACCGGGTGAACCGGGACGTGAACTCGTCTCGTTTTGCCGGGAAACCGGAGCCGCTTAACCCGCTATGATCGACGGCGCCACCTTCCTCGTAAAAGCAATTTCTGCGCTAGCAATAGCGTCTGCGATCGTAGCTCTCATCCGTCCGACCTTATGGTCTGTTATGGTCGCCGGCCTGCTGAACGCAGGTGCTGCGGTAATCTGGTGGCCGGTGGTGTTCGGCTCACATTAGGAAAACTTTCCGATTCTCTTTGTTGACTCTCGGCGCCCCAAATGAGAACATTATGAGAACAAGCGGAAAGGCATTCCCCCATGGCGATAGCGCAAAAATTTATCATCCTTCAGTTCAAGAAGGTGCGCGGCGGCATCGCTCCCGGTGAGATGCGACAGGCGTCAAGCGCGGCCAGCGCTGAAAAGATCGCGACAACCATAGCGCCGCGTCATGTCGGCGTTGCCGCGTACTCGGTGATGGTCGACGAAGAGAGCGGCGATATGACTGAGCCGAAGGTTATCTGCCAGTTCGGAGAGGTCGCGGACATAGCCGCTTAAGGCCGCAGGGCTAATCTGTAAGACAATTTAGAAACCGCAACTGCTGTGCAGACAGGAGAAACCAACACGTGTGCCCGCAAATGACGCGCGCCGAAGCGCGCGAGGTTGAACAGGCCGAAACTGTCGATGAGGTCGGTGAGGTGCTTGCTTGGCACAATGGAGACGTGCGCGCGTCGATCCGCACCCTTCTCGCCGATTTGAAGCAAACCCGCGAGCAACTGGCTTTCGCGGAACAGATGATGGGGAATGGCTTCTCCCGAGGATGGAAGCCCAGCAGAAGAAAGGAGAACGACGATGCGCGCGATAGAGTTTAACCACGTGCGAAGACATAAGCCGCTGGATCCCAGTGGCGGCCGGCCGCAAGACCAGACTCCCGGTTTNACCTGCGGACGGTCCGCGGATCTCGAAGCCTTTGCGACTACTTTTTTCGATTTCCCCAGCGGCGGCATGATGGGTAATTGCTTCCTGCTGCACGACAAAAGGGCGCAGACCTTCATCTGCTCACTCGTTTCGATGGGCGAGGCTTCTTCTCCGGTCAGCGTGAAAGCTGAAACGCCTGAGAAAGCGCTCTTGTCCTTTGAGGTCCACTGCCAGCGCGCCGGTTGGTGGCCTGAAAATTTCTGAGCAATGAACGCCAAGGGCCGCCGCGAAGGAGCCTCCTATAAACCCTTGTATCATTGGCAACCAACATGGCCTGGCGAGAAAGGACTGCACGGCAAGCCGCGGCAGGATTTCGTCGGGATAGATCGCGAGGAATTTATTGGCCGCATCCGCCTGGAGATAGGTGGCCCCATGAACGGGAAATGGCAATGGAGCGGCCAAGGGCCGCATCTCAGGGACAGAATCTTGCCACATCAGGGCTACTGCGATACCGCCCGAGAAGCCTCGCGAATGGTCGAGGAATACTATCACCGCTTGATGCGGCGCAACGGTCTGCGGGGAAGCAAGGATGTCGGATGAGAAAAGCACGAGCGGCAACGATGCGCATTACGCCCCGAAGTGCTGCGTAGAATCCCGTCGACCAGTGGCGCGGTGTCGAACTGCTCTGATCCCCAAAAACTGGACCGTTCATAAGTGGAGTGCAGCCGGATGCGAGTTGAAGTCTGCGGCCTGATGCTCAAGCGCGGCCGGCGCCAACGGTGGCGGCCGCGTGATCCACAATGCGCTGGTCCCCATCCTGCTGATCCTGGAGACCTTGTGCGATGTCAGCATCCAGCCTTCCCCAGATCGACGGTTTTGAAGCGTCGGGTTTTGGTTTCCGGCATGGCTTTCGTTCGACAATGAACGGCTTGGTCTGCTGGCGCATTGATCCTCCAGGTGGCGATTCGAGCTGCAACGATATCGTATGGGGCATTGTGGGCAAGCCGGCCAATGTTCGTGCGCAGGCCATCTCTCCAGTTTAAACATGAAGCGACGACGGCACAGGAAGGCAATAGCGCGGTAGGCCATTCGTTCCGCCGGAAAAATGCGGCGGAACGCCAATGCCATATTCCTTCAAGTCAGAGTTTCCGGCAACCCATCTGCGGGCTCGATGTGGTATGTCTGACCGGAGACCGGCTGCGCCTCGATCGTCTTACCGCAACGACAAGGGGCAGATTTCTTACCCCGGAGGGCTGCGCCCTCCTCCTCTCCCACTAACAAATCTGCGACTTGTCGCCCTCCATTTCATTGCGGCCTTATCAGGTGCGGTCCGATCGTCACCGGTCTTGTCGACAGACATCGAGGCCGCGATGGGCGCGGCCCGAACCACGAAAGGAATACGACAATGGCAACCATCGGCACCTTCACTTCCGAAAAGAACGGCTTCACCGGCTCCATTCGCACCCTCGCCCTCAACGTCAAGGCGCGCATCGCCCGGGTCGAGAACCCCTCCGACAAAGGCCCGCAGTTCCGCGTCTACGCCGGAAGCGTTGAGCTCGGCGCGGCTTGGCAGAAGACCTCCGAGCAGGGCCGCGACTACCTCTCGGTCAAGCTCGACGACCCGAGCTTCCCGGCCCCCATCTACGCAACGCTTGCCGAGGTGGAAGGCGAAGAAGGCCTTCAGCTCATCTGGTCCCGCCCGAATCGGGACTGATTGACATCACGAGGCTCCGCCACCGGCGGGGCCTTCTCCTCTCCGAACATCAAAGCCGGACCCGGCATCGAGCCAGGTCCGGCCTTTTGGGTGGCATACGGTGAGCGGGAAGCTGCTCAGAATGTGCGATCCAAGCGGGCATCGCGGCCCCAAGGATGAGCGGTTCCCCCAATTTACTCCGGCCGCCCGATGGGAAGCCTGCGTAAATCGGCTCCCCCACACCCCGGCGCCGCCGGTCGCTGGCGCGATCCCGCCATCCCCTTCTCGGGGCCGGCTGGTCATCGTTCACAAACGTCAAGGAGACGAAGATAACCTAACCTCTCGAAATCCAGATCGAAGAACTTCGAGCGGAGCTGCGCAATGCAAGCAATGCCGCCGAGCGCCGCCAGATCCAGGTCGAACTCGAAATCGCCCAGGCGGAACTGGCCATCACGACCGCCGACCTGGACGGCAACGCAGAGGTCGAGCCTCCTTTCTGAGGGGCGTCTGCCCGTCCCCGCATTTCGCGGCAAGCTGCCGCAGGTCCCCTCATTTCATCGACATTGGGAATGATCCGTCTCGGGCTCCCGCCGCGGCCCGATGTCGTCAGAACTATCCTTGCCTTGAACTCCCCGGCCGCCGGCTTCGTCCCTCGCAAAAGTATCATTGCCGGCGCAAGGGCAAACTCAGCACCAGGGTTCTCTGCGACCGGTCCAGGTTCGCGCGAGCCCCTCGGAAACGAGGATATTGCCGAGACTGCGCCCATTTCGAACCAGCACGCGGAGTTTTCGACCGTACCTGTCTTCGTCCCTTTGCGGCCACGCGTGAACTTCGAAAGGTCCGCTGTTGATCAACTCGAGCAATCTTTCTGTGGCTCGGGTTCCAAGCGCAAGTTCAGAAGCGCATTTCGGTTCATTGATTTCAGGCGTGTCGATATCGGCGATGCGGACCTTCTGGCCGTTCATCCAGATTGTATCGCCGTCAACAACGCATGCCTTGCGGCTGCCGACAGCGCAATTCCGGAATGTCTGCAATGTTCTGGCTTCGACGTCGCCCGCCGAGGCTTTGATAAGCGTCGGCGGACCGCCCAATGCTATGGCAAGAATAGCTGAATACGAGCCCAAGTGTATGAGACGCTGAAACTTTCGAGTCCCGGGTACGCCACTTCGATCTTTCATGCAGAACTCCGGCATCAATGAACGCGTTCCCCCTAGCGGTTTGCGCTGGGATTTCGCAAGGCAGCCGAGTATCCCCGTCGCCGTTTTTTGCGGAGAAGGTCAAGGAACAGGATAACGGCATCATTTTCGGATTCGAAGTGATGGACCATCATCTGTCCTGTCGTTCCGATCCGACCCCATCGTCGCGTCAAGCATGCATCTCCAAACAGGTTCGGCTCAATGGACATCGCGTAGAAGCGTGCCATATTTTTAGCGGGGTCCGCTCTCTCGATGTAAAGGTGATAGCGCTGGGTGACCATGCCCGCATGATCCTGCTTCGTGCATTCTACGTCCAACGAGTGTTTTGAATCGTTCTGGCTCCATCGATTCATTTCCGTGATGGAACAGGGAAGGACAATCTGGGCAGGCTACCCTCGGGACACGGCTCAATTCGCCGAGGCGAAAGAAGTCCAAAGTGATCGCCCCGCATCCGGGTGACGATCCTCCCGAAAGGACCGTCAGAAGGCAGGTTTGCGCCACGTGTGACTGTTCTTGCTGAGTGCGGCGAGTGGGATGTCAAGCACCAGCTTCGTGCGTAGCACGATGAAGCAGCGAGTATCGGATTTATGCTTGCACTGTTTGCCGGATGGTCGCAAAGCAGTGTTGCGATGAGCTACGACAGCCAGCAAACGACAGTGATCTCTTTAAATCCGGGAAACGAAAGTCATCCATGTCTCCCCAGCTTTCTCTTTCACGCGACCGAATCTCCGTGCTTCTCCTTGAAGGTATCAGTCAGAGTGCCGTGGACTACTTTTCGTCGTGCGGATACACAAACCTGGTGCATCTGCCGAAGGCACTCGATGATAAGGATCTCAAGGCCTACATCGCTGAGGCGCATATCATCGGTATTCGTTCCCGAACACAGCTGACGGACGAGATTTTCGAGTTCGCAAAGAAGCTGATTGCCGTGGGCTGCTTTTCCGTCGGCACGAACCAGGTCGATCTGGAAGCGGCACGCCGCCGCGGGATTCCGGTATTCAACGCGCCTTATTCGAATACGCGCTCGGTAGCCGAACTTGTTATCGGCGAGATCATCATGCTGACCCGGCAGATATTCCCTCGCTCGGCATCGGCGCATCAAGGCGGTTGGGATAAATCTGCTATCGGCAGCCGTGAAGTCCGCGGAAAGACCCTGGGCATCGTTGGCTACGGCAATATCGGTTCTCAGTTGAGCGCTCTTGCGGAAAGCATGGGCATGGTGGTGCGTTATTTCGATCTTTCCGACAGACTGCGGCGCGGCAATTCGGAATCGATGGCTTCCCTTGGCGAGCTTCTCGAAATCTCGGATTACGTGACGATGCACGTCCCGGAAACGACGTCGACGCACAACATGATCACCGAGACCGAGCTTCGTCGCATGAAAAAAGGTGCCATCTTTATCAACAATTCCCGCGGCACGGTGGTCGACCTCGACGCCCTCGCGAAAGTCTTGAAAGAAGGCCATCTCGCAGGCGCTGCGGTCGATGTATTTCCCAAAGAGCCGGCATCGAACAACGAGCGCTTCGAGACACCACTCCAGGGCTTGAGCAATGTCATTCTGACGCCGCATATCGGCGGCTCGACAGAAGAAGCCCAGGAGCGGATCGGCGGAGAAGTTTCCAGAAAGCTGGTCGAATACTCCGACGTCGGCTCAACGATGGGCGCCGTCAACTTCCCGCAGGTTCAGTTGCCCGAACGCCCGAACGGCACGCGTTTCATCCATGTCCACCAAAACCGACCCGGCATGCTCATCCAGCTGAATGAGATCTTCTCATCGCGTGGTCTGAATATCGTTGCCGAATTCCTTCAGACCCATGGCGATACAGGCTATGTGGTCGTTGAAGTCGAGGACGTGTCCCACGCCGCCGACGATATCCTCCAGGCGCTACGCGAGATACCGGGAACGATCAGGACGCGTTTGCTCTACTGATCAGCCTGCTGCGGCGCATCCACCTTGAGCCTGGCAGGTGCCGCACAGTGCCTGCCAGAGGACTGTTCGCATAGCGGTCGCGATGTGTTTCCGGAACGATGCAAGCCGAAAGTTCGCCGCTTGCGCCTCGACTAGTCTTGCGCGCCCGTCTGACCAAAACGGCTTTGCTGGACACATGCTTTCATATCCTCGCGTCGAAACCAGATCGCGCGGCCGCATCTGAGTGGCGGGTTGCCAGCAGTGAACACGATCTGTTCGTCAGTTCGCATGCGCAGCACCTCGTGCGGCTGGATCAGCGGCCGAGCACCCAACTGCTGCGATCGAGTTCGCGACGTACCGCGGGCCTGAAAACTGCGACTGACCTGCTCGACCTCCACGGTGGTCGTGCCGCAGCGCCGCGAGATGTAGTCGGCGGTCTCCGGATCGTTGATTGCCGCAAACGAGATCCAGCTCGCGCTCTCAAACCACTTGCTCGATGCGTCCCCGCCGCCAAAGGTTTCCCGGAGCTGGCCGATCGACTGATAGATCATTGCCAACGTGATGCCATACTTGCGACCCACGTCTCTTGCCGTCTCCAGAATGCGCATGTAACCAAGCCGGGCAATCTCATCGAGGAGGAAGAGTGCGCGACCTTCCATGTTGCCATCGCGATTGTAGATCGCATTCAGGAACGAGCCGATCACGACACGCGCCAGTCCGGCATGGGTTTCCAGCGTCTTCGTGTCGATGTTGATGAAGACATCGGTCGAACCCGAGGCTATGTCCTCGGTCCGGAATGTCGAACCCGACACCAGCGCCGCATAGTTCTGGTAAGAGAGCCAGTGCGTTTCCTTGATGGCGTTGGCACAGACACCCGAGAATGTTTCCGGCGTCATGTTGACGAAGGCTGCGACGTTCTCCTTCACGAAATCAGATTCCGAATTGGCGTAGATATCCTGCAGACGCTGTCGAAGCTTCGGCTCGGGTTCGGATAAATTCTCACGGACATGGCGGAGCGTCTGCTTTTGCGTGGGGGTGTGGCCGGACAGGCAGACATCGGCGATGATCGCCGTCAGGAGCTGAAGGCCCGATGCCCGGAAGACGTCGTCACGAACGCCGTTGGCGCGACCGCTGTCGCTCATGATCCACGAAGCGACCGAGGCGATGTCCTCCTCCTTCGTGCCGCCATACTGGCCGACCCAGTCAAGGGCGTTGAAGCCTGTCGCGGGTTTGCGCGGATCCAGGATTCTGACCCGCCGGCCCGCCTCTTCACGATGTTTCGTTACCATGGGCGCGACCTCGTTGGAGGGGTCAAGCACGATGAGCGCTCCGCCCCACTTCAACGCTGTCGGGATCGTCACCGAGGTGGTTTTGAACCCACCCGATCCGGCAAAGACGATGCCGTGCGATGAGCCGAATGAGCCATCGAAGCATAGCAGCGGAGACTTGCCGCCGGCGCCCCACGTTTCGCTGGTATCGGTGCGGAACGAAACGCCGGCGGCAACGTCGCGGTCGACGCGATACCTCTCCCCGACCACGATTCCACCAGTGTCCGGGAATAGCTTCCCCGCTTCGGTGAGTTTCATCCAGTCGGCCTCCCCGTGCAGGGCGCGCTTGCCAATGATGCGTTTCGGCGTTGCCCGGGCGAAGGCGGCATTGCCGACCATCGCCACGCGCAATGCGAAGCAGCCGGACATCAGCGCAGAGGCCGCGCCGATAATGGTTGAAGGATCCAGATAGGATAGTGCGGATTCTCCCGCTGGCAAATGTGAGGACAGCGCTGCAAGCCGGATGCCTTCCCGCAAGCAAGCCGTCAGAATGACGGCGGCGTTTCCGATTGCAGCACCAACCCCCGCCGCAGGGATGCTCGGCGACCCGGCCGTTGCTAACAAAAAAATCAAGCCGAGGGCCGCAGCCGCCATGAATGGTGCCGCGACCCCTACCCGTCCCAACGCAAGCTTTGCCGCGTCGGTCTTTCCGAACCCGGAAAGCCACGTCTCCATCCCGGTCATCGCGAACACGGTCGCTACCATCATGGCTGCGGGCAGAATGACAAAAGCGACCCTATTCGCCTTCATTGCCGAACGCCTCCGCCCCGATCGCTGTCAGTCGTGTTCGCTCACTGTCGTCGGACCTCAGCCGCTTCTGCAGGTCGATCAGGGCGCCGAGCAGAAGTGCTCGCTTCTCAAAGCGAAGGCCGGCTTTGACGATCAGGCCCCCAAGCTCGATCTTGTCACGCGTGTCCTTCTTCCGGGCATCGGATATTGCGTTCCTGCTCATCCTCTCAAGCCTCGCCAGCATTGCCCGAAGGCGCGCCGGACGTGAGCGCTTCGGACTGCCCACCGCCCGCGCTGCTTTCCCCTGCCCCCATCCGTCCGCTCGTGCCGGACTTGCCTCCGCGAAAGCGTTTCGCTAATTCCTCCAATGCCGCCTCAAGCTCCGTCTCTTCGATCTCGATCTCGCCTAGGCCTGCGCGAAGCGCGACGCGGCCGATGCGCTCGGCCTCTCTCGCTTCCGCGTACTTGAGTTGCTCCTGGAGCTTGGCAATTTCGTCGCGGATCTTGGAGGATGGCTTCTTCATCTCTGGATTGTCCCTATCGCTGCTTGTTGTGGGTCACGCAGCCACAGTCGTTCAGATCGTCGTGCCGATCCACTAACAGAAATGCGAGTAGGCGGAGCCTACGCTTTTGAGCATCATCCCGACCGTTCGCAAGGACGGATCCGAAGGGCGCAATTATACGTCGCTGATGCGACGCCCTTCTTTTGCCCCCTGGCGGGGCCCTCCGCTCCTGACTAACATATTGAGTTTTTCGATCGCAGGAGCGTTTTCGGTCGTGGCCGTCCCGCATTTCTCAGTCAGCATCGTTTCACGCGGCTCCGGCCGCAGCGCGGTGCTATCGGCGGCGTATCGGCACTGCGCCAAGATGGATTACGAGCGGGAAGCCCGGACGATCGACTACACGCGCAAGCAGGGGCTCCTGCATGAGGAGTTTGTCATTCCCGATGACGCACCGGAATGGCTGCGATCATTGATTGTCGATCGTTCCGTGTCGGAGGCGTCGGGTGCGTTCTGGAACAGGGTGGAGGATTTCGAGAAACGCTCCGATGCACAACTCGCAAAGGACGTGACCATTGCCCTTCCGGTCGAGCTTTCCCCTGAGCAAAACATTGAGCTCGTGCGGGATTTCGTGGCCAAGCACATCAGAGCTCGGGGCATGGTGGCGGACTGGGTCCTTCATGACGCTCCCGGCAACCCGCATGTCCATTTGATGACCACATTGCGACCGCTGACTGAGGATGGTTTCGGATCGAAAAAGGTCGCGGTTACCGGACCAGATGGCCAACCGCTTCGCAACGATAGCGGCAAGATCGTCTACGAACTTTGGGCCGGTGGGCTTGAGGACTTCAATGCGCTTCGTGACGGCTGCTTCTCCTGCCAGAACCGGCATCTCACGCTTGCAGGCCTCGACCTTCGCGTCGACGGCAGATCCTTCGAGAAGCAGGGCATCGAGCTGGCGCCCACCATCCATCTCGGCGTCGGCACGAAGGCGATCGAGAGGAAAGCGGAGGGAGCAGAGGAGAAGGCTGCGCTCGAACGGCGTGAGCTGCAGGAGGCGCGGCGGGTGGAGAACGCCCGCAGGATCCAGCGCAACCCGGAGCTCGTGCTCGACGTGATCACGCGGGAGAAGAGTGTCTTCGACAAGCGCGATCTCGCTAAGATCCTGCATCGCTACATCGATGATGTGGGTCTCTTCCAAAGCCTAATGGTGCGCATCCTGCAGAGCCCCGAGACCCTCAGGCTTGACCGGGGGCGGTTGGACTTCGTGACCGGGGTCAGAGCACCAACAAAGTTTACGACACGCGCGCTGATCCGGCTCGAAGCCGAAATGGTGAACAGGGCGATCTGGCTTTCGCAGCGCTCGTCGCATGGCGTTCGAAAGCCGGTGCTCGAGGCGACTTTCGCCCGACACCAACGGCTGTCGGGTGAGCAGAAAGCCGCCATCGAACATGTCGCCGGCGGTGAGCGGATCGCCGCCGTGATCGGCCGCGCCGGGGCTGGCAAGACAACGATGATGAAGGCGGCGCGCGAGGCTTGGGAGGCGGCCGGTTACCGTGTCGTCGGTGGCGCACTCGCCGGCAAGGCGGCGGAAGGTCTGGAAAAGGAAGCCGGCATCCTCTCGCGCACACTGGCGTCCTGGGAACTCCGCTGGAACCAAGGGCGCGGGCAGCTCGACGACAAGACGGTCTTCGTGCTGGACGAGGCCGGCATGGTGTCGTCGCGGCAGATGGCGCTGTTCGTCGAGACCGTCACCAGAGCAGGCGCCAAGCTCGTCCTCGTCGGCGATCCGGAGCAGCTTCAGCCGATCGAGGCGGGTGCGGCCTTCCGAGCCATCGCCGATCGCATCGGATATGCGGAGCTCGAAACGATCTATCGCCAGCGTGAGCAATGGATGCGCGACGCCTCGCTGGATCTGGCACGCGGCAATGTTGGCAAAGCCGTGGCAGCCTATCAGTCCAATGGCAAGGTGATCGGCTCAGAACTGAAGGCCGAAGCCGTCACCAACCTTATCGCCGATTGGAGCCGCGATTACGATCCGGCCAAGTCCACCGTGATCCTTGCGCACCTGCGCCGTGACGTACGCCTTCTGAATGAACTGGCGCGCGCCAAGCTTATCGAGCGTGGTATCATCGAGCAGGGTTCCGCGTTCAAGACCGCCGACGGTCTCAGACGTTTTGCTGTCGGCGACCAGATTGTCTTCCTGAAGAACGAGGGCTCGATCGGCGTCAAGAACGGCATGCTGGGCAAGGTGGTGGAAGCCGTTCCCGGTCGGCTTGTTGCAGACGTCGGCGAGGGTGATTACCTGCGCCAAGTTACCGTCGAGCAGCGCTTCTATAACTATGTCGATCATGGTTATGCCACCACGGTGCACAAGAGCCAGGGTGCGACGGCCGATCGGGTCAAGGTGCTTGCATCGCTTTCGCTCGATCGTCATCTGACCTATGTCGCGATGACGCGTCACCGTGAGGACCTGGGCGTCTATTACGGCCACCGATCCTTCGCCAAGGCTGGCGGTCTGGTCGAAATCCTCTCGCGCAGGAATTCGAAAGAAACGACGCTCGATTATGCCGGCGGCAGCATCTACCGCCAGGCACTCCGCTTTGCCGAAACGCGCGGGCTTCACATCGTCAACGTCGCCAGAACTGTTGCGCGTGACCGTCTCGAATGGACGGTCCGGCAGAAACCGAAGCTTGTCGATCTCGCCGGCCGGCTTGCGGCCCTCGGCGCCAGGCTCGGTTTCGCAACGTCGACGGCCAACACAATTTCCACTGCAGCAAAGGAGGCCAAGCCCATGGTGGCCGGCATCACGACATTCCCGAAATCGATCGATCAGGCAGTGGAGGACAAGCTTGCCGCCGACCCCGCGCTCAAGAAGCAGTGGGAGGAAGTGTCGATGCGCTTCCATCACGTCTACGCGCAGCCGGAAAGCGCCTTCAAAACCGTCGATGTTGACGCGATGTTGCGCGATCAGGCGATCGCGGCGAGGACGATCACCAGGATTGCCAGCGAGCCTGAAACATTCGGCGCCCTCAAGGGTAAGACGGGTTTGCTCGCGAGTCGCAGCGACAGAGTGGACCGCGATCGGGCGCTGAAGAACGTCACGCCGCTCGCCGACAGTATCAGCGACTATCTTCGCCAGCGCAGGGATGCGGAGCGGCGAAATCACGCCGAGGAACTGGCGGTGCGTAAACAGGTCGCGCTGGAGATCCCCGCTCTCTCGTCCAATGCGAAAAGCGTGCTGGAGCGGGTGCGTGAGGCCATCGACCGCAACGACCTGCCTTCGGGTCTCGAATATGCGCTCGCCGACAAAATGGTGAAGGCTGAGCTGGAAGGTTTTGCCAAGGCAGTCACCGAGCGCTTTGGAGAACGAACCTTCTTGCCCCTCGCTGCCAAGGGCACCATCGGTGAGGCGTTCCAGCGGGTCACTTCAGGCATGAACGCCACGCAGAAGAGCGAGGTGCAACAGGCCTGGAACACGATGCGGACCGTACAGCAACTGTCCGCCCATGAGCGCAGTGTGACGGCACTGAACCAGGCCGAGACACTGCGCCAGACGAGATCGCAGGGGCTGACCCTGAAATGAAAATGCGCCATCGAGAAAAAATGCTCCGACGCCTTAACCGACCCATCTGGTTCTATCGGATCAGCAGCGTCAGCCTGTTCGCACTTGGCCTCATCGTGTTGCTTGGCGGCGCAGGGTTCAGGATCAATCTCACGCCGAGCGAGCCGCTGGGTCTGTGGCGGATCGTCGAACCCGATCGTCCGATCCTGGTTGGCGATCTGATCTTCATTTGCCCACCGGCCACAGACGAGATGCGTGAGGCGCGCGCACGTGGCTACCTGCGCTTCGGGCTCTGCGAAGGCCGCGTCGCACCACTCATTAAAACCGTGACGGCGACATCGGGCCAGATTGTCGAGGTTGGCATGGACATTCACGTGGATGGACAATTCCTGCCGAATTCGACGGTTGCTCTTGTGGACAAGCAGGATCGAAAGATGACGCCGTACAAGGGTGGGACCATCCCACCGGGCACGGCATATCTGCATTCGGATTTTCCGGGCTCTTACGACTCCCGATATTTCGGGCCGCTGCCGATCAGCGGAGTTTTGGGGCTGGCGCAGGAGGTTTGGACCTATGCGCCGTGATTTTCTCAGGCCTGGCATTCTCGTCACCGCCTCGGCGGTGGCCGGTTTGATCGGCTGGAGTGGGCACGCTCTCCTGCTTCCAGCTGCTGTTGCCTTTCCCGCATTTTGGTCTTTGACCCGGTCGCGCGGGCAGGCAGCGGTTGTTTCCGCAGCCTACTTCCTCGCCGCCTCGCGAGGGTTGCCGCAAGGTGTGGCGACCTTCTACGCCTCGGACATCTGGCCGGGCCTGTTGTTGTGGTTGGTCGCCTCCTCCTCGTTCGTGACGGTGCATGCGGTGCTCTGGACGGACCCTGGCGGATGGGAAAAGATACTTCGTTACCTCGGTGCGTGCGTAACCATGGCGATACCGCCCTTCGGTATCATGGGCTGGGCGCATCCGATTACCGCGGCGGGCATTCTGTTTCCGGCTTGGGGATGGTGGGGGCTCGCGGCGATGGCAGCCGGCTTGGGCATCATGGCGACGCGCCGTCGGCCGGCTGCAGCCATGGCCATGACAGGCCTTTGGCTATGGTCCGCCGCTGGGTGGACGACACCGGTTTTACCTGCGTCGTGGATTGGTGTCGACCTTCAAATCGGAGCATCCCTCGGACGTGATGCAGGTCGCGAGCGGCAACACGCGTTGATTGACGTGGCTCTCGGCCGCCCAACCGGCACGACGGTCGTTCTCCCGGAAAGTGCTCTCGGTTTCTGGACGCCGACGATTGCCCGTCTCTGGCACGCAAAGCTGGGCGCGACGAATATCACCGTGATCGCCGGCGCGGCGATCGTCGATGACGGCGGATATGACAACGTTCTTGTGAAAATATCGCAAGAGGGCAGTGCGGTTCTCTACCGGGAGCGCATGCCTGTGCCCGGCTCGATGTGGCAACCATGGCGCCGCGTGCTCCGCGGCGGCCATGGTGGTGCGCGTGCCCATTTTTTCGCGAACCCTGTGGTGGAGGTTGGCAGCCTGAAAGCGGCCCCGCTGATCTGCTACGAGCAGCTTCTGATCTGGCCCATCCTGCAATCGGCCCTCTATCGCCCCGATGCAATCGTTGCTGTCGGTAACGGCTGGTGGACATCCGGAACGTCGATCATCGATATTCAACGCGCTAGCAGCGAGGCGTGGGCACGCCTGTTCGATCTGCCTCTCGTCATCTCTTTCAACTCCTGACGTATGGAGCTCGCATGCTGGATGCTGCCCTGATCAAGGAATGTGCCGACCCATCTCTAAAGCCAGCAATCGTCGAGCAATTCGTACACGCGGTCGGTTCGGACGATCCGCTGGCTATTACAGTGAAATCCGGGGATCGCCTGATCCTCGTTCCGAAGCCGAGGAATTCAGAGGAGGCAATCCAGATCGTCCGAGAGAACGTTGGCAACTCCGTCGTGCGGGTCGGTTTAACGCAGTTTCCGGCGGGCATCGGAATAAAGGACCCGTCGAAACTGAACGACGATCTGGTTGATCCCTGCTCGAACTTGCGCATGGGAACTGCACAGTTCGCCAAGATCCTTCATATCGTTGCACGGTGGTACGGAAACCCGACGAGCGAGGAAGTCTTTCCCCAGCTATTCGATGATGCCGTCCATGCTTGGAAAACCGGAGAGTTCGAAGGGGAGACCGTGTTTCAAGAGCAAGGTTCTGGGGAAGCAATTTTGCAGCAATCAACCTCGCCGGAGGCCGGGCTCGGCGAGAAAAAGGAGGAAACGCCTGTCGTTCAACCAACTGAGGTGTCAGGCGAGCCCTATAACGCCGGGATTCGTATCGATCTTACGAGGATCGGGGGCCAGAAATAGCACGGTCGAGCTTTCAGGCCGCACTGAAAGATGCTCTTCGTCCGACTAGCCTTGCATGGTCCGTAGAACATTGGGGAGGAGCGACAGCGACTTCGTCGACGGCAAGCTCTTGAAGATGACGCGCTGGAACCAGCCGCAAGTACGATTGAGCTGGCTTTTGTTTAAGTTTGGGCATCATTCTTGTTAAGATTGGTCGGAACTAGGCTTTAAATTAGTCGGACACTACCGCACGAAAGAGCGCGACGAAGTTGGTGTCGTCGTCGAACGTCAGCGCGGCCGCATTGTTGGCATTGAGGTGAAGGGCGTCGGCAACCGTGAAAACGGATGATTTCCGTGGATTGCGCCAACTACAAGAAGCGGCTTGTTCTGCGCGACCATGACCGCGTCACACCATTCGGCGAGCGGCTTCAGGCGGTGCCGCTTTCGCTTCTCTGGTCGATGTAACGCAAATTCATTTGTCTTCAGAACCGTTTGAAATCAATCGCCCTCAGCGTCGTTTTCCCGCGGCCGCATCATCTGCCAGGACTGCTGACCGAGTGCCACGGCCAACTGCTGCACCATGTCAATCGTGGCTGCGTAGACACTCCGCTCGAGCGCGCTTACGTAGGTGCGGTCAATACCCGCACGATGTGCCAGTTCCTCCTGGGACCAGCCTTTCGACAGCCGTGCTGTCTTTAGGTTATGAGCAAATACCTCTCGGATGTCCATGCCCGCGAGAGGGCTGCCTTGAAGAGTATTTTGCCACGGAGTATACTCCACAACCAGAGTGTTTGTAGGCAGAAAGTTTGGTCAGCAGTTCCAATATCCGATCAGCAGCGCGTCGGCGGCAGATGCTAATTTGCCCCGTGGCAAAACCCATGTATTCTCAGGGGAAATCAAACGCCCATGATCGTGATGAACCGTGACCAGCGCTAAGCTCACCCTGAGACCCCTTGTCGGCTTGATGCAGGGACGCCCCACTGACGAGGTTGAGCGTCACGCAATTGAAGAAATCGAAAAACATCGGCAATTGCGTGATGCTGCGCGCCGACTAGAGGAACTGGTCGATACGCACAGTGACCCTGTGTCTGGTTCCGAGGTGGAGCGGTCTTATGTTTCGGCGATGATCGCAGTGCACGCCCAGCAGACGGTCGTTTCAACATTGCTCGACATCCTCGGTTACATTCCCGAGGTGCCGACCCGAGCGACAAATTGACCTCAGATTATGCCAAGCTCGGTGGCAAGAGCTGTGGCGTGCTGCAAGGTATAGACGCCTAGATTGGACTTTGCGTTTCGTAAGTGGAATGCGACCGTCGAGAAGGAAATGTTTTCCAGGTCAGCAATGTCTTTCATCGTCTTCCCTTCGGCGGACCACCGAAGGCATGTGAGTTCTTGTGCCTTGAGGGGGATAATGGTCGCACTTGTATGACGCGCTTGCACGAACTTTAGCTGGGCATGGAGAGTAGCGGCGGCGATCGCCGCAGTAACAGGATTCACGCTCTGGTTGGCTGCAAAGTCCGGTTCATTCGATGCAAAGGTGAGCACCGCTCGACGACAAGGGCCAGACTTGAAGGGAATTGTGATGCCCGATTGTATGCCAAATTCTTTTGCCTCGCCGAAAAACGCCGATTGCTTTCGATCAGGTCTTCCGATCGGCGCATTTGACCAAGAAAAGCTTTCCTGACGGTTCTGGACCTTCCGGATAACGGGATCGAGCGATGCATACGATTTCTCAAAGTACCGCGACTGCCATTCCGAGGGGTAATCCGAGACGGCAACAAGGGTGTCTGATTGCAAGCTCAAATAAGCGTAGCGATTGAAACCGGCCTCCTGGGTGACCTTTTTCAGCGCAAGATGGATCGTTTTTTCGTCTTGAGCCAGAGAGACCTTTTCAGTCAGGCATTCAAGCCAATGGTTCATTCAGCACCTCCTTCGAACGAGGTCACGAACGCTATGCGGTCATCCTCGCACGCCCTTAGTTTAGATCCGTGGAACTCCGAAACCAAGGCGATGCCCAGGTTTGCGTAGGGCCTAGGTTGACTAGTAGAGAAAAGAAAATGCCTACGCAAGATTGCATTAGCCGGGAGTGAAACAATTCGCTTGCGGTGTCATATAGCCAGACGTTTTTTGACAAGTTTTGGGAAAGACTATGTCCTGATCAACAAGGACGTTGAATCGGTAGCCGGGACGAATCCTGATCGTCGGCTGAACGTTCAGGTTTCTTGAGATCGCTTGATCCGCTACGCGGCCAAAGCTCTCGGCGAAGTTTCGCCGCGCCGCGTCCGATGCGGTGTCTTGCGTGGCGAGTGTCGAGCTCTGCGGCATCGACATGTCGATACCCGTGCCGATGATCGCGACGAGGGCCGCGGAGCCAAATGTGCGCCAGAGGTGGCGATCGACCTTGTCCCTAAAACCGCCGTATCCTTCAGCGTCAGTACCGGCCATGCCGCCGATCTGAAGCGTTGATCCATTCGGAAAGATCAGGTCCGTCCACACGACCAATACCCGCTTCTGCCCGAACGAGATCTTGGCGTCGTAGCGGCCAAATAGCTTGGCACCCTGCGGGATCAGAAGCCGGTACCCCGTTGCGCTGTCATAGACGTTCTGGCTGACCTGAGCGGAGATCCGTCCGGGAAGATCGGAGTTCAAGCCTGTGATCAGCGTTGCCGGAATAACGGAACCGCGCTTCAGCTCGTATGGCGAGAGTTGCGGTACCACCTGGTTCGGCAAATATCCAAGATCCTTGATATCCTTGTTGAAGAAATCCTCTTTCGATATCTGGCCGTTCTGATCGACATTGTGCCCGAGAAGGCCGGAATTCATTGCGGCGCCATAGAGATCGGATGCGCTGTTCCTCGTGGAGCTCAGCGGTTGGCGGGCGTCGGATCTGGTTTCCGAAGTGCTCTTCTGCACCTCAGACACATCCACTTTCAGTGGGGAATCGAGCGCTGTCGCCCGTGCCTGGAGGCTGGCTATCTTCTGACGCTGCGCTTCACGAAGGAACTGCTCGTCCTGTTCCCGCTTCAGCCGAGCCTTCCACTCGGCTTCGGGTTCAAGTTGCGATCGTCGTTCCGTCCGGACCTCGCTCTTGCGCTCCACAACTGGCTCCCGCACGAGCTCGCGTCCAACGACGGCCGGCGTCGGCTGAAACACTTCACGTTTCTCCGGTTCGCCTATGATCCCGTCCGACACGCCTCGTTTCAGCTGATCGCCAAACGTTGTCGCCGGAGTAGCGTAGGTGCTGTCGAGTTCATTTCCTCCGTTGAAGGAGAGGCCACGCCAGGACAGGCCGATGATCACGACGCCGAAGAACAGAACGATGATGACAATCGCGACGATGATCGGCACGCGATTGAGGCGCCGCATGCTCTGTTGATCGTCAGCATTGCCCGTCGTGCCGAGCTGGAGCGATTGAACCATGCTCTCCCCTCCCCTCAGTTTCGCTGAATGATCGAGAGCGGACTGGCCGGCGTCGCACCGGCTGACGTCGCCGTGTAGGCGCGCCCAAGCGCTATGGCCGGCGTGCTGACCCGTGCCAAAACCTGTCCGTCAAAACTGTCGATCGACCAAGCGACTTCGACAGGCTTTCCATCCTTGCCGGTCCTGCCATCGGCAATGATCGTGTATCCCCATCCCTTCAGCGCAGCCTCAAGGGCAGCCGCATATTCAGAGCTGTCCTTGTCCATTTTGAGGGTTATGGTAGCGGCCGGGCCGACCTGTTCGGCGAGGCGGCTTGCCATGTCGCCGGCGATCGCGCTTGCGGTGGCGCCGGTCACTGCAACCGGGGTGGAACTGGTGGTCAACGTTTCATCCGCGGTCTGGCAACCGGAAAGAACTGAGGCGATGATGATGGCAGCGCTTGTCTTCTTCAACGGTCAGCCTCCGCGCCGGATCGTGATTTTCTGCTGCCGCCAGCCAACGCCCGAGACGAGCACGGCCTTGTCGACCGCGTAATCGACAATCATCATGTCGTTCTTCATGCGATAGTTGACGATGCGGTTCTGGCTCCCGCTGACGACGAACAGGACAGGCGCGTCCTGGCCGGAGATGGACCGGGGAAACTGGATGTACGTCTTGGCGCCGTCGGAATAGACGCGCTTCGGCCGCCATGAGGCGCCACCACTGACCGAATAGGAGAAGTTCAGTTTGTCCGGAGCCGTCCCGGGAATGCCGCCGGCCTCGAGGCGTGCATTGATGTCGGCCAGCTTGGTCGACACCTCCTCCGGGTACTCGAAACCGATCCGAGCCATGTACTGGCTGGGATGGGATTTGAGCTGGATATGATAGGTCCGCCGCGAGGTCGTGACGACCATAGAGGTCACGAGGCCGGCCTCCGACGGCTTGACGATAAGGTGGATCGCCTGCCCCCCGGTCGCCCCCGACGTCGCCGGTTCGACCTTCCAGCGAACCGTGTCCCCGACAAGCACATCGCGGACGATCTCGCCGCCTTGCAGCTCAATGTCGCAGACCTGAAGCGGCGAGCACACCACGGAGGGTTGGGTCTCACCGAACAGAAAGATGACTTTCCCATCTGGCCCGGTCGTCACCAGACCCAGCGTTCCACGCCACTTCCGCGAGATGTTGGTCCCCTTCACCTCGTTCGACGTCATGCTCTGCGCCATCGCGCAGTCCGCAAGGACGAGCCCGCCCATGCAGCCGACGGCCGCGATCAATCCTGTTCTGTGCATGTGAATTCCCCTGCCCTTAAAGCTGTGCGGTCCAGTCGAAGTCCTGGACATAAAGACCGATCGGGTTGAGGCGGATGATCGCCTCGTCCTGTGGCGCGGTCAGCGCGACGGTCGCGATCCCGCGAAACCGGCGCGTGCCCGTTTCCTTGCCCTTGCGGTCGCGTTCATACTCGGTCCAGTCGATCTGATAGGTTTGATTGGAGAGCGCGACGATATTGTTGACCTCGATGGCGACGGTCGATGTCTTCGCCTTTTCGAACGGCGAGTTGCCGCGGAACCAGGCATTGATTTTCTGGGTCGAGGGATCGGAGGTTCTCAGCAGCGCATACGTCCGGTCGATATATTGCTTTTGCACCACCGCATCCGGCGTGATCGACTTGAGGCTCATGACGAAATTGCCGAGGGCCGCGCGAACGACGCGGGGATCGGCATACTCGATCTGCTGTGGGAAGCCGGCTGTCACCGAGGTGCCGAGCTTGTCGACCTCGACGATGTAGGGCACGAGTTTGACCTGCGTGCTGAGATACATCGCATAAGTGAAGCCGATCACCGCCATCAACAATCCAAGAATGCCGACAATCCGCCATGCGCGCGCGGCCTGGACGTAGGATCCATATCGTTCCGTCCATTCCTGCCGCGCAGCAAGGTAAGGGCTATCGGGCGGCCGGTTTGCTCCCATCGCTTATTGCCTTCCTGTTGATTTCTTGTCGTTTCGTTCTGGCGGCGTTTTCGGACCGCTTCGTCCGATGCGGTTCTGATCGAGCTTGGCGTTCGCGAGCCCCATGATCGAGCCGGCATAAGCGCCGGGCGAACCGATCCCCTTTTCCTTGGCGGCCGAGCCGGCTGCCTTCCCGGCAGATCCGATCCCGGCGCCCATACCACGCAGCACAGCGCCCGCCACGGAGGATCCCGCGGCCCGGGCGGATTGAGCTGCGGCAGCGCCGGCTCCGACGGCGCCGGTGGCTAGCGACGCTGCACCAAGCGCAAACGAGGCAGCCTGCCCACCGTGGCGAATAGCTTCCATACCGCTAGAAACCGACGCGCTTTGAACTACCCCCTGCATGATATTGGGGACGTACATGGCGATGATAAACACGACAACCGATATGCCGGCGATCGCCAGCGTCGTGATGAACTGATCGGAGTCTGCCGTCGGTGCCTGCGCCAAGCCGAGAAGGACTTCCGATCCGATCTTCGCAATCATCACCAGTGCCATGAGCTTCATACCGACGCCAAAGGCGTAGATGAGGTAGCGGACCGCAAAGTCCTTCGTGAATGATGTCCCGCCGAGACCGAGCATGATCATGGCGGCCAGCAGTCCGACATACATCTCGACCATCACCGCGACGAAGATTGCCGCCACCAACGAAAAGCATATGACGACAACGCCCATGGCAAGAACGGCGGCGATCGCAAGCGCGTTGTCCTCGAATACGCCGAATTTAGCCTGCTCGGACATCTGGGATGCGACCCGGATACCGGCGTCGAATACCTCAGCCGGTGAAGCGGAGCCGCCGTCCGCACCGATCTGGTAAAGACTGTTGACGACGTCCTTCGCAAGCGTCGGACCCTGGGTGAGAACGAACGCGAAAAAGCCGATGAACATGATGCGTCGGACGAGCTCGGCGAACCAGCTTTCAAGAGACGCGGCCTGTATGGCAAGCCATACGGCGACGATGCCGACCTCAATGCCGGCGAGGATCCAGAACAGCGACCTCGCCGCGTCCATGATGGTGGTCTCCCATCCCTTCGCAGCAGTAGATACCTGATTCTCAAGCTCCGTCAGAACCTGACCCTGCTGTGCAAAGGCTGGGGTAGCCAGGATCAGGCAGGCTATTCCCCCAAGAATGAGAGCCTGCTCAAGATTTCGCTTCACCATCGCGGGCGCATCTCCTGGCCGTTCTCGATCGGGGGTAGTTCCTTGGCTGTGCCGAAGAATTTTTCACGTGTGATGCGTTGTTCTTCGCCCATCTCGGGTGTCGCGGGGGCGTTGGCCTGGACGAGATAGAAAGTGGCGCCGAAAGCCGCTGCAGCCACTATGGCCAGCACCACGACGATCAGGACCGGGCGGCTCACCAGCGTGGCTCCATCATCTGGCCGCTCGGGATCGTTGAAACGTCGGCATTGAAGAATTTCTGGCGCCGGGCCTGGGCGAGATCCTTGTCCGTCTGCTCGGTCTGAAGCCATGTCCCCATCATCGCCATTTGCTGGGAAACCAGACCACGGAGCTTTTGCATCTGGGAAACCTGCTGGGCGGCGATCTGGTGGCCGACCTGCAGCGCCTTCATTTGGCCGTCGGCCGACTCCGACATGGATCGCAGCGAACTCATCGTGCCCTCTTCCGTGTCGAACTGCTCCGCTGTTAGGCTCGCGGCCTTCAGCGTGCTGCCGATCGTGTCCCGGTTCGTGTCCGACCAGGCCTGATACGTGCTCGAGAAAGTCTCCGCATTGGGCAGGTTGGTTTTCAGATCCGCATAGCTTTCGAACCGCTGGTGAAGGACGTCGTCTGCATTGCCCATGGAGAACGAAATGCTCTTCCCCTGCTCGATGATGTCGCGAAGCTGATTGAGGTCGCTTTCGACTTGTCCCCAGATGTGCTTGGGAAGCTGAGCGGTGTTTTGCAGCATGTTGTCGTATATCTTCAGCTGGTTCTGGATTTGCTCCGCCAACTGGGTGATTTGCGTGATCTGGTTCCGGATTTGCTCTCCGGATTGCCCTACCAGGGAAATCAGCTCGCCGTTGTTCAGCAACTGCGTCCATTCGGTTGCGCCTCCCGTGGCGGAACCTGCGTAGACCGTACCGCCGGGCGACAGCACGATTGCCGCGGTCATAGTTGCGACAATCCAGTTACCGGATGTTGAGGTGCGACGTGGCATCGTGAACTCCTCTCGTTTCAAGCCAATAGGCAGGCCAGTTCTGGCCATGTTCCGCCTTCAGCGCACGAATGCGCTTCAGATCTTCCTTTCCGGACGCGCCAACGAAACTCAGCGCCACTTGTCCAAGCGACATGTCAAAGAGCCTGCGGCCGTCCGGCGTCGCCACGTAATATTCGCGCTTGGGAATGGCGCTCGAGACAATCTCGATCTGGCGCTCGTTGAAGCCGATCCGCTCGTAGAATTCGCGTGTGCCCGGCTCGCGCGCGGCGCCATTCGGCAGGCAGATTTTTGTGGGGCAGGACTCTTTCAACACATCAATAATGCCGGAGCGTTCGGCGTCGGAGATCGATTGGGTCGCTAGAACGACGGCGCAATTGGCTTTGCGCAGCACCTTCAGCCATTCCCGAATCTTGTCGCGAAACACGGGGTGACCGAGCATCAGCCACGCCTCGTCCAACAGAATCAGGCTCGGAGAGCCGTCGAGCCGTTTTTCGATCCGGTGGAAGAGATAGGTGAGGACGGGCACCAGATTGCGCTCGCCCATTTTCATGAGCTGTTCGATCTCGAAGCATTGGAACCCCCGAAGCGTCAGGCTGTCCTCTTCCGCGTCAAGAAGCTGACCCATTGGGCCATCGACGGTATAATGATGGAGCGCATCCTTGATCTCGCGCATCTGCACGCCGCTGACGAAGTCCGAAAGCGACTTTCCAGGCGCGGTCGCCATCAATCCGATCTGGCGGGAGATCGCATTGCGGTGATCGGGCGTGATGGTGACACCCTGAAGGGCGACGAGCATCTCGATCCACTCGGTTGCCCAAGCCCGGTCCCCATCCGTGGAAAGATTCAACAGCGGGCAGAAAGCCAGCGCTCTCCCCTCCCCGTTCTGGTCGTTGCCGATCTCGTAGTGATCGCCGCCGGCAGCGAGCGTGAGTGGGAGGAGCGAGCTGCCCTTGTCGAAGGCAAAGATCTGGGCGAATTCGTATCGACGGAATTGCGCGGCGATCAGCGCCAGAAGAGTCGACTTACCGGAGCCCGTCGGTCCAAAGATCAGCGTGTGGCCAACATCGTCGACATGCAGGTTTAGGCGAAACGGCGTTGAGCCCGAGGCCACCTGCATCAGCGGTGGGGAGTTCGGCGGATAGAACGGGCACGGCGCCACTGAATTGCCCGACCATACCGAATTCAATGGGACCAGGTCCGCCAGATTGCTCGTATTGATCAGCGGTTCACGGATGTTGGCGTACCAGTTACCCGGCAGGCTGCCAAGGAAGGCATCTGTTGCGTTCAGGGTCTCAACGCGAGCTCCGAAGCCCTCGGCCTGAACCAGCCGCCGGATAGCTTCCGCCTTCCCCTGCAAGGCTTCACGATCCTCATCAAACAGGATGACGACCGGGGTGTAGTAGCCATATGCGACAAGCTGTGACGATGCTTGGGCGATAGCGTCTTCGGTCTCGACGACCATGGTCATGGCATCCTGATCGACCGATCTGCTCTGGGTCTGAAACAGTTGATCGAAGAAAGGTCGAACCTTCTGCTGCCATTTCTTTCGCGTCCGTTCGAGCTTCTGGCGTGCTTCTTCCGCGTCGAGGAAGATGAACCGCGATGACCAGCGGTAGGTCAGCGGCATCAAGTCGAGATTGTTGAGGATGCCGGGCCAGCTTTCCGCCGGCAGGCCGTCGATAGCGACCACAGCGAGGAACCGGTTCTCGACCTTCGGCGTCAGACCATGCTCCAGTTCGGCCGTTGCCAACCAATCGAGATACATCGGGACATCAGGCAAGCGAACCGGGTGGCTCTCTCCTGTGATACAAAATCGAACGAACTGCAGGAGGTCGTCGTAGCGTGCGAGCCGCTCCCCTCCCCTCTCGCGCACCTCCCGGGTCTGCATGCGTGAAATCGACAGCGTGTTGGCCAGATACTGTTCGAGTTCCCGGATCGCGTTGCGAAACACGAGAAGGACCGTGTCCGCATAGGACTTCTTCCGGCTCTCCTTGTCAGAATAGATGTATTTGCTGAGCGCGGTCTTCTTCGATTCGAGTGGTCGATAGCTGAGAATGATCGCATGCTTGCTCTCGAAATGCCCCTGCTCCCGCCCGAAGTGGCTCCTGCGCTCGGCATCAATCGCGCGTGTTACAGGGTCAGGGAAATGGCATTGGCCCGGCGCGGGATAGTCTACCGTCGGCACCCGGATGGCCTCGACCTGGATCATCCAGCCCGTCCCAAGGCGAGACAGGATCGCATTGATTTGCCGGGATAGTTCATTGCGTTCGAGGTCGGTGGCGCTTTCTGCGTCCGGGCCGGCAAAATACCAGCCAGCCATCAGGCTGCCGTCCTTCAGGAGCAGAACGCCGTTATCGACAAGGCCGGCATAGGGAACGAGATCCGCGAAAGATGGGCCGGTCGCTTGGAATCGTTTGAGGGCTGCCATCCGGTCCTCCTCAGTATCTGCGCCAGGGCGCGGCGGTTGGCCGGTAGTGAGGCTGGTAGGAAATATGGCGGGCATAGACTTGCCGCATGAAAGGATCAGACTTGGCCATCATGCGCAGCAGGCCGACGATGACGATCCATACCGCTATGCCGAACAGCGCCGAATAGACCGTTAGCACGACGAAGATGAGGATCGCCGCGGCAAGCCCCGTAATCAGAACGAGTTCCCGATCGGCGCCCATCAATAGGTTTGGTCGGGACAGGGCTCGATGGATGCGGTTGCGGTGGAGGCTCATCGGGCCCCCTCCCCTTCGCCGGTCGACTTGGACTGGGCGATCTGCCCGGCTGGCAAGCCGATCGAGGCACCCGTCGCACCAAATAGGCCGACGATGGTCGACGCGCCGAGCAGGATACCGGCGACCAGAACCACGTACATCAGCCTGCGGGCAAAATCGTTGAGTTCGCCACCGAAGATCAGCATGCCGCCAGCGATCGCAAATGCAGCCAGAGCGATGTACCCGGCAACGGGGCCGGTAATGGACTCCTGAATCTGCTCGAGCGGTCCCTCCCACGGAAGGCTCCCGCCGGAACTGGCGACGGCAGGCGTTGCGGCTGCGATTGCTGTTGCAATCATCAGAGCAATGGCGAGGAGAGATTTCTTATGCAGCATCGCGGCTATCCTCTGCGTATGATTCGGTCTGGTACTGGCCGCTCGCAAAGCGGATCACGTGAAGGATCTCGCGGATCCGCCGGCCGTTGGCCGTGCGCTCGATTGAAATGATGAGGTCGACCGCATCACCGATAACTGCTTGCATCGGCTGGTGGCTGACCTCGGCCGTCAACTGCTCGAGACGCTGAAGGGCGGAACGAGCGTTGTTGGAGTGAATGGTCGCAACGCCTCCGGGGTGGCCCGTATTCCAGGCCTTCAGCATGGTGAGCGCCGCGCCGTCGCGCACCTCGCCGACAATGATGCGGTCAGGCCGAAGACGCATCGTGCTCTTGAGAAGGCGTGACATGCCCACCGCGTCGCTGGTATGCAAGCTGACAGCGTTCTCGGCGGCGCACTGGATCTCGGCGGTGTCTTCCAGGATGACCAGCCGATCGCCCGGTGAGCTTGAGACGATTTCCGCGAGGATCGCGTTTGTGAGGGTCGTCTTTCCAGACCCGGTTCCCCCGGCAACAAGTATGTTAAGCTTGGAGGCGATAGCGCTACGAATTACCTCGGCCTGCTGCTCGGTCATGATCTTGTTCGACACGTAGTCGTCGAGAGGAATAAGGCGCGAGGCACGACGGCGGATGGTAAACGACGGACCTGACACGACCGGCGGCAGAAGCCCCTCGAAGCGATGGCCTCCGATCGGTAGCTCACCGGAAACGATCGGGCGCTCGCCATCGACTTCGGAGTTTAGCACGTGGGCAACACTGCCTATGACAGTCTCTGCCGCGGAGCGCGTCATTTCGCCTGCTGCAGCCATGCCGTGTCCAAGCCGCTCGATGAAGAGCTTTCCGTCCGGATTGAGCATGATCTCTACGACGCTCGGATCGTCGAGTGCCACGCAAAGGCTGTCTCCCAATGCATTTTGCAGCTTACTGACGAGACGTGGCAGTGAGCGGTTCTGGCCCCCGATCATGATCAGGCCTCCTCTTCTTGAGGGATTCTGAAATTCGAAACGTAGCTGCTGGGTCGCAGGAGATCGAAGCTCTGCCAGTCTGCTGGCAGCAGACCGGCGACGCTTCTTGTTTCGTTGATCTGTGAGGGTGGCCCGAGACGGCTCAGCGGCCAACCCGCGCGTCGGAAGATGCGCTCGAGCCCCACGTCTGTCGCAGTTACGATTTCCCGGTAGCCGTTAAGGATGCTCCACTCCACGATCCCGGCAAACATCGCGAGCGTGGCGGAATGGAGACCGCCCTGCTCCCGGTCAGCGACTACGCTTGTATCCACACAGAAGCGGGAGCTTTCGATCATCCGGTGGTGCGTGAGTAAGCGTCCCGCGTCGAGAAGTTGCGGGAAAACCTCCTCGAGCATCGTACCGTTCGATGCCGGTAGGAGGCGTGCACATCCAATCACCGCTTGGGCCGTGTCGAGACAAAGGATGTAGACGGGCTTCAGTTCGTCGAACTGGTCAGTCTCCAGACCGGATGAGCAACAAACATCCCACGCCAGCCGGTCTTTGAAAATGCGAGCGCGAAGCAGGTGCATTTCGTGGACGAGGTTTTTCGCGGCTTCGCTTTTCGGGTTCTTGACGGCGATGACTCGCATCGAGCAAATCTCCCATGCGTTGGTGACGCTTTGAGATTTGCCGAGGCTGCGAAGTTCGATCTACTGCCAAAAGTGTTAGCGGCTGATTCTACCCTGCGCAACGAGTTCGGCCGCTTCTTGTCTGGGTGGGTAGGCATCGGGCGCTAGCAAAAGTGTTAGCGGAGTTTTTGCCGGTACCCTCGTCTCATCGGCCTTAAACTACAGATTTATAATGTGAATCTTCGGATTTCACCGCAAGTCCCGTGCATCGGTACAATGCTCGTTAACGAGTGGTTAATTTAAAATATCTTGCAAAACCCGGTGGAATCGGTTGATCATCGACGGCAAATTACTGTGTTTACGAAAATTACCGTGTGTACGAGAGGACGTCGTGGAGAATCCCGCCCAGCTTCAAAAAGCTATCCATAAACTGATAGCCGCTCATGCGCGAGATCTCTCGGGCGCGCTGCACGAGCATCGTGTCAAGCTCTATCCGCCTGAAGCTCGCAAGACACTTCGGTCGTTCTCCTCTACGGAGGCCGCAAAGCTAATTGGCGTGAATGATGGTTACCTCCGACACCTCTCTCTGGAAGGCAAAGGCCCACAACCCGAGATCGGAAACAACAATCGTCGGTCCTACTCGGTTGAAACGATCCAGGGCCTCCGTGAGTACCTTGATGAAAACGGCAAGGGCGACCGTCGTTATTCGCCCCGGCGGACGGGGCATGAGCATCTCCAGGTCATAACTGCGGTCAATTTCAAGGGCGGGTCCGGAAAGACGACCACCGCAGCACACCTTGCCCAATATCTTGCGCTCAACGGTTACAGGGTTCTCGCGATCGATCTGGACCCTCAAGCCAGCATGTCTGCTCTACACGGGTTTCAGCCGGAGTTTGACGTGAAGGACAACGAAACGCTGTATGGAGCGGTTCGATATGACAGCGAGCGCCGTCCGCTGAAGGACGTCATTAAGCAAACCTACTTCACCAACCTGGATCTTGTTCCCGGCAATCTTGAGCTTATGGAATTCGAGCATGACACTGCGAAAGTGCTGGGCTCGAACGATCGCAAGAACATCTTCTTCACACGCATGGATGACGCGATCGCGTCTGTTGCCGATGACTATGACGTCGTCGTTGTGGATTGCCCTCCACAACTGGGCTTTCTCACCATCTCAGCGCTTTGCGCTGCAACAGCAGTTCTCGTGACGGTCCACCCGCAGATGCTGGACGTCATGTCGATGTGCCAGTTTCTTCTTATGACCTCCGAGCTTCTGAGCGTCGTTGCGGATGCCGGTGGAAGCATGAATTACGATTGGATGCGTTATCTGGTGACGCGCTACGAACCCGGCGATGGGCCGCAGAACCAAATGGTGTCCTTTATGCGAACGATGTTTGGCGATCACGTTCTCAATCACCCGATGCTGAAGAGTACGGCTATCTCGGACGCAGGCATCACCAAGCAAACCCTTTATGAAGTGAGTCGTGACCAGTTCACCCGCGCCACTTACGACCGTGCGATGGAATCGCTCGACAGCGTCAACGGTGAGATCGAGCAACTAATTCAGTCATCATGGGGACGAAAGTGATGCTCACCAACGGATTGCTCTGGACTGACAGCGCTGAAGAGTTTCCGGCCGGAAACTTCGAATCCAAGGGCCTAGAAACGCTCATTGATTTGGCCTCGTTCGATGCGCAGAAAGGAGCAGAAAATGGCTAGAAAACACCTTCTCTCCGACCTCGCCGGACCCAAGTCGCACTTGGAAAGCAATAATGGGTCTCAGTCTCACGAACATTCGCCGCCTCAGTATGCTCCACGCGGAGCGATCGGGGCCGTTTCTCGTTCCATCGAGCTGTTGAAGTCCCAATCTCTCGTCGACCTCGACCCGGATCTGATCGATGCACCTTCGGTAACGGATCGCCTCGACGAAGATGGGGAGCAATTTGAGGAATTCGCGCGGAACATCCGGGAGAATGGCCAGCAGGTTCCGATTCTCGTACGGCCGCACCCATCAGTCGAAGGCCGCTACCAGATAGCCTACGGCCGCCGCCGTCTCCGCGCAGTCAAAGCGGCTGGGTTTCAGATCAAAGCAGCAGTTCGGGCACTGAGCGATGACGAGCTCGTACTAGCTCAGGGGCAGGAAAACAGCGCGCGACAGGATCTGTCGTTCATTGAACGCGCTCTCTATGCGGCTCAGCTCGAGGCAAATGGCTTCAAGCGATCTGTTATCATGGCTGCACTGGCTGTAGATAAAAGTAATTTGTCCCGTCTGGTTCAGGCAGCGACACAGTTGCCGGCCGATATCATTCGCGCGATCGGGGCAGCGCCAAAAACGGGCCGGGATCGCTGGGTCGAGCTGGCCACCCGGCTAGGCAAGGAAACCGCGGTCGACGTGGCGCGGCAGGTATTGTCCGACGCGGAGGTAAAGGCCCTCCCCTCCGATGAGCGTTTTGTTCGCGTCTTTGATGCTGCAGCCCCGAAAAAAACGAAGAAAGGGAAAGTTGAAGTGGAGGTCTGGCACGCCGACGATGGCGTCAAGGCAGCGACTTTCTCCCAAGACAAGCGAAAGCTAACATTGGTGATCGACAAGAAGGCCGCCCCTGAATTCGGGGAATACCTCATGTCGGTTCTCCCCGATATCTATGCCTCGTTCAAGAAAACGAAGCGTTAGATAATTCGAGCACAGGAAAGGATCCGTAGAGCAAAGAAAAAGCCCTCCGAAACGGTGTTCCAGAAGGCCTCTCTCAGTTTGGTCGCTTAGAGAATCGCATTTCCCGGAATCACAGTCAAGAGTTAACGCCGCACCGGCGTAGCCTTTTCTTTGCCTTGTGAGAGGTGAAGGATATGGAAACGGGATATATAACGACGCCTTTTGGGCGGCGGCCGATGACGCTCGCCTTGGTGAAGCATCAGGTTAAGACTGAGGAAGCCGTTGGAGACGGCTCCGTAGACAAGTGGCGTGTGTTTCGCGACATCAGCGATGCCCGTTCGCGCCTCGGCCTCCAGGATCGGGCCTTGGCGATCTTGAATGCGCTAGTATCGTTTTTCCCTGCTGTGGAGCTCAGCAGTGAGAAGAACCTCATCGTCTTTCCTTCGAATGCGCAGCTTTCGGCTCGGGCAAATGGAATTGCCGGGACGACCCTTCGAAAATGCCTCGGCGCGCTTGTGGAGGCCGGCATCATTATCCGTAAGGATAGCCCAAACGGGAAGCGTTACGCACGAAAAGGCGAGGAAGGCGACATCGAGGATGCGTACGGCTTCAGCCTCGCGCCCTTGGTTGCACGCGCCAGCGAGTTTGCTGCTCTTTCTCAGGACGTAGCTGCGGAACAACGTCGCTTTCGCATCACGAAGGACCGCCTCACGATTGTGCGCCGCGACGTCCGCAAGCTGATCACTGTCGGGATGGAAGAGAATGTTCCTGGTGATTGGGCCGCCGCGGAAGCATGCTTCATCGACATTGTAGGCCGGTTCGCCCGCCGCCCGACCTTGCGAGATGTGGAATCGAGCCTCGACGAGATGAGCCTTCTGCACGAGGAAGTCTCCAGGATGTTGGAAACAAACGAGGAAATCGCAAAATCCGATGGCAATGCCATCGTAAACCGATGCCACATACAGAATTCAAATACCGAATCTTGCAATGAACTTGAACCTCGCTTCGAAAAGAAGCAGGGAGAAAAATCCGGGCCAGAGAAGCAGGCAGAGCGGAAAGACGAACCGGAGCTATTCCCGTTGTCGATGGTACTGCGCGCCTGCCCGGAAATCGGTACTTTCGGTCCGGGCGGATCTATCGCGACTTGGCGCGAAATGATGTCTGCCTCGGTCACGGTCCGGTCAATGCTGGGTGTCAGCCCGTCGGCTTACGAGGAGGCGTGCGAAGCTATGGGGCCGGCAGGCGCTGCAATCGCCATCGCCTGCATTTTGGAGCGAGCGGGCCACATCAACTCGGCCGGGGGCTATCTTCGGGATCTGACCGCGAAGGCGCGGCGAGGTGAATTTTCTCTGGGTCCTATGCTTTTCGCTCAGCTACGGGCGAACGCAGTTCCATCGAAAGTGTCGGCATAGAAGGACGAATTTGGCTAATTTTTAGAGCTAACCCACTGAAATAAAAGGAATAATGTCATGAGTTTCCGGCGGGAAACTTTTGTCCAAAGCGCATCGATACTTTCGATAGCCGAAATGAGAGGCCGAAAACCAGGTTGCCAAGTGGGGGAAGGCTTCTTCACATCTTGTCTTTGGTTGCTTGGCAAAGGCAGGGACAGATTACTATTGGGGCGCGGTGGGGCGGCATCGCGCATATGGGCGGGGCAGGGACAAGAGGCCACAAGCATGACCTCGTCGGCCGCCTTGTCGTGCGACGAAGCGACGGGCACCTGTCAGTGATGTCATCGTCATCCATTCCGGGCATTGCCTTACACGGGAGGAATGGAAGAGAATACGAGTAAGGAAACTCCCCGCGCCCGATCCGTCATGCACCGGTGGCGCCAAGTCTCCCCGGCATCGCGCGCGGTGATCCGCTCCGGGGCTCCAGCCTTTCGGTCGGAACGTGGCAGAGTACGAAGCCTGGAGAGGACAGCAGCCGACGTCAGGCACGGGCCTCGATGACGGTATCGCCGGCGGGCGCGAGACATAGTGGTCCTTGCTAAGCGCAGTTGCTGCCTCCAGGAGCATTTAGCCACAGGAGTGGAGAGGCAAGGCCAAGAGCGTCGCGGTATCCGCAAGCTGCATCAGCTCGCCGCGGTAGAGAGCGGCCACACGGGGTGGCAAACTAGGTGGGGGTTGCGAAATCGCAGCGCGGGTCGAACTTGCAGCCGCACGACAGCTGGTCGGGCGCAGCACGCTGCGCAGGCCCCGCCCGCGCCGCGCCATCCATGGTCGGGATCGAGGCGATGAGGCCGCGGGAATAGGGATGCGACGGCGTTGAGAGCACCTGCTCGCAGGGCGCGACCTCGACGAGCTGGCCGGCATACATGGCGCCGATGTGATAGGCGATCTGGGCGAGCAAAGCGAGATCGTGGGTAACATACAGCGTCGCCATGCCAATGCGCGTGCGCAGATCGCCTAGAAGCTGGATGATCTGGCGCTGGGTGGTGACATCGAGGCCGGTGGTGGGCTCGCCAAGCACCAGAAGATCGGGATTGCACGCGACGGCCATCGCAATGGTCACGCGCTGCAGCTGTCCGCCGGAAAGCTCGTATGGATAGCGGTGGCAGACATCTGGCAGGCCGACGAGGGCGAAAAGCTCGACAATGCGACGCTTCATCGTCATGCCCTGCGGCAGTGCGCGATGGGTGGCGATCATCTCGCGAAGCTGCGCGCCAACCCGCATGCCGGGGCTGAGCGAGGTCGTCGAGTTCTGCGGCACGGGCGATGCGGGTGATGCGCGGTGCATAGACGAGGCCAAAGACGAAGACGATGAGCACCGGCACCAGCGCCAGTGCCAGGAAGGGAGTGCTGATCATAGCCTCGACGACGCGCTGGGTGATCTCGTCGAACCAGCCGCCGATATAGCCGCAGAGCAAACCGAGGATCGTGCCGCTGAAGGACAGGAGAAGCACATGCGCTCGGTGCATGAAGCGGCTGAAGACGTCGTGGCCGATCTGGTCGAGGCCCATCGGATGCTGAAGGGACATGCCGGAGAGCGGCAGCCCTGCCCCCATTTCGGCAAAGCCGCAAGGCGTCCAGTTGCGCCGAGGTTGGCAAAGAGCACATGGGCGGCGAGGATGACGGCGCCGACCTTAAAGCGGCCGGGCGTCGCGTGCCAACGGTCGAGCCGGGCCGAACGCCGTGACGGATTGCACATCATCATGGTCATCGACTGGTCCTTAGACGCGGTTGGAGCAGGACGGCGAGAACGTCGGCGATCAGATTGGCGGTGACATAGACGGCGGCACTGATCATGACGGTGGCCTTGATCAGCGGAATATCGCGCAGCTGCAGTGCATCGATCAGCAGTGTGCCGAAACCGGGATAGGAGAAGACGCGCTCGACAATGACGCCGCCGCCCGTCAGGGAGCCGAGGTTCAGCGCGGTGACATTCAGCGCCGGCACGATGGCATTGGGAAGCGCGTGGCGGAAAAGCGCGGCGCGGGGCCAAGTCCCTTGAGTTCGGCAAGCCTGACATAGTCCGAACGCAGCACCTCGATCAGGCTGTCGCGCAAGACGCGGATGGCATAGACAGCCATCATGTTCGCCAGCTTCACGGCCGGCAGGACCGTGGCGCGCAACATCTCCTGCCAGCTGCTGTTTTCCGAAATGTTGGCGAGCGCCGGCAGCACCGGCACGGCAACGGCAAAGACGAAGAGCAGGATCGTCGCCACCAGGAAATCGGGCAGAGACAGCAGAACGAGGGTGATGACCGAGATGATGTTGTCGATCGTCTTGCACGGCCGGTATGATCGCGGGAACCAGCGCCAGTACGAGATAGATCGCGAAGGCGAAGAGCGAGAGCAGCAGCGTGTTGGCGATGCGCGGGCCGCAGGAATTCGCCAAGCATTCGAAATAGCGCGCCAGCGCCGGCTGATCGAGATGAAGCTGGCTGCGCAGCACCTCCAGCGCCTTGGCGGTCGCCTCGCGACCGAGGATGCGGGTGGCGACGTTACCCGGCAGTGCCTCGAGGATGAGGAAGATCAGGACCGAAACCAGAAAAAGCGTCAAGGCCGAAAACAGCACCCGACTGACGAGAAGAAGGAAAATACTCATGTCGCACCCACCGGCAATAGGGCGGTGTCCGCCATCATCGGATCGGGAATGAAGGCGGCGTCGGTATCGAGATCGCCCTCCCAGATGTAGAGAAGCACGAGAGGTCGGTCCGCGGAGAGGGTGGCATGCAGTAGCCACGGCGCATGGTGGATGACGGCGTCGCTACCTTTCTGAGCCCAGCCGTCATAGCCTGTCCGCCAAAGGGAAGGGCCTAGCTGCGGGTGATGTGAAGGGCAGGCAGCAGATCGGCGAGCGCATCGGGGGGAGGCGAGCTCGACTTCACAGGCGGTCTGGATCGGCACGCGTTCCGGTTGAACGTCGTTGAGCGGCGGCAGTTTCTCCGCAAGGCGGCATGCGGGCGGGGTGGGACTGCGAGACATCTCGCATATCGCAGACCAGCGCCGCGGCGAAACAGCCGATAAAGGGCTTCAGGGCAGACATGGTCATGCAGTTATCCTCTTCCACGGGGCGGATGCGCCCCGTGGATGTGAACTGTCCCGGGAGGACGGATGGGTTTTATTCGGCTCAGCTCAGTTCGGTATAGTCGATGCGGTTTACGTCGACATGCGGCTTGTAACCGCTGCAATCCTTGCGTAGGCCGGCAACGACCGGGGTGAAGACCGGCAGGATCATGGCGCCCTCCTCGGCGATCACGCGCTGGGCGTCGCGGTAGAGCTCGTTGCGCTGCTCTTTGTCGGCGGTCTGGCCGGCCTTGACGAAGAGGGCATCGAAGTCGTCGCGTTTCCAGTGCGTCTCGTTTCATTCCGACTTGCTGTTCAGCGATAGTGTCAGGGCCTCGGCCGGCGGGCGTCGCTGGTGTAGGAGACGATGGCTGGCTTCTTCAGCCAGATCGTGTCCCAATAGCCTTCAGCCGGCGAAGTGATGACATTGACCCGGATGCCGGCCTCGGCCGCCATCCGGGCATACACCTGGGCAAGCAGCATCATGCCGCGATAGGAATCGGAGGTATAAAGGTCGAAATCGATGCCGTCCGGATGACCGACATTAGCGAGAGCCGCTACAGACCTTGAGATTTGTTATAATGGCTGGAGACGGCTCGTGTAAATGGCTTACCATCTTGTGCCATTTTGATGGCATTGTGATTGGAGCCTATATTCGGCCGGAAAGGAGATCGTCATGGCCGCACCACAACTTTCTGTCCGATGCTCCAAGGCCCGAGATTTGGCGCACAGGCTCGCTCGCCGTGAGAACAAGTCGATCGCCGAGGTCGTTGAGCGTGCGCTTGAAGCCTATGAGGTCCGCGAGGCGGGACGCGAACCTGCGTCGAGCTTTTATTCTCGTTGAGTACAACTGCCGGCACGGATATCGATCTGGAAGCCGTTTTTCGCGAAAATCGTCATCCTCATAAGGGTATCGACCTTTTGATATTTCTCGAGACCAACGTCGTTTCGGAGACCTTGAAGAAAGAACCAAGCGAAGCAGTCATAGCCTGGCTGGTACGGTTCGACGCAGAATTGGCGCTGCCCACAGTGACGATCGCCGAGATATCTTTCGGTATACAGAAAATCCGACCGGATCAGCGCGCCGACCGATTGGAACAGGGGCTGCATGAATGGCGCCATCGTTTCGCGGCTCGAAAGGGATGGGGCATGTCAGCACCAGAGGGAATGATCGCGGCAATCGCTCGGGTGAATGGTGGGCGCCTTGCGACGCGTAATCTCAAGGACTTTGAGATGACAGGGCTCGAACTCACGTCTCCGTGGGAATTCTGAGGCTTAGTGGGCTCCACACTTACGCGCCGGAACGGGGAGGGGCGAATGATATCCTTCCGCGATTAAATTTACCTAGACGAGCTAACGTCTGGCTTTAAATCGAGCCTATGCTAGAGGTAGAATTCGGGATGATGGGAAGCTGAAGCGGGTCAGGCAGTGCGAGAAATGTCCCTGGAAGGTCTCAACGAGCCCGCACGATATCCCGGACGGCTACAGCGAGGAACCGCATCGCTCTCTAGACAGCACCATCGCGGAACCCGGATCGCTGCTGGGCACCGGCCGCGCCATGGCTGCCCACGAAGACCCACCGGGACAAGAAGCCCACTGTGTCGGCTGGCTCATGAACCAGATCGAGCCGGGCAACAACATCCCGCTCCGACTTCAAATCACATCCTGCGAGAACATAGACGCAGTTGTCCTCGACGGTCCACAGCACGAGCGGTTTGAGGACACGCTGCCGAAAGCCACGGCCTGACAGCAGGGAAGGGGAGGGCAGGAAACGTCGAAAGACTCGGCTGGCCGTGCCCCGATCAAGACCTAGAGAGCTTGCTAAGGATGGTGCGGAAAGCGGTCGCACCGGCCATCTCGGCGGAGGATGGCAAGACGGGCGCGCAAAGAGGGCACCGAAGAGCAGGGGACGCTCGCGGTAGCGGAGATCAGGAAGACGGTCTGCTTGATCACGCCATCGGCGCAACGCTGGGTGCATTCGATTGCCTGCCAACCCAGCAGGCAGCGCTGAACATCCTGCGGCTACCGCGACAATCCAAGACAGCGAAGGTAGCGGTATGACGGTTTGCAACATTAGAACCGCTGGTCTCGGTCAGTTCCTGAAGACGACGCAGGCACCGCCGCTCTTGCGGACTTCGAGACATACTGCCTCGGCTTCCTGCCGGGTCGGGCGGCCGATACGGGCCGTATATCGCAGCCTTGCCCCAAAGGCACGATTGCGTTCCTTCTGGATCAGCGGTTTTTCCGCATTCAGCGGCGCAGGCAGGGACCGGACGGTCGACAGGAACAATCTGACTGCCACCGGCTTCTGAAAATGCCCCGCCAGTTGGGCGCCCCACGGCGCCCAGGCGCCCTCCGCTTCAAATTCCAAGGGCTTGAGGCGCCGCTTGTCAGCAAGCGCGATGCAGGCGTCTTCGAAGGACTTCTGCCCGTCGAGCCGCAGATCGGTGGCTGTAGGCGGGTTGTCGCGCCAGTCCTCGACCGGATGGGACGTGATATCAATCACGTAATTTCGGGTCTCCTGCGGCAGGCTTCCGGTTCTCAGAAACGTCCGAAGTCCGCCTTCGCCGGCATTGTAGGCTGCGGCAGCCAGACCGATGTTGCCGAACCGATCGCGCAGATCATCGAGATACTCGGCTGATTTTTTCAATGCCTCCAGAGCATCGTAACTGTTCGATAGGCCGCGCATTCTTGCGGTGGAGGGAATGAACTGCGCTATTCCTTCAGCGCCCTTCGGGCTGACCGCATCAGGACGGAACCGGCTTTCCGACCAAATCAGCCGGGCAAAGAAATCTGGCTGTAGATCGTTCTCGCCGGCGAAACGGGCTAACGCGCCACATATGTCGCGATTGAAGCTGGCCGCCCGGACGCAGAGCGTTCCGGTCCTGGAGACTATCGAGTAAGCACAGGGCGGCGCGCTCCATTCGCTCTGGGCGATCACCGCATCCGTCGGCATGCTGGAGAGCAGCCCTCCGGCAGCCAGCAGGGCAAGTGTCCTTCTGTCCCATCTCCGTCGTGCGCTCCACATCGCTTCCTCATACCACCATTGCGAAAAAAGAGGGAGATACCTCCCAATGCGATGGCAAGTCGCAACGCGTAAATTCAACGATCTAGAGAAGACGGGGCTCGATCTCATCTAGCCGTAGGGGTCTGAGCACGACAGATCTCCACTTGCGGCCCCAAACTAGACGGACTTCTACAGGCCGGCAGCTTTGGTCAGATTGATCCTGCAGGGGCGCGGCACCGCCGGCCGCGGCGGGTCATCGTAGCGCTGCTGCGACCGTGCTGCTTTTGGGATACCCTTCGTCGACCTCGGTCGAGGAGGCGAGGCCAAGGCATGGGGTGTGGTTCCACAAATTCTTGTGCCTGTTCGGTCTCGGACAGATCGCCCGGCGTTCTGCCGCCGCGTTCTTGCCGAACTGAGCGCCCAGGCGGGCAAATTGCTTTCAGTCGGACGCGTAGCGTGTGTGTGTGTGTGTTGGTGGCGCTGGCGGCCTCGTCGCTGGGCGCAGGCGCTCTCTTTGAGGTCCTGTAGGTGGCCGAGGAGGGGAGGGGGCATTGAAGCTGCCGCGCGACGGCGACGGAAATGCCGTCAGCGGCCGCCGTGCCTTGCAGCGGCGCAGAGCTGCATGTGGCATGAAATTCACCGTTTTGACCGATGATTTCCGGCTTTTTCTATATAAGGCGAGGAATGACCGATAAGGCAATCTTATCAGTCATTATTCTGTGATAATCCGATGTGCGTTTTTGCGGGTTTTATGCGTTGAAAATGCACATATCTTATTTGACAAATCTTGGATTTGGATGCGCCCCTTTCCAAGGGAAATCCTGCCTTCGCTGGATGATGAGGGACATTGCGCCGCCTTCCGAGGTTGACGAAATAGACCGCCCAGAAGGTGGTGGTATCGCTACCTTGCCTTACGGCTCGCGCAGCACCGAGATCGACCGGGCGATTATGCCTGCCCAGGTTCTAGCGAAACCCTAAAACGGCTCTGCGGCGGCGATGCGAAGACCCTCTCGAAAGTGCGGTAGCATGGCGGGATCGGTCTTTTCCGAGGAGACAAGATAGGCGGGGTAGGCGAAAGCGGGACTGTTCGAGACGATCTCCAGTCGTCCGTCGTCCAGATACGGGCGAATAAATCCCTCGCGAAAATAGCCCTTTCCCCCGGCCGCCAGGATGTAGTCGAGGGCGAGCGGGCCGTAGCTGACGGACACCGCCGGGTTCGGTCCGTCGGGGAAGGCCGCGCGAATGCTGGCTGCGAAATCCTCGCCCCAATCGATGCCGATTGGCTCTCCCTGTCCGTTCAGGGTTGTTGTGCGGGCCAGCACAAGGCGCTCCTCGAAGAGCAGTTCGGCGATAAGACCCGGCCGGCGTTGCGCGCCGTAGAGCACGGCGGCATCGAGCGTTCCCTCCTCTACCAATGTCACTAGTCGCTCTGCCGTTTCGATGGATGTGCGCACCGCGATATTGGGGCGTTCCCGTCGCATCCAGAGCAACCAATGCTTCAGAAGCGGGTTCCAGAGGCTGAGTTCTGCACCGAGCGTCACCAGCGCCTCACGCCCGATCGGAAGCGCCACGGTGTCACGGGCCGTCTCCCACACCTGCACCAGCGTTGCGGCGAAACGATAGAAGCGCTCGCCGGCCGGCGTCATCCGGGCACCTGCCTTGTTGCGCACAAAGATGGGACGATCGAGTTGTTCTTCCAGACTGCGGATGCGCGCGCTGACGGCCGTCTGCGAGATATTGAGGCTTTCCGCCGCCGCAACGAAGCTGCCGGTCTTCACCACTTCGAGAAAGGTGCGGGCAATCGCGATGTCCATGGGAGCCTCCGGTTTCCAAAATAACCGCAAGATTTTTGCTGGAAAACGGCAATAAATTTCATTTGTCAGCGACTGACAAGCCATTCATTTTCTTGGTCTTAAAAGGGAGTGGCCCCGAACGAATGGCGATTAATGTGCAACCGGAAACCGTAGCCGCTGCGCATGGCGTGGCCAGTGACAGCGCGTTTGGCGCGGTGGTGCCGCCGCTTTATCTTTCCAGCACCTATCAATTCGCCGATTTCGATACGCCGCGCGCCTATGACTACGGCCGTGTCGGCAATCCGACGCGCGACGTGCTGGGTGAGGCGATCGCCCGGCTGGAGGGCGGTGCGGGCGCGGTGCTGACGCCGAGCGGCATGGCTGCGGTCGATCTTCTCATCAACAGACTGCCGGCCGGCAGCACTGTTCTTGCCCCGCATGATTGCTACGGTGGCACCATGCGCCTGCTGAAGGCGCGCGTGGCACTCGGCCAGATAGGGCTCCAACTGGTGGATCAGTCGGATTTGGAGGCGTTCAAGGGGATGCTCCGAGCCCGGCCGGCGCTGGTGCTGATCGAAACGCCAAGCAATCCCCTGATGCGGGTCGTGGATATTGCCGCGCTCGCGACCCTTGCAAAAGCTGCCGGCGCGCGTGTTGTCGTCGACAACACCTTCCTTTCTCCCGCCCTACAGCAACCTTTGTCCCTTGGCGCCGATTTCGTGCTGCATTCGACTACGAAATTCCTGAACGGTCATTCCGATGTGATCGCCGGTGCGGTCGTCGCCGCCGACGCGGAGGAGGCGCAGGCGCTGAAACGCTGGGCCAACGTGACGGGCGCCATCGCGGCCCCCTTTGATTGCTGGCTGACGCTGCGCGGTCTCAGAACCCTCTTTGCCCGGATGGCGGGGCAGGAGAAGAACGCCATGGCGATTGCCGAGCGGTTGAGCGGCCATGCCGCCGTTTCCCGCGTGCACTATCCCGGTCTTACCTATCATCCTGACCATGCGCTTGCCAGCAGACAGCAGCGGGGGTTCGGGGCCATGATGAGTTTCGAGCTTGCTGGCGGCGTCTCGGCCGTGCAGCGTTTCGTGCGCAATGTCGGGGGCTTTACGCTGGCCGAATCTCTCGGCGGCGTCGAAAGCCTCGTGGCGCATCCCGCCACCATGACCCATGTGGACATGGGTGCGCAAGCGCGCGCCGAAGCGGGTATCGGCGACGGGCTGCTGCGGCTTTCCGTCGGGCTCGAGCATATCGACGATCTTTTAGCCGGGCTCGACCGAGGGCTCTCGGCCTGCTGACCTAAGGGGAGGGGTGCCATGGTAGACGACGACATTCCCGCCACCTTCGCCTCGCCCGCGTGCTTCATGCACGAAATCGACCCTGCCTATGCCGGCCTGCCGGGGCCGCTCGACCTGCAGACCTGGAAAGATGTTCACCGCTGGCGAAAGGCCGAGCGGGAGCGGCTCATCGCGGAACGTCTTGCGATGCCGGCTGCGCTGCGCCTCGCCGGGGACGAGGCCATTGCTACCCGCTTGCTCGATGAAATCGGCGATGTGGCGGGGCGAATTGTCAGTGGCTACTGGCCTTTTCGCGGCGAGCCGGATCTTCGCCCGCTCCTGCAGGCGATCTGCGCGCGTGGCGGACGGACGGCGCTGCCGGTCGTCGTGGAGAAGGGGCGCCCGCTGGAATTCCATCTCTGGCAGGCGGGCGAGCCGCTTGCCCGCGGTGTCTGGAACATACCCGTCCCGGCTGTCCATCGGCCCTGCAGGCCGGCTATCGTCATCGCCCCGGTCGTCGGTTTCGACCAAGCCGGCTATCGTCTTGGCTATGGCGGCGGCTTCTTCGACCGCACGCTTGCCGCCCTGCGGCCCTGTCCCTTCGTCATTGGCGTCGGTTGGGCGGCTGCGAAGCTTGCTACGATCTATCCGCAACTGCACGATATCCCGATGGATATGATCATCCTGGAGACAGGGGTCATTCGGGCGAGACCGGCGGGCGGCTGATACCCGCAGCGTCGGATTGCGTGGTAACGATCCACCGAACGTCGTTCCGGTAGGACGGAACGGTGATCTCACCGGAGAGATTGAAACGTTGCGATAGGATCGGTGTCGGTCGCTACTGCTGCAGGAACAGAACCGCCGCAATCATGCAGGACGTCACCACCGCGATCGCGGTGCTATAGGCCTGCAGGACACCCATGCGGTTCAGCGCGATGGAAAAGCCGATGATGATCGGCGTGGTGACAACGAGGCCGAGTTGAGCATCTGTCATGGTCTGTCTCCTTTGTCCCCTTCTCTTCCGATCGGCATGCACTGTCCTTGCGCTGGAGCAAAGAAGCCGCACCGCCATTCGGAATAGGAAGGGGGAAAAGGAAACTGCGTTATGACGGCTATCGTGGAGAGTGGCGCCGACGAGCGATCGGACGGCGATCTTATCCTGTGGATTCTGGTCTGGAGCGAGCTGATCGCTTTCGGGATGCTGATCGGGGCATTCCTGGTCATGTCCTTCCTGCATCCGGAAAGCTATTCCATCGCCAAGCTGCATCTGAACGGCCGGCTCGCCAGCATCAACACCGTGGTTCTGATCGTCAGCGGCTGGTTGGCGGCGGAGGCGGATCGCGCCGCGTCGGTTCGGGGACGCAGGGTTGCCCTTATCGCGGCGGCTTGCCTGGGTTTTGCCTTCGTCGCAATCAAGCTCGTCGAATATGCGGGGGAAATCCGTTTCGCGGGCGATGCCACGTTCAATTCGTTTTTCGAGCTTTATTTCATCATCACCGGCTTTCATCTCGCCCATGTGATCTTTCTCGGCTTTGTCATGCTGCTGGTGGCGCGACGGGCGGAAAGGTCGAACGTGGCGATGGTTGCGACCCTCTGGCACGTCATCGACATTGTCTGGCTGGTCGTCTTTCCCATCATCTATCTCGGGTGAAACAATGGCATACGACAAGGACATCTGGCTCCTGGGCCGCGCCATCGGCGTCATTCTGGTGGCGATCGTTTCGGGGCTTGTCGCGGCGCAATGGAAACACGAGGCCGTGCCCTTCGTGGCTTTTGCGATCATCCTTTTGCTTGCGGTCGTGAAATCCCGATGGATCGTGCTTGATTTCATGGGCTTGCGCGGTGTTCGCCCGCGTCTCGCCATCGCGCTTCTGGCCTGGCCGGCCTTCTTTGTCATCGTCGCGGCAGCCCGCACGGCGCTCGCGACATTCGGCATCGCCGGCTAAAAATTCTCCGCCCCGAGGCCCGTCGCCGATTTGTTTGCCTTTTCGCAAAGAAGGATCGGCGTCTTTCCCGCATCTCCTGTGACGGAGGCGATCGATCGCATCGCCCGCTCAATCCGATCCCGAGGGGCCAGAGGGACAGCGAATGTCAGAACATCTCACCAAAACAGGAGCGCGGAACGTCTTTTACGGCGGGTCCGCGTTCTTCTTCGCGATCTTCGTCGCGCTCACCGCGCATAGCCATTATTACATGCGCACCACCTCCACGGACGAAAGCACGCTCACCGACGCGGTCGCGCGCGGAAAGCACGTCTGGGAACAGAACGCTTGCATCAACTGCCACACCCTGCTGGGCGAGGGCGCCTATTTCGCGCCCGAACTCGGCAATGTCTGGACGCGCATGGGCGGCGACGAAGATGTCGAAAGCACCCGCGAAACCTTCAAGGCCTGGATGGCCGCACAGCCGTCCGGCATCGAGGGTCGCCGGCAGATGCCGCAATTCCACCTGACCGATCAGCAACTCAACGACCTCTCCGAGTTCCTGCGCTGGGCCAGCAAGATCAAGACCCAGAATTGGCCGCCGAACGATGCCGGCTGACCTTCAGGAAAGGAGAACGATCATGAAATACCAAACCCAGAAGGTCGCGATGCTGTATTTCTACGGCGCGCTCGGCCTGTTCATCGCCCAGGTGCTGTTCGGTGTGCTGGCCGGCACGATCTATGTGCTGCCAAACACGCTTTCCGAACTCCTGCCCTTCAACATCGTCCGCATGATCCACACCAACGCGCTGATCGTATGGCTGCTGATGGGTTTCATGGGCACGACCTATTACCTCTTGCCGGAAGAGGCGGAGACGGAGCTTTACAGCACGAAGCTCGCCATCTTCCAGTTCTGGCTGTTCCTCGTTGCGGCGGCCATCGCCGTCGTCGGCTATCTCTTCCATATCCATGAGGGGCGCGAGTTTCTGGAGCAACCCTTCGCCATCAAGGTGGGTATCGTCGTTGTCGCGCTGATCTTCCTGTTCAACATCACGCTGACGGTGCTGAAGGGGCGCAAGACGGTCGTCACCAATATCCTGATCTTCGGTCTCTGGGGCGTGGCGATCTTCTTCCTGTTCGCCTTCTACAATCCTGCCAATCTGGCCTTGGACAAGATGTACTGGTGGTATGTCGTCCATCTCTGGGTCGAGGGTGTGTGGGAGCTGATCATGGCATCGGTACTCGCCTTCCTGATGATCAAGCTCAACGGTATCGACCGCGAAGTCGTCGAGAAATGGCTCTATGTCATCGTTGGTCTGGCGCTGTTTTCCGGCATCCTCGGGACCGGCCATCACTTCTACTGGATTGGCGCGCCGGGCTACTGGCAGTGGATCGGCTCGATCTTCTCGACGCTGGAAGTTGCACCCTTCTTCACCATGGTCGTCTTCACCTTCGTCATGACCTGGAAGGCCGGCCGCCGGCATCCGAACCGTGCCGCGATCCTCTGGTCGATAGGCTGCTCGGTCATGGCCTTCTTCGGAGCTGGCGTCTGGGGCTTCCTGCACACGCTGTCGTCGGTGAATTATTATACCCACGGCACCCAGGTTACCGCCGCCCACGGCCATCTCGCCTTCTTCGGCGCCTATGTGATGCTCAACCTCGCGGCCATGGCCTATGCCGTGCCGGAGATCCGCGGCCGCGCGCCCTATAACCAGTGGCTTTCGATCGCCAGCTTCTGGATCATGTGCACGGCGATGTCGGTCATGACCTTCGCGCTGACCTTTGCCGGCGTGCTGCAGGTTCATCTGCAGCGGGTGCTGGGTGAAAGCTACATGGACGTTCAGGACCAGCTGGCGCTGTTCTACTGGATACGTCTCGGCTCGGGTGTCTTCGTGCTGATCTCTGCCGTCATGTTCATCTGGGCGATCTTCGTGCCGGGCAAGGAACGTGTCGCGACGACCGGTTCCCTGCAGGCGGCCGAGTGACCCTTTGGCCCCGCCGAGGGACGGCGGGGCCGCTTTTTCTTCAGGAGATATCGATGAATATGCTTTCCACGGCCTGCGAGCGTGCCCACGCGGAAATCCTGCCCTATGTTCCGAGCAGCAACGAATGCACGCTGTTCGAAATCGCCTGGACGCGGCAGCTGCCGTTGTTGCTGAAGGGGCCGACCGGCTGCGGCAAGACCCGCTTCGTCAGCCATATGGCGGCGCGTCTCGGCCTGCCGCTCTCGACGGTCTCCTGCCATGACGATCTCGCCGCTGCCGACCTGACCGGCCGCTACCTGCTGAAGGGCGGCGATACCGTCTGGGTCGATGGTCCGCTGACCAAGGCGGTGCGGGAAGGGGGCGTCTGCTATCTCGACGAGGTGGTCGAGGCGCGCAAGGATGTCGCCGTCGTGTTGCACCCGCTGACGGATGACCGACGCATCCTGCCTCTGGAGCGCACCGGCGAGCAGCTGGCCGCACCGCCCGGCTTCATGCTGGTGGTCTCCTATAATCCCGGCTACCAGAACCTCTTGAAGGCGCTCAAGCCTTCGACCAAGCAACGTTTTGTCTCGATCGAATTTGATTTCCTGCCCAAGGCGCATGAAATCGTCGTTGTCTCCATCGAAAGCGGCCTCGACGAAGCGCGTGTCGCGCCGCTGGTGGAACTCGCAAACCGCCTGCGTCGCCTGAAAGGTCAGGATATCGAGGAGGGTGTGTCGACGCGGCTGCTCGTCTATTGCGCGGCACTCATCGATTCCGGCCTCAGCGCGCGGGAAGCCGTGCGGGTCGCCATCATCGAACCCTTGAGCGACGACCCGGATGTGAAGGCCGCCCTGATTGAAGTCGCAAACGGCGTGGTCGCCTGAGGCTGCCATGTTCGAGTTCCTGGAACTGGAAGAAACCGTCGGCAAATTCTGGCATCGTCTGGTCGGCTCGACAGCAAGCATGCCGCGTTATCCCGAGCATGCCGTCACCTTCGAGGCGGTGAAGCCGATCCTTGCGACCTGCTTTCGCGGCTTCGGCGGCGAGGTGACGGCGCAGCTCGGGCCGGCGCATGCCCGCACGAGTTCGCACCGGCTTCGCCTGCGACAGCTTGTCGGCCTCGGAGAGGAGAAGATAGCGCTGGCGGCGCGGGATATCGGTGTCGTCATGCTGCCGCCCGCCATCGATCTCTTTGCCGATGCCGGGCTCAATCGCGGCCTCTATATCTGGCTTGCAGCCTATATGGCGCAGATGCGGCTTTGCACACCGGCCTCGGCCGATCCGCTGAAGGCCGACCTTGAAGCGATCGGCATGGCGAAGGCCAATGTCCAGCGGGTGCTGTCCTGCTTTCCCGGCCTTGCCAAAACCTATGTCGCTTTGTGCACGGCGCTGGTCTCGGAGCGACGGCGTGGCGTTCTCCCGGCCGTGGAGCAACTGGTCGAAAACCGGGTGATCGGCCTATTGCGGGCGGGTGCCGGCCTGCCGGAAGAACATCCGCCAGCGATCTTCCCGCAACAGGCGCCGGCCGGGTATCAACGGATGATGGCGGTGCCGGTCTGGCCACTTTTCGAGCGCCGCGAGGAAACCGCCCCGTCGCTTGCTGAGGATGAGGACAACAGGGGAACCGGAAGCCCGCTCAATGGGCAGGGGCATTTCCGCGCCGATCGCGAAACCACGCGAAAACACGCAGACCGTAGCCCCTTCATTCTCAACCGCTTCGAAAAAATCCTCGCTATGGCGGAGATGGTCAATGTCGACCGGCCGACCGACGGCAAGGAGAACGATGCCGGCGATGCCGCTCGCGACCTCGACGAAATCACCCTTGGCCGCCGCAAGGAACGTCCCTCCTCGAAATTCCGCTTCGATCTCGATCTGCCGCCGGAGGCTGTCGATCCCAATGCCATCGAGGCGGAGATCTCCTACCCGGAATGGAATTATCGCAAGGCGGACTACATGCCGTCTTACTGCAAAGTGGTGGCAGCAACGGCGACCGGAGATGCCGAGGGTGCAAAACCCACGGAGGACATGAAGGTGCTGGTGCGCAAGGTGCGCCGCCAGTTCGAAATCCTGCGGCCGAGAAACGAGGTGCTGAAATCGCAGCTCGATGGCGCCGAACTTGATCTCGATGCGGTGGTGCGCATGCGCGCGGATCTGGCCGCCGGCGGGGAGGGGACGGATCGCATCCATCTTTTGTCGCGGCCGCAGGGCCACGATCTTGCCGTGACGATCCTCGCAGACGTCTCGCTTTCCACCGACGCCTGGTTCGACAACAGGCGTGTGCTCGATGTCGAGAAGGATGCGCTGACCGTGCTTGCCCATGGGCTTGCCGCCTGCGGCACCAACCACTCGATCCTCACCTTCACCTCCCGCCGCCGCTCCTGGGTGCGGATCGAAACGGTGAAGGCGTTTGGTGAGGCGTTCGGTCCTGATGTCCAGCGCCGCATCGACGGGCTGAAACCCGGCTATTACACCCGGATCGGCGCGGCCATCCGGCATGCTTCGGCGGAACTGGCAAAACAGCCCAATCGCCGCAAGCTGCTGCTCATCCTGACGGACGGAAAGCCGAACGACATCGATCATTACGAGGGCCGCTTTGCCCTTGAGGATTCGCGCAAGGCGGTTTTCGAGGCGCGGCGGCAGGGCACGTCGGTTTTTGCCGTGACCGTCGACAAGGATGCGCGCAGTTACCTGCCGTCGATGTTCGGCCGCAACGGCTTTGCCATCGTCGGCGATATCGGCAAGCTGCCGCAAGCGCTGCCGGCGATCTATCGCGGGCTGACACGCTGACCGGGGAGGCGGCGTGCGGGAAGAGGGCTCGAAGGCGGCGGACCTTCGAGCCCTCTTTTATTGTGTGAGCCAGCTCAGGCCGCCTTGCTGAAGGTACGCTGGCTGTCGGCGAGATAGCTGTCGAAGGTGGCGGCAACCGTGCGAACGAGGAAACGATAGGCACCGTCGAGACGGATGAGGCCGTCTTCGAGCGAGATCAGACCATCCTCGGCCATGTCCCGCAGGCGCTGGTTCGGCCCAAGCAGCACGTCCGGTGAGAAGCCATGGGCGGCGGCAATTGCCGGGATATCGGCGGCGAAGTCGCACATCAGCCGCTCGATCACATGGGCGCGCAGCCGATCTTCGCGCGTCAGCCTGTAACCCTTCGCCGTCGGCAGCTCTCCCAAGGAAACCTTGCGGGCATAGGAGCCGGGCGGCACTTCGTTCTGCACGTAACCATCCGCGACGCGGCCGATGGAAGAGGCGCCGAAGCCGAGCAGCGCATCGCAATTGTCCGTGGTGTAGCCCTGGAAATTCCGCCGCAGCTGGCCGTTTGCCGCCGCAATCGCCAGTTCGTCCTCGGGCAAGGCGAAGTGATCGAGGCCGATGCGGCGATAGCCGGCGGCAACGAGAGCTTCCGCAATCGCCTCGGCCTGTTCGTGGCGGGCCTGCGCATCGGGCAGCACGTTTTCGTCGATGAGGCGCTGATGCTTCTTGAAGCTCGGAATATGGGCGTAGCCGAACACGGCAAAGCGATCCGGGCGCATGGCGATTGCGGCCTCTACGGTTTCGCGGCAGGAGGCGACGGTCTGGTGCGGTAGGCCGTAGATCAGGTCGAAATTGATGCCGCCGATGCCGTTGCGGCGCAGGGCCTCGACGGTTGCGGCCGTGGTTTCCTCGGACTGGATGCGGTTGATCGCCTTCTGCACGACGGGGTCGAAGCTCTGCACCCCGAGGCTTGCCCTGGTGACGCCGCCTTCGCCGAGTGCTGCCGCCATTTCCATCGTCAGGGTGCGGGGATCGATCTCGACGGAAACATTCGCGCTGACGTGAACCCGGTAGCTCTGCCGCAACAGCGCCATGAGCCCGACGAATTCGCTGGGCTCGATGATCGTCGGCGTGCCGCCGCCGAAATGGATTTCCCTGACATCGAGGGCATTGTCGGCATGGGTGGAAACCATCTCGATTTCGCGTTTCAGGATGTCGAGATAGTCGAGGATCGGCTGATCCTTTTCGGTGATGGTGGTGTGGCAGCCGCAATACCAGCACATGGATCGACAGAAGGGGATGTGCAGGTAAAGCGAGGTCGTGCCCGCGCCGATGCCCTTGATCCAGCCGGCATAATCCAGCGCGCCGATGTCGCTCGAAAACTTCGGCGCGGTCGGATAGCTGGTATAGCGCGGCAGCCGGGCGTCGCCATATTTCGCAATGATGTCGTCGGTCATGGAATGTCCTCTTCGGTCTATGGCCGAGTTTCTAGGACATCGCCGCACGCGCCTCTTTGTCTTCGATCAATAATGCGGGAAGTTTGTTCTCGCGCAATGTCGGCCGGTGCGATGGCTCCTAGTCTGCGGTTTCCACCAACCGTTTCCGGAGCCGATATGTCAGACCCCATTCCCGAAATCGACGTGCGCAGGATACCACCGCCGCAGCGCCATCCCTCCATCTTCGGCATGCTTGCCACGCTGACGCCCGGCGATGCGATGCACGTCGTCAGCGATCACGATCCTCGCCCGCTGCACTACCAGATTTCGACCCGTTTCCCCGATGAATTCGGTTGGGAATATCTCGAACAGGGGCCGGAGGTCTGGAAGGTGCAGATCACCCGCGCCGAAAGCAGTGGCTGCGAGTGCTGCTGCGGCCACTAAGCTCAAGGAGGCGATCGATGCCCGGTGCTCCCCTTTCCCGCTGGACGATGTCCTATTTCGCGGTCTCGCTGATCTGCCTGCTGATGGGGCTGGCGGCGATGGGCGCGGGGTTCGGCTTTCCCGCGGATGATGCGGGGGCGCCGGACACGCTCGTCATCGTCCACCTGCTGGCCATCGGCTGGCTGGGGCTGTTGTTCTGCGGCGCGCTGTTGCAGTTCGTGCCGGTGCTCGCCGCCGCCAAGCCACGCTTCGCCGGCCTCGCTGCCCCCGCCTTAATTCTGCTGATCTGTGGACTCTCGGCGCTGCTCACCGGTTTTCTCTCGCTGGGCGGCTGGCTCGATTTCGATCTTGCGATCATGCCGACGGCTGCGGCCTGTCTTGCGACGGGCTTCATCGCCCTTGCGCTTTCCTTCGCCGCGACGATCCTGTCGCAGCCGGTCATGGATCATTCCGGCCGGCTGGTGCTGATCGGCCTTGCCGCGCTTCTTGTGACGATTGCGCTCGGTGCTGCCTTCACCGGCGTCTTGAGCGGTATGATCGACCTCGACTGGGGCGCTGACCTCCTGGCAAGGGGCTTGCCGGTGCATGCGCTGTCGGGCACGGCCGGCTGGATGAGCATCACGGCGGTCGGCGTCAGCTACCGGTTGTTTTCGATGTTCATGCTGGCGCCGGAAACCGGCTTTTCGACACGGCGGCTGGTGTCCAGCGTGGTTCCGGCGCTCCTTGTCCTCTGGGTCGGGTTGCTGCTCGCCTTTGTCCATCCGAGCGTCGTCGGGCTGGCGGCGCCGGTCGCGATCCTGCTCTTCGGCATAGCGCTCATCGTCTATCTCGTCGATATCACCCGAATGGTGCGCGCGCGCCGCCGCAAGATACTGGAACTCAATACGGTAGCGGGTCTTGCGGCGCTCGCCTATCTCGTCGTCGCCTTCGCGATGTTTGCGCTCGATCAGATCGCACCGGATAGGCTGTCTCTCGGCCCCGCGGCGATCTATGCGCTGGCGATGGGCTGGCTCTCGGGGCTCGGGCTTGCGCAGCTCTACAAGATCGTGCCGTTCCTGACCTGGCTTGAGGCCTATGGGCCGGTGATGGGACGCGCGCCGGTGCCGCGCGTGCAGGATCTGGTCAAAGAGAGCCGTGGCCGCCTCTGGTTCGTTCTCTATCATCTGGGTGTTTCGATGGGTGTTGTCGCGCTGCTCCTGAGCGCGGATATGCTCTTCCGGCTCGCCGCCTTCACGGAGCTTGCCGCCGTGGCGGGCCTTGCCGTCGAATTCCTCCGCGCCCGCCGCCTTCGCTACGCGCCCGCCGGGCTGCCGCAGGGCGCCGTTCGCCCGCATCTTTTATACGCCAATCCGATCTGAAGGAGTGAGCCGATGAGTCTCGCATATAAGGAACTGGATGTCCGCCCGCTTTTGGAAGCCGGTGTGGAGCCCTTCGTCGAAATCATGACCACGGTCGACCGGCTCGGACCGAAGGAGGGCTTGCGGCTGCTGGCACCCTTCAAGCCACAGCCGCTGTTTTCGGTGATGGAACGCAAGGGCTATCTCTATGAACTTACGGAACTGGCCGGCGGCGACTACGAGGTGCGCTTCTTTCCGAAGAACGCCGAGGTGCTGACATCGGGCGATGCCGGGGATGCCGATCATTGGGCCGAGCCGAGCATCGAACTCGATCTGACCGACCTCGACCCGCCGCAGCCGATGGTGAAGATATTGCAGACGCTGGAGACGATGCCGCCAGGAAGCGTGCTCTTTGCCGTTCTTGGCCGCGAGCCGGTCTTTCTGTTTCCGGAGCTGGTGAAGCGCGGCCACCAATGGGTCGGCAATCACGACAAGACCGGCACGGCCTTCCGCATGATGATCCGCCGCGGCGAGGCAAAGCCATGATCGCCCTCAATGTGCTTTCGGATCGGATAACGGCAGCACTCCGCGATGTCATCGACCCCGAGATCGGTCGCAGCGTGGTCGAGATCGGCCTGATCTATTCGGCGGAGCTGGTGGAGGCGGATCGCCTGCTCATCCGCATGACCACGACGACGCGCGGCTGCCCGGCTGCGGGTTTCCTCGTCGATGCCGTCCGGGAGCGGGCGCTCTCGGAAGGCTTGGCACCGAGCGTGGAGGTCGAACTGACCTACGATCCGCCGTGGTCGCCGGCGATGATGCGGGCCTGAGCCGATCAGTCGTTGCTATAGGCTGATATCGTCCCGTCGAGATAGGCCGTCAGTTTCGCGCTGTCGTGCCACTGATGATAGGCGGTCTTGCCGATGAGTTCGGCCGGAACCTTCCAGCCGGGATCGACACCCTCCATGTTCGGCAGCTCATGGGCGATGCCCTTGTGACAGTCGATGCAGGTCGCCTTTCGGGAGAGAAGATAGCGCGTATGGATTTCGGCCGCCCGTTCCGTCTGCTTCGTCAGGTCCATCGCCGCCATCGAGTGGCAATTGCGGCATTCCAGGCTGTCATTGGCCTTCAGGCGCGCCCATTCATGCTGGGCAAGTTCCAGTCGATGCTCGAGGAATTTTTCCCGCGTGTTGATGGTACCGAAAATCTTGCCCCAGACTTCCTTGGAGGCCTGCATCTTGCGGGCGATCTTGTCGGTCCACTGGTGGGGAACGTGGCAATCCGGGCAACTGGCGCGCACGCCCGACCGGTTGGAAAAATGCACCGTCCGCGTCAGCTCTTCATAGACGTTGTCCTTCATTTCATGGCAGCCGGTGCAGAATTTTTCCGTGTTGGTGACTTCCAGCGCCGTATTGAACGCGCCCCAGAACATCACGCCGCCGACGAAGCCGCCGAGCGTCAGAAAGCCGAGGCTGAGCGTGGCGGCCGGCGTGCTGAGCAGCGCCCATATCCACAAAAGGATGGCTTTCACGCGCGCAATCATTGCTCGGAACCCGCCGGCTGGAACCCAAGTTCGCTCATGTCCTTGAAGGCATTCGGCACCAGCGGCTTCACATCGGCCTGCGGCACATGACAGGCGGTGCAGAAATAGCGGCGCGGCGAGACATCGGCCAGCATCTGGCCTTCGCGGTTCATGTAATGGGTCACGCTGATCATCGGCGCGCCCGAACCCTCGGTCAACTCGCGCTTATGGCAGGAGAGACAGCGGTTGGTATTGACCGACAACTGGTAGCCGTCGACCGAATGTGGAATGACCGGCGGCTGGTCCGGGTAGTTGCGCATCTTGCGGATGTCGTCGACGACCCATTTCGGCAGGGGCTTGGCGTCCTGACTTTGCATCGGGTCCTGATTGCCGGTCAGCGGCGGCACGACCTGCGCCAGGGTGAAGCCGCCGGTGAAGAGACAGAGGGCGACGGCCGTGATCGCCCAGGTTCGCCTTTTGATCAGGCGACGGGAAGAATCTTGACTGCGCATTTTTTGAAATCCGTCTGCTTGGAGATGGGATCTGTGGCGTCGAGCGTGACCTTGTTGATCAACTGGCTGGCATCGAACCACGGGACGAAGATCACGCCATGGGGCATGCGGTTTCGGCCGCGCGTATCGACACGGCTGATGATTTCCCCGCGCCGCGACTGGATGCGGATTTCCGCGCCCTGATTGATGCCCATCTTGCGGGCATCATCGCCGTTCATGAAACAGCGGGCGCCGGGAAAGGCCTTGTAGAGTTCGGGGACCCGCATCGTCATCGAGCCCGAATGCCAGTGTTCGAGCACGCGGCCGGTGACGAGCCAGAAATTGAATTCCTCGTCGGGGGATTCCGCCGGCGGCTCATAGGGCACGCCGAGAATGACGGCGCGGCCGTCCGGCTGGCCGTAGAATTTGAGCCCTTCGCCGGGTTTCACATAGGGGTCGTAGCCCTCGCGGTATCGCCAGCGCGTTTCCTTGCCATCGACGACGGGCCAGCGAAGCCCGCGAACCTGATGATAGGTGTCGTAGGGCGCCAGATCATGGCCGTGGCCCCGGCCGAAACTGGCATATTCCTCGAACAGTCCTTTCTGCAGATAGAAGCCGAAGGCCTTGGCCTCCCGGTTTTCGTATTCGTCGGTAACCTCCGTCAGGGGGAATTTGTCGACCTGACCGTTCTGGAACAGCACCTCGTAAAGGGTCTTTCCCTTGTAGTCCGGGTTCTTGTCGAGGATATCGGCGGGCCAGACCTCGTCGGTGGTGAAGCGTTTGGAGAATTCCACCAGCTGCCAGAGGTCGGAGCGGGCATCGCCGGGCGCATTCACCAGCTGGTGCCAGACATGGGTGCGCCGTTCGGCATTGCCGTAGGCGCCTTCCTTCTCGACCCACATGGCGGCGGGCAGGATGAGGTCGGCGCTCATTGCCGTCACCGTCGGATAGGCATCGGAAACGACGATGAAATTGTCTGGGTTGCGATAGCCCTTATAGGTCTCGTTGCTGGTATTGGGGGCCGCCTGAACGTTGTTGTTGACCTGCACCCAATAGAAATTCAGCTTGCCGTCATGCAGCATCCTGTCCTGCTGCACGGCGTGATAGCCGACCTTGTCTGGCAATAGCCCGGCCGGCAGCTTCCAGAGTTCTTCCGCATGCTTGCGGTGTTCTTCGTTGGTAACGACCATGTCGGCGGGCAGGCGGTGGGCGAAGGTTCCGACTTCACGTGCCGTTCCGCAGGCAGAGGGCTGGCCGGTCAGCGAGAAGGGGCTGTTTCCCGGCTCTGAGATTTTGCCGGTCAGCAGATGCAGGTTGTAGACCATCTGGTTGGCCCAGACGCCGCGGACATGCTGGTTGAACCCCATGGTCCAGAGCGACATGACCTTGATCTTGGGATCGGCATAAAGCTCGGCGAGCTGTTCCAGAAAGGCGCTGTCGCAACCCGTCAATTCGGCGGTCTTTTCCAGCGTGTATTCCGAAATGATCTGCTTGAAGGCCTCGAAGTCGATCGGGTCCATCTTGGCGGCATCGGCGACGCCCTTTGCCTTCAGCTCCAGCGGGTTGTCGGGGCGCAAGCCGTAGCCGATATCCGTGGTGCCCTTCATGAATTTCGTGTGCTTGTCGATGAAATCCTGGTTCACCCGGCCGGTCTTGATGATGTGGTTGGCGATGTAGTTGAGGATCGCCAGATCCGTTCCCGGCTTGAAGATCAGCGGGATGTCGGCAAGGTCCATGCTGCGATGGGTGAAGGTGGAAAGCACCGCCACCTTTACATCCTTATGTCCCAGCCGCCGGTCGGCCACCCGCGTCCAGAGGATCGGGTGCATCTCGGCCATGTTCGAGCCCCAGAGCACGAAGGCATCGGCATTCTCGAAATCGTCATAACAGCCCATCGGCTCGTCCATGCCGAAGGTGCGCATGAAGGCGACGGCGGCGGACGCCATACAATGGCGCGCATTGGGATCGAGATTGTTGGAGCGGAAGCCGGCGCGCATCAGCTTGGTCGCGGCATAGCCTTCGAAAATCGTCCATTGGCCGGAGCCGAACATGCCGACGGCGGTCGGGCCTTTTTCCTTCAGCACCCGTTTGGCCTGCGCGGCCATGACGTCGAAGGCCTCTTCCCAGGTGACGGGTTCGAATTCGCCGTCCTTGGCATAGGCGCCGCCGCGCTTGCGCAGCAGCGGCGTCGTCAGACGGTCCTTTCCATACATGATCTTGGAGAGGAAATAGCCTTTGACGCAGTTGAGGCCGCGATTGACCTCCGCCTCCATGTCGCCATGGGTGGCGACGACATAGTTGTCCTTGACGCCGACCATCACGCCGCAGCCGGTGCCGCAGAAGCGACAGGGCGCCTTCGACCATTTGATTTCCAGCGCCTCGACCCCTCCCGGCACGGATTGGGCCGCAGCCGGCAGGGCGATACCCGCAGTCGAGGCCGCGATGGCCGCGGCTTGCGCCTTCAGGAGATCACGCCGCGTCAGTTCGCTCGTCATCCCTCATCTCCTCTTTCTGCAAGACCTGTTCGAAAACCATGTGGGCGGCGAGCACGCCGTCCATCGCGGAAATGCCGATGAGCGTTTCGCCGAGCGCCCCCGAATGCGGCCCCTCGATGACGATGACGATCTTGCCGGGCTTGGCCGCGTAAACCTCGACGCCCTCCAGAGTGGCGAGCCTCGCGGAGACGCTCTCCGTCAGCTCCGGCCGCGTCACGACGACAGCGCTCGATATGTGGTCAGCCATGGACGACCTCCAGTGAGCGCATCGAAATGGAATTGGTGGGACAGACCGAGAGACAGGCGCCGCAGCCCGTACAGGCATCGGCGTCGAGGGCAGGGACGAACGGTCCGCCCAGCCGCGGCTTGAAGCGGATAGCCTCGGTCGGACAGCTATCCCGACAGGCCTGACAGTCGACGTAATTGACGGCGAGACAGCCGTCTTCGATGACGGCGTGATGGGAAAATCGGGTTGCGAAGCGGGGCGGAAAAACCGCCTCGGGACATCGTTCCGCGCAACGGCCGCAGAAGGTGCATTCGCCGCGACTGAAATCGACGGTCGCTCTTCCCGACTGCAGCACGATGATATCGCTGGGACAGAGTTCCACGCAGGCTCCGCAGCCGGAACAGTTCTGGATCGATTGCGCTGTTACGCCGGGGGGATAGACGGCGGCGGTTTCAGCCAGCCGGCCGCTCAGAAATGCTCGCCTTGTCGGTGCAGGGGACGCCATCCGTTCACTCCGCAGAGCCGGGTGGCGCGGGGACGACATCGTGTGGGCCCGGCGGGCCGTAGACGATCTGGTACATCCACACGAGGAAGCCATAGCCGCCGACCACGCCGACAGCGACAACCGGCCAGATGCCGAAAGCCAGAACGGCAAAGGTGAGCAATTCTTTCCGGCGCTTGGCGCGGAAACTCATGACGTCGTCCGATCGGGTCGCCTCCAAAACAACATCCTCCCCGAGGTTGTATCAAAGAGATCGAGTCAATAATTTACTGTAGGATAAATTCCGCTTTTGTCTATCCTGCAAATATTATGGCATCGCAGCAAAAGATGAATGGGAAATTCTTCTTATTGAGCGATGTCTTATTGAGTGATCATCTGTCGCCGTTTTTTAACCAGCATGGGAGTGTATTCCCAAAGGTAGAGGATGAAGGCCATCAGCCAGGCCGATCCCGCGATTGCATAAAGCGTGCTTGCACCGTCCGGAAAAACCGCCGTGAGCGGCCGCACCAGCGCGCAGACGAGGATCGCGAGATAGGAAAGACTGGTCATAGCGGATGCATGCAGCACGCGGCCGGTATGCCCGCGGGTGGCGCGGGTCATGACGGCGAGCATCATCGTCGTGACGGTGCCGATCGTCAGCACATGCATGGCAGCCGGGCCTTCCATCAGGCCGAGCGCCGAAAGCGTCATCGCCAGGAAGCCCAGGGGAACGAAAAGATAGGCCACATGCAGGATCGCAACGAGCGGTTCGGCCACGGTCGCCCAGCCGCGCCAGCGATAAAGCCGGATTGCCTGTAGCACGGCTGCAAAACCGGCCATCAGCGCAATGACCGATCCTTCCGGGTGAAGCGCCCAGCCCAGCAACGCGGCGACGGAGACAAGGATCGTTGCCGTATCGAATCCGCCATAGGGCGCCGGGAAACCGACGGAGCCGCGCTTTGCAAGCCAGTTCCGCGTGAAGCTCGGGAGAATCCGGCCGCCGACGACGATCACCATGCCGATATAGGCCGCCACGGCAAATCGCGGGCTGATCTCCGGCGCGCCCTTCACGATCGTCTCGACGTGAAAGCAGATATTGGCGAGCGACAGGACGCCGAGCCCGGCAATCACCTTCAGGTCCGCCCATTTTTTCCCGGCAATGACCTCGCGTACGCAGATGAACAGCAGCGTCGGCAGGAACACGGCGTCAGCCGCGGCCGAAACGGCGCTTCCCAGCAGATCGGGAACCAGCATGGCGATGCGACCCATGGCCCAGAGTGAAAACAGGAAAACCAGCGGCCGGCCGGAGACCGGCAATCGTCCCGTCCAGTTCGGCACGGCGGTCAGTAGGAAACCGGCAAGAACCGCGCTGGCGAAGCCGAACAGCATCTCATGCGCGTGCCATGCTGGAGCGCCGTAGTCTCCGGCGAGATCGATCCGTCCCGTCAGCGCCATGATCCAGAGAACCATGGTGCAGCAGGCCCAGACCGCGGCGCCGAGGAAAAACGGCCTGAACCCGTAGGAAAACAGGACCGGGCCTGTGGTCGAAAGTCCCCTCGGAACGGCGGCACGCCGTGACGCGGTGACAGGATCGGTGTTGCTCATATCTCGTCTCCATTCATGGAGAACAGAATGGACAAGGAAATCCCCTTCCTCTTTGCGCCAGCACAAATAGCGCGTGAGCTTTACCCCATCCATGTTGTTCCAGCACAAAGAGAGCAATCCGGACGGCGTTTAACTTCCCTTTGAAAGAACGAAGCAAGTTCGTTTTTAACCAGGAGAAGTTCGATGAGCAGCCAATTCCTCATGACAAGACGCACAATTCTTGCGGGGGCAGCTATTGCCGGCGCAGCCGCGCCGCTCGTGGCTGCCTCGACGGCCGGTGCAACCGGCGAACCCGGCCTCGTCGAGCCGCAAACCACCGATATAACCGGCCTCGAAAGGGTGAAGCTCGAACTGGCAAAACCGCCCTTCGTGCACCCGCACACCCAGAAGGCTGTCGGCGGCCCGAAAATCTATGAGGTGACGCTGACCATCGAGGAAAAAAAGATCGTCGTCGATGATGCCGGCACGGAAGTCCATGCCATGACCTTCAACGGCTCGGTGCCCGGCCCGTTGATCGTCGTGCATCAGGATGATTATGTCGAGGTTACCCTCGTCAATCCCGAGACCAACGAGCTGCAGCACAATATCGATTTCCATTCGGCAACCGGTGCGCTCGGTGGCGGTGCGCTGACCGTGGTCAATCCCGGCGAGAAGGCGGTGATGCGTTTCAAGGCCACCAAGGCCGGCGTCTTCGTCTACCATTGCGCACCTCCCGGAATGGTGCCCTGGCATGTCACTTCGGGCATGAACGGCGCGATCCTCGTGCTGCCGCGTGACGGCCTCAAGGACCACAAGGGCAACGAGCTCGTCTACGACCGCGCCTATTATGTCGGCGAGCAGGATTTCTACGTGCCGCGGGATGCGGACGGAACCTACAAGAAATACGGCAGCGCCGGTGAAGCCTATGCCGATGTTCTGGAGGTGATGAAGACCCTGACACCGAGCCATATCGTCTTCAACGGTGCGGTCGGCGCCCTGACCGGCGCCAATGCGCTGAACGCCAAGGTGGGCGAGAAGGTGCTGATCCTGCATTCGCAGGCAAACCGGGACACCCGCCCGCACCTGATCGGCGGCCATGGCGATTACGTCTGGGCGACCGGCAAGTTTGCAAACCCGCCGGATCTCGATCAGGAAACCTGGTTCATTCCGGGCGGGGCGGCGGGGGCTGCTTTCTACACCTTCCACCAGCCGGGCATCTACGCCTATGTCAACCACAACCTCATCGAGGCCTTTGAAAAGGGCGCTGCCGCCCATTTCAAGGTCGAGGGCGAGTGGAACAACGACCTGATGACCGCCATCGTCACGCCGAACAACCACTAAAAAACCGGCGAGACCGTCCGCGCCACCGCCACGGCGCGGACACCCCTTTCAACTCATGCCGGGGATAGCCCGATGCGCACGCCTGCCAGGAAACAGACCGTATCGCTTCTCTCGATCGGGCTTCCGATCGTTCTCCTCATTGGCTCTTCGGCGGGCATTGCCGGCCAGCTCGGCTATTTCGAAAGGCCGGCAGCGAGGGCGGCGAGCGATCTCGCGGAAACCGTCTCGATCCCGGCCGGCACCTTCACCTACCGGGCCGATGGCGAATTCTACAAGAACGGTTTCGCCGTCGATGGGCCGATGATCGAGAAGGCAATGCCGCCGGTGCCTTCGATGATGAAGTACCAGGTCAGCGAGGGCGAATACGGGCGCTGTGTTGAGGCGGGAAAATGCCCCACCATCGCGCCTGCGCATATCCGGGGCAAGGATTTTCCGGTCACCGGCGTCAGCTATGACGATGCGACGGCCTATGCGCGCTGGTTCAGCGAAAAGACCGGCGAGAGCTGGGTTCTGCCGACCTATGAACAGATGGCCTTTGCCGCCGGCAGCAAGTTCGTCGATGACGCGCTCGGGGTCGATCCCGACAGCGGCAATCCGGCGCTGCGCTGGCTGGCGGATTACGAGCGGGAAACCCGGCGAAAGGCGGAGAGCGATCCGGAGCCGAAAGTCAGGGGCCATTTCGGCGAGAACGAACATGGCCTTGCCGATTTCGCCGGTAATGTCTGGGAATGGACCTCGACCTGTCATCGCCGCGTCGATCTGGCGGGCGCGACCCCGGCCCGGACCAATCTCGCCTGCGGTATCTACGTCACCGTCGGCCAGCACAATTCGCCGATGAGTTCCTTTGTCCGCGATCCGAAGACAGGTGGCTGTGCTGTCGGCGCTCCGCCGGCCAATCTCGGTTTCAGGCTGATCAGGGATGACCGATGGTATGCGGGCCTCCTGAAACGGCTTCGAGACCGCGGCATAATTTCCTAGTGCTTGTTACGGAAGCTGCAGCTAGTACACTACCCACTATCGATCGATATTCATGGGGCTGGAGTTTCCGTTGAAGATAGACAAGAGCGTCGTCAAATCCTTCCCGATGTTCGAGAGAATGCCGGACGCCGATGTGGACGCGCTGTTGTCGCAAGCTGTGTCCAAGCGTATCGGCCCCGGCGAAGCCTTCTTCGAGCAGGGTGGCGCTGCGACGCATTTCTTTCTTCTTCTCAACGGCCGCCTCAAGGTCACGCAGGTCACGGCCGATGGCCAGCAGATCATCGTGCGGGTCGTGCATCCCGGCGATCTCTTCGGCTTTGCCAAAGCGCTGCGCCGCAGCGATTATCCGGGCACGGCGCTTGCCGTCATCGAAAGCCTCGCTTTGTGCTGGGCGACGGAACTGTGGCCGCAATTCATCGATCGCAGCCCGCATCTGGCGGTCAGCGCCCTGAACACGATCGGGCAGCGGCTGGAAGAGGCCCATACGCGCATCCGCGAAATCTCGACGGAAGAGGTCGAGCGACGCGTCGCCCACACGGTGCTCAGGCTGACCAAACAGGCGGGCAGGGCGGAGGAGGCCGGCGTGCGGATCGATTTCCCGATCACTCGCCAGGATATCGCCGAAATGACCGGCACGACGCTGCACACCGTCTCGCGCATCCTGAGCGCCTGGGAAGCGAAAGGCCTCGTCGAGGGCGGCCGGCAGAAACTGCTGGTGCGCGATATCGCCGGCCTGCAGGCATTGGCCGACAGCGACGGACGCTGACGGAGATTTTCCGTGTCTCTTTGATCGAGAGCAAAGAGCGGAGAAGCCGCTTTGCCTATGGTCCTTGCAGTGAAGCCGATCGGGCTTTGCGCAAGGAGCCAAAACATGAAAAACAGGATTCTCGCCGTCGCAACCGCCGCCATCGTGACCGCGGCCTTCGGCGTTGCGGCCCGTGCCGCCGAGTTCGAAATTCATATGCTGAACAAGGGCAAGGACGGCGCGATGGTCTTCGAACCCGGCGCCCTCAAGGTGACGAAGGGTGATACCGTAACCTTCATCCCGACCGACAAGAGCCACAATGCTGAGACTGTTTCCGGTCTGCTGCCGGTCGGAGCCGAAGCGTTCAAGGGCAAGATGAACGAAACCGTCAAGGTGACCTTCGGCGCGTCGGGTGCCTACGTCATCAAGTGCGCGCCGCATTTTGGCATGGGCATGGCCGCCGTGATCGTCGTCGATGACAGCCCCGCAAACCTGGCAGNTCGGCGCGTCGGGTGCCTACGTCATCAAGTGCGCGCCGCATTTTGGCATGGGCATGGCCGCCGTGATCGTCGTCGATGACAGCCCCGCAAACCTGGCAGCCATCAAGGCGGCAAAGATGCCAAAGAAGGCGCGCGAAAGGGTCGATGCAGAGCTGCAGTCGCTGGGATTGTGACGCGCGATTGTTGCTTTAGCCGGTCACGCATCAAGTTAAGCCCTTTTTCCGGGTAAGTTGCCAGATCGTCGGCCGTCTCCCAAAACATCCGGCGTAGCCACAGACCACGCTTGAATATCTTGAACGCGTGCGCAATATGAACACGTGTTCCAATCTACGATGGTATTCTCGCATGGCTGTGATTAAGCATTGAAGTTTGGCTCTGACGCACTTTTGCTGAAGCGGAAAGGCTACCGTACGCCTACCAATCGCGCCTGCAGCAGATCGCGTTTCTGACGGCGGCGAGGTCTCTTGCGACACCGCCTGCAAACGAACACACCAGGCTGTCCTTTGCAGCATCAAGTCATTCGTCGAGCTTTCGTGCATTCTTCGAGCGGATCATGGATTGAAAGTCACCAATCGCTGCGCGCGCGATCACCAGCTCTGGGACGTTCACTTCGATTGCAGCTACCAAGATGGCTTCTGCCTTTGCGAGGTCATCACGTGCAGTGGTCATCAGCGGGGCGATCACCCGTGCCGATGGCGTTCTAGCGAGACCACTCTGATTAGCTTTTTCAGCAAGACGCCGGCGCTGAGCCCATTGCGATACGACACCGCTCTGCCCCGGAAAGCCTTTTGCCTTCATTTCCCGCCAGAGCGCCAATGCGTTTCGCGCCCCTTCTTCCCAACGCCCGTTAAGCCAAGGCAGCCAGCTATCCAGAGAGCTGGACCGCGTTCGGAACACGTCGAGACGTTGCCCCCTTAAAACGTCGCGAACGAGCTTCCGGCTATGGCCGGTTTGCCGCACAATCTGTCGAATGGAGGACCCTTTCTTCGACAGCTCGCGGATCGCCTCGTTCGTTTCCCGGCGGCGTAGATATCCCTCATACTGGAGCTTTTCAGCGTATGTCAGAAGCTTGGGATCAACGACATTGCTGCCCACTGCCTGTCTGATCTGGCGCATAGACTTGCCGACAGCATCGAGGAAGGCCCGGCTGGAATTTTCCATCAGGTGCCAGCGATCCGCGATCTGCTCCGCGTCGGGTAAGGCTTTCGCGATGGCCTCGCCGTAGCCGCCGCCACGATCACGAGCGACGATCGATATCGATTGATGCTTGGCAAGCCACGATCGGGATGTATCCAACGCGCGATCCGGCAAGAGAGTGACAGGCCTGCGCCGCTCCAAGTCGCAAACGATTGTTCCGTAGGTCTGACCGCGCCTGAAGGCAAAGTCATCGATGCCGATGACATTGAGATCGCCATGCTGATCAACCGTGCGACGGCGAACCACCCGCAGCAGCGTAGCATTGCTCACCGGCATCATCAGGCGATGGGCGAACGCAGAAGCAGGCCTGCCTCCGAGCGCCAAGCCAAGGTGATGGACAATCGTCTCAAGCCGCTAAGTGCGACGGCCATAGCGAGCTAGAACGTCCTTGTCGAACTGCTCGCAGAAGATACGCCTCCCACAAAGAACTGCATCGCACCAGAAGCGACGCGCAACGATCGCCAGCTCAACTCGCCGACCATCAAAGGGCAGATCAGCGGGCCGGCGCATATACTGACTTTGAATTCTGCGGCTCATCCGCCCGCAGTCCGGACAAACTGCGGAGAGATGGCGTGCTCGCAGCCGAACTAGAACACTGTCCGCGACAACTTCAACCTCATCGACTGCAAAGCCAGATGGTGCGAGACTCGCGATCGGAAACCGCTGTTGCATGAGCTGATCCTCCGGTGAATCAGCAGAATTTTCATCCGAGACCGCAGCAAAACTGATGGTGTGGAACGGCCCTTCGCACCGGCATCAAGGATGCCTATCGTGGTGACGCCAATCGCCACAAGACAGAAGGAACCGTTCCATAGAGAAGAGTACCACAATCGGACTGGATTTGGCCAAGTCGGTCTTTCAGGTCCACGCCATCACTGAAGGCGGGCACGTCGCTGTCCGCCGTGCCTTGCGGCGATCACAGGTGTTGGAGTTCTTTCGTCACATCGAACCATGCCTTGTCGGAATGGAAGCATGCGGGAGTGCCCACTACTGGGCCAACGCGATCGGTGAATTCGGTCATATGGTGCGGTTGATGCCACCGGCCTATGTGAAGCCCTACGTCAAACGTAACAAGACCGATGCCGCCGATGCGGAGGCTATCTGCGAGGCGGTCACGCGTCCAACGATGCGCTTCGTGCCAGTCAAGTCACCGGAAGAGCAAGCCGCTGGGATGGTTTTGAAGACACGAGCGTTACTCGTACGTCAGCGCAGCCAGACGGCGAATGCGATGCGTGCTCATATGGCCGAGCTCGGGATCGTCGCCGCGACCGGCATGACCAGTATTGCAAAGCTCGTCGCCATTTTGCGCGACGATCGTGACGGTCGTCTACCAAACTCGGCCAGAGCTGCGCTTTTGGAGATGGCCGACCAGATCGAAAGGCTGACAGAAAGGGTTGAGGTGCTCGACAGCAAGATTATCGCAGCAGTGAAAGCCGATGACGCTGCTCGTCGGCTGACGACCATCCCCGGTGTAGGGTCAATCATCGCAGCAACCGTCCGTGCGGCTGTGCCAGATCCTGCAGCCTTTCGGACAGGACGGGATCTGGCTGCCTGGATCGGCATTACACCAAGAGCAAACTCCAGCGGAGGGAAGGAGCGGCTCGGCAAGATCTCGAAGCGTGGCAACAAGCAGTTACGAACGCTCCTGATCGTCGGAGCGACGTCGATCCTGAAACAGGCTCGCAGAGGTTCTAAGCTGCCCGGTTGGGTGGTGTCATTAATGGCGCGTCGCCCCTACAAGGTGGCAGCCGTGGCGTTGGCCAACAAGATGGCGCGCACAATATGGGCGCTTCTCGTCAAGGGCGGCACGTACCAAGCGCCGGCGATGGCAACGGCATAGGAACAGAATTCCCGGCGTTACTGCGTCGGGATAAAGTGGCAAGGTACGAAGCGTGATGAACCCGAGGGGCGATACCTCGATGTCGATCAGACCGTCTGACTCAATGCGCCTTCGAGCGCGAGAAAGTGATTAGGCGATCGACATCGCGGATCTCATCGTGGCCAGCGGTCGATGACCGCGCTAACAGGCCGGACATATGACTGCACCGTCCGACGGAGAATTACGCGACTACGACCTTGCTAACCGGGCCGTTCCACATATGAGTCAGAGCCGAAGAGCGACCCGCCTACTTCTGTGAGCGCGCGGTGCTTCGCCTCGGCCTGGAGATACTTGAAGGCTCTCGAGTGGTGTGGAGCAAGGCTTGTCAACCTGTCGGCGGCTTCGCGGTTCTCGTTTGGATCGCTTCGTGTCGTCGCAGTCGACAGTAGGACGGATCGTCCCTGATCTCGGGTTATCGTGACGCCGACGGCGGTCTGTCCTATGTGCTTTGGGAAGAAGTCGTTGAAGAATTCGGTTTTCCGAAATTCTCTCTCACTGACCATGTCCTCGGCCACGACGCCAACGCCGATCGGTCTCACCGATGCTCCCTTCATCCAGGGATTGAGCGTGGAATAGTGTTTTGAATAACTGCCGAGCGAATCCGCGTCGAAGCCGGAACTCAGTCCCAGGTTCCGCTGCCGCGCGAAATATCGTGGAAGGCAAGCGTAGATTTCCCGTCAGGCAGAGTGTCGTTCAAACAGTCAAGAATGGATTTCCAGGTGCTTTCTCCAAGTAGAGCCGAATAGATCAGGTCGGTAAGCCGTTCATCTAGGTCATGTTGACAAAGTGCCTTCTCAAATCAGCTGAGGTCTCATTCAAGGCTGTCTTTTAGGAGGCAGCGATGGCACGTGGAGACCTAACCGACGCGGAATGGCGGATCGTGGAACCGCTTCTTCCTGCAGAGCGTGGACGTAAGTCTCGCCCTTCCCATGATAACCGCCAGTTCATGAACGGAATGTTGCACGTCCTTCGGGTGGGCTGTCCGTGGCGTGATATGCATGAGCGATATGGAAAGTGGAATTCCGTTTATGTCCGGTTCCGTCGCTGGGCTGAGCAAGGAGTGTGGGATGCGCTCCTGGAAACGCTTGTGGAACTCGGCCTAACAGATGATTGGCAGCACATGCTGGATAGCACCACCGTTCGGGGCCATTCACAGGCTGCGGGCGCTAAAGGGGGACTCATAAGGAAGCTTTTGGTCGATCACGCGGCGGCTTTACGACAAAGATCCATGCCCGAGCAGACGGTCAGGGACGCCCTCTTGGCTTTGTCCTGACGGGTGGCGAAACTTCCGATTATCTCGCTGTTCCCGATCTTCTCGCGATGCCGGTGAACAGGCCTCGTCGTCTTCTCGCGGACAAGGGATATGACGCCGACAGCATCCGCCAGGAGCTTCTATTTCACGGCACACGCCCGATTATTCCGCCGCGAGCAGGTCGCAAGAACCCGCCCGCTTGCGACTATCATGCTTATAAAGATCGCAATCGGATAGAGCGGATGTTCAATCGGATCAAACAGTTCCGCCGGATCGCCACCCGCTACGACAAGACCAAAACGTCATTCGCCGCATTCCTGGCGATCGCCGCGACGAAGATATGGCTACCCCACTTTGTCAACATGGCCTAGGCTTCTTGTATATATCATAGCAACTACACCTCCCTGTTAGTCGCTAATCCTTCCAATTCCTTCGAGGCTAAGCTGTATCATCTTTTCGCTCACGCTCCAATCGGGTGGTCTTCGGACTTGGAGGTGGTGTCTTATCCCTGAAGGGTAGCGGCGCGCTCGGCATGGCGGAAAGCTGGCCGACGGTGTGTATGTCAAGAATACACAGGCCGTTCACCGTTTTGGCGCTCGGCAGCAATCTCTCGCGCTGGGCGGCGACTCGGTTGTTCGACCGGCTGGATGGCCTTGGCGCGGTGCGTGAACTGTCCGGTCGCAGCGCGTTCCGGATTTATGGGCTGTGACGACGCCGCCAGCAGAACTTGCGACGGCAGCAGAAGCGGGTTGGCAACGAACGGCGCGGAACAACCGGTCATCCGAGACTGCGTCTGTCTTCCGCTGGTCATCTGCCGTCATGAAGAACCGGCCATTGAGAGTGATGTTTGTCAATGACGAAGACATGGCTATGCCATCTACCACCGCCTTGAAGGTGAGGATGGTCAAGCTCCAGGTCCTCATGGGAATGCCTGAGTTTATTCGGGTCTTGTGATGGCCAGATTCGGGTTGCGACAACGACGGCCACGGCGGCGAGTAGTGCAAGTACCCCGAAAGTCGCGGGAAGCCCGATCCTCGCACCGAGCCATCCTGCTGCAGGATAGGTAATCAGCCAGCAGGCATGGGACAGGGCGAATTGGGCCGCGAACAACGACGGTCTGTCCTCTGGCTGCGATGACCTCCGAAGGAGACGACCGGACGGCGTCTGCGCCAATGAATAGCCGAGGCCGAGGGCGAACCAGAGCGGAAGCAATAAGGTGTAACTCTGGACTATCGTGCCCAATAACAGCCCTATAACGAGAACCAGAGCCCCTGCCAGCATGGTTTTTCGGTCAGCGATGTCTTCGAGGACGCGCGGCAAAAGCATTGCCGCCACCATCGATCCACCGCCGAACGCTGCCAGCGCAAGAGCGGTGGCTCGCTGTGCAAAACCGAACTCCGACTGCACGAGGACGACCGTGTTGACAATGACCATCGATCCCGCGGCCGACACGGCGAGACTGAGAGCGAGGAGGCCACGCAGGCGGGGCGTTGCCAGATATATCTTCAGGCCGCGTGTAGTGCGATCGTAAATTCCACGGCGTTCGGAAGACTTCGGGCTTGGTAGAAGGACGGAGACGACAAGCGCCGCCGAGCCCAAGAAGCCGACCACGGTTCCTGCAAACAGGTTGTGGAAGCTCATCACGGCCAACAGCGCCGCGGCCAGCATGGGGCTGATGACGCTTTCCAAGTCATAGGCGAGCCGGGAAAGGGAGAGCGCCTTCGTATAGTCCTTCTCCGCCGTCAGGACGTCCGGGATGGTTGCCTGGAATGTCGGGGTAAAGGCTGCCGAGGCCGACTGAAGCACGAAGATCAGGACGTAGACTTGCCAGACTTCGGTGACGAAGGGCAGGCATATCGCCACCGCGGCGCGGATGAGATCCAGCGCGACCAGCAGCGGCCGACGGGGCAGAACCTCAGCAAACGCTCCGGCGATAGGCGCGACGCTAACATACGCGACCATCTTGATGGCGAGCGCCGTACCCAGGACGGCACCTGCTTCCGCACCCGCGATATCGTAGGCCAGCAGGCCGAGCGCCACCGTCGCCAGCCCCGTGCCGACGAGAGCGATGACCTGTGCCAGAAACAGGTGACGGTAGGTCCGGTTCTTGAGGACGTCGAGCATGGCCTTGTCTTACAGATACTTGGTAATGGACTTGAATTCGTCGAACGACTGGCGCCGGTCGCGGGGAAGCGCGCCGAGCGTGTCTTCGAGGCAGTGGTCGAGGTGATCCTGGATCAGCGTCCGCTTGGCATTCGTGATCGCCTTCTCGACCGCGTGGAGCTGTTGGGCGACGTCGAGACATGGACGCGCGGTCTCGATCATCGCGATGACGCTTTTGAGGTGCCCCTCGGCCCGTTTGAGCCGCTTGACGATGTCTGGATGGGATCCGTGACGTTGTTCGTGCTCTGCCATACCTTTTCCTATCCCCCTGGAGGGGATAATTCAATGGCTGTCTTTGCGGTCTTCCGCCAACGTGGCCTTAAGGAGGGTCTCACTGCGTTGCCCGCGCGCTATTTTCATGGACATTGTAGCCGCCGTCGTGGCGCGCGTCGCCATGTTGGTCTATTTGTGTCGGCGAAATGCGAGAACGAGGAGGGCGGCGGGTAAGTCGCGTCATATTCCTCAGAACATAGTGCTGGATTCTCGCGTTAAGGCCCGCTGTGGACGCCCGTCCTTCGGTGTCGACCTGATGGGTAGCAAATAGTCGAGATGCAGGACCGATCGTTGCGCGCGCTTGGAAGGGATCAGCGTCGGAAGATCACCGGGAACCAATCGGTGCGCAACTGCTGACCCGGCTTCATCCCGTGGCCGGGGAAGGGCGGGGAGGTGCGCCCGGGGCGCTCGACATAGCGGGCATCGTCGCCCAGCAGACGCAGTGAAAAGGCGCGGCGGCGCGACTGGCTCTGATTGCCGCAGGCGCCGTGGAGCGTTTTGTAATTGAAGGCGACGGCGTCGCCGGGCTCCATTGCCCACTCCACAATGTTCATGCCCTCCGCATCCGGGTCAGGCACCGGCATGTAGACATCATCATCGGGATAGAAATTCTCCTCCGACAGCCAGCGCGTCGGCAGCACCGGCTTTTCCCAGAGATGCGAACCTGCCACGCAGCGCAGCGATGCCTCGCGCACCGGGTCGAGCGGCGACCAGAAGCTGATCGTCTGCTCACCCCCGACGAAATAATAGGGGGAATCCTGGTGCCAGGGGGTCGGTTTCGACGTTCCCGGCTCCTTGACCAGAACATGATCGTGGAAGACTTGCACCGTATTTGACTGCATCAGATCGGCTGCAACTTCGGCAGCAGCCGACGTGCGGATCACCTCCTCGAATTCGGGAATGCGCTGCCAGTTGCAGTAGTCATCGAAGAAGCGGCCGCTATCGCCCGCCTTGAGGTTTTCGGCGGCATATTCCCCCGGCTCGGTCATGTTGGTCTCGACTCCCTGTCTCAGGGCGTCCACATGGTCGCGGAAAAGCCCCTTGATCAGCACCACCCCGTCGCGCTGGTAGCTGTCGATATGGTCCTGGGTGATGAGTGGATGCGGCATGGCGGGCTTCCCTGTTGGCGGTACTCAAACCATGCCTCGACCCATTATTAACTTCCAATAATAACAGACTGTGCAAAAACTCCGTGGGATTCCAACGGTAAGCGAGCCGTAGTATGATGTTTACATGGCACATTTATCTGGCTCAGACCGCTCGCAGCTGCGCTTCTCCCCGAAGCGGTTGATGATTATGTCGGATCTGACAATCCGGTTCGCCTCATAAAGGCTTTTGTGGATAGCATTGATCTTGTCGCCGCTGGGTTTTCCCGCGTAACGGCAAAAGAGACAGGACGACCCGGCTACGATCCCGCCGATCTGCTTAAACTCTACCTCTACGGATATTTGAATCGGGTACGTTCGAGCCGAAAGCTGGAAGCAGAAACCCGCCGTAATATCGAGGTGATCTGGCTGCTGCGCCATCTAAAACCTGATTATCGGACAATCGCATCTTTTCGCCGAGTGAATTGCGCAGCTTTCAAGCAAATTTTCCGCGAGTTTGCCATCGTCTGTCGTCGACTCGATTTGTTCGGCAGGGAAATGCTTGCCGTGGATGGTACGCGCATCAAGGCGGTCAATAATAGGCATCGCAACTTAACGCGTACAAAGCTGTTGGATCTTGTACGTCGCGCCGACGAAAAACTTTCCGACTATGTGAAAGCGCTTGATGACGGTGATGCCGACGAGGAGAAAGCGGCCAGTAATATCAATTCGAACGGTAGAAGCAGTGACACTGAGAAGAAGATTGCGGCGCTCAGGACGAGGCGGCAGAAGTTCAGCAGTTTGCTTGCCGAGCGGGACCGCACAGGTGAGGATCAGATATCGCTGACGGATCCAGATAGCAGGGCTATGCCGAATATGATGAAAGTTGGGGTTGGGTACAACGTTCAGCTGGCAGTTGACGTGAAGCATAAGCTGATCGCTGAGGAAGACGTCAGCAACAACGTTCTCGATATCGGCTTGCTCGCGCCGACCGTTGGGTCAGCCATGCAGCTACTCGGTGTCGAGCAGATCGAGGCAGTTGCCGATCGTGGCTATTACAAGATCGAAGACATAGAAGCTTGCGAGAAGGCTGGCATCACCGCCTATGTACCAAGACCAATCCGTGGATCGACAATAGATGATGGGTTTTTCTCGAAGGGGAAATTCACCTACCAGCCAGATATAAACGCTTATATCTGCCCCAATGGCGCAGTCATGTCTCCTCGGCGGAGTGGTAAAAAACGAGGTCTTGCAAGAACCTATTTTGCAAACCGCATCGCCTGCCAATCATGTGCCATCAAAAACAGATGCACGCCAACTGCCTTTCGACAGATCATGCGCCTGGAGAATGAAGCTGTTCTCGATCGCATGGCGGAAAGGCTAAGGCAACGTCCAAATATTATGAGTCAGAGAAAGGAAAGCGTCGAGCATCCTTTTGGGACTATTAAGCAATGGATGAACCAAGGCGCGTTCCTGATGCGTGGGTTGAACCACGTTCAGGGAGAGTTTAGCCTAACTGCAGTCGCCTATAATATCAGAAGGGCAATCGCCCTTGTTAGCATGCCGGACCTGATAGGCGCTATGAAGGCATAATCGGGAAATCTGCGTTTTGAGCGCAGGAAAATCCATTAAGGTACTTCATTTTGGTCTCCTACTAACCCAATCGCGTTAATGAGAGAAATTCCCAGGAACTCCTCATCGGTCCAAGACGAGTCCGCGTATCACCCGATCCTTCGGCGTTTTAGGACGGTCTGATAAATAAGAACGCCTAATATAATTTGATGTTATATCTTTCGCTCCGGCAGCTCGAATATGTGATGGCGGTCGCCCACGCCGGCAGCCTGACGGTTGCCGCCCAGCAGGTAAACGTTTCCCAGCCGGCCCTCTCCGTCGCTCTGACCCAGGTGGAGACGCATCTGGGTCAGAAGCTCTTCCTGCGCCGGAAGGGCGCAGCCATAACGCTTTCTGCCTTCGGCCGCCTCTTCCTGGCGGATGCGGAAGCGCTTCTGGCCGATGCGGCCCGCCTGGAAAGTCGCGACGGCTTGAGGCAAAGACGGGTGGCACGCATCGTGCTGGGCATATTCGAGGATCTTGCCCCCGGTTATCTTGCCCCGCTTCTGAGACTGGTTCGGACGCAATATCCGGACATCGAAATCAGGACGCGGGTGGCGATCTTCGAGACCCTCGCAGACGCGGTGATTGCGGGCGACGTAGACGTGGCTCTGACCTACGACCTCGGTCTGGATGCGCGGTTTCATCGCGACGTTTTTGCGCAGGTGTCGCCGCAGGCCTGGCTTCACCCGCAGGATCCCCTGGCAAAGCGCGATGCGGTCACACTCGCCGATCTCGCCGATCTCGCCGACCGTCCGCTGGTGCTGTCCGACCAGGGATTGTCGATCCGGCATATGCTCGGCCTGTTCCGGCCTCTCGGCGTCACGCCCTATGTCGCCCACAGGGCAGCCTCGGTCGAAATCCTGCGCAGCCTTGTCGCCAATGGAGAGGGCGTGGGGATCAGCTATACGAATCCTGCCGGCACGATCAGCCATGACGGGCGGCCCCTTGTGCGCGTGCCGATTGCCGATTCCCGGGCACAGGAACCCATCGTTCTGGTGCACTGCGGAGAGCAGCCGATGCCCCTGCCGAAAATCCGCGCAGCGATCCTGAACGAGCAGTGGAATAGCCAGCGGGGCGAATATCCGCCGGCCCCGGCCGTCACCTGACCTCATCGGCCTTGTGTTCAAGGGACTTGTCCTCATCGGACATACCCTTCTTGAAGTTCTTGATGCCCTTGGCGACATCGCCCATCAGTTCCGGAATCTTGCCGCGGCCGAACAACAGCAGCACCACCGCCAGAACGATCATCCAATGCCAGGCGCTAAAAGAACCCATTTCCGTCCCTCCCGTTGAACCCGAACCCTGGTCGGTAGTTCGGACGCGCTTGCGTCTGAAGATCACAGTCGTTAGCCCAAAGCCTTGTCGTGTGCAATTTGGCGTTCCGCTTGCACTGGACATATCGGCCCGCTCAAGGGCGGTAACTACGGAAAATACGCTCTTTTTGAGAATGCGCCATGCTATCTCGGAATGATCGCATACAAAATATGGCAATTATGTATGCGATTATGTGAGCCGAAAAACACATAAAAATCAGAAGCGTTATGTCCTGCGTAAGAAAATTGCGAAATTGCGCGGATGGACGACGTTTATGACATTCTACGATCAACTGTCGGTTTCCGTCGGCGTATGTGATGTATCCAATAATAACAGTGAATGAATTCGGACTTGACGTATTTGTGCACGCATACGATGCTCGTAATGTCTATACATGAGGTGGGAGCCTCGTATTGCTTACGGCGCGGGGAGCGCCAAAGGGAGGAAAAATTTATGTCAGTGAACAGACGTACGTTCCTGCAAGGGACGGCCGGCGCTATCGGCTTGGCTATGGCACAGGGTGCCCTGTCGAAGATCGTTTATGCGCAGGATGCAGCCGGCACGCTGCGGGTTGCGATCGCAAAGCCTGCGGGCAATCTCGATCCGCAGAGCCATTACGCCATTTGGGCCATTCAGGACCTGATGTTCGAGCCGCTCGTCAGATACGGCAAGGGTGGCCAGATCGAACCGTGCCTCGCGACCGGCTGGGAGATCGAGGACGGTGGCAAGACCCTGCATCTGACCTTGCGTCAGGGCGTCACATTCCATGATGGCACCAAGTTCGATGCTACCGCCTGCAAGTGGAACCTCGAACGCTGGATGGGTCTCGAACAGTTCAGCTGGATGAACTGCTCCAAGCAGTTCCAGTCGCTGGAGGTAATCGACGACTACAACGTCGCCGTTCATTTCAAGGAACAGCCGCTCGCGCTGATGCAGGAGCTTACCTATACACGACCCGTTCGCTTCCTTTCGCCCAAATCGGTGGATGCCGACGGCAAGTTCAAGGACCCGGTTGGAACGGGACCGTGGGTTCAGCTCAGCGCAGATGATACCCAGAGTGTCTTCGAGCACTATGACGGCTATTGGGGCGACAAACCGACCTATGAACGCCTTGAGGCCAAGGTCATTCCCGATGCGCGCTCGCGGGTTGCGGCATTGCGTGCCGGTCAGATCGACCTTGTCGGCGGCTTCTGGATCGCGCCCTTGACCGCGGAGGAGGGCAAGCAGCTCGAATCGGACGAGAGCGTCAACGTCGTCGTCGATCCGGGCAATGTCACCCTGGTCATGGCGTTCAACCCCGACCGTGCCGAGGCTCTCAAGGATCAGCAGGTCCGCAAGGCCGTCAGCATCGCCATCGATCGCGCGGCGATCTCCAAGGTGCTGTACCATGGCTATGCCAAGCCCGCCGGCAACATCTTCTCAGGCGCCTTGCCCTACGCCGGAACGCAATATGACGCACCGGCCCGCGATGCGGCGGCCGCATCGGCCCTGCTTGAAAAGGCAGGCTGGACCGGCAGCCCGATCCGCATGAAGGATGGCAAGCCGCTGACGCTCGAACTGGTCGTCAGCCCTGATGCCGTGCCGGGATCGCGCGTGATCGCCGAAGTCATTCAGGCCGAGCTGAAGGAGATCGGTATCGATCTGGTGGTCCGCTCGGTCGACCATGCGTCCAAGCACACCGACATGCTGGAGCAGAAGTACGATCTCGGCTTCTTCCTCACCTACGGCGCGCCTTACGATCCATTCGGTTCGATCGTTGCGCTGTGCCTGTCGACCTTCCACAACGACGTCGAAGGCAAGCTCGTCACCGACGCGGTCAATCTGGACCCGCTGATCAATGCGGCGATGGTCGCCAGCGGCGATCAGATCCAGCCGGCCATTCAGAAGGTCTACGACTGGCTGCGGGACAACGATGCAATCGCGCCGCTGGTCTACGTGCCGAGCATCTGGGCACATTCCAAGCGGGTCCAGGGCTTTGCAAGCCCGATCACCGAATACGATATGCCCTACGAAAACATCGTACTGGCGAGCTGACGGGAGGGTATCGTGTTCCACTTCATCAGCAAGCGGCTGAAGCATTCCCTGGTCCTTTTGTTCCTGGCATCCCTGGTCTGCTTCACGCTCGTCGTGTCGGCACCCGGCAATGTTGCCGTCCTGATTGCCGAACTGCGCGGGGCGGTCGCAACACCCGGTTACGTCGACCAGGTCGCCGAAGAGATAGGACTGCATAAGCCGCTGCTGATGCGGTATGTGGATTGGCTCGGCGACGCGGTCCAGGGGGATTTCGGTATCTCCTACCGGACCGGGCAGGCCGTCAATGCGGACCTCAGCAAGCGCATTCTGGTCACCGGAATGCTCATTGCCGGCGGCGGTGTCATCGCCACCCTGATCAGCCTCATACTCGGCTTCCTCGGTGCCTTCTGGCCCTACAGACTGCCGGACCGCGCCTCGCGCGGTCTGGCTCTCATCGGAGCATCGACGCCGACATTCTTCGTCGGCGCCCTGATGATCTACGCATTCTCCGTCAGTTTCCGGATCTTTCCGTCCTTCGGTTTCGAAGGGCCGGAGAGCTGGGTACTGCCATGGCTGACCGTGGCGGTGCTGCCGGCCGCCGTACTCAGCCGCGTGGTGCGCGTCGGGTTGGAAGACGCGATGTCGAGCCCGTTCGTGCTGACGGCAAAGAGCAAGGGATTGGGGCGGACCGCAATCCTGCTGCGTGAGGCGTTACCGAACATCACCCCCATCTTCATCAATGCCCTTGGCACCCAGGTCGGCCTGATGACCGCCACCGCGATCATCGTCGAGCCGCTCTTCGCCTGGCAGGGGCTTGGTGACTACTTTCTTGCGGGCGTGCGCTTTCGCGATTTCATGGTGGTGCAGGCCTGTCTGCTCCTCTTCCTTTCGTTCTTCATCGTGGTGAACCTCGTCGTCGATCTGGCGGTCATGCTGACCGACCCGCGCATTCGCCGCCAATGGAGCTGATTATGAACATGCTCAAAACTATCCTTGCCCAAATCAACAAGATGCCGCGGGCGGCATTGATCACCATCGGCCTCTTCCTCGCGCTCGGAATCTTTGCGCCCTGGATCGCGCCACAGGACCCGAGTGCCCAGAACCTGCTCGACGCGGGCGGGGGACCAAGCGCCGCGCACTGGCTCGGAACCGACAATCTCGGTCGCGACACCCTGAGCCGGCTGATCATCGCGGCCAACACCTCGCTGGTCAGCGTCGGCTCGGTGCTCATCATCGCCATGACCATCGGCATTCTGATGGGCACGATCGCCGGCTACCATCGCGGCTGGGTGGACGATCTGCTGATGCGTATCGTCGATGTCGGCCTGTCCATCCCCAGCCTCATTACCGCGCTGGCGGTTATCGGCATCGTCGGACCCGGCTACTGGACCATGGTGATGGCGCTCTCCCTGGCATGGTGGCCGATGAGCGGCCGTATCAGCCGCGGCGTCGCCGTCAGCATCATGAGCAAGCCGCATATCGAGGCGCTGCGGGTGCTGGGCGCCAGCCCCTGGCGCATCTATTTCGGCCATCTTCTTCCCGGCACGATCGGGCAGGTCATGGTCTATGCGACGGCAGACGCCGGTACGGCTGCGCTGGCGGTCGCGACGTTGAGCTTCCTCGGCCTCGGCATCCAGCCGCCGACGCCGGAATGGGGCCAGATGCTTGTGGACGCTCTGCCTTATCTCGAATCCGATCCGCGACAGGTGCTTCTGCCGGGCTTCGCGCTCACCGCGGCCGTCATCGGCTTCAACATTCTCGGGGAATCGATCGCCCTCAACCGCATCCCGAAACCGCTCACCCGGCGCATGCTCGCACTGCGTCGCGCCGAGGTCGCAAGCTGGGGAAAGGAGAATTCCAATGCGTAACGAACCGCTCCTGAGCGTCAGCAACCTGACGGTCAATCTGTTGACCGCAAAATCGGCAGTCCGCCCGGTCGATGGGGTCAGTTATTCGGTCCGGCAGGGCGAATGTCTCGCCATCGTCGGCGAAAGCGGCAGCGGCAAGACGGTGATGAACTTCGCGCCGCTCGGCCTGATGCCGACCGGCGTCACGACAATGCTCTCCGGCTCCGTCAAGCTTGAGGGGCGCGAACTGATCGGTTTGCCGGAAGCCGAAATCCAGAAGCTCCGCGGCAAATCCGTCGGCTTCATCTTCCAGGACCCGATGAGCGCGCTCAACCCGGTGCGTCGCATCGGGCGGCAGATCGCCGAAATGGCAGAACTGCATCTCAACATGACGCCCAAGGCAGCCGAGGCACGGGCCCTCGAGCTTGTGAAGCTCGTCGGCATTTCCGACCCGGCGGCACGGCTGCGGCAATATCCGCATGAACTGTCCGGTGGTCTCAGGCAGCGCGTCGTCATCGCCATCGCACTGGCGGGCGAGCCGAAGCTCCTGATCGCCGACGAGCCGACGACTGCGCTCGACGTCACGGTTCAGGCGCAGATCCTGCGGCTCCTGAAGGATGTGCAGAAGCGGTTGAACATGGCGATGGTGCTGATCACCCATGACATGGGCGTCGTTGCCGGTGCGGCCGACAACATTGTCGTCATGTATGCGGCACGGGCTGCCGAGCGTGGCCCGGTGGATACCGTCCTCGTCAATCCGCGTCATCCCTATACGCGTGGGCTGATCAACGCGATCCCGCGGCGGGAAGATCCGGTGGGTGCGGAATTCCGCGGCCTGCCCGGCCTGCCGCCGGCACTTGCCGCACCGTTCAAGGGCTGCGCCTTCACGCCGCGCTGCGACATGGCGGTGCCCGCCTGTTCGCTCGCCCGTCCTCCGCTGGAGCAGGTCGATGGCAACGTCTTCGTCGCCTGTCCGGTCGTCAACCATGGAAAGGTCGCAGCATGAACCTGTCACCGGTTCTTAAAGTCGAAAATCTGCAGACCCGCTTCAAGAGCGTCCAGCGGGGCAAGTTCGTGCATGCCGTGGACGATGTTTCGATCGAGCTTTTCCCCGGCGAAATCGTCGGTCTGGTCGGCGAATCCGGTTGCGGCAAGTCGACACTCGGCCGCAGCATTGTCGGGCTCGAAAAAGCAACGGCCGGACGTGTCTTGCTCGACGGGGTGGATCTCAGCACCCTGTCGGGGGCGGCACTGCGCAAGAGCCGGCGGGCGCTGCAATATGTGTTCCAGGACCCGTATTCCTCGCTCAACGATCGCCAGACCGTCGGCGAGGCGATCGATGAAGCGCTGATCATCGACGGGCTTCGTGACCCGACGGCCCGCGAGCGCCGCACCAAGGAATTGCTCGATCAGGTCGGTCTCGTATCGGTGGTCAAGGATCGGCATACGCGGGAGCTTTCCGGTGGCCAGCGTCAGCGTGTCGCCATCGCCCGTTCGCTGGCGGTCAACCCGCGGGTGCTGATTTGCGACGAGCCGGTCAGCGCGCTTGACCTCTCCATCCGCGCGCAGGTGATGAACCTGTTCCTGCGGCTGCAGAAGGATCTCGGCGTCGCCTGCCTGTTCATCGCGCATGATCTTGCCCTGGTCCGGCAGGCCGCCTCGCGTACCTACGTCATGTATCTCGGCAAGATCGTCGAGCATGGACCTTCGCAGGAACTCTATGATCACCCCAGCCACCCCTATGCGCAGATGCTGCTTGCTTCCGCGCCGGAAGTCGATCCTCGCATCGAGAAGAGCCGCAGGGGTCCGTTGATGATCGGTGAAATTCCGAGCCCGACGAACCCGCCTTCGGGTTGCCGCTTCCGCACCCGGTGTCCGCTGGCGGTGGACGCTTGCGCGCAGGCTCTGCCCCCGGCCATCAGCCTGTCGGCAGACCATGATGCGTCATGCCTCCTCGCTGCCGAGCTTCACCGCGGCAGCCGCTCGGCCCTCGCCATACAGGCTGCGTAGCGCCGGCATCAAACCTAAGACATCCGTCGCGAAACGGGCGCGGAGATATCCGCGTCCGTTTTGGAAACAACAAAATTGCCTCAGAACAGGTCAGGGCATGACTGCCCTGAAGCCGCCTGATGTACGATCTGGAGAATATCCCATGGATATGCGTAACGCAGCCATCGAACAAGGCAGCAGAACCGCCTTCGATTTCACCCAGCTCAGCGCGCACGAGCGTTACAAGCTGATGATCGGCACGATCATCCCGCGGCCGATCGCACTAGTGACGACCGTCGATGAGCATGGTCGCTACAATGCCGCGCCGTTCAGTTTCTTTAATTGTCTTTCCGCCGACCCGCCGATCCTGGCCATCGGCGTCGAAAATAAGCCCGATATGTCGTTCAAGGATACGGGCCACAATATCCGCATGACCGAGGTCTTCACCGTCAACATCGTCTCCCATGCTATCGCGGAGGCGATGCACGTCTGCGGCACAAAATATCCGCAGGGTGTCGATGAACTGAAGGAAGCCGGCCTTACCGCCATGCCCGGCGAAAAGATCGCCGCCCCGTGGATCAAGGAAGCACCGGCCGCCTTCGAATGCCGTCGGCATATCACGCTAGAACTCGGCAAGTCCCGCCAGATCATCAGGGGAGAAATTTTGTTCGCGCATTATCAAGAAGGCGCGGTGGATCAGGCGCTGCATGTGGATCCAAGCGTCATCGATGCGATTGCCCGCCTCGGCGGCGACACCTGCTCGACCATCCGCGACCGCTTCGAGATGCTGACCCCAAAGCTCGGGTGACAACAGAGCGCCTTGCAATGCCGCAGCATACAGGAGACTGCCGTGACGACCTTGAAAGACAGCCATTACCTGATCGCCGATGTCAGGCTGGAAGAGGGCTTCGAGAAGGACGGCGACGTCATCGTCGCGACCCGCACCGGGCTCTATACGCTGGAAATCAAGGACGGCAGGATCGCCGCGCTGCACGCCGCCGGAGCCGTACTGCCGGCCGGCCTGCCGACGTATCAGGCGAATGGCCAGCTTGCGCTGCCCACCATGCGCGACATGCACATTCATCTCGACAAGACCTTCTACGGCGGCCCCTGGCAGGCGCCGCGCCCGCGCCACGGCAAGACGATCATAGACATGATCGCGCTGGAGGAAAAACTGCTGCCCAAGCTGCTGCCGACCTCTGTCGAGCGTGCAGAAGGCCTGATCGCCCTCCTGCAATCCAAGGGCAGCACCGTCGCGCGCAGCCATTGCAACATCGATCCGGTCAGCGGCCTCAAGTGCCTTGAGCACCTGAAGCGGGCGCTGGAAAAGCACACGGACGGCTTCGCCTGCGAGATCGTTGCCTTTCCGCAGCATGGGCTGCTGCATTCAAAGGTCGAAGGGCTGATGCGCGAAGCCATAGGGATGGGCGTAGATTATGTCGGCGGCCTCGATCCGACCAATGTCGATGCCGCCCTGGAAAAATCGCTCGACGCCATGTTCCAGATCGCGCTCGATACCGGCAAGGGCGTGGATATCCACTTGCATGAAATGGGGCCGGCGGGCATTGCCGCCGTCGATTACATGCTCGACACGGTGGAGAAAAACCCCGCACTGAAGGGCAAGATGACGATCAGCCACGCCTTTCCGCTGATGTCGCTCTCCCCGGAACAGTTGGAGGAGAAGGCGGCCCGGCTTGCGACCAACGGCATTGCGATCGCCTCAACGGTTCCGATCGGCGGGATGGTGATGCCGCTGCCGCAGCTTTCCAAGGCCGGCGTCTTCGTGATGACCGGCTCCGACAGCATCATCGACCACTGGTCTCCCTTCGGCAGCGGCGACATGCTGGAAAAGGCCTATTTCTACGCTCAGGTCTATCGCGGCTCGGATGAATACCAGCTGTCGCGCGCCCTCGCCATTTCCACCGGCGGCGTGCTGCCGCTCGACAAGGATGGCAACCGCGCCTGGCCGAAGGCCGGCGACGAGGCCGGTTTCTGGCTCACCCCGGCAAGTTGTACCGCCGAGGCCGTTGCCCGCGTGCCGGCTCGCACCGCGACCTTCCACAAAGGGCGTCTGGTGTCTGGGGAGTGCAGGCTCATAGGATAAACCCGCCGCGCCTGGCGCTTTCGCGCAAAAAAGGAGGCTATATGTCGCTGATCGAACCGCGTCCTCGGCTATCGTTCCGAACCATCAAGGAGGAGATTACGCGGAGCATAGGCACAGGCGCTGGGCACCGGGTAGCCTTATTCCAGGCGAAAAATCGCTCGCGGCGGAATGCGGGGTCGCGCGCGACGGTCAATCGGGCGCTGCAGGAGCTGGCGCGGGCTGGGCTGGTCGAAAGAAAACGCAAGGTTGGCACCCGCGTCGTGCTGAACCCCGTTCGCGAAGCACGGTTTGCGATCCTGGTCGTCAGACAAGAGGTAGCCGCGTCTGGAGCGGAGTACGGCTACCGTCTTTTGTCGCGTCAAAATCGGATCGCTACCGCGAGGACGCAGAGCACCTCGGAGTCAAACCTGGTGTGCAGGTGCGCTGCATGCACTATTCCGATGGACAGCCCTATCAATTGGAAGATCGTCTTATCAATCCACTCATAGCGCCTGCCGTGCTCCAGGAGAGCTTCCAAGAAGAAGGGCCAAACGAGTGGCTCGTTGCTTTGGCGCCGCTCTCCCGCGCGGAATTCACTTTTCTCGCGGGTTCCCCAAGCGACGAAGAAGCAAAGCTGCTGGCCACTGAAGCCCGCGCTCCGGTATTCATCGGCGAGCGGCGCACCTGGCTTTTGGGCAGTCCGGTTACTTTTTTGAGGATGATCCATCCTCACACAAATCGTCTGAGGACCATTCTCTGATACGTCTGCGTTACGTGGGCGTTTTCGATGGGTATAGCCGGCGTTTGAATACAGCCAAGTCACTGCGGTTCGATTCCTTTCAACTGCGTGGTTGCGGAATAGCGGGGTCGCCGGTTCGAGTGTCATCAAGAGCTTAAACCCAAGTCAGATGCGCCTGGAATCTGATTGATCACGAAAGACCGTACCAGGCACCGCGGCCCGCACCGTGCAGGACGAGGTGCCCTTGATCGACGAGGGCCTTGAGGTGATCCTTGATGGTGTGACGGCTCGCATAGGTGATCCGGGCAGCCTCCGCGACCGTAATCCGGCCGTGCTCACGCGCCAACTCCAGCAATGTGACGGACAGTTCCGGCATGTCGGCGAGGATAATACGCTCGCGCTCCATTTTTTTCTCAAGCCGCGTCTTCTGCCGATGCAGAGCTTTCAAAAAGAATTCGATCCAGGGATTCCAATCGGGATCGGCGCTGCGGATCGTTCCCTGCGTGCGCCGAAGCGAGATGTAGTAGCTCTCCTTACTTTGCTCAATGATGCTTTCGAGCGAGCTGTAAGGGACGTAAGCATAGCCAGCCCTCAGGAGCAACAAGGTGGTCAGAATTCGCGATAGGCGGCCATTGCCATCCTGAAATGGATGGATTTCGAGGAAAACGACAACGAAGATCGCGACGACCAAAAGTGGATGGAGCCGCTTTTCTCTTCCTTGCTCCTCCAGCCAAGCGACCAGTTCTTCCATTCGACGCGGCGTATCAAACGGAGATGCCGTTTCGAAAACGATGCCGAGGCTCTCGCCCTGTTCGTTAAACGCCTCCACGTTGTTGGAAAGGGTTTTGTAGGCGCCGCGATGCCGCTCGTCCTTCGTCGAATGCGCAAGAAGGTCGCGGTGGAGTTGACGGATATGATTCTCGGTGAACGAAATAGCGTCGTAAGCACTGAAGATGGTTTCCATCACCTCCGCATAGCCGGCAACCTCTTGCTCATCGCGTGTCGTAAACGACCCCAGGCGAATGTTTGCCAGCAGCTTTTCGACCTCTCGGTCGGTGAGACGTGCCCCTTCGATACGTGTGGAGGAGCCGACGCTTTCGATCGTGGCGACACGCCGGAGGCTGGACAGCCGCTCAGGCGCGATCCGGCCGATCGCACGCCACGCACCCTTGAATTCATCGATTTCCGCGATCAGCGACAGGATTTCGGGCGTAATCCGGACGGTCGCCGCGTTTAGAAGCTCCATTTCACCATCCATTCCCATCCAATTCATGAGATGCTGTCATGCACTATTTATCCATCCATTTCCATCCAATTTCGACGAGATAGTCTGTCTCTCTTTCTGTGGATCGTGAGCTAGACGATTTTGCAGCCTTCACTGGGCCGATCCAGACTTCTGCAGCGAGACACGATGCTCGAGGGCGCCTGCCATCGGAAATTCGAGACAGTCCTTCGGTGTTATTGGCAAGGCGATGGCCACCGAGCATGAGGAGTGGGATTTCTAACTCTCTGGGGATTGTAAGAATTCTCGGCGCAAATCCCGGGTCAGCTCTCAGTGCAAATCAACAGCAGGAGCACCGAAAGCATGGTTAGATCTACGCCCGTCACCTGCTCCAGAAACGGCCGCAGATACGTGAACATGGTGACCGCCGAGCCCCAGGACAGCATGCGGGCCATGAGCCCGCGCCGGAAATAAGGCCGCTTCAGCAGGTCGACCATTGTCTGGAAATCCTGCTTGCGATGCGCGGGCAGCAACGGCAGCGCGACAATATGCCAGACGAGGTTGATCGCGACAATGGGCCTCAGCGCCCAGAAGACCTCGCGCCAGCCGAACAGGCCCCCGAGATAGCTGCCGACGGGGGCAGCAAAGGCGGCAGCCATCGCCTGCCAGCCATACATCAGGACAAGCGCGCGCGGCACGAACTCGATGAGCAGATACAATTGAACCGGCACTGCCGAAGACGAGAATTCCCGTAGGCAGCGACCACGAGAGGCTGCCATTGCAGCCTCTCGATGTGCCTCAGGCCGTTATGCGACCGCCGCCCGATCCCGGCTTGATCATCCAAAAGGACGGTTCCAAAGCCTGTTGGCATTCGAGATCGTCGTCGCGCGGGTTGTCATTCGGCGGTGGCATGAGCGGCACGATAAGTGTCCTCCCGCATCCGATAAATGGCGCATCAGCGCTTCGGCTGCTTGCCAAAGTCCTTGCGCAACTCGTCCTTGGCGCGATTGAGGGTCGCTAGGCGTGATCGAGACAGCTGCTTGCCAGCGCGATTGATGTAAAAGGTAAGCATCGACATAGCAGACTGGAAAGGGCTGGCCTTGCGTCCCGGGCTCTCTTCCGCTGAGTGCTTCAGGGAATCCGCGATCTTCTTGGCACTGCGCTGCTTAAAGACTCCGCCTTCGAGGTCCATCGCATCGCTATTGTCGGTTACGTCCTGCGACCATTTCTGCTTGGATTTCTTTTTGGGCATCGGATCCTCCGCATGTGAAGCGGCGCCGTCGGTGATGACGCCTTCAGATCAATGATGGTCTTGTTGCTCGTTGCGCTTGCGAGTGGCAGCGGCCTTTTTGGCTGAAGCGGAACGCTCTTCCTTTGTCCGTGATGCAGCAACGGCACCACCCCTGCGTCCCCCTTTTTCGGAGGAGGCATGGTTTTCGGCATGGCCGCGGCCGGAGCCGGACTTTTTGCCACCACCGCTTTCCTTGTTGACGGTGGCCCAGGCGCGACGCTCGGCTTCCTTCTCGGAAACGCCACGGTCTTCGTAGCCTTCCTCGATGTGCTCAGCCTTGCGCTTCTGCTTATCGGTATAGGCGGACTTGTCACCTTGGGGCATGAAACATCTCCTTAGCTGATGTGAAGCAAGGAAAACTGCGGTTTCGCGGCAAAGTTCCGGGCGTCGTTCACTGGGTGGACGCGGCGGGTGTCATCCGCCTTGCGTTTTGGCCAGCCGCTGTTTGCGAGCGGAACCAACGCGGCCAGGCGAGGGTTTGTCGGCGATATCCTGACCATGAACATCGAAAGGGAACTTCCATGGCATAGACAGCCGGTGATTTCATCGTAATCCGCCTTCAATCTTGAGGCGTCAGCGCATGTTCGGATCAGCCCGAGCGCCAAGTCGGCCAAGGGAGCCTTCCCGGTTATGCCGCACCGCCCGCACCAGAAACAGCAGTGCCGAAGCGCTGGCTGAGGAAACCTTACTCTCGGGAACCATCCGCTGGCAGGTGGTCGAGCACGAAACTCATCCCCGCAGGCTGGGCGCGGAATTGAGCGCTGCGGTGAGCCCGCTCTACGCCATGCCACCCACACCAAATTGAGCGGGAGCGTCAGCCCAGGTACAGACCGACACCCAGGGCGATGACGACCGTCGCTCCGCAAGCGGCCACGCAAAGCGCGACGGTTTCAAACCACTCAAGTCTCATTCCTCAATTATCGCGCAGGATTTGGCTGGTAGGCAATTGGACTTAGGGCCAACCTCGCATGGAGATCGTACGCGCTCTATGGTCGCCATTCCTCCCCGATTTTCAGGACCAGGCGGTCGCTCACGGCCCCAATAACAGCCGTTGCGCGAAGATAGACAACTATCCCCGCTCTGAGCCGTGGCCGGGCGTGTGATCCTGTCGGTCGGCGTTCGGGGCCTTGATCGCGAGAAAGTCGCGGCGCAGGTCGATGTACTTGATCAAGGCCTTGATTGGTCATCGCTGACGCCTTCCGCTTTGCCAAGGATGTTCAGGTAAGCGACGAATGGGGACCGGTCTATTCCGGCGTGATGATCGACGCCAATGAGGCGGTCGCGCCGGTCCATGATTGCATGCCGGCCCTGCTTGACCGCGACGATTACTAGCAATGGCTTCACGGAAGCTTCGAGAGCGTGCTTGCGTTTCAGACGCTGGTCTTGCCTCCAGATCTTATAGAGATGGAGCGCACGACGGTCCTGTGGGTGAAGAAGAAAGCTCCCGCCGCGCAGGAAACGTTCGCCCGATAGAGAGGGGGCCGGGACAGAGCCCGGCCCCTTGACGGTTGCCTTACCAGGACTGGCGGCCATACCAGTCATCGATGTCTGTCTTGGCACGATCCTTTTCGATGCCGTAGCGCTCCTGGATCTTGCCTTCCAATTGGTCACGCTTGCCGGCGATCTGGTCGAGATCGTCATCGGTGAGCTTACCCCACTGTTCCTTGATCTTGCCTTTGACCTGCTTCCAGTTTCCTTCGACGCGGTTCCAGTCCATGGGTGTTCTCCTTTCATCGTCTGGACAGGTAACGACGAGGACAGGGAATTGTTTCCTGGGATGACGCTGAGGGTGGGGCGCTACTCGCACCATGTCCCGGACCTGCGGCGGTGATCGCCGATCCTGAAATGAAAAAAGGGGGCGAACAATACCTTGTTCCCCAGACACGTTAAGCCCGATCGGATCGTGAACTCTCGTCGCGAACCCGCATGATGCGCGTTCGAATGCGCCATTACATATCAATGCCGACACGTTCCAATGCCCGGTACAAGGTGGTCGGGTGAACCTTGAGCACCTGGAGCGACGGCGCGGGGCGTCTGGCCGTCCTCGATGAGCTGTCGGACAAGCGCGATTTGCTCGGCCGATAGGGCAGGGGACGTCCGAACCGAGCGCTCTTCGCCTTCGCGGCGGCTCGGCCGCTGCTGGTGCGCTCATGGATCGAGGATCACTCGAATTGGGCAATGCCGGCGAAGATGGTCAGTACCATTAACTTATAAGTCGCTACACGTCGTTCAATCGATGAACTCGACCGTCACGCCCGGCTTCACCATCGCAGCAAGTTCCTCAGCGTCCCAATTTGTCAGACGCACGCAGCCATGAGAGCCCTCCTTGTCGATACGGGACGGCTCCGGTGTGCCGTGGACACCATATGTCGGCTCCGACAGATCGATCCAGACGGTTCCCACCGGACCGTTGGGCCCGCTCGGCACCTTTAACACCGTCTTGTTGTCGCCTTGCTGAAAGTTGATCTTGGGATTGTAGGTATAGGTCGGCATCCTCGCGACACCCTTGACCTTGTGGGTGCCCGATGGTGAGGGCGACTCGTCGCTGCCGATGGTCGCGGGATAGACCGCCAGCAACGCGCCGTCTTCCGCAAAAGCAAATACTTGGGCCGTTTTCTTGCGCGCCTCGATCCGCTTGACCGTTCCCGTAACAGACTCGCCCACGGCCGCGACGGAGATGGTTTCTCCCACAGAGAATGTCGATCCGGGATTGAGCGTGTTCAGCAGGTCGATATCCATGTGGAACCGCTCGGACAGTTTCTCGGCGACGCTCGTATAGCCGAGATGCTTCATTTTCGCCTGTTGCGCATAGTCCTTGGGAATTCTTTCGACGAGGTCCTTGGCGTCGTCCTTCAAAATCCGGTAGGGCTCGATGGCGGGCGCATTGTCCGAAAGTCGCCGAAGAACCTCCGGATCAAGCTTTCCGTCGGCGGGGAGATCTTTCAGCGCCTCGAAACCGGCCACCGCCTTGCCGACATTCTCCCCATAGTAGCCGTCGATGACGCCGGGAGAGGACCCCGCCCGGTCGAGCAGGACCTGAAGACGGATAATGGCGGGATCGGGCTTCGAAGCCGTTTCCTTCGGGCGTTCCGTGGCGATTGCGTCGAGAGCCGCCCCGTTGATGGCCTGAGGCGACAGATACCGGGCGTCTGCGGAGCCGCAGAGCAAGAGGGAAATAGATGCAGCGATGAGAGGTAAATTGTTCATTAAGACAAAACCACGTGCGGCCACTGTTGTTCCGCTGCGCCCGCGTCGTGACGAGGTGTTTGTTGGCCGCGGGCAATTTGGGGGATAGGAACTGGTTAGAATTCTGTAGGTACGCCACGCGTGCGGTTAAGCCTTTCGCCAGGACGGAGGGGCATAACTGAGAACTTCGCTTGCTGAATTCTTCTTGCTCAAATCATTGCGTTCGCGGCGACCACCTAGCAATCCCGTATTCCTATCCCCATCTATAAGCTGACGGCATCGCTGCGCTTGGCGCCCGTGCCGAAAATCAGGAGAAAACCGATGGAAACACAACAGCCGGCGGCAACGCCGCTTAAGGACGTTATCGCGTTCGCGAAAAAACATCGCATTGAGATCGAGGATGCCCAGAAGATCCTCGACCAAAACCGTCGTGAAATCATGATTAGTGGAGGCACGGATGACCGTTCGAGTCTTGGCACGTCAAGCGAGAGGTGAGCCCTACAGCATCGAGCAATTCCGCAAAAGATATGGGCTCAGCGCGGATGAAGCGAAAGACCTGTTCTCCCGCTTTGGCCCGTCGCGCATTGAGTTGGACCTGCTGATGGAGGCGAAAGGTAAACTACCAATCGAGCGATGGAACAAGTTTCAAAGAAATGACTTGTAGACGTATCGTAGTGACTGCCCCTCATCACTCGAGATCAGATGCGTTGTAACGAATGCGTCGGTAAGCCAGCTTCCCGCGTGGAAGCTGGCTTTTTCTTTGGCACGGCCCATTTGGAACAAACACTCCGCGCCTCCGTTGACGAGCAATAAAACTCGAGGAAAGTGAAATGACCAATATCGGAGAGCCCATCCCAAGGGGTGTCGCTGACGTCGCCCATAACTTTGTTGGAGTGCCGCGGCAAGAGGTGAATCTGCGGCACGAGTATGCCCGGCTGCGAAAGCAGGTGAAGCTGCTCCGTCGACGGGTCGAGAAGTTGGGCGTGATACCCACCAAGCCGCGAACGGCGCGCTATGCTGTTGGGGCGATCGTCGCTCTGGGCGTTGTGGGCCTTGTAGCGGGGCTGATGCGCAACCGTCGAGTTTTTTAAAATCTTCGTGGAGCTTTTTCGCTGCATGCTCGTTTGCCGGCTATCAGTCCATACTCATACCAATTTGAGCCTCGCGGTTTCCCCTCCCGCGAGGTTTTTTTTAGCCCCGGCACTTCCGAATTGCCATTGGCCGCCTCCAGGTCGGCCGCATCTTGTAGAATTTTTCCTAAGACAGCCGCCTGCCGCGTAGCGGGCGATCGGGGAAATGTTTGGTCACAGTATTCCTTTCCAACTTTCTGGAAATTTCACGGCTGCCCCCTAATTGCCTCTAACAAACGAAGGGAGCACGCCATGGCAGACAACGACCGCGAAACAAGAATTCGTAATCGGGCACACGCGCTCTGGCTGGAAGCCGGTTCGCCGGAAGGGAGTGCCGACGAGCATTGGCTGCAGGCAGAGCGAGAGATCGACCAAGGAGACGGCGAGATCGGGCCGGATGATGAACCGAACCTCGCCGCGATAAGAGAGGCCAAGCGGCAAGGCACAGACGCGTTTATCGTGCCGTCGGACCTAGAGGATGCAGATCAGCGCGAAGCCGCTCCTGGGACGCGAGAGCAGCCGTAGCGTTCGAGCCGCGTGCGAGCGGCCGAATGGTCTATTTGTTGATTTGCACTAAGAGCTGACCCTGAAGGACTTGCCGTCGACGGGGCGATCGAGCAGGCTCAGCACGTGGGTCTTCGTGGGAACGCCGGACTTCAGCGCCATGTCGACCGCCGAGAGCACGGCCTGTTCGACATGCTGGAGAACAAGGACTAGGATATCGACCATCTCGCGGTCGTCACCCGGCTTCTTGAGCAGGTATTGCTGCAAGGCTCGAAACGCATCGGGCAGCTCGGCGAACGCTGCGCCATTGCGAAGAGCGCCGGGCTTGCGCTGCCCCTCCGCTGCAGGCCGAATTGCAGACCTAACACCCTCACAGAAAATGGAAGCGCTCAACTTGCCGTTAACGTAGCAAACGCTATTATACAACCGTCATGACAAGGGGCCCCTGGTGCGAAGGCTTAGCGCGCCGGGGGCTTTTCTTATTGCCGCAGTCCTAGAATGCTACGATTGCCGTTGGAGTTGGACGCGATAACGTATCCTCGCTCATTGCGCGAACTCTGAGCACCGGCAAGGTTCCGGCGCCACAATTGCTGGGCCTTTCCACCTGCGTTCCAATTGAACTTGATCGGCTACCTCTGTTAGTCTCAAATCGCGCGCTACCTCGAGAGGTGTAGGACGCGCCCACAAAAGGCGGGGTCTCTTCGCCGATAGTGGGCGGACGCCAAGCTTTCGTTACTGCTCTTTCTTCCTAATATTAAACTCGCTCGCGAAGAAATCCGCGCGCATCGGCAAGGCCTCTCGTAATGCCGCACGCCGCGGACCTTGCCACCTCCCATTCAGCCGCCCGGCAAGGTGACGCTCGTCCATTTAAGCGACCATTCGTCATCGCCGCCTTCGTTGTGGGTGTATTTGCCGTGGTCGGAGGCGCAACATTCGAACGCCACCCAATCCGTCGGTGCTACGCCGGGCAGATCGAGGATGCGGAGCACATCAACCAAGCAGGCCACGGTCGTGACCTTCTGGATAGGCTTCCTGCCCTTGGCCTCAATCGTCCAAGCATAGTGGATCACGAGTTCCTCCAAGTTTTCATCCCCATGAAACCGTAGAAGCCGACAATTGTTCACTCTGATATTTTGATTTTGTTCATGCGGCGAAACTGAGCCACCCCGCAATGTCATGTGTTCGGGGCAGGCCTCCTATCCCAACGGTCGCCGCCACATGCTGCCCGCATCGTCCTTTCGTTGCGTTGCGGGCGCGCTTTTCAACTCTGCCCCCTTCGATTTTGAATTTTAGAATTCGCGAAACTAGCTTTTCATCGATCATCCAAAGACTGCGGGAGGAGGAGAAAAGGGCGATGAGTTCTGATTTTCGACCGAGACACGATGAGCCGCTTGGCCCCGCGGATCTTGAAATTTGCCAAGGTGTTTTCGACGTTATCTGCGAGGAACAGGGCATTTCCCGAGACGTTGGGGAAGCGGCCATCTTGGCGGCGCTTATCATCGAACTTTACCGGCAGGGTGTTCGTGACGTTCAGGCCTTACGCACTTTGATCGGCACGGTCGGGAAAGCCTGAAGCGGGGGTAAATCGGAGAATGCGCCCAAACTGACCGTGTTGATCCTCCACGCCTGAGGCAACTATAGAAGCGACACGCTGGCACGCGGGGCTCCGTCCACCGACAGGTTGGTGCGACGCCGCGGGTAGGGCCGACTGTCCACGAACGCTCCAATCGTGTATGCTGAATGCGTTACAACTTAAAATTCAGTTAGCGACAATAGGGGGAGCAATTCCATGAAGCGGATGATTTTATCGACCTTTGCTGGCGCGGGCCTTATGGCTCTAACCTCAGTTCTTACAGCGCAGGCGCAGAACACACTCACGCCAGACGAAGCACATTCTATTGGCGTCGATGCGTATGTCTATTTTTATCCCTTAGTATCGATGGAAGTATCGCGGCAGACGTTCACTAATATCGCGCCGGGCAAGGAACTGGGTAAGGGTCCTATGAATACCTTTACCAACGTGCCCGAATATCCGCCAGCTGACTTCAAGGGCGTGGTGCGGTCGAACTTTGATACTTTGTATTCGAGCGGATGGCTCGACATGACCAAAGAGCCACTCGTGGTGTCGGTGCCAGATACCGATGGCCGCTACTATCTGTTCCCGATGTTAGATATGTGGACCGACGTCTTTGCATCGCCAGGATGGCGAACCACGGGCACAAAGGCGGGTCACTTCTTGATCACTCCGCCTGGCTGGCGTCCCGATCTGCGCGACAAGTTTGTCGACGAGTTCAAACTGCCAGAAGGAACGCAGCGCATCGACGCCCCAACTCCTTACGTCTGGGTGATTGGTCGCACTAAGACGGATGGACCGCACGACTATGACGCGGTGCATAAGATTCAGGGAGGTTACAAGATAACCCCGCTCAGCGAATGGGGTAAAGAACCCAAGCCTGTCGAAGTCAAGATTGACGCAAGCGTGGATATGAAGACGCCGCCCAAGACGCAGGTCGACACTATGCCAGCCGACAAATATTTTGCGTTGGCAGCGGAGTTGATCAAGGTCAATCCGCCGCACATCACAGACGAGCCGATGCTGGCACAGCTGAAGAAAATCGGCATCGAAGTCGGCAAGGAGTTCGACATGAGCAAGGTCGACCCGGTCATTGCCAAGGCGCTGGAGAGCGCCCCCACCGATGCGCAGAAGCTGATGGCTTGGAAGCTGGCTACTCTGGCGCGCGTCGCCAATGGCTGGTCCATGAACACCGATACAATGGGTGTCTACGGAAACTACTACCTCAAGCGAGCGATCGTCGCGCAACAGGGCCTTGGAGCGAACTTAGTAGAGGACGCGATCTACCCTCTCAACCTCGCTGACAGCGAGGGCAAACCGCTCGATGGTACTTCCAAATACACTATGACGTTCCACAAGAGCAGCTTGCCGCCGGTGAATGCGTTCTGGTCGATCACGCTCTACGACGAGGCCGGCTTCCAGGTCGGCAACGTTCTGGAACGCTTTGCCGTCAGTTCGTGGATGCCGTTCGTCTACAATGGCGACGGTTCGCTTGATCTCTATTTCCAAAATGAGAGCCCGGGCAAGGATAAGGAAGCGAACTGGCTGCCCGCGCCCAAGGGACCGTTCAACCTGACGATGCGTCTCTATGCGCCGAAGTCGGACGCCCTCACTGGCAGGTGGAGTCCCCCAGCGGTGACCAAGGTCCAGACGCTCCCCGGTGTAGTCGGACAGTAAGGTGAAAGCCGGCGGCGTCTGACCGAGATGTCGCCAGCCGCTTATAACGATAGGGGCGGGCCTCTCGATTTTTAGAACGTGCGTCCTAACTCCTCCGTGTGGATAAAGCCAACTCAGCCCTCGCTCTGCCGGGGGCTTTTCTTTTGGCCTGCGGGCATTATCTTGGGGGCGCCCGCTGGAAGTCAGCGGGCGGCGCAGGGCTTCGGTTCCTGATCAGCACCGAGCCCTGCCACTCCACGATCCAGATGAAAGATCCCCTCGCATGCTGTCGATGCTCATAGTCTGCGCGACGCTCACCGTCGTGGACGGCGACACCGTGAATGCGATGGCCAAAAACTCCGATTACTCGATGAGGGTTGTCGATGCCGCGGGATCGATGCGCCCGAGTTGCGAACATGGAAGTGCGAGAAGGAACGACGGCTGGCAAGGCTCGCTCGGGCTCGGCTGAAGCAGTTGCTGGCCGATGAGGAAGTCCGCATCGTCGCGTAGGGTTTTGACAAGCGCCCACAAGCGCCTGCTCGTCAACATCTACCTATCGGACGGCCGCGAGTTCGGCGCGATTCTCCTGAAGAAAGGCTTTGCTCGCGAGTGGCAACCTCGTCACAAGGTCAACTGGTGCGATTGACCGGCGGCCTAAATTCTCATCCCGACTTTCGTCCAGGTCAGTGACCATTCATCATCGCCGCCTTCGTTGTGGGTGTATTTGCCGTGGTCCGCGTTCCCGCCTTCAAATGTCACCCATTCGGGCGGCGCTACATCAGGCAGTTCCAGAATGCGCAGCACTTCAACCAAGCCGGCCAGGGTCGTAACCTTCTGGATAGGCTTCCTGCCCTTGACCTCGATTGTCCAAGCATAGTGGGTCATAGCCGCGTCCCACGCCAGTCAGCGTCCTTGCTGTCGCGCAAACCGTTGTGACGCATCAGGCGGTGATAATAGTCCTCCACTATGCTTGATGCGCCGCGCGCAGTTTCAACATAACCCTGATGCGGTAGGACTCGTTCCCTGACAATCGGTTCAATGCTACTCCATTGCCACTTACCACCGAGCGGGCCGCCAATTTCCAGAGGTATCCGGCCGATGAACTCTCCGCATCACGGCCATGTTTCTTGCCACTGATAGAGAGGGTGATATTCCATCCGGGAAACTCCCCCGACGCGCGCCGCCCTCGGCCTAGTGCCCGAGGCTGAAGAACATCGTGCCGATCTCTGGCCGGCGGCGCCAGCTCGAAATAGTGAAGGTCGGCCCGCTTGTTCCTTCGGCAACGAAAAGGCGCTTTGCGTCGCGATAGACGCCTTCCGAGATCGGTGTACGCTGCACCTTGCCGGTGTAAACTTGATCGCTTCCGTCGCGGCGATATTCGATCTCTTCGCCTTCGGGCGGGCTTGTCGAATGCCACTTCGGCATCGGCTCTACTCCCCTAAACAATCGCTGAATTAGAATTGCCCAAAGGGCGTTCCAAAACAAGTGCGGAGAAGTTGTACTGCCGGGCTGACGGCGGGAGCCGCCGCCTCCTATCTTCCAAAATCAGAGACGACGGCCCGGCTTCCTTACCACACAATTGGGGAAGCAAAGGAGGGGCATAGCCGGCCCTCACGTTCTATGAAGTGGCCAGGATGATCTTGTCGTGCGCGCGGCCGGCCGCCTGATACTCGAAGGTCGCGGCGATGTCGTTCAGTGCCCCCGTCCGCCCGATCAGCACCTTCATGCCCGCAGCAGCAATCTCTACGGTCATCTTGCCCAGACGCGCACGGTCCGGGCTGTGGAAGATGAAGGCGGCGCGCATGTTGTTGGCTTTTGCCAAACTAGCCCTCTAACGGCTTATGCCTTTCGCGCGTGCGCGCGCCACCACGGCGTACTCGATCATTTTGAGCAAAAGCATGCGGTGCGATCCGGCCGGCGGCGATTCTGCTCTCAAGCCTTGATCGTGCCTAGAGGCCAGGCCATCGCCGGGTCAGAACAAGAGCAGTGCGAAATCGTATGTGGAACGGAGCACGAACTTACGTCGCGAACCCGCATAAAAGTCTGTCGGCTGCTGGCAAATTTCCTCGCAATCGCCGAAACGCTCATCCCTGTTGCCAGGTCATCACGCACATCCTGCTTCTGTTGTCACTCAGCGTTGAGGTGCGACCGAGCGCCTTGCCTTCCGATTTCGCACTTTGAGGCCGGAAAGCGTCCGCTCCATCATTCGGTCGAACTCGGCAACTGCATTGAGCACGGTCATGGTCATTGATCGTAGAGAGCGGCGATCGTCCGGCGCAGCAACTCGATCTGCGTATCGATCTCGCTCGATTTAACGTTCAATTGGTCAACGAGTTCCACCATACGTAAAACTCCGGGGGTACATCAGGAGACAGCATCAGCCCTCGTCCGAATCTTGTGGCAACAGCTCCATAATGCCGCCTCGAAATGAATGCGTCCCGGTCTGGATGCGCATGATCCTTTGCTAGCCACGTTTCTTGTATGGGTGTATGTTTCTCATGCGTGCAAATATCGGCTCCCCCGTCAGGTTTTGACCACCGGTGCGGGCTGGCGGCTGATCCTTTATGGCAACGCCATCGGCTTCCTGTTTGCGCTCGCGGTGTTGTGCACGACGGTCATCGCCTTTCCTCTCCTCCTCGATCGCGATGCCGGCGTCGCTGTCGCGGTCTACACTTCGATGAAAGCCGTCGCCGTCAACCCCGTCGAAATGGTGCTGTGGGGGCTGATTGTCGCGGTGCTTCTGGCTATTGGCTTCGCCCTGGCCTTCGCCGGCCTTGCCGTTGTGATCCCTGTGCTCGGGCATGCGACATGGCACCTCTATCGGAAGATCGTGGCACCCGAACCCGGCATGCAACGCGGCAGCGCTGGCAGGCCCTAAAGGTATTTCTTCGGTCGCCGCGCATCGCTTCCAACGGGGCTATGGCGCGGCGCCGAAGAAGGCCAGGCGGGTGAAGATCGTATAGTGTGCTTCCGAGACCATCAGCGCGACGAACACCAGCACCAGCAGTGGAGGTAGAAGGATGGCGTAGACCAGCGCCAGCCGTTCCCATGCCATATGCATGAAGACGGCGACAATCAGCCCGGCCTTCAGCAGCATGAAGAGCAGGATCAGCGTCCATCGCGCATAACCCTGAACGCCGAGATAATCGACCAGGTACGAGCAGGCGCTGAGGAAAAAAAGTAGGCCCCAGACGACCAGATAGAGCCGGATCGGATGTTGTTGGCCGCTTTGCGCGTGCGTATGCTCGGTTGTATCGCTCATGACGATGCTCCTCACCACAGGTAGAAAAATGCGAAGATGAAGACCCAGACCAGATCGACGAAGTGCCAGTAGAGGCCCATGATCTCGACTGCCTCATATTGGCCCTTCCGGCTGGTGAAGAAGCCGCGCCGTTCGACGTCGAAATCGCCCCGCCAGACCTTGCGGGCGACGATGAGGAGAAAAATGACGCCGATGGTGACATGGGTGCCGTGAAAACCGGTGATCATGAAGAAGGTCGAGCCGAATTGCGCGGCTCCCCACGGGTTCTCCCACGGGCGCACGCCTTCCGTTATAAGCTTTGTCCATTCGAAGGCCTGCATGCCGACGAAGCCCGCGCCGAGAAGGGCTGTCGCGAGCATCAGGCCGGCCGTCTTGCCGCGTTCGCGGCGATAGCCGAAGTTGACCGCCATCGCCATGGTGCCGCTGCTGGAGATCAACACGAAGGTCATGATCGCGATCAGGATCAGCGGAACGTCCTGCCCGGCAATATGCAACGCAAAGACCTCGCTCGGATTGGGCCAGGCGACGGGCGTCGACATGCGGGCGGTCATGTAGGCAATGAGGAAACAGCCGAAGACGAAGGTGTCGCTGAGAAGAAAGATCCACATCATCGCCTTGCCCCAGGAGGCCGTTTTAAAGGAGCGTTGATCGGAGCTGAAATCTGCTGCCACGCCGCGCAGGCCCGGGGGACGGGAAGGGGCATCACTATGGATCTGGATCGGTTGTGTCATCGGTCAGCCTCCTAGTTGAGCAGTTGAAGGCAGAGATCAGCGAAGCTATTCGCCCACCCGGCAAAGACCGCGAGGAGGATAAGCCATACTGCGAGCATGAAGTGGAAATAGACGGCGCAAAGATGAAGGCTCGAGCGCAGCCTCTCAGGAGGAACGTTCGTCGCAAAGGCCCGGCCGGTCGTGCGGCCGAGCACGACAAGCCCGCCGAAAATGTGCAGGCCGTGCAGGCCGGTCAATATATAGAAGAAACTGTTGGCCGGGTTGTCGGCAAGCACGTAGCCGGCCGCGTTCAGTTCCCGCCAGGCCTGGATTTGTCCTGCCAGAAAGAGGGTCGCCAGAAGGAAACCAGCGGCAAGTGTCGCCCGCAGGCTTTCCATCCGGCCACGCTGCGCTTCCTTCGTTGCCCATTGCAGCGCAAGGCTGCTGGCGGCGAGAACGGCGGTGTTCCACCACAGCAGGCGGGGAACCGGTATTCCCCACCAATCCGAGGACGCCATGCGCATGAAATAGGCGCTGATGAAGAGGCTGAAGAGGGCGGCGACGACGCCGAGGAAAACATAAAGCCCAAGGTTTATCGCGGGAACGAATGGACGTTCCCGGTCGGTGGCCGTTTGCGCCGAACTGGATTCAAGCCAAGGCTTTGAGGCCAGGCGCTGCCCCGCCATCCACCAGGCGATGATGGCAAGGATGACGGCGAGGAAGGAGAGCATGACCGTCATCGCTTGACCTCCCGCGTTATTCCGTCGGTTGCGGGCTGTGTCTGCGGAATGAAATCCTCTGCTGCCCCCGGGACACTGTAATCGTAGGCCCAGCGATAGACGACCGGCAGATCCTTGCCCCAATTGCCGTGGGCCGGCGGTGTCTCGGGTGTCTGCCACTCAAGTGTCGTCGCCCGCCAGGGATTGCCGCCCGCCGCCTTTCCCTTGAAGAGGCTCCAAACCAGATTCAATAGGAAGACAATCTGGGCGGCGCCGACGATGAGCGCCATCACGGTGATGAAGATGTTCAACGAGTGGGCCGAAGGCGGAACAAAGCTTGTCTCTCCCATTTCATAATAGCGACGCGGCACCCCGAGCAGGCCGAGGTAATGCATCGGGAAGAAAATCGCATAGGCGCCGAGGAAGGTGATCCAGAAGTGAATATGGCCAAGCGTCTCATTCAACATGCGTCCGGTCACTTTCGGATACCAGTGATGGATCGCTCCGAAGACGACGAGGATCGGCGCCACACCCATGACCATGTGGAAATGGGCGACGACGAACATGGTGTCCGACAAGGGAACGTCGACGACGACATTGCCGAGAAACAGGCCCGTGAGGCCACCATTGACGAAGGTGACGATGAACGCCAGCGCAAAGAGCATGGGCAGCGTCAGATGAATGTTGCCCCGCCACAGCGTCAGGACCCAGTTGTAAACCTTGATCGCGGTTGGAACGGCAATGATCAGCGTCGTCGTTGCGAAGAAGAAGCCGAAGGCAGGGTTCATACCGCTGACATACATGTGGTGCGCCCAGACGACGAAGCTCAAGGCAGCGATGATGAGGATCGCCCAGACCATCATCCGGTAACCGAAGATGTTCTTGCGCGCATGCGTGCTGATGAGATCCGATACGATGCCGAAGGCGGGTAGCGCGACGATATAGACCTCCGGGTGCCCGAAGAACCAGAACAGATGCTGGAACAGGATCGGGCTGCCGCCGTCGTGCTGCAACTGCGTGCCCATCTCGACAATCGCCGGCATGAAGAAGCTGGTGCCGAGGAGGCGATCGAAGAGCATCATGACCGACGCGACGAAGAGGGCGGGAAAGGCAAGCAGCGCCATCACCGTCGCGGTAAAGATACCCCACACGGTCAAGGGCATGCGCATCAGCGTCATGCCGCGCGCGCGGCCTTGCAGCACCGTCACCACATAGTTGAGGCCGCCCATCGTGAAGCCGATGATGAAGACGATCAGCGACGACAGCATGAGGACGATGCCCCAGTTCTGGCCACCCGGCGTACCGGACAGAACGGCCTGCGGTGGATAGAGCGTCCAGCCGGCGCCGGTCGGTCCACCAGGGGCGAAAAAACCAGCGGCCAGGATCAGCACCGCAAGCAGATAGATCCAGTAACTCAGCATGTTCGCATAAGGGAACACCATGTCGCGGGCGCCGACCATCAGGGGGATGAGGTAGTTGCCGAAGCCGCCGAGAAACAGGGCGGTCAGCAGGTAGACCACCATGATCATGCCGTGCATGGTGATGAACTGATAATAGTGATCGGCGTCGATGAAGGCGAAATACCCGGGAAAGGCAAGCTGCAGACGCATCAGCCAGGACAGAACGAGCGCCACGAGACCAATCGATGTCGCCGTGACGGCATACTGTACGGCGATGATCTTGGCATCCTGGCTGAAGACATATCGCGTCCACCAGCTTTTCGGATGGTAGAGCTCCATCTCCGCGACTTCGGCGGGCGGGACGATGCCTGCGCTGCCGGCCGGGCTGTCAACCATGACGTTTCCTCCCTTTCGCTCCAAGACCTTGCCGCGAGGCTCAGTTCGCCGGTTGCGGCTCTCCCGATGCCAGCAGTTGGGTGAAGGTCTGCTGCTGTTCCAACCATGCCTGATAGTCCGCCGCCTCCTCGACCACGACGGTCCCGCGCATTTGCGGATGGCCGACGCCGCAGAGTTCGGCGCAGAGAATGTCGAAGGTTCCCGTCCGCGTCGGTATGAACCAGAAGTAGGTCACCATGCCGGGGATCATGTCCATCTTGGCCCGGAACTCGGGGACATAGAAATCATGCAGGACATCGACAGAACGCAACAACATGCGGACCGGCTTACCGACCGGCAGATGCAACTCGCCACCCTCGATGATGATGTCGTCGAGACCGGCCGCATCGTTCTTGTTCACGCCGAGCGGATTTTCCGGGCTGACGTCCCGTGTCTCCGCCCGGCCAAGTTTTCCGTCTGCTCCCGGCAGGCGAAAGCTCCACAGCCACTGCTGACTGACAACTTCGACCGGTGTCGCCTCGTCCGGTACGGTGATGAACTGGTTCCAGACGAAAAGTCCGGGCGTGAGCATGGCGGCAACGCCGACGGCGGTTCCAGATGCCAGCAGCCACTCCAGTCTCCGGTTTTCCGGTTCGTAGGCGGCCCGGTTTCCCGGCCTGTCACGGAAGCGCCAGACGCAATAGGCCATGAAGCAAACCACGGTGACGAAGACGACCCCGGTAATCCAGAAGGTAATGACGAGTGTGCTGTCGATGTATGTCCAGTTGGACGCGATCGGCGTCCACCACCACGGGCTCAGCACGTGGAACAGCACGGAAGCCACGACCAGCAAGACGAGGATCAACGCGACAGCCATGCGCCCCTCCTTGGGCCGACCCGACCGCAGATATGAAACCGCATCCACAAAATCACGCCATGAATATCTTATGGACGAAAATACAAGCGATTCTACAAACTTACGGCTACGTTACCGGGCTGGCACCTCAGCCTGTCACCTAGAAAATTGTTTCAGATAGGCAATCAGATTGGTTATTTCCTGATCGTCCTTCAGACCGGGAAAAGCCATTTTTGTACCCTTCACCTTCGTTCGCGGATTGTGCAGATAGTCCCGCAGCGTGGTTTCGTCCCAGACGAGGCCGCCGTCGCCGGCCGCCTTCATCGCCGGCGAATAGGCAAAATCCTGATGCGTTCCGGCTTTTCTTCCGAACAATCCGTTTAGCGACGGGCCAACTTTGTTGGTATCCGAAGCGACGATATGACAGATTGCGCATTTCTTGAAAGTGACGGCGCCCGCCGTCGGGTCACCGTCCTCTGCCCGGAGGTCAAACGGGGAGAAAGCAACAATGGAAACACAGATGATTTGAACAACACGGTAGTCCATGGCAAACCTCAACTTCTCCAAGGTTGCCCAGCACGGACCATCCGCCTCCACATGTAAGCGGACGGATACTGCTATTAAAAGCTCAATTGTTCATTGTGGCAAGGGTTTCGCTTCACTTTTGCTCCAGTGCTGATGAGTTCACGTATCCACCTCACGCCATGTGGTGGTGGAGACCTTCTTTGCCTGACAGCAAGGTCGTTGTCGAAAAAACGCGACACCGCTTTCCGGCTGGATCGGCGAAACATCTTGCATGACGGCGATTATGGTCGCATGCAGGCAATGACCCTTGATCGCACTCCTTTGGAAGATTGAGGCAAGGTTGATTTGAGGCGCTGCCAGGATCTTTCACAGGAGATGCTGATGTCAGATTTGGAAATAAACTTTCCCTGTTTTTACAGCCATTTGTGGAGCGGTTCGGGCACCACAGGCGTCGCACGATGTGCCCGCTCTGCATTGCCGGCCTGATCGGTCCGGGAGCGCAATAGCGTTGAGCCGATGGCAGCCCGCTTGGCTCAGGGCCAATACGACCGTCTGCACCATTTCATTCTCGACGGCATTTGGGACGCGTAGCCGCTGATACGAGAACTGGCGCGCCATCGGCGGGATCGTCGGTGGCGCCGGTTCATTTCTGGTGATTGACGACACGCCCTTCCAGGAACGGTGAACATTCCGTCGGGTTTGCCCGGCAATATGTCTCGATGCGCGGCAAGAAAGCCAATGCAAGACGCTGATTTCGCCGACGCTTTCGCAAGACGAAGTTCCCGTGCCAGGGGACTGCCTCTTTTCCGGCTGGAAAGCTGGACCGGCGATCCATCGCGCACGTTGAAAGTGGGTATACCTGAAGACATGCTCCAGCCTCGCACCGGACCGGAGATCGCATGGGAAGAGATCGATCGCCTGATGACGACAGGCCTGCGCTTCAGCGTCGTGCTTACCGATGCAGGCTATGGTTTGTCGGCGGCGTTTCGCCAGGAACTGAGCGCGCGGCCTGACTTGGGCTTTTAGCATCCCAAAGCATCAGAAAGTTGACCCCAGGATGTCACGCCGATCTTTCCTGTTTCCGGTCACGGCCGAGCGCGGTAGCACCCGGCCCGGATATCCTGTCGGTAGCTCCGAGAGGAGCCTTGCAGATGAGCGTCGGAAGAACGTCAGTTTTGCCATGCGCCGGATCAGGGCGAGCCAAAGTGCCGTTCAAGATAATCTACGCCGAACGAAACGATATCCCGGGCTTCAAACAAATAGGAGAATGCCTGACCGACGATGCCCTCCCGATGGCGTCGAAGCTCGACATAGGCACTGGCAATCGTCTCGACAGCATCCGGCTTTCCGTCGATTGCAAAATAATCGAGAATGCCGTTGGAGTCGAAGTCCTCGGCTCGTTCCCACCTAACCCCACCATCTTTGTTGCGGATCGGCATTTCGTAGGTCACGCGCCGTTTGTTCGGGATGTAGGCGATGGCCTCGGTATAGTGCAGGACGGTAACGGAATCGAGCGGCGCACCGAGCAACAGAACCTTTCCGCTGTACTCGAGGAAACGTTCCAGCGGCGAGCCCGGGCCGAATGCCTGCCCAAGTTCGTGAGGCTGCGTCAGCTTCCCGGCCAGAGGCCCTACCACGACCATTGAGGCGTCCGGGTGCGCACTGCGCCGGGCTTCGGGTGCTTGAAGGAGGAACTGGTTGAGCAAGCCGAAGCCGCGATACGTACCTGATGTGACCGGGTCGAACGGCGGCCATCGGTGGCGCAGTTCCGCATCCATCTCGGCGCCATTGAGCGTTTCTTCATATGGCGAGCGGTCCCACGAGGCATACCCCATCAAGGTTCCGTTGGGTCCAACGGCATCGAGAAGGGCAGACACCACCGACGCCGCGCCTCCATCGACGGGGCCCATCGCCTTCAGCGATGCGTGAACCATGACGAGATCGCCGGATTGGACGCCCAGCCGTTCAAGGTCTGCTGCGATCGTCTCCTTTGTGTTCATTCCACTGCCATCCCCTCTACGGCTTTGGCTTCCGGGGCATTAATCCTCGGACCAGATCGATGAGCAGCCGCAATTCAGCCACCACTACCGGAGACCGGAATTCCCGATGGCCGAGAAAGGCCGCCATTGCAGCCTCTCCGGTATAAACCCCGTTCAGGCAGTGATGCGACCGCGGCCCGATCCCGGCTTGGCCATGTTTCAAGAGCAGGCGCCAAAAGTTCCATTATCTTCCGCTGCCTTGAAGCAACTCCACGATAGGGCCCTAACCCCAAGACGCGGACAAAACAGTGCATCTTTGCTGGTCCAGATAAGGATGTCGGCGGATCAAATCCCTTCGTTTCAGTTACGGGAGCCGTCGATAGCTGGGCCTGCAATCAGGGCAGATGACCGGTTAGCGTCGCGATCAGGCGTCGCACGTCCTCGGTGACGTACGGCTTTGCCAGCGCCGGAACGTCGGCGAAGGACTGGTCAAGTCCCATGCCGCCATAACCGGTCGCAAACGCAAAGGGGATACGTCGTTCTCTCAAGGTCTCCGCGATCGGGTAGCTGGGCTCACCGTTGAGGTTGACGTCGAGGATCGCCAGATCGAACGCCCCCGTCCGAGCGATCTCGCGAGCCTCGTGCAGGCGCGAAGCAATGCCACTCACCTCATGGCCGAGATCCGTCAGGATGTCTTCCATCAGCATTGCCACCAGAGCCTCATCTTCAACGATAAAGATGCGCAGCTTTCCTCCTAAGGCGTTCATATATATTCGTTCCGTTTACCAGAATTTATGTCAGGTAGTGGCGCATCCAGGGTGAAGACAATTCCAAGTGTAGTGAATGAAAGGGCTGCCTGAGCGTCCAATTCACGAGCCAAAGCCTGTTCCAGGAGGCGGCTGCCGAAGCCTCTTTTTTCAGGGGTTGCGACGGCTGGCCCGCCTAGCTCTCCCCATGTGAGGCTTAGCCGTCGGTCTCGCTCGCTTCCTCCGAGATTCCGGTGAACCGCAATCTTGCCGGAATCGGTTGACAGCGCGCCGTGCTTCACGGCGTTGGTGCCAAGCTCGTGAAATGCCATTGATTGAGAAAGGGCGAGTTTCGGCTTCAACCGGCAGGGCGGCCCGGAGGCTTGTAGACGGGCCTCCGGCTCAGGACAGACGGCCTGGAACGATCTGTTCAAAATCGCGCCGATATCGGCGCCCTCCCAGCTTTCCTGTGTGAGAAGGTCGTGCGCCCTGGCAAGCGCAACGAGGCGGCTTTCGAAGCGCTCGAAGGTCTGGCTGTCCCGTTCGCCGCGGAATGTCTGGGACGCAAGCGACTGTACCGTGGCAAGGGTATTCTCCACCCTGTGATTCAGCTCGTTGATGAGCAATTGCCAAGGCCGCTCTTCCTGCCTTCGCTCCGTAATGTCGCGCGCGATCTTCGACGCGCCAACAATCTGCCCCTTGCTGTTCTTCAGGGGCGAGACCGTCAGCGAGACGTCGATCTGGCTGCCGTCTTTCCTCCTGCGCACGGTTTCATAGTGTTCGATATGATCGCCCCTGCAGATGCGCGCGAGGATTTGGGGTTCCTCATCCTGGCGTTCCGTCGGGATGAGGATCGTGATCGGCTTGCCGACCACTTCGGCTGCAAATCGGTCTCGCGGCGCTTGAAGAGAGGGGCGCCTGCCCCAGAGGCGTGCGGCTTCCGCATTGGAGACGAGAAACCCTTCGTGATCACGTACATAAATTGCACCGGGAATGGCATCGAGAACAACTCGGCCGCCGACGACGACCGCCTCGTATTCACTGAGCTGCGGGGGTATTTTCTCTTCGGCATTCGACATTTTCGGGTCCCCAAACGCCCGCAGTTTCCTTACCCAATAAGCGGGTGTGCGAAACCGAAAACAAGGCGCCGGGAAACGCTTGAAAACCCCCCTCGGTTCCATAAAGATTGGAGAACGCCCATCATGATGCATGCAATCCGGGCTAACGCCGCCGACCTGGAGGCATGCGTCCTATCTGAGGGATATTGATAGCGGCCATCGGTTCCTCAATGTCTTCGCTAGTCTGCCGTAGCGAGATGATCGCTAGCGTGTCGTTTTGCGATCGAGGCACGAGCGATCGAAAGGTTCTCGTTAGCTCGTCTGGCACGGGCTTGCCGAATATGGTGTTCGATTTGAATTCGACGACTGGTCGCGTGGGCATTTTGAGTTTCCCGCACTGCCGGAAGATAGACTCTGGTTACAGGGGGGCGTCCATAGCCGATATTGCTAGGTAGGCGGCGACCAGCAGCATAGAAACTCCAATAGCCCAAGTCCGGGAGCCGAAGCTGGATCGGCGGGCTGCGGACTCGCCAAAAGGATATCTGGTCATTGAAGGATTTCACCTAACGGAGGGCGTCACGCCCCTTGGCTACGCTAATCTGTCCATGGATTGATCTGGTTGTCTGCGTCATGAAACGAGAGCGCCGACGTCGTGGTTTATCACCTACAGAACGGCGTAGGTCTGGGGATCGACGATGGGCGCTTCTTGTTCACCAAGCCGGATCTCGAGTACGGGCGTCAGAACGACCGGTTTGGGCAACGGCGGGTCGAGGGCAGCTCATACGATCACACTTGCGACGCCGCCAACGGTCGCGCCGGCCGGTTCGCCGACAATTGCGCGGGTCACGGCAACGCCTCGGCGCCTTGACGGCACCGTCATTGTCTTCGGCGATTGCCGGCGCCGCGAAACGCGTGGTCGCGATGGCGGCTGGTAACAAAAAGCTCGGTTTCATGGTTCCGCTCCTTTCGGTTCCGCTAAAGAAAAAAGCGGTGATGTTTCGGAAGCTTCCTCTGAGGACCAACGCCGGAGTTGCAGGGACCGCAGGTCTGAACGTCCGCTCTCTCTACCCGCCTCTCGAATGCTGGCGGATTCAATGCACGGGCTTTTTCCGTCAATGGCCGCCAAAGGGCCGCCTGCCACCGCAATAAACCTCAATCCATGGCGTCAAATCGCAATGTAGTCATATGGCAATTCGAGCGACCCACTCTAAATTTGCTCCACACAAGGCTGGAGGAATTCCATGAGTGGGCAGAAAACAGAAAGCCAGCGCGATGGTGCCCGCGAGGCAGGCCGCGCGGATCTGGAAACGAACGTCATCGCGAGGGAGGCGGCGAGCGCTCTCCTGGAAGTCCTCACGGCTGTGCGGCGAGGGGATTTTTCCGTCAGGATGCGGCCCGATCTGACGGGGCTGGCCGGCAAGGTCGCCGATGCGCTGAACGATATCATCGCTGCAAACCACCGGATGGCGGAAGAACTCGAACATGTTGGGCAGGTCGTTGGCCGCGACGGGCGCACGAGCACCCGCGTTCGCTTCGGCCTTGCCGACGGGTCCTGGTCGCAGATGGAAGGATCGATCAACCATCTGATCGACGACCTGTTGTGGCCAACGACCGCCGTCACGCGCACCATTACCGCGGTGGCGAAGGGCGATCTCCTGCATTCCGTGCCTCTCGATGTCGACGGCCGGCCACTCAAGGGAGAGTTCCTGCGCTCGGCCACGATCGTCAACACGATGATCAAGCAACTCGGCGTCTTCACGTCGGAGGTCACGCGCGTCGCCCGCGAGGTTGGTACAGACGGCAAGCTCGGCGGGCAGGCGCAGGTTTCCGAAGTGACCGGCGTCTGGAAGGACTTGACCGAGAGCGTCAACTCGATGGCATCGAACCTGACGGCGCAGGTGCGCAATATCGCGGAGGTGACCATCGCGGTAGCCAACGGCGACCTGTCGAAGAAGATCACCGTAGACGTGCGCGGGGAAATCCTCCAGCTCAAGGAAGCCATCAATACGATGGTGGACCAGTTACGCTCCTTTGCATCCGAAGTCACCCGCGTGGCGCGCGAGGTAGGCACCGAAGGCAAGCTCGGCGGGCAGGCGCTTGTGCCGGGCGTGGCGGGGACCTGGAAGGATTTGACGGACAGCGTCAACGCGATGTGCGGTAATCTGACGGCGCAGGTGCGCAATATCGCCCAGGTCACCACCGCCGTGGCGCGCGGCGACCTGTCGCGTAAGATCACGGTCGATGTCTCCGGGGAAATACTGGAACTGAAGGAGACCATCAACACGATGGTCGATCAGCTGAACGGCTTTGCCGGCGAGGTGACGCGTGTTGCGCGCGAGGTCGGAACGGAGGGACGGCTCGGCGGCCAGGCGCAGGTGCCGGGCGTGGCTGGAACGTGGAAGGACCTGACGGACAACGTCAACTCGATGGCGTCCAACCTAACGGCACAGGTGCGCAACATCGCCGACGTCTCGACCGCCATCGCCAACGGCGACCTTTCGAAGAAGATCACCGTGACCGTGTCGGGGGAAATCCTCGAACTGAAAGAGACCATCAACACGATGGTCGACCAGCTGAACGCCTTCGCATCGGAAGTGACGCGCGTGGCGCGCGAGGTCGGCACGGAAGGACGGCTCGGCGGCCAGGCGCAGGTGCCCGGTGTCGCCGGCACCTGGAAGAACCTGACCGACAACGTCAATTCCATGGCCTCGAACCTGACGGCGCAGGTGCGCAACATCGCCGAGGTCTCCACCGCCATCGCCAACGGCGACCTGTCGAAGAAGATCACCGTGACCGTATCAGGCGAAATCCTGGAATTGAAGGAGACCATCAACACGATGGTCGATCAGTTGAACGGCTTTGCCGGCGAGGTGACGCGCGTCGCAAGAGAGGTCGGCACGGAAGGACGGCTCGGCGGCCAGGCGCAGGTGCCGGGCGTCGCGGGAACGTGGAAGGACCTGACGGAGAACGTCAACTCCATGGCGGCGAAATCCTCGAACTCAAGAACACCATCAACACGATGGTGGACCAGCTGAACGCCTTTGCCGGTGAGGTGACGCGCGTGGCGCGCGAGGTCGGCACGGAAGGCAAGCTCGGCGGCCAGGCGCAGGTGCCGGGCGTGGCCGGCACCTGGAAGGATCTGACGGACAGCGTCAACTCGATGGCCGGCAACCTGACGGCGCAGGTGCGCAACATCGCCGAGGTCGCTACCGCCATCGCCAATGGCGACCTGTCGCGCAAGATCACCGTCGACGTTCGCGGCGAAATCCTCCTGCTGAAGGATACCCTCAACACGATGGTGGACCAGCTGCGCTCCTTTGCCGGCGAGGTAACGCGCGTGGCGCGCGAGGTCGGCACGGACGGCCGGCTTGGCGGCCAGGCCGTCGTGCCGGGCGTGGCCGGCACCTGGAAGGACCTGACCGACAACGTCAACCTGCTTGCAGCAAATCGGCGAAATCCTCGAACTCAAGAACACCATCAACACGATGGTGGACCAGCTGAACGCCTTTGCCGGTGAGGTGACGCGCGTGGCGCGCGAGGTCGGCACAGAAGGCAAGCTCGGCGGCCAGGCGCAGGTGCCGGGTGTCGCCGGCACCTGGAAGGATTTGACCGACACCGTCAATGTCATGGCCGCCAACCTGACGGAACAGGTGCGCGGCATCGTCAAGGTGGTGACGGCTGTAGCGAACGGCGACCTGAAGCAGAACCTCACCGTCGCGTCCAAGGGCGAGGTGGCAGCGCTGGCCGAGACAATCAACAACATGACCAACACGCTGGCGACCTTCGCCGAGCAGGTGACGACGGTCGCACGCGAGGTCGGCGTCGAGGGGCGTCTCGGCGGCCAGGCGAACGTGCCGGGCACGGCAGGCACGTGGAAGGACCTTACCGGCAACGTCAACCTGCTGGCCGCCAATCTCACCACCCAAGTGCGCGCCATCGCCGAAGTCGCGACCGCCGTCACCAAGGGCGACCTGACGCGCTCGATTCAAGTGGAGGCCCGCGGCGAGGTGGCCGAACTCAAAGACAACATTAACACGATGATCGACAACCTGCGCCTGACGACGGAGCGCAACACCGAGCAGGACTGGCTGAAGACCAACCTCGCCCGCTTCACGACCATGCTGCAGGGCCAGCGCGACCTGACCCTGGTCGGCAAGATGCTGCTGTCGGAACTCGCCCCGCTCGTCGGCGCGCATCAGGCGGTCATCTATCAGCTGGACGCCGCCGAGGGGCCGCAACCGATGCTGTCCCTCCTGTCGGTCTATGCCCAGGGAATAGAAGCGGCGCATCCGCTGCGGCTGGCGCTGGGCCAAGGCCTCGTCGGCCAATGCGCCAGCGATGCGCGGCGCATCCTCATCACCGATCTTCCCGACAACGTCGTTCCGATCAGCTCCGGCGTCTTCTCCACGCTGCCGAAGAGTGCCATCGTCCTGCCGGTGCATTTCGAGGGGCAGGTGAAGGCCGTGATCGAGCTCGCTTCGGCGGGCAATTTCACGGACCTGCAGATATCCTTTCTCGACCAGTTGACGACCTCGATCGGCATCGTCCTCAATTCGATCGAGGCGACGATGCAGACGGAAGGCCTGCTCAAGCAATCGCAGCAGCTCGCGACCGAGCTTCAGACACAGCAGCGCGAGCTTCAGCAGACCAACGAGCAGCTTGAACAGAAGGCGCAGCAGCTCGAAGAGCGCAATGTCGAGGTGGAGGCCAAGAATCAGGAAATCGAGCAGGCCCGCCGCGCGCTTGAGGAGAAAGCGACCGAGCTTGCGCTGACCTCGAAATACAAGTCGGAATTCCTCGCCAACATGTCGCACGAGCTGCGCACGCCGCTCAATTCGATCCTCATCCTCGGCCAGCAGCTCGGCGAGAATCCCGAGGGCAATCTATCCGGCAAGCAGGTGGAGTTCGCCAAGACGATCCATGGCGCAGGCACGGACCTACTGAACCTCATCAGTGATATTCTCGACCTGTCCAAGATCGAGTCCGGCACGGTCTCCGTCGATGCCGAGGAGATCTTCATCGACAGCCTGCTGGAGGTGATGGCGCGCCCCTTCCGGCACGAGGCGGACAATCGCGGGCTTTCCTTCGAGGTGGAGGTGGGCGCCGACGTCGCCAGGAGCATCATCACCGATGCCAAGCGGCTTCAGCAGATCCTGAAGAACCTGCTGTCGAATGCCTTCAAGTTCACCGCAGAGGGGGGCGTGACATTGCAGGTCACGACGGCGATGGACGGCTGGTCACCCGATCACTCGTCGCTCCGGCACGCCCCCTCGGTCATCGCCTTCGAAGTCTCCGATACGGGCATCGGCATTCCGCCGGAAAAGCAGCGCATCATCTTCGAAGCCTTCCAGCAGGCCGATGCCTCCACCAGCCGCAAATACGGTGGCACGGGCCTCGGCCTTGCCATCAGCCGCGAACTCGCAAGCCTACTCGGCGGGGAAATCCAGCTGCGCAGCAGTCCAGGTTCCGGTAGCACCTTCGTCCTTTATCTGCCGCTGACCTTTGTCGGGGCAGGTGCAGCACCCGCCAAGGCTCTCTCCGCGCGCAACAACAACGTCGTGCAACTTACGGACGCCGCCGCCAGCCGGCGGGCCGACAAGCCCGGTGAGCAGGTCGAGGACGACAGGGCCAACATCGTGCCGGGGGACACGGTCCTTCTTGTGGTTGAGGATGACGCCCACTATGCACGGGTGCTTGTCGATCTGGCGCGCGACGGCGGCTTCAAGGTCCTGGTGGCCATGCGCGGCGGCGACGCCCTGAACCTCGTGCAGGAATACGAACCGGCGGCGATCTCGCTCGACATCTTTCTTCCCGATATGCTGGGATGGACGGTTCTCAGCCAGCTCAAGCAGAATCCGAGAACCCGGCATATCCCGGTCCAGATCATCAGCCTCGACGAGGACCGGCAGCATGGGCTGACGCGGGGCGCCTTCGCTTTCATGAGCAAGCCCACGACGCCCGACGGGCTGGGGGCTGCGCTGACGCGGCTGAAGACCTATGCCGAGCCAAGGCGCAAGCGCCTCCTCCTGGTCGAGGACAACGAAGCGGAGCGCCTGAGCGTCGTCGCCCTCCTTGGCCACGAGGACATCGACATCGTCAGCGTCGCCTCCGGCACCGAAGCGCTGGACGCGCTGCGGCGGGAGCCGGCCGATTGCGTCGTGCTCGATCTGTCGCTGCCCGACATGACCGGTTTCGAGGTGCTGGAGAAGATACGGGACGACGGCGCGATCGGCGAGGTGCCGGTCGTCGTCTTCACCGGCCGTGAGCTTTCGCCGGAAGAGGACGCGCAGCTTCACAGCATGGCGCGCAGCGTCGTGGTCAAGGGGGTCGAATCCCCGGAGCGCCTGCTGGACGAGACGGCGTTGTTCCTCCATCGCGTCGTGGCGGAGATGCCGCCCGCCAAACAGGCCATGCTTGAAAAGCTGCACAGCTCGGACGAGGACCTTATTGGCGAAACGGTCTTGCTGGTGGACGACGACGCGCGCAATATCTTCGCGCTGAGCAGCGTGCTGGAGCGCCGCGGCATGAAGGTGCTGACGGCGATCACCGGCACGGAGGCGATCGAGGTGATCCACCGAGAATCCTCCGTCGCCATTGTGCTGATGGATATCATGATGCCGGGAATGGATGGCTACGAGACGATGCAAGTCATTCGCGCTGATCCGAATTTCCGACGGCTGCCGATCCTGGCGCTCACCGCCAAGGCGATGAAGGGCGACCGCGAGCGATGCCTTGCTGCGGGCGCGTCGGATTATCTGGCAAAGCCCGTCAACACCGAGCAGCTCCTGTCGGCGCTGCGCATGTGGCTGCATCGCTGAGGATTCCGTCATGAACGCCATCAACATCCTTCTCGTCGATGATCAGCCCGCCAAACTTCTGAGCTATGAGGTCATCCTTCAGGACCTGGGCGAAAATCTCATCAAGGCGCAATCGGGGCGGGAGGCTCTGGAATATCTGCTGCGCACCGAAATCGCAGTGATCCTCGTCGATGTCTGCATGCCCGACCAGGACGGTTTCGAGCTGGTAAACATGATCCGCGAGCATCCACGCTACCAGAATACGGCCATCATCTTCATTTCGGCCGTCATGATGGCCGAGCCGGATCGTCTGCGCGGATACGAGGCCGGCGCCGTTGACTATGTCTCCGTGCCGATCGTTCCGGAGGTGCTGCGCGCCAAGGTCCGCGTCTTCGCAGATCTTTACCGCAAGACGCGCGAGTTGGAGCGCCTGAATGCCGAGCTGGAGATGAGGGTCCAGGAGAGGACCGCGGCGCTCGAAGCCACCTCGGCGCAGCTTCGCAGCTTCAACGAGGAACTGGAGCAGCGTATCGACCAGCGCACGCGCGAGCGCGAGGAGGCGCTTGCGCAGCTCTTCGAGGCGCAGAAACTCGATACGATCGGGCAATTGACCGGCGGGGTCGCGCATGATTTCAACAACCTGCTGATGGTCGTCCAGGGTGGCCTGAGCCTCTTGAGAAAGCGCCTTCCTCCCGACGAGAAAACCGAACGCATTATTCTCAATGCCTTGCAGGCGACAGAGCGCGGGACCGCCCTGACGCAGCGACTGCTGTCCTTTGCACGACGGCAGGATCTGAAGCCGCAGGCCGTGGACTTCCGGGAGCTCTTCGAGAACATCGAAGACCTTCTCGGCAAGGCTGTCGGCCCGCGGACGCTCATCGCGCGCAGGATCCCCGGCGATCTCCCTGCCGTGTTGGTGGATGGCAACCAGCTCGAACTGGCGTTGCTCAACCTGTTCGTCAATGCCCGCGACGCCATGGACAATGGCGGGACGGTCACCGTCGAGGCTTCGGCTGAGACGGACGGTCGTCCCGCCAGCCTCACCGGCGACCGCTATGTCCGCATTACGGTTTCCGATACGGGGGAGGGCATGGATGAGGCGACGCTGGCGCGCGCTGCCGAACCGTTCTTTACCACCAAGGGGGTTGGCAAGGGGACTGGCCTGGGCCTCTCGATGGTCCATGGCCTGGCGGCCCAATCGGGCGGCCTGCTCCAGATCGCGAGCGATCGGACGACGGGAACGCGCGTCTCGCTCTGGTTGCCCGTCGCCGATCGGGCCGAGGGGCCGCCGGCTCTGGACCCGCAGGAGCCATTGGTTTCCCACTCCAGCTCCCGTGCGCCGCTCATCGTCCTCGTGGTCGATGACGATACCCTGGTCAGGATGGGAACGACGGCGATGGTGGAGGATCTGGGGCACACCACCTTGGAAGCCGCTTCCGCCTCCGAGGCGCTGCAGGTCTTGGCCGGGCTGCCGCGCTGCGATCTGGTCATTACCGACCACGCGATGCCAGGAATAACGGGAGCCGAACTGGCGCGGCGCATCAGGATGTCGTTCCCTGCGCTGCCTGTCATCCTCGCTTCGGGCTATGCCGACTTGTCGGAAGATGTCGCCGGCAGGGAATTGCCGCGATTGTCGAAGCCCTTCACGCAGGCGCAGCTTCAGGCGGCGATCGAGCATACCGTGGCGCGTCAGGCTTGATGTATTCCTGCTTAGATGTCAGGAACCAAATATCGCCTCTCGTTACAGATATCCATCGTGGTGGCATTGGCATAAATGCCGATATTGGCGGCGGTGATCTTGCCCAGGTTTTCCGCGTAGGTGCCTTCGCCGTAAAATGCGATGCCGTTGTAACCATGGATGGTGCCCATGGTATCGACCTGGAGGATGGCTTTGGTTCCCTCGGAAAAGATGCCCGATTTATANTTCGCCGTAAAATGCGATGCCGTTGTAACCATGGATGGTGCCCATGGTATCGACCTGGAGGATGGCTTTGGTTCCCTCGGAAAAGATGCCCGATTTATACATCCTGTCGGCGACGATGTCGCCCGCGGTGACCAGAACGCTATGGTGGAATCCCAGGTTATTGACCATGCCATGGCCATTGGCCACCTCCAGCGAGGCCCCATGGCGACGTCCCAGTTTTGGTTCGACTGCTCTACGAACAGGGTGGAGGTCTGATGGCCGGTGATCGTCTTCGACATGAGTGGAGCTTCCCAAAAAAGTAGAGTTGCCTCTCACTATCGACGCTCTGTTTCAGTCTGGAGGTCTGATGGCCGGTGATCGTCTTCGACATGAGTGGAGCTTCCCAAAAAAGTAGAGTTGCCTCTCACTATCGACGCTCTGTTTCAGTCTGACTTCCTGCGCGGGGCTGACCTTACACTGAACATTCATCCGGTTGCGGCGATGGATCCGCATAGTCTGCCGGCGCCTCGCATCCGAGTGATGGGTGGCGGCCCGAAATTGTTGTAATCGTTCGCCCATTCGCCAATAGCAACGCGGGCATGGACGAGGCCGAAGAACAGGCTTTCAATGAGCAACTCGTCGCGCATGCGCCCGTTAAAGCTCTCGACATATCTATTCTGCATTGGCCTTCCCGGCTCGATGTAGTGCCAATCACCTTGTTATCCTTCGACCAGGCGAGGATGGCATTCGAGGTCGGCTCGGTTCTGTTTTCTGCGACGATCACGCCGGGTTTGCGACGCCTCTCGATGAAGGTCGCCAGTTCCCGCGCGACGCTACGCACGGAGAAGAGGTGTCGGAGATGGCGGCCAGGCACTCGCGCGTCACATCGTCGACGACATTGAGAACGCCGGAGCGCCTGCCACAGGCGAACGGGTTATACACGAAATTCAGCGACTAGCGGGTATTGGCCTTCGCCTCGACCGGGGTCTGTGCACGCGTGCCGACGGCACGCCGCCGGGCTTCCTCTTGCGATGGAAAGACCTTCCCCGCGTAGATGCGATTGAGCCCGGACGGTTCCCGTGCCGCCGGAGGAGGACGAACAGTCGCCGATAGCCGAAACGCCGCCGCTCATTGGCGAGGCAGGTCACATGAGCGGTTTTGCGGAAGACGGCGGAAAGGTTTGGTAGCTCAGCCGCTTGAGTTCGGTAAATCGTGCTCTAGTTCATCGTCATCGAAGCTCAATTCGACCCAGCGGAAACGCCGGGCCGAACCCCTCGGCGCAGGCTATAAATGGAACAAAAATTATATCTGACTAAGGTCGCGATCACAACGTTCCATTTTCTCTTGCTCATTCGTGAAAGTTCGTTTTAACTGCGTTTGCTTTCGCGGTGAAAGCCGAGCGCGTTCGATCGAGGAGGATCGGTGCATTCGAGCCTTTACTTCTGCTGTTTCAGGAATGGGAGGAAACACCATGGTACGCTTCACGTGGCCCCTTGCGGCAACATCCGCGCTTTCGCTTTTCGTGGCATCCAATGCCTTTGCGGCGACCGAGCTTGCCTGGTGGCATGCGATGACCGGCGCCAATAACGAGGCTGTCGAGCAGCTTGCCAAGGAGTTCAACGAGAGCCAGGCGGAATACAAGGTCGTTCCCGTCTTCAAGGGCACCTATCCTGAGGCGCTGAATGCCGGCATCGCCGCCTTCCGCGCCAAGCAGGCGCCGGCCATCCTTCAGGTCTTCGATGCGGGCAGCGGCGTGATGCTGGGTGCCGAAGGCGCCGTCGTGCCGGTGGCCGAGGTGCTGCAGAAGGGCGGCTATGAGTTCAAGAAGGGCCAGTACCTGCCGGGCATCGTCTCCTATTATTCCAAGCCCGACGGCACCATGCTGTCCTTCCCCTTCAACTCCTCGTCGCCGATCCTTTATTACAATAAGGATGCATTCGCCAAGGCGGGCCTCGATGCTGAAAAGCCGCCGGCAACGTGGCCGGAAGTCTTCGAAGCCGCCAAGAAGATCAAGGCCAGCGGTGCTTCAAACTGTGGATTCACCTCGACCTGGCTGACCTGGATTCAGACTGAAAACTTCGCAGCCTGGAACAACGTGCCTTACGGCACCAACGAGAATGGTCTCGCCGGCCTGAATGTTGAGCTAAAGATCGACGCGCCGATCTTCGTCGATCACTTCCAGGCGATCGCCGATCTCAGCAAGGACGGCACTTTCCGTTATGGCGGGCGCACGTCGGAAGCCAAGCAGCTGTTCATGTCCGGCGAATGCGCCATCCTGACGGAATCCTCCGGTGGCCTCGGCGATATCGTCAAGTCGGGCGTGAATTACGGCGTCGGCCAGCTGCCCTATTATGAAGGCCATGGTCCGCAGAACACAATTCCGGGCGGCGCCAGCCTCTGGGTCTTCGCCGGCAAGAGTGATGCGGAATACAAGGGCATCGCCGAATTCTTCAACTTCCTCTCCAAGACCGAGATCCAGGTGCGGCTGCACGAGGTCTCCGGCTACATGCCGGTGACGATGGCGGCTTACGAGGAAACCAAGAAGTCGGGCTTCTACGACAAGAACCCCGGCCGCGAGACCCCGATCAAGCAGATGCTCGGCAAGGCCCCGACAGAAAATTCCAAGGGCGTTCGCCTCATCAACCTGCCGCAGGTCCGCGATATACTGAACGAGGAATTTGAGGCCATGCTTGCCGGCCAGAAGGACGCGAAGGCGGCGCTGACGGAGGGGGTCCAGAAGGCCAATGCCGCCATCGCCGCTGCCGTCGGCCAATAACCCCTGAACATTTCGCCCCGTGCCGTCCGCGGCGCGGGGCCATTTTCGCCGAAGGGGAGCCTCATGCAGTCCGTCGTCTTTCCCAACAAGGTCCTGCCCTATCTGCTGCTGGCGCCTCAGATCATCCTGACGATCATGTTCTTCTTCTGGCCGGCAAGCCAGGCGCTGTACCAGTCGGTGCTGCGCGAGGACCCATTCGGACTGAAATCCGGTTTCGTCGGTCTGGCCAATTTCAGGACCATCCTGTCTAATCCGGATTACCTGCATTCGCTGAAGGTCACCGTCATCTTCAGCCTGGCGACGGCGCTGCTCTCCATGGCAGCGGCGCTGCTGCTGGCTACGTCGGCTGAGCGCGTGGTGCGCGGCCGCAATATTTACCGCACCCTGCTGATCTGGCCCTATGCCGTGGCGCCGGCCATTGCCGGCATGCTGTGGCTGTTCATGTTCAATCCGGCGATGGGAACCTTTGCCTATATCTTGCGTCGCAACGGCTTCGCTTGGGACCCGCTGCTGAACGGCGACCAGGCTATGGGACTGGTCATCGTAGCAGCGGCGTGGAAGCAGATCAGCTACAATTTCCTGTTCTTCGTCGCCGGCCTGCAGGCAATCCCGAAATCGCTAATCGAGGCGGCCGCCATCGATGGCGCACGCGGCGCAAAGCGCTTTTGGACCATCGTCTTCCCGCTTCTGGCGCCGACGACCTTCTTCCTGCTTGTCGTCAATACGGTCTATGCCTTCTTCGACACGTTCGGCATCATCCATGCCGTTACAGGTGGTGGTCCGGCAAAGGCTACCGAGACGCTGGTCTACAAGGTCTTCAACGACGGCTTCGTCAATCTTAATCTGGGAAGCTCGGCCGCCCAGTCGGTCATCCTGATGGTCATCGTCGTGGCGCTCACCGCCTTCCAGTTCCGCTTCGTCGAGAAGCGGGTGCATTATTCCTGAGGCGCCCATGATCGAGAACCGTCCCATTTCAAGCCTGATCAGCCATATAGTGCTCGTCATCGGCATCCTGATCGTCGCCCTTCCGATCTATTACACCTTCATCGCCTCGACCCACACTTCGGTCGAGATCGTCCGTCCGCCGATGTCGCTGGCGATGGGTGAGCATTTTCTCGACAATTACAGGGAAGCGATGGGCGGCGGCGTCGAGCGCGTCGTTGGCGTCAGCCTCGAGCGGCTGCTGTTCAATTCGACGGTCGTGGCCCTTGCCATCGCCATCGGCAAGATCGTGATTTCGTTCCTGTCGGCCTTTGCGATCGTCTTTTTCCGCTTTCCACTGAAGATGGTCTTCTTCTGGATGATCTTTATCACCCTTATGCTGCCGGTAGAGGTGCGCATCCTGCCGACCTACAAGGTGATCGTCGATCTCGGATTGATCGATACCTATGCCGGTCTCACCCTGCCGTTGATGGCATCGGCGACGGCGACCTTCCTCTTCCGCCAGTTCTTCCTGACGATACCAGGTGAACTGGTGGAGGCGGCGCGCATCGACAATGCCGGGCCGTTCCGCTTCATGCGCGATATCCTGCTGCCGCTTTCGGCCACCAATATCGCCGCCCTCTTTGTCATCCTCTTCATCTACGGCTGGACCCAGTATCTTTGGCCGCTGCTCGTCACGAACGACGCGAAGATGAACACGATCGTTATAGGCCTGCGCAAGATGATGGATTTCACCGATGCCTCCACCCCCTGGAACTACGTCATGGTGACCGCGATCCTTGCGATCATTCCCCCCATTCTCGTCGTGGTGCTGATGCAGCGCTGGTTCGTCAAAGGCCTTGTGGAGACCGAAAAGTAATGGCTGAAATCACCCTGAGCAATGTCCGCAAGTCCTATGGCACGGTGGAGGCGATCAAGGGCGTTTCGCTCGCTATCAGGGACGGCGAGTTCGTCGTGCTCGTCGGTCCTTCGGGCTGCGGCAAGTCCACGCTTTTGCGCATGATCGCCGGGCTCGAGGGCATCACCGGGGGCGATATCCTCATCGGTGCGCGCCGGGTCAACGATGTCGAACCGGCCGAGCGCGACATTGCCATGGTGTTCCAGAACTATGCGCTTTACCCGCATATGACGGTGCGGCAGAACCTGGCGTATGGCCTCAAGAACCGGAATACGCCGGCCGCCGAGATCGATCGCCGCATCGCCGCTGCGGCAAAAACGCTGGAAATCGAGCAATATCTGGAGCGCAAGCCGCGCCAGCTTTCCGGCGGCCAGCGCCAGCGTGTCGCCATGGGCCGGGCGATCGTCCGCGAGCCCGCTGCCTTCCTGTTCGACGAGCCTCTTTCCAATCTCGACGCCAAGCTTCGGGGCCAGATGCGCATAGAGATCAAGCGCCTGCAGCGCTCGCTCGGCACAACGAGCGTTTATGTCACCCACGACCAGATGGAGGCGATGACACTGGCCGACCGGCTCGTCGTTGTCAGTGCGGGCCAGATCGAACAGGTGGGCACGCCGATCGAACTTTACGAGAAACCGGCAACTACCTTCGTCGCCACCTTCATCGGTTCGCCCTCGATGAACCTCTTTAACGGCGCGGACAAAGCGGCCGGCTGGTCGCTGGCCGCGCACGTGCCGCAGCCGGAAGGCAACTATACGCTCGGCGTGCGGCCCGAAGATCTCTTCCCAGTTGCCGAGGGAAGCGTTTCCCCGGTGTTCGAAGCGACCGTGCGTATCGACGGCATCGAACTGGTCGGAGCGGAAAGCCTGCTGCATGGCAAGCTCGCCGATGGTACCGATCTGGTGTTCCGCGTTGCCGGCCGTTCCCGAAACGAGCTCGGCGATGCAGTGAAGGTCGGCGCCAATGCCGATGCGCTCCATATGTTCGATGCCAATGGGCGACGGAAGGAATTTGGCGCGACAGCCTCGCCCTTGAACCACTCGTGAAACAAGCAAAAGCGCTTGTCGGGTGCCCGCCATGAAATGGTTTTGTCGCTGTACCAACCATGGTCGGTACGATGATGGTGGTCATTGGAGGTTCGCGGATGAAGCACTTCACTACCGGGCCAATGCACCTCATTACGGGCTGGGGCGCGACCGGCGTGATGGCATTGGCGGCCGGTGTGATGCTGATACTTCATTGAAAGGAGAAACAACGAAGCCAAGCGTCTGTTTGACAACTCGCCTTTGCTTCTCCGTCCTGATTCGCGCCTATGATGTGGACACATGAGAGCCGGGGCAGGATGGCAAGATCGGGAAGGAGACGAAGCGGTATCGCAGCGACCTGACCGATGAGGAATGGTCGGTGGTGGAACCTTTGATGCCACCTGCCAGCACAACGGGGTGGCTTTGGCAGCGGGATTTCGGGAAGTCCTCAACGCCATCCGATATATGGTGCGTTCGAGTTGCGAATGGCGGATGCTGCCGATCCACTTTCCACCCTCGCACATGGTCTACTGGTGGTCCCGGCGGTTCGTGCGCCGGTTGCTGTTCCAGACGATCCATGACGTCGGGCTGATGATCGACCGTGAATGGGCGGGACGCCAACAGCAGTCTAGCGTGATCGACAGGCAATCGCTCAAGCCTCCGGCGGCCGGTGGCACCCGCGGCTTCGAGGGGGCCAAGAACATCGTCGGTCGCGAGCGCCATATCGCCATCGACCAGCGTCGGCCTGCTGCTGATCAAACTGACGACGGCCGATATCTCCGACAGCGCCGGCGCTCAGGCCACTGTCGATGCGATCCGCAAACGCTGGCCCTGCATCAGGCACCTGTTTGCCGAAGGCGCTTATGATCGCCGTCAACTGCTTGATAAGGCCGAGTTCCTGGGCTTTGCGGTCCAGATCTTCCGGCGCGTCGCCGAAGGATTCAAAAGCCTGTCGAGGCGATCGGTGGTGGAGCCCACCTTCAGTGACTCAATCGCTACCGTCACCTCGTGCGAGACTATGAAGCCCGCATCGGCGTCTCTGAAGCCATGATCTATGCCGCAAGGAGTAGTTTGATCATCAGACGAATAACCCACTAAGGCTCTCGCGACGACAGCTCATGCTGGCTTTCTGCCCATGTGGAACGAGGTATTCGAGCCCGTCAGAACTGGTTACTCGCCTCAAGCCGCGTTTCCTGTGACGCGGACAAGCATGGGCGGCGAGGGCCGTCATAGGGCTGATAGGTGTTGTCGTCGGCACGGTAGGACCTGTATCGGGCGGTACACCACGCCGTATGCAGGTTTTCCATTCCGTAGCCGACGAAGCGGGGGTTGACCTGAGCCGTATGGTTGTCAGCACCGTCATCGTTGGCATAGGGCGACGTGCAGCGGCGCACCTGCCCGCTGAAAGAACGATACGTATTGGTGGCCGGGTCGTAGGACCGGTACCGACTTGAGCACCAGTCGACATGCGTCGGCGGAAGGTGAAATTGGGCGACGACCGCGTTCGCAACCGGGCTTGCAGAGGTGCGCAGAGGTTTGCCCGCCGCCACCTTTACCGGAAGCGGGATCGTGACATAGGTGGAGTACACGGCCGGCAAGCGCTCGTAGTTCTGCTGGTTCGGATCGATCCGGATCGGGGTTGCCGTCCAGAGGTCGGGGCTGGATGTGATCCTGTGTGCAAGAGGTTCGGTCGGTTCCGCCAGCACGAGGGAGGCCACGGACGCGGCCCCGATGCAGACGCAGACGGATGACGCAATACCGAACCCCAGCGATGTTATCGCTTTCATGGTCTTGTTCCTGGTATCGAATGTCGGGATCTGGCGGTCGAGCGCCAGATCTTCAGGGGGAGATGGTTACTGGGATGTCGTTGCAGGCGCAGCGGCCGGCGTGTCGGCCGAGGCCGGCGTTTTCGACGAGGGAGCTTCGACAGCGGGAACGTTGACATTCACGTCCGCGCCCGCGCCGCGCCCGCCACCGATGTCGATGACGCCGGTAAACATGAGCAACGCGCCGATGACGACAAGCGCCAGGACGATGGCGACAGCCCAGGCTCCGTTGCCCCTGCTGCCTGTGTTGATTACCGTGGGTCCACGGTCGGCCATTTGGAAATTCCTCCTTGATAACATTGCGAAAAATCGTAAATCGAATTGGTTTTACAAGAAATTCGGGCGGACTCGGCGACGCGGGTTCGCCGCCGAGTCGCGACACAGACTGTCCATGTGGGGAAGCCTGCGCCGAACGGCCCGCCGCAGGTCAGTTGATGACCTGGATAACCTTGCGGGACGAAGGTTCGACGATGACGCGCTCGTCATTGACGATCGCATAGGCATACTTCGGATCGTCCGGGATCGGCGTGACGACGACGGTGCTCGGCAATGCCTGACCGACGGCAATCTTTTCCTTGATCACGACCGACTGGGTAGCGGGCTGCTCGCGAACGTAGGTCACCACCTTGGCCGGCGGCGGGTCGATCGCCGTGCCGACGATGGCGCCAGCTACACCGCCGACGGCCGCACCGACCGGTCCGCCGACGATGGCGCCGGTGACTGCACCGCCTGCTGCGCCATTGACCGTCGATGACTGCGCGAGGGCTACGCCCGACAGCATGGTTGCGGTCGCAGCGACACCGATGAAGAGCTTGTGAAACATTCCGTTCTCCTATGGTTGTCGCGACCTTCGTGGTCGCCGACAGCCAAATTCAGAAGCCGGTGATTTGGTTCCGAGCGTCGACCTTGGTCGGATGCGGCCTCAGACCAAGGTCCGACACCGCGTGTTTCGGAAGCCTCCCGCTGGCACGTCTTTTGCTCTCCGACGCTCTTGAAAGGTAAAATTCCGATCCAATATGGATTTGCGCCACATTGTGTTTTGAAAGGAGGAATCCGATGCTGGCCGAAGTCTATTTCTCTGTGCCGATGATCGTCAGCTTTCCCAACGGACTTACCCGGACCTTCGAAAGCCTGCACGACACACTTGATTTCCTGGAAAACGAATGGCCGCTACGGCATGGCGAGCGATATCAGCGCGCTTGCAGGAAATGCCGTGCGGCCCTGTGCAAGCAGACGCCCGTGGCTGTCGCTCGCGAAGCCTTTATCGCCGCCTGCCTCGAGGCGGGGCTGCCCGTGGAGGCGATGCCGCCGGCGTGGCACCGATCCGGCACGTCTTCGCCGCCGCGCATGAGCGCATAAGAAATTTCGCCACGCTGACATTCGTGAGCCCTGCCTTGACGTCGCACTGAACGACGACGCCAAGGGCAGGGCGTGCGCATCCTGACGGCATTGGGAATGAATGCGTGGCCCGCGGTCGGCAGATTATCGGCAGGCAGCGATCAGGGCAGGGAAACACTCCGGGAAACAGGCCGATCGCTGCCTGCGACTACAAGCACGGCTTTCCGGTGCGGTGTTGGCTTTCCGCTACCGCGGCGCAGGCGATGCTTCCGCTTTCCGGAACATAGACCACGGTCTGGCGCGGGGGGCTGTTGAATGCGACAAGGGAGAAAGTGATGCCCAGCATCAGCATGGCGATGAGTACGAAAGGAAAGCCGAATCCGGATTCGGAATGCGGGTCGAAAGAATGTCTTTGCATATCTGGTTGCCTCGTTGAGATCGAGGCGGCAATGGAACGCATGGCGCTCCCCTGCCTGCCTCATGTCCGTTGGCGTCAAGCAGTCACCACGAAGACGATCTTCAGGCTTGCCGGCTCGATGATGAGAATGCGGCCGTCGGCCAGCAGGATATACTTGTAGTGGCGATAGGCCGGCACGAGCTTGATGATGCGCGGCGGCAGCGGGCGCAACTCGACGGTGCGCGGAACGACAACACCGACATTGACTTCGAAATCGACGTGAACCGGCTTGACGTCCTCCTTCACGATGACATTGTGAATCTCGGTGCGCTGCTCGGTGGTGACATTGACGGTCGTCTCGCTCGAGGACGATGTATTTGTATTCGTCTCGCCCCTGCTTTCCGTCGAGGACTTGTTGCTCGTATCGGAGGGCTTGCTGTCGGTCGCAGCGTCGGCGCTGCCCGATTTATCGCTTTCAGCGGTCGAGCCGCTGTCCGTACCGGTCTTGCCGGTGGCGTCCTTCGATTGCGATGCACCCTGCTTGTCGGTCGAACCTTCGGTGGACGGCGCTTGCGTCTGGGTGTCGGTGCTGGCAGCGCCGCTACCGGACGCGTCCGGAGTGGCTGCGCCGCCGTCGGGCGTTTCGGCGGTTGCGTTGCCCGCGGCACTGCCGTCCGTGGTACCCTGTTTCTCGGTGCTCTGCGTTGCGGCCCCTCCCTGCACGTCGGCCCCTCCCTGGGCCTTGCCCTTCGGAAGGATGATCGCGCCGTTCTGCTCTGTCTGCTGCTGGGCAAGAGCCGGGCCGGAAAGCGCCGTTGCGCTGCCAAGCAGCAGGGTCGCAAGCGTTTTTCGCATAGAGGTCTTCATGATTTTTCTCCATTATCGGGGGTACGCATGATTACGGGCTGTTGCGGACGGTTTCCGCCTCGCAAGGCCGCCTCCCTAACGGAAGGCCGGCGCCGCTGTTCCGCCGCCGGCCTTCCGTCGCGGGCATGGCGACCAAGGTCCCGTTTTCGCGCCGGACCTAAGTCTGAAAAACGAACTCCGGCGATGGCCGGCGCGTTTGCAGGATGTTTCCGTGAAGGAGGTTGACGCCGATGCGATGTGTAAAACCGATGATCCTTGTGGCGGCGGCGCTGCTTCTGGCAGCAGCGCCCCTGCGCGTCGATGGTCACTGGGTGCCGGAGGCGGCGGCCAAAGGCGGCGACAATGGCAAAGGCAATAATGGAAAAGATAACGATAACAAGGCAAACGACAACGATAACCGCGGGAACAATGGCAACGGTCGCGACAACGGAGAGGGCAAGGGAGAAAGCGGCAACAATGGCCGCGGCAATACCGGCAAGGCCGCCGATTCCGTCGTCGACAAGAAAGTCTCGGGCGATAACGTACAAATCCGTTATCGCAACGGTTACAGCGAACAACTGCTCAAGGGGCGCTTTATCATGAAGGATTCCAAGGGGAGAACGATCATCGATCGCCGTGCCACGGCCGCCGACCGCATTCGCCTTTGGCTGAAGCAGGTCGTTCCCTGAATCTCCGGACCAGGCTCAAGCCTGCGTTGCGGCATCCCGTAGAGCCATGGCTGCCTCGGTGCGGTTCTTCACCTTCAGCTTGGAGAATATCCGTGTCATGTGATGCTTGACGGTTTTTTCGTGCAGGTCGAGTTCGCGGCCGATACACTTGTTGCTGAGGCCGTTGGCGACGAGGCGGAGGACCTCCTGCTCGCGTCCGCTGAGCGTATCAAGGCGGGGCCTTGGATCGTCTTCCTGCCGATGCAGCATATTGCTGACCATGCGGGCCGAAAGCACGGGGGAAAGATACATTTCGCCCGCATGCACCAGCTTCAGCACATCCGCCAGCGTGCGTGAGCCGACACCCTTCAGCACATAGCCCTTGGCACCTGATTTGAGCGCGGCGGCGACGTCGCCATTGGATTCCGACACTGTGAGCATGACGATTTTCTGCGATGGCCGCCGCTCCATGATGCTTGCCACGGCATCAGGCCCGCCGCCGGGCATCGAGATGTCGAGCAGCATCACGTCGGGTTTGGCGCGCTCGGCCAACAGTTCCGCATCGACGCGACAGTTGCCTTCGCCGACGAGATCGAAGCCGCCGATTTCGCTCAGACAGCTTGCCACCCCTTCCCGGAAGATCGGATGGTCGTCCACGATTGCGATGCGAATGCCGGTCATGCAGTTTTCTCCATATCCTGAAGGGGCAGCTTCATCGTCACGACGGTTCCCGCCGGGCCGGTTGTGACGGTGAAGGTGCCGCCAAGGCTTTCCACCCTGTTCCTCATGCCGGTCAGGCCAACGCCCGTA
>NZ_LMDA01000009.1 GCF_001424985.1 Rhizobium sp. Root1212
CTGCAGAGGCAGAAGAACGATACTACGCCACGCTGGACGCACCAGCTATGGCCGCATAACTTAAACCAAACGGTCTCCGGCAAAGTCGGGGCGGTTCACTGTCAGAGCGCAGGCACATCTCAAAAACGGGCTCATCGAACCAAACCCCTGAACGCTGATGAATTCCGGAGAGCGCTTCCTCCGTATATTCGCCACGTGTTGCTACCGCTTGGGCCGGAAGCTCGTAAACATCATTTCTGGTTCGAAGAAAGCGGCCACTTCTAAACGCTGCTTCGCTTGACTTTGCCCAGTGCGCAAACCCTTCGTTCGAGACAACGAGCATTGCCCTGGTCTCGGAGTATTCGAGCCAGCGTAGCACGGCGGCCGTCAACGAAACTCCGTAGCGCTTCGCGATCCTACCCAGCTTCTCGAAATCGACCTGCTCTTTGGCAGATATTTGCCGCCGAAAATCGTGCAGCGGCATGAGTAGTGTCGCCGCGAACTGATCGGCTTCAGCCTCGATGTCACCGCCAGCTCCTCGGATGACACTGTCTTCGCTGCAAAATATCCCGTCCTTGTACTGCTCCTCAGACTCAATTCGCTGTCTATGTAACACGTAGTGCCCCAGCTCATGAGCAACGGTGAACCGGCGGCGGGTTTCCGACTGGGTTTCGTCATAGTAAATACCCCATTGCCTGGGAAGCGTTTTGCTAAAGACCAGAGCGCCCGCGCAGCCCGTAATCTTTTTACCTACGACCTCGTGGATTGGGCTATTTGGTGATGTGCTGGATGAGTATTCAATTGCGAGTCTCTCCACATCTACCGGGCCAACGTCAAATCGGTCACCGCCCAAGACCACGTCCATCATCGTTGTCAGCTTATTGGCTTCGGCTCTGGGTTTAGGCGGTGGTGTAGTTTTCATTTTTTTCCCATCTTGGCCAACGACTCCGCCATTTCTCGCAAGACCTTGCGAGTATCGTCGGGAAGTTCACTGTATTGTCTGAAGAATGCGATATCCTCCGCTTGGGTGCGGGTCTGGTCGTCGCTCCCGATCAGGTAGTCGGCTGTGACGCCGAGTGCTCTACCTATGTCCGCCAGTTTCTCGGCGGATGGTCGGGGAGGGTGCTTGTTTTCCAATTCCCATATGTAGCTCTTGGATGAGCCGGAAGCGGCAGCCAGTTGATCCAAGGTAAGCTTCTTCTCTCTGCGCAACGCATTTATGCGAGCGCCAAGTTTGTTCTGTGTCATCCGATTTCCTTCCTTATTTTGGTTTTTCCACAGGTTCGGAGTGGCGATATTCTAAGTTCCTTGACTTCGAAATTCAAGGTCACCATATTCGGTTCTGACTAGCGAACTTTTAATTAAGGTTTAGCGAAATCTGACAGGCAGACACAAAAAGGGAGCGCCACCATGAACACCAATCCGGCAGGCAAAACGAACATTATGGAGAAAACGAATGACAAGAACTACGCTCGATGGAATTGATCCTTTTCTGAACCGTATCGACGCGATCCTTGCTGAGATCGCCTTTAGCATCCAGCTCCCGCCGTCACTCCATGGTAAAGCCGTGGATCGCTACGAGGCGGTGAGAAAGCACTTGGAAGCAACGACCTCGATCTTTCATGACGAGATCGAGCACTTCTATCCCCAAGGGTCTATGGCAATCGACGCCACGATCTCGACACGTGGCACGGACGACGAGTACGACCTCGACATCATCGCTCAGCTCGGCGAGCGCTTTCGATCCATGCAGCCCCTCGAAATTCTGACCGAACTTGAAAAGGGCTTGATTGGGTATCGCGGCTTGACGGTGGTACGACAGACCCGCTGCGTTACAATCTACTACGCAGACAAGATGCACCTCGATATTACTCCGTCATTGCGGGATAAGGGCACACTTGAGCGACAGAGCGTTATTATGCACGCGAAAGGCCCCGAGGCGTCGGATGACGACCAAGATGTGCCTATGAACGCATACGGCTTCTGCCAGTGGTACGCTGAGCGCACTCCTTTGGAACTGAAGGTCCTCGAAGCCTTCAAACGCCGTTGGGAGGATGCCGAACAGCGGGCTGTCAAGGCTGACGCCGACGTTGACGAGGTCCCGGTGCAGACGGAATTTATCGTCAAGAGCAATACCACTTTGGCGCTGCAGCTATTGAAGCGGTATCGCAACGTTCGCTATGCGAACCGTCCAGGCCGCATGCCGCCGTCGGTAATGTTGTCGTACTTTGCCGGTCTGGCAGCCAAGCCGGGCAGCTCATTGACTGACGCGCTTCTTCGCATCGCGAACTGGATCATCGGCGAAATTGACCAGGCCACGATCCGCAACAAGACGCTTCACGTCGAGAACCCAGTTTATGCCGATGATGTGTTCACCGACCGCTGGCCGGAGAATGTCGAGCAGCAGGAGCGGTTCGCTCGCGACCTGCGCGAACTTGTGAAGGGTGTCGAAAAGGCGTTGAACGGCGAGATGCTGCCGACCGCCTTGCAGGATTGGCTTCGCGAGGTCTTCGGGGATCGCGTCGTCACGAAAGCTGTCGACAACATGGTCAAAGAAACGCGTCGGGCTGCCGATCAGGGAACACAAGGCTACACTAAGCGCGGGAGCATCCTCGTTCCTGCCGCTCCGGCAGTTGTGACCTCGATCTATGCTTCGCCGGTCAAAGCCTCTCCTCACACCTACTTTGGGGATCGCCTCAAATGAGCGGGCAATACAAGACCATCGATGAGCAGATTGCCGCCATGCGGTCCGACTGGCCGCTCTTCCGCGCACACAAAGTTGACCGCCATTCGGCGGTCTGGACTGGAGATGTGAAACCCCAGTTCGCCTGTTATCGCATCGAAATCCGATATGAGATCGGCGATTTTCCGGAGGTTCGGATATTGTTGCCAGAGCTGATACGGAAGCCGGAATATACAGATGGTCCCTTGCCGCATGTATACGGACCTCTCAGCGATCCAACACTTTGCCTGTTTGACCCTGCCGCCAATGAATGGGACGGCACCATGTTGATTTCTCGAACCACCATCCCGTGGTCCATTGACTGGACCGTGTTCTACGAATTTTGGCTAATGACCGGCGTTTGGTCGGGAGGCGGCCGTCATCCAGGTTCAGCACAGGAGGCCGTACAGCAATGAATTACATAGCTCCTCCTCGCTCCGATGGCACCATTCAGCACACTCGAAAAAAGCAGCCATGGCCGAAGGCCCGACTGTTTCGCATCCTATCTATCGATGGAGGCGGAATCAGGGGCGTTTTCCCTGCTGCCTACCTTGCGGAGATCGAAAAGCGTTTTCTTGGTGGTGGCTCTATTGCGTACCACTTCGACATGATCGCGGGCACTTCCACCGGCGGCATTATCGCTCTCGGCCTCGCGAACGGCATGACCGCAGCCCAGGTGCTGCAAATCTATACGGAGCGTGGTCACACCATCTTCCCGTCGCCAAAAGGCGTCGGTCGCCTGCGGCAACTCCTTCGTTTCCTGTTTCGGCCGAAGCATGATCAATCCGTATTGAAGGGTGAACTTCTCCGGATTTTTGGCGACAAGGTAATCAACGAGGCCACCACGCGCCTCGTGGTTCCGAGCTTCGAAGGGGTGCACGGCGAGCCGTTCATATATAAGACGCCCCACCATCCTGACTATCAAAAGGATCGACACAAGACTTTCGCCCATGTCGCGTTGCACACCAGTGCCGCCCCCGCCTACTATCCGGCCGTTGAGGCCGACGGTCATATCATGATCGATGGCGGGGTTTGGGCGAACAATCCAATTATGAACGCTCTTGTTGACGTCTTGGCCTGCTATGACATTCCGAGAGAGAACATCCGCATACTCTCCCTGGGAACAGGCGACGAAACGCTGAAGCTCCGTAAGAAGCAGCTAAATGGTGGCGTGAATGGCTGGGGCATTTCCATCGGAATGCCTCCGATTTTCAAGATTGCCGCCAGGGCGCAATCAAAGAATGCTCTCGGCCAAGCATATCTCCTCGTTGGCAAAAACAATGTCGTTCGCGTGGACGTGCCCGAGCATGAAGAGCTTATCGCCCTAGATGACGTTCGCCGGTCTCTCATCGAACTGCCTAGGGTGGCTCGCGCGCAAGCTGACGCGTCAGGCCACTATATAGAAAGCGTGTTTCTGGCCAGTAAGGCGGATGCGTACACGGCCTGTCCATTGACGTGAAATGGGAAGGGATGAGTTTGGCTTTCCATCCCACCTTACCATGGGGTTATTAGATGTCACTACTAACACCACTTTACCGCGTTGCAGTTGAGTCAATGGCCGAAGCCAGCCGTCTCCAGGATACGGCAATCATTGATGAGTTCGTGAAGGCCCGTGGACTGAAGGAATGTCCCCCTGAAGATGATCGATTTATGTGGGCGTACGAACTCGCAGTGCCGGGTGAACGGCTGTTCTTCAGTATCGATACTACGATACTTCCCAAGCCTTCAGTCCGGGACCCGACAAAAATATCTATCTGCTGAAGTTTATGCTAAATGGCCAGGTCGTGGCGCAAGAAACTGTCGATTTTCTCGACAGATCAATCTACTAGTTGGCTCACATTCTGTCGAGATTCGGGAAGGGTACCTCCCACTACCGTTAACCTGGTTGAGCAATTAGCAGTTCGATTCCGAGATCAACCCGAGCGATATCTCGCGCCACCAGCAAATTCGTAAGGGTTTCTTCCTGCTCCGTGCTGATCGCTGCCGTAGGCATGGCCGCTCGAACGCGAACCCGCATTCTATCGGCTAACCCGGCTGCCTGTCTTCGGGAAGTAGATGAAGCCAAGTCGACAACCTGATTGCGGGTAGTGCGAGAGGTCTCTCTTGCATCACCATATTGCTTCTGCTGGAAGAGCGCGCCAACCTTTTGCTGGACGTCATCGAAGGTTGTGCGGCGTATTTCCTGCGGATCAGAACAGAAGAACGCATGCCCCAGATCGCTCCGATAGGCGATGGTATGCTGCTTGTTATCGGGAAGTGGTCCGATATCCCCTGGCGAGAAAAATGCGGTGTCTCGGAAAACCCTGCCCAGACCATAGGAGCTATTGAATTCGTGAATGTCCGGAAGACAAGGGGCGGCGTAGAAAACGCAACCCGGATGTTTCTTCTCCAGATCAATGAGATGGGCATGCTGCTTCGATAGGTCATTGCGCATTAAGCCAATCCGATAAAATTGCGTCTTCAACCCTGGGCAACTGCCGGTCGATACCTCGAACGCAGTTCCCTTCTTCATCCGGTCAGGCAGCTTAAACTGAAAGAAAAGCGGCACTGCTGGCAGTTGGATTTGAACGTCGTATCCAAGCTTCGCCTCTTGGACCAAATTAGGGAATACCGGCGCGCCCGTTGCCCCAGCGGGGTGTGACCGAATGAGACTTTCGGTAAACGCATAGTCTGTACGCAGAACAGAGTCCTGAGACGCACATGTCGACAGTCGCCTTCAAGGCCGGGACGGATGTCATGTTCGGCTTCGATACGTACCGCAACATTATGGCTCGGGTGTCTGCAAAGACAGCGCCCGTCTTCAACTACCGGTTCGATCAAAAGGAGCCGATGTTCGGCGGAAACTTCGCGGCCCATGCAGTGGAGCTTCTATATCTCTTCGGTTCTCTCGACATTGATGAAGCGTGGGGTGAGCCCGGCCTCCCAGCAGCGAGAGCGAAGTTGTATCCTGGGGCGAGCATTATCTCTTGCGGGACACCCTGATTGAAGCTTGGACAAGCTTTGCACGCAGCGGACAGCCGTCAGCGAGGATGATGCCCAAGTGGGAACCGTTCACCGCAGATCAAAACGTTACAATGCTGATCAGCAGCGAAGCAAAGCTTGTGAAGGATGTCTACGATGCCGATGCCAAGGCAATTCTAAGCACCCTCAAGAGCGGTCTGCTCAACTAGTCGGCAATTTACCAATATCATACCGCTGACCTCAGCCAGCGGTATTAACCTCTTGACTGTCTATATCCTTGGATTGCCGCCTCGATTGACGCGGCTTTCCCGCCAAACTGTAAACAAGCCAGCGGCCACGACGATAATTGAGCCAATGATCATGTTGCCCGTCACCACTTCGTTGAAAATGAGCGCGCCCATCAACACGTTCAGAACGAGTTGCAGGTAAGACACCGGCTGAACCTCAACCGCCAGCAAGTAGCCATACGCAATGATTAGAAAATAGTGGCTTACTGCACCGCTCACGCACAGCAATAGTATGAAATACCAGTCAGTAGGCGCGACGTGTGTCCAGTAAAACGGGCCAATCAGAGTGATTGATATTGCCCCGGCGATACCAGTGTACAGCAGGCTCGTGACAGAGCTGTCTTTCCGGCTAACAACCTTAGTTGCAATGCTGTACAGCGCAAATGAAAGGGCTACCAAGACTGGCAAGATCGTGGAGATACCGAACTCAGCCTCTACAGGATTGATAATTATCAATACGCCAACGAGACCAGCTACTACCGCCGTTGCTCGCTTCCATCCTACCGTCTCGCCGAGCAGCGGAACCGAGAGGACTGTAACGAAGAGCGGCGTGGACTGTATTACTGCTTGGCTCATTGCCAGCCCCGCGTATTTATACGCAATAACTGCCAACACGATTTCTAAAGCGAGAAGACATCCCCGAGCGACTTGGAGCCAAGGGTGATGGGTTCTGGCGGCTTGGCGAATTCCCCTGGGCGAGCACGCTGAATATAGCAGCACGAATACCGCAAAGGCCCAAAACCTAAGCATTGTAATGAACACCGGTGGATAGCTCCCGATCAGGTGTTTCGTGATGCCATCCTGCGCTGCGAACATGGAGACAGCTGAGACAGCGAACAGGTATCCGCGCGTCTTTTCGTTCATCGTTGTTTCCCTGACTGTCCTGGGAGAGCTGAAAAAAGCTCGCTTCCATAAACTCGTGATTTCCAAAAAGAGAACAATCAGTATATAAAACTGACCTTACGGTCAAATATGGGATTCTCCTCGTGACCTATCTCGGAGGAATAATTGTGAAGAAGACTTTGGTAGCCTTCGCGGCTGTTTCATTCATTTCGACGCAGCTGTCTTTTGCCGCTGACTGCAAGCAGATTGAGACGGTGTCGCCGGGCCAATTGACTGTCGCTGCGTATGATTATCCGCCTTTCACGTTCGCATCCCCGGACGGCGCAATTTCCGGGATCGACCCTGCTATCGTGAAGCGGTTCGCCACCGACAGTTGCCTCGAACTTGTAACGCTTGTCATGGACCCGGCAGCGACGATCCAGTCGGTTGTCGCCGGAAAGGCTGATCTCGCTATCGGCAGCTGGAATCGAACGGAGAACAGGCGCAAGGTGCTCGACCTGTCAGCGCCTTTGTACATTGATCACATGGGAATTTACTCCAAGGCCGGCTACGACGAGATTGAAGCTACCGTTGATAAGAGGGCAGGTACCGTTACCGGATTTTTCTGGGTCGCCGACCTGCAGAAACTCTTCGGGACAAATCTAAAGCTCTACCCGACACCCGTCGCACTTGCTCAGGACCTGGCAGCTGATCGGTTGGATGTAGGCTTTCTCGGTTACAACGCTGGGAGCTACAATCAGAAGAACAACGGGGCGTATCCGGGAATAGCCATCAAAATGGCAAAACCCGATGAGCGGATTCAGGCGACGGTTCTGCCGCCCCAAACGGCAATTCTTTATACAAAAGGAAACCAGTCTCTTGGCAAGGCTCTGGACGAAAGCATAGCCGCGCAACACGCGGATGGCTCACTTGCAAAGACGATCTCGGATGTTGGGTTCGATCCAGAGATTACGAACGTTGGCGAACCGCGCTTTGTGAAGTGATCAATCTTTAGGCAAAAACAAACCCGCCAGAAGACTGGCGGGTTTTTCGTTATCAAGGAGATCAGAATTCTTCCCAGCTCACCACGTCGCGTCCGCCTGCAACGCGAAGGGTTCTGGTCGATCCATCATTTCCTCTGCTTGCGTGACCATATTTAGGCGCTTCATTTCCACCACTATTGCGGCCTGCAGGGGAGACGTGGAACCGAGTGACCAGTTGCTGAAGGCTCAGAGCTTCATCGTTCAAGGCTACGCTAGCTGCTGTTGCTTCTTCCACCATGGCCGCATTCTGCTGAGTGACCTGATCCATCTGGTTCATAGCGCTGTTGATCTCCTTGAGTCCGACAGCTTGTTCGGCAGCGGACAAAGATATCTCCCGAACGAGTGAGTTGATGCTCATCACCTGTTCGGAAATCTTCTGCAGGGTCTTGCCAGCCAAACCGACGAGTTCGACCCCCCCCTTCACCTGCGACCCCGAAGCGTTGATCAATGTCTTGATCTCCTTGGCGGCCGTTGCCGAACGTTGGGCAAGCTCTCTGACTTCCTGAGCAACGACAGCGAAACCTTTGCCCGCCTCGCCAGCACGTGCTGCTTCAACACCGGCATTGAGTGCCAGAAGGTTTGTCTGAAATGCAATGTCGTCGATCACGCCGATAATCCGCGACACTTCAGTAGAGCCTTGCTCAATGCTCTTCATCGAGGCGATGGCTCGCTGCACGATTTCCCCTGACTCCTCCGCATCCTGAGTAGCCAAGCTAACGTTGGTGGCGGCAGTTCGAGCATTCTCGGCGCTGGAGTTGACCTGGGCCGTCAATTGGTTGAGAGCAGCGGCGGTTTCTTCCAAGCTTGCAGCCTGATTTTCGGTGCGCTTGGCGAGGTCGGCAGCGCTGTTGCTGATTTCCCGCGTACCAGAGCCAATGTTCACCACACTGGATGCCATCGTGGTAATAGTCTGCTCAAGTGCGGCAACCGTCAGGTTGAAGTCGCTCTTGAGCTTGCCATACTCGCCCGGGAACTCTTTATCGATGCGGTAGGTAAGATTGCCTTTCGAAAGTTCTCCAAGAGCTTCACCAACCAATGCAACGATATGGCGTTGAAGATCGGTCGATTGCTGTCGCTCGGCTTCGGAGCGACCGCGTTCCATTTCGGCGCTTTGCCGTTCGCGTTCCGCCTCTTCCTCTAGACGGCGGTTATTCGACAGGTCGAAGCGAAATCCTTCGAGGGCCTTGGCAAGCGAGCCTACCTCGTCTATCCGGCCCTGTCCCTCTACTGGCTGCTCATACTGACCATCGCTGAGGTCCCTTACGTTCGAGAGAAGCTTATTCAACGGTTTCTGGATAAACCCCCGAACAGCAAGTTGGAGTGCAGCCATCACAGCGAGCAGCACTAGGACACCTCCGACTACCATGAGGACGGTTTGAGCGCGAACAGGTGCATTGATGGCGCTGTAAGGTACGTCAACCAAGATCGCCCAAATGGTGTCCGTTCCAGGAATCCTAAACGGCTGCACGTAGCGGTCAAACTTGCCGTCGATTTCCGAGATGTTCATTCCCTGCTGCGCCTGCAAGGCGGCTTTGATGGTATCGGCACCTGCCTGATCGTAGTCCTTTGTCGAATCTTCCAGTCGGGCCCCTACCACCCACTTGCCACTCTGGGAAACCAGCATGGCACGGCCGGTGCCAAAAGGGTGGACTTCGCGAAGCCCATCGGACAATTTTTGAATCGACACATCCAATCCAAGGACCCCGAGTAGTTTACCGTTCGAGCGTATTGGGAATGAGATCGAGGTCGCGATATACGACTCGTTGGTCGCAGGTTCCGTGTAAGTGTAAGGATCGGTCGTTACGCCGTTTGTGGCGTTTGCAGCTGTTTTGTACCATTCTGCGCCGTAGTCATCGGGGAATGATCGGAAGTTCTGTTCGCTGCCTCGGTTCTCCCAAGACATTGCCAATACGCCGTTCTCGTTCAGGCCGAAGCCCGCATCAGCTGAGCTACCTACCGGTATGTCGAAGTTGCCCTTTTGCTCCATGAACCAGGAGTTGTACACGGACGGATTGGAAGCGCCTCCCTGGAGAATTGCTTTCAATGACGTGCGGCTCAGCTCTTTGCTTTCATAGGAACGCAGGATTGCGTCGGCCATTGCCTTCGCAGACCCGGATAATACAGCGATATCGCCTGCGACATTGCTGGCCAACCCTCGTGCTTCCGATCTTCCATGGTCGGTCAGAAGCTCCGTAACCCTATCCCGTGTCTGGCTGATCATGATCAGATTTGAAACGACAAGGACTGAGACAATCGCCGTTCCGGTGACAGCGATGAGTTTCAAAGTAAGAGATTTTCGAATTGATTTAAGCATAGCTGGCCCCATCCATGGCTTTCAACAACCTTCTGGATGGCGCGTACGAGCATGTCAGGCACCCACGAAGTTGTGCCATAAATTTAGTACCCAGTAGTTAAAAACGAATTATCAATCTAAAATACTGACCTAGTAGTATGTTGATGATTAAGGACGTTAGGCGTAGAGCTGCAACGGAACGACCGAGGCCGAAAATCCGAAGCGAACAGTGATTTCAAGTTTACGGGGAGGGATGGCCAAGGATGGGGCATCATCTTCGTACTCAGCTTTCAGAGGATTGCCTGCCTCAGCTGCGAGATGAGCAAGGTTTTGGGCAAGAAGGGCGTCACCTCCTGTTAGCGCCCAAGTGGCGGCAGTTCGCTCGATATTGTATAGCCCAGGAAGGCGAGCTGGTAGATTTCCTCGCCAGTATCGAGAGATGGCTTCCGCCATGCGAGCAGCTTTTAAAATCTCTCCGCTGCGGGCGACGGCGACCGCTCCGAGAAAATCGCTTTTCGCACGGGCGGCTTGGATGAATTCGTCGACTAATTTCTGCTCAAATGATCGATAGTAATCGGCGTATTTGCTTGCCAGCCTCATGTGGAACGCGTGGGAGCGAGGCGTCAGTTTCGCCCCCTCTGTCCGAAGCTCCGCAATAACTTCGTCCCACAGACTGAGCAGGGCAGGGAATTCCTGCTCGTCCACGTCCGTTCCGTTTCCCAGACGGCCTGCAACATCCAAATGTCGACAAACGACAAAAGCAATCTGCCGCTCGATAGCGGTCAGGTCTTCCAAGGAAACTGCCCTCAGCCTGTTGGAGACGTCGTGTCCATCTCTGACCTGGGCACTGAGCATCCAAAGACGCTGTAGCGGATCAAAATGGTTGTCTTCAGACCCCGATGTAAGCAACTCGGACATGTTCATCATCCTTCATGTCGGCAGCCTTGCCTCTCAACGAGATACGGCCCTGTTCAAGAACAGCTGCATCGCTGCTCAGGCTGAGAGCGACATTGGCGTTTTGCTCAACCAGAAGAACTGATTTTCCCTCTGCGTTGATGGATTTGATGACCTCTGCCATCGCGCCAACCATGACCGGCGACAAGCCCATCGACGGTTCATCCATCAAAACGAGCTTTGGAGCAGCCATGATTGCTCGCCCGATGGCCAGCATTTGCTGTTCGCCACCGCTTAGGGTGTTTGCGAACTGTTTCCGGCGCTCCGCCAAGCGCGGAAAAACGGAGCATATTTTATCATAGTCCCGCTTCACCGCCGCGCTGTCTCTCCGAAGATACGCACCGATTTTCAGGTTTTCATCGACGGTCAGTTCGGGAAAAACATGACGTCCCTCCGGAACGTGAGCGATCCCGCGTTCGACAATCGCTTTCGCCGACAGGTTTTCGATGGGTTCGCCTTCAAAAAGGATGCTGCCTGAAGATGGGCGGACAAGGCCAGATATGGCACGCATGAGCGTGCTTTTTCCTGCCCCATTTGACCCAATGATACAGTTGATCCCATGTTCGAATGTGAGGGACACGTCGTGCACTGCCGCGACCCTACCGTAATGGACTGCGAGATTCCGGAGTTCGATCATGCTGCCGTTCCCAAATACGCTGACATCACTTCAGGGTGCCGCCTGACGTGCTCCGGCGTGCCCTCCGTGAGCACTTTTCCAAAATTCAGAACCGTAATAACGTCGCAAAGTTTCATGACGGTTCGCATGTCGTGTTCCACAAGGACCACGGTGGTCCCGCTTTGGCGTATCGCTTGCAACATCTCGACCAGTCGATCTTTTTCGGAGGCCGTCATTCCCGTAAACGGCTCATCCAGGAGCAAGACACGAGGTTTGGCAGCAAGTGCGATTGCGATCCCAAGGACCCGCTGCTGCCCATGCGACAAATCTCGTGCCGCCGCATTCCGAAGATCAGTAAGTCTCGCGAACTGCAGCAGCTTTTCCACCTCATGGTCTCGGTTTTTTGCGTAGGCCTGGCTTTCTGAGAACCAATCCCTCCAAGACCCGGAAGCGGTCGCGAGCATCCCGTTTGCGATGTTCTGAGCGACCGTTTGATCGGGAAAGAGAACGGTTCCCTGGAACGTTCTGACCAGCCCCTTTCTCGCCCGATGGCTGGTTGAGGTCGATGTAACTTCCTCACCATCGAGGTGGACGGTCCCCGTTGTCGGTGTGTAAAAGCCCGTGATGAGGCTGAAGAGGGTCGTTTTGCCTGCACCATTCGGTCCGATTAGACCATGGATGGTTCCCGCCCTCACTTCGAGGTTCACGTCGTTCACGGCGGTGAGTCCGCCGAACTTCTTCGTTACACCCTTGAGAGATAGAACACTCATCGGGCGTCTCCTTTCGTACTGGCAGCGAGTGAGCCGCTGTCGGGCAGGGCGGCTTTGGGAGCGAAGAGCTTGTCCAACCCGACGAGGCGCTCAATACCTCGCGGCCAAAACAACATGACAAGTATCAGAATGATGCCGTAGATTCCCGGACGCAGCTCATCAGCGAAACGCAGGGACTCATCGAACCCCATAAGAATGATGCCGCCAAGAATTACGCCATAGAAGGAGCGGGTTCCGCCAACGATGGCCCAGATCATCAGATAGAGCGCGAAATTGAGGTTGAACCTGTTTGGCGTGACCGATCCGAATGCATATGCCAGAAGCACTCCAGCAATACCTGCGAACGCGGCTGAGATGATGAAGGCAATACGACGATAACGACGGGTGTCTATGCCTACTGCTTGGGCAAGAACGTCCTGCTGCTCGATGGTTCGCCAGATTTGGCCCAGCCGAGACTGCTCCATGCTCCAGATGACGAGCAGACAGACCACCACGATAGCGAGAGCGAGATAGAAAAAAGACGCCGGATGACCGAAGTCGATGGTGATGGGACCAACTTCGAGATAGGGAGCTGAAATCCCGGAGAAGCCACGGGTGCCGCCGAAATACTTGAATTTCCTCCAGAGCAAACGAATGGCCTCCGCTGCGCCGAACGTTCCCATCAGGAAGTAGAACCCGCGCATTTTCAAGAGCGGGAAGCTCAGAACCGCAGCGACGGCAGCAGCGACGACCGCCCCCGCAACAAGGGAAACCGGAAAAGGAGCACCCCAATCCTTGACCATGATGGCGGCCGTGTATGCGCCTACACCCTGTAGAACGACGTGAGCAAATGACCATTCCCCAGTCAGCACCACCATTCGGTAGCTGGACAGCATGAGGATCATGATCGCGATTTCGGTCGAGAAGGAAACGTAATAGTCCCCGGCAACCAATGGCACGATTGCAGCAGCGGCTATGGCGATTATCGCAAACCCGAAGCCAGCTTTCTTATTTGAAGTCATGGCCTAAACTTTCTGAGCCTTGCCCATCAGACCACTCGGCTTCACGACCAGTACCAATAGCATCAGGCAAAGGCCTGCGATGCTGGCGACCGTGCTGTCGAAATATGCCGAAATGAACGTGAAGAAGGTCGAGTAGATGATGGCCGCCAAGATCGCTCCTTCCAGAGAGCCGATTCCACCCAAGATGATGACGATAAAGGCGGTGATGATGATTGGCTGCCCCATGTATGGGCTTATGCGAACGATTGGAGCCATGAGGGCACCAGCTGCGCCAGCCAGACCAGCGCTGAGAGCCATAGCAAGGAGAGATATCGCGCCAATCGAAATGCCTTGAAGTCGAGCAGCATCCTTGTCCTGAGCCACCGCGCGCAGAGCCCATCCGAACTTTGTGGTCCGGAGCAATACCGTCAATCCGCCCAGTAGAACAATTGCTGCTCCAATGACAAAGAGCCGGTGCCACGGAACATTGATTCCAGCGATACTGGCCGCTCCTGCGAAAGGACTATCGACGAGGAGGTTACTGTTTACCCCGAACAGCCATGCGGCCGCCGTCTGCAAAACGAGTAGGACCCCGATGGTTACAATGAGGGGGCCCATCGGGTTCTCTTTCAATCGTCGAAAAAGGAACACCTCCATGAATACGCCGATCATGGCTGTGACCATCACGGCAGCGACAAAACCAACCGCGTAACCACCACCTAAGCTCGTCCCAAAATACCAAGCCGCGTAGGCTCCAACCATATAGAGTTCGCCATGCGCAAAATTCTCGATGCGCATGACGCCAAAGATCAATGCAAGGCCGACAACGACGAGCGCGGATGCCGCGCTCGCCATTGCAGAGTTAATCAACGTTTCGATTAGGAACTGCATCACTCAATCTCGGTGCTGTCTTATCGACGTTGGTCAGGCATAAGGTCTTCTTCGCGGAACCGCGCTTCGACCTTGTCCTTGTGGGCCTCGTACCAAGCGGCCTGATCGCCTACTTCAGCGATTTCAACTTTGCCATCCTTCACGACGACGATAGGCCAATTCCCTAGAAGTGCGTTGTCGATCCCGAAAAGGTCTTTGCCCCACCATTTCGCTTCGCCGAAGATGTGCTTCGGCGGTGTTGCCTTCATGCTTTCGAGTACCTTGTCCGCGTCGAAACTTCCGGCAGCTTCAACGCCCTGCTTCCAGACCTCAAGTGCAGCTGGGAATTCCCACGAAGTGTTGTTCCACTCGTTCGGATGCGCAGCATTGTACTCGTTGTAGAAGCCCGACGGATCGCTGAAGCCGGTTGCGGCCTGTGCGATGGTTTGGTCGTCGAAGCGGGGGAAGAAGGCAATTGAACCTTCCATAAACTCCTTGCTGGTCCGCTTCACCATATCCGGTAGCAACTCGAAGCCAGCATGAAGAATGCGACCCTTGTAGCCCTGGGTAAACAACTGCTCCACGAGGAGCAGGGCCACAGATGGGTAGGTCGTGTCGATGCAAACCGCTTCCGGCTTACCTGCGAGCATGGCACTTACCACCGGCGCAAAGTCCGTCGTTGCGTTGTCGAAATACTGGTCGTTGACGATCTCGAAGCCGTGTGCGTCGAAACCAGCACGCCAGTAAGCCAGCGAGGAACGACCGGTCACATCATCCTGCGCACAGAGGGAAACAGTCTTGATATTCGGCTCGACCTTTCTCAGGTATTCCACGCCCAACCCAAAATAGAAGGGGTGCGCTTCCACTGGCGCGATGAGATACGTCGAATCCGGGTTCAAGTCGGACACGTACAGCGTCGCGGTGAGCATCTTGTTGCGGTTGGAGAAGTCCTGCAGCGCAGACCAGTCATCCCCGCCAATGATCATCGTGAATTTCACGTCCTGATCCTGAAAGGCACGGGCACCCTGGAGTGTTTTTTCCGCGATGTAAGCGCCATCGAACGACACCACTTCGACGTTGTACTGCTCCCCAGCTACCTTGATACCGCCCGCCTTATTGACGCGCGAAGCCCAAACATCAGCTCCGTTTTTTGCAGGCAAACCCCATAGGGAAAGGTCACCGGTCAGCGGCACGAGCGCGCCAACTTTGACGGTTTTGGTCTCCGCCCTGAGAACGCCAGGCATCGCGAGAAGCGATGTCCCTGCTGCGGCCGCAAGAAGCGCCTGTCGGCGGGTCATGTTGATTGAATTGGTCATAATGCTCGCTCCTCTTTCAGTTGTTTTGTTTTTGCTGCCCAGTATGTAGGTCCGTATGGACCGCCTATCGTTGCGCTACCTTCCAGTTCTCATTCACCCAGTGCCGCGCTTGCACCGCCGTAAGCTGCTTTCCAAGAATGAGGTCGGCCGCCTTCTCCCCGATCATGATTGTCGTGGCGTTCAAGTTGGCGCTGACTTCAAGAGGCATGATGGAAGCATCTGCTACCCGAAGGCCTTCGACGCCGCGCACCTTGAGTTCAGGATCGACCACACTCGCGGGGTCTGATCCCATCCTGCATGTCCCAGCAGGGTGGTAGGCGGTGGCCACGTGATCGCGCAGCCAGTTCTCAATTTCCTCGTCCGACCTAACGCTCTTCCCAGGTGCGATTTCCTCACCGGCCAATCCGCTGAAAGCCTGCTGATCTACGATCTCGCGAGTGAGTTTGATGGCGTCGCGCATGACCTCGACATCTCGATGATCTTGCAGGTAATTGAAGAGGACTTTGGGAAGCACCGACGGATCGGGTGAGGTCACGCGAACGCTTCCTCTGCTCTCTGCCCGAAGGAGCGTCATATGAATTTGAAACGACGGCCCGGCGTGGGGAAGGAAACTGTCGTGCTGGAAAGCAAGTCCCAGAAGTTCGAGCTTTATGTTCGGGTACTCGACGCCCGCTCTGGTCCGTAGATAAGCAGCAGCTTCGAACTGATTGCTCGCCGCAATTCCAGACTTCGCGACGAACCATTGGAGGCCTGTCGTGATACGTTTCAATCCGCGTGTCGCGGAATACAGGCCAACAGGGCGCTTCGCCCAAAATTGGATCGTGACGTCAGGATGATCCTGCAGATTACGCCCGACTTCGGCCGAGGAGACGATGGGTGCGATCCCTGCCGCGTGCAGTTCCTCTTGTGGGCCAATACCTGAACGCATCAGAATAGCGGGTGATGCGAAGGAGCCGCCGCAGACGATGATCTCCCGTCTTGCGCGCACGACCTCGTCATTGCTGACCGTCTTATAAATGACTGAGACAGCCCTCCCGTTCTCTATATTGATCTTGTCGACCAGGGCATTAGAGATGACCGTCAAATTGGGGCGTTTACTTGCAGAGTCCAAATAGGCGCGCGCTGTGCTCCACCTGCGACCCCGATAGATCGTCTGCTCATTCGGCCCAAAGCCCTCCATCTGGAAAGCATTGCTGTCAGCCGTTACAGGGTATCCAGCCTGCTGCCCGGCCTTCAGGAACGCATGGTTGAGCGGATCGCGCGTCAGGTCAGGCCGAGCGACCTTCAGCGGACCTTCCGAACCGCGATAATTGTTTCCGCCTCCAAGCGAGGTTTCAGCGCGCTTGAAATAGGGAAGAACGTCCGCATAGCCCCAGCCAACGCACCCCGCCTCGTTCTTCCAATCATCGAAATCGAGAGCATGGCCCCTGGTATAGACCATGCCATTTATTGATGAGGACCCACCCAGCAAACGCCCGCGCGGATGGGCGATACGTCGCCCGTTGAGATACGGCTCAGGCTCGGTTTGGAAATTCCAGTTCCTCGGGTCTTCTCCCAGCAGTCGCTCGACTGCAAGGGGCATATCCACAATCCAACTCTTGTGGTTTCCACCCGCTTCCAGCAACAGAACCTTATTGGTGGTGTCTTCGGATAGCCGCGAGGCTAGAGTACAACCCGCAGAACCCGCACCAATGATTATAAAATCGAATTCCATGGATTGGCCAACCTACTGCAATGAGGAAATGGACGCAGATCGAACGGCGCGGTTACCCGTGACCCACCATTGCTTTGATTTCCAGGTATTCGCTGAGCGAGTGATGTCCTGCCTCGCGTCCGTTGCCGGACTGTTTGTAGCCGCCGAACGGAGCTAGCGGGTCCCAATCTGGATAGTTGATAAAGATCGAGCCAGCGCGTAGCTGCCTTGCAACCCGTCGTGCACGATCCTGATCGGCAGACTGAACATATGCCGCGAGCCCATACGGGGTATCATTGGCGATGCGAATTGCATCCTGCTCGTCCTCATATGGGAGGATGCAAAGCACTGGCCCGAAGATTTCCTCTTGCGCGATCTTCATGTCGTTTGTGACATTCGCGAAGATCGTAGGCTTCACATAATATCCGATATCGAGTCCTTCCGGTCTTCCAGGTCCGCCGACCAATACGGTCGCGCCTTCGTCGATACCCTGCCGAATGAGGCCTTGGACTTTATTGAAGTGAACTTCGCTTGCGAGGGGGCCAAGAACTGTAGCCGGATCGGTCGGGTCACCGACGGTTTGATCACCGGCCGCGTCACGTGCGATTGCGAGAACTTCGTCGTAACGAGATTTTGGAACGAGCATGCGGGTAGGGGCGTCGCACGACTGACCGGAATTGGCGAAGCAACCCACAATGCCGTTGCGCACAGCCGATGCAAAGTCGACGTCGTCCAGCAGAATATTGGCTGACTTTCCTCCCAGCTCCTGGGTAACCCGCTTAACAGTATCGGCGGCAGCCTTTGCGACACGTACGCCCGCGCGGGTCGATCCCGTGAAGGATACCATGTCGATATCAGGGTGAGCGGAAATCGCTTCCCCCACAACAGGTCCCTCACCATTGACGAGATTGAATACGCCCGCAGGTAGGCCAGCCTCTTCCAAGATTTCCGTAAAGATTGTTGCGTCCAGCGGTGCGATTTCGCTGGGCTTGATCACGATGGTGCAGCCAGCAGCCAGTGCGGGAAGGACTTTGCAGACCACCTGGTTGATAGGCCAGTTCCACGGCGTGATCAGACCCACAACACCAATTGGCTCTTTCACGATAAGGGTTGTGCCGCTCCGCTCCTCAAACGAGAAGTCCTGAAGAATATCGATAATTGCTTCGATGTGTGCGACGCAGGTTGCTGTCTGGGCTTCAATGCTAAAGGTGATAGGCGAGCCCATTTCCTTTGTGACGATCTCTGCGATCTCGTTCTGACGGCGACGGAAGATGTCCAGCACTCGTTTGAAGAAGGCTATTCTGTCCGCAACGCTCACCTGGGAGTACGCCGGGAAGGCGCGACGCGCTGTGGCGACGGCATCGTCTACGTCCTTGGGAGCACCCAGGGCGATCTTCGCAAATGGTTTTTCCGTAGAGGGATCAACTACATCCAGGTATTCTCCAGAAGACGGCTCTCTCCATTCACCATCGATGTAAAACTTGCCGTAGTTGTCCATGATAGGCTCCTCCAATTCGATGTTTCGGTCTGTTGGACCGCTTAAGTCAGCTGCGCTGCTCTTCAGCACGCAATCGAGGCTGTAGAATTCTGGTGTCGGTAAGACGGCGCTTCCGACGGCGGGAGCGGCGTGTTGCCGAGAATGTAGTCGGCAGCCTTCTCAGCGATCATGATCGTAGGGGCGTTGGTGTTGCCGTTCGTGGGGCGGGGCATGACTGATGCATCGACCACGCGCAGGCCCTTGATGCCATGAACTCGCAACTGGCCATCGACCACCGACTCCGGGGTCTCGCCCATGCGGCATGTGCCAGCATAGTGGTACCCGGTCTCCGCATGGGATCGGATGTACTCATCCAGCAGAGCGTCGTTATCGATCTGCTTGTTCGGATGTATCCGCTCACCTCGATATTCGCGAAGAGCAGGCATCTCCAAAATCTCGAAGGATTTACGGATAGCAGCTCTTGCTTCTACCCAGTCTCGTTCCTCCGAGAGGTAGTTCGGCTGAATAAGCGGGTGATCTTCAGGGTTCGCAGACTTGAGTTTCAGCCATCCACTGCTCTCCGGAAGGCCGGGACTCAGGTGAACCTGGAAGCTGTGACCTGGAGCGGAGACGCGACCGCTATATTCCGCAGCAAGTGCTACGAAGTGCAGATGCACATCGGCATATACTTGTGCGGGTGTCGACCGCAGGAAGCCACCAGCTTCAAAGAAATTTGATGCTCCCAGGCCAGTCTGCGTGGCAAGCCATTGTGCCCCAATCATCGCCTGCTTGAGAGGCTTCGTCGCATTATAGTAGGAAATCGGCTTCGTACACTTGTAAGAAACGATCCATTCCAAATGGTCGCGCAGGTTTCGCCCCACACCCTTGAGATCAACGGTGGGTTCGACGCCTGCTTGCTTCAGATCATCGGCGTTTCCGATACCAGAGAGCATAAGAAGCTGTGGTGATTGGATTGCGCCTGCGCACAGTATGATTTCTTGTTCGACGTGCGCGGTATGAAGCTTTCCTTCGCTCCTATAGGTGACGCTATCGGACCGACGGTTGAGGAAGTTCAATTTCCCCACCATAGCACCCGTCACAACGGTTAGGTTCGGCCGCGTCTTCATTACAGGGTGCAAGTATGCTCTGGACGCACTTTCCCGAATTCCGTTGTGAATTGTCGCGTCGAAGTAACCAAAGCCCTCCTGACGATAACCGTTCACATCCGGCGTATGCTCGTGTCCAGCTTCGTACGCCGCCTGAAGAAAGATTTCGTACAAAGCGCTTTCAGGTTTTCCGCGAGATACATGCAGCGGCCCGGAGTCGCCTCGATAGTCATCGCCGCCTTCAGAATAGGACTCCGACCGCTTGAAATAGGGAAGGCAACGGGAATAGTTCCAGTCTTCGAGGCCCTTCTCACGAGCCCAGTTATCGAAGTCCATGGAATTGCCGCGAACATAAACCATTCCGTTGATTGTCGACGAACCGCCGAGACCTTTGCCCCGGAAGAATGGAAGCTGGCGATTGTTGAGTGTCTGAACCGGTTCGCTGAGAAACTGCCAATTGTAGGTCGTGCTGTTGAGCGGATAGACCAAGGCCGCAGGCATGGTAATCCTGAAATCCCACCGACGGTCGGGGCCACCTGCTTCGAGAATCAGAACCTTAACTTTGGGATCAGCGCTCAATCGGTTCGCAAGCACGCTGCCAGCGGAACCCGCACCAATAATTACGTAATCATAACGTTCAACGACGGACATGCGCTTCTCCCACAAGCGCGGAGGTTTGCTCGCGAGAACCTTCTGGTTCTCGGTAACCTCGGGCGCTTGCCCTGTATTGCTCACTCATTTCATGCCTAGAACCGAAGTTCTTTCCCGAGCGATCCGCCGCGCGAATGCGCCTTGACCTTTTGGTTCTTTTTTTAAACTCTTCGGTCAGAAAATACCTATATCACGGATTTGGTCAAGTGACCAAGCTCATGATAGGCTCTTTTTTTAGTGGACGCTGCCGCCCGCAATGTCTCAACCGCAAGGACATTTTTGGTCTTGCCACATTGGTTCGTCACTGTCTGAAAAGACCGAGTTCCCTCGAAGGAAAAGTCTAAGATGCCGAAAACACTCAGCGATCCGCAGCAAATCGTCCTTATTCAGGCCGCAGCAAAAATCATAAGAGAGGAGGGCGTTTCTTCCGCAACGACACGTCGGATTGCATCGGAGGCGGGCGTGCCGCTTGGGAGCGTCCACTATCATTTCGAAAATAAGCAGCAGCTATTCGAAGCGGTCTCTGACAGCTTTGGAGCGACCGGGAAAGAGTGGGTGGCGAAACATGTGCACCCCGAAATGGGGGTCGCAGCAGCCGCTGGCGCGATTGCCCGAGCGTTCTCCGTGTGGGCTGCTCAAACCCCAGCAGATCAGCTGACGGAATTCGAACTTGGTATCTGGGCTTTACGGACCAAGACTCAATTCAAACTCCCGCAGCAGTCTTATGAAGAGTGGCTGAACCACTACCGCGCGCTGTTGCAGCGCGGGCGTCGATCCGACGAGCCGCTCCGCGACATCGAGGCCGTTGCTCGTAGCCTGCTGGCGTTAGTGGACGGTTTTATTATCCAGGATCAGTTCCTGCGGGAGACCCAACTCCCTCACTCCTCCGAGAGGCTCATTGTAGCTTTCGTTCAAGGTATCGAAGCCGGTATTTTCGATGTGAAGGTCGCAACGGAAGCTGAAACATTGACTGATGGGATAAATTAAAATACTCAGTAGTCAAATTTTGGCGAAGGAGGATCGTCATGCGTCGCAAGGAGCGCCCTAACAGGGATTCCGGCGATGGCTTCAGCTCATCACCAAGAGCGTTTGTGGCACGCCCAATAGAGGCAGTCGTCAAACGATAGTTTCCATTTCGTCGTTGAGAAAATACAAAGCAGGGAACTCGACATGGTCGATACAACCACATTTAGCGCGGAGGCTACGTCTTCACGTCTTTCAGGGCAGCTTGGTGCGCTGGATATAGCACTCGCCACGCTAGCTTATGCAGGCCCTTTGACCGGAACGGCCGGATACATCACCTTTATCGTCGGCTACGGTAACGGACTGGGGGCTCCCCTTACTTTCGTCGCCGTAATGCTGGCGTTCCTGCTGTTTGCCGTAGGGTACTCCGCTCAGACCCGATATGTTCCCAATCCAGGTGCCTTCTACGCCTATATTACAGCCGGTTTGGGACGATCCCACGGCCTTGGATCATCTTTTCTTATCCTTGGGTCCTATCTCTCGATTGGGGTGGGGTTCTACGGCTTTGCTGGGATCATAACAAAGCAGTTCGCGGAAAACCTCTTCGGGCCCTTATCTCTGGATTGGTGGGCCTTCAGCCTCATCTATTGGGCTACCGTGGGTGCGCTGGCATACTTCCACGTTGCCGTCTCCGCAAAGGTTCTTGGCGCTCTCTTGATCGCGGAAGTGGCTATCGTCGTCGTGTTCGACGCCCTTGTTATGGCTGACGGGGGCAGGGAAGGCATCAGCCTCGAACCACTCACCTGGCAGGCCTTCTCTTCGGGCCAGCTTGGTATCGCTTTCATTTTCGGAGCTGCCCTGTTTTGTGGGTTCGAGGCAACGGCAATCTATCGCGAGGAAACCCGCGACCCCGAGCGCACCATCCCCCGCGCGACATATGCGGTCGTGCTTTTCATCGGCATCTTCTATGCCATTACCTCGTGGGCGCTGATCACCGCGTTGGGCACTTCGAAGGCTGTTGAGCTTTCGATTGCTGATCCTGCAAACGCCTTCTTTGTCGTTGCCAAGGAGTTCGGCGGCCAGATTCTATTCGACATCGTCAGCGTTCTGCTTCTCACCAGCACTTTCGCTGCGCATCTTTCGATCCAAAACGTGACCACTCGGTATGTTTACTCGCTTTCGGTTGATGGCGTATTCCCCAAATCTCTCGGCGTCGCACACCCTGTCCATAATTCACCGAGTCGAGCATCGGTGACCGTGAGTATCGTTTATCTGGTCCTCACTGCACTGCTCGTCGTAGCCGGATTGACTGCCGAACAGATTTACTCATGGTTTGCGGGACTAGCTTCATTCTCGATCCTGCTCGCGATGGCCGTCACCAGCATCTCCGCGTTCGTGTATTTCCGCCGTGCGAGGACTGATGTGAGCGTCTGGCAGGGGACAGTTGCGCCTGCACTGTCGACGTTCTGCCTGGCAACTATGGTCGTTCTGGGAGTTTATAACTTCTCGTCGCTCATCAATGGGTCGCCGACCCTGACGAACATTATGCTGGTCGGCATATCTTCGACTTACGTCATCGGCTTTGCCTATGCTCAGTATCTTCTTCGGGCGAAACCCGGCGTCTATGCAAGGATCGGACGTCAATGAGCGCGTTCTCTCGGACAGCAGTGCTAGGCTGTGGCCTTATGGGCTCGGCTATCATTCGAACACTGCACGGGAAGGGGCATGCGGTTGTCGGTTGGAATCGCAGTGTCGCTCCCCTGCTGCCTCTGCAGGAAGCGGGCATCCAGGTGACGACCGACCTCTCTTCCGCAGTGGCAGGCTCTGACGTTGTCGTGACTGTTCTCTCATCTTACGACGTCGTTCGTTCGGTGCTGGGGACTATTGGCCTCCCTCAGCTTTCGGGGAAGATCATAGTCAACCTGTCCAGCGGTTCTGCGCAGGATGCTCGCGATATGCGCGAATGGGCACACGACAGAAATGCGGAGTATGTTGACGGCTCCATATGGGTCCTGCCCAATATGATTGGTGCGCCAGACACGGTTCTCTCCTGCGCAGGACCAATCGAGTTGTGGGAACGAATTGAGCATACGATCAAGCTACTTGGCGGCGCGTCATTCCACGCAGGGGAGGCAATCGAGAACGGGAATGTCCTCGAAGCCTGCTTCCCGGGAGCGTTCTACATGACTGCGCAGCATTGCTTCGTCGAGTCGTTGGTTAGAGCCAAGCGCCTTGGAATTGACCTGAATGTCATCACCCGGGCGGTGAGTCCATCCATGAGGCTGCTCCAAAACAGCCTCGACGATCTCCTTAGTAAGATCGCGATAGACGATATCTCGGCGTATGAGGCATCGCTCGATGTCTGGTCCCACGCAGCAGAAGGCTATGGCAAGATCAGCAGCGCAGCGGGACTGCACAGCCCATTCCTCGATGTTTTGAGAGGTCAGTTGCGTTCGGCGGTCGATGCTGGGTTGGGCCCACGTGGCGCGGCCGCAGTCGTGGCGCACCTTGAGTAAAACAAAACCGGCCACAGGTGGCATGAGCCCCTGGGCCGGAGCTGACTGTTGACCTTCTCAGAGGCGGTATTTCCCTTTCGTTTTGATTGCGCTAACAAGTCTCATCACCTAATAATTGTGGACTTGTGCTGTGCCTAAAAATACATCTCCTGTGCTGATTTTCCTCAGTCATGCCGCTGCCGATTTGGCTCTGGTTGAGGCTTTTGAAAACCTGCTTACCCAAGCCCTGAATATCACATCGGAAAGTATTTTCTGCTCCAGCTTAGAGGGGCAAGGTGTGACCAAAGGCGCAAATTTTGTCGATGGGATCAAGGATAAGGCTGCTCAAGCAAAGGCCGTTATCGCACTGATTTCGCCTGCTTACTTGGAAAGCCCTTTTTGCCTCGCCGAACTTGGTGCGGCTTGGGTTTTGAACACCCATCGGTTTCCTATCGTCGTGCCTCCAAACTCATTCGAGGTTATGCAGGCGACCCTATTGGGAGTTGTGGGTGTGAAAATCGATCAGCAGGAAGCGCTTACACAAATGCTTGAAGATATCGGCGACGCTCTTGACCTACCGGCACCTAAGGCTGGGGTAAGGATGCGGGCAATGCGCCGTTTCGCGGAAGCGTGGCCGGAGTTAAAGCAGGGAATCAGAAAAGCAACGAGGGTTGACGCCTCGATCCATGAGAAGGTTCTTAATGATTTGAAGGAGACGCGGGAAGCTTGGGAGGCGAATGAAGCGGAACTCGAAGCTTCCAGGGCTCATGTCAAGGCGCTTAAGCAACTGAACCCTGTGGAAGCGGCGGTTGTAAGTAAAGCGTTCGAGAACACAGACTGGGAGACCGAGTTCGAAAGCGCCATTCGCGAGGTTTCTGCGATTGCTTACGAGGTTGGTGGTGGAAGAGTTCTTCGCCTTATGATCCTCGAACTCCTTGGAAAGCCCTCGGTGCCAGACAGGAACGACGACAACATTGAGCGGGCGGTGGAAATCGACGTTTATGATCCGGACACTAGGTCTTGGAACCGCTCCTCTGATGAAATGAAAGCGCTTTCCAAAGCTATGGAGAAGGTCGACTTGGTCTTTGAAGAGCATGACGGCGTGGCTGACGTGCTGAAACAGAGGGGCAAGCGGCATAAAACGGACGATATCCGATTTTGGGAAGAGCATGTGGGACTGTAAGACTAATCGAAAAGCGGCCGTCGGGGCGATTGCCGACGGCCGCGAAATTCGCCTGAGGTGACGCCACTCCTTATTCTGGTGGCGTAAGCGACCCCTTAAGTCGCAGTCCAACCGCCATCAATCGCAATGGCCTGACCTGAGATGTAGCTTCCAGCGTCTGTCGCCAGGAAAAGCGCCACCGATGCAATCTCGTCTGGCGTGCCTTTTCGCTTGGCAGGAACAAGCCGCTTATATGCATCAGGATCGCTACCGACGCCTTTCTGCATATCGGGGCCGTCTGCGCCCAGGATGGCGGCGGAGTTACCCCGGATATCTGTCTGGATAACGCCAGGGCAGATCGCGTTGACGGTGATACCGTATTGGGTGTGAGTGACGGCGAGCTGACGTGTGAGACCGACGACGCCAAACTTCGAGGCTGTATAAGATAGACCGTCAGCTGCGCCTCGCAATCCACCTACGGACGAAGTGTTGATGATCCTTCCCCCGCCCTTGGTCACCATGTGCTTCAGCGCCGCTCGGCAGCCGAAGAACGTGCCTTTGAGGTTGATATCGATGATCTGATCCCACAGAGCCTCGGTGGTTTCAAGGCAATCTGCGAAACCGTCGAACACACCCGCATTGTTGACCATCACATCGATTGAGCCGAATTTCTCGACAGCCCCATCAACAAGTGCATTGACGTCCGCTTCCTTGCGGACGTCAGTCTTCTGAAATGACACCTGAAGGCCTTCAGCTGCGAGACTTTCTGCGAATTTTGTTCCGACATCTTCGAGTATCCCTCCAACAACGACGGAAGCACCTGCCTGTGCCAGAGCGCGCGTGATTGCCGCGCCAATTCCTGTTTCGCCACCCGTAATGACTGCCGTGCGGCCCTTCAAACTAAGTTCCATGTTTCACCTGTTCGTATCTGATCTGATTTGATGTTATCGAGCGAAGTGCGGCTTTGACGCGTTCCACGTACGACGCGCATTCTCGAATTCTTGTTTGAAGTGACCTTCGGGCTTCATATAAAATCCCTGACGCGCCAGGAAATAACCCCCCTTTCGCTTCAGGTCCGCTAGTCCCTCAGCCATCTTCAAGGCCATTAGGTTTGGATTGATAATCGGAACCTCGGAAGGTGTACCGCCTTCCATAAGGTGCTCCTGGTAGATTGCGGCGATGATTGTGCATCCCATGATCACGGTCTCCGCACCGAAGCGGTGGGCCGCTTCCTTCGATAGCCGGACGACGTCGTCTGCTACCGCACGGCGGTCATTGATCATGTCCTTCACAAACCAGTCGATGGCATCAACACCCCGTACGGTGCCGCCTTGTCCGTTCAGTCGTGCCTGATCGTAAATGTACGGAACCGCTTTGCGATGGTCAGTGAGAACCATGGTTGAATGACCGTAGTTCGCGGCCATTTGGAAGGAGGCCTCCAGCGGGCCGATGACAGGAATGTCAACAAGTTCGCGAGCAACTCGTACACCAGGATCATAGAGGCAGCCGACGATAACCGCGTCGTATCCCTGTTCTTCAGAGGCCATAACGGCCTCGAAAAGCGATTGCTCAATCATGTGCTTCGAGAAAAAGAAGTCGATGTCGGATGGGCAATTTTCAAGGTGCGTTACTTCTAGAACGGTGTCTGAGGCCGCGTAGTGGCCGAGCGTCTTGAGGATGATTTCGTCGTACTTGGGAGACCCGAACGGGTTTACAAAATTGATCCGGTTTGACATGGCATCCTCATAATTTGACCAGCCAGAATAATTTACTGACGTGGTAGTTTGTCGCCTTGATACCCGGCCCTGTCAAGCTCGTTGGGAGCGAGAATTGGTTGATCTGGCGCTTGACGAGACCGAAAGGATGGATTTACATACCCATAAGTCAAAAATAATGTCGTAAAAGTCAGCTAACTGCTGCCGGAGGGTCGAGTTGAAAACTGCCGTCACCGAAATGTTCGGGATCGAAACGCCCGTATTTGCATTTTCCCATTGCCGCGATGTTGTCGTGGCGACGTCGAAGGCCGGAGGAATGGGAGTTTTGGGCGCTGCCTGGATGACGCCGGAGCACCTTGAACAGGAATTGAAATGGATCGACGATCACATCGACGGGAAGCCGTACGGTGTGGACATGATTTTCACGTCCACTGCTTCTGATATATCGGGAGGGAAAAGTCCTCGTAAAATTCTCCCGCCTGAGCAGGTCAACTACATCAACAACCTCATGACAGAGGACGGCGTCCCACCAATGCCCGAGGAGGATGTCGATGGTTGGTACGAGGAATATGCCAGTAATCTGAGCTTTACTCAGGAAGAAAGCGACGCTCTCTTTGAAGTGGCGATGAGGCATCCAATAAAGCTTGTAGTCAGCGCTCTCGGTGTAGCGCCACCTTCAGTGATGGGGCGCGCACGAGAGGCTGGAATTAAATTCGGTGCCCTCGTTGGTTCTGCGCGCCAGGCTGAAAAGCAAGTTGAGGCAGGTGTTGATCTGATCATCGCCCAGGGTACTGAAGGTGGCGGGCACACGGGAAATGTCGCCTCGATGGTTTTATGGCCAGAGATCGTTGATCTCGTTGCGCCAATTCCAGTCCTTGCTGCCGGTGGAGTAGGGAACGGTAGACAGATGGCGGCAGCTCTGGCACTCGGCGCAGAGGGTGTATGGTGCGGGACCATCTGGCTAGGCACGATGGAGAGCGAACTAAATCCCGATATGCGCGAGGTACTCTACGCGGCTAAATCAACAGACGCGGTCATTACCTACGGTTACACGGGCAAGCCATGCAGGGCCATTCGAAGCAAATACACGGAGGCTTGGGCCGCACCGGAGGCCCCAAAGCCTCTGAAGGTTCCATACCAGTCCATTCTCTCGGGAGAGCCGTTCCGTAGAGCGGAGCGCTCTCATCGCAAAGATTGGATGACCTATTCCGCCGGACAGGTTGTCGGGCAAGTCAATGAGCCGAAGACGGTTAAGCAGGTGATGTACGACATGTTGAGCGAATATGTTGAAGCTATGGATAGAATGACGACTATCCTCGAAAGCGAGTGAACATTCCGCGCTCTTCACTTTCGTGAACGGACATGTGGCCATCAACTTTGTTTAATGGCCTCGCCAATAGTTCAGCTTTGCACAGTCAGGTGGTAAGCCGGTTGTGCAAAGTTTTCTGTTTAAGTTGTTGTTTAAAAATACAAAATTTAATTTTTTCATTATTTTTTATTGCACATTAGTCCTCTCTCGAATATAAAACTGACTGATCGGTATATTTGAATACCGGCGCAGACAATAACCATAATCGCAGAGAGGAACTTACATGAAGCGTCTACTGGCCCTCACGGCAGTTTTGACGGTCGCCCAGACCATTTCGGTGCTCGCGGCTACTTGCACGACCGAAGTCCAGACGGTTGAAAAAGGCAAGCTCACTGTTGCTGCCTACGATTATCCCCCTTTTTCCGTCACGTCCGGTAACGGCGCTTCGGGCATCGACTTTGATATTGTAAAGCGGGCGGCTGAAGAAAACTGCCTGGAAGTCGTCACCCTCACCCTGGACCCGGCTGCTACCATTCAGGCAGTCGTCAGCGGAAAATCCGACGTTGCAATTGGCAGCTGGAACCGAACTGAAAAGCGCGCTCAGGCAGTCTCTATGTCGGCTCCAACGTACCTCGATCCGATGGGCATTTTCTCCAAGGAGGGCTACGACACTGTTGAGTCGTTCGTCGGCAAGAACGTGGGGACCGTACAGGGTTACCTCTGGGTTGGCGAGCTTCAGAAGCTCCTTGGTCCCAACCTAAAACTCTATCCGACACCGGTTGCTTTGGCTCAGGACCTGGAAGCGGGGCGCATCGATGTTGCCGCCGACGGATACAATTCGGGTGCATATCTTCAGAAGACTGCGAACGGGTACAAGGGTATCAAGATCGTGGTTTCCAAGCCGGACGAGCGCGTCACCGCATCGATCCAGCCTGCTCAGGCGGGTATCATCTACACCAAGGGCAACGAGTCGCTCGGTGCCGCTCTCGACAAGAGCATCAAGGCGCAGCACGAGGACGGTTCAATCGTGAAGGCTTTGGAAGCGGCAGGCTTCGACAAGGCGGTCGCTGACGTAGGTGAACCGCGTATGGTTAAATGACCTGTTTCGAGTGAAGCTTCCGATGGCCGCCTTGGGAGACCGAGGCGGTCTTTTTGTTACGAGGTGAGGGGCCTGTCGTGGTGAGGGTTTAGCCGATATCGCCCGGTTTGGAGATTAGACCGGAAGCTGCCTCTTCCACATTGGTAGTGCGGATTGCGTCATATCCAGACTGACGGCTATCCGAAGCTCTTTGAAACCCGGCCTTAATAAAAACGACCTACGATTGTGGACGGGAGCCGTATGATTAGTTGAGGGCCTAATGCGATATCCGAAATCTATTGCCGATGAGGTTGATCGTATCAATCTCGCTATTTCGTCCTGGCCCGCTGACATGGCGGTCTCTACCGACGAGGTAATTAAATGGGTGCTTCAATTCGACGAAGCAGACTTCGGTCTTGCTCTGCGTGTCGTCCAAAATCTTAATATCATAGGGCAGCGCGATATAGATCGTGGTCTTCAGATCGCCTTTTCAAAACTGGTTCGTAAGGCCGTTGAGAAGAAGTCTCGCATCACAGGCACAAACACCATGTATGCCGCGATGGGTGATGTGGGAAAAAGTGGTTCTATGATTGGGTATCATCTGCGGATGAATACTTCGATTTCAGAGGAAAACTTCCTGAACTCGGAGAACTTTCACCATATTGCGGCAGGTCATGTGGAGAATCTTGTCCTTCTTGATGACGTAATCGGGACCGGTCGCCAAGCGACTGAAGAAATCGAGAAGCTTGCGGAGAGCGTACTACCCCTCGGAGTGAAAAACCTTTTTGTTTTATCGGTCTGCGGCATGAAAAATGCCATTGAAGAAATCGAGGAGAAGACGAAAGCGTTCACCTTCTCAGCGTTCGAATATGATGAGGCAGACACTGCCGGGTCGCTTGACTCGTCGTTTTATGCGGGCGTCCCCCACGTTGACAGAGTTCGTTTAAAGAGCCGCCTCGAAGACTATGGGCGGATTTGCTACAAGAGTAGTCCGCTCGGCTTTGGTGCGCTAGCGGCACTGCTAGTGCTGCCTTACAATACCCCCAACTTCACCCTGCCTGTTATCTGGAGTGATAACAACGAATGGATTCCGCTTTTCCGGCGCGTTCGCCGCGTTAACGGAATTTCCGCTTACTACAAACAATTCAAGAAAGCGGTGGACGAGAAAGCGCAATCTGAAAAGCCAGTTGAAAGCGGAGCACCTCTTGACCAAGTCACCCTCTTCGTCGAAGGCAAACGCGATGAAGCATTTTTCGATGAGCTTTCCGCGCGCATCAATCTGGCCGACTTGATTGGTGCGCAACGAGTATCTGTCGTGAGCCTCGGTAGCAACGTGGCATCTGAACGTTTGGCCGAACTATTGGCAACCACCACGCCAAATGCGATATTTGTGGTAGATGAAGTACAACACGGACGAAATATTCACGAGAGACTTGCTAAGACAGCACCGGTTATAACCCTAAACCCCTCATATTTTCGTTTCTTCGATCTCAACCGGCTGGTCGAGGAGTATCTTCCAGAACAAGCTGCGCTGGGTGTACTCAATGCTCCGAAAGAACAGGTGGCGACAGAAGTCGAAAGAGTTCTTGCCCGTTCCGGGCCAATGGAACGTGCGCTGCGCACGACAAGGGACCTTGTTGAGCGCTACTTAAATTACGATGAGGTGGAATTGTTTGTCGAAAAGCTCAAACACGCGATAATGCAATCACGCAGTCAGCGAAGTTGAGCGTACAATTATTTCAGGACAGGGAGGGGTAACAGCCTCTTAGATGGCGGCACAGAAACTCCCGCCGACGAATAAATCGATTGGTAGCCGATACTGCATCCTGGTTTGGAGATATGGGAGTTACCTATTAATTGATTGAGCACCTCCGCCGGGGAGGACTTTGGCTCGCTGCGCTCGGAACCATGCCGCTAATGCAGTCAGCTCTTCCCGCAGAGAAGGTTCGTCGAGGTCCTCTGCAGGACTACAATCAACCCAAGTCATGCGCCCGGCGAAACAAACCCGACATTTACGATTATCTGGAGATAAAATAACCAATGGCGTGCTCCCGGCGTTGTAGAACTGAAGGGCGCGCCCGGTATTAGGCGCACCCCCCAATAGCAATTATTTAGCCCAACCAGCTGCGCTCAGATCGTTGGTCAGGTCTTTCCGTTCGCGTGTGTAGTTGACAATCTCGTCCGGCAGAGTGCGGATACGCGTCTTGGACTGAAGTTCTTCAGATACGTGCGCGACAACACCGGGGAAGGTCGAGAGGAGGGCGAGGCCCGTCATCTCATCCGGAGTGAAGCCCATTTCGGTCAAGATTGCCGCCATGATGCCAACTTCATTGATGGCCATTTCCGGCTTGTTCACTCGCTTAATAAAGGCGCGATGCACGGCCTCGTACCACTCGCAGACGTCGCCCCAAACACCAGCCTCTACGGCAATGGACTTGAGCTTCTGAGCGCGCGGGTCGGTAAACTTAAAATTCGGATGTCCGAAGCCGCCAACCCGCAGCTTCTTCTCGCGGATTTCGTCGACTGCAGCTTCCGCACACTCGTCGAGGGACGCGCCTGGCTTGCGATGGGTGTCGTAGGTCGCGCGAATGAAGGAGCCCGCGCTGTCAGGTGCGAGGGTATATTCGCCTGCGGACAACATTGCTGTAGCCAATCCCGCAACCATCGACGGGTTGCCCGAAACGCAATAGCGGGCAGCGACTGTTCCCGGCTTCTTCAATGAATAGTCAAGGACTGAACACAGTATGGCATCGATGATCTTTGTCTGACCCGGCGTCGGGAGCTGCCCTCGAATGAGCAGGTAGGTAGCGGCGGGAAAGGAGATGTTCCCGATTATCTCGCCCAGGCTATAGCCACGAATGAAGACATCCGACTCTTCCACATCGCTTACACTGGTCTTCCACGACTTCTGAATACCGGCCGTCATCTCATTACCTCTTGCTTCTCAGATCGGTGCAGCTAAAGGCGCTGCGCGTGCTTTTGAGTACCAAGGATTAAAATATTTGTCCAGTGAGTATGTTTTTTGATTGAAGGGTATTTTTTTACGAGGATAGCTGCGCTAACGTTCGTTTTGTCGTGTCGGGGAGGCTTCTCCGAAAAGATGAAGACGTGCTCGACCACGCAAGGGAGATGGCTATGCAAGGTAAGATCGTCGTGGTGGGGGCGAGTGCAGGAGGATGTCGCGTCGCACTGGCGGCCCAAGCTGCTGGACACGATGTAACGCTCGTGGATGAGCATCCTCAAGCGATGAAAGACATGAGTTTCGATGCTCCGTGGTTTTACGGAGCAGGACTGCCTTCAGCGCTTCTAAATGACAACTCCATTGCTCAGGCAGTCTTGGAAGGCAGCCCGGAGTTGATCGAATGTTTGGAAAGCGGTGTCGACGTGCGCGTTTCCACTGTCCTTTGGGGCGCATTTCGCAATGGGCCGAACAGCGTAAATGTCGGGCGGCCCCGGGTTGGTCTAGTAAACCGCGATGGCAACGAGATTCTGGAGCACGACACCTTGGTAATCGCTACTGGTGTCAGGGACTTCGTGCCTTCTTTTAAGGGTTGGGAACTGCCAGGCGTATTTGGCGGCAAGGCTGGCATCGCAATGCTCGACCTTTATCAAGTGTTCGAAGGGAGAAAAGCGGTAGTTCTCGGCACCTCAGAGTTAGCGCTGAGGTTTATTCGTTCGGCGCTGGCGCGGGGTACTGAGATTGTTGCTGTCATTGAGGCGGGACAAGAGGTGTATGCGGGGCCGGAGGCGGCTGCTTGGCTGGCCGAGCGGGGCATTCCCGTGCACCTGCGGCATGTCGTACACGAAGCCCTCGGAAAGACTGAAGTTTCTGGCGCAATCTGCGTTTCGCTCGACGGTGATGCGACCTTTGCGGTTGACTGCGACTCCATAGCTGTCGCCATTGCAACACTGCCCAACATCGAACTGCCTGCCGCAATGGGCTGCAAAATGCACTATGACCCCGGGCTGGCCTCTTGGGTACCTGAAGTCGACGCTCGGGGTGAGACGAGCCTGGAAAGCGTTTATTGGTTGAGAGATGACGCCAGTTCCGAGGCATTGTTGGCCTCGATCAAGGGTGAGACGAACGCTGATCGATTCCCGCCTCACGCCGCTCAAACTCAGCCTACACTGGACTACATCAAGACCTGGATAAGTGCTCTACACGAAAGTGGAGGCGACGACGTCAATATCTGCCAATGCGAGACCGTCACCCGAGGTGAGTTTTGTGGAATCGCGCCTCCCTCATATCTCGGGCAGGGTCTACGACATGCCCAAAGCCCCATCGTCCACTCCGACGCTGCGCGCGCACCACGCATCAACCAAGATTTTATGAAGCGGATGACACGCGTTTCGATGGGACATTGCCAAGGCAAACGTTGTCGAGACGAGGCTTCCATCGCGCTGGCGCTGCGCTTCGGTGTCGACCCAGATGCAATCCGCCCCGCCAGCTATCGCTTCCCGTTGCGACCTATCGACCTCGCCTTGATCGCCGATGATGATGAGAGTGAGGACATCCGCCTGCACTGGCAGATGTGGCCGTACGAGACCCGACAAGACTAATCACCCGCCAACTTGGATACGACGATGAATAATTTCGATGTAATTGTTGTTGGCGCGGGCATCCTCGGCCTATCGACTGCTTATCATGCCCAAAAGGCAGGAGCGAAAGTGTTGGTCCTTGACGCTGGAGCAACCGCATATGAGGCTTCGTCACGCGCTACGGGCTACCTTAGCCTGCGTGGGGAAACCCCAGCTGAGAGCCCGTTGGCTCAAGAGGCTGAGAAGCTCTGGGACGGCCTGGATGAGGAATTGGGCTACCCCACGGAATGGACGCAGAAGGGCCGTATCTGGGCAGCATTCAACGAGCGTGAACTTGATGAACTAAAGCAGCTGTACGGAACATTCAGGAAAACCAACGTTCCGTTTGAGTTCCTGAGTGGCGACGACCTCCGTGAGATGATGCCCTGCCTCAGCGAGAGTTGTCTCGGAGGTATTTGGACTCATCGGTCGGGTCACGCCAATCCGCAACGCACGTCACAGGCATTTGCATGGGCGTTCAATGACCGGGGTGGCGAAATAAGGGAATACACGCCCGTACTTGAAATCCTTACCGAAGGCGGGAAAGCTAAGGGTGTTCGTACCCTTCAAGGCGAGCTGCATAGCGACAAGCTGGCGCTTTGCGCCGCCGCGCACAACACTTTGCTTTTGGAGCCCCTCGGTATTCACTTTCCGCTGGCCCCGGTTCGATTGGAAGCATTGGTAACGACGCCGATGCCGCCTCTGTTCGAGCAGGCCTTTATCGGAAACGGCCTTTCGATCCGCCAGACAAAGCGTGGAAACCTCCACATGAACGGCGGTCCATACGAGTGGGTTGATCTGGAGATCGGCAAAGAGGCCGCAAAACCCAATACTCAGATTGTACGGAACATCCTGCGACGTGCCATCGAAACCATGCCGGTCCTCAAGGGCGCGCAGTTTCTTCGTAGCTGGGCGGGCATCGTCGATATGGCACCAGACCAAATGACTACAATTCACAAATTCGATAGTCCTGAGGGTTTGGTGACCGCAGCCTGTTCAGGTCATGGTTTCGGAATGGCACCTGCAGTTGGTATCGCCGTTTCTGAGTTGCTGCTGAAAGGTGAGACACGGATGCCTATCGACCAGTTATCACTCGACCGCTTTAATAAAGTTTCGACCGATTGGCGAGCCAAGCGGCGCTGGGAGGCAGGTCAGTACAATACCTAGCAGCACCGCAGGGCCACTTTGGAGGAATCCGTCCGCTCCCGCGCTCAAACACTGCACCGCATCCATGTCGCCTTCACCGGCGCGTGGGAGAACTTGTCTGCCGTCGTGAGGTATAATAGCCATGGAAAACACCACGGACCCATTCTTCGAAGACTTGTCGATTGGGTACACGGTCTGGAGCGGAAGCCGGTTAGTCACGAAGGACGAGATTATCGACTTCGCGAAGCTCTGGGACCCTCAACCCTTTCATACCGATGAAGCCAAGTCAGGCGACACCTTTTTCGGTAAGCTTGTAGCAAGTGGTGCCCATACCTATGCGATTACAATGAGATTAGGTGTCGATAGCAGAGTCCTGACCGGCAACGCTGTCGCCGGTTTCGGGGTAGATGAGATGCGCTTTCGAGCGCCCGTCTTACCGGAAAGCAGGTTACTTGCGCGCTTCACGGTGCGCGCGATGCGACCTTCCAGTAGCAAAACTGGACTGGGAATCGTCAAATGGGAAGCCGAGACCTTTGATCAGGACGGCACCTGTGTGTTGTCTGCGTTCATAACGAACCTGTACCGACGGCGGGAGTCTGCCGTTGGAGCCGAGGCGTCATCATCCGGGAGCATGAAATGAGAACCTATTCCGCCGTCGTTTATCCGGCGGCCTGTGACGCGATGGGGCACATGAATGTTCAATACTATGTCGCAGCGTTTGACCAAGCTATGTGGCACTTGGTGCACGCATTGGGGTACCGTACTGAATGGCAGAAAGAGAGGGGGGAGGGTTGGGCCGATGTCCAGCACAACGTCAGCTTCTCAAAGGAATTGGCGGTAGGCAGCCTCTTCTATGTCGAAAGCGCGGTGTCGAACATCGGAGGCAAGTCCCTCACGAGCTTCCATCGGCTCTACAATATAAATGGCGAGTTGAGCGCATCGAACGAAATCAAGTCAGTCTATTTTGACCTGGTGGAGCGCAAAGGGTTGGTGCTCCCTGACGAGATAAGATTGAACGCCGAAAAGCACCTCGAACACAAAAAACTGCCCGGAAATTGAATATTGCCACCCTGCCTTTGGATGGACTGAGGGCGGGACGTTACAGCGGAAGGGGTGCACCCATGACTGATCATCACCTTGTTGTTGTTGGCGGCGGTTTCGCGGGTTTGCAACTCGTCAATGACCTTAAAGGCGTACCGATCAAGATCACACTTATCGACAGGCGCAATCATCATCTGTTCCAGCCGCTTCTCTACCAAGTCGCCACGACTTTGCTCGCGACATCCGAAATCGCCTGGCCTATCCGTTCGCTTTACCGGGACAGACCGGAAGTGCAGACGCTTCTCGGGGAAGTCGTTGCGGTCGACCGGTTGGCAAAGAAGGTCGTTTTGAGCAGCGGGGAGAATATCTCTAACGACACGCTCGTACTCGCGACTGGTGCCACTCACGCCTATTTTGGAAGGGACGATTGGGAACATGTCGCACCTGGTCTTAAAACCCTAGAAGACGCGACTACAATCCGGCGGCGGGTATTACTTGCTTTTGAACTCGCTGAGCGGGCTCGCTCCGAGGAGGAGAAGGAGGCACTGCTCACGTTCGCAATCGTAGGGGCAGGCCCCACCGGCGTCGAACTCGCAGGAATTATCGCAGAGTTGGCTCATCGAACCCTACCCGCAGAGTTTAGGGCAATCGATACACGGAAGACCAAGGTGCTGTTGGTGGAGGCAGGAAGCCGTATCCTGTCGACGTTCGATGAGAAGCTATCGAAATACGCTCAACAGAGCCTTGCGAAACGTGGAGTGAATGTGCTTCTGGGTAAACCAGTTACCGAGTGCACGGGGGATGGGGTGACTGTGGCCGAGAACTTCATACCCTGTAAGACAATTATTTGGGCCGCTGGGGTAAAGGCGTCACCTGCTGCACGGTGGCTCGACGTCGATGCTGATCGAGCGGGCAGGGCGATTGTCGATGAAAATCTGACTGTCCTTAGCGACCCGGCAGTCTTCGTAATCGGGGACACGGCGTCGGTTATCCAGATGGGGAAGCATGTACCTGGAATCGCTCCTGCTGCGAAGCAGCAAGGCGCTTACGTGGCAAAGGTGATCAAGAATCGGCTTGTCAACAAGCAGCCACCGTCACCGTTTCGTTATCGCCACCAAGGCAGCCTCGCGACCATCGGAAACAATTCAGCGATTATCGATTTCGGCAAACTGAAGCTGCGCGGTTGGCTGGCTTGGTGGGTCTGGGGATTCGCCCATATCTATTTCCTAATCGGAACACGGCGGCGCTTTGCGGTAGCCTGGAGCTGGTTATGGATTTCCATAAGCGGCCAACATAGCGCTCGACTGATAACCCAGCGCGAAACTATCCGGGACGCAACGTGATCCCAACTAAACCCTATGCCGATTTAGTGGAGCGGGTATTTGTCGAGATTCCCGCCCTGACGAGCAATGTCTCAAGCATGTCGTCGCACAGTTCCTTGGCTCGGGAGGTTGGGTCGGAGAGATATTGAAGGCTACAACCATCGATGATCACCAGCAGTGCTCGGGAGAACCGGTCAACGTCCCATTCGCAGCTTTCGCCAGCAATCTCCAAGGATTTGGAGAGCATTTCCGAAAGTTCTAAGATGTACGAGGGGTAGATCGTTGCGGCTAACTCGGCTTTGTCGTTTCTCATGGCCCAGAGAGGCAACTCGAACTGCGCCATCGCATCAGTCGGAGTGCTCACCAATGCTTCCCACCAGGCTTCAACCATCTGACGGGCAGCTGACCGCATGCCTCCTTCAGTCGAAAAGCTGATAACGTCAGTGATCATCGCGCGTAGCCAGCGTTGAATTGCTGCGGCGAGTAGAGCGTCCTTATCTTCGAAACAGTAGTGAACTGTCGCCAGCTGAGCACCCGCCTCCGCAGCTACAGCTCTCATGGTTGCCGCCTGAACTCCATCGCGGCGCATGACGTTAATGGTGGCGTCGATCAGCTGCTCTCGCCTGTCGGCCGTCGATACTCTCACAATTTTTTTGGCCATTTCTAAATCCATACAAGTGCAGTCGCACGCTATCTCGCCAACTAGTGCCGAGCAACAAATTTGATCATGGACGATTGACTTAGACAAGTGTCCATGTTTCGTTATTGCTGCAGTCTTTATATCTGCCGCGCTTAGATCGGCGAGTTTAAGACCGTATGGGAGTGTCGGGCAGTTCGGAGGAATCGCTCGCAAACATAGAAAATCAGCAGATAGCCACGTGGAGATCGTCGATCCCGCGCAGGGTGAACTTTGCCCAAATTTTAAAGGGGAACATCGAATGAAGAGAAAAAACTGCACAATGTTGTTCGCTGCCGCACTGATCGCATCAGGCGTAACAGGCACTCAAGCGCAGGACAGGCCCCAACCGTTGCCAACGGTTGCAGAAGCGCACGGCGTGTTCGCTGACAACTCCAAAAATTCAGTCGAGTCGATAAAGAATGCTGTGACAGCTGGAGACTGGGCCGTGCCGGTTGAAGTGATCGGCTGTGAAACGGCGGGTTGCGACGGCGCGCGAACGCCTTCCGTTTATACCCCCCTTCCGGTCAGCGAGATTTCCGGCAAATGGAATATCTGCGCGGTGCTACCACATGTAAAAGACCCATATTGGGTTGGGCAAGACGCTGGCTTGGTCGATGAAGCTAAACGCACAGGTGTCACCTTGCAGGTCTTTGAAGCTGGCGGCTACACCGAGATCAGCAAACAGCTCAATCAGATTTCAAATTGCGTTGCCAGCGGTGCAAACGCAGTCCTGGTTGGTGCGGTCAGCAGTGACGCGCTCAATCCGGTGATCGAGGAAATCGCCGCTCAGGGGATCGTCGTAATCGACTACGTGAACGGGGTCAGCTCCCCAGCCGTTGCAGGGCGGGCACTTTTCGAGCACTGCACGCTCGGCGGCTACATGGGCAAGCATCTGAAGGAAACCGGGGAACCGGTCAAAGCAGTATGGTTCCCAGGTCCGGCAGGTGTCAGTTCGCTTGAAACCATGATCCGGTGCTTCAAGGAGCAGGCCGAGGGTGGGGACGTAGAGGTGCTCGGTGTCAGCTATGGCGATACCGGCAAGGACGCGCAACTGAACCTTATTGAAAACGCTCTCTCTGCGTATCCTGAGATGAACTACATCCTGGGAAGCGCTGTCACGGCAGATGCCGCAACAGGCCCGCTCAACGAACGCGGTCTCACCTCGAAGGTAAAAACGGCTTCCTACTACTTTACGCCAGAAGTCTACGCTGGCCTGGAAAACGGCTCCATCACCTGCGCAAGCGCGGGCAATGACAGGATTTTGTCTCGCATCGCGATGGATATGGCGATCCGCGTCCTTGAGAAGAAGCCATTCCACGGCAGCTCCTACATCGGGATGGCGGCTAACGTCATCTGCGGCAAAGGTGCAGGCGAAAAGAACGATAATCTCAGCACGCTCATCAAGGAGCTTAATCTCCCTCCGGAAGGTTTCCGGCCGGTCTTCAGCGTGAACTGAGGTTCGGAAATATGACTTCAAGCACCACAACGGTGGCCGAGACCCGGAACCTCTGCAAGAGCTTCCTGGCTGTCACCGCCTTGAAAGACATGTCGGTTGGCTTCCAAGCTGGCACCGTTCATGTTCTTTTTGGAGAGAATGGTGCCGGAAAATCGACGTTGATCTCGCTGCTTTCAGGCATTCATAAGCCCGATTCTGGCGAGATCATATTCGACGGACGGAACGTCTCTTTTTCAAGCCCCCGCGTTGCGCGGGAGCTTGGTATCTCGGCTGTCTACCAGGAGCCCGCGCTCATACCTCAGCTAACTGTTGCTGAGAACCTGACGTTGGGGAGAGAGCCGCTGAAAAGCGCTTTTCTGGATCGGCAAGCTCAAGAGAGGCTCGCCAGAGCTGCGCTCGACAGAATTGGCTCAAAAATCCCTCTATCAGCGTTTGCGCGCGACCTTAGTCGGGCGGAGCAACAGGTGGTGGAAATGGCACGAGCCTTGCAAGACTCCGCCAAGCTCCTGATCCTTGACGAACCCACCGCCTCCCTTACCGAAGAAGAAACGGAACAGCTTTTCAAAATCGTGATGCGGCTTCGCGAGCAAGGTATCGCGATGATCTATATCACCCACCGTATGGCGGAAATCCGTCGTATCGGTGACGTGGTCTCGGTGATGCGCGACGGTTGTTTGATCAAGACGACGGCAGTGCCTGATGTGAGCGACCAGGAACTGGTCGAGTTGATGACCGGGCGGAAAGTGGAAGCGCTTTTCCCACAAAAGCTCCTCCACACGGTGCCTGGCGGGTTGGAATTGGTCAATGTCTCGAACGACGCGCTTAAGGATATTAGCCTTCATGTGAGGCGTGGCGAGATTGTGGGGGTAGGTGGGCTCGTCGGTTCTGGTAAATCCGACATTGGCAAGGTCTGTTTCGGTATGTCGCCGTTGACGCGCGGTAGGATCGAAATAGACGGTAGCGATGCTGGCCCAGCTTCCCCCCAAAGACGTCTGGAGCGTGGTGTCATCCACTATCCATCGGACCGAAAAAAGGAAGGTTTGATCAGCGTACAAACCGCCAGGGAAAACGTAACCCTGTCCGCGCTCGATAAGTGGCTTGGATTTTTACGCTTCATTCGCAGGAAAGCAGAACGCAATGATGCCGATGCCATCTTGGCCAAACTTTCCTTGAGGCCATTCCATCCAGACGCGCTCCCCAGCACGTTCTCGGGTGGGAACCAACAGAAGATCGTTCTCGCACGCGGTTTTACGCGTCCGTATGCAGTTCATATCTTCGATGAGCCGACTGCTGGTGTCGATGTAGGTGCACGAGCCGAAATCTACCAAGCTATGCACGGGCTTGCCAAGGAGGGGGCAGCTGTACTCGTCATATCTTCCGACCTCCCTGAGATCGTGAACCTTGTCCACCGGGCGTACGTCGTCGCGCACGGCCGGATCGTCGGCGAGTTCACTGGGGCTGACCTCAGTGAAAAGACCATGCTCCCTTACTTTTTCCACGAACCGGAAATGAATGTACAATGACCACTTTCACTACTACGGCTGAGGCCAAATCCTCTCGACCAGCTCCCTCGAACAGAGCTGGAACGTTTTTCCGGCGGCAGTTTGTGATCTACGGGATTCTACCGCTGCTCCTGGTTGTGCTTGTCGCAGCCTTTGGCTGGATCGAACCGCGATTCTTATCCTATGGTAATCTCATCAATGTTTCGCGCCAGGTAAGCTATTTGGGGATCATCTCGCTTGCCCAGATGCTCTACCTGATCACCAGAAACTACGACCTCTCAAACGGAGCAACGGTCGCTCTTTCGTCCGTCTCCTGCGCGCTGGTGATGACAAACACCTTTCCCGACGACCCGGCAATGGCGATTGCGGCTGGCCTCGCCTCAACGCTTGTACTGGGGCTGGTCATTGGCTTGATGAACAGTACCCTGATCGCCGTCTATAAAATAAACTCTTTCATGGTGACCTTGGGCGTTGGTTCGGCCGCGACCGGCGTAGCTTTGCTCATTTCTGGTGGCACTCCCGTTTCGGGACTGCCACCCGCATTTGCGCGGTATTTTGGCGGTACCTCGGTCATGGGCATACCTCTTCCCTTGATCCTGTTCGCCGTGGTGATCATCGCGGTTTATGTGCTTCTCAACTGGACACGAGTTGGTCGGCAAGCCTATGCGGTGGGCGGAAACGACCACGCGGCGTACCAGGCAGGGGTCAACGTCAAGCGGACACTGTTCACGATGATGGTGCTCGGGAGCCTCTTCGCCGCTTTCGTGGGTGTCATTTTGACAGCTCGCATTTCCACGGGGGAGGCGAACATCGGTCTCCAATACCCAATGCAGTCGATTATCGCATGCGTTATCGGTGGTATTGCGTTGTCGGGAGGTGAAGGGCGAGTTTCTGGCGCAGTCATGGGAGCGTTATTTATCGTCCTTCTTAGCAACGGTATGGACCTTATCCGGGTCCAAAGCTACGTCCAGGATATCCTCCTTGGCGCGCTCCTGGTGCTCGCACTGCTCGTCGACCGGCTCCGCGCTCGCGTCCGACTGAAGCCGGTTTGACGGTTATGCCGGATAGATTGGACATACGATGACTGACCGTCGCTCAACGCAACGCTCTCCGGTGGAACGCCCCCCGGAGAGGCTAACAGCTGGCCATTGGGGAATCTCGGAAGTCATGGAAAATGGCGGGAGATTCTCCCTTCGCAACTGGAGCAAGGACCCTAATCCGACCCAGATCGGCCTCGACCAAATGTCTGAGGCAACAGAAGCTATGCGAGTACGACGCCCGTCATTTCGTAAGGGATGGCTCAATCGCGGCGCGGGCAACTCTGGAGATCAGCGAGGTAGCGAACCGTTCGTTGAAGTGCCGTGGGATGAGGCCAATGAAATTATCGCCATAGAATTGTCGCGAGTAATCGAAACCCATGGAAATGACGCCGTCTATGGCGGATCGTACGGCTGGGGAAGCGCCGGAAGGTTTCATCATGCCCAAAGTCAAATCCATAGGTTCCTGAGTTCAATCGGCGGCTACGTACGCTCGAAGGATTCGTACAGCTACGGAGCAGGGTCTGTCATTCTTCCCCACATCGTCGCTCCGATGGACACTTTACTCGATCAGCATTCCGACTGGAGCGTGTTGGCGGAAAACACCGATTTATTCGTCGCTTTCGGCGGCTTGCAGATCAAAAACACACAGATGACGGCAGGGGGCGTGAGCAGGCATAACGTCTTGGATGCTTTCAAAAGGATGCAATCGAGGGGAACGCGCTTTATCAACATCAGCCCATTGCGCTCCGGTAATGGTGTGGAGATGGAGTGGCTACCCATCCGCCCGAACACCGATGTCGCGATGATCCTCGCGCTTTGCTACGTCATTTTGCAAACTGAGGCGCATGATCAGGATTTTTTGAACACACACTGCGTGGGGTTTGAAAGTGTTCGCGAATACCTCTTGGGCATTTTCGATGGACAGCCGAAAGACCCGGCTTGGGCCTGTCGGATCACCGGTGTGGCCGCTGAGTATATCGACGTTCTTGCGCGGGAACTAAGCACCAAGCGCACCATGGTGAATGCATCCTGGTCGTTGCAAAGGCAGAGACATGGAGAACAGACTTACTGGGCCATCGTGACGTTGGCGGCGATGCTCGGTCAGATTGGACTGCCTGGTGGCGGTTTCGGAGTCGGCTACGGCACGATGAATTCTGTTGGTTCAACGAACAGGCGCATTTCGGGACCCCGTCTCCCGCAAGGCCGCAATGCCGTTTCAGCCTATATTCCCGTGGCGCGTATCGCGGACATGCTTCTCAATCCAACCAAGTCCTTCACCTATGACGGGAAGGTCGGGACATATCCCGACATTCGCCTGATATACTGGGCAGGCGGTAACCCCTTCCATCACCATCAGGACCTTAATCGGTTTCTAAAAGCTTGGAAGCTTCCTGAGACGATCATCGTTCACGAACAGTATTGGACTGCTACCGCAAAGGCGTCTGATATCGTGCTGCCTGCATGTATCGCGGCCGAGAGAGATGACCTGGGGTTCGCGTCTCGCGAGGGCTATGTAATGGCGATGCATAGATTCAAAGAACCGCTGGCGGACGCCAAGAGCGACTATGACATCTTCCTTGGTATCGCAGAGAAAATGGGATTCGGAAACGCATTCGGGGAGGGGTTAGACGAGCGCGGCTGGTTGATCCGGATGTATGAGGATTTCAGGGCGAGAGTACCAAGCGATGTTAGTTTGCCGCCGTTTGATGAGTTCTGGAGAACAGGTTGGATCGATCTTGGAAGATCGCCGGAACCTCAGGTTCTATTATCGAACTTCCGCTCCGACCCCGCATCCTTTCCTCTTCCCACTCCGTCAGGGAAGGTTGAATTGTCATCCGACGTAGTCTCGAATTTCAATTATGCGGATTGCCCGGGACGCGCCACCTGGCTTGAACCAGAGGAGTGGCTAGGTTCGACGAGCACCAGATTGCACCCGATTCATCTGGTAACCCACCAGCCTAAGCGACGACTTCACAGCCAGCTCGATCATTCCTGTCATAGTAAGGAGGGAAAGGTGGCAGGCAGGGAGCCGATTCTCCTGAATGACCACGACGCTCAGCAGCGCAATCTTCGAACGGGCGATCTTGTAAGAGTTTATAATGCTCGGGGTGAGTGCCTAGCGGGAGTTCAGGTAACCGAGGACGTAATGCCGGGCGTGGCAATTATGGCGACCGGCGCGTGGTTCGATCCAACCGATTGGACGAGGCCATCTTTGGAAAGCCACGGCAATCCCAATGTCCTTACTATGGATCAGGGCACGTCAGCGCTTAGCCAAGGCTGCAGTGCGCTCTCCTGTTTGGTGCAAGTCGAGCGATACCTCGATGAGGTGCCGCCGGTACGAGCCTTTGAACTTCCGATGATTGATTCAGGTGACTGATCGGAGGCACGAACAGCCACTTGCTGCATCAGGCCGCCCCGTTACATCCCCGGATAAACAGGACCTTCGCCACCCTGCGGAGGTACCCAGGTTATGTTTTGGTTGGGGTCCTTGATGTCGCACGTTTTGCAGTGAACGCAGTTCTGCGCGTTGATAACGAACACGTCCTCACCGTCCTTCTCCAGCCACTCGTAGACACCAGCGGGACAATAGCGTGTCGACGGACCGGCATAAATGTCGTGCTCCGACCGCTTCTGCAAATCCATGTCCTTTACCTTCAGATGGACCGGCTGATCCTCTTCATGGTTGGTGTTCGAGAGAAACACGGAGGACAGGCGGTCGAAGGTAAGGACGCCGTCCGGCTTAGGATAATCGATCCGCTTGTGCTTGGCTGCCGGTTCCAGGCTCTGAGCATCCGTCTTGCCGTGCTTCAGGGTGCCGAAAAAGGAGAAGCCAAAGACCTGGTTCGTCCACATGTCCAGTCCGCCCATGGCAACGCCGATGGCTGTTCCAAACTTCGACCAGAGCGGCTTGACGTTGCGGACTCGTTTCAAGTCCTTGCCGATATCGGTGGACCTCCAGTCATTCTCGATCTCTGTCACTTCATCGTGCGCGCGCCCTGCACCAATCGCTGCGGCAATGCGATCAGCTGCCAGCATTCCGGACAAAACGGCATTGTGGCTGCCTTTGATGCGGGGGACGTTCACTAGACCTGCCGAACAGCCAATCAATGCACCCCCAGGGAAGGACAGTTTCGGTACCGACTGATAGCCGCCCTCAGTGATGGCTCGTGCGCCATATGATAAGCGCTTGCCGCCCTCGAACGTAGCACAAATGGCCGGATGGGTCTTGAAGCGCTGGAACTCTTCGAAGGGATAGAGGTAGGGGTTCTTGTAGTTCAGGTGCACGACGAAGCCGACAGCGACCAGATTATCCTCAAGGTGATAGAGGAAGGAGCCACCACCGGTCTTCATGCCAAGCGGCCAGCCGAAGGAGTGCTGTACGAGGCCCTGTTTATGGTTCTCGGGCTTTACCTGCCACAGCTCCTTGAGGCCGATCCCATATTTCTGAGGTTCACGGCCCTCATCGAGCTTGAACCTGGAAATAAGCTGCTTGGCGAGTGAACCCCTGACGCCTTCAGATATGAGCGTATATTTACCCAGCAGTTCCATACCGCGCGTGTAGTTCGCGCCGGGCTCGCCAGACCGCTCGATACCCATGTCTCCGGTCGCGACGCCAATAACCGCGCCGCTCTCATTGTAGAGAACTTCCGTTGCCGCGAAGCCAGGATAGATTTCGACACCGAGTTCCTCGGCCTTCGCTGCCAGCCAGCGACAGACGTTACCGAGAGAGACGATGTAGTTGCCATGGTTGTTCATCAATGGCGGCATCGCAAAGTTTGGGAGCCGGATCGAGCCAGCCGGACCAAGCAACAAGAACTGATCGTCTTTAACTTCGGTCTTGAACGGATGATCGGAATCGTTGCGCCAATCAGGAAGCAGACGGTCGATTCCCACGGGGTCGACAACAGCGCCGGAAAGAATGTGTGCGCCCACTTCCGATCCCTTTTCCAGCACAACGACTGTGAGGTCGGGATTTGATTGTTTCAGTCTAATCGCGGCGGACAGCCCTGCAGGACCTGCGCCAACAATAACGACGTCAAATTCCATGCTTTCGCGCGGTTCTACCTGTGCTTCGCTCATAATGTCCTCGGGTTGAATGCGCTGGAGTAGGGATGTCGCACCAGATCGTTAGGAGAGGGGTCGCAGTGCATCGGTAGGCAACAAGTTCACTTGCTGGCGCGAAGCAGACTGTTCCCGCCTCGACCCTCATCCAGCCCGTGCTTTCGGTCGAAAACTCGAAGTCCGTGAGAGCTAAGTATGCACGTGGACAATCAAGCTTGTGATCTGGCATCCGCATGTAGGGAGCCAGCATCGCGATGCCTATTCTTGCGTCGGCTCGTTCCTCAAGGCCACCGGGTCCAACCACGACGGCATGGGAATTCGATTTCTCGAAATTCATGCTCGCAAATGGACCTGCAGGTTCTCTGAACCAAGTCAACCCGCCGCATACTCGCCTAAGGGCTTCCGCCAAATCGCGATATCGAGGGCGGCGGTGTAACCGTTCGAGGGAATAATCAAAGCATCCTTGAAGCGCCGAAGACAGTGGCTGCGTGTTTAGGCTGATCCGGCCCGGTTTCAACAGCTTGCCGAAGACACGACCGGCTACCTGCTGCGACATCAACGATCCATCGTAAGCGAGTATTTTACTGCAGGTTTCGTTCACAACAGTCTGTAGCGCCGACGACCTGATGCTTGGCCGGGCAACCTCAAACGGCACACTGCCGAAAGAATCCTCCACGAAGAATAGATCGTATTCGTTGGGAAGAGGTCTTTCGGGAGTAGACATGCGTTTATCCGGCTAGAGCTTGGCTGCGAATTCGGGGAGAACCTCGAACAGGTCCCCGACCAGTCCGTAGTCTGCAACTTGGAAGATCGGGGCTTCCTCGTCTTTATTGATGGCAACGATGACTTTCGAGTCCTTCATGCCCGCCAAGTGCTGGATGGCACCAGAAATGCCACAGGCAATGTACAGGTCGGGAGCAACGACCTTACCGGTCTGTCCAACCTGCCAATCGTTCGGAGCATATCCAGCATCGACAGCAGCACGTGACGCGCCAACTGCCGCACCGAGCTTGTCGGCAACTGGAAGGATCACTTCCTTGAACTTGTCAGATGAACCCAAAGCGCGGCCGCCAGCGATCACGATCTTTGCCGACGTAAGGTCGGGTCGTTCAGACTCCGAAATCGAGTTTGATACGAAAGTGGACACTGAGGGAGAGGGCGCTGCCGCCGTCTTCTCGACGGCGACAGCAGAGGGGCCTTGGGAGGCAGCGGAAAAGGATGCGGTGCGAACGGTAATGACCTGCTTGGAATCAGACGTCTGGACAGTCTGGATCGCGTTACCGGCATAAATCGGACGCTTAAATGTGTTCGAAGAAACCACTTCAGTGATTTCCGACACCTGAGCTACGTCGAGGAGGGCGGCTACTCGCGGCATTACGTTTTTGCCAACTGAAGTGGCCGCCGAGATAATCGTCTTATAGCCCGCCGCCAGGGTTTTCAGGAGGTCGGCGAGTGGCTCAGCGAGAGCGTTTTCCAGATCATCAGCTTCAGCGACGATTACCTTGGCAACGCCCTGCAGTTTGGCGGCTTGTTCCGCCACAGCGTCAACGCCTTTGCCTGCAACGAGGATATGAACGTCTGATCCGATCTGAGTGGCCGCAGTCAGTGCGCGAGCCGTCTGTTCGGACAAAGTCTGGTTGTTGTGTTCAGCCAGGAGAAGAGTGGACATATGTGATACTCCTTATCGCGCCAGCTTAGATGACCGCGTCTGCTTTCAATTTTTCGATCAGTTCACCGACGTTCGAGACCTTCACCCCAGCTTTTCGGCCTGCGGGCTCCTCGGTCTTCAGAACCTTCAGGCGAGCGGCGGTATTGACCCCGAAATCCGTGGCCGCGCGTTTAACGAGCGGCTTCTTCTTGGCTTTCATGATGTTGGGCAGCGAGGCGTAGCGCGGCTCGTTCAGGCGAAGGTCGGTCGTCACCACGGCTGGCAAAGTGATAGCGATTGTTTGCAAGCCACCATCAACTTCACGAGTAACGGTTGCCTTGCCATCGGAAATCACGATGCTCGACGCGAATGTGCCCTGTGGCCATCCGGCGAGAGCTGCGAGCATCTGCCCCGTCTGATTGGAGTCGTCATCAATTGCCTGCTTACCAACGATGACCAGCCCAACACCTTCCTCGGCTGAGATTGCATTGAGTATTTTCGCGACTGCGAGGGGTTCAACGGTATCGTCAGTTTCAATCAGGATTGCTCTGTCAGCTCCCATCGCCAGAGCCGTCCGAAGGGTTTCTTCAGCCTTCGCCGGTCCAATCGATACGACGACAACCTCTTCTGCCTCGCCGCGTTCTTTTATTCGGAGCGCTTCTTCGACGGAGATTTCATCAAAAGGGTTCATTGCCATTTTGACGTTTGCGAGGTCGACGCCCGTGCCGTCGGGCTTCACTCGAATTTTGACGTTGTAGTCGACGACTCGTTTGACTGGCACCAGGATTTTCATTGTCTCACCTTTGTATCTGAGCGCCAAAAGACGCCGTCGATCTCTCCATCGGGCGCGAAACTAACAAAACATACCCTTTAGTCAAATCAAAATACCAATAAGTCAGTTTTTCTTTTGATGCACTGCTTTGACCGGTTGCTGAACCGCGAAAAGAGAGGTAGCGGACTGTCGGGTCAAAAAAAATGAGCAGTTAGTCCGCAGTGGTGCGGGGTATCCTAAGAGAGGTTCATAAAGATGCGAATTATCCTTCTGGGGCCACCAGGAGCCGGGAAAGGCACTCAGGCCAAGTCGCTTGTGGAGCGACACGGTATCCCTCAGCTGTCCACGGGCGACATGCTGCGCGCCGCCGTTGAGCAGAACAGTGAAGTTGGCCTACAGGCGGCTGCATACATGAATGCGGGCAATTTGGTGCCCGACGAAGTTGTTACCGCCGCAGTCCGGGCGCGGTTGGTGCAGTCCGATTGCCGACGTGGTTTTATCCTCGACGGGTATCCGCGTACGGTAGAGCAGGCGCTTTCGCTCCAAGACATGCTTCGGGAATTGGAGGCTCCGCTCGATGCGATAATCTCCTTTACGGTCGACGAGGATGCCTTGGCCGCCCGGGTCGAGAAGCGCTCGCAAGAAGCTCAGGCGAAGGGACAAGCCCCAAGGTCCGACGACGATCCAGAAGTCCTGAAGCGCCGTATCGTCGAGTATCGCGAGAAGACGTCACCGGTGACCGCCTTCTATGGGGCGCTTGGTTTACTGCACTCGGTCAATGGGATGGCGACGATTGATGAAGTCGCTAGCGAGATTGAACGGCTGCTTTCGACGGTAAGTTCGTAGGCGTCTCTGCTGGGTATTTTTCCCTAACCCAAGGATGTTCCGGGGAAACGAGCCGTGTCGAAAGTCAGAGTTTGCCAGGGGTAAACTGTGCCTAGCCGATAAAATTATACCAATGGGTATTTTTATTTGGATAAAAGGTCTGTTTTGCTGTACATCGTAATTTTGGAGGCCTATCGTTGGCCAAATCCACGCAGGTGGGACGAAGGAGCTGTAGGATGTTGAAAGCTGTTAATGCCCCGGGGACCGAGTGGCCGGGTTTGTCGCAGGGCGTCGTGATGAAGGGGAGCGGCGTTTTCGTTTCGACCGGGCATGTCGGTACGGATGCAAGTGGCGAACCCATCGTATCGTCCCTCGAAGACCAAGTTGTTGCGGTGTTTGAAAATCTCAAGGCGACCCTGGCAGCAGCAGACCTCGACTACAGCCATGTTGCTCGCATGACCTGCTTTGTCAGCAACTTCGAGCCAGAAACGTTGGCTGCAATCCGCAAAGTGCGCGCGAATTACTGGAATCAGGAATGCCCGCCGTCGAGCGTGATGGTGCAGGCGGCACTGTATGACCCGCGCCTGGTTCTGGAAGCTGAAGTCATCGCCGTCGTCCCGTAAAGGCAACACGAACATGAAATCCTATGATGTCGTAATTATTGGCGGTGGGCACAATGGCTTGGTGTGTGCATGCTATCTAGCCAAAGCGGGCCTTAAGGTTTGCGTCGTTGAGCGCCAGCCTTTCGTAGGTGGCGCTGCAATCTCGCGTGAAGTATGGCCGGGCTTCACGATTTCGGTCGCAAGCTACTGGATGAGTATGCTCCAGCCGAAAATCATGATGGACCTCGATCTTGTGCGAAATGGCGTCGAGGTTATACCGGTTCCCCCGACCTTCCAGCCGTTCGAGAGTGGCAAGAGCATCGTCTTCTGGCCGGACGAAAAGCGCCTGGCTGAGGAGATCGCGCAGTTCTCCAAGAAGGACGCTGAGAACTATCCAAAGTTCTCCGCGCATATGATGTCGGTTATCCCGTACATCCGTCGCCTGCTTTGGGAGACCCCAGTCGATCCTACCACCGGCAAGGTTTCTGATATCGCAAAGACCATGGCTCTGGCCTGGCGCATGCGTGATATCGGCGCGAAGGTCTATGACGTTTGGGATTTGCTCACGTTGAGCGCTTACGATTACCTGAAGCGCTGGTTCGAAAGCGATGAAGTCCTGACTGCGTTTGGTAGCTACGCGTCCGGTTCTGCAGGCCTTATCAGCCCGAAAACGCAGGGTTCGGCCTACGTGCTTGCCCGACCATATCTTCGCGACAACACGACTGAAGTCGGCGGAGGCGGTCTGATCAAGGGGGGCATGGGCGCTATCTCCGAGGCGCTCTTGAAGGTCGCGAAATCAGAGGGCGTTGAAGTTATAACCGGTCAGTCCGTGAAGAAGGTTGACATTAAGAACGGCAAAGCCGTCGGTGTCGAGCTGGCCAATGGCGAACATATCACGGCAAAGACCATCGTGTCCAACGCGGGCGCGAAGATGACGTACTTCGATCTCATCGGGAAGGAGCACCTGAGCGAGGATGTGAAGGGGCAGGTTGAACGGCATCGGACGAAGTCGATTGCGTTCAAAATCAACCTTGCATGCAATGCTCTGCCACGTTGGACCGCTTATGATGAGCGGAGACTTAACGAACCAAATCCTGGTTCCATAGTGGTCGCGGAGAATTCCGATGAGCTGGAAGAGGCTTTCTACTCGGCTCAGAACGGCGAGATGTCGAAGCGCCCCTACCTTTGGATCACAACTCCCAGCGCTTTTGACAAAACTGTCGCTCCGGAAGGCAAGCACGTCGTACAGATCATGGGGGGGCATGTTCCCTATAAGCTGAATGGACGGGAGTGGGACGATGCATCCAAGCGGGAAATGCTCGATATCGTTCTCGACCAAATCTGCCGTTATGCGCCGGGCTTCGACAAGGAAGTCATCCATGCACAGATTCTGACACCCAAGGACATTGAAGAGATGTTCGCGATGGTCGATGGCCATGTTCACCATGGCGAGATGAGTTTGGACCAAGTCTTTTTTCGTCGTCCAATCCAGCACTATGCGGATTATCGCACTCCCATTAAGGGCATGTACATGTGCGGTGCCGCTTGCCATCCAGGTGGGGGTGTCAACGGTGTTCCGGGGCATAATGCAGCCCGTGAAATCATCGCTGATCTTGGGAAAAAGTTCCCGAGTTCTAAGCGCGACACGACTCGCAAACCCGCGCCATTTACGGTTGTGCCGAGCGCAAAGTAGCGCAAGGCTCCCGAAGCACGTCAGTTCATCAAAGGTTGGGAACGCGAGGAGTTGCGTTCCCGGTAGCAGATAAACGGCTGTAGCGTCATTTGGTGTTGCATTCACAAACGTCTCCGACTAACATACTAATCAGTCAGTTTTGCATACTTTTTGGTACTCACCTTCTGGTGGTTAGTGCAAGGAGGTCGAAATGAGCGGCTTGGAAGGCCAAATTGTCGTCATCACGGGTGGCGAAACCGGTATCGGTCGTTCGACCGTTGAATTGCTCGCGGAGCGTGGGGCAGTTGTTATCATCGGGGGTGTTCTCGACGATGAAGGTGCCGCGACCGCGAAAGCTGTAACGGAAAATGGCGGAGTCGCTGAATACGTGCGCACTGACGTGCGCTATCTCGACCAGATCGAGGCTCTTGTCGACGGCGTAATTGCCCGTCATGGAAAAATTGACGCGCTGATCAATAACGCAGCTGTTTTCGATGGTTTTGTAAATATCCTGGAGACGACGGACGGCCTTTGGGACCAGATCATGAACGTGAACCTCCGGGGTCCGTTCTGGGCGTCTCGTGCCGTTATTCCGCACATGCTGAAAGCTGGGAAGGGGAAGATCATCAATACTTCCTCCATTGGTGGCATCGCTGGCTACGCCGACGGGCCTGCTTACACCGCTTCGAAGCACGGTCTCATCGGCCTGACGAAGCAAATCGCATGCGAATACGCGAGCAAGGGCATTGCCATAAACGCCGTCTGCCCGGGTGCTATCGAAACAAACGTACGCGGCAATTCTGCCAAGCTTCTCGGTGAAAACGCGCCAGCCAAGATGGGCGGGGCAGGGTCCGACAACAGCTGGCTGTCGCGCGTTGTGCCAGCCAATCGGAAGGGGAAGCCGGAGGAGATCGCTGAGTTGATCGCGTTCCTGGTTTCGGAAGCTGCAAGCTACATCAACGGACAGTCCTTTGTAATCGACGGTGGTTGGACCGCAAAATGAACTACGATCAGTTTACGCCAGAAGAGAACGAAATTGTCTCGACCGTTGAGCGGTTCATCGAGGAGCGCGTGCGGCCGAACGTGATGGTCTTTGAGAGAGACAACGCCTACCCGCAGCAAATCGTCGATGAGATGAAGGAGTTGGGTCTGTTTGGCATTGCGGTGCCTGAAGACTTCGGTGGGCTTGGCTTGCGAGTGCCGGTGTTTGCGGCCGTAATGGAAGTTATTGCGCGCGGCTGGACCACTCTTGCCGCCTACATCAACAGCCACTCCACTGTTGCCCACGCTATCAAGACCTACGGAACTGATCAGCAGAAGGAGAAGTACCTTCCTGGGCTGGCCACCGGTGAACACCGTGGTTCGCTGTGCCTGACCGAGCCTGGGTGTGGCTCCGACCTGCAAGCTATTCGCGCCACTGCCGAGGACAATGGCGACGCCTATAGCCTCACCGCGAGCAAAACCTACGTGACGAACGGAGCGCGCGCGACGCTGCTTCTGACTCTCGTCAAGCACCCGAAGGAAAGCCCGGACACCAAGACCAGGTTCACGCTACTCGTCGTCGAGAAGCAGTGGACGGGTATCCAGGTGACGACAACCTTCCACAAGATGGGTATGGGTCTCGTCGACACCGTCCAGATTGAAATGGACAAGGTCACTGTCCCCAAGGCGAACGCACTTGGCAATGTTGAAGGGAAGGGGTTCCACCATCTCTTCGAATCGCTGGAAATCGGCCGCATCGCTATCGGCATCAGCGCCGTTGGCCTCGCTGCAAATGCCCTTTCTGAAGCAGTCAGGTATGCGTCGGAGCGCGTGACTTTCGGTGTCACCATCGACAAGCATCAGGCAATCCAGCTGAAGTTGGCCAATATGGCGACGAAGCTGGTAGCTGCTCGTCTCATCACCATGGAATCTGCATGGATGAAAGAGCGTGGCGGTCGGTGCGATATGATCAGCGCTATGGCGAAGCTATATGCCAGTGACACCGCCCTTGAGATCGCCCACGAAGCCGTGAATGTTCACGGTGGGGCAGGGTATATCCAAGAATACGCAGTCGAAAGGCTTTACCGAGAGGCACTGCTCTACACGATTGGCGAGGGAACCAACGACATTAACCGCATCGTGATTGCTCGAAGAATGGCAGGCGACGAGGAACGTGCCTACCTCGGGCTGGTCCAATGACAACAGTTTGTCTGACGTTCGATTTTGACGCCGTCTCGCTGTGGATCAGTTCACTCAAGCAAACGACAGCAAATCCGATGTCGAGGGGCGAGTTTGGCGCAAACGTCGGCCTACCGCGCGTATTGCAGCTCCTGTCCGAGAAGCAGGTTAAAGCGACATTTTTCGTTCCTGCCCACACGGCAGCATCGTTTCCTGCTGAGACATTGACCATCCTGGAGGCCGGTCACGAGATTGGCGTCCACGGATACTGCCACGAGACGCCTATTGGATTGAGCCGCGATGAAGAGGCTTCCCTCCTGGATCGATCACAGTCGAAGTTGCGCAATTCCCTTGGCAACGATTTCCAGCCCGTGGGCTATCGGTCGCCTGCATGGGACCTTTCCACCAATTCAGTCGAGTTGTTGGAAGAGCGGGGCTTTCTCTACGACAGTAGCCTGATGGCCGACGACTATTCGCCATACTGGGCGCAGCGAGGTTACGAGGTCTCCGAAGAAATCTTCAGACCGGGGCCGCCGTCGAAGGTCGTCGAAGTCCCGGTCGCATGGGAGTTGGACGATTTCCCTCATTTCATGTTCCTGAATAAGCCGATGTACCAGGGGATGCGAACACCCGCTGAGGTGTTCGAGCTATGGAAGGGTGAGTTCGACTTCTCGTCGACGATAGATCGGGGAGTTTTCACCCTGACAATGCATCCTCAGATCATTGGCCGGGGCCCTCGGATCGCAATGCTCTCCAAGCTCATTGATCATATGAAAGCGACGCCAGGCACCTCGTTTTCGACCGTCGCCGACGCGGCGCTCGCCTGGAGAGCGTCCGCGACCCATCCATCTGTTGAGACCAATCGATGAACACGACCGTTAAGAAGGCGTCTGAAGTGACATTTAACCTCGAACCCGAGTTCCCGTCAGTCTATGCGGCCTTCGAGGCAAGTGCGCGGCGAAACCTAGCTAAGATCGCGCTGGTATTTGAAGGCACGAGCATCACCTATGCCGACCTCATCGAGCGTATCGAGAACACAGTGCGGCATCTCCGGTCCCGGGGGATTGGGAAGGGAGACGCGTTCGCTGCGTTCAGCCAAAACCGTCCCGAGCAGCTTTACTGTTACTATGCTGCGGCAAAAATCGGAGCGGTGTTCGTCCCCGTGAACCCGAACCTGACACCTTCGGAGGTCGAGTATACGGTCGCTCATAGCGAGGCGAAGCTGCTCTTCCATGATGAGGTGGTCGCGGAAACTGCGAAGGCAGCTGTATCCAACGCTCTACTCGTTCCCATGGAAGAACTCGCCACTCAACTGCCAGTCAGACTGCTAGACTCTGCTGTCGTAACGCCACAGGACGACTTCCTGGTCATCTATACCTCTGGGACGACCGGGGCACCGAAGGCGATCATCCTGAATCATGCGGCTCAGATGGACGGCCCGGCCGCGTTGGCTCGGATGTTCGGCATCACCTCCGATGACATCACGCTCGTCGCACTGCCACTCGGCTATCTGTACGGCCTTTCGACGGCTGCTGCGACCAGTCTCCAAGCAGGCGGTACCGTGGTTATCCTGCGACGTTTCCACCCGCGCGACGTACTCGCTGCCTTGGTCGAGAACAAGGCGACCGTCTATCACGGAGTTCCCACCATGTTCTCCATGATGATGGAGTATTGCGAACAGCGGTCGCTGACATTCGATCTGTCCCAGATGAGGAAGTTGATCTGCGCGGGCGCTCCTCTCACTTCCGAGGTAGAGAAACGCTTCGTCTCGCAGTTCGGGAAAGAGCTGGAAAACTACTACGCTCTTACAGAATGCACGCCGGTTTTCGGACGCTATTTTGATGATCCGACGCCACTGCCCGAAGGTTCGATTGGTCGAGCTGCCCCCGGAGCAACGGTGAAAATTCTTCGTGCCGATGGGAACGAATGCGGGCCGAACGAAGATGGTGAGCTTTTTGTGCGGGCAGCGGCAACGCTCGACCGATATCTCAAGAATCCGTCAATGACCGACGAAGCTCTCAGCGATGGACTGTTCAAAACAGGTGATCTTGTAAGGCGCGACGAGAACGGGTTCTTCTACATTACCGGCCGGATCAAGGAGATCATCATTCGTGGTGGGGCAAACATATCCCCTGCGGAAGTGGAGAAAGCCCTTATCTCCCATTCTGGTGTGCAGGACGCTGCCGTCATCGGCGTAGCAGACAAGATTTTTGGCGAAGTTCCCGTCGCCGTGGTCGTGCGCCGCCACGGCTCCGAAGTTTCGCAGGAGGAGCTGATCTCGCACGTCGAAGGTCTCCTTTCGGACTTCAAGGTGCCCCGGACAATCGTCTTCGAGACCGAACTCCCTCAAGGCAAAACTGGAAAGACCGACAAGAAGGCGCTGAAGGAACGCGTCGAAGGGCTGCTTGCTAACCGCTGAAAGTTGATACCAGAGACCGGGGCCACTCAATGCAATTGTCCGAATACCAAAAGCTAGATGGAATTGCGTTAGCGCGTATTATCCATGACCGGGAAGTCACGCCTGTTGAGCTTATGGAGCGTGCCATCGAAATCGGTGATGGGCGTGCCGCCACGCTCAATGCACTTTGCTATGTTGACCGTGAGCGGGCGATTGACGCGGCTAGGTCGGCGACACCAAAGGGCCAGTTTGGAGCGCTTCCATTCCTTCTGAAGGACTCGGGTCTGGCATCGAAAACGTTGCCTTCGAGTGTTGGATCGCGGCTTTTCGGAGCCATGAAATCATCTATCAATGCGACATTAAACGAACGTTTTATCGAAGATGGCTTCATTTCCTTCGGGCGCACCACCGTTCCTGAATTTTGCATGGCTCCGACTACGGAAGCCGTCCAAAACGGTGGCCCAACACTTAACCCGTGGGATGAAGCGCGCTCGGCGGGCGGGTCCAGTGGAGGAGCCGCAGTAGCAGTCGCCACCAGCGTGGTGCCCATCGCGCATGGGAGCGATGGCGGTGGCTCCATCCGAATTCCCGCAGCCTGCTGCGGCGTTTTTGGTCTTAAGCCCTCCAGAGGTTTGGTGCCGATTGGCCCGTCCAGAGGAGAGGCGTGGGGCGGGTTGGCGGCTGACGGCGTGCTCACGAGAACCGTTCGCGATACAGCTGCCGCACTGGATGGTGTTGTCGGTATGGAACTTGGTGCACCTTACGCTGCCCCGCCTGTTCCGGGAAAATACCTCGACCTTCTGGACCAGCCATTCGAAAGGCCGCTTCGGATCGCAATGTGGACGACGGCGTTCGACGATATAAAGGTCGCTGACGAATGTGTGGCTGCGGTTGAGTACACCGCTGGCCTTTTAAGGTCACTTGGCCACGAAGTCGTTGATGTTCCATTTGCGCCAATCAAGTACAGCAGTTTCCTTCGGGCGCACCAGGACGTGCTCGCCGCCAGTGTCACCATGACCGTGAATGGTATGCTTCGGGCCAAGCCGGATATCGATCTGCGAACGTCCTTAGAACCTGCCATCCTGGATGCCTACTTTATTGGCAAAACCCTGTCGGCCGAGACCTATGCTCTTGCGATCAATCGGTTCCACAGCATCACCAGGCAAATGGAGGTGTATATGGTCGACTACGACTTCGTGCTTACGCCGACACTGACCCAGTTGCCTGCACCCATCGGTACCCATTCGATGGATACGGATTTCCGGACCTTCCGGAATGCAGTGGGCCTCTACACGACGTTCTTGGCCATCATCAACGCATCCGGGCAGCCCGCTGCCAACGTCCCAGTTTTTTGGACAGAGGACGGCCTGCCGGTCGGCGTGCAACTCGTTGGACGTTTCGGTCACGAGGCGGACCTACTGAAAATCTCGGCGCAGCTTGAGGAGGCTGCTCCCTGGATCGGACGATACGCCCATCAGTTTCACGCTTGAATTGCCGCATTTCTCAAAACGATGCGGTCCGAAAAAAGACGAACTAGTATTCAAATCTAAGGAGCGAATATGACCCAACTTACCGTCGGCCCGAATGCATTGTTCTTTGACGACTTCGTCGTCGATCAGAACTGGACCAGCCCCCGCCGCACGATCACCGAAGCAGACATTGTGATGTTTGCTGGAATGACCGGCGACTACAATCCCGTTCACACCGACGAAGAATTTGCCAAGACAACTCCGTTCGGTACGCGCATTCTCCACGGGCCTGCTGTATTTGCTATCGCGACGGGCCTTGAGTTCCGGCTTGGTATTAAGGAAGGCACTGCCATCGCCTTCTTGGGCATGACCTGGGACCTGAAAGCCCCGGTCAAGATCGGCGACACCATCCATGTTGCACAAAAGGTCGCAAGCATTCGGCCGACCAAGAACCCCGCTCGCGGCATCGTGAATTTTTGGGTCGAGGTGCGCAATCAGGAGGGCACCGTTTGCCAGGAAGGCGAATGGAAGGTGATGTTCCACTCGAAGGCTGCCGCCTAGTTAGGATTGGCTCCGCCGCCCCCAAGGCAGCGGAGCCCTGCGGCCAGCTAGAAGGCGCTCTGAAACCTACGTAGCTGTGCGCTTACGGGTTTCCTCAAACTGCAACGCTTAACTACCGACGTCGCGTTCAGCACCATATTCAGACGCCGTCAGTTTCACCGGCCGATCTCGGAAGTCCGGTGACCCGCCATTGAAGTCGGTCATTCAGATGTGATCCCATCGAGCCAGTCGTCACGGCCAGCAAACGGCTCCGATAAGAAGCCATAGTTTTCCTACAGTCTCACGCGCTTCATTCTAGTTCGTAACCCGTTGGAAACAGTGGTACTCAAGATCAACAACATCAAAAAACGTAACAATAAGGGAACGAGCAAAACTCGGGCATGCGGCCTAAACGAAGTGGCGCGCGAGTGCAGCTCCTGAGGTGAATCCAGACATGGGACAGGCAGCAATTCCACAAGGCAAGCAGTTCGACTTTATCGTCGTTGGGGCAGGGTCAGCTGGTGCCGTAATCGCCAGCAGGTTGAGCGAGAAGTCGAAGTACCGAGTCCTTCTCGTAGAGGCAGGTCCGGATAACGCAAACTGGCGGATTGATATGCCAGCCGCCGTCGGGACACTCCTCGATAACGACCGTTTCAACTGGCACTATCGCTCCGAGCCCGACCCGAAAATTAAGAACCGGACGATTGATTTGCCTCGCGGAAGGGTTTTGGGTGGCTCGTCTTCAATCAACGGCATGGTTTACACCCGAGGGCAGCCTCAAGATTACGACGATTGGGAAACCGTCCACGGTTGCACGGGTTGGAGCTATGAGAAGGTACTACCTCTCTTTAAGCGCGCCGAGTCATCCTGTTGGGGCGATACTACCTACCGTGGCGGAAGCGGTCCTATACAGACGCGCGTTGCCACGGACATGTACACAAAGCGGTTAAATCTGGCATGGCTCGTTGCCGCCGCGCAGGCAGGATACAAGGTAAATCCTGACACAAACGCGCATGATCCAGAAGGATTTTGCCCGAATGAACAAACGATTGGTAACGGCGCACGCAGCAGCACCGCCAAGGCTTATCTGACAAAGGACGTCAGAAACCGGAAGAACCTGACGATCTTGACGGCCGCTTTCGTGAACCGGGTTCTCCTGGAGGGGAAGCGGGCAGTTGGAATTGAGGTCGTTTTACGAGGAAAGACTGAGATTTTCAGGGCGTCTCGCGAGGTGATCGTATCCTGCGGCGCAATCAATTCCCCCCAACTTCTTATGCTCTCGGGCATTGGGCCCGCCGAAGCCCTCATGCGCTTGAATATCCCGGTAGCGTTGGACCTGCCTGGCGTCGGTCAGAACCTCCAGGACCACCCTGACATCGCTGTTCAGTTTGAGTGCAAGGACCCAGCAGACTCTCTGCTGTCAGCGATGAAGTTCCCTCGCAACTTTCTGACCGGTCTTCGCTGGTTCCTTCGTCGGTCCGGATTAGGCGCTAGTAATCAATTTGAAGCTGCGGCTTTCTTAAAGTCGCGTCACGGGTTGGACAGGCCCAACATAAAATTTGAGCTGCTCCCCGTCGCCTTGATGCCGGATTCATACAAGGCCTATCCGTTCCCGACCTTCCAGAACCACATCGGCCTTATGCGCGCCAATAGTAGGGGACAGCTGCGTTTGCGTAGCAAGGACCCGCGAGACACGCCGGAAATTCATCTGAACTACTTCCAAGACCCGGTTGATCGGCAGTCTCTGCGAGAAGGCATTGAGATCGTTCGCAAGGTCGTGGGATCGCCAGCGATGGACCCCTACCGTAAGCGGGAAATCTCTCCTGGTCCGAACCTCCATCGCGAGGATGAACTCAACAATTGGATCGACGAGAATGTCATTACGGCATTCCACCAATCGGGCACCTGCAAGATGGGACCTGCTGGAGATCGTATGAACGTCGTTAATCCGACCCTGAGATTGCATGGAATTCAAGGGCTGAGGGTAGCGGATGCATCGATCATGCCGGTCGTAGTTTCTGCGAACACCAACGCAGCAACCATCATGATCGGAGAACGTCTCTCCGAAATCATCCTGGCGGAGAACTAAAGCACTGAACTGAAGCAACCAAGGGGTTCAAAGAAGGAGGAAGACATGACGTTTCGAGTTCGCATGACGCTGCTGGGCGCAATCGCAGCTTTGGGTTTCAGCTGTACGGGAGCTTCTGCTGAAGACCTATCTGCCAAAGTCCCTCAGGCTTTGATGGAGAAAGGCACGCTCGTCATTGGAACCAGTATCGGTTACCCGCCATACATGTTCTACGACAAGGACGGGACAACTCTTCTCGGATACGAGCCCGAATTGATGGCAATCTGGGCGAAGTCATTGGGTTTGGGCGTCGACTGGAAGTCTGCATCGTTTGCCTCTCTCTTCAGCGGGCTGGAAAGCAAGCGCTATGATATCCTGCTCAACGGCGTGGTTGATACCGAGGAACGACGACAGAAATACCTTCTTGTGGACTACGCCAAGGACGGTTGGACCGTTGTTTTTCCCAAAGGCAACCCGAAAAACATAACAGAAAAACAGTCGTTGTGTGGGCTAAGGGCAGGGGTCATTGCCTCCACGTCTCAAGTGAACATCGAGACGATCAGCAAGGAATGCGAGGCAGCCGGAAAGAAGGGCATCGAGATTTCAGTCTTTGATGCGGACACCGCAGGCCTTCTCGCGCTCCGATCTGGACGCGTTGATGTTGTGTCCGTTCAGAGCCCGAGTGGTGCGTACTACGTCAAGGAAAATCCTGATCAGTTCGAGCTTCTTGCGTCGGAGAACTTCAAGCCGGGAGCGGTCGCTTTCATCCTGCCAAAAGGGGAAGCTGGTCTTGCCGAAGCAATCAGGGGCGTAATTCAGGCGTCCATCGATGACGGCTCGTACGCCAAGGTAATGGAGGCGTGGGGTATGTCCAGCCTTTCCGTCGACAAAGCAACAATTCACGGTGACGACTAAACAAGCGGGCGAAAGCCCGCTCTCACCTCTATGAAAGGTTGGAGATGTCAGTCCGGATAAACTACATCAATCCCTTCGGAAATAACGAGACCAACGCTCTAATCGAGAGCAGCCTTGCGCCGTTCGTGGCGTCGGGGACCGAAGTAGTGTTCACTAGTACGCCAGAGGTCCCGGAACGCAGGGACCCGTATTTCAGCGAATACCTCGTAGTGAAAGCAGTCGAGGCTGCAGCAGCCGAGGGATTTGATGGGGTTATCATTGGTTGCTGTTATGACCCCGGCGTTCGCGTGGCGCGTGGCAAAGTTGATATTCCGGTGGTAGGCGCGCTTGAAGCCTGCTTGCAGCTGGCCCCCTTCTACGGCCGGGACTTCGCAATTGTGACCGACTATCATCAGGCTGCTTCGTTCATGGCCGACCTCATTGCTGTAAACGGCACTAACCGTTGTCGCGAGCTAACGGCAATCGACATGCACACGCCGGAAATGCTCCGTGATCCTGCTTCTGCTGGCGAGAAGGCAGTCGGGTTGGCGAGCAAATTAATACAGGACGATGCAATCGAAGCCGTCGTAATTGCTTGCACTATGGTGGGAGCATGCGTCGAAACCTGGCTTCGTGAAAACCCGGAAAGCCGTGCACTTCCCCTTATCGATCCCAACGTTAGTGCTCTGCAAATAACGGAGAGCCTCATCTCCTTAAGACGCAACGGCGCATATTCCGTTGGGCGCAGAGGCTATTACGGAAAGTCCGACACTCTTTCGAAAGTGAGATAGGCGGTTCACCGACAACAGTTGGTTACCGCGATCTAAAGTCAGAACGGAGGTGTGAACTCCGTTGAAAGGCGACAAGATGGCCAAGGCTGAAGCGATTTTTCAATCCCCACTTTATTCTCCGACGGAAGCGAACAAGCGAGCAGATATGCCGGAAAACTCGACACATCAGGATTTCGAGATTAGGCCGCTCCCGCACTACGAACGCTGGATTTCGGCACTGCTCCTGGTCGCGGTTCTGGGTGGGTTTGTCTACGTGCTCGCCGGGGCGCAGATCAAATGGTCCACCATCCCGCAGTATGCGACTTCGACCATTATTCTGTCCGGGATCGGGGGTACAATGTATCTCACGATTGGGAGCATGGCGCTTGGGCTATTGCTGGGCTTGATCGTCGCCATTGCACGAGGTTCTCAGAACTCTGTCGTAAGCAACGCAGCCGCCGCATATGTATGGTTATTCCGGGGTATTCCCGCTCTCGTTCTAGTGCTCTTGTGGTTCAACATTGCGTTGGTTGTGCCAAATGTTTGGATACCCTTCATCTTTTATGGTTCGACAAACGATATAGTGACGCCGTTTGTTGCTGCCTTGCTCGGATTGGCACTGACCGAGAGTGCCTTCATGTCGGAAATCGTCCGGGCAGGCATCATCTCGGTTGACCCTGGGCAAATCGAAGCTGCCAAATCCATCGGTCTTTCGCCTTGGAAAATCACCAAGCGGGTTATCCTGCCGCAGACCCTAAAGGTGGTAATTCCACCGACAGGCAATGAATTTATCGCAATGCTGAAATACTCTTCGATAGCCTACGTCGTTGCCTACCAAGAATTAGCAAGTCAATCTGCGAAGATTTATACGCAGAATCTCCAGGTCATCGAAGTTCTGCTTGCAGCAACCATTTGGTATGTCGCGCTCACGACCATTTTCTCGATCCTCCAGCACTGGATTGAAAAGGCTCTGCGGGACACAAGCGGCGGCTCCTTTGCTCGAAAAATGATGCGAAACATTGCTCCGGGGAGGTTCTAATGGACCTAGTCAGAATTGAAGATGTCCACAAAAGCTACGGGCATTTGGAAGTCTTGAAGGGTGTTTCGTTCAGTGTCGCGAAGGGCGATGTCCAGTGTATTGTTGGTCCTTCCGGGTCCGGCAAATCAACCCTGCTGCGATGCATCAATCACCTCGAAACGATCAATCGAGGGAGAATATGGGTTGAAGATGACTTAATCGGGTACCGACAAAACGGGCGAATTCTGCACGAGATGTCCGATTCTGAACTCTGCCACCAGCGTTCCCAAATCGGCATGGTGTTCCAGAGCTTCAACCTGTTTGCCCACCGCACTTCGCTTGAGAACGTGATTGAAGGGCCAATCCAGGTAAGGAGCACGCCCAAAACGCAGGCGATTGAAAAGGCTCGGGCCCTGCTTGCGCAAGTCGGGATGGATCGCTTCGAAAACTATTACCCCCGCCAATTGTCTGGGGGGCAGCAGCAACGTGTGGCAATCGCGAGAGCGCTCGCCATGGAACCCAAGGTGGTTCTGTTCGACGAACCAACCTCCGCGCTCGATCCGGAACGTGTCGGCGAAGTGCTCGACGTAATGTGCGAATTGGCGAAGACAGGGATGACGATGATCGTCGTGACGCATGAAATCGGGTTTGCGCGGGAAGTGGGTAGCACACTCATTTTCATGGATCAGGGCGTCGTTGTTGAGAAGGGCAAGCCCCGCGACGTCATCGAGCGGTCCAACAATGAACGGGCGCAAGCCTTCTTCAGCAAAATCCTCTAAACAACCGAGATTGGGCAGCTATCGGGTCTGTCGCATAGCGCGAAGCCACGCCCAAGCGGTTTTGGTGGCGACGCGATCCTTATTCCGGTTTGGCACAACGATGTAGTAGTCCGACGGGGAGCGGAGCGCGTGCGGGAAGATGCGGATGAGTTTTCCGGTCTTTAGATCGTTCTCGACGAGGAGAAGGCTGGCGATAGCAATTCCTTCACCTGCTACCGCAGCGTCGATTGCTAGGGTTGCAAAGTTAAACGTGATGTTATGGGCGGCACTCACCTGGGGGCTTCCAAAGGCCGTCTTCAAGAATAGCGGCCACTCATCCTCCATGTCGTGGAGCAGCACGTGATCCGCTAGATCGTCGGGGCCTGAAGGCATGCCGTTTTTCTCAACCCATTCCGGGCTTGCTACGGCGATCAGCTGTCGTTCGAACAAGAACTCATGTTGGGTATTATCCGGGAACGGAGCATGGGCATCCCGGATCGCCAGATCGACACCCATCGTTTTGAAGTCTGGCATTTGATCGGTAGCGAGAAAGCTAACCTCAATTTCAGGATGAGCCCGTCGAAAATCTCGCAGATTTGGTAGCAACCAACGTGCCGCAAAGCTGGGCGTCACATTGATGGTAACGTGATTGGTGTCTTCCCGAGCATTGTTTGTTGCATCTGCGAGGATGTCAAACGCACGTTGAACTTCAACCAGATAAGTACGTCCGACATCTGTCAGCGCGACCGACCGTGGCATTCGGTCGAAAAGCTTTACCCCCAAATCAAGTTCAAGGCTGCGTATGTGCTGGGCTATTGCTCCCTGCGTAACGTTCAGTTCCTCTGCCGCCACTCTGAAATTTAAACACTTGCCTGCCGCCGCAAAAGCTCGGAGACCGTTCAGTGAAGGGAGCCTTCTTTGAGGAGAAGCCATAGTTTTCCTACAGTCATAGGTGTTACATTCTAGTTCGTAACTGAACATCGAAATCACTATAAAAGCAATGGGATGAGCGTTTGATTCTGACTTTCTTCCTTCGCTCATGAGGATTTATCACGAATACAAATTCTCGCTGATTGATCAGGTTTCCGATGAAGACGGTGATGTGAATGTTGCTACTCGAACGCCATGGCAAAACCCTTTTGCGAGAGCACGGCGTAAATGCGCCGGAAGGTTTCGCTGTGTCAACGCCACAGGACCTGGATGCAGCCTTGTTGCAGCTGCAATACCCCGTCGCCTTGAAGGCTCAGGTACCGGCCGGGGCCCGTGGAAAAAACGGTGGGATAGTCTTCGCTAATGACCGCGATCAAGCTCATGCGATGTTGGAGGGACTGCTCGGAAAATCAGTAAGTGGGCATGTCGTTGGCGAAGTGCTGGTCGAGCCCCGCGTGGCGATCAAGGCCGAACGCTACTTGGCTGCCCTGATTCACGAAGACGAAATTCACATTATGGCCTGCCCGCAGGGCGGTGTTGATATCGAAGTAACCGCCATCGAGCACCCGGAACAAATATTCCTGCTAAGCACTCGCGCTGGCATTGTAGACCGAGTCAGGTTGGCATCTGAGCTACGAAATGTTGGTTTTCCTGCAGGCTTAATCGACAAATATTCGGATGTTTGTCAGCGCCTTTGCCAGCTGATGAAGAACTCAGATGCCACTCTTGCAGAGATCAATCCGCTGGTTGAGACGTCGAACGATGACCTAATTGCGCTGGATGCTCGTATCGATATCGATGACGCGGCACTGTCCCGTCAAACTGCGCTCGCACAATTTATTGATGAGCCCGTTCCCAAGCGAGGCAGCAAGCTACCCAGTGTGAAGGCCGTCGCGACCGGAGGACCCGTCGGGCTAATCGGGCTCGGAGGCGGCTTGAACCTGTCAATTATAGACTGGCTTAGCAAGGCAGGAAGGCCTGTTGCTGCTGTAGCGGACATTGACGACGCGATTGCGCAAAACCGTATAGCTGAATTTATTCGGCAATGCGTGACGTCGATGCGCGAGCAGCATGGAATTTCCATTTTGCTTATCAATGCCATCAGCTGCGGCTACGTTCTAGATGAGGTGGCCGAGGAGCTTCTCGACGCGCTCGCTACCTTACCCGGTGCCGCGCAGCTTCCCGTTGTCTTCAACTTTCACGGCAGAGGGTCCGTTGGTGCCAGCGATATTTTGGCACGAAGGGGGCAGCTCAACTCCTTGAACCTGGAGGCTGCAATCAATCGTGTTCAAAAAATATTGGAGCAGGGATGACGCCCTTCTTTCGTACACCTCCCACTGTGGGCGTTACCGGTATTTCCACGCGGTCCTCAGCACGGCAGTTGCAGTCAATGGCGGCTGCGGGAACGGAGATTGCATGGGCGACCGGTACACAGTCCGTTTTTCCTCAAGAGTCTCGACAGGCTTTTCGTTCAGACCTTGCTGAAGCGCTAAAGGCGTCCGTACCTGAATTGTTGCTGATGTTCGATGATCCACTCGAAGTCTGCAGTCGAGCTAAGATGGCAATCACTGAAGGGGTCCGCCGGATCGTGATCATAAGTGAATACATGCCCGTCCACGACATGGTCGAACTGAAGCGATTTGCCTGCGACAACGGGGCCTGCATCATCGGCCCCAATTCTACAGGGCTACTTATTCCTGGCGTGGTGAAGGCGGGATACTTCAGCGAGGACGTATGTATTCCGGGCAATATCGGTGTTGTCGCCAAAAGTGGTTCACTTGCCTATGCCGTACTGGCCGAGCTTCGCAGCTTCGGCCTCGGTATCAGCGGGGTCGTCTCGACAGGCGGCGATCTTGTAAAAGGAAGTTCGTTTTGCGACCTGATCCCGTTCTTTGAGCAGGACGAGGGGACGGACGCTGTTGTGTTGCTTGGCGAAATAGGCGGAACCGACGAAGAACGTGCAGCTGAGTATATTGCTCGCGAAGTGTCCAAGCCGGTGATCGCATACCTATCAGGTAGTTCAGTTAAGAATGGCAGCGCCATTGGGCATGCTGGAGCCATCGTGCGGAACGGTGTGGGCGGATACGCCACAAAGGCCGCGAAGTTGCGCGAGGCGGGCGTATCGGTTGCGGACCAATTTGGGGAACTCGTTCCAAAAGTTCGCGATGCGCTTAGTCGATGCAATAGTCGGTCGGAAGATCATATTTACGAACCATCGCAACTCCAGTCTTAGACCACAGGGGGCAATCATGCGTTTGAGTCCAGGGAAGTACAGAGGGCTCCGTCGTCTTTCTGACGACCAAGGTTTCCTGTCGATGTCCGCCGTTAGCCAGCGCCCAGCCATGGAGCAACTCGTTGCGAATCTATCTGAAGACGGTCGCTTTGATTTCCAGAGGGTGGCTCAGCTTAAGTCTGCAATACTCGACATCTGGTCGCGGCATTCAACGGCGGTCCTTGTGGACCCTCAATACGGCTATCCCTCTGCGGCGGAGCACCTCGGTCACCAGTGCGGCCTGATTATCGCGGTTGAACAAGGGCATCTTGAACGGACCGCTGGCGGGATACGGAACTACCTCTTCTGTGAAGACATCATCGCGAAAGCGAAGCGCCTCGGTGCTGATGCCGTGAACTTGTCGCTTTGGTTTCGACCGGACGTCGATACGGACGTCATTTCCCACCAGAAGCGCCTGGTGCTGGAAGTGGGGCGTCAGTGCCGCGCGATGGACATTGTTTTCCTGTTGAGCCCGCTCTCGTATGAGCACCCTGGGGCTCCCGATTTCAGCCCTCTACAGATGATTGATGTGATCCAGGAGTTCCAAAAGCCAGAATATCAGGTCGACTTATTTCAGCTGGAGAATCCGGTTGTGGTATCCGACGGTCTTTCTGAACCGTCCGCCCACGAGCGCCTTGAAACCGTTTATCGCGAATTGGGAGCTGCAATTAACATTCCTTGGGTCATGCTCACCGCAGGATCAAGCATCGCAAGTTTCCAGCAAGCTCTCTCGCACGCATTTGGCGCTGGTGCATCTGGTTTCCTGGCAGGACGCTCGTTTTGGCTCGAACAAGCGAAGGAATTTCCAGATTTCGATTTGATCAAGAGGCGGCTCGTCACTGAGGTGGTCCCTGTGGCGAACAAACTCACGGATGCTCTGCGCAACCAAGGGACGCCTTGGTTCAAGGCGGCGGGCTTCGCTCAAAGTGATCTGATCGCAGGCAGCGCCGACTTCTTCGAACGTTATGCATCGTTCAGCGACGCAAATCTGCGAACTGGCCACTCGAAATCAGCGTAAGCGGAGACCAAGGAGGAAGGAAATACCGATGGATCATTATTCGAAGTTTTTCATCAATGGGCGCTGGGAAGACCCGGTTACACCTCGCTACATGGAAGTGATTGATCCATCGACTGAGAAGCCCTTTGCGAAAGTTGCTTATGGTACTGCAGAGGACGTCGACCATGCCGTTAAGGCGGCGAGACAAGCGTTTAAGGCATATTCCCAAACGACGGTTCGTGAACGGATCGATTTCTTTAAGAAAGCGCTCGAAATCTTCCAGCGCCGCCAGCCTGAACTCGCTCACATAGTTACTCAAGAAATGGGATCGCCGATAACGCTCAGCCTGAAAGCCCAGACTGAAATATGCGTGGGTCAGTTTCTAGCAATGATTGAAATCATGGGCCGCTACGAATTTGAAGAGCGCAGCGGAACGACTGTAATCGTGAAAGAGCCCATCGGCGTCGTTGGCTTGATTACACCTTGGAACTGGCCGATTTTTCAGGTTGTGACGAAAGTTCTCCCGGCGCTTGCGGCAGGTTGCACGATGGTCTTAAAACCGAGCGAGATTGCGCCGTTTGACGCGATTTTGTTTGCTGAGATTCTTGAGGAAGCAGGACTTCCAGCAGGCGTTTTCAATCTGGTAAATGGGGAAGGGGGAACCGTTGGTGCGGCAATCTCCGCCCATCCTGATCTTGATATGGTTTCCTTTACCGGCTCCACCATGGCTGGGATTGCCGTGGCAAAAGCCGCTGCCGATACGGTCAAACGCGTCGCACAGGAACTGGGCGGAAAGTCCGCCAACATCTTGCTCGATGATGTCGATCTGGTCACGGCGGTGCGGCGGGGCGTCGCTGCGTGCTTTTCAAATAGTGGGCAATCTTGTGATGCGCCAACCCGAATGCTGGTGAAGAAAACCCATTATGACGACGCTGTCAGGCTGGCAAGACAAGCCGCTGAGGGTCAAACAGTAGGCAGTCCAATGGACTCTCAAACGATCCTTGGTCCGGTTGCGAGTAAAGTGCAATTCGAGAAAATTCAAAGGCTTATTCGGACGGGGATAGACGAAGGTGCCAATGTCATTATCGGCGGGCTAGGGAAGCCGGAGGGCTTCGAGGTGGGCTACTACGTGCGCCCCACAATCTTTTCAAACGTCACCAGCGAGATGACGATTGCCCGCGAGGAGATTTTCGGGCCGATCCTGTGCATAATACCTTATGAGGATGAAGACGAAGCCATTCGAATTGCTAACGACACTAATTACGGGCTCGCAGCATACATCCAATCAGGCAACATAGAGCGTGCGCGCAAAGTCGCGAGACAGCTGCGTGTCGGTTCGGTTTTCATAAATTATCCAGAGCGAGACACTAAGGCCCCGTTCGGAGGATACAAGCAATCCGGAAATGGCCGCGAGTCAAGCCATCACTCGATCACCGAATATCTTGAAGTGAAGGCGATGGTGGGTCACGGTTGAGACGCACATTTATCAGAGTATCTTGACTTTGCGTGGAAGCGGCCAACAATAGTTGGCCGCTTTTGATTCGCGTGCCCAACGATTTACCTTTTAGAGTAAAGCGCCCTTCAAATACGGCTCTTATCTGTCGAAGGGTGCTGCGTTCCTGTAGAAGCTTGTAGTTCAGCGTGGCTCTGCTATTGCGGTCCCGCCTGACGATGCTCACTTTGGTGCGGCTAATTTTTCTTACAGCCGTTCAAGATGATCTCGACATAGTGATCCGCGATTTCCTCAGGGGACATCGCTCCACCCTCCTTAAACCAAGCGTGTGTGAAGTTGGCCATGCCGATGATGCCGCTGACGACCAGATACGTCGGTATGTCACGGAAAATCCCGGCCTCCACACCCTTTGTGTAAGCGCTCTTGAACAATTGATCGTACTCGCGCTTACGCTTGACAATAATTTTCTGTTGGTCGGTCGTCAGTTCACCCTGGTCGCGAAAATAAATCGCCGTCCACGCTTTGCGTCCCATCACGTTCAGAGCATGTTGACGGATCATAGCACCAAGTAGTTCGGCAGGGGGAAGGTCTGACTCCATTATGGAGGTCATATCCTGCGACCACGCTTCGTGGATGCGCTGGAAAATTTCCCAAAGGACTTGATTCTTGTTCTTGAAGTAATAGTAGACGACACTTTTAGTGTAACCAAGGCTGGATGCGATGTCGTCGATTGTTACTGCTCGAATGCCTGTCTCAGCAAAAAGTGTGGCAGCGGCAGTGAGAATTTCCTCTTGTACATAGGCCTGCTTCTTGAGCTTGAGTTCTTCTCTGACTTTCGTCTTCATCCGGTCCTCGTTTGTACAAGTTAGAACCCGCGCCACTTACACGAGGCTCAGGCCATCACAGTCGATTCTTCATCGAATGTAGAGCTACGATTCAAACTTATAGAAATTCTGACCCATCAGTCAATTCATTTGGATCGCTTGGCTACTTTTTAGGCGATCAATCCTAAAAAAAGCAAAGTATCCGCTGCGCGGGGCGCTGCAGAGAGATTGGCCGCCTTTCAGCGGCGGCCAATCGGTCATGCAGAGTGCTTGCTGAGACTACGTTCAAGCAGGGAGACGGCAATTGTTGCCGGTACGCAAATGGATGCATACAGAAGCCCTGCAAAAAGCAGGATGGGCAAATACTGGAACGTGTTGGTGCCGATCATGTAAGCCTGCGAGAGCAGTTCCGGCAATGCGATTGCGAAGCATAGTGACGTTGCCTGCAACATCAAGATGGAGAAGCCCAGCAATGCCGGGGCTGCCACTCGAAGGCCTTGTGGCACGATGATGAAGCGCAGTGCATCAATTCGCGTGAAGCCTACCGCCACTGCTGCTTCTTGCTGGCCATGGGGGACGGCTTCAAGCCCGGCGCGGATAATCTCACTGGTGTAAGCACTCGTGGTCCAGGCTAGCGCTACAGCTGCGGCCGCAAAAGAAGACAGGCTAATACCAGCTTGCGGCAAGCCGAAGTAGGCGAACTGCAGCATGATCAGGGCAGGGGCACCTCTGCCGATCTCGACAAATGCCATTGATGAGAAACGCACTGCTTTCGTTTTCGCCTGGACGCCCAGAGCTAGCAGCAGACCGAGAGGAATACCTACTACGAGTGCAGCGCCGGTGACTTGGAGGCTGACAATCAGTCCGTCGATCATCGTGGGCAGGTTTTCGAGCCAGAAATTTATCAGGTCCATTACCGTGCCACCTTCGCTCGCATGACGCCATCCGTGTACCGCGCGATGGCGGCTATAGGCAGGCTTATAAGGATGTAGAAGAGGCCCGCGACTGCGAACACTTCTAGACCTTGGAATTGACGGCGCGATACGAAGTTCGCTTGGAAAGCGACCTCTGTAACGCCAACGGTCGATGCAATCGCGGAGTCCTTCAAAAGGCCGATCATGTAACTCGTCGCTGAGGGCAGAATAACGCGCACCAGCTGCGGAACCATAATGTCCTTGAAGATGGACCAGCGCGGCATATTCAGCGCATGCGACGCCTCCCATTGTCCCACGTGGATGCTCTTAAGGGCTCCACGATAGATTTCTGCGAGATTAGCGCTGGTAATTAGGCCGAGCGCGATAATCGATGACTCAATCGGCCCTACCTGTAGGTATCCTGACCCGATGCCGAAGTAGAGGAAAAACAGCCAGACAATCGGGGGAATGGACCGAAGGATCAAGATGATCATCGTGGCCATGTACCGCAGGATACCGGATTTCGACACACGCATCGCGCACAACGGAATACCCAGGAGCGCGCCCATCGTGAACGCGCCCACCGTGATGGCTATTGTCCACGGGATGCCGCTTAGGATTATGAGAAAGGTTTCGGCGTTCATCGATTTCTCACCGCTTGCAGGAAACGCTTGGCTCGTTCTGTCTGCGGGTCGCGCATCACCGACGCGCTAGGTCCTTCTTCAAGGACCCGCCCGTCTGCCATGATCATAACGCGGTTGGAGACGGTCTCAGCAAAATGCATCTCATGGGTGACTACGATCATTGTCATCCCCGCTTCGGCCAGTTCTTTCATAACCGCCAGGACCTCCAGTCCAAGTTCCGGGTCAAGAGCAGAGGTCGGTTCGTCGAAAAGCATGATCTTGGGATCGAGGGCGAGTGCGCGTGCGATTGCAATACGCTGCTGCTGACCGCCCGAACACCGGACCGGATAATGGTCAGCCTTGTTGGCAAGGCCTACTCTTTCAAGGAGCGCACGAGACCGCGTATCGGCGTCTGCCTTTGTGCGACCAAGAACACGCTGTTGGGGGAGGCTCACGTTCTGCAGCACGGTCAAATGCGGGAATAGGTTGAAAGATTGAAACACCATCCCCGCAGCGCGGCGCAGATCGTTCAACTGCTTTTTGGATGCAGGTTTTGCGGCATCGAGGGTTATCCCGGCGAGCGTAATAATTCCCTCGGTCTGAGGCTCTAGTTGGTTGAGACAACGGAGCAGGGTGCTCTTGCCAGAGCCGCTCGGGCCAATGATGGCAAGCACTTCTCCGGAACGCACCGTAAGATTGATGCCCTCCAATACCTTGTGGGTGCCAAAGGATTTACCCAGGTTGCTGACCCGAACAATCTCGTCGCGCTCGACGATCTTCGGCTTTACGGTTTGATTTGCCATCGATGATTTTCTTTCCACCTGCCCGCGAACGGAGCCTTGATCGGAATCCAAGCCTGGAAACGTCACGCGGTTTTGATGCTGAAGCTGATCCATTGAATCTCCCATCCAGTCTGCCCCCATTTTGTTTTCAATTTCTTTGACTGATTGGTAGGTTATAAAAACTGACTAATGAGTATCTAAAACATATCGGTCGCTCGATTGCAACGATTCTCGGTGTGAATTGGCAATCTGGGTCCGGCCACGTGGAGACCTTGTTCAAAAAGATCGTCCGCGACGATCCAACGTCAGATTGACTGGTTGGGCAAATTAAAATACCAACGGGTCAAATTATCCAACATCCCTACTGGAGATTGGCATGGCGCGGCGCATCAACTTCATCAATCCCTTCGGCACTCTCGCGTACGACGACCTCATCAAGGAGACGTTGTCGCACTATGCCATGGACGACACGACGCTCGATGTGACGCATCTGGAGGGTTGTCCCGCCGACATGGACTACTTTTACCCAAAGCATATTGTCGAGGCCGCGCTTTATGAGGCCGTGAAAAAGTCTGAAGAGGACGGCTACGACGCAGTTATCAGCGGGTGCTGCTATGACCCAGGCGTCATGGTTTCGCGAGAACTGGTGAACATTCCGGTGGTTGGCCCGTTCGAAGCTAGCCTCAACATGCTTTCCTTCTACGGGCGGACTGCTGTGATCGTGACCGACCACGTCAAGGCGGGTTCCCAGATGAAGGACAACGTGAAGCTCTATGGCGCGTCGGATCGAATCCTTGGTCTTGATGTGATCAATTGGTACGTGCGCGATATGGTTCGTGATACAGACGGTGTGGCGAAGGACGTCGTGGAAGTCACCGCAAAGTCCATCGAGCGCACCGGCGCTGAAGCCGTCATCCTGAACTGCACGATTATCGCTGCTTCGTATCAGAAGTACCTGATGAATGGCGGCGAACCGGCCCCGTTCCCAATCCTAAACCCGAATTTGATGGCGCTGAATATGGCTGAAGGTTTGGCCAATCTCTACCAGAAGGGTGCTTACCAGATTTCGAGACTGGGATACTACGCCCAGCCGCCGCAGGACCACTTCAGCGCGGTCAGCGAACAGACGCGTCGCGCCTGGCAGAATGCTCAGCCAGCGCTCGTTGAAACGTTCGCTAAAGGCTGACCGTCAGTAAAAAGCACCAATGACACCCCTCGCGCGACCTGCTGTGAGGGCGCAAGGAGGACCTATGTCGGATCGAGTAGTTTTGATAACCGCAGCGGGAAGCGGGATGGGAGCGGACTTCGCCCGTAGAGCCGCATCCGACGGCTATCAAGTGGCGCTTTTGTCTTCCTCTGGTAAGGCGGAGGCACTCGCAGCCGAACTCGGCGGCATTGCCGTCACGGGTTCGAACCGATCCACCGACAACCTGGAGCGGCTAGTCTCTGCAACATTTGAAAAGTGGGGCCGTATCGATGCCGTCGTGAACAGCGCAGCTCACGGCCCTAAAGGTGTCGTTTCCTCGTTAAGCGACCAGGACTGGCTCGATGGAATGGAAATCTACTTCCTGAATGTCGCAAGGATCGCGCGCTTGGTGACGCCGATCATGCAGGAGCAGGGTGGTGGCGCGATTGTGAACATCTCAACGTATGGGGTTGTACAGCCTTCAACGCTCTTTCCGACGTCGAGCGTGATGAGGGCTGCATTACGGAGCTACACGAAAATCTACGCTCAAACGCATGCGGCCAATAAAATCCGCATGAATAACGTGCTGCCGGGTTTCGTGAATAGCATGGAGATGGAAGCAGACTGGATGAAGCTCATCCCAATGGGTCGCTTTGCGGAGATGTCAGAAATCTCAGGTCTGCTGAGTTATCTCATCTCTGATGAGGCTGCCTACATCACGGGACAGGACATCGTCATCGATGGGGGGATTACGAACTCCCTCTGACAGGGGCTGTTTTCCCGGACGCACTGCCAATCGCGTCCGGGGTAGTGTGCAGCTAAGCCGTTACTGGATCAGGCGTGGTTCCCCGTCTAACGGGTTCGGGAACTTCATCGGAATCAACATATCTGCGCCTTGGGTCGAGAGCGGTGCGTCCGAGGCCGAGCGGCTTTTTCAAATCCTGGCTCGGAGTTGAAGTCCTGGATTTTCGGGCCACAGTTATAGGTTCGCCAGAGAATGCGCCTCAGATGCGCTATTCATAGCTTGACGCATGAAGAAACCGCTCCGATCCTTTTCACAGGAGTGATCGGATCACGTTGTCCATGTCGAATATACGAAATAGTAGATCGCAAGCTCAGACCCGCGATGAAGATAGTGAGTTGGTTCGCGCTGCGGCACAAATTCTTGAAGAGGCGCGATCTGGTGGGGTCGGTCATAACCGAATGACAATGGACGACGCGCGAGCAATCGCGACCGTTTTGAGAGAATATCGTTTGAGTGGTGGGCTCTCTGACTCCTGGATCAAATATTGATCACCAAACCGGAGATAAATCCCGTGTGAGCGCGCTCACGCTCATACCCTCTTGGGTTGCAAATCACTCGCGTTGAGCCTTCTTGATAGTCGAGGAAATGGTGAACATGACCATGCACCCAAAAATCAGGTTTACCCTCCGAGATCAGCGCACAAAGGTCGGACGCGAATGCGCCATTACTCGGATGCCCTTTGAAGCGAGGGTGTAATGATCGGGGCAGTGGTGCATGGTGTGAGAGCACCACAGTGCGGCCATTGAAATGATCGGTCAATTCGCTGGTGATGAAGGTGCGACTTTGCATGTGGCGCTCAATCAACTCCTTGGCGGTAAGAAGCCCGGGCATCCCACGCTGAGGCCAATCCGACCGGTAAATTGCGTGAAAGTCCATCATGTAGTGCTTACAAACGTTGATCGCGAAAGCCTTCCGTTCGGAAAGCGGCAGCTCGGTTTTAAGACCGTGCTCAATCTCGAAATCTGTCCACAGCGTCGCACCAATAATCCGCACGTTGCCAAAGAAGAAGGTCTCGTTTTCGAGCACGGTGATGTTCGTGCCCTTCGTCATTCGCTTGGCGGTTTTTAGGTTCGCATCGATTGTAGACCCATAATATTCGTGATTGCCTAGGACCATTATGACTGGCATTCGGGGGCTGATGTTACGGAGCAAGAATGTTATCGACATCTCTACGATTCCAGAAACATCACCCGCGCAGATGCAGATATCTGCCTCCGGAATTTCAAGACCATTCCGTGCAAGTTCGGAATTGTTGACGTGCATATCACTGACGATCCAAGCCTTCATAGCGCTTCCTTACGGTGAGTGTGGGCAAGGGGAGGAGACCGGCGAAAAAATGGTCAGCCCGACCGCTTCATAACTGGCCATGATTGGTCAGCCTGCCATTCCAACAAGTTTCGGAGAGCCTTCGGTTGCGGAAAGGCCTTTCAAGAGGGTCTTCAGACGTTCGCCTTCCAGACGTCTTTCTTCCTTCAGTGCTTGGGCGAGGGTGATCATGGTGTTGAGGTTCGCATCGAGCAGTCTTTTTGCTCGCGAATATTCTGCGCGCAGGATGTCATCGACATCGGCTCTAAGCTTGGGCACCTCTTGGAAAACCTTGTAAACCGGACGGTCAACATCGTCAGCAAATACCGAAAGCCGCTTTCCGAGGCCAAATCTAGCAACCATGAGAGCTGCGGCATCGGTCGCACTAGTCAGGTCGCTTCCCTGCGACCCACCGGCTGTAGTCGAGCGATTGCGGAACACAAGCTCTTCACCAGCCATCCCAGCCAAGGTGATTGCGATGTCCCAACGGAACCATTCTTCCGTTCTCAGGGCAGGGACCGGGCAATCTGACGACGTCCGACCCAGCGCATCGTGCGCCTCAACACAGTCGTGCATTTCATCGTACAGCTCGATGCAGGTCACACTTCCTAGATCAGAAAGCTCGGTCATCACCGCATGAGCAGCCTCGTGGATGCAAATTCGCCACCGATCATCGTCGCTGAGAACAGGCTGTTGTGGCACGACAGCCCACACGTCCTCGATCATGGTCGTTCGGTTCTCAGCCCGTGCCAGCTGTTTTGCTTTACGAACCAAGCGCTCAAGATCGGCACCTGTTTTTCCGTTTAGTTGCCGGGCAACCTCATAGAACTCGTCGGGGGCATCAAGCGCGGGCAGGTAAAACTCAAGAATTCTTGCACGCTCAACTGTACCTGGCCGTTTCATCTCCACATGAGTCTCTAATCGTCCAGCTCTCAAGAGAGCAGGGTCAAGGGCCTCTGGGAAATTCGTAGATGCGACGACCACCACGCCTTCGCGACCGCCCAAGCCGTCCAAAGCCTCCAGCAGGCCGTTCACGACTTCCACGCAGTAGTTCTTGTTATCACCAGAAAACGAACGACGATCCCCGACGCTGTCAATCTCGTCGATCAGCAGGATCGAGGGCGCTCTATCGCGAGCTTCGGCGAAGTCCTGCCTCATGGCCTTAAGCAGATCGCCTAAATGGCCGGTGCTCTGCCACCGAGAAAGCGACGTCGGGACCAAGTGCGCGCCACATTCATAAGCCAGTGAGGTGGCGAAAGTGGTCTTGCCAGTTCCCGGCGCGCCATACAATAAGATGCCCCGATCCACATCGGACCAATCCAGCTTACCGGATTGCCACAGCCGGAGATCGCGCTTGAACCTTTCGCCCCATTGCCCGGCTTCACCGTATGCCGCCAACGGGATCAATCTCGGGCCTTTCGCTGGCCTGGCCTGAAGCCGTTCAAGCTTGCTCAGAGCAACGGCAGCTGACCGACCTTTGCGGAAAATGGCATTGATGAATGCAGGGTCCAGTTGCCGGAGGCGCTCCTTTTCGTCTGAAGACAGCGGGCCGGTGTCCAGTTGCCGAGTTAGGCTGTCCAGATGTCGATCATCAAGGATTTCCAGATCGATGATCTCATCGGCGCTAATCTCGACTTCTGGATGCAGCTCCGCACCTCGTGGTAGGAAGACTATGACCTTTTGTGCGTCCAAATAGTTGCTTGGCTGAAAGTCCCAGCTTCCCTTTTTGGTCCGGGACGGGTGACAAAACGTCTTCACCTTCGAAAGGCCTCGGTCGCTCGATTTTAAGCAAACATCGGCTACATATTCGAGATCATCGGTGGGCCAGTTGCGTGGAACAGTGACGACTAAAACCGACGTATCCTCGGCGAAAAACTCCTTTTGCTGCCGCATCAATCGCACGAAGGCACAGAAAGCCAGAAATTTTCGAGGGCTCGCTGCCAGAGCAGTTGGGGCCGACCGACGATTGAGCCTCCCCGGGCTTCGGGAAATTACGGCGCGCAGGTTCGAAGTCGCGTTCATTAGATGCTCGATAGCTTCGTCGAGCAATTCCTGATCAGGTTCAGATTTCACTGGTTGCCGCCTCCAACCAGCGGACGGCCGAGCCTATACCAACGTGTCAGCGTACGCGCGAGTTGCCAGTGTTCGTCCCAGTACACAATTTCAGTTGTCGCCGCTGGTCGCCCATCTCCCACGGTCGGGTGGCCGAGGACTGTTCCCACCATGATAGGGACAGCACGCTTGGCGATTATCCAATCTGAAATTGATACTTTCGGTGCGATAGATTCGGGTCCGTCTCGGCCAACCTTTTCAAGGTCGTTCGCCAGATTTCGGTAGATTTCAATCATCTCTTGAGGAGCGGAAAATTCGAGACCGAGAGGGTGTGAGAGCATGTGACTGTTGATTTCCACTGAGAGCTGACCCGGCGTTTCCACCGAGAATTGACCCGCTTTTAGGTATCGTTCGTGTGGGTCGTGGTGGTCAAGTTCCTACGTTTCTCCTT
>NZ_LMDA01000010.1 GCF_001424985.1 Rhizobium sp. Root1212
CATCCCCGCATTTCCTAAGAAACTTCAGAGCGAGTTCGTCGGTCGCCAGCAGCGCCGCCGCCCTCGTTGGTGAGCGGGTTATAGTCCCCCACCAACGAAATAGTCAACAGGGTTTTTCAGAAAAAATGACAGTTTTCTGACAAGGCCCGGATTTCCAGGGATTTGAGGGGCAAAAAAGTTTCGAGGCCCTCTGCTTGGATAATTTACCCCCCTCCCCTCTTATATAGGGGCTTCTCTGCCCTCAGTTTTTCACAATCACCGCCTCTAAGCAGAAGGGTACAGTGAACGACCGCTTCATTTCCCCTATGCCGAGCCGCAAGTTTGACTCGCCGGGCCGAAAGATGCACAAGTTTGCGACAACCGACAGAGACCATAATAAAAAACGGCTGCAATAGGGACCCTGCTTTATTGGCATGACCACGGATAGGAACACGATCCGGTCGCTCGGCAACGAGCCTCCGATCCTGGCGGATGGCCGCAAGGCACCTGACCGGCGCGAGATTTCATTGCGCTGGCTGTCGGGTACGTTCCTGACCGGCATCACCTCCAGCCTTCTTATGGGTGTCGCTCTTTTTGCCGCCCTCGACGGCCGCCAGCAGCTCGCCATTCCGGCTGAAGCCTATGCCGCCCTCGATCCGGGTGTTCGCGGTAGCCAGCCGGCCGCCTCCGCCAAGCGCGGCAACCGCATTCTCTCTCCCAGCATCGTTGCCAAGCCTTCGGATCGCACAATCCTCGAAGTCTCGACGATGATCCACGACGGCGAGAAGGAAGTGGTGCGCCGCCAGCCCTTCTCCCATGTGAAGATGACGCTGGCCGCCAATCATCAGCCGTCCGAGAATTATCCGAGCTTCGATCCCCTGGCGATCTTCTCTTCGGACGAAGCCGAAGCCGCCCCGCCGGTCAGCCGTACCGGCACGATCTATGGTTCGGACGTCGAATCCGAAGTGGCGCTCAAGACCCTCGATTTCCCGCTGAAGGGAACGAAGCTCGCCTTTGCTCCCTCCATGACGCTCGATGAAGTCGAGGAAAATGTCCGGACCAACGGTTCGGTCCTGACCGAGGGCAACACCCAGGTCGCCTCCCTCTTCTATGTCGACCCTCGCCGTTTCGCTTCGGATGCGTCGGATCTCGATCTGCTGCAGGGGCTTTCGGCGCGCGTCGTTGAAGAGAATATGTCGGTTTCTCCATCCGAGACGATCACCGACCAGACGACCGAATACGCCGACGACGTCATTCCCGTGCGCCGCACCACCCCGATCGCGGCTGTCATGATCAATGCCGGCTATGCCAAGGCTCAGGCCGAGGATATCGCCGGTTACCTGCGCCCGGCGCTCGGTGCCACCGACCTGCAGGAAGGCGACGTGTTGCGCATCGGCGTCATCCAGAAAGGCGAGAACGGCGAGGCCAAGGTCGTGCGCGCCACCGTCTATTCCGGCGGCCGCCACGTCTTCACCATGGCGCTCGACGATAGCGGCAGTTTCGTCAAGGCTTACGAGCCGCCTGCACTCGATGCGGTTGCGACCGCCTTCGACGACAGCGGCATGCCGACCGTGAGCGCCGGCCGCGATCTGCCCCGCGTCTATGACGGCGTCTATCGCGCCGCGCTCTCCTACGGCATGAATTCGTCGATGATTGCGCAGATGATCCGGCTGCTCGCCAGCAACGTCGATTTCCAGGCGCAACTGAAGCCAACCGACAGCCTCGAAGCCTTCTTCTCCGTCGCCGACGAAAGCGGTCAGGCAACGGACGAATCCGAGCTGCTCTATGTGAACGCGAAATTCGGCGACACGCAGACCCGCTTCTATCGCTTCCAGGACCCGGACGACAATTCCGTCGACTACTACAACGAGGAAGGCAAGAGCATCCGGCAGTTCCTGCTGCGCAACCCGGTCCCGAACGGCACCTTCCGTTCCGGCTTCGGCATGCGCCGCCACCCGATCCTCGGTTTTTCCCGCATGCACACCGGCGTCGACTGGGCAGCCCCCCGCGGCACGCCGATCATCGCGGCCGGTAACGGCACGGTCGAAAAGGCCGGCTGGGATTCCGGCGGCTACGGCAACCAGACCCTGATCCGCCACGCCAACGGCTATGTCTCCTCCTACAACCACCAGAGCGCGATCGCCAAGGGTGTGAAGGTCGGTTCGAAAGTGGTTCAGGGCCAGGTGATCGGCTGGGTCGGCACCACAGGCCTCTCGACCGGCCCGCACCTGCACTACGAACTGCTCGTCAACGGCAACCGTGTCGATCCCCTGCGCATCCGCCTGCCCGGCGGCAAGACGCTGGACGGCGGGGCGCTCGCCCAGTTCGAAAAGGAACGAAGCCGCATCGACGCGCTCCTGAGCAAGGACAACGGCAACGAAGTGGCTGCCGCGCAGTAAGGCGCCAATTGCCCATCCAAACTCCAGATACAAAAAGGGCCGCTCCGAAGAGCGGCCCTTTCTTTTTCATCGCAAGCCTTAAGCCGCTTCCTTCGCGGCACCATCCCGCAGCTTGAAATTCAGTCGGTCCGAACCGGCCAGCACCTTGATGTGCGACCCGTCCGGGAAATCGCCCTGCAGGATCTTTTCGGCAAGCGGGTCCTGCAGATACTTCTGGATCGCCCGCTTCAGCGGCCGCGCGCCATAGGCCGGGTCGTAACCCTTGTCGGCCAGGAAGGTGCGGGCCTCGTCTTCGAGTTCCAGCGTGATCTTGCGATCGGCGAGCAGCTTGCGCAGCCGCTCCAGCTGGATTTCGACGATCGCCCCCATCTCGTTCCGCTTCAGGCGGTGGAAGAGGATGATCTCATCGACACGGTTCAGGAATTCGGGGCGGAAATGACCGCGCACGACTTCCATCACCTGATCGCGCACCACATCGCTGTCATCGTTCTCGCCAAGCTGGGTCAGATATTCAGCCCCGAGATTGGAGGTCATGATGATCATCGTGTTGCGGAAGTCGACGGTGCGACCCTGACCATCGGTCAGGCGACCGTCGTCGAGAACCTGCAACAGAACGTTGAACACGTCCGGATGCGCCTTCTCGATCTCGTCGAACAGCACGACCTGATAGGGCCGGCGCCGAACGGCTTCCGTAAGAGCCCCGCCTTCCTCATAGCCGACATAGCCGGGAGGCGCACCGATCAGCCGGGCCACGGAGTGCTTCTCCATGTACTCGGACATATCCATGCGGACCATCGCCGTTTCGTCGTCGAACAGGAAGCGGGCGAGCGCCTTGGTCAGCTCCGTCTTGCCCACCCCGGTCGGCCCGAGGAAGATGAACGAGCCGATCGGCCGGTTCGGGTCCTGCAGACCAGCGCGCGAACGGCGAACCGCACGCGAAACGGCCTGAACCGCATCCCCCTGCCCGACGACCCACTTCGCCAGTTCGTCTTCCATGCGCAGCAGCTTGTCGCGTTCGCCTTCCAGCATCTTATCGACCGGAATACCGGTCCAGCGGGAAACGACGTGGGCAATTGCATCCGGCGTCACGACTTCCTGAACCATGGAATTCGTGGACGAATCCTGCGCTTCGGCTTCTTCGATTTCCTTCTCAAGCTTCGGGATCACCCCATAGGCAAGTTCCCCTGCCCGCTGGAATTCACCCTTGCGCTGTGCGATCGCCAGCTCGTTGCGGGCTTCGTCCAACTGCTTCTTCAAGTCTGCGGCCAAGCCGAGCTTCTGCTTTTCCGCCTGCCAGCGGGCCGTCAGCGCATCGGCTTCTTCCTCGATCGAGGTCAGGTCGAGTTCGAGCTTTTCCAGACGATCCCTGGACGCACGATCGGTTTCCCGCTTCAGGGCCTCGCGCTCGATCTTCAACTGCATGATGCGGCGATCAAGCTCGTCAAGCTCTTCGGGCTTGGAATCCACCTGCATGCGCAGACGCGACGCCGCCTCGTCCATCAGGTCGATCGCCTTGTCCGGCAGGAACCGGTCGGTGATGTAGCGGTTGGAAAGCGTCGCAGCCGCAACCAGCGCGGAATCGGAGATCCGCACCTTGTGATGCTGCTCGTATTTTTCCTTCAGTCCGCGCAGGATCGAGATCGTATCCTCGACCGTCGGCTCCTCGACCATGACCGGCTGGAAACGCCGGGCAAGGGCCGCATCCTTCTCGACATGCTTGCGGTATTCCTCAAGCGTGGTCGCGCCGACGCAGTGCAATTCGCCGCGGGCAAGCGCCGGCTTCAAGAGGTTCGATGCATCCATCGCCCCATCCGCCTTGCCGGCCCCGACCAGCGTGTGCATCTCGTCGATGAACAGGATGATCTCGCCAGCTTCCGCCTGCACCTCGTTCAAAATGGCCTTCAGCCGCTCTTCGAACTCGCCGCGATACTTCGCACCGGCAATCAAGGCACCCATGTCGAGCGCCATTAGCTTCTTGTCCTTCAGGCTTTCCGGCACATCGCCATTGACAATGCGCAGCGCCAGACCTTCGGCGATCGCCGTCTTGCCGACGCCGGGTTCACCGATCAGGACAGGATTGTTCTTGGTGCGGCGCGAGAGTACCTGGATCGTGCGGCGAATTTCATCGTCGCGGCCGATCACCGGGTCGAGCTTGCCTTCGCGGGCATCCGCCGTCAGGTCGCGCGCATATTTCTTCAGCGCGTCAAAACCGGCTTCGGCATTGGCGCTGTCGGCCGTGCGTCCCTTACGGATCTCGTTGATCACCTGATTGAGCTTGGTCGGCGTCACACCCGCCTGCGCAAGGATCTTGGCCGTCGGCGAAGAGCTTTCGACAGCCAGCGCCAGCAGAAGCCGTTCGACGGTAACAAAGCTATCTCCCGCCTTCTTCGCCGCCTCTTCAGCCGTGGTGAAAACTTTGGCCAGCGGCTGCGCCAGCGAAATCGAGCCGTTCGAGCCCGTCACCTTGGGCAGCTTGGAAAGCGCCAGATTATTGGCCGTGCGCGCCGCCTTGGGATCGCCGCCGGCCCGTTCAATCAACGAGGACGCCATGCCCTGATCGTCGTCGAGCAGCACTTTCAGCACATGCTCGGCCGTGAACTGGGGATTGCCCTCGGAGAGCGCATGGGTTTGCGCGGATTGCAGAAAACCGCGAACACGCTCGGAATATTTTTCGATATTCATCAATTTACCTCCGTGGATCGGAGAGCCCTGATTGCGGCGCTCACCGATGGTTCAGGATCAGGCTCCCAGAAGAGGCAAGCCTGTCATATCGACCGACATTCGCATTGCGCGAGGTCAATCGCTTGGTGAGAATATGGGAGGGGCAAGAAGGAAATTAAAGGGATGAATAGCGGGTCCGATAACGAAATCGTGAGCGACGTTTCCATCCTCAGCCACGACCCATGATCGAACAGAAGAACCACGTAAAACACCCATCAGCTTTGGCTTTGCGCAGTCTTCATTTCCATCGGTGTTTTCCGTAAACCTGAAACTCGCGACATACAGGATACGAAACGGAATGGCACGAAGAAATCAGTTCAAGGGGATTTGTCACGATCTCCTCGAGACATTTGTCAGCAGGTACAACGATCTGAATGGATACTGGGCGCTCGGTCAGTATCAGGCGTATGTGTTGGACAAGAAGCTTGAACAGCTTGACTTCGACCTCATTGGCGGCACGAAAGATATGGATGCTTCCCCATTCGCCGACACCATCACCTATTACAGAGGTGCCGTCTTTCGATTGATGCGCGCAAACGCGATGGCAGACGCGTGGATGAAAAAAGCCAGCATAACATTCAAATCCACCGGACCGGAACAGGCCCTTTGTGCCACCCACCTGACATGCGATCTCGACAAGGTCTTCCGACACGAGCAATTGGTCGAAGTGAGGCGCCACGATCCGCTGATGGAGTATCGAAGAGGGGCATACGGACCATCCAATCAGAAAGGACAGTGAGCCCGAAAGAGTGCCTGTTTCGAAAAGCAAAAGGCCCGGAACACCGTCCGGGCCTTTCGAAAACCAAGCAGAGAAAGCTTACTCGGAAACCTCGGCCATTGCCGGAGCTTCGCCACCCTCAGGCGCTGCACCCTCTTCCGCATTCGCTTCGCCGCGACGCGGCTGGCGGCGGGGGCGCGGGGCACTGCGGCGGCGCGTGGGGGCCCGGCCTGCGGGGGCAGCGGCTTCCTCTTCCAGTGCCACTTCGGCCGGAACGCCTTCGATCACCGGCTGCGGGCCGGAACCATCGACGACGGGCTGCGGCTGCGGCTGAGCTTGCGGTTGGGGCTGCTGCTGGCGAACCTTCGGCTGCGGTGCGGGCTGGACCGGCTGAACAACGGCAGGTGCCTCTTCGGTGTAACCCTGATCCTGATCGTCCTGATCGTTCGTGTCCCGATCCGAGTTGTCACGCTCGTCGAAGCTGTTGCGGTCGTCGCGCTGGAAGCGCTCCTGCATCTGCGCCTGAGCGGCGGCAATGATGCGGTTGTAGTGCTCTGCATGCTGCAGATAATTCTCGGCCATGACCCGGTCGCCGGAGCTTTGCGCGTCACGGGCAAGGTTCATGTATTTTTCGGCGATATGCTGGGCAGTGCCACGAATCTTCACATCCGGGCCTGAGCTGTCATAGGTCCGCGTCAGCGGATTCTGGCCCTTCCGGTTGTGATTGTTGTTGTTACCGCCGCCACCGCCGCCGCCATTGTTGTTGTTATTGTTGTTACGCCCACGGCCGCGCTTGTTTTGCTGTCCTGGCCTCATCGTGTTATTCACCTGGATTCTCTTGATAAGTGATGATCATGTGGCTTCGTGGCCTGATCGGTCAATGCCGGATCAGGCAAACACGCGCCGCGAACCAGCCGCTTCATGGCGGCACCTTCGCCGGTTAAAGTCAAAATAACAGGTACCCGCACAAGGCACTGTCGAACCTTAGCAACTCTTTTGTGAGAGCAATCTCTGCGGCCAGGTCAAACCGGAACGAATCTTGGTCGAAGACCTTCTGCCCAGTGCGTGGCCGCAACCTAACCGTCTTCCCTCGCGATTCCAAGCTTTTTCTTGCAAGTGCTAACAGAAGACGGCCTTTCCGCCCCCTGCTGATGCCTTATTGCATCATCCCGTCGTGAACAGAATAGCCCTGTCGTTTCCACTAAGATCGCGAATGCTCTCAAGCACCGTAAAACCATGTTCCTCAAACACAGCCCCGACAATCACCAGTTGGTCATAGCCGATTTCGACGCCGACAAGCCCGCCCTCCTTGAGGTGGCTCCGCGCTCCCGCGGCAATCCTGCGATAGGCGTCAAGCCCGTCCACACCACCATCGAGCGCGATATCCGGATCGTGATCACGCACTTCCGGCGCAAGCGACAAGACGACATCGCTGCGGATATAGGGCGGGTTGGAAACAATAATGTCGAAGCGGCCATCGACGGCTTCGAACCAGTCGCTCTCCAGGGTCTCAAAGCGCGACCCGAGACCATTGAGATCGGCATTGGCGCGCGCCGTTTCAAGGGCCTCCGCCGAAATATCCGTCCCGACCCCGTGCGCGCCTTCGACCGCGCTCAGGATGCCCAAGCAGATCGCCCCGGTCCCCGTGCCGAGATCGATGATCCGGCACTCGCCTTTTTCCATCATTCTCCGCCGCGCAAAGGGCACCAGCCCCTCGACGATCATCTCGCTGTCCGGCCGCGGCTCCAGCGTCGCTTTCGACATGGTCAGCGTCAGCCCATAGAATTCCCGCCGACCGAGAATCCGGTAGACCGGCTCATGCGCCGCCCGCCGCTCGATCGCCGCGCGGACCCGTGCTGCATCCTCCGCCGAAACGGCCACATCGCCGCGCACCATCAGATCGGTTGCGGAAAGCCCGAGCAGCCCGGAAACCAGCACCCGCGCATCGAGCGCCGCCTCGCCGATATGGGCCTCAAAAAAACGTTTCTTCGCTTCGGCAAGCAGGCTTTCGCGCGTGTCGCTCATCCCTTCATCTCGCCAAGCTGCGCCAGCTGGTCGGCCTGATAGTCGGCCAGCAGCGCGTCCACCACCTCGTCGATTTCACCCATCATCATCCGGTCGATCTTGTAGAGCGTCAGGTTGATGCGGTGGTCGGTCACCCGCCCTTGAGGGAAATTATAGGTGCGGATACGCTCGGAACGGTCCCCCGAGCCGACCTGGCTCTTGCGTGAGGCGGAACGTTCGCTATCGGCCTTCTGTCGCTCCATGTCATAGAGCCGCGAACGCAGCACCTGCATCGCCTTGGCGCGGTTCTGGTGCTGGGATTTTTCCGAGCTGGTGACGACGATGCCGGTTGGCAGGTGAGTGATGCGCACCGCCGAGTCCGTCGTATTGACGTGCTGACCGCCGGCGCCCGAGGAGCGCATCGTATCGATGCGGATATCCTCGTTGCGGATTTCGATATCGATATCCTCGGCCTCCGGCAAAACCGCAACCGTCGCCGCCGAGGTATGGATGCGTCCCTGCGTTTCCGTATCAGGCACCCGCTGCACCCGATGCACACCGGATTCGAACTTCAGCTTGGAAAACACCCCGCGCCCGGTGACGTTGGCGATGATTTCCTTGAACCCGCCGGCATCGCCTTCGCTGGCGGAAAGAACTTCCACCTTCCAGCCCTTGTCGGCAGCATAGCGCTCATACATGCGAAACAGATCGCCCGCAAAAAGCGCCGCCTCGGAACCGCCCGTTCCGGCGCGGATTTCAAGGATCGCGCTCTTCTCGTCGGCCGCGTCCTTCGGCAGGAGCAGGATTTGCATATCCTTCTCCAACGCCTCGATCCGCTCTTCGATCTCGGGCTTTTCCATTTCGGCCAGATCGCGCATCTCGCGATCGGTGGCCTTGTCGGACAAGAGCGCCTCGATCTCGGCCAGTTCCTTCTCGGCCTTTTCATAGGCGCGTATCTTGGTCACGACCGGCTGCAGCTCGGAATATTCCGAAGCGAGCTTCACATAGACATCCGCTGCCGGCCCTTCGGCCATGCGCGCTTCGATCTCTGCGAACCGACGCTCAAGCTCGCGCATTTTTTCGACGGGAAGTGTAGCCAAGATTTACTCCGCAGGTGCCAGTTCATCGGGCAGCGGCGACCTTTGAGCCGGAATGAATGTGAGGTCAAGCGACCTGACCTCGTGAACCAGCCGATTTTCGACAATTGCGACGATGGTTTCGAGAACGCACGTGCGTTGTTGCAAAACACAGGTGTTCCAGAAGCGCGCGACGCTCCAGCCATCCGCGCTCATATAAGCATCACGCCTTGCATCATGCTGGCTGCCGTCCACCTCAATGACGAGACGACCGTGCCGGCAGGCGAAATCAGCAAAATAAGGCCCGATCGGCAATTGCCGGACGAATTTGTAACCATTCAACCGGCGCCCTCGCAATTCGGCCCAAAGAGCAGCTTCCGCATCGTTGTCTATCTTTCGCAGAGTGCGGGCGCGTTCGGTCTTTCGCTCGTCGGGTCCTCGCACGGTGACACCTCCCAATGCCCCTCACCCTAGCCCTCTCCCCGCACGCGGGGAGAGGGGACGACGAAATATGCCGCTCCTTGAGCGTAGCACAACTTAGAGGGGAGTGAAAAAGCGAGAGTTGGCCATTTGTCCCTTCTCCCCGCAAGCGGGGAGAAGGTGCCCGACAGGGCGGATGAAGGGCAGCGTTTATAAAGGAACCCCATTCTCGGCAGCAAATTCGACCAGCATCTCCCGCACCGGCCGCAATCCCTTGTGCTCGTCCAGCGCCGCATGCAGCATGCTGGCCAGTTTATCGACATCGAGCGCCAAGAGCATGGCCTTCACAGGGCCGACCGCCGTCGGCGACATCGAAACAGAGCGGAAACCGATCCCCATCAAGGCCATGGCCGAAAGCGGTTTGCTCGCCATCTCGCCGCACAGCGTGACGCTCGTGTCGTTGCGCTCTCCGGCCCTGACGATATCGCGCAGCATCCGCAGAAACGGCCGCCCGAGCACGTCGAAACGATCCGAAACCCGCGCATTGCCGCGATCGACCGCCATGGCGAACTGGAAGAGATCGTTCGAGCCGACGGAAACGAAATCAACCTCGCTCATCAGTTCGTCGAGCTGCCACAGCAAGGCCGGCACTTCCAGCATCGCGCCGAACTGCAGCTTGCGCGGCAGTTGCTCGCCGGTCTTGGATTGCCGCTGGATTTCTTTCTGCAACAGCTCGCGCACCTGCCGAAGCTCCGAAACCTCGGTCACCATCGGCAGCATCAGCTTCAGCTCTTCGCCCGCCGAAGCGCGCAACATGGCCCGAAGCTGGGTGCGCAACAACCCCGGACGATCGAGCGAAAGGCGGATCGCCCGCCAGCCCAAAGCCGGGTTTTCTTCCTCGGCCGCGCGGAAATACGGCACCACCTTGTCGCCGCCGATATCGAGCGTACGGAAGGTCACGGGCTTGCCGCCCGCCTGCTTCATCACATTGCGATAGAAGGCTTCCTGCTCTTCCATCTTCGGCATGGTGGAGGCGATCATGAATTGCAGTTCGGTGCGGAACAGCCCGATACCCTCGGCACCGGATTCCGCCAGTTGCGGCAGATCGACCAAAAGGCCGGCATTCATCTGCAGCCTGATGCGCTTGCCGTCCCTGGTCACCGGCTCGACATCGCGCAGCGCCCGGAATTGCTCCTGCCGGCGTGCCCTGAGCCGTACCTTCTCCGCGTAAGCCCGCTGCAGATCGGCCATCGGCCGCAAATGCACCTTGCCATCGTCGCCATCGATGATGATGGCGTCGCGATTTTCCGCCAGCGCCACGGCACCCGCCGCCTGGCCGACGACCGGGATGCCCATTGCCCGCGCCACGATGACGACGTGGCTCGTGACGGCGCCCTCTTCCAGCACCAGCCCGCGAATGTTTTCGCGCGGATAGTCGAGCAGCTCGGCCGCACCCATGGCCCGCGCCACGACGACGGCATCCGACGGGAAATCGGATGCCGAAAGCTTGGCGCCATACCCCGTCAGCTGCCGCAGCAGCCGGTTCGCCAGATCGTCGAAATCGTGCATGCGTTCGCGCAGATAGGGGTCCGTCAGCCGGATCATCCGCGCCTTGGTCTCGCTCTGCACCCGCTCGACCGCCGCTTCCGCGGTGAGGCCGTTGCGGATCGCCTCTTCAAGCTTCCTCACCCAGCCGCGGTCATGGGCGAACATCCGGTAGGCTTCCAGCACCGCCCGGTGCTCGCCTTCCATTGAAACGTCGCGCCGCGACAGCATGTCGTCGATGGAGATGCGCAGCGACCCCAGCGCCTCGGCCAGCCGACCGAGTTCGTGCTCGGTGTCGTCGTTGAGCAGATTGGTCACGACGATGCGCGGCTCGTGCAGCACGACGTAACCGAGGCCGACGCCTTCGTTGAAGCTCGAACCCTCGATCGTCACCGGCCGCGACAGGTCGAGTTCGAGGCCCGGCCGGGTGATTTTCTTCAGCTCGCCCGTCGCCACCATCTCGGCGAGCACCATCGCCGTGGTTTCCATCGCCTCGACTTCGTCGTCGCGATAGGTGCGGCTCGCCTTGTTCTGAACGACGAGAACGCCGAGCGAGCGGCCAGTGCGCAGGATCGGCACGCCGAGGAAGGAGTGGTAGATCTCTTCGCCGGTCTCCGGCAGGTAGGTGAAGGCGGGATGCGATTGCGCGTCGGAAAGATTGAGCGGTCGCGCCGAAGCGGCAATGGTGCCGACGAGGCCCTGCCCCATCTGCAGCTGCGCCAGGTGCACGGCGTCCTTGTTCAGACCTTCCGTCGCATAAAGTTCGAGAATGCCGTCGGAGCGCAGCACATAGACGGAGCACACTTCCGCGACCATGTTCTGCGCGATCTGGCGAACGATCTGGTCAAGGCGCTCCTGCGGCTCGAGCGGCTCCGCCATCAATTCGCGCAGCCGCTTGAGAAGAACGCGTGGACCCGCCGAGAGGTCTCTCATCGCGTAACGTCTCCCGAATGTTGATCATCGACTGCCGGTATCCGGCAGCGGCATGGTTTGGATGCCGCCACCTTACGCAATCGCTTCGATCAACTCTTATCGAGACCGTAGACAGAATGCAAAGTACGAACGGCCAATTCGGCATAAGCACCGTCGATCAGGATGGAAATCTTGATTTCCGAGGTGGTGATCGCCTTGATGTTGATGCCTTTTTCGGCAAGTGCCCGGAAAGCGGACGCAGCCACGCCGGCGTGGCTGCGCATGCCGATGCCGATGACCGAGACTTTGACGAGGCCCGATTCGTTCTGGATAACGTCGAAACCGATCTTGTCCTTGGCTTCGCCGAGCACCTTCATCGCCTTGTCGACGTCGGTTGACGGCACGGTGAAGGTCATGTCGGTCTTGGAGCCGTCTTCCGAAATGTTCTGGACGATCATGTCGACATTGATGTGCGCTTCGGCCAGCGGTCCGAAGATCGCGGCCGAGACGCCCGGCCGGTCGGCGACGCGCCGCAGCGAAATCTGCGCTTCATCCTTGGCATAGGCGATGCCGGTCACGACTTCCTGTTCCACGATCTCATCCTCATCACAAATCAGCGTACCGGGGGGATTGAAGAAATCGCCCATGCCCGGCGCATCGGGGTCTTCGAAACTGGAGCGCACGAAGGTACGAACCTTGTGCACCATTGCAAGCTCGACCGAGCGGACCTGCAGGACCTTGGCGCCGAGGGAGGCCATTTCGAGCATTTCCTCGAAGGCAATCTTCTTCATGCGCCGCGCCTTGGGCTCGATGCGCGGATCGGTCGTGTAGACGCCATCGACGTCGGTATAGATGTCGCAGCGATCAGCCTTGACGGCCGCCGCAATCGCAACCGCCGAGGTATCGGAACCGCCGCGGCCCAGCGTCGCGATGCGGTTGTCCGGGCCGAGCCCCTGGAAGCCGGCGATGACAGCCACCTGGCCTTCCTTGAATCGGCGGATGAGGTCCGTGCCGTCGATATCGAGGATGCGGGCGGCGCCGTGGGCGTTGTCGGTGCGGATCGGGATCTGCCAGCCCTGCCAGGAGCGGGCATTAATGCCGATATGCTGCAGCGCGATGGCGAGGAGACCGGAGGTCACCTGCTCGCCGGAAGCGACGACCGCGTCGTATTCACGGGCGTCATGCATCGGGGAAGCGTCGCGCGTCCAGGCAACGAGTTCATTGGTCTTGCCGGACATGGCCGAGACGACGACGGCAACTTCGTGGCCGGCATCGACCTCACGTTTCACATGGCGGGCGACGTTGCGAATGCGATCCATATCCGCGACGGACGTTCCGCCGAATTTCATGACGATGCGTGCCATATGCCTCTACCAGTAGAATACCGCGGGCGCCCGCGCCTGCGAGGAAGTTGGCGGTCTCTTAGCGAAATTGTCCGGCAGGCGCAACGGCTGAAAAGAAGAGAGGTGGCGGAAGGATTTTTTGTGATGGATTTTACCGCGGCCGCGCAATAAACCGTCACATTGCTCGCCCCACAAAAGACCGACCATGTTGGCAACCGGCCTGCGGGATCATAAGCTCTGCCTGCCGGTTTTCGAGGAAGACGCATTTCACGCAACCGGAGAGGAGGTTTGGCATGCATGAAGCCCTGCTGTCGCTTGGCGTTGCGATTGCGCTTTGCGTCGCGTCCATAGGCTCGCTGCTTCTTTATCCGAAGCTTCATGTGCGGCATCGGGATGAGGAAACCAACCTCGTCGTCCGTCTCGTCGCCAATCTTTTCGTGGTCATGGCATCGCTTGCCTTCGGGCTGATGATCAACTCCTCGAAAAACACCTTCGAGAATATCGATGCCAATGTGCATTCCTACGCGACCAACCTGATCCTGCTCGATCAAAGCCTCAGAAGTTATGGGCTGGGAGGAGATGCGGGTCGCCAGAGCCTGATCGCCTATGTCGAGGAGGCCATTCGCAACCCGATCCGCGCTGACAACGATCCGCTGGCGCCCGATTCCGCCCAGATCCGGCTGGACAATCTCGGCCAGACGCTGTTTGCCCTGACGGCGCAGGAGCCCTTCCACCAGTCGCTGCTGACGGAAATCCGGGCGCAATACAACAGAATCGTCGAACAGCGATGGGCGCTCGCCGAGCAATCCGAGGGCGTCATCCCCTCGCCGGTGATCGCGCTGCTGATTGCGTGGCTCGTGCTGATTTTCGGCAGCTACGGATATCGCGCGCCCAGAAACGGCATCGTCATCGTGATGTTCCTGGGCTCGGCAGCCCTCATCGGCCTGTCGATCTATGTGGTTCTCGACATGGATATCCCGTTCGAAGGCATCATCCAGATATCCGATGCGCCTTTGCACCGCGCCCTTGCCGAAATGTCCCGATAGCCGCCGCAATCCCGTCCTCAGTTCGTCAGGTCATACGGGATCCGGTAGCCGTTCGCTTCCAGCCACTTGATCGCCGCTGCCGGTTCGTCGGTCTGGAGGATGGTGACGCCGCGGTCGATCCAGAAGCCGTAGCTGTCTTCCGGGCGGTTGTCGCGCACCGCGAGTTCATCGCCGCGGCCGCCGGCGAGCATGCCGGGCGGGCGGTTGACGATCGGATAGGTGTTTGCCCACATGTGCCAGTTGCCGTTGATGGCGGCTGCATGGGCCTTGGCGCTGAAGAGCGGGCCGCCCTTGTCGGTCAGCGGTGCGTCGTCCTTGTGCCAGTTGATCAACTCGGCGGCCGGCGCGGAAAAGGCCGATGTCGCGCGATCCATGAAGCCGGCATTGTCGATGGCATCATCCGCCAGGATCGGCATGAAGGTCACGTCGTCGCCGACGGTGTTCATGACGGCGCGCACCTCGTCGATGCGCTTGGCGCTCCAGAGGTTTTCCTTCATCACGATCTGATGGGCGGCACCGATGGCGCGGGCTTCGGCTGCGACGTCGGGCAGGATCTCCGGTCCGAGCTTGTTGTCGATATTGACGAGGATCTGGTCCTTGGCGACGGCCAGCAGTTCCGAAAGGGTCGGTACGACCTCGTCGCTGATCTCGCCGGTGCCTTCGGTGACCAGATGGCATTTGCGCAGTTCGGCGAGCGTATAGGTATCGGCTTCGCCGCGGCAGGTGGTGGTGCGGTCGAGCCAGCTGTCGTGCATGACGATAAGCTTGCCATCGGCGGATTTGCGCACGTCCAGCTCCACCATTTCCGCCCCCAAGGCAATCGAGCGCCGGATGGCGGCGCGGGAATTTTCCGGCAGGATGGTAACGCCGTTTTCCTTCCACCCGGTGCGGTGGGCGACGACCATCACGTGCTGGCGCCAATTGTTAGCATGCTTGAAGCGGTCGAGGATCAAGCGCGCCCGGCTCGTATCGGCCGCCTGGACCGAAAGCGCGTGGGCGGCGAGCCCACAGGCGGCAAAAAGCGTCACGGTGGCGATTGCAAGCATCCGGCGCATCAGCGGTTTCCCTGGCCATCAACGATGCCAAGGCGGATAGATGACTCGGATGACATGCCGGTGAAGCGGCGATGACACCTTGATGAAGGCGGCCTATTTGAACATGCCCTCCCGCAGGTTGATGCCATGTTCCAGCCAGGCCTTCAGGCAGCACAGCATCTGCATCCAGCCCTGGCAGTTGCCGTAGGAGGCTTTGAGGCCACCGGGCGTTTCGCGCCAGCCCTCCTCCGTGATGGTGACTAGTGTGCGCCCATCCTCCAGCGCCTCGAACCCGATGGTGACGGTGGTATCGTAAGGTGCCCCGGCATCCGGGCCTTCGTTCGCGCCCCATTGGAAGGCGAGTTTTTCGTTTGGCACGGCGTCGATGATACGGACGGGGAATTCACCGGGGAAATCATGGAACGACCAAGTGACGGTCGTTCCCTTTTCCATGCGGCCGCGCGCGCCGCCGGTGGTGAAGTAGCGTGACAGTTTCGCGGGATCGGCCACCGCCTCGAAGACTTCGGCCACGGGTTTTGCAATGCGGCCGGATACGTTGAATGTCAGTTCCATGATCCATTCCTCCCTGCTTTCAGTTGGTTTTTTCGCCCGAATGCCGGGCGACGACGGCGAGATAGGCGGCCTGCAACTCCGCCAGCACCGAGCGCGCGGGGCGTTCCGTACCGAGATGGATGAAGCGCAACTCGTCCATGAAGGCATCCCACATATCAGGCCCGCCTTTTTCCAGAAGCTCGGCGCGGATCGACAGCGCTTCGGAAGGCTTCGTATGCCGCCGGCCCCAAGCGCCCATATGGGCGAGCAGCGGCAGAAGCTCGATGGAGGCTTCGGTGAGGCTGTAGATCGCCTTTTGCTTATGGCTGGGATCATCGACGCGCGACAGCAGGCCGTTCTGCACCAGCCGCTTCAGGCGGTCTGCGAGAACGTTGGAGGCGATGCCCTCCTCCGAACGGCTGAGCAATTCGCGGAAGTGGCGGCGGTTGCCGAACATCACGTCGCGGATCACAATCAGGCTCCAGCGGTCGCCGAGCATTTCCAGCGTCAGGTTGATCGGGCATCCCGAACGGTGGCCGTGGCTCGCATCCATGGGGCATCTCCTTATCCGGTTGCATTTTAGGAGCAGGCAGGCTACAAAACAACCGGTTGCATTTTAAAATCAGTTTGGAGGAAACGATGACATTGCAGCTTTTCGCCCATCCTTTCTCGTCCTATTGCCAGAAGGCGCTGGTCGCCTTTTACGAAAACGACATTCCCTTCGAATGGCGCACGCTTTCGCCCGACCAGCCGGAAAACGGCGCCGAATGGAGCGCCGCGTGGCCGGTCAAGCGCATGCCGATGCTGAAGGATGGCGACAGGACCGTGCTGGAGGCGACCGTCATCATCGAATACCTGCAGCTTGCCCATCCCGGCCCGGTGCGGCTTTTGCCCAAGAACGCCATGGATGCGCTGGAAACGCGGATGATGGACCGCTTCTTCGACTGCTACATCATGACCCCGATGCAGAAGATCGTCTTCAACGCCATCCGCCCGGAAGAGGACCGCGACCCCTACGGCGTCGAGGAGGCCAGACGGCTGATGGACGATGCCTATGGCTGGCTGGACGGCGTGATGGCGGAGCGCACCTGGGCGGCGGGCGAAGATTATAGCCTTGCCGATTGTGCCGCGTCTCCCTCGCTGTTCTATGCCGACTGGGTGCATGAGATCGATCCGCGTTTCGAGCATGTGCGCGCCTATCGCGCCCGGCTGCTGGAGCGGCCCTCCTTCGCCCGCGCCGTCGAGGAAGCCCGGCCCTATCGCAGCTTCTTTCCGCTCGGTGCGCCGGATCGGGATTGAGCATAGCCTGAAGGCGAAGGCCGGGGATTGTGGGGGATGCCACGAGGGGGTCTCTTCGCGATTCCGGCGCCAGCCGCCCCCTCATCCGGCCCTGCGGGCCACCATCTCCCCGCTGGGGAGAAGGGAAAAAGGTCGGCCCTAGCCCGACTTGGTTCTGCTGCAGGCTTTTGCGATCAGCCGCCGCAGATCGGCGACTTCGGCTTCGGTGAGCGGCCGGACGGCACCCTTTTCCAGTTCGCCAAGAGCGAGATTGCCGATGGCGACGCGAACCAGACGCAGGCAGGCGATATCCAGCGCCTCCAGCATGCGGCGGATCTGGCGGTTCTTGCCTTCGTCGAGCACGATTTCGAGCCAGGAATTGCGGCCGCCCTCGCGCAGCTTGACGGCGCGGGTGGCGCGCAGGAATTCGCCGTTATCCTCCACGCCTTCGGTGAGGGCGGCGAGCATCGGCGCGTCGGCGATGGCGTCCATCTGCACGTGGTAGGTCTTGGAGACGTGGGTTTCGGGATCGAGCAGCGCCTGGGCGAATTCGGTATCGTTGGTGAAGAGCAGCAGGCCTTCGCTCGCCTTGTCGAGGCGGCCGACCGGGGAGAGATGGGCGTGGCCGGTGTCCTTGAGGCAATCGAACACCGTCGGGCGGCCTTCGGGATCATGGCGGGTGGTGACCAGGCCGCGCGGCTTGTTCAGCATCAGATAGACGGGCGCTTCGGCGACGACCTGCTTGCCATCGACGGCGATGGTCGCCTGGGTGAGGTCGATCCAGCTTTCGGGATCGCGGATGACGCGGCCGGCGACGGTGACGCGGCCGGCGCGGATCAGTTCCTCGGCCTGGGTGCGCGAGCAGAAGCCGAGCTTGGACAGCGCTCGCGGCAGGGTGACCCGCTTGCCGGCGGGGGCGGCCTCGCGTTTGCGGGCCGGGGTCTGCCGCTTGCGGCCGTCTCTCATGGGGTCAGGCCTGCAGCGGCCGCTTGGCGACGATCATGTAGTTGACGTCCATGTCCTTCGACAGGTTCCACTGGTTCGACAACGGGTTGAAGAAGACGCCGGTGCGGTCGGTGACCTCCATGCCGTTGGCCGTGATCGGCTTTTCCAGCTCTTCCGGGCGCACCAGTTTTTCATATTGATGGGTGCCGCGTGGCAGCCAGCGCAGCACGTTTTCCGCCGCGAAGATGGCGAGCGCCGCCGCCTTGACCGTGCGGTTGATGGTAGCGACGAACATCAGGCCGCCGGGGCGCACCATCGAGGCGCAGGTGGTCATGAAGAACTCGACATCGGCGACGTGTTCGACCACTTCCATGTTCAACACGACATCGAAGGTTTCGCCGGCTTCCGCGAGCGATTCCGCCGTCACCGCGCGGTAATCGACCTGGACGCCGCTGCCACTCGCATGGGTTTGCGCGATGCGGATGTTCTTTTCCGAGGCATCGGCGCCGACGACTTCGGCGCCCATGCGGGCCATCGGCTCCGACAACAGGCCGCCACCGCAGCCGATATCGAGCAGGCGCAAGCCTTCGAGCGGTTTCGGGGCCTTCGGGTCGCGGCCGAAATTTGCCGCGACGCGGTCGCGGATATAGGCGAGGCGCACCGGATTGAATTTGTGCAGCGGCTTGAATTTTCCGCGCGGGTCCCACCATTCGGCGGCCATGGCAGAGAAACGGTCGACTTCCGCCTGATCGATGGTGCTGCGTTCGCTCATGGGTCTTCTCCGTGATGGGACGAGGGTGAAGTCGGACGATCGGCTTAGAAAGTCAAGGGTCTGGCGCATCCGGGCGACAGCGATCGAGACGCAGGAGGCGAAAGCCGGTGCCGTCGATCAGGCCTTGGCGGAAGGTGTCCATCAGGCTTTCCAGTTCGGCAAAGTCCGCAGGCGAGGCGTTCGCGACGCAGAGCGGCAGTTTGGCGCAGGCTCGACCGGAAAGGCCGAGGGCCTGCTGGACCTTCAACTGGGCGGCAAGGCAGGGAGCATTCAGCATCGGGCCGGTGCAGACGCCGTCGCGCCGGCACTTGCGCCGCCAGCAAACGATATCGAGATGGCTGAGCAAAGCGCGCCAATGGCGTTCATGATCGATGGCGCGGCGTTTTTCGTATGCGGTGAACTCGGTCATGACGGTCTCCGTTCGGGCAGCCGCATGCCTTCACGCGGCGGGTTTCGCCCGTGGTTTGGGGATCAATCGGCCGGGACACATCGGGTGCCTCAGGGATTGGTAAAATGGTGACACGCGATGTGTCCCGTCTCGGCGGTTTTTACCTGCAACTCCGGTTTCTCTGCGAAAGCGGCTGTTTGGCCGTTTTCCTGTGTGCCCCACAGGCCTGCAGGCCCCTCCGATCGTGTCTGCGTTTCAAACACAGACCGAAGGCACCGGCCCCGCCTCGCCGGCAACGCTCTCCGGTGTATCCGATGGCGGGACGAGAGGAGTGTGGCACGGGCGGATGGGGCGGGGATTTGCGGGGAAAAAAATTTGGGGCGAACCTCTAATCCGCCTGCATCAGCTCGATGCGATTGCCGAAGGGATCGCTGACATATCGCCGGGCGTAGCCTTCGAGCGGCTGACCCGACACTGTTTCAAAACCAGCCGCTTCCAAGGCGGAGCAGAGGCGCGCGAGATCATCGACAAGGAGGCCGGGATGGGCCTTGCGGGCAGGCGTGAAATTCGGGTCGATGCCGAGGTGGATTTTGATGCCGCCGTGCCCGAACCAGCAGCCGCCCCGCACGACAAGATGGGGCGGCTTTTCCACTTCCTGCATTCCGAGAAGATCGCGATAGAACGTCCGGGCCGTGTCTTCCTGTCCGGCCGGCATGGCCAGCTGGATATGGTCAAGGCCGAGGATCGTCATCGTGTCGCTCCTCTTACTCCACCCCAAGCGCTTCGGCGGAAATCCAGAAGACCGAATCGTCCGCTTCCGTCGTTTCCAGCCAGAGGAAGTCGAGGTGGGGGAATTCGGCTTCGAGGATTTCGCGGCCGCGGCCGATTTCGCAGATCATGCCGCCGCCGGGATTGAGGTGCTTGGGGGCTTCGGCGAGGATGATGCGGACGAGATCGAGGCCGTCGACGCCGCCGTCATGGGCCATGGCCGGTTCGGCCAGGAATTCCGGCGGATATTCGTCCATCGCGACGTGATCGACATAGGGCGGGTTGGTGATGATCAGGTCGTAGGTCTTGCCCTGAAGCGGCGTGAAGAGATCGCCGTGGTAGAGGGTGACCTGCTGTTCGACGTCGTGTTCGTCGACATTGATCTTTGCGACTTCCAGCGCATCTTCCGAGAGATCGACGGCATCGACTTCGGCGTAGGGGAAGAATTTGGCCGCCAGAACGGCGAGGCAACCGGAGCCAGTGCAGATATCGACGGCGCTTTCGACGATCGACGGATCGGGCAGGAAGGACGAGCCTTCGGGATTGCCGTATTCGGCAAACAGGATTTCGCCGATATGGGAGCGCGGTACGATGACCCGCTCATCCACATGGAAGCGCACGCCCTGGATATAGGCGCGCCCGGTGAGATAGGACGACGGTTTGCGGGTGGTGACACGGGCTTCGATGCGCTCCGCGAGCAGCTTGCGCTCTTCCGGCAGAAGGCGGGCGTCGAGGAAGGGATCGAGCGTGTCGATCGGCAGTTCGAGACTGTCGAGCAGGAGATAGGCGGCGTCGTCCGTGGCGGTAGAGGTGCCGTGGCCGTAGCTGAGGTCGGCCGCGTTGAAACGGGAGATCGCGTAGCGCCAGTAATCGCGCAGGGTGACGAGTTCGCTGGTGATGTCGGTCAAGGTCGTCTCGCTTCGGGTTGTTGCGGCCTGGGTTTGCTGTAGGCGACCCCCGTTCGCAAGGCAAGCGGGGTGGCGGCAATCCCTTCTCCCCCGCGGGGAGAAGGTGCCCGAAGGGCGGATGAGGGGGTTTCTCCGCTTGCTCAGAGCCAGCCGGCCCCCTCATCCGGCCTTTCAGGCCACCTTCTCCCCGCGGGGGAGAAGGGAAAACCCGGCCGCACGTAAGGGAGAGGGGACGACGGAGTGCGGCTCCGCGTCCGTGAGCCTAATTGATATCGTCCGGCAGCACCGGCAGCGGCGCGACTTCGATGCCTTCCTCCAGAAGCGACTCGACTTCCTTCAGCGAGGCCTGGCCGATCAGGCCGCGTTGTTCGGCTTCGCCGTAGTGGATCTTGCGGGCTTCCTCGGGGAATTTTTCGCCGACGTCCTCGGAGTTCTCGCGGATGGTCTTGACCATGTCCCTGCTCTTCGAAACGGCCTCGCGGTGGGCTTCGTTGACCATCAGGGTGCGGGTCTCTTCCTTCTTGCGGGCGGTGGCGACGGAGGGGGCCATCAGCTGCTTGGAGATGGCGGCCGAGTTGCAGGTGGGACAGGTCAGGAGACCGCGCGCCACCTGGCCGTCGAAATCGGCCGAGGAGGAAAACCAGCCTTCGAAGGCATGGCCGTTGTCGCAGACGAGCGGGTACTTGATCACGCCGCGAAATCTCCCGACGCGGGTGCTGCGTCTTCCAGCGTGAAGGCGCGGCCGTTCTTGAGGTTCGGGATTTTGGCGCGGGTGGCGGAGACCATGGTCGGGTCGATATCGGCGAGCACGATGGCTTCGCCCTCGCCGCCGGCTTCGCCCAAAATCTTGCCCCAGGGGTCGACGATCATCGAATGGCCGTAGGTGGTGCGTCCGTCCTCATGAAGCCCCCCTTGAGCGGCCGCGATGACGAACATGCCGTTTTCGATGGCGCGGGCGCGCAGGAGGATTTCCCAATGGGCCTCGCCGGTCTGTTTGGTGAAGGCGGCGGGGACGGACATGATCTCGGCGCCGGCCATCGCCTGACGGCGGAAAAGATCGGGGAAGCGCACGTCGTAGCAGATGGAAAAGCCGAGCGTGGCGAAGGGGAGTTCGGCCATCCTCGCCGTCTCGCCGGGGGAATAGGCTGAGCTTTCGCGGAAACTCTCGCCATTGTCGAGATCGACGTCGAACATATGGATCTTGTCGTAGTGCAGGATCTTCTTGCCGTCCGGGGCGAAGAGGAAGCCGCGGTTGGCGATCTTGCCGTCGCCGATACCGATGGCAGTCGAGCCGATATGGAGGTGGATGCTAAGGGTCGCCGCAAGCTCCGAAGCGCGGCGGACGATCAGGTCTTCTTGCTCGGTCTTCAGCATGGCGCGCAACGCCGGGCGGTCGCGCTGCATGGCGCCGGTCATTTCCGGGGTCTGGATATAGGTCGCGCCGTGGCCGGCCGCCTCGCGCACCAGCCGCGTCATCGCCTCGGCATTGGCCGCCGGGTCGATGCCGGAGCACATCTGGATGGCGGCAGCCTTGAAGACCATGTTCGGGTGTCCTTATGCGGCGAGCAGGGCGTCGAGCTTGCCGGCGCGTTCCAGCGCGTGCAGGTCGTCGCAGCCGCCGACATGGGTGTTGTTGATGAAAATCTGCGGGAAGGTCGTGCCACCGTTGGAGCGCGCGACCATCTCCTGGCGGATGTCCGGCGCATAGGTGGCGTCGTGTTCTTCGTATTCGACGCCCTTGGTTTCGAGCAGCTTCTTGGCGGCCGAGCAATAGCCGCAGAATTGACGCGTGTAGATCACAACCGATGCCATCTGAAAATCCATCCTGTCGCCGGCCCGGTGCGACCTCTCCTGCCATGGGCCTTTCTTCGTCATATAAGACCGGTCACGGCTCTTGCAAAGGTCAAAACCGTGACTTCCGTGGCCCCTGCCCGCTTCAGCGCCCGCGTGGCGGCGCTGACGGTCGCGCCGGTGGTGTAGACATCGTCGACGAGGATGAGGCGGCGGCCGAAAATCGCCGGACGCTGGGCTTCGGGCACGGAGAAGGCGCCCTGGACGTTGTCGTGGCGAGCGGCTTTTCCGAGCCCCACCTGCTGGCGTGTGCGGCGGGTGCGCAGGAGGGCGGTGGCGAGGAAGGGTTTTCCCGACAGACGAGCGATGGTGCGGGCGAGTTCGGCGGACTGGTTGTAGCGGCGGCCCCAGAGGCGGAAGGCATGCAGGGGGACGGCGACGATGGCTTCCGAGCGGGCGACTTCACCATCGCCGGCGCGGATCATCCACTCGGCCATCATGACCGCGAGATCGGTGCGGTCACGGTATTTCAGCGCGTGAACGAGGTTGCGGGCGATGCCGTCGTGGATGGCGACGGAGCGCAGGCGATCGAAGACCGGGGGATCGGCGATGGCATCGGCCGAGAGGATGCCGCGGCCGAGATCGTGGGTGAAGGGTAGCCCCAACACCTCGCAATAGGGGCGCTCGATCAGCCGCAGGCGCGACCAGCAGGCGGGGCAGACGCCGCCGTGGCGGGCGACGACGACGCCGCAGCCGGAGCAGATGGGCGGATAGACGAAATCAAGCGTGGCGTTTCCGAGGCGGCGCAGGCCGTCCGTCCAGCGGAGACGCCGGCGGTGCGGTGTCGAGCCCGGAATTTGCCCCTCGTCCCCATCCATGCGGTTGACATTAGGGGCGTGCGGGTCTTTTTGCGAGCCTCAAAGTTGGAGTTCGATGCCGTGGATATCGTTTTCGATCAGGACCTCATCGCTGCCCGGCGCAAGCGCGCCTTGAGACATGGTGACGGCAAGGCAGGCTTTCTTCTCGACATCGCAGCACGGGAACTAGCCGAGCGGCTGAATGTCGTCGAGCGGCGGTTCGATGCAGCTGTGGAGCTGCACGGCTATACCGGGGCGGCGGCGCGGGAAATCCTGGCGACGGGCAAGGTCGGGACGCTGGAGCGGGTGGAAACGGATGCGGGTTTTGCCGGGCCGCATGAGACGATCAAGGTCTCCTCGCTTGAGGTCGTGCCCGTGTCGCCGGAGAGCGTCAATCTCGTGGTTTCGCCGCTGTCGTTGCATCTGACCAACGATACGCCGGGCGTGTTTATCCAGATTCGGCGGGCGCTGAAGCCGGACGGGCTGTTTCTGGCGGCCATTCCCGGCAGCGGCACGTTGCAGGAACTGCGCGAAGTGCTGCTGGCGACCGAGGCGGAGATGAGCGGCGGGGCGAGCCCGCGGGTCATTCCCTTTGCCGATGTGCGCGATATGGGCGGGCTGTTGCAGCGGGCGGGCTTTACGCTGCCGGTTGCCGACACCGAGAACTATACCGTTCGTTACGGCTCGCTGTTTTCGCTGCTCAAGGATTTGCGGGCGATGGGGATGACCAATCCGCTGGCGGCCCGCAGCCGCAAGCCGCTGTCAAAGGCGTTTTTCCTGCGGGCGGCGGAGATTTACGCGGAACGGTTTGCCGATGCGGACGGACGCATCCGCGCCACCTTCTCGATCATCTATGTTTCCGGCTGGGCGCCGCATGAGAGCCAGCAGAAGCCGCTCGCACCGGGTTCGGCCCGCACGCGGCTTGCCGATGCGCTCGGCGTGAAGGAAGGCAAACTGAAGGACGAGGGGCAATGAGCCTGTAAACGGCTCAACTCTTGCCTGCGCCGTCCATGGCCGCGACGATCCGGTCGAAAACGGCCGTCAACGAGTCGGCGAACGCGCCCAGGCCGGCGATCAGCGCAACGGAAATGAGGGCGGCAATCAGGCCGTATTCGATCGCCGTCGCGGCGGTCTCGTCCTGCATAAAACGGATGAACGTCTGCATGGGTCCTGGAGCCTCTCGGTACGAGCAAGGGTCTTCAGTGCCCAAGCTTCCTGTCTAAAAATCCTTAGGCATAGCGGCTCCGCGCGGACGTTCCCGCGTCAGCAGCCGCTCTTGCCGCCGTTGGCGTCGATGATGCAGACGGCTCCGGGCATTTCCTGCAGCACGCTGCGGCGCACGGTGTAGCGCTTGGTCGAGCCGCCCGAGGGAATGGAACCGGTGGAGATATTGTCGTAATCGATCGGCGCGTTGGCGAGCACCTTGCCCGTCGTCTTCGACGACAGCATCGGCGTCAGGATCAGCGTCAGCGCGATGACCGCCGTGCCGAAGAGGAGCGACAGATTGAGAACGCCGGTACGCCGGGACGGGCCTGGGGCCAGTTCCTTGTCCTGTACGGTTCTCCAGAATTCGTCGTCTGCCATTGCCTGCCTCTTTCGATGTATGCGCGATCCGCCGCCTGGGAAGCGACTGCCATGTCCGCACCGACATTCACCCGATGGACGGGAGGGAATCATCCCGCCACCCAAAACCATCGACATTTTCTCAGGCTGGATTTTGCAACAAGGGTGCTAAACGTTCGATTAACGAAGGCAGAAAATCGGGTGATTTTCAGAGCAGATCCATCAGATAAGGGATCAGCGGCTCGTCGGCCGGGGGCATCGGATATTCGCGCAGGGATTGCGGACGCACCCACTTCACCGCCTGCCCCTCGCGGCCATGGGCAACACCCTCGTAGCGGCGGCAGACATAGAGCGGCATCAAGAGGTGGAAATCGTCGTAGCTGTGGCTGGCGAAGGTGAGCGGCGCGAGGCAGGCGACCTTGGTCTTGATGCCGAGTTCCTCGTCAAGCTCGCGGATCAGTGTTTCTTCCGGGGTTTCGCCGGCTTCCACCTTGCCCCCCGGAAACTCCCAGAGGCCGGCGAGCGATTTGCCCTCAGGGCGTTGCGCCAGCAGGACGCGGCCGTCGCTATCGACGAGCGCGCAGGCCGCAACGAGGAGGATTTTCTGGCCGGCGGCGCTCATGGTCATTCTCCAGCGCGACGATAGAGGTAGCGGTAGACGTCGCGGAAACCGAATTTCTTGTAGAGGGCGATCGCGGCATGGTTGTCGGCCTCGACCGCAAGCCAGGCCTGACGGGCACCGCGCAGCCGCGCCCAGCGCAGGGACGCCTGGACGATAGAGGTTGCCACGCCTTTGCGGCGTTCGCTCGGGGCGACGGCGAGCTGTAGCAGCCCGGCGAGATCATTGTCGTGCACGACGAGGGAGACGGCGGTGGGGCCGGTTTCGGCGGTCTCGAACACGAAGAGGCCGGTTTCCGGCTTGATGGCGGCGATAATGTCGGCGAGGCCGGTCTTTTTCGAGGCATCGTCGCCGGTGACATCAAGGCGGGCATCGACGAAGCGGGCGATATCGCGGGTCGGCAGGTGCTCGAGGCCGTCATTGCTTTCGAGCGACTGGATGTCTGATATCATGACGCGGGTTTCGGCGATGCGCGACCAGCCCTTCTCGTCCATGTAATCGATCAGGGCCTGCGGGGTGAGCGGGGTCTGGCGCACGGTCAGCGCACGGCCGCCTTCGGAAAAGCGGCGGGCGGCCTTTTCCAGGCGGGCGACGATATCGCGGCTGTCGGAAGGATCGAGCGGGTTGACGGAGTTCAGCCGGCGCGAATCGTGGTTGGCGGTCAGGCGGATCAGCCAGCTGCCGTCATAGGCGACGGCATCGGCCGGCCAGGCGCGGAAGCCGACCGCTTCCAGACGCCGCACCAGGGGAAGTTCCGGGCCTGTCGTCACGTCGGGAATGCTCATCAGCTGCGGTAGTCCCCGTTGATCTCGACATATTCCTTGGTGAGATCGCAGGTGTAGACCGTCGCGGTGCCGGAGCCGAGGCCGATCTCGACGCGGATGGTGATGTCCTGTTCCTTCATGACGGCGGTCGCGGCGGCTTCCGAATAGGCGGGATCGCGCTCGCCTTCGACGGCGACGCGGACATCGCCGAACCAGATGGCGAGACGGTCGCGATCAGCCAGTTCGCCGGACTTGCCGACAGCCATGACGACGCGGCCCCAATTGGCGTCTTCGCCGGCAACCGCGGTCTTCACCAGCGGCGAATTGGCGATCGACAGGCCGATGCGCTTGGCCGCAGCATCGCTTTCGGCACCTTCGACGACGACTGACACCATCTTGCGGGCACCTTCGCCGTCGCGCACGACCTGAAGCGCAAGGTCCTTCAGGAGATCGTTGAGGGCGGCCCGGAAGCCGGCAAGGGTCGGGCTTGCGGCATCCGAGATCGGGATCTGGCCGTCATGGGCGGCGGCACCGGTGGCAAACAGCATCAGCGTGTCGGAGGTGGAGGTGTCGCTGTCGACGGTGACGGAGTTGAAGGTCGGGCCGACGCCGTCGCTCAAAAGGGCTTGAAGCGCGGCGGGGGCGATGGCGGCATCGGTGACGACGAAGGAGAGCATGGTGGCCATATCCGGCGCGATCATGCCGGCGCCCTTGGCGATGCCGTTGATCGTGACGGTGGTGCCGCCGATCTCGGCGGTTCGGGTCGCGACCTTCGGATAGGTGTCCGTTGTCATGATCGCCTTGGCGGCTTCGAGCCAGAAATCGCCGGTGCCGCGTTCGTTCATCGCGCCGAGCACGCCGGCAAACTTGGTGGCATCGAGCGGTTCGCCGATGACCCCGGTGGAGGCGAGGAAGACTTCGGTCGGCTCGCAGCCGACGGCCTCGGCGGCGGACTGTGCGGTAAGTTCCGTGGCGGCTTTGCCCTTCTTGCCGGTAAAGGCATTGGCATTGCCGGAATTGACGACGACGGCGCGGGCCGCACCGCCGGACAGATGCGCACGGCAGAGATCGACCGGAGCTGACGGGCAGCGCGAGCGGGTGAAGACGCCGGCAACGGCGGCGGGCTCGTCGAACACCATCAGCAGGACGTCGGTGCGGTTCTTGTACTTGATGCCCGCTTCGGCGGTCGCCATGCGCACGCCCCGGATGGACGGCATGGCCGGATAGGATTTCGGAGCGAGAGGAGAAACGGAACCGGACATGATCAATCCCTGCTTGAGCGCCTGCAAACGAAATCCCGAAAAGCGGCGGGCTCTCGGGATCGGTCGGATTCGGAAACGTCTTACACCAGAAAGGCATGACCGTTCAAAGACGAATGGGGCCTGCTGGATCGTGGTTACAACAGAGGTCGGAGTATTCTTGCTCTGTCGTCCCCTCTCCCCGCGTGCGGGGAGAGGGCTAGGGTGAGGGGCCGAAGCTTCGACAAATACGGAGGGAGCGGTGCTGCCCCTCATCCGGCCTGTCGGCCACCTTCTCCCCGCTCGCGGGGAGAAGGGAGATACCGCACCTTCCGCAACCTCCTCGCCTGCTTGGGAAAGAGGCCGCTCTCAGTCTTAGTTGGCCTGTTCAGCCTTGTTGGCTTCATCATAAGCCTTCTTCAGCGCCGGATCGGTGATATCGACGGCCGATTCCTTCTTGGCGGCTTCCAGCAGCGCGACGTACTTGTCGCGCATGACCAGCTGCTTGACCTGCGGCTCGACCTGATCCAGCGTCGGCGGGGCCTGGGTGCGCTTGTCTTCCAGCAGGATGACGTGATAGCCGAACTGGGTCTTGACCGGGGCTTCGGTGTACTTGCCCTTCTCCAGCTTGAAGGCGGCTTCGGAGAATTCCGGAACCATGCGGTCCTTGGTGAAATAGCCGAGATCGCCGCCATCGGCCTTGTTCGGGTCGGTCGACTTTTCCTTGGCGAGTTCGGCGAAATCCTTGCCGCCGTCGAGTTCCTTGATGACGGCCTTGGCTTCGTCTTCAGTCTTCAGAAGGATATGGCGGGCCTTCACTTCTTCCGGCGGGGTGATCTTGGAGATTTCGGCGTCGTAGCGGGCCTTGACCTCCTCGGCGGTGACGGCATCGACGACGTGCTTCTTGAAATAGGCGTTGTGCAGCTCGCGCTCGGTCAGATAGGCGATGCGCTTCTTGAAGGCTTCGTCGTTCTGCAGGCCTTCCTTGTCGGCATCCTTGGCGAGCAGCTTGACGTCGATCAGGCCGGAAAGAGCTGCAGCGCGCTTCTGGTCGTCCGGCAGCTGGGCGAGCTGCGGATCAAGGCCGGAGACGGCGAGATCGACTTCCGACTTGGTGATTTCGGCGGCGCCGACCTTCGCCACGACCGGATCGGCCGCATCTTCAGCAAGCACCGGGGCCTTGCCGGCCATCAATGCAACGAGAGCGACGGCAGCAAGCAACTTGTATTTCGACATTCTCAAACCTTTCGAGAGTGGTCATCCGAAACCGCGATCGGCGGTCGGCATACAGGCTCCACATCACCAGAATGTGGCGGTTCTGTAGCCTTTGCGCACGTCAAGTCCCGTTGACATAATTCGACCCCCCTCTTATCTGTCACGCAACCTCGCGTCCAGAACACATCCGGGCGTTTCGTCTTATTTCGCGGCTTTTGGACGCGGCAATACATGCCGGCTTGCCGGCCAGTAACAAGAAAGGACCATTCATATGGTCAGCTTCGGCGGTCTCGCCCGCAAAATCTTCGGCTCGTCCAACGACCGCCGCGTCAAGGGCTACAAGGCTCGGGTCGATGCCATAAACGCTCTCGAACCCGAGATCAAAGCGCTTTCGGATGACGCGCTGAAGGCGAAGACGGCGGAATTTCGCGCCCAGCTCGCCGAAGGCAAGACGCTGGACGACCTGCTCGTGCCGGCCTTCGCCGTCGCCCGCGAGGCGGCGCGCCGTGTTCTGGGGCTGCGCCCCTTCGACGTGCAGCTGATCGGCGGCATGATCCTGCATGAGCGCGCCATCGCCGAAATGAAGACCGGCGAAGGCAAGACGCTGGTGGCAACGTTGCCGGTCTATCTGAACGCGCTCGCCTCCAAGGGGGTGCATGTCGTGACCGTCAACGACTACCTCGCCACCCGCGACTCGGCGACCATGGGCCGTATCTACGGCTTCCTCGGGCTGACGACAGGCGTCATCGTGCATGGCCTGACCGACGAGCAGCGCCGCGACGCCTATGCCTGCGACATCACCTACGCCACCAACAACGAGCTTGGCTTCGACTATCTGCGCGACAACATGAAGTATGAGCGCAACCAGATGGTCCAGCGCGGCCACTTCTTCGCTATCGTCGACGAAGTCGACTCGATCCTGGTCGACGAAGCCCGCACGCCGCTGATCATTTCCGGTCCGCTCGACGACCGCTCCGATCTCTACAACAAGATCGACAGCTTCATTCCGCTGCTTTCGCCGGAAGATTACGAAATCGACGAGAAGCAGCGCTCGGCCAACTTCTCCGAAGACGGCACCGAGAAGCTCGAAAACCTGCTGCGCGACGCGGGCCTGCTGAAGGGTGAATCGCTCTACGACGTCGAGAACGTCGCGATCGTCCACCACGTCAACAACGCGCTGAAGGCCCACAAGCTGTTCCAGCGCGACAAGGACTACATCGTCCGCGGCGACGAGATCGTCATCATCGACGAATTCACCGGCCGTATGATGCCGGGCCGTCGCTACTCCGAAGGCCAGCATCAGGCGCTGGAAGCCAAGGAAAAGGTGACCATCCAGCCGGAAAACCAGACGCTGGCCTCGATCACATTCCAGAACTATTTCCGCATGTACAAGAAGCTCGGCGGCATGACCGGCACGGCTTCGACGGAAGCGGAAGAATTCGGCAACATCTACGGCCTCGAAGTCATCGAAGTGCCGACCAACCTGCCGATCAAGCGTATCGACGAGGACGACGAGGTCTACCGGACCGCCGACGAGAAATACAAGGCGATCCTGGCCGAGATCAAGGACGCCCACGACCGCGGCCAGCCGGTTCTGGTCGGCACCACCTCGATCGAAAAATCCGAACTGCTGGCCGAGCTTCTGAAACGGACCGGCTTTACCAAATTCCAGGTTCTGAACGCCCGTTATCACGAGCAGGAAGCCTATATCGTCAGCCAGGCCGGCGTGCCCGGCGCCGTCACCATCGCCACCAACATGGCTGGCCGTGGTACCGACATCCAGCTCGGCGGCAATGTCGACATGCGCATCGAGGCCGAACTCGCCGAAGTCGAGCCGGGTCCGGAGCGCGACGCCCGCGAGGCGGCGATTCGGCAGGAAATCGGCAAGCTCAAGGAACAGGCGCTGGCCGCCGGCGGCCTTTATGTTCTGGCCACCGAACGCCACGAAAGCCGTCGTATCGACAACCAGCTGCGCGGCCGTTCCGGCCGTCAGGGCGACCCCGGCCGCTCGAAATTCTTCCTGTCTCTGCAGGACGACCTGATGCGCATCTTCGGCTCCGACCGCATGGATTCGATGCTGCAAAAGCTGGGTCTGAAGGAAGGCGAGGCCATCGTCCATCCCTGGATCAACAAGGCGCTGGAACGTGCCCAGAAGAAGGTCGAAGCCCGCAACTTCGACACGCGCAAGAACCTTCTGAAGTATGACGACGTGCTGAACGACCAGCGCAAGGTGATCTTCGAGCAGCGCATCGAGATGATGGATGCGACCGATCTCGAAGAGACGATCGCCGACATGCGCCATGAGGTCATCGAAGACATCGTTTCCCGCCGCATCCCGGAAAAGGCCTATGCCGAACAATGGGATACCGAGGGGCTGAAGACGGACGTGCAGACCCAGCTGAACCTCGACCTGCCGGTCGTCGAGTGGGCCGGCGAGGAAGGCATCGACGATGCCGATATCCGCGAGCGCATCACGGCGGCTGCCGATGCCGCCGCGACCGACCGCGCCGAGCGGTTCGGGCCGGAAATCATGCGCTATGTCGAGCGTTCGGTGCTGCTGCAGACGCTCGATCATCTGTGGCGCGAGCATATCGTCAACCTCGACCACCTGCGTTCGGTCATCGGTTTCCGCGGCTATGCCCAGCGTGACCCGCTGCAGGAATACAAGGCGGAAGCCTTCGAGCTGTTCCAGGCGCTGCTGGCCAACCTGCGCCAGGCTGTGACCTCGCAGATGATGCGCGTCGAACTGGTGCGCGAAGCGGCTGAAGCGCCGCAGCCGGTGCCGCCGGCGATGGAAGGCCATCATATCGACCCGGTCACCGGCGAGGACGACTTCAGCGAGGGCGCCCTGCCGGTCGTAGCGCCGGAAAACCGCGATCCGAAGAACCCGCTGAGCTGGGGCCGCGTCTCGCGCAACGAGGCCTGCCCCTGTGGTTCGGGCAAGAAGTACAAGCACTGCCACGGGGCTTACGAGGCCTGATACGGGGCTTTGATTGGAATGCGAGATGCCGCCTTCGGGCGGCATTTTCGTTTGTATATGCGGGCGCCCGCGGCGCCGCCACACGCTTTGTTAACGCTGATCTGCCAAAACTCTGATCCTGTTTTGCGTTCTATGCGGGTACGGCTTGTGTTCACGGCGGCATGTCAGACGGCTGGGCGAATTCTTCCGCCGGCGGCCAGGGAGCGGCTGGCAGCGCTTGGCGTCACCCTCCGCACCATCCTGACCGCCAGCGACCCCAGGCACATCGCCCAGCGCATGGCGCTCGTCGCCTTCGCCATCCGCATCGTCAGCGCGGCCATCGCCTTCGCCTCGCAGATCATCCTCGCCCGGCTGATGGGCGAGTTCGAATACGGCATCTATGTCTTTGTCTGGGTGCTGGTGGTGCTGTTCGGCAATCTGTCCTGCCTCGGCTTCCACACCGCGATCATCCGCTTTTTGCCGCAGTATCATGCGCAGGACGCACTGCCGGAAATCCGCGGGCTCACGACGACGGTGCGGGTCTTCGCGCTGGTTTCAGCGAGCGTTCTGGCCTTCGTCGGGATCGTCGGGCTCTGGCTCTTCGGGCACCTGATCGAGGGCTATTATCTGGTGCCGCTTTACCTCGGCATCTTCACGCTGCCGATGATCGCGCTGAACGACGTGATGGACGGTACCTCGCGCGCCCATAGCTGGGCGATCTCGGCCTTGAGCCCGACCTATCTCATCCGGCCGCTGCTGATGCTGGCGCTGATGGTGCTTGCCGTGGTCGGCGGGGCGGAGCCGACGGCGAAGACCGGCATGATCACCGCGATGGCGGCGACCTATCTCACCAGCATCACCCAGTTCTTCATCCTGACCTGGCGGCTGCGGCGGCGCTATGTCGCCGGGCCGCGACGGATCGAGTTCGGCACCTGGATCAGGGTGGCGCTGCCGATCTTCCTGATCGAGGGGTTCGGCTTCATGCTGACCAATTCGGACGTCGTCATCGTCGGGCTCTATCTCGACCCGGAAAGCGTGGCGATCTATTTTGCGGCGGCCAAGACCATGGCGCTGGTGCATTTCGTCAGCTTTTCGGTGAAGGCGGCGGCCGGCCCCCGCTTTTCGTCCGCCATGGCAAGCCCGGATCGCCTGCAGCTCGCCCATATCGCCATCGAGAGCGCCAAATGGACCTTCTGGCCGTCGTTGGCCGTCGGAGGGCTGGTCTTGCTGTTCGGCACCTTCCTACTCTCGCTGTTCGGGCCGGCCTTCGTTGCCGGCTGGCCGCTCATGGCGATCCTCTATGCAGGGGCGATGGCCAAGGCGGTGGTCGGGCCTGCCGAAGCCTTTCTCACCATGGCGGGGCGGCAGAAGCTCTGCGTCGTGCTCTACGCGCTGGCGCTGACGTCGAACCTCCTTCTCAACGTGACCCTCATCCCGCTTTTCGGGCTGACCGGGGCTGCCTTTGCGACTGCGGGCGCCATGGTCGCCGAGGCGATCCTTCTCCATCTGGCGGTGCGCCGCACCTTCGGCTTCAGCCTGTTTGCTTTTGCCGATCCACACGCCAGCAACATCCGTGCGGAGGCAGCATCATGATCGGCAATCCCAACTTTCCCGACGACGCCAACAGCCATGGCGCAAGGCTTCTCGGCGGCCTGATACCGCCCGCGCCGGAGCGGCCGAATGCCGACCGGTCCATCACCGTCGGCAGGCCGGGGCGCGAACTGTGCCTCTACCCCGCCAAGGCGGGATACGACCTGCAGGAGGAACTCGATTTCCTCTCCAACCGGGCGATGGAGCCGAACGTGTTCTTCACCGGCCGTTTCCTCGCACCGGCCATGCCGCGGCTGGAAGACCGCGTCGTGCGCCTCGCGCTGATCCGCGACAATGATGCGCGCCGCAGCCGGCTGCGCTTCCTGATGCCCTATTCCATCGACAAGCCCGGCTTTTCCATCGGCAGCCCGATCATTCGCGCCTGGTCGAACCCGTTCGGGCCGCTCGGCGTGCCGCTGCTCGATGCCGAGGAAGCCGCCGAGACCATCGACAACCTGCTCGAAGGCCTGGCGCTGCCCGCTGCCGGACTGCCGCCGGTGCTGGTGCTGCCGGATATCCGGCTGAAGGGCAAGTTCGCCCAGTTGCTGCGCGCCGTCGCCATCGGCCGCAACCTGCCGCTGACCGTCACCGACACGTTCGAGCGACCGATGCTGGAGAGCTTGCTCGACGGCGATGCCTATCTGCGCAAGTCGATCACCGGCCCGCGGCTGAAGGAGTTGCGGCGGCTGTGGAAGAAGCTGGAGGAACAGGGCAACCTCACCTACACCGTCGCCCGCCAGCCGGAGGAAATCCGCCTGCGCATGGAGGAGTTTCTGGCGCTGGAGGCGGCGGGCTGGAAGGGCAAGGGCCGCACCGCCATGGTGCAGGACCGCTACCACGCCGCCTTTGCCCGCGAAGCCATCACCAATCTTGCCGAGGCCGACAGCGTGCGCATCCACACGCTCGATCTCAATGGCGTCGCGATCGCTTCGATGGTCGTGTTCATGATGGCCGGCGATGCCTATACGTGGAAGACGGCGTATGACGAGACTTTCGCCCGTTTCTCGCCGGGCAAGCTGCTGCTCGCCCAGCTCACCGAATGGCACCTCGACGATGCCAATATCCTGCGCTCGGACAGCTGCGCCGTGCCGGACCATCCGATGATCGGCCGCATGTGGGACGAGCGCGAGGAAATGGGCACGCTGATCATCGGCCTGCAGGAAAACCGGGACCGGGAAGTGCGGCAGGTGGGCGCGCAGCTGCATCTCTATCGCAACACGCGGAACATGGCGAAGCTGCTGCGGGACAAGATAAGGCATCTGGCGGCGCGGTAAGGGCGGCCAGATGCGGGAATGGATGGCAGGCGGCTCAGCCCCTGCGTTTCGCCATGTAAGGCAGGGCAAACAGGTAAAGCCCGCTGAACAGCAGCAGAAACAGCGGCAACAGTGGCGAATAGACGATCCATGCCGGCGGCTGGCCGAAGGCCATGGTGGCGAAATTGGCGGCGACTGTCAGGGTGAAGATGATCGATATCCATCGATGGGCCGGCCGGATGGATTTGTTCCAGCTCATGAATGTGGTCTCCAAATGGGGCACTGGTGCGGAACAGGGTGGGCTCTCACGCTTTTGCGCCCACCATGTTCCGCGTGAGGGTGTCGTTCAATTAAGGGTGGCTGCGAGCCTATCGAGCTTTTCCAGGAAGCCCTGCCAACCGTGGCGAGCGCCGTGGAAGGCCTGCGTCTGATCCGGCAGGAAGCCGGTCTGCTCCATGCGCAGATGGGTGCCTTTGGCGGTCGGTGTCAGGGTCAGCGTCACCACGCTTCTGAGGTTATAGGCCCTGTCTTCGTGGACATGGTTCCAGGTGTAGGACAGCCGCTGGCCGGGCTCGACGACCAGCACTTCACAGTCCAAGACACCGCCCCATTCGCCACGCAGGTTGAAGCGATGGCCGACAATGGGGGCGAAGTCGTTGCTCATCAGCCATTCCGCGATCAGGTGCGGCTGGGTCAGAGCGCGCCAGAGTTTTTCGGGCGGATGCGGCATCTCGCGCTCGACGGTTACGGTTCGGGTTTCGGTCAGCATCTCGGTCATTGATCCATCCTGTTCAGCAAATCTTCGAGGGCGTCGAACTTTTTCTCCCAGAAGCCGGTCATCTCCTGCGCCCAGTCGATGAGGGGAGCCAGCGCGGCATAGTCGGCGCTGTAATGGGTCTGGCGGCCTTCGTGGCGGTCGCGCACGAGGCCGGCGCGCTTGAGGGAGGCAAGGTGCTTGGAGACGACGGGTTGGGACACCCCGGCTCCGGCCGTCAGGACGCCGACCGTCCTCTCCCCTTCCCGGCACAGGCGTTCGAAGATCGCCCGCCGTGTGGGATCGGCCAATGTCCTAAAAATTTCATCGCGCGCGGTGGCCATCGAAATTCATACCCATTCAGCTATGAATTGATATATAGCTGAATGGCTATGAATTTGTCAAGCGACGTTTTGGATGGAAAGAGGGTCTGCTGGTGGTGCCGTATCCGCGAAAACGGAGGCAATGTTCCGGTTCGTCGTCCCATTGACGAGAGCATTTTTCATCGCGATAGGGGCGAGCCGAAAAATGTGCTAAGCGCCAGCGAATAACAACAGGAGTGCAATCGTGAGCGAACCGACCGTAGCAGAGGCAACAAACCGCATTTATGAATCGCTTCAGGCGGACAATGCCGACATCGATGCGCATATCGCGGTTCTCAAGGCAGCATTGACGCGGGCGGGTTTGAAAGAGGCCGTATTCGACCCGGCCAGGCTCGTGCAGAACAATCGCTCTGGCAGAAAGCTGATGCAGGCCTACTTTCGGCAGCGCGGCGTCGTGGTGACATTCTCGGCTTCGTGAAGCCCTGCGATGACGTCGGGTGCCGGTTGAAGTGCCGCATCCATCCCGAGGCGTGAGCTGCCGAAGTCATTCGGCGGCTTTCGGCCTAAATCGGCCTCACCCCGCCAAAAGCCCCTCGCCCGCGCCCTCTGCCGCCGCCTTCTCGCGCAGGAAGCGGCGGATGATCTTGCCGGAGGTGGTCATCGGCAGGTCGGCGACGAATTCGATTTCGCGGGGATATTCGTGCATCGACAACCGGGTCTTCACCCAGTCGCGGATATCTTCCGCCAAAGCCCGTGACGGCGCCTGCCCTTCCCTCAAAACCACGTAGGCCTTGACGATTTCGGTGCGCAGCGCGTCGGTTTTGCCGATGGCGGCGGCCATGCGGATGGCGGGGTGGCCGGTCAGGCAATCCTCGATCTCGCTCGGGCCGATGCGGTAACCCGACGAGGTGATGACGTCGTCGTCGCGGCCGATGAAGGTGACGTAGCCCTCCGCATCCATCGTACCCTGGTCGCCGGTGGTCATCCACTCGCCGATGAACTTGGCGGCGGTAGCCGGCTCGTTCTGCCAGTAGCCGAGAAACATCACCGGATCGGGACGACGCACGGCGACCTGACCGACGGAACCGGGTGGAAGCACCCTGCCCTCGGCATCGATGATTGCAACGTCGTGGCCGGGGGCGGCCTTGCCCATCGAGCCGGGCTTCAGCACGCCGAGATGGGCGGCTGAGGAGAGCACGATGTTGCACTCTGTCTGGCCGTAAAACTCGTTGACGGGAACGCCAAGGGCTTTCGAGGAGGCTTCCCAGGTCTGGCGGCCCAGGGATTCGCCGGCGGAACCGACGGTGCGCAGATCGAAGGCGTAGGATGCGCGCGGGTTTTCCACCGCCTGCATCAGCCGCAGCGCCGTCGGCGGGATGAAGGCATTGCGCACCTTCATTTCTGAGAGAATACGGAAAGCCACGTGCGGATCGAATTTCTGCGCCGGCGAGGAGACGACGGGAACGCCAAGCAGCAGGGACGGCAGGAGTGCGTTCAACAGGCCACCGGCCCAGGCCCAGTCGGCGGGCGTCCACATACGGTCTCCCGGCTGCGGCAGGTCGGCGTGGTGGAACTGGAAGCCGGGGATATGGCCGAGCAGCACCCGGTGGCCGTGCAGCGCGCCCTTGGGCGGGCCTGTGGTGCCCGACGTGTAGATCATCATCGCCGGATCGTTCGGGCCGGTATCGCAGGGAACGAAGGAGCCGGGATGGCCTTCCGACAGAGCCTCGAAGGCGGTCTCGCCCTGTCCTGCGACGAGGATGACGTGGCGAAGGCCGGGCAGGCGATCGCGCACCGCGGCGATCTTTTCCAGGCCGAAGCTGTTGGTGACGACGGCAACGGCACCGGCGTCGCGCAGGCGGTATTCCAGCGCCTCGACGCCGAAGAGCAGCGCCAGCGGCAGGGCGACGGCACCGGCCTTGTAGATGCCGGCATGGGCGATCGCGGCTTCGAAGCCCTGCGGCAGCAGGATCGCCACGCGATCGACGCGGGTTACGCCAAGCGCAGCCAAGCCTGCGGCGAAGGACGAGGATTTGCGGGCATAATCGCCATAGGTCAGCGATTGGTGCGCGCCATCCGGACTGAAATGCTGAAGGCAGATGCGATCCGGTTCGCGCACCGCCCAAGCGTCGCTGACGGCGACGCCGATGTTGAAGCGGTCAGGGATCTGCCAGCGGAAATCGCGCCGGACGTCGTCGTAGGAGCTGCGGACAGGAAGCATGGCACGCTCATCTGGTTTTGCTGCGATGCAGCTAACACGGAGCGGCGCACAAATTCAATGTCCCGAATTCTGGCCCGTCCCTCAGGACTGGAAGACGATGTCGGTGCAATCGCGGTCGCTGAGCGCCCCGAGAAGTTCGTCCTGCGTTTCGTAGCCCGCGAGGAAGAGATCGATGATGGCGCCGGCGGCCTTGACGCCCTCATGGCTGCGCAGGCGGATGCTGCGCTCGGCGCACCAGGAGAACAAGGCACCCGAAAGCGCATCCATATCGTCGAAAGCGGCTGTATGAACCTGAGACATGAGCAACCCCCTTTTTTTGCGGCCGTTCGAAAAACCGTGACGCAAGCCTGACGCAGGATGGCGCATTTTGGCAAATGGCTTGCGTTATGGCGGTTAACACCGCGCTGAAATCCCGTAGGAAAGGAGGGGAAATGGATAGGACCGTGCCGAAACGGGACATTCGGCCCCACGCGCCGCCCGCGAGTTGCCGCCTCCGGGGAAACCTGTCTCGAATCGGCCGGGCCGAGATTGAGGTTTCCGAATTCCGTCCGGCTGGACGGTTTCGTATAAAAGGCATGAAAAAGCCTCCCGCCGGGTCCGGCGGGAGGCTTCGGTTCGTTCGTATCGGCCTTTCGGCGTCTTTCTTAGACGTCGTAGTAGGCGGCGATGATGGCGTCGAGCTGCGGAGTGCTCATCGCCTGCATCTGGGCCGAGGTGAAGGCATCGAGCTGGGTGTTGGTCAGCGTGTTGATGTCGGCAGTCGACAGACCGGCGAGCGCCGAGGTGCCGATCGCCGCGATTTCGGTCGCGTCGAAGGTTGCGAGGTCTTCGGTTTCGAGCGCTCCGATGCCGGTCGCCGTCAGCGAGGCGATCTGCGCCGTGCCCCAGGCAGCAACCTGTGTGGACGACAGCGAGGTGACCTGCGTCGAGCTGAGGCCGGCGACCTGACCCGTGGTCATCATGCCCACCTGCGCGGCAGACAGGGCGCTCATGGCGAGAGCGGTCATCTGCTTGGCCGAGAGGGCGGCGATCTGGGTGCTATCCCAGCCGGAGATCTCGTCGGAGGTCAGCGCACCGATCTGGGTGCTGCTCAGCCCGGCGATCTGGCCGGTGGTGAGGCCGGCGCCCTGGGTGCTGCCGAGTGCCAGCAGGTTGGCGGTCGAGAGGCCTGCAAGCGCCTTGTTGCTGATCGCGGCGATATCGGCGGCGTCGAAGGTCGCCATGTCGGCGGTTTCGAGGCCGGAGATGCCAGCGGCCGAGAGAGCGGCGATCTGTGTGCTGCTCCAGGCGGCGATCTGGTCGGTCGAGAGCGAGGCGACCTGGGCGGAACCGAGCGAAGCGATCTGCGTCGTCGTCAGCATGCCGAACTGGGTCGAGGACAGCTGAGTGATGTCCATCGCAGCGATCTGCTTGACCGAGAGCGCTGCAACCTGGGTGCTGCCCCAGCCGGCGATCTCGTCCGAGGTCAGGGCTGCGACCTGGCTCGTGCCGAGCACCGCGATCTGGCCTGTGGTGAGGCCTGCACCCTGAACGCTGCCGAGGGCGCCGATATTGGCGGCCGACAGGCCGGCGAGACCCTTGTTGCTGATGGCGGCGATGTCGGCAGCGTCGAAGGTCGCCATGTCGGCGGTTTCGAGGCCGGCGACGCCGGCAGCCGAGAGCGCGGCAATCTGGGCCGTCGAGAAGGCAGCGAGCTGGTCGGTCGAGAGCGACGTGACCTGGGTGCTGGTGAGGCTGGCGATCTGCGTCGAGGTCAGCATGCCGGCCTGGGTCGAGGACAGCTGCGTCAGGTCGAGCGCGGCGATCTGCTTGGCGGAAAGGGCGCCGACCTGGGCGCTGGTCCAGCCGGAGATTTCATCCGAGGTGAGCGAACCGATCTGGGTGGAGCTGAGCGCTGCGATCTGACCGCTGGTGAGGCCGGCACCCTGGGCGCTGCCGAGAGCGGCGATGTTGGTGGTCGTCAGACCGGCGATCGCCTTGGTGCCGATGGCGGCGATATCCGCTGCATCGAAGGTGGCGATGTCGTCGGTACCGAGAGCGGCAAGCGCCGTCGAGGTGAGCGAGCCAATCTGCGCCGTCGAAAGCGAGGCAACCTGATCGGTCGAGAGCGCGCCGGCTTGCGTCGAACTCAGGACTGCGATCTGGGCGGAGGTCAGCATGCCGGCCTGAGCCGAGGACAGCTGGGTAACGTCGACCGATGCGAACTGCTTGGCCGTCAGCGCGCCGACCTGGGTGCTGTCCCAGCCGACCATCTGCGCGGTGGTGAGACCGGCAACCTGGGTGTTGCTGAGGGCGCTGATCTGGCCCGTGGTCAGCATGGCGGCCTGGGTCGAGGACAGCTGGGCAAGAGCAAGCGAGGTGACCTGCTTGGTCGAGAGGGCCTGGATCTGGCCGCTGGTCCAGCCGCTGATCTCATCCGAGGTCAACGAGCCGACCTGGGCCGTGCTGAGGGCTGCGATCTGGCCGGTGGTGAAGCCGACGCCCTGGGCGCTGCCGAGGGCAGCGATGTTGGCGGTGGCAAGACCGGCGAGAGCCTTGGTGCTCAGCGCAGCGATATCGGCCGAGTCGAAGGTCGCCATATCGGCGGTTTCGAGACCGGCGACACCGGCAGACGAGAGCGCGCCGATCTGGGCGGTGCTCCACGAGGCGATCTGGTCGGTCGACAGCGCCGAGACCTGGGTGCTGGTGAGACCGGCGACCTGTGCGGTCGTCAGCATGCCGGCCTGGGTCGAGGACAGCTGCGTCAGGTCGAGGGCGGCGATCTGCTTGGCAGAAAGAGCACCGACCTGGGCGCTGTTCCAGCCGGAGATCTCATCCGAGGTCAGCGCACCGATCTGGGTGGAGCTGAGGGCGGCGATCTGGCCCGTGGTGAGGCCGGCGCCCTGGGCGCTGCCGAGAGCGGTGATGTTGGCGGTCGTCAGACCGGCGATCGCCTTGGTGTTGATGGCGGCGATATCGGCGGCATCGAAGGTGGCGATATCGTCGGTGCCGAGGGCGCCGAGCGCGGTCGAGGTGAGCGCTGCAATCTGCGTCGTCGAGAAGGCGGCGAGCTGGTCGGTGGAGAGCGCGCCGGCCTGGGTGGAATTGAGGACGGCAACCTGGCCGGCCGTCAGCATGCCGGCCTGGGCCGAGGACAGCTGGGTGACGTCGAGCGACGGGACCTGCTTGGTTGTGAGCGCTGCGACCTGGGTGCTATCCCAGCCGCCGAGCTGTGCGGTGGTGAGGCCTGCGACCTGGGTGGTGCTGAGCGCGCCGATTTGGCCCGTGGTCAGCATGGCGGCCTGGGCCGAGGAGAGCTGGGCAAGAGCGAGCGAGGTGACCTGCTTGGTCGAAAGTGCCTGGATCTGGGCGCTGGTCCAGCCGCTGATCTCATCCGAGGTCAGCGTGCCGACCTGGGCGGTGCTGAGCACGGCGATCTGGCCGGTGGTGAGGCCGGCGCCCTGGGCGCTGCCGAGAGCGGCGATGTTGGCGGTGGCGAGACCTGCCAGAGCCTTCGTGGCGAGGGCGGCGATATCGGCGGCATCGAAGGTCGCCATGTCTTCCGTCTGAAGACCGGCAACGCCGGAAGACGACAGGGCGCCGATCTGCGCCGTCGAGAAGGCGGCGATCTGGTCCGTCGACAGGGCTGCGACCTGGGCGCTGGTAAGACCGGCGACCTGGGCGGTCGTCAGCATGCCGGCCTGGGCCGAAGAAAGCTGCGTGAGATCGAGGGCGGCGACCTGCTTGACCGACAGCGCGCCGACCTGGGCGCTGCTCCAGCCGCTGATCTCATCCGAGGTCAGGACGGCGACCTGGGCGAGGCTCAGGGCACCGATCTGGCCGGTGGTGAGGCCGGCGCCCTGGGCGCTGCCGAGAGCCTGGAGGTTTGCGGTCGAAAGGCCGGCAAGGGCCTTGCTGCTGATGGCGGCGATATCGGCGGCATCGAATGTGGCGATGTCTTCGGAGGCGAGCGCACCGAGGGCGGCCGACGACAGGGCGCCGATCTGCGCCGTCGAGAAGGCGGCGACCTGATCCGAGGAGAGCGAGGTGATCTGGGTACCCGTCAGGCCTGCGACCTGCGAGGTCGTCAGCATGCCGGCCTGGGTCGAGGAAAGCTGGGTAAGGTCGAGGGCGGCGATCTGCTTGGCCGAGAGGGCGGCGATCTGGGTGCTGGACCAGCTGCTGATGTCGGCGGAGGTCAGAGCGGCGATCTGGGTGGACCCCATGGCGGCGATCTGGGTGCTGGAGAGCATGCCGAACTGGGCGCTGGATAGCTGCGTGACATCCATGGCGGCGATCTGCTTGGCCGAGATGACGCCGATCTGGGCGCTGTTCCAGTTGTCGATGTCAGCGGAGGTCAGCTGGGCCATGACGCCGGTGGTGAGAGTCTTGATCTGGTCGGTCGTGATGTTGTCGAGCCAGGACGAAAGCACGGCGATCTGGTCGGTGCGCAGGCCGGTGATGGCGCTGGCGGAAACCGCGCTCATCGTCAGGGCCGCGATATCCTGGGTCTCCATCGCATTGATCTGCGTGGAGGTGAGAGCGCCGACCTGAGCGGTGCTCATCGCCGCCATGTCGTCGGTCGTCAATGCGCGGATCGACGTGGTGGACAGCGACCGGATCTGGGCGGTGGTAAGGGAGGAAATGATAGACGTCATGGACTCGGGCCCCCAAGTTCTGAACTGAAAAACGTCGTTCTTCCGCCGACCCGTCCCGGATGACGAGGCCTTCAAGCCCAGGCGCGCCTGTCGCGCCAGATCGCCGCGACGCATCATTGCGCCGGGGCTGCAAAAGAACAGTGATGTTGCAGAGAACATGGCTCGAGCGAGCCGGCGCGTGGGAAGGCATCATGCATTCAAAGCCGCTGGCGGCCCTGATCCTTACGCAGGTCGCTGTCGGTTCGTTATCCGGTGTCCCGCCCTCTTCATCGAGGCATCGAACCACCAGGGCATGAGCAGACGCTATTGACCTGTGATACACTTAGGACCTCGCTTTTAATTTTAAGTTAATGGTGGCCCCCGACTTCTTCCAAAAGGTGTCGTTTCGAGGCGACGCCCCTACCGCCGGATGTCGAATCGCTCCTTCAGGGCGGCCCCCTCGTACCAGCCCATGGCCTCATTTAATTTTCAAATACAATGAAACCGGGTTATGACACCCGCATCCAGACGGAGCATCGCTGCCGTTTTGCCCTTGCCCTGCGCCTGCTGCTCCGGGGCCGGGTTTCCACGATCACCAAGGAGAACGACATGACCGACAGCCGGCGCCTTCCGTGCGAAGCCACCGAGCTTGCGCGGGAGAAGGGGAAAAGCGGGACAATCCGCCTTGAGCCGCTGCGGCTCGAAAACGGCCCCGCCCTCCATGAAGCGTGGAAAGAGCGGGCGTGATCCGATGATGGTGGAGAAGCGTGATGTTTCCCAGGCGGCGCTGATCGCCGTGGTGATCCTCGTGGGGTTGAACCTGCGGGCGTTTTTGACGGCGGTCGGGCCGCTTGCGCCCGTCATCGCCGAGGCGACGGGCTTGAGCCTGCAGGGCATGTCGCTGTTCACGCTCGCGCCGATGATCCTGATGGGTGCGTGCGCCTTTGCCGGCCCGTGGCTGCAATCGACCTTCGGAGCGCGGGCGGCGGTGCTGGGAGCGCTGCTGATTCTCGGCGTTGCCTGCGGACTGCGCATGGTGGTTTCGGACGGCATGGCGCTGATTGGCACGGCCGCCCTTTGCGGGCTTGGCGTGGCGATCGTCCAGGCGGTTTTTCCGGGCGTCATCAAGACGTATTTTCCGACGCGCTTCGCCATCATGATGGGGCTTTACTCCTCCATGCTGATGGCTGGCGGGGCGCTTGGAGCGCAGATTTCGCCAGCGGTCGCAGCGGCCACCGGCAGCTGGCAGTTGGGGCTTGGCTGGACCGTCATTCCGGCGGCTGTCGCCTTCATCGCCGGGGTGATCGCGCTGCCGCACGGACGGGCGGCAACGATGGGCGGCATGGGGCCGGGCACGCTTTTGCGCCGGCCGCGCACATGGCTGCTGATGGCCTGTTTCGGCCTCGTCAACGGCGGCTACTCGTCGTGCGTCGCGTGGCTTGCGGCCTATTACCAGTCGCTGGGATGGACGAGCACGGAGAGCGGCCGGCTGCTCGCGGTAATGGCCGTCGCGCAGGCGACGGCGGCGCTGGGCTTCCCGATCCTTGCCTCGCGGCGGCGCGACAGGCGCTTGTGGATATGGATCACGCTGCTTCTTCAAATCACCGGTTTTGCCGGGCTGGCTCTGGCGCCGCTGGCGGCACCGGCCTTTCTCGCGGCTGCCGTGGGCGCCGGGCTCGGGGGTTGTTTTGCGCTGTCCATGGTGGTGGCGCTCGATCATCTCGATCATCCGGCCCATGCCGGCGCGCTTTCGGCGCTGATGCAGGGCGGCGGCTTCCTGATCGCGGCGGTGCCGCCCTGGATCGTCGCCGTGCTGCACGATATCAGCGGCAGCTTTACCACGGGATGGTTGATGCACCTCGGCTGTATCGCGGTCGTGCTGGTGCTGAGCTTTCGGCTGGTGCCGGGTGGTTATGCCGTCGCGATGGGGCGGGATGTTGCGGTTTAAGGGCGTTGGCTTGCAGTCTGGCGGCTACGCGGCTGTGCCGGAAGGGCGGATGTGGGGCAATTCCGCGACATCCGCTTTCGCGGCATTGCCCCTTTGCCGGTTCCTGCCGTCTCAAACGATGATAAAATCGGCGTTTGTAATGGCCGGCTTGGTATCGAGGGTCGCAAACAGGACTGCTGCGGCACTGCCGGTACCATCCTTGTCGTAGAATAGCTTGCCGGTATCGGTCTCGTAGATGATCCGGTCCGACGCATCATGCGCGGTGCCGGATGTGCTGGCGTAGAAGGCGGCCGCCGCCAGCGTTCCCGCAGCCGAGATCGCTGCAAAGACGGAATTGCCGAGATAGATCGTATCATCCGCGACCACGAAGTCGGTGATGTGATCGACGTTGGTGGCGCCGAGCGTCGTGTTGAAGTGGAACTTGTCGGCGCCTGCGCCGCCGGTCAGCGTATCGTTGCCGAGACCGCCGTTCAGCGCATCGCCGCCGTCTCCACCGGATATCCTGTTTGCGCCGCCATTGCCGTCGATGGTATTGGCGAGCGTATTACCGGTACCGTTGATGTTGCCGCTGCCGGTCAGCACCAGTTTTTCGACATTGGCCGCGAGCGTGAAGCTTGCGGACGCCTTGACCGTATCGGTGCCGGCGGCCGAGGCCTCGGAAACCACGTCGCTGCTGTTGTCGACGATATAGGTATCGTCACCGGCCCCGCCGGAAAGCGAATCCGCACCCGCTCCGCCATCCAACGTGTTCTTGCCCGACGTGCCGACGATCGTATTGGCAAGCGCATTGCCGGTGCCGTTCAGATTGCCCGTTCCGGTCAACGTCAGTTTTTCGATATTGGCGGAGAGCGTGTAGCTGACGGACGAGAACACCGCGTCGCTGCCGGCATTGCTTGCCTCGACGAGCACATCTCTGGCGTTATCGACATAATAGGTATCGTTGCCTTTGCCGCCTTCCATCCTGTCGGCCCCAGCGCCGCCGTTGAGCCTGTCGTTTCCGGCATCGCCGTAGATCGTATCGATCCCGTCGCCGCCCGAAATGTCGTCATTGCCGTCACCGCCGAAGATATCGTCATCCCCCGCGCCACCGGAAAGCCTGTCGAAACCGGCTCCCCCGTCGACGAGGTCATTGCCGTCGCCGCCGGAGACAGTGTCGTCGCCATCGTCGCCGCTGAGATTGTCGCTGCCTGCATCCCCGGAAATGGTGTCGTCGCCAAGACCGCCGCTCAGGAAATCATCGCCATCGCCGCCGCGTAGCCCGTCGTCGCCGTCGCCGCCACTGCCGCTGTCATCGCCCACCGCGCCGACGATCAGATCATCACCGGTGCCGCCGAACAGCAGATCGTCGCCGCCGCCGCCGTCAAGGCTGTCGCTTCCGCTGCCGCCGGAAAGCATATCGTCCCCGAGATAACCGCGGATGACGTCGTTTCCGCCGTAGCCTTTCAGGGTGTCGGCCTGACTGCTGGCGCCAATGCTGTCATCACCGTATAGCCAGATGCTGGCAGCATTTGCCGTATAATACCAACTCAGTCTGTTCTGATAATAGTTGAACCCGGTGTAATCCGACCATGACACGGAATATCCGGGTGAAAATGCTAACACGGCACCCTCGCTCGAGCCGCTCGTTACCCGTATACTCGAAATAGAGCCACTGTAACTGTATGTATTCGCTCCGGTTCCGGTGAAATTGACCTGGACCTGATTATCGGCGTTGCCGAAATTCCAGACAGATGTTCCATAACTGATAAAAGACAGGGTGCCGGCGCCGAAAAAGTCATCCGTATTGACGGCAATATTGCTATTGGAAGTATAGATACTAACCATGCGTGCCTCCCACCAAGGAAATTTTCTGGCGGGAAGATATCACAGTCGGCCGCCGAAGCTGTATTTTTCCGAGAAATCCGGCGGTCGCGTTTCGGATCGTGGAAACACCGGCGCGGCATCGGGCAGAAAATTGCGAAAACCCGCCGCTGTTCAATCCCGCATCAGCTTTGACAAATGTCAAAGACATCCCCGTGAAGGCCGGTAACCTTTTCCGATCGAAACAGGGAGGTTCCCACCATGCCTATTCGCACAGTCCTATGCATTCTGAACTCCAGGGATTTCCAGGAAGATCTGGAAGCCGCCGTGGATTTCTGCTCGGCGTCCGGCGCGCATCTGACAGCAGCCGTGATATGCCTCGGCTTCGCGGTGATGGATGGCGCATACGGCGCGACATCGGTCGTCTGGCTCGAGGAACGGCAGCGCGAGGTCGATGAGCTTGGCCAGAAGACGGAGAAGGTTCGTGAATTTCTGTCCCGGACCGATCTCTCCTATGACGTGCAGGAAATTTATACCGAATACGCCTTCGCCCAGGACGATATCGCACAACGGGCGCTTTACGCCGACATCGTGCTCATAGGCCGGCAAGCCGCCAGCGATGACGATCTCAGGAAGCGTATCATCGGCGGGACCCTGTTCCAGACCCCGACACCCATCATCATCAATCGGGGACAGCAACCGCTCCAGGCGACCTCGAAATCCGTTCTTCTGGCATGGGATTCGAGCGACGAGGCATCGCGCGCGGCCCGTCAGGCGCTCGACATCCTGAAGGCGGCCGACTGCGTGTATGTCACCATGATCGATCCGGACGCGCACGAAAGCGTCAACGGCGAAGAACCGGGCGCCGATATCGCCACCTTCCTGGCCCGTCACGGCGTCAAGGTCCAGGTGGATCGGGTGGCCAGCGGCGGCAACAGGTCCGATGACGTCATAAGGCAGCATGCCATGGACGTGAACGCCGATCTGATCGTGATGGGCGCCTACAATCATCCTCGCTGGCAGCAGACGCTGTTTGGCGGCGTGACCCGCAGCATGATCGAAAACGGCAGGACAACGCTTTTCCTGTCGCATTGAAGGATGTCCCGACCGGGCAAGACACCTTCGGCACGATCGCTGGTGGAGACGACGGCGGTCGTGTGGTCTCAGCACCCTCGAATCGCTCGAAAGCCGCGACAACCATGAGGCGATTGAACTGGAGCGCGAACAGGGTTTTATCGCCGTTTCCTATCCGGACGATCCGACATTGGTCCTCATAAGCAAGGACCTTCGCGGGACCTGAGGCGCGGCAGCGCCGTGCGGATCATACGCGGGCTAAAGCTCGAATTCCCGGTCGAGAGATACGCCCGCAGGGTAACATTATCTGCGGTCCGCGGTCATGACGCCGCTCATCTCAGCGCTCTCAGGGCATTCAGGATCACCGCAACGTCGATGATCTCCTGCAGGACGGCGCCCTCGACAGGCTTGAGATAACCAAATGCGGCAGCAACCATTGCGCCGAGCGAAAGGGCAAGGCCAACGGATACGCTCTGAAGGGCGATACCCCTGCTGCGACGGGCGATGGCCATGGCCTTGGCCAGGGGGCCAAGCTCATCGACCAGAAGCACGATGCCGGCAGCCTCCGAAGACGAGGCCGTGCCGCGCGCACCCATGGCTACACCGATGTCGGCCGCCGCGAGCGCCGGCGCATCGTTGACACCGTCGCCCACCATCATGACCGCGCCATTGCGCGCCTCCGCCCTGACAACCGCCACCTTTCCCTCCGGCGTCAAATCGCCGAGCACGGCATCCATCCCCAGCTCGGCGCCAACGGCCTGTGCGATATCCGTGCGATCGCCAGATGCAAGAACGATCCTGCGGATGCCAGCCATGCGCAACTGTGCAAGCACGGAGACGGCATCTGCCCGAATTCCGTCCTTCAGCAGGATCACCCCGGCAAGGGCTCCGTCGATGGCCACGGCGACCGTGAGCGCGGATCGCGCCGCAGGCGAGAGCAAGGATCGAGGATTTTCGCATCCGGACAGCCGCTGCACGAAGCCGCTTCCGCCGACGACGACGCTTTTTCCATCCACCTGGCCCGCGATACCGGTGCCCGGTGTCTCCTCGACGTGCTCCGGTTTTGCAAGGAGCATGCCTCTCCCGTTTGCGGCATGAACCAGCGCGGCGGCCACCACATGGCCGGATGCCTGATCGAGGCTTGCCGCCGCCTGCAGAACCTGATCGGCGGAAAAACCGGGAGCCGTCACGACATCGATGACTGTTGCCTGACCGTGGGTGAGCGTACCGGTCTTGTCGAGGATTGCGGTGCGGATGCGAGCCAGCATCTCGAGCATCCCGCCATTCTTCACGAGAACGCCGATCTTCGCCGCGCGCGACATGCCCGAAATGATCGCGACGGGAACCGCAAGGATAAGAGGACAGGGCGTGGCAACGACAAGGACGGAGAGCGCGCGGACCGGCTCGCCGGAGAAAAACCACGCACCGGACGCCATGGCCACGGTCAGCAGCAGAAAACCCATCGCAAATCGATCGGCCAGGCGCACCATCGGCGCCTTGGCCGACTGCGCCGCCTCGACCAGCCGGACAATGCCCGCATAGGTGCTTTCCGCCGCGCTCCGGCTGGCAACGAGATCGAAAGGCGCACCCACGCAGGTCGAACCGCTCAGGACTTCCTCATCGCGCGGGATGCGCCGCGGCATCGACTCGCCCGTCAGCGCCGACATATCCAGGCTCGCGGCGTCACCGGACACGAGACCGTCGACAGGCACGACCTCACCCTGGCGAATGAGCAAACGGTCGCCGGGGCGGACCAGGCCGATCGCGACCTCTTCAAGCCCCGATGGCGTATACCGCATCGCCGAGTGCGAGACGCGGGCCATCAGCGCCGTCATTTCCCTGCGGGCACGCCCTTCGGCATAATCTTCAAGAAGCTGGCCGCCCGCATACATCAGGCCGACGACATTGCCGGCCAGCGGTTCGCCGAACGCGATCGCTGCCGACATCGAAAGGGCAGCAACGATATCGAGCCCGACATCGCCCCGGCGCAAGGCACTGAAAATCTCATGGAGCAGGCTGAGGAGGACCATCAGCGTCGACATACTCCAGACCAGGCTCGACTGACGCGGATATTGCCACGACAACCCCAATCCGACCAAAAGCCCCGCCAACGCCACGCCGACGAGAAACATACTGAACCGCCGCTGTCCGACCGCTTCCGGCATCTGCTCTTAACTCAACGGGCCATGAACACCGGTATGGGGCAGTCCTCGAGGATCGAGGCGGTCACGCCGCCGAAGATCCGCTCCCGCAGGCGCGAGTGGCCATAGGCGCCCATGACGATCATGTCGCAACCAAGCTCTTGCGCAATCTGCCGAAGAATGTGCCCCACATCACGCTCACCGCTCGAAAACTGCCGCACGACGACCTTGCAGCCATGCCGGGACAGATAGGCCGCCATGTCGGCGCCCGGCTCTTCGCCATTCTTGAAATAAGAGGCATCCGGATCGACGACGACGAGATGCACCATATCAGCCGCAACCAGCATGTCGAGCGCCGCCTTTGCAGCATTGGCCGCCTGCGGTCGTGAGTTCCACGCCAACAGCACATTGCCGGGCTTCGCGCCAACCATGCCCGTCCTTGGCATCAGAAGAAGCGGCGTTTCCGCATCGAAGGCCGTGGCCGCGACCGCTGCCCTCCGCAACCCGCTGTCGGAACGGATACCTTGGCCCAGGACGACGAGATCGACATACATGGCCCGTGCGCCGATATTGCTCTCCAGAATGAAAAGGTCGTCGTAGATCGAGCCGATGTCGAACGACAGACCACTCTTGCGGCACTGCTCTTCCACCCGGCGCTGGACCTCCACCAGTTCATCGATTTCCCTTTGGCGCTCTTGGAGCCAGCTTGCCGCGACTGGATAGTCGGCGCCAAGCGGCGATATCGCCGGCCGCACCGCGATCACCGAAAGATGCGCCTCAAGCTCGGCTGAAAGGGTAAGGGCCTTGTCCATATCCGCCTCGGCCCCCTCGGTTCCGATCAGCGCCAATACTGTTTTGAACGGCATGTTCAAGGCTCCCTTTCAGGTTTTCGCGATCAATGAAACGAAGCCTAACCGCCGTCGGAGATCGCGGCCATGATCTGGGTCAATCCCGTCCTGCAAACAGGAAAGTATCCAACATGAACCCGTAGCGAGGAGATTGCTCACTTGCGCTTAGCGGGGAGAGCAAAAAGACAAGGGTTGCTGGAAAGGGGAAACCCACCGCCCCCGAACAGTCCACAAGTCGTTGTTACTGCAGAAGTACTTTGGCCGGCCGGCTGTCGCCGGGCTTTGCATCAGTGGCCGAAACGTCGCGTGGAGGCGGCGTTTGTTCGCTGCCTCCAGAGCCTCGAGAAAGTTGCGATGGTAACCGCCAATGAACGCCTTCTTGTCAGTCCCGTGACGATACGCCGTGCGCCTTCAGCATCGTCCGTGGAAGCATCGAAATAGCTCTCCAACTTCTTGCCAGTGAACATCCCTTGGATCATGCCGTCAAACAGCGAGCGGATAGCGATCGGCATGGTGAGCAACTGGCCGAGACGAGTGGCGCCGAACTTCCGGTGGTTGACCTCCCAAGCGGCCTGCACGAGGCTTCTGCCAAACCAAGGATAGTATTTATTGGAGCGAAGGTATTTTCGCCGCCAGCGGCTTCATCTTGCCGTCGGTTCATGAAAGGCCGTGGCGAGCATATAAGCCAGCCATCGCTTATCCAGCCGCGCTTTTCCCATCCGGTTAGTATCGCGCTCATCCCGTCGATCTGGGATTGTGTCAGCCGACCGCCAACGGAGCGCAGCGAACATAGGCAAAGAAGGTGGTCACATTCATAGGCTATTCTTCCAAGGTGAGCGAAAGCGCCACCGCGGCGATGCGTCGTGTCATGGTGTGTCCTTTTTAGCTAAGCTAAACGTGGCTGAAAAGCCGACAGATGAAAGAATGAATCTTACCGCAATGCGGAAAGCGGGTTTTCAATAAACAGATGTACGGTTAAAGGTGTCCGCCGAACGCGATCCACTATGGAGCAATGAATGTCTCTCGCAATCAGCCCGGTAGCATTTGAGCGCATACAAGCGGCAGGACCGATTGAGCCAAGCCAAGATACGGTTGATATCTTTTCGCGTCAGATGAGAGGTATATCCGTTATACTGCGGTCACGCTCGCCTCGATCTTGAAGAACTATACGGGTGACAAACCAATCCGTGTTTTCGTCCTGATTGACCGATTGCTCCCCGATGAAGAACTAGAGAAAATTGAGGGCCTAAATGCCATTCATTCTTTCTCACTGCATCTTATCCCCGTAGACGCAAGCCTGTTCGAAAACATAAAAACATCAGATGGCATTTCCATAGCGACCTATTATAGGCTGCTAATGCACAAGTTGCTCCCTGACGACGCCAAGAAGGTCATATATCTCGATAGCGATCTTATTATTCGCAAGTCGATCCACGAACTCTTCTCTATGCCTTTTGACGGCGCCTTGTTCGCCGGGGTAGAAGATACGATCTCGCGCGCATATAATACAAAATTCGGCCTTCCCGAAAATGCAGCTCACCCGAATGCCGGTGTCCTGCTCGTCAATGTCGAGCTTATGAGGGCTATCGGTTTTAGCGAACTAGTGGAGCGATATCTAGACGCGAACCGATACCGCCTCGTGCTCGGCGATCAGCAGATTATTTCAGAGATATTCTACCCATCGATAAAGTATGTTCCGGTGAAGTGGAACGTGCACGGCTCCATGTTCCAATCTGGCTGGGTCGATGACGCTGCCGGAACACAAAACTTCATGGACAAGAAAGAAGCCGCCGCTGCCATAGCTGATCCTGCTATCATCCATTACACGCTGAAGCGAAAGCCTTGGATTTCTCTTGAACACCCAAAGTCTTTGGAGTGGTTGACTTATCTGCAGATAACGCCCTACGCGGAAGAAATAGGCGTACCCCCTCTGCCCAAAGCACCAGCCAAGCCTGCTACACAGGTCGCAAAACCACCGGCTGACAGGAGTTGGCGCCATTTCTTCTCAATTATCGTCCCGGCGACAATATTTAGCTTTGCTAACATCCGCAAAACACGCATCGCGGTTGGCAAGCTTGAGAAGAGGCTGACCGCCGTCGAGAAAAAGGCTCCGGAACCCAAGCCAATCGTCGCAAACCCAAGTGTCACGCTGAAAAACATTCTTGTCTCGCGGTCAATTAACCTGCCAGTCGATTTCAATGCGCGTTCGATGATTGAGGGCCTGACGCCGAACTCTGTTGTCATGTCCAACGTGAACAAGAAGGACATGGAGGGCGGCTATGCTGAGAACATTAAAACGATAACGAAAACACCTAACTTTTCGTATTTTACGGACAAGTTGCCGGATTCCGTGTTTCTCCTGTCTCAACGTATTGAGCAGGAAATGTTTTGGCGCTGCGTGCAAACAGCGTACCTGTACGACATCCCCATGTATTTTGTTGAGGTGGCGTTGTTCGGGGCGTTTGCTTCATACTTCGACCCGGAGGCAACGCTAAACGAGCGGCGCGCCCTTGGATTCATGATCGATGATATGGGCTATTACTTCGATGCCCGCCAGCCTTCCCGCATTGAACGGACCCTTAACGATCCATCGTTTTCGCTGTCGGAAGAGGAGCGTGAGCGAGCACGCACTGTGATTGACCGCATCTGCGCCGAAAAACTCACAAAATATAACAAATACGTCGACAGCCCGGATTGTGACATCGAGCCAGGCGCTGTCCTCGTCATAGACCAAAAGAAGGGAGACGCGTCGATCGAATTTGCTGGAGCGAACGACGAATCGTTCCAAAGAATGCTTGACGACGCGGTCAAGGAGAACCCTGGTCGGCCAGTCTATTTTAAGCGTCACCCCGACAGTATCCAGCGGAATATGAACTCTTATCGGAACCGAAACATTTTGGAGATCATCGTTCTCCCAGATGACGTAACGATCGGGTCGGTCATCGATCGATGCGATAAGATTTACACGGTTTCCTCTCAGGTAGGGTTCGAAGGTCTGATGCGCGGGAAAGAAGTGGTGACACTTGGGGCGCCATTCTATTCTGGCTGGGGATTGACTGATGACCGCGGCTCGGTGCAGCGGCGCACACAGAAGAGAACAATTGAAGAGATATTCCACGTCGCATGCATCAAGCAGTCAGTTTATCTAGATCCGAACACAGGAAAGCTGATCGAGATTGAAGACCTGATCGAGATCATCCTCCAGATGCGGTTGGACAATGCGGCTCGCAGAACTTAAAGCGCTCGCTGCATCAGAAACCAGGTTCGCAGCATTGCTGCGTAGAACGGGTTGGAGGGTGGAAAACCCCCTATCCGGTCTCGCCGCAGCCGCCGTCCTGCGCCCGCGCCTCACCTACAAGAACCTTTCTGCGGCATATTACCAGCAACTTCATGATGAGGACGCCGGATATCTCGAAAACAATTGGCTGGTCCCTGAGATCGAGGCTATTCTCTCGAAAAAGCCAGATGTTGTCGTTGAGATCGGCTGCGGCAACGGCGCATTCTCGAAGGAGATCGCTCAATCTGTTTGTGAGGTTCACGCCGTTGATTGGGCGCTTTCCCCGAATTTTGCAGACCGACCCGATAATGTCTTCTTCCACAGCGCCGACTTGACGAAAGACCCAATACCGAAGGGTAGCATTGCTTGCTCTTCGGATGTGCTTGAACATTTCAGCCCCAGCGACCTCCCTCGGGTGATCGCGAAATGCGTGACGTCATCACCTCTACAATATCATGTGATCGCATGCTATGACGACGGTCATAGCCATCTAACTGTTATGCCGCCCGGGGCATGGTTGGCTCATTTTTGGCGCTACTGCCCGAGCGCGCGTATAGAGCGGGTGGAATGCAGACGAAGCAATCCCGACCAAGTTATCTGCGTTATTTCGAATTGAAGGACATCTAATTGCTACCACCCACACTGCCTCCCCGCATCGATATTGATCTTCCTGTCGTGCAGAGGCTTGTGGATGAACTGCTGCAAGGCCATCTGGACGGGACCCTATATCGTCAAGTTGAGCAAATTTCTGGGCGTCCCAGACGGTAACCTGGATCAGTTGTCCCCCTTCCTTTTGCTCCCTACGGCCGGATGCCTATGGTTGATGAGGAAGAACGCTGCCTCGTATGCCAACCAAGTGCGCTTGGAACCGGAAGATTGGATACTTGATCCAGCCGATGTGTGCGGCGAGCTTTCCGGCATTGGACGCCAGAGCGTGATCCGGAATCTGCGACATGAGGCGAAGCTTCTTTAAAACTCCGCTTCCCTGGTTATACGTGGCTGCGTGTTCGTACCGTTCGAGACCCTGAATTGACGTTGGCGATGAAGTATGTAGGGGTTCTATCTGCGATCGCGAGAAACGCCAGTTCTTCCGCAGAAAGCGGCGTGCCTGCTTTGACTTCCCAACCCCACCACATTCTAATTCCGCCAAAACCATAAGCTCATCTCGACCGCACGCCAAAAGGTGGGTTGGGGATCACATAGATCCATTAAAAATTGAACTTTTTTGAAAATAATGGTGCCCCATGCCGGCATTGAATGCGTGTCGCATAGGAAAGCACGTTCTAACAATGGGGCGCCTACCGCCTTATTGGCGCGACAGGTTCTTGTTTCATTCTCATACTTTCAGTAGCATCTTGTCGCGGTGCGTCGCAAAGACATAGGTGGTTAGAAAGGTGGGTAGATGGCGAGGGGCTTAAACAAGCTTTCGGCGCTAGCTGTTAAAGGCGCCGGCCCTGGCAAGTATTCGGACGGTGGTGGCCTCTGGCTCCAGAAACGCGAGGCAGGAGCGGGACAATGGTTCTTCCGTTTTACGATTTACGGCCGGCGTCGCGAGATGGGGCTTGGTTCCATCCATGATGTGACCCTCAAAGCGGCACGCGAAGCAGCCGAGAAATGGCGCGGTGTAGCTGCGCGGGGACTGGACCCGATCAAAGAGAGAGAGCGGGAAAAGCGAGAGGCTGAAAAGCGCCTACATATCCTTCGTGAAGTTGCAGAAGACGCCTATGAGAGCCGAAAGGCTGAATTGAAAGGCGATGGCAAAGCGGGGCGGTGGTTTAGTCCTCTTGAAATCCATATTCTTCCGAAGCTCGGCAAAACGCCTGTTTCCGAGCTGGATCAAACCGCCATTCGCGATACCCTGTCGCCAATCTGGCACTCAAAGGCCGAAACCGCACGAAAGGCGCTAAACCGCCTCGCCATCTGCTTGCGCCACGCTGCGGCGCTCGGGCTGGACGTGGATCTTCAGGCGACCGACAAAGCGCGCGCACTTCTCGGACAGCAGCGACATAAGGCAGAGAATATCCCTGCTCTTCCGTGGGCGGAGGTTCCTGCCTTCTATGCCTCGCTTTCGGATAGGACAGTTACCCACCTCGCACTGCGGCTACTGATCCTGACAGGCGTGCGCTCCGGCCCTCTGCGCTTCATCCATGAAGATCAGATTGACGGCGACGTGTGGACTATTCCCGGCGAGGCGCAGAAGGGCCGCAAGGATAGGACCCCTGACTTTCGTGTGCCGCTTGTTCCCGAAGCCCTTGCGCTCATCGAGCAAGCCAGACCTCTCGCGCGTGACGGCTTTCTCTTCCCCAGTGTTCGCAAGGGTGTGATATCGGACGCCACCATGGCCCGCCTTATGGAGCGGCGAAAGATGCTGGCAAGGCCGCACGGCTTTCGCTCCAGTTTGCGCGACTGGATCGCAGAGACCACCAGCACTCCCTACGATGTTGCTGAAACCACGCTAGGCCACACGGTCGGCGGAAAGGTCGAACGGGCGTACAGGCGAACGGATTTTCTTGAGCAGCGAAGGAAGCTTCTTGAGCGATGGGCCAACTACATCACCGGCAAACATGCTCAGGTCACCCAATTGGCGAGGAATTCGTGATGCGAAAGATATTCATCGAAGCGTATATTCCTGAGACCTGCTGGATTGAAGATGCGGCCCTTTGGGTTGCCTTTGGGACACTTCCCGAGGCCATCACTATTGGCGATGTAGATGCACGGCAAGACCCTGCATATTTTCTCGATAGAGAAGCGGATATGGACACCATCTATTCGCAAGGAGATTTCGAGGCGGCCGGTGTTAACATCGATTACGATCGATATTTGGAGTTTCGACTGCATTACACCCAGGAGCAGGCTGAAAAATTTCTAAGAGAAGCGCGGCTTCCATTTGATTCAGCGGCGATCAATGAGGGGCTAACCGGTGTCCGCTCAATCTTTGAAGGACACGAAGACCTCGAGGAACAAGTTGAATTCTTTGAACGCCATGCGCTGGAGAGCAACCAGCATACCAGTGAAGCTATAGAAGATTTTCGCTCCAATTTTACCTACGCGATGGAGGCCGAAGACGCCCTGTTGCCCTACCTTGACCGCGCTCGATCATTAGTTTTTCAGAAGTTATCCGCAGGCGCACTAAAGGCGCGCGGTTGGATCGACAAGGAACCGGCCGATGCTCCCTATCCTATCCCGGCGGAAGAGTACGGCGCGTTTGAAGACATCCCGGCTACGTCGTGGACCCTCACAAGGCTCAATTGGCCGGCCAGCTCCCTAGGCACGCGCGGCAAGACCTTTAATCACGTCCAAATGCGCACGGACAACCTGTTCGAAATTTTCCCTAATCCAATGGTGCTTGAAGGTTCTCAGGTTGCCGGTACTGCGTATGGCGGTTGCCTAATTCTGGATAATGGGACCTCCCCAGGCATTTCCACGATGCCCCGCGCGGGCCGTGGTCGTCCCTCTATGGGCGGAGGCGATATAAGGACGGCAGTTATCAATAATTTCAAGGGAAAATTCCAATGCGGGGAGTTGCCGGGGACGTCAGCAGAGGCCGCAGTTGCAGAGATTCAGGAGTGGGTTGCGAAGCTTTTCAATAAGCGGCCCGCGCGAGCGACGATCCAAGATTGGATAAAACTCATTGAGGCTGAGGCGCTTAAGGATCATTCGCGACCTTTTGCCGGAAATTCTGCCGGAAAATAACTGCGAATTCATGCCGGAAATAGTGCGTTCGATGCGGGTTAATTCCCGGCTCTTTTATCCCTATTTCTGGCCGCTATCTATTTGAACCGGTTCGATATTTTCAGCATCGTTGCTTCCGTGAACAAATCACGGAAAGGCAACACAATGGAACGCATCCTGTCGCAATCCCTCCCTGTTGATCGTCTGCTGACCGACAAGGAAGTTGCTGAAATTTTCCAAGTCCATCGGGCAACCATTTGGCGCCGCGTCAAGGATGGCACGCTCCCCCGCCCTATCCGCATGGGAACGATTTCGCGGTTTCCCCAATCGGAAATTATTGCAGCACTTGAAGCCGCCAAGCACAAGCGCGCGGCATAAGGGGCGTGCGATGAAAAAGCAAAACCCGGCGGCGCGGGAAGGCGCCAACCGGGTTCCTGAAATCGCAGCAATCACCAAACCGCTCGATATCAAGAACCCTACCGAAATCCACCCTGAAATTCAATCTGAAATGCTGGCGGTTCGCTCCGTCATGCGTCGCTGCTGCGTGAGCTTCTATCACGCCAAGGCCATCTGCCAGCTTTCCGGCCTCGGAGGCTATGCAGCATGAAAAAGCTCACTATCACCGCTCGTATCCTCCCCGATGGGGCAACAATCACGGTCATCGGCCGAGACGCCTGGGCGCTCCGCAACCTCGTCAGGGCCGGCGCTGCCGGATGCACCTCAATTGACCACCCCGGCCCCCGTTGGAGCCACTATGTCTTCAAGCTTCGGGGTTTTGGTTTCCTGATCGATACCATCAACGAGAACCATGGCGGCCCGTTCGCCGGCACGCATGCCCGGTATGTGCTGCGCTCGGCAGTGCAGATCCTGCGCGATTCCGACAAGCAGGAGGCGGCGTAATGGTGAGGCCTGAATTCGTAACAAAGGCGCGGTTCGTTGGCGTCGTGGAGATCAAGGGCAAGCCTGTTTCGTTCTTTTCCCCGCCGCACGAGGAGGCCGATTTTCTCTGGGTTGATCTCGAGCAGTTGGCTCAGGTCTTTGTGCCCGAGGATGCGGCAAAGCGGCTGGTGAAGCACTCCCACAATTTCGGGGTGGCGAGCCGGCCTACTGAAGCGGCAGTGCGGGACGGGAAGATTGTAACCATCGTTCCTCACCCAATGGCGCAGGGTTTCTGCGCGTTCATCGACCAGCAGGAGGGGCACATTGAACTGCAGGAAGACGAATGGAGCCTCGGGCCGGCCAACTTGGAATATGTGAAGGCCTTTGCTGACGCTCATTCCAAATTCATGCCGCTCAGTTTCGAAGCCCTGGCGGCGGCGTACCGCAATCAAGGCGGGCCGCATATACGAGGTGCCGAATGAATATCTCCACACTCGCAAACGCTCTGGGCGGTGAGGTTTCGGGTCGGGACCGTGTTCTTTGCCCCGGCCCTGGCCACTCCGCCAAGGATCGCAGCCTGTCCGTTATCGTTGTTGGTGACGGTTATCTTGTTCATTCCTTCGCGGCCGACGACTGGAAGGATTGTCGGGACCACGTTGCCGACCTGCTTGGGCTTGGGGCCAGCCGCTTCCCGCGTCCTTCCGAAGAGGAGTTGGAGAAGCTTCGCAAGGCGGAAGAGGAGCAGGCGAAGAAGGTTGAGGCCCTGGCTCTCTCCTGCTGGCGTGAGGCGCTACCGATCGGTGGAACCATCGGAGAGACCTATCTGCGAGAGGCGCGGGGTATTACCTGCGCCTTGCCTGAAACCCTGCGCTATCACCCGGCTTGCCGTCATCCATCCACACGACGCCTGCCGGCATTGGTGGCGCTGGTAGAGGGTGCGGAGCGTCTTGCCATTCACCGCACATACCTGCGCCACGATGGCGCGGGGAAAGCCGATATCGAGCCGGCAAAGGCCATGCTCGGCGCCGTGGCAGGCGGTGCCGTCCGCCTTACCCAAAGCGGATATCGTCTTGTAGTCTGCGAGGGCATCGAAACCGGCCTGTCTCTCGCCTCGGGATTGGTCAACGGCACTCCGGCCATCTGGGCGGCTTTGTCCACCAGCGGCATGAAGCGTCTCGTTCTGCCGCCCGATCCCGGCAACCTCCTGATCGCCACCGATGGCGACGATGCCGGCCGAGCTGCAGGCAATGCGCTGGGCGAGCGCGCTTCCGCCCTCGGCTGGAAGGTCTCCCTTCTCCCGGCGCCCGCGGGGCGCGACTGGAACGATGTTCTTTGCATGAAAGGACACGCGGCATGAGCGTGATCGAAATCCCCTTCAAGGCCGATTGGCCAATACCTGATCCGCGCTATCTGCGTGAAGAACTGCCCCAGCCTCCTCGGCTTCCACTTCGGGAGGTGTTCTCGCCGGCTTGGGCGCGATGGATCGAGGAAGCCGCCGAAGCTAAGGCCGCGCCGCCCGATTATGTCGTTGCCGCCATCCTGGCCGCTGCCGGGTCGCTCGTTGGAAACTCACGGTGGTCAACACCATGGCAGGGATGGGCAGAACCGCCGATCCTTTGGGCCGTCGCCATCGGCAACCCGAGCATGAACAAGTCGCCCGGTCTCGATGCTGTGCTTATCCCTATTCGCAAGATCGAAAAGGGGCTCCGCAAGGAAGCCGATGCGAAGGTTGCCGAATGGAAGGCTCGGGCGGAAATCGCAAAGCTGGCTGATAGCGCATGGAAGGAAGCCACAAAGGCGGCAATGAAGGCCGGCGACGACGAGCCTCCGCGCCCCGACGCCTGCGATGCTGGCCCGGCCCCGAACATCCCGCGCCTGGCAGTATCCGACAGCACCGTTGAAAAGCTTGCCGTCATCGTCGCAAGCCAGCCCCGAGGAACCCTGTTGTACCGTGACGAACTGGCCGGATGGCTGCAGGGCATGACCCGCTATTCCGGGGGCGGTTCTGATCGTCCTTTCTGGCTGGAGGCCTATGGCGGCCGTGGGTACAGCGTCGAACGCATGGGCCGCGATCCTGTCTATATCGAGCGCCTGTCGGTGGGAGTGGTCGGCGGTATCCAGCCCGACCGCCTGAAATCCCTGCTGATGAAAACCGACGATGACGGCCTTTTGGCGCGGTTCCTCCCGATCTGGCCTAACGCCGCCCCCATCAAACGGCCCTCTGTCATCTTCGACGATATCTTCATGGAGAATGCTGTCTCCCGGCTGATGGGGCTGGAAATGGTCTCCGACGAGAACGGCGACAAGCGGCCTTGGTTCGTGCCGTTCTCGTCAGACGCTCGGGACCTGCTGGACGAGTTCCGCAAGACGGCTCGGGAATGGGAACAGACTTCGGAAGGATTGCTGCTTTCCTTCATCGGCAAACTTCCGGGCATCTGTGTCCGCCTCTCGCTCTTGCTGGCCCTTCTTGATTTCGCGTCGGGCGAACGCGACGAACCGCGAGAGATTGGATTGGAGCACTTCGGCCGGGCCGCACACTTGGCAGAGGCCTATTTTCTTCCCATGGCTCGGCGGGCCTATTCCGATGGGGCGGCCTCTCCTGCAGAACGTACCGCGCGCCGTATGGTCGGCCTCATCAGGGAAAAAGGCTGGTCGCAGTTTACATCCCGCGATGTACTGCGTGCTGAACGCTCAGGCCTTGCGACTTCCGAGGAAGTGGACCCGGCCTCCAAGCTTTTGATTGATGCTGACGTGATCCGCCTCGTTGACCAGCGCTCCGGGGCGAAGGGCGGGCGTCCACAAAAGCTTTTCACGGTCAATCCGGCGATCCATGGGAGGCGAGTATGACACGGTGGCTGCAGGCGGCCCTTCATCAGGACCCTACCGACAAAACCGACGAAACCGACAAAACCTCTAACCATTTGATTTTGAACGACGAGATGGAGCGGGTATCGAATTTTGAGGTTTCCGACAAAACCGACAAAACCCGACAAAACCCCCTTGAAGCAGCCCGCAGGCCAAATCCGGTGCATGAAATCTGGGGGAAGCTCGAAGGTGACATGGCCTCGTATGCGAGAGCTTTGGGGGCTCACGGCCCTTGTGGCTACGGCGCGATTGCCAAGGCTCTCGGATGGGACGCCACGCGCGCCGGCAGCGCGGAGGAGCAACTGAGGCGGCAAGGTCTCATCGCGTACGACGATGCCGGCCGGGGTACGCTCACCAATGGAAGCAATCCCGATGGATGAACTTTCTCGGGCCGTCGCCGAGGCCGCCGAATGGCTTGCCGCGCAACCCGGCCCGCTCCCACACGCGGTGCCGATGCTGAAAGAGAGATTTGGCCTTTCCGGCCTTCAGGCCTGTCAGGCAATCGCGCTCGCGCGGAACGGACAAATCACGAAGGACGAACCCAATGGACGCAGCTAATGAAGAAGCCATGGAATTCGGCACACCGACCGGCGCCCGCATCGAGGTCATTGCCGGGGTAATTCATGGCTTTGTTCGTGAGGACAAGGCCGGCAACTTCGAATTGGTCGATTGTGTAGCCGGGACGCCCTGTGTCTTTGTCGAATGGGTGGATGCCGAGGGATATCGGCAGGGCCTGTATCATGGCGCGGAAATGCACGAGGCTTACCGACAGGCCGCAATCTGGCAATCAATCATCGGACTGCCGATCTACGTTCCGAACACCGGGGGGCAGAATTGACCGCTGCCCGACCGCTGCCAATCCTGATGCGCTCTGGCGATGTGGTTTCGCTTCAGCAGGCCATAGCCCACGCAGGCAAGTCAGACCGGACCTTGCGCGGATGGTGCCACAAATACGGCATTGGCCGGCAGACCTCGCCCGGCGCTCCTCTGGAAATCTCCATCATAGCACTCGAAATGGTGCTGCACGGTGATTTTGACGCGCTGGAGCAGTTGAGGGCCGGCCAGCGAACATCGTTGCCGGTGCGCCGATATTTCGAGCATCTGGGCGTGCCGGTGTAGACCGAACTGCAGTCGGTTGCCGCACATTGCCGAACTCTTCAAATGCACAGGCGATTCCGGCTGTGCTCTACTCCATTCGATCGAACAGGATGGAGAAGCCGCCATGGGAAAAGTTGCCATAGCCTCAACGGATCAGGAACACCTTGTGCCCGTCCTCCTCCGCGGAGCCACGGTAACAGAAGGTTTTCGAGAAAACCTCTTCGACGCTGCGAACCGTGCGGGCGTCACGCCGAACGAATTTTGCCTGTTGGCTGCGGCCGAAAAGCTGAAAGCATCCGGCCGGCGCTTTTCCGGCCTGTTCCGACCGGGCGACGTGTCCCGGCTCGCTGGGGAGGTATGACGATGGCGCTTACACCGACTTTCGGGGGGCAGTTGATGCCCTGGCTGCGCAACAATAGCGACATGCTGCTGCAGGCAAGTGCCGGGCTTCTCGGCGGCTCCAACCCGCAGGAGCAGATGGCCGGCATGGTGCAGGGCGTGGCCGCAGCGAAGCGGAAGAACCGCACCGTGGAATACCTGCGAAAAAGCGAGCCCGAATTGGCTCAGGCCATTGAGAATGGCGATTTGTCGGGCGCCGACGCCTACCGAATCTATCTTGGAAAGAAGATGGAGGCGGAAAGCCCCGGTAAGCTGTCGTTCGAAACGCTGCCTGACGGCAGCTTTGGCACGTTCAACGACAAATCCGGTCAGTTCAATTCTCTTGGCACGGCGCCGAAACCGGTTACCCCGGAAAAGAGGTCTTTCCAGACACTCGGCAACGGTGACTATGGCTTTGCCGATCCCAATACCGGAAGCTTCACAAAGCTCGGCTCTGCCCCGAAACCTCTCGATGGCGCGAAAGCCCCATCTGGCTATCGTTGGGCGGATGACAGTCAGACGCGGCTAGAAGCAATCCCCGGAGGCCCCGGAACGCAGGTGCCGGGGGAATTGGCTGCGCGCATCGGCATGGCGGAAAACTGGCTTACGAATGACCTACCCACCATCCGCAAGGGGGTGACGGACGGGGATTCCACCGGCTGGTACGACCGGGCGCAAGCTTCCTACGGCGTCGGAAAGCCGGGTGAGCTTGAGCGGAAGTTTCAATCCGGCGTCGAAGTCCTTTCCCGCCTCCTCTCCGGCGCCGGCATGACGCAGGTGGAAATCGACGAGAAGGCAGCCCGCTACATGCCGTCCAAATTTGACACGCCGGATTCTCTGCAAACCAAGATCAACCAGCTTGAAGCTGAAATTCGAGCGGCCGGCAACGCCGCGATGCGAGGTCGCGGCAGCCTGCCCCCGAGCGCCGGAGGAAACGACCTCGACGCCCTGGTGAACAAATACGGGGGTATGTGATCATGGCGACGATGGAGCAGCTTTCCCGCGCCCTGGTAAACGCCGACAAGGCCGGTGATGTCGAAGCGGCAAAGACGCTGGCGAAAGAAATCATCAGGCTTCGCAGCGCGCCCGCCGCCGAGAAGGCGCCTGCGGCGGCTCAGGAGCAAGGCGATGGTATCGCGCTCAATACGACCGCAGGCCTGAACAACGCGATTTACTCGACCGCTGGCGCTCCGGTCGATCTTTCTCGCTGGCTGATCAATAAGGGCATTCAGGGCGCGAACTACGTCACCGGCTCCGAAATGTCGGAAATCCCCTGGGATAGCTTCGGTGGATCGGAGAGCATTTCGCGCATGTTCGGCTCGGTTGGTGTGCCGGAGCCCGAGAACGTTCGTGCTGTTACGCCTGAAGAGCGAATTGCTCGAGGCGTTGGCGAGGGCGTGGGATACGCCGTCGCGCCGCAAGCCGCAGTGGCTGGCATGGCTCGGGCCGGTGCTCTTTCGCCTAGTGTCGCTGAAATGGGCGGCCGGCTCTTCGGTCGGGGCGAGAGTGTCGGCGAGGTCGCAGCTAACGCCGTCACCGGCGGCGCGTCAGGCCTCGGCGCGTCCGCAGCGATGGAAGCGGCCCCGGATGATCTGAAGCCCGTTGCCGGCCTTTTGGGTGGCCTTGCTGGCGGCGGTGTGGGCGCCGTCGCCGCCACTACGCCGCGGATCATACAGGGCGCAGGGCGGGCGGTGGCCGACTATGCCGCGCCGTTGACCAAGAGCGGCCGTCAGCAGCTCGCAGGCAAACAGCTTGCCGAGAACGCTACCGACCTGCCGGCCGTCAAGTATGTGCTCACCCACATGCCCGATGAGCTTGTTGAAGGCTCGCAGCCGACCACGTTTCAGGTAACTGGCGATATGGGCCTCGGTGGCCTGGAGCGCGCCGCCCAGACGCGCAAGCCCGAGCAGTTCCAGCAGCGCCGCGCCGACCAGAATAGCGCGCGGGTGTCCGCTTTGGACAGCGTGCAGCCGAATGGAGCGCCAGAGAAGGTTGCAGAAGCCGCCCGCTCGTTCATCAACGGCGTGGAAGAGCAGTCTGCACGAGCCTACGAGGCTGCTTCGGCCCGCGCGCAGGCCAGAGCGCAGGAAGTTGGCCGGGGCAGGCCTGCCGATCTTGTCGGCGCGGATCTCCGTTCGTCGATCGAGGACGCCCGCGCCGCCGCCAAGGAGACGGAACGGCAGCTTTGGGGCGCCGTCGATCCTGACGGCACGCTCGCGCTTCCGGCCACCAACATCCGCAAGGAAATGCAGACGATTGTCGAGAAAACCCCGAGGTCAGCCAAGCCGCCGCAGGGCGAGGAAGCGGCCATCATGGGCGTTGTCGGCCAGTACGGCGAGGTCATGCCGTTCTCGGAAATCACGGCGCTGCAAAGCCGGATCAAGACCGAAATGCGGACGGAACGTATTGCCAACGGCGAAAGTGCTGCCTATCGTCGCCTCTCGCAACTGAACTCTGCACTACACGCTGACATCGAGGCCGCCATTACCGGCAAGATGCGGCAGGAGGCGCAAGCGGTTGCCCGTGGTGAGATGGAGGTGGAAAACACGCTCGCTGCCGCGATGGAACGTCAACAGCGAGAATGGTATGAGCAACGAGCCCAAGCAACGGGAATGGGGCAAGGAGCTGCAGAAGCTTCTGGAGCCAATGCCGTTGGCCGACCGGGCCGAATTCCTCCAGTATTTGGAACGGCGCAACAGGGCGGAAGGCAATTTCGAAATCCTGCGGGAAATTCAGGAGTACAAGAAACTGGCCTCCTCCCAAACTTCGACGCCGCCGCCGCCGGCCGGCTGAACGAAGCCCGCGAAGCCACCGTTTCCCGCGCCAATATCTTCGACAACAAGGTTATCGGGCCGATGCGCAAGCGTCCGGCCACCAATGCGCCCTATGACATGCCCGCGGCATCGATCCCCGGCCGCATCTTCTCGCCGGGACCGCAGAGCCGGGAAGCTATGCAGGCGTTGCGCGCCGCCGTTGGCGACAAGCAGGCCGTCGAGCAGATCGAAAGGTACGCCGTAGAGCGCCTCCGCAAGACGGCGTTGCGCGAAGACGGCACATTAGACCCGGTAAGGCTCGAGGTCTTCCGCCGCATCCACCAAGAAGCCCTCTCCACGCTGCCGGGGCTCGATGGTCGCATTAAAGATGCTGGGAAGGCTTCCGACTTCATGGCGGCGGTGGTCAAGCGCGACAAGGAAAGGGTGGACCAGCTCTACCGCTCCCGTCTCGGCGCCGTCATGGGCCTTTCGGACCCCGAGGACGTGACGCGGGTTATCGGTGGCATCTTCCAGCGCCAAGACCGCAACGCCGAAATGATGAAACTCCGGTCGGCCATCGCCAGCAACGCGGAAGCGCAACAGGGATTGCGCAAGGCCGTTGTCGACCACCTGATGAACCGGTTTATCGGCAACGTCGAGGGCGCCACCAGCGGACAGGCCCTATTACGGTCGGACGCATATCAATCCTTCGTCAAGCAGCATAAGGGCGCGCTTCGGGCGGCAGGATTTTCCGACGACGAGGTGGACCTGTTGCAGCGTGTCGCAGACGACCTACAGCGGTCCAATCGCTCTTTGAACGCGGTTCGCGTTCCGGGTCAGTCGAATACTGCTCAAGATGTCTTCAAGGTGCAGGAGACTGACGCACCGACGACGGTTCTCGGGCGCATCCTGCTTGCTGCTGGCGGTGCTGGCGGAGCGGCGGGCGGCGGCTTGTCTGGTGGCCTTATCGGTGTTCTCGGCGCGAAGGCTGCGAATGTGCTGCGTGAGCGCGGTATGGAGACGGTCAACGACCTTGTTGCCGACGCGATGCTGAACCCCGGCCGCGCCCGACTGCTGCTGACGGCTTACAAACCCCGCACGGCTCCGCAAATTGGTTCGATGCTGGCGCGCACCTATCGCCATTCCGCCGTCCCGTCGTCCGCGGTCTCCACCGACGACGGCGAAGCGGCTCAGGGCAAAGGGCGCCGGCTCCGTGAAACCACCAATCCCACGGCGATGAAATAGGAGGGCTGCCGATGCCCCGCGCACAATCTGTCATTGATGTCATGTTGGGTGAAGGCGCCTACGGCAACCCGACCCAGCGCTATGCCGATCTAAGGGCGATTGCTTCGACGATTCAGAACCGCGCCCGCGCGCTCGGCGTCACCCCCGAACAGGTGATAGCCAACAGCCGGGAGTTTAACGCCTATGGTCGGAGCCTCCCGGCCGGCGTCGGCAACTGGCGAGGCCTCGCGCAGCGGGCTTGGGATGACGTGCAGACTAACGGCCCGAGCCACACCGGCATGTTTTATGCAACGCCCAATGCGGCCGCAAATCTGCCCCGCGGGCTTGAGCGTGTCACCTCAACGACCGGGCACGTTTATTACAGCGACCCCCAGAACCGCGCTATCGGGACTTCCTTGGGTTATCGTCAGCCTATCCCTCTTTCTGCCGGGCAGCAGGCAATTGAAGGGCTTCTTTCGACCCCCGCCAGCCGGCGGCAGGAAGCCCATGGGCTGCTTGTACCCGCTGGCGCCGACGCCGGCCTGTCTCCTGGCTTTCCCGCGCCCCTGACGCCCGTCGAGCGCGCGCCAATCCCGCAGGTCGAACCGGCGGCGGCGCTGTCCTTTGATATGGCCCGCTTTGGCGAGCCGGCGCCTCAATCCCTGTTCGATACGTCCCGGTTCGGCCCCAGCACGAACACCGCTACGGGGATGAACGAGCTTCGCCGTGGGCTCCTCGATCAGCAGCTATCGACAGGCCTTCTTCCATCACTCGATCAGCCGGCCTATGCGGCGATGAAGCCGCAGCAACCGCAGCCTTCCGCCTACGTTGACCCCATGGTGACGACACAGCAGCCGGCGGCATTCGAAGCGCAGCCGACGGGAATTCAGCCGGTAGAGGAGGCCCAAACCGGACTCTTCCCCGCCGCGCCCGTATCCGGTCCGGTCATGCTCGCCGCTGACCCATACGACCCCGCCAAGCGCAAGGGCATCAAGACAGGCAAGAAGGTTGCCGGCGCTCTCGGCGGCGCGGTGATCGGCGGTCTTCTGGCCGGCCCGCTCGGTGGCCTCCTTGGCGGCTGGGCCGGTCCCAAGCTCGTCGAGAAAAGTCAGCTTCTCAATGGCCGCGATTATTTCCCCGCCGCACCGCAGGCTCAAAACAACTACGTCCAGCGCAACGGGTACGGCGGGCTCAGCGAATACGGCCGGGAAGCCTACGACCGCAGCCAGCAGGTTCGCGATGCGGTCGATAACAACTCGGTCGGTCTCTTTTAGACCTACGCCCGGCCGGCTTATCGAAACATTTCAGAAGTTGGAAATTTCCTCCGCCGCTTCTGAAACGGAAAGCCCGTCTTCCGCTTCAGCGAAAGGGAGAACGCATGTGTGAACTGCCCCACCGTTAATTGGAGTTCGCCTTCATTGGGCGATGCCAGAAAAGAACCCCATCGGGGTAGCGCACGTGCACTGACTTCCCGAAGGAATTGCCATTCCCATCGGACAGAATTGCCCTGGGCCATAAACGCAAATTTGCGCCGGCGGTGGAGTAAATGACATTGCAAGACGGGATCTGTTTTCGCGTTCCCACTGGTAGGCGGAATGCTCCATAGGATGACGGTCGTCTTGGCACCCACCACACTCTGTGAATTGCCTGCTGTAGTCGCAGGCAAAAGCGCCAGCCCTCGACCCCCTGTGCTGCCGAATGTGAACCATTTCATGGCCAAGTAAGCTTGCGAGATCCGCAAGGCTAGCATTCATCATGCCTGTGTTTAAATAGATTCGGCCTCCCTCCGGAGCAATGCCTTGAGCATTTTGTAAGGGACAAAACCGAATTTGGACGCCGTTAAACTCTTGAGCGGCGAAAAGCCCCGTCCCTACTAGCAGGCCTTTCGCTTCTTCAATGCGATTCTGTCCGTCCAGGCGCCCGTTCCAGTTCGAGCACTGTGCAATCACTGAATTGACTATCCCGTAGTAGATGCTGCCACATGCAGCATCACCAAACACCTCGACCTGCTCCCGTGGAGTAATCGGTATTGTCGGTATGGACTGCCCCATCGCACACGCAGCTTTTTTCGCGATTTCACATTTTGCATGACATGTCGGTTCGACAAAATTCACCGGTGGAAAGTCCGTCTTAACCCTGCACTGATCGTGGCAATTTGTGTCGCACGACTCGGCTAAAGCCGTCCCTGTTGGCAACAACAAGCACCACATAATGAACAGTATCATTTTCGCGGACTGTACCACACGCCCCTCCGATCAATTCACAATTACCGCCCCATTCTACCCAAGGTCCATATGCGGGTATTAGTTTACTTCCGAGGGAATTGTTGTCGAGGGCTTGCCGATAGTCCATTTGATGTAGAGTTGACCCAGATCGACCTCAATGCCACGCAGGCGGCGAGACCGAGCCGCATGGTTGACATTTCAACAGCTTAGGTGAATTCAATAGCCGGGCGGCGCGGCTGTGTCATGAAAGGTCTGCGCTCGGCGATCGGGATGAAGAAAAATATTCCGGTTCCCGCTTTTGAGCGTTTTTGCGCTGAAATCGCCCCTAATCCCCTGAAATTTATCACTAAATCGGGTTCCCCTTTGGAGGTGGTTATGCCCCATGGCAACACGGCGGAATTTGCGCGCCCGAATTTGGTCATCTCCCGGCATCTGCACCCCCCTTAAGGTATGCGCAGCGTCTAAATACGGAAAATCCCGTCCAACGCTTGGAGGCTATATGGCCGCACATATAATAGTTAGAATGGCACTGCGCGGTGAATAGACGGCGGGAACGTATCGAAATCATAGTCGACCGGGAGTTCTAGGACACTCCGACGCATGGCGTGGCCAACGTATGCAAGGTTGTCAGGCCCGTGGGCCATCCCTTTAATGCTCGCGAAGGTCGCGCCTCAATATGCTTCGTGGTTCATCTGCCGTTGTGGTCCTTGTATCAGCCAACAACTAAGCCATCGCCATATCCCGGCGCGGATAGCTTTGAATCCGAAGGGCCTCCTTCGGTTCGGTTATCGCGTTTGCGAAACACCGTCAGAACGGCCGCCTACATGTTCTCCAAATAGATAGGTTGTACACCTAATTGGATGAGTTAATATTCGAGTACGGAGATATGTGGGGACAGGTGCCATGAAGTGTCTTATTCCCTTGCTGATTTCGCTTGCTTGCTCTTCCAGTTCTTTTGCATCCGATTTCCCGAATGTCGAGCACCTCGCCTCGCAGAGCCAGATCGAAGATTTCTCTGGCCAGTATCAAGCCGCCCCCGGACTGCAGGCAAGGGAGATTACTGATTTGGCGCTGAGCCTGATCATGGATTTTGAGGGGTGGGAGCCTAAACCATATAATGACCCATCGCGGTACTGTACAATCGGCTACGGGCATTTGATCGCTCTAAAGCCTTGCGAATCTCTCGACCTGGGGGAGCTGGCATCGGGCATCACGCCTGAAAAAGGCAAGCAAATGCTGGAAAAGGATACACGGTCCGCTCGTATTGCCGTAAATGACATGGTGACAGTCGAACTCAACGATGATGAGTTCAGTGCCTTATCATCGCTCGTCTTCAATATCGGGAAGAAAAACTTCTCGGATTCGACCTTACTCGTCTTCCTCAACGACAACCTCAAAAGTGAGGCCGCGGACCAATTCAAGCGCTGGATACGGTCAAAAAAGGTTATATTGCCAGGGCTCGTTTCCCGTCGCTCCTGTGAAAAGAAGCACTTCGAAGGGCAGCTTACATTTGGTAACAATGAACAATTTCAGAGATCGACCTGCCAAGACTATAACGCCGGCGGCGATGTAACGGACCCCATAGACATTGAAGCCGGAGAATAAGGTGACGCTATGTACAGGAGAACTCTTCTGCAAACGATAGCATGCCTCCTTGGTTTTGCCGGCATGCTTATGGCATTCGATGCAAGAGCTTATTCCGCCGTGGCGCGAAGTTGTATTAGAGCTGAACTGAAACACGGGCTAAAAACGGGCATTACGCAAAGCGAAGCCGAGTCGAGAATATATGAGATAGCAAACTCTATCGGCTTGGCTCCCTCTGGGATTGTCGTTGTAGATTGCGGATCGTTACACGACGGCGAGGCGCTCTACTCTGACGGGCAGGACGGGTTTCCTCAAGGTGAGTACATCGTCTACAATGAAAGCTGGGTAAGACTGGCAGCAGGCACAGACCCCACTCAACTGTATTTTATTTTGGGCCATGAGTTTGGTCACCTCGTAAACCGCCATGCGTTAAAGCCCAATGTGAGCCAGCACGACAAGGAACTGCAGGCGGACGCCTTTGGCGCTTGCGCCGTCGCGCGAATGAATGGAAACTGGGATGCGCTCGAAGAGCTGGTAAGAAAATTACGCGGTGATTTCCCGACGAATTATCCAAGTGCGGATGAAAGCGTCGAGGCGGCAAAGCGAAGCTATGCAAGTTGCGGCGGTGTCTTGACTGCGGAGGCAGGCGAACCGCAGGAAGCAAGCGGCTGGATTTACGTCGGGGTCTACGACAATGGCTGGAGCAGCAGCAGTACGCTGAGCGGCCTGGACGCCTACTCGCCAGAAGACCTTGAGGGCCAATACCTCAAACTTAATCGTGGCGCGAATTTGCGAGATGGTCCGTTTAAAGCAACCGCCCAACTCGCGAATGGCGGATGCAAAAATAGTGAAAGCAACATCATCGGTGGGCTCTCGGCGAAAAGTACAGTTAGGATCGATCAGGTTTACAGGCTGGAGGGGGACTGGTGCAGCCACTTTATCTGGGCTCAGGTTTCTCCTGTTCCCTGAGAGGCGCACCAGGTACGTTTCCGCCTGATAGAAGCCGCTTAGTTGCGTCAATGCTAGACGAAGACATTGAGCATTCGCCAAGCTGGCGAACACTTCAGTAGGCTGAGACAAGTCAGATCGGCAACCGATTGAAAATAGGCGAGTATCCGCTTGTGTGGCTCTACGGGATCTCGGCCTCCTCTGCTCTTGCCTGAAAGTTTCTAATCGGGGCGAGTTCAAAGTCCTCCTTCGATGGTATCGCCGAAGGTAGTATTTCCATCATCGTTGCGGTTCGGGGCATCGAGCGAAATTGTTTGTTTCCACTCGCGTTGCCGATAATGATCTCGTGCGTAGCAGTTCACTTTTACTTCGATCTCCGACAGCGGGATGTCTCCCTGCATGAGCGAGAGGATCATCTCGGATGCAATGTCGTCTTGCACATCTGGCGGATAGCCTCGCTTCGAAATCGCACGGATTACACGGCGATAAACTTCGAGCGGCTCTTTCGAGAGTGCTCGTTGATTTTGGGCAATCCATTTATCCCGCTGGGATTCCCTAGCAGCCTGGTCCGCCGCTGCTGCCTCGACTCTGGCACGTTTTAATTTGTCGTAGTGGCGTCTTTTTGCCTCTTTTACTTTTTCGGGATTTCGTTTCACCCAAATCCGCTTGTACTCGCGGTGCCACTCCCAGTTCGATAAGCGGTCGATAGACCAATTTCGAATGCGGGACCTTTTCCTCCACCCCAAGGCCGACCACTCTTCCGAAGAGTAACCCCATTCATTCAGCTCGCAGATTTTCGACACCCGATTAGCCCCCTACGTTGACATGCGCATGCTATGCGGCTCATCGTCGCCGACACACTTCGCTGACACAGGCCTTTTTCGATAATGATCATAAGAAGTTGGCGATTTTAATATGCCCTCGCAGACGAGGCGAAAACAGCGGAAAAGAACCTGCACGACAACTGCGGCAACAACCGATCCCGCTTTTCGGGCGCTGCGCTTCGTGAGCTGAAGAACTACCCCGATGAAGGCGGGGCAGTTAAGTTACGGGCCAAGGCTTTGCATCCAAAGACAAGGCATAGTGGAGACCGAGCCGCATGAATGAAATTTCACAGCTTAGGCGAATTTAATGGCCGGCCGCCGCTACTAGGGAAAACTAGGGATGCCGAGGCGATTTCATCGTTGCTTCCCGTCCCCCGATTTTGGGGAGTGGGTACGCCACGCAGGCAGCGATCCGCGCCGGCTACAGCGAAAAGACGGCAGGTCAGGTAGGGACGGAGAACCTTAAAAAACCTGAAATCGCCGCTGCAATTTCCGCGGCTATGAATTCGCGGGCCGCGCGCACCGAAATAACCGCTGATCGCGTCCTGAAGGAACTTGCAAAAATCGGGTTTGCTTGCCCGACTATTCCGCCCACACTGCACTCCGGCATCGATGACATTCAGACGGCAGCCAGTTGCCTGCACGCCTTGCTTGATGCTGTCTATGCAGCCTCCACGGAAATCCAATATCGCCTTCCAGATGGCGGCAAAGACCGCGCTGCGGAACGCCTCAGTTCGCTTCTCATCATTGCGCGCGACGAAGCCGAGCGAATTGAGCAAAGGATTGAAGCCTATATCGACGCCGCCAGGGCGGAAGGGGCCGGCAAATGAGAAGCCCTGCCATTTACCGCTTCCGTCGAGCGGAGCTTGAGCGCCGGATAGAGGAAATGATTGCGCTCCTCGACCTCATGGACGGCGACCCGGATCTTGAAGACAGCGGCGACGACGAACCGTCGATCGGCGGCCGCGCCATCCGGCTCGGCTGCAACATTGAAGACGATGTCGAGATGGTCGAGAAAGTGGCCAGCAAATGAAAATCATCGCCCTTATGACCGCCATAGCGATGTTGAAAGCCGCCAAGGGGATCGCCTGGGCAGCCGAAATTGTTGCCGATGGCGGGGTATGGATCATCGACCAATACGACCCGAGGACGCCGGCCAATAGGACATCTCATGAGGATTGACATTGAACGGTGCCGCCGACCGGGTGCGCCTGGCGCCGGCTCGTTGCGCCAAGCTCATTCGGTGGGGCTTGTGGAAACGTCGAACAGCGGGGAAACCCGAGCCGAGATGCGCGGATGCTGGCGAGTCGGTGGTCGGCCCTTATCCCCTTCAGCTCGCTCACCTTGCGAGCATCAATTCTTATCCAAGGTGGACGCCGAAGCTCGGCGAGCGCCGATTACTGCATCGATCCTTTCCGTTTGCACTTCCATCAATGTCGAAGGCAACTTGAACGACAAAATAAAAGCCGTCGTAGCAAAGCCAAAATACGCCCGCTCTAGCCAGACAGCGACTTCCGGAAACCGTACTTTCAGAAGGGTGTCCAGAAAAATTAGGCTGAGGGTGACAAGGTATAAGTAGAATAGCCACTTCTGCCTGATCAGCTTTGCTCGAATCGACTCCCGCTTCTCTTGCGCGATGCGCCAGGAACCTGGGATTACCGACTGATCTCCAAGCAAGGTCATTATCGCGATGAGGAAGCCCGCAAGGATCGAAAAAACCGTGACGATGACATCACGCGCATCATCGTTGCCATGAACCAAGTCTTGTCCGAGCCATCCCGCCGCAAAGCCAAGGACAACAGCACACGTCGTATACGCAATTGGTAAAATGCGTGGGTTATTAGTCTTCATTGGCGGTGTCCGCAGGCTGCGTCAGCTCGCGATAGTACACCAACATTTCATTGAAGACCTCAAGGAAAGCAACCGACTTCCCGTATTTCCGAACGCGGACCTTCTTGTTGAGTAGGACGTCATCGGGTCGAATTTTCTGGCCCTTGAGTGTCAGAATTTCAAACCCTTCATCAGCATCGGCGATTGCTTCGGCAACATCTGTGATTTCCGCCTGATCGATTTCGGTGCCGGAACGCTTGTCAAACTTCAGATAGACCTCAACCTTGAGGTTTTCAGTTGCCCGAGCTGGAACCTTTTCCCCGTGAGTAAGTGCGTTGACCTCCTCCATCACAGACGCGATTAACCTCGACACGACCGGCTTCGGTTTTTCAGCCGCCGCATGCTCTGCAGAAGCGGCATTCGCAACGCCGTCGAATTTGATGCAAGCTACACCGTCATTTTGAATTGTACGGAGCTTATCGATGTCCGTTCTGTTCTTAAATACAAATGCAGCATCTTCAGCGTTCAGGCCGGCTCCCGAACCGAGCAGTTGCACATAGGTGTTCAATGAATTTTCGAACAGCCCCAACCGACAAACAATGACTGTCTCGGAAGAGATTAGCGCGATCAACTCGCCGTCAAGGAAATCCGCCTGTTCAGGCGGAGGTAATAGCGAAAGCTCTTCCACGGTATGGGGCACAATGCCTACAGCGTCATTCGGGACGTATCCAACAAGATAGAGACCAATCACGCCGTCTTGTTCACGATAGCCCCGGCATTCAATAGCTTTTGCCCCAGAAATGGCACGTCGCTGAGCAGGCGCCGTAAAGGTCGTGTTGATAGCCTTCACAGCTTCGTAAATGGACAGCCTGGATGGATTGCCATCTCTCAACGCCCTCACTGAGAGTGCCAGCTTCGTCTGAAGAATCTTATCAACTGTTTCCTTCGCCATTCACGCCTCCCGCCCGAATCCCTTGGTGCGACCCCAAGACGAAGAAACATGCGCTTAGGTTGAATGTAAACTCCGCTGTACGCCTTTTCTTAGAATTCTAGCGTTTATCGAAGGTTGCAGTCTTTGGATCTTGTGATGTCTTGCGACGGCGCTCGTCTTTCTCGCTGGGTGCTTTAGAGTCGCTTGCGATTCTTTTCACACGAGAGGCGAATATGGAGAGAGCGTTTGAAAGTCACCTTGATATGGCGAAAGCGGAAATAGCGTCCGCGGACGGGATATCGTTGCCGATGGTGGCGGCTAACCTCAAAGCTTGCTTAGCGAACGCATTCCACTTCGTGAAGCCCAGCAACGTGGCCCTCGCGGCGGCGGAAGACGTTGAAGTGGCATTCCGAAGTTTGGTCATTGAGATTGGCAAGACCCCGTTAGGGATGGGTCGATCAGCCGGCGTGGATAATGCAAAACGGCTGGTCACGCAACGACTCGATATTCTACGCGCGGATCTTTCAAACTGCCCGCCCTCTGAGGAAGCTCGGGCCTTAGGCATAGACTAGGCGTGATCGGTGGATGAAAATTTGCGCGTCTGGAAACCGTCGGTAGCGCCGGCGCTCGCCGGACGGCCGGCTTTCATGATTGTGCCGGAATGTCGTCCTGGGCGACATTTGCCGTCCCACGGTTGCTAATGGGTTTCAGCAGTTCGCACTTTGCGCCACGGTGGCTGGCTTAGTTCGAATATGCCCGTGGGGCATATTTCGTGATCAACCTGTGCAGGGGTGACACCGCTCTTACGTCAGCAGAGGAAGGTTAAGGTGTCCGAAATCCCGCCTAAAAAAGTAATTCCATCAAAATCATCAACGAGAGAACAAATACGACAAAAGCGAAGAAGCAAGTTGCTGCTCGCCATTTAAGATTGTCTCGAAGGAAAGCTATCGGACCGATCAAGCCGAACACCGAAAGTATAAGCACCACCCAAGCAAATTTGCTTGACTGCAGCACGCCTCCAAGCGTGAAGCACGCCGTGGCGAGCGAAAACAGCGACATTGCGACGCCGATCCACTGGATGACGGCATCGGGGATATTAGGATTGTGCTTTTCAAGCCACGACTGTTTTCTTTCAACGTCCAATTTAGTGCCCTTTATGAGTTCGCTTTGAAGGCATGCGGTAGCAGCAAAGCGTGTGCAATTTCCTAACCGCTTGGTACGAGGACGGAGAGCCTGCCGTGCGAATTTAGAGGACAGGTTGCACTTGACTCTATCATGCAATTCAGCATTCTCGCTCGCAGGGCGTGGGGACGTCCTGTCGGGGGAAATTTATGCAGATCCGAATTTTGATGCTGGCGCTTGCGTTCGGCATATCTTCAATACTGTCCGGCTGTTCGACCACGCAGGCTGAATTCCAACGAAATCCAAAAGCTGTCAGCAAGGCCGCTCTATGTAGAGCATTCCTTGAATCCGGTGATCCGTATTTCCGCAAGGATCTGGCGGCAGAACTCTTTCGCCGCGGTTTGAATCCCTATGATTGCGCAGCGATGGTCCAGCAGCAAAATCAAGCTGCGGCCGCGCTTGTGGCAGTGGCGCTGATAGGGACGGCCGTCGCGGTGTGCGCCAACAATAACTGCGGCGGCTCGTCCTATCCCGCCTATCGCGGCAACTGCCAATACGACTGGCAATATGATGCCGCCGGCCGGCGATGTGGCGGCCGCAGCGCCTACTCTCGTCCAGGGGGATATTGATTTGGCGATATTCAACAGCCGCCAGCTATACCATTTGAATTCGGACCGAGAAAAAACCATGCGATTTTTGAAAGTAATGATTACGATGACTTTGATCGCTGGCGCCGCAAACGAGTCTTTTGCGCACGGTGGCGGATGCCGTAAAAGTTCGCCGCCGGGCCAATGCTGTCATATGGATCGCAGCACCGGCAGCGTGCATTGCCACTAGATCGGAGGTGTCTTGCCCCAAGAGAGTGAGAGGTTGGAATGAACCATCCATCTGACAAATCAGGACGCATAGTAGGCAGCATGCTCGTGCTTCAAGCCATGGTGGCGCAGCTATTGGCCCGCCATCCTGATGGTGAAGCTATATTCAGAAGGCTTGAAAACTTCCCGACCGGACTAGAGCCATCGGTAGATCAGTCGAAAGAAACATTCGACTACCTCGCCGATATGTCGGCCGGCGCCCAGGATACAATTGATGAAATCCAGCGAATGATCAACTTGGCGGGCGGTTTCGAGAAGTAGAGTTGTCTTCGTTGCTCACTCGTTAAGGGACGAGGGCATGTTCTGCCACAATTCCTGAAGCAGGCTATGGCACTCTCACCCGATTCGACTTTCCACCAGCGCACCAAGCGTCACATTCCGCTCACGAGGAGTCATCTCGATTGGCTGCTGAGCGTGCCGTGTTGCTTTCTTCCATTCCCGGCTCGCTGCGGGACAATACTCCTTAGTCCTATGCCATCGTCGTCACCGTCACAGACCAGGTACGAGCTGCCGGCGTTTTGGCTGATCCGGTTGCGTTGAAGAAATAGACCGTAACTGTATCAGCAGCGGTCACGGAAGCTTCGATATTAACGCCAGTAATCCTGGCGCCGTTGTAGGTGGCTTGCACAAAAACCTTAGTACTGGGGTTTACGCCTGGCACTGTCACGATGAAGGACTTTTCCACGCCGCCGTTGACCGTGCCTACGTCATAGACCGCCGTCGCGGTGAGCACGGAAAGGACGAGCGATCCAGAACCCCGCAGGTTGTAAAAGCCATCTGCAGAGGCGAGGTTATTCATCTCCGACTTTATCCGCGCCGCTGACCCATATAAGCCCCGCGCTCTCTGGTTCCCTGCCGGCCGGGCAAGTACGCTGATATCTGCGTTGTTGTATGCGAAGTTGGTTCCGATAATAGTGGTTGCTGCATAGTCAATGATGAATTTAAGATTCATCGAGAGACCAGCAGGATCGATGTTGGAGCTGCCGATCCCACGCTGCCAAACTAAGCCGTTTGCTGGTTGAACGCCAATGTGGGCGATTTCCATGTCCAGGTTGAAGACGTTTTTGGGTACGCCAGTCGGACCGGCGTCATCACCCATAGCTCTAGCTCTATCCACATTGTAGAGCGCATCACATTTGAAAGCGGTCGAAACGCCCGGTTCCGGCGGCGCCTTCACACCGCTATCAGTATGTCGAGCACGAATGCTTCCGTTATTCCCCCATCCCTGGATCACCGCGCCGATACCCCCGGACAACCCAGCACCCGCAAACCAAGCCGACACCCCAGATGCGGTTGGCCAAACAGGATTGAAGTCAAAGTCGGTAACGCTATCTAAATCGATGCTGAAATTGGAGGCCTCTGCCAAGACAATGACGCCCGACTTGACATCTCGATTTGAGCTCAGCGGGCGAGAGGTGGCATGGCCGCAATTGCGAGATTGGACTCTTGCGTAAAGAAAGCTGTCATCGCCATAACCGGACGGGTCCATATCTGACGTAATGCCATAAATTCCGAGAGCGCATTCACAGTCCTTTGCGTAGACGCTCAAGCGAATATCTCTCGACCATTCACGGTTGTTCCCTTTAGCTTGGTTCTCTGGGCTGTAGTCCGGGAACGTGCCAGGCGTACCCTGCACGAAAGCCGCCCAGCCGCATCGCTCGCCCTGAACAGTAATATCGAAATTCCGGCAACCCCTCTCCATATTCACCGCCTTGCCGCCGCTACCCCCTAGAAGCCAAGTGGCAGGAAAGTCATATGCTCGAACACGACCAATGATATCGTACGCGCCGCGTGCGAAACCAACAGCATTGTCATTTCCTCCCTCACCAACGAGATATGTGGGGCCGGGTATATTGTCCCAAACACCATTTATCGTTGCAGTTCGCGTCCCCGCATTCCACGTCAGAATGCGGCGATCCTGCCGCGAAATCCCCGTCGGCCCAAAGACGGTAAGCTGCGATACACCCGGTCTGATTTTCCCATCGAAGGCAGCCGGGAGTGTGATCGTATTGCTGGTGGCTGAAACGGGGATGCCGAAGGTTGCTCGCGGGATCAGAGAACCGTCAATTTCGATATCAAAACGGATGCCAGATTGAACCTGCAGGTTCGGATCACCGTCGGTAAACACGTTGCCCAAAAACTGGCCATCACCTGAGGCATACGCGCTCCACTCGGTGGGTCTTAGAACAGCACCGGGCTCGCTTTCAAGCCAAAGGTTGGATCGGGTTACCAACGGCCCGTCCAGTCGGTAGAGGCCGCCGGCAGACATATGGACGATTGTCCTTTCGCGTGCTGCAAAATCCAGAAGCCGTTGCATATTCTGATAGGCACCAACGCGACCTATATCGTCACCTATTACGCCTGCCATTTCAGGGTAAACCCGAGCGAGCTTAAGACTGCGTCGCCAAGCGCCAGTGCTTCCGGTTGGATCTACGGTAGGAGCAACAAAACCGATCTGCAGCGGATCGGCAGTTACCTTTGCTGTTAGGTTGCTGGCATCCCAAAGAAAATGTCCTTCTCTTCCTGTTTCGGTAAGTAGCGCCGATACGGTTGATGAAGTGGCAAGCGCGGCCATGGCTAACCGAGTGGAAACGCTTTCTACCGGTGAAGTCATGATCGGGCCTCGAGCGCTGAAGACGAACGACTAGTAATGAGCAAAGGCGGGATACTGGGAGTGACGGCAATCGCGTATGCGAATGGGAAATAAAAGCCGACCCAGGCGGCTGGGGCGGTTAGATTTCGGTAGGAAAATGTGTAGGCGGCTATGCGGCAGCTTCTTCTTCGTCGCAGTCCAACATCTGATGTTTGGACTGCTCGACCACCATTTCTAACAGATAACACAAGAACGCGCAGTCGGGGTGATCTGCTATCAGTTTACGCAACTCTACCGCTTGGAAGGCGATGTATTGGAGCTTTGAGTAGAGCATGGCGATGGCCTTTCATTAGCGAATACACGCATACGGTGTATTCACCAAGCCTAAAGTTCAACTGCTCTTTCTTGCCGACCATTTCTCACAGATTGAATTATACAAGTGTATCAACCAGTATGCGCGCGTTACCGATTCGAATTGCTATTCTGCATTCGCAGCCTGGTCTTTCGCCCGGCGCGCAAGAATATTACTGGCTTCATTCCTGGCGTCTTTGAGCATATCGGCAAGATGCTCCAAGCCCGGCTCGGTATCTGCCAGTTTGGTAAGCTCTTCTAACCGCTCAGCAATCACTTTAATGTCATCCATGACTTTCCCCCATGCATAAAATCATGACGGAGTCCTAGCGCGCAGATAGCCGACTGGAAATCCCTACTTCTGGTGAAGGCTGAACCGCAACAACGAAGCCTTTCGGTACTTAGGGGGTGGCAAGGCCCCAGCGATTGTGGCGCTGGAACCTTGCCGGCGCTCAGAGTTCCGCCAATGAGCGAGGCTACGTTATCGCGCCCAGTTCCAACGGCAATCGTAACATTCTAGGGGTGTTGAGCCCGTCCATTTGATGTGAGAGTGGCAACACTCGGATATCGACCGTCAGGCGGCGCGTAACCCTGAAAACTACTACGACGCTTTAAAGCGGTGTAACGAACTTATGGCTGGCGGTGGACCGTATCCGTCAGTCGCACCAGTTGACCTTGTGGTGGGGGCGCCACTCGCGGGCGAAACCTTCCTTCAGCAGGATCGAACCCACCTCGCGGCCGTCCGACAGATAGATGTTCACCAGCGGGCGCTTGTCGGGTGTCTTGTCGAAGCCTTCGGCAACGATCCTGACTTGCTCGCCGGCCAGCAACTGCTTCAGCCGAGCCCGCGCGATCCGCGCCAGCCGTCGCTCTTTCTCGCATTTCCATGTTCGCAGCTCGGGCGTATCGATCCCGCGGACATCGACAATCCCCTGCCCCAGCAAGCGCAGTTTCTGGCCATCGCATTTTACGGTGTCGCCATCAATGACGGTGAGCGTGGCGCAGACCATGAGCATCGACAGCATGCGGGGGCATCTTTCATCTGGATTGTGAAGTGACAGGGCTTGGTGCAGATTAGGAACCGAAGCCCTGCCGTTGCCCGCTGGCTTCCGCCGAGGACGGCCTCACGATAATGCCTGCAGATCAAAAGAAAAGCCCCCGGCTGGACGGGGGCTGAGACTGGCGCTCCGCGCCGGGAGGATAGTGCGGTCTTGCTGAACAGAGGAAGAGAAGCAAGTTGTGCCGGGCCAATGTCGCCCGGCACAACTCTATGAGCAATCGTATCATTTTAGGGGTATGGAATAGCAATAGGCCCCGGTGCGCTAAACCTTTGCGGCGGGCGGTTCCCATTCTTCGGCGCGCTTCCCAATCTCCCGCTCTTCGCTGCATTCCGCGTGGTCGGTCTCGGGTGTGTCAATATCCAGCAGGCGCCAATTCACACGCGCTTGGCAACCGGTGTCCCCGTCCACAATGCACGTTACCTTCCGCTCTGCCCGATTGCCGCCGGAGCACATTTCGAGTGCCGGCGCGGGACTGGCGGCCAAGACGGTAAAGAGGCCTGCGGCCAGTGTGGCGGGATAGTGGGGCATGGTTCAATCTCGATGCTGGCTTACGCGAACCTGATAAAACCTGAATCCGTCTCAGGTTTTCCCGACATGCTCACCCAAATGTCCGGGTAGCAAAGGTAGCAGGCGGGGTAGCAGCGAAAGTGCCAGCAAGCCTTTGATTTTGCAACATAGTAGCAAAGTAGCAGAAGTAGCGGGGGTGGCAAAGCCGTGGATTTTGGACGCCCGCGCTGTATTCCTGACAAAACCCCAAAAACGGAGGTTTTGTCAGGGTTTTGTCGGGGTTTTGTCGGAAGCCGAAAACACACGATTTCCTTTTTAATTTCAGTTATTTATTCAGAATTTCCGGGGTTTTGTCGATTTTGTCGGGTTACTCTGCGCCTTTGGGCTTGGAGAGCCGCACCCCTGCGCCGCCGCCGTTCTCGGGGATGAACGTCACGCCAGCGGCTTCCAAGACTGCACGGATAGCTGCGAGGTTATTGGCAACGGGCACTGAGCGACCAGCTTCAAAGTTTCTCACTGTCGATAAGCCTACGTTGGCGCTTGCGGCTAGGTCACTCTGCGAAAGGTCTATTAGGCCCCTTGCGGCCCTGCATTGTTCCGGCGTCATGCTTTCTCCATACCGTATTTCGTCAACTATAACGAAAATCGTTTGACTTATCTAGTTGCAACGCATTAAGTTCAGGTTAACGAAAATCGTTATGCATAGGAATTGACCAATGCCGAACACACCCGTTCCGGCCGCCGCCGGAGGCATGCCTAAATTCTACCGCTCGCAGATCATGCGGGACGCGTGGGCTCTGTATCGCCAGGACAAGGCGTATATCGCCAACAATACCTATCTGGCCGGCGCCGTCGCCAGCTTCTCGGCCAGCCTGAAGGAAGCATGGCGCCGGGCCAAGGCCGCAGCAGCAAAGCGCGCCGTATCTGCCGCCGTCGCCGCTCGGATCGACGAGTTGAAATCGCAGCTCGTCACTCTCGAAAGCAAATCGTTTCGCTACCGTATCGGTTTCGAGCGAGGCGCGCTTGTCTCTCAACTGATGAAGCTGGAAAGGGAGGCCGCGTGATGCTTACGACCCGGCGCACCTTCCTCGGCGGCATGGCCGCAGCCTCCGTCCCGGTCGCCATCCTCTCGGCGCCCGAACCGGTCATGACCCCGCACGAACGGGCTGACTTCCATGCCAAGGAGCTTGCCGCGGCAATGGCCGAGATCAGCCCTAACCGGAAATGGCGGACGGCGGTTGATGAAAAGCACTTCTTCGCACTGGTCGTTGGCGACCCCATCGAAACCGAAGGCGGTGCGGCATGACCGAACAGCGCTCCATTTACCTCCTCCTCGCCGGCTACTGGCAGAGCATGCACGACATAACCGTGGCCATGAACCACACAGACGCAACCGAAACAGGAACCGCCGAGCATGACGCGGGATTCGCTGCGCAGGCCACGATTGGCGAGCGCGTCACCGAAACGGAAGTTGCCGTCGCGGGCTTCGTTCCAGCCCATCGCTACGAGGCTCGATTGAAAACCACCTTCCTGCAGCAATTGGCGGCAGCAAACTACGGCAGGCTTGAGGACGACGTGACGGCCGCATTGCTATCGTCTCTTTCGGATCTCGTCGAATGGAGGGCATCGGCATGACCACTTTGAGCCCTATCGAGCCGGATACGACATTCCACGACTTGGAAACGCTGATCTGCGATGCCGTCAGCATGACTGATCTGCTGACGAACGAAGTATCGAGGCATTTCAGCAAAGCCACTCCGAAAGGAGGCTTTGTCATCGATGCCGAGGACGCCGACCGGCTTTTCTTCCTCGCCGGCATGGTAGCCGACATGAGCAAGAAGACCAGAGAGGCCTACTATGTCGCGTGGAACAACGAGTTCAGGGCAAACCGTGAGCGGGAGGGGCGGGAATGAGCAGTTTCACTGTCGAAACTTTCCGCCGCTCCGAGCTTGAACGCCGTATAGAGGAGATGATTGCTCTTCTCGACATGCTCGATGGTGACCCCGACCTTGAAGACGGGGGCGACACCGAAGCCAATGGCGATGAATTGGACGAGAACGGGGACGAGCGCGATTTCTCCGGTGCGGTGGAGGAACTACCGACCCACCTTTGGACCGGAGAAGGGGTGCAAGACGCTGAGGCCATGATAGAGGCCAATGGCGGGGCAAGGCAAAAGATGCTCCGATTTGCGAACGGGCCGTGTGTACCGCTGGTCTATGATTTTCGGCGTCGATGAAGATGAAAGGGGTTTTGCGAGAAAGTCGTAAAACTGCCTGAGTCCTCAAGCGCTTCTGGGCGTCTTTCACTTAGTGAAACCGTTCATTCTCAAGGTTTTGCCGGCGAGAGTCCGAAACCCGATTTTGGAGTTTTCGGACCAAGCGCGCGCGCACGCGGATTTTCAGTAATTAGAATTTGTGACCTCTCAGCTGCAGAGCTCAACGCAAGCCATTCGTTCGGCCTGCGTCTTCCAGTAAAGTAGTGGAATTTGCTGAGAACGGTATTTGAGCAGCGGTGGCGAGAACTTGAAAAAACTTGAAATAGCCGCCGTAATTTCCCCGGCCGCTGTCCTCAGATAGCCGGCAATTTTCCGTTTCGGGTTAATCGCCACGCCGCGTGGCGCTACATGGTGCGCTCTCGATCTGCACGGCTGCTATTCCCTTGCATATCCCCGGTCGATGAGACACGCCGAGAACCTGTCAAAACCTGACACCAGAGCAAGGATTTTGCGACCTTTACGCGCGAGCGCGCGAGGGAGCCTAAAATAGGCGAAAATAGGGGAATTGGCCGCGCGGCATGGCAACCGGAGGCGAACGCTACGAATAAAATACAGGAGATTTATTGAGCCCTCCGGCCTCCGCGAGCGGCCAACTTGGCGACACGCGGTGCGGTAAAGAGGTGCTGCCCGCAGGTCATTCTATTGTTGGCGCTCTAAAGTGTGCGAGGTACTGGCCGGAAATTATCGGATCGAGTTCATCAGCTGCTCTTAACGCCCATTCCTCCCACTCCGACAGCGCACATTGGTCGATGTTCGCGGAGCCCTCGACAATTGCCCGTCGCACCCTATCGACAAGATTTCGAATATCCTGGGATTGTCTTAGAAGCTCGCCTGATGCTTTCAGCGCTTCCAACCTTTGCAGGTTCAGCCTCTCCAAGCGCTCTCGCCGTCGCTTTTCTTCCTCAAGCTTGAGCTGGGCTGTGAGGATCTCGTCTTCCGCTAACCGCTCGCGAAACCTACTCTCGCCCGCAACAATCAACGATACAGCTATGAGGGAAATTTTGTCCTCGAGTATACCCTCCCCGTCATCTTTCCAGGATTTGGCACCGGGCTTATTGAAGCCAGGAACAAACTTGAGGGTAAGCGGAGTCGTCGCAGGTACGTCTAGCGGATAAGTTCGTCTGTATGAGTGAGATGCATATGCCGGCTCATTTGACAGGCAAATCTCTAGCGACAAAGGCGTATCGCCAATCCGTGCAGTGATCTGGAGCTGGCCGTCACGTTCATGTGCGTATCCGCTATGTCCGCGTTTTGAAAGAACGGAAAACAGAGTGCTTAGTATTCGCAGTTGCCGTCTGGCCGCTGGCGTTTCGAAGAGTGGTTGATCGATTGTCCAGCCCGTTTTCTCGTATTTGTGCCGCCGCTTCTCGTCACGCTTCAAAAGCTCTTGTAAGCCGGGGTGGACGGCGCTCAACGTTTTTGGGACCCTAACACTTCCTATGGCCTTCGATTCAATCTCATAGAGAGCATCAAGATTTTCGGGTGTAGCGCCCGATGCAAATGGCCCCCGAGAAGAGATAGGATCTGCCGCTCTGAGAACTTTACCGAAAGTTTCATCTACGCTTATTCGGCCATGTGCTCCCGGTTTCCGCGCGGGCATGGCGGGCATGCGAGGGACGGGCTTTCCGGCGTGAACCTTATTCCAGTAGCCTTGAGGTGGAAGCGGGATCCCGTAGCTCACAAATCTCTTTTTTAAGCCAACGTCAGAGATGTTGAGCATCGTTGCCAAATCTCGGAGCGGCGCAGACCACGCGAAACGAATTAGCTCGTCGGGCTCTACCAAGATAGAACGCCAGTAGGTATTCGCCATACAGATTCGCTCCTCCGGCTCTGAGCGGTTTCCTTTATTTCTCCACCAGAAATCCACAAATTTGGGCGGCGTCAAGCAGACGCCTAAAGGTGGATAAAAAGGGGGATTAAGCCAGCCGCATTCTAATAAAAAATGAAGAATTTCAATATCTTAATTAGAAATTTTGGTGCCCCATGCCGGAATCGAACCAGCACTCCTTTCGGAACTCGATTTTGAGTCGAGCGCGTCTACCAGTTCCGCCAATGGGGCACATTCGGTAGTCATCCGCGTGTACACGAAGCCTTTCAGGCGGGTCAACCGGGATTTTGCGTTTCCGCCTCAGGATGATCACGAAAGCGTGCGAAGGGGCGTCGCGACGGCCGTTTACACCGGCGGCTTTCCTGCCTACAAACGCAACCAATTCACACGGGACTTTCGAATGCTTCGACGCCTTTACGACTGGACCATGTCGCTCGCCGCCCGCAAATCGGCAGAAGCATGGCTCGCCATTATCGCCTTCGTCGAAAGCTCCGTCTTTCTCGTGCCCGCCGACGTTCTCTTCCTGCCCATGGCGCTTGCCCGGCCTGAACGGGCCTGGCGCTATGCGCTCGTCGCAACCGTCGCCTCCGTGCTCGGCGGCATTGCCGGCTGGTATATCGGACATTATGCCTTCGAGACGCTGGCAAAACCGATCCTGCATTTCTACGGCAAGCTCGAAGCCTTCGAGGCCCTGAAGGCGTCCGTGGGCTATGAGACGCTGATACTGCTTCTGGTGACCTCGGGCCTTGCGCATCTGCCGCCGATCAAGGTGGTGACGATCCTTTCCGGCGCGGCCAATATCAATCTCGGCCTGTTCATCATTTCCGCCATCATCGCCCGTGGCGCGCGCTTCTTCCTGCTCGCCTGGCTGCTGCAGCGTTACGGCGAGGAAATCCGCCATTTCATCGAAAAGCGTCTCGGCATGCTTGCCGCGGCCGTGGCCGGCGTGCTGATCGCCCTCTTCGCGGCCTATCGTTTCCTTACCTGACCGTTCTACGAGGTTTTCCGTGAGTCTTTCGCCGGTCCAGTCTTCCTCCCGCCTGGCATCTTCCGTCGTCGCCACGCTCGGCATGGCCGCAACCGTGGGCACGGCGCTCGCCTTCGAGCATCTCGGCGGCTATATCCCCTGCGCGCTCTGCCTCATGCAGCGCGATCCCTATTATTACGGCATTCCGGTCGGGATCGTCGCGGTTCTCAACGCGATGTTCGGCGGACCGGGCTGGGTGACGCGGACGCTGCTCGTCATCGTCGGCGTCCTCATGCTGGTGGGGGCCGGCATCGGTGTCTATCACGCCGGCGCCGAATGGCACTTCTGGGAAGGGCCGGCCACCTGCGCAACGACGGCGCAGGGCGTTTCCTCCAACGTCGGCGACCTGCTCGGCGATCTCGACAGCAAGCACGGCCCCTCCTGCACGGAAGCCGCGCTGCGCGTGCTCGGCCTGTCCTTTGCAGGATGGAACGTGATTGCCAGCCTGATCCTCGGCGCGATCGCGCTTCGGGGTGCCGCGAAGGCCTGATCCAGAGCATTTCCAGCAAAAGTGCGAAGCGGTTTTGCTGGAAATGCGTGAAAACAAGGAATCGGAGCGTTTTCGCGTTTCGAAGAAAAGCGGAAACGCTCCAGCCTCAGCCCTCAGGGCTGAAGTTCGACATCCCAGTAGAGATAATCCATCCAGCTTTCATGCAGATGGTTCGGCGGGAACAGGCGGCCGTTGTTGTGCAGGTCCTGCACGGTCGGGTGATACGGCTTCTGGTGCGGAAACATGCCGGCCTTGCGGGGCATCTTGCCGCCCTTGCGCAGATTGCAGGGCGAGCAGGCGGCCACGACGTTTTCCCAGGTTGTCTGCCCGCCGCAGCAGCGGGGAACGACGTGGTCGAAGGTCAGATCGTCCGGCGAGCCGCAATACTGGCACTCGAATTTGTCCCGCAGGAAGACGTTGAAGCGGGTGAAGGCCGGATGGCGCGACGGCTGAACATAGCTCTTCAGGCACACGACGCTCGGCAGACGCATCGCGAAGCTGGGTGACGAAACCTGGTGGTCGTATTCTGCAAGGATATGCACGCGGTCAAGAAAGACGGCCTTGATCGCGTCCTGCCAGGACCAGAGCGACAAGGGGTAATAACTCAAAGGCCTGTAATCAGCGTTCAGCACGAGCGCCGGAAGGGCCTGCGGTGAGACTGCAATCGTCAAGTACGTGTACTCCTGATCGATTCGGCATCTGCAATGTCTATATTAGGCGTGTTGCGTCAGGATTGTGAAGTCGAAAGCAAAAACGTGCACGAATTCACTTTTTTGCCACCGGCGCCACCGGCGTCGCATCCCGATGCATCACATGCGCATAATACGCCCAGAACAGCCGGGCCGCTACACTGCGCCACGGCGCCCAGACCGCCGTCAGGTCATCGAGTTCGCGGGCAGACGGGCGAAGCGGCAGCGACAGCGCGTGGCCGACGGCATTTTGCAGCGCGACATCACCAACCGGAAAGACATCCGGATGGCCGGCGCAGAACAGCAGATAGACCTCCGCCGTCCAGCGACCGACGCCTCTGATGGCGCTCAACTCGCGGATGGCGATGCGGCCTTCGATCTGGCAGATCGCCTGAAGATCGATATCGCCGGCAAGCTCGGCGCGGGCGACGGCGCGAAGCGCCTCGGCCTTGGCGCGGGAAAGGCCGAAATGGCGGCAATCGTCATCGGTGGCGGCGATCATGGCCGCCGAAGAGATCACTTTCAGCCGCTCTTCCATGCGCCGCCAGATGGCGTTGGCGCTCGCCTTGGAAACCATCTGCGAGACGATGATGTTGGCAAGGCCGGAATAACCGGGATCGCTGCGCCTTAAGGGCACCGGCCCCGCCCGCTCGACCACCGGCTCCAGCCGGGCATCCAGCATGATCAGGCCTTCGAGGCCGGCCGTTATATCCTCATGCGTTCGAATGATCCGCATTGCTGCAATCCATCAGTCACTCCCGATGCTTTGACTTGGCGGGAGGCGTCCTGCATGGCAAGAGAAAAAACCATGACCGGGATTTTGTCAAAACAAGCTGTCTTTCGTTTCGCTCCGAGCCCCAATGGGCTCCTGCATCTCGGCCACGCGCTTTCGGCTCTCATCAACCACGGCATGGCGAAGGATGCCGGAGGACGTTTCCTGCTGCGCATCGAGGACATTGACACGACCCGCTGCCGGCTGGAATTCGAGGCTGCCATTTATGAGGATCTCGGCTGGCTGGGGCTTGACTGGGAAAGGCCGGTGCGGCGGCAATCGGAGCATTTTGGGCTTTACAGTGAGATGCTGGAGCGGCTGATTGCGCGGGGGCTCGCCTATCCATCCTTCATGAGCCGCAGCGAGATCAAGGCGGCGGTGGCGGAACATGAGGCATCGGGAAGGCGCTGGCCGCGCGATCCGGATGGGGCGCCGCATTATCCCGGCGAGGAGCGGGATTGGGGGCTCGGAAAACGTCAGGCGATGCTGGCGAGCGGCCGGCAGCACGCGTGGCGGCTGGATATGCAGAGGGCGCTGAAGGAGCTTGATGGGCCGCTGTTTTGGCGGGAAACGGGGTATGAAGTGCCGACAAATGCGGCTGCTTCCCCCTTCTCCGCGGCGGGGAGAAGATCGGGGCGGCGCATGCGAGGCGATGAGGGGGTCTTTGCCGCGAACTCGGAGCCAGCCGGCCCCCTCATCCGGCCCTTCGGGCCACCTTCTCCCCGCGGGGGAGAAGGGAAAACAGGAGGCACCCTCGCGTCCGACAACGCAGATTCCGCGATCGGCATCGTTCCCGCCGATCCGGCGGCCTGGGGGGATATCGTGCTGTCGCGTTCGGATGCGCCGTCGAGCTATCACCTCGCCGTCACCGTCGACGATGCGCTGCAGGGTATTACCCACGTGGTGCGGGGGCGCGATCTCTTCCATGCGACATCCGTGCACCGGCTGCTGCAACAGTTGCTGGGACTGCCGGAGCCGGTTTATCACCACCACCGCCTGGTGCTCGATGCGGAGGGCAAGAAGCTTTCGAAGAGCGACGGTGCGACGGGGATTGCCGCCTACCGCGCGGCCGGGCGATCAGCGGCGGATATCCGCGCGCTTCTCCTTTAGCGGCTCCTCTGCCTCCACCATCGGCTCGCCACGGAAATGGCGGATGACCATGCGCTTGACCTTGTATTTCATGATCGCCGCGTTGATCTCCGCGCCGATGATGAAGATCGCGCCTATCATGTAGAGAAAGACCAGCACGATCATGATCGACGCCAGGCCGGCATAGGTCGAGACGTAATTGGCGAAGGTCGCGAGATAGGAGGCGAAGGCATAGGCGCCGATCGACCACGCGATCAGCGTCAGCACGATGCCGGGCAAGACATCCATGATCTTGCGGTGGCCATCCGGCAGCCAGAGATGGGAGATGATCAGGCCCGCCGTCAGCGTCACCAGCGCCAGCGCCAGACCCCAGTTGTCGACGGTCGCGAGTTGCTCCGTGAGCCACGGCACCCAGCGGTCGGCATGGCGAAGGGCGAGCGGCACCGCCACCAGCAAAAGGCTGACGAAGGCGAGGATCACCACCCCGGCGAGCACGAAGCCGAGACTGGCAAGGCGGGTGATGTACCACCGGCGGCTTTCGGTGACACGGTAGGCACGGTTGAGCGAAACGCGCAGCGCTTCCACGCCATTCGAGGCGAAATAGGCTGCTGCCAGCACCGAAACCGTCAAAAGGCCGCCGCGCGGGATGGTGAGGACCTGGACGATCTCGTCGGCCACCGGCTTGGCGATCGATTCGGGCCAGGCATCGAAGATCAGGTGCACGGCGGTTTCGGCGAAACGGTCGGCGCCGAGAAAGCTGCCGAGCGCGGTGCCGAAGATCAGGAACGGGAAGACGGCAAGCAGCGACGACAGCGCCACGTGGCTTGCCATGGCCCAGCCGTCATCCTCGCTGAAATGCCAGAGCGCATCGAAAACGACCTTCCAGGCTATATGTATGAAGGCCGGCATTCTTTCTCCAACGGTCCCATCGTATTTCCTGCATCTTATGCGCCCCTCCCTGCAATGTCTTCCGTCTCGATCGCGAAGCCACAGACATCAGCGGGGAAAGCCGCCGGGAACTCGTGCCGAAACGCCGCATGGGCTCTTCGGGCAATTGTCACCCGTTCGCGAATATGGGAAACCGGGCGGCAATTTCCACCGGGAACGACAAACAATGACGGACGGCAGGCCCAGCATCATCGTGACAGGATGCTCTTCCGGCATCGGCGCATGGTGCGCAAGGGCGCTGAGGCAGGACGGCTGGCGGGTGTTCGCCACCGTGCGGCGCGAGGAAGATCGCGGCTCGCTGGAGGCCGAAGGCATCGAGACCTTCCTCATGGATTATACCAGGAGCGACACTATATCGACTCTGGTGGAGGAGGTTCTTGCCCGCACCGGCGGGAGGCTCGATGCGCTCTTCAACAACGGCGCCTATGGACAGGCCGGCGCTGTGGAAGACCTGCCGACGGAAGCGCTCAGGCTGCAGCTGGAAACCAATGTGATCGGCTGGCACGACCTGACGCGGCGCGTCATCCCGGCAATGCGGGCTCAAGGGCACGGACGGATCGTGCAATGCTCGTCTATCCTCGGCATCGTGCCCTACAAGTGGCGCGGCGCCTACAATGCCTCGAAATTCGCGCTGGAGGGGCTGTCGCTGACCCTGCGCATGGAGCTTGAAGGCAGCGGTGTGCATGTGAGCCTGATCGAGCCCGGACCGATCGCCTCGCACTTCACCGCCAATGCGCTGACGCAGATCGAGCGGTTCATAGACCTTAAGGGTTCGGTCCATGCGGTGGAATACGAGCGGCAGCTCAAGCGTCTCAGGGGCGAGAGCAAGCCGGCGCGCGGCAAGCTGGAGCCGGATGCCGTCTACCGTGTGCTGAAGCATGCCTTGACCGCGCAGAGGCCGAAGCCGCATTACATCGTCACCACGCCCGCCCGGCAGGGAGCGCTTCTGAAAAAGCTGCTGCCGGCAGGCCTCTTCTATCGCATTATCGGCCGGCTTGGCTGATCGGAAAGGCAAGGCAATGCACAGTTTCCTCACCGGATTGACCCTGTTCGTCATGGGTCTCGTGGTCATCGTTCTCCTGCGCGGCCTGATCAACATGGCCAGAGGCGGCAGCGGCAACACCTCCAACAAGCTGATGCAGGCCCGCGTCGTGCTGCAGGCGATCGCCATCGCGCTGATCATGCTCACCCTGTGGCTCACCGGCGGCGGACGCCCTTCCTGAGGAACCGGCATGGTCAAGCTCAACAAGATTTATACCAAGACCGGCGACAACGGCACGACGGGGCTGGCGGCCGGTCCGCGCCGGCTGAAAAGCGACCTGCGCGTCGAGGCCTACGGCACGATCGACGAGGCGAATTCGGCGATCGGGCTGGCGCGGCTGCACACCGCAAGCAATGCCGATCTCGACGCCATGCTGATGCGCATCCAGAACGACCTTTTCGATCTCGGCGCCGATCTTTCGACGCCCGAAACCGGCGAGCCGCTGGGGTATGAGGCGCTGCGCATTCTTGACGGTCAGGTCGAGCGGCTGGAGACGGAAATCGACCGGCTGAACGCCGATCTTTCCCCCCTGAGCTCCTTCGTGCTGCCCGGCGGCAGCCCGGCGGCGGCGGCGCTGCATCTTGCCCGCACCATCACCCGGCGAGCGGAGCGGCTGATGGTGGCGCTTTCCCGGATCGAGGGCGAAGTCGTCAGCCCGGAGGCCATCGCCTATGCCAACCGGCTCTCCGATTTCCTCTTCGTCGCCGCCCGCTGGATGAACGACAAGGGCGCTTCGGACGTGCTTTGGGTTCCGGGGAAGAACAGATAAGCTTGCCTGATCGAAACGCCTCCGGGAGACGCCATGTTCATACCCCTGCATGACACGAACTCCCTGAAGCATATCAAGGTGCAATATGTCACGATCGGGCTGATCGTCATCAATTGCGTGGTCTGGCTGATCACCGGGCCGCTTGCCTCGCAGAATTTCGCCAACGCCACGGTCCTGGGGCTCGGCTATATCCCGGCGCTCGCCTTCGACTACGCGCATCTGGAGCCGAACCTCGTGCTGGTGCCGGAGGGGGCGACCTATGTCACCTATGCTTTCCTGCATACGGACTTCTGGCATCTCGCCTCGAACATGCTGTTTCTCTGGGTGTTCGGCGACAATGTCGAGGATGCGCTGGGGCATCTGCGGTATCTGATCTTCTATCTGCTTTGCGCCGCGGCCGGGGCGCTGGTCCATGGGCTGGTCGAGACCTCCTCGCAGGCGCCGCTGATCGGGGCGTCGGGGGCGATTTCCGGTGTGGTGGCGGCCTATCTGCTGCTGCATCCGAAGGTCCGGGTCTGGGTGCTGGTGTTTTTTCGCATTCCGCTGCCCCTGCCCGCCTTCGTACCGCTGATCCTGTGGATATTGCAGCAATTCGTGATGCTGGCGCTCGATCCGCGCGGCGCGATCTCCTGGGGCGCACATGTTGGCGGCATCATCGCCGGGCTGGTGCTTGTGGTCGTTTTGCGACGCCGGGATGTGCCGTTGTTCGATCGCACCATCGTTACGCCCAAGGCCGTCGTTCCCGCGACCGCAGCGGTGGCGGGTGCGGAGGATGTCAATGCCGCTTCGCCGCGACGCCAGACGCCATGGGGACGCCCCTCCTGAGCCGAAGGCTGTGGATATCCTTGGAAAGTCGGCTCCGCCCGGTTTTCAGATCGTTGCGACAGTCCGAAGGAAAGGCAGGCGGATGAACCGATTTAGGTCGGATTTTTAAGCCCGGAAATATTGACTTGTACGTAAACGTAAGACAACGTCGCGCCACGCGGTGGCCGCCCGGAGGACAAGGCGGCGATTGTATTTGGGGAAAAAACGCGTATCGATGTCGCCAATCGACCATCAGGGCGCTTCGTTAAAGCGCATTTTCTCGGCAAAAGTCTGGAAGGAAGGATTTCCATGAAAATCTTGGTCACGGTCAAACGTGTTGTCGACTACAACGTGAAGATCCGGGTTAAGCCGGATGGTTCGGGCGTCGAGCTTGCCAATGTGAAGATGTCGATGAACCCGTTCGACGAGATTTCGGTCGAGGAAGCGCTGCGGCTGAAGGAAACCGGCAAGGCCTCGGAAGTGGTGGTCGTCTCGGTCGGTCCGGCCAAGGCCGAAGAGACGCTGAGGACCGCCCTTGCCATGGGCGCCGACCGCGCCATCCTCGTCGAGACCGACGATCAGGTCGAGCCGCTGGCGGTCGCCAAGATCGTCAAGGGCGTGGCCGAAGCCGAACAGCCGGGCCTGATCATCGTCGGCAAGCAGGCGATCGA
>NZ_LMDA01000011.1 GCF_001424985.1 Rhizobium sp. Root1212
CTGCAGAGGCAGAAGAACGATACTACGCCACGCTGGACGCACCAGCTATGGCCGCATAACTTAAACCAAACGGTCTCCGGCAAAGTCGGGGCGGTTCAATGCGCCGAAAGACAGCTTCGCGGTAGGTGATGAAGAATGTCGGTTTCCTAAGACTTTTGGCGATCGCGCTTGCCCAGTCGGACGTAAGATCCGCCTGCGGGCTCATAACTTGCGCAAAATAATAACGTTCGAGCTGCCTCACTCGGCTGCGATAGACATCGAAGAACCGATACTGCCGGGCTTCGATCAACAAGAGCAGCGAGATGATCAGCATACCGAACAGGATGACGCCATGATGCGATGTTGGAGTTGAAAGAGAGATCGACAACAATGCTGCGACGACGGTGATCGCCCAGTTGGACGTGCGGTCAATTCGATCCCGCCAGCTGGTCATCCTGCCCATCTCGCCCCGGTAGTAGTGGATGACCGCATTGACCTTCTCAGATGAGGTTACCGGCAAAGGCGGGCCCGTCTGATGTTCATCGGTCTCAATCCCCGGATTCACTCCGATCAACGTTTCCATGGTGCAATCCTCCAATACTGCATGTTCTTAAAGCCGAATTTCTGTGGTCTATATCGGCCAGACAAGCAGTAACATCGGAACGCTGACGATGAGAACGATGAAGGACAGGGGCAGGCCCAAACGGGCGTAGTCGCCGAACCGGTATCCGCCTGGACCCATCACCAGCGTATTGCACTGGTGGCCGATGGGCGTCAAAAAATCACAGCCGGCGCCAATAGCGACCGCCATCAGAAATGCGTCCGGCTGAAACCCTAGCTTCGATGCGAAGGTGGCAGCGATCGGGGCCATAACCAGAACGGTAGCCGCGTTGTTGAGAAACGGCGTGACCGCCATGGCCGCGACCATAATCAGAGCCAGCGCACCATAAGGCGGCAACATCTCGGCCGTGCGCGATAGCAAGTTGGCAATGATATCAGTCGTTCCGGTGGTTTTCAGCGAGCCGCTGATTGGAATGAGTGCAGCGAGCATGATCAGGATCGGTGCGTCGAGATGTCGATAGACCTCACGGAGGGGCAAAGACCCGCTTACGACCATGAAGAACGCGGCCGCAACGGGCACACCCCCGAACGCCGTTGCGCCCATTGCGGCGGCAAGAATAAGGACAGGAAGGATAGCGTTGCGGGCACTGCCCAGCTTCAGGTCGCGCTCGACGAGCGGCAGGCATCCCCATTCTCGCAGGAGATCGGGAAGGGCTTGCAGATCTCCTTGGAGAACGACGACGTCGCCGTTGCGGATCTTGATTTCGCCTAAGCGTTCCGTGAAACGTTTGTCACGACGGCTGACGGCGAGCAGGTTGAGACCGGTGTTGTCGAAGAGTGAAACGTCCTTCGCGCTCAGGCCGATGAGGCGTGAATGCTCGCCGACGATCGCTTCGACAGAGGTGATGTCTATGGCCTCGTCAGGCGCGACCACTCGATCGGACAGCTGGAGCTTCGCCTCGCTGACAATCTTGTCGAGCGCGCTTTGCTCACCCTCGATTATCAGAAGGTCGCCATCTTTCAGGATTGTGTCAGGAAGCGGAGTTCGCTTTTGACCCCCGTCGCCGATGATTGCCGTAACCATCGCATCGCCGCCGCCCGGTTTCTGCAGCCAGCTCACCGACTGGCCGATTGCACCGGACAAGGAGGTAATCCGGGCCTCGGTCGTGTAGTTCTTGATGTTTACGGCCTCGTTCATCGAGGCTTCCTGCCGGGCCCGTTCAGGAAGCAGTTTGTAACAGAGGCCGAGAAAGAGGACGCCCGTGACCGTAAGCGCCACTCCCACGGGGGTGTAGTCGAACATCGTGAAAGGCTGCCCGGTGATCTCCTCACGAACCGCGATACGATGATGTTCGGCGATGTTCCGATCTGCGTCATCAGTCCGCCGAGGAGAGACGCAAACGACATCGGCATCAAAAACATGGACGGCGACACGCTCGATTTCCGGGCCATCTGCATGGCGACCGGGATCATGATGGCGAGGGCGCCAATATTCTTGATGAACGCGGATAGCACGGCGACGATAATCACCAGAATGATCAGCTGCGTCCTCGGCCCGCGCCTTTCGGGCGACAGGCGCCGCAACGCGACGTCCATCAGGCCCGATCTTGAAATGGCCGCGCTGACGACGAGCGCGCTACCGACGATAATGACGATATCGTCTGAAAACCCCGAGAAGGCATCATGTGCCGGGACAATACCGACACCAATTGCCGCCAGAAGGGATCCGACAGCGACCACATCGTACCGATATCGGCCCCACACGAAAGCGCCCATCATCAAAGCGATGATGAGAAGAGAAAGCCATTGATCTGTGCGCATGTTTGCTTCCTGGTGGGCCCTACCAAACGGGCGAGACGTGAATTTGATGCTGGGGATCGGGCAGAATGTCTGGCGCCGGGGATAACAACGTCTTCCGGCGCCTTGATCGGCCGATGTCTTCGACACGCTTTACGCTTAAGAGCGAGTATTTTCTTCAAGACGGTCATCGAATTGAACGCGGCTGAAGGTCCGATGAACACAGCTGAGATCGGCCCGGAAATCTCCGACGACCGCGGCAGGGGTTAGGTTTGCGCCGCAAGGCTTCAATTCGGCGCGTGCCAGTCCTTCTGATGGGCTACACCTCTGCCGTGCATAAAAACCGTCGGTGGCCGCACCTTGACTCTATCGATAAGTGTCATTGCCGCTTTTGCCCGGCTTAGCCGGATCATCAGTGTATGGGCGTCCTTCCGGGACAGCAATATTTCGGAAATTTGTTGCCAGTTCGTTCAGCCGGTTTCGCATGCTCGGCCCTCTGACTGGCTTGCCGTGGCCGCTCATCACAAGCTCGGGCTCCAGCGCCGCGAGGTGCTTGACCGATCGCTCCGCCTCGTCCCAATCCGGGGTGAAGTAGCGTGGCGGTCCATGCATTTCCGGCGACTGCATAACTGCTTCGTAAACCGACTCCTGGCCGGTTGTCACAATTGCATCACCTGAAATCAGCGTACGGTCAGATTGGCGCCACAGGGAGACGTGGCCGGGCGCGTGTCCCGGTGTGTGCACCCACGTCCATCCGGGCATGGAGGGTACCGTCTGGTCTGCCGGAAGCATTTTCAGCCATGGTTCGACATTGACGGGAGAGCGGGGAAACAGTGGCGATAGCAATGCCATCAGGCCCCCGCCGACCAGTGGGTCTGCCGGTGGGTAGGAAGCTTGTCCCGTCAGATAGGGAAATTCCAAAGGGTGGGCAAAGACCGGTACGTCCCAGTGCCGTACCAATGCTTCGATCGATCCAGCATGGTCAAAATGGCCATGGGTCATGATGATCGCGGACGGTCTGCTGTTCTGGCCAAAGCGGTGTTCCGCAGCATGGATGATACTCGCCTTGGACGTCGCTAGCCCCGTATCAATAAGGACCCAGCCGTCACCCTTCGTCGGATCCCCATAGAAGACAACATTCACGATTGAGAGGCGCAAATATCCAAGATCGGGAGCGAAAGCGAGCACGCCCGAACCGGTCTCGGTCGCCGGCGCGAGATCTGTTTCTTCAAGCGAAAGCTGAACAGCCATGCGTGTCTCCTGCTGGAGCTGATTGAACCTGCTGAAGGCGTTAAAGTTCCTCCCGGCTCACTGGCTCAATCTGCGACTGTCCGACGGCCGGAGACGGCTCATGTCCGACCGGCTTCATGGTTTAGGGAAACCGGAACTGTCAGCATCGCAGCGCGAGACCGAGGCATCGGGCTGCGGCTTTCGTTTATATGCTGGTTTTGCCACTCTTTGCCGGGCCTTGTCGCCGCGTTTTCTCGTCGTTGATGCCTCCCGTCGGCGGATAGACCAGATGTGCAGCCGAAATGGCAGCGGTCACTGTATTACCGTCGGGATCTTTTTGGTCATGATCGTTCCTTGTTTCGAATAGACAGATCTCGCCGGACCCGACCCCTCGCGTTCCGAGATAAAGAAAGGCTTGATATTCTTCGTTCCTGTTGAAGCGCCTTTCCGCGATGCTTGGCGTGGGAACTTGTTCGCGCAGAACCAGTTAGCGCGCCACAGGAGAAACCAGATGACCCCAGAAAACCCTAAAAACAGATCGTTCCCGACGCCCACGATTGCTAAGTCTGTTTCAAAGCCAGAGTCGCTCAACCTTAACGAGGTGGATCTAAGCCGCGATGGCACCCAAGGTGATGTCGTTGTCTCCAAGGGGCGTTCACGCACGTTCGTCAGCAAGAGATCAACAGCTGGCGATGACAAATGATCACCATGTCGCTTTACGCTTGGAAATTAACCGTTCCCACAAGACTGCCCTACGAGAAAACCGGTACGCTGGACGAACTGGAAGCGTATCTGGACGCCTCAGGGCTTGCGGGCGCTAGCCCAGCGAGACCGCTAATCGAACGCACTCGACTTTTGCAGTCTGAGAAGGGGTAGAGGTAGTATGAAGAACCGACCAACGGGGACGGCTGGTCGTTGCTTTGGGTCGAGCTCCGCGCCGGCGACAAAACCCGCCCCAAGTCTAGACGGCTCCTCGGTGAGTGAAAAAGACAAAGATCCTCGGCCGTCGCGGCTCTTGAAAATGCGAGGGCAAAGAAAGGCTTCAATGTCGGGCAAGCTTGAACAGACTATCTGGGACTGTGCGGTCATCGGTGGCGGTCCCGCTGGCTTAACGGCGGCAATTTATCTGGCCCGCTATCATCTCTCGGTGACGGTATTCGACGATAACACCAGCAGGGCGGCGATGATCCCGATATCGCATAATCATGCAGGATTTCCGGATGGGATTAGTGGGCCGGAACTTCTGGCTCGAATGCGCGCACAAGCACAGCGGTACGGCGCTTCGATCCGAGGGCGCAAGATCACGGGAGTGCAAAAAGACCATGGCCTTTTTACTTTGCAGTGCGACCGGGGCACATCGTTTGCACGGACGGTCCTGATGGCGACGGGCGTCCTCAACCATCGTCCATCGATGCTGCCAGCCGCGCACGACGAGGCGGTAGCGCGTGGGTTGCTGCGTTATTGCCCGGTCTGCGATGGGTTCGAGGTCTCGGACAAGCCCGTTGGTGTCCTCGGTTCGGGCACGAAAGGGTTTAGCGAAGCAAAGTTCTTGCGAAGCTACACCCGGGATGTGACGCTGCTGGCGCCTGATGGAGAGCATCAACTTGCCGACGCCGAGCAAAGAGACTTGGAAGGTCTCGGCGTCAAAGTTGAGGACGGACCGGTGATATCAATTGCGTTAGGTGCAGATACCATCACCGTTGCTACAGCTGCGCGATCATTTGCGTTCGCTTCACTCTACCCGGCCCTGGGCTCCGACATTCGTTCCGACTTGGCGAAATCCGCCGGAGCCCGCGTTTCGGACGAAGGATGCATCGACGTTGACAGTCATCAGAGGACGAGCGTGCCAGGCTTTTATGCCGCTGGCGATGTCGTGATTGGTCTCGACCAGATCAGCCACGCGATGGGGCAAGCAGGTGTCGCTGCGACATCTATTCGCAACGACCTCTGTGAAATCGAAGCGTTGGTTCGCTGAGGAACGCGATGTTATACGGTTCCAATTCGCTACGACAATCGATTGCGTCAGATGCCCATCGTGTCACCCGCGTATCCCTGCTATCGACGTGCTGCCAGCCTAAGCCCTAACGGGCAGGCCTGAGTTGGGGCGCGGAGAACCGCGCCCCAGGGACGGTCAGTTGATCGGCGGTGAGGCTTTTCCAAGCTTTACCGATGGCTCGCGTCCCCAAACACGGAGTTTGCCAAGTTCCGACACGAACGCGGACAGACCGTCTTCTCCCGGCAGAGCCAGGACACCTTCGTCAAGATCGTTGGCGATCCCGGCCTTCTCAAGCAACGGCAACGCCGACTGATCGTAACCGATGAACTTGCAGTGCTGGAACGCGTCAGCAACGAAGTCTCGGGCAGTCGCCTCCTTCACCAGATCGTCGATTGCGGCGGCGGAAGTGAGAACGGCAACGGCATCGAACAGAACCGATGGCCCGCCGTCGATCATGTGATGCGCCTCTATCCAGGACCCATCAGATGCCGTCACGCCACCAACCTTCGGCGCAATCAATTCAAAAACCGCCTTCTCCTTGGTGATCGCCGTGGTCAGTTCCTTTAGCAACTTGGCATCGACCCCGTCGGTGATCAGGATCCCGAGCTTGCGACCTTCGAAACGCTTGGGACCGCGCTCGACGATGCTAAGTGCTGGCGAGGGCTCCAGATCCTGACGGGTCGGCATAGCCGCATCGGCCGGCTTCGGCATCGACTGGAACCCCAGCTTCTGCGCGACGGTCGTTGCCAGGGTCTCGTCGATGTTCATCAGATGAGAGACCATTCGTTCCCGAATGACCGGCGCTTCGACCTTGCTGAGCTCAAAGGTCAGCGCCATGGCGATGTGGCGCTGCTCCGGCGGGGTCTGGCTGATATAGAACTGGCGGGCTTGGCTATAGTGGTCGGCGAAGCTTTCAGGGCGAAGGCGGACCTTCGAACCCTGTTCTTCGGACGGAAAGTGCCGGTAGCCATTCACCGGAGACTCCCGTGGTCCCTCGTTGCGCGAGTTCGGCTGATAGTTAGTCCTGCCCACCGGGTTGCGCATCGCCATGTGGCCGTCCTGCTGGAAATTGTGGAACGGACACTTCGGCGCATTGATTGGCAGATGCGTGAAGTTCGGGCCGCCCAGACGCTTCAGCTGCGTATCGAGGTAGGAGAAGTTGCGACCCTGCAGCAGCGGATCGTTGCTGAAGTCGATACCCGGCGGCACGTTCTGGGTCATGAACGCGACCTGCTCGGTTTCGGCGAAGAAATTGTCTGGCATGCGATCGAGCACAAGTCGGCCGATTGGCTGCGGTGGCAGGATTTCTTCCGGTATGATCTTCGTCGGATCAAGGATGTCGAAATCGAAGTTTTCGGCAAACTCCTGATCAAACAGCTGGACGCACAGTTCCCATTCAGGAAAGTTTCCGGACTGGATCGATTGCCAGAGGTCGCGGCGATGAAAATCCGGATCGGCGCCGTTGATCTTGACGGCCTCGTTCCAGGCGACTGACTGCAGCCCGAGCTTCGGTTTCCAATGGAACTTGACGAAAGTGGACTCATCCTTGGCGTTGACGAACCGGAACGTATGGACGCCAAAACCTTCCATGAAGCGGAACGAGCGCGGAATGGTGCGATCGGACATGATCCACATGACCATGTGCATGCTTTCGGGCGTCAGGCTGATGAAGTCCCAGAAATTGTCGTGGGCTGTCTGCGCCTGCGGGAAAGCACGATCAGGCTCCTGCTTGGCGGCATGGATCACATCCGGGAACTTAATGGCGTCCTGAATGAAAAACACCGGAATGTTGTTGCCGACAAGATCCCAGTTGCCCTCCTGGGTATAAAGCTTGACGGCGAAACCCCGAACGTCGCGAGCGAGGTCGGCTGATCCCTTGTTCCCGGCGACGGTCGAGAACCGAACGAAGGCTGGCGTCTTTTCTCCCGGTCGTTGAAAAAGGTCGGCCCGGGTGTAGGCAGCAAGGGACTCGTAGGTTTCGAAGAAGCCATGCGCGCCGTAACCGCGAGCGTGGACAACCCGTTCCGGGATGCGCTCGTGGTCGAAATGAAACATCTTCTCGCGATAATGGAAGTCGTCCATGACGAGCGGACCGCGGGCACCGACACGCAGCGTGTTTTGGTCGTCGGCTACTGGACCACCCTGGGCCGTCGTCAACACCTCATGCCCATCTTCGGCGAACTGGTGGAGCTCGCCTCACACTCCGCGATGAAGCTGCTGGTCATGGATGGTTATGGTGTTGAAGCCGATGGAATTTGGGGTAGACGGGTTCTTGGACTTGGACATCTTCGGCGAAGCTGCTTGTTTTGACGGTGAAGACTTTTTGACCATCGGTGTCTCCTCAGAATGGTGACGGCGCATAGAGAAAAGGCCGCCCGATTGGGCGGCCTCTCAAGAGACGACGAAATATTAGGCAGATTTCTTGCCCTTGGGATTTGCTGAAGCTTTTGCAAGCTGAGTGAGCTTCTGGTCGGTCGCCTCTTCCTCGGCAAGGTTTGCCTGAAGAAGAGGGATCGCATCAGCGAGACCGAGCTGGTCGGCCCACGCAATCAGGGTGCCGTAACGCGCGATCTCATAATGCTCGACTGCCTGCGCCGAGGAAATTAGGCCTGCATCGAGTGCAACCGAACCCTTGTACTCCTCCATGATTTCTTCGCCCTCGGCGATGATGCCCTGGATGGCTTCGCAGGTCTTGCCGCGGGCCGCTTTGCCAAGAAGTTCGAAGACCTGCTCCAGGCGCTCGATCTGGCCCTGCGTTTCATCGCGATGCTGCAAGAACCCGGCTTTGCCTTCTTCGGACTGAGCAGCACGGGCCATTTTCGGCAGCGCTTTGAGAATTTGCTTCTCGGCGAAATAAATATCCTTGAGGGTGTCAAGGAACAGGTCGTCCAATGTTTTCTCGGCCATTATGTTCTCCTTCGGCGGCAAAACTGTTCGCGGCGACTCAACGTAGCGTTCACGAAAATGTTCCCAGCGCTGAAGCCGCCCCGCCAACAGCGGTGGCGGGGGCAGGGCCTTACTATTCACGATCGCAGCGAGATCACAGCGAGGCTAGACTTTGGCTTTTTCGCCGGCTTCCCGCAGCGACAGAAATTTGGTCGTAACTGAAACCAAGTTTTCGTTGAGCCACTGCGCCATGGCTTTCTCTTCTGCAAGGTTCGCCTGCAGCGCCGACGTGGCAGCGGCGTATCCGCCTGCTTCTGCAACTGTCAAAAGAGACTTGTAGGCGGCCATTTCGAAGTTTTCGAAGGCAAAGTTGGCAAAGGAATTCTTCAAGATTTCGTCGCCCGCCATCGCGTGGCCCATCGCCGCCATCGCTCCGGTAAATGACAGCGCCATGTCCTTCAACGAGGAGTGATCTTCATTAAGCCCTGCGAGAACGTCTTCAATACGAACTATCTGGCCTTCTGTTTCACGAATGTGCTGTTCCAGTTTCGCCGCGACTTCGGGATAATTCTCGATGCGCGACAGCTGCGGCTTCATGATCGAGAGGGCCTGGTTCTCCATGGCGTGAGCATTCTTCAAGCCCGTTACAAAGATGGCTCGTGTTTCATCGTTCATTTCAATCTCCAAAGTTGTGTCGTCGTTTAACTCCGCGCAAAATTCAAAGTTCCGCGCCTCGGGCTCCCTCACCGCCACGATTTTGTCAGGCAGTCAGAACGACTTTGATGCAGTTGTCTTTCTTGTCGCGGAAGGTCTCATAAAGCGATGGACCGTCCTCTAGGTTCGCCCGGTGGGTGATGATGAAGCTGGGATCGATCTCGCCCTCCTCGATGCGGCGAAGAAGATCGAGCGAGTAGCGGTTGACGTGAGTCTGTCCGGTGCGGATGGTCAGGCCCTTATTCATCGCGGCTCCGAACGGAATCTTATCGAGGAACCCGCCATAGACGCCGGGAACCGAAACGATGCCACCCGGGCGGCAGGCCATGATGGCAGCGCGCAGGGCGTGCGGCCGGTCCGTGCCCAGAAGCGTCGCCGCCTTGACCTTGTCGATGACGGCGTCGAACGATGCAGTGGCATGGGATTCAGCGCCCACTGCATCAATGCACTTGTCCGCGCCGTGCCCGCCTGTCATTTCCTTGATGCGGTCGGGAATGGTTGCATCTTCATCGTCGAAGTTGATGATCTCGGCTCCAGCCTGCTGCGCCAGTGCAAGGCGTTCCGGTACATTGTCGATCGCTATAACGCGAGCGGCGCCCTGCATCAGCGCGCTTTTGATGCAGAACTGGCCGACGGGGCCACAGCCCCAGATCGCCACGATATCGGACGGTTCGATCTCGCAGTTCGCGGCCGCCATCCAGCCTGTCGGGAAGATATCACCGAGGAACAGCGCCTGCTCGTCGCTCATGCCGTTCGGAATAATGATCGGCGAAACGTCAGCGTAAGGGACGCGAACATATTCCGCCTGGCCGCCGGCATACGCACCGGTGAGATGGGAGTACCCAAACAGCCCTGCCGTTGGATAACCAAAAGCCTTCGTCGCATTGTCGGCGTTGCGGTTGGTCCTTTCGCAGACCGACCAGTTGCCTTTCAGGCATTGCTGACACTCGCCGCAGCAGATGGTGAATGGAACGACGACCCGGTCCCCGACCTTCAATTTCTTGTTGTCGCGGCCGACTTCAACCACTTCGCCCATGAATTCATGGCCGAGAATGTCACCTTTTTCCATAAAGGGAATGTAGCCATCCATGAGGTGCAGGTCCGACCCGCAAATCGCGCAGGCGGTCATTTTGATAATGACGTCTCGACCATCTTCGATCTTCGGATCGGGAACGCTGTCGCAACGAATGTCACCTTTGCCGTGCCAACACAGTGCTTTCACTTATATCTCCTTCAAGAAACAATCAGGCTGCGGTGCCCTCGCCACGGATCTTCGTGGTGAATACCAGCGCCAAAGAAAGGACGCCGAAGACAAAAAATGGCCACTGTGCCGTACCGGTCATATCGAGGGTCAGCGGCAGGAGGAGCATCACGACCCCGAACAACGCGTCAAGCAGCAGATGGAAGCGTATGCGAAGGAAACGTATGGCCCCAAGCTCGTAGTCCGTCACAAGGCTGTACAAGAGAACCACTACGCCGAGCGCGATCAGGATGCCTTTCACGGCACCTTCAGATCCCAGTAGGAAAGGCAGAGCGATAACGGCTAGCCCAACAAGATAATCGGCGACCCCATGAACAATCGTTGGAATGAAGCGCACACCGACCTCCAGCTTACAGTTGAACACTGAACACCAGGATGCGCGCTTTGTTCCGGTTATTCCCCGACTGATGGGTGGCAAGGGTAGTTCAACGCCATCGTCGGAACGCCGGTTGATCGCCGTTTGATGACCTGGACCCTAAAAAACTTGAGGTTTGCCACTCTAATCTTGCGCGACGGCGAAATGCGATGAACGGCTGAAACATTCCTTCGGACACTGCGTTATTTCGTCACCATTCAGCCGAGGTGAACGTTGTCCAGTCCAGTGCAGTCCGACATTGAAGGCGATCTTCCCGCTGCGGCAACGGAACAGGGGATGCTCGATCGGAAGGAGCTTTCGGCATTTGCGTTTCAGCGGACACGAATGCCAATGGTCGTTTCGGATGCCCGGCAAGAGGATTACCCGATCGTCCTCGCAAACGACGCGTTCCTAAACTTGACCGGTTACACTGCCGAAGACCTCCTCGGCAAGAATTGCCGTATTTTGCAGGGAGAAGCGACGTCTCAAACCGCAGTGGCTCAGATTAGGGCGGCCATTGCGAGGCAGCGCGATCTTACAATCGAAATTCTAAACTACAAGAAAGACGGGACGCCGTTCTGGAACCAGCTTCATTTAAGCGCGATCCATGACGAACACGGCGAACTTGCATACTACTTCGCCTCGCAAATTGATGTCACCGACTATCGGCGAATACAAACACTCGAGGAAGCCGAGCACCGCCTGCTTCTCGAGGTCGATCACCGGACGAAAAATGTTCTGGCAGTCGTCGACAGCATCGTGCGTCTTTCGAGATCTGACAATGCAGCCAGTTACGCGGCTTCCGTGCAGCAGCGTGTTCAAGCCCTGTCGCGCACCCATATGCTTCTGGCTGAAAAGGCTGGCAGGAGGTGGAGTTCTCCGAAATTGTCCGCACGCAAGTCGAGGTTTTTGGCGACAGTGGCATCGAGATCGATGGGCCGCTTGTCATGGTTCCCGCTCCTGCCGCGCAACCCCTCGGTCTGGCGATCCATGAACTCGCCGCCAACGCAGCTGTTCATGGAGCACTCGCTCAGCGCCACGGCAGATTACGGATCAGTTGGTTTGCGAATGAGACTGGCTTGACGCTTACCTGGGATGAACTCGGTGGCACGGTAACGCAAGGTGAGCCAGCGCGGGGGTTCGGGAACATACTTCTCGGGGCGGTCGTGGAGAAGCAACTTGGAGGCAATATCACTCGGCATTGGCGCGACGATGGTCTGTCGCTGCTGATCGAGCTACCCGCCTTGGCCCGTGTGGGGCGCGCGATGAAATCCCGGCCGTAACGAGCATGTTCGAACATCGACGAGATCGCGATAGCGAATACACGCCGGCGCCTGTGACCCGGGGCCGCTACTTTCTGGAGGACCGACGATTGCGCATCATTCGGGATAACGGGCTTACCATCGTGTTGCTGGTGTTGTCGCTTTCAACGATCGGAGGCATGCTCCTGACAGGCTGGAACGTGTACAACGAACAACTTTCGGAGCACGGTTCGTCCCAGATCAGCCTCGCAAGTTACGCGCTGTCCGGTCACTTCCTGTCGGCAATCTTCGAAAATTGGGAAAGCGAGTTTCTTCAGATGTCGGCCTACGTGATGCTGACAGCAATACTTTTCCAGCGCGGCTCCGCAGAGTCCAAGGATCCAGACGAGCCGGCCGCCCAGGATCAGGACCCAAAGGACAGACAGACCGCTGGGGACACACCGTGGCCAGTGCGGGTTGGAGGTGTCGCGCGCACGCTTTACTCGTATTCGCTCGGGATCGGGCTGGCGCTATTGTTCGTTCTCAGTTTCGTGCTTCACCTGAGATATAGCGCCGAGGACGCAAATGCCGAAGCGGTGATGCATGGACAACAGCCGGTCTCTCTGCTCGACCATCTCGGCACCGCGCAGTTCTGGTTTGAATCGTTACAGAACTGGCAGTCGGAATTCCTGTCGACGGCAGTTCTGGTCGTCCTGTCGATCTTTCTTCGGTTCAAGGGGTCGCCAGAGTCAAAACCGGTGGCGGCGCCTCACTCCGAAACCGGCAGCTGAAGATGTACTTTTCCATGAAATCAATTACATCTCGCACAAAGAAAACATGCGTGGGTGGCGGCGATCTCAAATTTCCCATTTTCAGGTGTCAGTGGCGACATTATTGACGTCATTCGTGCTTTTCCATGGGCCGAAACGGCCTTAGGGCCAATGTCTGCATGGCCTGCCGAGGTAAAGTCGACAGTCTCGCTGATCCTGCGTTCTAACGTCCCGATGGTGACGATGTGGGGAGAGCGAGGCGTCATGGTCTATAACGACGCCTATGCTGCACTCGCTGGCGCCAAACATCCGAGCCTTTTGGGCTGCGATGTCCGAACGGGATGGCCAGAGGCTGCGGATTTCAACGACAATGTCATGCGTGTCGTCTTGGCTGGCAATAATCTTGCCTACCGCGGACAGGAGCTGACCTTGGACCGCAAAGGCCAGCCGGTTCAGGCTTGGTTTGACCTCGACTACTCACCGATCGTCGGATCGGGCGAATTACCAATCGGCGTTCTTGCGGTCGTGATCGAAACGACGGAAAAAGTTCAGGCTGCCCGCTGGCGCGACAGCGAGCGCGACCGCTTGCGATACATGTTCGAGCAGGCGCCTGGCTTTATCGCGATGATGCGCGGCCCCGACCACGTCTTCGAACTTGTCAATCAGGCTTATCTGCGGCTCGTCGGAAACCGGGACGTGATTGGGAAATCCGCTCGCCAAGCGTATCCCGATCTGGAAGGACAAGGCTTCTTCGAATTACTCGATCAAGTCTACACCACCGGTAGGCCCTATGTGGCCTCAGCTGTTCCAATAACGTTCCAGGCGCATGTAGATAGCCCGCAGGAAAAAAGGGCGATTGACCTCATCTACCAACCCGTCCGTGATCCCGATGGGGAAATTGTAGGCGTCTTCGCGCAAGGCTCGGACGTGACAGATCGGGTAGAGGTCGAGCAGGCGCTTCTGGCAAGCGAACAACAAAGCCGCCAGATTATCGATAGTGCCATTGATTATGCCATCATCGCGCTCGACCTTGACGGGAGGATACTTCGCTGGAGCGACGGTGCAAGACGGACGTTCGGCTGGACGGAAGACGAAGTCGGCGGTCTCTACTGGGAAATGCTGTTCACGCCGGAAGATCGCGCAGCCGACAAACCGAAAGAAGCCATGGACGCCGCGCTCGAGTTCGGTGAGGCGCATCACGATCGATGGCATCTTCGTAGGTCCGGCGAAAAATTCTGGGCCAATGGCGAGATCCGCCCGCTCCGCGACGGGGCCGGGAACGCGATCGGACTTGTCAAGGTTCTCCGGGATCGCACGGTCGAGCATTTGGCCGGCGAGGCGTTGAAGGAAGCGGAAGCCAAGCTGCGTCGGGCACAGCAGGCCGGGGGCGTGGGTGTCTTTTCGCTTAGCCTCGTAGACGACGTGCTCACACCGACGCCCGAATTCTGCAAAATCTACGGCCTCGATGAGGTCGAAGCAATTCCAATCTCCGCAATCCAGGATTTGGTGGTCGCCGAGGATCAAGATGTGGCGTCCAACCCGCAGACGCGCAAGGACGGCACCTCCCCGCTTAACGTGGAATATCATATCCGCCGCGCCGACTCAGGCGACATTCGGATCATAGCTCGCCGAGGCGAATTCGAACGCGATGAACAGGGAGATCCTATTCGTTTCGTCGGGGTCGTTCAGGATGTCACTGATCGCCGAAAGGCTCAGGCCGAGCTTCGCGACAGCGAAGCCCGCTTCCGCGCTCTGATGCAGGCTCTCCCCAATCATGTCTGGACGGCGCGATCTGATGGTCAGCTCGATTGGTTCAATGATCGCGTTCTCGACTACTCGGGGCTGATGCAGGACGAGTTGCACGGTGAAGGCTGGGCCCAAATGGTCCATCCTGACGACCTTGCTTCGACGTCTGAACAGTGGGCTTCAGCGCTCAACACGGGATCTACATATGAAACCGAGTTCCGCCTGCGCAACAGGGGCGGAAATTATCGGTGGCACATTGGACGGGCCGTTCCGATCAAGAACGATAAAGGCGATGTATTGCGTTGGATCGGCACCAACACCGATATTGAAGATCAGCGGACTGCGAGGGCGAAGCTTGAGGACTTGACGCAGACTCTCGAGCAGAGGGTAGCGGAACGGACGGCTGATCGAGACCGCATGTGGCGGTTGTCGACGGATATCATGCTTGTAGCCAGTTTCGACGCCACAATTAGCGCAATCAATCCTGCCTGGACCGCAGTCCTGGGGTGGGTCGAAACCGACCTTATTGGCAGATCGTTCATGGACCTTATCCATGTTGACGACGTCGACGCCACCATGCAGGAAGTCGGAAAACTGGGGAAGGGGGTCACCACTTTCAAATTCATCAACCGGTATCAGACCAAGGACGGAGGCTACCGTGTTATTTCCTGGACAGCCGTCCCGGATAACCAGTTTATCCATGCCGTCGGGCGCGATATCACCGAAGAACAGGAAGCGGCTGCCGCCCTCAAGAAAACGGAACTGGCCCTCCAGCAGTCGCAAAAAATGGAGGCGATCGGCAACCTGACGGGGGGCGTGGCGCACGACTTCAATAACCTGCTGCAGGTCGTAGCCGGCAACCTTCAACTGCTCAGTAAGGACCTTGCCGGAAACGACAGGGCGCAGCGGCGCGCCGCCAACGCGCTCGAAGGCGTTAATCGAGGTGCCAAACTGGCATCCCAGCTTTTAGCGTTCGGACGCCGTCAGGCGCTTGATCCGCGTGTCGTCAACGTCGGCCGGCTCGTTCGTGGTATGGACGACATGCTGCGGCGTACGATTGGTGAGGGAGTCGAGGTAGAGACAATTGCCTCTGGTGGTCTTTGGAATACGCTGGTCGATCCCATGCAGATCGAGAACGCCCTATTGAACCTGGCAATCAACGCGCGTGATGCCATGGAAGGGTTTGGCAAACTTACAATCGAGGTCGGCAACGCATTTCTCGACGACTCGTACGCTCGCTTGCATCAGGACGTCGATCCCGGGCAATATGTTGTGCTTTCGGTCACGGATTCTGGAAGCGGAATGGCACCCGAGGTCATGGAGAAGGTGTTCGAACCTTTCTTCTCGACCAAACCCGAGGGAAAAGGCACCGGCCTCGGGCTCTCAATGGTCTACGGCTTCGTCAAGCAAACCGGCGGTCATGTAAAAATCTATAGCGAGCTCGGTCTTGGCACGACGATCAAGATGTATCTTCCGCGTTCGACCCAGCAGGAAGATTTGGAGGTAATCCGGCCCGACATGCCCGTGGAAGGCGGCCAGGAAACTATCCTTGTGGCCGAGGACGACGAGGGAGTGCGCGCAACAGTCATCGAGCTTCTCCAGGAGCTTGGTTATCGAGTGCTGAAAGCCCCAGACGCCGCGTCCGCGCTGACGATCATCGAAAGTGGCGTCGCAATCGACCTGTTGTTCACGGATGTGGTGATGCCTGGCTCCCTCAAGAGCGCCGACCTTGCCAGGAAAGCCAAGGAACGCCTTCCGCACATCGGAGTACTGTTCACATCAGGATACACTGAAAACTCGATTGTTCACGGTGGTCGGCTGGATCGGGGCGTACAGCTACTGTCGAAGCCCTACAGCCGTGAGCAGCTCGCTCACAAGATCCGCTATGTCCTCAACAACCGCCAACAGCAGGATGTTGCCGTTGCTCGCCTTGCATCCGAGGCGCCGGCAAGTAACGAGATAGCGATGAGCGGGCATGAAGAGGGAAGGGTCGTATCCCTCCTGCTTGTCGAGGATGAGCCACTGATCCGAATGTCGGCTATGGATATGCTGGCAGAGGCAGGATACCAAGCCCGTGAGGCAGGATCCGCCGAGGAGGCACTCCTGCTCCTGGAGCAAGAGGTCGCCGACATTGTGTTGACCGATCTAGGGCTGCCCCGGATGAGCGGTGAGGACTTCTGCCACGAGATCAGGAAACGTTGGCCTCAGATCGCGATCATCATTGCGACTGGCATGACTCCCGGTCCAGTGTTGGACGAGCAGGCGCGGGCCACTCTTTTGCGGAAACCATTTGGGATGGAAGAGTTGGTATCGGCAATCGAAGAGGTTATCCGACGTTGTTAAAGTTGGGAGCGGGGCGGCCCGCACATTTGCCCGACCTCGATATCTGGTACGATCCGGAGGACATCGCACTGAAATTTATGTTAGACTTTCCACGCTTTTCGCTAAGAGAGCGGGCATCTCGGCAGCTTTGAAAGGCACCGGTAGAGTTGGATGGTAGCTTCCACATTCGTTGAATGACGCTAACAATTGGGATCTCGCTACCCCTTCCGATGAATGCACAGCTTTTGCGAGACGAGAGGTGGAACAAACGCCGCACGGACAACATTTGCATTGCAAATCACCGTGAGACGCCGATGGCCGATAATCTCTCGAAATACCGCGAGAAACGCGACTTCAAGAAAACCGCCGAGCCCAGCGGCGAAGCCGGGGTGAAGTCATCGAACCGCCGTCGCTTCATCATCCAGAAGCACGACGCGACCCGGCTCCATTACGATCTTCGGATCGAGATGGGCGGGGTGTTCAAATCGTGGGCGGTGACAAAGGGACCATCGCTCGATCCCCAAGATAAGAGGCTCGCAGTCGAGGTCGAGGATCACCCGCTCGACTATGGCGATTTCGAAGACACCATTCCCAAGGGCCAGTATGGCGGCGGAACCGTCATGCTCTGGGACAGGGGATACTGGGAGCCGGAGGGAAACAAAACGCCTGAGCAAGCCTTGGCCAAGGGCGATTTCAAATTCAAGCTCGAAGGCGAGCGCCTGCACGGCAGTTTCGTGCTTGTCCGGATGCGGGGGCGCGAAGGTGAGAAGCGAACCAACTGGCTTCTGATCAAGCACCACGACGACTATGCGGTCGAGGAGAACGGCGCGGCCATCCTTGAAGAGAACGATACCTCTGTTGCATCTGGTCGCACTATGGAGGCGATCGCGTCCGGAAAGGGCCGCAAGCCAAAACCCTTCATGAAGAAGGGCTCTGCCGTCGAAGCCGATGCTGTGTGGGATAGCACCGAAGGGATCGCCGCCGACGAGCGTAATGCCGGAACGAAGACGAAGGCAAAGCCGACCAGGAAAACCGCCGCTGCGAAGCCGCCGAACAGCGCCGTGCCGGAATTCGTGCCGCCGCAGCTTTGCGAAACGCTGTCTCGTCCACCTTCGGCCGCAGGCTGGATTCATGAGATCAAGTTCGACGGCTACCGCATCCAGATGCGTGTGGTAGATGGCGAGGTGACTTTGAAAACACGCAAAGGCCTGGAGTGGACCGCGAAATGGCCCGCCATCGCCAAGGCTGCCTCGTCACTTCCTGATTGTATTATCGACGGAGAGATCTGTGCGCTCGACGATCATGGTGCTCCCGACTTCGCCGCCCTGCAGGCAGCACTATCGGAAGGAAAGACGGATGATCTCGTCTTCTTCGCTTTCGATCTCCTATTCGAAGGTGGGGAAGATCTCCGCGAGGCGCCGCTCACCGAGCGCAAAGAACGGTTGTCGGCAATGCTGTCCGATGCGGGTGACGATCCGCGTCTGAGGTTCGTCGAGCATTTCGAGACAGGTGGCGACGCAGTGCTGAAGTCGGCGTGCCGACTTTCGCTGGAAGGCATCGTGTCGAAAAAGGGCGATGCACCATATCAATCCGGCCGAAGCGAGACATGGGCAAAATCCAAGTGTCGGGCCGGGCACGAGGTGGTGATCGGTGCTTATGCCACGACCAGCGGTGCATTTCGATCGCTGCTGGTCGGTGTCTATCGCGGAGACCATTTCGTCTATGTCGGACGGGTGGGTACGGGCTACGGAGCGAAGGTCGTCGACCAGATCCTGCCGAAGCTTCAAGCGTTGGAAACGTCGAAATCGCCATTCACCGGAATAGGCGCCCCGAAAAAAGCCGCCGAGATCGTATGGCTGAAGCCGGAATTAGTGGCCGAGATCGAGTTCGCCGGTTGGACGGCCGATGGGCAAGTGCGCCAAGCTGCGTTCAAAGGCCTGCGAGAAGACAAGCCCGCAAAAGAAGTCGAGGCTGAGAAGCCGGCCGAACCGACGGAAGTGGATACGCCCGACCCGGAAACCGCTTCCAAGCCGGCTTCGACGCCGACGAAGTCTTCCCGTCTTCGCAAGGGTGCGAAGGTCGACGTGATGGGCGTCCTGGTATCCAGCCCGGACAAGGAGTTGTGGCCTGACGCTCTTGATGGCGAGCCGGTAACGAAAGTCGACCTTGCTCACTATTATGCGGCAGTCGGGCCCTGGCTTATTGACCATATCAAGGGCCGACCGTGCTCGATCATTCGCACGCCCGACGGTATCGGCGGGGAGCAGTTCTTCCAGCGCCATGCAATGCAGGGGATCTCGAACCTGATCGAGCAGGTGAAAGTGTCTGGCGACAAGCAGCCGTACCTGCAGATCGACCGCGTCGAGGGCCTGGCCGCTATCGCGCAAATCGGCGGCGCAGAGTTGCATCCGTGGAACTGCGAGCCCTATCAGCCGGAAGTCCCCGGTCGTCTCGTCTTCGATCTGGACCCAGGCCCCGGTGTCGACTTCGCGACAGTGGTAGAAGGCGCACGAGAAATCAGGGATCGGCTTGAAGAGTTGGGTCTGGTCAGCTTCTGCAAGACGACCGGTGGCAAGGGCCTCCATGTGGTAACGCCTCTCGCCGTGCCGAAGGGAAAGAAGCTAAGCTGGGACGAAGGCAAGGCTTTCGCGCACGACGTGTGTCTGCAGATGGCCCGCGACAATCCCGATCTGTATCTGATCAAGATGTCCAAGGCGCAGCGGGAGGGCCGGATCTTCCTGGATTATTTGAGAAACGACCGCACTTCGACGGCGGTGGCTCCCCTGTCGCCCCGTGCCCGGCCGGGAGCAACCGTCTCGATGCCCCTGAACTGGGCTCAAGTAAAAAAAGGTCTTGATCCGAAGCGGTTCACAATTCGCACGGTGCCTGGACTTCTGAAAGATAATACGGCGTGGCAGGACTATTGCGATGGTCAAAGGCCGTTGGAGCAGGCGATCAAGCGGCTGGCCAAAGTTATGAAGCGGGCTGCATGACCACACATTGCCCGCTTCAGGAAGGCTTAGGTGGCGTCGTCGTCGCTCAGGCTAGCGCAGCGATCATCCTGCTTTGCGGGATTTGAGTTCTTTGGCAACTGACTTTTTCAGAGCATCCATGATATTAACGACGTTGCTCTTTTGCTCGTCGTCACCCTTTGTGGATTTCGAAGCCTTCGCCTTGCTCGGCTTCTTTGCCTTCTTCTTATCGGCGATGAGCTTCAGCAAGCTTTCTTGAATAGGATCGGACACCATGTCCGGTGACCAGTCCTTCATGCGCTTCTTGATGACAGCCTCGACAGCCGATACGCCCTTAGCGTCCGACTTTTTCTCGATCCCCGTGAAATACTCGCTTTCAGGCCGGACTTCATCGCCAAAGCGGAGCGTCCAGACGACGATGCCTTCGCCGCGTGGTTCCAGCAGGACCGCCCGCTCGCGCCGACCCAGAACGACGCGAGAAACGCCAACGACGTCTTCAGCCTCCATCGCTTGTCGGATCACCGCAAAGGCCTCATCGCCGATTTTGTCGTTCGCCGTCAGATAAAACGGCGTTTCCAGGTAAACCCATTCGATGCTTCCGCGCGGAATGAATTTCTCGATGTCGATCGTCCGAACAGTCTCCAGCTCGACCGACTCCAGGTCTTCGTCCCTCAGGAGCACATAGTCGTTCTCGCCTCGCTCGTAGCCCTTGGCTTCTTGCTCGTCTTTGACAGGCTTACCGGTAACGCTGTCGACATATTGCGAGACAACCCGATTTCCCGTGTCCTTGTTGAGTGTGTGGAAGCGAACCTTTTCCGATTCAGAGGTTGCGGGGGTCATCGCCACAGGGCAAGTGACGAGCGAGAGCTTGAGATAACCTCTCCAATAGGGACGACGCGGTGCCATCGATCAACTCGCTTTCTTATGAGTGGGTTTCGCCGGGCTCTTAGTGGACTTTGAAGCAGGTGCTTTCTTGCCCGCGTTGGCATTGGCGGCCTTCGGTTTCTTCACTGACGGCTTATCCATGCCGGCACTCTCCCGCAGCGCCTTGAGGAGATCGTTGGGTTTGGAGACCTTGACGGGCTTGGATTTCGGGAGTGGCTTGCCCTCGGACTTTGCTTTCACCAGTGCGGCCAGTGCGTCTTCATAACGGTCATCGAACTTGGCCGGGTCGAAGTCGCCCTTCTTGGTGCCGATGATGTGCTTGGCCAGGTCGAGCATTTCGGCTTCGACCTTGATCTTTGCCACATCCTTGAACGCCTCGTCGGAGGATCGGACCTCGTAGTCGAAGTTGAGTGTGGTGGCGATGATGCCCTTGCCGTGTGCCCGGATCAGAACGGTTCGCATCCGGCGGAAGAGGACGGTGCGCGCGATTGCCGTCGCGCTGGTATTGCTCAAAGCATCCCGAATGCTCGTAAACGCCTCATGATCTTCGTCGTCGACCGGGACGAGGTAGTAGGGCTTGTCAAAGTAGACGTCATCGATCTTTCCGCAGGGGATGAATGCTTCGGCCTCCAGCATTTTGTCGGAATCCGGCACGACCGCCGCGACTTCGTCCGGGTCGATCATGATATAGTCGCCGTTGCCTGTCTCGAAGCCTTTCACCTGCTGGTCGCGTTCCACAACTTTCTCGGTCTCGCTGTCGATGAATTCGCGCTTCAGCCGGTTTCCGGTCGCCTCGTTAATCATGTGGAAGCTGAGCCGTTCGGATGTGGACGCGGCCGTATAAAGCCCGACCGCACAACTGAGTTCACCGATCTTCAAGTGTCCCTTCCACTGAGCCCGATGCGCTGCCATCTGTGTCCTCCAAACCGTTGCCTTGTAAACGGGAACATTGGCGGCATTGTTCCGCCGAACGCCTTCAGCAAGTGCGCTCCGGCGTGGGTTCGCGAGAAGGGCGCTCAGCGATCGGACCCGGTCCGCAAAAGTCGTTTCGTGAGAAGTTGTCGCTCTTCAGCGACAGTGTCCGCATATAGCTCCAGGCTGGCGAGGTCGAATTCCAGAAGATCCTCTATGATCTCCATTTGGCGAAGGCGGGAACGGAAGCGACGCCTTTCGGGTGTCGGCTCATCTGGAGTCGAATTGCTCATCGCCACGCTTCCAGTAAGTCGCCACTTGATCCGAACAGAGGGTCGGTCTTGGGCAGGGCTAACGATAAGATCGTGTCTAGCATAGCAGGCGTGGCCGCGTCTGTCTGGATGTCCGCGTGCTGATCCGGCGGATAGGCGCCGACGACCTGGAAGTCGTGCGATGACGCGAGCTTGCGATGGCCTGTTCCCGCAGGAAGGACAAGGCAATCGCCCGTCGAGACTTCGAACGCCTGGCCGGCTGGACCGCCGATCAGGAGTGTGGCGCTGCCGCGGCCAATGCCGAGTACCTCATGAGCACCGCAATGGTAACGTTGATAATCGAAGACGCCGTTGCGCCAGATTCCCGTCCAGCCGTTCCGTGCGAAGTTCTCTTCGAAGGCGGAAGAACCTCCGTCCGGCATGGCGGCGCGATAGACCACGACCGGCAACCGTTGATTATTCGGGACCCAGTCACTCTGTGGGAAAAGCACTGTCTCGACGTTCATTGGGTAACCTACGCTGGATGCCGATGTCAGTTCGAGGCTGGCTCGTCACTCTCGTCGTTCAACGACGGGAGGAAAGTTTCGACGTCACGTCTCTCCCGCTCCGACAAGGTCGCTATACGTTCGTTCCAGAACGCCGCCGCTTTCGGTGTGTCGTCATCCCAGTTGCGAGACGATCCGACATTGTCGTCGATCACTGCCACTCGACGGCCGCCAAGCGCGCGATACTCATCGGCTAAACTTTTCGATGCATTTTCCATGTCGTGGCTCCCGGGTTCCTTTACAGTATTAATGGCCGGGACCATTGGTAGTTCCGTTTACAAGCGCGGTGGTCGGAACAGTGTCGTGAAGATTGCGTTCCGTTAAGGCATCGAAAGGGGGCATCATGAGAAGTCGCGTATCGCGTCTGGGATTTCCGGTTAAAGTGATGATCCGCGATGACCTCAAGAGCAACGATGCCCGACGGGCATCGAACATGCCTCACCTGAAGGTGTCGCTCGAATACGTCGATCAGATTCTGGATCACTTGGCCAAGCACAAGATTTCCATGTACCGGCTATCATCTGACTTGGCGCCCTATGCCACCCATCCAGACATGCCGCAGTTCCATGGCATGCTCGATGAAAGCAAGTCCGAGCTCGCCGCCCTTGGCGACAAAGCCCGTCGGCTCGACATACGTCTCTCGTTCCATCCATCTCAGTACATCGTGCTGAACAGTCCGGACCGCGAGCTTGTCGCCAAGAGTGTGTCGGACCTGCTGAGCCAGGCAGAAATGCTCGACTTGATGGGTCTGGGGCCGGAGGCGGTGTTGGTCATCCATGTCGGTGGCGCCTACGGAGACATCCCATCCAGCAGGCAGCGATGGGTGGATACCTGGCACACCCTTCCCGAACCGGTTCGGCGAAGACTGGTCCTGGAGCATCACGACATCAGGTTTTCGGCGGCCGATGCCCTGTGGATTCATGAGCAGACGGGCGTGCGGCTGATTTTCGACCACCAGCATTTCTGGTGTCTGAACCCGGAGAGAGCGGACCTGGTTGATACCTTCGCGAAAATCATGGCGACCTGGCCCTCAGATCAGCAGCCAAAAATCCATTTCTCATCGCCTCGCACCGAGATGCGCGAGAAGATCACCGTCGACAAAGCCACCAGAAAAAAGATCGTGAAGCCGGTCGCGCCGGTCTTCACCGGCCATGCGGATTTCTGCAATCCGTTCGAGTTTGCGACTTTCATGCGGATGGTCGCGGATTTCGATTTCGACGTCATGCTGGAGGCGAAGGCGAAAGATCTTGCTTTGGTTCGGCTGCGTCCGGATTTGCTTCGCTACGCTCCCGATGTTGCGGAGCGCTTCGGCGTGTACCCGGCGGAGTTTAGCAACCTTTCCGAAGAAGAGACTTCGGCCATGGATGACGACGTATCGTGAGACAGATCCATGGACAGCGAGACATATGGCGGCAATCTTATCGCAGCATACTCTTCACCGATCTAACGCGACCGTACAGGGAAACTTAATCGGCCTGCGATAAGCTTACGGTTTAACCGCGGAGATCTGAACGATGTCGAACTCATGCAACGGCTGCCGCGATGCCAAGGCTTTCGATCTGCCCTTCACGATGGCATTCCAGCCTATCGTCGATATCAAGACCGGCGCGATTTTTGCGCACGAGGCGCTGGTGCGTGGTCCAAACGGAGAAGGCGCAGGCTCCGTGTTAAGCCAGGTCAGCGCCGACAATCGCTACGCCTTCGATCAGCAGTGCAGGGTGAAAGCTATCGAGCTTGCCGCAAAGCTCTACGACAGAAACGATCAGGTCAAACTCTCGATCAATTTCATGCCCAACGCGGTGTACGAGCCGCGCGCGTGTATCCGGCTGACGCTTGCAACAGCCATGAAGGTCGGGTTTCCACTGGACCGGATCATCTTCGAGTTCACGGAAGACGAGCGGCTCGACACGAAGCACGTCCTGCATATTCTTCGCACCTATCGCGACATGGGGTTCAAGACCGCCATCGATGATTTCGGAGCCGGGCACGCCGGTCTCGGTCTGCTCACGCATTTTCAGCCAGATATCGTCAAGTTGGACATGGACATGGTGAGAGGCATCGACACCGATCCAGTCCGGCGCACGATCGTCAAGCATACTCTAAGAATGCTCGAGGAGCTTTCGATCGTTCCTTTGTGCGAGGGTGTGGAAACAACCGATGAGCTTCAGGTGTTGCATGACCTCGGCGTCTCCCTCGTCCAGGGTTACGTTCTCGCCAAGCCAAGACTGGAAGGCTTGGCTGAGATGCCGGCCGTTGCCCACCTGCTTGCCGCCGCCTGAAGGCCGGCTGCATCGTAAAGCTGAAATGCGATTCCTGAATTTACAAGAAAAACGAACTCCCGTGCCTGCCATTTGGAGGGTGCGTGGCTAGCGTGACGGCGTTAGCAACGGAGTCCCGGTATGACTGAGCACGTCTACAAGAAAATCGAAATCGTTGGCACGTCAAAGACCTCCATCGATGATGCCATCCAAAAAGCGATTGGCAGGCATCGGAGACGATCAAAAATATCGATTGGTTTGAAGTTGGTGAAATACGCGGCCATGTCGTGGTTGCGAAAGCGGACCATTACCAAGTAACGCTCAAAATCGGCTTTCGCGTCGAGGACTAAAGCGTAAGACTGTCTTCGAAGCTCGTTGAGATTTGCCTGGTACAGCCCCGCGTCGAAGGTTCGCCGCTGTCGATACCTTTAACCCTTCGTTTTCGTGGAACAAACATTTCTCCCAAAGGTTTGCGCTTTAACCAAGGGGGAAATTATCATGAAGACTGGACTTATCGGTACTGTAGCGCTTGTGGCGACGATTTCGATTTCTAATCCAACCCACGCGCAGCAGGGCGACGGAACGGATGTCCAGATCATCACGAATGTTTTTAAACCAAACAAGGTGCAACCGACCAGCGACCGCATCGGGCAACTGAAGGTTCCGGAAGGGTTTACGGTTACGCCGTTCGCGCAGGGACTCGGCAATAGCCGGATCATCGCCGTTTCGGATCAGGGCTTCGTCTATGTCAGCCGCCGAGAGGAAGGCGACGTCTTGCTCTTGAAGGACGAAGACGGCGACGGCAAAGCGGACAGGCCACCGGTACAGGTCGTGGCGCGTGCCCAGGCGCATGGCATGGCGATCAAGGGCGACAAGTTTTACCTCGTCACCGTCAAGGAGGTTTTCGTCACCGATATCAAACAGGACGGCACGCTCGGCCCGCTGGAGATGATCATCGGCGATCTCCCGGACTCCGGCCAGCATCCGAACCGGGTCATGGCGTTCGGCCCGGACGGCATGCTCTATATCAGCGTCGGCTCGACCTGCAATGCGTGTAACGAGAGCAATGCCGAGAACGCCACGATGCTGCGGGTGACACCCGACGGCAAAAGCCGGACGATCTTCTCGTCCGGGCTGCGCAACACGATCGGATTCGATTGGAATCGGCAGAACGGCGAACTCTGGGGCCTCGACCACGGTATCGACCTGCTCGGCGACGAGGTTCAGCCCGAAGAGCTCAACAAGCTCGAACAGGGCAAGCAGTACGGCTGGCCCCATGTCTACGGCAAGGGTGACATTTACCCGCAATCGACGCCTGTCGGTGGACTGACCAAGGAGCAGTGGCGCGCCCAGAGCGTGCCAATGGTTTTGGGTTATACTGCGCATGCGGCGCCGATGCAGATGAAGTTCTATAGCGGCACGTCATTTCCGGCGGAATATGACGGAGATGCATTCGCCACGATGCGCGGTTCATGGAACCGCAATCCCGCATCCGGCTATGAGATCGTCCGAATCCATTTCGAAAATGGTCAGCCAAAAACCATTGAGCCGTTTCTCACCGGTTTCCTTACAGACGGCGGCAAAACGCATTTTGCCCGCCCGGTTGGTTTGGCGATAGCAAAGGACGGATCGTTGCTGATGGCGGATGATGCGAATGGCGTGATCTATCGCATTGCCTACACAGGCGATGCGCAAAAGGTTTCGGAGCAGAAGGCCGCGCCCGCAGATGTGATGGAAGCGCAGGCCGCGAAGGGAGTTGGCGTGCCGCTTGCCAAGGATCGGCCCGAGACCGAGGCGAAGAGCGCCCTCAAAGTTTCGTCGTCCGATATCGCTGCGAACGAGGCTATTCCAATGAAGCACAGCGAATATGCCGATGGCGTGTCGCCAGCGCTTCGTTGGGATGCAGTCCCGGGTGCTGTCTCTTATGCAATCGTCATGGAAGATCCGGACTCTAAGCCGATCAAGCCGTTCGTGCATTGGGTCGCCTGGAATATTTCCGCCACTCTCACCACTCTGCCGGCAGGTTTGCAGGAGCAGCTGCGTCTCGTCGAGCCGGAAGGCGTTCTGCAGGGTCGCAACAGTTCGGGAACGCATGGTTATTTCGGGCCAAAGCCGCCGGTCGGGGACCCCGCCCACCACTATCATTTTCAGGTCCTGGCGCTTGATTCCATGCTGGATATTCCGGCGACCTCTGACCGCGACGCATTTCTGGCAGCCGCTTCCGGGCACGTCCTGGCCAAGGGTGAACTGATCGGCCTTTACCAGCAGAAGATCGAGCCGCCGAAGCAGTAATCGGCTGCTCGCCAACTCTTTAGCTTTTTTGATAGGGAATACCATGCTCGTTTCACCGAAAAAACTCCGCGCCGTCGGCCTTGCTATTGTCCTCCTCTCCTCCGCGGCGGTGGCCCAAGCGCAGCAGGCCCAGCCCGATCCACAGATGCAGGCTGTGCTCGACGCGCTCAAGGCGTTGGATGCCAAGCCCCTGCATACGTTGAGCGTCGCTGAAGCTCGGACGCAAGCGAGTGCCGCAGACGCGGCGCGCACCGTCCAGCGCGACAAGAAAATCTCTCCTTACCCCGAAACCAAAGTTGCAACGAAAGATATCGCCATTCCGAACGCGGCGGGCGCGATTCCCGCCCGCGTGTATATCCCGGAGGGCAAAGGCCCTTTCCCGGTCGTTCTCTATTTCCACGGCGGTGGCTGGGTGGTCGCCGATATCAATACCTATGACGCGACGCCGCGGGCTTTAGCACTCGGGGCCAAGGCGATCGTCGTGTCGGCGGATTATCACCATGCGCCGGAAAGCAAATTCCCGGCACAGCATGAGGACGCCTGGGCTGCTTACACCTGGACGGTCGAGAATATTCATACGCTGAACGGCGATGCCAGTCGTATCGCGGTAGCAGGCGAAAGTGCCGGCGCCAATCTCGCAGCCAACGTCGCTCTGATTGCCAAGGAAAAGTAGACGACCATGCCGGTGTATCAGCTTTTGGTCTATCCGATTGCCGGCAACGACATGAACACGCCGTCCTACCAGGAGAATGCCAACGCCGCTCCGCTTGGCAAGGCTGACATGGAATGGTTTGTCGCAAATGTTTTCAAATCCAAGGACCAGGCGGCGGATCCTCGCATCAATCTCGTCGCTCGCACCGACCTGAAGGAATTGCCGGGGGCAACCGTCGTCACGGCCCAGATCGATCCCCTGCGTTCCGAGGGGCAGGCTTATGCCGAGAAGATGAAAGCGGCGGGTGTATCCGTCAACCTCATCAACGTCGAAGGCGTCACCCACGAATTCTTCGGCATGGCGAAGGTGGTGGATAAAGCAAAAGCTACCGTCGACGCCGCCAACGCCGATCTCGTCAAGGCCTTCGCCAAAAGCAAGTGACCAGCCGCAGCAAATGACCAGCCGCCAAGGAGCGCCCAAATGAATTTCCCAACCTTGCATCTCGCTGCTTTTGCCGTGGCTTTGACCGTCCAGCCAATCGCGGCCCAAGAGATGAAACCGAAGCCCGCCGGCGACGCCGCCCCGATGATGGCAGTAGACACGCCGACCTTTGTCAAGATGGTCACGAGTTCGAACGAATTCGAGATCCGTTCCAGCGAACTAGCTAAGCGGAATGCCGACCAGGAAGGTATCAAGATGGCGGCCGACATGATCATCGCCGACCACAAGAAGGCTGGCGGAAAGCTCAAGGCGACGCTCGAAGCCAAGGGCGGCGCGCCTGCCGAGCCCGTCAAGCTCGCGCCCAAGCACCAGAAGATGCTCGATCAGCTTCAAAGCGCCAAGGGCAAGGACTTCGACACGCTGTATCTCGACATGCAGGCGCAGGCGCATATGGAAGCCGTCGGCCTGTTCCGGACATATGCGGGCTCCGGCGACGATCAGTCTTTGGTGGGTTTCGCCAAGGAAACGCTTCCCAGCCTCGAGACTCACCTTGGCCATGTTATGATGCTGATCGCAAAACAATAATCAGATCTCCGATCAGCAATTGCGCCTTTTAATCTGGAGAAGAATGTGAACATCGAGGATTTTGCGGACAAGACGCCGACCTTCGTTCTGGAAGAGTTTTTCTCCGGGGACCTCAAGGGCTGGGGAACGACCCTTCGTCGGATGGGCGGTCTGCAAAACCGGTTCTCCATCGACGCACAGGGCGTGTGGGATCCTTCGGCCAACGTGCTGTCGCTCAAAGAAATGTACACATTTGACGATGGTCATTCGGACGTGCTCACATGGACGATCATCAAACGCGACGAAGGCAAGTACGAGGGCCGGCAACGCGTTTCGGTGGCAATATCAGCGCGAAGTTCCGTCGGCCAATGGTTCGAAGACCAAGTTCGGCTTCAACGACTGGTTTTTCCTTCATGACGAGCGCAGCATGTCGGCTCACGCTTCCCTCACCAAGCTCGGCGTTGAGGTCGCTACGCTCAACGCGTTCTACCAGAGAGTGACTTAGTGCGAAGCGCTTTCCCCAACCACGGTACAGCAATATCTGATGGAGCGGATCCAGAAGGGCGAGATCGATCCGTCCTTCATTATCACCCACCGCGCCACCCTCGAAGAGGGGCCGGACCTCTGTAAGACATTTCGAGACAAGAAGGACGGCTGCATCAAGGTCGTTCTCAAGCCCTGAGGAGAAAGAAAATGGCGATCGAAACTGTGAAAGGTTTTGCCGTCGTTACCGGCGCCTCCACCGGCATTGGCTATGAACTTGCCAAATGCGCCGCAGAAGAAGGGTATGATCTGATCATCGCCGCCGATGAGCCGCGCATCAATGAAGTGGCCGAGACCCTGAGGAAGAGCGGCATATCGGTCGAGGCGATTGAAGCTGATCTCTCGACTGAAGACGGCGTCGACCGGCTGCTGGAAGCGATCGAGGCGTCGGGACGCTCGGTCGACTTGCTGATGGCCAATGCCGGCCGTGGTCTAGGCAAGGGGTTTCTCGACCAGGACTTTACCGCGGCCCGAAAGGTGGTAGACACGAACATCGTCGGCACGATCTACCTCGTGCAACAGGTCGGCAATCTCATGCGCAGCCGCAGAGAAGGACGCATTCTGCTGACGGGATCGATCGCCGGCTTTATGCCAGGCTCCTACCAGGCGGTCTATAACGGCACGAAGGCGTTCATCAACAGCTTCTCGTTTGCCCTTCGCGAGGAGTTAAAGGACAGCGGCATTACCGTCAGTTGCCTGATGCCGGGGGCCACGGAGACCGAATTCTTCAAGCGCGCCGACCTGATGGATACGTCGATCGGTCAGTCCGAGAAGGACGACCCTGCAGAAGTTGCCCGGATTGGCTTCGACGCCATGATGGACGGCGAGGGCGATGTTGTCAGTGGCTGGAAGAATAAGCTTCAGGCAGCCGTCGCCAATGTCACGCCCGCGAGCGTCCTTGCCCACCAGCATGCGAAGATGGCCGAGCCTGGCTCAGGTGAGAAGTAAGCGCGGTAGCAAAAGCACTGATATCGCGTGAAGTCGGCATGAGTTCCCTTTGGCATTAGCAGCTTAACTTCGCGGCAACGTAAGGGCTCCGGGAACTGTTGGTAGCTTCAGAAGTTTCGCCTCGACAATCGCATTATGATGCTGCTCGAAGGATAGCGCATGGAGTTTTACTCGCCATACAGCCACGGTTTCGTTCGCTGCGCCACCTGCACGCCGGAGTGCGAGGTCGCCGATCCCGAGTTCAACGCTGCGGCAATCCTCAAACTCGCTCGTGAGGGCCACGATCAGCGTGTCGCCCTCATGGTGTTTCCGGAACTGAGCATCTCGGGCTATGCCGTCGACGATCTGCTCGGCCAGGATGTCTTGCTGGACGCCGTCGAAACAGCCATCGATACCATCGTATCGGCCAGCAAAGACCTCAGCCCGGTCCTGCTGGTCGGCGCGCCACTGCGGCACGAAAGTCGGCTCTTCAATTGCGCGGTCGTTATCCACGCAGGACGGGTCCTCGGCGTTGTGCCCAAAACGCATCTGCCCAATTACCGCGAGTTCTACGAAAAGCGCTGGTTTGCATCTGGCCGCACCGTGCAGGACGCCGAGATATCGGTCGCGGGTCAGGTCGTGCCTTTCGGCAGAGACCTACTCTTTGCGGCGAAGAACGTCGCCGACTTCATCTTCCATGTCGAAATTTGCGAGGATCTCTGGGCGCCGGCGCCACCGAGCGACTTCGGCGCCCTGGCAGGTGCTCTCATTCTGGCCAATCTGTCGGCGAGCAATATAACGGTCGGAAAGGCGGATGTCCGTAAGCTCCTCTGCTCGGCCCAATCCGCCCGAACCTGGTCCGCGTACCTTTATTCCGCCGCCGGCCCCGGCGAGTCGACCACCGATCTTGCCTGGGACGGGCAGGCATGCATTTACGAGCTCGGCGATCTGCTGGCCGAGACTGAGCGCTTCCCCGACGGCTCGCAAATGTGCATCGCCGACATCGATCTCGAACGGCTCCGGCTGGAACGGATGCGCACGGGCACCTTCAACGATGCCGCGACGCTGAACGCGGATGCGAAAGCCTTTCGTCGCATCGCGTTCGAGTTCCAGATGCCGTCGGGTCGAATTGAGCTTTTTCGCCCGATCGCCCGTTATCCCTTCGTCCCGGCCGATCCCGGGCGTCTCGATCAGGACTGCTACGAGACATTCAATATTCAGGTCCAGGGTCTGATGAAACGGCTGAAGACCACCGGCATCAAGCGGCTGTGCATCGGTGTGTCGGGCGGACTGGACTCGACCCACGCCCTTCTCGTTGCAGCGCGAGTATTCGACCGGCTGGATTGGCCGCGCTCTGATATCCTGGGATTCACTATGCCCGGTTTTGCAACGGGCGATGCGACCAAAACCAACGCCTGGGCGTTGATGCGCAGTCTTGGCATCACAGCGGAAGAAATCGACATCAAACCGCTCGCGACCCAGCTGTTGACGGATCTCAAGCATCCCTTTGCGGACGGAGAACCAGTCTACGATGTCACCTTCGAGAACGTTCAGGCGGGGCTTCGCACCGACTTTCTGTTTCGGGCCGCCAACCAGCGCGGGGCTTTGGTGCTCGGGACAGGTGATCTGTCGGAGATCGCCCTAGGTTGGTCGACCTACGGCGTCGGCGATCAGATGAGCCATTACAACGTCAACGCATCTGTCTCGAAGACCTTGATCCAGCATCTCGTTCGCTGGGTCATTAAGTCAGAACTCTTCGATCAGGAGACGGGCAAGACGCTCGGCAGCATTCTCGACACCGTGATTTCGCCTGAGCTCGTCCCCGCCGATGACCAGGGTCTGATCCAAAGCACGGAGGACAGGATCGGCCCATACGATCTGCACGATTTCTTCCTCTATTACATCACCCGGTTTGGCCTGAAGCCGTCGAAGGTCGCCTACCTTGCCTACAACGCCTGGCGTGATCGCGAGACCGGCGAATGGCCGGCGCATTTCCCGGAAGCCAAGAAGCGTGACTTCGATCTGCCGACGATCAAGTCGTGGTTGGAAGTCTTTCTGTTCCGCTTCTTTACGACCAGCCAGTTCAAGCGCTCCGCATCCCCGAATGGACCAAAGGTCACCTCGGGCGGTTCTCTGTCGCCACGCGGCGACTGGCGGGCGCCGTCGGATGGGAATGCGAGGGTTTGGCTCAAGGAATTGAAGGCAAATGTCCCAGAATAACCCGCAGCGGCAGTTTGACATCAGAGGACCCGGGATCGGTCGGAGATCGACATGAAGGAACTTGGCAACTGGAGACACATCTGTGTCGATGCCCAACGAATGTTTGCGGAAGACACACCTTGGTACGTGCCGTGGAAGTCCAGGGTGCTTCCTCAGCTTCTTGAGGTCTCAGGGCGCCATGCCGAGTGGACGATTTTCACCCGCTTCATGCCGCCAAAACACTCTGACGATTGCGTCGGCACCTGGAAGGATTACTACCAGAAATGGTGGATGATGACCGGCGATCATCTGCCGCAGCGAATGCTTGGTCTTTCGCCGGTTTTGCAGGCGCTGGTGCCACCCGCCCGCATCTTCGACAAGATGACTTACTCACCGTGGGTGGACGGCAGGCTGAACGCGCACCTTAGGCAGGAGGGCGTCGCAACCGTCGTCGTTACAGGCGGTGAAACCGATGTCTGCGTGCTGTCGACCGTGCTCGGTGCAATCGACCTCGGCTTCCGCGCAATTGTGTTGAGTGATGCCGTCTGCAGTGGCGCCGACGAGACCCACGATGCTGCGGTCGACCTGCTTGGCGACCGGTTTTCGGTTCAACGCGACTTGATGAAGACTGAGGAATTCCTGTCGGCGGTCACCACTTGAGAAACCTCCTTGCAAGACTTTACCCAAAAACATCGACTGCGGGAGCGCTCAAGTACATCGCCTGAACCCGATATGTCTCATAGAAAGGATATTGTCATGCCGCTAAAAGCACTTGCCTTCAACAGCACCCTTAAAGCCTCCACCTCGTCCGAGGCGTCCTCGACGGGGAAGCTCTTGGACCTGATTTCTAGAGAGCTCGAAACGCATGGTGTTCAAACAGAGATTGTTCACTTGGCCGATCACGATATCAAACCGGGCGTGACATCGGATGAGGGCGAGGGCGATGCCTGGCCCAAAATTCGGGAAAAAGTACTCGCAGCCGATATCCTTTTGATCGGTACGCCAATTTGGCTTGGTCAGCCATCTAGTGTCTGCAAACGAGCGCTGGAGCGGATGGATGCTTTCCTGGAGGAGACCGACGATAAAGGCCGTATGGTGTCCTACGGCAAGGTTGCAGCCGTTGCGGTAGTGGGCAACGAGGACGGCGCTCACCATGTTTCTGCGGAAGTGTATCAGGCATTGAACGATGTAGGTTTTACCATTCCCGCCAACGCGGTTGCCTACTGGGTCGGCGAAGCGATGGGCTCGACCAATTTCGTCGATCTCAAAGAGACGCCGGAGGAAGTCCAGACGATGATCGCTATGCTGGCGCGCAACACAGCTCACCTGGCCGAGCTGCTTACGGCCTCTCAATATCCCGGCGAGGGCGAGTGAGGCAGGTCCCGTGTCTATGGCCCGAAACAGCGCATGGGTACTGTGGAAATCTGTTTGTATAATCGTTGTCTGCGCTGGTGCGGCAGCTTTGGCTGGTTGGTTTGTAACTGCCGCCAGACCCCCGTTTTCAGATGGTGACAAACGGTTCGAAGGCAAAGGGGACGTCCTACGTGGCCAACTTATATTCGCGGCCGGCGACTGCGCATCCTGTCATGCAACGCCGGGGCAGTCCGATCGCCTGAAGCTGGGTGGGGGTTTAGCGCTGGCCTCACCGTTCGGGACGTTTCGCCCGCCCAATATTTCTCCGGATCCGGTGGACGGCATCGGCAGATGGACGGCCGTCGATCTGGCGAACGCGCTCGTCGGCGGTGTGTCGCCTGAGCATGAGCATTACTATCCCGCTTTTCCCTATACGAGCTTCACTGGAATGACGGCCGGCGACATCCGGGATCTCTACGCGTATCTCATGACGCTTCCCAAAATCTCGGGACGGGCACCGCCGCATCACCCTTCGATCCTATTTCGCATTCGCCGGTTCGTCGGATTCTGGAAGCTGCTATTTTTTCGAGAGGGTCAATCGGAGGCCCGGCTGAGTGGCGAGCCGATCCATGATCGCGGCGCTTATCTTGTCGAGAGCGTCTCCCACTGCGCTGAATGCCACTCCAGTCGGAACGTCTTCGGCGCCATCAAGCCCAACACCCGGTTTGCCGGGGGCGTCGATCCGCAAGGGACCGGGTTCGTGCCGAATATTACGCAGCAGGACCTGGGCAAGTGGAGCGAGCACGACATTGCAACGATGCTCAAAACTGGCGACACGCCTGACCATGGCCGTGTCGGATCGTCGATGGCCGACGTCGTGACCAACACGGCCATGCTGCCCGACAGCGATCGTGATGCGATTGCGCGCTACATCAAGGCCCTCCCGGCCGTGCCGACGCCCCATCCCTAACCTCAATGTGCGTAGAGGTAGGCGGCAAGGTCCTTGGCTTCCTGCTCTGAGATGCCGGTGTTCGGCATCGCGGTCTGTGGCGAAAAGCTCTGCGGCGAAACGATCCATGCAACAAGGTTGTCGGAGCGGTTTTCCAGCACGCCGGCGATAAAGACGCGCTTGGATAATCCGGTGAGTGGCGCGCCGGTTTGGCCGTCCGCCCCCGGTATGCCCGGAATGGTGTGGCAACCCGAACAGCCATAGCGACGAAAGAGTGCGGGAGCGCGCGCAGGATCGCCACCGGTCAGCGCCACAGCTGCGGCCGTCCTCGTCTGACTGTCGCGTATTGTATTGGTAACGACAAAGGCGCTCAGCCCAGCAGCAATGGCGGCGGCAACCCAGACTAGGCGGCGAGGGGCCAAGCCGGCGACATCATGCATTTCGCGCTCCTCTCTCGCTGGAACCGCGGATCCAGAGCGCCAGCATCGTCATCGCCACGGCTGCATAGATGGTGCCGGCCGGCACCCACATGATCATACCGGCCAGTTGCTGATCCTCCAGGGGTGTCAGCCCCCAGGCAGACGCGGTTTGCGTTTGAGCGATATAGAGAACGCGCGGCGCCAGCGCCATCAAAGCGCCGAGGATGCTCGTGTGTAACATCGTCAGGAAGAGGTGCCAGGCAGCGGCGCCGTAATCGCTTTTCCAAACGACCGCCCACCAGAACAGGATTGCCGTTGCAAAAAAGCTGAGGTGCTGGAGGCGATGCATGGCGGTGTTGGTCACGGCTGCGTCGAACAGGAAGGGCAGGTGCCAGCCCCAGATGGCGACACCATGGATGACGGTGGCGCTTGTCCCTCCCGTGCTCCAGTCCCATGACCGCCCGATGAGCGGAGTTCGCATGGCAGCGCCTAAGCCACGACGCACCCGTTTTGGCAGACCCCACAGAAGGAGACCGACCGGGCGCGCAAGCACGATCAACGGCGCCGAGACGGCCATGACGATCTCGTGTTCGATCATATGAAAGGTAAAAAGGTGCTCTCCGAGCCAATGGAGCGGCGAGATGAGAGCCCCAGCCAAAGTGAGCATCCCGCCGCAGAAGAACAGGTCTTGCCAGCGCAGTGGACCGGAGCGATGTACCCGGCGCGAAAGCCTAATGCGCCCTGCGAAATAGAGAAGACTGATCAAGGCGATCGGTAGCACGATCCACGGATCGAACGTCCAGCTCAAGGTTGCTGCGTGATCATCGTCACCATGCGCCATTGCCGGTACGGCTATCGTTAGAAATATCAGGGTGCAGATCAGCGCTGACATGGATCCAGCAGCATCGAGGCCGCCCCCTGCAATACCAGCGCAAAGACAAACGAGGAGGCGATCAGAAACCCCGTATCGATGACAAACCGCTCAGTCCGGCCGACGGGTCTTGGCGCAAGACGAGAGGCAGCTGCTCCTGCAATCGACATCAATAAGAGGGCCGAGCAAAGGGCGGGTGTCCAAACCATCTGTCGCCGGCAATCGAAGTAGGGGATGATTTGCCCAAGCTGCGTCCCCACGGCCCAGGCCAGTGGTGGGACAGCAAGTCCGCCATATCGCATCCAGGCTCTGGTCATAGCCGCGGTACCCAGTAGAGGCAAATGTACATCGGCAACCAGGTCGCCACCACGAAGTTCCAATACATCGCATTGTCGCTGACATCGCCGTAGCGGCGCGGATTGTCGCCATGCCTGGAAAACATCAGGCAGGTCAGCACCACCGTATCGATCAGGTCGGTGATGATATGGGTTGTGTGCAGGCCAAGCATCACCCACACGATTGAACCGTAGGCATTCTGGTCCCACGAGATGTGCATCGCCGGAAATTCGAAGATACGAACGATGAGCGGCGCCACCCCCAGCAGCGACATGATGATCAGTCCGACACGGACCTTCTCTAAATTCTGCTGCCCCGCCCAGCGGGCAACCAAGATGTTGGGCAAGAAGCTGGCAACGAGCAACGCCGTCAACGCCGTTCCGGGCAGCAGATCGGGTGGCGGTGCGTTCAACGGCCATTGCGGTGCGAGGCTCATAAGGTAGAGGTAGACAACGATCGAAAGTGCAAAGCCTGTGCCCTCGATCAGCATGAAGGCGAGCGTTCCCCACCACGTCAGGCTTGCGGCGCCAAGCCCATGCGCGGGAAGTTTTGACAGATCGAGGACGATGGATTGTTTCATGCGTCGTCCTCCGGAGTACCTTTCGGCCAGAACCATCCGATCAGGGCAATCGACACAGGGATCGATCCCCAGACGACTGCCCAGGGCGTGAAGATCGACCAGATCAACAGCACCGTGGTTGCGAGTGCCGACCAGAGCGGCCAGATCGAATTGTCAGGTGACGACTCGCGCGCCTCCGGAAGCGCTTCGACGACGCTGCTGACGATCAGCTCGCGGCGGTCGACCGACAGGCCCGAAGCAACGGGAAGTGTTTCGGGATTATTGGACAAAGGTTCCAGGCTGCCGACGACTGGTAATCGCGCGAAATTATAGGGCGGCGGTGGTGACGACGTCGCCCATTCGAGTGTCGACGCCCCCCAAGGATTAGCCGGCGCAGTCGCACCCGTTGCGGAGCTGCGGATGGCGTCGATAAAGAACAGCAGGAAACCCGCCGCAAGGATCACGGCACTCAGACTGACAAACATGTTCAAGCCGGACCATGGCATTTCCGGCTGATAGGTGTAGATGCGGCGCGGCATGCCCTGGAGCCCGAGAATATGCATGGGAAAGAAGGTCAGGTTGAAGCCGGTAAAGATCAGCCCGAATACCCAGCGGCCGAGCGTCTCGCTCATCATTCGGCCGGTGATCTTGGGGAACCAGTAATAGATTGCCCCGAGCAGCGGAAAGACCGCGCCGCCCACCAGAACGTAATGGAAGTGAGCAACCACGAAATAGGTGTCGTGAACCTGTGTATCGAAGGGCACGGAGGCCACCATGACCCCGGTCATCCCGCCGATGACGAATATCACCATGAAGCCGATGACGAACAGGAACGGGGTCCTAAACACCGGTCTGCCGGCCCACATCGTTGCCAGCCAACAGAAGATCTGCAGACCAGCAGGAATGGCGATCGCCATGCTCGACGCCGTAAAAAAGCTTTCGCCGAGACGCGGCAGCCCGGCTACGAACATATGATGCACCCAGAGCCCGAAGGCCAAAACCCCGGTCGCAACCAGGGCCATCACCATGGCGAGGTAGCCGAACACGGGGCGTCTTGTGAAGGTCGCGACGATCGTCGAGACCATGCCGACGGCCGGCAGGAAGATGATGTAGACCTCCGGGTGGCCGAAGAACCAGAACAGGTGCTGCCACAGCAATACGTCGCCGCCCTCGGCCGGATTGAAGAAGTGCGTCCCGACAAGCCGGTCAAGGATCAGCGTCGAGCTGGCGATCATGATGGCCGGCATCGCCAAGATGATCAGAAACGATGTGACCAGCATCGACCATACGAACAAAGGGATTCGGTCGAGCGACATGCCAGGCGCGCGTTGTTTGAACACGGTAACGACGATCTCGACGGCGACGGCCAGTGCCGAGACTTCAGTAAACGTGATCATCTGCGCCCAGATGTCGGCGCGCTTTCCGGCAGCATATTGCGGTCCCGACAGCGGAACGTAGGCAAACCAGCCGATGTCAGGGCCGGTATCGACCGCAAAGGCGATCCACAGCAGCAGCCCGCCGGCGAGATACATCCAGTAGGAGAAGGCGTTGAGGCGCGGAAAGGCGATGTTGCGCGTGCCAACCATCAGCGGCACGAGATAGACCGCCATCGCCTCCATGACTGGCACGGCAAACAGAAACATCATGTTCGTGCCGTGCATGGTGAAAATCTGGTTGTAACGATCGGGACCAATGAACCGGGCTTCCGGCTGGGAGAGTTGCAGCCGCATCGCCATCGCCAGGAGCCCACCGAGCGCCAGGAACACGAAGGCCGTCACGATGTAGCGGCGGCCGATGATTTTATGGTCGACGCTCGAAAGGGCGCCCCACAATCCACTGGGTGTCGACCAGGTCGCTGAAAGACGGTGGTCAAGCTCGATCTCACCCAATCCGGTATCACGCAGATTCTGGCCGTCCTCCCTGATGGTCATTTAAGGCTCTCCATATAGGCGGAGATATCCCGCAGCTCGACGCTGGTTAGGGGAACCATGGGCATGTTGTTGCCGGGCTTGAGGGTCTGCGGATCGGCAATCCACGCCGCAAGCGACCCGCGTGTGGTTTCGAGAAGCCCGGCCGCGATTGTCTTTCGGCTACCGATATGGGTGAGATCAGGGCCGGTGGTGCCGGTGGCCGGCGTGCCGCGAACCGTGTGGCAGGCAGCACACGGCTTTGACAGGAAGGCAACCTTTCCGGCGACGGCGTCCGGGTCGGTTGGCATCACGCCGTTCTGGCGTTGTGCGGCGATCCAGCGCTCATAGTCCGCCGGTTTATCGGCGACGACCATCATCGCCATATGGGTGTGTTGAAGTCCGCAAAATTCGGCGCATTGACCGCGATAGATGCCGGGCCGTTCCGCACGCAGGAGAAGACTGTTGCTGCGCCCCGGCACGAGATCCTGTTTGCCGGCAAGGCTTGGCACCCAAAACGAGTGCACGACATCGGCACTTTCGAGCTGGACCCGAACATCCTGTCCGACCGGGATATGGATCTCGTTGGCCGTCTGGAAACTGAGCGCCGGATCAGGGTCGGCGTAGTTGACCTGCCACCACCATTGCTGCCCTCTGACGGTGATCGTTAGTGCGGCGTTTTCCGGCAAGCCGATGCCGCGTGTGGTGTAAAAGCTTGCGATCGTCAGACCTGTGATAATGATAACCGTCGCGGCAACGGCACTGCCAACGCTTATCGTTAAAGACCGCTCGCCGGGCTGGCTGCTGTCGCTGGGCCGTTTCCGCAGCAGTGCCCAGCCGAGCACGATCATGACCAGGAGCCAGACGGCTGCGCAGATGACGGTTATGCCGATGATCAGATGCTCGACATGGATCGCGGGAGCGCCCTGAGGATCCAGAGCCGACTGGTTGCCGCTGCAGCCAGCGACAGCAGCAATGATCGACAGCTGAAGGATCCGGGCGGTTCTCAAGGGGAGGGTCCCTGGTCTGGATGGGCGCCAACCGGTCCTTCGTTGAACAGGATCTTCGCCGGAGCCCGGTTCTCGGCCGGCCGCGTGTGGCGGTCGTCCCTGCGACCCGTCGCCGCCACTTTGGTCGAATAGGCGCCGATGGTCTGGACATAGCCGGCCAACTGCCAGATTTGCTCGATCGTCATCCGGTCACGAAAGGCCGGCATGCCGTGCGGCCGACCGTCGCGGATCGACGCGACAATCGACACCATCTCCGGACCATACAGCCACCAACCGTCGAGGAAGGAAGGACCTACGTTTCCGCGCCCGTCGCCGTGACACGATTGGCACCCAAACCAGGTATACAGGCGCTGACCCTGGCTGAGATTATAAGCATCGCTTTCGTAGGGTTTCCCCTCGGCAAAATAACTCTCGGGCGGCGAACCGCCGATGCTATTGGACATCAGCCGGAATCGATCGAGATCGGCGACGAGGGGTGGATCGGTCCTGAGTTCCCGCGGCTGCTGGGCCCAGCCGAGAAACGCGGCTCCCGCGACCACCAGCAGAAAGGTCGCCAGGAACGACCACTTTGCGTCGTTGATGTCTCCGAACATCATGTGCTCACCCGGCGGCCCCCTCGATCATGTGGTACTTCCGAGGATCGGCTGAGACGCACCGGAAGGAGCTTGTAGGAGGGCGTTTTTGACTTCGGATCGTGGTGAGCCAGCGGAAAGAGCGGGTTCGTCTCCGGATAATACGCGCCGCAACATCCCCTGGGAATATCGTAGGCAACGATCCTCAACGCTGTCACCGTCCGAACGTTGTTTGCATCGATCGCAGTGGTCAGATCGACACTGTCGCCGTCCTTGAAACCCAACCGGAGGATATCCTCCGGGTTCATGAAGACCACCTTGCGAGTGCCTTCGACACCGCGAAAGCGGTCGCTATACCCGTAGATCGTCGTGTTGAACTGGTCGTTAGATCGCAGGGTCGCGAGATGGAGGACGTCGGTGCTCTGCGCCGTCGAAAATTTCGGAAACAGTTTTTCCGGCGTCAGGAAATTTGCCTTGCCGCTTTTCGTCACCCACTTACGTTCGCGCGCCGGCAGCGGCCTCACAAACCCGCCCGGCGTAAACAGCCTTTTGTTGAAATCCTTGAACGTCTCCGGGTAGGTTTGCTCGATCGCATCACGGATCTCAGCATAGTCTCCGACCCAGCTGTCCCAGGGAACCTTAGTTTCGCCGAGTGTCGCCTTGGCTATGCCGGCGACGATTGCCGGCTCCGAAAGAAGCTCCGGGCTTGCTGGTTTCGTCTTGCCGCGCGAGCCGTGGAAATGGGCGATGGAACTCTCCATCGATACGGCCTGCGGACCGGTCGCCTGCTCGTCCAGTTCGATGCGACCGAGACACGGCAGCAGATAGGCAATCTCGCCATGGACGACATGACTGCGATTGAGCTTGGTGGCGATCTGCACGCTAAGCCGCAGCCTACGCCACCCTTCTTCCATGGCAGTCGTGTCGGGGACGGCTCTCAGGAAGTTGCCGCCGAGACTGATGAAGGCACGTGATTGGCCGCTCATGATCGCCTCACAGGTCTCCACCGTCGAGCGGCCCGTCCACCGCGGCGGTTCGAAGCCGTAGAGTTCAGAGAGCTTGTCCAGCGGCGCCAGTCCTGGTTTCTCGGTGATGCCGACTGTCCGCTGTCCCTGAACGTTGGAGTGGCCGCGGACGGCGCAGATGTTGGCGCCCGGTTTGCCGATATTGCCGCGCAACAGTGCCAGATTGCAGACCATATGAACGTTCTGGACGCCCATGAGCTGTTGTGTAAGGCCCATGCCGTACACCATCATCACCGCGTCGGATTTGGCGTAGGTCGCCGCGGCCTGCGTCATCTGATCCCGGCTGAGGCCTGAAACTCGCTCCAGTTCCTCCCACCGATGGCCGCGCGCGGCATTGGCGAATTCCTCGAAGCCGGTGGTGTGCTCCTCGATAAAGTCATGGTCGAGAACATGCTTCTTGTCGGCGGCGGCAATTGAGGCTGCAAAGGCAACCATTGCCGCGTTGTCCGGATCCTTCGGTTTCTCGTCCTCGCCTGCAACTCGACTTTGATGGGAGTCTTTCAGCGCATCGTCGGCTTCAATCAGCGCCTTGCAGACGCCGAACAGCGCGGCGATATCGCCGCCGCTTTTCACCTGGTAATATTCGGAGGAAATTTTGGTTTCCTTGCCGGTGAGCATCTGTGCAGGTGACTGCGGATTAACGAACCGTTCGAGGCCGCGTTCCCGCAGCAGATTAAAGGTAACGATTTTGACGCCGCGATCGACGGCATCCTGCAGATCGTGGAGAAGGCGCGGCGACGAGGTTCCGACATTCTGCGCGATGTAGAAGATACAATCAGTATTCTGGAAGTCCGACAGGACGGCTGTTCCAACAGAGGCCCCGATGCTTTCGGGAAGGGCGACCGAGGAGCTTTCATGACACATGTTGGAGCTGTCGGGCATATTGTTGCTGCCGTACATACGCGCGAACAACTGGTACATATAGCTCGCTTCTAGGGATGCACGGCCTGACGTGTAAAAGTCGACCTGATGCGGGCCGATGGTGCGCAGTTCCCGACCGATAGCTTCGAACGCTTGGGCCCAGGTCACCGGAACATATTTATCGGTCGCTGCGTCCCATTGCATCGGATGTGTCAACCGACCCTGTTCCTCGAGGTCGTGATCGTCCCAAAGTTCGAGCTCGCGAAGAGGATATTTGTCGAAAAATGCCCGGTCGGCCCGTTTTGACGTGATCTCCCAAGCCGTAGCTTTTGCGCCGTTCTCACAGAATTCGAGCGGATGGGTTTTCGCCGGTTTCGCCCAGGCGCAACTCACGCACATATAGCCTTCCGGCTTGTTCTGCGTGGAAAGTAACTTCGGCCCACGCAGCGCGACATGCTCTCTAAGAGTGATCTCGGCGACGGATTTTGCAGAACCCCATCCGCCCGCAGGTCCGGAATAGGGCTTGATTTTGGGAGAGCGTGTTTTCGACGTCATGGATGCCTCAAGAGATACCCCGAGGCGAGCCATCTCGGTTGAGGCCCCCCGGTCACAGTAAACTTTCGATGTCGCACCAAGTTCCGTTGCGCCGGAAGGCGCAGCTTGCTTCTCAGCTCTATCCTCGAAACTCGCCCTCGTTCATGTCGCGCTCGTCATAATTGATGTCCCAGTCCTTGGTGTCTTTGTCCTTGCCCGGCGTTTTCTTGTTGACCGTCGCGTCGTCGGAATGGGTGATCACGCGCGGCTTGGCGCTGCTGACACCGTTGTTGGTGCCACCTGCATGGTTGCTTTCGGACTGCCCTCTGGCGTCCTGTTCAATCTGCGATTTGGACGGTTTGCCATTTTTTGTCATGATTGGGCTCCTGGGCGTTCGGACCGGCGGTTTCTCATATCATCCTCAGCCTGCGTCTCGCCCACTGCGCGGCGCAGTCCCTTTTCGGCCTCTCGAGCCAGACGTGTGCGACGCCGGGCGGCGGTCGGATTATCCGCAGCGCGAGAATCATCCGTTTCGGCTGGAACCGTCTCGAGATCGTCACTCCCGAGCGCGCCCCATGACGGATTCCATTCGACGCCTTCGGTCAGCTCCACGAAGATCGGCTTGCCGCTTTCTCCATTGTGGGATTGGGCCAGTTTGAAAGCAGCCTCCGGCTCCATCTCCTCACCAGGAAATATCGAATCGTCTTGCCCGGTCTCGGCGATCTTGCGGACATATCCGCGAACTTGATCGCCGGAATGATAGAACTTGATCACCAGTGATCCGGCAGACGCCGCGCCAGCAGAGTAAGGTGTGTAGCGAGCGCCTTCGCCGGTAGCGCTGGCTTCGCCGTCTGCCGCCTGATACCAGTGCGCAAGATCCCGGCCTTCCGGCCGCCCCTCGCTCTCCCAGATCTCGTAGGCGCGCAGTCTTTTTTCCTCTTCGTCGATCATGACTTGCCTCCTGAGATTTTTCGCTGCTTGCCAAAGTCCTTGCGCAACTCGTCCTTGGCGCGATTGAGCGTCGCCAGGCGTGATCGGGACAGCTGCTTGCCAGCGCGATTGATGTAAAAGGTGAGCATCGACATCGCAGACTGGAAAGGGCTGGCCTTGCGTCGCGGGCTCTCTTCCGCTGAGTGTTTGAGCGAATCCGCGATCTTCTTGGCGCTGCGCTGCTTAAAGACCCCGCCTTCGAGATCCATCGCATCGCTGTTGTCGGTCACGTCCTGCGACCATTTCTGCATGGTTTTCTTTTTGGGCATCGGATCCTCCGCATGTGAAGCGGCGCCGTCGGTGATGACGCCGTCTCCCAATCAATGATGGGCTTGGTGCTCATTGCGCTTGCGCGTGGCAGCGGCCTTCTTGGCCGAAGCGGAACGCTCTTCCTTGGTCCGTGATGCAGCAGCGGCACCACCCTTGCGCCCGCCCTTTTCGGAGGAGGCATGGTTTTCGGGATGGCCACGGCCGGATCCAGCCTTCTTGCCACCGCCGCTCTCCTTGTTGACGGTGGCCCACGCGCGGCGCTCGGCTTCCTTTTCGGACACGCCACGGTCTTCGTAGCCTTCCTCGATGTGCTCAGCCTTGCGCTTCTGCTTGTCGGTATAGCCGGACTTGTTACCTTGGGGCATGGAACATCTCCTTAGCTGTAAAAGACAAAAACTGCCGTTTCACTGTAAAGTTCCGGGGATTGGTTCGCGCCTGGAGCGCATTGTGAGGCGCGGCATACCCGCCATCTGCTGCTTTTGACGATCGAACGGCCGAAGCGAGCTGCAAGCGAAGCAGCGGCACGAGTGGACAATCCCTATCGGATCTTACTGAACCGATCTCAAAACAGTGAATGCACTTTCGAAGTTTTGAAGTTCAAGCACTTCGCTCAGCTTGACCTGTCGATGTGTGAATACATCGACGAAACGGCGGTTATGGAGGACGTCAGGAATGGCGACGCTAAGTCCCTGCCAGGACGAAATACCAAGTGTTCGAGCTCCATAGCTAAGCCGCTGTGATATGATGAGAATAGCGTCGTTCCCTTCCGCGCGTGCATAGGCAAGGACGCTGTGCGCCTTCGTCCCGCTTCCAGAGAGCGGGATATAGCTCCCTTTACGAAATAAGGAGGGCATTTCTTGGCGCAGGCGAAGGAGCGTGGCGATGACATGCTGCTTCAGTCGACCGCTTGCCCAAGCATCGTCGTCGAAACTGGATTTATCGGTCTTCACCAAGCGCTTCTGGAGCATGGCGAAATCCGGCTCCCGGCGATTGTCAGGGTCTACGAGACTGAAGTCGAGGCCTTCACTACCCTGGTAGATATCGGGCACGCCAGGACCAGTGAACTTGATAATCGTCTGGGTGATGCCGTTGACGAGGCCGGCCCGGGCGAAAGGACGAAGTGTATCGGCAAAATCAGCAAGGAACGCCTGATTGTCAGGAGATAGCAGGTGGCGGGCATAAGCGATCACAGCCTGTTCATAAGCTTCATTGCTATCGCCCCAGTTGGTGCGCAGCTTTGCTTCCCGCAGCGCCTTTTCGACATAGGCGATAAAACGCCCTTCAAGTGCTTTCAGGCCTTCCCGGTCTTCCGAATGAAGGTCGACGGGCCAAGCGCCCGCTAAGGCTTGGTAGAGCATCCACTCGACCGCTGGCTCGGGTGCCAGGCCGTCATCCAGGGTGGTTGCCGCGCTTCTGTTCACAGTCCGCCACCGGCTGACCGCGTCGCTCCAGATTTCCGGAGCTTCGGTTATGGCATAGAGGCGTGCACGGGCATCCTCTCCACGCTTGGTGTCATGGGTCGATGTACCGGAAAGCGCGTCAGGCTGACGCTTCAGTCGGGTTTGCATTTCCTGATGAAAGCGATCGAGCGAAAAGGCGCGTGGCAGCGGTTCGGCGCCGACTTCGTTCAGCGCAAGCGCCATGTGTTGGCGGAAGAACAGGGTGTCCTCGACCGATTTCGCCATCAACGGGCCCGTCAGTTGCTGGAAACGGGTGCGAAAGACGGTCGCCGTGGCGGCAACGGAGGATTCCACATCGCCGGTCAGCATGCGTTCGAAGAATGCGAGCGCCGGTTCATCCGGTGCATTCGGCCCTTGACGGACTTTTTCCAGAACGACGGCGAGCATCTGCCGGCCCTCCGGCGGCAGGCCTTGGCGGGTGCCGTATGTCCGATAGACCGGAAAGCCGATAAGCAATTCGCGCAGGGCCGCTTTCAGCGCTTCTTCCGGCAACGCCGAATCGCGATCTTTCGTCTGGACGATTTGCCGCGCGAGTTTCAGCAGTGTTGCAACCTCGCCGGCGAAGTTCTTGTCCGCCATCAGCAATTTTGCCGCGCGCAATTCGGCTTCCATATCGATCGGCCGGCCGGCGACCGTATCGTATGCGGTGCGCAGTTCATCCAGTTTCTCACCATCGACCAATGCGTCGCTGATGGCGGAAATGAATTCGTAGCCGGTGGTGCCGGAAATCGGCCAGTCGGCCGGGATATGTTCTCCTTCTCCGAGGATCTTTTCCACGGTGATGTAGCAGTTCGGTCCGGCCTCACGGCGCAGTTGCTCCAGATAGGCTTTCGGATCGGCAAGGCCGTCGACATGATCGACGCGCAAGCCGTCCACCGCTCCGGAATGCACGAGTTCGAGGATGAGCTTGTGCGTGTCGTCGAACACCGCTCCATCTTCGACGCGGATACCAGCAAGGCCGGTGATCTCGAAGAAGCGGCGATAGGAGAGGTCTCGCGGCGCATCCCGCCAGGACATCAGCCGGTAGTGCTGCAGTTCGTGCAGTTTGGCAATCGCCGCCTTGTCGACAAGTTTGAGGACGTCAGCTTCGCGGCCCGAATAGGTCTGCGGATTGAGCGGGTAGAAGGTTTCGTAATAAGCGAACGCCGGTCTGCCCGTCTTCGGATCGGGCTTCAGCGAAATCTCGCCGGCCCCCAATACCGTCTCGAACGTGTCGCCAAGAAACGGGAGCGTCAGCTTGCGCGACCAGTCGATATCGAAATGGCGGGCGTAGCGGCTATTTTCGCCATTCTCGACGACATCGCGCCACCAAGGGTTTTCGAGCGACGCTGCCATGTGGTTCGGCACGATATCAAGGATAAGGCCAAGGCCGGCGGCCTTCAGCGTCCGGACCATCCGCTCGAAACCTGCGCGCCCGCCGATCGAAGGCTCGATCTTGTTGGCGTCGGTTACGTCGTAGCCGTGGGTCGAGCCGCTCGTCGCGGTGAAGACCGGCGAGGCATAGAGGTGGCTGATGCCGAGGCGTTTCAGATAGGGAACCAGTTCCGCCGCGCGGTCGAAGGTCATGCCGTTGCGGAACTGAATGCGATAGGTGGCTGTCGGTATAATCATGACGTTTCCAGCGAATTAAATGAGGCGGGCAGGATCAGGTGCGGGTTTAGCCATCCGACCAGGCCAGCAAAGATGGCCGCGCAGTAAACCTGACGGACCGCAAGTTGTTCCGCTTCACATCGAGGCATATGACAGGACGTTGAGCAGGGGTGGGCTATTGTCGAATACCTTAGCGCCTCGGCGCTAGGCGGCTCACGCGCGCCTTACCGGCGAACGTCATCAAACGGACCATGAGCGAGGGTCTGGAACTTCGGCATGCTCTTGAAGTTTCTACTCGCGCAAAGATGTTGGAGATTGCAATGACGTCAGCCGTAGCCCTCGTCACTGGAGCCGGATCCGGAATCGGAAAGGCAGCGGCATTAGCCTTAGCCAGCGATGGATTTGCCATTGGGGCGCTTGGTCATACCGAAGACGAGATCTCCGCCACGGTCGCCGATATAAAGGGCGCCGGAGGTGAAGCTGTTCAGCTTCTCGCCGACATCTCCGACGAACTTCAGATGACGGAGGCTGTTAGCCAGCTCGTCACTCAGTTTGGCCGCCTCGACGTTGTTGTCGCCAACGCGGGCATCAACGGTGTCTGGGCGCCCATCGACGATCTGAAGCTTGCAGAGTGGAATAACACGATCTCCGTCAACCTGACGGGGACCTTCCTGACAATCCGCGCGAGCGTGCCCGAGCTGAAGAAAGCGGGCGGCGGCTCCATCATCGTTGTCTCTTCGATCAACGGAACCCGCACATTTACGACCCCGGGTGCGACGGCCTACACGGCGACAAAAGCCGGTCAGGTCGCGATGGTTCAGCAACTCGCTCTGGAGCTCGCCCGCCATCGCATTCGCATCAACGCCGTCTGCCCTGGTGAAATTGAAACCAATATCGACGCGAATACCAGCCTGCGCAAAGTAGAGGAGACCGCGATACCGGTTGTATGGCCCGAAGGCCAGGTGCCGATCACCGGGGGCTGTCCAGGCCGCAGCGAAGACGTTGCTGACGTGATTGCCTTCCTGGCTTCCAACAGATCTCGCCACATTACCGGTTCCCCGATCTGGGTCGATGGTGGACAGGGATTGCTCCGGTGATGACATTTTTTCAAAGCAGGATGGTATCGTGATCGAATATGCATTTGGCCCGCTGATCGATGAGCACGGCGTCGAGTTCCGGTTATGGGCTCCCCTTAAGGACAGCGTTCATGTGCGTGTGGAAGGACGTAAGGCCGAGCCGATGGAGCCAAACGATAACGGCTGGCATCGATGCCGGCTGGATGGGCTCGGGCCTGGGAGCCGCTACAAGTTTGTGATGCCTGACGGCTCCGAGGTGCCGGACCCGGGATCGCGCCATCAGCCGCACGATGTGCATGGTCCAAGCGAGGTCATCGATTTGTGTCGATACGAGTGGAAGACCAATGCGTGGTCCGGTCGTCCGTGGGAAGCGATGGTCATCTATGAGCTGCATATTGGCTCGTTTACATCGGAAGGAACGTTCCGCGCTGCAATCGCAAAGCTTGATCATCTGGCGGTTCTCGGGATCACCGCGATCCAAATTATGCCGGTCAGCGAATTTCCCGGCCGCTACAACTGGGGCTATGACGGCGTCCTCCCCTACGCATCGGACAGCAGCTACGGCCGTCCCGAAGACTTCATGGCGCTAGTGGACGCCGCGCACGAGCGCGGCATCAGCATCTTTTTAGATGTTGTCTATAATCACTTTGGCCCAGATGGAAATTACCTTCCAACTTACGCGCCTCTCTTTACCGAAAATCACAAAACACCATGGGGCAATGGCATAAACTACGATGGCGAAGGTTCTCGAGCCGTCCGTGAATTCATCATTCAGAACGCAATCTATTGGGTCGAGGAATACAGATTGGACGGGCTGCGCCTCGACGCGGTGCATGCCATCAAGGACGATAGTGAAGAACATCGTCTCCAAGAGCTTGCCCGCCGGGTCCGCGATACCGCCGGGGCGAGGCATGTTCATCTAATCGTGGAGAACGAAGACAATGACAGCGATCTGTTGAGGCGAGATCAAAAGGGGCAGGCTGTCAACTTCACCGCACAATGGAACGACGATGTTCACCACGTCCTTCACATCGCTGCAACCGGTGAAACCTTTGGCTACTACCAGGATTACGCCGATGACACCGGCAAGGTTGGCCGGGCACTTGCGGAGGGTTTTGTTTTTCAAGGCGAACATATGCCTTATCGTGGCGGAAACCGAGGCAAGTCGACCGATCATCTGCCACCAACCGCCTTCATCTCGTTCATCCAAAATCATGATCAGATAGGTAATAGGGCACGGGGCGATCGCATGATCACCTACCGACCGCTTGCGCCCCTTAAAGCAGTGACCGCTATCTACCTGCTGTCGCCGCAAATCCCGATGCTCTTCATGGGTGAGGAGTGGGGCGCACGGGAGCCGTTCCCCTATTTCTGTGACTTCGATGAAGATCTGAACGACAAAGTGAGGAAGGGACGCCGTGAGGAGCTGTCGCGTCTTCCGGGCTTTGACGCTGACGATTTGCTTGATCCCACAGCGGAGTCGACGTTCGAAGTGGCAAAGCTCAACTGGTCCGCGATCGCCGGTCTGGACGCTTCAGAGATGCTGGCCTTTTACAGCTCTCTTCTTGCTCTGCGGCATCAACGGATCGTGCCGCTGTTGAAAGACATTGGCAATGGCAATGCGTCGTTTCGCCAGGAGGGCAGCGCAACGACTGTCGACTGGGTAACGAAACATGGCGCAACGCTAAGCTTAGTTGCAAACCTTTCAGACGGCCCGGTGCGGCTACGGACATCGCCAGCAGCGGAGCCAATTTTTTCCCTCGGATCATTCAGCCACGAAACGTTATCGGCTTGGGCTGTCATGGTCAGCCTTACCGAACCTCGGAGCTGACCTGGCATGGCTTCCTCTTGGAAAGTGGCGCTGCGATGACCTTGCATCTCGACAAGTTAGCCAAAAGGCATGGGATCAGCTTGACAAGGCCAAGCCCGCAAGAGGTGGACGTGGCCGTTACCGACACCACAAAGCGGAAAATTCTTTCGGCACTTGGCGTGGCGGCTGACAGCGATAGTCAGCCCGGAAGACGGAATGATGCGGATAAGAAGTCTTCCAGCAGGATCATCCCGCAATCCTTCCTGCCAGAGTTTCTCAAGTCCAGTCGCGTCTGGGGTATCAGTCTGCAGCTCTACGAGCTGCGCTCAGAGCGCAACTGGGGCATTGGCGATTTTGAGGATCTCGTCGTGATGATCCGCCTGGGCGGGTCGCTGGGTGCCGACTTCATCGGGCTCAATCCTCTTCACGCCCCTTTTCTTGCCGACCCCGATCGGTGTAGTCCGTATGAACCGTCAAACCGCCAAATGCTTAATCCGCTGTATATCGCAGTCGATAAGGTCACAGGGTTCGAAAGCAACCCTCATCTCGAAGCACGGCTGCAGGAGCTGCGGTCGACCGATCTTGTCGACTACGTCCATGTTGCCCACATCAAGCTCGGAGTTTTGCGTGATCTTTGGATGAGCCGGAGATCCTCTCCCGATCGTCACTCGAAGGACCGGCAAGAGTTCAATGCTTTCGTCCAGGGCGGCGGTGAAATCTTGCGACGGCACGCGTTGTTCGAAGCCCTGTCCGCGTTCATGGGAGAACAGGGTATCGGGGCTGGTTGGGCCTCTTGGCCCGCCGAGTATCAGCGGCCAGACAGCGCCGAAGTCGTCGCGTTCGCCAACAAACAGCCAGACTTGATCGAGTTTCACATCTGGCTTCAGTGGCTTTGCCATCAGCAGCTGGCAAGGGCCGTAGAGGCGATGCGTGACGCCGGTTTGCGAATAGGACTTTATCTTGACCTGGCTGTCGGAGAAGCACTCGATGGCTCAGCGACCTGGAGCGAGCAGGGTGCCTATATTTCGCAGGCGACGATCGGCAGCCCACCGGATCCGTTCGCGCCCGAGGGGCAGGATTGGCATTTGGCAGCCTTCCATCCGTCATCGATCGCTTCGGGCTGCGACGCGCCATTTCGGAGGATGGTCACGGCTGCGATGCGTTACGCCGGCGCCATAAGGATTGATCATGCAGCCGCTCTGCGCCGGCTGTTTCTCGTGCCGCTCGATAGTTCGCCCGATGAGGGTGCCTATGTCGACTACCCACAGAGCCAGCTGTTGCAGATTTTGGCCGATGCTTCCTCGGAATTCAAATGCTTGGTGATTGGCGAGGATTTGGGAATGTTGCCGGAAGGGCTGCAGGACGATCTCGCTGCAGCCCGGATCCTGTCTTACCGCATCCTGTCGTATGAGCGCGAAGAAGATGGCTTCAAGCCTGCAGCGGATTATCCTCGGCTGTCGCTTGCATGCGTCTCGACCCACGACCATCAGACCTTGGCCGGATGGTGGCGTGGCGCTGACATCAAAGCTAGGTCGGACCATGGAATCGTTCCTCCTGATCTGACAGAGGTGCATATCGAACAGCGTCACCATGAGCGAGAGGATTTAAAGGTAGCGCTAAAGGAAGCAGGCGCCTATCCGCTGAATCGCTGGCCTTCGTCCGTTGCGAGCGACGAAAAACTGAAAGACCTCGTCGTGAGCGCTCATGGCTTCATCGCCAAAACCGCGTCCATATTGGCTGTGGTTCGACTGGCCGACATGACAGGTGAGAAGCGTCCAACGAATATTCCGGGCACTAGCGACAGTTACCCCAATTGGAAACCAAAGCTCTCCGTGCCGATGGAAAAGTTGGGGAGCTTGCCTTTGCTTTCGCAGATCGCTGGGGCAATGCAGAACGAACGGCCAAAGTAGCTCGTTACACTTGGACGCGGGCGATCCTGGCCAGATAGTCGATCAGCGCTTTCCCATGGCCGCCGAGCTGTGCGTTAATGTACGCTTATCAAATTCGGCTCTGCTCGCGGTCTGCTTCCTTTCAAGAATGGTCTTTCGTTCGGCATGAGCATCTCTAACTACCCGCCCGACAGCGGATTGAGAGAGCAATTACCTTTTCCCGTTACTGCCATTGGTGAAATAGGCCTCACCATCGGTCAGAGGCTGACAGCACGAAAGCGAAAGGGCCGCAGCAGTCTTTTAGATACGGCGGTTCATCGAATCTCCAGCTTAGTTCAGGCTTCCACAACCGTCATTTGCTGCCAAGGTCTATCCGCACCGCAACTGACCGAGGGCGTGCTCGATCCGCTCGACTTGATGCTCTGGAACTCGGTTGGCCGCAGGGTCTTCGGCCGCCGAGATTTCGGCTACCGTCAAACCGGTGGCGATCGCAAAATCTTCAAGGCTGTATTCTTTCGCCAGACGGGCGGCCAGGCGACGAGCCGCAGCTGTGGTTTGCAATGTAACAAGCTGATCCATACGAGAATCTCCACATTCCACTTGCGCAAACCTCCTTAGGCCAACGTGCAATGCTCACCTGCAAGGCCACGGCCTCTGTCTCTTCGCAAGCCGTAGATGCCAGACTGATAGAGACCGCGACACTCTTCGGCGATTCGCGATCTCTTGACTAAGGCAAAGGCGGTGGCCGCTCGACCTTTCGGGTCAGCGACCAGACGTATTAAATCATGATCTCGCCGCCAGTCACGGGGATGACGGCGCCCGTCATATAGCTTCCGAGATCAGAGGCGAGGAGGACATACGCCCCTGCCAGCTCTGCTGGCTGTCCCGCGCGGCCGATGAGGGTATTTTCCCCAAACTTCGCAGCTTTTTCGGCTGGCATTGTCGAAGGTATGAGCGGCGTCCAGATCGGCCCGGGTGCAACGGCATTCACACGGATCCCTTTTTCCGCCAGCATCTCAGCCAAACCTGCGGTGAAGTTTGAAACTGCGCCTTTGGTGGATGCGTAGGCCAGAAGCTGCGGCGATGGCTGGCGCGACTGGATCGAGGTTGTGTTGATGATTGAGCTGCCGGGCTTCATGTGAGGAGCGGCAGCCTTGGACAGGAAGAATGGTGCGTAGATGTTAGTGCGGAAGGTTTCGTCCCATTCCTCGGCTGTGATGTCCGCAATGCCCGCGTAGGTTCGCTGAAACGCAGCGTTGTTGACGAGAATATCGATCCCGCCGAGTTCGTCGATGGCACGCTTTACAAGATCCTTGCAGTGTTCTTCGGATTTGATGTCACCGGGAGCTACCAGGGCCTTGCGCCCGGCATCCTCAACCCACTTTGCAGTATCGCGAGCGTCATCGTCTTCACTGAGGTAGGAAATGACGATGTCAGCACCTTCGCGAGCAAAAGCAATGGCGACGGCCTTGCCGATACCGGAGTCAGCCCCTGTGATGAGGGCGACTTTGCCGGTCAGCTTGCCATCGCCCTTGTAGGACGTTTCGCCATGATCGGGCACAGGTTTCATTTCGGCTGTCTTGCCCGGTGGCTCCTGCTGCTGTTCCGGATAGGGCGGAGTAGGGTGGCGCGTTTTTTCCATCATGTGTCTCCTTGTTGGGGTTAGGACGAAAACCATGAAGGACGCTCCAGGTTCCCTAAGGATGATTTCTAGCTCGGATGGGAACAACAGTGGGCGGCCGTGCTTTATCCCGGACAAGTCCACGTCACCTCTCCCTTCGGTTTGCAAGGGCATCGAATTGGTCGTCAATGCTTCATCACCTTGTCCCCGACCGCACCCATGGTTTTCTTCCCCTTGAACACTATGCGGCTATCGGAGATGGACGTTCGGTTGCTCTCATCGGAGCAGATGGTTCGATCGACTGGTGGTGTGCTCCAGAGATGGATTCACCTCCGCTTTTCAATCGCATGCATGACCGCGATGGTGGACGCTTCTCCATTACCCCGGCGGAGCACTTCAAGATTGAACGACGGTACCGGGAAAACAGCAATGTTCTCGAGACGACCTTCATTACCGAAAAGGGATGCGCCCGGGTCACTGAATCCCTGAACAGCGGTATCTCGGGGCGTCTTCCGTGGTGTGAACTGGCGCGCCGGATCGAAGGTCTGTCGGGATCCGTCGAGTTTCAGATCAGGCTCAATCCAATATGTGCTCGCGGAGAGGTCATCCGGGCTGACCACCCGAATGCAAAAATCCGCTACCTCGGCGATCTTACAACGACCTTTTGCCACGATGACCAGGTCGAGATCACGTTGGATACTGACGATCACACCGAAGCGACATACGTCACAACGGAAGGGCAAGGAACATGTATCGCGCTGCTTGCCGCTGATCGTGCCCCGCTCGCGATCCCGCGCCTGTCGGACATAGATGCCCGCATCGATCTGAGCGACAGAGAATGGAAACGGTGGGCGGCTCAGCTCACCTACGACGGACCGTTTGCCACCGATCTCGTGCGATGCGCACTCTCGCTGAAATTTCTGCTATTTTCGGAAACCGGTGCGATCGCTGCCGCTGCGACCGCAGGCCTTCCTGAACGAATTGGCGGCGACAAGAACTACGACTATCGCTTCGCCTGGGTGAGGGACGCGGCATATACGATCAAGGCGCTGCTGCGAGCCGGCGCGCTGTCGGAGCCGATCGCTGCTTTCGGCTGGCTCGTCCGGACGATTGAGGCTGACGGTCTGGAACCGAAGGTCGTCTACACCTTGCGCGGAAAAGAGGTCCCGAATGAAGAAGTGATCCAAGTACCCGGTTATCTCGGCTCCTCGCCTGTACGGCGGGGAAACCGTGCAAAGCAGCAGCTGCAACTGAGCTGTTATGGCGATTTCCTGGAGACGGCGTTCCTGTTCGCGAAGATGGGTCACGTCCTTGATCCTGCGGCATCGAAGCTCCTGGCCCGTCTGGCGGATCAGGTGGTCGAGCGGTGGCGGCTAAAGGATTCTGGAATCTGGGAATTGGAGGAAGAGAACCATTACACCTTCTCCAAGATCGGTTGCTGGCTGGCGCTGGACAGGGCCGTGAGGCTTGCGGATGAAGGGCACATCGAGGGTCGACGTCGGGACACCTGGTGGACGGAGCGCGATATCATCCGCGACTGGATCGATGAAAACTGCTGGTCGGCCGAGAAGCAGGCGTACTCGTTCTATGCTGGCACGGACAAGCTTGACGCCTCCCTGCTGCTTGTCACGCGGTTTGAGTTCGACCGTGACGACCGCATGCGAATGACCCGTCAAGCGATCGAGCAAGAACTCGCGGTCGGGCCGCTGGTCTACCGCTACTCGGGCGCTGCGCAGGAGGAGGGGGCGTTCGTCGCCTGTTCTTGCTGGCTGGTCGAGGCCTATGCTTTTCTCGGCGAGGTGGACCGCGCCAAGGAAATGCTCGGCGAACTCCTGAAGCGGCTCGGAAACAATTTCGGCATACTCAATGAGCAGATCGATCCGGCGACAGGAGCGGGCCTCGGTAATATGCCGCAGGGGCTGAGCCACCTTGCGCTCCTCCACGCAATATTCTCGATACAGGAGAACTTCGGATGATCGAACTCCTCGACGTAGAACTGCCGCTCAGCCAACTCGGCGAAGGGGCCTATTGGAGCAAGCACAGCTCGACATTCTATTGGGTCGATATCGCCGGGCATAAAGTTCACGCCTATCGCTTACCCGACAAGGTCCACTCGTCATGGCAACTCTCGAAAGAAGTGAGTTTCGCCTTTCCGCAGCAGGATGGCCACCTCCTGGTTGGTCTCACTGACGGCGTTTACGACTACAACCCTGAGAGCGGCGAGGAGGTGCCAATAGCCCTTCTCGATCTTCCGAGCCACCATCGCTTGAACGATGGGAAGGTGGACCCGGCCGGACGGCTATGGGTCGGGACCATCAACACCGCCGACGAGCCGAGCGAAACTGCGGCACTTTACGTGCTGCGGGACGATCGCTTGGAGGAAGTCGAGGGTAGCTATGCAAATGCCAATGGCAAGGCCTGGAGCCTCGACGGTACCGTGATGTATCACGCCAACACCAGCCGTGGGACGATCTGGAAATATGACTACGATGTCGAAACCGGGGCGACGTCGAACAAACGGGTCTTCGTCAGACACGAAGACTGGAATCCGGATGGCCTCTGCATCGACCCCGATGGAAATCTGCTCATTGCAGTTTTCGGGGGCGCCCGGGTCGAGGTCTATTCACACCGCGCCGAGCACGTGCGTGACATTGAGTTGCCCGTACCGAATGTGACGAGTTGCGATCTTACAGAAGACGGGACACTGTTCGTCACCACGGCTTTCGATGGGATGTCATTGGAGGCTCGTTCTAATGCACCGCAGTCGGGCGCAGTCTTTAACTGCCATTATTTCGACGGGCATGAGCGAAACGTCAACTCCCAATGATACGCTTCAGTGGGATCTGCAGCCGTCGCCTTCACGTGCGATATCGCGTTTCGCTCGAGAAACCGTTCAAGCATTCAGAGCTCGGCTTCGGCGAACCCTAGTCGCGTTTCCGCAATCATCTCCGCCAATATGGAGATGATCGCTCGGAGCTGACTGTCTACTGCGGGAAGGACCTCATCGGACGCGACTGCCGCTTCCCTTAGGGCGAGGGACATCGCCGGTTCGCAGAACCGCGCCGCCTTGGAACATCTGGCCATCGCTCGGAAACCATAGGCTTGTCAGCCGCGCAACCTCCGCGTCTCCACACGATAGAGCAAGGCGGGCACCGATCACCGTCGCGCGCTCACCCATGCCGTCGAGTGGAACAAATGAGCAATGGCTATGCCGCAAGCTCAGGCCAACGTTCGCATCAGATCACGCAGAGCACCGTGGCAACGATATGGGCACCATCCGTAGCCTTGAATCCCCGCACTTGAGGAGAAAGAACCTGATTAGTCTCCGAGAAACCTCACCGGCTAGACAAAACTGCCTGAAGCGCCTTTGCCAATTCCGAGAGCTGGTACGGTTTCGGCAGTATTCGAATCCCCTCGGCATCTGCCGCTTTCTTCGCCGCATCGGAGTACCCGCTCGTCAGGAGTATCGGAAGCTCAGAACGCCGTTTTCGTATCTCCTTCGCGAGATCAATGCCGTTCATTCCGCCCGGCATCATGATATCGGAGAACACTATGTCGATGCTTCGCCCGTTGGCGAGCGCACCGAGTGCAGCGGCGGCAGTTGCGGCCCTGGTCACCTCAAAGCCGAGCTCGTCCAGCATCTCGCTGACAAGCACAGCGACTTCTTCGTCATCTTCGACCAGTAAGACGCTGCCTGCAGATGCGGGGCGTCGGCGTTCGACATGAAGATCGATAAGATTGCTTTGATCCTGTGCCGGCACCTTCATGGAACGCGGCATCAGCAATGTAATCGTCGTCCCTTCGCCGGGTTCGCTGTCGATCTCGACCTTGCCTCCCGACTGCGTGATAAACCCGTGCACCTGCGCAAGGCCGAGGCCGGACCCCTTGCCAATTTCCTTGGTCGTGAAGAACGGCTCGAAGACCCGAGCTCGGACCTCGGGCGACATCCCCACTCCGTTGTCGCTGATCGATAGGCTGACCCAATCATTTGTCGTTCCATGCTGATCGGCGCGAGAAATATTCGCCGCGCTGATCAAAATCGTTCCGCCATCAGGCATCGCATCCCGGGCATTGACCGCAAGGTTGAGAACAACAAGTTCCAGTTCGCTTGCATCAACCTCGACGGGCCACAGATTCGGCGCGAATTCCAAGCTGACGTGAACATCGCCCCTGAGGCTGCGATCAAGCAGCTCGCGCATCCCGCCGATCTGACGCTCAAGATCGACAGTTTGTGGCTTGAGCTCCTGACGGCGAGAAAATGCCAATAGCTGGCGGGTGAGGCCGGCGCCTCGCTCTGTCGCCTGCCGCATTCCATCCATCAATCGCTGACGTTTGACAGGGTCGACCTGCCGGTCCAGCATTTGCAAACCACCAGAGATGACCATCAGCAGGTTATTGAAGTCGTGGGCAACGCCGCCGGTCAATTGGCCTATCGCCTCGATCTTCTGAGCCTGGCGAAGCTTTTCCTCGATCTGCGCGCTTACTTGCATCTGATCGCGCAAAGACGCATTCGCTGCTTCGAGCTCGGCGGTGCGGGCGACCACCTGCTCTTCCAGCGCTTGCGCTGCTCGCTCGCGCTCCAGCAGCAATGACCGCAGTTCCAGCTGGCGCGATCGTGCCCGCAGTGCCGCTTGGACGGTGCTCACAAGTGTCAGCCCTTCCACCGGCCGTTCCAGAAGCGATACGTTCCGTAAAGAGTGGATCAGCTTTTGCCGCCAACTCTGGATGCCTGTCTGTTCCTGTCGGCTGGTGAGCAGGATGAATGGATGATCCGACCATGGCGGTTGGGCAGAAACCCACTCGAACAGATCGGCCAGGTTTTTGCCGAACAATGCCTCTTCAGCAATAAACGACGATGCCGCCCCAACTGTAAGGGCCTGTAGCACGCCTTCAAGATCGGTACAGATAACGGGTTCAATGCCGCTTTGGCGGAGCAAACCAGCCGACGCGGATGCATCCCTGCCGATGGGGGCGAAAACGATGACCGGGCCCAACTCGATGCTACCGGGCACCTTCGTTCCCATCCGACTTTTCTGTCGCAACACGCGCGTACTGTGGAGTTCCGGCGAGCACGCCTGTAAATCCTCGCGTAGGAGGCCCAAGTCGTATGCCTTTTCCCGAGAGACTGAATTCGCGCACACTGTGCTCGTGCCGGCCGCTCCGCTTCTTGACGACAGAAATCGCCCGTTTGACCGCCCCGTCAACCTCGAAATACCGCAGCATGACGACGGAATCGCTGAGATAGCTCAGGTCCAACGGCGCTTCCACCGGTCCGACAAGGCCGTGCTGGGCAAGCACGACGATCGTCAACACACCACGCTGACCTAGGTAGCTGAGCAGCTCATGCATCTGCAAGATCAGAAACCGTTCGTCCGGCATCGCATTCATGTAGCCGTTCAGGCTGTCGATGATGATGACGCGTGCGCCGTCAACCTCGACACTTTTTTGGACGTTGGCGGCAAACTCGCCCGGGGACATTTCTGCGGGATCGATTTGCTGCAACCGGATAAGCCCGCTATCGAGCCGACTTTTGAGGTCAAAACCAAGGTTTTTGGCACGCGCCTGTAGTGTACCGCGTCCCTCGTCGAAGGCGTAGACGACAGCATGCTCGCCGCGATCTGCGGCCGCGAGTGCAAAGCTCAACGCAAGCGATGATTTTCCAACTCCCGCTGCGCCGAGGAACAGCGCATTGGTTCCTCGCTCCAATCCCCCGCCGAGCATTTCGTCGAGTTCGGCATTGCCGCTGGGCGTGAACTCTTCACTGAAATCCTCGTGGTGATCGGCTGCGATGAGCCGCGGATAGACATGCAGGCCGCCCTTTTCGATGGTAAAATCGTGGTAGCCGCCGCGAAATCTGATGCCGCGCATTTTGACGACGCGAAGGCGTCGGCGTTCGGCGCCGTAGTCGATGGCGGTTTGCTCAAGCAGGACGACCCCATGTGAGATCGAGTGCAGCTGCAGATCGTTCTGCTGCGATGAAAGGTCGTCAAGGAGAATGACCGTGCATTGCCGACTCGCGAAATAATGCTTCAGCGCCAGTACCTGCCGCCGGTACCGCAGCGGGCTGTGCGCGAGCAATCGCAGTTCAGACAAGCTATCGATGATCACCCGCTTAGGGTTCAGCTCGGAAACGCGGTCCAGGATGAGCTTGGTGGTCTCGTTGAGTTCGATCTCGGCCGGATGAAAAACCGTCAGTTCGCGTTCGGGATCGAGGGTCGTTTCCGGCGGCACCAGCTCGAACACAGATACGCCGTCGAGCGACCAGCCGTGACGGGTTGCGACCAGCCGCAGTTCGTTTTCAGTTTCGGACAGGGTAACATAAAGGACTGGCTCGCCTTGTTTCACACCTTCGAGCAGAAACTGCAGGGCGATCGTCGTTTTCCCAGTGCCAGGCCGGCCCTCATAAAGATAGAGCCGGTCCTTGTCCAATCCGCCGTCGAGAATCGTGTCCAGACCGGTAACGCCGGAGGAGATGCGCGCCGGATCATCGACGTCGTGCTTTGTTTCGATCATTTCGTACCCTGCCTCGAACACATTAGGCTGAGAATATAGATCGTAGTCGATCATACTCAAGTGGAGCCAAATCCGCGGGTTCTCACGCGGGGCAGTTCATTTTTCGCTTATTCAACGGCTCGAGCTCGGTGGCGCACGGTCTCACTAGGCGTTACCGCCTAGGACGAGGTAGCATCTGGATGAACCTGTCGAAGGCTGACACGTCGTATCGACAGGGGTTCATTGCGTCACTTATTGAAGTGAGGATCTCGGGTAGCTCCCAATCGACAAGCCCCGGCATGGCTTCGGCCAGCGTTTCGTACCAAAGCAACAGTGAGCCGCTGAGCCTGAGGTGCAGGTCGAAGTTGGGTCGAGCTCTTCCGGCATCATGATCTCTATGGGCTTGGGCGACATCAGGGTCGATTTTCTTGAACAGATAGCGATCTGCGAAGCCGAGGCGCTCGTCATGGAGCGCCTGCCGGGTAAATCGTTGCTGTGCGATCCAGTAGGGCTCCGGTACTTCTCCGATCTGCCACATTGCCCAGATGAAATGCAGCTTCAATGGATCGGTGTCGCAAACGGCTACCCCGTGTGCTTGCTCCTTCGCAACGGCCTCGGCCCAACGCTTGGAATTCCATTCGGTCCAGATCCGTGCGGCATCTCCTGGTCCCGCATGGCGATCGGGCCGCTCGGCGGGATAGCTTTCCTTGATCAGGTATTGAGCGGCGTGCTGTTGGCATCACGTCGTTTTCCCTGCCGCACTGATGCCTTCAACGACGACGATCATTCGTGATATGCTTATCCGGAATAGCTGAATTCAAGTCCGAGACTTCCTAGCTTGTGTTAGGGCAAGAGCAGTGCAGCAGCTCCAGTTAAATCCGACACTTCCGCATAAGGCAGCCAATCAGGGTTGCCGGCCTCACCTCGCCGGTTGACCCAGATGCCGCGCAGGCCCAATTCATGACGCGCCTTCATGTCCCAGTACATGCCCATCGCCACGTGCACGGTCTCATTCGGGGTCACGCCCATATCGCGGTACGCGTACTCGAAGAGTTGTCGCGACGGTTTGTAGGCCTTCGCCTGCTCGGCGATGATGACACAGTCGAACGGCACGCCGATGCGCGCGACCGTCGGCGCGATGAGATCATCGTCGGAATTCGTGAAGATCGCGAGTTTGTAACGCTCGCGCAGCCTCCGTAAAACCTCCGGAACCTCGGGGTGCGGTCCCATCGTCATGGGCGAGGACACAATGCGATCTATCTCGTCGGCCCCAGGGGCCAGACCATGTTTGCAGAAAGCAGCCATAAAGCCACTTCGCAGGATGTCTTTATAGAGGCGGTGCGGCTTTTCCGCCGTCAGGCGCCGTGCCTCCGCCGAGAAGCTGTCGAGGATCGCCGGTGCACTCTTATCGTGGGCGTGGTGTACCGCCAGCAAGACACCGATCTCGTGAAGAAGCACCTCGTACCACTGCACCAGTGTGCCGTAGCAGTCGAAGGTGATCACCTTGGGTGCGGGCGCGAGGCTGAACATTGAGTTGTCGCGAGCTGGCATGGAAATAACCTGATGTTTTATCCTGCCAACAGATCACGAAACTGCAATTCGGGCAACGCTCTCGGTGAGTGTGGAGCTGTCACGCTCTTCGTTTCGGTCGCTGGTCGAGAGCTAATCGCACCTTGCGCGCCAGGTCCCCTAGCGCTGCCGGCTTCTCCAGGAAGATCACGCCTTCATCAAGCACGCCGTTATGAATAACCGCATTCCGGCTATACCCAGTCGTGAACACGACCGGCAATCCCGGCCGCTTGCGCCATATCTCGTCTGCCAGTTTTCGGCCATTCATCGGTGCCATGACGATATCCGTGAACAGCAGCTTCACGTCCGGACGCTCGTCGACGATTTTAAGGGCTGCAAATGGCCCGTCGACCGCGACGACAGGATATCCCAGTTCCTCCAGCATCCTTGTATGCACTTCCCGAACACTGGCGTCATCTTCTACCAGGAGAACAACTTCGCTCGCCGAGCCGCGCGGCACGCTTTCGTCTTTCAGCTGCTGCCCTGCCTCGCTCGGTCCATAGTCACGCGGCAGGTAAATCTTCATGGTCGTCCCGACACCAACCTCAGAGTAGATCTTCATGTGCCCATTGGACTGCTTTGCGAAGCCGAACACCTGGCTGAGCCCCAGCCCGGTTCCCTTGCCAACCGGCTTGGTGGTAAAGAACGGGTCGATCGCCTTTTTGATGATATCAGGCGGCATACCACACCCTGTATCGGTCACGGCGATCATCACATACTGGCCGGGTCGGATGTCGTGCTCAGCCGCATAGGTTTCGTCGATATGCGCGTTTGCCGTCTCGATCGTCAGCTTGCCGCCGTCCGGCATGGCATCGCGGGCGTTGACGGCCAAGTTGAGAACTGCATTTTCGAGCTGGTTCGGATCGGCCTTGGTCCGCCACAAGCCGGCCGCCAGTACCGTCTCTTTCTGAATGGGTTCGCCAAGTGTCGAAGCCAGAATTTCCGCCATATTCGCCACCAGTCTGTTGGCATCGACGGCTTGCGGGGGAAAGAGGTTGCTGTCGCGAGAAGGCCAGCAGCCTTTGGGTCAGGGTCGCGGCGCGGTTTGCTCCGTCCAGAGCCGCTTCAAGCAGCTTCGGGAGGTCATCGAGCGCGCCGCGGGCGATCCGGCGTTGCGCCATGGCGAGACCGCCGATCACCACGGCAAGCATGTTGTTGAAGTCATGCGCCACGCCGCCGGTGAGGTGGCCGAGTGCTTCCATCTTTTGCGCCTGGTGAAGAGCGCTCTCGGCGGCAGCCTTTTCCTGCACGGCTGTTGCGATCCGCTCTTCCAGCGTTGCATTGAGGTCTTTCAGCGCGGTTGCCGATCGCTCTGCCGCCGCGCGTGCCTCAAGGAGCTCTTTCTAATAACGGCGGCGGTCGGTGGCGTTGAAAATGGTCATCCGGATGAAGCTGACCGATCCGTCGTCGGCCAATCTCGCCACTGCGTTGACAAGGACTGGCAGACGGGTCCCGTCCGACTTCAGCATGTCGAGAGCGACTTCGTTGAAAGCACCCTGCATCGTCAGCAGCGGGGCAAAATGCGTTTCGAAGAAGATTTTCCCAGGCATGGTCAGGAAGTCGATAAACTTCCGACCGACGATCTTATCGGTGGATATGCCAAGCCAGGACGACATCGTCTTGTTGGCCAGCATGATGCGCCCGTCCGACCCAGCCGAGATGTACCCGCAGGGCGCATTTTCAAAGAGGTCCAATAGGTCGCCTACGTTTTGGGGGATGTTTAAGGTTGAGTCCATCAGGCGCCAGCTACGAATGCCTGGATAGCCTCAACCGTTTCCCGGGGATGGCTGAGGTTCGGGCAATGGCCCGTCGCCTTCATCATAACAAGTGTGCTGTCGGGCAGTTTGGCGTGAAGGTAGTGACCGACGGCGACTGGGGCGATGACGTCCTCCGCACATTGCAGGATCAGTGAGGGAACGCGCACCTTGTCGAGGTCTGCCCGATTGTCGGCCATGAACGTCGCGCGCGCAAAGTGCTTGGCGATTTCCGGGTCGGTTTTGCAGAAACTATTGGTCAGTTCCTCAGAGAGTTCCGGTCGGTCGGAATTGCCCATGATCGCTGGCGCCATTGCCTGCGACCAGCCCATATGGTTGCTGTCGAGAAAGTCCAGCAGTTCATCGACCTGCTGGCGACTGAAGCCACCATGATAATCGAGGTCGTCCATATATCGTGGTGACGGCCCGACGAGCACAAGTTGCGAGAACATTGTCGGCGCCTTAGCTGAAGCCAGCACCCCCATCATTGCACTAACCGAATGACCAACGAATATGCCGTTCGCGATCGCAAGCTCTTGCCCGATCTCCACGATGTCGGAGGCGTATCCATCCAAAGTACCGTACTTCTCAAAGTCATAGGCGGAAAGGTCGGAGCCTCCGGCGCCGACATGATCGAAGGTGACCACGCGGAAACGATCGGCGAATTGCGGTGCCACGTATCGCCACATATTCTGATCGCAGCCGAACCCGTGGGCGAACAGCATCGTTTTCGACCCATTGCCCATGATATTCACGTTGTTACGGTTTATGACTGACATGGAAGGCTCCCGGTCTGGCAAGCATCGGCTTGCGCGCGACCTCGAGCCGCAATTCTGATCTCCAGTAATATTGGCATACAACTGGGTCAGTCGTCGGGCTCATGAACTTTGGCAAATCGAAGGACAGCCTCAAGGGCGCGACCGGGATCACTGGTCGCAAGCTGTGAATGAATGGCAGTCAGGGCAATCTCCATCGAACACATTTGCCCCCGCAGAAATTCACAAGGTTCTCGTCGTGGACGACGAGCCCCTGATCAGGTTCGCGACACTGGATGCCTTGGAAGAGGCAGGCTTCGAGGTGTTGGAAGCTGCTAACGCCTATGAAGCGCTGATTATTATCGAGAATGTCGACGTTGATGCTGTTTTCACGGATGTGAACATGCCGGGGTCAACCGACGGCCTTGCGCTTGCGAAACTCGTTCGCGCCCGCGCGCCAAAGACGAGAGTTATCGTCACATCAGGTGCAGAACGTCTTCCCACCTTTCGAGTTCCGCGCGGTAGAGCAAACTTCAACATTATGATATTAGCTAACTTGCTCGCGGCAAGTAATCGCTCACCGTCGCGCACGCATCTTCAACGGCAAATATCGGAGCGAGGGTTATTGTCTTGGACGCTTCCGATCCGGGACGAAGGGTCGTGGACACTTGCAGCCAACCACAACCTTAGTTCGCACTCAAGGTTCGCCGGAACGATCCGGCGCATTCTCGTCGAAGCCAGCATGCCAGTCCTTGCCGTGTTCTTTTTGTCCGGGTGGCGTGCGATGTCCGGTGACGTCGTCTGAACGGGTTATGACCGTCGGCTTGGCGCTTGCCACACCAGTGCTTTTCCGATCTGCCTGGGATTTGGCAAATTGCCCTTTGGCATCTTGTTCCTGTCGCATGGGCTTACCTCCCGGTCTTCAACGCATCCGAAGGTTTGTTGCGCTCCGGATCCTTGTTGGTTTCACCGACCGCATCGCGGTTTTTGTCGGGATCGTCTTCGGCTGGGAGATAACCGCGCGGACGGGTCTCCTCGGGGCCTTCCCAGCGCGGTGATTGATCCGTTGTCCCAGCGGGGCCGTTTTTCGGTGTTTCGATAGCCATAGCTTTTTTCCTTTGTCTCGAGGCAACCGTTGGCGGAGACAAAGGTTCCCGGCTTTTGGAAACGAGAGCGGGCATCAGCAATCTCGGTCTACACGCGCCGCCAGCAACCTGTAAAGCGCCGCGTATTGTCGCGCACTGCGATGCCAGCTAAAGTTTGCCTTCATCGCCTGGATCTGAAGCTGCCGCCAGAACGCGGGATGCTCGAACGCGACAAGCGCCCGGTCGACGGCGTGATACAAGTCCTCCACTGATCCCGGCTGAAACTGGAAACCGGTCGCGACTTTGGCTTCCATGGCCGCTTCGTTGGCGTCGATGATGGTTTCCGCCAGACCACCCGTCCGCGCTACAATCGGGATCGCGCCGTAACGCAGCGCGTAAAGCTGCGTCAGGCCGCAGGGCTCGAACCGGGATGGTTGCAGTACCATATCGCTGCCGCTATGAATCAGATGCGCATCCTCTTCATTGAACTCGACGTTCAGCACGACTCTGCCGGGATATCGTTTTGCCTGCTCCGCCAAGGCCTGGATCATCATAGGGTCACCCTGACCGTAAACGATTAGCTTGGCGCCACGATCGACAATTCCGGGGACAATCGGGGCAAGAAGGTCGATCCCTTTCTGCCAGGTCAATCGGCTGACGACGGACAGAATTGCTCCATCATCTTGTCCGATACCAAACCGCTGCTCGATAGCGGCCCGATTGACGCGGCGTCTGTCGAGCGTATCGAGATCGTAGGTTGTAGGAATGAGGTCGTCCGTTAAAGGATTCCACAGTTCCTGATCGATACCGTTGACGATGCCACGCAAATCGTCGCGGCGGGTCGCAAGGAACCCGTCCATGCCCATGCCGAGGTCCGGCGTCAAGATTTCCCGCGCATAGGTCGGGCTGACCGTCGTGATGCTGTCGCTCAGCGCGATACCGGCCTTGAGTAAGCTAATGTCGCCGTAATACTCCAAGCAATCGGAACTGAAATATCGTGGCGATAGACCCAGTCGCGGGAAAATGTCGGCAGAAAACTGGCCTTGGAAGGCGAGATTGTGGATGGTGAGGACTGCCGGCGTTTTGACGCCGAGGTCTTGCATGTAGGCTGGTGTCAGCGCCGTCTGCCAGTCATGGGTATGGATGATATCCGGCACCCATCCGTCGATGAAACCAGCGGCAATCCTCGCCGCGGCCAGGGATAGCGCGGCGAAGCGTTTCCAGTTGTCAGAATAGTCGCGACCGGCACGGTCGACATAGAGTCCGCCATCGCGATGAAACAACGAAGGGCAGTCAAGCAGAAAAAATTGCAGGTCATGATGATGACCATGCAGCAGAGTGGCGCTTTCGCCGAGCAACTCCAACTTTCCGAGATTTTCAACGCTACTAAGGCTTTCGACAATGCGGTTGTAAGCGGGAAGCAATGTTGTTGTCGAAACGCCATGAGCTTGCAGGGCTTTAGGTAAGGCACCGGTGACATCGGCTAGTCCGCCGGTTTTCACGAGCGGGAATATCTCTGATGTTACAGATAAGACATTGAGAAGATCTGGAGGTGACGCTTTTTTGCTGCTTTCTATTGGCGAACGGGTCAGTTGACTGTTCGAATCAGGGACAGGTTCTTTTCGTTTGTCGAGGTATCGGAGGGTCGAAGCGATTGCTCGTCGCGAAATTGCTTCGCTGACCCTTTTGAAAGCAGGAAAAGCTAGCGTATCCCCGATTATCGATGTCATCGAACTGATGCCCCGCGCTACTCGTTTATCCGTGGATCGCCTCGCGATATCTTCGGCCCGCTGTCAAACACTCGCGACAGAACCAGTCTTTGTTGGAAATGTTCCCTAGCTGCCATTGCTTGTCGATAGACAGCGCGTGAACGCCTCTCCAAGCAAAGCACCATTTCCTGCGATCGCGACACTCTCCGGAGGTGTGGGTTAACGGACTTACAAGCGGTTGGGTCAATTTGTGCAGCGCTTGCCGAGCCATCAGGCCGGTTGGCCCAGATGAATAAGCCCGCCGAAGCGGGCTTTCTCGGGTTCAACCCGACATCATTTTTCGATCAGAGCGTCGGTCAACTCCATCTGTGATCTCGTGCCCTCATGGTATTTGGCCACTAGGATCGTCGCTTGCTTCAACGCATCTTTGCGCTTGATCTTGTGGTCGTTACACCAAGCATCGAGAACGCTTGTAACGATAAAGGCGTCCTTTGGCGGTATGCTCTGCAAATCCATGTTGGCTCTCTCCCATGACAGATAAAGCCCCCTGCGCCGCCCCCGACGCGAGAGAGAAGCTATCGCGAGAATAAGGCCTCGGAAACTAACTTTTTTATGCTCCGAAAAAAAACCCGGCGGGGAAGGCCGGGTTCGGGAGTTCGCTCCTTGAAGGTGTGATGAACCGTTCTTCACGCAGATCGAGATAGGCCGCAGTCAAAGTTGTTCAAGTCCCCTCTGCTACGGCGGTTTCGATTACGTTACTGGGTTTTCTCGGTTCCCGTAGGAGTAACCGATTGAGATTCTCCGCCTGTTCCTGACTGAGGAGTAGGGTCGCGGTCTGTCGGAGCAGTTTGCATCTTTTCTCCCACGGGGGTTGTGTTGTCGATGACCTTCTGATCCTGCGGGGTTACGACTGCGTTAGCGCCGGTTGGAGCAGGCTGGTCAACGGTTGTTGCAGGATCGTTGTCGACAGCCTCGCCATAGATTTCAGAGACGCCCCAAGCGACCATGGCCAACACCAGACCGCCGATCAGTACCATGAGCACCGGTCTGCCAAGGGAACCCTGTCGACCTTCGGTCGCAGATTCCACAACCACACGGCTATTGTCTGCATGGGAAACACGGTCTCCACGTTCATCGATATGAGTAGCCATTTTCATGTCCTTAAATTTGTTTCGGCTGATTTTCGCGAAACTGCGAGTTTTCGACCGGGACGCGGTTCATTCAACCGAGTCTGTTCAACTGAATGAACCAACGGCGGGGAGATCAGAGGATTTCCCGTCGCTATCCTCGACAACGGGCTCGACGTTCCCTTCAGCGTTTCGATTGACGACCGATATCGCGATGGTGGTCAGAGCGAGGTCGGCTGCCTCTTCCTCGTTCAGGGTCGTCTGCAGGATTTCGGCGGCCTCTTCGTAGCCAAGTTCAAGAGCCCAGGTCCGGAGGGTTCCGTATCGCGACATTTCGTAGTGCTCGACCGCTTGTGCTGCTGCCAGAAGACCAGCGTCAAGCGCCGGAGAATTGTGGTACTCCTCCATGATCTCCGCGGCTTCATCCGTGATGCCAAGGATGGCGTCGCACGTCTTTGCCTCTGGCTCCGCGCCGATCACGTTGAAGATCGCCTCTAGCCTCGTGACATGGACCTTGGTTTCGTCGAGGTGCTTGCGCAGTGCCGATTTTAGCTGGGCGTTCGAGGCGACCTGTTCCATCTCTGGCAAGGTTGCGAAGATCTTCTGCTCGGCGAAATAGACATCCCTAAGAGTATCGAGAAATAGGTCTTCCAATAGCCTGGCCATGACAATGTCCTTCAGAGCATTGCTTCCCGACAATCGGGTGCATCGGTGAAACAACCAGTGCGAATGACGAATGTTCCAGGCCCATCTGCCTCCTTCATTTCCATCCCGCTGCCATCCACAGATTCGGGATTTCGGGAAAGAAAAGGGCAAGCGCTCAGAGGAGACACTTGCCCTTTACACGTGACCATTAGGAGGATGGACGCAGGCAAACTGTCGTGTGATACGAAAGTTCCAGCGGGGCTACGGTTTTGATGACCGGACAGTGCCCCAATTTCGATGCTGCTGGAGGAGGAGTGAACCGCCCCGGCTTTGCCGGAGACCCCAACTCGTGAGAAGTAGGGTCTATGACAAGCAAAACGACGAACAAATTTTCTCCTGAAGTCCGCGTCCGCGCCGTTCGGATGG
>NZ_LMDA01000012.1 GCF_001424985.1 Rhizobium sp. Root1212
ATATAAGCGTCGGGGAGCTTTTTGCGTTTCTGCTCCGTGTCAAGCTGATGGCCTCCTGCTTCTCTATGAAATCCCCATGCACCTCCGCGACGAAAGCGGGCACTCCATTATATCGAGCTTGAGCAGCAGTCGAAGTTACGCAGCACCGCACCGTTGCGTAACCGCGCAATCGTAACGGCGCAAAAGCTCATCGATTGTCGCGCGAAATGCCAATCGCCTCCCGCAAAGCTTCCGCGACCTGTCGTCGCGTATAGGGCTTTGCGAGCGGCCGGAATCGCGACGTGGCACTGATGCGTTCGATATCGGCGTAACCGGTCGTCAGCACGACAGGGAGGTTCGGATACTGTACCATGATCTTGCTCGCCATGGCGCGACCGTCAATCGGACCCGGCATGACCACATCCGAGAACACCAGATCGAACGGACCGTCCGTTTCCAGTATCCGCAAAGCTTCGGATGCGTCGGCTGCAGATGTTACGGAATAACCGAGAGAATTGAGTGTTGTGGCGGCGAACTCACGGACCATCGGATCATCCTCGACGACGAGAACGCGCTCACTGCCACCATCCAATACTCCGCTCGAAAACGTCTCGGCAGGGATGTCCGTGGACGCCAGTCGGGGAAAGTACAGGGAAATGGTGGTTCCCCTTCCTGGCTCCGATGCGATTTCGAGCCGGCCTCCGGATTGCCGCACGAAACCGTACACCACGCTCAGTCCCAAGCCGCTACCCTTGCCGAAGGGCTTCGTGGTGAAAAATGGCTCGAAGGCCTTTGCTCGCGTCTCCGCGTCCATACCGAAGCCATCGTCGGAGATTCGAACCACTGCATCGTCGCCGCTTTGCTCGGTCGAAATCGCTACCCTGCCGCCGTTGGGCATTGCGTCGCGGGCGTTGATGCAGAGGTTCATGATAGACGCTTCCAGTTGCGCCGCATCCGCTCTCACCTGACCTGCCGCCGGATCAAGTTCAAGGTGCAGGATGATCGTTTCCCCAAGTGCGGTCGACAACAATCCCGCCATGGCCCGTATGGAACTGTTGATACTCAAGGCCGCCGGTTCGAGCGGTTGCCGCCCCGCGAAGGTGAGAAGTTGGCGTGTGAGGGCGGCGCCTTGAAGCGAGGCCTTGCGGTTTAGCTGCGCTATCGCTGAAAGTCTCGGATCAGCGATTTCGTCGGCCAACGTCTCCGCCGTTCCGATGATGACCGTCAAGAGGTTGTTGAAATCATGGGCGACGCCGCCCGTGAGCTGGCCTATGGCCTCAAGCCGCTGCGCTTGTAGCCGTTTTGCCTCGTTCAGCCGTGACTCGGTGATATCGCGGAGGCCGCCGACCATGCGGGTTGCCTCGCCTTCGGAATTGCGGATGATGTGCCCCTGATCGAGGACCTCCGCATATGTCCCCGTCCCGCGGCGGAAGCGGTACTCTTCCAGCCAGGTGACGGCCTGCCCATCGATTGCGGCAAGCGCGCTCGACACGACGCGGGTGCGGTCGTCCGGATGGATCTTGGCTTCCCATTCCCGAAAACCGTCCTCTACCGGCACGTCGTCATGCCCGAAGACGGACGCGATGTTGCTGTTCCATTGGACCTGGCCGGTCGCAACGTCCCAGTCCCAGACGGCGTCCGTCGTCATCATGGCAACGATTGCGAAGCGTTCCTCGCTTTCCGCAAGCCGTTCTTCTGCTCTCTTTCTGTCGGTGATGTCGCGGCCGGTCGCAACGAAATGGGTCGCGCGCCCATCGGACCCGACAATGGGGGCGATGCTCATGTCGATCCAATATTCGCGACCGTCCTTGGCATAGTTGAGAAGCTCGGCCCGGATCGCCGTCGGCAGCGCAATTGCGCGGTCGATCCTTTCGACCGTCGCGATGTCGGTCCGATGACCCTGGAGGAAACCGGGGGAGCGGCCCAACGCGTCGTGCGGTGAATAGCCGGTAATCCTGACGAAGGCGTCGTTCACATAAACGATCGTTTGCCTGTTCCCAGGCTGCGACGCCGCCTTCGTTATAATGACGAAGTCTTCAATTCCCGAGACGGCCATCTCCAGCAGAAGCAAGTGCTGATCGGCTGCATGCCGTTTCGTCACGTCCCGGAAATAGACGGTCAGTCCGGTCGGGCCAGGATAGGCGGTGACCGCGAACCATGCATCGAGGGATTCGTAAAACACTTCAAAATCGGCCGTCCTGTTCTCGTGGACGGCGCGCTCGTAGTGCTGCCGGATGGTGCCAGAGGAGGCCTCCGGGAATTCCTGCCAGATCAGGCGGCCCAGAAGCGCTGATCGCGGGCGCTCCAGCAGACGTTCGGCCTGATGGTTGAGGTAGGTGAAGTGCCAATCTGAATCGAGCTGGAAGAAAGCATCACTGATATGTTCCATGGATTCGGCAAAACGCCGTTCGAGCTCCCTGGCCGTATTCTCCAGCCGTTTTCGCTCATCGATATCCTGAAGTGCCCCTTGGACCCGGCAGATGCGGCCCATATCATCGCGAATAGCAACTCCGATCGCACGAACCCATTTCCGCCTGCCTCTGCCCGTGATGATCTCCACTTCGGTGTCATAAGGCGCGCCGGTCGCCACGCAGGCGTCGAAGTGCCACAACATCGCCTCTCGCCCTTCGGGCGCGAAATATCCGATCCCCGCCTCGAAGGTGACTGTTTCACCCCTTTGTCTCTCGTGGATTGCGGACGTTTCGTCCGACCACTCAATTCTCCGGTCCGGCAGGTGCACCACCCATCCGCCAAGCTTCGCAGTCTTGCCGGCGATCTCCAGAAGGGCCTGGTTCCCATAGTCATCGTGCGATTGACGGTCTGCCTTCGGTCGCCACGGCCCCCCTTGCCGGAATCGCCACGCTATGAACAGCGAAACTCCGAAGGCCCAGAGCCAGGCATTTTTAGGGGACCAGCCGAGTACGAAAGCGGAGATTGCGCCGACGACCAGACCGGCCGAAAACCCGTCGAATGCGCGCCCGAAGCCAGTTACGAGCGTGCGAAAGGTTTTGCCAGCGATTGCATTTCCTCGTCGCATGTTTTGCACCGTCCCCAACGCAATTGACTTCAACTTCTCGATAATCTCCAAGAGCGCCGTAATCCATGAGAGATCGCACCATTTTAACCTTTTTTAAATTTGGCGCGGCGGTCGCTTAAGGGCCGACCGCTCTAATCGATGCATTAACCGCCGTGTTTTTGGCCTCTGCAAAGGGGAAGGAAATCTCGGCAAGCGTCGAGGTCAGCCTGTGAAGTCCGCAAAGAGAACGACGTATCTCAGTCGCATCGAATCCGACTACTTCAGTCGTAAATGGTACCGCCGCAGCGTCACCCTCTTCTGCAATCTTCTCTTCACCGGGAAATGGATGCGCAAGGCGCAGATCGTTCGCTGCCTCATCCTCGAAATCAGCGAGGGCGGAGCAACGGTGCGGATGGGAAAGCTGCAGGTTCCCGATCACGTCTATCTCGTTTTTGGCCGTTTTGACGTGGTTGTTGGCAGTGTCGTCGTTCAGCGAGATCCGGGGCACCTGCATCTATGCTTCGTCAAACAGTTGAGACCGGACTTCGTTAATCGGCTGGCGCGCCTGAGTTCTCCGTTCTCGACCTTGGAAAGCCTGAGTCCAAGGACCATATCAGCGAGCGAAGAGGTGCAGCCCATGCTGCGCCCGATGCCGTCCCCGCCGGATGGCGCTCAGCAAGGAGGCTTGGGCCGAAGCGCCAAGCACTCGAAGAAACCATGCACATAATGATCATCGAAGATCAGCGAGACGTCATTGAAATGTTGCGGCTGAGCTGGTCGGATTCTCGGGACCGACTGGACAGCCTTGCAACCGCGAGACAGGCGAGCCGCTTCATTCACTCAAACGAACTCGCTGCTTACGACTGCATTCTCATCGATATCAACCTGACGGACGGGAGCGGGCTGGAACTGCTTCGCGCAGCACGCAGGCGCTCCGATGTCCCTATCATCATGATCTCGGGCGCTGGAGACGCCGACAGCCGGGCTGACGCCATCAGTGTCGGCGCAGACGACTATGTGATGAAACCGTTCAGCGTGAAAGAATTGCGCGCCCGCGTCCATCGCCTGCACGAGGCGCGTTCGGGTCGCAGCGTTCTGCGGCAAAGCTCTTCATTCAAGATCGGCAATATCGATTGCGACATCGGTCGCCTGTCGATGGATTTCCAGGGAGCCAGTCAGGCGCTGACCGCACTCGAGGGGCGGATACTGCAGGTTCTCCACGCCAGCGCCGGGAAGGATTGCCCGAAGTCGCGCATTGCAAGGCAGGCGCTCTTTCGTGAGCATGACCCGCGCGACAAGACAATCGACGTCTACATCAACAGGCTGCGCGGCAAGCTCGCGGAACTCGATGCCGCGAGTGGCGGTGCGATAAAAACGATCCGCGGCGTGGGCTACCGCCTCGGCGACATCCAACAGCGGTGAGAGTGGAAAAGCCTCATGCTTCCGTGTGTAAGACGAAATGTGATTTGCGCAGAAGCGGTCGGCCTCAAAGGCGCTTCACCGGGCGAGGCAGCTCGCCTCAAACGTCTCAGGGAACTGTCTATCGTGTCTACCGGCCCGGACGCCGTGCTTGAGGCGCTGGTCGATGCGGCTTGTTTTGCGGCGGGGACGCCGATCGGCCTGATCACGCTGCTGGACGGCGAACGCCAATGGTTCAGGTCGAAACGGGGCATCGAAGGGGAAGGATCGTCCAGGGCGGCCGCCTTCTGCGACTATACAATCCGATCGTCGAGGCTTTTCATCGTGCCGGACGCTATCCGCGATGCCCGCTTCGTCGATAATCCGTTCGTGACCGGAAGCGATAGGATACGCTTCTATGCCGGCGTGCCCCTGGAGATCGAGCCGGGGCTTCGGCTCGGCTCGCTCTGCGTTCTCGATCGGGTGCCGCGGCGCCTTGGAGCCGACGTGCGCGGCTTGCTGGATCGGCTGGCGCGCTGCGCTGTGGAACGTCTTTTGCAATCCGAAGACCGCTATTTGTTGTCTCGCGTCGACTCCGGTCGGTTGGATCGCGCACATGCTGATAAAGCGGCGCTGGCGCTTGCAGAAGAGGCGCTCGCACATGGTTTCTTCGTGCTCCACTACCAGCCGAAGGTGGAACTCGAAACGGGAAGGCGTATTGGCTTCGAGGCTCTGCTCAGGCTGAAGAAGCCCGACGGATCGGTCATCGGTCCAGCGGCCTTTCGCGCCGCTTTCGACGAGCCCACGTTATCCAGGCGTATCGGTAACTATGTACTTCAGAGCGCCATCGCTCAAGCCAAGGCGTGGGATGCTGCAGGCTTGGATTTCGGACACATTGCGATCAATGTTTCATCGTCACAGTTTATCCCGTTGCCGGGCAATCCTTGCCTCGTCGATGAAATCCTTGTCGCAACCCGGTCGGCGGGACTGTCACCTCGTCACATCCAGATCGAGGTCACGGAAGGCGTCATGTTGTCAGGGCAGGGCGGTGATATCGGCGCGCAGCTTGAGGCGCTGCGTGCGGCCGGCTTTATCGTGGCGTTTGACGATTTCGGTACCGGCTTTGCTTCCCTCGTGCATCTCAGGGAATTTGCCTATGACCAGATCAAGATCGACGGGTCCTTCGTGCGCGCGATGACGGGTTCGAGTGCCGATTTTGCCATTGTGAAGGCCACCATCGATATGGCAAAGGCGCTGGGAAAGCACGTCGTCGCCGAGGGCGTGGAAACCATGGCGGAATTTCAGGCGCTGCAAGCGCTTGGCTGTCACTATGGTCAGGGGTTCTTTTTCGGCAGGCCCGTCGGCACATCCGATATAGGTTTTTCTCCCGGCCAACGGGTCGGAAAAATCGGGAGTGGCTGCATCGACATAACGGCGCAGTCGTGAGCGACGTAGCGGCCTCTCACTCGATCCGAATGCTTCATCAGCAGCGTCCGGGCTAAAAGCGGACGACGACCCGCAGGCCTCCATTTTCAGCGTTTGCGATATCAATGGAGAGATCGTAGAGAGCTGCAATATCGCTGACGATGGCAAGACCGATACCCGTTCCGGGAGTTTTGAGGTCCAGACGAATGCCACGCTCCATGATGGTCAACAGTCCTTCCGGGCTTGCCCCTGGACCATCGTCCTCGATCAGCAAAACGATGTTCCCATCTTGCCTCCGCGCATGAATACGAACGGCGGACCGGCTCCACTTTACGGCATTGTCAATGATGTTCCCCAGGAGTTCCTGCAGGTCGTTGGGGTCGATTGGAATGACGAGCCCGTCTTCGACATCGATGTCCCAGTTCAATTGCTCGCCGCGCGGCGTCCGCTTGAGTGTTCGCGTGATGACGTCGATGGAGACGGAAAGATCGGCGTCGGATGACCGCAAAAATGCGCTTCCGGCAAGTCTGCTGCGGGTGAGCTCGCGATCGACATGAGATTTCATGACGTCTGCCAGGTGAACCAGTTCGTCCGCAATTTCCACTTCGCCTCGTTCGCGTAGCGTGTCGGCGTCGTTGAACAGGACAGTCAGGGGAGACTTGAGGCCGTGGGCCAGGTCGGCTGAGCGGGTGCGGGCACGGGCGATGAGCAGGTATTGCGCTTCAAGCAAGCGATTGACGGCCTTGACCACAGGCTGGAGTTCTTTCGGAAACCTGCCATCAAGTCGGTCCGACTTCCGTTCGCGGATATCATCCAATCCTTTGGTAATCGTGGACAGTGGCCTTAGACCATAGGTCAATTGCGCCAGAGATGCCGCGATCAGGAAGATGGCCAGCGCCACCATGTATGGAACGATGTCGAGCATAAAGCCACGGCTTGCCGTCTTCACCTCTGAAGCGTCGATTGCAGCAGCCACCCGGATCGCCCGTTTTCCATCGGGAGCGGAGACGATGATCTTGCGCTCCTGGACAATGAGGTCTGTCTTGTCCGGCCCATCAAGATGGTAGCGGTCGACCGAACCGGTCTCCTGTCCGTCTTCCGGCAGAGGCAGGGCATAGTCCCAAAGTGACGCGGACCGCAGTTGATCGTTGCGATGGTCGTCCTCTACCTGCCAGTACAGACCGCTGTAAGGCTCCTCGAAGCGCCGGTCGACCGGGCGATTGGGAAGCTCGACCCTGCCGTCGGCGGCAAAGCGCAGCGCCCCGGCGATGGTATTGATATGCCCCGCCAGCTCCAAATCGATCCGACGCTCCAGGTTGCGGGTAAACAGTGCAACCATCACCACGCTCGCCATGACAAGCGCTACGAAGACAGAGACCAGAGAAATCAGGAGGAAGCGTTGGCGGATGGACAGCATCACGGGCGATGTCCGTTGATGCGGTATCCGTATCCTCGTCGCGTCGCGATGAACTCATGACCGAGCTTGCGCCGCAAACGCCCCACAAGAACCTCGACCGAATTGCTGTCCCTCTCGAAGTCCTGTGCGTAGAGCTGTTCGGTCAGTTCCATCTGAGCGACGTTACGTTCACTGTTGTTGGCGAGGAAAGCAAGACACCGATACTCAAGTGGGGTCAGATCGACCGGCAAGCCAAGGCGCGTGACCGTCTTTGTGCGCAGATCGATTGTGACATCCCCGAAGGCCATGATGGAACTGGCCTGTCCGGCACTACGGCGAATGATCGCACGCAGACGTGCCAGCAATTCGGCCATCTGGAAGGGCTTTGCCAGATAGTCGTCGGCCCCCGCATCGATACCTTCGACGCGCTCCTGCCAGTTGCCGCGCGCTGTCAGGATCAGGACGGGAGTCGTGCGGCCCTGCGAACGCCAGCGCTTCAAAATGGACAGACCGTCCATGCGCGGAAGTCCCAGATCAAGCACGATGGCGGCGAACTCTTCGGTATCGCCCGTGAACCAGCCGGACTCGCCATCCCTTTCATGGACAACCAGGAACCCGGCCCGCTCCAGATGGGTGATCACATCCCGTGCGATCAACAGGTCGTCTTCGACGAGCATCACTCTCATTCGTCGTTCTCGATTTCAAGGATCATCCCGGATGCTGCATCGACCTCGACTTCGATCAGTCTGTTGACGGAGTTCAGGACCCGGAAGTCATAGACCGTCACACCATACTCCTGATCAACCGATGTCGAAACGATATCGCCGGGCACTTTGCTCAAGACGATATGACGAAGCTCGGCAAGCGATTTTATTTCGCCCTTCTGAACGCGGTCGCGCAGTATATCGCGGGTTTCATCAAAATTCCTTGTCTTCGTCTCGTCGTCATCGTCGGCATGCAGGGGCGCCGCATGTCCGAATGTCAGCCCGAGGACGACGGCGAGCGCCAATCCGGTCTTTGCCCGGCGTCCCGATGCCGTGTAGCGCGCGTGTTTCATTCCCAACAATACCACCGCGAAGCTGAAGTTTCGCTGACATTTGACGTCAGCTATCGCTCAGCCCCCTTCGCTTAGATTGCAGTCGACGGTCGGAGCAAGAGTGCCCGACCGGGTCAACGAAGGATATTGATGATGAAGACATTCGTAATTGCCTCCCTGTTCGCAGCGACCGTTCTCGGCGGTATTGCCCATGCTGACGACGCCGGCAAGTGTGGAGATGTCCCACAGGCCAAGTGGATGACGAAGGACGCGATGAAAGCCAAAGCCGCCGGCATGGGCTTCGAAGTCCGCCAGGTGAAGGCAGAAAGCGGCTGCTACGAAATTTACGGCGTGAAGGATGGCAAGAAGGTCGAGGCGCTGTCCAACCCGGAAACGGGCGTTCAGGTCGGCGTCGACGGAGACGATTGATGCGCCCCGCCGAGCAGAACATGCCCGGCTCTGTCTCCGGTTGCCAACAGCGGCCGGAGCGGCTTAAAGTCTGGGACCCGGTTGTCAGAGTTTTCCATTGGGCCCTCGTCGGCTTCTTCACGTTCTCGTTCTTTACGGGCGACGAATGGAAGTCGGCGCACATCCTGTCCGGTTACACCATCGGCAGCCTTGTCGCGATCCGCGTGATTTGGGGCCTCTTCGGCTCCGAACACGCGCGGTTTGTCAACTTCGTTCACAGTCCTGCGACGGTTTTGCGTTTTCTCGCCGACACGGCTCGAATGCGGGCCAGGCGTTATATCGGGCATAATCCCGCGGGCGGTGCAATGGTGATCGCACTGCTCCTGGCGATCTCGGGCATCGTCACGACGGGATATATGATGACGACCGATGCCTATTGGGGTGTCGAATGGGTGGAAAATACCCATAAAACGCTGGTTTATTCGACGCTCGTTCTTATCGTCCTGCACATCACAGGGGTCGTGCTGGCGAGTGTAGAACACCGGGAAAATCTTGTCCGTGCTATGATCACGGGCTGGAAGCGGCGATCTTGAACACTAAGCGTCATACCTCCCACGCCAGCTTATGATCCTACGCGGAAATACGCGGGGGATCATAAGCAATTTAAGGACATCTTTATGAGCCGCCTGCACACAGAAAATCATCTCGTTTCCCGGATCGGATGGCTCCGGGCTGCAGTTCTGGGCGCCAATGATGGCATCGTTTCGACGGCCAGCCTCATTGTCGGAGTCGCTTCCGCTTCAGCTGCCAGTTCCCAGGTTCTGGTCGCCGGTATTGCCGGCCTCGTAGCGGGGGCCATGTCCATGGCAGCCGGAGAATATGTCTCCGTGAGTTCACAGTCCGACACCGAAAAGGCCGACCTTGACCGCGAGCGTCTCGAACTGAAAACGCAGCCGGGCCAGGAGCGCGAGGAACTGGCGCAAATCTACGTTCGCCGGGGACTGGATGCTACGCTTGCCCGTCAGGTTGCGGATCAACTCATGGCCAAGGACGCACTCGCCGCCCATGCCCATGACGAACTTGGTATTTCGGAGATGACCGCGGCAAGACCCATACAGGCAGCACTGACTTCGGCGGCAACCTTTTCGGTCGGTGCCGCCATGCCTCTGCTCATGGTCTTGCTGTCTCCCGCATCAATGCTTGTGACGGCAGTCTCGATCGCTTCTCTTTTGTTCCTTGCTCTCCTGGGGGCAATCGGCGCGAAAGCCGGTGGAGCCGATGTCACGCGTGCAACGCTGCGGGTCACGTTCTGGGGCGCGTTCGCGATGGCGCTCACCGCCGGAATAGGTGCTCTCGTTGGAACAGGGCTTTAAACCCCTTCTAATCGGCGGCCGAGACATGAGTTTCATAGAATACTTCTAATTTAATTCGGCATTCCAAGAAACCTTTGCGGAAACAGCACGTTCCTATATCGGACCGGCCTTGGCGCAGCAGGCCCGAGCCCTGAAGCGCTCAGCAGGAATCTTCATGTCTGAATCCGTAAAGATTGTCTCGATCGGGACTGCCGTCCCTCCGCATGTCATTGATCAACGTGACGCCGCACTTGCATCCCATCAGGCCTTTTCATCCCGATATGCCGACTTCGAGCGTCTGGCGAAGGTTTTCCAAAGTTCGGGCATCAGACGGCGCTACGGCGTCCGTCCTCTCGACTGGTATTTCACGACGCCGGGCTGGCCGGACAGGAACGACGCTTTCATCGAAGGTGCAGGTGCACTGTTCGTGTCCGCTGCCAACAAGGCATTGCAAGCGGCTGGTCTGTCCGCTGACGAGGTCGATACGATCGTCACCGTGACGTCTAGCGGGATCGCGACACCGGGCCTTGAGGCGCGGGTGAGTACACAAATGGGATTTCGCAGCGATGTGGAACGTGTTCCGGTTTTCGGGCTCGGGTGCGCCGGGGGCGTTTCGGGCTTTTCCATCGCTTCCCGGTTGGCAGCATCGCGGCCGGGTTCTGTCGTTCTGCTGGTCGCGGTCGAGACCTGCACACTTGCGTTTCGGATCGACAAACTGACGAAGGCCAACATCGTCGCAACGGCCTTGTTTGGAGACGGGGCGGCGGCCTGTGTGCTTCGTGCCGCCGATGATGGTATCGCGGAGATCGAAATGAGTGGTCAGCATAGCTGGCCCGACACGCTGGATATCATGGGCTGGAGCGTCGATCCGGAAGGACTTGGCGTGATTTTCGACCGGGCCATACCGCCGTTTGCGGCTGCAAATATCCAGCCCGCGGTAACATCGATACTGGCTCGATCGGGTCTGACGGTTGAGGATATCGACCGATTTGCCTGTCACCCCGGCGGTGCGAAGGTAATCGATGCGCTGGAATCGGCATTGGCGCTGGGTCAAGGCAGCCTGAATCATGAGCGGGACGTCCTGTCGGATTATGGCAACATGTCATCGCCGACCGCATTGTTCGTTCTGGATCGTTTGATCGCCTCCGGTCTTCCGCGGCGAACGCTGCTGACCGCCATGGGCCCAGGCTTCACGTTGAGCTGCGTGTCTTTGAAGGCCGCGGCATGATCTGGTCGATCTTGCTCCTCATGGCGGTGACATTCGAACGTTTGGGCGAGCTCCGGCTTGCCAGAAACAATACCCGAGCACTGATGGTAAGGGGAGCGACCGAAGTCGCGGCCGGCCACTATCCGGCTATCGTGGTTTTGCATGCGGTATGGCTTCTCGGTCTGTGGCTGCTCGCCTGGAATGCGCCGCTTGAGATGGCTTGGATCGCTGTCTTCGCAGGACTTCAGATATTGCGGCTCTGGACCTTGTCCACGCTTGGCCGGCGCTGGACCACACGGATCATTGTGATACCCGGAGAGACCCTGGTGATGAGCGGCCCCTATCGATTCTTACGGCATCCGAACTACGTCGTTGTGATCGGCGAGATCGCCGTCCTTCCACTCTGCTTCGACATGCCGCTCTATGCACTCATATTCACGCTCGCCAACGCCCTGATCCTGACGATACGGATCAGGGCCGAGAATGCCGCCCTGTCAGGTTTATCCCATGCAGAACGGGCCTGATCTTTCGCGCGCGGCCATGCCCCCCATCTTGGTGTGGACGGGGTTCATGGCGATGTGCGTCGGCATGTTCATGGCCATTCTCGACGTTCAGGTCGTGGCGACTTCGCTTCCGACCATCCAGTCGGCACTTGATATCAATCCAGACCAGATGAGCTGGATACAGACCGCCTATCTCATCGCCGAGATCGTTGCGATCCCATTGACGGGCTTTCTGACCCGGTTTCTGACGATGCGCTGGCTGTTCGTTACTTCACTTACGGTGTTCGTCATTGCATCCGCCGGCTGCGCGATAAGCAGCACATTCGGTGAACTGGTGTCGTGGCGCGTTCTCCAAGGTTTTTCCGGCGGCACTTTGATCCCGTCGGTCTTTTCAGCCGTCTTCATCCTGTTTCCTAAAGGAAGGCAGGCTATCGCCACGACGATTGCTGGCGTTCTCGCCGTCCTTGCTCCAACCGTCGGCCCTATCGTCGGCGGGTGGCTCACGGAAACCTATTCCTGGCATTGGCTGTTTCTGATTAATGTCATTCCCGGCATTCTCGCTGCTTTGGTCGCCATGCGATCACTGCCGCGCGAAGGTCTCGATACGTCCGAACTTCGGAACCTGGACGTGTTCTCGCTCGCGCTGATGGCGATAAGTCTGGCGTCACTCGAGCTAGCCTTGAAGGAAGCACCTACCAGTGGCTGGGCGTCGCTTTACATCGTCGGTTTGCTTGGACTGTCGGTCCTCTGCGGATGCGTCTTTGTTTTGCGGTCGCTTGGCCGGACACGTCCGCTCATCGAACTCCGCAATTTTCGCGATCGAAACTTTCTGGTGGGGTCTGTCCTCAGCTTCATCTTGGGTATCGGCCTGTTCGGCTCCGTCTATCTCATGCCCGTCTTTTTGGCATTTGTCAGGGGCCACAATGCTCTTGAGATCGGCATGACCATGCTTGTCACCGGAGTGGCGCAGCTCATAACCGCGCCCATTGCCGTCGCTTTGGAAAAACGCGTCGATGCTCGACTGCTCTCTGCGCTCGGCTTCGCGCTCTTTGCCGTCGGCATCGCCATGAGTGCGTTCCAGAACCCGCAATCCGACTATGACGCGATGTTCTGGCCGCAGATCCTGCGCGGCGTCTCCATCATGTTCTGCCTATTGCCGCCGACGCGGCTGGCGCTCGGAACGCTTTCACCCGACAAGGTTCCGGATGCCAGCGGGCTGTTCAACCTGATGCGGAATCTGGGTGGCGCAATCGGCATCGCGCTGATTGATACGATCATTTATACCCGCTCTGAGCCCCTCGGCCGTTCGCTGCTTGAACGCCTACAGGCTGGGGATACCGATACCGCGACATTCATCGGCGTGCCGCTTCAGACGCTGGCAGAGCACAAAGGCGGCCTGGACGAAGCGGCGATGGCGATGCTCGATCCGTTGCTGCAAACAGCAGCGACGGTGCAGGCTCTTAACGAGGCGTGGCTGGTTGTTGCCATTCTGACGGCTTGCGCCATCCTGTGTCTGCCATTTGCCAGACGCGTTGCTCCTGCCGAGTAAACGGCACTGAGGATTACCTTACCGTGGTCCGGCACCGAACATTTGTTTTTGAACCGCTGAAAGTGTCATTTTTAAATGACATGCTGGCCGGGCGACGTCAGGATCGGGACGTTGCAGCGAGGGCCCCTGGCGCGTTGGCTTAGTGCGTCGGGGGCTTCTTCATGATTGCGGTATTGCGCCTGTTCCCACCAACGGTATTGACAACGGCGCATAAGAACATATCATGAACATTTATGAAGAAGTCATTGAATGAGCGGCTGGCCATTCTTTCGGATGCAGCCAAATACGATGCGTCCTGCGCCTCAAGCGGTAGTGTCAAGCGGGACTCCCTGAAGTCGGGCGGCGTCGGATCGACGGAAGGTTCCGGCATTTGCCATGCCTATGCGCCGGACGGTCGCTGCATTTCGCTGCTCAAAATCCTGATGACCAATTTCTGCATGTATGATTGCGCCTATTGCGTCAACCGGTCGTCCAGCAATGTCGAGCGAGCCCGGTTTTCCGTGGAGGAAGTGGTGTGGCTGACGCTGGAATTCTACCGGCGCAACTACATCGAGGGGCTGTTTCTCTCGTCCGGGATCATCCGTTCATCGGATTATACGATGGAGGAAATGGTGCGTATTGCCCGCGAACTGCGCGTTACTCATAATTTTCGCGGCTACATCCATCTGAAATCGATTCCTGAAGCATCGCCGCTGCTCATTGAAGAGGCAGGGCTTTACGCCGACCGGCTTTCCATCAATATCGAGTTGCCCACTGATGCCGGGCTTACCCGTTTTGCCCCGGAAAAACACCCTGCGAATATTCGTCGCTCCATGGGTGAACTTCGGCTGAAAATTGAAGCCGCCAGTGAACCGACACTGCAGACGAAACGACGCAAGCGCTTCGTGCCGGCCGGCCAGAGCACGCAGATGATTGTCGGCGCCGATCAGTCGAATGACCGCACGATCCTGGGCACCAGCGCCCGGCTTTACGGAAGCTACGGGCTACGGCGCGTCTATTATTCCGCCTTCAGTCCCATTCCCGATGCTTCCAAGACATTGCCGCTGATCAAGCCGCCTCTGATCCGGGAGCATCGGCTCTATCAGGCCGATTGGCTCTACCGCTTCTACGGTTTCGGCATAGAGGAAATCACCGAGAAGCAGCCGGGCGGCATGCTGGATCTAAAGCTCGATCCGAAGCTTGCCTGGGCCCTCGCCAACCGCGACCGTTTTCCGGTCGATATCAACCGGGACGAACGGGAAATGTTGCTCCGGGTGCCCGGCCTTGGGACGAAGGCGGTGGCAGGCGTCCTGTCGTCGCGACGTCACCGCCGATTGCGGCTGGAGGACCTCGCCCGGCTGCACGTCTCGGTAAAGAAAGTGCAGGCCTTCATCGTGGCCGAGGGCTGGACGCCGCACCGGCTGGCCGAGAGGTCCGACCTGCGGGCAATGTTCGAGCCCAAGCCCGAACAACTGGCGCTTTTCTGATGCACAGGATTGTACTGGAGGGCAGGGGCGATCTTTCCGAATGGCGTCGTGCCGCGCGAGGGCTTTTCGCCGCAAAAGTCTTGCCGGAGGACATCGACTGGCGTGTTCGAGCGGATGCCGCTGACGACCTTTTCGACATGCCGGCGGCGGACACGGCTAAAATTCCGGCCGTGAGCGCCTCTTCGTTGCTCACGGTACCGAAAGCATTCCTGTCGCTTGCGGAAGCTGTCATTTGTCATTCCGACCCCGCCCGCTTCGGACGACTTTACGGTCTCCTCTTCCGGCTTCAGGCTGAGCCGTCGCTCCTGGCGATCCGTGCCGATGCGGATGTGGCCGCGTTGCGGACCATGGAAAAATCCGTTCGGCGCGATTGCCACAAGATGACGGCTTTCGTTCGTTTCAAGGAGATACCGGACGGCGGTTACGGAAGGCGCCGACGCTTCTTTGCCTGGTTCGAACCGGATCATTACATCGTCTCGCGCGTCGCGCCTTTCTTCCAGCGCCGCTTCACGGACATGGATTGGATGATTGCCACGCCCAAGGGAACCGCGGCGTGGGACGGTGAGGAGCTTCACGTCTCGTCTTCTCCGGCAGAAAACCCGAAGCTTTCCGATCAGACGGAAACGCTATGGCGAACGTACTTCCGACACATCTTCAACCCGGCGCGGTTGAAGGTAAAAATGATGCAGACGGAAATGCCGAAGAAATATTGGAAGAATCTACCGGAAGCCGAGCTCATTCCAGATATGATCGCAAGCGCAGAGGCTGAAGTGATTGCCATGGCCGAGCGGGCGGCAACCGATGCGCCGCTGTTTCACACCCGCCTCCAGGCCGCGGCGAAGACGCCGGTCGCAAGCGCGGTCTCAGAGCCGACAACATTGGCAGAGGCGCGGGAGCAGGCGATGGCATGCATGCGGTGTCCGCTCCATTGCAACGCGACCCAGACTGTTTTCGGTGAAGGGCCGGAAAATGCCGACATCATGATTGTCGGCGAACAGCCGGGAGATCAGGAAGATCTCGCCGGACGTCCGTTTGTCGGGCCGGCTGGCAGGGTTTTCGACGAGGCGGCACAGGCCGTTGGTCTTGATCGGACACGCGTCTACGTCACCAATGCGGTCAAGCATTTCAAATACGAGCTTCGCGGCAAGCGTCGTATTCACCAGAAGCCGAACCTTGGCGAAGTGCAGCATTGCAAGTGGTGGCTGAAGCTGGAACTGGATTTCGTCAAGCCGAAACTGGTTGTTGCGATGGGCGCCACCGCGGTCGCCTCGCTGACGGGCAGGCAGCAAAAGCTGGGTGATCTAAGAGGAGATCTGCTGGATATCGACACAGGCGGCAGCATGATGGTGACGGTGCATCCTTCCTATCTTCTGCGTCTTCCTGATCATGGCCGGCAGCAGGAGGAACTTGCCAGGTTTCGTGCGGATCTGGCGGAAGCTGTGAGGTTCGACCGTCAGCATATCCAACCCACGATGGCGCGACCTGATGTCGGTAACCAACGAATATGATCAGGCCGTATCGCGGTAGCTTGCTGTTTCGGGCGGAGGCGGGCTGGTGCGAAAGCGCGCACCCTTGAGCCAGAGCTTGAGCGCCTCCCAGTGGATGCCGGCCATGACCTTGAGTGTCATGAAAGGGAAACGCAGGAGATAGCGCGCGAGGTTGGCGTCGTTGAGGGCGGTCGCATCCGCATTGAACGTCGCAGCAAGCATCGGCTCCGTGCCGGCGGTTTCATGGATGCGCACGCGTACCGTTTTGCCCGGTGGCAGGATGCGGAAGTGGTAGCGCAGCCCCATATCCATGAAGGGAGAAACGTGAAAAATCTTCGTGCGCGTCTGGCGAATGCCGGCGGGGCTCTGCTCCCCGGCAAGCACGGGCGCCACGTAGCTATGGCGCTCGCCGAAGGTATTGCGCACGCCATAGATGATCGCAAGCAACCGCCCGTCCTTATCGTAGGCGAAGTAGGTCGAGATCGGGTTGAAGGCATAGCCGAACATGCGCGGGTAGGCGAGTAGCAGGATACGCGCTGCGGGTCTGTCAAGCCCGGCGCGCGCCAGCAGGCGGTCCGTGAACTGGCGTAGCGTCTCGTCGTCCTTTTCGACGTGGTCGCGTTCGTGAAAGGAAAGTACGCCAGCCCGGTTGACGCAGAGCAGACGCGAAAGTTCGGCAAGATCGTCGAGGCGGTCGATATCGACCAGCAGTGAAAAGACGCTGTAGCTGAAACGATGACCGAACGGATTGAGCCGCTGGTGCATGACCTTGCCGGAATAAAGCGTTCCGGCCGCAGCGGGAGGCGGGCCGTTGTCGGCCATGCTGGTGACGCGCTTTTCCCTCATGCCTGATCCTTGCCGATCGCCGTCACTGCGCCGGCTGCCAGCGGACATTCTTGCACAACACGCCGGCCAGAATGCAGCCGCGGGTGAGAAGCGATTTGTCCGAGACCTGCACGGTGATCGAATAGGTGCGGTTACGTTTGGCATCGTAAGCGGTCCCGGCCAGCGTGTCCGCCGATTTTGGCTCAAGCGACATGACCAGGCGGTCACCGGCTTCCTCGCCCTTGCTGGTATCGCCGATCCAGAGATTGGTCGCGCATATCTTGCCGCCGCAGGGCGCAATGCGCACGCGCGCGTTGCCATCGTCACGTAGCCATATGCCGCTCGGGTCGGCGGATTGCTGCGCGTAAGATGCGGCGGCTGTCGAGATCACGGCGGCGCATGCAGTCAGAACGGCTATCCTCATCGGCCTATCCTCTTTGCTTTTCCTAACATACGCATAGGCAGGCCATTTGGTTCACTCACGGTGATCCAGGAAGGCAAACTTGCCGTAAGGAATAGGGAAAACCGCGGGAGACGCAGGCATGAAAACGGTTATCACAGCCTATATTACGACCGGCGTAGCCTTTCTGGTCGTCGATGCCATCTGGCTGACGACAATGGCGGATATGCTCTACAGGCCGCTGCTCGGCGACAGGCTTGCACCGCAGTTTCATCTGGCGCCCGCCGTCTTCTTCTATGTGATCTATGTCGCGGGCATCGTTTTCTTCGCCGTGCTGCCGGCTGTCGAGAGCGGCAGTCTCGGCAAGGCGGCCCTGAACGGCGCGGTGCTCGGCCTCGTAGCCTACGCGACCTACGACCTCACCAACCAGGCGACATTGAAGGACTGGCCGCTTGTCGTCACGCTTGCCGATATGGTCTGGGGTGGCTTCGTCACAGCCGTCGGCGCGTCAGCCGGCTTCCTGCTGGCCAGCCGTGTCGGCTGATTTTTCGGCCTGCGCAAGCAGACTGGAGAACGTGAGGGCGACGAAAGCCGTGAGCATACTGGCACTGATAAGGTTCAGCCGCGCCAGTGCGGCGTATTCAGTGGCGTCATACAGCGCCAGCGGCAATCCATAGGCATCGTGCAAAAACAGGAAGACGCTGAAGGCGAGGGCGGTGAGCGCCAGCCCGACAAGCCGCTCGCTTGGGCGAAACAGCAGAAGCGCAATCACCCCGCAGGGAACGAGAAAGATTTCGACGGCGGACGCCGTGCCGAAGAGCCAGGCCGACAGCATGGTATTGCCGACGCCGGTCAGCGGCAGAAGCGCCCGGCCCGCGACACCGTTCCGGCGCGCAACGGCCGGCACGGCGAGAAAGAATGGCGTCGAGAGAAACGTGAACCACGCGGCCGTAATGTCGGTGCTGACCGTCCACCAAAGATAGAGTGGATAGAACGGCTGGTTGGAGGCGACCAGCAGCGCGATAACATTCGCCGCGGCGACACGCGGGTCCGGATGGCGGGCATAGGCCCGCACCCTTTCGACCAGCTTGCGAAAAAAGGAGATCACGGCCCTGCGCCTGCGGGGCGCAGGCGGTAGTGGCTGACGCCCCATTCGTCGCCGTCGGCATGCCCGAAAAGGCCGGCGGTGGCGAGAAAGAACATCCGCCAGCGCCGCATCCAGAGCGCCGCGTCCGGGCCATAGGTTGCTTCGAAAATGGCGCGGATGGCGCTACGATTTCTGTCGAAATTGTCGAGCCAGTCGAGCGCCGTGCGTTCGTAGTGCTTGCCGTTCCAGCGCCAGTCCGCTTCGACGGCGAAGCTGTCGCTGAACTCCCGCACCAGCCCGTGGCTCGGCATGACGCCGCCGGTGAAGAAATACTGCGCGATCCAGTCCGCCTTGTCGGCATGGTCGAAGCGGTAGGGGGTCTTGCGATGGGAGAACACGTGCAGGAAGAGCCGGCCGTCGTCGCTAATCCATCCGCGCGCCCGTTCAAGCAAGGACTTCCAGTTGGACATATGCTCGAACATCTCCACCGAAACGATCCGGTCGAAGATGCTGTCGGGAGAAAAATCGTTCATATCGGCGGTGACGATCGTGAGGTTGCGAAGGCCTCTCTGCTCGATTTCCGCCTCGATATGGGCGCGTTGCGACGACGAATTCGAAACGGAGACGATGCGCGCAGAAGGATAGCGCTCAGCCATGAACAGGGAGAGGGAACCCCAGCCACAACCCAGCTCGAGAATGTTCTGGCCGTCGGCAAGATCTGCATGGGCGCAGGTTTCTTCCAGCGCCGAAATTTCCGCTTCCGCCAGCGTGTCGCCGGGTGAGGCATAGAGGCAGGAGGAATATTTGCGGCGCGGACCGAGCGTCAGCGCAAAAAACGCCGCCGGCAGTTCGTAATGCTGGGCGTTGGCCTCGTCGGTGTGAACGGCGATCGGCCATTCGGCCATCGATCGTGCAAAGTCGCGATCCGTAGGGCCGCTGCCCTGTGCCAGCAAGCGGCGCGTGCGGCCGACGAGCCGGCTGATGCCGAAGCGCAGGGCGGGATCGGGAAGCGGCAGCCGCTCGGCGGCGGTGATGGCGGTAGCGGCAAGGTTCATGGCGTCTTCTTCCTCAGTTGCGGGCCTGGCCAGAAGGCATTGACGCGATTGGCGTAGGCGGCGAAAGCGCTGCCGCGCGAGCGCTGCATGTGCGCTTCAAGCGGCGGGATTCCGGAAATATGGACCAGCAGCCAGTACATGAAGGCAGGGCCGGCGAGCGCCAGCCAGCCCAATTCCCAAGCGCCGTACGGACCGATGGCGATAACAGCGTATCCGGTCCATCCCAGCCACTGGAAGAAGTAGTTGGGGTGGCGTGAAAGGCTCCACAGGCCCTCGTCGCAGACCTTTCCCTTGTTTGCCGGGTTTTCGCGGAACCGCGCCAGCTGCGCATCGGCAACGCCTTCTCCGACGACCGCCGTCACAAGGATGACGATACCGGCGACATCGCTCCATTGAAGGCCCGTTGCGGGGTTTCGTGCGGCGATGAAAACGGTTGCGGCCAGCAGGAGCGCGGCGGCAGCCTGTATCTGCAGGAAGAGGAAGAGGCGTGAACGCCAGCTTTCCCCCCATTCCTCCCGCAGTTTGGCGTAGCGCGGATCTTCGCCGCCCTGCAGGGTGCGCCGCAGGATATGCAGGCCAAGCCGAAAGGACCACAGCCCCGCGACGATCGTGACGACAACCCGCCGTTGCCAGTCTCCCTCCCAGCCATCGATCGGGGCAAGTGACACGACCATACCGGCGGCGCCGACAAGGAACGACCAGATCGCGTCGATCCAGCCGGATGTCGCGCCCTTGAGGACGGCAAACCAGACGGCGGTCATGGCAAACGAGATGGCGACGGCCAGAAGAATGAACAGTCCGGCCGCCGTCATGGCTCAGATCCCGAAGATCGGCTGCAACATGCGGCCGATGACGTTTTTGAAGCGCATCTTGCCTTCCATAGCCGCGAGGCAGATGCATTCGCCATCCTTGTCGACAACCGGCTGGTGCTCGACGTCGTCATCCATTTCAGCAAGATCGCCTGGGCGAAACGTGCCGAACTTGTCGGAGAACGAGCCGGAGACGATGTAGGTGAACTCGGTTCCGACATGCCCGTGATCGGGGAGGGCGCGGCCGGGGCCGACCTTGAGCAGGATGAGATTGGCATCCGGGTCCTGCGGCACGCCGACACGGCTCATCTTCATGCCGGGACCGATCCAGCGCCAGCTTCCGATATCGCAGCCGCGCAGGGCGTCCGGCAGGCGGATGCCCTCGATCTCAACGGGGGCGAGCGGCGGCGGCACGGTAGCGCCGGTAGCCTCTTCATTGTCCAGCATCGCAAGCATGTCGCTCAGCACCGTTGCCGAGAGTGGCGTGGGCTCCATCTCCTCCAACAGGGAGCCGCCGAGCGCTTCATATTCGCCCACGCGGGCCCTGCAGACCGGGCAGCTTGCCAGATGCGCCTCGACAACGATGGCCGGCCCGGCGGCAAGCGTGCCGGCGGCAAAGCGCATCAAGGTGTCGTCGGTTGCGTGATTTCTGTTGGTCATGGTTTGTCTTCCAGCAGCGCGCGCAGCCGGTTCATGGCCAGGCGTGTTCTAGATTTTACGGTGCCGAGAGGGATACCCAGCTCATCGGCGATTTCGGTCTGCGATTTCTCGCTAAAATAGGAGAGACGGACGATCGTCTGTTGCTCGGGCGAGAGCGCGCTCAGCGCCTGGCGCACCCGCGCATCCCGCTCGGCCCCGAGCAATCCGTCTTCGACCGTGTCCGGCCTGTTCTCGGGATCGGGCGGAAGGGTTGACGGATCACGCTGGCGACGCATGTAGTCGATACGGATGTTGCGGGCGATGGCGAAGATCCACGTCGCGACGCCCGCCCGTTCGGGATCAAAATAGGAGGCCTTGCGCCAGACGTTCAGCATCGTTTCCTGCACCAGATCCTCCGCCGCGCCCGACGGAAGCCTCCAGCGCAAGAAGAAGGTTTTAAGCCTGGGTCCGAAATAGCGAAACAGCAACGCGAAGGCCTGACGATCACGACCCTGCGCGATCTGCATCATCATTTCCACAAGCGTGTCGGGCGAGGGCGTCTGTTGCGTTTCCCTTGAACTCACCACGGCAAGCCGCCGGCCTGTCGGCACACCTGGGTCGCGATCGATCTCGATGGGGTTGGAAACTTCATTCATGCATCCTTCTACGCGGCATTCTCCGAAGCGGATCACACGGGACGAAATAGGCTGTGCGCAGTGATCCGCCATAAGCCCGCTCCCGTAAAGGGTCTTGATAGTTTCTCATGAGCTTGGCAGTTGCAGAAGGATCGTCATGCGCCATTTTCCCCAAACGGACCGGTCCCTGAAAATTGCAGTTGTCGGCACGGGCATTGCCGGTCTTTCCGCCGCATGGCTTCTGTCGCAACGCCATGAGGTGACGGTTTTCGAAGCCGACAATCGCACGGGCGGCCATTCTCACACGGTGACGTCCGGCGATGCCGCCGTCGATACCGGCTTCATCGTCTATAATGAAGCGACCTATCCCAATCTCGCGGCGCTGTTTGCCCATCTTGACGTGCCGACCAAGGCATCGGACATGTCCTTCGCCGTCTCGATGGACGAAGGGCAACTGGAATATGCAGGAACAAATCTTGCCGGCCTTTTCGCCCAGCGCAGCAATCTCGCAAGCCCGCGTTTCTGGTCGATGCTGCGTGACCTCGTACGCTTCTATCGGCAGGCGCCGAGCGGCGTGCGCAATCTCGACCCGTCGGCGAGCCTCAACGACTATCTCGACAGTGCGGGCTTCGGCCGTGCCTTTCGGGAGGATCATCTATACCCGATGGCGGCTGCGATCTGGTCGACACCGGCGCTGGAAATCGGCAATTATCCGGCGCTTTCCTTCGTGCGCTTCTGCGAGAACCACGGCCTTTTGAAATTCATGCGCCGACCGATCTGGCGCACGGTGGACGGCGGCAGCCGCGCCTATGTCGAACGCCTTGTCGCGCCCTTCCATGACCGTATCCGTACCAACGCCCCGGTGAAGGCGATCCGTCGGGTGAATGGCGCGGTGGAGATTTCCGTGGCCGGTGCGGAGCCCGAATGGTTCGATCATGTGGTGATCGGCGCTCACGCCGACCAGGCGCTCGAAATGCTCGCCGACCGGTCGCAGCGAGAAGCGGACCTGCTGAGTGTTTTCGCCTATGGCGATAACGAGACCGTCCTGCACAGCGACGAAAGCCTGATGCCGCGCCGCCGCCGCGTCTGGGCGAGCTGGAACTATCTTGCGCGTTCCGGGCGTGATGGCGCAGCACCCCGCAAGCCCTGCGTTACCTACTGGATGAACCGGCTGCAGGGTATCGCCGATCCGCGTCCGTTCTTCGTAACGCTCAGCCCGTTACACGCTCCCGCGGAAGACAAGGTCATCTGGCGAGGCCTCTACCAGCATCCGTTGTTCAATGCCGAAACGCTCGCCGCGCAGAAGCAGCTCTGGTCGCTTCAGGGTGAAGCCAATACCTGGTTCTGCGGCTCCTATTTCGGCTCTGGCTTTCACGAGGACGCCATCCAGGCAGGGCTTGCCGTCGGCGAGAGCCTGGGCGGCATCGCCAGACCGTGGTCGGTCGAAGGAGAGTCGGATCGCATTTTCCGGACGCTCCATCCTGCCTAAATTCCATGGATCGCCTTTGGCGTCTCTGCTTATGGCAGTGATGCGAGCGGTTCATGACGATGAGCGCCACGCATGACGGCCGGGGTGGCGATCACCACGCCGATATCGGTAAGCCCGCCCGCGACCGTATTGCCGAGCGAAACGCCCGCAATCGGCCTCGCAATCCTCCATCGAGGATCGGTACCGGATAAATCCGCGCGGAAAAGGTCCCGGCAGTAGCGCTGCGGATCAGAAGCCCTGCCAGCGCCGGTAGAAAGACGCCAGCCACCCGAAACGGCGGATCAATACGGGCGCTACCGTCGGTGGTCATGGCTGTCGCACGGAACGGGCGTGGAAGGGGCGCAGTCCGTTTCGCTACAAATGAAATATATTTCATACTGTGAATTATATTGACATTGGTTCTGCCTTCGCCTTTATTGTCCTCATCGGACTTCGAGGAGGAAGTTCGGTTTCAACGCGATCAGCGGCGTCTTTGAGACGCCCTCGGGCTTTTGGGAGGGGCTTCGGCCTCGAGGAGGAATCTTGCGCAAATTTATAAGCTCGACCGCCATGGCGGTCCTTGCGGCAACGCTTTTTGCCGGCACGGCATCTGCGGAAACGGACAATCCGTTTCGTTGCAAGCCGGGTGAAAAATACGTCATGAACGTCATGGTCTCCGGTGTGGAATACTGGTTCCCGGTCTATGAAATGTTCAAGCAGGCAGGTCAGCAGCTCGGCTGCGAAACCGAATATACCGGCACGCCGGAATACGACGTCAACAAGCAGATCGCCACTTTCGACCAGGCGCTGGCCCAGAACCCGGCCGGCATCCTCGTCCATCCGATGAACTCCGACCCGTTCATCGAGCCGATCAACCGCGCCATCGAGCAGGGCACGGCCGTCGTCACGTTTGCCGCCGACTCGCCGCTGTCCAAGCGCGTCTCCTTCATCACCTCGGACAACACCCGCGAAGGCGTCTATGCCGCCGATGCGATCGCCGAGAAGATGGGCGGCAAGGGCGAATATGCGGTTCTGGAAAATCCGGGACAGGACAATCACGACAAACGTATCGCCGCCTTCATCGGCCGTATGGAAGAGAAGTGGCCGGACATGAAGCTTGTCGGCCGCGCCGCGTCCAACCAGGACCCGACCAAGGCCTATCAAGGGCTTTCGAGCCTGATCCAGGCTAATCCGAATCTCGGTGCCGTGTTCATGCCGGAAGCGAACTCCGCCATCGGCGCGTCTCAGGCCGCCAAGGAAAACGGCGGCAAGGTTCTTGTCATGTGCGCCGACGTCAACGCCAACATTCTCGACATGATCAAGGCCGGTGAAGTCTTCGGTTCGATCAACCCGAACCAGGGCATGCAGGGCTACATGGGCTTCATGTTGCTGTGGCTTGCCAAGCATCCGGAATTGATCGACCCGATGAACGACGCCAAGCGCTCGGGCTTCAACCCGATGAGCATTCCGGTGGTCGATAACGGTCTTTCGATCGTCACTGCCGAAAATGCCGACGACTTCTATTGGGATAAGTACCTGAAGCGCCGCGGCACGAAGGGTATCGAGGAGTAAGCTTCCGATAGTTGCCATCCGCATCCTTGCGTGCGGATGGCAAGACGGGAGAGGGAGAAAGACGATGGCGGTGCTCAGCATTCATGGCGTGACCAAGCATTTCGGGGCGATCCGGGCGTTGACCGATGTCGATTTCACGCTCGAACGCGGCGAAGTCCATGCGCTCTGCGGCGAAAACGGTGCGGGCAAATCGACGCTGATGAACATCATCGCTGGCGTGCTGCAGCCAACCGAAGGCGAAATCCGTGTCGATGGAAAACCCGTCCGCATCGCTTCACCGGCTGCCGCGCAGGCGCTCGGCATTGGGCTGGTGCATCAGGAAATCGCCCTCTGCCCGGATGCCACCGTGGCAGAGAATATGTTCATGGCCGCGACCAATCGACGGCGTTCCCCTTTCATGAATTACCGCGCTCTGGAGCGCGATGCCCAGCAGGTGATGAACCGGCTGGCCGCCATCGACGTGCGCCGGAAGGTCGCGGACCTTCCGATTTCCAGCCAGCAGCTTGTCGAGATCGCCAAGGCGCTGACGCTCGACTGCCGCGTGCTCATTCTGGACGAGCCGACCGCGGCGCTTACCGAAACCGAGGCGCAGCAGCTCTTCTCCATCATCCGCGACCTCAAGGCGAACGGTATCTCTATCATCTATATCAGCCATCGCATGGCCGAGATTTTCAGCCTTTGCGACCGGGTCACCGTTTTCCGCGACGGCCGCTATGTCTGCACCGACAACATCGCCGACGTAACGGCTGACGATGTCGTGCGCCGCATGGTCGGCCGTGAGATCACCCAGCTCTATCCGGACAAGCTTAGGGCCGAAGACGTCTCGAACGAGGCAATCCTTGAAATCGATGGTCTTGGCGATGGCGTGCGCTTCCATGACATCAGCTTCGATCTGCGCAGGGGCGAAATCCTCGGCATCGGCGGCCTCATAGGCTCCGGCCGCACGGAGATCGCCGAAGGCATTTGCGGGCTTCGCGCGCATACGGCCGGCGAAGTCCGCCTGCATGGCAAGCCGCAGGCGATCCGGGCCTATGCGGATGCGGTCAAGACCGGCATCGTCTATCTGTCGGAAGACCGCAAGGGGTCAGGCATCTTTCTGGAAATGTCGATTGCCCAGAATATCTCGGTGCTGAACTTGAAAGCGCTCACGAACACTGCGGGCCTGCTGAACGGCCGTGCCGAGGCGGCGCTGGCGGAGGATTTCGCGCGGCGGCTTGCTGTGCGCATGGGTGGCGTCGAGGCCCCGGTGAAGTCGCTGTCCGGCGGCAACCAGCAGAAGGTAGCGATCGCCAAGCAGCTTGCGGTGAAACCCAAGGTGATCCTGATGGACGAGCCGACGCGGGGTATCGACGTCGGCGCCAAGACCGAAATTCACCGGTTGCTGCGCGATCTCGCGCGCTCGGGCATCGGTATCGTCGTCATCTCTTCGGAGATGCCGGAATTGCTTGGGCTTTGCGACCGCGTGCTGGTCGTGCGGGAGGGGCGCATCGCCGGCGAGCTTGGCTCGGAAGACATGACGGAAGAAGCCGTGATCCGCCTGGCATCGGGGATCAGTGCGACAAGGACGGCAGATCATGCCGCCTAAGGAGGGAGAGACGGGAATGGCAATCGACACGATGGCGGCGGACATGCCGAAGACGGGGCATTGGAAACGCATCGGCACCATGCGCGAGGCGGGGTTGATCGCGATCATCCTGACGCTCTGCGTGATCATGAGCTTCGCCTCGCCGCACTTCCTGACGCTCGGCAACTTCCGCGCCATGCTGATGAGCTTTTCGGTGGAGGGCATCGTCGTTGTCGGCATGACGATCCTGCTCATCGTCGGCGGCATCGATCTTGCCGTAGGTTCGGTCGTCTGCTTCGCCATGGTGCTTTCCGGCTCGCTGTTCCTCGCCGGGCTCGATCCGTGGGCGGCCTCGCTGATCGGTATTTTCGCGAGCGGCGCTATTGGGGCGATCATGGGGTTCTTCGTGACGGTGGTGGGGCTGAACCATTTCATCACCTCTCTTGCCGGCATGGTGATCGTGCGGGGGCTTTGCCTGATCATCACCAAAGGCACGCCGCTGTCGCTCTTCACGCTGCCGGCAGGTTTCAAGGCCGTCGGGCAGGGCACGTTTCATGGCGTTCCCTATGTGATCCTGATCTTCGTCGCCGTCGTCATTCTGTTCGATTTCCTGCTGCGCAGGGCCACCGCGTTCCGCAAAGTGTTCTATACCGGCAGCAACGAGAAGGCGGCGCTCTATTCCGGCATCCGCACCAACCAGGTGAAGTTCTGGGTGACGGTTCTGTGCTCGACGCTGTCAGGTGTCGCCGGCGTCATCTATATGTCCCGCTTCGGTGCGGCGACCCCCACTTTCGGCGTCGGCATGGAGCTGAACATCATCGCGGCGGCGGTCATCGGCGGCGCTTCGCTGAACGGCGGCTCGGGTACGATCTTCGGTGCCATTCTCGGTATCGCGCTGCTCTCGGTCGTCACCTCATCGCTTATCCTGCTCGACGTTTCCGTCTATTGGCAGGACATGATCAAAGGTTGCATTCTGCTCGCCGCCGTCTCCATCGACCATTTCCTGCACAAGCGGAAGGCCGCCTGATATGCCGATTGCCAAATTGAAGCCCAAGACAACCGCGCCGCGCGAGGAAATCGTCATCGCGCGCCAGATGCACCAGGCGCTCGTGCTGCACTTTCTCGAAGGTTTGACACAGTCGCAGATTGCCGACCAGCTCGGCATCTCGCATGCCACCGTGAACCGGCTGATCAAGCGCGGCCGCCAGCTCGGCCTCGTCGAAATCAAGATCAAGTCGCCTGTCGAGCCGCTGGTGGATATGGAAGAACGCCTGCTGGCGCTCGGCGGCATTGACCGCGCCGTGGTGGTGCCGACCGTTTCCGATAATCCGCAGACGGCGCTGCAAGCGGTTGGAGAAGCGGCGGCACGGCTGCTGCTGGAGGAAATCGCTGACGGCGACACGATCTGCATCACCGGCGGCAAGGGTGTTGGCGCTGTCGTCGCCGGCCTGCAGCCCGTTCGCCGCTTCGATGTGGACGTGATCCCGGCGACAGGCTGCGTCCAAGGCAAGCACTATACCGACGTCAACCACGTCTCGACCCTGATGGCAGACCGGCTCGGCGGACGCTCCTATCAGATCCATGCGCCGCTGTTTGCCGACGATGCCAAGCAGCGGGACTTGCTGATCAATATGCGTGCCGTCGCCGATGTCTTCCAGCGGGCGCGGGAGGCCAAGATTGCGGTGGTCGGCATCGGCTCGATCCTTAGCACAGACTCGACCTACTACGATCTGCACCCCTCCTCCAGCGAGGACCGCAAGGCCATCGAACATTCCGGTGCGAGCGCCGAACTGCTCGCTCATCTGCTCGATGGTGAGGGCCGCGTCTGCGACTACAGTCTCAACCGAGCGCTCGTTTCGCTGACGCTGGAAGAGTTCGCCTCGATCCCGACGAAGATCGGCGTAGCAAGTGGTCTCAACAAGGCCAACTCGATCCTGAGCGTGCTGCGCGGCAACCACCTCGATACGCTCGTCACCGACGAGGCGACCGGCGCACGCATTCTTGAAATTGCATCCGGGGAAGGGTTTTCGGCATGAGCGGCGAACAGTTGATCCGCGAGATCGGGCGCTCCGGCGTCAAGGCGTCGGCCGTCGGGCTTGGCACCTGGGCGATCGGCGGCTGGATGTGGGGCGGGACGGACGAGGCGCAATCGATCGCCGCCATCCAGGCCTCGCTCGATGCTGGCGTGACCCTCATCGACACGGCTCCGGCCTATGGCCTCGGCCGCTCGGAGGAGATTGTCGGCAAGGCGATTGCCGGGCGCCGCGACAAGGCCGTCATCGCTACCAAGTGCGGGCTCGTCTGGCATACGCAAAAGGGCAATCATTTCTTCGATCAGGATGGCAAACCGGTTCACCGCTATCTCGGACGCGACTCCATTATCCACGAGGTTGAGCAAAGCCTGCGGCGGCTCGGCACGGACTATATCGACCTCTATATCACCCACTGGCAGGACGCGACGACACCGGTCGAGGAGACCGTCAGAGCGTTGGAGGAACTGAAGCAGACGGGCAAGATCCGCGCCATCGGCGCCAGCAACGTCAACCCTTCGGAACTCCGACAGTACATAGAAACTGGTTCGCTCGATGCGATCCAGGAGCGCTTCAGCATGATCGATCGGCAGATCGAGGCGTACCTGCTGCCGCTCACCCTTGCAAACGGCGTGTCGACGCTCAGCTATTCCTCGCTGGCGCTCGGCCTGCTGTCTGGCGCAATCGGGCCGGAACGTATCTTCTCCGGTGACGACCAGCGTAAGGACAATCCGCGCTTTTCCGTCGCCAACCGAGAGAAGGCAAGGGACTTTTCCGATGCGATCCGGCCGGTCGCGGAGCGGCATGAGGCGAGCATCGCGCAGGTGGTCATCGCCTGGACGCTGGCGCAACCGGGCGTGACTTTTGCACTCTGCGGCGCACGCAACCCGGCGCAGGCGCTCGACAATGCGCGGGCAGGAACACTCAGACTTACTGCGGACGAACTTTCGGCCATCGACGCGGCGCTTGCTGCGAAACTGGCCAACATGGACGGATAACAGGCTGTCATCATGAACCGTGAAGAGACATTGGACGGGCTCCGCAAGAGCCCGAAGGTGGACGTGTGCGTCCTCGGCGGCGGCATCAACGGGCTCAGCGTCTTTCGGGAGCTGGCGCTGCAAGGTGTCAACGTGCTGCTTGTCGAGAAGAGCGACTATTGCTCCGGCGCCAGCGCCGCGCTGTCGCGCATGGTGCATGGCGGGCTGCGTTATCTCGAAAACGGCGAGTTCAGCCTTGTCCGGGAATCGCTGGTCGAGCGCGACCGGCTGCTGCGCAACGCGCCGCATTACGTCGCACCGCTGCCGACAACCGTTCCGATCTTCGACGTTTTCTCAGGGCTCGGCAACGGCATCGTGCGCTTCCTCGGTCTCACCCGCCGCCCGAGCCGTCGCGGCGCCATCGCCATCAAGGCGGGGCTCGGCATCTATGATTTTCTGACCCGCAAACGCGCATTGATGCCGAAGCATCAGTTTCGCGGTCGTCGCAGCACACTTGCCAAATGGCCTGCGCTCAATTCCGCGATCCGCAATTCCGCGACCTATTACGACGCATGGGTCAGTCACCCGGAGCGCGTCGGTATAGAAATCTTGCGCGACGGGCTCTCTGCCGGCTCGAATGCCGCTGCTTTGAATTACGCAACGATCGAGCAAGCCCCGGCCGGAGGTTTCCTGCTGCGCGACGACGTCTCCAGCGAGGGGCTAACGATCAAGCCGTCTCTTATCATCAACGCCACCGGCGGCTGGATCGATATCGCCAACGGCACGCTCTTTCCGGAAGGCGCACGGCCCGCGCCGCTGATGGGCGGCACGAAGGGCTCGCACCTGATCATCGATCATCCCGGCCTGCGCGACATGCTCGACGGCCACATGATCTACTACGAGAACGAAGACGGACGCATCTGCATCCTGTTTCCCTATCTCGGCAAGGTGCTGGTCGGTTCGACGGACATCCGGGTGAACGACCCCGGAACTGTGCGCTGCGAGGCAGACGAACGGGAGTATATCCTGCAATCGCTCGCCTTCGTCTTGCCGGGCATCGTCATTCGGCCGGAAGAGATTGTCTTCCAGTTTGCTGGCGTGCGACCGTTGCCCGCCAGCAAGGACAGTTTTACCGGCCGCATTCCGCGCGATCATTTCTGCACGATGCTCGAAGGCAGAGATGGCGGTCCCCCGGTGCTCTGCATGATCGGCGGCAAGTGGACGACCTTTCGTTCCTTCGGGGAACTCGCCGCCGACATGGCGCTGGAACGGCTTGGCTTGCCGCGCCGGCTGGATACAGCCGAACGCACGTTCGGGGGAGGGCGCGGTTTTCCTGACGATCGCGATGAATGGCTGCGGCAGCTTGCCGCCGCGACTGGCCTTGCCGCCGATCGTGTCGCCACGCTCTTCACACGCTATGGCACCGATGCCGCCGAGATCGCCCAATTTATGTCGGTGGCAGCGGATGAGGCCTTGCCCCACGCCGACTACAGCGCCCGCGAACTTATCCATCTCATCCGCTCCGAGGCCGTCGAGCATCTGGACGACCTGCTTCTGCGGCGCACGACGCTGGCCGTCGGCGGCGAGCTTTCGCTTGAAATGACCGACGCCGCCCTTGCCCTCCTCGCCGCAGAGAAGGGTTGGCCGCCCCAGCGCGCGGCCGAAGAGCGCACCCGTTTTCTGACCCTCCTGAACGACCGTCACGGTGTCACGGAGGAAACCCTTTCCGCAAGGAACGAACAAAGGAGTGAACTATGCGAGACATCAGCAAGGTCCGGATGAACCGGCTGTTCGGCAACGGCCGTTGCCTGGATGTGGCGATCGATCATGGCGTCTGCAACGAGCCATCCTTCCTCGACGGGCTGGAGAACGTGCCGGCGGTGGTGAAGGCGCTGGTCGACGCGAAACCCGATGCGATCCAGATGAATTACGGCCAGGCCGACCTTCTGCAGGACCTGCCGGGCAGGGACAAGCCCGCGTTGGTCATGCGCATCGACATGGGTAATCCCTATAACCGCATCCGTCACCGGGATATGTGGGCCGTGCTGCAGAACGAAGCCGAGCCGCTGATCGGCGCGCTGCAGATGGATGCCGCCTGTGTCGTGGTCAATCTGTTCATGCTGCCGGACGAGCCGTATCTGTTCCGCCAGTGCGTCCAGAACATCGCCCGCGTCCGCGCCGATTGCGAAAAATACGGCATGCCGCTGATGATCGAACCGCTGGTGATGCAGCCGGTAACGGAGCGCGGCGGCTATATGGTCGATGGCGATGCAGAGAAGATCGTGACGCTGACGCGGCTTGCCCGCGAAATGGGGGCAGATATCGTCAAGGCCGACCCGACGACCAACCCGGAGGATTTCCACCGCGTAGTCGAGGCGGCGCGTTGCCCGGTTCTGGTGCGCGGCGGCGGCAAGGAAGACCTGTCCGCCGTCTTCGCCAAATCCGCCGCCCTGATGCGGCAGGGCGCGATGGGCATGGTTTACGGGCGCAATATCTACCAGCATGCCAATCCAAGCGCCGTCGTGCGCGGCCTGATGGCGATCATCCATGAAGACGCGAGCGGCGAAGAGGCCTTCGCGCGGTATCGGCAGGGGTGATGAAAGCGGGTCTGGGCTTTCGGCCCGAACCACGTAAAACTGTCAGAACCTTGGGAGGGGTTCGGAATGCAAAAATACCTGTTGGGCCTCGATGCCGGAAACACCGTCATCAAGGCGGTGATCTTCGATCTCGAGGGCCGGGAAGTGGCCTATGCCGGGGAGGAAGGTCATAGTCGCATGCCGTGCCCCGGCCATGTGGAGCGCGACCTCGGCGAACTCTGGGCCAATGCCAGGCGGGTGATCCGCACCTGCCTCGACAAGGCAGGTATCGCGGCGACGGACATCGCCGCGATCGGCTGCGCGGGCCACGGCAACGGGCTCTATGCGCTCGATCGCGACGGCCAGCCGCTTCTGGGTATCCAGTCGCTCGATACGCGTGCGACCGGGCTTGTTGAAGAATGGGCGAGCGAGGGGGTCGGCGACCGCACAGTGCCGATCGCTCGCCAGCGCCCCTGGCCCTCCCAGACGCCGACGCTGCTCGCCTGGCTGAAACGCCATCGTCCCGAGCTTTTCCAGCGCATCGGGACAGTGTTCTTCTCCAAGGATTTCGTCGTCAACCGGCTGACGGGAAACCGTGTCAGCGAGGTTTCCGACGTGTCCGGCGCCGGTTTGCTAAATCTCGCCGCCCGCCGCTACGACAGAACGCTGATGGCCGCCTACGGGCTTGCCGACAGCATGCATATGCTGCCGCCGCTGATCGAAAGCGCCGATATCGCAGGGCATGTAACGGAAGACGCGGCGGCCGAGACCGGGCTTGCGGCGGGCACGCCGGTTGTTGGCGGGCTGTTCGATGTCGTGGCGTCGGCGCTCGGCTCGGGCGTGTCGCGCACCGGCAGCGCCTCGATCATTGCCGGCACCTGGAGCATCAATCAGGTGATCATCGATGGCCCGGACCTTGACGGCCCGGTTTTCATGTCCTCCACCTTCGATCGCAGCCGCTACATGGCGATGGAAAACAGCGCCACGTCGGCCGCCAATCTCGAATGGCTGGTGCGGGAATTCTTCGAGGGCGAGCATCATCAGGAGGGCGTTTCGCCCTTCGATGCGGCCAGCGCGCTCGCGGCCGCCGTCACGCCGGCTGCGGATGATCCGCTCTATCACCCCTATCTCTATGGCGCTCAGCAGGATGGCCATGCGCGGGCAGGTTTCTATGGCATGGCTGGCTGGCACACCAAGGGACATTTGATCCGCGCGCTTCTGGAAGGTGTCGCCTTCGGTCATCGTCAGCACATCGAGACCATCCGCAAGGCGGGTGCGACCTTCGACGAGGCGGTGCTCTCCGGCGGTGGTTCGCGCAGCAGGCTCTGGCCGCAAATTTTTGCGGATGTGTTGGGCGTTCCGGTCACCGTTGCCGTGTCGCGGGAGACCGGGGCGCTCGGAGCTGCGATTGCGGCCGGGACGGGTGTCGGGCTGTTTGCCGATTTCACCCAAGGAGCCACCGCCATGGTGCGAATCGATCGGCTTTATCAGCCCAATGCTGCGCTCTCGGCCCACTACGCCCGCCGTTACGAGCTTTACAAGGATATCAACGAGGCGATGACGCCGTTGTGGCGGCGGCTTTCGCAGAAGCAAAGCCTCGCAACAGGAGTTGCAGCGTGACCATGCCCATGAATGAAATGCCTGTGGATGAAGGCGTTTACGATTTCATCGTCATCGGTGCTGGGTCGGCCGGCTGCGTGCTGGCAAACCGGCTTTCGGCCGATCCGGGAAACCGGGTGCTGCTGCTCGAGGCCGGTGGCTCGGATCGGTATCACTGGGTGCATGTGCCGATCGGTTACCTCTATTGCATGGGCAATCCGCGCACCGACTGGATGATGAGGACGGCAGCCGAGGCCGGTCTCAATGGCCGGACGCTCAACTATCCACGGGGAAAGGTGCTCGGCGGCTGCTCGTCGATCAACGGCATGATCTACATGCGCGGGCAGGCGGCGGACTACGACGGTTGGCGACAGGCGGGCAATGCCGGTTGGGGCTGGGATGACGTGCTGCCCTTTTTCCTGAAATCGGAAGACAATTATCGCGGAACATCAGCCTTGCACGGGGCGGGAGGCGAGTGGCGCGTCGAACGCCAGCGGCTGTCCTGGCCGATCCTCGATGCTTTCCGCGATGCGGCCGAGGAACTCGGTATCCGCAAGACCGACGATTTCAACGACGGCGACAATGAAGGGTCCGGCTATTTCGAGGTCAATCAAAAGGGCGGCCTGCGCTGGAACACGACGAAAGCCTTCCTGCGCCCGGCGATGAAGCGGAAGAACCTGCGCGTGCTGACGGGCGCGGAGACCGAGCGGCTGGAGTTCGATGGCAAGGCTGTATCCGGCGTGCGCTTTCGCCTCAATGGCCGCTCCTGCGTCGCCCGCGCGTCGCGCGAGGTCATTGTGTCTGCAGGTTCGATCAACTCGCCGAAAATTCTAGAGCTTTCGGGCGTCGGGCGGCCGGATGTGCTGTCGAGCCTCGGCATTCCCCTGCATCACGCGCTTCAGGGTGTCGGCGAAAACCTGCAAGATCACTTGCAGATCCGAACCGTCTTCAAGATAGAGGGCGCGCGCACGCTTAACCAGCTTTACCATAACCTGTTTAGCCGTGTCGGCATGGGTTTGCAGTATGCTATCAGCCGTTCCGGCCCGCTCTCGATGGCGCCAAGCCAGCTCGGGATTTTTGCCAAAAGCGATCCGTCCGTCGCTACCGCCGATCTGGAATATCACGTCCAGCCGCTCAGCACCGACCGGCTCGGCGAGCCGCTGCATCGTTATCCTGCCGTGACGGTCTCTGTCTGCAACCTTCGGCCGGAAAGTCGCGGCGCGGTGCATATAACGACGGCTGATGCCTCGGCCGCCCCTGAAATTCGTCCGAATTATCTTTCGACCGCGGGCGACCGGCTGCTCGCGGCAAATTCGATCCGTCATGCGCGCAGCCTGATGGAAACGAAGGCTATCTCCCGCTTTCGACCGCAGGAAATGCTGCCGGGCCGGGAATATCAGAGCGATGACGAGTTGATCCGGCGTGCAGGTGATATCGCCACCACGATCTTTCATCCTGTCGGCACCTGCAGAATGGGAAGCGACCCCATGGCGGTGGTGGACGCGAAGCTGCGCGTGCGCGGGCTTGAGAAACTGCGCGTCGTCGATGCCTCGATCATGCCGACGATCGTGTCCGGCAATACCAACTCCCCGGTGATCATGATCGCGGAAAAGGCAGCGGAGATGGTGCTGGGGATGCAATAGCCGGACGATGTTTTCTTCCATCCGGGCAAGGTCAAATCGTCGTTTCGGGTTGCGGTGGCTTGTAACCGGGCGATGTGTGCGGCCGCACGGTATTGTCGTGAGATCGCCAGTTTTCGATGATGATCTTGGTGTCGGGGAGGTGCTTTGAGGGCAGACGCTTGCCGGTGGATTTCGACGTCTTGCCGGATTTGCATTGGAGTGCCATGAAGGGATGGCTGCTTCATGTCATCGCCACCAGGCCCCGGTTTCGGCCCGGTCTCAAAGACGGATACCCACATGCCCAAAAAACAAAAAATGGAACACTCCGAACTTGCCGGCGAATTCACCGAGGATGGCGTGACCGTTCTTGTCGATATTTTTCGACCGGCCGGCACCAACAATGATTGGGCACTTGAGGTCGTGACGGAGGAGGACGATGTCACGACCTGGGAGGAGGGCTTCGCGACCGACCGCGACGCCTTTGACGAATTCCTTGCCACAGTCGCACGGGACGGTATCCGGTCATTCTTCGATAGTGACGATCCTTCGGTGCATTGAGCACTGTTGGTTTAGGACATGACCAGCCGCCAGACCCCAAGGACTTGTCCGTCTGCCCGCGCTGGAGCGACTGGTGATGCCCAGTATTTGGCCAACACCGATCCAGCAAGGCAACGGACCAGGGCGGTAAGCCATGACATTGGCTGCAGTGAAATGGATCAATTTCGAGATTGGCGGGTTTCGAGTGATCCAATGAGGTGATCCATGATCCGGCTGCCTATATGACGATACAGAAAACGGGACGCCGGCGGCTTGTCGTTATCAGCGATTTTCAGGGCGGAGACGCATTTGCGTCGCGGGTACCCAGTGTCGAACAGCATCGGGCGAAATGGTCGGAACTCCCGCCTGGTAATTCGGGGAACGACGGGTATGGTCACGACGATGTGCGGGTGACGGGCAATTACCTCGAGCGCCTGCCGCTTGCCTGCATCAAGGCGGGCATCGTCGACACTGCCGAAATCTGGACGCATTGGCGAGGCGAATGTCCGCCGGTAGAGGATCTGAAAGATGGGCCGTTTCTGGTGCGGCGGTCCTTCCAGATGAACGGGCCGGATGCGCCCTTCGCCTCGAACGACATGCTGGCGCATATCCTCACCTCCGGCCCGCCCGATATCCTCTGCGTCTGGGGACTGGGCGTGTCTGAAGACATCCTTGAGGCCTGCCGTGAAAGCTATAAGATCTACAATCCATCGATGCGCCTGCGCTGCGCATTCCACCCGATGTCAGCCGGCATTTCGACCTCATCCTGACGGGCGCCGAATGGCAATCGGACGAGGTTCGCCGTCGGCATCCGATGATGAAAACGGCCGTCCTTCCCATAGGACCGGACTTTGCCGCAGACAGCATGTTCTATCCGACGGGCAGCTCCAAAACCTACGACATCATCTATGTTGCCGCGGCTCAGGCCTATAAGCGCCACGATATCCTCTTCAAAGCCATGGCGCGGTTGCCACGCTCCATCCGTGCCTTGTGCGTTTTCGGTTACGGCGAGATGAGCGATGTTTTACGCCGGCAAGCTTCCGAGTTGCAGATCGATGTCGATTTCGTCGGTCCGCCGGGCGTACCGTTTGAGGAGGTGAACCGGCTGATGAACCTGGCGAGGATCGGGGTCGTCTGCGGCGTGGACGATGGGGCGCCGGCGATCCTGACGGAATATATGCTTGCCGGCCTGCCGGTCCTTGCAAACAGCGCGTTGTGCTGCGGCCTTCAGTATATTACCCCTCGGACCGGGCGAGCGGCCTCGGATGAAGATTTTCATCACGCTGTTCTGGATATTCTTGAAAACCTGCCGGCGTATTCACCGCGACAAGCCGTTCTCGATAACTGGACATGGCCGCATTCCGTTGAAAAGCTGCGGGCATTGATGGCTGCTCCGGTATTTTAGAATTGTTCCCGGAAAAGCGGAACAAAGTATCGCTATCGAGGTTTGCATCCGTCTCTCAAGTACGGATGTACAATGAATCTCTCCAGTCCCATTTCTCAGGCCTCGCATGTCGTGTCATCGCGCAGCGCGCCGATGATTTGTTTTTCTCATCTGCGTTGGGACTTCGTTCTGCAACGTCCTCAGCACCTGATGGAACGGTTCGCAAAGGAACGAAAGGTTTTCTTCTTCGAGGAATATATCCCGACCGACCACCACCTTGCCTATCTGGAAATCCATGCTTTCGCGGGCACGACCGTCAAGTCGGTGCGGCCACGTATCCCGCAGGGTTGGAGCGAGGACGAGCGAGAGCGGGCCTTGAGCAAGCTTCTGGACGATCTGCTCGGGCTCCTCGGTCCAGCACGGCCGATCCTGTGGTTCTACACGCCGATGATGTACGATTTTGCGCGTCATGTGGATGCGTCGGCCGTCATCTATGATTGCATGGATGAACTGGCAAATTTCAAATTCGCTCCGCCCAATCTGGCGAAAATCGAAGCTGCGCTGATTGCCCGCGCCGATGTGATCTTTACCGGCGGATATAGTCTCTACGAGGCCAAGCGCGCGCTTCACAACAATATTCATCCCTTTCCATCCAGCGTTGACGCAGGTCATTTTCGCGCTGCCCGGCGAAATGTCGCCGAGCCCCTCGACCAGCGCTCCATCAAAGGTCCCAGGCTCGGCTATTACGGCGTCATCGACGAGCGGCTCGATCTTGCGCTGATCGAGGCCGTGGCAAAGGCAAGGCCCGACCTGTCTTTCGTCTTTGTCGGCCCGGTTGCCAAGATTGCGCCGGATGATCTGCCGAAGGCGCCGAACATTCACTACCTCGGCAAGAAATCCTATGACGAACTGCCGGCCTATCTTGCCGGATGGGATGCCGCCCTGATGCCGTTTGCGCTCAATGAGGCGACGAAGTTCATCAGCCCGACCAAGACCCCCGAATACCTGGCATCGGGACGCCCGGTGGTCAGTACGCCAATTACCGACGTAGTGCGCCACTATGGCGATACGAAGGGTGTATTTCTTGCGCGAACTGCGGCCGACTTTGCCCTGGCCTGCGATGCCGCGCTTGCACTGGCAAGGAAGGATGCCGGTTGGCTGGCCTCGGTGGATGCGATGCTTGCCGGTTCGTCCTGGGACAGGACGTTCCAGGCGATGACCGCTCTGGTGGAAGAAGCCCTGACCCGGCGGGTTCTGGACGATCAGCCCCTCAGGCAGAGCTATCGTCGGGGCTTGGGTGATACCGTCGCCATCGGCGTATCATGAGCGGCGAGCGCCCTCGAATAGTGCTCGCAACCGACAGCATGGAGCCGTCGGGCATGGGCGAGCATATGCTGACGCTGGCGCGCGCGCTGCAGTCGGAATTCGATATCATTATTGCTGCGCCGGATGCGTCCGGTCTGCTCCAATGCGCCTCAGGTCACGGGCTGGCGATCAAGTCGATCGACGAGATGGCGTCGTTCGAACACTGGCTCCGGTCCGGCAGCGTATCGCTGCTCCATGTTCATGCCGGCATTGGCTGGGAAGGCCATGATATCGCGCGGGCGGGCGTCGCCTGCCGCATCCCTGTCATCCGCACCGAGCATCTTCCCTATCTGCTGACGGATGATGTGCAGAAGGAGCGCTATCGGCAGGAGCGTGCGCTGTTGGCGCATCACATCGTCGTTTCCGAAGCGTCCCGCTTGAGCTTCGAGAGCAACGGTGTCGCTGCAGACAGCATAACCGTCGTCAGGAACGGAATTTTTGCACTGGAGGCAATGGGGGGCGAGAAGGTTCTCGGGTCCGAACTCGGGCTTGCGGGAAAGAAAGTCCTCCTCACGGTCGCCCGGTTTTCCGGACAGAAGGATCACGTCTCCCTGATCCGCGCCATGCCGGCAATTATCGCGGCAGATCCATCGGTGGTCCTGCTCCTCGTCGGCCAGGGCGAGGAACAGGACGTTGTCAGGGCGCTGACCGAGGAGTTGAGTCTCGAGACGCATGTGCAATTCCTCGGCCAGCGGGCCGACGTTGCAGGTCTCATGGCTATCGCCGATCTCTTCGTCCTGCCGTCGCGCTTCGAGGGGTTGCCGTTGGCGGTGCTCGAAGCCATGTCCCTCGGCCTGCCGGTGGTGGCGACCGGCATCGGCGGCACGATCGAGGCGCTTGGAGCGGAACATCCGTTTCTTGCAGAGCCGGGAAATCCGTCATCGATAGCCGAGGCCGTCATTCGCGCTCTTGCGGACCCGACGCAGGCGCAAACCATTGGTCAGGTCGGCCGGATGCGTTTCCAGAGAGGGTTTTCGGCGCAGCGCATGGCCTCTGAAACCCAGGCCGTCTACGGGCGTTTTCTTTCGCAGGACGCTACACAACAAGGACAATGTTCCATGCACAAGACGCGTATCGGCTTCATCGGGGCCGGCGGCATTGCCCACCGCCACCTCGATATTCTGGCCGGCTTCGATGACGTTTCCCTCGTGGCGTTTGCCGACCCGGATTTCGGTAGGGCGGAGCAGGCGGCATCCCGGTTCGGCGCGAAGGCCTTCGCCAATCACGGCGCCATGCTGGAGATGGAGGCGCTGGATGCGGTCTATATCTGCATCCCGCCCTTTGCCCACGGGGATGCCGAGAGGGATCTGATCGCCCGGCGCATTCCGTTCTTCGTCGAAAAGCCGATAACGCTCGACATCGAGCTGGCGGAAGAGCTGTCGGCCGCGATCGACGCCGCCGGACTGATCACGGCTGTCGGTTATCACTGGCGTTATCTCGATACGGTGGACGAGGCCCGGCAGCTTCTTGCAGAAAATCCGGCGCAATTACTTTCGGGCTATTGGCTCGACCAGACGCCGCCCCCGCAATGGTGGTGGAAGAGAGATCGTTCCGGCGGACAGATGGTCGAGCAGGCTACCCATATTATCGATCTCGCCCGCTTTCTCGTCGGCGAAGTCACGGATGTTTACGGGCGTGCCGGTTTCAAGGATCGAGAGGAATTTCCGGGTCTCGACGTGCCGGCCGTCACGACGGCTAACCTCACGTTTCAATCCGGGGTTATCGCCAATATCTCATCGACCTGTCTTCTCGGCTGGAACCATAAGGTCGGGCTGAACATCTTCGCCGATCGGCTTGCGATCGAACTGACCGATCATGACATCATGGTCGACGTGGGGGCCGGCCGGCCCGTGCGGCAGGCGGAGGGCGACCCCGTCTGGCGGGAAGACCGGGCTTTTGTCGACGCCGTCCGCGGCGGAGACAATCATATTCGCTGCGCCTATGCCGATGCGCTGGCGACACACCGGCTTGCGCTTGCCGTTGCCGCTTCCGCCCGCAGCGGCAAGCCCATCCGCTTCGACCCGCCCGCGATCGATCGCAACCCGATGGCCCCGCTGCGGCATCAACCTCGGATCGAGCGACCGAGGGAATTGCCGCCCGGCCATCGCGTCATACGCTCTCTCGGGATCGAGGCGCCGGGACGGGCATACTTCCTTGAGTACGAGGAAGGCCCGCCGGCCGACGGCCATGTCCGTCTGGAAACGCTCTATACCGGCTTTTCCGCGGGCACCGAGCTGACGTTCATCAAAAACACCAATCCCTATTTCCATTCCCGGTTCGATGGTGGGCGCGGTGTGTTCATCGAAAACGAGCCTGACCTTCGCTACCCGGTGCCATTCCTAGGCTACATGGAAGTGGCGCGTGTGGTGGAATCGCGGACTTCCGGCTTTGCGAACGGGGAAGTCGTCGCCACGACCTATGCGCATAAAAGCGGCCATACAGCAGATCCTTTCCACGACGTGCTGGTGCCGGTGCCGGCTGACGTCGATCCCATCCTCGGCGTTTTCGTCGCGCAGATGGGGCCGATCGCGGCCAACGGTATCCTGCATGCCGACGCGGATGCTTTCGGGGTGAACGTGCCCTGTCTCGGTGCCGGTATTGCGGGGCGTCAAGTCGTGGTGCTCGGCGCCGGCACAGTCGGGCTGATGACCGCACTTTTTGCGCGGGATCTCGGGGCGTCCAGCGTCATCGTCGCCGACCCTTCGGAATTTCGCCGGAGCAAGGCCGAGGCCATGGGGCTGACGGCGATGACCGAGGACGACGCCTGGCAGCATGCCAAGTCCCGATTTCACAACGGCGGCGGCGATCGCGGTGCCGATGTCGTGTTTCAGACACGGGCGCATGCCCGAAGCCTGCACCTGGCGCTGAAAGCGTTGCGGCCTCAGGGCACCGTCATCGATCTTGCCTTCTATCAGGGCGGTGCCGAGGCTTTGCGGCTGGGGGAGGAGTTTCATCACAACGGCCTCAACATCCGCTGCGCCCAGATCAACCGCGTGCCGCGCGGATTGGCGCCTTTGTGGGACAGGCGGCGGCTTGCCGGGGAAACCCTCAAGCTGATGAAAAGCCAGGGTGCGCTCATATCCGAACATATGATCACGCATGTCGTCCCCTTCGAGGACGGGCCGCGCTTCCTTGCCGATCTCGTGGAGAACCGGCCGGAATTCCTGCAGATCGTTTTCAAGGTCAACGAATGATACCGTCCGATCCGCCGACCCGCATCCTGTTCGTTTTCGCCTGGCTGGTAGTCGGAGGGGAGGAGACCGAGGTGCGGCTTCTCGCCCGCAATCTCGATCGTCTGCGCTACCGCATCGATGTCGTCGCCTGTTTCCACAAGCCCGGCATGCCCGCCCAGACCCATGAGCAATTGACGGCTTTGGGTGTCGATGTCGATACGACGCCCTACGGGCTGTCGTTCGAGGACACCGTTTCCTATCTGGCCAACAAGATCGCGGGCTATGACGTCGTGGTTTCCTGCCAGAATGTGGCCGACATCTATCCGGCACTGGAACGCCTTCACCTTCGCCCGCCGCTCATCGAGCATGGCGGGCTGGTTTCGGAAGCCCTGGCGGGGCCGAAGCACTTCACCAATCGCTATGTCGGTGTTTGTCGGTCCATTCGCGACGCGGCCGCTTCGCATATGCCCGGCCGTGAAAAGGATGCTCTCGAAATACCCTCGATGGTCGATCTTTCGGAGTTCGATCCCGGTTCGCGCGGTAAAATGCGGGCATCGCTGGGTGTGGACGAAAATGCCGTTCTCATCGGGTGGGTCGGACGGCTCGATCCGAAGAAAAATGTCGAGGATTTTATCGAGGCGGCGGCGCTGTTGCATGAGGATGATAAGTCCGCGCGCTTTGTAATCGTCGGCGGCCCCGATGCCTTCATGCCGGATTATGCCCTCCGGTTGCGGGCGCTCGCCCTGTCGCGGGGGCTGGAGGACGCGCTGGCGTTTCTGGGAGACCGCAAGGATATTCCAGCGCTGCTGTCTGCCTTCGATGTCTTTGCCTGGCTGTCGAAGGGCGAGGGCATGCCGCATGTGATCGCCGAGGCGGGGGCGGCTGGCCTGCCCGTCATCGCCACGCCTGATAATGGCGCTCTGCAGCAGATAGAGGATGGGGTCTCCGGTCTGTTCGTGCCCTTTGGCGATCCGGTCGCCGTCGCTTCGGCCATGAAGACCCTTGTCGTGTCCGCCGCGCTGCGCAGGACGTTGGGACAGGCGCTGCGGCGCAAGATCGAAACGCATTACAGCGCGTCTGCCGTCACGCCGCAATGGCAACGGCTGATCCAAGAGGTGGTGCGCGAGCGGACGAAGGCGGGACGCACCGGGCTGTTCAAGTCCTTCCTTCAGGGCGGGTTCGAGTGTTCCACGCACCGCCTGCGCAGACGCGAGGGCGAGACGAGCGGCCGACGGCTGGATGTGATCGCCGCCACCGGCCATGATGTTCATGCCGCAGACGACTATCGGCAACTCGCCCGACATTCGATCAGGACCGTGCGTGACGGCCTGCGCTGGCATCTGGTCGAAGCTGTGCCCGGAACATATGACTGGTCGAGCTTCCTGCCCATGCTGCGTGCGGCGAAAGAGACCGGAACGCAGGTTATCTGGGATCTCTTGCATTACGGCTGGCCGGATGTCGTCGACATCTGGTCGCCGGACTTCGTGAACCGTTTTGCCCGCTTTGCCGGTGCCACGGCTAAGGTCGTGCGCGCCGAAAGCGACGAGGTTCCCTTCTACGCACCCGTGAACGAAATCTCGTTCTTCTCATGGGGTGGTGGAGATGCGGGCTATCTCAATCCCTTCGCCCATGGGCGCGGTTTCGAATTGAAGGTGCAACTGGCGCGGGCGTCGATCGCTGCCATGGATGCCGTCCTTGCCGTCGATGCAAGGGCTCGCTTCGTCCACTGCGACCCCGTCATCAATGTGGTCTGGGAGCCGTCTCGTCCGTGGGAGCGGCTGGCGGCCGAAGGCCACCGTCAATCCCAGTTCCAGGGGTGGGATTTGCTGGCCGGGCGGATGTGGCCGCAGATCGGCGGCACTGAAAAGTATCTCGATATCATCGGCGTGAACTACTACCACAACAACCAGTGGATACATGGCGGCCCGCCGATCGATATGGATCATCCGCTTTACAAGCCGCTGAGGACGATCCTGATCGAGACCTACGCCCGCTATGGCAAGCCGATGTTCATAGCGGAAACCGGCATTGAGGGGGACCGGCGCGCAGGCTGGATCGAATATGTCGACGCCGAGGTCCGGGCCGCCGTGAACGCCGGCGTTCCCATCGAGGGTATCTGCCTCTATCCTATCGTCAACCATCCGGGTTGGGACGATGACCGGGCTTGCGAGAACGGCCTGTTGTCGGCGCGGATATCCAATGGCGAGCGGTGCGAATACGAACCTCTGAGCCGTGCGATACGCCGTATCCGCTGACATCATGCACGTCTTGTACGGGCGGGATTTAAAGCCGCCCGTATCGCTCTCATCAGTCGTTTGCGGCAGCGGGGTTCTCGGTGCGGCCGCTCGGAATGGTGCTGACGGTCGCAGACACAGGATCACTCGCTGGAAATGACGATTCCAGTCCTTCGTCGAGATGCTCTTCCAAGGTGCCGGTATCCTGTGCGGACCGAGCGCTCCGAAGCGATATGACCGCCGGCGACTCGTCCCCCTTGGGGGGAGAAGGCGATGCGGTTCTCAGGGTGAAATAAGCCGGTTGCGGGTCTTCGGAAGCGAACGATGCATCCATATCGGCAAACCCGGCATTGCCCGTGTCGAAGGTCGCGATCTGTATCATCACGGCCTTGGCCTTCTCTTCGGCATTGAGCCGGTTGAGATGGCCGTCTGCGTCCTTCTTCAAATGGACGGATACGACGTCACCGCCTTCTCCTACGAATTCAACGGTGACGGCCGATTTCTCGTCGTGGATCTGCTTGCCTATGATTTCCATGTCATTCTCCTAATGTTGTAAATCCGCGGCGCGTTTGCCGCGGACCTATTGACGGCGAGGTCAGGCATCGGCCTTCTGGTTGACCACCGATGTTGCGATGGCGGTCAGGGCGAGATCGGTCGCCTGTTCTTCATCCAGCGTCGTCTGCAGGAGGCCGGCCGCATCGTTGAGACCAAGCTCCAGCGCCCAGGTTCTCAAGGTGCCGTAACGGGACATTTCATAGTGTTCGACGGCCTGGGCCGCGGCGAGCAGTCCCGCGTCGAGGGCAGGGGAGCCTTCATAGTCTTCCATGATCTCGGCGCCCTCGTCGGTAATGCCGAGGATGGCATCGCAGGTCTTGGCTTCGGGCTCCTCACCGATGATCTCGAACACCTGTTCGAGACGGTCGATGTGAACCCTGGTTTCCGCCAGATGTTTGGTAAAAGCGTCCTTGAGCTGGATGCTCGTGGCTGCCTCTTCCATCTCCGGGAGGGTTTCAACGATCTTCTGTTCGGCGAAATAGACATCTTTCAACGTATCGAGGAACAGGTCTTCAAGCTTCATGACGTCGGCCATTTTCGTATCCGTTCTTTGGTTGGAGAAATCGCCGGCGGGATGCCGGCGACGCATTCAGGAAACACATCGATCCGATGCGTCGACGAGCGCGGCACGCCTGGTGCCGCTGACACCGCCGAACCAGGCTGCGACTGCGCCGAGGACCAGTGCGATGAAGCCGAGGACGGCGCCGGTTGAAATGGCTGCCGTAGTCGCCTGGGCTCGCGCTATCGCTTCCGCAGCCCTCGTGCGGGCGTTGTCGGCGGTCGCTTCGTCACCTGTGACGCCGGGAGCTGTCATAGTGGAGTTCCTTTAGATTTCACGCGCTGGTGATGTCTTTGAACTAGCCCGGACTACGTTTGTTCCGCGCCCGCCGGTCTTCTTTCCTTAGACGAAAACAGGACACCGAAAACCGGGTGCGCACGACCCCTCTCCTGTCGCGCAAGCGGCCGATGGCGATCATTGGAACCAGAGGCGTTCCAAGGGGTTAACCCTGCTCACAAAGGAGAAAGCCGCATGTCCGAGAAAACGACCGATGTCGAGCGCGCCTACGACCTCATGGAAAAAATCAGGTTCTGCATGTTGGCCACCCGGAAGGGGCCGGACATCCGGGCGCGACCGATGGCCGCCCATGTGGAACGCGTGGAAAACGCGATCTATTTCCTGACGGATGTCGATGGTCACAAGGATGACGAGATCAGCGAACACCCGGAGATTTGCCTCGCCTTCGCGGATTCAAAAGGCCAGAAATATATCTCCGTCTCCGGTAAGGCGACTGTTTCCAACGATCGCGAGAGAATACGCGATCTGTTCTCCACCCCGGCGAAGGCGTGGTGGGACGACGCGGACGATCCATCCATCCGTGTCCTGAAAGTGGAGCCGGCCTCGGCGGAATACTGGGATAGCCCTGGAACCGTCGTCAGCTACATCAAGATGTTTGCCGCGGCAATTTCCGACGTTCGCCCCGATATGGGCGACAATGTAAAAGTCGAACTTTAAAACCGGGGCACGCCACCCGCCGGTCGGGCGGCCGCTCCTTCCGCGCAGCATGTCATATGTTATTGCGGCGCCGCCGGATCGGACTATCGTGGCCGCTGATCGGAGGTGCAACCATGCACAATGATAAACGTAGACCACGCGGACTGTCTCCACGAGGAGATTTTGAGAGTTCCAAAGCGGTCGCCGTAGCCCTCATCGAGGAAAAGCGGCAAGCGGACCGCGTCAAGACCGAGGGTTTGAAGGCAGCCCGCATGCAAATGGCCGCCGCGGCAAACCGAGCGAAGTAACTCTGCCCAATCAGGACAATGTATGTCCGCAGTCGAAGGTGACCTTGCTCAGAAGGTCGGCTGGAACCTGGATATCAGCCATGGCTGCGGCGACGAGTTCGTCGCGCTTGGCACGGTTGTCGTAACCCTTGATCGTCGCAAGATCGGTGTTGCTTGCGGTGGCGATCCGTCCTGCGTTGGCCGAACAGACGCCCGCAAAGGCCTCTACCCGCGCGGTCTTGACGGCGTCGGCGCGTGCGGCGGTCGTCGAGACCCATCCGGCGCTGAACGCGATGATGGGTGCGGCCACAAGGCCCAAAACGAAGCCGACGATATAGGGTTTTGCTTTCGTGGTGTTTTCATTGAACGACATGACTCTATTCCCTCTAATCGATGATTATCGGGATCGATACGGCCCGCGCTCGGACCTGGAGCCAATGGCAATCCGGATAGACCGAGCTTGCGCCTTAATCCAAAAAAAGCAAATGAAATTAATATTTTATTTTATACCCGGCCGCAGGCGTCGCCGAGAACAAGCAGCCTCGCTGTCCCGTTCTCGCGTTCGCAGCCGATGTCGTGCCCGGCGCGTTTCCGCCGGGCTATGTCGATCCGTAAAAGCCTAGGCTTGTCTGGCCTTCCGGTTGGCGTAGCGTAGATCACGCGCGGCCTTTCGCGCCGCCTCATCCTCGATCACCCGCGCGACGCGGGCCTTTTCGGCGCTGTCGCGGGCTTCCGTTTCGGCAAGCGCAGCGGCGTCCGCTGTGGCTTGCCGCTCGGCCGCTTCGGTCTCGATGCGGGCCTGCTCTTCCATTTTGATGCGCTCGCGCGCCTGGCGACGTTCGTCCCGCGCCGCGGCGACGAGAGCGCGTTCGGCCTGACGCGCCGCCTTGGCCGGTGCCGCGGTCAGCTGGGCTGCACGGTAGGCATTCAAGAGGGCCGACTTCGCATCGGCGGATGCCGCGCGGCGGTCGGAAAGCTGGTTGTCTCTGGTGTTCTTCAAATGTCTGTCCTGACTACGGTGTTGTGAAAAGGATCATCGCGCGCCGGCGCGTTTGGCAAGCAGGGCGGATGTGGCCGACATGCGGTCCGACAATTCCTTGGCAAGGCGCTCCTCACGCAGCCGCAAGGTTTTGGCCTCGCGGGATTGGGTCATGGAATCAAGCTCGTCCAGCGCCTTGTCCTTTGCGAAGAACGGCGTCTGGATATGGCTGAAGGCAATCTCGGCCTTCTGGCGCGAGATGCTGTATTTATCTGTCATGGGTGTTCCGGTGGGTGAGGCTCGCCAGGCGAGCGGAAAAACAAAAGGCCAGGCAAATTGCCTGGCCTTGTTTTGGGGTGGCGCGCTTCCGGCAGTGCCAGTACATCCGTGGTCAAAGGAAAGCGCAAACCCGTTCAGGCAGCCTGGAGATTGCAGGCCGACATTTTGCCCGACTTGTTGTCGCGCTCCAGTTCGAAGCCGATCTTCTGGCCTTCGACGAGGTCGCGCATGCCGGCGCGTTCGACAGCGGAGATATGGACGAACGCATCGGCGCCGCCATTGTCAGGCTGGATGAAGCCGAAGCCCTTGGTGGAATTGAACCATTTAACTGTGCCAGTGGTCATGAAGAACCCTTTCGTAGCAGCATTGAGAAACCGCCACGCCAAAGCGCCGCGGAGGATGATAGCGATTTTGAAAGGAAAGGTTCGTTCAGAACGCGGTGCTAATCGCGCAACAAGCAAAGCTCAGCAAGCAAATTCGATGTCCCCTTGTAGCGTGTCCGTGCGACTGCGTCAACCATTAGTTTTCCAATAACGCGTCTCGTTAAAAAGTTGTGCGCGTGTCATGCCTGACGCGCTGTTCCGGCCGAGCCTCAAGCCGTGTCCGGCAGCCGCGACGTGAACGTTGCCCGCGTGATCGCCACTTTCATACCGGCCTCGCTCGATACGATCGCCATGCGTGCGTCGAGTTGTTCGGCCAGCGCCTTGATGATGAGGGTGCCGAGGCCCGAGCCGGGTTCCTGAGCGGCGTTGGTTTCACTTCTGCCGATACCGTTGTCCGATACCACCAGCTTCCAGTCCTCGCCCTGGACCTCATAGCTGACGAGAATGCGCGCCTCCGTTTTCGGGTCGGGAAAGGCGTATTTGATCGCATTGATCACCAGTTCGGTGACGATGAGGCCGAGGCTGACGGCGCTCGCGGAAGGAATGAAGCTTTCGTCGGCGGTGACGTCGATGGTTACCGGGTTGCTCTCCAGCACGATGGACGCGGCGAGCCCCGTGCAGAGTTTCCTCAAATAGGCGCCGACCTCGATCTGGTCGATCCCGTCGGTCAGATGCAGATAGTTCTGCACCGCCGCTACGGACATCACCCTTTGATGGGCATCCTCGAGATGATGGCGGGTCTCCTGCGACGTCACGGCCCGCGCCTTGAGCATGAGGATGCTGGCAATGATCTGCAGGCTGTTGGCAACCCGGTGCTGCATTTCCTGGAAGAGGATACGCTGCTGCTGCAGCAGCCGTTCGGTATGCTCCAGCAGCACCTGCTTTTGCGTCTGGGCCTGCCTCGCCTCGGTGACGTCCCAGAATGCCAGCAAAGTATTCGAGCGTTCGGACCCCGCATAGCGCACTGTCCTGGCGCTGAGCAGCATGGTGCGGCGACCCAGCCGCGGAAGGTCGCGTTCGAATTCGAAGTCGGTTATCGTCTGATGCTGGGGAATGACCGTTTTCAGGAGATCGCGCAAGACCGGGATATCCCATTGCTTGTCGTCGAGATTATAGAGCGTGATCCCGTGCGATTGCGCGGGGTCGATATCAAATGTGCGGTAAAACGCATCGTTGGCGGCGATCACGCGGAATCGGTCGTCCAGAACCACGAACGGCTCGGGAATGGTCTGGACGATGGCCAGCGCGAGTATCTGGGCGTCCTGTGAATTTTCGAACTGATTCACGCACACCACTCCCGATAATATCGGCACGGCCTGCGGGGCTCGCAGATTGGCAACGGGCTTTCCTGTCGAGCCTACGCCCAAAATGCGGACGCGACCAACACAATCACGTGTCCCGGACGGAACGGCGAATGCACCTCGATTGAACGCTTGCTAACGACGCGCGGCAGGCTCACACTGGCCGCTTCAGCAGCCATGTCACGGGCGCTGCTGCTTGAGGGTTTGTTACCCTGGCCCCGACCGCGGGAGGACGACATGTCTTCCGATGACGCAATGTCGACGCTTTCATCGAGCGAAATGGAGATGATCCGATCCGTGCTGCGTTCTGCGGGATACAGCCCGGATGTGCTTGTCGACGGCAAGCAAAAACTCAACACGGCCACCTTGCTGCTGGTACAATTGGTTCTCTCCGGCGAAGCTTCACCGCATGAACTGGCGGAACAGCTGAAGCGATCCTTCGGCCCGTCGACGAAGCCGAGCGTTTTCTTTGCCCCGCTTCTTCCCCGCTACGCCATCCAGGGATTGCCGCTTGTCCGCAGGACTGCCTTTCGTCCGCTCGGCATCCACTTCCGTTCTGATGAAACCGATCTACAGGAGTGGGAAAACGAAGGCGGAGCGACGCGACCACGCACATTGGCGTAGCCGCGCCTCGATGTCGAAAGACCCATGGGGAAGCGCGGCATTGCTGCCGCGCCCGTGATTCTATTTGACCGGCGGCGAGGCCTTGCCGAGCTTGACCGACGGCTCCCGCCCCCAGACGCGCAGCTTGCCGAGGTTCGATACGAAGCCGGAAAGTCCCGTTTCACCGGGCAGGGCAAGGACGCCTTCGTCAAGCGCGTCGGCGATCCCGGCCTTCTCGAGCAGAGGCATGGCCGAGGAGTCATAGCCGATGAACTTGCAGTGCTGGAAGGCATCGGCGACGAAGTCGCGAGCCGTCGCTTCCTTTACCAGATCGTCGATGGCCTCGGCGGATGTCAGCAGCGCGACGGCGTCGAAGAGCACGGAGGGGCCGCCGTCGATCATATGATGCGCCTCGATCCACGTTCCGTCCGACGCCGTGACGCCACCGACCTTGGGTGCGATGAATTCACAGACGGCTTTCTCCTTTTCGATCGCCGCCGCCAGTCCTTTCACCAGTTTGGCGTCAACGCCATCGGTGATCAGAATGCCGAGCTTTCGGCCTTCGAAGCGTTTCGGCCCGTTTTCGACGATGCTGAGCGCCGGCGAGGGGTCGAGATCCTGGCGGGTTTGCACGGCGGCATCGGCGGGTTTGGGCATCGACTGGAAGCCGAGCTTCTGGGCGACCGTCGCCGCCAGTGTTTCGTCGATATTGAGAAGATGCGATACCATGCGTTCACGGATAACGGGTCGTTCGACCTTGCTCAGTTCGAAGGTGAGGGCCGCCGCGATATGGCGCTGCTCCGGCGGGGTCTGGCTGATATAGAACTGGCGGGCCTGGCTATAGTGATCGGCAAAACTTTCGGGACGCAGGCGTGCCTTGACGCCTTGTTCTTCCGCGGGGAAGGGGCGATGGCCGCGCATCGGGGATTCACGCGGACCCTCATCGAACGAATTCGGCTGGTAGTTCACCCGGCCTTGCGGGTTGCGCATCGCCATGTGGCCGTCCTGCTGGAAATGCGCGAAGGGACATTTCGGCGCATTGATCGGCAGATGGGTGAAGTTCGGGCTGCCAAGCCGTTTCAGCTGGGTGTCGAGATACGAGAAGTTGCGGCCCTGCAGCAGCGGGTCGTTGCTGAAGTCGATGCCCGGCGGCACGTTCTGCGTCATGAAGGCGACCTGCTCGGTCTCGGCGAAGAAATTGTCCGGCATGCGATCGAGCACCAGCCGGCCCACGGGTTGCGGCGGCAGAAGTTCTTCCGGGATGATCTTCGTCGGATCGAGCACGTCGAAATCGAAGCTATCGGCGAAATCCTGGTCGAAGAGTTGGACCTGCAATTCCCATTCTGGGAAATTGCCGGACTGGATCGCCTGCCAGAGGTCACGGCGATGGAAATCGGGATCGGCGCCGTTGATCTTGACGGCCTCGTTCCAGGCCACGGACTGAAGGCCCAGCTTCGGCTTCCAGTGGAATTTAACGAAGGTCGATTCGTCCTTGGCATTGATGAACCGGAAAGTGTGGACGCCAAACCCTTCCATGAAGCGGAAGGAGCGCGGAATGGCCCGGTCCGACATGGTCCACATAACCATGTGCATGCTTTCCGGCGTCAGGCTGATGAAGTCCCAAAAGGTGTCGTGGGCGGTCTGCGCCTGCGGAAAGGCCCGGTCGGGTTCCTGCTTGGCGGCGTGGATGAGATCCGGGAACTTGATGGCATCCTGGATGAAGAACACCGGAATGTTGTTGCCGACGAGATCCCAGTTGCCTTCCTGCGTGTAGAGCTTGACCGCGAAACCGCGGACATCGCGGGCAAGGTCTGCCGAGCCCTTGTTGCCGGCGACCGTCGAGAACCGGACGAAGGCAGGCGTGCGTTCGCCCGCACGCTGCAGCAAGTCGGCCCTCGTATAGGCGGCCAGGGATTCGTAGGTCTCGAAGAAGCCGTGCGCACCGTAGCCGCGGGCGTGCACGACACGCTCGGGAATGCGCTCGTGGTCGAAATGGAAGATTTTTTCGCGGAAATGGAAGTCATCGACGACGAGCGGCCCGCGCGGGCCGACCCGAAGCGAATTCTGGTCGTCGGCGACCGGCCCGCCCTGGGCCGTCGTCAGGACGGGCGTGTCGTCCTCGGCTGTCTGGTGAAGCTCGCCGCCGGCTCCCCGCTTCAGTTTCACATCGTGGATCGTGGCGGTGTCGGTTCTGTCGCGTGCGGTGGTTTTTCTGGCCATGATGAGGCTCCTGAAGGATGAAGAAGGGCGCCGATGGCGCCGAAACAAAAAGGCCGCCCCGGAAGGCGGTCTGATCGGTGTTGTTCGCAGTCTAGCCGGCTTTCTTCAGCGAACCCTCGGCGTTTGCCGAGGTTTCGCCGAGCGCCGTGAGCTTTTTGTCGGTGGCGATCTCCTCCTGGAGATTGGCATCCAGAAGCGGGATCGCGCTGTTCAGGCCCAGCTGTTTTGCCCAGGCCTTGAGCGTGCCATAGCGGGCGATCTCATAATGCTCGACGGCCTGGGCCGACGAGATGAGGCCCGCGTCAAGCGCGGCGGTTCCCTTGTATTCCTCCATGATCTCTTCGCCTTCGGCGATGATGCCCTGGATCGCTTCGCAGGTCTTGCCGCGGGCCGGCTTACCCAGAAGCTCGAACACCTGGTCGAGGCGTTCGATCTGGCCCTGGGTTTCGTCGCGGTGCTGGAGGAAGCCCGCCTTGCCTTCTTCCGACTGGGCGGCGCGCGCCATTTTCGGCAGAGCCTTCAGAATCTGTTTTTCGGCGAAATAGATATCCTTGAGCGTATCGAGAAACAGGTCGTTCAATGTCTTCTCGGTGGGCATGCCGGTGTCCGATCCAATTTTCATGAGGAAGAGACTCCTACAACCATTGAACCGCAACGACGTTCCTTCGCCTCTGAAAAAAATCCGGGATGGTCCCTGTGACGTCCCTCATTTCATCAACCCGGCTGAGCGCAACGCATTCTCTATCACCATCTGAATGCTGCCTCCCACACCGCCACTCGGCGGCGTTTGCGGGGTCGCCATGCTTTCCGCTGACGTTGGGGCGTGCGTTCGCTCGCGGCGCTCGAAGGATGCGGCAAGGCCCCAGCTTCGTGCGATCAGCACCGTCGACGAAACGCCGACATCGAGCATGAAGGGCGATGCGCTGCCATATCCGCAGGAGGTGTCGATGGGCGTGCCGTGCCCCATACCGGAAATCTTGTGGAGTTCGATCACATCGACGCCGCGATCGTCGCGCCACACCGATCGCAAATGTCCGTCTATCGTCTCGACCTGGGTGGGTTGCTCCGGGACGGAATGTACGCCTCGCCACTGTGCGATGATTGCGGCCGCATTTTGCGGTACCACCGTATTGTCGCTGGTTCCCTGCCAGACGGAAACTGTCGGCCATGCGCCTTCATGGCGGGAGGCTGCGCGCAGGCTTGCCTGCGATGCGCCGGTGCCGGGCAGTCCCTGTCCGCGCATTCGGTCGAACGCTTCGGGGATGGTCGCGGCAACCGCATAGGGAAGGCCGGCGATGATGGCGCCGCCGGCAAAGACCTCCGGGTAACAGGCCAGCATGGCATTTGCCATCGCGCCGCCGGCGGAGAGACCGGTGATGTAGATGCGCCGTTCATCGACGTGGTGTTCGGCAACGACAGCGGCGATCATCTGGCGGATGGACATGGCCTCACCCTGGCCGCGTCGCGTGTCGGCGGCGTTGAACCAGTTGAAACAGAGGTTCGCGTTGTTCTGCCTGTTCTGTTCGGGAAACAGAACCGCAAAGCCGTAGTCCTCGGCAAGGGCCGACCAGCCGGAGCCGGCATCGTAGCCCGCGGCGGTCTGCGTGCAGCCGTGCAGCACGACCACCAGGGCCGGTGCGGCCGGCAGATGTTTCGGCACATGGCACCAGGCTGTGAGGTCGCCGGGGTTGTCTCCGAAGTGATCGAGCTTCCTCAGGATGGAGCCGGTCGGCAAGACGGGGTTCACCGAGCGCATCCGTGCAAGGCGTTCGAGTGTATCGGATAAGGATCTCATGGGAGGACTCCAGATAGCACGCCGGACTGGCGCATACACCCTAACCCATCGGCGGCGATATGGTTGCTGCGCTGCACAATAAATCTGCCTTGCCGGATACGAAATATAAGGGTGCGCACGCGCGGCGCGGACATGGAGGCAATGACGGCGCCGCGGCGGTGGGGCGCCATTTTCTATTTCGGCCGGCGGAACTATGTGGCCGGCGAGGTGTTTCTGCTGGGCCTGCTCTCAGGTTCCAACGAGGAAAAAATCATGAAAAAACTTCTCCTAGCCGCAGCGCTTGCGGGCGCATCGACTTTTGGCGCCTTCGCTCAGACATCCACGGCACCAGCGACCGATGGCGATATGCCGGCCGTGGCCACGCCCGATACCAAGAACGCGACCGCCCCGGTAGCCGGTGCCAATAGCTTCACCGAGGACCAGGCGAAGGAGCGTTTCACGGAAGCCGGATATGCCGATGTTACCGGCCTCATGCTGGATGACAAGGGAGTCTGGCAGGCCAAGGCGACAAAGGACGGCAAGGCCGTGAATGTCGCACTCGACTATCAGGGCAACATCGTCGCCAACTAATTTCATTTTGCAGGAGGTTTCCATGAAAACCGTTACCGGACTTTTCGACGACTATTCCGATGCGAGCACCGCCGTCAGCGCCCTTGAGGCAAGCGGTGTGCCTTCCAGCGATATCAGCATCGTTTCCAACAATGCAGACGGACGCCACCGCACCGAAACCAATGCTGCCGAAGGCGCAGGCACGGGTGCAGGCATCGGCGCGGCTGTCGGTGGTGTCGGCGGTCTGCTGACCGGGCTCGGCATCATGGCCATTCCCGGCGTAGGGCCGGTGGTGGCTGCCGGCTGGCTTGCAGCCACGGCCGCAGGCGCCGTTGCCGGCGCGGTGGCAGGTGGTGCGGCGGGCGGGCTCATAGGCGCTCTGACCGAATCCGGCGTTCCCGAAGCCCACGCCCATGTCTATGCCGAGGGTGTTCGCCGCGGCGGTACGCTCGTGACCGCAAAGGTCGACGACAGCCTCCGGGCGGAGGCGGAAGCCATTCTTCGCAAGTCGAATTGGGTCGACCCGGACCAGCGCCGTGCAGTCTACGCGGAACAGGGCTGGTCCGAGTTCGACGATACGCTGGACCCGTATGGTCCGGCGGAAATCGAACAGGAGCGCCTGCGCTACAGGCGTTAAACGGTTCAGGAAATGGCCGGCATCTGCCGGCCATTTTTTTTCGTCAGACAGGATAGGAAACGTGCCTTTTATCGCGACAGCCGGATGGTCGATCCCGAAGACCGTGGCGCACCTTTTTCCCGAAAAAGGGAGCGGGCTCAGCCGCTATGCAACCGTCTTCAACGGCGCCGAGATCAATTCGACCTTCTATCGCCACTATCAGAGGAAGACATTCGAGCGCTGGGCGAGCGTTGTGCCGGACGACTTTCGTTTTGCCGTCAAACTGCCGCGGGAGATTACCCATGAGCAGCGCTTGCGGTCGATCGGTCCCCTCTTCAACGCGTTCCTGGGAGACGTTTCAGGGTTGGGCGACAGGCTTGGCCCGTTGCTTTGCCAATTACCTCCCAGCCTCAGATTCGATGCCGCCGAGGTGACGGCCGCGTTCGCGGCGATGCGCGATGCTTTTCCGGGCATGATCGTGATTGAACCGCGCCACACAGGCTGGGCCTCGCCGTCGGCGGAAGAGGTGCTCCGACGCTTTGCCATCGACCGGGTTCTGGCCGACCCGGCGCCGGTCTGGGGGGCGGGGGATTTTACCGAACCGCCGAAATATGTCCGGCTGCACGGCACTCCCCGGATGTATTATTCCAACTACGACGAGGCCGAAATACGAACCTTTGGGAAGCGTCTCGCCGCCGGCAGCTGGTGCGTCTTCGACAATACCGCCTCCGGTGCGGCCATCGAGAACGCTTTGACGATGCGCGATCAACTGGCGTGATCAGGGGATGAAGCGCGGTCCCGCCTGCACGGCTTGCCCGTCGCGGGCCAATGCCTCATCGATTTCCGCCGGTGACACCTGAAGGAACTGGCGCTTCGCCATCCCGACCGAGATCGCGGGAATCTCGAGATGGGTTCCGACGCGCCGGTAGGCCGTGAAGCTGAGGCCCTCGATCAATTCCTCGTCCACGACCAGGCGATACGTTCCTGCTTCCAGAGGGTCTGCAAGGGATTGCAGGTGAAACGGATGCGTGAATGTGATTTCGGTCCGGGTCGTTCTTTCAGTCATTTCGAGCATCGCTTTTCCGTCGCATCAAAATTGACGCTGGCTCAATCCGTCGTCGAGGATTACCAGAGCCATCCTCTGCTCAGGATGTAAATGACCATTGCAAGACTTGCCGCGGATACGGCGTAGCCAGCCAAGGTCGCAACTTCATATTTCTGCGGCTGATGGAATATGGAAGACATGGTGTCCTCCTCGCTTGGGGCCAGGGTAATCAACCCTCAAACAGCAGCGCCCGTAAGATGGCTGCTGGAACGAGTACAGTGGACCCGTTTCTATCCTTTAGCAATGAATCAATTCAGGTTGCCTGGAGACAAGGACCGAAGGTTTGCCCGCAATCCTGAAATGAATATGCCTGCCGAACTTGTTTTCGACACAGTCGGCCTCTATATGGTGCTTATCGGCATTGCTGATGAGCGCTGGAAAATCTCTGCCGCTCGCAATTGGCCGGCATCGCTTTATGCTTTTGACCACGGATGTACTGGCACAGGTAGACAAGCGATGATGAGGAAGGTCGGTGCGGTTTCGCCCCGGCCTTTTTTGTTGGCCGCGAGCCTGCTTCCGCATCAAGGCGAGGACTTGTCGATGGCCGACAAGTCATTCTGGACCTGAATTTTCGAGAGCGGCAATTCGGCAAGGAGGGTCAGTCCTTCGGGCCTGTAGGAGATATTCGCCTCGCCAAAGGCCTGCAGGCTGGAGACGATCAGGCGCGAGCCAAAACCCTTGCGGTCCGGTTCGGCACTGGGTATGGGCGGACCATCGATCTCCCGCCAGCATGCGACCAGGGTTTCCACGTCATCGCGGCGTTCGACGTTCCACTTTACCTCGACGCGGCCCTGCGCATTCGACAACGCTCCATATTTCGACGCGTTGGTGAGAAGTTCGTGGAACACCATTGAAAAGGACAGGGCCGCCTGCGGCCCGAGTTGAATATCCGGCCCACTCGACAGGATGCGCGTGCTCCCGTCCAGACCGATGTTCATTTTAGTGGCTTCCACGACGTCTGCGAGCGTCGCGCTGACCCAATCCTTCTGCAGCAGGATGTCATGGGCCTTGGCATAGGCGGCGATCCGCAACTGAAGCTTTTCGGCCGCATCGTCGAGGGAAACCGCATTGCGCAGGGATTGCGTCACGATCGCCTGGACGACGGACAGCGTGTTCTTCATCCGGTGACCGAGTTCGTGCATGAGGAGACGTTCACGTTCGGCGCGTTCGCGTTCCTGGGTCCTGTCGCGAAGAATTTTGATGAAGCCGATGATCTGTTCATCGGATGCGTACAGTGCCATCATCTCGCCTGAGGCCCAGAACATCGTGCCGTCCGCGCGCAGGTGCCATCGCTCGTCGCTGCCTCGGCCGCGGTTGAGCGCGGCCGTCATCTCCTTTTGGGGAATGCCGCTTTCCCGGTCTTCCTGGGTGAAAAAAATAGTGGCCGGTTTTCCGATCATGTCCTCGGCTTTCCAGCCCAGGATATTGAAAGCCCCTTCATTCCAGCTCGTTACGAGGCCGTCGAGGTCCATCGATATGATGGCATAATCGATGGCACTCTGAACGATCGCTTCAAGGAAGCGTTCTCTCGATGAAATGGGTCCGGCGTCGTTTGCAATCTTCATGAAGGTCTCTCGGATTCGGTCCTGCATGTTATGCCATGGATCATGCCGATTGCGCTGTCGGAACTATGGTGAAGCCATGTGGTCGTGGTGCTCGGCAATCTTAGCGGCGGCTCATCGCTTTCAACGATGCAATGATCTGATCGAAGCGGTATGGTTTTGCAAAGAATTTAGCCCCGGTCGGCAAATCCGCGCCTGTCGGCCGTATCCGGCCCGATGCGACGATAATGCCGGCGTCCGGAAAACGTTCGGCAACCATCTGGGCGAGATCAACACCGGTCAGCTTGCCCGGCAACTGGATGTCTGTAAAGAGCAGATGGATTGTCTGCTCGTTCATGATCTCGAGCGCGTCGTCGGCCGACCCCGTATCGACGACGTCGAAACCCGCCTCATGTAACGCGTCAACCAATGTCAATCGGATCAGTACTTCGTCTTCAACAACCAGAACTTTGCGCACGGGAATCTCCTATCAATGCCCACCAACCCCTGGAAACGCGCAACGTTCCTTCGACACGGTGCTGTTTTGCGCCCGCTGTCGCGAAAATTGCATTTTTGCGGGAATCCCTGGCCGCTTATTTGAAAACAAAAAGCGTTTGCGGAGCGAAGAGGCGTTACCCGTCTCTTCGCCGCCGTGATCTGGCCGCCCTGAAAGTCGATTGGTCTTAGCGGAGTTCGCGCGCCAGATCCTGAAGACGCCGGAAGGCCTCGTAGCGTCTGGCATGGAGACCGGCGGTCTCGCCACCGGCTGGCTGGTAGGTCCGATCGGTTGCCGAAAGGGCCGCCATCGCGGAGCGCACATCCGGGAAAGTGCCGCCGGCGACACTGCCGAGAATGGCGGCACCCAGCAGCACCGGCTCTTCCGCCCGCGTGGCAAGCAGCGGCTTGCCCGTTGTGTCGGCGAGAAGCTGACGCACGAGATCGAGTTGCCCGGCACCGCCGCTGATGACGATCTTGTCGATCGGGGCTCCGGCTGCCGCCTGCGCGTCGATGATTTGACGCAGACCGTAACCGATGCCGCAAAGCCCGGCGATGTAGAGAGCGACTAGATTTTCGATATCCCGCTCCATGCCAAGCCCGACGATGGCCGCGCGGGCATGCGGATCGGCAAAGGGCGCGCGGTTGCCGAGGAATTCGGGCACGACATGCAGTCCGTCCGCAAGCACCGCCACGTCTGAAAGCGTGCCTGTTTTCTCCGCCGCGAGTTCCGCCAGCAGCACCGGCAGGGAAAGCCCGCGCGATTCTGCCAGTTCCCTAGCCTTGGCTGCCGCAGGGTGGAAGGAGATGAGTTGCTCGATGGCGGCGCCGGCCGCCGACTGGCCGCCCTCGTTGAGCCACATGCCCGGCACCATGGCGGAGAAGTAAGGCCCCCAGACGCCCGGCACGAAGACTGGCTCGCGCGTGGTGGTCATGGTGCAGGACGAGGTGCCGAAGACATAACCGAGATTGTTTTCCGGCGGGCCATCGACGCCGACCGTGCCGATACCGCCCGCATGGGCGTCGATCATGCCGGCCGCGACCGGTGTGCCGACGGCAAGGCCGAGTTCGGCGGCCGCGCGCTCCGTCAGTCCGTTACCGAGAGGCGTGCCGGGCTCGACGACGCGCTGGCCGATGCGGGCAAAGTCCTCATCGGCGAGAACGCCGAGACCAATGCCGTGGAAATAGCTCGGGTCCCAGCGCTTCTCATGGGCGAGATAGGTCCATTTGCACGTCACGGTGCAGGTGGAGCGGGCGAGATCGCCTGTCGAGCGCCAGGTCAGGAAGTCGGCGAGGTCGAAAAACTGCCAGGCCGCATCGAAGACCTGTGGCCGGTTTTCCTTCAGCCACAGTAGCTTGGGCGTTTCCATTTCCGGCGAGATGATGCCGCCGACATAGCGCAGGACGTCATAGCCTCCGGCATTGATACGCTCGACCTGATCCACCGCGCGGTGATCCATCCAGACGATGATGTCGCGTTCCGGATCTTCCGACGGGCCGACGGGAAGCGGCTTGCCGGCTTCCCCCAGCACGACCAGCGAACAGGTCGCGTCGAAACCGATGCCCGCGACCTTTTCCGGTGCTACGCGGGCCTTCCCGATGGCTTCGCGCACCGAGGCGCAGACGGCGGCCCAGATTTCCGTGCTCGACTGCTCGACCATCGCGCCCGGCGCGCGAAACAGCGAAATGTCTCGTTTCGCCGAGGCCAGCATCCGGCCCGAGAGATCGAAGAGGCCAGCCCTGGCGCTACCCGTGCCGACATCGACGCCAATGAGGTAGCGTTCGCCGCCTGCGGGGCGTGCGGAGGAAGAAGTATTCATGGGTCTGTCGCCTTTCATCAGGAATGTCCGGTGCAAGCGGCATAGGCCGCTTGCCGGGCGCTTAGAGATCGACGCTGTTGGGCAGGATGACGAGGTCGCGGATCGTGACGTTGCGCGGCCGGGTCAACATGAAGAGCACAGCATCGGCCACTTCCTTCGGCTGCATCAGGCTGCCGTTAGCCAACGCTTCCTCCATCTTCTCCTTCGGCCAGTCGTCAAGCAATGCCGTGACAACCGGTCCCGGCAGGACCGCGCCGACGCGCACGCCATACTTCGCTACCTGCCGGCGCGTCGAGTGGACGAAGGCCTGTACGGCGAATTTCGAGGCCGTGTAGATCGGTTCCCAGACGACGGGCACCACACCGGCGATCGAGCTGGTGAACAGGATATCGCCGGTCTTCTTCTCGATCATATGGGGCAGCACCGCATGAACCGAGCGGAAGGCCGCGTTGATGTTGAGGTTCAGCATGCGGTCCCAGGCATCCGGATCGCCTTCCGCCACCGGTCCGCCTATGTAGGCGCCGGCATTGGCGTGGAAGACATCCAGCCCGCCAGCGATCTCGAGGATGCGCGGTAGCATGCCGGAAACGTCGGACGGCTTCAGCAGATCGACGACGAGCGGCAGGGCGTTCGGGCCAAGCTCCTTGCAGAGCTGTTCCAGTCTGTCCTGCGCACGGTCGATCAGCACCACCCTCGCGCCTTCGGCCAGCAGCGTCTTTGCGCATTCGAGGCCGATGCCGGAGGCGGCACCGGTGATGGCGGCGATCTTGCCCTTCATGAGGTCAGCCATAATCTAAAACTCCATTCCGGTATTCGTTAGGCGCGGCCGTGGCTGACACGGGAGCGACGGGCGAGCGAGTCGACGATGACAGCGATGGCAAGGACGCCGCCGGTGATCATGTAGCGCAGCGAGGATGACAGGTTGAGCAGCGTCAAACCGTTCGAGATCGCCTGGATGACGATGATGCCGAGCAGGGCGGAATAGGCGCTGCCGCGTCCGCCAAAGAGACTGGTGCCGCCGATGACGGCCGCGGCGATCGCGTTGAGATTGACATCACCCGTTCCCGCCTGCTGGCTGGAGGAGGCAAGGCGCGAGGCCGAGAGGATGCCGCCGAGTGCCGCCAGCGTCGAGCAGAGCATGAAGGCGCTCATGTAAATTCGGCGGACGTTGATGCCCGAACGGCGCGCCGCCTCCTTGTTGCCGCCGACGGCAAACATCGAGCGGCCCCATTTCGTACGCGTCAGCGCATAGTTGAGAATGACTGCGAGCGCGACGAAGAGGGCGAACATCCACGGAATGCCGCGGCCGAGATTGAGGTAGAAGACGGCTGCTTCCAGTGCGACCGTCAACACCGCGGCCTTGAGGATCAGCGCCCGCATCGGCTGAGCCGAGAGATTGGCGGCCATGCGCTGGGTGCGGGTGCGCAGCCCCCGGCCGATCATGACGAGGCCGGGCACGAGTGCCAGCGTATAGGACAGCCAGTCGGGCATGATCAGGATCTGGCCGAAGCGCACCAGCGCGGAGGCGTAAGGCAGGTTGATCGAGCCGGTGGGGCCGAGGATATAAAGTTGCATGCCGAGCAGCGCGAGCAGGCCGGCAAGCGTGGCAACGAAGCTCGGCATGCCCAGGCGATTGTAAAGCGTCGCATAAAGCAGGCCGACGCCCGCACCGATGACGAGTGCGGCAAGCATGGCACCGACGATCGGCCAGCCCTGGTTGACCCAGAGAACGCCGACCATGGCCGAGGAGAGACCGCTCATCGAGCCGACCGACAGATCGATCTCGCCGAGCACCAGCACACAGACGATTCCGAGCGAGATGACGCCGACGGTGGCGCAGTCGAAGAGAAGGTTCACGAGGTTGTTCGGCGCAAGGAAGATCGGGTTCAGCGCGGAAAAGACGATGGAGATGACGACGAGGCCGACGGCGACAGGCAACATGCCGAGGTCGCCGGAGCGCACGCGGTCGATGAAACCTCTGGCCATGGCGGCGAGGCTGTCGTCGTGGCGCACACGCTCGTCGCTGCGGTCCAGCATCGGCTGGGACGAATTCTGGCTCATGCTGCTCCCCCATGATGTTCGTGTGCTTCGCCGGCCTTGCGGTCGGCGCGGCGCGAGACGGAATTGTCCGTGGCGCCGGTGATGGCGGAAACGAGTTCCTGGTTGGACGAGTCGGGCGTGAAGATGCCGTTGTTCTTGCCCAGACGCAGTACGACGATGCGGTCCGCCACGGCGCGCACGTCTTCCATGTTATGGCTGATGATGATGACGCCGAGGCCGCGGTCGCGCACGCGCTCGATGAGGTTCAGCACCTCGGCCGTCTGTGCGACGCCAAGGGCGGCGGTCGGTTCGTCGAGCATGATGAGCTTCGGGTTGAGGAGCAGCGAGCGGGCGATGGCGACCGTCTGTCGCTGGCCGCCTGAGAGCGAGGCGATGGGTTCGCGCACCGACGGGATGCGCGCGGCAAGCTCGCGCAGCAGCGTCCAGGCGCGCACTTCCATGGCGACTTCGTCGAGCGCCCAGGGCGACATTTCGTGGCCGAGGAAAAGATTGGCGACGACGTCGAGGTTTTCGCAGAGCGCCAGATCCTGAAAGACGGTGGCGATGCCCATGCCCAGCGCCTTGGCAGGGCTGTCGAGCGAGACCTGCTGACCGCAGAATTCGATCGTGCCCGACGACGGCTGGTGTACGCCGGCAAGCACCTTGACCAGCGTCGACTTGCCGGCGCCGTTGTCACCGACCAGCGCGACGACTTCGCCGGCCTTTACGTCGAGATCGATATCCGTCAGCGCGGATACGGCTCCGAAATTCTTGGATACGCCGCTGAGACGCATCACCGATTGCCCCTTGGGAGGGAGACTTTGCGTGGCTGTCATGGCCCTTGCACCTTTCGACTGACCGGAATGTCCGGCCGCGAGAAACGCGGCCGGACATGATGGGCTGGATTAGTTGATGATGCCGAGTTTGCGGCAGCCTTCAACATATTCGCCGGTGCAAACTTCTTCCGGCTTGTTGATGCCCTTGTCGAAGATTTCAGCCTTGATGTTTTCCGCCGTCACGACGGCCGGAACGAAAAGCTGCGAAGGCGTTTCGTAGAGCTTGTTTGTGGCTTCCGGCGTTTCACCCTTGAGCAGCTTGACGGCAATGTTCGCCGCTGCCGCCGCCACGATTTCGGAGGGCTTGGAGATGGTGTTGTACTGGTCGCCCGAAATGATGAGCTGCAGTGCTGCGATCGTTGCGTCGTTGCCGGTCACCGGCGGCATTTCCTTGACGCCGGCAGCCTTCAGCGCGGCAATTGCGCCGCCGCCCGTGCCGTCGTTGGCCGCCACGATGCCCTTGATCTCGTCGCCGAAGCGGGTGATCTGGCCGGCCGCCCATTCCTGCGCCTTCGGCGGCGCCCAATCCGGCGTGTCGAATTCGGCGAGCGTCTTGTAGGGAGAAGCGGAAAGCGCCTCATGAATGCCGTCGCGGATGAGGCCGGCGGCCGCATCGGTCGGCGAACCGTTGATCTCAAGCACGCCGGCGCCGTCCGGAACGCCCTTGGCCTTCAGATGCTCGACCAGCGACTGGGCAATGGCCTTGCCGATACCCTGGTTGTCGAAGGAAACGTAATAGTCGGCCGGCTTGTCCGGGATCGGGCGGTCATAGGCGATGACCTTGACGTCCTGCGACTGGGCGATTTCGACCAGCGCTGCGGCAGCCGCGGAATCGACCGGATCGAGAACGATGACCTTGGCGCCCTGCGCGATCACCGAGTTGAACTGCTGCTGCTGGAGCGCGACGTCGGCATTGGCGTTCTGGTAGATCACCGTGCAGCCGGCGCAAAGCTTCTCCATCTCGGCCTTGAAGCCCGGATAATCGTGCTGCTCGTAACGGGTCGAGGCCTGGTCCGGCATCAGGAAGGCGACGGTCGCGTTTTCCTGGGCAAGGGCGGCGCTGCCGAGCGACAGGGCAAGGCCGGTCGATGCGAGCAGAGTGGTAAGCGTCTTCATGTGTTCCTCCACGGTTGATTTTTTCAGTTCGTTCGCCGGCGACCTCAAGCCGCCAAGGGCGACAGGGATCGACCGCCTCCACGCGCCGAAAGCGCATGGATCATCGTTCGCTGCAGCGATGCCGCAACGTCCGGTTCGTCGATGCTCCGTCTGACTCCTCCCTTGGGTCAGCCTTGCTGTTCAGGCAACTCCATCGATGAAGCACATGTGCTCAATCGATGAAGCAAGAATTGTCACCAAACGCCATTGGTGTCAAGGTGGCTTTCGAAATGGAGATGACAGTGAATCGAACGAGCCCACCGAAAAGGACGACCATCTATGATCTGGCAGAGCTGGCCGGCACATCCGCCAGCGCCGTGAGTGCCGTTCTCAACGGCAACTGGAAGAAGCGGCGCATCAGCGTCAAGCTTGCCGAAAAGATCACGAAACTGGCTGAGGAACAGGGCTACGCGCTCAACATGCAGGCGAGCGTCCTGCGCCGCGAGCGCTCGAAGATCATCGGCATGATCGTTCCGAAATACGACAACCGCTATTTCGGCTCGATCGTCGAGCAGTTCGAGGCGCGTGCCCGCGAGCGCGGCCTGTTCCCGATCATCACCTGCACGATGCGCGATCCGGCGCTGGAGGTGGAGGCGGCACGCGCCATGCTGTCCTATCAGGTCGATTGCCTGATCGCGACGGGTGCGACGGACCCGGACCGTATCGTCGATCTCTGCGCCGCCGCCGGCGTGCGCACCATCAATCTCGATCTGCCCGGCTCCCGCGCCCCCTCGGTCATTTCCGACAATTACGGTGGCGCGCTGGAACTGACGCGCCGCGTGCTTTCCAATTGCGAGCGGGAGTATGGCGAGAAGGCCCCGCTTCTCTTCGTCGGCGGGCGCGGCACCGACCACAACACGATGGAGCGCGTGCGCGGTTTCCGCGATGCCCATGCGGAGGCGGGCATCACCGTGGATGAGGCTCTGGTGCAGACCTGCGGCTACGCGCCGGAAAAAGCGGAAAATGTCATGCGACAACTCGCGGCTCGAACGAGCGACCTGCCGCGCGGCATGTTCGTCAACTCGACGATTTCACTCGAAGGCGTCATGCGCTGGATACGCCATTCGGGACACTATGCCGAGCGCATGCCCCATCTCGGCTGCTTCGACTGGGACCCCTTCGTCGCCATGCTCGGAGACCATATCGAGATGGTGCGGCAGGATGTTCCAAAGATGCTCGAGGCCGTCTTCGACATCATCGATTCCGGTTCGACGGACCTCGCTTTCGTGGAAATCCCGCCGATTATCGAGAAGATCGGCTAGCTCTCCCAGGAATGTGACGGGTTGAGTGGTCGCTGCCACTCGTGTCCGCCCGCCGCCCGGCTGTTCAACATCACCGCGGCTCGTTTCGGTCGTCCTCTAGCCACTTGCCGAAGAAATACGCGATCTGCCTGTGCCACCAGGGCCAGTCGTGGCTGGCGTCGGGTCCCCAGAAATCGACCCAGGCGGGGATGGATTTGTCACGCAGCACGGCTTCAAGACGGCGCGTGTCCTCGATCATCGGTTCCTCCCAGGCGCCCTGGCCGCAGCAGAAAAACAGGCGGCGGGCGCGGATGCGGCCGAGGAGATCGCCTTCGGGCATGCCGGCGAGATAATCGACCGGCGAATTGAAGTAGATTTGACCGTCGAGCGTATCGCCGAAGAAGTGGCGGGTCGAATAGACGCCGCTCAGTGCGATAAGACCCGCTGCGCGGTCGGGGAAGCGGAAGAGGAAATTGCTGGCGTGGAAGGCGCCCATCGAGCAGCCCGAGAGGATGGGGGCGCGGCCGTCGGCGGCGAGGATGTCCGGCAGCACGTCGTCGTGGATATAGCGGAAATAGGCTTCATGACGCGCAATGCGGGCGGGAAGGTCGTGACCATTTGAAAAGAAGCTTTCGCCATCGATGCCATCTACCGTCCAGAGCCTGATTTCGCCGGCTTCGATGCGGTCGGCCAGCGCATGCACGCCACCGGAATCCTCATATTGGTAGAAACGGCCGTTGGAGGTGGGAAAGACCAGAACGGGGCGGCCGGCATGGCCGTAGGTCTTGAACTCCATCTCCCGCCCGAGGTGATGGCTGAAGCGCTTGTGATAATCGACCTGCACCGTTTTAACGCTCCACATCCTGGATGAAGCGCACGATGGCTTTCACCTCTTCAAAATCTTCCGAACGGAACTGATAGGCGAAATTGCCCATGGCCCGGCTGAACACATCCTCGATCGGCGCGAAATGCACGATCCTGTCGCCATGGGCCGCAAGAATGGCCCGGTGATCGTTGACGTAGCGGATATGGTTCTTGCGGCTGGCATAGCCGGTGTAGTAGCGCCCTGTGAAGGGGCCGCCGACCTTGTTGGCGACGACCATTCCCGCCCATTCGCGATAGACGTCCATGTCATAGGAGTAGTTGATGGCGTCGGTCATCCAGGCGCCGGGCGGACGCATGTTGATCTCCAGCGCCACGATACGGCCATCCGTCCGGGTCTGGAAGAATTCGATGTGGAAGAACTTCTCGCGGATGCCGAAGGCTTCGACGGCCGCGCGTCCGGCCTTTTCCACGGCGGGATCGACGAACGGCAGGCAATAGTAATTGAGATGGGAATCGGCATTGACCACGCCCATGATGCTCTGCTCGAAACGGTGGCTGGCGGCAAAGACCACCTCGCCGTCGCGATCGACCAGTCCGTCATAGGTCAGGATGATGCCGTCGATGAACTGCTCCGCGACATAGCGGACGCCGGGCTTTTTCGTGGCCTCGAAGGCATCGAGATCGCCGCGGTCGCTGATCTTCAGCGTGTTGCTGGCGCCGGACCCCTGGTCGGGCTTGATCACGATGGGATAGCCGACTTCGGCGATGAAGGCCTCGACGCCGACCCTGTCGGTATAGCCGTGCTGCCGGATCGTCTCGACGCCGGCCTTGCGGAAGAAGGCGCTCATCTTCGACTTGTGCTTCAGGTTCTCGATGAAATCGCTGCGGATGCCCGGAATATTGAAATCCGTGCGGATCGCGGCGTCCTGCTCCAGCCAGTGCTCGTTAAGGGATTCGAAGCGGTCGATACGGCCCCAGCGATGGATGAAATGGCCCATGGCGCGCAGCACCTGGTCGGCGTCCTCCAGGTCGGTGATGCGGTAGTATTCGCCGAGCGCGCTTTTGAGCTTGGCGGGCAGGCGTTCGTAGGCGGCATCGCCTATCCCCAGAACGGTGGCGCCAGCTTGACGGAGACGGTCGCAGAAATCGATATTGTTGGTGGGAAAATGCGGAGAGAAGAATACGAATTTCACGGGCGGCTGGCTCCGAAGGGAATGAGGGACGGTCACGCCTTCGCGAACATTAGCCGAGAACGAAAAGATAGAAAAGCAGGGCTTGGACGCCTGCGCCGGTAATCCGCCGGCATCGTCGCGATGCCGGCAGGGGAGGGTCAGGAACGGTCGGGTTCGGTCTCGTCGAAATTCACGTCCCAATCCCGTTTCGGGTGTTTTTGTCCCGGCGGAGTGCGGTGGGCCGTGGCATCCTCCGAGCCTGTGATCACGGTCGGCTTGGCGCTTGCGACGCCGTTGCTCTTGCGGTCGGCTCGGGACTTCGCAAACTGGCCCTCGGCATCGTCTTTGACGGCCATGTCAGTTTCCCTTGACCTTGAGGGCGTCGGTTGCCTTCTTGCGGTCCGGATCGCGGTTGGTTTCGCCGGCGGCGTCACGGTTGGTATCGGGATCGTCCTTTGCCGGCAGATAGCCCCGCGGGCGAGTGCTTTCCGGTCCTTCCCAGCGCGGCGATTGGTCGGTCGTACCGGCTGCGCCGTCGCCGCCCATGCTCTGGGATGCCGATGCATCCGACGACGGGGTCGCCGTGGTGGTCGATGAGGCCGACACGGGGTCTGATGCAGGGAAGGTGTCTTCGAGACCTTCCTGGAGATCGCTTTTGTTGCCGGCTTTGCGCTGCTCGGCTTTTTCCTGCCGCAGGGATTGGACGGCGGGGGAGTGGGTCGGGTTGTTTGCCATTGGACCCTCCTTTCCTGCGTTTAATCTCGCAGCCGCGCGGGAGGTTCCGGCGACAGGAAAATAAAGTTCGGCGAGCGCAAACAAAAACGCCCGCTTTTGAGGCGGGCGTTTTGAAACGGAAGTGTCGCTTTCTGGAGCCTCTCAGGTTCATTTCTGAACCGGACAGTTTCTCGATTCTTTTGTTTCGTTTGTCTTTTCGGGAAAACCGGTTTCCACTTTTCCCTGACAAACTTTAGCGGTTGGAGCTGCGGGCCAGCGCCGGGAACTGGCCGCGGCTGATGCCGAGGTCGTGAAGCATGCGGGTGTCCAGGCGGCTGAGATCGGCCATGGCGCGACGGTAGGAGAGCCAGTTGTTGAAGCTGCGAACGACGTTCATGATAAACCCCTTTCATGGGTTGAGCTTGACGTCGGTATCCGCTCATCGGCCCGGCGTCTTGATGACGCTGATATGGGCCTTTTCATCGGGAATGAGAATTGGGGAAACGCTCAATCCTCCCATGCAATCCGCGCATGGCGTCCTTCTTGAAACGTAAAAATCCCTCCGGTCCGCCGCCGGAGGGATTTGAACGATTGTGACCGGCGTCACTTAGCCAGCAGGCGAGCATCCTCTCCGAGCGGCGCATAGATGTTCCACTTGGCCAACATATCGCGGTAGCGCTGGCGATAGGCCGCGTCGTCCTCGTATTCGATCTCGTTGGCCAGCAGCTCGATGCCGACCTCGTAGTAGGTGTCGAGGTTGCGCAGGTCCGGCGTCGGGGTCTCGCCGCGTTCGCACTCGCCCTGCATCTGCCAGTAGATTTCCTCCAGCCGGCGCACGAGGCCCGGCATGTCGCGCAGGGCGCAGGTTTCGCGCTGGGTCGCGAGCGAGGCGCGGATATCGGCGAGGCGCTTGCGATCGTTGTGGAGCGCGATCGCCTGGACGACGAAATCGTCGGCATCCTTGCAGATCAGTTCCGGAATGCCGGCGGCCGAGACGATGCTGGCGCAGAAGCGCGAGGCAAAGCTCTTGCCCGGCACGGTCACGATCGGCAGGCCCATGGTCAGCGCATCGCCGGCCGTGGAATGGGCGCCATAGGGGAAGGTGTCGAGGAAGAGATCGGCAAGCGCGATGCGGGCGAGGTGATCCGGGTTCGCGGCCTTCGGGGCGAAGATCAGCCGTTCCGGTGCGACGCCGGCCTGGGTGGCGGCCACGCGCAGGCGCTGGTTCACGTCTTCCGGGCCGGAAAGCAGCCAGAGCACGCTGCCCGGCGTCGCCGCAAGGATCGTCATCCAGCGGGCAAAGCAGGGGGCTGTGATCTTCTGCATGCCGTTGAAGCAGGCATAGACGAAGACGTCTTCCGGCAGGCCGGCTTCCGCACGGGTCGGCTTGCGGCCGATCAGGCGCTTGCGGTCGACCGGCTGGTTGCAGGGAATGCGGAAGACCTTTTCCGAGTAATAGATTTCGTTTTCCGGCGGCACGATGACGTCGTCGGCGATCATATACTGGTGGAAGGGGCTGCCCATCGAGCCGGGATAGCCGCAGAAATTGACGATGACCGGGGCAGGGCGGTGGGCGAAGATGCGGGTGCGCGCCAGCTTGGTATAGCCGTTGACGTCGATGAGGATGTCGATCTGGTCATTGGCGATGAGGTTGGCCGCGTCCTGATCCGGCGTCGTTGCGATATCGCGCCAGTGATCGACCGCGGCCTTCATGCGACGCATGGTGGCGTCTTCGGTGCGGGTATCACCGCAGTAATAGGCGAAGATCTCGACGCTCTTCTTGTCGTGCAGTTCCAGCACTTCGCTGAGCGCAAAGCCGACAGCGTGGTCGCGCAGGTCGGAAGAGACGTAGCCGACGCGCAGGCGCTCCTTGGTGCCGACCTTCTTGCGCGGCTTGCGCACGGGGAAGGCGAGCTGGTCGGGACGGCCCATCAGAGACTTGTTGTAGCGGTAGGCCTTGGCGAGCTGGAACAGCGGATCGTCGGCAAAGCAGCCGAGCGTCAGCGGTGACATCGAGTCGAGCAAATTGCGGACGGTGACGTTTTCGGAGGGAACGAGTGTCGGCCACTTGCACTGGCGCTGGCGGATCGAGGTCCAGTGGTGGCCGGCCTCGGTCTTGTCGGGGCGAAGCTCCATGGCCTGGCGCAGGGTGGATTCGGCTTCTTCGAGCAGGCCGGCGCCTTCCAGCACGCGGCCGATGTGCTGCAGCACCATCAGGCGGTGGTTTGCCCGATCGGGCGTGATGTCGGCGGTCGCCTCGACGTAACTCTTCCACTGCTGGATCGCGTGGTTGAGCTGGCCTGAATCTTCCAGCGCCCGGCCGAGGTTGATATGGGCCTGGCCGAATTTCGGATCGACCTTCAGGCAGGCGCGCAGCGCCTGCACGGCGCCGGCGAGATCGCCCATCTGGCGCAGCGTCACCGAGTAGTTGAAATAGGCGAGGTGCAGCAGCGGGTTGCTGTCGTTATAGGCGACCCAGGTCTTGTAGAGTTCCGCCGCATTGGCGCGGTCGCCCGTCAGGTTGAAGTTTTCCGCGACCTGGAACAGTTCGGCCAGCGAGACCTGCTGGTTTCTCGCCCGGTTGAGGACGTCGACGAGCGGCGAACCGCTGATGGAGGCGAATGCGTTGTCGTTCAGCATGGGCATCTCGGAAACAGGCCGCCGTAGGGCAGTGGTTGACGTAGGGGCGCGGAGCGTAACGACCTGCTTATATGTCCTAGCTTGCTTTGGGCTTGTGTCGGCTTTTACCGGTGAAGAAGGAAATTGGTTCCACCGTCCCGATATGGCGCAGGAAAAATGAGGGGTTGCTAAAAACCCATATAATTTAACAATCGCATTAACTTAAAATTAGACAATGCCGAATTAAATGTTCGTCAAGGCCTCTACCCGCATGTTTTGCCATGCCGGGACCCTGGAGGGCGGATGACAGTGAGACGCCTTGCTGCCGCAAGGTGCGAGCACCTCAAGGCGTGGGAATCAGGGTTTTCGGCCCTGGCTGCATGATGCCCTCCCAACGCGCTGGCTCCTGCGAGCCATGTTCCTCGTAACGTCGTTTCTTTCCAACAGGCGATCTTGTGGTCGGCCGGCATCGTCGTTTTTGCGGCGGTGTGGTCATGGTTGCGGGGTGTCTGACGATGCCGGCTGCCGGCGGAGAGAGCGATATGTGCAATCGGTCAACATCATAGGCGCGCGTCCATGACCTCGATAGTTTCCTCTCTCACTGTCAACCAGATCAAAGCCATGACGACCGCGACGATCGCATCCCTCAGCACGGATGATGTCGCGGCTCTTTCCACCAAGCAGATCGCCACGCTCAGCTCTTCCCAGATCGCCGCTCTCGAGACGGAAGATCTCGCTGCGATGAACTCCACCCAGCTGCGCGCGATCACGGCAAAGTCGCTCTCCGGCCTCACGGCTGCGCAGCTCGCCATCATCGAAACCGCCAATATCGCCAGCCTGCAGACCACGCAGATCGCCGCTCTCAGCAGCGCCCAGGTCCAGCTTCTGACCTCCGAGCAGGTCGAAGCACTGACGTCCGCCCAGGTTTCGTCGCTCAGCACCGCCGTCGTCGCTTCGTTGACCACCGACGATGTCGCCGTTTTCTCCACCGATGACATCGCTGCCATCGGTGCAAAGGCGTTTGCAAGCCTCTCGACCGACGCCATCGCCGCTCTTTCGACCGATCAGGTCGCCGTGCTGACGACGGCGCAGGTCGCCGCCCTGAAGACCAGCCAGATCCGCGCCCTGACGACCGACCAGGTCGGCGCCCTGACGACGGCCCAGGCCGCCGTCATCTCCGCCACCCAGGCGGCAGCCCTCACCACCGGCAGCGTCGCAGCCCTCACCACCGGCCAGGTCGCCGCCCTCAGCACCAAGGCGGTCGCTGCGCTGACCTCCGCCCAGGTCGCCGTTCTCAGCACCGATCAGGTCGATGCTCTCGGCACCGCCCAGATCGCCGCGTTCGGCTCTGCCGCCATCGGCGCTCTGACGACCGACCATGTGGCAGCGCTTGCTGCCGCCGACGTCGCCGCCATCAGCTCGAAGTCCTTCGCCGGCCTTAGCACCGCAGCCCTTGCCGCCCTGTCGACCGATCAGGTCGCGGGTCTCGGCACGGCATCCGTCGCTGCCATGTCGACCGCGCAGGTTGCAGCGCTGACCAGCGATCAGGTCGCCGTTCTCGGTTCCACCCAGATCTCGGCCCTGAGCGCAAAGCAGGTCGCAGCGCTCAGCACCGCCAATGTCGCCGCCCTCACCACCACGCAGGTCGGCGCCCTGAACTCCAAGACGATCGCGGCGCTGACGACCGCCCAGATCGGTGCACTGACCACCGAGCAGGCGGAAGCACTGACCACCACCCAGGTCGCCGGCCTCAGCACCGCCGCCCTCGGCGCGCTATCCACCGACCAGCTGGCTACCTTCTCGACGGCCGACGTCGCCGCCATCAGCGCCAAGGCGCTGGCCGGCCTGTCGACCACCAACTTCGCGGCCCTTTCGACCGATCAGGTCGCGGCTCTGACGACCGGCCAGATCGCCGGCCTGAAGACCACCCAGATCGCCGCCCTGACCTCCGATCAGGCCGTTGCCCTGACCACCGCCCAGGCCGCCGCGCTCAGCGCCGCCCAGGCGATCGCGATCACGACCGCTAACCTTGCCGCCCTGTCGACGGATCAGGTTGCCGCCCTCAACACCAAGGCGATCAATGCCCTGACGACGGGCCAGATCGGCGCCCTAACGACCGATCAGGTTGATGTGCTGACCACCGGCCAGCTCGGCGCGCTCGGCTCGGCTTCGCTCGCGGCCCTGACGTCCGATCAGGTCGGCGTTCTCTCGACAGCCGACATCGCCGCCCTCAACGCCAAGTCGCTGATCGGCCTGACCACGGCCAACGTCGCAGTTCTCTCGACCGATCAGGTCGGTGCGCTGAACTCCGCCGCGCTTGCAGCCCTTTCGACCGGCCAGATCGGCGCCCTGACCACGGATCAGGCCGCCGTGCTGACCACCGCGCAGCTGGGTGCGATCAGCACCGTGCAGATTGGCGCCATCAACACCGCAAGCGTCGCGGCGCTCACCACGGATCAGGTCGCGGCCCTCTCGACCGGTCAGGTTCTGGCGCTGAAGAGCACCCAGATTCAGGCGCTGACCACGGATCAGGCTGCTGCCCTGACGACCGCTCAGGTCGCTGTGCTCTCGACCGCACAGGTTGGTGCCCTTTCGACCAATAACGTCGCGGCTCTTTCCACCGGCCAGATCGCTGCCCTCAGCGTCAAGTCGGCTGCTGCGCTCTCGACCGCCCAGATCGATGCGTTCTCGACCGATCAAGCCGAAGCCCTGACCACCGCGCAGGTCGCGGCCCTCGGTTCCGCCGCTCTCGGCGCACTCTCGACGGACGATCTCGCAACCTTCTCAACCGCCGATATCGCGGCGATCACGACGAAGGTGCTGTCGACGCTCTCGACCGGCACGATCGCCTCGCTCTCGACCGATCAGGTCGCGGCTCTGACGACCGGCCAGGCGGCGGCGCTCACCACCGCCCAGATCGGCGCGCTTACCAGCGACCAGTCCGTGGCCATGACGACCGCGCAAGTGGCCGCCCTGACCAGCGCCCAGGCTGCCGCCATCACGACCGCCAACCTCGCAGCGCTTTCGACCGATCAAGTTGTTTCGCTGAACTCCAAGTCGGTTGCCGCCCTGACGCTCGCCCAGATCAACGCTTTCACCTCGGAACAGGTCGAAGCGCTCTCCTCGACGCAGGTCGCCGCCCTCGGCTCCGCCGCTGTCAGCGCGCTGGGTACGGACGATATCGCCGTCTTCTCGACGGACGACGTCGCCTCGATCAGCGCGAAATATCTGTCCTCGCTCACCACCGACAGCGTCGCGGCGCTGACGACCGATCAGGTCGCGGTTTTGACCACAGCACAGATCGCGGCCCTCTCTTCGGCCCAGATCGGTGCGCTGACGACGGACCAGGCCGCCGTCCTGACCACGGCCCAGCTCGGTGCGCTCTCCTCGACGCAGCTTGCCGCCGTCGATACCGACAACATCGCGGCCCTGACCACGGTTCAGGTTGCGGCTCTCTCGTCCAAGTCCATTGCGGCCCTGACTTCGGGTCAGGTCGCAGCGCTGACCACCGATCACATCGCCGCTCTTTCGACCGGCCAGATCGGCAGCTTCGGCTCGGCAGCGGTCGCAGCGCTGACGACCGATCAGGTCGCAGCCTTCGGCACCGACGACATCGCCGCCATCAACACCAAGTCGCTGGCATCGCTGACCACGGCGAACCTCGCCGTTCTCTCCAGCGATCAGGCTGCCGCCCTGACCAACGCCCAGGTTGCCGTCCTGACCACCAGCCAGATCGGCGGCCTGACCAGCGACCAGGCGGCTGCGCTCACCACGTCGCAGATCGCGACGCTGAGCTCGACGCAGGCCAAGGCGCTGACCACGGCCAACGTCGCCGCCCTTTCGACGGGGCAGGTCGCGGCCTTCGCCACCAGCAGCGTCGCCGCCCTCACAACCGATCAGGTCGGTGCCCTGACCACGGAGCAGGTCGAAGCCCTGACCACCACGCAGGTCGCGGCCCTCGGCTCGGCTTCGCTGGGGGCTCTCGGCAGCGATGACATCGTCACCTTCTCGACCGCCGATGTCGCGGCGATCGCCGCGAAGGCCCTCTCGGGCCTTTCCACCGGCAATGTTGCGGCCCTCACCACCGATCAGGTGGCGGCGCTGACGAGCAGCCAGTTGCTGGCTCTCTCGACGGCGCAGGTTCAGGCGCTTACGACCGACCAGCTGGTGTCGCTGACGACGGCGCAGGTCAATGCCCTGAGCTCGACGCAGGTGGCTTCGCTCTCGACCGGCAATCTCGCGGTTCTCGGAACCGACCAGATCGTCGCCCTGAATGCGAAGGCGGTTGCGGCGCTTACCACGGCGCAGATCCAGTCCCTGACGACCGAGCAGGTCGAGGCGCTGACCTCCACCCAGATCGCCGGTCTCACCTCGACCGCCCTCGGCGCCCTGTCTTCGGACGGCATCGCGGCCTTCTCGACCGACGATATCGCGGCCATCAGTCTCAAGGCCCTGCCGGGCCTCGAAACGGCCGATATCGCCGCCATGTCGAGTGCCCAGCTGAACGCTCTGTCTTCGACGCAACTCGCCGCCCTCAACTCCGATCAGGTCGCTGCTGTCATCGCCGCCTACCAGGCCGTCTGATAGCCGGCACATCCACGACATCGAAAGGCCCCTTCGCTCGCGGAGGGGCTTTTTGCTTTTGAGGTGTTGCTTGACTTGCCGGTGCTCACCAAATCTAGTTCACGCGGTTTCAGGGCGGAGGCTTTATGGATTCGGACCCGGCATTCGCGCAGGAAGGGCATTGGCCCGTCCGGCGCCGCGCCATTCTCGACTGGCTGGTCAGCGGCACGCGCGACGAGCGTTACATCGACAGAATTCTCGTCGAGCTGTGCAAGCGGCTTCAGGCGGCCGGCGTGCCGGTGGCGCGCGCCACGCTGCATTTCCGCACCCATCATCCCGAATGGCTCGGCGCCCGGATTTTATGGCGCACGGGCATGGACGAGGCCAAGATCAGCTTCTTCGGCTATGGGGTCGAGGAAACGGCGCAATTCCAGAACAGCCCAGCCAACGAGATCATGAGCGGCGCCGCCGAGGTGCGGCAGAACCTCGAAGGGCTCGCCGAACGGGGACACGCCTATTCTCTCTATGTAGAGCTTGCCCGCGAGGGGATGACGGATTACGTCGCCTGGCCGATGGACCATACGCTCGGCAAGCGCCACGTTATGACCTTTTCCAGCGACCGGCCGGGCGGGTTTCTCGACGAGCATCTGGAATTCCTGAAAGACCTGACGCCGGCGCTGACGCTGGTCACCGAAATCCGCATCAAGAACATTCTCGCCCGCACGCTGCTGCGCACCTATGTCGGACCGCATGCGAGCGAGCAGATATTGGCCGGCGCCACCACGCGCGGCAGCGGCGTCACCGTTGCGGCCGCGATCGTGATCTGCGACCTGCGCGGCTTCACGGCCATCTCCGACCTATGGCCGCGCGACGACGTCATCGACCTCCTGAACGCCTATTTCGACGCGATGTCGGAGCCGATCCAGGCCCATGGCGGCGAAATCCTCAAATTCATGGGCGACGGGCTGCTGGCGATCTTCCCGCTCAGCAATCCGAGGGCCTGTTTCGACCTTTTGCAGGCGATCGGCGAGGCGCAGGCGGCGATGGCCACCTATAATCTCGAAAATGCCGCGCGGGGGCGGCCTGTCCTCGGTTACGGCGTCGGCGTCCATGTGGGCGACGTGATGTACGGCAATATCGGCTCGCGCCAGCGGCTGGATTTCACCGTCATCGGCCCTGCCGTCAACATTGCCTCGCGGCTGGAGGCGCTGACCAAGGAGATCGGTCGCCCGGTGCTGCTGTCGCGCGAATTCGCCGACATGGTGCGCCATGAGGTCGAGCTGGAAAGCCTCGGCGCCTACCCGCTGAAGGGAGTGGGGGAACCGGTGCATGTCTATAGCCAGCCGGTCGCCGCCGCGCAGGAGAAGATTTCGGGCGGCTGAGCGTTGCCAGTCCCGGCGCAGGCCGGACCGTCCGGCTTTCTCGTTTCAAGCAATGTGTTTCTTCGAATATAACGCTAGTCATTCGCTCTGCTTCGCTATATCCATTCGGATATTTCGAGAGAATTGGAGAGGGAACCCATGACATTTCATCTTTTCGGCAAGCTGACGAAAGTTGCCGTCGCCGTTGCCGTTGCAGGTTTCACCGCCGTTGCCAGCCCCGCGATGGCCGATGACGCGATCGCCGTCTTTGCCGCTACGAGCCTGAAGAACGCGCTTGATGCGGCCAATGCCGAATGGACCAAGGAAAGTGCCAAGCAGACGACGGTTTCCTATGCCGCAAGCTCGGCGCTCGCCAAGCAGATCGAATCCGGCGCGCCGGCCGATCTGTTCATCTCCGCCGACCTCGCCTGGATGGATTATGTCGGCGAGAAGAAGCTGATCAAGGACGACACCCGTTCCAATTGGCTCGGCAACCGCATCGTGCTCGTCGCGCCGAAGGAAAATGCCAAGACCGTCGAGATCAAGGAGGGTTTTGACCTCGCCGGTCTCGTGGGCGACGGCAAACTCGCCATGGGTGCGGTCGATTCCGTGCCGGCCGGCAAATATGGCAAGGCGGCGCTGGAGAAGCTCGGCGTCTGGTCGTCGGTCGAGGGCAAGGTCGCCGGTGCTGAAAGCGTTCGTGCGGCGCTGGCGCTGGTTTCGCGCGGCGAAGCGCCCTACGGCATCGTCTACCAGACGGATGCGGCTGCCGATCCGGGCGTTGCCGTCGTCGGGACTTTCCCGGAAGACAGCCATCCGCCGATCATCTACCCGGTCGCCATTCTCTCGGAATCGAAGAATGCCGATGCTGCCGCCTATCTTGAATTCCTGAAATCGGACAAGGCTGCAGCGTTCTTCACGGAGCAGGGCTTCACCATCCTGAAATAGGAGCTACAAGGGAAGCAGAGTGGGCGGCTTCACCCCCCTCTGTCACTCCGTGACATCTCCCCCCCTTGAGGGGGAGATGTCACGGAGTGACAGAGGGGGTATGGCGGCACGGCGTGGACATCATTGTCGTTATCGGAGTAACCCATTGGACTGGCTGGTCTTGAGCGATGCGGAATGGACGGCGATCCATCTGAGCCTTCGGATTTCTGTCGTCGCCATGCTCGCCAGCCTGCCTTTCGGCATTCTCGTCGCCATGGCGCTCGCGCGCGGACGTTTCTGGGGCAAGTCGCTTCTCAACGGCATCGTGCATCTGCCGCTGATCCTGCCGCCGGTCGTCACCGGCTTCATTCTGCTCATTCTGTTCGGCCGGCGTGGGCCGGTCGGTTCCTTCCTGTCGGACTGGTTCGGCATCGTCTTGTCCTTCCGCTGGACGGGTGCAGCACTCGCCTGCGCGGTCATGGGCTTTCCGCTGATGGTGCGGTCGATCCGGTTGTCGATCGAGGCGGTGGACCGCAGGCTGGAAGAGGCGGCTGGCACGCTTGGGGCGTCGCCGCTCTGGGTGTTTGCGACCGTCACCCTGCCGCTGATCCTGCCGGGGGTGATCGCCGGCATGATCCTGTCCTTCGCCAAGGCGATGGGCGAGTTCGGCGCGACCATCACCTTCGTTTCCAATATTCCTGGCGAAACCCAGACGCTGTCGGCGGCGATCTATACCTTCACCCAGGTTCCGGGCGGCGATCTCGGGGCGATGCGGCTCACCATTGTCGCCATCGTCATTTCCATGGCGGCACTTCTGGCTTCCGAATTCATGGCGCGCCTCGTCGGGCGCAGGATCGAGGTCGAATGAGCCTGATCGTCGAAGCCCGCCACCGGCTCGGCCGGTTTTCGCTGGATGCCGGGTTTACCTCGCAGTGCGGCGTTACCGCGCTGTTCGGCCGCTCCGGCTCGGGCAAGACTTCGCTGCTGCGCATCATCGCCGGCCTGACGGCGCCGGATGAGGGCAGGGTCTCCCTCGACGGCGATGTGCTGGTCGATACGGCGGCGGGCCGGTTCGTGCCCTGCCACCGACGCCGGTTCGGTTATGTGTTTCAGGAGGCGCGGCTCTTTCCGCATCTCACCGTGCGCAAGAACCTCGGCTATGGCCGCTGGTTTTCGCCGAAGGCGGCGCGCGGCGACGATCTCGCCCGCATCGTCGATCTGCTCGGCATCGAGGCGCTTCTGGAGCGGCGGCCCTCCAATCTTTCGGGCGGTGAAAAGCAGCGCGTGGCGATCGGCCGGGCGCTGCTTTCCGATCCGCGCCTGTTGCTGATGGACGAGCCGCTGGCGGCGCTCGACGAGGAGCGCAAGGCGGAAATCCTGCCCTATCTCGAACGGTTGCGCGACGAGACGAGCGTGCCGATCGTCTATGTCAGTCATTCGGTGGCCGAAGTCGCGCGCCTTGCCGACCATGTGGTCGTGCTGGAGGCCGGCAAGATCAGGGCGACGGGGTCGGCGGCGGACATCCTCGGGGATGCATCGGTTTCGATCGCGGCCGAGCGCCGTGAAACCGGGGCATTGCTGGAGGGCACGATCCGCTCTATCGACGACAGCAATGGCCTGACGACGGTGGTCCTGAAAACGGCATCGCTGCTCATCCCCGGACATCACGATATCGGCCGGCGCGTGCGCGTGCATATCCCCGCGAGAGACGTGCTCCTGGCGACCGCACGGCCGGAAGGGATCAGCGCCCTCAATATCCTCGAAGGCACAGTCGCGGGCCTGAAAGCCGGCAGCGGTGAAACGATGGATGTGTCGGTCGATTGCGGCGGCGATGTCATCCAGTCGCGCATCACCCGTTTTTCGACGGAGCGGTTGGGGCTGAAGATCGGCAGTCCCGTCTATGCGATCGTCAAGACGGTGGCCTTCGAGCGGCCCTGATCAGGTCTCCGCAGGGAGGCTGCGGTGGTTTTCCAGCCAGTCGAGATCGGCGCGGATCGCAGCCTGGGTCTTTTCCTCCATGGCGCGGAAGCGGGCGAGCACCTCTTCGCCGAAAGGGGTGATCTGCGCGCCGCCGCCCTGTTTTCCGCCGCGCTGCGAGGCGACGACCGGTTCCGAGAACATCACGTTCATTTCCTCGACCAGCAGCCAGGCGCGGCGATAGGACATATCCATCGCCCGGCCCGCGGCGGAAATGGAGCCGGTGGTCCTGATGTGTTCCAGAAGCTCCATCTTGCCGCGGCCGAGCCGCTGCTCCGGAGAAAACTGGATGCGCAGCACGGTGCGCATGGGGAAATTGCGGGTTGCGGTCATCGCGGGGTCCTTCCGGCTTCAACCTATAACAGGTGCGCCGTGGCCGGAAGCATCGTCCTCGATCTTTTCCAGCAGTTCGTAGATGTCGATCGGCTCCTTGCGCCCCTTGGCATGGACGCTGCCGAGGCTGCGGAAACCGAAGGCATCGCCGGCCACCGTGCGGATGCTGCCGCTGGCAATGATCGTCGTGCCGAATTGCTTGTTGATGCCTTCAAGGCGGGAGGCGACATTCACCGTATCGCCCATGGCGGTATATTGCCGGCGCGACTGCGCCCCGACGCTGCCGACCACGGCGATGCCGGTGTGCAGGCCAAAGCGGGTGACCAGCTCCGGTTTTCCGGCCAGCCGGTTTTCCGCGTTGAAGGCATCGATCCGGCGCTTCAGGTCGAGCGCGCAGCGACAGCCGTCGCCGACATGATCGGCATTGGCGACCGGCGCGTTCCACATGCCGAAGATCGAATCGCCGAGATACTGGATGATCGCGCCGTTATGGGCTTCCACCGTCTCGTTCATCAGCTCGAAATAGGCGGTCAGCATGTCGACGATCTCTTCCGGTGAATGCTCTTCCGAAATCGTCGTGAAATCGCGGATGTCGGTGAACAGCACGGTCACTTCCTGCCGGATGGCGGTGCGCGCCATCGCCTGGCCGGAAGAGATGATCTTGCGCACCAGCTCGCGCGGCACGTAGAGCGCGAAGGATTTCATCGCCTCGCTGGCGGCGGCGAGCGAGGCGGTCAGCATGTTGATTTCCAGCACCCAAGACTGCACCTTCTCGAAGCCGTGGAATTCGAGATCGCCCATGCGACGGGCGTTGGCGGCAAGCGAAAACAGCGCCCTGCTGATCAGCCGGGCGATCAGCAATGCCGCAAGGATGCCGGCCGTGAGGAAGGCGAGCGCGATCAGCAGCGTCTTTTGCAGCAGGGCCTCGGTCGGGCCGATGAAATCGTCGAGCGGGGCGGTGATGACGATGGTGTTGCCGCGCATCAGGCCGGAGAAGGAGACGGAGGCGATCTGCGCCATGTAATCGACACCATCAACCGTAAAGCGCACCATCTTGCCGTCGGCCGTGCCGGTCGTCCAGTCGAGGTCCTTGACCGCATCGAGAATGGGGTCCTGGATCTGCACCAGTTCGTCGGCGATCTTCGGCGGGGCCGAAAGAATGGCGAGCAGGCGCTCCATCTCGGCGGGATCGGAATGCACGATCAACTGCCGCTCGTCATCGAAGACATAGCCGCGGGCATTGCCGGAAACCATTTCGCGCGCCAGCAGCCGGCTCACCGTCTGCAGCAGCACATCCACCCCGACGACGACCTCGGAATCCTTTTCCATCGGCATGGCGAGCGTGACGGCGAGCGAACGGGTGCTCGCCGTCGCATAGGGGCCGACGGAAACCGGTCCGTCCCGCGTCCGCGCGGTGTTGTACCAGGGGCGCCGGCGCGGATCGTAGGCGCTGTTTTCGATCTGCTTTTCGCCGACGGTCTTGCCGGCGGCATCGAAGAAGGTCCAGGAGGCAAGCGTGCCGGTCGATTGGCTGACGATGGTCCGCATGGCGACGGTGGCCCCTTCAGGGGCGGACAGCCGGGCCGCCCAGGCGGGATTTTCCACCATGTCGACGACCTGTATGAAGCTGCCGTCCGGATAGCCCAGGTAAAGCCCGTCGATGGCCGGCGAACTCTGGAGCATCTTGAGCAGAAATTCCCGCTTGGCGTTCATTTCCGCCGGCGGCGGCGACAGCATCGGCTGCAGGACCGATGTGGTGTTGATCGCGGAATAACCGTCGCCGAACACGCCCTCGTAGCTTTCGATGGTGCGGCGGCTGAGGACCTTCATCTGCTCTTCGCCGGCCGCGAGCGCGGCGGCGCTGCCCTGCCTGTGGGCAAGCCAGATGATCGGCACCGAGATCGCCACCAGCAGAGCGACGATGATGATGCTGAGGTGGAACCGGAGAGGTCTTACCCAGGGCGAGCGTGCCGTGTTTCTTGCACTGCCTTGGTTCACGGCAGACGTCCTTTTTTGAAAGGCAGTGGGCAATAGAAGGACATGAGCCGCATTATTTTGCTACTGCCTAGGCCCCGCCCGCGGCGGCGGCCTGTGCGGCTTCCGTCGCCATCTGGTGTTTCCGGAGCGCTGCTGCCGCGGCCGTCGGATCGCCCTTTTCGTCGCCGCCGACCTGGACCGTCGGTTGGGCGAATTCGATGCCGTTTTCCATGAAGGCGCGCCGAATCATCGTATAGGCGCGGCGGCGCACCATTGTCTGCATGCCGGGCTTTGCGGTGAAGGCGAAGCTGAGTTCGATGCCGAAATCCCCGATCTCCTCCACGCCCTTCATCTTCAGCGGCATCAGGATCATCGGCCCGAATTCGGGATCTTCCGACAGCTCGGCGCCGAGCTTCTTGGTGATCTTCCTCGCCTTGTCGACGTCGGTGTCGAATTTCACCCGGAGGCGGAACTTGTCGATCACCCAGTCGCGGCTCATGTTCTGGACCGCGCCAAGCTCGCCGAACGGTACGGTGAAGACCGGGCCGCGATGGTGGCGAAGCCGGATCGAGCGCAGGCTGAAGGATTCGACCGTGCCCTTGTAGCTGCCGCTCTGGATATATTCGCCGACGCGGAAGGCATCGTCCATCAGGTAGAAGACACCGCTGACGATATCCTTGACCAGCGTCTGCGAGCCGAAGCCGATGGCGACGCCGAAAATGCCGGCGCCGGCGATCAGCGGGCCGATGGCGACGCCCATTTCCGACAGCACCATCAGGCCGGCAGTGACGAGCACCAGCGCCGCCAGCGCATTGCGGAAGATCGGCAGCAGAGTGCGCAGCCGGCTGCCGCGCGCAATATCCGCGGGGTTCTGTAACTGCGGGTCGGACACGGTTTGCAATTTCCGGTCGATAAAGGTCTTGGTGAGTTCCCAGCAGAGATCGGCGAGCAGCAGGATGACGACGCTCTTGAACAGGCCGGTGATGATGGTGTCGAGCACCGGATTGCGCTGCAGGAGATCGTTCGGATCATAGCGCCAGATGAGCGCAAGCCAGGCGACGGCCGCGCCGATCACCAGCGCGCGGGCGCCGCGCGAGATCAGCACCATGCGCGGGCTGTTGACCACGCCCTCCTGCCAGCGACTTTCAGCAAAGGCGCGAACCATGTGATCGACGGCCGGCAGCACGCGGGGCAGGGCGGCGGCGAAAATGCCGATCCAGAACAGCCCGTTGAAATCGAGGCACCAGACGAGCCACAACGCGACGAGGGCGAGGGTGCGCAGCATCTTCGGCCAGAGCCGCTGCGGGCTTTCTTCGGCCGGAGCGGCAAGCCACACGGTTTCAATCGCGATCGCCAGCAGCACCGCCGAGACGAAGAGCGAAATGACGGTGCTGACATCTGGGTCGACGCCGAGCTTCGGCCCCAGCGCTGCAAGCACGATGCCGGCCAGCAGTATGCCGGTAAAAATCATGCCGCGGCGATGGACGGTCCGGTGGCTTGCGCCGGCCGTCATCGCCAACCGCGCGATGGCGAGCACCGTGCGGAAGGCAAAGACCGCCAGCAGGGAAAACAGGACGACCGGGCGCACCAGCAGCGGCCAGGGCACGACAAGGAAAATGACCGATGCGGTGACGATAAACACCAGCGTCGGCCCGGCTTCCAGCAGCAACTTGTTGAGGATGCCGTTTTCAAAACGGGCGCCCTTGCTGACACGCTTGAAAATCCACTCGATCGCCAGGCCCACCGCGACGATGGCGGCAATCAGCAGATAGGTGGGGGCAAAGCCGCTTGCGGCCCCATCGGCGCGGATGCGGGCGGAGACCCTGGCAATTTCGGAGGGCACCTTCGGCACCGCCGCGGCAAGCGCGGCAAAATGGCTGCGCGCCTTTTCCTCGAGGTCTTCGACATCCTGCGTCGGGATGGCAGGAGCCTGCGTCTGGGCCTGTGCCTGCTGCTGGGCGGTGATCCAACTGCGGATGGCGGGATCGTCGAGCAGTTTGAGCAGTTCCGACAGTTTCTCCGGCGGCGGCGCGGCCGCCGTTTGCGCAAGAGACGGGCCGGCGATCAGCAGCGACAGCAGGACGAGAAAGGCGGAAAACACGTTACGCATACAGACCCCACGCCGGAACAGATGATCGATGCCGGCGTCGAAACCCCCTCCGACCGCCATGCATGATCAGGAGCCTGCCCCCAAGCAACAAAAAATGCAACCAACCGTTTTTCAACGGTGACGCGATGCAGCCGGTTGGGCCCTTGGAAACGGTGAAGGTCTATTTCTCCGGCATCGTTTATCGGATAGACCTCGGGCCATGAAGATCGCCTTTTATTCTCCGCTCAAATCGCCGAATCATCCCGTGCCCTCCGGCGACCGGCTGATGGCGCGGCAGTTGATGGCGGCGCTGCGGATGGCGGGGCATGAGGTGGAGGTCGCGTCCGAACTGCGCAGCTTTTCACGCGCACCGGGCGAGGGGATTTCTGCCCAAGTGGCTAAGGCCGAGATTGCGCGGTTGCGGCGGCTTTGGCGGGAAAGCGGCGCGCCGGATGCCTGGTTCACCTACCATCCCTACTACAAGGCGCTGGATATGCTCGGCCCGATGCTCGCGGCGGAAGCCGGCATTGCCTATGTGACGGCCGAAGCCTCCTATTCCGCGCGGCGCGACCGTGACGGCTGGGCGGGGCGGCAGGCGTTTCTGGCCGAGGGCCTGCGGCAGGCCGCCGTCAATATCTGCATGACACGGCGCGACCGGGCGGGACTGGAAGCGGCCGTGCCCGACGCGCGCTTCGCCATGCTTTCCCCGTTCATCGATCCGGCTCCGTTTCTGGCGTTGGAACCCGCGCCGCAACCGGGGCGGCTCGTCTGCGTGGCGATGATGCGCAGCGGCGACAAGCTCGACAGTTTTCGCATGCTGGCTCAAGCGCTCGGCCTGCTCGACCGTCTGGACTGGCGGCTTTCCATCGTCGGCGACGGGCCGGCGGCGGGGGAGGTGAGAGCCGTCTTCGCCGACCTCCCGGAAAGCCGGATCGACTGGCTTGGCGAGCGGCAGCCGGCCGAGATCGCGACGATCCTGTCGCAAGCGGCCGTTTATGTCTGGCCTGGTTGCGGCGAAGCCTACGGGCTTGCCTATCTCGAAGCCCAGGCAGCCGGCCTGTCGGTGGTGGCGCAGGCGACGGCCGGTGTGCCGGAGGTGGTGATGCACGAACGAACCGGCCTGCTGACGCCGGCCGGCGATATCGAAGCTTATGCGGCTGCTACTGCCGATCTCCTGGAAAACGATGGCAGGCGGCAGGCGATGGCGCGGGCGGCGCGGGAGTTCGTTCGGGATGAACGCTCGCTGGTGCAGGCATCCGCCACACTTTCCGGCATTCTCGAAACCTATGTGAAAGGCGCACACTGATGGCTGTTTTTGATCCTCTCCTCGAAGCGCTGTCCCGCTGGTCCGAGGCCGGGCGTGTCGCAAGCTTCTGGCTGCGGGATGATGACGCGGTCATTCCGACCCCGGCACTGGAGCGGTTTCTGGCCCTGACCCGCCGTTTCGACGTTCCGGCGACCCTTGCCGTCATCCCGGCCGCAACAGGTCCCGCGCTTGCGGAACGGCTGGCGGGCGAAGAGGGCATTTCCGTTGCCGTCCATGGCTGGTCGCACACCAACTATGCGATGCGGGACCAGAAGAAGCGGGAATTGGGTCTCGAACGGCCGCTGGAACTGGTTCTGGGCGAACTCGGACGTGGGCTCGATACGCTGCGCGCGCTGCATCCGGCGCGTTTCGTGCCGCTTCTGGTGCCGCCGTGGAACCGGATCGATGCCGGCCTCGTGCCGCATCTGCGGGTGCTGGGCTTTCGGGCTCTCTCGGTCTATGGGCCGGAAAAGCCGGCCGCACTGCCTGTTGTCAACACCCATGTCGATGTGATGGACTGGCATGGCACGCGCGGGGGCCGCGATGCGGCGGCGCTGGTAGCGGAGATCGTCGCGCGGCTTTCGGATATGGGGCAGGGCGGCAGCATGGGGCTTTTGACCCATCATCTCGTCCATGACGCCGCCGTCTGGTCGTTCCTCGAAGGACTGTTTGCGGCGACCGCCGGTCATCCGGCCTGCCGCTGGACACCGGTTTCCGAGCTTATGCAATAGGCTCAGACGTCGATGACCTGCCCGTCGCGGGCGACGAAGGCGCCGGCGAATTCGCGCTTGGCGGCAAGATCGATGGCGTTGAGGGCGTTATCGGTGCGCAGCGGCGAATGGTGGATGAAGCCCACGCGCTTGGCGCCTGCCGCCTCGGCGAGCCGGATGCCGTGCTGCCAGGAGGAGTGGCCGTAGCCGACATGGCGGGGCATCTCTTCGTCGGTATAGGTGCAATCGTACAGGAAGAGATCGGCGTCGGTGATGAGGTCGAGCACGGCGGGATCGAGCGTGCCCGGATGATGTTCGGTATCGGTGATGACGGCGACCGAGCGGCCGCCCCATTCGACCCGGTAACCCACCGCACCGCCGGGATGGAACAGCTTGCCGGTCTTGATCGTCACGTCGGGATAGGGGGTGAGGATATCGCCGCTGCGGAAATCGCGGGCATTGAGCGAGGCGCGGCAGATATCCGGCTCGACCGGAAACCACGGTGGCCGCATGAATTCGCCGATGATCTGCCGGGTCGTCATGCGCCCCGCCAGATGGCCGGACCACAGCGTGACGGAGGCATGGGGATCGAACAGGGCCGAAAAATAGGGAAGCCCGATGATGTGGTCGTAATGGCAGTGGGTGAAGAACAGGTTGAAATCGGTCACACCTTCGGCGCGCAGGGTCTGCCCCGCGGGCATCAAGCCGGAGCCGGCATCGAACAGCAGCCGGTGCGGGCCGACCTGCATTTCGATGCAGATGGTGTTGCCGCCATATTGCTGGAAGTCCGGACCTGATACCGGCAGGCTGCCTCGCACACCCCACAACCGTACCCGAAACACGTTTTCGTTCACTCTCTCGCCCCAGTCACGGCCGCTTGCGCGCCGGCTGCAACTTTCTCTCGAAGTCTCGACTTCACCTCTGGAGCGGGCATTCGTGCCGGCCTCATTTCCGCCATGTTATCCAAAGCTTCAGGCTTAATCGAGACTGAAATTCGCTTTTTCTTTCCATATATGGCACAGACGGCAACAAAAGAATCCGGTTTGGAAACTCGACGGAAACATTCCCGCATGCCGCCCTCCTCAGCGCCCCGCATCGCCATCGTGGCGGATGTCCATTACCATGATGTTTACGGCAATTATGGTGTCGAAGGCGTTTTTGACGACGCCGGCCGGCGGATGGCCCTCCGCCGGCTTTCCGATACCGTCAAATCCACCCGCGTCTTCAACGAAAGCCATGCTGCGCTGAGGCGCACGCTCGACGACATCGCGGCCGCCGGCATCGGCGATGTCGTGCTGCTCGGCGATTATTCCGACGACGGGCAGGTGGCGACGGTGAAGAGCCTCAGGCTTCTGTTGGAGGATTACCAGCGCCGCCACGGCCTGCGCTTCCATGCGCTGCCCGGAAACCACGATATTTTCGCGCTCGACGGCCGGCATCGGACCAAGCGTTTTTTGACCGGGGACGGCGGTTACAGCGTTGCCACCAGCGATGCGGGCATCACCGACGCCGATGCGGCGGAGATCGTGGTGACGCCGGCGATGTATTGCCCCGGTTATCCCGAAGGGCTTTCGAACATGGCTGCCTTCGGTTTCTTCCCGAGGGGCGACGAGCTGCATTGGGAAACGCCGTTCGGCTCAGAGGCTGCTGTGGAGGGCCGTACTTACGAGGTCCGTTCGCCGGATGGCCGGGTGCGGCGGCGGCTGATGGAGGCGTCCTATCTCGTCGAGCCCTTGCCGGATGTATGGCTGCTGATGATCGACGCCAATGTCTTTGCGCCGGTCGATGGCATCGCGCCCGGCGATGCCGGAGATTTCGCCGATAGCACCGATGCCGGCTGGAACGGCATGCTGAAGCACAAGGCCTTCCTATTCGACTGGTTTGCCGATGTGGCGCGGCGGGCAAAGGCGGCGGGGAAGTGCCTGATGGCCTTTTCCCATTATCCGGCAATCGATCCGCTGGATGGCACGCGGGATGCGGAACTGGCGCTTCTCGGGCGGACGGGCATGGTGAAGCGCATCCCGGATGCCGCTGTTGCCGAGCGGCTGATGGCAGCCGGCATCGCCGTGCATTTCAGCGGGCACCTGCATGTGAACGATACGGCGCGGTCGCGCAGCACGGATGGCGGCTATCTGGTCAATGTCGCGGTGCCGTCGCTGGTGGCGTTTCCCTGCGGTTACAAGGTCGTGACGATCCACCCCGATCGGCTGGAGATCGACACACCTGGGCTCGATGATCTGGCGCGCGATCCGGTGATCCGCCGGTGTTATCAGATGGAAATGGCGGCTTCCCCTTCTCCACTGCGGGGAGAAGGTACCCGAAGGGCGGATCAGGGGGTGCTGCCGGTTGCTCCAAGCCAGCCGTCCCCCTCATCCGGCCCTACTGGCCACCTTCTCCCCGCTGGGGAGAAGGGGAAGCAGGGGGCGGGCTGGGAGGTAAGACAATCGCTCGCGAGGGTGCAGGCAGCCGACGATTACGGGACTTTCCTTTATGAGCATCTTGGCCATCTGGTTGGCCGGCGTCATCTGAAACGGGAATGGCCGAAGGCTCTCGCCGATGCCCTGTGGGCGCTGGATCTCGCCGATCTGGTCTTGTTGGCAAAACGGCCGGAAGACATTGCCCTTGCCGATGCAAAGACCGTTACCGCCGATGAACCGCAAGCAGCGGATGCCGTGGCGCTGATGGTGGAAAGCCGTCGTCTCGGCCTCTCCGCCATGGACTTCCTGGCGGACTGGTACCGGCTGCGCATGGGCAGCGAACTGGCCTTGCCGTGGATCGGCGCGGAAAAGCTTGGCCTCTACGATGGGGTCGCCGCGCTCTACCCTAGGGCAAGCTGGCCCGCGGACACGGCGCAGGCATCCTTCGCGCTGCTGTTTGCGATGTATGAGCGCTATCGCTCAGGGCTCCCCTCGAACAGGTTTTCGATCCGCCGGGCAGATGGCGCGATCAGCGCTCAATCCTGATCGGGGTTGCGGGCGCGGCTGCGGGCTTCGCTGAGTTCGCTGGTGGTGTGGCTGAGACGGTCGGCCAGCACGCGCATGATCTCGATAGTGATCTCGGGAAAATCCGTCAGCAGTTTCAGGAAATGATCCTTGCGGATGCGCAGCGCCTCGAGCGAGGTGGTGGTCTTGACGGTCGCGGTCCTGGAGACGTCGCAGAGAATGGCGATCTCGCCGACGATCGAGTTCTTCTCGACTTCAGCGACCTTGATCGGCCCGGAGGAGGTATCGACCAGAATGTCTGCCTTGCCGTCCAGCACCACGTAAGCCGCGTCCCCGGCATCGCCCTGCTGGAAAAGCGCCTCGCCGACATCGTAGCTGACCCGGTCCGAGGTAAAGGCAAGCAGTTTCAGCTTTCCCGGCTCGACGCCGGCGAAAAGCGGAACCCGCCGCAACATTTGAACTTCGTCCTTCAGCAGCATGTGAGTACCCATTTCCCCGTTTGCCTCTCGCCCCCGTTCGGGGTGCCTTATTCTATGCTTGTCTTCAGCCGCACGCATGGCCTTTTTTTCTTACATTATGATGACACAAGCTCTTTGAATACCCCGCTCTTTTCAGCGAGCGTATCGGGTGTTCCGTCTTCCACCAACTGGCCGCGATCGAACACCAGCACCCGGTCGAACAGGTGGCTGAGGCCGGTGTTGGAGAGCACCCAGATCAGCGCCGGCTCGCGTCCGTTACGGCGCAGGAGCTTCATCACATCGCGAACGATTTCGTCCTGCAGGCGATGATCGAGGCCGGGCAGCGGCCGGTTGAAGACGTAATATTCCGAGCCGCGCACCAGGGCGCGGGCAAGGTTCAGTTTCTGGCGCTGCACCGCCGTCAGGCGCTTGCCGCCGGCCCCGACATTGAAATCGCCGCCGATGCGCAGCACCTGCTCCAGAAGGCCGAGCGTGTTGAGCAGCGAGCTGACGATCGAGCGGATGCGCTTGGAACCGTCGGCATGCTTCTGGCTGATGCGGCCGAAGAGCACGTTGTCCATAAGGCTGGCCGAGGCCACGTAACGCTCGGGATCGTAACGCTCGATGGCACCCTTCAGCTCCTCCGGCATGCCGTCATAGAACTGGTGGCGCACGTCGACGATCTTTTCCATCAGCTCGCGGGTCAGCAGGCCGAAGCGGTGGCGGGGCTCGACGTAAAGGGCGCTGAGGCGGATGATCGAGGAACGCTCGTCCTCGCTCGCCGCATCGTAGCCGCGTCCCTTCAGCTTCTGCAGGGTCGCCTGGTAATAGGGCAGGTCGTCCGCCGACATGAAGGTCAGCTGCTGGAAGAAGGGATGGTCCGGCGGCAAGTCGGCGAAGAGTTCCACCGCGTTTTCTGCGATGCTGTAACCCATGTCGAAGAGCACGCGGTCGAGGCCGCTCTGGCCGACGACGGACCGGAAATAGGCGTTCTTGCCGAGCGCCTTGCCGGCAAGTGCGGGGCCGACGGCGGTGCCGAACAGCAGGTTTTCGCCGACCGTCGCCTCGATGTTGTAGGCGCCGGGTTCGAAGGGAACGACGAGGCCGCTCAAGCCCGCTTCCTCCAGTTCGTCGCGCAACGCGTGGCGCATCTCGACAATGCCGGCGGCAAGCTCGGGATGGTCGGCGGGATCGATGACCGTGCGCAGGGCCAGATCGAGGATATCCTTGGACAGCTGCACGGTGTCGAGCACTTCCAGGAGCGAGGGGAAGATGTCGTCGGCGCCGGTCGCCGAAGCCGCGCGATAGTCGATCCAGTCGGCCTTCGTATCGTAATCGGGGTTGCCGGCAAGCCGCGCCTCGTTGACGTCCCATTTGCGCTGGGTGGCGTCCGCGCCGGAATAGGAGCGCTCGCTCAGCGGTGCGTGCTTCAGGCCGTAGAGCAGGTTTTCGCCCAGTGTGCCGTAGAAGAAATAGGCATCCGACGAGACATAGGTGAGACCACGGCCGACGACGGATTCCGGCAGGTCCAGAATATCCTCGCCGCCGGCGGTGACCTTGCCGCTTTCGGGCCAGATCAGGCGGGCGAAGGCTTCGGCCAGCACATCGCCGCCGGCGCCGGCACCGCCGATGATCGCCACGGTCTCGCCGTGCTTGATCTGCACCGAGACGCGCTCGATCAGCCGCGCGCCGCTGTCGTCGGCCAGCGTCAGGTTCACGGCCGCAAGCGGCGCAGGCATGGGTGCGGTGTCGGAGGACAGCGCCTGAATCTTCGAATCGATGATCTGCTCGGCGCTGAACTGTTCCACCACCTGCACGTACTTGACCTGCACGTCCTGGCGGGTCTGATCCCAGTCGATCAGGTCCTTCAGCGGTCCGGGCAGGTCCTTGTAGGCGCTGATGACGGCGATCAGCTGGCCGATGTCGAGCTGGCCCTGCAAGGCGAGATAACCGCCGATGCAATAGAACAGGAACGGCGTCAGCTGGGCGAGGAAGTTGTTGATGAACTTGACCAGGAATTTCCACTGGTAAAGGTCGTAGCGGATCTTGAAGATGCGGCCGAGGCGCGCGGCGATGTCGGCGCGCTCGAAATTCGAGGTGTCGTAGGCATGGATGGTGCCGATGCCGTCGACGATTTCGCTGACGCGGCCGGCAAGTTCGCGGGCGGTGATCTGGCGTTCGCGGCCGAGCACGAGCAGGCGGCGGCGCATGCGCGGAATGATGACCGCCTGCACGCCGACCATGACGCCGGCGATCAGGCCGAGCCAGACATTCTGCATGAAGATGAAGAACAGTGCCGTCAGCGCCTGGCCGCCGAGCAGCGCCGGCGAGACGAAGGCATCGCCGGTGAAGCCGCCGAGCGGCTCGACCTCGTCCTTGACCATGCTGGAGACCTCCGCCCCCTTCATGCGCTTGAACTGGGTGGGCGGGAACCTCAGGATGCGGTCGACGAGTTCGAAGCGGATGCGGCGCAACAGCCGCTCGCCGAGCCGGCCCTTGTAGGTATTGATGTAGAATTTGAAGAGGCCGTTGATGATCACCAGCACCAGGAACACGAGGCTCAAGCCGAACAGCATCTGCATGCGCGTGAGTTCAAGGCCGGAGAACAGCTCGACATTGCCGATATAGGGCAGGTCGAAATTGATGTTCATGAAGGTCTGGGTCGCATCCGGCCGGTCGAAACCGTCGCCCTGGATCGGCCCGTTGACGATCTGCTTGGGCAGGTCGAAGGACAGGAAATAGGGGATCATCGACACGGCGACGACAAGCAGAATCCAGAGCTGCTGGGCTCGGGTATGCTTCCAGATGTAGCGGGAGAGACGTTTTTCCATGGAGGCTTAACGAACCGGATGAAGGATGCATGGGGCAGGGTTGGCCCGGCGATCGCGCCTGAGCCGCAGCGACGAGGAGATAATTTCGGCACTCGTCGGCATCGGCTGCATGTCCCACGCTTTTGAAAAGGTGAGATTACAACAGCGGCCCGGCGAAAACCACCCGCTTTAAGCACGGGAATCCGGGGGCTGCGGCGATCTTTTCAGGGCGTTTTTTGGGTCAGGCCAGCCGACGCGCGGCCGCAAGTTCCTCAATGATTCGCGCGGTCTGGCGGGCGCCGTCGAGATCGAGCGCGTGGGCGGATTGTCTCATCGCGAGCGCTGTGCGGATGGCCTCAGTCATGGTGGCGTCGGAAAGATCGGTTTCGGTCAGCACACTGGCGAGGCCGAGCTTTTCCAGCCGCTCGGCCCTGACGGTCTGTTCCGTCTCGCCGCCGGCGATGAAGGGCACGAGAAGCGCGCGACAGCCGGCGCGCAGGATATCGCAGACGGTGTTGTAACCGGCCTGCGAGACCGAAAGCCTTGCACCGCCGAGCAGGCTGGCGAAATCCGGGCGGAAGCGGAACACTTTCACATGCTCGGGCGCATCGGTGGCGATGGCGTCGAAATCCTGTTGCGGCAGGTTGGGGCCGGTGACCAGCGCCCAGGGGCCGTTCGTCGTCAGGGTCTTTGAAGCGGCAAGGGCTGCGCGGATCAGGGCATTGCCCACGGCGCCGCCGCCGGCCGAGACGATGACCTCGAATTTTTCAGCCGCCGGAGCCGGCGGGGGCGGTGCGACGAGGCCGGTATAGAGCACCTTGTCGGCGATCTCGCCGGCCAGCGGAAATGTGTCTTCCAGCCGCGCGAAGGCCGGATCACCGTGGACGAGTACGCGGTCGAAATGCTGCTTCACGAGGGCGACGGTTTCTTCGTCGCGGCCGGGCTTGGCGCGTTCCTGCAGGATGTCGCGCAGCGACGAGAGAAGCAGCGGCTTCGGTTCGGTTGCCGCGATGGCGTCGAGAAGCGGCATGAGTTCGAAGCGCACCTGGCGGCGGCCGAAGGGGAAGGCCTCGATGATCACGACATCCGGGGCGGTCGCGTGAAAGGCGGCGAGCAGGCGAGCCTTGCGGTCTTCCTGAAAGCGCGCGTCGACCGGGTTTCCATCCATGTCCGCAAGGCCGGAAAAGCCGACGCCGGAGACGACGGGCGGCAGCGCCACATGCTCGATGCCGGAGCCGGGGAAGCCGTTGACCGGGGTGCCGCCGGTGACGATCGTCACCGCATGACCGCCTTGGCTGAGCGCATGGGCGACGCGGCTGGCGCGGGCGAGGTGGCCGATGCCGAGCAGATGCTGGACATAGAAGAAAACCTTGAGGGGGCGGCGGTCTTGCATCAGGTCCACTCGTTTTCGAACAGTGTCTTCAGCTGGCGAATGCTGGCATTATGATCGAACTCGCGGCGCACCCGATCTTCCGCGGCGTTGCCGAGCTTCTGGCGCAGGGCAGGGTTGCGGATCGCTGTCTCCAGCGCTGCGGCGAGCGCCTGCGGGTCCTCGGGCGGCACGACGAAGCCGTTTTCGCCATCCTTCAACAGTTCCGGCACGCCGGAAACATCGGTGGAGACGCAGACCAGTCTCTGGCTCGAAGCTTCGACCAGCACGTTCGGCAGGCCGTCGCGGTCGCCGTCGGGGGCGATACGACAGGCAAGCGCGAAGATGTCCGAGTTGCGGTAGCGTTCCAGCACCTCTGTCTGGGCGAGTGCGCCGCGCCACTCGATGCGTTCGGCGATGCCCAGTTCGGCGGCAAGCGCTTTCATAGGCTTCTGCTGCTCGCCCGCGCCGATATGTTCGAAGCGCCAGTTGAGGTCCTTCGGCAGGAGGGCGAAGGCCCGGAGCAGCACGTCGTACCCCTTCTTCGTCACGGCACGGCCGACGCTGAGGATGGTGACGGGATCGGCGGAATCGCTGCCGTCGCGGTTCGAATGCGCGCCGGCATAGGGGCCGAAGCGGGTCAGGTCGAGGCCGTGGTAGCTCAGGTGGACGTAGCTTTCGTCGCGCGACAGCGAGCGCAAGTAGTCGAAGCCGGTATGGGTGCAGGTCACCGTCCAGCGGTTTTCGGCAAGCTTGCCTTCCAGTTCCCAGGCCGGCGAGGTCCAGATGTCCTTGGCATGGGCCGAGCAGGTCCATGGCACGCCGGTCAGCATGCTGGCATAGGCGGTGACGGAGGCGGGCGTATGGATGAAATGGGCGTGCAGCCACTCGCCGCCGTCAGGCCATTCGGCCGCCAGCACCGCCGCCTGGCCGAAGCGGCGGATGCGGTTGCGGCTGATGTCGCGGCGGAAATCCTTGAGGAATGCGCAGAACGCCGCCTTGAAGCCCGGCTTGCGCCATGCGGCGATCAGGCCCTTCAGCACCCTTATCGGCTCTTCATGCAGATATTCCGGCAGATACAGGACCGGCGCGCGGATTTCGTCGTGGATCGGGTGGCGCTTGGCGTCGGTTGGGCGGCGCATAGAGACCAACGTCAGGTCGAAGCCGGCCTTTTCGAGGCCCAGCAGTTCCTGCGCGATGAAGGTTTCGGACAGGCGCGGGTAGCCCTTCAGGACCACGATGATCTTGCGGGGGCGCATGATATCCGAATTATCCCTGCACGACGGAAAGGTGATCGCGGCGGCCAAGCCATTCGCCGACGATTTTCGAGATATTGGCAAGCCCCTCGAGCTGCATATGCGCAGCGCTCGTGGAAGGGGCCGGGCGACCGGAGAGCGTCTTCAATGCTTCGGCCATGCGCTTGGGGTCGGCGGCTTCATCGGGCAGCAGCATATCGATCAGCCCGAGTTCGCTGGCGCGCCGGGCGCGGATCAACTGTTCCTCGCGCGGCGCGACCCGCGGCACGATCAGGGCCGGCTTGTCGAAGGAGAGGATTTCGCAATAGGTATTGTAGCCGCCCATGCCGACCACGCCTTGCGCGCCGGCGATCAGCTCTTCCATGCGATTGTCGAATTCGATGACCTCGACGTAAGGGATTTTCGCGCCCTTTTCCAATAGCCGGTGGCGCTGCTTGGCAGGCATATAGGGGCCGAGCACGATGAGCGCGCGCTGGGTGAGCGTCGGGTCTTCCTGATAGGCGTCGATGACGTTGTGGATCAGGTCCGATCCATCGCCGCCGCCGCCGGTGGTGATCAGGATGTAGTCTTCCTTCTGCTTGTGCTCGGACTCGGTGTCCTTCGAGACGCTGCGCTGGAGGAAGCCGACGAAATCCATCTTGGCCCGGACCTGCTGCGGCACATCGAGGCCGACGAGCGGATCGTAGAAATCCGGCGGGCCATAGACCCAGACGCTGTCGTAGAAGCGGCCGATCTTGTTCATGACGTCGTTGCGTTTCCACTCGGCTTCGAGCAGATGCGGCGCATCCATCACCTCGCGCAGACCGAGCACCAGCGTCGTGCCACGGGCTTTGAGATAGGCGAGCGTATCTTCGACCTCGCCGCGCAGGCCCAGCGGTTCCTTGTCGACGATGAAGATGTCCGGCTGGAAGGTTTCGGCGGTGTGGCGGATGATCGAGCGGCGCATCTTCAGGGTTTCCTGAAGATCGATATGCCGGTCCATCGACGTGTATTCACCGTTGCGCAGCTTGATGACGCTCGGGATCTTCACGAAATCGACGCGGGCGCGGTAATCGAAAGCGCCGGCAATGGTGGCGCCCGAAATGATCAGAACCTGAAGACCGCGATAATCCTCGACCAGCGAATGGGCGATCGTCCGGCAGCGCCGGAGATGGCCAAGCCCGAAGGTATCATGGCTGTACATGAGGATGCGGGCATCCTCGATCCGGCGCGTCATGGGCGGTCTCTCCACGGTGTACGACGCAATCGTTCGCCTTTGGGCTGTATCTGCATGAACATCCCATTCACTTATAGGGGTCGGCGGCGTCTCTCAAGCCGTCTCCCAAAAAATTGAACGCGAGGATGACGAGGATCACCGGGATCGTCGGCAAGAGAAGCCAGGGATAGAAGGCGATGACGCTGACGCTGCGGGCTTCGGTCAGCAGGATGCCCCAGCTGGTCAGCGGCGGGCGAAGGCCGAGGCCGAGGAAGCTCAGCGCCGTCTCTCCGAGGATCATGCCGGGGATCGACATGGTGGCGGTGGCGATCAGGTGCGACATGAAGCCGGGGATCAGGTGGCGGCCGATGACGCGGCTGCCGCTGGCGCCCATCAGCTGGGCCGCCAGCACGTAGTCTTCCTCGCGCAACGCCAGCAGCTTGGAACGCACGGCGCGCGCAAGCCCCGTCCAGTCCAGCATGCCGAGAATGACCGTAATGCCGATATAGATCAGGATCGGGCTCCACGTGACGGGCATGATGGCGGCGAGCGCCATCCACAGCGGTATGCTGGGGATGGATTGCAACACCTCGATGACACGCTGGGTGATCAGGTCGAACGTGCCGCCGCGATAGCCGGCGATGCCGCCGATGATGATGCCGAGCGTGAAGCTCATGCTCACGCCGAGCAGGCCGATGGTGAGCGAGATCCGGGCGCCGTAGAGGATGCGCGACAGCACGTCGCGGCCGAGCCGGTCGGTGCCGAGAAGGAAGAACTGGCCGTCCTTTGCCGGGCAAACGAGGTGGAAGCTGGCGGGAACGAGGCCCCAGAACCTGTATGCGTCGCCGCTGCAAAAGAAGCGCAGCTTCTCGACCTTGCTCTTGTCCTCGTTATAGATGCGGCGCAGCGTATCCATGTCGAGCGTCATCGTGCGGCCGTAGACGAAGGGCCCGACGAAGGAGCCTTCGTCGAACAGATGCACCCGCTGCGGCGGCGAATGGATGTAGTCGACGTTGCGGGTGTGCAGGTTGTAGGGCGCCAGGAACTCGACGATGGTGATCGTCGCATAGAGGGCGGCGAGGAAGAACAGCGACACGACGGCGAGCCGGTGGCGCTTGAACTTCCACCACATCAGCCTCAGCTGCGATGCCTGGTAGATCTTGCTCTGGGCCTCGGTCATCGCCTCCACGGACATGGGGTCGAAGGGGGCCGTCGAGATGTAATGCTCCAGCGGAGCGCCGGACTTCGGAAGCGATGCGGTCACTTGGTGCTCCCACCCTGCAGTCTGATACGCGGATCGAGCAAGGCGAGCGCGATGTCTGAAATAAGAACGCCGATGACGGTGAGGAAGGCGAGGAACATCAGGAACGAGCCTGCAAGGTACATATCCTGGCTCTGCAGCGCCTTGATCAGCATCGGGCCTGTCGTTTCAAGCGACAGCACGATGGCGGTGATTTCAGCGCCGGAGATGATCGCCGGCAGGATGGAGCCGATATCGGAAATGAAGAAATTCAAGGACATGCGCAGCGGATACTTGATCAGCGTCTTGAAGGGGTGAAGCCCTTTCGCCCGCGCCGTGACCACATATTGTTTCTGCAGCTCGTCGAGCAGGTTGGCGCGCAAGCGGCGAATCATGCCGGCGGTGCCGGCCGTGCCGATGATGATCACCGGTATCCACAGATGTTCGAGGATCGACTTGAACTTCTCCCAGCTCATGGCCTCGCCGAGGAATTTCTGGTCCATCAGGTGGCCGATGGAGGTGCCGAACCAGATATTGGCGAAATACATCAGGATCAGCGCGAACATGAAATTCGGAATGGCGAGTCCGAGCAGGCCGAGGAAGGTCAGGCCGTAGTCGCCCCAGCTATACTGGTGCGTGGCAGAATAAATGCCGATCGGGAAGGCGAGGAGCCAGGTGAAGAGGATGGTGACGAAGGATACCATCACCGTCAGCCACAGCCGGTCGCCCACCACTTCGCTGACGGGAAGCTGGTATTCGAACGAATAGCCGAAATCGCCCTTCAGCATACCGCCGACCCAGTAGAAATAGCGCTCGATCGGCGGCTTGTCGAAGCCGTATTGCTCGCGCAGTTCCTTGATTTCGGCGGTATCGACGCTTTCGCCCTGGGCTCTGAGTTCAGCGACGTAGCTTTCGAAATAGTCGCCCGGCGGCAGTTCGATGATGGTGAAGACCAGCGCCGAGATGATCAGCATCGTCGGGACCATGGCGGCGATACGCAACAGAATATAGCGCAGCATGCTCAGCTTACCTCGTCGCTGTACCAGAAGGTATCCGGCATGTAGACGCCGAGATAGGAGGTGGGTTCGAAGGCGTAGAATCCCTCCGCCGGCACGTTCTGCAGCCGCGCCGACCGCAAGAGCGGCTGCAACGTTCCGTTGCCGATGCCGATCGAAAAGACCTGGTCCGTATAGATCGATAGCATCGCATGCCAGATGCGGGTCTTTTCCGATGTCTCGGCGGTGTGGCGCCATTCCTCGAGCAGGGCCGAAAGCTGGCGCACTTCCTCGATGTCGGGCTTGCTGGCCATGGTGTCGCCGGACAGGAAGTTCAGCCCCCAGGCCGGCCATTGCAACTGGTCGTCCATGGTCGGCGCAAGCTGGGAAGGGTTCATCTCGGGCGTCGGGATGCCGTTTTCCATGCCAAACCACATGGACATCATAACTTCGCCGCCAAGCGCCCTGTTGGTCATGACCTCGCGCTGCGAGGTCTTGATGAACAGCGGAATCCCAATGCTGCGCCAGTGGTCGGTGACGAGTTCGAGCACATCGGTTTCCAGTGTGCTTTCGCCGGCGGTTTCCACCACGATCTGGGCGACGCGGCCGTCGGGAAGCAGGCGCATGCCGCTGCTGTCGCGTTTGTCGAGGCCGATTTCATCCAAAAGCGCATTGGCCTTGTCGGGATCGAAATTGGCCCAGGCTTTGGCGTATTCCTCCTTGTAGAGCACGCTTTCCGGCAACGGCGAATCCGCGACTTCGCGTCCAAGCCCGTAGAAGATGACCATGTTGATCTCGTGCCGGTTGATCGCCAGCGACAACGCCCGGCGGAAGCGGGCGTCGATGATGAACTTGCGCCAGACCTGGTCGCCGACGTTGAGATTGGGCAGCAAGGTGACACGCGCGCCGCGCGAGTTCTTCCAGAGATTGACCTTGACCGGATAACGCTTCTCGGCCTCCTTCAGGAAGCTGTAATCGACGAAATCGATGCCGTTGGCCTGCAGGTCGGCCTCGCCGGCGCCGGTCTTGGCGGCGATGATGTTGGACGAGCTGACGTTCAGAACGAAGCGGTCGACATAGGGAAGCTGCAGGCCGTTTTCATCGACGCGGTGGAAATAGGGATTGCGCTCGAAGATGAATTGCTCGGCCGGTGGCGCCGTCCTGTTGCGCCAGGGATCGAGCGTCGGCAGATCGGGGTTTTCCGGCCGGTAGGTGCGCGACATCTTGATGTGCAGGTCGGCCCATTTCTTGACCCGCTGTTCTTTCATCAGCGCCGCGATGCGGAAATCGTCCTGATATTTCTTGTGGAACTGCCACATGTAATGGAACGGCAGCACCAGCGTCGCCGGCGATGCGGCGGCAAGATTGGGCAGGAAATCCGGGTTGGGGGTTTCCCAGGTATAGCGGACGGTGAGCGGGTCCAGCACCTCGAAGACCGGCGGCTTGCCGTCGGCGAGGAAATAGGTCGGCAGGCCGCCCTTGCGCAGGTCCTTGTTGAGGACCACGTCTTCCCAGACATACCGGAAGTCGTTCGAAGTGAGATTGGCGCCGTCCGACCATTTGTGGCCTTCGCGCAGCTTGAAGGTGAAGATGCGGCCTTCCTGGACATCGAAACTTTCGAGGATGTCGGGCTGCAGCACGAGGTTCTCGTCGTAGCCGACCAGCCGCGCATAGCCGTAGATCGTCATCAGCCGGATGTCTTTCTGGCTGCCGATGATCATGCGAACGGTGCCGCCGTAGCGGCCGGGCTTGCGGCCCATGGCGGCGAGATTGACGACGCGCGGATTGACCGGTACGCGCTCGTTCAACCCCGGCAGGCGCTGGGCGCGCAGGTAGGGCCTGAGATATTCGGGTTCGATCATGCCGGCGCGCACCGCACCCGGCAGAAAAGCCGAGGCGAGCAGGCCGAGCGTCGTGCGTCTGGTGATCATGGCACCAACTCCCTGACATCGGCATTCCGGCGGGCAAGCACGAAATGGCCGCCGCCGAGATCGGCGGCCGCGAGCGCCTGTTCGTCGCCGTCATTGCGGAAGGTGGGGCTCCAGTTGCGCATATCGGAGGCGCCACCCGTGTTCAGCGTATCGAAATCCAGCGGCCGGTCGAGATCGGGGAAGGGCACGGCCGCCAGCAGCGAACGGGTATAGGGGTGGACCGGCGCGCGCATCAGCGTTTCGCGCGGCGCAATCTCCACGATCCGCCCGGCGCACATGACCGCGATACGATCGGCCATGTAGTCGACGACGGCGAGATTGTGGGAAATGAACAGGTAGGTGAGCCCAAGTTCGGACTGCAAATCCTTAAGCAGATTGAGGATCTGCGCCTGTACGGAAACGTCGAGCGCCGAGACCGGCTCGTCGCAGATCAGGAGTTCCGGCCCGAGCGCCAGCGCGCGGGCGATGCCGATGCGCTGCCTCTGGCCGCCGGAGAAGCTGTGCGGATAGCGGTTCATATGCCGCTGGTCGAGGCCGATCGCCTTCAGGAGCCCCTTGACCGATTCAGAGCGCGACTTGCCACTGCCGCGATCGTGGATTTCGAGCGGTTCGCTCAGAATGTTCTGGATCGTCATGCGCGGCGAGAGCGACGAAACCGGGTCCTGGAAGACCATCTGCATTTTCGTGCGCAGCTTCTGCAGTTCGTCGCCCTGAGCCGCCAGCACGTCGATCGGGCCATCGCTGCTCGACAGCATCACCGAGCCGGAATCCGGTGTCACCGCACGCATCAAAATCTTGCTGACGGTGGTCTTGCCGCAGCCGCTTTCGCCGACGAGGCCGAGGCATTCGCCGCGGCGGATGTCGAAGCTGACGCCATCGACAGCCTTGTGCGGCTGGTTGTCGGCCTTGGAGAACCAGCTCGACTTGCGGGTCGTGAAGGTCTTGGCGATATCGCGCACCGAGAGCAGCACGTCCGATTGCAAGTGGAGCGGCGATTTCGGCTCGGCCGGAACCTTGCGGCCGAGCAGGCTGCCGGCATCGACGGAAACCTCGCGCAGCGCCTTCAGCCGTTCGCCGGGCTTCATGTCGAAATGCGGAACGGCGGCCATCAGGCCCTTGAGATAGGGGTGCGACGGATTGCGGAAGATGGCATCGACCGGGCCGGCTTCCATGATCTCGCCATGGTAGATGACCACGACTTCATCGGCGACATTGGCGACGACGCCGAGATCGTGGGTGATCAGGAGCATCGCCATGTTGAGCTGGGTCTGCAGATCGCGCAGCAGCTTCAAAATCTGCGCCTGGATGGTCACGTCGAGCGCTGTGGTCGGCTCGTCGGCGATGAGCAGCGAAGGCTGGCAGATCAGCGCCATGGCGATCATGGCGCGCTGGCGCATGCCGCCGGAAAGCTCGAACGGATACATATCGAAGGCGCGCGAGGGCTTCGAGAAGCCGACGAGGCCGAGCATTTCCTCGCTGCGGCTGCGGCGTTCCTTCGCGCTCATGTCGGTGTGGATTTTCAGGGATTCCGCGATCTGGTTGCCGATCGTGTGGAGCGGCGACAGCGAGGTCATCGGCTCCTGGAAGATCTTGCCCATGCGGTTGCCGCGCAGTTCCCGGATCTGGGCGCCGTCGCGCGGCATAGCGAGGACATCGACCGGGCCGCCGGGCATTTTCGGGTCGCAGAAAAGAATCCGGCCCGTGGCCGTCGCCGTCCGGGGCAGGATGCCCATGACAGCCTGGCTTATGACCGATTTTCCTGAACCGCTCTCGCCGACCAGCGCCGTCACCTTGCCGGGCAGCACCCGGAGGCTTGCCTTGCGTACCGCATTGATCTCGCCGCCCAGCATGGCGAACGAAATGCTCAGATCTTCGATCCGCAACAGGTCTGCGCCTGTATCCATCCCCGTTTATTCTCCGTTCCGTCTTCTTGGCCGCGGCAAGCGGCAGAGGCCTTATGGCCTTCTTGTCTTTAACGAAACTAGCCTACGGTCATGTGACTGTCCATGACCGCTCACCGGAATTAAGACAGGCATCCGGGATCGCCGCGGAACCTTATGGTTTGCGGGCTTTCGGAGAGGATGCGGATGCGTTTTTTCCCTATTGCAAAAGCTTGTTCCACAGGCTGCCGCCCCGCGGGCGGCGGGTATTGTGATAGAGCAGCATCACCTGCTCGGCTTCGGAGCGGGTTTCGAGCGCGCCGTTCAGCATGGCTTCCGCGCTATCGAGCTTCAGGTGGGCTTCGCTGGGGGTGAGCAGCGTCACCTTCTGGCGCACGCCGCGCAGCTTCTCGTCGCCGAGCGTTTGCCAGTCTCCGCCGCAATAGCCGGCGAAGGACTGGCTGGCGACGATCGGAATGTTGTATTTCTTCGTCAATCCCTGCAGGCGCTGCACCTCGTTGACGGCGGAGCCGAAGGCGGAAAAGGTCAGCCGGTCCTTCAGTCCGACATTGCCGAACATGACATTGCCGACATGCAGGCCGATGCCGTAGTGGATTTCACCAAGGTTGCGGCCGCGCCTCTTGTCGTTGAGCTGGGCCATGCGGGCCGTCGCCTGGCGCACCGCGTTCATGGCGGTGTGGACCGCGACCTGCGAGGGCTCGCGGTGGCGGCCGCAAGGGTAGACGGCGAGGAAGCCGTCGCCGAGGAAGCTCAGGATTTCGCCGCCGTCGCGGTTGAAGGGTGTTGCGATTGCATCGAAGAACTCGTTGAGCGTATCGATATAGACCTGCCGTCCCTCCCGCTCCGCCAGCATCGTCGACTGGCGCATGTCGGCCATGACGAGGGCGGCGCGGATGGTTTCGCCATCGCCGCGGCGGATCTGGCCGGAGAGCACGCGCTTGCCGGAATTGGCGCCGAGATAGGTGGTCAGCATGTTGTCGGCGAGCTTGCCGAGCACCGCCATCTTGGCGGCAACCGCAAGGCTGTTCTGGATGCGCAGCAGCGCCTCGATGATATCGTCGCTAAAGCCGCCCGGCGCATCCGTCGACCACGAGCCGATCATGCCCTGGCCGGAGGCCTCGCCGAAGGATTGCACGAAGGCGATGTAATCGGTCGTACCCATCGCCTTCAACTCTTCGAAGATCGGGAATTCGTCCGGCGTCTCCGGCGTGATCTGGCGGCGCAGGTGCTCGAGGCTGTTGCTGAGCAGATAGTAATAGGGGCTTTTCAGGAAGCGGTTGGAATCGTCCTCATGCTCGCCGGCGCGATAACCTTCCACCGTCACGCCCTGGCCGCGCAGCCAGGTGAAGCCCAGCGCATCGTAAAGCGGATGCAGCATGGAAAAGCTCAGGTGGATACGGTTGAGCGGCAGGCCCGCCGCCGCAAGCCTTTCGCAAAAGCCGGTGACGACGGTTTCGAGATCGTCGCCGTTGAGGGCGCTCTGTTTCAGCCAGTGGGAAACGCGGTCGAGAAGGTGATTGGAAACATGGCTGTGGTGCATATTCATCGCTTCGGTCGTCTTTCTGATGCAAACGGAAACGGGCACGTTGCCGCCAGAAAACGGCGACCGGACAGGGATGCGGGAGGCCCCTCACCATTTTCATATAGGCACCGCAAAAGCCGAAAACCAGATTTCGGTATGGTAATTTTACCGGATATCGACCGGGGCGCCGTAAGCCCCTGAATTGCCTTGTCTTGACACCCGGTCAATTTATCCTCAACTGACGACCGTCGAAGTCCGCCTCCTGTCTGGGGGCGCCAAGCCGAGATGAGCCCCTGTGAGCACCCCCTTGAATACCCCCGAGACCAGCCCGATTTTCCAGAGCCTTCATGACGGCATTATCGGGCGATCAGCCCATGTCGGCGTCATCGGCCTCGGCTATGTTGGCCTGCCGCTGGCCATGACCGTGGCGCGCGCCGGCTTTCCGGTCACCGGCTTCGATATCGACCCGCAGAAGATGGTGGCGATCGAGGCCGGCCGCTCCTATATCGAGGCGGTTTCGGACGAGGTGCTGACCGCAGAGACGCGGGCCGGGCGCTTCCGGGCGACCGACGATTTCGGCGGTCTCGGGGCTTGCGACGTCATCGTCATCTGCGTGCCGACGCCGCTCACCCGCCATCGCGATCCCGATCTGTCCTTCATCGTCAAGACATCCAAGGCGATCGCCGCCACGCTTCGGCCGGGGCAGTTGATCGTGCTCGAATCGACTACCTATCCCGGCACGACCGACGAGGTGGTCCGGCCGATCCTCGAAAAGACCGGCCTTGTTTCCGGTCGCGATTTCTATCTCGGCTTTTCGCCGGAGCGCGAGGACCCCGGTAACCGCGACTTCAAGACATCAAGCATTCCGAAGGTGGTGGCCGGCGACGGGCCGGCGGCTTCCACTGTGGCGACCGCCTTTTACGCGGCCGCCGTCGACAAGGTGGTGCCGGTCTCCTCGACCGCGACGGCCGAGGCGGTGAAGCTGACGGAGAACATTTTTCGCGCGGTCAATATCGCTTTGGTCAACGAGTTGAAGGTCGTCTACGAGGCGATGGGCATCGATATCTGGGAAGTGATCGACGCGGCCAAGACCAAGCCTTTCGGCTACATGCCGTTTTATCCGGGGCCGGGGCTCGGTGGGCACTGCATCCCGATCGATCCCTTCTACCTCACGTGGAAATCGCGGGAATACGAGCTGCCGACCCGCTTCATCGAACTGGCCGGCGAGATCAATTCGGCGATGCCGCGCCATGTGATCGGCCGTCTGGCCGAGGCGCTGGACCGGCAGCTCGGCAAGGCGCTCAGCCGCTCGAAGGTGCTGGTCGTCGGCCTCGCCTACAAGAAGAACGTGCCGGATATCCGCGAAAGCCCGTCGCTGAAGCTGATCGAGTTGATCGAGGAACGCGGCGGCGCGGCCTCGTATCATGATCCCTTCGTGCCGGAAATTCCGAAGACGCGCGAATATCTGGCGCTAAAGGGCCGCAAGTCGGTGCCGCTCGATGCTGCGAACGTCGGCGCCTTCGATGCGGTGCTGATCGCGACCGATCACGACGATATCGATTATGCCGGTCTGGCCGAATGGGCGCCGCTGATCGTCGATACCCGCAACGCCTTCCAGCGCCGCGGTATCGTCAAGGACACGATCGTCAAGGCGTAACAGCGGCGGAAAGGCCTTTCTTCAGCCGGCTTGCAGCCACAGCATAACCGCCGGCTGCACCGTCGATGAAGTGCATGTGGTCGTTGCTCAGCGGCGTCGGCACGAGGCAGGTCATCAGCGCGGTGTCCTGCCGATGCAAACCGTAGCGGCAGATGCCGGCATCGGCGGCCTGCTGCAACCGCGCCTCGATGCGCGCGCGGCGGGCCGGGTCGATATCGACCGTCATCTTAAGGCCGTCGTCGAACTTGCGGAAATCGGAATTGCGGCCGACGTCGCGGCGATATTGGGCGGGGTCGAAGCTGCCGAGCTTGCGCCTCATGCGGAAGGCCGTGATCAGCAGCGTATACTGGGCGATGATGAAGAGCTTTTGCCACAACCGTCGCCCTTTCGGCGCCTGCGCGCGAGCTTCTGCGTCAAGGCCGGCATGGGAGAGGCCGAGTTCGGGGCCGCTTTCGCCAATTGGATGGCCCTCGCGCTCCTCGCCGCCGACCAATGCGACGATATCCTGCACGAGCGCGGTGAAGTTTTCGGTCGTCGCGGCTGCGCCGGGCAGGGCGATGATCGAGACGATTTCGCCGTGGCGGGACTGGATCGGGTTCCAGCGGCAGGAGAGGCCGGTGAGATCCGGCCGCACGCCGGCCGGGGCGGAGGGCACGCTGTAGAGGCCTTCCTTCATCCGCGCTTCCGCCCAGCTTGCGCCGCCGCCGGAAAACATGGCGTAGGAGGCGCCGGGGCTGACCTGGAAGCGTGCCACCCGCACGTCGAGCCCTGCGTGATGGACATCGGCGACGGGCACCAGGGCGGCGCGCAATGTCAGGTCAAGCTCCTCCCGCACCCAGACCTGGACGGCGGCCAGCGCCCCCTCGGCAAGACCGGCATTGCCCGGCGGGATCGCCACCAGTGCGCCATCGCCGCCGAAGACGAAGGGCAGATCGTGCTGGCCGACGGCATTGAGTATCGCGGAGATGACGCTCGCGCCGGCCATGTTCACCGCTTTGTAGCGGCCGCTTTCGATCGCGCCTGTAGAATCGACGATATCGGCGGTGGCAAGCGTCCAGTCTTCCGGCAGCGCATGGTAGTTGGCCGTATCGGCCACGCCTTCGAAATCGGTGAAGACGGGAAGCGAGCGGAAGAACGTGTCGGTGGACGGCTGGGTCATGGGAACAGGCTAGCGTATCGGCGGGGAAACAGGAATCGCTTTTGCGTGATGTGGTCGCGCTTATTGTATTGGGCGCAAGCGGCTCGACCCGCAACCGCGATGCGTGTTAAGCGATCGACATTGCAGCAACCGGAATGAGTGCGAATGAGCCGTCTCGATAGTTTCATCCGTCGCCTGAGCGCGCAGCGCGACGTCCTCAACCACATCAGCGAAGAGGTCAGGGGGAAGGACGGCGTCATCCTCGAAATCGGGCTCGGCAACGGTCGCACCTTCGATCACCTGCGCTCGCTGTTTCCCGGCCATCGCATCGTCGCTTTCGACCGGGCAATCGGTTCCCATTCGTCGTCCACGCCGCCTGCCGAAAACCTCGTCATCGGCGAAATCCGCGAGACGGCGCAGCCCTATGTCGGGGCCAATGCCGCGCTCGTCCATGCCGATATCGGCACCGGCTATGACGACAAGGATGCAATCACGCTGACATGGCTGCCGCAGCTTGCCGCTGGTGCGCTCGCCACGGGCGGCATCGCGGCCTCCGGCCTGCCGCTGGAGCATCCCGATCTCGAAGCCCTGCCGCTGCCGGCGACAGTCGATGCGGGCCGTTATTTCCTTTATCGCAAGCGCTGATCAGGCAAACAGGAACAGGTCGAACTGTTCCTCGCCAACCGGGATATCGCTGACCTTCATCGGCGTCTGCTCGTCCTCACGGAAGACGATGCAATCCTCGTAGTGGCGGGCAAGCTCCGCCACGAAGGCCACCGTGCCCTCGCGGCCGTAGAAGGTCGGCGAAAACTCCATGTAGAGCGGCACCCGCCGGGCCATCAGCGCCTGCATCGAGCGGCAGGCGACGGGCTCGTAGCCTTCGATATCCATCCAGACGAGGCCGACCGCACCCTCGCTGAAACCGGCCTCGCGTAGGATCGTGCCGACCGGGCGCACCGGCACCTTGATCTCGCGGTCGCTGGCGCTCTGGCGGATGGCGCTGCTCTTGCCGAAATTGGCCTGGTGCTGGAAGAAGGCGATCTCGCCTTCGGTTTCGCCGGCGGCGCAATTGACGGCCGATATCTGCGATGAAAGCCCGTTCTGGGCGATGTTGGTTTCCAAGAGTTCGAAATTGCGCGGATCGGGCTCGACGCTGACGATGTGCCGGAACGCCTTGGCCAGCGCGAAATAGATTGTCTGGGTGCCGATATTGCCGCCGAGTTCGAGCAGCACCTTGTCGTCACCGAGCAATGATTTCTCTTTCAAAATCGTCAGCAGCCGGTCGACGTGGTCGCGCTCGAAATGACCCTTGCGATAGATTTTCCGGCCGACATAGTCGTGCGGCGAAAAAGTCATGACGTGGTCGCCGCAATCGGCGGTCATTGTGATGACGCGGGGGCTGATCGAGGCGACCAGCATCTCGCGGCCGATGCGGGTGTTGAGCAGGCGCCGGGCGGTGCGGTTGCGCCACTTGCGCAGCGTCTTGCGCAACAGCTCGGTCGTCTTCGTCATGCGTCAGGCTCGTGTTTCGATGCGGATATCGCCTTTGAGCACGATCGCGCGCGAAACGCCATCAGAACAAAGCGTCGGCGAAGAGATCGTCATCGTCCTGCGCGGCCGGGGCCGGGGTGGCGGCGGGAGCTTCAAAGCCCTCCAGCGGCGGGATGACGGCGTGGTGGACGTTGCGTTCCTGCACCATCGTATAGGTCTTGAAGACCCGCTGGGAGAGCGGCGCCAGCACGGCTTCCAGCCCTTCCGACGAGGCGATATCGGCGCCGGCGATTGTCAAGAGTTCGTCGGAGGAGGCCGAGAGGATTTCGCCGAGATCATGCTGGAAATCGAGCTTGGCGATCATCAGGCTGATCTGGGTCGCGACTTCGCGGCCATGTTCGGAAAGCGTCGCCAGTTCGTCTTCCATGGCGTTTGCCGTGGTGCGGATGTTGGAGACGGCACCGTTCAGGCGCTCTTCAAGGCCCCTGGAGCCGGAGTTTGCGGTGGCGTTCATGGCTTCCGCCGCCTTGTCCAACTGGGTCAGACCGGTGACGATCGCATCGGCCGATTCATCGAGCTTGCCTGCAAAAAGGCGCAACTCGCCGGTGACGACGTTGATGGAGCGGCCTGCCTCACCCAACCGGCTGCAGCGCAGGTTGGTGTTCAGCGCCATGTAGTGGATGTCCATCTTGATGCTGCGGATGTTGTCGATGCCTTCGAGCAGGCGAGAGGCGGTCGCAGCGGTCGACTGGCTGACGGCATCGGCCTTGAGGCTCGCCGCTTCCACCTGGGCGACGATGCCGAGCGCCTTGGTGACGCTTTCCTCCAGCGCCCGCATGAAATTGTCGTCGCCGCCATTGCCCTGCATCTGGGCGCGCAGGTTGAGGATTTCCTGGGTGTCTCCACCGAAGCTCGCAATCGTCTGGACGACGTTGCGGCTGTCGCGCTGGAAATCCTCGACCATCTCGACCATCTGGGCGGCGCAGAGATGATGGATGATGTTGGTCAGCCGTTCGCGGTCATGGCGGGAAAGCGCGCGAGCCTCTTCGCCGGCAAGGCAGGTGTCGAGCATCGACAGCGTTGCCTGCACATGCTCGATGCGCTGGCGGGTGATATCGCCGATCTGCAGGGCCGATAGCGTGGTCGCGACCTTCGACTGGATGCCGCGGGCGAGAACGCCGACCTCGCGGGCGATGACGCCGAGCTTGGCGCGATGCTCGGTGATGGTGCGGGCATCGGTTTCGAGCGCGCGCACCACGTCCGGCACGGTCTGGGCATATTGCTTGGAAATGGTGGCGCCGAAGCTGCGGGCGACGGTCAGGTCTTTTTCAAGGGCGATGAGCTGTTCGGCAAAGCCCTTGACCTCCGATGTGCCGGAGCGGATGCGGTCGAGGATTTCCTCGGCAAAACCCGCAAATTCCGGCAGGCCGGCGCCGGTGATCTTCACCGTCACGGCGAAGGTCTGCAGGTAGCGCATGGTCTCCTGCATGTCGTCGACATGATTGCGCATGCCGGAGCCGGCGATCGCCAGGGCTTCGAGGTTCGTCTGTCGCAGGCTTTCGATCTCGGGCAGTTCGGAAAGGTTCTTCACCGTGGCGAGCAGGCCGGCCATCGTGTCGTTGGCCGAGCCGGTTTCGAGCGCGCGGCTGATATTATCGAGCGAGGCAAGCAGCCGGTTCAGCACCTCCATGACCGAAAGCAGCACGTTCCCGCCTTCGAGAAAACGTTGCTCGACCTTGCTGCGCGCGGCCTCCAGTCGGTCGCCGATCAGGCTTGCGCTGTCGTGGTCATAGTGGCGCGCAAGGGCTGCATTCTGTGTCACGGGAACCTCGACTATCCAAATATTGTTGCGCCAATCGATAGTTGAAGGATGCAAACGACCGGTAAATCCGGGACTCGTCTGCGTTGCATGCCGCTTCGAGAGGCGGGTGCGACCATGGCTGGTGCGTTTGCCATGTTCGGATTCGCGGAAAAGGCGAAATTTCAGATTAAATAACTGAAAAAGCGACGCTATTTTTCAAATCGAAAAATTGTCTACAAAATGTTTCGGGTAAAAATTCATAGTGAACAGACTCGCAATAAGTGCACTCAAATGCAACCAGCATTTACGGCATGTTAAGGCTGCCGTGAGATTCCAGAATAAAGTGCAATAGTATTCTTCGTTCTGCGAGGCGTGAATGAGCGAAAATAGCATCCTTAATTTTTCCATAAATTTGCCGAGCAAGCTGAATATTAAGAATATATCGGAAGTTCATAATATAATTTCGACAAATATTTCTTCTAGAAAGAGTCTAACTATACACATACCTGACGATTCAGATGTCGATCTCAGTTTCGTTCAACTGATCGAATCCGCGCGGATCCGCGCCAAATCCTCAGGCGTTGGTTTCAACCTGGCAGAGGCGGCCAATGCCCGTCTGCGCGATGTCCTCGATCGCAGCGGTTTTGCCGCGGCGTTCTCGGAAGAGGACGAAAAATTCTGGTTTCATGGAAAGGCAAGACAATGAGTGGACGGATTTTGACGGTCGATGACAGCGCGAGCATTCGGCTGACGACCAAGGTGACCCTGACGAATGCCGGCTACGAGATCACCGAGGCGGTGAACGGTGCCGAAGGTCTGGAGAAGGCAAAGGCCGGAGAGTTCGACCTGATCGTCACCGATCTGAACATGCCGGTCATGGACGGCCTGACGATGATCGAGGAACTGCGCAAGCTGCCGGCCCATATGGGCGTGCCGATCATCTTCCTGACGACGGAATCGGATGCGGACCTGAAGGCGCGCGCCAAGGCGGCCGGCGCCACCGGCTGGCTCACAAAACCCTTCGATCCGGAAAACCTGGTCAAGATCGTCAAGAAGGTTCTCGGAAAATGAGTATGCCCGATCCCGTAGCAGTCTTTCGTATCGAGGCGGCCGAACTGCTGGAGCAGATCGAAACCGGCCTTCTCGACCTTACCCATCGGTTGAACGACAAGGACCAGATCGACGCGGTGTTCCGCGGACTGCATACGCTCAAGGGATCGGGAGCCATGTTCGGCTTCGACGCGCTCGCGGCCTTCACCCACCATTGCGAAACCGCCTTCGACCGGGTGCGCAAGGGGGAGAAGCCGGCCACCAGCGAACTCGTCGCCGCCGTCCTTGCCGCGCAGGACCATATGCGCGCATTGATCGAAAATCCGACCGATGACCATGGCGAAATCGGCGAGCGGCTTCTGGCGCAGCTGCGCCTTGCCGTGGAAGGTGATGCGCCGGCGCCGGTTGCGGCGAGCGCCGCTCCGGTAGAGACTGCGGCGGTTGCCGATGACCTCCACACCTTCCGCATCCGTTTCAGCCTGCCACTCAATTCCATGGTCAACGGCACCAATCCGCTTGGCCTGCTCGACGAGCTGCGCGATCTCGGCGAATGCCATGTCGTTGCCGATACTTCGGCCATTCCCTCCCTCGACGTTCTGGTGCCGACCGAGCTTTACGTCTCCTGGGACGTGACGCTCACCACCGACCAGCCGCGCTCGGCGATCGACGATGTCTTCATCTTCGTTCTCGACGATATGACGCTGAACGTGGAAACGATTGCCGCGGAAGCACCTGTCGTGAAAGCCGTTGCAGCGCCTGCGGTGGTCGCCGTTCCCGAGCCGGTTGTCCAGCCGGTGCCGGCACCTGTTGCGGCTGCTGCGCCACGTCCGCAGCCGGTTCCCGAGCCCGCCGGTGAAAAACAGCAAGCCAAGGCGGCCGAGAATGTGCGCGTTCCGGCCGAACGTCTCGACGAACTGATGGACCGCGTCGGCGAACTGGTCATCGCCCAATCACGCCTGCGGCAGCTCGCCAGCACCAGCATGGATATCCAGCTGCGCTCGGTCTCCGAAGAAATCGAACGCCTCTCCGGTGAGTTGCGCGATACGATGATGGTGTTGCGCATGGTGCCGGTCGGCAGCCTGTTCGGCCGCTTCCGCCGCCTCGTGCACGATCTTGCCCGCGAAACCGGCAAGATCATCGAGCTGGAAACCGAAGGCGAAACCACCGAGGTCGACAAGACCGTGATCGAGCGTCTGGCCGATCCGCTCGTCCATCTCGTCCGCAACTCCATCGATCACGGGCTTGAAACGCCGGAAGAGCGGCGCGCGGCCGGCAAGGAAGAGGCGGGCAAGGTTCTGCTTTCCGCCCGTCAGGCCGGCGGCGAGGTGATCATCACCATCAAGGACGACGGCCGCGGCATCAACCGCGAGCGGGTCCGCGCCAAGGCGGAATCCTCGGGGCTGATGCAGCCGGGACAGCAGATTTCCGATCAGGACCTGTTGCAGATGATCTTCCAGCCGGGTTTCTCGACGGCGGCACAGGTCACCAATCTTTCCGGCCGCGGCGTCGGCATGGATGTGGTCAAGAAGACGGTCGAGGCGCTGCGCGGCGCCATCGACATCACCAGCAAGCCGGGGCAGGGCTCGGAAGTGGCTCTGCGCATTCCGCTGACGCTTGCCATCATCGATGGCCTGCTCGTCCGGGTGGGCGAGGGGCGCTACGTCATCCCGCTGTCGGCGGTCGAGGAGTGCCTCGAACTGTCGCTGGAAGAGGATCTTCGTTCACGCGGCCGCAGCTTCATTTCGCTGCGCGACAGCCTCGTGCCGTTCCTCAGGCTGCGCGACCTGTTCCGCACCGGCACCAAGCCGGACACGCATCAGAAAGTGGTGGTCATCTCCACCGGCACGGAACGGGTCGGCATGGTCGTCGACCAGATCATCGGCGATCACCAGACGGTCATCAAGTCGATGTCCAAGCTGCATCATGACGTCGCGACCTTCTCCGGCGCGACCATTCTCGGGGACGGCAGCGTCGCCCTTATTCTCGATGTCGCCCATCTGGTGGCGGCGGGCCAGCAACAGGAGGCGCATCTGCGTGCCGCGGGATGAGTGACAGGCTTCAGACAAATATTCGGCAACTGGCCGACATGCACTGGAACGACAATGGTGAACTCGAAGTCCTGACCTTCGACCTCCATGGCGAGACATTCGCGATCGAGGCGATCATGGTGCAGGAAATCCTCGATCTCCTGCCCGAGACGGCCGTTCCCGGCGCGATGGCCTTCGTCGGAAGCGTCATCAATTTCCGCGGCAAGGTGATCCCGCTTGCGGACATAAGGCTGGCCTTCGGCATGGAGGCCGGCGCATCGACGATCGATAGCCGTATCGTCGTCATCGAAATCGAATTGCAGGGCGAGCTGACCCTCGTCGGCATTCGCACGGACAAGGTGAATGAAGTCACCACCCTTTCAAGGGACATGAGCGAGCCGCCGCCGAGCGTCGGCATGAAATGGCGGCCTGACTACATCAACTGCCTCGTCAAGCGGGGCGGTCAATTCATCATCCTCCCGAACCTCGAAGCCATCTTCTCCTTCCGGAAAGAGGCTTAAGGACTCGTCGTGGGTTCGGGGTAGCGAAAAGGAATTTCGATTATGCGATTTACGATCAAGCTAAAGCTGGCGATAGCCTTCGGCTTCGTCATCGTGTTGCTGCTCGGCACCGCCGGTTACGGCATCCTCAGCCTCGGCACGCTCAACACCAATCTCGAACAGGTTTTGCAAGGCCCGGCCGCGCGGTTGAAGCTCGCCCAACAGATCAATATCGAGCAGTTGCAGGCCATCCGCCAGCAGAAGAACCTGCTGGTCGCCACCAATGAAAAGGAAGCCGAAAGCGCCCGCGCCAAGGGCGATGCCGCCCGCAAGGCCTTCGATGGCCTGCTTGCGGACGCCGAAGCCAAGGCGACCGAACAGGGCAAGCCGCGCTGGGCCAAGATGCGGGCGCTCGCCGTCCAGTCGGATGAGGCCGAACAGCAGATTCGCAACTTCCTCGCCGCCGGCAATGCGCCGGCCGCCCAGAACATCTCCGTGACGACAGCCCGTGCGGCTGCAACCGAAATGGACACGATCCTCGGCGAAATCGTCAAGCTCGAGGAAGGCCGCCTGCAGGACGCCGGCACCGCTGCGGTGGAACTCTATGACACGACCCGCATGATGATGATGGCCGCTGCGGCTCTCGCCGTGCTGATCGCGATCGTCGCCGCCGTCTGGATCTCGCTCACCATCGCCCGCGGCCTGCGCCGCGCCACCACCGCCGTTGCCGATGTTGCCGAGGGCGACCTCACGAAGATGGCCGAAATCACCAATCACGACGAAATCGGCGTGCTGCTCGGTAATGTCAATGTGATGATCGAGCGCCTGCGTGGTGTCGTCGGTGACGCGCTTTCAGCTTCGGACAACGTGTCTGCCGGCAGCCAGGAACTCTCGGCAAGCTCCGAGCAGGTCTCCCAGGGGGCGACCGAACAGGCGGCATCCGCCGAAGAAGCTTCGGCTTCGATGGAAGAGATGGCGGCCAATATCAAGCAGAACGCCGACAATGCCGCCCAGACGGAGAAGATCGCCCGCCAGTCCGCCAAGGATGCCGAGACGAGCGGCGAGGCAGTCTCCCGCGCGGTTACCGCCATGCGGACCATCGCGGAAAAGATCTCGATCGTGCAGGAAATCGCCCGCCAGACCGACCTTCTCGCCTTGAACGCTGCCGTGGAAGCCGCCCGTGCCGGCGAGCATGGCAAGGGCTTTGCGGTCGTGGCTTCCGAAGTCCGCAAGCTTGCCGAACGCTCCCAGTCGGCGGCTGCTGAAATCGGCCAGATGTCCGGCGATACCGTCAAGGCTGCGGCCGAAGCCGGTGAGATGCTGAACCGTCTGGTGCCGGACATCCGCAAGACCGCGGAACTGGTGACGGAAATCTCCGCCGCCTGCCGCGAACAGGATATCGGCGCCAGCCAGATCAATGAAGCGATCCAGCAGCTCGACAAGGTGACGCAGCAGAACGCCAGCGCCTCCGAGCAGATGTCGGCGACCTCGGAGGAACTGGCCGCCCAGGCGGAAGAACTGCAGGCTTCCATCGCCTTCTTCAAGGTCGATGGCGCGGCCTCGGTCAAGAAGCTGGCGCCCGCCGCCAAGCCGGCAGCCAAGCCTGCCGTCGCCAAGGCGCCGGCCAAGCGTCCTGCGTTCCCGGCCGGCAACTCGGTCGCAGCCCAGCAGGCCCGCGCCAAGGGTTTTGCACTGGACCTCTCGATGGGCGGTCCCGATGCTGAGGACAACCATTTCCGGGAAAGCGCCTGACGGCCTTTTCCCTCCAGCTATCCGGCGGCCCGGCAGGGGCCGTCGGGGTCCGCGTGTGTAGGCGCGGCCGCGAGAACGATCCGAAAATACCGGTTCTGTGGGCGTGAATCAGTCACCGCCCCGCTTGGCTGGCTCGGACATTGAAAAAGACGGGGCTCCGCAAAAGCCTCTCAACGTTCGACCTCCTCTGAAGGACTGTGACACGATGCGCATGACGATCAAACTGAAGCTGGGAATAGTGTTCGCGATCATTATTCTCCTCACCGGCGGCATGGCCGGCCTCTCCATCTACAATCTCGCCTCCCTCAACACGGCCATCACGCGCATGGTGAACGAGCCGGTCGCCGACATGAAGGAACTTGCGGACCTCACGGCGGAATTCAACGGCACGATCCGCGCCGAAAAGAACTCGATCCTCAACACCAATCCCGCCGAGATCGGCGAATTCGTGAAGTCGCTCAACGAGCGTCAAGCCAAACTGGACGGGATGATCACCACGCTTTCGAATTCGACGGACCCGCAGGTCGCGGCCAAGGTGGCCGAGTTCCGCACCCTCTTCGAACAATACGTGCCGCTGCAGAAGCGCATGAGCGAGCTGGCGATCCAGAACACGCCGGAATCCAACACGCTCGCCGCGAAGATTTCCATGGGCGAAGGCCGCGAGGTCATGAACAAGGCGCTGAAGGTCATCGACGAGATCAACCTGCTGGTGACCGGCAACGTCAAGGAAACCGATGCGGCGACCGATGAGCAATACGTCCAGTCGCGCCTGCTGCTGATCACGGCGACGGTGGCCCTGACCCTGTTCTCGATCGCTGCCGCCGCCTGGATTTCGATCAACATTTCCCGCGCGCTGCGCCGCGCCGTCGATCTGGCCGACGCCGTCAGCATCGGCGACCTCAACTATGAGATCGCCCACAAAAGCAACGACGAGATCAAGGATCTGGTCGACTCTATGCAGCGCATGACCTCCAATCTGCGCAACACAGCAAGCCTTGCCGACAAGATCGCCGATGGCGACCTGACGGTCGAGCCGACGCCGCTGTCTGAGAAGGACACGCTGGGTCTTGCCCTGCAGCGCATGGTCGAGCGCCTGCGCGGCGTCGTCGGGGACGCGCTTTCGGCAGCAGATAATGTTTCCGCCGGCAGCCAGGAACTCTCGGCAAGCTCCGAGCAGATTTCGCAAGGCGCGACCGAGCAGGCCGCGTCCGCCGAAGAAGCCTCGGCTTCGATGGAAGAGATGGCGGCCAACATCAAGCAGAATGCCGACAACGCCGCCCAGACGGAGAAGATCGCCCGCCAGTCGTCCAAGGACGCGGAAGCCAGCGGCGAAGCCGTCTCCCGCGCGGTCAGCGCCATGCGCACCATCGCCGAGAAGATTTCCATCGTGCAGGAAATCGCCCGCCAGACCGACCTTCTCGCTCTGAATGCCGCAGTTGAGGCCGCCCGTGCCGGTGAGCATGGCAAGGGCTTTGCCGTCGTCGCTTCGGAAGTGCGCAAGCTGGCCGAGCGGTCGCAATCGGCCGCTGCCGAAATCGGCCAGATGTCCGGCGATACCGTCAAGGCTGCGGCGGAAGCCGGCGAGATGCTGAACCGTCTGGTGCCGGACATCCGCAAGACCGCGGAACTCGTCTCGGAAATCTCCGCCGCCTGCCGCGAGCAGGATATCGGCGCAAGCCAGATCAATGAAGCGATCCAGCAACTCGATAAGGTGACCCAGCAGAATGCCGGCGCCTCCGAGCAGATGTCGGCAACGTCTGAAGAGCTTGCTGCTCAGGCCGAAGAACTGCAGACCTCGATCGCCTTCTTCAAGGTCGATGGTGCCGGCGTGAAGGTTGCCGGCGGTATCCGCAAGCCGGCGAAGGCTGCAGCCAAGACACCCGTTCGCAAAGTCACGGCGAGCAACAGCGTCTCGGCCCAGCAGGCTCGGGTCAAGGGCTTCGCACTCGATCTCTCCATGGGCGGCCCGGATGCAGAGGACGCCGATTTCAGGGAAAGCGCTTGAACCATGGCAACAGCATCTCTCGAATCCCAATACGTGACGTTCAGCTTGGGCGAGGAAGTCTTCGCCGTTCCCGTCGAGGTGGTCCGGGAGATCCTCGACTATGAGGAAGCCTTCAAGATCCCAAACGGTCCCGACTATCTGCTCGGCCTGCGCGATGTGCGCGGGCAGGGGGTGCCGACGATCGATCTGAGGCTGAAGCTCGGCCTTTCCAAGACCGTGCCGACCTCGCACACGCGGGTTCTGGTGCTGGATGTCCCCCTGGAAAACCGCATGCTGTGCCTCGGCATGGTGGCGGACCGGGTTTTTGAAGTGACGCCGTTCCGCAAGGACCAGGTGGAGGCGGCCCCCGATATCGGGGTCCGCTGGCGCTCCGGCTATATTGCCGGCGTCGTGCGCCGCGAGGGCGGGTTTGTCGTGATCATCGATCTCGCAAGCCTCCTGTCGCGGGAGGAAACCGCTCTTCTCACCCTTCCGGGTGCTGCCTGAGGATCACAGATGAGTAGTGCTGCGCTGCGTCCGATGCAGGCGGTCGACGACCGCATCAGCAAGCGGAACTTCGACCGGCTCGCCCGGTACATCTACGACTACAGCGGCATCAAGATGCCGCAGAGCAAGCTGACGATGCTCGAAGGCCGGCTTCGCCGCCGCCTTCGGGCAACCGGCATCGCCAGCTTCGACGATTACTGCGACTACCTGTTCAACGAGGACGGCATCGAGCATGAGGCCGTCTATCTCATCGATGCCGTCACCACCAACAAGACGGATTTCTTCCGCGAATCCAGGCACTTCGACTATATGGCCGAAAGCGCCCTGCCGGCTCTCGCCAAGCGGGGATACCGCAACCTGCGCATCTGGAGTTCCGCCTGCTCGACCGGGGCCGAGCCCTACACGATCGCCATGGTGATGCAGGACTTCGTCGAGCGCCGCAACGATCTCGACTATTCGATCCTGGCGACGGACCTCAGTACCGATGTGCTGCAGACCGCGCATCAGGGCATCTATCCGGCCGATCTCGTCGCACCCGTGCCGTCGGAGATGATGCGGAAATATGTGATGCGGTCGGTCCGGCCGGGCAACAGCGAGGTGCGGATTTCGCCGAAGCTGCGCTCGCGCATCGGTTTCGCCCGCATGAACCTGATGGACGCCAAATATCCGGTCGGCGATCCCATGCACATCATCTTCTGCCGCAACGTGCTGATCTATTTCGACAAGCCGACGCAGGCGGCGGTGCTGTCGCGGCTGACGGATTGCCTGATACCGGGCGGCTACATGTTCATCGGCCACTCAGAATCGATCACCGGCATCGACCTGCCGTTGGAACAGGTGTCCAATACGGTTTTTCAGAAGACATAATTTAAACGGCGTTGCTGAAAGGCAGATCGAAAATGGGAAAGAAGATCCGGGTGCTGATCGTCGACGACAGCGCCAGCGTCCGCCAGACGCTGACGGCCGTGCTGAGCCAGGACCCCGATATCGAGGTGATGGGGGCGGCTTCCGATCCCTTCATGGCGGCAAAGCGCATTCAGGAAGATATTCCCGATGTCATCACGCTAGATGTCGAGATGCCGCGCATGGACGGCATCACCTTCCTGCGCAAGCTGATGGCGCAGCATCCGATCCCGGTCGTCATGTGTTCGTCCTTGACGGAAACCGGCTCTGAAACCCTGCTGCAGGCGCTGGAGGCGGGTGCCGTCGACATCATTCTGAAGCCGAAGATCGGGGCTGCCGATCATCTGGCCGAAAGCGGCATGCGCATTCGCGAAGTGGTGAAAAGTGCCGCCCATGCGCGGATTTCCGGTGTGCGCCGGCCGACGCGGTCTGCGGCCGCATCCGGCCCGGCCAGCAAGCTGACGGCCGATGCCATGCTACCGCCGCCAACCGGGCGGGCGATGGCGAAGACGACGGAAATGGTCGTCTGCGTCGGTGCTTCGACCGGTGGGACGGAAGCCCTGCGCGAAATGCTGGAGGCGCTGCCGGCAAATGCGCCGGGCATGGTCATCGTCCAGCACATGCCGGAAAAATTCACCGCCGCCTTTGCCAAGCGGCTGAACGGGCTCTGCGAAGTCGAGGTCAAGGAAGCCGAGGACGGCGATCCGGTGCTGCGCGGCCACGTGCTGATCGCCCCCGGCGACAAGCATATGCTCTTGGAGCGGCAGGGCGCGCGCTATCATGTCTCGGTGAAAACCGGACCGCTGGTGTCCCGTCACCGGCCTTCGGTGGACGTGCTGTTCCGCTCGGCGGCGCGGGCGGCCGGGGCCAATGCCATGGGCGTGATCATGACCGGCATGGGCGACGACGGCGCCCGCGGCATGGAGGAAATGAAGCGGGCAGGGGCCTTCAATATCGCCCAAGACGAGGCGACCTCTGTCGTCTTCGGCATGCCCAAGGAAGCGATCGCCCATGGCGGCGTCGACAAGGTCGTGCCGCTGGAGCAGATCGCCCGCGAAATTCTCATGGCGCAGGCGAAGTTTTAGAACCCCTGAACCGTCATGAAAGCCTTCATGCGCTCGACGGCCAGCTCCGGGCGGTCGAGCACATTGGCCTTGTCGGCAAGCCGGAAGATATCGGCATAATGCACCACCCCGCGCGCCGACTGCATGCCGGCCGGCATGGTGAAATGCTTCTGGTGGCCGTTCAGCCAGGCGAGGAAGACGACGCCCGCCTTGTAATACTGCGTCGGCGCCTCGAAGATTTTTCGCGACAGCGGCACGGTCGGCTCGATGACCGAGCGGAAGGTGGAGACATCACCTTCGGCCAGCGCTGCCAGCGCCTTTGAAGCCGAGGGGGCGACGGCATCGAAGATGCCGAGCAGGGCGTGGCTATACTTCCTGCCGTCGCCTTCGATCAGTTCCGCATAGTTGAAATCATCGCCGGTGAAGCAGAGCACGTCCTCCGGCAGGCGATTGCGCAGCGCCACTTCATAGGCATTGTCGAGCAGTGAAATCTTGATGCCTTCGACCTTGCCCCTGTTTTCCTCGATGATGGAGAGTACGGTTTCCAGTGTCGTCTCGAAATTCTCCGAACCCCAATAGCCCTTGAGCTGTGGGTCGAACATATCGCCGAGCCAGTGGAGCACCACCTTGTCCTTGGTCTGGCTGAGGATATGGCCGTAGACCTTACGATAATCGTCCGGCGAGCGGGCGATGCGGGCAAGCGCCCGGCTTGCCATCATGATCGACCGGCCGCCTTGCTTCTCGACGAAGCCGACCTGTGTCTCATAGGCCTTGATCACGTCGTCGAGCGAGCGGGTGTCTTCCGGTGCAAGGTGATCGGTGCCCGCGCCGCAGGCGAGATCGGCACCCTCGACGGTGCGCGCTTCCGCCAGCGAGCGGCGGATCAACTCCTGCGCACCTGTCCAATCCAGCCCCATGCCGCGCTGGGAGGTGTCCATGGCTTCGGCGATCTTGAAGCCGAGCGACCAGAGATGGTGGCGGAAGGCGAGTGTCGTGTCCCAGTCGATGGCCGGGCTGCCCCAAGGCTGAAGGTCCCGTAATGGATCGGAAACCACGTGCGCGGCGGCATAGGCGATACGGCTGAAGCGCGGCACGGCGGCGGGGCGGTCAATCGGCGTTCCGCTGAGGCGATAGGTTTCGACGGTGCCATCGGCGCGGGGCAGCAGCAGGGCTTGCGACATGGAGTTCCTCCTCGGGTTTGATGGTCGAATAATTTAGATCGTTCCAAATTTCAAGTGTAGTTTTGGCGAAGAGGGGCTTGACGAGAAGCGAATGACTGTCCTCACAGCCATCCCCAAGTGAAATTTAGAAACCGCAAATACGTCGCAATACTTGAAAAAATATTTATAAATTAATTGCTTAAAACATTTTACCTATGGGCTTTTATCTCCCTTTCATTGGAAGTCCGAACCAAGACGTATTTTTCCGACGCTTTCGCTTGACAAAATTGGAACGTTCCAATTATCTTGTGATCCAGTCGAGGGGCCGGAGAGCCCTTGTGGGAGGAAATGTCTTGGTGAAAGAGCGGGTCACGGTCATCGATATTGCGCGCGCCGCCGGCGTGTCGAAGTCGACCGTCTCGCTCGTGCTGCAGGCCAGCCCGCTCGTTAACGAGACGACACGGGCCAAGGTCAACGCCGTTATCCGCGAGCTTGGCTATGTCTATAATCGTGGTGCTGCCAATCTGCGCCAGTCCAATGCCAAGTCGAAGATCATCGGCGTCGTCGTCAACGATCTCACCAACAGCTTCTTCGCCGAGCTTGCCGTCGGTATCGACATGGTCGTGCAATCGGCCGGTTACGTTCAGTTCCTTGCCAATACCGGCGAAAGCCTCGATCGCCAGCGCGAGGTCATCGCCTCGATGCGCGAGCATGGCATTTCCGGCCTGATTCTTTCCCCGGCGCGCGGCACGGATGCCGCCGACCTGAAGCCGCTGGTCGCCAGCGGCGTTCCGGTGGTGAACGTCGTGCGCCAGATCGTGGGCGCGAAGGTTTCGTCGCTGATTTCGGACAATCATGCCGGCGCCCATGCGGCGGTCACCCATCTGGCCGGGCTCGGCCATCGCCGCATCGCCTTCTTCGGCGGTTTTCCCGATACGGCCGTCTTCAGCGAGCGTCTGCGCGGCTATCGCGATGCGCTCGTCGATGCTGGACTTGAGGTGAGCGAGGAACTGGTCATCGGCTCCGCGCCGTCGCGGGCCGGTGGTGTCGATGCGGCCGAGCGGGCGCTGTCGCTGCCGGTCAGGCCGACGGCGGCACTCTGCTTCAACGATGCGGTCGCCTTCGGCGCCTGCGACGGTCTGCGGGCCAAGCGGCTGGAGCCGGGGGTGGATTTTGCCGTCGTCGGTTTCGACGATGTGATCGAGGCGAAGGCGGCGGTGCCGGCGTTGACGACGGTATCCGTCGATCCGCAGGGCATGGGCCGCCGCGCCGCGCAACTGCTTCTCAAACAGATCAATGCCGGCAAGGCGGATGCCGAGGCGATTATCGGGTCGGTGCGGCTCGTGATCCGCCAGAGCTGCGGCAGCGCGGCAGACAAGAGAGAAAGGCTGGCTCTGATATGACACGCTGGGGCTTGATCGGCGCGAGCACGATCGCGCATGAATGGGTGATCGATGCGATCCGCGCCGTGGGCGGCGAGATCGTTTCGGTGATGAGCACGAGCGCCGAGCGCGGCGCGACCTATGCCCGCGATCACGATATTCCGAAGTCGGTGACCTCGCTGATCGAGCTGGTCGGCGATCCCGATATCGATGCCGTCTATATCTCGACGACCAACGAACTGCATCGCGATCAGGCGATTGCCGCAGCCCAAGCGGGTAAGCACATCCTCTGCGAAAAGCCGCTGTCGATGTCGCTCGACGACGCCCATGCGATGGTGGAAGCGGCCCGCGCTGCCGGCGTCGTCATGGCGACCAATCACCATCTGCGCGGTGCCGCGACCCATCAGGCGATGAAGGCGGCGATTGCCGCCGGCCGCATTGGCAAGCCGCTTGCCGCCCGCATCTGCCATGCCGGTCTTTTGCCGGCGCATTTGCAGGGCTGGCGTCTCGACCGGCCGGAAGCCGGCGGCGGCGTTATCCTCGATATCACCGTGCATGACACGGATGCGCTGCGCTTCGTGCTTGGCGATGATCCGGTCGAGGCGGTTGCCTTCGGCCAGCATGGCGGCATGGCGCAAGCGGGGCTTGAGGATGCGGTCATGGGTGCGATGCGTTTCAAGTCCGGCCTGATTGCCCAGTTCCATGATGGCTTCACCACCAAATATGCCGTCACCAGCTTCGAGGTGCATGGCTCCGAAGGTTCGCTGTTCGGCCGTAACTGCATGATCCAGAAGCCCGGCGGCACCGTCACCCTTGTTAATGCCGAGGGCGAGCACCAGCTGCCGGTCGACCACCGCAACCTCTATCAAAATACGCTCACCGCCTTCGACGCCGCCATTGCCGGCAAGGGCAAGCCGCTCTGCACCGGCGAAGACGGCATCTGGTCGCTGGCGACCGGCCTTGCGGTCATCAAGGCTGTAGCATCGGGCACGAGCGCCAAGATCGAATCCGGACTGTGAGACCCATGAGCAAGCATATCACCTCGGCCGAAGCCGCCGCCCTGATCCCGGATGGAGCCGTCGTCACCGTCTCGTCGTCGAGCGGTCTCGGCTGCCCGGACCTGATGCTGAAGGCTATCGGCGAACGCTTCGACGCGACCGGTCATCCGCAGAACATCACGACGCTGCACCCGATCGCAGCCGGCGACATGAGCGGCATCAAGGGTGTCGATTACATCGCCAAGAAGGGTTTGCTCGCCCGCATCATCGGAGGCTCCTATCCCTCCGGCCCGTCCTCTTCCGAACCGCCCCTCATCTGGCAGATGATCGGCAATGACGAGATCCCGGCCTATAACGTGCCCTCGGGCATCCTGTTCGACATGCACCGCGAGGCGGCAGCCAAGCGGCCGGGCGTGCTGACCAAGGTCGGCCTCGAAACCTTCGTCGATCCCTCCCGCGAAGGCTGCGCCATGAACGGCAAGGCTGCGGCGCAATCGATCGTCAAGAAGATCGAGTTCGAAGGCGAGGAGTGGCTGTATTTCAAGTCGATCGTGCCCCAGGTGGCGATCATCCGCGCTACGACGGCGGACGAACGCGGCAATCTCACCTATGAGCACGAGGGCGCCTATCTTGGCGGCCTCGATCAGGCGCTCGCCGCTCGCAACAATGGCGGCATCATCATCGCGCAGGTGAAGCGCATTACTAAATCGGGATCGCTGAAACCCCATGATGTGCGCGTACCCGGCATGCTCGTCGATTATGTCGTCGTCGATCCCGATCAGAAGCAGACGACGCTGACGGATTACGATCCGGCCATATCAGGCGAAATCTTTCGGCCGCTCGAGACGTTCCGGGTGCCGGAATTCAATATCCAGAAGGTGATTGCCCGCCGCGTGGCACAGGAGCTTGAGGGTGGCAGCTGCGTCAATCTCGGCTTCGGCATCTCGGCCAATGTGCCGCGTATCCTGATGGAAGAGGGTTTGCATGGCTCCGTGACCTGGGTGATCGAGCAGGGGGCTGTCGGCGGTGTACCGCTTCTCGATTTCGCCTTCGGCTGCGCCTCGAATGCCGATGCCTATATGCCGTCGCCCTACCAGTTCACATATTTCCAGGGCGCGGGCTTCGATGCCTCGCTGCTCTCCTTCCTCGAAATCGGCCGCGATGGTTCGGTGAATGTCTCCAAGCTTTCATTCCGGCCGCATGTGACGGCGGGTGCGGGCGGCTTCGTCGATATCACGGCGCGAGCGAAGAAGATCGTCTTTTCCGGCATGTTCAATGCCGGCGCCAAGCTCTCGGTCGCAGACGGCAAGCTTGTCATCGACAAGGAAGGCAAGCTGAAGAAGCTGGTCGAAGCGGTCGAGCACGTCACCTTCTCCGGCCCGCGCGGTGTCGCGCAGGGGCAGGATATCACCTATGTCACCGAGCGCTGCGTGCTGAAGCTGACGCCGGAAGGCATCATGCTGACGGAGATCGCGCCGGGCGTCGATTTGCAAACACATATTCTCGACCAGTCGGAATTCCCGCTGATCGTTTCCGACAAGCTGAAGGTCATGGATGCGGCTTTGTTCGGCGAAGCGCCGATCGGTCTTACTCTGCCGGAAAAGCCCGCTCGCGTCGTATCGGGAGTGCATCATGGCTGATGAACGCATCCGCATCGATCGGGAAGGTCATGTCGCTGTTTTGACGGTGTCGCGGCCCGACAAGCTCAATGCGCTCGATATTGAGATGCTGAAGGGGCTGTCTGCCGCCTGCGACGAGATTGAAAGCGATGCCGATATCCGCGTGACAGTGCTGACGGGGGAAGGCAAGGCCTTTTCCGCCGGCGGCGATATCAAGGCCTGGGGGGCGATGAGCCCCAACGAATTCGGCCATGCCTGGGTGCGCTTCGGCCATCGCGTGTTCGAACGGTTGGCGACGCTGCGCATGCCGGTGATCGCGGCAATGAACGGTCATGCACTGGGCGGTGGGTTGGAACTGGCGGCTGTCGCCGATGTCCGCATAGCTGAAGCGCAGATCAAGATCGGCTTGCCGGAAACGAGCCTCGGTATGGTGCCGGGCTGGTCGGGCACGCAGCGGCTGGTGGCGCGGTTTGGCGCGCAGGCCGTACGGCGCATGGTGCTGGCGGGCGAGATGTTTACGGCTGAAGAGGCCCGTGCGCTCGGCATCGTCGATCATGTCGTCGAGACAGGTACGGCGCTCACGAAGGCCAAGGAAAAGGCCCAGAAGATCGCCGCCCGCGGGCCGGCGGCGCTGGAAATCTGCAAACTGATGATCGCGGTCGCCAATGGCGAGGACAACGGGGCTGCCGTCGAGGCGCTGGGCTCGATCCTCGCCGCCAAGACCGGCGACATGAAGGAAGGCGTCGCGGCCTTTGCCGCCAAGCGCCCGGCCGAATTCAAGGGAGAATGGTAATGACGGTTCTGGTGAAGCCCAAGGCGCTTGGCGATGTCGCGGTGCGCGACTTCCGCATGCTGATCGACGGCAAATGGGTAGCGGCCGAAACCGGCGAGACGCTGGAGCGCGTCGCCCCCGGTCACGGCGTCGTCGTTAGCCGCTATCCGGCCGCGAAAAAGGCCGATGCCGAGCGTGCCATTGCCGCCGCCCGCCGCGCTTTCGAGGATGGCCCGTGGCCGCGCATGACGGCTTCGGAGCGTTCGCATGTCTTGCTGAAAGCCGCCGATCTCATCGCCGCCCGTGCCGATGAACTGGCCTATCTCGATTGCATCGAATCCGGCAAGCCGATCAGCCAGGCCAAGGCCGAACTTGGCGGCGCGGCCGATATCTGGCGCTACGCAGCCGCCCTTGCCCGCGATCTGCACGGCGAAAGCTACAACACGCTCGGCGACGGCACCCTCGGCGTCGTGCTGCGCGAGGCGATCGGTGTCGTCTCGATCATCACCCCCTGGAATTTCCCGTTCCTGATCGTCAGCCAGAAGCTGCCGTTTGCGCTCGCTGCCGGCTGCACAACGGTCGTCAAGCCTTCGGAACTCACCTCCGGCTCGACGTTGCTGCTCGGCGAAATCCTCGAAGCCGCAGGTGTTCCGGCCGGCGTCGTCAACATCATCACCGGCACCGGGCCGGATGTCGGCGCGATCATGACCAGCCATGCCGAGGTCGACATGGTGTCCTTCACCGGCTCGACCGGCGTCGGCAAGCTCACCATGACCAATGCCGCGCAGACGCTCAAGAAGGTCTCGCTCGAACTCGGCGGCAAGAACCCGCAGATCGTCTTCCCCGACGCCAATATCGACGAGTTCATCGATGCCGCCGTCTTCGGCGCCTATTTCAACGCGGGCGAATGCTGCAATGCCGGCTCACGGCTGATTGTCCATCGCGATATCGTCGATGAGGTCGTCTCTCGTGTGGCCGCGCTTTCGGCCAAGGTGAAGGTCGGCGATCCGCTCGACCCGGAAACCAAGGTCGGCGCGATCATCACGCCGCAGCATCTGGAAAAGATCGTCGGCTTCGTCTCGGCGGCTTCCGGCAGTGGTGCCACGGTTGCCCATGGCGGATCGGCCATCGATCTCGGCATCGGCCAGTTCATGTCCCCGACCATCCTTTCGGCCGTGAGGCCGGACATGGCTGTCGCCCGCGAAGAGGTTTTTGGGCCGGTTCTCTCCGTTCTCTCCTTCGAGACCACGGACGAGGCGATCCGCATTGCCAACTCCATCGACTACGGCCTTTCGGCCGGCGTCTGGAGCCGGGATTTCGACACCTGCATGACCATCGGCCGCAAGGTGCGCGCCGGCACGGTCTGGATGAACACATTCATGGACGGCACGCCGGAGCTTCCCTTCGGCGGCTACCGCCAGTCTGGCCTCGGCCGCGAACTCGGCCGCCATGCGGTGGAGGATTATACAGAAACCAAGACCCTCAACATGCACATCGGCCAACGCACCGGCTGGTGGATGCCGCGCTAAGGGAGAGAGCCATGGCACGCTTGCGGAAAGGAGGGCGGCTGAACGAGACGGCGATGTCGCCTGTCCGTCCGCAGCCCATCTCAAGCCCTGTCGGGAAAATCGATCGTCGGTTCCAGCAGCGTCTGCAGCTTGCCGGGATCGGTCTCGCCGCCGATGGCGGCCAGCAGGGTCGTGCCCATGCGAAAGCCGGTATCGACGAGGTCTTCGTAGATCGTCTCGACTTTCGGCTGGATGTTGACCAGCAGTTTCGAGGTCTGCTTGGCGACGATGTCGTATTCGTTGCCCAGCGTCAGGCCGCGGTCGCTCATGCCGGTGATTGTCGCCAGCGCCGAGACCTCGCCGCCGCAGACGAAACCGTCCGGTGCGTCGGGCAGGCCGGCGCGGCGGCTGACGAAATCGCGGATCTGGTCGACGGGACAGTCGAGGTCGATATCGTCAGGGATTTCGTAGGCCACGCCCGCCTCGCGCACGGCGGTCATGAAGCCGTGCTGCAGGTGTTGGGAAAAGGTCATGCGCTTCGGGGGCAGGATGATCGTCGGTTTGCGCCGGCCGCGGGCGATCAGGCGCCGGGTCGCCTCGTAGGCGAAGGTGAAGTTGTCGTAATCGACGTAAGGATGCGGCGTGGAGAATTCCGTGCGGCCATGGGCGACGAAGGGAAAGCCCTGCTCCAGCAGCAGCCGCACGCGCGGGTCGAAGGGTTCGGTGCGGGAAAAAATGATGCCGTCGGCCATGCCGTTGCGGACGATATGCCTGACGGCATCGACATTGCTGGTGGCGGCGAAACTCGGCGTGACGATCAGGTGAAACGGCGTGTCCCTCAGCGCGCGGGCGATGCCGAGCATAAGCGAGGTGCCGTAGCCGAGGATTTCCTCATGCGGATCGAGCAGCACGCTGATGACGTTGGTGCGGCCGGTCTTCAGGCGCTGGGCGGCCCGGTCGGGCAGGTAGCCGATCTCGCTTGCGACCTGGTGAACGCGCCTGCGGGTTTCGGCGGAAATCTGCGGCGCATTGCTCAACGCCCGCGAAACCGTGGTCACCGCAAAACCGGTCAGCTCGGCGATGGTGCGCAGTGTCGGCTTTGCCGCTTTGAGCGGTGCGTCGGCTGGCGGGGCTTTGGGAGTATCAGCCAAGGAATGACTCACGGAACGCATGGACAAGGCGTCTTTGTAACCCGCTACGGACGAAGGCGCAACGCGGATTGTGAAAACGTTTTAAATGCATCGGATACAGCTATTCATGTTGCAATGCAGCATGCATATCATCTGAATTATCGTTATTAATCAATGCGGTTAAGCAATTGGTCGAAGTTTCGCACACGCGCTTGACTTGCTAGTATTTATAACGTTTTAAATTGAGCCCGCGGCGGGGAGCCGTGACGGATTGCCAGCCGCCCAAGGCGGTTGGTTTTGAAAAGAGCGGGGAGATATTTCCCGCAGGGAACTTGCAAACGGGAGGATAACGATGCGCAAGTTGATGACGACGACGGCGGTTGCAGCGGTAATGGCGCTGACCGGCCTGACGGGAACGGCGGTTGTGGCCCAGGCGGCTGAAAACGTCGAAGTGCTGCACTGGTGGACGTCCGGCGGCGAAGCGGCCGCGCTCGACGTCCTGAAAAAGGACCTCGAATCCAAGGGTATTACCTGGACCGACATGCCGGTCGCCGGCGGCGGCGGCACGGAAGCCATGACCGTCCTGCGCGCTCGCGTTACCGCCGGCAACGCGCCGACGGCCGTGCAGATGCTCGGCTTCGACATTCTCGACTGGGCCAAGGAAGGCGCGCTCGGCAACCTCGATGAAGTGGCCGGCAAGGAAGGCTGGGACAAGGTAATCCCGACCGCCCTGCAGCAGTTCTCGAAGTATGACGGCCACTGGATCGCAGCACCTGTCAACGTCCACTCCACCAACTGGATGTGGATCAACAAGGCCGCGCTCGACAAGGCCGGCGGCAAGGAGCCGCAGAACTGGGACGAACTGATCGCGCTGCTCGACAACTTCAAGGCCCAGGGCATCACCCCGATCGCCCATGGCGGCCAGCCGTGGCAGGATGCGACGATCTTCGACGCTGTCGTGCTCTCGCTCGGCAACGACTTCTACAAGAAGGCCTTTATCGATCTCGATCCCGATACGCTCGGCAGCGACAAGATGAAGGAAGCTTTCGACCGCATGACGAAGCTGCGTTCCTATGTGGACGACAACTTCTCCGGCCGTGACTGGAACCTCGCTTCCGCCATGGTCATCGAGAACAAGGCCGGCGTGCAGTTCATGGGCGACTGGGCCAAGGGCGAATTCCTGAAGGCCAAGAAGGTGCCGGGCACCGACTTCGTCTGCATGCGCTTCCCCGGTACGCAGGGGTCGGTCACCTTCAACTCCGACCAGTTCGCGATGTTCAAGATTGCCGAAGACAAGGTTCCGGCCCAGCTCGCCATGGCCTCCGCGATCGAAAGCCCGACCTTCCAGTCGGCCTTCAACGTGGTCAAGGGCTCGGTTCCGGCTCGCACCGACGTTCCGGATACCGCTTTCGACGATTGCGGCAAGAAGGCGATCAAGGACCTCGCAGAAGCCAACACCAACGGCACGCTGATGGGCTCCATGGCGCACGGCCACGCCAACCCGGCGGCTGTGAAGAACGCGATCTACGACGTGGTGACCCGCGAGTTCAACGGCGAGCTTTCGTCTGACGACGCCGTGAAGGAACTGGTGACTGCCGTCGCAGCCGCCAAGTAAGCTTCGGGATGAGGGGCTGCCCCTCACCCTAACCCTCTCCCCGCTTGCGGGGAGAGGGGACTACCGAATTTGCCGCTCCTCCTTCTCCCCGCGTGCGGGGAGAAGGTGCCCGAAGGGCGGATGAGGGGCAGGCGCAGTTTATTCCAGAGGCTGACTTTGCCCGCGGATCAATGTTTCAAGATATGTGCGTGATCGATCCGGGCCATGGGGGGCCGGAGGTATGCGCCAAAGGTGGTGTTCACTCATGGATAGCCGCAGCCGGTTGCAGGAAATGGTGCCAAAGCTGGTGCTTGCCCCGAGCTTCCTGATCGTTCTCGTTTTCGTATACGGCTTCATCGCCTATACGGGTTATCTGTCGCTGACCGACAGCAAGATGCTGCCCTCCTACAATTTCGTAGGCCTCAGCAATTATTCCAAGCTCTGGGCGCTGCCGCACTGGTGGCGGGCGATCAGCAATCTGGCGATCTTCGCGACGCTCTATATCGTCATCTGCTCGGTGCTGGGGCTCGGTCTCGCCATCCTGCTCGACCAGAAGATCCGCGCCGAGGGATTGTTGCGGCCGATCTATCTCTATCCGATGGCGCTGTCCTTCATCGTGACCGGCACCGCCTGGAAGTGGTTTCTCGATCCCGGCATCGGGCTTGAAAACACCATGCACCTCTGGGGCTGGGAAAGCTTCACCTTCAACTGGATAAAGGACCGCAACTACGCGATCTACTGCGTGGTCATCGCCGCCGTCTGGCAATCCTCCGGCTTCATCATGGCAATGTTCCTGGCGGGCCTGCGCGGCGTCGACAACGAGATCATCAAGGCTGCCCAGATCGACGGCGCCTCGACGACGACGATCTATCGCCGGATCATCATTCCGCTTATGCGGCCGGTGTTTCTCTCCGCTTTCGTCGTGCTCGCCCACCTCGCCATCAAGGCGTATGACCTGATCGTCGCTTTGACCGGCGGCGGGCCGGGGCAGGCGACCGAACTTCCGGCGACCTTCATGTATTCCTACACCTTCACCCGCAATTCCATGGGTATCGGCGCATCCTCGGCGATTATCATGCTGATCATGATCTTCTCGATCATCATTCCCTACCTCTATTCTGAAATCAAAACGGAGAAGCGGTCATGAGCATCGCAAGCCCCGACAACGCCATCTCCAGCACCCGCTTTACCCGCGCGGTCATCTATGCGGTGCTGATCCTGTTCGCGCTCTATTCGCTGCTGCCGCTCTATGTGATGCTGGTCAATTCCTTCAAGCCGCTGGACGAAATCCGTCAGGGCGGCATGCTGAACCTGCCGCAGACCTGGACGGTCGAGCCCTGGCTTTCGGCGTGGTCGACGGCGCAGATCGGCGTGCAGCCGACTGGCCTTCGCCCGTTCTTCATCAACTCGATCCTGATGGTCGTGCCGGCCGTGGCGATCTCGACGATCATCGGCGCGCTCAATGGTTACGTGCTGACCAAGTGGCGTTTTCCGGGGTCGGGCATCTTCTTCGGCATGCTGCTGCTTTCTTGCTTCATCCCGTTCCAGATCGTGCTGATCCCGATGGCGCGCATTCTCGGCATCCTGGGGCTTGCGGGTTCGGTCAGCGGCCTGGTGATGGTGCACATCATCTACGGCCTCGGCTTCACCACGCTCTATTTCCGCAACTATTACGAAGCGTTTCCGACCGAACTGGTGCGGGCCGCCCAGATCGACGGCGCAAGCTTCTTCCAGATCTTCCGGCGCATCCTGCTGCCGTCGTCCGGCCCGATCATCGTCGTCTCGGTCATCTGGCAGTTCACCAATATCTGGAACGACTTCCTGTTCGGGGCTTCGTTCTCGGGCGCCTCCTCGACGCCGATGACGGTCGCGCTCAACAACCTCGTCTCCTCCTCCACGGGGGTCAAGGAATACAACGTTCACTTCGCGGGCGCGATCCTCGCCGCCCTGCCAACGCTCATCGTCTACATCGTCTCCGGCCGCTACTTCGTCCGCGGCCTGATGTCCGGCGCCGTGAAGGGGTAAAGCCATGTCGTTTCTGAAAATCACCGATCTGCGCAAGTCCTACGGCGCGCTGGAAATCCTCAAGAACATCAACCTTGAGATCGATGAGGGTGGCTTCCTCGTGCTCGTCGGCCCCTCCGGCTGCGGCAAGTCCACGCTGCTCAACACCATCGCCGGTCTGGAGCCGATCACCTCGGGCGAGATCGCCATCAACGGCAAGTCGGTCGCGGGGCTTCACCCCTCCAAGCGCGACATCGCCATGGTGTTCCAGTCCTACGCGCTCTATCCCAACATGACGGTGGCCGGAAACATCGCCTTCGGCATGGAAATCCGCGGCGTGCCGAAGGACGAGCGGGAGAAGGCGATCAAGCAGGTTGCCGACATGCTGCAGATCGGCCATCTCCTGGAACGCAAGCCGAGCCAGCTTTCCGGCGGCCAGCGCCAACGCGTCGCCATGGGCCGGGCGCTGGTGCGCAATCCGCAGGTCTTCCTGTTCGACGAACCGCTGTCGAACCTCGATGCCAAGCTGCGCGTCGACATGCGCACCGAGATCAAGCGCCTGCACCAGCGCATGAAGACCACGATCGTCTACGTGACCCACGACCAGATCGAGGCGATGACGCTGGCGACCAAGATCGCCGTCTTGAAGGACGGCGTGCTGCAGCAGTTCGGCACGCCGGCCGAAATCTACAACAATCCGGCCAATATGTTCGTTGCCGATTTCATGGGCTCGCCGGCGATGAACCTGCTCACCGCAACCGTCGAGGGCGGCGGCAACGATCTTGCCGTTTCGCTGGCGCGGCCGGATGCCGAGCCACTGCGTTTGCCTGTCTCCTCCGTCGGCGGTCTTGCCGCCCATGTGGGCAAGCAGATCGTCTTCGGTATCCGCCCCGAGGCCCTGACCGATCCTGACGGAGCCGACCGCAATGCCCGTTCGCTGGCCGAAGGCGATTGCCTGATCGACGTGGTGGAACCGGCCGGTTCCGATACTTTCGCGGTGACCAAGCTCGGCGGCAAGGAAGTGGTCGCGCGTCTCAGGGCCGATGTTCGCATCGCGGCCGGCCAGACGGCACGGCTGGCCTTCAATCTCGACAAGGCGGTCTATTTCGATCCGCAGACCCAGCAGCGCATCGCCTGAGAATGATCATGGAAAGAACGCCCGACATTGTCATTATCGGCTCCGGTATCGGCGGATCGACGATCGCTTCGGCGCTCGCGCCCTCCGGTGCCGAGATCCTGGTCCTTGAAGCCGGCGGCCATATCGAGGACCGGCCCGAAAACCGCGACGCCAGGGCGATCTTCCAGCGCGGCCACTTCCGTCCCAAGGAGATGTGGTACGAGACGGACGGCACGGCCTTCAACCCAGGCAACTACTACAATGTCGGCGGCAACTCGAAATTCTACGGCGCGGTGCTGGTGCGCTATCGCCGCGAGGATTTTGAGGAGATGCAGCATCTGGAAGGCGTTTCGCCCGCCTGGCCGTTTCCCTATGAGGAACTGGAGCCGTGGTACAGCGATGCCGAGCAACTGTTTCAGGTGCGCGGTACGCTGGGGCAGGACCCGACCGAGCCGCCCCACTCCACGGCCTACGCCTTTTCGCCGGTGCCGGACGAGCCATCGATTACGGCAGTGCGCGAAAAGCTGAAGCGCAACGGCTTGCATCCCTATTCGCTGCCCTTGGGCGTCGATATCGACCGCTGGCTGAGTAAGGGGAAGACGCCGTGGGACGCCCATCCCAACAGCCTCGACGGCAAGATGGATGCCGAGACCGCGGGTCTTGCGCTGGCACTGCAGCACCCGAATGTGCGGCTGCAGACCAATTCGCGGGTGACGCGGCTTGTAACGGCGGCCGATGGCAAGCGGATCGAGAGTGTCGTTTATGTTAAGGACGGCGTGGAGCATATGCTTTCGCCGAAGCTTGTCGTTCTTTCGGCCGGCGCGGTGCAATCCGCCGCGCTGCTGCTGCGCTCGGCCAATGAGGCCAATCCGAACGGGCTTGCCAACAGCTCCGATCAGGTCGGCCGCAATTTCATGAACCACAATTCGAGTGCGGTGATCGCGGTTTCGCCCTTCTACCGCAACACCTCGATCTACCAGAAGACCTTCGGCTTCAACGACTATTACCTCTCGGACGGGGAGGGCGGGCCGCCGCTCGGCAATGTTCAGCTTCTCGGGCGCATTTCCGGCCCGATCCTGAAGGCGCAGATGCCGGCGGCGCCTGAATGGCTACTGAATCAGGTGTCCGCCCATGCGATCGATTTCTACGCCATGAGCGAGGATATCCCGCATCCCGAAAGCCGTGTCATGGTCGATGGCGAGCGCATCGTGCTGCAATGGGTGCGCACCAATTGGGACGCGCATCTGATGCTGGTCGCCAAGCTGAAGAAGGCGCTGAAGGCGGCGGGCTTTCCGCTGGTCCTGTCGCGGCCCTTCGACAAGCGCACGCCCTCGCATCAGTGCGGCACGGTCAGGATCGGTACCGATCCGGCAAGCGCACCGCTCGATATCTATTGCCGTGCCTTCGACCACCCCAACCTCTTCGTGGTCGATGCCTCCTATCTGCCGACGTCTGCTGCGGTTAATCCGGCGCTGTCGGTGGCGGCGCAGGCGCTCAGGGTTGGGGCGCATATTCGTGAGAAGGATCTGGCGGGATGACGAAACGGCGTTTGGCGATCGTAACCGGCGGGCGGCGCGGCATCGGCCTTGGCATCGCAAAGGCGCTTGCGGCTGCGGAGTTCGATATCGCGATCACCGGTATCGGTGACAGCACGGGAATTTCGTCGGTGCTGGAAGAGCTTGCGGCGCTTGGGGCGGATGCGGCCTTCTTCCGGGCCGATCTTTCCGATGTCTCGGGCCATCAGGCGACGGTGGAGGCGATCGTCGAACGCTTCGGCCGCATCGATTGCCTCGTCAACAATGCCGGCATGGCCTCAGTGGTGCGCGGCGATTTCCTTGATCTGAGCCCCGAGAATTTCGATGCGATCGTCGCGACCAACCTGCGTGGCACGATGTTTTTCACGCAGGCCGTGTTGCGCTCGATGCTCTCGACTGAAGCCGCTGCGCTGGGCGCGCGCTCGATCGTCAACATCACCTCGGTTTCCGCGTCGCTCAGTTCGCCGGAGCGGCTGGACTATTGCGTCAGCAAGGCGGGACTTTCCGCCTTTTCGCAAGGGCTGGCGCTGCGGCTTGCGGAAACCGCCATCGGTGTTTTCGAAGTGCGGCCGGGCATCATCCGCTCGGAAATGACGGCGGGGGTTTCCACCAAATATGACGCGCTGATCGAGGGCGGGCTGGTGCCGATGAAACGCTGGGGCGAGCCATCGGATATCGGCGATATCGTCTCGGCACTGGCTTCCGGCCGCTTCGGCTTTGCAACGGGCTCGGTGATCCAGGCGGACGGGGCGCTGTCGATCGGGAAATTGTGAGGGGTTGCTCCTCACCCTAGCCCTCTCCCCGCTCGCGGGGAGAGGGGACGACAGTGCAGCGGCGTCTGCTCGGGGATGCGGCGAGAACTGCGAAGGCGCGGCATATCCCTTCTTTCCGCCTGCGGGGAGAAGGTGCCCGACAGGGCGGATGAGGGGCAACGCCCTCGCAAGGACTTTGAGGACAAAGACATGGCTTATGACTACATCATCACCGGAGCAGGCCCCGCGGGCTGCGTGCTTGCAAACCGCCTGACGGAAGACGCCGATGTGACGGTGCTGCTGCTGGAAGCCGGCGGCAGCGACTGGAACCCGCTGTTCCACATGCCGGCCGGCTTCGCCAAGATGACCAAGGGTGTCGCCAGCTGGGGCTGGGAAACCGTGCCGCAGAAGCACATGAAGAACCGCGTGCTGCGCTATACCCAAGCCAAGGTCGTCGGCGGCGGCTCGTCCATCAACGCGCAGCTCTACACCCGCGGCAATGCCGCCGATTACGATCTTTGGGCGAGCGAAGACGGCTGCACCGGCTGGGACTACCGCAGCGTGCTGCCCTATTTCAAACGCTGCGAAGACAACCAGCGTTTCGCCGACGATTACCACAGCTACGGCGGGCCGCTCGGCGTTTCCATGCCGGTCTCGGGCCTGCCGATCTGCGACGCCTATATCCGCGCCGGCCAAGAACTCGGCATTCCCTACAATCACGATTTTAACGGCAAGCAGCAGGCGGGCGTCGGCTTTTACCAGCTGACCCAGCGCAACCGCCGCCGCTCCTCCGCCTCGCTTGCCTATCTGAACCCCATCCGCAACCGCAAGAACCTGACCGTGCGGCTCGGCGCGCAGGTGACACGCATTCTCATCGAGCGCGGCCGGGCGGTCGGCGTCGAGATCGTCACCTCGCGCGGGCTCGAAACCATAAGAGCCGAACGTGAAGTACTAGTCTCCTCGGGCGCCATCGGCTCACCGAAACTCTTGCAGCAATCCGGCATCGGCCCGGCCGATCACCTGCGCTCGGTCGGCGTCGAGGTGAAGCACGATTTGCCCGGCGTCGGCTCCAACCTGCAGGATCATCTCGATCTCTTCGTCATCTCCGAATGCACCGGCGACCATACCTATGACGGCGTGGCGAAGCTCCACCGCACGCTCTGGGCCGGGCTGCAATATGTGCTGTTTCGTTCCGGGCCGGTGGCCTCGTCTCTCTTCGAGACCGGTGGCTTCTGGTATGCCGATCCCGATGCGCGCTCGCCGGATATCCAGTTCCACCTCGGCCTCGGCTCCGGCATCGAGGCCGGTGTGGCGCGGCTGAAGAATGCGGGCGTGACGCTGAATTCCGCCTATCTGCATCCCCGCTCGACCGGAACGGTACGGCTCAAATCCGCCGATCCGTCTGCCGCCCCGTTGATCGATCCGAACTACTGGGAAGACCCGCATGATCGCAAGATGTCGATCGAGGGCCTGAAGATCGCCCGCGAAATCTTCCAGCAGGCGGCGCTGAAGCCTTTCATTCTGGAAGAGCGGCTGCCGGGGCGCGGTGTCGTCACCGACGAGCAATTGTTCGATTACGGCTGCGCCAATGCCAAGACAGACCACCATCCGGTCGGCACCTGCAAGATGGGCACCGGTGCGGATGCCGTGGTCGGGCTCGATTTGAAGGTGCATGGGCTTGAAGGTTTGCGCGTCTGCGACAGTTCGGTCATGCCGCGCGTTCCCTCCTGCAACACCAATGGTCCGACGATCATGATGGGCGAGAAGGGTGCGGATATCATCCGTGGCCTGGAACCGCTTCCGGCCGTCATCTTCAGCCATGAGCGCAACGACCAGCGTCGGCGCGCAAGAGTCAATGTAAGATAGGGCCAATGTCCGATAGGAGGTTTCCATGATCCGCCACTGCGTTTTCCTGCGCTTCAAGTCCGATTATCCCGATGATCGCAAGACGGAAATCTTTCACGCGATCGAGGCTCTGAAGCCGCTCGTTCCGGGCTACGCCGCCGCCCATATCGGCGTGAACGTCAGCCCGGAAACCGGCATGGACAAGGGCTATTCGGCCGGCTTCATCATCGATTTTGCCGATGCCGCGGCGCGCGATGCCTACCTCGTTCATCCCGAGCACCAGAAAGTGGGCGCGCGCATTGTTGACGCCTGCGAAGGCGGGGTCGATGGTGTGCTGGTCTATGATATCGAGATTGCGGACTGATTGCTGATGGCCCTTGCCCCGCGCGCTTTCCTGACCAGCCTTTTCGAAGCCGCCGTTGCGGCCGCTGATCCGCTTGCTGCGATCCGCGCCCATCTGCCGGAACCGCCGAAGGGTCGGACGATCGTCGTCGGCGCGGGAAAGGCGGCAAGCCAAATGGCGGCCGCCTTCGAAAGTCTGTGGAATGGCCCGCTGGAGGGCGTGGTCGTCGCACGGCATGGGCCTGTCGCCGACTGCAAGCGCATCCGCGTGCTGCAATCGGCCCATCCGGTGCCGGATGAAGCCGGGCTTGCCGGCTCGGCGGAGTTGTTGCGACTGGTACAAGGGCTGACGGCGGACGATCTCGTCGTCGCGCTGATCTCCGGCGGCGGCTCGTCGCTTTTGCCGGCCCCGCCCGAGGGGCTGACGCTTGCGGATGAAATCGCCGTCAACAAGGCGCTGCTCGCCTCCGGTGCGCCGATCTCGGCGATGAATGTGGTGCGCAAACATGTCTCCCGCATCAAGGGTGGGCGGCTTGCCTTTGCAGCGGCACCGGCGCGGGTCGTCAGCCTGATCGTCTCGGATGTGCCCGGCGACAATCCGGCCTTCGTGGCCTCCGGCCCGACCATCCCGGATACCTCGACGGCGCAGGATGCACTCGCCATCGTCGCCCGCTACGGCATGGAGCTGCCGCCGGCGGTGATGCGGCATTTGAATTCCGGGCAGGCGGGAGCGCCCTTGCCGGACGATCCGGCGTTCAAAAACCATGTGCAGCATGTGATCGCTTCCGCCAGCGTTTCGCTGGAGGCGGCGGCTGCGAAGGCACGGGAACTTGGCGTCGAGCCGGTGATCCTCTCCGATGCGATCGAGGGCGAGGCGCGCGATATCGGCCGCATGCATGCGGCGATCGCGAGAGAGACGGCGCTGCGCAATCGACCCTTCGCCAAGCCGGTGGTGATCCTTTCCGGCGGCGAGACGACCGTGACGATCTCCGGCGCCTATGGCAAGGGCGGTCGAAATAGCGAATTGCTGCTGTCCTTGGCGCTCGATATCGATGGCGTCGACGGCATTCATGCGCTTTCCGCGGATACCGATGGCATCGATGGCTCCGAAGACAATGCCGGCGCCTTTGCCGATGGCGGCACGGTGGCGGCCATGCGCGCGGCGGGTGCCGATCCGCGCGATCATCTTGCCCGTCACGACGCCTGGAGCGCCTTCCATGCCAGCGGCGACCTCTTCGTGCCGGGTCCGACGGGCACGAATGTCAACGATTTCCGGGCGATGCTCGTTCTCTGAACGCGCCGGAACATTTGGGCGGCAGGTCGCGTTGTGGCGCGAACCGTTTTTTCGCTTGCGCCGGAAAATTCGGAAAATAATATCTATAAACTTACTAGGAAATTGAGGAAAACAAGGGAAGACAACACCGGCTGAAGACCTCTCTTCCGCCGGGTCAGCCAAGGGAGAGCAAAATGCACAGCTCCAAGCCGCTTGCACATCACCGTCCCGCCGTTCCGTTTTCCTGGAACTTTGCCGCGCAGGGCGTCGCCCTTGCTGCCGCCTTTCTTTTCGTTAGCGCGCTGGTCTGCGGCGCGATCTGACCTCACCGACACCGAGAGAAAAAGGCCCATCGTCGTTTTGACATGGGCCTTTTTCTTTTCTGCCTCCTCCCCGGCTTGACCCGGCATTTTCCGCAGACCACCATGCGGCCGCTTCGCCGCAGGGCGGCCTGGAAAGAATGATGGGAGAGCAGCATGCTGGACAAGCGGAAATTTTTTATTGGTGGTGCATGGGTCGATCCCCTGCAGCCTCATGATCTCGAGGTGATCAATCCGGCCACGGAAAAGCCGATTGCGGTCATCTCCATGGGCACATCCGCCGATATCGACCGCGCTGTCGCCGCCGCCAAGGCCGCTTTCCCGAGCTATAGCCAGACCCCGCTCGACGAGCGCATCGCGCTGCTTGAAAAGCTGCTTGCCATCTACAAGCGCCGTTACGACGAGATGGCGCGCACCATCACGCTCGAACTCGGCGCGCCGATCACCATGAGCACCGAGCAACAGGCCGATGTCGGCGTCGGGCATTTGCAGGGCTTCATCGATGGCCTGAAACGGCTGAAGGCGCGCGAAGTGCTGCCGAACGGCGACGTCGTGCGCCGCGAACCCATCGGTGTCTGCGGCCTGATCACGCCTTGGAACTGGCCGATCAACCAGATCGCTCTCAAGGTCGTGCCCGCATTGGCGACGGGCTGCACCTGCGTGCTGAAACCGTCGGAATTCACGCCGCTTAATGCGCTTCTCTATGCCGAGATGGTCGAGGAGGCCGGCTTCCCGGCCGGTGTCTTCAACCTGGTCAATGGCGATGGCATCGAGTGCGGCGCGGCTTTGTCGAAGCACAAGGATATCGACATGATGTCGTTTACCGGTTCCACTCGCGCCGGCATCGCCGTCAGCAAGGATGCGGCCGAGACGGTGAAGCGCGTGACGCTGGAACTCGGTGGCAAATCGCCGAACCTCGTCTTCGAGGATGCAGATCTGGAAGACCGGGTCGCGGCCAGCGTACACGAGTGCTTCAACAATTCCGGCCAGTCCTGCGATGCGCCGACGCGCATGCTGGTGCAGCGGTCGGTTTACGACAAGGCCGTCGCAATCGCTGAAAAGGCTGGCAAGGAAGCGACCGTCGGCAACCCGGAGGAAGAGGGCAGCCATATCGGGCCGCTCGTTTCGCACATCCAGTTCGGCCGCGTACAGGCGCTGATCGAGGCCGGCGTTGCCGAAGGCGCGCGGGTACTGGTCGGCGGTCCCGGCAAGCCGGAGGGTTTCGAGACCGGTTATTTCGTTCGCCCGACGATCTTTGCCGATGTGAACAACGAGATGCGTATCGCTCGCGAGGAAGTCTTCGGGCCGGTGCTGGCGATCATCCCCTTCGATACCGAGGAAGAGGCAATCGCCATCGCCAATGATACGGCCTACGGCCTTGCCGCCTATCTGCAGACCGGCAATGCCGACCGCGCCGAGCGGGTCGCCGCGCGGCTGCGGGCCGGCATGGTGCATATCAATGGCGGGCCGCATCGTTATGGCAGCCCCTTCGGCGGCTACAAGCAATCCGGTAACGGCCGCGAAGGCGGCCTGTTCGGGCTTGAGGATTTCCTCGAGGTGAAGACCATCCACCGCCCCGACGCGGCCTGACTGTAAGTTTGTCCACTTCTCCCTAGCGGGGAGAAGTGCCGAGCTTGCGAGGCGATGAGGGGGTGGTGCGGCATATTCTGAATGTGCGAGACCCCTCATCCGACCCTTCGGGCCACCTTCTCCCCGCTGGGGAGAAGGGAAAGCTGGCAACCCGCTCTGCAGACCCCGAAATCTTGCCGGCCCGGCCTTTCCCCTCTGGGAGCGAACGCGCCGATCTGGTAGCGCGGAGATACCGCCGCGCGCCGGCAGCGACCGATTGGAATGACCTTGACGCAGACCGCCTCCCACCCCGCCGGCCGCATGCAGCCAACTGACAACCGCTTGCCCATGGCATCGCTGCTGCTCGGCGGCGTTGCGATCAGCGGTTCTCCGATCTTCGTGCGGCTTTCCGAGGTCGGGCCGCTCTCAACGGCTTTTTGGCGCGTGGCTTTGGCCCTTATTCCGCTCGGGCTGTTCTTCATCTTCCGGCGGAACAGGGGGGTCGCGCCCGAGACGATGCGCGACCGGCTGATGCTGACGTTGCCGGGCATCATGCTTGCGGCCAATCTCGCCTGCTGGCACCTGTCGATCCACATGACCTCGGTCGCGAACTCGACGCTGCTCGCGAACCTTGCGCCTGTGTTCGTGACGATCTTCGGCTGGGCGCTGTTTCGCCTGCCGATCACCCGCGCCTTCGTTCTTGGCCTGATGACGGCGGCGGTCGGTATTCTGGTGCTGAAGGGCGGGCCTGCGGCGATCGGCGGCGGCGCGCTGAAGGGCGATCTGGTCGCCACCATCTCCGCCATGTTCTATGCCGGCTATATCCTCTCGGTCGGGCGGCTGCGCAGCCGGTTCGATACGTTGCGCATCATGGTCTGGGGCTCGGCTTCGGCGGCAATCTGCGTGCTGCCGGCGGCGCTGATGTTCGAGAATACGCTGTTTCCGACGACGCTTCCCGGCTGGGCAACGGTGTTCGGTATCGCCTTCATCAGCCATGCGAGCGGACAGGTGCTGATCACCTATGCGCTCGCCTTCCTGCCGGCCGCCTTTTCGTCGCTGACGCTGCTGTTGCAGCCGGTCGGCGCCTCGATCCTCGCCTGGCTGGTTCTCGACGAGCCAATCGGGTTGATGCAGGCCGCGGGCGGCCTGATCGTTCTTGCGGGGATTGCTGTCGCGCGCCGCGGTTAGAACGGGCCACCCTTCAGCCCATGCCGGCCTGCAAATGGCGCTTTTCCGCGCTTCCGGTGCTCACGTACCGAAGTACGCTGCGCTCCGGATCACGGAAAATCACCATTTTCGGCGCGGCCTGAACTGAAGGGCGACCAGTTCCTTAGATACCCGGCAGCGAAAATCCGTTCAGCCGTTCCTCAAGCTTCAGGATCGTGGCCGCATCGGCATTGGCGAAGGCAAAGCGCAGGTAACCTTCCTGTCCCTCGCCGAAATAATCGCCGGGTAAGCAGACGATGCCGGCGATCTTCGCCAGCTTTTCCGCGACGAGATCCGAGCCGATATCGGCATAGGGGTGGCGGATATAGGCGAAATAGGCGCCGATCGCCTGCAACTTCCATCCGGGCGCCCTGGCCATCACCTGCCGCAGGGCATCGGCGCGGCGGGTGATCTCCTCGCGGTTTTCCGCCCGCCAGTCGTCCAGAGCGGGCAAGGCCTTGGCAAGGGCCGCCTGCGCCGAGCGCGGGGCGCAGATCTGCAGGTTGTCCATGACCTTGGCGATCTGCTCGACCACTGCCGGGCTTGCCGTCACCGCACCGAGCCGATGGCCGGGAATGCAGAAGGATTTCGAGAAGCTGTAGAGGCAGACCAGGTTTTCCTGCCAGCGCACATTGGAAAACAGCCCATGGGGTGCGGCACCTGCGGGCAGGAAATCGCGGTAGGTTTCATCAAGGATCAGCCATGTGCCGTTCTGGCGGCAGAGATCGAAGATTTTCTGCAGTAGGGCTGGGGGATAGACGGCGCCGGTCGGGTTGTTCGGCGAAACCAGCGCCAGCGCCTTGACGCCCGGCCGCAGGGCCTGCGCGATCGCCTCGACATCCGGCAGGAAGCCGTTTGCCGGATCGCAAGGCACCAGCTCGATCTTGACGCCGAGCATCGAAAGCGTCGTTTCCTGATTGAAATAGAAGGGGTTGGTCATCAGGATCGTGTCGCCGCTGCCGGCGAGCGTCATCGCAACCGAAATGAAGGCCTGGTTGCAGCCTGAGGTGACGTGGATGTTATCGGCGGTAATCTTCGCGCCATAAACCTTCGAGACATGATCGGCATAGGCGTCCCGCAGCTCGTCTTCGCCTTCGATGGCGCCGTAGCCGGTATAGGCGGGTGAGCTTGCCGCTTCGCCGAGCCATTTCAGCATGTCGGGATGGGGCGGATAGCCGGGAACGGCCTGGCTCAGATCGATCAGCGGGCCGCGCGACCCGTCATAGGCCTTGGCCCAGGCGAGCACGGAAGGGATCGGCGGCGGCGACAGGCGGGCGATCAGCGGATTGAATTGCGGCATTGCGGTATCCTGTGGTCCTTACGTTTTGGCGCGGCGCTTCGGGGTCTGTTCCGGACGCCGGGGGCGGTGCGGGGATGAAACGGGTTGAAAGTTGTCCTTGTGCGGCCGCCCGCGAATGACCGTGCGGGCCGAGGTCTGCATCTCCGGCATCGGATCGCTTTCCAGCGCCGAAAACAGCCAGTCGATGAAGACCTTGACGATGGGGGCAGCCCTCGCTTCGTTGCGACAGGCGACATAGAAGGCGTCGTTTGCCGGAACCGCCAGCGCGAAGGGGGCGATCAGTTCGCCCTTGGCGATCAGGCTGCCGGCGGTGATGGTATCGCCGAGCGCCACGCCCTGATTGTGCAGGGCGGCTTCCGTCGAAAGCCGGGCGTCGCTCATGAAATGCTGGCGGCCGCGCGGCACGTCGCTGCCATCGGCGGCGGCAAGCCAGGTGTTCCATTCACGGCCGTCATCGCCATGCAGCAGCACATGGTCCTGCAAATCCCGCACCGAGCGCAGCGGGCGCGAATTGAGAAGCGTGGGGCTCGCCACCGGGAACAGTTCAAGCTGGCTCCAGAGCCGCGACCAGCTGTCACCCCAGTTTCCGTCGCCATAGAGCAGGCAAACGTCGACGTCCGGCGAAAACAGGTTGGTCGGATCGTTGGAGGCGATCAGCGTCAGCCGCACGTCGGGAAACTGCTCGGTGAAGAGATGCAGCCGCGGGATCATCCAGAAGGACAGAAGGGCTGCGACGCAGGTGATGCGCAGTTCGCCGCTCGTCGTCGGGCGCATCATCGCGGCGGTCGCCGCCGCAATGCCCGCAAAGGCATCGGTGACGGCGGGAAGCAGCAGCGCGCCCTGCGGCGTCAGCTTCATGCGCTTGCCGCCGCGCTCGAAGAGGGGGGCGTTGAAGCTCTGTTCCAGCGCGCGAATCTGGTGGCTGATCGCGCCATGGGTGACGTTCAGCTCCCGCGCCGCGGCCGAAACCGAGCCGCGTCTGGCGGTGGCCTCGAAGGCGCGCAGCGGGTTCAGCGGTGGCAATCGGCTGTTCATGGGCGGGCTTTCCATCTTCGCCGGCATGGTGAAAATTTCTCACATAAAACCCTATAACATTGTCAATTGCTTTTCCAATGAAATTGATCGCTAATACGATCAACAAAGGCAGAAGCCTGGGGAACACATAATTTTCGGCACCAAGCCGACAAACCTGCCGCAGCCGCGGCCGGACGCCGTTTCCTGGACTTTGACAGAAAGGATGCGGCATGAGCTGGGACGACCGGAAGCTTCAGGATCTCAAGGCGAAATACGGCGAAAGCCATGGTGGGGAGATGTTCGACCCGACCTTCCGCAAGGTGGCCGACAAGATCTTCACCAAAAACGGCACCCGCCTTGCCCCTTATGCTGGCGTTCCGACATTCCTTTCCGCGCCCTATATGCCCGTCGATGCCAACGAGCCGGATTTCGGCAATTTGCAGGTGGCGATTTCGGGTATTCCGATGGACCTCGGCGTCACCAACCGGCCGGGTTCCCGCTTCGGGCCGCGCGCCATGCGCACCATCGAGCGCATCGGCCCTTACAATCACGTCCTCGGCTGCGCCCCGATCCATGACCTGCGCGTGGCCGATATCGGCGACGTGCCGTTCCAGAGCCGCTACCGGCTGGAACTCAGCCATGACGATATCGAAAAGCGCATCAACCAGATCGTCGATGCCGGCGTGGTTCCTCTTTCTGTCGGCGGCGATCATTCGATCAGCCATCCGATCCTGAAGGCTGTCGGCAAGAAGCGCCCGGTCGGCATGATCCATATCGACGCCCATTGCGATACCGGCGGCGCCTACGACCTCACCAAGTTCCATCACGGCGGCCCGTTCCGCAACGCGGTGCTCGACGGCGTGCTCGACCCGACCCGCACCATCCAGATCGGCATTCGCGGCTCCTCCGAATATCTGTGGGAATTCTCCTACGAATCCGGCATGACGGTGATCCATGCGGAAGAGGTGACGGGGCTTGGAGTTCCTGCCATCATCGAAAAGGCGAAGGCGATTGTCGGCGATGGGCCGACCTATCTCTCCTTCGACATCGACAGCCTCGATCCGAGCTTCGCGCCGGGCACCGGCACGCCGGAAATCGGCGGCCTGACCACCCGCGAGGTGCTGGAGCTGATCCGTGGGCTGAAGGGCGTGAACCTTGTCGGCGGCGACGTCGTCGAGGTGGCGCCGCAATACGACGCGACGACAAATACGGCCCAGGCGGGTTCGCAGGTACTGTTCGAAATTCTGAGCCTGATGGTCTACAGTCCGTTCGTGAACGGCAAGCGCGACTGACCGCGCAGCAGGGGTTTTAAAACCCGCCTTAGGGCGGGATGTGGGAACGGCCGGACCGCCGCAAAGAGCGGCCGGCAATAAAAACGAAGGAGAGCAAAAATGAGTGACATTCTCAAAATGGGCGTGAGCCGCCGCGGCGTGCTCGGTGCCGGCCTTGCCGGCGCTTCGATGCTGGCCATGCCGTCGATCCTGTGGGCGCAGGACAAGTCGCTGAAGGTCGGCGTCTATGGCGGTTACTTCAAGGATTCGTTCGACAAGAACATCTTCCCGGATTTCACCAAGGCAACCGGCATCGCCGTCGAATCCGTCGCCGAGCCGACCGGCGAAGCCTGGCTGGTGCAGTTGCAGCAGGCCGCGCAGGCCGGGCAGGCCCCGGCCGACATCTCGATGATGTCGCAGGTGGCGATGCTCAAGGGCCAGGCGACCGATCTCTGGACGCCGCTCGATACATCCAAGCTCAAGAATTTTTCGAACCTGCTCGATCGCTTCGTCAACAAGTATCCGGACGGCCGCGTCGCCGGCATCGGTGCGGTGTCGTGGTACATCACGCTCGTCACCAACACCGACGTCTACAAGGAGCCGCCGACCTCTTGGGAAGCGCTGTGGGACCCGGCGAATGCCGACAAGCTCGGCCTGCTGGCCCTCGTTTCGAACTCTTTCCTGCTGGAAGTGACGGCCAAGACTTACATGGGCGGCACCAATGCGCTCGATACCGACGAGGGGCTGGAAAAGGCCTTCGCCAAGCTCGCCGAAGTCAAGCCGAACGTGCGGCTCTGGTATCGTGACGAGGCTCAGTTCGAGCAGTCGCTGAAGTCGGGCGAAATCCCGATGGGCCAGTATTATCATGACGTCACCGGCCTTGCGGCGGCGGACGGCAATCCGGTCCGCTCGACCTTCCCGAAGGAAGGTGGCATCCAAGATTCGGGCTGCTGGGCGCTGTCGCGCGCTTCTGGCAAGGTCGAGGAAGCCCATGTGTTCATCGACTACATGAGCCAGCCGTCCGTCCAGTCGCTGCTGTCGCGCAAGGTCGGCACGTCGCCGACGGTCAAGCGCGAAGTGACCGATCTGACCGACAAGGAATTCGCGGCCGTGTCTTCGGATATCGAGCCGATCATTCCGCGCTACGATCTCTACCAGACCAAGTCGGACTGGCTGAACCAGAAGTGGACCGAGCTGATCGTCGGCTAAGGGGTTAAAAGTCCCTTATCCGGCCCGTCGGCCACCTTCTCCCCGCCGGCGGGGAGAAGGGACAAGCGGCAACCTCCATAGTTCCCTCTCCCCGCAGCGGGGAGAGGGCTAGGGTGAGGGGCCTTTCGACCACTCCCTTTGAGAAACAGAGAACAATGTCAGGCCTCGCGCTCAGCAACGTCACCAAGGAATTCGGCGCGTTCACCGCCGTCAACAACATCGACATCACGGTGCCGCACGGGACGTTCGTCTGCCTGCTTGGCCCCTCCGGCTGCGGAAAGACCACGCTTCTGCGCATGATCGCCGGCCTCGACCTGCCGACATCCGGTGCGATCAAGCTCGATGGCGACGACATTACCCGCGTTCCGACCCACAAGCGCAATCTCGGCATGGTGTTTCAGTCGCTGGCGCTCTTCCCGCATCTGACGGTGGGCGAAAACATCGCCTATCCGCTGCGCATTCGCGGCGTGGCCAAGGAAGAGCAGAAGAAGCGCGTCGACGAACTGCTCGCCATGATCCATCTTTCCGGCTATGCCGACCGGCCGGTGTCGAAACTTTCCGGTGGCCAGCGGCAGCGCGTGGCGATCGCGCGGGCGCTCTCGATCTCGCCAAAACTTTTCCTGCTCGACGAGCCGCTGTCGGCGCTCGATGCCAAGCTGCGCGAGGCGATGCAGGTGGAGCTTCGCCAACTGCAGCAGAAGCTCGGCATCACCACCATCGTCGTCACCCACGATCAGCGCGAGGCGATGACCATGGCCGATACGGTCGTCGTCATGAGCAAGGGCGAAATCCGCCAGGCAGCCTCGCCGATCGAAATCTATCGCCGTCCGGCCGATACCTTCGTCGCCGATTTCATCGGCTCGACCAACCTGCTCGACGCCGAAGCCAAGGGTGGCGCCGTCACCGTTCTCGGCCAGCCGGTCTCCGGCATCTCGCTCGGCTCTGCTGCCAAGGCGACGCTTTCCGTGCGCCCCGAAGACGTGCATCTGACAGCGCCCGGCAACGGCGCGCTCTCCGGCACCGTGACCTTCGTGCGCGATCTCGGCGGCACGATCGAAACCTTCGTCGATGTCGCGGGACGCCAGATCGTCGCCGTCTCGACGCCGCGGGCGCGGCCCGATGTCACCGTCGGCCAGCCGGTCGGCATCACGCTTCTTCCCGATGTCTGCGTGGTGCTGGCCAAATGAGACGCGAACCGCCCCAACGCCTTGTCGATTATGCACCTATCGCCTTTCCCGCGATCATGCTCACCGTCTTCTTCGTCATTCCCTTCGCGACGATGATCGCCGTCAGCTTCTTCCAGCGACAGCAGGGCGGATTTTATATCCCGGCCTTCCAGCTTGCGAATTACGAGCGATTCCTCAGCCTGTTCTTCGCCAATGTGCTCGGCTTTTCGCTGATGCTGGCGATCGTGGTGGCGATCTGCTGCGTGCTGCTCGCGCTGCCCTTCACTTATCTTCTGGCGCGCATGTCGCGAAAGGCGCAGGTCGTCTGGCTGGTGGCGCTGCTTTCGGTGCTGTCGCTGTCGGAAGTCATCATCGGCTTTGCCTGGTCGACGCTGTTTTCACGCACCGCCGGCATCACCAATCTGTTGGTCATGATGGGCGTAATGAGCGAGGCCAAGGCGCTGCTGCCGAGTTTCGGCGCGGTGCTGACCGGCATGGTCTATCAGGCCTTTCCCTATACGGTGCTGGTGCTCTATCCGGCGATCGTGCGGCTTGATCCGACGCTGACGGAAGCCGCGCGCACCCTCGGAGCGTCGCCGCTCAAGGCCTTTTTCACCGTCGTCGTGCCGGCGCTGCGCAACACCATCACGGCAACGCTGATCATGGTCTTCATCTTCGCGCTCGGCTCCTACCTTCTTCCGCAGCTGCTCGGCCGGCCGCAGCACTGGACGCTGTCGGTGCTGATCACCGATCAGGCCGTCTACCAGTCGAACATGCCGTTTGCGGCGGCGATGGCGGTGTTCCTCGTGCTCGTCACGCTCGGCCTCGTCGCGCTCACCGCCTTTGTCGGCCGCAAGGGAGAAGCCGCATGAACGCCTTGCGCAATCTCTATTTCGTTGTCATCGGCCTGTTTCTGGCGCTGCCGCTGATCGTCGTTGCCGGCGTATCCGTCAATGAGAAGCAGACGCTCGCCTTCCCGCCCAAGGGCTTTTCGCTCTCCTGGTATGGCGAGATCTTCCTCAATCCCGAATGGCGCAACGCGCTCTTCGCGTCGCTGACGCTGGCCGTTTGCTCGGCGGCGCTGGCGGTGGCGATCGCGCTGCCGCTCTCCTGGTTCCTCTGGCGGCGGGTGGCGCCGTGGGCGAATATCTTCCAACTGCTCGGCATTGCGCCGTTCACGCTGCCGCCGGTCATCACAGCGCTCGGCATGCTCACCTTCTGGGCGACGACCGGTTTTTACGGCCAGCCGTGGACGGCCGTCATCAGCCACGCGATCTTCTTCGTCACGCTGCCGCTGGTGACGCTTTCGCTCGGTTTCACCGCCATCGACCGCTCGCTGGTCGAAGCGGCGGCGACGATGGGAGCTGATGACAGGACGATCTTCCGGACGGTCGTCCTGCCGCTGATCCTGCCTTACATCGTCTCCGGCTACGCCTTTGCCTTCGTCCTGTCGCTCAACGAATATATCGTTGCCTACATGACCGTCGGCTTCACGGTGGAGACGCTGCCAATCAAGATCTTCAATGCGCTGCGCTACGGCTATACGCCGACCATGGCATCGGTGACGATCCTGTTCGTTGCAACGGCGGCCGTCATCTTCTCGCTGGTCGCCCGCTTCGGCGATCTCCCGAAACTGCTGGGCGCCATGGCGGCGGACGACAAATGATCACTCTTGCCGCGTTGCAAATGAAATCCGAGAGTGGCGATGTCGCCGCCAATCTCGCCCGGATCGAAAAGGCGGCTATGGAAGCCGCCGCCAAGGGTGCAAGCCTGCTGGTGACGCCGGAACTCGGCATCACCGGTTATGGCTGCGGTGAACTGCTCACCCGGCTTGCCGAACCCGCCGATGGGTCGACGGTCCAGCGCCTGAAGGCCATTTCCTCTGAGGCGGAGGTTGCCATCATAGCCGGCTTTGCCGAACGGGACGGAGACACTGTTTTCAACAGCGCCGTCTATGTCGATGGTGAGAAGACCCCGGTTGTCTACCGCAAATCCCATCTCTACGGCGATTACGAGCGCGAACTGTTCGTGCCCGGCGAACCGGCCGCCAATCTCTTCGATCATCGCGGCGTCACCTGCGGCATGCTGATCTGCTACGATGTCGAGTTTCCGGAAAACGTCCGGCGGCTGGCGCTGGCCGGCGCCGATGCCGTGCTGGTGCCGACGGCGCTGCCGGCCGGCTGGTCCGGTGCCTTCATTGCCGAACACATGATCCGCACCCGCGCCTTCGAAAACCAGGTTTTCGTTGCCTATATCAACCATTGCGGCTCTGACGAACGCTTCTCCTTTGCCGGGCTGTCACGCATCGCCTCGCCAGACGGCAACCTGATCGCCAGCGGCGGCCCGAGCGATGAGAGCCTGATGCTGGTCAGGATCGATCCCGCCGAATTCAACGTTTCGCGGGCGGAAAATACCTATCTGGGCGACCTCCACCGCCGCGCCGGTTGAGGAGCCTTGACAAGGAAAGCCGGGATAATCCGGCTTTTCGGCTCGACTTTTGAGCGGGGCGCACCATCATCTCCCTATAGCAAACAAGGGTGATGAGATGATCAAGCTGCTCGGCATTTCCGGAAGTCTTCGCAAGGCCTCCTTCAACAAGGCGCTGCTTCATGCGGCGTTGGAACTTCCGTTGGCCGATGTCCGCTTCACCGCAGGCACTATCGAGGGCATTCCGCTCTACAATGCCGATATCGAGCGTGAGGGCGTGCCGGCGCCGGTGCAACTTCTGAGGGATCAGATCGCCGGTGCCGATGGCGTGATCCTGTTTACCCCCGAATACAACAATTCCATGCCGGGCGTGTTCAAGAACGCGATCGACTGGGCCAGTTCCTCGATGACCGGGGCGCCGAATGTCTTTGCCGGTCGCGCTTTTGCACTCGCTGGCACGTCGCCGAGCCCGTTCGGCACGCTGCTCAGCCAGAATGCCTGGCTTCCCGTTTTTCGCACGCTGGGCGCGGACCTCTGGTCCGGCAAGCGGCTGATGCTGCCGAAGGCGGGCGCGCTGTTCGACAAGGACAGCAAACTGGTGGATGAGGACGCACGGGGGCGATTGAAGGCCTTTGTCGAGGCCTTCGCCGATTATGTGAAGAAGGAGAAGGGGCTATAGGGCTTTTTCGCTGCAAACGAGGCCCGTCCGCCTCGCTCTCCTCCATCATGCTCGGGCGTGTCCCGAGCATCTGCCAAACTCTCCGCGCTGATGAGGGGCAGCGGACCCTCGGCACAAGGCCGAGGGTGACGATGGAGAGTAGGGCGGGTGAAATTCATTAAGACGTGTAACGGCTTAACCATTCCTTGATAATCGTTGCGTCGATATCGCCGATCTCATGTCCTGCGCTGATCGTGCGGGCTTCGACCTTGGCACCGCGTGTGGTCAGCAGTTTTTCCAACTCCGCGGCATAGGGAGCGTAGGGGTCCGTAGCGCCGGTTATAACAAGGATTTCCGTGCCGGAGAGATCGACATCGGGGATTTCGGTCAGCGGGTTCATCGCCCTGAGCAGCACGGCGCGGCGGATGAGGCCGGGTTGCAGCAGCATGGTCGCTGTGATCATGTTGGCGCCGTTGGAATAGCCGAGGAAGGTCATGCGGTCCCTGTCGAGGCCGTAACCGACGGCGGCTTCTTCCATTGTCGCGGCAAAAGCCTCCGCTTCCGAAGCGATATCGGCCTGATCGAAGGTGAAGGGCGTAATGCGGCGGAAGAAGCGCGGCGCACCTTCTTCGGTGCTGCGGCCGCGCAGGCTGAAGAGCAGGGCGTGGGGGGCTGCCTTGCGGCCGAGCGGCAGTAGCGTCGTTTCGCTGGCGCCGCTGCCGTGCAACAGGACGAGGGTGCTGCCATCAGGCTCCGCCGGCTGGTTCAGCCGGTGCACGAAGGGCAGGTCGCGGGCGGCAAAGCGTTCTTCGCCGGGCAGGGCGAATTGCGGCAGCATCACGATCATCGCCTCGCGATCGCCGGTGAAATGGGCAGGAATGAACAGGCGGCTGCCGAGGGTTTCGCGATCCTCGTCCACGGTCATGCCGGGCGCGTCGGTCGCGAATTCGAACAGGGTGCCGCCCGGTTCGCGCATGTAGAGCGAGAAGAAATATTTGCGATCATGCACCGCCGTCTCGTCCTGCCCTTCGCGGTGCAGGGTGTCGTTGAGCGTGGTGACCTCGGCCTGATGGGCGGCGCGGAAGGCGATGTGGTCGATGGTGCCGGTGCCGGGCGCGGCCGTCCAGAAGCCACCGGCGTTGCGCACGTCGATGATATCGCCTGAGGCGGAGACGAGGCGGCGAATGGCATCCGTCCGGTCGTCGTCGCGATAGCCGAAATGGCTGATGACGACGTCGGCGGTCTCGTCGGGCTTTTCCGTGAGGATGGTCGCGCCGCGCAGCCGCCGGATGGCGTCGGTCTGCGGGATGTCGCCGTCATAGGGCGGGTGTTCGGACGGGAAGATGTCGGCGCCGACCAGCTTGACGATGACGCCGTCCGGGTCCTTCAGCCGGATCACCGGCTCGCCGAATTCCTGCGCAGGGCCGGTCGTGGCGATGCCGAAGCGCAGCGCCCGCGTCAACCAGAAGCCGATGCTTTCCGCAGGGATGGCAAAGGCGATCTCGCTCGGCTGGCCGTGGCCGACGCGGCCGGGCGCGCCGTCTTCCCAGACGAGGAAGGAGACGAGCGAACCGGGCGAGCCGATGGCATCGCCATAGAACACGTGAAGCTGTGCGGCATCCTCAAAACCGGCGGTGCGCTTGACGAGCCGCAGGCCCAGGAAGCCGACGTAAAAGTCGACATTGGCCTGCACCTTGCGGGTGATGAGCGTGATGTGATGGATGCCGCTGGTCATGGAGCCCTACCGTTTCGAAATTGCGTGCCTTTTTACCGGTGCTTCAGACTTTCGGCGAGATGCGCCTTGAAGGCCTCGGCGTGATCCTTGTGCCAGCGCGACAGAGGCGGCCGGTTTTCGACGATATCGCCGGCGGCCCAGAGAATGCGGGCTTCATCGGTTGCCCGGTCGACATCGTTGTCGGGGCAGAGGATATAGAAATCGCCGCGTTCGAGGCTTTCGATCATGAAGTCGACGGTCTGTTCCGGCGTCCAGGCACCGGCGGGCTTTTCCGTGCGATTGCCGGCGGTAAGGCCGGTATAGACGAAACCGGGGATCAGCAGATGGGCGCTGACCCTGCAGTTTTCGGTGTTGCGAAGTTCGTGTTCCAGAGCTTCAGTAAAGGCCTTCACGCCCGCCTTGGAGACATTGTAGGCGGGGTCGCCGGGCGGGGTGGTGATGCCCTGTTTCGAACCGGTATTGATGATCAGCCCCGGCCCGCCATCGGCGATCATGCCGGGGGCGAACACCCGCGAACCGTGGATGACGCCCCAGAGATTGACGGCCAGCACGCTTTCCCAATTCCCGAGCGGGCCGAACATGGCGCTGCCCGGCTGGATGCCGGCATTGTTCATCAGCACATGGATGGCGCCGAATTTTTCGCGGGCGGCATGTTCGAGCGCCTGTAGCGAGGCAAGCTCCGAGACATCGGTCGCAACGGCAAGCACGGTGTCGCTGCCACCGGCCTCGGCCACCTGCCGGGTGGCGGCCTCAAGCTTTTCGCCGGGGAGATCGGCAAGCACCAGCTTCATGCCGAGGCTGGCAAAGCGTTTTGCCGCGGCAAGGCCGATGCCGGAGGCGGCACCGGTGACGACGGCGACATTCTGGCTGGCGAGAGCGGTCATGGCGATCTCCATAAAAGATGTTGCGCTTCAGGAATTTGTGCAGAAACTAGGTCTGCGGCGTCAGGAAGTCCACAGCGCGCTTCCGGTTTTCCCAGTCCGGCCGCGGCCCTTGTCCTTGATATCGCGGACACTAATTGGCTTCAGCGAAGGCAGGAGGGGCGCATTGAGCAAGAGACACGAGAAGCAGACACCCTGCCAGCAATGTCCGCTGCGGGCGCTCCCGCACTTCCGGGAGTTCACGCCCGAAGAGCTTGAATTCGTCTCCCGTTTCAAGGTCGGCGAGCTTTCGGTCGATCCCGGCACGACGATCCTCTCGGAAGGCGCCAACAGCGCCCATCTGTTCACGGTGCTCTCCGGCTGGGGCTTTCGCTACAAGATGCTGGACGACGGCCGCCGGCAAATCCTCAACTATATGATGCCCGGCGATCTCATCGGCCTGCAGGGCACGCTGATGCGCGAGATGCAGCATTCCGTCGAGGCGCTTTCGCCGGTGACGCTCTGTGTCTTCGAGCGCGAAAAGCTCAATACGCTGTTTCGCAATCATCCGGGCCTCGGCTACGACATGACCTGGATCGCGGCGCAGGAAGAGCGCATCCTCGATGAAAACCTGCTCAGCATCGGCCGCCGCTCGGCGCTGGAGCGGGCGGCCTATCTTCTCGCTTTCCTTTACCGGCGCGCCGAAGCGACCAACCTGTTCAGGAACCAGCGCGTTTCGCTCCCCATCACCCAGCAGCATATTGCCGATACGCTCGGGCTCTCGACCGTGCATACCAACCGGACGCTCAAGAAACTGGCCGATCGCAAGCTTATCCGCTGGGCGGAGCGTGGATGCGATATTCTCGACGACGAGGGGCTGGCCGACGCCGCCGGCTGGGCCGGCTATCGGGAGACCCAACGTCCGTTCATCTGACGGGACTTTCGTCGCATAGGAAAAATCTCCCAGTATGTCATATTTAATAGCGGGGCGTGGCGACAGTCGCGTAGCCTCGGCGGCATGATCCGGAGTGATGCGAATCCGGTCCCCGTCAAACTGGATATGACCTTGATTTCGAAACTGCCCTTGCCCATCTCGCGTGTCCTCGTGCTGGAAGACAATTTCCTCATTGCGCTGGACGCGGAAGACATGCTGAGGAAACTCGGCGTTCTCCATGTTGAAATTGCCGTCAATCTCGCCCAGGCATCGGCTCTTCTGTCGGAAAACGCCTTCGATTTTGCCCTTCTCGATGTCGATCTCGGCCATGAGACGAGCTTCGGCTTTGCCGAAAGGCTCGCTGGGCAGGGTATCGCCTTCGGCTTTGTCAGCGGCTATGACGAGGGGGCGGATTTCCCGCCCGCCCTGCGCGCTCGCGCCCGCCTGTCGAAACCGTTCGACGAGGAGATGCTGCGGGCGTTCCTGATTGCAGTACTCGAAACCTCCTCCGACCTCAAAGCATCACGAGGCTGATCTCGGTCTTGCCAAGGCCGAAATCGATCGGCGTCGAGCCGGTATGCTCCAGCACCAGCCAGTCGCCGGCCGTCAGCATGGCAAGCCCGATAGCGGTCATGTTGTAGCTTGCGGTCGCCGCATCGTTGTCGCGGACGCTGGCGATGGTGGTGGTGCCGTTCACCCTGGCGTCGACGCTGAAGGCGCCGGCCGGATTGGCCTCGACGGACAGGCAAACGAGATAGGGCGCGGTTTCGGGGATGATCAGCCGGTTGCCGCCGCCGGCGACACTTGCCCCGAGGCTGAAACCGCCCTGATTAATCGCAAACGTGGAAAAGCCCGTCTGGCTACCGGAAGACGGCGTGACGAGGCCGCCGCCGCGCGTGGCGCGGGCGAGCGGCCGGTTCGGCATCAGCACGCGGCCGGCAGCACCCACCGTCAGTGCCTCCTGCCAGGTCGAGCCGTCGCCGCTGACCTTGATGGAAAAGGCGTCGTTTCCGGCAAGTCCCATTTCCGCGCGTCCCGACCAGCCGCTCTGGAACAGCAGGCTTGCGGTATCCGTTGGACCCGCCTTGTTGATCTTCAGCCGATGGTCGTCGCCGTCGTGAGTGAGCAGGGTGGCGTCGGCGGAAACGGCAAGGCGGTTGGTCGCGTCGGCTGAGGTGTTGATGCCGAAGACGGCATGCGTGGCGAGGGCGTCATAGGCGGCAAAGCCGCTGCCATCATGGATTTTCAGGCTGTCGTCGGCAACGAACCATGCCCTCCAGCCGCGCTTCGGCGTAATGAAGATCCAGCTGCCGTCCTGACGAAAGGCCAGCTTGCCGCTCTTGCCGGAAAAGGCGCCGGTGGGGCTGGCGGCCACGAAGTAGCAGTCGCCCTCCGCGGGCGTGGCGGGCGGCGTGGCAAGCGATGCGGTGATCGTCAGTTGGGTGACGGCATCGAGGCGCTGCAGGGCCTCGTTGTGGGTCACGTGCTTCTGCGCCTGCGAGGGTAGGATGTAGGGCATTTCGAGATTGGCGGTGGTTTCGCTCATCATGGTCTCCTTGGCTGGCAAGAGCCTAAGGGAGCCACGGCCCGCGGGGAGGGCGGGGAAAGACTGCGCACGGAAAAGACAGGGAAAATCGCGGCGGTAATGCCCGGTATCAGACCTTGCCGCGCGAGACGAAATAGGGATTGGCGAAATCCACGTCGTGCGGCTGGTTGCGCTTGCCGTAGAACAGCGGGCTCCCGTCCATGGTCACGGTTTCGCCGCCCGCGGCACGCAGCACGGCGTCGCCGGCGGCCGTATCCCATTCCATCGTGCGGCTGAGCCGGGGATAGATATCGGCAAGCCCTTCGGCCAGCAGGCAGAATTTCAGCGACGAACCGACGGATTCGTAGTCGGTCACCCCGTGTTCGGCGAGATAGGCGATGGTTTCCTGGCTGTTGTGCGAGCGGCTGGCGAGCGCGACGATCCGGTCGCCACGGCTGCGACAGCCGATGACCACGGGATCGCCGATCTCCTTCTGCCCGGAAATCACGGATTTCTGGGCTATGCCGCCATCGGCGGCATAGAGAATGCCGAGCGCCGGGGCATAGACGATGCCGGCCACCGGTTCACCTTTTTTGATCAAGGCGATGTTGACAGTGAAATCATGATTGCGGTCGACGAATTCGCGGGTTCCATCCAGCGGGTCAACGAGGAAGAAGGTCTTGCCCTCGATATCGGGAATGCAGCCGGCGGCGACGGATTCCTCGGCGACGACGGGGATATCGGGGAAGTGCACGGCAAGACGGTCGAGGATGATGCGTTCCGCCGTCTCGTCGGCATCGGTGACGGGAGAACAGTCGGCCTTGTGGCGGACCTCGTGGCCGGCATTGTAGATGTCGAGGATGGCTCTTCCGGCGGCGACGGCTGCTTGTGCCAGTATGTCGAGCATGGTCGCTCTTTCGCCCCTTCTTGCGCCGGTCCTGTCGGTTTTTCACGGCGATCCTTAGCGGAGCGGCCGTCCCATCACAAGGACTATACGCCGGCCTTTTAAACAAGTCATTCCTTATGCTTAGGGGTTTTTTGACAATGGCGCGGAAATCGTCGCGCAAGGCCGCGAAGATTGTTATAGGGCTGGGACCAATGACCTTTGCGCCCGCATGCCGATATGCCAATGTGCGGGAAAATCATGGAACGGTAAAAGGCATGCGTTATTCCGCATTCGCACTCGTTAAGCAGGCATTGCAGGGCAACAGGGGCTGGACGCCGGCCTGGCGCGAGCCGCAGCCGAAGCCGCATTACGACGTGATCATCGTCGGCGGCGGCGGACATGGGCTGGCGACGGCCTATTATCTCGCCAAGGAATTCGGCGTGAAGAACATCGCCGTGCTCGAAAAGGGCTATCTCGGCTCCGGGAATGTCGGCCGCAACACGACTATCGTGCGCTCCAACTACCTGCTACCCGGCAACGAGCCGTTCTACGAGTTCTCGCTCAAACTTTGGGAAGGGCTGGGGCAGGACCTCAACTACAACGTCATGCTCTCCCAGCGCGGCATCATCAATCTCTTCCACAGCGATGCCGACCGCGATGCCCATATCCGGCGCGGCAATGCCATGTGGATGGAAGGCGTGCCGGCCGAACTGCTCGACCGCGAAACGCTGAAGAAGATGATGCCCTTCCTCAATTTCGATCATGCCCGTTTCCCGATCATGGGCGGCCTGTTGCAGAAACGGGCCGGCACGGCCCGCCATGATGCGGTGGCCTGGGGTTTTGCCCGAGGTGCGGACCGGCATGGCGTCGATCTCATCCAGCATTGCGAGGTGACGGGCATTCGCCGGGAAAACGGCGTGGTGGTCGGCGTCGAAACGTCTCGCGGCTTCATCGGCTGCGGCAAGCTGGGGCTGGCTGCGGCCGGCAATACCTCCGTCGTCGGCCAGATGGCGGGGCTGAAGCTACCGATCGAAAGCCATGTGCTGCAGGCCTTCGTGACGGAGGGGCTGAAGCCCTGCATCGATCACGTCATCACCTATGGCGCCGGGCATTTCTACATCTCCCAGTCCGACAAGGGCGGGCTGGTGTTCGGCGCTGAGATCGATGGCTACAGCTCTTATGCCCAGCGCGGCGGTCTCGCGACCGTCGAGCATGTGATGGAGGAGGGGGTGACGATGATCCCCGGCCTTTCCCGCGTGCGCGTGCTGCGCTCCTGGGCGGGGGTGATGGACATGAGCATGGACGGCTCGCCGATCATCAGCCGCACTGATATCGACAATCTCTACCTGAACTGCGGCTGGTGTTACGGCGGCTTCAAGGCGACGCCGGCGTCGGGCTTCTGCTTTGCCCACCTGATCGCCAAGGGCGAGACGCATCCGGCCGCGCGCTTCCTGCGGCTTGATCGCTTCGAGCGCGGCTATCCCATCGACGAACACGGCGCTGGTCCCCAGCCAAACCTGCACTGAGAGTTCCATGGCAAGCTTTATTTCCTGTCCGCATTGCGGCATCCGGCCGAAGGAAGAGTTCACGGTGAGGGGCGATGCCTCCGTCATTCGCCCGGAGCCGGACGCATCCGACGAGGCGTGGCACAATTATGTCCACATCCGCGCCAATCCCCGCGGACGCACCCGCGAGCACTGGCAGCATGTGTTCGGTTGCCGGCGATTTCTGGTGGTCGAGCGCGATACCGTCACCCATGAGGTCTATAGCGTGACCGATGGAGGCAGCCGATGACGGCCTATCGTCTCCCCGAGGGCGGCCTCGTCGACCGCACGACGTCGCTCGATTTCCGCTTCGACGGCACGCGTTTCAAGGGTCATCCTGGCGATACGCTGGCCTCGGCGCTGCTCGCCAACGATCAACTGCTGCTCGCCCGCAGTTTCAAGTATCACCGCCCGCGCGGTCTGGTGACCGCAGGCGTCTCCGAGCCGAATGCGCTGGTGAGCATCGGCAGCGGCGCGCGCACGGATGCCAACACCCGTGCCACGGTGGCGGAGCTTTATGCCGGGCTGGAGGCCCGCAGCCAGAACAACTGGCCGTCGCTGAAGTACGATATCGGCGCTCTCAACAATCTGCTGTCGCCGTTCCTGTCCGCCGGCTTCTACTACAAGACCTTCATGTGGCCGGCCGCCTTCTGGGAAAAGCTCTACGAGCCGCTGATCCGCCGCGCCGCCGGCCTCGGCCGCGCCGTACTGGAGCGCGACCCGGAAAGCTATGAGAAATGCTGGACGCACTGCGATCTGCTGATCGTCGGCTCCGGTCCCGCCGGCCTTTCGGCGGCGCTAACGGCAGGCCGTGCCGGCCTGCGCGTCGTGCTCGCCGAGCAGGATTTTCGCATGGGCGGGGCGCTGTTGTCCGACAGCACGGCGATCGACGGCAATTCTGCGTCGGTCTTCGCCGAGGCTTCGCTTGCCGAACTTGCGACGCTTCCGAATGTCACGCTGATGCCGCGCACCACCGTCTTCGGCTGGTATGACGACAATGTCTTCGGCGCGGTCGAGCGGGTGCAGAAGCACGTGGCCCAGCCGATCGCCAAACTGCCGGTGGAGCGCCTGTGGCGCATCGCGGCCAAGCGGGCGCTGCTGGCGACCGGTGCGGAAGAACGGCCACTGGTTTTCGGCGGCAACGACCGCCCCGGCGTGATGACGGCGAGCGCGATCGGCACCTATGCCAATCGCTTCGGCGTTGCGGCGGGAAAATCCGTCGCGATCTTCACCAACGGCAATGCCGGCTATCGCACAGCGGCCGATCTCCTCCGCCACGGCGTCGGCATCGCTGCGATCATCGATACGCGCAGTGATGCACCCGCAGTGGATGATTTGAAGGATGTCCGTATCATCAAAGGCGCCGGCATCGTCGACACGATGGGCGGGCAGCGACTGGGCAAGCTGGTGTTCGAACGCTCGGGTTATGAAGAGGTCATCGCCTGCGATGCTATCGGCATGTCCGGCGGCTTCAATCCGGTGATCCATCTCGCCTGCCAGCGCGGGGCGCGGCCGGTCTGGTCGAGCGAACTCGATACTTTCCTCGCGCCGGATGTTGGCGGCGGGCTCTCGATTGCGGGGGCTGCGGCCGGGTACTACACGCTCTCCGCCTGTCTTGCCGATGGTGCGGAAAAGGCGGCTACTATTGCCGCCGATCTCGGCTTCGCCGTCACAGCCGATGAAGCGCCCGCCGTGGGAGAGGAGGTCGATCCCTCCTTCACTACGCTCTGGTATGTGCCCGGCGCAAAATCGAAGGCCTTCGTCGATTTCCAGAACGATGTTCACGCCCGCGATCTCGGCCTCGCTCTGCGAGAAGGGTTTGGCCATATCGAGCATGCCAAGCGCTACACGACCAATGGCATGGCGACCGATCAGGGCAAGCTTTCCGGCGTTAACGCCGCCGGCATTCTGGCCGGCATGCGCGGCGTGAGCCCCGCCGAAGTCGGCATCACCACCTTCCGCCCGTTCTACACGCCCGTTTCCTTCGGTGCACTCGCCGGCACGGCGCGCGACATGCATGCCGCCCCGAAGCGGGTCTCGCCGCTGCATGGCTGGGCGGAGCGCAACGGCGCGGTCTTCGTCGAAGCCGGCCTCTGGCATCGCTCGTCATGGTTCCCGCGCGAGGGTGAAAGGACCTGGCGGCAGACAACCGACCGGGAAGTCCTCAACGTGCGCGAAAATGTTGGCCTCTGCGATGTCTCGACACTCGGCAAGATCGAAGTTTTCGGCACCGATGCCGCCGAGTTCCTCAACCGGCTCTATTGCAACGCTATGGCGAAGCTGCCGATTGGCAAGGCACGTTACGGCCTGATGTTGCGCGAAGACGGTATCGTCTATGACGACGGCACGGTGAGCCGCTTCGGTGAAAACCACTTCTTCGTCACGACGACGACCGGCCTTGCCGCCGGCGTGCTGAGCCACATGGAATATTGCGCCCAGGTGCTGTGGCCGGACCTCGATGTGCGCTTCACCTCCGTTACCGACCAATGGGCGCAAATGTCGATTGCCGGTCCGAAAGCGCGGGCGGTCGTGCAGGCGATGATCGAGGACGATATTTCCAATGTGGCCTTTCCTTACCTGTCAGTCGGCGTGGTGACGCTGAAGGGCGGCCTCAAGGCGCGGCTGTTCCGCATCTCTTTTTCCGGCGAACTGGCCTATGAGCTGGCGGTGCCCGCCGGTTATGGCGAAAGCGTCGCCGATGCCGTCATAGAGGCGGGCAGGGCGCATGGCATCTGCGCCTATGGGCTTGAGGCGCTCAACGTCCTGCGCCTGGAAAAGGGCTATGTCACCCATGCCGAATTCGATGGCCGCGTGACGCCTGACGATGCCGGCTTCGGCCGCATGGTTTCGGCCCAGAAGCCGGATTTCATCGGCAAGCGCCTGTCCACCCGTTACGGCCTGACCGCTGCCGACCGCATGCAAATGGTCGGCCTCAAACCCGCCGAGAAGGACAAGACCATCCGCGCCGGCGCGCACCTCCTGAAGGACGGGGCGAAACCCTCGACCATCAACGATCAGGGTTATGTCAGTTCCGCCTGTTTCTCCCCAGTGCTGGGACACGACATCGCGCTCGCCTTCCTGAAATCCGGCCGGGAACGCTATGGCGAACGCATTGTCGTCTGGGACAGGCTGAAGAACGAGGAGACGATGGCCGAGGTCTGCGAACCGGTCTTCGTCGATCCCCTCTCCGCAAAGCTCAAGGTCTAAGGCGATGTCGTTCCAATCCCGCCATCCGCTCGAAGGCAAGGCCGGTTCCGCCGTCCGCGCCGTCGATCATCTGGAAATCCCGCGCTCTGTCGCAATCGCGACCGTGCTTTCGCGTCTGAGCGATGCGGCGATGGTCGTTGCCGGTTTTGCCGCTGCCGGCGATCTCACGATGCGCAATGTCGCACCCGGCGAATGGCTGGTGCTCTCCCATGTCGAGCGCGCCGTCAATCTGGAGCGCCGGCTTGCCGCGCTGCTCGCCGATATCGCTGAGGTCGTCGACCAGAGCGAGGGCAGGGTGCTTCTGCGGCTCTCCGGCCCGAATGCGCGGCGCATTCTGGCAAAAGGCGTGGCTGTAGATCTCGATCCCTCGGTCTTTACCGTGGGCCAGTCGGCCAATCTGCGCTGCGGCCATATCGCGGTGAATTTCGCCCGTTCCGGCGAAAATGAGTTCGAGCTTATCGTCTTCCGAAGCTTTGCCGAATCCCTGTTCGAGGACTTGCTCGCCATGGGCCGGGAATTCGATCTTTCCTACGGTTTTTCCGGCGGTCTGGCCGATCAGGGCTGACGGGATCAAATGCGCCGTATGATGGCGCATTTTTGCCAGTGGTGCGCACTCTCATGGCGGAAAACGGCAAGACGGTTTCGCGCTTGCGTCTTCCGCCCCGACAGGCTTCAAAATAGGCTCTCGTTTCGTCGTCCATGCCAGTGGCTTTTGCGGCCTGCGCCGCGCGCCCGAGAAACCGGAGAGTTTTATGAAAAGCCATGCAAGGGTCGTCGTCATCGGCGGCGGCGTCGTCGGGTGCTCGGTACTCTATCACCTCACCAAATTCGGCTGGACGGATGTCGTTCTGGTCGAACGCTCGGAGCTGACCTCCGGCTCGACCTGGCATGCGGCCGGCGGCATGCACACAATCAACGGCGATCCCAACGTCGCCAAGCTGCAGAAATACACGGTCGAACTCTATAAGGAGATCGAGGAGTATTCCGGCCAGGATATCGGCCTGCACATGACCTCTGGCCTGATGCTTGCCGCGACCAACGAGCGCTTCGACTGGATGAAGTCGCTGCTCGCCAAGGGCAAATATGCCGGCGGTGAGGCGACGCTGATTTCGTCGCGTGAAGCCTATGAGATGATGCCGCTTCTCGACCCCGACCAGTTCGTTGGCGCTGTCTTCGATCCGCATGAAGGCCACCTCGACCCCTACGGCACCACCCACGCCTACGCGAAATCCGCCAAGAAGAACGGCGCGGACATCTATCTCCACACCAAGGTCGAAGACCTCGTGCAGCGCGAGGACGGCAGCTGGCGGGTGATCACCAACAAGGGCGAGATCATCGCCGAGCATGTCGTCAACTGCGGCGGCCTCTGGGCGCGCGAGGTCGGCCGCATGGTAGGGCTCGAGCTGCCGGTGCTCGCCATGGAGCATATGTATCTGATCACCGAGGACATGCCGGAGGTGATCGAGTTCAACAAGACCTCCGGCAAGGAACTGATGCACTGTGTCGATTTCGACGGCGAAATCTACATCCGCCAGGAACGCAACGGCATGCTGATGGGCACCTATGAAAAGGCCTGCCGCCCATGGTCGCCGATTCAGACCCCATGGGATTTCGGCCACGAATTGCTGGCCGAGGATCTGGAGCGAATTTCCAGCGAACTCGAAGTCGGCTTCCGCCATTTCCCGGCCTTCAACAATGCCGGCATCAAGAAGATCATCAACGGCCCCTTCACCTTCTCCCCCGATGGCAATCCGCTGGTCGGGCCGGTGCGCGGCATGACCAATTTCTGGTCGGCCTGCGCCGTCATGGCCGGTTTCAGCCAGGGCGGCGGCGTGGGCCTGGCGCTTGCCAACTGGATGATCCACGGCGATCCGGGCTTCGATGTCTTCGCCATGGATGTCTGCCGCTACGGCGACTTCGCCACCCTCGGCTATACCAATGCCAAGGTGCGTGAGAACTATTCCCGCCGCTTCTCGATCCGTTATCCGAACGAGGAATTGCCGGGCGCGCGTCCGTTCCTGACGACGCCGATTTACGAGAGGCTCAAGGCCGAAGGCGCCGTCTTCGGCGCATCCTACGGGCTGGAACAGCCGCTGTGGTTCGCGCCGGAAGGCGTCGAGGATGCGTTCTCCTGGCGGCGCTCGACCGATTTCGAAACGGTCGGTGCGGAGGCAAAGGCGGTGCGCGACAGTGTCGGCCTGATGGAAACCTCGGGTTTCGCCAAATACACCATCACCGGCAAGGGCGCGTCCGCCTGGCTCGACCGGCTGCTTGCCGCCCGCATCCCGACCCCCGGCCGCATGGTGCTGGCGCCGATGCTGAAGGACGATGGCAAGCTGATCGGCGATTTCACGCTCGCCTGCCTCGGGCAAGACGATTTCCTGCTGATCGGTTCCGGCATTGCCGAAGACTATCACATGCGCTGGTTCGAGAGCCATCTGCCCGACGATGGCAGCGTCTCGCTCAAGCCGCTCAATGCCGGCATTGTCGGTCTTTCCATCGCCGGCCCGAATTCCCGCGCCCTGATCGAGAAGCTTACCCATCTCGATATGTCCGATGCTGCCTTCCCCTTCATGGCGATCCGCAAGATGGATCTCGGCATGGCCCCGGCCATCGTCGGGCGCGTCAGCTATACCGGCGATCTCGGCTACGAAATCTGGATGAAGCCGGAATACCAGCGTTATCTCTTCGACCTGCTCATGGAGACCGGCAAGGAATTCGGCATCCGTCTCTTCGGCCTGCGCGCGCTGAATGCGCTGCGTCTCGAAAAATCCTTCGGCAGCTGGTCGCGGGAATATCGTCCGCTCTACGGCCCGCTCGAAGCAGGGCTGTCGCGATTCGTTGCCCTGTCGAAGGAAGCAGATTTCATCGGCAAGGCTGCCGCGCAGAAGGAAAAAGCCGAAGGTGGCGAGCTTCGCCTGCGCACCTTCGTCGTCGAAGCCGGGGATGCCGATGTGATCGGCGACGAGCCGATTTCGCTGAACGGCAAGGTCTGCGGCTGGGTGACATCGGGCGGCTATGCCCATGCCGCCGGGGTTTCCGTCGCCATCGGCTATGTGCCGAAAGAGGTCGCCGACGAAGCGGATGGCTGGTCGGTCGAGATTCTCGGCGAGCACCTGCCGGCCCGGTTGCAGGTCCAGCCGCTCTTTGACGCCAACGGTTCGCGCATGCGTTCATAATCGAAAAAACGCGCGAGACGCCGGGGTAACCACGCCCCGGCGCAAGCCGCTTTGAGCACCTGCCGGATAACCTATCGTTTCTGCCCAATTCGCGCGCATTCTGTGCACTTTTTTTGATTCTTTTGGATTCAAATCACCCAATTAATCAAATGCGGCGAAGAATCTGTCGATCGAGCACTTTTAGGCTTCACTTTTCAAGCGAAACCGTTATGGAATCTTCCTAATCATCGGGGCTAAACGGCACCTGAAAAAACAAGAGACCAGACCCATCAAGGGATCAGGTCCGGGGGATAATTGATGCAGTACTTTGTACAGCAGCTCGTCAACGGGCTGACTCTGGGCTCTATCTACGGCATGATCGCCATTGGTTACACAATGGTTTACGGCATCATCGGCATGATCAACTTCGCCCATGGCGATATCTTCATGCTGGGCGGCTTTGCCGCGCTGATCGTGTTTCTCGTGCTGACGAGCCTTTTTGCCGGCGTGCCGGTTGTTATCGCGCTTCTCATCATGATGATCGTCGCCATGCTGACGGCGGCCTTGTGGAACTGGACCATCGAAAAGGTGGCCTACCGGCCGCTGCGCGGTTCTTTCCGCCTTGCGCCGCTGATCACCGCGATCGGCATGTCGATCGCGCTGTCGAACTTCATCCAGGTGACACAGGGTCCGCGCAACAAGCCGATCCCGCCGCTGGTTTCGACGGTCTATAACGTCTTCGGCATCTCGATTTCGCTGAAGCAGATCCTGATCATCGTCATCACGGCCATTCTGCTGTCGGTGTTCTGGTACATCGTCAACAAGACGCCGCTGGGACGCGCCCAGCGCGCCACCGAACAGGACCGCAAGATGGCGGCGCTGCTCGGCATCGACGTTGACCGCACGATCTCCGTTACCTTCATCATGGGTGCTGCGCTCGCCGCGGTCGCCGGTACCATGTACCTGATGTATTACGGCGTCGTGGTCTTCACCGACGGCTTCATTCCGGGCGTCAAGGCCTTCACGGCCGCGGTTCTCGGCGGCATCGGTTCGCTTCCGGGCGCCGTCATCGGCGGCCTGCTGATCGGCCTCATCGAAAGCCTCTGGTCGGCCTATTTCACCATCGACTACAAGGATGTGGCGACGTTCTCCATCCTGGCCATCGTCCTGATCTTCAAGCCGTCGGGTATCCTCGGCCGGCCGGAAGTCGAGAAGGTATAATTTCATGGCAAACATGACGAATAAACGTGAGAGCGCCGGCGGGGACCTGACGGCGCGGGCTCTGCGCGAGGCTATGTTCGCGGGCCTCATCTCGCTTGGCCTCTTCTTCCTCTTCGTCGGTCTCAAGACCGACCAGAACATCCTGAACGAACTGGTTCTCGTTCAGCGCTGGGGTTTGCTGGCGATCTTCGTGATTGTCGCCGCCGTCGGCCGCTTCCTGATGGTTGCCTATGTGCAGCCGTGGTCGGCGAGCCGCAAGGCCGCCAAGGCCGAAGCCGTCGGCATCGCCGAGGACCGGGAAAGCTTCTTCAAGCGCAATTTCACGGTCATCGCGCTCATCGGGCTGGTTCTCTATCCGGTGCTGGCCGTTGTGCTCTTCGGCGCGCAGGGCTCGCTCAAGTGGGTCGACAATTTCGGCATCCAGATCCTCATCTACGTGATGCTCGCCTGGGGCCTGAACATCGTCGTCGGCCTTGCCGGTCTGCTCGATCTCGGCTACGTCGCCTTCTATGCTGTCGGCGCCTATTCCTACGCGCTGCTCTCCAGCTATCTCGGCCTGTCCTTCTGGGTGCTTTTGCCGATCGCCGGCCTGCTGGCGGCGGTCTGGGGCACGGTGCTCGGCTTCCCGGTTCTGCGCCTGCGCGGCGATTATCTCGCCATCGTGACGCTGGCCTTCGGTGAGATCATCCGGCTCGTGCTGATCAACTGGACGGAAGTGACCAAGGGGACCTTCGGTGTCTCGGGCATCGCCAAGGCGTCGATCTTCGGCATCTGGTCGTTCGATGTCAGCGCGCCGAACAACTTCGCCAAGGCCTTCGGTCTGCCGATGTCCTCGGCCTACTACAAGATCTTCCTGTTCTATCTCATCCTCGCTCTGGCCGGCCTGACGGCTTACGTGACGATCCGCCTGCGCCGCATGCCGATCGGCCGCGCCTGGGAAGCGCTGCGTGAAGACGAGATCGCCTGCCGCTCGCTCGGCATCAACACGGTCACGACCAAGCTCACGGCTTTTGCCACGGGCGCGATGTTCGGTGGTTTCGCCGGCTCGTTCTTTGCGGTCCGCCAGGGCTTCGTCTCGCCGGAAAGCTTCGTCTTCCTCGAATCGGCCGTCATCCTCGCCATTGTCGTTCTCGGCGGCATGGGCTCGCTGACGGGGATTGCGATCGCGGCTGTCGTCATGATCGGCGGCACGGAAATCCTGCGCGAACTCGACTTCCTTAAGGCGGTCTTCGGGCCGGACTTTACGCCTGAACTCTACCGCATGCTGATCTTCGGCCTGGCGATGGTGGTGGTCATGGTCTGGAAACCGCGCGGCTTCGTCGGCTCCCGCGAACCGACCGCCTTCCTCAAGGAGCGCAAGAACGTCTCCGGCAGCTTCACCAAGGAAGGGCACGGCTGATGGCTTCCGCAACGACGACAACAGCGGCAACGACAATGACAAAAGACGTAATCCTCAAGGTCGAACACCTGTCGATGCGCTTCGGCGGTCTGATGGCGATCAACGACTTCTCCTTCGAGGCCTATCGCGGCGACATCACCGCGCTGATCGGCCCGAACGGCGCCGGCAAGACCACGGTGTTCAACTGCATCACCGGCTTCTACAAGCCGACGATGGGCATGATCACCATGCGCCAGAAGGCCGGCAAGGAATATCTGCTCGAACGCCTTCCGGATTTCGAGATCACCAAGCAGGCGAAGGTCGCCCGTACCTTCCAGAACATCCGGCTCTTCTCGGGTCTGACCGTTCTCGAAAATCTGCTGGTCGCGCAGCACAACACGTTGATGCGCGCCTCGGGTTACACCGTGCTCGGCCTGCTCGGTTTTCCGGCCTACAAGCAGGCGTCGAAGCAGTCGATCGAAATTGCCAAGCACTGGCTCGAGCGCGCCTCGCTGATCGACCGCGCCGACGATCCGGCCGGCGATCTGCCCTATGGTGCCCAGCGTCGTCTGGAAATCGCCCGCGCCATGTGCACGGGGCCGGAACTGCTTTGCCTGGACGAGCCGGCTGCCGGTCTCAACCCGCGCGAATCGCTGGCGCTGAACGATCTGCTGCAGGGCGTGCGCCGAGATACGGGCGCGTCGATCCTGCTGATCGAGCACGATATGTCCGTGGTCATGGAGATCTCCGACCACGTTGTGGTGCTCGAATACGGCCAGAAGATTTCCGACGGCAACCCCGAATTTGTGAAGAACGACCCGAAGGTCATCGCGGCCTATCTCGGTGTTGAAGATGATGAGGTCGAAGACGTGATTGCCGAGGTCGAAGGCGAAGAAGGAGGCCTGAAATGAGCGGCCCGCTTCTCCAGGTAAAGTCCGTCGAAACCTATTACGGCAACATCCGCGCGCTTGGCGGCGTCGATGTCGAGGTCAACAGCGGCGAAATCGTCTGCCTGATCGGCGCCAACGGCGCCGGCAAGTCGACGCTGATGATGACGATCTGCGGCAGCCCGCAGGCACGCACCGGTTCCGTCATCTTCGACGGTCAGGACATCACCCGCATGCCGACGCACGAGATCGCCCGCCTGCGCATCGCGCAGTCTCCGGAAGGCCGTCGTATCTTCCCGCGCATGACCGTGTTCGAAAACCTGCAGATGGGCGCGAGCCTCGACAATCTGAAGTATTTCGACGAGGACGTGGAAAAGATCTTCACGCTCTTCCCGCGCCTCAAGGAACGCCAAATGCAGCGCGGTGGCACGCTCTCCGGCGGCGAGCAGCAGATGCTGTCCATCGGCCGTGCGCTGATGGCCCGTCCGAAGCTCCTGCTTCTCGACGAGCCGTCGCTCGGCCTTGCGCCGCTGATCGTCAAGGGCATCTTCGAGGCGATCAAGAAGCTCAACCAGACCGAGGGGCTGACCGTGTTCCTCGTCGAGCAGAACGCCTTTGCCGCCCTGAAACTGTCGGATCGCGGCTATGTCATGGTCAACGGTCAGGTGACGATGAGTGGATCGGGCAAGGAACTGCTTTCCAATCCGGAAGTTCGCGCGGCCTATCTGGAAGGCGGGCGCCACTGAGCGCCGCCCGAGGGAGTTTTTGACATGCATGGAATTCTCTACGAAGAGCCCTCGATCTGGCAGTTCCTGCTGATCTCGGTGATCATTGGCGGCTGGACCGCCTGGCGCACCGGCAAGAGCGTCGCCGAAGGCTGGCAGGACATGGGAACGGTCTTTCTCTACACCGCGCTGCTCGGTCTCGGCATCCGCTTCATTCACCACGCGCTGTTTGCCGGCACCATGTTCAGCCTGCAATACTACGTCGTGGACACGCTCGTCCTTTTGGTGTTTGCTACCGCCGGTTTCCGTTTCTATCGGACGAAACAGATGACCAGCAACTATTACTGGCTCTATGAGAAGGTATCGCCCTTCTCCTGGAAGAATAAATAAGAGGGAATCCCGGCCCTGTTTTGCAGGGGCGGATAAAAAACGCTGGCGCAATGATGGTGGGTATTGCGTTGGCTATCGAAACCAGACCCGCTCGAAGATTTGGGAGTTACACAATGAAGAAGTCACTTTTGTCGGCTGTTGCCTTCAGCGCAATGGTCGCTTTCGGTGGTGCTGCGTGGGCTGACGTGCTCGTCGGCGTCGGCGGCCCGCTGACAGGCCCGAACGCGGCGTTCGGCGCACAGCTTCAGAAGGGTGCGGAACAGGCTGCTGCAGACATCAATGCTGCCGGCGGCATCAATGGCGAGCAGATCAAGATCGTTCTCGGCGACGACGTTTCCGACGCCAAGCAGGGCGTTTCGGTCGCCAACAAGTTCGTTGCTGACGGCGTCAAGTTCGTTGTCGGTCACTTCAACTCGGGCGTTTCGATCCCGGCTTCGGAAGTCTATGCCGAAAACGGCATCCTGCAGATCACCCCGGCTTCGACCAACCCGACTTATACCGAGCGCGGCCTGTGGAACACCTTCCGTACATGCGGTCGTGATGACCAGCAGGGCGCCGTAGCCGGTTCCTACATCGCCACCAACTTCAAGGACGCCAAGGTCGCCGTCATCCATGACAAGACCCCGTATGGCCAGGGCCTTGCCGACGAAACCAAGAAGTCCATGAACGAAGCCGGTGTCACCGAAGCCGTCTACGAAGGCGTCAACGTCGGCGACAAGGACTTCTCGGCCCTCATCGCCAAGATGAAGGAAGCCGGCGTTTCGGTCGTTTACTGGGGTGGTCTGCACACCGAGTTCGGCCTGATGGAACGCCAGGCTGCCGACCAGGGCCTCAAGGCTCAGTTCATGTCGGGTGACGGCATCGTTTCGAACGAACTGGCATCGATCGCCGGCGACGCCGTCGACGGCACGCTGATGACGTTCGCTCCCGATCCGCGCAAGAACCCGGCTTCGAAGGAACTGGTCGAGAAGTTCCGCGCTGCCGGCTTCGAACCGGAAGCCTACACGCTCTACTCCTACGCTGCCGTTCAGGTCATCGCTGAAGCCGCCAAGGCTGCCGGCGGCAACGACCCGCAGGCCGTTGCCGAAGCCATCAAGGCCAAGGGTCCGTTCCCGACCGCTATCGGCGAACTCGGCTTCGACGAAAAGGGCGACATCACCCGTCCGGACTACGTCATGTACACCTGGAAGAAGGGTGACGACGGCAAGTACACCTACACCGAAAACAAGTAAGTTTTTCTGGTGTAAGTCCTATGCGGAGGCCCGGCATTGCCGGGCCTTTTGCATTTGGAGAAAGTCTTTCGCGAATTCGGCCGTCATCAATTGCGCCTAGTGGCTGGTGTCCTCCCGGCTCTCCTGCTTAATTGACGGGGCAACGATTCTCGCCAAGCCGGAGAGCCTGATGTCAGCCAAGCCGCGTATCCTCGTTACCCGCAGATGGCCTGAAACCGTCGAGCGGGTTCTTGGCGAGCGGTTCGAGGCGACGCTGAACGTGGATGACAAGCCCCTTTCCGAAGCAGCGATCGCGGAGGCGCTTGGCCGTTACGATGCGGTGCTGCCCACCGTTTCGGATCGGCTGCCGGCTGGCGTATTCTCGGGCGGGATCAAGGCGAAAATCATCGGCAATTACGGCGTCGGCTACAATCACATCGATATTGAAGCCGCGAAGACCGCAGGCATCGTTATCACCAATACGCCGGGCGTACTCACCGATTGCACCGCCGATCTCGCCATGACGCTGCTTTTGTCCGTGGCGCGGCGGGCCGGCGAGGGGGAGCGCGAGGTTCGCGCCGGAAAATGGACCGGCTGGCGGCCGACGCATATGATCGGCTCCAAGGTCACCGGCAAGACCCTCGGTATCATCGGCTTCGGCCGCATCGGTCAGGCGATGGCCAAGCGATGCCATTTCGGCTTCGACATGCAGGTCGTGTTCCACAACAGGTCGCGGATTGACCCCGCGGAGGCTGCCCGCTACGGCGCGCGCCAGCTCGATACGGTGGAGGAGGTTCTGGCCGTTTCCGATTTCGTCTCGCTGCATTGCCCCGGCGGCGGCGCCAACCGGCATCTGATCGATGCGAAACGCCTGTCGCAGATGAAGCCCGGCGCGTTTCTCATCAACACGGCGCGTGGCGATGTGGTGGATGAGGTCGCGCTAGCTGCCGCGCTTGAAAGCGGTACGTTCCGCGGTGCCGGCCTTGATGTCTTCGAGGCGGAGCCCCGTGTGCCGGGCGCCCTGCGAAACCTCGAAAATGTCGTGCTCCTGCCGCATCTCGGCAGCGCCACGGAAGAAACCCGCACGGCGATGGGCATGAAGGTCGTCGAGAATATCACTGCGTTTTTCGAGGGGCGCGAGCCGCCGGATCGGGTTGCCTGAACCGTCACGGTATTTGTAAGGGGTCGGATAACTTGACTGTGGTGGACATGGCAGAGGCGGCGGCGATCGCTCCGCAAAGGGCGTGGGGCAGGGGGCGGCTTACGGCAAAGCCTTTTGCCGAGCGCACGCGGCTCGCTGAATTCTATCAGGAAGGCTGCGCCAAGATCAGGCTTCCCGATACCTTCGACAACACGATGGAAGCGGTGCTGATCAACAGTTCCGGCGGTCTGACCGGCGGCGACCGGCTCGACTGGGCGTTCGATAGCGGCGAAAATACCCGTCTGACGCTCACCACCCAGGCCTGCGAAAAGATTTATAAATCGAGCGGCGGCATGGCCACGGTCGATACGCGCATCGATGTGCGCGCCGGGGCTGCGGTGCACTGGCTGCCGCAGGAAACCATTCTCTTCGAGCGTGCCTCGATGTCCCGCAGTCTCGATGTCGATATCGCCGATGATGCCGAATTCCTGGCGGTCGAAGCGGTGCTTCTCGGACGCAAGGCCATGGGCGAAGCCATGGAAAACGGGCTGTTTCAGGATCGCTGGCGCATTCGCAAGGGCGGTGTTCTGCTGCATGCGGAAAATCTGAAGCTTGCCGGCGAAATCGGGGCGTTGACGCAGCGCGTGCCGGTGCTGGGCGGGCAGGTGGCCTTTGCCACGCTATTTTACACCGGGTCTGATTGCGAGGCGCAGCTTGCGGCGATCCGGCCTTTGATCGGCGCTTCCGGCGGCGCAAGCCGCGTCGAAATCCATCGGCGGGAGAAGCTTGTCGCGCGGCTTGTGGCGGCGGATGGCTTTGCGCTCAGAAAAATCCTTATTCCGGTCATTTCGCACTTGCGTAAGGGAGCGTCAGTGCCGAAAGTCTGGACCTTGTAACTGATGAAAACCGGTGGCCGCGCATGAACCTCACCCCCCGCGAAAAAGACAAGCTTCTGATTTCCATGGCTGCGATGGTGGCACGCCGGCGGCTGGAGCGCGGCGTCAAGCTCAACCATCCTGAAGCCGTTGCGCTCATCACCGATTTCGTCGTCGAAGGCGCGCGGGACGGCCGCCCGGTGGCGGAGCTGATGGAGGCCGGCGCCCATGTACTGACCCGCGCGCAGGTGATGGATGGCATCCCCGAGATGATCCACGATATCCAGGTCGAGGCGACCTTCCCTGACGGCACCAAGCTGGTGACCGTGCACGAACCGATCCGCTGAGGCCGCCATGCTGGAGCTTCGACCCAATTGCGAGTGCTGCGACAAGGACCTGCCGCCCGGCAGCCGCGAGGCGATGATCTGTAGCTTCGAATGCACCTTCTGCCTCGATTGCGTGGAAAACGTGCTGGATGGCCGCTGCCCGAATTGCAGCGGCGAACTGGTGCGCCGGCCGGTCCGGCCCGCTTCGAAACTCGACAAATTTCCGGCCTCGACCAAGCGCGTGCTGAGGGCCGAAGGCTGCCCGCCGGTTAAGGCGGCCTGAACAGAGGAGATGCCCATGATCCCCGGAGAAATCATCGCCGCCGCAGGCGAAATCGAACTGAATGTCGGGCTGGATATGGTGTCCATCGAGGTCTCCAACACGGGCGACAGGCCGGTGCAGGTCGGCAGCCACTACCATTTTGCCGAAACCAATGCCGGCCTCACCTTCGACCGCAACGCCGCCTATGGCCGCCGGCTGGATATTCCGGCGGGAACGGCGGTGCGGTTCGAGCCCGGCCAGACCCGCAGCGTGACGCTGGTGCCGATTGCCGGCAAGCGGGAAATCTACGGGTTCCGCCAGCAGGTGATGGGCAAGCTGTGAGCGCGCGCTGGATGAAATATGCCTCGATGCTGATGGCTTGCGGCCTCCTCGCCGGCAGCGCTTTCGCGCAGGAACCCAAGGTCGATTGCGCCAATGCGATGACACAGGCGGACATCAATAGCTGCGCCAGCGAGGATTACGAGGCGGCGGACAAGGCGCTGAACGCCCAATGGACCAAGACCAGAAAGGTCATGGTCGATTGGGATGCCGAACTTGAAAAGCAGAACAAGGGCGCGGTCGATTCTCTGATGAAGGCGCAGCGCGCCTGGATCGAGTATCGGGACGGCCAGTGCGATGCGGTGGGCTACAGCGTCTGGGGCGGCACCATGTATCCGGCCATCGTCACCGGTTGCCTGGCGGATTTGACCCGCAAGCGCACGGAAGAACTCAAGGACCTTGCCAACGGCATCGAATAGGCGGGCGGGATGGTGAAGCGAGAGATCATGATTGTCGGAAACGGCGAGGTGCCGCAGGGCGCGGCCGCCCGTATCGATGCCGCCGATCTGGTGATCCGCTTCAACGATTGCCGCACCTACGGGCCAGCGGGGGAAAGGACGGATGTCGTCGCCATCTGCAACACCGGTCGTCCGGGCAAAGCGCGGCTTGCCTCGGCGGAGTGGGTGGAGCATCCGGCGGTGGTGCAGGCCGGCGCGATCTGGAGCGTGCGCGATCCGGAAAAATTCGAAAGCCTGCGCCCGGTGCTGGCCGTCAGCCACCCGGAGCTGGACGATTTCTGCGACGACTACACGGCTGAATTCGACGCGCTTTGCCGGACACTCGGCAAGGAGCATGTGGTGATCGGCCGCGCCGTGCATGAGGCGCTCGAAGAGCAATTAGAGGCTCCTGCGCCCTATGTGGTGCCGAGCAGCGGCATGATCGTGATCGCCTTCGCGCTCGCGACCTATCCCGATGCCGATGTGACGCTTGCCGGCTTTGGCCATGAGGGGTGGGACGGTCATCCCTTCGATGCCGAGCGTCGCCTGGTGGAACGGCTGGTCGGGGAAGGGCGCCTCAGGCGCCTGCCGGCTGCGCCGTAAACGATAGAATTTTCGCTTTCCGCGCGCGTGCGGGGGCACATGACGATCATCCCGGATTTCCCCGAAATCCGGCCCTCGGAGGTAAGAGAACGATGCCCTACAAGATGTCTCGCGCGGCCTATGCCGGCATGTTCGGGCCGACCACCGGCGACAAGGTGCGCCTTGCCGATACCGAGCTGTTCATCGAGGTGGAGAAGGATTTCACCACCTATGGCGAGGAGGTGAAGTTCGGCGGCGGCAAGGTCATTCGCGACGGCATGGGCCAGAGCCAGGTCACGCGCGCCGGCGGCGCCGTCGATACCGTCATCACCAATGCGCTGATCCTCGACCACTGGGGCATCGTCAAGGCCGATATCGGCCTCCGGGACGGGCTGATCGCGGCGATCGGTAAGGCCGGCAACCCGGATACCCAGCCGGGCATCGATATCATCGTCGGTCCGGGCACCGAGGTTATTGCCGGCGAAGGCAAGATCATCACCGCCGGCGGCATGGACAGCCACATCCACTACATCTGCCCGCAGCAGATCGAGGAAGCGCTGGCGAGCGGCCTCACCACCATGCTCGGTGGTGGCACCGGCCCAGCCCACGGCACGCTTGCCACCACCTGCACCCCCGGCCCTTGGCATCTCGCCCGGATGATCGAGGCGGCGGATGCCTTCCCGATGAACCTCGCCTTTTCCGGCAAGGGCAATGCCTCGCTGCCCGGCGGGCTGGTCGAGATGGTCATGGGTGGGGCGACGTCGCTGAAGATCCACGAGGACTGGGGTGCAACGCCGGCTGCGATCGATTGCTGCCTGTCGGTGGCCGACGAATACGACGTGCAGGTGATGATCCACACGGATACGCTCAATGAAAGCGGTTTCGTCGAGGATTCGATTGCGGCGCTCAAGGGCCGCACCATCCATGCCTTCCACACGGAAGGCGCAGGCGGCGGCCATGCGCCGGACATTATCAAGATCTGCGGCCAGCCAAACGTCATCCCGTCGTCCACCAACCCGACGCGGCCCTATACGACCAATACGCTCGCCGAACATCTCGACATGCTAATGGTCTGCCATCACCTGTCGCCGTCGATCCCGGAAGACATCGCCTTTGCCGAAAGCCGCATCCGCAAGGAAACCATCGCTGCGGAAGATATCCTGCACGATATCGGCGCCTTCTCGGTCATCTCATCCGACAGTCAGGCCATGGGCCGCGTCGGGGAAGTGGCGATCCGCACTTGGCAGACCGCCGACAAGATGAAGCGCCAGCGTGGCCGCCTGCCCGAGGAAAAGGGCGACAACGACAATTTCCGCGTCAAGCGGTACATCGCCAAATACACGATCAACCCCGCCATCGCCCACGGTGTCGGCCATGTGACGGGCTCGGTCGAGGTCGGCAAGCGCGCCGATCTGGTGATCTGGAACCCGGCCTTCTTCGGCGTGAAGCCCGATATGGTCATGCTCGGCGGTACGATCGCAATGGCGCCGATGGGCGATCCCAACGCCTCGATCCCGACGCCGCAGCCGGTGCACTACCGGCCGATGTTCGGCGCCTATGGCAAGATGAGGACGAATTCCTCGGTCACCTTCGTTTCGCAGGCGGCGCTTGATGGCGGGCTGAAGGGCCGGCTGGGCATTGACAAGGAACTGGTTGTGGTGAGGAACACGCGCGGCGGTATCGGCAAGCGCTCGATGATCCACAACAGCCTGACACCGCATATCGAGGTGGACCCGGAGACCTACGAGGTGCGGGCGGACGGCATTCTCCTGACCTGCGAACCGGCGACGGTGCTGCCGATGGCGCAGCGGTATTTCCTGTTCTGACGTTTCGGGGATTGCCCCTCATCCGCCCTGTCGGGCACCTTCTCCTTGGCTGCGGGGAGAAGGGACAAGCGGTGAACTCCGAGCCACAAAGAGGGCTATTGAGTAGGTAACCAGCGGCTCCAACGTCCCCTCTCCCCGCGAGCGGGGAGAGGGCCGGGGTGAGGGGCAAAACCTCATCGAACACGAACTTTCATTCAGAGGACCCATGATCTACGTTGTCGCCTATCTAAAAGCCCATCCCGGCAAGGCCGCCGCGGTGTTGGCCGCCGCCCAGCCGCTGATCTCGGCCACGCGCGCCGAAGAGGGCTGTATCCATTACGAACTTTACCAGAAGCCCGGCGAGCCGGAGACGCTGGTCTTCGTCGAAAACTGGTCGAGCCGCGCGGCTTTGCAGGCGCATTTCGAGACCGCCCATATCGCCGCCTTCGGCAAGGCGATAGCCGATCTCGTTGCCGAAAGTCGTGTCGAAGTCGTGCATCCCGAAAAGGTCGAGGTGGTCTGATGCCCTATCGTTCGACGGAAATTCTCTCGCCCGGCCTGGCCGATATCACCCCGGTCGCGACGATTGCGCTGGCGCACGACCAGCGGCATCTGCGCCGCAAGCTGCTGCATCTTGGAAACGACGATGTCGTCATGCTCGACCTGAAGGAGCCGGTCATGCTCGCCGATGGCGACCTGCTGGTGCTGGAAGGCGGCGGGCATATCCGCATCGCGGCGACGGATGAGCCGCTTTACGAAATCCGGCCGCAAAACGGCCTGCATCTGATCGAGCTTGCCTGGCATCTCGGCAATCGCCATCTGGCGGCCGAAATCCGTGAAGACCGTATCCTGATTTTGCGCGATGCGGTCATCCGTGCCATGCTTGAAGGCCTTGGTGCTACGGTCAGCGACGTGATCTCGCCGTTCCAGCCGATGCGCGGGGCCTATCATGGCGGTCATTCCCATGGGCACGGCCATCACCACCATGACTGACGCTTCGGCGACGCAGGCGCTGATCCGGCTGGTAACCTGGATGTCGCCGGCCTTTCCGGTCGGCGCCTTCTCCTATTCGGGCGGACTGGAACAGGCCGTTGCGGATGGGTTGGTCGGCAAGGTTGACGATCTCCAGTCGTGGCTTGCGGCATGGCTGGAGTGCGGGGCCGGCTGGAATGATGCCGTTTTGCTGGCAGAAGCTTATCGTTCCATCGATGATTCAGCCGGTCTCGCTGCCGTGCGCGATCTCGCCGAGGCGCTTGCCGGCTCGCAGGAGCGGCATATGGAAACCATGCTGCAGGGCGAGGCCTTTCTCACCGCTGCCGCCCATTGGCCGCACCCGGTTCTGGAGAGGCTTCAGGGCAAGGTGGCCTATCCGGTTGCGGTCGGTGCCGTTGCCGGCGGCCATGCAACGGGGCTTGAGCCGGCTCTTGCCGCCTACCTCCACGGCGCGCTGTCGAACCTCGTTTCGGTCGCCATCCGCTGCGGCGTGATGGGGCAGCAGGGTGGGGTGGGCGTTCTGGCGGCGTTGGAGCCTTTGATCGCGGAGATGGCTGCGCGGGTTTCGGCCAGCAGCCTCGACGATCTTGGCACCTCGACCTTCGTCGCGGACATCGCGGCGCTACGCCACGAAACATTATATTCCCGGCTCTTCCGTTCCTGAGCCAATTGAGAAGGACGCATTCGATGAAATCTGCAAACGGTCCCCTGCGCGTCGGCATCGGCGGCCCGGTCGGCTCGGGCAAGACCGCGCTCACCGACAAGCTCTGCAAGGCCATGCGTGACCAGTACTCGGTCGCCGTCGTCACCAATGATATCTACACCCGCGAGGATGCCGAGGCGCTGGTGCGCATGCAGGCGCTGCCCTCCGACCGCATCGTCGGCGTCGAAACCGGCGGCTGCCCGCACACCGCCATCCGCGAGGATGCGACGATCAACCTGCAGGCTATTGCCGATCTCAACCGCCGCATTCCCGATCTCGATATCGTCTTCATCGAATCCGGCGGCGACAATCTCGCCGCGACCTTTTCGCCCGATCTCGCCGATATCACCATCTATGTGATCTCCGTCTGCCAGGGCGAGGAAATCCCGCGCAAGGGCGGGCCGGGTATCACCCGCTCGGACCTGCTGGTCATCAACAAGAAGGACCTCGCGCCTTATGTTGGCGCTGATCTCGATGTGATGGAAAACGATGCGAACCGTATGCGCCAGTCGCGGCCCTTCGTGTTTTCCGACATGAAGCGCGGCGAGGGCGTCGAGCGTATCGTCGAGTTTCTGAGGGTCGAAGGCGGGCTCTGACGCGATAGCGCCTCTCTGCGTCATCCGCGGCTTTGTGCCGAGGATCTTCCAGCCTCACCGACATGCGGGGACTGTGACAGATGCTCGGGACAGGCCCGAGCATGAAATTTCGAATATCGCCGCAAAGAAAAGCCCGGCCGTGTGATCATACGGCCGGGCTTTTTCGTTTTATTCGCCTTATTCGGCGGCCAGCGCCGGGTGGCTGATGACCTTGCCGGTGCGCTTGGGGCCTTCCAACTTGTCCAGCCGCTCCTGAAGCTCGCCGATGCTCTTGGCCTGATCGGTGACGATGCCGGTGAGGGCTTCGTTTTCCAGCACTTCCGGTTCCTCGTCCTTCTTTCCGACGAGGCGGCCGAAGGCCCAGCCGAGCAGGCGCGAGAGGTCATCCATGATCAGGAAGAACGAGGGCACGACCACCAGCGACAGCACGGTCGAGACGATGATGCCGCCGATCACGGCGATCGCCATCGGCGCACGGAACGAGCCGCCCTCGCCGACGCCGAGCGCCGACGGGATCATGCCGGCCGACATGGCAATCGAGGTCATGACGATCGGCTGGGCGCGCTTGCGGCCGGCTTCGATCATCGCCTGGACGCGGCCCATGCCATGACGCTTCATCTCGACGGCGAAATCGACCAGCAGGATCGCGTTCTTGGTGACGATGCCCATCAGCATCAGCACACCGATCATGACAGGCATCGAAAACGCATTGCGCGTCAGGATCAGCGCCACCGCGACCCCGCCGATGGCGAGCGGAAGCGAGAGCAGGATGGTGAAGGGCTGGATCACATCCTTGAACAGCAGGATCAGCACCACCAGAACCATCAGGAGGCCGAGCAGCATGGCATTGCCGAAACTCTGCATCATCTCGCTCTGGATCTTGGCGTCACCGCTTTCGGCAAGCCGGACCGTCGGCGGCAGCTTCGTCTCTTCGACGATCCGCTTGAATTCGGCCGTCGAGGTATCGAGCGCCGTGCCCTGCGGCACGTCGGAGCCGATGGAGGCCACACGGTTGCGGGCGTTGCGCAGGATCGAGCTTGGGCCTTCGGCGTAGCTGATATCGGCGACGCTATCAATCGGTACGGTCGCGCCCGATGCCGTCCGCAGCTTCAGCGCACCGATCGCCTGCAGGTCGCGGCGAACGTCGAGCGAGGTCTGCACCCGGATCGGGATCAGCCGGTCGTCGAGCGAAATCTTGGTCAGCGCCGAATCGACATCGCCGGTCGTCGCCACGCGGATCGTCTGAGAAATCTGCTGCGGCGTGATGCCGAGGCGGGCAATCTCATCCTTGCGCGGGAAGATCTGCAACTCCGGCCGGGGGAGCGCACCTTCCGAGCTGACATTGGAGAGGATCGGCGAAGCCCGCAGCTTGCCTTCCAGTGTGCCGATGGCGTCGTTCAGGTCCTGCTCGTTCGAAGACAGGAAGTTGAACGTCAACTCACGCTCGCCGCGGTCATTGAGCTTGGTGATGCGGACATCGGGAATGCCGTTGAGCTTGGCGAAGATATCCTTTTCGACATCCCACTGCGGCCGCGTGCGGCCGTCCCACTGCATCTTCGGCATATATCGCCCGATGACAGGAAGACCACCGAGACCCTTGTTGACCAGCGTCTTGACCAGCGAGTGATCGATCTTGCCGAGGATGACGCGCACGGTCGCGCGGCGCAGTTCGAGATCGCCCTTGGGCGAGGCGCCGCCGAGCACGAAGACGCTTTCGACGCCGTCGATGCCGCGGATGGCGTCATAGATCCGGGTCGTCGTCGCATCGGTCTCGTCGAGGGTCGCGTTCGGGGGCAGTTCGACGGAGAGAACGACGCGCGAAGAATCGTCCGGGGGCATGAAGCTGCCGGGCACCTGCGACATCAGGAACAGCGAGCCGACGAGGAAGGCGAAAGCCGCTAGCATCGTCGCGTAGCGCATGTACCAGCGCGACGTCGTGAAGCTGACCAGCCTTGTATAGGCCTTCATGATGCGGCTGTCGTTGTCGTGGTGATCGTCGACGCCGTCCTGCGGCCGCATCAGATAGGCGGCCATCAGCGGCGTGATAAGCCGCGCCACCATCAGCGAGAAGAACACCGAGAAAGCGACCGTCAGGCCGAACTGGATGAAGTATTGCCCGGCAATGCCCGGCATGAACGACACCGGCACGAAGACGGCGATGATGGTGAAGCTGGTCGCGATAACTGCAAGGCCGATTTCGTCGGCAGCATCGAGCGAGGCGCGATAGGGCGTCTTGCCCATCTTGATATGCCGGGCGATGTTCTCGATCTCGACGATCGCATCGTCCACGAGAATACCGGTCGCGAGTGTTAGCGCCAGGAAGCTGACGAGGTTCAGCGAAAAGCCCATCAGGTCCATGATCCAGAAGGTCGGGATCGCGGAAAGTGGCAGGGCGACGGCGGCAATCAGCGTTGCCCGCCAGTTGCGCAGGAACAGCAGCACCACGATGACGGCGAGCAGCGAGCCTTCCATCAGCGTGTGAAGGGCCGCCTCATAGTTGCCGTAGGTGAAGTAGACGGCGTCGTCCACCATCGCGATATCAACCTCGGGGTGAGCAGCGCGCACCGTGTCGAGGCTTTTGGCGACGGTTTCGGCGACCGACACTTCGCTGGCGCCCTTGGAACGGAACACCGCGAAGGTGACCGAGGCATCGCCGTTGAAGCGCGAGAAGGATTTCGGTTCCTCATAGGTATCGGTCACGGTGCCGAGATCGGACAGCTTGACGAAGCGGCCGTTGGGCAGCGCAATCGTCGTCTGGGCGAGTTGCGCGACATTGCGGGCATCGCCGAGCGTGCGGATCGTCTGCTCGTTGCCGCCGATCTGGCCACGGCCGGAGCCGAGGTCGACGTTGGTGCTGCGCAGCTGGTTGTTCACGTCCGGCGCGGTGATGCCGAAGGAATCGAGCTTGCTGGGGTCGAGTTCGACCTTGATTTCACGGTCGGAGCCGCCGTAACGGTCGATGCGGCCGACGCCGGCCTGACCTTGAAGAGCGCGCTTGATCGTGTCGTCGACAAACCAGGACAGCTCTTCCAGCGTCATATCCGGCGAGGTCACGGAGAAGGTCTGGATCGCCTGTCCTTCGACGTCGATTTTGGTGACGACGGGTTCTTCGACATCGGCGGGCAGGTCGCTGCGAATGCGGTCGATCGCGTCCTTGGTGTCCTGCACGGCTTCGTCGGTCGGCTTTTCGATGCGGAAGACGACCGAGGTCACCGACTGTCCGTCGGTCACTGTCGACTGGATTTCATCGACGCCGGCAATCGAGGCAACCGCGTCCTCGACCTCCTTCGTCACCTGCATTTCCAGTTCCGACGGCGAAGCGCCGTTCTGGGCGACGGTGATCGCGACGACGGGAACGTCGATGTTCGGAAATTTCGTGATCGGCAATGCGAAAAACGATTGAATTCCAAGGAACAGCAACAGCGCGAAACCGAGGATCGGCGCGATGGGGTTTCGGATCGACCAGGCGGAGAAGTTCATCGCTTAGGACCTCAGTTCGATACGGTTTCGGTGCTGGCCGGCACCGGCTTGATGCGATCCCCGTCGCGCACGAAGGCGCCGGCCTTGGTGATCACCTTGTCGCCTTCGGCAAGGCCGCTGCGGATTTCGATAAAGCCGTCGTCCTCGATGCCGGTTTCGACCTTGGTGACATGGGCCACGTCGTTTTCGACCTTGCGAGCGACCATGCCGTCCCTGGACTTGGTGACCGCCGAGAGCGGCAGAACCAATGCATTTTTCTCGGTGACGATGATCTGGGCGCGGGCATACATGCCAACGCGCGCCTTGTCGGTGTCCAAGAGCGTGATGTAGACGCTGCCGAGGCGGGTCTGGGTGTCGATGACCGGGGAGATGAGGCGAATCTTGCCCTCGATCTCGGTCTTGCCGTCGGCGAGTGTCACCTTGGCCTTCTGGCCGATTGCAAGCTTCGGCAAATCGGTTTCGATGATTTCCGCCTTCATCTCGACAGCGCCGTCGCGTATTATGGTGAACAGCGGCTCGCCGGTGCCGTTGGCGATGGCGCCGACCTTGGCGGTCTTTGCCGAGACGACGCCGCTGACCGGCGTTTTAACATCCGTCCGGGCGAGCCTGAGGTCGACATCGGAAATCTGCGCCTCGACGACCTTGATGTCGGCATTGGCGACAGAGACCAGTTCTTCGGCGGAATTGACGCGGGCAAGGGCTGCTGTGGCAGCGGCCTTCTCCTGGTCGCGCTGGGCGGTCGACATGGAGCCGGCTTCGGCAAGCTTCTTCGAGCGCTCGCTGACGCGGACGGCCTCATCGGCATTGGCCTGCGCCTCGGCGAGTTGCGCCTGATATTGCGCGAGGGCGGCTCTCGCCTTGGCAAGGCTTGCGGCATACTGGCTTTTCTGCAGCACCAGCATATCCGGGTTCAAGGTGGCGAGCGTGCTGTCGGCTTCGACGCGATCACCGACATCGGCGTTCAGTGTGCGGATGGAAAGCCCGTCGACGAGCGGCGAAACATAGGTTTCATCAACCGCTTTGACGGCGCCGGTGGCGACGACCCGATCGACGATCGGCTTGGTCTTCACGGTCGAGACTACGATGGAGGGCAGCGCCTGCTCGGTTTTTGCGGGAGCGGCGGGTTCCTGCGACAGCACGGTGCCCGCCTGAAGGCTGAACAGCAGGGCGGTTGCGAGACCATACGCGAACGTGGTTTTACGAGCCATCGGCTGACTTTCCTCGAATTCCGGATAACTGGGTGCCACAGCGCCAGCCTCCTCGGAAAGGCTTCTTCGCCATCGGCTATCGGAAGGGAAGAAACCGCCTCGTTTTTCGAGCCCGAATTTCCCCCGCATCCGCCTCAAAATGCCTCGAGGCCTTATGTAGTCAGGCCTTTTTGGCGATGCAAGATCATAAGAAAAAAGAATGGTGCCTCATTATTCTACGCAAGGACGCGTTCAGAGACAATCTCCGATTTATATCGTTTTGTAGCGCGAACAGATTTCCATTTTAAAAGTGAAAACGCGCGGGGGAACCCGCGCGTCCTCACGTCAACAGGTCTCCTTCCCTCCGTCGTCATCCTCGGGCGTGACCCGAGGATCTATCAGCCTCGCGTCGAATGGAGAGGCTGGTGGATGCTCGGCTCAGGGCCGAGCATGACGGAAGAGAGGGTGGCGGACCTTGCCATTGTCGCCTGACGAAGGCGGTTACTTCAGTGCTTCGTCGGTGATTTCGTGGGTCCAGGCGCCTTCCGGCTCCTTCGAGATGACCGGATCGGAGCCGCCGGCCAGAAGCGAGGCGACGGTGCGCTTGTAGTCGGCCTCGTCCAGCGCGCCGTTGGAGCCGGCGGTCAGCTTGGCGACTTCGCCCATCATGAACTTCTGGTGGGCTTCGGTCTGGGCGCCGGTCGAGTCGTTTTCGAGAACGATGCCGGCTGCTTCATCCGGGTTCTGTTCGGCATATTTCCAGCCCTTCATCGAGGCGCGCACGAACTTGACCATCTTTTCCTTGAAGGCCGGGTCCTTCAGCTTGTCTTCCAGCACATAGAGCCCGTCTTCCAGTGTCGCCACGCCCTGGTCTTCGTATTTGAAGGTCACGAGGTCTTCCGGCTTGATGCCGGCATCGAGCACCTGGCCGTATTCGTTATAGGTCATGGTCGAGATGCAGGCGGCCTGCTTCTGGATCAGCGGATCGACGTTGAAGCCTTGTTTCAGCACGGTCACGCCATCCGGCCCGCCCTGGGTCGGGATTTTCAGGTGGCTCATCCAGGAGAGGAAGGGATATTCGTTGCCGAAGAACCAGACACCGAGCGTCTTGCCCTTGAAATCTTCAGGGCCCTTGACGCCGGATTCCTTCAGACAGGTCAGCATCATGCCGGAGGACTTGTAGGGCTGGGCGATGTTGACGAGCGGCACGCCCTTTTCGCGGGTGGCAAGGGCAGAGGGCATCCAGTCAACGATGACATCGGCGCCACCGCCGGCAATCACCTGCGCAGGCGCGATATCCGGGCCGCCCGGCTTGATCTCGACGTCAAGGCCTTCTTCCTCGTAGAAGCCCTTGTCCTTGGCGACGTAATAGCCGGCGAACTGGGCCTGCGTGACCCATTTCAGCTGCAGCGTCACCTTGTCAGCTGCCATGGCCTGGAAGGCAGAAAGCGAAAATGCGCCTGCGAGCAGCAGGGATGCCAGTTTTGTCTTCATTTTCAGTTCCCTCTTATTATGCCCGGCCTTGTGGACGGGCCATTTTATGACGTCTGGCCACCACGGACAGACGGATGCCAGAACGTGACGGCGCGTTCGACGAGCGCGACGATCCCGTAGAAGGCGGAGCCAGCCACCGCGGCGACCGCGATTTCGGCCCAGACCATGTCGACATTCATACGGCCCACTTCGGTCGAGATTCTAAAGCCCATGCCGACGATCGGCGTGCCGAAGAATTCCGCCACGATGGCGCCGATGAGGGCGAGCGTGGAATTGATTTTGAGTGCATTGAATATGAATGGCCACGCCGCGGGAAGACGTAATTTTATCAATGTCTGGAACCAGCTGGCAGCATAGGTGCGCATCAGGTCCTTTTCCATCGAGCTTGCGGCCGCAAGGCCGGAAACGGTGTTCACCAGCATCGGGAAGAAGGTCATGATCACGACGACCGCGACCTTCGACTGCCAGTCGAAACCGAACCACATGACCATGATCGGTGCGACGCCGACGACCGGCAGCGCCGAGACGAAATTGCCGAGCGGCAGCAGGCCCTTTTGCAGGAAAGGCGAGCGATCGATGGCGATGGCGACGAGGAAGCCGAGGCCGCAGCCCATGATGTAGCCGGTGATGACCGATTTCAGGAACGTCTGGCGGAAATCCGCCCAGAGCGTCGGCAGCGAGTTGATCAGCCGCGTCCAGATCATCGAGGGTGGCGGCAAGAGCACCGAGGGGATGTTGAAGCCGCGGACGATGCCTTCCCAAAGCACGAGAATGCTGGTGCCGAACAGCAGCGGCACGGCAAGGCGGATGATGCGCTGGAGCGTGTGATCCTTGGTGCGGATGCGCACCAGCCATTCGTTGATCGCCCATGCTGCGAGCCAGAAGGCGATGGCGCCGTAGAGGAAACCGGAGGTCATGGCCGCGCTCCCATGCGTTTGAGGACGGCGGTATGGGCGGCGCCGACGATGACGACGAGCACGGCGGCCAAGGCTGCCGCCATGAACAGCGCCGACCATATCTGTACCGTCTGGCCGTAATAGGAGCCAGCCAGCAGGCGCGCGCCGAGCCCGGCGACGGCCCCGGTCGGCAGTTCGCCGACGATGGCGCCGACCAGCGAAATGGCGATCGCCACCTTCAGCGAGGTGAAGAGATAAGGCATCGAGGCCGGCCAGCGCAGTTTCCAGAAGGTTTGGGCGGAGGAGGCGTTATAAGTGTGCATCAGGTCGAGCTGGATCTGCTCGGGACTGCGCAGGCCCTTCACCATGCCGACGACGATCGGGAAGAAGCTGAGATAGGTCGAGATCAACGCTTTCGGCAGCAGGCCGGAGATGCCGATGGCATTCAAGACGACGATGATCATCGGGGCGATGGCGAGGATCGGGATCGTCTGGCTGGCGATGACCCAGGGCATCAGCGAGCGATCCATGGCGCGGTTGTGGACGATGCCGATGGCCAGCAGGATGCCGAGCACCGTGCCAATGCCGAAGCCGACGAGTGTGGCCGAAAGCGTGATCCACGCATGATAGACGAGGCTGCGCTTGGAGGTGATCGGCTTGTTGACGGTGGTATCCCAGATTTCCGCGATGACTTGATGCGGTGCCGGCAGGACCGGGCGCTCCTGGAACATGGTCTTTGGCACGATTTCCGAAAAGGTGATGGTGGTTCCGGCGCGGGCGGCGGTGTCACGCTCGAAAGGCGCGTTGAGATAGACGGCGGCCACATACCAGATGGCGACGATGGCAAGCACGATCGACAGGACGGGGAGGAATTTTTCACGCATGGTCATGACGAGGCACCTCCGCCCGTCGGAAACAGCATCAGGGCCATGGCGACGAAACCGAGTGCGACGCCTGCGATCTGCGTGGTCGTCAGCCGTTCGCCGAAGATGGCGAAGGCGATGATGTTGACGAGCAGCAATTGGGCGATGGCCGAGGCGGAGATGGCAAGGCCGAGCCCGCCCTCCCGCATCAGCCGCACCATCATCAGGTTGCCGACGCAATAAAGGCCGAGGGAGAACAGCAGGATGAGGATGTTGTTGTTGGCGACGTAATAGCGCGATGCGGTCGCGGCGCTCAGGAAAACCGCCATGGCTGCGGCAAGCCAGACAATGAAGGCGGGGTTCATGGGCGGGCCTGCGCGGTATCGTTGATTTCTTGTGTGAGATGATTGCCGTGTGGCCTACCCACCTCTGTCAGCTTTGCTGACATCTCCCCCTCAAGGGCGGAGATCGGGAGCAAGAGGTGGCCTCCTGCCAATCTCCCCCCTTGAGGGGGAGATGTCACGAAGCGACAGAGGGGGGTATTTCCGACCAAATCCCTACTCGTCATAGCTGTGCCCCGCTCTCAGGCCGTCGCGCACACGGCTGGCGATTTCGAGGAATTCGGGGGTTTCGCGTATATCGAGCGGCCGTTCGCGGGGCAGGGTGGATTCGATGATGTCGGTGACGCGGCCGGGGCGGGGGCTCATGACGACGATCTTGGTGGAGAGATAAACGGCTTCGGGAATGGAATGGGTGACGAAGCAGATCGTCTTGTTTGTCCGGTCCCAGAGTTCCAGCAACTGTTCGTTCAGATGGTCGCGGACGATTTCATCGAGCGCGCCGAAGGGTTCGTCCATCAACAGCAGATCGGCGTCGAAGGCGAGCGCGCGGGCAATCGAGGCGCGTTGCTGCATGCCGCCGGAAAGCTGCCAGGGGAATTTCTTGCCGAAGCCGGAGAGGTTCACGAGGTCCAGCGTGCGGGCGATGCGCGCTTGCTGCTCGGCTTTAGAGTAACCCATTATCTCCAGCGGAAGGGCGATGTTCTTCTCGATCGTGCGCCAGGGATAAAGCGCCGCCGCCTGAAAGACATAGCCGTAGGAGCGGTTTTCGCGGGCGCTTTCCGGCGTTGTGCCGTTGACGGTGATCGAGCCGGCAGTCGGCTTTTCGAGATCGGCGATGACACGCAGGAAGGTCGTCTTGCCGCAGCCTGAGGGGCCGATGAATGAGACGAAATCCCCCTTCTTCACGTCAAGATTGACGCCGGTAAGCGCCGTGACCGGGCCGTCGCCGGTCTCGAAGGTCAAGCCGAGGTCGCGCGCGGAGACCACCGATGCGAGATTGGACGTCATGGCCGCTCCTGCGCTTGCCCCGGAAGATTCTTCGTGAAGCCCTGCGGCTTGCTGTTTTGAAATATCGTACGTCATATTTTCCATTTACGGTATGGTGCCGCAGGGGAGGATGAGGGATGTCCGAGGAAGTTTTGGCGAAGCCGACCTGCCACGTGGTACGCACGGGGCATACTTACGACGGCAAGCAGGGGTTGAGCTATTTCGAGGGTATTTCGGCTGAGGCCGTCGGGGCGAAGGGCATCTGCATGCACCTTCTGACGATCCCGCCGGGCGGCCGCGCCAAGGCGCATATGCACGAAAGCCATGAAACGGCGATCTACATGCTCTCCGGCGAGGCCCACACTTGGTACGGCGACCGGCTGGAGCATCACGTGGTCGTCAAGGCCGGCGAAATGTTCTACATTCCGGCCGGCGTGCCGCATCTGCCGGCCAATCTTTCGGATGCCCCCTGCAGCGCGGTGATCGCGCGGACAGATCCCAACGAACAGGAAAGCGTGGTGCTGCTGCCGGAACTGGAAGCGCTGGTCAGTTTTTGACGATCGGCTTTCGGGCGCGGGACGCGGTGGTAATGGCATTCGGGGTTTCACACCCCGCTCGCCGGAATGCCTGACCGTTCCACCTTGCGCGGTGCCGTGAGTTCCTTCCAGGTGGAAAGCGCCTTGTTGACGGCGGCGAAGGGCTCGCGGGAAACGAACTTGCCGTGGCCTTCCTGCGTCTTGACCGTGCCGTCTTCGATGGCGACCACGCCACGGGTGAGGGTGTAGCGCGGCAGGCCGGTCACCTGCTTGCCCTCAAAGACATTATAGTCGATCGCCGATTGCTGGCTCTTGGCGGAGATGGTCTTGGAGCGCTTCGGGTCCCAGACGACGATATCGGCATCGGCACCGACAAGGATAGCGCCCTTGCGCGGATAGACGTTGAGAATCTTGGCGATGTTGGTGGAAGTGACGGCCACGAACTCGTTCATGGTGATGCGGCCCGTCGCCACACCATAGGTCCAAAGCATCGGCATGCGGTCTTCGAGGCCGCCGGTGCCGTTGGGGATTTTGCGGAAATCGCCCGCACCCGTCCGCTTCTGCTCGGTGGTAAAAGCGCAGTGATCGGTCGCGACCACTTGCAGCGAACCTGAGGACAAGCCCGCCCAGAGGCTGTCCTGATGCTGCTTGTTGCGGAAGGGCGGCGACATCACGCGGCGGGCGGCATGGTCCCAGTCCTTGTTGAAATATTCCGTCTCATCCAGCGTCAGATGCTGGATCAGAGGCTCGCCATAGACGCGCATGCCGTTCTGCCGGGCGCGGCGGATGGCTTCATGCGCCTGTTCGCAGGAGGTGTGGACGACATAGAGCGGCACGCGGGCCATGTCGGCGATGATGATGGCGCGGTTGGTGGCCTCGCCCTCGACGGAGGCGGGGCGCGAATAGGCGTGGCCTTCGGGGCCGTTATTGCCTTCATCCATCAGCTTCTGCTGCATGGCGGCGACGACGTCGCCATTTTCGGCGTGGACGAGGGGCAGTGCGCCAAGCTCGGCGCAACGCTGGAACGAGGCGAACATCTCGTCGTCGTTCACCATCAGCGCGCCCTTGTAGGCCATGAAGTGCTTGAAGGTGTTGATGCCCTTCTCCTGCACGACGGTCTTCATGTCGTTGAAGACCTGCTCGCCCCACCACGTCACAGACATATGGAAGGAATAGTCGCAATTGGCGCGGGTCGATTTGTTGTCCCAGCGTTTCAGCGCGTCGAGCAGCGACTGGCCGGGGTCGGGCAGACAGAAATCGACCACCATGGTCGTGCCGCCGGCCAGACCGGCGCGGGTACCGCTTTCGAAATCGTCGGAGGAATAGGTGCCCATGAAGGGCATTTCGAGATGCACATGCGGATCGATGCCGCCGGGCATGACATAACAGCCGGTGGCGTCCAGCGTCGTGTCGCCCGAAAGGTTCGGGCCGATCTCGACGATCTTGTCGCCTTCGATCTTGACGTCCGCTTTGTAGGTCAGGTCCGCCGTGACGATCGTTCCGCCCTTGATGACTGTGGTGGTCATGACTGCTCCCTTTTGTTCTTCACTGGCGCTGGCCGGCCATAGGCAGATGGCGTTCACCGCGCATGTAGATGTCGTCGGACAAAACAGGGTCGGGAACGGCGCGATTATCGCGCCGTTCCCTCATTCCACGATCCCCGCCGTCTCCACGACCGCATGGAACAGCACGTCGCAACCGGCGGCGGCCCATTCCTTGGAGATGTCTTCCGCTTCGTTGTGGCTGAGGCCCCCGACGCAAGGGCACATGACCATCGTTGCGGGCGCCACCTTGGCGGCCCAGCAGGCGTCGTGGCCGGCGCCGGAGATGAGGTTCATGTGGCTGTAGCCGAGCTTTTCGGCGGCGGTTCGGACGGCGGTTACCAGTGTCGGATCGAAGGTCACCGGCGCAAAATGGCCGATGGCCTCGATGGAACAGCCGACCCCGAGCGCTTCTGTGATCTTCGGCGCCTCGGCCTCGATTTTCGCCCGCATGCGGTCGAGCTTGGCCTTGTCCGGCGAGCGGATGTCGACCGTGAACACTACCTTGCCCGGCAGGACATTGCGGGAATTCGGCGAGAAGAACACCTGGCCGACGCCGCCGACGGCGCCCGGCTGTTCGCCCATGGCGACATCCTGCACCATCTCGATGATGCGCGACATGGCAAGACCGGCATTGACGCGCATGTTCATCGGCGTCGAGCCGGTATGGGCTTCGCGGCCGGTCAGGGTGAATTCCAACCACCACAGACCCTGACAGTGCGTCACCACGCCGATCTGCTTGTCTTCGGCTTCGAGGATCGGACCTTGTTCGATGTGATATTCGAAATAGGCGTGCATTTTTCGCGCGCCGACTTCTTCGTGGCCCAGCCAGCCGATGCGCTTCAGCTCATCGCCATAGGTCTTGCCCTCGGGGTCCTTGCGCCCGTAGGCGTAATCGAGCGTATGCACGCCGGCAAAAACGCCGGAGGCGAGCATGGCGGGGGCGAAACGCGCGCCTTCCTCGTTTGCCCAGTTGGTGACGACGATCGGGTGCTTCGTCTTGATTCCGAGATCGTTCATGGTGCGCACGACTTCCAGCGCGCCGAGCACGCCGAGCACGCCGTCATATTTGCCGCCGGTCGGCTGGGTGTCGAGATGGCTGCCGACATAGACGGGCAGCGCATCCGGGTCGGTGCCCGGACGGGTGGCGAACATGGTGCCCATCCGATCGACGCCCATGGTGAGGCCCGCGTCCTCGCACCACTTCTGGAAAAGGTGGCGGCCTTCGCCGTCCTCGTCGGTCAGGGTCTGGCGATTGTTGCCGCCGGCTATGCCGGGGCCGATCTTCGCCATGTCCATAAGGCTGTCCCACAGGCGGTCGGCATTGACGCGCATGTTCTCGCCCGGCGCTGCTGCCATGGCTCAACTCCTCATCAGTTTTTCAAGGGATGCGCCTTGCGCGTCCCGCAGTTCCCGTTGATCAAATCGGGGCTGTTTTTTGGATCGCCCTTCGATCAGTCGTTGCCTTTATATGTGAACTGACTGATAATTTGACCGGTTGGTAAACATTACAACTTCCATTGCCGCACTCAAGACGGAAAATGGAAAAATCGGCTTCTTTCGGATCGCGGTGAAGCAGGGGGAAAGATGGTACTTCCGAGGGCTGCCAGAACACAACGGCGAACCCGCATTCAGGAAGAAAAGGAAGAGCAGATCCTCGAGGCAGCACTCGAGGTTTTCGCGACTCACGGTTTTCGCGGCAGCACCATCGACCAGATCGCCGACGTGGCGGGCATGTCGAAGCCGAACCTGCTCTATTATTTTCGCACCAAGGAGACGATGCACCGGGCGCTGATCGACCGGGTGCTGGACACGTGGCTCGATCCGCTCCGGGAATTCGATGCGGAGGGAAACCCGGCGTCGGAAATCCGCAGCTATATCCGCCGCAAGTTGGAGATGGCGCGGGATTTTCCGCGCGAAAGCCGGCTGTTCGCCAACGAAGTGCTGCAGGGTGCGCCCCATATCGAGGACGAGCTGACAGGGCCTTTGAAGGCACTGGTGGACGAGAAGGCCGAAGTCATCCGCTCCTGGGCGCGGGCGGGCAAGATCGCCAAATGCGATCCTTACCACCTGATCTTCGCGATCTGGTCGACCACCCAGCATTATGCCGATTTCGACGTGCAGGTTAAGGCCGTGCTCGGTGAAGCCCATTCGGGAGAAGGGCGCTTCGAGGATGCGGCGCGCTTTCTGGAGCAGTTGTTCATCGGCGGTCTCGCGGTGGCGCAGGAGCCGTCAGCGACCTGATTTTTCCGGGCTTTTCTCGGGGCGCGACGGTATCGCTCCGTTCTGGCTCGCAGCCGGCGGGCTGGCGGCCTTTTCGGCCAGCAGAGGCTCGAATTCCTCCGCCTTGTAGACGATCAACGTTTCGAGCGTGCCGGCGCGGCCGCGGATGGCGATATGGTAGCTCTCATGGCCGGAGAGCGGCAGGCCGGCATAGCGCACCAGGTCGGCCGAGACCGCGAGTTGCGCGTCATATTCCTTGGCGAAACCCTCGAGCCGGCTTGCGGCATTGATCGTATCGCCGACCGCCGTCAGCGACGAGGCGCGGCCGTAGCCGATCTGGCCGATGATCGCCGGCCCGGCATGCATGCCCATGGCGATGCGCAGGGGCTGATCCAGTTCGCTCATGAAATTGCGGTTGAGAACTTCGACGTTGCGGGCGATCCGGGTGGTGGCGTTCAAGGCCTGCTGGCAGGCCGTTTCGATGCCGGTGTTGAGGCCGAAGATCGCAAGAGCGCCATCGCCGATGAACTTGTCGACGACGCCACCAGCGCTTTCCACAGCTTCCCCGATCATCTCGAAATAGCGGTTGAGCAGGAAAACGGTGTCGAAGGGAAGCTGCTGCTGCGACAGCCGGGTGAAGTCGCGCAGGTCGCAGAAGAGCACGGCGATGCGGCGTTCGCGGCCGGCGGCTTCCTCGGCATTCGGACCAGAGGAAACGCCGACATTATCGGCGCCGAGCACGGGGGCGATGGACACATTGTGGTTGGGACGAAGCTGGCAGGCGAGGCGCACGTTTTCCGGCGCCTTGATACGGGCGAGCGTATTGCGCTCGGCCTCACCGGGGGCGGGCAAGCCTTCCATCCCTTCGAGAATGCGCACGCGGCAGGTGGAACAGCGGCCACGGCCGCCGCAGACCGAGATATGCGGAATGCCGGCGGCGCGGCTGGTTTCGAGCAGGGTGAAGCCGCGTGCGACCGAGATGCTGCGGCCATCCGGGTAGCTGACGCGGATTTTGCCGTTGGCGGGCAGGGCGCGCAGGAGCAGCGTGCCGCCGACCGAACCGAAGAGCGTGGCATAGATCCAGAAGCGGATATCGCTCAGCAGGGCAAAATCCGCCCGGTCCTGCATGAACCAGGCGTGGGAGGGCTGGCCGAGCGAGCGTGCACCGACCGAAAAGCCGAGCAAGGCCAGCACCGGCACGAGCAGTGCCACGGTGTAAAGCAGAAGCTGATAGCGCGGGTACCAGGCCCGGCCGCGCATCCAGAACCAGAAGCCGAGACAGCCGTGGGTCCAGGCAAAGACAAGCGCGACCGACTGGCGCACGGCATCGGGCGGACGCGCCCAGAGATTGGGCAGCACCTCGTAATAGCTGGCGGCATAGCCGGAGAGCATCCATTCGATGCGGGTGCCCACCACATGCGGCACCAGCATGAAGGGCAAAGCGAGGCCGAAGACGATCTTCAGCGCCTCGCGCGGCGGCATGCGCAGGGTTTGGCGGCCATAGATGCTTTCGAGCGCCAGCACGAAATGGGTCAGCAGCGAGCCGTAGAGCAGGACCGTGCCGAGCCAGTTGCGCCAGAGGATGTTGAAGAGCGTGCGGCCCTTCTCCATGGCATCGACTGAGATGAGGCCGAGCGCGTGATTGAGGAAATGGGTAAGCAGAAACAGCCCGAGACAGACACCTGTGATCAGGTGCAGCCGTTTGCGGGGAATTTCCGTTTTCAATTTCAAGAGCGTTTCCGCGCGTTTGTGCGTTTCTTCTTAAACTCCTTATTGACGAGTTCGCTCCGCGCGACAATGCCTGTTTTGTAGACGCATCGTCTCGTTTTCGTGATGAATGCGTGTTCGTGGAGGGGAAATTCGCTGCGCACTCCGAGCAAGTTCCGCCCCTCATCCGGCTTGTCGGCCACCTTCTCCCCGTAAAACGGGGAAAAGGAAGAAGCGGCAACCTCCGTCATCCCCTCGCCCCGCGTGCGGGGAGAGGGGTAGGGTGAGGGGCAAAAACCCTCATCTTGGCGAAACCGAAGCCTCTTATTCCGCGGCCTGGCGGGCCATCGGGTTGTTCGGATGCGTCGTCCAGTTGGCGTAGTTCGGATCGACGATCTTGCCGGTGCGCTCGTCGAGCGTGCCGGGCTCAAGCCCGACCATGGTGATGCAGTTTTCGACCGGGCAGACGTTGACGCAGAGATTGCAGCCGACGCATTCGTCCTCCATCACCTCGAAGTGCCTGACGCCATCGACGAACTGGGTGATCGCCTGATGCGAGGTATCCTCGCAGGCGATGTGGCAGCGGCCGCATTTGATGCAGGCATCCTGATCGATATGGGCCTTGGCGATGTAGTTGAGGTTCAGGTACTGCCAGTCGGTGACGTTCGGAACGGCGCGGCCGCAGATGTCGTCGAGGCTGCGGTGACCCTTTGTGTCCATCCAGTTGGAGAGGCCGGTGATCATCTCCTGTACGATCTTGAAACCGTAGGTCATGGCGGCAGTGCAGACCTGCACGTTGCCGGCCCCGAGCGCCAGGAATTCCGCCGCATCGCGCCACGTCGTGATACCGCCGATGCCGGAGATCGGCAGGCCGTAAGTCTCCGGATCGCGGGCGATCTCGGCGACCATGTTGAGCGCGATCGGCTTCACAGCCGGGCCGCAATAGCCGCCGTGGGTGCCCTTGCCGCCGACCGTCGGGTTCGGGGCGAAGTTGTCGAGATCGACGGACACGATCGAGTTGATCGTGTTGATCAGCGACACGGCGTCGGTACCGCCGGCCTTGGCGGCGCGGGCGGGTTTGCGGATATCGGTGATGTTGGGCGTCAGCTTGGTGATGACCGGCATGCGGGTGTATTGCTTGCACCAGCGCACGACCATCTCGATATATTCCGGCACCTGCCCGACCGCGGCACCCATGCCGCGTTCCGACATGCCGTGCGGACAGCCGAAGTTGAGTTCGATGCCGTCGGCGCCGGTTTCCTCGACCAACGGCAGGATCGCCTTCCAGCTTTCCTCCTCGCAGGGCACCATGATCGAGGCGATCAGGGCGCGGTCCGGCCAGTTCATCTTCACCTGCTTCATTTCGCGCAGGTTGGTGTATAGGTCGCGGTCGGTGATCAGCTCGATATTGTTCAAGCCGAGCAGGCGGCGGTCGGCGCCCCAGATCGCGCCGTAGCGCGGGCCATTGACGTTGACGACGGGCGGGCCTTCCTCGCCCAGCGTCTTCCAGACGACGCCGCCCCAGCCGGCCTTGAAGGCGCGCTCGACATTGTAGGCTTTGTCGGTCGGCGGTGCCGAGGCGAGCCAGAAGGGGTTCGGCGATTTGATGCCGACGAAATTGTTGCGCAGGTCAGCCATAGCTCATTCCTCCCTTCAGGCGACGGCAGTGACGGGCTGCGTGGCAGCCATCAATGCGCGGTGGATCGATTCTGCGGCATCACGACCGTTGGCGACGGCCGAAACGGTCAGGTCCTCGCCGCCGACGATGCAGTCGCCGCCGGCCCAGACACCGTTCATGGAGGTGCGGCCTTCCGCATCGACCGCGATCCGGCCGCCCTCAAGGGCGACGGTGCCGAGGCCGTCGGCCTCAAAGGTCTGGCCGATGGCCTTCAGAATCTGGTCGGCGACGATGGCACCGCTTTCGCCGGTCGTGACGAGACGGCCGTCAGCCAGGGTGGTGTAGTCGAGCTCGATGCCGGCGACCTTGCCGTCACGGGCAAGGATGCGTTTCGGCTGCAGCCAGTGGCGGATCGAGACGCCCTTGGCCGCGGCTAGATCCTGCTCGAATTCGGAAGCGTTCATATGCTCCTTGCCGCGGCGATAGCAGATCGTCACTTCCTCGGCGCCGAGAAGCTTGGCCTGCACGGCGGCGTCGATCGCGGTCATGCCGCCGCCGATGACGACGACACGGCGGCCGACGGCTACATCCGCCTTGGTTTCAGACTGGCGAAGCGCGGCGATGAAATCGACGGCATCATCGACGCCGGCCAGAGTTTCGCCTTCGGCCCGCAGTGCATTGACGCCGGAGAGGCCGAGGCCGAGGAATACGGCATCATGCTTTTCGAGCAAGTCCGAAATGCTGAAATCACGGCCCAGCATCTGGCCGTTGCGACAGTCGATGCCGCCGATCGACAGCACGTAATCGACTTCCTTCTGGGCGAAGTTGTCGGTCGATTTGTAGGTGGCGATGCCATATTCGTTGAGGCCACCGGCCTTTTCGCGGGCATCGTAAAGCACGACGTCATGGCCCTTCACCGCAAGGCGGTGGGCGCAGGCGAGGCCGGCTGGGCCGGCGCCGACGACGGCGATCGATTTGCCGGTCGGTTCGGCGCGCTGATAGAACTGGTGATTGTCGCGCATGGCGATGTCGGTGGCATAACGCTGCAGCCGGCCGATCTCCACGGGGCGTTGCTCGGCGGTGTTGCGCACGCAGGCCTGCTCGCAGAGCGTTTCGGTGGGACAGACGCGGGCGCACATGCCGCCCAGAATGTTCTGGTCGAAGATGGTGTTGGCCGAGCCGATCGGATTGCCCGTCGATATCTGCCGGATGAACAGCGGAATATCGATGGAGGTGGGACAGGCCGTCATGCAGGGCGCGTCGTAGCAGAAGTAGCAGCGGTCGGAGGCGACCAGCGCCTCGTGGTCATCCAGCGGTGGATGCAGATCGGCAAAATTCCGGACGTAATCGGCCTGATCGAGCCGCCCGCCGACAATGCCGTTTTCAGTCGTTCCCATTTTATTGCTCCCAAATGTCAATGCCTCAGGATGTTGAAACGGTAACACGGAAAATTTTTTTATCAAACGGTAAAAATTCGCAGATCAAAATGCTTGAAAATGCCGTGCCGCAAGGGGTTGGGCCAGAGGCGAGGGGAAGCGCGCGCATCGTTCGTTTGACAGGAGCGCCTAAAAAATGGCAGCACCTGGGGAAGGAGAAAAACATGGCGCGCAGGGCGGAAGCAAACAACAAACTGGACGATGCCGCACGCGCTGGCTGGCTCTATTACGTGGCCGGCCGGACGCAGGACGAGATCGCCGCGACGATGGGCATTTCGCGCCAGTCGGCACAGCGGCTGGTGTCCCTCGCCATGGCCGAACGGCTGATCAAGGTGCGGCTCGACCACCCGATCGCCGCCTGTCTGGAGCTTGGCCAGCGCCTTCGTGAAAAATACGATCTGCGCCATGTGGATGTTGTACCGAGCGACCCCGGCTCGTCTTCGACCACGGTCGGCATCGCCGAGGCGGGGGCGGCGGAAATCGAGCGCTGGCTGAAATCGGCCGAGCCGCTGGTCCTGGCCATCGGCACCGGGCGAACGCTGAAGGCGGCGATCGACCAGCTGCCGGCGATGGACTGTCCGCAGCACCGCATCGTGTCGCTGACCGGCAATATCGGGCTCGACGGGTCGGCCGCCTATTACAACGTCATCTTCTCCATGGCCGATGCGGTGAAGGCGCGGCATTTCCCGATGCCTTTGCCGGTTCTCGTCTCCTCGGCCGAGGAGCGGGCGCTGCTGCACAATCAGCTCCTGGTGAAGTCGGCGCTGCAACTCGGCGCCGAGGCCAATGTCGCCTTCGTCGGCGTCGGCGAACTCGGCGACAAGGCGCCGATCTGCGAGGACGGCTTCCTGGCGAAGGACGAGATGCTGAAGCTGATGGCCGAGGGGGCCGCCGGCGAGATCTGCGGCTGGATGTTCGACCATGACGGCAAGCTGCTGGAAGGCAGCATCAACGAGCGCGTCGCCTCCGTTCCCCTGCCGTCGCGTGACACGGCGGCGGTGATCGGCATGGCCAAGGGCGAGCGCAAGCGGGCAGCTCTTGCGGCCGCGCTGAAGGGCCGGATCATCAACGGTCTGATCACTGACGAATCGACTGCGTCGTTTTTGCTCAATCAATGAGCTTTTGCCCGAAATAAATCTTCCTTTTTAAACAGCGGCTTGTCCATTGCCTTCGGCGCTGCAGCAACGAATGGCGATTGACAAATTTCGCCTATTTGTGAGTAATTGCCCTTGAGCGAGGCAAATGCTCATAACTCTTCTGGGAGGAAGAATATGAAATTGAAAACTTTGTTGCTGAGCGCCTGCTCGGCAGTCGTCTTTGCAGGTCTGGCCCAGGCCGAGACCCTCACCATTGCGACGGTGAACAATGGCGACATGGTCCGCATGCAGGGCCTGACCGAAGACTTTACCAAGGCGAACCCGGATATTCAGCTGGAGTGGGTTACCCTTGAAGAAAACGTGCTGCGTGAGCGCGTCACCACCGACATCGCCACCAAGGGTGGCCAGTATGACGTCCTGACCATCGGCACCTATGAAGTTCCGATCTGGGCCAAGCAGGGCTGGCTCCTGCCGCTCGACAATCTCGGCGCCGACTACGACGTCGACGATCTGCTCCCGGCCATCCGTTCGGGCCTGACCGGTGACGACGGCAAGCTTTATGCTGCCCCGTTCTACGGCGAAAGCTCCATGGTGATGTACCGCAAGGATCTGATGGAAAAGGCCGGGCTCACCATGCCTGATGCCCCGACCTGGGAGTTCATCAACGAAGCGGCCCGCAAGATGACGGACCGTGCCAACGACATCAACGGCATCTGCCTTCGCGGCAAGGCCGGCTGGGGCGAGAACATGGCGTTCCTGACCGCCACGTCCAACGCTTTCGGCGCCCGCTGGTTCGATGAAAACTGGAAGCCCCAGTTCGATCAGCCGGAGTGGAAGAACACGCTCGATATGTATGTGAAGCTGATGAACGACGCCGGCCCGCAGGGCGCTTCGTCCAACGGCTTCAACGAAAACCTGGCGCTCTTCCAGCAGGGCAAGTGCGGCATGTGGATCGATGCCACGGTGGCTGCGTCCTTCGTAACCAACCCGAAGGATTCGACCGTGGCCGATAAGGTCGGTTTCGCCCTCGCCCCGGACACCGGTCTCGGCAAGCGCGGTAACTGGCTGTGGGCCTGGAACCTCGCCATCCCGGCAGGTACCCAGAAGGCGGCATCCGCCGAGAAGTTCGTGTCCTGGGCAACGTCCAAGCACTATCTCGATCTGGTAGCCGAGAAGGAAGGCTGGGCAAACGTTCCTCCGGGCACGCGCACCTCGCTCTACAACAACCCCGAGTACCAGAAGGCGGCTCCGTTCGCCAAGATGACGCTTGATAGCATCAACGCCGCCGACCCGAAGAACCCGTCCGTCAAGCCGGTGCCGTATGTCGGTGTCCAGTTCGTCGCGATCCCGGAATTCCAGGGTCTCGGCACGACGGTCGGACAGCTGTTCTCGGCGGCGCTTGCCGGTCAGATGTCGGTTGACGATGCGCTGGCGCAGGCCCAGACGGCCGCCACCCGCGAAATGACCCGCGGCGGCTACATCAAGTAAGGTTCCTTCCCAAGGAAAGGCGATCCGGGTGCTCTCCGGATCGCCGCTGAACCCGGCGTCATCGGCGTGAGCTTTCACGGCAAGGCGTTAATGACGCCGGGGTTTTCGATCCGATAATGAAATCAGGGTTGCTGCGAAAAACCCCTCCCCAGACCTCCCCCGCAAGGGGAGGGAGTCTACGGAGCAAGGCTGGCGGCAGAGGCTCGGCATCCTCGATCAACTCCCTCCCCCTTGTGGGGAGGGTTGGGGAGGGGCCTTCGATAACCTGGAAACAGTGGGAGGGACATTGCAATGGCGACACATAATACCCGTGCGCTGGCACGCTGGATGATGGCCCCATCGGTCGGGCTTCTCCTGATCTGGATGATCGTACCGCTGGCGATGACGCTGTGGTTCTCCTTCCAGAATTACAATCTGCTCAATCCGGGCAATGTCAGCTGGGCCGGGCTGTTCAACTATCAGTTCTTTTACACTGACCCGGCCTTCTTCCAGTCGATCTGGAACACGCTGGTCATCGTCGTCGGCGTGCTCGCCATCACCGTCATCGGCGGTATCGCGATCGCGCTGCTGCTCGACCAGCCGATGTGGGGGCAGGGGCTTGTTCGTATTCTCGTGATCTCGCCGTTCTTCGTCATGCCGCCGGTCGCGGCGCTGGTGTGGAAGAACATGATCATGCACCCGCAATACGGCGTCTTTGCCGATATTAGCCGCTTTCTCGGCTTTCAGCCGGTCGACTGGTTCGGGCAATATCCGCTGTTGTCGATCGTCATTATCGTCGCCTGGCAGTGGCTGCCCTTTGCGACGCTCATTCTGCTCACCGCGCTGCAATCGCTCGACGGCGAGCAGAAGGAAGCAGCCGAGATGGACGGCGCCGGCTTCGTCAATCGCTTCATCTACCTGACGGTGCCGCATCTCGCCCGCTCGATCACGGTCGTCATCCTGATCCAGACGATCTTCCTGCTGGGCGTCTATGCCGAAATCCTCGTCACCACCAACGGCGGACCGGGCTACGCATCCACCAACCTGCCGTTCCTGATCTACCGCACAGCACTTCTCGGCTACGACGTCGGCGGCGCTTCGGCCGGCGGCATCATCGCAGTCATCCTCGCCAATATCGTCGCATTTTTCCTGATGCGTGCGGTCGGCAAGAACCTCGACAAGTAAGGAGGCAGAACCATGGCTCGTGCAGTTTCAAAGAGAAGAACAGTGTTCTTCACGATCGTCGCCTGGATCGTCGCGCTCCTGATCTTCTTCCCGATCCTCTATACGATCATCACCTCGTTCAAATCCGAGACCGAGGCGATCCAGGGCTTCAACCTGATCCCGTCGGGCACCATCGAGAGCTATGCGGCCGTGCAGGCGCAGAGCAACTACTTCAAGTTCTTCCTGAACTCGGTGATCATCTCGGTGGGCTCGACGCTATTGGCCCTGATCATCTCGGTGCCGGCGGCCTGGTCGATGGCGTTTTCGCCGACCAAGAAGACCAAGGACATCCTGATGTGGATGCTGTCGACCAAGATGATGCCTGCGGTCGCCGTGCTGGTGCCGATCTACCTGTTGTTCCGTGACTTCGGCCTGCTCGACAACCGGTTTGGCCTGACCGTGATGCTGACGATGATCAACCTGCCGATCGTCGTCTGGATGCTCTACACCTACTTCCGCGAAATTCCGGGCGAGATTCTCGAAGCCGCGCGGATGGACGGGGCCTCCCTCTGGAACGAAATCGTCCACGTGCTGACGCCGATGGCGGTTCCGGGCATCGCCTCCACGCTTCTGCTCAACATCATCCTGGCGTGGAACGAAGCCTTCTGGACCATCCGCCTGACGACCACCAACGCGGCGCCGCTCACGGCCTTCATCGCGTCCTTCTCAAGTCCGCAAGGCCTGTTCTGGGCCAAGCTCTCGGCGGCCTCGACGCTCGCCATCGCCCCCATCCTGATCATGGGATGGTTTTCACAAAAGCAGCTCGTGCGCGGCCTGACCTTCGGCGCCGTGAAGTGAGCAAGAACAAGACAAGCGGGAGCGAAACATGGGCAATATCAAGCTGAGAAAAGTCAACAAGTCTTTCGGTGCGACCACGGTCATTCCGGGCATCGACCTCAATATAGAAGACGGGGAGTTTGTCGTCTTCGTCGGCCCCTCGGGCTGCGGCAAGTCGACGCTTCTGCGCATGATCGCCGGCCTTGAGGATGTCTCAAGCGGCAAGATCGAGATCGACGGCAAGGACGTAACGGAAGCGGCACCGGCAAAACGCGGGCTTGCCATGGTCTTCCAGTCCTACGCGCTCTATCCGCACATGACCGTGAAGAACAATATCGCCTTCCCGCTGAAGATGGCGAAGACCGATCCTGCCGTCATCGAGAAGAAAGTGGCGGATGCCGCCCGCATCCTCAATCTCACCAATTATCTCGAACGCCGTCCGGGACAGCTTTCGGGTGGTCAGCGCCAGCGTGTCGCCATCGGCCGTGCGATCGTGCGCGAACCATCCGCTTTTCTTTTCGACGAGCCCCTGTCGAACCTCGACGCGGCGCTGCGCGGCACGATGCGGCTCGAAATCAGCGAACTGCACAACCAGCTGAAGACGACGATGATCTACGTCACCCACGACCAGGTGGAAGCCATGACCATGGCCGACAAGATCGTCGTCTTGAACGCCGGTAATGTCGAACAGGTGGGCTCGCCGCTCGATCTCTATCACAAGCCGAACAACCTCTTCGTCGCGGGCTTCATCGGCTCGCCGCGCATGAATTTCGCCACGGGCGCTATTTCGCAGCCCTATGGAGCGCACACCATCGGCATCCGGCCGGAACATCTACGTCTCTCGAGGGAAGGTGGAACCTGGAAGGGCACGGTAAGTGTGGCGGAACATCTGGGTGCCGATACCTTCCTGCATATCAAGACCGAGGGCATGGGTCAGGTGACGGCCCGCGTCGGCGGCGATTTCGGCGCCGAGCATGGCGACACCGTCTACCTCTCGCCCGACGAAGGGCGCGTGCACCGCTTCGATGAAAAAGGAATGGCAATCCGATGAAACGGCTTCAGGGAAAGAACGCGCTGATCACGGGATCGGCGCGCGGGATCGGTCGCGCCTTCGCGCAAGCCTATATCCGCGAAGGGGCAACGGTGGCGATCGCCGACATCAATCTTGCGCGGGCAAAGGCGACGGCCGATGAACTCGGCCTCTCGGCCTATGCCGTGGAGATGGATGTGACCGATCAGGTCTCGATCGATGCAGCTATCTCAGCGGTCGTCGCCAAGGCCGGGGGGCTCGACATCCTCGTCAACAATGCCGCTCTCTTCGATCTCGCCCCGATCGTCGAGATCACCCGCGAGAGCTACGACCGGCTGTTTTCGATCAACGTCGCGGGCACCCTGTTTACGATGCAGGCGGCGGCGAAACAGATGATCGCGCAAGGGCGCGGCGGCAAGATCATCAACATGGCAAGCCAGGCCGGGCGGCGTGGGGAAGCCTTGGTTGCGGTCTATTGCGCCACCAAGGCGGCGGTCATCAGCCTCACCCAGTCGGCGGGCCTCAACCTCATCAAGCACGGCATCAACGTCAATGCGATGGCACCGGGCGTCGTCGATGGCGAGCACTGGGACGGGGTCGATGCGCTGTTTGCCAAATACGAGAACCGGCCGCGCGGCGAGAAGAAAAGGCTCGTCGGCGAGGAAGTGCCCTTCGGACGCATGGGCACGGCGGAAGACCTGACGGGCATGGCGATTTTCCTCGCCTCAGCCGAGAGCGAATACGTCGTGGCCCAGACCTACAATGTCGATGGCGGCAACTGGATGAGCTGAGGCTCATCGAAAGGAAGATGACATGACCACGAAACTTTCGCTCGCCAATCTTAGCGCCATCAAGGAGACCGCCGCCGTTCCCGCCTATGAACGGTCCGATCTCAAGGCCGGCATCGTGCATTTCGGCGTCGGCAATTTCCATCGCGCCCATCAGGCGATCTATCTCGACGATCTGTTCAACACGGGCAAGGGCCATGACTGGGCGATTGTCGGCGCCGGCGTACTGCCGTCCGACGAGACGATGCGTGCAAAGCTTGCCGAGCAGGATTACCTGACGACCGTGGTCGAGCAGGACAACAACAAGAGCGCCGCCCGTGTCACCGGCCCGATGATCGATTATTTGAGCCCCGGCAATCCGGACGCGACCATCGCCCGGCTTGCCGATCCGGCGATCCGTATCGTGTCGCTGACCATCACCGAAGGTGGTTATTTCATCGATCCTGCTTCGGGTCTCTTCAACCCGAAGCACCCGGCGATCGTTGCGGATGCAGAAAACCCGTCGGCGCCGAAGACGGTCTTCGGGCTGATCATCGCCGGCCTGAAGGCGCGCAAGCAAGCGGGCGTCGTGCCGTTCACGGTCATGTCCTGCGACAACATTCCCGGCAATGGCGAAGTGACCCACGCCGCCGTTTCCGGCCTTGCCCGCCTGTCCGATCCGGGGCTGGCCGACTGGATCGACGCCAATGTCGCCTTCCCGAACGGCATGGTCGACCGCATCACGCCCGCGACCGGTCCGCGCGAGATCGGCATCGCCGCTTCCGATTATGGCATCGACGACAACTGGCCGGTGTTCTGCGAAGAGTTCAAGCAGTGGGTACTGGAGGACAAGTTCACGGCCGGACGACCGGCGCTGGAGGATGTCGGCGTCCAGTTCGTGGCCGATGTCGCACCCTATGAGCATATGAAGATCCGTATCCTCAATGGCGGCCATGCGGCGATTGCCTATCCGGCGGCCCTGCTCGATATCCACTTCGTCCATGAAGCGATGGAGGAGCCGATCATTCAGGCTTTCCTCGACAAGCTGGAGCATGACGAAATCATCCCGATCGTGCCGCCGGTGCCGGACACCAACCTGCACGACTATTTCAAGCTCGTGGAAAAGCGCCTGTTCAATCCCAAGATCGGCGACACTATCCCGCGCCTTGCACAGGACGGCTCCAACCGCCAGCCGAAATTCATCCTGCCCTCGACAGCCGACCGGCTGAAGCGCGGCGAGGATGTCGTTGGCCTGGCGCTGGTGTCGGCGCTGTGGTGCCGTTACTTCGAAGGAACGACCGATAGCGGCAAGCCGATCACCTTCAACGATGCCAGTGCCGACCGGTTGCAGGAAGCCGCCCTGAAAGCGAAGGATAATCCCGAGGCCTTCCTTGCGCTTTCGGATATCTTCGGCGAAGTTGCCACATCCGATCTGTTCCGGAGGCGTTTCGCACATGCGCTGCAAACGCTCCGGGGCAAGGGCACGCGGGCGACCCTGCAGCTCTATCTCGACGGAAAGCTTGGGGATTGACATCATGACGCCTCGCCCCCTGCGTAACCTTGTGGCTGCTCCGGTTTGGGGCGCCATGACGCGAGGGGCTGTTTGATGACCGTACCCAAGCTGGTGATCTTCGATTGTGATGGCGTGCTGGTCGACAGCGAGCCCTTGTCGCTCGAGGTGCTGGTCGGCATTCTCGGCAATGCCGGCGTCGAGATGGATGCCGAGGAGGCGACGGAGAAATTCCTCGGCAAAAGCCTGAAAAGCATGTCGGCGATCCTGCATGACGATTACGGTCTTGCCGTCGACGACCGTTTTCTCGAGCAGATGCGGCTTGATCTCTATCGGCGTTTTCGCGCGGAATTGCAGCCGGTGCCGGGCATCGCCGAGGCGCTGGACGAACTCGATGTGGCGCGCTGTGTCGCCTCGTCCAGCCAGCCGGAGCGCATCCGCCTGTCGCTGACCATCACCGGGCTGATCGACAGGCTGGAGCCGCATATCTTCAGCGCCAGCATGGTCGAAAACGGCAAGCCGGCGCCCGATCTCTTCCTGCACGCGGCCGCCAGCATGGGCGTCGAGCCCGAGGCCTGCATCGTGATCGAAGACAGCCCGGCCGGTGTTCAGGCGGCGAAGGCTGCGGGCATGCGGGTTTTTGCCTATACCGGCGCATCCCATGCCAAAAGCGAACGTCATCGCAATTCCCTGCTGTGCCTCAAGCCGGACGTGGTGTTTGACGAGATGCGTGATTTGATCCACTTTGTTCACCAAGAACAAAGGGATGGGAACACCGCTTAATGCGCGATCTGCTTGTTGCCGTCGATATCGGGACCGGCAGCGCCCGCGCCGGTATCTTCGACCGGCACGGCAGGCTGCTGGCCCGCGCCGATTACCCGATCGCCATGAACCGGCCGGAAGAAAACCACGCCGAGCACGATTCTGAGAACATCTGGCAGGCCGCCTGCATCGCCGTGAAGACGGCGCGCGCGAAGGCGGATGTGCCGGCCTCATCGATTGCCGCCATCGGCTTCGATGCGACCTGCTCGCTCGTCGTGCGCGACAGGGAGGGCGCGCCGCTCTCCGTCAATCGCAAGGGCGATCCGCGCTGGGATACGATCGTCTGGCTCGATCACCGGGCATTGGCCGAGGCCGATGCCTGCACGGCGACCAACCACCCGATCCTTGCCCATTCCGGCCGCGTCATGTCGCCGGAAATGGAAATGCCGAAGCTGATGTGGCTGAAGAAGAACCTGCCGGAGCAATGGAAAAAGACCGGCTACGTCTTTGATCTCGCCGATTTCATGTCGTGGCGGGCGACCGGCAGCCAGGCCCGTTCGCGCTGCACGCTGACGGCCAAATGGAACTATCTGGCCCACGAGAAGAACGGCTGGAATGCCGGCTTCCTGAAGGAGATCGGCCTTGAGGATCTGCTGGAGCGCGGCGGCCTGCCGCAGGAGACGGCGGCGGTCGGCCAGTCCGTCGGCACGCTGACGGCGGCCGCCGCGATGGAACTGGGGCTTGACGAGGAGTGCCGGGTCGCGACCGGTCTCATCGATGCCTATGCCGGCGCCATCGGCGTGCTCGGCGGCTTTGCCGGCGATACCGGCACGCTGCAGCGGCGGCTGGCGCTGATTGCCGGCACATCGAGCTGCATCGTCGCCTTTTCTCCAGAGATGAAGCCGGGCTTCGGGCTCTGGGGGCCTTATTTCGAAGCGGGCTTTGCCGGCGCCTGGCTGGTGGAAGGTGGGCAGTCGGCAACCGGCGCGCTGCTCGATCACGTCGTGCGCAGCCACAGCGCCGGCGGCGATCCAAACCCGGATGTGCATGCTCGCATCGTGCTGCGCATTCAGGAGATGCGCGCCGAGCAAGGCGAGGATTTCGCCAGCCGCCTGCATGTACTGCCGGATTTCCACGGCAACCGCTCGCCGCTGGCCGATCCGCATGCGCTCGGCGTCATCAGCGGGCTGACGCTCGACAGCTCCTTCGATGCGCTTTGCAGGCTCTACTGGCGCACCTGCGTCGCCATCGCGCTCGGTGTGCGCCATATCCTCGATATGATGCGGCAGGCGGGCTACGACCTCGACACACTCCACGTCACCGGTGGCCATGTGAGGAACCCGCTGCTGATGGAACTCTACAGCGACGCGACGGGCTGCCGGGTGGTGGTTCCGCATGTGAGCGACGCCGTGCTGCTCGGCACTGCCATGGTGGCTGCGGTGGCCGGCGGTCTTTACAGTGACCTGTCGGCAGCAGGTCAGGCGATGTATCCCGGCGGGCAGGAGCGGCGGCCGGACCCTCAAAAGCGTGATGTCTATGAGCGGGACTACCGGAAATTCCTGGCGCTCTACCGCCACCGGGCAGAGCTGGAAGCCTTGTAATCCTGCCTTTCCGGCCTCTCAAAGTTTTTTACTTTTTTCTTCGAACACCGGAACCTTTTTCCGGCGGCGCCGTTAATGCGGTGTCCGGATAGGGTTCGCATCGCCCCCAATGCGAACACCCCAAAAAAATCCGGCTATCAGCTCACATGCCCCCTCGGTGAGTTGTCGATATCAGCCAGTGCCTTCCCCCGGCACTGGCTGTTATCTTTTTCGGGGCTCCTCAACCTGCATCAGCATGCAAAAACGCCCAGCCGGCGTTCGATCCGGCTGGGCGCGATGGAGCGCAAGGAATACCGCCTGATATCAGGCGGCGGCCTTGGTCGACTCGTTGAAGAACAGTGCCTGACTGATCAGGGCCTTGACCATGTCCGGGTTGAACGGCTTGGTGACGAGGAAGGTCGGTTCGGGCCGTTCGCCGGTCAGGAGCCTTTCCGGGAAGGCGGTGATGAAGATTACCGGGATCGCCGTGTTCTGGAGAATTTCGTTCACGGCGTCGATGCCGGAGCTGCCGTCCGCCAGCTGGATATCGGCAAGCACCATCGAGGGCCGGGTGGACTTGAACAGCGCTACCGCCTCGTCGCGGGTGCGGGCGATGCCGGTGACGCGGTGGCCGAGGCTTTCGACCATCTGCTCGATGTCGATAGCGATCAGCGGCTCGTCCTCGATGATCATGATATCGGTTGCGACCTGACGCGAGATTTCCTCGGAGGCGCGTTCGAGAAGCCGGCTGACGTGTTCCTCGGTGGTGCTCAGCACTTCCGCGGTCTCATCGGTGCGGAAGCCTTCCACCGAGACGAGGAGGAAAGCCTGACGTGCGAGCGGCGAAACCGAGGCAAGATTGATCGATGCGCGCTTTTCCCAGGCGAAGGGCGAAACCGGCTCCGGGATCATCACCGAGGCGGAACCAAACAGCCGGGTATAGAGTTGAAACAGCGAAACCCTGTCGCTGCTGGTGTTCGGAAAAATGGTGACGTCTGCGATCAGCGCTTCGAGAACGGCGGCAACATAGGCGTCCCCCGAAGTCTGCGAGCCCGTCAATGCCCGCGAGTAACGCCGCAAATAGGGCAGCAACGGAGCGATACGGGTAGAAAGTGACATGCAAATACTCCCTCAAACTGGCCTGGGTTCTAAATGGCCAGGACGGCGGAAAAACGCATCGTCAAAAAAAAAGTTCCGCTTGTGGAACATTTTTTTTCACCGCGCATTATCGGCTCGAATGACCATCAACAACATGTGAGTTTTATGAACGACAGAGCCGGGGCAGCGCGTGAGGTACACAAAACCCCTCCCGCAGAAGATCCAAATGCGCAGATTGCAGCGAAGCTGCGGGCGCTCTATCTTTCCGTGCAGGAAGAGGCCATTCCGGACAAATTTCTCGACCTGCTCGAGAAGCTTGACGCAGTTGAACGGCAAACACTTCCGAGTGTGGCAGAATGAGTGAACGCGTGAACGCTGAAGAATCAGGTTTCAAAAGGGAAATGCTGGCGGCTTTGCCGAGCCTGCGCGCTTTTGCCATGTCGCTGATCGGGCGGCACGACCGGGCCGACGACCTCGTGCAGGACACGATCATGAAGGCCTGGGCCAAGCAGGACCATTTTGAAATGGGCACCAACATGAAGGCATGGCTTTTCACCATCCTTCGCAACGAACTTTACAGCCAGATGCGCAAGCGCGGACGCGAGGTGCAGGACAGCGACGGCTACTTCACGGAATCGCTTGCCCAGCATCCGCCCCAGTACGGGTCGCTCGACCTGCAGGATTTCCGCCGGGCGCTCGACATGCTGCCGCCGGATCAACGCGAGGCGATCATTCTGGTCGGCGCGTCGGGGTTTTCCTACGAGGAAGCGGCCGAAATCTGCGGCTGTGCGCTCGGCACGATCAAGAGCCGTGTGAACCGGGCCCGCCAGCGGCTGCAGGATATCCTGCAGATTTCGGGTGAGGGGGAATATGGCCCTGACGCCACCTCTGCGCCGATGACCTCGCGGGCTTTCGTATCCTGACACCGTCAGGAGCCGGAACGGCGTTGCGCCGGCATGGGCGATGGTGCACAAGGGTCTGGACGACCGGATAAGAAATCGCGAAAAGCAGGGCCGGCAAAACCGGTGGATTGAACGGGATGACGGATGAACTCACGGTATTGAAGGCGGCGGAGCATCGCGGTCTCGCGTCGCCTTCACGGATCGAGGCGCTCAGGAGTTTCGTCCCCGACATGGCGACCCGTGACCCTGATTTCGACGCGCTGACCATTCTGGCGGCCAAGCTCTTCAAGGCTCCCATTGCGTTGGTGACCTTGCTCGACGAGCAGCACCAGTGGTTCAAGGCCGCCTTCGGAACCCATGAGACCGCAGCGCCCGCCGCGACCTCCTTCTGCGCCCACGCAATCGAACAGCCCGAGGGCGGGACGCTCGTCGTCAAGGACGCCGCGGTCGATCCGCGTTTTGCCGGGCAGCCCTTTGTCGTCGGCGCTCCTTTCCTGCGCTTTTATGCTGGCGCACCGGTCTTCATCGGCGGCGAGGCGGTGGGTACGGTCTGCGTCTTCGACGTCGAGCCGCGCTCGGAGGTCGGGGCGGATGCCGTGGAACAGTTGGCCCATCTGGCGCATCTGGCGTCGTCGCTGATGCGGCTGAAGCAGGAAACTCGCGAACGTGCCCTCAAGGAAGCCGAAATTTCCCGTGAAGAGAAGCGGCACGAGATGGCGCTGGATGCCGCCAATATCGGTAGCTGGCTGTGGAATATCCGCAGCGGCGGCATCTCCTGCAATCTGGCGATGACGCGCATGTTCGGGTTCGAGCCTTCCACCACCCTCCAGGCCCGCGACATCTTTGCCGCCATCCATCCGGACGACCGGCTGGCGGCGCTGGCGCGGCTGCGTTCGGCGATGGCGAACGACGAGGAATATGACGGTGTTTTCCGGCTCGCCAAGGGCGGCCGCTGGGTGCTTGGGCGCGGGCGCGTGCATGAGCGCGATGCTTTCGGACGCCCGACCGTCTTTCTCGGCATCAATATCGACGTGACGCAGGAGCAGGCCTCCAACCAGCGTACGCGGCTTCTGCTGCGCGAACTCAATCACCGGGTCAAGAACACGCTGGCCATGCTGCAATCGCTTGCGCGGCAGACGCTGCGCACCACCAGCGACCCCGAGCTGTTCATGACCGCCTTTGCCGGCCGTCTTCAGGCGATTTCAGAGGCGCACGGGTTGCTCTCGGATCACGAATGGGGGGCGATCCGGCTTTCGGCGCTGATCAACAAGCAGCTCGCGCCGCATGTGCGGGATTACGACAAACAGGTGGAAATCCACAAGGACGAGATTTTGCTCGGGCCGGACCAGGCGGTGGGCCTCGGCCTCGTGCTGCACGAGCTTGCGACCAACGCCGCCAAATACGGGTCGCTGTCGCGCAGCACCGGTAAGGTGATCATCACCGCTCGCCGGTTGCACGAGGACGGCATGACCGTGCTGCGCATGACCTGGGTGGAGGTTGGCGGGCCGCCGGTCTCCGAGCCGGAGCGCAAAGGCTTCGGCTCGATCCTGATCGAGCGCAGCCTGGACAAGGTGATGGGAAGTTCCGTCGAGGTGCAATATTTGCCGGCGGGTCTGACGGCGCTGGTGCGGCTGCCGTTGTAATCAGTCGTCGCTATCGGTCTTTTTTCGCGTCAGCCCGAGGAAGGCGCCGAGCGCCACAGCGACACCCGCGGCCATCAGCGGCTGCTGGCGCACAAGCGAAAGCGCTGTTGCTGCAAGAAGGCCAGACTGAAGCTGAGACTGGCGCCGGCGCTCCGCGGCGATACGCCGATCGCGGGCCCGCATGACCGCCAGAGCGATCAGCACGATCAAGCCGAGAACGAGAAACGCGGCGGCCATCGCGGTTGCGGCGATGAGCGGCGTATAGACTTTTGCAAGATAGAGGGTTCCGGCGACAAGGGCGAAGATATAGGCCGTCAGGAACAGGAAGGCGGCGATCGCCCAATAAAGACCATAGCGCTTGTAGCGGGAAACGGTGACGCCAACATCCGTCATGATCAGCGTCGAGAGCAGTGCCCCCAGAGAACCCATTCTTCATCTCCAGATCGCGCCGCCTCAGGCGTGCGCCAAGGTTTTCGGCTTTGGTCTTCGGCAGATTCGATTGAAGCAGAAGACGGCGCGGAAAATCAATAGATTGAACCGCCCTTGGGAAGGGCGGTCCCAAAGGTTTTCTCAGCGGCGGCGCATGAGAACGGCAAAGAGCAGGCCGAGGGCCGCAGCCGCGCCGATGGTGGCGACCGGATGCTCGCGCACGCCCTGGCGGACCTGGCGCTCGGCAACCGAATAGCGGTCGCGCAGTTCCGCGAGCAAGGGCTCCAGGTTTTCCCGGAGGTCTTCGAACCCGGCTTCCGCATGCTCGCGAATATCGCCGGCTTTGGCGCGTACGTCCCTTGACGCCTTTGCGCCGTGTTTCGACAGGACGCTGCTGAGGGCAGCGATATCGTCACGGATTTCGCTCAGCTGATCTTCAACCGAAACGTTGAGAAGCGATCCGTTGCGTTTTTTGGCGGAACTGGAAAAAAGGCCTGTAGCCATCTGAAAACTCCTTTCATGCCGCGGGTTCGGCTTGCCTGGACAGAGCTGCCCAGGGCTCATCAGCTAACGAGCAAGGGAGAGTTTTGTTCCATACGTCAGGCGTCGGCCGTATGCGGCAGCACGAAGGGAACGGCGTCAGTGGGCGTGGCGTTGACCCGCATCGGGCAGCCGAAGACGTTTTCCATCACGGCATCGGTCATCACCTCCTGCGGCCGGCCGGCGGCATGCACCCGGCCGTTCTTCATCATCACCATGTGGTCCGCGAACATGGCGGTGAGGTTCAGATCGTGCATGATGGCGATCACGCCGCCGCCGCGACTGCAGAAATTGCGGGCAAGCCGCATGATCGTCAACTGGTGGCGGATGTCGAGGCTGGAGACCGGCTCGTCGAGCAGGAGGAAGGCCGGCTCACCGTTGCGCACCGGCTCCCAGATCTGGCAGAGCGCGCGGGCAAGCTGCACGCGCTGCTGCTCGCCACCGGAAAGCTCCTGATAGAAGCGGCCGGCAAAGCCGGCGAGATCGACGGCTTCCAGCGCCTCTTGGGCGATCCGGTCGATCTCTTCGGGGTGGGTGTTGGCGCCGACGGCCAGACCCATGCGGACGATCTCGCGCACGGTGAAGGGAAAGGAGATGACGGTCGCCTGCGGCAGCACGGCCCGCTTCAGCGCCAGTTCCCACGGCTTGAGGCTGGCGATGTTGTAGCCGTTGATGCTGACGCTGCCGTCATAGCTCGCTTCGCCGGCAATAGCGCGCAGGGTAGTCGTCTTGCCGGAGCCGTTCGGGCCGACGATGGCAGTGAGCTTGCCGGCCAAAGCTTCAAGCTCGACGCCGTGCAGCACCTGCTTGCCCGAAAGCCGGACGGAAAGATTGCTGACCTTGATCATTTCTATCCTCAAAGACCCATATGGGACCGGCCGCGCAGCAGAATCCACAGGAAGAAAGGGGCGCCGGCAAAGGCGGTGATAATGCCGATCGGCAATTCCGCCGGGGGCACGATGGTCCGGGCGATCATGTCGGCAAAGATCAGCAGCGTGCCGCCGAGCAGGGCCGAGGCCGGCAGCAGGAAACGATGATCGGGGCCGATGACTAGCCGGATGACATGCGGCACGACGATACCGACGAAGCCGATGCCGCCGCTGACGGCGACGGATGCACCGGTTGCCGCGGCAACGCTGACAATCGCGACATTCTTCAGCCGCTGCACGGGCACGCCCATGTGGAAGGCGGCGGCTTCGCCCAGCGTCAGCGCATTCAGCCCGCGCGCCAGAAAGGGCACGACCAACAGCGAGAGGACGATGATCGGGGCGGCGGCGAGCACCTTCGTCCAGCTTGCGCCGGCCAGCGAGCCGAGGCCCCAGAAGGTCAGGTCGCGCAATTGCTGGTCGTCGGCGACGAAGATCAGGACGCCGGTGATTGCGCCCGCAAGCGCCGCAAGGGCGATACCGGCCAGCAGCATGGTCGCGACCGAGGTCTGGCCGCTACGCGTGGCGATGCGGTAGAGCAGCAGCGTCGTTCCAAGCCCGCCGAAGAAGGCGGCGATCGGCAGGGTATAGAAGCCGAACACGGCAAAGACCGGGCCGAAGAGATTGCTGCCGAGCACGATGATCAGCACCGCGCCAAGGCTTGCGCCGGAGGAAACGCCGACAAGGCCAGGGTCTGCCAGTGGATTGCGGAACAGCCCCTGCATGACGGCGCCAGAAACGGCAAGGGCCGCCCCCACCAGAAGCCCGAGCACGGCGCGCGGCAGGCGGATATCGAGGATGATGATCCGGTCGCGCAGGCTGAGCGCCTGTTCGGCGGTCTCGGTGCCGGTCAGCCAGCGTAAGAGATTGCCGAGCGAGGCATCGGCCGCGCCGGTCATGATCGAGGCAACGAAGGTGACGACGGCGAGGATGACGAGCAGGCCGATCAGCAGGCGCGCTGCCTGCGACCGGTCGCCGGCGCGCCAGCTTTCCTTCATGCGGATGCTGCGGGAGCGGCTGTCGCCGTTTCCCGCCGCCATTTCACTCGGACGCATTCTTGTTTTTTCCATAGATCGCGGCGTTCAGTTCGCGCACCGCGCTTGCTGTGCGGGGGCCAAAGCCGAGAAGAACAAGGCCATCCATGCGGATGACCGCCTTGTCCTTCGCCGCCGGTGTGAGGCTGAGGGCAGGGTGCGCGAGCAGTTCCTCGTTGCTGAGGCCGTGGCCGCCGCCGCGTGTCATCATCAGGATGACATCGGGCTTGGCCTCGATGATCGCTTCGTCGGTCAGCGGCTTGTAGCCCTGATAGGTGCCGGCAGCATTGATGGCGCCGGAGAGCTTGATGATGCCGTCCGCGGCCGAGCCTGTGCCGGAGGCCATGATCTTGCCGCCCTGGGCGCTGAGAATAAAGAGGACGCGCTTGCGTCCCGCTTCCGGGCGCTTTTCGGCATCGGCAACGGCCGCATCGAGATCGGCCTTGACGGTCTCGCTAAGCTTCGCCGCCTTTTCGGGTACGCCGAGGAAATCGCCGACGGCCTTCATCTTCGCGAGAATGCCGGCCGCGTCATAGCTTTCCGGAATTTCGCGGAAGGCAATGTTCGACTGCTTGAGCACGGCAAGCGCCTCCGGTGGGCCACTGCCCTGGATGGAGACGATGGCGGTCGGGCTGGTGGCGATCACGCCTTCCGGCGAGAGCTGGCGCATATAGCCAACATCCGGCACCTTCAGCACCGCTTCCGGGTACATGCTGGTGGAATCGCGGCCGACGAGGCGGTTTTCCTCGCCGAGGGCATAGATGATCTCGGTGACGGCACCACCGATCGAGACGAGCCGGGAGGTGTCAGTGGACTGCATCTCCTGCGCAACCGCTGATCGGACGAAGGCCGGGGCCTGTGGCGCAATGGCCGGCAACAGGAACGGTCCGGCGACGGCCAGTGCGGCAAGCGCCATTTCCCAGGGGCGCAGGCGGCGCAGGTCGTGAAGCTTGCTCATGGTGTTTCCCCTCAGGCCGCGGCCGTGGTGTCGAGCTTGTCGAGGCCTTCCATGATGGCGCGCCATTCCGCCCGCTCGGCAAAGCCTTCGAGGCGCTTGCCGAAGAACTGGATGATCATCTCGCCCCTGGCGTCGAGCGCTTCCAGCGAGGTGACGTGGCCGTCCGCGGTCGGCTTGCGCACGGCCCAGATTTCGGCGAGGTGGTCGCCGCGCAGGTGCAGGTGGAATGTGGGATCGAAGATGTTGAGCCACGGGCCCATCTGCTGGATGGTCGCGATCGGGCCGGAGTGGATCTGGATCATGCCGTGGTTGCCGACGAAGCACATGATCGGCAGGCCGGCTTCGGCCGAAGCGCGCATCATCTGCTCGACGGCGGACGGGGAGAGCTGCCAGGCATAGTCCTCGCCGATCGAATGCAGCGCCTGCCGGCGGTTGACCTTGAGATTGCGCAAGAGGCCGTGGAACTGGTGCGTGTCGGTCATCTTGCTCCAGCGGTCACGAAGCTCGGTAACGTCGAGAGTGGCATTGTCGGCCGGGCCGGCGGCGGCGGGAGCGTCCTCGACGAAGTCCTGCGACTGATCCTCGATGCGGAAATCGGCAACGATCGCATGGTAGGCGTCAAGGTTCGATTCCGGGCGCAGATGCACCTTGTGGATCGCCACACCCTGACGGTCGAAGAACTGCAGGCTATGGCGCAGGCTGTCGCCATCGGTCTTGGTCACGGCAAAACCATGGGCCCAGGCACGCGGGAAAACGCGCAGGTCGATCTCTTCGCCCAGCACGATCGAGGCCATCTCGCCGGTCGAGGCCTTGATGAAAGGGCCGATCTTCTCATGCACAGCGCTTTCGTTGCGGGTGAGCGCCATGACCGTGCCGAGTTCGGGAGCGCGCTCCAGGAAGCGATTGGCGCTGCCATCGATGCGGATCGCGGTGAGGCCGACTTCGGCGGCGACAAGGGCTGCTTCCGAAACGCCGAGCTGTGCGGCGATGTCGCGCTCGCGCATCTTCGGGTTCTGAGCGCGGTAGGCGCGGATTTCGGCGGGGGTTGGACGGGTCGTGCTGGTCATGATTGCCTACTTGTTCAATATAAGTTTGCCCTGACGGGTGATTTTCATGCGGTAGATCGCGCCGTCATGGACGATCTGAATTTCGGTCGCGCCGCGAAACAGATCGCGGCTGTCGATGGTGTGCGCTGTCGTGCCGGCCTCATGGGGCGCACTCGCGGCGTCTCGTTCGTTCGATGTCAAAGTCCTGCATCCTGACAGGGTGGCCGGCGACGGTTTTTGTCGGTTTTCCGAGCCTTCCTTGTGTTGGTATCTTGACTTCCATACTCACCTTTTATTATGGACGCAATACATGATTTTTTGAGTAAAGTTATTTCGGGACTCGTGAAAACGGCAGCTGCCGCGAAGGCCCCCCGCTCTCGAAAAATCGCTCATGAAAGCCGGCGTTTAGGATGGGCAAAATGATCACGACGATGCGTGCACTCTCTGTTGTTATGATGGCTGCGGCCACGCTGCCGGGGCAGCTTCTGGCGCAGGAGGCCAGGCTTTCGGTGGAACTGAACGAGGTCGCCCCGTCCGAAAAGGGCTGCAAGCTCACCTTCGTCGCCACCAACGGCCTTGCCCGGTCGCTCGACAAGGCGTCGTTCGAATTCGTGCTGTTCGACGGGAAGGGGCTGGTGGAACGCATGGCCGTTCTCGATTTCCGCGATCTTCCGGCCGGCAAGATGAAGGTGCGCCAGTTCGATCTGGCGGGCACCAAATGCGATCAGGTGAAAAGCCTGCTGATCAACGATGCACCGGTCTGCACCGGCGAGGGCGTTGCCAAGGATGCCTGTATGAAGGCGCTTGCCACCGGATCGAAGCTGCCTGTGGAACTGAAGGGCTGATGCGGTTCTCGCATCGGTATCTGTCATGAAGACATTTCTAAAATGGTCGGTCGCCATCGGATTTTCGCTGCTTGCGCATGCGGGTACTGCTGCCCTGTTCCAGCCGGAGCGGGAGGAGATCACGGAGCAGATTGCGGGCGGTGAAGCTATGGAAGTGACGTTGCTCGGCAACGCCTTCGAGGACGCCGTGCAGGCGGGCAATCCAGACGAGATCGTCGACCCCCTGGAAACGCCGCCAGAAGAAATGGAGCCCATCGAGGAGGTCGCGCCGGTCGAAGCGCCGGTGTCCACCGAGACGTCAACGGATGTTCAGCCGGTCGAGGCCGACGTGGTCCTGCCGGCCGAGGAGGTCACGCCCTATACGGTGGCAACGGCGGAAGTGACGGCAACCGTCAGCCCCGTCGAAATCGTGGTGCCCGAGGAAAAGCCGGAAATCCGGCCGGAGCCGGAAAGGATCGAAAAGCCCAAGGAAAAGCCGCCTGCGGAGAAGAAGATCGAGCGCAAGAAGCCGGTGAAGAAGAAGGCCGGCGAGGATGGCAATGCAGCGGCAAGCGCAAAGAAGGGGCAGGCTGATGGCGTCGCCGACGCTCAGGCCAGCACAGCAAGCGGCAAAAAGGGCAACACGAACCAGCAGGCCGGCAATGCCGCCGCCTCCAATTATGCCGGGAAAGTTCGCTCCAAGCTCAACCGTGCTTTCCGCTATCCGAGTTCGGCCAAGCGCGAAGGCCTGACCGGCACGGCCCAGGTTCGCTTTACGGTTTCGGCGAACGGATCGGTGTCGGGGGTCGGTATCGCCAGAAGCGCAGGCTTCCCGATTCTGGATCAGGCGGCACTCGCGGCAGTGCAGCGGGCTGCCCCTTTCCCGAAGATACCGGAAGGGGCAGGGCGCAGCAGCTGGGTGTTTACCATTCCCCTTGTTTTCGAGTGATAGTCTCCTAACAGACTGTATTGATATAGTTTTCTCGACGCTCTCCCTCGGGAAGGCGGCGTTCTGCGTCGGGGAAAAATTTTCTCAGAAAATATGATAAAAGAAGTCATGTTTATACTTTACTCTTTTTATCAAGTTTACTAGGGTCGCGCTCATCGAAACGCGCGGTGCAAGCCGCAACGACACATCGGGAGTTGCAGATGGGTGACAAGCGTCGACAGCAGCGCGGCAAGGGCAAGCAGCAGGAGATGGCTTCGCAGGCGGTTTCCGCCGCAGACGACGACGCCTCCAAGCCGGGCCTCGAAGGCCGCAGCTTTCTCTATGTCGGCGGCCGCGATTGCCAGGTCGCGCATCTGCGTCAGATCGTCAGCAACTTCGGCGCCGAACTGATTCATCACGACGGCGGCCTGCGCGAGGCCGTCTCGCGCATCGATAATGTGCTGCCGTCCGTCGATTGCGTCTTCTGCCCGATCGACTGCATCAGCCATGATGCGTGTCTTCGCGTGAAGACCGGCTGCAAGAAGTGGGGCAAGGCCTTCGTGCCCCTGCGCAATGGCAGCAAGTCGAGCTTCGAGCGCGCGCTCCAGGAAATGAGCGAGAACCGCCGCGCCAACTGAGCGTGCGTTCCCAGGGAGATTTTTGATGTATGAAAAGCGTCCCGATCAGGCGACCATGATCGGCCTGCATAAACTTGCCGGTGAAGTAGGGGATGGCCTGGTGCCGGAGCTCTATGCCTTCCTTGCCGACCGGCCGGAACCGTTTGGCGCTTTGGAAAACGTCATGCCTTTTCCTATCGGGCGGGCGCGCTTGCCGCGTCGCTCGCCCCACGCGATCCCGACGATTGCCCGCGCCGCGGACGACGATAATATCCTAACCTTTCCGCAGCCGGCTTTGCCAATCGACGGGATATCAACACCAGGGCCTCAGCGCTGCGGCGCACGGGAACGGATAAACGAGGAGACGACATGTTTTATGCGATGAACCGCTTCAGGATCGCTATCGGCCATGAGGAGGCTTTCGAAGCGGTGTGGAAAAACCGGGATTCCAGCCTCTCGGAGGTGCAGGGTTTCATCGAGTTCCGTCTGCTGCGCGGCGACAGCGTTCCGGAGGAGGGCTATACGCTTTTCGTCTCGAACTCGACCTGGAAAGATCGCGATGCTTTCATCGGCTGGACCAAGTCGGAAAATTTCCGCGCCGCCCACAAGAGCGCCGGTGACAACCGCGCGATGTATCTCGGCCCGCCAAAATTCGAAGGCTTTTCGGTCGTCGAAGGGGCGTGATTGCGAGCGTCGTTGCGGAAATCGATGTGACGCATTAGCTTTTCGCAGACAGTGGATTGCGCGGGAGAGACTGGCATGCGCCTCAATCAGGTGACCGTCACGATGGAGGATCTGGATGCCGGCTGGCGCTTCTACAGTGCGCTTGGCCTCTCACCGATTGTCGATGCGCGTCCGCGTTATGCCCGCTTCCTCTGCCCCGATGGGGATAGCACCTTCTCGCTGCATCAGGGCCAAAGTGCGTCCGGCGGCGTGACCGTCTATTTCGAATGTGACGATCTGGACGAGACCGTTCTCCGTCTCAAACAGGCCGGTCTCGATTTCACTGGCGATCCCGAGGACAAAAACTGGCTGTGGCGCGAGGCGGAACTCTTCGATCCTGGCGGCAATCGCATCATTCTCTATTTTGCCGGCGCCAACCGCATCGATCCGCCGTGGCGGGTGCGGTGATCAGGTGCGGGTGGCCTTGCGCGGCAGCATCGCGCCGGTGGCAAGCACCAGCCAGCCGAGCATCATCAGCGTGCCGCCGGTCGGGGCCGACATCGGGAACAGCCCGTGGCCCGCGAAATGGCGCAATACCAGATCGCCGGCAAAAAGCGCGGTGCCGATTGCAAGCAGCAGCGCGCTTGCGGCGGCAAGCCGGATGTGATCCCATGCAGCCGAGAGCGCGATGAGGGCAGGGGCGTGGGCCATGCACATGGCCGAGGCGCCACCGAGCAGGCGCGGATCGGCGCCATGGGCGGCGGCCGCGGCACTTGCGACACCGGCGACCCCCATCAGTCCGGCGATGAAGGGCAGTGTGCTGCGAAGGTCGATCCCGGCCATCTATTCCTCTTCCTTGTTCTGCATGTGGTGGGCAAGCCGTGTCACCGGCTCCAGAATGATTGCGCGCAATTGCGGATGCTTGACGGTTTCCTCGAGCGCGCGGGTGAAGCAGAGTAGCCATTCGTCACGCGCCTGCGGCCCGATCTCCGCCACGAAATGGCGCTGTCGCAGCCGGGGATGCCCGCGTTTTTCCGTATAGAGCGGCGGGCCGCCGAGCCAGCCGCTCAGGTATTCGTAGAATTTTTCCGCACTGCCGCCGAGATCGGCCGGGTGTAGCGAGCGGCAAAGGGCCGCCTCGGGCAAGGTATCCATCAGTTCGTAGAAACGACGGACCAGCGCGCGCACCGCACCGTCGCCGCCGATGGCGTTGTAGAGGGTTTCTGTCTGGGGCTCTGTCATGATGCCTGATCCATATGCCGGCGAAGGCCGGTATCTGCCCGTCTTCTAGCGTGAAGCTGCCCGGCTACCAATCCATTTGCACAAAATCGTCCTGATTGCAGCAATTGACCGCGTTCGAAACGAGGCGTCTTGACAAACCGTCCAGACGGTATCTTTATATCCCGCATGTCTTCCGCCCATCACCGCCGCAAACGTCCCGAACTCGTGCGCCAGCAATTGCTGGAGGTCACCGCACGCCTGTCGCTTGAAAACGGGCTGGCCGCCGTCACGCTCGATGCGGTGGCTCAAGCCGCCGGCGTCAGCAAGGGCGGGTTGTTGCATCACTTCCCAAGCAAGATGGCGCTGCTCGACGGGCTGTTCGATGATCTGACTGTGAAGTTCGATCAAGCGATCGACGAGGAGATGCGCGGCGATGCGGTGGCGCATGGCCGCTTTACCCGCGCCTATCTGGCTGCCGTCTTCACGCTCGGCGGGGAGGGGGCCGAGGCTGATCCCCAAGCGCAGGGCTGGCGGGTGCTGACCATCGCGCTTCTGGCTGAGCCGGCTTTGCGTGCCCGCTGGCGGCAATGGATTGCCGACCGTGCCGACGCTTTCGTGGGAACGGATTCTTCGGCCAGCTGCCTTCTGGTGCGTATGGCAGCGGATGGTCTCTGGCTCGCGGATCTGTTGCAAAGCCACGATATCGGGCAAGACGGCCGCAAGGCGCTGTTCGAGCGCCTGAAAACACTTTCCTTCCAGTAGGACCAGAAAATCCATGAGCTTTCCGATGCTGTACGCCGTGCTGGTCGTTGCGATCGTTTTCGAGGTGCTTGGCACGTCCGCCATGCAGGCCGCCCAGCATTTCACCCGGCCCTTGCCGACGGCGATGATGGTCGTCTGCTATGCCGTGGCGTTTTTCTGCCTGTCCTATACGCTGCGTAGCATCCCGGTCGGCATCGCCTATGCGATCTGGAGCGGGCTCGGCATCGTGCTAATTTCGTCCGTCGGCTATTTCGTTTTCGGGCAGAAGCTCGATCTGGCCGCCATCGTCGGATTGGGGCTGATCATTGCCGGCGTGCTGGTTCTGAACCTCCTTTCCAAATCGACGATCCATTGATCGGGTAACGCGCCGGCGGCCCCTCAGTAAAAGCGCCCGGATTTCGCTTTGAAGCCCCCTTGCCAAAGCAGCGGCGAGGTTTTATCGCTTCGATTTGAAAGCGGTTTCAAATTTCAGCATTCGCTCATGGCGCGGCGTTCCCGAAACGCGGTTCGGCGATATCATTTGGAAGGACAGGACATGACTATCAGGGCGGTCGTCTGGGGGGAGAACATCCATGAGCAGACGAATGCGATCGTGCGCGGGATCTATCCCAACGGCATGCATAATACGATCGCCGCGGCGCTCAACGCCGACCCGGCCATCGAGGCGACCACGGCGACGCTGCAGGAGCCGGAACACGGGCTGACAGAGGAGCGGCTGGCCAGGACCGACGTTCTGCTCTGGTGGGGCCACAAGGATCACGGCGCCGTCAGCGACGAGGTGGTGGAGCGTGTGGCAAAACGCGTCTGGGAAGGCATGGGCCTGATCGTCCTGCATTCCGGCCATTTCTCCAAGATTTTCAAGCGGCTGATGGGTACGCCCTGCGCGCTGAAATGGCGCGAGGCCGGCGAACGCGAGCGCCTGTGGGTCATCAATCCGCGCCACCCGATCGCGGCCGGGCTCGATGACAATTTCGTTCTTGAATACGAGGAGATGTATGGCGAGCAGTTCTCGGTTCCCGAGCCGCTCGAAACGGTGTTCATCTCGTGGTTTGCCGGCGGCGAAGTGTTCCGCTCGGGCCTCACCTGGCGTCGCGGCGCCGGCAATATCTTCTATTTCCGACCCGGCCACGAGACCTATCCGACCTATCACGACGCCAATGTGCACACCGTTCTGCGCAATTCGGTGAAGTGGGCCTACAACCCGCAGGGCACCTATACGGCGATCCACGATGCGCCGAACGTTCCGGTCGAAAAGGCTTTGGAGCCGATCGTCGAGCGCGGCCCGCGCCTGCATCAGGATGGCGAGGAGGGTTACAAGTGAGCCGCGTGCGTCTCCTGATCCTCGGCACCGGCGGTATGGCCAACAGCCATGCCATGAATTTCTCGACTATCGATGGCGTCGATCTCGTCGCCGCCGTCGATGTCGATATCGCCCGAGTCGAGGCCTTTGCCCTGCGCCACAACATCGAGAACCGCTTTACCTCGCTCGACGAGGCGATCGCCTGGGGTGCGTTCGATGCGGTGGCGAATGTCACCCCGGACAAAATCCATCACCCGACGACGCTGAAGCTCATTGCCGCAGGCAAGCATGTGCTGTGCGAAAAGCCGCTGGCCGAGACCTATGCCAAGGCCGATGAGATGGCGCGGGCGGCGGAAGCCTCCGGCCTCGTCACCATGGTCAATCTCACCTATCGCAACGTTGCCGAAGTGCAGAAGGCGCGGCAGATGGTGCTATCAGGCGAAATCGGCCAGGTGCGCCATATCGAGGCCTCCTATCTGCAAAGCTGGCTGGTTTCTAAGGCCTGGGGCGACTGGGCGAGCGAATCCCAATGGCTGTGGCGGCTTTCGACCAAGCATGGCTCGAACGGCGTGCTCGGCGATGTCGGCATCCACATCCTCGATTTTGCCGGCTATGGCGCGGCAAGCGATGTCGAGCACGTGTTTGCCCGGCTGAAGACCTTCGACAAGGCGCCGGGCAACAGGATCGGCGAATACGATCTGGATGCCAATGACAGCTTCACCATGACGGCGGAATTCGCCAATGGCGCCATGGGGGTCATCCATGCCAGCCGCTGGGCCGTCGGCCATCTCAACGAGTTGCGTCTGCGCATGCATGGCGACAAGGGCGCAATCGAGGTCATTCATACGCCGGACGGCTCGACGCTGAAGGCCTGCCTCGGCGAGGATGTCGAGAAGGGCGTATGGAAGGAAATCGATGCCGGGACGGTGCTGACCAACTACCAGCGCTTCATCGATGCGGTGCGCGCCTGCAAGACAGCGGAACCGGGCTTCGGCCATGCCGCCGAGCTTCAGAAGGTGCTCGATCTGGCGATGATAACGGAGAAGGAACGGCGCGAGCTTTCCGTTTGACGGGGCGGCCAGCCGGCTTCAAGCATGTATCGGGGTCGATTTCAGTCCTGCTTGACAAAGGCAAGGGGCCGCCACTTGTCCCTTCTCCCCGCCTGCGGGGAGAAGGTGGCCGACAGGCCGGATGAGGGGCCTTACCAAAATATCTGTATGAAAAGGGGAGCGTTGCCCCTCACCCTCACCCTCTCCCCGCCTGCGGGGAGAGGGGACGACAAAGTTCGTTGCTGCCCCGAGCCTCTCATAGGCGTCAGCCTCAATCCTTCACCGGGGCCGCTGCCGTCGAACGGCGGATCACCAGTTCCACCGGCCAGACCTCCCGCAGGCTTTCCGGCGCGGCGCCCTGCAGCAGGTCCAGCAGCATTTCGGCGATACGGGCGCCGGCAGCGCGGATCGAGGAGCGGGTGGTCGACAGCGTCGGCACGAGGTTTTCCGGGCTGATATAGGGAAACACGTCGTCATGGGCGATGAGCGAGATATCCTCGCCCGCCTTCTGCCCGGCGATGCGGATCGCCCTGAGTGCCCCGAGCGCCGACATCATCGAGCCTGCCACGACAGCAGTCGGCCGATCCTCAAGCCTCAGGAAGCCCTGCATCAGCCGAAAACCCATTTCATCGGTGAACTCGCCATTGCCCGAAAGGGCGGGATCGAGCGGCACGCCATGCTCGCAGAGCGCCGCCTGATATCCATCCTGCCGGTGTTCGGCGAAGATGCGGCCGCGATAGCCATTGAGAAAGGCGATCCGGCGATGGCCAAGATCGAGCAGATGGCGGGTCGCCTGGTGCACGGCGCCGAAATTGTCGATGTCGAGCCAGCCGAAATTGCCCTCGGCCTGCGGCCGTCCATGCACGATGAAGGGCAGCCGCAGCTCGGCGAGGAGCGCGATGCGCGGATCGTCGAGATAAGGAGAGTGCAGCACCACGGCATCGACGCGTTTGCTGGCCGCAAGCCGCCGGTAGGTCGCGATCTCGGCCTCGGTCGATTCGACTGTGGAAACGAGGATGTCGATTTCCTCTTTCTGCAGCCGGTTGCCGAGCCCGCCCATGAACTCGCTGGTATGAGGCCCGAACTCGCCACCCCCCTTCAGCACGATGCCGATCGCGCCGACACGGCCGGTTGCAAGCCCGAGCGCGCTGGTGTTCGGCCGGTATCCGTATTCAACGGCAGCGCGCAAAATCCGGTCCCTGGTCGATTGCTTGACCTCGGGATAGCCGGACAGCGCACGGCTGACCGTCGTCTGCGAAAGTTCCAGCCGGCTGGCGAACTCCTTGAGGTTCATGTGCAAATTCCCGATTCTTATGAGAACTGTAGCGCAGAATCGCCGGCACCGGAACGGACCAGCCAACTCTGCGCTTTAGAGCACCTAACAAAACCTCGCGGGGTCGGCTTGCCGGTGCTTTTCGCCCCTCGCGTCGTCGCCAGTCCTCGCCGATGCTTGAAGCATCGACTGCGGTTGGCTCCTCGCAAGGAACGAAAATCCCTCGGCAATCCTCCGCCCGGAGGTTTTGTTAGGTGCTCTTAGTCTTTTAGTCGCTGATGCCGGGAATGCCTTTGCGGATCAGGTTGGAAAAATCGCTGACGTTTCCGGCCTGTTGGCCCCGCAGGCTGATTGCGCCGCGGCGCCTCAGCTCTTCGAGCGAAACGCCCGGCGTGAAGCCTCCGACCTCGGCGATGTATTCCGGCAGATAGCCGGAGAACAGCAGGCGATAATCGAGCGGCAGGCCGGAAACGATACGGTTCATCATCTTGTAGACGATCGTCGTGCAGTTGCCGGTGACGGTGTTATAGAAGCGCGGCTCACGCGCCAGGCCGTTCGCCTCCTCGACATAGGCGAGAAACAGCGATCGCATCGCCGCGGGCGGCATGCGGATGCGATAGAGATAGACGTCTTCCTTACGGATGTTGGTGCGCAGGAGAACGATGTCGCGCTCGTCGGCGGCAACGACGCTGGTTTCGAAGTCCCTGAAGAATCCGCCGATCTCCGAGAAGGCTTCCGTCCGTTCCTTGCGGATTTCGACCGAGAAGGTGACGAATTGCCCGTCGGCAAAGCCGAAGGAGACGAGCGTGTGGGCGATGGCCGGACCCGACCAGTAGGAAAGAATGAGATCGACGGAGGTCAGTTGGCCGAGTGCATAGCTGCGTGTTTCCCAGGCCGCCGTATAGTCCGTGAGGCTCCGCCATTGAAAGTTCCGGACATTCGAAAGCTCGACGCGGTCACCATCGATCAGGCCGGTCGTCATTTCAGCGACATCGTCGGCCCAGTCGCGGTCGTTCGACGGCAGAACCGTCTGCCACCAGAACAGCAGGATGGCGAAGAAAACGGCATAGATGCAGGCCGTGTGAAGCGGCCGGCGGCGCAAGACGATGAGCGCGAAGGCAACCAGCGACAGCAACGCCCAGAGGGTGGCAATCACCGGCCCGCCGGGCGCCTGATACAAGAGCGCGAGGCTGCCCCAGAGCCCCGCAACGGCGACAAGCACCGCTGCCAGGATGAGAGCGACGACCCGAAGCGGTCCCCGCAGCATCAGCAGCCGCGGCGCCGCCATCTCATTGTCCCACTGCTGTCGTCACGGTGTTGCCGACCGAGGTGTTCAGGCGGTCGATCTGGCCCTTGTAGTTCTGCCGGGTGTTGGGATCGAAGATCAGGATCGGCGTGGCGACGGCGATGCTCGCGGCGCTGCCGACGGTCTGGGCCGTTCCGAGTGCCACCGCGCCCAGCCGGTCGCCGAGGCCGATATTGCTGTCGGTCACCGTCTGGCCGTCGATCAGCCGATCGCCGAGCAGGCGCACGACTTCGGGGCTTGAGGCGAACTTGCCGTGTCTCAGCTTGTCGTCGGTCTTGACCGCCGTCAGATCGATGACGGTGATGCCGGCGCGTTCCAGCGCGCTGCGATAGGGCTCCTTCGACGGGTCGATCTGCCCGACGCGGTCGACATTGCCGGAAATGCGGCGCGACAGCGCCAGTGCCCGGTCGTCCTGCGAGACGAAAATGGTGAAGTGTGGCTTGTTCGGCCCCATGGCGCGGAACTGCGTCTTGAAAACGTCGACATCGAGATCCGGCGAGGCGAGGATGACGTCCTTGATCTTCGCCTTCACGCGGCCGTCGCGGATCGCCATCTGGCGCAGCGCCTCGACCGTCAGCCATGAGCCCATGGAATGAGCCATGACGGTAATTTCACCGACGGACGGATCGTCTGCGGCGCGGCGCAGCAACTCTTCCAGCGCATCACGGGAATAATTGGTGCTTTCCTTGTCGTAATTGTAATCGAAGACGCTGGCGCGCGACGGCCAGGTGAAGATCACCGGTGCGACGTCGGTCTTCGAATCATGCACGATCTGGGCGTAGCGATAGACGGCGTCTTCGTAGCGATTGTTGAAACCGTGGACGAAGAGCAGGACGCGGCGGCTCTTCGGCATGGCCCGTTTCAGCCAGGATCGCGCATCCGAAAGTTGCGCCAAGGGCTTGATGCTGACGGTGGAAAAATCCTTTTCCGGGTCGGCCGGCAGTTTTTTCGGCCACTGTACGTCGCCGGCCTTGCGGTTCTTGTCCGGGGGAATGGAAACGACGATTTCGGCGGCCGAAACCTGTTCGGCCCGTTCGCCGCCATAGAGCACGCCGGGCTCGGTGGAGGGGGCACGGGTGGTGGCGACGAGAAGATCGACCTTCGTCGTATCACTGGCGGTCGGGGTGGGCACCAGCACGCCGACAGGCCGGCTGGCGCAGGCGGCGAGAGTCATGCTCATGAACAGGCAAACCATGAGCCGTGCGACCGGCCGCATCGTGTGCCCCTTGAACTCCACCAACGCGCCAGCCATCATGGCCCCCCACTCAAACACCGTCGCAGCATTGCTAAAATGAGCCCAGATGCAACTGGTTCTCTATTTTTCCCAGCGGCGTTCCCTCGCAATTTTCGATTGCGTTGCCATCCGGCAACCTTTGTGACGGGGGCGTGACAGTGGTGAGGGACGTGCAGCAAGCAGGCTGTCGAAAACATCGGGAGCGCGATTGTCTTCACCCTCGGGATTGTCTAGCATCCCTGCTTTCGCGGTTGCGAAGCGGTCGGGCTTTCCAATTTAAGCTTATGTTAATACAGGATTTATTTCCGATGCAGGCGGTTTTTGACGGTCACAACGATGTGCTGCTGCGGCTCTGGGCCAATGCCGCCAAGGGGACTGATCCGGTCGCGGAATTTGCAGATGGTATCGACAGTGGCCATATCGATGGCCCGCGCGCCAAAAAGGGCGGCCTCGCGGGCGGGCTCTGCGCCATCTATATTCCCTCCGACGGGCTCGTCCTGAAGACGCCGGATGAAAACGGCCACTACACGACGCCGCTGTCCGAGTCGCTGGAGCGCCAGCCGTCGCTCGATATCGCGATGGAATTCGCGGCCATCGCGCTCAAGCTCGACCGGGCAGGGGCCTGGCGCCTCTGCCGCTCGACATCCGATATCCGCACGGCGATGGAAGACGGCATCTTCGCCGCCGTGCTGCATATGGAAGGCTGCGAGGCGATCGGGCCGGATCTGGCCGCGCTCGACGTCTTCTACGCCGCCGGCCTGCGCTCGCTCGGTCCCGTCTGGAGCCGGCACAATATCTTCGGTCACGGCGTGCCGTTCGCCTATCCGATGAGCCCGGATACCGGCCCCGGCCTCACCGATGCCGGCTTTGCGCTCGTGAAGGAGTGCAATCGTCTCGGCATCCTCATCGATCTCGCCCATATCACCGAACAGGGCTTCTGGGATGTCGCCAAGACGACCGACCAGCCGCTGATCGCCAGCCATTCCAACGCCCACGCCCTGACGCCGGTTGCCCGCAACCTGACGGACAAGCAGCTCGACGCGATCAGCGAAACGCGCGGCCTCGTCGGGCTGAACTATGCCACGACCATGCTGCGCCCGGATGGCCAGGAAAATGCGGCGACGCCGCTCTCCGACATGGTGCGCCATGTCGACTATCTCGTCGAGCGTATGGGCATCGATTGCGTCGCGCTCGGATCGGACTTCGACGGCGCCACCATTCCGCAGGAAATCGGTGACGCGGCCGGAAACCAGAGCCTGATTGCCGCCCTTTCCGCCGCCGGATATGGTGAAGGCGAGCTTGCAAAAATTTGCCGGGAAAACTGGCTGCGTGTTTTGGGTCAGGCCTGGCACGAAGCTGCCTGATCCGGAAGACTTAAAGCAAAGCCCAAAGAGGCTAAAACAAGAGGGAACGACTATGAAAATGCAGAGTTTCGGCCGTCACATGCGCCTGCTGACCACCACCGCCGCCATGTCGCTTGCGATCTTCGCCAGCGCCCCGGCCTTCGCCGTCACCCCGGCCGATACGCTGGTCGAGGGCTTTGCCATGGACGACATCATCAGCATGGACCCGGGTGAAGCCTTCGAGCTTTCCACCGCGGAAATGACCAGCAACACCTATAACCTGCTGGTGCGCCTCGACCTCAACGACACCTCCAAGGTGGTTGGCGATCTCGCCGACAGCTGGACGGTTTCCGATGACGGTCTGACCTATACGTTCAAGCTGAAGCAGGGCCTGAAGTTCGCCTCCGGCAACCCGATCACCGCCGAAGACGTGGCCTTCTCGTTCGAGCGCGCCGTCAAGCTCGACAAGAGCCCGGCCTTCATCCTCACCCAGTTCGGCCTCTCCGGCGACAACGTGACCGAAAAGGCCAAGGCTGCCGACGAAAACACCTTCGTCTTCACCGTCGACAAGCCCTATGCGCCGAGCTTCGTGCTGAACTGTCTGACGGCAACCGTCGCCTCCGTCGTCGACAAGAAGCTCGTTCTCGAGCACGTCGCCGCAGTCACCCCGTCCGACGAATACAAGTACGACAACGACTTCGGCAATGGCTGGCTGAAGACCGGCTATGCCGGCGGCGGCGTCTTCAAGATGCGCGAATGGCGTGCCAACGAAGTCGTCGTGCTGGAACGTAACGACAACTATCACGGCGACAAGGCACCGCTCGCCCGTGTCATCTATCGCCATATGAAGGAAAGCTCCGGTCAGCGCCTTGCGCTTGAAGCCGGTGACATCGATGTCGCCCGCAATCTGGAACCGGGTGATCTCGACGCCGTTTCCAAAAATGCCGATCTCGCCATCACGGCAGCGCCGAAGGGCACCGTCTATTACATCAGCCTCAACCAGAAGAACCCGAACCTGGCGAAGCCGGAAGTCGTGGAAGCCTTCAAGTATCTGGTCGATTACGATGCGATCGGCTCGACCCTGATCAAGGGTATCGGCGATATCCACCAGACCTTCCTGCCGAAGGGCGTTCTGGGCGAACTCGACGAGAACCCCTACAAGTTCGACGTCGCCAAGGCCAAGGAACTGCTGGCCAAGGCCGGTCTTGCCGATGGCTTCACCGTCACCATGGATACCCGCAACACCCAGCCGGTGACGGGCATTGCCGAATCCTTCCAGCAGACGCTCGGACAGGCCGGCGTGAAGCTCGAAATCATCCCCGGCGACGGCAAGCAGACCCTGACCAAGTACCGCGCTCGCACCCACGATATGTATATCGGCCAGTGGGGCCAGGATTATTTCGATCCGAATTCGAATTCCGAAACCTTCACGATCAACCCGGACAATGCCGACGAGGGCAAGAACAAGACGCTCGCCTGGCGCAATGCCTGGGATGTTCCGAAGGAACTTTCGGATACCTCGAAGGCGGCTTTGCTCGAAAAGGACAACGCCAAGCGCGCCGACATGTACAAGTCGCTGCAGAAGGCCGTTCTGGAAAAGGGTCCGTTCGTGATCATCTTCCAGCAGACGGAAGTGGCCGGCTACAGCGCCAAGCTCAAGGGCTTCAAGCTGGGTCCGAGCTTCGACACCAACTATGTCGGTCCGGTCAGCAAATAACCGGCGTTCAAGGGTAATCCGTTGAGTATTCCCGAAACATCGCAACTGGTGGCCGGGCGCAAAGGCGCCCGCGCCAAAGGCTGGGCCGCGACCATCGCACGCTTTCTCGTCGTGATGGTCACGACCTATCTCGGCCTTCTGGCCGTCACCTTCTTCATCGGCCGCGTCGTCCCCATCGATCCCGTGCTCGCCGTGCTCGGCGACCGCGCCCCCGCCCATGTAGTGGAGCGCGTGCGCGAGGAAATGGGGCTGAACCGGCCGCTCTATATCCAGTTCTATTACTATCTGCGCGATGCGCTGACCGGTAACTTCGGGACGTCCGTTCTGACGACCAATCCCGTCATGGCCGATATCCGCCGTGTGTTTCCGGCCACCATGGAGCTTGCCACCGTCGGCACGCTGATCGGCAGTCTTGCCGGCATTCCGCTCGGCGTCCTCGCCGCCGTCAAGCGCGGCAGCATCGCCGACCAGATCGTCCGCGTCGTCGGCCTCGTCGGCTATTCCGTGCCGATCTTCTGGCTGGCACTGCTCTCGCTGCTGCTGTTCTATGCCAAGCTGCAATGGGTGGCGTTTCCGGGCCGCATCGATATCGTCTACGAATACAGTTTCACGCCGGTCACCGGCTTCTATCTGCTCGATTCCGCCTGGCAGGGGCAGTGGGATGTTTTCATCGACGTCTTCCGCCACATCATCCTGCCGGCAAGCCTGCTCGGCTATTTCTCGCTCGCTTATATCAGCCGCATGACCCGCAGCTTCATGCTTAATGAGCTGTCGCAGGAATATATCGTTGCAGCCCGCGCCAAGGGGCTTTCCGAAACCCGAATCATCTGGGGCCATGCGTTGCGCAACGCGGCGGTGCCGCTGGTGACGGTGATCGCGCTGTCCTATGCCGGTCTGCTCGAAGGCTCGGTGTTGACGGAAACCGTGTTCTCCTGGCCGGGGCTCGGTCTCTACATCACCAATTCGCTGCAGAACGCCGATATGAACGCCGTGCTCGGCGGCACGATCGTCATCGGTTCAGTCTTCATCGCCATCAACATCCTGTCCGATCTTCTCTACCGGACGCTTGATCCAAGGACGCGCGCCCGATGAGTACCGCCCCGTCCCAACCACAGTCCCGCCGTGATTGGCTGCTGTCCGACCGGCCGCAATCGCGCATGCAAGCGCGGCTCGGCCGGGCCTATATGACCTGGCTGCGGTTTTCATCCAATCGCCTCGCCGTGCTCGGTCTGTTGATCATCCTCGCCTTGATACTGGTCGCGATCTTCGCCGATGTGCTGGCGCCGCATGATCCGGTCGTCGGCAATCTCGCCGGCGCCCGCCTTCTGCCGCCGGGCACGGAGGGGTATCTTCTCGGCACGGACGATCAGGGCCGCGATATCCTTTCGCGCCTGCTGCACGGTTCGCGGCTGACGCTGCTGGTCATCGTGCTGGTCGCGATCATCGCAGCCCCCGTCGGCCTGTTGGTCGGCGCCGTCTCCGGTTATGTCGGCGGCTGGGTCGATGCCGTGCTGATGCGCATCACCGATATCTTCCTCGCCTTTCCGAAGCTGGTTTTGGCGCTCGCCTTCGTCGCGGCACTCGGTCCCGGCATCGAAAACGCCATCCTCGCCATCGCCATCACCTCGTGGCCGCCTTACGCCCGCATCGCCCGCGCCGAAACGCTGACGGTGCGCAATTCCGACTATATCGCCGCCGTCCAGCTGATGGGCGCATCGCCCTTCCGCATCGTGTTGCGCCATGTCATGCCCATGTGCATGTCGTCGCTGATCGTGCGTGTGACGCTCGATATGGCCGGCATCATCCTGACGGCCGCCGGCCTCGGCTTTCTCGGCCTCGGCGCGCAGCCGCCGTTGCCAGAGTGGGGCGCAATGATCGCGTCGGGCCGCCGCTTCATCCTCGACCAATGGTGGGTCGCGACCATGCCGGGTATCGCCATCCTCGTCGTCAGCCTCGGCTTCAATCTTCTCGGGGACGGCCTGCGCGATGCGCTCGACCCGCGGGAGGCGAGCCAATGAGCCCGCTTCTGACGGTAGACGATCTGCGTGTCTCCTTCCCGACGCGCACCGGCACGGTGCAAGCCGTGCGTGGCGTATCCTTCACCCTCGGCCGCGAACGCCTCGGCATCGTCGGCGAGAGCGGTTCGGGCAAATCACAGACGGGCAGGGCGATCATGGGGCTGACACCGCCCCAGGCGGAGATTTCGGCAAAGACGTTGAATTTCGACGGCATCGACCTTCTGTCGGCAACGCGGAAGCAAAAGCGGAGCTTGCGCGGCAATCGCATCGCCATGATCCTGCAGGACCCGAAATATTCGCTGAACCCGGTGATGAGCATCGGCCGGCAGATCGTCGAGACGCTGCGCACCCACGAAAATGTCTCGAAGAGCGAAGCCCGCGACCGGGCGATCGCCATGCTGGAGGCGGTGCAGATCCGCGATGCCGCCCGCGTCTTCGATCTGCATCCGCACGAGGTTTCCGGCGGCATGGGCCAGCGCGCGATGATCGCAATGATGCTGGTCGCCGGCCCCGAACTCCTGATCGCCGACGAGCCGACCTCGGCGCTGGACGTGACCGTGCAGCTCGAAGTGCTGTCGGTTCTCGACCGGCTGGTGGCCGACCGCGGCATGGGCCTGATCTTCATCTCTCATGACCTCAGGCTCGTCTCGTCCTTCTGCGATCGGGTCATCGTCATGTATGCCGGCCATGTCGTCGAGGAGCTGGCAGCCGCCGATCTCGCCAACGCCAGGCATCCCTATACGCAAGGCCTGCTCAGCTGCATGCCGACCATCGGCTCCGACCGGCATCCGCTGCCGGTGCTCGACCGCAAACCGGAGTGGGCGCTATGACCGCGGCGATCTCAGTCGAAAACCTTGTCGTCACCTATGACGATTTCCTGGCGTTGAACGATGTTTCGATCGGCGTCGAGCCGGGCGAATCCTACGGCCTCGTCGGCGAATCCGGCTCGGGCAAATCGACCCTGTTGCGCGCCATCGCCGGCCTCGCGCCGGTGACCGACGGCCAGATCGTCATCGACGGAAAGGCCCTGCCGCGCGGCAAGCGCAACAAGGCATTCTACCGTCAGGTCCAGATGGTCTTTCAGGACCCCTACGGCTCGCTGCACCCCCGCCAGACGATCGACCGTCTGCTGCAGGAACCGCTCGCCATCCACGGCATTGCGGATGCCGAAAAGCGCATCCTCAGGGCACTCGACGAAGTCGGCCTCGGCCCGAGCTTCCGCTTTCGCTACGCCCACCAGCTTTCCGGGGGCCAGCGCCAGCGCATCGCGATCGCCCGCGCGCTGATCATCGAGCCTTCGGTGCTGCTGCTCGACGAGCCGACCTCGGCGCTCGATGCCTCGGTGCAGGCGGAGGTGTTGAACCTGCTCGAACAGATCCGCCGTGACCGCAAGCTGACCTTCATCATGGTCAGCCACGACCTCGGCGTCGTCACCCATATGTGCGAGCGTCTGGCCGTGATGAAAAACGGCCGCGTCGTCGAACGCCTGACGGCTCCCGACCTCGTGGCCGGCCGGATCACCGAGGCCTATACGCAAAACCTGATGGTCGCGAGCAAGGGCTTCGTGCGCAAGACGGCGATGCCGGCCTGAGATTTCCCCCGAGGGCTCGCCTTACTGCGAGCCCTTCTTGAATTTCCTTGTTAACCCGCGCATTGACCATTGAAGCGGCGATCAACCTGGGCTATGAACCGGGCACAGCCTGCTTCGGCGGAAACGCCGCGGATGCACCCGTAGCTCAGCTGGATAGAGTGTTGGATTCCGATTCCAAAGGTCACAGGTTCGAATCCTGTCGGGTGCGCCACAAATTTGCGTCGCATATATGCGTGGACTGGATACCTCTGTAGGCGCGGTTGGAATTTGTCGCCCGCATCCCAAGTGAACGTTTTCTACACGGCATTTTTTTTGGCTATCAGGTGATCCCGCTTTTCGCCAACACGGCACGGGCGGATCAGCCCTGCACATCAAAGGGGATATCAATGAAAAAGTTCCTGAACTTCGCTGCCGCGACCTCTTTTGCGCTTTCGTCAGCGATAGCCGCCTACGCCCAAACGCCCGTTCCAACGGCAAGCGACGTTCTTGTCAAATATGGCGAGGTTGAAGGATGGACCGTCTATGCAAACCAGACCCGCGGCGATTGCTTGATCGTGCGCGATTTTGGCCTTGGCTCCGTGCAGATGGGCGTGACCGCGAATAAGGAAGTGGGATACCTTGGCGTGTTCACCAAGGCGGACCTCGGCCTTCAGAACGCGGCCAAGTCGGAGGTCTTCGTCTCGATCGACGGCCATCTATACGCTGGCGTCGCCACCGCCACACACGGCGAACTCAAAGGTGGCTACTCCGGCGGCTACATCCTTTCAGACGACCCCAATTTCAAACGCGATTTGGCCAAGAAGTACGAGATGGCCGTTTTTCCTGAAACCAAGGGTGCCTTTGTCGTCGACCTGAAGGGGACATACAAGGCAATGGCGCTGGGCGCGAAGTGCCTCAAGCACTAACGGGATTGCCAAGCCATTGCTGTCGGTGCCGGGCTCGCGGCCTGCCTCGGCCGGCATAATAGTCCTTCGCTCAGAATCCGGCTTATGGGTCTTGGAACTGAGCGAATCCGCCTTATCGTGGCGACGCAGATTGCAAGCTTCCCTACGGTTTTGAGACCTTCAGGTTGTTGCCGGGGTCTTCGGAATTTGTGCTATTGTCTCATCGAGTTCAACACCGGTCGACATTGCGATGTTCCAAGTCAGACGTGCGATGTATGGAGACCTTAGCGAAGCAGTCGCCTCCCTGGGCGAAGCCTTCGCCGACGACCCCTTGATGTTGTATCTCTTTTGCGAAAACCCCAATGGCATCCGGGCTGGCGCGATGGAGTTTTTCTCTATTCTGCTCCGGGTCAGGATCGCGCTCGGAATGCCTGCCTATGTGCTGCAGCAAGCCGATCGCGTGGCCGGCGTTGTGATGGGATACGATACGTCCCGCCCGGTCTGGCCTGCTGCGCTAGCCAGCGAATGGCGTAAGCTCGAAGTCGATGTGCCCGGCTTTGCCGCGCGTCTTGCGGCCTACGAGCGAATTTGTGATGCCTATCAACCGGGCGAAGATCACTATTATCTTGGCGTAATCGGGGTCCATCCGTCAATTCAGGGCAAGGGCGCCGGGAAAGCTATGCTCGACATCTTTTCCGCGCGCTCTCAGGCGGATTCGAAATCACACGGTGTCTATCTGGAGACTTCCAATCCGAGCAGCCTCCAATTCTACTACAGGAACGGGTTCGAACTCCGGGGTGAAGGCAGCCTCGATGCAACGCCCTTATGGTGCGTCTACAAACGAGCATAACGGCTTAGAGGGACATCGCTTCGAAAAACGCCCGGCCGCGGGCTTCGAAAGCCGGCCCTGCGTTTCATCATGTCCTGAAAGTCAATATTGATCTCGCCCGTCACCCGACCGGTGACCGCGGCTTTGCCGTCCCAATTCGGCAAGCAAAAACCGCCGCATTCTTCCGGATGCGGCGGCTTCTTTTTTTACGGTTGGGTTCGTGTCAGGCCGTCTGCATCGCCCCCGGTCCCGGAATGGCCTTCTCCGGCACCTTGCCGAGGATGATCATGCCGAGCACTTCGTCCTTGGTCACGTCCTCGGTGCGGGCGTGGCCCACCACCTGGCCGTTCTTCATAACGGAAACACGGTCCGCGAGGTCGAAGACGTCGTGGATGTCGTGGCTGATCAGGAAGATGCCGATGCCTTCGCGCTTCAGTTGCTTGATCAGTTCGCCCACTTGCGCCGTTTCCTGCGGGCCGAGGGCTGCCGTCGGCTCGTCCATGATCAGGATGCGGGCGTCGAACAGGATGGCGCGGGCGATCGCCACCGATTGCCGCTGGCCGCCGGACAGTGCCTTCACCGGCTCCTTGAAGCGCTGGAAGTTCGGGTTGAGGCGGCCCATGACTTCGCGGGCCTTGGCTTCCATCGCGACGTCGTCGAGCGTGCCCCAGGCGGTGCGCAGCTCGCGACCGAGATAGAGATTGGCGGCGGCATCGACGTTGTCGGCGACGGCGAGCGTCTGGTAGATCGTCTCGATGCCGTATTTCTTGGCGTCGCGCGGATTGTTGATGTCGGCTGCTTCGCCATTGATCAGGATTTCGCCGGCATCGCGTTTGTAGGCGCCCGAGAGGATCTTGATCAGCGTCGACTTGCCGGCGCCGTTGTGGCCGAGAAGGGCGACGACTTCGCCGGGGTAGAGATCGACGGAGGCGTTATCCACGGCGTGGATGCCGCCGAAGGAAATGGAGATGTTCTTCAGTTCCACGAGGGGAGTGCGTTGTTCAGACATGGTCGTACTCCTTACTTGGCGCGGGCGCGGTAGACGGTGTCGGCCCAGACGGCCAGCACCAGCACGACACCGACGACGATGCGCTGCAGCGGGCTGTCGATGCCGAGCAGCACCATGCCCGATTGCAGCGACTGCATGACGAGTGCGCCGATCATTGCGCCTGCAATCGTGCCGACGCCGCCGGCAAGCGACGTGCCGCCGATGACGGCTGCGGCGATGGTGTAAAGCTCGTCAAGCTCGCCCTGGGCATTGGTGGCGGCGTTGAGGCGGGCGGTGGATATGGCAGCCGCGATGGCGCAGAGAATGCCCATCAGCATGAAGATGCGGATCGTCACCCAGCGGGTCTTGATGCCGGCAAGCTCTGCCGCCTCCGGGTTTCCGCCGAGCGCGAAGACGTAGCGACCGAAGCGCAGGCGAGTCGAGATGAAGGTCATGACGATGCCGACGGCAATGGCCATCAGAACCGGAATGGCGATGCCGTGCGGGATTTGCAGCCCGCCTTCCGGCCAGGCGATACCGTTGGCATCGGCAAATTTGCGGGCGATGTTGGTCGGCCAGTAATAGATGTTGGCGACCCAGACGGCTGTCAGCACCAGCGCGCAGCTGAGGATGGCGAGGAAATATTCGGCCCAGATCGGGCGGCGCGGAAAACCGAAGCGCTTGCGCTGCTTGCGGGAATTGATGATGGCGCCGACGATGGCGACACAGGCGATGATGCCGACGATCCAGCTGGCGGTGGCGCCGATCGAGCCTTCGGTGCCGCCGCCCATCAGGCGGAAGGTCGGGTTCATCGGGGCGACCGTCTGGCCGGACGTAACGAACCAGGTCGCGCCGCGCCAGACGAGCAGGCCGCCGAGCGTGACGATGAAGGAGGGCACGTTGAGGAAGGCGATGATCGAGCCGTGAAGGGCGCCGATGGCCGCCCCGATCAGGATGCCGCAGGCGAGCGTGACGATCCAGGTCAGACCCGAGTCCATGCCGAGATATTGCGGCAGGATCTGCGCCTGCAGGACGCCCATGATCATGCCGCAGAAGCCGAGCACGGAGCCGACCGACAGATCGATGTTGCGGGTGACGATGACGAGCACCATGCCGGTCGCCATGATGGCGACGGACGAGGTCTGGACCGTGAGGTTCCAGAGGTTGCGGGGCGTCAGGAACAGGCCGCCGGTCAGGACCTGGAAGCCGATCCAGATGATCAGCAGCGCACCGACCATGCCCAGCAGGCGGGTGTCGATCTCGGTGGCGCGGAAGAAGCGCCTTACCGGATTTTCCGTCGCGTTGCGGGCGCGATTGAGTTGTGTGGTTTGTATCGTGTCGGCCATGGCCCTGCCATTCCCCCCACTTGTTCTTGTTTTTGCACCGCAGGTGCAGTCGTCGATAATATCACTGTCCACTGTTGCGGCCTAACCTCGGCAAGAACGCCGCAGCGACGACCGCTGCGGCGTTCTTTTGAGGTCGGACCGTCAGTGGCGGACGGCCATGTTTACTTGCAGGCTGCGACGTCGCCCTTGACGCCGGCGCATGCTTCTTCCTTGGAGATCCAGCCCGCGTCGATGACGACGTTCAGGTTGTCCTTGGTAATCGGCAGCGGAGCGAGGAACACCGACTTCATTTCGACGCCCTTCGGGCCGCCGTTGAAGGTGGTGACGCCTTCGATTTCGTCCATGGTCTTGCCGCCGGCGAGCGTGGCTGCGATTTCAGCAGCGCGCTTGCCGAGTTCACGGCTATCCTTCCAGACGGAAACCGTCTGCGTGCCGAGAGCGACGCGGTTCAGGGCTGCCTTGTCGGCGTCCTGGCCCGAGACCGGAACGGAGCCTGCAAGACCCTGGGCGTCCAGAGCTGCGATTGCGCCGCCGGCGGTGCCGTCGTTCGAGGCAACGACGGCATCGACCTTGTTGTCGTTGGCCGTCAGGAACTGTTCCATGTTCTTCTGGGCGTTTTCCGGCTTCCAGCCGTCGGTGTAGGCTTCGCCGACATTCTTGATCTTGCCGGCGTCGATGGCTTCCTTCAGCACTTCCTGCTGACCTGCGAAGAGGAAGTCGGCGTTCGGATCGGACGACGAGCCCTTGATGAAGACATAGTTGCCTTCCGGCTTCACCTTGAACACTTCGCGGGCCTGCATGCGGCCGACTTCCTTGTTGTCGAAGGTGATGTAGAAGGCCGCCGGGTTTTCGATCAGGCGGTCGTAGCCGACGACCGGAATGCCTTCGGCGGCAGCCTTTTCGATGGCCGGGCCGATGGCGTCCGAATCCTGGGCGAGAACGATGAGGGCGTTCGCACCCTGCGAGATCAGCGATTCAACGTCCGTCAGCTGCTTTGCGGCAGACGACTGGGCGTCAGCGGAAATGTACTTGTCGCCGGAGGCTTCCAGCGCTGCCTTGATGGCGGCTTCGTCGGTTTTCCAGCGCTCTTCCTGGAAGTTCGACCAGGATACGCCGACGACGAGGTCCTTCGCCATGACAGCAGTGTGCATGGACGTGATGATGGCAACGCCGGCCATCAGTTTCAGAACTGATTTCATAAAGTCCTCCCAAGTGACTTGCCGACCGCCCGAGCGAACCTCCCGCCCGGCCCCCGGTCAGCACAACATGCTGTCGCAAACCGCAAAAGGTTTTTTCTCGACAGTCGAGAAAATAAATGTCAGAGTTTTCATAAGCTGTCAACACGGCATTCCCGGTGCTCCGGCAGGCTTGCAAACAGATGCTTGGGAGGGCATGTGTTTCTTCGATTAGAATTGAATAAGGAGCTGAAATGCTGACGAAATTCAGCACCGAGCTGGTGCGTCAGCAGAACAGTGTGCTCGTGCTTTCGGCGCTTCGCCGGTTCGGTGCGGCCTCCCATACGGAAATCGCCGCGAAAACGGGCCTTGCCTCGGGCACCGTCTCGGCCATCACCGCCGATCTCGAGCGGGCAGGGGTGCTCGAAAAGAAAGAGCAGCAGGGCCATGGCGGTCGCGGGCGGCCGCGCGTGCTGTTTTCGCAGCGGCGCGATTGTGGCTACCTTATAGCCATGCGTATTTCCTCCGATACGGTGCAGTATTCGCTGGTGGATTACAGCGGCCGGCTGATCGATCGCTTCGAAGAGGCGCGCAATCACGGGTCGGGCGGGGCGGATGCCTTTCCGGGGGAGGTCAAGGATGCGCTGTCACGGCTGGCGTCGCGCTCGCAGATCGACCGGAATGCGGTGCTGGCGATTTCGATCAGCAGCAAGGGCACCGTCGATGCGGCAGCTCCGACGCTGCTCTGGTCGCCGCTGTTCGGCAGCCGGCAGTTCGATTTCAGCGCCCTGTTGCAGCCGGAATGGCGGGCCAAGATCTCGCTCAACAACGAGACGCTGCTCGTCGCCCAGGCGCTGGCACTGAAGGCGGAGAAGGCGCCGGAGAGCCGCTTTCAAGCGCTGGCGGCGCTGTCGCTCGGTCACAGTGTCGGGCTCGGCATCGCCCGACGCAACCGGCAGGGGGAGCTTGAAGTCACCGCCCCCAATTTCGGACACATGCTGCACAGTCCGCAGGGCGGCCTTTGCCGCTGCGGCTCCTATGGTTGCATCGAGGCGTCGGCGGGCTTCTACGGCATCCTGCGTTCGGCCTTCCAGGTGCCGCCGGATACGATCCCGGCGAAATTCGTGCCGCTGGCGGAGATGGAGAAGATCGCGGCGAGCGCCCGGCAGGGAAACCGCATGGCCGAATATGCCTTCCGCCAGGCCGGCGTGGCGCTCGGCAACGGTCTGTCACGTCTCATGAGCTTTTATGAGCGCATGCCGATCCACATCACCGGGCCGGGGACCCGGTTTTTCGATCTCCTGCAGCGCGGCATCGATGAGGGGCTGGCCCAGTCCCATGCGGTGCGGCTTCAGGGCATGCCGGAGATTTCCGTGAATTCCGACGAGCAGAGCCTTGTGTTCGAAGGGCATCTCGACCGGGCATTGACGGATGCGGATCAGGATATCGTCATGACCAAGGTTTCGAGCGGGTCGTAAAAGAAGGCGGCGGTTTCCCTTCTCCCCTCGGCGGGGAGAAGGGGGAGCAATTGGCAGCGGCCGAGTCAAGCAGCCAATCAGCCCTCGACGCGCACCTGTCGCTTCTCGGCGACCGAGCGCACCGCGGCATCGGCCAGCGCCAGCGCCGCAAGGCCATCCTTGCCATCGGGCGTGATCACCGCGCCCTTTTCAATCGCCGCGATGAAGCTTGCGATCTCGTTGGCATAGGCTTCGGTGTAGCGGGTCATGAAGAAATCATGCAGTGGCGGGCGGGTGTAGCCCTGGCCGTTGGCGATCTCGATCGAGACGGCGCGCTGGTTTTCGGCGGCGACCATGCCCTTGGAGCCGTGCACTTCGATGCGCTGGTCGTAGCCATAGGTGGTGCGGCGGGAGTTGGAGATGACGGCCTGCCTGCCGCTTGCGGTTTCGAGAATCACCGAAACGCTGTCGAAATCACCGGCCTTGCCGATGTCCGGATCGACCAGCACGGAGGCATGCGCCGTGACGGCCACCGGCTCTTCGCCGAGCAGGAAGCGGGCCATGTCGAAATCATGGATGGTCATGTCGCGGAAGATACCGCCGGAACGCTTGATGTAATCGACCGGCGGTGCGCCGGGATCGCGCGAGGTGATCGTCACCATTTCGACGGTGCCGATGGCGCCGTCGTCGATCGCCTTGCGCACGGCCATGAAATGCGGGTCGAAGCGGCGGTTGAAGCCGACCATCAGCTTGCCCTTGGTTTCCTCGACAACCTTCAGGCATTCGCGCACGCGGTTGACGTTGAGATCGACGGGCTTTTCGCAGAAGATCGCCTTGCCGGCGCGGGCGAAGCGTTCGATGAGATCGGCATGGGTGTCGGTCGGCGTGCAAATGACGACGGCGTCGATGTCGCCGGCCTTTTCGATCGCCTCGATGGTCCGTACGTCGCAACCATACTCCTTTGCCAGCGCCTCGGCGGCGGCCGGCATGGCGTCGGCGACGGCGACGAGAACGGCATCGGGATTGCCGCTGACGGCCTTGGCATGGACTTTTCCGATGCGGCCTGCGCCGAGAAGAGCAAATCTGACGGTCATGAGGGTCTCTTTCATTGACGGGGCGGAGCGCCGCACTGGGATGGATCGGTTTCGGAATGAAACGGCAACGTTTTCCTATTTCGGAATTTTTATTCCATTTTCGGAGAAGGCGTCAAGCGCTGACGCTTGCCCGCTCTTGCGGCGGCGTAAAATATCCCCATAAGGCTTGAGCAACGCGCGATGCGCAACGACGGGAGGCGAAGCCGTGACCAATTTCATTGATGTGAACCATCCGTTCTATCGGCCGCTGTGGCGGCGGTTGCTGATCGTGCTGTTCTGTGCGGCGTGGACCGGTGTCGAATTCTACAACGGTCAGGCGACCTGGGGCTTCATCTTTCTGGCTGCCGGCGCCTATGCCGCCTGTTCGCTCATAATCTTCTACAAACCAAAGCCGATTGAAGAGCCGGAAAAGACGGCCTCCGAAGACGCGACCTGAGGTTCTATCGCTTCAGCCGCCGCAGAGCCTCGTCGATCAGCATATTGGCGATCTTCATGCGCAAAGTCGCATTGGCTCGAAAATCCGGTGGGTGGCGATCCGGGTGGTTTTCCGCAGCGAAACGACGGCGCTTTTCCGTCAATGAGAGCACGGTCTCGTGCTCGCCCAGCGCGATGTCCTCGGCGATCTCCTCCGGCTTGATGCGATGCAGATGATCCGGCATGACCGGTTTCGGCGGCGGCGGCGGCGGTGGCGGCGGGCGCAGCATGTCTTCGCCGGCTGTCTCCCGGTAGGCATCGAACACCATGGTAGAGGCGAAGCCGCCGGCTGCATTGAGGTTGCCGACAAAGGGCGTCGAGATGCCGCCGGCGACAGCGGGTTCCTCCGCCGGCTCGATCTCTTCGTCTTTCAGGCGTTCCAGCACGGACTGGAAAACCGACATCCTGAACATCGTACTTCCTCGTGTCGCCGCCCAGCTATAGGCACAGCAGGATTATGCGAGGCTGGTCAGGCCATGCTTTGTTTGAGGATGAGGTCGTAAAGCAGGCGCGCGCTGGGTGGCAGGTCGCGGCCGCGGGCGGTGATCAGACCGTAGGGCCGCATCGAAATGCCGAAGGTTGCCGGCAGGATGCGGATGGCGCCGGCCTCGGTCCCATTGTCTGAAATCAGCGTCGCCACGTCGCGCGCCACGGCGGCGACCGCATTTGTGTTGCGTACGATGGAGATGGTCAGGATGATCGACGATGTGTTGATGATCGTCGCCGGCAGCGGAATGCCGGCGCTGAGAAAGCTGTCTTCCATCGATCGGCGCAGAAGCGTTCCGGGCGGCTGGAACACCCAGTCGTAGAGCGGCAGTTCGGAGAGCTGGACCTGGGTTTTTTCCAGAATCGGGTGGCCCTCGCGCACGATCAGGCAGACGTCCTCCGCGCCGATCTCGACGAAATTGAACAGCCGCCGGTTCTGGTCGTCGGGAATGCGCCCAAGCACGAAATCGTGGCGGGCGGCCAGAAGCTCGCGCACCAGCACGTTGCTGTTTTCGATCTGGATGTTGATCTCGATGCCGGGATAGGCGGCCGAAACCTGGCGAATGGCGGGAACGGCAAGTTTGAGGGCAGGGCCGGTAACAGAGCCGATCGACACCGAGCCGCCGCTGCCGGTCTTCAGCTCGGTGATTTCGCGTGCGGTTTCGCGCAGTTCGAGGAAGATGGTGCGCGCCCGCCGTGCCAATGCCTCGCCATACTGGGTGAGTTCGACGCCGCGCGCCGCCCGCGCGCAGAGCGGCACTTTGAGGATGGATTCGATTTCGCCAAGCAGGCGGGAGGCGGCCGGCTGGGAAATGTTCAGGGCTTGAGCCGCGGCGCTGATCTGCTTGTGATCCTCGATCGCGAGAATCAATTGCAGGTGATTCATCTTCAGGCCCGAACGGACGATCCCCTTTTCGGAGTAGTCGAGCGGGCTCGTGCCGATGCCATCCGCGTCCAAAGGTTTATCCACGGTTTCGCCTTTCCGCAAAAATCACACTGTTGATGGTTAATATACCAGTTCTGATATGTCTGCAGCATAATATTGTATTTGACAGTTATGTCGAATGATTCCAGTTTGCCGCCATGTGCGTCAGCGCGCGCGGGAGAGTGCAAGGCCTGGGAGGGCTTTCTTTCATCCTTCAGCCTCCACCGAGGGCATCCGCCCCCGGACGCGATGCGCTGCACATGGCAGGCCGGTCCCGACGGTCCGGTCTGGTTCAACACTCAGGGAGAGATCGTATGAAATTTGTAACTTCGCTTCTCGCGGCCGCTGCGCTTAGCGTCGCGTCCTTCGCGATGCCGGCTTTTGCCCAGGACAAGGGCGTCGTCGGTATCTCGATGCCGACCAAGACCTCGACCCGCTGGATTTCCGACGGCGAGACCATGGAAAAACTGTTCAAGGAAGCCGGCTATGCACCGGACCTTCAGTTTGCTGACGACGACATTCCGAACCAGCTCGCCCAGATCGAAAACATGGTCACCAAGGGCGCCAAGGTCCTGATCATCGGCGCCATCGACGGCACGACGCTCTCCGACATCCTGGCAAAGGCACATGACGCCGGCGTCAAGGTCATCGCCTATGACCGCCTGATCCGCGATTCGGGCAATGTCGACTATTACGCCACCTTCGACAACTTCCAGGTCGGCGTTCTGCAGGCCACCAGCCTCGTCGAAGGCCTGAAGAAGAACTTCGCCGGCGTCAAGCCGTGGAACGTCGAACTCTTCGGCGGCTCGCCGGACGACAACAACGCCTTCTTCTTCTACGATGGCGCCATGTCTGTCCTGAAGCCGCTCGTCGACAGCGGCGACATCGTGATCAAGTCCGGCCAGCAGGGCATGGACCAGGTCGGTACGCTGCGTTGGGACGGTGCCGTTGCTCAGGCCCGCATGGAAAACCTGCTCTCCTCGACCTACACCGATGCCCAGGTCAATGGCGTTCTGTCGCCCTATGATGGCCTCTCCATCGGCATCCTGTCTGCTCTGAAGGGCGTCGGCTACGGCTCGGGCGACCTGAAGATGCCGATCGTTACCGGTCAGGACGCGGAACTGCCGTCGGTCAAGTCGATCCTCGCTGACGAACAGTACTCGACCGTGTTCAAGGACACCCGCGAACTCGCCAAGGTCGCCGTCACCATGACCGACGCGATCCTCGGCGGCAAGGAGCCGGAAGTCAACGACACCAAGACCTACGACAACGGCGTCAAGGTCGTTCCGTCGTACCTCCTGAAGCCGGTTGCCGTCGACAAGACCAACGCCAAGGACATCCTGGTCGGCGCCGGTTACTACACGGAAGACCAGATCAACAACTGATCCTTTCCCGTTCATCGGGGTCCGCGAGATATCGCGGACCCTTTCTCGTGATGAGGGAGCTTGCACTGACGGCCGGTCTGGCCTCATCATGTCCACAGACCCCCGCTGGAATGCCTGAACATGGACAATATCATTCTCGAAATGCGGAGCATCACCAAGACGTTTCCGGGCGTCAAGGCTCTGGACAATGTCAGCTTCAAGGTCCGCGAAGGCGAAATTCACGCTCTTGTCGGCGAAAACGGTGCCGGCAAATCAACGCTGATGAAGGTGCTGAGCGGCGTCTATCCCGCCGGAAGCTATGAGGGCGAGATCCACTATGCCGGCGAACTTCGCCAGTTCAGGACGATCTCCGACAGCGAACACATCGGCATTATCATCATTCACCAGGAACTCGCGCTCGTTCCGCTGCTCTCGATCGCCGAGAACATCTATCTCGGCAACGAGATCGCCGAAAAGGGCGTGATCAACTGGAAGCAGACATTCGCGCGCACCAAGGAACTGCTCGCCAAGGTCGGCCTCAAGGAGCCGCCGGCAACGCTGATCACCGATATCGGCGTCGGCAAGCAGCAGCTTGTGGAAATCGCCAAGGCGCTGTCGAAGAAGGTCCGCCTGCTGATCCTCGACGAACCGACCGCCTCGCTCAACGAAACGGATAGCGACGCGCTTTTGAAGCTGCTCATGGAATTCCGCAAGCAGGGCATGACCTCGATCATCATCTCGCACAAGCTGAACGAGATCAAAAAGGTCGCCGACAAGATCACCATCCTGCGCGATGGCGGCACGGTCGAAACGCTCGACTGTCATAACGAGGACATCAGCGAAGACCGCATCATCAAGGGCATGGTCGGCCGCGACATGGAAGACCGCTACCCGCCGCGCGAACCCAAGATCGGCGAGACGCTGCTCGAGGTGAAGAACTGGAACGTCTTCCACCAGCAGCACCGCGACCGCCAGTTCCTGCACGACGTGAACTTCAACGTCCGGGCCGGCGAAGTCGTCGGCATCGCGGGCCTGATGGGCGCCGGCCGGACCGAGACGGCCATGAGCATCTTCGGCAAGTCCTGGGGGCACAAGATCACCGGCGATGTCTTCATGCACGGCAAGCCGGTCGACGTCAGCACGATCCCGAAGGCGATCGATGCCGGTCTTGCCTACGTGACGGAAGACCGCAAGCATCTCGGCCTCGTGCTGATCGACAACATCCTGCACAACACGACGCTTTCGAACCTCGAAGCCGTATCGTCCGCAGGTGTGATCAACGATCACGAGGAGCGCCGCGTCGCTTCGGACTATCGTCAGAAGCTGCGTATCCGCTCGCACTCGATCTATCAGGAAACGGTCAACCTCTCCGGCGGCAACCAGCAGAAGGTGGTGCTGTCGAAGTGGCTGTTCACAAATCCGGAAGTGCTGATCCTCGACGAGCCGACGCGCGGCATCGATGTCGGCGCGAAATATGAAATCTACACCATCATCAATCAGCTTGCCGCAGAGGGCAAAGGCATCCTCATGATCTCGTCGGAGATGCCGGAGCTTCTGGGAACCTGCGACCGCATCTACGTCATGAACGAAGGGCGCATCGTCGCGGAGCTTTCCAAGGCAGAAGCAAGCCAGGAGTCCATCATGCGCGCCATCATGCGCTCGGGGGAGAAGCACTAATGGTCACAGAAACCACCACCCAGTCCACGCAGTCGATCGGCGAATATCTTCGCGCCAACATCCGCGAATATGGTCTGCTCGTCGCACTCGTCGTCATCATGGTGTTCTTCCAGGTGCTGACCGGCGGCGTGCTGTTCCGGCCCGTCAACCTCACCAATCTCATCCTGCAGAACTCGTTCATCGTCATCATGGCGCTGGGCATGCTGCTGATCATCGTCGCCGGGCATATCGATCTCTCGGTCGGCTCGATCGTCGCCTTCACCGGTGGTCTTTCGGCGATCATGCTGGTCAAATGGGGCATTCATTTCTCGATCGTCGTGCCGCTTTGCCTCGTCCTCGGCGGCCTTGTCGGCGCGGCGCAGGGTTATTGGGTCGCCTACCAGAAGATTCCGGCATTCATCGTGACGTTGGCCGGCATGCTCGTCTTCCGCGGCCTGACTTACCTGATCCTCGAGAACCGCCCGATCGGCCCGTTCCCGAAGGATTTCCAGTCGCTATCGACCGGTTTCGTCCCGGACTTCCTTTCCTTCATCAATCCGATGCCGGAGACGATCACCAACCTTTTCTCACTGGTCGTCGTCGTCGTTCTGGTGGTGCTTGCGGTCTATTACGGCCTGAAGAACCGTGCGGAAAACGATAGGCACGGCACGGAAAACGAGCCCTTCGCCTTCTTCGCGGCGCAGATGGGCATCATCGCCGTCGTCGCCATCTTCCTCGGCTACCAGCTCTCGACCTACAAGGGCTTCCCGAACGTTCTGGTGGTCATGGGGCTTCTGATCGCGCTCTACACCTTCGTCACGACCCGCTCGACCATCGGCCGTCGCATCTATGCGATGGGCGGCAACGAGAAGGCGGCAAAACTCTCGGGCATCAACACCGAGCGCCTGACCTTCTACACCTTCGTCAACATGGGTGTGCTGGCGGCTCTGGCGGGCATGATCATCGCGGCGCGCCTCAACTCGGCAACCCCGAAGGCGGGCGTCGGCTTCGAGCTGGACGTCATCGCGGCCTGCTTCATCGGCGGCGCTTCGGCTTCCGGCGGTGTCGGCAAGATCACCGGTGCGGTCATCGGCGCCTTCATCATGGGCGTCATGAACAACGGCATGTCGATCATGGGCCTCGGCATCGATTACCAGCAGCTCGTCAAGGGTCTGGTGCTGCTCGCGGCCGTGTTCTTCGACGTCTACAACAAGAACAAGGGCTGAGCTTTATCGACAGCAGGACCCGGTCTGCGCGGCGGTTGCCGCGCAGACAAGGGGAACCTGTATCGAAATTCGACTGTAACGCGGCAGCTGTTTCGCCGCATCGCGAGGGCCGCGGCCCTCTCGCCCCCCGCGCCGTTTCCTCGACTGGCGCCGGGGCGTGTTTAAGAAAAGGACAGGATTGTGCTGATTTCCCAGATCAAGAACGCCGATGGTTCGATCACGGTTGCCGTTCGTGAAGAAGGTGCGCCGGCGCGGGTGGTGAAGGGCGCTCAAAGCGTCCACGCGCTTGCCATGGAAGCCGCCAATTCCGGCCGCTCGCTGAAGAGCGTGATCGAGGAAAAAGGGCTCGGCGACGTCGTCGATATCAAGGATGCCTATGCCAAGGGCCAGTTCCTGCCGCCGATCACCCATCCCGATCCGGCCCATCTGCACCTGACCGGCACGGGTCTCACCCATCTCGGCTCCGCCGCGACGCGCGATGCCATGCACGCTGCCGTCTCCAAGGTCGAGGAAGGCGCGACCGACACGATGAAGATGTTCAAGATGGGCCTTGAAGGCGGCAAGCCAAAGCCCGGCGAGAAGGGCGTACAGCCTGAATGGTTTTACAAGGGCAACGGCACGCAGTCGGTCGCGCCGGGTGGTGATCTTGTCTCTCCGTCGTTCGCCGAGGACGGCGGCGAGGAGCCGGAAATGGCCGGCATTTATGTCATCTCCGACAAGGGCGCCCCGTTTCGCATCGGTTTTGCCGTTGCCAACGAGTTTTCGGACCATGTGACCGAGCGCGTGAACTATCTCTATCTCGCCCATTCGAAGCTGCGCCCGGCAAGCTTCGGCCCGGAAATCCGTGTCGGCGAGGCGCCGGCCGATATTCGCGGCGCTTCCCGCATCATCCGCGATGGCAAGATCGTCTGGGAAAAGCCGTTTCTGTCCGGCGAAACGAATATGTCCCATACCTTCGCCAATCTTGAGTACCATCATTTCAAGTATGGCCTTTTCCGTGCGCCGGGCGATGTGCATGTCCATATGTTCGGTACGGCGACGCTGTCCTTCGGCGACGGCTTCAAGACCGAAGCCGGCGATATCTTCGAAATCGAAGCGGGCGAATTCGGTCTGCCGTTGCGCAACACGCTGGCGCTTGCCGGCGAAGACGAAATCGTGATCGGCCAGCTCTGAAGCTGGCGGATCGTTTCCGGCGATGGCCGCGGTGGCGGCCACGCTCGAACTCAAGGAGGGCATAGGCCCATGACACTTCATCAGAACCTGATTGCCGGCGAATGGGTTGGCGGCGACGGCGTTGAAAATATCAACCCGTCGAACACGAACGAGGTGGTCGGCCTCTACGCTCGCGCCTCGGCCGACGACGTCAAGATCGCCATCGCCGCCGCCAAGGCCGCATTCCCGGCCTGGTCGCGCTCGGGCATTCTGGAACGCCATGCGATCCTGAAGAAGACCTCCGACGAGATCATGGCCCGCAAGGAAGAACTTGGCCGGTTGCTCGCCCGCGAAGAGGGCAAGACCCTGCCGGAGGCCATCGGCGAAGTTACCCGCGCCGGCCAGATCTTCGATTTCTTCGCCGGCGAAACCTTGCGTCTTTCCGGCGAGGTATTGCCTTCGGTGCGTCCGAACATCGGCGTCGAGATCACCCGCGAGGCCGTCGGCGTCGTCGGCATTATCACGCCGTGGAACTTCCCGATCGCTATTCCGGCCTGGAAGATCGCGCCGGCGCTCTGCTACGGCAACACTGTCGTCTTCAAGCCGGCGGAACTCGTTCCGGGCTGCGCCCATGCCATCGTCGATATCCTTCATCGCGCCGGTCTGCCGAAGGGCGTGCTGAACCTCGTCATGGGCAAGGGCTCGGTCGTTGGTCAGGCGATGCTCGACAGTCCCGATCTCTCCGCCATCACCTTTACCGGCTCGACGGGCACGGGAAAACGTGTCGCCGCCGCCTCGATCGAACATAACCGCAAGTTCCAGCTGGAAATGGGCGGCAAGAACCCGATGGTCGTTCTTGATGACGCCGACCTCACGGTTGCCGTCGAAGCCGCCGCCAATTCCGGCTTCTTCTCGACCGGCCAGCGCTGTACCGCCTCCTCGCGCCTGATCGTTACCGAAGGCATCCACGATAAGTTCGTTGCGGCCCTCACCGAGAAGCTGAAGACCCTGGTGGTGGACGACGCGCTGAAGACCGGCACCCATATCGGCCCGGTCGTCGACGAGCGCCAACTGGCCACCGACACCGACTATATCGAGATCGGCAAAAAGGAAGGCGCCAAGCTCGCCTTCGGCGGCGAGACGATCAGCCGCGAAAATCCGGGCTTCTATCTGCAGCCGACGCTGTTTACCGAAGCCACCAACCAGATGCGCATCAGCCGCGAGGAAATCTTCGGGCCGGTCGCTTCCGTCATCCGTGTCAAGGATTACGAGGAAGCACTCAGCGTTGCCAACGACACGCCGTTCGGCCTGTCGGCGGGCATCGCCACGACCAGTCTCAAGCATGCGACGCATTTCAAGCGCAATTCCGAAGCCGGCATGGTGATGGTCAACCTGCCGACGGCGGGCGTCGATTTCCACGTGCCGTTCGGCGGCCGTAAGGCATCGTCCTTCGGCTCGCGCGAGCAGGGCAAGTACGCTGCCGAATTCTTCACCACCGTCAAGACCGCGTACACGCTGGCATAACGCATTTTTCGCCGGATCGGCTCCGTCGGTCCGGCAAGTCAAAGGACAAGGCAATGTTCAAGAAAGCACAATGGCCGCGGCAGCTGCGGTCGCAGCATTGGTACGGCGGCACCAGTCGCGACGTGATCTATCACCGGGGCTGGATGAAGAACCAGGGGTATCCGCACGACCTGTTCGACGGACGCCCGGTCATCGGCATCCTCAACACCTGGTCAGACATGACGCCGTGCAACGGCCATCTGCGCGAGCTTGCTGAAAAGGTGAAAGCCGGTATCTGGGAAGCCGGCGGCTTCCCGATGGAAGTGCCTGTTTTCTCGGCCTCCGAAAACACCTTCCGCCCGACCGCGATGATGTACCGCAACCTTGCGGCACTCGCGATCGAGGAAACCATCCGGGGCCAACCGATGGACGGTTGCGTACTGATGGTCGGTTGCGACAAGACCACGCCTTCGCTGATCATGGCGGCTGCCTCCGTCGACCTGCCGTCGATCGTCGTCACCGGCGGTCCAATGCTCAACGGCTATTTCCGTGGCGAACGCGTCGGCTCCGGCACGCATCTGTGGAAGTTCTCCGAAATGGTGAAGGCCGGCGAGATGACGCAGGAAGAATTCCTCGAAGCGGAAGCTTCGATGAGCCGTTCCTCCGGCACCTGCAACACCATGGGCACCGCCTCGACCATGGCTTCCATGGCCGAAGCGCTCGGTATGGCGCTTTCCGGCAATGCCGCGATCCCCGGTGTCGATTCGCGCCGCAAGGTGATGGCGCAGCTCACCGGCCGCCGCATCGTGCAAATGGTCAAGGATGACCTGAAGCCCTCCGACATCATGACCAAGCAGGCCTTCGAAAACGCCATCCGTACCAACGCGGCTATCGGCGGCTCGACCAATGCCGTCATCCACCTGCTCGCCATGGCCGGCCGTGTTGGCATCGACCTGACGCTGGACGACTGGGACCGCTGCGGCCGCGACGTCCCGACCATCGTCAACCTGATGCCCTCGGGCAAATATCTGATGGAAGAGTTCTTCTATGCCGGCGGCCTGCCGGTGGTGCTGAAGCGGCTCGGCGAAGCCGGCCTGCTGCACAAGGACGCGCTCACCGTTTCCGGCGAAAGCGTCTGGGATGAAGTCAAGGACGTCGTCAACTGGAACGAGGATGTCATCCTGCCGGCCGAGAAGGCGCTGACCCAGTCGGGCGGCATCGTCGTGGTTCGCGGCAACCTCGCGCCGAAGGGGGCGGTGCTGAAACCGTCTGCGGCGTCTCCGCATCTTCTGACACATCGTGGCCGCGCTGTCGTGTTCGAAGACATCGACGACTACAAGGCGAAGATCAACGACGACAATCTCGACATCGACGAGACATGCGTCATGGTTATGAAGAACTGTGGTCCGAAGGGCTATCCCGGCATGGCCGAAGTCGGCAACATGGGCCTTCCGCCCAAGGTGCTGAAGAAGGGCATCACCGACATGGTGCGCATCTCCGACGCCCGCATGTCCGGCACAGCTTACGGCACCGTCGTTCTCCACACCTCGCCGGAAGCTGCCGTCGGCGGGCCGCTGGCAGTCGTGAAGAATGGCGACATGATCGAACTCGACGTACCGAACCGCCGCCTGCACCTCGATATTTCCGAGGAAGAACTGGCGCGGCGTCTGGCCGAATGGCAGCCGCACCACGACCTGCCGACCTCCGGCTATGCCTGGCTGCACCAGCAGCACGTCCAGGGTGCCGACACCGGCGCCGACCTCGACTTCCTCAAGGGTTGTCGCGGCAGCGCGGTGGGCAAGGACAGCCACTGACGGGTTGAACAAAAGGCGGGGTGAAGACCTCGCCTTTTTTGTTTCTGGCCTGCTGGGAACCGGGATCTGCAGCCGATCGATAGCCGCAAAACTACAGACTGATCAGCGCCGTGCCGCACACGGCCATCGCCGCCCCAATCCACGCGGCTTTCGGAGGCGCGGTGCCGGTACGCGCCCAGACCATCGGCAGGATCATCACCGGCGTCATCGACGACAGGGTCGAGACGATGCCGACATTGCCGTGGGCAAGCGCCGCCATCAGCAGCGACATGCCGAGACCGGTGCCGAAGAAGGCGGAGCCGAGCGCCAGCAGCCGCACATCCCAGCTAACGAACGTCTTTTCGCGGAGTGCTGCGACCGGTAGCAGGGTTGCTACGAGAAATACGACGGCTGCAATGCCGGCGCGTACGGCCATGGCGGTGAAGGGCTCGACGCCCGCGGCCATGGCCGGGCGGGCGCAGAGGCTGCCGAGAGCCTGGCCGATGGCGGTGATGACGCCGAGCCCGATGCCGGCCCACGGGATCGTCGCTGCGGGTGTGTCGGTCTTTGCGGCCGGCATGCCGATGGCCAAAACAATGCCGGCGAGGACGAGGAGAACGCCGAGACCCTGCTTGGTATCAATGGCTTCGCCGAGCACGAGATAGCCGAGCAGCAGCGCGAACGGCGAGGCGAGCGAGAAGAGCAGGGCGGTGGTGCGGGCGCCGGCGGTATAGATCGCGGCAAAATAGGTGGTTGTGGCGATCACGATGCCGAAGAGGCTGGAAGCCCCGAGATAACCGAGTTGCCAAGCTTCAAGCGTGCGCCAGCCACCGATCGCGACGGACGCAGCCGCCGTCATCAGGAACGAGGCGATCATCTGCCAGCGGGCGAGCCGGAAGACGTTGACGCGCCCCTTCACTTCGCCGACCAGCATGCCGCTGACCGCAATGCAGGTCGCGGCAGCAAGCGCGAGAATTTCGGATAGATACATGGAAGGCCGGCCGAGCTGAACTTGAAGCCGTCATGCCACGAAGGCAGCCGCCATCCTAGCGAAACTTTGGCTTCGGCCGTACTTTCGGCCAGGAGGCCTTCAGCTCTGCGACTGGCTCTGGCTTTGCCCCTGGTTCTCGACCGTCACCGCCACCTTCAGTTGCTCATTGACCGAGCCATGCACGAGGCCGGCGATCGGGGCTGCATCCTTATAGTCGAGGCCGCAGGCGATGCGGACGTAGCGGTCGTCCGGGCACATCTTGTTGGCCACGTCGAAGCCGACCCAGCCGAGGCCGGCGAGGTGCACTTCCGCCCAGGCGTGGGTGGCTGCCTGTTCCGGCTGGTCTTCCATCATCAGGTAACCGGAGACATAACGCGCGGGCAGGCCGAGCGTGCGGGCGGCGGCGATCAGGATATGGGCGTGGTCCTGACAGACGCCGCTACCCTTTTGCAGTGCCTGTTCGGCAGTGGTTTCCGTGCCGGTCTCGCCGGGCCTGTACTCCACCCGCTCGTGGATTACGGCCATCAGCTGATGCATGCGGGCGAGATCGGTGTCGCCCTCGGTCGATTTCGCCATATTGCGGATCGGCTTGGTCTTTTTCGTCAAAGGCGTTTCGCGCAGGTAAAGCCAGAGCGGCGTATAACCCTGATGCGCGCCGTAGACGCCAGCCTTGTCTTCCGTCTCGACCTCGCCCGAGGCGACGATGCGGATGGCGCTTTGCTCGGCGTTGACGCTGACAAGCTGGACGCGGTTGCCGAAATGGTCGTCGTAGCCGACTTCCAGACGGGCGCCATCGACGCGGGTTTCCCAGGATAGAACGGTCTGGCCGGGCTGGCTGTAAGGGGTCAGCCGCAGGCGCTGCAGGGCGTAAGTGACCGGTTCGTCATAGCTGTATTCGGTGGTGTGGCTGATCTTCAGACGCATGGAGCCCTCCTCCGAAACCTAATAAAAACGATAGCCGTCGGAGATTTCCTGGCCCAGACGGTTGTTATCGCTGATGAAATTCTCGATGTAATCGTGCAGGCCCTGGTCCATCACATCCTTGATCGAGTGATTGCGCAACGAGGCAAAGGTCTTTTCCGCCGTCTCGTGGGCCGCATGCCGCTCGCCATAATCGCGGGCGAGGTAGCCGAGATGATTGACGATTTCATCGTAGCAATAGGCGAGCGAGCGCGGCATGCGCCGGTTGAGGATGAGGAAATCGGCGATGTTGGCGGCTTTGTAGTCGGCGTCATAGACCCAGCCATAGGAGCGGTGGGCCGAGACCGAGCGCAGGATCGATTCCCACTGCACGTTGTCGATCGACGAGCCGACCTGGGAGACGGCCGGCAGCAGCACGTAATATTTGACGTCGAGGATGCGGGCGGTGTTGTCGGCACGCTCGAGGAAGGTGCCGATATAGCAGAAATTGAAGATCTCGTCGCGCAGCATGGTGCCGTGGAAGGCGCCGCGGATCAGCCCGGTGCGCTGCTTGATGGTGTCGATCACCTTCGGCAGTTCGGTGGCTTTCACCCGCCTCGCAAGGATCGCCTTCACGTCGAGATAACACTCGTTGACGGCTTCCCAGGTTTCACGGGTCAGCGCCGTGCGCACCATGCGGGCATTGCTGCGGCCGGCTTCGATGCAGGAGAGCACGCTCGAAGCATTGGCCTTGTCGCGCAGCAGGAAATCGATCGCGTCGGCGCTGGAAATCTTCTTGTAGACCTGATCGTAGACCTCCCGCATGCCGGAGCTTTGCAGCACGCCGTCCCAGTCGTCTTCGCTCGCTTCGGTGCGAGTCAGCGACATGCGAAGGCCGGCATCGATGAGGCGTGCGGTGTTCTCGGCCCGCTCGATGTAGCGGAACATCCAGTAGAGGCCGTTTGCTGTTCTTCCAAGCATGCTCATCAGTCCTCCAGTACCCAGGTATCCTTGGTGCCGCCGCCCTGGCTGGAATTCACCACCAGGGAGCCGGCCTTCAGGGCCACGCGGGTCAAGCCGCCGGGAATGATCTGCACCTTGTCGGACACGAGGACGTAGGGCCGAAGGTCGACGTGGCGGGGCGCGATGCCCTTGTTGACGAGGATCGGCACGGTGGAAAGCGACAGCGTCGGCTGGGCGATGTAGTTGGCGGGGCGCGCCTTCAGCTTTTCGGCGAAGGCGGTGCGCTCCTTCTTCGAGGCGGTCGGGCCGACCAGCATGCCGTAGCCGCCGGAGCCGTGGACCTCCTTGACGACGAGGTCGGCGAGGTTGTCGAGCACGTATTGCAGGCTGTCTGCTTCCGAACAGCGCCAGGTCGGCACGTTTTCGAGCAGCGCCTTTCGGCCGGTATAGAACTCGACGATCTCCGGCATGTAGGAGTAGATCGCCTTGTCGTCGCAGATGCCGGTGCCCGGCGCATTGGCGATGGTGATGTTTCCGGCGCGGTAGACATCCATGATGCCCGGAATGCCGAGGGCCGATTCCGGTTTGAAGGTGAGGGGATCGAGATAGTCGTCGTCGACGCGGCGGTAGAGCACGTCGATTGCCTCGTAGCCGCGGGTCGTGCGCATCTTCACCTTGCCGTCGATGACGCGCAGGTCCGAGCCCTCGACCAGTTCCACGCCCATCATGTCCGCAAGGAAGGCGTGTTCGTAATAGGCGGAATTGTAGATGCCGGGGGTGAGCACGGCGATGCGCGGTTTGCCGTCGCAGCCGGGCGGCGCGACGGAGGCGAGGCTGTGGCGCAGCAGGTTCGGATAGTTCTCGACCGGTCGCACCCGGTTCTGATGGAAGAGTTCCGGGAACATCTGCATCATGGTTTCCCGGTTTTCCAGCATGTAGCTGACGCCGGAAGGCGTGCGGGCATTGTCTTCGAGAACGTAGAACTGATCTTCGCCGGTACGCACGATATCGGTTCCGACGATGTGGGTGTAGACGCCGCCCGGCGGACGGAAGCCGACCATCTGCGGCAGGAAGGCGTCGTTGCGCTCGATCAGCTCGCGCGGCAGGCGGCCGGCCTTGATGATCTCCTGCTTGTGGTAGATGTCGTCGAGGAAGGCGTTGAGGGCGATCACCCGCTGCTCGATGCCCTGGGCGAGGCGGCGCCATTCGCGGCCGGAGATGATGCGGGGAATGAGATCGAAGGGGATGAGCTTTTCGGAACTGTCGGCGTGGCCGTAGACGGCGAACGTGATGCCGGTTTTCCGGAATATGTTTTCGGCCTCTTTCGATTTGGCGATCAGGCGGGCCCTGTCCTGGTTCGCATACCATTCATTGTAGGTCGTGTATGGCTGGCGCGGGCTATTGTCCGCATTCATCATTTCGTCAAATGGCAACTCTTTGTTCCCCTTTTTTTGCCATTTGAGTACAACCTGAAAAGCAATGCAAGGCGCATACTTGGCAGCAGGTAAAAGAAATTTTCGGAGAGATATGCCGGTTTTTTAGGCTGGTGGAAGCGCGCCGCGCATTTCCATCACGGTTTTTGCGGTGCCGTCATTTGATAAAGCCGCATAATTGCCGATTTTATCGGCATCGCCACGGCGGTCTTTTCCGGGCGCGCCCGTTTTTTGAGCGGCTTTGCGGGCCAAAAAAACGGCGGGACAAAGCCCGCCGCCTTCAATTTTTGTCTTTGAAACCGATCAGGCTTCGTCGCGGCGCTGGCCGCCGGCCTGACGGCGCTGACCCTGCTGGCCGCCGCCGCCATTGCCGCCGCGGTTGCGCCACTGGCCCTGCTTCTGGCCGGGGCGACCGCCGCGGTTGCCGCGCTTGGCGGCTGCCGCTTCATGGGCAGCCTGTGCCGCCGGGCCCTGGCCCTTGCGATGCTGCTTCCGCTGCGGCTGGCCGTCGGCGATCAGTTCGTCGCCGGCAAACGGGCTCGGTGCGGCGCGCTCGGTGCGGGGCGCATTGTCGCTGCCGCCCTGCGGACGGGCGCGGCGCTGGTTGTGACCGTCGCCAGTGGCGCGCTGGGCGTTGCGGGCGCCGTTGCCGCCACGGGCACCCTTCGGGCGGGCGCGGTCGGCGGGAACTTCACCGCTGGCAACGGCGATATCGATGTTCATCAGGCGTTCGATATCGCGCAGCAGACGGATTTCGTCCGGTGCGCAGAAGGCGATCGCGATGCCATCCCGGCCGGCGCGGGCGGTGCGGCCGATGCGGTGGACGTAAGCGTCCGGCACTTCCGGCAGGTCGTAGTTGTAGACGTGGGTGACGCCGGGAATGTCGATGCCGCGGGCAGCGACGTCGGTGGCGACGAGCACGCGGATTTCGCCGTCCCGGAAGGCCTTCAAGGCCCGTTCGCGCTGACCCTGGCTCTTGTTGCCGTGGATCGAGGCGACCGAGAAGCCGGTGTGGTCGAGATGCTTCATCAGCTTTTCGGCGCCATGCTTGGTGCGCGAAAAGACCATGGCGCGGCCATCCGGGTTTTCGTTGAGGGTCTTCTTGAGGATTTCCGTCTTCTGCGACTGGCCGGCGACGAAGTGAACATACTGCTCGACCTTGTCGGCTGCCTTGCCCGGAGGCGAGACTTCGACGCGCTTCGGGTCGCTCAGGTATTCGCTGGCAAGCTCGGCGATCGCCTTCGGCATGGTGGCCGAGAACAGCAGGGTCTGGCGGTTCTTCGGCACCAGCTTGGAAATCTTGCGCAGGTCGTGGATGAAGCCGAGGTCGAGCATCTGGTCGGCTTCGTCGAGCACGAGATAGCGGGCCTGGGTCAGCGTCACGGCCTTGCGGGCGATGAGATCGAGCAGGCGGCCGGGGGTGGCGACGAGGATTTCAACGCCGCGGCCGAGCTGTTCGGACTGCTTGTTGATCGACGCGCCGCCGACGACGAGGCCGACGCGCAGCGGCGACTTCTTGACGAAGGTCTTCAGGTTGGCGGCGATCTGGTTCACCAGCTCACGGGTCGGGGCGAGCACGAGGGCGCGGATGTTGCGCGGATCGGCGCGCTTGCCGTCGGCCAGCATCTTCTCGATCATCGGCAGGCCGAAAGCGGCCGTCTTGCCGGTGCCGGTCTGGGCGAGGCCGATCAGGTCGTGGCCTTCCATGACAAGCGGGATAGCCTGGGCCTGGATCGGCGTGGGCGTAACGAAACCCTCGGTCGCAAGGGTCGCCAGCACGCCTTCAGAGAGGCCGAGGTCTTTAAAAGTGGTCAATGTATAAACGCCTTTCGGGGCGCAAAACGATTTCGCCGGAATGGCACCATGCCGTTCCGGTTTCGCTTCGCGTCAAGAACCCCGCGTGAAGTGGGAACTTGTGGGTTGAAAAAATACGGTCTGCGCTGCTTATTCGCCGTCGTTTGGCGAGCCTAGTCCGAGCGCTGGCCTTCTTCGCAGAAATCTGTCTGCAGGGCTCGCTCACGCGGCGGCCGGAAGGTGACGCTGCCCTCATGTCGTTGTTTTGCGATGAAAAGTCAAGAGGTGTTTTGTGCAGGTGCGAAGAGGCGTCTCAATCCATCGAAAGCTCGAAATCGCCGCTGGCGACGACAACGCCGTTGACGAGGATATCGATGCGGTGCGTGCCCGGATAATATTGCCGGGTGGTGATGGGCCGCAGGGCGTGTCTGCGGGAAAGGTTGACCGTCTCGTCTGGCCTGAGCATCAGGCTTTTCCATTTGAACACCTTCGGCGCCAGCGTGCCGTTGGCTTTGCGGTGATGGACGGCATAATCGATCATCGCCTGCTGTGCCGCGGCGGCGGTGTTTTCCAGCGAAAGCGTGAAATCGACGCCATCGCCGAAGACGACCTTCGGCGTCGATATCGCAAGGTTGGCCGCTATGGCCTCGAGCGCGCCAAAACCGAAATTGCCGAGCGCTCCGGCATGTCCCTTCTTCAACAGCGTTCGCGAGGCATGGCGTAGCAGCCGCGTCCGTTCGGGGGAGGCGTCGACGATATGGCGCGCCACGAACTCGGCGACCAGATCGGGATGATCCTTGGCGATGTCGTTGAGACTGTTGGCGACGGAACGGCGGACATAGTCCTCGGGATCGTCCAGCAGGGTTTCAAGGATCGGCAGGATCGGTTGCGGGTCGGCGATCAGTTTCGGCAGGCGCATGGCCCAGGGCAGGCGCGGGCGAGTGCCTTCGCTTGCCAGGCGGCGCACATGGTGGTTGGCATCGCGCACCCAGCCGGCGATCTCGGCGAGCGCCCGGTCCTGATCGGCGTGGATGAAGGTGCGGATGCCGAATTCGGCGGTGAAGTGGCGGGTCAGTTCCTTGAGCAAGGCCAGCGATATCTCGAAATCGTCGAGGCCGCGGCGGGCAATATACTGGTTGACGGGCAGCAGCATCCAGCCGGCAAGGCCGGGGCGGTCCGTGTGCGGCAAGCTTGCGGAAAGAAGGGCGGCGGCCTCAGGAAAATCCTCCGGCAAGGTGGCTTCAAGCGCGTCCGAAATTTGCAGCGCGCGCTGCATGAGTTCGAGGCTCTCCATATCTTTCGTCGCCAGCGCCGTGAAGCGCTTGCGGTCGAAGGTGGAGGCGTGCCGGCCGATATGGTTTCCCATAGCCTCGACAAGTCCGGGATGGATCAGGTTTTTCAAGGGTTCGGCCATGTTCGCTCCTGCTACCTCCCGCGACGATAGCCGTTGCAGGGCCTGCTGACAGGTGGTCTTCCCGGTTTTCCAGAGTTTGCGGAACCTTTGCGGGTGCCGGCGTATTTAAACCCCTATGTGCGCCGCCATCCGGGCAGCGCAACTGCCCGAGGAGAGAACGATGCCCACCACATGGATTCTTGCCGCCGATGGAAATCAGGCCCGCCTTCTGAAGGGTGTGAATTTTCTGAAGGACGAACCCCAGAACCCCGAGCAGGAGATATTTCAGCTACAGACCAAGCGCGTTCAGGACATCATGGCCGACAAGCCCGGCCGTAGCCATTCATCCAATGGCCAGGGTCGTTCGGCGATGGAATACAGCAGCGACCCGGTGCGCGAGGAGCAGCAGAAGTTTACCGCCGAAATTGCCGGGAAGATCGATGCCTATGCCCAGCAGGGCGCGTTCGATCGTCTGGTGCTGTGCGCTGCACCGCAGACACTCGGGGATCTGCGTTCGATGCTGTCGAATGCCACCCGCGAGCGGACGACCGTCGAAATCAGCAAGGATTACGCCCGCCTGCCGACGGACAAACTGATTTCGTCCGTGCGCTCGGTTATGTTTGAGCAGTGATGGCGGGTAATTCCTTCTCCCCGCCTGCGGGGAGAAGGTGGCCGACAGGCCGGATGAGGGGCAGGCGCTTCAGCGCCTTCAAGGATGACAGTTTCGCCCCTCACCATAACCCTCTACCCGCCAGCGAGGAGAGGGGACGACAGAGATTGTCGCGCCTCTCTCAGAAATCCGTCGGCACGCCCCCTTCCGCCTTGCGGCGCGCGACAAAGGCATCGAGTTCTTCCTCGATGGCCGGATCGAGCGGCGGGCGTTCGTATTCGTTGAGCTTTTCCTTGAAGATGCGGTTGGCGTGATCGTAGGTCGTCGGGCGGCCGGCCTCCGTCCAGGTCTCGAAATTGCGCCAGTCCGAGAGGATCGGCGAGTAGAAGGCCGTCTCGTAGCGGGCAAGTGTGTGCGGCGTGCCGAAGAAATGGCCGCCCGGCCCTACGTCGCGAATCGCATCGAGGCCCAGCGCATCGGCGCTGACATCGAGCGGTTTCAGGAACTCCGCCACCATCTGCAGCATATCGACATCGAGGATGAATTTCTCGAAGGAGGCCGTCAGTCCGCCTTCGCTCCACCCGGCCGCGTGCATGATGAAATTGCCGCCGCCCTGTGTCAGTGCCCACAACGACATCGCCGATTCATAGGCGGCCTGCGCATCGAGCGTGTTGGACGCATTGGTGTTGGAGGTGCGGTAGGGAATGCCGTAGCGGCGGGCAAGCTGGCCGCCGGCGATGACCGCCTTCATATATTCCGGCGTGCCGAAGGCTGGCGCCCCGGTCTTCATGTCGACATTGGAGGTGAAGCCGCCATACATCACCGGCGCTCCACGCCGCACCATCTGGGTGAAGGCGATGCCGGAAAGCGCCTCGGCGTTCTGCTGCACCAACGCGCCCGCGATGGTCACCGGCGCCATGGCGCCCGCCAGCGTAAACGGCGTGACCACGACCACCTGATTGCGCGCCGACATTTCCATGATGCCCTGCAGCATCGGCCCGTCGAGTCTGAGCGGCGAGGAGGTGTTGATGATGGTGAACAGCGACGGTTCCTGCTCCATCTGCTCAGGTGTAATGCCGCGGCCGATGCGTGCAATCTCCAGCGCATCGAGATTGCGCTGCCTGCCGAGCGAATAGGCGTGGAAGGCCTTGTCGGTAAGCTTCACCATGTCCGAGAGGCAGTCGAGATGGCGCACCGAGGCGTGGATATCGACCGGCTCGACCGGATAGCCGCCGGTCGTGTGGATGATGTCATAGGATTGGGCGAGCTTGACGAGCTTGCGATAGTCTTCCTGATTGCCGGCTCGGCGGCCGCCCTCGCGGTCGGCGACGAAGGGGGCGCTGGCGATCTGGGCGAAGACGAGGTTGTTGCCGCCGATCTGGACGTTGCGCAGCGGATTGCGGGCATGCAGCGTGAAGCCGGAAGGAGCCGAGGCTATCATCTCCGAGATCAGGCCGCGGTCGAAGCGCACCCGGTCGGTTCCCGGCGTTATATCTGCGCCGGCGGCTTTCATCAGGGTGCGGGCCTCCGGCAGGATGACGTCCATGCCGATTTCTTCAAGCACGGTCAACGACGCCTCGTGGATCGCCTCGATCGTCTCGTCATCGACGATTTTCGATTTCTGCAGCGTATTGACGAGATTGAGATATTTCAAGCCGCCCAGGCTTTTGCGGGAGCGTTCGGCCCCGCGCCCTCCGACTCGTTTGCGGCGCTCGACGGGTGCATCTGTATCAGTGAGGGAAGGCGTCGTCGCTTGGTTGTCGCTCATGGCTTTTCCATCGGTTAGGCACGTCGCCAGACTGCCTGTTCATGACGAAAAATGGCCTTCCATTTGCGACAGCAAGCTTCCTAGACAGAAAACTGGGGCACCCGATCAGCCCGCTTTGACACCGCAAAGCATCTCGCGCTTGCCGGCAAAGCCCTTGCGCCGCTCAACCGCGAATCCTGCCGATTGCAGGTTCCGGCGCACGAAACCGGCCGCGGCATAGGTGGCGAAGCTGCCGCCGGGGCGGGTCTTGTCATGGACCAGTTGCATCAGTTCCGCCGACCACATGTCGGGGTTTCGCGCCGGCGCGAAGCCATCGAGATACCAGGCATCGAACAGGCCGTCGAAACGGCCGATCTCTTCGAAAGCGGTGCCGCAGACGACGGTCAGTCGCGCTTGCTCATCAAGATCGAGGGCAACCCGTCCCGCCGGTTCGTCCGGCCAGGCGGCGGCGAGCGCCAGCCGTTCGCGCTCGATTTCCGGCCAATGGGAGAGTGCCCGGTCGATCTCGGCGCGTCGCATGGGAAAGCGCTCGAACGAAACGAAATGCAGCCGCTCGCCGTCTTCGGCCGTTTCGCGGAACTGCCGCCAGGTCTCGCAGAAATTCAGCCCGGTGCCGAAGCCGAGTTCGCCGATGGTGAACTCCGCCTTGCCCTTAAAGCGTTCCGGCAGGCCGTTTCCGGCCAGGAAAACATGGCCGCATTCCAGCCGGCCATCGGTGCGGCAATAAAAGTGATCGCCAAATTCCCGCGAATAGGGCATATCGCCCTCGTCCCAACTCAAGGTCTGATGATCGGGCGGCGACGGGGTGTTTTCCAGGGTGCTGTCGGTCATTCGCGAAGCGTTAATCCCGGCTGGCGGGAAGGTCAATCGATGACGGATGTGTTGATCGTCGGCGGCGGCATCATGGGGCTCTGGGCCGCGGTGAAGGCGGTAAGATCAGGGATTTCGGTGCATCTCGTGGAACGCGAGCGGATCGGCGCCGGCGCAAGCGGCGGCCTGCTCGGCGCGCTGATGCCGCATATGCCCGACCGCTGGAACGCCAAAAAGCAATTCCAATACGAAGCGCTGGTTTCGCTTGAAAGCGAGATCGCTCGGCTTGAAGCTGAGACGGGGCTTTCGGCGGGCTACCGGCGCTGCGGACGGATCATGCCGCTGCCGAAGCCGCATCTGCGCGATATCGCACTCCGGCACGAGCAGGAAGCGCTGACCAACTGGAACCAGCAGGATCGCTCCTTCTTCTGGAACGTGATGGAATGCCCGCAGATATCCGGCTGGCCGGCGGATGAGTTCACCGCGTCCGGGATCGTCTTTGACACGCTCGCCGCCCGTGTCTCGCCGAGATTGTTGCTGGCCGTTCTCAAGGCATGGCTCGGCCGGCAGCAAAACGTGATCCTCGACGAGGGATGCGATGCCGTTGACATCGATCCGCAAACCGGTAGGGCCTGCCTGTCCAATGGCCTGACGGTCAGTTTCGGTGCATGCCTCTTGGCAAACGGCGTTGGTGCCTTCGATGTCCTCGACCGTCTGAACGGTGGTTCCCTGAAGCAGCCCATCGGCGTGCCCGTCAAAGGGCAGGCGGCGTTGCTCGATGCGAAGGTCGATCCCACATGGCCGGTGATCTTCCACGACGGTCTTTATATTATTCCACATGAAGACGGCCGCGTCGCGGTCGGCAGCACCAGCGAAGAGCGGTTCGACGACCCCGTTTCCATCGATGATCAACTGGATGGTTTGATTACGCGCGCTCGCCGCTTCGCGCCCTGTCTTGAGCTGGCCCCGGTCGTGGAGCGCTGGGCGGGCCTGCGCCCCAAGGCAATCGGCCGAGACCCGATCGCCGGCCGTCATCCCGAACACGAAAAGCTCGTTGTGCTTGGCGGCGGATTCAAGATCAGCTTCGGGATCGCCCATCGACTGGCGGAGGGGGTGGTTGCGGGCATCGCGGGCGGCGCGGAGACATTGCCGTCATCCTTCACCGTCGCCCATCATCTCGCCTTACAGGGCTGAATCAAAAGCCCGCCTCACACTCCATCGTCATCCTAGAACTTGTTACGAGGATCTTCCCGACCTCATCAAGGGCTCCCGCATCAGCCTGCATTACATCCAATATGGCGGCACGCCGTAGTAATCGTAGATGTGGCGGCCGTTTTCGCGGTTCCAGTCGTATTCGTCATCGCCATGGTATTTCGGCGCGTTTTCGACCTGGTCGCGGGTGACTTCGGTACGGTACCCGCCCAAGTCCTCGTCATAGGAGAGCTTTGCCCAGGGCAGAGGGTAATGATCCTCTCCCATGCCCAGAAAACCGCCAAAGGCGAGTACGGCATAGGCGACACGGCCGCTGCGCTTTTCCAGGATGACGCGTTCGATCGAGCCGATATGCTTTCCATCTGCGCCATAGACCCGTGTGCCCTCGACCTTGTCGCTGGCGATCAAATCGTGGGTCTCTCGGATCGTCGCATCCTGACGCGTGCCCTGAAATTCAGAACCCTGATAGGTCATGATCTATCTCCCTGTTTGTTGCATCGACAAGAAAAACGGTTCGCGGCGCGAATGGTTCCCTTTCGTAAAACCGGGAAAATAAGCTTTCGCTTTCGCAACTTAGGAATGCCGGGGCAATCCGGATCGCGTCTTTGTCGTCCTGTCACGAAGTTGGTCTATCTCGGGCAGCAGATATCCGAATCAAGGACCTGCAGATGCGGTACGCGATCTATTTCACGCCCTCTATACACGACCCGCTGGCCGTTGCCGCGGCAAGCTGGCTCGGGCGCAACGTCTATTCCGGGGAGGCCTGCGAGCCGCCGTCGATCGCCGGTTTCAGCCGCCAGGAGATCGCCTTCCACACGGCCGTTCCGCGCCGCTACGGTTTCCACGGCACGATCAAGGCGCCCTTCCGGCTGCATCCGGACGAGACCGAGGCGAGCCTTCTGAAATTCATGATGCAATTCGCCAGTGCTGCCGTGCCCTTCGAAATCCCGCAGATGGACGTCGCACGTCTCGGAAATTTCTACGGTCTTATGCCCTCGGCGGAATGCGCGGACATGAACTATCTCGCGGCCTCCGCAGTGGAGGCCTTCGACCGCTTTCGCGCGCCGTTGACGGAGGCGGAGATCGAACGGCGTGATTCCGATGCGCTGACGGCACCGCAATTCACCAATCTGTATCGCTGGGGATATCCTTATGTCATGGACGAATTCCGCTTCCACATGATGCTGACCGGCGCGCTGCACCCCAATCTGCGCGAGCGTTTCGAAACCGCGCTGCGTGGTTATTTCGAGCCGCTGCTCACCGAGCCGGTCAAGGTGGCGAGCCTTGCGCTGTTCGTCGAGACGGAGCCGGGCGCGCCGCTGCGCGTCCATTCGCAGCACCCGCTCGGCAAGCTTCCAGCCCATCGCCCGAGCATCCGCCGAAAGGGCGGCGACGGCGTGGTGGCGCCGATCGCAACTGAGCAGATGGCGGCGCTTTCCATGCGCCTTCACGCCCGCTGAAAGACGCCGGCAGGACCGGCCTTCCCCATCGGAAAATCACAATTTCATCTCGACTTTTCCGTTTTGGATACGCTACCGTATCCGGGAAATCGAAGGATGAAATCATGGTAGAAAAAACTTATCCGCGCGACCTCGTCGGCTATGGACGCAACCCTCCCAAGGTGCGCTGGCCCGGAGATGCCAATATCGCGGTTCAGTTCGTCGTGAATTACGAAGAGGGCGGCGAAAGCTGCATTCTGGACGGCGAAAAGGGCTCCGAAGCCTTGCTGTCCGAAATCGTCGGTGCGCAGTCCTGGCCGGGGCAGCGCAACCTCAATATGGAATCGATCTATGAATACGGTTCCCGCTCCGGTTTCTGGCGGCTGTGGCGCCTGTTCACCAGCCGCAAGGTCGATGTCACCGTCTACGGCGTAACGCTCGCCATGGCGCGTAACCCGGAAGCGGTTGCCGCCATGAAGGAAGCCGGCTGGGAAATCGCCAGCCACGGCTATCGCTGGCTGGAATACAAGGATTTTCCGGAAGAGGAAGAGCGCAGGCACATCCTCGAAGCTGTGCGGCTGCACAAGGAACTGACGGGCTCGCATCCGCTCGGCATGTATCAGGGCAAGCCGTCCGACAACACGCTGAAGCTGGTTCTGGAAGAGGGCGGTTTCGTTTATTCCAGCGATAGCTATGCCGATGAGCTGCCCTATTGGGTGCCTGGCCTGACGCCGGACAAGCCGCATCTGATCATTCCCTACACGCTCGATGCCAACGACATGCGGTTTGCGACGGCGCAAGGGTTCAACTCGGGCGACCAGTTCTTCAACTATCTGAAGGACACCTTCGACGTTCTCTATGCCGAAGGCGCCGAAGGCAGCCCGAAGATGATGAATGTCGGGCTTCACTGCCGCCTCGTCGGACGTCCGGGCCGCGCGGCGGCGCTCGCCCGCTTCGTCGATTACGTGCTGAGCCATGACAAGGTCTGGATTCCGAAGCGCATCGATATCGCCCGCCACTGGTACGAACATCACAAGCCGGAAGGCGCGCTGTGATGACGACCAGACAGGATTTTGTTTCCCGCTTCGGCGGGGTGTTCGAGCATTCCGCCTGGGTCGCTGAGCGGGCCTATGATGCGCGGCCGGATATGCCGCTGACGGCTGAGGACGTGCATGCCGGCATGGTCGTCGCCTTCCGTAATGCTGCGGAGACGGAACGGCTGGATGTGTTGCGGGCACACCCGGATCTCGCCGGAAAGCTTGCTCTTGCGGGCGGGCTGACCGAGGATTCGAAGGCCGAGCAGGCGTCTGCCGGTCTTGACCGCCTGAGCCCTGCCGAGCATGCTCGCTTCACCGAGCTGAACACCGCCTATATGGAAAAATTCGGCTTTCCCTTCATCATCGCCGTCAAGGGACTGACGAAGGACGATATTCTCCAAGCCTTCGAAAGCCGTATCGGCAACACGCCGCGGCAGGAACTGGATACGGCCGCTGCACAGGTCGAGAAGATCGCTGCCTTGCGCCTGCAAGCCATGCTGCCGGGGAGCGCGGAGTGATGGCCGCGACCCTGCAGGCTCTCGTTATCGAACCTTTGACCGCGGCGGCGTTCGCGCCCTTCGGCACCGTCATCGAAGCCGATCCGAAGAAGATGCGGTATATCAATAGCGGCACGACCGAGCGGTTTCATGCGCTCGGCCGAGCGGATGTGATCGGGGACGGCGCATCCGTCATCATCAACCTCTTCCGTGGCCAGCCGCGCAGTTTTCCTTATGTTGTCGACATGATGGAACGGCATCCGCTCGGCTCGCAGAGCTTTTCGCCCATCGGCGGCGGCTCATGGCTGGTCGTGGTCGCGCCGGACGAAAACGGCAAGCCGGGCACGCCGCGCGCCTTCCGCGCCAGCGGATCGCAGGGCGTGAACTACGGTCGCAATGTCTGGCACCATCCGCTGATCGCGGTCGGTTCGGTCAGCGATTTCATCGTCGTCGATCGCGAAGGGCCGGGCAATAATCTCGAGGAAGTCTTCTTCGATCATCCCTTTGTCATCGAACGCCCCTGAAGGCAGCGACGGAGATTACCATGAGCAAAGCCGGCCGACTTACCACCCATGTCCTCGATACGGCGCTCGGCACGCCGGCAGAAGGGCTGAAGATCGATCTCTACCGCATCGAGGGCGACAACAAGACCCTGCTGCGCACGGTCTCCACCAACGATGACGGCCGCGTCGACGGCCCGATGCTGGAGGGCGAGGCCTTCGCAATCGGCGTTTACGAGCTTGTCTTCCATGCCGGCGACTATTTGCGCGGTTCGGGAGCGAAGCTTCCCGAGCCGGCGTTCCTCGACGTTATCCCGCTGCGCTTCGGCATCGCCGAGCCGGGCAGCCACTATCACGTGCCCCTGCTGCTCTCGCCCTTCAGCTACTCGACCTATCGAGGCAGTTGAGGCGGCTGTCGCACACGTCTTTCCTTCGGAAAGAATATATTGTCAGGAAGGGGATGGGTGTCTCGCACCCATCCCCTTTCTATTTGCACTACTGACTATTCCGCCAGCACGCTTCCGTCGATATCGTGGATATCCCGCTTGCCGCAGAGCGCCATGGTGATGTCCATCTCCTTGCGGATGATATCGAGCGCCATGGTGACGCCGGCCTTGCCGCCGGCGCCGAGGCCGTAGAGGAAGGGGCGGCCGATATAGGTGCCCCGGGCGCCAAGCGCGATCGCCTTCAGCACATCCTGGCCCGAGCGGATGCCGCCATCGAGGTGGATTTCCATTGTGTGGCCGACGGCATCGACGATCTTCGGCAGCATGCTGATCGAGGAGGGAGCGCCGTCGAGCTGGCGGCCGCCGTGGTTGGAGACGATGATCGCATCGGCGCCGGTACGGGCCGCCATCTTGGCATCCTCGACATCGAGGATGCCCTTGAGGATCAGCGGGCCGCCCCACATTTTCTTGATCCAGGCGACGTGATCCCAGGACAGTTGCGGATCGAACTGCTCGGCCGTCCAGGCTGACAGCGACGAGAGATCGGATACATTCTTGGCATGGCCGACGATGTTGCCGAAGCTGCGGCGCTTCGTCCCGAGCATCTGCAGGCACCAGAGCGGGCGGGTCGCCATCTGCCAGATATGTTTCGGTGTGAATTTCGGGGGCGCGGAGAGGCCGTTGCGGAGGTCCTTGTGGCGCTGGCCGAGGATTTGCAGGTCGAGCGTCAGCACCAGCGCCGAGCATTTTGCCGCCTTGGCGCGGTCGATCAGGTTCTTCACGAAATCCCGGTCACGCATGACATAGAGCTGGAACCAGAAGGGTTTGGTCGTCACCGAGGCGACATCCTCGATCGAGCAGATGCTCATCGTCGACAGCGTGAAGGGTACGCCGAACTCTTCCGCCGCCTGCGCCGCCAGCATCTCGCCGTCGGCATGCTGCATGCCGGTAAGGCCGGTCGGGGAGAGCGCGACGGGCATCGAGACCTTCTGGCCGATCATCGTGCTTTCCAGCGTGCGGTTGGTCATATCGACCAGCACGCGCTGGCGCAGCTTCACCTTCTTGAAATCCTCCTCGTTTGCCCGGTAGGTGCCCTCGGTCCAGGCGCCGCTATCGGCGTAGTCGAAGAACATTTTTGGCACGCGACGCTTGGCGAGGGCTTTGAGATCGGCGATTTCGAGCGGTGTGGACATGGCAGGACCCCTGTGTTGCCATCGCAATATCACGTCCGGGCGCGGCTTGTTAAGGGTGGAAACGCAAAGAGGTAAAATTAATTTACCTCTTTTCTCTCAGGTTCGAAGCGTGCCTTTCGAGGCGACGCCGGCCACGTAGGTTTCGACGATGGCCCGGTCGTCGCCCATGGTCTGGAGCAGGAAAAGCTCTTCGGCCAGCGAATTGACCACCTCCGCCTTCACCGCCATGGCCGGTGTCGCGGCCATGTTCAGCACGATAAAATCGGCGTCCGTGCCGGCATCCAGTGTACCGATCCGGTCAGCAAGTGACAGCGCCTCGGCGTTGCCGAGCGTCATGTGGTAATAGCTGTCGAAGGGGTTCAGCCGTTCGCCGAGCAATTGCTGGATCTTGTAGGCCTCGTCCATGGTCTTCAGCATCGAATAGCTGGTGCCGCCGCCGACATCGGTGGCGACCGAGACGCGCACCGGCTTTTCCCGCCGCATCAGTTCCTTCAGCGGAAACAGGCCGGAGCCGAGGAAGAGATTGGAGGTCGGGCAGTGCACGGCAATCGAGCCGGTTTCGCTCATGGCGTCCCGCTCGCGCTCGGAAAGATGGATGCAGTGGCCAAAGAGCGATTTCTGGCCGAGCAGGCCGTAGCGTGCATAGATATCGGTGTAGTCGTCGGCTTCCGGGAAGAGCGAGCAGGTGAAATCGATCTCGTCGCGGTTTTCCGAAAGATGGGTCTGGATGTGCAGATCGGGGAATTCGCGGGCAAGGGCCTCCGCCGCCGACATCTGTTCCGGGGTCGAGGTGATGGCGAAGCGGGGAGTGATGGCGACGTGGTTGCGGCCCTTGCCGTGCCATTCCGCGATCACGGCGCGGGTCTCGTCATAGCCCATTTGCGGGGTATCGAGCAGGCCCTGCGGGGCGTTGCGGTCCATCATCACCTTGCCGCCGACCATGCGCATGTTTCGCTTCAGGGCCTCGCCGAAATAGGCGTCGGCCGAGGCCTTGTGAACGGAGCAATAGGCGACGGCCGTGGTCGTACCGTGGCGGATCATCTCGTCGTAGAAGAAGCCGGCGATACGCTGCGCATGCGCTGTCTCGACGAAGCGGCATTCCTCGGGGAAGGTGTAGGTGTTCAGCCATTCCAGAAGATTTGCGGCATAGGAGCCGATCACCTGCATTTGCGGAAAGTGCACATGGGTATCGATGAAGCCCGGCACGATCAGGTGCGGGCGATGGTCGATCTCGACCACATCGGCCGGCGCCTGTTCGCGCACCGCGGCGTAGGCGCCGCTTGCAAGGATGATGCCATCGACGACCAGAAGCGCTCCGTCGCTTTCGTAGCGCCATGCAGCGGTATCATCCATCGAGAGGGGCGCACGCAAAAAACTCAGCGTGCGCGCCCGGACCAGCGTCGTCTTCATTCTACCTTGCCTTCCGTCGCAGAGCTTTCGAACCAGGCGGTCAGGAGCGCCCGTTCCTTGCCGGTCATGTCGGTGACGTTTCCGGGCGGCATGGCGTGGCTGCGGCCCGCCTGAATATAGATTTCGCGCGCATGGGCGGCGATCTCGGCGTCGGTTTCCAGCATCACGCCCTTGGGCGGCCGCACGATGCCTTCGAAGACCGGCTCTGCGGCGTGGCACATGCTGCAGCGGGTCGAGATCGTATCCTTTACGGCAGGAAAATGCGTGTTGGAGGCGAACTGCTGAAAGGCGGGCGACACGGCGGCAGCGTCTTCGGTGGCAGGTTTCTGCACCGTCGAAAGCCACATGATCAGGATGAAGAGCAGCAACGTCACCAGCCAGGTCCAGGTCGGCTTACCCTTGCGGGAGTGGGTGGTGTTGAACCAGTGGCGGATGGTGACGCCCATCAGGAAGACGAGTGCTGCGATGATCCAATTATAGGCCGTGGCGAAAGCCAGCGGATAATGGTTCGACAGCATGAAGAAGATGACGGGCAGCGTCAGGTAGTTGTTGTGGGTGGAGCGCTGCTTGGCGATGACGCCGTATTTCGGGTCCGGCGTGCGCCCGGCGATCAGGTCGGCGACGACGATACGCTGGTTCGGCATGATGATGAAGAACACGTTGGCCGACATGATCGTCGCGGTGAAGGCGCCGAGATGCAGGAAAGCGGCGCGGCCGGTGAACACCTGCGTATAACCCCAGGCCATGGCGACGAGCGCCACGTAGAGGATCAGCATCAGCGTCCAGGTGTTTTTGCCGAGCGGCGATTTGCAGAGCAGATCGTAGAAAATCCAGCCGATGGCGAGCGAACCGAGTGAAATGGCGATCGCCGTCGTCGCCGAGACGTCGAGCACATGCCGGTCGATGAGGAAGAGATCGGCGCCGCCGTAGTAGACGAGACAGAGCATGGCAAAGCCGGAAAGCCAGGTGGCGTAGCTCTCCCATTTGAACCAGATCAGATGTTCCGGCATGTTGGAGGGTGCCACGAGGTATTTCTGGATGTGATAGAAACCGCCACCATGCACCTGCCACTCCTCGCCATAGGCGCCGGCGGGCAGGCCGGGCCGCTTGACGAGGCCGAGGTCGAGCGCGATGAAATAGAAAGACGAGCCGATCCAGGCAATCGCCGTGATAACGTGCAGCCAGCGGACCGCAAAAGCTGCCCATTCCCACGCGATGGCGTATTCGTACATGGTGTTCCCCTTATTCTCTCCGCGTCGTCACATTGCGGAAAAAACCAGCGGGAGGAAAGTTAAATTCCGCTTTTCCCTCAATCGGCATCGACCGGAAATTCGCTCAGCATCCAGTCGCGGAAGGCGCGAATTTTCGGCACATGCCGGCGGCTTTCGAGATAGACCAGCCAGTAGTCGCGCCCGTCATTGCAGGTGAGCGAAAACGGCTGGTAAAGCCGGCCGCTTTCTACCTCCTCCTGAAAGTGCCGCGGGTTGAGAATGGCGACCCCCTGGCCGGCGATCGCCATGCCGGCATCGAAGGCCTGGGTGCCGAGTTCGTTCGGCAGGAAGCGCTTGAGGTTCGGGTTTTTCACCCCGGCGGCGGTAAACCATTGCTCCCACCAGATATCGCCGGCGCTGATGATCGACAGCTTCAGCAGATCGGCGGGTTCGCGGATGCCGCCGACCTTTTCGGCGAGCTTCGGGCTCAGCATCGGCGAAAAATCCATGCGCATGATGCGGTGCGCCTTCAGGCCCGGCCAGAGGCCGTGGCCGTAGCGAATAGCGACGTCGGCCTGCGTTTCGGCAAAATCGATGACGACGGGCGAGGTCGAAAGCCGGACCGCGATATTGGGATGGCGCAGCTGAAAGGAGCCGAGATACCGCGTCAGCCATTGCTGGGCGAAGGTTGCGGTGGAGTCGATATGCAGCATCTGGCCGGTTTCGGCGCTGACCGAGGTCAGCGCTTCCGCCAGAATGGAAAAACCCTGCGCCACCTTCGGGCGAAGCTGCTCGCCGGCCTCCGTCAACGAAACCTGCCGCGGCCGACGCAGGAACAAGGGCTCGCCGACATGCTCCTCCAGAAGCTTGATCTGGTAGCTCACGGCCGTCTGAGTCATGCCGAGTTCATCGCCGGCCTTGGTGAAGCTCTTCAGCCTTGCGGCGGCCTCGAAGACGCGCAGCGCATTGAGCGGCATCTGTCGCGACAGTTTCATGGATAAGGTCTCTTGATCTATCGACGCTGACGTTCGATTGGAGTTTGAGCATGTTTGGGCGCAAGGTGCAACGTGTCTTCCCAAGGATACAAAGGTGTTACAATGACGCTCCAAGCATGTGAAAAAACTCATCAAATCGATCTTTCATGGTCTCATCGCCTGCTGCATGCGCTCACCCGCGCGCTGCATGGGGATTGCCGAACAACCGGTGCCCTCGACCTCGATGTGACCTCGGATTACATCAAAAGAGATTTGGGTCTGATCGACGGGCGCGAGGCGCCTCAAGACTCGAAGCTGACACGGTAATGTGCAAGGGCGGTGACGATTTCCGCCACCGCCAAAGCTGCGATGACCGCCGGCCGCTTGTCATCAACGGCGGTGCCGCCGATGGGAAGCACCAGTCGCGAAAGCGCGGCGCTTCCCAAACCTTCTTTCCCCGCCCAACTAGAAAAGGTCGCCCGCTTCGTCTTCGAGCCGATCATGCCGATATAAGCGAGGTCGTCGCGGGCGAGCGCTTCCTTTGCGATCAGAAAATCGAGCGCATGATCATGGGTGAGGATGATGACGGCGCTGCCCGGCGCCACCTCCTCGATCACCGCTTCGGGCATTGCCGCGAGACGATGATGCGCGCCGGCCGAAAGCTGCGCCAGTTCCGTTTCCCGCGTTTCGACGACGTAAGTCTTCACCGGCAGTAACAGCAGCGCGTCGGTCAGCGCCCGGCCGACATGGCCGGCGCCGAACAGCCAGACTTCGGGAAAATCGTTGCGCCGTGCCTCGATCTGCTTGCGGAGATCAGAGCGGGCGGCATCGTCGCAGATGCGAAAACCGATCAGCACCCGGCCGCCGCAGCACTGGCCTATATCCGGCCCGAGCGGAATGTCCATGGTGACGGCGCCACCGACGCCGGCCAGCAGCGAGCGGGCATTGTCGATCGCCATATATTCCAGCTGACCGCCGCCGATCGTGCCGTGCAGATCGGTGGGCGAGACCAGCATGATCGCGCCAGTTTCGCGCGGCGTCGATCCGCGCGTTTCCATGACTTCGACGATGACGAGCCGCAGCTCGCGGTCGAGGAAGGCATCGAGGCTCTGGGCTGCGAAATTCACCGGTTCAAGCCTGTCAGGCCCCCGCCGGCGCGCAGCCGCTCCACCGCCATCAGCACCCGTTCCGGAGTTGCCGGGGCATCGAGGCGCGGGCATTCGCGGTAATCGGCGACGCTGGCGACGGCCATGGAAAGCGCTTCCAGCACCGAGATCGGCAGCATGAAGGGCGGCTCGCCGACGGCCTTGGAGCGGCCGATGGTCATCTCGGCGTTTTCGGCCCATTCCGCCAGCTTGACGTTGAAGATCTTCGGCCGGTCGGAGGCGAGCGGAATCTTGTAGGTGGAGGGCGCATGGGTGCGCAGCCGCCCCTTGTCGTCCCACCAGAGTTCCTCCGTCGTCAGCCAGCCCATGCCCTGCACGAAGCCGCCTTCGATCTGGCCGATATCGATCGCCGGATTCAGCGACTTGCCGACATCGTGCAGTACGTCAACGCGGTCGACCATGTATTCGCCGGTCAGCGTATCGATCGAGACTTCCGAGACGGAGGCGCCATAGGCGAAATAATAGAAGGGCGTGCCGCGGCCGGTATTGCGGTCCCAATGTATCTTCGGCGTCTTGTAGAAGCCGGCGGCGGAAAGCTGCACGCGGGCGAAATAGGCCTGCTTGATGAAATCGGAGAAGGGCACGCGCTCTTCGCCGATCTTCACATGGTTCGGCACGAAGCTGACATTCTCCGGATCGGTCTGCCAGCGTTCGGCGGCAAAGGCGATCAGGCGTTCCTTGATCTGGCGGGCGGCATCGTAGGCGGCCATGCCGTTGAGGTCGGAGCCGGAGGAGGCGGCAGTGGCCGAGGTGTTCGGCACCTTGGCCGTCGTCGTCGCCGTGATCTGCACGTTGGAGATATCGACCTGGAAACTGTCGGCCAGAACCTGCGCCACCTTGGTATAGAGCCCCTGGCCCATTTCGGTGCCGCCATGGTTCAGGTGGATCGAGCCATCCTGATAGACATGGACGAGGGCGCCGGCCTGATTGAAGGCGGTCATGGTGAAGGAGATGCCGAACTTCACCGGTGTCAGCGCGATGCCCTTGCGGATGACGCGGCTCTTGCGGTTGAAGTCGAGCACCGCCTGCCGCCGCGCCTGATAATCGGCGCTCGCCTCCAGCTCGGAGACGATGCGGTGAATGATGTTGTCTTCCACCTGCTGGTGGTAGGGGGTGATATCGCGGCCGGAGCCCTTTTCGCCGTAAAAATTCAGCTTGCGGATATCGAGCGGGTCCTTGCCCAGGGCATAGGCGATCTCCTCGATGATGCGCTCGCCGCCGATCATGCCCTGCGGCCCGCCGAAACCGCGATAGGCGGTGTTGGAAACGGTGTTGGTCTTCAGGGGCTGCGAGGTCAGCTTTACATGCGGATAGAAATAGGAGCTATCGGCATGGAAGAGGGCGCGGTCCGTGACAGGGCCGGAAAGGTCGGAGGAATAGCCGCAGCGGGCGGCGAAGTTGGCATTGACGGCGAGGATGCGGCCGTCGTCGTCGAAGCCGACGTCGTAATCGACGAGGAAGTCGTGGCGCTTGCCGGTCGCGGTCATGTCCTCGTCGCGGTCGGGGCGGAACTTCACCGGGCGCTTGAGCTTCTTGGCGGCGACGGCGGCGAGCGCCGCGAACTGGTTGCCCTGGGTTTCCTTGCCGCCGAAGCCGCCGCCCATGCGGCGCACCTGTACCGTCACGGCATTGGAGGGAATGCCGAGCACATGGCCGACCATGTGCTGCACTTCGCTCGGATGCTGGGTCGAGGACCAGACGATGACTTCGTTGTCCTCGCCGGGAATGGCAAAGGCAATGTGGCTTTCGAGATAGAAATGCTCCTGGCCGCCGACGCGCATCTGGCCCTTCAGCCGTCGCGGTGCGGTTTCGAGAGCGGCCTCGGCGTCGCCGCGGGCGAGCGTCAGCGGTTTCGTCACCAATGCGCCGCCGCTTTCCAGCGCGTCGAGAATGTCGGTTGCATGCGGCAGGTCGTTGTAAACGATCTTCGCCTTGCGGGCGGCGCGGCGGGCGATATCGCGGGTTTCGGCGATCACGGCGAAGGCCGGCTGGCCGTGGAACTCAACCTTGCCATCGGCAAGCACCGGCTCGTCGTCGAGATGGCTGGGGCTGATGTCGTTGACATGGGGCATGTCGCGCGCCGTCAGCACGCAGACGACGCCGGGGAAGGCCTCGACTTCGGAAAGGTCCATCGAGACGATTTCCGCATGGGCGCGGTCGGTGAGGCCGAGCGCAGCATGGAGCGTGCCGGCGGGTTCCGCGATGTCGTCGATATAGTCGGCGCTGCCGGAGACATGCTTGTGGGCGCTGTCGTGGCGAAGGCCGGCGTGCATGCCGCCGGCAATGACCTTGCGCTCTTCGAAGGTGGATTTATCCATTAGAGCATCCTCCGTTCTGCGGGCTGGTGAGGATCATCGCCATCACGCCACCTCGAACCGCTTGAGTTCGGCAGGTTCTCCCGAAATTTCCAGGAAGAATCGAGTAAGAAGGTTCTTCGCCGCCAGCATGCGATAGCCGGCCGTGGCACGCCAGTCGGTCAGCGGCTGGTAGTCCTGCTCCAGCGCAATCCGGGCGGCGGCAATCGTCTCTTCGTTCCAGAGCTGGCCGGTGAGGGCCGTTTCCGCCGCTGCCGCCAGCTTCGGCGTTCCCGCCATGCCGCCAAAGGCGATGCGGGCGGCCGTGACGCGGTTATCGGCATCGAGCGAAATGCGGAAGGCGGCGCAGAGGGCCGAAATATCCTCGTCGCGCCGCTTGGTGATCTTGTAGACGGCGAAATGATCGCCCGCCGGCAAGGCCGGCACGAAGATGCTCTCGACGAATTCGGACGCTTTCCGGTCCTGCATGCCATATTGAATGAAGAAATCTTCAAGCGGCAGTGTGCGGGCGCCGGAGGTGGAGCGGAGCGTGACTGTGGCGGCGAGCGCGATCAGCGGCGGCGGGCTGTCACCGATCGGCGAACCGTTGGCGACATTGCCACCGATGGTGCCCATGTTGCGCACCTGCTCGCCGCCGATGCGGTCGATCAGGCCTGCGAAAGCCGGATAGTGGCGCGACAGGGTTTCGAAGGCGGCAGTGTAGCTGACGCCGGCGCCGATGGTGATGCCCTCGGCAGTTTCGGTGATGGTCTGCAGTTCATCCAGCCCATTGATGAACACGACCGGATTGATCGGCCGCATCTGCTTGGTGACCCAGAGGCCGACATCGGTCGAACCCGCGACGATGGTCGCCTTGGGCGACCGTTCCATGATCTTGGCGAGATCGGCTGTGGTGCCGGGAATGATAAGCTGTGCCTCTTCCGGCCCGATGACGATGGTCTCTTCCGTCTTCAGCGCTTTCAAGCGCGTGCCGATTTCGTCGCGCATCTTCAGGATCGGGTCGAAGACGCTGTTTGGACGGGCGCGGGCGACGGCTTCGGCAGCCTTGACGATCGGCTCGTAGCCCGTGCAGCGACAGAGGTTGCCTTGCAGCGCCTTTTCGATATCGGCGCGGCCCGGATTGTCCTTTGAAAGCCAGAGGCCATAAAGCGACATGACGAAGCCCGGCGTGCAGAAGCCGCATTGCGAGCCGTGATAATCGACCATCGCCTGCTGCACCGGATGGAGTGTGCCATCTTCAGCGGCCAGATGCTCGACGGTGACGACATGGGTGGCATTCATCGAGCCGACGAAGCGGATGCAGGCATTGACGCTCTCATAGATGAGCCCATCGCCCGCAAGCCGGCCGACGAGCACGGTGCAGGCGCCGCAATCACCCTCGGCGCAGCCTTCCTTGGTGCCGGTCAGGCGCCTTTCGAGGCGCAGGAAATCAAGCAGCGTCGCGGTCGGCGAAAGCTGCGATAGGGTGACCTCGCGATCGTTGAGAATGAAGCGGATACTGCCCGATGCTGCCGTCATTTTTTCTCTTCTTATCAATTCGACACACCAGACTAGCCGCAAAAGCGGCAATGTGACAATTACGTTTTTAATATCCTCCGTGGCTGGATTTGGTCATCGGATATTTGCGTTTTATTTTCGTTTGACATTCGTTTTGTCATCGTATTGAAGTTTTCTTAGGCTTGCGCGAGGAGGAAACGCGCGCGGTTCCGCTTCAGGAGGAGACCATCATGGGTTATGTGCTTGCGATCGATCAGGGCACCACGTCGAGCCGTGCGATCGTGTTCAACGGCGAGCAGAAGATCGTCGGCACCGGCCAGCGCGAGTTCCGCCAGTATTTCCCGAAATCCGGCTGGGTGGAGCACGATCCCGAGGAAATCTGGGATACGGTCGTTTCGACGATCCATGAGGCGATCCGCAATGCCGGTCTGGTGGCCTCCGACATTTCCGCGATCGGCATCACAAACCAGCGCGAGACGGCCGTCGTCTGGGACCGCAAGAGCGGCAAGGCGATTTACAATGCCATCGTCTGGCAAGACCGCCGCACGGCCGCCGATTGCGAACGGTTGAAGAAGGACGGCTTTGAGGAGATGGTCGTCAGGAAAACCGGCTTGCTGCTCGATCCGTATTTCTCCGGTACGAAGCTTTCCTGGCTGCTCTCGAATGTCGAGGGCGCGCGGACGCGGGCCGATGCGGGCGAGCTTTGCTTCGGCACCATCGATACATTCCTGATCTGGCGGCTGACGGGCGGGCAATCCTTCGTCACCGATGCGACCAATGCCTCGCGCACCTTGATGTTCAACATCGCCGAAAACCGTTGGGATGATGCGCTTTTGAAGATGCTCGATGTGCCGCTCGCCATGCTGCCCGAGGTTCTCGATTGCGCCGCCGATTTCGGCATCACCGATCCGGAGGTCGTTGGCGCGGCAATCCCTGTGCTCGGCGTCGCCGGCGACCAGCAGGCCGCGACCATCGGGCAGGCCTGTTTTGCGCCGGGCATGCTGAAATCCACCTATGGCACGGGTTGCTTTGCGCTGCTCAACACCGGGCAGGACATGGTGCGTTCCAAGAACCGGCTGCTCACGACAATCGCCTATCGCCTGGACGGCAAGACCACCTATGCGCTGGAGGGCTCGATCTTCATTGCCGGTGCGGCCGTACAATGGCTGCGCGATGGTCTGAAGATCGTCAACGCCGCCTATGAGACCGGGCCTATGGCGAAAGAGGCCGATCCGCATCAGGACGTTTATCTCGTACCGGCCTTCACCGGCCTCGGCGCGCCCCATTGGGACCCGGATGCCCGCGGCGCGATCTTCGGCCTCACCCGCAGCACCGGCCCCAACGAAATCGCCCGTGCGGCGCTCGAAGCCGTCTGCTACCAGACGCGCGACTTGCTGGAAGCGATGCATAAGGACTGGTCGAACGACGCATCCGAAACGGTTCTGCGCGTTGACGGCGGCATGGTCGCCTCCGACTGGACGATGCAGCGTCTCTCCGACCTGCTCGATGCCCCGGTCGATCGTCCCGTCATTCTCGAGACCACCGCGCTCGGCGTCGCCTGGCTCGCCGGCAGCCGCGCCGGCGTCTGGCCGGATCAGGCCGGCTTTGCCGCCACCTGGGCCCGCGACCGCCGCTTTGAACCCGAAATGGACGACAAGACCCGCAACGCCAAGATCGCCGGCTGGAACGACGCGGTGCGGCGGACGCTGAGCGTTTAAGCGGTTCGCCAAATCGCCACAGCTTTGTGAAACATATTGTTTCCCTGGGTGAACTGTAATCTGTTGTCCTTCGCAACTAGATAGCTGCGAGGAAAGCCGCTCGGCGGCTCAGGTAGATAGGTCGCATCATGGAACTTGGTCTTTACACATTTGCGGATGTTCACCCCGAAGCGCCGCGCGGGCGTGGCGTCGAGGGCGAAGAGCGGGTTCGCCAGCTGATCGAGGAGATCGAGCTTGCCGATCAGGTGGGGCTCGACGTCTTCGGGCTCGGCGAGCATCATCGCCCGGATTATGCGGCCTCTGCGCCGGCCATGATCCTTGCCGCTGCGGCAGCGAAGACGAAATCGATCCGGCTGACGAGCGCGGTCACCGTTCTCTCCTCCGACGATCCGGTGCGGGTGTTCCAGCAATATGCGACGTTGGACCTGATCTCGGCCGGGCGGGCGGAGATCATGGCGGGGCGCGGTTCCTTCATCGAATCCTTCCCCCTCTTTGGCTACAACCTCGAAGATTACGACGATCTCTTCTCCGAAAAGCTCGACCTGCTGCTCGCCATCCGCGATAACGAGGTCGTGACCTGGGGCGGCAAGATGCGTCCGGCCATTCATGATCGCGGCGTCTATCCGAGGCCGCTGCAGGAGGAATTACCGATCTGGATCGCCGTCGGTGGCACGCCGCAGTCGGTGGCGCGCGCCGGGGCACTTGGCTTGCCGGTGGCGCTTGCGATCATCGGCGGCGAGCCGGTGCGGTTTGCGTCGCTGCTGGATCTCTACCGCGAGGCGGCCCGGCGGGCGGGGCAGGACCCGGCAAAACTCAAGACCAGCATCAATGTCCACGGCTTTATCGCCGATACGACGGAGCAGGCGGCCGACCAGTTTTATGGTCCGCAGGCGGAGGTGATGAACCGCATCGGCCGCGAGCGTGGCTGGGGGCCGACGAGCCGGGCGCATTTCAACCAGTCGATCGGCCCGAACGGCAATCTCTTCCTCGGCGATCCCGAAACCGTCGCGGAAAAGATCATCCGCCATCAGCGCATCTTCAAGAACGACCGCTTCCTCCTGCAGATGGCGATTGGCCTGATGCCGCACGACCAGATCATGCGCGGCATCGAGCTTTACGGCACCAAGGTCGCGCCGATCGTGCGCGAGGCCTTGGCCGAGGATGCGAAGAAAGCCGCTGCCCAATAGGGCGGCGGGGCTTTATCGGAAGGCACCGAGGCGTTACATAGACGCCGAAAGCGAGACGATATGACCCTGAACAATGACGACGATCTGGAGCGGCTGAAGGAAATCGGCCGTATCTGCGCCCGCGCCCTGCAGACGATGGGTGATGCCTTGGAGCCCGGTATGACGACGGCCGAACTCGATGCCATCGGCCGCCGCGTGCTGGAGGAGGCCGGTGCCCGTTCGGCCCCGGAACTCTCCTATAATTTCCCCGGCGCCACCTGCATCTCCGTCAACGAAGAGGTCGCCCACGGTATTCCGGGCGCCCGTGTGATCGCGGCCGGCGATCTCGTGAACATCGATGTTTCGGCGGAAAAGAACGGCTTCTTCGCCGATACCGGCGCATCCTTTGCCGTGCCACCGGTCAAGCCGCATATCGAGCGCCTGTGCCGCGATGGCAAGCGCGCCATGTGGACGGGCCTCAACGAGGTGCGTTCGGGCAAGCCGCTGGCCGCCATCGGCAATGCCATCGGCAGCTTTGCCAGGAAGAACCGCTATACGCTGGTCACCAATCTGGCGAGCCACGGTGTCGGCCGTTCGCTGCACGAGGAGCCGACCGAAATTGCCACGTGGCCGGACAAGCATGAGAAGCGCCGCATGGAAGAGGGCATGGTCTTTACCGTAGAGCCCTTCCTGTCGCTCGGCGCGCAATGGGCCGAAGGCGGCAATGACGACTGGACGCTTTATAGCGAGCCGCGTGCCCCGACCGTGCAATACGAGCATACGGTGGTCGTCACCCGCAACGGTCCTGTCGTGGTGACCCTGCCGGCCTGATGCCGCACCATTCGCGGCATTGATCGATCGCTCAATTTTTGTCGTTTGTGGCGGCTTTGCTGCGGTGCGATAAAACGGACATGACAGTCGCACATTCTTCTGCGGGACTAGCTCGCACGGCGGCGGCCGGGGCCATCGCCATGGCTGTCGCCATGGGCTTCGGGCGCTTTGCCTATACGCCGATCCTGCCGGGCATGATGTCCGGCCTCGGCCTTTCTCCATCGGATGCCGGTGTGATCGCCTCGGCCAATTTCGTCGGCTATCTCGCCGGCGCCGTTCTCGCGGGGCTTGGCTGGGCGACGGGGCGGGAGCGATTGATCGGGATCGGGGCGCTGCTGGCGACAGCGGTTTTGCTGCTGGCGATGGGGGTTACCCAAAGTATTGCAAATTTCGTCGTCATCCGCTTTCTGGCCGGTGTCGCCAGCGCCTTCACGATGATCTTCCTGTCGTCGATCGTGCTTGGCCGCGCGGCACAGGCCCATAATCCGCATGTGCAGTCTGTCCATTTTGGCGGCGTCGGCATTGGTATCGCCCTGTCGTCGCTCGTGATCTATCTGCTCGCCGACATCGATATTGCTGGCCTCGCGGGTTGGCGCATGGATTGGCTTTTCAGCGCGGCCATTGCCTTTGCCGGCATGGCCGCAGTCGCTTTCCTGCTTAAGGGAGAAACGGTGACGGCGGCACCGGTGCAGGAGCCGCCGCTTGTCTGGACGAGATCGTTCGTGGTGCTGACGCTCACCTACGGGCTGTTCGGCTTTGGCTATGTCATCACCGCCACGTTCCTCGTCGCGATGGCGCGGGAGGGGGCGGCCGATACCACCATCGAGTTTCTCGCCTGGTTCGTCACCGGGCTTTCCGCCGCCGTCTCGATTTATCTTTGGGGCAAGCTGGTGCCTATTCTGGGGTTGGTCGGCATCTATCTCGCGGGCCTGCTGGTCGAGGCGATCGGCCTCGTGCTGGCGGTCAGCCTGCCTTTGCCGCTGGCGCCCTTGGTCGGCGGGGTGCTGTTGGGCCTCACCTTCCTGATGGTCACGGCCTTTGGATTGCAGATCGGCCGGCTGCTTTCACCCAAAAGCCCGCGCAAGGCGCTTGCCTTCATGACGGCTGCCTTCGGCGTCGGCCAGATCATCGGCCCGATCGTTGCCGGCTGGCTGGCGGAAGGCGGTGGCTACACGCTGCCGACCCTGATAGCAGCCGCCGTGCTGCTTGCCTGCGCCGTCATGATCGCCGTGGAAGGAAAACGTATTTCAGCGGCGATGGCGTCGGCCTGAGCCTGCGCCCGCACCGTATTAAATCACCGTAACGTTTGCCGCGCGTGATTGGCAGGGCAGGGCTTTTGCCCTAGTTTCCCGCATCGAGAGGGCGGGTGTTTCGCCCGCCACCAGCGAAAGTCGGACTGTCTTGTTCCTATCCTTTTTTCCCAAGCCAAAGCTGTTTTTCCCCTCTGTCGTCATCTGGACCCTGCTTTCGGTCCTCGTCTGGTATGGGGGCGGTCGCGACTTCGGTGCCTTGATCGGCTTGCCACCGCTGCCGGACGGTGTAGACCCGGTGGTCGGCGTCTCTGTTTTCTGGTCTGCGCCGTTCCTGTGGTTCTATATCTACTACATCGTCATGGCGGGGCTGTTTTCGGCGTTCTGGTTCACCTACAGCCCGCATCGCTGGCAAAGCTGGTCGGTGCTCGGCTCGGCGCTGATCGTCTTCAACACCTATTTCTCGGTGCAGGTCAGCGTCGCCATCAATGCCTGGTACGGCCCGTTCTATGACATGATCCAGCGGGCGCTGGCCCGGCAGGCGCCGATCCCGACTGCTCTCGATATCTATTGGGGCATGACCGGTTTTGCCGGCATCGCCTTTGTCGCGATCACCGTCGGCGTGCTCAATCTCTTCTTCGTCAGCCACTACATCTTTCGCTGGCGCACGGCGATGAACGAATTCTACATGTCGCACTGGCCGAAGCTGCGCCATATCGAAGGTGCGTCCCAGCGTGTTCAGGAAGATACGATGCGCTTTTCCTCGACGGTCGAAAGCCTCGGGGTCAATCTCGTCAGCTCGATCATGACGCTGATCGCGTTCCTGCCGGTGCTGTTCAAGTTCTCCGATACGGTCACGGAATTGCCGATTATCGGCGCGGTGCCGCATGCGCTCGTCTGGGCGGCGATCTGCTGGTCGCTGTTTGGAACGGTGTTTCTGGCGTTGGTCGGTATCAAGCTGCCGGGGCTGGAGTTCCGCAACCAGCGTGTCGAGGCGGCCTACCGCAAGGAACTCGTCTACGGCGAAGACCATGACGATCGGGCGGACCCGATCACCGTGGCGCAGTTGTTCGCCAATGTGCGGCGCAACTATTTCCGCCTCTATTTCCACTACACGTATTTTAACGTCGCCCGCATCTTCTATCTGCAGGCCGACAATCTCTTCGGCACCTTCGTTCTCGTGCCGTCGATCGTGGCGGGCAAGCTGACGCTCGGTGTGATGAGCCAGATTCAGAACGTTTTCGGGCAGGTGCGGGAATCGTTCCAGTATCTCGTGAATTCCTGGACGACGATCGTGGAGCTGCTGTCGATCTACAAGCGCCTGCGCGCCTTCGAATCGGCGATCTACGACGAGCCGCTGCCGACCATCGACCAGCGTTATCTGGAAACCCAGAGCGAAGACGACGTTCGGACCGCCTGAACGGCATGAACCATCAGGGCATACTCAGAAGGCGGAGCGATCCGCCTTCTTTTCGTTGGCAAGCCTTGCGAGCGCTTCCGGATAGCTGACGCAGGCGACATCCGGCTTGCTGCAGGTTTCCGTGAGGAAACGATCGAGCGCCCGCCAATAGGCGCCGCCATTCATCTCGACGAAATGAAAGCCAAGCTGCAGCGGAATACGTTCGCCGTCGTATTGGGTATCGAAGGCATTGCGGTAGGCTTCGAGTGCGCGTGCCTCGAAGGTGGCGGTGTCCTTCTTGTTCTCGACACCCATGGAGTGGCGGATGAAGAGGTTGTAGTCCATGCCGATCACTCGACGCTGCTGCGGCCCTTCGGGAATGAGCGGCAGGCCGAAGCGCGGCATGCCGTCGGCCGTGGCGGGCAGGCCCGGCCCCTTGGTCACGAGGCTGGCATCGTAGCGGAAGCCCGCATCCTTCAATGCCGGCAGCAGGCCGTCGCTGGTCGAAAGATAGGGCGCGCGAAAACCCTTGATACCGTTCTTGACGAAATCGTCCCAGCCCTCGGGCTTTTCGCTGTCGATGCCGGCCGTCGTCCAGGCCTTGGCAAGGGCGGTGTCGAATGCCTTGAATTCCTTGGTCCAATCGGCCTTGCTCCAGGCTTTGCCGTCGAAATGGCCGCAGGCATGGCTACCGATGTCGTGGCCGGCCAGATGCGCCTGCCAGATATGACGCGCGCGGGCGGCGATCTCGTCGGTCGATTGGGCGAAGCCGACATTCGAGCGGCCGGCTTTGTGGCCCGGTGCCTGATAGCTGCGGCCATCGCCGGCCTTGGTCATCAGGAAGGTGCAGGAGAGGAAGTAGGTGAAATGCGCGCCCGTGCGCCGGCCCATGTCGAGGCTCTTTTCCCAGAGCGCGTTGTCATGGGCGCCATCGAAGGAAACGATCACCATCTGCTCCGGCTTGGCCGGTGTCGCATCCGCCGCGAAAGCAGGGGGTGCGGCGAGACAGAGGGCGAGGGGGGCGAAACGGGGCATGCGGGACATGGATTGGGCCTTGAAGGAGGGGCGTGATCGCGCTTTTCAAACAGGGAGCTGCGATGCACTGCCGCAGGAATGCGGCAATCCTTTGATCGTGCTGGAAATCCGCCACCATTGCCTTTATTCCCGTTGATGGAAATTCCTTTCAGGACAGGTTGGACATGGCCCTTCTCATTCTCGGCATCGTTATTTTTCTCGGTATCCATCTGGTGCGCAGCTTTGCGCCGGGGCTGCGCGAGGCGGTTATCGCGCGCAGCGGGCAGGGTGCGTGGCGGGCCATCCACGGCATCTGCGCCGTCGTCGGCCTCTGTCTGATCGCCTATGGCTTCGATGCCTCGCGCGCCACGACCGGCATTCTCTACACGCCGCCGAAGTTCCTCAGCCACATCGCGCTGACGCTGATGATCTTCGCCTGCATCTGTCTGGTCGCCGCCTTCCTGCCAGCCGGCCGGATCAAGGCCGCGACCAAGCATCCGGCCATTCTCGCCATCAAGATTTGGGCGCTGGCGCATCTCATGGCCAATGGCGAGACCAATTCGGTGCTGCTGTTCGGCACCTTCCTCGCCTGGGGCGTGATCCTGCGGATTTCGATGAAGCGCCGCTGGCGTGCCGGCGCCGTCACGCATCCGGTTTTCGTGTCCTATGCCTATGATGCCATGGCCGTTGTCGGCGGCCTCGTCGTCTACGGGCTTTTCGTCTGGAAGCTGCATGAACTGTTGATTGGGGTCGCGCCGATCGCCCTCGGATAGGCCAATTCGCCGATGCCCCCTTACAACCGGCGCAAAATGGGGTAGAAGGCGCAAAATCTTTCCATTGCGTACCAGAAGGCCGAAACAGGAATGGCGAACCAAGACGACAGCTTTATCCGCGAGGTGAACGACGAACTGCGCTCGGACCAGATGCGCGGTGTCTGGACCCGGTTCGGCGGCATCATCATCGCCATTGCCGTGCTGATCGTGCTCGGAACCATCGGCAAGGTGGTTTACGAATACTGGCGCGAAAGCTCCGCCTCAAAATCCGGTGATGCTTTCCTCGCGGCGTTGACGCTTGCCAAGGATAACAAGACCGACGAGGCGATGGCGGCCTTCGATGCCCTGGAAAAGGACGGCTTCGGCTCCTATCCGGTGCTGGCGCGCATGCGCGCCGCCACGCTGCAGGCGCAGAAGGGCGATGCGGCAGCCGCAATCGCCGCCTTCTCGGAAATCTCCAAGGACAACAGCGTCAACGCGGCGTTGCGCGATGCGGCCCGTGTGCGTGCGGCCTATCTGCTCGTCGATACCGGCACCTATGAGCAGGTTTCGGCCGAGGTCGAACAGCTTGCCGTGCCGCAGAACGGCCTTCGCCATTCGGCCCGTGAAGCGCTCGGTCTCGCCGCCTACAAAGCCGGCGACATGGCCAAGGCCAAGGGCTGGTTCCAGCAGATCGCCGATGATGCCCAAAGCCCGCGCAATCTGGCAAACCGCGCCCAGATGCTGCTCGATCTTATCACCGCAAGCGGCAAGGCGTCCTGAAGGGGCGCGTGAGGAACAGGAACTCTCGATGAACTTCACCGTCGCCATCGTCGGGCGCCCCAATGTCGGCAAGTCCACGCTTTTCAACCGTCTGGTGGGAAAGAAGCTGGCGCTTGTCGATGACACGCCGGGCGTTACCCGCGACCGGCGTCCCGGAGACGCCAAGCTCGTCGACCTGCGCTTTACCATTATCGACACGGCGGGCCTCGAGCAATCGGGGCCTGAAACCCTTCAAGGCCGCATGTGGGCGCAGACCGAAGCCGCCATCGAAGAAGCCGATGTGACGCTCTTCGTCGTGGATGCCAAATATGGCCTGACCCCGGCGGATGAAACCCTGGGCGAAATGCTGCGCCGTCGCGGCAAGCCGGTGGTACTGGTGGCCAACAAATCCGAAGCCAAGGGCTCGGATGGCGGCTATTATGACGCCTTCACGCTCGGCCTTGGCGAACCCGTCGCGATTTCCGCCGAACACGGCCAGGGCATGATCGATCTGCGCGACGCGATCGTCGCGGCCATCGGCGAGGACCGGGCTTTTCCGCCGGATGTGGATGAGGCCGTAACGAATATCGACGTCCGCGACGAGGCGACCCTTGCCGGCGCCGAGGACGACGAGGATTTCGAGCCCGAATATGACGAAACCAAGCCGCTGCGCGTCGCCATCATCGGCCGCCCGAATGCCGGCAAGTCGACGCTCATCAACCGTTTTCTCGGCGAAGACCGCCTGCTGACCGGCCCCGAGGCCGGCATCACCCGCGACAGCATTTCCGTCGAATGGGACTGGCGCGGCCGCACGATCAAGATGTTCGATACGGCCGGCATGCGCAAGAAGGCGCGGGTGCAGGAAAAGCTGGAGAAGCTTTCCGTCGCCGACAGCCTGCGCTCGATCCGCTTTGCCGAATCCGTCGTCATCGTCTTCGATGCGACCATCCCGTTCGAAAAGCAGGACCTGCAGCTCGTCGATCTCGTGATCCGCGAGGGACGTGCCGCGGTGCTTGCCTTCAACAAGTGGGATCTGGTCGAAAACCCGCAGGCGCTGCTTGCCGATCTGCGCGAAAAGACCGAGCGGCTTCTGCCGCAGGCGCGCGGCATCCGCGCCGTGCCGATTTCCGGCCAGACGGGCTACGGCCTCGACAAGCTGATGCAGTCGATCATAGATACCGACAAGGTCTGGAACCGCCGCATTTCCACGGCGCGTCTCAACCGTTGGCTGGATAGCGTCCAGACCCAGCATCCGCCACCGGCTGTTTCCGGCCGCCGCCTGAAGCTGAAATACATGACGCAGGTGAAGGCTCGCCCGCCGGGCTTCATGATCTCCTGCACGCGGCCTGATGCCGTGCCGGAAAGCTATATCCGCTACATGACCAACGGTCTGCGCGTCGATTTCGACATGCCGGGCGTGCCGATCCGCATCCATCTGCGGGCATCGGAAAACCCGTTCGAAAACAAGAAGAAAAAGCGGTAATCAGGCCGCCGGCAGCTTGTCGGCGGCGATCAGCGCGCCGTGATGCTGGATGACGGAGGCGGCCGCCCTGGCCGCAAATTCTGCCGCCGCCCTGGCATCGCCGTTGACGGCGTAACGCGCGAGGAACGCGCCGTTGAAGCTGTCGCCGGCGCTGGTCGTGTCCACGACCTTTTCGACGCGGACGGTGGGCACGAAGACGGTTTCCTGCCCCTTAAAGCTCAGCGTCACGCCATTGGCGCCGTCCTTGACCACAAGGTTACCGACCCCGAGGCCGCGGTAGCGGGCGATGGTGGCGGCGATATCGGCATCGCCGAAATGGGTGGCCTCGTCCTCGAAGCTCGGCATGACGAGGTTCGATGCGCGGGCGCCGGCCGAGATCGTGTCGAGCATGCGCTGGCCATCGTCCCACAGGCGCGGGCGGATGTTCGGGTCGAACACCACCAGCTTGTCCTCCGCCTTGGCGCGGCGCAGTTCCGACAGCAGGGTTTCGACGGCGTTTTCGGCAAGGATCGCCAGCGTGATGCCGGAAAAGACGATGATACCGGCCGTCTCTACCGCCTTGCGCAGGTGATCGGCATCATCGGCCAGCAGCTTTGCCGCCGAGGTCGAGCGCCAGTAAGAGAAGCTGCGCTCGCCATCCTTCAGGTGGATCATATAGAGGCCGGGCGAACGGCCCTCGATGCGGTGGATGAGGTGAGTGTCAACGCCGGTGGATTCCATGAAGGCGAGCATGTCGTCGGAGACGGTATCGGTGCCGACGGCGGTCAGATAATCCACGGACCAATCGGCGGGCAGGAAACGGCGGGCGTAATAGGCGGTGTTGAAGCTGTCGCCGGCATAACCCTTGCGCAGGAGATCGCCCTCGGCCTGCATGAGTTCCACCATACATTCGCCGATCGTCAGCAGCCTGCGCGCCATTGGGATTCTCCTCTGCCCTATAATCTTCGGATAGGAGGAAGGGCGGCGGAAGGCAAGGGCGTTTCGGGGGAGGGGCGTTTGGATGTATAAGAGGATGCTGGGAAAAGCCGCTACGCCACCGTTTACTCTGCAGCAACAGGACGATACACCTTGTCTTCCTGTCCCCTCCTGTCATGGAGTTTCCGTTGGCGTCTCCCGTAAAATCCGATCCCGACTGGTGGCGTGGCGCCGTCATTTATCAGGTGTATCCGCGTTCCTTTCAGGACAGCACCAATGACGGCCTCGGAGACCTGAACGGCGTCACGGCACGGCTACCCTATATTGCCAGCCTCGGGGTGGATGCGATCTGGCTGTCGCCGTTCTTCACCTCGCCGATGGCCGATATGGGCTACGATGTCTCGGACTATTGCGATGTCGATCCGATGTTCGGCACGCTTGCCGATTTCGATGCGCTGCTGGCGGAGGCTCATCGCCTCGGGCTGAAGGTGATCATCGATCAGGTGATTTCCCACACCTCCGACCAGCACCCCTGGTTCAAGGAAAGCCGCTCCAGCCGCAGCAACGACAAGGCCGACTGGTATGTCTGGGCCGACCCGAAGCCGGATGGCACGGCGCCCAACAACTGGCTGTCGATCTTCGGCGGCCCGGCCTGGGAATGGGACGGCGTGCGCAAGCAATATTACATGCACAACTTCCTCGGCTCCCAGCCGGATCTCAATTTCCACAACCCGGAGGTTCAGAATGCGCTGCTCGACACCGTGCGTTTCTGGCTGAAGCGCGGCGTCGACGGCTTCCGGCTCGATACGGTGAATTTCTACTTCCATGACAAGGAATTGCGGGACAATCCGCCACTGGTCTACGACGCGGACGCGATCGGCCTCGACGCGCCCGATGTCAATCCATACGGGATGCAGAACCATCTCTACGACAAGACCCAGCCGGAAAATATCGGCTTCCTCCAGCGCTTTCGCGCCTTGCTGGACGAATTCGGGGACCGTGCTTCCGTCGGCGAAGTGGGGGATGGCGCACGTTCGCTGAAGACCGTCGCCGCCTATACCAGCGGCGGCGACAAGCTGCATATGTGCTACACCTTCGACCTTCTGGGACCGGATTTCACCGCCACCCATATCCGCCGCTGTGTTACGGCTTTTCAGGACGCGGTGACGGATGGCTGGGTCTGCTGGGCCTTTTCCAACCATGACGTTACCCGTCATATCAGCCGTTTCATCGAGCAGGACAGCGAGCGGGAGCGGGTCGCAAAGCTTGCCATCTCCGTCCTTTCCGCCCTGCGCGGCTCGATCTGCCTTTATCAGGGCGAGGAACTGTCGCTTCCCGAAGCCGAGCTTGCATTCGAAGACCTGCGCGATCCCTATGGCATCCGCTTCTGGCCAGCCTTCAAGGGACGTGACGGGTGCCGCACGCCGATGCCTTGGAACGCAAAGGCCGCCAATGCCGGCTTCTCCAAGGGCAAGCCCTGGCTTCCGGTTCCGGATGTTCACAAGGCGCTGGCCGTTGATGCGCAGGAGGGTGCGGACGATTCGGTGCTGGCGCATTACCGCGAAACGCTCGCCTTCCGCAAGGCGCATGCTGCGCTGCGCGACGGCTCCATGCGCTTCATCGAAACCAATCAGGATATTCTCGCCTTCATCCGCGAGAAAGACGGCGAACGGATACTGTTCGTCTTCAACCTGCGCCGCGGCCCGCAATCGGTCCAACTGCCGAAGGATGTGAAGATCTCGGAACTCCTGTCCATTCCGGGCTTCGAATCACGACTGGAGGGCGGGGATGTGGAGCTTGATGCGCTGGATGCGTTTTGCGGGAGGTTGTCGTCTTAATTGACGGCAACTCACCCGATCAGCATAAACTTGTCGACATCCACCAGTCCGCGGTCGGAAATCTTCAGGTGCGGGATCACCGGCAGCGGTAGGAAGGCGAGTTGCAGGAAGGGTTCCTGCAAGGTAGCGCCGAGTGCGAAGGCGGCCTGGCGCAGGTGGTGCAGCGTGTCGCGCACGCTTTCATAGGGCTCGAGGCTCATCAAACCGGCGACGGGCAGGGCGATTTCGCCGGTGACATTGCCGTCCTCGACGACGACGAAGCCGCCCTTGATTTCGCCGAGGCGGTTGGCGGCCAGCGCCATGTCGTCCTCGTTGACGCCGACGACGCAGATATTGTGGCTGTCATGGCCGACCGTCGAGGCGATCGCGCCCTTCTTCAGGCCAAAACCCTGCACGAAGCCGTTGGCATGGTTGCCGTTGACGCCATGGCGCTCGATGACGGCGACCTTGATGATGTCGCGGCCGAGATCTATGCCGGTCTGGTTACCATCCGCCGGCAGCTTGAAACGGCGATGCTCGGTGATGATCTTGCCCGGCAGTACGCCGATGACGGAGGTTTCGCCCTCGGTATAGGGCACGCCGAAGGCGGCGGCGTTGACATGGCCGGCCTTGACGCTGTCGAGGCCGACGGGTGCTACGGGGCGGCGGGTGGCGAAAAGCGCGTCGGTAACCTGCCGGCCGGCGGCAAACACCATGTCCGCACGGCAATCTTCCAGACTATCGATCACGACGAGGTCGGCTCGCCAGCCAGGCGCCACGAGGCCGCGGTCGCGAAGACCAAAGGCGCGGGCGGCGGAAATCGAGGCGGCGCGGTAGACGGCAAGCGTGTCGGCACCCTTGGAAATCGCTTCGCGGATCATGTAGTCGAGATGGCCTTCCTCGGCGATGTCGAGCGGGTTGCGATCATCGGTACAGAGCGCGAGGTAAGGTGAGAGACGTTCGGTCAGAAGCGGCAGCAGCGCATGGAGGTCCTTGGAGACCGAACCTTCGCGCACCAGCACGTGCATGCCCTTGCGGATCTTCTCCAGCGCTTCTTCGGCCGTGGTGCATTCGTGTTCGGTGCGGATGCCGGCGGCGAGATAGCCGTTGAGATCGAGGCCGCGCAGGAGCGGCGCGTGGCCATCGATATGGCCGCCCTGGAAGGCTTCGAGCTTGGCGAGACAGACGGGGTCCTTGTGGATCACTCCGGGGAAATTCATGAATTCGGCAAGGCCGATGACTTTCGGATGGTTTCGGAACGGCAGAAGCGTCTCGATCGGCAGGTCGGCGCCGGAGGTTTCGAGATGGGTCGCCGGCACGCAGCTCGAAAGCTGGACGCGGATGTCCATGATGGTTTCGAGCGCGCTGTCGAGGAAGAACCGGATGCCTTCCGTGCCCAACACGTTGGCAATTTCATGCGGGTCGCAGATGACCGTGGTAACGCCGTAGGGCAGCACGCAGCGATCGAATTCATGCGGCGTGACGAGCGAGGATTCGATATGCAGATGCGTATCGATGAAACCCGGCACGACGATCTTGCCGGAGATGTCGATCTCGGTCTGGCCGCTGTATTCGCCGCAGGTGCCGACGATACGGTCGCCGCAGATAGCGATGTCGGAGGAGATGAGTTCGCCGGTCGTCAGGTCGTAGAACCGGCCACCCTTCAGCACGATATCCGCGGGCACGCGCCCTGTGCCCTGGTCGATGAGGCGTTCGAGACGTTCTGACATGGCGGCTTCCTGTTCTGCTCTAGAGTATGTCAGGTTCAGATCGAACCTGACATACTCTAGATTCTTTTGTTTTCGTTTGTCTTTTCGGGAAAACCGGTTCCCACTTTTGCCTGACAAACTCTAAAAATGAAATACCCCTCCGCGGAAACCGCGAAGGGGAGACTTCGTACACCCGAAGGGCTCAGGCGATGGCGTTCAGCACCTTGCGGATGCCGTCCATCAGCTCGTCGATTTGCTCCGTCGTGATGATCAGCGGCGGCGAAAGCGCGATGATATCGCCGGTGGTGCGGATCAGGAAACCGCACTCATAGGCCTTGAGGAAGGCGGAGAAGGCGCGCTTGGTCGGCTCGCCGGCGATCGGCGCAAGTTCGATCGCACCGATCAGGCCGATGTTCCTGATGTCGATGACATGCGGGCAATCGGCGAGCGAATGCAGCGCCTTTTCCCAATAGGGGGCAAGCTCGGCGCCGCGGGTCAGCAGACCCTCTTCCCGGTAGGTGTCGAGCGTGCCGAGCGCTGCGGCCGAGGCGATCGGGTTGCCCGAATAGGTATAGCCGTGGAAGAACTCGATCATGTGCTCAGGGCCGGTCATGAAGGCGTCGTGGATTTCAGATGTCACGAAGACGGCGCCCATCGGGATCACGCCATTGGTCAGGCCCTTGGCGGTGACGATGATGTCCGGCTTCACGTCGAAATACTGGGCCGCAAACGGTGTGCCGAGGCGGCCGTAACCGGTGATGACTTCATCGAAGATCAACAGGATGCCGTGCTTGGTGCAGATATCGCGCAGCTTCTGCAGATAGCCCTTCGGCGGAATGAGAACGCCGGTGGAGCCGGCGACCGGTTCGACGATGACGGCTGCGATGGTCGAGGCGTCATGCAGCGTGACGATGCGCTCCAGTTCGTTCGCGAGATCGCCGCCATGTTCCGGCTGGCCCTTGGTGAAGGCGTTCTTTTCGGGCAAGTGGGTGTGCGGCATGTGATCGACGCCGGTCAAGAGGGTGCCGAACATCTTGCGGTTGGAAACGATGCCGCCGACGGAAATGCCGCCGAAATTGACGCCGTGATAGCCGCGCTCGCGACCGATAAGGCGGGTGCGCGACCCCTGGCCCTTCACACGTTGATAGGCGAGCGCCACCTTCAGCGCCGTATCGACGGATTCGGAGCCGGAATTGGTGTAGAGAACATGGTTCATGCCTTCCGGCGCGATATCGACCAGGCGGTTTGCCAGTTCGAAAGCCTTGGGATGGCCGAGCTGGAAGGCGGGCGCATAGTCGAGTTCGCCGGCCTGCTCGCGGATAGCCTCGGTGATGAGGGGACGGCAGTGGCCGGCATTGACGCACCAGAGTCCTGCGGTTCCGTCCAGCACCTGCCGGCCGTCGGCGGTCGTATAGTGCATGTCCTTGGCCGCCACGAACATGCGCGGCTCCTTCTTGAACTGACGGTTGGCCGTGAACGGCATCCAGAAGGCGCGCAGATCGTTGGGGGTGACATTGCGGTTCGACATCATGTTCTCCATGGCCTGTGGCACGGCCATCATTTTGAATTGAGTGGGCTTTGACTCTCTGCCCGGCGGCCAAACTATCAGGGTGCCCTTGAGCGTCAAGTACGCGCCTGATCGGGCCACTTGCCTGCTTCTCGGTGCGATTGCATGGCTTTGACCGGTTCGTCTTTCAGGAAGCTTAACCTGTTTGCGGCAGATTGCGGGCGCGCATCCGAAACGGCTTCAGGACGATGACCTTGCGAAATGGTGTGGCCTGCGCGGCCGTTGTTGTGCTTGGCCTGCTTCTCGTGCAGGCCCGCGCGGAAGAAACGATTGTCGACGGCGCATTCTCCGAGGCCAAGGACGGCTTCTGGGGCAGCGGCGATGTCGTGCTGTCGCGCGAAGACGGCAGATTGTGCGCGGCGGTGCCGGCCGGCGGGCAGGCCTGGGACAGGCTGATCGGCGTCAACGACATCAAGCTCAGGCCGGGAAAAACCTATCATCTGGGGTTGAAGGCCGAGAGCCGGGGCGAGCACCGCTTCTCCATCCTCGTGCAACGGGCGGCCGAGCCCTGGACGGCACAGGCGCGCCTGGATGGCCGCGCCGGGGAAAAGCCCGCCGATCTCTCCCTGCTCTTCGTCGCCAAGGAGGCGGAGCCGGCCCAGCTCGTCTTCCATCTCGGCGGGGCTTCCGACCCCTGGCGCCTTTGCATCGACGATGTGACACTCGCCGCTTCCGAGGCGAAGCAGCCGGTGTCTGCCGGCGTGGCGAGCGCCGTTCCGGCGCATGGCCCGAGCCCGCTCGAAGCTCTGCCGCCGCTCGTCAATCAGTCCGGCTATTTCCTCGACGGCCGCAAGCGCGCAACGATCATCTCATCCTCTGCCAAGCCGCTGGCGTTCAAGCTGGTGGATGCCGAGGGCAAGACCGTAGGGGAGGGCACCGCCTTGCCATCCGGCTACGACCCGACAGTGGCGGCGGATACGCAGGTCGCGGATTTTTCCGCTTTCCGCCGGGCGGGCGATGGTTATCGCATCGTTGTCGCCGACAAGAAGAGCTTTCCGTTTTCCATCGGCCATGACGTCTATTCGCGGCTTCGGATCGATGCGCTTTCCTGGTTCTATCCGCAGCGAAGCGGCATCGCGATCGATGGTGCGATTGCGGGCGCTGCCTATGCGCGCCCTGCCGGCCATATCGGCGAGGAGGAAAACAAGGGCGATACCGATGTCGGCTGCCTGACCGGGGCGGTGGCGCAAACCCTCTATGGCGACTGGCATTGCGATTATCGATTGGATGTCTCGGGTGGGTGGTACGACGCCGGCGACAACGGCAAATATGCCGTCAACGGCGCGATTTCCGCCGCCCAGTTGCTCGGCACCTTCGAGCGCGGCATGGTGTTCGGCGGCGGAGCGTCGGCGGCGGCGAGCGACAGCCTGTCGCGCATTCCCGAAAACGGCAACGGCATTCCCGATATCCTCGACGAAGCCCGCTGGGAACTGGATTTCCTGCTGAAGATGGTCGTGCCGAATGGCAAGCCGCTGGCCGGCATGGTGCACCACAAGCTCCACGATACGGAGTGGACGGTGCCGCCGCTGCTGCCGGATCAGGACGACAAGGAGCGCGCTCTTCACCGGCCCTCGACCGCCGCGACCCTCGATTTTGCCGCGACGGCTGCGCAAGGAGCGCGGCTCTTTGCCCCCTATGATCAGGCTTTTTCGCAAAAGCTGCTCGCCGCTGCCCGCAAAGCCTGGCTGGCGGCAGCAGCCAATCCGGTGCTCTACGCTCCGCAGAGCGATGGCATGCAAGGCGGCGGTGATTATGACGACGACGATATCACCGACGAAACCTACTGGGCTGCTGCGGAACTCTTCATCACCACTGGCGAGGGGAAGTATCTGACGGCGCTGCGCGCCTCGCCCTATTGGGCCGGGCCGGTGTTTTCGCCCGCTGGCGCCTTCCATTGGCGCAATCCGGCAGCGCTCGCACGGATCAATCTGGCGCTCTACGGCGAAAAGCTGTCGAAGAAGGATCGCTCGATGATCCGCAAGAGCGTGGTTTCGGCGGCGGAGAATTTTCTGAAGCTGCAGCAGAAGGAACCCTTCGGCCAGATCTATCGTCCCGCCGAAAGTCGCTACGACTGGGGCTCCAATCACGCGATCCTGCAGAACATGATCGTAATGGCGGCGGGCTACGATCTTTCCGGCGATCGCAATCTTCTGGCCGGTATCCGCGAAAGCATGGACTACATCCTCGGCCGCAACGCCATGAACATGGCCTACGTTACCGGCTATGGCAGCGTGTCGCCACAGAACCAGCATAGCCGCTGGTATGCCCATCAGCTCGACGGGAGCATGCCCAATCCTCCGGTCGGCTCGCTGGCTGGCGGGCCGAATTCGACCCCGGTGGACGAGATCGCCCGCGGCAAGCTTAAAGGCTGCGTGCCACAAACCTGTTATGCCGACGATATCGCCGCCTTCGGCAGCAACGAGATCGCCATCAACTGGAATGCGCCGCTCGTCTATATCGCTTCCTTCCTCGCGGATGCACGATGACCACCAAGAAGACCACCACCATCGCCATCGTCGGCACCGGCTTTGTGGCTGACTACTATATGACGACGCTTGCCAACCATCCCGAGCTTCGGCTGGCTGGCGCCTACGATATAGATGATGCACGGCTTAGCCAGTTTTGCGCCTACTGGAGCGTGACGCCCTATGCCACGCTCGACGCACTGCTTTCGGATGCGACTGTCGGGATCGTCGTCAATCTGACGACGCCGGAAAGCCATTTCGCCGTCAACGAGGCGGTGCTTTCGGCCGGAAAGCACGTCTACTGCGAAAAGCCGCTGGCGATGGATGTGGAGGACGGGCGCAGATTGGTCGATCTCGCCAAGAGCCGTGGACTGACCCTTGCCGGCGCGCCCGCCAATGCGCTGAGCGATGCGCAAGCCCATTGCCGGGCGATCCTTGAGAGCGGCGCGATCGGCACGCCGCGCCTTGCCTATGCCGAGATGGAGGACGGCCCGGTCTTTCTCGACAACTGGCAGGAGTGGAAAAGCCGCTCCGGCGCCAAATGGCCGGGCGTGCATGAATTCGAAATCGGTTGCACGCTGGAACATGCGGGTTATGCCACAAGCTGGCTGGTGTCACTCTTCGGTCCAGTCGCGCATCTCGATGCTTTTTCGGCGCTCACCTTTCCGCAGAAGGGACCGGGAACCGAGGGGCTGGCGCTCGCCGCGGATTTCTCGGTCGGCTGCCTGCGTTTCGCGTCGGGGCCGGTGGCGCGGCTGACGAGCGGCCTTGCCGCGCCGCGCGACCGCTCGCTGACCATTATCGGTGACAAGGGCACGCTGATCGTCTGCGATCTCTGGGACAACCGTTCGCCCATCCACCTCGAATATGCCGGGCGAAGCCGGCCGCTTCTGCACCGGATCGTCGACAAGCTGGAGCGTCGCCGCGGTCGGCGCTTTCCCTTCCGGCTGGTGCCGGGCAAGGCCGTGCCCTATGCCGATGCCGGTGTAAAAGGCCAGCTTCCGGCCTATCCGTCGCAGATCGATTTCATGCGCGGCATCGCGGCCCAGGCAACGGCGATCGAGGCGGGAACGGTGCCGTATTTCTCTGGCGAACGGGCGCTGCATCTCACCGATATCGTGCTGGCGCTCAATGCCGGGCGGCGGGATTATACGCCATCGTCTTTGTGAGAGCGGTATAGTCTACGACGCAGGCCGCGCGCGAATTTCCTCGATGATCTTCAGTGCCTGAAGGCTGGCGGAGAGCTGAGCGCGGGGTTCCTGCCTTGCGCCGCTCAGGATCGCGGCACTTGCTGCCTCGATCTCGAATTGCAGGCCGCCGCCGGGGAAGGAGCCGTCGAAAATCTCCACGCCCGGAAGCGGCAGGCGGCGGGCGATCTTGGCGAGGGTATCGGAAAGCCGGCCCCCTGCCTTTGGTGCGAGGAGGGGAAGCAAGGCCTTGTTTCGCACGACGAACAGCCGGGCCGCCTTAAGGAAGGGCGCATCGAGAACGAGCGTGCCCGTCTCGCCCTCGATTACATAGCGGTTTTCGCCCGTATCGAGGAAACTGCAGCCGAGATCGACGGTGAAACCGTCATAGTCGAGCCGCATGGTGGCGGCGAGATCGACGCCGGTGGGGGCGGCCTGCCAGTCGCCGCTGACGGACTTGGGTGGGCCGAAGAGATTGAGCGTCACGGCCAGCGGATAGACGCCCAGATCGAGCAGCGCCCCGCCGCCCAGCGCCGGGGAAAAGAACCGGCTTTCCGCATTGAACGGCTTTGCAAAGCTCAGATGTCCACGCACGGCGCGGATGCGGCCGATCGCCTGTTTCGCCAGCAGGTTCCGCAGCCTTTCGAGCGCTGGCAAATACAGCGTCCAGAGGCCTTCCATGGCGAAGACGCCGCTGTCTTTCGCGAGCATCGCCAATGTTTGCGCTTCGGAAGCGGTGGCAACCAGCGGCTTTTCGACGAGCAGGGGCTTTCCGGCGGTTATCAGCCGCTTTGCCTGCCCGAAATGTGCGGTGTTGGGCGAGGCGATGTAGACGGCGTCGATGCCCGGCGCTTCGGCCAGTGCATCGAGATTGGCGAACACGGCAAGCGGGCCGAACCGCCGGGCGAAATTCGCGCCGGTTTCGGCGTTGCGCGACAAGACCGCGACGAGCGTGGCATTCTTCGTCCGCGCGATATCTTCGGCAAAGGTCGCGGCGATGGTTCCGGTGCCGATGACGGCCCAACGTAGTTTCGACATGGTGGTTCTGCTGCCCGGATGGATGATGGCGCGATCCTGCACGGCAAGTCTCAAGGTCGGGTAAATACCGGGCTTCGGTCCGCTAGCGATATGGTTGCAAGCTTGGCACAACCTTGTCGTGAGACTGAACTGGTGCTCCAATGATGGCGGATAAGGGCAATAATGCCGCCATCGCCTTGGGGCGATGATCATTGCCTGCCGCGCCCGGACCCGTTTATCCCGGCGCGGCAGGTCAAAACGCCCTTGTCACCGACTTCCGGGGACCTGTCCGGTTATCGGGGGCGAAGGGCAAGCGTGTTGGCGATGGCTGCTTGAATGGCCAATCGGGCGCCCCCGCAATTGCGAGGAAGGAGATATCAAGCGCGGAGCTGCTTCAGCGGCTGGGCGCTGTCGTCATTTTCCCGGTAGATATCCTTCAGCGTGTCCAGAACCTTCAGCACCGATTCGGCAGCACAGGAATAATAGATCGTCTGGGCGTCACGGCGCGTCGTCACCAGATTCTGGGCGCGCAGTTTCGACAGATGCTGGGACAGGGCCGACTGGCTGAGGCCGACCTGAACCGCCAGCGCACCGACGGCCATCTCTTCCTTGACCAGCGAGTTCAAAATCAGCAGGCGCTTCGGGTTTGCCATGGCGGACAAGAATTCAGCAGCGACCTCTGCCTTCTGATGAGTCTCAGGGGAAATTTCGGGCATTACGCACTCCGATGCGGGCTCTCATCACGCTTCCAAAGCACGGCGCCTGTTTCGGACTGGCGCGCGCTTCAGGTTCTTATTGTTTCATATGGCCTTTGCAAAATCGCTTAAGCATTTCGCGCGACGCGCTTTAGTCATACGAATTAGAAGCGGATAATTAGCCGTGCTGAATGAAAGGGCAACGGGGCACTGCTAGAATTAGGGGTAAAAGAGGAGAGTTAACCGTAAAGCCGCACCAGAAGCGGCCGTAGTTCGGCCGCCGATTGCAGCGGTTGCTCGAATTCGAGGCGTTTCAGTTTGTCGCCAAGCGAAAGATCGAGGCCGGCCGCGTCGATACCGGTGATCGTCCAGCCCTCTTCCGTTGCCTTGCAGAAGGTCTGCGCATAGCGGGTGGCGGCATCGGCATGGTCGCTATTCATATGGTCGATGGCGCGGCCTTCCATGGCCACCAGATCGGCGATGGCGGGTGAGGTGATCATCAAATCCGGACCATCAAGCGCATAGGCGCGGCCAAAGCCACCGTTCAGGCTGGCCCGCTGTGGCGTCAGCCGGAAGAAGGCGAAATCCGGGAAGTCGACATAAAGTTCGGCCTTGGGGTGTCGGCGCAGGAAGCGTTCGCGCAGCCGTAGGTGACGGGTATCGTCGCGCTCTACCTTTTCCGCCAGGCATTGGACGGTCATCCGCGCATGGGCGAGCGGATCTCCCTTGCCGATCTCGCCGACCAGCAGGGAGCAGCGATTGTCCAGCGTCAGGGCCTGGGTGTGGGTCGAAAGCTTGGAGATAAGGATGACCGGCGTGCCGTCGATATCAATGCCGATCAGGGCGCGGCTGACGAAGGGAAAGCCGTTTTCGCCGGGCTCCAGAACGGCAAGGGCCGCACTGCGCGCCGAACGCAGCAGCGTGCGGGCGAGCTTGCGCGCCTCGTCGTCGGTATCGCGCAGCACGGAGGGCTTGTCGGTCATGGTCGTGGTCTCCTGAAACGACCCGCAGGCGAGGGCGGGTGTGGAGGAGAACTAGCGCAAAATTGGGGAAACGGAAATCTGGAAAAGTGGAGTATAAACGGAAAGTATGAGGAGCTGAGAGGGCTGCGGCATATCCCTTCTCCCCGCGCGCGAGGAGAAGGTGCCCGATAGGGCGGATGAGGGGCGGGGTTCCAGTCCCTCAAGAATGAAGGTTTGCCCCTCACCCTAGCCCTCTGCCCGCAGGCGGGGAGAGGGGACGAAGGAGCGTACCATTGCCTGCTCAAATATCCCTGTTCTTGTGCCGCGTCAGGCTTTCCACCACGTTCTGCGCATTGATCGTGCCGACGATCATGCCGTTTTCCACCACGCCGATGCTGCCCGGCTGGCGGGACATGGCGTCGAGGATGTCGACGAGGGGGGTCGTCGGCTTGGCGGTGGCGCTGACGCCCGCGGTATCGCGGCTTGCGCCGCTCTGCATCACGTCCATCGCCGTCAGCATGGTGATCGGGTTCATGTGCTGGACGAAGTCGGCGACATACTGGTTGGCCGGGTTCTTGACGATCTCCTGCGGCGTGCCGCACTGGATGATGCGCCCGCCTTCCATGATGGCGATGCGGTTGCCGATGCGGAAGGCTTCATCGAGATCGTGGCTGACGAAAAGGATGGTCTTCTTCAGCCGCCGCTGGAATTCCAGAAGCTCATCCTGCAGGCGCGTGCGGATCAGCGGGTCGAGCGCCGAGAACGGCTCGTCCATCAGCAGGATCGGCGCACCGGTGGCAAAAGCGCGGGCAAGGCCGACGCGCTGCTGCATGCCGCCGGAAAGTTCCTTAACTTGCCGGCCAGCCCATTTTGTCAGGTTCACCAGCTCCAACTGTTCGGCGACGCGCTTCTTCATCTCGGCGTCCGGCACGCCGGCAAGTTCCAGCCCGAAGCCGACATTGTCGGCGACGGTGCGCCACGGCAGCAGCGCGAATTGCTGGAACACCATCGAGACGGTGTGCATGCGGAAATCGCGCAACGCCTTGGTCGTCGTCTTGTAGGGATTGAGCGAGCCGTTGCCGGTCTTGACCTCGACGCTGCCGCGCACGACCGGGGCAAGCCCGTTGACGGCGCGCAGCAGGGTGGATTTGCCGGAGCCGGAAAGCCCCATCAGCACGAGGATTTCGCCCTCGTGGATGGAGAGCGAGGCATCCGCAACGCCAAGCACCAGCCCGGTCGCAGCCCCGATCTCGTCGCGGGTCTTGCCCTGATCGACCATCGCAAGCGCTGCCTGCGGATTGTTGCCGAAGACGATATCGACATTCTTGAAAACGACGGCGTCGGTCATGCGCCTTCTCCTTCATCCGACGAGCGGAACAGGCGATCGAGGATGATCGCGAGGATGACGATACAGAGGCCCGCCTCAAAACCCTTGGCGACGTTGACAGTGTTCAGCGCGCGTAGCACCGGCACGCCGAGGCCGTTTGCGCCGACGAGTGCTGCGATGACCACCATCGACAGCGACAGCATGATCGTCTGCGTCAGGCCGGCCATGATCTGCGGGGTGGCGAAGGGAAGCTCGATCTTGCGCAGCACCTGCGATGGGGTCGCGCCGAAGGAGACGGCGGCTTCCACCAGCGACGGCGGCGTCGAGATGATGCCGAGCCGGGTGAGGCGGATCGGTGCGGGGATGGCGAAGATCACGGTGGCGATCAGGCCCGGCACCATGCCGAGGCCGAAGAGGATCAGCGCCGGGATCAGGTAGACGAATGTGGGAATGGTCTGCATCAGGTCGAGGATCGGCCGCATGACCGCATAGACCCAGGCCTTGCGGGCGGCTGCGATGCCGAGCGGAATGCCGACCGCCATGCTGACGAAGCTTGCCGCCAGAACCAGCGCCAGCGTCTCCGTCGTTTCCTTCCAGTAGCCCTGGTTGATGATCAGCAACAGGCCGAGCAGGGTGAACAGCGTGATGCCGACCGAGCGGCGCAGCCACCAGGCAAGGGCCGTCACCAGTGCCACTACGATCAGCGGGTGCGGCGTCTGCAGGATATAGAGCAGCACGGCCACCACGCCGGAAAGCACATTGGAAAGCTGGTCGAAGAACAGCGCGAAATTCGTGGTGAGCCAGTCGACGAAGGACTTAGCCCCCGCACCGATCGGAACACGATATTCGGTCAAGAAATCCACGGAAGTCATCCCACGTCAAAAGGAACCGGTCAGGCATCGGCCCGAAGCATTTCGGGCCGTGGCGAAGCGTAATCTGTGTTCGACGTCAAAAAAGGCGGGGAAGAACTCCCCGCCTCATCGTGCCGGCTCAGAGGCCGAGAGCCGCTTTCACCGCAGCCGGGCCGTCGCCGCCATCCTTGGTGGTGACGCCGGCAAGCCACGGCTCGATTGCGGCCGGGTTGGCCTTCAGCCACTCGGTCGCGGCCGCTTCCGGCTCCTTGCCGTCGTTCAGGATCTTGCCCATGATCTCGTTTTCCATTGGCAGGCTGAACTTGAGGTTGGTGACGAACTTGCCGACATTCGGGCACTCAGCGGTGTAGCCGGCGCGGATGTTGGTGAAGACCGAGGCGCCGCCGAAATCCGGTCCGAAGATGTCGTCGCCGCCGGAAAGATAGGTGAGCTTGAAGTTGGCGTTCATCGGGTGCGGTTCCCAGCCGAGGAAGACCACCGGCGCGCCATCCTTGTCGGCGCGGGCGACCTGCGCCAGCATGCCCTGCTCGGAGGATTCGACCACTTCGAAGCCCTTGAGGCCGAAGGTGTCCTTGTCGACCATGTCGATGATCAGGCGGTTGCCGTCATTGCCGGGCTCGATGCCGTAGATCTTGCCTTCCAGATCGTCCTTGTGGGCGGCGATATCCTTGAAATCCTTGATGCCGAGTTCGGCGCCCTTGGCGTTGGTGGCGAGCGTGTATTTCGCGCCGACGAGGTTCGGGCCGAAGGATTCGACCGACTTGTCGTCGAGGAAGGGACGAACGTCGTTTTCCTGGGTCGGCATCCAGTTGCCGAGGAAGATGTCGATGTCCTTGTTCTTCAGCGACTGGTAGGTGACCGGCACCGAGAGGACCTTGACGTCGGTTGTGTAGCCGAGGCCCTTGAGGAGCACGCTGGCCGTTGCCGTCGTCGCGGTGATGTCGGTCCAGCCGACATCGGAAAAGCGCACGGTGGCACAGCTTTCCGGCTCGGCTGCAAAGGCGGTCGATGCGCTAAGCGCTACGAGCGAAACGGTCGCCGCGGCGATGAATTTCAGAGAGAATGTTTGCTTCATTTTGTCGTTCCCCTGCCACTATGTTTTTAGCCAATCACCAATTTTTCGCCTTTTCAAGCGCTTTGGCGTTGGCCGGAGTGTATTGAGACAATCGCGAGACACGCCCGCCCAAAGCGACGTTACATGTCGCAATGCTGATGGAACGCCGCGCTTTTTCGTTTTTCTGTGGTTTGCGAAAATTGGGCTCTGGTGTTGTCCGCCTTGTCTGGTCATGAACGGAAGGAACATACGGGGACTGCAGGCCATGGCCAAACTTTATTTCAGCTACGCCACCATGAATGCGGGGAAATCGACCCTGCTGCTGCAAGCCTCCTACAACTATCAGGAGCGCGGCATGCGCACCCTGGTTCTGATCGCCGCCTTCGATGACCGCGCCGGTCAGGGCCGCATTTCCTCGCGCATCGGGCTCAGCGCCGATGCCACTGCCTTCGCCCATGAGGACGATCTCTTTGCGATGATCAAGGAACAGCATGAGCAGGAAAAGATCGCCTGCGTCTTCGTCGACGAGGCCCAGTTTCTGGCTGAAGAGCAGGTCTGGCAACTGGCGCGCGTCGCCGATCGCATCGGCATTCCGGTCATGGCCTATGGTTTGCGCACCGATTTTCAGGGCAAGCTTTTTCCCGGCTCCATGGCGCTGCTGGCCATCGCCGACGAACTGCGAGAGGTGCGCACCATCTGCCATTGCGGCCGCAAGGCGACGATGGTCGTGCGGCTCGATGCCGAAGGCCGCGTCATCCGCGAAGGCGCGCAGATCGAGGTGGGTGGCAACGAGAAATATGTCTCCTATTGCCGCACCCATTGGGAAGACCTGATGAACGAGGTGTGACGGCTTCCTACCGGGGGCGGCTTCGTGCCATGGTGTGATGCCTTCCGCATTTCAGGGGTCTCCGTCATGTCGCGTCTTCTCTTCTCTCTTATTTGTCTCTGTCTTTCCACCACTGCTGCCCATGCGGACGGCGATGCGACGGCGGGCGCCGCCGTCTTCCGCAAATGCGGCATCTGCCATACGGCGACCGAGCCTACCAACCGCGTCGGCCCGAGCCTGCTCGGCGTGATCGGCCGGCCTGTCGCGACAGCGCCGGACTACAGCTATTCATCCGCCATGCGGGAGTTCGGCGCGGACGGGAAGGTTTGGGACGAGGCCCGGCTTTCAGAATATCTTTTGAGCCCCAAGGCGATGGTGCCCGGCACCAAAATGACCTTTGCCGGTCTGAAGAAACCGGCCGATATCGCCGATGTCATCGCCTATCTGAAATCCGTTGCTCCGCCCAAATAGTAATATTCCGCTCTGCAACCCTTGTGCTTCAAGCTTCGGGGACCATTATATAATCCGGCCGGGCATCGAATAATCCGGCGCGGCGCCGCGTCATGATGCGCAAACAGGGGGATATCCGATGGCGACACTTCAGAATTTTGAGAGCGAGATCGAAAAGACCCGCGGGATCGTCCAGGAGATGCGCGGCAAGATGGACCAGTCCGCCGTCGTGCTCGATCAGTTCGCCAAGGCCGACACCAAGCTCGGCGACGCCAATTTCGACATCGAGAATGCCCGCATCGAGGATGTGATCCGCCAGCAGAAGGTGATGGAGGGCAATATCGCCGACCTGATCATCGGGCTGGAAGATGCGACAAATGTCTTCGGCGCCGAATTCGAGAGCATGAAGACCTACACCGGCTACGAGAAATTCATCGGCATCTTCTCCAAGCAGAGCGCGCAGCGCATGCGCACCGACCGCGTTCGCAACATGTCGCTGGCCGGCAATCTGCAGGAGCTGCTTGCGAAATCCGATACCATCGTCGGCATCCTGAAGGAGCAGAAGTCCGTTCTCGACCAGCGCTACAAGACCTCCGAGGCGAGCCTGATCCAGGTGATCGAGCGGCGCAAGGGTACGATGGCCAATCTGCAGGAGGTGCAGAAGCGTATCGAGGCGCTGAACCCGATGTTGATGGACATCGAAAACCGCATTGCGGCATCGACCGACCAGATTTCGCGCACCCAGCTCGAGGGCGAGCGCTCGGTGCTGGCGACGGAATATAACGAGAAGCAGGCCAAGGAGCAGGAACTGCTCGCCGAAAGCCAGACGCTGGAGCGCTATACGTCGATGTTCCAGACCTTCGTGGATTCGCTCAACAACCAGATCGCCGCGCAGAACACGCTGATCAACAAGCTGACGATCGATACCGAGCAGCGCATCGTGCTCTACAAGGCACTGGAAGATTCGCTGAAGACGGCGGCCCAGCAGGAGGTCGCCCACAAGATCAATACGCTCGGCAGCCAGGTCGATACGGCTGCGGAAGAGACAATGGCGGGCATCGGCTCGGCGGCCCAGCGGCATATCGGCGATCTGCTTGAGATGCACGAGAAGAACATGCTCTCGACGCAGGACATCCAGCGCCGCAAGAAGCTGGCCGACGATGCCTTCGCGCGGCGCTTCCAGACGGTGATGGATAAGCACAATGCTGCGAATTATGTGAAGTCGTGATGTTTGTTGGGTCATCGTCTACGGCTTTGCCCCTCACCCTAACCCTCTCCCCGCAGGCGGGGAGAGGGGACGACGGGGGGTGCCGTTCGTTCCCCGCTCCGGCTCCAACTTCGGGGTTGAGAGATGACGGAGTTCGCCGCTTGTCCCTTCTCCCCGCACGCGGGGAGAAGGTGGCCGACAGGCCGGATGAGGGGCAGGCTCGCAAGGCACACCACCCATGAACGCCGCCCTCGAAGGCCCAGTTGGCCAATATTTCGGCTCCATCCGCGCCGCACTCGCCGGCCTCGAAATCTTTCTCGGCGACCGCAATTCGCCGCTCTACCGCAATTCCGTGGTCGGCGAAGTCGTAGTGCCGTATCTTGCCCGGCTGAAGGCCTCGTTTTCTTGTTGGGAAAACCGCGTCGGTTTCATCGACCAGTTCCGCATCTCGCGCGCCGAAAGCGGCTTTCCCGTTTTCCAGAACGTGCTTGAACTGGAAAACGACCGGCAATCGGCGGAAAAGCGGCTCGCCAGCATCCCCGTCGCCGATGCGTTGCGCGCCGACATGGCGGACTTCATCCTGCGGCACAAGGCGTTTCCGACGGACCTGCAGGCCCGCATGGCCGAACGGCTCTATCTCGAACAGATCGGCAAGGGCGATATCTTCTCGCCCTTCGTGCTGCCCGAAACGATCCGCGTCGCCGTCAATCCGAAGACGATGCGGCCCTATTACGTCGTCTGCTGGGGCGCCTTCGATGGCAACAGCACCTTGCCGATGGTCTATATGGCGACCATCGAGGATTCCTCGGAAAACATCGTCAAGCTTTTGGTGACGCCGGATGGCAAGCTCAACCCGGATCAGGACATTCCGCTGCCGATCGGCGGTCTACTGAACCCCGATCTTGCCAGCCGCTTCGACGATTTCGCCTTGAAGAACAGCGCCTATTCGCTGACGCCGGTGACCATCGCCACCAATCTCGACAAGGATTTCGAGGAACTGCACCCCAAGCAGTTGCGCCGCATCGTGCTCGGGCCGTTCTATTCTGCCGGGATCACCGAAAACAATGCCCGCATCAACGACATCCTCTCCAAGGTGCGCAAGGTGGAGAATGCCTGGCTGCTTACCTGGACGGTGCAGGAGGTCTTCTCCAAGGCCGAGCGTCCGGCCCAGCGCGGCTTCTGGTCCTCGACCCCGGCATCGGAAGAGTTCCATATCGATACCGACAATCTCGAAGCGACGCGCATGGGCGTGAGCGCCTACGAGAAACATGCGCTGGTGCCGCACGAGGCCTATCAGGCGCTTTATGCCAGCGGCGATGCCGCCTCGATCTTCGGGGATTACAAGGTGCATGTGATTTCGGGAAACCAGGTTGTGAGCGAGGTGTAACCCCATGAGCCTGAATGCCGGCCTGACGACGCTGCACGAGGACGATATCGCCAAGCATCAGGCGGTGGCGCAGGGGCTGGTGACGCGGCTGATTATTCTCGAAGCCGACGATCCGGCTTCATCGACCGCGCTTGCCGGCACCGGCCGCCGCTTCGTCTCGACCGTTTCGACCGCCGGCCAGCGCCGCACGCGGGATGTGGAACTCGTAAAGACGATCCAGAGCGTGCGCGCCGGCGATCCGCTGATGTCGCTGGCTCAGCATGCGATACTCTATCGCTCACGGCGCGGCCTGCAGGTGGCGCTTGCGGTGGCCGATGTCTTTGCCCGCCAGACCGACCTCGAAAGCCTGCAATCGCGCAATGCCGCCGCCCCGCTTGGTGGCGAGGAGGCGAGCCGCTTCAAGGCGCTGCTTTCGGCTTCGGCCTATGTCGCCGCCTTCACCTTCGCCGCCTATCTTTCGGCGACGCTGGCCGGGGAGGGCGAGCCGGTCGAGGACGGCGCGGAGCCTGATTTCCTGTTCGACACGCCGCAGGATGCCATGAAATCGATGGTTTCGGCGCTCGACCGGACGATTGCCGGTGCGCCCGACGATGCGGCGCTGACCAGCCGGGCGCGGGCCTTCGCACGGGTGGCGATAGAAGGGCTGATCGGCCGTAAGGCGCGCTTCACCGGGCTTGCGGCCTTCGAAAATGCTCATATCCGGCTCGATCAGGACGATTTCACCCTGAACGGTTTTGACATTGCGCCCGGCGCCAAGCGCAAGCCGCTGGTGATGACCTTCAAGAAGCCGGAAGAGATCATCGGCAACCACATCGCCAAATATCAGGCGCTGAAGCTTGCCAAGATGATGATGGCCTATGATTTCGACCGCCAGATGAATCCGTTCGTCGAACTCGGTGGCTTTCTCTTCACCTTCATTGGCGACGGCATGCCGGGCACCGGCAAGACGATCCTGATCCAGATGCTGGCCGGCATGCTCAACGATTATTGCCAGATCGCCGGCTACGCCTTCCATTACGAGAATTTCGGCGTCGACCAGATTTCCTCCTATCAGGGCAAATCGGGCCAGAACTGCAAGGAATTCCTCAACAACGTCATCAACCCGCGCGCCATCGGCTTCGGCACCATCGATGATGTCGATCAGGTCGCGGCCAAGCGCTCGGACGATCGGGCCTCCGCCGGCCAGCATGAGGTGACGGCGGTGCTGATGGAGAGCTTCGCCGGCGCCTCGACGGTGGTGCGCGGCAATTGCACCTTCGGCATGTTTTCCAACTACCCCGAAAATGTCGACGACGCCTTGCGCCAGCGCGCCGGTGCCCGCTGGCTGGTCGACGGGCCGCAGACGGAGGCCGACTACATCGACATCTTCGCCCTGCTGGTCGGCAAGAACCACAAGATACCGCTTGGCGAGCACGCGCTTTTTGCGGGGCAAGAGATCAAAAAGGCGGTGTCGCAATCCTACGAGGCCCATTCCCAGCCGCAGGAGGAGGGCTTGGTGGCGGTCTGGGAGCGTTTCGAAAAGACCAACGGTGCGATTACGACACTCGCCGATGTCGGCGCCTATCTGCACGAGATCAAGCTCGCCGAACCGCGCTTTACCGGCCGGGCCATCAAAAATATCACCGATGCGATCAAAATGCGGGCGATGGATGTGGAATTGCCGGACGACTGGTTCAAGGATGCCGCAAGCTTCATGCACAAGCCCTACGACGAGAAGAAGGCGATGATCGAGGAGCGGCGCGGGCCGGTGACGCTTCCGATGGTGCTGCAGGAGATCAACCGCTACGCCGACAGCGAATTCCGCTACACCGACAAATCCGACGATGCCGCTATCTCCGACATCATCCGCCGCGAACGCCAACGGGAAAAGGCGATCCGCGAGATCGAGGCGATGAAGCGCGACGGGCGGTGGTGAGGAGACTGGTTAGCTGATAGCGAATTATGTTGCCCTATAAATTAGCAAAGCGTAGTGTCGATGAAGCAAGTTGTTTTTCACAGGCCTGCCTTGAGGACGCTTTCGCGAATGCCGAGAAATGAGGCCCTGAAGGTAAGGGAAAAGATTCTTCAATACGCCACGGAACCACAGTCTCTAGCTGCGAATGTCAAAAAGCTGCAGGGACGTGAGGGTTATAGATTACGTGTCGGAAACTGGCGCGTGATTTTCGACGAAAGCGGCAACGTTCTGGATATCCTCGATATCGGCAGCCGGGGCAGTATTTATTGAGTGGAGCAATCGGATGAACAGGGTTTCCGAATTTATCACTCCGGGTGGAGAGCAGATGGTTGTTCTTCCGCGCGCTGACTACGAATCTCTTGTTGAGATGGCGGAGATGCTTGCGGATGTTGCTGCTTATGACAATGCCAAGCAACGTATCGCCGACGGGGATGATGTTGGGATGCCGATAGACTTCGTAGACCGTCTTATTGATGGGGAGAGTCCTTTGCGTGTCTGGCGCGATTTCCGGGGACTCTCTGGCAGGGAACTTGCCTCAAGGATTGGTATTAGCGCAGCCTACCTTTCGGAAATTGAGACTGGCAAGAAGGAGGGGAGTCTCTCCGTTCTGAAGGCTATTGCGGTTGTGCTGGATGTTGACCTCGATGATCTGGTCTGGGGCGAGGAACGCCCAACCACCGGCAGCAAGGTGTGATCCTGCATGACGGCCATTCCATGAACCGCCTCCTCGAAGCCGAATTGATCTATGGCCGGCTGCTCGATATCTCCGAGCCGCATCTGGTTGCGCGCTACAACAAGGCGCTGGCCGGCTTCGGTCTGCGGCCGACGGCGCTTTCCTCCTTCCAGATCGACATGACCGGCTTTTCGCCCGAGATCGCCGATGAACTCGGCGACCGGGATTATCTCGATCCGAACCGCGTCAACCGCCGCTTCGTCATCATGACGCCGGCGCAGGAGGAGTTGCCGGTTGTCCATACGAGCTTTTCCAACACCGCCGCGCTGATGCACGAGTTCTTCTCGGCCAATGCGCGGGCCATCAATGCCGTAACCATCCGCGATGCGCTCTATGGCGAGATCGAGGACAGCGTGTCCGTCGTCAACGATATCGAGGACCTGTTGTCGATCAACGAGGTGCGCTTCCGGGTGCTCTCGGCCGAGGACATGCTGGGCAAGGCGGCGGAACTGCGCTCGCTCGTCGACCGGCTGAAGACGGTGCCGAATGCCTGGGCGGATGACGAGTTGCTCAACCGCATGGTGGAGCTGGCGAAACTCACCGGCGATATTCGCGAAAATGCGCTGGTGCCGGACAAGCTGGTGTTCCGCCACGATGCCTTCTGGGCCAATCATTTCGGCGGCGTCTATATCTTCCTCGATGAGAAGACGACGACGGTGATCTGCGATCCCTCCGTGCCGGGCTTCCGCCGCTCGCGGCCCTGGCAGGTGAGCTATATCAGCCTGTCGGATCATCAGCGCATTTTCGAGTTTCTGGCTTCTACCAACCGGCTGCAATTGCCGCAGGCCTCCTGGGTGGAAACGTCGGGGCTCTACCAGCACCGCGCCGACATGGTCATCCGCGCGCTCGTCAACGAGACGGAGCCGACGGTCGATCAGAGCGCGATCGATGCCATTTGGCTGCAGACCTGGATGCACAGGAATGCGTCTGTCGTGGCTGCGAACGGACTCTACCCCTTCCTGCAGAATGCCATCCGCACCGTCATGGCGACCGGCGTCATCAAGATGCAGGATGTGTCGCCGCAACAGCGCTTCCATCTGGTGCGGGCAGCACCCGAGCATCCCGATCAGTGGCTGGTAAACCGGCTGGTGTCGCAACTGACGCCGGAAGATTTCGTCTCTCGCTTCGTCTTCGACAAGCAGGGATTTTATGCCGCCTATGAGCGTTACAGCGAAAAATTCCGCGAATATGTTGTGGCGACGCTGACCGGCGCATATCTGAAAGACAAGACCGCGTTCCGTAAACGTCTTTACGGGCTCAAGGAGGATACCAATAATGCTTGATCCGATCGTCGCGTTTTTTCAGCGTGTGTTTGCCGCGATCGGCCGCGGCATCGGGCTGGCGATCTCCTGGCTATTGTCGCCCTTCATCTGGGTCGCGAACTGGTATCGGGCGCGCGCCTGGATCATCAAGGGGCCGATCGGCATCGGGCTTCTGGTCTTGGTCGGCCTTTATGGCTATTTCATCTGGCAGACCCAGGTCTGGTCCAATTTCAATCCCGACTATGTCGATCGCTACAATTTTTCGGCACGCAAGATCGATGCGGGCCTGCCCGCAACGCCCGCGGCAACGCCGGATGCGACGGTGACGGATGCTGCGCCGGTCGATGGTGCCGCTGCCCAGCCTGCACCAGCCCCCGGCACGACCTGCGAGCGTTCGGCGATCGTCGACGTGACGGCGGATCTGGTCGATTTCAACGTAAACCAGAATGCCTGGATTTCCTCCATGTTGCTCTACAAGATGGGGCTGTTCGGCATGGATTGGGATGACACTCCCTGGCTCGACAACAAGGCGTCTTTCCAGCGCGGCGTCAATCAGGCGATCCGGCGCACCACGGTCGAGCTGGTGGATTCACTCGGCCGTGTGCGCGGCACTTCCGGCATCAACAACAACCTGCAGCGCGCCCGCTCGAACCTGCAGTTCGACGAGACCGCGTGGTATTTCGGCCTCGATCCCTTTGGCCCGAAGACGCCGACGCCGAGCTTCTACCGCAGCGCCATGCGCGATCTTCAGGCCTTCAATGAGAGCCTCGTCAAATGCGAGGCGGTCTTCGACGGCCGCTCCGACAACCTGATCGAGTTCCTCGACCGTATCGCCAACGATCTCGGCAGCACCTCGGCGATGATCCGTGAGCGCTCGGAAAACCACAATGGCGGCTGGTTCGATACGCGGGCGGATGATCGCTTCTGGTTCGCCTATGGCCAGCTTTACGGCTATTACGGCGTGATGTCGGCCGCCGGTGCCGATTTCCGTGCCGTCATCGAGCAGCGCGGCCTCGGGCCGATTTGGGTGGAAAGCATCAAGCAACTGCGCTCGGCCTTGCGCATCCAGCCGCTGATCATCTCCAACGGCCGCGAAGATGGCTGGATCATGCCGACGCATCTGGCGACGATGGGCTTCTATATCCTGCGGGTCCGTTCGAACCTCGTCGAAATGCGCGACGTTCTCGCCCGCTGATCGTCTTTCAAAGCCGTTCACCCCGTCGCCGGCCGCTGCCGGCGGCGGGGTTTTTATACGTCAGTAGAACAAAAACTGGCGTTGTGCGCTCTTTCGCGATTTTATGGCGTCATAACAATGTGGATTGGGGAGAGATACCACATGGGCGAGGTCAAGTCGGATATCGAAATCGCACGCGCCGCCGTCAAGAAGCCGATCTACGAGATCGGCGAACGGCTCGGCATTCCACCCGAAGACCTCGTTCCCTACGGTCATGACAAGGCCAAGGTCAGCGCCGATTTCATCGCCCGACAGAAAGGGCGCAAAGACGGCCGCCTCATTCTGGTAACGGCCATCAATCCCACGCCGGCCGGCGAGGGCAAGACGACCACCACCGTCGGGCTCGGGGATGGTCTGAACCGCATCGGCAAAAAGGCTGTCGTCTGCATCCGCGAAGCATCGCTTGGTCCCTGTTTCGGCGTAAAGGGCGGGGCGGCCGGCGGCGGCTACTCGCAGGTCGTCCCGATGGAAGACATCAACCTGCATTTCACCGGCGATTTCCACGCGATCACATCCGCGCACAATCTGCTCGCGGCGCTGATCGACAACCACATCTACTGGGGCAATGCCGAGGGCATCGATATCCGCCGCATCACCTGGCGGCGGGTGATGGATATGAACGACCGGGCGCTGCGCCATATCGTCGGTTCGCTCGGCGGCGTCGCCAACGGTTTTCCGCGCGAGACCGGCTTCGATATCACGGTGGCATCGGAGGTGATGGCGATCCTCTGTCTGGCGCGGGACTTGAAGGACCTCGAACAGCGCCTCGGCAATATCATCGTCGGCTATCGCCGCGATAAAACGCCGGTCTATGCCCGCGACCTGAAGGCGGATGGGGCGATGGCGGTGCTCTTGAAGGATGCGCTGCAGCCGAACCTCGTGCAGACGCTGGAAAACAATCCGGCCTTCGTCCATGGCGGGCCGTTTGCCAATATCGCCCATGGCTGCAATTCGGTGATGGCGACGACGACGGCGCTGAAGCTCGCGGATTACGTGGTGACCGAAGCCGGCTTCGGCGCCGATCTCGGGGCGGAGAAATTCTTCGATATCAAGTGCCGCAAGGCGGGGCTGAAGCCCGATGCCGCCGTCATCGTCGCGACGGTGCGGGCGATGAAGATGAATGGGGGGGTGAAGAAGGAAAACCTCGCGCCCGAGAATGTCGAGGCGGTGCGCAAGGGATGCGCCAACCTCGGCCGCCATGTACTCAACGTCAAGAAATTCGGCGTGCCGGTGGTGGTCGCCATCAATCATTTCTCCACCGATACCGAAGCCGAAATCAAGGCGGTGAAGGAGTATGTCGCGACGCTCGGCGCGGAAGCCATTCTCTGCCGTCACTGGGCCGAAGGTTCGGCCGGCATCGAGGACCTGGCGCACAAGGTTGTCGCTCTTGCGGAAGGCGGAGGGGCGCAGTTTGCGCCGCTTTACCCCGACGACATGCCGCTGTTCCGCAAGATCGAGACGATTGCTACCGAAATCTACCATGCCGGCGAGGTGATTGCCGACAAGCAGGTGCGCGAACAGTTGCATAGCTGGGAGCAGCAGGGCTACGGCAACCTGCCGGTCTGCATGGCCAAGACGCAATATTCCTTCTCGACCGACCCGAACCTGCGCGGTGCGCCGACCGGGCACACGGTGCCGGTGCGCGAGGTGCGGCTTTCGGCCGGCGCGGGCTTCGTGGTGGTCATCACCGGCGAGATCATGACCATGCCCGGCCTGCCAAGCGTGCCGTCGTCGGAAAAGATTTTCCTGAACGACGACGGCTATATCGAGGGGCTGTTTTAGGCCTTTTTAAACGGGCCGAGAAAGTCCTGCTTGCCGACTGCAACGCCCTGATTGCGCAGGATGTCGTAGGCCGTGGTGAGGTGGAAGAAGAAATTCGGGATGGCGAAGGTCAGGAGATAGCTGTTGCCGGTAAAAGTGTGCTGCAGCTTGCCGAGATTGATCGCCACCTCGCGCTCGCCGCTGTCTGCCATGTCATCCGGCTTCACGGTTTCGAGGAAGGCGATCGTCTTGCGCACGCGCTCTTCCAGTTCCTCGTAGCTCTGTTCGTTGTCCGGGAAGCTCGGGGCGGCAATGGCGGTCGTGCGGCCAACGGCATTCTTGGAGGTGTCGCTGATGCGCTGGATCTGGCCGGAAAGCGGCAGCATGTCCGGGGCGAGGCGGGCGTTGAAAAGGCTGTCGAGCGGGATCGAATGCTCTGCGGCGTGGGCCTTGCCCTTTTCAAGCAGGGCGGCCAGCACGTTCAGGCCGCGCAGGAAAACCGGTATCGACAGGGAATAGGTGGAAACGGACATGGAATGATCCTTCTGGGATGCGGGCGGGTTTCGCGGCTGAAACATGGGGTGCCGAAAGCCGGCCCGCAAGCCGCCGCCGGGGTGGCCTAAAAAATTTCGAACGCTATCGGCAATAGCGATAACCGCCACGGCGTTGCAGGACGTCGAAATGCAGGTGGTTTTCGTGCGCCACGTCGCTGCCGGGATCGAGCACCGTTTCGAAATAAAGACAGCCGGCGGCGGTGACCGCCCGCTGGAAGGCACCGGAGAGAGTCGAATCCTCGTCGCGTGGCTCGATGGCGATGGACTTGCCGCTCTTGAAGGTGAAGGAGGCGATGTCGATCGCATTGCCGCGGGCGTGCTCGGAAATCTTGCCGGTCTTGGCATTGTTGCGCAGCCGGCAGATATAGCTCGATGCCTGATTGATGGTGGTGAGTTCTCCTTCTTCCGCAAGCGCCGTGCTTGCGGCGGGCAGGACCGATTCCTTCGTCCACCGGGCAAGCTCCAAGGCCGTCTCGCAGCGTATCGTGCCCTCCGGTTTCAGAACGATGCCGGGCAGAACCATGCTCAGCTTCAGCGGCTTATCGATGCCGCAGCCGGAGCCGTCATCGATTTTCGGGACTTCCTCGAATGTCGCGCCGATGGCCTTCAGGTCGACAAGGCAGGCGGCATGGTCCTTCTCGTTTTCTGCCTGAATGGGCAGGGGAGGGCCTTGCTCCTCCTTTTTTTCGGCGTCGGCCTTTTCCGGGGTTTTGTCTTTTTCCTCCATGGCCGGTTTGGCTGGAGCTTCATCCTTCGGCTTGTTCTGCGGGACGGGGGCGTCCTTGTCCTGTCCCTGCACGGGTGCCGTGTCTTCCGTTACGGGGCGCTTTTCCGGCGTCGGACCCTGCTTGGGGAGGCCGGCGGCGGAAAGCACGGCGGCGGAGAGAAGAACGGCGGCGATCCGAAACGGCATGAACATCCTCCTGGCTGGGCCTTGATATCCGGCCCATACGGTTCAACGCATGGAGGCCGCCCGAGGTTTCATTCGGCTCCCGGACGTATTTCTGTTGCCGGAAAACATGGGCGCCGCGGAAGATGGTTAAAAACGTCACTTATATGTTGACGCTTTCAGTCATGTTTTTTATGTGGCGAAAGGAAGGCGGGAATTGACCGCCGCAAGTCACGCCTAGCCAGCCCAACGAGCCTCGTGCCTCGCCAGCCAGCCCGGTCATTCACGATAGAGGGTTGGTTTACATGATTGTTCGGCATTGGCGCTCCATGCTCATGGTTTCAGCGGCCGTATTTGCTCTACCTATGTCTCAGGCTCTTGCGCAGAGCACCGAAGACACCACCGCCGCCAGCGGCGAGACAGTGCTGAAAAAGCTGGTCGTTAAGGGCGACCGCGTCAAGCCCGGCAGCGTTGCCGATACCCCGCTTGCAACCGAAGTGACGCAGGAAGAACTGACCGACAAGCAGGTCACTGACTTCCAAGATATCGGCCGCAGCATCGATGCCGGTGTCAACTATTCCCGCGCCGATGCAGGCTTCAACCTCCGTGGCCTTTCTGGTCCGCGCATCGTCACGCTGGTCGATGGGATTCCGATTCCCTATCTCTCCAACAACGCGCGTCAGGGCGCATTTGCGACGAGCAACGCCAATGGCGGTGCCGATACCTTCGATTTCGATTCGCTCTCCTCACTCGATATCGTGCGCGGTGCCGATTCTAACCGCGCCGGCTCGGGCATGCTGGGCGGCGCGATTGTCCTCAACACGCTGGAGCCGGAAGACCTGATCGGCGACGGCAAGGATTGGGGCGGTATCGCCAAGACGACCTACGACACCGAAGACAACAGCATCCTGGGCTCTGCCGCCGTTGCCAAGCGCTTCGATGATACCTCGGTCCTATTCCAGGGTGGTTATCGCAAGGGGCACGAGCGCCGCAACAACGGCGATAACGACAGCTACGGCAACACGCGCACCCAGTCCGATCCGGCCGATTTCGATCAGTACAACCTGCTGTTCAAGGTTCGCCAGGAATTGGAAGGCGGTCACCGCATCGGCCTGACGGCCGAGCGCTTCCGCCGCGATGTCGATACCGATCTGCGCGAACTGCAGGGGCCGGGCCGTGCCTATATGATCGGCGACTATAACGGTCGGGAACTGCGCCAGCGCGACCGCGTTTCGCTCGACTACGATTACGAGGCCGTTTCCTCCGACGCCTTCTTCACGACGGCGCGGGCGATACTCTACTGGCAGGGCCTGAAGAAGGAATCCGGCACCGATGGCAGTACCTCGACCGGTACGCCCTACGGCCGCAACAACGAGATTGAAAACGATACCTGGGGCTTCAGCGGCGGCGTCACCAAGGATTTCGATGCCGGCAATCTCTCTCACTCGGTTCGCGCCAGCCTCGAAACGGCGCGCTCCGACCGGACGCAATACAGCTTTGCGCTTTGCCCGACCCCGGCTTCCTGCCCGCCGCTCAACAACCAGTCGGAAGTGCCTGATGTCGATGCCAAGACGCTCGGCTTCAGCATCGAGGACCAGATCGATTTCGGCAACAACTTCACCCTGACGCCCGGCTTGCGTTTCGACTGGTTCGACTACAATCCTTCCACCGGGGGCGGCTTTGCCAGCAATCCGGGCCTGCCGACCTTCGGCGATATCAAGGATCGTCAGGAATCGCAGTTCTCGCCGAAGCTGCTGGCGACCTACGACATCACCTCGGATGTGCAGGTCTATGCGCAGTGGGCCATGGCCTTCCGCGCGCCGACTATCGACGAGCTTTACAGCCGCTTTTACAACCCCTTCGGCAACTATGCCCAGCTCGGTAATCCGGACCTGAAGCCTGAAACCGGCAACGGTTTCGAGATCGGCTCGAACTTCGATGTCGGCGGACTGACCGGCCGGGTTTCAGCCTTCCATAATCGCTACAAGAACTTCATCGAAACGGTCACGACCATCAACCCCACGACCGGCATCATGGAATTCAACTATACCAACGTCAGCGAAGCGACGATTTCGGGTGTCGAACTTGCGGCCACGCAGACCTTCGATAACGGCGTGAACCTGCATGGCTCGATTGCCTACGCCTATGGCAAAAACGGCGATACGGATGAGCGCCTGCGCTCAGTCGCGCCCTTCAAGGCGATTATCGGCGGCGGCTGGAGCAATGAAACCTACGGTTTCGATCTTTCCTCCACCCTTTCGGCCAAGATGCCTGACGACAACGATGCCGCGACGTTCGATGCGCCGGGCTACGGCATCGTTGATTTCACCACGTGGTGGACGCCGGAACAGGCTCCCGGCCTTCGCGTCCAGGCCGGCGTCTACAACGTCTTCGACAAGGAATACTATAACGCTCTAGCCGTTCGCGATGTAAACCTCGGCTTAGCAAGCGCGCAGCCGCAGCAGTGGTATTCCGAGCCGGGCCGCACCTTCAAGATCTCGCTCACCCAACGCTTTTAAAGGCTCGGAAAACGAGATTCTTTCAATGGCTTGAAGCGCCAGCCTTAAACCCTGATTCATCCCCGGTCCCGTGCCGGGGATGAATCGTAAGGAATTGGCAGCGGGAAGCGTGCATTTTTCCGCCTCGATCCATAGGGGTGCGCTTGCGCATCGCCGAAAGCCGCGCTAACAATTCCGGCCATGAAACAGGCACGCATCCTTTCGATCTGGTGGTGGGCTCGCTGAGGCGGCCTTGACCAGTCATGCGTGATTGAAACACAAGCCGCCCGAAGTCCTCGAGGCGGCTTTTCGTATTCAGGCCGCACCGGTGAAAACGGGTCGAAACGGAGTGGAACATGGGAACGACAATTCTGGCCGACGGTGCGGAGACCTATACGACCAAGGGCGGCATCGAGATCATCCGGCGCCGGCGCGAGGCTCCCTATGGGGACGCGATCTCAAGCTATGTCGATCGTCTCGATGAGCGCCGCGGTGCGGTGTTTTCCTCCAACTATGAATATCCCGGCCGCTACACCCGCTGGGATACCGCTATCGTTGACCCGCCGCTTGCCATCTCCTCCTTCGGCCGTTCGCTCTGGATCGAAGCCTTCAATGAGCGCGGCGAAGCGCTGCTTTCGATCATCGCCGATCATCTGGCCGGCGTCAGCGACATCACGCTGGGCGCTTCGATCAGCCGCCGCCTCGACCTCGCCATCAACCTGCCGGACCGTGTCTTCACCGAGGAAGAGCGCTCCAAGATGCCGACGGTGTTCACGGTGCTGCGCGCCGTGACCGCGCTGTTCTATTCGCAGGAGGATTCGAACCTCGGTTTCTACGGCGCCTTCGGCTACGATCTTGCCTTCCAGTTCGATGCGATCGAGCTGAAATTGCAACGGCCCGACGACCAGCGCGACATGGTGCTGTTCCTGCCGGATGAAATCCTTGTCGTCGATCACTATTCGGCCAAGGCCTGGATCGATCGCTATGATTTCACCAAGGGCGATCAGACGACCATCGACAAATCCGGCGATATCGTACCCGACCCATTCCGCACCGTCGATATCATTCCGCCCCATGGAGATCACCGTCCCGGCGAATATGCCGAGCTGGTCACCAAGGCCAAGGAAAGTTTTCGTCGCGGCGATCTCTTCGAAGTCGTGCCGGGCCAGAAATTCTACGAGCGCTGCGACAGCAAGCCCTCGGAAATCTCCAACCGGCTGAAGGCGATCAATCCGTCGCCCTATTCCTTCTTCATCAATCTCGGAAATCAGGAATATCTCGTCGGCGCTTCGCCGGAAATGTTCGTGCGCGTCTCCGGCCGCCGCATCGAGACCTGCCCGATCTCGGGTACGATCAAGCGCGGCGCCGATCCGATCGCCGACTCGGAACAGATACTGAAACTGCTCAACTCCAAGAAAGATGAATCCGAGCTGACCATGTGCTCGGATGTCGACCGCAACGACAAGAGCCGCGTCTGCGTGCCGGGCTCCGTCAAGGTCATCGGCCGCCGCCAGATCGAGATGTATTCGCGCCTCATCCACACGGTCGATCATATCGAAGGCCGCCTGCGCGACGATATGGATGCCTTTGACGGCTTCCTTTCCCATGCCTGGGCCGTCACCGTCACCGGTGCGCCGAAGCTCTGGGCCATGCGATTCATCGAAAGCCATGAAAAGAGCCCGCGCGCCTGGTATGGTGGGGCGATCGGCATGGTCGGCTTCAATGGCGACATGAACACGGGGCTGACCCTGCGCACCATCCGCATCAAGGACGGCATTGCCGAGGTGCGCGCCGGTGCGACGCTGCTCAATGACAGCAATCCGGAAGAGGAAGAGGCCGAAACCGAACTGAAGGCATCCGCCATGATCGCAGCCATCCGTGACGCAAAATCCGCCAACAGCGGCAAGGCCGGCCGCGACGTCGCCGCCGTCGGCGCCGGCGTCAACATCCTGCTCGTCGACCACGAGGACAGTTTCGTCCACACGCTCGCCAACTACTTCCGCCAGACGGGAGCTGATGTGACGACCGTGCGCACCCCGGTCGCGGACGAACTGTTCGACACGCTGAAGCCCGATCTCGTCGTGCTTTCGCCGGGGCCGGGCACGCCGAAGGATTTCGATTGCAAGGCGACGATCAAGAAGGCGCGGGCGCGCGACCTGCCGATCTTCGGCGTCTGCCTCGGCCTGCAGGCACTGGCCGAAGCCTACGGCGGCGATCTGCGTCAGCTTGCCATTCCCATGCACGGCAAGCCGTCGCGCATCCGGGTGCTGGAGCCGGGCATCGTCTTCTCTGGGCTTGGCAAGGAAGTGACGGTCGGCCGCTATCACTCGATCTTTGCCGATCCGTCGAGCTTGCCGCGCGATTTCATGATCACCGCCGAAAGCGATGACGGCACGATCATGGGCATCGAACATGTGAAGGAACCGATTGCGGCGGTTCAATTCCATCCGGAATCGATTATGACACTGGGCGGAGACGCCGGCATGCGCATGATCGAGAACGTGGTGGCCCATCTCGCCAGGAAGGCGAAGATCAAGGCCGCCTGACGCATCGCGGACGCGACTTTTTTGAGACCGCCGCGCCCACCCGGTGCGGCGGTCGTTTATTTGCAGGGAATTTGTCCATGGCAGACAGCAAGAAGAAGAGCGCGCAGTGGCTTGCCTTCTGGGGTATTCCGCTTTCGATCGTTGTTCTCGGCCTCAAACTGGCGGCCTGGTGGGTGACGGGATCGGTTGCGCTGCTCTCGGATGGTCTGGAATCGATCGTCAATGTCGTGGCGGCGGTCGTCGCCTTCGTGGTCATCGGCTATGCGGCCAAGCCGGCCGATGCCAGCCACCCCTTCGGCCACTACAAGGCCGAATATTTTTCCGCCGTCATCGAGGGCGTCCTGATCGTCGTGGCGGCACTCTTGATCGTCTGGGAGGCAATTCCCGCCGTGCTTTCGCCGCGCCTGCCGGAGGCTCCGGCGCTCGGTCTCGGCATCAACTTGCTGGCCGGCGTTATCAATGCCGTCTGGGCCTGGGTACTGATCAGTTCCGGCCGGCGGTTGCGGTCGCCGGCGCTGGAGGCGGACGGGCATCACATTCTCTCGGATGTCGTGACCTCGGTCGGCGTTCTCTTCGGCCTCGTGCTGGCGATTGTCACCGGTTATGCGGTGCTCGATCCGGCGCTGGCCGTCATCGTCGCCTGCAATATTCTCTATCAGGGCTGGAAGGTCATCGCCCGCTCGGTGGACGGTCTGATGGACCGCGCCGTGCCGGCCGAGGAAGAAGATGCGATCAAGCACGCCATCGCCGCCCATGCGAGCGGCTCGCTCGGCGTGCATGACCTGAAGACGCGGCAGGCGGGGCCGGCGATCTTCGTCGATTTCCATATGGTCGTTCCCGCCGCCATGCCGGTGAGGGAGGCGCATGATATTTGCGACCGCCTTGAAGATGCCATCCGCGGCGTGCATCCCGGCGCGAAGATCGCCATTCATGTCGAGCCCGAGGGCGAAAAGGCCCACGGTATCCGCGTCAAAGTCGTCGAAGGATTGAAATCATGAGCAAGACCGATGTCTCCGGCCTCTCCCAGCTGGGGCAGGCCGTTGCCGCCCCCACCAACCCGGAAGAAGCCGTGCTGGAGCGCGTGCCGAGCAACCATGCCGGCACCGATTTCGTCGTGCGTTTCACCGCACCGGAATTCACCTCGCTCTGCCCGATGACCGGGCAGCCGGATTTCGCCCATATCGTCATCGACTACGTGCCGGATGGCTGGCTGGTGGAATCGAAATCGCTGAAGCTTTACCTGAATTCCTTCCGCAACCATGGTGCTTTCCACGAGGATTGCACCATCGATATCGGCAAGCGGCTGGTGGACCTGCTTTCGCCGAAGTGGCTGCGGATCGGCGCCTATTGGTATCCGCGCGGCGGCATTCCCATCGATGTTTTCTGGCAGACCGGTGCCCCGCCGGAAGGCGTGTGGCTGCCGGATCAGGGCGTACAGCCCTATCGCGGACGGGGTTGATTTTCGCAAAAGAAAACGGCGGGCAAAAAGCCCGCCGTTTTTGTTTCATGGAATGCGGTATCAGTTGAAGATCAGGGCAAGGCCGGCAAGCGCCGTGATTCCGCCGAGGATGCGCGACAGCACACCGCCGGCGGAAAGCTTACCGATACCGAGACCAAGGCCGATGCCGGCAAGATGCAGGAATGCCGTGGCCGCAACAAAGCCAACGCCGAAGGGCAGGGCGCCTGCGACACCCAGTTCGCCGCCATGGGCATAACCGTGGAAGAGGGCGAAGACACCGACGACAGCGGCGCAAGCCGCCGTTTCCATCCGCACCGCCATAGCGACCAGCAGGCCGAGAGCGACGATCGAAGCGAGGATAGCCGGCTCGACGAAGGGCAGCGATATGCCGCCGAGCGCCAGCGCGAAGCCGATGGCCATCGTGCCGACGAAGGAGGCTGGAACGGCCCAAAGTGCGCGCCCACCAATCTGCGCCGCCCAGAGGCCGACGGCTATCATGACGAGGATATGATCGAGCCCCGACAGCGGATGGGTAAACCCGGCCATCAGCGAGCCGTGTTCGGCCGGATCGAGATGGGCAAAGGCCGGGACGGTGGAAACCGCGACAATGGCGGCGGCGAGAGAAAGGCTTTTCTTCATGGAATTCCCCACTGACGGGCGGATGCGTGGGAGGCGAAACCGCCGGATGCGAATGCGTGACGGCGTCATCTTATTGCGGACCTAAGCCGTGTCTATATGGCTTTTGCCGTAATCAGTGTCTTTTACCATAGCGCAAGCTTGCCCCTTTCGCCCGCAACCGCTTTTGTTGCATTGTTTTCGCAGTCGAGTCGCCTTATCTGACTGCGGCAGAACAACACGAATTTCGCGGGAGACAGCGAATGAACGAAGACGACGAAGACAAGAAGACGGAACTGCCCTTGGGCAAGGAGACCGAGGCGAATCTGTTCAAGTCGCGCTCGATCTTTATTTATGGCCCGATCAACCAGGAACTGGCGCAGAAGGTCTGCTCGCAGCTCGTGGCGCTTGCCGCCGCCAGCGACGAAGACATCCGCATCTTCGTCAATTCTCCGGGCGGCCATGTCGAATCCGGCGACTCGATCCACGACATGATCAAGTTCGTGAAGCCGAAGGTTTGGATGATCGGTTCCGGCTGGGTCGCTTCCGCCGGCGCGCTGATCTATGTGGCAGCCCCGAAGGAGCGCCGCATTTGCCTGCCGAACACCCGCTTCCTGCTTCATCAACCGTCCGGCGGCACCCGCGGCATGGCGTCCGATATCGAGATCCAGGCGCGCGAAATCATCAAGATGAACGAGCGCCTGAACAAGATCTTCTCGGAAGCCACCGGCCAGCCGATCGAAAAGATCGCCAAGGACACGGACCGCGACTACTGGCTCTCCGCCGAGGAAGCCAAGTCCTACGGCCTCGTTTCCCGCATCATCACGTCGGCTTCCGATATCTGATCGGACGATAGATCGAAAATTACCGACCCCATCGGCTCGCGCCGGTGGGGTTTTTGTTTTCGGTGATCATGGTTGATGGTGAAGGCGACCTCATCGCTTTTTTCCCTGTTATCTCCCTTGCCCCGAAAATCATCCCCGGCTATACAGCTTGAATGCAGACGATTGGCGCACAGATCAACGAACAGGTTTCCCGCGGGCATTTTGCCGTGCGTGACCGTTCCTGCGCCTCGCTTCTTCTTCTCGGCCTTATCAGCGGTTGCCGGGTTCTTTGAAGGAGCGCCCGGTGGCCCAAAGCCCACCGGCCCCAGCTCCTTTCGCATCCTGAAATCCTTCAAGAAAAGAACCATCCGAGGCGGATTTTGCCATCGCATTGAGACCGACGATCGGTTATGGCATGCGGGCAATGCGCCTCCAGACGAAGAGAAGCCGCAATGATCATGAAATCCCATTCCATCAAGCAGGGCATGCCTGACGCTCCGGCGAAGTATCAGGCCTATCCGCAGATCAACATTCCCGACCGCACCTGGCCGGGCAAGACCATCACCAAGGCGCCGATCTGGTGTTCCGTCGACCTGCGCGACGGCAACCAGTCGCTGGTCGATCCGATGGGCCACGACCGCAAGGCTCGCATGTTCCAGCTGCTGCTCGACATGGGCTTCAAGGAAATCGAGATCGGTTTCCCTTCGGCCTCGCAGACGGATTTCGATTTTGCCCGCTGGTGCATCGAGGAAGGCAATGTGCCTGATGATGTGTCGCTGCAGGTTCTGGTGCAGTGCCGCCCGGAATTGATCACCCGCACCTTCGAGGCCTTGCAGGGCGCCAAGAAGCCGATCGTGCATTTCTATAACTCGACCAGCGAATTGCAGCGCCGAGTGGTGTTTTCGAAGGACGTCGCCGGCATCAAGCAGATCGCCACCGACGCCGCCAAGATGATCACCGACATGGCCGCCAAGGCCGGCGGCGGCTTCCGCTTCGAATATTCGCCGGAAAGCTTTACCGGCACCGAGCTGGAAGTGGCGCTGGAGATCTGCAACGCCGTCACCGAAATCGTCAAGCCGACGGCCGACAACAAACTGATCCTGAACCTGCCCTCGACCGTCGAAATGGCAACGCCGAACATCTATGCCGACCAGATCGAATGGATGTGCCGCAACCTCGACAATCGCGAAAACCTGATCATCTCGCTGCATCCGCACAACGACCGCGGCACCGGCATCGCCGCTACCGAACTCGGCCTGATGGCCGGCGCCGACCGTGTCGAAGGCACGCTGTTCGGCAATGGCGAGCGCACCGGAAACGTCGATGTGGTGACGCTGGCCTTGAACATGTTCACGCAAGGGGTCGATCCGGAACTGGATTGTTCGGATATCGAGCGTATCAAGGACGTCTACGAATATTCCAACCAGATGGTCATTCCGGAGCGTCACCCTTACGTCGGCGAGCTGGTCTACACCGCCTTCTCCGGCTCGCACCAGGATGCGATCAACAAAGGCATGAAGGCGATCAAGACCGCCAACAAGTCGCTCTGGGAAGTGCCGTATCTGCCGATCGATCCGCGTGATGTCGGCCGCACCTACGAGGCGATCATCCGCATCAACTCGCAGTCCGGCAAGGGCGGCATCGCTTATATCCTGCAGGAAGACTACGGCATCAACCTGCCGCGCAATCTGCAGGTCGAGTTCCGCGAAGACATCCAGCGCATCACCGACGAGGGTGGCAAGGAGCTGCCGTCCAAGGCGATCCATGCCCGCTTCATCGAACGCTACGTCGATCAGCCCGACGCGCGGATCAAGTTCGTCGATCACCACACCTATCCGGTGGGCGAGCACAAGGGCGTGCGCGTCGTCGCGGCCGAGATCACCGATAAAGGCGAGACGAAGCGCATCGAGGGCAAGGGCACCGGCCCGATCGACGGCTTCATCAATGCGTTGTCGATCTATCTCGGCATCGACATGTCGGTTGCCGATTACTCCGAGCACTCGCTGCAACACGGCTCGAATGCGGCGGCTATTGCTTATGTCGAGATGGAACATCCGGGCGGCAAGCTGTTCGGCGTCGGCATCAACACCAACATCGTCGCTGCCTCGCTCGAAGCGATCGTCTCGGCGGCCAACCGGGTTCTCGAAGGCCGCGGCTGATCATCCTCTTCCGTCATGCTCGGGCTTGTCCCGAGCAATTTTCAGTCTTTCCGCGTATGAGGACGGTCTGGAAGATCCTCGGCACGAGGCCACGGATGACGCGGAGGGTAGGACGCGGTGTCACCAAACCAAAAAGCCGCGAAAATCTCGCGGCTTTTTGCGTGAGGAGCATCGGCGCTACAGGCGTGCTGCCTGCACGTGCATCCAGTCGTAATCCCGCGCCCGACCGAGGCTCAGCCAGCCTTCCTCCTCCCAGAATTCCCAGAACTTTGCCGCGTCAGGCTTGGCAAGCCGGGCCTTCTGGCGCCCCCATTTGAGCTGGTTTCGGGCGGGATCGAAATCGATGGCGATCGCCCAGGAATGCATCGACCATCCGGTGCCGCCCTTCATCTTGCGGCAGCTGTAGCAGCCGCCGAAAAGATCGACGCCGATCTCCTGAATGCCCGCTCGCCCGTAGTGTTTCCACACCTTCCCGAACACCCTGGCGGCGCTGTCATGAGCCTTTTCATGGATCATGAAGCCGGTGATCTCCTTGTCGAGATCCCAGGCGATCTTCATCCTGAAGGGAAGCTCCAGCCGTTTCAACGGCACGCTGCAGTGCGTGCCGAAAAAGGCCGGGACTTCGGCTTGCCGAGGCCATTGGGGCCCGCGCGTCTCTGGAAAACGATCCATGTATCTCTCCTGCCGTTCCGCAAAACAGGAGTGTCGGTTTCCCGCGGGGGCGACACCCGCCACCTCCGACCGAGGTGACGAGGTTTATATTGCCGCAGCCGCTTCCGGCGGGGATTGCCGGGTGGGAACGTGTATTTTCGGGGAAATCAGCCGATCCGGCCGGCGACCTGCTCGGCGAGTTGCTGGAGATTGGCCCGTGCTGACGAGCCGACGACGACGTAGGATGCGCCGGCCTTCTGCCAGGAGATCATCGCGAGATCGTCGCGGATGCTTTCGCTCGGCGGCGTATCGGCGCTGCCGGGCTTGCCCTTCAGGAAACAGATGGCGACGACTTCGCCTTCGTCGGTCTTGTACATCAGCTGCGCCACCGGCTTGCCGGCGGCGACGAGCAGGCGCGCACCCTCGAAGGTCAGGCCCTCGGCCTCAAGGTCCGGCACGCTGAAATTGACGCCGACGCTTTCGGCAAGCCAGGTGCGGATGGATTCGGACTGCGACGCCGGCACTTCGACCAGATGCTTCTCCTGCCGGGCATAGATGCGGTGATAGTCGGCGATGTCGTCGAGCCAGGTGCGGGCGGCGATGGCGGTCTGGGGCAGGGCCGAATCGTCGCTCGCCTTGCCGATGATGAAGCCGGTCGAACCGCCGATGACGAGCAGCGCCAGCGAGGCGACCAGCGCCCGCGGCCAGAGTTTTTGACGCGGCGTGCGTGCCGGTGTTGCCGCGATGCGGTCGTTGCGGGGGGCGGCGCCCGATCCCTGCTTGATCTGGCGCACCAGCGACAGCGGCACGGGATCGTGCAGGAACTCTTCGAATGCACTGTTGCCGAATGTGTTGCCGGCCTTCAGCATTTCCAGAAGCAGCCGTGCCTCGTCGTCGTTGTTGACGAGATGTTCGAGTTCGCGGCGCTCCACATCGCTCACTTCGCCGTCGATATAGGCGGACAACCGGACTTCGAGCGCCAGACCTTTCGTGCTTTGCACTGTTCAGGCCCTCCTTTCCGAGGTCTCGGTGATCATGGCCGCCAGCCGCATGCGGGCGGTCGACAGCCGGCTCATCACGGTGCCGATCGGGATCTTCAGGATTTCGGCGGCTTCCTTGTAGCTATGGCCCTCGACATTCACCAGCACGAAGACGCTGGCCAGCCCCTCCGGCATCGACAGGATGAGCTTGTGTAACTGGTTGACATAGACGAGCTTTTCGCCGGAAGCCTCGACCGAAAGCTCGCTCTGGTCATGCGCATCGACAGTGCCGGCGCCGGTGCGGACTTTCCGCTTCCTGATTTCGTCGACCCAGAGGTTGCGCGTCATTGCATAGATCCAGCTTTCCAGCCGTCCTTCGCCGTTCCAGAGGTGATTGCGGGAAATGGCCCGCTCGCAGACTTCCTGAACAAGATCATCAGCATCGGCGGCATTGCGCGTCAATGTCAGCGCAAAACGGCGCAACTTGGGCAGCAAGCTGACCAGGTCCCGACGAAATTCGGTAACATCCACCGCTGGGCGCATTGTTCTTCCAATGAAACGTTTCCGATCCGGCACTTATTCGGCCCGATCTTTTTCGTTTGCTGATATGAAACACTTGGCCGATGATCCGCAAGCGCCCAATGCTGCCGATCACATGTTTTGCCGCTTTTCCTGTGCGCGCCCGACAGGCCTTCCGGCCAAGAGCCGGGCGCCGTATCTATCAGTAGCGGTGCACGCCGCCCAGCGTCTGCAGCAGCGCCCGGTAGGCCCAGGTGTTTTCGCCGCCACGATCGCGGATTTCGATAAGCTGCACCTTGGCTTCCTCGATCTTGCCCTGCTGAACCAGCGCCTGGCCCATATAGGAGCGTGCGAGAATATAGTTCGCATCCGTCTGGATGGCCTTGCGGTAATAGGCCATGCCGATATCCATGCGGCCGGCTTTGCGGTTGGCATAGCCGCGATAGTTCAGGACGCGGGCGCTCGTCTGGTCGCGCACAGCATCCAGCACCTTCAGCGAATTTTCGTACTGGCCGTCATAGGCAAGCTCGCGGGCGGCCTTGAACAGGATATCGTCGTCTAGGCCGCTCTTCTTGGCGTCGACGCATTCCTTCTTGTCCTTGTCCCAAATCTTGCCGCCGGTGCATTCGCTGGTGGTCTTGGTCTTTTGCGGCGGCTGGCTCGTGTCTTCCCCGGCGGCATGGGCCATCGAGAGGCCGAAAGCGGAGGCGGCGAGGAAAAGGCTCGTGAAAGCGACTTTACGGGCAAACATGTCTTATTCTCCCTTTGCGAACATCGTCCGGCCCATATCGGCCGATACGGGGCGCGGTCATCAAGGGACGGACGAACCGCTCCGTTTATTGCATCAGGATAGCGCCTTTTCTCGTTTTGGCGAGTTTAAAAGCGGGTCGTTTCGACGAGGGTGACGGAGCGGCTATCCTTGGTCAGTTCGAAGCGCTCGCGCGTCAGGTTCCAGTTGCCGGGGCCGCCTGCAATCGAAAACAGATTGAAGGACGCCGGCGGTTTCTTGCCGCCCTGTCCCTGCGAGGCTGAGGCGATGCCGACGACCGGAACCTGCACGTCGTGCCCCTTCAACCAATGGACCGTGTTGAGATGGGTGTGGCCGTGCAGTACGAGTTCCGCGCCGCCCGATGAGATGGTTGCGGCAAAGCGACGGATGCCGAGCATGCGCTTGTGCATGGAGGTGGCGCCGCGGATCGGCGGATGGTGGATCATCACCACGCGGAAGAGGCCGGCCTCTCCTGCGGTCTTCAGCAGATTGACGGTCTCGCGCGCCTGCCTCGGACCGAAATAGCCGGAAGCGGCAAAGGGCGGAGTGGCGACGGCCGTCGAGCAGCCGATGATGGCGACATTGCCGCGCACGCGCATGTAGGGGTAGCAGTGGAAGTCGTCGTTCCATTCCCGCGGGCCGCGATCGTCGCGCATGTAGGGATACCAGGCCCTGGTCGTTTTCTCGTAGGCGCCGGGTACATAGGCGTCGTGATTGCCGGGCACGACGGAGATGTTTTTCGGCTTACCCGCCTCGCGCAGCCACTCGGTCATTATCTCGATTTCGCGGGACGAGGCCAGATTGACGAGATCGCCGGTGATCGCCAGATGATCCGGGTCGATGCGCTCGATCTCGTCCATCAACAGGTTCAGCGTATTGCCGACCAGATGGTTGCGGCGGTTCCGGTGCCAGTTGACGAAGCCGGTGATCCGCTTGGAGGCGAGTTCGCGAAAGGAGAGATCGGGCAGGGGACCCAAGTGAATGTCTGAAATATGCGCAAGTTTGAACATATTTGGTAGTTAGCGCATATTCCTGCAAAGGGGAATCATCGGCCGGGTTTATTCGGCATTCGCCTGTTCACACTAAGGAGACCGCGTTCCATGAGTGACACGCCTCCGGAGATGCGCAACTGGAGAGCGCGGCTCGTGACCCGCGCCGTGCACAGTTACTTCGCCTATGCGCGCGGCATGACCATGGGCGTGCGCGCCGCCTGTTTCGACGTCGAAGGCCGCATCTTCTTGGTGCGCCACAGCTATGTTCCCGGCTGGTTGATGCCAGGCGGCGGCATCGAGCGCAACGAGACGGCCGGACAGGCGCTGATCAAGGAACTGCGCGAGGAGGGAAACCTTGTCTTCGGCGATCCGCCGGAACTGATGCATGTCTTCCACAATCCGCGCACCAGCCGGCGCGACCATGTGCTGTTCTATCGCTGCCGCAATGTCGTGCAGACCGCGCCGAAAAAGCGCGACTACGAAATCCTCGAGGGTGGCTTTTTCCCGCTCGATGCCCTGCCGGAAGGCACGACGTCGGCGACGCTGCGCCGTCTCGACGAACTTTCCGGCAAGGTGCCTTTCGACGACATCTGGTGATCAGCCGCGCCCGTGGGGCGCATCGAGATCGACCACGGGACCGATCGGCACGACGCCTGTCGGGTTGATGGTCGTGTGGCTGCGGTAATAGTGCTCCTTGATGTGGCTGAAGTTCACCGTCTCCGCCACGCCTTCGACCTGATAGAGATCGCGCAGATAGTTTTGCAGGTTCGGATAGTCGGCGATGCGGCGGATGTTGCACTTGAAATGGCCGACATAAACGGGGTCGAAGCGCACCAGCGTCGTGAACAGCCGCCAGTCGGCTTCGGTGATCCGGCCGCCGGTGAGATAGCGGCGGGTGGAAAGGCGCTCCTCCAATTCGTCCAGCATCGCGAAAAGAGGCGTGACGTTTTCCTCATAGGCCTGCTGTGACGTGGCGAAGCCGGCCTTGTAGACGCCGTTGTTGACGGTGTCGTAGATGCGGCCGTTCAACGCGTCGATGTCTTCGCGCATTTCCTCCGGGTAGAAATCGAGATTGGAGCCCGTCAGCCCGTCGAAGGCGGTGTTGAACATGCGGATGATCTCAGCGCTTTCGTTCGAAACGATCGTGCCAGTCTTCTTGTCCCAGAGCACCGGCACGGTGACGCGGCCGGAATAGGTCGGATCGGCCTTCACATAGACCTGCCACAGCGCATCCGAACCGAAGAGGTGATCGACGGTGCCGCCGTTCTGGTTCTTGAATTCCCAGCCCTTCGACAGCATCAGCGGATCGACGATCGAAACGGAAATCAGGTCTTCCAGCTTCTTCAGCCTGCGGAAGATCAGCGTGCGGTGCGCCCAGGGACAGGCGAGCGACACATAGAGATGGTAGCGCCCGGCCTCGGCCTTGAAGCCGCCTTCGCCGCTCGGGCCGGCGGAACCATCGGCCGTTACCCAGTTGCGGAACTGCGACTGCGCCCGTTTGAAATGACCTTGGGTGGATTTCGTATCGTACCAGACGTCCTGCCAGACGCCGTCAACCAGCATGCCCATATTCTAAACTCCTTGCCGGGGAAGCTTCCCCCGTGTCCTGGCGACAGTAGATAGCGGACAAAAACGCTTTCGATAGCCACCGGATCATGAACAGTGCGTTTTTGGCTTTGACGGCGGGAAATTTTCTGCTATCGGCGATGCACTGAATTTTCGAACAGGCTGGAACTCACTTCGATGTACTTCCCAGGAAACCCGCGACGACGCTGATGCTCTGACGCCCCCAAGGCGCGCCATCACTCCTATACGTCTCGCATATACGGTTTCCCTATGTTCATGCAAAAGCACGACCTCGTCTATTTGACGGAAGACGCGTCGCACGACGCTGCCATCGAAATCATCAACGAAGAAGCTTTCGGTCCCGGCCGGTTCACACGGGCGGCAGCGCGCATTCGCGAGCAGGGGCCGCACGATCTTTCGCTCTCCTTCATCTGCACGGACGACGGTGAGACGATCGCCTCGGTGCGGATGACGCCGGTGATGGCGGGTTCGGTCAAGGGGCATCTGCTCGGCCCGCTGGCCGTCCGGCCTTCCCACAAGAACCGGGGGATCGGCCGCGAGCTGGTGCGGATTGCGGTGGAAGCGGCGCGGCGGAAGGGTTCCGAGGCCGTGATCCTCGTCGGCGATCCGCCCTATTACATGCCGCTCGGTTTCGAGAAGGTCGCCTATGCGGCGCTCGAATTTCCCGGTCCGGTCGATCCGGCGCGGGTGCTGGTCGTGCCGATGGCTGAGGATGTTCATTCCCGGCTGAAGGGCGCCATCGGCTGGCGCCCTTGATTGGGATTACAGTCGCTTCTGGATGATCTGGAATTCCGGCGTGGCTTTGCGCTTGATCGGATCGGGCTTGCCGGCATCGATCGCGTCCCAATAGCTCCAGTGCACCTTCTTGGAGCCGAGTTCGTAATCCATGCCGTCCCAGCTGTCTTCGCGGAAACTGTAGAAGGCCCAGTGCAGATTGTGGCTGTCGAGCGTCGTCAGCACGTCGTCGAGATAGGCCTTGCAGCCTTCCCAGCGGCGCATGCAGCCGAACTCGCCGGCCACGAGCCGGTTGGCGGGTAGGCCGACCTGCTTCGCCCAATCGACCGGCTGCGCCAGATAATCCGCCACCCGCTTGCGATCCCAAAGCTCGGAGCCTTCGCCGAAGGGCACGTTGCCGGGATAGGTGTAGGGCTTTTCCCGCTTCATGTTGGGCGCGCTGGTCGCGGCATAGGGCTCGTACATATGGAAGCTGTAGAGCACCTTGCCGTCGGAGAGCGGTGCCGGCCAGTAGCCGAAGGCGTCCGCGGCCGCATACCAGCCGGCATCGACCATGACCGGCGTCTTCGGGTCAACCTTGCGGATTGCTGAAATGATCGTTTGATAGAAGGCGCTGAGATCGCGGGCGGTGCCTTTGTTGGCGGCGTACCAGGTCTTCATGTCGGTGGCTGAGGCGTGCTCGGCTAGACCGTTCTTCTTTTCCGGTGCCGGTTCGTTGATGATGTTGTAGGCGGCGACGGCGGGGTGATCCTTGAGAGCGGTCGCCAGATCGCTCCAGAACCGGGCGCTTTCCTCCCACCATGTTTTGTCCTGCCACAGGCGGCCGTCGAAGGTGCCGCCATTGTTTTGCGCCCAGCGCATGCCGGGCAGGGAGAGCGGTGTGATCACCACTTTGAGCCCGGCCTTGTCGGCGCGGTCGAGGGTTTCGGCGAGGGTCGCGAGATCGGCAGCGGGAATACCGTCATAGTGGTCGGCATCGCCGAGAAGAAAATCGCGCTTGGCCGGCTTCCATTTATCGTAGGAAAGCCGCACCCAGCCTGCGCCATAGCCGTGCAGTGCATCGAAATAGGCCTGATCCGGCGGCAGCCGGTTGAAGCTGTTGCCGCCGTGCTGCGGCTTGTCCCAGAAGTGGATGAGATCAGCGGCCCCGGCCGGAAGCGAGAGGCCGAGGGTGAGAAGAGACGCAAGAACAAAGCGCATAAGGATATCCGTGTTGATATACCGCGGATATCCCCAGCCACTATGGCAAAATTGCGAGGTTTTTCCTTCGTTTAACGCCCTTCGCGATGCCAGGTCGCCGAAAGCGCCAACAGAAGCAGCCCGAGCCCGAGGAAGCCGGCAAAAAGCGGCAGCGAATTGATGCCCTTCAGCACGGTCTCGTCGGTCATGCGCAGCGACAGGCGCTGGTCATCGGCGACGCGGACGGCGCCGCGCACCGGCAGAAGCGGCGGCATGTCGAGCGTGCCGGAGGCATCCGCGACGCGGCGCACGAGGCCCTTGGTCTTTTCCGCCCAGGGTTTCAGCGTTTCCTCGGTCGAGATTGTTGCCTTGAACTCCGGCGCATCGACGGCGCCGACATGGACGAGGGTCGAGAGATCGCCGTTGGTGATCTCGAACAGGCCGGTTTCCGAGGTCTGCACCGAAGCCTTGTAGAGACCCGGACCGCTTTCCGCCAGCGGCACCTGTTCTGTGCGGCCGGAAGGGTAGGTGAGGTTCGCAGCCCCCGGATCGCCCTTGATCGTCTGGCGGGAAATTTCCAGCGAACGGCCGCTGGCGCGCGCTGTCAGCGCTTCCTCTTCCAGCGCCGGCTCCTGCATCAGCCAATGGGCGGTGCGGCGATAGAGCGAAACGCTCGGGCCGCCGCCTTCGAAGCCGCGCGACCAGAGCCAGCCCTGATCCGAGAGCAGCATGGCGACACGGCCCTTGCCGACGCGGTTCAGCACCAGCAACGGCTTGCCGTCGGCCGCTTCCATCACCGTCTGTCCCAGCGGGCGATCGACATCGACGGTGCGGAACCAGCGGCCCCAATGGGGCGGCTCGGCGTCGGCGCCTTCAAGACCGCGCGTCACCGGATGCTTGCGGCCTTCCTCTGATAGGCGGGGATAGAAGGCCTTCTCGTTCATATAGCCGGTGGGGGCGGCGGGCAGCACGGCGGAGAGCGGGGTGGTGGCAATCGAATCGTCGCCGGCATGTTCGGGGCCGGCGGCGATCAGCAGCGCGCCGCCGTTTTCGACGTACTGGGCGATGTTGTCGTAATAGAGGATCGGCAGCACGCCGCGATGCTGGTAGCGGTCGAAGATGATCAGGTCGAATTCGTTGATCTTGTCGACGAACAACTCGCGGGTCGGAAAGGCGATCAGCGACAGTTCGTTGATCGGCGTGCCGTCCTGCTTTTCCGGCGGCCGCAGAATGGTGAAATGCACGAGATCGACGGCGGCGTCGGATTTCAAGAGGTTGCGCCAGGCCCGCTCACCCGCATGAGGCTCGCCGGAGACGAGCAGCACCCGCAGGTTTTCGCGGATGCCGTCGAGCACGTGGACGGCCCGGTTGTTGGCATCCGTCACTTCGCCGGCAACGGGGGCGACGGCGAATTCGAGGATGTTGCTGCCGCCGCGCGGCACCTTGAAGGAGAAGGGGATATCCGTGCCCGGCTCGGCGCGTTCGGTCGCGAGCGGATTGCCGTTAAGGCTCACCGACACTTCCGCCGTGCCGCCGGGTGCCTTGCCGTCGTCCACGACGCGGAAGGTGACGGTCTGCTCTTCGCCGACGATGCCGAAGCGCGGGCCGCTGCGCACCTCGATGCGGCGGTCGTATTCGTCGGTCTTGCCGGTGATCAGTCCATGGACGGGCGCATCGAAACCGAGGGGCTGGTTGACATCGGGGATATCGTGGATCTGGCCATCGGTGATGAAGATCGCGCCGCCGACGCGGGCCGGTGGCACATCGGCAAGCGCTGTCGAGAGCGCACCGAAGAGTTTCGTGGCAGGGGCTTCGGTGTCGGCATCGTCGGCGGCTTCGACGATGCGTGCCTCGATCTGCGGGAATTTGGCGAGGCGTTCCTTGAGTTCGGCAAGGGCGGCATCCGTTGTTTCGCGCCGGCCGGCATAATCCTGGCTCTGGCTGCGATCGACGACGACGGCGACGACGGTGGAGAGCGGTTCGCGCTCTTCCTGGAAGAAGACGGGATTGGCAAGGGCAAGCACGAGAGCGGCAAGCGCGAAGCTGCGCAGCACCGCGCCCCGCACACCACGCCAGAGGCCGATCGCCGACAGGAGCACGGCGATCGCAGCCAGCACGCCGATCACGATCCAGGGCAGAAGCGGAGAGAAGGAAAGCGTCATCTGCTACTGCCCCAGCCGTTCGAGCAGAGCAGGGATATGCACCTGATCCGCCTTATAGTTGCCGGTCAGCATATACATCATGATGTTGACGCCGGCGCGGAAGGCATATTCGCGCTGCATCTCATCCGGCGGCACGGTTGGCAGCAGCGGCGCGCCGTTGGCGTCGATCGCCCAGGCACCGGCGAGATCATTGCCGGTAATCATGATCGGCGAAACGCCATCGCCGGTGCGGGCCGGGCGGCCGGTGTCTTCCGTGCCGTTGTCGGGATGAGCCTCGATCCAGAGCGGGCTGCCGGCATAACGGCCGGGAAAGCTCGACAGCAGGTAGAAGGATTTGGTCAGCACGTTATCGGCCGGCACCGGCTCCAGCGGCGGGATGTCGAGATCGGCGAGGATCGCCTGCAGCCGTTCGGCATTCGGGCTCGATGAAGCGCCGCCGCTCAGCGAATTGAACTGGTCGCGAGTGTCGAACAGCACGGTGCCGCCGGCGCGCATATAGGCGTCGACGCGGCTGATCGCCTGCGGGCTCGGCATCGGCGCATTGGCGGAAACCGGCCAGTAGATAAGCGAATAGAAGGAAAGCTCGTCGCGGGCGATATCGAGGCCGACCGGCGGGCCGGGCTCCAGCGTCGTGCGATAGGTGAGGAAATCGGTGAGGCCGGCAAGCCCGCGCTCGGAAATGCGGTCCACGTCAGCCTCGCCGGTCACGACATAGGCGAGGTGGGTCTTGTCCAGCCGCGCGAGGATGTTTTCGTCGCCCGGCTTGCTGTCGTCGGCGCGGGAGACGTCCGGTAACATTGTGGCTACGCTGATGGCGGCGATGAATGCAACGGCGGCCGCCGCTCCCGAAAGGCGGATGCGGGAAAACGTTCCGGCCATGAACAGGACGACGAGCGTATCGATGAGGGCGAGCATAAGCGCGATTGTGAAGAGCGCCGGCTTCAGCGAGACAGTCTCGGCACCCAGCAGCGGCTCGCTGGTATAGGCGACATCAAGGCCTTCGGTTGCGATAGGCTTCAGCTCCGTATTGGGGGCGAGCAGGTTCAGCGCGGTGAAACCCTCTTCGGAGCCATAGAGGCCGGGCGGATGATCGGCATCGGCAACCGGTGCGGCGTCAGTGCGCGGCTCCAGCGGGCGGGCGCGGGCGGTTTCGCCGACCAGAACGCCATTGGCATTGAGCAGGCGATAGGGCGCGAGCGTCTGGCCCTTCGGCGCACCTTCGCTGGCAACACCGCCGCTGCGCGACAGTTGCACGCTCCGGCGCAGCATTTCGACGAAGGCGCCCGAGATCGGCAGGTTCGACCACGTGGCCTCGGCGCTGACATGGAACAGGATGATGCGGCCGGCGCCTTGTGTCTTCGTCGTCACCAGCGGCGTGCCGTCGGCAAGGCTTGCCCAGGTGCGGGCGGTCAGGTCCGCCGTCGGCTCGGCCAGAACCTGGCGCTTGACGAGAATGCCTTCCGGTCGGGGCATCCCGGCGAAGGGGCTTTGCGCCGGATAATCGGCCAGCGGCTGCGGCTCGGCCCAGGAGAGCGCGCCGCCCAGCGCCCGCTCGCCCTGGCGCAGCGTCACCGGCACCAGCGGATCGTTGGCGGGGGCGGCTGCAAGGCGCGGGCCGGCAAAGCGGATCAGCGTGCCGCCATTATCGATCCATTTTCCGATCGGGCCGTAGGTTTCTTCCGGCAGGCGGCCGATATCGGCCATGATCAGCATGGACGGCTTTTGCGAGAGAAGCTCGGGAATGGCGACGGCAAGGTCCGCCTCGTTCGGCTGGACGAGATCGGCATAGGGGGCGAGCGCCCGGTTGATGTAATAGAGCGGCGAGAGCAGCGGCTGCGACTGGTCGCGTGTTTCGCCGCTCAGCAGCGCCACCCGCCGGCGGCGGAAGCCGTCGTCGAGCAGGTAGGTGCCGCCGGCGGTCGCCTGACCGTCGATGCCGATGCGGGAGAAATCGTTGCGCAGCTCGAAGGGGGCGGCAATCATGCCTTTTGCGGTGCCTTCGCCGGCATTGAAGGAGACGGAGCCGTTGGCGATGGCGCGGCCACGGATATCGTAGGCGGTGAGCGGCAGCATGCGGGCGCCTGATGTATCGAGGCGGCTGACGGAGATAATCATGGCGTCCGCCTCGTTTGCCGAGGTGGTGATTGCCACGGCTTCCGGGCTGCCGCCGATGAGGCGCAGTTCCGTCGGCGAGAGCGAGGCGAGGTCGGTCATCACATCGTTCTCGCCGGAGGCAACCCCATCCGAGATGAAGGCGACGGTGCCGGGCGTGGTGCCTTTCAGCGCGGTTGAAAGCACGGTGAAGGCAGCCTTCCGGTCCGGCGTCAGCGGCTGCGGAGCAGCGGCGGCGAGGCGGTTGCGAGCTTCGTCGGGCGAGGTCGGGGTAGCGTTGTGCTCGCGGTCGGCGGTGAAGAGGATGGAGACCGGCAGATCGCGGCTTTCGGCGTCGGAGATGAGCGCATCGGCGGTGTTCACCCGCCGCTCCCAGTCCGGCGCGGTCGCCCAGCTGTTGTCGATGACAAGCACCAGCGGACCGGTTGTGGACAGCGTGTTGGCGCGCGGGTTCAGCACCGGATCGGCGATGGCGAGAATGACGGCGGCGGCCATCAGCATGCGCAGGAGCGTCAACCACCACGGGCTTTTCGAGGGCGTTTCCTCGCGCCTCAGGACGCTGGCGAGAATGCGCAGCGGCGGGAAGGCCTCGGTGACGGGACGCGGCGGCGTCAGCCGCAGCAGCCACCAGATGGCCGGCAGCGCTACGAGGGCCGCCAGCATCATCGGATTGGCGAAGACGAGCGAGAGCAGGCTCATAACTGCCCCCCATGCGTCGCCCGCGCCGGCATGCCGGAGAGGTACATATGCACGGCGACCAGTGCTTCGGAGGCGAGATGGTCGGTGCGATGCGGCGTGAAGGTCCAGCCCATGTGGCGCAGATCCGCGCCCAGCGCATCGCGGCGGGCGAAATACGCGCGGCGATAGTCTTCGCGCAGGATTTCGGCGCGGCCGGCGGTCAGCTTGTCGCCGGTTTCGGGATCGGTGAATTCGGTGCGGCCGGCATAGGGAAACGTTTCCTCCGCCGGATCGGCGATCTCGACCACATGACCGCGAAAGCCACGGCGCGCAAGCGGCCCGAGCCGGGCCATGATCTTGTCGGCCGGATCGAGGAAATCGCCGATCAGCACCAGATCGCTCCAGCCGCGGATCATGCCGGTTTCCGGCAGGCCGCCGGAGAGCGGCGTGTGCATCAGGGCGGCAGCGAGGCGCTCTGCGGCGTTGCGGGCCGACAGCGGCTCCATCACGCCGGGGCACCCGATGCGCTCGCCCGAGCGGGCGAGAATTTCCGCCAGCGCCAGCATGAGCACCAGCGCGCGGCTTTCCTTCGAAACGCTGCCGAAACGGGATTTGTACATCATCGAGGGCGAGAGATCGGCCCAGAGCCAGATGGTGTGGGCCGCTTCCCACTCCCGGTCGCGCACATAGGTATGGTCGTCGCGGGCGGAGCGGCGCCAGTCGATGCGCGTCAGACTTTCGCCGTCGCTATAGGGGCGGAACTGCCAGAAATTCTCGCCGATGCCGCGCTTGCGGCGGCCATGCCAGCCGGAAATCACGGTGTTGGCGATGCGTTTTGCCTCGACCATGCAATCGGGAATGAGCCGCGCGCGCATCTGCGCCCGCGACAACACTTCGCCCGAAGGGGTACGCTCGACGATGTGCCCGATCGAGGCCATTCATCATCCCTTGATCTGGTTGACGAGGCCGGAAATCACATCCCGCACGGACATGCCCTCGGCGCGGGCGGCGAAGGTCAGAGCCATGCGGTGTTGCAGCACGGGCTCCGCCAGCGCGACGATATCGTCGATCGAGGGGGCAAGGCGGCCGTCATAGAGGGCGCGGGCGCGCGCGCAGAGCATCAGCGACTGGCCGGCGCGCGGGCCGGGACCCCAGGCGACGTTCTTGTCGGTGGCGGCATTGCCGTGGCCGGGGCGGGCGGAGCGCACCAGCGCGAGGATCGCATCGACGACCTTTTCGCTGACCGGCATCTGGCGGATCAGATGCTGGATGCTCTGCAGCTTACCCGCATCGAGGATGGGGCTCGCCTCGGTTTCCGCAAGGCCGGTGGTTTCGAGCAGGATCTGGCGCTCGGCCGCCAGTTCCGGGTAGCCGACATCGACCTGCATCAGGAAGCGGTCGAGCTGGGCTTCGGGAAGGGGATAGGTGCCTTCCTGCTCCAGCGGGTTCTGGGTGGCGAGAACGTGGAATGGCTGCGGCAGGTCGTTGCGCTGGCCGGCTACGGTCACGTGATATTCCTGCATCGCTTGCAGCAGCGCGGACTGGGTGCGCGGGCTGGCGCGGTTGATTTCGTCGGCCATCAGCAATTGCGTGAAGATCGGGCCGGCGACGAAACGGAAGGAGCGGCGGCCGTTTTCGTCCTGGTCCATCACTTCCGAGCCGAGGATATCCGACGGCATCAGGTCCGGCGTGAACTGGATGCGGCTGGAATTCAGGCCGAGCACCGTCGCAAGGGTCGTCACCAGCTTGGTCTTGGCAAGGCCGGGAACGCCGACGAGCAGGGCATGGCCGCCGGACAGCACCGCCAGCAGCGTCTGCTCGATGACGCTTTCCTGGCCGAAGATGACCTTGCCAACTTCCATGCGGATCGCGGCGATCTCGGCCAGCGCCTTTTCCGCTTCGGCAACGATCGTCTTTTCATCGACCAGCTTGTCCGTGGTCTTCATTACGCCCATCGTCTGTCTCCCATAACCGGCCGGGCGAATCGAAAAATCCGATCTTTCCGTTTGTGTTTTTCAATTTATGCTCCGGTCAGCGGCTGACAAGCCGCATCGGGCGCACTATCTCGTGAGCGAGACCATGTTCGCGCAACAATAGGGCCAATCGGGACGGAACGATGGCAGAAACCAAGACAAATCAATCGGCAGGCACTGCTGGCGATGCGGCAGGCCTCGCGGCGATGATCGCGCGTGCCGCGGGCGAAACCGGCGGTGCAAGCAAGGGCCTTCCGCCGGTAGACCGCTGGAATCCGCCGTTTTGCGGCGATATCGACATGGAAATACGTGCCGACGGCACCTGGTTCTATATGGGAACGCCGATCGGCCGGCAGCCGCTGGTGCGGCTGTTCTCGACGGTGCTGCGCAAGGACGAGGACGGTAAGACCTATCTTGTGACACCTGTGGAAAAAGTCGGCATCCGTATCGCTGATGCCCCGTTCATCGCCGTCGAGATGACGGCCACGGAGCGGGCCGGCGATCAGCTGCTCACCTTCCGCACCAATGTCGGGGATGTCGTCGAGGCAGGGTCAGAGCATGCGCTGCGCTTCGTCATCCATGGCGAGAACCGCGAACTCAAACCTTACCTGCATGTGCGTGGACGGCTGGAAGCGCTGGTTTCGCGTGCCGTGATGTATGAGCTGGTCGAGCTTGGCGAGGAAGCCGAGATCGATGGGATCACCATGTTCTGCGTGCGCTCCGGCGGTGTCCTGTTCCCGATCATGCCGGCGGCCGAGCTGAAGGCGCTTTCCGCGTGAGCGAGCCGCTTCTGAGCCTCACGGATTTCTCCGCGACGGATTTCCGCCGTCGCGCCATGCAGCAGCAGGGCAGCCACGCAGAGGATGCCTGGCGCGAGCACGGCGATTTTCTGCTCAATCCCGATATCGCCTCCTTCGTCGAAACCCTGAAACTCAGGGATGCGGCGGTACTCGTCCCGGTCATCGACGATGGCGAGGATGCGCGCGTGCTGCTCACTCAGCGCACGACGACGCTGCGCAAGCATTCCGGTCAGGTCGCCTTTCCCGGCGGCGCGATCGATCCCGGTGACGATACGCCGGAGCGGGCTGCGTTGCGCGAGACGGAAGAGGAGATCGGCCTCGACCGCCGCTTCGTCCAGCCGGTCGGGCGGTTGCCGACCTATATGGCGATGTCCGGTTTCCGCATCACGCCGGTTCTGGCTGTGGTCGAGCCGGGCTTCGAGCTGACGCTCAATCCGGTCGAGGTCGATTCCGTCTTCGAGGTGCCGCTTTCGTTTCTGATGAACCCGCACAATCATGGTCGCGGCCGGGCGACGTGGCAGGGCAGCGAGCGGCAATTCTATCGCATGCCCTATGGCGAACGGAACATTTGGGGTATCACCGCCGGCATCATTCGCATGCTCTATGAAAGGCTTTACGCATGACCTCCGTTGCCGGCGAGGCCTGGTTTTCGAAACCGGCGCTGAAGCGTATCTTCGATCTTCTGAATGCCGATGGCGGCGAGGTGAGGGTGGTCGGTGGTGCTGTCCGCAACAGCCTGATGGGCCTTGAAGCCAGCGATATCGACATGGCGACGACGCTTCTGCCCGATGAGGTGATGAAGCGCGCCGAAGCCGCCGGCATCAAGGCGATTGCGACCGGCATCGACCATGGCACGGTGACACTGGTTATCGAAGGCAAGCCCTTTGAAATCACGACATTACGGCAGGATGTCGAAACGAACGGCCGTCATGCCGAAGTCGCCTTCGGCACCGACTGGAAAGTGGACGCGGAGCGCCGCGATCTGACGATCAATGCGCTCTATGCCGATGCCAAAGGCGATGTGATCGATCTGGTCGGCGGTTTGCAGGATATCGAAAGCCGCACGGTGCGCTTCATCGGCGATGCGGAAAAGCGTGTCGCCGAGGATTATCTGCGAGTGCTGCGGTTCTTCCGCTTCTTTGCCTGGTACGGATCGGGGCGGCCGGATGCGGATGGTCTGCGCGCCTGCGCCCGTGCCCGCTCGAAACTCTCCGGCCTTTCGGCGGAGCGGGTCTGGGCTGAGATGAAGAAGCTGCTCTCGGCTGATGATCCCGGCCGGGCGTTGCTGTGGATGCGACAGGCGGGCGTGCTGACCGAAGTGCTGCCGGAAACCGAGAAATGGGGCATCGATGCCATTCCGGGGCTGGTTGCGGCGGAGCGTGCCTTTGGCTGGAAGCCTGATCCGCTGTTGCGTCTCGCCTCCATCGTGCCGCCGGATGCGGAGCGGCTTGGCGAGATGGCGAAGCGGTTGCGGCTGTCGAAGGCGGAAGCCGGGTTCTTTTCCGCCTGGGCTACATCGCCTGCGGTTCCTGCTTCGATTGCCGATACGGCTTTCGACCGCATGCTTTACAGGAGTGGGGCTACCGGTCTCGTCACGCGCTTGAAACTCGCTCTGGCTGTCGCGCGGCAGAAGACCGAGAACGATCCCTCCCTTCTTCCCGAAGTCGCGCGGCTGAAGCGGCTGCTGGTGCGCGCGGAAGGCTGGCAGAAGCCGGTTCTGCCCGTGTCTGGTGCGGATGTGCTGGAGGCCGGCGTGGCGGCAGGACCGCGGGTACGCGAACTGTTGCAAAAGCTGGAAGAGGGCTGGGTCGAAGGCAATTTCAACGCGGACCGGGCAACACTCGTCGCCCGGCTGAAATCGCTCGTTTGAAGTCGGTCGTCATGGGGCTTCGTCAGGCTACCTTGGTTTCCTCGACGATACGCGCCTTGATGTTGTCGACCATGTTTTCGCGGATAATCGTTTCGCCGTGAGCCTGTCGCATATGATCGACGGTACGACGCACCACTTCCGCGTCGCTATCGGCGCGCGTATGCCACTCACAGCCGGGAACCAGAGAACCGCATTCGAACAATCTCATGATTTTCCTCCTTCCATGACAACCCGTTGCCGGCAACGGGCGTGTCGATCATAACCCGAAATTCCGCGATTGGTTCCTCTTTTGCGGGGCTGCGGCCAGAGATAGCCGTCCAATGGCCCTGCAATGCCCTTCCTGTGGTCACATTGTCGCCCTTTCCATCGCCAAGCTTTGCGCGGGGCTGGAAATGACCAAAAGGAAGGAAAGCCTATGACCAACATGCCCGTCGCGGCACTCACCGCCGCAGCCTGGAGCCTGATCGTCGTCAGCACGCCCGCCTTTGCGCAGGAGGCGGCCGTGCCGCAAGCCGGCGCCCAAATCCCGGCGACTGCACCGGCTGCCATCAGCGAGGAAAAGCTCGACGCCTTTGCCGTCGCCTATCTGAAGGTCGACAGCGTGCGCCAGAGTTTCGCCGCGAAGATCGGTGCCGAAAAAGATGCGGTTTCCCGCCAGAAGCTGCAAAACGAAGCCAACAAGCGGATGATCGATGCCGTCCAGAATTCGCCGGGCGTGTCGGTGGAGGAATACAGGGCGATCGTCAGTACGGCGCAGGTCAATCCCGAAGTCGCGCGCAAGCTGCAGGCGAAGCTGAAGGCGAACGGCGCGCCATAGGGCGGCTTTCGAGCTTGCGGGGTGGGCGGCCGGGTTCGCCGCCTCGCGCCTTTTACACCGCGTGCCGCGCGATGCTCCAGAAAGGACTATAGAATCCGGCGCGTTTGGTGCTATGGCTGGGGCTTCTCAAGACGTCGCGCAAAGGCATACAATGGGCTCTTCGCTAAAGCAGGATCTGATCGCTTCCATCCGCAACATTCCGGATTATCCGAAACCGGGCGTGATGTTCCGCGATATCACCACCATGCTGGGCAATGCCCGCAGCTTTCGCCGGGCGATCGACGAACTGGTTCATCCCTTTGCCGGCCAGAAAATCGACAAGGTCGCCGGCATCGAGGCCCGCGGCTTCATCCTCGGCGGCGCCATGGCGCATCAGATGTCCTCCGGTTTCGTGCCGATCCGCAAGAAGGGCAAGCTGCCGCACGACACCGTTCGCATTGCCTACAGCCTGGAATACGGCGTCGATGAAATGGAAATGCACCGCGATGCCTTGCAGCCGGGCGAAAAGGTGATTCTCGTCGACGACCTGATCGCCACCGGCGGCACGGCCGAAGCCGCCACGAAACTCCTCCAGCAGATGGGTGCCGAGATCGTCGCCGCCTGCTTCGTCATCGACCTGCCGGCACTCGGCGGCCGCAAGAAGCTCGAAGCGCTCGGTGTCGAGGTTCTGACCCTCGTCGAATTCGACGGCCACTGAGGCGAGGATATCCATGACAGCGCTGAAAACGGCCCTCGAAGCCGCCGCCGGTGAAGGCATCATCTCGGCCGATCAGGCGCTGGCGCTGGAGCCCTATCTCAGCCGGCGCGTCGTCGTCTCGGCTCTCACCGGGGATCGGCTTCTGGACGACGCACGTCTTGCCGAAGACAGCGAGCAGCCGCGTTTCGTGCGCGGCTTTCACGATATCCTCATCACCATCGGCGTGATCGTGGCGCTGGCTGGCCTTTGGGGGATCGGCAGCGTCTTCGCCGTCGTTCCGGCGGTGATCCTGCTTGCGGAAGTGCTGGTGCGCCGCCAGCGGCTGGCATTGCCGGCCGTTGTCTTGACGCTGGCGCTCGTGCAGGCGGTCGCGATGGTGGCGATGCTGCTGCTCGGCGAAACCACGGACGAAAGTTTCAACGACGGCCTGAAGATACTGCCGGTGATCGCGGTGGGGCTTGGTCTCTTCTATTGGCGCTACCGCGTTCCCCTGTCGCTGTCGCTGCTGTTCCTGTCGGTCGCGGCCTTTGCGATGTGCGCGGTCTTCTCGCTGCTGACCAAGGCGACCGGATCGGCCAATCTGCTGGTCGATCACAGCACCCTGTCCGCCAGCATCTTCCTCCTGTTTGCGTTGGCCGTCTTCGGGCTGGCGATGGCCTATGACGTTTCCGACCCGCAGCGCCAGTCGCGGCAATCGGATGTCGCCTTCTGGATGCATCTCGCGGCAGCACCCATGCTGCTTTACGCGATGCTGTCCTTCGTGTTCCTGCAAAACCTTTCGGGCGACTGGTGGAACGACAGCACGCTCTTCCATGCGGTCACGGTCGTTCTGATCGTCGCCGTCTTCATGACCATCGGCCTCGTCATCGATCGCCGCGCCTTCGTCACCTCAGGCCTCGTCTCGCTGGGGCTCGCCATCTGGACGATCCTGTCGCGCGGGCAGGCAGTGTTGAGCGACTACGCGTCGGTGACGGTTCTGGTGGTCGGTATCGTCGTGCTGTCGATCGGCGTTTTCTGGCAGCCGCTCCGGCGGCTCGCCATCCGGCCCCTGCCGGAAGCGGTCAAGGTTCGGCTGCACCCGGCGGCGTGAGTTTCAGGGAAACTCGATCACCTTGCTCTCGAAGCGGATGACGGGTTCGCCCTTCTGGTTTTCGCCCTCGTTGAGGATCGTGTTGATCCGCCAGCCGGGACGCGAAGCCAGTTCCTTGCTTTCGAGGAAGGTCACGTAGTAGCTGACGGTATCGCCCGCAAAGACCGGCTTCAGCCATTGCAGATTGCGGAAACCGGGGGAGGGGCCGAGCTTCGGCGCTGCCACGCCCTCGCGCGCCAGCCGTTTCATTTCCGAAAGCCAATAGGGCACGAAGCATTTCATCCAGCCCGCGGCCGTATGCCAGCCGGAGGCGCAGAGGCCGCCGAGCACGGACGATTTCGCCGCTTCCGCATCGAGATGGAACGGCTGCGGGTCGAAATCCCGCGCGAAACGGATGATGTCTGCCGCGGTGAAGGTCACCGTGCCCGTGAGCGTGCGGCCCTTGCCGCCGTAAAGCGTTTCCATGCTCATCGGGTGGCCTCCCGCATGCGGAACATGATTGGACATTCCGAAACGGCCACCGTCTCGCCCGTCTGGTTGAGGATTTCGTTGCGGAAACGCACCATGCCGACACCCTGCCGGGAGCGCAGCGCGCGGGCGTCCAATACGAGGCTGAAGCCGTAGAGCGTATCGCCGGCCAGCACCGGCTTCTTCCAGTCCATGAATTCGATGCCGGGCGAGCCTTGCGAGGTGGAATTGGCGAGGAAGGCATCGATCATCATGCGCATGCCGACCGAACTCGTATGCCAGCCGGAAGCGGCGAGGCCGCCGAGAATGCTGCTTTTCCCGGCCTCCTCATCCATGTGCATCGGTTGCGGATCGAATTCGCGGGCAAAGGCGACGATCTCGGCCGTCTCCATGTGCCGCGGGAGATACTCGAAACGTCGCCCCGGCGTAAAATCCTCGAAATGAAGCATGGTGGTCTCCGGCCGTGGTTTGCTTCGGTTGAAAGAAAGCCCCTCCCCAACCCTCCCCACAAGGGGGAGGGAGCCTACCGAGCAAGATTTGGTCTCAGAGGCCCGGCATTCTTGATAAACTCCCTCCCCCTTGTGGGGAGGGTCGGGGGAGGGGCGCTTTTCCTTATTGCGGAAAGGCCATGTCGCGCCCGTTGATCTTGATCTTGCTGTTCTCGTCGACCTCGACATGCCAGCGCAGGCCGTTGTCCGAGGTCGCCTCGCCAAAACCCTTGATCATCAGCAGCATGAAGGCGGCCTGTCCGTATTCCGGCACGGCCTTGGCGTTGTCCTGTAGATAGGCGACGGTTTTGTCGAAATCGCGGGCGACGATGGTCACGTCGGTCTTCTGCTTGTTCGGCGTATCCGGCCGGACGGTAGAGGAGCCGGTCATGGTGACGTCGTAGATCGAGGACCGCGCCGAGACGTTCTCGTAGGTCAGGTGCAACTCACCGTTCGGCAGGAAGCGCTTGCCCATTTCGGCCGATTGCGCTTCCGTCAGCGGCTCGTCCGCGTTGAAATTCGCGTTGTCGAGGAAATAGGTGAGACCGCTTGCGACGGCGATGTCCTTCACGCCGATCTCGATATCGATGCTTTCCGGGATCGCCTGGCGATAGACGATCGGAACGAGATCGGGCGGCGAGGTCGGCTTGTCGATGCCGAAGCCGATGCGGAAGGAAGCGCCATCGCGCAGGCCATCGGCGGTGACGCTGTAGCGGGCGCTCTCGGCGCCGAACTCGCCCTGCGGCGTCGAGACCTTGAGATTGGTGAGTTCGAAAGTTTCCAGAAGCTGGCCGAACATCGGCAGGTTGGCGCGCACCAGTTCCTTCAGCTTCTTTTGCTCGTCCGGCAAAAGCTTTTCCTTGTCGGCGCGGTCGAGGATAAAGAAGACGATCTCCTGCAGCGGCTTGTAGTGCAGGTCTTTGATGGCGACATCGCCGGTCAGGCTGTCGGCGGAAATATCGACACGGGAGTTGCCTTCGCTCGTCAGGCTTTCGGTGAAGGCACCGAAAGTCGTGTTGGAACGCATGTCGACCGTATCGGGGCTTTTGCGCTCGGCGGCGAGCGTGCCGGTCATGCCGGCGAAGCGGCCGTCGATCGTTTGCTTCGGGGTTTTCGAGGCGAAGGCAATGCCGTCAGCCTTCATGTCCAGCGATTTGAAATAGAGCAGTTCGGGATCGACCACGCCCTCGCTGTGCATCTTGTCGATGCGGTAGGTGAAATCCGTCTTTTCCGGACCGCCGTCGAAGCTGCCGGTCACGTTGAGATCGGCATCCTGCACGAAGCGCCACAGTCCGTCCTCGAGCGGCCGCACCAGCGACAGAAACGGCTTGAGGCCGGAGATGGAGACCTTTGCCTTGTCGACGTCCTTCAAGAGCACCGTGGGATCGAAGGTGACCTCGTAATCCTCCGTGCCCGGACGAACCTTGACCAGCCCGTCCTTGACGAGGTTTTCCGGGAGATAGGTCGTCAGCTTCTTTTCGAGCGCCGTAGCACCTTCGTAATTGATATCCGCTGCGATCGCCGGCGAAAGGGACGTGGTGAGAAGAAGCAGGGCGGCGGCCTTGAAGCGCATGAAGGGGTCCTTTGTTATTTCGGTCACAACCGAAGATATGCGAATGGCCGATAACGGCAAGTGGCGGACAAGGCAAAACGGAAAGGGCCTGCGACGACAGCGCCGCAGGCCCTTTCCAGGTCCGCCGTTCGGGCCGTATGGGATCAGGTGTTGAAGCGGAAGTGGATCACGTCGCCATCCTGGACAACGTATTCCTTGCCTTCGTCGCGGCCCTTGCCGGCTTCCTTGGCGCCCACTTCGCCCTTGTAGGCGATGTAGTCGTCGTAGGAGATGGTGAAGGCGCGGATGAAGCCGCGCTCGAAATCCGTGTGGATGACGCCGGCAGCCTGCGGGGCCTTGGTACCGCGCACGATAGTCCAGGCGCGTGTTTCCTTGGGGCCGACGGTGAAATAGGTGATGAGATCGAGCAGGTGGTAGCCGGCGCGGATGAGCCGGTCGAGGCCCGCTTCCTCAAGACCGAGCGCGGACAGGAATTCCGTCGCTTCCTCTTCCGGCAGCTGCGCGACTTCGGATTCGATGGCCGCCGAGATGATGACGCATTCCGCGCCCTGTTCCTTGGCCATGGCGGCGACGGCGGCGGTGTGCGCGTTGCCGGTCGAGGCATCGGCTTCCGCGACGTTGCAAACGTAGAGAACGGGATGCGAGGTGAGCAGGTTCAGGCCTTTCAGGACCTCGATTTCCTCCGGCGCGAGCGTCTTCAGCAGAAGGCGGGCCGGCTTGCCCTCGTTGAGCAGCTTCACCACGGCTTCCATGATCGGCAGCTGGGTGAGCGAATCCTTGTCCTTGCTGGCGGCGCGCTTGCGGGTCTGCTCGACGCGGCGCTCCAGGCTCTCGAGGTCGGCGAGCATCAGCTCGGTCTCGATCGTGTCGGCATCGCCGACCGGATTGATGCGGCCTTCGACATGGGTGATGTCGTCGTCCTCGAAGCAACGCAGCACATGCACGACGGCATCGACTTCGCGGATATTGGCGAGGAACTTGTTGCCGAGGCCTTCACCCTTGGACGCGCCGCGCACGAGGCCGGCGATGTCGACGAAGGAGATGCGCGTCGGGATGATCTCCTTGGAGCCCGCGATGCTGGCGAGCGCCTTCATGCGCGGGTCCGGCACCGCCACTTCGCCGGTGTTCGGCTCGATGGTGCAGAAGGGATAGTTCGCCGCCTGCGCCGCCGCCGTCTTGGTCAGCGCGTTGAAAAGGGTGGACTTGCCAACATTCGGCAGTCCGACGATACCGCATTTGAAGCCCATGGCCTGTGTCGTCCGTCTATTCTGGAAAATCTTTGCCCTGCCTATGGGGGATAGGGCAGGGCAAGGTCAAGGGTCGTAGCTTCGAAAGTTGCCGATGTCACGGCGCTTGTGATGGCGAAGGTCTTGCGATCTGGAGCGGTTGGGGGCAAAATCCGGGGCGTTCGTCCGCCATTTCCTCCGGGTGCTTCTCGATGAGCGACAACGAAACCAATCTCAAGCCCAAACTGAAGATCAAGCCGAAGCTGGAGCGGCCGAAGCTCCACAAGGTCATCCTGATCAATGACGACTATACGCCGCGCGATTTCGTGACGCTGGTCTTGAAGGCCGTCTTCTACATGAGCGAGGAGACCGGCTACCGCATGATGATGACCGCCCACAAGCTCGGCACCTGCGTCATCCTCGTCTGCGCCCACGATATCGCCGAGACCAAGGCGAAGGAGGCGACCGATCTCGGCAAGGAAGCCGGCTTTCCGCTGATGTTCACGACGGAGCCGGAAGAATAGGAGAGTTTCAGACGGTGGGTGCGGCAGTTTTCCCTTCTCCCCGCGGGGAGAAGGTGGCGCGCAGCGCCGGACGAGGGGGGCTTTCCGTTTGTTCGTAGTATGCTGCGCCACCCCCTCATCTGCCCTTCGGGCATCTTCTCCCCGCGGGGGAGAAGGGGAAGATACTCACTCCCCCTTGTTGCCGAACATTTTCTTCAGCATCTCGGCCATTGGCCCGGTCGTCGGCAGTATCTTGGGCTGCTGATGGTTCCTCGCCTGATGGATATGCGATTTGCCGGCCGGCTTCGGTGGCGGCGCTTCGGCTTCCGGCTTGCCGCCGACGGCGAGCGCCAGCTTGTTCATCAGCTGCGAATCCTCGCCCTTCACCAGCATGTCGGCATTGTCGGCCAGTGCGTCGAGAAGCGGTGACAGCCAGCTCTGGTCTGCCTTGGCGAAATCGCCGAGCACGTGATTGTGCACCATTTCCTTGGCGCCGGGATGGCCGATGCCGAGGCGCAGGCGCCGGTAATCCTTGCCGCAATGGGCGTCGAGCGACTTGATGCCGTTATGGCCGCCATGGCCGCCGGCCGTCTTGATGCGCGCCTTGCCCGGCGGCAGGTCGAGTTCGTCGTAGATCGCGACGATGTCCTTCGGTTCCAGCTTGTAGAAGCGCATGGCTTCGCCGACGGATTCACCCGACAGGTTCATGTAGGTCTGCGGCTTCATCAAAAGCACGCGCTCGCCGCCGAGTTCGCCTTCGGAAATCTCGGCCTTGAACTTCCTCGACCAGGGCGAAAAATTGTGGCGGCGATGAATGGCGTCGACGGCCATGAAGCCGATATTATGCCTGTTGCCGGCGTATTTGCCGCCGGGATTGCCAAGGCCTGCGAAGATCTGCACGGGCGCTCTCCAAAATGTTTGCGCTTCAGATGCTGCGGGCGGACGGGCAAGTCAACGGCAAAATCGGCTATTTGTCGGGGCGAAGGCCGTGCTTGAGGAAGATGCGCTCCTGCGTGCCGTCGGCGATAAGCTTGTCGAGCGCGCCCTGCATGCGGGCGATGAGATCGTCCGGCGTGGCCAGATTGCAGGCGAGGCCGTAGCGCTTGCCGCCCAGAAGCAGGGCCGGTTCCACCGCCTTGCCCTCGGCCTTCATCGCCTCGAAGGTCTTTTCCGAGGTCATCATCAGGTCGATGCGGTTGTTGAGGAGCTTCTTCAGCGTCGCTTCCAGATCGGCGGCGAGGTCGATCTTGGGGAAATCGTTGGCGGTGAGGAAACTGTAGGAGAAATCGTCGCGCTGGGTGCCGATGGTAAAGCGCTTGGCCGCTTCGATCGTCTTCGGATCGATGCCTGAGCCGGCCTTGCGCACCATCACCATGCGGTCGATCAACAGCGGCTCCACCCATTTGAACCGCTTATCGCGCTCGTCGTCGTGGCCGGTGGTGAAGACGCAAGTATCGGGCTCGCCCTCCGCCAGGGCAAAAGCGCGCGCCCAGGGCAGCATTTCCAGCGTGAAGGGCGTGTCGATCGCCTCCATCATCGCATGCACCTGCTCCACGGAGGCACCGGTGATCACGCCGTTGCTGGTGAAGTTGTAGGGCGGATATTCCTCCGTCAGCAGCTTGAGCGGCTCGGCCTGCGCCGCGCCGGCAAGGCAGGCAACGAGCGCGAAAATGATGTGTCTCATGCCCGTTTCCTTTTTCTGCCGTCTTAAATCTGTCCGTTGAGCTTCGCTTCCGAATCCGTTTCCAGCATGGCCAGCATGTTGTCGATCGGCATCGGCTTGCTGAACAGAAAACCCTGGCCGTAATCGATGCCGAGCTTGCGCAGTTGTTCCCATTGCTCTGTCGTCTCGATGCCCTCGGCGACCACGGTGCAGCCCATCTGGTGGGAGATGGTGCGGATACCCTTGATCAGCATGCGGCTTTTGCGACGCACGTCACCGGTGCCGTTGCTGAGCGAGCGGGTGAAGGACTGGTCGACCTTGACGATATTGACCGGGAAGCGGTTGAGATAGCTCAACGAAGAGTAGCCGGTGCCGAAATCGTCGAGCGCGATCCGGCAGCCGAATTCGCTGAGCTGCTTCAGGACGGCGTGAACTTCCGGGTTGTCGAGCATCAGCACGGCTTCGGTGATTTCCACGACGATGCGGGCCGGCGAGATGTGATGCTTCAGGAGCAATGCCGCCAGCTTGTGGGGCAGGGTCAGCTCGAATTGCAGCGGCGAAAAGTTGACGGCGAGATAGGTGCCCTCGGTGCCTTCCAGCGCGCTGATGCGGGCGAGATGGGCGATCGCCTTTTCCAGCACCCGGTCGCCGATCCGGCCGATCGAGCCGGTTTCCTCGGCAATGCCGATGATCTTGCCGGGTGGCAGGATGCCTTTTTCGGGGTGGTTAAGCCGCATCAGCGCCTCGAAGCCGGCGATACGGCCTTCGCCGAGGCTGACGATCGGCTGCAGATAGGCTTCGAACCAGTCTTCCTTGAGTCCGGCCTCGATATGCTGCTCCATCTCATGGCGCTCGCGGGCGGTGTCGAGCATGGAGTTGTCGAACACCAGCATGCCATTCTTACCGTCGCGCTTGCGGGTGTACATGGCCATGTCCGATTTCAGCAGCAGGTCGGAGGCATTGGCGGCATGGTCGGGATAAAGCGCGATGCCGACGCTGGCGGTGACCGAAAGATCGGCACCCTCGACGATGATCGGGTGGTTCAAGCAATCGCAGATGCGCTCGCCGATTTCTGCCGCCAGCGGCGCTACATCTTCTGCCGAAACGAGAATGGCGAATTCGTCGCCGCCGAGGCGGGCCATGGCGTCATCGGGCCGGAGCGTCGTGCGGATGCGCGACACCACCTGCCGAAGCACTTCGTCGCCAGCGGCATGGCCGAAATTGTCGTTGATCCACTTGAAGCGGTCGAGATCGATGAAGATGCAGGCGAGCTGCATGCCGCGGGCATCGACCTCCTGGATGCCCTGGTCGAGCGCGGCTTCGAAGCCTTGCCGGTTCAGAAGCCCGGTCAGATGGTCGGTGATCGCCTGGGCGTGGTTGCGGCTTTCGGCCTGTTTCAGGGCGGTGACGTCGGTCATGACCGACAGCGAAACGCCGCCGAGATCGTCGCCGACGAAATTGCGCATTTCCAGGATCAGCACGATCATCGTCTCGCCGTTCGACTTGCGGAACGGGATGGTGACCTCGCAGATGCCGCCATTGCCCGGATTGACGCGGCGGGCCTTGTAGGTCTCGTGCCAGTGCTCGTCGACGAAATCGGTAAAGGGTCGGCCGATGACCTCCTCGCGGCGATAGCCGGTGGCCACCAGCCAGTAGTCGCTGACGGCGGTGATATCATTTGCCGCGTCGAGCGAAAACAGCATGGCCGGCGTCTTGTTGTAGATGCTGGAGGCGCGCGCATGGGCGAGCTTCAGCTCGGTTCCCTCCTGCTCAAGGCGGCTTTGCATCTCGTTGAAATTATGGGCGAGCGAGCCCATTTCGTCGTCCGATGTCCAGTCGACCTGATGGCGGGAGCCGAGCCGGCGGGTCGCCTCGATGGCGGCCGTCAGCCGCATCAGCGGCCGGATGACGGTGACGCGGTTGCTGACGATGGCGGCGACGAAAACGATGGCGACGGCAACGACGAGAATGAGGAAGACGGCGATTTCATCGCGGCTGAAGCGCGAGATCAGCCCCGGCTCCTCGACCCACATCTCCACCCGGCCGACAATGCGCTCGCCATCCTGGGAGACGTAGCGCACGTCGTTGGAGAGCACGGAATAGCCGCCGGCATCGATGCGCGGCAGCTTGTCGGGGATGCGGACGGAGATGGTGCCGAGGTTGTCGCCGACATGCACGGCAAGCACGTTTTCACCGGCGGCGAGCGCCTTGGCGATCTGGCGGATGCCGTCGGTATCGAAATCCCACAAGGGCTTGCCCAGGGCTTCCGCCCCGGTGCGCATCAGAACCTGGGTGTGATCGAGGCGTTCGCGGGCGACGCGTTCGGACGATAGGGTCAGGAAAAGGGCAATGAGAGGCGCGACGAAAACCAGAACGGCGCCGCAGACGATCGCAATAAATCGGTTCTCGACGGAATGCATCATCGCACGCATCCGGTCGTGGTTCGGGTGTCGTCTCGCATGCAGGATTCTCGTGCTCGCCCTGGTTTCATCCCCCAGTTCAAAACAACACAAAAATCTTAAATGTTGCTAAAATTGATCCCTGAAATTTAGGACGCGCTGCGCCCTCTCGGGCAATAAAAAACCCGCCTGCCCTACGGATTGCAGGGCAGGCGGGTTTTCGTATCGGAACCGATTATTCTTCCGAAGCAGCTTCTTCCGAAACGCCGCCTGCCGGAGAAACGATCGTGGCGATCGTGAAGTCGCGGTCGGTGATGACCGGGGTCGCGCCCTTCGGCAGCTTGACGTTCGAGATGTGAACGCCGTCACCGATCTTCAGGCCGGTCAGATCGACGGTCAGGAATTCCGGAATATCGTCAGCCGAAACATGCAGCTCGACTTCGTGGCGAACGATGTTCAGAACGCCGCCGATCTTGATGCCCGGAGACTTTTCTTCGTTGACGAAGTGAACCGGAACTTCGACGGTGACCTGCGAATCCTTGGATACGCGCAGGAAATCGACATGCATGGTGAAGTCGCGGACCGGATCGAGCTGATAGTCCTTCGGGAGGACGCGGATCTTCTCGCCGTTGACGTCGATCGTGGCAACGGTGGTCATGAAACCGCCGGCGTGGATCTTCTGGGTGACTTCCTTCGTGGAGAGGGCGATGGAAACCGGAGCCTGCTTGTCACCATAGATGACAGCAGGAATAAGGCCGTTGCGGCGAAGTTCACGGGAGGACCCCTTACCAACCCGTTCGCGCGTTTCGGCCTTGAGCTCGTAAGATGCGTGGCTCATGGCATTACCTTTCTGGTGTTTTTGGAGAGCCCATCGGCTATTGTGAAGCGTCTGATGGACCTGAGACCCATGGGGCCCCATCCGCGTTGCCTCCAAGGGTGTCTGCGCGGACGCGCGTCCTTAACCGAGAATGCCGGCAAATGCAAGCAAGCGCCGGTGTCGGCAAAGACCCTCCCCAACCCTCGTAACAAGGGGAAGGGAGCCTGCCTTCGATAAACTCTCTCCCCCTTGTGGCAAGGGTAGAGAAGGGGAAAACCTTCAAAAGGCGAGTGACGCCGGCATTTTTCGCGCGACACGGGATATTTTACTCCGTGCTAACCGTCGATCATCGTCACCCACCGGAATTAAGGGATATGAAGGGTGCGGCGTGCGAGGTCGCAGCATCTTCAAACGGGTGCCTCATGCTCAGAGTCCTTTCCTGCATCGCTATCGAACACGATTACAGGCTCGTTGGCCTCGCTGCCCTCGTCTGCATGCTGGGGGCGACGCTGACGATGCGGCTTTACGCCCGTGTGCGCCGGACTGACGGGCTGCAGAAGCTCAACTGGCTGTTCATGAGCGGCGTGATCGGCGGTTCGACGATCTGGACGACGCATTTCATCGCGATGCTGAGCTACAAGCCCTCCATGCCGCATGGTTATGAGCCGACGCTGACGATGCTGTCCCTGCTCGCTGCGATCAGCATCACGGTCCTGGGCTTCCTGGTGACGGCGCTTTACAAGAGCGGCCCGACGATCGAACTCGGCGGCGCCATCGTCGGCGCCGGCATCGCCGTGATGCACTACATGGGCATGGCCGCCTACCAGACGATGGGCCTGATGCAGTGGGACTATGGCTACTACGCCGCTTCGATCGTTCTCGGCGTGGTTTTCGGGGCGCTCGCCACCAATCGCATCGCCCGGCCGGTCACGCGCTGGTGCTGGCAGGGTGCCGTCGCCGCGCTGATCATGGCGATCGTCAGCATGCATTTCACCGGCATGAGCGCCATCACCATCGTTCCGGAAAGCCTGATCACCATTCCGCAATCGGTGATCCCGGACAAGGTGCTGATCGTCATGCTGGTGTCGCTGATGGCCGTCATGCTGGGGCTCGGCGCCTCCACCTATATCATCGACCTGCATTCGACCCAGAGTGCGGCGGAACGCTTCCGCTATCTTTCTTTGCACGACGCCCTGACCGGCCTGCCGAACCGGGCCGCCTTCAACGACTATCTCGGCGAGCAGATCCGCCGGCACGACGCCGACAGCGCCGGCTTTGCGGTGCTGTCCTTCGACCTCGACCGCTTCAAGGATGTCAACGACGTGCATGGCCATGCGGCCGGCGATGCGGTGCTGCGCACCGTTTCCGAGCGGATGTCGGCCATTCTGGGGGAGGGGGAATTCCTGGCCCGTATCGGCGGCGACGAATTCGTGGCCCTGACCCGTAACTGTTTCGTCAAAAGCGATATCCGCGCTTTTGCCGACCGGCTGACGAACCAGATCGTCAAACCGATCGACTGGGAGGGCAATACGCTGCTCGTCGGCTCCAGCGTCGGCATCTCGCTCTATTTGCAAGACGCGGAGACGCCGGAAGAGCTGCTGGCACGCGCCGATCTCGCTATGTACCGCTCCAAGGCGACGGGCAACCGGGCCGTTTGTTTCTACGAGCCCTCCATGGATATCGCCGCGCGCGACCGAGCCTCGCTCGCCATGGACATGCGCCAGGGCATCGACCGCAACGAGTTCGAGCTCTACTATCAGAGGCAGAATAATTCGGTGACGCGCGATGTCGTCGGGCTCGAAGTGCTGTTGCGCTGGCATCATCCCGCGCGGGGCATGGTGCCGCCGTCGGAATTCATTCCCATCGCCGAGAAGAACGGTTTCATCCACGAGCTTGGCGACTGGGTGCTGCGTACCGCCTGCAGGCAGGCGGCGGCCTGGAAGCGGCCGGTGAAGATCGCCGTCAATGTCGCACCGGCCCAGCTCGCCGATGTCAACCTGCCGGCCCGCGTCAAGGAAATCCTCGTTGAAACCGGCCTCGATGCTTCCCGACTGGAACTGGAAATCACCGAATCCGGCATCATCGCCGACCAGCAGCATGCATTGCAGATCATCCGCCAATTGAAGGCGCTCGGCGTGCGCATCGCCATGGACGATTACGGTACCGGCTATTCGTCGCTGTCGACGCTGCAGAATTTCCCCTTCGATAAGATCAAGATCGACCGCGCCTTCATCGGCGGCGTCACCCGCAACCGTCATTCGGCGGCCATCGTCCGCTCGACCATCATTCTCGCCCAGAGCCTCGATATTCCGGTGCTGGCGGAAGGTGTGGAAAACGAGGCGCATATGGAGTTCCTGCGCAAGGAAGGGTGCCTCGAAGTGCAGGGCTATCTCTTCGGCAAGCCGATGCCACTCAGCGCGCTGGAAGCCGTAGTCAACGGCGATGACGCTTCCCAGACGGCCACGGGCCCGGATAGCGCCGCGGCCTGACGCTTACCGCTTCTTTGAAACAAGCCGGGCCAGCGCCAGCATCAGCCCGCCTGTCACCAGCCCCCAGAAGGCGCCGGATATACCGGCGAAGCCGACGCCGGAAGCCGTCACAAGAAAGGTGACGGCGGCGGCCTCGCGGCTTTCCGCCTCCTTAAAAGCAGCCATGGCGGAGCCGGCGAAAGCCCCGACCAGCGCAAGGCCGGCCACCGCCTCGATCAGGATTTTCGGGGCGAGGCTGACGAAGGCGGTGACAGTCGAAGCGAGCAGACCGAAGACGATATAGCCGATGCCGGCGACGATCGCCGCCCAATAGCGGCGGGCCGGGTTGTGATGGGCATCCTCGCCGGCGCACATGGCCGCAGTAATGGCCGCAAGGTTCACCGCATGGCCGCCGAAGGGCGCGCTGAGGATCGAGAACAGGCCGGTCGTTGCAAACAGCGGGCCGGGATTGGGCTCGTAGCCGTTGACCTTCAGCACCGCGATGCCGGGAATGTTCTGCGATGCCATGGTGACGACGAAGAGCGGCAAAGCGATGCTGACGATGCCGGCCAGCGTGAAGCTTGGCGCGACCCATTCGGCATGGGGAACGAGTGTATCCGCCATGCGCGCAAACGCGCCCTCGGGGATATCGATGCCGAAGGCGAGCACCAGCACGAAGGCGAGCAACGCCGCCGGCACGGCAAACAGCCGGTTGATCGCTCCAACCGCGACCCAGGCCAGCACGATCGGCAGGCCGAGCAGGGGATTGAAGGCGACGGCCTTCACCGGTGCAAAGCAGAGCCCGATCAGCACTCCGGCCAGCATGGCGTTTGCGAGTGCGGCGGGAATGGCGGCGACCATGCGGCCAAGGGGCTTCCACAATCCGGCAACGACGATCAGCGCGCCGCAGACGAGGAAACCGCCAACCGCGACATTGAAGCCGCCGGGAACTGTGCCCGAACTGGCAAGAAGCGCCGCGCCCGGTGTCGACCAGGCGATCGAGACCGGCAGCCGGGTCGCGACCGACAGAACGATGGCGCAAAGGCCCATGGAGATCGATAGCGCCATCAGCCCTGAAGCGGCCTGCGCTTCGGTCGCGCCGACGCCCGTCAGGCCGTGCAGCACGACAGCGAAGGAGCTGGCGAAACCGACAAAGGCGGTGAGCAGACCCATGAAGAGGGCTTGAAGGGAAAAATCGCGGGCCATGGCGTCGGGGAATCACCGGTTAAAAAGGGTGATTAGTGCGTAGCGCAAAATCCGCCGCGCTGGAACGTTACCGGCGGGGGAATATGCTGGGCGTTTAAGGGATTCGAGCGGCTTACGAGGAAAGCGATTTTCACTCTGTCGTCCCCTCTCCCCGCTTGCGGGAGAGGGCTAGGGTGAGGGGCAAACCTCGGTGCCTGCACATGCTGCACGCCCGCCCCTCATCCGCCCTTCGATCCACCTTCTCCATGCGGGGAGAAGGGAGATTGCAGCGATCAGACACTATCCCGCGACGTGCGCAGGTTCACCACCACGCGGCGGTTCTGCACCTTGCAGGAACGATCCGTGCAGTCGCGCACCTCGCGGTCGTTGCCGTAGCCCTTGGCCCACATGCGCTTGGGATCGACACCCTTCGAGGCGAGATAGGCCATCGCCGCATCGGCGCGTTTCTGCGAGAGCTTCGCCATCTGGCCGGCTGAGCCGGAATCGTCGGAGAAGCCCTGCAGCTTGATCAGCCAGTTCGGGTTCTGGTTCAGCCACGCGGCCTGCTTGTCGAGTGTCGCCTTGGCGACGCTGTCGAGGGCTGCGGAATCCTGGGTGAAATAGACCCGGCGGCCGACATTGAGGATGAAATCCTCTTCCGTGCCGGCCCGAACCGTCTCGAAGCCGGGGGCGGGATCGTTGGTCTGGCCGGTCATCGGCGGGGCGGTGGGTTCCTCGACTTCGGCGATCTCTGTGGTGTTGCAGCTGGCAAGCATCAGAAGCATGGACGCGGCAACAAGGTACCGCGAAAATCCGGTCATAGCAGGCATCAAATCTCTTCCTTATTCGACCGGGGTTGCGTCGCTGACCTGGGGCGCCTGGTCGGCGATGTGCGGTAGCACCTGCACGGCGGTTCCGATGGGGCAGCGCTGATAGAGGTCGATGGCATCCTCATTGAACATGCGGATGCAGCCGCTGGAGGCATCCTTGCCGATGCTGCCGGGCTCCAGCGTGCCGTGGAAACGGTAGCCGGTATCGACGCCGTCGCGCAGCAGGTACATGGCGCGCGGACCGAGCGGATTTTTCGGCGAGCCGCCATCGACGGATTCGGGCAATTCCGGATGGCGCACGCGCATTTCCGGCGGCGGCGTCCACTTGGGCCAGAGCGATTTCTGGTCGATGGTGGCGCGGCCATACCACTTGAAACCCTCGCGGCCGACGCCGACGCCGTAGCGGATCGCCGTCTTGTTCTCCATGATCAGGTAAAGGAAGTGATGCCGCGTATCGACGACGACGGTGCCGATCGGCTCGCTGCTGAAGTATTTGACCACCTGACGACGCCACTTCGGATCGATCTTGGCGAAGTTGGTGCTCCTGTAGGTCACGCCGTTATCGACGGCGGTGCCGGAAAAATAAGAAGAAGCCTGGGCGAATGCGGATTTTTGAACAGCCGCTGCGGCCGTCAACGCCAAACCACCAAGCAATATATCCCTGCGGTTCCACTCCATCGGCAGTATTCCCCCTAAAGCCAGTGAGCGCGGGCAGTAAATCATATTTTTCATTTGCCACAACAGAAAACTCCAGTTGCGCATGCTTGCGACTTTCGTCCGGTGGACGCGATCGCCCGAATAGGCCTATAGTGGCGTTCGCATCGCTCTCAGGGAGGAGTGCGGATGAACCATTCCGATCATGTCCATGCCGTCGCTCATCAGGGCTCGGCGGCTGCGAGTTCGTCTGTCGCGGCCTCGTGGCGGCGCTGCATGACCGTGCATGGCCTGTCGCCTGAGGAAAGCCGCGCGCCTTGGCGGCTGACCGAAGCCGAGTTCCTTCAGGCGCGCGAGCGCTCCGGCCATATCATCGAGGAAGCGCAGGACGAGCTTGACCGGCTGTTCCTCACGGTCGGCAAGGCCGGATGCTGCCTGCTGCTCACTGACGAACACGGCATCGCGCTGGAGCGCCGTGGCGCCGTCGGCGACGACAAGGATTTTCGCGGGCTTGGGCTCTGGTCCGGCACGGTGTGGAGCGAGGCGAGCGTCGGCACCAACGGCATCGGCACGGCCATTGCCGACGAACGCGCCGTCGTCATACACCGCGACCAGCATTTCCTCTCCGCCAATACCGGCTTGAGCTGCGTCACCGCACCCGTGCGCGATCACACGGGGCGGATCACCGCCGCGCTCGACATCTCGACCTGCCGGGAAGATGCCAGCGATATGGCGGTGCTGATTCTGTCGCAGGCCGTGCGCGATGCGGCCGCCCGCATCGAGGCCAATCTTTTCCGCCGCGCCTTCAATGGTGCACGCATCCTGCTGGTCTCGTCCGAAGGCAAGAGCGCGCCGGCACTGCTGGCGATCGACCGTGACGATCTCGTGCTCGGCGCAACCCGCGCCGCCCGCCAGACGTTGGGGCTCGACGACCGCAGGATCGCGTCCGGTATTCCGGCCGCCGATCTGCTGCATGACGGTGTTCAGGGACAGGACCTGCTGGATGCCGAAAGGGCGGCGCTGCGGCGGGTGTTGTCGCGGGCGGGCGGCAATGTTTCGCAAGCTGCCGATCTTCTCGGTATCAGCCGCGCCACGCTGTATCGCAAGATGAAGAAGCTTTCGGTCGAATAGTGTTCGATATGCTGCGGCTGCGTCGATATTTGCGGCGTTGCAGCATAATTGTCGTCTTTCCCGTGTCTCAATTCTGAAACAGTAGCAAGCGTCGGCCGTCTACCGGTGTCTATCGCTATTTGTTCTTCGAGCGCAGTCTCCTCACCACAGATGACGAATATCTGTATTGGAGGAGAAAACAGATGCTGCATCAGAAAATCGTCGAAAGCCCGTTCAAGCAGAAATATGGAAACTTCATCGGCGGCCAGTGGCGCGATCCCGTCAGTGGCCGCTATTTCGACAACATCACCCCGGTCACCGGCGGCGTGGTCTGCCAGATCGCCCGTTCGGAAGCCGCCGATATCGAGCTGGCGCTCGATGCGGCGCATGCGGCCAAGGACAAATGGGGCCGCACCTCGACGACCGAGCGCGCCAATATCCTGATGAAGATCGCCCAGCGCATGGAAGACAATCTCGATCTTCTGGCGCGCGCCGAAACCTGGGATAACGGCAAGCCGCTGCGCGAAACCATGGCGGCCGATATTCCGCTCGCCATCGATCACTTCCGCTATTTCGCCTCCTGCGTTCGTGCCCAGGAAGGCACGATCGGCGAAGTCGATCACGATACCATCGCCTATCATTTCCATGAGCCGCTCGGCGTCGTCGGCCAGATCATTCCCTGGAATTTCCCGATCCTGATGGCTGCGTGGAAGCTCGCACCGGCGCTTGCCGCCGGCAACTGCGTCGTCTTGAAGCCGGCCGAACAGACGCCGGCCTCCATCCTCGTCTGGGCCGATCTGGTCGGGGATCTTCTGCCAGCAGGCGTGCTGAATATCGTCAACGGCTTCGGTCTCGAAGCCGGCAAGCCGCTGGCTTCCAATCCGCGCATCTCTAAGATCGCCTTTACCGGTGAGACGACGACGGGCAGGCTGATCATGCAATATGCCAGCCAGAACCTCATCCCCGTGACGCTGGAACTGGGCGGCAAATCGCCGAACATCTTCTTTGCCGACGTGATGGCCGAAGACGACGACTATCTCGACAAGGCGCTGGAAGGATTTGCGATGTTTGCCCTCAACCAGGGCGAAGTCTGCACATGCCCCAGCCGTGCGCTGGTCCATGAGAAAATCTATGACCGCTTCATGGAAAAGGCCATCGCCCGTGTGGCCGCAATCAAGCAGGGCAACCCGCTCGACACGGCAACAATGATCGGTGCGCAGGCGTCGTCCGAGCAACTGGAGAAAATCCTGTCCTATATGGATATCGGCCGTCAGGAAGGCGCGGAAGTGCTGATCGGCGGCGAGCGCAACGTGCTCGAAGGCGATCTGGCCGGCGGCTACTACGTCAAGCCGACGGTCTTCCGCGGTCACAACAAGATGCGCGTCTTCCAGGAGGAAATCTTCGGGCCGGTCGTGTCCGTCACTACCTTCAAGGACGATGCGGAAGCGCTCGAAATCGCTAACGACACACTCTACGGCCTCGGTGCTGGCGTGTGGAGCCGCGATGCGAACCGTTGCTACCACTTCGGTCGCGATATCCAGGCCGGCCGCGTCTGGACCAATTGCTACCATGCCTATCCGGCCCATGCCGCCTTCGGCGGATACAAGCAATCGGGTATCGGCCGCGAAACCCACAAGATGATGCTCGATCACTACCAGCAGACCAAGAACATGCTGGTGAGCTACAGCCCGAAGGCGCTCGGCTTCTTCTGATCGGGATCGGCCGGGAAAGAGTAAGGTGAGGGGCAGTCCTGCCCGACCTCCTCCCGAAACCCCTCACCTAGACCCTCTCCCCGCCGCGACGGGGAGAGGGCACTTTCATGGGAGCGGATCATGGATACGGAAAACACCGACGGGCAACCGAGGGTCATCGCGACCGATGTGGCACTCGCCTTCATCGACGAAATCCGGAAGGACTATCCGGACATCCTGTTTCACCAGTCGGGCGGCTGCTGCGACGGTTCGTCGCCGATGTGCTATCCGGCCGATGACTACATCGTCGGCGATAACGATGTGAAACTGGGCGAGATCGGCGGCGTGCCGGTTTATATCAGCGCCAGCCAGTTCGAAGTCTGGCGCCACACGCAGTTGATCATCGATGTGGTGCCGGGGCGCGGCGGCATGTTCTCGCTCGACAATGGCCGCGAGCGCCGGTTTTTGACGCGCTCGCGATTGTTCGATGGCGGGGAGGCCTGCGCCGTTCCGGTGATCAAACGCGCCTGACGGGCATCATTCCGCTGGAATGAGCGACGGCAGTTCTTCGAAAAGGCTGTCACGGGCGCGAGCGCTGGCGCTGCCTTCCATCTTCTTGTCGTCCTGGATCAGGCGGGCGAAGACGATCCTCTGGCCGCCTTTCTCACCCCAGCCGACATACCAGCCAAAGGGATGGCTCGTGTCGAAGCTGTAGTCCGCATTGCGCGGATAGGCCATGCCGGTCTTGCCCTGGACCGCCCAGCCCGAGGGCAGCATGCGCCCTTCGACGATGGCGAGCGTCTTGTCGACTGCCGCGTTGCTCACCGGAAGCTCGTGATTGATCAGCCGGCGCAGGAAAGTGATTTGCTCGATCGGTGAGACCTTCAGCGACGAGATGATCCAGGCCCGCTCAAGACCGTTGTTCTTGCCGGGATCGCCGGAGAAATCGGCATTGCCGTAATGGAACTGGCGCGCATATTCGGTGAGTTTTTCTTCACCGAGTTTGGCGGTGATCCGCTGTGAAAACCAGACGACAGAATATTTCAGCCAGCGGGTGGCATCGGTCGGCTGCTTCCAGTTCTCGCCGCCCCAGTCGGGATCGCCATTGCGGAAGGGCAGCGTTGGATTGTGCGCGTCCGTCAGGAAGCCGGAATCGTAGCCCATCACCGCCAGCGGCACCTTGAAGGTCGAGGCCGGCGTGAAGCGCTCCTCGCACCGGCCTTCCTTGACGATGAAGTCGCCGGTATCGGCATTGGCGATGACCGTACAAATTGTCTTGGCTTCTGCGGCGATGGCGGATAGCCCCAACAGTGCTAGACCTGTCATCAAAGACCGAAAATTCATATATCTTCCTCGATATGCGTTGATTTCTGAGCGTTTGGTAGCAAGAGTTTGCCCTTGCCACAAAGGACGAATAATCGAAGCTTGCATTAGAAAAACTAGGTCATTCATGGTTCGCCCGCATCTCCCGCTCAACGCCTTCCGCGCCTTCGAGGCCTCCGCCCGCCATCTCAGCTTCACCCGCGCCGCGATCGAACTGAACGTCACGCAGGCGGCGGTCAGCCATCAGGTCAAGGCTTTGGAAGAGCAGTTGGGCATCGCGCTTTTTCGCCGCCTGCCGCGCGGATTGATGATAACGGCGGAGGGCGAGAGCCTGTTGCCCGTGCTGCGCGATAGTTTCGATCGCATGGCCGATGCCGTCGAGCGGTTTCGCGGCGGTCGGTTGCGGGAGGTTTTGACGGTGGGGGCGGTCGGGACCTTTGCCGTCGGCTGGCTGATGCCTCGGCTGTCAACCTTCCGGCAGAATCATCCCTTCATCGATCTGCGTCTCTCGACCAACAACAACCGCGTCGATCTGGCGGCAGAGGGGCTGGATTTCGCTGTTCGTTTCGGCAGCGGTGCATGGCATGCGACGGAGGCGGCTCGGCTGTTCGAGGCACCGCTTTCGGTGCTGTGCACGCCCGAGGTCGCACGCACCTTGAAGCAGCCGTCCGATATCATCGGAAAGACGCTGCTGCGATCCTATCGGCCGGATGAGTGGACGCGTTGGTTCGAGACGGCCGGTGTGGCGGAGCCGGGACCGATGCGCGACAGCATCGTCTTCGATACGTCGCTGGCGATGATGGAGGCGATCCTGCAGGGGGCCGGCATCGGGCTTGCGCCGCCGGCCATGTTTCAGCGGCAACTGCTTTCGGGAGAGATCGTGCAGCCGTTCCGCACAAGCGTTTCGATGGGGAGCTATTGGCTCACACGGCTGCAATCGCGTTTGGTCACGCCGGCCATGGCCGCCTTTTCAAGCTGGCTCATGGCGGAAGCGGAAAAGGCCAGGTCTTAGTCGAACAGGCTGGAGACCGATTCTTCCTGGCTGGTGCGGTTGATGGCTTCGCCCAACAGCGTCGCGGTGGTGATGACGCGGATGTTGTGGGCCGACTGGACGGCCGTGGTCGGCTGGATCGTGTCGGTGATCACAAGTTCCTTGAGCTTGGACGAGGTGACGCGGGCGACCGCGCCGCCGGAAAGCACGCCGTGGGTGATGTAGGCCGTAACGCTGGTCGCGCCGTTCTTGAGCAGGGCTTCAGCCGCATTGCAGAGCGTGCCGCCGGAGTCGACGATATCGTCGATCAGCAGACAGTCCTTGCCGGTCACGTCGCCGATGACGTTCATGACCTCGGATTCGCCGGCGCGCTCGCGGCGCTTGTCGACGATGGCAAGCTGGCAATCGAGACGCTTGGCAAGGGCGCGGGCGCGCACCACGCCGCCGACGTCAGGCGAAACGACCATGACGTTCTTCAGGTCGTAGTTTTCCTTCACGTCGCGGGCGAGGATCGGAATGGCGTAGAGATTGTCGGTCGGGATGTCGAAGAAGCCCTGGATCTGGCCGGCATGCAGGTCGAGCGTCAATACGCGGTCGGCGCCGGCTTCGGTGATCAGGTTGGCGACCAGTTTGGCGGAGATCGGGGTGCGCGGGCCGGGTTTGCGGTCCTGGCGGGCATAGCCGAAATACGGGATGACCGCGGTGATGCGCCGCGCCGAGGAGCGGCGCATGGCATCGATCATGATCAGCAATTCCATCAGGTGGTCGTTGGTGGGGAAGGAGGTCGACTGGACGACGAAAACGTCCTCGCCGCGCACATTCTCCTGAATTTCCACGAAGATTTCCTGGTCGGCGAACCGTCTCACAGTTGCTTTGCCGAGGGGCAGGTTAAGATAGCTGCAGATCGCTTCGGCAAGCAGCCGGTTCGAATTGCCTGCGAAAACCTTCATCGATGGTCCGCCTGTGCTGGCGCGGGCGCTTCCGGACAGAGAAATCAGTCCAGGGTGGGCCGCGTGAATTCCATAAGCCACATTTGGCGTCTGCCGGCATCCGAGGGCCGAAAGCAGCGCCGCTTGGCCGCTTCATAACGTCCCTGACCTCGAATGCAAGGGGAATGCCGCGTTCTCGCACCGTTTATCCGAAAAAGTTTTCGGGCTGTGCCGTCCGGTGATACGATTCGTCAGCCGGTCGTTGCCGATCTGCATCGTTTTGCAACGGTCAGCCGGCGTTGGCGCGTGCCCATGAGAGATAGGCGTCGATCGACTTGGTGGCGATCGCCTGCATCGTCTGCGGCGGCACGATCGACCAGGGGTCGGCGGCAGTGCCATCGACGCTGTCCTGGCCCTGGATGCGGTGCAGCCGATTACCGCTGCCGTCGAGCACGTCCCAGATATAGATGACGGTGGTTTTGCCGTTGTCGCTGAGCGCCGAGAAATAGCCCTTCAGGATATGCTTGCTGTTCGGATCGGACGAGCTTTTGATCGTCAGCCCGTTGGCGCGGGCATCCGCGCCGAGCTGCTTGGAGAGCGAGGTGACGGCGGCGACCGGTGCGCCGATGATCGGCAGGAAGCGGATGGTGCCGGCTTCCGCGTTCGGAGCGATGGCCGCGGATTGCGCAGGCTTTTCCTCCTGCGGCTGCTGTTGCGCCGTCTGGGGTGGGGCCTGCTCGGGCTCACCGGCGGCATCGTTGTCTTCGGAGGTCGTGGCTTCCGCCATTTGTGGGGCTTGCCGAACGACCTGACGGCGTTCTTGCGCCGGCACTGCGCCCTGCGAAAGGCGGCTGGCCTGAGCTTCGAAGGAGCCGGCCGGGTCGGTGTAGTCAGTGTCGCCTTGGGCGAGCACTGTGTCGCCTTGGGCCATAACGGTGTCCGAAGCCGGCTGCGAGTAGCTTTGCGGATTGCTCAACGGCTGGCTCTGAACCGATGCCGTCTGCTGCGGCGGCACATAGGAGGGCTGCGCGGCCATGCTGTCGAGATCGGCCTGGTTGACCGGGGGCGATTGGAAGCTGCCGCCGCCGACATCCACCTGGGGGATCAGCGCGTCGGTCGAGTTGCAGCCGGCAAGCAGCACGAGGCCGGCCATCAGACTGAAAATTTTGTTCATCGTTCCACCGCCTGTTCGGCCACGAGGTCGAGCACGAAGGCCCCCACCTGCGCTCGATGAAACGATACGGCAATTTTCCTAAGCAGAAATGAAGTCCAGTCCGTAGCGCGACAGCGGCTTCGGCGCGCCGTCGGTCGTGAGATAGGTCTGGCCGAGCGTCATGGCGGTGCCGGTGTCGCTGTCCATGATGATCATGTGCAGGAAGAGCGACATATTCGGCAAAATCTCCTGGGGATTGCCGAGATGGAACATCTGCTGCTCCATCCAGGACGGCGAAAAGCGGGCGCCAAGCGAATAGCCGCAGGCGTTCAGACGATGCCGCGCGAGCCCGCGCTCGTCCATGATCTTGGCATGGACGTCGAACACGGTGCCGAAGGTGTTGCCGGGCCGCAGCACCATCTCGACGGCCTGGATGGTTTCGCGGCAGGCGCTGTAAAGCTCGCGGTGCCGGTTGGTCGGCTCGCCGACGACGACGGTGCGCATCATAGCCGCGTGGTAATGGGCGCTGACGCCTGCCCATTCCAGCGTCAGCTGGTCCTGGGCATCGAGCGTGCGGCGCCCCGCCTTATAGCGGCAGAGAAGCGCGTCGGCGCCGGAGCCGATGATGAATTCGTTGGCGGGATAATCGCCGCCGCCGGCAAAGATCGCACCCTGCATGGCCGCGAGGATATCGGCCTCGCTGCCGCCGGGGCGGATGAGGGGCAGGGCGGCATCGAGCGCGTCGTCGGCAAGGCTCGCGGCCTTTTCGACATAGGCGATTTCCGCCGGGCTCTTGATCAGCCGCAGCTTGCCGACCAGCGACGAGGCATCGATCATCTGGCCGAAACTGGTGAGCTGCTGGTCGAGCATCCGTGCCACGCGGCCGGTCATACCGTGGGTGTCGTATTCGACGCCGATGCGCATGCCCAGAAGATCGAGGTCGCTCAGGAGGTTCTTGAGATCCATCGTCGGATCGGCATTGACGCGGTCGACCCAGATTTCGATGCGCTCGATGTTGGAGGTGTGTCGCGCCTGCCTCAGATCGGCCGAGCGCGTCAGGAGCACCATGGAGCCGTCGGCCTTGACCACCAGCGTCTGGAAGAAACAGTAGCCGAAGGTGTCGTAGCCGGTCAGCCAGTACATGCTTTCCTGCGCAAAGAGCAGGATGGCATCCAGCTTTTCGTCCTTCATGGCGGCCTTCAGCCGTTCCAGTCGTCCGGTGAACTCGTCCTGGCTGAAATGCAAAGCCATGTCATTCCTCCCGCATGAAGATTGCCGAAATCTGCCGGCCGTAATCCGGTTCGTTGCGATGGGTGGTGCGGCGATAGGAGAAGAACCGCTCTTCGTCCGCATAGGTGCAGAGATCGAGGTTTTCGGCGGTCACGCCGGCATCCGTCAGCCGCTTGAGGGTCAGGGCCGGCAGGTCGAACATCGCGTGGGTTTCCCGCTCCGAAGGCGTGAAGAAGCCGGCGTAATCCGGGTCCTTCTCCAGGAAGCGCTCGACGAATTCCGCGCCGACCTCATAGTTGCGCCGGCTGATCGAGGGTCCGAGGCTGGCGACGATGTTCTTTCTGTCGGCGCCCAGCGACACCATGGCTTCGATCGTGCTTTCGAGCACGCCGCCCAGCGCGCCTTTCCAGCCGGCGTGGGCGGCACCGATGACCTTGGCCTTCGGATCGGCAAAGAGGACCGGGCCGCAATCGGCCGTCAGCACGCCGATGACCGTGCCGGGGGTGGCGGTGACCAGCGCGTCTGCTTCCGGCCGTGCGCCGTCATAGGTGTCATCGACGATCACGGCGGTCGGGGAGTGAACCTGATGCACCGTCGCGAGCTTTTCCGGCGGCGCTTCGAAATAGGCGGCGACACGTCTGCGGTTTTCCTCGACGCGGGCGCGTTCGTCATGGGAGCCGAGGCCGACATTCAGGCCGCGATAAAGACCTTCGGAAACGCCGCCGCTGCGGGTGAAATAGGCGTGCGCAATGCCGCTTTTCTCGAGATTCGCGAGGGCCGGGCTGAAGACGGGTGAGGGCGGGGCATCATCCTTCATCGGTGTTTCTGCCCTTTCATTCTGTCGATTATCGGGGATTTGCGGCGGCGAACCGGATTGATTTGGCGCGATGTTGGCTTCCCGGTTTCATCCTGTCAATCACCGCTTTCTTGCAGTTTCAGCGCTGGAACGGGGGAAGAGCGACCGCCGGGCTGCTGACGACGAGCACCTTGAACAGTTCGCCCATCTTGCCTTCGCCGCTGCCAGCCAGTCGCTCGACATCCATGCGGATGCTTTCCTGGGTGATGGCGTCCTTTCCGTTCCCGAGCGCTGAGGCCCGCTCGATCAGGCCGAGGCCGACGAGGAAATCGCCCTGGTAGGTCAGGCCGTTGATCTGCAGGCCCTCGGCGGCGGCGCGCCGGGCAAGCTGCTCGAAATCGACATGGCTGGTGATATCGGCTTCGCCGGGATGTTTCAGCGGCGGATCGAACTGGTGCTCGCGAACGGCCTGCAAGGTATCGCCGTAGGCTGTCGCGAGGTGGCCGTAGTCGATGATGACAGCGGTGCCGTCGCTTGCGCGGATGCGCGATGCGAGCGCCGCCATGACCGCATCGCGGGCCGGGGCCACCTCGAAAAGCGTGCCGAGGGGAGCCTCGCTTGCCGGTTGCGGCAGAAGGGCGGGATCGAGGCCGGCAACACCGGCGGCAAACGTCAGTTCGCCATCCGCATCGAGCCCGACCATTCGCTCGCGAAACCCTTGCGGTGTCTTGACGAACTGGCGGATCGGGATCGCGTCGAACAGTTCGTTGGCGGCTAGAAGCAGGAAGCCCTCCGGCAGCGTGTCGAAGCTTTCGTGCCAGGTGATCTTGAACTTGTGGGCGACCAGCGTCTGGCTCTGCACCTTCTGCAGTCGCTCGCTGGTTTCGATCAGGTGGAAGCTCGCGGCCTCATAGAGGGTGGGCGAAAGCTTGGAGATGACGCGCAGGATATCGGCCATCATCGTGCCGCGGCCAGGGCCGATTTCGGCGATATGCACCGGGTTCGGCTCGCCATGGCGCTGCCAGGCCTGCACGAGGAAGATGCCGATCATCTCGCCGAACAGCTGACTGATCTCGGGTGCGGTGGTGAAATCGCCGGCGCTGCCGAAGGGCTCGCGGGTGCGGTAATAGCCGTATTGCGGGTCGGCCAGGCAGAGCGAGAAATAGTCGGTGACGCTGATCGGGCCGTGGGCGGCGATCAGGTTCTTGATCTTTTCTCCAAGCGGCGTGCTCATGGCGCTGCCTTTGCTGCCGCGCTGCGCGCCCGCAGGATCGCCCAGAGGCCGGCGAGCGCCATCGGCGTCGACAGCACCATGCCCATGGTCAGCCAGTCGCCGGCGAGATAGCCGATCTGCGCATCCGGCTGACGGAAGAATTCGACGATGATGCGGGCGGTCGCATAACCGAGCACGAAGACGCCGCAGACGAGGCCGGGGGTCTTCAGCGCCAGATGGCGATAGATCAGGTAGGTCAGGACAAGAAGCAGGACGATGCCTTCGAGGGAGGCTTCGTAAAGCTGGCTCGGATGATAGGCGAGGCCGCTGCCGGGCGGAAACTCGACCGCCCATGGCATGGAAGAAAGCCGGCCCCACAGCTCGCCATTGATGAAATTGGCGATGCGGCCGAAGAACAGGCCGATCGGCACCACGGCCGAAACGATGTCGAACAGGCTCCACATGGCGATATTCCGGCGCTTGGCGAAAATCATCATGGCGATCATCGTGCCGAGAAGCCCGCCATGGAAGGACATGCCGCCGTTCCATATCTCGAAGGCGCGCACCGGGTTCGCCAGCACGCTCGGCAAGTCGTAGAACAGAATATAGCCGATGCGGCCGCCGCCGACGATACCGGCGGCCACCCACAGCAGAAAATCGTCGAGCTGGGTTTCGGTCATGGCCGGCTCGCCGTTTCGCCACAGCGCCGTGTTGCGCACCAGCCGGCGGGCATATTGCCAGCCGACGAGAATACCCGCGACATAGGCAAGTCCATACCAGTGAATCTGCAACGGGCCGATCGTCACGAGAACGGGATCGATCTCGGGGAAGGGCATGATGGCGAGAAAAGTCGCTATCGTTTCCAAGTCTTGGCTTTCTCCTGCCTGTCTTTCCGCGGACCATGGCCTTGCAACCCGGCAGGGTCAAGGCGCTCGCCGATCACGGAACGCAAACATTCACTTGTTATTTTTCCTTGCATCGGGTGCCGGCTGCTCCTACCTCCTTTCCGAGGCCGCCATCATAAATGGGCGGCGACGAAATCGGAGATCAAGACAATGACCACGGGCACGAACCGTATTCTGGACGAATTCGCCAAGCTGATGACGGATGCGGCCGGGGCCGCTCAGGGTGTTCGGCGGGAAATGGAAACGGTGTTTCGGGCGCAGGGCGAAAAGCTCCTGAACTCGATGGATATCGTCAAGCGCGAGGAGTTCGAGGCGGTGCGCGAGATGGCGCTGAAGGCGCGCGAGGAAAACGACGCACTGACCGCCCGGATCGCCGCCCTCGAGGCGCGCTTGGATGCTGCCGGCAAGTAGGATTCGGCCGCGCCGGGTGGGCATATCGAGCCGCCCTGTTTCGTTTCGCGACACTTGCGTATTTCCACAGTCGCCGGGAGGGGCTTCCGGCGACTTTTTTCATAAATTTTTTACCCCTGTGGACACTGCCAAAAAATGCTTACGGCAGAGTCGTTTAAGAACCTGGGCTGAATCTGTTTCAAAGGTTCTTTCCACAACCGCGATCGCCTATTTTCGGTTCCGGGGGCTGGCATGCAGACTCCGCCGTTATACACTGATTTTAAATGATGATTCGAAACGGATCACGCAAGCTCCGGGCAGGGTGAGTAAGCCAGGATGGGCGTGTATCCAGCAATCATAGTGTTCGTTTCCGGTGTTTGAGTTTGCCGCTGTCGTGTGTGAGCACGACGACGCATGTCTGCATCGGGACTTTTAGGGTGACATATGAGCCTGATGGAATTGGACCTTGAGCGGCAATCCAACCCGGTCGACATGATCGAGTTTGTCGCTGCCAACAACGACTGGTGCTTCGAGCGTTCTGGCGAAGACGAAATCGCCATGACGGTCGCGGGCAAATGGACCGATTACCACGTCTCGTTTTCGTGGATGGAAGAGTTCGAGGCGCTGCATCTCGCTTGCGCCTTCGACATCAAGGTTCCCGAAAGCCGCGTCAACGAAGTCATCCGGCTTCTCTCCCATATCAACGGCCAGGTGCTGATGGGGCATTTCGACCTGTGGCGACAGGAAGACGTGGTGATCTTCCGCCAGTCGCTGCTGCTTGCCGGCGGCGCGGAGCCGACCAACCAGCAGGTGGAAGTGCTGTTGTCGAGCGCGCTCGAAGCATGCGAATCCTATTTCCAGGCGTTTCAGTTCGTCGTGTGGTCGGGCGTCGACGCCCACCGGGCCGTCGAGGCCGTGATGTTCGAAACCGTTGGCGAGGCTTGAGGAAAATATGACGTCTATCGTTCTGATCGGTGCTGGCAACATGGGCGGCGCGATGCTGTCCGGCTGGCTGAAAAGCGGCATCAAGGGCAGCGACGTCACCGTCATCGATCCTGGCCCGTCGCCGACCATGGCGAAGCTGATTTCCGACAACGGTGCAACCCATGTCACGTCGGCGCCCGAAGGCATGAAAGCCGGCGTATTGTTCCTCGCGGTGAAGCCGCAGATGATGGACGTTGTGTTGCCGCCGCTCAAATCGCTCGTCGGCCCGGAAACGGTGGTTGTCTCGGTCGCGGCCGGCACGACGCTTGCCTTCATGGCCGCGCGCCTTGGCGAGGCCGCGATGGTGCGCGCCATGCCGAACACGCCGGCGATGATCGGCCGCGGCGTCACCGGCGCTTTTGCCAACAGCCGCGTTTCGGCCGAGAAGCGCGCCATCGTGCACGATCTCCTCAAGGTCAGCGGCCCGGTCGAATGGGTCGAAACCGAAGCCGATATCGATGCTGTGACGGCGGTTTCCGGCAGCGGCCCCGCTTATGTCTTCTACCTCGTCGAGTGCATGGCGGAGGCTGGCCGCAAGGCTGGCCTTCAGGCGGACCTCGCCATGCGGCTCGCGCGGGAAACCGTTGCGGGGGCTGGTGAACTTCTCCACCAGTCCCCCGACGAGGCCGCGAAGCTGCGCCAGAACGTGACCTCGCCCGGCGGCACGACGGCGGCCGCCCTTTCCATCCTCATGGCCGAAGACGGCATGCAGCCTTTGTTCGACAAGGCAATCGCCGCCGCCCGCAAGCGGGCCGAAGAACTCGCCGGCTGATATTTTTCCCTGGAACGCTGATGAACGAGACCATCACCTTTGCCGATTTCGAGCGTGTCGATATCCGTGTCGGCACCATCGTCGAAGCCTCGCCTTTCCCGGAAGCGCGCAAGCCGGCCATCAAGCTGGTGATCGATTTCGGACCGGAGATCGGGCTGAAGAAATCCTCGGCGCAGATCACGGTGCATTATACGCCGGAAAGCCTCGTCGGCCGGCAGGTGCTCGGCGTTGTCAATTTCCCGCCGCGCCAGATCGGGCCGGTCCGCTCGGAAGTGCTGACGCTTGGTTTCGAAGACGAAGCCGGCGCTATCGTGCTTTCCGCCACCGACAAGCCGGTGCCGAACGGCAAGAAGCTGATGTAGGTTGTCGTAATGGATGCCGCCGCCGTTTCCCGTTTCCTCAGGGTCTCCTGCCTGCGCGATGCCGCGAAGGTTGCCGGGGAGTGGCACGCGACGCATGTCGTCTCGCTGCTCGATCCGGAACTGGCGGAAGAGCTGGTGCCGCGCATTTCCGGCGTGACGCATCACGTCTCGCGCCTGCGCGATCAGGAAAATGCCGTCGCGACGGAGCATTTTCCGGCGGCCATCATTGCGTTGTTCGACCGGCTGAACGGTGAGCTGGATACCGAGGCGAGCCGCATCCTCGTGCATTGCCATGCCGGCGTCAGCCGCTCCACGGCCTTTGCCTACGGCATCCTTGCCGACCGTTTCGGGGCAGGGCGGGAGACCGAGGCCTTCGAGGCGTTGCTGACCATCGTCAACAAGCCTTGGCCCAATCGCCGCATCGTCGAAATCTTTGATCATCACTGGGGGCGCGACGGCCGCATGCTGGCGCCGCTCGACGCGATGCGCGAACGCCATCCGAGGCGCATCGATGCCTGGCATCGTTTCAACGATCACCGTGGCCTGACGGCGCTCTATCAGCGCTGATTATGCCGGAACCCGTATCACGACACGCAGGCCGCCGAGCGGGCTGTCGGCGAGCGTGATATTGCCGCCATGGCTGCGGGCGATATCCAGCGCAATGGCAAGGCCGAGCCCTGTGCCGGAACTGTCGAGATTACGCGCCTCGTCCAGCCGGAAGAACGGCTTGAACACATCCTCGCGTGAGGCTTCGGGAACGCCGGGGCCGTCATCGTCCACCGTGATCGTCAGCCATTTTGCGCTGTGCCGGGCGTCGATGTTCACCGTCTTCGCATAGCGGTAGGCATTGGAGACGATATTGGCGACCAGCCGTGTGAAGGCATTGGGGCGCACGCGGATATCGTCTTCGCCCTCGATGGCCACGGTCAGCGCCTTGCCATGCAGCTCTGCTTCCGCCTCCATGCGGGTCATCAGGTCCGACAGTTTCAGGTCGCCGACATCCTCTTCCGCCTCGCCGCGGGCGAAGGCGAGGTAGCCTTCGAGCATGCTCTGCATGTCCTCGACATCCTGGTTGAGACTGTCGAAATCGGGATGATCGTGGGATAGCGCCAGCTGCAGCTTGAAGCGGGTGAGGATGGTGCGCAGGTCGTGGCTGACGCCGGTGAGCATGGCGGTGCGCTGCTCGATCTGGCGCTCGATGCGCTCGCGCATCTGGATGAAGGCGAGGCCGGCGCGGCGGATTTCCTCCGCCCCGCGCGGCGAGAAATCATCGATCTTCTGCCCCTTGCCGAAACTTTCGGCCGCATGCGCCAGCGCCAGGATCGGCCGGATCTGGCCGCGCAGGAAAAGGATGGCGATGGCAAGCAGCACCAGCGAGGCGCCAACCATCCAGACGATGAAGATATGCGTGTTGGAGGCGTAAGCCTGGCTGCGGCGGGCAAAGACCCGCAGGATGCGGTCGCCGTCGATCTTGATGCGGATTTCGACGATCGAGGAATTGCCGACGGTATCGATCCAGAAGGGCCGGCGGATCTGGTCGGAAATCTCCTCGCTCAGAATCTGGTCGAGAATTTCGAAGAAGGGCTTCGGCCGTGGCGCCGGCAGTTCGCCGCCGGCCTCGATCGAAACGTTGAGGTTCAGCCGCTCGCGGGCGATGCGGATGACATCGCCCACCTCCTCCGGCGGCACCTTGTCGATGAGGTCGATGATCGCGGCGATATCGGCGGTCACGGCCGAGGAGAGACGCTGGGTCACCAGCTGCCAGTGGCGCTCCATGAAGACGAACGCGACCACGGACTGCAGCAGTACCATCGGAATGATGACGATCAGCAACGAGCGGGCATAAAGGCCCATCGGCAGGCGGCGGCGCAGCCAGAGCGCGAAGCGGCCCCAGGCGCTGTTTCGGTTTACGCTGCGCCGCCGCTTGATCTTCAGGCCGCGCCACATGCTGTCCAGGCTTGCCATGGGCCTCTAGATTCCTTGTCTTGGTTTTTCCTTTCGGGAAAACCGGTTCCCGCTTTTCCCCGGCAAACGTCAGTCTACGCTCAGCCGGTAGCCGATGCCGCGCACGGTCTGCAGGTAGATCGGATTGGAGGGGTCGTCTTCGATCTTGCGGCGCAGGCGGTTGATCTGCACATCGATGGTGCGCTCGCCGACTTCGGCGTCGTCGCTCACCAGCTCGTGGCGGGGGATCGTCTCGCCGGGGCGCTGCGAAAACAGCATCATGATCTCCTGCTCGCGGTCGGTAAGCCGGATGTGATCGGCGCCGCGGCGCAGTTCCTTGCGCACCACGGAGAAGGTGAAGGGGCCGAAGATGACCTGCTCGACCTTCGGCTGTTGGGCCGGGGCATTGCGGCGCAGGATGTTGTTGATGCGCAGCACCAGCTCGCGCGGATCGAAGGGTTTCGGCAGGTAGTCGTCGGCGCCGGCCTCCAGCCCCTCGATGCGGGCATTGGCCTCGGCGAGCGCCGTCAGCATGATGATCGGCACGGTCTTGATCTTGCGCAATCCTTGCGTGAGCGAAATGCCGGTCTCTCCCGGCATCATCACGTCGACGATCAGGAGATCGAAATCGACGCCTTCGAGACGGCGGCGGGCTTCGCCGGCATCGGCGGCCGTGGTGACGCGGAAACCCTGGTCCATCAGATAGCGGTTCAGAAGCTCGCGGATGCGGCGGTCGTCATCGACCACAAGCAGATGCGGGGCATCATCGGGAATGTTCGGTGTCTTCGTCATGGGTCCTGTATCCGGCCTTTAGTGCCCGAGGCTCAGTCTTCCGCAGCGTTCTTCATGCCTGCCAGAAAGCGGGTCACGACATCCCTTGCGCCGGGGCCGCTGCGGGCGATTGCGTCGGCTATGCGCCGTGACTGTGGCTCCGCCAAGGCCCGCGCCAGCGCCTTGCCGTCCTTCGTCGTATAGAGCTTGCGCTGGCGGCGATCCTCAGGCCCGGCGATCTGGTGGATATAGCCGCTATCGATCAGCTGCTTCAGCACCCGCGCCAGGCTCTGTTTGGTGATCTTCAGCGTATCCAAAAGGTCTGCCACCGTCATGCCCGGCTCGCGATCGACGAAATGCAACACGCGATGGTGGGCGCGCCCGAAACCGCGCTTTTCCAGAATGACATCGGGATCGGAGGTGAAATCGCGATAGGCGAAGAAAAGCAGCTCGATGAGTTCATAATCCAGGCCGTGCTGGTCTTCATGAGCCTCTATCGCCGCGCTGTTTTGGTTCGACGTTCCTGCCACGCAGTCATTTCCTTTCGCTCGGATGCGCCTTCCGGCAATTTTCGGAAAAATATGTCAGCTTTATTGACATATTTTTCCGCTGTTGGTAAGCCTCTTCCTCAGAGAAGGCGAAATAACCGACGCCAGCGCCATCAGTGGAATGTAGGCGGTGGCGGCCGGATCGCCAATCCAAATTCACGTAAGTTCATTCCCCTCCACAATTTGCCGTCGCACAGGCGGGGTGGAGACGTCGAAAACGCAAGGACATGGCGCTGCGCGCCGGAGGATAAAAGCATGGCAGGAGTTCCCTTCGATCAGATGGACGGTCAGATCTGGTTCAACGGTGAGTTTGTCGATTGGAAGGACGCCAAGATCCTTGTTCTGACCCACGGGCTTCATTATGCGAGCGCCGTCTTCGAGGGCGAGCGCGCCTATGGTGGCCGCATCTTCAAGCTGACGGAGCACAATCAGCGCCTGCACAAGTCAGCCGAAATCCTCGGCTTCAAGGTTCCCTACAGCGTCGAGGAACTGGATGCCGCGACGATCGAACTTCTGAAGCGGCAGGGCTTTGCCGATGCCTACGTCCGGCCGATCGCCTGGCGTGGCTCGGAAATGATGGGCGTTTCGGCTCAGCACAACCGCATTAATGTCGCCATCGCCATCTGGCAGTGGGGCAGCTACTTCAACCCGGCCGAAAAGCTGAAGGGCATCCGCCTCGATATCGCGGAATACCGCCGGCCCGATCCGAAGACTGCGCCTTGCGCCTCCAAGGCTGCCGGTCTCTACATGATCTGCACCATCTCCAAGCATGCCGCCGAAGCCAAGGGCTACGCCGATGCGATGATGCTGGACTATCGCGGCCAGGTCGCCGAAGCCACCGGCGCCAACATCTTCTTCGTCAAGGACGGCGTCATTCATACGCCGGTGCCGGATTGCTTCCTGAACGGCATCACCCGCCAGACTGTGATCGAGCTTGCCAAGCGTCGCGGCTATCAGGTGGTCGAGCGGGTGATCATGCCGGAAGAGTTGTCGGATTTCTCCGAATGCTTCCTGACGGGTTCGGCCGCCGAAGTGACGCCGGTTTCGGAAATCGGCCCCTATCGCTTCACGCCGTCGACGATCTCGGAAACGCTGATGAACGACTATATGAAGGAAGTCTATCCGGCTGCCGCGGCTGCCGAATAAGCTCTCTTTTCTGCTTTGACGAAAGGCGGCCTTCGGGGCCGCCTTTCTGTTTTATTGGGGCTCTGACGGTCAGGCCCGCTTTCCGAGGACTGCGCCGGCAAGGCCGGTCAGCACGCCGCCGCCGACGAGGCCGCCGATGGCCTGGGCAACAAGCCCGGCCGCTGCCACTTCACCGCCAACCATCTGAATGAGAAAGCCGCCGCCAAGCCCGCCGATAGCGCCGACGATGGTGCGGGCGATGACGCTGAGGCCCTGCTGCTTGAGGGCGGCGCCCGCCGCATTGCCACCGGCGGCACCGGCGATCAGCTGAGTCAGGATAGGCAAAAGTGCTTCCATGCAAGTTGCTCCCATGTTTGGCCCGTGAGCAAGCTCCCCTCCCACGGGCGCAGTGCCGTCCATTCGGCCCTGAGAAGGTGCAGCCAAAGTGTGTCGGAGTCAATTTTCAACCTTCGGCTTAGGCCGGTGTCGCGGCCTCCGCGCTGTTCCTTTTGGAACTGAGAATTTTTGCGAAAGCTAAAATACTGGGATCGTTTCGTTTTCAGGAACCTTTATGGCCATCCGGCATTTATTGTGCAAAGAAAGGACCCGCACCATGCCTTCCGAATCCGCTTCCGTCCAACTTTCCGCCTCCCGCCAGTTGCGGCCGGTCGTGATCACCGTCGTTGCCGCAAAGCTCGCCGTTGCGGCGCTGCTCTTGACCACGGTGAACCTGCAGGCTTCGATCCCTCCGGTAGAATTCGCCGAACTCCGCTGATCTTTCCCAGTGGCGGCCGGCCGCAAGACCAGACTCCCGGTTTTCTTCTGCGTTGCTTACGCCTATATGCGGGGCAAAGCGTTTGAGAACGAGGCGAGCATGTTACAGGCAGGCATCATACCGGTTACCCATTTCCAGCAAAATTGCACGGTGCTGTTCGACGCCGATACCAAGGAGGGCGTGATCGTCGATCCCGGCGGGGATGTCGATGTGATCCTCCAGACGATCAGGGAAAACGGCATCACCCTGAAGGCGATCTGGCTGACCCATGGCCATATCGACCACGCCGGCGGGGCCAAGGAACTGAAGCAGGCGCTCGGCCTCGATATCATCGGCCCGCACAAGGGCGACCTGCCATTGCTCGAAAAGCTGGAAAGCCAGGCGGAACGCTTCGGCCTTGCCATGAAAGTCGAGAATGTGGTGCCGGACCGCTGGCTGGAAGACGGCGATACCGTTTCCTTCGGCGACCACGTGTTCGAGGTGCTTCATTGCCCCGGCCATGCGCCCGGCCACGTGGTTTATTTCAACCGCGCGCAGGGTTTCGCCCATGTCGGCGACGTGCTGTTTCACGGTTCGATCGGCCGCACCGATCTGCCCGGCGGCAATCACCAGCAATTGCTCGATTCGATCCGCGACAAGATCTTGCCGCTCGGCGACAGCGTCGGCTTCATCTGCGGCCATGGCCCCGGCGGCCAGATTGGCGAGGAGCGCCGCACCAATCCTTATCTGCGCGGACTTTAAGCGTCACACAAAAAAGGCCCGCTCCGATGCACGGAGCGGGCCTTTTCGCTGGGTTCAACCGGAGTTCGTTGCTGCGCAATTCCGGACGCAAAACCGCTACTTACTTTTCCAAATTGCTCTTAGCCGGCCTGGCAGAAATACTCGCGGCCGTCATAACCGCGGAAGGTGCCGGTGCGGGAATTGAACGAACGATAGCGGCGCGAGCAGTAGTCGTACCAGCCGGGAGTCCAGGGTTCGTAGCTGTAGCCGCTGTCAACCACGACCGGGCGCGGGCGGCGATAGACCGGGGCGGGCTGATAGTAATCGTCCGCCGGCGGGTCGATATAGACGCGCTCCTGATAACGCGGCTGGCTGGCGATGGCGCCGCCGACGATCAAGCCGGTCGCAAGGCCGGCTGCGCCCAGCGCCCAGGCATCGCTGTTGCTGTGATGATGGCCGTAGTCACGGCGATAGTAGCGGCGATCCCAATCGCCGGCATGGGCAGGCGCCAGGGCCGGCAACACGGTCGCGAGGGTTGCAAGGCCAAGCACAGCAGCTTTGATCATGTTCTTCATGGTTTTCGTCCCGTTCATCGACCGGAAGTCGTCCGGCCTTCTGATGAAACGAGACTATGACCACGAGCCTGAACGCAGCCTGAATAAAAAAACCCGGCAACAATGCCGGGCTTCAACGTGAATCGATACAGAGATCCGGTGATCAGCCGGAGATCTGCAGATTGACCGCCTTGGGGCCCTTGCCGCGGCGATCCGGTTCCGTGTCGAAGCTGACTTTCTGGTTTTCAGACAGTCCGTTCAGGCCGGAAGCCTGTACGGCGGAGATATGCACGAAGATATCCGCCCCACCGTTGTCAGGCTTGATGAAACCAAAGCCCTTATCGGTGTTGAAGAATTTAACAATGCCAGTTTCGGCCATGCGTCAGGTCCTTTTTCTCTGCCCGAAGCGGCGGGCAGCATTACGATGTTTGCCCTAGGGGCGTTGGGGCAGGCAGTTCTCGACGGGGTATGAAGGGACCTGTCAATACAGCCAGTCAGTCTCCTCTCGGCTGACTGCCCGGAACTTTTAGCGTCTCCGGCGCTCTTTATTCAAGGTCTTCCCATGTCCGTAAATTGCCCGAACGCAATAAGATTGCTGTGTTTATTTCGAATTGGCAAGCAAAAGTTTCTTGAAACAAGTTCGGTCTTTCACTTTGGGCAAAAAGCGATCAATTGCCGAAAAAACCGAACTTTTCGCAATTGCATCGCAAACTATTGAAATCGCTTATTTTTGCGAATTTGTGAGAAAATTTTAGGCGGTCCTGTCAGAAAATGTCGCAGTTTTTGCTGCGGCGCAAAGCTTGCATTTTCGCCGCCGATCCATGAACGGGACGTTAAGTTTGCGGTTTCCTGTTCCGTTTCGGGACAAGGCCATCAGGCGGCGGCGTGACCTGTTTTGCGCTTGGTCAGTTCCGGCACCAGTTCCACCAGCAGCATGGCGGCAAAAATGATGCCGCAGCCGACATAGCCGAGGGGGGTGATGGTTTCGCCGAGCAGCACCATGCCGAAGAGGGCGGCAAACAGCGCCTCGCTCGATAGGAAGATGGCGGCCTGCGGTGCCGTCGTATAGCGCTGGCCGACAACCTGGCAGGTAAAGGCGACGCCGCTCGACAGGATGCCGGCATAGAGGATTTCCGGCAGGGCATTGTTGATCGCCGCGAGACTGAGCGGCTCCAGGAACAGGGCAACAGCTGCGCTGGTGACGGAGCAGACGGCAAACTGCACCAGCGACAGCATCATCGGCCGGCCGGTGCTGCCGGCGAAGATGCCGACAAGCATCATCTGGATCGCCCAGAAGACGGCGCTGAGAATGGTCAGCATATCGCCGTCGTTGAGGCCGGCGAGCGAGCCGCCGCTCAGGAGGAAGATACCGAAAAGCGCCATGGCCGCTGCCGGCCAGATGATCCAGTGTGGCCTGCGGCGCAGGAAGACGACCGTGAGCAGCGGAACGAAGACGACATAAAGGCCGGTCAGGAAGCCGGAATTGGTGACGGTCGTGGTCAGGAGCCCCAACTGCTGCGTAATGGCGCCGAAAAACAGGGCGACGCCGATCAGCATGAAGTTGCGTATGCTGGCCTTCGGCAGGGGAGCCTCCGCCTTGCGGGTCTCGAAAAAGGCAAGAGGCGCGACGACCAGCGCGGCCAGTCCGAACTTCATCGCCGTGAACCACAGGGGATCGACCTCCTCCATCGCCGTCGATTGCGCGACGAAGCCCGCGCCCCAGATGGCGCCGGACAGGAGAAGGAGAAGATTGGCCTGAATGCGGTTCACGATGAAAAGTCCTGACGGCGTGTATGGAAGCCGTCAGGTATCAGCTGCCGTTTTTCTCGGCAAGTAGGCGGATATCGTGGGTTTCTGCGGTCGAGCGCCCTTCGGCGTCGATCAGTTCGGCCGTCACGATGTAGCGCATCGGGCCGCGTGTCGTCGCATCGAACGGCCAGCAGGTGGCGAGCGCGAGATTGTGGCCGGCGGCGTCCGCATCGATGCCGCTCTCATCCCAGCGGGCGACGCGGCCCTCGCCGGCGCGAAAGGCGAGGCGGCGGCCGTCCTTGCGGGTGACGACGAGGAGATCGCCGGGCTTCACATCCTTCAGCCAGCGGAAATGGGTATCGCGGTGGGCGGCGATGACAGCCGTGCCGCTGTCGCCCGGCTGCGGCGTGTTGGAAAGATGGGCGGGGCCGAAGGCCAGCGCCTCGCCACTGGCGCCGGCCAGCACCACGGCGGTCTCGCCGAGGCGCGGGGCGGTGATTTCCGCTTCGGTGGTGAAATCGGCCCAGGGCCAGGGTTTGGCGCCGGTCTCGCCGCTCAGTTCGGCGGCGAAGCTGCGCTGGAGCAGAACCTGCGACAGCTCCGCCTTGGCCTTCATATAGAGGCCCTTGCCGACGAGCAGGGCTCCGGCAAGGGCGATCATGGTGATGATCGCCAGAACGACGGTTTCGCCGGCACTGAGGCGCGCCAGAAATCCGGCGCGCCTTTCCCTGGGGGCTTCACGGTTCATAGCGGCTTCCGGCATTGGCGGTTGCGAGGCCCTGCATCTGCCAGCGCCAGATGCCGAAGGCGATCGAGGCCATGGCGGCGATGGCCATCAACAAAAGGCCGATCAGGATATGCCGGTCGGCAAGGGTCGCGGTCTGCGGCAAGGCGACGGGCTTGGCGGCTTGCGCGATCATGCTGGCGGCGCGGGCGGTCGGGGCGGCGGCCATCATGTCGGCGACCATCTCCGCTTCCGGGGAGGGCGCTGCCGCGGCATGCTTGGCGTTTCCGCCCGAGCCTTCCTCGCCAAGGACCTTGTCGAAATCCCAGCCTGCCGGCAGGTTGAGCGGCACCTTGGCCGATCCCAGCGGTTCACCGTTCGGGCGCGAGGGCGTCACGTCGACGGCAACGAGGCTGGTGACGCGCGAGACGAGATGGTGGGCGATCGCCACTTCCTCGATCTTCTTGTCGACGTCGGCCGGGTTGCCGGCGGTATAGGCTGATGCCTCGATGTCATCGATCTGACGGCGTGCCCAGAGCTTGGCGATGCCCTTGCCTTCGGAGGCCTTGGCGACATCCATGGCGATCTGCCAGGGCTGGCGGCCGGCGTCGCCGGAGATGCGCACCATGCCCTTCGGTGACGTGCCGTCGAGCACGGCCGTCAGCACCACCGGTTCGCCACGATAGAGGTCGGGCATCGGGTTCGGCGAGATATCGCGCACGGATTTCTCGTCGAAATCGGCGGAGATGTTTGTCATGGCAGGGTTTTCGAGCTTGGCGAAGAGTTCGCCCATGCGGGCTGCGATCTGGTCTTCCGAGCCGATCAGGGTGAAGGTGCCGCGACCGATTTCTGCGGCCTTGGTCATGAAGTGGCTATTGGGCGCCGAGCCGATGCCGACCGTGAAGACGCGGGCATCACCTCGATTGCCTGATATCTCCTCGAAAAGCTGCGCTTCGTTGCCGATTGCGCCATCGGTGAGGAATACGACCTGCCGCAGGGCATCCTTGGCGACTGGGCCTTGGGCGGAAAGGGCCGCCTGCAGCGCCGGCAGCATTTCCGTGCCGCCATCGGCGGTCAGGCCACGGACATAGGCGATCGCCTGCTCCCGCTTGTCGGGCGTGGCCGAAACCGGGCTCGGGAAATAGACGGTCATGGTGTCGTCGAATCGGATGACGTTGAATTTGTCGTCGGGACCGAGGCGGGAGATGGCGAGTGCGAGGCTTTCCTTCGCCTGCTCGATCGAGGTGCCGGACATGGAGCCGGAATTGTCGATGACGAAGATCACTTCGCGATGCGGCTTTTCCTCGTTGGCGCCGGCCTCAGTCGGTGGCGTGACGAAGCCGAGCAGGTAGGTCTTCCCGTCAATAGTCTCGCGGAACAGGCCAGCCTGCGGCGTCTTGCCGGCGACGGCCTTCCAGTTGAGTTCGAAATCGCGGTCGGCGGGCACGCTGTCGGCCTTGAGGGTGATCAGCCGGCCGGCATTGCCGTCTTCCTTGACGTCGATGTCATGGAAGGGTGAGGCAAGCGTGCCGATCGGGAAGCCGGCATCGAGTTTCACCGAAAGCTTGACCGGATTGATCCTGGCATTCTTCTTCGGATCGAGAACCGGAGCCTCGATCTTGTCGCGATCAGGCACGGGATCGCCGACGGCATAGCCGGTCGAGCCGAGATCGACGGTCTGGACGATCGGCTGCGGATTGTAGCGGGGCGCGACGACCATCGGGAAGCGGAAGGAAAACTCGCCGCCCGACTGGTGCACGCTGCTCTGATATTCGATCTGCACGACGATGGTTTCGCCGGGGCCGATATTGGCGACCTGGTTGGTGAAGATGTTCGGCCGCTGCTGTTCGAGAAGGGCGGTCTTCTTGCCCTCGGCCTTGGCGTCCTCGTAGATCTGGCGGGCTTCTTCGCGCGGCTTGATCTGGCCTTCGATGAAGCGCTCGCCGATCTGCATCTTCATGACATCGACGGCGGAATCCTCCGGCAGCGGGAAGACATAGGTGCCTTCCACCCATCCCTTGGACGGGTTCTGAAACCGCTGAGTGACGCGGGTGCGCATGATCGGTCCCGTCACGTCGATCTCGACATCGGTCGCCAGCCGTGGCGCTTCGACGAAATAGCCGGGCTGCGGCGAGGGGAAGAGCAGGGCGCCGGTGCCCATGTCGTTGGGACGAACGAGGCCGGGCGCGGTTTCCCGCGGCGGCGACGTTTCGGCAAAAGCGCGGGCGAAAAGCCCGGCGAGCATCAGAAAGCTCAGGCTCAGGGCCGCAAAGACCAGCACAAGCCCGAGGGTCATGGTGCCCCGGCTCGGCTGTGTCCGGGCCAATTGTTCGTCAAGTGACATTGCAGGACCCCTCCATTACAAAAGATTCATCTTTGCTTGAGAAGAGGCCCGGATATCGGCTGCACGAAGACTGAATTGCGGCGTGCCGGCGCAATTATCGTGTCGAAATCGTGATTTTGTGAAAAGGCGGAAAAGCGCCTGTTTTTCTTGAATAAAACGGCGGTCTTCAACGTCTGATTCAGCTTGGTCCGGCGCGCTCCGGCAGGGACAAAATCGAGAGTCATTTCAGGCGGCTGGCGCGACAGGCGGAGAAGATGATTCATCTTGGCCGCTGATGCCATCGATGAAACATTGTCATGGTAACGATTTTTGCCGGTTTCGCAGGCTCTTTAGCCTTGAAACCCACTCTCTCTTTCGACATACAGCTAACCGCTATGGAGCCCCGTGAGGCTCCCACTGGCCCGCATGCCGTTTCAACCTTGATCAGGACAACCGTATCATGGCCTTTCTTGCCGACGCTCTTTCCCGTGTGAAGCCATCCGCCACCATCGCCGTTTCCCAGAAAGCCCGTGAGCTGAAAGCCAAGGGTCGCGATGTGATTGGGCTTGGCGCAGGCGAGCCGGATTTCGATACGCCCGACAATATCAAGCAGGCGGCTATCGACGCCATCAATCGCGGTGAGACGAAGTACACGCCGGTTTCCGGTATCCCGGAACTGCGCAAGGCGATCGCGGAAAAGTTCAAGCGCGAAAACGGCCTGACCTACGCGCCGGAACAGACGATCGTCGGCACCGGCGGAAAGCAGATTCTTTTCAACGCCTTCATGGCGACGCTCAATGCGGGCGATGAAGTCGTTATCCCGACGCCTTACTGGGTTTCCTACCCGGAAATGGTCTCGCTGTGCGGCGGCACCCCGGTCTTCGTGGCGACCACCCAGGAAAACAAGTTCAAGCTGAAGGCCGAAGATCTGGAAAAGGCGATTACGCCGAAGACCAAGTGGTTCATCTTCAACTCGCCGTCCAACCCCTCGGGCGCTGCCTACAGCCACGACGAGCTGAAGGCGCTGACCGACGTTCTCGTGCGCCATCCGCATGTCTGGGTCCTGACCGACGACATGTACGAGCATCTGACCTATGGCGACTTCAAGTTCGTCACCCCGGTCGAGGTCGAGCCGGCGCTCTATGACCGCACGCTCACCATGAACGGCGTTTCCAAGGCCTATGCGATGACCGGCTGGCGTATCGGCTATGCCGCCGGCCCCTTGACGCTGATCAAGGCCATGGACATGATCCAGGGCCAGCAGACCTCGGGTGCGACCTCGATCGCCCAGTGGGCTGCCGTCGAGGCGCTGAACGGCACGCAGGATTTCATCCCGGAAAACAAGAAGATATTCGAAGGCCGCCGCGACCTCGTCGTCTCGATGCTCAATCAGGCCAAGGGCATCGAGTGCCCGTCGCCGGAAGGTGCCTTCTACGTCTACCCGTCGTGCAAGGGCCTGATCGGCAAGACCGCGCCCTCGGGCAAGGTCATAGAGACGGACGAGGACTTCGTGTCCGAGTTGCTCGAATCGGAAGGCGTCGCCGTGGTCCACGGCTCGGCCTTCGGCCTTGGCCCGAACTTCCGCATTTCCTATGCGACCTCGGAAGCTCAGCTTGAGGAAGCCTGCAAGCGCATCCAGCGCTTCTGCGCCGCCTGCAAGTAAAAGCACTCGTTATTTGTAGCGAAAACTGCCGGTGGCATCGCCCCCGGCAGTTTTTTTATGGGCGGTTTCCTTCTATAGCTGCGGCTGATCCCAGCGCATTTTCTTCGAATCGCAGAAATGCTCTGGCCCCCTTTTTCTTGCGCATTTCCGGTCATACGAGCGCTTCGCGCGCTTGCTGGAGATGCTTTGGGAGCCCTTCATGCTTGCGCCGCAGCACCGTATCTATACCTGCTTCTTCCTGTTCGCCGTGACGCTGGGCGCGCTCTTTGCCCGCATGCCGGACCTGCAGGTGGCGCTCGGCGTCGACAAGTCAGAGCTGGGGCTGACGCTGATCGGCATGTCGATCGGCTCGCTGATCTCGCTCACTCTCTCATCGCCGCTGATTGCGCGGCTCGGTGTGCGCACGACGGCATTTCTCACCGTGCTCGGCATTGCCGCGATCTTCGCCATCATTCCGTGGCTCGATGCGGCGCCCGCCGTCTTCGCCTGCTTCTTCTGCGCCGGCCTTCTCGGCGGGGCGCTGGAAATCAACCTCAATGTCGAGATCGACCGCATCGAAGCGCAGGCCAGCCGCGGCATGATGAGCCGCGCCCATGGTTTCTGGAGTCTCGGCTTCTTCGTCACCGCGCTGATCGCGTCGGGCATCCGCCAGGCCGGTATCTCGATGCAGGCGCATATGACGGGCACCGTCATCGCCGTCTTTGTAATCGGCGGTTTTGTCATTGCCGGAATCCGACCTGCGCCGGCCCGCGTCCAGCATGCGGATGCGAAAGCGCCGACGTTCGCGCTGCCGAGCCTGGGGCTTCTGCCGCTTTGCATCATCGGCATCGCTGCGTTTCTGGCGGAAGGAGCGGGCATCGACTGGTCGGCCATCTATATGCGCGACGTCTTTGCCGTCGAGCCGTTCGTCGGCGGCCTCGGGCTGACGCTCTTCACCTTCTGCATGGCGATGGCCCGGCTGTTTGCCGATCCGGTGGTCGATCGTTTTGGGGCGCGAACGGTGGCAACAGCGCTCACCCTGCTTGCGGCATCCGGCCTTGCCGCCGTGTCGTTTGCGCCGCACCCCTATCTAGCGCTGATCGGCTTCGCGGCGATCGGAGCGGGCTGCAGCGCTCTTTATCCGCTGACCATCTCGGCTGCCGCCCAGCGCACCGACCGGCCGGCGCATGTGAACGTCGCCGCCCTCGGGCAGGTGACCTTCATCGTCTTCTTCCTCGCGCCGCCGCTGCTCGGCTTCGTCGCGGAGCATGCCGGCATGCGCATCGCCTACCTCGTTTGCCTGCCGCCGATCGTCTTTTCGCTGTTTTGCCTGAAGGCGCTTCCGATCAGGCGGGCGCTCGACAGCACCGGGGAAGGCTGGGCGCCCGGAGAAGCCGGGCGGCCCTGAGCCGTTACGTCGGCTCCGAACCGGGCAGGATGATCTGCATGAAGGTGAGATCGAGCCAGCGGCCGAATTTGGTGCCGACTTCCTTCATCTCGCCGGTGATCGTGAAGCCGAGCTTTTCGTGCAGGCGAATGGAGCCGGTGTTTCCGGCCTCGATGCCCGCCACCATCACATGCTTGCCGAGGGCTACGGCGCGTTCGATCAGCGCCAGCATCAGCGCCTTGCCGATGCCGCCGCCGCGCTGGTTCTTCTCCACATAGACGGAATGCTCGACGGTGTGGCGATAGCCGTCGAAGGCGCGCCAGTCGCCGAAGGAGGCGTAGCCGGCGACCGTGCCATCTTCGGCAATCGCGACCAGCACCGGATAGCCGCTCTTCTGCCGGTCGGAAAACCATCTGGCGCGGTTTTCGAGATCGACGATCGTCTCGTTCCAGATCGCCGTCGTGTTGGCGACGGCATCGTTGTAGATATCGCGGATCGCCGGCAGGTCGTCGGGCGTCGCGTCGCGGATGATCATGGGCAGGCTCCGGTCTCGGCTAAAGCGCGTCGCGATCTTTCAGATTCGCTTTGGCGCTTTAGGTCTTTGTTTTGACGCATGTCGTCGCGCAAAACCGCTGCACACTTTTGCGCGACATGCTTTAGCCTGCCTGCTCTATACGATCCCGTCCCGCCCGGCACTTCGAAAATGCGCGTCGTGCGCAGAATATGGCAAAGCCGCCCGCGGTGTCGCGAGCGGCCTTGGTCGTCGATTATCGGAAATCAGGCGACCTTTTCGAGCGCCGGATAGTCCGTATAGCCCTTGGCGCCGCCGCCATAGAAGGTGGCCTGATCCGGCGTGTTGAGCGGAGCGTTTTCCTTCAGCCGTTCGACCAGATCGGGATTGGCGATGAACGGCTTGCCGAAGGCGACGAGATCGGCGCGGCCTTGTTCGACGGCATCGATGGCTTCTTGACGGTCGTAACCGTTGTTGACCATCCATGCGGCCTTGCCGCCGGCCTTTTCATAGGCTGCGCGCAGTGCCGGGTAATCGAACGGCTGGTCGCCCTGCTGATAATCGCGCGGGCCGCCCGTGGCGCCTTCGATGATGTGCACATAGGCGAGCGAGTACTTCGCCAGACCCTCGACAACATGGGTAAAGAGCGGCTGCGGATCGGGGTCGCTGGCGTCGTTGGCAGGCGTCACCGGAGAAATGCGGATGCCGGTGCGGCCTGCGCCGATTTCTCCGACGATCGCATCCACCACCTCGAACAGGAAGCGGGCGCGGTTTTCGATCGAGCCGCCGTACTGGTCGGTGCGCTGGTTGATGCCGGAGCGCAGGAACTGGTCGATGAGATAGCCGTTGGCCGCATGGATTTCCACGCCGTCGAAGCCGGCTTCGATGGCGGCGCGGGCGGCCTTGCGGTAATCCTCGACGATGCCGGGGATTTCGGAAAGCTCAAGCGCACGCGGCTCCGAGGTCTCGGCAAAGGAACCGGTGCCATCGGCATTGACGAGGTAGGTCTTGGATTTCGCGCGGACGGCCGAGGACGAAACCGGCTTGCCGCCGTTCGGCTGCAGGTCGGTGTGGGAAATACGGCCCACATGCCACATCTGCACGACGATCTTGCCGCCGGCCTTATGCACGGCGCCCGTCACCTTCTTCCAGCCATCCAGCGCTTCCTTGGTGTAGAGGCCGGGAACATCGGCGTAACCCTGACCCTGATGGGTAATGGCGGTTGCCTCGGTGATCAGCAGGCCGGCGGAGGCGCGCTGTTCGTAATAGGCGACGTTCAGCGCATTCGGCACGGCGCCCGGCGAGCGGTTGCGGGTGAGGGGCGCCATGACGATGCGGTTGTTGAGCGAGAGATCGCCGACTTGAATGGGGTCAAAAAGGGAAGCCATAGAATAGTCCTTTTCGTTCGTGGGGGAGGGAGGTGCTTGGGAGGTCCGGTTTTGCGGCCGGATAGTGTCGGCGAGGGCTCAGAGCGTCTCGCCGATATCTTTCAGGAACGCCCTGATGGTTTCCTCGTTCCGTTTGTAGAAAATCCACTGTCCGACACGACGCGTCGTCACGAGGCCGGCGCGCTGCAGGGTGGCGAGATGGGCCGATACGGTGGACTGGGAGAGGCCGCAGCGCTCGAACTGGCTGGCGCATACGCCCATGTCCAGCGGATGCTCCTGGCTCTTGAAATGTGCTTCCGGCTCCTTCAGCCAAGACAGAATCTCGACCCGCATGGGATGCGAGAGCGCCTTGAGGATGTCGTCCCTGTCCATGTCAAACTCTGTATCGTTAAATCTCGATATAGCGATATATAGATCGGAATTTTCCGATTTTAAAGGAAGGGCATTCTTTTTTTTTGGAAAAGCAGGCAAAAAAAGAGGCCCGCAACGGTTCTGTTGGGGCCATCTAGGTGTGAAGGTCAAAACCTCCAGAGGGGAACAGCTTCGGCGGTGGATACCGGGAGGAGAAGACCACCATGTGCCTCAGCTGTTACTAATATGGGGCTTAACGACAAATTTTCAATGCCTGCTATCGAAAAAAATGCAGCCGGCGGTGGTGGATCGACCTATCCCGCTGGAAAGAAGGCAAAAAAAGAGGCCCACAAGAAACTTGGGGCCTTTATAGTTATGAAGGTAATTAAACCTCCAGAGGGGAACAGCTGCTGCGGTGGCACTGGGAGGAAAAAGCCACCAAAAGTGCATCAGCTGGGTGCGGTATGCTGGTTTTTTGGGCGCTTCGCAATCCTTGAATGTGCATGTCAGCCATGTTCTGGGCGCAGCCCTGCGGAAAAAATATGCAAAAAACCAAAAAGCGGCGGAGTGTTAAATCCGCCGCTCTCGAAAATCTATAATAATCATAGAGATATTAGGGTTTTGCGTTTCGCCGGTTTTTTCGGCAGTGCGAAAATCGCGGTCAGAAGTTCCAGTTTCGTGCCTTGGCCACGATGAAATCGCGGAAGACTTTAAGCTTGGCGGCGTTCTTCATCTCGTCCGGATAGCAGAAATAGGTATCGAAAGACGGGATATCGGCGCCGATCGGCAGCTGGATGAGGCCCGGATCGCGGCCGACGATATAGTCCGGCATCATGGCGATGCCGATGCCGAGCAGGCAGGCACGCTTGATCGAGGTCTGGCTGTTGATCTGCAGATGCGAGGGGCGGGGATTATCCGCATCGCGGCCGGCGATTTCCAGCCAGTTGACGTCGAGCAGGTAGTTCGGCGCGGGTTCGCCGAAGGTGATGATGCGGTGGTTGTCCAAATCCTGGATCGACTGCGGCTCGCCGTGCTTGTTGATGTAGGACGGCGCGGCATAGACGTGCATGTGCACGGTGAAGAGCTTGCGCTGGATGAGGTCCGATTGTTGCGGCTGGCGCAGGCGGATGGCGCAATCGGCATGGCGCATGTTTACGTCCAGCTCCTCGTTGTCGAGGATCAGCTGCACCTGCATGTCAGGATAGAGCGACAGGAACTCCTGCACCTTGTCGGTGAGCCAGCCCTGGCCGAGGCCGACGGTGGTGGTGATGCGCAGCTTGCCGCTCGGCTTGTCGGTGGTCTCGGTCAGCTGAACCTTGACGCTTTCGAGCTTCATCAGCACTTCGTGGGCGGTTCGGTAGAGGATTTCGCCCTGTTCGGTGAGGATTAGGCCGCGTGCGTGGCGGTGAAAAAGCTTCAGGCCGACATCCTGCTCGAGCGAGGAGACCTGGCGGCTGATGGCCGACTGGGAAAGATGCAGCTTGTCTGCCGCATGGGTGAAGGAACCTGCCTCCGCCGCTGCATGAAAAATGCGCAGTTTATCCCAGTCTAGCGGCATGCTTTCCCCCAATATAGGTCCGCGGCGGAAACGCGGGCGCGTTCCGCCGGGAAGCTGATCAGTCTGTTCCCTCGCCGAAGGGTTTGATTCCCTTCGGCAATTCGCGGCTTCTATTCGGCCGCAATTGCGACAGGCATGTGGCCTGCCAAAAACTTTTCCGCCTCGAGCGCTGCCATGCAGCCCATTCCGGCGGCGGTGATCGCCTGACGGTAGATATCGTCGGTGACGTCGCCGGCGGCAAAGACGCCGGGAATGTCGGTCGCGGTCGAATCCGGCGCCGTCCAGAGATAGCCGTTCGGCTTCAGCCGCAGCTGGTCCTTGAACAGTTCGACCGCCGGCGCATGGCCGATGGCGACGAAGACGCCGTCGATCGGCATGTCGCTCGTCGCGCCGGTCCTGGTGTTGCGCAGCTTCACGCCGTTGACGGAGGCCGGCATCGGCGGCTTGGCGGGGGTACCGAGATATTCGACGACCTCATGATCCCAGATCACCTTGATGTTCTGTTTAGCGAACAGGCGTTCCTGCAGGATTTTTTCCGAGCGGAAGCTGTCGCGGCGGTGAACGACGGTCACGGTCTTGGCGAGGTTGGAAAGGTAGAGCGCCTCCTCGACGGCCGAATTGCCGCCACCGACGACGATCACGTCCTTGTTGCGATAGAAGAAGCCGTCACAGGTAGCGCAGGCCGACACACCGAAGCCCTGGAAGGTATGTTCCGTTTCGATGCCGAGCCACTTGGCCTTGGCGCCGGTGGCGATGACGACGGCATCGGCGGTCCAGTCGGTGCCGCTGTCGGTCGTGAGCTTGAAGGGACGAACGGAAAAATCGACGCTGGTGACGAGATCGTTGACGATCTCGGCACCCACATGCTGGGCCTGCTTCAGCATCTGTTCCATCATCCACGGACCCTGCACCGGATCGGCATAACCCGGATAGTTCTCGACATCCGTGGTGATCATCAACTGGCCGCCCTGTTCCATGCCGGCGATCAACACCGGATTGAGCATCGCGCGCGCCGAATAGATCGCGGCGGTATATCCGGCCGGACCGGAACCGATGATGAGAACTTTGGTGTGGCGGGCAGTCATGGCGTGCATCCCAGGTTCTGGCGGGGCGGGCGCAGAGCGTGGCCCGGCCGGGCGACCAGTTGAAAAACGTTTCCGTTATTTATGGATACCGGGGCCATATATACAAGGGCGGCGACGACGTTACCAACAATACATGCGCGATGTTGAAATTTTCTTGCGCAGAGGAGGCGTTCTGGTTCAGAAAGGCGACGATTCAGACAGGAGAACACCGTGTTTCGCGCCGAACTCGACAGCATCGATATCCGCATCCTGCGCGCCTTGCAGGCCGATGGAAGAATGACGAATGTCGAGCTTGCCTCGCGGGTCGGCATATCGGCGCCGCCCTGCCTGCGGCGCGTCCGGCGTCTGGAGGAAAAGGGGATCATCGAGGGCTACCACGCCATCCTGAATGGCCCGGCCCTCGGTCTCGATCTCGTCGCCTTCTGCATGGTGGGCCTGCGCCACCAGTCGGAAGCAAACCTCAAGTCCTTTTCGCTGGCGACCGCGGATTGGCCGCTGGTCCGTCAAGCATGGATGGTCTCCGGCGACAGCGATTTCCTTCTCCACTGTGTTGCCGAGAACCTGACGACATTCCAGGATTTCGTTATCGAAGTGCTGACCGCAAACGAGCAGGTCGATACCGTGCGCACGATGCTGACCATTCGTCAGGTCAAGAAACAGGGCATGATCGAAATCTGATGGGCGCCGACCGGCCCTTTCGTCGTAAGATCTGGAAGCTGGCGACCCGTGTCCTCTTTGGCAAACGCCGGGCGCACGCGCAGGACTGGTTGCCGAATCTCCGGGTGGAGCGGGATGAAAGCGGCCATTTCGATGGTGTCATCTTTCGGGGCGAGCGGGTTGCCGGACTTTGCAAGCTTCATGTTCTGAAAGAGCGGGCGGGTGATGAGATTTTCGTGGTCGGCTCGGGGCCTTCCATCGGCTCGCTGAAGGTCGACAGGATTCCTCCTCGCGCTGCCATATTGCTAAACGGGGCGATGGACCTGATCGGGCGTGGCGTAGTGCCGCTTGCCGTCGCCGTCGAGGACGAGCGTTTCGTCTATCGTCATTTCCGGCGTTTCATGGAGACCCTGGACAGAGAGATCGTCTGCCTTCTGTCCACGTCCGCCTTGCGGGCGATCTGCGAACTCGATCGGGTCTGGCTGCAAAATCGCGACATCATCCTGATCGACAATATCGCCAAGCCTTATGGCGCGGATGCCCGCGGCATCGATAGCCTGAAAGCTTTGCCTTTCGTTCGCATCGGCAAGGACGGCGCAGGTTTCTCACTCGACCCCGAAAAGGGTGTCTTTCAGGGCGGTTCCGTGGCGACATCGGCAACGCAGTTCGCGGTTGCATGCGCGCCCGGTCTGATCGGATTTCTCGGTGTCGATATTTCGAATGCCGGACAGCCACGTTTCTATGAAGATGGCCGCAGCGTCGCGTTTTCAGGGATTGTCCGTGCGCAGGATCGCATCTTGAGGCATATCGCGCTTGCGCGCGATGTCGCTGCGGAACAAGGTATTCGGTTCGAGAATTTCTCTCCGCCGTCGGCGCTTTCGCAGTGCGGCATCCCGTTCAGCGGGCGCTTCAGCGACTGAGCTATTTCGTCTCCGCTTCCTGTTTGCGCCGTTTGTCGAGGATGCGCTCCTTTTTGGATTTCCGCTTCAAACCCCGGATGGCGTTGTAGATGACGCGCAGCGGCATGGTGATTGAAATCAGCTTGTCGACATGGCGGCTGGTGTTCTCAAGGCGCAGGGACAGCACCTGCGCCGCCGCGAAACTGACATCGAGCGGGTCGATATCGGGAAAATGCTGGCTCAGCGCCCGGTAGGGATTGAAAGCCGGCTTGCCGATATCGAGCCGACCGTTGGCGGCCAGCAGATGCAGGACCGATTGTTCGAAACTCCAGTCATGAATATGGAAAAGCTTCCATTTGCTGCCGCGCTGGCCGGAAAAGCCGTTCAGCACGATAACGCGGTCCTTCACTTTTTCGCACAACCATACTGCCAGCGCGAAACCGGAACTTGCGGTGTGGGCGTAAGGGTAGAAATTTGTGAAGTAGCTGGCCAGATCCAGGCTCCCGGCAGGCGTCGGGGCAAATTCCTCCGGCGTCATCAGATGCTCGAATTCGACGGTCCGCAGATTCATCACGCCTGCAAACCCTTTACCCGGCAGCAGCGCGACCATCTGTCCGAGAAGGTTGCGATAGACCAATTCGGAGCCCGCCTGGTTGCTGCGGGTGACGAGCAAGGAGTTGCCCTCGAACGGCCTTTTCAGGACACGATTGATTTTATTGAAGAAAACGAAAAGTGTCGTCTCAGGGTAAGCGGCTGCGATCTCTTCGAAAGATTGCTCGTCGGAATTGGCGATGAGGACGATATGCGAATAGGACGAAAAAAATTCCATCCAGTCTTCGTCGCTGCGGCGTCCAAGCGTCAGGCTTGCCGAGGTATTCATTTCACTCATGATTTCCTGATCCATCGTGATGGGCAAACCCGGAGATAGCGGCAAGCGCACCAAAAGGCTAGCCAAGCAGCTTTTCATAGATAATGGAAATAGCCTGCGCCTCACGGGAGATATCGAAGTGATCGTGGGTCCGCTTTTCACCGGCCAGCCCGTGTGCGACCGCTTTTTCGGGGTCGGCAAAATAGATTTCGATGGCAGCGCGCAGGGCTTCATAGTCTCCCGCCGGAACGACTTCGCCGGTCTCTCCGGGGGCGATAAGCTCTGCATAGGCACCGGCATCCGATGCGACCACCGCCGTCCGGGATGCCATCGCCTCCAACGGTGTCAGCCCGAAACCTTCGTTTCGCGACGGTGCAACATAGAGGCAAAGTCGCCGGTACCAAGGCTTGATGTCATCGACCTCGCCAAGAAAGGCGATGCGATCGGAAAGGCCGTTGCGGGCGACGAGATCCTTCAGTTCGGATGCGAAGGCTGTGTGCTCTGGAGTTACCCTTCCGCAGACCACCGCCGACCAACGCGGATAACGCGGCAGAAGCTCGACCATAGCCCGCACGAAAAGATCGGTGCCTTTCTGATGGCGCACACGGCCGAAGCAGCCAACCAGAAACGGATCAGAGGCCATTTCATTTGCCTTGGGGGCGCGAAATACCTCGAGGTTGATGCCGTGATTGATCACTGTGTGAGGCACCTCAAGGAAAGAACCCGAAGTGTCCGAGGTGGCGATGACGGCATCCATGCGTCGGATCAGAAATCGCGTCCAGGCCGAATGGCGGCGTTGCGCCGCTGACGTGAAGAGAATTTTCAGCTTCATCCCGAGCAGATCGCGCAGGATGATCGCCGGCAGCATTTCGAGGTTGCGGCGGGCGTGCCAGACGCGGTTCTTTCGCCCAGGCGGCGGCGTCCAGAGCTGGAGCAGGTCGCGGAAGCGGATGTGCGGCAGATCGGCCGGCAGGCCGGGGCCGAGGGTCGCGATCTTCTGGCCGAGCGCACGCTGGACCGGTATGAGCTGGATGATCGTCGAAGTGACGCCGGAGAGGCGTTTCTTGAAATTCGGTGCGATGATCTCGACGTCGCGGATGGGGATCACGGCTGGTGGCTCCGTGTTTTCGGGAAAGCCCGGATTTCAGGAAAAAGCCCGGAGGGAACGGCTCCATCCGGGCTTGATCGATGACTGAAACTTGAAGGGCATCAGCCCCAATTGATCGCCAGAATCTCGTAGGCCTTGGAGCCGCCGGGGGCGACGACTTCGATCGAATCGCCCACTTCCTTGCCGATCAGCGCGCGGGCGATCGGCGAGGAGATGGAGATGCGGCCCTGCTTGACGTCGGCTTCCTGGTCGCCGACGATCTGGTAGGTCTTGTTTTCTTCCGTATCCTCGTCGACAAGCTTGACGGTCGCGCCAAACTTGACGGTGGTGCCGGACATTTTCGACAGGTCGATCACTTCCGCGCGGGCAACGAAATCCTCAAGCTCGCCGATCCGGCCTTCGTTATGGCTCTGGGCTTCCTTGGCGGCGTGATATTCTGCGTTTTCCGAGAGGTCGCCATGGGCGCGGGCTTCAGCAATCGCTTCGATGATCCGCGGACGCTCTTCCTGCTGACGCCAGCGCAGCTCTTCCTGCAGCTTGACGAAACCGCTCTGGGTCATCGGCACTTTTTCGACCATTTCACTGTCCTTCATAATGCGCGCGGGGCCCGCATGGCGGGCCCGACGCAAAAGAAAACGGCCTCCGGGGGATTAAGCCCGGAACCGTCCGAAACATTTGAACGAGAGTTATAGCAGAGATCGCATTCGAAAAGCCAGATTTTTCGCAAACCCTATGCGCCAGCAGTATCGGCTCTCCGGCAAAATAGGAACGCAAATGCCGTGCCGGCAAGGAACAAATAGTCTTCCGTTCCATTGTTTGTGAAAGGACGCCAAAGCCATGCAAACTCCCACGCCAGATCAGATCGATGCCCGTATCAACGCACACAGGCGGCTTCTCGTCGCGTTGATCGCCTACATCGCCAGGGACGAAAAAGGGCTCGCCTTCCTCGAAGGCCTGCTTTGCGACACGGAGATCGTCAGCGATCACGAGGAAGACCCCGGCATCGAGCCCGACAGCGGATTCGCTGCCCAGCAGATCGGCGACGAGGAGATGCGTGCCATCGTCAAGGCCGCTCTCGCCCGCGCCCGCGCGACGGCGGCGCCCTGAAACGCAGCCGGCCAACGGTCGGTCAAGCTGGAGGATGAAGCAATGTTGAACACCGGCGAAAGCCTGAAACTCTTCCGTCTCGTTCCGGTCGCTGCACCGAACGATTCGAACTGGGATGTCGCAGAAAACATGGGCGAGGTGGTCGTCAGAGCGTTTTCACCCGCTGACGCGCGTGTCGTTGCCGCCCAGGCGGAACTGGACTTCACCGAAATCGATTCCATGCCGGCGGAGGGAAACTCGACCCGCGATGCAAGCGCTTTCCGCAACGAGCGGCTTTATGCCGTACGCGAGCAAAAGCCGACCATCGATATCCGGCAGGAAGGGCCGCGCGGCGTTGTCGAAGGCACGGTCTCCGTTGCGACAATCAAGCCGACGCAGGTTCTGTGAGGGGAGAAAGCCTCCCTCACACAATTCGTTTCAGGTCAGCCGCTCAGAAGTAGCTTTGCAGCGGCCGCACTTCCAGGCTTCCGGCCTTCAGCGCCTTGATGGCGTTGGCGGCGGCTTCGGCGCCGGCCATCGTCGTGTAGTAAGGCACCTTCTGCATCAGCGTCGCGCGACGCAGCGACTTCGAATCCGAGATCGCCTTGTTTGAATCCGTCGTGTTGATGACGAGCTGGACTTGGCGGTTGCGGATCGCGTCCTCGACGTGCGGGCGGCCTTCCTGCACCTTGTTGACCTTCGTTGCCTCGATGCCGTTTTCGGCCAGGAAACGCTGAGTGCCGCCGGTGGCGAGAACCTTGAAGCCGATATCGGTGAGGATGCGGATCGCAGGCAGCACCCGCTCCTTGTCCTCATCGCGCACCGACACGAACACCGCGCCATCGCGCGGCAGATCGACGCCGGCCCCGAGCTGGGCCTTGGCGAAGGCCAGCGCGAAATCGGTATCGAGGCCGATGACTTCGCCGGTCGAGCGCATTTCCGGTCCGAGCAGAATATCGACGCCGGGGAAGCGGGCGAACGGGAAGACGGCTTCCTTGACGGCGATGTGCTTCAGCTTGCGGGGATCGGGCTTTTCGCCATAAGCGGCGAAGGTCGCATCGAGCTTCTCGCCGGCCATGACGCGGGCGGCGATCTTGGCGATCGGGGCGCCGATGGTCTTGGCGACGAAGGGCACCGTGCGCGATGCGCGCGGGTTGACTTCGAGAACGTAGACGGTGCCGTCCTTGATGGCGAACTGCACGTTCATCAGGCCACCGACGTTCAGCGCCTTGGCCATGGCCTTCGCCTGACGTTCCAGTTCGTCGATCATCTCGTCGGACAGCGTGCGCGGCGGCAGCGAGCAAGCCGAGTCGCCCGAGTGGATGCCGGCTTCCTCGATATGTTCCATGATCCCTGCAACATAAACATCGGTGCCATCGGAGAGGCAATCGACGTCGACTTCGATGGCGTTGGTCAGGTAGCTGTCGAACAGCAGCGGGTTCTTGCCGAGCAGGGTGTTGATCTGGCCGGTCTTGTCGTTCGGGTAACGCTGCTTGATATCTTCCGGCACCAGTTCCGGCACGGTGTCGAGCAGGTAGGTCTGCAGCATCGATTCCGAGTGGATGATCTGCATGGCGCGGCCGCCAAGGACGTAAGACGGGCGCACGACGAGCGGGAAGCCGATTTCCGACGCAACCAGACGAGCCTGCTCGACGGAGTAGGCGATGCCGTTGTTCGGCTGGTTGAGATCGAGCTTCATCAGCAGCTTCTGGAAGCGGTCGCGGTCTTCGGCGAGATCGATCGCATCCGGTGCGGTGCCGAGGATCGGGATACCGTTCTTTTCCAGCGCTTCGGCGAGCTTCAGCGGGGTCTGGCCGCCGAACTGGACGATGACGCCGACGACTTCGCCCTTTTCCTGCTCGATCTTCAGGATTTCGATCACGTCTTCGGCCGTCAACGGCTCGAAATACAGGCGGTCGGAGGTGTCGTAGTCTGTCGATACGGTTTCCGGGTTGCAGTTGATCATGATTGCTTCATAGCCGGCATCCTTCAGGGCGAAGGCGGCGTGGCAGCAGCAATAGTCGAACTCGATGCCCTGGCCGATGCGGTTTGGACCGCCGCCGAGGATCACGACCTTCTTGCGGTCGGAGATGCCGGCCTCGGAACGGGCGGCGCCGTTGAAGGGCGTCTCGTAGGTCGAATACATATAGGCGGTCGGCGAGGCGAATTCGGCGGCGCAGGTATCGATGCGCTTGAAGACCGGGCGGACGTTGAGGCCATTGCGCAGCTCGGCCACTTCCTTCGGGCGCTTGCCGGAAAGTGTGGCGAGGCGGGCGTCGGAGAAGCCCATGGCCTTCAGCTTGCGCAGGTTTTCTGCGTCGCCCGGCAGGCCGTGTTCGCGGATGCGGGCTTCCATGTCGACGATCGCCTTGAGCTGGGCGATGAACCACGGATCGATCTTCGAACCGTCATGCACTTCGCGCTCGCTCAAGCCCATGCGCAGCGCCTGGGCGACCATGCGCAGGCGGTCCGGGGTCGGCGTGCCGATGGCGGCGCGCATCGCGTTCTTGTCGTTGCCGTCGCCGAGGCCGGGGATTTCGATTTCATCGAGGCCGGTCAGGCCGGTTTCCATGCCGCGCAGGGCCTTCTGCAGCGATTCGGCAAAGGTGCGGCCGATGGCCATGACTTCGCCGACCGACTTCATGGCCGTCGTCAGTGTCGTGCCGGCACCGGGGAACTTTTCGAAGGCGAAACGCGGGATCTTGGTGACGACGTAGTCGATCGAGGGCTCGAACGACGCCGGGGTCGCGCCGCCGGTGATGTCGTTTTCGAGTTCGTCGAGCGTGTAGCCGATGGCGAGCTTGGCGGCGATCTTGGCGATCGGGAAGCCGGTGGCCTTCGACGCCAGCGCAGAGGAGCGCGACACGCGCGGGTTCATTTCGATGACGACGAGGCGGCCATTCGCCGGATTGACGGCGAACTGCACGTTCGAGCCGCCGGTCTCGACGCCGATCTCACGCAGCACCGCGATCGAGGCGTTGCGCATGATCTGGTATTCCTTGTCGGTCAGCGTCAGGGCCGGCGCGACGGTGATCGAATCGCCCGTGTGGACGCCCATCGGGTCGATGTTTTCGATCGAGCAGATGATGATGCAGTTGTCCGCGGTGTCGCGAACCACTTCCATCTCATATTCCTTCCAGCCGAGAACCGATTCCTCGATCAGGACTTCTGTGGTCGGCGAGGCATCGAGGCCGCCGGAGACGATCTCGAAGAATTCCGAGCGGTTGTAGGCGATGCCGCCGCCGGTGCCGCCGAGGGTGAAGGAGGGGCGAATGATGGCGGGCAGGCCGACTTCGTCGATCGCCTGGGCGGCGATCGCCATGGCGTGGCTCATATAGCGCTGCTTGCGGTCGGTCTCGCCGAGGTTCCACTGGTTTTCCAGCTCATCCAGCGCCTTGTCGAGGTCGGCACCCGAAAGCGAGGCCTTGAGCTTGGCGCGCTCGGCCTCGTGGGTCTTGCGGTCGGCATCCTTGATCTCGGTGGCGTTGGCGAGCAGCGAGCGCGGGGTTTCAAGGCCGATGCGGGCCATGGCTTCGCGGAAGAGGGCGCGGTCTTCGGCCATATCGATGGCGGCGGGCTTGGCGCCGATCATCTCGACATTGTAGCGATCGAGCACGCCCATTCTTTTCAGGGAGAGCGCGGTGTTGAGCGCTGTCTGGCCGCCCATGGTCGGCAAGAGCGCGTCCGGGCGTTCCTTGGCGATGATCTTGGCGACGACTTCCGGCGTGATCGGCTCGACATAGGTTGCGTCGGCAAGACCCGGATCGGTCATAATCGTCGCCGGGTTGGAGTTGACCAGGATGACCCGATAACCCTCTTCCTTCAGCGCCTTGCAGGCCTGGGTGCCGGAATAGTCGAATTCGCATGCCTGGCCGATGACGATCGGACCCGCGCCGATGATGAGGATCGATTTCAAATCTTGGCGCTTGGGCATCGGCTCTATCCGTTCTTGCGCGTGCGCGAAAAAGCCGGCCAGGGTGGGAGGATCACCGGCCGGGGCGCATGCTTGTCAGTTAAAAGGCTAGAAGCGGCTTATAGGCAAATGTATTGCCGAGCGGAACCCCGAAAATCAAGGAATCGACAGAAACTGCACATGCTTTCGCCGATGCGGGGAAATGCCGGCGGCGTCCGTCCGCCATGCAGCGCAAGTTTATTGAATAGGCCTTGCACAAATTCTCGTCTGGCGCGTTATATGCAAGCTCAGGCTTCTTTTTCGCAGCCGGCAAAAGATAAAGCAGACGGGAGAGCAGCGTCATGGAATGGAAGGGCCGTCGCCAATCGGGCAATATCGAAGATGCGCGCGGATCGGGTCCGGTGCGCGGTGGCATGGGCGGCAATCCCTTCGGCCGCGGCGGCGGCTTCCGCATTCCGACCGGGAGCGGTGGTCGCGGCGGCGGCATGAGCATCGGCACGATCATCTTCCTTGTCGTCATCTATTTCGTCCTGAAGATGATGGGTATCGACCTTTTGCAGGTAATGGATGGCGGCCAGGTGAGCCCGAGCCCGTCCGGTTACGAGCAGAGCGACGGCACCACCCAAAGCACCGCCGAGGAAGGAGAGCGCAAGGCCTTCGTCGCCACCGTGCTGGCAGAGACGGAAGATACGTGGAACGGCATTTTCCAGGCCAGCGGCCGCACCTATGAGGAGCCGAAGCTGGTCCTCTTCCGAGACGGCATCAATTCGGCCTGCGGCACGGCCTCGTCCGCAACCGGCCCGTTCTATTGCCCCGGCGACCACAAGGTCTATCTCGATATGTCGTTCTTCGACGAACTCGCGCAGCGCTTCGATGCGTCCGGCGATTTCGCGGAAGCCTATGTCGTCGCTCACGAGGTCGGCCACCATGTCCAGAACCTTCTCGGCATCCTGCCGAAGGTCAACGCCCAGCGCCAGCGCATGAGTGAGGCCGAATCCAACCAGATGTCCGTCCGAACAGAGCTGCAGGCCGATTGCTTCGCCGGCATCTGGGGCAAATATACCCAGCAGAAGGGCATTCTGGACAAGGGCGATCTTGAGGAAGCCCTGAACGCCGCGCAGCAGATCGGCGACGACACGCTGCAGAAGCGCACGCAGGGTTATGTCGTGCCGGAAAGCTTCAACCACGGCACGTCCGAACAGCGTTCCCGCTGGTTCAAACGCGGTTTCGACAGCGGCAAGCTTTCGGCCTGCGATACGTTTAACAGCGACATCTGATCGCAATGACGGATAGCGAAACGACGCGCTGCCTGCGTGGCAGATGCCTGTGCGGCGCGGTCGAATATGCGGTGGCGGATGCCTTCGAATATGCGCTGAATTGCCATTGTTCGAACTGCCGCCGCGCTACCGGTTCAGCCTTCAAGGCGTTCGCCGGGATCGAACGGGCATCTCTGGAACTGGTAAACGGCGCCGATGGCGTCCTTATCTATGGGGATGAGCAGGGGGCGCACGATGTTCACTGCGCCACCTGCGGCTCGCTTCTCCATTCGGTCGTTCGTGAGGGGCGCTATGTCCATGTGACGATGGGCACGCTCACCGATACGCCTTCGATTCGACCGACCGCCCATATTTTCGTGGGCTCGAAGGCGCCGTGGCATGAGATCACCGACGGATTGCCGGCCTACGACGAATTTCCCGACGTTTGAGGTTATTGAAAGCGCCCGGCGCTGTTCTAGCTGTCCTCGCTCAAACCGGAGGAGACGGACATGGAAACCAACGAATTGCATCGGGGACGCCTGATCGATCATATCCAGCTTGTCGTGCGTGATCTTGCAGCGAGCCGGGATTTTTACGGCGCGATCTTCGAGGTGCTCGGCATCCCGATCGGCGGCGAGGAAGAAAGCTATTTCTGGGCCGACGAACTCTTCATTTCATCGGCCGATAGCGAAGCTGCCGCAGGCAAGCTCACCGGCCGGCATCATCTTGCGTTTCAGGCCGCCGACGAGGCGACGGTTCGCGCCTTCCATGAGGCCGGCCTTGCCCATGGAGGGCAAGATAATGGCGGGCCGGGCGAAAGGCCTTACCACCCCGGCTATTATGCCGCCTTCCTGCTCGATCCGGATGGCAACAATATCGAGGCGGTTTTTCACGGGGTCGCGAAGCGCAGCGCGCCTTCGGTGAAGATCACGTTCTAGCTCAGATCTCTCTGCCCATGATGACGGCGTTCATCAATTCCCGCGTCCTGAAGCCGATGGATTCGTAGAGGGCAATGGCAGCGCTGTTCGTTGTAAAGGCGTGCAGATACGGGCGCTCGTCCTTCTCGAAAATCCGCCCGCCGACATACAGCGAGAGCAGACGGCCGAACCCCTTGCCGCGCACATCGGGATGGGTGCAGACGCCGCTGAGTTCGGTGAAACCGGGTTGTTTCAGCCGTTCGCCGGCCATGGCGACAAGTCGCCCATTTTCCTTGATGCCCCAAAAGTCGCCGAGGCTCTGCGCATGGAGGGTGAAGGGGCCGGGTTTCGTCAGCATCGCGAGCGCCAGCATCTCTTCCGCATCTGCCGTCGTCAACGGCACGATCCGCGCGTCCTCGATGACGGGAAGGTGCTGTTCGGCCTGCATCTGTACCAGCTTTGCGCTCATTCGGACGGTAAACTGTTCTGGGACGCGGATGTCGTCGCGTTGCACGACCAGCAGCGTTTCGCCCGGCGAGGGCAGTTTTGCCAGCGCTTCCCAGCTTTCAACGTCGTCATCGCGCGGGCCGGCGAAGGTGTGGATGGGCGGACGGAACCGTTTCGCGCGGTCCGTGCCTTCGCCAAGGGCGGCATGGCGTGTTTCCAGCGCGCTCCAGATGGGACGGTCGAGAATGTGGTTCACGATTCTAGCTCCTGTCATCGCTTCGCTGTTTCAGGGAGCGGGTGGCAAGGCCGTCTTCGATGGCGGCCAGTTGTTCGAGGAGGGTGCCGGGGAGATCGCCGCAGAGATCGCGAACGGCGTCTTCGATCCGTGGCCAGATCCCGGCCTTCGCATGCTCGACGAGGTCACGGCCGCTCTCGGTGAGATCGACGATCTTCCGCCGCTGATCGTCTTCGTCGGGCTTCACCGCGAGATAGCCGAGATCGACAAGCTGGTTGACGCTACGGGTAATGGCCGGCTGGGTGATACCGAGTGCTTCCGCAAGATCGCCGATCGTCAGCGGCCCGAGCCGGTCGATGGCCGCGAGCATCGGGCATTGCCCCGCGCCGACCGGCAAATCCATCGCATCGACGATGGCCTGCGTATCGGCTTGCAGGCGTTCGCCGATGCGTTTCATGCGCGTGCCCAGACAGAGAAACCCCAGCGATTTGACGACGTCCTCAACCATGCTCATCTTCCGCATCCGTGTTATATAACAAGTTATATAACACGGTATGAAACTGTCCAGCGGATTTTTCATTGGGTCGAAGGTGAGGGCCTTTGAGGGAGGAGCATGAGGGTCGCGCGGCTCTGACGTTAGATGAGGCCGGTTGAGATTTCTGTTTTGTTTTAAATATTTTACACGAATGTCTTGAAACGGTTACATTCCTCCCCCATATTGGCCTCAACAAAGAATTCATCTCCGCCTGACCACGGATGTACTGGCAGTCGTCGAGATGGAGTGAGGAAGGTCGGTGCGAATTTCGCCCGGCCTTTTTTGTTGCCTGCGGGCATCGGAAAGACCGGCGGCTCGCACCGCCGCACTTTCAATCTTCAGTCCCTATTTCTCGCTGTCCATATGGGCGAGCATCGCTGCAGCATAGCGGGTTCCGGCCGCGGCACCCTTCGGCACGGCTGTTTCGATTGCGTCCATATCGGTACCGGTCAAGACGACCGCCTGGCTTGCCAGAGCCTCCTGCAACCGGTCGCGGCGGCGGGCGCCGACCAGCGGCACGATATCGCTGCCCTGGGCTGCGACCCAGGCGATGGCGATCTGCGCCACCGTCACGCCCTTCTCATCCGCGATCTTGCGCAGGGCCTCGACCAGAGCGAGGTTGTGATCGACGTTTTCCTGCTGGAAGCGCGGGCTGATCGCCCGGAAATCGCCTTTGGTCGCGCCGTCGCCCTTCTGCCAGTGGCCGCTGATCAGGCCACGCGACAGGACGCCATAGGCCGTGATGCCGATGCCAAGGTCCCTGCAGGTCGGCAGGATTTCATCCTCTATGCCACGCGAGATCAGCGAATATTCGATCTGCAGGTCCGAGATCGGATGCACGGCCGCCGCCCGCCGGATCGTCTCGGGGCCGACTTCCGAAAGACCGATGTGACGGACATAGCCTTCCTTCACCAGATCGGCGATTGCGCCGATGGTGTCCTCGATCGGCACGTTCGGATCGAGGCGGGAGGGACGGTAAATGTCGATATGATCGACACCGAGCCGCTGCAGCGTATAGGCGATGAAGGTGCGGATGGCGGCCGGGCGGCTGTCGTAACCGAGCCAGGCACCATCCGGCCCGCGGAATGCACCGAACTTCACGCTGAGCAGGACATCGTCGCGGTTGCGTCCCTTCAGGGCTTCGCCGATCAGCATTTCATTGTGGCCCATGCCATAGAAATCTCCGGTGTCCAGCAGGTTGATGCCGGCTTCGAGCGCTGCGTGGATGGTGGCGATGCTTTCGCTGCGATCGGCGGGGCCGTACATGCCCGACATGCCCATGCAGCCCAAACCAAGCGTGGAAACGAGCGGGCCGGTCCTGCCAAGTTGTACCGTTTTCATGTCATTCTCCTCTAATCCGTCAGATGTCGGTTGATCCGGAGACTGTTTTACAGCGACAGTTGTTGTGCGATAATCCGTACCCAGCCATACAGCTTGTGCGGAATTTTGAACAATGAGCGATTTACCTCTTGCCGATCTTGGTGCCTTTACCGCTGTCGCTCAAGAACGCAGTTTTCGCGCGGCGGCGATGAAACGCGGCGTTTCGGCCTCCGCCCTGAGCGAGGCCTTGCGGCGGCTGGAGCAGCGGCTCGGCGTGCGGCTTCTCAATCGCACGACCCGTAGCGTCACGGTTACCGAGGCGGGAGAGCGGCTGCTGGAGCGGCTGACCCCGGCGCTCGGCGATGTGGCGCTCGCGCTCGACCAGATCAACAGTTTTCGAGAGAGCCCCGCCGGCACCTTGCGGCTCAACGTGCCGACCGTCATCGCCATGACCGTTCTGCCGCCGATCGCGAACGCCTTCCTGAAGCTCTATCCCGACATCACCCTGGAAATCCGGGCGGAGGACAGTTTCATCGACGTGCTCGCCGCCGGTTTCGATGCCGGCATCCGCTACGACGAGCGGCTGGAGCGCGACATGATCGCCGTTCCGATCGGCCCGCGCCAGCAGCGTTATGTGACCGCCGCCGCACCCGCCTACATCGCCGCCCATGGCGTGCCGGCTCATCCCCACGATATTCTGGAGCATGTGACCATCCGCCACCGTTTCCTGAGCGGTGCCATGTCGCCCTGGGAGTTCGAGCGGGGAGAAGAAGTGATCCGCATCACGCCACCGGTGCGGCTGGTTGCCAATTCCGCCGACATGGAAGTGAAGGCGGCGATCGATGGCATCGGCATCATCAGGACGTTCGAGGATTTTCTCGGGTCGGCCATCGCCGAGGGCAAGCTGGTGCCGATCCTCGAAGACTGGATCTCGGTTTTTCCGGGGCCGTTCCTCTATTATGCCAGCCGCCGCCACATGCCGGCGCCGCTGCGCGCCTTCGTCGATTTCATTCGCCAGCAGCGGTAGTATCCCCATCACTATCGCCGATCCCACCATCAAGAACATTGAAATGTTCATGGATTGTTTCGGTCGATGTTTTGGGTTACGCAGTATTCTCAGAGTTTCGTTCGTGTTTTGTATTCAGGCGTCGTTGCAGGGGGAGTGATGATCGATCCGAAATCGGCACGGCGCGGCCTGTTCCTCGTCTTCGTCATCCTGTTTCTCGATGTCATGGGCATCGCCATCATCATGCCGGTGCTGCCCGCCTATCTGGAGGAACTGACGGGTGCGACGATCGGCGAGGCGGCGGTGGAGGGCGGCTGGCTGCTGCTCGTCTATTCCGGCATGCAATTTCTGTTCGCGCCGCTGATCGGCAATCTGTCGGATCGTTTTGGCCGACGGCCGGTGCTTCTCGCGTCGGTTCTCACTTTCGCATTCGACAATCTGATCTGTGCGCTGGCGACCTCCTACGGGATGCTGTTCGTCGGACGGGTTCTGGCCGGCATCAGCGGCGCGAGTTTCTCGACCGCGTCGGCCTATATCGCCGATGCCAGCGACGACAGCAATCGCGCCAAGAATTTCGGACTGATCGGCATAGCCTTTGGCACCGGCTTTGCGCTGGGGCCGGTGCTGGGCGGCGTGCTCGGCGAGTTCGGGCCGCGGGTGCCGTTCTTTGGCGCTGCAGCGCTGTCCTTCGTCAATTTCGCCGTTGCCTTCTTTCTGTTGCCGGAAACGCTGGCCCAGGAACATCGCCGCCGCTTCCAATGGAAACGTGCCAATCCGCTCGGCACGCTGAAGCAGATGCGCAACTATCCCGGCATCGGCTGGATATTGCTCGTCTTTTTCCTCTACTGGCAGGCCCATGCCGTCTATCCGGCGGTCTGGCCGTTCGTCACCTCGGAGCGCTATGGCTGGAGCGAGGGGCAGATCGGCCTGTCGCTCGGTATCTTCGGCATTTGCGGGGCCATCGTCATGGGCTTCGTGCTGCCGCGGGTGGTGCCGCTGCTCGGCGAGTGGAAGGCGGGCGTGGTGGGGCTCATTTTCACCGGGCTCGGGTTTTTCGGTTATGCCTTCGCCTTTCAGGGCTGGATGGTCTATGCCGTCATTCTTGCGACCTGTCTTGAGGCACTTGCCGACCCGCCGCTCAGGAGTATCGCCGCAGCCCAGGTACCGCCGTCCGCTCAAGGGGAACTGCAAGGGGCGCTCTCCAGCATATCGAGTTTCACGACGATCGTCGGCCCGCTCATGTTCACGCAGATCTTTGCGCACTTCACTGCACCGCAAGCGCCCGTGCATTTTGCCGGTGCGCCTTACCTCCTGAGCGCCGTCTTCACGATTTTCGCCATCGTCATCTATGTGATGCGGCTGCGGTCCAAAGCAGTGCCGGCGAGCGCATAGATGCGCAAAAATCCATCAGATTTTGTGATGTTTTGATGAAAAGATAAGCAATTTTGAGCCTATCGCTGGCCTTTGAAGGGTGCTTGCGCTATTTCCCATGGCACCCACCATGCGGCCATTGTCCGGCTGCGGTGAATCCAAGGCTATTCTTATCATGTTGACGAGGAACGAAAACCCAACGGAGGTTGGCACGAACAATGCGTGGTCTGCGCATTACCGCGCCAGCATTGTGCTCGGCATTCCCTTCATCGGCGCGCAGATCGCCCAGTTCGCCATCCATGCGACCGACGTGCTGATGGTCGGCCGTCTCGGCACCACCGAGCTTGCCGCGATGGTGCTTGCGGCGCAGATGTTCTTCACTGTCTTCATCTTCGGCTCCGGTTTTGCCAATGCCGTCGTGCCGATCGTCGCGCAAGCGGAAGGTCGGGGTGATCGTGTGGCGGTGCGCCGCGCCGTGCGCATGGGCATGTGGGCGGTGCTCGGCTACGGCGTGCTGACTGCACCGCTTCTGTGGAATGCGGAGCATGTACTCCGTTTCATGGGGCAGCAGCCAAAGGTGGCTGAACTGGCCGGCCACTACCTGCGCGTGGCGCAGTGGGGGATATTTCCGGCGCTCCTGTTCATGGTGCTGCGCGGTTTTCTGAGTTCGCTGCAGCGGGCCGGTGTCATCCTCTATGTCACGATCGCCATTCTCGCGGCCAATGCCGTGCTCTGCTATATCCTGATCTACGGTCATTTCGGCGCACCCGCATTGGGTATCGTCGGTGCGGGCTTCTCCGCACTGGTGGTCAACGCGCTGAGCTTCGTGCTGCTCTACATCTATATCCAGCGCATTCCGCAGACCCGCGATTACGAAATCTTCGTCCGCTTCTGGCGCTCGGATTGGCCGGTCCTCAAGGAAGTCGTGAAGCTCGGCCTGCCGATCGCGGTCACCGTGCTGGCGGAAGTCAGCCTGTTTACCGTCGCATCGCTGCTGATGGGCATGATCGGTACGGTCGAGCTTGCCGCCCACGGCATCGCCCTGCAATTCGCCTCCGTCGCCTTCATGGTGCCGCTCGGCCTCGCGCAGGTTGCGACGGTTCGTATCGGTCTCGCCCACGGCCGGGGCGATGCGGTGGGCATCAAGCGGGCGGCGATTTCGGTGCTGGTGCTCGGCTGCGCTTTCTCGGCCGTCGGTAGCCTTATCTTTGCGTTCTTCTCGCATGAGCTTGCGATGCTTTATCTCGACGTGCGCCGGCCGGATGCGATGGAGGTCATCGCCTATGCCGGGCCGCTGATCGTGATCGCCGGGGCCTTCCAGCTCGTCGATGGCGTGCAGGCGCTGGCCGCCGGCATGCTGCGGGGCTTGAAGGATACGACAGTGCCGATGATCTTCGCGCTGATCTCCTATTGGGCGATCGGTTTCGTCGCGGCCTATGTGCTGGCGTTTCCGCTCGGCTTCGGCGGCATCGGCGTCTGGTACGGCTTCGTTATCGGGCTGACGGCAGCGAGCACGTCGCTCACCTGGCGGTTCTTCCGCTTCCTGTCGCGGGAGCGCAAGATTCTGCAGCGGGCGGCTGCGGCCTGATCATCTGAACGCATAAAAAAAGGCCCGCATCGCGGGCCTTTTTTCGTGTCTGTTCTCAGCGCTCCGCGAGCGCCGGCTCGCCCTTCTTCTCCCTGACCATATTGATGAAACGGCGGAAGAGGTAGTGGCTATCCTGCGGGCCGGGCGAAGCTTCGGGGTGATGCTGCACCGAGAACACGTTCTTGCCCTTGACGCGCAGGCCGCAATTGGTGCCGTCGAACAGCGAGACGTGGGTTTCCTCGACGCTTTCCGGCAGCGACTTGGCATCCACGGCAAAGCCGTGGTTCATCGAGACGATCTCGACCTTGCCGGTCGTGTGGTCCTTCACCGGGTGGTTTGCGCCGTGATGCCCCTGGTGCATCTTTTCGGTCTTGGCGCCGAGCGCGAGGCCGAGCATCTGGTGGCCGAGGCAGATGCCGAAGACCGGGATGTCCGTCTCGATAAGGTTCTTGATGACCGGCACGGCATATTCGCCGGTGGCCGCCGGGTCGCCGGGGCCGTTGGACAGGAAGATGCCGTCCGGCTTCTGGGCCAGCACTTCTTCGGCTGTCGTCGTTGCCGGCATGACGGTGACCTTGCAGTCGAGGCCGGCAAACAGGCGCAGGATGTTGCGCTTCACGCCGAAATCCAGCGCGACGATGTGGTGGCGGGCCTTGTCTTCAGCGAGTTCGCCGTAGCCTTCGTTCCACACCCACGGCGTCTCGGTCCAGCGCGAGGACTGGCCGGAGGAGGCGGGCTTGGCGAGGTCGAGGCCTTCAAGGCCGCTCCAGGCGGCAGCTTCGGTTTTCAGGGCCTCGATGTCGAAATTGCCGTTCGGATCATGGGCGATGACGGCGTTCGGGGCGCCGTTTTCGCGAATCCAGGCCGTCAGCGCGCGGGTATCGATGCCGCTGAGGCCGATGATGCCGCGGCCCTTCAGCCAGTCGTCGAGATGCTTCGAGGCGCGATAGCTGGAAGGTTCGGTGATGTCGGCCTTGAAGATGACGCCGACGGCGCCGTGGCGGGCGGCGGGCGTCAGGTCTTCGATGTCTTCGTCATTGGTGCCGATATTGCCGATATGCGGGAAGGTGAAGGTGACGATCTGGCCGAGATAGGACGGGTCGGTGAGGATTTCCTCGTAGCCGGTCAGCGCCGTGTTGAAGCAGACTTCCGCCTGCACGCGGCCCGTCGCGCCGACGCCCTTGCCCTCGATGACGGTGCCGTCGGCAAGGACGAGCAGGGCGGTGGGTTTTTCGGTAGTCCAGGGAGCTGTCGCGGTCATCTCTTCTATCCCGTTCGTGTGACGGGAAGCGGGGAGACGCCTCCCGCGGCCGTGTGCCAAATCTCGTGCTCAGGCATGGGCGCGCGGAGACCCCGCGGTCGCTTGATGTCATGCCAATTTCGGTGCAGGTGCCGGAAAATAGTCCCACAGGTCCTTGGGGTCAACACCCGGCTGTGAATTGTTAATAAATAAAAAATCAATAAATTCAGATATTTGCCTAATCGGTTTGATTGTTTTGCCTGTGCTGGTCTAAGACAGCGGCAAATCATTCCCTTTGGCGGCAGGAGAAACCGACATGCGCGAGACGATCAACGAAGCCCTGAAGACCGCGATGAAGGCCAAGGAGGCGCGCCGCGTTTCGACGCTTCGCCTCGTGCAGGCGGCGATCAAGGAGCGCGACATCGCCAATCGCGGCGTCGGCAAGGACGCCGCTTCCGACGATGAGGTGCTGCAGATCCTCGCCAAGATGGTCAAGCAGCGCGAAGAATCGGCCAAGATCTACGAGGATGCCGGTCGTCCCGAGCTTGCGGCGCAGGAGCGCGAGGAAATCGCCATAATCGCCGGCTTCCAGCCGGAGCAGTTTTCCGAAGAGAAGGTGCGGGCGGTGACGGCCGAGGTGATCGCCGAAGTCGGTGCCCAGGGCATTCGCGACATGGGCAAGTGCATGGCGGTACTGAAGGAGCGCTACGCCGGCCAGATGGATTTCGCCAAGGCGTCGGCCGTTCTCAAGGAACTGCTGTCAGCGCTTTAATCGCGGCCGCGATCGGCGATACCGGCGGCCGTCGCCGATTTCGTGGCGCCGGCCGGGCCTGTGAATAGCGCGCATAGCCGATATCGGCTGTAGCATGGGGCGGCTTTGGCGCCTATATGGAGGCCTGACCAGAGGTTTCCATGCGCTTTTCCAATGCCTTTCTCGATGAGATACGTGACCGCGTTCCGATTTCGGACGTGATCGGCAAGCGCGTGACCTGGGACCGCAAGAAGACCAACCAGTCGCGCGGCGATTTCTGGGCCTGCTGCCCGTTCCACGGCGAAAAATCCCCGAGCTTTCACTGTGAAGATCGCAAGGGTCGCTACCATTGTTTCGGTTGCGGGGTCTCCGGCGATCACTTCCGGTTTTTGACCGATCTCGATGGCATGAACTTTCCCGAGGCCGTGCAGCAAATCGCCGATCTCGCCGGCGTCGCCATGCCGCAGCCGGATGCGGAAGCCGAGAAACGCGACCGCCAGCGCGCCAGCCTGCAGGACGTCATGGAAATGGCGACCCAGTTTTTTCAGGACCAGTTGCAGACGGCGAACGGCGCCAAGGCGCGGGCCTATCTGCGCGACCGCGGGCTGACCGGCCGCACCATCGAGACCTTCCGGCTGGGTTACGCGCCGGAAAGCCGCAATGCGCTGAAGGAATATCTGGCGAACAAGGGTGTGGTGAAGGAACAGATCGAGGCCTGCGGCCTTGTCGTGCACGGGCCGGATATTCCGGTTTCCTACGATAGGTTTCGCGATCGCATCATGTTTCCCATCCTCTCTTCACGGGAGAAGGTGATCGCCTTCGGCGGGCGGGCGATGTCACCGGATGCGCCGGCGAAATACCTCAATTCCAACGAGACGGAACTCTTTCACAAGGGCAACGTGCTCTATAATTTCGCCCGTGCCAGAAAGGCGATGTCGGGAGCCGATGGAGCCGGCACGATCATCGCTGTCGAAGGCTATATGGACGTGATCGCGCTGCATCAGGCCGGTATCGAAAATGCCGTTGCCCCGCTCGGCACGGCCCTCACCGAAAACCAGCTGGAACTGCTCTGGAAGCTGACGCAGCAGCCGGTGCTGTGCTTCGATGGTGATGGCGCCGGCCTGCGCGCCGCCAACCGGGCGGTCGATCTGGCTCTGCCGCATCTGAAGCCCGGCCGTTCCGTGCGCTTTGCGCTGTTGCCCGATGGCAAGGACCCGGACGATCTCGTGCGCACGGACGGGCGCGGCCCCTTCGACAAGGTGATGGCCGCAGCGCGTTCGCTTTCGGAGATGGTGTGGAGCCGCGAGGTGCAATCCGGAACCTTCGACACACCGGAAAAGCGCGCCGAGCTTGAAGCGACGCTGAAACAGGTGGTCTCGGTCATCGCCGATGAAAACGTGCGCCGCCACTACGGTCAGGATATCCGCGACCGGCTGAACGGCTTCTTTCAGGGCAGCAACCGCCAGGATTTCCAGCGCAATTTCGAGCGCGGCAATGGACGCGGCGGGGCGCGGGGACAGGGTGGACGTGGCAATGGCCCGGCCCAGCGCGAATCGGGCGGTATTTCGGATCGTCTGGCACGGTCCTCGCTGGTCACCGGCGGGCAGGCCTTGCCGGTGTTGCGCGAAAGCGTGCTGGCGCTGACGATCGTCAACCATCCGCAGCTGCTGTTTGAGGAATACGACGAGATTTCCGCGATCGAATACGACAATCGCGATCTCCAGCGCTTCTGGTCCTCGGTGCTGAATGCGGCGGCGGCCAAGGGGCCGCGCCTTTCCCGCGACGGGCTGGTGGAACAGCTGGAGGCCGATGGTTTCGGCGCGCTGTTGAAGACGCTCGACCAGCAGATCCGTTTCGCCCGGCTCTGGACGGCGACGGTGGACGCCGCACCGGAAGATGCCCGCGAAGGCTATCTGCAGGCGCTCTCGCTGCACAAGCGTACCAAAGCGCTGCTCTGGCAGCGGCACGAGCTTGAAATGGAACTCGGCCACGCCACGGAAGAGGGCGATCTCGACAGCGTCGACCAGATATTGCGCACGCTGCAGGAGGTGCAGTTCGAGGTCACCCGGCTGGAAAACCAGGAGGCGATCATCGATGGCTTCGGCGTGCTTTCCGGCCGGGTCAAAGGCCCGGCCGGAAAATAAGAGTTGCTTGCGATGAACGATGTTACCAGCTCACTCTTCAACGGAAACGGAACGAAGAACCCGCTCGACGTTCTGAAAACCGTCTATGGCTATTCGGCTTTTCGCGGCAAGCAGGCCGATGTCATTGAGCGTGTGACGGCGGGTGGCGATGCGGTCGTGCTGTTTCCGACCGGGGCCGGTAAGTCGCTCTGCTTCCAGATTCCGTCCCTATGCCGGAATGGTGTCGGCATCGTCGTTTCGCCGCTGATTGCGCTGATGCGCGATCAGGTGGAGGCTTTGAAGCAGCTTGGCGTCAACGCGGCGGCGCTCAATTCGTCGCTTACCCGCGACGAGGCTTTTGCCGTGCGCGATGCCTTGCGGGCGGGAAAGCTCGATCTGCTCTATGTCACGCCCGAGCGTATCCTGACGCCGTCGTTCCGCGATCTGATCGGCAGTGCGAAGATTGCGCTGTTCGCCATCGACGAGGCGCATTGCGTGTCGCAATGGGGACATGATTTCCGGCCGGAATATCGCGAGCTGGGCCAGCTGGGCGAGCATTTCCCCGGCGTGCCGCGCATTGCGCTGACGGCAACCGCCGATCCGCATACGCGCGAAGATATCATCGAGCGGCTCGGCCTGCAGGGCGCGGCGGTGTTTACCACCAGCTTCGACCGGCCGAACATTGCCTATGAAATCGTCGAGCGCGACCAGCCGCGCCAGCAGCTTTTGCGGTTCCTGTCGCGGCATGAGGGTTCAAGCGGCATCGTCTATTGCCTGTCGCGTGCCAAGGTCGAGGATACCGCGGAGTGGCTGAACACGCAGGGCATCCGTGCCTTGCCCTATCATGCCGGCATGGACCGGGCGTTGCGCGATGCCAATCAGGATGCCTTCCTGAAGGAGGAAAACCTCTGCCTCGTGGCGACGGTCGCCTTCGGCATGGGCATCGACAAGCCGGATGTGCGCTATGTCGCCCATCTCGATCTGCCGGGTTCGGTGGAGGCCTATTATCAGGAAACCGGGCGCGCGGGGCGTGACGGCCTGCCATCGGATGTCTGGATGGCCTACGGGCTCGCCGACGTGATCCAGCGGCGGCGGATGATCGACGAGGGTAGTGCTGCCGACGATATCAAGCGCGTGGAGCGCGCCAAGCTCAATGCGCTGCTCGCGATTTGCGAGACGGCCTCCTGCCGGCGGCAGGCGATCCTCGCCCATTTCGGCGAGCCGCATCCCGGCCGCTGCGAGAACTGCGACACCTGCCTGAAGCCGGTCGATACCTGGGACGGTACGGAAGCTGCGATCAAGGCCCTGGCTGCGGTTTACCGCACCGGCGAGCGCTTTGGCACCGGCCATGTCATCGATGTGCTGATGGGGGTTGAAAACGAGAAGACGCAGCGGTTTGGCCATGCCGACATGCCGGTCTTCGGGGCGGGCAAGGATATCCCGGCCAAAACCTGGCAGTCGGTGTTCCGGCAGCTACTCGCCGCCGGCCTGATCAGCATCGACCATTCCGCCTTCGGGGCGATGAAGCTCGAGCCGGAGGCGCGTGCGGTGTTCAAGCGCGAGCGCGAGGTGCGTTTCCGCAAGGACCGGCCGAGCCTCGGCAAGGCCAAGGCCGGTAACCGCTCGGCGGCGGCTTCTGCGGCGCGCAGCACGCTGTCGGATCGCGATGGGGAGCTGTTCCAGGCGCTCAGGACCGTGCGGGCGACGCTGGCGCGCGAACTGAACGTGCCGCCTTACGTCATCTTTCCGGATACGACGCTCATCGCGCTCGCCAAGGAGCGACCTTCGGATGAGGACGAGTTGCTTGATATTCCGGGGATCGGCCAGTCCAAGCGCGAGCGCTATGGAGCGATTTTCCTCAAGGCCATTCGCGAGCACGAGGGCGGGTAGGCGAAAGCGGCGTTTGCCGCATCACCCCCCTCTGTCAGCTTTGCTGACATCTCCTCCTCAGGGGGGGAGATCGGGAGCAAGGGGCGGCCTCCTGCCAATCTCCCCCCTTGAGGGGGAGATGCCCGACAGGGCAGAGGGGGTGCGCGGCATCTATCAAAGCTGCGATCTGACACCCATTGGGCCTCGCCCCGAGATAGGCTATGACAATCCACATGCCGCCAATCGGGAGCACCTCATGTCGTCGCCGGAACTCTTCGTCACTTTCCTGATCACTACCGCGATCTTTGCCTATATTCCGGGTCCCGCCATGCTCTATGCGGCAGCACAGACCATGGCGCGCGGGCGCTGGTCCGGTTTCATGGCGACGCTCGGCATTCATCTCGGCTGCTATGTGCATGTGATCGCGGCCGCCGCCGGGCTTTCCGTGCTCTTTCATGCGGTGCCGGCGCTTTACATGGCGGTCAAGCTCGGCGGGGCCGCCTATCTCGTCTGGCTCGGCCTGTCGCTGATGCGCGCCAAGGCGGAGGACGGCGCGGCGTCCGCTGGCTTTGCGCCGAAATCGGGAAAGCGCGCCTTTTTCGAGAGCATCACCGTCGAAGTACTTAATCCGAAGACGGCGCTGTTTTTCCTCGCCTTCCTGCCGCAGTTCATCGATCCTGCCGCGGGACAGCCGGTCTGGCTGCAATTCCTGCTGCTCGGCACGATCGTCAACTGCATCTTCTCGTCGGCCGATATCGTCTGCGTGCTGCTTGCAAGCGCCGTCATGAAGCGGCTGCAGCGTTCTGGCCGGGCACAGAGGCTGTTGCAGCGGGCAGGCGGCACGGTGCTCGTCGGGCTCGGCGCGCATCTGGCCCTGCAGCGCAGCTGATTACATCCGGACCGTCATGCCGCCGTCGACGGTCAGCACATGGCCGTTGACGAAGGAGGCGGAAGGGCTGGCGAGGAACAGCGCGGCGCCGGCGATCTCATCCGGCCGCGCCCAGCGTTGCACCGGAATGCGCTGGCGCACGAAGGGCATCAACTCCTCGTTGGCGGCCATGGCGGCATTGGTTTCCGTGGCAAACCAGCCGGGAGCGATGGCGTTGCTGGTGATGCAGAAGGGGCCGAATTCGACGGCCATGCTGCGCATCAGGCCAGTCAGCCCCTGCTTGGCGACGGGATAGACGCCGTCCGAGGGCATGGCCACATGGCCGTTGATCGAGGTGATCGAGATCAGCCGACCATAATTGTTCTTCTTCATCAGCAGAGCCGAATCGCGGGCGAGCGTCGTGGCCGCGATCAGGTCGGTGCGGATGAGGTCGAGGATGGCGTCGTCTTCCATCTCGGCCAACGAACGGCGGTCGCGGGCGCCGACATTGTTGACGAGGATATCGAGCCGGCCATGCCGCTGTTGGATATCGGCAAGGGCCGCGCGCTGGGCCTGCCGGTCGGCGATGTCGAAGGCCGCGGTTTCAACACGGCCACCTTGGCTGGCGATGCTCGCTGCTGCTGCATCGAGGGTCGCGGCGGTGCGGCCGGTGATGACGACATGGGCGCCGGCTTCGGAGAGAGCCTTGGCGATTTCGAAGCCAAGGCCCCGACCGCCACCGGTCACCAGCGCCACCTGGCCTTCAAGGGAAAATCTATCGAAAATACTCATGTCTTGTCATGGCATGGCCGGCCCGGTTTTTTCAACCGGGAAGGCCAGATCTTGCCACGTGGGGGAGCATCCTCTGTCGTGACAACATCGCCTGTCGTCGCCGCCTTGGCTGGACTGGGGGCGGGAATATGTTAGGTCTTTTCGCAATTCCCCCATCTTGGAGTCCAAGCCATGTCGTCTGCCTTCATCGATCACCTTTCCCGCGAACTCGAAGGATTGAAGTCGGCGGGTCTCTACAAGACCGAGCGCGTCATCACCTCCAAGCAGAGCGGCGAAATCCAGGTCGCTTCCGGCCAGAAGGTCCTGAATTTCTGCGCCAACAACTATCTCGGCCTCGCGGACAATGCCGAACTGACCGAGACCGCCAAGCAAGCGCTCGACCGTTACGGCTACGGCATGGCCTCCGTCCGTTTCATCTGCGGCACGCAGGAAGAGCACAAGCAACTGGAGGCGCGCATCTCCTCCTTCCTCGGGCTCGAAGACACCATCCTCTATTCCTCCTGCTTCGACGCCAATGGCGGCCTGTTCGAAACGCTGCTCGGCGAAGAGGATGCCATTATCTCCGACGCGCTGAACCATGCCTCGATCATCGATGGCGTCCGGCTCTCGAAAGCCAAGCGCTTCCGCTATGCCAACAACGACATGGCGGCGCTGGAAGAGGAGCTGAAGAAGGCGGAAGGCAGCCGCTTCAAGCTGATCGCCACGGATGGCGTGTTTTCGATGGACGGCATCATCGCCAATCTCGCCGGTGTCTGCGATCTCGCGGAAAAATACGGCGCGATGGTGATGGTCGATGACAGCCACGCCGTCGGCTTTGTCGGCAAGCATGGACGCGGCTCGGCGGAATATTGCGGCGTCGAGGGACGGGTGGATATCATCACCGGCACGCTCGGCAAGGCGCTGGGCGGCGCTTCCGGCGGCTATACCTCGGGCAAAAAGGAAGTGATCGACTGGCTGCGCCAGCGTTCGCGCCCGTATCTGTTCTCCAACACGCTGGCGCCGGTCATCGCGGCGGCATCGCTGAAGGTGTTCGACCTGATCGACCAGGGCGATGCGCTCAGGGCACGGCTGGAGGCGAATTCGGCGCTCTTCCGCAGCGAAATGTCGAGGCTGGGCTTTACGCTGGCAGGCGAGGGGCATCCGATCATCCCGGTCATGCTCGGCGATGCGGCGCTGGCGCAGGAAATGGCGTCCCGCATGCTGGAAAAGGGCGTCTATGTGATCGGCTTCTCCTTCCCGGTCGTGCCGCGCGGGCAGGCACGCATCCGCACCCAGATGTCGGCAGCACACAGCGAAGCCGATGTCCGCCGGGTCATCTCGGTGTTCGAGGAGGTCGGCCGTTCGCTCGGCGTTATCAGCTAAGGCCAAACGGTAACCGGCCCCGCCATTTGTGGCGAGGCCGGCTTCCGGGCCGCAAAGGCTCCGTATTATTCTTCGATCGTATATTCGCCGAGTTCGCAGAGGTTCTGCGTGTCGGTGGTCGTGGTCAGTTCGTCGCCCTGAAATTCGAAGCGCATGTCGTAGTTACAGACGTCGCGACCATCGGCAATGGTGATTTCGATCGTTTCGCCGGGGTTAAGCACCTGCTGGCCGAAAATGTCGTCTTCCCACTTTTCGACGCCGACCGGCGAGGCGTGGAAATTGTTGAGCACGGAATTGGTGCCGTTCTTCAGCTTGAAGACCAGATCTTCCGCATGGGCGGTCGAGCCCGCGAAGATGACGGCGGCTGCAAGAGCGGCAAGTTTAAGGCTGTTCATATTATCGTTCCCTAGAGGTTCAGCTTGGGCTAGCCCATTGAATTAACGCGCTTTTTATGAAGGGAACCGATGAACGGACGATGAATGCGCGTCCTCTCAAACAGAAGCGGTTTAAGTGGCCGTTTTTCAATATATCTGTTATTTCAATGAGTTGTCTGCGCAATGCGCTCTTTTTGCTGAAACCGGTGGGCGAACGCGCCCAATAATGTTCCAAAAGCACAGCCTGAAAACGCAAAACCCGCCGCCTTTCGCGGGCGACGGGTTGTCGGCCTGATGGGTTAGTTCAGGACCTGAACGACGGTGTAGGTGTTCGGATCGACGATCACGCGCTGGTTGTTGACCACGGCATAGGCGTAGCGCTGGTCTTCCGGCACGGGCGTCAGAATGACCTCGCGGGGAATGGGCTTGCCGACGACGACCTGCTGCTGCACCACGATGGGCTGCGGCGCGGGCTGCTGCTGGACATAGGTGACGACCTTGGCCGGGGGCGGATCGATCGTGCCGGCGGCGACTGCACCGATGACGCCGCCGACGCCGGCGCCGATGGGACCTGCAATGATGGCGCCGGTTGCGGCGCCGCCGACCATGCCGGTGACCGTGGCTTCCTGTGCGGCGGCAGTGGTCGCGAGGGCTGCAAGGGCAGCCGCAGTGATAAGCATCTTGTTCATGACGTTCTCCTTTCGAAATGATGGCCGGAAAACGTGGCTGCGGCGATTTCGTTCCTGCTGGTCCCCCTCGAAAGCGTGACCACATGGCTTGTCGGGCTTTGCGAAACGATTGAAAACGTACCGGATCGGCGGATATTCCGCCGAGGCCTGGTTTCTGTCCTAGCACCTTGATTTTTAGCGTCTTTGGGCAACGCGAAGTGATTTTATTCGGCGGCGAAATGCTCTAATGTCCGCCGCATGCCTCCCCTTTTCGATGATCTGCAATGGCCGGAAGGCCGGGCGAGGCGCCGCATACCGTGGAGGGTACGATGACCAATATGATGAAGGCGCTCGTCAAGGCAAAGCCGGAGGTCGGGCTTTGGATGGAGCATGTGCCCGTGCCGGAACCCGGCCCGAATGATGTCCTGATCCGCGTGCGCAAGTCGGCGATCTGCGGCACCGACGTCCATATCTGGAACTGGGACCAGTGGGCGCAGAAGACCATCCCCGTGCCGATGGTCGTCGGCCATGAATTCGTCGGCGAGATTGCTCAGATCGGCTCCTCCGTCACCAAGTACAAGGTCGGCGAGCGCGTGTCGGGCGAGGGGCACATCGTCTGCGGCAAATGCCGCAATTGCCGCGCCGGCCGTGGTCATCTCTGCCACTACACCAAGGGCGTCGGCGTCAACCGTCCCGGCTCCTTCGGCGAGTTCGTCTGCATTCCCGAATACAATGTCGTGCCGATCCCGGACGACGTGCCGGATGAGGTCGCTGCGATCTTCGATCCCTTCGGCAATGCCGTGCACACGGCGCTGTCCTTCGATCTCGTCGGCGAGGACGTGCTCGTCACCGGCGCGGGGCCGATCGGCATCATGGGCGCGATGGTCGCCAAGCGCTCCGGCGCGCGCAAGGTGGTCATCACCGACATCAATCCCGTCCGTCTCGATCTCGCCCGCAAGGTCGGCATCGATTATGTCGTTGATGCCTCGAAGGAGGATCTTGCCGACGTGATGAACCAGATCGGCATGACCGAAGGTTTCGACGTCGGTCTCGAAATGTCGGGTGCGCCGCCGGCCTTCCGCTCGATGATCGATACGATGAACAATGGCGGCAAGATCGCCATTCTCGGCATCGCCCCGGACGGTTTCGGCATCGACTGGAACAAGGTCATCTTCAAGATGCTGACCCTGAAGGGCATCTATGGCCGCGAGATGTTCGAGACCTGGTACAAGATGATCGCCTTCGTACAGGGCGGGCTTGATCTTTCCCCGATCATCACCCACCGCATCGGCATCGACGATTTCCGTGAAGGTTTTGAAGCGATGCGCTCGGGCAATTCCGGCAAGGTGGTGATGGACTGGGGCGTCTGATGCTCGAATAAGCTCAAGCCGCGGGCGTCTGCTCGCGGCAGAGAGCTTCGAAGGCTTCGCCGGCGCGACTGCGGTAGCGCTGGCTATGCCGCAGGAAATAATAGGGGCGGGGAAAGGCCGGCATATTCAGCTGCCGGACCTGCCCGCTCTGCAAAACCGCCTTCACCACGCTGCGTGACAGAAGCGTCGCGCCCATGCCGGCGATGACCGCGCCCAGCACAGCCTCGTTCTCCGGCATGATCAGCGGCACCTTGAGGCTTTCCAGCGCAACGCCGCCATCGGTGATGATCCGCTCGAAAGCGTAGCGCGTGCCGGAACCTTCCTCGCGCAGCACCCAGTCGATTTCGGGAAAATTCTCAACGCGGCGCGGGCGACCGTCCGCCCAGGGGTGATCGGGTGCGACGACGACGATCATCTCGTCGATATCGGCAACGGATTTCGTCAGTTCCTTCGCATCGCTCATCCATTCGATAACGCCGATTTCAACCTCGCCGGCCGTCACCGCATGGCTGGTTTCGACGGAATTGCCGATGCGTACGGCGATCTCGATGCCGGGATAGCGGCGGCGGTAGAGGGCCAACCGCTCCGGCAGCCAGTAGGAGCCGACGGTCTGGCTGGCCATCACCGAGAGCCGGCCGCGCATCAGGCCGCTCAGATCGTTGAGTGCTGCTTCGGCGACCCTCGCTTGGTTCAGCACCGCCTGAGCCTCTGCCAGAAAGCTGCGGCCTGCCTGATTGAGCACGATCATGCGCCCGACCCGGTCGAAGAGGCGAATGTCGTGCCGGGTTTCCAGCGCCGAGATAGCGGCACTGACGGCCGATTGCGTCATGTTCAAGCGCTCGGCCGCGCGGGTGATGTGCTCCAGTGCCGCGACTTCGACGAAGATGCGCAATTGGTCGAGAGTCATGGTTTGGCTCGATTGATCGATTTTATCGAATGAATATAGCAAAACAATTCGTTGGAGTCGATTTATTCGTAGCGTTATCCCTTGGCCAGTCCTTTGACGAGAGCCTTTCCCATGTCGATCCACATCGCCCTGCCGCACCAAACCCGCACCCACGGTCGCACCGCCCGCAACATCCGGCATTTCACGCCCAATTGGTTTGCGGCCAGCATGGGCACCGGCGCCATGTCGCTGGTGCTCGGCCAGTTTCCGTCCCTGCCGGTGGCGTCCATGCTGGGGGAGGGGCTTTTCGTGCTGAATGGCCTGCTCTTCTTCTGCCTGACGCTCGCCTATGCGGCAAAGTGGGTCTGTTTCCCGCGGGATGCATTACGGCTTTTCGACCATCCGGTCGCCTCGATGTTTCTCGGCTGCATTCCCATGGCATTTGCCACCGTCATCAACGGTGCGGTGCTTTATCTTGTGCCAAAGGGGCTGATCGCAGCGGAGGTGGTGGCGCGGTTCTGGTGGAGTGATGTGCTGCTGGCCCTCGGCATCGGCCTTATGGTGCCTTTCATGATGTTCACCCGGCAGGAGCATGCGATCGAGCGAATGAGCGCGGTGTGGCTGCTGCCGGTCGTTGCGGCCGAAGTGGTTGCGGCGAGCGGTGCGCTGCTGCTGCCGCATCTTTCGAGTGGTTCGGAGCAGTTGAGCGTGCTTCTGGCGAGCTATGTGCTTTGGTCCTGCTCGGTGCCGCTGGCGCTCGGCATTCTCGTCATCCTGTTCCTGCGCCTTGTGCTTCACAAGCTGCCGCCGGTCTCCATGGCCGCGACGAGCTGGCTGGCGCTCGGGCCGCTCGGCACCGGCGCGCTTGCGCTGATCCTGTTTTCCGCCAACGGAACGCCGGTGCTGGAGGCCGCCGGGCTTGGGCCGCTTGCTCCGGCCATGGCAGGGGCAAGCCTGATGGGCGCCTTTCTGCTCTGGGGGTACGGCATCTGGTGGTTCTGCGTCGCGGTCCTAGTCACCATCCGTCATCTGCGCGAGGGCCTGTCCTTCGACCTCAGCTGGTGGGGCTATACCTTTCCGCTCGGCGTCTTTACGCTGGCAACGCTGAAGCTTGCCGGCCTCTTCCCGGTGCGCGGTCTTGAAATCTTCGCCGACGGGCTGGCGGTGGCGCTTGCCGCGATCTGGCTGGTCGTTGCGGGCAAGACGATCCATGGCGCCTGGAGCGGCAAGCTGTTTCACGATCCCAGCCTCGGAGAAGGCGCGTAAGGCGGTTCCGCCGTCCGTTTTCCGTGGCGGCGGCGATTCCTTCGGAGTTGCAGTCCGTTGCAGGCCGACTCGAAAGTTGAGCGAGACTCTACATTAGCAATTGCCGTACCCCTTGTCTTTTAGGGGCGAACGCCTACATCTGCCGCAGGAAGCCGGAATTCCAGTCTGCGAGTTGGAATTCAGCGTTTTTTACCGAATCGAACGGTTTTTGACCGGAAACGCTTGACGGAGCGGAAATTTCTGGGAATCAACCATTCTGGCGAAGAAGGTGAAAATGGGTACGGCGGTTACGGCAATCATGCAAGTGGTCTTTCAAGTGTCCTGCTGTCGCAGCCGGCCGCATCATCCACGGTGACTGTCGTGGTTAATCAGGAATTAAACATCATCCCGTTACGTCAGGGGTAATGATTCGCGGTGGCAGGCCGAAAGGTTTCCGCCCGTCATAAGAATGCTTGTCCAGGGAAAGCGACGAAGAATGGCAACCAAAGTCAAAGAGAACGAAGAAGCAGAAGCCGAACGCGAAGGCGCTCCCGATGGCCCGCTTCTCGATCTCTCGGATGACGCCGTCAAGAAGATGATCAAGGCCGCCAAGAAGCGCGGCTACGTCACCATGGACGAACTCAACTCCGTTCTGCCCTCCGAAGAAGTGACTTCCGAGCAGATCGAAGACACGATGGCGATGTTGTCCGACATGGGCATCAACGTCGTCGAGGACGAGGAAGTCGATGAAGCCGCTGCCGGCGAAGACGACAGCAGCGACGATGACAGCGAAAGCGAAGGCGGAGAACTCACCTCTTCCGGCGGCACCGCGCTTGCGACCGCCAAGAAGAAGGAACCGACCGACCGTACCGACGATCCGGTGCGCATGTACCTGCGCGAAATGGGCTCGGTCGAGCTACTGTCGCGCGAGGGCGAAATCGCTATCGCCAAGCGCATCGAGGCCGGCCGCGAAACGATGATCGCAGGCCTCTGCGAGAGCCCGTTGACGTTCCAGGCCATCATCATCTGGCGCGACGAACTCAACGAAGGCCAGACGCTGCTGCGCGAGATCATCGATCTCGAAACCACCTATTCCGGTCCCGAGGCCAAGGCTGCGCCGCAGTTCCAGAGCCCGGAAAAGATCGAGGCAGACCGCAAGGCTGCCGAGGAAAAGGAAAAGACCCGCAAGGCGCGCTCCTCCGACGACGACATCACCAATGTCGGCGGCGAGGGCCTTCCGCCGGAGGAAGAGGAAGAGGACGACGACGAGTCGAACCTGTCTCTTGCTGCGATGGAAGCCGAACTGCGCCCGCAGGTCATGGCGACCCTCGACACCATCGCCGACACCTACAAGAAGCTGCGCAAGCTGCAGGACCAGCAGGTGGAAGCCCGCCTGCAGGCGACCGGTACGCTGTCTCCCGCCCAGGAGCGCCGCTACAAGGAGCTGAAGGACGAGCTGATCACCGCCGTCAAGTCGCTGTCGCTCAACCAGAACCGCATCGACAGCCTCGTCGAGCAGCTCTACGACATCTCCAAGCGCCTGATGCAGAACGAAGGCCGCCTGCTGCGCCTTGCCGAAAGCTACGGCGTCAAGCGTGATTCGTTCCTCGAGCAGTATTCCGGCGCGGAACTTGATCCGAACTGGATGAAGTCGATTTCCAACCTCGCCGCCAAGGGCTGGAAGGAATTCGCCAAGAACGAAGGCACGATGATCCGCAACATCCGCGCCGAGATCCAGAATCTCGCCACGGAAACCGGTATCTCGATCGCGGAATTCCGTCGCATCGTCTCCATGGTCCAGAAGGGCGAGCGCGAAGCGCGCATCGCCAAGAAGGAAATGGTCGAGGCCAACCTGCGTCTGGTGATCTCGATCGCCAAGAAGTACACGAACCGCGGCCTGCAGTTCCTCGATCTCATTCAGGAAGGCAACATCGGCCTGATGAAGGCGGTTGATAAGTTCGAGTACCGTCGTGGCTACAAGTTCTCGACCTATGCGACCTGGTGGATCAGGCAGGCGATCACCCGCTCGATCGCCGACCAGGCCCGCACGATCCGTATTCCGGTGCACATGATCGAGACGATCAACAAGATCGTCCGCACCTCGCGCCAGATGCTGCACGAAATCGGCCGCGAGCCGACGCCGGAAGAACTGGCTGAAAAGCTCGCCATGCCGCTCGAAAAGGTCCGTAAGGTCCTGAAGATCGCCAAGGAGCCGATCTCGCTCGAAACCCCGGTGGGTGACGAAGAGGATTCGCATCTCGGTGACTTCATCGAGGACAAGAACGCGCTACTGCCGATCGACGCCGCCATTCAGGCGAACTTGCGCGAGACGACGACCCGCGTTCTGGCATCGCTCACGCCGCGCGAAGAGCGTGTGCTGCGCATGCGCTTCGGCATCGGCATGAACACCGACCACACGCTCGAAGAAGTCGGCCAGCAGTTCTCGGTGACGCGCGAACGTATTCGTCAGATCGAAGCGAAGGCGCTGCGCAAGCTGAAGCACCCGAGCCGCTCCCGCAAGCTCCGCTCGTTCCTCGACAGCTGATCGGGACGAGAGAGACAAGTTTTAAAAAAGCCGGGCAATTCGCCCGGCTTTTTTATTGGCGGTTCCGGTATGCGGGTGGGCACGGCCGTTTCTTTTCCGGGACAATGGCCGGATTGAGCGTTCGAGAACGTTAGGCAAACCGAACTTTGCTGCGCTGCAATGCTTGGTCCTGCAACTTCACGATGTTAGGCTTTCGATCGCTGGGGCTACTGCGTGTGATAGTGGAGCAGCCCAATGACGAAGACTGTTGTGAATGCGGTAGGCAAGACCCTCTCTTATAGCGGGGCTTCGACGGCCTGGTTTTCTGCCGTTGGATCGACCTCGATCCTGAATGGCTCGGCCGGAAACGATTCACTCTGGGGCAGCGCCGATGTCCGGGTGGTGATGAAGGGTGGGGCAGGCGACGATATCTATTATCTCTATTCCGCTGATAACACGGCGGAAGAGGGGACCGGCCAAGGGGTCGATACGATCTCGACCTGGATGAGCTATACGCTTCCCGCCAATATCGAGAATCTTGACGTGACTGGAAACGGGCGCCACGCTTTTGGCAACGCTGCCGACAACATCATTTGCGGCGGTTCCGGCGCACAGACGCTCTTTGGTGGGCGGGGCAATGATGTGCTCTCCGGTGGCGCCGGCGCAGACACGTTTTTGTTCGAGCGCGGGGCGGGGAGCGATCTCATCACTGATTTCCGTGCAGACGATACGGTGCGCCTGAAAGGTTACGGTCTGACGTCCTTCGAGCAAGTGATGGGGAGGCTCAGTCAGAAGGGCGATAACCTGAGTCTCGATCTTGGTAATGGCGAAAAGCTCGTCTTTGCCGACACGCGGGCCGAGGACCTGAAGGTGGAACAGTTCGATCTGTCGATCGACAAAAGCCACGTGACCCGGAGTTTCTTCGACAATTTCTCGACGCTTTGGCTTCGCAGCGACAAGGGCGGCATCTGGGACGCAAAGTTTCCCTGGGCACCGGAAAGCGGCGGCACGCTGCATACGAACGGCGAACAGCAATGGTACGTCAACCCGACCTATGCGCCGACGCGGTCGCTCAATCCCTTTACCGTCAACAACGGTATTTTGACGATTGATGCCGCGCCGGTGCCCGACGGCGCGCAGCAGGCTGTCGGCGGCCGCGCCTATACGTCCGGCATGCTGACCACCCATTCATCCTTCGTGCAGACGTATGGCTATTTCGAAATCAGGGCGGATATGCCGAATGATCGGGGAGCATGGCCGGCATTCTGGCTGTTGCCGGAAGACGGCAAATGGCCGCCGGAACTGGATGTCGTGGAGATGCGAGGACAGGAGCCCCAGACGATTCATACGACCGTCCATTCGATGGAAACGGGTTCGCATACGATGAAGCACACGGCGACGGACGTCCCGACCACGGACGGATTTCACAATTACGGTCTGCTTTGGACCAAGGATGAACTGGTCTGGTATTTCGACGATGTCGAGATCGCACGGGCGGCAACGCCCTCGGATATGCACGATCCGATGTATATGGTCGTCAATCTGGCGGTCGGGGGTGCTGGCGGCACGCCGTCGGGTGATTTTGCCGATGGTGCGCAGATGAAGATAGACTATGTCCGCGCCTATTCACTGGATTCGGATTGGGCGGTCTGACTGACTTTGCCTGACTATTCGCCGGGCTGCAGAACGCCGGCCCGGCGTCATTGTTGTTGAAACGAAAATTCACTGTTGTTTTGACGCCGGCACTCAACCATCTTGCAGGCGCGCTCGACAGCCAGAAGGACATCAGCATGAAGCTCCAGCTTTTTCGCAACGCCACCCTGAAGCTCGATTATGCCGGCCGTACCGTGCTGATCGATCCCTATCTGGCGCCGAAACATTCGCTGCCGTCCTTCACCGGCCGGTCGCCCAATCCGACGGTCGAGTTGCCGGTTTCGATCGACGATATTCTTGAGGGTGTGGAAATGGTGATCGTCTCTCACCTTCACACGGATCATTTCGACGATGTCGCCAAGGAGCGGCTGCGCAAGGACCTGCCGATCTTCTGTCAGCCGGGCGATGAAGAGGAAATTCGTGAAGCGGGCTTTACCGACGTCACGCCGCTGACCGACCGTGCCGTCTGGAGCGGCCTGACGCTGACCCGCCGCGAAGGTAGCCACGGCCTTGGCCCGGTGGTCGATCTCATGGGGGCGGTCATGGGTTTCAGTCTGGAAGGCGAGGGCGAGCCGAGCGTCTATTGGGCCGGCGACACCGTGCTTTACCCGCCGGTCGAAAAGACGATCCGAGACACGCGCCCGAATGTGATCGTCACCCACTCCTGCGGGGCGAAATGGAATGGTGACCTGATCGTCATGGATGCGGCCGAAACGGTCGCGGTTTGTGAACTGGCGCCGGCAGCAACTGTCGTTGCCGTGCATATGGAAGCGCTGGACCATGCGACGGTGAGCCGCGCGGATTTACGGGCGGCAGCGGACGTCAGGGGCGTTTCGGCCTCGCAGCTCCGCATTCCGGCGGATGGCGAGGCGCTTTCGCTCTGACGGCAAAAGCGGTAGTGCGCTCTTGATATTTCGGTCTTGCCCGCCAAAGTGAAGGGCTCGTCCCGCCGGTTTCCGGGACGGCGGGTGTGAAGGCAATGATGCAGCAGAATGAAAAGCGGGACTGGCGAGAGCTGAGATGGGGCACGATCATCTCGGTCGCGCTCCACGTCGTCGTTGGCGGCATCCTGCTCTATCAACTGCCAATGCCGGATTTCACGCCGCCTGAGGAAGAGACCGTCAGCGTCGAGATGGTGCCGCCGCCACCGGAGGAAAAAGCCGAGGAACCGCCGGAAGAAAAGCAGGCGGAGCCGCCACCTCCGGCCGCCGAAGAGAAGCAGCAACAGGAACAGCCTCCGGCCCAGCCGGCAGCAGAGAAGGTGCCGATCCCGGTGCTGCGCCCCGTCTATGAATTCGCCGAAAAGGCGACGGGCAGCGCCGATGCCAAGGATGGCGATGCCACCGCCGAGGCCGCCAAGCCACCGCCCGAAAAGACCGTCGAGCCGGAAACCAAGCCGGTTGAGCCGGCGAAGACGGAAGAGGTCGAGAAAAAGCCGGAGGTCGAGACGCTATCTGCGCAGAGCCAGGCTGATCTTGCCGATGCCGTCGAGCCATTGCCGGAAGCTGCCGAAGCAAAACCTGAAAAGCCCGATGTGGTGGAGCCTGAACCGGAAAAACTGGACGTTACCGCAGACATTCCGGAGGCGAAGAAGCTGTTTTCGGAAAAAATCAGCGAAGACCCGATCGCCCGGGAGGCGATGGGCAATCTGTCACGCGGCCAGCGCATCGCCCGGCTGTGCAGCAGCGAGCTTTATTCCCAGCTGAGGAACGGATCGCCCTCCTACAATGCCGAACTGGTGCCGTCCTTCGAGCTGCCGAAGGGCAATGTGCTCAAGGTGCCGCACGCGGCCTTCCGTTCCAAAAATCGTTGGTACGATCTGGCTTTCCGCTGCGAGGTTGATGCCGAGGGCATGGTCGTCCGCTCCTTCGGTTTCGATATCGGGAAGGAAGTGCCGAAAAGCGAGTGGCGGAAACGGGGCTTTCCATCGTCGTAAGATGATGGGACCTGAGGGAACTGTATCTCTATCGTTCCCTCTCCCCGCAGGCGGGGAGAGGGTTAGGCTGAGGGGCAAGACTCCCATCTTAGAGAATGCCGCGGTATCTGCCCCTCATCCGGCCTGTCGGCCACCTTCTCCCCGCAGGCTGGGAGAAGGGAGATGCCGCATGTCTCCCTTCCTTCATCGCCCAAACAAAAACGCCGGGAGTTTCCTCCCGGCGCTCGTCAATTCCGATCTGCCGCGGGCTTATTCAGCCGCGACGATCTTGCCGCCTTCCCACTTGAACAGCGAGAAGCTCGGCGAGGTGAGGTCGCCCGTTTCGCCATAGGTGAGCTTGCCGATGGCGGTCGAGATCGGCTCGCCGGACTTCAGCGCCGTTGTGACCGCAGCTGAATCTTCGGCGCTGCCGGCCTTTTCGATGCCGGCCTTCAGAACTTCGACGGCGGCATAGGCGTTGAGCGTAAAGGCTTCCGGCGGAATGCCGGCAGCCTGCAGAACCTTGACGGCGGTGGCGGAATCCGGGTTCTTCAGCGCATCCGAAGCGTTGGTGAAGACGGTGCCAGCCGCGGCTTCGTTGCCGATTGCCCAGAATTCGGTGTTGGAGAGGCCTTCGCCGCCGACGATCGTGGCGTTGACCTGCAGGTCATGCAACTGGCGTGCGAGCAGGCCGCCTTCCGGGTGATAACCGCCGAAATAGATGACTTCGACGCCATCGGCCTTCAGACGGGTGATCAGCGCGCTGAAATCCTTGTCGCCGGGGGTGACGGAATCATAGATCGCTTCGGTGATGCCGCCGGCATTGATCGCCTTCTTGAAGGAATCGGCGAGGCCCTTGCCGTAGGCGCCCTTGTCATGAATGATCGCGACCTTCTTGTCCTTGAAGGCCTTCAGCACGTAGGCGGCGGCAACTTCGGCCTGCTGGTCGTCGCGGCCGCAGGTGCGCAGAACGTTGGTCAGGCCGCGGGCGGTGAGGTCCGGGGCGGTTGCGGTCGGGGTAACCATCAGAACGCCATTTTCGGCGAAGACGTCGGAAGCCGGGATCGCGACGCCCGAGGTGACCGGGCCGACGACGTAATGAATGCCTTCGCCGACCAGCTGGTTTGCGGCGGAAACGCCCTGCTTCGGTTCGCCGGCATCGTCGGCCAGCTTCAAGACGACCTGCTCGCCGAGAATGCCGCCGTTCTTGTTGATCTCGGCAACGGCGGCTTCGGCACCGTTCTTGACCTGCGCGCCATAGGCGGCAACCGGGCCGGTGAGCGGGGCGACGAGGCCGATGACGATCTCGGCATAGGCGGTCGAGGCAAACAGCAGGGAGGCAGCCAGCGTGGCGCCCGTCAATGTCTTCAGGTTCATGTCTTTCTCCTTGGATGGGCCGGAAGGGCCCGACGATCGGCCGATCTTCCGCTCCGGGCCGCCTTTCGGCTCCGGGCGTCATGGCATGGTCGAAGTCGCATCGCGGCCGGCACCTTGCCGAATATGACCGGAAAGCGGGCCGCTTGCGACGTTTAGCTACGGAAACGGGTTCCGATCCGCAAGAAAATAATGCAATTCACGGCTGTTGTGAGCCTCATTTTGCTCATGGATTGTTCAATTTATTTGATCTGGCGCGGCCGATCCGGCCCTTTACTTCGCCCCGGCCCTTTACTTCGAAAGACGCGTAACCATCTCCCCTTCATCGATTTCACTCACGGGAGGAAAAGCACATGACCTATGTCGACGGTTTCATCGTTGCCGTGCCGAAAGCCAATCTCGATGCCTATCTCGAAATGGCGACAGCGGCGGGCAATGTCTGGAAGGAATATGGCGCGCTTTCCTATGTGGAATGCGTGGCCGACGACGTGCCCTATGGTGAGCTTACCTCGTTTCCACGGGCGGTGATGGCGAGCGACGACGAGACGGTGATCTTCTCCTTCATCACCTATCCGTCTCGGGAGGTGCGCGATGCCGTCAATGCGAAAGTCATGGCCGATCCACGTCTTGCGCCGGACAAATGGAAAATGCCCTTCGACGGCAAGCGCATGATCTATGGTGGTTTCAAGAGTATTCTGGAAATGTAGGCCTTCCTGCATATCCACGAGGAAACCATGCCGCAGCACATCCTCACCGTACCGACGCGCGGACCCGGCCTTTACGAATTCACCGACGAGGCCGCCGCCTTCGTCGCGCAGGCGGGACGGGGCGAGGGGCTGCTGACGCTTTTCGTGCGCCACACATCCTGCTCGCTGACGATCCAGGAAAATGCCGACCCGGATGTCAAACGCGATCTGCAGGCCTTCTTCAACCGGCTGGTGCCGTCGGGCGACGATCCGTCCATGTCCTGGCTGCACCACACCATGGAAGGCCCCGACGACATGCCTGCCCATATCAAGGCGGCGCTGACGCAGGTTTCGCTCTCCGTCCCGGTCTCGGCCGGCCGGCTGATGCTCGGCACATGGCAGGGCATCTATCTGTTCGAGCACCGCAGCCGGCCGCACCGCCGCGAAATCGTGCTTCATCTCAGCCCCTGATTTTTCCGGACACCGGTTTTGCGAAGGCGCAGGCTTATCCGTACAGCCTGCGATTCTCCTTCCATTCGTGGAACGAAATCAGAGGTTTGGCGTTATCGTTCCGCTGATTTCAGCCAAGCGAGGAGGATAGATCGTTGACCGACGCCCAAACCATCGCCAGCCGCTTCGTGGAAGCGCTCAACGATCGCGATTTCCAGGCCATCGCAGGCCTTCTCGACGAGGATGTCGCCTTCGATTCAATGCTCGGCCAGCGCACCATCGGCGCCGATCCGTTGCGCATGGCGATCATGAGTCATTTGCGCTATTTCGACGAAGAGTTCGGCGACATGGTGGTGATGCATGATGGTTTCGGCCAGCGCGCCGCCATCGATACGACCGCGCGCGGCCGCTACCGCGAGACCGCCCCCGGTCTCCCCCAGGCGACGGGACAGAGCTATTCCATCGCCAGTGTCTTCGTCTTCGAATTCGACGGCGGTCTCATCTCGCGGCTCACTCATTATCGCAATATTCGCTTGTTCGAACAGATGCTTGCCCGCTGAGGCCGCTTCGTCATTCGCCTCTCATTCCGCCTGAACCAAGCATGAACGGCCGGTTCGAGCCGTGTTCAGGTGCGCGCTTCTAATCTCCTCTCCATAGCCCGCGTGAACGGCCTTCTCTTCCGAGAAGTCCGGGGCAGAGCAAACCATGTTGAAGGAGACAAACAATGAAACAGCTTTTTGCAAAACTGATGGTCGTCGGCCTGATGGGCCTGTCCGGTTTCGCTGGCTTGGGTGCGGCGTCGGCGTCTGCCGAAACCCTGTCCTTCGGCGTCCGCTCCGGCAATATCGTCGAAGTGCAGTATGGCGGCGGCTATCGTGACGAGCGTGACTGGGGTCGCGGCCGGGACCGTGACCGTCATCATGGCTGGGACCAGGATCGCCGCGGCCGTTGCGCCCCGTGGATTGCCACCGACAAGGCCCGCGACTACGGCCTGCGCCGCGCCCAGGTGGTTCACATGAGCCCGCGCCGCGTCGTCGTCGAAGGCCGCCGCCATGGTGATTACCGCCGGATCGTTTTCGCCAACGCTCGCGGTTGCCCGGTCATCGGCCGCTAGAGTTTGTCAGGGAAAAGCGGAACCCGGTTTTCCCGAAAAGAGAAACGAAAACAAAAGAACATAGAGTATGTCAGGTTCAACCTGAACCTGACATACTCTAAGGCCAATACCAGCAACAAAAAAACCTCCCACTGTTCCAGCGGGAGGTTTTTCTGCATTGAGGGACTTCAACTCGTGATCGTCATCCGGCCAAGGGCCGGATGACGGTGTCGTTGTTACTGCTTGATAGCGAAGGTGACGTTGACGGTCACATTGTAGGTGTTTTCGCCCGCAGCGACCGGCACGGCATCGGCGGCATATTCCTTGGACATGGCGCGCATCATCGGCACTGGCTCGGGGGTACGGGAATTTTCGGAGATCTCGATCACCCGGCCGAGCGAAACGCCGGCGGCTTGCGAAAGCACCTTGGCCTTTTCCATCGCATCGGAAACGGCGGCCTTGCGAGCCTCGGTGAGGGCCGCTTCCGGCTTGTCGTTGGTGAAGAAGATGCTGCCGCCCTGGTTGACGCCCAGCGTCACGGCCTGATCGATGATACCGCCGAGTTTCGGAAGATCGCGCACGCGGATCGTCAGCGAATTGGCGACCTGATAGCCGATCAGCACCGGCGGCTTGTTGCCGCCATCGCTGTTGTCGGGATACTGGTATTGCGGATTGATGGAAAAGCCCGATGTCTGCAGGTCGCGTTCAGCGATGCCGGCATCCTTCAGGGCTTTCAGCACGTCGGTCATGGACTTGTTGTTGGCGTCGAGGGCTTCGCGCGCGGTCTTTGCGTCGCTGACGACGCTGAAGGACAGGACGGCCATATCCGGCGTGATGGCCGAGCGGCCTTCGCCGGAAACCGAAATAACGGCTTCACGCGGCGCATTGTCCTCGGCCTTGACGGCGGTGGCGGCAGAAAGTGCGATGGCGGCTGCGGCTGCGATGCCGAACACCGGACGCGAAAAATTCCTGATCGTCATGAATGGTTCTCTCCAATTGATCGTCCCTGAGGCTCTTGGTGACTATAGATTGTGTAGGCATTACGGCAAAGCCTTGTGGGACATGAGAATTTCGGCTAGAGCCAGACCGCTGCCGTCTGCCATTGGTCGGCAGTATCCTGCATTGGCGGGAAGGGCCTGTAGCTCAATGGTTAGAGCCGGCGGCTCATAACCGCTTGGTTGGGGGTTCGAGTCCCTCCGGGCCCACCAATATTATTTTTATTTTTCAATAACTTGTTTCCGTATCGGCCGATCGATATCACGCATCAGGCCCACCAGCCAGTTGACGAACACGCGCACTTTGTTGCTGAGGTGGCGTGTCTGCGGATAGACGACGTAGAGCGGTAGCGGCTCGCGGGTCCATTCGGAAAGCACCGGCACCAGGCGTCCGTCGGCAAGCGCTTCGCGTGCCATGAAAAGCGGCAACTGGGCGACGCCGAGGCCGGTCAGGACCGCGGTCATGTAGGAGCGGGTGTCGTTGGCTGAAACGACGTAGCGGGGCGTGAGTTCCTTCGTCTCGCCATCGCGTGAAAATTCCATTGGAAGGATACGGCCGGCCTGCGCCTGCAGGTAGCCGACGGCGAAATGATCGCGCGTCAGGTCTTCCGGTGTTGCCGGCATGCCGCACTTTTCAAGGTAGATCGGAGAGGCGCAGCTCACCAGTTCGATCTCGGAAATCTTGCGGGCGATCAGCGACTGGTCGGTCGGTGTACCCGCGCGCAACGCGCAGTCGACGTTTTCCGCCATGTAATCCACCAGCCGGTCGCCGACGCCGAGGTCGATATGGATGTTGGGGTGGCGCGAATGAAAGTCGCAGAGCGCCGGGATGACGATCAGATCGGCGAAGGCGCCGGCCATTTCGACGCGCAACCGGCCGGAAGGCTGGGCCTGCGAGTTGGAAAGGCTGCCGTCCAGTTCTTCGATTTCAGAGATGATCTGGGTGGCACGTTCGTAATAGAGTGCGCCATCGGTCGTCACCATCACGCGCCGCGTGGTGCGGTTGAGCAGCGTCGTGCGCAGATGCGCTTCCAGCCCCTGGATGAGGTTGGTGACGGTGGTTTTCGGCATGCCGAGCGCGACCGCGGCGCGGGAGAAATTGCCTGTCTCCACGACGCGTACGAAAACCCGCATGGCGGCAAGCTGGTCCATGAGCCAATCCTTCGCTGCATTGCACTATTATTCGAAATTTCGAATAGTGATATCCGATTATCCGCCCTTATCCAAGTTCGGACGGATAATGATATAAATCCCAAGTGAAAGCGCGCACCCATCCTTCGGGACAGTGAGTTGCGTGCGAAAGGCAAAGGCAATGAGCAGCGAATGGAAAGAGATGGAAGTGGATGGAGCGACGCATCGCACCATGCCCATCCGGATCTATGACGGCTCGAAAGAGGCGAGGAAAGCACCGGTCGTTCTGTATTTCGGCTGCGGCTCCTTCCTTGACAAGAGCCGGGATGAGGAAAGCCCGATCGCACGGGTTTTCGCCAATTCCGGCGCCGTCGTCATCGAGGCCGACTATTCGCAGCCATCGGAAAACGTCTTTCCTATGGCGCTCGAATTTGCGTTCGCGGCCCTGCGCTGCGTCAGTACCAAGCGCAAGGTCGGCCGCCGACCGTTGTTGTTTGTCGCCGGTGCAGAAGCCGGCGGCAATGTGGCGGCGGGCGTCGCGCTCAAGGCGCGCGATCAGATGCCGAATGAGATCGACGGGCAGATTTTGCTCTCGCCCCTCGTCGACCCGCTGATGGCGACGGCTTCCTTCCGCGAAGCGGAGGATACCGGCATGCGTGACCGCTGGACGGACGGCTGGAACCATTATCTCGGTTCCTCCGGCGGATTTTGCCATCCCTATGCCGCGCCGTGTCATTGCTCGCGATTGTCAGGGGTGGCTCCCGCACTGATCCTGACGTCGGAAGATGACCCGTTGCGGGATGAAGCCGCCGGTTATGCGGCCCGTCTTGCCGCCGCCGGTGTCAAGGTCAAGAACCGCGTGCTCCCCGCCTGTCGGGGCTGGACGCAGATCTACGACGGACAGGCGACGGCGGGGTGCGTGCCGCCGGATGAATTGCGTGCCGAATTTGAGAATTTTGTAGAGGGACTGGAAAACAGAACCTTCTGTTTTTGAGAAAAGACCGGCCTTTTCGGGGCCATAAGGAGATACAGATGTCGTCGAACACGAAACGCTGGGCCCTGTGGGGCGCCGGCTTGGGACTTGCTGCGTCCATTTCAGCGGTGGGCTTTCATTTCGACCTGACCTCGGGCGCCAACGCCACGCCGGCTGCGGCCGCGACCGAGGCGCCCGCCGTTCCCGTCACCGTCGCTTCAGTGGAGCCGCGCGATGTTTCCACCTGGCAGGATTTTTCCGGCCGGCTGGAGGCTGTTGATCGCGTCGAGATTCGCTCGCGGGTTGCCGGCGCAATCCAGTCTGTTCATTTTCGCGAAGGGGCGCTGGTGAAGGCCAATGATCTGCTGGTGAAGATCGATCCGGCACCCTATGAGGCCGCCGTCGCGCAGGCGGAAAGCCTGCTGGCCTCGGCCCGCGCCAAGCTGGAGCTTGCCGATACCGAGCTTGTCCGCGGTGAAAAGCTGGTGGTCAAGAACATCATTTCGGAAAGTGATTTCACCCAGCGCCAGAGTAGCCGGAACGAAGCCATCGCCAATGTTCGGGCCGCGCAAGCGGCGCTGACCACGGCGAAGCTCAATCTCGGCTATACCGAAATTCGCGCGCCGATCGACGGCCGCGTCGGCAAGCTGGAGATCACCGAGGGCAACCTGGTCGCCGCCGGTTCCGGCACGTCGCCGCTGACGACGCTGGTTTCCTCCGGCGAAATCTATGCGAGCTTCAATGCCAATGAAGAGCTGATCGCCCGCACGCTGGCGCAGCTTCCTGAAAATTCCGGCGCGCTGCCGGCCATCGACCAGGTGCCGGTGCAGATCGGTACGCTGAGTGACGAAGGCACGCCGTTGAAGGGCAAGCTGCAGTTGATCGACAACGAAGTCGATGCCGCAAGTGGCACGATCCGCGTCCGCGCCATCTTCGACAATCCCGGAAACCGCCTGATCCCCGGCCAGTTCGTGCGCATCCGCATGGGCGAGCCGAAGGCGGAAAAGCGGCTGATGATCAGCGAACGCGCGCTTGGCACGGACCAGGACAAGAAGTTCGTGTTCGTTGTCGATGACAAGAACACGGTGAACTATCGTCAGGTTCAGCTCGGGGCCTCGGTCGATGGCCAGCGCATCGTCGAGAAGGGCCTTGCAGCCGGCGACCGCATCGTCGTCAAGGGCCTGCAGCGGGTGCGTCCCGGCGTCGTGGTCGATCCGCAGACGGAAGTCGCCGCCGCCCAGTAATTTCCAGCGCCGGCGGGTCCGTCCGCCGGCCTTCGTTGCCCCTCGCATGTGTCAGTGCCTTCGGCCGGTGGCCGCAGGCCTAGGACAATTCGTCCCTAAATCAGCCCTTTGGAGAGGGTGCCGCCATGAATATTTCACGATTTTTCGTCGACCGCCCGGTGTTTGCCGGTGTCCTGTCGCTGTTGATCGTCATCGCCGGCCTGATCGGCATGCGATCGCTTCCGATTTCGGAATATCCCGAAGTCGTTCCGCCCTCCGTCGTCGTCCGAGCGCAATATCCGGGCGCCAACCCGAAGGTCATCGCCGAGACGGTGGCGACGCCGCTAGAGGAATCGATCAACGGCGTCGAGGACATGCTCTATATGTCCAGCCAGGCGACGGCCGATGGCGTGATGACGCTGACGGTGACCTTCGCCCTCGGTACCGACCCGGACAAGGCGCAGCAGCTGGTGCAGAACCGCGTCAGCCAGGCCGAGCCGCGTCTGCCGGCCGAGGTGCGCACGCTGGGCGTCACCACGGTCAAAAGCTCGCCGGACCTGATGATGGTCATCCATCTGAGTTCGCCGGACAACCGCTACGACATCACCTATCTGCGCAACTATGCAGTCCTCAACATCAAGGACCGGCTGGCGCGCATCGATGGCGTCGGGCAGGTTCAGATCTTCGGCTCCGGCGATTACTCCATGCGCATCTGGATCGATCCGCAGAAGGCGGCCGAGCGCGGGCTGGCGGCAAGCGACGTGGTCGCTGCGATCCGCCAGCAGAACGTTCAGGCCGCAGCCGGCGTGATCGGCGCCTCGCCGAACCTCACCGGCATCGACCTGCAGCTTTCCGTCAATGCGCAGGGCCGGCTGCAGTCGCCCGAGGAATTCGGCCGCATCATTGTCAAGAGCGGTGAAAACGGCGCTATCACCCGCCTCGGTGATGTCGCCCGCATCGAGCTGGGCGCTGCGGATTATTCGCTGCGCTCGCTGCTCGACAACAAGTCGGCCGTCGCCATCCCCGTCTTCCAGGCACCGGGCTCGAACGCCATCGAGATTTCCGATCAGGTGCAGGCGACCATGGACGAGCTGCAGGTCGCGATGCCGGAAGGCGTTCGCTACGATATCGTCTATGACACGACCCAGTTCGTGCGCTCGTCGATCGAGAAGGTCGTCGATACGCTCTTGGAAGCGATTGCGCTCGTCGTTCTCGTCGTCATCCTCTTCCTGCAGACATGGCGGGCGTCGATCATTCCGCTGTTGGCCGTCCCGGTCTCGATTATCGGCACCTTTGCGGTGATGTATGTGTTCGGCTTCTCGATCAATGCGCTCAGTCTCTTCGGGCTGGTGCTGGCGATCGGCATCGTCGTCGATGATGCGATCGTCGTGGTGGAAAATGTCGAGCGCAATATCGAAAACGGGCTGTCTCCGCGTGAGGCGACCTATCAGGCGATGCGCGAAGTCTCCGGCCCGATCATCGCGATCGCGCTGGTGCTGGTTGCGGTTTTCGTGCCGCTTGCCTTCATCACCGGCCTTTCCGGCCAGTTCTACCGCCAGTTCGCACTCACCATCGCCATTTCGACGGTCATTTCGGCCGTCAACTCGCTCACCTTGTCGCCGGCGCTTTCGGCCCTGCTGCTGAAAAGCCATGACGCGCCGAAGGATTGGCTGACGATCTTCATGGATCGCACGCTGGGCTGGTTCTTCCGCGGCTTCAACCGGGCTTTCGGCGCAAGCTCGAATGCCTATGGCAAGGGCGTCGGCAAGATACTGTCGCGCAAGAGCCTTGTGATGCTGGTCTATCTGGTTCTGGTCGGCGGCACCTATCAGCTGTTCCAGGCGGTTCCCGGCGGTTTCGTACCGGCGCAGGACAAGCAGTATCTGATCGGTTTCGCCCAGCTTCCCGATGCCGCCACCCTCGACCGCACCGAGGATGTCATCAAGAAGATGAGCGAGATCACGCTCGCCCAGCCCGGCGTCGAGCACGCCATCGCTTTCCCCGGCCTGTCGATCAACGGCTTCACCAATGGCTCGAATGCCGGCATCGTCTTCGTGGCGCTGGCGCCCTTCGAGGAACGCACGACACCGGAGCTTTCGGCCGGCGCTATTGCCATGCAGCTCAACCAGAAGTTCGGCGCCATTCAGGATGCCTTCATCGCCATGTTCCCGCCGCCGCCCGTGCAGGGCCTCGGCACGACCGGCGGCTTCAAGCTGCAGATCGAGGACAGGGCAGGGCTCGGCTATCAGGCGCTCGACGAGGCAACCAAGGCCTTCCTCGCGAAGGCCTACCAGACACCAGAACTGGCAGGACTATTTTCAAGCTTCCAGATCAACGTGCCGCAGCTTTACGCCGATCTCGACCGCGAGAAGGCCGAACAGCTCGGGGTCTCGGTAACGGATGTCTTCGATACGCTGCAGATTTATCTAGGTTCGCTCTACGTCAACGACTTCAACGCCTTCGGCCGCACCTATAGCGTCCGGGTGCAGGCGGATGCGAAGTTTCGGGCTCGTGCCGAAGATATCGGCGCGCTGAAGGTGCGGTCGCAATCGGGTGAGATGATCCCGCTTTCGGCGCTCCTGAAGGTCGAGGCGACGACGGGGCCGGAACGTACCACGCGCTATAACGGCTTCCTCGCCGCCGACATCAATGGCGGGCCGGCACCGGGCTTTTCCTCGGGGCAGGCGCAGGCCGCCGTGGAGCGCATCGCCACAGAGACCCTGCCGAAGGGCATCGACTTCGAGTGGACGGACCTGACCTACCAGCAGATTTTGGCAGGCAACTCCGGCTTCCTCGTCTTTCCGCTGGCGCTGCTGCTCGTCTATCTCGTGCTCGCCGCCCAATATGAGAGCCTGACCCTGCCGCTGGCGATCATCCTGATCGTGCCGATGGGGGTCTTTGCGGCGCTGACGGGCGTGTGGTTGACCGGAGGAGACAACAACATCTTCACCCAGATCGGCCTCATCGTCCTTGTGGGGCTCTCGGCGAAGAACGCGATCCTGATCGTCGAATTCGCCCGCGAGCTGGAATTTGCCGGCAGGACACCAATCCAGGCTGCGGTCGAGGCAAGCCGCCTGCGCCTGCGCCCGATCCTGATGACGTCGGCTGCCTTCATCATGGGCGTAGTGCCGCTGGTCACATCGACCGGTGCCGGTGCCGAGATGCGTGCCGCCATGGGTGTCGCGGTTTTCTCCGGCATGATCGGCGTCACCTTTTTCGGCATCTTCATGACGCCGGTGTTCTATGTGCTGGTCCGCAAGCTGACGGGCAACCGTCCGCTGATCCAGCACGCGGAAGCGACGGCTGCGCCGCATCCGGTGCCGGCAGAGTAAGGGAAGGGCGAGAGCCAAAGAAAAACCCCGGAGGGATACCTCCGGGGTTTTGTCGTTTGGGGGAGGACTGTGCTGGCAGTTGCGCCACTCCCAACTCGCCACCTGATCTGCGTCCTCTCCTCCGTCTTGGTCGGGCTTGACCCGACCATCCATTGCCGGCGGCGTGGACCCTAGGGGCAGGCCCGAGGGTGGCCCAGAGGGAGAGAGTGCGGACAAAAAAGAAACCCCGGAGACATCGCCTCCGGGGTTTCTTTTTGAATGACTTTTCCGTTCAAGCAGCCGGCTGCTTGGTCTTGCGCAGGTAGGGCAGCACGGTGTCGAAGGAGCCGAAGCGCTTGACGGCGTCTTCGTTGGAGACGGCGGCGGTGATGATGACGTCGTCGCCCTGCTGCCAGTTGGCGGGTGTCGCCACCTGATGCTTGGCGGTCAGTTGGATCGAATCGATGGCGCGCAGGATTTCGTGGAAGTTGCGGCCCGTCGTCATCGGGTAGGTGAGGATCAGCTTGATCTTCTTGTCGGGGCCGATGACGAAGACGGAGCGCACGGTGGCGTTGTCAGCCGGCGTGCGGCCCTCGGAGGAGGCGCCCGCTTCGGCCGGCAGCATGCCATAGAGCTTGGCGACGTTCAGGTCACGGTCGCCAATCAGCGGATATTCGACGTCGAAGTCGGTGGCGATCTTGATGTCCTGCTTCCATTTGGCGTGGCTTTCCACCGGGTCGATGGAGATGCCGACGATCTTCACGCCACGCTTGGCGAATTCGTCCTGAAGACCCGCCATGGTGCCGAGTTCGGTGGTGCAGACTGGCGTGAAATTCTTCGGATGGGAAAACAGGACCGCCCAGCCGTCGCCGATCCAGTCATGGAAGCTCAGCGTGCCATGGGTGGTTTCCGCCGTGAAATCCGGCGCGATGTCGTTGATACGCAGGCTCATGATAGTCCTCTTCGTCTGAAGCCGTTGTCGTGGGAAAGGTTCGGACGACACTTTCGATTCTCATTTGCCCTTGTTCAAGGAAGTTTATTCCAAGATTCAGACAAATTGCGCTGTTTTTACAATCTTCTATCGGCTCATGGACGGCAGCGAAAGCGGGGCAAGTTCGAAGAGCGAGCGGCCGCGCGGATCGTTGGCGGGGGTGCGGTCGAGCGTGAACTTGATCGCCTCGCGCATCACCTGCACCGCGCCGTCGTAATCCAATTCGGTCGGGCGACCATTGCGGGCGATGCAGCGGCCATCGACATAGACGGCCTCAACCGCGCGTTCGGCGGCGCAATGCAGAAGGTTACGCAAGGGGTCGTGGATCGGCTGCATGGCGGGATGGTTGAGATCCACCAGCGAGAAATCCGGCTTGGCGCCGACGGCGATGCGGCCAATATCCTGTCGTCCCAGCGCCTTGGCGCCGGCAAGCGTTGCCATCTCAAGGATATCCGATGTCTTCAGGTCGAAAACGCTCTTGCCGGCGATGCGCGAGCAGATCAGCGCCCGGCGCATCTCTTCCAGCATGTTGTAGGGATAGGTGTCGGTACCGAGGCCGACATTGACGTCGGCGCGGCGGTAGCGGCCGATCGATTCGAGGATCATGCCGCTGCGGGAAAAGGTGACGGGGCAGTGGGCGACGGTCGTGCCGCGTTTCGCCAGCAGCGCCATGTCGGCCTCGCTGCGCTGGCGCGTCCACGAATGGCTGTCGATGAAGATGCAGTGGCCGAGGATGAGGTTTTCGTCGAGAATGCCGAGATCGTCGAGATAGCGCACGGCGGTCTTTCCGGTGCGGCGCAGCAGTTCCTCGTGTTCGGCCATGGTCTGGGCGGCGTGCACGGTCATCGGCACGCCACGACTCTTCGCGGCAGCGGCGGCTTCGATGAGAAGGTCCGGCGAGCAGGTTTCGACCTGCGACGGCGAGACGATGCCACCGAGGCGGCTTGAAGGATGCGCTTGCGCGGCATCGACGCAGGCCAGTGCCCGCTCGAAGGCTTCCCGGCCATGCGCAGGGTCCCAGCGATAGTCGAGGCGATGGCTGTCTTCGACATGCCATTGCGCTTCGCGAAAGCCCGGTGCCGCATAGGCGCGGGCACCGCTTTTGACGAGGGTCGGCAGCCAGGCGTCGTGCGGGCCGGCGATATCGAGCAGGGTGGTGACACCGCTGCGGATGAGGTCGCCGAGCATGACGGTCAGCGAGGCCTCGCGGGCTTCCTCGCTGATCTCGATGAGGGTCGAATATTCGTACATCGCCTGGCCCCAGAGGGCGGCGGTGCCCATGTCGTCGAAAATGCCCTTCGACAGCGGTTCTTCATCGGAATGGCAGTGAATGTTGACGAAACCCGGTAGCAGCATGCGGCCGCGGCCCTGTTCTTCCGTGTCGAACGGCCCGTCGTAACGGCCGCCGACATGCAGGATCGCGGTGTCGTCGAAGGCGATGTCAGCATCCGAGAGATAGGCATGGGTGCCGGTCTTCTTGTCATAGGCGACGATGGTTTCGATATTGCGGATGACGTGCTTAGTCATGGGTTGTCCTGAAATAACGTTCGAGGAAGCGGCTATAGGCTCCCATCAGCGCGCTGAAGGTGAAATAGACGGCGGCGGCGAAGACATAGCCTTCCAGCACCGCAATGCCCTGCCAGGCGGGGTCGCGCATGGCCGAGCGCACCGTATCGAGGAAATCGAGCAGGCCGACGATGGTGACGAGCGTCGTATCCTGAAAGAAGCCGATGAACAGGGCGACGAGCGGCGGAATGACCTTCTTGATTGCCTGCGGCAGCACGATCTTGAACATGACCGGCCAATAACCGAGGCCGAGCGCGGCGCCTGCCTCCGTCTGGCCCTTTGGCACATCCTGCAGGCCGCCGCGCACGATCTCGGCGATATAGGCGGCGGCAAAGATGATGATGGCGACCTGCGCCCGCATCAGCTTGTCGACCGTCACGCCCTCCGGCATGAACAGCGGCAGCATCACCGTCGCCATGAACAGGATGCTGATCAGCGGCACGCCGCGGACGATCTCGATGAAGCTGGTGGCGAGCACGCGGATCACCGGCAGGTCGGAAGCGCGCGACAGTGCAAGCAGAATGCCGAGCGGCAACGCGCAGGCAAGGCCGATGAAGGACAGCATGAAGGAGAGCGGCAGGCCGCCCCACTGCGTGGTTGCCACAGGCATCAGGCCGAAGATACCGCCGGCCATCAGGATATAGAGACCGGGCAGAATGACGACGATCCAGCCGATGAGAAGATTGCGGCCCCAGAGGCGCGGCACCATCGAAAGGACGGCGGCGGCGAGGAAGATGAGGAGCGACACCAGCGGCCGCCATTGCTCTTCGAACGGATAGAAGCCGAAGGCCATGTAGCGCAACTTGGCGGTGAGGAACGGCCAGCAGGCGCCGTGGCCCGCCTTGCAGTCTTCCGGCGTGCCGGCAAAGGTCGCATCGAGAAACAGCCATTTAACGGCGAACCAGCCGATGGCGATCAGGGCGGCGCCACAGAGCACGGTGATCAGGGCGTTGCCCGGCGTGCCGAACCAGTCCCGCCACAGGCGGGATTGCCGCCGGGGCGGGGCCTGCGCGGCGATGGGGGCGAGCGCGAGTTGAAGGTCCGTCACGGTCAGCGCTCCTTCAGGGCCACGTGTTTGTTGTACCAGTTCATAAGAAGCGAAATGGCGATCGACAGGCCGAGATAGGCGCCCATGAAGAGCGCGATCGTCTCCATCGCCTGTCCGGTCTGGTTCATGACGGTGTTGGAGACCATCACCAGATCCGGATAGCCGATGGCGATGGCCAGCGAACTGTTCTTGAACACGGTGAGATAGGTGTTGGTGAGCGGCGGAATGATCAGCCGCAGCGCCTGCGGCAGGATGACGAGCCGCATGGTGCGCCGACGTGGCAGGCCGAGCGCCATCGAGGCTTCCCACTGGCCCTTGTTGACGGCCTGGATGCCGGCACGGACGATTTCGGCGACGTTGGCTGAGACGCTCAGCGCCAGCCCGAACATCAGGGCGACGAATTCCGGCTTGACTTGCAGGCCACCGGTCAGACGGAAGCGGCCCTTCTCCGGCAGGTCGAAGGTCATGGCGATGCCGCCGAGGAGAACGACGAGCGCGATCGGCGCGAGGGCCGTGATCAAAGCAAACAGCGCACCATGGTTCGACACTCCCGTCGCCAGCCGGCGCTTGAGCGCAAAGTGTCGGATGACGAGCGCGCTGGCGATGCCGATCACGAGGGCGGCGAAGGCCAGCTCAAAACCGCGCTCGAAGGTGACGGCGGGTATGACGAGGCCGCTGTTCGACAGGTAGACATGCGGCGCCAGCGGCAGTGCGGCGCGCACCGGCGGCAGCACATTGATAATCATCGCGTACCAGAACAGCAGATAGAGCAACAGCGGCACGTTGCGCAGCGCCTCGACATAGGCAAGCATCAGCCGCTGCAACAGCGGATTGCGCGACATGCGGCCGATACCGACGAGCAGGCCAAGGATCGTGCCGAGGACGGCGGCGAGCAACGAGACCTTGACCGTGTTGGCAAGGCCGACGAGCAGCGCGCGGGCGACCGTATCCGTCGGCTCATAGGAAATCGCTGCCTCGCTAATGACGAAGCCCGCCTGCCGCGACAGGTAGGAAAAGCCGGTGGCGATATCGTTCTTGGCGAGGTTATGGCTTGCGGTCGAGAACATCGACCAGGCGATCAGAGCGATCACGCCGATCGCCAGCCATTGATAGAAAAGCGCGCGATAGCGCGCGTCGTTCAGCAGAGCCATGGAAGCCCTCCGTCAATGAAGCCGGGAGTGATGACCGCGCCTGCAAGAGCATGTCGCGCAAAAGTGTCGTGCGGTTTTGCGTAACGACATACGACAAACAAAGGCAGGCGCGGTCGTTCAACTCAACGGACGGGCGGAGCGTAGAGCAGGCCGCCGGCGTTCCACAGATTGTTCGGGCCGCGGGTCATGCCGAGCTTGGTCTTTTCGCCGAGCGAGCGCTCGAAGACTTCGCTGTAGTTGCCGACCGACTTGACGATGTTGTAGCCCCACTTGTTGTCGAGCTTCAGCATCTCGCCGAGATTGTCGGTGACGCCCAGCATGCGCTGGATTTCCTGATCGTCGCTCTTCAGCTTTTCGTCGACGTTTGCCTGGGTGATGCCCTTTTCTTCAGCCGCCATCAGCATCCAGACGGACCACGAGACGATGTCGTGCCAGTTCGAATCGTTCTGGCGAACGGCCGGCGCCAGCGGCTCCTTGGAGATCGTTTCCGGCAGAACGACATAGTCGTCCGGGTTGTTGGAAACGGCACGGATCGAGGCGAGGTCGGAGCGGTCCGACGAGATCGCATCGCAGCGGCCGCTGAAGAAGGCGGCGCGGTTTTCATCCGGGCTTTCGAACACGACGAGTTCGAACTTGGCGCCCAGCTTGCCGTAGAAATCGCTGAGGTTCTGCGCCGTCGTCGTGCCCGGCAGGGTGCAGATGGCTGCGTCCTTCAGTTCGGCAGCACTGGTGACGCCGAGCGACTTCTGCACCATCAGGCCTTGACCGTCATAGAAGACGACCGGTGCGAAATCGAGGCCGAGCGAGGCGTCGCGGGTGTAGGTCTGGGTCGTCTGGCGCGACAGGATGTCGATTTCGCCGGACTGCAGCGCCTGGAAGCGGGTGTTGATGTTGGTCGGGACGTATTCGACCTTTTCGCCGTCACCGAAGACGGCGGCTGCGACAGCGCGGCATACGTCGGCATCGAAGCCTTCCATGCGGCCCTTGTCGTCGGGGGCGGCAAAGCCCGGCGTGGCGAGCGAGACGCCGCAGATGAGCTTGCCGCGCTGCTTGACGGTGTCGAGCGTATCCGCGTGGGCTGTCCCCGCCGCTACGGTTCCGATCAGGCCGAGAACGGCGCCGAGTGCGCCTGTCAGAATGCGTTTTTCCATAAAATCCTCCCTCTATGGATTGGCGGCATTATCGTCGGCAACTCCTCTTCGCCTTGGTTCTCGATAATGCCTACAGTTTTGTCTACAATATCTTTCTCGCACTGACAACACGGAGTCTTCCGCTTCCATCGGAAGATTCCGCGTTGGATGGAACCGGTGTCAGCAGACCGGAGGCTGCGGCGGCACGACGGGCTCCTCGAAGGTGCGATAGAGCCGGCTCCAGCCGGGATCGTGCATATGGGCTTCAAGGCCCGCGCGGGCGGCGAGCGCCAGCGCTTCCTCCTGACCGAAGGCGAGGGCGGCATCCACGTCCGCGGTCAGCACCTTGCCGCCTTCCATCAGGATCTTGCCGTCGACGATGACGGTGTCGACATCGCTGCCGAGCACCTGGTGCACCAGCCGGTGTACCGGCATCCAGTTCGGCATCAGATGCGGTTTCATCATGTCGATGATGGTGATGTCGGCCTTCTTGCCGACTTCCAGAGAGCCGATTTCATGTTCCATGCCGAGCGCATGGGCGGCATCGATGGTGATCATTTCGAAGATCTTGCCCGGCGGCAGCAGGTAGCGGTCGTGATTGTGAAGCAGATGCTGGGTGAACTGCGCCAGCCGCGCCGTCTGCAGCATGTCGAAATGCCGGCTCGGAGAGACGCCGTCGGTGGTGATCGCCACCCGGATGCCCTTGGACATCATCTCCATGATCGGCGTGGCGCGGCCGGGAGGGGCGTGGGTGACGCGGGTGCCGGTTTCGGCGAGAATGTCGATCTCGTCATGGGAGATGCCCCAGCAGTGCTGCAGATGGATATCCGGTCCGAGCAGGGCGTTTTCCTTGTCCTGAAACGCCATGCGGATCTGGCCGGCAAAGGCATCGGAATGCAGCCGCACGCCCCATTTGCGCGCGGTCTCGCGCACGCGGCGCGCCTGCATGCGGTCACCTTCCGTCAGCTTCACCGCCTGATCCGGCGACGAAGCGTTGGAGGGCTCGACCGAGGGAACGATAGTGAAGGGGGTGAGGTAGACCTGGATGCGGCCGTCGGCGGTGCCGTTCAGCGCCTCGATGACGGCTTCGGAGCCTTCGATCATCTCTTCGAAAGAGATGTGGCGACGCTCGGGCTTGCCGGTTTCCCATCGGGTGACGGGGTGCGGCCAGGGCAGGCCGGATGGGCCGACGCAGATGATTTCGCGTAGGCCGATCTCGCTATAGGCGCGGGCATGGTTGATGGCGAAGACCGGATCGTCGGCGCGCGGCATCGAGGTGATGATGCTGGCCGAAGTCGTGACGCCGGCGCGCAGCCGCTCGATGCCGGAGACGAGGCCATCCGCATACCAGTAATCGCGGGTGACATAGTGATAATAGGTCGGAGTGACGATCTTCATCCACAGCGCGTTGGTATCGGCGGCGATGCTGCGGATCAGGGCATGGCCGGCATGGCCGTGGGCGTCGATAAGGCCGGGGATGATCAGCTTGCCGCGGCAATCGATGGCGGTCTTGTCCGTATGCCGGGGCGCCAGTTCCTCCGTCGTGCCGATGTCGACGATCCTGTCGCCCTCGATCGCCAGCGCACCGTTTTCGATGATGCGCCGCGCGCGATCCACAGTGACAATCGTGCCGTTCGACAGCAAAATGTTGCCCATGCCGCTTTCCTCCGAAATATTAGCGTTTGAAAAGATTGGCGATTTTTATCGCAAATTTCGGATACGATAATTGTCAACAATATCATTGACAATAGTCGCGGACGAAACAATACTCCCGACAGCCTGAAGGCCCCGGACGCCCAGGTCTGTCAACGATCCCAAAAAGGGGGGAAATATGTCCCGTATGAAACGTTTCATTCTTGCCGCGATGGCCGCGGCTGCCATCGCCGTCCCCGCCAGCGCTGAGACGCTCCGCTGGGGTGGCCGCGCTGACCTCTATTCGCTCGACCCCTATTCGGTGCCGTCGACCTCGAACCTCGCGTTCCTCAACCACATCTATGAAGGCCTCGTGCGCTACGGGCCGGAATTCCAGATCGAGCCTGCGCTTGCCACCGAGTGGAAGCTGAGCGACGACGGCAAGACCTGGCGCTTCACCCTGCGCAAGGGCGTCAAGTTCCACGACGGCGCCGATTTCACGGCCGACGACGTGGTCGCGTCCTTCACCCGCGTTTCCGACAAGACCTCGCCGCTGCGCGGCAACATCCCGCTCTATGCCGGTGTGACCAAGGTTGACGACTACACGGTCGATATCGCCGTCACCGCACCGACCTCGCTGTTCCTCAACGACATCACCAACATCTTCATCTTCGACGCTGGCTGGCTGAAGGCCAACAACAGCGAAAAGCCGACGGACGTCGCCACGAAGACCGAAGGCTACACCACCATGCACACGAACGGCACCGGCCCGTTCAAGCTCGAAAGCCGCGTGCCGGACAGCAAGACGGTTCTCGTCGTCAACGACGCCTGGTGGGATGTGAAGAAGCACAATCTCGACCGCATCGAATTCGTGCCGATCGCTTCTGCCGCTACCCGCGTTGCCGCTCTTCTCTCCGGCGAAATTGATCTGATCGACAGTGCACCGATTCAGGACCTGCCGCGTCTTGAATCCTCGCCGGGCGTCACGGTCAAGAAGCGCACCGAACTGCGCACGGTCTTCCTCAACTTCAACCGCAAGGAAAAGCTGGAAGACGGCCGCCAGAACCCGTTCAACGACCTGCGCGTTCGCCAGGCCGTCGAAGCCTCCGTCGACCGCGACCTGATCAACAAGAAGGTCATGCGCGGGCTTGCCCGTCCGTCCGGCTCGCTGATCGCACCGGAAATCTCCGGCTACGACAAGTCGCTCGACACCTACCAGCCGGCTGATCCGGAACTGTCGAAGAAGCTGCTGGCGGAAGCCGGCCAGTCGGATCTCGCCTTCACCTATACCTGCATGAACGACGAAAGCATCAACGAGGAAGATATCTGCTCGGGTATCGCCAACATGATGAAGCGTGGCGGTTTCAATCCGACGATCGATATCGCTCCGCGCGCCGTCCAGACCCCGAAGCGCAGCGCCGGCAAGGCCGATATGTTCAACCTCAGCTGGGCGAACGAGCCGACGCTCGATGCCTATTCGCTGCTGGCGCAGGTGCTGTCGACCAAGCAGGGTGCGATGGGCGTGTCGAACTACGGCAACTGGTCCAACCCGGAACTCGACAAGCTGGTCGCAGCCGCCGCTCAGGAGCCGGACAACGCCAAGCGTATCGCGATCGAAGGCCAGGCCCTGAAGATCGCCAAGGATGAAGTCATGCTGATCCCGCTGCACCAGCAGCCGATCGCCTGGGCCATGCTCGGTGACATCAAGAGCATCGACTTCCGCGCCGACAACAAGCCGCGCCAGTGGCTGACCCAGATGGGCCCGAAGTAAGGCTTTTCGCCTGACTGTTTGATTGGAAAAGAGCGTCTCATGACCGCATGAGGCGCTCTTTTCATATGGTTCGATGAAATCAGCGGGAATGCCATGATGTCCGATATCCTCCAGACGCTCATCCTCGGCGAACGGCCGGCCGGCCGCACGCTCATGACAGCCGACTGGCTGTTGGCCTGGCATGAGGGCGGCCACCGGCTGGTGCCGCGCGGCGAGATGGTGATGGAGGATGGCGCGGTGATCTATGCCGGGCCGCATTTTCCGGGCGAAGTCGCCCGCCGCATCGATTTCGGTACGGCGCTCATCAGCCCCGGCCTGATCGATCTCGATGCGCTCTCCGATCTCGATACCTATACGCTGGTTCTCGACAACCAGCCGGGATGGGCGAGGGGCCGCATCTGGCCGCGCTCCTATGTCGAGCGCGGTCCCTATGAAATGTACAGCCCGGAGGAACTGGCCTTCCAGAAGAAATTCTCCTTCGGCCTCCAGCTTCTGAATGGTGTCACCACGGCGGCCCCCATCGCCTCGCTCTATTATCGTGAGTGGGCCGAGACGGTCGCGGAGTTCGACGCGGCGGCGGATGCGGCTGGCGAACTCGGGCTTCGGGTTTTCCTGAGCCCGGCCTATCGCTCCGGCGGCATGGTGCTGGAAGCGCCGGGCAGGATGGTTCCTGTCTTCAACGAGGCGAGGGGGCTTGCCGGCCTGAAGGATGCGATCGCCTTCATCGAGCGGCAGCACGGCCGTCACGGTGGTCTTGTCAACGGCATGCTCGCGCCGGATCGCGTCGAGACCTGTACGCTGGAGCTTTTACAGTGGAGCATGGCGGCAGCCGATGATCTCGATTGCCGGGTGCGGCTGCATATGGCGCAGGGGCCGGCGGAACTCGAAACCATGCGGACCCTGCACGGCGCGACCGGGCCGGGCTGGATGGCAAGCCACGGCCTGCTCAGCGAGCGGCTGATCGCGCCGCACGGCACCTATGCCACGGACGATGACCTTCGACTTTACGCCGAACATGGCGTTTCCATCGCCCATTCGCCGATGGTTTCGGCGCGCATGGGCAGCGTGCTTCATTCCTTCGCGGCCTGCAGCAGGCTCGGCATCAATATCGGCATGGCGACGGATACGGCGCCGCCGGATATGCTGATGAACCTGTTGATGGGTCTCGTCGCCTGCCGCATCAGCGAGAAGAAATCCGACGCGGTGTTTTCCGCCGATCTGTTCGAGGCCGCGACTTTGGGCGGGGCGAGGGCGCTCGGCCGCGACGATATCGGCCGGCTGGCGCCGGGCACGCGCGCCGATGTCGCCGTCTTCCGTCTCGACGATCTCACCATGACCCCGAGCGTCGACCCGATCACGACGCTGGTGCTGGGTGGTTCCGGCAAGGTGACGCAGGCCGTGTTCGTCGATGGCCGGCTTTCCATGCGCGAGGGGCGGGTTGCGGGAATCGATATGGTCGAAGCCCGCAAACAGGCCCAGCGCCAGTTCGACGGGCTCGTCGCCAAATATCCGGACAGGAGCTGGCAGCATCCACCGGTCGAGACGCTGTTTTCGCCGGCTTTTCCGCTGTGGAGAGGGCAGGCGGGAGAATAATGCGGGGGAAAACCCGGCATACTTACGCCAATATTGTCTACAATCCGGTTGACAAATTTGAAGGGCATGTCTTAATAGGCCGCAATAAGAATAAAGGGAGGTTGTGCGCTTGAGGGGCGCTCGTTTGCGGCGGCGGAGGCTGCTGCGGCCGGGTCTCAAGTTTGCTCGGGTCATTGCCGTGTTTTTCCGGCGCCAGTCTTCCAGCTTTTGACGTGATTGATCGAGCCGTCCGGCCGTTGCCGAAGGTGGCTTGAAACCGAGAGGTTCCCATGCTGGTTTTCATCATCAAGCGCCTCGGGAATGCGATCCTGGTGATGCTTGCCGTCGCCTTGCTCGCCTTCCTGATCTTCCGGCTGGCGGGCGACCCCGTCGAGCTGATGGTGGGCGAGCAGACGTCGCAAGCCGACAAGGATGCGCTGCGCGAGCGGCTCGGCCTGAATGACGGCCTGATCACCCAATATGTCCGCTTCGTCGGCGATGCGGCCCAGGGCAATTTCGGCGTTTCCTACCGCAACGGCCAGAAGGTGCTGCCGCTGATCGCCGAACGCTTCCCGGCGACGCTGGAGCTGGTTCTGGTCGCGACCTTCCTGTCGCTGATCGTCGGCCTGCCGCTCGGGGTGATCACCGCAATCAAACGCGGCAAATGGTATACGGAGGGCCTGCAATTCCTCTCCATTGTCGGGGTGTCGCTGCCGAGCTTCGTGGTCGGCATCCTGCTTATCCTCGTCTTCGCCGTCATCCTGGGATGGGCGCCGTCCTTCGGGCGGGGTGACGTGGTGCAGCTCGGCTGGTGGTCTACGGGCTTCCTGACCTCGTCCGGCCGCGCCGCCCTGATCCTGCCCTCGATCGCGCTGTCGCTTTACCAGATCACGCTGGTCATGCGGCTGGTGCGTGCGGAAATGCTGGAAGTGCTGCGCTCCGATTTCGTCAAGTTCGCCCGTGCCCGCGGCATTCCGCGCTGGCGTATCTATTTCCGCCATGCGCTGCGCAACTGTCTGATGCCGGTCGTCACCATGACGGCGATGAATGTCGGCTCGCTGATCGCCTTTGCGCTGATCACCGAAACCGTGTTCCAGTGGCCGGGCATGGGCATGCTGTTCATCCAGGCCGTGACCTTCCTCGACATCCCGGTCATGGCCGCCTATCTCTGCATCATCTCCTTCATCTTCGTCGTGCTCAACACGCTGGTCGATATCGCCTATGCGGTCATCGATCCCCGTCTGCGCACGGCACGCTAACTCAAAGGGGACCGGTTCGATGACCCTTCCGCAAACGGCCACGCAGCCAACGGCAAAGCCTGCCCGTCCGCCGCTCCTGAAGCGCATCCGCAACAGCGATGTCTGGTGGTCCTTCACCCAGAGCCGGGCGGCGCAGATCAGCGCGCTGGTGCTGGCGATCCTGATCCTCGCTGCGATCTTCGCGCCGTTGATCGCTCCGCAGAACCCTTATGACGGCGCTTCGCTCGATATGTGGAAGGCGGAGCTGCCGCCGATCTGGGCGGCAGACGGCGAATGGCCCTATCTGCTCGGCACGGATACGCAGGGGCGCGACATGCTCTCCGCCATCCTCTACGGCACGCGCATCTCCATCGTCATCGGCGTCGCCTCTGTGGTGCTGTCGCTGGTGATCGGCATGGCTGCGGGCCTCGTCGCCGGATATTTCGGCGGCTTCACCGATAACCTCTTGATGCGTATCGGCGACATCACCCTGTCGATCCCGACCATCCTCGTCGCCATTCTGGTCTCGACCGTCGTGCGGCAGATGCTGCCGGAATATCTGCGCGAGGCCGGGGCGTCGGCGGTGCTGGTGCTTGCCATCGCACTTTCCGCCTGGGTGCAATATGCCCGCACGGTGCGCGCCCAGGCGATCGTCGAAAGCGGCAAGGATTATGTCTCGGCGGCGAAGCTCATCGGCGTGCCGGCCCGCCGCATCATGATGCTGCACATCCTGCCCAACACGTTGACGCCGATCATGGTCGCCGCCACGCTGAACTTCGGCATGGCGATCCTGACCGAAGCGACGCTGTCGTTCCTCGGCATCGGCATGCCGCCGACCCAGCCGTCGCTCGGCACGCTGATCCGTATCGGCAACCAGTTCCTGTTTTCCGGTTCCTGGTGGATCGTCCTGTTCCCCGTCATTCAACTCTGCCTGCTGGTCGTCACCGTCAACATGCTCGGCGACTGGCTGCGTGATGCCCTTAATCCGAAACTGAGGTAAGCCCATGCACGATCTTCTTCTCCGCAATGTCAGGCCGATGGCCGGCGAAAGCTGCGACATCCTGATCAAGAACGGCAAGATCGCGGGTCTCGGCAGCTATCAGCCCGAAGCCGGCATGGCCGTGGAAGACGGGCATGGCGCGATCGTCGCGCCGGGCCTGATCGACGCCCACACCCATCTCGACAAGACCACCTGGGGCATGCCCTGGCATGTCAACAACCGCGCCGCCATCCTGCGGGGCCGCATCGATTACGAACGTGAAAACCGTCTGGAAATCGGCATCGATCCGCACCGCCAGTCGATGCGCCATGCCATCGGCCTTGCGGCTCATGGCGCCAGCCACATCCGCAGCCATGTCGATATCGACACCACCCACGGCCTCTCGATCGTCGAGGGCGTCTGGGAAACGCGGGATTCGCTGAAGGGCATCATCGACATCGAGATCGTCGCCTTCCCGCAGTCCGGCGTCATGGTCATGCCGGGCACGGTGGAACTCTTGGATGAAGCCCTGCGTCAGGGCTGCGAAGTTCTGGGCGGCATCGACCCCTGCGGTATCGACCGCGATCCGAAGGGCCAGCTCGACATTCTCTTCGCACTCGCCGTCAAGCACGGCGTCGATATCGACATCCATCTGCATGAGGCCGGCGATCTCGGCGCCTTCACGATGGAACTGATTTTCGAGCGCATCCGCGCCAACGGCATGGAAGGCAAGGTGGCGATCAGCCACGCCTTCGCGCTCGGCATGAACGATTATGTCCGCGTCGGCAAGCTGATCGAAGAGATCGCCCGCCTCGACGTCGCGATCCTGACCACGGGCGCACCGTCTGCCAGCGTGCCCTCGATCATGCGGCTCAAGGAAGCCGGCGTGCGCGTCGGCGGCGGCTGTGACGGTATTCAGGATACCTGGGGTCCGTGGGGCCTGCCGGACATGCTCGACCGCGCCAAGATCATCGGCATGAAGAACGGCCTGCGCTCGGATCACGAGCTGGCCCACGTGCTGCACGTCGTCTCCCAGGGCGGCGCCGATGTCATGCGACTGGAAGGTTACGGCCTCGATGTCGGCTGCAATGCCGACTTCACGCTGCTGACCGGCGAAACGCTCGCCCATGCCGTCGTTGACATCGCGCCGCGGCCGCTGGTCGTCAAGGGTGGTCGCGTCGTTGCCCGTCAGGGCAAGGCGATCGTGGAGATGCCGTGATGAGCGACATTTCTCTCGATCTCGGCCGTCGTCCCGAAGGCCGCACGCTCATCACTGCAAGCTGGGTTGTCGGCCATAAGGACGGCAGCCACCGTCTGCTGCGCAACGGCGAAGTCGTGTTCGAAAACGGCGAAATCCTGTTCGTCGGCCATCGTTTCCCCGGCGAAGTCGCCCGCCGTATCGATTTCGGCAACGCGCTGATCAGCCCCGGCTTGATCGATCTCGATGCGCTGTCGGATCTCGACACCACCATTCTCGGCATCGACCACCATCCGGGCTGGGCCAAGGGCCGCGTCTGGCCGCGCTCCTATGTCGAGGCCGGTCCTTATGAAATGTACAGCCAGGAAGAGCTGGCCTTCCAGAAGCGCTTCGCCTTCGGCCAACTGCTCCTGAACGGTATCACCACGGCCGCGCCGATCGCCTCGCTGTTTTACCGCGAATGGGGCGAAACGGTCGCCGAATTCGATGCGGCGGCCGATGCTGCCGGCGATCTCGGCCTGCGTGTCTATCTCAGCCCCGCCTACCGCTCCGGCGGCATGGTTTTGGAAGAGCCGGGCCGCATGGTGCCGGTGTTTGACGAGGAACGCGGCTTCCAGGGCCTTAAGGATGCCATCGCCTATATCGAGCGGCAGAACGGCCGTCACGGCGATCTCGTGCGCGGCATGCTGGCGCCTGACCGGGTGGAGACTTCGACACTGGTACTGATCCAGCGAACGGATGCAGCCGCCCGCGATCTCGGCTGCAAGTTCCGCCTGCACATGGCGCAGGGGGCGATGGAAGTCGAGACGGTGCGCAAGCTGCATGGCACGACGGCGCCGGTCTGGCTTGCCAAGGCCGGCCTGCTCAGCGACCGGCTGATTGCGCCGCATGCCACCAATGCGACGGAAGAAGACCTCGGGCTTTATGCGGAAAACGGTGTCTCCATCGTCCATTGCCCGCTGGTTTCCGGCCGCGGCGGCAGCATCCTCAATTCCTTCTCCGCCTGCCGCGAGAAGGGCATCAACATCGCCATGGGCACGGACACGACGCCTGCGGATATGTGGATGAACCTGCTGACCGGCCTGATCACCGGCCGCATCGCCGATGGCGCACCGGACAAGCTGCGTTCGGCCGATCTTTTCGATGCCGCTACCATCGGTGGCGCCCGTGCGCTCGGCCGTAGTGACCTCGGCCACCTGTCGCCGGGTGCGCGTGCCGATATCGCCGTCTTCGATCTCGATGACGCGGTCATGGCACCGTCGATCGATCCGATCACGACGCTGGTCACCGGCGGTTCGGGCAAGGTTACCCGCGCCGTCTTCGTCGATGGCCGCGTTTCGATGCTGTCGCGCAAGGTCGCGGGCATCGACATGGAGAGGGCCCGCATTCGGGCACAGGCCCAGTATGACGGGCTGATCGCCAAATATCCCGAGCGAAGCTGGGCCAATCCCCCGGTTTCGGAAATCTTCCCGCCGAGCTATCCGATCGAGGTGGACGCAAATGGGTGAAGCACAACAGGCGGTCATCGATGTCCGCAACCTGAAGGTCGAGTTTCCGGGCCGTCGCGGCACGGTGACGGCGCTGTCCGATGTCAGCCTTTCGATCCGCGCCGGGGAAATCCTCGGCGTGGTCGGGGAATCCGGGGCCGGCAAGTCGATGACCGGCCTTGCCATCCAGGGGCTGCTCGAACGCCCCGGCCACATCGCCGATGGTGAAATCTGGCTCGGCACGCGCCGCATCGATACGCTCGGCGACAAGGAAATGGAAAAGATCCGCGGCCGCGAAATCGGCGCGATCTTCCAGGACCCGCTGACTTCGCTCAACCCGCTGTTCACGGTGGGCGCGCAGCTCACCGAAACCATCCGCCAGCATCTGTCGCTCGGCAAAACCGAGGCTAGGGCGCGCGCGATACAGCTTTTGCGCGATGTCGGCATTCCCTCGCCAGAAGAGCGGGTCAACCACTATCCGCACCAGTTTTCCGGCGGCATGCGCCAGCGCGTGGTGATCGCGCTCGCACTTTCGGCTTCCCCGAAGCTGGTGATCGCCGACGAGCCCACGACGGCGCTCGACGTATCGATCCAGGCACAGATCATTTCGCTGCTGCGTCGACTCTGCAAGGAGAAGCAGACGGCCGTGATGCTGGTGACTCACGATATGGGTGTCATCGCCGAAGCAGCCGATCGCGTCGCCGTGCTCTATGCCGGCCGCCTCATCGAAATCGGCCCGGTCGAGCAGGTGCTGCATGCGCCGCGCCATCCTTATACGCAAGGCTTGATGGCCTCGATCCCGTCGCTCGGCGCTCGGGTGGAAAGGCTGAACCAGATCGACGGCTCGATGCCGCGGCTCGATGCCATTCCGACCGGCTGCGCCTTCAATCCGCGCTGTCGCTCCGCCGGCCCGCGCTGTCTGCGCGAACGCCCCGAACTCACCGCTGTCGGCGATGGCGCCAGCGCCTGCTGGATGAATGCAGGAGGAACCGCATGACCGTATCCGCTCAGAAAGCGCCGGCGCTCACCGTTCGCGGCCTGTCCAAGACCTTCGACGTTTCCGCCCCCTGGCTGAACCGCGTCATCGAGCGCAAGCCCCGCCAGTTCGTACAGGCCGTCAACGGTATCGATTTCACCGTGCCGGCCGGCGGCTGTCTCAGCATCGTCGGCGAAAGCGGCTGCGGCAAGTCGACCGTGGCGCGGCTGGTGACCGGGCTGTTCAACCCGAGCGCCGGCGAGATCCGCTTCGCGCCGGGCCGCAAGGGTGCGCCCTTGTCCGCCCAGATGATCTTCCAGGACCCCTATGCGTCGCTCAACCCGCGCTGGCGGGTGAAGAACATCATCGCCGAGCCGCTGCGCGAGCTGAAGCTGCGCGAGACGGCGGCCGAGGTGACCGAGCGCGTGGAAGAACTGCTGCGCACCGTCGGCCTTTCGGCCTCGGACGGCGAGAAATTCCCGCACGAGTTTTCCGGCGGCCAGCGGCAGCGCATCTCGATTGCCCGCGCCCTTGCCAGCGAGCCGGAATTCCTCGTCTGCGACGAGCCGACCTCGGCGCTCGACGTTTCGGTGCAGGCGCAGGTGCTGAACCTGATGCGCCGGCTGCAGGACGAACTGGGGCTGACCTATCTCTTCATCAGCCACGACATGAGCGTCGTGCGCCATATGTCGGATCGCATCGCGGTGATGTATCTCGGGCGCATCGTCGAAGAGGGGGAGACGGAAGAGCTTTTCGCCAACCCGCGCCACCCCTATACGCAGCTTCTGTTGCAGACCATTCCCAACATCGCCGCGCCGCAGCGCGACCGGGAGCTTGCGGGCGGCGAAGTGCCGAGCCCGCTAAAGCCGCCGTCGGGCTGCACCTTCCATCCGCGCTGCCCGATGGCGACCGCGCGCTGCTCGGCGGAAGTGCCGGCCGTGCGCACGCTATCGTCAGGCACGCGCGTCGCCTGCCATCTCGCAACGGATGAGGTTGTGCCTGCTTGAGGTGGCGACAGGGGCGGCAATCTCGCTCGTCCCCTCTCCCCGCGTGCGGGGGGAGGGCTAGGGTGAGGGGCGGGAAAGCCTCTTCACCGGCAGAGATCGCGGTACTGCCCCTCATCCGGCCTGTCGGCCACCCTCTCCCCGCAGGCGGGGAGAAGGGATACGCGGGACCCTCTCGCTTCCAATCTTCTCACGGCAGGGGAAAGGGACAGGAGAGGAGCTTACGCCAGCGCGGCGCGCAGGTCGTGGGAAAGGTCGCGGATTTCGCTGAGGTCGAGTTCGGATTCGACGTGTTCGAGATGATGCGCCATCAGGTGGGTCGCCTTGTCGGCATCGTTGGCGGAGATCGCCTCGACGATTTCGGCATGCTCGTCCGGCCCGCAGTTGAAGCGGTTGGTGTTGCGGTAGACGGCGGTGATCAGCGAGGAGCGGGAGATCAGGTCCCGCATGGTGGTGAACAGGAAGTCGGAGCCGACCGTCTCGGCCAGCAACAGGTGGAAACCACCGGAGAGCTTGATGATATCGGTGGTGACATCCTGGGTATTGGCGACCCGCTCCCTGGCGACATGCTCGCGCAGGCGCTTCAGATCGGCCTTGGAGACCGATTTGCACAGGCGCTCGACGACGCAGCGCTCCACCGTGCGGCGCACGAAAAACACGTCGCGGGCTTCCTCGACGGAGGGCTTGGAAACGAAGGCGCCGCGATTGGGAATGATGGTGACGAGGCCGTCGCGCTCCAGCACGGTCAGGGCCTGGCGGATGCGGGCGCGGCTGACGTTGAAGATGGCCGCCAGCTGCTCTTCCTTCAGCTGGACCCCCGGACGCAGCCGGCGTTCGGCGATGGACAGCCAGACTTTCTCGACAATTTGCTGTGTGGACGAGCCGGTTTGCTCGGTCATCAAATTCACTCCCCGTTGTCTTTAACAAGCGTGATGCGGCGGGAAAAGTCAACTGCAACAATAGGATTTTGATTGCAGAATTGTCAACAATATGAAATCATATTGTAGATTATAGATCGGGGTAAAACCATGGAATTCGACTTTACCGCGCTTGAGGCGCAAAGCCGCTATCGCCTGCTGACCAACTTCATCGGACCGCGGCCGATTGCGCTGGTGACGACCCGCTCCGAGGCCGGCCACAACAACGCGGCGCCGATGAGCTTTTTCAATGTCTTCTCCCATGATCCGCCGATCGTCGTGCTCGGCATCCAGCCGCGCCTGTCCGGCGAGGAGAAGGATACGACGGCCAATATCCGCCGCACCGGGGAATTTGCCATCAATATGGTCGACATGACGATCTCGCAGCACATGCTGGTCTGCGGCCTCGGCTTCGACAGCGAAGTGGACGAGCTTTCCATGGCGGGACTCACCGCCACGCCCTGCAAGCAGATCGATGCCAGCTATGCGGCGGAATCGCCCTGCGTCTTCGAATGCCGGGTCGAGCGGCTGATCGAGTATCCGCGCCGCACGCTGGTTCTCGGCGAAGTCGTGCACATGCACGTGCATCGCGAATGCATGGATGCCGAGGGGCATTATGTCGATCCCGAGCGCTACCAGCCGATCGCCCGCCTGCACGCCGACAACTACGTCACCTCCGATCGCCAGTTCGTCCTGAAGGCCCCGCCGATCACCGATTTTATCAAGCCGCAGGGCAAGTAAGGGCGAAGAAGGTTCATTTCATGCACATCCGCATCATCAATCCCAATTCCACAGCGTCGATGACCGCCCAGGCGCTGGAAAGCGCCTTGCGCGTCAAGCACCAGGATACGGATGTTTCCGCCGTCAATCCGACGACCACGCCGGTCAGCATCGAGGGCGTCGCCGACGAGGCCGTCTCCGTGCCGGCCATGCTTGACGAGGTCCGCAAGGGCGAGCGCTTGGGCGTGGATGCCTATGTGATTGCCTGCTTCGACGATCCCGGCCTGCATGCGGCGCGCGAAGTGGCGCGCGGGCCGGTGATCGGCATCTGTCAGGCGGCCGTTCAGGTGGCCATGACCATCAGCCGCCGCTTCTCGATCATCACCACGCTGCCGCGCTCGATCTCGATCATCGAGGATCTGGCGCACGAATACGGCGCCGGCCACCATTGCCGCAATGTCCGGGCGATCGATCTGCCGGTGCTCGGCCTCGAGGAGAACCCGATGGAGGCCGAACAACTGCTGATCCGCGAAATCGAGCTGGCGAAGAAGGAAGACCGGGCGGAAGCCATCATTCTCGGCTGCGCCGGCATGTCGGCGCTCTGCGATCGGCTGCGCGAGGCGACCGGCGTTCCGGTGATCGACGGCGTGACGGCGGCGATCAAGCTCGCCGAAGCGCTGGTCGGGGCCGGCTATGCGACGTCGAAGGTCAATTCCTACGACTATCCGCGCGTGAAGGAAACGAAGATGGCGGCCTGCGCGTAAGCCGGTAGGTAGTGGCTCCCACCCTGTCGTCATCCTCGGCCTTGTGCCGAGGATCTTCCAGCATACCCTCACGAATGGAGAGGCTGGAAGATGCTCGGGACAAGCCCGAGCATGACGGAAGGAAAATAATTTCAGATATTTATCTGCTCACGCATACCGCGCGATAGCCAGATCGGTGGCGTCGATCTCGGGCTTCCTTCCCGAGACGAGATCGCTGATCACCCGCGCCGAGCCGCTGCTCATCGTCCAGCCGAGCGTGCCGTGGCCGGTGTTGAGGAACAGGCCCTTGATCTTCGTTCCACCGATGACCGGCGTGCCGTCCGGCGTCATCGGCCGCAACCCCGACCAGAAGCTTGCCTTCGACACATCGCCGCCGGGGAAGAGGTCGGTGACGGAGTGCTGCAGCGTCAGGCGGCGCGGCTCGCCGAGGTCGTTGGTGTAGCCGGAAATCTCGGCCATGCCGCCGACGCGGATGCGGTCGCCGAGACGGGTGATGGCGATCTTGTAGGTCTCGTCCATGACCGTTGATTCAGGGGCGCGCGAGGCGTCGGTGATCGGGATGGTCAACGAATAACCCTTGACCGGATAGACCGGCAGGCGGATGCCGTGCGGCTGCACGAGCAGCGGCGAGAAGCTGCCGAGCGCAACGACGACGGTATCGGCCTCAAGCGTCCCGTGCGCGGTGACGACGCCGCGGATGCGGTCGCCGTCGACATCGAGCCCGCGGATGATGCTGCCATAGTTGAAGCGGACGCCGAGCGCCTTTGCCTTTTCCGCCAGCGCATTCGAAAACTTGAAGCAGTCGCCGGTCTCGTCCTTGGGTGTCAAAAGGCCGCCGACGATCTTGTCGCGAACATGGGCGAGCGCCGGTTCCGAACGGATGCAGCCGTCGCGATCCAGCACTTCATAGGGAATGCCGTCGGCGGCGAGCGCCTTCACGTCCTTGGCCGAGGCGTCGAGCTGCTGCTGGGTGCGGAAGAGCTGCAGCGTACCCTGCATGCGCTCGTCATAGGTGATGCCGGTTTCTTCGCGCAGGGCCGCCAGCGAAATGCGGCTGTAATCGGCAAGCCGCAGCATACGGCTCTTGTTGATCGCATAGCGGGACGAGGTGCAGTTCGATAGCATCTGCAGCATCCAGCGGATCATCGCCATATCGACCTTCGGCCGCAGGATCAGCGGTGCGTGCTGCATGAAGATCCACTTCAGCGCCTTGCGCGGAATGCCGGGGGCGGCCCAGGGCGAGCAATAGCCGAAGGAGACTTCGCCGGCATTGGCGAAGCTCGTTTCCAGCGCCGGGCCGGGCTGGCGGTCGACGACCGTGACCTCATGGCCGGCCTTGGCAAGCTGGTAGGCAGTGGTGACGCCGATGATGCCGGCGCCGAGAACGATGACTTTCATGGAAACCTCTTGGAAGGGATCGCAGCTTGCGGCTCAGCGATAGTGGCGATGATAACGGGAACCGAGCCCGGTCAGGATCTCGTAGGAAATGGTGCCGGCATCGCGGGCGATGTCCTCCAGCGTCTGGTGCGGCCCCAGCACTTCGACGAGGCTGCCGAGCGACAGTGTCTCGGGCGGCAGCGCCGAGATATCGATGCTGGTGCTGTCCATCGACACGCGGCCGACGATCGGCAGGCGCACGCCGTCGTAATAGACCGCCCCGCGCGAGCTGAGGCTGCGCGGCAGGCCATCGGCATAGCCGGCGGCAATGGTGGCGAGCCGCATTTCGCTGGCCGCGACATGGGTGCCGCTATAGCCGATGAGGGCGCCGGCCGGCACGGTACGCGTCTGGGTGACGGCGACGGAAAGATGCACCACCGGCTCCATCGGGTTTTCGCCGCCGCCATAGGGCGCGCCGCCGTAAAGAGCGATGCCCGGCCGCGCCAGCACGCCGTGATAATCATTGCCAAGGAAGACGCCGCCCGAATTGGCAAAGCAGATATCGAGGCCCGGAAATTCCCTGCCGATAAAGCGCATTTCGGAGAGCTGGCTGGCATTTTGCGCGCTCGTTGCTTCATCGGCCGAGGCGAGATGGCTCATGACGAAGAGGATATCGAGATCGGAAGTCTCCTGCAGCGCGGCCGAAAGGGCGGCACGCTCCTGCGGCGGGAAGCCGAGGCGCGACATGCCGGTGTCGAATTGCAGCACGGCGGGCAGTGTGCGGCCGAGCGAGCGGGCGGTTGCCGCCCAGCGTTCGAACTGTTCCAGCGAATTGACGACAGGGATGATGTTGCCTTCGGCGCAGGCGGTTTCGTTGCCCGGCAGCAGGCCGCCCAGCACGAAGACGGCGGCATCGGCGGGAAGAGAAGGGCGCAGCCGTGTCGCTTCGATGAAATGGGCGACGAAGAAATGGCGGCAGCCTTCGCCATAGAGCGCCTGCGAAACCTTGACCGCACCAAGCCCATAGGCATCCGCCTTGACGACGGCTGCGGCGCGGGCCGGCGTCAGGAGGCCTGCAAGCTTGCGGTAGTTGCGGCAGAGAGCGCCAAGGTCGATATCCAGATAGCCGGTTGCGCCGGGCGCATCGGTCTGGCCGATCCCGGAGTTGACGATGCTCTTGTCCATGCTGCCCTCCCGGACCACCTCGCTGGTGCGGAAGTGTATTGAAACGATCGCGCAATTGCCAAGCAAAGTGTGATTGATTGTTGTGTCTATTTGTGATTTTTGAACGAAACGACGAATTTTCGGAGATTATTGCCATGGCCTCGATCGATCAGATCGATCGCAGCATCCTGCGGCTGCTGCGGCTCGATGCGCGCATGAGCAATGCGCGGCTGGCGGCGGAGGTGGGGCTGTCCGCGTCCGCCTGTCTCAGGCGCATCCGCATCATGGAGCAGGCGGGCATTATCAAGGGCTATACGGCGCTGGTCGATGCCGCCAATGCCGAGGCTTCCATCGCCGTGATCATCAACATCACGCTGGAGCGGCAGACGGAGGATCATCTCGACCGCTTCGAGGCGGCCGTGCGCAAACACCCGGAAATCCGCGAATGTTTCCTGATGACGGGTGGCTCGGATTATCTGCTGCGGGTGGAGGTGGAAAACGCCGGCGAGTTCGAGCGCATCCACAAGGAAATCCTCTCGGCGCTGCCGGGGGTGCTGCGCATCCATTCGAGCTTTGCGATCCGCAACGTGCTCGCGACCCGGCCGAGGGGGCGGCGATAGCGACACGCGACCGCTATCGCCGATCCGCTACTGGCGCACGACGATGCGGGCCTTGTAGGGCACGCGGTCGTAGAGATCGATGACATCCTGGTTCATCAGGCGCACGCAGCCGGAGGAGACGGCCTTACCGATCGATTTCCATTCCGGCGAGCCATGCAGGCGGTAAAGCGTGTCCTGACCGTTTTGGAAGATATAGAGCGCGCGGGCGCCGAGCGGGTTCTTCAGGCCAGGCTCCATGCCGCCATTGGCGATGGAGTAGCGCTCGAGGCTCGGCTGGCGGGCGACCATCTCGTTCGGCGGCTTCCAGCGCGGCCAGGCCTGACGCCAGTGGATCACGCCTTCGCCCTGCCAGGAGAAGCCATCGCGGCCGATGCCGACGCCGTAGCGCATCGCCGTGCCGCCGGGCTCGACCACATAGAGGAAACGGGTTGGCGTATCGACGACGACGGTGCCGGGCGCTTCGCCGGTCGGGTCAGGCACGCGCTGGCGATAGAAACGGGGATCGACCTGCTCGAAGGGTATGGCCGGAATGGAAAAGCCCCCGTCTTCCACAGGGCCATACATGGAGGCGAGTTCGGCCTGCGCCGGCGGAACGATGGGGCGGCTGACGCGGGTCGGCACGGGGGCAGGGCCGCCGCCCGGCGTGTTCGTGGTGCAGCCGGCGAGAGCGGCCGTCAGCGACAGACCGCCAAGAACGAAGCTTCTGCGCGAAAGCTTATTTTCGATAGTCATTTCAGCAGTTTCTTTCAAATGGTGTCCGGTGTTTCCGGTCATCCATGCTTGTGAGAACATATGCTTTGCGGTGGCAAGCCGGGGGTCGATCACATCGGCGTCATCGCCATGGGATGACGACAAACAACTTCGCCGGCGTGGCAAGGATGCTACATCCGCCGCTCTCCTCCATTGACAGGCGGCACGAAAGCGGACAGGGTCGCCGGCATTCCGAGGGGGGCATCGAACGATGCTGAGATGGCGGTGAGCCGGACCCTTGAACCTGATCCGGGTCATGCCGGCGTAGGGACGGAAACCGGCGCTGCAGGCTCCCCTTTTCTTCTCCGCTTCACCTGGGTCTCCATTGGAGATCGATCGATGAACAATACCCTTTCGCGTTTGCTTCCGGTTTTCCGGCGAGGCTGACGGCGATGCGCCTTTCCCATGCCGGTGGGGGGCTCGCCTTGCTGGTTGCCGGCTGGCAGCTCGGCGTCATGGCCTTTGCGCCGCCGCGCTATATTTTGCCGTCGCCGGTGGAGACGGCGGCTGCCTTCCTGCGCCAGCCCGGCTTCCTGATGGGGCAGGGGCTGGTGACCCTGTCGGAGATCGTCGTCGGGCTGGCGCTCGGCTCAGTTCTCGGGGCGGCGACGGCTTTTGCGATTGCCGCCTTTCCGCGCACCGGTCGGCTGGTCTGGCCGGTCATCGTCGTGTTGCAGGCGCTGCCAGTCTTCGTGCTGGCACCGCTTCTCGTGCTGTGGTTCGGCTTCGGCATGGCCTCGAAGGTAGCGATGACGACGATCATCATTTTCTTTCCGGTCGCCTCAGCCTTTGGTGATGGCCTGCGCCGCACCGATGGCGATATTCTCGATGCCGTGTCCCTGACGGAGGCCAGCCATTGGCAGGCGCTGGCGCAGGTGCGTGCGCCGCTGGCGCTGCCGAGCCTCGTTTCGGGGCTACGGGTCGCGGCCCCGCTTGCGCCGCTCGGAGCCGTCGTCGGCGAGTGGGTGGGGGCGTCCGCCGGGCTCGGCTTTGTCATGGTGCAGGCCAATGCGCGCATGCAGACCGATACCGTCTTTGCCGCTATGGCGATCCTCGCTTTCTTTGCCGTCACGCTCCGGCTTCTCGTCGAGCGGCTGACGGCCGGCATCGCGCCCTGGGCGCGCGAGGCCGATCCTGCATTTTCCAAAAAACCTTCCCGGAGAACCCCATGACATCTGCCGTTTCCCGACTTTTTGCCGGATTTCTGGCCGCCGCAAGCCTTGCTATCCCCGTTTCCGCCAATGCTGCCGACAAGTTGACGGTGCTGCTCGAATGGTTCGTCAATCCCGATCATGCACCGATGGTGATTGCCGAGCAGCGCGGCCTTTTTGCCCGCGAGGGGCTGGAGGTGGAGCTGATCCCGCCGGCCGATCCTTCTGCCGTGCCGCGGCTTGTCTCGGCCGGGCAGGCGGATATCGGCATTCACTATCAGCCCAATCTCTATCTCGATCACGCGGCAGGCCTACCGTTGGTTCGCTTCGGCACGCTGGTCGAGACGCCGCTCAATACGGTGACGGTGCTGGCGGACGGGCCGATCAAGAGCCTCAAGGACCTGAAGGGCAAGAAAGTCGGTTTCTCCGTCTCCGGCTTCGAGGATGCGATGCTGACCCGCATGCTGGCGTCGGAAGGGTTGAAGAAGGAGGATGTCGAGCTGATCAACGTCAACTTCTCGCTCTCGCCCTCGCTGATATCGGGCAAGGTCGATGCGACGCTTGGCGGCTTCCGCAATTTCGAGCTGACGCAGATGAAGCTGGAGGGGCATGAGGGAACCGCCTTTTTCCCCGAGGAACACGGCGTTCCCGCCTATGACGAACTCGTCTTCGTGACGCGAAAGGATTTGGCCGCCGATACCCGGCTGCCGCGTTTCCTCGAAGCGGTCGAGGAGGCTTCGATCTTCATGACCAATCATCCGGCCGAGGCCTGGGCGTTGTTCATCAAGGCCTATCCCGATCTCGACAACGAGCTGAACAGGAAAGCTTTCTTCGACACCTTGCCGCGTTTCGCCAAGCGGCCGGCGGCGCTGGATGCCGGGCGCTATGCGCGGTTTGGCGCATTCCTGCAGGAGATGGGGCTGATCGAGAAAGCGCCGGCAGTGGAGGAGATTTCGGTTCAGGTGGGCAAGTAGCCGGCGACTCTGAAGCTCCCGCAGCCTTTTCCAAAATGTGTGAAAAGGGGCTTGCAGCTCTAGTTACTAGAGGTCCTAGATTGTGACAAACAGTTGATAAGGATGAGCGATGACAGTCGAAACACGGTTCCGGGTCGAGGGCATGGATTGCGCCTCCTGCGCCACCAAGATCGATACCGCGGTGCGGCGCGTTCAGGGCGTCGAGGATGTCTCGGTTTCGGTGACGACAGGCACGATGACGGTGCGCCATGCCGCAGCCGATGGCCTCGTCGAGACGGTGGCGAAGAAGGTCGGCGGCCTGGGCTACAAGACGGCGCTGGCCCCGAAAGCGGCGGCAAAGGTTGAACCGCCCGCCGCCCATGGCAATTGCTGCGGGCATGCACATCATAATCACGACCACGATCATGATGAAGGCGGCAAGGGGCACTCCCATGATCATGACGCGCCGGCCGTGGAAGACCTGCACGGCCATGATCATGGCCCGTCCTCCGGTCCGTGGTGGGCTTCCGCCAAGGGGCGGCTTACCATTGCCAGCACGGCTGCGCTTGTCGTCGCCTATGGGCTTGGAAAGCTGATCCCCGGTGCCGAGATGTGGTTGTTCACGCTGGCGATGCTGGTCGGCCTCGTACCGATCGCCCGCCGTGCCGTCATGGCGGCGCTTTCCGGTACGCCGTTTTCCATCGAAATGCTGATGACCATCGCCGCCGTCGGCGCGATCGCCATCAAGGCGACGGAAGAGGCGGCGGTTGTTGTCGTGCTGTTCCTGATCGGCGAATTGCTGGAAGGCGTTGCCGCCGGCCGGGCGAGGGCGAGCATCCAGTCGCTGACAGCGCTGGTGCCGAAGACCGCTTTCCTCGAAAAGGATGGCCGCACTCAAGAGGTGCCGGCCGACAGCCTCGCCATCGATGCCGTGATCCTCGTTCGGCCGGGAGACCGCATCCCAGCTGACGGTACGATTCTTTCCGGTGAAAGCACGATCGATGAATCTCCCGTCACCGGCGAGAGCACGCCCGTCCGCAAAGCCGTCGGCAACGATGTCTTTGCCGGAACGGTCAACGGGGAAGCTGCCCTTCGCGTCAAGGTCACGGCGGAGGCGGCCGACAACACCATTGCCCGCGTCGTGCGCCTCGTCGAGGAAGCCCAGGAAAGCAAGGCGCCGACAGAGCGCTTCATCGACCGTTTCTCGCGTTATTATACGCCGGGTGTCGTGGTGGTCGCGGCGCTGGTCGCGATCCTCCCGCCGCTCATTGCCGGCGCAAGCTGGAACGAGTGGATCTACAAGGGCCTTGCGATCCTGCTGATCGGCTGCCCCTGCGCGCTGGTCATTTCCACCCCGGCTGCGATTGCCGCAAGCCTTGCCTCCGGCGCCCGTCGCGGCCTTCTGCTGAAGGGCGGCGTGGTGCTGGAAGGGCTCGGCAAGATCACCGCCGTCGCCTTCGACAAGACCGGCACGCTGACCGAGGGCAAGCCGAAAGTCACCGATATTCTCGCCTTCGGCCTGCCGGAAACCGAGGTGCTGAAACTTGCCGCCGCGCTGGAAACCGGCTCGAGCCATCCGCTCGCCAAGGCCATTCTCGACAAGGCCGCCGGCATTGTGATCCCAGCTGTTACCGATGCGCGCGCACTGGGCGGCAAGGGCGTAGCCGGCCTCGTCGAGGGCCGTGCTGTCCTGCTCGCGTCCCCCAAGGCGGCGGCTGAGCAGGCCAGCCTCACACCGGAACAGCTTGAACGGATCGCGGCATTGAACGGTGAGGGCAAGACCGTTTCCGTCCTCGTCGTCGATGGCGTGATCGCCGGGGCGCTTGCCATGCGCGACGAGCCCCGCACTGACGCCAAGGCGGGGCTTGAAATGCTTACCGCCCGCGGCATCCGCACGGTCATGCTGACCGGCGACAATGCCCGCACGGCCGAGGCGATCGGCCGCCAGCTCGGCATCGAGGTTCGGGCCGATCTGTTGCCGCAGGACAAGCAGCGCATCGTCGGCGAATTGCAGAAAGAAGGCCTGAAGGTCGCAAAGGTCGGTGACGGCATCAACGACGCCCCGGCGCTGGCGGCGGCCGATATCGGCATCGCCATGGGCGGCGGCACGGATGTCGCGCTCGAAACGGCGGATGCGGCGGTGCTGCACGGCCGGGTCTCCGATGTCGCGGAGATGGTCGATCTCTCCAACCGGACGATGCGCAACATCCTGCAGAACATCGTCATCGCGCTCGGGCTCAAGGCCGTGTTCCTGGTGACGACGGTGGCCGGCATCACCGGCCTCTGGCCGGCAATCCTTGCCGATACCGGTGCTACGGTGCTCGTGACGATCAATGCGTTGCGGCTGCTTGCGGTGAAAAGGGCGGGGTGAGCGTCGAGAGACGACTGTTGGCCCTTTCTCCCGCCTGCTGGCGGAAAGGGCGACAGGCTTTTCCACCATTCCCGAATATACCGCTTCATTGACCGTCGCAACCAACGTAACGCACCTCATCACTCTGTACTTTTGCGCGAAGAAGCAGTATGAGCCGCGCCATGATCGGCCATGACGTGTGGCTGCGGATACCGGTGCCTGCTTCCTCCCACAGCGGCTCGCGCGCAATCCGAAGTGCGAAAGATAAATACATGACAGAATTTGCAGGCGTCGTTCCGGCGATCGCAGAGGCGTTGAACAAGCGCGGCTATACCGACCTGACCCCGGTGCAGCAGGCCGTGATCGCGCCGGAACTGGAAGGCCGCGATGCCCTGGTTTCCGCCCAGACGGGCTCCGGCAAGACCGTCGCCTTCGGCCTGGCGCTCGCGCCGTCGCTGCTCGATGGCGCCGACCGCTTTGGCCGCCCCGGTGCGCCGCTCGCACTGGTCGTCGCGCCGACGCGTGAGCTTGCCCTGCAGGTGAAGCGCGAAATCGAATGGCTTTATGAACTGACCGGCGCCACCGTCACGTCCTGCGTCGGCGGCATGGACATCCGCTCCGAGCGCCGGGCGCTGGAACGCGGCGCCCATATCGTCGTCGGCACGCCGGGCCGCATCTGCGACCATATTCGCCGCGAGGCGCTGAATATGTCGGCGCTGAAGGCCGTGGTGCTCGATGAAGCCGACGAGATGCTCGACCTCGGTTTCCGTGAAGACCTCGAATTCATCCTCGAAAGCGCGCCGGAAGATCGCCGCACGCTGATGTTCTCGGCGACCGTGCCGCGCACCATCGCCAATCTGGCGAAGAGCTACCAGCGCGATGCCGTGCGCCTCAGCACTCAGTCCGAACAGAAGCAGCATGTCGATATCGAATATCGTGCGCTGACGGTGACCCCGGCCGACCGCGAAAACGCCATCATCAACGTGCTGCGCTACTATGAAGCGCGCAACGCCATCGTCTTCTGCTCCACCCGCGCCGCCGTCAACCATCTGACCGCCCGTTTCAACAATCGCGGCTTCTCGGTGGTGGCGCTGTCGGGCGAACTCAGCCAGAACGAGCGGACCCATGCGCTGCAGGCGATGCGCGACGGCCGCGCCCGCGTCTGCATCGCGACCGACGTCGCTGCCCGCGGCATCGATCTGCCCGGTCTCGAGCTGGTCGTTCACGCCGACCTGCCCACCAATTCGGACACCCTGCTTCACCGCAGCGGCCGCACCGGCCGCGCCGGCAACAAGGGCATCAGCGCGCTGATCGTGCCGACCAGCGCCCGCCGCAAGGCCGAGCGCCTGCTGCGCGAAGCCAATATCGAGGCCATCTGGGCAAAGCCGCCGAGCGCCGACGAAGTCAGCGCCCGCGACGACGAGCGCCTGCTGGCCGACCCGTCCTTCTCCGAGGCGCCGCGCGAGGAAGAGGAATCCCTGGTCAAGGCGCTGCTGGAAAAGTTCGGCGCCGAACAGGTGGCCGCAGCCCTGGTGCGCATGACTCGCGCCAATCGTTCCGCCCCGGAAGACCTGATCGATACGCCGTCCTTCCAGCCCACGGGCGACCGTGCGCCCCGTGGCGACCGGCCGGAACGCGAACCGCGTGCGCCGCGCGGCGATTTCGGTGATGCCGTCTGGTTCTCGCTCTCTGCCGGCCGCAAGCAGAATGTCGAGCCGCGTTGGCTGATCCCGATGCTCTGCCGCATCGGCAAGATCACCAAGCAGGAGATCGGCGCGATCAAGATGCAGCAGGACGAGACCTTCGTGGAAATCGCCCGCGACTGGCTGGATCGCTTCAACGAAGCTGTCGGCCCGAAGAAGATGCTGGAAAAGGGCATCTCGATCCGCGAACTCGATGGCGCGCCGACTTTCTCGGATGCCCCACGCGGCAACTATGCCGACCGCAAGCCGAAGGGCGACTGGAAGGGCGAAGGCAAACCGAAGCGCAGCTTTGGTGATCGCCCCGAGCGCGCCGCCCATGAGGGTCGCAGCTTCGAAAAGCGTGACGACAAGCCGTGGGCCGGCAAGCCTAGCAAGGGCAAGTTCGGCGCCGACCGACCGGTTGACGAGCGGCCGGCAAAGCCAAAGTTCGACAAGCCGAAATTCGATAAGCCCAAGTTTGAGAAGCCGAAGTTCGAGAAGCCGAAATTTGAAAAGCCTGCCTTCGATGGCGACGATGCCAAGCAGAAGAAGAGCAAGAAGAAAAAAGCAAATGGTTGATCTGGGCCGGGGCGCGGCCTCGGTCAGGTGCCGCATCGCCTGATGGGCGATGCGGCGGTGTCGTCAGGCCAGAATGCCGGCCTGACGCGCTGCGGCGACGAAGGAGGCGGAAGCCGCCTTGCTGCTGCGGATGCCGTCCAGCGCATCCAGGCAATGCTGGAGCGCGCGGCGATAGGCACTGTTGCGCTCGCCCGGCCAGCGGCGCAGGAATTCCACCGCGTCCCAGGCATTGGCGATGATATTCTGCCGGCTGTTCTTGATAATGAGCCGAACGGGGGTGGGGAAGGATTTGGAACTCACCTTGACCTCGTATGCGTATTTCGATTGCGGCGAGGGAACGCGATGGCGTCCGGAAGGTTCCCGCATTGATTTTATATTCTTTTCCGGTTGATTTCGAAATTTCTGAATAAGGTGCGGGGTGCGTCCGTCATCTCCTTTGCAGGGCTCGTTTTTCACGCGCGCCGCAGTTTCAAAAGGGGGGATCATGACGAAAAACCGCAAGCTCTGGCTTGGCTGGATGTTCATCGTCGTCAACGGGCTTTATCTCGTCTTCGGTCTTGCGGCGAACGACATGGGCGGTATTGTCGATCTCGGATACAGTCAGGATGGGCCGCTGTCCTTCGACGCCGCGCCGGGTCGGTTTCTGTTCGGCATTCTGCTTTACGGCGCGATCGTGATGATCGGCATCAACATGGTTCGCGAAGCCTCGCGGATGGAAAGGTGAGCCGCCCGCTCCATGCCGGCCAGATCCGAAAACGAGAAGATAGAGGCAAGCAATTGAGGTCAGACGTTATCGATGTGCTGGTCGTCGGTGCCGGTTTCGCCGGTCTTGCAGCGGCGCATGCGCTGATCGAGGCGGGGAAGCGCGTGCTCGTGCTGGAGGCACGCGACCGGGTTGGCGGTCGCGTGGAGCCGGCTTTCTTTGCCGACGGGCGGCGGATCGATACCGGCGGGCAGTTCATCAGCGAGGATATGCCGGCTGTCATGGAGCTTGCACGGCGTTACAATCGACCGCTGGTATCGGTGCCGGACGACGGAAAGCTTGTGCTGCGGCCGGCCTTGCCGCCACGCGATGCATTTCGGTTTCATGAAGGCGTGGATGCGATCCGTCGCCGAGCCAAGGCCATCGATCCCCGCGATCCCGCTATCGTCGGGCTTTCCGTGGCCGTCTGGCTGGCGCGGCAACCGGAGGACGACGAGGTCAAGGCCGGTTTCCGCGCCATGATCCACGGCCTCTGGTGCCGGCGCGCGGATGAACTTCCGCTTTGGTATTATATAGACAATGATCGCCGCCTCGAAACGACGGTTTCCGAGCTGCAATATTACCTGGAAGACAGCACGTATTCGCTCGCCGAAGCTGTTGCTGCCGGGCTGGGGGATCGGTTGCTGCTCTCGACGCCCGTAGACGCCATCGCCGTCGCAGCCGATGGGGTGAGCGTCGAGGCGGGAGGCCTGACATTCCACGCCGGCCACGTCCTTCTGGCAGTGCCGCCGGTGATGGCCCGGCGTATTTCGATCTCGCCGCCGCTTCCGGCTGAGATTTCGGCTGCCCTCGATGTCTGGGGGAGCGGTACGGTCGTCAAGATTTGCTTCCGCTACGACCGGCGCTTCTGGCGGGATAGTGATCTGAGCGGCATGGTGATGTGGCGCGATGTGAAAGGGCTTTTTGCGTGCGATATCAGCAGCGGCGACGATGCTTTGCTCATCGTCTTCATTGGCGGGCCGCTTGCGGTCGAATGGGCCGGGGAGGGTGAGGCCGCGATGCTTGAAAAGGTGCTGGCGCGGCTTGCCGATGCGCTTGGCCCGGAGGCGGGCAAGCCGTTGGAATCCATCCTGCGCGACTGGACCAACGACAAATGGAGCGGCGGCGGCTATAGTGACGTCGTCCTCGGCATGTCCGCCTACGACGCCGAAGACGTGTTGCGCGGTGGGGCCGGGCTTGTTCACTTTGCCTCGTCGGAGTTGTCGCCATTCTTTCCGGGCTATATCGAAGGCGCGATTACGGCAGGCCGCGAGGCTGCGGCGCGTATCCTTTCTCAATCGCGCAGAGCTTCCTGCGCGTCCGGATCGTAAGTCAGCCTGATCGGTCGAAGCTGCGAGCCCGCGGCTGTGGCCGGTATTGCGAAGGCTGCACACGACGCTGTGCTGTTCGTGAAATGCGACAGGGTTTCGGCGGGCGTGCGAATTTCGGCGCGATGGCGGCCCGATACGCGGGAAATGCCGGTGGCTGCCGGAGAAACTAGCGATCCAGCTCGGGATAGTAGCGATCGAAAGAGCGCGGGCGCAGCTTTTCGCCCATCATACAATCGGTCGCCATGCCGGCTGTCGGCAGCATGCGGGCGGATGGTTGGCGGCGGGTGATTTCCATCACCAATTTCTGGCGGATGGCCATGGCGAAATCGTCGCGGCTATGCACCGGCACGACGAAGGAGCCGGCGCCGCCGATGACGCAATCGGCGTAATAACTGTCGAGGGTCCCGCGCGTCGTCGAGGGGCGGACGAGGATGGCAAGCCCGTTCACGGTGATGCCTGTATCGACGACCGCGTCGCGGGCGGGGCTTACCGGCGGCCCCATGTTGTTCGGGCCGTCGCCGGAAACGTCGATTACCCGTCGCAGGCCCTGATAGCCGTTGGCGTCGATCAGTCGGGCTCCATAGGCCAGCGCATTGGAAATCGAGGTGCCGCGGCGGGTGGCGATGGGGCGGGAGGCGATGCGGGCGGCAAAGGTTGCCGCATCATCGCCGGTTTCGATGACCTGCCAGTCCACAAGCGAGGTTTCGTTGACGCTTCCGGCCCATTCGAAATAGCTGAGGGCGATGCGGCCGAACCGGCCGGTCTGAACCGCATTGACGAAATCGGGATGGGTGATCGCCTCGACATAGCCGGAGCGCTGGATTTCCGCCTCTTCCGTGTCCATCGAGCCGGACATGTCGACGGCAAGCACCAGTTCCACATCCACCCGTTTTTCCTCCGCGGCGGCGGGGACGGGCGTACTGGAAAGACCGAGAACAAAGACAAGTATCGAGAGCATCGCGCCATCCCATCATGTCTTAATCTTGCGCTTAGAGCGCAGTCTAGCATGGGCAAGAGGAGATGGGATGATTTCGATCAAGGAGCGGTTCAACAATCGGTGATTTGATCCTGCCGTCGAGCTGTGGTGATCTTTAGGCTCTCCGGAGTATTTTTTTGATGTTGTTAAAAGGTGATACGGATACGGCCGTCCTCGACCGTCTCCAGAAAACTGCATTTGACTATTTTGTCGATTTTGCCAATCCGCGCACCGGCCTGATTGCCGATACCTCGCTGCCCGGATCGCCCTCGAGTATTGCCGCCACGGGATTTGGCCTTTCCTGCTATCCGATCGGCGTAGAACGCGGATGGATGAGCCGGGCGCAGGCGGCCGAGCGCACCCTGACGCTCATGCGTTTCCTGGCGGAAAGCAAGCAGAGCCGCGACAAGGATGCCACCGGTTACAAGGGCCTCTATTACCATTTCCTCGACATGGAGACGGGCAAGCGCACCTGGCGCTGCGAGCTGTCGCTGATCGATAGCGCCTTGCTTCTGGCCGGCGCGCTGACGGCGTCTGCGTACTTCGTCGAGGAAAACACAGCCGAAAACGAAATCCGCTCGCTGGCTGCGATGCTCTATGCCCGCGCCAACTGGAGCTGGGCGCTCGATCGCGCCGATACGCTTTCGCTCGGCTGGAAGCCGCGCAGCGGTTTCCTGCCCTTCCGCTGGGAAGGGTATAGCGAGGCGATCATTCTTTACGTGCTGGCGCTGGCGTCGCCGTCCTATCCGGTGCCGGTGGAAAGCTATAAGGCCTTCACCGACAAGTTCGAATGGATGACGGTCGGCGAGCAGGCGTTCCTCTATGCCGGGCCGCTTTTCATCCATCTGTTTTCCCATGGCTGGATCGATTTTCGCGGCATCCGCGATGCGGCGGTGGCGGCGAAGGATACCGACTATTTCGAAAACACTCGCCGGGCGATCGCTGTGCAGCGCGACTACGCGATCAAGAATCCCGGCGCCTTTGCAGGCTATGGCCCCGATCTCTGGGGATTGTCAGCCTGCGACGGGCCGGAGCGGCCGCGCAAGCTGATCGACGGCCGCCGCCAGCAGTTTGCCGGTTATGCAGCGCGCGGCGCGCCGCTCGGGCCGGATGACGGCACGCTGGCGCCGTGGGCGCCGCTCGCCTGCCTGCCCTTCGAGCCGAAGCTGGCGATGGCGGCGACACGGCATATCCTGACGGAGTATCCCGAGGTGTTGCCCGATGCCCGCTTCATCGGCAGCTTCAATCCGAGCGTGCGGGCGGACTCGACGGCAGGCTGGCTCAACGAGCGCTGCGTCGGGCTGGATCAGGGCATTCTGGTGATGATGATCGAGAATTCCCGCAGCGGACTGATCTGGGAACTGACGCGGCAGATGCCGGTCATCCGGCGCGGCCTGCGGCGGGCAGGTTTTTCCGGCGGCTGGCTTTAGACGGTATCGTCATACGTGTTTCTGTTTTAGGGTGAATCCGGGCGGCATATCGAGTGGTCGGCATCCTTGGAAAACAACAGCGTAGATCGAGCTTTGCCGGCGCCATCCGCCGTTTCAGCGCACCGCATCACGGAAGCCATGCTTTCCTTTGGTAATGCCGACGCGTCGTTCCGCACCGTCGCCACCGCCTGGGCCGAGTGGCTGGACGACTGGCTCGCCTATCAGAAAAATTTCGGGACGGGGCCGGATGAGCGCATTCAGGCCGCGCATCTCATGACCTTCTATGCCCACCATCTGGGGGCTGTTGCGGGGCACCTCTTTCTTGCCAGCGGCGATGTTGTCGATCTCTCCCCGGAAAGCCTGCATGTCCGGTTTGAAGCTTTCGATCCGATGGAAGGGCGGCCGGAAGCGGCGCGGCGGTTTCATTTCCGGTCGCTTCACTCAGCAGCGCCGGGCAGCGAAGATGCGTTGCATGACAATCTCGTGCATAGCCTTTTGCCGGCTGTGGAGGTTCTGGGGCGGCGGTGCGGGCTCTCGGCGGGGTCGCTCAGGCGGCTGGCTTCGGATGGCATTTTTGGCGCGTTCGTGGATGTCGGCCGGGCTCTGAACGAGGAGGATCGGGCGACGGCGGTCGGGCTGGCGATCGTGGAGAAGCAGGGGTCTCCGTTCCGCTCGGGCGCACCGCGTCTGGAACGGATCGTCGGCTGCGATGGCGAAGAGAGGGTCTACCGCATCCGCAGCGGCTGCTGTCTTGCCTACAGGGCAGGCGAGGGGCGGCATTGCGATGTCTGCGTGCTGCTGTCGCCCGAGGAGCGGCGGCGGCGGCTGGCCGCGCTTGCCGGATAGGCGCAAGGCCGCCGCGTGGTTCACGGCGGCCTGTTGTTCGTTATGCCTTCAGAAAGCGGTCATTGATGAAGCCCAGAACGACGCCGAGCACCAGCCAGAAGCCCAGCGTCGTTGCGAGTGCGGCAACGGCGAATTCCGCACCGAGCACGGCCGGCACGTTGCTGGAGATATCCAGCGGCTGCGGCGCACCGTAAATGTGCGGCAGCGCGATCAGCACGAGGCCGGCGATCTTGGCGATCATCTCGCCGCGCAGGGCAAGAAGATAAAGGCCGGCGCCGGAAAGCAGCACGGTCGCGATCCACCAGAGCTGGCGATCCTGAAGCTCGGCGGCCGGGAAGCCCGGCAATTCCGGCGGCAGGCCAATGGCGGGCAGCAGGTGCACGGCAAGCCAGCCGCAGGCACCCCAATAGACGCCGTTGGCAAACGTCACCGGACGATTCGAAAGCAGGCCGATGGCGGTCAGCAGCAGCGCGAAGCCGGCGCCGGCCACGAGATTTGCCAGCAGCGTGCCGGAAAAGCGGCTCATGCCGAACATGATACCGCCGTCCTCGTGCTCGCCCTCATGGGCGTAGGCCGGCGTCACCGGCGAAAGGGCGGCAAGCACTTCGCCGAGCAGGGCAGCACCCGAAAGTGAGGAATGCTGCTGCTGTTCGCCGGCCGGCGGCGTGGCGGGCTGGACGGCTGGCTGTTCGGCGTTTTCGAATTCCTCGGCATGGAGGATCAGCGGTACGACCCGGAGTTCCTGGGCGCCTGTCATGAAGACACCCGCGATGAGCCCGGCTACCACGGCAGCCAGGAGCGTTTTGACGATCATTTTCTTGGTCCCCTGAATGCGCGACATCGCCCGCCGGTCGCCCGGCGGCTACGCGCATCGTCACGTTGAATGGTCACTGTCGGCGGCGGGCTCAAAGCCAGCCGTTCCCGTTCGCAGCGGGCAGGCCCGTTGCGTTGCTTCGCTCACAGTCTCTGCGCGGTTTCCCGCGACAGGATCAGTGGCAGGGGAAGCCGAAGGAGTGGCGCACGTCGTGGGCCGTGTCGTGGATCGTGGCGGAATTGGCAAGACCGGTGCCGAACACCAGGAAACCGCCGACCAGAAGCGCGAGGAAGCCCGCAGTGATCCGGTCGCTGAGAGAGAGCGTGACGCTCGAAAGAGTAGACGTAGCCATGACAACCTCCGTGATGGCGCGTGGGATATCCCCACAGGCGGGCCCTATGCCCTTCATCAACCGGCAGGTTTCCTGGCTCGCGGTGTCAGGCGCCGGGGCACCTTGGGGCTTTCCTCGCCTTCCCAGGGGTGAACGCGTCCGCCTCCCAGTGGCTTTTCCCGGACCCTCCGGGATGGAAAACCCTTGACCGCTCTACAGTCGCGGGGTCGGCCGTGATGAAGATGCCCGGCAGGGGTCCATCCGTCACGTTCCCATTTACTCCGCCAAGACGTTTGCCTTGAGCAGAACCAATTGATGTCAGATCATTATGTTTTCAGGCCGCTTCTGTCAATTGAGGCTTATCCCGCCCGGCGATGTCGACGGGAAGGCGGAAACGAAGCGCTAACGTTTTCGTCAGGCATAAGTTGTATGAAGTCGGGGACAAGCATACTATCCTTCATTAGAGACTGACTGCTGCTGCTGATGGTTCGGAAAGAGTGAACCTCGACACAATCTGGGACGCTGCGCAGGAGGGCCGGTCTGCCGCTTGTCGAAACGATCTGCAACCACCGTAGAGACGGCGATGAAACCCGTTCGATCGGAACAAGAATTCCAGAATCTGGTTCGTAGGCTGGAGCTTGCGCTTGACGCTTCGTTGATCGGCGTGTGGGAGCACGACGTTTCCGAGGACGCGCTGATCTGGGATGAGCAGATGTTTCGCCTCTATGGCCGCGACGATCCCGGCGGGCCGGTCGAGGCCTCGCTGTGGAGCAATGCCATCCACCCCGACGATCTCTCGGGGGCAAGGGCCGATTTCGCCAGCGCCGTCGCCGCCAAGGGCGATTATTCCTCCCAGTACAGGGTGCTGCTGCCGGACGGCGCGATCCGCCACCTGCGCTCGCGTGCCCATTATTTCGAGGAGAACGGCCACGGCATCTTCATCGGTGCCGAATGGGATGTGACCGCCGACGTGCTCCTCAACCGGGAGCTCGCCACCCAGAAGCAGATTGCCGAGCTGCGCGCCGCCGAGCTTGCCGAAACCGCCGCCCGCGTTGAGCATGCCGCCGATCACGACTATCTCACCGGCCTGCCGAATCGCCGCTTCTTCGACCGCCGGCTGGCGGAAATCTCCGTCATTCCCGAGGCCGGCAAGCTGGCGCTGCTGCATATCGGCCTCGACCGTTTTTCCGCCGTCAACGACATCATCGGCCATGATGCCGGCGACCGGCTGCTGAAAGCCTCGGCGGCGGCGCTGACCAAGATACTGCCGGAAAACGCTTTTCTGGCGCGAATCGGCGGCGATGAGTTCGCCGTTCTCATCCGCAATTTTTCCTCGCTCGATTATGTCCGGAAATTTGCCGACCAGCTGGTGGAAAGCCTGAAGCGCCCGGTGTGGCACAGCGAGGGCGTCATCAACATCACCGCTTCCGTCGGGGTCGCCTGCGCGCAATCCGGCAAGGCGGCCAATCTGCTGGCGGAATCCGATATCGCGCTGATGCGCGCCAAGAAAAACGGCCGCAACCGCGCCGATTTCTTCTCCGCGCAGATGAAAGCGCAGATCAACGGCGAGCGCCGGCTGGCGGACCAGTTCATCCGCGGGCTGGAGCGGGGCGAATTTCAGCCCTTCTACCAGGCGCAGGTCGATGCCCGCACCCGCAGCATCGTCGGCGTCGAGGCTCTGGCGCGCTGGTATCATCCCAAGCGCGGGCTGATCGGTCCGGGCGAGTTCCTCAGCACGGCGGCCAGCCTCGGCATGCTGGATGCCCTCGATGCCGCGATCCTTCGCCAGACGTTGACCGACCGCAAGGCCTGGGCGCGCAGCGGCGTGCGGCCGCCGCGGGTGGCGGTCAATGTCTCGGCGGCGCGGCTTTCCGATCCCTCCCTGATAAACAATCTCAAGGGGCTGGACATCGAGCCCGGCACATTATCGTTCGAGCTTCTGGAGACGATCTTCCTCGACGATCTCGAAGACGGCATGCTCGCGAACGTATCGGCGCTGAAGGCGATGTCGATCGATGTCGAGGTGGATGATTTCGGCTCCGGCCATGCCTCGATCATCGGCCTGATGAAGCTTAAGCCGCGCCGGCTGAAGATCGACCGGCGGCTGGTCATGCCGATCACCACCTCGCGCGAACAGAAGCGCCTGTTGCGCTCGATCGTCGATATCGCCAAGGCCCTGGGTATCGAGGTGGTGGCCGAAGGGGTCGAGACGCAGGAACATGCCAAGCTCTTGACGCGCCTCGGCTGCGATGTGCTGCAGGGTTATGCCATCGCCTATCCGGCCTCGTCGGCGGATATGCTGACGGCGTTGAGTGGAACGCCGGCGGAGGCGCCCTTCATGGCGGCAGCCCGCTCCTGAAGCATCAGTGCGATTGCGCCGTCAGCAGTCCTTCCATCACGGCAATGATCCTCCGATGCTGGTGGGCATGGCGCGTGCGCACGCTGGTTGCGGCATAGACGGTCTGGACGATCGGTCCGGCATCTGTGACGGCGTGGGCCGCGCCTGTTTCGATCAAGCGACGGGCTGTGGGGGCGGCGACATAGGCCGCGCCGCCGAGTTTCGTCATCAACTCCGCGATGGCCGTATTCTGGCCGGCGGCGAGGGGGGCTGCGGAAAGATGCGGTAATGCGAGCCGATGCGCCCGGTCGAAGGCCGGGGAATAGACGGCCTGGATATAGCTGTGCGGCTCGATTTCGGCGATTGTTCGCGCCGATGTGCTGACGAGATGGTAATGCAGTTCGCCGATCCGTTCGTAATGCAGGTCGGGCAGATAATGGGGCGTGTAGAGGATCGCGAGATCGAGGTCGCCGGCGGCGAGATCGCGGTTCATCTGGATCGAATAATCCGCCTCCATGTAGAGCGAGGTCGCCGGAAGCTCGGTGCGGATCGCCGACAGCCAGGCGCCGGCGAAAATCTCTGACACATCATGCTGGATGCCGAGGCGCATCGAGCGCTCGTAAGCGCCGGCGCTTTCCACTGCGCGGGTCGCCTCATGCCACTGGTTTTGCAGGGCCTTGGCATGATCGAGGAAGCGCAGGCCCGAGGCCGTTGGTGCGGTACCGCCCTTGTTGCGGGTGAAGAGCTTGCGGTTGAATTGGGTTTCCAGCGCCTTCACCCGATGCGAGACGGTGGACTGGGTGATGTTCAGCCGCTCGGCGGTGCGGTTGAAGCTGCGGGTTTCCATCAGGTCGAGGAAGGTTTCGATGAGGTCGATCTGCATTCATTTCGTCCGGTTTTGCCCCTCACCCTAGCCCTCTCCCCGCTCGCGGGGAGAGGGGACGATCGCGGTTGTTGCCTACTCCTTTCGTCATCCGTGACGAGGGTGACGGAAGGTGCGGTATATCCCTTCTCCCCGCGAGCGGGGAGAAGTTGGCCGACAGGCCGGATGAGGGGCTGCTCCTCTCAATCTAATCGAATTCTTCGATCAATAAAGCGAAATCCGGCCGCTTGATGCCCATGCCGTTCATTGCCAAAACTCATCCTAAAACAAGGGAACAGACATGTCGCAATTGCCGTCTCACGCTCGCGTCGTCATCATCGGGGGAGGCGCGGTCGGCGCCTCCGCGCTTTATCATCTGGCCAAGGCCGGGTGGACGGATTGCGTGCTTCTGGAAAAGAATGAGCTCACGGCCGGTTCCACCTGGCATGCGGCCGGCAATGTGCCGACCTTCTCGTCTTCGTGGTCGATCATGAACATGCAGCGCTATTCGGCCTCGCTTTACCGCGAGCTGGGCGCGCTGGTCGATTATCCCATGAACTACCATGTCACCGGCTCGATCCGGCTCGGCCATTCGAAGGAGCGGCTGCAGGAGTTCAAGCGCGTTGTCGGCATGGGCCGCTATCAGGGCATGGATCTCGATATCCTCACACCCGAAGAGATCAAGTCGAAGTATCCCTTCGTCGAGACCCACGAGCTGACCGGCGCGCTTTACGATCCCTATGACGGCGATATCGACCCGGCGCAGCTGACGCAGGCTTTGGCAAAAGGCGCGCGTGACATGGGCGCGAAAATCTTCCGCTTCTGTCCCGCCACCGGTGCGCGCCGGGAAGGGGACGAGTGGGTGATTTCGACGCCGCAGGGCGAAATCCGCTGCGAGAAGGTGGTCAATGCCGCCGGGTATTATGCCCGCGAGGTCGGAAAGTGGTTCGGCCGCGACGTGCCGATGATGGTGATGAGCCATCAGTATATTCTCTTCGAGGAAATCCCCGAGCTTGCCGCGTGGTCGAAAGAAACCGGTCACAAGCTGCCGCTGCTGCGCGATGTCGACAGCTCCTACTATCTGCGGCAGGAAAAGACCGGCATGAACCTTGGCCCCTACGAGCGCAATTGCAGGGCGCATTGGGTGACGCCGGATGACCCCATGCCGGACGATTTCTCCTTCCAGCTCTTCCCCGACGACCTCGATCGGCTCGAATGGTATTTGAACGATGCCGTCGAGCGCGTGCCGATCCTCGGCACGGCCGGCCTGTCGCGTATGATCAATGGCCCGATCCCCTATGCGCCCGATGGCAACCCGCTGATCGGCCCGATGCCGGGCGTGCCGAATGCCTATGAAGCCTGCGTCTTCACCTTTGGCATTTGTCAGGCCGGCGGCGCCGGCAAGGTGCTGGCGGAGTGGGTGACGGAAGGCGAGACGGAATGGGACATGTGGTCCTGCGATCCGCGCCGCTATACCGCTTTCGCCGCGGACAAGGATTATTGCGTTGCCAAGGGCATGGAAATCTATGGCCACGAATACGCCATGCACTTTCCGAAACACGCCTGGCCGGCCGGCCGTGACCGGAAACTGTCGCCGATCCACGACCGCATCAAGGCGCTCGGCGCGCAGTTCAAGCCCTATAACGGCTGGGAGCGCGCCAACTGGTATGCCAAGCCGGGCGACGATCTCTCGGAAGAATCGACCCAGACCTGGAATCGCGAAGGGCCGTGGCGGCCGCGCATCGAGGAGGAGTGCCGCGCCGTCACCGAGGCCGCCGGGATTCTCGATCTGCCGGGCTTTTCGCGCTACCGCGTGAAGGGTGAGGGCGCGACCGCATGGCTCTCGTCGCTGATTACTGGTCGCGTGCCAAAACCGGGCCGTATCGGCCTCGCCTATTTCTCCGACGCCAAGGGCCGCATCGTCACCGAAATGTCCGTAATGATGCTGGCGGAGGATTTCTTCTTCCTGATTACGGCGGCGACGGCGCAGTGGCACGATTTCGAGTGGCTGAAGAAACACCTGCCGGAAGGCGCAGCCTTCACGCTGGACGATGTGACCGAGAATTTCTCCTGCCAGATTCTCTCCGGCCCCAATTCGCGCGATATTCTCGCGGAGGTTTCGGATGCCGATCTGCAGAAGGGCTGGCTCACCCATCAGAGCTGCCAGATCGCCGGTCGCTGGTGCCAGCTGGTGCGGGTGTCCTTCGCCGGCGAACTCGGCTGGGAAATCCACACCAAGACCGACGACACCGCCATCATCTTCGATGCCGTCTGGGCGGCCGGGCAGAAGCATGGCTTGAAACCCTTCGGCATGGAGGCGCTGGACAGCCTGCGTATCGAAAAGGGCTACCGCGCCTGGAAGGGCGATCTTTCGACCGATTACACCATTCTGCAAGGCGGGCTTGAGCGTTTCGTCGATTGGGCGAAGCCCGAGTTCAAGGGCAAGGCGGCGCTGGAGCGAGAGAAGCAACAGGGTGTTTCCAAGCGATTCGTGACGCTGACGGTCGAGGCCGGCGAATGCGATGCGCCCTATATGTCGACGCTCTGGCACGATGGCAAAGTCGTCGGCGAGACGACCTCGGGTAACTGGGGTTACCGCGTCGGCAAGTCCATTGCGCTCGGCATGCTCCGCGCCGATCTCGCCGAGCCCGGCACGGAAATCGAGGTGGAAATCTACGGCGACCGTTTCAAGGCGACTGTCCAGCCGGATGGCCCGCTCTTCGACCCCAACAATGAAAGACTGCGCGCATGAGTGTCAAACCGATCCCTTCCAAGGCCCGCGCGGTCATCATCGGCGGCGGCGTGTCCGGCTGTTCCGTCGCCTATCATCTGGCGAAGCTCGGCTGGACGGATGTGGTGCTGCTGGAGCGCAAGCAGCTGACATCCGGCACCACATGGCATGCGGCGGGCCTGATCGGTCAGCTGCGGGCCTCGCAGAACATGACGCGGCTCGCCAAATATTCGGCCGATCTCTACACCAAGCTTGAGTCAGAAACCGGCATCGGTACCGGCATGCGCCAGTGCGGCTCGATGACCGTGGCGCTGACGGAGGAGCGGAAAGAGGAAATCTACCGGCAGGCCTCGCTCGCCCGCGCCTTTGGCGTCGATGTGCGCGAGATCACCGTCGATGAGGTGAAGGGCATGTATCCCCACCTCAACACCGCGGATGTGAAAGCCGCCGTGCACCTGCCGCTCGACGGCCAATGCGACCCGGCCAATATCGCCATGGCGCTCGCCAAGGGTGCGCGGCAGAACGGCGCTGTCATCCTCGAAAACGTCAAGGTCACCTCCGTCCTCACCAAGGACGGCCGCGTGGCGGGCGTCACCTGCGAACAGAACGGCGAGACGTTTACAATCGAGACGGAGAACGTCGTCAATGCCGCCGGCATGTGGGGGCGCACGCTGGCGGATATGTCGGGCGTCACTCTGCCGCTGCATGCCTGCGAGCACTTTTACATCGTCACCGAGCCGATCCCCAACCTGCAGCGGCTGCCGGTTCTGCGCGTGCCGGACGAATGCACCTACTATAAGGAAGACGCCGGCAAGATGCTGATCGGCGCCTTCGAGCTGAAGGCCAAGCCCTGGGGCATGGACGGCATCCGGGAAGATTTCTGCTTCGATCAGTTGCCGGAGGATTTTGATCACTTCCAGCCGATCCTCGAAAACGCCATCAACCGCATGCCGATGCTGGAAACCGCCGGCATCCACACCTTCTTCAACGGCCCGGAAAGTTTTACGCCGGACGACCGTTACTATCTCGGCGAAGCGCCGCAGATTAAAGGCTACTGGGTCGCCGCCGGCTATAATTCCATCGGCATCGTCTCCTCCGGCGGGGCCGGCATGGCGCTTGCACAATGGATGAACGACGGCGAGGCGCCGTTCGATCTCTGGGAAGTCGATATCCGCCGCGCCCAGCCGTTCCAGAAGAACCGCGCCTATCTCAAGGACCGCGTGTCCGAAACGCTCGGCCTGCTGTATGCCGATCATTTCCCCTATCGCCAGATGGCGACGGCCCGCGGCGTGCGCCGCTCGCCGCTGCATGAACACCTGAAGGCGCGCGGTGCGGTGTTTGGCGAAGTGGCGGGCTGGGAGCGCGCCAACTGGTTCGCCAAAGAGGGGCAGGAGAGGGAATATCGTTACAGCTGGAAGCGGCAGAACTGGTTCGAAAACCAGGAAGAGGAACACCTCGCCGTCCGCAATGGCGTCGGTCTCTTCGACATGACCTCCTTCGGCAAGATCCGCGTCGAAGGCCGCGATGCGCTGGCTTTCCTGCAAAGGCTTTGCGCCAACCAGATGGATGTCGCCCCCGGCCGCATCGTCTACACCCAGATGCTGAACGAGCGCGGCGGCATCGAAAGCGACCTGACGGTAACGCGGCTTTCCGAAACCGCCTTCTTCCTCGTCGTGCCCGGCGCGACGCTGCAGCGCGATCTGGCCTGGCTGCGCAAGCATGTGCGCGATGAGTTCGTCGTCATCACCGATGTGACGGCGGCCGAAAGCGTGCTCTGCGTCATGGGACCGAAAGCGCGCGAACTGATGCAGAAGGTGAGCCCCAACGATTTTTCCAATGCGCATCACCCCTTTGCGACGGCGCGGGAAATCGAGATCGGCATGGGGCTCGCACGCGCTCATCGCGTCACCTATGTCGGGGAGCTTGGATGGGAGCTTTATGTTTCGACCGATCAGACAGCGCATGTCTTCGAAGCTTTGGAAGAGGCTGGTGTAGACGTCGGCCTGAAGCTTTGCGGCCTGCACACGCTCGATAGCTGCCGCATCGAAAAGGCTTTCCGCCATTTCGGCCATGACATCACCGATGAAGATCATGTGCTGGAAGCCGGCCTCGGCTTTGCCGTGCGCACGAAGAAGGGCGCGTTCGTCGGCCGCGATGCGGTGTTGCGGAAGGAAGACGAGGGGCTGAAGCGGCGCATGCTGCAGTTCAGGCTGGCCGATCCCGAACCGCTGCTCTTCCACAACGAAGCCTTGGTACGTGACGGCAAGATCGTCTCGACCATCACGTCCGGCAACTACGGCCACTTCCTCGGTGGCGCCATCGGCATGGGTTACGTGCCCTGCGAAGGCGAGAGCGAGGCCGATGTGCTGGGATCGAGCTACGAAATCGAGATCGCCGGGGTCAGGGTGAAGGCGGAGGCTTCGCTTGTGCCAATGTATGATCCGAGGGCGGAGCGGGTGAGGATGTGAGGTCCAAAAGAGGAAAAGCCCCTCATCCGGCCTGTCGGCCACCTTCTCCCCGTTTTGACGGGGAGAAGGGACAAGCGGCGAACTCCGTCGTCCCCTCTCCCCGCGAGCGGGGAGAGGGCTAGGGTGAGGGGCATTTCTAGGCCCCGTCGCAATTTAATGCGCGCGCCGGAACGCGGATTTTCCGGTGATATCTTGGAGACATCACATGCTCGCGCCAGAATTTTCGCAAGAGAGCGCCAAAGGCGACCGTATCGACCAGTTGATCGCCGCCCACAAGCCCGGTCACGGCCTTGCCCGGCCGTTCTATCTCGATCCGGAGATTTACGCCCGCGATCTGGAGCGCGTGTTCTATCGCCACTGGCACTGCGTCGCCCACGAAAGCGTCATCCCCAAGGTCAACGATTTCGAAGTCTTTCGTATGGCCTCCGAGCAGGTGATCGTCACCCGCCATGCCGATGGCTCGATCCATGCCATGCTGAATGTCTGTCGCCATCGCGGCGCGGAAGTCTGCACCAAGGACAAGGGCAATGCCCGCATGTTCGTCTGTCCCTATCACGCCTGGACCTACGGCAATGACGGCGCGCTCAAGGCGGCACGGCTGATGCCGAAGGATTTCAAGCGCGAGGATCATGGGCTGAAGAAGCTGCACGTTCGCGTCGTCGAAGGGCTGATCTTCATCTCCTTTGCCGAAACGCCGCTCGATTTCTCCGAGGTCGAAAACCTGCTGCATGCAACCTGCGGCCAGTATGGCTGGGCCAACGCCAAGGTCGCCTACCGCCAGTCCTATCCGGTCGATGCCAACTGGAAGCTCGCCGTCGAAAACTACGTCGAGTGCTACCATTGCGGCCCGGCCCACCCGGAGTATTCGCAAACCCACGCGCTGGAACAGCCGCTGCATATGATCGAGGCGCTGAATGCGGCGATGGAGGAGCGCACCTGCGCGCTGGGTATCCAAGTCGGTTCCGGCGACCATTGGCAGACATCGGCAAACGGCAAGGAAACCATCCATGCCTTCCGTTATGCGCTCTATGACGGGGTGAAGACCGGCAGTCAAGACGGTTCGCCGCTCAGCATGCTGATGGGCCGCTTCACCGAATTCGACGGCGGCGTGACGTCGGTGCATCTCGGTGGCACCTCGTTCCTCGTCTGCTATCCCGATCACGGCATGATCTATCGTTTCGTGCCGAAGGGGCCGGAAGCCTGCGAGATGGAGCTGATCTGGCTCGTCAATGGCGAGGCGGAAGAGGGCCGGGATTACGATCTCGACAAGCTAAAATGGCTCTGGACCGTCACGACCGACGAGGACAAGGCGATCATCGAGCATACCTCGCGTGGCGTGCGCTCGAATTTCTTCGTGCCCGGCCCGATCGCGCCGATGGAGCAGAATGAGTTGCGCTACATCAACTGGTATCTGGACGAGCTCAGCCGCCCGGCCTGATCTTGCGCTTCAGGTCCTTGATTTTTCGCATGTCGTTCACGCAGAACCGCTGCACACTTTCGCGCGACATGCCTTAGAGCCTGTGCCCGACGACGCTTTCGATCCGCGTCGTCCAGCGCGGCGTTTTCAAAGGTACGCCGAGCCGGTTGGGAAAGGTGAAGAAGGTGCTGATCTCGTGGGACTCGCCCGGTGGCACGCGGGCGAGGATCAGTGCGGTATCCTCGCCGATCAGCCGGCAGGGTGTTTCGGCGCAATCTTCCAGAATTGCCGTCAACCGGAAATAGTCGAGATAGGCGCTGCTGTTGTTGCGCACGGTGCCGGTGGCGCGAAAGCTGAAGTCGGTGCCGTTGCGCGCGAATCGAACCTTCTCCAACGCCAGTTCCTCCGGCTTGATCAGCGGGGATGAGCTGGTGTTCGACACGGGATCGGGAGAGGAGCGGTTGTCGTCGGTCATCCAGACCACGAACGCGACGCCGAGGCCGATAGCCACGAGAACGCTGAGAACCGGTTCGGCCAAATGGCGGAAGCGCGACGAGCGCATGGCGAAATAGACAATCAGAATGCCCGCCAGCGCGGCAATGATCCAAATCATTCAAAAGCCTCCCGCGCCACTATAGGAAGCCAGCGGAGTCTATGGAAGCGGCGTCTTGCCCTTCCAGCGATTTCCGGCGGTTGCCCAGGGAACAATGCGCTCACTCTCCCGTTTGATCTCTGTCGCAACGCGACACCCAATCACCATCAGGAGGATGAACATATGGCCCAGAAGGGTTTGGAAGATCTTTTCCATGACATGCTCAAGGACATCTACTACGCGGAGCGCAAGATTTTGAAGACGCTTCCGAAAATGGCCAAGGGTGCGCAGAACCCGAAGCTCAAGGCCGCCTTCGAGAAACACCACGAGGAAACCGAGGGGCAGCTGGAGCGTCTGCGCGAGGTTTATGAAATCTTCGGCAAACGCGCCGTCGGCAAGACCTGCCCCGCCATCGACGGGATCATCGAAGAAGGCGAGGAAATCCTGGAGGAATTTGCAGGTTCTCCGGCGATCGATGCCGGCCTGCTGGCAACGGCTCAGGCCGTCGAGCATTACGAAATGGCTCGCTACGGCACGCTCAAGACCTGGGCCGGCATGCTGGGCCTGAAGGATGCGGTGAAGCTGCTCGACGAAACGCTGCAGCAGGAAGGCAATACCGATCACGCGCTTTCCGCGCTTGCCGAAACTTCGGTGAATGCGACGGCCATGAAGAAGGCCGCCTAAACCGCGGCCTTGCCTGTCCGGAGTAAAAGGCGACCGTCAATTACGGTCGCCTTTTTCATTTGAGGCTTGTCCAGTAGGCGCCGCGAAAGGGGACGGCGGCGAAACGCTCGTTGATTTCGTTCAGGCTGGCATCGGGATTGACATCGGCGAAGATATCCGGCCGCAGCCAGTGGGCGAAGGCTTCCGCTGCGAGGATATTGAGCGGCACGGCATTGAAGAAATTCCACAGGCCATGCACCCGGCCGTCGCGCACGCCCTTCAGGTTGGCGAGCACCGGATTCTTGACGGCTTCCGCCAGCGTACGGCGTGCCTCTTCCGGGTCCACGCCGGGGCCGATGGAAAAGCCGCTGTAGACGCCGCCCGGCGAGCCGGTGGCGATGTAGACCTCCGGGTTGGCGGCGATCAGGTATTCGCCGCTGACGATGCCGCCTTGGCGCGGCAGGTTCTTGTCGGCGATGTTGCGGCTGCCGGTGATGGCGATGAATTCGCCGAGCCCGCCGACGCCATAGGCGTAACAGCAGCGGTCCGGGTTCGGAAAGGCATCCATCAGCACGGTCGGGCCGGGTTCGGGATGGGCGGCGACGCGGTCGGTGATCGTCTTCAGATGCGTCTCGTAGAAATCGGCGAAGGCATTGGCCTGTTCGTCGCGCTCGAGGATGCGGCCGAGCAGGCGCATGTTGGTGGGTGTGTTCTTCAGGGGATCGCTGTTGAAATCGACCACGACCACGGGAACGCCGATGCTTTCCATGTAGTCGATCGCGCGCTTGCCGAGTTCCGTATCCGCCTGCCAGTTGGCGAGGATGGCGAGATCGGCATCCAGCGTCAGGATGGTTTCCATGGAAAGACCGTCGCCGGTGCCGTTGCCGATCACCGGCACATCGGCGAGCTTTGGAAACTTTTCGACGAAATCCTTGTAGATTTCCGGGTTGTCTCCCTTCATATCGCCAGACCAGCCGGCGAGGAGGCTGACCGGATCGGGATGGATCAGCGACAGCGCGACGAGATTGAAGCCGCTGCCGAGCAGCACGGCCTTCGGCTTCGCCTTGATGGTGACACTGCGGCCGAGGGCATCGGTCACGGTCATCGGCCAGCGCCCGTCGGCATGGGACGGCGAGGCGAGCCCGACCACGAGGAGGGCGAGGAGAACGAGAAAACGGATCACGTCATTGCTTTCTTTGTTCGGGCAGAGCGCAGAGTTCGCCGCAGCTCGGAATGCCCGGCAGGAGATAGCGCAGGCAGCAGACCTTGCGCCGGCAGATCGTCTCTTCGCGCGCGGTTTCGTGGCGCAGACAGCCGCGGAAGGGATTGAGCGTACCATCCGGCAGGAACTGCTCTTCGAACAGGGCGCGAGACGCCCAGTTGCCGGCCTCGGAAGGCTTGCCCCGCGCCGTGGCGTTGAAGGCGTAGTCGATATAGACGGCGGCATTGTTCCAGGCGAGTTTTGGCGCGATGCCGCACTGGTTCTTCAATTGCTGCACGATCGGTGTCAGGTGGTCGCGCACCAGCGGTGCGACGAAGGAGAGCAGGTCGTCGTCGCTGCCCTCATGCCAGGCGCCCTCGTCCGGCAGGCCGAAGGCGCGGGGCAGGCCGTCCTCCCCGAGTGCGATCGACATGGTGTCGGGCGAAACGGAGAGTTCCTGATGGAAGCGCCGGGCGACGATGTAGGGAATGGTCAACGCCGAAAAATAATACAGCGACCACATCGAGGCGACCGCCCGCCGGTCGGCACCCGCCTTGTCCGCCGCATAGGTATCGAGCGCGCGGGCGAAGGCGCCGGAGGCGAAGAAATCCTTTAGACCGGTCGCACCTTCCAGCTCGCCGGACAGCATCATCTTTTCGCCGCACCAGGCGTGCTCACCGGCGAACACCGCCTTCAGGCCGGAAGGGCCGAAGGCGGTGTTCGTATCTTGCGGGGAAGCGGCGCTCAAAGGATCACCAGCTGTATTTCAGCGACCCGATGACGGTACGGCCCTGATCCCTGTAGCAGAAGCCGGCGGAGCACACGGCGTCGCGGCGGTCGAAGAGGTTGGTCGCGTTGACCTGCAGCCTCAATCCTTCGAATTTCTTGTCCAGCGCTGCAAAATCATAGCGGACGGCGGCGTCGAAGAGGACCCGCGAGTTGTTTTTGGCCGTGTTGTAGTCGCTGGTGTAGCTGGTGCCGACGAAGCGTGCGCCGCCGCCAACGCCGAGACCATAGAGCGGACCGTCTTCGGGAAGCGTGTAATCCGCCCACAGCGACGCCATATGGCGCGGCACGGAGGAAACGTCGTTGCCGACCGTTCCCGTCGGGCCGTCTTCGATCTTCATCTGGGTGTAGGAGTAGGAGGCGATCAGCGACAGGCCGTTGTCCAGGCTGGTATTGGCTTCAAGCTCGAAGCCGCGCGAACGCAGCTTTCCGCGCTGGACCTGGGCATTGGTGATGGTGCCGTCCGGCAGTTCGACCACCTCGTAGTAGAGGCCGTTGTCCTGGTTGATGTTGAAGAGAGCCGCGGTTAGCATCGTATTGCTGTTCGGCAGCAGATACTTCACGCCGATTTCCTGCTGGTCGCTTTCCGTTGGCTTGAAGGGCGATCCGGTGGTCACGTCGACGCCGGCATTCGGCGAAAATGCGGTGGAATAGCTGGCATAGGGCGCAACGCCGAAATCGGTCTCGTAGGTCAGGCCGAGACGATAGGAGAAGGCGCGGTCCTTCTGCTTGGTGTTCGTCGTCGTGTCAGTCGCCAGCACCGTGCTGTCGGTATCGCTGGAAACCCAATCGTAGCGGCCACCGAGCGTGAAGGTCCAGGCATCGTAGCGGATCTGGTCCTGAACATAGGTGCCGACCTGCCATTGATCCTGCACGTCTTTGGTCTGGAAGGCGATCGGATCGGTCGGGCGGCCGGCGTCGGGGTTGTTGGTGTCGAGCGGCGGCGTGGTGCCATAGCCGTTCAGGTTGCGGTAGCGCAGCTTCTGGAAATCGATACCGGTCAGCAGCGTATGGTCGAGCGCGCCGGTTTCGAAGGTCGTTTCGATCTGGTTGTCGATGACGCCTGCGGTCAGCTTCTCATCGAAAGTGCCGGCGCTGGAATCGAGCAAGGTCGGGTCGATCGCATTCGGGCCATAGGCGAAGGCCCAGTCGGCATCGATGTTGAGCGTGGAAATGCGGGCGTTCTGGCGGAAGACGACATTGTCGCTGAAGCGATGCTCGAACTCGTATCCAAGGCGCGCCTGCTTCTGGACGGAATCGTTGAAATCCGGATTGCCGCCAAAGATGTCGGTCACCTGGCCAGTCGCCGGATCGTTGTAATAGGCGGCGGTGCCGCCCGTTCCCGTGCGGGAATATTCGCCGAGGATGGTGAGCTTGGTGTCTTCATCCGGCTTCCAGGTGACGGCTGGCGCGATATAGAAGCGGTCGTCCGGCAGGCTGACCTGCTCGGTGTCGGAATCGCGCAGCAGGCCGGTCATGCGATAATAGACCGGGTCCGTGTCGTTGAACGGGCCGGAAAAATCGAACTGGCCCTGATAACGGTCATGGCTGCCATATTGCAGCTGTAGCTCGTGCAGGGCGTCTTCCGTGGGGCGCTTGGTGATCAGGTTGTAGAGGCCGCCGGCGCCGGAGGAGCCGTAAAGCGAGGATGACGGTCCGCGCAGGATCGACACGCCTTCCAGACCGTAAGGTTCGGTCTTGAACAGCGAGGAGCCGGCGCCCGGCTGGCGCAGGTTGTCGCGAAACACGCCGTTATAGGTCACGTCGAAGCCGCGAACGGTGAAGCTGTCGAAGCGCGGATCAAAGCCGTAACCGCCGACGCGGGTGCCTGGCGTATAGGCGACCGTGTCCAGCAGCGTCTGCGGATTGCGATCGTTGAGCTGGGCCTGGGTGACGGACGAGATCGATTGCGGGGTCTCGAGGAACGGCGTGTCCGTCTTGGCGCCGGTGGCGCTGCTGGTGCCGACATAGCCTTCTGCCGTGATGACGCCGCCGCTGCCGCCGCTGACCTTGAGCGGCGCCAGAATGGTCGTCCCATCCGCCGTTGTCGTGGCCCCGGTGGCATCCTGTGCCAGCGTAGCCGTGGTCAAAGCCAGAAGCGAAGTACCCGCCAGAGCGAGACGGATGGCGGAACGGAAGGAAGAGGAACCCATGCGACATTCTTTCAAAAGGCATCAAAGATGACTTTCTTTATCAAGAATTTACGCGGGGAAAAGAGGAAAGCATGACTTATTTAGTCATGTTTGTCGTGCTGTGGGATTTGCGCAACATTGCACACGCACGATCCGCGAAAATCTGAAATCGCAGATAGGCGGAATGGTGGGGTTTGGGATTCGATAGTCGCAACGCGAGCATTGAAGAATTGGCCCCCACAGCGAAAACTGCGGGGGCCACCACGTTTAGCCGTGGTTGATCATGATGTGGCGGACGGCGGTATAGTCCTCCAGCGCGTAGATCGACATATCCTTGCCGTAGCCGGATTGCTTGACGCCGCCATGGGGCATCTCGTTGGTCAGCATGAAGTGGGTGTTGATCCAGGTGCAGCCGTATCGCAGGCGGGAGGCTGCCTTCATCGCCTTGGAGATGTCCTTGGTCCAGACGGAGGAGGCGAGGCCGTAGTCGCTGTCGTTCGCCCAGGTTACTGCTTCGCCGTCTTCCTTGAAGCGGGTGACGGAAACAACGGGGCCGAAGACCTCGCGGCGGACGATCTCGTCGTCCTGGGTCGCGCCGGCAACCACGGTCGGCTGGAAGTAGAATCCATCCGTGCTGCCGAGAGCGCCGCCGGTGGCGATCTGGATATGCTTCTGCTCGGTGGCGCGTTCGACGAAGCTTGCGACCCGGTCGCGCTGGCGCTTGGAGATCAGCGGGCCAATCTCGTTTTCGGTGTCGTCGGCCTGATTGTACTTGATGGTAGAGACGGCGGCGGAGAGGTCGGCGACCAACTTTTCGTAGATGCCGTCCTGTGCATAGATGCGGCAGGCGGCGGTGCAGTCCTGCCCGGCATTGTAATAGCCGAAGGTGCGGATGCCGTTGACCACAGCTTCGAGGTCGGCGTCGTCATAGACGATGACCGGGGCCTTGCCGCCGAGTTCCAGATGGGTGCGCTTGACGGTCTTGGCGGCGGCGGCAAGCACCTTCTTGCCGGTGGCGATATCGCCGGTGATCGAGACCATTGATATTTTCGGATGGTTGATCAGGGCGTTGCCGACCGTCTCGCCGCGGCCGAGGATGATGTTGACGACGCCTTCCGGCAGGATGCCGGCGAGCAGCTTCGCCATCTTCAGCGCCGTTAGCGGCGTCTGCTCGGAGGGCTTGAAGACGACGGTATTGCCGCCGGCAATTGCGGGCGCCAGCTTCCAGGCCATCATCATCAGCGGGTAGTTCCACGGTGCGATCGAGCCGACGATGCCGACCGGATCACGGCGGATCATCGAGGTATGGCCGGCAAGATATTCGCCCGCGACCGGCGCGTGCATGGAGCGGATGGCGCCGGCAAAGAAGCGCCAGCAGTCGACGATGGCCGGCAGTTCGTCATTGCGCACGGCGTTGATCGGCTTGCCGCAGTTGAGGGCTTCCAGCGCCGCGAAGGCATCGGCATCGCTTTCGATGGTGTCGGCGATCTTCAGGAGATAGCCGGAGCGTTCGGCCGGCGTCGTGGCGGCCCAACTGTCGAAGGCTTTTTCGGCGGCGTCGATGGCGGCTTCGATCTGGCTGTAGGACGCTTCCGGCAGATCGATGATCTTGCCACCGGTGCGCGGGTTGAGGATATGCTCCTCGGCTTCCGTGCCCGCTTCGAAGCGCGAGCCGATCAGGAGTTCGGTATCCATTGTTCTTCTCCCTTGGTTATTTGCCGGCACCGGCGATCTGATCGCCGTCGCGGGTGAGGTAATAGGCCGCCAGGATCGGCAGGAAGGTCACGAGCACGACCACCATGGCGACGACATTGGTGACGGGGCGCTGGCGCGGGCGGATCAGCTCTTCCAGCATCCAGATCGGCAGGGTCGATTGCTGGCCGCCGGTGAAGGTGGTGACGATGACCTCATCGAAGGACAGCGCGAAGGCGAGCATGCCGCCGGCGAGAAGCGCGGTGCCGATATTCGGCAGGATGACGTGGCGGAAGGTCTGGAAACCATCGGCACCGAGATCCATCGAGGCCTCGATCAACGAGCCCGAGACGCGGCGGAAGCGGGCGACCGCATTGTTGTAGACGACCACGACGCAGAAGGTCGCGTGGCCGAGAACGATGGTCCAGAACGAAAACGGGATATCGGCCATCGAGAAGGCGGAGCGAAGTGCGATGCCGGTGATGATGCCGGGAAGGGCGATCGGCAGGATAACGAGCAGCGAGATTGTCTCGCGGCCGAAGAAGCGTGTCTGGCTGACGGCGGCGGCGCAGAGCGTGCCGAGCACCAGGGCAATCGCCGTGGCGATCGTTCCGACCTTGACGGAAAGCGTCAGCGCCTCCCAGACATCCGGCCGGTTCCAGGTGACGGCAAACCATTGCAGCGTCAGGCCCGGCGGCGGGAACTGGTAGCTCTTCTCCTCGGTGGTGAAGGCGTAGAGAAAGATCAGCAGGATCGGCACATGCAGGAAGGCGAGGCCGGCACCGGCGGCGATCTTCAGGCCGAGAGGGGCGGAGGAGCGGTCAGAGCGCATCGAAAGCTCCCATGCGTTTTGCCATCCAGAGGTAGAGGCCCATGATGACGATCGGGACGACGGAGAAAGCGGCGGCGAGCGGGATGTTGCCGGCCGTGCCCTGCTGGGCATAGACCGCCTGACCGATGAACAGCCGCGACGAGCCGATGACCTGCGGGATGATGTAATCGCCGAGCGTCAGCGAGAAGGTGAAGATCGAGCCGGCGACGATGCCGGGCAGGGCCAGTGGAAAGAGCACATGCCGGAAGGTCTGGGCCGGATTGCCGCCGAGATCGGCGGAGGCCTCGATGAGGTTGCCGGGCACCCGCTCCAGCGAAGCCTGGATCGGAAGGATCATGAAGGGCATCCAGACATAGATGAAGACGATGAAAGTGCCGGTGTAGCTGATCGACAGCGAATTGCCGCCGACGACCGGAAGGGAAAGCCACGCATCGAGCAGCCAGAGCAGGTGCAGCTTGGCCAGCGCCCAGGTGACGATGCCCTCCTTGGCGAGGATCAGCTTCCAGGCATAGATCTTGACCAGATAGCTCGACCACAGCGGCAGCATGACGCCGAGATAGAAGACCGCCTTCCATTTGCCCCTGGCGTAACGGGCCGCGTAGTAGGCGATGGGGAAGGCGATGATGGCGGAGGCGAGCGTCACCAGCGCCGCCATAATGACGGTGCGCAGGATGATGTCGAAATTGGCCGGGATCAGCAGTTGCTTGTAGGTATCGAGCGTGAACTCGTAATTGATGAGGCCGGAGAAATCGTCGATCGAAAAGAAGCTCTGCAGCAGCAGCGCCAGCAGCGATCCGAGATAGATGATGCCGAGCCAGAGCAGCGGCGGCCCGAGCAGGATGAGCAGCAGCACATGCGGGTGCCGCCAGAGGAAATCCGAGAAGCGCCGGGCAAGGCCCGAGCGTTCCGGCAGGATGGATTGGTGGGTGACGGTGCTCATGCTTGCTCCATCACGTGCAGGTCGTTGCGCGAGAAGGCGAGTGCGATATTGGCGCCCTGATCCGGTACGGGCATCGCGGCGGGTGCGGAGACGACAATGCGCTGGCCATCACAATCGACGGTGATGCGGTTAACCGCGCCGAGGAAACTGCAGGCGGTGACGGTGCCGGACAGGGTCAGCATTTCCGCCCATGAGGTGCTGATCTGGATCGCTTCCGGCCTGAGGCTCGCGGCCCCGGCGGAAATGCCGAGCTTGCTGAGGGTGGCGGCGGACAGCACATTGGACGAGCCGACGAAATCGGCGACGAAGCGGGTCTGCGGGCGATTATAGACATCCTCGGGCGTGCCGAGTTGTTGGATCTTGCCGTCGTTGAACACGGCGATGCGGTCTGCCATCGAGAGCGCTTCACCCTGATCATGGGTGACGAAGACGAAGGTGATGCCGAGCGATTTCTGCAGGGTTTTCAATTCTTCCTGCATCTGCTCGCGCAGTTTCAGGTCGAGCGCGCCGAGCGGCTCATCGAGCAGCAGCACCTTGGGGCGATTGACGAGCGCGCGGGCGAGCGCCACGCGCTGGCGCTGGCCGCCGGAAAGCTGGCCCGGTTTACGGACGCCGTACCCCGGCAGCTTCACCATGGCGAGCGCGTCTTCGGCTGCCTTGCGCCGTTCCTCGCGGCCGACGCCCTTGACCATCAGGCCGTAGGCGACGTTGTCGAGGATCGAGAGATGCGGGAAGAGGGCGTAATCCTGAAACACGGTGTTGACGTTGCGGCGATAGGGCGGCACGCCCTCGGCCGTCTCGCCGAAGATTTCGATATGGCCCGAGGTCGGCTGCTCGAAGCCGGCCATCAGTCGCAAGCACGTGGTCTTGCCGGAGCCGGAGGGGCCGAGCATGGCAAAGAATTCGCCTTCGGCGATCGAAAGATCGGCCTCATCGACGGCGCGCACGCTGCCGAAATGGCGGGATACTTTCTGGAAGAGAACGGCGGTCATGGAGGCTCCGGAGTTCGCGTTATTGCCCTCATCCGGCCTGTCGGCCACCTTGACTCCCCGCAGGCGGGGAGGAGGAACAAGCGGCATGCTCTGTCGTTCCCTCTCCCCGCGTGCGGGGAGAGGGTTAGGGTGAGGGGCATTCTGAGAGGTTCAAAGGCTGCCGGATTTACCGGCCGCCGATCACGCCGATATAGTCGGAGACCCAGCGGTGATAGGGCACGCACTCGCCCTGGCTTTCGCATTTCGAAGTCGGCGTCTTCCAGAAGCTGATCTTGTCGAAGCTGTCGAAGCCGTTGGTGTGGCAACCTTCGTCGGTCAAGAGTTCGTTGCCCTTGCAGGCGGCCGGAACCGAAGGAACAGCGCCAAACCAGGCGGCGGCGTCGCCCTGCACCTTGGCGGACAGCGAATGTTCCATCCATTTGTAGGCGCAGTTCGGATGGGCGCTTTCGGCATGCAGCATGGTCGTATCCGACCAGCCGGTGACGCCTTCTTCCGGGAAGGTCGAGGCGATCGGCAGCTTTTCGGCCTGCATCAGGTTGACCTGGAACGGCCAGGAACCGGAAGCGACGACGCCTTCGTTCTTGAAGTCGTCGATCTGGATCATCGCGTCGTGCCAATAACGGCCGACCAGCGTGCGCTGGACGCGGAGCAGATCGAGGGCCGCCTTGTACTGGTCTTCGTTCAGCTCATAGGGGTCCATGATGCCGAGTCCCGGCTTGTGGGCCTTGAGGTAGAGGGCGGCATCGGCGATGTGGATCGGGCCGTCATAGGCCTGAACGCGGCCCTTGTTGGACTTGCCGTCCGGCAGGGTCATTTCCTCGAACACGACGTTCCAGCTCTTCGGGGCTTCGCCCTTGAAGGCTTCGGTGTTGTACATCAGGACGTTCGGCCCCCAGAGATAGGGTACGCCGTAATGCACGCCCTTCACCGTGTTCCAGGGCGCGCTCTGCAGGCGCTCGTCGACCGTCTTGAAGCTCGGGATGAGATCGGTGTTGATCGGCTGGACGCGCTTGCCGGCCACGAGCCGCAGCGAGGCGTCGCCGGAGGCCGTGACGAGGTCGAAGCCGCCTTCGTTCATCAGGGCGACCATTTCATCTGACGTGGCGGCGGTCTTGACCGTCACCTTGCAGCCGGTTTCCTTTTCGAAGGAGGTGACCCAGTCGTAATTCTTGTCGGTCTCGCCGCGCTCGATGTAACCAGCCCAGGCAACGATCGAAACCTCGCCTTCTCCGGGACCGATTTCCTTGAGAGCTTCCTGGGCGAAGGCAGGGGCGGTGAGGGCGAAGGTCAGGGCAAGCGCAGTGCAGGAATGAAGAACTCGCTTCATCATCAGTCTCCCGGTTTGTCCGCTTTCGTGCGGTATTGTTCCCGGAGAAAAAGGTGCCTCTATTTCGTCGTATTCGCAAATTCATTAATCAGAAAGTCGGTATCGGAATTTCCGATATCGATCGGCGTCAGCGATTTCTTCCACTCCTCAAGGCTTCGGCGACGCCGATGAAATCCTTCGCCGATTGCGGTAGGCCGGAACCCTTGCGCCAGACCATGCCGACCTGCACCACCGGCAGAGCACCGGAGACATCGCGGCTTTCGATCCGGTCGCCTTCCAGCGACCAGGGGCGATAGACGAGATCCGGCAACAGCGCGATGCCCGCGCCGGTGGCGACGAGGCTGCGCACCGCTTCCACCGAGCGGGTGCGGAAAGCGACATGCGGGCGGGCACCGAGCGCGCTCAAGAGCTTGCCGGTGTTCTCCTCGATTTCGTCCACTGTCAGCATGATCAGCGGTTCCTTGGCGATATCGGCGACCGAGATGATATCGGCAGAAACCAGCGGATGGCCGAGCGGTAGCCACAGGCGATAGGGGGATGTCTCGATGATTTCGGCCTGCAGCGCCATACGGTCGCGCAGGTTGGAGATGACCATGACCGCGACGTCCAGCTCGCCGCCGATCAGCAGATGTTCGAGGTAGGAGCCGTTATCCTCGATGGCGCTGACATCGACTTCCGGGCAGGCGCGGCGATAGCGGGCGAGCAGATCGGAGAGCACATACCCTGCAACCAGGGATGTCACGCCGAGATTGAGCTTGCCGCCGGCTCGCTCAACCCGCTCCTGCGAAAACGAGCGGCGGGCATCGGAAACGCCGGCAAGGATTTTCGTCGCGTGGCGCAGGAACTGGTGGCCGTTATGGGTGATGTGCAGGCCGCGCGGATGGCGCTCGAAAAGCTCGACGCCGAGATCCGTCTCCAATTCCTTCACCGCCTCGGTAATCGAGGACTGGGAGATTGAAAGATTCTGCGCCGCCCGCGTCACCGAGCCCTGCTCGGCGACGGCGACGAAATACTGCAATTGCCGAAGGGTGAATGCCATGGGCGTTAGCTAAGCGAGCGGGGCGGGAGATGGCAAGGGTGGTGTGCTTGCTATTCAAGCTCGTGAGATTTATATTGGTGGAGTGGTGACCGGAGCTGCATACCCCGGCCACCTTTGCTTATCTTACGAAGTTGACCCGGACAGCTATTGACCAGCTCGTCCGGGTTTTTCGTACAGTAAGCGTGATGCTAAATGGCAAAGGCCACATAGATCACCTCCATGGTCATCGGCAAGGCCGTTGCCTCGGTCCGGGAGGCCTGTCTTCCCGGATGACGCCGGCTGGCTCGGCGCACTCTGCTTTTGCGGTGAACATGCTATTGTTAGCAGATGCGTAGAAACCCGCAATGGTTGTGATGAGGTTGTTTCGCCGCCGCCTTGTCTTCGAATTCACTGGAAATGTCGGATCGGGAATGGTGCGGCTTGCTGGATTTGCTAGCTTGCGGAAACCGCAATGTCAGAGCGACAGGTCATGACCGCAAAGCCACTCCCTACCGAACCCGGCATTCTCGCTTTCCACGCCCGTTGCGAGGCCTTCTATCCGGCCGATGCCGTCGATGCGCCGATCGGGCAGCAGCGGCAATGGTATGATGCGCTTTGCAAGGCGTTCGATGCCGCGCCGCCGGGGGGGATGACCAAAAGCGACAGCCTCGTCGAAGGGCGGATCGCTATCCGGAGCTACCGCCCCGCAGAGATCAAAACGCAGACCCGGCTGTTTTACATCCATGGTGGCGGCTTTGTGGTGGGGTCTCTGGACAGCCACGATGCCATCTGCGCCGAGATTTCCGATGCGGTGGGGGCGGAACTGGTTTCCATCGATTACCGGCTGGCACCGGAGCATGTCTGGCCCGCCGCCTTCGAGGATTGCTGGGCGGTGCTCGTTCACCTGCTGCAAGATGTCCGGCCTGTGGTTGTCATCGGCGACAGCGCCGGTGGCAATCTGGCGGCGGGTATCGCCGTGAAGGCGCGGGACGAGGGGCTTTCCGGCATTGTCGGGCAGGTGTTGATCTATCCCGGTCTCGGCGGCGATCTGGTTTCCGGCTCCTATATCGAGATGGCCGATGCGCCGGGGCTTTCCACCGCGGATGTCGCCTATTACCGCGATGTGCTGCACGCGCCGGAGGATAATCCTCATGCTTTCCCGCTGGCGGCCGGCGACTTTGCCGGTTTACCGCGGGCTTATATTTCCGCCGCGCATTTCGATCCCCTGCGGGACGACGCCCGGTTCTATGCTGCCCGGCTGATCCAAGCCGGTATCGACGTCATCTTCCGGGAAGAGCCGCAGATGATCCATGCCTGGCTACGTGCCCGCTTCATGAGCGAGGGAGCACGGACCGGCTTTGCCGCTCTATGTGACGGCATCCGGCAACTCGCCAAAGTCTGAGCCGATCAGCCCTTCGCATCTGCGACCAGAACCGGCTTTTGCGAAAAGCGGCTCGGAAACAAGGCCTTGAGATTGTCGATCTTGGGGAGGTCATTGTAGACGATATAGGGATAGGTCGGGTTGGCCGTCAGGAAATCCTGATGGTAGGCCTCGGCGGGATAGAAGCCGCTCGAATGTGATACCTGCGTCACGATCGGCTCGGGAAAGACACCGGCTTTGCCGAGCTGGGCGATATAGGCATCCGCAACCTTCTTCTGCTCGTCCGAAAGCGTGAACACGGCGGAGCGATACTGCGTGCCGTGGTCCGGCCCCTGATAGTTGAGCTGGGTCGGATTGTGCGCGACGGAGAAGAAAATCTGGAGGAGCTGGCCATAGCTGACGATTTTCGGATCGAAGGTGACTTCGACGGATTCGGCGTGGCCTGTCTTGCCAGCGCTCACCGTCTCATAATCGGCCGTCGCCTTGTCGCCGCCGGAATAGCCGGAAACGGCATTGCGGACACCCTTCACATGCTGAAAAACGCCCTGTACGCCCCAGAAGCAGCCTCCGGCAAAGATGGCTTTTTCGGTCGCTGCGGTGGAGACTTCGTCAGCGGCGGGCGCGGGAATGACCACTGCATCTTCTGCGGCAAGGCTGGTCGTGACACCGGAAATCTGCAGGGCGAGAGCCGCCGTTATGGTGATAGCCGCCAGCGTGAAGTTGCGGGCAATTGCAGACGTCTTGGCAGGCATGGCGCTGTCTCCTGATGGCTTTATCCACGCGGCCGGCTATTTTCCTCGCCGCATTCGTTGGGGCGGAGCATCCTACCAAGCCCGGACACGGTCAAATCGCATTTGCGTGTGTCCTGCGTGACGGAAATCAACGCTTGCGGCACCTTCGCTGCGGCTGCATGCTCCTCAACGGGGTTCAAGGAGAGAAAGAGATGACGGCGATCCGCGATCTTGAAGTGCTGCTCAGGGAAATGCGGCCGGCCTTGCGCGATGGCGACTATGTCTTCTGCTGTCTTCCGACACAGGAGGCGGAAGAGCACATCGCGTCGGCTTTATGCCTTTTTCGCGAGGACGAAGGGGTGACGCTCATTCTCGAACGCACCCACGCCGAACGGGCAGGGCTCGCATATGGCCCGGTGATGCGCTGCATCACGCTGACGGTTCACTCGGCGCTTGAGGCGGTCGGCCTCACGGCCGCGGTCTCGGCGGCCCTAACGCGCCACGGCATCAGCGCCAATGTCGTTGCCGCCTACCATCACGATCATATCTTCGTGCCCGCTGAGGATGCACAACGGGCGCTGCTTGCCCTGAAGGAGGCAGCGCCCGTCTGAGCGTTACATGAAGTCGCGCGGGATGCGCTTGTCGAAGCTCTTCTCGAAGATTTCCGTCTCGCCTTCGAGCGCCGTGATCGAGCCGGAGACCAGCCAGTCCTCCCTGGTGCAGGCGATGGTCGAAACCGTGATCGTCCTCAGGACGATATCGTCGCGCTGCATGTCGCAGGTCCAGGTCGAGGTACCGGTCATCGACAGGGGGTCGCCCTCCGCGATAGACCAGAGTTCGTCGCGGATCTGGCGGGTGGCAAGCCCGGTATCGGGATGGCGGGTGAGGCCGGTATCCTCGTAGATGGTATAATCGGTCACGCCGTTGGTGAGATCGCGCAGCACGCTGCGGGACGTCTCGCCCGGTTCGAGATCGATATATTTCGGCAACGGATCGGGGTTTTCCGGTTCCGGCACGCTGATCCGCTGGTGCTCCCCAAGAAGCGGCAGGGCAAGCCCGATCGAAGCGCGATCGATGGTCAGGCCCGGATCGGTCGGAGCGGGCAGGACCATCGGCCAGTAGGCAGTCGAAAGCGATAACCGGATGCGATGGCCCTCGCGGAAATTATAGCCGAGCGCATCGAGCACCAGCCGAATTTGCGTCTTTTTGCCCTTTTCCATCGCCTTCGGTTCGGCATTGCCATCGCGGTGGGCGAGGTTCAGAACGCCGAAGGTGACGCGGGTCGCCGTGCCGTCCGGGTGGATGTCGACGATGCGGGCGATCAGGTTTGCCCAATCCTCGTCGCAGGCGACATCGAGGGTCAGCACCGGTTGGCCGAGTGCGGTCACGGCTTTTGTAAGCGGAGCGGTTTCGAAAACCAGCGAGCCGGCATCATCGACACGCTGGTCGCCGGCCATCTCGGCGTCGGGCTTCAGGGTGAACCATTCGCCGGAGGCCGTACCGGTATCGAGCGGGGACTTGATATACACGTCCTGGCCGCTTGCGCCGGCAATCGGCATGCCCTCGTCAAGGCCGCCGAACTGATCGACATAATAGCTCTGCATCTCCGGCTGCTGCCAGCTGTCCTTGGCGATCCAGAAGCCGGGGTCGAACTCGCGCCGAAGCGAAGGCTTCGGGCCGTCCTGAATGTAGGCGCGCATCTGCGGCAGCTTTTCCGCGCCGGTGTCTTCATCGCGCAGCCACTTGTTCCACCAGGCGATGGCCTCGCCGTGGAAATCTGCTCTGGGCTTCGGCCAGGCGAAATGCGGATACTTGTGCACCCATGGGCCGATCATCGCCTTGGCCTTGTCGCCCAAACCTTCGATCGCCTTGATCGGCGTGTTGCGGTAACCATCGGCCCAGCCGGCGATCACCAGGGCGGGGATCGGGAAACCGCCGAAATCCTCACAGATCGAGCCATGTTTCCAGAATTCGTCGCGGCGCTGATGCTCCAGCCATTCTTCCATGAAGAAGGGCTCGTTCTCCAGCCGCTCCAGCCACATCTCTTTCCATTTGTCGCCGACCAGCGCCGGGTCCGGCGAGCGCGACTGGTAGGCAAGCATGGTCGCCGCCCAGGAAAGCTGGGCGGAAAGATGGGTGCCGTTCTTGTAATGAATGTCGTCATTGTAGCGATCGACGGTCGAGGCGATGGAGATCACCGCCTTCAGCGCCGGGGGCTTCAAGGCCGCGACCTGCAGACAGTTGAAACCGCCCCAGGAGATACCCATCATGCCGACCTTGCCGTTCGACCACGGCTGGCCCGCGATCCATTCGATCAGTTCGCAGCCGTCGGCGAGTTCGCGCGGCGTATATTCGCCGTCGATCACGCCGTCGCTTTCGCCGGAGCCCCGGATATCGACGCGTACGCCGGCAATGCCGGCTTCGGCAAAGACCGGGTAGGTCGATTCATCGCGCAGGCAGGTTCCATCGCGCTTGCGATAGGGCAGGTATTCGAAAACGGCGGGAACGGGCGCTTTATCAGCGCCCTCCGGCATCCAGATGCGCGCGGCAAGCCGCGTGCCGTCCTTCAGCACGATCCATTCGTTTTCGATGACCGTGAAATTACGCTTTGTCATGGAATGCACCCTTACGCATCGAGCCAGATACGGCTGCCAATATAGCCGTTCGACATGTCATTACCGATGTCATCGACAAAGCCCTTCACCGAAGCGGAAGCGGCCATGATGTAATCGTTGAAGACCGGCAGGATGAGGCCGCCTTCATCGCGCACGATGACCGCCATCGTGTGATAAAGCTCCTTGCGCTTGGCATCGTCCAGTTCCGAGCGGGCCTGCAGCAGCAGCTTGTCGAAGTCTTCGCGCTTGAAGCGGGTGTCGTTCCATTCCGCCGTCGAGAGATAGGAGGTCGAGTAGCGCGAATCCTGCGTCGGCCGGCCACCCCAATAGGAGGCGCAGAAGGGCTGGACGTTCCAGACATTGGTCCAGTAGCCGTCTTCCGGCTCACGGCGCACTTCGATTTCGATGCCGGCCTTCTTGGCGCTTTCCTGAAACAGCACGGCGGCATCGACCGCGCCGGAGAAGGCGGCGTCCGAGGTCCTGAGCAGGATCGGCCGGTCAAGGCCGGATTTCTTGAAGTGGAAGGCAGCCTTGTCCGGGTCATAGACGCGCTGCTCGATGCCTTCGGGGGCAAGCGCATAGTTGCTGTTGACCGGGTAGTCGTTGCCGAGCGTGCCATAGCCGCCGAGCACGCGGTCGAGGATCGCCTGACGGTCGATCGCATACTTCATGGCAAGGCGCAGGTCGTTGTTGTCGAAGGGCGCGGTGTCGCAGTGCATCAGGAAGCTGTAGAAACCCTTGCCGGAACTGCGCAGGATTTCGACGCGCGGCGCGCGCTTGAGCAGCGGCACGGTCTTCGGGTCGATGTTATTGATGAAATGCACCTGGCCGGAAGAGAGGGCGGCGATACGGGCCGTCGCATCGTTCATGACGATGATCTCGACCGAATCGACGAAGCCGCGATCCGAACGCCAGTCGTCGGCGTTCTTTTCGAAGGTGGCGCGCACGCCGGCTTCATAGCTTGTCAGCTTGTAGGGGCCGGTGCCGATCGGCGAGGCCGGGTCGTCGAAGCCGCCGTTCGGCTGGATGATCAGGTGATAGTCGGTCAGCATCAGCGGCAGGTCGGCATTGCCTTCCGTCAGCGTCAGCACGAGATCGCCGGCCTTTTCCTCGATGGTCTTGATCGAGCGCATCAGGCCGAGCGCGCCGGATTTCGAACCCTCTTCCGAATGGCGCTTCAGGGTGGCGATGACGTCGGCGACGGTCATCTTGCGGCCATCATGGAAGGAGATGTCGTTGCGAATCTTGAAGGTCCAGACGGAAGCATCGGTCGAGGGCTCCCACGAGGTTGCGATGGAGGGCAAGGCTGCACCCGTCTTCGGGTCGGTCTCGACCAGCGTATCGCCCCAGAGATGGCCGATGACGAAGAGCACGGAGGCGCTATAAGTCGCGGGATCGAGCACGTCGGTTGCAGCACCGCCTTTGAGGCCCATCTTGAAATGCCCACCGCGCTTGGGCTCCTCAGCCCTCGCATCGCCTGCCGCCATCGTGCCGCCGAAGGTGGCGGCGAGGCCGAGGGCGGCAGTGCCGGCGAGGAAGCCGCGACGGTTGATGCTGGTCGGGACGATCAGCCCGTCCGGGCGCTTGGTGAAGTCGGTCATGTGCGGTTCCCTTTGTGATGTCGTTGGGAAAAAATCTACTCTCTGTACACTCATGCACAATTTCGCGACTTGACGCTGATTTACGCTAATTTACGCTATACCTCCGACATCCGGGGACAGCTTGATATGCGCGACGCCATTTTTCACGAGAACCTACGCCTTGCCTGCGCAACACGCCGCTCGATCTCCGAGGTTTGCCGCGACATCGGCATCAACCGCCAGCAGTTCAACCGCTATATCAGCGGCGAGGCGCGGCCCTCGGCCTATAATATCGGCCGCATCGCCGCCTTCTTCGGCGTCTCGCCGCAGGATTTCGCGCTTTCGCCAAAGCTTTTCGAAACACGCTTGATCAGGCCGGATCGCGACCGGCTACAGGCGGGCTCGCTGCTGGATGGTTTTCCGGGCGACCTTGCGGCGCTTCGCCGGCATGTCGGCTACTATCAGACCTACCATCTTTCGCCGTCATGGCCGGGGCTGGCGGTGTCGTCCTGCTCGCGGCTTTTCGAGGACAATGGTTCGATCCGGGTGAAATCGATCGAGCGTATCCGCGATACTGCCAACGAGATCGTGCAGTTTTCGAAATATGTCGGGCTTGCCACCTACTGGCGCAACCGCATCTTCATTGCCGAGCGAAGCGTCGGGCGCCAGCCGATGCTGTCGCAGACCATCCTGTTGCCGTTCGAGGTGCATCAGAAAGTCTATCTGCGCGGCACGACCATGGGCGTTTCCTGGCGCAAGGAAAATCTGCCCTATGCCTCACGCATGATCTGGCGCCATATCGGCCAGGAGCCGGACTTGAGGCAGATGCTATCGCGTTGCGGCGTGCTGGCGCTGAACTCGCGGCAAATGCCGGCGATGGTTCGGCATTTTCTGGAAACACCGAGCGCCGAAGTGCTGACGCTGCCCTCCGATTATTGAGGGATGCGGCCGGGTGGCTGCGTGTTATGGTTTGTCGGTTCGATGGAGGAGGAAACCATGAGGACAAGACTGCTGACTTGCGCCTGCCTGCTGTTCGGTGGTTATCCGGCCGCAAGTTTTGCCGAAGACGCTGCTGCGATCCCGCCTTGTGCGCTGTCCGGTGCCGTCAGCGTCATGATCGGCGGTGCGCCGGCTCTCAGGCTTTCCGATGTCGCCAAATGCCCGCCGGAACTCTACGAGGTCGTGCCGAGCATCATGATCGAGGGCCAGCCGGTGGTGCATTTCCGCGGCGGCTCGGATGGCAAGACGACCTGTGCCGCCAAGAGCGAGGGCAGCGTGACGATGGAAGGAGAGGCGGCGAACAGGCTGGGGGATGTGGCGTGTAAGACCGAGTAGCGGCTTGCTCGATCATCCCCTCTCCCCGCTTGCGGGGAGAGGGCTAGGGTGAGGGGCAACTCACGATCCCCGAAGATTTCGAGGCTTCCGCCCCTCATCCGGCCTGTCGGCCACCTTCTCCCCGCAGGCAGGGAGAAGGGACAAGCGGCAAGTTCTCAGTTCCCCGCGCTCTCCATCCGCCGCGTCACCAGCACCTTCTCCAGCCAGCCGATTTCCATTTCCGGAACCGACTTCAACAATAGGTCCGTGTAGTCATCGAACGGCGGAGACAGCACCTTCGACTTCGGTCCGAAGCGTACCAGCTTGCCCCGGTGCATGACGGCGACACTGTCGGCGATGGCGCGGACGATGGCGATGTCGTGGGTGATAAAGACATAGGAAACAGCGGTTTCCTCCTGCAGCTTCAGAAGAAGATTGAGGATACCTTCCGCCACCAGCGGATCAAGCGCAGAGGTCGGTTCGTCGCAGAGGATCAGTTCCGGCTTAGCGGCAAGCGCGCGGGCGATGGCGACGCGCTGTTTCTGGCCGCCGGAAAGTTCGGCCGGGTAGCGGTCGAGGAACCGGTCTCCCAGTTCGATCTGGTCGAGCAGTTCCTTCACCCGCTCCGTCTTCTTGGCGCCGTGCACGCCGTAATAGAAGGTGATCGGGCGGCCGATGATGTCGCGCACCGTCTGGCGCGGGTTCATCGCCGTATCGGCCATCTGGTAGATCATCTGCACCCGGCGAAGCTCTTCCTTGCTGCGGCCGCTGAGGGCCGGCGGAAGCTGCTTGCCATCGAAGGTGATGCGGCCTTCGCTCGGCGGCAAAAGGCCGGTGATGACGCGGGCGAGCGTCGATTTGCCCGAGCCGCTTTCGCCGACGATCGCCAGCGTCTGCCCCTTCGGTAGATGCATGGTGACGTTGTGCAGCACCTTGAAGCCGTTGCCGTAGCCGGCGCTGACATTCTCGATGTTGAGCAGCTTGTTCGACTGGTCGGCGGCCTCGTCGCGCTTGGTCTGGCGCACGCTGACGAGGGCGCGGGTATAGTCCTGCGTCGGAGCTTCGATGATCTGTTTCGTCGAGCCGTATTCCACCATCTTGCCGTGGCGCAGCACCATGATGTCGTCGGAGATCTGGGCGACGACGGCGAGGTCGTGGGTGATGTAGAGGGCTGCGGTGTGCGTTTCCTCGATGGCGTGCTTGATGGCGGCGAGAACGTCGATCTGGGTGGTGACGTCGAGCGCCGTCGTCGGCTCGTCGAAAACGATCAGTTCCGGGTTGGGGCAGAGCGCCATGGCGGTCATGGCGCGCTGCAACTGGCCGCCGGAGACCTGATGCGGATAACGCTCGCCAAAGGTTTCCGGGTTCGGCAAGCCGAGCACGCGGAAGAGGTAAAGCGCCCGTTTCTCGGCGTCCTGCCGGCTCATGATGCCGTGGCGCAGCGATGCCTCGATCACCTGTTCGCCCAGCCTGTGGGCCGGGTTGAAGGCTGCGGCGGCCGATTGCGCGACGTAACAGACCTTGCAGCCGCGCACGGAGCGGATGCCGCCACGCCCGAGCTTCAGGATGTCCTTGCCGTTCAGCAGCACTTCGCCGCTGACGATGGAGGCGCCGCCGCGGCCATAGGCGAGGGCGGAGAGGCCGATGGTCGACTTGCCGGCGCCGGATTCGCCGATCAGGCCGAGCACCTTGCCCTTCTCGACGGAGAAGGAGACATTGTCGACGAGCGTCACCGTCTTCGGCGGCTCGCCCGGCGGGTAGCTGGTCGCCACGATCTTCAGGTTCTTGACGGTCAAGAGATCAGGCATCGCCACGGCCTCCCTTCAGGCTGGAGGTTCGTTTCATCAGCCAGTCGACGACGAGGTTGACGCAGATGGCAAGGGCCGCAATCGCGCCACCGGGAATGAGGGCGGCGTTGATGCCGAAGATGATGCCGTCCTTGTTGTCCTTGACCATGCCGCCCCAGTCCGCCGCCGGCGGCTGAATGCCGAGGCCGAGGAAGGAGAGGGTGGAGAGGAACAGGATCGAGAAGGCGAAGCGCAGGCCGAATTCGGCAAGCAGCGGGGAAAGCGTGTTCGGCAGGATTTCGCGAAAGATGATCCAGCCGGTGCCTTCGCCGCGCAGGCGCGCCGCCTCGACGAACTCCATGACAGCCACATCGAGCGCCACCGCGCGGCCGATGCGGAAGACGCGGGTGCTGTCCAGCACTGCCATGACGAGGATCAGAATCCACAGGTGCTGCGGCAGCACCGCCAGCACGACGAGGGCGAAGATCAGGGTCGGGATCGCCATCATCAGGTCGTTGAAGCGGGAGAACAACTGGTCGATGAAGCCGCCGGTGACGGCCGCCGTAAACGACAAGAGCATGCCCAGCGAAAACGAAATGACGGTTGCCGCCAGCGCCACGAAGATGGTGGTGCGGGCGCCGTAGATCAGGCGCGACAGCAGGTCGCGGCCGAGATTGTCGGTGCCGAGCAGATAGTCGCCACCGCCCGGCAGCCAGATGTCGCCCACCACCTGGCTTTCGCCGAAGGGGGCGATAAAGGGGGCGAAGAGGGCGCAGATAAGGGCAACGGCAATACCGACGAAACCAACCCAGGCGCTCAAGGGGATAGCTCTCAGGTTCATCGCGGGTGCCTCAGTCGTGGATTGGCCATGATGGCGAGGATATCGGCCGCCATGTTGAGGAAGATGTAGAAGGCGGCGAAGATCAGGCCGCAGGCCTGAACGACCGGCATGTCGCGCACGGTCACCGCATCCACCATATATTGCCCCATGCCTGGATAGACGAAGACGACCTCGACGACGACGACGCCGACGACGAGATAAGCGAGGTTGAGAGCCACCACGTTGATGACCGGCGCCACGGCGTTGGGAGCCGCGTGGCGGGCGATGATGCGGAAGGCGCCGAGACCCTTGAGTTCGGCGGTCTCGACATAAGCCGAGGACATGACGTTGAGGATCGCCGCCCGCGTCATGCGCATCATGTGGGCGAGAACGACGAGGACCAATGTGGCCACAGGCAGGGCGATGGCAGAGAGACGCTCCATGAAGCCCATGCTGTCATAAACGGTAGCCGGGAAGGTCGCGACGCCCCATTTCACCGCGAAGAATACGATGAGAATATAGCCGACGAAGAATTCCGGCAGCGAAATCGCCGCCAGCGACACGACATTGATGATCTTGTCCGGCAGCCGGTTTCGGAACTGCACGGCGAGCATGCCGAGGCAGATGGCGAGCGGAACCGAGATAAGGGCGGCGAAAAAGGCGAGGAACAGCGAATTGCCGAGCCGCTTGCCGATCTGCTCGCTGACGGAATTTCGGCTGGCCCAGGACGTGCCGAAATCGCCTTGCAGCGCATGGCCGAGCCAGGAGAAATAGCGCTCCGTCACCGGCCGGTCGAGGCCGAGATCCTTGCGGATGTTTTCCACCGCCTGCGGGGTTGCCGACTGGCCGAGATAGGTGGTGGCGAAATCGCCGGGGAGCGCTTCGACGCCGCCGAAGATCATCAGCGACACCGCAAACAGCAGGCCGACGCTCAGACCCAACCGCTGGAGGATGAGGGCCGCCATCGGTCGGCGACGAACGAAGCGTCGCCAGAAGCCGGCATCGACGAGGCCCGTGTTCATGGTGGCGATGACGCCCGATCCGGCAACGGCTGCGGCTTGCGGCTGGGTGGTCCCAGCCGCAAGCGTTTCAGACGTCGGTGCCGGACCATTTTCTGGTCCGAGCGCCGCCATTACGCGTCGAGCCAGACGCGGGTTGCGACATAGCCGTTCGACATGTCGTTGCCGATATCGTGGACGTAACCCTTCACGTTCTTGCCGCAGGCGTTCACGAAGTCGTTGAACATCGGCAGGATCAGGCCGCCTTCGTCACGCACCATCATTGCCATGGTGCGGTACATGTCCTTGCGCTTGTTCTCGTCGAGTTCCGAGCGGGCTTCGAGCAGAATCTTGTCGAAGTCCGGGCGCAGGAAGCGGGTGTCGTTCCAGTCGGCCGTCGAGAGATAGGCGGTGGAATACATCTGGTCCTGGGTCGGGCGGCCGCCCCAGTAGGAGGTCGAGAAGGGCTGCACGTTCCAGACGTTCGACCAGTAGCCGTCGCCGGGTTCTCGCTTCACCTCGATCTCGATACCGGCCTTCTTGGCGCTTTCCTGATAGAGCACGGCCGCATCGACCGCGCCGGGGAAGGCAACGTCGGAGGTGCGCAGCAGCACCGAGCCGCTATGGCCGGACTTCTTGTAGTGGAAGGCCGCCTTGTCGGGATCGTAGGCGCGCTGCTCGATGCCTTCGGGGAAGAGGGCATAGGTCGAGTTGATCGGGAAGTCGTTGCCGACCTTGCCGTAGCCGCCGAGGATCTTCTGGACCATGGTCTCGCGGTCCATGGCATATTTCAACGCAAGCCGCAGGTCGTTGTTGTCGAACGGTGCGGTGTTGCAGTGCATGATGAAGACGTAGTGGCCGCGGCCGGAGGTCGAGAGGATTTCGACGTTCGGCGCCTTCTTGAGCAGGTTCACGGTCTTCGGATCGACGCGGTTGATGTAGTGTACCTGGCCGGAGGAGAGGGCGGCGATACGCGCTGTCGCGTCGTTCATGTTGATGATTTCGATCGAATCGACGAAGCCGCGGTCGGTGCGCCAGTCGTCGGCATTCTTCTCGAAAGTGGCGCGGACGCCCGGCTCGAAGCTCGAAAGCTTGTAGGGACCCGTGCCGATACCGGCGGTCGGGTTGTCATAGCCGCCGCCCGGCTGGATGACGAGGTGGTAGTCGGTGAGCAGCAGCGGCAGGTCGGCGTTGCCTTCGGTCAGGACGAGCACGAGCTTGTCGCCGTCGGCCTTGATTCCCTTGATCGATTTCATCACGCCGAGCGCGCCGGATTCCGACTTCTCGTCCGTGTGACGCTGCAGGGTCTTGACGACGTCGTCGATGGTCAGTTCCTTGCCGTCGTGGAACTTGACGCCCTTGCGGATGTTGAAGGTCCAGGTGGCGGCGTCTGCGGAGGGCTCCCAGGATTCGGCGAGCGCCGGCACCGGCTTGCCGGTCAGCGGCTCGGATTCGACCAGCATGTCGCCCCAGCAGCGGCCGATGCAGAACATCACCTGGGACAGGAATTTCGCCGGATCGTTCGAGTCGGTGGCAGAGCCGCCTTCAAGGCCGAGCTTCAGATGGCCGCCGCGCTTGGGTTCCTGCGCCATGGCGCTTTCGGAAAACAGCGTGCCGGCTGCCGTCGCGGCAATACCGAAGGCTGCCGCGCGGCCCATGAACTCGCGGCGGTTCATCTTGCCAAGCGTGACCTGGCTAGTCAGAAAATTCTTATAATCGCTCATTCCCCTGTTCCCTTTTGTCTGTTCGCCGGCGTGATGCCGATCGGTTTTCTTTGTCCGACGAGGTCCGTGCGCATGATGGATCGCAATGGCCCCAACTACCAGTGGTTTTCGCAGCCTTTTGCGGCCGTCGATTATTGATTGCGGGCTTTCCGGCTTGGCCGTTTCCCGTTTTCTTTCATGCTATTTTTAAAAACCTCCCTTGTATTCATATGAAAATTCGGCCCACTGCATAAATTTGACTTATGCAAGCGGAGGTGCTTTCGGCCGTCTCTTCCGGCGCGTTTCCTCGCGCGCCGTTAAGGTGTTAACGCCCTTTCCAGACGGGATCGCGCTTCTCGGCAAAGGCGCGGGCGCCTTCGAGCTGATCCTCGCTGGAATAGAGCACGTCCACCGTCTTCAACTGGCGGCGGGTGATCCTGTTCATGGTCGTCTGGAAGGCCTCGCCCTCGGCGGCGCGCACGACTTCCTTGATGGCGGCATAGACGAGCGGCGGGCCGCTTTCGAGAAGGCGCGCGACTTCCCAGGCACGCTCTATCAGCCTCTCGGCGGGCAGGATCTCGTTGACGAAGCCCCAGCGATGGGCCTCCGTCACGTCGAGCCATCGGCCGGTCAAAAGCATGTCCATGGCGATGTGATAGGGAATGCGCTTCGGCAGCTTGATCGAGGCGGCGTCGGCGACGGTGCCCGAGCGGATTTCCGGCAGCGCGAAGGTCGCGTGTTCGGCGGCAAGGATAAGATCTGTGGACAGGGCGATTTCGAAGCCGCCGCCGCAGCAGATGCCGTTGATGGCCGCGATGATCGGTTTGTTGAGGTCGCGCAGCTCCTGCATGCCGCCGAAGCCGCCGACGCCATAATCGCCATCGACGGCGTCGCCGGCGGCGGCCGCTTTCAAATCCCATCCCGGACAGAAGAACTTTTCACCGGCGCCGGTGATGATCGCAACGCGCAAGGTCTCGTCGTCCCGGAAGTCGCGAAAAATTTCGCCCATGATGCGCGAGGTGACGAGATCGATTGCGTTGGCTTTCGGCCGGTCGATCGTCACTTCCAGAATGCCGCCTTCGCGGCGGGTCTTGATTGGTCCCGTCATGCGCCCGTTCCCCTTCGCCTGATCAGGGCATCGGCCGCGACGGTTCCCAAACCTTCGGGCAGTACCATGATAGGATTGATATCTACTTCTTCGATCATTGAAGCGTTTGAAACGACATAGGATGCCACCGATGCGACGGCCTTCACCAGGGCGTCGATATCGCCCTTGGGCTGGCCACGATAGCCACCGAGCAGCTTTGCAACCTTGAGGCTGGAAAGGGCTGTGCGGATCGCGTTTTCGTCGGTCGGAAGCGTCAGGATCGCTGAGTCTTCCAGGAGTTCCACGAGGATGCCGCCGGCGCCAACAGTTAGCACCGGACCGGCGACCGGATCGCGCATCGCGCCGACGATCAGCTCCGCCACCGGCTTTGCCACCATCTTTTCGACGAGGTAACCGGAGGCAACGCCGGCCATGGCCTTTGCCGCGTCGAGAACGGCCTCGCGGCTTGCGAGGTTGAGTTTTACCGCTCCGGCTTCGGTCTTGTGGGCGACGCCCTGGCCCTTGAGGACGACGGGGAAGCCGATTTTTTCCGCGGCGTCGGCCGCTTGTTCTGCAGTCTCCGCGGTCAGGCCCTGCGGGATCGTCACGCCGAAGGCCGCAAGCTCCGTTTTCGCCTCATGTTCGGAGAGCGTGGCGCTCTCGCCTTCGGAATGCGAAACGGTGAGCAGCGGCTCAGCATCCGGCTGCGACCAGAGGCGGCCGATCTCCGCTGCGATCTCGCAGGCGGTCAGCGCTTCGTCGATGCCGGAGAAGGGCACGACTTTCTCGGCCATCAGTCGCAGCGCCGTGTCTTCCGGCATATTTTCGCCGAGGCTGGCGACGATGCCGGCAACAGCGTCCGTCGCCCGCGAAGCATCGATGACGGCATCGCAGGTAGTGACCCAATCGGCGGCATCGCAGCGATCCTGACGCGGAAAATCGAGCACGATGAGGTTCATGGCGTAATCGCCCCTCATCATCGCCGAGAAAGCTGTCGTCTGCTTGTCGCGATTGCCCCAGACGAAGGTGTGGTAGTCGAGCGGATTGGAGATCGTCACCATTTCGCCGAGGCTTTCGCGCAGCGGCAGGCGCTGTTCGTCCTTCAGCGCTCGGTAGACGACCTTTCGTCCGACACCGGCATCCGCCATCAGCGAAGCCTCGCCGCCCGAACAACTCATCGAGGAGATATCGAAGCTCTTCAGCGTGCCGTGGAGATGGAGGAGCTTCAGCGTCTCCAGAAGCTCGGGCAGGGTATCGACGCGACCGATGCCGAGACGGGCGAGCAGGGCCGAGGAGACCTTGTCGTTGCCGGCGAGCGAGGCGGTGTGCGAGACCGTCGCGAGCTGGGCGGCCTCCGATTTCCCGACCTTCAGCGTGACGACCGGCTTGCCGAGTTCGCGCGCCCGTTTTGCCAGCCGCTCCAGGGCCTGAATGCTGTCGAAGCCCTCGATATGCAGGCCGACAGCGGTGACGCGCGGGTCTTCGATGACGGCGCAGGCGAGATCGGAAAGCCCAGTCTGCGCTTGATTGCCGGCGGTCATCAGATAGGCGAGCGGCAACCCGCGCATCTGCATGGAAACGTTGCAGGCGATGTTGGAGGATTGGGTGAGGACGGCTACACCCCTTTCGACGCGCAGCATGCCGTGCTGGTCGGGCCAGAGCAGGGCGCCGTCGAGCATGTTGATGAAGCCGTAACAATTCGGCCCGACGATCGCCATGTTGCCGGCCGCTTCCACGAGAGCCGATTGCAGTTCGTTGCCGTCGGCGAGTTCGTTCACCGCCTCGCGGAAGCCGGAGGCATAGCAGATCGCCCCGCCCGCGCCGCGGGCGGAGAGGTCGCGGATGATCTCGATGGTGAGCTGGCGGTTGACGCCGACGAAGGCGGCGTCCGGTGCTGCCGGCAGGTCTGCGACGGAGCGGTAGCATTTGCGGCCGAGCACGTCATCGAGCTTGGGGTGCACCGGCCAGATTTCGCCGGCAAAGCCCATCTTGTTGCATTGTTCGATCACCCGCCGGGCTTCCCTGCCGCCGAAGACGGCAATGGATTTCGGGCGGATGAGGCGGTCGAGGGGACGGGTGGTCATCGACGATCCCTCCATTATGCCCCCAGCGGCCGCAGCAGGTCGCGGCTGATGATATGCCGCTGGATTTCCGATGTACCGTCCCAGATGCGCTCCACGCGGGCATCGCGCCAGAAACGGGCGAGCGGCAGGTCGTCCATCAGGCCCATGCCGCCATAGATCTGGATCGCCTCGTCGGTGACGCGCGCCAGCATTTCCGTCGCATAGACCTTGGCCGAAGCGATTTCGCGGTTGGCCGGAAGGCCCTGATCGAGCCGCCATGCGGCCGAAAGGGTCAGGAGATCGGCGGCATCGATCTCGGTGATCATGTCGGCGAGCTTGAAGGAAACACCCTGATTGGCGCCGATCGGCTTTCCGAACTGTTTGCGCTCGGCAGCGTAGGAGAGGGCGTAGTCGAAGGCCCGGCGGGCGCGGCCTACGGAGGTCGCGGCAACCGTCAGGCGGGTCGCGTAAAGCCAGTCATTGGCGATATCGAAACCCTTATGCACTTCGCCGAGGATTTGCGACGCGGGCAGGCGGCATTCGTCGAAATTGAGAATGCAATTCTTGTAGCCACGATGGGATACGGAGCTGTAGCCATCGCGAATCTCGAAGCCGGGCGTGCCGCGATCGACGAGGAAACAGGTGATCAGCTTCTTTGGCCCACGCGGGGTCTGCTCCTCGCCGGTGGCGATGAAGACGATGACGAAATCGGCGATATTGGCATGGCTGATGAAGTGCTTGGTGCCGTTGACGATCCAGTCGTCCCCGTCCTTGCGGGCAAAACATTTCATGCCGCGCACGTCGGAACCGGCGTTCGGTTCGGTCATGGCGAGCGCATCGAATTTTTCGCCGGAAACGGCCGGCAGCAGGTATTTTTCTTTCTGCTCGTCGTTGCAGGCCATCAGGATGCCCGAGGGGCGGCCGAAAAACACGGTGAGCGCCATCGAGCCGCGGCCAAGCTCGCGCTCGACCAGCGTGAAGGTCTGGTGATCAAGCCCGGCGCCGCCAACCGATTCCGGCATGTTGCAGCCGAAAAAACCGAGCTCCTTGCATTTGCGGGCGATGTCCTGGCCCAATTCTGGCGGTACGAAGCCGGTGCGCTCGACCTCGTTCTCATGCGGATAGATCTCCGTCTCGACGAAGCCGCGCACGGTGTCGACGATCATTTGCTGTTCGTCTGTGAGTGCGAAATTCATGGTGTTCTCCCTCGTATCTTTTTGCCGGAGCAGTCCTCCCCAGGTCTGCCCCTCACCCTGGCCCTCTCCCCGCATGCGGGGGAGAGGGGATGATGGAGTTTGCCGCTTGTCCCTTCTCTCCGTTCACGGGGAGAAGGTGCCCGGCAGGGCGGATGAGGGGCAAACTTTACGAAACTTACCGCTTCTGTCCCACGGCCCGGCCAACACCTTCCGGCACCGGCAGCGAAGCATGGGCTTCGGCAATCGCCTTGACCTTGGCGAGCACGGCCGGCAGCGCCGGAACGGCCTTGCCGGCCTTCGAGTCGACATGCAGCATCATCTGCTCGGCGGTGGCGAGCTTGGCGCCGGTCTCGGCATTGTAGATGGTCGAAAACAGGTGCAGGCGCTTGTCGTCCTGAGAGAGGACCTGGCAGGTGGTGTAGAGCGTATCGCCGAGCTTGCCCTCGTCGAGGTTCCGGATATGGGTCTCGACCGTGTAGTAGCTGTGGCCGTCGCGCACATATTCCAGATCGACGCCGATCAGGCGCAGCAGCCCATCCGACGTATCGCCGAAGACCTGCAGGTAGCGGTGCTCGGTCATGTGGCCGTTGTAATCCACCCAGGCGGCGTTGACCTTGGTTTCGAGGATGCCGATCGGCTGGGCTGCGCCGATATCCGTTTCCGGTTTCTTGGCGTTTGCCCACAGGCTTTGCTCGAAATCGGCGAGTAGTTTGCCCGCGCCCCAGCCCTTGCCGCCGTCACCACTCTTCAGCGCGTGCATGATGCCGACGAGGTTTTCATCGCGGATACGCTCCAGTTCGCGGATACCGCGGGCGCCGGACTGCGCGTCGGATTGGCCGGCGATCTTGTCGACCAGCTCGTCATCGAGATCGACGACATCCATCAGTTTGGTCCAGGGCCAGGACAGGCAGGGGCCGAACTGCGCGAGGAAGTGGCGCATGCCCGCTTCGCCGCCGGCGATGCGGTAGGTTTCGAACATGCCCATCTGCGCCCAGCGCATGCCGAAGGAATAGCGGATCACGTCATCGAGGGTTTCGGTATCGCAGATGTCATCCTTGATCAGCCACAGGCCTTCGCGCCAGACGGCTTCGAGAAGGCGGTCGCCGACGAAGGCCTCGATCTCCTTGTTGATGATGACGCCCTTCATGCCGATCGGCGCGAGCTTCGCCTTGGCCTCCTGAAGGGTGGCCTTGGCTGTCTTCTCGCCGCCGACGAGTTCGGCGAGCGGCAGAAGGTAGACAGGGTTGTAGGGATGGGCGACGAACATCCGCTCGGGATGCTTCATGTCGCGTTGAAGCTCGGTCGGCATGATGCCGGATGTCGAGGAGCCGATCAGCGCCTTCGGATCGGCTGCGGCGTCGATCTGGGTGATGACGTTGCGCTTGAGTTCGACCCGCTCAGGCACGCTTTCCTGAATCCAGTCAGCGCCTTGCACAGCCTCTTCAATGCTCTTGACGAAGGTGAGTTTTCCCTTCGGCGGCAACGGCGCCATGGTCAGCATGCCATAGGCGCGCTCGGCGTTTGCCATGACCTCGCCGACGATACGCTCGGCTTCCGGGTGCGGATCGAACATCGCGACATCGATGCCGGCAAGGATGAAGCGCGCCGCCCAGGCCCCGCCGATGACGCCGCCGCCGATGCAGGCCGCCTTGGTGATCTTGGTCATTGTTTTCGTGTTCCCTCTTGTGATTGTTCCCTCTCCCCGCCTGCGGGGAGAGGGTTAGGGTGAGGGGCAGTCGCCGAAAGCAATACAGGCCCCTCATCCGCCCTTCGGGCACCTTCTCCCCGCTCGCGGGGAGAAGGGAAGACTTACCGCTTCTGCAGCTTCAGCTTCTCGCGCACCTCGGCCGGGCCGATGACGCGGGCGCCCATGCCTTCGATGACCGTCACGGCCTTTTCCACAAGCTGGCCGTTGGTGGCGAGCTGGCCCTTGCCGACATAGAGATTGTCTTCCAGCCCGACGCGGACATTGCCGCCGGCAAGCACGGCGGCGGCCGGATAGGCAAGCGCGTTGCGGCCGATGGAGAAGGCCGAGAAGGTCCAGTTTTTCGGCACGTTGTTGACCATCGCCATAAAGGTGTTGAGGTCATCCGGCGCGCCCCACGGAATGCCCATGCAAAGCTGGATCAGCACCGGGTCCTCGATCAGGCCTTCCTCGGCGAGCTGCTTGGCGAACCAGAGATGACCGGTATCGAAAGCCTCGATTTCCGGGCGAACGCCGAGCGCCGTCATCTGGCGGGCCATCTCGCGCAGCATCGAGGGCGTGTTGGTCATCACATAGTCGCCGAGCGAAAAGTTCATTGTGCCGCAATCGAGCGTGCAGATTTCCGGCAGACATTCGGCTACGTGGGCGACGCGCTCGGTGGCACCGGCCATGTCGGTACCGTTGGGATTGACCGGGAAGGGCGATTCGACATTGCCGAACACCAGATCGCCGCCCATGCCGGCGGTGAGGTTCAACACGACATCGACATCGGCGGAGCGGATGCGGTCGGTCACTTCCCTGTAGAGATCGAGGCGGCGGGCGGGAGCGCCGGTTTCCGGATCGCGCACGTGGCAATGGGCGACGGCGGCGCCGGCCTTGGCCGCTTCGATCGCGGCATCGGCGATCTGCTTCGGCGTGATCGGCACGTGGGAGGATTTCGATACGGTGTCGCCGGAACCGGTCACGGCACAGGTGATGAAAACATCGCGGTTCATTGAGAGTGGCATGGGCAGTCTCCCCTTTTTCTTTGAGCCCATTACGAGCCAAGAAAATCGGGTTTGCTTTCCATGATCGGATGGAGATTATACATTATCGGAAGATGCGGCTAAGGAGAGGAAGCATGCTGGCACCGGCTGATGAAACCCAGCACATCGATATCCTGATCCTGCCCGAGACCAACCTGATCCTCACCGCGTCGGTCATCGAGCCGTTGCGCGCGGCAAACCGCATTGCCGGCCGACCGCTCTATAGCTGGGATCTCTATAGCCCGGATGGCTTGGCCATCGAGACCAAAAGCGGCATCCCGATCCCGGTCAAAGGTGCCTTTCGGCCGCAGAAGGATACCGCTCCGCTTTTCATACTCTCCAGCTACAACTGGCAGCGCAGCGATACCCCGCAGCTGCGCATGCAGCTTTCCCAGACGGCGCGGCATCGTGAGATGATGGCCGGGATCGAATCCGGCTCGTGGTTTCTGGCCGAGATGAGCCTGCTCGACAATTGCCAGGCCACCACCCACTGGGAGGATTTCGAGGATTTCAGCGCTGCCTATCCGCAAGTGACGATGGTGCGTGAGCGGTTCGTCATCGACGGCAAGCGCATCACCACCGGCGGCTCGCTGCCGACGCTCGACCTGATGCTGGAGCTGATCCGCCGCCAGCACAGCTATTCGCTGGCGCTCGAAGTGTCGCGCCTGTTCATCTACGAGCAGGAGCGCACCCGCGGCGACCTCTTGCAGGTGCCGGCCATTGGCAACATGCGCATCTTGGATAACAGAGTGAGCATGGCCGTGAAGCTGATGGAAGAGACGGTCGAAGCGCCGCTGACGCTCGCCCGTCTTGCCCGCCGCCTTGGCGTCAGCGCCCGTCATCTGCAGACGTTGTTTCAGGAGACGATGGGGGTTGCGCCCCATGTTCACTATCTCGCGCTCCGGCTTAACGCCGCCCGCCGCAAGGTCATCGAAAGCCGCGCCGATTTCGCCGATATCGCAGCCGCCACCGGCTTCAATTCGTCCTCCGCCTTTTCCCGCAGCTATCGCGCCCATTACCGCGAAAGCCCGAGCGAGACGCGGCGGCGGCTGAAGCTCAAGGGCTGATTTGGCGAATCGGATCAGCTGCTTGGCGTGATATTCGCGGAAAGTGATTCCGCTTCTTCATCTGCCGATTCATCAGGACGCATCATCTCCAGCATGGCCACTCCGAGCTGGCGGGAAAGCGCATTTTTCGGCCAGACCAGCGAAAGCGACTGGGCATAGCTCTGGTCGAGCCGGATCATCGCCGGCGCGTTCCTGATCCTCGACAGCGAGCTTTGCGGCAATACGGAAAGATAGCCGTGGTTCAGCACGAGATTGATGATGACGGGGATGGAATCGACTTCCGTAATCGTCAGCCGCTGGCGCTCCGCTTCGCTCAGGGTATTTTCCAGAAATCGGGTTGCCTGTTGGCGCAGGCCGCTGCGCAGGCTCGGCACCGCGATGGGGTTGGAGAGGAGTACATCGGCCAGCGTCCGCCCGTTGGCAAACATCTCCGGCTGCCCTGCAAGCGCCAGCGGGCCTTGCGACACAAGCCGTCCTTCGAACTCGCTTGGAAATTCCGCCACATCCAGCAACACTGCATCGAAGCGGCGGCTCTTTAGCCCGGCGATCAACTCATCGGCCGTGGTGCTGGAGAGAAACAGCGGCTGGCGCGGTCGGGCGCGATGCCACCTTGCCGTGAGCGTCGCCAGCATGCGGGCGATCTCGCTTTCCGGGCCGAGCGGCATCACCGAACCCAGCCGCCATGTCGCGGCGGTGCGGCGAAAGCGGTCGGCCGAAGCACGCGACAGCCGCGCCCAGATATCGCTCAGCGTTTCCGCAAGCGGCATGGCGGCAAGGCCATTGGCGGTGCAGGCGACACCGGCTGCCGACCGGGTCAGCAACGTATAGCCCAGCGATTTTTCGAGATCGGCGATCTGCCGGGTCAATTGCGGCTGGCCGACACCGATTTGCTGGGCGGCGGCGCGGATGCTGCCGTTGCGGGTGATGGCAAGGAACCGTTCGAGCGTGCCGATGCTGATGGCGGGCACCGTTTCATGGGTTTGGTTCGCAACTGTCAGCAGGTCCGCGATCGCGGCGCAGGCAGCGGCAAGATCGGCAAGGCGGCGCTGGGCCTCCAGGGTCGGAACGAGATTGCCGCCTTCCCGCCGCACCAGCGGCACGGCGATCGCCGCCTCCATGCGCTTCAGGGCGGCGCTGACGCTTGCCGGCGGACGGCCGGTGACCTTGGCGGCGCGACGGATGCCACGCTCCATCAGAACAGCATGGACGAGGGTGAGGGTGGCGATATCCATGAAACAGCCGGTGTCTCGAAGGGTAAGGAGCGCGGCGCTGCCGGATGTTCGGTTTCCCGCATCTCCCGTTTGATTTTTGGGATATACCACAAGCCCTGCCATTGCGCATAGCATGGCGATGATCAGGGGTGAGCAGGCATGAACGCGGCGACGAAAACCATTGTTTTGACAGGACAACCGCTGAGCTTCGCGGCACTTGAGAGAATCGGCGCAGGCGAGCATGTGCCGGAAGTGTCGCCGGTCGCCCTGGAGCGGGTCCAGTCGGCTCGCATGGTGATTGCCGATCGCATCGCTTCTGGGCTTCCCGTCTACGGCGCCAATACAGGCGTCGGCTCGATGAAGGACCGGCTCTGGACGGCTGACGATCTCGCCCAGTTCAATGCCTCACTGGTCAAGGCCCATCACTTCGGCACGGGGCCGCTGTTTTCCCAATCCGTCGTGCGCAAGGCCATGGCGATCCGGGTGAACACGGCGCTTGGAGGCCACACCGGCTGCAGCATCGAGTTGATCGATGCCTTTCTCGGACTCTTACGCGCCGGCGTCGTGCCGGCGGTGCATCGTCACGGCTCGATCGGCTGCGCCGATATCGGCCTGATGGGGCAGGTGGCTTCGGTGCTCACCGGCACGGGTCGAGCTTTTTATAGCGGCGAGTTGCTCGATGCCGCCGAAGCGCTGAAGCGGGCAGGGCTTACGCCGCTGATCATGCAGCCGCGCGATGCGCTTGCGGCCCTCAGCGTCAACGCCACGGCCTATGCCGCCGCTGCCGAGGTGATCCGCGAGGCGGCCTCGGCCGTCCGGGTGCTGATGGTCACCGGCCTGATGTCGTCGCTGGCGCTCGGCGCCTCTGCCGATCCCTGGCGGGTGGCGGCGACGCTCGGCACGCGCGGCGAGGCGCTGGTCGGCTCCTGGCTTTACGGCCAATCCGACATGGTCGACTGGCCGCTGCCGACCGCGATCCACGATCCCTTGAGCCTGCGCATGACAGCGCAGGTTTTCGGTGCAGCCGTCGATACGCTGGTTGTCGCAGCCGAGCGGCTGCTCGATGCGACCTATCTCTCCGACGACAATCCCGTCGTGCTGGGCGGACAGGTGCATTCCTCCGGCGCCTCGCTGCCCTTGACGACGACGCTCTATATCGAGACGGCGCAGATCGCCTTCTCCCACGTCGCCCGCAATGTGCTCAATCGCTGCGTTCTGCTTTCCAACGGTGTGCGGCGCAACCTTCCGATCAATCTCGTGGCCCCCGGCGAGGTCGCAAGCGGTCTTGGCCCGCTGATGAAGCTTGCGGTCGAGCTTTATATGCGCGTGCAATCCAATGCCGTGCCGCTGTCGGCGCAGTCCATTGTCGTTGCCGGGGGGCTGGAGGAGGAAGCCACCTTCCTGCCGCTGATCGTCGAGCGTATGGAAGCGCAGGTGCGCGACCTCTGTCAGATGGGTGCCATTGAGGCGCTGCTCTCGGCGCAAGCCGTCGATCTGCTGGGGGACCAGCCGCAGGGCATCACCAAACTCGCCTATGACCGGGTCCGTGCGATCAGCCCGATGTATCTGCAGGACCGCCCGCTGTCGGATGAGATCGAGGCGCTGCGAATGGAATTTTGCTGCCCCGTTCTGCGTCGCGGCCTCGTCACGTCCGCCCCGATGCCGGAATTCGACGACTTCTTCGCTCTCGCGCTTTAGGAAGGCAAACACATGGCCGATCTTGATCTCGTCTTGAAGGGAACGCTGGTTCTGCCCGACCGGATCGTCGAGGCCGGCCATGTCGGCGTCATCGGCGAGCGCATCGCCGTTATCGGGCAGGGCGCGATGCCGTCTGCACGCGAAAGCCACGATCTCGGCAAGGCGCTGATCCTGCCCGGCGCCATCGATGCGCAGGTGCATTCGCTCAGCCAGAAGAATCAGGAGGATTTCATCTGGTCGACCCGCTCGGCGGCGGCCGGCGGCGTCACCGCCATCGTCGATATGCCCTATGACGAGGGCGATCTCGTCTGCTCGCGCGATGCCGTGCGCCGCAAGATCGCCCATGCGGGCGCGCAGGCCCGTATCGATTTCGCGCTTTATGGCACGGTCGATCCTGAAGAGGGGCCGGCGCGCATCCCTGAAATGGTCGAGGCCGGCGTCGCTGCCTTCAAGTTCTCGACCTTAGGTACCGATCCGAAGCGGTTTCCGCGCATTCCTGCTGCCCTGCTCGAAGATTGCTTCGCCGCCATCGCCCCGACAGGCCTGACGGCCGGTGTCCACAACGAGGATGACGAAGCCGTCCGCGCCGCCATCGAAAAGGTGAAGGCCGCCGGCATCACCGATTATCGCGCCCATGCCCTGTCGCGCCCGCCGCTGACGGAATTGCTCGCCACCAACCAGATTTACGAGACCGGTGCCGCCACCGGCTGCCCGGCCCATGTGGTGCATTGTTCTGTCGGCCGCGGCTACGATATCGCCCGCAGCTATCGCAACCAAGGTTTTCGCGCGACGATCGAATGCTGCATCCACTATCTGGTGCTGGACGAGGAAAACGACGTGCGCCGTCTCGGCGGCAAGGCCAAGATCAACCCGCCGATCCGCCCGCGCGCCGAGGTGGAAAAGCTCTGGCGGCATGTGGCCGAGGGCAATGTCACGCTGGTTTCCACCGATCACGTCAGCTGGTCGGAAAACCGCAAAACCAACCCGGATATGCTCGCCAATTCCTCCGGCGTGCCGGGGCTGGAGGTGATGGTGCCGCTGTTCATCAAGGGCGCGCTGGAACGCGGCATTCCGCTCACCCGCGCCGCCGAATTGATGGCGCTGAACCCGGCGCGTCACTTTCGGCTCGATCACGAGAAGGGCGCGTTGGAAGTCGGAAAACATGCCGATATCGCCGTGCTGACGCCTGAAGCTTACGTCTACGACGCAGCCGAAAGCGGCAACAATGTCGTCGGCTGGTCGCCCTATAACGGCATCCATCTGCCATGGCGGGTGGCGGCGACCTATAATCGTGGTCGCAAGGTCTATGAAGGTGGCAAAGTGCTGGCCGCCCCCGGCGATGGCCGCTTCGTGCGTCCGCCGGCGAGCCTGCCGCTTGCGGGAGGGATCGCGTGAGCAATCTTCCCGTCAAGGCGGAGCGCATCGTCGATAACATCGAGAGGCTGGCTGAAATCACCGAGCCGGACCGACCCTATACCCGCCGCGCCTTCACACCGATGTTTCTCGAAGGCCGGGCTTTCCTCGACCGCCAGTTCAAGGCCGCCGGGCTTGAGACCCGCATCGATGCCAGCGGCAACCTGATCGGCCGACGCAAGGGCCGCAAACCCGGTCTCGGCACGATCATGCTCGGTTCTCATTCCGATACTGTGCCGGAAGGCGGCCGCTTCGATGGCGTCGCCGGGGTTGCGGCTGCGCTTGAAGTCGCTCGCGCCTTGGATGAAGCCGGCATCCTGCTCGATCACGATCTGGAGATCGTCGATTTTCTCGCCGAGGAAGTCTCGATCTTCGGCGTCTCCTGCATCGGCAGCCGTGGCATGGCGGGGCTTATACCGGATAGCTGGCTCGACCGCAGCGAAGGGGAACTGACGCTGCGTCAGGGCCTCGTCTATGCCGGCGGCGATCCCTCTGATATCTCACAGCCGAAGCGCTCGGATATCAGCGCCTTTCTGGAGTTGCATATCGAGCAGGGACCGGTCTTGGAAAACGAGCGATGCGATATCGGCATCGTCACGGCGATTGCTGGCATCACCCGTATCGAGATTTTTATCGAGGGGCAGGCCGATCATGCCGGCACGACGCCGATGGGCGCCCGTCGCGACGCGCTGGTGGCCGGTGCTGCGCTGGTCACCGAAGTCGAGCGCGTCGCGCTTCTGCTGTCGCGGGGCGAGGGGCATTTCACCGCGACGGTCGGCGAATTTGCGATCGAGCCGAATGCCGCCAATGTCGTGCCCTCGCGCGCCCGGCTGCTGATCGACGCCCGCGCCGAGCGGCGCGAGGACATGGAGCATTTCATCGCGGAAGTCGACCGCATGGCCGTCGAGTTGCAGCGCGACCGGGGCGTGGCCGTGTCCTCGCCCAAGATCGTTTCCGACAACATGCCGACGCCGGCCGATGCCAAGGTGATGGCGGCGCTCGAAGCCTCCGCCGAAGATGCCGGCGCGCGTTTCCGCCGCATGGCCTCCGGCGCGGGTCATGACACGGCCTGGATGGCACGAATTTCGCGCTCGGCGATGATCTTCGTTCCCTGCCGCGAGGGCCGCTCGCACACGCCCGCCGAATGGGCCGAAGCCGACGACATCACCCTTGGCGCAGCCGTGCTGTTCGGCGCTGTGCGCCGCCTCGATACCGAGCTACAGGAGCAGGAGTAATGGGACGCATCTTGAAGGAGAAGGATGTCGAGGCGGCGGTGAAGGGCGGTTCCGTCTATGCCGCCGGCGGTGGTGGCTGGGCCGATCATGGCCGCATGCTCGGTTATGCCGCCGTTTCCATCGGCAAGCCGGAACTGGTTTCCATCGATGAACTCGATGCCAACGACTGGGTGGCGACGGCCGCCGCCATCGGCGCCCCGGCCTCGACCACGCCCTGGGAAATGCGCGGCGTCGACTACGTCAAGGCCGTCGAGATGTTGCAGGAGGCGCTCGGCGAAAAGCTTTCAGGCCTTATCGTCGGCCAGAACGGCAAATCCTCGACGCTGAACGGCTGGCTGCCATCGGCCATTCTCGGCACCAAGGTCGTCGATGCCGTCGGCGATATCCGCGCCCATCCGACCGGAGACATGGGCTCGATCGGTCTTGCCGGCTCGCCCGAACCGATGATCCAGACGGCAGTCGGCGGCAATCGCGAGGAGAACCGCTATATCGAGCTTGTGGTGCGCGGCGCGACGGCCAAGGTCTCGCCGATCCTGCGCACCGCCTCCGATATGTCCGGCGGCTTCATCGCTTCCTGCCGCAATCCGGTCCGTGCCTCTTATGTGAAGGCCAATGCGGCGCTCGGCGGCATTTCGCTTGCCCTCTCTCTCGGGGAGGCGATCATCGCTGCGGAAGCCAAGGGCGGCCATGCGATCATCGATGCCATCGTGCGCGCCACCAACGGCGCCATTCTTGCGGAGGGCGAAATTACCGATAAATCGGTCGTCTACACCAAGGAAGCCTTCGATATCGGCACGGTGACTCTGGGGAAGGGAGATGACTCCACGGTACTTCACGTCATGAACGAATATATGGCGGTGGAAAATGCCGGCGGCGCACGGCTCGCAACCTTCCCCGACGTCATCACCACGCTTTCGCCTGATGGAGAGCCCCTGAGTGTCGGCCAGCTGAAGGTCGGCATGAGGATTTTTGTCCTGCATGTGCCGAAGACGGTCATTCCGCTGTCTTCCAGCGTGCTTGATCCATCCGTCTATCCTTCCGTTGAAAAGGCGATGGGTATCGAGCTTGCGAAATACGCCCTCGATGGCGTGAAAGGCTGACGATGGCGCGCGATGAGGGACTGGAAGAACTGATCGAGGCCGAACTCGAAGACCTGCACGGCCTCGTGCGCAAGCGCATGTTCGGCGGCTTGGCGTGGATGCTGGATGGGCATCTGCTCTGCGGCGCGAGCGATCGCGGCTTGATGGTCCGGCTCGGCAAGGGAAATGACGGCTGGGCGCTGGCCTTGCCCGACATCGAGGCGATGATGTCGAGCCGCAGGATGCCCGGCTGGGTACGGGCCGGCCCGGATGCCTATGGCGACGACGACCTGCGGCGGCGGTTGCTGAACGATGCGATTGCATTCGTGGGGACTTTGCCGCGGGAGGATTAGCGGCTCGCGTTTCCTTCTCCCCGTAAAACGGGGAGAAGGTGCCCGAAGGGCGGATGAGGGGCTATGGCGGTATCTTCGTGAGTCGAAGCACTGCCCCTCACCCTAACCCTCTCCCCGCAGGCGGGGAGAGGGGACGACCGAGTTTCCCACCTCTTTCCCTTGTGGGGAGGGTGGCGAGAGCTTCGACACCACAAAACTCGACAGGAGACGACAATGCCGAAGCCCAATCCCCGTCATCCCGATTTCCCGATCCCCGGCGGGCCGGAGCTGCGCGCGAAGGGCTGGCGGCAAGAGGCTCTGCTGCGGCTTCTCGAAAACGTGCTCTCGGTCGGCGAGGCGCCGGAAAAGCTGATCGTTTATGCCGCACTGGGCAAAGCTGCGCGCAATTGGGCCTCCCACAAGGCGATCGTCAAGACATTGATCGAGATGGACGAAGACCAGACGCTGGTGATCCAGTCGGGCAAGCCGGTAGCGCTCCTCAAGACCCATGCCAAGGCGCCGCTGGTGATCATGGCCAATTGCAACATCGTCGGACAATGGGCCAAGGCCGAAATCTTCTACGAACTGGAGCGCAAGGGGCTGATCTGCTGGGGCGGTCTGACGGCCGGGGCATGGCAATATATCGGCAGCCAGGGCGTCATTCAGGGCACCTATGAAATCTTCATGCGTATCGCCGAAAACCGCTTCGGCGGCGACCTCGCCGGCCGCTTCATCCTGACGGCAGGTCTCGGCGGCATGGGCGGGGCGCAGCCGCTTGCCGGCCGCATGGCGGGTGCCGCGATCCTCTGCATCGATATCGACGCGGAGCGCGCCGAAAAGCGCAAGGCGATCGGCTATCTCGAACATATCGCCCCCGATCTCGATACGGCGCTTTCGATGATCGATGCGGCGGTGAAGGAAAAGCGCGCCACCTCGATCGGCCTCGTCGGCAATGCGGCGGCGCTCTACCCGGAAATCGCCCGGCGCGGCATCGTGCCGGATATCGTCACCGACCAGACTTCGGCGCATGATCTCGTCTATGGCTACGTGCCGAAGGGCATGAGCCTCGATGAGGTGAAGCGCCTGCGCGAAGATGGCCAAGGCCAGCTGATGGCCGCCAGCCGCGCCTCGATCGCCGATCATGTCCGTGCCATGCTGACGTTTCAGGAGCGGGGCTCGGAGGTTTTCGACAACGGCAACCTCATCCGCACCCAGGCGCGCGAAGGCGGGGTCGCCAATGCTTTCGATATCCGCATCTTCACCGAAGCCTATCTGCGGCCGCTCTTTGCCCGCGCCATCGGCCCCTTCCGCTGGATGGCGCTTTCCGGCGAGGAGAGCGATATCGCCCGCATCGACGATCTGCTGCTGGAAATGTTCTCGGACAACAAGATCGTCACCAACTGGATTAAACTCGCCCGCGAGCACATCCCCTTCGAAGGCCTGCCGGCCCGCATCGCCTGGCTCGGCCATGGCGAGCGCACCGAACTGGCGCTGGCCGTTAACGCGCTCGTGCGCTCCGGCGAACTCAAGGGACCGATCGCCTTCTCCCGAGACCATCTCGATGCCGGCGCCATGGCCCATCCGAACATCATGACGGAGCGGATGAAGGATGGCTCCGATGCCATCGCAGACTGGCCGCTGCTCGATGCCATGCTGCTCTGCTCCTCCATGGCCGACCTCGTCGTCGTTCATTCCGGCGGCGGCGGGTATGCGGGGTATATGACGAGCTGTGGTGTGACGGTGGTGGCGGATGGCACTGAGGCTGCGGACGAGCGGCTATCGCATGCGCTAACCAATGATACGGCGTTGGGCGTTATTCGCTACGCGGATGCGGGATATGAGGAGTCGCATGAGGAGATTGCGGAGAAGGGGATCGGGTATATTCCGCTGGGGTAGGGTTTGTTGCGTATGGGCAATACGGCCCGATGCAGGCTCATTCCGAGATCTCTACCAAGGACCTGGGGCATCGAGAATGAGATTTGCGTAACGCCGCAACGGCTCTTGAAATTCTGCAAACTTTCGGCGCCACCAATCGACACGTTTATCCTTGGCTCTTGCAAACACTCCGCCGGGCACGACAAGAAAGACGGCAAAAAATCCTATGGCAGCGGGTAAAGCGGGATTGATCCGGCACCCTACGCCAATCCCGGCGCCTGCGGATAGGCCGAGGAACGCGATCAAGGTTTTTCCTACTGCCGGCCGGAGGAATATCCAGAGAGTTGCCTCTATAAAGAGCGTAACACAGTAGAAAGAGATTAAGGCAATACGCATCCATATCCCCGATAAATGTTGTACTGAGCTGCCAATATCCTGATTGGTTGTATCTAACGCAGCGTTACCGACATTGAGGTTGTACAGTAGGGAGATTGGCAAAGATCAGATTTGCAGAGGAAATAACGTGCTTTGGTTACCTCTTTGTGATGCAAGCTTGACTGGATAGCGAAAGGGCGGCCTGAAGGCCGCCCGCATTCATCAAGCGTTGACGAGCGCAAGTTCCGCCCGCGCCGCCAATATCTGCCGCGTCGCATTGGCGGCTTCCACGCCCTTCACCACGAAATGATCCCTGAAGAAGCGGATATGCGCTTCCGATTCCTGGAAATTGTGCGGCGTCAGCACGGTCGAGAGCACCGGAACGCCGGTGTCGAGTTGCACCCTCATCATGCCGTCGAGCACGGTGCCGGCGACGAAATCGTGGCGGTAGATGCCGCCGTCGACGACGAAGGCTGTGCCGATGATCGCGGAATAGCGGCCGGTCTTGGCCAGCGTCTGGGCATGCAGCGGGATTTCCAGTGCGCCGGGAACGTCGAAAATCTCGACATCGGCAGCGTTGCCGCCGAGCTTCTGCCATTCGGACACGAAGGAATCGACGCATTGGTCGACGATATCGGCGTGCCAGCGGGCACGGATGACGGCGATCTTCTGCGAGGGGTGGGAGGCAATCGTCATAAGTTTTGGCCTTTCAAGGGTTGTGCCATTCTTCAATGGTCCCTTGGGCGAACGTACAGGCACGGCCACCCCGTAAAGAGGTTTCCGCCTGTTTGCTCTCTTCCATCCGGACTGTGACCGTCGGCTCCGGAATTCAACCGGATCTGCTGACCTTCCGGCGTGAAACCGGAAGCGCTCGCGGGCTCCGGGCATTGCTGTCCGTTACCGCCGGTGGGGAGTTTCACCCCGCCCTGAGAACTACGCCGCCGACTATAAGGCTCTGACGAGCAAGATCAAACCCGCTTGCGACATGAAGGGCGGGATTGACGACAGATTTTTCCCGCAACATGGGGATGCGGGAAAAAGCTTTGCCTATTCGCGGATGATCAGGAGATCGCTCGCGGTAAAGCGCAGCGTCACGACATCGCCGACGGCCGGCGGCACGAGGCCGGGGCTGTTGAACATGTCGAACGAAATCACACTGTCGCCGACTTTCATGCGGGTGCGGATGACCGAGCCGAGGAAGTTGGAGGAGGTGACTTCGCCGGTCAGCGCCGTATCGCCCTTTGCGCCTTCAGCAATCGAGCCCGCTTCCGGGCGCAGCGCCAGCGAGATCGTATCGCCGGCTTTCGCGGTGCCCAGCGGCTCGCGGAGCGTGATGCCCTGGTTGCCGATGGTGATGCGGTTGGAGGCGGGGTCGACGACCTTGGCCTCGATCAGGTTCAGCGTGCCGACGAACGAGGCGACAAAGCGGGTGGTGGGGCGGTTATAGATCTCATAGGGCGTGCCGACCTGGTCGGCGCGGCCGGCATTCATCACGACGATGCGGTCGGAAATCGACAGAGCCTCTTCCTGGTCGTGGGTGACGAAGACCGTGGTGATGCCGAGCTGCTGCTGGATCATGCGGATTTCTTCGCGCAGCGACACACGAATCTTGGCATCGAGCGCCGACAGCGGTTCGTCGAGCAACAGCACCTGCGGCTTCGGGGCAAGGGCGCGGGCGAGCGCCACGCGCTGCTGCTGGCCGCCCGACATCTGGTAGGGATAGCGTTCCGACAGATGATCGAGCTTGATCAGGCCGAGCATCTCCTTGACGCGGGCATCGATCTCGCTCTTCGGCTTGCCGGCGACCTTCAGGCCGAAGGCGACGTTTTCGGCGACGTTCATGTTCGGAAACAGGGCGTAAGCCTGGAAGACCATGCCGATATTGCGCTGGTTGGGCTTCAGGTTCGCCTGGCTCTTGCCGCCGATCTCGATCTTGCCGCCGGAGGGCGTCTCGAAGCCGGCGATCATGCGCAGGATGGTGGTCTTGCCGCAGCCCGATGGCCCGAGGAAGGACACGAACTCGCCCTTGTCGATGGTCATGTTGAAGTCCTTGACGACCTGAACAGGGCCGAAAGACTTCTGGATATTGGTCAGTGTGAGAAACGACATATGAGAAATATCCCTCAGGCCTTGCGGGGGGCGGTTTTGGAAAAGCGGCTGACGAGTTGGAGCAGGCCCATGCTGATCCAGGTGATGGCGAAGGCGATGATCGCGAGCGCCGAAGGCTCATAGGCCTTGTTCGCGCCGACGAGCTGCAGGTAGGGGCCGAAGGCCGGGCGGTTCAAAAGTGCGGCCATGGTGAACTCGCCCATGACGATGGCGAAGGTGATGAAGGCGCCGGAAAGCACGCCGCTCATCACATTCGGGAAGATGCAGCGGAACAGGATGGTCGGCCATTTGGCGCCGAGGCTTTCAGCGGCCTCCGTCAGGGTCGAGACGTCGATGGCGCGCATCGCAGTATCGACGGCGCGGTACATATAGGGCAGCGACAACGTCATGTAGGAGAGCATCAGCAGCAGGTTGGTGCCGCTGGAGCTATTGGTCAGCGGCAGGAAGGACGAGGAATTGTAAAGCCTGAGATAACCGAAGACGATGACGATGGCCGGGATGACCAGCGGCAAGAGCGTGATGAACTCGATGACCGGCCTTACCTGCGGAAGGCGAAGGCGCACCCAATAGGCAGTCGGCACGATCAGCAGCATTCCGAAAACGATGGTCAGCAGCGCCATCATCATCGAATAGCCGAAGGTTTCGCGGAACTGCATGTCGGAGAACACCGACTGGTAGGCATCGAAGGAATATTCGCCGCGGCGCATGCGCAGCGAGAATTCGAAGGTGCCGAGCAGCGGAACGACGAAATAGATGACGCCGATGGCAAGTGCGATCCAGGCGAGAAGGCGGTTGGTCTTCATTTCTGCCACCGTTCCGCGCGCGAGCGCAGCCAGATATAGAGAATGTTGGAAGCGCCGGTGATCACGATCATGCCGAGCGCCAGCGCATAGCCGAGGTTCGGATTGTGCAGCACGTCGCCGCGGATCTGCGCATAGAGCAGGATCGGCACGATGTTGAGCGAGGCGCCGGTCAGCGCATAGGCCGTGGCGATGGCGCCGAAGGCATTGGCGAAGAGCAGCAGCGTCGTGCCCATGACGCTTGGCCAGAGAATCGGCAGGGCCACCATGCGCCAGTATTGCCAGGTGGAGGCGCCGAGGATTTCGGAAGCTTCACGCCACTCCTTCTTCATGCCGTCCAGCGCCGGCGTCAGGATCAGTACCATCAGCGGGATCTGGAAGAACATATAGGTGATGGTCAGGCCGAAGAACGACAGCAGGTTGAAGCCGGTCGAATAGAGATTGAAGCCGAAGATATCACGCAGCAGCACCGTGACGAGGCCGGTGCGGCCAAGCGTTGCGATGAAGGCGAAGGCGAGCGGCACGCCGGCGAAGTTCGAGGCGACCCCCGAAAAGGTCAGAAGTCCCGAGCGTATCCACGACGGCAACCCGCCGAGCGTTATCGCCCAGGCGAGAAAGAAGCCGATCAGCGCGCCGCCGATCGAGGAGGCGACCGAAACCTTGATGCTGATCCAGTAGGCGCTCATGATCGAGGGATGGGTCAGGTCGGCGAGGTTCTTGAAGGTGAACTGGCCATCCGGCGTGAAGAACGCCCCCGTCACCAGATAGAGTGTCGGCAGGATGAGGAACATCAGCGCGAAGATCATGAACGGCGCTATGCCGAGCCAATCGACGACTTTTCGGCGGTCTATCAGGGTGCTCATGAAGCGGTGGTCATCCAGGCTGGAGGCGGTGGGGGAAGTTTAGCCGCAAATAATATAAGTGCAACGTATGCGTCTGAATATAAACAGGAAAACCCTCCCGCCGATGGCGGGAGGGCATAGATGCGTAAAGCCTGTTACTGGACGTTGGCGCCGACGACGCTGTCCCACTGCCCACTGATCACTTCCTTGTTGGCGGACTGCTCTTCGAGCGTCGGGAAGATTGCCTTTTCGTAAGCTGCAGCCGGCGGCAGCTTGTCGAGCAGATCCTGCGGGATCTTGCCGTTCTTGGCGAGATCGTTGAAGCGGATCGGGTGGCAATAGCCCTTCAGCCACAGGAGCTGGCCTTCGTCGGAATAGAGGTACTCCATCCAGAGCTTGGCAGAGTTCGGGTGCGGAGCAAAGGCCGAGATCGCCTGGACGTAGACGCCGGCGACGACGCCCGATGCCGGAACGACGACTTCGAACGGCGGGTTGCCGTTCAGGCTCTGGCCCCAGGAGAGGGCGTTGTAGTCCCAGGCGACGATGATCGGCGTGGAGCCTTGGGCGAACGGGGCTGCCTTGCCGACGACCGGCACGAAATTGCCCTTGTCGTTCAGTTCCTTGAAGAACTTGAGACCGGCTTCGCCAGCCTTGGAGGTGTCGCCGCCATTGGCCGAGAGGCCGGCTGCGAAGACGCCCTGGACGGCCTGGTTGGCGCTGCGCGGATCACCGGCGAGAGCAACCGCGTTGGCGTAGTCGGCCTTCAGCAGGTCGGACCAGTCCTTCGGGCTTTCCTTCACGAGGTCCTTGTTCACGAGGAACGAGAGAACGCCGTAATAATCGCCGTACCAGTAGCCGTCGGTGTCCTTGGCGCTTGCCGGGATCGAATCCCAGGTGGAGACCTTGTAGGGCTGGATCAGGCCTTCGGCCTTTGCCGAGGGGCCGAAGGAGAGGCCGACGTCGATGACATCAGGAGCCTGATCGCCGGTGTTGCCCTTGTTGGCCTTGATGGCTTCGATTTCGTCGCCCGAGCCGGCATCCGGGTTCAGTTCGTTGATCTGGATTTCCGGATACTTGGCCTTGAAGCCGGCGATGACGTCGCCGTAGCCGCACCAGCTATGGGGCAGGGCGATGGTGGTGAGCTTGCCTTCAGCCTTGGCTGCAGCAATCAATTCTGCGCTCGGCTCCGCGAAGGCAAGAGCGGGCAGGGCCACGGTGATGGCCGTGGTGAGCGAGAGCAGGCGCTTCGTATGTGACATCACGGGTGTTCTCCTTTTGTGTGTCAATCGATTTCGGCGAAACTGATAATCCGATTTCCGTGAAGCAGATAATCGGGGTAGATGAAGTTTATGTGACAGATTTATTTCAGTTTTTCTGGCTTCGTGCTCTTGGCCGCAGCAGTCGCCTGACGCGGTTTTCGAAAGGCCCGGCTTTCCTCGAAAAGATGTTCGAGCACCGCCATGCGCTCGCGCGTCTCGGTCCATTCGCTGCTTTGCACGGCCTCGATCAGCGCCTCGACGATGAACAGGCTGACGACCGAGGAATCCCAGGCCGAGGGTGCTTCGATGTGGACGCGGAAGACATGGGTGGCGTTTTTGGCGACCGGCGAGGCCCATTGGTCGGTGAACAGGATGATCTCCACGCCCCGTTCCCGTGCAGCGCCGGCAAGAGCCTCCATTTCCTGCTCGTAGCGCCTTATATCGAAGATCACCAGCACGTCGCCCGGCTTCATGTTCAGCACGTAATGCGGCCAGCCGCTGGCATTGGCGGCGATCTGGGTCACGCCGGGTCGCACGACCTGGAGATGGGTGAAGAGATATTCGGCCAGCGCCTTGGTGATGCGCCCGCCGACGACGTAGACGTCGCGCCGCCGGTCGGCGACAAGTGCCGCGGCGCCGTCGAAAACCGCCGTTTCCAGCTGCGACAGCGTTTCGCGCATGTTGGTCATGATCGCGTCGGCGAAACGGTTGAGCGTATGGGTTCCCGGCGCATTGGCGGCCCAGCGGTCGTGCTTGGCGATGGGGCTGGAAAGCGTAGCCTCCAGCTCGTGGTGCAGGCAGGCCTGGAAATCGGGAAAGCCGCGATAGCCGATCTTCTGGACCATGCGGGCGACCGTCGGCGTCGATACGCCGGCATTCTCGGCAACCGTGGTTATGCTGCCGAGGCCTGAGACCGGGTAGTTGTCGAGAAGCGAGTTCGCCAGCTGCTTTTCGGCGCGCGTCAGCCCGTCGAAATGAGCGGCGATCACATCCGAAACGGAGGTCGATGCGTGATCCAAGTCTGAATTTCCCCTCTGGCGGGTCTTTGCCTGCCTATCACAAAATTAAACATCGCTCTGACAATTCGAGTCAAATGGTTTTTTGAAGAGAAATTTTCATATCCCCGTTGACAGGGGCCAAATCCTGAAGAATTCTTTTCATTAACGATTGATGAAGCGATCGAGGGGCCGGTGACATTGTTGAGTGCAGCGGAGGGCGGCCCGGTTGCCGTCGAGAATGCCGAGGGCGCGAGCCCTGTGGTCATCGTCTGCGAGCACGCATCGCGCACCCTGCCGGAAAGCCTCGGCACGCTCGGTCTTTCCCCCGAAGCTCTTCTCAGCCATATCGCCTGGGACCCCGGCGCGCTTGCCGTGTCGCGTTACATGGCGCAGTCGCTCGATGCGACGCTGGTGCACCAGCGCTTTTCCCGGCTCGCCTATGATTGCAACCGGCCGCCGGAATCGCCCGGCGCCATGCCGGAAACCAGCGAAGTCTATGCCGTGCCCGGCAATGCCGCCCTGTCGCACGAGGCGCGCGCCGCCCGTGTCGAGGCGCTCTATTTCCCGTTTCACCGGGAAATAGATGCGCTGCTGCGGGCGCGTCTTGCCGCTGGCGTGATGCCGGTTCTGGTCACGGTTCACAGCTTCACGCCGGTCTATTTCGGCAAGCCGCGCGCGGTCGAGGTCGGCATCCTGCATGACGAGGACGCGCGTCTGGCCGATGGCATGCTCTCGGCTGCCGAAAAGGCGGCGCGCTACGATATCCGCCGCAACGCGCCCTACGGGCCGGAAGACGGCGTGACGCATACGCTAAAATTGCACGGGCTGGCCAACCGCCTGCCCAATGTAATGATCGAGGTCCGAAACGACCTGATCGCTGACGATAACAGCCAAAGGGTCATGGCTGATTATCTGACGGGGCTGCTGCGCGAAAGCCTGCAGTCGATGTCGAAACAATAAAACAAGACCCAGGGGAGCGGCATGTCCGCGGAGTGTGGCCATGGCTTGCCATGGACCAGGCATTGGAGGCTTTCGGCAATTCCGCCGACGGCCCTGTCGTTACAGGGGAAAATCAATGTCAGATTATTCTGATTCAGATAAAAAGGCGGATATGCAGGTCCTGCATTCCATGGGCTATGCGCAGGAGCTGGAGCGGCGCCTCAGTTCGTTTTCGAATTTCGCGGTGTCCTTTTCAATCATCTGCATTCTTTCGGGCGGTATCAACTCGCTGGCTCAGGCAACCGCCGGCGCCGGCGGCGCTGCGATCGGCATCGGCTGGCCGATCGGCTGCTTCGTGTCGCTGGTCTTCGCCATCGCCATGGCGCAGATTTCGTCGGCCTATCCGACGGCCGGCGGCCTCTATCACTGGGGCTCGATCCTCGGCAACCGCTTTACCGGCTGGCTGACCGCGTGGTTCAACCTGCTGGGTCTCGTCACCGTTCTCGGCGCCATCAATGTCGGTACCTACTACTTCTTCATGGGCACCTTCGGCACGCCGTATTTCGGCATGGAAGACACGACGGTCACCCGCATCATCTTCCTCGCCGTCATCACCGGCGCGCAGGCACTGGTGAACCACATGGGCATCGGCCTGACGGCGAAGCTCACGGACTTCTCCGGCTACCTGATCTTCGCAACCTCGATCGCGCTCGCCATCGTCTGCCTCACTGCTGCCGATACCTATGAGTTCGGGCGGCTCTTTACCTTCGCGAACTATTCGGGCGAAGCCGGCGGCAACGTCTGGCCGGCGACTTCGGGCGGCTGGGTGTTCCTGCTCGGCCTGCTGTTGCCGATCTACACGATCACCGGCTACGACGCCTCGGCCCACACTTCGGAAGAAACCGTCAAGGCGGCGCATTCCGTGCCGCGCGCCATGGTCTATTCCGTGCTCTGGTCGGCGCTGTTCGGCTATATCATGCTGTGCTCCTTCGTGCTGATGCTGCCGAACATGGACGACGCTGCAAAGCAGGGCTGGAACGTGTTTTTCTGGGCGATGAGCGAACAGGTCAACCCGACCGTCAAGGACATCCTCTACTTCGCCATTCTGCTGTCGCAGTGGCTGTGCGGTCTGGCGACGGTAACCTCGGTTTCACGCATGATCTTCGCCTTCTCGCGTGACGGCGGCCTGCCGGCCTCCAAGGCGCTCGCCAAGGTCAGCCCGACCTATCGCACGCCGGTCGCCGCCATCTGGACCGGCTCTATCCTGTCGGTGCTGTTCGTCTGGGGCTCGTCGCTCGTCACCATCGGCGAAACGCCGGTCTATACGATCGTCGTGTCCTGCACGGTCATCTTCCTGTTCTTCTCCTTCGCGATCCCGATCACGCTCGGCCTTTTCGCCTGGGGTACGTCGAAGTGGGACAAGATGGGTCCGTGGAACCTCGGCGAAGGCACGTTCAAGCTGTTTGCCGTGCTCTCGGTCCTGGCGATGATCCTGATCTTCGTGCTCGGCATCCAGCCGCCGAACGATCCGGCGCTCTATGTCACCGTCGGCTTCCTGGTGCTCACCGGCATCATCTGGTTCGGCTTCGAGACGCGCCGCTTCCGCGGCCCGCCGATCGGCGACGAAGTGGCCCGCCGCCAGGCGGAGATCGCGGCTGCCGAAAAGGCTGTCGGCGAGCACTGATCGCCTTTGCTGCGAAGGCTGCCCCCAAGCGGCCTTCGCCCTCCCTTTTTCCGGCCCGCGCGGCCGGCCTCCATTACAAGGCCCGAAATCATGACTGCAATCTACACGTTCGAAGAGTTAAAGACTGATGTCGCCGAGGGGCGCATCGACACCGTGCTCGCCTGCCAGGTCGACATGCAGGGCCGCCTCATGGGCAAGCGCTTCCAGGCGGAATATTTCATCGAGAGCGGCTATGAGGAGACCCATAGCTGCAACTATCTGCTCGCCACCGACATGGAGATGGACACCGTCTCCGGCTACAAGTCGACCAGCTGGGAGGCGGGCTACGGCGACTATACGATGAAGCCGGATCTTTCGACGCTGCGCCGCATTCCGTGGCTCGAGGGAACGGCGCTGGTGCTCTGCGACCTGCTCGATCACCATACGCATCAGGAAGTGCCGCATTCGCCGCGCGCCATCCTGAAGCGTCAGGTGAAGCGCCTCGAAGCCATGGGCCTCAAGGCCTATATGGCAAGCGAGCTGGAATTCTTCCTCTTCGACCAGAGCTATGACGATGCGCGCGAAAGCGGCTACCGCGACCTCAGGCTCGTCAGCGGCTACAACGAGGATTACCACATCTTCCAGACCACCAAGGAAGAGGATGTGATGCGGGCGATCCGCAAGGGCCTGCAGGGCGCCGGCATTCCCGTCGAGAATTCGAAGGGCGAAGCCTCCGCCGGTCAGGAAGAGATCAACGTGCGCTATGCCGATGCGCTCGCCATGGCTGACCGCCACGTGATCATCAAGAACGGCTGCAAGGAAATCGCCTGGAGCCGCGGCAAGGCCATCACCTTCCTCGCCAAGTGGCATTATTCGGCTGCCGGCTCGTCTTCGCATATCCACCAGTCGCTGTGGAGCCTTGACGGCAAGACGCCGCATTTCTTCGACAAGGATGCCAAATACGGCATGTCGGACATGATGCGCCATTACGTCGCCGGCCTTTTGACCCACGCCAGCGAAATCACCTATTTCCTCGCGCCTTACATCAACTCCTACAAGCGCTACATGGCCGGCACCTTCGCGCCGACCAAGGCCGTGTGGAGCAAGGACAACCGCACCGCCGGCTACCGCCTTTGCGGCGAAGGCACCAAGGGCATCCGCATCGAATGCCGCGTCGGCGGCTCCGATCTCAATCCCTATCTCGCCATGGCCGCCCTGATCGCCGCCGGCATCGCCGGCATCGAGGGCAAGCTGGAGCTTGAAGCCCCCTTCGTCGGCGACGCCTATGGCGGCGGCAGCGGCGTGCGCGAAATCCCGAAGACGCTGCGCGATGCGACGAGCTTCATGACCAATTCGGAAATGCTGCGCGAAGCCTTCGGTAACGATGTGATCGACCACTACACCCGCGCGGGGCAGTGGGAGCAGGAAGAATACGATCGTCGCGTGACGGACTGGGAGGTGGCGCGCGGCTTCGAGAGGGCGTAAAAGCCGTCGGCGTTTTGCATATTGGCCGGATTGCCGCGATGCCGACAGGCAACGGGTGGTCCGGCTTCATCTTGACCATATGGTGTGCTTGTACGCTGGTCGATGAAACACGGATAAACCAATAGGAAAACTGATCATGACAATGATCCAATGTATTTCACCCATCGACGGTTCGGTTTACGCCGAACGCCCGGCTCTGCCGCTGGAAGCTGCCCGCGAAGTCGTCGCGCGTGCCAGGAAGGCGCAGAAAAGCTGGGCGAAGCGGCCGTTGGAAGAGCGCGTTCAGCTCGTGCTGAAGGGCGTGGCGCGCCTCAATGAAATGGTCGATGAGGTCGTGCCGGAACTGGCCTGGCAGATGGGCCGGCCGGTGCGCTACGGCGGCGAGTTCCGCGGTTTCAACGAGCGCTCCAACTATGTCGCGACGATCGCGGCCGATGCGCTGGCCCCGCTGGTCATCGAGGAGAGCGCCAGCTTCGAGCGCCGTATCGCGCGCGAGGCCCATGGTGTCGTCTTCGTCATCGCGCCGTGGAACTATCCCTACATGACCGCGATCAACACGGTTGCCCCGGCGCTGATGGCCGGCAACACGGTCATCATCAAGCATGCCAGCCAGACGATCCTCGTCGGCGAGCGCATGGTGCGCGCCTTCAACGAGGCCGGCGTGCCGGAAGACGTCTTCCAGAACATCTTCCTAGACCACAACACCACCTCGGCGCTGATTGCCGAAAAGAGCTTCGATTTCGTCAACTTCACCGGTTCTGTCGAAGGCGGACGCTCGATTGAGCGGGCTGCCGCCGGCACCTTCACGCCGCTTGGCCTCGAGCTTGGCGGCAAGGACCCCGGCTATGTGATGGAAGACGCCGATCTCAACGCCGCTGTCGATACGCTTATGGATGGCGCAACCTTCAACTCGGGACAGTGCTGCTGCGGCATCGAGCGCATCTATGTGCACGAAAGCCTCTATGACGATTTCGTCGAAAAGTCCGTTGCCTGGGTTTCGAACTACAAGCTCGGCAACCCGCTCGACAAGGAAACGTCGCTCGGCCCGATGGCCCACAAGCGCTTTGCCGCGACGGTGCGCGCCCAGATCACTGACGCCGTCGCCAAGGGCGCCAAGGCGCTGGTCGATCCGAAGTTGTTTCCGGCCGATGACGTCGGCGCTTATGTCGCCCCGCAGATCCTCGTCGATGTCGATCATTCGATGGAATTCATGCGCGAGGAAACCTTCGGTCCCGCTGTCGGCATCATGAAGGTGAAGAATGACGCTGAAGCGCTTTCGCTGATGAACGACAGCAAATACGGCCTCACCGCCTCGCTCTGGACCAAGGATGCCGAGCGCGCCGCGCGCATCGGTGCCGAAATCGAAACCGGCACCGTCTTCATGAACCGTGCCGATTATCTCGACCCGGCGCTGTGCTGGACCGGCGTCAAGGAAACCGGCCGCGGCGGCTCGCTTTCGGTCATCGGCTTCCAGAACCTCACCCGCCCGAAATCCTATCACCTGAAGAAAGTCACAGCATGACCATCACCGCCAACTGGAGCTACCCGACCGCCATCAAGTTCGGGGCAGGGCGCATCAGCGAGCTTGCCGATCATTGCAAGGCGGTCGGCATGAAGAAGCCGCTTTTGGTCACCGACCGGGGCCTCGCCCCGATGGCGATCACGCAGAAGGCGCTCGACATTCTCGAAGCTGCCGGCCTCGGCCGCGCCATCTTCGCCGACGTCGATCCGAACCCCAACGACAAGAACCTCGAAGCCGGCGTAAAGGCCTTCAAGGATGGCGGCCATGACGGCGTCGTTGCCTTCGGCGGCGGCTCGGGCCTCGATCTCGGCAAGGCGGTCGCTTTCATGGCCGGCCAGACGCGTCCCGTCTGGGATTTCGAGGATGTCGGCGATTGGTGGACGCGTGCGAGCGTCGAAGGCATTGCGCCGATCATCGCCGTGCCGACCACGGCCGGCACCGGCTCGGAAGTCGGCCGCGCCTCGGTCATCACCAATTCCGAGACCCACACCAAGAAGGTGATCTTCCATCCGAAGTTCCTGCCGGCCGTGACCATATGCGACCCGGAACTGACGGTCGGCATGCCGAAGGTCATCACCGCGGGCACCGGCATGGATGCCTTCGCCCACTGCCTCGAAGCCTATTCCTCGCCCTTCTACCACCCGATGTCACAGGGCATCGCGCTTGAAGGCATGCGCCTCGTCAAGGAATACCTGCCGCGCGCCTATAAGGACGGCACGGATATCGAAGCCCGCGCCAACCTGATGTCGGCCGCCGCCATGGGCGCCGTTGCCTTCCAGAAGGGTCTGGGTGCCATCCACTCGCTCTCCCATCCGGTCGGTGCGATCTACAACACCCATCACGGCATGACCAACGCCGTGGTGATGCCGCCGGTGCTGCGTTTCAACCGTCCGGCCATCGAAGGCAGGATCGCAAGTGCGGCCGCCTATCTCGGTATTTCCGGCGGCTTCGACGGCTTCTACGACTACGTGCTGAAGCTGCGCGAAGAACTCGGCGTTCCCGACAAGCTTTCTGCGCTCGGCGTCGGCACAGACCGGATCGACGAGATGTCGGAAATGGCGATCGTCGACCCCACCGCCGGCGGCAACCCGGTGGAATTGACGCTCGAAGCGGCAAAGCAGCTCTTCAAGGAGTGCATTTAACCTTTAAGGCCCCAGGCGGCTTTGACGCTCAGGCCCGGAAACCATTGTGTTTCCGGGCTTTTTTCGTGCGTGGATGCCTTGCGTCGGGCTGAGTAGTTAATTCTGGCGAGGCGGTCTTCAGAGTTTATTAACCACGTTCTGAAAGGTTCTGGTAACCGAAGCGCGATCGAAACGGGCGCTTGACGAGAGCCATGCCGGGGCTCGGGCCATCATTCAGACGGGGACAGACCATGCCAGTCATTACATTTGCGAACACCAAGGGCGGCGCGGGCAAGACGACCGCCGCCTTGATCCTCGCACAGGAACTTGCGCGCACGGGCGCGCGGGTCACCATTCTCGATTGCGATCCGCAGCACTGGATCACCACCTGGCACGAGATTTCCGTGTCGGTGCCGAACGTGCAGGTCATCTCCTTTGTGAGCATGGCCAATATCCAGACCCACATTGCCGAGAACCGCGCTAATACCGATTATTTCGTCATCGATCTCGCCGGCGCCCGCAACACGCTGATGGCAACGGCGATCGGCATGTCCGACCATGTGATGATCCCGATCCAGGGCTGTGCCATGGACGCCAAGGGTGGGGCGCAGGTGCTGGAACTGCTTGCCTATCTCAAGGAAAAGGCCGGCATTTCGATCAATCATTCCGTGGTGCTGACCCGCGTCAACTCGCTCGTCACCACCCGCGCGCTGCAGGTGGTCAAGACGCTGCTCTCCCAGCGCAACGTCCCGGTGCTCGATACACCGATCATCGAACGCGCCGCCTTCCGCGATATCTTCGACTGTGGCGGCACGCTCCAGACCATGGACCCGGAGCGGGTGAGCAACCTCGAAAAGGCCCGCGAAAACGCCCGCGCCTTCGGCGACGAAGTCCGCCGCCTGGTGCCGCTACGCACCACGAGTTCGGCCCGCCGCGCGGCTTGACGAATTTCTTAGCACGCAAAAAGCCCCGTCCTCTCCGGCGGGGCTTCTTTTTTGGGCGCCTTTTGGCGGCCCGAAAACTCTCTCCTCCGTCGTGCTCGGCCCTGAGCCAGGCATCCATCAGCACCTCCATTCGGCGAGAGGCTGGAAGACCCTCGGGTCAAGCCCGAGGGTGACGGTAGAGGGTGTGGCGAGGCCTTCTTTGTCTTAAAATCGATGGTCGATCAGGTGCTTGGCCTGGGCGCCGACATGGTAGAAGGCTGATTTCGGCGCGCGCCAGGGATCGGGTGTCACCGGCGTTTCGGCGATCGGAATGGCGTTTTCATCGCCGAGTACGCGCTGCGCCAGCGCCCGGCCGAAGACGGTGCCCGGTGCGATGCCGCGGCCGTTATAGCCGCTGACGGAGAACACGTTCGGCGCGACCTGATGCGTCTGCGGCAAGTGGTTGGTGGTCATGCCGATGCGGCCATCCCACCAGTATTCGAATTTGATATCGCCGATCTCGGGGAAGATCTTGCGAACGGAGCGCATGGCAAAGGCGCGGTGCGTGCCCTCGGCCATGGCATCAAGGCGGCCGATGCTGCCGAAGATCATGCGGTTCTGCTTGTCGGTGCGGAACGAGGTCATGACGAGGCCGGTATCCCAGCAACCCTGCCGCTCCGGCAGGATTTTTTCAGCGACCTTGGCCGGCAGCGGATTGGTGGCGAACTGGAAGTAGGGCAGGATGGTCAGCTCTTCCGTGTGGGCCGTCCACGGCGTCTTGCCGACTGTCGCACCATAGGCGTTGGTGGCGAGGATCACATGCTTTGCCGTTATGCGGCCGCGCGGCGTCGTCAGAAGCCAGACGTCGCCCTTGCGCTCGGCGCCTTCCAGCGGTGTTTCGGTGTGGATGCGGGCACCGGCGGCAAGGGCGGCGTGGGCAAGACCGCGGGCATAGGCGAGCGGCTGGATCGTGCCGGCGCGGCGGTCGAGCAGGGCGCCGGCAAAACCTTCAGCACCCGTCAGTTTGCGGGCGCGCGCGGCGTCTAGAACCTCGACCGGGGCGCCGAATTTCTTCCACTGGGTCTCGCGTTCCCGGATGTCTTTCACGCCCTCGGCACCTACGGCCATGTGCAGCGTGCCGTTGCGGACGGCTTCGCATTCCATGCCGTGCTTTTCGACGAGGGAGTAGACGAGCGAGGGGCCGTCGCCAAGTTCCGTCAGCAGCCGTTCCCCGACGGCCTTACCGAGCGTGGCGATCAGGTCGTCGGGCTTCGTCCACATGCCGGCATTGACGAGGCCGACATTGCGGCCGGAACCGCCGAAGCCGATCATACGCGCTTCGATGACGATGGCGTTCACACCCTTTTCCGCGAGATGCAGCGCGGCCGAGAGGCCGGTAAAGCCGCCGCCGATGATCGCCACATCGACGGTGACGTCACCGTTGAGCGGCGTCGTTTCGGGCGCCGCCGGCGCGGTCGCATGCCAGAGGTTGGGAAGAGCGCGTTCGGCGGCCATCGGTGTCGTCCTTGAAAAGTCTGTGAGCAGCTTTGTAACAGATAGAGCAAGCGGGCGCGCTTGTTTCATGAGAACATCTCATGAAGTCATGAAGCATCGCTCTGGACTGAAGGAAGGCGAACGAGGCCAAGGCCTCAATCGACGAACTCCACCGTGGTTCCGACGCTCACCATCTTGGCAAGCTCGGTCGCATCCCAGTTGGTCAGGCGAATGCAGCCGTGGCTCTGGGTCTTGCCGATCTTCGACGGTTCGGGCGTGCCGTGGATACCGTAGGTCGGCTTCGACAGTGCGATCCAGACGGTGCCGACCGGGCCGTTCGGTCCCGGCGGGATCGATAGGATCTTGTCGTTGGCGCCCTGCTGGAAGTTGATCTTCGGATTATAGGTGTAGCCCGGATCGAGCGCGATGCGATCGACCTGCACCGTACCGGATGGTGAGGGCGTATCGGCCGAACCGATCGAGGCCGGATAGGCAGCGATCAGATTGCCGGCATCGTCATAGGCGAAAAGCTGCTTGCGAGCCTTGTCGGCGAGGATGCGCGCCACTTTGCCGGTTTTCTTCTCGCCGGGCGAAATGACCTTGATGATCGTGCCTGGAACCGTGAAATCGACACCGGGGTTCAGTTCACGCAGGTAGGTTTCGTCCATGTGGAACTTTTCGCCCAGCATCTCCGTCGTCGAGGTGAAGGAGAGGTGCGGAAGCATCGCCTTATGGGCGTAATCTTCCGGGATCGAGGCGACATAAGGACCGGCGGCGTCGGCAGCCGTGATGGTATACGAGGTGATCGGCAGGCCGCCGCTCAGCCGTAGCCGCTCCAGAATATCATCGGTGTTGTTCGGATCGAGCGTTTCGCCGGTCGCCTGCTGCCAGGCCTCGATCGCCTTGGTGACGTTCGAGCCCTTCTTGCCGTCGATCACGCCCGGCGAAAAGCCTTCGCGGTCGAGAAATACCTGCAGCGCGGTGATTTCCGCGCTGGACTTCTTGCCGATGGCCGCAGCCGGCGGCAGGGTCGGTCCCCTCGGACTGTCTTCCAGTGCCGGCAGGGCGGCGCTGTCGTTTTCATCGGGCAGGGAGGCCGTCTGCGAATCGGGCAGCGGCTGGCGCTCGACATTCGGAACGCTGTCGCGGTAATCCGGGATCGAGCCGGTTATATCGCCCGGCTGGCGATAGGCGGGGTCGCGATAGTCCGGGGCGGAACTGTAGACGGTATCGCCATAACGGCGCACCGAGGAGCCGTAGCCCTGATTGCCATACGAGCGGCTTGCCTCGTTGCGACCGAAACCATCGACGGCCTGGCCACCACGGCGGCCCGAGCCCATGACGGTGGCGACGATATTGCCCCAGTTGTCGACGAGCACGGTGCGGCCGCGCCGGTCGCGCGTGAGGGTGACTTCGCCTGATTCGGGGATGTAATCGAGAATCTCGCCCTGCGGCGTGACGAGCACCGCATCGGGCGGCAGGCGGCCGAGATCCTGGGCGGCAGCGGTTCCCGCGCAAAGGCCGAGCGCACTGGCGGCGGCGAGAAGGAAAATCGTGGTCCGGGGCGTCACTTTTGTAAACCTGCTGTCTTCGGTTGGTTTTCGGCGCGTAGAAATCAAATGAGACGGTAATATGAAAAATCTGAATTCATGATGAACATCCCGTTAAGTGCGATGTAATTTCAACGCATGGCTCTTTCAAGGCAATGCCGGCTTGCCTATCAAACGTCTAAGGGCCGGGTTTGGTTGCAGGTTTTGCAAGGGAGATGTCTATGCCGATTCGTATCGCAGGTGAGGGTGGCGAGGGGGATTTCCATATTCTTCTCGACCGGCAATCGGCGCTGAATATCGGCGCTTTCGTCGTCGATGGCATCGATCTTTCGCCGGGAACCGCCATTCCTTCCGATGGCGATCCGCGCATCGACCACGCGCTGAAGGGCTTTCTCTTCACCTGCGGCCCGGAGCATATCCGCCATCCCGAGGAAATCGAGGACGGCGCGGGCACATATCCGCTGCACGGCTCGCTTGCCGGCACGCGGGTCCTCGAAGCACGGATGGCCGGGATGGAGGGCTGCACGGGCGTCATCGAACTCGATCTAGCGGGCGGCGGTCGGGCGCGACTGGAGCGGCGCTGGTCCGTCGATGCCGGCGCCGTTCATCTTTACGACCGACTGACGAATATCGGCGACAAGGCCTTTGCCCCGATGATGATGTATCACATCAATCTCGGCGGCTGGCTGATGGCCCCGGAAACCGTGATGTCGGCCGATGCTTTTGCCGGAGAACCCCGCCCTTGGCGCTTCGGGGAAGGGGAAAGCGCCCATTTCTGCCTTCCGGCACACGGACGAGACGGCTGGAGTGATGTCGTTCTCGGACCGTTTCCCGCGCTTTCCGGCCGCTCGCTGCAGGTGCGCTTTGCGACCGCGACACTGCCGTATCTGCAGATGTGGCGCTGTGAGCGCGGTGGGGCCAATGTCATCAGCATCGAACCCGTTTCCCATCGCATCGCTAAGCGGCCGGAGCTTGCGGCAGCCGGCGAGATGCTGCCGCTGCAACCCACAGCTTCGACTTCCTACGAACTGACCTTCCGCGTCGCCTGAACCCGCGATTGACGCCGCATGTCGCGGGTCTTACATCAGACCGACATTTTCCGAGAAAGGGCTTTGCCATGGATATTCGCCAGATCAACGATGAATACTCGGTCAGCGGACAGATCGCCGTCGAGGATCTCGATGAGATCAAGGCAATGGGTTTCAAATCCATCGTCTGCCACCGCCCGGACCACGAGAGCCCGGACCAGCCGGACTTCGCCCTCATCGCCGCGCGCGCCGAAGAACTGGGCCTCGATATCGCCCATATCCCGGTCGGCCCCGCCGGTGTGACCGCCGATGCCGTGCACCAGATGGTTGACGCGCTCGACGCTTTCGAGCGCCCGATGCTCGGCTATTGCCGCTCCGGTGCCCGCTCGACGGCCGTTTACCAGCAGACGCAGCACATTCGGAACTGAACTGCCCGGCTCCAATTGGTAAGCCCCCGACTCTCTTCCGTCATGGTCGGGCTTGACCCGACCATCCATCAGTCTCTCCGTTCGGGCAGGGGCTGGAAGATCCTCGGGTCAGGCCCGAGGATGACGCAGAGTGTGGAGTTGGCGTTCGTCCAAAAAGCAGAAACAAAGCAAAACGGCGCGTTCCCCACGCGCCGTTTCGTTTCTCAGCGCCTCAACCGGCGCGAATCTGGCTCAGCGTGCGTGCCGGCGTGATCGCTTCGGGATCGAGCTTGATCTCGATGATCGAGGGCTTTCCGCTTGCCCGTGCGCGTTCGAAGGCGGCGGCGAAGTCTTCCGTCTTTTCCACCGTTTCGCCATGGCCGCCATAGGCGCGGGCGAGTGCCGCAAAATCGGGATTGGTGAGGTCGGTCGCGCTGACGCGGCCCGGATATTCCCGCTCCTGATGCATGCGGATCGTGCCGTAGATGCCGTTGTTGATGACGAGTGTGATGATCGGAAGGTTATATTGCACGGCGGTCGCAAATTCCTGCCCGTGCATCAAGAAGCAGCCGTCGCCGGCAAAGCAGATGACGTCCCGATCGGGAAATAGCTTTTTAGCCCCGACGGCAGCCGGCAGCCCATAGCCCATCGAACCGGAGGTCGGCGCTGCCTGCGTGCCGAACCGGCGGAAGCGATGGAAGCGGTGCAGCCAGGTCGCATAATTGCCGGCGCCATTGGTGAAGATCGCATTCTCGGCCACATTGGCCTCGATCCAATCCATGATCGGTCCCATCTGCACCGCGCCCGGACCGGTCTGCGGCGGTGTCGACCAGCCGAGATAGGCCTCGTGCATCTGCTTCGTCCGCCCGCCCCAGGCCGGCGCGCTTTTTGGAGCGGAAGCCGAGAGGGCTGCCACGAAATCGTCGGGTGCTGCGGCAATCGCCAGATCGGGGCGATAGACCCGGCCAAGCTCGCTCGGATCGGGATAGACATGCACCAGCGTCTGCTTCGGATAGGGCACGTCGAGCAGCGTATAGCCCGAAGACGGCATTTCCGACATGCGCCCGCCGACCAGCAGCACAAGGTCCGCCTCCTTGATTTCCTTCGCCAGCGCCGGGTTGATGCCGATGCCGACATCGCCGGCATAGCTCGGATGGAGATGATCGAACAGCATCTGGCGGCGGAAGGAGCAGCCGACCGGCAGTTGCCAGCGTTCGGCAAAATCGCGGAAGCCGGCGACGGCCTGTTCATTCCACCGCGTGCCGCCGATGATGGCGATCGGGCGTTCGGCCTTGGCCAGCAGAGCCTCCAGGCGGGCGATCTGGCTGGGGCCGGGGTGGCTTTCAACCGGCACGGCGGCGCGGGCGGAGACCGCTTCCACTTCCCTGGTCAGCATGTCCTCCGGCAGCGACAGCACGACCGGGCCGGGACGGCCGGAGGTCGCGATCGCAAAGGCGCGGGTGACGAATTCGGGAATGCGGGCGGCGTCGTCGATCTCGCCGACCCATTTGGCGATCTCGGTAAAGGCACGGCGATACTCCACTTCCTGGAAGGCTTCGCGCTCGCGCGCATCGCTCTGCACCTGGCCGATGAACAGGATGACCGGCACGGAATCCTGCCGTGAGATATGCAGCCCGGCCGAGGCATTCATGGCGCCCGGACCGCGGGTGACCATGCAGATGCCGGGCTCGCCCGTCAGACGCCCCCAGGCGTCTGCGATCATCGCCGCGCCGCCTTCCTGACGGCAGACGACGGATTCGATGCCGCTGTCGTAAAGTGCGTCGAGCACGGCGAGATAGCTCTCGCCCGGCACGCAGGAAATACGTTTCACGCCGTTCGCCTTCAGCGCATCGACGATCAGTTGACCTCCGGTTTTCATGTCTGCTCCTCCAAGCATGCGGCCGGCTAGATTGCCGGCGATACCGGCGCGATGCCGGCGGATTTGTTGACCCGGCGCTCCCGCCAGATGATGTAAAGGCCCGAGCCGATAATGATGGCAATGCCGAGCCATTTCAAAGCGTCCGGCAGGTGATCGAACACCAGCCAGCCGAAGATGGTCGCCGAGACGATTTCCAGATATTGCAGCGGCGCCAGCACCGAAGCAGGCGCTGCCCGATAGGCATAGACCCCAAGGATGCCCGAGATCGTTGCGGTCACGCCGACGCCGAGCAGATAGAGCATCGCCGTGCTGTCCGGCATGACGGGATCGAGGATATCCGAGCCGGTTCCCTTGCCGAAAAACAGCAGTACGGCGCAAAACAGCATGCCCCAGATGCCGGCATGAAACTGCATCGACCACGGGTCCTCGTTCTTCGCCACCAGCCGCGTTACCAGCAGGAAAACCGCGAGCATGAAAGCTGCGACGACAGGCAGAAGCGCGATCAGCCCCACTTCCTGAAGGCTCGGCTGGATGACCAGCATAGCCCCGAAAAAGCCGACGCCGCAGGCGGTATAGCGCCGCCAGCCGATGGTCTCCTTCAGGAAGATACTGCCGAGAATGGTCAGCATGATCGGCTCGACGAAGAAGATGGCGATGGCATCCGCAACCTCCATCACCTTCAGCGTCGTGCTGAAGGAGAGCATGGCCGCGACCAGCAGCGCACCGCGCAGGGCATGCAGCGCCGTCTTCTTCCAGGTGAGTTCGAACAGCGTGCCGCGCATCGCCACGATCGGCAGCAGGAACAGCGCCTGCAAAACGAAGCGTGCGCCTGTGATTTCGCCGGAGGGCACCGTGGCGATGGCAAGCTTGGAAAAAATGTCGATAAGCGGCGCCAGCAGCACAGAGATCACCATCAGGCTCATGCCGAGCGATACGTCGTCCCTGCGGGCAGTTCCCGAAATTGCGTTGTCCGTCATGCTCTGCCTATGCCTTGCGCCAGCCGTTTGCGACGGCGGCACACCACGCTGCGAAGTCCCGCATCGGGCCTTCGCGGTCTTTTTCATTGAGGGTTTCGTGGCGCATCTCGGGATAGAGCCGCGTCGTCACGTTTAGAAGTCCATGTCGCTTCATGCGCTCGCCAAGCCAGCCGATGGCGCGGCCGCCATTGGTCGCTGGGTCCTGCCCGCCGCCGACGAGGTGGATCGGCAGCTTTGCCGGCAGGCGGCGCAGGCGCTCACTGCTTGCGCCGGCAAAGGTCAGCCGGAAGATATCGATCCACATCGAAACGCTGGCATCGAAACCGCAGAGCGGGTCGGCGATATAGGCGGCGACTTCGCGCTCGTCGCGAGAAAGCCAGTCGAACGGCGTCTTGTGGCCGGGGATGGATTTTCCCCAGGCGCCGAAGGTGAGCGGCGGCAGAATGGTGCTCGGCACATCCGAACCCTTCAGCATGCGCTCTCCGGCAAGGATGACGAGTGCGGCACGACCCGCGAGGCCCGGATTTAAATTGGAGTTCCAGACCGCAAGCCCATCGTAAAGCTCGGGATTTTCTTCCGCCGCATTGAGCGCGATCAGCCCACCCATGGAATGCCCAAAAAGAATGACAGGCAAATCCGGGTGTTCAGCCTTGGCGACGCCGGCTATGGCGGCGATATCCTCGACCACCTTCTTTGGACCCTCGGCTTGCGCATAGCGCCCAAAGGGCGCATCCGCCCCTTGCGTCGCGCCGTGGCCGCGATGATCGTGGGCATAAATGTGAAAACCTTGCACCGCCATGAAATGGGCGAAGCGGGCATAGCGGGCGGAATGTTCGGCAAGGCCGTGGCTAAGCAGGAGCACGCCACGTTCCGGCGCGGCCGCAGCCTGCGACCGCCAGGCGAGCGTCGCACCTGTCGGGCTTCGCAGCGCCTTCACCTCCTGAAACATCATGCCTCCCGCCATTCCCGGCCGCATGTAGCGACACATTCCGCACTCAAGGAGATTTGCCGGGCGAAAGCAATGCCATCTTGGTGACGGTTGCGCATTACCTCAGAAAATTTAAGCAGGGTAGTCGATTAAGGGTTGTAATTTTCCCGTTAATGTTGGTTAATGATCATGTTTTGTTCTTGTTGGAGGATGACGCGATGATCGCGATCTTGAGGCAGATGTCATACCTTCTTTCGGCGTTCCTCATGATCTTTTCGGCGGGGGCGCAAGCTGCTGAACAGAAGGCGAGGGAGGCGGGACGGACCAGGGCGGTCTTTTCCGTCAGCTGGCAGCCGGGCTTCTGCCGAACCCGGCCTGAACGACTCGAATGCAAGGCCGAGACGCAGGATGGCTTTTCCGCCATGCATTTTACGCTGCACGGCCTCTGGCCGGTCGGCAAGAGCTATTGCGGCATCGATGCCGCTGTCAAAGCACAGGACCGCAAGGGCAAATGGCTGGAATTGCCGCGCCCCGAGCTTGCCAATGAGGCGATGGTGACGCTCGCGGCCGTCATGCCCGGTGTGCAATCCGGCCTCGACCGTCATCAATGGCTGCGAAGCGGCCGCTGTTATTCCGCGAGTGCGGAAGCGTATTTCGAAGGGCAGATGCGCTATCTCGATGCCCTGAACCGCTCGGCCGTGCGCAGCCTGTTCGTTGAAAAGCTCGGCGGGATGGTGACGGAGCAGGAGGTGCGGCAGGCTTTCGATACCGCCTTCGGTCCGGGTGCCGGCGAGCGAGTACGTCTTCATTGCGCAAAGACGGGCAAGGAGACGATCGTGACGGGGCTTACGATCGGGCTCGGCGACAGCGGGGCCGTTACGCCGGTCAGTGCCTCTGCCGGTACCGCAGGGCAGGGGAATGCGGGCTCTGCGCTGTCGGCGCTCATCCTTGCCGCCGATGCCACCCACGGCAAATGCGCAAGCGGCACCATTGCGCGCGCGGAAGCCCGGTAAAGCGGAGATGTCGCCGGTTTCGAGATTGCTCCTTGGGGATAATTCGCCTACATAGCGGGCAAATTTCATTCCGTCGGAGCAGAGCTTAATGGCACGCCAATTCATCTTTCACATGTCGGGGCTGAGCAAGGCCTACGGCGCTAAGAAGGTTCTCGATAATGTGAGCCTGTCTTTCTACCCGGACGCCAAGATCGGTATCCTCGGCCCGAACGGCGCCGGTAAGTCGACCGTGCTGCGCATCATGGCGGGCCTCGACAAGGAATATACCGGCGAAGCCTGGGTCGCCGAAGGCGCGACCGTCGGTTATCTCGCGCAGGAGCCGCAGCTCGATCCGAACAAGACCGCGCTGGAAAACGTCATGGAAGGCGTTGCCGACAAGACGGCGATCATCGAGCGCTACAACGAACTGATGATGAACTATTCCGACGAGACCGCCGAGGAAGGCGCCCGTCTTCAGGACATCATCGACGGCCAGAACCTGTGGGATCTCGAAAACCAGGTCGAGATGGCCATGGACGCGCTGCGCTGCCCGCCGGGCGATGCCGACGTGACCAGCCTTTCGGGCGGTGAGCGTCGTCGTATCGCGCTTTGCCGGCTGCTGCTGTCGAAGCCGGACCTGCTGCTGCTCGACGAACCGACCAACCACCTCGACGCCGAAACCATCGGCTGGCTGGAAAACCACCTGCGCCAGTATCCGGGCGCGGTGATCATGATCACCCACGACCGCTACTTCCTCGACAACGTCACCGGCTGGATTCTCGAACTCGATCGCGGCCGCGGCATTCCCTACGAGGGCAACTACTCGGCCTACCTGCTCGCAAAGGCCAAGCGCATGCAGCAGGAATCGCGCGAAGACGCTTCCCGCCAGAAGGCGATCAGCCGCGAGCAGGAATGGATCGCCTCCAGCCCTAAGGCCCGCCAGTCGAAGTCCAAGGCCCGTATCAAGGCCTATGACCAGCTGGTGGAAGCGGCCGAAAACATCCGGCCGACCGATGCGCAGATCATCATTCCGGTGGCCGAGCGCCTCGGCAACGTCGTCATCGAACTCGACGGCATCAGCAAGTCCTATGGCGACCGCCTGCTGATCGACAATCTCTCGCTGAAGCTGCCGCCGGGCGGCATCGTCGGCGTCATCGGCCCGAACGGCGCCGGCAAGACGACCCTGTTCCGCATTCTCACCGGCCAGGAGCAGCCCGACAGCGGCTCGATCCGCGTCGGCGACAGCGTGCAGTTCTCCTACGTCGACCAGAGCCGCGATGCGCTGGCCGGGGAAAAGACCGTCTGGGAAGAGATTTCAGGCGGTGCCGAAGTGGTCAAGCTCGGCAAGTTCGAAATGAACTCGCGCGCCTATTGCGGCGCCTTCAACTTCAAGGGCGGCGACCAGCAGCAGAAGGTCGGCAATCTCTCGGGTGGTCAGCGCAACCGCGTTCACCTCGCCAAGATGCTGAAGTCCGGCGGCAACGTCCTGCTGCTCGATGAACCGACCAACGACCTCGACACCGAAACGCTTGGTGCGCTCGAAGTTGCGCTCGAGAACTTCGCGGGCTGCGCTGTCATCATCAGCCACGACCGCATGTTCCTCGACCGTCTTGCGACCCACATCCTCGCTTTCGAAGGCGACAGCCATGTCGAATGGTTCGAGGGTAACTTCGAGGATTACGAAGCCGACAAGATCCGCCGCCTCGGCCCGGAATCGGTCAACCCGAGCCGCGTCAGCTACAAGCGCCTGACGCGCTGAGGCGTTTCGAGCGGGCGGCGCGAATGGCCGCCTGTAAGTCTTGGAAAGGGCGGCCTCGCAAGGCCGCCCTTTTTGCTGCGGGACAGGGGTATTTGGGGCGCTTGGTGGCCACTTGCGTCTCCCTTCTCCCCGCTGGGCCACCGATGGGCCTCTTCATTTCTCTCAACACCCAATTTCCGAGTTGCACCGCATCCTGAAATCACATAAACATATCTTTATGTGTTGATGGGGTTTTTGATGGCAAACGCACAGGGCTTGGGATTGGATGCGCTGGTCGACGTCCTGAAGGCGGCGGGGGAGCCGACGCGGATGCGTCTTCTGGCGCTGCTGTCGGCCGGCGACCTCACCGTGACCGATCTTACCGAAATTCTCGGCCAGTCCCAACCGCGTATTTCCCGTCACCTGAAGCTGCTCTCCGAAGTCGCCCTCATCGATCGTTATCAGGAAGGTGCCTGGGCCTATTTCCGCATGAAGAACGAAGGGGCGCCGGTCCGGCTGGTGCAGGACATGCTGTCCGCCGCCTCCGAAGCCGATGCTGTGCTGGCGCGTGACAGCGAGCGTCTTGTGACCCTGAAGCGGGCGCGGGCGGAAAAGGCGCAGGCCTATTTCAGCCGTAATGCCGGCGAGTGGGATGCGCTGCGGCGCCTGCATGTCAGCGAAGCCGATGTCGAAGCGGCGCTGAAGCGCGTGGTCGGCGATGCGCCGGTCGATACGCTGCTCGACCTCGGTACCGGCACCGGCCGCATCCTGCAGCTGTTCGAAGGTATCTATCGCCGCGGCATCGGCATCGATGCCAGCCGCGACATGCTGGCAGTGGCGCGTGCCAATCTCGACCGCAGCGGCACCAGCAAGGCGACCATCCGCCACGGCGATATCTTCAACCTGCCGCTCGATGGCCAGGCTTTCGATCTCGTCACCATCCATCAGGTGCTGCACTTCCTGGAGCAGCCGGAGGCGGCGATCCTGGAGGCGGCTCGCATGTTGGCGCCGGGCGGCCGTCTGGCGATCATCGATCTTGCCCCCCATAGCCTGGAGCACCTGCGCGACGAGCACGCACACGTCCGCCTCGGCTTCTCCCATGCGACGATGGCCGAATGGCTGGAGCGGGCAGGGCTTTCGGTGGAGAAGGCGGTCGATTTGAAGCCCGAGAGCGACCGGCAGCTGACCGTGACCATCTGGCTTGCCCGCGACCGGCGCGCGGCAGAGCCGAAGACGAATGACAATGCAGGGGACGTCGAGCGTACCCGTTATGCCCAGGCGGGGAGGAACTGAACCATGGCGATCCACACGCTTTATCCGGCCGAGCGCGGCAATCTGCGGCTCTCCTTCGAATATTTCCCGCCGAAGAACGAGGAGATGGAGACGCAGCTGTTCGACACCGTCGAGGCCCTGTCGGTCTTTTCCCCGTCCTTCGTCACGGTCACCTACGGCGCCGGAGGCTCGACCAAGGCGCGGTCGCTGACCACCGTCTGCCGCATGATCAAGGATACCGGGCTTCTCAACACCGCCGCCCATCTCACCTGCGTCGGTGCCGACAAGGCCGATGTCGATGCGGTCGTTAATGAGTTCGCGACCTGCGGCGTGCGCCATTTCGTGGCCCTGCGCGGCGATCCGCAAGGCGGCATCGGTTCCCGTTACGAACCCTTTGCCGGCGGTTACGAGAATGCCGCAGCCCTCGTTGCCGGTATCCGCGCCAAGGGCGATTTTGAAATCTCCGTCTCCGCTTATCCGGAAAAGCACCCCGAAAGCGCCGATGTCGCTACCGATATCGATATGCTGAAGCGAAAGGTCGACAATGGCGCGACGCGTGCGCTCACCCAGTTCTTCTTCGATAATGACGATTTCGAGCGTTATTTGGAGCGGGTGCGCCGCGCCGGCATCGCCATCCCGATCGTGCCGGGCATCCTGCCGATCAACAATTTCGGCCAGATGCGCAAATTCGCCGGCCTCTGCGGCGCGCGCGTGCCGGATGCGATCGCCACCCGCCTTGAGCATCTCGACGATCAGCCGGTCGAGCGCTTCAAGGAGGCGACCCATATTGCCGCCGAGCAGATCGTCGATCTCGCCCGTCGCGGGGTGCGCGATTTCCACCTCTATACGATGAACCGCTCGCCGCTGATCGCCGCCGTTTGCGATCTCGTCGGTTTCGAGCGCAGGCCGGTGGTTGGCCATGCCCGCCATGAAGGCGCGGCCGCCTGACGGCAAAGCATCTCTGAAAAACGGAAAATCCCCGCCGGGTTGCCGACAGGGATTTTTCAGTTGAGGCAGTCTGGTGCCAGCATCCGCATGCTGCGTTCAAGATGCTGTCTGGCTGCAATGGCTCGGATAAAATCCGATTATCTGATCTCCTGGCGCTTCAGATGAAAAGCATGGTTGCGACGAAGACGAACGCTGCACTTATCATGAGGACATTCAGCGAATGCGTAAGTCCCATAATCGGCCCTCCTTGCGTTAACGTCTGAAAGATAGGGTGAAAACCCGACGTGTCAAAGCGGATTTTATGCTGCGCTGCGATAAGGAAACGCCCAATTTCCGTTATGCACAGGGCTAATATATTGTTTAAAAACGTTTTTCATTTCGCCACATTTTTTTCACAATCGCATCGATTTCGTTAATGTGAACGGATGAAACATCCCGTGAAGGCATCAGGCCGATACAGCCTCAAACCTCCGTTAACCTGTCATTAAGGCGCGGACGAGCCGGCCGTCGAGCACGATCAGGCCGAGTGCGATCAGCGCCATGCCGGCGAGATCGGCAGTATGCAGGGTCTCCCCGAGGAAAAGAAACCCGAGTAGCACCGCGCTCGGCGGCACCAGCAGGGTGACGAGAGAAGCGTTGGTTGCGCCAGCGCGCCCGAGAATGCGGAAATAGAGGATATAGCCATAGGCGGTCGAGATCAGCGCCAGCGCCAGGATGGCGGCGATCACCGGCAGGCCGGGCATGGCGAGCTCCCAGGGGCGATCGAGCATGAGGGACGCCGGCAGCATGATGACAGTCGAGGCTGTCATCTGCCCTGCCGCCGTCACCGGCGGCGCGAGATCGCGAAAACCCTTGCCGTAGATGGCAGCGAAACCATAGCTGATCGCGGCGCCCACCGGCAGAAGCAGCGCCCAGAGCGGCACGCCGCTCTCCGGCGAAAGGCCGGTAAAAGCGCTGGGGCCGATCAGCACGGCGGTTCCGCCAAGGCCGAGCAGGCAGCCGGCGATCTTCATCGCGCTCAGCCGCTCGTCGGATGTCAGGACATTGGCGATCAGCACGGTCCAGACCGGCGTCGTGGCATTGAGGATCGCGGCGAGGCCGGCGCCGATCTGGGTTTGGCCGAGAAAGATCAGCGTGTGCGGAATGGCGTTGTTGATGAGGCCCAGCAGCAGAAACTGCCGCCAGCGCTTTGCAAACACATCATAAATGCCGTGGCGTCCGGCGATGTAGATCTGTAGCGCCAGCGCTGCCAGCCCCACCCGCAGCAAGACCAGCGTGAAAGGCGGAACAGCCGCGACGGCGATGCGCGCGAAGAAGAACGAGCCGCCCCAGATCAGGCCGAGGAGGCAGAGCAACCCCCAGGTGGAGGCCGCCATACGGGTCGCCTGCGGCAGGGCTGCCGGCGCCGTCTGTGCATCTCGAATTTGCTGCATATGCCTTGACCTTCCGGCGCCTGATTTGAAACATTGTGAGGGAGTACGGATTTCGGCGGCGGGCCGCCACCCGATTCGTGCCGTATCGTGATTTGGTTCATTCGAGGAGCTTGCGCTGGAAACGTTGGACGCTGCTGCGCAAACTGCATCCCATGGCGACCAGAGCCTCGTTTCCATTGCTGTCGTGGTCGCCGTGGCGGCGTTGCTCGGGCTTGGTTTCCTGCGTCTGCGCTAGCCGCCGCTCGTCGGCTTCATCCTCGCCGGCATCGCGCTCGGCCCCACCGGTTTCGGGTTGATCTCCTCCAGTGGCAACGTCACCCTTCTCGCGGAGATGGGCGTCGTCGTGCTGCTGTTCTTCATCGGCATGGAGCTTTCCGTCAAGGCGTTCACGCTGACGCTGCGTCAGGCGCTGCTGGTGGCCGGCGGGCAGGTGGGGGCGGCGCTGGCGGTCGCCGTTCTGATCGAGCTGATGACTGGCGCAAGCCTTGCCGAAGGCATGATCCTCGGCTTTGTCGCGGCGATGTCATCCACCGTCGTCGCCATGAAGATGCTGGAGGATATGGGCGAGCTTCGCAGCGAAACGGGCCGCATCGCCATCGGCGTGCTGATCGCGCAGGATGTCGCCGTCGTGCCGATGCTCATCCTCGTCTCCAGCCTCGGCGGCGGAGAGCTGGATATCGTTTCGATCGCGGTGAAGATGGTCGTCGCCATCGGGCTTCTGGCGGGGCTGCTGTGGTGGTTCGGCCACCGCAGCAAGCTGAAGATCCCCTTCAGCGAAACCATGGAAGACAAGGTCGAGATCCTGGCGCTCGGAGCTTTGGCGCTATGCTTTTCGGCGGCGGCGGTTTCCGGTGTGGCCGGCATGTCGCCGGCCTATGGCGCCTTTCTCGCCGGCATCCTGCTCGGCAATTCGACGCTGCGCAGCCGCATCATTCCCGTCATCGAGCCGATCCAGAGCGTGCTGCTCGTCGTCTTCTTCCTGTCCATCGGCCTGTTGATCGATCTGCCCTTCGTGTTTGACCATTTGCTGTTGCTGATGGGCGCGGCGGTGATGGTGATCGCGGCCAAGACGGTGCTCAACATCTTCCTGCTGCGCAAAACCGGCTCCTCGCCGCAGATCGCGCTGATCGCCGGTCTTTCGATGGCGCAGATCGGCGAGTTTTCCTTCGTTCTGGCCGCCGCCGGTTTCTCGACCGGCGTTCTGCAGCTCGATACCTACCGGCTGGCGATTACCGTCACGGCGATTTCGCTGTTGGTCTCGCCCGTCTGGGTGAACCTGATGCACAGGATGGAAAATATCGCCTCCGAAGAGCTGCACGATTACCGTGAAGCCCTCGCGATCGCCTATGCCCGCGAAGGCGAGGCCTTTGCCGGCGCGCGCTGGTCGATCCGGCTCCGATACCGCGCCTTCCGTCTCGCCCGCCATCATCGCAAGCTCAGACGCGCGCAGCAAAAAGGGCCGGAAAACCGGCCCTAAGAGTTGTATCAGCAGTGCTTGCTCTGCTCAGAGCGCGTTGAGAACGCCTTCCGTCGCCCAGCCATCGGCGGGCAGGCCGAGCCGCTGCTGTTCCTTCTGCAGCGCCGCGCGGGTGCCGGAGCCGAGAATGCCGTCGATCTTGCCGACATCGTGGCCCATGCCCTGCAGCTTGGTCTGAAGTGCCTTCATACCGTCGTTGCTCAGGCCGGGTTCCGGGTTGCCGCCATTGTAGGGCGGTGCGCCGTTGAGGCGGGTGGCGAAATAGGCGGCCGAGGTCGTGTAGATGAACGACTGGTTCCATTCGAGATAGATATTGAAGTTCGGATAGGTCATGAAGGCCACGCCCTTGCGGCCCTGCGGAATGACCACCGAAGCGGCAAGCTGCGGGAAGGACGTGTTACCGTCGCGCGGCTTGACGCCGAGCTTGAACCAGTCGCCGGCCGTCATGCCCGGCTGCAGGCCTGTCTTTTCCCAGGGCAGGTTTTCCGGCACGCTGACTTCCTGAATCCAGGGCTCGCCGGCCTTGTAGCCGAGGCTGGCGATGAACTTCGCCGCGGTCATGATCGCATCCGGCGAGCTTTCCTTCAGCTTCACATGGCCGTCGCCATCGCCATCGACGCCCTGGGCGATGATGTCTTCCGGCAGCATCTGCACCTGGCCGATCTCGCCGGCCCAGGCACCGGTCGTCGTTGCCGGGTCGAGGTCGCCGTGCTGGACCATCTCGATGGCGGCGATCAGCTGCGGGCGGAACATTTCCGGGCGGCGGCAGTCATGGGAGAGCGTCACCAGCGCGTTGCGGGTGTTGAAATCGCCCTGCACGGCGCCGAAATCGGTCTCCATCGCCCAGAAGGCGGTGATGACGGCGGCCGGAACGCCGAATTCCTTCTCGGCGCGATCGAAGACGGCGGCATATTCCTTCATCTTCTTGGCGCCGATATCGAGGCGCGCCTTGCTGACGGTGCGGCTCGAAAACTCGGTGAAGCTCTGCTTGAAAACGCCCTGCGCGCGGTCACGGCTCAGCACCTTTTCGTCGATCTTCGCACCGGCCAGCGCCCGGTCGACGACATCGGCTGGAATGCCCTTGGCGACGGCTTCGCTTTTCACGCCCGCAAGAAAGGCCGAAAGATCGCCGCCGCAGGCCGGCGCCTGCTGGGCGAAGGCCGAGGAGGCAACGAGAGAGACAAAGGCGGTGGACAGAAGCAGGGGCCGAACACGGCGGAACATCGCAAATCCTTCAAGAGTTGTTCGCGCTGCCGACGAACGGGCAGCGCGCGAGGTTTTCGTGAAAGTGATGTCCGCCCCATGACATGTCATTGGGGCGGAAAGAAGAAATGCCCGGCGGTTAACCGTTAAACAGGTATCCGTTCAAGGGCTTATGCGCGTGTCTTCAGGCTCAGTTCTGCGCGACCTGCTGGGGCTGCGAGACCGCCGAGACCCAGTTCTTCCAGTTCTTGGCGGAGCCGGCAAAGACGTTGATATCCGTATCGCCCTGAATGCCCGGCACGACACCGGTGCTGGTATATTGCCAGAAGGCCCAGCGGCGCTCGGTATAGATCTCTGTCGGATGCTTGGCCACCGAGCGCACCCAGAAATGGTGGTCGTTGAACTGGCCGACGAGATTGTCGCGGTGGAAATCGACCGACGTGTAGATGATCGGCCGCTTGCCGTAGTAGGCTTCGAGGCGGTCCATAAAGCGCTTCATTTCGCTCTGCACGGTCAGCGCCGAGGGGCGGAAGCGGCAGGTCTTGGATTCGTTGTTCCACTCGACATCCAGCACCGGCGGCAGGTGCACGGCGCTCTTCGGAACATTGGCGATGAACCAGTCGGCCTGTTCGTCCGCCGTCGAGCAGAAATAGTAGAAGTGGTAGGGCGCATAGGCGAGACCGGCGGCGCGCGCGCCCTGCCAGTAGTCGTTGAAGCGGGTATCGACCCGGTCCTTGCCCTCGGTCGCCTTGATAAAGACGAAGGAAACGCCGGAGGCGCGGACCTTGCCCCAGTCGACGTCGCCGTTCCATTTGGAAACGTCGATGCCGTGGATCGCCTGCTGATGCGGCGTGCGCGCGCCAAAATCCTGCGGGTCCTTGTCGTGGAAGCGCGGCGGGATGGAGGCGGTTGAAACGAGGTCGTAATCGCCGTAGGTGCAGGCCGAAAGAAGCGTCAGGATTGGCAGCAGAGCCAGAAGGTGCCGGCGCATGGGGTTCCCGTTTCGAAACGATCGATGATTGCGCCTCAAATGACGGTGTCCATGATGTGACGATCCCCCCGGAGGCTTGCCCCCATAATCGCCCCATCATCGTAAAAATTGGGTTATTTTCAAGCTGGAAATGATGGAAGAGGGCAGTCGCCCGTTCATCCGGCCTGGCGATAGGTGGCAAGCCAGGCATAGCCGCCACCCAACGAGCGGAATTCAAGCCGCGCATTCGCACGATCCGCCCGCTCCTGTAGCACCTCTTTGAGGTCGGGTCGGGGCGTGACGTGGAAGCGGACAAGCCAGGCCTTGAGCGCAGTTCCAACGAAGCCGGGCAGGCGTTCCTGCTGGCCGAAATCGGCGATATGCAGCGACCCGCCGGGCTTGAGCGCTGCGATGGCGGCATCGATCGCCGCTTCCCAATCAGGGATCATCGACAGGGCATAGGAAATCACGATGCGGTCGAAACCATCCGTGCCGAACTGTCCTGCGGAAAAATCCGTGGCGTCGGCGACGCGCAGCACTGGGGCGTTCCGGCCGAGTTTCGCCTCGGCGCTCGCCAGCATTTCCGCCGATATATCCAAGCCATGGAGCCGGCAACCGGGAAAACGGCGGGCGATCAAGGCAAGGTTGCGTCCCGTGCCGCAGCCGATTTCCAGCACGCTGCCGCCGTCGGGCACGTCGAGGTCGCGGATCAGCGTGTCGCGGCCGAAAAGATAATATTTCCGTGTAAAATCATAGATGTGCCGCTGGTATCTGTACATCCGGTCCATGCGGGCCGCATGGCTGTCGAGGGAAAGGCTCACGGCTTCTTCCTGTAGATGTGGAACCCGCCATAGATGGCCGAGCGGTCCTTGCGGCCGAGGTCCAGCGAGCGTTCGGCATCGTAGTCCCACTGGCCGAGCAGCGTTTCAGAGAGCCGGCCGGGGAGGATGCTGTCTTCGGCGGCGGTGCGGAAGATGACCATGGCATCCGGCGTTGCCGTGCGGCTGATCTCGCTCCAGAGGTGGTTGAGCTGCGCATCCGTCATCCAGTCCTGCGCGTCGAGCAGCACGTAGCGATCGACGGAACTCGCCGCCTTGCCGGCAAGAAGCTCGGTGAAGCTCGCGTGGTGAACCTTCACGCGGTCAGCGCCGTCGCGGATGGCGTCGCGGCTGCCTTCCTGAAGGTAGAGCGGCAGCGTGCCCTCATGCGCCTGCGGGTAACGGCGGGCGAAGGCCTGCCAGGCGAAATAATTATCCTTCAGCGGAAAGTGGCAGACGAGCTTTTCCAGTCGGCCGCGCAGCACGCTGGAGAGCGAGCGCTCTTCGCTGAGCCGCGCCAGCTCGTCGAATTGCTGCGGCGGAATGCCGAGGCCGAAAAGCGAGCTTTTGCGCGCCGTGATCCAACGCACCACCGGACGGTCGAACAGCGGCGCAAGGCGTTCGTCGAAGAACTGGCGCTGTTCGCGGATCGAGCGGGCCTTCACCAGCTCCTGGGGATCGACGCCGTGCAGGCGCGCGAGCAGATGGCCAAGGCCGATGAAGCGGCCGAGCAGGCCGGTGCGATAGATGTTGCGCGAAAAGACGCGGATGCGCCGTCGTCCCGTCAAGTCGCGGCCGCTCCAGTAGGCGCGGGTCTGGCGGTCAAGCTTCGGCGCGATGAAGAGGTCGTAGGCCTGGGTGTTGCTGGCGGTGCCGATTTCGGCGAAGAAACGGCGCACGTCGCCATGGCTCGGCAGATGGCGGAAGGCGGCAAGCTTCAGCCGGTTCAGGGCGATGTGATGGCGGTTGAGATCGACCACGTCGATCCCGGCCGGGCCGGCAGAGAGATAGGCGAGCATGTTGCAACCACCGGAGCCGATGGTGACGATTCGGTGGTGCGGCGCGATCCGCATCGCTTCCATATCGACGGCCGGGTCTTCCCATATCTGCGGGTAGACGAGGCCGGAAAATAGAAGACCGAACAGCCGTTCGGAGAATCCGGCGGGGCTGAAGGCATCGTGCTGGAGAAGGGCGGTCTTGAGCTTGGCTTTGGTGCTGCCATAGCCGGCATCGGGGGCGAGATCAGTCATTGCGCTGCCATCCGTTGTGAAGTTGCCCGCTTCTATGGCCGAACGGCTACAGTTTGATGACGCAGCGACGGGAGAGGCCGCGGCCGAGAGCCGCCGGTTTCCGGCGCAATCCGCGGGAAGGCTTTGTTAAACATGGGGACCGCGCCGCCGCGCAACCCGAGCCGCATTCACGATTTGGTAGCGAAATCGTTTATACAGTCTCCACAATTTTAGGAGTGCCACGTTTTCCGGTGCTGGCCGTGGCCACGCCGATTGCAGCAGAATCAATCTGTCGGGATAAACATGATGTTGAAACCGTTTTCGATCAGCACCGATATCAGGAACACCATGATCGGTGTCGCAATCGGTGCCGCCACCTCCGTCGCCGTGCTGTCCGCTCCCCGGCTCTTTGTCGAGGGTTTTGCCGTTTCGCCGGTCGGCGGCGCTCTGTTTGCTGCCATCCCGTTTCTTGCCGGCGCGATGTTCGTCCAGAGCCGCCGCTCTCGCGCACGCCTTATCGCCGAACTCGACCGCCACCGCGAAACCGAGGAGCGCCTGTCGCAGGCCGTCCATACCGATCAGCTCACCGGCATTGCCAATCGCTTTGCGCTGGAGCGCGATCTCGCTGCAGCGGGCGGGCAGGGCGAAGAGTCTTATCGTGGCGCGCTGCTGCTTCTCGACCTCGATCGCTTCAAGTTCGTCAACGACACGATGGGCCACGATGCCGGCGACCAGTTGCTGGTCGCGCTCAGCCAGCGGTTGAGCAGCATGCTGCAAGGTATGGCGAACGTCTATCGCCTCGGTGGAGACGAGTTCGTGGTGCTTTTGGCGGGAGCGCCGTCCGAGGGTAAGATCGAGGATGTCTGCGCGCTTATCAAGACCCTCTTCGCCGAACCTTTCGAGCTGCAGTCCGGCCGGTTCTGGACCTGCGCGAGCATCGGCGTGGCTCGTGCCGAGGATGGCGACGGTTCGATGTCGGACATGCTGAAGCAGGCCGATCTCGCCCTCTACAGGGCCAAGGAGCTGCCCGGCAGCGCCCATGTCTATTACTGCGGCGAGATGGCTGCCGAAGCCTGCCGCAAGCTCGAGATAGAGCACGACCTGTCGCGGGCGATCGCAGACGGTGAGTTCTTCCTCGAATACCAGCCGATCGTCGGCATCGAAAGCCGGGCGGTGCGCTCCTTCGAGGCGCTGATCCGCTGGCGTCATCCCGAAAAGGGCATCATCCAGCCCGATCTCTTCATCAGTGCCGCCGAAAAGACCGGCATGATCCTGCCGATCGGCAGCTGGGTGATGCGCACCGCCTGTCTGGAAGCAGCCCGCTGGCCATCGCCCATGGGTGTCGCCGTCAATGTCGCGGGCGACCAGTTCAAGGATGTCGCCTTCGTCGATCACGTCAAACAGTGCCTTGCAGAGGCCGGGCTTGCGCCGGGGCGGCTGACGATCGAGGTGACCGAATCGATCTTCTCGGTCGATGCCAGGACGATCTGTGACAGTCTGGCGGAACTGCGCGCCCATGGCGTGCGGGTGGCGCTCGATGATTTCGGCATCGGCTTTTCCTCGATCAACAACCTTCGGCGCTTCCCGCTTGACCAGCTCAAGGTCGATCGGTCCTTTACCAAGGCGATGCTCGCCAACCGGCGGGATGCCGAGCTTGTCGATATCATCCTGCAACTCGGCAACACCTTCCAGGTCTCCACCACCATCGAAGGCATCGAGACGGAAGGGCAACTGGAGTTCGTGCGTGCGCTCGGGGCCTCCGAGGCGCAGGGTTTCCTGATCTCGCGCCCGGTTTCGGCCGCCGATGTGATGGGGCTTCTCGAATGCGACCGGCTGGCGGCCGAAAGCCGGGCCGTCTGACGAAACGGCCGGTCTCGACGATTTGATCGCCGCCTGCTCTTCCTAAATGCCGGGAATCCTGTTCTTCTGGCTGCGCTCTTTTGAATTGCAGGCGGGCTGCGGCCCGTCGTTGCGCGAGACAGAGGCGAGTGCATGCGGATAGTCTTGAAATGGCTTGCGGGTATCGTGTTTGCGCTGGTGGCCTCGGTTGCGGCCTGGCTTGCCCTATGGCCCCCGGAACTGCTTCGGGTCGGTGATGCCTATGCCGCAAAGATCGTCTGCTCGAACGTCTTTCTGGCGGGCCGTGATGCGTCGCAGGTGCTGGCCGAGGACGTGCAGGCGCCCGGCCATCCGCTGTTGCGCTTCATCCGTATCTCCGTCGACGACACCCGCAAGTCGGTGACCGCCCGCATGTTCGGCTTTGCCGCGCCGGGACACGCGATCTATCGCGAAGGGCTTGGCTGCACGACGGTCGTCGATGGCGATTTCGCGGCCTTTCCGGGCAACCGCCAGCTGCGGCGGCGCGGCGGGCCGGGCGATGACACCAAGCCCTGGCCGGACGGCGACGGGATCGCTACGGAGCCGGCCGTGCAGGCCGTCGTCGCCAATGACAGCCTTGCCGGTCCCGGCCTGCGTGCCCTGGTCGTCATCCGCAACGGCCGCATCGTCGCCGAGCGCTATGGCGAAGGCTTCGACCGCGAGACGCCGCTGCTCGGCTGGTCGATGACAAAATCGGTGACGGCGGCGCTCATTGGGCTTCGGGTGCGCGACGGCCGCATGGCGCTCGACCGTACCGAACTTCTGCCGGAATGGCGCAACGATCCGCGTAGCCGCATTCGTGTCTCCGATCTCATGGCCATGCAGAGCGGACTTGATTTCAACGAGGATTACGGCTCGGTGACCGATGTCACCCGCATGCTGTTCCTCGAAGGCGACATGGCCGGCTTTGCCGCGAGCAAGCCGCTTGCGGCGACGCCGGGTACCCGCTTCAGCTATTCGAGCGGCAGCACAACCATTCTCGCGCGGCTGTGGATGAGCACCTTCGACAGCACCCGCGAGGCGCTGGTCTTTCCGCGCGTAGCGCTCTTCCGGCCTCTCGGCATGAACAGCGCCGTCATCGAGCCGGATGCGCACGGCACCTTCGTCGGCTCGTCCTACATGTATGCGACGGCGCGGGACTGGGGGCGGTTCGCGCTCTTCCTGCTGCGGGGCGGCGCCTGGAACGGCCAGCAGATGCTGCCGGAAGGGTTCGTGGATTTCATGCGCACGCCGACAGCGGCCTCCGATGGCGCCTATGGGGCAGGGCAGGTCTGGACCCGCATCGGCCGCGACCGCTCGATCGCGCTGCCCGCAGATGCTTACTGGATGCAGGGCCATGACGGGCAGACGATCATGCTCGTGCCCTCGCTCGATCTCGCCGTGGTGCGGCTGGGGCTGACCCCGTCATCGCTGGGCTATGACGTCCGGCCGCTGGATGCGGAGATCGTCAAGGCGATCCGGTGAGGTGAGGCAGATTTGGTTTGTGAAGCCTGCTGCTATGCTATGCCGCTCTCTATCACTTCCGTCTTGGTCGGGCTCGTCCCGACAATCCATGCCGCGGGGCGTGGCCCCTCGGGTCGAGCCCGAGGGTGACAACCGGAGGATGAGAGGGAAGAGGACAAGGACGCGGAGGCCGGAGAGCCGCGGAGTAAGTGAGCAAAGAGTGGGCAGGCCCCAACCACAAACAAAAAAAGGCGGCCCTCCGGCCGCCTTTTCAAAATCCATGCTACGCCCGCTCACCGCATATCGAGGTCGTCGAGCAGGCCCTTGCGCTTGGCGGTGTAATAGTAGCCGCTGGCATAGAGCTTGACCGCGCCGTCATGCTTGTTGTCGGCAACGATGAAAGCGCCGCGCAGGTATTTGGTTGCGTATTTCAGGTTGGTCTCGGCGTCGAACAGGCCTTCCGGCGGGCCGTCGTAGCCGAGGCCCTTGGCCGTGTTGTAACGGATCTGCATCAGCCCGTAATTGCCGTTGTGATAGGCGCGGGGATTGTAGGTGCTCTCGCGCTTGACGACGCGGTGCACGAGCGCTTCCGGTATGCCGTTGAGCTTGGCGTAATAGGAAATCAGCTTGTCGAGTTCCGGGCGCGAACTGGTGGTGTTGGCAGAAAGCGCGGTCACGACTGCAGCAGGTTCCGCCGTTGCGGGGGCAAAGGCGGCGCTTTCGCCCGGACGCGGCATCGGCACGATCATCTGCCGGGCGACGAGGTTTTCAAGGCCCATCGGCTCGCCGGTGTCGAAATCCGATTCCATCGCGGCGATGGCATACATGCCCTGCGGGATCTGCGGGGAAGCGCCGTAGGCGACGGGCTGCACCTTTGCCGCGGCGTCCTGCGGAACGGCCGATGCCATCTGCACGGGGGAGGCTGCGACCTCTGCTTCGACGGCAGCGACGGCCGTCTGCGGAATATCCGGGCGAGCCGTGGGCACGCCGGGGTTGCCGGGAACGACGAAGCTGGTGGCGGCGGCTGCGGCGGCGAGATCGACCGGTGGTGCGTCGGCATAGGCGGTCGCCGCGACTGCGGTCTCCGTCGCAGCCGGTGTCGCCGTGGCGGCCGCCTGGGTGGCGGTCATCGCGCCGAGCTGGGCTGCGGCCTGCTGGGCAGGTGTGAGCGCCGTCTTCTGGGTCGCGTAAGCGGAGGCGGATGCGCCGTTGGCGGGGACAGGGGCTGCGTAAGCGGCGGTCTGCTGAGGCTGCGGTTTCGGGGTCTGAATCGCCGACAGTTGCTTGGTCGAGGTGTTGTCGACGCTGGAGCAGCCTGTGATCAGCGCTGCAGAGGCGATGGCGCACGCCGTAAGCAGCTGATTCGAGAGGGAAAAACCGATTTTAGCCATGCCGTCGCTTTCCTGCTGCCGGGCGCGTGCGCCGCTTGCAAATCAGCAGCCTTGGGCCGCCGGAGGTTGGCCTTCATTAACCTATGGGGCGCCGGATCGCAAGCTGTGACGATTAACCAGGCCTAGATGCGCCGCAATCCGGCCGTCAAAACGCCCGCTCCGATCAGCAGCGAACCGCCCGTCCGGTTGACGATTTTCTGGATATTCGGATTGCGGATCGTCTTTCGCGCGGCCGATGCCATGAGGGCGTAAGTGGACGCATTCAGCGTCGCCAGCACCAGGAAGGTCGCCTCGAAAATCACCATCTGCGGCACGAGCGGCAGGGTGGTATCGAGGAACTGCGGCAGGAAGGCCACGAAGAACACGATGCTCTTCGGATTGAGCGCCGTGACGACATAGGTGTGCAGGAAGATGCGCAGCGGCCGTTCCCTGGCGGTCTCCGTCTCCGTGGTGGCTTCGGTCGCCCCGACCGGCGCGCGCCACAGCTTGAGGCCGAGCCAGATGAGATAGGCCGCTCCGATCCATTTCAGGACGGTGAAGACGCCTGCCGAGGTCGCCAGCAGTGCGCCGAGCCCAAGCATCGAGGCGGTCATGGCCGTGAAATCGCCGAGTGCCACGCCGGCGACGAGGGCGCCGGTGGTCTTGCGGCCGTGGCCGAGCGCATAGGAGATGACGAGGAGAATGGTCGGACCGGGGATTGCCAGCATGATGGCGGAGGCCGCGGCGAAAGCGAGCCAGTGTTCGATCGATATCATGATATCCCCCTCGTGAGCGGCGCCGATAAGCGATCAGGGGAGCAAGCCACGCGGCGGCGGTGGGGTCAAGCCCGCCGCGTGGGTGTTTTCAGGGGTTGTCTCAGGCGGCGCGCCAGGGCTGGCCGATGGCGCCCATTACGTCGCCGAACCACTTGGCCGACGTGTCGAAATGCTTGCCGCCCTTGATGCGCGGGAATTCGATGGTGCGCAGCTTGCCGTTCTGGTCCTCGTCGTGGCCGGTGACGCCGGAAACCTTGTTGAGGGCGCTTTCGACGGCGAGGTCGACCATGCTCTGGATCAGGCGCAGGTCGTCGCGGTTGGCCGGCGCGGAGCGGGCGTAATAGCCGGATTTCTGCACCATGGCGCGTTCTGCGCCGAGCAGGTTGGCAAACTGCTTGGAGAACCAGTTGCCGACATTGATCGTGTCGATCTTCACATGGCCGAAGGCATCGCGCTTGACGGTTTCGCCGGCGGCTTCCCGTTCGGCAACGATCGCATCGAGGCAGGCGCCTTCGCTGACGAACAGCGTGACGAAACCGACCTTGTTCATGACGCCGCGCAGACGCTCGGCCTCGGCCTGCAGGTCGAAGGCCATCTCCGGCAGATAGAGGCCGTCGATGTTCTTCATCTGCTTGTTCATCATGAAGCCGTCGACGAATTCCTCCTTGTCGGTCATCTGCATGTAGGCGCGGGCGGTGGCGGCGGTCAGCCAGCCGCAATGGCGGCCCATCACTTCATGCACGACAAGCGTCTTGGGGGCGGCACTCTGTTCGTTGCTGACATTGTCGAAGAAGCGGGCACCGTATTCGGCCGCCGTCCAGGCGCCGAGCGACTGGCGAACCGGCACGACGTCGTTGTCGACGGTCTTCGGCAGGCCGACGACGGTGAGGTTGTAGCCGTTGGCGCCGAGATAGGCGGCGAGGTCGGCCGCCGTCGTGTTGGTGTCGTCGCCGCCGATGGTGTGAAGAATGGTGATGCCGTCCGAGGCGAGGCGCTCGGCGGCGACCCGCAGCGGGTTCTCACCTTCCTTGACGAGGCCGCGCTTGACGCAATCGGCGGCATTGGTGAGCTTGACGCGGCTGTTGCCGATCGGCGAGCCGCCGTGGCGGTGCAGGATCGCAGCCTTCTCGCGCATGTCGCGGGTGATTTCGATGCGGTCGGCGAGCAGCAGGCCCTGGTAGCCGGAGCGATAGGCGACCAGTTCGATATCCGGGGCGATGTCGGTGTAACGCTCGATCAGCCCGCCAACGGCGGACGAGAGACACGGTGCGAGCCCACCGGCGGTGAGCATTGCGACTTTCTGCTTGGCCATGATTTCTCCTCGGTCATCGGCTCGGGGACAAGCCCCTCCTGCTGAGTGTCTAGCGCAATTCCTATGGAAGGGAAATGACAGCGAAAGGGCGCTCACAGGGCTTTCGCCGGCTGCGGCGTCCTATTCTTTGGTATGGGGCGGCCCGCATCCGGTGGGGCGGCGTTTCCCCCGCTGTGTGTCGGGTCGGCGAAAGACCGTCTTTCGCAATCATTTGAAAAAATGAGTGAAAACAGCTTCGCAAAAACCGGCGGCGGTCGCTTTGGCGAAATGTTGAGGGCCATCACAAAATCGTCATAACGCTGCGTCCAGGGGGCGGATCGCTTGCATTTCGGCCGCATATCTGTTCAAGCTGTTTATCCGTAGCGGCAAAATCGAGGCCGCCGCATTTCCGTCTTCCGCACACGCTTTTGTCTTCTGGGGATCGGAACAGGCCATATGGGAAAGAACGCACCGATGACATTCTGGGACAGCCTGGTCGGTTTCGTCGCCGCGACGGGCAATGCGCTCGCGGGCGTCGTCGAGGCGATCCGCACGCTGTTCGAGGGCGATCCCGAAACCCGCCGCAAGGTGGCCTTTTCCGTCGCGATGATCGCGCTGTCCGCCAAAATGGCGAAGGCCGATGGTGTGGTGACCGAAACCGAGGTCGCTGCCTTCCGCGATATCTTCAAGTTCCCGGACGATCAGGCGCAGAACGTCGCCCGCCTCTACAATCTGGCCCGTCAGGATGTCGCCGGCTACGAGGCCTATGCCGAAAAGCTCGCCTCGCTCTGCGTTTCCTGCGAGCAGAACTGCCCGGTGCTGGAAGACATTATCGACGGGCTGTTCCACATCGCCAAGTCCGATGGCGCGCTGCATGAGAACGAAATGGTCTTCCTGCGCCGCGTCGCCGAAATCTTCCGGATGAAGGAAAGCCGCTTCGACGAGATCATGGCCCGGCATGTGCATGCCGAGGGCGTCGATCCCTACAAGGTGCTCGGCGTTTCGCCGAAGGACGATTTTGCCGATATCCGCCGCCGCTACCGCGTGCTCGTCAGCGAAAACCACCCCGACACGCTCTTTGCCCGCGGCGTGCCGCAGGAGTTCCATGCGATCGCCAACGACCGCATGGCGGCCCTCAATGCCGCCTATGAGGCGATCGAGAAAGAACGCCGCGCCGCATGACTTCGTTTTCTGCCGACTACGCCAAGGCACGCGTCGTGCCGTCGCCGAACCATGGCGAACGGGCAGGGGGCCTGATGCCCGATATGATCATTCTGCACTATACAGGCATGCCGACGGCGGAAGGCGCGCTCGACTGGCTCTGTCGCGAGGAGAGCCAGGTGTCGTGCCATTATCTCGTCTATGAGGATGGCCGCGTCGACCAGCTCGTGCCGGAAAGCCGCCGCGCCTGGCATGCGGGCAAGAGCATCTGGCAGGGCGAGGGCGATATCAACTCCCGCTCGATCGGCATCGAGATCGCCAATGCCGGGCATCCGAGCCTGCCGGATTTTCCGAAAAAGCAGATCGATTCGGTCGTCGAATTGTGTCGGGACTGTGGCGAACGCTGGTCCATCGCCCCGGAAAAGGTGCTTGCGCACAGCGATGTCGCCCCGATTCGTAAGGTCGATCCGGGCGAAAATTTTCCATGGAAAGCGCTGTTCGAGGGCGGTGTGGGGCATTGGGTTGCGCCGACCCCCATCGGCGGCGGACGTTTCTTCCAAAAAGGCGATCAGGGACAGCCGGTCGAGGCGATCCAGTCCATGCTCGGGCTCTATGGCTACGGAATTGAAGTCACAGGCAATTTCTGCGAGAAGACCGAAGGCGCGGTTGCGGCGTTCCAGCGCCATTTCCGGCAAGTGCAGGTGGATGGCATCGCCGATATTTCCACCCTCGATACGCTGCACCGGCTGCTCTCGTCCCTGCCGAAATTCGCCGCCTGAAGGGCCTTTCCGCAAGGTCGTTTCCCGACCCCTGACCGGGGCGGAAATCGCTAATTTTGTGCACTGCCACACGAATACCACGATGCGCCGGTCTTTTCTGCGCCGTACCGAAGCGCAGGTGATGCCGGGCCTCCAAGTCCTTTCCTGCCGATAACGACAGCAAGTGGAGCGGCAGGACGGGGTGCGTCCGGTGGGCCGTGTCCACGACTATTGGAGACTTCAAACTCGATGCGAATTACCAAGGGTGCTGCGGTTGCGGCATGCTTCTGCATGCTCGTTTCCAGCGCGACGACGACCTATGCCGGGGGCATTCAGGACGAAATCATCAAGACCGAAGCTATTCCGTCGGTAGAGCGGACAACCGGCTATCCGAAGCCGGACATCGCGCTGCAGCCGACCGCCTATAGCGACCTGATCGAGGACTATGCCGAGGAATACGGCGTTCCGGTCGATCTCGCCCATGCGATCATCAAGGTCGAAAGCAATTACAATCCGAAGGCGCGCGGCAGTGCCGGCGAAATCGGCCTGATGCAGATCAAGCCCACGACGGCGCGGATGATGGGCTACAAGGGCGGACGCACCGGCCTCTTCGATCCGGAAACCAACATCAAGTTCGGCATGAAGTATCTCGCCCAGGCGCATCAGCTGTCGGGCGGCTACACCTGCGGCACGGTGCTGCGTTACAATGCCGGCCATGGCGCCAAGCGCATGAACCCGGTCTCGCGCCGTTATTGCGGCAAGGTGCAGGCCATTCTGGGCTGACGCTGTTCGAAGGGGCGGGCACTTTTGTCCCGGCCCTTGCAAATGCCGGATTGGTTTTTCGCGTACCGGCGCTTTGCGCTTTTCCCGTCTCTCGTGCTATCCCCGGACATCGGTTGCTGGAGTGGATGGCATGGCGGAAGAGTTTGATTTCATTGTTGTCGGCAAGGGAATGATGGGCGCTGCCGCCGGGCGGCACCTCGCACGATCCGGCGCAAGGGTTGCGCTGGTCGGCCCCGACGAACCTGCCGACTGGCAGCGTCACGACGGCGTCTTCGCCAGCCACTACGACAACGGCCGCATCACCCGCACCATCGATCCCGATCCCGTCTGGGCGCGGCTCGCCCGCCGCTCGATCGAACGTTACGGCCAGATCGCCGAGCAGAGCGGCATCGAATTCTATCATGAAGTGGGATGCCTGATCGCCGCTCCGGCTCCGGGCGGCGAGAGCGACTATCTCGGCAATGTCATCGATGCGCGGGACCGCCTCGGCGTCGTGGCGCCCTATGTCGATGCCGATGCGCTGAGCGGCAAATTTCCCTATTTTTCGTTCCCGGCCGGCTATGGCGGTATTTTCGAAGCCACGGGCGCGGGACATATCAATCCGCGCGCACTGGTGAAGGCGCAGGTAAACGCGGCCGAGAAGGCCGGCGCCCGTGTCGTCGCGCAGGAAGTCGTTTCCGTTTCCGAAGAGGCTGATGGCGTTCGCGTCGAAACCGCCGAAGGGCAGGTGTTGAAGGCGGCCCGCATTCTCATCGCCGCTGGCGGCTTTTCCATCTCGCGCAAGCTTTTCGCCCGGCCGCTCGATCTGGTGGTCAAGGGGCGCACGGTGTTCTTTGCCGAGGTCTCCGATGCCGATCTGGAACACCTTGCGGCCATGCCGTCGCTGATCGTCGCGGGACGGGTGCAGGACGAGAATTTCTATCTCCTGCCGCCGGTGCTCTATCCCGATGGCCGCCACTACATCAAGATCGGCGGCGATCCGACCGACCTGCCGATGGCCGATGAGTCGGCGGCGCGCAACTGGTATCATGGCGAAGGCAGCCGTTCGGCGGCCGATCATATCGCGCGGCTGTTTGCCGAGGTGATGCGGTCCTTCACGCCGGTTTCCACCCATATCGCGCCCTGCGTCACCACCTATACGCCGCACGGCTATCCCGTCATAGGCTTCACCGGCGGCGACCGCATCGCGGTGGTTACCGGCGGCAATGGTGCCGCCGCCAAGAGTTCGGACGAGATCGGCCGGCTCGGGGCCTCGCTGGTCCTCAACGGCGTGCTCGACGCTTCCGAATACGAGACGGATTTCGCCGTCTCCTTCCGGGAATAGCGGCGAATCTGCGATTGCCTCTGGCAATTGCCGGCCGCCTCGGTTAATCAGCGCCTGCCAGTTGGCCGGGCAGCCGCTCTCCGCTAGGGCCGAAAGGTTGCGGGGGGAGGAAAGTCCGGGCTCCACGGAAAGACGGTGCCGGATAACGTCCGGCGAGGGCGACCTCAGGGAAAGTGCCACAGAAAGCAAACCGCCGCCTTCGGGCGGTAAGGGTGAAAGGGTGGGGTAAGAGCCCACCGCGGTCATGGTGACATGAACGGCACGGTAAACCCCACCGGGAGCAAAACCGAATAGGGATAACGTGGAGCGCGCAAGCGCTCCGGCCTTTTCCGGGCTAGTTATCCGGGTGGGTTGCAAGAGGCATCGCGCAAGCGCTGTCCCAGATGAATGGCTGCCACGTTCCGGCCTCGGTCGGAGCCATACAGAACCCGGCTTACAGGCCAACTGGCGAATTTCTTTCTTTGATTTTTGGGGCGGTCCGGTGAGGCAAACTCAAAAACTCTCATCCCCCGAATGTTGCGACATCGGCCCCTCATCCGGCCTGTCGGCCACCTTCTCCCCGCAGGCGGGGAGAAGGGACAAGCGGCCTATTCCGAGCATGCGTCGCATCTTCATCTCAGCGTTGCCGAATCGATTTTGCACGCGGCAAAGCCACCTCGGAGTGGCCATAGAAATCTCCTCCCCACGAAATAAAAAGCCGACGCCCGCCCACACCCTCCGGGGTTCGATCTTAACCTCGCCTTAACCATTCGAATTTAGGGTTAAGAAACTGTTTTTGTTCGGGGTCGATCCGGGCGGAAAAGGGTTTCGGGACCGCGCTGTCCGGTCAGGCGATCCTCTCCTCAACCGCCGCGGCGCGCGCTGAAGAAGGTTCATCCCATTGACGCCCATATGGTCCCATGTTATCCCAATCACGCACTGCACACGGGCGTTTTGAGGCCCAATCATCAAGCGTTTTGCAAGTGCTCCTGATGGGGCGTGCGACCGGCTATCATGGCCGGCGGCGGCCTGCTTTGTGTCTGTTGGGGTCGGCGTCCAGGGTTTTCGTATCGCGTCATGAACCGTTTTCTGTCCCATGCGACACAGCGTATCGATGCGAAGGGCAGGGTTTCCGTGCCGTCCGCGTTCCGGTCGGTGATGTCGGCATTGGACATCAGGGAATTATACTGCTTTCAGGATTTCGTGTTTCCGGCTATCAGCGCCGGCGGTCCGGAGTTGCTGGATCGTTTCGAAAGGCAGATCGCGCTGGAGGACCCTCTCTCGGCGCCGGCCAATCAGATGTCGCTCCTGGTTCATGGGGGCGGGGTCTTCATGAAGCTCGATCAGGAAGGGCGCCTCGCGGTCACGGACTTTATCCGAGACTTCACGGGCATCACCAACGAGGTGACCTTTGTTGGACGGGCGGATCATTTTCAGTTGTGGGCACCGCAGGCGTTCCTTCAGGCGCAGGCGGATGCGCGCGAAGAGCGCAGATTGCGAGGTCTGCGGTCTCAGTAGTGTGGAGAAACGGAATGGTGGCGGATCAAGGCGGAGGTTCCACTGAAGCCGATGGCGGACCGGTCCGCCACATTCCGGTTCTTCTTCGCGAGGTTCTCGCCAGCCTCGAACCGGCCCCCGGCAAGATCATTCTCGACGGCACGTTTGGCGCAGGCGGGTATACCTCCGCGATCCTCGATGCCGGAGCCGATGTCATCGCGCTCGACCGCGATCCCAATGCGATCGCCGGCGGCCAGTCGCTGGTTGCGTCGAGCAATGGCCATCTGACGCTCATCCACTCCCGTTTCTCCGAGCTTGCCGATCATGCGCCGGCCGAAGGCCTCGATGGCGTCGTGCTCGATATCGGCGTCTCCTCCATGCAGATCGACGAGGCCGAGCGCGGCTTCTCCTTCCAGAAGAAGGGGCCGCTCGACATGCGCATGTCGGCCGACGGCGTTTCCGCCGCCGATGTCGTCAATCGCGCCAAGGTTTCCGACCTCACCCGCATCTTCGGCTTCCTCGGCGAGGAGCCGCAATCCGGCCGCATCGCCCGCGCCATCGAGAAACGTCGTGCCGAGCAGCCGTTCGAGACCACCCGTGATCTCGCCGGCCTGATCGAAATCGTCACGCCGCGCAAGGCCAAGGACAAGATCCATCCGGCCACCCGCGTCTTCCAGGCGCTGCGCATCTTCGTCAACGACGAACTGGGCGAGCTGGCGCAGGCGCTGTTTGCCGCCGAGCGGGCGCTGAAGCCCGGCGGCGTCCTGACCGTCGTCACCTTCCATTCGCTGGAAGACCGCATCGTCAAGAAGTTCTTCTCCGATCGCGCCGGCAAGGCTTCCGGCTCGCGCCACCTGCCGGTCGTCCATCAGCGTGCGGCAACCTTCGCACCAGTTGGCAAGGCTATGATTGCAGCCAGCGAAGAGGAAGCGGCACAAAACCCGCGCGCCCGGTCCGCCAAGTTGCGGTCGGCAGTGCGCACGGAAGCCCCTCCAGAGGCGGATGATATGTCCATCTTCGATTTGCCGAACCTTGCAAGCCTTGGAAAGATGGGGTCCTGAACCATGTTGCGTACTTTTGACATCGTTCTGATCGTCGTCATGACGGCCGCGGCAACGGTCACCTACACGATCAAGCATCAGGCCGAAAACAAGCTGGAAGAGGTCCGCAAGCTCGATGCCGGGATCAAGCTGGAAGAAGACACGATCGATCTTCTGCGCGCCGACTGGGCGCTGCTCACCCAGCCGAGCCGCCTCGAAAAGCTCGTCGGCAGCTATCAGCAGGACCTGCAACTGGCGCCGACGGCGCCGACCCAGCTCATTCATCCGCAGGAGCTGCCGATGCTGAAGGCGGATGTTCCGGTCGAGGAAGAGAAGGGCAAGGACGGCAAGCCGGTGTCAAAGACCGCTGCCGCCAAGAAAACAGATAATATCTCAACGGGTTCGGTGGCGCGCTGATGTCCTTTTTGTCGCGTATCATGGTGGTCAAGAGCAAGGCGCATTTCTCCACGGGCGGCAGCAATCGCCCCGGTGACGTCAACGCCTCCTTCGTCGGTTCTCGCAAGAAGAGCGGCAGCCAGGCCCGCAGCCGCGTCGCGATCATGATCGTTGGCTTCACGACGGTTTATTGCATCATCGGCGGCCGCCTCGTGCAATATGGCCTTGCCCAGCCGGAGACGGTGTCCAGCATCGGTCGCGGCGATAACCTCATGGCCTCGCGCCCGGATATCCTCGACCGCAATGGTGAAATCCTTGCGACCGACATCCGCACCGTCTCGCTCTATGCCGAGCCGAACAAGATCGTCGATGCCGACGAGGCGGTCGAGCAGCTCGCCACCGTGCTGCCGAACCTCAACGTTGCCGATATCTACAACAAGCTGAAATCCAAATCGCGCTTCCAGTGGCTTCGCCGCCAGCTGACGCCGAAGCAGCAGAGCGAAATCCTGGCGCTCGGCATTCCCGGCATCGGCTTCCGTCCGGAAAAGCGCCGCTTCTATCCGGGCGGCCCGACCGCGGCTCACGTCGTCGGCCACGTCAATGTCGACAACCGCGGCATTGCCGGCATGGAGCGCTATATCGACAACCAGGGCCTTGCCGACCTTGCCGCCATCGGCATGACCAGCGACGCCAAGCTGGAGCCGGTCAAGCTCTCGATCGACCTGCGTGTCCAGAACATCGTGCGCGATTCCGTGCTGCAGGCGATGACCGAATATCAGGCGATCGCGGCCGGCGCCGTGGTCATGGATGTGCATACCGGCGAAATCCTCGGCATGGCCTCCGTGCCGGATTACGATCCGAACAACCCGGCCGGCGGCGCGCAGGACGGCTGGATGAACCGCATGTCGAACGGCACGTTCGAAATGGGCTCGACCTTCAAGTCGTTCACGACGGCCATGGCGCTCGATTCCGGCAAGGTGACGCTGAAGGATACCTTCGACGCCCGCTTCCCGATCCGTATCGGCGGCTTCACCATCAAGGATTTCCACGGCAAGCACCGCGTGCTGAGCGTGCCGGAAATCTTCCAGTATTCGTCGAACATCGGCACGGCAAAGATGGCCGATCTCGTCGGCATCGACGCTCATAAAGAGTTCCTGACCAAGATGGGCCTGCTGTCGAAGATGCAGACCGAGCTGCCGGAAGTGAAGATGCCGAGCCAGCCGCGTGTCTGGAAGAAGATCAACTCGATCACCATCTCCTTCGGCCACGGCGTCTCGACCACGCCGCTGCAGACCGCGGTCGCGGGCGCTGCCCTCATGAACGGCGGCAAGCTGATCGAACCGACCTTCCTGCCGCGCACGGTCGAAGAGGCCGATGCCGTCGCCGTTCCGGTCATCAAGAAGAGCACCAGCGACGACATGCGCTACCTCTTCCGCTACAACGGCATTTACGGCTCGGGCAAGAACGCGCTCGTTCCCGGCTATAATGTCGGCGGCAAGACGGGTACGGCCGACAAGGTCGTCAACGGCCGCTATTCGAGCGATCTGAACTTCAACGCCTTCCTCGCCGGCTTCCCGATCGACAATCCGCAATATGTCGTCTTGTCCTTCATCGATGCGCCGAAGACGGGCGAGAAGGGCATTCGAACGGCCGCCGGCAATGCCGCGCCGATCGTGCGCAACATCATCAGCCGCTCGGCGCCACTTCTGGGTGTGGAGCCCAAGTTCGGAGCCGACGGTTCTGCCTTGCTGGTGTCGTATTGACCATGGAATGACAGTCCCCGAGGATTCGCCAGGGGGCGCGTCGATTCGTTTGAAAGTGCAGTCCATGAAGCTCAATGAACTCCTTGGAAGGGATTTCCCCGACATTGCCGCGCAGCTCGAAAACGGCCGCGGCGACATCGATATTTCCGGCATTACCGCCGATAGCCGCAAGGTCGAGCCCGGCTCGCTCTTCGTCGCGCTGTCCGGCAGCAAGGCCGATGGCGCCGCCTATATCGCGGATGCCGTTTCCAAGGGGGCTGCCGCCGTCATCTCGGCCGGCCCGGCAACAGCGACTGTCCCGGTTCTCGAAACCACGGTACCCCGCCGCGCACTCGCGCTCGCTGCCGCCCGCTTCTACGACCGCCAGCCGGAAACCATGGTCGCCGTCACCGGCACAGCCGGCAAGACCTCGGTCGCCTCCTTCACCCGACAGATCTGGGCGCATGCCGGCTATCAGGCCGCGATGATCGGCACCACCGGCGTCATTGCTCCGGGTCGCACCGAATACGGCTCGCTGACGACCCCCGATCCGGTGTCGCTCCACAAGCTGCTCGCCGAGCTTGCCGATGAGGGCGTGACCCACGCGGCGATGGAAGCCTCCAGCCACGGCCTCGACCAGTCGCGCCTCGATGGCGTGCGTCTCGCCGCTGCCGGCTTCACCAATCTCGGCCGCGACCACATGGATTACCACCCGACCGTCGAAGACTACATGGCCGCCAAGATGCGCCTCTTCGATACGCTCATGCCGAAGGGCTCGCCTGCGGTGATCTTCGCCGATGGCGAATGGTCGAAAGCGGCAATCGAGGCCGCCTCCAAGGCCGGGCAGGATGTCCGCACCGTCGGCCGCAAGGGCGATTTCCTCACCCTGAAGCGCGTCGAGCACTTCCGCCACAAGCAGATCGCCGAGGTTCATGTCGGTGACGAGATTTTCGAGGTTCACCTGCCGCTGGCCGGCGATTTCCAGATTTCCAATGCGCTGGTCGCGGCGGGCCTTGCGATCTCCACCGGCGTTTCGCCCAAGGTCGCCATGGCCGCCCTCGACCGGCTTACCGGCGCCTCCGGCCGCCTCGAACTGGTCGGCCACACGCCGGATGGCGCGCTCGCCTATGTCGATTACGCCCATAAGCCCGATGCGCTGGAAAACGTGCTGACCTCGGTGCGCCCCTTCACCACTGGCCGCGTCATCGTCGTCTTTGGTTGCGGCGGCGACCGCGACAAGGGCAAGCGGCCGATCATGGGCGAGATCGCGACACGGCTCGCCGATGTCGTTGTTGTCACCGACGACAACCCGCGCTCCGAGGTTCCCGCCGTCATCCGCAGCGAGATCATGGCCGCGGCAAAAGGCGCGACCGAAATCGGCGACCGCGCCGAGGCGATCAAGGCTGCCGTCGCCATGCTGACATCCGGCGATACACTTATCGTCGCCGGCAAGGGCCATGAGGAAGGCCAAACCGTGGGTTCGGTCACCCTGCCGTTCTCCGACCATGCCGAGTTGAGGAAAGCCCTTGAGGCAAACGCGGGAGGCCGATGATTTGAGCTATCTCTGGACCACTGCCGATCTTCTGGCCGCCATGCACGGACGGCCGCTCGGAAACCTGCCGGAAGGCATCAACGGAATTTCCATCGACAGCCGCTCTCTTGGTAAGGGAGAGGCTTTTTTCGCGATCAAGGGCGACCGCGTCGACGGCCATGATTACGCCGGCGTGGCGATCGCCAACGGCGCGGCTCTGCTGGTCGTCAGCGAAGGCAAGCTGCCGGCGCTCGGCCGGCTGATCGCACCGATGATCGTCGTCGACGACGTGCTGGAGGCGATGATCCGCCTCGGCTGCGCCGCCCGCGACCGCAGCGCCGCCAAGATCATCGCCGTCACAGGCTCCGTCGGTAAGACGACGACCAAGGAGATGCTGCGTCATGTGCTTGCGCCGCAGGGCAGGGTGCACGCCTCCGTCGCCTCGTTCAACAACCATTGGGGTGTGCCGCTGACGCTGGCCCGCATGCCGGAAGCCACCGATTTCGGCATCTTTGAAATCGGCATGAACCATGCCGACGAAATCCGGCCGCTGGTCAAGATGGTGCGCCCGCATGTGGCTGTCATTACCACAATCGCCGCCGCCCATCTCGGCAATTTCAAGGACTTGTCCGAGATCGCGGCCGCCAAGGCCGAGATCGTGGAAGGCCTCGTCGGCGGTGGTCACGTGATCCTCAATCGCGACAACGACCAGTACGCTTTCCTCGAAAAGAAGGCGAACGACCTCTGCGTCGCCCACATCCATAGCTTCGGCACCAATCCGCGTGCGGATTTCCGGCTTGTCGAATTTGCCGGCGGTTCGGAAAGCGGCGTGCTCTGGGCCGGTATCGATGGCCGCACGCTGGAAATCCCGATCGGCGCGCCCGGCCGCCATATCGCGGAAAATGCGCTGGCGGTGCTTGGCGCCGTCGGCATCGTCGGCGGCGATATCGACCGGGCCGCCGCATCGCTGTCGACGCTGCAGCCGGAAAAGGGCCGCGGCGAGCGCCATCGCCTCGCCATCGAAGGTGGCAGCTTCGCGCTGATCGACGAGAGCTACAATGCCAATCCGGCGTCCATGCGGGCGGCGATCGCGCTTCTCGGCGATGCCGAACCGGGTGAGGGCGGCCGGCGTATCGCCATCCTCGGCGACATGCTGGAGATGGGCGAGTTCTCGGCCAAGGTCCACGCGGCGTTGTCCGTGCTGCTGCGTGAGGCCGGCATCGAGCATGTCTGGCTCGCCGGCCCCGAAATGGCGCATCTGCGCGACGTGCTGCCGGAAACGGTGAATCTCGAATACCGAGAGAGCGTCGATGATCTGAAAGCTTTTGCAGTCGATGCCATCGCGGCAGGGGATGTCGTGATGATCAAGTCGTCCAAGGGCACCGGCTGCGGACGCATCGTCGCGGCCTTGCTTGACAAGTATCCGGCATTTGAAGACACGGGTGCCGCCCAATAGGGCAGGCGCTCGACGCACTATTTATATGGCCGCAAGGCTACCCCTTCATCAGCTTCTCCTGATGGATGGAATCCGAAACGAACCTTTGGGGAAAGGTCCCTTATGCTCATCTGGCTTGTCGAATTGGCGGACCATATACAATTCTTCAATCTTTTCCGGTACATCACCTTCCGGACCGGCGCCGCTCTGTTCACCTCCGCCCTGATCGTCTTCCTCTTCGGGCCGAAGATGATCTCGTCGCTTCGGGTTCGCCAAGGCAGGGGCCAGCCGATCCGCGCAGACGGTCCCCAGACCCATTTCAAGAAGGCCGGCACGCCGACCATGGGCGGCCTGATGATTCTCGCCGGCATCGTAGGCTCGTCGCTGCTCTGGGCCGATCTTTCCAGCGTTTACGTCGTTTCGACCCTGCTGGTGACCCTCGGCTTCGGCGCCATCGGCTTCTATGACGATTACCTCAAGGTCACCAAGCAGTCCGACAAGGGCTTTTCCGGCAAGGCACGCCTCGGTCTCGAATTCGTCTTTGCGGCGATTGCGGTGTTCTTCATGATGCGCGCCGCCCTGTCGGCGGGGGCTGCCGGCTCCACCTTCGGCTCGTCGCTGACCTTCCCGTTCCTCAAGGATTTCACCCTCAATCTCGGCTATTTCTTCATCCTGTTCGGTGGCTTCGTCATCGTCGGCGCGGGCAATGCCGTGAACCTGACGGACGGCCTCGACGGTCTCGCCATCGTGCCTGTCATGATCGCCGCCGCCTCCTTCGGCGTCATCGCCTATCTCGCCGGTAACGCCGTCTTCGCAAACTACCTGCAGATCCATTTCGTGCCCGGCACCGGCGAGCTTGCCGTCATCCTCGGCGCCGTCATCGGCGCAGGCCTCGGCTTCCTCTGGTTCAATGCGCCGCCGGCCGCCATTTTCATGGGCGACACCGGTTCGCTGGCGCTGGGCGGCCTGATCGGCACCGTTGCCGTCGCCACCAAGCACGAGATCGTCATGATCATCATCGGCGGCCTGTTCGTCATGGAAACCCTGTCGGTCATCATCCAGGTGTTCTGGTTCAAGCGCACCGGCCGCCGCGTCTTCCTGATGGCGCCGATCCACCACCATTTCGAAAAGAAGGGCTGGACCGAAAGCCAGGTCGTCATCCGCTTCTGGATCATCGCCGTCATCCTGGCGATGATCGGCCTCTCCACGCTCAAGCTGCGGTGAGCCCGGATGATCCCCGTCACCACATTCAGGGATAAAAAGGTCGCGCTCTTCGGCCTCGGCGGCTCGGGCCTCGCGACCGCGCAGGCGCTGGTCGCCGGCGGCGCCGAGGTAACCGCCTGGGACGACAACCCGGAAAGCGTCGCCAAGGCGAAGTCGGAAGGCATCGGCACCGGCAATCTGCGTGAGGCCGACTGGTCGAGCTTCGCCGCCTTCGTCCTGTCCCCCGGTGTGCCGCTGACCCATCCGAAGCCCCACTGGACCGCCGATCTCGCCCACGCCGCTGGTGTCGAAATCATCGGCGATGTCGAGCTGTTCGTGCGCGAGCGCAAGGCTCATGCGCCGGATTGCCCCTTTATCGCCATCACCGGCACCAACGGCAAATCCACGACGACGGCGTTGATCGCCCATATCCTGAAGACCGCTGGCCGCGACACCCAGCTCGGCGGCAACATCGGTACCGCCGTCCTCACCCTTGATCCCCCGGCTGCGAACCGCTTCTACGTGGTCGAGTGCTCGTCCTACCAGATCGATCTCGCCCCGAGCATCGACCCGACCGCCGGCATCCTGCTCAACCTGACGCCCGATCATCTCGACCGTCATGGCAGCATGGAAAATTATGCGGGGATCAAGGAGCGCCTGACGACCGGCAGCAACACGGCCATCGTCGGCGTCGACGATACCTATACCGAAACGATCGCCGACCGCGCCGCACTCGCCGGCCGCAAGGTGATCCGCATCGCCCGCCACCGTGCGCTGGGCGAAGGCTTCTATGCCGATGGCACCCGCATCATGCGCGCCGAAGGCGGCCTGTCGGAAGTCTTTGTTGATCTTGACGGCATCCCGACGCTGCGCGGCAACCACAACGCCCAGAATGCTGCGGCCGCCATCGCCGCCTGTCTGGTCGTCGGCGTCTCCGAAGCCGAAATCCATGAAGGCCTGAAAACCTTCCCCGGCCTGAAACATCGCATGCAACCGGTTGGCCGCAAGGGCGATATCGTCTTCGTCAACGACAGCAAGGCCACCAACGCCGACGCGGCAGCACCGGCTCTGTCGAGCTACGACCGCATCTACTGGATCGCCGGCGGCCTGCCGAAAGAGGGCGGAATTACCACGCTCGAACCCTTCTTCGGCAAGATCGCCAAGGCCTATCTGATCGGCGAAGCCGCACCGGCCTTTGCCGCAACGCTCGGCGAAGCCGTGCCTTACGAGATTTCGCAGACGCTGGACAAGGCGGTGGCCCATGCGGCGGAAGACGCGACGCGCGATGGTCTCGCAGCAGCCGTGATGCTGTCTCCGGCTTGCGCAAGCTTCGACCAGTACAAGAACTTTGAAGTCAGAGGCGAGGCATTCGTCGAACACGTCCGTTCACTCGACGGCGTGACGATGCTGATCTGACGATACAGGAATTCGGGCGCGTCGCGCTCGCGGAAGGGGACAAAGACATGGTAAGCCGCGCCGAAAGAGGCCCGTTGGCCGACTGGTTCTGGACGATCGACAGGTTCTTCCTGGCGACCTTCATCCTGTTGATGGGGATCGGCTTCATGCTGTCCTTCGCGGCAAGCCCCGCCGTCGCCGAGCGTTTGAACCTCGACAGCTTCCACTTCGTCAAGCGCCACGCGGCCTTCCTGCTGCCGTCGCTGGCGATCATGATCGGTATCTCCTTCCTATCGCCCCGGCAGGTGCGCCGCGCCGCGATCATCCTGCTCATCGTCTCCATCGGCATGATGCTGCTCGCGCTGTTCTTCGGCGCTGAGGTCAAGGGCTCACGGCGTTGGATTTCCATCGGCAGCCTGTCGATCCAGCCGTCCGAATTCATGAAGCCGGCCTTCGTCGTCGTCTGCGCCTGGCTGTTTTCCGAGCACGCCCGCCAGCCGGAAATCCCCGGAAACCTCTTCGCCATCCTGCTCTACGGCATGGTGGCGGCGCTTCTCGTCGCCCAGCCGGATCTTGGCCAGACCATCCTGACGACCACCGTCTGGGGCGGCATGTTCTTCATGGCCGGCATGCCGTGGATCTGGATCATCCTGCTCGGCGGCGCGGGCGTCGGCGGCCTCGTGGTTGCCTATACGCTGCTGCCGCACGTCGCCGGCCGTATCGACCGGTTCCTCACGGGCGAGGGCGATACCTTCCAGGTCGATACCGCCCGCGAGGCCATCATCCGCGGCGACTGGTTCGGCCAGGGGCCGGGCGAGGGCATTATCAAGCGCATCATCCCGGATAGCCACACCGACTTCATCTTCTCCGTTGCAGCGGAAGAATTCGGCATTATCTTTTGTATGGTGATCGTTGCGATCTTCGCCTTCCTCGTCATGCGCGGCCTGTCGCATGCGTTCCGCGAACGCAACGATTTCACGCGCTTCGCTGTTGCCGGTCTCGTGCTGCAGATCGGCATCCAGTCGATGATCAATGTCGGCGTCAACCTCGAACTCCTGCCGGCCAAGGGCATGACCCTGCCGCTGATTTCCTATGGTGGCTCGTCGATGGTGGCGATCTGCGTCACGGCCGGCTTCATTCTGGCTTTGACCCGTCATCGGCCCGAAAAGCGCGCGGTCGAACGCAGCCTGTTCCGCTCCGGCATCGGTGTGCCGGCGGAGTGACGCCTTGGCTTTGCCGAGGCAGGAGAAAATATAAATGACCAAAGGCATCATCATGTTGGCCGCCGGGGGAACCGGCGGACATCTTTTTCCGGCAGAAGCGCTCGCCCATGAGCTGAAGGCGCTCGGCTGGTCCGTCCATCTCGTGACCGACAGCCGCGCCGAACGTTTCGCCGGAAAATTCCCCGCAGACGAAATCCACGTCGTTCCCTCGGCCACCATCGGCTCGAAGAACCCGATCAAGGTCACCCGCTCTTTGTGGAAGCTCTGGACCGGCATCCGCGCGGCCAAGCGGCTGATGGCCAAGGTGCGCCCGGCCGTCGTCGTCGGCTTCGGCGGCTATCCGACCGTGCCGCCGCTTCTGGCCGCAAGCAGCCTCGGCATCCCCTCGATGATTCACGAGCAAAACGCCGTCATGGGCCGCGCCAACAAGGCGCTCGCCAAAAAGGTCAAGGCCATCGCCGGCGGCTTCCTGCCGGAGACCGATGGCCCCTATGCGGCCAAGACGGTAACGACCGGCAACCCGGTCCGTCCCGCCGTGCTCGAAGCCGCCAAGGCTCCGTATCAGCCCTCCGCCGCGGGCGAAGACTTCCGCCTCGTCGTCTTCGGCGGCAGCCAGGGCGCGCAGTATTTCTCCAAGAGCGTGCCGACGGCGATCAGCCTGCTCGATGCCGATCTGCAGAAGCGCCTGCGGCTCACCCAGCAGGCCCGCCCGGAAGACATGGAGATGGTTTCGAACTGCTCCGCCAAGCTCGATCTTAAATCCGAGATCCAGCCGTTCTTCACCGACATGGCCGAGCGCATCGGCAAGGCCCATCTGGTGATCTGCCGTTCGGGGGCCTCGACGGTCTCGGAAATCTCCGTCATCGGCCGCCCGGCGATCCTCGTGCCTTATCCTTATGCGCTCGATCACGATCAGGCCGCCAATGCCGCAGCCCTCGCCGCGACCGGCGGGGCGAAGGTCATCGCCCAATCCGACCTTTCCGCCGAAAAGCTCAGCCGCATCCTGACCAATGCGATGACCAACCCGGACTCGCTCGTACAAATGGCGGAAAACGCCAAACGTGCGGGCAAGCCGGATGCCGCGCGCTTGCTTGCCGCCATGGTTGAAGCTATTGCAGGCGGTTTAACGATCGCGAAATTCAAGGAATCACGCCCATGAAAATGCCGCAGAGCATCGGTCTCGTCCACTTCATCGGGATTGGCGGCATCGGCATGAGCGGTATCGCCGAGGTGCTGCACAATCTCGGCCACAGGGTGCAGGGCTCCGACCAGTCCGACAGCGCCAACGTTCAGCGCCTGCGCGACAAGGGCATCGAGGTCTTCGTCGGCCATAAGGCGGAAAACCTCGGTGATGCCGAAGTCGTCGTCGTCTCCACCGCGATCAAGAAGACCAACCCGGAACTGATCGCCGCCCGCGAAAAGCTGCTGCCGGTCGTGCGCCGCGCCGAAATGCTGGCGGAACTCATGCGCTTCCGCAACGCCATCGCCATCGGCGGCACCCACGGCAAGACGACCACCACGTCGATGGTCGCCTCCCTTCTCGAAGCCGGTGGCCTCGACCCGACCGTCATCAATGGCGGCATCATCAATGCCTATGGCACCAATGCCCGCATGGGCGAGGGTGAGTGGATGGTGGTCGAAGCCGACGAATCGGACGGCACCTTCCTGAAGCTGCCCGCCGATATCGCCGTCGTCACCAATATCGACCCCGAGCACCTCGATCACTACGGTAATTTCGACGCCGTGCGCGCCGCTTTCCGCCAGTTCGTCGAAAACGTGCCGTTCTACGGTTTTGGCGTCATGTGCCTCGATCATCCCGAAGTGCAGACCATGGTCTCGAAGATCGAGGACCGCAAGGTCATCACCTACGGCGAAAACCCGCAGGCCGACGTGCGCTTCTCCAACATCCGCATGGATGGTGCGACCTCGGTCTTCGACATCGAAATCCGCCGCCGCCGCACCGGCCAGGTCATCTCCATGACCGACCTGCGCCTGCCGATGCCCGGCCGCCACAACGTTTCGAACGCGACAGCCGCCATCGCCGTCGCCCAGCGTCTCGGCATCCCGCCGGAAGCCATTGCCCGCGGCATCGCCAATTTCAGCGGCGTCAAGCGCCGCTTCACCTTCACCGGCGAGTGGAACGGCGTCTGCGTCTATGACGACTACGGCCACCACCCCGTCGAGATCAAGGCCGTACTGCGCGCCGCGCGCGAGGCCTGTCAGGGCCGAATCATCGCCGTACACCAGCCGCACCGCTATTCGCGCCTGGAAAGCCTGTTCACCGATTTCGCCGCCTGCTTCAACGATGCCGACACGATCATGATCGCGCCGGTCTATTCGGCGGGTGAAGACCCCATCGAAGGCGTGAATTCGCAGGAACTGGTTTCCCGCATGAAAGCCGGCGGCCATCGCGACGCCCGTTACATCGAAGGCCCGGACGCGATCGCTCCTATCGTCGCAGGCATTGCGCAACCGGGAGACTTTGTGGTTCTCTTGGGGGCTGGCAGCATCACCTACTGGGCCGCTGCTCTTCCGAAGGAACTCGCAGGCATTTCAGGACATTCCGCATGAAACAGGTAAACGGCACCCAACTTCTGGCTTCTCTCGGGGAGGGCGTGAACGCATTGCGCGGACGCCTGACGCCGGATGCACCCATGGACCGTGTGACCTGGTTCCGCGCCGGCGGTCTCGCCGAACTGATGTTCCAGCCGCACGACCTTGAAGACCTCGTGACCTTCCTGCAGCTCCTGCCGGAAGACGTCCCCGTCATGGTCGCCGGCGTCGGCTCCAACCTGCTCGTGCGCGACGGCGGCATCGAGGGCGTGGTCATCCGCCTCTCTGCCAAGGGTTTTGGCGATATCGAGCTTGTCGCTGAAAACCGCGTCAAGGCTGGCGCCATCTGCCCGGACAAGAACCTTGCCGCGATGACGCTCGATCACGGCATCGGCGGCTTCGCTTTCTATTACGGCATCCCCGGCTCCGTCGGCGGTGCGCTGCGCATGAATGCCGGCGCCAATGGCGGCGAGACGTGCGAGCGCGTCGTCGAGGTCCATGCGGTCGACCGCAAGGGCAACAAGCATGTGCTCTCCAAGGCCGACATGGGCTACAGCTACCGCCATTCGTCGGCCTCGAAGGACCTGATCTTCACCCATGCTGTCTTCGAGGGCTATGCGGAAGACAAGACCAAGATCCGCACCGAGATGGACGCCGTGCGCCAGCACCGCGAAACCGTGCAACCGATCCGAGAAAAGACCGGTGGCTCGACCTTCAAGAACCCGGAAGGCCATTCCGCCTGGAAGCTGATCGACGAAGCCGGCTGCCGCGGCCTGATGATCGGCGGCGCGCAGATGTCGCCGATGCACTGCAATTTCATGATCAACACGGGCCAAGCGAGCGGCTACGAACTCGAATATCTCGGCGAGACCGTGCGCCAGCGCGTGATGGAAAACTCCGGCATCGCGCTGCAGTGGGAAATCAAGCGCGTTGGCAATTTCATGCCGGGCTACGAGGTCAAGGAATTCCTCGGCAAGGCTTTGGCGTAAGCGATTATCGCTCGGAATGGCGGCTGGCTTCCCTTCTCCCCAGCGGGGAGAAGGTGGCCCATAGGGCCGGATGAGGGGGTATCCCCGCGAGTCCCGAGCTTGCCGCGGGGAAAAAACATCACCCGAAGTTCTTGCTGAACGCCGCAAGAAACCGCACGCCGCCCATATCATCCGCGGCTTCCCCCAAAACCACGTCCATTCCCTTGTCCGTCACCCGCACCACGCCGAAACCGCCCTTATAGACAGCGGTCGGCTTGATGATGTCATGGCCGGCGGCCTGATAGATCATCGCCGTATCATGCTCATGCCCATGCACGACGGCGGCGATGTTGTAGCCCTTCAGGATATCGAGAAACGCTTGACGATCCGCATCCGACCACCAGTGCGGATTGCCGCTTCCCTGATCGTCGAAAGTCTTCGCCTCCGGGTCCCAGCGCTCCAGCGAAAACGGGTCCCAGCCATAATGCTGGAAGATCACCACTGGCCGTCCGTCGGCGGCGAAGGTGGCAAGATCGTTCTTCAGCCAATCCAATGCACTTGCCGCACCCTTGTTCGTATCTCCGGCAAAACGCTGCGCCTGCACCAGATGCAGCCCGCCCCAGTTCCAGGAGTAGCAATCGGAAGCCTCGTGGTAATTGTCGGCCGGGTAGGGCGGCTTGAAGAAGGCGCTGGGCTTGTGGTTGAGCCGCACATAGTCGCGCAGCTCGTCGCGATACCAGTTCGGATGCGGCGGTCGGCCGTCCTGATCCAGATCGTGGTTCCCGAGACCGACATAGACGGGGAAATGCACCCGGTCCGGCCCGATCCCCTCCTGATAGCGGTGTGAGAACTCAAGCAGTTGCGTGCCCTCGCCAAGCTCCGCCATCTGCCCGCCGCCGTCATCGGTGATATCGCCGCTGACGACGATGCCAAGTGGCGTGGCGATCCGCTGTCCGGCACTGGAAAGACCGGTCGGCTTGCCGTCGATCTCCCGCGGCCACGCTTGTTCGGTGATCCGGTTCAGCGCCCTTATGTGCCGCAACAACGCCGCATCCGTCTTGCCTTCGGCCGCGCAATTCGGGCTGAGGCCCGAGCCCATGCGGCAAGAATGCACGTCGTTGATGACAAGGAAGGTGGCGTCGGTCTTGGGAACGGCGGCGCGGCCCGAGCCGCCTGAAAGCGTCAGCAGCAGCCCGGCGGAAAGGCTGTTTTTCAGGAAATGCCGTCGATCGATCATGCCATGTCCTCCTGCGGGAAGCTTAGAAGGGAGAAATGCAAAAGTCATCCGGCAATGAAAAAGAGACGCGAAATCAGCGCCTTCATGACTCTTTCGTCAGTTCTGATTCAGCTTGAAGATGCTGCGTATCCCCGGCCCAGAGGCGTCGTTCTTGACGGGAATCGAATTCTGGAGAAATTTTGAGTTGCATTCTGGTTCGCGGCATACCGGATAAAATGTGTACGGGGTTTTCCGGGCGGACGAGACTGTCCAGCGGCGCAAGGGGCGTTGCTCCACTCAAGGGGAAACCATGTTCAAGAAGCTTTCTGCGGAATTTTTAGGAACATTCTGGCTTGTTTTCGGGGGCTGCGGCAGCGCGGTCATCGCGGCTGCGTTTCCCGAGGTCGGCATCGGCCTGCTTGGCGTGGCCTTTGCCTTCGGCCTTACCGTGCTGACCATGGCCTATGCGGTGGGAGGCATCTCCGGCGGTCATTTCAATCCGGCCGTTTCTGTGGGCCTCACGGTTGCCGGCAAGTTCCCGGCCTCGTCGCTCCCTGCCTATATCGTCGCGCAGGTGGCAGGCGCCATCGTTGCGGCGCTGGTGCTCTACCTGATTGCCAGCGGCAAGGCTGATTTCCAGCTCGGCGGTTTTGCCGCCAATGGTTACGGCGAACACTCGCCGGGGGGCTATTCGCTGATGTCGGCGCTGCTGATCGAGGTGGTTTTGACGGCGATGTTCCTGTTCATCATCCTCGGCTCGACTCACGGTCGCGTGCCTGTGGGTTTCGCGCCGATCGCCATCGGTCTGGCGCTGACACTCATCCACCTGATCTCCATTCCGGTCACCAACACCTCGGTCAATCCGGCGCGTTCGACCGGTCAGGCGCTGATCGTCGGCGGTTGGGCGCTACAGCAATTGTGGCTTTTCTGGCTGGCGCCACTGCTTGGCGGTGCGATCGGCGGCATCGTCTGGAAGATCGTCGGCGAAGACGACTGAAACAGGCCGGAATCACCGGAAAAAAGACAGGGCCTCGCCATTTCGGCGGGGCCTTTCACATTTCAGGTCATGTTTAGTACTTTCGGCAACACGCTGATTTAAAATCAGAAAAATTATCTTTCGTCTCGGATTTTTCCATCATCTCACCAAACGGGTTAACCAAAGTAAACGGTTCATTAACCATAATGCCGTTCTAGTGAGCCTGTGCCTGAAATTCGCGAATCGCGGCTCCTACAAGCTCTGCGCAAGCGCAATTTCATAAAGGCAGGTGTTGATGTCGGAGAGTGTGATGAGCGCCAAGCATGTGGCAGTCCTGATGGGTGGATTTTCCTCGGAGAGGCCGGTGAGCCTTTCGTCGGGGACTGCCTGCGCGGACGCCCTTGAGGCGGAAGGTTATCGCGTGACGCGCGTGGACGTCGACCGCAACGTCGCGGCGACGCTTGCCGCGCTGCGCCCCGATGTCGCCTTCAATGCCCTTCATGGCCCCTACGGCGAGGATGGCACCATTCAGGGCATCCTCGAATATCTCGAAATCCCCTATACCCATTCCGGCGTGCTTGCCTCGGCACTCGCCATGGACAAGGCGCAGGCCAAATATGTCGCCGCCGCCTCCGGCATTCCGGTTGCCGAAGCGCGAATCATGGATCGCCACGATTTCGGCAGCGAGCATCCGCTGAAGCCGCCTTACGTCGTCAAGCCGGTCTCCGAAGGGTCGAGCTTCGGCGTTGTGATGGTCCAGGAAGATCAGTCGCACCCGCCGCAGATTCTCGGTTCCTCCGAGTGGCGCTACGGCGACCGCGTCATGGCGGAGCGCTATATCTATGGTCGCGAGCTGACCTGTGGTGTCATGGGTGGTGCGGCGCTCGGCGTCACGGAAATCATTCCGCAGGGCCACAGCTTCTACGATTACGATTCCAAATACGTAAAAGGTGGCTCGAAACACGTCATTCCGGCGGAAATTTCACCAATTATTTACCAAAAAATACAATCATTGGCAGTCAAGGCGCATCAGGCGATCGGCTGCCGTGGCGTAAGCCGCTCCGACTTCCGTTTCGACGATCGGTTCTCTGAAGACGGTGAGCTTATCTGGCTGGAGATCAACACCCAGCCGGGCATGACCCCGACCTCCCTGGTGCCTGAAATGGCCGTCCATGCCGGCTATTCGTTTGGTGAATTCCTTAAGTGGATCGTGGAGGACGCTTCGTGTTTGCGTTGAAGGGCAGAAGACAGGGCAGGGTGCGTGCACCGCTTGAAGCGGCTGATCTGGACGGTCAGTTCGTGCTTCCGCGTCCGCTGCGCCGCGTCGTGCGCTTCCTCGTCAGCCTCGGCACCGGCCGCATCCATTTCGCGCCTTATACCGGCACCGTTTCGGCTGCTGCATTCTTCGCTGCGACCGGGCTTTACGGCATGTCGCTCGGCGGTCACGGCCAGGATTTCGCCCAGACCACGACGACGGCTGCCGGCTTTGCCATCGAAGACGTCAAGGTTTCCGGCAACGACCAGACCTCGGAAATCGATATCCTCCAGCAGCTCGGCCTCGACGGCGCGACCTCGCTGGTGGCGCTCGATATCGCCGAAGCCCGCAAGCTCATCGGTGAAATGCCGTGGGTCGAGGCTGTCTCCGTCCGCAAGGTCTATCCGGGCACCATCGAAGTCGCGCTGAAGGAGCGCAAGGCGTTTGGTATCTGGCAGCACGGTTCCGATCTGTCGCTCATCGAAAAGAGCGGCAGCGTCATTGCCCCGTTGCGCGACAACAAGTTTGCGGAACTGCCGCTGTTCGTCGGCCGCGATGCCGAAACGGCGGCTGCCGATTTCTACGAAAAATTCTCGGCCTGGCCGGAAATTCGCGATCGCGTCAAGGCTTACGTCCGCGTCGCCGGTCGTCGTTGGGACCTGCAGCTCGACAACGGCATCGTCATCAAGCTGCCGGAGCAGGATCTGGAACGCGCCATGGAAGTTCTCTCCACCATGGAAGAGGGCCAGCAGCTTCTGGAGCGCGATATCGCCGCCGTCGATCTGCGCCTCGAAGACCGCACCACCATTCGTCTGACGCCGGAAGCCGCGACCCGCCGCCAGGTGGCCGTCGATGCCCGCACGAAGTTATTGAAGAAGCAGGAGCAGGAGAATCGTACATGAGCCTTTTCGGTTCGTCCCATTTTGGCCTGCCCCGCCTGAAGCCGCTGTCGTCGAAGCGGTCGCATGTCGTTTCCGTTCTGGATATCGGCTCGACGAAGGTTGTCTGCATGATCGGCCGGCTGACGCCGAAGGCTGAAAGCCAGATCCTGCCCGGCCGCACCCATTCGATCGAAGTGATCGGCATCGGCCACCACAAGTCGCGCGGCATCAAGAACGGTGTCATCGCCGATCTCGATGCGACCGAAAGCGTCGTGCGGCTTGCCGTCGATGCGGCCGAGCGCATGGCCGGCCTGACAATCGACAGCCTGATCGTCAACATCTCCGCCGGCCGCCTGCAGAGCGACATCTACACCGCTTCCATCGATCTCGGCGGACAGGAAGTCGAGGAAGCCGACCTGAAGAAGGTTCTGGCCGCCGCCGCTCACCAGTCCCAGCGTCAGGACCGCGTCGTCCTGCACTCGCTGCCGACAGGCTATTCGCTCGATGGCGAGCGCGGCATTCGCGATCCGATGGCCATGTTCGGCGACCAGCTCGGCGTCGACATGCACATGCTGACGGCCGAACGCGCCGCCCTGAAAAACCTCGAACTCTGCATCAATCGGGCTCACCTTTCGGTCGAAGGCATTGTCGCGACCCCTTACGCTAGCGGCCTTGCAGCCCTGGTGGATGATGAAGTCGAACTCGGCTGCGCCGCCATCGACATGGGCGGCGGCACCACGACGATCTCGGTCTTCGCCGAAGGTAAGCTGGTGCATGCCGATGCCGTCTCGCTCGGCGGCCACCACGTCACCACCGATCTGGCGCGCGGTCTTTCCACCCGCATCGAGGATGCGGAGCGCCTGAAGGTCGTCCACGGCTCGGCCCTGCCGGCCAGCGCCGACGAGCGCGATATCGTCACCGTCCCGCCGATCGGCGAAGACGAGCGCGACCAGCCGACCCATGTGCCGCGCGCGCTGGTGTCGCGCATCGTGCGCGCCCGCATCGAAGAGACGCTGGAACTGATCCGCGACCGCATCCAGCGTTCGGGCTTCTCGCCCATCGTCGGCAAGCGCGTGGTTCTGACGGGCGGCGGAAGCCAGCTTACCGGCCTGCCCGAAGCGGCCCGCCGCATTCTGGCGCGCAATGTTCGCATCGGCCGTCCGCTCGGCGTCTCCGGTCTTCCGGCGGCTGCCAAGGGCCCGGCCTTTTCCACCGCGGTCGGTCTGATGATCTACCCGCAGGTCGCAGAGATGGAAACCCACGCGTCGCAGGGCGGTCTGCTCTCGTCGCTCTCGGGTGGACAGGGTCGCATCGCCCGTGTCGGGCAGTGGCTCAAGGAAAGTTTTTGAACGTCTCGAGCCCGCTCAGGTAAGGCGGGCTCGGGGTTGGAATTCTAAAGATTTGGCCGGCTCGGCAAGGCGGCCAGAAACCAGGAAGGAACGGGTACTATGACTATCAACTTGCAAAAGCCGGATATCACCGAGCTGAAGCCCCGCATCACCGTCTTCGGTGTTGGCGGGGGTGGTGGCAACGCTGTTAACAACATGATCACCGCAGGCCTCCAGGGCGTCGATTTCGTCGTCGCCAACACGGATGCTCAGGCGCTGACCATGACCAAGGCCGAACGCATCATCCAGATGGGTGTTGCGGTCACCGAAGGCCTCGGTGCAGGCTCGCAGCCGGAAGTTGGCCGCGCAGCCGCTGAAGAGTGCATCGACGAGATCATCGATCACCTGCAGGGCACCCATATGTGCTTCGTCACCGCCGGCATGGGCGGCGGCACCGGCACGGGTGCGGCTCCGGTCGTGGCCCAGGCTGCCCGCAACAAGGGCATCCTCACGGTTGGCGTCGTCACCAAGCCGTTCCACTTCGAAGGCGCGCGTCGCATGCGCCTCGCAGACATGGGCATCGCCGAGCTGCAGAAGTCGGTCGACACCCTGATCGTCATCCCGAATCAGAACCTCTTCCGGATCGCCAACGACAAGACGACCTTCGCGGACGCCTTCGCCATGGCCGACCAGGTTCTCTATTCGGGCGTTGCCTGCATCACCGACCTCATGGTCAAGGAAGGCCTCATCAACCTCGACTTCGCCGACGTCCGTTCGGTGATGCGCGAGATGGGCCGCGCCATGATGGGCACCGGCGAAGCATCGGGCGAAGGCCGCGCAATGGCCGCCGCCGAAGCTGCGATCGCCAATCCGCTGCTCGACGAAACCTCGATGAAGGGCGCACAGGGCCTGCTGATCTCGATCACCGGCGGTCGCGACCTCACCCTCTTCGAAGTCGATGAAGCTGCAACCCGCATCCGTGAAGAAGTCGATCCCGACGCCAACATCATCCTCGGCGCAACCTTCGATGAAGAACTCGAAGGCCTGATCCGCGTTTCTGTCGTCGCAACCGGCATCGACCGCACGGCTGCGGAGGTGGCTGACCGCACCGCCAGCTTTCGCCCGGTAGCAAAGCCCGTCGTTCGCCCCTCGGCAGCGATCCCGGCCGCTCCGGTCCAGCAGCCGGCCGTTGCGCAGCAGATGCAGCCCGCCCCGGTTGTCCAGCAGCCGGCGCCGCAGCCGGTCACCCAGCAGGCCGCACCGCAGCCGACCTCTCAGGCTGATGAGATCGCCAAGGCGATCCGTCAGGCCGAGCTGGAACGCGAGCTGTTCCTGCAGACCCATCAGCGCGCCGCTGCTCCGGCAGCCCAGCCGCAGGAAGAATTCCGCCCGCAGAGCCGTCTTTTCGCCGGCGCTGCCCCCGTCGAACAGGTCGCACAGCAGCCCGCTCCGGTTGCCCAGCGTCCGGTCGAAATGCCCGTCCACCAGCCGGCCCCGGTCGCGCATCAACCGGCGCCTCAGCCGGTCCTGCGTCAGGAACCCGTCGCTGCCCGCCATGAGCAGGCCGCTCCGGTGATCCGCGATCACGCCGAGCAGGTTCGCATGCCGAAGGTCGAAGACTTTCCGCCGATGGTAAAGGCCGAGGCCGAGCACCGGGCACAGCCGGCCGCGCATGAAGACCGCGGTCCGATGGGTCTGTTGAAGCGGATCACCAATTCGCTGGGACGTCGTGAAGAAGAAACTCACGCCGTCGCAGCGGATATGACCGCCGGTGCACCGCCGGCAGCTTCCCAGCAGCGTCGTCCGCTGTCGCCGGAAGCCAGCGTCTACGCACCGCGTCGGGCATCGCTCGACGATCGCGCACGGCTTGCTCCGCAGCCGCGCGCCCATGAAGACGATCAGCTCGAAATCCCGGCGTTCCTGCGCCGTCAGTCGAACTGATTTCAGCCTTCCTTCCACCTTGCCGAATGCCCAGGCTTAACGCCTGGGCATTTTTTATGTTTTGATCAATGTTTTCATGATCTAATGCCATGTGTCGATTGCGTAACAAACCGAAAGAAACAGTGATTTGGTTTGGCGCCCGGAGCCCATTATGTTGACGGTCGGGACAACAGGGGCATAGGCGATTTCACCATCGCTGGCTTGAGATGATCCGGCTGGCAGCGCGAGAGTGCTGCCGATCGTGGGTTTCTTATGGCCAATGCCGCGGTTCGCAAGATTCTGATTGGCGGCTTGAACCGGCCGCCCGCATTGATAAGGCAAAGAGCATGGTACTGGGAATTGGACAGCTTGGTTTTCAGACGACGATCGCAAGCGCCGTCACTCTGTCGGGTACCGGCGTACATTCGGGCACGGAAGTTTCCATCACCTTCCAGCCAGCCGAAGTCGATACCGGCATCGTCTTCCAGCGCATGAACGGCGACACCGTCGTCAGCGAGTTCAAGGCGGTTTCCTCGCAGGTCGGCAACACCGATCTCTGCACGGTCCTCGGTTTCACCCCGGCCACCTTCATCGCCACCATCGAACACGTCATGGCCGCGATCTACGCACTCGGCATCGATAACCTCGTCGTCGAGGTGCAGGGCGCCGAAATGCCGATCATGGACGGCAGCTCGGCTCCGTTCGTCGAAGCGATCGAGCAGGCCGGCATCCGGGCCTTGGCAACCAAGCGCCGCTACATCCGCATCCTGAAGCCGGTCCGCATCGAAGCGGGCGCTTCCTGGTCGGAATTCCTTCCCTATGAAGGCGGCATGCGCTTCGAAGTCGAGATCGATTTCGATTGCCCGCTGATCGGCCGCCAGTCGTGGAAGGGCGACATGACGCCGTCGACCTTCAAGAACGAGCTGTCGCGCGCCCGCACCTTCGGCTTCATGCGCGATGTCGAGAAGATGTGGGCCGCCGGCCGCGGTCTCGGCTCCTCGCTCGAAAACTCGGTCGTCATCTCCGACGACAACACGGTCATCAATGTCGAGGGCCTGCGCTATGCCAAGGACGAATTCGTGCGTCACAAGACGCTCGATGCGGTGGGCGATCTCGCGCTTGCCGGCATGCCGTTCCTCGGCTGCTATCGCTCCTATCGCGGCGGCCACAAGATGAACGCCCATGCGCTGAAGGCACTGATGAGCGACCCGACGGCTTACGAGATCGTCGAAAGCACGCCGACGCGTCAGCGTCCGGCCGTGCGCGAGGCAATTGCTGCCGGCGCGCAGTAATTCCTATACGCTTCGAGGATGAAAGCCGGCGTTTCGCCGGCTTTTTCACGTAACGGCTGCCACAAAATTGCGTTAATCGCTGATCATGACGTTGCGGGCGTGTTGCATCTTGATCTAAAACGCGGTTCATAGGCGGCGGTAGCCTTACCGGCGCATGAGTGGGATTTTCTTATGGTATTTGCAGGCCAGCTTGACATGAAGAAGATGGCGCGTGTCGTCTCCATCGCGCTTACCGCATCGGTGACCGGCCTCTTGCTGACGGCATGCCAGAACGATCCGGATATCGACATCACCAAGCTGACGGCCGAGACCGATCCGCCGGAAACCCTCTACAATCAGGGTCTCGCCAACCTGCAGGCCGGCAAGACGACGGAAGCAGCGCGCAAGTTCGAAGCCGTCGACCAGCAGCATCCCTTCTCGGAATATGCCCGCAAGGCGCTTGTCATGAAGGCTTTCGTTGCTTACCGCAACGGCCAGAATCAGGACGCGATCAACGCGGCCAACCGCTACCTCAATCTTTATCCGCAGTCGGAAGACGCAGCCTACGCCCAGTACATCGTCGGCCTTGCCTATTCCAAGCAGATCCCGTCCGTCACGCAGGACCAGAAGCCGGCCCAGAACACCATCGAGGCCATGCAGAAGGTCATCGACAACTATCCGGGCTCGGAATATGCCGAGGACGCGCAGGCCAAGATCCGCTTCGCCAAGGACCAACTCGCCGGCAAGGAAATGCAGATCGGCCGCTACTATCTGGAGCGCAAGGAATACCTTGCCGCCGTGACCCGCTTCCGCACCGTCGTCGAAAAATATCCGACCACCAACCAGATCGAAGAAGCGCTCGCGCGCCTCGTCGAATCGTATTTTGCGATGGGCGTGGTCGGCGAGGCGCAGACCGCCGCTGCCGTTCTCGGCAACAACTATCCGGACAGCCAGTGGTATGCCGACAGCTACAAGCTGCTGCAGACCGGCGGTCTTGAGCCGCGTGAAAACAAGGGTTCGTGGATTTCGCGCGCCGGCAAGAGTCTGCTCGGCGTCTAAGCCACTCGGCTATCATGTTGCGAATCGGCGGCCGCTGCGGCAGTTTGCGGCCGCAACTGGCCCTGTTCCAAAAGCATGTCGCGCAAAAGTGTTTGAGCGGTTTTGCGATAACGACATGCGCCCAGACAGAAACTTGATTGACGGACCCGGCCCTGGGAGAATCGAAACCGGATGCTTTCACAGCTCTCGATCCGCGATATCGTCCTGATCGAACGGCTTGATCTTTCCTTCGAGAGCGGCCTTTCGGTGCTGACCGGCGAGACCGGCGCGGGTAAATCGATCCTTCTCGACAGTCTTTCGCTGGCGCTCGGCGGCCGCGGCGATGGCTCGCTGGTGCGCCATGGCAGCGACAAGGGGCAGGTGACCGCCGTCTTCGATATCCCCGGCAATCATCCCGCCCGTCTGCTGGTGCGCGAAAACGGCATCGATGACGATGGCGACCTGATCTTCCGCCGGGTGCAGAACACCGACGGCCGCACCAAGGCCTATGTCAACGACCAGCCCGTGTCCGTGCAACTGATGCGCCAGGCTGGCCAGCTTCTCGTCGAAATCCACGGCCAACACGACGATCGCGCCCTGGTCGATACCCACGCCCACCGCACCCTGCTCGATGCCTTCGGCGGCCTTGCCGAAGAGGCGACGGGTGTCGCCGAGCTATACCGTGTCTGGAAGGATGCCGAGCGCACCCTGCGCAAGCACCGCGAAAAGGTGGAAGCGGCCGCCCGCGAAGCCGATTACCTGCGCTCTTCCGTCGAAGAGCTTGAAACCCTCTCGCCGCAGGATGGCGAGGAGGACGAGCTTGCCGAACGCCGCGCCCGGATGATGAAGGCCGAGCGCATCGCCGTCGATATCAACGAAGCCAGCGAATTCCTGAACGGCAATGCCTCACCCGTGCCGCTGATCGCCTCGCTCGTGCGCCGGTTGGAGCGCAAGAGCCACGAGGCGCCGGGCCTGCTGGAAGAGACCGTCGAATTCCTCGACACCGCCCTCAACCACCTGTCGGACGCGCAGATGGCCGTCGAGCGCGCCTTGCGCAAGACCGAATATGATCCGAAGGAACTGGAGCGCGTCGAAGAGCGCCTCTTTGCGCTGCGCGCCGCCGCCCGCAAATATTCCGTTCCGGTCACCGGCCTGCCGGCGCTTGCCGTCAAGATGATCTCCGATCTCGCCGATCTCGATGCCGGCGAGGAAAAGCTGAAGCAGCTCGAAGGTCAGCTGAGGCTGACCAAATCCACCTATGATTCGGCCGCCACGCTGCTCTCGGAAAAACGCCACAATACCGCGACCGCGCTGTCCGAAGCCGTCATGGCCGAGCTTCCGGCGCTAAAACTGGAACGCGCACGTTTCATGGTCGAGGTCGCAAGCGATACCGCCAATGCGGCTGCCGAAGGCATCGACATCGTCGAGTTCCACGTCCAGACCAACCCCGGCACCCGTCCGGGCTCGATCATGAAGGTGGCCTCGGGCGGCGAGCTCTCGCGTTTCCTGCTGGCGCTGAAGGTCGCGCTCGCTGACCGCGGCTCCGCCCCGACCCTCGTCTTCGACGAAATCGACACCGGCGTCGGCGGCGCGGTGGCCGATGCCATCGGCCAGCGGCTGAAGCGCCTGTCCGACAAGGTTCAGGTCCTCTCCGTCACCCACGCCCCGCAGGTCGCAGCCCGCGCCGCGACCCATCTCCTGATCTCCAAGGGACCTTCGACTGAGAAAGCCGAAACCATCGCCACCCGCGTCGCCCGCATGGACGACAAGGCCCGCACCGAAGAAATCGCCCGCATGCTCGCCGGCGCTTCGGTGACGGAAGAGGCGAGGGCGGCTGCGGCAAGGCTGCTGGCGGGGAACGGGTAGGGATGGTGGTCCGAAAAGCCCGCCAACTCCCTCTTTCCATCTCCACAATTTGCTCTAAAACGACTCCCACATCCGAGGAGTCTGGTCATGTTGATCGCCGTTAAAAATCTCACCTTTGAAGAGGTTGCAACGAAGCTGGAGCGTCTGGCGAAGAAACTCACTTGCCAGAATGCGCTAATCCTATTGACCAAGGAAAACTCAAAATGAAGCAGATAGGTCACAACCGCAATTCTGATATCAATCAAATTGCTGACGATTATTTGCTGATGGCGCCCAATCTTCGAAAGGCTGATCTGGTTGAAGCATTTCAAGATTTCGACTCGAAATATAGTCGTGATCTCGTAGATATTCTGATCGATAAGCATCGAAGTTTCGAGTCTGACTCTTCAGAAGTAAAAATACAAAAAATGGAGAATCTTTTATCTTTTAAGAATAAAATCTCTGAAGAATATGTACAGAAACTGTCCGATGCAATATTCTATGCCAATGAACAGTACCACACCTATGACATGCCTATCATGCCAGATTCGGCATTCGATGCAATGGTTAGGTTGTACAAAGTTCTTTTAAATCAACGGCATGCCTTCGCTGATCTTTTAAATAGGATTGAAAACATGAAAGGGTCGGCGCCGTTGCCGACTCTGGGCCAAATCGTCCACGCCCGGCCGATGCTCTCCCTCGACAACGTCTTTTCCGATGAGGACGTGCGCGATTTCATCAACAGCGTCTACCGCTTCCTCGGCCGCCTGTCGGACAATTCCATCGCCTTCACCGCCGAGCCGAAGATCGACGGCCTTTCCATGTCGATCCGCTATGAAAACGGCAAGCTCGTCAGCGCCGCCACCCGCGGCGATGGCACGACCGGCGAGAACGTCACCGCCAATATCCGCACCATCAGGGAAATCCCGCAGACGCTCCCGGCCGGCGTACCCGCCGTCGTCGAAGTGCGCGGCGAAGTCTATATGGCGAAAAGCGATTTCCTGGCGCTGAACGCCCAAATGGAGGCGGAAGGCAAGCAGACCTACGTCAATCCGCGTAACACCGCCGCTGGCTCCCTGCGTCAGCTCGACCCCACCATCACCGCCAGCCGCAAGCTGAAATTCTTCGCCTATGCCTGGGGCGAAATCTCCGAGATGCCCGCCGATACCCAGCTCGGCATGGTCGAGGTTTTCAAGACGTGGGGTTTCCCCGTCAATCCGCTGATGAAGCGGCTTTCCTCCGTCGAGGCGATCATCGAGCACTATAACGAGATCGGCCTCGAACGGCCGGACCTCGATTACGATATCGACGGCGTCGTCTACAAGGTCGATCAGCTCGACCTGCAGCAGCGCCTCGGCTTCCGCTCCCGCTCGCCCCGCTGGGCAACAGCCCACAAATTCCCGGCCGAGCAGGCCTTCACGACCGTCGAAAACATCGACATCCAGGTCGGCCGTACCGGCGCGCTGACGCCCGTCGCGCGCCTCACCCCCGTCACCGTCGGCGGCGTCGTCGTCACCAATGCGACGCTGCACAATGCCGATTATATCGAGGGCATCGGCAACAGCGGCGAGCGCATCCGCGAGCCGGACCACGATATCCGCATCGGCGATACCGTCATTGTCCAGCGGGCAGGGGACGTGATCCCGCAGGTGCTCGATGTCGTCATGGAAAAGCGGCCGGCGAATGCCGTGCGCTACGAATTCCCGAAAATCTGCCCGGTCTGCGGCAGCCATGCGGTGCGCGAGCGCAACGAAAAGACCGGCAAGCTCGATTCCGTCACCCGCTGCACCGGCGGCTTCGTCTGCCGGGCGCAGGCCGTCGAGCACCTAAAGCACTTCGTCTCCCGCAACGCCTTCGATATCGAAGGCCTCGGCTCCAAGCAGATCGATTTCTTCTTCGAGGCCGAAGATCCGGCGCTGTCGATCAAGACGGCCCCCGATATCTTCACCCTACAGCGCCGGCAGGAGGCATCGACGCTCACCAAGCTCGAAAACATCGACGGCTTCGGCAAGGTCAGCGTCCGTAAACTCTTTGACGCGATCAACAGCCGCCGCGAAATCGCCCTTCACCGTTTCATCTATGCACTCGGCATCCGCCATGTCGGCGAAACCACGGCAAAGCTTCTAGCCCGTTCCTACGGCAGCTATGCCGCCTTTTCCGAAGCCATGGTTGCCGCCGCCGAACCGGGCTCCGAAGCCTGGAGTGACCTCAACGTCATCGACGGCATCGGCGAAGTCGTCGCCCGCGCCATCGTCGAGTTCTTCAAGGAAGAGCGCAATGTCGATGTCGTCTCGCGCCTCCTGAGCGAAGTCACGCCTCTCGATGCCGAAGCCCCGGTCGCAAGCTCCAGCCCTGTCGCAGGCAAGACGGTGGTCTTCACCGGCTCGCTGGAAAAAATGACCCGCGACGAGGCGAAAGCCATGGCCGAACGGCTCGGCGCCAAGGTTGCCGGCTCCGTTTCGAAGAAGACCGACCTGCTGGTCGCAGGACCCGGAGCCGGCTCCAAGCTCGAAAAAGCCCGCGAACTCGGCGTCGAAACCACCGACGAAGACGGCTGGTTTACCCTGATCGGTGGGTAAACACGTCTTACCGGCCGTAAAAGCTTCCCTTCTTCGCTCGCCTTCTTTATGAGGGCTGCCAGATTTATGACAGTTGTATGACACTGGCGAAGACGGGTGATTGAACGATGCTGGGTTGGTTTCGTAAGCTGATGCCGCGCGAGGACAAGTTCTTCGAGCTTTTCGAGGCGCATTCGCGCACGGTCGTCGGCGCTGCCGATGCGCTGAAGGCGCTCTTGGCAGGCGAGGGCGATCATGATGCCAACTGCAAGCGCATCATCGCGCTGGAGGACCAGGCCGACAACATCACCCGCGAGGTGATGCTCGCGGTGCGCCGCAGCTTCATCACCCCCTTCGATCGCGGCGACATCAAAGACCTGATCCAGTCGATGGACGACGCTATCGACATGATGCACAAGACGGTCAAGACCATTCGCCTGTTCGAACAGAAAACCTTCGATCCCGGCATGCGCGACATGGGCGTGCTCGTCGTCGATGCGGCCCGGCTGATCGCCGAGGCCGTTCCGTTGCTCGACCGCATCGGCGCCAATGCGCCGCGGCTTTCCGCCATCGCCGAAGAGATCACCCGCGTCGAAGGCCGCTCCGACGAGTTGCACGACGAGGGCCTGAAGGACCTTTTCAAGCGCCACGGCCAGTCCAATCCGATGGCCTATATCATCGGCAGCGAGATTTACGGCGAACTCGAAAAGGTCGTCGACCGCTTCGAGGACGTCGCCAATGAAATCAGCGGCATCGTGATCGAGAACGTCTGATGGATGCGGCGCTCGCCTTTCCGCTGCTCGTCGCGCTTATCGGCGTCGCGCTGTTCTTCGATTTCCTGAACGGCCTGCACGATGCGGCGAACTCGATCGCCACCATCGTTTCGACGCGGGTGCTGCGGCCGCAATATGCGGTCATGTGGGCCGCCTTCTTCAATTTCATCGCCTTCCTGTTCTTCGGCCTGCATGTGGCCGAAACGCTCGGAACCGGCATCATCGACCCGAAGATCGTGACCCCGGCGGTGATTTTCGCGGCGCTGACGGGCGCCATCGTCTGGAATATCGTCACCTGGGTTTTCGGCATTCCCTCCAGCTCGTCGCACGCGCTGATCGGCGGTCTCGTCGGCGCGGGGCTCGCCTCGATCGGCGGCGATGCCATCGTGCTTGCCGGTCTTGCCAAGACGGTTGCCGCCATCTTCATGTCGCCGATGATCGGCTTCGTGCTGGCGCTGCTGCTCGTCCTGATCGTCTCGTGGATCTGCGTGCGCCAGACGCCCTTTGCCGTCGATCGCAGTTTTCGCGGCCTGCAGTTCATCTCCGCTTCGCTCTATTCGCTTGGCCATGGCGGCAACGATGCGCAGAAGACCATGGGCATCATCGCCGTGCTCCTGTTCTCGCAGGGCTATCTCGGCTCTGAGTTCTACGTGCCCTTCTGGGTGGTGATTTCCTGTCAGTCCGCCATGGCGCTCGGCACGCTGTTCGGCGGCTGGCGTATCGTCCACACCATGGGCTCGAAGATTACGCGACTCAATCCGATGCAGGGTTTTTGCGCGGAAACCGGCGGTGCGCTGACGCTGTTCGGCGCCACCTGGCTTGGTATTCCGGTCTCCACCACGCACACGATCACCGGCGCGATCATCGGCGTCGGCGCCGCCCGTCGCGTCTCGGCCGTGCGCTGGGGCCTTGCCGGCAATATCGTCATCGCCTGGTTCCTGACGCTGCCGGCAGCAGCGGTGATTTCCGCACTGACGTACTTCGTCACCTCGCTCTTCTAACCGCCGAAAATTTCGCGAAAAACGCTGGCGACAGCGCCGCTTCATGATGTCAGTATGCCGGCAGGCGACGCAGAGACGCCGCCGGACAGAACCCGAGGAAACATTCATGAAGCTTGCCACCCTGAAGGACTCGACCCGTGACGGACGACTGGTGGTCGTCTCGAAAGACCTCACCCGCTGCTCGGAAGTGGGCCATATCGCCCGCACCCTGCAGGCGGCGCTGGATGACTGGGCCTATGTCGCCCCACGGCTGGAACGGGTGGCCGAAGGGGTGGAAACCGGCTCGCAGCCGACCATGCGCTTTCACGAGCACGATGCCGCATCGCCACTGCCGCGCGCTTTCGGCTGCGGCTTCGGCGGCACCTTCGCGGCCCCGCGCGACGATCTTTCCCTCACATCCGGCAAGACGACCGTCGAAGCCTATGGCGTGGCCGTCGTCAATGATCTGGCTGCCGGTTCCGACGCCGCCGCTGCCGGCGAGGCCATTGCCCTCGTCATGCTGGCGACCACCGTTTCCGTCGATGGCGAACACGCTGAGACCGCCTTTTCCCCGGTCGCGGTGACACCGGATGAAATCGCCGGCCTCGCACTCAATCTCACCGTGAACGGCAAGGCCGTGACGGGCGAGGATGAGGGCGGGCAGGGCTTTGCCGGCGCCGTCGCCGCCCAGGTCAAGCACCGGTCGCTTGGTGCTGGAACCCTCGTCGATCTCGGCACGCCGTCGATCACCACATCGCTTACCGCCGGCGATCTTCTCCGCCTCGATGCCAAGGATGGCACCGGCCATTCGATCTTCGGCGCCATCGAACGCAAGGCCTCGTAACCTCGAGCCTTTCACGCAATTGCGGAATTGTCTTTTTGCACTGCACACGTTAGAAAGCCGACCCGTCGCCGCATTCGATCTTTTCGTCGAAGACCCGGACGACGGGCCGGCATCCCCCTGCCGGTAAAAACGGATTGGAGGGTCCGGATATGGAAACCATCACCACCATTGCCGAACTGCGCGCGCGCCTTGCCCCCCATCGGCGGGCCGGCAAGTCTGTCGCACTCGTGCCGACCATGGGCTATCTGCATGTCGGTCATATGGAGCTTGTCGCCCGCGCCCGCGCATCGAGCGATATCGTCGTCGTCAGCCTGTTCGTGAACCCGCTGCAGTTCGGCGCCAATGAAGACCTGACGAAATATCCGCGCAACCTTGAGCGCGATCAGGCCATGCTGGTCGAGGGCGGCGTCGATTTCCTCTTCGCGCCGGGCGTCAGCGATATGTATCCGCGCCCGATGGAAACGGTCGTCGATGTCCCGACGATCGGCAACGAACTCGAAGGCTCCGTCCGCCCCGGCCATTTCGCCGGCGTGTCGACGGTGGTCACCAAGCTGTTCAACATCGTCCAGCCGGATCGCGCCTTCTTCGGAGAAAAGGATTTCCAGCAGCTGCAGCTGATCCGCCGCATGGTGGCCGATCTTGCCCAGCCGGTCGAGGTGATCGGCGTGCCGACCGTGCGCGAGGCCGACGGACTCGCCTGTTCGTCGCGCAACGTCTACCTCACGCCGGAAGAGCGGGCGGCGGCCGTCATCGTGCCCAAGGCGCTCGATGAGGCCCAGCGGCTGATCGCCGAGGGCGCTGATGATGTCGGCGCTCTGGAGCTTGCAATCAGCGAGTTTATCGACGCAGAGCCGCTTGCAAAGCCGGAGGTGATCGCGATCCGCGACCCCGAAACGTTGCGGATCATCAGCGAAATTGGCGAAAAACCGGTTCTTCTGTTGCTTTTTGTCCGCTTCGGGAGCACGAAACTGCTCGATAACCGGGTCATCGACCCCAATGCGCAATTCTGAAAAGGTGGCATGAATGAGCGTACATACAGCCAAACGCCGCTTGGCGCCGGCCGATATCAAGGCCCTCAAGGGCGAGCGCCCGATCGTCAGCCTCACCGCCTATACGACGCCGGTTGCCAAGCTCATGGACCCGCATGTCGATTTCATGCTGGTCGGCGACAGCCTCGGCATGGTGCTTTACGGCCTCGATTCCACGGTTGGCGTCACCGTCGAGATGATGATCGCCCATGGCCAGGCCGTCATGCGCGGTTCTTCGAATGCCTGCGTCGTCATCGATCTGCCGTTCGGCTCCTACCAGATGTCGAAGGAACAGGCTTTCGAGACGGCGGCGCGCGTGCTGAAGGAAACCGGCTGTTCCGCCGTCAAGCTCGAAGGCGGCGCGGAAATGGCCGAAACCGTGCATTTCCTCACCGAGCGCGGTATTCCTGTGCTCGGCCATGTCGGCCTTATGCCGCAACTGATCAACACGACCGGCGGCTATCGCTCGCTCGGCCGCAACGACAAGGAAGTCGAGAAAATCCGCCGCGATGCCGCGGCCATCGAGGAAGCCGGCGCCTTCGCCATCGTCATCGAAGGCACGGTCGAGCCGGTTGCCCGCGAAATCACCGCCCAGGTGAAAGTGCCGACCATCGGCATTGGCGCATCGCCGGCCTGCGACGGGCAGGTTCTCGTGGTCGATGACGTGCTCGGCATCTTTACCGATTTCAAGCCGCGCTTCGTCAAGCATTTCGCCAATCTCGCGCCGGTCATGAGCGAAGCTTTCGCCAACTACGCCGCCGAGGTGAAGGCCCGCAGCTTCCCCGGCCCGGAACACACCTTCCAGCTCAAGCGCTGACGGGCCACGGTTTCCCTTCTCCCCGCCTGCGGGGAGAAGGTGCCCGAAGGGCGGATGAGGGGCGGAAGCATATTCGGAGTATGCGGCATCTCCCCCTCAAGGGAGGAGATTGGGAGCGAGAGGCCGACCCCAGTCAATCTCCCCCCTTGAGGGGGAGATGCCCGACAGGGCAGAGGGGGGTAAAAGCCACCAGCTCGAAACATGCTGAGCCAAGAGCCTGCCCCCGCATCAGCGAAACGGATCGCTTCATCAAACTTATTCAATTGTCGGATGGGCATGATCGCCTTATCCCAAACGCTTCCTGACGACAGGATGCTGCAGTCGCTGCCCGTCCTCTCCTGAAAGCACTTTCATGTCCAAAGACGAATTCTGGCAAGGTGTCCGCCGCGGCTTTCCGATCATGCTGGCGGCTTCGCCGTTCGGCGCGCTATTCGGCGCACTTGCCATCGACAACGGCTTTACCATCTTCGATGCCGTCTTCATGAGCGTCACCGTCTATGCCGGCGCGAGCCAGATGGTCGGGATCGAGCTGTTCAATCACAATGTCCAGCCGTGGCTGATCATCCTGTCGATCTTCGCGGTCAACTTCCGCCACATCCTCTATTCGGCGTCGCTCACCCGCTATATCAGCCATTTCACCCCGCTCCAGAAGGCGCTCGCCTTCTTCCTGCTCACCGATCCGCAATATGCCGAATCGGAAAAGAAGGGCGAGGCCGGCGAGACCGTCAGCTTCTCGTGGTATCTCGGCTTCGGCGCAATCATCTATCTGCCGTGGCAGGCCATGACGCTGATCGGCGCGATCTTCGGCCAGATGATCGGCGATCCCAAGGCGATTGGCCTCGACGTGCTCCTGCCGATCTATTTCATGGGGCTCGTGCTCGGCTTCCGCAAGCGCGATCACTGGCTGCCGGTGGTGGCGGTCAGCTCCATCGTCTCTGTCGCCGCCATGCACTTCGTCGGCTCGCCCTGGCATGTCAGCATCGGCGCCATCGCCGGGGTGGCGCTTGCCGCCTGTATGCCGCTGCGCAACCCGCCGGAAGAGCCGGTGACACTGGAGCATGAGGTTTAGGACGATGGCAAACCCCGATCACATGCACCTGATCTACATCATCCTCGCCGCCGCGGTCGCGACCTTCATCACCCGCATCGGCGGCTACGTGATGATGACCCAGATGAAGCGCATCCCGCCGCGCATGGAAGCCGCGCTGAACGCGGTGCCGGCTGCCGTTCTGTCGACGCTTGTTGCCCCAGCCTTCGTCTACGGCGGTTGGGACGTCGCCGCCTCCATGGCCGTCGCTTTTGTCGTCGGCCTGCGGTTCAACTCACTGTGGATGCTGTTTGCCGGCTGGGTCGTCGTGATGGCGCTCCGGCATTTCGCCGGGTTCTGAAGAGCTTTCCCTTCTCCCCAGCGGGGAGAAGGTGCCCGAAGGGCGGATGAGGGGATAATGCGTCTCGCGCAAATGCTCCTTGCTTACTTCCCAGCAATCACCGCCGTCGCAGCCTTCAGCCAATCTCGCGTCGCCTCGTCACCCAGCAGCGGCAGCAGTTTCTCGCAGGTCTCTGCGTGATACGCGTTGAGCCAATCCAGCTCCTCCGCCGTCAAAAGCTCCGCCAGCACCAGCCGTCGATCGATCGGGCAGAAGGTCATGGTCTCGAAACCAAGCATCGGCAGGTCGCCGCCGTCGATCATCTCGGCCGGCAGCACATGCACGAGGTTTTCGATGCGGATGCCGAAGGCGCCGGGGCGGTAGTAGCCCGGCTCGTTGGAAAGGATCATGCCCGGCAGCAATTCCTGCATCGCCGCCCGCGAAATCCGCTGCGGTCCCTCATGAACCGAAAGATAGGAGCCGACGCCATGGCCGGTGCCATGGGCGAAATCCGCGCCGGCCTTCCACAGCGCGATGCGGGCAAGCGGATCGAGATCGACCCCGCGCGAACCCTTCGGGAATCGAGCCACAGAAATGGCGATCATGCCCTTCAGGACCAGCGTGAAGAACCGCTTCTGCTCCTGCGGCACGGTGCCGATGGCGACCGTGCGGGTGATGTCGGTGGTACCGTTGATGTACTGGCCGCCGGAATCGATCAGGAACATGCTGCCATCGGCAATGGCGAGATCGGTCTCGGTGGTGACGCGGTAGTGCATGATCGCGGCATGGCTGCCGGCGCCGGCGATAGTGTCGAAGGAAATATCCTTCAGCGGGTTCTGCATGCGCTCGCCGACGCTTCTGCGGACCTCTTCAAGCTTCTGGGTCGCGGCGATTTCCGTCACGGTGCCGGGCGTCGTCGAATCAAGCCACGCCAGGAATTCGACCATGGCCGCGCCATCCTGCAGATGCGCCTTCAGCGAACCCTCGATTTCGGCCTTGTTCTTGCAGGCGCGGGGCAGGCGGGCCGGATCGGCCGCCTCGACCACGGTGCCGCCGCTCGTGCGGATACGCTCGGCGAGCGCGAAGGGCGCATGATCCGGGTCGATCATGATCGACACCCCGCCGGCCGCGAGCGCCGCGACACGGTCGATGAAACCCGACGGAGGCTCGATGCGGGCGAGCTGGGTGAGATAGGCTTCCTCCTCGATCCCCGTCTTGCGCTTGTCGAGGAATATTTCGGCTGATCCATCGGCATGGATGATGGCGCGGGCGAGCGGATGCGGCGTATGCGGCACATCGCTGCCGCGGATATTGAAGGTCCAGGCGATGGAGGAGGGGTCGGTCAGCACGACGGCTGCGGCACCGGCCTTCGCCGTCTCCGCCGCCATCTTGGCGATCTTGTCCCTGGCGAGTTCGCCGGCATGGTCGTTGTGCTGGATCTTGACGCGGCCGAGCGGCGCATCCGGCCGATTGTTCCAGAGCCGGTCGAGCGGGTTGTGATCGAGAAAGACGAGCGTTCCGCCGATCTTCTCCAGCGCCTTTTCAAGCTTCTTCACTTCGGCGCCCGTATGCAGCCACGGATCGATGCCGAGGCGGAACCCCTTGGCTCCATGCTTTTCGAGCCAGACATGCGGCGGTTCGCCGACGAGATCGCCGCCGGTGAAGACGCTGCCGTCCACCTGCTCGGCAAGCTGGGTCACGTAGCGACCGTCCACAAAGACAATCGCCTGGGAAGGCGTCAGCAAAGCGACGCCGGCGGAGCCGGTGAAGCCGGTCAGCCAGGACAGGCGTTCGGCGCTTGCCGGCACATATTCACCCTGAAACTCGTCGGCGCGCGGCACGAGGAAACCGTCCACGCCAAGGGCCGCGAGCGCCGCCCGCAGCGCATCCGTACGCTCCTTGCCGAATTGCGGAGTAGAGGTGACTTCGAAAGACTGAAACATCGGATTGCCTGCGATACGTATAAAGGGAAATCGCAGTCTAGCGGATCATTCGCGGCGCGAAAGCGTAGAAGGTGAAATAGCGGGGCTTTTCGAGAAATCATCATACTTATGCGCCCAGCGCATGGCACCTATTCCGTCCAGGCCCTATCTCGCACTGCAAAATAGTCTATAAATCCCCTCAACGAACTGAGGGACATGTCTCCGGTTCCCGCGATTGCCGAAAGGCGACGCACTCCATGGTTCAGATATAGTCGGTTGTCCTTCTCCTCCTCCCTCCGGATGGCCGATTTGAACCATGAAGAGTCCGCTTGAGCGCTCCTCCTCCTCAAGCTCGCGGACGTGGCCGGCTTGCCGGTCAACGGGCGGTGCTTCGGCATCGCCTTGGTTTTGAAAAGCCGCCTGTCATGATCGACAGGCGGCTTTTTCAATTTCAGGCTTTTGGAAAGAGAAAAGGCGTGCCCCTGTCGGACACGCCGGAAGTCTCACGCGCGGTCGAGATGGATCGTCACCCAGCCGTTGCGCCAGATGGTGCGCACATGGCGCAGGTGCTGGGCGTTGTAGGCTGAAAGCACCTTCCAGCGCTGCGAAGCGAGAATCCCCGAGAGAATCACCGAGCCGCCCGGCGCCAGATGGCTGGCCAGCTTCGGCGCCATTGATATCAGCGGGCGGGCAAGGATATTGGCGATGATCAGGTCGAAGGGGCCGTAGGTATCGAAGGCCGGCGAGTGAAAACCCGCAGCGGTGATGGTCCTGATGCCCGAGACGATGCCGTTGCGGCGCACGTTCTCGGCCGCCACCCGCGTTGCGATCGGGTCGATATCGGTGGCGAGCACCGGCACATGCTTCAGCTTGCGGGCGGCAATCGCCAGCACACCGCTGCCGGTGCCGAGATCGAGCACGTTGGTCACCCGGCGCGCGCGCATCACCCGGTCGATCACCTCCAGACAGCCGGCCGTCGTGCCGTGATGGCCGGTACCGAAAGCCTGTCCGGCATCGATTTCGATCGAGAGGTCGTTTTCTTTCACCTTGTCGCGATCATGGGAGCCGTGGACGATGAAGCGGCCGGCGCGCACCGGTGAGAGACCTTCGAGCGACTTGGCGATCCAATCGACGTCGGGAATGACCTCGCGCTTGATCTCGGTGCCGGGCATATGCACCTCGATCAGTTCGGCAAAGCGCGGCTGCATTTCCTCTTCCTCGTCGAGCAGCAGGTAGAGGGAGGCCTCCCAGATATCGTTCTTCTCGTCGATCTCCATGGTGGCGATGGCATAGCCTTCGTCCTCGAAGGCATCGGTCATGTGGCCGAGGATGACGTCCGCCTGCTTTTCGGTCGTGGTGATGTAGAGGCGAATATCGGCCACGGCGGCGTCCTTTGCGTGGGGTGGGATCGAGCTTGCGGCGGCTCTACCATGGCGAACCGGCGAACGCAAAGAAGCGGCGGTTATTTTGCGCCGGGAATCCAGGGCGGAGGCGGCGTGTCGCGGCCGGAAACCGTGCGTAGCACCGCCCGCGTGGTTGCCGGAAACAGCGACAGCCACGGCAGAATCAGCCGGCGCAGCCCGGTCAGGATCGGGTTGCGGAGCGTAACGAAGACGGTGTTACGCCGCGTCGCCTTGATCACGGTTTCGATCGCCGGCATACGCAGATCGGAATATTCCGCTTCCCGCCCTTCGGAAATCAGCCAGGCGAGCCAGCAGGCATCCTCGATGCCGAGGTTCATGCCGCGTGCGCCGATCGGCGAATGTATATGGGCGGCATCGCCGGCCAGAAACACCCGGCCGCGCCGCATGCTTTCGACATGGCGGAAACTGACGCGGAAGGAGGAAACCCAGGGCTTGTCCCTGATCTCGCCGGGGTGGGTGATCAGCCCCTCGTAATCCTCCCGCGTGGAGATGTAGCGCAGCGTGTCCTCGCGCACGGGGATGCGGGCGACCACGCCGGGATTGAGGAAATTGCCCTCGGCATAGCCGGTTTCGACCGGCTGGGTATAGCGGTAGTCGGCGAGATAGAACGGCATGTCCATGCTCTCGCCGGGAAAGGTGAAGCCGCACCGTTCCCTGACGACGGAATGGGAGCCGTCTGCGCCGATAAGGATATCCGGCGAAACCGTCTCGCTGTTGCCGTCGGCATGCCGCAGCAACACGGCCGGCTTGTCCGTCCTGCCGGTTACGTCTTCGACGGCGGTTCGCCATTCCGGCACGATATGATGCTGGGCGAGAAGCGCGATCAGGATGTCTTCGGTATCGCCCTGCGGCAGGGCATAGAGCGGCGAATAGCGGCCGCGCAGTTTGGCGGTATCGACGGTGAGTAGCGGTTTTCCACGCGAAGCGACACGGAAACGGTTGATCCGTCGGGATTTGTGCAGGATCAGCGCGGTCGCGCCGCATTCTTCCAGCAGCGTCAGCGTGCGGGCATTGACGCCGAGCGCGCGGCTCTCATTGGAGGGTGTGGGACCGGAAGCCTTCGCGACGAGACGCGGCCGGATGCCGCGCCTTGCCAGTTCCAGCGCCAGAGTGAGCCCGACAGGGCCTGCGCCGGCAATCAGAATGGACCGTTCAGAGCCTTTCTCCATCCCGCCCCCACCGAGCTTGCATTATCCCTTCAGCAGGTTTTCCAGCTTCTTGACGGCGACGTCGGGATTTTCGCCATAGGCGATGGTTCCTTTGAAACGCCCTTCGGAATCAAGCAGGAAGACGGATGCCGTGTGATCCATCGTATAGTCGCCATCCGGCTTGCTTTCGTCCAGCGGAATCTTCTTGGCATAGACGCGGAAACCCTTGACCATCTCCAGGACGTCGGCCGGCGGGCCGGAAATACCGGTGACGCGCTTGGAAACGTTCGAGACGTATTGACCGAGGATTTCCGGCGTATCCCGTTCCGGGTCGACGGAAATGAAATAGGCCTGCAACTTGTTGCCTTCGGGATCGACCTTCTCCAGCCAGCCGTTCATCTCGAACAGGGTGGTGGGGCAAACTTCCGGGCAATGGGTGAAGCCGAAGAACAGCGCCGTCGGCTTGCCGGTGAATGCCTTTTCGGTGATGGGCTGGCCGGTCTGGGAAACCAGCGTGAAGGGAACGCCGAAGGGGCCGGATGCCAGTTCGGATTTCGGCGACGTCACTGCATAGGTGAACCACCCGAGGATCGCCGCGACGACGGCGACGGCCGCCCAGAGAATGATGCGAAGTGTCTTCATGAACAAGCGTCCGGCTTCATGGGAGCGTCCTGCGCCGGAAGGCGCGAGAAAACGCTCGATCTTTTCAATCTGGCTCTGGATAGTCCCTGAGGCCAGCTTGCGCAATGAGTTGAAGCAATCGTGATCGGCGGCAAATTGCAGCACCCGGCGGGGCCGCGGTCACATGCACCAGGAAAGGCCGGCGGTCGAAAGCGCGCGAAACATCTCCGCCCCTTGTGTCGCCCAGCCCATGAGCGCCAGGACGAGAGCGGCGATGGCGGCAAGCGCAAAGGCCGCACCGGCGACGGGGATGAGCAGCGGATGACGGGCGGTGTTTTCCTGCATAGGCCAAGAATAGCCGAAATCGCCCGCCGTGAACAGGCCGCCGCCATCCCGGCAATCGTGAGAATTCGATGACTATTTTAGCGAAGGTTTAATTTGTTCCTGAGATCGTGGCAGGGAGCGAGGAAGCTTCCGGCCGGCATGACGTTGCGGGTCCGTGCCGCGCATTCCGCAGAAAATTGGGAAAAGTTCTGACCATGTCCAACGCAATCAAACAGTCCGGCGCCTATCTCGAGATCGTCTCGTTCCATCTCGCCGATCAGGAGTTCTGCATCGATATCATGGCGATCCGCGAAATCCGCGGCTGGGCGCCGGTGACGCCGATGCCGCACACGCCGCCTTACGTTCTCGGCCTGATCAACCTGCGTGGCGCCGTCATTCCGGTCATCGACATGGCCTGCCGTCTCGGCATGAAGATGACGGAGCCGTCCGAGCGTTCGGCCATCATCGTCACCGATATCGCCGGCAAGCTGGTCGGCCTGCTGGTCGAGCAGGTTTCCGACATGATGACGATCAAGAGCGATGCCCTGCAGCCGGCTCCGGAAATCATTCCGGAAGCCCAGCGCGCCTTCTGCCGCGGCATCGTGGCGCTGGAAAAGACCATGGTCTGCTTCCTCAATCTCGATACGGTCATTGCCGAAGAGTTGCAGCAGGCCGCTTAAGCCGGTGGTTCCGTAAAACGGATTTCGAACACCGTTCCTTTCAAGGGGCGGTGTTTTGCCGTGTTTGACGCCCGGTTTTTACCGCCTATGTTACGGGTGATGTTTCCGTCGAGGACGATGCCCGTGAAATGCCTGCTTCTTGTCGATATCCAGAATGGCTTCTGCAGCGGCGGCAATCTTGCCGTGCCGGAGGGGGAGGCGGTCGTCGCCGTCGCCAACCGGCTGATCGCTGAAGGGGGCTACGATCTGATCGTTGCCTCGCAGGACTGGCACCCTGCCGATCACGGAAGCTTCGCCTCCCAACATCCGGGCAAGGCCCCCTTCGAACTCGGAAGCCTCGGGGGCAAGCCGCAGATGATGTGGCCGGATCATTGCGTGCAGGGAACCGGCGATGCCGAGTTCCATCCCGATCTGAACACTGCCGCCTTCGACTACGTTCAGCGCAAGGGCATGAATGTCGCGGTCGACAGCTACTCGGCCTTCCGCGACAACGATCACGCGGCCCTGACCGGGCTTGCGGATTTCCTGAAAGAACACCAGGTCAACCGGCTCGATATCGTCGGGCTTGCGACCGATTACTGCGTCAAGTTCTCGGCACTCGATGCGAAGGAGATGCTACCCGGCGTCACCGTCCGAGTCATCGAAGACGCCTGCCGCGGCATCACGCCGGACGGCGTGAAGCAGGCGCTGGATGAGATGACGAAGGCGGGCATCCATGTCGTCTCGAGCGATGAACTGCTTGCCGCCGCCTGAGGTTATTTCGGAGGACCGTTTTTCCAGGTTACCGGCTGGTTGAACAGCGGCACGGTGGAGATCGACATCTTCGCCGAGCCATCCGTGAGTTCGCGGGAATGGGCGAGATAGATCAGCGTGTTATTGGTCTTATCGTAGATGCGGGTGACCACCAGCTTCTTCCAGATCAGCGACAGCCCCTCGCGGAACACTTCCTCGCCGCCCTTGGAAAGGTCGATGTCGCCGATCGTCACCGGCCCGGTCTGCTGGCAGGCGATCGAATTGTTCGAGGGGTCCTCGAACCAGTTGCCGTTCTTCAGCCGGTCGATCACGCTGCGGTCGAAATAGGTGACATGGCAGGTTACGCCCTGAACCTCAGGGTCGGTGACGGCATCGATGGTGATGTCGTTGCCGAGCCAGTCGACCCCGACTTCGCCGACGTTTTCCGCATGGGCGGGGGCAGTGATGGCAGACAGCAGCAGAAAAGCGGAAAATAGGCGAGGGGCAAAGGTCATGGGCAAACTCCGGTTCTACCCTTGAGATAGGTGATATTCCCGCTCGCGCAAGCTGTCTTGCGCATGTCAGCCGGTTTCCGAGAGCGAGCCGAGATGGGATGTGCCTTCAGCAGCCTGCCGAAGCTGTGCCGCCGCCCCCGCAAGGGCTCGGGCGCTGGCCGACGCCGGGCCGGGAAAACTGTCGGCCATGCAGAACCGGTCGCGGCCAGTTGCCTTGGCCTCGTAGAGGGCGCTGTCGGCCTCTACCATGATGTCGCTCAAGGAGCGGTTGCGCTCCGCAAGCGTGATGCCGATGCTGACGGTGAGCGCGATGGTGGTGCCGTTTTCGAGGACGGCCGGGGTCGAGCGGATCTCGCGGCAGATGGTTTCCGCCAGCTCCGCCACCTCGAGGCGCCCACCGATCCTCACCGCGACCCCGAATTCTTCGCCGCCGAGCCGCCCGATGATGCCGCGGCCGGCAAGGCAGTTTTCGACCACGCGGGTAAAATGCGACAGCGCCCGGTCGCCGCCGGCATGGCCGTGGAGGTCGTTGATCTGCTTGAAGCGATCGATGTCGAGCAGCAGGAAGGCCATCGGCTGGCCGAGCGTGACCATGAGCGAATGCAGGGTTTCGGCGCGTTCCAGAAAGGTGCGGCGCGAATAGGCGCCGGTCAGGTCGTCATGGGCGACGAGCTTGCGCAGACCGGCGATCATCCAGCCGTGCAGCATCAGGATGATGCCGAGAAAGACGAAGGGCATGGCGAGCAGGCCGGCGTCAAGCAGGTTCTGCGCCCGGAGACCGCTCGCATCGCCCAGTTCCTTTTCGCTGGAGAGCATGACCGCAAGCGCGGTGCCGTTCAGCAGGGCAGCGGCGAAGACAGTGGCGAAGCAAAACAGGAGATAGGGTGCAATTGCACCGTGGCGCGGCCAATGGAGAAAAAGTGTTGCGCCCGTTGCCGCCAACAGGCAGCAGGCCGCTGCTGCCCCGATTTCCGCCGAGGCGATCTCCGCTCCGCTACCCTCCAGAAGGGCCGTAACGCAGGCGAAAACGGTAATATGAGCAGCAATGACGGGCATTCGGGGGGAGGAGCGACCGAGAAAAGCGCCCATACCAAAAAAAATCATCAGGCACGATGCCGGCATCGTCAGCACGGCCAGCATGGCTACCGGACGGGCCGGCAGGATGCCCCCAGCCAGGACGCCCGTCACGGAAAGCAAAGCAAGGAAACATCCAAAACCAAAGAAAAACACACCCGGCGCGCCGCTTTTCCGTAAACAAACGAAAACGCTCAGCATCACGGCCAGCGACATGGCCGCTACAGTGAAAAGAATATCCATGAATGCTGTTCCTGACGGAATCGGTTGTTCGACCCATTTTTCTTGGCAGGCATGACGAAAGTCGTATTCAGCCTGATTTAATTTTGTCTTCGAAATTTATCTTCAATTTTAAAGAATGGTTTTACATTTACTCAATTTCCACTGGTCAATGGAAAAGGCTACGCGTGCGGCCTGTTTCTCGTCGTAAACGCGGATTATCTCGCGAATTCTGGCGAGGAAGAAATCTTAGCATGGCCTTAATTTCTCCGTGTTGCCCCGATTTATGCGGTCCATCCTTTTGGCGTTTAAGCGCCCACCCCCGAAAGCCAGGGAGACGCGTAAAGGAATTGCTTACCATAATTTGTCATTCTTCCCGAAAGCCGGGATTTGCCGGCGATGCCGCAAAAGGCTCGCCAAAGATCGTTTCCGGCGCCGGCGAGGGTGTGTCCGCATGCCCTGCCGGGACCAGTAACGTGTTTTCGGGTACGAGTATCATGGCGTCTGCGGTTCATAGCTTTTCCCGTGCCGGGATTTCCGGTCAGTCGGCTTCCGGTATCCGCCGCCTTCTCGGCGGTGCGGCCGTGCTCGGCGCGACGATCGCGGTGACCGCCTGGGCGGTTGCGACCTTCGCCACGATGGAGCGCATGACCCATGCGCCCAAGGGGGGCGCCCGGTTCGAAGCTTCCCTCGGCCTCAAGGCCATCGACCGGTCGCAGCCGACGATGCGCACGGTGCAACTCGCGAAATTCTCCCGTCTTCCGGGTCTGAAGCTCGAACTCGACGCGCTGGCATCGGCAGCCCCCATCAAGGCCGTGGCCGCTACGGCTGGCGCCAAGCTTGAGGTTGCAGCCCTTACGAAGGCGCTGACGCGCTCTATGGTGGCGGCGGCCGAGGCTCAGGACAAGCTGAAGACCGGCTCCATTCCCGCCACGATCGACGGCAAGCCGGCGAGCATGGCGACGGCGCTGCTGGAACCGGCCAAGGTCACGCCCGGCGGGCTCACCAAACCTTTCAACCTCGTCATGACCGATGAGGACCAGGCGATGGATCGCGGTCTTCCGGGCGAGGGCCCGCTGCCGCTGCGCAAGCCGGCCCTGCCGAAGAGCCTCGCCGCCAAGGAGCTGGAAGAGGAAACCACCGGCAGCCGCGGCAAGGTCAAGGAACTCGCCTATGCGAAGCCGGACATCAAGCTGCTCGACGATGACGACGACGACAATGCCGTCCGGCCGAACTTCAGCGGCCGCAAGGGCACGGCCTATTACGACATCACCGCCGGCGTGGTCTACATGCCGAACGGCGAGCGGCTGGAAGCCCATTCCGGCATCGGCAAGATGCGCGACAACCCGGATTACGTCCACATCAAGATGCGTGGCCCGACGCCGCCCGGCACCTACAAGGTGACGCTGCGCGAATCGCTGTTCCACGGCGTCGAGGCCGTGCGCCTGACGCCGACCGACGGTGTCGCGCCCCATGGCCGCGTCGGCCTGCTCGCCCACAGCTACCTGCTGCGCAACCGCGGCGACAGCCATGGCTGCGTGGCCTTTGCGAACTATCCGAAGTTCCTGAAGGCCTTCAAGCGCGGCGAGATCACCCACATGGTCATCGTCAAAAGCATGAAGGGCGGCTTCTCCGCGCCGAAGAAGACGCTGGCTTCGCTCTTTTCGAGAAACAGTTGATCTGCTAGAGTATAAAACAGATTGGGTGCCTAGGTTGCAAGTTCCTGTTTTTGTTGATGTCATCGCCGTTTAATCATTGCATGCGGTTTTGATATCCTGCCCTTTGCACATTCCGAATATCGAGCCCGCAGGTCCAAAAGCCCGCGGGTTTTTCGTTTGAAAGTCGTAAACACTTTCAAGAATTTCCGCAGAAGCGAAAATATCGGATCACAGTATGTTGTCGCCACACGCATCGGGAGAATGCGTGGGACGGCGCGCATCCCGAGGAGGGTATGTTGAGCGCCGTGGAGGAGTGCTGCTGCCACATGATCGGAGGCGATCAGGCAGGTGCAATCAATTCTGGGAGGATGCTCTTGCAAGCAAAGACAATCGAATCCGACGCCATGCGGCCTGAAGACGAACAGCTGCCGGTCGGGACCACGGCGGCCTACGGCCTGCAGCACGTGCTGACCATGTATGGCGGCATCGTCGCCGTGCCGCTGATCGTCGGCCAGGCCGCGGGCCTCGCACCGGCCGATATCGGCCTTCTGATCACCGCCTCGCTGTTTGCCGGCGGCCTCGCGACCCTGCTGCAGACGCTCGGCCTGCCGTTCCTCGGCGCGCAGCTGCCGCTGGTGCAGGGCGTGTCCTTTGCCAGCGTCGCCACCATCATCGCCGTGCTGACCGGCGGCGGCGACCTGCCGACCGTGTTCGGCGCCGTCATGGTCGCCTCCTTCGTCGGCTTCCTCGTGACGCCGGTCCTGTCGCGCATCACCAAATTCTTTCCCCCTCTCGTCAACGGTATCGTGGTGACGACGATCGGCATGACGCTGATGCCGGTCGCGGCCAACTGGGCCATGGGCGGCAACCGCAACGCGCCCGACTACGGCAGCGTTCCGAATATCGGCCTTGCCGGGCTGACGCTTCTGCTGGTGCTGGTGCTCAGCAAGCTCGGGCGTTCCTCCATCTCGCGCCTGTCGATCCTCTTGTCGATGGTGATCGGCACGCTGGTTGCGACGGCGCTCGGCATGGCGGATTTCTCCCGCGTGGCCACGGGTCCGATCTTCTCCTTCCCGACCTTCTTCCACTTCGGCATGCCGCGTTTTGAAACGGCTGCGATCTTCTCGATGATGATCGTCGTCGTCGTCATCCTGGTGGAAACCTCCGCCGACATTCTCGCCGTCAGCGAAATCATCGGCACCAAGGTCGACTCCCGCCGCCTTGGCAACGGCCTGCGCGCCGACATGGCATCGAGCGTCCTGGCTCCGATCTTCGGCTCGTTCACCCAGAGCGCCTTTGCCCAGAACGTCGGCCTCGTCGCCGTCACCGGCGTCAAGAGCCGCTTCGTGGTCGCCGCCGGCGGCATGATCCTCGTCACCCTCGGCCTCTTGCCGGTGATGGGCCGCGTGATCGCAGCCGTTCCGCCGTCGGTTCTCGGCGGCGCCGGCATCGTGCTCTTCGGCACGGTCGCAGCCAGCGGTATCCGCACGCTGTCCAAGGTCGACTATGACGGCAACATGAACCTGATCATCGTCGCGACCTCGCTCGGCTTCGGCATGATCCCGATCGCAGCGCCGCAGTTCTACCACAACTTCCCGGCCTGGTTCGAAACCATCTTCCACTCGGGCATCTCGTCGGCGGCCCTGATGGCGATCTGCCTCAACCTGCTCTTCAACCATTTCCGTGCCGGCAACCCGGAGCGGCCTTCGGTTCTGGCGGAAGGAGCGGAACGCACCCTGCGCTACCAGTCGATCACCGACCTTCGGGACGGCGACTACTTCCGCGACGGCAAGCTCTTCAATGCCGACGGCAAGGAAATCGTCTGCGCGCCCAGCCCCGCCCACGGGCACTGATATCCGGGACATGAGATCGATGATGGCGCCGGGAAACCGGCGCCATTGTCGTTTGGGGACATTTTTGGCGCGGCCCGATGGTTGCTGATGTCAAGGAACGGGGATGCGTTCACGCGGCGGGTTTCGCCCGTGGTTTGGGGATCAATCGGCCGGGACACATCGGGTGCCTCAGGGATTGGTAAAGTGGTGACACGCGATGTGTCCCGTCTCGGCGGTTTTTACCTGCAACTCCGGTTTCTCTGCGAAAGCGGCTGTTTGGCCGTTTTCCTGTGTGCCCCACAGGNTGGTGACACGCGATGTGTCCCGTCTCGGCGGTTTTTACCTGCAACTCCGGTTTCTCTGCGAAAGCGGCTGTTTGGCCGTTTTCCTGTGTGCCCCACAGGCACGCCCCGCTCTCTTTCAAACGGGAGGGAAACCATTTTCTGCAGGCCCCTCCGATCGTGTCTGCGTTTCAAACACAGACCGAAGGCACCGGCCCCGCCTCGCCGGCAACGCTCTCCGGTGTATCCGATGGCGGGACNCTGCAGGCCCCTCCGATCGTGTCTGCGTTTCAAACACAGACCGAAGGCACCGGCCCCGCCTCGCCGGCAACGCTCTCCGGTGTATCCGATGGCGGGACAAGGGGAGTGTGGCACGGGTGAAGGGGGCGGGGATTTGCGGGGATTGACCTTGTATTTTGCAAGCTGGCCTTTTGTTGCCCCCTCTCAGAGTTTCGAGGGGGCAAGTCGATCGAAAACTAAGATTACAAATCAAATCCATATTGATCGGGATGGGGCGATTCCGGCTTTTGGCCAGGACGTATTTCCCTTTGGGGCATTTCCCTCAAGATCGTCTTTGCAGCTTCCAGCGCCTGAGAATACATATGAAGGCAGTCGCTCAGCTCTCCAGCGGAAAGCTTCTCCATATCGCCGCGCTTCCAAACTATTGGTTTGCGAGCAGCATCTGGGTGGTTGCTTTCCCTTGGGAAGAAAATGAATTCCCCGGTGGACATGCGAAAGTCTGTCAAGGAGAAGATGGCGTCTTCAAGAACCGTGGCGAAAAGACGCTGTTGGAATTTGTTGAAAGGCATCGACGCCCATCCAACGGAGAAGATCGGAATTAGCTTTCCATTTTCAACGATGTTTACAAGCGGTTTGACCGGGACTGACAAACCTTTGCCGATGCGGAACGGCTCGACCATCTCGTCGTAGGTAGGTTTTCCCGAATATTTACGAGTTTCATCGAAGTCACAGAACGCGCTTACGTATTCTGTCACAAGTGGGCGACTGTTGATTCTTCCCGTGGTCATCGCCGCAATGATAGCCGTCTCACGATCCAGCGAGTAAGCTATGCAGTCTCGGATAATTGGTGCCCCAGCGCCATAGGTTTTCGTCGGAAACCCCAAAGCCAATCTAACAAGTATCTTGGTCGTGCTCTTGAGATCTGAACCGATATTCCTGATCCAGTTGTGTACGTAAGGGGGGCGCTCTAATTTCTTTTCAAGCCGATTCATTACAATCAATGCCTCGTTTGTTGGTCGAAGTACGTTTGTATTAACTCGTTCGATATCTCCATGCCGGGATTCACTCGGCCTGACCTATTATACGCTACGTCCCACGGTCCCCCTTGCTCGTGAGACAGACTTACCAATTTTCCGGCACTTAAATGACCGTATCTCGAAAATTGATCGCCTATAAATAGCAGATCGCTATTAGAAATATGATCTTCGCAAAGCACCTTTTTGAGTTTATCAACATCAAATCTGTAGGCGCGACTATTTATCTCATTTGCCCCTAAGTGTTTAAACTCTGAATAAACTTCTCGTATTACCGGCCCGTAATCCCAAGCTTCAATTTTCGCTTCAATTAAAGGCTTCTGGTTTTTTGCTAAATACCAGGCGTGCATAAAGTATAGAATCTTGTTGAGCGACAAATTTGTGATTTTAACGCCCTTAGATTCTGCAATATCGAGCACAATATTGGCTATTGTTCTCGGATCGTAAGCCATAAGGCTATATTCTCCTTCACACTCTCTCCACAAACCCGTCCAGCACCCGCTTTTGCCCGGCGCGATCAAAATCGATCGTCAGTTTGTTGCCTTCGATGGCCGCGATGTTGCCGTTGCCGAACTTGATGTGGAAGACGCGATCGCCGAGGTTGAATTTCGAGGGGGTGTCGACCGTCGATTTGGCGACCAGTTCGCCATCGATCGTGCGGGCCTTGGGGCCGCTTTCGCCATAGCCGATGCGCTCGATCGAAACGCCGGAGCGGGTGCCCCAGTTGTCGCGGGTCGCATCCGTGCGGTTTGCCTGGGCGCGTTTCCAGCCGGGGGTGGAATAGCTGTTGGCGAAGGGTTCCTGCTTGTCGAAGCGCGACTGGCCGTAACCGCCGCGGTTATAGCCGCCATAGGACTGTTCCGTTTCGGCGACATCGACATGGGTGACCGGCAGCTCATCGAGGAAGCGTGAGGGCAGGGTCGATTGCCAGAGGCCGTGGATGCGGCGGTTCGAGACGAACCAGATGTGGCAGCGGCGCTTGGCGCGTGTGAGGCCGACATAGGCGAGGCGGCGTTCTTCTTCGAGGCCGGCGCGGCCGCCTTCGTCCAGCGCGCGCTGGTGGGGGAAGAGGCCTTCTTCCCAGCCGGGCAGGAAGACGGTTTCGAACTCCAGACCTTTTGCCGAGTGCAGCGTCATGATGTTGACGGCATCGAGGTTTTCGTTCTGCTCGGCATCCATGACGAGCGCGACGTGTTCGAGGAAGCCGCGCATGGATTCGAAGCTTTCCATCGAGCGGATGAGTTCCTTGAGGTTTTCCAGCCGGCCGGGGGCGTCGGCCGATTTGTCGGCCTTCCACATATCGGTATAGCCGGACTCCTCCAGGATGGTTTCGGCAAGCTCGGTGTGCGGTGTCGTTTCCAACAGGCCTTGCCAGCGCTTGAACATGGTCACGACATCGAACAGCGATTTGCGGGCCTTGGCCTTCATCTCGTCGGTTTCGATGAGATCGCTGGCGGCAGCCAGCATCGGGATATCGCGGGCGCGGGCGTAATCGTGGAGAGCGCGGACGGAGGTGTCGCCGAGGCCGCGCTTCGGGGTGTTGATGATGCGCTCGAAGGCGAGATCGTCGGCCGGCTGGCAGACGAGGCGGAAATAGGCCATGGCATCGCGGATTTCCATGCGCTCGTAAAAGCGCGGGCCGCCGACGACGCGGTAATTCAGGCCGAGCGTGACGAAGCGGTCTTCGAACTCGCGCATCTGGAAGGAGGCGCGCACAAGGATCGCCATGTCGTTGAGATTGTGCTTGCTGCGCTGGAGCTGTTCGATCTCTTCGCCGACGGCGCGGGCTTCCTCTTCCGAATCCCAGGCGGCGTGGACCTGCACCTTTTCGTCATCGGGGTCGTGGCGATCGGTGAACAGGGTTTTGCCGAGGCGGCCTTCGTTATGGGCGATCAGGTGGCCGGCGGCGCCGAGGATATGGGCCGTCGAGCGGTAGTTGCGCTCCAGTTTGATGACTTTCGCGCCGGGGAAATCCTTCTCAAAACGCAGGATGTTGTCCACCTCCGCGCCGCGCCAGCCGTAGATCGACTGGTCGTCGTCGCCGACGCAGCAGACATTCTGCGGCTCGCCCTTCGGGCGCTGGGCGAGCAGGCGCAGCCACATATATTGGGCGGTGTTGGTATCCTGATACTCGTCGACGAGGATGTAGCGGAATTTGGTGTGGTATTCCTTTAGCACATCCGGGTAGGCGCGGAACATGCGGATGGGGTGGAGCAGGAGATCGCCGAAATCGCAGGCGTTGAGGGTTTTCAGGCGGGCCTGGTAGGCCTCGTACAGTTCGCGGCCCTTGCCATTGGCGAAGGCGCGGGCGTCGCCTTCGGGGATATCTGCGGGGCCGAGGCCCTTGTTCTTCCAGCCGTCGATGAGCTGGGCGAAGGTTTTTGCCGGCCAGCGCTTGTCGTCGAGGCCTTCGGCCTGGATCAGCTGCTTGATGAGGCGCACGACATCGTCGGTATCGAGGATGGTGAAATCCGAGCGCAGGCCGACGAGTTCGGCGTGGCGGCGGAGCAACTTGACCCCGATGGAGTGGAAGGTGCCGAGCCAGGGCATGCCTTCGACCGCGCCGCCGACGAGGACGCCGATGCGTTCCTTCATTTCCCGCGCGGCCTTGTTGGTGAAGGTGACGGCGAGGATCTGGCTGGGAAAGGCGCGGCCGGAGGCCAGGATATGGGCGATGCGGGTGGTGAGAACACGGGTCTTGCCGGTGCCCGCACCGGCGAGCACGAGGACCGGGCCTTCGATGGTTTCGACGGCTTCGCGCTGTTCCGGGTTCAGGCCCGAGAGATAGACGGCAGCCGGGCGGGCGCCGTCACGCGCGGCCATGGCGCGGGCGGCTATGCCGCCACCTGATGCGGCCGGCGGGGGGGCGGGCTGGTTGCGCAGCGGGCGCGGGGCCGGCTCCTCGTCGAAGAAGGGAATATCGTCAAAACCGTTGCTCATGCGGCTCAATGTAGTGATTCGGGGGCGAAAGGCCAGAATGGCGTTCTGCATTTATTCTCTAAGGCAGTAGGGAATAGGCAGTCGGCAATAAGGGGAAGGCGAATAGTGAATGGGGAATAACGAATAGATGTGAGGGCTTGAGGGCAAGCGCGGGGACGGGGCGCTCTATTCGCCACTATTGCCTATTGCCTAATTCCTATTCCTCCCCCGCTGCCATCAAATCCACGAAATCCGCTTTTATTACAATTGCGTAATGATGGCATTCCGGGATTGTGCGCCGATGCGCAAAGCCGGTAGTTTATAGCGAAGCGTTTTTTTGACCCGTTTGCGGTGATGCCGGGTTTTTTGGATTTTCGATTTGGAGAGGTGAATGCGGATCTGGAAACAGCTGGCGATCTGTCTCGTCGTGCTCGTCGCCGGGCTGGCGGCCTGGGTGCATTTCGTGCCGGGTGCGGCGGCGAAACTGGCCGGGTTCGGGGTTCCCGAAAGGCTGGTGGCGCTTGTCGCCAAGCCGGAGGTCGCCGCTGAAGGCGAAAGCAAGGGGCGCAACCGCAAGGGCGGCGGCGGTTTTGCCGGGCAGGTGCCGCTGGTCGTGACCGAGCCTGTGGGCGAAGCCGTCGTCAATGATCGGCTTTCGGCGATCGGCAGCGGGGACGCCATTCTTTCCGTGACCGTGACGCCGTTGGCGACCGGCAATCTGACCGAGGTGCTGATCAAATCCGGCGACCGCATCAAGCAGGGGCAGGTCATTGCCCGGCTCGACAGCGACGACCAGAAGGTGGCGGCCGATCAGGCGCGGGTGGCGCTCGCCAGCGCGCAGGAGAAGGTGGAGCGCAACCGTAAGCTTGGGAATGCGGTTTCGGTCGCGGTGCTCAGGGAGGCGGAGTTTGCCGAGCAGGCGGCGGAGCTTGATCTGCGGAAGGCCGAGCTTGATCTGAAGCGGCGCGATATCGTGGCGCCGTCTCAGGGCATTGCCGGGATCATCACCGTTCATCCCGGCGATTATGTCACGACCTCGACGCCGATTGCTGTCATCGACGATCGCTCGCAGATTCTTGTCGATTTCTGGGTGCCCGAGCGGTTTTCCAACAAGATTTCGGTGGGGCAGGAGGTTTCGGCTTCCGCCATCGCCATTCCGGGCTCGGAATATTCCGGGGTGATCCATGCCATCGACAACCGGGTGGACGAGGCGAGCCGGACGCTGCGCGTTCGGGCGCGACTGGACAATCCTGACGATACGCTCAGGGCCGGGATGTCGTTCTCCGTGGTTGCGCGGTTTGCCGGCGATAGCTACCCGACCGTCAATCCGCTTGCGGTGCAATGGAGCGCCGACGGCTCCTTCGTCTGGCGGGTGGAGGACAGCAAGTCGCTGCGCGTGCCGGTGAAGATCGTCCAGCGCAATTCCGACAAGGTGCTGGTCGATGCGGCGCTTGTGAAGGATCAGGCCGTGGTGATGGAAGGCGTGCAGCGGCTGCGGGACGGCGGCGAAGTGCGGATTGCCGGCGAAGAGCCGAAGCGGGAGAAGAAGCCGGAAGCCGACGGCGAGCAGAAGGTCTCCGAAGCGGAGATCGCCAAGTGAGCGGCGGGTCGGGTCAGAAGGCGCATGGAACAGCAGGGTTTACGGCGCTTTTCATCCGGCGGCCGATCTTTGCCTTGGTTGTCAATACGCTGATCATCGTCGCCGGGCTTGCGGCGTTGAACGGGATTGAAATTCGCGAGTTGCCTGAGGTCGATCAGCCGGTCGTGTCGATCAACACGACCTTCGACGGGGCAGCACCCGAGACGATCGATCAGGAAGTGACGTCGGTGATCGAGGGAGCCGTGTCGCGGGTGCAGGGGATCAAGAATATCTCCTCCACCTCGCAATACGGCCAGAGCCGCGTCACGCTGCAGTTTTCCGACACCACCGATATCGGGCAGGCCGCGAACGACGTGCGCGATGCCGTGGGACGGGTTTCCGGGCAGTTGCCCGACGATGCCGACGAGCCGCGGATCGTGAAGGCGGATTCAGACAGCCAGCCGATTATGCGATTGGCGTTGACCTCCGACACGCTGTCGATGGAAGACCTGACGCTGCTCGCCGAAAACGAGATCACCGACCGGCTGGCCGCCGTCGAGGGTGTCGCGGACGTGCAGATCAATGGCGAGCAGGAGAAGATTTTCCGCATCGATGTCAACCAGTCGAAACTGGCGGGACGCGGCATCACCATTGCCAATCTGCGCACGGCGCTTTCGACTGCCTCGCTTGACGTGCCTGCGGGGTCGCTGACCTCGGCCAATCAGGATATTTCCGTCCGCGCCACCGCCGACCTGCAGACGCCGGAGCAATTCGAGCGGCTGATGATCGGCGAGAATGTGCGGCTCGGGGATATCGCGACGGTGACGATGGGGCCGGATGTCGGCACCTCGTCGCTGCGCTCCAACGGGCGGCAGGGCATCGGTCTCGGCATCATCCGGCAGGCGCAGTCCAACACGCTCGATATTTCCGAGGGTGTGAAGAAGACGGTCGCGACCATTCAGGAAATCTTGCCTGATGGTACGCAGCTTGCGATCACCAGCGACGATGCGGTGTTCATCTCAGGGGCGATCCATGAGGTGGAGATTGCGCTGGTCGCCTCCGTCGTGATCGTGACGCTGGTCATCTATCTCTTCCTGCTCGACTGGCGGGCGACGCTCATTCCGGTGCTGACCATGCCGATCGCGCTGATCGGCACCTGTGCTGCGATCTATCTCGCGGGGTTCTCGATCAACATCCTGACGCTGCTGGCGATCGTGCTGGCGACGGGGCTGGTGGTGGATGATGCCATCGTCGTGCTTGAAAATATCGTGCGGCGGCGTTCCGAGGGGCTAGGGCCGCGGGCGGCGGCGGTGCTGGGGACGCTGGAAGTGTTCTTTGCCGTCATCGCCACGACGGCGACGCTGGCGGCGGTGTTCGTGCCGCTTTCCTTCCTGCCGGGGCAGACGGGTGGGCTGTTCCGCGAATTCGGCTTCGTGCTGGCGTTTTCGATCCTGCTGTCGGCTTTCGTGGCGCTGACGCTCTGCCCGATGCTGGCATCGCGCATGCTGACGGCCCATAGCGAGGATCATCACCACACCGGCATCATGGGCAGGATCGGCAGTTTTGCCGCCGGCTTCTATCGCCGGACGCTGAGCGCCTGCCTCAATACGCCGCTGGTCGTCTTCATGGTGGCGATCATGGTGACGGCGGCGGGGGCCGGAGCCTTCACGCTGCTCAAATCCGAGCTGACACCGACCGAGGATCGCGCCCGCATCATGATGCGCATCCAGGCGCCGCAGGGTGTGTCGCTGGAATATACGCAAGCGCAGATGCGCCGGCTGGAGGAGGGGCTGAGGCCCATGCTCGACAGCGGCGAGATCGACAACGTGTTTTCGATTTCGGGGCAGGGCGGCTCGGTCAATACCGGCTTCATGGTGCTGACGCTCGCTGACTGGGAGGCGCGCGGGCGCAGCCAGCAGCAGATCGCAGCCGACATCACCAAGATGGCGAACAGCATCCCGTCCGTCCGTGTCTTTCCGATGCAGCCGAACAGTCTCGGCATTCGCGGGGCTGGTAACGGCCTGCAGGTGGCGTTGGTCGGCAACGATTACGGCAAGCTCGGGGATGCCGCGAACAAGCTGGTGCGGCAGATGGAAGACAGCGGTCGTTTCCAGAACGTGCGGCTGAATTATGAGCCCAATCAGGCGCAGCTTTCGGTGACCATCGACCGGGAGCGGGCCTCCGATCTCGGCATCGATATCGTCGGCCTGTCTTCGGCGATGCAGGCGATGCTGGACGGCAACAGCGTGCTCGACGTTTATGTCGATGGCGAATCCTATCCGGTGAAGCTGCTGTCGACCACCAATCCGGTGAACGACCCGACCGATTTGCAGAACATCTTCCTCAAGACCGGGGATGGGCGGATCGTGCCGATGTCGTCGATTGCGACGGTTGAGGAAAAGGCGATTGCGCCGCAGCTTTCGCGGGAATCGCAGCTGCGCGCCGTGTCGCTGTCGGCGGGGTTGAACGACGATCTGGCGCTGGGCGATGCGCTCTCCATGGTCGAGCAGATGGCCGAGCCGCTGTTGCCGCCGGGCTCGCGTGTCGTGCCGCTTGCCGAGGCCGCAACGCTGACGGAGAACGCGAACGGACTGCTGGTGACCTTCGGTTTTGCGCTGGTCATCATCTTCCTTGTGCTGGCGGCGCAGTTCGAAAGCCTGATCAGCGGCGTCATCATCATGGTGACGGTGCCGCTGGGGCTTGCCTGCGCCATATTTGCGATGCTGCTGACGGGCAACACGCTCAATATCTACAGCCAGATCGGGCTGGTGCTTCTGGTCGGGATCATGGCGAAGAACGGCATCCTGATCGTCGAATTCGCTAACCAGCTCAGGGATCGCGGGCAGGATCTGCGTTCGGCGATCGAAAATGCCGCCAATATCCGGCTGCGGCCGGTGATGATGACGATGATCGCAACCATTGTCGGCGCGCTGCCGCTGGTGCTGGCGAGCGGGGCGGGGGCCGAGGCCCGCATCGCGCTCGGCTGGGTGCTGGTCGGCGGGCTGGGGCTGGCGACGGTGGTGACGCTTTATCTGACGCCGGTTGCCTATCTGGTCATTGCGCGGTTTACCAAGCCGCAGGTGGACGAAGAGCGGCGGTTGCAGCGGGAGCTGGATGCGGCGGAAGAGGTTCAGGCTGTCGCGGCGGAGTGATCCGTCGATCGGTTTTGCGATGGAAAGTGTATCGATGAGCGAATCCTGCCCCGTGCCTACTCCGGCGGAGAGGCGATATCTGGAGATTCAAGGCAAGGCGGAACGGAGCATGATGGCGGCGATCTATGCGGCTCTCGATGAGGCTACCAGACAGGCCGCGGACGAAATGCGGTCGGCCGGATTGCAGGAGGAGCCGCCGGCTTACGAATATTTTGTCGCCGTTGCCCATCAGAAACTGTTCCTGTCGCTGTGCGGCGCCGATCCGGAAACGTTCGTGGGTGGGAATGCGGAGATTGCGGGGCGCGTCATCGACAATTGCGGGAAGATAGCCGAGTATTACTGGGCTGGTAAGGCGGTTGTGGCGGAGTGATGCAGCGGCGGTGGCGTTTGCCGCGCCATACCCCCCTCTGTCAGCTGCGCTGACATCTCCCCCTCAAGGGGGGAGATTGTTCTTTTCCCTTGGTAAGATTGGGTCGAGAGGCCACCTCCTGCTAATCTCCCCCCTTGAGGGGGGATGCCCGACAGGGCAGAGGGGTGGAGAGCGGCTTGCTCTCAATTTCTTCCGGCTCATCTTCTCCGCCTTTTGTGGCCACATCGCCGCACCATCGAACGCAAAGCGCCTTACCGCAATCAAGTTGCGGGTGAAGTGCTGGACAAAATGATTCCGATTTGCACAGTACCTCTTTGAAAAGAGCGGATATTCCTCCGCGGGAGGCGGGATCATGGCACTCAGCGCAATCAAACCCGGCAAGAGAAACGAAAGCGGCATTGCGGCGGTGATCGCCGATCTGTCGAGGCGTTTCGGAGACCGGCTGCAGACAGGCGAGGCGATGCGCGCCCAGCATGCGCATACCACGACCTATATTCCCGCGCAGTTGCCCGATGCCGTGGTGTTTCCCGAAAGCGCGGAAGAGGTGCAGGCGATTGTCGCCCTTGCCAGCGAGCATAAGGTGCCGTTGATCCCCTTCGGTACCGGGTCTTCGCTGGAGGGCCATATCAATGCGCCCTCGGGCGGCATCAGCGTCGATATGGGCCGCATGGACCGGGTCATCGAGGTCAATGCCAGCGATTTCGACTGCACTGTCGAGCCCGGCATCACCCGCGAGGCGCTGAACACCTATCTGCGGGATACCGGGCTGTTTTTCCCGATCGATCCCGGCGCCAATGCCTCGATCGGCGGCATGGCCTCGACGCGGGCCTCCGGCACCAATGCGGTGCGCTACGGCACGATGAAGGACAATGTGCTGGCGCTGACGGTGGTGACGGCGAGCGGAAAGGAAATCCGCACGGCGCATCGCGCCCGCAAATCCTCGACTGGCTATGATCTGACGCGGCTATTTGTCGGGGCCGAAGGTACGCTCGGTATCATCACCTCGATCACGCTTCGGCTGCAGGGTATTCCCGAGACCATTGCGGGCGGGGTTTGCTCCTTTCCGACGACGGCGGATGCCTGCAATGCCGTCATTCTCACCATTCAGTCGGCGATCCCGGTGGCGCGCATCGAACTGCTCGACGAAACGCAGATGCGGGCGAGCAACGCCTATTCCGGCCTCACCTTTCCCGAGCAGCCGACGCTGTTCGTCGAATTTCACGGCAGCCCGGAAACCGTTGCGCTGCAGGCCCGGCAGTTTGCCGAGATCGCGGCGGAATTCGGCGGCAGCGAGTTTCGCTCGACCGCCAACGCCGAGGAGCGCAGCCAGCTTTGGAAGGCACGGCACAATGCCTATTGGGCGCAGAAGAGCCTGATGCCCGGCGGTGCGATCATCTCGACGGATGTCTGCGTGCCGATCTCGCGGCTGGCCGATTGCGTCGAGGCGACGCAGGAGGATATCCGGGCGCATGGGCTGCTGGCGCCCATAGTCGGCCATGCCGGCGACGGGAACTTTCATGTCGGTCTGTTGTTTGACGACAAAGACCCGGCCGATATCGCCAAGGCGGAGGCTTTTGTCGCACGGTTGAACGACCGTGCGCTGGCGATGGATGGCACCTGCACCGGCGAGCACGGCATCGGCCAGGGCAAGATGCCGTTCCTCGAAAAGGAACTGGGCGGTGCGCTCGACCTGATGCGGCAGATCAAGCATGGACTGGACCCGGACAATATCTTCAATCCGGGCAAGATTTTTGCCATGTGAAAACGCATGGGCGGTGTTAAGGAGAAGACACGGGCGACGTGCCTGGAGCATGAACGTGGCTTGGCCTTCCCTTGGGGAGAGGGCCGGAAGAACAGGGCAGGGTCCTAGAGCTGGTGCTTTCGCGAATTCTGGTTTTTGTCGGCAGTCTGATGGTGGCGGCGCTGTTTGCGGCCCTGATCGCACCACTGTTCATCGACTGGACCGATTTCCGCCATGAATTCGAGCGCGAGGCAAGCCGCATCATGGGGCGGCCCGTGGTCGTGCATGGCAGCGTCGATGCGCGGATCATTCCCTTTCCCTCCGTGACCCTCAACGACGTGCGCGTCGGCGAGAACGAGGCAGGCGAGCCGCTGGTTCAGGTCGAGCACTTTTCCATGGATGCCGAACTTGCGCCGTTCCTGAGCGGCGAGGCGCTGATCTTCGACATGCGGCTCGATGCGCCGAAGGCGAAGATCCGGCTTTTGCCGGATGGCACGCTCGACTGGGCGCGCGGGCGGCGGGCGGATATTCCGGCCAAGGTCGTGGTGCTGGAAAATGTCCAGATCAGCAACGGCCAGATCGATTTCATCGACGAACAGACCGGGCGCACGCGCCACATTACCGATCTTTCCGCCGATCTTTCCGCCCGTTCGCTGATGGGACCGTGGAAGGTTGAGGGGCGTGCGGCGCTCGATGGCGAAGCGGGCAGCTTTCAGTTTTCCAGCAATGCGCTTGACGACAAGGGCGAGCTTGGGCTTCGCAGCAAGCTGGTTCCCGATAAGAGGCCCTTCGGCGTCGAACTCGACGGCAACCTGAAGGTCGTCGATTTCAAGCCGGTCTATCAGGGCAAGTTCACGCTGACGGAAAACCGCCCGGCCGATGCGCAGAAGCAGGATGCCGCCCCGCCGCGGGTGACCGGCGCGTTCGAGCTGACCAATGAGCGTATCCGCGTGCCGGAGTATCGCATGGAGATCGGCCCCAAGGACGATCCCTATCTGGTGACCGGCGAGGCGACGCTCGATACCGGCAAGGCGCCGGAATTCCTGCTTTTGGCCGACGGGCAGCAGATCGATGTCAGCCGTATCGGCAATACCGGCGAGGCGGGCAAGACGGGGCGTGATCCGGCGATTTCCGTGCGCCAGCGGCTTTCCGCAGCGCTGGCGATCGCGGCCGATATTCCCATTCCTTCCGTGCCCGGCCGGGCGAGCTTGAAGCTGCCGGCCATCGTCATCGGCGATACCACCGTGCGCGAGGTGCGGCTCGATCTGCGCCCGGATCGCAGCGGCTGGGTGATCGACAATGCGGTGGCGCAGCTTCCCGGCCGCACGCAGCTCGAAGCCAAGGGGCGGCTCGACCTCAAGAACACGCGCTCTTTCCGGGGCAACCTGCTGGTGGCCTCGAACCAGCCTTCGGGGCTGGCGGCCTGGCTTGCAGGCTCTGTCGATCCGGCGCTCAGGACGTTGAAGACGGCGGGGTTTTCGGCGACGGTGAATATCACGGACACGCTGCAGCAATTCGAGCGGCTCGAAATCGCGGCGGGGCCTGCGGTGCTGCACGGCCGGATCGAGCGGCAGGCGCTGAACGGGGTGCCGCCCAGCCTTTCGATCAAGCTCAAGGGCAACGAGATCGATCTGGAGGCGCTTCGGGCGCTGGCCGGGCTGGTGGCGGGCGATGCCTCGAACGAGACGGTGCTGGCGCACACGATTGCGGCCGATCTTTCCGCCGACCGGTTTTCGGCCTTTGGCGAGACGGCGGGGGACGTGCAGCTCGTGGTGACGCTGAAGAACGGGCAGTTGCAGGCAGAGCGGGTTTCGATCGGCGATCTGGCCGGCGCGCGGCTTGCGCTTTCGGGGCGGATGAGCGGCGATCTGTCGGCGCCGGTGGTGGCGGCCAAGATGAAGCTGGCCTCGCCGGACCTGACGCCGTTCCTGACGATGATCGCCCGGCATGCGCCGGCCCATCCGGTGCTCGACCGGATGATCGTCGCCGGACCATATTATACCGATGCGGCGCTTGATTTTACCCTGACCGCAGGCGGGCAGGAGGGCAAGGCGCCGGCCAGCTTCGGCATGGTCGGCACGGCCAACGGCTCCAAGGTCGCCGCCAATTTCCAGGCGCCAAGCATCGCGCAGGCGCTTTCCGGCGACGGCATCACGCTTGAGGCGACGCTGGAGAACCCCTCGACGCCGGTGCTGCTCGGGCAGGCGGGGCTTGATCCCTTGCCGTTCGAGGCGGATGCCAATGGCGTGCTGTCCTTGAAGCTGCAGGGGACCGACGACAGCCGCGCCAATGCCAGCCTGAACTTCAATGCCGAACATTCAGCTTTTTCCGCCAAGGGCGAAATCGATCTTGCGAGCGACAATTTCCTTGTCGGCAAGGGGTCGTTCTCGCTGGAAAGCCAGGATATCGAGCCCTTCCTGCTGTTGAAGGGTATCGGCCTGCCGCAGATGGGGACGGGGCTGCCGATCTCGATGAAGGCGGCGGTGGAGAGCACGGCGGATGCGGTCTCGGTTTCCGGTATCGACGGGCGGGCGGATGGCAATGCCTTCAGCGGCGCGCTTTCGTTCGATCGCAAGGCGCCGGGCAAGGCGACGGGCGATCTTGCCTTCGACACGATCGATCTTGGCTGGCTGGGCGAGATGATGCTGGGGCCGGTGCACAATCTGGCGGATGGCGGGCTTTCCGCGACGCCGGTGGCGCTTGCCGGCTGGGCCGGGTTCGATGTTGCGGTGGGCGTGAAGGCCAAGCAGTTCTGGCCGGGCGTTTATGGCGCGGTTTCCGATATGGCCGGCAAGGTCTCGTGGAAGGGCGATCAGATCGAGCTTTCTGAGCTTGCCGGCGGCTGGATGGGCGGCAAGGCGGAAGGCCGCGTCCTGATCGGCTCGGGCGACGGGTCCGGCTTCCTGCAGACCAAGATCGGCATAACCGATGGCGATCTGGCCTCGGCCGTTTGGTCGAAGGCGGGCTCGGCCATTGCGTCCGGTCGCTTTGACCTGACGATGAGCATGGAGACCTCGGGCACTTCGGTTCGCGCCATGGCAGAGGGCATGACCGGCTCCGGCACGGCGACGCTGCGCGATCTGGTGGTCAAGGGCATCGATACCGGCGCTTTGCCGGCGGTGATTTCGGCCGTCGATGCGAAACAGGGCGAGATTTCGCCGGCGAGCATCGAGAAGGATGCGGCGCGCGCCATCCTTTTGGGGGAATCGAAGATCGGCCAAGTGACGGTGCCGTTCAATATTGCCGGCGGCACGCTGCGGGCGCAGAACGTCACGGCGGCAAACGACACTGCCGATCTTTCGGCGGATGCGGAGCTGGCGCTCGCCGACGAGCGGATGACGGCGTCGGCCACCGTGCATTTCAGGGCGGGGGACGAGGCGCTGGCCGGCGCGGAGCCGCAGGTTCGGCTCGATTACCAGGGGCTGCTGGATGCGCCGGGCATGTCGATGGACGTGACCGATCTCGCCAACTTCCTGTCGCTCCGGGCCTTTGAGCGCGAGCGGCGACGGGTCGAGATCTTGCAGGCCAATGTGCTGGAAAAGCAGCGCCTGCGCCGGGAAGTGGCGCTCTACAAGGCCAATGCGGCGGCACGGGCTGCCGAAAAGCTGCAGATGGAAGAAGAGGCCCGGCGCCGGGCACAGGCGGCTGAGATGCTGGCCAAGCAGAAGGCGCAGGAGGCGGCGCGGGCCGCGGCGGTAAAGGCTGCTGCCGAGGCTGCGAAGGCGGCTGCGGAAAAAGCTCCCGCGATCGCGCCCTTCCAGATGCCGGCGGAAACCAACAGCGGGATCGAGCGCGGTCCGCTGCCGGATGTGACGCCGGGAGAGAGCGGCGTGCAGACGCCGCAGGGCGGCGGGCAGGACAATGGGGCGAAGGCGCCGGGGTTGGATTTCAATACGCTGCCGGGCGTGGGGACGCCGTGAGGGCGCGCGAAAAGCGAATAGGGAATAGCAAGTAGCGAAGGGTGGGGACGTTTCCCGCTTCTCCCCTTGGGGAGAAGACGCCCGAAGGGCAGATGAGGGGACCGGGCGGCATATTCTGGGTGCGGGGCGAGACCCCCTCATCCGGCGCTGCGCGCCACCTTCTCCCCGTAGGGAGAAGGGAAACAAGCGGATAGGCCCCGGAAAAAAGCCTACCGCCGGATCGCCGGTTGATCGTGGCGGATGCGGCGGCGGCGCTGGGGAGTTGCTTCATCGTTCGTCGTGCCGATCCTGTTTTCCGGCTTGACCGGCAGGCAGGCAGAGATGAAGCCAACGATCACGAAGGCGGCGACGGCGACCGACATCCAGAACAGGTAGGCAATTCCGGCTTCATATCCCACGGATATCTCCTTCGATGGTGGGTGCGGGGCGTTTCAGCCATTCGAGCACATGGACCCGCAGCGCCGAAGACAGGTTGCTGCCTGGGGCGCGGGCGTCGTCGATCTCGGCGATCAGGCGGGCCAGCGACATATCGCGCTTCTCGGCGATCTGCTTGAGTTCCTGCCAGAAGGGCTCTTCCAGCGAGAAACTGGTGCGGTGGCCATGGAGCGTCGCGGAATGCTTGCGGATCACAGGCGGCGCTCACAATCTGATTCAGCCGGATCGGAAAATGAGTCCGGGTCTTCGTGCAAGCTTTTGAAAATGAAGGTGTTTGCGAGCGGGCTCACTCGGCGTCGTCGCCCGCTGTTTCTCGCTTGCCGGCTTCGTGGCTGCGGGTCGCCTTGTCGTTCAGCGCCCGCGTCAGGTTCTTTTCCGCCTTGGTGCGGCCGAAGCTGATGCGGTTCTGCTCGGCGCGCGTTTCCTTTTCGTCGCGCGCCTTGCGTTTGCGGAACTGCCTGAGATTGACGACGTCGCCGGTCATGACCGGCTCAGTTCTTCTTGCGGAAGCTGTCGAGCGAGACGACGGAGCCGCCGGGCTTGTTGCCGTCGTCCGTGGGCTTGGCGTCTGCGGTGCTTTCGGCCGGCTTTTCGATCGGCGCGACCGGATAGGCGGTGATTTCGGCGCCTTCGTCTTCCTCGTCGATCGCGGCGACGTCGAATTCGAGTTCGAAGTTCACCGACGGATCATAGAAACCGCGGATGGCGTTGAAGGGGATGACCAGCTTTTCCGGGGTATCGGAGAAGGAAAGGCCGATTTCGAACAGGCTTTCGGTGACCTTCAGGTCCCAGAACTGGTGCTGGATGACGATGGTCATCTGCTCGGCATATTTCGCCTTCAGGTGCTGCGAGATGCGCACGCCGGGGGCGCCGGTGAGGAAGGTGATGAAGAAATGATGATCACCCGGCAGGTGGCCGGTGGCTGCGATTTCGGTCAGGACCTTGCGGATGACGCCGCGCAGGGCATCCTGGGCGAGAATGTCGTAGCGGATATGATCTTGGCCCATCAGGTTCCTGTTCCTTATTACAACTCGATTTACACGTTTCGACGACTGCAGGGGTGTCGATCATACACTGAAGCCGAGTCATCTAAAACAGCTATAGACCATTTCAAGCGCTTGGAGAAGTTGCGGGGCTGATGCCGCGCCGAATGGGCAAACCAGCGGTTAAAACAGTCAGCGGAAAGGGGGAAAGTGGAGGTTTCTGTTGCCAGGTACCCCCTTAGGACTTGATTTGAAGTGTCACACCGCGATTAAGCAGCGAGACGAGCTTCCGCATAGTTGTCGTTTGCAACTACTATTTTGACCCGATAACGGTGGTATCATGCCGAGCAAAAGTTCGATCTTTACGCCCTTGTCGATCCTATTTCGCCCCCATCAAAAGCCGGTCATGTGATCCGACCGGTTTTTGGTGGAGGCGCCGGGTACTGAACCTTATATGAAAAAGATGCATTTAGTTCACGCGAAAAATCTTTCGATTGCAATAGGTTCAAGCGTTGAAACGTGGACTAAATTTAGTCGACGCGAACAAAGGAAATTCTATGGGTAAGTGGAGGTTTCTGTTCCCTTAGGACTTGATTTGAAGTGTCACACCGCGATTAAGCAGCGAGACGAGCTTCCGCATAGTTGTCGTTTGCAACTACTATTTTGACCCGATAACGGCGGTATCATGCCGAGCACAGCTCTTGTCTTTCAATGCCAGTCGATCCCATGTCGCCCCCATCAACAGCCGTCGCAGTCGACGGTTCTTGGTGGAGGCGGCGGCGTCGAAGCCGCGTCCTGTACATCTATTGCACAACAGGTTTAGCGCCATAGTCTTCGCGAACGAAGCAGTGTCAACATAGGAGGTGAAAGGGCGCTTATCAAGGGGTGCCGTACCGTTTCGATGGGATGGCTCAAGGCTCCGACACTGGGCCTGCTGGTTTCAGCGGCACTACTTTGGGTGAATGTCCCTCCGAGAGCGATTTAATGATTTGACGTTTTGCGTGGAGATGAAGGCGCGCCGAGTGCAACATGTCTTTTAGCCGCATATTGGAGGTCGATAGTTGCTCTTGGGAGTCTCTGGAGATTGTAGTGCTGAGCGGCGCATCATTCGTTTCTACGGAACGCGCTTTGAGCTGCTTAATGAAATTTTGTATTCTTGGTTTGAGTGTCTCCCTATGAAGATCGCCGTTAAGGAAATTCTCTCCGACGCCTGCCTGACGGCAGAAACTGCCGAGCCCCAGTTCAGCGGTTTCTGCTCTGGTCAACTTTCCCGTATCGAAGAGCTTGTTTAGGCGTGCCATCTCAGCCATTACGAGGGCTACTTTACCGGTCGTTCTAGCTTTCGCGTCTCGAATAATAGAAGTAACATTTGATTTTTTTTCTTTTATCATTAGCTAAACCAGCTCCGTAGCGTAGGATTTTCGGATAGAAATTTGTCGAACGGCTCTCGCAGGCTTGGCCAAGCTACTAAATGCTTTAGTAACTCGTCCGAAGTTCTAATTTTTTCGTGCACAGAAATGCTGTGGTCGCCGTAATATTGAGCGCCCTGGTCGATAAAGCTTTCCCATTTGGCGCGCTGAGAGGGAAATTGGGTCTGAAATCTGCAATCAGCAGTACAGAATTCGATTTCGTGTATGTCGTCGCCGGTTACCGATGAGCACGCGCCTCGTGCGAAATCTGGCTTAACGCAATATCGATCATCGCCGACTTTGAGTGGGAAAGTTCCCGTTGAAAGCATTTGCTCTTTAAGGCCTTCGGCATCAGTGTCGATTTTGAGAGCGTAAGATATTGTCGCACCGCGTATACCACCAATCTCCGAAGCGTTCTGACATTCTTCAATGAATGAGCTAATGCCATCAGCAATTGCGGCCACTCCTGCGCTCCGAATTTCTGCACCGGCAGGACCATGCAGCCCGTACGCAATCGACTCGCCAACATACTTGTGGCCGAGTTGGTACTGAAGGGCCGGAAATGGGTTTTTAACTGCACTGGCCACGATATCGGCAAGCGTGAAGCGCTCGGAGTGACTGGAAAGGTCGATCAACTGACCATGCATCTCCGTGAATTTGCGGAGTTGATAATTGAGTGAGTTGGTTGCGACCTCTAAGTCTTGCCCCCGTTTAGAAAAGACCAGTTCGTCCGATGACCGACCTGTTGCCGTCGCAATAGCCTTAAGTGCCGCATCAACTCTTAGGAGATATGGGTGGACACGATAGGTTCTAGGGGCACCAGCTTTCGTCCCCTTAAAAATTGTCAATCTCACAAATGCGTTATATCTGCCGGTGGCATCTTTCGTGGCGAAGATTGAGTTTTTCGTCAACGACAACCCCTCGGAGACTCGGGACCCCAGATGGAAAATCAAGAGATTGTATGCTGAAGATTTAACAAGCCATGTGAGCTGGTATTCAATTGAACTAGAGCTGAGGCCCCGAAGTACCGGCAGATTGTTGTATGACCACTCAACGAGCTTCGTTGATGAAATTGCTCCATTTCGTCTTTCGAGGAGTTTCTCGGAGATCAATGAGGCAGAATCGATATACAGCCGGGACCGCGCAATGATGAAGGCAATCTCATCCTCTTCAAGCGTTCTCGCCCCACGGGCGCTTTCTGTGTCTACCGCAACTCTCCGCGATTTTATTGAGGCACTCGGTAGAGCGAAGCTATCTGAGATTAATTTCTTCGAAGAAAGTAAGACCATGTCGCTAAAGTGACCGATCAAAGCCTCGTGAGACGATTCGGTTACTGGAATTTTGGCAAAAACGTTATCCAGGAGTGTTTGATTTACTTGCTTGAGCGAGGTAATGCCTTCAGCAGCGAAGTTCGTAAAAAGGCAAGATATCCGTTGGAAATCTCGTATTATCGTGAGTGGCTTCGCTGCGTCTTTACGGTGAGGCAGAAGATGTCGCAAAAACATCATCGCGACGACAACCTCTTTAAGTTGTTGAATGAGAAAGAAATGCCTGCTCGGCGAAAGCGCCAGCTTCTCTTTTTCAGAAATATACCTCGGTGTTTCAAAATCTAATTCTGGCTTAACTCGACTCCCGGCGGGTAACGAGCTTATTGGAAATGGCCAGACGTTTTTCGCAAAAAAGGTTCCGGGCGTGACCTCGAAATTAACGTCGTAAGGCGGCCCAATTATTTTAACGCGACCATCTGCGATCCAAGCACGGTAGTCGAAGTCAACGTTCTCCCAGTTATTTGCTGTTGCAATCACTGCTTATTCCCCCTTGTCGTGATCGTTATTATTATTTTGTCGCAGCGTTCTATCCGGTCGTGGATGACGCTATGAGTAGTTGCAGCCAAGGGCAGGGTTGTCAGACGCGCGACCAATACCGCGCGTTGCTTTCTGACTAACTCCAGCGCATCTGGAAACCAGCGGGCTCGAAGGCAGCCGTCAATACAAGCCTGACCCACACAACGCTTTCCCTTTTGAGTGCCGAAATCAAATCCTGGCGGAGGCGCGAAGGGATCGGAACATCGATTTCCCCATTTGGTGAGGCTGCCGTCTTCAAGTAGGGATTCAATTTCTTTCGCTGTGAGTTTCTGCCTTTCTAATAATATCTTTAGTGATTGTTTGGTGAAACTGTTTGAATCTATGAGTGATATTGAGAGATCGAATACATCTATGAATGTAGATTGCCATTTGTAGTGAAGGTGTTTTCTGTTGTGATAGGTCGTTGCTGATCGTCTATTTTTGTGATCACCTAGAAGCGTGACAATGCTTTGATTTGCACCTGAAAGATTTGCGCCATACGCTAACGCTGCCTTGCGCATTGCACCGAGTGAGGTGGGAAAACCTAGTGCGGCCAGAGAGTCCGTGAAAACGGACGGGCTACTGCCTGCTTCCGCAAACGTCCCGAGCGATCCAATTCTTCCCGAAGTCGAATACAAAAATAAGTCGTCTTTTATGCGTTCTAGAGTGTATAGTTGATTTTCTTCCTCGTCGGTTAGAAACGGACGGTTTGAAAGCTCAACTATCTTTCTTTTTACTTCTATACGAAGTGGTTCTGTTAGTTTTTCCAAGAATTTGATGATTTTGTACGGGTGTCCATACGGCTTTATAAGGGATAGGCAGTGTACGTAACTTTGTTCAGCGTCGGGAACGGTCACCGTTCGGAACTTGAGCGCTGCAAACTGGATGACCCGTTCTCCGTTTCCATATTGAAAGGCTACAGGTCGAAAGACGTAAGTCCCCATCCTCAAGCCAAGGATTACGCTGACGTTAAATCGCGTTTTGATCAGCAGTAGGCAAACGAAAGGAAGTATATCTCTCTCACTGGGGTAAAGGAAAGCGAGATGCCCAGTTAATCCCTTTTTCCGCTTGTGCTTGCCATTTTCTCGGAGCACCATTGCTCCTGGGTGGGTTTCCAGTCCTGCTAGCGGGGTTCGCAAACCGTCATCGCGTATGCTGCTAACAATTTTGACTTCTGTGCCTATCACATGAAGCATGACGTAAATTCGATTGGCGAGCGAGGCCCAGTCACCCATTTTACCACCATAAGAGCGACGTGGATCGTGACCGCCGAGCTTCAGGCTATCAAATTCCCTTGCTCGGCCCATTACTATAAGCGCTTCTGAACCGCCCCGGCTTTGCCGGAGACCCCAACTCGTGAGAAGTAGGGTCTATGACAAGCAAAACGACGAACAAATTTTCTCCTGAAGTCCGCGTCCGGTGAACCGCCCCGGCTTTGCCGGAGACCCCAACTCGTGAGAAGTAGGGTCTATGACAAGCAAAACGACGAACAAATTTTCTCCTGAAGTCCGCGTCCGCGCCGTTCGGATGGTGACGGAACATGAAGCCGAACACTCATCGCGCTGGGCGGCGGTATCATCGATAGCGGCCAAGATCGGCTGCTCGGCGCATACCCTCCATGAATGGGTGAAGAAGGCCGAGGTCGACAGCGGCAAGCGTGCAGGTTTGCCGAGTGACGTGGCGGAGAAGATGAAGGCTCTGGAGCGGGAGAACCGCGAGCTTCGTCAGGCGAATGAGATTTTACGCAAAGCCTCGGCGTATTTTGCCCAGGCGGAGCTCGACCGCCCACTGAAGCGATGATTTCCTTCATCGACGAACACCGCTCGGTGCTCGGGGTCGAGCCGATCTGCAGACTGCTGCCGATTGCCCCGTCCACCTATTATGAGGTTATCGCCAAGCGCACAGACGTGGACCGCCTATCGGCCCGCGAACGGAATGATATTGCCATGAAAGTCGAGATACGCCGGGTGTTCAACGAGAACTTCCAGGTCTATGGCGTGCGCAAAGTCTGGCGGCAGTTGCAGCGAGAAGGTTACGACATCGCCCGCTGCACCGTCGCTCGGCTTATGAGAATGATGGGGCTTCAAGGCGTCATTCGCGGCAAGCCAGTCAAAACCACCGTGTCGGACAAGTCCGCTCCATGCCCGCTAGACCGGGTGAACCGACAGTTCTTCGCTCCAGCGCCGAACATGCTGTGGTTATCCGATTTCACCTATGTCGCGACCTGGCAGGGCTTCGTTTACGTGGCCTTCGTCATTGATGCCTTCGCCCGCCGTATCGTCGGTTGGCGGGCAAGCCGAACGGCCCATGCGGGCTTTGTGCTCGATGCCCTCGACCAGGCGCTTCATGATCGGCGGCCCGTCAAACGTGGCGGGCTGGTTCATCATTCCGACCGCGGCTCGCAATATGTGTCCATTCGCTATTCCGAACGGCTGGCGGAGGCGGGCATCGAGCCGTCTGTCGGAAGCGTTGGCGACAGTTACGACAATGCTCTCGCCGAAACGATCAACGGTCTTTACAAGGCCGAGGTCATCCATCGGCGAGGACCATGGCGCAACTTCGAAGCCGTGGAGTTCGCCACGCTCGAATGGGTCGACTGGTTCAACCACCGCCGTCTTCTGGAACCCATCGGGAATATCCCGCCTGCAGAGGCAGAAGAACGATACTACGCCACGCTGGACGCACCAGCTATGGCCGCATAACTTAAACCAAACGGTCTCCGGCAAAGTCGGGGCGGTTCA
>NZ_LMDA01000013.1 GCF_001424985.1 Rhizobium sp. Root1212
TGAACGTCCGCTTGACGAGAACCGAGACCACAAGCTGACAGTCTGCTGATGGCCCCGTACCGGCAATTCCGGAGAGCAAGTCGTTGCTCGAACTGAAAAATTTATACGATATGAGCTAGTGAGGCACGGGTGAGTGGCGCGAGCCCTTCCAAAACCTTCGACGCAACCGGCTGTTTACGAAATCCTGCGCATGATCGCACGAAACAAGGGGTTCCCATGACCGTCGTTCGTGCGTTTGGCAAATCATCAGCGGAAGCGGCACAGCGCCAAATAGACCGGCTTGCGGCGCTCGACCAGCTGGACATGCTGGATACACCACGCGATGCGGGTTTCGACCGATTGGTCCGGCTGATCAAGGAGATATTCACGGTAGACATCGGAATCGTCTCCTTCATCGACGCCCATCGTCAGTGGTACAAGGCATGTTCCGGCCTTCCGATAGACGAGATGCCGCGCGAGGATACCTTCTGCCGATATGTCGTCGATTGCGAGGAGTCTATCGTTGTTCAGGATGCAACCCGGGATCCCCGTTTTGCTTCAAATCCCGCGGTGACGGGGGATGCTCACATTCGATTCTATGCCGGCGTGCCACTGAAGACGGCAGACGGCCACACGGTCGGGACGGTTTGCGCCATCGACACGAAACCGCGCTTGTTTGGAAACAGAGATTTGAGCATTCTTCGGGAACTGGCGGGTGTTGCTATGGATCGGGTTGAGGCGCTGAAATCGGCCGCAACGGACAGCTTGACCGGAGCCCTCACACGCCGTGCCTTCAGGGAAGAGGCTTCTCGGATCCTGTCGCAAGCAACTCGTCACAACCATGATGTCTCGTGCATTGGACTTGACGTTGATCATTTCAAGAAAGTGAACGATGCCTATGGGCATGCGGCGGGTGACGGTGTCCTGAAGCTTGTAGCAGCCACTTGCCGGGAGCAGCTGCGCGGGGGCGATCTCCTCGGCCGGTTAGGCGGCGAAGAATTCGCTATTCTGCTGCCGCATGTCGATCGCGAAGTCGCAATCGGCGTTGCGGAAAAGCTGCGCCAGGCATTATCCTCGAAGCAGGTGGAGATGGGGACCGATACAATCCGGGTGACCGCAAGTTTCGGTACTGCTTCTATGTCGATTGTCGCGAAAGACGTCGATACCCTGCTGGCTCAGGCCGATGCTGCCATGTATCGAGCAAAACAGGCAGGCCGCGACCGTTGTGTGTCCTGGGGTTCTGCCGAACTGCCGGGAGCAACTGAGCGGCGTCGTGTCTTGAAGGCTGGCACGATCATCTTCAACGACAGACGCTCCACTTTCGATTGCACGATTCGGTCGCTTGGAGCAGACGGCGCCAATATCTCCGTTTCCAACACGTCTGGTATACCTTCGCAGTTCGTCCTTGCTATCCAAGCTGAGGGTTTCGAGACGAACTGCCGTGTTGTCGCTCAGGATCGTCAGCACCTTGAGGTCAGCTTTCGATAAAAGCGCAGATCTATCGCGCGATCCAACACGATCGGGCGTTTACTTTAGTGCTACAAGCCGCCCTTGCTGTTGAAGTCGTGCAGGACTTGCTCGGTGAGTCGAGCTTTGCAGGAAGAAATGGCTATTGACCATCCCCAAACCCAGAGAAAGTGTCAAATCCGCATTCCCGCGCCAAGAAAAGAATGTTCGTATTTGTGACCAGCTGTATTTTATCTGGGAAAGGAGAAATTCAGAGTTGTACACATCGCTGACCATGTATGTGTAATACTGAACAGCTTTGCGCTTGAAAGCACTCTGGTCTTAGAAACATGCTTCCACGCTAACAGCCAGCGCGGCCACGGTTGAAATGACATAATTCACGTGACCTTAAACTGCAGGGTCGCCGGTTCGACTCGCATCAATAGCAACTTGGAGTTACTCGCGCCGGCGCGAGATATCGGCTTCCTTATCATTTCTGCGAAAGTCCTCGTTCAACTCAATACTGCCCTTGGCTCCAAGAAGCCCTCCAGACCATACGCGCCAAATTCGCGTCCCAAGCCGGATTGCTTGAAGCCGCCGAAGGGCGCCAGCGGTTCGTGCGGCGCGCCGTTTATTACAATGCGGCCGGATTCCAGGCGGTCGGCGAAGACCTGCAGCCGGTCCGGGTCACGGCCGTGCAGATACGCCTGCAGTCCGTAGGTTGTGTCGTTGACGATTCGGATTGCCTCATCGTCGTCATGATAGGCGAGCACCGAAAGCACTGGCCCGAAAATTTCCTCACGGGCAATGCGCATGTCGTTCCGGACGTTGGTGAAGATCGTCGGGCGGGAGAACCAGCCCCGCTCGATTCCGTCTGGTCGTCCAGGCCCGCCGGCCAGCAGGTCGGCCCCTTCTTCCAGCCCCAGACGAATATAGGATTGCACCCGTTCATGTTGTTTGCTGCTCACCATAGGCCCGATCCTGACGTCAGGATCAGCAGGGCCTCCGGCCTTGAACGCAGCGATACCTTCCTTCAATTTTGCATGCACCTCCTCCATGCGGTTTACCGGAACGAGAATGCGCGTTCCGGCTACACAGGCCTGACAGCTGTTCATCAGACCTGCCCTCAGAACATTCGGGATCGCAACGTCAAGATCGGCATCGTCGAGGACAATGTTCGGGCCCTTGCCGCCGAGTTCCAAGGTCACCCGCTTCAGTGTTTCGGCTCCAAATTTCAGGATCTGCTTGCCGACGGCGGTCGAACCGGTGAACGTGACCTTGGCAATGTCGGGGTGGCGGCTGAATTCTGCACCGACGATATAGCCACGTCCGTTGACAATGTTGAACAACCCCTTCGGCAGTCCGGCCTCATGGAGGCATTCCGTCAGGAGCTGGGTCTGGATCGCACTCATTTCGCTCGGCTTGATCACGATCGTCGTTCCGGCCGCAATGGCGGTGGCCAGCTTGGAGCAGATGAAACCGTAATTGCTGTTCCAAGGAGTTATCGCCGCGGCGATCCCGACCGGCTGCATGGTCACCTCCGCCCGGCCGATCTGCCGCGTGAATTCATAATCCCGGAGAACTTTCGCCATGTCGAGGAAGGCGGACGCCGCATGTTGTACGGCAAAGCCGGTGAAGTACTGCGGCGCGCCGTATTCCTCGGCCATGGCGGCGGTCAGTTCGGGAGCGCGGGCGAGAACGGCAGCGCTCAGCGCCGCCAACATGTTCATGCGTTCCGCCTTGCTGCTGCGCGCATGGATGGGAAAGGCGCGCTTGGCCGCCGCGATCGCCGCATGGGCGTCGTCGCGATCTCCCAGCCGCACGCTGCCGATCTTGTCCTCCGTGGATGGATTGAAAAGCTCCGCCCTTTCTTCTCCGTGAGGGGTAACGAACGTGCCGTCGATATAGATCTGATCGATGTCGCGCATGACTGTCTCCTTCGATGTCGATGCGCTCTATCTGGCGATTTATTATTGCGCTGATAAGCTGCTCAAAAATGGACACCATGATAAGGAATTACGGACAATGATGCGTGGTACCCTGGCGGAACTGGAGGCGGTGCTGACCGTAGTTGATCATGGCGGGTTCCGCGCTGCTGCCCGGGAGATCGGGGTTTCCTCGTCCGCCCTAAGCCAGCAGATTGCGGCTCTGGAAGCCCGCATCGGTGTGCGTCTGTTCAACCGCTCGACGCGAAGCGTGGCGCTTTCGGCCGCCGGCGAGCAGTTTGTTGCGGAAATCACGCCAGCACTGGCGGCAATTCGCAACGCCATCGATCTCGCCGGAGAGCATCGCACGGTGCCGACCGGTACGCTGCGCATCAATACGTCAATCGGCGCAACGCGGATGATCCTTTCGCCGCTGGTGCTGGAATACATGCGCCGATATCCGCAGATGGCGGTGGAGATCGTCACCGAAGGTGCGCTGGTCGACGTCAACGCGCAGGGCTTCGACGCTGGCATCCGTATCCGCGAGGCGGTGCCGTCCGAGATGATCGTGGTGCCGATAAGCCGTTTTGTTCGCCCGGCGATTGTCGGCGCGCCGCGCTATTTGGATGGTCACGGCATTCCGTACACGCCGGCTGACTTGATGAACCATCGGTGCATTCGTGCCCGCATGGCGAGCGGCACGCGTTATCAATGGGAGTTCGAACGACGCGGCGAAGCTTTTACCCTGGATGTTCCCGGCCTGCTGACGCTTGACGAAAGCGACCTAATGTTGCGCGCTGCGCGGGAAGGGGCAGGGCTTGCCTATCTCAACGAATGGCAGGTTGCCGAAGATATCGCTGCCGGGCGCCTTGTACAAGTTCTGGCCGAGTGGACGCCGCCCTATCCGGGGCTTTGCCTTTATTATCCTGGCCGACGCCATATCCCGGCGAAGCTGCGCGCCTTTGTCGATCTGGTCAAGGAAATCGCCTGGTGAGTAGCGGAGGCCTTGAACGCGCCGTTTTTCATGAATAAATACAGGGCATTCGCAACACCAACAGGACGGTCAATCATGGATTTCAACCCGCACGCAACGCCACCTTGCCTTGCCATACGGGGAAATCATATCCATGTCGTATTCCATCACCCTTTCGGATTTGTCATTCTCGACGCCTGACGGTCGGCGGCTTTTTTCAAATCTCAACTTCAGCTTCGGTTTAGAACGTGTTGGCCTGGTCGGCCGCAACGGTATTGGCAAGAGTACGCTCTTGAAGGTAGTCGCTGGCGAACTGTCGCCATCGGCGGGCCGGGTTTCCGTGTCCGGTCGTCTCCACGTCCTGCACCAGATCGTCCGACCCGCGCCGGATGAGACGATCGCCGATCTGTTTTGCGCACGCGATGCCATAGAGGTGCTCGAGCGCGCGCAGGCCGGGGCGGCAACGCTCGATGAGCTTGCCGACGTCGACTGGCTGCTGGAGAGCAAGATGATCGAAGCGCTTGCGCGTTTCGGGCTGGATGCCCCGCTTCTAACACCGCTTGCGCAACTCTCGGGCGGGCAGCGCACGCGCGCCGCACTGGCTGCCCAGATCCACGCCGCACCTGATTTCCTGATCCTCGACGAGCCGACCAACAATCTCGACCGGGACGGAAGGGCTGCGGTCATCGACTTTTTGGCGGGATGGCGAGGCGGAGTCATTGTCGTCAGCCATGACCGAGAGCTTCTGGAGACCGTCGACGCGATCATCGAAATGACGTCGCTTGCCGTTACGCGCTATGGCGGGAACTGGAGCCAGTACCGTGAGCGTAAGGCGTTGGAACTGGCTGCTGCACAACAGGAACTGGCGGATGCGGAAAAACGCCTGGCGGGGATCAATCTCAAGGTCCAGCTGACGACGGAACGCAAAGCGCGGCGCGATGGTACCGGCGATAAAAAGGCAGCCAAGGGCGACATGCCACGGATCGTCGCAGGCGGATTAAAAATGCGGGCCGAACAGACGAGTGCTGCCAATTCCGTTCTTGCCAACCGGTTGAAAAGCGATGTCATGGAGGACCTCAACAGCGCGCGGGATCGCATAGAAGCGTTGCAGCCGCTTGCCGTCACGCTGCCGTTCACCGACCTCCCGGCAACGAAGACCGTCCTCACAATCAAAGACGTGACAGCGGGATATGAGCCTGAACGGCCTGTGCTTCGTAATTTTTCGCTTAAGATCTCCGGTCCGGAAAGGATTGCCGTCACCGGAGCGAATGGATCGGGGAAAACAACCCTATTATCGGTGATCACCGGTGCCTTGCAGCCGATGTCGGGAACGGTGCATCTCCATGTGCGCGCGGCCTTCCTCGATCAACAGGTAAGCCTGCTCGATCCGGGCCTGTCGATTCGCGAAAACTTCCTGCGCCTTAATCCGCAGGCGGACGAAACCGTCTGCCGCGCCGCCCTCGCACGGTTCATGTTTCGTGCGGATGCGGCTCTTCAGGCGGTCAGGACTTTGTCTGGCGGGCAAATGTTGCGTGCGGGGCTGGCATGCGTTTTGGGCGGACCGCACCCGCCGCAGCTTCTGGTCCTCGACGAGCCGACGAACCATCTGGATATTGATTCCGTCGCCGCCGTTGAGGCGGGACTGAGGGCCTATGACGGAGCGTTGCTGGTCGTCAGCCACGACGAGGCATTCCTCACTGGGCTGGGCATGACGAGCCGGCTCGCCATTTCCGCATCCTGAAAAAACCAAAAAAAAGTCGGTCCCCCCGCAAGGGAGCGACTGACCTGTCATTCGGCGAGTTGATGCGCTGCGTTCTCGATGACATCGGCAACTTTTTCCCGTTGCGAGACAAACACAGCGTGGCTTGCTTCCATCTCAACTGTCTGGCTGCCAGCGCGTTTCGCCATATCACGTTCGAGCTCGGGGTTGATCGAGCGATCCCGGCTTGCAACGATCGCCCAGCTTTTCTTCACCTACCAGGCGGGATAGATCGCCGTAACCGTGCAAATTGCGCGTTGAATGGTCGCTGAATGAAGAATCTATCCATAGATTTGACGGCAAACCCATTCGAGAAAAGGGCGTTGAATTTTTCCAGCAGGCGCCGGGGATGACAGGACAAAACGGAGGTGCTGTTTGATCTTTATCACGACGATTTTCCTGCGGCCAGACAGCCGTCAGCCAAACGTCAAGGCATAGGCTTCCGCGCTGGCATCGAAAAGGCGGATTTCGAAGGTGCGGGGTTCAACATTACCGGCTTGGCGGACGAGCTGGTAGAGCCTTGTTGCCGTAATGGTGCCATTGCCGGCAGCGTCGTGGCGGCTCCGTGATCGATGCCGGGGGGGCCGTCGACCGTGACTTCGAAGCGGACGGGTTTTCCGTCTGCGCCGGGGCCTAGCACGAGATTGAGGTCGCGGGCGCTGAAGCGGTAGGCGATGGCGCCGCCGGGTTTGGCGAGCGTTGCCCATTCGGCGCCGATGGTCCAAGTTCCCGAAAGGCCCCGGCTGTTCAGGCTGGGGTTTTCGACCGAGTAGGTGCCGGCGGCGTCAGGAGCAACGGCCTCGGGAGAGGCGAAATTCGTCGCGCGCTGGTAGCCGAGATAGGTTTCGCCGGAGCGGATATTGGCGAGATCCCGGCTGGCCTCGACGCCGTTGGCGCCGGGGGTTACCGGGGCGCTGGCGGTCTTCTTGCTGCCGGCTTCGCGCAACAGGTCCTGGATTGCGTGTTCGGTCTCGGCATAGTTGCCTTCGCCAAAATTGTGGTAGCGGATATTGCCGGTCGCATCGATCAGGTAATGGGCCGGCCAGTAGCTGTTGTCGAAGGCACGCCAGATCTTGTAGTCGTTATCGATGGCAACGGGATAGCTGATGCCGAGATCGGCGATCGCCTTTTCGACATTGGCCACCTTCTTTTCGAAGGCGAATTCCGGCGAATGCACGCCGATTACGACGAGACCCTGATCCTTGTACCTTTCCGCCCAGGCGCGGACGTAAGGCGTGGTGCGAATGCAGTTGATGCAGGAATAGGTCCAAAAATCGACGAGCACGACCTTGCCGCGCAACGCAGCCTCGTCGAGCGGTGCCGAGTTCAGCCAAGTGACGGCTCCATCGAGCGACGGAGCACTAGCTTCGACCGGCAGGCCACTGCGGAAGGGCTGTGCGGCATCGGCGGAAGCGACGGCGAGGACCTCACTCTTTGGCTTCGTTTGCAGGCGATCGAGCACGGCCTGTTCGAAAGAGGAGGTGTTGGTGTAGGAAAGCCGTGCGAGCAAACCCGTATCTGCACCGAGCGCGACGGCCGCAACGCCGCCAATAACGGCGGCGCCGACGACCTTACGGGCCCGTTCGCTCAGGCCAAGCGAACGCTTCATGCCGGCGAAAATCCTGCCGCCGGTGGCAAGGGCAAGGCCAAGCGAGGTCACCGTCCCCAGCGCATAGCCGAAGAGCAGGGTGGTCGTTTCGAGACTGGCGCCTTTAAGGGCAGCACCTGTCAGCACGAGACCGAGGATCGGTCCGGCGCAGGGTGCCCAAAGCAGGCCGGTGGCGATGCCGAGCAGCAAAGAGGCGAGAGGGCCGGCGGCGGTACGGCTGGCATTCATCAGGCTGTTGCCGGCGGCGACGGCCGGGCGGGAAATCAAGCTCGCCAGCGGCGGGGAGATGAGGCTGGCGCCGAAGACGGCAACCAGCGCGAGTGCGGCAAGGCGGCCGTAATCATTGGCGTGGACGGCCCAGCTGCCGCCCACTGCGGCAAGTGTCGCGACCAGCGCAAACGTCAAGGCCATGCCGATCAGCATCGGCAGCGTGCTGCTGAGGAACGGCTGGTCCGCGCGGGCGAAGACGAAGGGGAGGATGGGGAGAATGCAGGGGCTCAGAATGGTCAGCGCGCCCCCGAGATAGGCTATGATGAGAAGCGTCATCATCGTGTTCCTTTAGAACCTTGGTTTCGGGCTCTGGACGGCGGTGCGGCCAGTGGAGCGCATATCGCCCGCGCGACGTATCCTGGATGTGTCCGTGGCGGCCGGAATTTGTACCAAAGTGTAAATAGGCATCCGGCCTGCCAGGGCAGACATTGTATCGAAGTGTATCGAGGCGGCTGGTTGTTACATCGGCAAACACGCGGACGGCTCGCGTGACATATTGGGGATACACAGCGCCCGCAGTCTCGCGAGCAGAGTTGTTGAACGGGAGAAGCTCATGTCCGAGACGATCAATCATCAACGTCGCCAATTCTTCGGTCTTGCCGCCGTAACCATCGCCGCTGCCGAACTCGGCATCGCAAGCCTTGCAGTCGCCCGGCCGGCTTCTGCGGCCCCGGCAAACGGGCATGCGACCTTCGCCGCCCTGAAGCAGGTGAAGGCTGGTGTGCTTGATATCGGTTATGCCGAGACCGGCCCGGCCGATGGGCAGGTGGTTTTGCTGCTGCACGGCTGGCCCTATGACATCCACAGCTATATCGATGTCGCGCCGATCCTTGCCGAGGCGGGCTACCGAGTCATCGTGCCCTATCTTCGCGGCTATGGCACGACCCGTTTCCTCTCCGCCGATACGCCGCGTAACGGCCAGCAGTCAGCCCTTGCCGCCGACATGATCGCACTGATGGATGCGCTCGGTATCGAAAAGGCCATCATCGCCGGCTATGACTGGGGTGCCCGTACCGTCAACATCATGGCGGCGCTCTGGCCGGAACGCTGCATCGCCATGGTTTCCGTCAGCGGCTATCTGATCGGCAGCCAGGAGGTGAACCTCAAGCCGCTTCCGCCGGCGGCGGAACAGGCCTGGTGGTATCAATTCTATTTCGCGACCGAGCGGGGCCGCCTCGGCTATGAGGCCAATACGAAGGATTTCGCCAAGCTGATCTGGCGCACTGCCTCGCCGACCTGGGCGTTTGACGATGCGACCTTCGCCCGTTCGGCCGCCGCCTTCGACAATCCCGATCACGTCGCCATCACCATTCACAATTACCGCTGGCGACTGAGCCTTGCCCAAGGCGAGGCGCAATACGACGCCTATGAACAGCGGCTGGCGAAGGCCCCACCAATCGCCATCCCGACGATCACGCTGGAAGGCGATGCCAATGGCGCGCCGCATCCAGCCCCTGCCGTCTATGCCAGGAAATTCACCGGAAAATACGAGCACCGCACGATCACCGGCGGCATCGGCCACAATCTGCCGCAGGAGGCACCCGAGGCATTTGCCAAAGCCGTGATTGATGTTGCTCGCTGAAGGGCTGGAGTGACGTGAAAACATAGCGATAAAGCATTTTGCTGAAAAAATGGTCTAGAATATGCCGCGGCCAACGGCAAAAGCTTCGGAAAACCTTCATGGACCAAGCACGTCCTGGTCGTTGATGATGATCGTGAAATCCGTAAACTACTGTCGTCCTATCTGTAGAATAACAGGCTGAGAACCAGCATCGCCGCCGATGCCGGCGGCGAGATGGACGGCGATAGTCGCCCTTGCGCCAAGCTTATCATACTGCCCTGAAAAATGCCCGGATTTTCCGGGCATTTGTACGCGAATGTAGCGGCGGGGTCGGCTGCTACGCTGCGATACAATTCCGCAGTTTTTTAAAACATGCCGGATACGTTGGTCCTTCAAAACGCTTCTCGTCAACAACGTCGCAGACCGCGACCTACGAAGGAGCAGACATCATGACCCGGATCGAAAAGGTTCTCTACACAGGCAAGACGCACACGACCGGCGGTCGCGATGGTGCGGCCCGTAGCGAAGACGGCGCCCTCGACATCAGACTGTCGCCTCCCGGCAGCGGCAAGGGTGGCGCCAATCCCGAACAGCTGTTTGCCGCCGGCTGGTCCGCCTGCTTCATCGGCGCACTCGGCCTTGCCGCCGGCAAGCGCAAGATCCGTCTTCCGGCCGAAACCGCTGTCGATGCGGAAGTCGATCTCGGAATGGCTGGCGAGGGTTATTTCCTGCAGGCCCGCCTGAACATCAGCCTGCCGGGTCTCGAAAAGGACCTTGCCCGCGAACTCGTCGACGAAGCCCACCAGACCTGCCCCTATTCCAAGGCCTCGCGCGGCAATATCGACGTCGTGTTGACCGTTGTTTGAGGAAAACTTGAATGATTACGATGAAAAGCCTCATCGTTTTCCTCATCGCGGGCGCCGTTTCGCGGCGCCCTGTGTGACGGATATCATATGGGCGGAGGCCTCGCCCTCGGCGGGGGCTGGGCTTGGTGGTTGAGTGTTCGATAGAGGGCCCGGTAGCTTGCTTTTCTTCCGATCCAGGCGGACCGGGCAGCGCAATGGAATTTGACTATCCCGATGATACCGGTTCGTCAGGCTTTCGAAGAAAAAGGAGCTAGTGCTTCCCTATCCGGTCTTAACGCACCAAGTAGTTCAACTTTAACTCCTGTGACACGTCGGATCGGGAAGAACCGCCCTGGAGCCGGTATCCCACAAGAGTCACCCGATCTGAGCCTGTGCCCTTCTTTTGAACGACGACCTACGACCTCGGCCGACGTTTGACCTTCGTCGACTTGCTGAAAAATTCCGCTCTAATCTAGACTTGAAAGTATCGTAATTTCTCCGGAAGTTCGACTGACGTGACTAACCCTTACGCAAGTTTTACCAATGGTTTTAAGGTTCGTTGCGCGGTCGCAAGTAACGACGACCATACGCTTGGTCTTGGGTCAGGGTGCGCATTTTTTCTTCGCAGGCCGCGGCCAACAGGCTAGATAAGAAAAGCGGCACAGGGCCGCCGCTTTGGAAACCCTTCATGGACCATGTCGACCATATCCTGATAGTCGATGACGATCGCGAAATCCGCGAACTTCTGTCGTCCTATCTGCAGAAGAACGGGCTGAGAACCAGCGTTGCCGCCGATGGCCGGCAGATGCGCGCTTTCATTGAGGTCAATACCGTCGATCTCATCGTGCTCGACGTGATGATGCCCGGCGACGATGGCCTCGTTCTCGCCCGCGAATTGCGGGCGGGAAAACACAAGGCGACCCCAGTCCTGATGCTGACGGCCCGCGGCGACGAGATGGACCGTATTATCGGCCTAGAAATGGGGGCCGACGACTATCTGGCAAAGCCCTTTGCCGCGCGCGAACTGCTGGCCCGGATCAAGGCGGTCCTCAGGCGTACCCGCATGCTGCCCGCCAATCTGCGGATCAGCGAAGGCGGACAGATCCTCAGCTTCGGACAGTGGCGGCTCGATACGGTCGGCCGCCATCTGCTTGATCGGGAAGGCACTGAAATCGCGTTGAGCGGCGCGGAATACCGCCTGCTGCGCGTCTTCATCGATCACCCACAGCGCATCCTCAACCGCGATCAACTGCTCAATCTCACCCAAGGGCGTGATGCGGAGCTTTTCGACCGCTCGATCGACCTCCTCGTCAGCCGGCTGAGACAGCGACTGGGCGATGATGCGCGCGAGCCCGTTTATATCAAGACGGTACGCAGCGAAGGCTATGTCTTTTCGGTGCCGATTGAAATCTTGGAGCCGTGATGAGCTGGGTATGGGCACGATTTTTCCGCTGGCCCAGAACGCTTCGGGCCCGAATATTCCTTATTCTGTTCATCGGGCTAACCCTTGCATATGGGTTGTCCTTTGCCGTGCTCTCGATTGAGCGTTATCTGACGGCGAAGGAGTTAATGCTGGGAACGTTGGAGAACGACGTTGCGACCTCTATTGCTGTCCTCGACCAGCTATCGGCCAACGACCGCCCACGTTTCGTCGATCGTCTCGGTCGCGGCAATTACCGGTTCGTTCTCGGCGAGGGGCTGCCTGGCACACCGGACACCTCGCGGCGCGGAGCTGAGATTGCTGCAAGGATCAAGGACGCAGTGGATTACCGTTTTCCGCTTCGTGTGGAATCTGTTCCCGGCAAAATGTTGCGTCTACAGGCGCATCTGACACTCAGCGATGGAAGCCCGTTGACGATCGACATCATGCCGCGCGCAGTGATGCCGGTTGCAGACTGGCTGCCCTACGTGTTCGTCGTGCAGATGGGGTTGTTGATGTTGTGCACCGGCTTCGCCGTCCGACAGGCGATCCGGCCTCTCGAGAGGCTGGCCGCAGCCGCCAATGCGTTGGACCCGAACCGCCCTGGGCCTGCCCTCAATGAAATCGGACCGAGCGAGGTCACCCATGCGGTGGCGGCTTTCAATGCCATGCGCGACCGTATTGCCCACTACCTCGAAGAGCGGGTGCAAATCCTTGCGGCCATCTCCCACGATCTGCAGACACCGATCACGCGCATGCGACTCCGTGCCGACATGGCTGACGACACGCCCGAACGCGACAAGCTGGTGAAGGACCTCCAGGAAATCGAGCGGCTGGTGCACGATGGCATCGCCTATGCCCGTAGCGCTCACGGCAGCGCTGAAAAGTCGTCGCGTATCGATCTGTCCTCCTTCATCGACAGCATCGCCTATGATTATCAGGATACCGGCAAGCCGGTGCAGGCGGTGGGCACGATCTCCGGCACGGTGGCGACGAAGCCGCATGCGCTTCGCCGTATTCTCACCAATTTCGTCGACAACGCCCTGAAGTATGCTGGCAGCGCTGAGATCGCCGTGGTGCGGCAAGACAGCGGCGGTATCGTCATCATCGTGTTCGACCACGGGCCTGGCATACCGGAGGACAAACTGGAGGCCGCGATGCAACCCTTTTTCCGACTGGAGGGATCGCGCAACCGTGAGACGGGCGGAACCGGCCTTGGCCTTGCCATCGCCCAACAGCTTGCCGCCTCCATCGGCGGCGCGGTGCGGCTTTATAATCGGCCAGGCGGCGGGCTTGCCGCCGAAATCCTCCTGCCGTGAAAGATGCCCGACGCTGCAATACGATTCTGCAGTTTTCAAAACACGGCGGATACGTCCATCCGTCGAAAGGTTTCCCGTCAACAACGCGCAGACGTGACCTGCAAAGGAGCGGGAATCATGACGCGGATCGGAAAGGTTCTCGTCGCTGTGACGGGAGGAGCCACGTTTTTGAGCTAGATCGTCTAGATTCGAGCACAACATGTGTTGTGTTTAAGCGTGGAACTTTGCCCCCTTTCGGCGCCGAACCATGACCCCGTCGAACCCGGGCTAACCGCCGGCCCTTATTCAGGATGTTAGAATGTTGCCGGGGTCAACACTCCGCGCAGCTATGGGGTCAATTGCTCTGCCGAAACACAACTTGTTGACTCATCCGCGGTTGAACAATAACCTGCTAACTCAGTCGCCAGGCTTGTCCTCACATGACGGATCAATCTCTCCAGCGTCGCCTTGCCGCCATCGTCGTTGTGGATGTGGTGGGGTATTCACGCCTGATGGAGGCTGATGAAGTCGCAACGCTGGCGAACCTCAGGAAACTCCGTTCTGGCGTTATCGAGCCGGCTGTGGCGCGCCACAACGGACGTATCTTCAAAGTCATGGGCGACGGATTTTTAATCGAATTCGGTAGCGCGGTGGATGCGGTTACAGCTGCGCTGGAAATGCAGCGGCCCACCACCACTGTTGAGTCTTCCGGAGACCGGCGCCTGCTTTTACGTGTAGGCGTCAATCTGGGAGATGTCATTGACGACGGTTCAGACGTCCTCGGCGACGGCGTCAATGTCGCGGTTCGCCTCGAAACGCAGGCAGCACCCGGAGGTATCTGCATTTCCGCCAAAGTTCACGGAGAGATCGTCGGCAAGATCGGTGACCGGTTCTTTGATGCAGGCGAACGCTACCTGAAGAACCTGACTCGCCCGGTTCATGTCTGGCATTGGCCGGATGCGCTGCAGAGCACTTTGCCGCTGCCCGAATGTCCCTCTATCGCTGTATTGCCGTTCACGAATATGAGCGGGGATGAAGCAGACGCGCCTTTCGTCGACGGCTTGACCGAAGACCTGATCACCGACCTTTCCCGTACGGCTGGCCTGTTCGTCATCGCGCGCAATTCCGTATACGGCTACAAGGGCAAGCCGGTCGACATACGGCTGGTCGCCCAGGAACTCGGCGTCCGCTACGTCCTCGAGGGGAGCGCCAGACGTGCAAAGGGCCGCGTCCGCATCAATGCCCAATTGATCGACGCGCTTGGCGGCCAGCACTTGTGGGCCGACCGGTTTGACAGGACAATGGAAGATGTTTTCGAAATACAGGATGAAGTTAACGCCAAGATTGTTGAGGCCCTCATTGGCCGGCTGACCATCCCGACGCAGCGTAATCGGCCCAAGAACTTTGAGGCATACGATCTGTGCGTACGCGCCCGCCTCCTGACGGAAGAGTCACCGCAAACCGGACGTGAGGCCTATATGCTGCTCCAGCGCGCGGTTGAGCTCGAACCATCATATGCCGAGGCGCTCAGTTTACTCGCTTATAACCGCTGGCTTGCCTGGACTCATTTCGGCGAGCCCGAAGATCCTAACCGTCGGATGGCGGCGAAGCTCGCACGGGAGGCGGTCGGCCTGGATTCCAACGATGCCGGCTGCCGTTACGTTCTGGGGACCATTTTGGCTTATGAGCGACAATGGCAGGAATCGGAGGCCGCCTTCGCCAAGGCTCTGGAGTTGGACCCCAACCACGCCGACACCTGGGCCGCCATGTCCGACATGTCGGTGCTGGACGGCAGGGTTGCCGACGGACTAGCGCAGATCGAAAAAGCTCTGCGGCTCAATCCCTATCCAGCCTGCTGGTATCTTTGTCATCTTGGGCAGGCGCAATACGCCGCGCGTGACTATGAGGCCGCGGCCGCTACTCTCCGCAGGGAAGACACGTATCGTACCAACTCACGCAAATTCCTGGCTGCTACGCTTGCGCAGTTGGGCCACCGTGAGGAGGCGCGGCGAGAAGCAGAATTGTTCCTGATCGCTCACCCTCATTTCACGATCGGCCATTGGCTCAGCTCCCAGCCGCTGCGCGATGCATCTGTACGAGACCACTTTGTCGATGGCTTCCGAAAGGCCTGCCTGCCGGAGAGGTAAGAGCGCGTAGGGACAATCCCCCACGCATTCGCGAACTTGATCGACGGCAATAGGCGGCAAGAACCGTGGTCTGGATCGCGTGTTAGGTTTTGCTGGCTCGCGTTTGCAGAATGGCTCAAGTGGCCGCGCTTCACCATGCGGCAAACTCGGTAGGGGTTCTCACTCTTTGCATATTACTTAGCCGCTATTTATCTGATTGTAACCGGTGTGCCGAACACGCGTCGGGGGATTTTAGTGGGCCGAAGGCACCCTTATTTGTGATCCCTACTTAGTTGCCTGACGAATGTCTTCGACAAAGAGACCCAGTTCGGTACCGTGTCCGGTGACTTCCACCTCAGTTCCTTGCGATACGTCCTTTCTAAATTGACCGCTGACCCGGCATACTCTGTTGAACAAGAACGGCAAATCCCGAAGCTCGACCGGTGACCGGCAGCGCGAGGTGCCGTATGCATCTGCACGCGCCACTGTGAAAGAAATCTCGACATGGTGGCCTGCGACAAGTGCGAGGATCATCGGTGGAGCGATGAGGACGACATTCTTGCCCATGAAATACCCGAAGAGCGGGGCGGCCATTATGCCCACGGTCTTCTTCAATGTTCCGCCAGGTAGTCTGTCTTTGGCTCTCCATCCGACCCAAAGAAGTGCGACAGCGAAGAAAAGACCATTTGCTAGGCCGAGGACGTTGGCCGTTGACATCCATTCGTATGACGGCAGGAAGTTATAGCCGAGCATAACCGGCAAGATCGGCATTATGCCAAGAGGGATCGATATCAGGAACGCGATAGCAATCAGCCTGACCAGAGGGTGGCGCACAGGCGTCTTTGTGGATTCCATGGTGACTCCAATTAAATGGACAGGCTACGCAGCCTCCCATGTATCGAGCCGCTCTAAAGGTTATCCTAACAGTGGTCGCTCAACTTTAGATGATGATGGGTCAACGCGATCCCAACCCTGGGATAATTCCAGGGTAGGAGTTCTTCAATCCGGCTCTGCATGTGGCCGTTGACGATGGCAGTGAGTGTGCTGGTCAGGTAGGCCTGTGGGTCGACGGCACTGAGTTTGCAAGTCTCGACGAGTGAGGCAATGGTCGCCCAGTTCTCCGCTCCCGCGTCGTGCCCGGCGAAGAGAGCATTCTTCCTGTTCAAGGCTATCGGCCAGATTGTTCGCTCAACGCTGTTGTTGTCGATCTCGATTCGACCGTCGGTCAGGAACAGCTTCAGGCCGTCCCAGTATTTGGTGATGTAGGCCAAGGCCTCGCCGAGTGGGGACTTGGTCGCGACACGGGCGCGGTAATGGACGAGCCAGGTCTGCATGTCGGCGATCAGCGACGCTGACCGCTCCTGCCGTCCGGCAAGGCGAGCCTCCGGATCAAGGCCACGCAATTCGGCCTCGATCCGATAAAGCTCTCCGATCCGTTTGACGCCGTCCTCGGCAATGGGTGCTGTAGCGTTGCGGGTGATCTCCACCAGCCTGCGACGAGCGTGTGCCCAGCAATAGGCAAGCCGAATGTCGGGACCGACCCTCTCTGGCGCGATCAGCCTGTTATATGCGGCATAGCCATCGACCTGCAGGATGCCGGAGAAGCCCTGCAAAATCCGTTCAGCATGAATGCCTCCTCGACCAGGCGCATAGGTGAAGGCCACGCCCGGCGGAGCGCCGCCGCCCCATGGGCGATCATCCCTTGCCAGCGCCCAGAAGTATCCAGTCTTGGTTTTGCGCGAGCCGGGATCGAGAACCGGAGCACGGGTCTCGTCCATGAAGAGCTTTGTCGAGAGCTTCAGGTCGGCAACCAGTGCATCGAAGACGGGACGCAATTCAAACGCTGCCCTGCCGACCCAATCGGCAAGAGTAGAGCGGTCGAGATCGATGCCTTGGCGGCTCATGATCTGGGCCTGACGGTAAAGCGGAAGATGATCGGCATATTTGGAGACTAGGACATGGGCGACAGTCGCTTCCGTCGGCAGCCCTGCCTGGATCAAACTTGCCGGAGCCGGGGCCTGAACGACACCGTCGGTGCAGGCACGGCATGCATATTTGGGACGACGCGTGACGATGACACGGAACTGCGCCGGGACCACATCCAGACGCTCGGCGACATCCTCGCCGATGCGATGCAGGCAACCGCCGCAGGCGCAGATCAGGCTTTCCGGCTCGATCACCTCTTCGACACGGGGAAGATGCTGAGGAAGGGAACCGCGATTGATCGCCCGTGGTTTTGAGACCTTGGTCCCGGCTGGAGCGTCTGCCTCATCCTCGGCATGGATCGCGGCTATCGCCGTTTCCAGGTCTTCCAGTGCCAGATCGAACTGGTCGGGATCGCTCTTCTCGGATTTGCGCCCGAAGGCCGCCTGCTTGAAGGCGGCGACCAGTCTCTCAAGTCGTTCGATCCGCTCATCCTTGCGGGTAATCTGGGCAACCTTATCCGCCTCGCGTGCCTGCGCCGCAATCAACATCGCTTTCAGGGCAGCAATATCATCGGGAAAATTAGCAGCGTCCAGCATGACCAGAACCTACCAAATCTCGGGCGATTTACCTTTGGATTAGCCGTCCTGAGTCATCGTGCCGCAGCTATTCGACGGCCTCCGGCGTTCTCGTTCTGACGGCATGAACCCGACGCCAATCAAGCCCTGCAAACAGCGCTTCGAACTGGGCGTGGGTCAGCGTCATCAGTCCATCTCGTATGCCGGGCCAAGTGAAGGTGTGCTCTTCCAGCCGCTTGTAGGCCAGCACGATGCCGCTGCCATCCCAGTAGATCAGCTTCAGCCGGTCCGTCTTGCGAGACCGGAACACAAAGACCGTTCCGGTGAACGGGTCTTTGTGCAATTCGTTCTTCACCAGCGCTGCCAATCCGTCATGCCCCTTGCGGAAGTCCACGGGTTTGGTCGCCACCATGATCCGCACGCGGTTCGATGGAAAGATCATATTGTCGCCGCCAGTGCACGCGCGATGGCGGCGATCCTGGCAGCAGACGCCCCTTCCTCAAGACGAATGGTGACAGGACCGACGACAATCTCGGCGCGGGAGCTCTGCTTGGTGGCTGGTGGTTCCGGTGCCGGCATCTCCAAAACCATGGCCGCGAATTCGACTGCGTCTTCCGGCTCCGGTAAAACCAGTTTGCCCTGCCGCGCCAGCGTTCGCCACGACGACAGATGATTGGCTTGTAGCCCGTGACGTTCCGCGACCTCGTTCACCGTCACGCCCGGACGCAAGCTCTCCGAGACGATCCGCGTCTTGACCTCGTCCGGCCATTGGCGGTGAGCCTCACGTCGGCTCCGTCGCTTCGTGAGAACCTCCAGTGTAGTATCCATGGAGAAACTCCTTGTCGCTCGTCCATGGAAACTCGATCACAGATCAGGTGTCAGCGGGCAACGTGGGACCACAAAACCGGTTACATCTGATTTGGTCTTGACGCAAGTTAGGTGGGTTACCGGACTCAAGCGAATATTAGCAACGTATTGACTTTAGCCCGCGCTAAGCGCCTGATTGTCAGTCTCAAAGAAAGGAGCAGAAACATGCCAACTTTCATTATTGAGCGGGAGGTCCCCGGCGCGGACAAGCTTTCCAAAGACGAGCTATGCGCGATCTCAGCGAAATCCAATGAGGTGGTAGCCGGTCTCGGTGTACCTTACACTTGGATCACCAGCTACGTGGCCGGCGATAAAATCTACTGTGTTCATGAGGCGCCTAGTGCCGAGGTCATCCGTCAGCATGCCGAACTAGGTGGTTTCCCTGCAAATAAAATTACGGAAATTGCTGCCGTCATTGGTCCACAAACTGCGGCTTCGTAGCCAGACGCTCGATAGCGTAAGAACTACGCGGCGGGGCCTGACCACCGGCAGGCTCCGGCCGCAACCATTTCCCCCCAGGCTTCACGGGAGATTTGCCTCATCGCCGGAGCCGAAATATCTCCTTGCCAAGATCCCTTGAGTTACGTGCTGTTGCCGCTTTACAGGGAGTTACCCGGAGCGGCACTGCGGACAGAACTCGGCTACAGCCCACCGTGTTCATTCAAAGTGAAGTCGTCGGTTCTGCGCCTGGAAATAATCTTCAGCGACCGGTCCGGCAGGAGTTGGTAGGTCTCACTCCAGTAGTTCCCTTGCTGATCGTGAAATGTGTGAACGAATTTGCTGCCAATTGGCGACTTCGTCAGCTTCGTGCGGGGCTGTCCGCCATAGGTAATGCTGCCAGGGATCGGCTCGATCTGCGCAGTTGTACAGGAGGCGAGCAGTGCCGCCGACACTACGAATACACCGAGCTTCATTGCAGTTCTCCAATCTACCGCAATTTCTAATATACTCCCGTATTCGGGGAGCGTCACCATGAATGCGATCGTTGATAGTCAACCACGCCTAAGTGCGCTCGGGAATACTAGCCTATGCTTGCCGCGATGGGCTGTCTGGTCGGTCAAGGCTGCTTGTTCGGGAAGCCTATTGACGTGGAAGGCTTCGCGGCTGGCTTGGGAAGGATGGACAGCGGCGGAATGGACAAAATTGATGGCTAGCTTCATTGGTCCGAGCCGAACCGGAACGCGTGATCGATGGATCACGAAGCGCCCCTCGATCTCAACTATCGCTCCCAACAACAATGTTCGCGCTCAGTCTTAAGCAGTCGTTTGTAATTTTCCGTCACGTTCAGGTCGGAGTATCAAAGGCCAAGCCGTGAGAATGATTCATCGAATCCGCAGTTCATCCCGAAAAGCGCGAGTTGCCGTCGTCACCGCCATCTTCACCTGCGTCATTGGTTTGATCGCCAGCATCATTTTTACGGCTGTCGTGCGCATGAAAGACGACGCAAACAATATAGACGACGCGCGCGCAGGCCGTGCAGTCACGTCGGCCATCCGGTCCTTTCAGGCTCGCCTTGGTTCGACTGTTCGCGACAATGCGGTTTGGGATGACGCCTACACGAAAATTGGATCGCCAGACGGTGCGGCTTGGGCCTACGAAAATTGGGGAAAAACCACTGAAGACTATCCGCTTTACGATGTTGCGATCGTTCTTACGCCAACGCGGAACGTATTAAACGCCTACAATAAAGGCGCGGCGTTCGACCCCGCTCGGTTTTTTGGAAACAGCCTCTTCGAATTGGCGAAACGCGCGTCATTATCGGGACAACGAGGCGTGACTGCATTTGTACCAACCGCGGACGGAATCTATCTCGTGGCGGCTGGGGCAATTCAACCTTACATCACCAGTCCTTCGATGCAGAATTTCAGCACGCTGTTCTTTGCCAAGTTGCTAACGCCCGAGGTCGTTGAGCAGCTTGACGAAACTTTCGACATCGGAGGTCTGAAGCTTGTCGCCTCTCCAGATCGCGAAGGTCTCAGTATCCCGCTTCTCGGCGACAGCGGACGATCAGTCGCCTATCTACAGTGGCCAAGTCGCATGCCGGGAAACTTGACCTTTAATGCTGTGTACAAGTCGCTGCTCGTAGCTGGAGTTTTATTCGTCTCATTCCTGATGGCGATTGTCGCGACGGCGATTGCCGTGGTACGCGGTCTACATCGCGATGCGCTTTCCGCCAGATTCAAAGCCACGCATGACAGCCTGACGGGCTTGATGAACCGGGCCGGATTGTTAGACGGCATTAAAGCATCAAGGTCTATGCAGGGTGACGGTTTTGCACTCGCGCTTGTTGATCTGGATGGCTTCAAGGAAGTGAATGACGCCTGGGGCCACGCGATCGGCGATCAATTAATCAAGCTCGTCGCCGGACGCATGAAGGAGACGTTGCCCCAGACGCAGATAATCTGTCGTCTGGGTGGGGATGAGTTCGCATTTCTCGGTGCGACCAAGGCGATCGAGGAAAGTTCGGGGGCGTTGATTAGGGCGCTGCATGAACCCTTCCGCATTGGCGGGCGAACGATCGAAGTGGGCGCCAGCATTGGGATCTCGCCTTACAGTTCCGACGTATCCGACGGATACGAGTTGTTGCGGCGAGCCGATATGGCGCTTTATGAAGCGAAAGAAAGTGGTCGAGGCCGGGTGGTGAGCTATCTTGCTTCGCTCGACGTGCAACGACTCCACCGAGCCGAAATGGAAGACAAACTCCGGCGCGCCATTGAAAACGGAGAGGTTCGACCGGCGTTTCAGCCCCTTGTCGATGCCAAGACGGGTTCGTTGCGGGGCGTCGAGGCGCTTGCCCGATGGGTTCCTGAAACCGGGCCAATAAGCCCCGAAGTCTTCATTGCTGTTGCCGAGCGAGCCGGACTGATCGACGAACTCGGGAGACAAATTCTGGAGATATCCGTCGAGACCGCGTCCTCCTGGGATGATGTTGGCTTGTCGGTTAATCTGTCGCCCGTTCAATTGCGCAATCCTGATTTCGCGGCGCTTGTCCAGAGCGTTCTGGAAATGAGGGGCTTTGACCCTTATCGGCTGACACTGGAGGTTACGGAAGGGGTACTAATGTCCAACCCCGAACAGGCAAAGCGCACGATAGCCCGATTGAAATCGATTGGGGTTAAGTTTGCTCTGGACGATTTTGGCTGCGGCTACGCAAGTATAGGTGCGCTGCGTGAGTTCGGGTTCGACCGCATGAAGATCGATCGATCACTTGTAACAGCTCTGCAAGACTCGAAGGGCGCAGGAATATTGAACGCCACTTTATCGTTAGCCAAAGCGCTCGAAATTCCGGTTACGGCTGAGGGCGTCGAAACGCAGGAGCAGGCAGACAGCTTGGCAGAATCAGGCTGCGACCAGTTGCAGGGCTATCTCGTGGGTAGGCCTATGAGTGCTCAGGAGATAGAAGAAATATTCCTGAGGGTCGCTGCCTAGGCTGCTTGAGTATCCAAATGAATGCCGAGGCTGGATTACCGCAGCAAGGCATGCGCTATGAAAGTTGAGTGCCAGCTGCGTTCGTGATTGGCCGGAGGCATGAATCCATTAGCGCGAGCGCAGTATAAAAATCATCGCTGATACACAGACCGTTTGCACGTGCAGTTCGCTCAGTTTTTTCACGCCAATACGACGGAGATTTATGTTATAAGATGGGGAGCGCTGGCGTAGTTTGAGCCGAATACCGACGCAGTTGCCCGTCTACCCAAAATCGCATTCTAAGCAGAGTGACGGCGTGTGAGGCATATTAACTAGCCCATGCAGAAGATTGCGTTCCATGCAGTGCATGGAGCAACTTCTCGGCGTTTCTTCGGGGCTGCCTCTAAGGAGGTTTGCGATGACACTGGTGCTATCAATCCTATCGCTGGGTACATTTGCGGCAATCGTTGTCGGCGCTATAGCGAGTGGGGAGGCCCACCAAGCGAATAGCGGCTGGACCTATCCTCCTGCGTGCTGCAAGGCGCACGCTATAGGAGGGGATTGTGAAGCTATTCCCGCTCGGGATGTCACCCTGGGACCTTATGGCTTTTCAGTCTTCCTGCAAACGGGAGACCACCACCTCGCGACAAGATCACATCGGTTCTTCATCCCATATGGCGATGAGATGCGCTCCGGTGATGGCCAGTACCATATCTGCCTCCACCCCACGGAGAGCGACGTGAACTGCTTCTTCGCACCGCCCGGCAGTGCCTGATCCTTTTTTCGATGCTCGCCAGAACGTAACCGGTGTTCCGCTCCCGCGTTGTCCCCGCCGCCGTGATCTGTGATCGCATATCCATGGACGAACAAACGGAGTGTCTCCATTGATCACCGACGCCGGTGACGCATTGCCGTGTCGTTACTTCATATAATGCACACATTGGAGTTTCTCATGTCGACGTCACACACGAGTAAGAACGGGGACGCAAGCGTTCCACTAAATATCCGGATTAAGCCGGCGACGCGCAATTTGATCGACCGTGCGGCTGAGTTGCTTGGCAAGACCCGCACAGATATCATGTTGGAGGCGTCTGGACGCCGAGCTGGTGCTGCTTGATCGTACGATTTTCACGGTGAGTCCGGAAGCCTATGCAGCGTACCTTGCCCGCCTTGATGCGCCCGCGCAGATTAACGAGCGTTTGAAACGCACCATGTCTACCAAAGCGCCCTGGGATCAGGCGTGACCGTAACGGCGCCGTTTCCTTTGGCCGATCATCATGAGTTGGCCGAATTCGATTCCGGCGTTTCCGAACTGGACACTTGGCTTCATCGACACGCCCGTCCCATTCAGGTGAGTGGCGCGCCACGTATCGTTGTAGTCTGCGAAGGAAGTCATGTCATTGGCTATTACGCGCTCGCCTCAGGAACGGTGAAGCTGCCAGAAGCACCCGGCCGATTTCGATGCAATATACCGGATCCGATCCCAGTCGCGGTCCTAGGTCGACTAGCTGTAGATCGGGCCTATCAAGGCAAAGGTTTTGGTCGTGCCCTGGTCCGAGATATGGGACTCCGCCTGCTCAATGCCGCTGAGATATTTGGCATTCCGTGGCGTGCTCCTGCGTTCTCCGTCAGAGCCAATGATGCTGATGATAGGACTAGGAAACCTCAATAGTGCACTTGACGCCTAGTATGGTTTAACACTCCGCATAGCCTAATCTCCACCTTCCGCTAAGATGCAGAAGTTGCTTTAAAATATCTGAAATGGACCAGTCTTAATAAATACTTATTGAACTGTTGCCCATTCCTACGGCAACGCCCGCACCGTCGCGTCGCATGATCAGCGATCATCGGGTCGGACCCTCGTTCGGGGCGGTCCTTCTGAGCAGGTGGCCAACGTTACCCTACATATCGACGAGGAGATCGTCGTGTTCGCACGCCTCGTCAATGCAGCCAAACTTTGTATTGAATCGGTGATACGGTGGATCACAGAAGTCGATGTTCTCGACGTTCGAAATGAGGCGCGCACCTCAAGCCCAAGGATCTCTTAATGAGGAGACTCCCCACTTTAAAGATTTTCCTTAAGAAGGACTTCGATTCTAATCCGCTCCTGGGCCGCAAGTGGCTCGCGCGCGTCGGAACGCGCCCGCATGATGCGGACTGCGCTTCGCACCGCATGACCCGGATCCTGCGCGATAACAGCGTCGATCCGATTGTCACCTAGCGCCGCTTCCGTGAAGGGAGTACGCTCGTGTGCCACAACGACGAGATTGGCGAGATCCACTCTGGCTGCCGCCGCAACCAACGGAACGCGTGCCTCCGAACTCAATACATAAATAGCGATAATATCTCTGTTGTTGTCGAGCACGCGGGGGATAATCTGGCCGGCGCGCGCCTCATCCGCATGCGTTTCGATCGACGGGAGACACTGAAGATATGGAAATTGCTCGTTTATTTTTGTATCGAAACCATGCCTGCGCTGGATGCTATCCATTGACTGCATCGTCTCGGCAATGACCATCACCTTACCAGTCGCGCCGCAGGTGAAGCGCCCGATCAGCTTTCCAGCGGTCGCACCCGCGGCAAAGTTATCAACCCCCACGAAGTCCGCCGCAGGTAGCTTCTCCTGGCCAGATAAAAACTGCACCACCTTTATGTTTCTTTCCAGAAGTCGTGCGACAGCATCGCGGACCTGTGGCGATTCCGGCGCCATGAGCGCAACGCCATCGATCTCCTTGTCATGGATCCCTCGGAGATACTTCGCGATCCCATGGGCGTCATCAATGGGAATCTGAACGTAGTCTACCTCGGTCAGGTCGGCTTTGAGGGCCGCCTTCAACTCCCTTACCCGCTGGAACAACTCGCGAAGATAGAGATCCCCCGACCGAGGCAAGACAAACCGGAATCGATAACTTTTGTTTCGCGCCAGGCTTACGGCCGCAGGATTCCGAATAAAACCAATTCTCTCAATGGCTTCATTAACGCTCCGGGCCGCCTTCTTACTGACGTTCGGTCGGTCGTTCAAGACGCGGTCGACGGTCGCAAGGCTGACACCGGCGGCTTCTGCAAGGTCTTTCGCTGTAGGCCGCATATGGGCTCATAACTCCATTCGAAGGGCTACGTTTCTCGCAAAAACACAAAAAACGCAAGAATTGATGTGCGGACCTCAGAAATCGCTTGCATTGAGGTGCGCACCTCAGTTATTCCTGCATTGTGATGACGCGACGCCAAGACCTGAAAGGACAGTCGCGCCAGGCGCCGCACGCTTTCAAATGTCGTCGCCAACACTCGCACTTACCCTCTTGATGGAGGTCGAGAGGTCAACGGGAGGAGCCCCAGTTATGAAGTCTCTTTTGACGAGCTCGGCACTCGCTGCCGGGATGTATATTGCTGTGTCCGCTGCGGCGGCTTCCAGCGCCGAAGCTGCCGATCTGACCCTTTGCTGGGCCGCGTGGGACCCCGCCAACGCTCTCGTCGAACTCAGCAAGGATTTTGAGGCCAAGAGTGGCAACACGATGCACTTCGAATTCGTGCCCTGGCCGAACTTTGCCGATCGCATGCTCAACGAACTCAACTCCGGCGGCAAGCTATGCGATCTCCTGATCGGCGACAGCCAGTGGATCGGCGGTGCAGCTGAGAACGGCCAATACGTGAAGCTCAATGATTTCTTCGACAAGGAAGGGATCAAGATGGACGACTTCATCCCGGCGACCGTCGTCGGCTATGCGGAATGGCCGAAGAACACGCCAAACTATTGGGCGATGCCGGCCTTCGGCGATGTCGTCGGCTGGACCTATCGCAAGGACTGGTTCGCACGCCCCGAACTTCAGGCCGAGTTCAAGCAGAAATACGGCCGCGACTTGGCCGTGCCTAAAAACTGGGCCGAACTGACCGATATCGCGGCGTTCTTCCAGGGCCGCGATATCGACGGCAAGAAGGTCTACGGCGCTGCCATCTATACCGAGCGCGGCTCGGAAGGCATCACCATGGGCGCAACGAACGCGCTCTACAGCTATGGCTTCAAGTATGACAACCCGGAAAAGCCTTACGAACTCGAAGGCTTCGTGAACTCGCCCGGCGCGGTCGCCGGTCTTGAGGCCTACAAGAAGCTCTACGATTGCTGCACACCGCCGGGCCACTCCGACGCCTACATGACCGAGGACGTCGATGCCTACAAGTCCGGTCAGGTCGCCTTGCAAATGAACTTCACGTTCACCTGGCCGGGCATCAATGCCGACGCCAATGTCGGTGGCGAGAAGTCAGGCTACTTCCCGAACCCGGCCGGCCCCGATGGCGTGCAGTTTGCGCAACTCGGCGGCCAGGGCATCTCGGTGGTGGCGGCCTCCGAGAAGCAGGCCGAAGCGCTCGCTTACATCAAGTGGTTCTCGCAGCCCGAGATCCAGCAGAAATGGTGGAAGCTCGGCGGCTACTCGGCCCTTCGCGCCGTCGTGGAAGACCCGAGCTTCGCGACAAGCCAGCCCTATGCCAAGCCGTTCCTCGACTCGATGGCGATCGTGAAGGACTTCTGGGCGGAGCCGTCCTACGCCTCGCTCCTTCAGGCCGCGCAGAAGCGGTTCCACGACTATGTCGTCGCAAACCAAGGCACCGCGAAGGACGCGCTCGATGGTCTCGTGAAGGACTGGACCGCTATCTTCGAGGACGACGGCAAATACTGACGCTTACGCCCGCTTCCCCCGGCAGCGAGCGTCATGCAGGGCCGGCCCCTAGCGGACCGAGCCGGCCCCGCAATTCTTCATTTTTATGCCCAAGGAGACGGACATGCTCCAATTCCCGATCGATCGGATCGCCAGCGCGACGCCGCCTGCAATCGCCGCGCGCGTCAAAGGCCTGTCCGATCGTGCCATAGCCTGGCTCTTCGTCGCGCCATCAATCGTGTTGCTGCTTGCCATCAACATCTTCCCTCTGATCTGGACGATCAGGCTGAGTTTTACCAACTTCCGCGTGAACCGACCCAATGCTCAGATCGAGTTTGTCGGCCTCAGGAACTACATCAACATTCTGACAGATAGAGATATCTGGCTCAGCATGCAGGCGACCGCACACTTCCTGATCTGGACCATCGTCTTGCAGGTGCTGATCGGCTTTTCGCTGGCCTATCTGATCAACAAGAAATTCCGGGGCAACGATCTGTGGACGACGATCATCGTCCTGCCAATGATGCTGAGCCCCGCTGTCGTCGGCAATTTCTGGACCTTCCTGTACCAACCGCAGATCGGCCTGTTCAACTATGTCGTGGGCTTCCTGACCGGAAGCGATCCGTCGAGCTTTTCGATGATCGCAAGCACGTCACTGGCGCCCTGGGCCATCATCATCGTCGATACCTGGATGTGGACGCCTTTTGTCATGCTCATCTGCCTTGCGGGTCTGCGCTCCATTCCGCCGAGCATCTACGAGGCAGCAGAATGCGACCGCGCCAGCAAATGGCGGCAGTTCTGGACCATCACCATTCCGTTGGTGCTGCCTTTCCTGATGCTCGCCGTGCTCTTCCGCGGCATCGAGAACTTCAAGATGTTCGACCTCGTTGTGCAACTGACGGGCGGCGGGCCTGGCTCGATCACCGAACTGACCTCGATCAACCTCAAGCGCGCGGCTTTCGAGCAATGGCGGACCGGTTACGCATCCGCCTACGCCGTCATTCTTTTCGTCACCGTTTTCGGCCTCGCGTCGATTTACGTAAAAGCCCTGAACAAGGTCAAAAAACGATGAGCACATATTCCGTTACCGAGCCGTCGGGACGTCAGAAGTGGTTCGCCGGTATTCTGGTCGTGCTCTACGCCGTCATCACCCTGCTTCCCTTGCTGTGGATCATCGGAACCGGTTTCAAATCCCCCGCGGACGCGATTGCCTACCCGCCCAAGATGATCTTCGAGCCGACGGTTGAGGGTTACGTCAATCTCTTTACCACTCGGACCCGCGTCCCGGAGGATCAGTTGAAGGCGTTGGGCGAGCCGACGACCTGGTACGACAAGCTGGTCCGCAAGAACGGTGTGATAATCACCGGAGCGTCACGCTTTGCCGAACGGTTCACCAATTCCGTTATTATCGGCTTCGGCTCGACCGTCCTGTGCATCGTGCTCGGCACGGCGGCGGCGTATGCCTTCTCGCGCTTCAAGGTGCCGTTGAAGGACGATCTTCTCTTCTTCATCCTATCCACACGGATGATGCCGCCCATCGCGGTCGCCATCCCGATCTTCCTGATGTTCCGCTCGCTCGGGCTCAGTGACACCCATGCCGGCATGATCCTGCTTTATACGGCTGTGAACCTCTCGCTCTCCGTCTGGCTGCTCAAGGGCTTCATCGACGAGATCCCGGTCGAATACGAGGAGGCGGCGCTCATCGACGGTTACACCCGCTTCCAGGCCTTCTATAAGGTCGTGCTGCCGCAGGCCGTCACCGGCATCGCCTCTACCGCGATCTTCTGCCTGATATTCGCCTGGAACGAATATGCCTTCGCCGTGCTTCTGACCTCCGGCAATGCCCAGACGGCGCCGCCCTTCATTCCCACGATCATCGGTGTCAGCGGCCAGGATTGGCCGGCGGTCGCCGCGGGCGCCACCATCTTCCTCGTTCCGGTCATGGTCTTCACCATCCTGCTTCGCAAACATCTGCTGCGCGGCATCACCTTTGGAGCGGTTCGCAAATGACGACGTTTCTCAACCGCCTCCTCCGCCTGCGCCGCAACGCATGGGAGATGGTCGCTTCGGTCCTGATCGCGCTCGGCGTCGTCATGCTGATGCAGCCCCTGTCGCTGACGCTCTTCTCGTTTTCCTTTCTCGTGACGCTGGTGGGAACGGTCATGTTCATCATTGTCAGCCATTTCCCGGAGTGAACCATGGCACAGATCAGAATTGAGAATCTGCGCAAGGATTTCGGGGCCTTTAACGCCGTGAAGTCGTCCAGTTTCACAGTCGAAAACGGCGAGTTCTTCATGCTGCTCGGTCCGTCGGGCTGCGGCAAGACGACGACGCTCCGGATGATGGCCGGGCTTGAACTTCCCACCAGCGGTGAAATTTACATCGGTGGCGAGGAGGTCGGAATGAAGAGGGCAAGCGAGCGTGACATCGCCTTCGTCTTCCAGATGTTCGCCCTCTATCCGCATATGAACGTGCGCAAGAACATATCCTATCCGCTCGTCAGTCAGGGCTTGAACAAAACGGAAGTTGCCGCGCGCGTTGCCGAGGTCGCAAAGATATTGAGGATCGAGAACATCCTCGAAAAGCCGGTCGGCGGCCTTTCGGGCGGCGATCGCCAGCGCGTGGCGCTCGGCCGCGCCATCGTGCGCAAGCCGAAGGCCTTCTTCATGGACGAACCGTTGGGCGCCCTCGATGCGGAGTTTCGCGAGCATATGGCAGAAGAGTTGCGCGCGCTGCACGATCGTATGGGCGCAACCACCGTCTATGTCACGCACGATCAGCTCGAAGCCATGCAGATGGGCGACAAGATCGTGGTGATGAATCACGGGGTCGTTGAACAATTCGGCAAGCCGCAGCAGATCTACGACTGGCCGGCAACCAAGTTCGTTGCCAAGTTCATCGGCTCGCCGCCGATGAACTTCCTGGAGTTCGACGGCGCGATCGACATCGGTGGCAATGAAATCAACCTTGCTGGCACCTCCGTAAAAGTACCGGTATCTCGGGAAAAGCGGCTCGGCAAGCTGACGCTCGGCGTGCGGCCCGAACATATGCGGTTTCGGGACAGTGCCGCATTCGCCGGCCGGGTGATTGCCGTCGAATATCTCGGCACGACACAGATCGTCACATTGGAAACGCCGCACGGAGACATCAAGGCACGTACACCTTCGAACCAAGCTGCACGCGTCGATGAACTGATCGGCCTAGAGTTCGACACCAGAACTCTTACGATCTTCGATTCGATATCAGGGAAAGCTCTGGTTTCCGAGGCCAATGAGGGAGTCCTGAGCCATGGCTGAGGTCATCCTGCAAAACATCACGAAATCCTTTGCCGGAAATCGCGCCCTCGACGACATCTCGATGATCGTCCCGGATGGTTCGTTCGTCGTCCTTCTCGGGCCGACGGGCGCTGGCAAGACGACAACGCTACGGATGGTGTCGGGCCTCGATACCCCCGACTACGGTGAGGTCTTCATCGGCGGACGGTCGATGCGCGGCCTGACGCCGGCGCAACGCAACGTCGCGATGGTGTTCCAGCAGTATTCGCTCTATCCGCATCTGTCGGTGCGGCAGAACCTGGAATTTCCGCTGAAGTCGCCGCTCTTGAGGACGCCGCAGCGCATCATCGACGAGAAGGTGAACGCGGTTGCTGAAACCCTGCAGATTTCCCACAAGCTCGACAACAAGGCAACCGCGCTTTCGGGTGGAGAAATGCAGCGCGTGTCGATTGGGCGCGCACTGGTCCGCAATCCGCAAATCTATTTGATGGACGAGCCTCTCAGTTCGCTTGACGCGAAACTGCGCTCCGATCTGCGCATCGAACTCAAGAACATCCAGGCCAAATCCGGTGCGACCCTGCTCTACGTCACGCACGACCAGATCGAAGCCATGACGATGGCAACCCATGTCGGGGTTCTTCATGAGGGCAAGGTGGTCCAGTTCGGTTCGCCGCGCGAAATCTATGAGCAGCCGATCAGCATCTACGCGGCGACGCGCCTCGGACAGCCGCGCATCAACGTGCTTCCCGCCGATCTCTTCCCTGCAGCACCGGCAAACGCCAAATCGATCGGCCTGCGTCCCGAACACATCCATCAGGGCGAGGGACAGAACGCAACGGTCATGCGCGTCGAACATCTCGGCGATCAGACGCGCCTGCATCTATCTTTCAAGACGCACAATCTCATCACCGTCACCGATGCCCATACGGAATTCAAAGGTGGCGAGACTGTAAAGATCCAGCCCCGCAAGCCGCTTTACTTCGACGCGGCCGGCATGCGCTTAGTTTAAGGGAGGCGAGAATGTCACAGTTCCTCAACAGCAAGGAAAATGCCGTTACCGAAGCGATTGATGGGCTGCTGGTCGCCTCCGGAGGCGCGCTGAGCCGGCTCGACGGCTACCCTCATATCCGCGTCGTCGTCCGTTCGGACTGGGACAAGAGGAAGGTAGCGATCGTCTCGGGCGGTGGATCAGGGCACGAGCCTGCCCATGCGGGTTTTATCGGCAAGGGAATGCTGACGGCGGCCGTCTGCGGTGATGTGTTCGCTTCGCCGAGTGTCGACGCGATCCTGGCCGCCATCCTTGCCGTCACGGGACCGCCCGGTTGCCTGCTCATCGTCAAGAATTATACCGGCGACAGGCTCAATTTCGGCCTGGCCGCCGAACGCGCCCGTGCCTTCGGCATGAATGTCAGCATGGTCATCGTCGACGACGACATCGCGCTGCCCAACCTGCCGCAGGCGCGCGGCGTAGCGGGCACTCTCTTCGTGCACAAGATCGCCGGCGCTCTGGCCGAGAGCGGCGCCGATCTTGAGGGCGTCACCAGGGCGGCCCGCCGGGTCATCGACAACACAAGCTCTATCGGCATGTCGCTGGATACCTGCACCGTGCCGGGCTCTCCGAAGGAGAACCGGATCCCGGAAGGCCATGCCGAACTCGGCCTCGGCATTCACGGTGAAGCGGGCGTCGAACAGGTCACCTATTCCGGGGCGAAAGGTGCGATTGCCGCGATGGTCGGGCATTTGGCCGCAACAATGGCGGAAAAACCTCACGTGGCACTGGTCAACAATCTCGGCGGCACTTCGGTGCTGGAAATGTCCGTGCTCGTTCATGAACTGACACAATCGACGATCGCCGGACGCATATCGCATATTGTGGGGCCGGCGCCGATGATGACGTCGCTCGACATGCAGGGCTTTTCGATCTCGGTCTTCCCGGCTGACAAGGGGGAGCTGGAACTTCTGTCCATGCCTGTCTCGATGCCCGCTTGGCCGGGTTTAACGAGCATTGTCCCCGCCGCGGTGATATCGCTGCCAGACGGCCTGACACCGATCGCACCGCTTCCCTCCAGGCATGAGTCCACGCGTCAGTTCCTGGCGGATTGCTGCACTCTGCTGATCGGCGCGGAGAAAGATCTGAATGCGCTGGATGCGAAATCCGGCGACGGCGACACCGGCTCGACGCTGGCGGGAGCCGCGCGGGCACTCATCGAAGCCCTCGATCGTCTCCCTCTTTCTGATCACACGCAACTCTTCCGGGCTATCGGTCAGGAACTGAGCCAGACGATGGGCGGCTCGTCCGGTGTGCTTCTGGCGATCTTCTTTGCCGCGGCCGGCGACGGCGCATCAAGTGGCTTGACGATCCGGGAATCCCTGAAGGCAGGTCTTGCCCGCATGCAGGAGATCGGCGGCGCACGCCTGGGTGACCGAACCATGGTGGATGCCCTCTCGCCTGCTCTGGACGCCCTCGACCAAGGGTTCGTCCCTGCCGCGGACGCAGCGCGCACGGGCGCGAATCTGACGGCAACGCTCTTGCACGCCAAAGCGGGACGGGCGGCCTACATCAACGCAAAACAGCTTGAGGGCCATATCGATCCGGGTGCGGAGGCAGTGGCGCGACTGTTCGAATATCTCGCAGCGCGCGCGAATACAGCCGGTCCGCTAGCGGACGAACAGCCGGCCAGCGCGCGCGTAACGGGCTGATTTCAAGAATGGAAGCGGAACGCAACATCATTCTGGGCGCCCATTTTCGCGCCGGACCATGACCCGGGTAGGGGCTGATCAGGCTTGACTAATGCCCGCAAGTAATGGGCCGATTGACACCTTGCCCGCCCTTTGCGGCTCCCGACCCCGCGTGATATCGTAGCCCCAAGTTCGAGGTCGCTGTGCCGACATTGAGCTCGACGTCGCCGGTCTCCGAGCGGGATATGTGTTTAAACGTGGAAATTTGACCCTTTCGGCGCCGACCCATGACCCCGTCGAAGCCGGAGCTAACCGCCGGCCCATATTCAGGATTCTAGAATGTTGGCGGGCTTAACGTTCCCCACCTATCTTGGGGTCAATTGCTCTACCGAACCCCATGGACCCTGCCGTCGACATCAACCGACTATGAGGATGACTTTAAGCGCATAAAATACCCGGGAGGTCCCAGATTGCCTGATGACTTGTTGGTCGGAACGTGGCGGTGAGGCATTCGCGGCAGATCGCAGGGCATGCATCGACGCCATCGATTGGCCCCCAGGAAGGCTTCTCGCGCGGTTGAAGCGCTTACGATGTCAGCCGTGGAAGCCGGCATACTCCGCCAGTAACGATGAGGTTAGCGCGAACGCCCCGTTAAAAGGTTTGCAATCTCCATAGCGCGAACGCAAATCCGGCAATCCCCGCGATCACTACCAGTTCTGCGAGCCTGCGCATCTGCCGTCGCGGATTTGCAGCGAGCAGCCCCAAATTCTCCGCGCGCGTTCGTATCTGACGCATCTGCCTTCTGAGGCGGGCAAGCTCCTTATCGGGATTCATTTCCTGCGGTAGGATGCCGACAAAATCTTTCTGAACATCCACCACACCTTTCGGTACAGGTGAGCCGATCTCCTCCATCGTCTGTTCTCCTATCTTGTTCCAGTCCATTGTGCTGACCGCTACCAAACGCCTGATCGTCCAACCCGGCACTGAAGTTAGGAATGTCCTTCCCTCATTGCTGGTGGATGGGAGGACCCGGTTAACGAGGAGCCGCGTCCTCTTTGTCGTCAGATGTTTTGTTGGTTCTGCACGGCTGAAGCCCTCGGGTTTCGAGGGGATTTGCCCCGAGGATAACCTCAAAGACATGCTGCTTTGCAGGTGCCGACCTGACTGCTTCGCGTAGTTGTATGTCCGCGAACCCGACTCGATATCGTTAAGATCGACGGCACTCAGCGGCGGGAAAACCCAACCCTCCCTTGTACGCTGGTAGGCCTAACCGACGGTACGGACGACGGTGCGAAGGTCTCCTCCTCGTCGGACGGCACCTGGCCATCCGGGGTCAGATCGTCAACGGCCCTCGGCAAATCGCGGCTGAGTCGGCTGAGAATTTCATCACCCGACAATCCGGTCCGCGCGGAAAGGTCACTGAGAATTTCAGGTCCGAGAACCTCGGATAGCTGTATGCCGTCGATGGGTTTGTTTTCGCCTGGTTGGACCCAGGAGTTCGCGGTATCGCCGTGGCCTTTTTCCTGGAATTGCTTGAGCAAATCGCCAAGTCCGCCAGCCAAACCGCCGCTTCCAATTCCGCCCCCGAAGAGACCGCCGAGCCCGCCCAAGCCCCCCTGCGAGCCGCCCCCGGTTAAACCACCAACTAGATCTCCGAGGCCGCCCGACTGCGGTCGGCCATCGGGACCGAGTTGCGAAGGGGTCCGCAGGCCTCTGAGTATCTCCGCGATCTTGTCACGGTTCTGATAGCCCGCCACGGCCAAGACGCCCAACAGGGCTTTCAAAGCGTTGCTCGCCATATCCAATCTCCTCAAGTCCATATTGATAGGAAAGCCTCCGGACAGCCGCTGCGCTGCCGCTGGCGTGTTCACTAAACTGAAGATGGATGGGACATGTTCCCGCACGACGACGATATTCGATATCTGCCCGGTTTTCCTGCTCTCTAGTTCTCAGGGGGTCTGCTGTGAACAGGCCAGTCCCGCCGTCTACGTTGCGTTGCCGGCCACAGGGGCCTTCGCAATCGACGCAAGGAGCGGCCGATCTGTGGCGGGATTGAACGTGCCGTCCGCGTAGGAGCCAAGCAGATACCTGGCAAACGCGTTGCGCGCGTTCGGATGACGGCTGCGCTATGATTGCGAGGTGATCTCGTCAACGACGATCCGTAAGGCCGAAAGTTCTGACGGCTCGAAGAAACCCGATCCCATCTCGCCCTCCGCGCTCGTTTTGATCGTTCCAAGGGAATCTCGGTGGACGATAAAAGCTTCAGGTCTTCATCACAACCGTCTGTGCGACAGGATGAAGGACGAAAAGGCTGGGATTTGCTCGGCGAGCCGGCGTGACTTTAAAATCCGCCGAGGCGATGGACATCATTCTGGCCGGGGGAATGCCGGTCCATCTTTATGACGATGAGATGAGGGCCATCCTCATGGGAGCGGCGAAGGCGATCAGGCAGATCGAAGCAGCGATCATCGTCTACGCTTGATCGCCGATGACGCCCTTCGAACCTCACTCCACGTCGTCGACCACAGCCTCATTGGCTCGCGTCGCGCTGAGATCATCTTTCGTGAGATGGAGCAGGTCTGCGGACGCGCCTTCCCGATCGTATTTCTCGCTCGCGATGGTTTCGAGCAAGGGCCTGTGTCGCTTCAAGAGCCCGACAGGGCCGAGCGAATCCGGATCGAAGGATTGCAGTGTGCTGGCATAGATGAAGACGTCGATCGTCGCTCCCTCGGCCGTCTGCATTGGCCAGAACAGCCCAAGTTCCTTCGGCGCCGATGCGCCGTTCTTTCTGTTGAGAGGCATTTCGTTTCCTGCATGCGTGTCTGTTGATAGGGAGGCCCGCGATAGGGCGGGCTGCTCGAGACTCCCGGGTCCCGTCCGTTTGAGATGGAAGGACGGTGCTGAAGTGGAGCGCGGCGGCAGGAAGTCAATCGTGCCGGCAGCTGAGGAGCCTCCCGAAAAGACGAACGGCGCTCGACCCTTTCGGGGAGCGCCCTTCGAATCCGGTCAACTACGAACGCGCTGCAGAGCACCACCGCTGCACGCAGTCATTGAATACGTGTGGCGAGCGTTAGATGGAACGCGGCGGCGGGGAGTTCAAGGCCATCTCGATCATCGATGTTCCGCGGAGGCAGACCGAGACATGTATCGAAAATGCCGCTGCCCTTCAGAGCTTTTTTGCCGGCGAACCGGATCAGCGTACCTTAGAATTGCGCGGCGACATCGACCAGCCGCCGCGCGTGCCGCGCCGATCAGATCGCGCGAACGTTTTCGGCTTTCGTCTTGCCGGTCTTGCGGTCCTGACCGAGGTCATAGCTGACCTTGGAACCGTCCCGCAGCGTCACGCCGGAGATCACGCCTGAGACATGGACAAAGACATCCTGTCCGCCATCGTCGGGCGTAATAAACCCGAACCCCTTGTCCTGATTGAAAAACTTAACCGTACCTGTCGTCATGTAATCCTCGTAAGTTGGGCGGCATTGCGCAACACCGAGCATATTGGCCACGAAAGGCACGCGCAACCAGACATCAGCGGGGGACAGAGCGGAACAACAATCCATCGCGCGGGGTTTCGTCTCGACGCGCCCGGACCTACGAAGGGCGTCGGCAACGCGAGATGGATCGAGGTCGATGATGGCGGCTGACAAGCTCTCAACCTACAAGAAGAAGCGGGATTTCAAGCAGACGCAGGAGCCGAGCGGCGCGACCGCCGTCAAACCATCGGACAAGCTTCGCTTTATCATTCAGAAGCACGATGCCACACGCCTGCATTATGATCTGCGTCTCGAACTCGACGGCGTGTTCAAGTCCTGGGCGGTAACAAAGGGACCATCGCTTGACCCAAGCGACAAGCGTCTCGCGGTCGAGGTCGAGGATCACCCGCTCGACTATGGCGACTTCGAAGGCACCATCCCGAAAGGCCAGTATGGCGGCGGCACGGTGATGCTTTGGGATCGCGGCTACTGGGAGCCGGAAGGCAATAAATCGCCGGAAGAGGCGCTCAAGAAGGGGGATTTTAAGTTCACGCTGCACGGCAAGCGTCTGCACGGCAGCTTTGTGCTGGTTCGCATGCGAAACGACCGCGACGGCGGCAAACGCACCAACTGGCTCCTCATCAAACATCACGATGACTATTCGGTCGACGAAAACGGTGCTGCGATCCTGGACGAAAACATGACATCGGTCGCGTCGGCCCGCACGATGGATCAGATAGCGGCCGGCAAAGGGCGCAAGCCCAAACCGTTCATGATGGCGGATGGCGATGTAGAGGCTGATGCCGTCTGGGACAGCAAGAAGGGTCTGGCAGCTGACGAGCGCAAAAAAAAGCGGTCTGGCAGAAACGTGGAGACATCGACTGCGATCGACCTGCCCGACTTCATCGCGCCCCAGCTCTGCGAGACGCTGGAGCGACCGCCCGCCGGCGATAAATGGCTGCACGAGATCAAGTTCGATGGCTATCGCATCCAGATGCGGGTTGCCGACGGCAAGGTCACGTTGAAGACCCGCAAGGGCCTCGACTGGACCGCCAAGTATCCCGAGATCGCGGACGCTGCCTCGTCGCTTCCGGACTGTATCATCGACGGTGAGATCTGCGCCCTCGACGATAACGGTGCTCCGGATTTTGCCGCGCTACAGGCGGCTCTTTCCGAGAGGAACACCCGCAACCTCGTATATTTCGCTTTCGATCTGCTATTCGACGGTGGTGAGGATTTGCGGGAGAAACTTCTGACAGATCGGAAGTCCCGGTTGCAAGAACTCATCGCTGACGCCCCCGATGATCCGCATCTGCGTTTCGTCGAGCATTTCGAAACCGGCGGCGATGCGGTCCTGCGTTCTGCCTGCAAGCTATCCCTTGAAGGCATCGTTTCGAAGCAGGCGGATGCGCCCTATCGATCGGGCCGGACCGAGAGCTGGGCGAAGTCCAAATGCCGCGCCGGCCATGAAGTGGTCATCGGCGGCTATGCCAAAACGAACGGCAAGTTCCGCTCCTTGCTCGTCGGCGTCAACCGCGGCGATCATTTCGTTTATGTCGGCCGCGTCGGCACGGGTTATGGCGCGAAGAAGGTCGAGACGCTGCTCCCGAAGCTAAAAGCGGCCGAGACCGACAAATCGCCCTTCACCGGTATAGGCGCGCCAAAAAAGGAAAAGGAGGTTGTCTGGCTGAAGCCTGAACTCGTCGCCGAGATCGAGTTCGCCGGCTGGACAGCAGACGGCCTTGTGCGGCAGGCCGCCTTCAAAGGCTTGCGGGAGGATAAGCCGGCGGCCGAGGTCGAGGCCGAGAAGCCGGCTTCGCCTGCAAAGACCGAGACGCCCGAGCCCGACGCTGTGATGAAGACAAAACCCAGCCGACGCAAGGGCGCGAAAGCTGAGGTCATGGGCGTGTTCATCTCGAACCCCGACAAGCCGCTCTGGCCAGACGCCGGTGATGCCGAGCCGGTCACGAAGGAGGATCTAGCCCGCTATCACGAGGCTGTCGGCTACTGGCTCATCGACCATGTGAAAGGCCGGCCATGTTCGATCATCCGCGCGCCAGACGGTATCGGTGGCGAGCAGTTTTTTCAACGGCACGCCATGCCGGGAACGTCGAACCTCCTCGAACTGGTCAAGGTGTTTGGGGACAAGAAGCCGTATCTGCAAGTCGACCGGATCGAAGGCCTCGTCGCCATCGCCCAGATCGGCGGCATCGAGCTGCATCCGTGGAACTGCGAGCCCGGCCAGCCGGAAGTGCCGGGCCGCCTCGTGTTCGACCTCGATCCTGGCCCTGATGTGGAATTTTCCGCAGTGGTGGCCGCCGCGCGCGAAATGCGCGATCGTCTCGACGATCTCGGCCTCATCAGCTTCTGCAAGACGACCGGCGGCAAGGGACTACACGTCGTGACGCCGCTCGCCGTCAACAAACGCAAGCCGCTCTCTTGGGCCGAGGCCAAGGGCTTTGCCCATAACGTCTGCCAGGAAATGGCCCGCGACAATCCGGACCTCTACCTGATCAAGATGACCAAGAGTCTGCGCGGCGGGCGGATTTTCCTGGACTACCTGCGCAACGATCGTATGGCGACCGCCGTCGCGCCCCTGTCGCCGCGCGCGCGGCCGGGCGCCACCGTGTCGATGCCGCTGACATGGACGCAGGTGAAATCCGACCTCGAACCGAAGCGGTTCACCCTGCGGTCCGTCCCGGCGCTGCTGGCGAAGACAAGCGCGTGGGAAGACTATTGCGACGGACAGCGCCCGCTCGAACAGGCCATCAAGCGGCTCGGTAAGCACAAGGCTGCGGCATGATATTGAACGGCAGGGCGCGGGGACCACATAGAACGAATGAAGAAGCACGACATACCCATCGAGCACCTCACCCGCATTCGGCGTATCCGCGGCCTGGCGCGGTTGATGGACACGGCGCTCCGCGTTCCCGGCACGCGGATTTCTCTGGGCGCAGACTCGGTTCTAGGCCTTATCCCGGGCGTCGGTGATTTCGCAGCTGCTGCCATCAGCCTCGTCATCGTCAACGAGGCCCGCCGCCTTGGCGTTCCGAACGACAAGCTTGTCAAGATGCTCGTCAATGTCGGCTTCGATACGGTTGCGGGAAGCGTGCCGGTGCTCGGCGACGTTTTCGACATCTATTTCAAATCCAACCGGCGCAATCTGCAACTGGTGCTCGATCACTTCGGCCTGGACCATGCCGATCTCAACCCCAGGGGATGATCAGCTGCTCTTTGGAATTGCCGCCATATCGAACACGGCGGCATTGTCCTGGATTTCGCGCAACCCCTTATAGGAGGAATGGCGCAAGTTGCCGTCGTCGGTCCAGCCCCTGAATTCGATCTCGGCGATCAATGTCGGCTGGGCGAAGACATAGTTTTTGCCCTTTAGCGGGACGACCGGTGTTTTCATTTTGAGTTTGTGGAGCGTCTTGCGCAGATATTCGGCATCGTTCGTCTTGAACCCGGTCCCGACCGAGCCGACCGACATCCAGCCATCGCCCTTGCGCGCGGCTAGGAGCAGGCTTCCGATCCCGCCGCGCGCCGATGCGGAATGCTCGTAGCCGACGATCATGAAGCTTTCGCTCTGCACGCACTTGATCTTGATCCAGTCACCGGTGCGGCCGGAGCGATAGGGTCGGTCACGGTGCTTGGCAACGATACCTTCGAGACCCATTCTGCAGGCGTTTGCCAGGAGCGCGGCTCCGTCCCCATGCACTTCCTCCGAGAGCTGCACCGCGCCAACCGTTCCGTCGAGAAAGTCTTCGAGCAGATGCCGGCGAACATCAAGTTCGGTCTTGGTCAGATCGTGGCCGTCGAAATAGAGGAGATCAAAGGCGAAGAAGATCGCCTCGGTCGACGCGCGCTTGCCGCCGCGCCCACCGAGCGAGCGCTGCAGCGCCCCGAAGTCCGAGCGTCCTTCTTTGTTGAGGACCACGGCCTCGCCGTCCAGAATGGCGGTGCCTACGCCAAGCTTGCTGGCAGCTTCGGCAATCCTGGGGAAACGATGGGTCCAGTCGTGGCCGCCGCGGGTGATGATCCGCACGCCCTTGGGCGCGATGTGGATTGCCAGGCGGTAGCCGTCCCATTTGAGTTCGTACAGCCAGTCCGGCCCCTCCGGGGACCCCGGCCGCAGCAGGGCAAGACACGGCTCGACACGATCCGGCATCGGGTCAAAGGGCAGGCTCGGCTGCTCGGGATCGCGCCTGCGAACCGGACGCGACTGAAGCGTCTCCCGAGATTGGTCGTAAAGGGGGATGGCGGATTGGCGCTTTCGTTTCATCGATGTCCATCACATGGAGAGAGTTCGAACATAGGTGTCTTTCGTGACGATTTCAGGATGCGCGTTTGCTTTTGCCACCGGTAGCGAGGCTTTTGCGGAGCGCATCCATGATGTCGATGACATTGCCTGACGGGCGTTCCTCATCCTTGGCCTTGCCCTTTCGGGACGGCCTCAGCGCTTTCTTCTTTTTGGCGATGATGTCGAGCAGGGCGTCCTGCACCGGATCGGAGACCATATCCGGTGACCATTCCTTCGTGTGCTGCTTGATGAACTTCTGCACCAGAGGAATGAGCTCGGGGTCTGCCTTGTCGTCGATCGCCTCGAAATAGGATCCCTCCGGCCGAACCTCGTCGCCGAAACGCAGCGTCCACAGCACGATGCCTTCGCCGCGCGGTTCGAGGACGACAGCCCGCTCGCGCCGGCCGATCACCAGCTTGGAGACGCCAAAAACCGCGCCGGCCGCCATGGCATCGCGAATGACGGCGAAAGCCTCGTGGCCGACTGGATCCTCCGGCACAAGGTAGTGCGGTTTTTCGAGATAGACCCATTCGATGCTGTCGCGCGGAACGAACTTCTCGATATCGATCGTCTTGACCGTATCGAGGGCGACCGCGTCCAGTTCGTCGTCGGTGAGAAGCACATAGTCGTTCTCGCCGCGGGCATAGCCCTTCATCTCGTCTTCACTTTTAACGGGCTTGCGCGTGACCGCATCCACATATTGCGAGACGACCCGATTGCCGGTCGCTCTGTTGAGGGTATGAAACCGGACCTTCTCGCTTTCGGACGTCGCCGGGGACATCGAGACCGGGCACGTCACGAGCGAGAGCTTGAGGTATCCTTTCCAGTAGGGACGAGGCGCCATTGTCGTTCTCCTCAACTAGCTTTACGGTGCGCAGCTGCGGCGCTCAATTTTGATGCCCCTGTACGCGCTGCCGGCTTCCTGTCGGCACCCTTGTTGGCGTTCGCCGCCGAACGCTTCGGCTCGTCGTTACTCGCCTTCAACATCTTGGCGCTTTCGCGCAGTGCCGCGAGCAGATCGTCCGGTTTCGAGACCTTGACCTCCTTGCGCTTCGGCAGCGCCTTGCCCTCGATCTTCGCTTTCACCAGTTCTGCAACGGCCGCTTCGTAGCGATCGTCGAACGCTGCGGGATCGAACGAGCCCTTTTTCGTCGCGATAATGTGCTTGGCGAGATCCAGCATCTCACCCTTGATGCGCAGTTTCGGAATCTCTTCGAATGCTTTTTCCGACGACCGGACCTCATAGTCATATTGCATCGTCGTGGCGATCAGCCCTTTGCCATGCGTGCGGATCAGCACCGTGCGCATGCGGCGGAAGAGGACCGTGTGAGCGACCGCGGCGACCTGGGACCTTTCCATGGCATCGCGCAACGCCGTGAACGCATCGGAAGAGACGCGGTCTGTCGGGACGAGATAATAGGGCTTGTCGAAATAAACGTCGTCGACATCGGAGCATGGGATGAAGGCCTCGACGGTGAGCGTCTTGTCGCTCTCCGGTATCGTGGCCGCGACCTCCTCGGGATCGACCATGATGTATTGGCCGTTCTCGATCTCGAATCCCTTGGTCTGATCCTCCCGTTCGACCTCCTTGCCCGTGTCGCTGTCGACAAAGACACGGTTCACGCGGTTGCCGGTCTTCTTGTTGATCGTGTGGAACGAGATGCGCTCGGACGTGCTGGCGGCCGTATAAAGACCGACGCCGCATGCAACCTCGCCGAATTTGATGAAGCCCTTCCACTGGGCACGCTGACCGGCCATCTCGAAACTCCCGACTCGACGCAACCAAAGCGAGTCAAGCGAACCACTTGCGACTTTGTTCCAGTTCAAAAATGAATCAAAAATCAAGCGCTTAGGCTGCGCCCCCCTTCGACTATTGCGAGCCTGGAATATGTACTTGATTCACTGCATCTTTTTCGCCGCGTCATGCGTTCTTCCGAAACCGTAACCGAAAGGAAGAAAAGTCATGACGAAGCGTGAGACCATCGATACGGGAACCGGCAAGCGCTATGTCCGCCGGGACGAGAAGGGCCAGTTTAAGGAAAGTGTCGATGTCAGCCGTTCCCTGTCGGCCGACCGTCGGCATAAGGCTAAGGCGGAGGCCAAGCCCGGCGAAGGCGACCGCGGTGACCGGCATATGAAGCACTGAGGAGCGGACTGTCCGTCCCTCCTTCACAGGTGAAGATATGGTCGACGATATCGAACCTGACGATGAAATCGGTGATGGCGGCGAGCGCGCCGCCGTCGCATTTCCGTTCGATCGGATGACAGTGCAGCGGTTTCGCGAGACGTTTCCGCGCGCCCGTTGGAGCGACCGGCGAAAAGCGTGGATCGTTCCTGGTAAGACCGCCGGCCGGCGCATTGATCGCTGGCTGGCCAACGAGCAATCTCGCGTCGATCCCTATGCCGAAGCCAAGGGCAGGGACGCCTTCGCCTTCGAGCCGATTCTTAGTTCTTATCTCCTGGTCGACAAGGACGGCTTTCGCATCAGGACGCCGTATTCTCGCGCGCTGGTTGACGAAATCCGGCAGGTGCCGTTCGCCCGCTGGGATGGGGATCACAAGGTCTGGCGCGTGCCATTTGCGTCCTATGACGACCTGGTCGAGCACTGGGAGGTGATCGAGGCCGAGGCGCGCCGTTGCGAGCCGGGCGAACGCCGCAAGCGCGCCGAGGCCCGAAAAGGCACCGAGGATGAACGGAAGGCCCGTCGGCGTACTGCTGAGCGCCGGCGACGACGCATACCGCTTCCAGCCAGCGGGCTCCCGCCGCTGGACCGGGCTGTTGCCACACTGGCATACGGTATCGTCGTTGTTACGGAGATAACCGGCGAGGTCGCCGATGGCGAGGGTATTGCAGATCTCTATCCAACTATCTCAGAGGACCAAGTATGGGGCCTATGGCGAACGCCGACGCTCGAGGAACTGGTGCACACTTGGCCATCGCGCAGAGAGCCGGCGAAAGAGGAGCGTCGGCGTGGGTGGTGGCTGCCGACCCTTGAGGAGTTGCGCGAAGCGCGGCGGACGGCACGGGCGCGCGAGCGCCGGCGCGTGCAACGGGCTTCGGCCTGATATCATTCCTTCGGCGGCTCGATCTCGATCATGACAGGTGCGTGGTCGCTGGTGTGCTCCCAACCTCGCGGCCGGCGTCGCACGGTCGCCGACAGCAGCCAGGAGGCGACAACGGGACTGAGGAGGAAATGGTCGATGCGCAGGCCCGCATCACGTTCGAAGGAATTGCGCCAATATTTCCAGAACGTGTAGATCCGCTCATCCGGATGCAGATGGCGGATCGCATCCGTCCAGCCCTGCGACACAAGGTCGGCATAGGCTTTGCGAACCTCCGGGCGAAACAGCGCATCGTCCCGCCAGCGCTCGGGTGCATAGACGTCGAGATCCGTCGGCATGACGTTGTAATCGCCCACGAGCAGGACGGGTATGTCGAGTTCGACGAGCTCAGCGGCATAGGCGTGGAGCCGTTGGAACCAGCGAAGCTTGTAGTCGAATTTCGGGCCGGGCGCGGGATTTCCGTTCGGAAGGTAGAGGCAGCCGATCAGCATGCCGTCGATGGCTGCCTCGATATAGCGGCTATGGGTGTCGTCGGTATCGCCCGGCAGGCCACGGCGCGTCAGGAGAGGCACAAGACCCTTGGCGAGGATCGCGACGCCATTCCAGCTTTTCTGGCCATGCCAGACTGCGCCATAGCCCGCGCGCTCCAATTCCGCGCGGGGGAACCGATTGTTCGGTGATTTCAGTTCCTGAAGGCAGACCACGTCAGGAGAGTCTTCCTCAAGCCATCGCAGAAGTACGGCGAGGCGCCCGTTGACCCCGTTGACATTGTACGTCGCGATTTTCATCGTTCCTCATTCCGTTCGCAACAGCGTGGTCCACTTCAACGACCGTTAGAACGGTGCCAGCGAGAATCCGGTGCGCGGGCGAGCCTCGACCGCGTCGTCTGCAGGATCGGGATCCTCCTGATAGGCCCTTGCCTGTCGATCGGTAACGCGTTTGATCGCCGCAAATGTCACCTCGGGCGACCAACCGGCGGTGACGGCCTGGTCGACAAGCTCGCGCACCGCGCCGTCGATCGCGTGCTCGCATTCCAGCGTGACGTCCGGGTCGTTGATCGGCTGTTGCGGCGGAGAAATTCGAACATGCATAGCGGACCTCCTGCATGGTTCCAAAAAGACGCCCCGCTACCGTAGCGGGGCGACGAACCAATATCGTGTGCCGGAGAAATGCGGGGAGCGGCGGATTCGTTCCGCCCGTCACCAGACACCGGGAAGCAGGCGGAACCGGACCCGCCGTGCATAGTCGGCATAGTCCTCCAGCCCCGAGTGGAGCAGGGCATCCTCCCAGCGCGTGCGCAGGACAAGTATAGCGCCGGCGGCAGCCGCCGGCAGCAGCGCCCACCAGGAGCCGAGCGCTAGCGTAATCCCGGCGGACAGCATCAGCGCGCCGCTGTAGCCCGGATGGCGCACGAAGGCGTAGGGGCCGGAGGTGACGACGTGCTGGCCGCGCTCGCGCTGGAGGCGGACGCCGGGCTCGAAAAAGCGGTTGACCGCCTGCGCCCACGTGGTGACCGCGATGCCGGCGGCAAGCAGCCCGTAGCCCAGCACCACGATGGCGGACGGGACCGACGACCAGGCCATTCTGCCGGCGTCGAGCGTGGCGAGCGGCACCTCCGCCACCATGGCGGGCAGCATCAGCAGGAGCAGCATCCGATCCCAGCGCTCCGTGCCGGGCTGAAAGCGGCTGCGTGCCCGGTAGATGATCGGATTCACGCGCTTGAGGATTAGGGCCGAGACCCCGAAGGCAGCAGCGAGAAAGCCGATGAAGATCCAGCCCGGCGTCCAATCGAGACGCCCGATCGGCAGGAAGATGAGCGCCACCAAGGCCGCGGGCAGGCCGACGGCGTAGGCCAGCGCTTTCGCGCGCGACATAGGCTCCGGTTCGGTAATGGCCATTCCGCTTCCTTTCGAGACGGTCAGGGGCGCCGCTGCAAGCGCCATTGCCCATCCTGGTTAGCACCAGCCGCGAGCTTCGCGCGCCGATGTCGGTTCCCTTGGCGGTGCGATAGGCGGGCATATTGATATGGATGTCGTCGCCGTCGGGATGTCATTCTCCGATCATTGCCACGCCGTCTCCGAACTCCACGACGCACACGCCCTCGGCGGCCTCGGCATCCTCGACCCTGACATGCCCACCCGGGAACGCATGGCTGTGGGAAAATGCGAAGCGTATCAGCCCACCTGTTCGACCGACAGAGAACCTTGCGGCAGAGGTTGAATCAGTGACTTTGCCGGTATCGAGGGATTGAGCCAACCAGCCCAGGCCCTTCGCTCGAGGATGACGATCTGGCGATCATGGTAGGGAGCGATGTCGGGTCCGGGCGGCATGGTGAGCATCGTGAAGGCCTGGCCGACGTCATCGGTCTCACGCCAGACGCCCGCGATCGCGAAAATCGGCTCGCCGACCTTTTTGAACATCCATTTGTCTTTGCGCTTCTTTTTTGGATCTTCCGGGGTCGTGAACTCGAAGAAGGCGTCGGCGACAATGAGGCATCGGTTGGCAGTAAACTCGCGGCCCTCCGCGCGTAAATTGTAGACCGGCTTCCTGGTCGGGCTTGGCCAACTCCATCGCCGCTGAACGAGTTCGCCTGAACCTCGCTCGCCCTCGACGGTTCGGACGATCGGCGCCGTGTCGGTGATCTTGATGTCCTCGCGCGGCTCGATGTTCGGCCGTCCTTCCGGAAACCGGATCTTGATTCTCACCTGCTCGAATTCCTCGATGACCGATGCAAGCTCGACCATCAGCCGATAATCGTTGCACATGGCTCCTCCGAATGGCCAACATCGTCACTGCGTCGCGGCCTATGTATTGGCAATGTAAGGCATCTCGGGCGGATTTCGACCTGTAGCGTGAACCGCTGGAGATCTACATCTGCAGCTCGAGCTGAGCCGCCGCGGTTTCCTCGTCATCGATTAAGGACGAAAGCGTGATGCCGAGCAAGCGGATGCCTTTGGCGGTCGGGAACAGGGGATTGAGAAGCAATTGCCCGACGGCTGCAAGCTCCTCTATCGTAGCGATCGGCGGTGCGGTCGTTTTGCTACGTGTGATGATCTGAAAGTCGGCATATTTGACCTTGAGTGTCACGGTTCGCCCATGAAGTCCCCTGGCCTCGCAATGGCGCCAGACCTTGGCGGCAAGCGGCATAATTTCGGCGCGGGCAGCTTCGAGATCGAATATGTCGATCATGAATGTGTCCTCGGCGCCGACGGACTTGCGCGGGCGGTCCGGTTGCACGTCCCGATGATCGATGCCGCGGGAAATGTTGTAGTACCAGATTCCCGATTTTCCGAACTGCTCCTGCAGAAAGGAGAGTGATTTGGCCTTCAGGTCCGCACCGGTCAGAATTCCAAGCCGCTCCATTTTTGCCGCAGTCGCCGGTCCGACGCCGTGGAATTTCTTCACTGCTAGGGCCTCGACGAAGGTCGGCCCGTTTTTGGGCGTGATGACAGCCTGACCGTTCGGCTTGTTGAGGTCGGAGGCCATCTTGGCGAGGAATTTACAATAGGAAATACCGGCCGAAGCGTTGAGCCCGGTGACCTCGTTGATACGCGCCCGGATTACAGTGGCGATATCGGTCGCGACAGGGATATCCTGCTTGTTGTGGGTCACATCGAGATAGGCTTCATCAAGCGACAGTGGCTCGATCAGATCGGTATGTTCGGCGAATATCTCCCGGATTTGAGCCGAAACGGCGCGGTAGACATCAAAGCGGGGTGAAACGAAGATCAGGTCCGGGCAGCGCCGTTTGGCCGTCACCGAGGGAAGGGCAGATCGAACGCCGAAGGCGCGCGCCTCATAGCTCGCCGCGGCAACGACACCGCGCTCCGCCGCGCCACCGACGGCGACAGGTCTGCCCCGCAGTTCCGGATTGTCGCGCTGCTCGACCGATGCATAGAAGGCATCCATGTCGACATGGATGATCTTTCTCGTCGGCGTACCGTCGTCCTCGCTCATGTCACTTCCACATCGATCGCATGCGCGCGCCGACGTCGATTCGGATCTGCCTTGCGCTCCGCTCGCTGGCGGCGGCCGAGACCTTCGGCCAACTCGTCGCCTCAAAGAATTGGAGGAGGGTGGCCGGTATGAAGCGCGTCCGCGATGCATAGACATGGCGATCGCCCTGGGCATTCTGGCCGTGCGTGAAAAACCGTTGCGGCGTCACCAGGGCAAGATTGTCACGCGCCCGCGTCATGCCAACATAGAGCAGACGCCGCTCCTCTTCCAACTCCGCGGTTGTTCCCACGCCGAGATCAGATGGAATGCATCCATCCACCACGTTGAGCATGAACACGGAACGCCACTCCTGCCCCTTGGCGGAATGGATCGTCGAGAGTATCAGATAGTCCTCGTCGAGTAGGGGCACACCGGCCTGGTCGCTAGTGGCATCTGGCGGATCGAGCGTCAGTTCCGTGAGGAAGCGTTCGCGGCTCGGATAACCGCCGGCGATCTGCTCGAGCTGTATAAGGTCGGCTTTTCGGGTATCGGCATCTTCATGGATGCGATCGAGATGCGGCTCGTACCAAAGACGCGCCAGCCCGATCTCCCCGGGCCATCCGCCTTCGGATTTCCGGAGACTGGCGAGCAGGTCGACGAAAGCCGGCCAGTCGTCACCCGTCCTGGGCGGCGGCGGGATCTCCGCAAGCGACTGGAGCGGCTCTGGGTCGATGGCGATCGTGTCGAGGATTTTGCCCGCCGTCTGTGGCCCGATGCCGGGCAGCATCTGGAGAAGGCGGAACCCGGCGACGCGGTCGCGTGGGTTCTGGGCAAAACGCAAGGTGGCGAGCAGGTCTTTCACATGCGCGCTGTCGAGAAACTTCAGGCCGCCGAACTTCACGAAGGGAATGTTGCGGCGGGTAAGTTCGACTTCCAGCACGCCGCTGTGGCTCGACGTTCGGAAGAGGGCGGCTTGCTGCTTCAAGGGTATGCCGACCTCGCGGTTCGCCAGCACCTGTTCGACGATGTAATTCGCTTGGTCGGTCTCGTCCTTGACGGTCACAAGCATCGGCCGCTGCTCGGATTGTCGGTCCGTCCAGAGGTTCTTGGTAAAGCGCTCGCGGGCGAGATCGATCACCCCATTGGCCGCGGCCAGGATCGGCTGGGTCGAACGATAGTTGCGATCGAGCGTGATGACGTCGGCTGGCTTCGGTGAGAATTCTTTGGGGAAATCGAGGATGTTGCGAACCGTTGCCGCACGAAAGGAATAGATCGACTGGGCATCGTCTCCAACCACTGTAAGTCCGTAGCCGCCGGGCTTGAGTCTCATCAGGACCGAGGCCTGCAGGCGGTTCGTGTCTTGATATTCATCGACAAGCACATGATCGAAACGGCCACCGATATCGTCGGCAAGTTCTGGGTCGGACATGACCTGCACCCAGTAGAGCAGCAAGTCGTCGTAATCGAGCACGTTCTGCGCCTGCTTTGCCTCGACATAAGCGGCGAAAAGTTGCTTCAATTGCTCCTCCCAGCCGAGCACATAAGGATAGGCCGACCTCAGGACCTCGTTGATGGAACTCTCGGAGTTGACCGCGCGGGAGTAGATGGCCAGGCAGGTGCCCTTGGTCGGAAACCGACTTTCCATCTTGGAGAAGCCAAGTTCATGGCGAACGAGGTTCATCAGATCGGCACTGTCCTCACGGTCATGGATCGTGAAGTCGACATTGAGCCCGATCTGCTCGGCATACATACGCATAAGCCGCGCGCCGATGCCATGGAAGGTGCCGGCCCACGCCAACGCGTGGGTCATGACGTCGGCGTTGTCGCCGAGCACCTGCCGGCAGACGCGCTCGACGCGGCGTCCCATCTCGGACGCGGCCCGGCGCGAAAACGTCATCAGCAGGATGCGACGTGGGTCGGCGCCATTGAGGATGAGATGGCCGACACGGTGGGCCAGTGTATTGGTCTTCCCGGAGCCGGCGCCGGCGATGATCAGTAGCGGACCACCGATCTTGCCGTCAGGCAGACCGATCCCGTGTTCGACCGCCTCACGCTGCCGATCATTGAGTTTGTCCAGGTATGTTGTCTGCATGTCCGCCGTGCCGCTTCGAAGTCCGCCCTAGAGTTTAGATGGGGCATCGAACGGTTATAAACGACTGTGAACAAAATGGGAACTTGCCCCCAGGGCTTTTTCGCATCGAGGTGCGCTAGTCCCTGCGACGACATGCCAGAAGTGGTCCGGTAACGACAAGCATGGCAGGAAGCATTGCAAGTGAAAGGAGGGCGAACAAGGCGGCTAGAGGGAGTTTGCGCAAGAGCTTCATCGAGCCAAAAAACGTCGAAGTCAGGGTTCTCGATGAAAAATCCGACAAACGTTGCTGCACTAATTGACGGCCAGTACCGCTCGCTAAAAAACCAGCCAATCTGAGCGATAAAAGTCGCAAGCGCCGGAGCGCCGAACAGCCGAAATAGCCATCCAAATGCTTCTATGAAAAAGTTGGAAACAGGATCCACTAAAACCTGCTTTTGCCGGGCAGCGGTTGCCAACTTCATGCTACCACAAATGAGCGATCATGCTCGTGAGACGGCCTCTAACTGCGGTGTATCCGCAATCTGGCATTGTCGGTCGCGTCGGCCTGAGGGTTTCGGTGCCTAGGCCAAGGGAAACATGTTGACAGAACCTACGCTCGGTCAGCACTGTCGCCAAGGCAAAGTTGACCCTCCCAACCCATTCTGCCAAGGAGTTTGCGATCCGTTTAGTCGCGCGAAAGATATCAACATGCAACATCACATCCAGTCCGTCGCGCTTGATCGTGCCGGCCGTTTGATTAATCACGGTCCAACGGTGCTGGTCTCGGCGAGACATGACGGCGTCGAAAACGTGATGTCTGTTGCCTGGTGTTGCGGCCTGGATTTCGATCCGCCCAAGCTAACGGTCGTGCTGGACAAGATCGCGCAGACCAGGATCTTGATCGAGCGCAGCGGGCAATTTGTCGTGCAGGTGCCGACGATCGATCAGGTCGTGCTGACCAACACGCTCGGTACGACAAGCTTGCACGACGATCCGGGCAAACTTGCTCACTCTGGTGCACCCCTGTTCGAGATTCCTGGACACGACATGCCGTTCGTAGGCGGATGCGCCGCATGGCTGGCGTGCAGGGTTATCCCCGAACCTCACGTGCAGAATGAATACGACTTGTTCGTTGCCGAGGTGACGGCGGCGTGGGCCGATGACCGCGTATTTCGAAACGGCCGATGGCACTTCGAGACGGCCGACCCCAGGTTTCGGACCATTCATCACGTCGCAGGCGGACATTTCTACGCGATCGGGGAAGCCCGAAACGCCAGCGATCCGTAATACTCTCTACAAAGGTCGCCGGATCAGGGGTTCTGCAGTTGCTGGCGCCGATATTCCAGATGGCCGTGCTCTTCATCGAGCAGTCGAGCATAATTGGAGAGCAGATCTCCAATATGGATTAGCGGCAATTCCGGAGCATCGCCGTCATCCGGCTTCAATAGAACCTCACCGCCATCGACCACGCACAGGTATTCACCCACCAGCTTCCGCTCGGCATCGCAAAACTGCATGCGTGAGACTATCGCTGTCATCTCGACTTCCTCGTCCGAGACGCCAAACAACGTGCTGTCCATTCGTTCAAGTCGCTTCTCTTCAAAGGAAACAATTGTCCCGGTCATGGCCGGTCCTCCTTCTTCAACCATAGCGCGGCCTCGACCAGACAGAAAACCGGGTTTGGCATTGATCCGTATTGGCATCGGCCTGCATGCGAGCGCAACCGCCGACAAAGCGTCGACGAGTGCATGAAGCTTGTGCTTGTGCCGACATCCAGCATGAAAGCCTTCCGGTCGAACTCGCGGTATCGTGGACAGGGCGTACATACGACCGAGATGACGGACGCGCGACCTCTGTCAGCGCCGGATATTCAACATAGGTATTTTTTCTCATCGATGACATTTTGTTTGCCTGTGGACGATATCTCGTTAGGCGATTGAATCTCTTCGAGCTTCCCGTCCGGAGTTGGTGTGGACGACAAAGCCGGTTCCTCCACTCGGCCATAGGGCCACATTGACTCCCATAACAATAAGGAACAAAAAGGGAACATACTCCCTTTCAAACCTGAAGAAAACCGATTTCGGTCCTGATCCACATGTCGTACGCCAACCCTGTCATATCGGAGCTACGAGATCGAATTGCCTCTCTCGGATGCAGCTACGGAAAACGCGCCACATACCTGCCATTCGGGGTCTCCGAGATCGACGCTGTTCTACCGGGCGGGGGTATGGGTTACGGCTGTCTGCATGAGGTGGCAGGGGGTGGGGGAGGGACCGTCGATGGAGCGGCAGCAGCCCTGTTCGTGGCGGGCATCGTCGCCCGGTCGCACGGCAAGGTTCTCTGGTGCATGACGCGCCCGGACCTGTTTTTCCCTGCGGTAGCTCAGGCAGGGCTCCATCCGGACCGCGTCGTCTTCTGCGAAAGCGACCGAGAGGAGGAGGCGCTGTCGGCCATGGAGGAGGGGCTGTCCTTTGGAGGGCTTGCCGCCGTGGTCGGCGAACTGGTGCGTTTGCCAATGAACGCCTCCCGGCGCCTGCAACTCGCTGCGGAGAAGACCGGGGCCATGGGTATCGTTCTGAGGCGATGGCGGCGACAGAACGAGGCTTCGGACTATGGACAGCCGACGGCCTCGACGACGCGGTGGCGCATCAGCACCCTGCCGTCGGAGAGACTGCCCGTGGCGGGCGTCGGGAGGGCGCGCTGGCTGGCGGAACTGATGCGCGTGAAAGCGGGCGCATGCGCCGAATTTGAAATTGGAGCCCCCGATGCCAAGGGTCGTGTCTGTCTACTTCCCACAGCTCCCGGCCGAGCGGATCAGACGGCACGCTGGAGAAACCTTGCCGGCTGACAAGCCGCTGGTCGTGATTGCCCGCAGCGGTTCGAAGCGCTGGATCTCCAGCGCCGATCCGATAGCTCGGCAAGTTGGTCTCAGGATCGGCATGTCTGCCAGCAAGGCGCAAGCCATGGTCACAGACCTCCTGATGGTCGATGCTGCACCGGCGGAGGACGCGGCTGCGCTCGAACGGTTGGCACTCTGGGCTCTCCGGCAATATAGCCCGGTCGTCGCAATCGATGGCGCTGACGGTCTCGTCATCGATACCGAAGGCGCGGATCATCTGCATGGCGGGGAAGAGCTGCTCGTCTCCGGCCTCATCAACCGGCTGCGCGGTCGCGGACTAACGGCGCGTGCCGCTGTCGCAGACACATGGGGCGCCTCGCATGCGCTCGCCCGCTTGCTGGCGGTGGAAACGACAGTTGTGTCGGCGGGTGAGGTGAAGAAGGCGGTCATGGGCCTGCCGACTATGGCGCTTCGGCTGCCGGCGGAAACCGTACAGGGGCTGCGGGTCCTCGGCATCGACACGGTTGGCCAGCTGTCTACCATGCCGCGCGCGCCGTTGACGCTGCGGTTCGGGACGGAACCGGCGCGAAGGCTCGATCAGATGTTCGGCTGTGTCGCCGAACCGATCGAGCCGATCCGCACGCCTGAACTTGTCGAGGTCGCCAAGAATTTTGCCGAACCGATCGGTGCGCCCGAGACCATCGCCAAATATGTGCGGCGGCTGGTCGGGCAGCTTTCGGCCCGGCTGGCGGAAAACGGCCTGGGTGCGCGGCGCTGCGACCTCTTCATCCATCGCGTCGACAACACGCGCCAGCATCTCCGCGCCGGACTTGCCAAGCCGGTCCGCGATCCGGCGCGCCTGTCGAAACTGCTCTGCGACCGGGTCGAGACGATCGACCCCGGCTTCGGCATCGAGAAGCTGGTTCTGGTCGCCGTGTTTGCCGAGCCGCTAGAGGAACGTCAGGTCACCTCCTCGCTGATCGAGGCTGAGGTTGCCGACATCACGCCTCTGGTCGACATTCTCGGAAACCGAGGCCACCGGCTGTTCCGTGTCGCGCCCGTCGCCTCCGATGTGCCGGAGCGTTCGGTCCGGCGCATCGCCGCGACCGCGCCGGATATTGGCGAGGCCTGGGCCGTGAAATGGCCGCGGCCGACGCGGCTCTTCGCAAACCCGGAGCGTATCGAGGTCATCGCGCTTTTGCCGGATCAACCGCCGGCGGTGTTCACCTGGCGTGGCAAGAGGCGCAAGGTCATGCGCGCCGACGGGCCGGAGCGCATTTTCGGCGAATGGTGGCGCCGGCCGCGCGAGTTCCAGGCGGTCAGGGACTATTTCGTGGTCGAAGACGAGCTTGGCGAGCGTTACTGGCTCTATCGCGCCGGGGACGGCATCGATCCGGAAACAGGCTCGCACCTCTGGTTCGTGCATGGGGTGTTCGGATGACGCGCTACGCCGAACTTCAGGTCACGACGCATTTCAGCTTTCTAAGGGGTGCATCCAGCGCCGACGAACTGTTCGCGACGGCGGCCGCACTCGGAATCGACGCGCTCGGCGTCGTCGACCGCAACAGTCTTGCCGGCGTGGTGCGTGCCTGGGAGGCGGCAAAGGCCACCGGCATTCGGCTCGTCGTCGGTTGCCGGCTCGACCTGACCGATGGCATGTCGATCCTCGTCTATCCGATGGACCGGCTCGCCTATTCGCGCCTGACGCGGCTGCTGTCTCTTGGCAAGAGCCGTGGTGGCAAAGGCAATTGTCTGATCGAATTCACTGATGTTGCCGAGCACGCGGCCGGCATGATCGGGGTGCTGGTGCCGGACGAAGCTGACGAGACTTGCGCCGTCCAGCTTCGCAAAATGGCCGAGCTATTCGGAGATCGGGCCTATGTCGGCTTGTGCCTACGCCGTCGGCCAAACGACCGCATGCGTCTGTACGGCATCGCCTCCATGGCCGCCCGCTTCAAGGTGAGAACGGTCGTCACCAACGACGTGCTGTTTCATGAGCCAAGCCGCCGGCAACTGCAGGACGTCGTCACCTGCATCCGGACGCGAACGACCATCGATGATGTCGGTTTCGACCGCGAGCGTCATGCCGACCGCTATCTGAAAGCGCCGGAGGAGATGCAACGGCTTTTTGCCGAATATCCTGAAGCACTCGCCCGCGGACGCGAGATTGTCAATCGCTGCAAGTTCGACCTCAAGGAACTGCAGTACCAATATCCGGAGGAGGCCATTGTCCCCGGTCTCGATCCGCAGCAGTCGCTGATCAAGTTCACTTGGGAGGGGGCGGCGGCTCGCTACCCCGAGGGCGTGCCTGACAAGGTCCGGGAATCCCTGTGCGACGAGCTGGAACTGATCCGGGCGATGAACTATGCGCCCTATTTCCTCACAGTCTATTCGATTGTCCGGTTCGCCCGCTCGAAGGGGATTCTGTGCCAGGGTAGGGGCTCGGCTGCCAATTCGGCCGTCTGCTATTGCTTGGGCGTTACCTCCATCGATCCTGACACCAACGATCTGCTCTTCGAACGCTTTATCAGCCAGCAGCGCGACGAGCCGCCCGATATCGATGTCGATTTCGAGCACGAGCGCCGCGAAGAGGTGATCCAGTGGATCTATGAGACCTATGGCCGGCGTCGGGCCGCTTTGTGTGCGACCGTCACCCGCTACCGCGCTAAAGGCGCGTTGCGCGACGTTGGCAAGGCGCTCGGTCTGCCGGAAGATATGATCAGTCAGCTGTCATCCGGCGTATGGGGTTGGTCTGAAGGTGTATCCGAGCGTCAGCTGAAGGAGAACAATCTCAATGCAGCCGATTATCGCCTGAAGCTAACTCTGGAATTGGCGCACCATTTGATGGGGGCGCCGCGCCATCTCGGCCAGCATCCAGGCGGCTTCGTCCTGACCCATGACAGGCTCGACGATCTCGTACCGATCGAGCCGGCACGTATGGACGACCGGCAAGTAATCGAGTGGGATAAAGACGACATCGAAGCGCTGAAGTTCATGAAGGTCGATGTGCTCGCGCTCGGGATGCTGACCTGCATGGCCAAGGCCTTTGCCCTGATGGCGGAGCACAAGGGCGACGTCCGCGATCTCGCCTCCATTCCGGCCGAGGATCCGCGCACTTATGCCATGATCCGCAAAGCCGACACGCTCGGCACCTTCCAGATCGAGAGCCGCGCGCAAATGTCCATGCTGCCGCGCCTCAAACCTCAAACCTTTTACGATCTGGTTATCCAGGTGGCGATTGTTCGACCCGGGCCGATCCAGGGTGACATGGTGCATCCCTACCTCCGCCGGCGCGAAGGAAAGGAGCGAGTCGAATATCCGACGCCGCAGCTGGAGGCGGTTCTTTCGAAAACCCTTGGCATACCGCTGTTCCAGGAGAGCGCCATGAAGGTAGCGATGGTCTGTGCGGGTTTTACCGGCGGGGAGGCGGACCAGTTGCGGAAATCCATGGCGACCTTCAAGTTCTCAGGCGGGGTCTCGAAATTCAAGGACAAGCTCGTGGCGGGCATGGTCAAGAACGGCTACTCGGATGATTTCGCCGAGCGCACGTTTTCGCAGCTGGAAGGCTTTGGCAGCTACGGATTCCCGGAAAGCCATGCGGCGAGTTTCGCGTTGATCGCCTACGCGTCAAGCTGGGTCAAATGCCACCACCCGGACGCCTTTTGCGCCGCGCTTTTGAATTCGCAGCCGATGGGTTTTTACGCTCCCGCCCAAATCGTGTCCGACGCGCGGGCGCACGGCGTCGAAGTACGGCCCGTCTGCATCAATAAAAGCCGCTGGGACTGCACGCTTGAGGACGCCGGCGACGGCAGCCTGAAAGCCGTGCGCTTGGGCATGCGGATGGTGAAGGGGCTCTCAATCGCGGATGCTGCGCGGATCGTAGCTGCGCGGGCCGACGAACCTTTCGCATCACCCGACGATCTCTGGCGCCGATCCGGTGTGCCGACAGCCGCCCTCGTGAAGCTCGCCTATGCCGATGCCTTCCTGCCGTCGTTACAGCGCCAGCGCCGCGATGCGCTATGGGCTATTAAGGCGCTGCGCGACGAGCCGCTTGAGCTATGGGCCGCGGCCGCCGAGCGCGAGGCGCGGCAGGTTGCTGAAGTGCAGGAGCCCTCGGTTGCTTTGCCCTTGATGAAGGCAGGGCACGAGGTCGTGGAGGACTATTCCCATATCGGCCTCACCCTCCGCCAACATCCGGTCGCCTTCCTGCGAAAGGACCTTCGCGAGAAGCGCATGGTCACATGTGCCGAAGCCATGGCCGCGCGGGACGGGCGCTGGTTGATGACCGGCGGGCTGGTGCTTGTGCGCCAGCGCCCGGGTTCCGCCAAGGGTGTCATGTTCATGACGATCGAAGATGAGACGGGCATCGTCAATGCGGTGGTCTGGCCAACATTATTCGAGTGCCAGCGCCGGCTTGTGCTTTCGGCCTCGATGCTGGCGATCGACGGCAAAATCCAGCGGGAAGGGGACGTGGTCCATCTTGTCGCACAGCGGCTGGTCGATCTATCCGATGATCTGGATCAGCTCGGTGAGCGGGGGGATTCGTTTCCGCTTCCGCACGGGCGCGGCGATGAATTCGCGCATGGGAATGGGGCGCCGGATGCCAGAGATCGACCAAAACCAGCGGCGCCTGCGCGGGACATTTTTATACCTGATCTGCTCATCGACCGGCTGAATGTGAAGAGCCGGAATTTTCACTAGTTCTCGATAATCGGGACTTAGAGGCCGATGTATCGATCGAATGTCCACATCGATAGCATCCGGAGTTCGCCTCTGTGCCGATCTGGCGTCCTATCGCTGCCGTTCCTCGGGGACATTTACTGCGACTTTACGACACTTGTAGAACGATCAACATCTCCACCTCCATCCATCATCCGACGCGCCATCCATTGAGCATTCAGCAAGGAGAGTGACCCAAGTTGACCTGAGCTCGCCCGGTGCACGGGACTACGCTATAGTCTGCGCGTGCAGCAGTATTTGTCCATCCGCTACTCCGAGAGGTGGCAGAAGCTGGCATAGAGCCTTCTGTCGGAAATGTCGGCGACAGTTACGACAAGGAAGTCCTTCCGAAACCCATGCAGCCTCTCGGAGGATCGCTATCAGAACGGGCTGGGCTTCGAGAAGTTCTACGGCTCGGTCCGACGTCAAAGCTTCCAACATCCATGGCGATCGTTCGTTTCCGCAGCATCTCTCAGGTGGTGGCCGACCGCAAGGAACTCGCGGCCTTCGCGTGCGACACCTCATTCGGGCTGCCATCCGACACAATCACGCTCAGCGGCTCGACAGTGACTAAACTCGATCGTTCCCCGCAAGCCGTTAGAGCGGCGCTCCCGCAAGCTGTTCAATCCGCCGTTCCAACGGATTCGCGGACATATGGACCTGCAGAATGCGGTCTGGTCGGACGGAGACATAAGCGTTTAAGAACCAGATCGTCGATTTTGCTGAGGCGCCCTTGGCCACGAGACGATCCGATGCCTGCCCTGGGGCCACTTGCGGGCCAGAGCTTGCTGTGTCAGCCCCCTTGAGGGCCAAACACCGCGATCTATATGCTTCTCACTGCTTACTCACAATATATAGGTACAACATGTCGGAAGCACCAGATGAAGTGGAGACGATCGACACGCCGCGTATTTCCACCGGAGTCGATGGCCTTGATGTGATCCTCGAGGGTGGCGTGGACGAAAACCGCTTGTACCTCTACGAGGGCCGCCCCGGCACAGGCAAGACCACGATAGCCTTACAATTTCTCCTTGAAGGCGCTCGGCAACGTGAGCGAGTGCTGTACATCACGCTGTCGGAGACGGAAAGCGAACTGCAGCTCGTCGCCAAACGCCACGGCTGGTCGCTCGACGGCGTCAGCCTCTTCGAACTTGTTCCCCCGGAAACGACGCTCGATCCGGATCGCGAGCTGACGGTGTTTCACCCGGCGGAGATGGAACTGAACGAGACGACAAAGCTCATCCTCGACCGGGTATCCGAGCTCAACCCGAAGCGAGTCGTCATCGACAGCCTATCCGAGTTGCGCCTCCTCGCCCATAGTCCTCTGCGTTACCGCCGGCAAGTGCTTGCGCTGAAGCACTACTTCACCAGCCGGCAGTGCACGGTCATTCTTCTGGACGATTTGTCGTCTCAGCAAAACGATCTGCAGCTCCATTCCATTGCGCATGGTGTCGTCTTGCTGGAGCAGACCGCGATCGACTATGGCGCGGAACGTCGCCGCCTTCGGGTTGTAAAGATGCGCGGCATCAAGTTTCGCGGTGGCTACCATGATTTTATCATCGAGAAGGGCGGGCTCCACGTCTTCCCCCGGCTGATCGCAGCAAATCACCATCTTGCGTTTGAGGAGGAGTTTACCTCGAGCGGCATCGCAGAACTCGATCAGATGCTGGGTGGCGGGCTCGAGCGTGGAACGAACGCCTTGTTTCTCGGCGCGGCCGGGGTGGGAAAATCGTCGCTCGCCCTGACCTATGCACTGGCGGCCGCCGACCGCGGCGAGCATGCCGTCATCTACGCTTTCGACGAAGGGCGGGGAACCCTGCAGGCGCGAGCCAGGACTCTCGGCTTCGATTTGCAGAAACATCTGCAAAGCGGGATGATCCGCTTGCAGCAGATCGATCCGGCGGAAATGTCGCCGGGAGAGTTCACCGCCAACGTCCAGAGAAGCGTCGAGAACGATGGTGCCCGCGTCATCGTTATCGACAGCTTGAACGGCTACATGAATGCGATGCCGGACGAGCGTTTCCTGATCCTGCAGATGCACGAACTGCTGACCTACCTCGGCCAGCGCGGCGTAGTGACAATCCTTGTTCTCGCTCAACACGGGCTCGTCGGCCCTCTCGAAGCGCCGCTCGATCTCAGCTACCTCAGCGATGCCGTTGTGATGCTGCGTTATTTCGAGGTGCACGGCACGGTTCGCCGAGCGATCTCGGTCGTCAAAAAGCGAAGTGGCGAGCACGAGCATAGCGTTCGCGAATTCAGCCTGTCCGATAAAGGCATACAACTCGGGCCGCCGACGGCCGGCTTCATCGGCGTGCTGGCGGGATCTCCCCATTTTAACGCAGCTCCAGCAGTAAATTCAGTTGACGGACATGATGGTGGCAAGTGAATTCGACCCCGTTCTCGTATTTGCTCCGGTGGGCCGGGATGCGGCCGCGTCCGTCGAGTTGCTCATGCGCAATGGCATGGCTGCCAAAACATGTCGTGATCTATCCGCGTTTGTCAGAGAACTTGAAACCGGCGCATCAGCAGCGTTTCTTGCCGAGGAAGCGCTGTTTGGAACGGATGCCAGCTCGTTATATACATGGGTCGCTGACCAGCCACCGTGGTCGGACCTCCCCTTTATTTTGCTCACCAGCCGCCAGGCGCAGACGGGCATAGAAGTGTGGCGGCAAGGCGTGATCGCCAAACTGCGCAATGTGGCGCTGCTGGAGCGGCCGGTTCAGGCACTCACGCTCGTCAGCAGCTTGCAATCAGCACTGCGTGCAAGGGCACGGCAGTTGCAACTGCGCGCGCTGCTTGAGGAACGCGAGCAAGTCGCGCAGGAATTGGAACGTCAGGTGGTCGCTCGCACCAAGGAGCTCGAAGCGTCTAACACAGCTCTACGGGACCAGATCGGTGTCCGGGCGGAGGTCGAGGCGAAACTTCGTCAGGCTCAGAAGATCGAAGCCATCGGTCAGTTGACGGGTGGCGTCGCGCATGACTTCAACAACCTTCTCATGGTCATTTCCGGTGGTTTGGAAATGCTTGACCGCCAAGCGGACCCGGCACGGCGCAAGCGGCTGATGGACGGGATGCGGCAGGCTACTGAACGGGGATCGGGCCTGACCCGACAGCTGCTGGCTTTCTCCCGGCGTCAGGAGCTCAAACCACAAACTGTCGACCTGGCGCGCCAGATCGGCGGCATGCGCGAGTTGCTGGACCGGAGCTTGAGGGGCGACGTCCACGTTATCATTGATCTCTCACCAGGCTTGTGGCCTGTCAAAGTCGATGCCAGCGAACTTGAACTTGTGGTTTTGAACCTCGCGGTCAATGCCCGCGACGCGATGCCAAAAGGGGGCACAATCAAGATTACCGCCGAGAATAAATCGGCAACGGCAGAAGCTGACAGTCACGGTGACTTTGTTCGCCTCGTCGTCGCTGACGATGGCTGCGGAATGACGCCTGAGGTGCAGGCGAGGGTATTCGAGCCCTTCTTCACGACGAAAGACATCGGCAAGGGATCGGGTCTTGGTCTCGCGCAGGTTCACGGCTTCGCTCAGCAATCCGGAGGAACGGTCGAGATAGAAAGTCAAGTTGGGAAAGGTACCAAGATCTCGCTCCTGCTGCCGCGTTCTCTGGACCGTCCTGCATCGGATGAGCATCACCTCGTCGACCTGCATGTCGCGAGGCGGCGAGCAGAAGCTGCTGGTAGCGTGCTGCTGGTCGAAGATGACGACGAAGTCGCAGCGCTCGTCGCCGAGATGCTCGACGAGCTCGGGTTCGAGGTGGTGCGCGCGGCTACGGCGGCAGCTGCCCTTGGCGCCTTGGCAAACGGCCGCAGCGTCGACCTTGTGTTCTCGGACATCATGATGCCAGGCGGGATGAACGGCGTAGAGCTCGCGAAGGAGATCCGGTTCCGACGGGGCGATTTACCCATCCTGCTCACCAGCGGCTATTCGGAGGTGGCAAAACAGGACGCTGAGGCACAGGGGATTAACATCCTGCGCAAGCCGTATCAATTGGCGGAGCTTGAAGAGGCAATCCGGCGAACCATGGCCGGAGGAGATGGAAATTGAGGGTGAAACAGATCATAGCGGAAGCGGATCGCCCGCATCGAACATCCAGGATGGACCGTGCTTCCTCTCGCCGGCCATATGTAGGCCTATGCTGCCAGCTATCACGCGCCAACTTTGGTCAATTACCCATTGTTTGATTTCTCGGCATATCCCTGCAATATAAACCCGCGGTGTTCTGTAGCGTCGCACCGACGTCACATTGTAGGCCTTGACGATGTGAATGGACGTCCAAGGGATTGGTCGCAGATACCCTTTGAAATGGGCAGGTCCCATCATGACGTGCCGGTGAGAGCTTTAAACTGGCGCGCAGCTGCGACAAGTTCATCCAATCCCCCAGTCCTGTCAAGTTCCAGATACACGGAGAACTCTATCGTAAACGATAGCAAGGTGGACGCCATGTCGAGCTCCTTCGAAACCTTGCGACGGGGGCTTTGGCCTCTACCGAGCGCAAGTGCCGGAGAAGCTTTATGTTGTCTTCTCATCCAGAGCGATTAGAAGTCGGAAATGAGAACATGGTGGTACGGGTGGGAGAACCATGGACGAGAACGACCTAAACAGCGAGCAGCGCTACCGACTTCTGATCGAAGCGATCACCGACTACGCGATCTACATGCTCGACAGGGGCGGCTTCGTCACAAGCTGGAACGCTGGCGCCGAGCGGCTGAAAGGGTACACGGAATCTGAGATCGTCGGGCGACACTTCTCAACCTTTTACACGGACGAGGATCGTGCCGCGGAGCTCCCTGCAAAAGCGCTCCAAATCGCTGAGCAGGAAGGCCGCTTCGAGCGCGAAGGTTGGCGCCAGCGGAAGGATGGTTCCCGCTTCTGGGCGAATGTCATCATCGATCCGATCAGGAACGCCGACGGCGAGCTCATCGGTTTTGCGAAAATCACCCGAGACATCAGCGAAAAGCGCGCCGCCCAGGAGGCAATTTTTCAATCTCAGAAGATGGAGGCCGTCGGACAGCTCACTGGCGGGCTCGCCCATGACTTCAACAACCTCCTGACGGCGATCCTCGGAAGCCTCGAAATCGCAAAGAAGAGAGCAGTCCGGCCAGACGTCGCCGACCTTATCGAAAACGCCATCCAAGGCGCGCAGCGTGGGGCGACCCTTACCCAGAGGTTGCTCGCTTTCTCCCGCCGGCAGGAGCTTCAGCTCGGTTCCGTTGATGTTGGCAATCTGGTCAGGGGCATGGCGGAGCTGATGCGTCGAACAATCGGGCCGGAGGTGGTTATCACCACGCAATTTCCGTCGGAACTACCGCCTGTCCGTACGGATGCAAACCAGCTTGAGAGCGCGCTGCTTAATCTGGTCGTCAACGCTCGTGACGCCATGCCGGACGGAGGCGAGATCGTGATTGCTGCAGAGAGGAGATCGATCGAAGCCGCGAAGGCTGGGTTGCTTCTTGCCGGGAACTATCTCTGTCTCTCCGTCAGGGATGAGGGGGAAGGAATGGACGCCGAGACGCTCGCCAATGCCACGACGCCCTTTTTTACAACGAAAGGCGTCGGCAAAGGCACGGGCCTTGGATTGCCGATGGTGCACGGTCTCATGGCTCAATCCGGCGGTCAACTCATTCTGAAATCGGCCTTGGGCGAGGGCACGACCGCCGAGCTCTGGCTTCCGGTTACAATTGACGTTGCCGCCACCCCGGTGTCCGCCGAAGAAGTTCCCTTCGATCCAGCCCCGAGCGCTATGATGGTTCTGGTCGTCGACGATGATTCACTCGTCCTCATGAACACGGTGCTGTTGCTGGAGGATCTGGGAATGGAAACGATCCAGGCCTCTTCAGGCGAAGAAGCTCTTGAGATCCTTGGCACGGGACAGCTTCCGGATGTCGTGATCACCGACCACGCGATGCCGAAGATGACGGGCGCGCGCCTCTGTGAAGAGATCCACGCGCGGTTTCCCACGCTTCCGGTCGTTCTTGCGACGGGCTACGCGGAACTACCAGAGGGCACCGCTGAAATCGGCGGCGTCGTACGCTTAACGAAGCCGTTCAGCCAGAAGCAACTGTCGCGGGCGCTGGCAGAGGCCTGTCAAGGCGGACGCTGCTTCTGATTGATATCAGGGCGGCCGGATGGGCTCCACTGCTTGAATTTGGCTTTGAAGCGCAAGAGGCTGAGTTGTGTAGAAGCGACTCCTTCGCTACCTACGACTTAGGCGGCAGCTTCTTCCTCGATCGCCAGCTCTTTTAAGAGCGAATGGATTTCATCGCCACTTAATCGGGAAGCGTCGAAGCCGCTCGAGGAACCGATAGCGGCGAAACGCTTTGCATGGATATCCGATGCGCCGATAAAGCCCATCGCCCAGTTCGGGAACGACCGTTGGTGGATCCGGTCCAAAGCGAGCAGCGATACATCGCCGTGCCGTTCGTCCTGCTGGATGCGTTCGAACGCGGCCTCGATCTTATCAAGGGGCCCTTCCAGAACCTGGGCAAAGCACCCGGTATTGAACAGCAGCGCCCCGGTAATCCCGTCGCGTTGGTTGTTGACCCGACTTTTGGCCAGGATCTCTTCGACGTTCGATGCGAACATCGCCTCGTCAGAAGCGATGTGGTTGCGGCTGTAATAAACGAGCCGGTACATGCCGTCGGTCATCGGAAACCCCTCTTTTCTTTAAACGATTTGTTCCAGAAACGCAGGGATCTGATCCTTGCCCATCGGCCGGCCGGTCAGATATCCCTGGACATGGGTGCAGCGCTCTCCGCGAATGCGCGCCAATTGCTCAGCTGTCTCGACGCCCTCTGCCGTGATGGCCATGCCCAGGCTGGTGCCGAGGCTTGCAATGGAGCGAAGGATCGCCTCGCTGTCGGCGTCATTACCGGCAACAAAGGACCGATCGATCTTGATTTTGTTGAAGGGAAATTTCTGCAGGTAGCTCAATGATGAGTAGCCCGTCCCGAAATCGTCCATCGAAATCTTGACGCCGAGATCACGTAAGGCGTTCAGCGTCTGAATGACGTTTTCGGTGTCATCGAGGAGCGCGCCCTCGGTAATTTCGATCTCCAGGCGATGAGCTGGCAATCCGGACCGTTGGAGCGCGGATGAAACAGTTTCGAGCAGGGTGTCAGCCTTAAACTGCAATGGCGACACGTTGACCGCAACGACCATCTCGCTAGGCCAGGACATAGCTTCGATACAGGCAGTACGGATTACCCATTCGCCGATTTTCACGATCAGGCCGTTCTCCTCGGCAAGGGAAACGAACGACAGAGGCGGGATGGTACCCTTGATTGGATGCTCCCAGCGCAAAAGCGCTTCGAAGCCGTCAACTTTGTTCGTACTGACGTTGAAAAACGGCTGATAGTTGAGCTTAAACTGCTTCAACGCCAAAGCGCGGCGCAGATCAATTTCCATTTCTCGGCGCTTGAGAAGAAGGGCATCCATTCCGCTCTCGAACACGCGGTAACGGCCACGCCCCGCTTTCTTGGCTTCATAAAGGGCCAGATCGCCGTTGCGAAGCAGGTCGCGCGCCTGGACCGGATTCGTCCCGATGGCAACACCGACGCTGGCGCCGATGTTGATGGTGTGGCCGTTGATCACGTAGGTGCGGCCGACGAGGTCCACGATGCGCGCAGCCAACGTATCGGCTGCTCCCTCTTCTTTGGTGTCACGCTGCAGGACGACAAACTCGTCGCCACCGAGCCGGGCGACGATGTCACCCTTGCGACAGGCAGCTCTCAGTCGGTCCGCGACCTTCTTCAAAAGAAGGTCGCCCACAGCATGGCCGAGCGTGTCATTGACCATCTTGAAACGGTCGAGATCGAGGCAGTGAATGGCGACAGACGGAGATCCGACATTGAGAGCAATGGAGAGTTGCGAAAGCAACGCGTTTCGTTTGGCAAGGCCCGTCAGCTCGTCCAAATCGTTTGGCGATTTCGTGGCAGATCCGTCTACAAAAGGACGCAGGTCGATCAGGAAATGACCCTCACCAAGTACTGCAAAAGCGGCATCGAAGCTTTCGCCGCCTCGTGAGACAACCACTGTTGGCAAGACGCCAGGCATGCTGGCAAGGCCTAACGGAAAATCCGCAAATAGCTGGCCCACATCGCTTCCGACAACCGCTCCTAACAGTACCTCGCTGCATGCATTGGCGTAGATGACGACCCCGTCTGATTGCACAACAAGCACAGGTCTTGGCAAGAGCGCAAGTATCCGCTCAAAACTCGGCACGACGGGTGCCTTGGTTTCGCTTTTATTCGGAAAAGAGGTGACGACGTTCATGATGCCTGCCAGTGCGAGTTGGTCAGAACGTAAGCTTCAGATGTTACCTGACAACGACCTCTTCATTGAAAAAGCGCATGTTTTCCGCGAGACGGTTACCGATTGCTGAACTCAGAACAGCCCTAGCTCAACTGCGTAGCCTCCGTGCGATCGAAGTCACGATGGAGCTCGGACACGCGACATGATTGGCGCAACGCGTTGTTTCTCCACCGCCTAACATTTGACGTGCTTAGCGCGTTTCTTGAGGCCCGGCACACTCAGGTGCGCTCTCCAACATTTTGCTGCATCCTATCCCGATGTCTCTCTCGATTTGACGATCACCGGAAGCAGGGCTCTTTCGGAGAAACTGGCGCTCGGCCTGCTCGACGTGGTCATCGGTGACCCTGAGGAAGTAGGCATGAAGCCGGTCTCCGGATGGCAGATGCCGCTGCAATGGGTGGCATCGCGCGAATTCCGCGCTGGCAAGGAAACGCCTCTGCCTTTGGTCTTCTTCGATGAGCACTACACATGGAACGGCAAGATGATGAAGGCTCTCGAAGAGATCGGCAGGCCGTGGCGACGGGCTGTCACGACCGCCTCGCTTTTCTCCATCCAATCCGCCGTCGAGGTGGGACTGGGCGTCGCCGTACTGCTCGATGCCGGCACCCAACGGGACAGAATGAAGGTGCTCGGCATTGCACACGGGATGCCGCCGGCGCCAACGGTAGATTTCGGTATCTTCATTGCGGATGCCGGCGATCTCTCGCGAGGCGCTATGGGTGCCTTGTGGCGCTTCATCGCAGATGAACTTGAGATCGTCGAAGGCGCTTCAACCAAGAAATGACCGAAGCCATCAACGGAACATGGTCGTCAGGTGCTGACGTGTCCAACCCGGAAGATTTGGTCGCCGGGCTCAG
>NZ_LMDA01000014.1 GCF_001424985.1 Rhizobium sp. Root1212
ACGACTTCATCCCGGCGACCGTCGTCGGCTATGCGGAATGGCCGAAGAACACGCCAAACTATYGCGACGACGACGTCTCGCTGATGATCGGCGTCGATACCTGCGTCTTCCACGGCTTCGTCAATTGCGGCGCCGTCGGCGCGATCACCGGCATCGGCTGCGTGCTGCCGAAGGAAGTCATCCACATGTGCAACCTGTCGCAGGCGGCCGCCGAGGGCGACGTCGATGCCCGCGCCCGCGCGCTGGAGCTGGAAGCCGCGCTCGGCGTGCTCTCCTCCTTCGACGAAGGTCCGGATCTGGTGCTCTACTTCAAGCACATGATGGTGCTGAAGGGCGAYGCCGAATACGCGCTGCACTTCAATGCCGACGACGCRCTTTCCGACAGCCAGCGCGGCTATGTCGAAGCCCAGCTCAAGCTATTCGACACCTGGTATGCCGAATGGAGCAAGCTCCCCGGCGCCGTCCAGAAGTACAAGGCGTAAGCCGCCGTCGCAAAATGCGACAACCGAGATGTGCAAAAGGGGCCGAAAGGGCCCCTTTTCAATGGGATGGCAGGTCCACCTCCCTCTCTATCGTCATCCTCGGCCTCGTGCCGAGGATCTTCCAGCCTCTCCACAGTCGCGGAGACCCGGCAGATGCTCGGGACAAGCCCGAGCATGACGGAGAGAGGCCGTTCGAAAGTCCCATCAAGCGATGGCGTCGAGCCCCAACTCCTCCAGCCGGTCGAGCTGCTTCATCTCGTCGGCCGTCAGCGTGACGCCCTTGTCCGTCGAGACCGCGCGGGCGGCATATCGACGCTGCGAGGGCAGGCGTGCGCCCTGGCCGGCGATCGCCTCGAACAGGGTTTCGGCGCGGGCAAAGGGATCACCGTCACGGCCGGCGGCAAAGGCCTGCGGCGAGAAGGCGAGGATGAGTTCGCCATGGCGCGGCGCAAGTGTCGTGGTGCCGAGATAGTCGAGTACTTCCGGGCTCGTCATGTCGCCGATCATGATGCCGGCCAGAAGCTCGATCATCGTCGAGATGGCGGAACCCTTGTGGCCGCCGAAGGGCAGCATGGCGCCGGCGAGCGCGGCTTCCGGCTCCGTCGTCGGCTTGCCGTCGGCATCGATCGCCCAGCCTTCCGGCAGGGATTTGCCGGCGCGGCGATGCAGTTCGATCTCGCCGCGGGCGGCGACCGAGGTTGCGAAATCGAAGACGTAAGGCGAGCTGCCCGAACGGGGCCAGCCGAAGGCGAAAGGATTGGTGCCGAGCAGTGGCTTGGTGCCGCCGGAGGGGGCGACCGTGGCATAGCTCGGGCACATGACGAGGGCAGCTAGGCCACGTTCCGTCACCGCCTCGACCTCCGGCCACAGCGCCGAGAAATGGGTGCAGTCGTTGATCACCAGTGCGGCAAGCCCGCAGGTGCGCGCCCGCTCGGCAAGCGCCGAGACGCCAAGCTCGAACGCCGGATTGGCAAAACCGCCCTTGGCATCGACCTTGACGATGGCCGAGGCCGGCTGCTGCACCAGCTCGGGCTCGGCAAGCGGATTGACCTTGCCGGCCTTGACGGTGCGCAGCGCACCCTCGATGCGGTAGATGCCGTGGGATTTACAGGCATCGCGCTCGCCCGCGACGATGACGCGCGCCAGCGCGCCGGCCTGGATGTCGTTCAGTCCGCTCTTGCGGAAGATCGTTTCGACGCGCTGATGCAGCGCCTCAATCGTCAAGGTGGTCGTCTGGGTCATGATCGTCTCTCTGCTGGGCGGCCGATTTTGTGTTGCATACACAGCGTATACAAACTTGGAGCCGACGCAAACCGTGATCTTGTCATAGGTTGATGCGTAGCGCCAAATGGGCTTCAGGGCGCGGGCTTGAACGTCCACTTCACGACATAATTGCCGTTGCGCTTTCTTTTGGTTTTCGTCTTGACCACGACGGGGCCGCCGAGTTCCCGTTCCGCATCCGCGAAAGCGCGCCGGGCCTCCGCCATGGCCTTATGATAGCTGCTGTTGTCGCGTCGCGGGCTATTGGCCATCGCCTGCATCAGGGCGATCATATCCTTGGCATCTTCGCCCATGCTGTGATCCGTTCAGGACGGCAGGTCAGACATCTTGCCTGCCGTCGAATTGCGAGTTGGCTTCCAGTTGGCGGTCATTGGAGAGAAGGCCGCGGGCCGCTCCGATGATCCCCGCCCAGCAGGTCAGGGAAATCAGTATCGCAACAATCAGTCCACGCAAGCGAATCGTCATCAACAGGTCCTGGGTCATTCTCGGGCGGCAACACCTGCACATCCGGTGTGGCATGAATAGGCCGGCAGACTTCACGATTTCGCTATCCAAGACATTCAAAATTGAGCAATCGGTGATTTTGCCGTGATCAGAAACTCGGTGGCGTGCAGGCGCTGATGACCTCGCAAGCTACCGGCCCGACGCAGCGGAAACGGTGGGGACGGTGGCTTTCGAAATAATAGGCATCGCCTGGACCAAGGATGCGCCGCTCGTCGCCGACGGTGATCTCCATGCGGCCGGAAAGCACGATGCCGCCTTCCTCGCCCTCATGGGCCAGCAGCACCTTGCCGGTATCGGCGCCGGGCTGGTAGCACTCCTTCAGGATCTGCAGGCTGCGGCCGAACAGGTTTTCGCCGATCTGCCGGTAGGAAATCGGCCCCTTGCCGATCTCCGTCAGTTCGTCCGCCTGATAGAAGGCCTTTTTCGGCCGGTCGGGCTCGAAGGCGAAGAATTCCGCCAGGCCGATGGGGATGCCGTCAAGGATGCGCTTCAACGCCCCGACCGAGGGATTTGCGGCGTTGGATTCGATCAGCGAGATCGTCGAATTGGTCACGCCCGCGCGTCTTGCGAGTTCGCGTTGCGACATATTGCGCGCCATGCGCAGGTGCCTGAGCCTGCCTCCGATATCCACCGACATGGCGTTCCTCCTGTTTTCCTTGTTCGAAATATCGAAACATCCACTGCGCCAGTTCAATAATTTCAATGTGTTGATGTCAACAAGAAAAGGACTTGTTCGGAAATCGAAAGCATGGCGTCAATCGGCCATCAGAGGAGATTTGCCATGAACGTTCACAACAAGCCCAATGCGCCGGTGCTCGACAGTTACTGGATGCCGTTTACCGCCAACCGCCAGTTCAAGGCTGCCCCGCGGCTGCTCGCGTCTGCCGAGGGCATGCATTACACAAGCACCGACGGCCGTACCGTTCTGGATGGCACCGCAGGCCTCTGGTGCGTCAATGCCGGCCACGGCCGCCGCCAGATCGCCGCCGCCGTCGAGCGTCAGCTGACGCAGATGGATTTTGCGCCCTCCTTCCAGATGGGCCACCCGATCGCCTTCGACTTCGCCGAGCGTCTGGCCGAGATCGCGCCGGGACCGGAGGGCAACAAGCTCGACCGGGTGTTCTTCACCGGCTCCGGCTCGGAATCGGTCGATACGGCGCTGAAGATCGCCATCGCCTACCAGCGCGCCATCGGTCAGGGCACGCGAACCCGGCTCATCGGCCGCGAGCGTGGCTATCATGGCGTGGGCTTCGGCGGCATTTCGGTCGGCGGCATCGTCAACAACCGCCGCGTCTTCCCGCAGCTTCCCGGCTCCGACCACCTGCGCCACACCCATGACCTTTCCCGCAACGCCTTCGTCAAGGGACAGCCAGAACACGGCGCCGAACTGGCCGACGATCTGGAGCGGCTGGTGGCGCTGCATGGCGCGGAAACCATCGCCGCCTGCATCGTAGAACCGGTCGCCGGCTCGACCGGCGTGCTCATTCCGCCGAAGGGCTATCTCGATCGCCTCCGCGCGATCTGCGACCGCCACGGCATTCTTCTGATCTTCGATGAGGTCATCACCGGTTTCGGCCGCCTCGGGGCTGCCTTCGCCACCGATTATTTCGGCGTGACGCCGGATATCGTCACGACCGCCAAGGGCCTCACCAACGGCGCAATCCCGATGGGGGCTGTCTTTGCCAGCCGCAAGGTGCATGACGCGCTGATGCACGGCCCGGAAAACGTGATCGAGCTGTTCCACGGCTACACCTATTCCGGCCATCCGGCTGCCTGCGCCGCCGGTATCGCCACCCTCGATATCTACCGCGACGAGGGGCTGCTCACCCGCGCCGCCGAATTGCAGGACGACTGGCATGCCGCCCTGCACTCGCTGAAGGGCTTGCCGCATGTGATCGACATCCGCACCATCGGCCTGATCGCCGGCATCGAGCTTGCCTCGCGCGACGGTGCGCCGGGAGCGCGGGCCTATGACGTCTTCGTCGATTGCTTCGAAAAGGGTCTGCTGATCCGCGTCACCGGCGATATCGTCGCCTTCTCGCCGCCGCTGATCGCGGAAAAATCCCATATCGAGCAGCTCGTCTCGATCTTCGGCGACGCGTTGAAACGCGCCGCCTGACACCGCCGGCGGTGGATTGTCCGCCGCTGGACTTCTCCGGCTTTTTGCCGCAAAGCCTAGGGAATTGTCTTCTCAAGGCTTTGCGGCCGGATTTTCAATGCCCGATGGAGCGCCCGTCATGAATGCAGACCAGTCCCCCAGAACCTCGGCGGCAATGGGGGCGCATGTGTTTGCGGCGATCACCGACATGAACGGCATTTTTCGCGGCAAGCGGGTTCCGGCCGAAAAGCTTTCGAAGCTTGAGAAGGAGGGCATCCGCATGCCGCTCTCCTCGATCGGCGTCGATGTCTGGGGCACCGATGTCGCCGGAACGAAATTGACGCTGGAGCGGGGCGATCTCGATGGCATCTGCATGCCGACCGGGCGCGGGCCTCTCGATCTCGGCTTCGGCGGACCCGTCCTGCCGATGTGGATGACGAAGGAAGACGGCACGCCCTATTTCGCCGATGGCCGCCATCTGCTCGCCGATATTCTGGCGCGCTACAAGAAGGTCGGTCTGACGCCGATGGTGGCGACCGAGGTCGAGTTCTTCCTGATCGATCCGCACTCGGAGCGTCCGGCACCGGCCCATGGCGGCCCTGGCAGCCCGCCGCGGGAGTTCGACAATATCTATTCGCTGGAAGAGTTGAACGAGGTCGGCCCGTTTCTCGACGAGGTCTATGCCACGGCGCAAGCCTGCGGCATAACCGTCGATGCGGCGATTGCCGAAGGGGCGGGGCGCCAGTTCGAGTTCAATCTTGTGCATCAGGCCGATGCGCTGAAGGCTGCGGAAGACACGCTCTATTTCAAGCATATCCTGCGCAACATCGCCCGCCGTCATGGCTTCCTCGCCTGCTTCATGGCCAAGCCCTACCCGGATTTCGCCGGCAGCGGCCTGCATGTGCATTTTTCGATGCTGGATGCGCAGGGGCGCAACGTCTTCGACGACGGCACGGCGCGTGGATCGGATATCATGCTCGGCGCGGTCGGCGGCCTGCTCGACAGCATGGCCGATATGACGCTGATCTTTGCGCCGCATCTCAATTCCTACCGCCGGCTTTGCCGTGGCGGGCTCGCACCGACCACGGTCGGCTGGGGTTATGAAAACCGCACCGCGGCGCTGCGCATTCCCGGCGGGCCCAATGCCGCCCGCCGCATCGAACACCGCGTCGCCGGCATCGATGCCAATCCCTTACTCGTGCTCGCGGCAATCCTCGCCGGCGCGCTCGACGGCATTGTCCGCAAGCTCACGCCGGCAGCGCCGGTCGGCACCAATTCGCACGAACTGGAACTGCCGATGCTCGCCAAGGACTGGCGGCAGGCTCTGGAGCGTTTCGAGACCGCCGAGAGCACCGGCCGCCTTCTCGATCCCGAATTCGTCGCCTGCTTCGCCGCCTGCAAGCAGCAGGAGCAGGACGTCTTCGCCTCGAAGGTGACCGATTTCGAAATCGCCACCTACCGCCATTCCGTCTAACCGAGATCAGGCATGGCCGAGCCCTACTGCAAATCCTATTATGCCGCGACCGCCAACCCCGTCGCGCCCTTCGCCAGGTTGGAAGGCGACCTCGATGTCGATGTCGCGATCATCGGCGGCGGCTTCACCGGCGTTTCGACGGCGCTCGGACTGGCGGAAAAGGGCGTCTCTGTGGCGCTTCTCGAAGCCAATCTGATCGGATGGGGCGCATCGAGCCGCAATGGCGGCCAGATCACCGGCTCGCTTTCCGGCGACCGGGCGATGCTGAAGCAGTTCCGCCGCGTACTGGGCGATGGCGTCGATGATTTCGTCTGGAACCTGCGCTGGCGCGGTCACGAAATCATCCGCAATAGGGTCGAAAAATACGGCATCGCCTGCGACCTGAAATTCGGCCACATGCACGCCGCCTTCAAGCCCTCCCATGTCGGCGAGCTGGAGGAGATGCACCGGCTGGCGCTTGCCCACGGCATGGGCGATGAGGTGGAGCTGGTTCGGGGCGATGCGGTACGGGACATCGTCGATACCGATCTCTACGTCGCCGGGCTCGTCAACCGGCGCAACATGCACGTCCATTCGCTGAACCTCTGCCTCGGCGAGGCGGATGCGGCCCGAAGCCTCGGCGCCCGTATCTTCGCCGATACGCGAGTGCAGGACATCCGCCATGGCCGCCGCGTGGAGCTGATGACCAATGGCGGCCGGGTGCGGGCGGACAAGGTGCTGCTGGCCGGCAATGCCTCGCACAGGCTGGCGCGCGGCAGGCTCGCCGGGCTGCTTTTCCCGGCAACGCTCGGCATCATCACCACCGAACCGCTCTCCGAAGAGATGGCCCGCCGCCTTAACCCGCAGGATCTGGCCGTCTACGATACCCGCTTCGTGCTCGACTACTACCGCCTGACCGCCGATCGTCGCCTGCTGTTCGGCAGCGGCACCAACTATACCGGCCGGGAGAGCGGCAGCGTCGAGCGGGAGCTTCGCCCGGCACTGGAAAAGACCTTTCCCCAATTGAAAGGCATCGGCATCGATTTCGCCTGGCAGGGGCAGGATGGCATCACCATCAACCGCATCCCGCAGTTTGGCCGCCTCAGCGACAATGTCTTCTATGCGCAGGGCTATTCCGGCCATGGCGTCGCCACCTCCCATATCGTCGGGGAGATCATGACCTCGGCGCTGACCGGGAACCCACGCGAATTCGATATCTTCGCCAGCGCCCGTCACTGGCGGCTGCCGGTCGGCCGTTTCCTCGGCAATCAGGCGCTGGCGATCGGCATGTGGTATTTCCAGCAGCGCGAAAAATTCCGCTGAACCGCCCGGCGAAATTCGCTCTTCCTATCAGCCTCAGGCAAGCCTCTTCGCGCATGAATGGCACACTGCGCGCAGAAGCGGGTGTGCCGATTCTCTCTGAAATTGTAGTCAAGTACTTATTTATACTGCATTTTCTTGACAGCTTTCGAAGCCCTTCGATGCACGCGGCCATGCCTTGCGCGCCGGCGCCTCCGTGATCAGATACCAAAGGGCTTCGTTTATGACTTCGACCATTCCTTCGCTGAGCGTCAGCCAGATCAGGTCTCTGTCGACCGCGGCAATCGCCGCCTGGTCCACGGAAGACATCGCTGCGCTGTCGACCACGCAGATCAAGGCCCTTTCCTCCGGTCAGGTCTCAGCGCTGGAAACGGAAGATTTCGCGGCGATGTCGAAGACGCAGGTCAGCGCCATCGCGCCGGCGGCGATTGTCGGCCTCAGCATCGACCAGTTGCTTCTCCTGACGACGGACAAGATCACCGGTCTGGCGACGGGACAGATCGCGGCGCTGAAGACGACGCAGATCGGCGCCCTCGGCTCGGATCAGATCGAAGCCCTGAGCGCCCTGCAGGTCGCGGCGCTGACGTCTTCGCAGCTCGCCATGCTGGCGCCCGATGAGATCGCCACCTTCACGACCGAGGAAATCGCCGCCCTCAAGGCTGGCTCGCTTCCGGGTCTCCCCTCAGCAAGCCTCGCAGCGCTCAGCAGCGAACAGGTCGCGGCCCTCAGGACGAACCAGATCGCGGCGCTGAAATCCGGCCAGATCGCGGCGCTGACACCGGATCAGGTGGCAGCGCTTTCGACCACGCAGGTCGCGGCGCTGACCGCAGTACAGGTCAAGTCGCTTCCGACCGCAAGCATCGCTGCGCTCTCCTCGACGCAGATCGCGGCCCTGAGCGCCAAGGCCGTTCCGGGCCTGTCCACCACCCAGATCGCCGTCCTCACGACGGAGCAGGCCGAGGCGCTGACCACGACCCTCGTCGCCGCCTTGTCCTCCACCCAGCTTGCCGCCTTCAGCTCCGCAGATCTCGCGGCCTTCTCGACGGACGACATTGCCGCGATCAGCACCGCCGCGCTTGCCGGCCTTCCGGCGTCCCTGTTCGCAACGCTCAGCTCCGAACAGGCGGCTGTGCTGAAGACGACCCAGATCGCGGCCCTGAAGACCACGCAGATCGCCGCGCTCACCTCGGCCCAGGTCGCGGCGCTGACCACGGCGCAGATCGGGGCCTTGAGCCTCGCCCAGCTGAAGGTTCTCTCCACGGAAAACCTCGCGGCCTTCTCCACCGGCCAGATCGCAGCGATCAGCACCCGCGCCGTTCCGGGCCTGACGACGGCCCAGATGGGCGTCCTGAGCACGGCCCAGGCCGAAGCGCTGACCTCTGTGCTGGTCGGCGCCATGAGCGCAAACCAGCTTGCAGCTCTTGGCTCCGCCGAACTCGCGACTTTCTCGACCGCCGATATCGCGGCGATCAGCGCGTCGGCGATTTCCGGCCTTTCCACCGCCGCCATCGCGGCGCTCAGCAGCGATCAGGCGGCCGTGCTGAAGACCAGCCAGGTCGCGGCCTTGAAGACGGGGCAGGTCGCCGCGCTCACCTCCGGCCAGATCGCCGCCCTCAACACCGCCCAGATCGCCGTGCTCGCCTCCGCGCAGCTCAAGGCGCTGTCGAGCGACGCCATGGCGGCGCTTTCGGCCGATCAGATCGCCGCCGTCAACGCGCGCACCATCGCCGGCCTCAGCTCCTCCCAGATCGCAGCGCTTTCGACGACGCAGGTCGAGGCCCTGAATTCGGCGCAGATCGCCTCTCTCACGTCCACACAGATCGCGGCGCTGAGCACCGAAGACCTCGCGACCTTCACCGAAGCCGAAATCGCCGCGATCAATACCAGTGCCGTTTCCGGCATTTCCACTGCCAACATCGCCGTGCTCAAGTCCGAGCATGCGGGGGCGCTGAAGACGACGCAGATCGCCGGCCTGAAAACCGCCCAGATCGCCGCCTTAACCTCGGCGCAGATCGCCGCGCTGACCACAGCCCAGATCGCGGCTCTGAGTTCCGCGCAGGTCGCCGCCCTTTCGAGCGGCAGCCTTGCGGCGCTTTCGGCCGATCAGGTGGCAGCCCTCACCGCCAAGGCGGTGGTGGGGCTGACCTCGGCCCAGGTCGCCGCTCTTTCCACGACGCAGGTCGAGGCGCTGACCACGGCGCAGGTTGCCGCCCTCGGCTCGCCGCAGATCGGGGCGCTCAGCAGCGAAGCGCTGGCGACCTTCCTCGAAGACGAGATCGCCGCCATCAGCGTCGTTGCGATCGCCGGCCTTTCGACCGCCAATATCGCCGCCCTCAGCGCCGATCAGGCGGCCGCGCTGAAAACCAGCCAGATCGCGTCCTTGAAGACGGCGCAGATCGCCGCCCTAACCTCCAGCCAGCTTGCCGCCCTCGGCACTGGGCAGGTTGCAGCGCTCAGTTCCGCGCAGGTTAAGGTGCTGACGACCGACAGCATTGCGGCCCTGACGGCAGACCAGATCGCCGCGCTGAGCACGAAATCGGTTTCCGGCCTGACCTCGGCGCAGGTCGCCGCGCTTTCCACCACGCAGGTTGAGGCGCTGACCGCAGCGCAGGTAGCTCTCCTGAACGCCTCGCAGATCGGTGCGCTCGGCACGGCGGCCCTTGCGACCTTCTCCGATGACGAAATATCGGCGATCTCCGCCGCCGCAATCTCCGGCCTCTCCACCGCCAATATCGCGGCGCTGACGCCCGATCAGGCCGCTCTTCTGAAAACGACCCAGATCGCCGCCCTGAAATCGGCGCAGATCGAAGTGCTGACGTCCAGCCAGATCGCCGCACTTTCGACGGCGCAGGTCGGGGCGCTGACCTCCCTGCAACTGGCGGCGCTGACGACCGCCGGCATCACCGGCCTTTCGGCCGATCACATCGCGGCGCTTTCGACCGGCGCCATCGGCGGCCTTTCGAGCTCCCATATCGGCGCGCTCTCGACGGTGCAGGCGGAGGCGCTGACCTCGGCGCTGGTCGGCGTTCTGACCTCGGCGCAGATGGCAGCCCTGACCTCGGCGGATCTCGCGACCTTCTCGACGGCGGATATCGCCGCGATCAGCGCGGCGGCGCTTGCTGGGCTTTCCAGCGAAACGGTCGCGACCCTGACGCCGGATCAGGTCTCCGCCCTGACCTCGGCGCAACTGGCGGTCCTGTCCTCCGCTCACTCGGGAGCCTTGACCTCGGCGCAGCTTGCCGTTCTCAGCACGGCGCAGATGGGCGCGCTCGGATCGGCTGCGCTTTCGGGGCTTTCGACGGAGAGCATCGCAGCGCTTTCGGCTGACCAGATCGCCGCCCTCAGCGTCAAGGCGATTCCCGGCCTATCGACCGCGCAGATCGATGCGCTTTCGGCAAGCCAGATCGACGTACTGACTTCCACCCAGATCGCGGCCCTTACCGGCGCGCAGCTCGGGGCGATGAGTGCGGCGGATATCGCCACCTTCTCCGAAGACGAGATCGCCGCCATCGGCACAGCCGCTCTTTCCGGACTTTCGGGCGATGCCATCGGCGCGCTGGATCCCGATCAGGTCGCGGCCCTGACCGCGGCGCAGGTCGGTGTGCTGAATGCCGGGCAGATCGCGTCCTTGACCTCGGCCCAGATCGCCGCCATGAGCACCGCCCAGATATCAGCGCTTAGCGCCATGCAGGCGGCAGCGCTCGCCGGCAGTATCGGCTCGCTCACGACGGAGCAGGTCGGTGCGCTCACCACCAAGGCGCTCGCCGGGCTGACCTCGACGCAGGTCGGCGCACTCTCGACGGTGCAGGCGGAAGCCTTGAGCACGGCGCAGGTCGCAAGCCTCACCTCCACCCAGATCGCGGCCCTTGGCAGCGCCAATCTCGCTGTTTTCTCGACGGCCGATATCGCCGCGATCACCACGGGCGCCCTTGCCGGCCTCACCTCGGATGGCGTGTCCGCCCTCGGCTCCGACCAGATCGCGGCACTTTCGGCCGCCCAGATCGGCGTGCTATCGTCGAGCCAGATCGGGGCACTGACCTCGGCCCAGATCGCCAATCTCGCCACGACGCAGATTGCGGCCCTCAGCGCGGGCGGCGTTGCCGGCCTTGCGGGTGCAAGCCTCGGCGCGCTGTCGAGCGACCAGATCGCGGCTTTGTCGACCAAGGCGATCGGCGGGCTGACGACGACGCAGATCAATGCGTTGTCGACGACGCAGGTCGAAGCCCTGACGACGACCCAGGTCGGCGCGCTCAGCTCGACGCAGATCGCAGCCCTCGGCACGGATGATATCGCTGTCTTCTCGAGCGCCGATATCGCCGCGATCAGCGCCTCCGCCTTTACCGGCCTGTCCACCGGCAATATCGCGGCGCTCAGCTCCGAGCAGACGGCGGCGTTGAAGACGACGCAGATCGCGGCCCTGACCTACAACCACATCCGGGCGCTGACCACGACCCAGATCGGCGGACTGACGAGCGAACAGGTCGGCTCGCTCAACGCCGTGCATCTGGCAGCCTTCGGAACCGCCAATATCGGCTTGCTGTCGACGGATCAGATCGCGGCGATGAGCCCGAAGGCGATCGTCGGCCTGACCACCGCCCAGATCGTGGCGCTTTCCACCGCCCAGGTGGAGGCGCTGACGCCGGCACAGGTGGCGGGCATGACCTCGGCCCAGATCGCAGCGCTGACGACGGACGGCCTTGCCACCTTCTCGACCGGCGATATCGCGGCGATCACCGCAGCGGCCATTGCCGGCCTGTCGAGCGGCGACATCACCAGCCTCAGCAGCACCCAGCTGCAGGCCATCACTGCAAGCCAGATCGAAGCGATGACCGGCGACCAGATCGCCGCGATCATTACGGCCTATCAGAACTTCTAATCGGCCTCCTACAAACGCAGACAGCCCGGCATTGACCGGGCTGTCCTGTCGGCAATGGCACCACTCTCTCCGTCGTCATCCTCGGTCGGGCCTGACCCGAGGATCTTACAGCCTCTCGTCGAATTGAGAGGCTAATGGATGCTCGGCTCGGAGGCCGAGCATGACAAGGGGAGAGTTTGGAAAGGGCTACCGCATGCGCATCCCATCCTTGTCGAAAAGATAGGCGCGGGCTGCGGAAAGTCCCACGGCGAGCTTTTCCCGGTTGCCGACGCTGCGCGAATCCTCGCGCTCGATGATGATCCGTTCTTCCGGCGAGACATGGGCGTAGACATAGCTGGTATTGCCGAGATGTTCGGCAACGTCGATATCGACGATCATGTCGGTATCGCCTTCGCCAGCGGCGCGGAAATGTTCGGGCCGGATGCCGAGGCTCACATCATCGCCGGCTTTGACAGATGTTGACGTAATAGGAAGATCAAGCCGCACGTCCGGCTGATTGGTCAGTGCGATCTGGGCGGAACCATTACCCGTAGAGACGATGCGCGCCTTCAGAAAATTCATGCGCGGCGAGCCGATGAAGCCGGCGACGAACATGTTGTCGGGGTCGTCGTAGAGATCAAGCGGGGCGCCGACCTGTTCGACGATGCCGGCGCGCAGCACGACAATCTTGTCGGCGAGCGTCATCGCTTCGACCTGATCGTGCGTGACGTAGACGATCGTCGATTTCAGCGTCTTGTGCAGCTTGGCGATCTCGACGCGCATGTGCACGCGCAGTTCGGCATCGAGGTTGGACAGAGGCTCGTCGAACAGGAAGACATCGGGATCGCGCACGATGGCGCGGCCGATCGCCACCCGCTGGCGCTGGCCGCCGGAAAGCGCCTTGGGCTTGCGGTCCATCAGCGGTCCGAGTTCGAGAATGCGGGCGGCCTCGTTGACACGGGCGTCCACTTCTTCTTTCGCAGCGCCGGCGAAACGCAGGGCAAAACCCATGTTTTCCCGCACCGTCATATGCGGATAGAGTGCATAGGACTGGAATACCATGGCGATGCCGCGTTTCGACGGATCGACATCGTTCATCACCTTGCCGCCGATGGTGAGTTCCCCGGAGGTGATGTCTTCAAGCCCGGCGATCATCCTCAGAAGCGTCGATTTCCCGCAGCCGGAAGGGCCGACGAAAACCACGAATTCGCCGGTATCGATCTTGAGATCGACGCCCTTGATGATTTCCACCGCGCCAAAACTCTTGCGTATGTCGGTCAGGCGAACATCGGTCATGGGTCGCGTCTCAGTTGATCGTGAAGGTGACGGTCTGGGTGTCGAAGCGGCGGCTCTTGACCGTGAGGCTGAGCCTGCCGGTCTCATCGCCCGCTTCGATCCAGAAGCCGGTCGCCCCACCCTTCAGCGTATGCTCTGCCGGTCCGATGATGCGGCCCGGTCCTTCCAGAACGAGCGATACCGGCTCTTCGAAGAAAGGCAGCAGATTGCCGCATTGATCGAGCGCGCGCACGACGACGCGGGTCGCATCCTTCTCGCCGCTGCGCAGCACCGTGTCGTCCGGCGTCACTTCGAGCGTGGCCGGAACCGGATCGGCTGGCATGGTGATCGATTTCACCGCCTTGCCATCGACGAAGCCGGTGATCGTGCCTTCGCGCCAGACGCGGCCCCAGGTGCCGAATTCCTCCGGCGTCACTGTGCGCAGGTCGAGCACGACCGGCGGGTGGGGTAGGTGCGGATAATTCTCCTTGTCGGGATAAATGCGCTTCGGTGCCCATTCGCCGAACTTCACTTCTACGTAGTCGCAGTTGGTCAGCACGATCAGCGGCAGCACCCCGCCGATATTGCGCTCGCCGCGCGCCCAGAAGGTGACCGGCTGCAGCACGACCTTCTCTGATGGTTCGCCCTGCGAGGCATAAGCGTAAGCCGCGAGTTTCGGAATGCGGTACATATCGAGCACGCCATGATAGCAGATGCGGTCGCCGGAGCCGAAATCCTTGTGAGTGTTGTAGTCGAACATGCACCAGCCGGTGGAGCCGGAAATATTGCTGTCGCCGGCCACCGCATTGAGGATCAGCAGGTGGCGGGTGACGTGCTCGGCCTGCCGCTGCTCCTGGTCGAAGCGCTTGGTCGGGTACATATGGCCGTTATATTCGGTGATCATGTAGGGGATCGGCCGGGTGATGCCGGTCGTCTCCACCCGATCGCGCAACACGACGCGGCCGCGATTGTTGCCGGGCATTTCCTCCTGCCCGAGGATGAAGTCGTTCATCGTGTAGACGTCTTCGAGCAGTTCGGAGTTGGTGATGAAGCGTACGCCGCCGGTCTGGCGGGTCGGGTCCAGTTCGCGGGCGAGACGGTTGGTCTCGGCGTAGAAGGCGTGGTTGTCCTGGCTTTCGTTGATGCGCACGCCCCAGATGATGATCGACGGATGGTTCCAGTCGCGCTCGATCATGCGGCGGACGTTTTCGATCGATTCCTGCTGCCAGGTCTCGCCGCCGATATGCTGCCAGCCGGGGATTTCCTCAAAGCAGAGCAGGCCGATCTCGTCACAGCGGTCGAGGAACCACTTCGACTGCGGATAATGCGAGGTGCGCACGATGTTGCAGGCGAGTTCGTGCTTGAGGATATCGGCGTCCTTTTCCTGCGCCCGCCGGCCCATGGCATAGCCGGTGTGCGGCCAGGCCTGATGGCGGTTGAGGCCGCGCAGCTTCAGGGGCTTGCCGTTGAGCAGGAAGCCATCCGGCGTGAACTGCGCCGTGCGGAAGCCGAAGCGCTGGGTAAGGACGTCTTCGCCGTGTGGCGTTTCGAGCTTCAGCGATAGGGCGTAGAGGGCGGGATTGTCGATATCCCAGAGATGGACATCGGTCAGATCGGAAAAGGTGAAGAAGGCTTCGTTGCCCTCGACGGAAACCGATGCCGAACCAATTTCACCACCGCCCTGCTTGCGAATCTTGGCGGCTAGCGTGCCGGACACGGCGAGGCCCTGCGGATTGGCAAGGAAGACGCGCGCCGTCACTGTCTTCTTCTCGGCAAGGGCGTCCGGCGTCTCGATCTTCACATTGGCGATCGAGATCGGGCTTGCGACCTTCAGCCAGACATCGCGGTAGATGCCGGCGTAGCAGAGATAGTCGATTTGGCCGCCGAAGGGCGGGATTTCGGGGTTTTCGGAACCGTCGATCTTCACCGTGATCAGGTTTTCGCCGTGCTTCACGTGCGGCGTCAGACGTGCTTCGAAGGGGGTATAGCCATCCTTGTGGGCGATGATCTTTTCGCCGTTGAGATAGACGACGCTATCGGCCATCGCCGCATCGAAGACGAGGGAGACTTCACGGCCCTCGAATTCCGGTCGCCAGTCGAAACGCTTCTGGTAGGTGAACGGCTTCTGGTATTCGGTCTCGTCGAAATAGTTGTAGGGCAGTTCGATGGCGCTATGCGGCAGGCGCACGGTCTCGCCCGGCTGCAGGCTTGCGACCTTTGCGGCATCGAAGCCGTGGCTGAAGATCCAGTTTCCATTGAAACTCTCGGTAATGCGCATGGGAATTTCCTATTTCACTGAGCCGAGCATGCCCTGCACGAACTGGCGCTGCATGACGAAGAAGACGAGGAGGGTGGGGAGCGTGGCGAGAATGGTGCCGATCATCACCACGCCGTAATCGGGGTAATAGGCCGAGGCGAGCGAGGAGACGACGAGGGTGATCGTCTTGGTCTCGTTGGATTGCAGCACGATCAGCGGCCAGAGGTAGTTGTTCCAGTTGGTCATGAAAACGATGACCAGCGCCGCCGCATAGGTGGAGCGCATGACGGGAACGTAGATGTAGAGGAAGATCTGCCATTCCTTCAGGCCGTCCACCTTGGCGGCGTCGCGCAGCTCGGTCGGGAAAGCCTTGGTCGACTGGCGGAAGTAGAAGATGATGAAGGCGGACGCGATGGTCGGCAGCATGATGGCGATATGGGTGTTGATGAGCCCGGTCTTCGCCATCATCATGAACAGCGGGATCATCAGCGCCGCGAAGGGCACCATCAGCGTCAACAGCACGAGCGTATAGATACGGTCGCGCGCCTTCGACTTGAACATCTCGAAGCCGTAACCGGCAAGCGACGAAAAGACGATGGTGAGCAGCGTCGCGACAATTGCAACCTTGGCGGAATTCCAGAAAACCAGGGGCACATCGACCTGGGTGAAGAAATTCGCGACATTTGTCGCGAAAGCCGCGCCAAAACTCGTCTTGCCGCCGATGATGTCGATCGAGCTGTTGGTCGAGCTGATGACCATCCAGAAGAACGGAAACAGCGAAAGGAAGGCGGCCACGCCAAGGAAGGCATATTGCAGGCCGGTGCTGAAGAGGCGGTTCATGACCGGTCCCTCGCGGCATAGAATTGCAGGAACGAGAACAGTGCCACCATAATCACGATCACATAGGAAAGGGTCGCCGCGTAGCCGAAGCTCGGCATGAAACGGAAGGTGAGGTTGTAGATGTAGAGTGACAGCGTCAGCGTCGAATTGGCCGGGCTGCCGCGACCTTCCGTCAGGTTATAGACCTCGTCGAATAGCTGGATCGTACCGATGGTCGAGATGATGGTGGTGAACAGGATCACCGGCTTCAGCATCGGAATAGTGATGTAGACGAACCGCGCCCAGGCCGGAACGCCGTCGATCCGTGCGGCCTCGTAGATCGATTTGTCGATGTTCTGCAGGGCGGCGAGATAGAAGATCATGTTGTACCCGGTCCAGCGCCACGTAATGGCAAGGATCACGAGCAGCTTGGCCCAGAAGGGTTCGGTCAGCCAGCCGATCGGCGAGCCGATCAGGCCGATCGCCATCAGCGCCTGATTGACGACGCCATCGACGGAAAACATGCTCTTGAACAGCACGGAATAGGCGACCAGCGAGGCAACGCAGGGCAGGAAGATCGCGGTGCGGAAGAAGCCGATGAATTTCAGCCGGTCATTGTTGAGCACCGATGCCAGCAACAGCGCCAGCAGGATCATGATCGGCACCTGCACCACGAAGAAGGTGACGGTGTTTTTCAGTGCCTGAAAGAAAACCGGGTCGTTCCAGAGGCGCACGATATTGGCCGTGCCGCCGAATTTCATCATCATGCCCTTGCCGGTAAAGAAGGACAGATAGAGCGAACGGAAGATCGGATAGACGAGGAAGATCGAGATCAGCGCGACGGACGGGGCGATGAACAGCCAACCGTTCAGATCGTAATAGCGCTTCAGTCCACCTGTTCTGCCGGCTGCCATGGAATAACTTTCGTGGGAGGGCTGCATTTTACGAGGCTAGCATCTCTCACTCCGTCATGGTCGGGCTTGACCCGACCATCTTCCAGCCCCTCCGCGCATGAGGACAGGCTGGTAGATCCTCGGCACAAGGCCGAGGATGACGAAGTGTGTGGAGCGGGGCGGCTAGATTATTGAATCTGCCCCTGGGCCTGGCTATCGATCGCCTTCAGCACCTCATCCACCGGCTTGCCCTGTCCGAGTTCCGGCAGATGCGCCGTCACGGCCGTATCCACCTCGTTGGTGAAGACGCCGTAGTTCACGGCCGGAACCTTGGCGAGCCAATCGGAAAAATTCTGCCAGACTTTTTCTCCGCCAAAGAAGGCATCGGCTTCCGAATAGGCAGCTCCCGTGCGAGCGGCGAGCAGCGAACCGACGGCGCCACGCTCGGTCAGGATCTTCTGGTAGAAATCGATATCCTTGGCATAGACCTCGTTGAGGAAGTCGATGGCCTCATCCTTTTCGGCAGAGCCAGACGTCACATACCAGCTGGAGCCACCGAGGTTCGAGGCGTTCGAAGCGCCTTCGACGTTCAGCTTCGGAATGGGCGCGACGCCCCACTTGCCGGACTGATCAGCCTGCGCCTTGACGGTGCCGGTGATCCAGACGCCTGTCGTAACGGATGCGACATCACCTGATGTGAAGGTGCCGACCCATTCGGTCCAGCCGGCGGCTGGCTTGTAGATGCCGGCCTGCAAAATCTTCTGCTCGGTTTCAAGCGCGGCCTTCAGCGCCGGATTACCCTCGATCGACAGATTGTTGTCCTTGTCGAAATACCAGCCGCCGGCCGATTGCATCAGGATGCGCACGAAGCCGGCATCGTTGACGTCGAGGCCGAGCATCTTCTTGCCGGTCTTTTCCTCGACAGCCTTGCCGATCTCGATATAGCGGTCCCAGGTCAGGTCCTGCATGTCTTCCGGCTTGAAGCCGGCCTGTTCGAGATAGTCCTTGCGGTAATAGAGGCCGGTGACGCCGGAATCGAAGGGCATACCGTAGACGGCGCCATCGAGCGTCATCAGTTGCACCTTGTAGGGCGCGAAGCCCGAGAAATCGATCTTGCTGGAAAGCTCGGCAAAGGCACCGGGGAAGGACTGCAGGTATTTCTGCGCACCGTAGTCTTCGATCAGGACGATATCCGGCAGTGCATCGGTGGTGCCGGAGGAAAGGGCCGTCTGCAGCTTCTGCTCGACGTCGGCCTTGGCGAAATCGACGATGTTGAAGGTCGTTTCAGGGTGCTTGGCGGTGTAGCGCGCACCGGCTTCCTTCATGATGGCGACGTTGAAATTGGGGTCCCAGCACCAGACGGTGATTTCGCCGGCAAAGGCGGCGGTGGATGCGAAAAGGCTGACGCCGCCGAGAGCGGCTGCCGCGAAGCGCGACAGAATGGTCCTGTTAAACATTGGTTCCTCCCAAGGAATGGCCGCCGACGGGTTCTCCTCTCCACCGGCTGCGCAAGATTTACCCAAAATGAGGGGCAACGCAACAGAAATTTAGTAAATATTTATTGCGCTGCGATGAGTGGCTGAATCTCTCAGGATTCCATGGGCTTGCGGCAGCTGTCGCGCCAGATGAGTTCGGTGGCGATGCGCACCTGCTTGCCGTAGCTGCGGCCGGAAAGGCGCTCCAGCAGCAGATCGACCGCGACTTCGCCGATGTGCTCGCCGTGGATGCGCACGGTCGAGAGCGGCGGTGTCAGGAACTGCGCAACGGGAATGTCGTTGAAAGAGACAACGGCGATATCGTCGGGAATGGTGAGCCCGACCTCGCGGACCGCCCGGTAGGTGCCGATCGCCATGTTATCGTTGGAGGTGACGACGACATCGGGGCGCTCCGGCAGCGACAGCAGATCGCGGGCGAGCTGGTAGCCGGTATCGAGCCTGAGGCTTTGACCGGAACTGCAATCGGAAAGCGCCAGCAAGGCCGGGTCGAAGCTGCCGTTTTTCGTCTGCCAGTCGATATAGGCGGCGCAGCGGCGTTCGGCGAATTGCTGCACCGCGCCGTTCAGGTTCTCATGGCTGCCGATGAAGCCGATCCGGCTGTATCCGGCGGTTTTCAGGCTTTCGAGGATCTTTTGCGTGGCAAGCCCGACATCGGCAAAGACGCTGTCGAAGCGGTCGTTCCGCGGGTCGAAATCGGCAAAGACCAGATGGCGGGCATGGTTTGCCAGCCACTCGATTTCGTTGTCGGAATGCTTGCCGATGACGATGACGCCGGAGGCGCTTTCGAGAAGTCCGGCTTCCGGCAGGTCGTCGGAGTGGAAGGCCTTGACGATCTCCGTCTTCAGGTCGCGGCAACGGTTTTCGATGCCGAGCCGCACGCCGATGTAGTAGGGGTCGGCGATCTCGTCGGAGGGTTCGAGAAAATGCACGATCACCAGCTTGGTCAGGAGCGTGGAAGCGGCCTGGCCGTTGGTCCGGTTGCGGTTGCGCGGCGTCTCGTAGTTCAGCGCTTCCGCCGTCTCGATGATCGCCTGGCGCTTGACCGGGGAGATGGAGAGAGCCGGATCGTAATTCAGGACACGCGACACCGTGGCCGGCGAGACGCCGACCGCCTTGGCGATTTCCTTGATCGTGACCATGCCTTCCTCCCGAGCGTCTATTTCAGTAAATTTTTACTCGGAGATCAAGTCCGCATTGCGGAACGGCCGGCAGATACTGAGATTTCCGGCTTATAGACAAGCCGGGCGGGCTTCTCAAGCAGGGGGGACGATAAGGAAATGCCGCCGGCTTTATCCGCTTCCACTGAAGAGAAGGAAAGCCGGCAGCCTGCGTCACGCCGGTTTGCGCACGGCGCGAACGGTGCCGCTGCGGCCGCCGCCGCAATAGAAGAGATCGGCACCATCGGATTCGAGGCCGGAAACGCCGGTGCCGGGCGGCATGGTGACGGTGTCGAGCACGGCGCCGGTTTTAGGGTCGATATGTCTGAGGTCGCTGTCATCGCCATCCCAGGTGCCGTGCCAGAGTTCGCCGTCTATCCAGGTGACGCCGGTGACGAGGCGGCTGCATTCGATGGTGTTCTGGATATCGCCCGTCTCGGGATCGATCCGGTGGATCTTGCGGCCACGATAGTTGCCGACCCAGAGCGAGCCTTCCGCCCAGGTAAGCCCGGAATCGCTGCCTTCTCCCGGCGCCGGAATGGTTGACAGCACGCGGCCGGACGCCGGATCGAGCTTCTGGATGCGGTCTTCGGCGATCTGGAAAAGATGTGTTCCGTCGAAGGCCGTGCCGGCATGGGCGGCGACATCGAGAGCGCGCAGGGTCTTGCCGGTTTTCGGGTCCAAGGCATTCAGCGTGTCTCCGGCCGCGAACCAGACGGACGTCCCGTCATAGGTGACGCCGTGCACCTGCTCCACATCGGGGAAGGGGCCGTATTCCTTGACGATTTCTGCTTGCGAGTGGGTCATTGCCATCTCCTGTCTGGTGTTTCGATGCCTTGAGCCTAGCCGCTCGGCAGGGGACCTGGGAGTAACAAGATTGTCGGGAATGTCGTGAGCGGCGGCACCATCCAGCGCCGCGCCCGTCCTTCGCCGATCGCCTGCACCTTGCCGTTTTCGGCAAGCCGTTCCAGCGCCCGCTGCACCGTGCGCGGGCTGGCACCAAGCGCGATGGAAAGCGCCGAACTCGCCCAGGCCTCGCCATCGGAGAGCAATGCCAGCACGTCGCCATGATCCTCCTCGACCGGCGGGGCGATGACGACGACCCGGCTGCTGCCACGCGGGATGAGGGCAAAGCCGTCGCGTGTGGCGCGGATGTCTGCGAAAGGCTGGAGCGCCACACGCAGCCGGCCGATTTCCACACGAAGCCGCGCGCGGTGGGATTCGTCCACATGCCGGGCGCGAAACGCATTGACCAGCAGCCGGGTTCTTGGGGCGTCGCCCGGCCAGGCCTCGCCGAGCGTGCGGGCCAGCGAAAACAGGACCGGGCGGGTGGTGAGCGAAAGGGAGGTTTCCGCGATCCGCAACCCGTTGCGGCAGGCGTCGATGACGAGGTCGCCCGCGGCCAAAAGCGCCTCGACCTCGTCGAGCAGGAGCGGTCGGCTTTCACCGCCCGAAACCAGCCGGGCCGCCGGCCGCTCCAAAACGCGGGCGGCCTCCTCGACTTCGGCCGAAAACGCCGGAACCCGCGCCACATCGGCCGCCTGCCGTGCCCGCGAAAAGGCCTCTCGGGCGTCCTTTATCTTCAGACGCCGGACGGCGATATTGGCGACGGCAAGCTCATGGGCGGCGCGGGCGAGAGGCGGCAGCGGCGAGGGATCGAAACCGGCGAGCAACCGCCCGGCCTCGTCCAGCCGCCCGATCAACAGCAGCCGGCGAACCGTCAGGTTGCGGGCATGGGCGGCATTCATATGTTCGCCATGGGCTTGGAGCACGGTCCACGCGGTTTCCAGCGCCTTGACCGGCCATGTGAGATCCCGCGACACAAGCGCGATTTCCGCTTCCGCGACGATGCAGCGGGCGCGGGCAAGCGCCTCCTTCGGCCCGAAGGCGCGGGCCGCTTGCTTCAACAGCGTTTTGGCGCGGCTGAGATCCCCAAGCTGGGCCATCGCGATGCCGCGCAGCGCCATGGCCGCCGCATCTTCGCGCAGCGCCACGCGCTTCAGCGCGCCGAGCGGATCGCCGGCCGAAAGGGCGCGCGCTGCCGCCGTGATCATCGAATCCATGGAAATCCCGTCACACTTGTAACTCCCACCCGCCGGCCTTCCGGCTTTATCTATATCGCCATTCCGAACCGGCAACAGACAAGGAGTTCATGATGCTTAACCCCGTCGTTTCGCATGAGGATTGGCTGGCGGCACGTCTCGACCTGCTCGCACAGGAAAAGGAATTCACCCGAAAGCGCGATGCGCTGACGCGCCAGCGCATGGCCCTGCCATGGGAGCGGGTGGAAAAGAGCTACAGCTTCGAGGGGCCGCAGGGCACTCTTTCGCTCGCCGATCTGTTCGAAGGGCGAAGCCAGCTCATCGTCTATCACTTCATGTTCGGCCCCGACTGGCAGGAGGGCTGCAAGTCCTGCTCCTTCTGGGCGGACAATTTCAACGGCATCCCGGTCCATCTCAATCATCGCGACGTGAGCTTCGTCGCGGTCTCGCGGGCGCCGTTCGCCAAGCTTGAAGCCTACAGAAAACGCCTCGGCTGGAGCTTCCCCTGGGTTTCTTCCGGTGGCAGCGATTTCAATTTCGATTATCATGCCTCATTCTCGGCGGAGGAGCTGGCCGAGGGGAGAGCCAATTACAACTATACGGCCCACTCGAATTTGCCCTCCGACATGGTCGGGATCAGTGTTTTCTACCGGAATGACGACAATGCGGTGTTTCACACCTATTCCTGCTACGGGCGCGGCGTCGAGATGGTCAACGGCACCTATCATTTCCTCGATCTCGTGCCGAAGGGTCGTGACGAGGACGCCTTGAGCTCCCCGATGGCATGGGTCCAGCGCCATGACCAGTATTGAACGGATATCGCGGCAAAGGGAGATGGACATGATCAATTCCGGATACCGTTGGGTGATCGTTGCCGCGGGCGGCCTTCTGGGCTGCCTCGCCATCGGCGCCATGTTTTCCCTGCCTGTCTTCCTCTTGCCGATTTCGCGGGAGACCGGCTGGTCGGTGACCGGCGTTTCGAGCGCCATGACCATCGGCTTTCTCGCCATGGCCTTTGCCAGCATCGCCTGGGGCGGCCTGTCGGATCGCTGGGGGCCGCGGCCGATCGTGCTGGCCGGGTCCGTTCTTCTGGCGGTGAGCCTGTTTCTGGCGAGCCGAACGACCTCGCTCATCGCGTTTCAGCTGGTGTTCGGCCTGCTGGTCGGAGTGGCCGCAGCGGCGATCTTTGCGCCGATGATGGCCTGCGTCACCGGCTGGTTCGATACCCATCGAAGCCTTGCCGTGTCACTGGTTTCCGCCGGCATGGGCATGGCGCCGATGACCATGTCGCCCTTTGCCGCCTGGCTCGTCACGATGCACGACTGGCGCACCTCGATGCAGATCATCGCGCTGCTCGTCGCCGTGGTGATGATCCCGGTGTCGCTGCTCGTGCGCCGGGCACCGGCTCTGGAAAGTGCGGCGATACAGGCGAACGGCCCGGCGGAACCGTCGATGTCACTTGGTGAAGTAGTAAGGTCGCCGCAGTTCATCATTCTGCTGCTCACCAATTTCTTCTGCTGCGCCACTCATTCCGGGCCGATCTTCCATACGGTGAGCTATGCGATCACCTGCGGCATTCCGATGATCGCGGCCGTGACGATCTACAGCGTCGAGGGGCTGGCAGGCATGGGGGGACGCGTCGTGTTCGGCCTGCTGGGGGATCGCTTCGGAGCCAAGCATATTCTGGTGCTCGGCCTGCTGGCCCAGGCTTTTGGCGCGCTGGCGTATGTCTTTGCGCAGGGGCTTGGCAGTTTCTATGCGGTGGCGGGGCTATTCGGCTTCATCTACGCCGGCGTGATGCCGCTTTACGCGGTCATTGCGCGGGAAAACTTTCCGCTGAAGATGATGGGAACGGTGATCGGCGGAACGGCCATGGCCGGCAGCCTCGGCATGGCAACCGGCCCGCTGGCTGGCGGGCTGATCTACGATACCTTCGCCAGCTATACGTGGCTCTATGTCGGCTCCTGGGGCATCGGCATCGGGGCGTTCCTGATCGCCATGCTGTTCAAGCCGATGCCGAAGGAACGGCTTGAAGCTGTGCCTGCCTGAGACTTAGCGCCAGCCGAGGGCTGGCGCGATATGCTTCAGAATCGACTCGATGACATGAGCGTTGTAGTCGACGCCGAGCTGGTTCGGTACGGTGAGCAGCAGCGTATCGGCCTCGGCGACGGCTTCGTCTTCCTTCAACTGCCGGATCAGGTCGTCCGGTTCCGCCGCGTAACTCCGTCCGAAGATGGCGCGGGTGTTTTCATCGATGAAGCCGATCGTATCCTCGCCTTCCGAACGCTCGCCGAAATACATCCGGTCACGATCATCGACGAGTGCGAAAATGCTGCGGCTGACCGAAACCCGCGGTGTGCGGGTGTGGCCGGCTTCCTTCCAGGCCTCGCGATAGGCACGGATCTGTGCCGCCTGCTGCACGTGGAAAGCTTCGCCAGTCTCGTCGTCCTTCAGGGTGGAGCTTTGCAGGTTCATGCCGAGCTTGGCAGCCCAGACGGCTGTGGCGTTCGAGCTTGCACCCCACCAGATGCGCTCGCGCAGGCCTTCCGAATGCGGCTCCAGCCGCAAAAGGCCGGGCGGGTTCGGAAACATCGGACGCGGGTTCGGCCGGGCGAAACCTTCGCCGCGCAGCACGTCGAGAAACACTTCGGCATGATGGCGGGCCATGTCTGCTTCTGTCTTGCCCTCTTCCGGCTGGTAGCCGAAATAGCGCCAGCCATCGATCACCTGCTCCGGCGAGCCGCGGCTGATGCCGAGCTGCAGGCGGCCGTTGGAAATGAGGTCGGCTGCACCCGCATCCTCCGCCATGTAGAGCGGGTTTTCGTAACGCATGTCGATGACGGCGGTACCGATCTCGATGTTCTTTGTCCGCGCGCCGACTGCCGCGAGCAGCGGGAAGGGCGAGGCGAGCTGGCGGGCAAAGTGATGGACGCGGAAATAGGCGCCGTCAGCGCCGAGTTCTTCCGCCGCGACCGCAAGGTCGATGGATTGCAGGAGGGCGTCTCCAGCCGAGCGCGTGCCCGATTGCGGCGAGGGCGACCAGTGGCCGAAGGAGAGGAAACCGATTTTCTTCATGGCTTTATCGCCTCATGTTCTGAAACCGTTGATAGGCCTTCATCGCACGTTTTCGGGCTTGAAACATAGCATGCGGGAAAGCGACAGACTGTTTCCCTAAACGAGCCTTCGCCGGCGCAAGGCCACGGTGACTACGATCGTCATCACAGCCAGCGCATACCAGGTGAAGATATAGGCGAGATGGCTGTTTCGGAAATGCACGACGGTCAGGCCGCCGACCGGATAACCGCCGGGATTGGCCGTGCCGTCCGCATCGATGAAATAGGGTGCTACGCGCCGCAGTCCGCGGACTTTGGCAATGGCCGTGATATCGCGGGAATACCAGCGGTTGCCGGCGGGATCGTTCGACCGCAGGAAGGCGCCGCCGGGTTCGGTGAGGCGCAGCAGGCCGGTGATGGTGACGTCACCCGGCGTCTGCCCTTCGGCCCGTGTTGCAGGATCGCGCCGCTCCGAGGGTACGAAGCCGCGGTTGATCAGGATGGTGGTCCCATCCGCCTCGGCCAGCGGGGTCACCACCCAGAAGCCGGCGCCACGTTCGGTCACGGCCTGAACGAGGGTTTCCTTGTCATGCAGCAGGCGGCCGGACGCCGTGACGTGGCGATATTCCTGTTCATCGGGCTTGAAGCTCGGCCAATCGGCCTCCGCCGGTGTCGGCACGGCGGGGGCATTCACCCGCGCCTCGACCCGCTCGATCAGGTCGAGTTTCCAGAACAGGCGCTGCACCTGCCAGGTGCCGAGCGCCAGAAACACCGTGGTCAGCAGCACCATGCCGGCGATGAAGACCCGGCTGCCGTGACCTTTGGCAGGCGCTTCGAGGGAAGCACCTGCCGATCTGTCAGGATTTTCGCTCACGGAATGCGCCCCGTCAGGGCATGTTCTTCATCATCTCCGGCGACATGGGCATCATGTTCGTATTGAGATGGTGCATGACCCAGAGCGAGCCGGCGAGCGTGATGCCAACGAGGACGAGCGTGAAGAGCAGCGCCATCATCGTCCAGCCGCCTTCCGAGCGCGGGTTCATATGCAGGAAGTAGACCATGTGCACCACGATCTGCACCAGGCCCAATCCCATGACGAAGAAGGCGGTGAGCAGCTTGCTGTCGAACGCGCCGCTCATGACCAGCCAGAAGGGAATGGCCGTCAGGACGACGGAAAGGCCGAAGCCGAGCATGTAGCCCTTGAACGAGCCGTGGCCAGCCTCATGGCCGTGGCTGTGGGCGTGGTGGGTGGTTGCAGCGTCTTCGTGCAGGGGCGCTTGGGCGTGCGGGCTCATCCGAGGACTCCCATCAGATAGACAAAGGAGAAGACGCCGATCCAGACGACGTCGAGGAAGTGCCAGAACATCGACAGGCACAGCAGGCGGCGGCGGTTTTCCGGGATCAGGCCGCGTTTGGCGACCTGCACCATCAGCGTGATCAGCCAGATCGTGCCGAAGGTAACGTGCAGGCCGTGGGTGCCGACCAGCGTGAAGAAGGACGACAGGAAGGCCGAGCGCGTCGGGCCGGCGCCCTCATGAATGAGATGCGCGAACTCGTAAAGCTCCAGCCCGAGGAAGGCTGCGCCGAACAGGCCGGTGACGGCGAGCCAGAACAGCGTTTCCGCCTTGGCGTTGCGCTCCATCTGCAGCATGGCGAAGCCATAGGTGATGGAGGAGAACAGAAGCATCGCGGTGTTGAGCGCCACCAGCGGCAGGTCGAAGAGATCGGCCGGCGAAGGGCCGGCCGCATAATTGCGGCCGAGCACGCCATGGGTGGCGAACAGCACGGCGAAGATCAGGCAGTCGCTCATCAGGTAGAGCCAGAAGCCCAGATTGGTGCTGCCTTCGGGATGATGATCTTCCGTCAGGTAGAAGACCGGCTTTTCGCCGTCCTGGATTTGGATGTCGTGTGCCATGTCAGGTCCGCTCCGCAAGCAGCTTCGAGCGCGCATCTTCCGTCGCGGAAACGGTCTCTGCGGGGATGTAGAAGTCGCGGTCGTAGTTGAAGGTATGGCCGATTGCGACCGCAAGCAGACCGATGAAGGAGACGATCGCCAGCCACCAGATGTACCAGATCATCGCGAAGCCGAAGACGAGGCTGATCCCTGCCAGGATGATGCCGGCGCCGGTATTCTTCGGCATGTGGATCGGCTTGAAGCCGGTGAGTGGGCGTTCGTAGCCGCGGCTCTTCATGTCGTACCAGCCGTCGTGATCGTGCACGACCGGGGTGAAGGCGAAGTTGTAATCCGGCGGCGGCGAAGACGTCGACCATTCGAGCGTGCGGCCGCCCCAGGGATCGCCGGTGTCGCAGCGCAGTTCGTCGCGTTTCAGGAAGCTGACGATCAGCTGGATGATGAAGGAGGCGATGCCGAGCGCGATCAGGAAGGCGCCGAAGGCGGCGATGATGAACCAGATCTGCAGGGAAGGGTCCTCGAACTGCGAGACGCGGCGGGTGACGCCCATCAGGCCGAGCACATAGAGCGGCATGAAGGCGAAGAAGAAGCCGATCTGCCAGAACCAGAAGCTCATCTTGCCCCAGAAGGGATCGAGCTTGTAGCCGAAGGCCTTCGGGAACCAGTAGACGATGCCGGCCATCAGCCCGAACAGCACGCCGCCGATGATGACGTTGTGGAAGTGGGCGATTAGGAACAGCGAGTTGTGCAGCACGAAATCCGCCGGCGGAACGGCGAGAAGCACGCCGGTCATGCCGCCGATGACGAAGGTGACCATGAAGCCGACCGTCCAGTACATCGGCACTTCGAAGCGGATGCGGCCGCGATACATGGTGAACAGCCAGTTGAACATCTTCGCGCCCGTCGGGATCGAAATAATCATGGTGGTGATGCCGAAGAAGGCGTTGACCGAGGCGCCCGAACCCATCGTGAAGAAGTGGTGCAGCCACACGAGATAGGACAGGATCATGATCACGCAGGTCGCATAGACCATCGAGGCATAGCCGAACAGGCGCTTGCCGCAGAAGGTGGCGACCACTTCGGAGAAGATGCCGAAGGCCGGCAGTACGAGAATGTAGACTTCCGGGTGGCCCCAGATCCAGATGAGGTTGATGTACATCATCGGATTGCCGCCGAGGTCGTTCGTGAAGAAGTTCGTGCCGGCGTAACGGTCAAGGGTCAGCAGGGCGAGCGTCGCGGTCAGGATCGGGAAGGTTGCGACGATCAGGATGTTGGTGCACAGCGACGTCCAGGTGAAAACCGGCATCTTCATGAAGGTCATGCCCGGTGCGCGCATTTTCACGATGGTCGCAATCAGGTTGATGCCCGAAAGCGTCGTCCCGACCCCTGCCACCTGCAGACCCCAGATGTAATAATCGACGCCGACGCCCGGACTATAGTCGGAGCCCGACAGCGGCGGATAGGCGAGCCAACCCGTGCGGGCGAATTCGCCGACGAACAGCGACATCATGATGATGATCGCCCCGGCCGTTGTCATCCAGAAGGAGAAGTTGTTGAGGAACGGGAAGGACACGTCGCGCGCGCCGATCTGCAGCGGCACCACATAGTTCATGAAGCCGGTGACGAAGGGCATCGCCACGAAGAAGATCATGATCACGCCATGGGCGGTGAAGATCTGGTCGTAATGGTGTGGCGGCAGATAGCCCTCGCTGCCATTGAAGGCGATCGCCTGCTGGATGCGCATCATCACCGCATCGGCAAAGCCGCGCAGCAGCATGATGATGGCGAGGATGATGTACATGATGCCGATCTTCTTGTGATCGACGGATGTGAGCCAGTCGTGCCAGAGGGTGCCCCAGAGCCTGAACTTGGTGATCAGCGCGAGCACCGCCAGGCCGCCGACGGCGACGGCGGCGAAGGTCGCGACGAGGATCGGCTCGTGATAGGGGATTGCCTCCAGCGTCAGCCGGCCGAATAGGAATTGTGTCCAAGAAGTATTGCCGAACATATCCAAAGTCCTGAATTGCGGCCTTACGGCTGCGTGCTGCCGTTGGTGTTGAGCTGCGCGGGAGCCGCGCCACCCTGGTCGTCCGCGGGCATCGTATGGCCCTGATGCATGTCGTGGTTCATCTGGCCTTCGCCGGATGCGCCGCCGTCGACGCCTTCGGCAGGCTCGTCGCTGCGGGCCGGATTGCCGGTGGCCGGATGGGTGGCGGCGGGCGCCTCGTCGTCGGCGTGGCGGCCGTCATATTCCAGCTTCGCCTTGTTCTCATGGCTTTCGACGCCGCCGCCGCCCATCATGTCGATGTGCATCATCTCGCTCATGCACATCTTGCCGGGGTGGGCGCACATGTTGAGGATGGCGGTATAAAGGTCGTCATCGACACTGGCGTAGTAACGCACCGGGTCCTTGATGCTCGGCTTTTCGAGCTTCAGGTAGGCGTCGCGGTTGAGCGCCGTGCCCTGGGATTTCACCCGTGCCGCCCACTCCTCGAAACCAGCTTGAGTCAGGCCGTGGAACTTGAAGCGCATGTGGGAGAAACCGTCGCCGGAGAAGTTGGCGGACAGGCCCTCATACTCGCCTTCCTTGTTGATGACGGCATGGAGCTTCGTCTCCATGCCGGGCATGGCATAGATCATGCCTGCAAGCGCCGGCACGTAGAAGGAGTTCATGACCGAGGACGCGGTGATCTTGAAGTTGATCGGCACATCCACGGGCGCGGCCATCTCGTTGACGGTGGCGATGCCGTATTCCGGGTAGAAGAACAGCCACTTCCAGTCGAGCGCCACGACTTCCACCGTGATCGGCTTCATCTCCGGTGTGACCGGCCGGCTCGCATCGATGCGGTCGAGCGGCCGGTAGGGGTCGAGCTTGTGGGTGCTGATCCAGGTCACCGCGCCGAGCGCGATGATGATCGCCAGCGGCGCCGACCAGATCACCACTTCGAGCCGGGTCGAATGGTGCCACTCGGGATCGTAGACCGCCGATGTGTTGGAGCCGCGGTAGTGCCACGCGAAATAGAGCGTCAGGAAGAGCACCGGCACGATGATCAAAAGCATCAGCACGGTGGAGACGACGATCAGGTCTCGCTGTTGCACCGCTATATCGCCCGACGGCGACATGACGACCAGGTCGCAGCCGGCAAGCAGCAGCAGGGGCAGGAGAACGGACAGCCGTCCGGCAGATTTCACAAGATTGGGCATCTCAAGCTCGAAATTTGAGTCTGTCTAATATGCACTAATCGCTGCGAGGCCCTCATCGGAATGCGGTCGCTCGTCGCAGTGCAGCAATGTGTCGCACAACAGGAACTGCCGTTCGCGCCGTCTTGGGCTAGTATTAGCGCCCAATGAACCATGCGTCGCCCGATCTGCCAACCCGGAATTTCACAGGGTCCGGCGGTTTGCGCGGCGATGCGTCGCTGAAATCGAGCTTTTTATCGTTGATCGCTTGATCTTGTCGGCTGGTTGATCAACATTTCGCAGAGTGGGCGCATGTCGCCAGGAGGTTTGTTCATGAGCACGGTCGCAAATCCCTCATCGTCGGGGCTCGAGAAGGACGCACGCGGGCTTCACGACGACAGGCCGGTCTCGGCCGGGAACATCGCCATCGGTGTGATCATCGGTCGCATGTCGGAATTCTTCGATTTCTTCGTCTACGGCCTCGCCTCGGTGCTTGTCTTCCCGCGACTGATCTTCCCGTTCATCGCTGATCCGGTTTCCGCGACCCTCGCCTCTTTCGCGCTCTTCCCGCTTGCCTTCCTCGCCCGTCCTGTCGGCTCCTTCGTCTTCATGTGGATCGACCGCAATTACGGCCGCGGCACGAAGCTGACGATCGCGCTCTTCATCCTCGGCGGTTCGACGGCCTCGATCGCCTTCCTGCCGGGCTATGAAACGATCGGCCTGTGGGCGGTCGCGCTTCTGGCGCTGTTCCGGCTAGGGCAGGGCTTTGCGCTCGGTGGCGCGTGGGACGGTCTCGCTTCGCTTCTCAACCTTTCTGCCCCGGCAAACCGCCGCGGCTGGTATGCGATGATCCCGCAGCTTGGCGCGCCCATCGGCTTTGCTCTGGCAAGCAGTCTGTTCGGCTTCTTTGTCTCCAACCTGTCCGAGGCGGATTTCCTCTCCTGGGGCTGGCGTTATCCGTTCTTCGTGGCCTTTGCGATCAATGTCGTGGCACTGTTTGCCCGCCTGCGTATCGTCGCCAGCCATGAATTCGGCGAGGCGCTGGAAAACAAGGAGCTGGAAGCCCGCCCGGTCTTCGAGATGCTGAGCAAACATGCGCAGGACGTCGTGCTCGGCGCTTTCGTGCCGCTCGCAAGCTTCGCGATGTTCCACCTCGTCACGATCTTTCCCCTCAGCTGGGTCACGCTTTACGGCGGCCAGACGGCGGCGCAGTTCCTCTGGGTTCAGGTCGCGGGTGCGGCCGTCGGCTTTGTTGCGATCATCCTGTCGGGCCTTATCGCCGACCGGATCGGCCGCCGCCGCCAGCTGATGATCGGCGCGGTCATCATCGCGATCTTCTCGTTCACCGCTCCCTTCCTGCTGGATGCAGGGCGTACCGGGCAGGATGCCTTCATCATCATCGGCTTCGGCATTCTCGGCCTGTCCTTCGGCCAGGCATCGGGCTCGGTTTCCTCGCGCTTCGGCCAGTATTACCGCTATACCGGCGCGGCCCTTACCTCCGACCTGGCCTGGTTGGTCGGTGCTGCCTTCGCACCGCTGGTGGCGCTTGGCCTTGCCAGCAATTTCGGCATCATCTTCATCGGCGGCTATCTGATCTCCGGCGCGATCGTCTCGTTCGTTGCGCTCAGCGTCAGCCGGGCGCTGGATGCCAGCAGCGAGCCGGGTCCTTCCGCCTCGAAGTAACGGCGTTTTCTCACGTGTCGGTCGTGCGGGCGTTCACATGCGCCGCGCGGCCGGCTTTCCAGCCGTTATAGGCTGCACCTGCCCCCAGAAGAACGAAGAGCACGGCGCACCAGGCAAAGCTTCCTGTGGCGCTGCGGATCATGCCGACGACCAGCGGGCCGATGGCGGCGAGCAGATAGCCGACGCATTGCGCCATCCCGGAAAGATGCGCCGCGACATGGCTGTCGCGCGAGCGCAGCACGATCGCCATCATCGCCACCGCAATCAGCCCGCCCTGGCCGATGCCCTGGATGACTGCCCAGAACCAGACGCTCCAGAGCGGCGCAAACAACAGGCTGATCAGCGCGACGACCGCAAAGGCGATCAGTGTGACGTTGATGACCTTCTGGTCGCGGCCGCGCACGGCGATATGCGGCACGACGAGGCAGGCGGCGGCCTGCACCATGACGGAGAGCGAGACGATGCCGCCGGCGGTGACGCCATCGATGCCGCGTTCGCGCAGGATCGGCACCAGCCAACCGAAGACGCAATAGGCGAGCGCCGATTGCAGGCCCATGAACAGGGTGACGTTCCACGCCAGCCGGTCGCGCCACAGGCCTTCGACACGGACGGTACTTTTTCTGGCCGCGCTCTTGCGGCCGAGAACCTGCGGCAGCCAGATCAGCCCGACGATGACGGCGGGCAAGGCCCAGGCCGCCAGCGCCGCTTGCGGCGAACCGCCCAGCGCCGCTTCGATCGGCAAGGTAAGGCCGGCCGCGCTCGCTGCACCGGCGCAGAGCGCCATCGTGTAGGCACCGGTCATCAGCGCGGCGCGATCGGCAAAATCGCGTTTGACGAGACCCGGCAGCAGCACATTGCCGACGGCGATGCAGGCGCCGGCGATCGTCGTGCCGAGGAACAAGGTGGGGATCGAGGAAAGGCCGCGCAGCGCCGTGCCGAGCGCCAGCAGAAAGATCACGCCGAGCAGCGTGCGTTCCGCCCCGAAACGCTGGGCAAGTCGCGGCGCAAAGGGCGAGAAAGCACCGAGGCAAACGACCGGCAGCGTGGTGAGCAGGCTCGCGCCGAGGGGCGAAAGCGCAAATTCCGTGCGGATTTCCGGCAGGAGCGCCGAGGCGCTGGAAAACACCGGGCGCAAATTGAAGGCGATCAGCACCAGGCTGATGCCGAGCAGCACGCGGGTCGCCGTCGAGGGCGGCTCGGGGGCGGGAGGCAGCTCCAGTTCTGTTTCGATCTCGGCTTCGATACCTTCCAGGAGATGGTTGGCGCGGGAGGGGAGGGCAGTCATGAGGCAAGCATCCGGTTGAGTGCGGCAAGGACGGGCGCCATGAAACGGCGTACCGCGGCGTCGGCCTTTTCAGGTTCGCCGGTTTCGATGGCGTCGACGATGTCGGCATGGGCCTTCATGTCCGGCTCGGGAAGGTCTTCGCCAAGGGTCGCTTCGATGGTTTCGGTGATCGAGGCGGAGAAGAAATCGTAGATGCCGATCATCGCGCGGTTGCCGGAGGCGGCGATGACCGCCTTGTGGAAGGCAAGGTCACGAGCCACGAAGGCCTTGGCATCGCCGCCCTCGTAGTTGCCACGGGCGGCAAGCAGCGCCCGCAGCTGGGCGACGATTTCGGGGGTCTGGCGGCGGCAGGCGAGACGGGCGGCTTCGACATCGAGCGCGAGCCGCGCCTCGAACTGATCGAGCAGGCTAGCCCGGCGGGCGAGAAGAAGCGGCCGCTTCGTGTCCGTCGTCGACAGCACGTAGGTTCCCGACCCCTGCCGGGTTTCCAGATAACCCTGTGAGACCAGCACCCGCACGGCCTCTCGGATCGTTCCACGGCTGACGGAAAGCATCGCGCTCAAGCCCGCCTCGTTCGGGAGTTTTTCCCCGACAGGCCAGCGCTTTGCGATGATCTCCTGCCGTATCGCCTCAACGGCGGTGTCGGCGAGATTGGTACGTTCAAGTGCCTGCATCGTCATACTCATAAAGTCATCTGATGACTTTATGAGTAGATATTTCATGGCTGGAGGTCAACGGCAGAATTTCGGGAAAGCGTCGTTTTCGCCGCGATAGAGGCGTCCGCAGGCCTTTTCACATCCATATCATGCTTCTAAAAATCGGTTCGCGACGGCGGATCGAAACGGCAGTTCAGGCGTTGATCGGCACCCACCAGGAAACATTCATGCGGCTCGATCAATGGCTTTCACTCGGCATCATCCTTCTTATGATGGCGGCCTTCGTCTGGGGGCGTTATCGCTATGATATCGTTGCCGCCGGCACGCTTCTCATTGCGATTTTGCTGGGGGTCGTACCGGCAAATAAGGCTTTCAGCGGCTTTTCCGACGATATCGTCATCATCGTCGGCAGCGCCTTGCTCGTTTCGACGGCGATCTCTCGCTCCGGCATCATGGATATTGCCATCCGCAAATTCGCGCCGCAGCTTCAAGGGCCGCGCTCCCAACTGCTGATCCTGATCGCCATCGTCGCGGTTCTCTCGGCTTTCGTCAAAAATATCGGCGCGCTGGCCATCATGATCCCCGTCGCGGTGCAGATGGCGCGCAAATCCGGCATTTCGCCGTCGATGTTCCTGATGCCGATGTCGTTTGCCTCGCTGCTCGGCGGCCTGATGACGCAGATCGGCACCTCGCCGAACATCATCGTTTCCCGCGTGCGTGAGGAGATGACCGGCCAGACCTTCACCATGTTCGATTATACGCCCGTCGGCGCGGGACTGACGGTGGCGGGTGTGCTTTTCCTGACGCTGTTCTATTGGCTGCTGCCGGAACGGGTGCGCGAGGACGCCTCGATGCATGAGGCGCTGAAGATCAAGAACTACACGACGGAAGCCAGAGTCGCCGCCAAATCGGCAGCCTCAGAGCAGACGGTGAGCTGGTTGCAGCAGCCGGCCGATGGCGAGGCCATGGTCACCGCGATTATCAACGATAAGGGCGCCAGGCGCACACCCTTGCCCGACATGATGGTGAAGGAAGGCGACCTCTTGATCATCGAGGGCGAGCAGGCGGCGCTCGACAAGATCGTCAGTCACGGCAAGCTCGAGCTTTCCGTCCACATCCACGAGAAGGAAAAGGGCACGGACATCGGCTCGGTGGAGGCGATCGTCGGCGAGCATTCGCGGCTGATCGGGCTTAGCGCCAAGGACCTGGCGCTGTTCCACAACACCGGCCTCAACCTGCTCGCCGTCAGCCGCCGCGACAAGCGCTTCGTCGAGCGTCTGAGCCAGATCAAAATCCGCAACGGCGATGTGCTGGTTCTGCAAGGCGATATGCGCCGGCTGCCGGAGCTTTTGCGCGAATGGGACTGCCTACCGCTGATCGAGCGCGACGTGAAGCTCGGCAGCATCCGCAACCGCATCGTGCCGGCGCTGATCCTGCTGGCGGCCATGGCCTCGACGGCCTTCGGCGGCGTGCCGGTGGCGGTCGCCTTTTTCGCCGCCGCCTTCATGATGGTGGTCACCGGCTCCATTCCGCTACGGGATGTCTATGATACCCTCGATGCACCGATCCTGATCATGCTCGCCGCCCTGATCCCGATCAGCGACTCACTTGCCGCGACGGGAACGACGGACGTCATCGCCGATATCCTGTCCCGCACGGCGGCGATGCTGCCGGCCTATGGCGCTCTGGCGCTGATCCTCGTTGCCGCCATGGCCGTGACGCCGTTTCTCAACAATGCGGCGACGGTGCTGGTGATGGCGCCGATCGCGGCCACGTTCGCCCAGAAACTCGGCTTTCAGCCGGAGGCCTTCCTCATGGCTGTCGCCATCGGCGCGGGCTGCGATTTCCTCACCCCCATCGGCCACCAGTGCAACACGCTGGTCATGGGGCCGGGCGGCTATCGGTTCAGCGATTACGGCCGGCTCGGCTTTCCGTTGTCGATCATCGTCGTGCTGGTCAGCGTTCCGCTTCTGCTGCTTTTCTGGCCGATCTGACAAAAGCCTGCGACAGGGCGGGGCGTGCGTGCTATGGGCGCAGCCGAAACGCTTACCCGCACGGCCCGGATATCATGATCAGACTTGAAAACATCAGCAAGCAGAACAGCCATCGGCTGCTTTTCATCGAGGCTTCGGCCGCCCTGAACAAGGGCGAGAAGATCGGCCTCGTCGGCCCGAACGGCGCCGGCAAGACGACGCTCTTCCGCATGATCATCGGCCGGGAACTGCCGGATGAAGGTCAGGTAGCCGTCGAAAAGGGCGTGACCATCGGCTATTTCGACCAGGATGTCGGCGAGATGGAAGGCATGAGCGCCGTTGCCGCCGTCATGGAGGGTGCCGGCCCTGTCAGCGAAGTTGCCGCCGAACTGCGCGAACTCGAAGCCGCCATGGTCGACCCTGATCGCATTGACGAGATGGACGCGATCATCGAGCGCTACGGCGAGGTCCAGGCACGCTATGAGGAACTGGACGGCTACGCGCTCGACGGCCGCGCCCGCGAGGTGCTGGATGGCCTGAGCTTCAGCCAGGAAATGATGGACGGCGATGTCGGCGCGCTGTCGGGCGGCTGGAAGATGCGCGTGGCGCTGGCCCGCATCCTGTTGATGCGCCCGGACGTGATGCTGCTCGACGAACCGAGCAACCACCTCGATATCGAAAGTCTGATCTGGTTGGAGGAATTCCTCAAAGGCTACGACGGCGCGCTTTTGATGACCTCCCACGACCGGGAGTTCATGAACCGCATCGTCAACAAGATCGTCGAGATCGACGGCGGCACGCTCACCACCTATGGCGGCGACTATGGCTTCTACGAGCAGCAGCGCGCTCAAAACGAGAAGCAGCAGCAGGCGCAATTCGAGCGCCAGCAGGCGATGCTTGCCAAGGAAATCAAGTTCATCGAGCGCTTCAAGGCGCGCGCCTCCCATGCCGCGCAGGTGCAGAGCCGGGTGAAAAAACTCGAAAAGATCGACCGCGTCGAGCCGCCGAAGCGCCGGCAATCGGTGGCGTTCGAGTTCCGCCCCGCGCCGCGTTCCGGCGAAGACGTGGTCTCATTGAAGAACGTGCATAAGAAATACGGCAGCCGCGTCATCTATGAAGGCTTTGATTTCATGATCCGTCGGCGTGAGCGCTGGTGCCTGATGGGCGTCAACGGGGCCGGCAAATCGACGCTGCTGAAACTCGTCGCCGGCGCGACCGAGCCCGATACCGGCAATGTCACCATCGGCGCCAGCGTCAAGATGGGCTATTTCGCCCAGCATGCCATGGACCTGCTGGACGGCGAGCGCACCGTGTTCCAGTCGCTGGAGGATGCCTTCCCACAGGCAGGCCAGGGGCCGCTTCGGGCGCTTGCCGGCTGCTTCGGGTTTTCGGGCGACGATGTGGAGAAGCGGTGCCGGGTGTTGTCGGGCGGCGAGAAGGCGCGTCTGGTCATGGCGATCATGCTGTTCGATCCGCCGAACCTATTGGTGCTCGACGAGCCGACCAACCACCTCGACCTCGACACCAAGGAAATGCTGATCAAGGCGCTCGCCGATTTCGAAGGCACAATGCTCTTCGTCTCGCACGACCGCCACTTTCTGGCCGAGCTTTCCAACCGGGTGCTGGAGCTGACGCCGGAGGGCATCCACCAGTATGGCGGCGGCTATACCGAATATGTCGCCCGCACCGGTCATGAGGCACCGGGTCTGCACCACCACTGATACGGCAGAGAGAGCCGGCCGGGCGTGTCGCAATGGAGCACTCCGGCCGGCGCGTTTGTCGTATCTGATGGGATAGATGTCGCGACACCGCTCTTGGCATCGTGAAAATTCTGGTCTCCTGAACCGCAGGGAAATACGCCTGCGTTTCTGGGAGGACGCGATATGACCGCGGAAGTGAAAGCCAAGGGCACGGTTTCGCAGGCGGGCGTCGCCAAGTCGCTCAGGGTCGGCTTTATCCTGTCGAAGAATTTCACGCTTTCCGCCTTCGCACTGTTCGTCGATACGCTCAGGCTTGCCAGCGACTACGAGGATCGCTCGCGCCGGGTGCATTGCGATTGGGACGTGCTGAATGGCTCGCGCAATTTCGTCATGTCGAGCTGCGGCGTGCAGGTGGCGCCGACCGCGCCCTTCGCCGATCCCTGCAATTACGATTATATCGCCGTCGTCGGCGGGCTGCTCAGCGTGGACGAGCCGCTGGACGCAGTCTCGCTTGCCTATCTGCGCAAGGCGGATGCGGCAGGCGTCGGGCTGATCGGCCTTTGCACCGGCAGCTTCGTGCTGGCCGATGCCGGGTTGCTGAAGGAGCACTGCGCCTGCGTCAGCTGGCTGCACCACCGCGAGTTCCGCGCCCGCTTTCCGGGCCAGCCGGCGACCTCGGCACAAATCTTCCATTTCGACGGCAAGCGGGCGACCTGCGCCGGCGGCAGTGCGGTGGCCGATCTCGCGGCAACGCTGGTGCGCCACCATATCGGCGAGCAGGCGGAACGCAATGCGCTGGAAATCCTGCAGATTTCCCATCGCCGCGACGGCACGGACACGCAGGCCCGTTCGCCGCTCGGGCTTGAGGCCAGCGACCGACGCGTCCATGTCGCACTGATGCTGATGGAGCAGCATGTCGAGGACCTGCTGCCGATCGAAAGCATCGCGTCGCTGATCTCGCTGTCGCGCCGGCAGATGGAGCGGTTGTTTCGCGAGACGATGGGGATGTCGCCGAGCGAAGCCTATACGAAAATCCGCATGGAGGCGGCCATGCGCATGGTGACGGCGCAGCCGACGCGGCCGCTGATCGATATCGCCCTTGCGGTCGGCTTCGAGGGCATGTCGCATTTCACCAAGCGGTTCCGCCAGAGCTTCGGTCAGACCCCGTCGCAGGCGCGGCGGCAGGGCGTTCACAAGCGATAGGGCACTCAGCCCGCGTCCGGCTCTGCCGGGTGGCGACGATGCTCGATAGTCAGGAAGTGCCGCACGACCGGGCCTTCGGGCCCGATATGATAGCGGGTCGTTTCGGCCTGAAGGTCGGCATCGGCCTTGGAGACGCGCCTGTGCTGGCGCAGGTGTTCCGCCCAGGATTCGACCATGAACCATTCGACGATCTTTTCCGGATCGGCGGAATCCTCCGTCATGCCCCAGCCATAGGCGCCATCCCGCCGCCGCTCTTCCGAAAGGCGGACGAGCGCATCGATGAACGGCCGCCGGTTCTCCAGCGCAACGCGATATTCGATCAGCACCAGCACCGGGCCGCGATCATGGGCGACGGGGGCTGCGGTCAGCGGTTCCGGCCAGTGGTTGGAGGGCACCAGATCGGCATCGCCGCCGGGCAGCTTGATCCGGTGCATGAGGACGGCGGCGACGAGCAGGCCGGCGGCGCTGACGAGGAGCGCCATGGGCACGCCGATCTCCTGCGCGATGGCGCCCCAGCCGAGGCTGCCGACCGTCATCGCGCCGTTGAACACCGTGAGATAAACGGCGAGCGCCCGGCCGCGCACCCAGTTGGGCAGGATCGCCTGGGCGGCTCCATTGAAGGTGGTAAGTGAAGTGATCCACGCGCCGCCGAGCACGAGCAGAAGCAGGATCGCGACCCATTGCGGCGGTGCCACCGAAAGTGCCGCCATGACGATCGCCGTCAGCACGGCGGAGCCAAGCAGCAGAGTATCGGAATCGAAACGGTCGCGCAGCTTCGGCATGACGATCGCGCCGAGGATCGCGCCCGCGCCGACAGCACCAAGCAGAATGCCGTAGAAGCCGGCATCGCCGCCGAGCAGGTTGCGGGCGACAAGCGGCAGCATCGCCCAGACGGCGCTGGCAAAAACGAAGAAGATTGCCGCGCGCATGAGCACGATATGCAGCGGCTTGCTGGCTTTGGTGTAGCGCAGGCCGGCGCGGAAGGCGCCGAGGAAACGTTCCGATAGCGCGTCGTCGGCGTCCTTGGCGCGCGGCCACCAGATCAGCGCCGAGATGACGAAGACGTAGCTCACGACATCGACGCCATAGGTGGGTGCGGCGCCGAAGGCGGCCAGCAGCAGGCCGCCGGCGGCCGGGCCGATCGAGCGGGCGATGTTGATGCCGAGCGAATTGAGCGCCACTGCGCTCTTGATGTCCTTCTTCGGCACCAGCTCCGGCACGATCGCCTGCCAGGTCGGCCCCATCAGGGCCGCACCGATGCCGCCGATGAAAGTCAGGCCCACGAGAAGGCCGATATTCAGCATGCCGGTGTGGGAAAGGATCATCAGCGCGATGCTGACACTGGCGAGCAGCAGCTGGATGCCGATCAGGAATTTGCGTCGGTCGAGAATATCCGACAGCACGCCGGCGGGAATGGCGAGCAGGAAGATCGGCAGCGTGCCCGCCGCCTGGATCAGCGAAACGGCGGCCGGCGAGGCCGAAAGATCCGTCACCAGCCAGGAGCTTGCGACATCGCGCATGAAGGTGCCGGTATTGCCGAGCACGGTCGCGGCCCAGAGCACCGCGAAGACCGGTTGGGCAAGCGGCGCAAAGCCGCTGGAGGAAGCGGGCCGTGGAGGCGCGGTTTCGGGTTCCGCGTGGTGCTGGGTCATGGCTGGCCTCCCGCGGCCGGATACCGCTTTCACGTCATCGGAAAAACCGCCGCAAGCGTGACGCCTGCGGCGGTCTCAAGCATCAGGACTGGATGAAAGCCAGCAGATCGGCGTTCAGCACGTCGGCATTGATGGTCAACATGCCGTGCGAGAACTTCGGATAGGTCTTCAGGGTGCCGTTCTTCAAGAGCTTGATCGACTTCAGCGCGGCGTCGGCGATCGGCACGATCTGGTCGTCTTCGCCGTGCAGCACCAGCGTGGGAACCGAGATCGCCTTCAGGTCTTCCGTCTGGTCGGTTTCCGAGAAGGCCTTGATGCCGTCGTAGTGGGCCTTGGCGCTGCCCATCATGCCCTGTCGCCACCAATTCTGGATAACGCCTTCATGCACCGTGGCGCCTTCGCGGTTGAAGCCGTAGAAGGGGCCGGCGGGAACGTCGCGGAAGAACTGGGCGCGGTTTGCGGCAAGGGCGGAACGGAAACCGTCGAAGACTTCCAGTGGTTGGCCTTCGGGGTTGGCGTCGGTCTTGAGCATCAGCGGCGGAACGGCAGAAACGAGCACCGCCTTGGCGACCCGGCTGGCCGGCTCGCCGTGCTTGGCGACATAACGGGCGACTTCGCCGCCGCCAGTGGAGTGGCCGATATGGACAGCTTTTTTCAGGTCGAGCGCCTCGGCGACGGCGAAGGCATCGGCGGCATAATGGTCCATGTCATGGCCATCGGAAACCTGAGATGAGCGGCCGTGGCCGCGGCGATCGTGGGCGACGACGCGAAAGCCCTTGGAAACGAAGAACAGCATCTGGGCATCCCAGTCGTCGGCGCTCAGCGGCCAGCCGTGATGGAACACGATCGGCTGCGCGTCCTTCGGACCCCAGTCCTTGTAGAAGATATCGACGCCGTCCTTGGTGGTAACGTAGCTCATGTTGCTTTCTCCTTTTTGCGGGGTGGGGGAGGCCTGCGCCTCCGCATGGGACATGGGAAGCGCCGCGGCGGCGGCAAGGGCCGCACCGGCAAGCAGCGTGTCGCGCCGCGACAGACTGAAATCGAATGGATCGGCAGACGACATGGTTACTCCTATCGGTTGGCCGGGGCGGAAAGATCGACCCCCGCGACGATGATGAAGGCGCCGGCGAGGCCGAGATGCTCGAAGAAGGCATTGGTCGCCATCATCCGGTCCATGCCATCAGGCATTTCCCAGAAACGCAATGCGACGAAGGTCGCCATCAGAGTGAAGCCGGCAAGGCCGAGCGCCCCCAGCCAGCGGAAGATGCCGGCCAGTATCATGGTGGAGGCGACAAGCTCGAAGGCGATGACGAGGACGGCGAAGACCGGCGCCGGCGACAGCCCGAAATGGTCCATCTCGCCGATCGCCGACTGGAAATCGAACAGCTTCATCAGGCTGCCCTGCAGATAGGCGGAGCAAAGGCCGAGCAATGCGACCCAGTAAACGGCTTTCGATTGCAGGAGCGGTCGGGCGATGCCGGCGAGTTTCCGTTCCAGTTCCATCATGCTCAGGTCCTCACACGGCCCAGCAGGCGCAGCCGAGCGCGCCCCAGAAGCCCTTCAAATCCGAGATCGGCAGCTTGCTCGACCAGGCCGAAGCATGGTCGTGGCCGTGCACACCGCAACTGGAGGCGCAGCCGCAGAGCGACGCCGCCTTCATCCGCAGCGAATTCTTGCCGGCCCCCTGTGGTTCGCCCCACCCGGCATAGCCGCCGAAGGTTCTGACTGGCGACCAGTCCGGCATGGGTGGCGGCACCTGGCCTTCGTCGAGGCTGGAGAAGCTGTCGGCGGCCCAGACCACCTTGCCGCCAACCACTGTCAGTTCCGAGCTGATATGGCTGATCTCGTCTTCCGGGCAGGAGAAGAAATCGCGGTCAGGAATGACGAGATCGGCGAATTGGCCCTTCTCGATCCGGCCCTTCTTGCCTTCCTCGTTGGAAAACCAGGTGACGTTTTCCGTCCACATCCGAAGCGCCGTTTCGCGGTCGAGGCAGTTGCGTTCGGGATAGAGCCGCATGCCGCCCAGCGTGCGGCCGGTGATCATCCAGGAGAGCGAGACCCAGGGATTGTAGGAGGCGACGCGAGTCGCATCCGTGCCGGCGGAAATCTTCGTGCCCCGGTCCAGCATGCGGGCGATCGGCGGCGTGGCTTCGGCCGCCCCCGCGCCATAACGCTCGACGAAATATTCGCCCTGAAAGGCCATGCGGTGCTGCACGGCGACGCCGCCGCCAAGCGTCGCGATACGGTCGATCGATCGATCCGAGATCGTCTCGGCATGATCGAAGAACCAGTTGAGGCCGGAAAGCGGGACGTCCTTGTTCACCTTCTCGAAGACATCGAGCGCCCGCGAGATCGTCTCGTCATAGGTGGCGTGCATGCGCCAGGGCCAGCGGTTTTCGGCCAGAACGCGCACCACGCCTTCCAGATCATCCTCCATCTCGGCCGGCATATCCGGCCGCGGCTGGCGGAAATCCTCGAAATCGGCCGCCGAAAACGCCAGCATCTCGCCGGCGCCGTTATGGCGGAAATAGTCGGTGCCCTGCTTATATTTCGAGGTCTTGGTCCAGTTCAGGAAGTCGTTCTTCTCTTCCTTCGGCTTCTGGGTGAAGAGATTGTAGGCGAGGCGGATGGTCATCTGGCCTTCGTCCGAAAGCTTCTGGATGACGGCGTAATCTTCGGGATAGTTCTGGAAGCCGCCGCCGGCATCGATCGCGCCGGTCACGCCGAGGCGGTTGAGTTCGCGCATGAAATGGCGGGTAGAATTGACCTGATAGTCGAAGGGCAGCTTCGGCCCCCTGGCGAGCGTCGCATAAAGGATGGCGGCGTTGGGCTTGGCGATCAGCAGGCCGGTCGGATTGCCGTTGGCATCGCGGGTGATCTCGCCGCCATGCGGCTCCGGCGTATTTTTGTCATAGCCGACAGCGCGTAAGGCCGCGGTATTGAGCAGGGCGCGATCATAGAGATGCAGCAGGAAGACCGGCGTATCCGGTGCGACGGCATTGATCTCGTCGATGGTCGGCAGGCGCTTTTCCGCAAACTGATGCTCGGTGAAGCCGCCGACGACACGCACCCATTGCGGCGGCGGCGTGATCGCCACCTGCCGCTTCAGCATCTCCATCGCGTCGGCCAGCGAACGGATGCCGTCCCAGCGCAGTTCCATGTTGAAGTTCAGGCCGCCGCGAATGATGTGCAGGTGGTTGTCGATGAGGCCGGGCAGGGCGCGGCGGCCCTGAAGGTCGATCACCTTCGTCGAGGCGGCTTTCAGCGGCAAGATCTCCTCGTCGCGCCCGACGGCGAGGAAGGTACCGTCCTTGATCGCGACGGCGGATGCGGTCGGGTTGGTGCGATCAAGCGTGGTGAAGCGGCCGTTGTGGAGGATGAGGTCGGGGGTCATGGTGCTGGCTCCGGTGTTCGGATCATTGGCAAGGACGGGCGAAAACAGGCCGGGGAAGGCAAGGCCGGAAGCGGCGGCCCCGAGGAAATGGCGGCGTGTCGGCATCAGCTCTGCCCTCGCTCGATTGCCGGCTTCTCGTCAGCCTCGGGCCGGGTGGCTTTCGGCAGATGGCCGAACATATGAGGCTTGACCTGATGCAGCCAGGAAACGGTGACGGGCTCTCTGTTCCACAAGTGCCTGATCAAAGGCGGGATCTGCTCGCCGACGAGAATGCCAAGCAGACCGACGAGCGCGACGACCGGCGGCGCCGGGGACCGGACATTGAGAAGGCTGTAGATCACCCCGACCAGGAGGCCGACAGCCAGCGATACGACATAGATCTTCATCGGCGTAACCTCGCCTGCGGTTGAAACGTCGGCGACCGAAACGGCCGCCGTTGCACCGGCATCGACCCTTGCGGGTCTCGAACATGGTTTGGGCGTAGAGGATGCCGAAACCATAGGCGAGGCCGGGCATTTTGGCGAGACCTACGCTTGTGCCGCAGCGTCAGGCGCGCGGCGTCGACAGGAAATACGGCGCTGCCGACATGAAATGCGGCGAGGTTGTCGATAGGCATGCCTTCCCCCCGAAATGTCAGCACAGCGCTGTTCGATCCCGGCAAAGATCGCTCAGCCGGGCGGGGCGGTCTTGTCGCAAAAGAGGCACTTTTGAACAAAATCCCTTTCGATGTGAATCGAAGCCGTGGGATGCCGTCACAAGCGATTTCCGAAAGTTGCCGATAGCGGCGTGATGCTACCTCCGGCACTTTCGCGGTTCCCTCGACCCCTCAAAAGGATTTTGAAGGTTGTTCCGTGGCGGTTGTGTGCAGTTGCGGTAGAAACCTGGCGGCAATTGACGTTAACGGAAGGAATTGGCCTGATTTTGGTTCGTAAAATTTCGCTTACCATTGCATAGAGCGCATGGGTGGTGTGAGACATTGTCGCTTTTTGCACCACCTTCAAACGATTATATCGCCCTCATGAAAAACGACGGAAGCGCAAGGGGCGCTGACGTCGGGTACGCCTCAGGAAAGGGGATTTATCATGAACGTAGCACGTGCTCTCAACAACTGGCGCAAGTATCGTCAGACGATCAACGAGCTTGGCCGCATGAGCAACCGCGAACTGCAGGACCTCGGCATCGACCGTGCAGACATCCGCAGCGTTGCCCGCGCTTCGCTGGCTCGCTAAGAGCTTCAAAGCGAACTGATTGCAGACGCCCGCATCCGCGGGCGTTTTTGCGTTTCATGGCCTGTTTTACGGCTCGTGACCGTTCCTTTCGGCCTCGCAAGCGGGCCATGCATTTCCTGCATAGCTGCACTGCAACATAAAGCCTAGGAATCGGAGGATCTTCCTGTATGATCATTTTCATCGAAGCACTGCTCCTCCTCCCGCGGTGCTTCGAGTTTCAGACGGCCCACTCCTCCTCCCAGGGGCGTCTGTAGGAGCAGCGGCACTCCTCCTCCCAAGTCGCTGCTCGGTTCTTTAGGAAAAGCCTGCCGCACCTCCTCCCGCGGCAGGCTTTTTCGTTTTCGGGGCTCTTTTATTATTCTGTGCGGTTTTCCTCGAAATCATAGGCGCTAGCGCCCCGCTCCTCTATGCTTGGGCGATGGAATCGCCTGTGCCTCACATTCTCCCTTCGATCCTTCCCTCCGCCGTCGTGCCCGGCTGGGCTATGCCGCGCGGCGGTGGCAACGAGGCGGATGCGGCCTTTGCGGCGGGCTGTGCGCTGAGCCTTCTCGATAGCGTGGTGCGGGCGCAGCCCGTTTGGGCGGGCTGCTGGCGCCAGCGGCTTGCACTACGCTGTGCGGCCTCGGCCGTGCGCCTCCTCGGCTGGACCGACGAGGAGCCGGCGTTGCGGGATGCCGTGGTGCTGACGGCGCCCGGCGACAGCGCCGGTCCGGCCGGCAACGTGCTCCTTGCCTATCGCCGGCTGGCCGCGAAAACCGGCCGGATCGATACGAAAACGCTGCAGGCGCTGTGCGAGCAGCTTTCCATCGGCTGGGACGAGCGGCTGGCCGATCTTTCCGCCGTGCTCGACGATCAGCTGCAGCTTGCCCGTTCCGCCCCCTTCATCGCTGCCGATCTCGTGTCGCAGATCGTCTCCGCCCGCCCGGATGCCGAGGTGCTTGCCTGGTGGCTCGCCGATTGGGTGCTCGCCGCCCGGCTTGGCTGGGAGCGTCCCGTGCCGCTGCTGATGGCGGAACGTTATGGCCCGGCCTTTCGCACCATCGGCGGCCGTGGGCGCCTGCGCCCCGGCGAGGATGGCTTTTCCCGCGCGGTCTGCCTAGCTCTCGTGCAGGCGACGAACGAGGCGCTGCGCGTTGCCGGGGAAACCGAGCGGCGGGCGGCGCATCTCGTGAAGGTGGCGCCGAAAGTGCGCACCAAGGGCGCTGCCGCCGTGATCCGGCAGCTTTTGGAGGACGATGCGGTGGCGGCGTCCGCCCCCGGCAGCAATCTCTCGCGCTGGGCCAGCCGCCGTCTGTTCGAACGGCTGGAAAGTTTTGGCGCCATTCGGGAATTGTCCGGCCGCCCGAATTTTCGTGTTTTCGGGTTATGACCATGGCGGAAACCGGGCGCAGACAGCAATCCGAAACCCTGTTCGATCGCGAGCTGGACGATCTGCCGCCGGAGCTGCGCTGGCGCCAATGGATGCTGCGGGTGGAAGCGGTGATTTTCGCCTCGGCCGAGCCGGTGACCCGTGAGACCTTGGCGCGCGTCGTCGGCCGGGAATGCAGCATCGATCTGCTGATCGACGATATCCGCGATGAACTGCGCCGCCGCCCCTACGACATCGTTTCGGTGGCGGGCGGCTGGCAGCATCGCACGCGGCCTGTCTATGGGCCGGCAATCCGCGCTTCTGCCGCATCGGTACGGCAGGTGTCGGCATCCCTTTCGGATCACGAGGCTGCCGTCATGATGGCGGTCGGCTATTTCCAGCCGGTCACCCGCGCGGAACTGACGAAGATCTTCGGCAAGGAGGTAAGCCGCGATACGATGGCGAACCTGCGCAGTGCCGGCTTCCTCGCCTCGGGGCCGCGCAGCCCCACACCCGGCGCGCCCTACACCTACGTCACCACCCGCCAGTTCCTCTCGGCCTTCGGCTTCGACACCCTGCGGGACCTGCCGGATATCGAGATGCTGGAGGATGCGGGTCTCTTGAGCCGGCGCGGCATGACGGAGGCCGTTTCTGCCGATGAACGGCAGGCGACGGCGGATGAGGATGGAGAGTGATTGAGGTATAGGGAACGGCCCTGTCTCAGCTCCGCTCTTCCCAGACCCTCGCAAGCTCCACAAGCGTTGCCACGGCCTTTTCCATATCCTGGCGGCTGACCCATTCCAGCGGGGAATGGAAGGCATGGCCACCGGCGAAGAGGTTGGCGCAGGGAAGGCCCATGAAGGAGAGGCGCGAGCCATCCGTGCCGCCGCGGATGCTGCCGCGAACCGACGTCATGCCGGCGCGGCGGATCGCTTCCAGCGCGTTTTCGACGATCTCGGGGTTGCGGTCGAGGACGGTCTTCATGTTTCGGTATTGCTGCTTGACCGTCACCGTGGCGGTCGAACCGGGAAAATCGGCCATGACGGCATCGACGATACCGCGCAGCACATTCTGCTTTTCGGCAAGGCCCGCCTCGTCGAAGGCGCGCAGGATGAGGTTGATCGTCGCCTTTTCCATGGTGGCTTCAAGCCCGGTCGGATGCAGGAAGCCGTCGCGGCCTTCGGTCATTTCCGGCGCCATGTCCTTCGGCAGGCGGTCGATGATGCGGCTGGCGATCTTGATCGCGTTTTCCATCCTGTCCTTGGCGAAGCCGGGATGGATGGCGACACCGGAAATCTCGATGCGGGCGCCATCGGCGGAAAAGCTCTCGTCCTCGATATGGCCGGCGGTTTCGCCATCCACCGTATAGCCGAAGGCGGCGCCGAGCTTGGCAAGGTCGACCTTGTCAACGCCGCGGCCGATCTCCTCATCGGTGGTGAACAAGATGCGGATCGTGCCGTGGGGGATGTCCGGGTGGGATAAGAGGTAATCGGCGGCCGTCACGATCTCCGCGAGGCCGGCCTTGTCGTCGGCGCCGAGCAGCGTCGTGCCGTCGGTGGTGATGATATCGTTGCCGGTCTGGTCGGCCAGCGCCGGGTGCTCGTCGCGGCGGATGACGAGGCCCGAACTGCCGGGCGGGCGGATATCGCCGCCCTGGTAGTTTTTCAGGATCTGCGGCTTCACGCCGGTTCCGGTGAAATCCGGCGCCGTATCCATATGGGAGCAATAGCAGATGACCGGCACCGACTTGTCGGTGTTGGCGGGAATGGTGCCGTAGACATAGCCGTTCTCGTCGAGATGGGCGTCCTTGACGCCGATCGCCAGCAGGTCTTCCACGAGCATGCGGCCAAGGTTCTTCTGCTTTTCGGTGGAGGGCTGGGTGGACGACGCGGCATCCGATTGTGTGTCGATGACGACATAGCGCAGGAAGCGGTCGACGACGGTTTCGGTCATAACGTTGATTCCATTCCTTGTTTTGATCGATAGCTATAGGCGCTTCGCCCTCTGGCGAAAATGCCGCTCAGGGCAGCCCGGAGAGAATATCGTCCGCCTCCTCGCGCGACATGGCCGAGACCCGCCGGGCAAGCTCGAAGTTAAAGCCCTGTCGCAGGATGGCGGCAAGTTCCTTGTCCTTGCGGGCTTCGTCGGCGTCGGCGCGGCGAAACGGCCCGAAGGCCCGGCGGCGGGCGAGCGCGACGACTGCCGCAAGATCGTCGGCCTGCTCTGTCAGCGCTGCCTGTGCGGTTTCCTTGTCGATGCCCTTGCGGGCCAGCGAAACGGCAATCATCCGCCGCGATTTGCCGTTGCGGACGGCAGAGCGCGTCTTCACCTCGGCGAAGGCTTCATCGTCCAGCCCGCCGATGGTTTCGGCAAAGGCGACGGCGGCTTCGGCGAGTGCGCGCGCCTCGTCGTTGCCGATATCCTCGAATTTCTCCCGCGCCTTGCGCAGCACCGCGTCGTGCAACTGGCGGCGCGACAGCATCTGCCGGCTCACCCGGTAGAGCGCCGAATTCTGCGCCCATTTCAGCATGCGCGGCGTCAGGCTTTTCGGTTCTTCGCTTTCGTTCACGCCAGCCTCATTGTTTCGCCCATGTTTTCTATGCAATCGGGCAGCAACAGGGCAAGTCTGTTCATTTGTCATACGATTGAAGACAGTGTCATTGCGCGATAGGCTGGGCGTCGATCGAAGACGGAGTCGCCCCATGAAACGCACCATCGTCCCGCCGCGCAGGTCCCCCATTGGCGGTGCCGCGATATGGTGAGGGACATGCTGTCGCGCGAAACGCTCGCCCACCTGCCGGCCTCCGTCGAGCGGCCGACTTATGATCCGGCCGCGCTTTCCGTCGGCATCGTTCATCTCGGCATCGGCGCCTTTCACCGCGCCCATCAGGCCGTCTTTACCGATAGCGTGCTTTCGAACGATCCGGGCTGGGGTATTTGCGGCGTCTCGCTGCGCAGCCCGGAAACGCGCGATGCGCTGGCCCCGCAGGATGGCCTCTATACGTTGAAAGTGCAGGATGGCGGCGGCGAGCGGCTGCGGGTCATCGGCAGCATCGTGGAGGTGCTTGTCGCGACGGAAGATCCCGAAAAGGTGCTTTCGCGCATGGCGGCCGCGGCAACGCGCATTGTCTCGCTGACGGTGACGGAAAAGGGCTACTGCCACAATCCCGCAACCGGGCGGCTGGATGAAGCCCATCCCGATATCCGCCACGACCTTTCCCATCCCGAACGGCCGAAATCCGCTGTCGGTTTCATCGTCGAGGCGCTGGCGCTGCGGCAGGCGGCGGGGCTTTCACCCTTTACGCTGCTCTCCTGCGACAATCTCCCTGCCAACGGCCATGTGCTGAAGCGCGTCGTCCAGCGGTTTGCCGAGCTGCGTGGCCCGGAACTGGGCGCCTATGTCGCCGGCATCGCCTCGCCCTCGACCATGATCGACCGCATCGTGCCGGCGACCACGGATGCCGACCGGGGGGCGGTTGCAGCGGCACTCGGGGTTGCGGATGCCTGGCCGGTCGTCACCGAGCCCTTCAAACAATGGGTGCTGGAAGAGGATTTTCCGTTGGGCCGGCCACGCTGGGAGGCGGACGGCGCGGTCTTCGTCAAAGACGTCTCGGCCTTCGAACTGATGAAGCTGCGGCTTTTGAACGGCAGCCATTCGACCCTGGCCTATCTTGGCTATCTCGCCGGGGCCGAAACCGTGTCCGAAGCCATGCGGCTGCCGGGCATGGAGGCGCTGGTCGAGGGTCTGATGCGCGAGGAGGCGATCCCGACGCTGCCGCCGCTGCTCAGCATCAACCTCACACATTACCGCGCCGATCTCATTGCGCGCTTCAACAATCCGGCGCTCAGGCACCGGACATGGCAGATCGCCATGGACGGATCGCAAAAGCTGCCGCAACGCCTGCTGGGCACCATCCGCGACCGGATTGCGGCGGGCGAGGCCTATGGGCGGCTGGCGCTCGGCGTTGCCGCCTGGATGCGTTATGCGCGCGGGCTCGATGAGCGTGGCAATGCCATCGATGTCCGCGATCCGCTGGCCGGCAGGATTGCGGCCATGACGCAGCCGTTGAGTGCACCGGCTCGGATCGTCGATGCGTATCTCAGCCTGTCCGAGGTCTTTGGCGATGATCTCGCTAAGGATGCGGCCTTCCGGGATACGCTGACGGCGGCACTTTCGCGCCTGATGCTGGAAGGCGCGGCTGCCGTCGTGGCATCTTTCGGCCACGACTGACCAAAGGCGTCCGCCTCACAGCCCCCAGATGCGCCGCGCGTTGCCCGATAGCAGCTTCGTGCGCTCCTCCAACGAGCAGCCGGCAATCAGCGCGTGGGTGGCCGCGACCCAGGTCGAAAGCGTGCCGCCCAGAGTGCAGACCGGCCAGTCGCTGCCCCAGACGACGCGATCCCAGTCGAAGGCGCCGATCGTGTGCTCGACATAGGGGCGCAGCGTCTCGACATCCCAACTCTCCGCATCCGCATAGGCGATCACGCCGGAAATCTTGGCCGTGACGTTCGGGCGGCGGGCGATCTCGCTCATATGGCCGCGCCAAGGATGATCCTGCCCCTCTTTGATGCCGGGTACGCCGCAATGATCGAGGATGAAGCGCACATCGGGCGCGAGATCGGCAAGCGCGATGGCCTTCGGGATCTGGTGTGGCAGGACGCAGAGATCGAAAGTGAAGCGCGAGCCGCCAAGCCGCTTGATGTTTTCGCGGAAAGCCGCGCCTTCCGAGACATCATCCGGCACGACGTGCAGCACGCGGCGGAAGCCCTTGACGAAAGGGTTGGCCTGCTGCCGCTCCAGATATTCGGGAAAATCGGTGTTTTCCGGCCGGCCGGCGGCGATCGCGCCTTTGAGCAGGCTGCCCGGCATTTCGGAGAGCCGCTTTATCTCTCCGGTTTCCTTCTCCATGTCGGCCGGCTCGACATCCACCTCCATATGCAGCGCCGCGCCGATACCCGCGCGCCGGGCCTCCTGCGCATAGGTCCCGTAGAGAAAATCGCGGTCGAGGGCGGGTGTGGAGGAGAGCCAGGGATAGCGGAGCGCGGATTTGTCGATGAGATGCAGGTGGGTATCGATGATCATGACGCGGCTCCTCTTCGCTCGCGATCAAACCTCTCACAAGAAAATCAAATCTTCAAATAAGAATTTATCCTTGCAAGCCGTCCTATGCCGGCGGCGGCTGCACATCCGATCCGGCCAGAAGCGAAAGCTGGGCGGCCGTTTCCACCAGCATGGCAATGGTTTGGGTGATCTCCGGGGCGGCGGGATTGTTGACGAGAGTGATGTAGGGCACGGTCAGCGCCGCGATGCCCTTGCCATCCGGTCCGAGGATCGGGGCCGAAAGGTTGTAGACGCCGGCGGTCTGGGCGCTCGCCATCATCTCGTAGCCGCGCTCGCGGATCTGGTCGAGCCGGGTGTAGAATTCCAGCGGGAGCAAAACCTCGCTGCGGCTTTTCACATGCTCCGAGATCATCATCTCGCGCTCTTCCGGCGAGCGGAAGGCGAGCAGCACGTGGCCCGATCCGGTATCGAACAGGCTGATATGCGAGCCGACGCGGATCGAGATTCCCCAATAATCCGGGGCTTCTTGCTGCGCGACGACGACGGCCGAGCCGCGGTCGAACACGGCAAGCTGGTTGGCCTGCTTCGAGCGCTGCGCCAGCTCGCGCATCAGCGGCGTGGCATAGGAGGCGAGGCGGCGCACCGGCGCATGCAACTGGGCAAGGCCGAACAGTTTCAGGGTCAGCGAATAACGGTCCCCGTCGATGCGGGTGACATAGCCGCGCCGCACGAGGCGGTCGAGCATGCGGTAGAATTCATTGGGGCTGCGATTAAGCTTCTTGGCGATCTCCGCCTGGGTCAAGCCGCCATCGACGCCGGCCAGCAGTTCCAGAATATCCAGCCCCTTGTCGAGAGCCGGCGCGCGGTAACGGTCGGACTCGTCGTTGTCTGTCGTCATTGGCCCCTCCGTGAATATTGGTATTCGTATACGAATAGCGGTCGCACTTCAAACGAAGTTCACGCTTGACGATCAGTGAAATGTTGTCTGTATATGAATTAACAACTTACATATGGGGTAGGATGGAAAGCCGATCACCGCGGAGACGATGAGGAGGCGCCGCGGATCACCAGGTTGCTTATTCTTATGGTTATGATCGCTTACGCTTCACGAGGGCGATCCGAAGCGGCCATGTGCAGGGCCAACAAAGGACAGGAAACATGACGGACTATCTGCAGGGCAAGACGGTGCTGATCACGGCGGCCGCGCAAGGCATCGGCCGCGCCTCGGCGCTCGCCTTCGCGAAAGCCGGGGCGAAGGTTCACGCGACCGATATCAATATGGATGTGCTTTCGGAGATTTCCGGCACCGACGGCATCGTCACCCATAAGTTGGACGTGCTCGATGAGGCGGCCGTCAAGGCGCTCACCGCCGGGATAGGAGCGATCGACGTGCTCTTCAACTGCGCCGGTGTCGTCCACAATGGCTCGATCCTCGAAATGCCGGACAAGGACCTCGAATTCGCCTTCGACCTCAACGTCAAGGCGATGGTCCGCACCATCCGCGCCGTGCTGCCGGGCATGCTGGAGCGCAAGGATGGCGCGATCATCAACATGGCCTCGGTCGCCTCCAGCGTGAAGGGCGTGCCGAACCGCTTTGCCTATAGCGTCACCAAGGCGGCCGTGATCGGCCTCACCAAGGCGGTTGCCGCCGATTACGTCGCCAAGGGCATTCGCTGCAATGCGATCTGCCCCGGTACGGTCGAAAGCCCATCACTGCAGGATCGCCTGCGCGCCCAGGGTGATTTCGAGACCGCCCGCGCCGCCTTCATCGCCCGCCAGCCCATCGGCCGGATCGGGACGCCGGAGGAGATCGCCGACCTCGCCGTCTATATCGCCGGCGCGACCTACACGACGGGCCAAGCCTATAATATCGACGGCGGCTGGTCGCTCTGACCACCCGATTCCGCATTTGTCTGCCTGCCGCTGTGCGGCAGGCCTGAAACCGGAGCTCGCCTGATGGCCCGTATCACCAGCATGCGCGTCTTCGACCTGCGCTTTCCCACCTCGCAGAGCCTCGACGGTTCGGATGCGATGAACCCCGATCCGGACTATTCCGCAGCCTACGTTATCCTCGGCACGGACGAGGTGGGACTGGAAGGCCACGGGCTGACCTTCACTATCGGCCGCGGTAACGACATCTGCTGCACGGCGATCCGCGCCATGGAACATCTGGTCGTCGGCACCGATCTTGACACCGTCCGCGCCGCGCCCGGCAAATACTGGCGTCACCTGACAGGCGACAGCCAGCTGCGCTGGATCGGCCCGGAAAAGGGCGCGATCCACCTTGCGACCGGTGCGGTGGTCAATGCCGTCTGGGATCTTCTGGCACGCAGGCGGGCAAGCCCGTCTGGCAGCTCGTTTCCGAGATGAGCCCGGAAGAGATCGCCGACATCGTCGACTATCGCTACATGACGGATGTTTTGACCCGCGATGAGGCCGTCGCCATCCTGAAGAAAGCCGAGCCCGGCAAGGCCGGGCGCATCGCCACGCTGAAGCGCGAAGGTTATGCCTGCTACACGACCTCGGCCGGCTGGCTCGGCTATTCCGAAGAAAAGCTGCGGCGTCTCTGCCAAGAAGCCGTCGATGCCGGCTTCAACCATGTGAAGATGAAGGTCGGCCGTGATCTCGAAGACGATATCCGTCGCCTCACCATCGCCCGCGAGGTCATCGGCCCGGATCGTTACCTGATGATCGATGCCAATCAGGTCTGGGAGGTCGATCAGGCGATCGACTGGGTGAAGAAGCTTTCCTTCGCCGATCCCTTCTTCATCGAGGAGCCGACCAGCCCCGACGATATCGCCGGCCATCGCAAGATCCGCCGGGCGATCGGCCCGGTGAAGGTCGCGACGGGCGAGATGTGCCAGAACCGAATCATGTTCAAGCAGTTCATCGCCGAAGGCGCGATCGATATCGTCCAGATCGATAGCTGCCGCATGGGCGGGCTGAACGAGGTGCTGGCAGTGCTGCTGATGGCGGCGAAATATGAGTTGCCCGTCTGGCCGCATGCCGGCGGCGTCGGCCTTTGCGAATATGTCCAGCATCTGTCGATGATCGACTATATCGCAGTGTCCGGCACCAAGGAGGGCAGGGTGATCGAATATGTCGACCATCTGCACGAGCATTTCGTCGATCCCTGCGTGATCGAAAACGCTGCCTATAGGCCGCCGGAGCGGCCGGGCTTCTCGATCGAGATGAAGCCCGAATCGATCGCCGGCTACACCTTCGCCGGCTGAGCCATTGGCGACGCTTTTGCCGTCACACCTACAAAAAATCGCAAGAAAAAATTCCTCTTTCGAATCCGTCTCTTGGGCCTGCAGGGGGCGGATTTGGCGTTTTTCGGGCGCGCGTCGCGGGGGAAATTTCAGCCTCCGGGAGGCGTTGGCAAGGGGAGGTTAACCTTTATTTTCTATTGAAAAGAGGAGTGCCAATTGTCCGTCTTCGTCAAGTGTACAGGTTGCCATGAATCTTTCCCGGTCCAATTTCAATAATTCCGTCAATGCCATAGGGGAGGAAAAGGCAAAGCAGGGTGATAAGGGCCATGCGCCCGACCCGGCCGCGGTCGCCCGCCGGCCGTTAACGCCGTCTCAAACTCAGGCACCGGCGCCGCAGATGCGCCAGGATGCCGACGCTATGGCGGCAAACAGCATCGAGGGGCGCGGCGACATGCCCGTCTGGCAGAGCGCCTTCGTGCTCGGCCCGAACGTGCGCTTTACCCGCACGCCCGAAAGCGCCTTTGCCAAGCGCCCAGCCGCGGAAACGCCGCCGGCCGAGCCAGAAGCCGTCGAAATCGTGCCGGAGGCCATTGTCCCGGCCGAACGCCCGCCTGCGCTGATCGTCAAGCGCCCGCCGGCCGAACCGCAGATCGCCAAGCCGGAAATCATCCCGCAGCCGGTCGGCGCCCTTGCGCTGTCCTACCGTCTGCGCCGCGAACTGGCCCGCCGGCTGGAAGAAGAGGCGCGTGCCGTCGAAGAAAACCGCGAGGCTGATGGCCATGCCACCGAAATTCCGGCTGCGGTAGACACGCCGCCGCAAGCAAGCGTCGAAGAGCAGATCGATATCGCCTGCTTCCCGCTTGAGGCGGAGGTGGAGCCGGTTTCCGTTCCCGCCTCGATCCTTCCGAATGTCGGCAGCCATCTCTCCGATTATGCCTTCTGGGAAGCGATCGGTACTCCGGAGGCGGAAGACCTTCCCGAGCCCGTTGCGGCAAAGGCCATGGCCCCGATCGTTCCGGCACCCGCCATCGCCGCGCCGGTGATACTGACCGCCCCTGTTACCGTCACGCCCATCATCGCCACACCCGTTGTTGCGGCAAAGCCGACGTTGCCGTTGCCGGTCTTCGCCGCGCCGGAAATGTCCGTCGCCGCCCTCTACCGTCAGATTGATTGCCGCCCGCTGGTATCGGTGGAAGCTCCGGCCGTTGCCGAGCCAGTCGCCGTCGCGGTTGCCGAGCCGGTTACCGTCCTCCCGGTCGTGCCTGAACCTGTCGAACAGGCTCAGCCGAAGATCGAGATGCGCCCGCTGATCAAGCCGCAGTCGTCTCTGCCGTTCAATCGCGATGTCGTCTTTTCCGAAGGCGAATATGAGTTTCCGCCGATCGACCTGCTGCAGGAGCCGCGGATACAGGAAACCACCACCATGTCGCCGGAGGCCCTGGAGCAGAGCGCCGGCCTTCTCGAAAGCGTGCTGGAAGATTTCGGCGTCAAGGGTGAGATCATCGACGTGCGCCCCGGCCCGGTCGTCACGCTCTATGAATTCGAGCCTGCTCCGGGCGTCAAATCCTCACGTGTCATCGGCCTTTCCGACGATATCGCCCGCTCGATGTCGGCGCTCTCGGCCCGCGTCGCCGTGGTGCCCGGCCGCAACGTCATCGGCATCGAACTGCCGAACCCGGTGCGCGAGACCGTCTATTTCCGCGAACTGATCGAGTCCGGTGATTATACCGAGACCCGCCAGAAGCTGGCCCTTTGCCTCGGCAAGACCATCGGCGGCGAGCCGGTCGTGGCCGAATTGGCGAAGATGCCGCATCTGCTCGTCGCCGGCACCACCGGTTCGGGCAAGTCGGTCGCCATCAACACGATGATCCTGTCACTGCTTTACCGCCTGAAGCCGGAAGAGTGCCGCCTGATCATGGTCGATCCGAAGATGCTGGAACTGTCCGTCTATGACGGCATCCCGCATCTGCTGACGCCCGTTGTGACCGACCCGAAGAAGGCCGTCATGGCGCTGAAGTGGGCGGTGCGCGAGATGGAAGACCGCTATCGCAAGATGTCGCGGCTCGGCGTGCGCAATATCGACGGTTACAACACCCGTGCGGCAACCGCCCGCGCCAAGGGCGAAACCATCCTCTGCAGCGTCCAGACCGGGTTCGACCGTTCGACCGGCGAGCCGATCTACGAGCAGGAAGAAATGGACCTCGCGGCGATGCCTTATATCGTCGTCATCGTCGATGAGATGGCCGACCTAATGATGGTGGCCGGCAAGGAGATCGAAGGCGCGATCCAGCGGCTGGCGCAGATGGCGCGTGCGGCCGGTATCCATCTGATCATGGCAACGCAGCGTCCCTCGGTCGATGTCATCACCGGCACGATCAAGGCCAACTTCCCGACCCGCATCTCCTTCCAGGTGACGTCGAAGATCGACAGCCGCACCATCCTTGGCGAACAAGGCGCGGAGCATCTGCTCGGCCAGGGCGATATGCTGCACATGATGGGCGGCGGCCGCATCGCCCGCGTCCACGGCCCCTTCATCTCCGACGAGGAAGTCGAAAAGGTTGTCGCGCATCTGAAGACTCAAGGGCGGCCGGAATATCTCGGCACGGTCACCGAGGATGCCGACGAAATCGAGGACGCGGCGGAAGAAGATGCAGCCGTCTTCGACAAGACCGCGATGGGCGAGGACGACGGCGACGATCTCTATGACAAGGCCGTCAAGGTTGTCATGCGCGACAAGAAGTGCTCCACCTCCTATATCCAGCGCCGCCTGTCGATCGGCTACAATCGCGCGGCTTCGCTGGTTGAACGCATGGAACAGGAAGGCCTCGTCGGCCCCGCCAACCACGTCGGTAAACGCTCGATCATTGCCGGCGGCCGGGATGTGGCTGAGGTGCCGGGCGCGGATATGGAGATGTGAAAGAAGCCCGTAACCATCTTTCCCGTTAATTTTCTCTGCAGGCCTGCCGTCCACCAACGGCAGGCTTTTCCGCTTCACCTTTACTTGAACTGAAGCGTGGAAGCTGGACGGGTGAGATAGGCTCCTATAGCTTCCGCGATCATTGTTAGTTATTTTTTATGTATCTTTGAGGAGAGCAAATGAAGAATTTCCTTATTCTCGGAACCATGCTCGCGACGTTTCCTTTTGGAGCAGTCAATGTGCTCGCCGCAAATGCTCAGGGTGTTGAACAGAGCGCGGTGAAACCACCTGAGACCCTTGAGCAACTGCAAACCAAGATACGCACATCCACGGACCGTGAAGTGGTTCAGCGGGCCGTCGCGGATTTAGAGAAATTGGCTGAATCGGGAAATGCAGGTGCTCTCACCCGGATCGGTGAACTCTACCGAGACGGAACAGTCATTGCTGCTGATCCGCAGAAGGCCTTTGACGCATTCCAGCGCGCGGCCGATGCCGGCAATGCTTGGGGCAAGGTTAGCCTCGGCAATGCCTATATCAAGGGCATGGGCGTAGCGGCGGATGTTTCGAAAGGCCTGTCGCTGATTGAGGAGGTCGCGGCGAGCGGCAACGGTGGCCCGCCGTATTTCGGGTCCNCTGCTCAATACGCCCGGCGAAAGCTCCATTCCAGCGTGCGGCCGATGCCGGCAATGCKTGGGGCAAGGTTAGCCTCGGCAATGCCTATATCAAGGGCATGGGCGTAGCGGCGGATGTTTCGAAAGGCCTGTCGCTGATTGAGGAGGTCGCGGCGAGCGGCAACGGTGGCGCGCTTCAGGCGCTCGGCGACGTGTATTCGCGTGGCGGTCCTGTCGCCATTGACGGCGAAAAAGCGCTTTCTTATTACCAACGTGCGCTTGACGCTGGTAGTTCAGGTGTCCTCGTCCGGATTGGTGAACTCTACCGAGACGGAACAGTCATCGTGGCTGATCCGCAGAAGGCCTTTGACGCATTCCAGCGTGCGGCCGATGCCGGTAATCCAACCGGAAAGATTCGCTTGGGTGAAGCCTATATCACAGGCAAAGGCGTATCTAAGGATGCCAACCATATGGATCGACCGTGAACAATTCCTTGGCNCATCGTGGCTGATCCGCAGAAGGCCTTTGACGCATTCCAGCGTGCGGCCGATGCCGGTAATCCAACCGGAAAGATTCGCTTGGGTGAAGCCTATATCAAGGGCGTGGGCGTAGAGACAGATGTCTCAAAAGGTCTGTCATTGATCGAAGAGGTTGCCGCGACTGGCAATGGTGGCGCACTGCAGGCGCTCGGCGATGTGTATTCGCGTGGCGGTCCTGTCCCGATTGATGGTGAAAAGGCGCTTTCCTACTATCAGCGTGCGCTTGATGCCGGCAATACGGGTGTCCTCACCCGCATCGGTGAACTCTACCGAGACGGAACAGTCATTGCTGCTGATCCGCAGAAGGCCTTTGACGCATTCCAGCGTGCGGCCGATGCCGGCAATGCGTGGGGCAAGGTTAGCCTCGGCAATGCCTATATCAAGGGCATGGGCGTAGCGGCGGATGTTTCGAAAGGCCTGTCGCTGATTGAGGAGGTCGCGGCGAGGTCATCGTGGCTGATCCGCAGAAGGCCTTTGACGCATTCCAGCGTGCGGCCGATGCCGGTAATCCAACCGGAAAGATTCGCTTGGGTGAAGCCTATATCACAGGCAAAGGCGTATCTAAGGATGCCAACCATGGCCTCGCTTTGATAGAAGAAGCAACTGCGCAAAATAATAGCGCATTTTATACTCTTGGGGATTTTCTTTCTCGCGGTGATTTCGTCCAGGCGGACGCTGACGCCGGCATCAAGGCTTTCTTGGCCGCGGGAGAAGCCGGTAATGCCTATGCCTTCATTCGTCTCGGAGAAATTTATCGAGACGGGACCCTCGTGCCCAAAAACGCGAAGAAGTCGATCGACTACTATCGAAAGGCTGCTGCGATGGGGCAGAGCCAGGCGTTGTTGGCTTTAGGGGAAAACTACGTCTATCAGCGGTATGGTGCCAAATTTAACAAGAATATCGGTGTTCAACTGATCACGGATGCTGCCAAACAAGGAAATGAACAGGCGGTTGCGACATTGGCCAATTTGCAGATTTCCGGAAAGGGACTGCCAAAAAATGCTGCCAAAGCCGTGAAGTCGCTGACGGAAGCTGCGGACAGGGGTAATTCGCGCGCCGCAAATATGCTTCTGGCGATCTATAGGGACGGTCGAGGGAAAGACATTCCCCAAAATATTTCGAAAGCCCGCGATATTCTGGTTCGCTATGAGAAACTTTATGCCCCCCAAGATCTGGCACGTGAGCGTATTGTGCTTTTGGCGGCTTCCGCTACGTCGGTAACGGACTTCAAGGAGCTTGCCGCTTCCCTCTCTGGGGCGCCGCCCGCTATTCAGTCCAGCACGATTTCGCGCCTGCGCTACACGAACCCGAACGCATATGTGTACGTCGCACAGGATCGTTTGAAGCAGCGGGGCTTGTATTCTGGGCCGGTCAACGGGCTTTTGACGCGCTCGACCATCCAAGCCATGAACAAGCTTTGCCAGGAAAGTCCCTCGGCTAAGCGTTGCGACGGTGGACCGCTTGATAATGTGGCGGCGAACTTGATCTCGGTTTTGTTGAACTAAAACGACCGGATAACTCATACGGCGCGGAGCAAACTGCGCCGTATCCTCGTCGCTTATGATGCGGCTCGGTCTAAAATATCTACGATCGCTTCATGTAAGCGCCCCACATCCACCCGCGCGATCCCGAACAGCAGACCCGGCCTTGGGGCCGAAAGGTAGAACTGTGACATCGGCTGCAGCCCCTGGGCCTGCGCCCCCAGCCTTGAAACAAGCCCAATGTCGTCGGTCGCTCGGTCCTTGAACCAGGTTGCGAGTTGCAGGCCGCCGTGGCCTTTGGCGATCTCCAGCCGGTCGCCGCAGAGGCGGTCGAGGGTTGTTGTTATGGCCTGCATGCGCTCGGCATAGCGGGCGTTCATCTGGCGCAGATAGGCGCGCAGCCGGCCTTCGCGGATGAAATCGGCAAGGGCTGCCTGGATGTGAATGGCGGTAGCGAGGCCCTGGTGCTGCATGGCTTGCGAGGCTTGAGTCACGAGATGGCTGGGGACGATCGCATAGGCTATGCGCAGGCCAGGGGCCAATATCTTGGCGAAGGTGCCGAGATAGGCGACGACACCGGCGCGATCGATACCCTGAAGGGCCGCAATCGGGCGAGAGCCGTATTGGAATTCGCTGTCGTAATCGTCCTCGATAATGAGCGCACCGCTTTGCCTTGCCCTTTCAAGGAGGGCGAGCCGGCGTGGCAGGCTCATTGTTGCTCCCGTCGGATATTGATGGGATGGGGTGACGTAGATCAGGCTTGGGTCTGGTGCTCCGGCGCGGGAAACGTCGATTCCGGCGTCGTCGCAGGGGATGGCGAAAAGCCGCGCGCCGGCTTCCAGCATCAGACGGCGGGCGGAGGGATAGCTCGCTTCCTCCACCCAGGCGACATTGCCGGTATCGTCGCCGGGGCGGAGGATCAGCCGAGAGAGCAGATTGATGGCGGAACGGGTAGAGGGCAGTATCAGCACCTGTTCGGGTGCCGCCGAGATACCGCGGCTTGCGGTGGCATGTTCCAGCACGGCTTCCTTCAGATAAGGCAGGCCGCAGGCGTCTTCGTAGCCGAGGTCGTGGACGCGTAACGACCGCGCCCGAGCGGCAAGGCAGCGGCCCCAGGCGGCATGGGGAAAATCGGAAACATCCGGCGTGCCCGGCCGGAACATACCGTCGCCGGCGGGGGAAAGCTGCGGCGGCGGGGTCTCTTTCCGGAGCGGTGGGGCGGTATTCCAGGGTGCGGACGACAGCGTGGCGACGCGGGTGGCGGAGCCGGTCGTCGCCTCGATATAGCCTTCCGACTTCAGCCGGTCATAGGCGTCGACCACCGTGGAGCGTGCGACGGACAGGGTGACGGCCAGTTGCCGGGTGGAGGGCAGGCGCTGCCCGGCGGCGAGCTTGCCGCCAAGGATGCGGTCGCGCAGCGCCCGGTAAATCTGCCCCTCGAGATCGCCCGCCTTGCGGTCAAGATCCAGCCATGCGGGTTGAAGGATCGCCATGATAAAGTGGTTTGCCCAAAATGCGGAAAGTGGCTTTTTACATCAGGCCGCTTTTCCGGGCAATCTCATGGGGATCGATGAGGTAACCATGTCTTCTCCAAATTCTTCCGCTGATGTTTTTCCGGCCACCGAACGCAGCCGCTTGCGCCGCCGCCATGATCGCGGCAGCCACAAGCACGCCGATGTCTTTGCGGTGCTCGATGCCTGTCCCTTGAGCCATATCGGCTATACGATCGACGGCGCGCCCTATGTGACGCCGACGCTGCATTGGCGCGAGGGCGATCGGGTCTATTGGCACGGCTCCGCCGCCAGCCGCTTCCTGCGCAAGGTCGTGGATACGCCGGTCTGTCTGACCTGCAGCCTGCTAGATGGTTATGTGCTGGCCCGCTCCGCCTTCAACCACTCCGTCAACTATCGCTCGGCCATGCTGTTCGGCACGGCGCGCATCGTCGAGGACGTGGCTGAAAAGGCAGAGGCGCTGCGGCTGTTCACCGAGAGCTATTTTCCAGGCCGCTGGGAGCATCTGCGCCCGATGCAGGATCAGGAACTGAAGGCGACATCGGTGCTCTGGATGGACATCGAAGAGGCAACCTCCAAGGTGCGCGATGCGCCGCCCGGCGATCCCGAGGAGGCCGACGTGCCCGTCTGGGCCGGGGTCATTCCGGTGCGCAACGGCCTGACCGAAGCGCAACCTGCACCTGATCTTCACGGCGGCATTGCGCTGCCTGCCGAACTCGATGCGTTGATCCGGTCCGGCCGGCTGCGCTGACGCTGGATTCCCCCGCCGGAGCGTGCAAGATGCGCGTCGCCGGACCTTTTGACAGACCACAGGATATTGCAATGGAACTTTCCCAATGGAAGGGCGTGGAGCGCCCACAACGTATTGCCCTTGAAGGACGCTATGTCCGGCTGGAGCCGCTGAGTGTGGAGCGCCACGGCCATGATCTTTTCACGTCCGCCCAAGCGCCGGGGGCCGACGATCGCTTCCGCTATCTCTTCGAGGAGACGCCGGCAGACTATGCGGCATTCCTGCCCTGGCTCGAAAAGGCGGCGGCCTCGGAAGACCCGATGTTTTTCGCCGTCATCGACAGGAAGACGGACCGTGCCGAAGGCCGTCAGGCGCTGATGCGCATCGATGCCGTGCACGGCGTGATCGAGATCGGCAATATTCTCTGGGGGCCAGCCATTGCCCGCACACGCATGGCGACGGAAGCGCTCTATCTCTTTGCGTCTTACGCCTTCGATAGGCTCGGCTATCGCCGGTTCGAATGGAAATGCAACAATCTCAATGCACCTTCCAAGCGTGCGGCCGAGCGTTTCGGCTTCACCTTCGAAGGCGTCTTCCGCCAGCACATGGTGACCAAGGGCGGCAACCGCGACACGGCCTGGTTTTCGATCATCGACGGCGAATGGCTGGCCCTGAAGGCGGGTTACGAACGCTGGCTGCAGCCGGAGAATTTCGATGAGGACGGCCGGCAGAAGACGACGCTGAGCTTCTGAACTACTGTTCCTTCGGGATAGAGGCCGTCGTTTCCGCGGAAACGCCGGCCGGAACCGCTGGGGCGGGGGTGCGCGATATGGCGATGTGCAACGCGCCCGAAACGATCAGCGATAGCGTGACCACCGCCAACAATGCACCCCATTGCGTCTTGACCATGTGACATGTCCTTCCTCTGTCGCCGGAGCCCCTTTCGAGCGTCGAAGAACGGTAATTGTGCGACGCAATATCGGCGGTTCCCCAGGGAACGTCCGATACGGTTAACGATCTCTTTCCGTGGTCCGCATTTCCCTCGTTTCCCCACCGTATCAGGAAAGGATTTTCGCATTTTTTCCCGGTACCGGGGTCTATCGCGACATGCTAACGATGCCTGCGAGTGGACATCGCCGAATGGGCGGAAAGCCATATTTATCGGGGAAGGATTGAGGACGAAATGACGGAACGGACGTATTTTGCACCCAAGGGCGGGCACCCGGCGCAGACCGAGCTTTTGACGGGGCGCGCGGTCTTCACCGAGGCCTATGCGGTGATCCCCAAGGGCGTGATGATGGATATCGTCACCAGTTTCCTGCCCTTCTGGGAAAACACCCGGCTTTGGGTTCTGTCGCGGCCGCTATCGGGTTTTTCCGAAACCTTCTCGCAATACATCATGGAAGTGGCGCCGGGCGGCGGCAGCGACCGGCCGGAAACGGATGACGGTGCGGAAGGCGTGATCTTTGTCGTCGATGGCGAAGTCACCATCGATGTCGCCGGCAAGAGCCAGACGCTGACCCCCGGCGGCTTCGCCTTCCTGCCGCCGGCAAGCGGCTGGAAGCTGCGCAACAAGGGCTCCGCCCACGCCCGCTTCCACTGGGTTCGCAAAGCCTATCAGGCCGTCGAAGGCCTCGATGTGCCGGAGGCCTTCTTCGCCAATGAAAAGGACATCACGCCTTCGGCCATGCCGGGCACCGACGGCAAGTGGGCGACGACCCGTTTCGTCGATCCGAACGACCTGCGTCACGACATGCATGTGACGATCGTTACCCTGCAGCCGGGCGCCGTCATTCCCTTTGCCGAAACCCACGTCATGGAGCATGGGCTTTACGTGCTGGAAGGCAAGGCGGTCTACCGCCTGAACCAGGATTGGGTCGAAGTCGAAGCCGGCGATTACATGTGGCTGCGCGCCTTCTGCCCGCAGGCCTGCTATGCCGGTGGTCCGAGCAATTTCCGCTACCTGCTCTACAAGGACGTCAACCGTCACATGACCCTGCCGCGCTAATTGCCGGCAGGCCTCCACGTTCGTTGCTTTCGGCCGTGCGCGAGTATGGTTCGCAGAGCGGAGCAGGACACCGAAAAGCGACAAGCCGATGCTATCCGCATCGGTTTTTTCGTGTCGGCCATGCAGGGATTCGGGCTGCTGATTTGCTGGCCGAAACCGGTTCGCCGCGCCCGAAAAGTCGGGAAGCGCTCACGCGCCGCGCCGATCACGGAATTTTTCATGACGTCTAACGTCTTGATTTAGCCGGAAGAAATTTCCTGATTTTCGAGCGTCAGCGAATTTTATTCTTTTTTGTTTGGACATAAATCGGTTCTCGTGCATTTTTATTGCGTCGAGTTATGTCGACAGCAGAGTAATCGACCTTGACGCGAGGAGACGCCGATGAACACTCTACTGCCTGAACTGCACGACGGCCATGCGCCGATTACGCTCCAGCAACTGTTTCGCGACGCGCTGGAGGCTTACGACGACTGGGATGCCGGGGCTCTGGTCCCGACGGTGGAATTCCAGGGCGATCGTTTCTCGATCGCCGAGGTTTTCGATCATATGCGGTTCTGCACCGACATCTTGCCGCGCAACATGCTGATCGAAATCAAGGAACGGCTGACGCGGCCGATGACAAGCCAGAACTCGATCGACGAGATGACCTTCTCGACGGCTGCCAGGGTCATGTGCGTGCTCCTGCGCAAGCGGGCGATGCACCATGACGATGCCGATCTCGCACTGGTGCTGAAGCGCCTTTCGGCACAGAACCAGATGCGTCCTGCCTGATCGCTCCCCCTACGCCCCCGGTCTTGTGCCGGGGGCGTTTGGCAGGAGGGGCTTGCAAGCGCTTGCCTAAGATGACAAATTTGATAGACTATTAACGATCCGTACTCTTGCAGTGTGAGTTCAACGATCCAGCCGGAGGGGCGGAGAGGAGAATGACATGACGGTACATGGGTTTATGCCGCCGTATGCCGGGCTGATGCTTCAGATGGCCGTGATCGGCCGCGGCTTTTCCGGCATGATGATGGCGATCGCGCTTCTGAAGACGGTGCGCCGTCCCTTCCGCCTTCGCCTCATCGATCCGATGCCGACCGTCAGCGGTGGACAGGCGTTGCTCACGGCACGCTCGACGGAAATCCTGAACAGCCGCGCGCGCGACCTTTCGGTCTCCACCGGAGAGCCGAAGGATTTCACCCGCTGGCTTCAGGCCAATGCGCCGTTCCGGCAGGCGGTCTCCGCCGCCATTCCCGGCTTCGGCCAGATCTTCGTGCCGAAATCGACCTTCAGCGACTATGTCTACCAGCGTTTTTCCGAGGCGCTTGCCGAGCGCAAGGATGTGACGGTGCAGATGTCGGGCGAAAGCGTTTCGAGCGTGCGGCCGACCGAAAACGGCCAGTTCGAGATCGCTTTCGAAGAGGGCGATGCGGCGCGTGTCCACGATGTGATCCTCGCCACCGGCTTCGGCCGCAAGCGGGCGGAATCCCGTCTCGTGGCGATGGATGCCTTTTCCGATGGCGGGCACGAAGGCGAGCATGTCGTGGTGCTCGGCAGCGGCCTTCGCGCCGTCGATCAGGTGCTGCAACTGCGCGACGGCGGCTTTCGCGGGCGCATCACCATTGTTTCCCGGCGCGGGTTCCTGCCGCAGCCGCACACGCGGCTTCCGGCCGATGCCGTCTTTCCGAACCATCCCATGCCCTCCAATCTACGCCAGATCGTGCGTTTCGTGCGCGATGCCTGCGCCGAGGCCGAGGAAAACGGCTGGAGCTGGCAGGCGACGATGAACGGCCTGCGCAAACGGGCGCGCTCGCTCTGGGCCTCGCTTCCACCGAGCGAAAAGCGCCAGTTCAACCGCCATCTGCGCTCGATCTACGATGCCCATCGCAACCGGCTTCCGGCCGATGTCCATGCGCGGCTGGAGCGGGAACTTGCCTCGGGCGGAACGGAGCTTCGCCGTGGCACTGCGCTCGGAACGGTGCGCGCGGGGCTCCGCGTTCGCTGGGCCGGCGAGACCGGGGAAAGCCTGTTTGCTGCCAGCGACGTCATCGACTGCCGGTGCCTTGCGCCGGATTTGAGCGAGCCGGTGATTGCCGGCCTCCTGCGGGATGGGCTGGCTGCGACCGACGAACTCGATCTCGGGCTCGCGGTCAATCCGGCGGGCGAACTGATGGGGCCGAAGACCAGGCCGGTCGGTCTCTTTGCCATCGGGCCGCTCGGGTTAGGCTCGTTGCCGGATATCGACCTCGTGCCGGAGATCGTCACTCAGGCCTATGCCGCCGCCGGCCTGATCGAAACACGCGCCATGCCGCAATTGCGGGCGGGCTGAACGATCACCCGCGGCTGAGATCGATCTGCGACGTCACGACCGATTTGCCGCTTGTCGGGTCGCGATCGATTGTGACGATGCGGATGCCGTTTCGGCCAACGCGCTCGATGCGCATCGTGGCGGATCTGTCGCCATTGATCTCCTTCGACCAATGAACCTGAAGCTGGATCGTATTGCCCGCGCGCGTTCCAGAAAGGGTCGCCGGGCCACTGGCGGCGCCGGTATAGGTGCCGCGATAGCGAGAGCCGGAAACGTTGAGCCGCGCATTGATATTGCGCTTGAAGACGCCGAGGCTGCGGCATGTGCCGGAAAGCGACAGCGACGTCGGTTTGGCAACCGAGGTGAAGGTGCAGGTTAGGTTCATCGCCATCCGGTTGGTGCGCAGTTTGGCAAAGCCGGTGCCCTTCAGGTTTCCCTGCAGGGAAGCCAGATATTCGGCTTCGCTCGCGAACGAGGGACCGGCGGCGAAAAGCGAGAAAGCCGCGACAACAAGCGGGATCGTCAAGAAGCGCATGCGGAAATCTCCTGATGGGGATGAACCACAACGATCAAGCAGCCGAGACGTTCCTGCCGCTCGCGCGGAGATTTTACGCCCTTCCCGAATAAAGCTGCAAGGAGAACCGTCTTCATGCCGTCCGTTGACAAATGGAGGCGATCCTCCAACAGTGCGGGCAGATCGAAAACGGCAGTGGTTGGGGGACGAATGTCGATGCGCGCGCTTATCCGGAACTTTGCCTTTCTGGTCGCTCTGGTGGCAGGGCCGACACTCGCAGCCGACCGCCATGTGGTCATCAGCAAGGACAGCGATTACTTCGGTTTCGATCTGCGCACCGAGCAGAATGTCAGCCTCGCAGATTGCGAAAATATTTGTCTTTCCGATAGTTCCTGCAAGGCCTTCACCTACAATCCGAAGGTCAAATGGTGCTTCCTGAAATCCGACTTCAATCAGGTCAACCGTTTTGCCGGCGCGATCGGCGGCAAGGTGATCGAGGCTGATACCGGCGAAGCCGATATCGGCGCGGCCCCCGCCTTGCCCTTCATTTCCGAGCAGCTTCTCACCGATGCCCGCAATGTTAAGGACAGCCTCACACTGACCGACGACCAGAAGACGCGCGGCTTCGAAAGCCTGAAGGCCGCCGCCCGTCGCGAGCTGAACAACAACAATATCGATGCCGCGCTTCTCGCCTTCCGCGGCGCGCTGGCGATCGAGCCCGGCGATGCCGATCTCTGGATCGAGACGGCGCGCGCCGCCAATCGCATCACCGGCAATTCCGATGTCGCGGTGCAGGCCTCGCTTTCGGCGCTGAACGGCTACCAACTGACCCGCACCACACAAGAGCGCGCCGATGCGCTTTCCGTGCTGGCCTTCGCACTTCAGCAATCCGGCAATGGCCGGGCAGCCCTCAATGCCTACAAGGCGAGCCTTGCGCTGGTCGATGCCCGCACCGTGCGCGCGGCCTATCTCGACCTGCGCACCCGCGAAGGGTTTCGCGTCAGCGATCATACCATCGATGCCGACAGCGCTACGCCGCGCGCCTGCGTCACCTTCTCCGAGCCGCTGGTCAAGCTCGGCGTCGATTACACCCCTTACGTCAGCCTGAACGGCGAGGCGCCCAAGGCGCTGGAAGCCACGGGGTCGCAGATCTGCGTCGAAGGCCTCGATCACGGCCAGCGCTACAAGCTGTCGCTGCGCCGCGGCCTGCCGTCGTCGATCTCCGACGAGCCGTTGGAACAGAATATCGATCTCGACCTCTATATTCCCGATCGTTCCGCCATGGTGCGCTTCACCGGCGACAGCTTCGTGCTGCCGTCCACGGCCCGCCGGGGCATTCCGATCGTTTCGGTCAATACCTCGAGCGCCAACCTGAAACTCTACCGGGTCGGCGACCGAGCCATCGCGCCGCTGATGACCTCGTCGCAGTTCCTCACCCAGCTCGACGGCTACAGCGCCGACCGCATCAAGGACGAAAGCGGCGAGCTGGTCTGGGAAGGTTCGATCGATATCGCGCCGGAACTCAACAAAGAGGTCGTGACCTCCTTCCCGGTCGATGAAGTGCTGCCGAAGCGAAAGCCGGGCGTCTATGTGCTGACGGCGGTCTCCTCCACCGGCGTCAACAATGAATGGGACAGCCGCGCCACCCAGTGGTTCCTCGTTTCCGATATCGGCCTTGCCACCTATTCCGGCAGCGATGGACTGACTGTCTTTGCCCGTTCGCTGGCGAGCGCGAAGCCGATCAGCGGTGTGAAGCTCAACCTGCTTGCCAAGAACAATGAGGTGCTCGGCACCGCAACCACGGATGCCGATGGCCGCGCCACCTTTACGGCCGGCTTGATCCGCGGCACCGCCGCCCTCATGCCGGCGGTGATTTCAGCCGAAAACGGCACGGACGATTATGTCTTCCTCGACATGACCCGCGCCGGCTTCGACCTCTCCGACCGCGGCGTCACCGGCCGCGCCGCGCCCGGCGCGCTCGATATCTTCACCTGGACCGAGCGCGGCATTTATCGTGCCGGCGAGACCGTGCATGTCTCGGCCCTTGCCCGCGATTCCAGCGCGCAGGCCGTCGAGAACCTGCCGCTGACCTTCATTTTCACCCGGCCCGATGGGGTGGAGGATCGCCGCCTCGTCAGCGATGGCAAGCAGATGGGCGGTTATGCGCTCGATCTGCCGCTGCAGCCGAACGCCATGCGCGGCACCTGGATGGTGCGGGTGTTCACCGACCCCAAGGGCTCGTCGATCAGCGAAAAGACCTTTCAAGTCGATGATTTCGTACCGGATCGTGTCGAATTCGACATGAAGAGCGACCTGAAGCAGGTCGATGCCGAACAGCCGATCCCCGTCGATATCAAGGGCCGCTACCTCTATGGCGCGCCCGCCGCCGGGCTGGAGCTGGAAGGCGATATCGCGCTCAAGACCACCCGCGAAAGCATGGATTTCCCCGGTTACCTTTTCGGCCTTGCCGACGAGGAGGAGAGCGAAGACAGCCTCACCTCGCTCGATCTTCTGGAACCGCTGGACGAGGATGGCGAAGCCGCCCTCGACGTCACCCTGCCGGAACTGCCCTCGACCACGCGCCTGCTCAATGCAGAGATCACCATGCGCATGCGCGAGGCCGGCGGCCGCGCCGTCGAGCGCAAGCTGACCCTGCCGGTCAAGCCGCAATCCGAGATGATCGGCATCAAGCCGGAATTCAGCGGTGATCTGCAGGAAAATTCCGTCGGCCGCTTCCATGTCATCGCCATCGGGGCCGATGGCAAGAAGCTGGCGGGCACCAAGCTCGGCTGGAAGCTGCTCGCCGTCGAACGCGATTATCAATGGTATCGCGATGGAACGGCATGGCGTTACGAGCCGGTGATTTCCACCCGGCAGATTTCGACCGGAAACGTCGACACGAGTGAAAACGGTGCGGAGATTTCCGCCGCTGTCGATTGGGGCCGTTACCGGCTCGAAGTCGAGACCGCAGAACCCGGCGGCCCGGCAACCAGCGTCGAATTCGATGCCGGCTGGTATGTCGAGGCGACCTCGACGGAAACGCCGGATGGGCTCGAAATCGCTCTCGACAAGGAACATTACGCCATCGGCGATACCGCCAAGCTGAAGATTTCGCCGCGTTTCGCCGGTGAAGTGCTGGTGACGGTCGGCTCCGAAAACCTGATCGCCACAAAGACGGCGAGCGTGGCGGCCGAAGGCGGCGAGATCGAGCTGCCGGTAACACCGGAATTCGGCGCCGGGGTCTATGTCACGGCAACGCTTTATCGTCCGGGCGATGCGCAGGAAAGCCGCATGCCGATGCGCGCCATCGGCGTCAAATGGCTGCCGGTCGATCCGGCCGAGCGTAAGCTCGCCATTAAGCTCGACCTGCCGGAAAAGACGCTGCCGCGGCAGACGCTGAATATCCCGGTTCAGGTGACCGGCGCAGGGGCAGGCGAGGGGGCCTATGTCACGGTCGCCGCCGTCGATGTCGGCATCCTCAACCTGACGCGTTACGAGGCGCCGGACCCGGATGGCTGGTATTTCGGCCAGCGCCGGCTCGGGCTTGAAATCCGCGATCTCTACGGCCGGCTGATCGATGGTTCACTCGGGGCCATGGGCAGGCTGCGCACCGGCGGTGACGGCGGCGAAATGGCGCTGCAGGGCAACCCGCCCACCGAAAAGCTCGTCGCCTTCTTCTCCGGGCCGGTGACGCTCGATGCCGAAGGCAAGGCGATCATCAGCTTCGATATCCCGCAATTCAACGGCACGGCGCGGGTGATGGCCGTCGCCTGGTCGAAGGCGGGTGTCGGCCATGCCAGCCAGGATGTGATCATCCGCGATCCGATCGTGGTTACCGCCAGCATGCCGAAGGTGCTCGCCCCCGGCGACAAGGCCGAATTACGCCTCGATATCGCCAACACCGATGCGCCGGCCGGCGATGTCCGCCTGACCGTCGAGGCCGATGCCTCGATTGCCATCGACAGGAAACTGACGGAGCAGACCTTCCCGCTGGCGCAGGGTGGAAAGTTCGACGTGACCTTGCCGCTCTCGGGCGTACATCCGGGCTCGGGCGCGATCTCGATCAAGCTTGCAGGCGCGGATGGGGCGACCTTCGATCAGGCGATTGCCGTGCCGGTGCGCCCGGCAGCGCTGCCGGTCACCACTCGCAACCCGATCACGCTGAAACCCGGCGAAAGCCTCAAGGTGGACAGCGAACTCCTGGCCGAAAGCGTGCTGCAAGGCGCTTCGGTCGCGATCAACGTCACCCGCTCGGCGGCGTTCGATATTCCGGCGCTGCTGACCTCGCTGGAGCGCTATCCTTACGGCTGCGCCGAGCAGACGACCAGCCGGGCGCTGCCGTTGCTCTATCTCAGCGAACTCCTGAAACAGTCCGATATGCCGGATGAGGAGGGCGTGAAGCAGCGGGTGCAGGAGGCGATCTACAAGGTGCTCTCCTACCAGTCGTCCTCCGGCAGCTTCGGCCTCTGGGGGCCGGGCTCCGGCGATCTCTGGCTCGATGCCTATGTCAGCGACTTCCTGACCCGCGCCCGCGAGTTGAAATACGACGTGCCGGAACAGGCGATGGTGCAGGCGCTGGACAATCTCCAGAACGCGCTGAGCTATGATAGCAACGTCGTCGATCGCGGCAACGAGATGGCCTATGCGCTCTATGTGCTCGCCCGCAACCGCAAGGCCGCGATCAGCGACCTGCGCTTCTATGCCGATACGAAGCTTGCGGAATTCCCGACGCCGCTCTCCAAGGGGCATCTCGCTGCAGCACTTGCGCTTTACGGCGATGCCCAGCGTTCGGGCGCGATCTTCGAAGATGCGCTGCAGATGGCCTCGACCGCGACGCCGAACCTTGCCCGCTCGGATTATGGTTCCGCGCTGCGCGACAACGCCGCCGTGCTGACACTTGCTGCCGAAAGCCGGCCGGTGCCGGCGATTATCCCGCAAATGGCCAAGCTCGTTTCCCGCGAATGGGAGCAGCAGACCTATACGAGCACGCAGGAGCAGATGTGGATGCTGCTCGCCGCCCGCGCGATCCAGAAGGGCGACAAGGACCTGAAGGTCGAGGTCAATGGCGAGGCAGAGAGCGGTGGCTATTCCGCCCGCATGAGCGGCGATGACGTGCTCGATACGCCCGTCACGCTCGTCAACCGCTCCAAGGATGTCGTAACCGCCGTCGTGACAACGGTGGCCGCGCCCGCCTATCCGCTGCCGGCCGGCGGCAACGGCTTCGATATCCAGCGCACCTACTACACGCTGGACGGCGAGGAGGCGAATATCACCGAGGCGAAGCAAAACGATCGCTACGTCGTGGTCATCAATGCCACCGAAAGCAACGACTGGGCCTCGCGCGTGCTGATCACCGATCTGCTGCCCGCCGGCTTCGAGATCGATAATCCGAGCCTCGTCGATAGCGCCAAGCTTGCCAATTTCGATTGGCTCGGCGAGATCGAAGCCGCCCATACGGAGTTCCGCTATGACCGCTTTGTCGCGGCCTTCGATCGCAGTGCCGGGGATAACCGAACGATCACCGTCGCCTACGTGGTGCGCGCGGTAACGCCCGGTACCTACGATCATCCAGCGGCAACCGTCGAGGATATGTACCGGCCGCAATTCTCGGCCCGTACCGCGATGGGCCGCATGGAAGTCCAGGCGGTCGAGTGATGAGGCGGCGGTGGCTTGTCTCGGCGGCTGCGATTGTAGCTCTGGCGGTCATCGTGCCGCTGGGGCTCGACGCGGCCGACCGGGCCTTTCCACCACCGCTGCAACGCGCCGAGACCATCTCGGCCGAGGTGCATGATGCCGACGGGCAGTTGCTGCGGGCCTTCGCGACCCCGGAGGGCCGCTGGCGGCTGAAGACGACGGCAAAGGAGATCGACCCGCGCTTCCTGAATATGCTGGTTGCCTATGAGGACCGGCGTTTCTACGAACATCGCGGCGTCGATCCCTATGCCATCGCCCGCGCGGCCTGGCAGTTCGTCACCCATGGCCGCGTCGTCTCCGGCGCCTCGACGCTTTCCATGCAGGTGGCGCGCCTGATCGAGCCGCGTGAGAGCCGCAATCTCGGCGCCAAGCTGCGGCAGGTGGCGCGCGCCATCCAGATCGAGCGGCGGCTGTCGAAAGCCGAAATCCTCGATCTCTACCTGACCCTTGCGCCCTATGGCGGCAATCTCGAAGGCATCCGGGCCGCGAGCCTTGCCTATTTCGGCAAGGAGCCGCGCAAGCTCAGCGTGCCGGAAGCCGCGCTCCTCGTTGCGATCCCGCAATTGCCGGAAAAGCGCCGGCCGGATCGCAATCCGAAGATCGCCGCGGCGGCGCGGGAACGGGTGCTGCAGCGCATGGCTGTCTCGGAAATCCTGGGCGATGGTGAAGCGGAGCGGGCGGCATTGGTGCCGGTTCCGTCGCGCCGGCTGCAATTGCCTGCCTATGCCGCCCATCTCGCCGAAGCCGCGCGCCGCAAGGACCCGGCAAAGGCCATCCACCAGACGACCTTGCGCCGGCGCATCCAGAGCGAGCTTGAGACGGTGGCGCGTGAGGCCGCGTCGCGGCTCGATCCCAAGGTTTCCGTGGCGCTGATCATGGCCGATGCCCGCACCGGCGAGATCGTCGGTGAAGTCGGCTCTGCCGATTATTTTGACGCCAGCCGCTCGGGCTGGATCGACATGACCCGCGTCGCCCGTTCGCCGGGCTCGACGCTGAAACCCTTCATCTATGGCCTCGCCTTTGAAGAGGGGCTGGTGGCGCAGGAGACGATCATCGAGGATCGTCCGGCCGATTTCTTCGGCTATCGTCCGCGCAATTTCGACATGAGCTATCAGGGCGATGTCACCATCCGCGAAGCTTTGCAGCTGTCGCTCAATGTGCCAGCGGTGCGGCTTCTCGATGCGGTCGGGCCGGCTCGGCTCCTGATGCGCTTCCGACGCGCCGATGTGCGGCCGATCCTGCCGGATAACGAGGCGCCGGGGCTTGCGATCGGCCTCGGCGGTCTCGGTATTACGCTGACCGATCTCGTGCAGCTCTATGCGGCGCTCGCCAACAGTGGCAAGCCGGTGACGCTGGGCGATGGCATCCATGCCGAACCCGCAGTCATCGCCGGCGATCCGCTGCTCGACCCGGTCGCCACCTGGAATGTCGCGGATGTGCTCTCCGGCGTTATCGCGCCGGCCGGCAGCCGCCAGCGCGGCATCGCCTACAAGACCGGCACCAGCTACGGTTATCGCGATGCCTGGTCGGTCGGTTTCGACGGCCGTTATGTGCTGGGCGTCTGGATCGGCCGGCCGGACAATGCCGCCGTTCCCGGTATGGCCGGTTATGCCAGCGCTGCACCGATCCTGTTCGAAGCCTTCAACCGCTCCGGCATTGCTATATCGCGTCTGCCGAGCGCGCCGCCCGGCGCGGTTCGCATCGCACAGGCGGAATTGCCCATCAGCCAGCGGCGGTTTGCGACCACCGCGGGCGGGCTCGTGGTCGCGGGTGCGCGGGAAGCAGCCCCCCAGATCGTCTATCCGCCGGAAGGCGCGCGTGTCGAACTCGGCACGTCTGCCACCGGCACGCCCCAGCCCCTGACGCTGAAGCTGCAGGGCGGCCGTGCACCCTTCCGCTGGCTCGCGAACGGCAAGCCGATGGAAGACCTGTCGCGCCGCCGCACCACCCAGTGGATGCCGGATGGGGCGGGCTATTCGACCCTGACCGTGGTCGACGCGGCCGGACGAGCGGCGAGCGTGCGGGTTTTTCTGCAGCAATGAGCCCGGTGAAAAGCGGGTTGAAACGACGAGTGTCGTTCGCATCCGGAAGCTGAATCCACCGAATATTCAATCCTGAATTATGCGTAACGATGGATCGGGATTCCCGCGGCGGCCTTGATCCTTTAACAGTGGATCATGATTCGGCTACCCTTGATTCGGCAAAACACCCTTTTGGGGGGATTTCTTTCGGGGCTCCGCAACGGTCGGGCCTTCGGGGGGCTCTGCGTTTTGAAAACCGTTTTGCCGATCGCGCTCCTGAGCGCGCTTGCTGCATGTGGTGCGCCGCGCGATGGTATTCGCCTGACCGAAAGCGCAACCACCGTTCCGGCCGAAGAGGCAATGGCGCTGCCGCCGCCGGGCGGACCGGCCGTCGTCAGCGTCGTCTCGCGCAAGTTCACCAACGCCGATCAGCAGGATGTGCTGCTCTTCACTTCAGCCGCGACGCCGGGGCAGAATTTCCTGCGCATCAAGATTTTCGGTCCCGTCGGTATCGAGCGTGACGGCGGAAAGTCTCTGGGTTATGCCTCGGTGCGCGAAAGCGTGATTGCCGGCGAAATCCGGGAAGCGGTTCCCGGCGTGGCGATGAGACGCTCGGGCCTTTTCCTGCAGAATGACTACGGTCCCTTCGGCTATGCCTTCGGGCACGGGCGGCAAAACGATTCCTGCCTTTATGCCTGGCAGCAGATCCGCTCCAGCGAGCAGGATCGGTCCGGCTTCCAGAACGGCGGCACCATCCAGGTGCGGTTGCGGCTCTGCGAAGAGGGGGCGAGCGAGGAAAAGCTCTTGTCGGTCATGTACGGCTACACGATCCGCGCCGGCATCAGCAAGCCGGGCTGGAACCCGTATGGCGCGCCGCCGCCGGTGGATGCCGGGCTCGGCCGCACCTCCAATCCGATCAAGCCGTTGTCCGAAGACCTCCAGCCGGGCCGCACGGTCAGGACAGCGCGGCCGGTTGCGGCGCAAACCGTTACCGTTCGCGAAGTGCCGGTGGAGAAGAACGTTCAGGTTGTGCCTAATCCGGATATCTCGCGAAATTCGAAAGGCCCGGAAACCATTCCTTTACCGGTCGCAGCAGATACCAGTACCGTCGTTGTTCCTTCGCCCGCCTGCGTGGCTAATTTGGATGGAACATCGCCGTGCTAGAGAAAACGGTCCATGACGGACCTCGGATCAGGAATAGGTTCGCGCGCGGTCGTCGGAAATAGGTAGCGACGACGGGTGCCGGCAGTTTCCCGAAGGGCAAAATCGCATGCGCAAAGCCGGCATCATACTTTTTTGGGCGTTCATGTCCTTCTGTGTGATCCTGCTGATCACCCTGCCGATCAATCTGCAGACCCAGCTGATCGCAAGCCTCGTGATCGTCACGGCCATGGCGATCATCAAAATTCTGCGGGCGGAGGGCAAATGGCGGCTGATCGCGCTCGCCTTCGGCACGGCCGTCGTGCTGCGCTATGTCTACTGGCGCACCACCAGCACGCTGCCGCCGGTCAACCAGCTCGAAAACTTCATTCCCGGCTTCATGCTGTATCTCGCCGAGATGTACAGCGTCATGATGCTGGCGCTCAGCCTCTTCGTCGTGTCCATGCCGCTGCCGTCGCGGGCGGCGTCCGAGGATTATTTCCCGACGGTCGATGTCTTCGTGCCGACCTATAACGAGGAAGCGGGCCTGCTCGCCAATACGCTCGCCGCGGCAAAGGGCATGGATTATCCCGCCGACAAGTTCACCGTCTGGCTGCTTGACGACGGCGGTACGCTGCAGAAGCGGACCTCCACCAACCTGCTGGAGGATCAGGCGGCCAGGGCGCGGCATCAGGAGCTGAAGGCGCTCTGCCATGATCTCGGCGTCAACTATCTGACCCGCGACCGCAACGAACATGCCAAGGCCGGCAACCTCAACAACGGCATGAAACATTCGACCGGCGAGCTGATCGCGGTCTTCGACGCCGACCATGCTCCGGCCCAGGATTTCCTTCTGGAAACCGTGGGCTATTTCGAGGACGACCCGAAACTCTTCCTCGTGCAGACCCCGCACTTCTTTCTCAATCCCGATCCGGTGGAGCGGAACTTGAGGACCTTCGAGCGCATGCCGAGCGAGAACGAAATGTTCTACGGCATCATCCAGCGCGGGCTCGACAAGTGGAATGCCTCGTTCTTCTGCGGCTCGGCGGCGGTATTGCGGCGGCACGCGCTCGACGAGACCGGCGGTTTCGCCGGCCTCAGCATCACCGAGGACTGCGAAACCGCGATCCAGCTGCATGCCAACGGCTGGAACAGCGTCTATGTCGACAAGCCGCTGATCGCCGGCCTGCAGCCCGCGACCTTCGCCAGCTTCATCGGCCAGCGTAGCCGCTGGGCGCAGGGCATGATGCAGATCATGCGGTTCCGGTTCCCGCTCTTGAAGCGCGGCCTCTCGATACCGCAGCGCCTTTGCTACATGTCATCGATCATGTTCTGGCTGTTTCCGTTTCCGCGCGCGATCTTCCTGTTCGCGCCGCTCTGCTATCTTTTCCTCGATCTGCAAATCTTCACGGCGTCGGGCGGGGAATTCCTGGCGTATACGCTGGCCTACATGCTCGTGAACCTGATGATGCAGAACTATCTCTACGGCGCCTTCCGCTGGCCGTGGATCTCCGAACTTTACGAATATGTGCAGACCGTACACCTGCTGCCGGCCGTCATCTCGGCGATCATCAATCCGCGCAAGCCGAGCTTCAAGGTGACGGCGAAGGATGAATCGGTGCTGGTCAGCCGTCTGTCGGAAATCAGCCGCCCGTTCTTCGTGATCTTCGGTGTGCTGCTGCTGGCGCTCGTCGTTACGATCTACCGGGTCTATGCCGAGCCCTACAAGGCTGACGTGACGCTCGTCGTCGGCGGCTGGAACCTGCTCAATCTGGTGCTGGCGGGCTGCGCGCTGGGCGTCGTCTCCGAGCGCGGCGAAAAGACCGCGACGCGGCGCGTGAAGGTGAGCCGCCGCTGTGAATTCGGGCTGGAGGGCAAGTGGTATCCTGCGACCATCGAGGATGTCTCGGTGTATGGCGCCCGCGTCAATGTCTTCGTGCAGAAAATCCCGCATCTGGCGGTCGATACCCGCGGCGAAATCCGCTTCACGCCCTATAGCGGCGATGGAGAGCCGGAAATCCTGCCCGTTGCCATCCGCAACAACACGGTATCCGGCGATATCATTACGGTCGGCTGCCGCTACCTTCCCGAAGTCGCGCGCCACCATAGCCTTGTCGCCGACCTAATCTTTGCAAACTCGAAGCAATGGACCGATTTCCAGCTGTCGCGGCGCGGCAATCCCGGCCTGCTGCGCGGCACCCTCTGGTTCTTCGGCCTCGCCTTCTATCAGACCAGCCGCGGCCTCGCCTATCTGTTCAAGGGAACCGGCGCGCGGCTGGAGGCAGCGCGGGAGGGAAATCGCTCATGAGGCGCACCCTTCTTCTCTCGGGCCTGGCATTGCTGATGGTTACACACTGTGGCTACGCCCAGAATCTGCCCTTCGATATGTCGCCGGAGCGGCCGGCGCAGGAAATGCCGCCGGCGATCCCGGACCAGCCGTCCGACGGCTCCGACGATGCCGGAGCTGCGCAGAATGCATCCGTCACCGCGCCCGCCCAGAATTTCCGCCGTTTCGTTCTGCCCGGCGGCGATCTCAGCCTTTCCGGTGAGATCGCCGAGCGCGCGTGGAGTATCTACCTGACGCCGGAGCAGGCCGCATCGGCGGCGACGTTCAACATCGGCTATCAAAACTCCATTCTCGTCGCGCCGGAAGCCTCCCGTCTTTCCGTCAGCATCAACGACGTCGCGCTTTCCGAAGAGAACCTGAGTTCCGCCGAGGGGATGGCCGAGTTCAATCTTACGGTGCCGAAGGGTCTCCTGAAGCCGGGCGCCAATCTCGTGCGGCTCCGCGCTTCACAGCGCCATCGCACCGATTGTTCCGTGCAGTCGACCTATGAACTCTGGTCAAATATCAGCGCGGAAAAAACCTATCTGGATTTCGACGGCAGCCGCGCCGGCATCTTCAACGGCATCGACGATATTCGCGCCGCCGGCGTCGACGAAAAGGGCCTGACCCAATTCAACCTCGTGGTGCCGGCCATGGAGCGACCGGCCGCGACGGTACCGCTGATGCGGCTGGCGCAGGGGCTCGCCGTTCTCGCCAACATGCCGAGCCAATCGGTCACCATCGAAGCCGCGGCGCCCGAGCAGGCCCGTCCCGGTCATATGACAGTTCTGGTCGGCACGGCCGGCGAATTGAAACCCATGCTGCCGGAACTGCCGGCGGAGGCGGCAAACGGCCCGATCGCGGTCTTCGTGAACGACGCAAGAAGCGGCGCGCCCGTACTCGTGGTCAGCGGCCCGTCCTGGGAGGCGGTGGCGAGCGCCATCGAAAGCATCGTCGCCCCGACCGATGCCGGCCCCAACTCCCGCCGCGATGTCATTGCGACCCAGCGTTGGCACGCTCCGGACGCGCCGTTTCTCTTTTCCAGCACCGATATCCGCTTCAGCCAGCTGGGCGTCAAGACGGAGAATTTCTCCGGCCGCCGTTTCCGTACCGAGTTCAATCTCGCGGTTCCCTCCGATTTCTATGCGAATGCCTATGGCGAAGCCGTGCTTTTGCTCGATGCCGCCTATGCGCAAACCGTTTTGCCCGGCAGCCACATCGATATCTATATCAATGGCAACATCGCCTCGACCGTGCCGATCTCCACGCCGGGCGGCGGTATCCTGCGCCACCTGCCGATCAACGTGACGCTTCGCCATTTCCAGCCCGGCGTGAATACGGTCGCGATCGAGGCGATCCTGAACACGGATGAAGACCAGGCCTGCGTGCCCGGCACTGCGGCATCGCAAACACCCCGTTTCGCGCTGTTCGACACGTCCGAGTTTCACATGCCGGATTTCGCCCAGATCGCGCAAGTGCCCAATCTATCCGCCGTCGCGGGAACAGGTTTTCCCTACAGCCGCGCGAGGACGCCGGTACCCGTTTTCGTGGATCGCATCGACAGCGATACACTTTCGGCCTCGGCGACGTTCCTTGCCCGCATTGCGACAAGCGCCGGCCACCCGATCCCGATCGAGACCGTTGCCTCGCCGTCGCTGATCGGCAACCGCAATGCGATCTTCATCGGGGCGCTTTCGCAGATGCCGTCCGCGGTCTTCACCCAGCTCAATATCGCCGCCACCAACCAGACGGTCTGGGGCGGCGGCGAAAGTGCGGCGGGGGACGATCTGGAAACGCGCGAAGCCTTCGACGAATGGCGCGGCAAGCTGAGGGGAGGGGCCTGGAACGGCCAGGTCACCGCCATCGAAGACTGGATGAAGCGCAACTTCGACATTTCGCTGAGTTCGCTGCGGCTGACGCCGGCGGACGAGGTCAGCTTCTCCCCGGCCAAGGATACGTCGCTGATCCTCGCGCAAGGGGCAAGCCCGGAAGAAAACGGCACATGGACCGTGCTGGCCGGCCGCACGGGCAAGGAACTCAGGGATGGAGCGCTGGCCTTGACCGCGCGGGAGAACTGGAGCCGGATTACCGGCCATGTCGCCAGCTACCGACCCGACGCCAAGGCCATCGATACGGTTGCTGCGACCCGCGTCGAACTCGTGTCGACGCAGCCGCCGTCCTTCGCCAATTATCGGCTCATCGCCGCCAACTGGCTTTCCAGCAACATCCTGAGCTACGCGCTGTTGCTGGCCGGTCTGACGGTCATTCTCGGGCTTGCAACGGCCCTCCTGCTCTCCAACCTGGGACGGAGGGGATGACGGCACGTGCCCGCGCGATGCTTCTGTCTCTTCTTGCCGGGCTTGCCGGCCTGATGATGGCGACGTCGTCTGCCTGGTCGCAGCAGCATATCGAAGCGCAGGCGTGGGATGCCTACAAAGCCCGGTTTCTCGATCCGCGCGGCCGGATCGTCGATGACGGCAACGGCAATATCAGCCACAGCGAAGGGCAAGGCTATGGCCTGCTGCTCGCCTATCTGGCCGGTGAGCGTGCCGATTTCGCGCTGATCTGGAGTTTTACCAAAACCGAACTCCTGATCCGCAATGACGGCCTTGCCGCCTGGAAGTGGAGCCCGGCTTCCAAACCGCACGTCACCGATATCAACAACGCGACCGATGGCGACATTCTCATCGCCTATGCGCTGGCGCTGGCCGGGCGGGAGTGGAAGCGCAACGACTATCTCGCCGCAGGCGCCGCAATCGCCCGCGCCATGCTAGACCATGCCATCCTTGAGCAATCCGACCGAAGCCTGCTGTTGCCGGGCGCCGAGGGGTTCGTCGCGCCGGCCCGCAAGGATGGGCCTGTCGTCAATCTCTCCTACTGGGTGTTCGAGGCCTTGCCCGTGCTTGATTCGCTCGTGCCATCGCCGCAATGGGCGCGGATTCGCGAATCCGGCCTGGCTTTGGTGCGTCAGGCCGCACTTGGGCCGAAAGCGCTGCCGCCCGACTGGCTGTCGCTTGCAGTCCAGCCCAAACCTGCCGAGGGGTTTCCGCCCGAGTTCGGCTATAACGCCTTGCGTATCCCGCTTTATCTGGTGCGCGCAGGCGAAAACGACCCCGTCGTGCTTAATCGTTTTCGCCGGGGAATGGCTGGAAACAACGGCGCCGCTGCAATCATTGATATAGAAACGGGAAATATAAGAAACAACTTACGCGATCCGGGTTATCGAATTGTTAACCATATTCTGGCCTGTGTAATCGACGGAACGTCGTTGCCGGAAGACGTGAAGCGCTTTCAGCCGACGCTCTATTATCCGTCGACGCTCCATCTTCTGGGGCTGGCATTTGTCGCTGAAAAGCGGCCGGAGTGTTTATGAAGCTGTCGCATCTCGCCTTGTCCGTCGCCCTTGCCGCCGCCTTTGTCGGCGTGCGCGACAGTGCGATCTTCGACAGGCTGGTCGACGTCGTGAAGGGCGGGACGGCGGCCGACGAGGCGGCATCGTTCGAACTGGCATCTCTTACTGCCCCCGCGGGCAAGATGTCGCGCTATGCCGCGCCGAATTTCCGCGAAGTCGTTCCCACGCCCGCAACTCTTCCCGATGCCATCACCACATCCGCGACCGATCCGGTGGTCGATGAAAGCGCCTTGCGCTATTTCGCAAGCCGCGGCGACACCGTTCGCCTGCAGGCGGAAATTTCGCGGCTGAAGGCGCTCTATCCCAACTGGGTTCCGCCGAAAGACCCGCTGGCCGTCCCGCAGAACGCCGACACCGCGCTCGAGGATATGTGGAAGCTCTACTCCGAAGCGCGCTATGCCGAAGTCCGCAAGGCCATTGCCGAGCGGCAGGCGAAGGAGCCGACCTGGAAACCGCCGGCCGACCTGATGGAGCGGCTGAACGTCGCCGAAGCCCGCCTCAGGCTCATCAATGCCTCCGATCTCAAGCAATACGAGGCCGTCGTCACGCTCGGCTCGGAAACGCCCAGTCTGCTGACCTGCAGCGAGGTGGACGTTCTCTGGCGCGTCGCCGAGGCCTTTTTCCGTACCGACCGTGCGCAACGTGCCACCGATGCCTACAACTACATCCTCAACAATTGCACGAACACGGCGGAACGTCTCGCGACCGTGCAGAAGGCCTCGGCGATCCTGCCGGCGCCCGCCATCGAGGAACTGCTCGCCAAGGGCAAGGTGCTGGACAACGGGGCAGGTGAGTTCGACAGCCTGCGGGACGATCTCGCCCGCCGTTTCATCGCCGACGCCAATACGGACGAAAAGAAGTCGGTGCCGGCTGCCTATGTCGAGCGGCTGGAGAAGGCGGCAGAAACGGGTGGCCTCGCATCCGATGCCTTGCTGCTTGGCTGGTATCATTATCTGCACAAGAACATGCCCTCCGCCGAACAGTGGTTCCAACGTGCGCATGACAAGGAAGACACCGCTTCCGCCTCGCAGGGGCTGGCGCTGACGCTGATCGAGCGCAAGGATTTCCTGAACGCCGAAGACACGATGTATCGCTGGCGGGATGCTCCCAACGAGGCAAAGGCGGTCTATCTCGCGGCGACGGCAAATTTGCTCGCCGTGGAGCCGCCCCTTCCGATAAAGGTCGATGTCCTGCAGCGCATCGCGGCGGAAGTGATCAAATCGCGCGATCCGGCAACGGCGCAGCAGTTCGGCTGGTATGCCCGCGCCCTTGGCCAGCCACAGACGGCCATCCAGTGGTTCCGCACAGCACTTGGCTGGAAGCTGGACGACGAGCCTTCCGCCTACGGCCTTGCGGTGACCTATCAGCAAATCGGCGACAAGGCGGGCCTTGCGCAGATCCAGCGCCTGTGGGCCGGCCGCTCTGAGCGCATCGCCCGCGTCGGCGAGGTAGAGACGGAGGCCGAGCGCGCCTTGCGCCTGCGCCAGGAGCGCATGGCCCGGCCGGTGGTCGCAGAGCAGCCCGTTGTCCAGAAGCAGCAGATTGAGCCGCAACGCCGCGTCGTCGCCGAAGAGCCAGCCTATATCGACTATCGGCGTGAAGAACCCCGCCGAACCGTGCGCGTTACGCAGGAAGCCGCGCCTGCCCGCCGCAACGGCTGCAAAACGACCGTCGATCCCCGGACGCTAAATCCAAACACGGCCCTCAGCCGCGGTTGGTGCCTGATGGACCTTAACCGCCCGCTGGAAGCAGCCGAAGCCTTCGAAGTGGCCCTCCTGGGGGCAAATGCCAAAACACGCGAAGACGCCGCCTACGGCCAGAGCCTCGCCTATCTGCGCGCCGGCCTCTCCAGCAAAGCCGCCATCTCCGCCGCTAAATCCCCGATGTCGCAGGAAAGGGTAGTCGAACTCCAACGCGCCATCCTCGCCAACAAAGCCATCTCCGCCTTCGACGACGACCGCCCGCGCGAGGCTATCCTTGTTCTTGATCAGTTGAAGCAGCTTGGCCCCGAGCGCACCGACCTCATGGTCCTGAAGGGCTACTCCTACCTGAAGTTGAAGCGCTATGGCGATGCCAAGAAGATCTTCGAGGCACTGGCAGCAACCGGTAACACGGACGGGCTGAGCGGATTGGCGACGGTCAATGAGGCGACACGGCCGGGAAAACGGGACTGATAACCACTGTGACCTGCCACTGAACGTTCATCCGGCTCTGATTAGAGCCTCGGCGGTTTTTGATACGCCAAATGGCGCGGTGGGAGCAACTGTGGAAACGCGAAGCTTCCACATTGCGTAGCGTTGGAGCCGGTTGCGGCGATGGACCCGGCATAGTCTGCCGGGGTCTGGTATCCGAGCGTTGAGTGCGGCCGGAAATTGTTGTAATCGTTCGCTCATTCGGCAATAGCACTGCGGGCATGGACGAGGCCGAAGAACAGGCTCTCATTGAGCAACTCGTCGCGCATGCGTCCGTTGAAGCTCTCGACACAGCCATTCTGCATTGGCCTTCCCGGCGCGATGTAGTGCCACTCGACCTTGCGATCCTTCGATCCGCCAAGGATGGAATTCGAGGTCAACTCGGTTCCATTGTCGGAGACAATCATGCCGGGCTTGCCTCGCCGTTCAATAAGCGTCGTCAGTTCTCGTGCAACACGACGGCCAGAGATCGACGTATCTGGGGCCGGTAGATGCGATTGACCCCGGAAGGCTCCCCATCTCGCCAAAGCAGAATGAACAGCCATCGGTAGCCGAAACGTCGTCGCTCATTGGCCAGATCG
>NZ_LMDA01000015.1 GCF_001424985.1 Rhizobium sp. Root1212
CTGCAGAGGCAGAAGAACGATACTACGCCACGCTGGACGCACCAGCTATGGCCGCATAACTTAAACCAAACGGTCTCCGGCAAAGTCGGGGCGGTTCACTTTGGCGCCATTTTCGAACAATCCATATCATTTGAGGAGTAGCTGACAGAGCCGGTTGTCAGCTCGTTCTTTACGCAGAATTTAAGGCCAGAGCTCGCTTTACAATTAACTCATCTTCACGGGACCGAACATTCCACTCTCAACCATCGCGAGATAAATTTTCTTCATTGCCAGTGCTGTATCTTGGCTGACGAAGAGCGATGATCTGCTTCCATGTGGAGCGCCGAGAAGATAAGGCCGCATCGTTTCCCAGTTCTCCGCCCGGGATGACCATCGCCAAACCGGGATTTCCTGCTCAAGCATAAGCGGGACAGCAAGTGATTTCGGCACCAGCTTCCCCGGCTCAAGCATTGCATCCCATTCACAGCGAACAAGAACCGCTTGGGTACCGGTATTGTAGAACGGAACGTCAAGAATCTCAGCGGTGATCTTTGCACGAGGATGGTGCTGGAGACTGTCAACGGATGCGACAACTTTCTCGCCGTTTACATATGGGCAAGTTAAAAAGCCGTGCGCGAAATAGACCGTGTGATCAAGCCCCTGATAGCCGCAACGATCACTGGGATAAGTCTCAGGATTGTGCTCATCGTGACGCGATACCAATGGATGCCATGTCGGATAGCCTTCAACAACTGGTCCACACTCATCGATGATATCCAGTAGCGCACGCTCGCTCCGCAAGCGTTCATCGGGAGTGAAATTTCTCGACACTAGATAGCTTTTCGCTCGTTCGAAACCATTGACGGCGGCTTCATCAGCTCTGAACGCCATTCTCTGCACTCCTCAATTGGTTGATGCATAGAGTATAGTTCAAGCGCAGGAAACGTCAATTTCGTGCGCAGAAATTTGATTCTGTTTGAAGATTCTGCTCATGACGCGCGAGGACCGAGCCGAATCAAGGTTCGCCCATCGATCGATCACCTCGGACAAGATGGCCTTCCTATACGAGTTCATGCGAATGTTGAGGCACTATTTGCTCGTTCCGATCATCGAACGTGCCCTGACGCTATTGCTCACCCGTTTTTGTGATCCGGAGCCAGACGAAGGCTACCTGCGCGAAGGCAATGTTGCCGTGGCGCAGTTCGAAATTGAAGGAGCTGCAGACGACACGGAAATCAGAGAAGCCCGGATTTTGCGCCAGCGTGACGTCAATGACATCATGCGAGAGTTTTTAGGCGCGCTAGGTATTGCGTTTAAGTGATGCTCGGAGCGCGGAAGGGGATAGATCATGGAGTGACTTGATCGATATCACATTCTGATGCCATTTTTTTTATGCATGTTTGCGGCAGAGAACTGGGGTTGCGGGTTCGATTCCTTTCAAGGCGGGGGTATGTAGACGTAGCCAACCGGGTTGAAATCATCCACTGCTAGCCCGAGAGGGCTTCGGCGTCGACGACCTTGGGATCAACGTGTGCGGTTCATCAACCGCCTCTTCGCGTTACCACTCGTCGCCGTCAACAGATGAGACGAGACCCGCCGCAGCGAGCGTCGAAGAATTTGAACGCTCGTTCGATGCGACTAAAACGCATGTGGCGCCTTGCTCTTCACAGCACCTTTTCCATGCGGATTCCGCCCCCGCCTGTTCCCAACTCTGACCAGCCGGAGGCGAGGTAGAAGCGCAAAGCAGTTCTGGTGCTGACCAGCTTTCCCAAAGAGAAGCCCGCATTGCGGAACGAGTCCTCCAGCGCGGCCAATAGCGCCTTGCTCACTCCCTGAAAGCGGTGCTCGGGGGCTACGTAATTGAGGACGATGCTGTCGCCAGCGACTGCTCCCACCCCAGCGATTTCGCCGCTGACTTCTGCGACCCAGACCGTTTGATCCGGATTATCCATCATTTTACCAACGCCTGCTTCGGACTTGTTTTGCGTCCATTGGCGTAGGCGGCCTGAATCGTTTCCATGATCCTCAGTACAAAGGCATGTAATCGAGGCGGTCAGCACCCGGCTTATCGCCGGAATGTCTGTTGTGCTTGCTTTGCGAACGGTGACCATCTGTCTTGTCCCTGACCCATCGGCAGTTTTCAGCTTTAACTAAAAGAATCCGACCTCCATTACGGCTGGGGAACAGACCCGTCCGGCATGCGCTGACCGCGCGCTTTCATTTCGGCCTTGGTTTTCCGAAACTCGACGCAGGCGTCGAACTTGGGGTTTGTCTTGCAAAACCCTTCCAACCGCTGGACGTTTGCTGCCATCATGCCGGGTACGTACTGCTGGAAATCCTGCATGCGTCGCGTGGTTTCCGCAGTGACCGCCATATGGGTCATGCCGGTCGGATCTAGTCCTCCGAAGGTATTTGCGGCCGCGATTGCTGGTACCATGTCACTTGCACGCTGTGCCGATTTCATCGCTTTGGCCATCTCGGCATCCGTCAACGGCCTGGCGGTCATTACTCCATCTTTGGTGGTGCCATTATAGCCGATCGGCGTGACGGACGGTGGGCTCTGGCAGCCGGCGAGCGAAGAGGCAAAAAACGCGAAGAGGAAGAGTATTTTTTTCGAGAGAGGGGGATCACTCATGTAGAGGGTGGACACCATAGTTCGCTCTGGTGTGGATAAGGCCGGGCGCGTTAGCGACCGCGCCGACATCTCGCCCGGTCTGCTCATGCCTGAGCGCGCGTGATTGAGATTCCACGCATTTGGTAAGGTTCCAGGAGATCATACGGGCAGCTCTGTTCCACGATCAGCCCGTCGATTTGATCGAGACCGATGATATCGTGAGCGGAGACTGCGCCGAGTTTTTCTTTGGATGCGAGGACAAGTGTTTCCGCCGACTGGCGACTAATAGCTCGCTTGATCGCCGCCTCTTCTCTGTCACCTGTCGTAAGCCCGTGGTCGGGATGGATGCCGGTTACACCCATGAAAAAAATGTCGGCGCGGATGTGGGAGATACCCTCACTGGCCACGGAACCCACTGCCACGTTGGAGTGTTTGTAAATGCGGCCGCCGACAAGCTCCACTTCGACGTATGGGTGGTCGGAAAGAGCGACCACTATATCGGGGCTGTGTGTGACAACGGTCGCATGGAGTTGCCGGGGAAGAGCGCGGGCCACCGCAACGGTGCTCGTCCCGCCATCCAGGAAAATGATCTGGCCATTCCTGACCATCGCCGCCGCCGCCTTTGCGATTGCCGTCTTATCCTCGACGGAAATATTCCTTCGGCTTGGAAGGTCAGCGAGCGCTTTTGATGCCGGCAAAGCTCCACCATGGACCCGTTGTAGCAGACCTTCCGCGGCAAGCTCGCGAAGGTCGCGCCGGATTGTATCTTCCGACAGGCCCAACGCAATGCTGAGCTCTTTCGCAACCACGCGGCCCGCGGTTGCGAGGGTGTCAAGGATAAGGGCTTTTCTTTCGCTCGTTAGCATCACGGACCTCATCTGTTCTGCGGCTTATTGCACGTTTTATTCATTCGTGCAATACCGTGCGGTTATGTGCATCGGAGACGAACATGACGATATCTAATCGAATCAAAGTTGAAGAGGTAACCACGCTCTCAAGCGACTGGTACATTTTGAGGAAGACAACACTCAGCTTCCTGCGGGGTGACGGCACCTGGCAGAGGCAGAGCCGGGAAACCTACGATCGCGGCAACGGTGCGACGATTCTTCTCTACGACCTTGAGCGGCGTAGGGTACTTCTAACCCGGCAATTTCGGTATCCGGCGTATGTCAATGGCCATGACGATCTTCTGACGGAGGCACCGGCAGGTCTTTTGGACAATGCCATTCCGGAAGAACGGATCAAGGCGGAGGTCGAGGAGGAAACCGGATATCGGGTAAGCGATGTGCGACCGATTTTCGATGCCTTCATGAGTCCCGGCTCGGTGACCGAGAGGCTCCACTTCTTCATTGGCTCCTATTCAGCCGCGGACCAGGTATCCAATGGCGGCGGAAACGCGGATGAAGGTGAGGACATCGAGCGCCTCGAACCTACGATAGATGAAGCGCTGGAGATGATTGCGGATGGGCGCATTCGGGACGGCAAGACGATCATGCTTCTCCAGTATGCCGCCCTTCATGTGTTCAAATGAACGGATGATGGCGGCGGGATACAACCTAGGCATCGTGATACAGCGGTTCGGTTTTTAAGTCATGCATACACTAGACACAGGTACATTTCTGGGACGGGTTCCCTTTGCAAGGATCGGCGGTGGCCTGAACCCAATCCTCGTGATTAACGGTGGTCAGGGCTTCATGATGGCGCCAGATCGCGAACGTATGTCGAAGGACGTAAGTCGTCTGAAACGGCTGCTGCCGAACGACCGTAGTATTGTTCTCATCGGCTACGATCCGAGTCCGACTACGGTAACAGTCGAGGGGCTGGCGCATGATGCGGCGGAAATTATCGATCGACACCTCGGTGGGCGAGCCGATGTGATGGGCATCTCCTATGGTGGCGTTGTCGCCGCTCACCTCGCGGCGCGCTGGCCTGAAAAAATCGACAGACTTATCCTGATTGCAAGCGCCCATCGTTTTTCAACCGAAGGAAAGCGTCTCGTGAGGCGCCAGATCGAATTGGTTGAGACCGGGGATATGAAAGGCCTGTTGAAAGAATTTACCTCCATGTTCCGAAACCCTTGGCTTAACTGGCTGGTGGGTTTGCGCGTGTGTATTGGGGGAAATCGCATGTTGAAGCGGCTCGGAAAGCCAGAGGCAATTGTTCGATATCTCGACGCGATGCTCCGCAGCGAGCTGCCTGGGGCCGACGCGTTACCGTTCGATTCCCATACGCTCATTATCGGGGGTAGCCGGGACCAGTTTTTTGCCGAAGCAATCATTGAGGCCGCTTCGCGCAATTGTGGCGTTAGAGTCACTATCCTCGACGGAGATACTCATATGGCCCCGGTAGAGCGCGCGACAGCGGTGAACCGCTCCATTGCCTCGTTCCTAAGCCAGACGTCGCCCTAAACACTAAGCCGCAGATTTCGATAAATTGCGGTTTGATCGATACGTTGGGACTGGCCTGCCAGTACCTACTCTAGGAGTAAAGAATATGGAGAGTGTGTTAAATCTGGCGCGCCGGGCGCGAATAGCCGGGCTTTCGGAAGATTTCCAGTTGGGGCATCAGACGTTGGATGAGGCCGCTGGATTGTTGAGCCATGACGGCGAAAAGGCGTCGGCGTGGATCGCCATCGAAAGAGGGCGACTTCACAACACAGCGGGAGATCCAAAAGCCGCGTTGCCGTTTTTTCTGGATGCGTGGAAAATAGCGCGCGCGAATGCGGATCACAATCTGGCGGTTGATGCTGCTCATATGCTTGCGATTGCTTCAGAACTTGCTGAGGCCGAACTGTGGACGCTGACAGCGCTCGACTATATCGCTGCGAATGGCGTAAGTCATGGCTGGACGGCGATGCTGCATTATAATCTGGGTTGGACCTATTACGAGAGCGGTTTGTATGACCAGGCGCTTATCTGTTTCCGCAAAGATGAAAAGTTCCAATCGGTCTACGGGGATTCGCAAACGCTAAAGATCTCTCGCTATGCAGTAGTCAAGACTTTGCGGGCGATGCATAACCTCAACGAAGCAATAACCTTGGGGAGACGTGTTGTCGAAGATGCTGAAACGGCCGGCGACAAGGCGCCATTTGTTTGCGAGGAGCTCGCCGAATGCTACGCGACCGTCGGGGACTATGACATGGCCGCAGAATTCGCCGCCAGGGCATATGAAGTATTATCCGGCAACCCTGTTTTTGTTCGAGATGAATCGGAAAGACTTGCCAAACTTGCTACCTTGCGAAGATTTATACAACCGTTGGATCATTGCTGCCTTCTACCGCCCGCGTCGTAGACCAAAAAGTCGATATTTGACAAATACATCGGTCATCAGGATCACTACGACCTCCCCGAACTTTAAATGGATAGGGATCATGACGAATGCATTGCGGATGACCATGGCAGCCTTCTCGCTGGGGGCTTCCATCTCCGTCGGGTCCGTCAATATGTGGTGATGTCGGCTGGCATGCGGCATGGATTTGTCTGGTCGATGTGGTTCGTTACAGGAGCAACCTATGGCTTTAACGCTCTACTGATCGTTGTTGGCAAACGCCATGCGGTGAAGCACATAGATAGTCCTCGAGGAAAGGGAAAGATGTCTGGGAAGATACACATGGTGGCCGGGCCCATCGGAGTGGGTAAGACCACATATGCTCAGGAACATACCGACCGGATCAATGGCGTCCGGTTTTCAATCGATGAATGGATGTTGTCCTTGTTTGGTCCAGACATACTGGCTTACCCTGACCCAACCTGGATCTTTGATCGCGTGAAGAGATGCAACCGCCGTATTTTGGACACCGCCCTTCCTGTTGCGTTGCGGGGTGTGGACATCGTTCTCGACCTCGGCTTCACGCTGCAGGATGAGCGGAAGGCTGTCGCCGATGCAGCCCATGCCAGCGCGCTCATTGTAGAAATGCACTGGCTACAAGGACCAAAATCCTTGCGATGGGAAAGAGTTGAAAAACGGAATGATCAAGGCGGCACAACCTTCGCCTTTAAGATCACCCGGTCGATGTTCGATTTTATGGAGGCCAGATTGGAAGAGCCAGATTCAGAAGAACTTCTCGCGCTCAATGGAAGACGAATTTCGCCGCACGAGACGGCTGTCTTAGACGGAATGAGCCGATGAACGCAAAGGACCCGCAGCCATCATTGCGCCAGGATTACATTCTGTTGCCTGACGGGAGGCGCCTTGCCTGGTCCGAGTGGGGACCGATTGGCGGCCGACCCATTATTTTTTGCACTGGGGCTGCGATGAGCGGAAGTCTGGGGTTTGCCGAAGCTGATCTCTCATCCCTCGGTGGCCGGTTGATTGGCATAGATAGACCAGGTCTTGGCCGTTCGGACGCAAATCTCGATAGCTCGTTGAACTCATGGGCCCGGGACGTTGAGACGTTGATTGAGGCGCGAGAGTTGAAGGATGCCGTTGCGGTGGGATTCTCGCAAGGGGCTCCCTACGCACTCCAGCTCGGAGCGAGTGAGGTCGTAAGAGGGGTGGCGGTCGTGTCCGGCCAAGACGACTTCAACTTCGAGCCGACGTTTGATAAGCTCGATAAAGAGTTCATCACGATGTTCCAGTCTTTCCGAGTTGATCCGGAGGCCTTCACCAAGAATTTGAGTGAACTCGCAACTGCCGACTGGTTATGGACAATGGTCATGACGAACAGTTCGGATGCCGACCGCGCCGTATTCGGCGCCGAGCCTTTTGCTAACGCTTATCGCCGCTGCCTCGATGAGGGTTTTGTTCGAGGAAGTGGCGGATATACACGCGACCTGCAGAACACCTGGAGCACATGGCCCTTTCGAGTCGAAGATGTACATGTACCAGTCGATCTCTGGTACGGAGAAATGGACACTAGTCCAGTCCATTCGCCCGACTTTGGCCAGATTCTGTCAACACGCATTCCGCGTTGTCGACTATTCTGCAAGGAGGAATTTGGAAGCGCATTGCTGTGGACCCTAGGTCGAGAGATCATTACAGAACTGCTCAAGCATTAATACGGCCTGTATGTTGAGTCATAATGTCCGGTGCAGAGCGTTGGCAGCGCTCACTTGGTCTACCTAAAAACAGCGGTTGTTGTGACAGGAATCGACTTTTGCCTTGGCTGCATTGTGAGGCGATGTCGCGTATTGTTAGCCTTATGTACCGGGAGAGTGTAAACTATTTCCCGATTGGGGCAGCCGTCAACGGACGTCAGCTGCCCTGGCCAACCATACACGAGCCCCTTCGTCCCAGCCGCTTCTTTACCTCAGTTGAGATTTTCTTGCGTGCTTCCAAGGAAGAGGTGGCGCGATCGGAAGCGCACCTCCATGGACCTGCCTTACTAATCCAGCCACGGCCATTTCGTGCAAGTCGCGGCAGATTATGTCTTCCGACAACTGAAGTTCCGCCGCCAGGTCTCCGGTGAAAATCTTCCCGTCATTGCCAAGTCTTAGCAAGATGAATGCCCGCCGGTGAGATGTTAGCATTTTAGTTTCCACCACCTTGACTTTGCATGATTATGCATGCTTTACCGGTAAAATCCAGATTTTTCTGGAAACTTCGTGCATTTAGGAGATTATGATGCTGATTTTAATTGCAGGCCCTTACCGTTCCGGCACAGGTGACGACCCTCAGAAAATGGCAGCAAACCTAAAGCGTCTCGAGGAACCATCACACGCGCTTTTCCGAGCAGGCCATCTCCCGATGATTGGCGAATGGGTCGCACTGCCCGTGTGGCAAACGGCTGGTGGGCAACAGATTGGCGACGATTTATATGAAGCAATCTTCCATCCCGTGGCCGGCCGGTTACTTCAGTTGTGCGATGCTGTTCTGCGTTTGCCGGGAGAGAGCCGCGGCGCCGACAACGATGTCAGAATAGCGCACGAGCGGGGTATTCCAGTGTACCTTCGGCTGGAGGATGTACCCGGCTGCGCGTGAAGCAGTGGCAAAGCACTTGCGTATTTTATCAAGTCTGTATCTTGTCTGACGTCTACAACCAGCTCACCGCCGATCAAGAATGCCAGATGTCTCAACTACCGCTTGTCCGTTGGCTCTCTGCGGGCTGAATATCCGAGTCGGACTGACAATCCCTCGGCGGCGGTCAGCAGGCTGTCGAGCAAACTCCTGTGATTCCGGATCCCGTCTTCTTGCGGAGTAACTAGGCAGACGGTCGCTACACATTGACCGTCTGCCTGGTGTACCGGAACGGCGAAACAGTGCGCAAAGGTCTCGACGGCACTGTTAAAGGTGAAATAGCCGTCGATGGTCGACTGGCGGACTTCTGCGATAAAGCTAGCCGGATCGAGTCGTGTGCCGTTCGGTAAATTGAAATCATTGGGAGGAATGAACGCGAGGATTTCAGGATCGGAAAGGTGCGATACAAGCAATCGACCGGATGCCGTCCAGGGGATGGATATAAGTTCTCCGATACTGGACGAAATACGGAAAGCCCTGCTGCCTTCGCGCATCACCGCAACGGTATACTTATTGCCTTCAAGTAGGCACAACTGCGCCGTTTCGCGGGTTTCTTCGGCCAGCCTCGCCAAAAAGTCCTCGGATTCGCGTATCAGATCGAACTGATCGGCATAAGCCGTACCGAGGAAATAAAGCTTGCGCCCAAGAAATACTTTTCCATCCTGGCCCTGATAATCCAGCATACCTTGGCGTAATAAAAGATTGACCAATTCGTAGATCGACGAACGCGGCGCGCCGATTTCGAGGGCGATCTCGTTCGGCCGCATCGGCTTGCGCCTGACGCGCAGAAATTCCAGAATTTCGAAGGCACGATCGAGGCCTCGCGTGCGCCGTGAAACCGTGTCGTCTGCGCGATCTTCCATTCCATCTGTCCTAGTCACGTTATGGGCGCGACCTCTGCAAGTCGCGCCCAAGCGTTTAATCCCGATCCGCCCGATAGGCGATGCAATCAACTTCTACCCTGCAATCCACCATCATGCGCGACTGAACGCAGGCACGGGCCGGGGGGTTGGAGCCGAAATACTCCGCGTATACTCCGTTAAAACTCCAGAAATCGCGGGGATCGTCGAGCCACACGCCAACTCGCACCACATCCTCGATGCGATAGCCTGCCTCGTCCAAGATGGCAATTACGTTCTCGATTGCCTTGCGGCTCTCAGCGATGATGCCGCCGCGGATGATCTCGCCGTTCTCCATCGGCACTTGGCCGGAAACATGTAACCAACCGTTGGCTTCTACTGCCCGGGCAAAGGGAAGAGCCTGTCCACCTGCACCGGTCTCGCCGGCGCCGTATCGCTTAATCGTCATATAAACCTCATTTATCTAAATCTGTTATATTAGACACCTGTCCACATTAATGGATTGACGTATTGGGCCCTTACTGTCAAACTTGTCAAGTCGCCCGGTAGTTGTCTGGGTGACGGCATGAGAATTTATTTAGCTGAAACGCTAGGACATTTTGTTTCAAGAGATCCAATGACCAACACGCAATCGGAAGTTCAAACGGTCAATACACCAGCCGTTCTGGTCGATATCGATATCGCACGTCGAAACATTGCTCGTTTCCAGGCTTACGCTGATCAGCATTGTTTAAACGTTCGGCCGCACATTAAAACGCACAAGCTTCCGGCAATCGGAGAGATGCAACTGAGTGCGGGGGCGGTTGGGATCACTTGCCAGAAAGTCTCAGAGGCCGAGGCAATGGTGGCCGGCAGCCCTCATATACTTGACGTCTTTATTAGTTATAATATTCTGGGCTCGGAAAAGCTCGAGCGCCTCGCCGCTTTAGCCCGCAAGGTGAAACTTAGCGTCGTCGCCGACAATATCACAGTTATCGAAGGGCTTTCAGCTGCCTTTGCCTCTGAGCCCTCAGCGCTACGGGTGCTGGTCGAATGTAATACGGGCGCTGATCGATGCGGTGTTTCGACCCCCAAAGATGCCGCAGCACTCGCACAGCAAATCGCTAAGGCGCCAGGGCTCGTATTTGGCGGTTTGATGACCTATCCTCCAATAGACAGTGGAACCGCCGTTGAATGTTTTATGACGTGCGCCAGAACACTGATCGAAGCAGAAGGTATCGAAGTGCCGGTCATTTCATCAGGTGGCACGCCGTCGATGATGAATGCCGCTGAAGCAGCCGTGACCACCGAATACCGACCCGGTACATACGTCTATAATGACCGTTCGCTGGTAATGCGTGGTGTCTGCGCTTGGGAGGACTGCGCGCTAACCGTGCTCGCAACTGTCGTATCTGTCCCTGCTCCCAACCGCGCAATTATCGATGCCGGCTCAAAGACACTAACGTCTGATCTTCTCGGCCTTGAAGGCTATGGTCATATATTGGGCCGCGACGACATTTTGCTTGATCAACTCTCGGAAGAACATGGCCGGCTCGTGAGCAACGGCGCTATTGGTCTAAAGGTTGGCGACAAGCTTCGGATAGTCCCTAACCATGCCTGTGTGGTGACCAACATGGTTGATATGGTCCATGTAGTCGAGTTCCAAAAACCAATTGTAGCTTGGCCGGTATCCGCGCGAGGTAAAATAGTTTAGCAGTGGCGCCAACACCTCGGCCGGGCCAGATCCCAGCGCTGAAAAAGCAAAAAACGCGTTCTTTGACACAAAGTGTCTCGCAGTCCTCTCAAGGCCAGCATTTTTCCAACCTCTGTGATGACTCAAGTGGATACAACCGTCGAAAACATTATGTAGTAATATCCGGCGATGGTGCCCGGGTACAATGGGCATTTCAGCGAGGAACAACCTTTCTCGCCGCGCTAAGGCTGTCCCTACTACAGCGTCTCTTGATCTTTGCCTTGCTGAGAAAATGCTGAGGGGCCTCTCTGCCACACCTTATCCAAATGGCGCCATTAAGAAGGGGCCGTTCGAAGCATACGAGGCAGAATTCAAATGTAGCAGTCGAATATGAAGCGTAAGCATCCGGCGTGGGCCGCGGGTGGGCCGGTTTCGCTTCAGTGGCGGCTGTTCTGGCTTTTTGCGAAGCCAGCTTTTCCAAGGGTTCGGCGACGCGCCAGTTTCGCTATCCTCTCATTGATCGTATCGACGCCAATATCGTCCGGCTCGAAGCGACCGCCATACCATTCCACGACTTCGCGATGTTGCGGATGTCGCAGCTTTGCCATTGCGTTGAGGAAGTCCTCGAAGCCGAGCAAGCCGCCGACATCTTCGGGCGGCGCGCGCCGGTCGCCGTCGATGAAGCGCGGATATTCGACTGCCGGATCGGCGTCCGTGACGGCCTCGACAGTGATTGAATGCCGCCAGTCGTCACCGAAGTCATAGGTATAGTTGAAGGTGGTGATGCCGCGATCCACCAGAGCGCCGATCCTGACGTTGCGGGCGGCGTAGGTCTCGCGACCCATGTCCCATTCGGGATCAGGAACGGCATACCGCTTGCCGCCGGCATTGAACTCGAAGAGGTGATAATCCTGGAACAGCATGACGGCTTGGATGGCGTCGTGCAGCCCCTTCAGGCTGGTGGTGATCGGGACCTCGACCCTGCGCCATATGGTTGGCTCGATATGATCAAGCTTGATGTGAATCCGGGCGATGCGTTCGCTGGAGGTCATGATGCCAATGCCATGGGTGTCTGTGCCGGTGTCCAGTTCCAGGGAAGCCATTGCTCCAGTCTGCTGATCGGCGTGTCGGCAATGTTGGTGAGAACGTCGGCGAGCCAGGCCTGTGGGTCGATGTCATTGAGCTTTGCCGTCATGATCAGCGTGGCCATGAAGGCGGCACGATCAGCACCACGATCCGATCCGGCGAAGAGCCATGACTTTCTTCCAAGAGCAAAGCCTCTGAGCGCGCGTTCGGCAGCATTGTTCGTCAGGCAAATCCGGCCGTCTTCGAGGAAGGACGTGAAGCCGATCCAGCGCTTCAGCATGTAGTCGGTGGCCTCGGCGACGGGAGAACTGCGCGACAGTTTTGCCCGCTCGATTTGGAGCCAGTCATGCAGTTCTTCGACAAGCGACTGGCTGTCCTTGCGGCGGCGCTCCAGGCGCTGCTCGGCGGCAAGACCGTTGATCTCACGTTCGATATCGAACAGGGCATCGATCCGTTTGACGGCCTCCAGCGCCATCGGCGAGATCGGCGCGGCCTTGCTGCCACGTTTGGCGTTCGCGGCGATGTCGGCCAGCACGAAGAACTTGCGGCGTGAATGGGCCCAGCACAGGACCTGTGCCAGAGGCGCGGGATTGCGGTCTACCTTGAACAGCGGATTGTAGCCGCCATAAGCATCCGCCTGCAGAATACCGGTGAAGGTCTTCAGGTGGCGCTCGGGATGCACTTGCCGCCGGTCCCGCGATGAGTAGAACAAAGCCGCAGGCGGCGGTAGTCCGCCAAAGGGTCTGTCATCCCGGACATAAGTCCAGATGCGCCCCGTATCCGTCTTCCCCTTCGCCAGGATTGGCACGGTCGTGTCGTCGCCATGCAGCCGCTCGGCGGCCAGGACATGCGCCTCGATCAGCGAATGGATGGGCTTCAGGGCCGCGGCACAAGCGCCGACCTGGTCGGCCAGCGTCGACAGGCTGAGATCGATCCCCTCTCTGGCATAGCGCTCGCTCTGACGGTTCAGCGGCTGATGCTGGGCGAACTTCTCGAACAGGATGATAGCCAGCAAGTTTGGTCCGGCAAAACCGCGCGGCGTCACATGGAAGGGTGCTGGCGGTTGGGTGATCTTCTCGCATTCGCGGCAGGAGAATTTCTCCCGCACGGTCTGAATGACCTTCCACTGACGCGGGATGACCTCCAGGGTCTCGGTGACATCCTCGCCGAGCTTCGACAGCTTGGCCGAGCCGCAGCAGGAGCAGTTTGTCGGAGCAGCGATGACGACACGCTCGCGTGGCAGATGCTCGGGAAACGGTTTCCGTGATGGTCGCTTGCGCTCGAAGGCCCTGACGGTCGAGGCACTGGCTGCGATCTCTGCTGCCAGTTCATCTTCGCCAGCATCGGCCTCCAGCTCCTCGAGCTGCAGTTCCATCTGTTCGAGAAGCCGCGCTTTGCGCTCCGAGCGACTGCCGTAGAGCTCGCGGCGGACCTTCTCGATTTCCAGCTTCAGCCGCGCGATCAGCGCCTCGGAGTGCGATACGAGCGCCTTTGCGCTGGCTGCCTCCGCCTTGGCGGTCGCTGCCTCTGCCTCGGCCGTGATGCGTCGAGCACGCCCCGCCGCCAGGGCCGCAAGGGCGCTGGCAAGGTCGTCAGGAAGCTGTTCAGCCGTATCGTTCATGGACTGATGGAATCATATTCGACCCCGTCATTCCAGCGTTTTTGCTCATCCGGCTGAGGTCGGTCTCCAAGTTTTTTGTGGCATCCGCCAGTCGATACCTTCCAGCAAATAACCAAGCTGCCCAGGGGTAATCACGACCGTCCCATCGGCCGCCGACGGCCATATGAAGCGTCCGCGTTCCAGCTTCTTCGTGAACAGGCAGGCTCCCTGGCCATCATGCCAGATGACCTTAATCAGGCCACCGCCACGACCGCGGAAGACGAACAGGTGTCCACACATCGGATCCCGCTTCAACGTCTCCTGCACCATCAGTGACAGACCGGGAAAGCCTTTGCGCATGTCCGTATGGCCCGTCGCCAGCCAGACCTTCACACCAGCAGGAACCGGGATCATCGCCGACCCAGCACACAATCGAGAATACGGCCAAGTGCCTCCGTGTCGATGTCGCTGGCCACACGGACACGACGACCGCGGCCCAGCTCAATCGTCACATCGCTACGCTTCCGGCGAGACTGCGATGGGGCTGGCGCTTCTAAGGCGGCGGGCTGGGCAGCCGGCGCCGCCTCCGACACGATCACGGGCACCAAGGTGTTCGATACCGGCGTCGACGGTTCCTCGATCCGGCAGAGTTCCTTGCGCCACCGAAAGAGCTGGCTTACGTGGATGCCGGCCGCACGGGCAATCTCGGAAAGAACCGCACCAGGCTCAAGGCAGGCTGCAACCAGCCGCTCTTTGTCCTCGCGAGACCAACGCCGACGGCGCTCCACAGACGTGATCACTTCAATCGGATGCTTGGTCATAGGACTACTCCTAGTGTTTGCACTAGGACTTCCGATGTTCGCATCAACCTCGCAAGACGGCCTTCACCGGGGGCTTACTATGAAGCGGCATCATGCAACTCGGAAAACTTGGCAAGTGGACAGATCGCACACTTGCCAAACTTCTTAACAATTACGCGATCGCCCGGGGGAATTTGATACGCTCACCCGAAGAAACATCAAAGAGGTGAAAGCTGCTCGTTGAGGGTTTCACACGCACGATTTCCCCGCTTCGAACGACAACGTCAGCGTCAACCATGGCAACCAGTTCGTCTCCGCCCTCGGTGCGAGTGTGAATATAAGTCTGAGCGCCTGTCGGCTCAACCAGAGTCACTCTTGCTGGCACTCCATCCCCCTGTTGTAAGTTAAGGTTTTCCGGTCTGATGCCGAGGACGTACTCGCCGCGAGGCAGGGACGGGCTCTGAGCGAATGCTGTATTGGTCGATTTCGACAGACTGGCGGCACCTTTGTCGTTTACAGACACATTCACGAAGTTCATCTGCGGAGACCCGATGAAGCCAGCGACAAAAATGTTCTTTGGCCGCGAGTAGATTTCCATTGGCGAAGCCGCCTGCACGATCTCCCCTTTATCCATCACCACGATGCGATCGGCCATCGTCATTGCCTCAATTTGATCGTGCGTGACATAGACCGTCGTCGTCTTAAACCGTTGCTGGACCTCCTTGATTTCAGCTCGCATCACTACGCGCAATTTTGCGTCGAGATTGGAGAGCGGTTCGTCAAAGAGGAACACTTGTGGATTGCGAACAATGGCGCGCCCCATCGCAACCCGCTGCCGCTGACCGCCGGAAAGATCACGCGGTTGGCGATCCAACAAAGGTTCGAGATGAAGGATGCGAGCCGCCTCGCGAACTTTCTCTGCTATTTCATTTGTGGGGCGCTTCTGCATGCGAAGACAAAACCCGAGGTTCTCAGCCACGGTCATATGAGGGTAAAGTGCATAGCTTTGAAATACCATCGCGATGTCTCGTTGCATCGACGGCAAGTTTGTGACGTCGCGCGCACCAATGCGAATTGCACCTCCGCTGCTCTTTTCTAACCCGGCTACAATCCGAAGCAAGGTTGACTTGCCGCAGCCGGACGGTCCGACAAGTGCAACAAATTCACCTTCTTCCACTTTAAGAGAGATGTTCTTCAAGATGTGAACGACGCCAAAATGCTTGTTCAAGTTTTCAATACTGATCGCGGTCATACGGTTTCCCCATGTGGTGTGAGCAGGCCTTCGTAAAGACTGGGCCTTCTGTTTCGCTCAAAATTGAATTCTTCGGCTTTCCCGTTAAGGCAGTCATCCAGATCACAATCAGCGACGACCACCTCATCACCAAGAGACTTGGCTTGAGCAATAATCCGCCCGTCCGGATGAACGATGCATGAGCCCCCCATGAGCTCGACCCCACCCTCAATCCCAGCCTTGGCAACGCCAACAACGAACGTGCTGTTTTGGTACGCGCCCGCCTGCATGCAAAGATGGTTATGAAACTGTCGCAATTCTGCGGATTGATCTGCCCGTGGGTTTTCCAGCGGAGTGGTATAACCCAAGACGATGAGCTCGACGCCCTTCAGGCCCATCACGCGATAGGTTTCGGGCCATCTCCGATCATTACAAATGCACATTCCGATGCGACCATTGAAGGCATCAACCACCGGAAAGCCAAGATCGCCGACTTCGAAATAATACTTTTCGAGATTTTGGAACGGATCATTCTCCTTATAGTCCGAATGACCGGGAAGATGAATCTTGCGATACTTCGAAATAACAACTCCCTGTTTGTCGATCAAAACTTGCGAATTGTAGCGATGGCTGATCCCATGGTCCTCAACAAGCTCGGCGTACCCCAAACTGAAACCGATTTTCCGTTCTTGCGCCAGCGCGAACAACGGTTGCAGGTCCTGAGCTGGCATTGACTTCTCATAAAACATATCAGCCTTGCGCAGATCCGCGTGATATTCCCGAGGAAAAAACGTGCTCAACGCCAACTCCGGAAACACAGCTAGGTCGCAATCTTTATCCGCTGCGCTGCCGAGCAGTTTCAAAATGCGGCTAATTGTTACGCTTCGTTCCTCGCTTGGATTCACGGGCCCCATCTGGGCTGCGGCGATTCTAATCGTCCTTGGCATTTTCTTGAACTCCGTGGAAATTGTTCGCTCTCACCGCCTCGATCATGTCCCTTATGCCATGGGCGAGGGAAACCTCCGGGCTATAACCAAAGTCGCGCTTGGCAGCCGCAAGAGAAAACACCGGGTGGGTGTCCTCCCCGGGATCACGTTCCGCCCCGATGGAGGGCGTAAAGCCGGGGATAAACGTCGCGACGATTTGGGCTATACCGCCAACTGTTTCGGCTTCGCCTCCGGTGACGTTGTAAGTGAAGCGCGGTGTCTCTGTGGCGTTCAACGCCAAAACGATCGCTCTAGCTGCGTCAGATACGTGAATGTACTGTCGAACGTCGTTTAAGCCATGCTTAAGGACGCCGCGTTTCCCCAGAATAGCATCATCTACTAGACGCCTGATTGCACAAAAGTGTTTACGACCAGGGCCATAGACGGTACTTATTCTCAAGGAGACAGCATCAAACTGAAATTCCTGGCCGTATCCCACTACAAGCGCTTCTGCAGATGCCTTGGACGCACCGTAGAGGCTTTGGGGTTTGAGCGGCAGGTCTTCGCCGACTGGCCCTGGAGCATCAATGTTGCCATACACGCTGGTCGAGGAACAGTAGATAAACTTCTTAACTTTGCACTTTCGAGCAAGCTCAAGCAGGTTGAATGTGCCGAGGACGTTGACTGGTGCTATGAGTTGGGGATTTGCCTTTGCATCGGCAGGTCCAGATATCGCGCCGCAATGGACGATTGCCCGCAGGTTCCGCGAAGCGAACTTTTCAACTGCGCCCTCATTGGTGAAATCAAGTGCCTCACCGCCGTCTGGCGCGAGGCGATCGGTTGCGATCACCTCGTACCCGGCAGCACGTAGAGCGACCGTGGCGGCGGCACCTACCAATCCAGCTGCACCTGTAACTAGGACCGAGGTTTGCACTGTAGAAATATCTGTGCCCCTCATTTGACAGCCCCAAACGTTAGACCGCGCACAAGATGACGTTGACCGACCCATCCCATTATCAACACAGGCGCAACGGCCAGCACAGCTGCTGCAGAGAGCTTTGCCCAGAAAAGGCCTTGGGGAGCGGAGTACGTCGCAATGAAAGCAGCAAGGGTTGCAGCTTTAGTCGTCGACAGGTTGATGCTCCAGAACGCTTCGTTCCAGCAAAGGATAATTGAAAGGAGCGCTGTAGACGATATTGCCGGCCCAGAAAGCGGCAGCAGGATGAAGCGGAATTCTTCCCACAATCCAGCGCCATCGATACGCGCTGCCTCGAGAATGTCGCGCGGAATGTCCTTGAAAAACGAGTAGAGCATCCACACGACGATGGGCAGGTTGGCCACTAGAAACAGCAGGATGAGCCCCAAATGCGTGTCGATCAAGCTCATGTCTTTGAATAGAATGTATATTGGCACCAGCACTCCAACGGGCGGCATCATTTTCGTTGATAGCAGCCAAAGAAGAGTTCCCTTGGTCCTTTCGGTGGGGTGAAACGCCATGCTGTATGCGGCGGGAAAACCGATTAGCAAAGCTAGGAACGTTGCAGCCGCCGATATTCCGACACTGTTCAGGGCGAACATCCAATAGTTGGACCGACCAAGCACCGCGCGGTAGTTATCAAGCGTCGGTTGAAAGATGAGCGATGCCTCTGGCGAGATCGCGTCAATCTCGGTTTTGAAGCTTGTGAGAAGCATCCATATGATCGGGAAGACTAGGAGCAGGACGGCGCCCCATCCTACGATGAAGTTGATCCCGACGGAGAAAAGAGGGCGAGAAGACATTTTCTTAAATCTCCAGCGAGCGTGATACGGCTTTGGCCAGGAAATAGGCGACGACGTTTGCCAAGATGATAGATATAACGCCGCCCGCAGAAGCGAGGCCAACGTCGAACCGAAGAAGCGCTTGGACGTAGATGAGGAAAGAAAGATTGGTCGAAGCCAATCCGGGTCCTCCCGAGGTCGTTACGAAAATCTCTGCAAACACGGAGAGTAGGAAGATCGTTTCGATCATGACGACGATGCCAATGGGTCTTGCCAAGTGCGGCAAGATGATGAATCGAAATATCGCGAATGATCCAGCCCCATCCATCGCGGCGGCTTCCTTTAGCTCCCGATCGAGAGACTGCAAGGCTGTCAACAATATTAGAACGGAAAAGCCAACCCACTGCCAAGCGATGATCGTAATGATTGACATCAGCGGGAATACACCGAACCAATCCACGCCTGGTAGGCCGACTGCGCGCAGGATCGTGGTGAATAGACCGTTCACCGGATCGAGAAGAAGATTCTTCCAAATTAACGCCGCCACTGTCGGCATGATAAAAAAAGGTGAGATTGCCAGAACACGCGCAAACGATGAGCCTGGAAACTCTATGTCCAAAAGAAGGACAAGTCCGATGCCGATACCAATGGTCAAGACAACCACGCCGACAACGATCAAGACTGAGTTAAACGCTGCGATCGCTAGAGAGCTGGAGCTGAAGAAATAGATGTAATTATCCAGGCCAACAAATTCCCGGCCTGCTGTGTTAACCAAGTTGTAGTGCTGGAAGGAAAACCAAAAAGTCATGATGGTCGGAACTGAAATCCAGACCAGCAACACTGCTACGGATGGTGCTATAAGATAGGTATTTCGGAAAGATCGGTCATTGTCAGCCGATGGCGCTGCAATGGAATTGGCAAGTTGGGAAGCAGGTGTCGCTGTGTTCACCGCGTGATCTCCAATTAGGCCGGAACCTGCGCCGCATTTCGTGATGAAACGCGACGCAGCTCCGGAGGAAAGGATTTACTTCTTAGTGTAGCCCGACTGCTCCATCGTCCGAAGAGTGAATGCTTGACCTGCAGCCAGCGCGGCATCTACGGTCTGTTGACCTGCCACAGCCGCCGCGATCTGCTGTCCGACTTCCGTACCAATGCTCTGGTATTCAGGTATCGATGCGTACGTGATGCCCATGTAAGGTACGGGGTCTACACTTGGTTTCGTAGGATCGGCGGACAAAATTGCCGTTTTGACGAAATTGGCAAATGGCGCGGCATCCTGGTATTCCTTGAGGTCATATGTAGACTGACGCGTGCCTGGAGGGATGGCGATCCAGCCCTTCTTTTCACCCACGCTGCGGATATATTCCTTGGACGTCGCCCAAGCGATGAAGCCTTTTGCTATATCCGCTTTCGTCGATGATTTTGGGATTGCCAGAGCCCACGCCCATTGAAGCGCGGCCCCGTTTGGTACATCAGCAATCGGCGCGCTGGTGAAACCCACACTGGAAGCAACTTTGCTCTCAGCGGGGTCAAAGAGATAGCCTGCCGCTACCGTGGCATCGATCCACATTCCGCACTTGCCACTGGCAAAGAGCGCTCGTGTTTCATTGTACCCGTTTGACGTCACACCCGGAGGGCCATACTTGTTAAGAAGGTCGACATACAATGTGACGGCTTTGTGCCAAGGGCCGCTGTCGAGCTGCGGCTTCCAGTTCATATCAAACCATTTTCCGCCGTGTGTATTCACTGACGTCATGATTGGTACGATATTTTCCCCCGATCCCGGCTTGCCCCGCAGGCACAGCCCGTAAATCTGGTTGTCGGGGTCGTGAACTTTGCTTGCGTACTCCGCGATTTGATCATACGTCGGCTGGTCTGGCATGGTGATGCCAGCTTTTTCGAAGAGATCCTTGCGATAGTACGTCATCGAACTCTCTGCATAGAATGGGAGAGCATACAGCTTCCCGTCTACCGAAAGTCCTTTCCTAACTGTCTCAAATATATCGTTATAATCATAATCGGCGCTCAGGTCGTCGACCGGCGTAAGCCAGTCGTTTTTACCCCAGATTGGAGCCTCGTACGAGCCGATCGTAATGATGTCGAACTGGCCACCATTTGTGGAAATATCCGTGGTCACGCGCTGCCTCAGCACGTTTTCTTCCAGAACTAACCAGTTGATGCTGTTGCCGGTTTTTTGCTCCCATTCCGATGAGAGCTCCTGCATTACGACCATGTCCTGGTTGTTAACGGTCGCAATTGTGATCTCCTCACTATGTGCCGCTACAACAGCAGAAAAAGTAAAACCGAGCGCGAACGCCGATGTTTTCAAACCAGCAGCTGCGGCTGCCAGGGTAAACGTCCTGATATTATGCTTCATGATTGATCCCCTTGTTAGCGTTCTTTATACAGAACATCATTCTGTATATGGACCATTCAATCAGCATTCTCTTTTCTGTCAAGCAAAATCGTGGGGATGGTATGAGTTTCGCAAGCCCGCGATGTAGCGGTTCAGCGATGGTAGGCGCCAGCGGTCCTCTACTTGCTGTCGGACAGGGGCACAGCTGGGATTCAGAGAGATATTGCAGGCTGACATAGCGCGTGCAACGGCAACTTGACCGGAGCAGGGCATTGATCTGCTGCTGATGAAACTTTACGATCCAGGATCAGAACCGGCTAAGATCGTATCCTAAGCTGGAAATCCTGGTGGCACCCGGGCCAGTGTCTGGAGATGAATATCTCTCACAGTGCTAACCATCGCGGCGGAGAGCTCTGCCTCAACCACCCCCATCATTTCGAGAGGAGCCGAGCAGTTTATTATAAACTCGACCTCGCCGTTCTTGTTGAAGACGGGGAGCGCCACTGCCATCAGACCGTCCGTAAACTCGCCCTTGCTCCGAGCATAGCCGCGCACACGGGTCTGTTCGAGCTCGTTTAAAACAGTTTGTTTCGTCATAGGAGTCGCCGCGGTATACTGGGTGGGCTTCCACGTCTCAAACCAGGTATCGACTTTCGCCTTGGGAGCCCACGCCAGAAGGGCGCGCATCTGCACAGATGCATCTTTCGGGTATCGAAATCCAATAGGAAGGGAGACCTCGATGCGTAGCGGGTCATGGAACTTGTCGATCAACATGAAAGTCTCATCGGGCATCGGCTGGGACAAGACGCACGGAAAACGGATGCGCGAAACGAGACTTGAAACCTCGGTCCTGATGATTTCGATGGACGGAATTCCGAGCAACTTCGATACGCTACCGAGAAGACCAGGATGAAGCGCGTAGGTTTTTGCGCTTTCATCAAAACGAAGCCAGCCATGCTCCTGCAAAGTCTTAAGAATGGAATGGCAATGGCTTTTCGTAATATCGAGCGCGGTGGAAATATTTGCGAGTGTGGTGTTCTCCGGCCGCTGCCAGTTTATGAATTCAATCACTGATATCGCTTTATCCAAAGCTGGTACAAGTCCCAGCCCTAATCGTCGCGTATTGCCTGCGCTTGCTGTGACTGTCCAATGGTCACCGTCGCGACTTAGCTTTTCATGCGCCTGAAGCGAGGCCGTGTCGAATGCTGTGGTGCTGCTTCGAGGCGATTTCATGGGCACATCCTTAATCGTTTGCCGAGACCTAACACACCTCATCACTGCTTCAAACCAAAAGGCATTGACTAAACTCTGCTCGAACGTTTATGTTCTGTTAAAAGGATATTATTCTATATACAGAATGGATGCAAATGGTCGATACTCTCATCACCAACGGAATCGTTGTGACCAACGCCGGATCCTATCGTGCCGACGTTGGAATCATCGGAGAGCAAATCGCACAAATTGGTGGAAGCTTTCTCCGAGCACAAACAGTAATCGACGCGAAGGGGCTGTATGTCCTGCCAGGAGGCGTGGATGTGCACACCCATCTCGACGCACCGTCGCTTGGGATGATGACAGCAGACGACTTCCAAACAGGTACAGTTGCGGCTGCTTGCGGTGGAACGACGTCCATTATCGATTTCTGTCAACAGTCGCCCGGCGGTACTTTAGCGGAAGGCATCGACAACTGGGACAAAAAGGCATTCGGCAAGGCAGCTGTCGACTATGGTTACCACATGCTCATCCCAGACTTCCATGATCGCATTGCAGATGAACTCGCGACTCTACCGGGCAGGGGTATCACCAGTTTTAAGCTCTTTATGTCGGGGAAGGGGAGCGCGATGATTGACGATCAGGCTCTTCTGAGCGCCATGGCGAAAGCCAGAGAATGCGGCGCACTAATTATGGTCCACGCGGAAAACGGAGACGCTGTTGATTTCTTGCAGCGGAAGCTTCTAAGCGAAGGCAAGACCGCCCCGCTGTATCATGCAGCGAGCCGCCCTGCCCGGGCAGAAGCCGAGGCGACGTCGCGAGCGATCGCGCTTGCTGAAATGACGGGTGCAGCACTTTACGTGGTTCATGTTAGTTGTGGTGAAGCTCTGGAGGAAGTAGTTCGCGGCAAACAGCGAGGCGTCAATGTTCTTGCCGAAACGTGTACCCATTATCTTTTCCTGACAACAGACGATCTGGATCGAAAAGGATTTGAAGGAGCGAAATTCGTGTTTTCGCCCCCTGCTCGAAGCAGGGCAGATCAAGAAGTGCTTTGGAGAGCTCTGCGAAACAATGTCTTAGAAACAGTTTCATCTGACCACTCTTCCACTCGCTATCATGACCAGAAGCAAGTGGGGCGCAGCGACTTTACCAAAATACCAAACGGACTCCCCGGCATAGAGGAACGCTTTATTCTTCTTTACCAAGGTGTAGTGAGTGGAAAAATCTCGCTTGAACAATTTGTGGACCTGGTGGCATCACGTCCGGCTAGAACTTTCGGGCTTGCGCCACGGAAGGGAACAATCGGCATAGGAAACGACGCTGACCTTGTTTTGTTTGATCCTGCAAGCAGTCGAACCATCAGCAATGAGAACTTACATCATGCAGTCGATTATTCCGCATACGAAGGAATGAGGGTTCGAGGCAGGGTGGTGTCCGTCTTGCTAAGGGGCAAACAGATAGTGCGCGACGGTGAATTCTGTGGCGAGGCCGGATATGGAAAGTTTCTTTCCCGAGAGCGCGTAGAGGTTTGAAGATGTTTGTGCTCGAGGGCCGCACCGCATTAATCTTTGGGGGAAGAACTGGAATTGGAGCCGCAGTCGGTTCGCTTTTTGAACAAGCCGGCGCGAGAGTCCTTATTGCGGATCTGTTCGACAAATCCGAAATCGCGGAGAACAATAGAGACGCTCTATTTTGTGACGTATCCGACAAGAAAAATGTCGAGCAAGTCGTTGATGTCGCAATCCAGCGCCTTGGTCATATTGACATCCTGATCAATAATGCAGGCGTAGGTACTCCGGCACAGGACGTCCAAGACATCCCAACAGATGTTTGGTCAAAGGTATTTGCTGTTAACGTTGCTGGCTCACTGTTCGCCCTCCAAGCCGTAATCCCGCACATGATAAACCGTGGTTACGGTCGTATTATCAATACAGCGTCCCAGTTGGCTCATAAACCTGCACCAAAACAATCTGCCTATTCGGCATCGAAAGCAGCTCTCGTCGCGATGACGGTTTCAATAGCGCAAGAGGTAGCGTCAAAAGGCATTACCGTAAATTGTGTATGTCCTGGTCCGACCGGCACAAACATGTGGCACGGCAGCGATCCGAACTGGAAAGACTGGAAGACCGAACAGCTGCCTATCCGCCGGATAGGCACCGCGGATGAGATCGCTTCAGCCTATCTCTACCTTGCGAGTGATGCTGCCTCTTTCATGATTGGGCAAAGTATCTCTCCGAATGGCGGAGATGTGATGTGGTGACAGGTAAAGGCTGAAATCATAATCATGAAAAATATCCTATCCATTGGCGAGGCGATGATTGAACTCGCAGGAACGACGCCGAACTTAGCTCTCGGCTTTGCTGGCGATACCTTCAACACGGCGTGGCACCTTCGTAGGAAACTCCCGCGGCTCGATTGGAATGTAGCTTTTTACACCGCCACCGGGACCGACGTTTACTCACGAGAGTTTCGAACGTTCGCAAATGACTCCGGAGTTGACCTTCTGGGAAGCCCGGAATTGAGCGACCACCAACTCGGGCTGTACCTTATCCAGCAAGAACACGGCGATCGACGGTTTAGCTATTGGCGACGAAATTCCGCTGCGACGCACTTAGCAGACGACAAGAGCTTGCTCTGGTCGTCGCTGAGTGGGGCGGACGTAATTTTCTTTAGCGGAGTAACGCTAGCTATTCTAGCTCCTATGAAAAGACTGCTCTTCCTACAATCTGTTGCGCGTGCACGAGACGGCGGAACCAAAATCGTATTCGATCCCAATATCCGTCGTAACCTTTGGATATCCCGTCGACAAATGCGCGCCTCTATTACAGGTGCCGCAGCGATCGCAGACATCGTTTTGCCAAGCTTTGCCGACGAGTATGCGCATTTTAACGATAGAACACCTAACGAATGTGCGAGACGATATTCAAACGCCGGAGCCAGGGAGGTTGTCGTTAAAAACGGAGGCGAACCGATACATGTGGCGCTCGAGGGGGCGTTTGAAACTTACGCTCCTGTCAAAATCGTAGAATGCGTCGATGCTACAGGCGCCGGCGATGCGTTTAACGCAGGTTACCTCGCAGCGAGATTGAACGGCGAGACTGTTGGTAACGCGGTACATGCCGGGCATTTGTTGGCATCAAAAACAATCATGCATCACGGCGCGCTCGGGTGATACTACACTCACCCCGGATATCAAAACACGGTTCAACAACGCTCACTTTTAGGAGGTGGTGAAAGGCGACTATCGTGTCGCGGACACAGCTGCCAGCCAAAGAGCCCCCTCTACGGGTGAAGTGGTAACGATGTAAGTGTACATCGTAGGAAACTCCCGAGCTATTAGGGACGTGACCTGTCGGCAAAATTGAGGTTGCCCTTGAAATATTCCTCCTCCCAGAAATACGGGGCCGGTAGCGCCTTGGCGAATTAGGCTGGATACATTCGCGCAAAGCATCTCGGCCTGTTTTTGCAGGACTTTAGCTGCCATGACCGAACCTTGATCGAACGCGGTGAAAACCGACGTGGCATGATACGCGAAAGCAGCGGAATTCAAATTGCGGCACAAGCGCTCGTTTGCCTGCCCAATTTCTGGAATTTCCAGGCTTTCACACAAAAGGTCGTTAAGCGCATCCCCCGTTAGGCCGCAGTCATTTACAGCTAAGCACGCTCTTATCGCTTCGCGTACAATGCCTGCGCCACCACCCTCATCTCCCAGGAGCCAACCCCAGCCTCCCGCCGTGACAAGCGAGCCGTCCGGCCGACGAGAGACTGCAATTGAGCCGGTCCCGGCAATCAGTGATATTCCACCGAGGCGGCATGCAGTTGCGGGTAAGAGTTCCGCGTCGTTGACGACCTTCACCTCCCATCCCGATGTCTCTCGCAATGCTTTTTCGCAAGCTCGCAACCTCTCATCGCTGTTGCAACCGTTAGCCCCAACCACAGCCCGAACAGGTGTCTCATTCCCCAGTGAAGCTTCGACAATCTCCACAAGGCGCAAGCAATCCTGCGCGCTGTAATTGTTCAACCGCCAAGACGCGGTAGGAACCGTCATATCCAAAACGAGGTTTTGGGCACAACCCGCCATCCAGCGGGTCTTTGTGCCGCCAACGTCAACACCAAGAAAAAGAGATTTCGATCCAGACATCACTGAGGCTGTTCTGCTGAACTCGCCAAGAAAACGTCGGCCCCTCCAATAATCGTCCTATGAAGGTTTAGCTCTTTATCCAGAACAAGAATGTCGGCCAGCTTTCCTGGCTCGATGCTACCGACAACGTCTGAAACTCCAACGAGTTCGGCTGGTGTTAGAGATGCCATGCGGATAACACTTGGCAGGTTTTTTCCGACCGCCCGAGCCATGGTCTGCACCATCTTGTCCATTCCGTGCATCGAGCTGGCGAGACCGCCGTCTTCTCCCCGCACCGTGCGACCGTCACTGTAAACCCACGTGCCGTCCTCGTGCGATCCAAACCGATATTTCCCGGCTGGCGCGTCCATGGCCCGGTTCGCGTCGGTAACCAAGCATGTCCTGTGATAGCCGATCATCTCATAGGCGAACCGCAGAAGATCATCGGAGAGGTGGTAACCGTCAGCAATTACTTCAGTGCTCATCGCATCATTGAAAAGTACGTACTGCTCCATTCCGGCCTGCATTGGCGTTCCGAACCGCTTGCGGAGTGACGAAACCGAACTCATCGCGCACCAGAAATGGTCAACATGTCTCATACCTGCAGAGAACGCAGCCTCGAGTTCGCTCCAACACGCATTTGAATGGCCACAGGTTATTAAGCAGCCCTTATCCTTGGCGAAAGCAAAAAACTCCAGTGCGCCTGGAAGTTCGGATGCACAGGTAGCAATCTTGATAATGGGTTTGGACAGGAAGTATTCGTACTCCTCGCGAACAGGGTCTCGGCGGCCTTCAACCGAATGCACGCCGACTTTGTCTTCCGCGAAATAGGGTCCGTAGAAATGGATACCGGCTATACGAGCACCATCAAACGGTTTCCAAGACGCTTGTATAGTTTCGCACGCAGTTACCATGTCATCTAATTGTTTAAAGGACCCAGTTGTGGTCGTCGGAAAAATCGAAGTCGTGCCATGTTTGGCATGAGCCACATTAACCCTCCTAACGGCGTCGACGTTTCCATCCATATAGTCGGCGCCTGCAGCGCCGTGCACGTGGATGTCAACAAAACCCGGCGACAAAAACTTACCAGAACAATCGAGGATGTTTTCCTTTATATGCTTTGGTGAAAACTCCTCGATGCCAGATATCATTCCCTGCTCGCAGCGGATAACAGCGTTTTCGACAATTTGGTCGGGAAAGATAACATTGCCCTTGATAAGCAGATTGCCCATAATACGCTCCATGTCTGTGGATTATTATGCGCGTCTTTACCGATGTGTGCAGAAAAATGCAATGGAGAAATACCTTGTCTTTTGACTCTACCCCGGATGAACGCCGGGAATTCATACTCTCAAGTCTGCAAACCAAAGGACGGCTTTCAACAACCGATCTCTCCGAGCATTTTTCGGTTTCTGAAGACACCGCACGGCGAGATTTTCGTGAAATGGCTTCGGCCGGCTTGATTAAGCGCGTCCATGGCGCAGCACTACCAATCTCGCCTGGCACGCTGCCCTTTCAGGGACGTTACAAAATTGCCGCCGATGTAAAAGTGAAATTGGCGCGCCTCGCTGCTCAGTTGGTGCTTCGAGATCAAGTCGTCATCATAGATGGTGGCACGTCCAATCTCGAGCTGGCGCGACAGTTGCCAACCGATCTGCGGGCCACAATAGTCACAAACAGTCCACTGATTGCTACAGCAACGACCGAGCACCAATACCTCGAAGTTATCTTGTTGGGAGGGGTGTTCGACAAGCGCAGCCAAATGACTTTAGGGGCTCGTGTTTTGGATCAGCTGCATTCAATGAATGCAGACCTCTGTTTCATTGGCGTTCATGGTATGCACGAGGATTTCGGTCTCACCACAGCGGGCTATGACGAGGTAGCAGTGAAGTCCGCGATGATGGAGGCCGCCGCTGAAGTCGCCGCGATCGTCACGCCTGATAAATTCGGCACGGCGGCAGCCCACAAAATTGGCCCGCTCTCGCTTGTCGACACAGTGGTAACTGAAGATAGTGTGAAAAGCCGTACTTGGATTGAGTCAAGGAAACTCAAAGCACTCTACAGCTAATGCGATGATAAAACGAACTCCTTTAAGGAGAATGCGACAGGATGGCCTGCGCCTTATTGAGGTCTCGGAATGCCGCTATCGCAGCCATTGTCTCTTGCTCCCGCGCAACGGCTTCCTGACACCCTTCAATATTCATGTTTGCTTTGCAATAACGAAGCGCGCTTCGCATGTTACGCTCCATTTGATCAGTATGCTCGGGTGCCCAGTTTGACCTGAGACCCAATTTCCCTCCAGTTTTCGGGAGAGTCTTGGATTTTCTGAACCGCTCCCAAACGTTGGACCAGCGGAAGCTAGAGTTTTCCGGCTTCATTCAGGGGAGCGGGCTGGTTGCGCTTCCCGAATTTATCAGTGAGATCGGCACCTTGTTGCCAATCGCACCATGTGGTCGTTCTTCGTTGTAGTATCTACGCCAATCCTCCATCTTTTCGCGGGCGTCCGCAAGTGTCAGGAACCAATGCTGGTTCAGGCACTCGGCGCGGAAGCGGCCATTGAACGCCTCGATAAAGGCGTTGTCGGTTGGCTTTCCAGGGCGTGAGAAGTCCAACGTAACGCCCTTGGAATAGGCCCAGAGGTCCAAATCGCGCGACACGAACTCCGTCCCTTGGTCGACGCGGATCGTCTTTGGATAGCCAGCTTTCGAGCACACCCGTTCGAGGGTTTGCACAACGTCTTCGCCGCGATAGCTATGGCGTGGATCAAGCACCGGCACATAGCGGGAGAAGGTGTCGACCATCGTCAGCACACGCAGCTTTTTGCCGGTTGCAAGTTGATCGTGGACGAAGTCCATTGCCCAGACATCGTTCGGTCCGATCGCCATTTGCCGATCCTCCCTAAGTTTGGCTTTCACCCTGCGCTTGGGTGTCTTGTTCCGCAACTGCATCCCCAAGTCTCTGTAAATCCGATATGTTCGCTTGATGTTGGTGCCCCAACCCTCGCGCTCCAGGAGCACATGCACGCGCCGATAGCCGTACCGCACACGGATTTCGCAGATCTCGCGAATACGACGCTCCAGGCCGGCCTGATCAGCACGGCGAGAGGCATAGTGGTAGGTTGACCGATCGAAGTTCAACGCTCCACAGGCACGCCGGATCGAGATCATCCAATCGCGGCACATGCCCTTCACCATCTCCCGCTTCCGAGCAGGCCTCAGAGCTTTCGGCGGATGACATCCTGCAACATCTCGCGGTCAAGCGTCAGATCCGCGACAATCTTCTTCAATCGCGAATTCTCTTCCTCAAGCTGCTTCAGCCGCTTCATCTCTGGTGGCAGCATACCCGCGTATTTTTTCTTCCAGTTGAAGTAGGTCGCCTGACTGATCCCAGCCTTCCGGCAGATCTCCGCCACCGAGACGCCTTCATCACCCTGCTTCAGAATGAACGCCTTCTGAGCGTCCGAAAACTGCGATGCCTTCATCGTCTTTCCGTCCTTTCCCAGCCAGGAAAATGCACCGGAAAACTCTAACCAAAAATGGTCCAGTTTGAAGGGTTCAGATCAGACTAGAGGTGTGCCGCCATGGTCGTCCCTTGAAAGACACCTTCTGAAAATGGCGGCAACGACGACCCTAGTTGGGCCTCGCCTGCGCCGTTCGCAACGGTTCTGCAAGCCAATTCACCAAGTGTCTATCGATTGCATCCACGCCGGAATTCATCTCCAGCATTGCCTCTCTAACTTGGTTGAATGCTTCGGTTTGCTTCTTCTGGAGCCCCTCAGCGATCCTCATCATGCTTGTCGCGTCTGACGAGGCCTGCAATTCCTGCATCCTCTGTTCTGCATCGTTGCAGAATACCGCGTATTGGGCGTTGATAGACCCTATCTGCTGCAAGGCACGTTCAACTAGACCGACCACCTCGCTCGTTCCGCTAGGGGGGCGATCAGATGAAAACTTGAAGTCGTATGTCCGCCCTTCATCTACGTATTTTGTACGAGCATTCTCCAATTCAATTTTGCCTTGGTTTAGCGCGTTCGACTGTACGAACTCATCCGGAGCAATAGCGATACTCTCGAGTCCTCCAATATTGCAGTCGCCGGGCACAAGAATGTCTTTACTAAGGAGTGCGGCGGCATCCTGCCGCGAGCGAAGTGTTGACTCGTAGGTTTCTGCAAAATCAGAGAATGGCTTTGATAGCTGTTGCTGGATACTTTGCATGGCATCTTGCCGAGCTCGCTCGGCTGCCAATGCGGCCTCCATCTCGTCGGGGCTTTCATCCAAAGGTTTCGCACTTCGGGAGGCCCCGTGCGCTGGCTCTACGGTATCAGCCACGGTTCGGTTAAGAAATCCAGGAGAGCCGACAAAAAGCAAGCTCGCTCCCGCACAAAGAACCACCGCAGCGGTGGCGAGAGCACGCCGAAAATTTTTCATAGGATCATCATCCAAATTGCATGTTTATATCGATATGGGTAATTAAATGAAATCTTCTCGTTATGCAACGCTGTTCGCTAAAAGACCATTCTTTCATATGGTTTCATTGACCTCCCACCCACTGAGGTTGCTGCAATGGGTTCCAAAATGAAAAATGGCAGTGTGCCTAGAGATTTACATCACAAAATGAAGCGCGTATTTTTGAAGTGGTAGACTCGATGATGACCCCATATCGCCGACCCAATTTTGCATTATAAACAGTTAGTTCTGTGCTTTTCGCCGTTAATTCCCAGACAAGTCAGTCGGTGGCGGTCATGATGCACGTCTCACCCTAGCCACTTTACCCGCTCCGTAAGGACGCCTCATCAAACGATCAAACCAGACACCTAAGCGCTTCGAAGGCCGAGGCCTTTGATTACGCGGTCGCGCTTGCGGCCAAAGATAAGAATGTGCATTATCGTGCAAAAGGAGATGCCAATGGGAATTGCGGGTCGAGTGTTTCTCGGGGACACAAAGATACTTTCCGACGACTGGTACCTTCCAAAAAGGACGACTTTCAAATTTCTACGGGCCGACGAAAGTTGGAAGCGTCAGAGCCGGGAAACCTACGATCGAGGCAACGCAGTGACTATGCTCCTTTACGATCCGGATCGACTAACGGTCCTGCTGACTCTGCAGTTCCGATATCCCGATTTCGTAAACGGTCACGATGACCTCATGATCGAAGCTCCTGCCGGACTACTGGATCAAGCCGTGCTCGAAGATCGAATTCGTGCCGAAGTTCAAGAAAAGACTGGCTTCAGAGTCAATGAGGTGCGCGCTATCTTCGACTCCTTAATGAGCACCGGCTCGGTGACCGAGCGACTACACTTTTTTGTTGGAAGGTATTCGGCAGCAGATAAGGTTGCGGATGGGGGAGGCAATGCTGACGAGGGCAAAGACATTGAACATCTAGAGCCAACAATCGAAGAAGCGCTAGATATGATCTCCGAGGGACTGATCCGAGACGACAAGACTATAAGGCTTTTGCGATATGCGGCATTGCATTTGTTCCCGGTCAAGGTAGATTCTTAATGTTCCACCTACGTCAAACGCGTCAGGGGGACCTCCCCCGTAATTTTGAAATCTGGAAAAGTTCCGTCGAAGCGACGCATCACTTCCTGTCGAGAGAGGACTTCTTGCAGATTGGCGATTTGGTGAAGCATCAATATCTTCCGGCAGCAGACTTACTGGTTGCAGCCGACAACAACGATGAACCTCACGGATTTATGGGTGTATCTGAAGCTCATATCGATACTCTTTTCGTGCACGCACATAGTCGCGGAGCTGGTATCGGCCGTATGCTTGTTGGCCGGCTCTTGGAGGCACACGATGCGATCACCGTTGATGTGAATGAGCAGAACCTTTCAGGTCGAGGCTTTTACCACCACCTTGGCTTTGAGGTTTTTGATCGTTCGGAACGCGACGATGACGGTCGCCCTTACCCGCTGCTGCGCATGCGGCGCACACGTAGCAACACTCATGGCATGAATGTTTAGGTAAAAAGCGCGTGTCTCAACTGACCCGGCCGAGCACGATGTCAACCGCCTTCCGTCAGGACCTTGGCTTGTCGAGCTTGGCGCATTAGCCAATTCTCAAAAATGCGTTGGTTTTCTGTTTGTTGTCTGCCTTCAGCGGAAACGAGCCAGTATTGGGAGGCTGACTCCAGCCTTATGGGCAAGGGGGAGACAAGATCGCCGCGCATGACCGCTTCGGCTGCCAGTATGTCGACTGCCAATAAAAGTCCGTGAGAATTAATTGCAGCCTCAAACGATATTGAAGGGTCTGCATAAGAACTCAAGAAATTCAAAGGAAACAAACTCTCCAATTTGGCAGCGCGCAACCAGTTTGGCCAGTCGGCTTCGGTGCTTGAATCTCTAATTATTGGCAGATGGCGTATGTCCTCGGGCCGTCTAACTTTGGCTGCGAATTCGGGCGAGCAGACGACCAGCAACGAGCAAGAAGAAAGCTTTCTGCTTTTGACGAGAGGCCACTTTCCTGCACCAAAACGGATGCCGCAATCAATCTCTGATCGTGACAAGTCGGTCACGAAACCGTTGATTTCGAGGTTTAAATCTATGCCCGTGTGTCTTTGCGCAAAGTCTGGCATTCGGGGAATTAGGAAACGCCCTGCAAATACATTCCCGACCGTGATACCCAACGCCCTTTGTCTGGCCGGCTGTAGTCGAGCAGCTGCTTCCGCCAGGTTCTCGAAGCCGACCGCCAAAAGAGGAAGGGTCGTCGCGAGGATCTCGGTTGGGATGAGGCCGCTTGAAAGACGCACGAAAAGGCGAGTTCCGAGTCGCTGTTCCGCTCGACGAATATGTTGGCTGATAGCGCTTTCTGTCACTCCTATTTCCGAAGCCGCAGCGCGCAGCGAACCTTTCCGGGCAACTGTATAAATTGCCCGCAAGCTATTCAGAGGAACCGAAGAAAGCGTTGATTTGTCAGTGTCCGCCATGAAGATTTTCTAAACCCAGACGATGAAAAAGTCCATTGTAACCGAGCTTCGCTCCCCATACTCACATCTCATAGACAAGGAGCCAAAGTGGAAACTCTTATTAAATGGATCTGGCATTTCTTCCAGCACTCTAACGTTCCGCGCGAGCGAACGATTGACGACATGAGTTTTCGGGAATGGGCGGACATTCCCCCATTTCATCCGTCTACGAACGGCTCGGACTCCGCACTTCACTCAATAGAATGAGAGCTCTCTAGCAACGATTCACTGCCCGAATTTAGAAGCTTCTAGACTTTATTTTCAAGAGTTCATTTCCGTTTCGCTGATACTTGAGAACAGATGAAAAACACGTTTTGGTATAATAACAACTTGCCTTTTGTTGAAGCACGCGCTGTTGAAGACGGTCATAAATTCTGTTTCGATAAACATAGCCATGAAACATTGTCGATCGGCATTATACGACAGGGGCGCGCCAGATTCTATAATCGGGGGAAGACAGTAGAAATTGGAAGCGGCGAAGTTACGGTGATGAACCCAGGAGACGTACATGCCTGCAATCCGATAGCAACATCGCCATGGTCTTATTTGATGTTCCATGTCGATGTCGACTGGTTTGAAACACTCAATGAGACTTCTGAAACTGCCATTCAAAGCATTTTTGAGTTTACTGAGAGCGTCGGCAGCACTCCAAAGCTCTTTACCCGGTTCACTGAGCTTTACGAGATATTGATTCGGCCTGATGTAAACTGCCTTGAAAAAGAAATTGCGATGATTGAGAGTTTTACGGAGTTAGTTGATATTTTCGGAACGCGCCGGCGTCTTCCACCATCTGACAGCGACCGGCTCGTTATCGCTGCCAGATTTATTCGTGATAACTGGGACAGGAAGTTAGGCCTCAGCGAAATATGCACGGCGTCAGGTCTTTCAGCCTCATATCTCACACGATCTTTTCGCCAGCGATTTGGCATGACACCCTACGCTTATTTAATTAACCACCGAATCCAGGAAGCGCGTTACATGCTTCGTAATGGTTTATCGATTGCCGACGTCGCCCACGAGGCACTGTTTTTCGATCAAGCCCATTTTCAGCGCGCCTTCAAACGCTTGACCGCCGTAAATCCTGGGGCATTTGTGCACTCATTGAGGGGCTAGGGTCGGAAAAATGTCAAGTAGATGGCGCTGACTGTAAGAAGTGAAGCAAGGAACCGATTTATCCACGCGAGCACAAGGGGGGTTCGTATCCACTCACTGACGACAGCTCCAGCCAGCGCCCAGCTACCTATCGAGCCATAACAAATTACGAAATAAAGTGACGCGAATACGAACAGATCACCGGGGGCATCACCAGCCGCAAAAATGCCTATTCCCGAGATCGAAGCAAGCCATGCCTTTGGGTTCAACCATTGAAGCAAGCCACCTTCAATAGCAGTGGGTGGTTTTCGATCTTCGCTTGTAGATATTTTACCTCCATCGGTAGCCAGACTTACCGCCATGTATGCGAGGAAGACAACGCCTGCCCAGCGGCTAATAATGAGAAGTTCAGGCAGCCAATTGTGCGTAGCTCGCAAAAAGAAGCCAACCGATAAAAGTAGTAATGTGAAACCGAAAGTCGCTCCAGTCACGAACGCGACCGATCGCCGGAACCCAAATTGCATTCCGGCCGACAGTGCCACAATATTAACCGGCCCTGGGGAAAATGAGGCAGCCAGTGCAAATGTGGCCATTGAAATGATTACCGCTGTCGACATCGTCCGATCCCTTGTGAACGTCCGGACGAGCTAGCAAAGCGAGTGTAGCTCGTATTGTAAAATACTGACCATTTGACGGATTCCATTTCGCCACAGGGTCACTTGAACAACATGACAGCATTTTTGGTGCGGGCTTCAATCGCCTCTGACTCAGCTGCCGCAGCGAGCACTTCGTACGATCGAGCCGCTGTCTCTCCGGAGATCGATCTAATTGGACTTCATTGGGCTTCACAGATTCCGTTGCAACCCTCTGTGCAGGCGAAAGTGGCAGCAAAGGCCTGAACCGCCCCGGCTTTGCCGGAGACCCCAACTCGTGAGAAGTAGGGTCTATGACAAGCAAAACGACGAACAAATTTTCTCCTGAAGTCCGCGTCCGCGCCGTTCGGATGG
>NZ_LMDA01000016.1 GCF_001424985.1 Rhizobium sp. Root1212
AAGGAGAAACGTAGGAACTTGACCACCACGACCCACACGAACGATACCTAAAAGCGGGTCAATTCTCGGTGGAAACGCCGGGTCAGCTCTCAGTGGAAATCAACATGTGACGGACGACTGCAGTCGGTCGAACATCGACGCGGTACGCGAAGAGATCACGAGGAATTTTGGCGGGGCCACGCTGTACCTGCATTCCCCTGCGGAGGGAATTTGGGAAAACAACGGCGCTTTGGAGCGGGATCTCATCATCGTGGCGGAAGCCATGACCAGCGCTCTTGATCGAGCATGGTGGGCGGAGTATCGGCTTCAACTTCAGATACTCTTCTATCAAGATGAGATCCTGATCCGGGCAACCTCGATGGAGCGCCTCTAGGCGTCCGCTAGAAACTCTTCCGTCGTGAGAAGAGTGAGTTGCACTGAAAAACGGCCGCCAAGCAGCTCCAGCGATGCGTCGTGGGTATCGTCCGCGCCGCTGCAGACTGCATCACGCAGAACGATTACGTGGTAGCCGAGGTCAATTGCGCCGAGAGCCGTCGACAGTACGCAGACGTCGGTTTCTCCGCCGGTTAGCACGACGGTCTCGATGCCCTCGGCGGATAATGTCCTGTGGAGTGCACCCCCCACCCATGGCGAGTATGTCGTCTTGTCGAATATGCGCGCGGGCGGAACGCGCTTATTCAGAACAGGTATAAGCTGAAGCATTTCTGGAGAGAGCGTCGCCCGCGTCATCTCCGACCATTTCTGGTAGTACGCTTTCCACCGGCCCGGCATGTCTTCTGCGCGTTCGGGCGTTATGAACCGCGTGAAGATCGTCCTCTCTGGAAAACGTCCCGAGAGTTCTTCGACATGTGGAGAGACCTCCCTCATCCATGGCACGTGCCAAGGTGTGTCTTCCCCGAATACCCTTTGCATGTCGATGCACAAATGTACCCACCTGGCCAGCACAGCGGTTCTCCAGTCATGATGCCACCGGAAAGGCGTCCGGGCGAGGCTCGAATGCTTATCGGGTTGGAAACGCAACGTGCCGCTTGCGGGAGAGTTCTCGCACCTAAGAACACCTTGGTTCCGGGTTTCGATCGTCTACACGCCCTAGCGGAGGCCCGTACGGTGATCACCCGCAGTTCTGTATGGCGGCATCGTCGTTGTGACGCCTACTCCTGCTTCGTGACATGCAGCAACGAATGCATCACGTGCGACTGCCACGGGAGCCGTGCGATTCAAAGCGCCACGGCATGACGAAACCGCGCTCTTGTAGCGGTTACCGTTCTTCGACGGCCATTCGTTTTCCAGGAAGTCCAAAGCTTCGTACACGCCTGAGAATGTCCTCGTCACTCCCGACTGCAGACTAACTTTAAGTGGCATTGTCCAATGAATGTCCCTTTGCATGACGTCCATCTCCCTTTTCGCCTTCTGCGAGGCGTGAATTGAATATTGGTAACGAGATTTCCGACATCAAGATGCCCTTCGAAGTTCAAATCGATTACAGGTTCCCTACGGCATTCAAATGCTGAGCGTGCCCGATCCAGTGCACGCCACGGGGCAATGGTGAGTGGACGAAAAGGATTCGAGGGGAACATTTCTTCGCGCTCGAGGTTGAGTCGCGCGATTCATTCCACCTGGCTATCGGAGGCCCACAATGGCTGAGAAGACACTCGACGACTTGTTCCTGGACACACTCAAGGATATCTACTTTGCTGAAAGACAGATCTTGAAAGCCCTGCCGAAAATGGCCCGTGCAGCCCAGTCGCCCGACGGAAAAGCCGCGTTCTTGAAACACAAGGATGAGACCGAAGGCCAAATCGAACGACTGCAACAGGTGTTCGAGATCGTTGGCAAGACCGCCCGCGGCAAGACTTGCGACGCGATCCAGGGAATCATCGCCGAAGGTGAGGAGATCATCGAGGAATACAAAGGCTCGATCGCGCTCGACGCCGGGCTGATCTCTTGTGCACAGGCGGTCGAGCACTACGAAATTGCCCGCTACGGCACGCTGAAGTCTTGGGCGGCGCAGCTTGGCTACACAGAAGCCGTCTCTCTCCTGGACGCGAACTTGCAGGAAGAGATCCAGACGGATGCAATTTTGACGCAGCTTGGCGAAGCGTCAGCGAACGCGAAGGGTACGAAGAAGAAGGTCGCTCGATAAATTTTTCGACATAGTGGAATTTTCGAGGCCCGCTTCGGCGGGCCTCTTCTCGTGCAAACCAAGGGTGATCCGTGAGCATCGAAAGTCGCCGGCCGACAATCCAAAAGCTGATCATCGGCGAGGGCGCTGTCGGCCGTCCTAACTGCGAACGACGCCGGCTTCATGTCACTTGCCGACCGTTGAATTCGCTTCGAGCTCGAAATGACGGAAGGCGTAGGTTCTATCACCATTCGAGAAGAACGGCGCAAAGCGAAACGGGACGCACAATCTATGCCTGAGATCGAACCGTTGGCTTCGGAGCCACCGCCATCGACGGAAGAATTCCTTGCGGAAATCACCCGCATCATACGATCTGAATTGACCGAATGAAAATCTGCACCGTCGCTTTGCCAAGGTGAGCGCTTTCGACTTCATTGTCCGGAAAGATCCGGACGCCCAATCCCGTCGGCAACGCGAGATCGTTGTCGGAAAAATTCGCTCTCAACCGCAGGGTCTGTGCATCAAGTTCCCAATCGATGTAGACGCAGCGCTCCGGTCCATCGATGACGCGTCCCGAATATCCTGTTGAGGCTTTAAGAAGCGGAACGATTTTCTGACGGCGAACCCTGATTAGACGCCGAACGTGATCCGCCCACGCTCGCGCACCTACAGTCTCAGCCTCACGCCAGTCGAGTTTACTCGCCAGAAAGCTGCCTGGATCGTTTGGATCCGGTACGTAGGCCTCTGAAGACGCTTTTGGAAAGCCTCCGAAATTTGCTGCTTCCTTGGGCCGCTTCTCCCGAACCGCGTCGGCAATTTCTCCATTATAATCGGCAAAGAAATGGAATGGCCGAAGCGACAGGTGGTCATCGCCCATAAACAGCAACGGAATTTGCGGAGACAGCAGCAGCACCTCCGTCACCGCTCGATAGACATGGCGATCGATGCCAAGGTGCAACCTGTCGCCAAGAGCACGGTTTCCGACCTGATCGTGGTTTTGCAGGAAGTGGATAAAAGCGGTCGGTGGTAAGGATTCAGTCGGCGGCGGATCGTCACTAACAATCGGCTTACCGGGCTTCAGGTACCCGTACGCCAAGGCGTGTCGCAACTTGCCCCAAGGATCGTCTTTGAACGGCTCGTAGTAGCCGACGCCCTCTCCCGTCACTGCGACATGAAGCGCGTGATGGAAATCGTCGTTCCAGTCGGCCCTGTAAAATCGCCCGCCGGGCTGGTCGACCATCAAATCTGTTCCATTCGCAGGGTTCTCGGTCATCAGATGGACATGCCTTCCGACGATTTCCCTGCGGACGGTTCGGGCGATCTGCTCAAGGATGTGCATATCGCTGCAATCTTCGATCTGATCGATGGCATCGAATCTAAGTCCATCCAGCCGAAACTCGCCCAGCCAATAGAGTACGTTCTCAACAAAATAAGAGCGGACTTCCGGCTTCTCGTATGCGATCGCGTCACCCCAAGGCGTTGAAGCACCCTGGCGAAAGAAGCCAGGAGCGTATCGACCGAGATAGTTTCCCTCGGGACCGAAGTGATTGTAGACGACGTCGAGGAACACCATCATGCCCAGACCATGCGCGGCATCGATAAATGCTTTGAAGTCGTCGGGCGAGCCGTACGCGCTGTGCGGCGCGTACTGGAGGACGCCGTCGTAACCCCATCCGCGTTTACCGGGGAAATGCGCAAGTGGCATGACCTCAATAGCGGTGAAGCCAAGTTCTGCAAGACGCGGCAGCTTCTCTACAGCGGCTTGGAAAGTCCCCTTTTCCGTAAACGTGCCGACGTGGATTTCGTAGATGACCGCTTCTTCCCATGGCCTTCCTTTCCACGACGCGTTCACCCATCCATAGCTGTCCGAATCTGTCAGTATCGATGGGCCGTCAAGCGGGCCGGCCTGTTGCCTTGAGGCCGGGTCGCAAACAAGCCGTCCGTCTCCAAGTTCGAAGGCGTACGTGCTGCCAAATCTCCCATGCGCCTCGGCACGGTGCCAGCCGTCGTTGCTCCTCGCCATTGAAAGTTCTTGTCCGTCGAGGACGAGTGAGACTTTTTCCTCCAGCGGCGCCCAAAGCTGAAACCGGTGTCTGCCTCCTGGAAGTGGGTGCGGCCCCCAATGCTGTGAAACTCGGACTTTCGGGTTGCTGGTGATGTCCGCGCTCATCGCAGCAATCCCTGACCGCCATCGACCCAGACTGGTGACCCCGTAATATGACGAGCCTTGTCTGAAGCAAGGAACGTGATAACGTCCGCGACGTCTTCGCTGCGGCCGGGTTGCCCCCCTGTGATCGGAACTTGTCCTTGGGGCCAGATCACTGGGATCGCCGTCTCGTCTTCATGCCTTACCGAAGTATTGACTTCAATATTCGTTTCAATCTCTCCGGGGCAGACGGCATTGATGCGAATGTGATGGCGGGCCAGTTCCAGAGCGAGCTGTTGGACCATCGCGACCTGCCCTGCTTTGGTTGCCGTATACGCGGTTGCGCCCGGCGTCGTGAACGTTCTGGTTCCGTTGATCGACGAGACCACGATGATAGACCCTCCCCCTGATGCCTTCAGATAGGGAACTGTGGTTGCGATCGTCAGAAACGTCCCGGTCAGATTAACCGCGATAGTCCTGTTCCATTCTTTGAGGCTCAGGTCATCGATGGGCGCCCAGACGCCGTTGATGCCCGCATTAGCGACGACGACATCCAGACGACCGTAGCATCCGGCAAGTGTGGCAACGGCTGTGCGCATCTGTGCCTCATCCGAAATATCCGCGTCGAGCTGCACTGCATCATGGCCATCTGCCCTCAGTTGTCGGATCAAGTCTGCCAGCTCGTCTCCGCTGTGCCCGAGGGCTCCAAGCGCATAGCCATCCGCGGCGAGAGAAAGAGCAGATGCACGTCCGATCCCGGAACCTGCGCCTGTAACCAGTGCGACCCTTTTTGCCACTTAGCTTTCCCCGTTGAGCGATGATCGCGACAACTATTGGGTCTCAGGTTGGTTCCGGCGCATGTGCATCAACCTCCAGTCTGCGTGTGCGGCGCGGCTACCGGCTTGGATTCCGGCGAACCTTTGAAACGCAAGAAGATCGACAGCACGACGATGACGGCGGTTGAAAGAAACTCGCTCTGCCAATTCTGCAAGGATTCGAACCAGAATTGCGCGCTAGCGAAATGGTCGATCATCGATGTGGCGGCCCGTCCATGCATCACGGCTTCAGCGTTCTCCGCCTCGGCGCTGTACCTGAGATGCAGGACAAATGTCAGGGTGAATAGAAACACCAATGCAATGCCGAGCGAATAGGAGTAAGCCTGCCTCGCCCATCCGCCAATGCGGACCGGCCATGGCGCCTGACTTTCACTCGCCTTGTTCGCAGGGTCTTCATTAACCTCCGACTGCTCGTCCGGATCCTTGGATTCCGCCGACCCACGCTGGAACAGGAACGCCGTCAACATGACGTAGGCTGACATCTGTAGAAATTCGGATTCCCAGTTTTCGAAAAGCGACGAAAGGAAATGCCCGGACAAGGCGTATGTCGCCAAGTCCATTTTGCCCGCCCCGTGCTCGGCGAGTTGGTGGTCAAACACGAACCATCCCGTGAGAAGCATGCCGCCAATTGTGACTGCCGAAAGAACGACGAGGACGATCGTGAGGCCATTGTCCCGGACGAATTTCATCGATCGATCTCCCTGCGCGTCCCCCTTAACCAGATCAACTGCGTATAGTTCCGGAAATGCGGGTCGACGCCAGCGCAAGTTACCCCGCTCCGCTACCTACTGTTCGGCCTTAGCCTCACCCATAGTTTTGGGCTCCTCATGTCGGGCTCGCCCTTCGCGTAGCGATCTTAGTCGTGCCGATTTCGCGCGCTCAGCGATTTTTTCCTGCGTTATACTTTCCATCGCTGATCGCTTCGACTGTTCAAAATTTCCACGCGCAGACGGTCCGCGTGGGCGTCGGCTTGCTTTTTCATCCATAATGCAATCCTCCATTTTCAAGGAAAGCTTGCGGACAATGGTCGGTCGTTTCATTCAATTATTTTAATGTCGAATACATACTCAATTGCAGGAATGCCGACAGGCAAGAGACCGGCTGCACTGGGTGTCATCGTCTTATCTCGGTTCCTTAATGAGGTTCAGGTAGACGGTATCGAACTCCGCCGTCGCCGCCAGTCGGTCCCAGTCCAATATGGTAATGACGTGGTCTTCCCACCGCACCAGTTCGTCGGAGCGTAGGCTCTGGAGCGTTTTGTTGAGATGGACGAGCGAAAGTCCGAGGACATCGGCCGCTTCCGCTTGAGACAAGGGGAATTGGAAACTTTGATGATTGACCAGCCCGACGATATTCAGCCGGGTGAACAGTTCGCATATGAGATGGGCCAAGTGCGCTTTCTTGGATCGCCGACCCATGGCGACGATCCATTCCCGGTGAATCGCGCCATCGACCACGGTCGACAGCCATAGCATCCGGGTAAGATGAGGGCTGGTCTGGGTCACCAGGGTGAGATCACGATGACTCGCGACTGCGACCTTGCAAGGCGACAAGGCAACTACACCATGATCCATGGTTTTTAGCATGAAGGCGTGGAGATCGACGAAGTCGCCCGGCACGTGGAGCGCGGTAATCTGTCTCTTTCCATCCTCCAGCACACGATAGCGCGCGGCAATTCCGTCGATGAGAAGGGTGCTTTCATTCGGGCGTGATCCTTCCTTGACGATATCTTCGTCAACTCCGACCGTTCGTTCCCGTTTTATGATGCGTTCCAAACAAGAAATTTCGTCGGCATCCAGCACATCGCGGGCGTTAAGGTTACGGATGAGAAGCTCAATCATGTTGCGCCTTTTTTGAAAACGACCCGGATCAATGGTTTCTGAGGAACAAACTATTGAGCGGCTCATTGACCAGCAAATGGAGATGTCGAGATGCCTCAATATTTTTTTGATCTTGAGAACGGCGCGGGCTTTTTGAAGGATAGTGACGGACGCAACCTTCCCGATGACGTCGCGATACAGAAAGAACTCGCGGCCATCCTCTTAGACGTTGCAGGGGACGAGCTGAATGGAATTGACCCGTTTACTGCGGAGGTGACGGTCAGAGATCAGGAGAACGGCGTCGTTATGAAGGGTACCCTTTCATTTCGTGCAGCGTGATGTGGTCAGTATCCTCCGTCCTCGACCTGCGTTTCACAGAAGGAACTCTTCTATGGAGATCAGAATTGGCGCATGCGCCTGCGGCGCTGTCAAGTTTAAGGTGATGGGCAATCCGTTTCGGGTCGGCCTGTGCCATTGCCATGACTGTCGAAGAGAGACTGGCTCGGCGTTTGCCACGTTTGGCGTGTGGCCGCGAAGCGCATTCACATGCAACGGCAACTATGCCACACACAGCGGTCGAAGCTTCTGCCCCAAATGCGGGTCGCGGCTTTTTGCCCTCACGGATGAAGAAGCGGAAATCAAGCTCGGCAGTCTCGACAGCGCCCCGTTTGATATTCGACCATCTTATGAATTGTGGACCAAACGCAGAGAAAGGTGGCTATTGCCGCTCCCAAGATGCGAACAATATGACGAAGATCGGATAAAGGGTCGATAGGACCGCTCTAGACCCGACGATTTACTCCTCACTACGGAACAAACCTTATCTGCACTGGTTACACGGCCGGTTTCAACAGAGGTACTGTCCGGTGACGCGAAAGATCTTTAGGCAGCCTGTAGTTGTATTGATTTTCGCTCTTCCTCTCAGCGCTGCCTCAAGAAACAGCGCTCAGGAAATGGCCGAGCCCACGGCAGAAATGCAGGCTGTTCCCGACAAACTCGGCGCACTTGAAGCAAAGCCGTTCTTCACAACGACTCTGCCGGAACCCCGCACCCAGGCAAGCCCCTCCGAAGCCGCAAGGGCCGTTCGGTGCGACACGCGGATCTCATTCAATCCAGAAGCGCAGGTGACGACGAAGGACATAGCCATTCCGTCCATATCCGGGACGCTTGCAGCTCGTATCTATATCGCCGGCGGCAAAGGCCCCTTCCCGCTGGTTGTCTGTTATCACGCCGGCGGCTGGGTTGTGGCCGATATCGCCGTCTATGGCGGCGCACCGCGCGCGCCGTCGCTAGGCGTCAATGCCATCGTCGTTTCGATCGAATACCGGCATGCACCCGAGCACAGGTTTCCGGCAGCCCACGACGAAGCTTGGGGGGCGTACGCAGAGGTGGTGGAGAACATCCATGAACTGGATGGCAATTCAGACAAGATCGCCGTCGTAAGTGAAAGCGCTGCCGGCAATCTCGCGGCCGGTGTCGCGCTGATGGCAAAGGGGATGAAGACCAAGCAGCCTGTCCACCAGCGCTTGGCCTATCCCGTTGCCGGTAATGACATGAACACTCCGTCTTACTAGGAAAATGCCAACGCCAAATTGCTCGGCAAGGCCAATATCGAATGGTTCGTGGAGAACAAGGTGTCGGTTATGGACGAAACCAAGGATCCGCAGATCAACCTCAACGGTCGTTCCGATCTGGCCGGTATCGCATCTGCAACGGTCATCTTGGCACAGATTGATGCGTTGCGCTCTGACGGGGAAATCTACGGTGGCAAGCTCAAGGAGCCCGGCGTCGCGGTGGATTTGAAGAAGGTCAATGGTCTCAGCCACGAGTTCTTCGGCATGGACAGAGTGGTTCCAGAGGCCAGGCGCTTGATCTCGCCGTCGCCGACCTCACCGTAGCCTTTGCCAAAGCCAAGTAAGGAACGCTTCCATGAACAAGATGATATCCGCCTCGCTCCTGTCGCTCTTCCTGATGGCCACGCCGAGCCTCGCCGCCATGCCGGCGAGTGCCGACAAGTCCGACGCCCTTATGAATGTCGACAAGGCCTCCCTGGTCAAGGTCGTTACCAGTTCTAATGCCTTTGAGATCGAATCCAGCGAGCTCGCCGAGCAGAAGGCGAAGGACGCCGATGTCAAGGAATTCGCGGCTGCGATAATCAAGGATCATACCATGGCGGCCGACGAGCTGAACAGGGGCGCCAAGGTTGACGATGCGCCAGCCAAGCTGTCGCCCAAGCACGCCGCAATGCTGGGCCTTCTGAAGGGCGCGTCCGAACAGGATTTCCAGCCGCTCTACATCGAGATGCAGACGACGGCGCATATGGAGGCGGTCACGCTGTTTGCCACCTATGCCAAGGTCGGTGGCGACGGGGCCATGAAGGTGTTTGCGGCAAATACGCTGCCCAAGCTGGAAATGCACGAGATGCACGTCATGCATTTGGTCGCTGCCCACTGATCCGACAATCCGCAATGAAGCCCGGTGTCTTCGACCGGGCTTTTCCTTTTTATTCAAATGATCCGGGAGGTCCCATGAACATCCGTCTGTCCGCGCTTTTGTTGTCTGTCTCCGCCTTGGCCCTGTCGCTGCCCTCGATATCCTCTGCACAGGTCAACGGAGAAGTGGGTCGTGCCTCCGATGTCGTCATCCAGGGCTCGATCCTGGAGCCGGAAAAGCTTCAGGTAAGCGACGACACCAAGCTCACGGCGCTGATCAAGGCGCCCGAAGGCTTCAAGGTCGAGGTCTTCGCCCGCGACCTGATCAATCCACGCATGCTGGCGGTCTCCGACAAAGGTATTGTCTACGCCACGCGCCGATCCGTTGGTGACGTGATCATGCTCAAGGATGATGACAACGACGGCAAGGCGGATGGCGCTCTTACGGTTGCAAGCCGCCCCGGCATGCATGGCATTGCATTCGACGGGAGCACGGTTTTCTTGGTGACGATCCATGATGTCTATACCGCCGACGTCAAGGAAGATGGAACGTTCGGCCCCCTGAAACGGATCATCAACGATCTGCCGGACGCCGGCCAGCATGCCAACCGCACGCTGGGGATAGGCCCGGACGGTATGCTCTACATCGGCTCAGGCAGCACCTGCAATGAATGCCAGGACGACAATCCGGAAAACGCCACAGTTTTGCGGGCAAGCAAAGATGGGGCATCGCGTTCAATCTTCGCAAGCGGCCTGCGTAACACGATCGGCTTCGACTGGGAGCCCACCACCGGCGTGCTCTACGGCATGGATCACGGCATCGACTGGCTCGGCGACGAGGTCCAGGTTGAGGAACTCAACCGGATTGAGCAGGGTAAGAAATACGGCTGGCCCTATGTCTACGGCATGAGTGGGCTCAACCCCCGTATGGATCCGCCAGAAGGCGTCACACTTGAGGATTGGGCCAAACAGTCGACCGAACCGGTCCTCGGCTACACTGCCCACAGTGCGCCGATGCAGATGGCGTTCTACGATGGCAGTTCCTTTCCGCCGGACTATCAAGGCGATGCCTTCATCGCCATGCGGGGATCTTGGAACCGCCGTCCGCCAAGTGGATACGAAATCGTCCGGGTCAATTTTGAAAACGGCAAACCAGTTGCATTCGAGAAATTTCTCGAGGGCTTTTTGCTCCAGCAGGTAAACGGCAAATACGGTTATCTCGGACGCCTGACGGGCGTCGCCGTCGGCAAGGATGGATCGCTGTTTGTCGCCGACGACAGCAACGGCACGGTCTACAAGGTATCCTTCAGCGCAAGCGCCACGACACAGGCCGCGGAGGCCAGGACTATTCCCAATGTCGTCACCGACATGCCAGCATCCAAGATTGCGATCGATCTAGTCGAAGCCAAGGGCAGCGATGCCATTGCCGTGACATCGGCGTTTGACCAGGACGCCCCCATCCCGCTGCAATACGCCGCCGACGGCGACAATGCATCGCCGGCACTCGAGTGGAGCGGCGCTCCCGAGGGCTCCAAGTCTTTTGTGATCATCTGCGACGATCCCGATGCCGCGAAGCCGAAACCGTTCACCCACTGGATTGCATACGACATCCCGGCGTCTTTCACAAAGATGCGTGAAGGCATTCCTGGCGCGCCGATCCTACAGGATCCGAAAGGCCTGAAGCAGGGTGCCAACAGCGTAGGCTCACTTGGCTATACTGGTCCGAAGCCGCCAGTAGGCGATCCCGCCCATCACTATCATTTCCAGGTCTTCGCACTCGATATCGAAACGCTTGGGTTAGAGCCCGGCCAAAAACGTGATGCGGTGTTGAAGGCAATGGAAGGCCACGTGCTTGCCGAGGGCCAGATCGTCGGAACATTCGAGCGAAAGATGGCATCAAAATAGGAGGATTGGACATGAAAGCACTCACCTGGCACGGCAAGCATGATATCCGTTGCGAAAGCGTCCCGGATCCGACAATCGAAGACGGACGCGACGCCATCATCAAAGTGACGGCATGTGCGATCTGCGGCTCCGACCTTCACCTCTATAATGGCATTATGCCGGAGATGCACAGCGGCGACATCATGGGTCACGAAACCATGGGCGAGGTCGTCGAAGTCGGCAGGGACAACAAGAAGCTGAAAGTCGGCGACAGGGTGGTCGTGCCCTTCACGATTGCCTGCGGCGAATGCTTCTTCTGCACACGCGGGTTTTTCTCCGGCTGCGAACGCTCTAACCCAAAGCCGGAGAAAGTCACGAAAATGTGGGGCAACTCACCGGCCGGCCTATTCGGTTATACCCATCTTCTTGGCGGCTTCAGCGGCGGCCAGGCTGAATATCTCCGAGTCCCCTACGCCGACGTTGGACCGATCAAGGTCCCCAATGGCCTGAGCGATGAGCAGGTTCTGTTCCTCTCCGACATTTTCCCGACGGGCTATATGGCCGCCGACTTCTGCAATATTCAGCCGGGCGACACGATCGCCATTTGGGGCTGCGGCCCCGTCGGGCAGATGGCCATCAAGTCTGCCTTCATACTCGGAGCCGAACGGGTCATCGCAATCGACACGGTTCCGGAACGGCTGGTGCTTGCCGGAAAGTCAGGGGCCATCACCCTCGACTACATGGACAAGGATATTTACGATCGCATCATGGAATTGACCAATGGTCGCGGCGCGGATGCCTGCATCGACGCCGTCGGGACGGAGTCCGATCCGTCCGCCAGTTGGGATGCCCGCCTTGATCGAATCAAGGTCGCGACCTTCATGGGGACCGACCGGCCGCATGTTCTGCGTCAGGCTATCCACTGCTGCCGCAACTTCGGCACGGTCTCGATCGTCGGGGTCTATGGCGGGTTTCTCGACAAGATCCCGATGGGTTCTGCGATCAACCGCGGCCTAACCTTCAAGATGGCGCAGACGCCCGTTCAGCATTACCTGCCGATCCTGATGGACCGCATCCAGAATGGCGAGATCGATCCGTCGTTCATCATCACCCATACGGGGAGCCTGGAAGACGGCCCCGATCTATACAAGACGTTTCTGGAGAAGAAGGACGGCTGCGTCAAAGTCGTTCTGAAGCCTTAGGAAGAAGGAGATGATCATGGGAAGAGCACAAAATCAGCTTGCCGTCGTGACGGGCGCATCGTCCGGCATCGGCCTTGAGCTTGCGAAAATCGCGGCAACTAAGGGGTATGACCTGGTCGTCGCCGCTGATGAGGATGACATAGATGTTGCCGCCGACATATTACGTTCGATAGGCGTGTCGGTAGACGCGATGCAGGTGGACCTTTCGACAAAAGAAGGGGCGGCTGACTTTGCGCGGTTCGTCGCCGACAAAGGGCAAGCCGTCGATATCTTGCTGGCTAATGCCGGCAGAGGACTTGGAAGAGGCTTTCTTGATCAGGACCTCGATGAGGCCCTGCACGTCATAGACACCAATGTGACCGGGACTGTCGCGCTCATCCATACGATCGGCAACGACATGCGGGCGCGCGGCGCGGGCAAAATCCTGATCACCGGATCGATCGCCGGTTTTATTCCCGGAACGTATCAGGCTGTATACAACGGCACCAAGGCATTCTTGAACTCCTTTTCGTTTGCGCTTCGACATGAGTTGAAGGATACCGGTGTCACCGTCACCTGTCTGATGCCGGGTGCGACCGAAACCCGGTTCTTCGAGCGCGCCGACATGCTCGACACCGAGGTCGGCCAAGCGGACAAAGACGATCCGGCGGAAGTCGCAAAAGTCGGATTCGATGCGTTGATGAAGGGCGACGGCGATGTCGTCGCCGGCTGGAAGAATAAGCTTCAGACGGTCATGGCCAACGTGACCCCAGCCGGAATACTGGCCGAGCAGCACGCCAAGATGGCGGCTCCCGGAACAGCCAAGCCCTGATTCACTGGGACCACAGCATCCGTTGAAACGAGCACTTGCGCATAGTGGAGATTGAACGGTCAATGCGGCTGGCAACTTGTTGCCAGACTACCATCCGGCATTAGAATTTGACTGGAACAAATGCGGCGACTTTCAGTTCACCCGCCATCACCAGCGTGTGAATGGAAAGGACCCGAACATGACCACCCCGATCTCCACCAATCTTCCGCACGAATCATCCTATGGTGTCGCCTCGTCGGCAAGCGCCGCGCTTAACAAGGTTTCATGGGGCGCGATCTTCGCTGGTGTCGCGATCGCGCTCAGCACGCAGTTCCTGCTGAACCTTCTCGGAGTTGGTATCGGGGCGGCGGTCCTTGACCCCGCTACATACGACAATCCCGAGGCTAGCACATTCTCCATCGCTGGTGGTATCTGGTTTGTAATAGCCGGCATCATCGCCTCATTTGCTGGCGGCTACCTCGCCAGCCGACTGTCTGGCCGTCCCAGCAGCTCGACAGGCGGCTACCAAGGCATCACATCTTGGGCCGTCACCACGCTTATTGTTCTCTACCTTCTGACGACATCAGTCGGCGCTCTCGTCGGTGGCGCTTTCAGCGGGCTTTCGTCGATCGTAAGCGGCGTTGGCTCCACAGCCGCTACCGCGGTAACGGCAGCCGCGCCGGCGATCGCCAACTCGACCAACCCAATGGGAGGGATCGAGCAGCAACTCCGGTCGAGGACCGGCAACGATCCGCAGGCACTGCAGAACGCTGCGGTGTCGGCAATGCAGGCCGTCGTCATGGGTGACGAAGCAACAGCCGAAGACGCCCGCAACCGCGCGGCCGACGCTATTGCAAAGGCGCAGAGCATTCCTGTCGATCAGGCGCGCACCCAGGTCGATCAGTATGAGAAGTCCTACCGGGACAACGTGGCCGCAGCCAAGCAGAAGGCGCTTGATGCCGCTCAGGCTGCAACCGCGGCTGTCTCCGCCGGAGCCATTCTCGGCTTCCTCGCCCTGATACTCGGCGCGATCGCAGCCTGGGTTGGCGGCGTTTACGGCGCGAAGCGGGCGCTCGTCATCGACGTTTCGGAACGTGAAGATTGAAGGTTGAACAAGAACTTTTTAGGATTCACCCCGTTGGCGGTGGATACCTCAATTGTTGGAGAATCGAATGAAAATCGTCGGCAAGCAGGTTCATGAGGAAAAGTCGGGCGTGACAGTAGAGTTCGTTGGTGAAGGCGGCGACGTGGTCTCTGTCCACATGAAGAAGGATGAAGACCGCAATCTGAACCGTATCAACGCCGAACAGAAAGCCAAGGCGGTCTTGGTTCAGATCGCGACGTTCGATACCGACGTCGTGGAAGCCGACCACGCGTCAGCCAAGGCCGTCGCTGACAATCAACCGACGTCGTTCGGAACAACGCCCGAAGTTGATGGAGGCGGAACCGACCTTTCCCCTGCTGTCGCTTCGCTCAGGAGTGCTCGCACCGCCCAGGATACAGCGACTTTGGAAGAACATCTCGACGAGGGTCTCGAGTCTTCGTTCCCGGCCAGCGATCCTGTCTCGGCGACCAAGAGCACCATCCCGAACGGTCGCACGGACCATCCCGACGCCAAGGTAGGGTGAGCGAGCTGGTTGAGGCGGATCTATTATGTCAAGGATTGAATGCGGCTCCTGTTTCTGCGGAGCGATTGAAATCGACGCCGTAGGAGATCCGTTCTGGATCAACTGGGATCACGACGATGATTGCCGCAAAGCGATCGGCGGTCCGATGACGATCTGGATCGGGTACCGCGAGGATCAGGTAATCCAGGTCACCGGGGCGCCCAAAACCTTTTCAAAGACACCAGGGGTAATCCGCTCCTTCTGTGGCGATTGCGGAACATCGATCGCGTATAAGGATGAGGGACTTCCATCAGAAATCTACCTGTGCATCGGCTTTATGGACGCACCGGAAAAGTTCGAACCTGCTGCGCATGGGTACTGGGAGCAGCGCCTTCCGTTCGTCGAGATGACGGATAGTCTACCTCGTGAGGCGCGCTATACGCGACCTCGCGCCGATGGATTTGGTTTCCCCCGCGACCGTTGAATTTCGAGCAGCTCTCTTCAGCACGGAACGAAGGCCCATGAGGAATTGGATGCTGTGGACCGTCGAGTTCGAAAAGCAGCAGAAAATCTAACCCGAAGGGGTCTACAAAACTCGGGGCTGCTCAATGACCGGCGAGTGATCTCAGGCATCGTGCATATGCTGGGGATCGGCGAGTGTTGGCGGGACTGTCCATCCGAGTACGGGCCGTACAATACGATCTAAAACCGCTTCCAACGCCGGAGCCAGCGGTTCGAAATCTTCGGGGCGCTCACCGGACACATACAGGAGTCTGGGGCTCGGTGCCGATCGACTCGACCAGCATTAAGGTCCATGGCTCGACGGCCGGCGCAGAACGGGGGCCTTCGCGCATGACATCGGCACGTCGCGCGGTGGGCGAACCGGCGAGCTGAACGCACTGCCAGTTGCCGCCGGGCGTCCCCGCGTCCTGATGCTTTCGCCCGGCAATCTCTCCGACATGAACCACAACGCCGGTACGGATCCAAGTCCCCAACGGACGCTTCATGCGGCGTAGCGCTGAAAAAGGTTATGACGGCAACGCAATACGCGCTGCCATCCAGTCACAAGGGGCGAGGTCGTCATTCGGCCAAACCGAAGCCTCTGGCGGGAACGCTCGGCGCACCAGAGTGTTTCAATTTTGCAGAAAGCGGCGGGGGCCTATCACTATTGCAGAGCCTATTCAGAGACCACGAGTGTTTCGCGTATCTGGTCGATCTTGCCAACTTCGGGACCAACGCCGAGGACGGACTTGGCCTTGGCCAACATATCGTCCGTCACAACACCGTCCTTTGTGAACCCCACGAGCGCCTCCCGCAGCGCCTCGTCGCTCAATTCGGGATCAGTCGGGACCGCATCAATTCCGTTCGCAATCTCGAACTCAGCGTAAGCTTTCGCATAAGCGGCAACTGCAACGATACGCGGATCCTTCGAATTCAAATAGGCATGGTAGTTGCGATTGAGGGAGCGCAGCGCCGGCGCATCGTCCTCGTATTTAATTTGGGTCTCTTTCGAGATTTTGTGAGATTTGTCGTGATCGGACTTTTCATACTTGGATTTCTCACGGGTGTCGCTGCGACCCTGTTCATCCGACGACTTGCCGTTGTCGGAACTGCCGCCGCCTCTACCATGATCTTCTCCGCTGCGGCCGCCGCCATCATGTCCGCCGCCGTTTCCTTCACCGCCGCCACTTTTGGCGTAGGCCACGTCGGCATAGTCAATTGTGCCCACGGCCAGCGGAGATGCCGCGACTACGAATGCCAGTATGGTGCGCCCAAGCGTTGTATTGAGTTTCATGACGAGCTCCTGTGCCTCGGACTTTCCTGTTCGACTAGCGGTGTCCGAGAAATTAACGCCTAAATAATGACGGGGGACAAATCGCCCGACCTTTGCTACCGGCCCTTCAGACCGAAGTCCGAGTTTAATCGTCGATGGTCTGCAACTCACACCAGACCGGCGACCTACTTGGACAACTCCGCCCAGCTACTGTTGACATTAAAGAGATCGGTGGCATGGGACCGCCGGTGAGCGCCGACAAACGATCGCGATATGCCTGCGCTCTATGCCCTGCATCAGAGCCAAGCCCACTCGTTTGGCCTCTAGGTTACTTCAATTTAGCCTTCAAAGCGTGTCGCGTATCGTCGATAGAAGGAACTTTGACGACCCGATATCGCGCTTCGACAAAATTATAAGCGCCAAAAGCAGCGAGGCCGAGAGCGACTGCGACATACAGTAAGGACCCGAAGGGGAGTTGTCTGAGCCAATTCAAGGCATCTGCCGTGCTTCCCGCTTCATCGGGATTAACGTGCTTGCCAGCGTAAACGAACAAAACCCCCACCAATGCGAACACTATGCCACGGGCCACAAGGCCGTACACGCAAATCGATCGTATGACGGTATGCTCCGGCAGATTTTGCAGATAGCGTTCGAATTTGCCGGTTGTTCCTTTTGCCGCCGTAACGACGCCACCGGCGACAAACCCAAGGCCGACGAAAATTGCCAAGTAGGAGCCGAAAGGCTGCGACATCATCCAGCTTGCCAGGTCTTTCTCCCCTGAACCGCCCTGGCCTCCAGCGAATAAAGTCGCCTGCCCCAGAGCGTAAAACGCAAGACTTGTATATGTCAGAGCACTTCCAAACAGCGCAGCGCGGATGAGCAATCCTTTCCCAGCCGCCCCATGCCGGTCTGCATCCGCAAGCGATTGGGCGAGGCGCCAAGAGACGAAACCCAGAAGACCCAAACCGATCGAAAACACCCAAACCCTACCGAGAGGTTGATCCAAGAGCACTTGCAATGCCGATTTTGCTTCCGGACCACCACCGCCAAATCCGGAAAAAAGGGCCAACCCCGAGACGAGAATGAACACGACACCGCGAGCGGCATAGCCGACTCTGGCAAGGAGTTCGAAGTTCGATCCTGAGGCCATCGCACAAATCCTTTTGGCGTTAATGCTGGAGCGAGTTGTCACGAGATAGCAGCGGCTGGAGGTAGCTTGAGAATTCTCGCCATCCTGCGCCTGATTTCTCCACCCTTGCACTGAAAGCTCGCGTCGAAACAGCGACGTCGTGACGTCGGCGAACAATTGTATTCGCTTCGCTGATTGTTGCTGACTCAAAGACATCTGTCGGGGCCGCATGGAGACCGTTACTGGCTTTCATGCGAGGATGCAGGAGAAGCAGATTCTGTGACTTGATCATCGATGCCTCGGAGGACTGTATGCCGCAAACGTATGCCACCGCCAAAGGTTCCTTGATCGAGTTGCCAGTCTGGTCCTTGATATGGTGGGCACGCTGAAGCTGTTCGGTATGCGCAGCGCCTATGACGAGATCACGAGACTGCGGCTCTGATGGGCTGAAGTGAAGGACCAAGACCGCCGCCTGTGGGCAGGAAGGAACCAAGCAACAATCGATTCCAACAGGTCGGTCGCTTACCCCCTTTGCCCGAGTGCTTGGTTCCCTACTAACATAGCCCCCCACATCAAGGCGATGGCCGTACGCGGCGGACACGCTCCCTCACCCCGGTTCATCCGTTTACCAGCGCGACCTCATACACCATTGTCGCTGCGGCGAGGTCCGCCAGGGCTGTTCCCACAGCCTTGTAGAGCGTGATCTCTTCCTCCGAGGTTCGCGCCGTGACATTGCGGCGGCACAGTTCTTCGAGCGTCGCGCGCACCATGGTCTCCGAAAAGATGCCGGACTTGATTGGCTGAACCAGGTCGCCGGCTTCATGCAGGGCCTCATGCGTGTCGATGTAGACCGAAGACCGCCGTACAGCATCATCGTCGGCTTCGCGCATCGCGGGCGTAAAGCCACCGATGAGGTCCACATGGGTGCCGGGACGCAGCCACTCGCCCCTGATGATGGGCTCGGTCGCCAAGGTCGCGGCACTCACGATATCGGCCGCACGCGCGGATGATTCAATATCCGAGACGACAGATGTCTTGAGCCCCTGTTGCGCAAGGCTGTTGGCCAGTCGCGTCGCGGCTTCCGCGTCGATGTCCCAGATGTCCACGTGCTCGATCTGCCGGATGGCGCGGTAGGCGTCCGGGATCAGACTTGCCACCCGGCCGGCGCCGACCACCAGCAGTCGTTTGGCGTCCTTGCGGGCGAGATAGTCGGATGCAAGCGCCGATGCGGCCACTGTTCTGCGTGCCGTGATCGCGTTGCCGTCGAGCAGTGCCAGCTGCGTACCGGTTTGTCCATCATAAAGAATGTAGGTCGAGGTCAGGCCGGCAATACCCCGCGCGGTATTTCCGGGGAACACGGCAACGATCTTGACGCCGAGGTAGCGATTCGCCCGCTGTGCGTCATGCCAGGCGGGCATCAGGAGCAATGTTGCATCCGGGGTCCCTTCGTTTGCGATGGTGTGGTGGTGGCGAACCGGCACGACGCAGCCCTCCGCAAAGGACCGGCGCAGAGTGTCGATCAGGGCGCCGAAGGGAAGCAGTGCAGCAGTCGCCCGGGCGTCCAGGATGCGAATTGGCATGTCAGACATGGAAATAACCTTCCAAAAATTGAACCGCGCCTCGTAAGGGGTGAAGTCTGCTGGGCAGGGCACAGGTGGACGGGACAGCGCCGGCCACCTCGATCCCTGCTGTGGGTAGTGGCCGTTAGCGCCTGTTCGCCCTTGCGGAGGGGCTGAACATCGCCAGACATAGAAGTTCGAACAGCACCTGCGCCGCGATCTGAGCGGTATTGGTGGTGGCGTCATATTGAGGCGCGATTTCCACGACGTCGCCACCGACTAGGTTGATGCCCTTGAAGCCCCTGAGCATGGCCAGAACTTCCCTTGGCTGGAGCCCGCCGACTTCGGGCGTGCCGGTGCCAGGTGCAAAGGCGGGATCGAGGCTGTCGACATCGAAGCTGACATAGGTTGGTCCGGAACCGACCACTTCCAGCGCCTTGGCAATCACCGCCTTGATGCCCATCTCGGAGACCTCTTCCGCATGAATGACTGTCATGCCGGAAGCGAACGAGAATTCCCAAAGATATTCGCCGCCGCCGCGAATGCCGATCTGGATCGTGCGTCGAGGGTCGAGCACACCCGCAAGCACGGCCTCGCGGAAGGGTGCCCCATGATGAAATTTCGACCCTTCATACGGGCCAGCCGTGTCGCAATGTGCATCGATATGGATCATGCCCACGGGTTCGTGCCCTGCGAGGCCCTTGAGGATGGCGCCGGATATGGAATGATCGCCGCCCACCGAGAGCGGGATGGCTTTTGTCCTTGCAATCATCCGGTAGCAGGCCTCGATATCGGTATGGCATTCAGCCAGGCCGAACCGGCTGCGCATCGGCACGTCACCGACATCGGCGAACTTCAGCCGGCCCATCGGCGCGACGCGAAGTACGTGTTCGTAAGGCCCAACCCGCTCGATTCCGCGAACGGCCCGCGGCCCGAGTCGCGCGCCGGCGCGGTTGGTCACGCCGAGATCCATCGGCACCCCGATCAGGGCGACGTCGAGCGCTTCCAAAATGTCGGGCTGCAGCCCGTTTTCGATGAACGGCGCGTCAAGAAATGTTGCCGGACCGGCAAATGGCCATTTGCGGCTGTCGCCGTCCTTAAAGACGCTGGCCGCAACTTCCCTGAAATGCGGGTCCTGCATCTCACCGCCTGCTGCATTGCCGAAGCGGTTTCGCAACTCTTCGAGAAAATCCCGGTCAATGGTCAAGATAGGCTCCCATGGTTCTACTGCGCCCTCCTAAATCGGAACCGATTTGAGGATGAAATTATGCAGCGAATTAAATGTGTTACGGCGACCTTGGGCGTCACGTAGGACACGCGGCGCCATAACGTCGCAGCGACATCATTCGCAGCAGGCGCGCCTTTTGGAACCTTGAAAGTTCATGAGAGCCTATAAGGGACCCTGATAGTCGCAAATTGCTCGAAGGGTAAAACGCTACAACACGCGGCAGCCGAGCATTCACGAATGCTTATATCCCGGAGATAATTTCCCCACTATCGCTGCGAACGACGACACCTCAGTCTCCCGCGATTACAAGGCCGCACAGAAGTGGCCATACACAAGGGGAACTGATCATGGATATGACACGCCGCCGGTTCATGGGATCCGCTGCTGCTCTCGGGATTGCTGGAACGATGACGGGATTGGCGAGGTCGGCGTTCGCCGCCGGCCCCGAGCTTACCGCCGTCGAATGGGGCGGCGACGTCGTCGAAGCCATGAAGCAGATTGCCGCGGCCCAGGACGCATCGACCTTCAACTGGGTTCTGCATCAGGGCGGTGCGGGCGCAATCCTTCCGAAGATAAAGGCCGTGTGGCCAAACGTCGATTTCGACTATGTAGCCGGCTGGGAAGGTTCCTTCAACAGCATGGTGAAGGAAGACTGGCTGGAAACCATCAATCCGGTGGACATTCCCAATCTCGCCGACATTCCCGAGAAGATCATCATTCGCGACGGCAAGGGCAACATCAAGGCTGTCCCGCGTGCCGTGGGAGGCATGTATTTCGGCGCTCGAACCGACATTGCGCCCATTGCCATAAAGTCCATCGACGATCTCCTCAGCCCCGATCTAAGGGGGGCGATCTGCTGGCCTGGGCCGACACAGAGCATGATGCTGCAGATCGTGGCGCTCGCCTTGCATGCCGGCGGTAGCGAAACAAACATGGAACCCGGCTGGAAGCTGATGCAGGATCTGGCGAAATCGGGCAATATCGGCCGCGTCGCCGTGACCGATATCGATTTTACCAATTCGCTGACGTCGAGCGAAACATCGGTCGGCTTCTTCGCCGAGCCGGGCTGGGCTGCCGTGGCGAAGAACTTCCCCGTGACGCGCTTCACCAAGGACAGCAATTTCAAGGCCTTCCTCTATCAGAGCGGCTTCGGCGTCATGAAGAACCGGCCGAACACCCGGGCGACGCTCGACTTCATCAACTTCGCCATCAGTCCGGAAATGAGCGCACTCTATGCCAAGGTTGCCGGCGAAGCGCCGCTTAACAGCAAGGCATCCACGCCCGACAATCTCAAACATCTCGCCTTCACGCCGGAGGAGTTCTCGAGCTTCGTCTATGTGCCGGACTACAATGTCGTCCTCGAGCAGCAGGATGCCTGGTCCAAGCGCTGGGAGCAGGACATCGCACCGCTGCTCTGAGACGCTGAGCGACCAGATTGCCGAAGGCGCACTTGGCGCCTTCGGCAATTCTCTTTCGGGGCTCGGAAGGGCGACAAACAGGCTGTGCGATCATGACAAACGCCAGGCAGCAAACCGCTGCCATTTCAATTTCCGATCGTCGCGATAGGGCCATCACGCTCGCGCCCGCGGTGTTGGTGCTCGCCTTCGGTTTTCTTTCGCCCTTGATCAACCTGGCGATTGAAAGCCTGAAGGAGTTCACACCGGGACGCGTCGGTTCCGTGGAAAATGCGGCGACGACGGTTCAGAACTACCATGAACTTGCCAACCAGGCGTTTGCCAATGTGCTGCTGACGACCTTCTGGATCGGCGGCGTGGCCGCACTCGTCGGGCAGCTCGTGGCATTTCCCCTCGCCTATTTCATCGTGCGGCGCCTTTCCCCACGCATGCGCACTCTGGCGCTTGGCTTCCTGATCACGCTTGTGCTGTCGAGCGTCCTTATCAAGACCTATGCGATCGAGCTGACATTCGGCTCGGTCGGCATCCTGCGGCCCTTGCTGTTGACGGTCGGCCTGTCGGCCAACAGTCGTGAATACATCAATATCGTCGTCATCGCAGGTCTGGTGCACTCGATCATTCCGGTCGCGACGCTGACGCTGATGGGCGCTATGCAGTCCATCGATCCGCGCCTGCTCGATGCCGCCCAGTCGCTCGGCGCACCGGGATGGAAAGCGCATCTGTCCATCACGCTTCCGCTCAGCCTTCCGGCCCTCGTATCGAGCACGCTTATCTCGCTGACGTTTGCGATCAGCGCCTTTGTCATACCCATGGTTCTCGGGAGGGGGCGCGTTCTGTTCATGTCGAACGTTATCTATACCCGGTTCAGCGATATCGCCAACTATCCAAGCGGCGCGGCGATTTCGCTCGTCATGCTCGCTACGGCCCTGGCGGTGATATCGGTCATAACCTTGGCGCACGCATGGAAGAGCCGCCGATGAGCACACATTCTCGTACCGCCAGATCCGGCGACCGGGTTGCCGGCGCACTCGCCTATGGTGTCGTCGGCCTAGGATTGGCCTTTCTTGCAATCCCGCTAGCGATCACCTGCCTGATGGCGTTCGACGCAAGGACATTTCTCGGTCCCTTGCCGCCGCCGGCATTGTCGTTGCACTGGTTCGAGCGGCTTGCCTCCCAGGCAGACATTCTTTCGAGCCTTCGCACCAGCCTTGTTCTGGCCGTGCTGACGACGATCCTGTCCGTTTCGATCGGGACTGCCGCTGCAGTCGGCCTCGCCCGGGGCGACTTTCCCGGGAAAGGCATCCTGACGTCCGCTTTCCTGTCGCCCCTAATCGTTCCGCCCGTCGTCATCGGCTTCGGTTTGCTGCTGTTTCTGTCAAAGGCCGGCATTACCAACGGCATGGCCCGGCTGCTGCTTGGCCACGTGATCGTGACCGCGCCCTATTGCATAAGGACCGGCCTTGCCAGCCTTCTCGGCGCCGACAGGCGGCTGACGGACGCGGCCATGATCCTCGGCGCCACGGAGCGGCAGGCGTTCTGGAGCATCACGATCCCGCTGATGAAGACAGGGATCATCACCGGGGCGATCTTTGCCTTCGCCATTTCGATGGACGACGTATCGATCAGCCTTTTCCTGAGTGACCCGTCGGCCACCACCCTGCCCGTTACCCTGGTCAGCAACATGCGGGCCGCTTTTGACCTGACGATCGCGGCGGCTGCCGTGATCCTGATGGCGGTGACGGTGGTGCTGATCGTTGTCCTCGACCGGCTGGTCGGTTTCGACAATGTCGTAGGGCAAGGTTTGTTTCGTTCATGAGGACAACTACGATGATTTCTGCCGTAGAATTTCAAAGTGTCGGCAAGAGCTTCGGCGAAACCGTTGCGCTCGACAATATCTCATTTTCGGTAAAGCCCGGCGAGACGATCGCGCTTCTGGGACCGAGCGGTTGTGGCAAGACTACGATCCTTCGTCTCATCGCCGGTTTCGAACGGCCTGACAGCGGCACAATCACGATCGGCGGCAAGTCGATGGCCGGATTGAAGCCATATGAACGAAATGTCGGCCTGCTGTTCCAGCACTACGCCCTTTTTCCGCACATGACCGTCGAGCAGAATATCGGCTACGGACTTCGCCACCGCGGTCATGCGGCACGCGAGATCCCCGCCCGGGTCGCCGAAATGCTGGACCTAGTGCGGCTGACCGGCTTCGGCCACCGGCGTCCGAATGAACTGAGTGGTGGGCAGCAGCAGCGTGTGGCCCTGGCGAGGGCGCTCGCGACGCATCCAAGCCTGCTGCTTCTGGATGAGCCGCTGTCCGCGCTCGATGCGAAGCTGAGACATGAGCTGCGCACGGAGCTGAAGGACGTTTTGGCTGCGGTTGGCTCCACGGCGATCGTGGTTACGCATGACCAGGAAGAGGCGATGAGCCTCGGCGAGCGGATTTTCGTCATGAGCCGCGGCGAGATCATGCAGTCGGGCAAGCCGGACGATGTCTACTGGCGTCCGAAATCGCGTTTCGTCGCGGATTTTATGGGACGAACGAACTGGATCCGGGGCTCGGTCGTCGCAACCGACGGCTCCGTCTCGACATTTCGCTCGGAATTCGGATGGGAGTTTCCGGTCGCCGCGTCACGCGATGGAGCTGCCATGAAGGACGTCTGCGTCCGCCCGGAGAGCGTCGAGATATCATCAGGCACCGGGCGCGCAGGAGCGATAGGCATGGCTGGGCGCGTAGAAGACGTCGTCACCCTCGGCGCCTTCAGACACGTGTCCGTCGAGCTTTCCAGCGGCGACCGTATCATTTCCGCCTGTGCAAATCGCCCGGACATTTCCTTCGAAGCGGGACAGGAGATCACCATTTCCATGCCACCACAGGCATGCGTTTTGTTCGCATGATTGCCTAGACTTCAGCGGGCGGGCAACGACTGTGTTGCCTGCTCGCTGATTGCGCCCTGTTGCACCCGGCGTACGGATCGTTCAAAGTCCAATCCAGGAGCTGGTGTCGTATTTGGCGAACCCGTCCCACGCCTCCCCGATGCGGAAGCCCAAGACGTCTTCGGTCCACACCCATCAACAGCGGCGAAAGCGCGGTGCTTCCATGCTCGATCTCGACTCATATCTGCTCCGAGCATTCCTGACCGTCGCGGAAATAGGAACCGTCAACGGCGCGGCTGCAAAACTGCATCGCACGCAAGCTGCGGTCAGCATGCAGATACGCAAGCTCGAGGAGCTCGTCGGTGTCACGCTTTTCTCCCGGTCGCCGAAGGGATTGGAGCTCACATCCCACGGACAAATCATGGTTGCCTATGCGCGTGAAATCGTCCTGCTCAGCGACGAGGTCGGCCGAAGGCTGACGGGCAAGGTGATCGAGGGGCGGATTCGCCTCGGCGTCGTCGAGGATTTTGCCGCTAGCCGGCTGATAGACATCCTGCGCGACTTCAGGGTTCAGAACCCCAGGGTTGAGATCGACATCATCGTCGAGCCGAATCACCGTCTTGCGGAGATGTTCGAAGACGGAAAGCTGGATGTCGCGGTCTGCGACATCGCTTGCCTTAGCCGAAAGCCAATTCTGATCTGGACCGAATACCTAATGTGGGCCGTCAGATCCGACTTCGTCGTCGATGCGAGCCAGCCGTTGCCGCTCATCATGTTCGACGACAGCTGCCCTTGGAATGTCCAGGCGATCGCGACCTTGTCCCAAAGAAACATAAAATGGAAAACTGCGTGTGTCGCCTCCACGCTGGTTGCGATGGCAACCGCCGTGCGGGTCGGAATCGGGATTGGCCCGATGATTTCGGCCACGATCCCGGATGGATGTCGCGCACTGGACAAATCGAGCGACCTGCCGACCGCTGTCCGGATCGAGATCGGCCTATATGCACAATCCGACGTATCCGAGGGCGCTCGCTATCTCGTTGAATTCGTATCCCGCCATACCGCCATGGGCGATCGGCCGTAGGCTTCATGCCGAGACACTTCCGAAGTCGATCGGCATTTGCTCTTGGTCAGGATGGGGGCTGTCATGTTTGAAAAGACTTCCCAGGCTCTCGCGCTGAAGCGATCGTTGAAGCAGCGACCCGCCCGTCGATGCGCTTTGTCGTTCCGAAAACACAATCCCAGCAGGCCTGCTGCATGCTCTTCCGGAGGCGGGACCTCTTCGTCCGTCAGCGAACGCAGCTTATCAACGCTCTTCGGGCACATCTGGCTGACACGGCGTCATTGCACTCGTTGACGGAAGCTATTGAAGATCAAGACACCGGCTGTATCTGGACCAGATAGAAGCGCTCTCCTCCCGCATCTTGTCGTTGAAAAATCGGAAGCGAAGCGTTCGCGAGTACCGCTCGCCTCATGTCCATGCCCAGCATGGGACCTACTACCGCTATTGCAGTCGAGGCATTCGCGCCTACTATGGTGACATTCCGACGGGGGCGCGGGATTTTGCAGCTTGTCTTGGGTTCGTGCCCAAACAGCATTCGAGTGATGGAAAACAGGTTGTCGGCCGGACGTCGAAGATGGGGCAACGCGACATCCGTTGGCTTCTGATCATCGGTGCGATGACCGTAATCCGCTGGGCATGCCGAAACACCCGCCGGAGAACTCATGGTTAGCACGCATGCTGGCGCGTAAACCGCGCATGCTCGTTGCGATCGCTCTCGCCAATAAGAGGGCTCGATTCATCTGGGCAATAGTGACCAAGAACGAAGATTACAGGGATTCCGCTATGGCTGCAGCATAGCGAGTGCTGAGCTGCGGTACCTGCCTCGAGCGCTCCTCCTTCATCGGCGGTACCTCTGCGCCTTGAAGAGCCCTCACCCGGCTATCACGAATCCTTATAGCCGCCCCCGAATTATCGCACTTCCAAGCGATGCGCTCACCGTCAATGATGCGGCGACAAAAGAGAGGGCCGGGGGCGCAACTAGCGCTTAGCCTACCTCCGGGAACGTCGCGATAAAGCAAAAAAGGGGAACATCATGAAAATCACACGAAATCTGACATCTATCCTTGCCGCCGCGATTGCGGTTATCGGCGTTTCCGCTAGCACGGCCTGGGCTGATGCGCTTGAGGATATCAAGAGCGCCGGAACGCTGGACGTCGGTATTTTCTCCGATTTCCCGCCGTTCTCGTCCGCCAGCGCCGATATGAGCATCAAGGGTTATGACGTCGACGTCGCGCAGAAGATTGCCGATGCTTTGGGCGTGAAACTCAACCTCGTGGGGATCACCGGCCAGAACCGTATCGCCTATCTCAACGACGACCGCGTCGATATCCTGATGAGCGTCGGCTATTCCAAGGAACGGGCGGAAGCGATCGACTTCGCGGCAGCATATGCGCCGTATTACATCGCCGTCATCGGCCCGGCCGACCTGAAGATCTCCGGCAAGGAAGACCTCGCCGATAAGACGATCGCCGTCAACCGCGGCACGCTTGAGGACACCTCGCTGACCGCCGCAGCACCCGCATCGGCCACGGTCCAGCGGTTCGAAAACTACAATGCGGTCATCCAGGCCTTTATCTCAGGCCAGACCCAGCTGATGGTGGTCGGCAACGATGTCGGCGCACAAGTGCTTGCGCGCCAGGACCAGCTGAAGCCGGAGCAGAAGTTCCAGCTTCTGACGTCTCCGTCGCATATCGCCGTGCGCAAGGGCGAAGAGGGCCTGAAGAAGGCGGTCGATGATGCCATCGCCAAGATGGTGAGCGACGGCACGCTCGATGCCAGTTCCAAGGAATGGCTTAAGACGCCGCTCAATCCTGACAATCTGAAGGACTGATGCGGCCTTCGAACGCACTTGGCTCTGAGAGGTCGCCATGAAATACGCTCTGGATTTCTCCTGGCTCTGGGGCAGCCTTGGTGCTTTGGCTTTGGGCGCGGCGGTGACGCTGCTGCTCATCGCCTGCACCACGGTTTTCGGTCTGACGATCAGCATCGTCGGCGCAGCCGCGCGCCGGGGGCGCTATCGGTGGCTGCGCAGGCTGGTGGGTGCCTATGTGGAAATTATCCGCAACACGCCCTTTCTCGTCCAGCTTTTCTTCATCTTTTTCGGGCTGCCGAGCATCGGCGTGCGGCTGGACCCTATGGTGGCCGCCATCCTCGCCATGACCCTCAACATGGCGGCCTACACGATCGAAGTGGTCGGTGCTGGCCTCGACGCGGTTCCGAGAGGCCAGCGGGAGGCGGCGACAGCGCTTGGCATGCGGCCCCGGCTCGCCTTCCTCAAGGTCGTCCTTCCGCAGGCCTTGGCCATCATCTATCCCGCGCTGACCAGTCAGATCATTATCATGATGCTGGAATCGGCCGTCGTTTCGCAGATTTCGGTGCGCGAACTGGCGCAGGAGGCAGACTTGCTGCAGGCTCGAACTTTCCGCTCCTTTGAAACCTATCTGGTCGTGACCTTCATCTACCTCGCCCTTTCCGCCGCTGTTCGCCGCGGAATGATCCTGTTCGGACGGCGCGTGCTGGGAGCCGCCGTACAATGATCGAGTTCACCTTCTGGGATATTCTGCGCAATCTGCTGTTTGCGACGCGCTGGACGGTTTTGCTGTCTGCGGCGGCCTTTGCCGGCGGTGCGGCCGTCGGTGTCGCCATTCTCTTTGCGCGTATCTCCAAGGCACCCTGGGCGCGGCGCTTCGGTGTCGGCTATATCGCGCTCTTTCAAGGCACTCCGCTGCTGATGCAGCTCTTCCTGATGTTTTTCGGACTGCCGATGCTCGGATTGCGCATCGAACCATGGACCGCCGCCGTTTGCGGGCTCACCTTCTATGCCAGCGCCTATCTTGCCGAAATTTGGCGTGCGGGGGTCGAGGCGCTGCCGCGCGGGCAATCGGAAGCGGCCTCAAGCCTCGGCCTGCATCGGCTGCAAGAGTTGCGCCTCGTGATCTTGCCGCAGGCCTTTCGCATAACCCGCGCACCTGTGGTCGGCTTTCTGGTGCAGCTCATCAAGAGCACGGCGCTCGCCTCCATTCTTGGCTTCGAGGAACTGCTGAAAACGGCGAATGCGATCAACAACGCCACCTTCGAGCCGTTCACGGTCTATGGTCTTGTGGCGATCATCTTTTTCATCCTCTGCTATCCGCTGACGCAATATGCGCGGATGCTTGAGGGAAGGGCCGCCTTTCGCTGAGTGCGGGGCGGCAGACGGAATTGGAGAGGAAACAAGTATGGCAACCCAAGCCCAGGCGCAAAAGATGACGGTCTCGGCGACCGACGTCGCCGTCGAAATCGTCAACATGAACAAGTGGTACG
>NZ_LMDA01000017.1 GCF_001424985.1 Rhizobium sp. Root1212
CGTGATCGCTGCCGTCAGCGACGTCTTGCCATGGTCAACGTGGCCAATCGTGCCGATGTTGACGTGCGGCTTATTGCGCTCAAACTTGCTCTTTGCCATTTCCGGCTCTCCATTTTCTCGCCCCTAGGGGCATATTTTCTTGTTTCTAGCGATTTAAGTCTCCGGTCACTTCTGACCGGAGTACTTCGCCTGGATTTCCTGTGCGACGTTCGACGGGACCGGCGCATAATGATCGAAGGTCATCGTGTACTGTGCACGGCCCTGCGACATGGAGCGCAGGTTGTCCACGTACTTGAACATGTTCGCCAGCGGCACGTTGGCAGCAATCACGACGGCAACGCCGCGCGATTCCTGGCCCTGGATCTGGCCACGGCGGGAGTTCAGGTCGCCGATCACGTCGCCGACGTAGTCTTCCGGCGTTACGACTTCGACCTTCATCATCGGCTCGAGCAGCTGTGCGCCGGCCTTGCGGGCAGCTTCACGGAAGCAGGCTCGCGATGCGATTTCGAAGGCGAGAACCGACGAGTCGACGTCGTGGAAGGCACCGTCGATGAGGGTGGCCTTGACGCCGAGCATCGGGAAGCCAGCGAGCGGGCCCGAAGACAGAACGCTTTCGATACCCTTCTGAACGCCCGGAATGTATTCCTTCGGAACAGCACCACCGACGATCTTGGACTCGAACTTGAAGTCTTCGCCATCCGGGTTCGGTTCGAAGACGATCTTGACGCGCGCGAACTGGCCGGTACCACCGGACTGCTTCTTGTGCGTGTAGTCTTCTTCGCAGAGCTTCGTGATGGTTTCGCGGTAGGCAACCTGCGGAGCACCGACGTTGGCTTCAACCTTGAACTCGCGACGCATGCGGTCGACGATGATGTCCAGGTGAAGTTCGCCCATGCCGGCGATGATGGTCTGGCCGGATTCCTGGTCGGTCTTCACGCGGAACGACGGGTCTTCAGCAGCGAGGCGATTGAGCGCGAGGCCCATCTTTTCCTGGTCGCCCTTGGACTTCGGTTCGATCGCGATCTGGATGACCGGCTCGGGGAATTCCATGCGCTCGAGGATAACCGGCTTCAGGGGATCGCAGAGCGTGTCACCCGTGGTGGTTTCCTTGAGACCTGCGAGAGCAACGATGTCGCCTGCGAAGGCTTCTTCGATGTCTTCACGCGAGTTGGAGTGCATCTGCAGCATACGGCCGACGCGCTCGCGCTTGTCCTTGACCGTGTTGAGAACAGACGAACCCTTTTCGAGCTTGCCCGAGTAGATGCGTGCGAAGGTGAGCGAACCAACGAAGGGGTCGTTCATGATCTTGAAGGCGAGCATCGAGAGCGGCTCGGCGTCGTCAGCGTGACGCTCGATTTCGGCTTCGGTCTTGAAGTCGATACCCTTGATCGCCGGAATGTCGAGCGGCGACGGCAGGTAATCGACAACGGCGTCGAGCAGCGGCTGAACACCCTTGTTCTTGAAGGCAGTGCCGCAGAACATCGGGTGGAACTTGACGTCGATGGTGCCGCGGCGAACGAGCGCACGGATCTGGTCGTTGTCCGGCATGTCGCCGTTCAGATAGGCTTCCATCGCGGCTTCGTCGATTTCGACAACGGTCTCGATCAGCTTCTCGCGATATTCTTCGGCCTTGGCCTTCATGTCTTCCGGAATTTCGACGACGTCCCACTGGGCGCCGAGCGATTCGTCGCGCCATACGAGAGCGTTCATCTCGATCAGGTCGATCACGCCCTTGAAGTCGCTTTCAGCGCCGATCGGCAGCTGCATCACGACGGCGATGGCGCCGAGGCGGGTCTTGATCATCTCGACCGAGCGGTAGAAGTCCGCGCCGGTCTTGTCCATCTTGTTGCAGAAGATCATGCGCGGAACATGATACTTCTCAGCCTGACGCCAGACGGTTTCCGTCTGCGGTTCGACGCCGGCGTTGGCGTCGAGAAGGGCGATCGCACCGTCAAGAACGCGCAGCGAACGCTCGACTTCGATGGTGAAGTCGACGTGGCCGGGGGTGTCGATGATGTTGAAGCGGCGAGCCTTGCCGTCACGGCCCTTCCAGAAGGTGGTCGTGGCAGCAGACGTGATGGTGATGCCGCGTTCCTGCTCCTGCTCCATCCAGTCCATGGTAGCGGCGCCGTCGTGGACTTCGCCGATCTTGTGGGACTTGCCGGTGTAGTAGAGGATGCGCTCGGTCGTCGTGGTCTTGCCAGCGTCGATGTGCGCCATAATGCCGAAGTTGCGGTAGTCTTCGATTTTGTATTCGCGAGCCATTGAAGGACTCCTTTTGAAATTGTTCGTCGATTACCAGCGATAATGCGAGAAGGCGCGGTTTGCGTCGGCCATCTTGTGCGTGTCTTCGCGCTTCTTCACTGCGCTGCCGCGGTTGTTCGCAGCGTCCATGAGTTCGCCGCAGAGGCGATCAACCATGGTGGTTTCGTTGCGCTTGCGGGCAGCAGTGATCAGCCAGCGAATGGCGAGAGCCTGACGGCGCTCGGGACGAACATCGACCGGAACCTGGTAGGTAGCACCACCAACGCGACGCGAACGGACTTCGACGTGCGGAGCGATGTTGTCGAGAGCCGAATGGAAAACCGTGATCGGCTCCTGCTTCAGCTTAGCCTGAACCGCATCGAACGCACCGTAAACGATGCTTTCGGCAACCGACTTCTTACCATGAAGCATGATTGCGTTCATGAACTTGGTGACGACCAGATCGCCGAACTTCGGGTCCGGATTGATCTCGCGCTTTTCTGCACTGTGACGACGTGACATATTTTTGTCTCTCAACCTTGAACTGGCGCTTTACCACGCGGAGAACCTCGCGCAGCGCCGGAATTGTTTATTCCGAAATTACTTCGGACGCTTCGCACCATACTTGGAACGGCGCTGCTTACGGTTCTTGACACCCTGGGTATCGAGAACGCCGCGGATGATGTGATAACGAACACCCGGCAAGTCCTTCACACGACCGCCACGGATCATGACGACGGAGTGTTCCTGCAGGTTGTGACCTTCGCCCGGAATGTAGCCGATGACTTCGAAGCCGTTCGTCAGGCGGATCTTGGCGACCTTACGCAGAGCCGAGTTCGGCTTCTTCGGGGTCGTCGTATAAACGCGGGTGCAAACGCCACGCTTCTGCGGGTTTTCCTGCAGGGCAGGAACCTTGTTGCGCTTTACCTGTGCCTGACGCGGCTTACGGATCAGCTGGTTTACGGTAGGCATATAACCATCCCTTGCAAATTCTCGTTACCCTTTCGGGCGGATCGATGCCGTCTCCGGCGGTTTCACACGCTCAATAAATGCGCAAAACGAGGGCCTATCCGCTTCTTGGCAGATGGCCCCTCGAGAAAGCAGAGGACGCCGTATTTCGGCGTCGTGCGTGCTAGTTTGCGGTCTTCAGCGTGCGTTTGAGCCTTGTTTGAGGCAAACTCCAGGACGCGTCGTCCTGAAACAGCCAGCCTCACATAGGCTCTGATGGGCCGCGATGTACTGATTAAAGCCCTCCCCGTCAAGGGGAATTAACAAAATAACTGGCCACGACAGGGCTGACACCCCTGCAAAACAAGGCTTTTGGCGTCTGTGGACCGGATGCTAGCCCCTTCCCTGCCCCGGGCGGAGCCCGCGCTTGCGAGTGCTTTAAAGAATCGTCAAGCATTTGTCCAATGCGGCGATTCTCCACCGCACCGAATAGGATTTTGTAAGGGGGACAAACGACTCAGCCGTTAATTACGCCTATCCGCCTTACCCGCCACATTATAAGATACAATCCTCCGGCCCTTGCCGGCACTGGCCTCCCAAAGGAACACTTCATGAGCACGATTGCCGATAACGACAACAACCTCGACGGCCCCATGGTCTTCATCATCATCGGCAAAGCCTATGAAAAGGATGGCGACAGCGAAGGCGTCGACATCCACGTCATGCTGCGCGCGCCGGACGACGACACCGCCGTTCGCGAGGCGTTGAACGCGCTTGCCGACGAAGGCTTCCTCGAAGCGGACCTCGACCAGATCGGAACCCTCACCGACGTCCCTGACGACGAGCCGCACGCGTCGGCCTATCAAGGCGCCCTCGAAGGCGAAGTCGCGATCATTCGCTTCAGCTGACAGCCGGCGACGGCGTTCCTCATACATTCAGAACAAAAAAAGCCGCGGGGATCGCTCCCCGCGGCTTTTCTGTTCGTCCGGGGAAAAGAGGGCTTACGCCCTCTCCTCCTTATTCGGCAGCCGTGCCTTCGGCAGCAGCCAGGTCGGCCAGCATCGGGGTCGCGGCTTCCGCACCGGTGCCCTTGCGGCGCTCTTCGAGGATCATCTCGTCGCGCGCGGTGGCGATGCGGCGGATCTGCGTCATGGTTCCGCCGGTACCGGCCGGGATCAGGCGGCCGACGATGACGTTTTCCTTCAGACCCTGCAGACCGTCGGTCTTGCCGGCGATCGCAGCTTCCGTCAGCACCTTGGTCGTTTCCTGGAAGGATGCGGCCGAGATGAAGGACGGCGTCTGCAGCGACGCCTTGGTGATGCCGAGCAGGACCGGGTCGCCGTAAGCCGGCTTCTTGCCCTGTTCGATCAGCTGATCGTTGACGTCTTCCAGTTCGATGCGATCGACGTTGTCGCCGACGATGTAGGTCGAGTCACCGGCGTCGGTGATTTCAACCTTCTGCAGCATCTGGCGAACGATCACTTCGATGTGCTTGTCGTTGATGACAACGCCCTGCAGACGGTAGACTTCCTGGATTTCGTTCACGAGGTACGAAGCCAGAGCCTCGACGCCCTTGATCGCCAGGATATCGTGCGGAGCCGGGTTACCGTCGAGGATGTAATCACCCTTTTCGATGTAGTCGCCGTCCTGAAGATGGAAGGGCTTGCCCTTCGGGATCAGGTACTCGACCGGCTCGACACCGTCTTCCGCCGGCTCGATCAGCACGCGACGCTTGTTCTTGTAGTCGCGGCCGAAGCGGATCGTACCATCGATTTCGGCGATGATAGCGTGATCCTTCGGACGACGCGCTTCGAAGAGTTCGGCAACGCGCGGCAGACCGCCGGTGATGTCCTTCGTCTTGGCGCTTTCCAGCGGCGAACGGGCAAGCACGTCAGCCTGCGAGACCTTCTGGCCCGGCTCGACCGACAGGATGGCGTCGACCGAGAGCAGGAAGCGGGCTTCGCCACCGCGCGACAGCTTGGCAACGGCGCCGTTCTTGTCCTTGATGACGATCGCCGGCTTGAGATCCGTACCGCGCGGCGTCGAGCGCCAGTCGATAACCTGACGCTTGGTGATGCCGGTCGCTTCGTCGGTCGCTTCCAGAACGGAGATGCCGTCAACGACGTCTTCGAAGTGAACGGTACCTTCCACTTCCGTCATCATCGGACGGGTGTAGGGGTCCCACTCTGCGAGACGCTGACCGCGCTTCACCTTATCGCCGTCATCGACGAAGATCTTCGAACCGTAGGCAACGCGCTGCGTCGAACGCTCGACGCCACGCTCGTCCAGGATCTGGATCGCCATGTTGCGGCCCATGGCAATCAGGTTGCCTTCCGAGTTGCGCAGCATGTTGCGGTTCTTGATCTGGACGGTGCCTTCATACGACGCTTCCAGGAACGACTGGTCGACCACGTTGGCCGTGCCGCCCAGGTGGAAGGTACGCATGGTGAGCTGCGTGCCCGGCTCGCCGATCGACTGTGCGGCGATAACACCGACCGCTTCACCCATGTTGACAGGGGTACCGCGGGCAAGGTCTCGGCCGTAGCAGACGCCGCAGACGCCGGTCTGGATTTCGCAGGTCAGAGCCGAACGGATACGGATCGACTGGATACCAGCCTTCTCGATCTCGATGACATCGGCTTCGAGGATCATTCTGCCGGCATCGACGATGCGGACGCCGGTGACCGGATGATCGATGTCATCCAGAGCCGTGCGGCCGAGAACGCGGGCGCCGAGCGAAGCCACGACCTGACCGGCATCGACGATCGCCGTCATGGTAAGGCCCTTGTCGGTGCCGCAATCCGTCGAGTTGACGATGCAGTCCTGCGCGACGTCGACGAGACGACGGGTCAGGTAACCCGAGTTCGCGGTCTTCAGAGCGGTGTCTGCAAGGCCCTTACGGGCGCCGTGGGTCGAGTTGAAGTACTCGTTAACGGTCAGACCTTCCTTGAAGTTCGAGATGATCGGGGTCTCGATGATTTCACCCGACGGCTTTGCCATCAGGCCGCGCATGCCGCCCAGCTGGCGCATCTGGTTCGGAGAACCGCGGGCGCCCGAGTGCGACATCATGTAGATGGCGTTCATCGGCTTCTGGCGACCGTTGTCGTCGAACTCGACGGCCTTGATGCGGGCCATCATGTCTTCGGCAACCTTGTCGGTGGCCTTACCCCAGGCGTCGACAACCTTGTTGTACTTTTCGCCCTGGGTGATGAGACCGTCGTTGTACTGCTGTTCGTATTCCTTCACCAGGCTTTCGGTATCGCCGACGATCTTGGCCTTGGAGGCAGGGATCACCATGTCGTCCTTGCCGAACGAAATGCCCGCGCGGCAGGCATGGGCGAAGCCGAGCTGCATGATGCGGTCGCAGAAAATGACCGTGTCCTTCTGGCCGCAATGACGGTAGACCGTGTCGATCATCTTGGAGATGTTCTTCTTGGTCAGTTCCTGGTTGCAGACGTCGAACGGAACGTTGGCGTTCTTCGGCAGGAGTTCGCCGATGAGCATACGGCCCGGCGTGGTTTCAAAGATCTTCGAAACCGGGTTACCCTCGGCATCGACGGTCTTGAAGCGGCCACGGATCTTGGCATGCAGCGTCACGGACTTGGTTTCGAGCGCGTGATGCAGTTCGCCGATGTCGGAGAAGGCCATGCCTTCGCCCGGCTCGTTCTGGTTCTGGATCGACAAATAGTACAGGCCGAGAACCATATCCTGCGACGGAACGATGATCGGCGCGCCGTTTGCCGGGTGCAGAATGTTGTTCGTCGACATCATGAGAACGCGCGCTTCAAGCTGGGCTTCCAGCGAGAGCGGGACGTGAACAGCCATCTGGTCGCCGTCGAAGTCGGCGTTGAAGGCCGTGCAGACGAGCGGGTGCAGCTGGATCGCCTTGCCTTCGACCAGGGTCGGTTCGAAGGCCTGGATGCCCAGGCGGTGCAGCGTCGGAGCGCGGTTCAACAGAACCGGATGCTCGCGGATGACCTCGTCGAGGATATCCCAGACTTCCGGCTTTTCCTTTTCGACCAGCTTCTTGGCCTGCTTGACGGTCGAGGAGAAACCCTTGGCGTCGAGGCGGGCGTAGATGAACGGCTTGAACAGCTCGAGCGCCATCTTCTTCGGCAGGCCGCACTGGTGCAGCTTCAGTTCCGGGCCGGTCACGATGACCGAACGGCCGGAATAGTCGACGCGCTTGCCGAGCAGGTTCTGGCGGAAGCGGCCCTGCTTGCCCTTGAGCATGTCGGACAGCGACTTCAACGGACGCTTGTTGGCGCCGGTGATGACGCGGCCACGGCGGCCGTTGTCGAACAGCGCGTCCACAGATTCCTGCAGCATGCGCTTTTCGTTGCGGATGATGATGCCCGGAGCGCGCAGTTCGATCAGGCGCTTCAGACGGTTGTTACGGTTGATGACGCGGCGATAGAGATCGTTGAGGTCGGACGTTGCGAAACGGCCGCCGTCGAGCGGAACCAGCGGACGCAGGTCCGGCGGGATCACCGGAACGACCTTCATGATCATCCATTCCGGACGGTTGCCGCTTTCCATGAAGTTCTCGACGATCTTCAGGCGCTTCATCAGCTTCTTCTGCTTCAGTTCCGACGTGGTGTCCGCCAGATCCGAGCGCAGGTCGCCTGCGATCTTTTCGAGGTTCATCGAGGCGAGCATCTCGTAGATGGCTTCCGCACCGATCATCGCCGTGAACTGATCTTCGCCGAACTCGTCGACGGCGATCATGTATTCCTCTTCCGACAGAAGCTGATTTTCCTTCAGCGACGTCAGGCCAGGCTCGGTGACGATGTAGTTTTCGAAGTAGAGAACGCGCTCGATATCCTTCAGCGTCATGTCGAGCAGCGTTGCGATGCGGCTCGGCAGTGACTTCAGGAACCAGATGTGGGCAACGGGAGCAGCAAGCTCGATATGGCCCATGCGCTCACGGCGAACGCGCGACAGCGTGACTTCGACGCCGCACTTTTCGCAGATGATGCCCTTGTACTTCATGCGCTTGTACTTGCCGCACAGGCATTCGTAGTCCTTGATCGGGCCAAAGATACGCGCGCAGAACAGGCCGTCACGCTCGGGCTTGAACGTGCGGTAGTTGATGGTTTCCGGCTTCTTGATCTCACCGTAGGACCAGGAGAGAATCTTCTCCGGCGACGCAATCGAAATCCGGATGGAATCGAAGGTCTGCGCAGGCACCTGCGGATTGAAAAGGTTCATGACCTCTTGGTTCATGCCTATCTCCTTTACGGGCAATTTGCCCTGAGCTGAGCGAGGATGCCGGCGATTTCCCGCCCGCCGGCCCCTGCCTTAACAGATATGACTGCAACAGATGCAGTCCGCTTCCCTCCCCTCAAGCGATATGCGCTTCAGGCAGGGAACGGTGCGCGCCGAGACGGGGCGCGCACCTTATTTGTTTTACTCGGCTGCGTCCGGCAGCTGACCGGCCTGCTGTTCGTCGATCTTCGAGTTCTCGAGTTCGACCGAAAGGCCCAGCGAGCGCATTTCCTTGACGAGAACGTTGAAGCTCTCCGGAATGCCCGCTTCGAAGGTGTCGTCGCCACGGACGATCGCCTCATAGACCTTGGTACGGCCGGCCACGTCGTCCGACTTCACCGTCAGCATTTCCTGCAGGGTGTAGGCGGCGCCGTAGGCTTCGAGCGCCCAGACTTCCATTTCCCCGAAGCGCTGACCGCCGAACTGCGCCTTACCACCGAGCGGCTGCTGGGTGACGAGCGAGTACGGGCCGATCGAACGGGCGTGGATCTTGTCGTCGACCAGGTGGTTCAGCTTCAGCATGTAGATGTAGCCAACCGTGACCTGACGGTCGAACTGCTCGCCGGTACGGCCGTCATACAGCGTCGACTGTCCCGTGACCTTCAGGCCTGCCTGCTGCAGCATCTCGTTGATGTCGGCTTCCACAGCACCGTCGAAGACCGGCGTTGCGATCGAGACACCGCGGCGGGTCTGCTCGGCCAGGCGCACGATCGACTCGTCGTCGTACTGCTTGATCGGCTCGCCCTTCGGGCCGGACCCGATGACGCTGTCGATGGTGTCGCGCAACGGCTTGATCTCGCCGCCCGCCCTGTAGGCGTCCAGCATCTCGCCGATCTGCTTGCCCATGCCGGCGCAAGCCCAGCCCAGGTGCGTCTCGAGGATCTGACCGACGTTCATGCGCGACGGCACGCCCAGCGGGTTCAGAACGACGTCGACATGCGTGCCGTCTTCCAGGAACGGCATGTCTTCGACCGGCACGATACGCGACACGACACCCTTGTTGCCGTGACGGCCGGCCATCTTGTCGCCCGGCTGGATCTTGCGCTTCACAGCGACGAAGACCTTGACCATCTTCATGACGCCCGGAGGCATTTCGTCGCCGCGCTGGACCTTCTCGACCTTGTCCATGAAGCGCTGTTCAAGGCGCGACTTGGATTCGTCGTACTGACCACGCAGGGCTTCGATCTCGCCCTGAGCCTTCTCGTCCTCGATCGCGAACATCCACCACTGCGAGCGGGGGTATTCGGAAACGACGGCGTTCGAAAGCTCGGTGCCCTTCTTGAAGCCCTTCGGACCGGCAACGGCGGTGTGCCCGCGCAGCATGTCGATCAGACGCGCATAGACGTTGCGATCGAGGATCGCCTGTTCGTCGTCGCGGTCCTTGGCGAGGCGTTCGATTTCCTCGCGCTCGATCGCCATCGCACGTTCGTCCTTTTCGACGCCGTGACGGTTGAAGACGCGGACTTCGACGACGGTGCCGAAGGTGCCCGGAGGCATGCGCATCGAGGTGTCGCGAACGTCGGAGGCCTTTTCACCGAAGATGGCGCGCAGAAGCTTTTCTTCAGGCGTCATCGGGCTTTCGCCCTTCGGGGTGATCTTGCCGACGAGGATGTCGCCCGGCTGAACTTCAGCACCGATGTAGACGATACCGGCTTCGTCGAGGTTCTTCAGCGCTTCTTCCGAAACGTTCGGAATGTCGCGGGTGATTTCTTCCGGACCAAGCTTGGTGTCACGCGCCATCACTTCGAACTCTTCGATGTGGATGGAGGTGAACACGTCGTCCGACACGATGCGCTCGGAGAGCAGGATCGAGTCTTCGTAGTTGTAGCCGTTCCACGGCATGAACGCGACGAGCGCGTTGCGGCCGAGAGCCAGATCGCCGAGGTCGGTCGACGGACCGTCCGCGATGATGTCGCCCTTGTTCAGAACGTCGCCGACGGTGACCAGCGGACGCTGGTTGACGCAGGTGTTCTGGTTGGAACGCTGGAACTTCTGCAGGCGGTAGATATCGACGCCGGACTTGCCCGGATCGAGGTCTTCCGTCGCGCGGATAACGATACGGGTCGCATCCACCTGGTCGACGACGCCGCCGCGGCGAGCCGCGATTGCCGCACCCGAGTCACGGGCGACGACCGGCTCCATGCCGGTGCCGACGAACGGAGCTTCGGCCCGCAGGAGCGGAACGGCCTGACGCTGCATGTTCGAGCCCATCAGTGCGCGGTTCGCGTCGTCGTTCTCGAGGAACGGGATGAGCGCGGCCGCGACCGAAACGAGCTGCTTCGGCGAAACGTCCATCAGGTTAATCTGGTCGCGCGGCGACAGCATGACTTCGCCGGCATGACGGCAGACGACGAATTCTTCAGCGAAGGACTCATCCGCATTCAGGACCGAGTTGGCCTGGGCGACGTGGTACTTGGCTTCTTCCATCGCCGACAGATAGACGACGTCCTTCGTCACCTTGCCGTCCACGATCTTGCGGTACGGGCTTTCGATGAAGCCGTACTTGTTGACGCGGGCGAAGGTTGCGAGCGAGTTGATCAGACCGATGTTCGGGCCTTCCGGCGTTTCGATCGGGCAAATACGGCCGTAGTGGGTCGGATGAACGTCGCGGACTTCGAAGCCTGCGCGCTCGCGGGTCAGACCACCCGGACCAAGAGCCGAAAGACGGCGCTTGTGAGTGATTTCCGAAAGCGGGTTCACCTGGTCCATGAACTGCGACAGCTGCGAGGAACCGAAGAATTCACGAACGGCGGCGGCTGCCGGCTTCGCGTTGATCAGGTCCTGCGGCATGACGGTGTCGATCTCGATCGAGGACATACGTTCCTTGATCGCACGCTCCATGCGCAGAAGGCCGAGACGATACTGGTTTTCCATCAGCTCGCCGACCGAACGGACGCGGCGGTTGCCGAGGTTGTCGATGTCGTCGATCTCGCCCTTGCCGTCACGCAGCTCGACGAGCATCTTGACGACGGCCAGGATGTCTTCCTTGCGCAGAATGCGGACTGCATCCGAGACGTCGAGGTCGAGGCGCATGTTCATCTTGACGCGGCCGACGGCGGAGAGGTCGTAACGCTCCGCATCGAAGAACAGCGTGTTGAACATGGCTTCGGCCGATTCCATCGTCGGCGGCTCACCCGGACGCATGACGCGGTAGATGTCGAACAGAGCGTCCTGACGGTTCTCGTTCTTGTCTACCGACAGCGTGTTGCGGATGTAGGCACCGACATTGATATGGTCGATGTCGAGAACCGGGATTTCGTCGAAACCTGCGCCGAGAATAACGCCGAGGGTCTTCTCGTCGATCTCGTCGCCGGCTTCGAGGAAGATTTCACCCGTTTGCATGTTGACGAGGTCTTCGGCAAGGTAGTTACCGTAGAGGTCGTCATCGGTCGCCTTGATCGCCTTCAGGCCTTTGTCGGAGAGCTGGCGCAGCAAACGCGGGGTGAGCTTCTTGCCCGATTCGACGACAACTTCGCCGGTGTCGGCGTCGATGAGGTCGGACAGCGCCTTCTGGCCCTTGAGGGCGTCCGGCTGGAACGGGATGCGCCAGCCCTTGCCGTCACGCTGGTAGAGCGACTTGGTATAGAACGTGTCGAGGATTTCCTCGCCGTCCATGCCGAGCGCCATCAGCAGCGACGAGACGGGGATCTTGCGGCGACGGTCGATACGCGCATGGACGATGTCCTTGGCGTCGAACTCGATGTCGAGCCAGGAACCGCGATACGGGATGACGCGCGCAGCAAACAAGAGCTTGCCGGAAGAATGGCTCTTGCCCTTGTCGTGGTCGAAGAACACGCCCGGCGAACGGTGCATCTGCGAAACGATGACGCGCTCGGTGCCGTTGACGATGAAGGTACCGTTGTCGGTCATGAGCGGCATGTCGCCCATGTAGACGTTCTGCTCCTTGATGTCCTTGATGGACTTCGCGCCGGTATCCTCGTCGATATCGAACACGATAAGGCGCAGCGTCACCTTCAGCGGTGCCGCATAGGTGAGGTCGCGCTGGCGGCATTCCTCGACGTCGAACTTCGGCTGTTCGAATTCGTAGGAGACGAATTCGAGCATCGAAGCGCCCGAGAAATCGGTGATCGGGAATACCGACTTGAAGACGGACTGAAGGCCTTCATCGGGACGGCCGCCCTGCGGCTCGTCAACCATCAGAAACTGGTCGTAGGACGCCTTCTGAACCTCGATGAGGTTCGGCATTTCTGCGACTTCGGGGATCTTACCAAAAAACTTGCGTACGCGCCTACGACCGTTAAACGAAAGGGTCTGAGCCATCGTCGCTCCTTCAATTTTTGCATCCGGGCCTGCAACGGACGGGAACCGATGGCCAGTCGATCCCGTCAATCAATGGGTGGTATCCAAACTCGTTTCATGCCCGAAAACGCCCAGCGCGGATTACTGTGCTGCCTTCGGAACGAAACTATCCTCTTGAAGAACCCATTACCCAAAAGCCGTTTTCAAATGGCTTTTGGGTAATACGTTCAAAAAAAGATCAAATGGAGGCGGTCCTTTCGGACCACCTCCCAAGCAATAAGCTCGTATTACTTGACGTCAACCTTGGCGCCAGCGTCTTCGAGCTTCTTCTTGAGGTCAGCGGCTTCAGCCTTGGAAACAGCTTCCTTGACAGCCTTCGGAGCGCCTTCGACGAGGTCCTTGGCTTCCTTGAGGCCGAGACCGGTGATGGCGCGGACTTCCTTGATGACGTTGATCTTGTTGGCGCCAGCGTCAACGAGAACGACGTCGAATTCGGTCTTTTCTTCTTCAGCAGCAGCCGGAGCAGCGCCGCCGGCAGCAGCAACGGCTACCGGAGCAGCAGCGGAAACGCCCCACTTTTCTTCGAGAAGCTTCGACAGTTCTGCAGCTTCCAGAACGGTCAGCGAGGAGAGGTCTTCAACGATCTTTGCGAGATCAGCCATTTTGATAGTTCCTTGTGTTCAGTTCGAACTTTGTTGAAATATAAACAGCGAAAAACCGCCTTATGCGGCTTCTTCGTCCTTCTTGGCGTAGGCCGCAAACACGCGGGCAAGCTGGCTTGCCGGTGCTGCAACAACCGAAGCGATGCGGGTTGCCGGGGTCTGAATCATACCCAGCAGCTTTGCACGCAGCTCGTCCAGCGAAGGCAGGGTCGCAAGCGACTTGACTGCTTCGGCGTTGAGCACGGTTGCGCCCATGGAACCACCGAGAACAACGACCTTGTCGTTGGTCTTGGCAAAATCCATGACGACCTTCGGAGCCGTGATCGGGTCTGCGCTGTATGCAATCAGCGTCTGACCCTTGAAGAGATTTGCGATCCCTTCCGACTCCGTACCCTGAAGGGCAATCTTGGCCAGACGGTTCTTCGCGACTTTGACGGTGCCGCCAGCTGCGCGCATCTTAGAACGAAGATCGTTCATCTGCGCGACGGTGACACCAGCATAGTGGGCCACAACGACCGATCCCGCGCCCTTGAAGGACTCGTTCAGGTCTGTGACGAATTCGCGCTTTTCCGCTCTTTCCACTGCCTATCTCCAGTTGACGGGACTACGGATGCAGTCCCATCGGGTTTGCCTTTGCCGCGAGAGATCAGAAATGATCCCAAGCGACGCTCGAGGATCCTGTCCCCTGCACGTCCCCTTTCGGGTGCGACACAAGGCAAGCCGAGGTTCGAACCGAACGTCCACGCCGGAGCGTGTGGTGAAATTCGGGTCTCACCCGTCTCATGCAGGCGAAGTGATTAAGGCCAAATTTCCAAGGAAAAAAGGCCACCTGCAATCTCGGACAGGAGTTCCGGGTTTTATCCCGGAATTCCCGGCCCCGAAGGGCCGGAAATCTTGGAACCGGGCCAGAAGGCCCGGAAAACATATTAAGCGGCGTTTACGGTAGCCGGATCGATCTTGACGCCAGGACCCATGGTCGAGGAGATCGCAACGCGCTTGACGTAGTTACCCTTGGCGCCAGCCGGCTTGGCCTTGATGACCGCATCGGCGAAAGCCTTGATGTTTTCTTCAAGAGCCTTGGCATCGAAAGAGGCCTTGCCGATACCGGCATGGACGATACCAGCCTTTTCGACGCGGAACTCGACTGCGCCGCCCTTGGAAGCCTTGACGGCGCCCGTGACGTCCATGGTGACCGTGCCGACCTTCGGGTTCGGCATCATGCCGCGCGGGCCGAGGACCTTACCGAGACGACCGACGAGCGGCATCATGTCCGGGGTGGCGATGCAGCGATCGAAATCGATCTTGCCGCCCTGGACGATTTCCAGCAGGTCTTCCGCGCCGACGATGTCTGCGCCTGCAGCCTTGGCTTCGTCAGCCTTGGCGCCACGTGCGAAAACGGCAACGCGAACGTCACGGCCGGTGCCGTTCGGAAGGTTGACGACGCCGCGGACCATCTGGTCGGCGTGACGCGGGTCAACGCCCAGGTTCATGGCGATTTCGATGGTTTCGTCGAACTTGGCGACGGCACGTTCCTTGACCATGGAGATCGCATCGGTGAGTGCGACGAGCTTGGTCGGATCAACGCCTTCGCGGATCTTCTGAATACGCTTTGCTACCTTGGCCATGATCAACCTACCACTTCCAGGCCCATGGAGCGGGCAGAGCCCTCGACCATTGCCATTGCGCCTTCGATGTCAGCCGCGTTCAGATCCTTCATCTTGCCTTCGGCAATTGCGCGGACCTGAGCCTTGGTGATCGTGCCGACCTTGCCGCCCTTGCCGGGGGTCTTGGAACCGGAGGTGATCTTGGCTTCCTTCTTCAGCCAGTAGGTAACCGGCGGCTGCTTCATTGCGAAGGTGAAGGACTTGTCCTGGTAATAGGTGATGACGACCGGGATCGGCATACCCTTTTCCATTTCCTGCGTAGCCGCGTTGAACGACTTGCAGAATTCCATGATGTTAATGCCACGCTGACCGAGCGCAGGACCGATCGGCGGGGACGGATTGGCCGACCCTGCCTTCACCTGCAGCTTGAGCTGGCCTGCAACTTTCTTAGCCATTTCTCTCTGCCTTTACAGATTGCCGGCATTCCCAAATGCGGGACCGCCGGAACTATGACGACCGGTTTCCCGGCCCATTCTGCCGGACACCTTTCGGGAGCCCGGCGGCTGCGGTTGCGTGGTGCGGAAAACCGGTCCGGCTAAGACCTTCTTCCTTCCACGCGGGTTTGCGGGGATACCCCGCGATGCCGGAAACCGTAGCCCCCGGCAAACAGTGAGGGTCGCGAACAGAGGTCGCGACCAATGCAAATCAGACCTTCTCGACCTGCGCGTATTCGAGGTCGACCGGGGTCGCGCGGCCAAAGATCGAGACTTCGACCTTGAGGCGCGAACGCTCTTCATCGACATCCTGAACGATGCCGTTGAACGATGCGAACGGACCGTCGGAAACGCGGACCTGCTCGCCGATCTCGAACGAGATCGAGGGCTTCGGACGATCGACGCCATCCTGGACCTGACCAAGGATGCGCTCGGCTTCATAATCCGGAATCGGAACCGGCTTATTGTCGGAACCGAGGAAGCCCGTCACCTTCGGCGTGTTCTTGATGAGGTGATAGGCCTCATCCGTCAGGTTGGCGCGCACCAGCACGTAACCCGGAAAGAACTTGCGCTCGGCGTCGACCTTGCGGCCGCGACGGACCTCGACGACCTTTTCGGTCGGCACCAGAATCTTTTCGAAAAGATGCTCAAGCCCCTTCTGGCGAGCCTTGTTTTCGATATCGTCAGCGACCTTCTTTTCGAAGTTCGAATAGGCGTGAACAATGTACCAGCGCGCAGCCATTCCCATTCCTCCTGATCAGAAACCGGCGTGAAGGACCAGGCCGATAGCCCAACCCATCAACTGATCAGCCGCAAAAAAGAAAGCAGCAGCAAAAAAGACCATGACGAAGACCATGAGCGTCGAGATCGTCGTCTCGCGCCGCGAGGGCCAAGTCACTTTCGCCGTTTCAGCACGCACCTGCTGCAGAAACGTAAACGGATTAGTTTTCGATGCCATTGAATGCTCACGCCTTCACGGCCCGTAAAGCTGACCTTTCAGCCCCACGCGCCGCGTGTCTGTTTGAACCCTACATAAAGACCGAATCTCGAAATCACAAGAGGTCGCCGGTCTTTTTGCGAAAATATAGAGGGAGAGAGCGAGCCCTCTGCCGACTTTATACATTAGCCATTGCACCGCGGCAACTGTCTGCGCTGGATTGAATGGCAGGGGCAGAGGGGCTCGAACCCCCGACCTGCGGTTTTGGAGACCGCCGCTCTACCAACTGAGCTATACCCCTATCCCCCGGACGCTGTCTTAAGCAGCGCCGCTTGGGTCTGCGGCTTATTATTCAGTTTGCCGGTGGAAGACAAGCGCCTTCGGTGGAAAAAATCCGTAAGCTGCGAGAAATTTGGGGATGCAGCCGCCGGAGACAGGGTTGTCCCCGTAGAGGTCACGACCGTTCATCACCCAGATAAGCAGCCACGAGGGCGTCGGCAATCGTTTTTGTATCGTCCGGCACGTCGCAACTGCTTCGAACCTTGTCCGGATAGACCCCCAGCACGCCGAGCCGGTCGATGAAATGCTCCTGGAAGCGCCGGAAGCTGTCGAGCCTGGGACCGGGAATCGGTGCAAGCCATAGCAGATATACCGGCTTACCCGTTGCCAACGCCTCGCAGCACATCGTCACCGAATCTTCGGTCACAAACAGTTCATCGGCCGCTGCGAGATAATCCATATAGGGATTAGGTCCGATGCCGGTATACGCCGAAATGCCCTCCCCCGCGCGTTCAGAAACGAGCTTTACGACGGAAGCCTCCGTCCTTCTCGACGTCGAAATAAATATCCGCTTACCTTCGCTTCTGCATCGGGACAGGGCGGCAAGGAGCGATTCGGCAGCGCCTTCATCAAGGTTAAATGCGGGATTCGATCCGCCGAGGAGAAATACCGCCACCGGCTCTTCCGCCACGCCCAGACGAAGCCGTGCATCGGCGCGTCGGTTCGCCAAATCCTCACGCCGAACTGCGTGTGGCACGCCGTGCAGCTTGATGAACTGCTTCCGTGCATCGAACGCCGGCTGCCAATCCCGCTGTTCAACATAAACATAGTCAGGACTGGAAGCCGAAAGATCCGGTGTTTCAATGTGAGCCCAGATCACATTCCGCCGATCCTTGAGGAATTTACGGGCTTTACGCTCGCCAAGCGACGCGCAGGAGATGACGATTGCCGGTTTAACGAGGCGTCTTGCAAATGGAAGCCTGTTGATCTGTCGATCAAGCCAGGACAAGCGCGACACCGAAGCGGTGATTCCGCGCGCACGAAGCATCTGCTGCACTAGTTGGGCGACCCCCTTGCACTGCGTATAGGTCCCAGCCAACCGGGTGCTGCAAAGCAGAATTCTGATTTTCATCGGGCGTTTTCCACCATCCGCGCGCACCGGTTCTTTGAGGCCTGCCACGCTTTCGTGGAGAACTTTACGCAAGACGTCTCGGGCGCCAAATAAAAAAAGTCCCACGATCGCTCGCGGGACTTTTATGCTTATAACCGCAGGCAACAATCAAGCTGCCTTGCCGTCGAGATTACTCGACGATCGAAGCGACGATGCCGGCGCCGACGGTACGGCCGCCTTCGCGGATCGCGAAGCGCAGCTTTTCTTCCATCGCGATCGG
>NZ_LMDA01000018.1 GCF_001424985.1 Rhizobium sp. Root1212
TCCAGAGCCCCCGCTGAAAACATGCGAGGGACGGTTGAAACATGGGTCAATTCTCAATGGAAATATCTGGCTGCGCCGGGTCAGCTCTCAGTGGAAATCAACACCAATGCGTTCGATAGTCCGAGCCCGGTAATCGAGATATCGGGCTGGCGCTGCACGGAACTTCAAGGCTACGGGGCGCTGCAGACGATCGAACAGGTTGCACTTCAGGCGCATGCAATGTCCGGTGCCGTTTTTATCATGGATTGGGAGGCGAATGCCCCTACCGCTGGAAAAAGTGGGGCGCTGATGATCACGAGCCCCCATGAAGCGGCAAACACTCGCGTTGCAAACCCGGCCGGCAAGACGCAGTTCTCAATCATCGACAGCGCACGCGGCGCTCGTAATGAAACTGGTCTTCATTGGGGGCCGCGATATGTCGCGAACGCCCCGGCCGATTTCAGTGCCCTCACCGGTTTGTTAGAGGGCTCCGACCTGCAAGTGCCTACGTTGCTCATTGACGCGCACGGGAACAACGGCCCTGGCAGCAATCCGACAACGTCCGGCATTCGAGCGCTCATAGGCATGTTGGGCGGCATCCTTGGTGTGGATGGGTCGGCGAAACTGATCTACTCAAACGAAGACGACAGGCTCTACGCCTACGAACACCTCTTTCCAGACACAACGACTTCTCGGGATCTTGGCGATGCAACTCACCTGTGGCGTGCCGCCTACATCCGCAGTCTTCGATTAAGACCGCAGTCGAGCGAGCCGCCAGTAACGAACGGAGAGTTAACGATTCAGGCCGACAGCAACACATCGCTCCGGTTTCGTTATCAGGGGTCGGACGGCGTGATCCGAAGTGCGACACTAACTTTGACATGAGAACGCAGCCCGTTACGACGGCTCTGGAACCATCCGGGTAGCCGTCATAAAGCTATAGTCCGCTCTCGCTCTATCAGCGTGTCGTCGAGCGCGTCAAGAAAAGCTCTCAGAGCGGGGATTTTGTCGCTGCCTATCGAAAGGAATTCTGCAACCTGCAGAACGTACTCCATCGACATGCCGCCCTGGTGAAGCGTTGCAGCCAACTCTCGGGCGGCATTACCCAAGGCAGCTTCTCGGTCAATAACCGATTTTAGACTGCCTTGGATGGACGCATTAATAGCCGCTTGCTCGGCTTCGGTGCTCGCCTTGGGCGCCGTGAAAATGTTTATCAGGCTCAGAAATTTGGACAGTTCACTGTTTTTCGGGTCGGTTTCGGTCATTTGGATGCCTCGGGAGGTGACGCAAGCACATTGCTGGGTGATGTTTTCGTTATCGCAGTACTTTACTGCGATGGGCGATGAGGCACTTATGCCATGCGGGATATCAGGGGGATAGTACTTTTCCGGCGATTTTGTAGCGTGGGGTTTTTAGGCTTTTAAAGAAGCCGAAAGGTCGGTGTTCTCATAACCAGTGAGAAGTATGATGCAGCGAAGTCCCGCTCCGCCGCCGCGAGTGATCAAGCAATCTTCCGGCTGCAAACGCTCGTCGGGTTGGCATATGAGGAGACCGCTTCTTTCGTTCCGGATTGCCGCGCCTGTTTTCTAAGGGGGCTTTCCTCGTTTGATATCGATGCGCTATAGGGGGGCGTCTAGCCAACATTAATGCTGCGCCAAAGCGCGGTCTTAATGAAGTTCAACAGCCAAGGTGTAGACGCGCCAGGCAGTAAAACAGGAATGGAATCTTGGCAGAAACCAATAAATTTACGTCTGTTTTTATCGCTTCTGATTTTCTTGCCACTAGTCAAAAAGAACAAGACAGCAATCTGCGTTGGCTTCGCGACCTATTTAAGCGCCCGATATCTGTAGGTGGCGGGGTTGAGACACTCATTGCTTCGAGTCGCTGGAATGAAGACTTTTCCTTTGACCGTGGAGCGTTCTTTTCTGCGTCTGGCTTAGATGTTGATCTGGAAGAGACCCAGGTATTTTTCGAATCAACGAAGATTTCGGATCGCTCCGTTGAAGTGGTAAAGAAGGCATTCCCGCCGAGGTCGCTTATCGTCGGCTATGAATTGAGCTCGGGGACACGCGAAATAATCAGTCGGGCCGGTCTGATTTACATTGATGTTTGGCTGCATCCTGTCCGGTTTTTGGATGACCTGCTGCTTGCCTTTGATTCGAACTCCCCCGAGCTTCGCGAGAGAATAGCGTCATTCGAATTTCCAGAAGAGATGAACTATGTCTATGCCGACCGGATACGCGTGCAGATGTATCGCGGCAAACCGAGTATCCGCAATGACCTGAAGCCGAAGAGTGCGCTCTATATAGGGCAGACCTTGAAGGACAAAGCTATTGCGTCTGCGAATGGTATGCTCACTCTGCTGCAATACAAATCGGAATTTGAGCGGGCGGCACTCACCCATAACCACCTCTATTATTCGCGCCACCCTTTCGTAAAAGCTGGCGACGAAAAATCGCTTTCTTTCGCCAGAGGGTTCAAAAATGTGTCGCTGACAAATCACCCGACCTACATGCTTCTAGCGTCCGACGAGATCGACTCTGTACTGTCGATATCATCATCAGTGGTGACGGAAGCGAAATATTTCGGCAAGGCGTCCTACTATCTTTATCGGCCGCCCGTACGCGTTTACGATCAGGATGGCTACAGCAGCATCCTGCATAATTACCTGTTTTCCGGTTTTTGGAGGTTCGTATTTTCCGGCGGCGATAGACCGGACGCGAGGGAGATTTCTTTCATCGATGGTCGAAACAAGTTGCGTGACATGTTGTCTTGGTATTGGGGGTTCCGCCAAATCGACCGGCTAGAAAGCCTCTATAATAACGTTTCCACGCTGTTGACGCGGAAGGGTTGATGATGGTCGATCTCGTTAGAGCAAAACGCCTGATCGAAGGCGCTGATGTTGTGTCGTTTGACATTTTCGACACCCTAATCCGTCGAAAGGTGGACTCGCCTAGGGACGTTTTCAATCTGATGAAAGGGGCGGCACACGCCATTTCACGCGGTCAGGTCTCGGATTTCCGGGCCGCGAGAGTTCTCGCAGAGCAAAATGCTTTATCAAAAGCGCAAGAGACCGGCATCGAGGAGATAACCTTCAGCCAAATTTACGATGAACTGCAGACGCTAACCGGCATTGCAGACGTAGTGAAAGAGGCGATACAAGCCCTAGAGGTCGAAACGGAGTTGCGATGCGTGGATGTGCGGGTTGTCGGACGGGACCTGCTGGAATTTGCATCGCGCCAAAGAAAGAAAATCGTTCTTGTATCGGATATGTATCTGCCACGAGACGTGATTTTGAGCCTTCTTGAACGCGCTGGCGTGCGCGGCTTTTCGACGCTTTACTTATCAAACGAACTGCTGAAAACAAAGCGATTGGGCGATCTGTTCACCCATATTCTTAACGAGCTGTCACTGAAGCCTTCACAAGTCGTGCACATCGGAGACAATCCGCGCGGTGACGTTTCGACGCCGAACACGCTAGGAATCGAGACGATTCACATCCCGCGATCTATGGTCAACTTTCGCGAAGCAAGCCCATTCGGGAAAAGTATTGCGCTTGCGGGGCGTAAGCATTCGTCGCTCACAAAAAGCGCCGTCGACGCTCTGATCGCGGATCGTTTTTTCGACACGCGCGATAAACTGACGGAAGAGGCGTTTTTCAGAAGCGATCCGTTCCAGTTCGGATACTCGGCGCTGGGACCTTTACTGCTAGGAATGAGCTTTTGGCTTTATCGCGAGGCTAAGGCAGACGGTATTGAACGTCTCTACTTTCTGTCTCGCGACGGGGCGGTGATGAAAAGCGTCTTCGACGCGCTGTTCCCAAGTGACGAATACGGGATTGAGACAGATTATCTCTACTGTTCACGCCGGGTGGTCCGCGTCCCTTTGATGCAAAATAAATTTGATTTACTCCAACCTGTTTCCAAGCCGATTCACAAAAGGACGCTCGGGAGCTGGTTGGAAGCGAATTATGGTGTGGACCCGAATCAGATCGATCAGGCCTTATTTCATGGGCGCGGATTCGAAGGACCAGATCATTTTATTGATAAAGATGTTGATCGTGAGGCGCTCTCTAGCCTGGTAAGTGATTTGCACCCGATACTGATTGAGGTAGCAACCAGCGAGCGTCGCACTTTGGAGCAGTATCTTGCCCATAAAGGGGTTGGCGAGGGCCGCCACGCCGTGGTTGACATCGGCTATGCGGGAACGATGCAAGAAGCCCTTTCAAACATCCTACACAAAGAGTTGAAGGGCTACTACCTCGCCGTTTTCGGCACCTCGGCAAATGTGAAAAATCAGCTAGGGTTGAAAGGATTCCTTTCTCAATACGGCGCGGACGATAATCCTGCATTGGGAATTTGCACGCACAGGTTTGTCTATGAGAGCTTAGTCTGCAGCAGCGAGGACTCTGTCCTTCGCATTGGCAGAACTGACGCGGGATTTAAGCCGGTCGGGCTTCCGTCAGAGAATGACAGGGAGCGTAAGTCTTTCGTGGACTATGCTCATTCTGGGGCTCTCTCGCTAGCGAGAGAGTACCGCGCGACATCGCCAATACCTCCGGAAGAATCCGTTCTTTCCCCGGAGGCCAGTTCGCTGATATTTGATGCCTATCTTCGCCAGCCCATGGCAAAAGATGTAGCTCTGCTATATGGCGTCGGCTTCGAGGATATATATGGACTCGCTCATCAACGATATCTCGCCGTAGAGCCAGGGCTGGTGAACACTGTCCTGCCCTCGCAGGTGATCTGGAAGGAAAGCCTTTCGGTCAAAGCGCCGGTCAAAACGATGACGGCAAAAGACGCAGAACTTGCTGGGAAGAAGGCCTTAAACACAAAAGATTATCCGTTAGCCGCGGCCAATTTCCGGAAAGCATATGATTTACTGCCATCGAGGCCGAACTACCTCCGCATGGTTGCCGAGGCCCACTATAGCGGTGGCGACAAAAAATCAGCGATCAATGCTCTGAATGAGTTTATCAAAATAAACCCAAGGAACCTGCGGGCGAAAGCCCGTAAGTTGGTAATGACGTTCCCGCCGCTTTCTAAGATAATCGGTAGCTACGAATTTAATATTCGGTGAAGCATCGACGCCAGCATTCTACAGGGGCAGCGACGGCACCGTGCGAACCTAGAATATACTCGCACAGCGACGGAAGTGGTCATGACACGATCGAAAGCCGGACTTTTTATCAATGGCAAGGTCTCGCTGGACAGACGGTATCCGATCGCGATCGAGGCCCCTGTTCAGTTGCGTGAAGGTTATTACGACATTGGCCGCATTGGCGCCTTCACGTACATGGGAGGGAAAGGTAGCTCGTTCCGTCATATCGAGAGCGTTGGGCGGTTCTGTTCCATCGCTGGGAACATTACGACCGGAGAAATGGAGCATCCAGCCTTCCACGTGTCGGCTCATCCCATATTTCAGGGGAAGTGGAGTGTTTTCGGAGAGTTCACTGAGGACTATTACCGTCGCAATGAACGAGAACTGTCGGTAGACCGCGCCTCGATTCGTGCGTCACTCGGGAAGCGCCTAGACCGTATAGTCATAGGAAATGATGTCTGGATAGGTGCTGGAGTCACCGTCTTACGCGGTGCAAAAATAGGCGACGGCGCAATTATCGCTGCCGGTGCTGTCGTCACCAGGGACGTGGAGCCGTATAGTATCGTTGGTGGCGTCCCGGCTAAACATATCAAATACCGATTTGATGAGCCTACCATAAAACGCCTTCTTGCGTCCAAATGGTGGGATTACGGCCTGTCCGCCACTGATGGCGCATCAATGAACTTAGTGTGCGAGGCCTTGTTAGTCATCGAAGAGAATATCTCTAGTGGGCGCGCCAAGAGATACGACCCTCCATTGACTGATATCAGAGAGATTGTCTGATACCCAAAGGCTTTATCACCCAACCGATTGAGTAGAATAAGCGGCCTGAAAATCATCTGGCTGAAAAAGGCGCATTGCTCGTGATGCTAGCTTAAAATCCAGCCGCGCTCAGCGCCTCCCTCAAGATCGCGTATCCACTGTCATTCAGATGCAGTTTGTCGGGAGTATAGTTGGGGCAGTCGCCTGAACTATTACAGGTTAGCTTTTCCTCGTCGATGGCGACAACGGTTGCACTTTTGATGGTCTCCCTAATGTGCAAGTTGATGGCGCGCCGGTCTTCTTGACGAAAACGAAACGCCTGGCCTCTCGGGAGGATGGGTACGATGTAGAGGCGCGCATCCGGCCATTGTTGATCAATATCTTCGATGACGCTCGACACGCCTCCGCTGATTGCGCAGCCCGGAGTTCCTTTGTCGCTAAGATTATTCGTGCCAATGATAAGGATAATGCGCGACGGTTTCACCTTCGGTGGAATTGTTCTTAGCCTCCATCTTAACTCCTGTATGCGCTCGCCGTGCAATCCCATGTTCGCGACGGTGAACCCCGCGAAGTCAAGAGCCTGAGTTTTACTCCAGCGAGCGGCGATGGAGTCTCCGATAATTAAGACATTCCTGTCGCCGGTCTCGGAGTAAAACTTCTTCGCGAGAACGAGCCTCAGCGGTGACTGTTCGATTATAGGTGTCGTTATGATTTCAAGGCTGTCTTGATCACAGGGCATCGCGACCGCCAATCCTGGAAGCGCCACAGCGAAGAACGCCAAAAGCAGATCCCTGAAAATCTTTCTCATGTCACAAGCCTCCCAAACTGCTTAACGGGCCGGCGTTGGTTGCGGCGGCGACCCCAAAGTCTCAAGTTCTTCCAAAATTCTTTCTTCACCACAACGTCTTGACGCACCGCGGCGGGCCTTTGCTCGCCCTGGAGGAGTAGCCTATGAACATGACCACTTTCTTTGCCTATGTTCGCCGTGCGCCGTTCGGCGGCCGGCTAACGCAATCCCAGATCGACGGCTTGAATGCCATCCTTTCCGAATGGGACAAGCGGGGGCTTTTAGACAAGCGCTGGTTGGCTTACATGCTGGCGACGGCCTTTCACGAAACCGGCGGCAAGATGCAGCCGATACGCGAGGCCGGGGGCGAAGAGTACCTTCGTTCGAAGAAATACTACCCGTGGGTGGGCGAAGGCCTCGTGCAGGTCACATGGGAGGTCAATCACCGCAAGTTCGGAGCCACCCGACCCGGCCAGCTTCTCACCACGCCGATCGCCATCCGCGCGCTGTTCGACGGCATGTTGCAGGGCATGTTCACCGGCAAGAAGCTGTTGGACTATTTCAGCGCCACGGCGGATGACCCGATCAATGCGCGCCGCATCGTCAACGGGACCGATAAGGCCAAACTGATCGCTGGATACTATCGCAACTTCCTCGATGCGCTGGAAGCCGCGACTGAAAGCCATCCGCCGCGGGACGTTGAAGTTTCGGACGCCAAGCCCGACGACAAGCCGGCCGGTAAGAGCACAACTGCGGTGACGACGATCCTCACCCCCGCAGTGACCGGTATTGCCGTCCCGCTGATTGCGGGAATCAATAACGTCTATGCGCTCATCTTCGGCCTTGCGCTGCTCGGGATCTCTTCGCTTGCCGCTTTCATGTTCTTCAGCGGGCGATGGCAAGTCAATCGGAGCAAGGCGCTATGATCTCCCGCCTCTCTTTGGCCGCTGGCGGCGTTGTCGGCTTCGTTCTGGCCTTCACCCTATTCCATCTCATCAACGTGTCCTTCTGGCTTCCTGCGGCGCGGGAAGAGGGTAGGGCGCGTCTGACCGCGGAGCAGGCTGCAGCCGACCGCAAGGCCGAAATCGAAAGGAAGAACGATGATGCGGCTCTCCGCACGAAAACTGACTTTGACCTGTGTGTTGACGCTCTTCGCGCTCGCAGGGTGCCAATCGACGCCTGCGACCAGTTGCGCCGGCTTCGTTCGGAATGACCTGTCACCGGCAGGAACTGTAGCGCTCATCCAGTCTGACCGGGCGGGATACGAACGCGTCATTGGTAACGACCGCGCGGGCGAGCGCCGGGGTTGCTGGAAATAGCATCGCATCGAAAGGCATCACGGGGACTAAATTGACCGAGGAAACACAAATGGATTCCGCCGCCGACCTGCGATCTCGCGTGGTTGCCCTTGAACACAAATTACCTGACGTGTCCCAGCGCCTCACCGCCATCGAGACATGGCAACGTCAGAAGGACGTGGAAAGCGCACGTCACGACGAAAGGTGGATCGCGATGGAAATTCGTATCGACAACCGCTTTTCAGGTCTCGAAAGCTCCGTGCGGGATATCAAGACCTCTCTGTCCCGCATCAACTGGATGATCATCAGCGGCATTGTCGCTGGCATCGTTGGCTTTCTGATCCGCGGAGGATTCGCCCCATGATCGGAATTAATCTCAGCCTGTGGAGTGCCGCCCTTTCGAAGGGCGGCTACAGCCCAATCGCGGCCCTCGGGGCGAAGCTCTTCGAATATTGGGACGCCGACCGAGCGGACACGATCACGCAAAGTGGCGGTCTTGTAAGTCAATGGGTTGGATTGAAGAAGGGAACCGCAGTTGCACAAGTAGGTGTGCCATCCCGACCAACTTATTCTGCATCCGGCTTTAAGGGCCGTCCCGCCGTCTATTTCGATGGTATCGATGACGGGCTGTATACCACTATAGGCGCTGGATACTTTCCCGACGGAACGCAACCCTGCGAAATGTATGTGTTGGTTGATAACACCGCACCGGGAACAGACGCTACACAGCGCACAGCCTTCTACTACGGAGACGGGGCGAATGGAGACCGCAGATTGCGTCGTGCTCAAGGGGCCGGAAACGTTAGCCGGGGTCAATGTGCTGCAGGCTCGGGCTCAGGTGTCTTCAGTGTTCTTGACAACACGGTAGACCTTACCGGCCGGCACGTTATCAGGGGACGGTTTACCGCCAACACTGCCTTTGTTTCCGTAGATAGCTCCTCCGAAGCCCAATTCGCCGTCATCCCCGCCACGACGATTACGCGAGTTGCTATCGGCGGCCTCTTTACGACTGCGCAACAATTCCAGGGCGGCATCGCGGCGGCACTCATCACATCACCCCTAACCGCCCAAGAGCGATCCGCTCTTGAGGCCTGGCTCAACGCAAGGAGATAGCCCGATGGCAAACAAACAGGTCGTCTTTCCGGTAGGCAAAGAAGCGCAAGCGACAGCGTACCGCAACTGGACGAACGCACAGTTCGACCTCCTCTTTCCCGGTGTAGGGATGTTTGGTTACGGCGAGACAGTTATTGATCGTCACGGCCAGCGCGTCGAGGCATTCCTTGGCTTGCCTTTCGAGTACCCCGTTGGGACGCCACTTGACGAGCCTGCCGGCGGCGCTGCGATGCGGGCGGACGGCATCATCGTTGACGCCGCTGAGATGCCAATCGTGGACTAGTCACCCGCATCTCATGCAGGAGAAACATAGAATGCAAAGCAACAAACTATCGTTATTCCGTTTGCGCCGGGAGCAAATTCCTATTGCGATCTTCGGCCTTATTCTCGGGGCCGTCGTGGGACACTTGGTTGTTCTGCGTTTTTTCGCCGTGTGAAGTCGCGTATTCGATGGCCAACCCGCCCCCTTCATCGAATGATTGGTCCTAGTGCGAAGGCTTAGCGCGCCGGGGGTTTTTCTCTCCCCTCCCAATAGTCGGCCGCCAGATGCTCCCAGCATCGCCACTCGGTTATCCCTCGGCCGCGCTCTTTCCCGAAAATGCCCCAAGCATCGCATCCAGGGTGACCGCACTTTTCTGCCACGTGCACATCCTGATTCGACTTAGCGCCGCTCACGTCGCTCATTCGTCATCCCTCGATGTTATTCCCATATGCATTGCATATCTTGTTGGCCAAGCCGACGCACAAGACGCACATTTCTGAGCATGAATTGCGGCAAATGATCTTTGCAACCTCGTTGCGGGTCGGCTTCGTGGCTGCGGTACGGAGATGGCTCCCCACGAAGATTGCCGTCTCTGAGGTGAGCGTTACCGTTTTCCGTGCGTGACCTCGGGCGGCAATCATCGACGCCAATTCTTCAATCGTTTTCCACTTGCGCATAGCGCATCCTCATCGCGTCACGTCGCAGTATCCGTCCCTGTGTGTTTTGGATATAGCGCCCGCATGCGCTGTTGGATGGGGTGATTATGGGATGGGGGGAGAGGGAGTCAATCGCCGTGAACAAAACGTGTCTCTATTTTCCGTTCCGAGATGAACGAGAAAGAAACAGAGTGACACGACCACATAGAAATGATTGAAGGTTCTGGAAGCCTTCCAAGCTGAATACGCGGGTTCGATTCCCGCTACCCGCTCCACTTTTTCAATCTCTTTACAATCTGCGTCGTTTCGCTTCGCTTTCTTTATCGCAAGACCGGTGAGGCAACGATTTCGTCGTCGTAAAAGGATCGCGTAAAAGGTCGCGGCCGATTGGGTCCCCTCGGCCTCTGGATCGACTTTTCGCGCGACCACTGCACCACCATCTTGGTTTTCGAGGGAAGGGCGAGCGGATCGACATCCTGCTTCGCATCCGAACCTTGCTGCGAGGGCGACAGCAGGAGGACGGCTCCATTGGCATAAACGGTGAGTTTCAGCAGTTGCATGCCAGTTCCTCCCTTGGCTCCAGCATGATCCTCTAAAATTATATTGGAAATCAAGGTAATTTTCATCCCTCAGTTGAGGTATGGAAGGCTATGCTAATATTGTGTCCTTTTTCCGCCTTTTGCTGTGCGTCACCGTGATTGCAAGAAATCAGCATGGTTAATTTAGACTTGCCGATAGGCATTGGCCGGCATACCTAGGCTGGAACGAACACGCTCTCGAAGGCTCTCGATGTCCAAGCGAATTCTTCTTGTCGGCGCCGGACTTTCCGGCGCGGTTATCGGTCGCTCGCTGGCGGAGGCCGGGCACGACATCACCATCGTCGACGAGCGCCGGCATATTGCCGGCAATTGCTACACCGAGCGCGACGGCGAATCCGGCGTCATGGTCCATACCTATGGCCCGCATATCTTCCACACGGACGACGAGGATGTCTGGACCTATGTGAACCGCTTCGAGCGGTTCATGCCCTATGTCAACCGCGTCAAGACGACGTCGGGCGGCAGCGTCTATTCACTGCCGATCAACCTGCACACGATCAACCAGGTGTTTGGCAAGGCGTTTCGCCCTGACGAGGCCAAGGCCTTTATCGAGACGCTATCGGACACCTCGATCAAGGAGCCGAAGACCTTCGAAGAGCAGGCGCTGCGATTCGTCGGCCAGAGGCTCTACGAGGCCTTCTTCAAGGGCTACACGATCAAGCAGTGGGGCTGCGACCCCAACGACCTGCCGGCGAGCATCCTGAAGCGCCTGCCGGTGCGCTTCAACTACGATGACAACTACTTCTTCCACCGCTTCCAGGGTATGCCGGAAAACGGCTATACGCCGATGGTCGAGAAGATCCTTCAGCACGAGCGCATCAAGGTTGAGCTTGGCCGTCGCTTCCGCCGCGATGAGGCCGGGGCTTTCGACCACGTATTCTATTCCGGGCCACTCGATGGCTATTTCGATTACGAACTGGGCCGCCTCGGCTATCGCACGCTCGATTTCGAGATGTTCCGCTACGACGGCGACTATCAGGGCTGCGCGGTCATGAACTATGGCGATGTCGAGGTGCCCTATACGCGCATCACCGAGCACAAGCATTTCTCCCCCTGGGAGAAGCACGAGAAGTCCGTCTGCTACCGCGAATATTCGCGCGCCTGCGGCGAGAATGACATTCCTTATTATCCGATCCGGCTTGCCGACGAGAAATCGCTGCTCGGCAAATATGTCGAGAAGGCGAGGGTGGAAAAGGGTGTTACCTTTGTCGGGCGCCTCGGGACCTACCGTTATCTCGACATGGACGTGACGATCCGCGAGGCGCTGGATACGGCCGAAGCCTACAAGCGCGACGGCGAGGCCATGGGCGCGTTCCAGGTCAATCCGCTCTGACGAAGGCGGTATCGGCTTGCCTGTTGTTTTCATTCAGGAAGCGCTGCGGCTGGAAAAGTCGGAGACGACACCCCATATGCGAGATCAAGGCTCTAACGGCCTCCGGTAGCGCGCAACGCAATTAAGTCTTGCGCAATTCTTCCGAAACCCTTAAACGCCTCCCCAAACCGGCTCTGCCGGGTGCACCATTGTCATAGATCACAGGAAACCTAGCCCATGGCAAAGAGCAAGTTTGAGCGCAATAAGCCGCACGTCAACATCGGCACGATTGGCCACGTTGACCATGGCAAGACGTCGCTGACGGCAGCGATCACG
>NZ_LMDA01000019.1 GCF_001424985.1 Rhizobium sp. Root1212
CATCCCCGCATTTCCTAAGAAACTTCAGAGCGAGTTCGTCGGTCGCCAGCAGCGCCGCCGCCCTCGTTGGTGAGCGGGTTATAGTCCCCCACCAACGAAATAGTCAACACACCAAATTCACAAAAATACAAAAATTATACAAGTTACTGAAAATAAAGAATAATTTTGCACTCGACGGACAGTCGGCGATAAAAACAACCGTTTTAGTAGAAACCGACGGGCAAAAATCTTGTCCAGATGGTCAAAAACGCGCTGCATCCATATTGCGACGGGCAAGGCTCCACACGGCCCTCTCCCGGTATCCTGAAGCGGCTGTCCGAGGCATGCCCCGATCAGAGCTGCAGGCCGAGGAACTCGAACGGCTTCGACGGCTTGAAATCGCCGGTCGCGTCGCCCGAATAGGTATGAGTCTGTTCCGGCCCCAGATCGAGCTTCTTCACCCCGCCCACGCCGCCGGAGAAATCGACCTTCTTCAGATCGACCCAGAACGTATTCGGCGTCAGGGCAGATTCGAAGAAATAGAGCTTGCGCTTGTGGTCGACTACGGTGCGCCAGCGGGTGGACGAGATATTCGGTTCTTCAGGCGTGTTGATACCGTAGGGAACCGAGGTGTTCCTGATGACGCTGAATACGCTTGCCAGAGCGCGGTTCGGGTCCTCGTCCTTCGGGATCGCGTTGATGTAAAAGGATGCACGGGCGAAGCGATCGGCCGCCCGGTTGGTGCCCGGCAGCATGGTCGTGCCGCCGATCTGCTTCCAGTAGGCGTTCAACGCCAATTGCTCGTCATAGGTCGGCGAATTGGTCATCACCTGGTACTGGCGGCCATGGTGAATAACCTGCTTGCCATCGATATATTCGACAATGGCGCTGTCACCGGTCCGATCGGAGAGCGACAGATGCACCGTCGTCAGACGCTCCTCCCCCGGCACGTTGTCGGTGACGATGGTGAAGGGCTCCTCCTGCAACCCGGCAACCGCTTCCTCCACGGTTGCGAAACTATCGAGCACATATTGCGCCCACGCAGCGACCGTCAGGCCCGGCTTTTTGCCGTCGAAGGCCGGATATTTCGATTCGACGAGCCAGAGCAGGTTGGCGTTCAGCCCTGCCTCGTTCACGCCATCCGTGGTCGAGACGTCATAGCCGGTGGCAACGACGCTGCCGTATTTGGCCGTCCACCGGAACGAGTTCGGGCCGGCCTTGCCATCCCGCTCGATGCCGCGCGGCAAAATCCAGAGATTGGTGGCGACATCCACCTTCCAGTCCATCGAGCGCGCGGTGATGACGTTGCCGTTCGGCCCGAGATAGACCGCCCGTGTGCAGGCTTGCGCCGTCGTCTGCGAGAGTGCGAGAAGAGCCGAAAGAAGCCCGATCGAGACCAGGCGGGTGGATTTTCCAGTCATGTCGTTCGTCCTCCATGGATGGATGAGGGTCAGAAACGCATCGAGAAGCCGATGACCGGACCATGCTGGTTCACATCCCAGCGGAAACGGTTGCCGGTGAAATCGTCTCCCTCGTAGTCCTGATAGAGCATGCGGTAGCCGGCCCGGAGGATCGTCGGCTTTCCGAACATTTCGGTACGATAGCCGAAATAGGCCTGGGCGTTGACGCTGATCTTCGAGCCGACGTCGAAGCCGCCGACGTCGGCCTCGGCAAACAGGTTCCAGCGCTCGGTGAGGTCGGCGTTGAGACGAAGGCCGACGAAGGGATCGGTCCAGTCCGCCGACTTTTCCGTGCTCAGGCCGGCGACACTGGGCTCGGCCTTCAGGCGGGTCCATCGCACACCGGCTGTCGGCTCGAGCGAGAACCGGCGCGGTGCGCCAAAAACCGTTTCGCCGCCCAGTTCCTGTTCGTAAACACGGTAGAAGGCGCCGGCCGCCAGCGTCGTCGTGGTGATTCCAAGCTCGATCTCGTGCGATCGGACCTCCTCGTCCTGGGAGGTGCGCACGTGCTGGGCATCGAAATAGACGCCCCAAAGACCGTTGGTGATTTCGATATTGCCCATCAGGACGAAATCGAGATGTTGGAGGGTATCGGAGAACGGCACGTCGACATCGGTGGTCAGGCCGGCAAGCGCCGCGTTGCCCTTGAGCGAGGCTCCCCAGGCATAGGGGCTGACGATGACGGCCCAATCCCGGTCGTTTTCCGTGGTTTCGGGCGTCATGCGCTGCGGGTCGAAATCGGCGGCCAGAGCCGCAACAGATTGCATCGCAAGCATCAGGGCGAGGAGCCCGAGCCCCTGTTGCATCAGACGGATTCTCGCAGCCATTCCAGGTACCCCATCCGCGTTCGGCCCCACATTACCCTCTGCAAATCCGGTTTCAACCCCAAATTACAAAGGTGGCCTGCACCGCCGCAACCGCAAACAAGAACTACTCCGCCGCCACCGCAACAGGTGCGGGAACATAGTTCAGCACCGGTCCCAGCCACCGTTCCACGGCCTCCACATCCATGCCCTTGCGAGCGGCATAGTCCACCACCTGGTCGCGCTCCACCTTGGCGACGCCGAAATAGTAGGCATCGGGATGGCCGATATAAAGCCCTGAGACGGAGGACCCCGGCCACATCGCAAAGCTTTCGGTAAGCTGGACGCCGACAGCCTGTTCCGCATCCAGAAGACGGAACAGCGTCGTCTTTTCCGTGTGGTCCGGCTGGGCGGGATAGCCCGGCGCCGGACGAATGCCGGCATAGGGCTCGCCGATCAGCTCCTGCGGCGTAAACGCCTCTTCCGGCGCATAGCCCCACAGCTCCTTGCGCACATGCTCGTGCATGCGCTCGGCAAAGGCTTCGGCGAAGCGGTCGGCCAGCGCCTTGACAAGGATGGAGGAGAAATCGTCGTTGGCACGCTCGAAACGTTCGGCAATCGCTACTTCCTCGATGCCCGCCGTCACGACGAAGCCGCCGACATAATCACCGATCCCGCTCGAAGCCGGCGCGACGAAATCCGACAGGGCGACATTCGGCCGGCCGTCGCGCTTCGTTAGTTGCTGGCGCAGCGTGTAGAAGGTGGCGAGTTCGCCGCCCCGACCCTCATCGGTGAAAAGCCGGATGTCGTCGCCGACCGTGCCCGCCGGCCAGAAGCCGACCACGGCCTTCGGCGCGAACCATTTTTCCGCGATGATCTTTTCCAGCATCGCCTGCGCATCGGCAAACAGCTGGCGGGCCGCCTCGCCCTGCCGCTCGTCGTCGAGGATTTTCGGATAGACGCCCTTCAGCTCCCAGGTCTGGAAAAACGGCGTCCAGTCGATGTAACGGGCGAGGTCGGCCAGATCCCAGGTTTCGAAGACCCTCGTGCCGAGGAAAGACGGCGTCTTCGGCCTATAGGCCTGCCAGTCGATCGCTTGGGCATTGGCGCGGGCCTTTTCCAATGGCAGGCGCTGCTTTTCCAGTTCGTTGCGGGCATGGGCATCGGCGACCTTGCGGTATTCGGCACGGATCGTATCGACATAGCCGTCCTTCATCTCCGGCGACAGCAGGCTCGCGACGACCCCGACGGCGCGGCTGGCATCGGTCACATAGACCGTTTGGCCCCGGTCGTAGCGCGGATCGATCTTGACGGCGGTATGCACCCGGCTGGTGGTGGCGCCGCCTATCAAAAGCGGAATGTCGAAGCCGCCGCGCTCCATCTCGGTGGCAACGTGCACCATCTCGTCAAGCGACGGGGTGATGAGCCCGGAAAGCCCGATGATGTCGACCTTCTGCGCCCGCGCCGTCTCGAGAATCTTCGTGGCCGGCACCATGACGCCGAGATCGATGATCTCGTAGTTATTACAGGCCAGCACGACGCCGACGATGTTCTTGCCGATATCATGGACATCGCCCTTGACGGTCGCCATCAGGATCTTGCCGGCACTCTGGCGCTCCTCGCCGCCGCCATTGGCGCGCTTTTCCTCTTCCATATAGGGGAGCAGCACGGCCACCGCCTGTTTCATCACGCGGGCCGATTTCACCACCTGCGGCAGGAACATCCTGCCCGCGCCGAAGAGATCGCCGACGACGTTCATGCCGGCCATCAGCGGCCCTTCGATGACATGCAGCGGCCGCTCGGCCTTTTCCCGCGCTTCTTCGGTGTCGAGTTCGATGAACTCGGTGATGCCGTTGACGAGAGCATGCTCCAGCCGCTTTTCCACCGGCCATTCGCGCCAGGCGAGATCGCGCTCCTTGGCCTCCTTGCCGGCCGCGCCCTTGAAGCGCTCGGCCAGCGTCAGCAGGCGCTCGGTCGAATCCGGCCGGCGGTTCAGGACGACATCCTCGCAGGCCTCGCGCAGCTCCGGCTCGATCGTGTCATAAACGGCAAGCTGACCGGCATTGACGATGCCCATGTCCATGCCCGCCTGAATGGCGTGATAGAGAAACACCGCGTGCATCGCCTCGCGCACCGGTTCGTTGCCCCGGAAGGAAAAGGAAAGGTTCGAAACGCCCCCGGAAATATGCACATGCGGCAATGTTTCGATGATCGTGCGCGTCGCCTCGATGAAATCGACGCCGTAATTGTCGTGTTCCTCGATACCGGTGGCGACGGCAAAGATATTCGGATCGAAGACGATATCTTCCGGCGAAAAACCGGCCTTCTCCGTGAGCAGCTTGTAAGCGCGCGTACAAATCTCGATCTTGCGCGCCGCCGTATCCGCCTGTCCCATCTCGTCGAAGGCCATGACGACCACGGCCGCACCATAGGCCCGGCAGAGTTTTGCATGATGCAGAAAGGCCTCTTCGCCCTCCTTCATCGAGATCGAGTTGACCAGCGGCTTGCCCTGCACGCATTTCAGCCCGGCCTCGATCACCTCCCATTTTGACGAGTCGATCATCACGGGAACGCGGGCGATATCCGGCTCGGCAGCGATGAGGTTCAGGAACTCGATCATCGCCTGCTTGGAATCGATCAGGCCCTCATCCATGTTGATATCGATGATCTGGGCGCCGTTCGCCACCTGATCGCGCGCGACATCCAGCGCCGCGGCATAATCCCCGGCCGTAATCAGCTTCCTGAACTTGGCCGACCCCGTGACATTGGTGCGCTCGCCGACATTGACGAAGGGAATGTCCTTGGTGAGCGTAAACGGCTCAAGCCCCGAAAGCCGCATCAACGGCACGCTCTCGGGGATTTCCCGCGGCGCATACTGCGAAACCGCCGCCGCGATGGCGCGGATATGCGCCGGCGTCGAGCCGCAGCAGCCACCGACGATATTGACGAGCCCATCGCGGGCAAAACCCTCGATCTGCGCCGCCATTTCCTCCGGCGTCTCGTCATACTGGCCGAATTCGTTCGGCAGGCCGGCATTCGGATAGGCGCAGACGAAGGTGTCGGCCACGCCGGAAAGCTCGTCGAGATGGGCGCGCATCGCATTGGCCCCAAGCGCGCAGTTGAGGCCGATCGAGAAAGGCGCCGCATGCCGCAGCGAATACCAGAAGGCGGTCGGCGTCTGGCCGGAGAGCGTGCGGCCGGAAAGATCGGTGATCGTGCCGGAGATCATCACCGGCAGGCGAACGCCCTTCTCAACAAAAACCTCCTCCGTCGCGAAGACGGCGGCCTTGGCATTCAGGGTGTCGAAAATGGTCTCGATCAGGATGATATCGGCGCCGCCGTCGATCAGCCCGCGCAACTGCTCGGCATAAGCGATCCTCAGATCGTCGAAGCTGACAGCGCGATAACCGGGATTGTTGACGTCAGGTGAAATCGACGCCGTGCGGTTGGTCGGCCCGAGCGCACCGGCCACGAAACGCCGCCGGCCATCGGTCTTTTCCGCCCTGAGCGCCGCCCGCCGCGCCAGCCGCGCACCGTCGCGGTTCAGGTCATAGACCATCGCCTCCATGCCGTAGTCGGCCTGGGCGATCGAGGTCGAGGAGAAGGTATTGGTTTCCAGGATATCGGCGCCGGCGATGGCATATTGGTAATGGATTTCCTCGATCGCCCCCGGCTGGGTCAGCGTCAGCAGATCGTTGTTGCCCTGTAGATGGCATTCGCAAGCCTGAAACCGCTCGCCGCGGAAATGGTCTTCACCCAGCCCGAGCTTCTGGATTTCCGTACCCATCGCTCCATCCATGATCAGGATGCGCTCGCGAGCCGCTGTCTTCAGCGCTTCGAGGACTTCGGACCCATCCGATTTCGGCGAGATATCGCCGAAGAGAGCGTTGATGGCGGACATGGGAAACCTTCCGTTCTGAATGCGACGCGATCCAGATCACATAAAGATATGTTTATGTCAATATATGCCATTTCGTCTGCCGATACAAACGCAAACGGCCCGCTTCTAGCGGGCCGTCGGGAAAAACGAGAAATGGAGGCAGTGGGCAATAGGAACGCGCCAATCTTTCCTACTGCCTGCTGCCGATTGCCTCCAGACAATCCTCCAACTCATAAATAGCGCAGAGGATGTGATAAAAACTGCTCGCCGGCGCCGGCTCATCGACGAAGGTGCCATCCTCCCTCTGTTTGTCCCGCCACAGCCCCGCCACGGGCACATCGAGAAAGCGCTTCAGCGCATGGGCGGCACGAGCGGCCGAGCGCAGATAGCGCGCCTGCTCTTCGCCCTCCGTCAGCGTGGCGAAGCGGATCGCCGCCTTCAGCCATTCCGTCTGCGGCCACAGCCGCGCCACCGGATCGACGACGGAAAAATCGTCGAGCAGCGTCATGACCGCGACATCGCGGGCTTCGGAAATGCCGTATTGCTCGCCGACATTGAACAGACGCCGCGCCTTGACGATCGCCTCGGCATCGCCGCGCCGCTCGCTCCAGCGCAGAAGCAGCCACGCCCATTCGAACTGATGGCCGGGCTCGACGATGCGGCCCTTTTCCCCGGTGAAAGGCTGCCAGTCATGATCGAAGAATTCGCGCAGCGCGCCGGTTTCCCGGTCGATGAAGCTATCCATCGCCAGTACGGCGATTTCGTCGGCCAGATTGGTCCAGGCGACTTGGTCGAACCCTTCGGCCACCTCGCTCGCAAGGCAGGCCTCGAACAGATGCATGTGCGGATTGGAACCGAGCGGCAGCCGCGGCGGATGATCCTCCTCGAAACCGGCGACCGGATGCTTGTAGCTTGCCTCCAGCCTTTGCCGCAGCCCGTTGCTGCGTGTGATCATCTCGTCGCGGCGCTCGGGAAACACTTGCGCCATATAGGCGAAGGACAGAAGCGCGAAAGCCTGATTGTAGAGATCGAAGCTCCCGTCGATGAGCGTGCCGTCGGCATCGGCAAGCGCGCCGTAAAAACCGTCCGGCTGAAGATAGACCCGGTCGAAATAGGCAAGCCCTGCCTCAGCCACCGTCTTCCAGTCGCCGCCCCATCCGCGCCGCCCCGCCTCGGCAAAACAATAAACCTGCCGCGGCTGGACGCGGGAGCGGCGATTGGCCCGCGTCGCCTGCCCGGCCATGTCGATGGTCTCGACAAAGCCGCCGCCCGCCGCATCGAAACCGCGCTCGCGCCAAAGCGGCAGGGCCTTGTTTTCCAGCCAGTCCTTGAGTTCCGTCGAAAGGGCTAAGATATCCATCGGTTCAGCCTTGGCACTCGAAGAAATGAAAAGGCATGCCGAGACCCGGCATGCCGGAAAAAAGCCCGCCTCAGGCAAGCTGCAGGCTTGCGACATCCTTGCCGAGCAATGTCGCCAGCGCCTCGACGACCATGATATGGTCCTCCCGCTGCGGCAAGCCCGAAACCGTCACGGCGCCGATGCAGCCTGTGCCCTTGACGCTGATCGGAAAACTGCCGCCATGGGCGGCATAATCGGTGTCGGCCAGACCGAATTTCGCCTGCAGCGTCGTCTCTTGCTTGGCGAGCGAAAGCCCGACGGCATAGCTGCTCTTGAAAAAGCGGAAGACGCAGGCGCGCTTGCGGCGCACCCAATTCGGATTGTCCGGCGTCGCCCCGTCGAGGGCCGCATAAAAGAGCGGCATCGAAAACAGAGTGATATCGATGACTACCCCCAGCTTGCGCTCCTGCGCCGTCTTCCGCAGCAGAGACCCCAGCTGCCAGGCCGTCTCCGGTTCGAACCGGTCGAACTGCAGCTCTTTTTCCTGAAGCGCGATCCGCGCCAGATCGTCATCAATCGCCATTGATCTCTCCCACCGCCGGGCGTTCGCCCGCTTATTCCTTCCAAAGCCAGGCGGCACCACGCACGCCCGAACTGTCGCCATGCACCGCCTTGCGGATCGGCGTCTCGAAACTGTCGCCGAAGATATAGTTGACGATCAAAGGCGGCAGCTCGTCATAGATCTCATCGACATTCGACATGCCGCCGCCGAGCACGAAGACATCGGGATCGACGACATTCGTCAGCAGAGCAAGGCTGCGTGCCAGTCGGTCGACAAACCGGCTATAGACCGCGACCGCCGCCGGATCGCCCGCCCGCTTGTCGGCGATGATATCGCGCCCGCGCCGGTCCGTGCCGGTGGTCAGGCGATAATCAAGCTCCAGCCCCGTGCCGCAGGCATACATGTCGAGGCAGCCATGCTTGCCGCACCAGCATTTATGGCCGGGATACTCGTCCTTGGTCATCCAGGGCAGCGGATAATGGCCGATTTCAGCGGCCACGCCCTGGAAACCGGCATGCACATGCTTGCCGATCGCAAGCCCGCCGCCATGTCCCGTGCCGACGATCACGCCGAAAACGATATTCTCATCCTTGCCCGCGCCGTCGACCGCCTCGGAAACGGCCAGACAATTGGCATCATTGGCGAGCCGCACCGGCCGGCCGAGCGCCACCTCCAGATCGCGCCCCAGCGGGCGTCCGTTCAACAGCACCGCATTGGAATTGCGCACGATCCCCGTGCGCGGATTTGGGCTGCCGGGAATGCCGATGCCGACCGAGCCCTTCGCACCGGCCATCGTCTCGGCCGTCGAAACCAGCTCCAGCACTGCATCGATGCAGTCCTCGTAACCGCTGGTGGGCGTGGCGATTCGGTGGCGGGCGCGTGTCTCGCCATCGCGATCGAGCGCGATGACCTCCATCTTCGTGCCGCCCCAGTCTATGCCGATAAACATGTCACCCATTCCTGCAGCGTCCCCCCCTGGCCCGAAGCCGCGGCGCACTGCCTTGCCGGTGGCGTGCGGTCCATTGATTAGCATCGGAAATCGGTAGAATGCCAGCCCCCGCCCCAGCCATTCTTTCGAAGCAGGAGAAGCCGCGGGCGCGTCTTTCGCGCCGACAAAAAAGCTTGGCTTCCCGCGAGAGCTTTTGTAAGGGTTTCTCCGGCTGGTCCCATAGCTCAGTCGGATAGAGCGCTTTTATTGGCGTACCGGTCGTACCGCTCGGCGATTCTCTAAGAAAAATAATAAATTAGATATAGGTACTCGTACCGATCATAATCTACGCCAACACACTGTTTCGACAGAATGGGCCGCGCCTTCGTACTAGTGCAATCGGGGGAGCAACCGAATGGCCCAGCGCCCAAAATTTGCGACAAATCCGAAATAGGAGCCGGGCTTTGCAGTCCGACAGCTGACGGATTTTTGCCGGTTTTAAGATTCTGCAGCAGCAGCACAAACACTCTGGTTGTTTGCGTAACCGCGTGACCGAACCCTGAGAGCGCTTGGTCAAAGCGGTCCGAGATAAAGACATCGTCTTACTTGCTCATAATGAGCGAGCGAATCCCCAGACCATGATCTCGATCTTCCGGGATTATAATTACGCCTTTCATTCGCAAAGCATCGCGCAGCTTTAGCGCCGACTGCTCCGGTGTCCGTTTGAGACCGCCTCGTTCAATGCGAGCTATCGCGTCACGGCCAACGGCTGACAATTCGGCCATTTCGTCGAGGGAGAGGCCCAACATTGCTCGCGCATGCCGAAGCCCTTCAATCCAGGTGCGACCAGTCGGCTCCCGCCAGAGTACGCCTTCACCTTGCTCCTCAGTTGCATCGATCAATTCGAGACCCTGCGCTTTCAGAACAGCATAGACCTGCGACAAAGCGAGATTGTCTGGAAGTTTTCTGTTGGAAGATTCAAGGCCTTGCAGGACAGCTGGCGTGATCCGGGCCTCGTTTGCCAGCCACGCCTGGGTTTTCCCAAGCATCGACCGCGCCGTCCGCAACTGCCCATGTGTTGGATATCCCGCCATAAAACGGAAAAATGACGGATAGAAAAAAATGTCAACATTTCTGATTTTGTCGCGTTTTACAGAATTTTGTAGCGTTTATCATAGATTTGTTGCGCGAATCAAAATTCAGCTCTAAGGATTTCTCACCGAATCACATGGGGCAAAAATTTATGGAAGAAACTTGGCTCGGATGTCCGCTGTCAAAAGCCGATAATTCACCTTCGACCATCTGTGGTCGATTTTCAGCTCTTCATAATCGAGACGCGCCGTTGAGCCAGGAATGCTCACAAACTCACGGGTGGCCATGTTGACGGGTGCACGATCATCTACCGTCCCCGGATCGCAAACGGCCCCAAACTGTTTCACCTGCAGCAGTTCGCCTTTGATCACGAACAACGTTGTCGCAGCGTAACCACGCTGTCTTTCAATCTAGCGCTTGATGGTGTTGCCAATGACCTGGAGTGTTGATTTCCACTGAGAGCTGACCCGGCGTTTCCACCGAGAATTGACCCGCTTTTAGGTATCGTTCGTGTGGGTCGTGGTGGTCAAGTTCCTAC
>NZ_LMDA01000020.1 GCF_001424985.1 Rhizobium sp. Root1212
CCAGCCTCCTGCTCCTTCAGCGCTGCAATAATCTGCTCTTCCGTAAATCTCTGCTTCTTCTTCGTCCGTCCTTAATGAGCCGGACTCTAATCCATTCTGAAGGAAATTCTCAGGGGCAGGTCAACGTGGCGAGAGATTTCGGCCAGATGCTGGGTCATGGCATAGGTGTCGCACCACGGCATGACGAGGGCTGCGGCCTTGCCGAGCCTCGCGCAGATCGCTCCGAAGATATAGGCCGACCGTCTGCGCTGGTCGTGCGGGCTGACGGTCGTGTTCCGCGTCTGGCCCAGCGCTGTGTGCTCTCGTTCTTTTTGACCGATACGAGCCTCGTCCTGCCACCAGATTTCTATTCGTTTGCCTTTAGCAACTCCGGTGGCGATTTGCGCCACTGCGACGGGGATGTTTTTTAAATTCCTCAATCGCATCCGGGTTCTGTGTATTATGTTTTGGCCGAGCCGTGAGTTTGCGATAGCCCATGGCATTCAACTCGCGCCCAAGCTTCTGGCGGCTCACCGGGATACGATACTCCTGCCAAAGCCGCGCAGATTGAAACGCTCAACCCAGTCGTGAATGATCTGCAAGCCCACTCCGCCAATATATGCCGCCTGGCCCCGTGAACCACTTTCATAAATGACGGACAGCGCAAGCAAGCGGCGAGCCCAGTCCGCGCCACAGCTCCGTCTGGAAAGCCGGCGCAAGTCGTCGGCCGTATAGTTCTGGCGGATTGTAACGGCTGTTCCCATGGCGAAATCCCTTCCGCCATTCTGATTCATGATTTGCCCAAAAATGGAATCCCGTAAGTTAATACCAATGAGCATTTGTATAATCCTGATGGATGGGGAGTAGTGACGTATTGGATATCTTGATTTCCTTGCCTTGTAGGCAGAGCCTCTGTGGAGGAGGAAGACCCATGGACATTGGTTTTGGACTAGTGATCGGCATCTTCGTTGGGCTAGTGATAGCTTTTCTCACGCGCCGCGCGGTTAATGGTCTTCCAGAGCTCAAAGACGGCGAATACTGGGACTGATTGGCGCTTGGACCGGTCCAAGTTTCCCGGACCAGTGGATGGTTGAGTTTTCCGCCTTTGACCTGCCACTGAAGTTTCATCCGCCTGGTATTAGAGCCTCGGCGGTTTTTGATACGCCAAATGGCGCAGTGTGAGCACCGGCGGAAACGCGATGACCTTGCCCCGTTGAAATAATCCATTTTGAAGTAAGCTCTGGCCCATCGAGAGGACCAGGGAATGAAGCGCAACCGTTTTACGGACGAACAGATCATCGGGATATTGAAGGAGCATGAGGCGGGGACGCCGGTCTCGGAGCTTTGCCGCAAGCACGGCGTCACTGATGCCAGCATCTATAAATGGAAAGCGAAATTTGGCGGCATGGACGTATCCGAGGCCAAGCGGCTGAAGACGATTGAGGACGAGAACGCGAAGTTGAAGCGGCTTCGCGCTTCAGGGTCGCCAGATTGTTGACGAAACGCGACGACACCCGGAAATGCCGGGCAGCCTCCCGATGACTACGGCCTTCTTCAACAAACGCAACAACACGACTACGCAACGCGATTGGATGTGATTTGCCCCTGGCGATCTCCTTCGTCATGAGGGAATCACAGCTACACTGATTTGAGAATCGTGAATCTCAAAAACAGCGACATGCTTTAGGAAAGTGGCCAAATATATGAGAACGCATTGACCTTAAGAAAACCTAATAAGTAAACATACAATGTTGACACAACCACAATTGCAAATGCAATGTAAAGTAGTGGCGTGTTGGCTGGTAGTCCAGCAAGAAGAATGAAAATCAGGCTAGCCGAGGCAATTTTAGCTGTGTCCAACCATGGCAACCCCCAATTTGGGATTCTTCTTAGCATGATCAATGACGTTATCACAGAGACAAGCGACCCCGCCAAAATGGAGACAGACATACAATATTCCCTCGAATCGTAGTAAAAAATACAAACATATGTAATACCTGTGACAACAAAACCGGCAAGAGCTCCGACGTATACCGGACCACCGCGGCCATTAAGTATAAATCCAACATCAATTGCGAAAGAACGAAATGCCACAACTGCAGAGGCAAACGAAATTATGTATATATTCAATAAGTATCCTGATAAATACTCTGAATTTACAAATAGATCAGTGAATTCCTTCTGAAAAAGCATGAAAATTCCGGCGATTGGAAAAATGACTGCAAACATCGTGCAAAACTGAACATGACATGACTTAATGAAGTGCCGCTCATGAGAATCCTGAATTAAACGGATGCTCGGCTGTAAGGTGACCAGATTTATCGCCATCCCTATGCTCATGAATATTCTCTGCGAAATGTCTAGGGCAAGTAACCCTCCAGATGTTTGCGGACCTGGTAGGCTCGCAATCGCAAGACCTCTAATTATCGCCTGTGTCGCATAAAAAAGCAGGTTCGCCAAAGAAACCGAAACACCAAACGAAGCGATTTGTTTTACCTCGTGCGTTGTCATGCTCCATCTGAAAATCCAGGCGCTAGGCGCCATACGTATAAGGTTGTACGCGATACCGATAGAAAATGCGATTGCAAGTGAAAGAATTCCGGCGTTGGCGGTCGGAAAAAAATGGGTTGCACCAAAAAATACAAGAATAGATGCAATTGAACGAATAAATCCTAACGCTACAAAATCTCTATTACGAAATTCGACTCGGGCATGGGCTTGCGCTAGGTCAAACAGTCCTTGGCTAGCAGCAAAAACAAGCACCGCAACAATAATTTTCTGGGAAAAAATTATTGCCAATGGAACTGACGTCGCTAACGCTAGGAATGATATCGCCGCGTACAGGCATATAATATTGGTCTTCTTGGCAATGTCTTGCTGAGAAAATCTAATATAATTAGTCCTAATCCAGTCAAACAAAACAACTGTTGTCAATTGGGACGTCGCCATCCAAAAACTAAATGAAGCAAACTCGGTTATTCCTAGTCTCGCGGATGCGATCCAAATTATGAAAAAATTTGATATATTGGCTATAACGATGGAAACCGGTAAAAATAGACGCTTCATTTAGTTTTTATCGCACTGTTGTTCTCAATATCGCGAAATGTCGATAGTTAGATTGGAGCATATGCCAAATAGCTTAGCGCAGCGCTAATTGTTTAGTGGACGCAAAGACCGGGTGGGAATCTCGCCTACGATAGCCGTACGTAGAACATCTTGGAGAATTAGTGCGTTGCACCAACGGTTGCTCCGCTATCAACTGTGGCGGACCCTACTATTACCGCCCCCGCGTAGATTGTTACTCCATCTCCCACAGGAGGGCAATCCGCAGCGTTATTGTCTCATCGGCCTAATGTGACATTTTGAAAAATTGTTACATTTTTGCCGATTACGCTCCCTTCTTCAATAACAACCCCCACGGGATGGGGCAAACGCAACCCTGGTTCAATTTCAGATTTGGGTGAAATATAACACCCGTAACCAGCACAAAGGCATCTAGAGAAATGGGCCCCCAAAATTTTCCGCAGATTCCCTTTTCCTTCCAGAATATAGCGCACCGAACAAGCCAGACTGATTTATAAGAAGGGGACGTTAGAAATGCCAAGAGTGCCCCCAAGGATCCCGCGCCTGTTGGTATTCGAAATTAAATCCGCCTCCCAGTTATTCATGGCAGCGCCTCCTTCGTGAAAGTGGTAAAGCCCAATGTCAAAATATAGTGACGCGCGGCGCGTCAGGGGTGGTTTGATAATATTTTGGAAGAAAAGAATATATATGGAGTAACTTTCCCATTCCGTCCGCCGACATTGTTCCTTCTGACTACAATTTTACCCACATCCCCGCTCTCGTTCGCAAAGGAAATCATCCTTGCACTTTTTTATTTGGGTCAATAGTTATACTCCGTCTCTTCGAAATCCGGACCGCGGTGTTGGGTATTTCCGGAGGCAACTCGAACCCAGCGCAAAGGCGGCTGTAAATTCACTGTTGCTGAAGGTTACTGGTTTTCCTGAATCAAATAAAATCCTGCATCCAGGGGAGTTTGGCATATTTACAAGTTGAAATCAGCGTAAGGGCCTGCGGTGGCACAGGCCGCTAGTCCGAATAATAAAGCCACCCCGGTTGGTATTCTTAGATGAGAACATAATTTCATTGCTAAATCTCTCTTTCTATGGTGGCCTCGGTGATTTCCGCGTCCAGTAACAAGTCCCAGAAACACTTTATTTCAAATGGCCCCAGTTTAATTACTAAAGTTCACATTATTCTGGCAGAACGAAGACTATTTTTCAGTGGTGAGCGCGTGTAGGTAACTCCCATACTTGCTCTTACCGAGCTCCTGCGCCAAAGCCGCCAGTTTGTCGACATCGATATAGCCCTGCCGGAAAGCGACTTCTTCCGGTGCTGCAATCTTGAAGCCCTGGCGTTTTTCCAGCGTGCCGACGAAATTCGAAGCATCGAGGAGACTGTCAGGCGTGCCGGTGTCCAGCCAGGCATAACCTCGCCCCATCAGTTCGACGGAAAGCTCACCTTGTGCAAGGTAGACATTGTTGAGGTCAGTAATCTCAAGTTCGCCGCGCGGGGATGGCTTCAGGTTTGCGGCGCGCTCAACCACCTTTTCGTCGTAAAAATAGAGACCCGTTACCGCCCAATTTGATTTTGGAAGATTGGGTTTTTCCTCAATTGAAACCGCCCGGCGTTTTTCGTCAAAGTCGACAACACCGTACCGTTCCGGATCAGTCACATGATAGGCGAACACGGTCGCTCCCTCTTTGCGATCGACTGCTGATTTCATCAGTTCTGGTAGCCCATGCCCAAAAAAGATATTGTCGCCAAGCACCAAGGCGCAGCGCTCGCCGTTGATGAAGTCCGCGCCGAGGATGAAGGCCTGAGCGAGGCCGTCCGGGGATGGTTGTGCGGTGTAACTGATGGAAATGCCCCACTGGGAACCATCGCCCAACAGGTGTTTGAAGGCTTCGGAATCGTGCGGCGTGGTAATGATCAGGATGTCGCGGATGCCGGCGAGCATCAGCGTGGTCAGCGGATAGTAGATCATCGGCTTGTCGTAGATCGGCATCAGTTGCTTGGAGATAGCCAAGGTGATGGGATGCAGGCGAGAGCCCGTGCCGCCCGCGAGGATGATGCCCTTCATTCAGTCTCTCCTTTGCTCGCCTGTCCGATCAGACGATCGAGCACAGCAGTTGTTGAGGCCTGCCAATGGGGCAAGCTTATGCCATAAATCACACTCAGCTTGTCGGTCGACAGCCGCGAGTTTTGGGGACGCTTTGCAGGGGTCGGATAGTCCGCGGTCGAGATCGGCTTGACCGTGACCGACTTCCCGGTTCGCTGTTCAAGCCCCTTGAAGATTTCACGCGCAAACTCCGCCCAACTTGCCTCCCCGTCAGCTGCAAGATGGAAAATGCCGCGCAAGCGCTGATCCGGGTCGGATTTCTGCCGCAAAGCGATCCGGATAAGTGCATCGGCAATATCATGTGCCGAGGTCGGGCGGCCGAACTGGTCGGCAACGACGCCGACCTCGTCGCGGCTCTCGGCAAGCCGCAGCATGGTCTTCATGAAGTTCGCGCCGTTTGCGGAATAGACCCAGGCCGTGCGCAGGATTGCGTAGTTGTCGGTGGCATCCGCCACCAGGCGCTCGCCTTCGAGTTTCGACGCACCGTAAACCGAAAGTGGACCGGTTACATCGTCCTCGACATAGGCGGCAACCTTGCTTCCATCGAAGACATAGTCGGTTGAAAGATGAAGAAGTGGAACGCCCATCTGGGCCGCAGCCTGGGCCACAGCTCCTGCCCCTACGGCATTGACGGCAAACGTGAGTTCGGGTTCGCTCTCGGCCTTATCGACAGCCGTATATGCTGCCGCCGATACGATCACATCCGGATTTGCCGCCAGGAGTGCACGCGACACGCTTGACCCGTCGGCCAAGTCCATTTCGGGCCGGCCGACAGTGATAAGTTCGACGCCAAGGCTTGCAGCCTGCTCGACCATCGCCTGAACGACCTGCCCCTGTTTTCCGGTTATCGCGATGCGCATGCTCACCCTTTCAGAACGCCGAGACGTTCGCCGGAGTAAACCCCTTGGCGCAACGGTTTCCACCACCAGTCATTGGCGAGATACCAGTCGATAGTCTTAGCGATGCCGCTGTCGAAATCCTCCTCTGCCTTCCAGCCGAGTTCTGTCTCCAGCTTCGTCGCATCGATCGCATATCGCGCATCGTGACCCGGCCGATCCGTGACATAGGAGATCAGTTTCTCATGCGGCGCGCTTGTTGCCTTGCGTTCATCCATCAGGGCACAGACGCGCTGGACCACGTCGATGTTGCGGCGTTCGTTGCGACCGCCGACATTGTATTTTTCGCCCAGGCGTCCATGTCCGGCGATAAGATGCAGAGCCCGGGCGTGATCCTCGACATAAAGCCAGTCCCGGATATTGGCGCCGTTGCCGTAAACGGGCAGCGGCTTTCCGTCCATGGCATTGAGAATGATGAGAGGGATCAGCTTTTCCGGGAAGTGATAGGGGCCGTAATTGTTCGAGCAGTTGGAAACCACCACTGGCAGGCCGTAGGTGCGGTGCCAGGCGATGGCGAGGTGATCGCTCGCGGCTTTCGATGCCGAATAGGGAGAGGATGGATCATAAGGCGTTTCCTCTTCGAAGAGCCCTCCCTCGCCAAGAGAACCATAGACTTCGTCGGTCGATACATGGAGAAAACGGAAGGCAGCCTTCCGCTCCGATGCCAGGTCGTTCCAGTAGTGGCGCGCCGCCTCCAGGAGGGCAAAGGTGCCGACGATATTCGTCTGGATGAAATCCCCGGCCCCCGTGATCGAACGATCAACATGGCTCTCGGCGGCCAGATGCATAATCCGGTCCGGCTGGAAGCCCTCGATCGCCTCGGTCATTGCGGCCCGGTCGGCAATGTCGGCCTTGAGGAAACGATGGTTCGGAGCGTTTTCGATCTGTTTCAACGAGGTGAGATTGCCAGCATAAGTGAGCTTGTCGACCGTCAGAACGTCGGCACCAACATTTGTGACGAGATAGCGAACCAGGGCCGAACCGATGAAACCAGCGCCGCCGGTCACAAGAATACGCATAGTGTTTCCCCAGCCTATTTGTCGTCAGAAGTGTAGGTGAATGCTGGCTCCAGATCGGTCAGGAAGGGCTGCACCTCGTCCTTCGCCGACAGGGTAAATCCAGCAGAGACATCGGGCCATGCAACCGCGATCGATGGATCATTCCAGTGCAGGCCCCGGTCATGCGTTGCGCTGTAAGGTGCCGTGACCTTATAATGAATCAGCGTATCGGGTTCTAGAGTCAGAAAACCGTGGGCGAAGCCCGGGGGAATCCAGAGCTGGTTTCCCTCCTCCGCCGTCAGTATCACGCCGACCCACCGGCCGTAATCAGGCGAACCGGTGCGGATATCCGCGGCAACATCGAAAATCGACCCGCTCAATACCCTTACGAGCTTGCCCTGGGCAAAGGGTTCCAGCTGGAAATGCAGGCCGCGAAGCGTGCCGACTTCGCGAGAAAACGACTGGTTATCCTGCATGAAGCCGACATCCGCAACGCTCTCGCGAAACCAGGTGTCTTTGAAAACCTCGGAAAAATATCCCCGGCGCCCCCCGAAACGGGTAGGTGTAATTTCTGTTACCCCGGCGAACTTACTACGCTTATAATTCATAATTCTTTTATAACCAAAAAATTCCATGAAAAGCAATATTACTTACATCGAATCTGAACTATATCTTTAGTTAACAATCAAGATTTTGCGTCCATATACTATAGATATTTGATTACATCATTAACTAGACTCGCTTAATCCCAGGAATTTAATGGGCTCGTCCAACTCCCGTGTAGTTAAAATCAAATTTTGCGAGAGCACCCCGCTGTATATATTTCTTAGATCAACCAGTACAGGATTTCACAACGCTTTTCAGTTTCATAAAATTAAGCGCCGAAACTGGTTCCACTCCGTCACGATGACAAGCACGTCGGCACCTTCGGCGGCATTGTAAGGTGTACGGCTGTCGGTAATTCCTTCAATTACCTTCTTTGCATTCTCCATACCTTCAGGATCATACCCGATAACGCTGGCTCCAGCGTCCTGGAGTGTGTGAATGATAGCGATGGAAGGCTATCGCGATATCGTCCGTATTGGGTTTGAAGGTCAGCCCAAATACAGCAATTTTCTTACCACGAACATCTCCGCCAGTTGGTTGGATAACTTTTCGACCCATAGCTCGCTTGCGATTGTCGTTCACGACAACCGTTGTTTCAATCAGACGTACCGGGCTTTCGTGATCCTGTGCAGTTTTGACTAAAGCCAGTCTATCCTTGGGGAAGCAGGAGCCGCCAAACCCAGGGCCAGCATGCAGAAACTTAGAGCCGATGCGGCCGTCAAGCCCGATACCACGAGCAACCTCCTGGACATCTGCACCTACCTTTTCGCAAAGGTCTGCCATCTCATTGATAAAAGTGATTTTCATGGTCAAAAAGGCATTCCCAGCGCACTTAATCAGTTCAGAGGTGCGCCGTGAAGTGAAAAGTAAGGACGCCTGATGAGATAGAGCGGTCGGTAAACATCGGTCATCACATCACGAGCGCGGTCGTTGTTCAAACCGATAACTATCCTGTCCGTTCTGAAATCATCGATCGCTGCTCCTCCTCGTATTGCGTTCAACTTCGTCTGCAGTCCCAACAGGAGCGGTTGATTTGGTTACGATGATAGTAAAGCCAGAGATATGCTCCGAAATTTCGCGTGAGGCTGCGTGAACATAAGAAAGATCTGCGTGGCCATCACCTCGCCACGAGGGCGTACCCGCTGCAATGAAGATTACATCCCTTGTGGGTACGCAAGCAACCAGATCAGTTGAGAAGTTCAAACACTCAGTTGCAATATTCTCCGCAACGGGCTTCTCCAACCCCGGTTCAAAGATCGGAATTTTACCAGATTTTAGAGTTTGAATTTTGCTTTCGTCTTTGTCCACGCAAATAACATCATGACCAAAATCAGCAAAGCAAACACCCGACACAAGTCCTACATAATCTGCACCGATTGTGATACGCATCTAGCCCTCTGAAAATGAGACTCGAAATAAAAGCTACTTTAACGCAATGCTTCGGCGGATATCTTTTCAGTTCCCATCCATGCATAAATAGTCAACATTTTGCAATGCAGCATTATCATAGCCTCCAATTCAGGTTAACGCAGATAAGAAAGTTCCGATCACGCAAACCAGCGCCGTTATTCGGAACCGTAACGGACGCCGTAGGCGATGAGGGTTTTGAATGTGGTGCAGCCTGCCTTGAGCATGGTGCAGTGATCTCGGAGATTACCCGCGCGGCCGGCATCCATGTCAGTCAGTGACCTGCCCCTGAGAATTTCCTCCAGAATGGATTAGAGTCCGGCTCATTAAGGACGGACGAAGAAGAAGCAGAGATTTACGGAAGAGCAGATTATTGCAGCGCTGAAGGAGCAGGAGGCTGG
>NZ_LMDA01000021.1 GCF_001424985.1 Rhizobium sp. Root1212
TCCAGAGCCCCCGCTGAAAACATGCGAGGGACGGTTGAAACATGGGTCAATTCTCAATGGAAATATCTGGCTGCGCCGGGTCAGCTCTCAGTGGAAATCAACAATATTGTGTTCAGCCCTGACCAGCCGAAGGAAAAATCAAACTGGATACAGACGGTCCCCGGCAAGGGATGGTTCCCGATCTTCCGCTTCTATGGTCCGAGCGAGCCTTATTTCGACAAGACTTGGAAGCTGGAAGACATCAAGGCGACAAAGTAACAAGGCGGGCCTCAGCCACGAATGCAATGCATGTCAGGAGCGGCAGATGCTTTGGCGACTTTCATTTGTTTTAGCTGGCCTAGTGGCAGTGGGCCTGGTCCCGCCTGTTCAGGTATTCGCGCAATCGGTTGCCGAAGCGGGAACATCGCAGGCAGGCATCCCGAGTTTGCCGTCCGACATGCCGCGCGGGTACCTCGATCCGACGGGCTTGCCAGACAGCCTTGCCCTTTTGCCTGCGCCCCCAGTGCTGAACTCTCCTGCTTTCGCCGATGACGAGGCCGCGCGTGATGCTGCTGCCAAGATGCGCGATACGCCGCGATGGTCGCGGGCGGTCCGTGATGCCGATCTCCATTTCCCGCATGCTGCCGAGACATTCTCGTGTGCGGCGAACCTGCCGATCTCACAAGAGCGAACTCCGAAACTCTACGCATTGCTGGCCAAGGCTTTCGTGGATGTGGGTCTTTCCACGTATCGCGCAAAGACCCACTATCAGCGTGTAAGACCATTTGTCCTGCATAACGGACGAGCTGCACCCTTGGCGACGAGGAAGCGTTGCGAAAAGACGGCTCTTATCCATCCGGTCACAGCGCAGCAGGTTGGGGGTGGGCGCTGATCCTAACGGAGGTCCTTCCCGACCGTGCCGACGCGATTCTGCAACGCGGTTGGGCTTTCGGCGAAAGCAGGGTTATCTGCAACGTCCATTGGAAAAGCGATGTAGAGGCAGGTCGCGTCATAGGCGGTGCCGCAGTTGCGAGACTCCATGCCGTTCCAGCGTTCGAAGCTGATCTAAACGCCGCCAAGGCAGAGGTCGCGACTGTACGCGCTGAGGGGGCGATGGCCCCCGCTGAGGTATGCGCGGGCGAGGCGGCATCATTACAACCAGGTCCGTAACTTGGTCCAACTCTTCTATTAAGCTCAAAGACAAGTCCTGGACGTAAGAACCTCAATAATATTTGGGCAAACTCCCTTCGTTCGTCCGTGGAAAGCCTATCACAGATCAAAGCGGGCGAGGCAACGTGGGGTGAGAACATCGGTTACGGTAAAAAGTCACTATGCTCGGCGTTTAGTAGCGCAGCACACAACCGCGATCAGCGCTTATAGAGATTTCTGCTGCCATTGGATTGATCCAGAAGCGATTTCTCGTTCTCATGGTCGGAGAAAGGGTAACGCGTAGTTTTGATCATCGGTTTGGGCTTTAAGGACTCAAGCACACGTAAGGGAACCGAACCGCCCGGTTGTTCCGACAACCGAGCTAACCCCTGATCCCAAGCCAGGCGTGCCTTTTCATCAGCTTCGAATGCATTCCGCGAATTTTCTTTTCTCATGTCTTCTCCTCTCAATGTTGATCAGCGCAACTGGTTCTAAACTGATCCGCTCAGGCCTGAATACACTCATGCCAGAGGCCGGTCGCTACGCTGTTCGGAACCTGCCAAAGCTCGTTTTCGTATCAGCAAGGCTGACCAAAAAGTCTTCTAGGGAATCGAGAAAGCCCATAGGCGAAATGATATCGATTATTTCGTCGAGGTTCGAATGAGATCGCCTCAACTCCATGACGGGAGTTGACCGGTCCACCAAGAGGTTACTCGATGTTTGGTAAAGCCTAACTTCCTCGACCATCGCGGTGAGTTCCGCGCAAGCGTCATCAGAATCCCATCCTCTCTCAGACACCTCATCGTCCGTATCAGTTCCCTGAGCAGCCTTTTTGACAAGCGCAAAATCAGTTGATTGCACGTCATCTGACTGCCATCCTGCCAGACTTTGCAAAAGCTGATTCAGAAAGAACTCGATGGCCAAGGATAGTCCGGCGGCATCCTGCTGTTCATTTGACTGTGACCAGAGCTGCAACAGGCGACGCAGCTCTGCGTTCGGACGCTCCGCTAGTTGATTTTGAATCACCTGCGATGCCGTCCATTCAATGCCATTGACATCTGAGATTTCCGCCGTCGTAACCATTTTCATTCCTTTTCGCGCCGACAAGGGTTGCGATTTTCTGCCTCTCGTCTAAAAGCAAGCCGTGTGTCCACGTAGCTCAGCAGGATAGAGCACAGGATTCCTGAAGAAAAATTGGGGGTTACAGTAGGAAACTCTGTAATCGATCTGCTCAAAGTCGGGGAACGCTGCACTGGTTTTCCAGGATGCCAATCCCGAGCCAAGCTCCGGAGAAATTCGGAGAAGGTGTAGAGACTGGATGGGCAGCACCTAAAAGCCGCAAGGCTAATGGTGAAGGGACAGTCCAGACCACGAACGTCCTCGGACGGCGGCGAAAGCCGAAGTGGTATGAATCCTGGGGTCGGAGGTTCGAATCCTCTCGTGGACACCAATTGTTTCTGGTTCAAGTTTTGACATCCTTCACGCCGTGAGATCAGAAAGATCGCAGGGACTTTAAGACCTTAACATCCATTACCAATCGTCCTGGTCTCGCAAACTTGCTAAGCCGAAGCCCGGTCTCATCCTCTTCGAGCAAAGAGTCCGGGCTCAGCAGCCCCGAAAGCCATTTCCTGATCGGCGACTAGGCAACGATCTCACCGTCAAGTAGACCATTCGAGCCACGGGATTTTTCCTGACTACCTTCCGCCAAGGAAAGGGACGCCTTAGCGTCCGAAAGTTCGTGTTTAAGCTGATCCATTTCAGCCCGTATCCGGACAATGTACTCTCGTAAGATATGAATTGTGCCGCCTGCATCGGACGCGGTAGCGCTGGGGATTTGATGATCCATTGCTGCTTTTATAGCCTGATCAGCGAGAAGATGCTGAACGCTATGGAAAGCTCCGCGCCAAACACCCACCATCATCCGATAACGATTTTTCAAGGTTTGGCGAGCGAGAAAATTTGGATACAAAAGTTTGCCTCGCTCGACCAAATTGTCATAGGTTGGCTCCAGTGGTGGGGTAGCCGTCAAGAGTAGCTTAGCTAGCGCTGAAATTCTCTCAAGGTTCTGCCCCGAACGGTCGGATTTGCCCTCTTGTTCGATCACTACGGTCGAGAGCTTCTGAGCGGCTTCGATTATCTCCGCGACCTTCTGTCTATTGTTTTGCTTTTTCATTTTATCACGCTCATCCAAGAACGTTTATAGGTTGTGCTGACTCGATTTTATCTTTTACAGCTTGGGTCGAGATTTTGTCCAACTTCATCGATTTCAATACTTTCGAGAAACCAAGGTCATTTGGAGTACACATGCCGTCTTGGAGTGAAATTAGTTGTTGTCGACTGATGCTGTTTAAGATTAACTTCGATGCACGCAAATAATCTTCTTTTTTCTCAGCTTCAGTGCGCCGATTCAGCGATATTGGGCGGTACCCAGCCTCCATAATCATACGATCCACCAACAATTTAAAACTCGCTTCAGCCTCTGGATCATAAATACTGGTGAAGAACTCCGACTTGTGCACGATACGAGTTAGGTGCTCAAAGTCGGACATAAACACCCACTCATCCCTTGTGGTTGTCGCACTCCATTCGACCAAAGAGTTGTCCGGATGAATTATTTTTCGGGTTGAGACTTCGGCGGGATCGTCAAATCTCTCAAGAAGCCTCAGTTGTTCAATGTATCGCTGGCCGCTGGCAATCGTTTCGCAGATGACTGTTTGAGCCTGCACATTGTCGTTTAGATCAACTTCAAGCTGCCGCCTTTGACCGTTGATTTTCCGCTCGGCCTCGAAAGTCAATTGTTCCTCGGCGCATCTTTTTTCAAGATTGAACAGTTTGTTCGACGTCTCATTGTATCGCCGAATGAGCACTACGAGCCTGCGGCTCAAGCCCTCCATCTTTGCGTAGATTGAACCGCCCCGACTTTGCCGGAGACCGTTTGGTTTAAGTTATGCGGCCATAGCTGGTGCGTCCAGCGTGGCGTAGTATCGTTCTTCTGCCTCTGCAG
>NZ_LMDA01000022.1 GCF_001424985.1 Rhizobium sp. Root1212
CCATCCGAACGGCGCGGACGCGGACTTCAGGAGAAAATTTGTTCGTCGTTTTGCTTGTCATAGACCCTACTTCTCACGAGTTGGGGTCTCCGGCAAAGCCGGGGCGGTTCACTCCACCGATTGCACCACTCATCCCCAAACCGTTCCAGGTAGCTGTTTCGGGTCTGAATAGAATAATCGTACAGAAGGCCAACGCTACGCACAGAGGGGCGACGAGTCGCGTCGCTTTGCCCAGAGTGCGAGTGACTAAAGTCAACGAGAGGCTGGTAGGGAGCCATGGAACCGCTCCCGTGTCTCACGAATAAAACAGAGGTCTCACCGCCAAAAAGGCGATGGTCCTCCTTCCGGATAGAGTGATGGATTGCCACATGCTGTAGAGCGTCAGCCCGCTTTCTCATGGGGTGCACTTCCTTATGCGCCGTGGCCGCACGGAGACGGGCTTAGTCTGCTTATCCGACAGGAATAAGTACGGAGACGCGCAAATGTGAGCCACGACGTCCGGTACACGACTGGCAGACCCGGAGCGGGTTACGCAAAAGTGTGCAGCAGTTTTGCGAAGAGACATGCGTAAAATCAGAAACCTAAAGCAAATGAGGGAATCTAGATGATCGCGAAACGCTTTAGATGGCTCTCCTGATATTTTCCTCCAAGGCCTGAGATAGAGCACAAACTTGTCGATTTCGCACAGTTGTACAGTACGCATTGGTCATGCTCCCACGCGCTGACACGTTCTCGCGAGGCGGCGGCGGCAAACCGAACCCCAAACGCAGATTTAACATGGCTAAAACAGGGACTGGGCTTTCTGCCACCCTCACGACAGTGCGCAAAGTATGGTTGCCCTTGGTGGCCGTCTTGCCGTTGATAAATTAAAGAGAAATGGCTAATTATAACGGCATATCGGTTTCTCCAACATCAGGTAGACGACAGATATCGGGGGCCAGCGTAGCAGCGCGGGCCTCCCGCCATAAATCAAATCCCCACATCGGAAGATTCGCGAGGACGCTAGTACATCATCGCATCATGTACAACACTTTTTTTGGACATTTATTCTTGGATATTACCAAAGGAATTCTTCGCAATTAATTCCGACTAATTGATTTTCTGATATTTCCTTTGCTATCCCCAGTATAAAAAGATTTCCTTTCGATTTTCTATTAGAACTCCTTATCGCAGCGGGGTACAGCGAGAATTCCTTGGGTGTAACCAAACCTGGTGCCTGATGGATCAGCAGGACGTTAGATAACCTCCTGCTTCAAACACATGCCAGCGTGAGGTGGCATAACCAGAACTCCTTGCCGTTTCTTATTCTCTTCCGCTGAAGAGTGCACCTTCGTTGACGGTGTTCCCAACAGACGAGACGGTACCGTGCAGAGCTTGCCGCTATGGTTTTGCACTCAATCTGCTTTGCCGGTGGCGCAGTCTCTTAAACCAGGGAAATGTTGTAGCGGTCTATTCTGCCGAAGCGGTTCTCTGCAATCTGATGTGAAGAAGCCTGAAGGTCGCGTCCGCGAACTGAAGCGGAGGCTCGGGGCAAGACGATGGAGGTCGAAAGCCTCCATGAACCCTTAAGAGAAAGAATCGCGGCCGTTCTTGTGCCGGGACGTCGAGGAGACGCGGAAGTCGCTCGTTCAAACCTCGTGGAGCAGTTGGCCCGAGACGCTGGCGCAGAAAAAGCTATCGCTCATCGACGGATTGATCGAAAGCTGCAGCCAAACTATTAAGCGGTATCCGCTAACGCGGATGCTTCTATTTTTTTGTGCCACTCCCGCCTGACCCCGTCAAGGCACGCTCGTACCTCGCTTAAAGCCTTGACTGGGCCATTCGCTCGTAGCGTTTGCTGGGGAACAGCAAGGCCAGCTATGGCCATGCTGCCCCAATACGACTGGGTGCCCAAATCGGTACTCAGTGGTACGATGTTAGTATGTTAAAAAAGAGCGCAGGATTCCTAATCCTGAGGCCACTGGTTCGAATCCAGTTGGGATCACCATCAATTTCAAACACTTACGAAAACTGCCGTTCCCCACGTTCCCGCGACGTTCCTACTCGCCTGTTTTTGCTTCGTTCTGCGACTGCCGGAAAGCAACTCGCAGCCGGGCCACTTCACGCGTCTTTCCGAGGGTGCCACGGTTATAAAGCTGGGTCGTAGCGGCATCTTCATGGTTCGCATGGTGGTGAAGCATTTCGATATCGGCACCCGCGTCGCCGCCTTCCGTGATGCCCCCGGCGCGGCTGTCGCGGTTCCAGACGGATTTCGGAACGCCGACGGCATCGGCCATTTCCCGCCATGTATCGATGAAGTGCCGGCGAAGGTACGGCAGGCCGGTGGTCTCGCATTTGATCATCGGCCCGACGCGCTTCGATATCGGCACACGGTCTATGATTGAGCGAAGGACCGGATATTGCATAGTATCGTGCTCGGCGACTTTGCCGGTCTTGTTCGTCGTCTTGACCAGAATGCCGTTGCTGTCGATGTCCGACCACAATAGGCCATCGCGCCAGCGCTGCCCGCGATCCGTGATGCCGCCGCCAGTCCGGTTGTCGCCCTTCTCCCATTGGCCTATCACGTCGACCTGGCGCAGCGTCAGTTCGAACTGCAGCCCCTGGGCGAGCGCGATGGATATGCGGCCGTTGGTGATCGCGTGATCGCAGATGGCTTTTGCTTGGGCGAAGCTGAGGGCTTCCTTGCGTCCTCGCGGCGCGTGAAACCGCATCTCCTCGAGAATGCTCTTCAGCCGGGAAGCATTCTTGGACATTCGACATGACGCCGAAACTGACGACGATGCGCAGCAACTGCATTGCCTTGTAGGCGCGACGGTGGCGCTCCGGAGTGGGCGGGAGTTCGATGCCGTTTGCCTTCGCCTCCGCTCTGGCCTCGGCCTGCTTTTCGGTGTCCTCGGCCAGCTCCTTGAAATGGCGGTGCCACGACAACACTATCGTTAAGACTTCTGGCACCGGAAACACGAGCTGGACAGCAAAATAGTCAATCAGTTGCGGCGAACGAAAAAGCGTCGAAAGCGCGTCCGATCAAGCCAGCAGCAACACACTTCTGCGCTTCCGCTATAAGGGTTCTGATGGTACGGTGCGGCGCGCAACCTTAACGCTTTAATGAAAAATGCTCCACCTTCACTTGCTCTCCCTCGCCTACCTCATCGTACCCGCTCAAGCTTATCCCCTACGTACAGCTCTTATGGAGCGCACTCGAAAAGTCGCGTTCCAGATCAAGGGGGCAAGGGAGCGCGGGGATCTTGCGCGGACAGCCGCGCTTTCCCGCGTGGCGAGGCCTCTCTGTGGCAAATGCCTAGATGTTGCGCGTGAAGTAGCGAAGGCGGAAAGTGCGCTTGGCAACTGGGGTGCGTCAGCGCGAGCATGGAAAGTCGCGTGCTCGCATGCGCATGATGTCTCTTACAAAGACTGGATACAGTTCGCTATCGCGCTGAACAATTCGGGGAATCTTGAAGCCGCTATTGCTACACTTGAGCGTGCGGAAAAGAAATTCGCTGCACACGAGGTTAAAAAGCGGCGCAAAGAGTTCTCTGCATTGAGGCGGCTTGATGTGCGAACGCTAGCCCACCGAGACGCATGCCATTCTGTAATCTATTATAAGCAGAAAGAACCGGCCGATACGGTGGTTCTCACCTTCGGAACGGTTAGCAGCGGTCTTGGATCGACGCCGTTTGCGTACCCGTTCCTCGTCGATAGTGGATTCGATCACATCCACGTGGCGCAGGAGAAGCACACCTTCTATCAGTCCCTCAGCCTTTCCGAGTTCGTCACAGTCGTATCAGATGCTTGCAGAGGGAAGCGCGTCATCGCTTACGGGTCAAGCCTGGGTGGATACGGAGCGATTTATTTCGGTGGGGCCGTGGATGCGCAGATAATCGCTGCAAGCCCCGTAAACTACCTTGATAAGGTGATATTCCGAAAGAGATGGGCGAAAATCCCAATGCTCCACGGGATAATTGCCGAGAACCCAATCAGCAGCAAGGCGCCAGTGATATTCTATGACCCGCTAGATGACGAAAGGGACCGCATCTACTTATCGTCCCGCGTCCTCCCCGCATACCCCAATGCTGTTGTTGTGCCATTGCCGGGGGCTGGACATGAGGTGTTTCGGGAGTTGCAGAAACGGGGCATCCTGAAGCGTACCATCCTCGCCATTATCGCCGGCGATCCCTGGGATGTTTGATTTCGGTTGAGAGGGGGTACCCCTAGCCGGCTCGTATTTCCACACCCGCTTGAACGAGCACCACGCCGTATGGCGTCATAGCTATCGCTGTGCTTTGCGCCTCCTCGACCTGCAGCCGATTATCCGGCGCAGATCGAAGAGGAATGATCAATGCCCGTTTTTGGCGTAGCGTCGCGCACGAACTTTGCGAAATGCCATCCGCATCTGCAGTTGATCGCGAACAAGGCGATCAAGGAAATCGACTTCCGGGTGCTCGACAGCAAGCGGGGCCGGGACGCCAAGACCCGCGCCTATAAGACCGGCAAAAGCAAAGCGAAGTTCGGGCAGTCGGCGCATAACTATGTGCCGGCCATCGCTTTTGATCTCTTCCCGTTCCCCTATGACCGGAACGACCGCAAGGCCTTCACCCGGCTTGCCGAGATCGTCATGCGGATGGCCAAGGAAAAGGGCATCCCGCTCCGTTGGGGCGGCGACTGGAACATGGACGGCGACAAGACGAAGTCCGACGCATGGGACATGCTCCATTTTGAACTCCACCCTTGGCGCGATTGGGCCAAGAAATCCAAGCTCTATGAAGACGGTTGAGAGGCAGACCATGCAAAAATATTCGAAAGTCATCGCTGCGACCGTAGGCGGCGCGCTAACCGGTGCGGGCACAGGCGCCGTCGTGCTGCCGGAAGGATCGCCCTGGTACGCTTATGTGCTGATGGCGCTCGTGACAGCGGTTGTCCCCGCAGTCGTGACCTACTTCGCTCCGAAGAACGCGAACTGACAGGCTGAAGACCGTTGGCATCGAATGACGACATCATGCGCGCTCTTGGCCGTGTCGAAGAAGGCGTTACCCGGATCGGGAAGACTTTCAGGAAGAGAAGCAAAGCGCTCATGAAAGCCGCGCGGTTATTCATTGTCACCTTGATGAGCAGGTGCAGCAGATTGCGCATCTCGAAACGACGGTAGCGATCAGCGGCGAAGTCGACGCCCAACTGCGCGACGAGATCGCTGCGCTGAAGAAGACGGTGCAGGAGAACCACGAGACGGTTTCGCCGGCGCTGGAAGAATGGAAACGAATGAAGACCCTCGGCGTCGGCATATCTGGCCTTATCGCGCTCGCCGGCCTGACGATCGGCGGTCTTGTCGCGTGGGCCGGAGATATCGCCGTCAACGCCGTTCGAGCGTGGCTGAAGATTCATTGAGGGAACGATCATGACCAAGCTGCCCGATCTCGCCCATGAAGTGACCGAACTCGCGGACAACGATTGGGTCTACGTCTACGATGTCAGCAACCCGGCCGACCCAGACGGGAAAATGCTCGGCTCCCGTTTCCGACCGGCTGGCGTGCGGATCACCAACTACCTGAAGTTCGACGGCAATATCACCATTCCCAATCTCGCGGCCGGCGCCGAAGCCGATGCCACAGTTGCGGTCCCTGGTGCGCTGGTCGAGGATCACGTCATCTTCAATCTGAACCTCGCGCCGCCGGCGAATATTGCCATCTTGGCGACTTGGGCCGAGGCCGATATCGTGAAAGTGCGGTTCCGCAATACTCATGCAGCGACAGCCTTCGTCACGGCCGATGTTGGTTGTGGGGCGCTGGTGATCAGGTCAACTACCTGACGTTCCGCGTTCCCGGCCAGAACCGGGAACGGGAATATTTTCAGGAACGTCTGGGAATAAAATCAACGACGGGACCAAATTCCTAATCCTGAGGCCGATGGTTCGAATCCATCTGGGATCACCAGCCAAATTCCCGAGCCGACATTATGCCTCCACTACCTGTCGAAAGCGTCGGCATGCCCGACATGCCGATAGACGCTGCGCCCGGCCTGCACGACGCCGGACCAGAACAGGAGGCCGCAGAGTATGGCGATGGTAGATTTGTATCCGCATGCCCGCGCCATAATTCGCCAACCCGGCAACAGCATGGCCAAAGCATGGCATCGCGCCCGCACTATCAAAATGCCATTGTGCATTGCAATACGCACCCCCGCCACTATTATGACGGGACCATGACAAGACAATTCTTCAAGATTTTGAGCTGGCTGCTGGTGGCCGCGATCGTTTTCGTGACGGTGTCGCCGATCGGGCTGCGCCCCCATACGATGACGACGGTATCGCTCGACCGGGCGGCGGCCTTCGCGCTCGTCGGCTTCGCCTTCGCGCTTGCCTATCCGCAGCGCTGGTTCACGCTCGGCCTGTTTCTTGTTGCCGCCGCCTTCGGCATTGAGTTGTTGCAATATGTCTCGCCAAGCCGCCACCCGCAATTCGCGGATGCGCTGGTCAAAGCGGCAGGCGCCATGATCGGCCTTGCTGCGGGAAAAATCGCGCTCGCCGTCAGTCGCCAGCGCCCTTTCCCGGCCGGCTGACGCACTACCTTCAGAGTTTGAACAGGCACTCGTTGCAGAGCGGCTCGATATCGTCCCGCGTCTGCCACCACTCGAAGGGCTTGTGGCATTCGGCGCAATCGACGGTCACGCGCCGGCCCTCGCAACCGAAACCGAGGGCATCGAGCCGGTCGTGCTTGTGGTCGTCCTGCAAAGCATCGCGTTGTTCGAAATCCATGCTGAGATTCCCGACTGCTGAAATCCGGCAGCGCGAAAGCGCATTGGGATAGAAAGCGCTACGCTGGGTTGCATGAAATAAGGTCCGGCAAACAACATAGTGCCGTTAATCACTTTTGTAAAATAAAAACGCCCCACCGCGATCACCATTGCGGCACCGCCCCATCCTGATACACTCGTCCTCCTTGAAATATTGCAAATTCTCTTTTTGAACTGCAAAGACGATGACGCCTTTTTATCTGTTTGAATCTTTTTATGCTTTCATGGCCTTCTGGTTCGGCTACTACACTTTCGCCGAAGGCAGCAATGCGCGGTCTGGTTGGGACAGGGCGCGGCTGGTCGGCATCCTTGCCTGCGTTTTCTGGCCGTTGCTTATCGTGGCCGTACTGATCCCGCGTTTCGCCGACTGGCGGCGCACGCCCTGAACGGCGTCCTCACGGAACCCGCCTGCACTCCACGCCCTCGTCGTTCTCTCCCTTGGTAGCATCGTAAAGCGTCGCATTGTCGCCCTTCGTCCACCAGGTATATTGGCCGCCCATATATTTCGCGCCCGAGGCGGAGATCACATTGGCGGCCACGACCACATCCTCCCCCATGGTCAGCGTCACCAGCGAAACCGCTCCGGCATTGACATAGTCGGCATCGACCGCGAGCCCCGCGCAGTCATAACGGACCGCGCTGCGCTCGATCGGCCCGGCCGGCACGCTGAGCGTCAGATCGACCGTCGTCTCAAGCCGCGCGAACCGTACGGGAACATGGAAATCGGGCGTGTAGAATTTCAGGATGCCGTCCTTCACCTCATAGGTCAGCTCGCCCTGCAGCGCCTTGAAGAACTTCGCCTCCTGATCCATCACCGCCGGCACGCAGAGTTTTCGCGTCGCCGCCGCCGGGCCGAAGGCGATGTGGAAGGCGTTGACGGTAAACGTGCCGGTGAAGTGATTGCACCCGGCCATGCCGCCATAGGTGCCGTCGTCGTTGAGTTCGAGCGTCGTCTGCAGATAGTCGATCACCCCGGCGGAATTGATATCCTCCGCAAGCCAGCTGCCGACAAGCTCCTTGGGAACGAAGGCATCGGCAGCCACCGTCTGCGGCGCACCGGCCTCGATCAGCACGCAGGCGCATGCCATCAGCGCAACGACCTTCATCCAGCTTTCCTCCTGCGAATCCTGCGTGCGAAGCACCCGCTTTTCATACAGGCCGCGCCCGCCCTTTTCCATGAAACTTTGCGCGCAAGCGCCTGCCCCTTGTTGCAGCCGCCTTTCGATTGTAGAGCCTTCCCTAAAACAGCTACGGGATTTGGCCATGACATCCGGCGCCAGGCGACGCATCACCATTCTGGGCTCCACCGGCTCGATCGGCACCAACACGCTCGATGTCGTCTCCCAGCTCGGCGGACGTGAAAGCTTCGAGGTCGCAGCCCTCACCGGCAGCGGCAACATCGCCCTACTCGCAGAGCAGGCCAGGGCAAGCGGCGCCGAACTCGCCGTCACCGCCGACGAAACCCGCTACCACGATCTCAAATCGGCCCTTGCCGGCACCGGCATCGCCGTTGCCGCCGGCCGCAGCGGCCTGATCGAGGCCGCCGAGCGCGAAGCCGGCTGGGTCATGGCCGCCATCGTCGGCACCGCCGGCCTTGCACCCACGCTTGCCGCCGCCCGCCGCGGCGCCGATATCGCGCTCGCCAACAAGGAATGCCTGGTCTCGGCCGGCGATCTCTTCGTCTCGGCCGTCCATGCCGGCGGCGGCCAGCTGATTCCGGTCGACAGCGAACACAGCGCCATCTTCCAGTCGCTGGAAGACGACCAGCGCCATGCCGTCGAGCGCATCGTGCTCACCGCCTCCGGCGGTCCCTTCCGCACCTGGACGCGCGAGCGCATGGCCGGCGTCACCGCCGAAATCGCCCGCGCCCATCCCAACTGGTCGATGGGCCTGAAAATCTCCATCGGCAGCGCCTCGATGTTCAACAAGGCGCTGGAGATGATCGAGGCGAAACACCTCTTCGACGTGCATCCCGAGCAGATCGAAGTCGTCGTCCACCCGCAGTCGATCATCCATTCCATGGTCGGCTACCGCGACGGCTCGGTCATCGCCCAGCTCGGCTGCCCGGATATGCGCACCGCCATCGGCTATGCGCTGACTTATCCCGAACGCCCCCCGCTCAATGTCGACCGGCTGGATTTCGCCAAGCTCGCCCGCCTCGATTTCGAAGCCCCCGACGAGGAACGCTTCCCGGCGTTGCGCCTTGCCCGCACCGCCATGCAGCGCGGCGGCCTACAAGGCGCGATCATGAATGCGGCGGAAGAAACCGCCTTCCACGCCTTCGTCGCCGGCCGCATCGGCTTCCTAGACATGGCCGATATCGCCGAGACGGTCATGGACCGCCTCGTCTCCATCCCTGCTGCCTCCACGATGGATGATGTCTTCGCCGCCGACGAAGCGGCTCGCGCCGAAGCAAGCGACGTCATCGCCATAAAGGAAAAAGCCGCCTAAAACGGCCGCGACGCCCCTTCCCGCCGCCAGCGCACCACGGCAAAGGCCGGCGCATTTTGCTGCGGCATGTTCAAGGGGGCGCTCGTGAGCGTCAGCCCGTCGCCGGAAAGCTCGCAATAGCGCACCTGCTCGCTCCCGACCCAGGGTTCGAACCAGGCGATATCGACGACGGTCACCAGCCGGTTGGGCGGATCGACCCTGTATCGACCCGAATAGGCCAGCATCGACCGGTAGGCCGCCGCCTCCGCAGCCTCGGTCTGCGGATGCGACCGGCCATCCGGTGTAATCAGCGCGACCATCCGCCCCTCAGGATCGAACATCACCGTTCCGGATGGACGCTCGCCCCACGGCATAGTCCGCACACCTGTCGCGCAATCCTCGATATGAAAGGACTCGATGATCCAGATCCCGACCAAATCCTCAGCGCGCATCGGTTGACCTGCCCCGGTGGATTTCACGCCCACTATAACAGGCCCGGCAAAAAGGGCCTCCGAAAATGCGAAAGCGACCACCCGATCAAGTCCACGGTGTGGCCGCGATAGGCGCAACCCGGATGCGCGTGTTAAAGTCCATCCCTCATCGAGGGAGGATGGCGAACCATGCACACCGAACTGCGATACAATTGGGCTGATCCCGATATCTACGAAACGTTCATGGGGCGCTGGAGCGAACATCTGGCAAGCCCGTTTCTCGACTGCGCCAATGTCGCTGCCGGCGGAAAAGTGCTCGACGTCGCCTGCGGGACAGGCGTGTTGACGAAAGCGCTGGCCGAGACGGGCGCGCATGTAATCGGCATCGATGCTTCGGAGGGATATCTGGAAGGAGCCCGCCTCCGTCGATCCCACCTCAACATCGTCTATGAACACGGCGATATCCGGCAAATGCGGTTCGACGACAATGTCTTCGATGCAGCCGTTTCGACGCTGGCCCTCGATGTTATCCCGGAAATCGAACAGGTCGTTGCCGAGATGAAGCGTGTGACCCGTCCGGGCGGCGTGGTCGCTTCCGCTGTTACCCAGTTCCTTGGCGGCATGCCCGCCTGGGACCTTGTCATCCACACCGGCGCCGTGCTTGACGCCGACTTCGCCGGCTTGAGATCCCTGCGGGCGGGGCGCCAACTTTTCTGGCCCGGCGGCCAGGCAGCGCTGTGGCGCAAGATCGGCCTCGTCGACGTAACGGAGGTTCCCGTCGTCGTGGATTGCGAGTACGCATGCTTCGCAGATTATTGGGCGACGTTCACACGAGGCCCAGGCAGCGTCACGGGCCTGTTGATGGCCCTTTCAGATGACGCCCGCGGCTCGATCGAAGAGCACGTGCGCGCCGGCTATCTGGTCGGCTTGCCCGATGGACCTCGGTCATTTCCCATGGTGTTTCGCGTCGTGCGGGGCCTTGTCCAGACCTGATCCCCCGAAAATGCAAAAGGCCGCCCGAAACAGGCGGCCTTTCGTCAGTTCCTTCTTCCGAATTACCTCAAGCCACAGCCCGAGCCAGCGCACAGCGCGACCAGAGCTGGTGCAGCGCGCCGACCAGATGCTCGATATCGGCATCGGTGTGCAGCGGCGTCGGCGTGATGCGCAGACGCTCGGTCTTCTTCGGCACCGTCGGATAGTTGATCGGCTGGACATAGACGCCGCAATTGTCGAGCAGCAGGTCGGAGATCCACTTGCACTTGGCGGCATCGCCGACCATGACCGGCACGATATGGCTCGGATTGGCCATATGCGGAATGCCGGCCTTGTCGAGCAGGTTGCGCAGACGGCGCACCCGTTCCTGGTGAGCAAAGCGCTCCACCTGGCTTTCCTTGAGGTGCCGGATCGAGGCCAGAGCCCCCGCAGCCAGCGCCGGCGGCAATGCCGTCGTGAAGATGAAGCCCGAGGCGAACGAGCGAATGAAATCGCAAAGCGCCGCAGAGGCCGCGATATAGCCGCCCATCACGCCAAAAGCCTTGCCCAGCGTGCCTTCGATGACGGTCAGCCGGTGCATCAGCCCTTCGCGCTCGGCAATGCCGCCGCCGCGCGGACCGTACATGCCGACGGCATGGACTTCGTCCAGATAGGTCATGGCGCCGTATTTGTCGGCGACGTCGCAGATGTCCTTGATCGGCGCGATATCCCCATCCATCGAATAGACGCTCTCAAACGCAACGATCTTCGGCGCCCGCGGATCGGCGGCAGCGAGCTTCGCTTCCAGATCGGCCACCGAATTGTGCTTGAAGATGACGCGCTCGCACTTGGAGTGCCTGATCCCCTCGATCATCGAAGCGTGGTTCCCGGCATCGGAGAAGACGATGACACCGGGAATCTTCGAACAGAGCGTTCCGAGTGCGGCCCAGTTGGACACGTAGCCGGAGGTAAACAACAGTGCCGATTCCTTGCCGTGCAGATCGGCAAGCTCGCGCTCGAGAAGAACGTGATAGTGATTGGTGCCCGAAATATTGCGGGTGCCGCCGGCCCCGGCGCCGCATTCGTCGATCGCCTGCTTCATCGCCTCGACGACCTTGGTATGCTGCCCCATGCCGAGATAATCGTTGGAACACCAGACGGTCACATCCTGCCGGTTGCCGTCGGCATCGTAACGGAACGCTTTCGGAAATTGCCCGCGCTGGCGTTCGAGATCGGCGAAAACCCGGTAACGGCCTTCCTGATGCAAACCATCAAGCTCGCCTTTGAAGAAACTTTCGAAATCCATTCATCGTCTCCAGAACCAGGCCGTCTTCTTGATCCAAACATGCCCGGCGTCAACCCGAAACGGGTGTTTGCATGGCCCCCTGCGGCAAATGGCCCGTTTTTTTGAACCATTCCAGACTATCTAGGCAGATTCAATCCTCGGATTCTTGATTTGGGTCAAGCCGGCGAAAAAATGAGCAGTTTCTCCCAAAACCACGCAAATCGATTCCGGGAACCCAAATCCTGTCACGTGGGGAACAGCGCCTTCATGCTGCATTCAGCATGGATGTCTTCTCTTGTTTCGGAAGGAAACTTGCGAACCGTCTGTAGACTTTCTCGGACAGCAAATTATCCTTCGCTGTTGCAAGCTTATAAGAGATGAGACCGGAAGGTTTCGTCTTCCCTGGGGGTAAAAGGTCGGATGCGAACCGTCGCGTCACCTGTTTTTGGAGACTGAAATGAAGAAAACCATTGCTCTTGTTTTGATTGCCTTGGCTGCCGCGAGCTGCACGCAGACGGAAAAGGGCGCCGGCATCGGTGCTGTTTCCGGCGCCATCATCGGCGGCGCAATCACAGGGGATGTCCGCGGTGCGGCCGTCGGTGCTGCGATCGGCGGCGTTTCCGGCGCAGTCATCGGCCATGTCACCGAACAGCCCGGCCAGTGCTACTACCGCGACCGCTACGGCCGCCGCTACATCGACGCCTGCCCGCGTTGATCGCCCCCATTCTTGACGTTTGAACCCCTGAAACCCCGGCCCCGGCCGGGGTTTCTGTTTCTGGCCAGCACGCCCCTCCCCAACCCTCCCCACAAGGGGGAGGGGGCTATCGCGCGCATTGAAAATCCGAGGCCAAAACTTGCTCGATCGGCTCCCTCCCCCTTGTGGGGAGGGTTGGGGAGGGGTCTTCGTTTCATGTTTCAGCGCCGGTTTCTGTTTCCTCACGGCCACAGCCGTCCTTGCTTTTTCGATAAAATCGCCTCCGCGGCTTCATCATTCTGGTCGAGATGTGTAGGGTCCGCCGTTAACAAAGGGAGAACCTTGTCATGCAATGGTGCACCTGCCATGACGGCGGGCCTGTGTTGAGAGTAGCCTGAAGGACGGAATGCGGAAACGTCTGCCGACGATCAGTAATGCGTATCGGAAGACTGGAACTGCACTCGCGGTTCTGGCTTTGACGCTCTGCGGCCCGATGCGCGAGGCCCATGCCTTCAAGATCTTCGGCATGTCCTTCTTCGAAAAGGACGAAGAGACCAACGACGTCATCGACCCCGTCAACTACACGCTCAATCTCGATACCGGCACCAGCGACGAGGACCTGAAGGAAGCGCTCGAAAACGCCTCCCGCCTGTTCCAGGAAAAGGACCAGCCGGTCTCCGGCAATCTCGGCCTCGTCATCCGCGCCCGCGACGATCGCGACCGGCTGCTGGCCGCCCTCTATGAAAACGCCCGCTATGGCGGCGTCATCGGCATCACCGTCAACGGCCAGGACATCGATAGCTTGCCGCCGGACCCGGTCTTCCCGGCGGGCGCGCCCATTCCCGTCAAGGTCTCCGTTACGCCTGGCCCGGTCTTCACCATCGGCAAGGTGACGCTCGAAGGCGATGCAGCCGGCAAGAACCCGGACGATTACGATCTTGTCCCCGGCGCGCAGGCCAATTCGACCCTGATCATCAAGGCCGGCGAGCAGGTGGTCGAGGACCTGAAGGCGGAAGGCCGCCCGCTGGCGAAACTCACCAACCGCGCCGCGGTCGCCGATCACAGCAACAACACCGTCGATATCGATATCGCAGCCGAAGGCGGCCCCGTCGCCCCCTTCGGCACGGTCACCGTCGTCGGCACCCAAACCGTCGATCCGCAATTCGTGGCGAACTATTCCCGCCTCAACACCGGCGGCCGCTATTCGCCGGAAGAAATTCGCAAGGCCAACGAACGCCTGCGCGCGCTCGGTGTCTTCGCCAGCATCACCATCAAGGAGCCGACGGCGCTGGCGCCGGACGGTTCGCTGCCGCTGACCATCGAGGTCTCCGAAGGCAAGCACCGCTATTTCGGCGGCGGCGCGCAATATTCGACCACGGACGGCTTCGGCATTCAGGGTTACTGGGGGCACCGCAACCTGTTCGGCCAGGCCGAATCGCTGCGCGTCGAAGGCTCGGTGAACCGGCTCGGCGAAAACGACATCAGTTCGCTGGATTACAATGCCGGCATCCTCTTTGCCAAACCCGGCGCCTTCGGTCCCGCCTCCACCTTCAATGCCAGCCTGAAGGCCTCGCTGCTCGATCCCGACGCCTACAAGGCGACGATTTTCACAGGCGCGGCCGGCGCCACCTTCGAATTGTCCGACACCGATACGGTCTCCGGCGGCGTCGAGCTTAGCTGGGCCAATATCGACGATGCCTTCGGCAAGAACGAATATCTGACGGCGGCGCTGCCCTTCGAATATGTGCGCGACACCCGCGACAACAAGCTGAACCCGACCGAAGGCTACCGCGCCTCGATCAATGCCAAGCCGAGCTACGAGATCGACGGCCAGACCTTCTTCTCCTCCTTCGAGGGCTCGATTTCCGGCTATTATGGGCTGGGCGAAGAAAACAAGACCGTGCTTGCCGCCCGCCTCGGCGCCGGCACCATCGTCGGCGGCGACGGCCTTGTCGATATCCCCGCCAACCGGCGCTTCTATCTCGGCGGCGGCGGCACCGTGCGCGGCTATTCCTATCAGGAAATCAGCCCGCGCAACGCCGACGACGACCTGCTCGGCGGCCGCTCCTATGTAAATGCGACGGTCGAGGCGCGCATCGGCATCACCGATACGATCGGCATCGTGCCCTTCGTCGACGTCGGCACGGTCTCGGCCAAGTCGGCGCCCGATTTTTCGGATATCAAGGCCGGCGCGGGCGTCGGCGTCCGGTACCTGACGCCCTTCGGCCCCATCCGTCTCGACGTCGCCGTGCCGCTCAATCCGTATCCGGGCGGCACCAGCTACGGCATCTATGCCGGCATCGGCCAGTCTTTCTAGGACGCCTAAGGCCGATCAAAACCTTGGCGCGGTTTGCCCGCGGCACAACTTGCGTTATGGGTAGAGACATGAATCGTCTGGTCCTGATCCTCAAAACCGCGTCGCGCTGGCTGGCCTATCTTCTTGGCATCGTTGTCGTCGTAGCCGTACTCCTCATCCTGTTTGCCGGCTTCACCGCGCCAGGCGCGCGCATGGTCGCAACGCTGATCGAGAAATACGCCTCGACCCCCGACCAGATCGTCCGCATCTCCGATCCGAGCGCGCTCCTGACCGGCGATTTCAAGGCTTCGACCGTCACTTTGTTCGACAGCAAGGGCGTCTATGCCGAAATCCGCGACGTCGCCATCGACTGGTCGCCAACCGCCCTTTTCTCCTCCCGTTTCGATGCCAGCCTGATCAAGGCCGGCACGGTCCGCCTCGAACGCCTGCCGATCCCCTCGCAGGAAACCAAGGAAGTCCGCTCGACCTTCGCACTGCCGCTCGACGTCAAGATCACGGCCCTCGACCTGCCGGAAATCGTCATCGGCAAGGACATCGCCGGCGCCGACCAGTTCCTGAGCCTCACCGGCAATCTCGACGCCACCAACACCAGCATCGCCACGGATCTCGCCGTCGCCCAACGCGACCAGCCGGATGCGAAGGCCGTCGCCAACATCGTCTTCAACCCCTCGGCCAACACCTTGAAGCTCGACGCGACCGTCAACGACATCAGCGGCGGCCTCCTCTCGCGCGCCCTCCAGCTCCCCGGCACGCCTGCGGTACAAATCGCGCTAAAGGGCGACGGCCCGCTCTCCGACTGGACCGGCAAGGCAACCGCCGCCCTCGACGGCACCCGGATTCTCGACCTCGACGCCCGCCACATCCAGAGCACCGACGGCAGCCGCAACATCGCCCTGACCGGCGGCGGCACGTTTGCCTCGCTGCTCCCGCAAAACCTGCGCCCACTCTTCGAAGGCGAGACCGCCATCGACCTCGCCGCCGTGCTGTCGGGCACCCGCATCAGCATCGAGCGCGGCACGCTCTCCAGCGGCTCCCTCGATATCGCCGCCTCCGGCACTTACGACACGGCCGGCGAAAACAACCTGCAGGCAACACTCGCCGGCAAAAACGGCCCGGTCCCTCTGACCATCGCCGGCCGCGACGGCGACACCAAGCTTGCGATCAACTCGGCGATGCTGTCGCTCGACGGTCAGGCGAATGCCGCCAAGCTCCAGCTCTCCGCCAATCTGGCGACCGCAACGCTGCCGCAGGGCGTCATCGAAGCCATCAAGCTGACGGCGACAAGCGACGCCTTCGACCTCGCCGGCCGCAGCGGCCCGGCCAAGGCCCATGTCGAGACCGGCGCCATCAATCTCGTCGATCCCAACCTCGCCCGCCTCGTCCGCGGCCCCGCCAAGGTCGATGCGACGCTCGCCATCTCGCCGGAAAGCATCGCCTTCAATCCCGCGACGCTAGAAAGCGCCAGCATCGGCGGCACGCTGGGCGGCACCTACGACTTGAAGACCAATGCGCTCGCCATGGCCTTCAAGCTGTTCGCCATGCCCGACACGCTGCCGCCGGCCCTTGCCGCCAAATTCGACACGACGATTGCCGCCACCGGCAACCTGTCGCTCGACAAGACCGGTGCCGTCTCCGTCAGCGATCTCACCGTCAAATCCGGCACGCTGGAGCTTGCTGGCAAGGCCGCCCTCGACGCCGGCAATCTGAACGCCGCCATCACCGGCACGCTGCCCGATCTCGGCAAGCTGCTCACGGACGCCAAGGGTGCCGCATCCTTCAAGATCGACACGTCCGGCGCCATCGCCACCCTCGGCGTCAAGGCGGAGATCACCTCCGACGGCGCGACCCTTGCCGGCCGCACCCTGAGCAACCTCGTCGTCACCGCCAGCGGCACCGCCAATCCGATGAGCCCGCTCGCCGACATCACCGCCACCGGCGCCATCGACGGCCAGACCATCGACGTCAAGGCAAAGCTCGCCTCGGAAGATAACACCATCACCATCCCGACGCTCGAAGCGACCATCGGCGACAACAAGCTCAACGGCGCTCTGACGCTGACGCCCGATTTCCAGCCGAACGGCGACCTCGCCTTCAACCTGCCCGATCTCGGCCTTCTCGCCGCCATGGCCGGCCAGCAGGCGACCGGCGATCTCGCCGGCTCCATCTCGATCAAGAGCGCCAACGGCGTCACATCCGCCACCATCAAGGCCAACGGCTCCGGCATCGACCGCGACGGCCTGAAGGTGGTGAAGCCCGTCGCCGATATCGCCATTGCCGACCTGAAGGCGCTCGCCATCACCGGCACCGTCTCGGCGGAACAGATCGTCCAGGGTGAAACCCGCCTCGACGCCCTGAAGCTCGGTTTCACCCAGCAGGCCGGCAAGACCGATTTCAACGTCACCGGCAATTACGACGGCACCCCGCTCGCCGCCGCCGGCTCGCTCGCCAGCGCCGCCGGCCGCACGGAAATTGCGCTGAATTCGCTGACCGCGACCCTCAACGGCATCCCGCTTTCGCTGCCGGCCTCGACGGCCATCGCCATCGAAAACGGCACCGTTCAGCTGAAGGACCTCAAGATCGCCGCCAATGGCGGCACCCTCACCGTCAACGGCACCGCCGGCAAGACGCTCGACCTCACCGCCACGCTGGCCGGCAGCCCCCAGCTCGAATTCGCCATCCCGCAGGAAAAGGGCGAAATCCGTGCCCGCATCAACGGCGCGACCGCGACCGTCAAAGGCCCGCTCGAAGCGCTGGCCATCGACGCAACCGCCGACGTCGCAAGCCTCGCTTTGCAGCAAGGCGAAATCGGCGCGGTCACCCTGAAGGCCCACAGCGACGCCTTCAACGTGTCCACCCAGAGCGGCGTGCTGACCGCCCGCATCGAGGCCGCCTCGACCCGCTTCGCCGACGCCAATATCGACCGCCTCGTCAAGGCCCCGGTCAAGATCGACGCCCGCCTCAACATGGCAAACCGTGCCATCGCCTTCGAGCCGGTGACGATCGACAGCGCCCATCTCGACGGCGCGCTCAACGGCCGCTTCACCCTCGACGACAAGCTCGTGTCGATGACCTTCTCGCTGCAGGCCGAGCCCGCAGCCCTGCCCCCGGCCGCCGCCGCGAAATTCGACACGCCGGTCGCCGTCACCGGTCGCCTCGCCACCGGCGCGGAGGGCGCGGTCGACGTCACCAACCTGCAAATCGCCTCCGGCACCGTCAACGCCGCCGGCACCGTGTCGCTGAAATCCGGCCAGCTCCAGGCCGCCCTCGCCGGCGAACTGCCGAACCTCGGCAAGGCGCTCACTGAGGCCTCCGGCACCGCCCGCTTCAAGATCGACGCCACCGGCCCGCTCGAAGCCCCGGTCGTCAAGGCCGAAATCACCTCCAGCGGCGCAACGCTCGCCGGCCGCACCTTAAGCGATCTCGTCGCCAGCATCGATGCGACCGCCGACCCGAAGAGCCCGCAGGCCAAGATCACGGCCACCGGCGCCATCGGCGGCCAGGCGATCAACGTCAAGGCCGACCTCATCTCCAAGGACGGCCGCACCAGTATCCCGACGCTGGAAGCCCGCATCGGCGACAACACCCTGACCGGCGCCGTCAATTTCTCCGAAGACTTCAAGCCGGACGGCTCCGTCGCCTTCAACTTCCCCGACGTCGCGCTTCTGGCCGCCATGGCCGGCGAAAAGGCGAGCGGCGACATCGCCGGCTCCGCCACCATCGCCACCGCGGGCGGCAAGACCTCCGTCGCACTGAAGGCCAGCGGCAGCGGCATCAAGCGCGGCGATCTCGTCATCTCGAAACCCGTCGCCGACATCACCATCGCCGATCTGAAGGCGCTGGCCATCCGCGGCAATCTCTCCGTCGAAACTTTCACGCAAGGCGCCAACCGCCTCAACGGCCTGAAGCTCGATTTCGACCAGCAGGGCGCAAAAACAAACGTCCGTCTCGATGGCAACTACGACGGCGCCCCCCTTGCCCTGCGCGGCGATATCCTGAACGCCGCCGGCAAGACCACCGTCAACCTCGCCTCCTTCAGCGCCGCCCCGCGCAAGATCGCCGTCAAGCTCGCCCGCCCGACGACCATCACCATCCAGAACGGCACGGTGGCGCTGAACGCGCTCACCATCGGCGCTTCCGGCGGCACGGTCACCGTCGACGGCACGGCCGGCGAAAAGCTCGCCCTCGACGTGAAAATCGCCTCGCTTCCGGCCGCCCTCATCAACACCTTCGTCCCCTCGCTCGGCGCGGAAGGCGCGATTAGCGGTACCGTCGGCGTCAAGGGCACGGCATCAGCCCCGGTCGTCGCCTATGATCTCAAATGGGCCAACGCCAATGTCGCCCAGGCCCGCAGCGCCGGTGTCGGTGTCGGTGTCGGTGCCCTGAGCATCGCCGCCAACGGCCAGTTCGCCAACAACACCGTCGATCTGCAAACCACGCTGTCCGGTGCCGGCGGCTTTTCCTTCCGCGGCGGCGGCAAGGTCGGCCTCGCCGGCAACCGCCCGCTCTCGCTGAAGCTCAACGGCGACCTGCCTTTCTCGCTGCTCTCGGCCATCCTCTCGGAACAGGGCTTCATGCTGACCGGCAATGCCAAGGTCGATGTCGCGGTCGCCGGCACCGCCAGCGCGCCTCTCGTCACCGGCACGATCACCACATCCGGCGCCCGCTTCGTCGATGTGCGCCGCAACCTTGCGATCACCAATCTCGCAGCCAATATCGCCCTCGACGGCCGCCAGGCCCGCATCGATCAGCTCGGCGGCAAGCTGGCGAGCGGCGGCAATGTCTCCGCCACCGGCACCGTCGGCATCGAGCCCGGCTCCGGCTTCCCGGCCGATCTCTCGATCCGCCTCGACAAAGCCAATTACGTCGACGGCACCCTGCTGACCGCCCATCTCGACGGCATGGTGACGATCAAGGGCTCGCTGGTCGCCTCGCCCGTCGTCGGCGGCAAGGTCACGATCACCAAGGCGGCGATCACCATCCCCGAAAAACTGCCGCCGTCGCTGTCTGAAATCGACATCAAGCACCGCGACGCCCCGGCCGATGTCCGCCGCATGCAGAAGGACCTGCACGCCAAGGACACCGGCGGCCGCAGCAAGAGCAACGACATCAATTTCGATCTCGTCGTCTCGGCGCCCAACCACCTATTCGTGCGCGGCCGCGGCATCGATGCCGAGCTTGGCGGCGATCTGACGATCCGCGGCACCGCCTCGCAGCCGAATGTTTCCGGCGGTTTCGAAATGCGCCGCGGGCGCCTGGAAATCCTCGGCAAGCGCCTGACCTTCACCGACGGCAACATCACCTTCGGCGGCAACCTCATCCCGGCGCTCGATCTCGACGCCACCTCGTCGGCCGGTTCGACGACGATCACCGTCAATGTCGGCGGCCTCGCCAACAATCCAACGGTCACCTTCTCCTCGTCGCCCGCCTTGCCGCAGGATGAAATCCTGGCACAGCTGATCTTCAACCGCTCGCTGTCGAACCTCTCGGCCTTCCAGATCGCACAACTGGCCAGCGCCGTCGCCGAGCTTGCCGGCGGCCGGTCGAATTCGCTGCTCAGCGGCCTGCGCAACAAGCTCGGCGTCGACGATCTCGACGTCACCACGGACGCCAAGGGCGGCGCCCAGGTCTCGGCCGGCAAATACCTGAACGATCGCACCTATCTGGAACTGCAATCCGGCTCCGAAGCCGGCGGCGGCAAGGCGATCATCAACCTCGACGTCGGCCGCGGCGTCAAGCTGCGCGGCGAAGCCGGCGCCACCGGCACAGGCGGCGGCATCTTTTACGAGAAGGAATATTGAGGGCGAGGCTCAAAAAGACCCCTCCCCACAAAGGCGAGGGAGCTTATCGAGGGTGTTGAGACTCTGAGGCCAAAACTTGCTCCTTATCCCCCTCCCCCTTGTGGGGAGGGTTGGGGAGGGGTCTTGTCTCACGACGAAATCCCACGTCTCCTCCGGCTATTTCAGCGTGCAGACCCCGTTCGCCCCATGCTTGCCGGTATAGGAAACCGAAGGCGTGCCATCCGGGTTGATGCTGAGCGATACCGTGATGCCCGCCCCCTTGGCTTCGTAATAATTCTCGTTGAAGACCTTGAGCTTGGCTTCCTTGCCGTTGAGATAGACCGGCCCGCCCTGATCCGCATGCACCTCGATATTGCCTGGGCAGACGGCGTTAAGCAGCGGAATGGCGGCCATCGCCGGCACCGTAGCAAACGCGAAAAAGACGATCAGTGCAGACCCCACGCGCAAAAGGCTCATTCGGCAAATCTCCTCTTTCGATGAAACACGACGCGGATCGTGATCGATCCACCCCCGAAGTCAACGTCTCACGTCCCCTCGTCGGGAATATTCAGAATATGCCCGCAGGCCTTGCAGTGCACGGCGTCGTAATCATGCCGCTGCAGCCCGCATTGCGGGCAGGGAAACGCCACCTTGTGCGGCCGGATGATCGTCTGCGCCAGCCGCACGAACAGCGAAATGCCGAAGATCATGGTGACGATCGAGGTCAGCTTGCCGAGCGTGCCCGGCAAGGTGATGTCGCCGAAGCCGGTGGTGGTGATCGTCGCCACCGTGAAATAGAGCGCATCGACGAAGCCGGTAATGCCGACGTCATGATAGAAAAAGGTCGCGTAGACAAAGCCGGTCACGAGGAACAGGAAGGTGATGAAATTGATCACCGCCTTGATCACGTCCTCCCATTCCCCGCAGCCGGCCCGCTTCATCAGCATGGCGAAAGCCTTGCTCTGCCCCAAAGACCAGATGCGGAAAGCCCTTAAGAAAGCGAAATTGGAAAGCTGTTGCGGAAACAGCAGCGTGCCGAGCACGACGATGTCCACCCAGGTCATCGGCCTGAGCAGCCATCGCTTGAAATCGGTCGCAACCAGAATGCGCGCCGCCAGTTCGCAGGCAATGATGAAGGCGATCGTATAGTCGGCGATCAGGTAGGAGCGCCCGTTGCCGAGGTAAGGCCCGAGGAGGAAGAAGATGATGATGGCGAGATCGATGACCGCCATGGCGACCTGAAAGCGGATCGCCTTCACCGTCGTCCCGAGATAGAGCCCGCGCAGTTTCGTGCGGATCGTGTCCAGCGTCATCAAGCGTGCTCCCCCAATGCCTTCGAGATAGGCCGCCCTCCGGTTGAGGTCAAGCGACCCCGCATCGTCCCCGTTCATCCCCGCATGGAAAGTCTGTGCCATCCTCATCGGCGTTGCACCATCGGCTGCATCGCGAGGCGTCGCGACGAGGTGCGATCGGTTCCGGGGTAAGGAAGGGACGCAGGTCCTTATCCAGGGAGGCGTCGGAATGATTCCCCTGCCGCTTGAAAGAGAGTGGTGCGTGCCTGTGGGGCACTAGAGGACCGGCAACTGGCCTTCGGGCCTTTCGTGCGCGGCGGCGAAAGCCGCAAGCGTGAACCCTGAAAAGGTCGCCGTCATCCGTTCGGAAGAGGAATCGGGGGGCGTTGCTTGAAACCGAACGGGGCGCCGGAAGGTGTCATATTTTAAAATTTCCGTGCGGGAGCTTCCGGCGCCCCGGCTTTACATTCTCTCCCTCCGGCGTTTTTGCGCGCGGGGACATTCGCCATGCCCGCGTGCAAGAAGCATCAGAGCGGCTTGCCGTTCAATGGCACGTAACGATAGGCATCGCCCTTGCGTTCGGCATGGCCCAGGCCGGAATAGGCCCAATGATAGCCGATCAGCATGGTCTTCTCGCTGGCGACCCGGTCCATCAGCTTGACCCGGTTCCTGATCCCCAGTTCCTGATCGGTATCGAAGCCGAATTTCCAGGCCGGATGCTCGAAGGAAACGACGCCATTGGTCGCCGCATCCGCGGTGATGATCAGCCCGTCGCCGCCATCGAATTCGAGCGAGATATGCCCCGGCGTATGGCCGGCAGTGTCGAGCACGCGGATGCCGGTGACGATATCGTCGCCCGCCTTCACCATCCGCACCCGGTCCTTCACCGCAAAGAGATCGCGCTTGGCGCCCAGCGCAAAGGCATGCAGCGGCTTGGGATACTTACTGTCGAAGTCAGGATCGGCCCAGAAATTCCACTCCCTCTCGCTGACGATGTAGTCCGCATTGGGATACCGCAGCGTCCCGTCCTTCCTCACCGTCGCCCCGGTGTGATCGGGATGGGCATGGGTGAAGACGACCTTGGTGATCTCAGCCGGATCGATGCCGGCAAGCTTCAGGTTGGTCTCCAAAAGCCCCGCTGTCGCCTGGAAATTATCGCCGGAACCGACATCGATCAGGATCAGGTCCTTGGCCGTCCGGATCAGCGGAATGTTCGAAGGCGTCGGCGTCGCCTCGATCGTGCCGCCCAGCCGCTTCAGGATCGCATCGCGTTCATCCTCGCCGGCTTCCGGCATGATTATACTGGCCGGCAGGTTGATGAACCCGTCGCTGAAGACGGTGATATCGAAAGCACCCTGTTTGAGGCTCGGCGCCTCGGCGGCAAAGAGCTTTTTCGGCAGGAGAGAAAGAGCGGCAAGCGAAAGACCGAGACCCAGAAACTGGCGGCGGTTTTCATCGAGGAGGATATCGGCGGCTATGGCAGCGTGGGACATGGCGGGTCTCCTTGGGTTTATCGGGTTGATAAGATGCCCCGGCACCGGGAAGGAACGGTGCCCGGCGTGCTTTGCCTTCTCCCCGAGGGGAGAGGTTCTGTTCGCTTGTTTATCCGTTTGATTTTTCTCGATAAGCGGCTCGTTTTCGTGTGTTTCGGGCCAGCCCCTCGTCTGGTTGTTTTTATACGACGTGCCGCCTACACTCGGGATTGGCGAAACTGACATTAAGCGCGACGGAAGTGACAAATGGCGGTGGAAGCAGCAGAGATCGGTATCGTCATTTACCCGGACGCCCAGCGGGCCGCGATCCACGGGCTGACCGATCTGTTCCATGTCGCCAACCTGATGAGCGACGAACAGGGCGGCCGTGCACCGGCAAAAATGCGTGTCAGCCACTGGCAGCTGTCAGCGGACGCCCGATCCGTCGAAAAGGTCTTCGACAGCCACCCCGGCCCAAGTCGCGGCCTGGTCGCGCTGATCCTGCCGCCGAGCCTCACCAACCTGCCGGTCGGCGAGCGCATGGGTGCCTTCCCCGCATGGATCAGGGAACAGCACGGCGCCGGCACGACGATCTGCTCGATCTGCGGGGGTGCTTACCTCATGGCGGAGTCAGGCCTGCTGGAAGGCCGCTCGGCAACAACCCACTGGACCCATTCGGATTTGATTTCCGGCCGCTTCCCCGGCATCAAGGTGGATGTAACAAAGCTGATCATCGACGACGGCGATATCATCACCGCCGGCGCGATGATGGCCTGGATCGATCTCGGCCTGAAACTCGTCGCCCGCTTCATGAGCCCGAGCATCCAGCTCGCCACGGCGCGTTTCATGCTTGTCGATCCCGCCGGCCGCGAACAGACCTTCTACAGCACCTTCGCCCCAAAACTGCACCATGGCGACGAGGCGATTTTGAAGATCCAACACTGGCTGCAGGCGCACCACGCCGAAAAGATCACCATGGAGATGATGGCCGACCGCGCGGGCCTCGGCGAACGCACCTTCCTGCGCCGCTTCCACAAGGCGACCGGCATGAACCCGACGGAATACTGCCAGCAGCTCAGGATCGCCAAGGCCCGCGAACTGCTCGAAATCTCCAGCATCAAGGTCGAGCAGATCGCCTGGCAGATCGGCTACGAGGACCCCGGCGCCTTCCGAAAAATCTTCCGCAAGATCCTCGGCCTCTCCCCCGGCGAATACCGCCGCCGCTTCTTCGTCGGCGAGGATGACGCTGCGCTCGTGTGACCCCACAAACGAAAAGAGCGGCCTCTCGGCCGCCCCTCAAATTCTTCAAAAACGAAGGCGCCGATCAGGCTGCCATGTCGTCCATCTCGCGTTCCTTGAACATGCGGGCGAGGTTAAGGAAGCAGATCATGCCGGTCTCGTTGGCGATGATGCCTTCCGCATAGCTCTTGTCGAAGGAGGTCGTGATTTCCGGAACCGGCTGCACCTGATTGCCCTGGATCGTCAGGATATCGGAAACCCGGTCGACGACGAGGCCGATGACCATGTTGTGCACTTCGGCGACGACGATGGCGCTGCGCTCGTTGGCGGTCGTGCTCTTCATGCCGAGCTTGTGGGCGAGATCGATGATCGGAATGACCGTGCCGCGCAGGTTCATGACGCCGATGACTTCCGGCGGCGAATGCGGGATCGGCGTCGAAGGCGCCCAGCCGCGGATTTCGCGGATCGTCGTCGTCCTGACGCAGAACTCCTGATCGTGAAGGCGGAACGCGATGATCTCGAGCGTTTCGCCGTCAAAGCCGGCCATCTTCAGTGCATTCGTCATCTTCGGTCCTTCCCGCAGCTTCAAGCCCCGGACGCATGGCGTCGGTAGAATGTGTTGATTGCCGGCGACATCCGGTGCGGGCGCACTGCTTCATGCGCGGCCCTGGGGACCGTCTGCGCCAGAAGCGAACTATAAAAGGAAATCGTTAAAAAGATGCTCGCAAGGCAAAGCCGGCCTATAATCGCCCAAAATCGGCGCTCACCGCCGGCCCACTGAAGTGATAGAATCCCCTTCGTACCCATCGAGGGGGTGTTTTGGGAGGGGAACCCATGCCACGCATCGCGCATCTTTATTTTCGCACGGCAATCGTCTTTTTGATCGTCGGTCTCTGTATGGGCCTCAAGATGGGCATATCCGGGGATCACAGCATCATCGGCGCTCACGCCCATGCCAATCTTCTGGGCTGGGTCACCATGGCCATCTTCGGTGGCTACTATGCCCTGAACCCGGAAAAGGCCGAGCGCCGCATCGCCATGCTGCAATATGCCGTCTACACTTTCGGCGTGGCGCTCATGGTGCCGGCACTCTACCTGATGCTGTCCGGCAACCCGGCGCTGGAACCGGTCGTCGGCATCGCCTCGCTGATCACCTTCGCCGGCGTCCTGATGTTCGCCTTCATCATCTTTTCGGGCAGCAGCGCCACGCTTCGCCGGGCGCCGGCCGAATAAACCAGCTCACAGCCTCGTCGCCGCCAGCCGCTCCTCATCGAGCACGACGCCGAGGCCCGGCACCTCGCCAAGTTCCAGCCAGCCGCCCGTGTGTTTCAGCGGCGCTGCCATCGGATAATCGCGCCGCGCCTCGCTCCATTCCGGGTTATCATAGGGATACTCAAGGAACGGCGCATCGCCGCAGCCGGCCGTCAGATGCGCATTGGCCAGCACCCCAATGCCGTTGGTCCAGGAATGCGGTGTGAACATCACCCCCGCCTCCCGCGCCTGGAAGGCAAGCCTGCGGCAGCCGGTAATGCCGCCGACCAGAGCCACATCCGGCTGAATGACATCGAAGGCGCGTGTCTCGATGATATCGCGGAATTCATAAAGCTCCCGCGTCATCTCGCCCCCGGCAATCCGCAGCGACGTCGCATCCGAAAGCCTGCGCATCCCCTCGCGATCCGACCGGTGCAGCGGCTCTTCCATCCAGAAGACGCCGAGCCGTTCCAGCTCGCGGGCAACCGCCAGCGCATCCTTGAAATGCCAGGGCAATGTCGTATCCCAGGGCATGCGCCAACCCTGATTGCAATCGACCATCAATTCCAGCCGGTCGCCGACCCGTGCGCGGATCGCCTCCAGCGCCCGCACATCGGCCCGCCATCCGCCACGCCCGCCGGACGAAGCGGAAAACCGCACCTTCATCGCCGGAAAACCTTCCTCGATATATCGCTCGGCCTGATCCGCCATGGCCGACGGTTCGCGCAAAACGCCCGAAGACGCATAAAGCCGCACCCGATCCGCCCTCCCACCCAGCATGCGCCAGACCGGTTCACCGGTGATCTTGCCGGCAAGATCCCAGAGCGCCAGATCCATCGGCCAGCAGCGGCCATAATGGAAATTGATATGGGAGAGCACTTCGTAATGCCGCTCCAGATGGCGCGGATCATGACCGATGAAAAGCTCCTCGTGCCCCTCGAAACCCTTCATCAGGTCGCCCGAACCGATGCCCTCGCGCCCCTCGTCATCCCGGACGCGAACGATCGTCGCATCGAAATGTTTTCGCGGCCGGCCATCCCAGCTGGCCTTGAAGGCCGGGTCGAGCGGCAGTCGATGGTGGCTGATCTCGATGGAAACGATCTTGCTCATGGGGCTCTCCTGCGGAATGGCAACCAGTCTCTGTTGTCCTCTCTCCCCGCCTGCGGGGAGAGGGTTAGGGTGAGGGGCAAATCTCGGCACCCGCAAATGCCGCGGCTTCCGCCCCTCCTCCGCCCTATCGGGCACCTTCTCCCCGCAAGCGGGGAGAAGGAAATGCCGCACCCTCGTCTGTCAGCCGAACTGCTGCCAGATCGTCTTGTAATCGCAATATTTGTCGATCGCATGCACCGAGCGGTCGCGGCCGAAGCCGGATTGCTTGAAGCCACCGAAGGGCGTTGCGAAATTCGACATATCGTAGGTGTTGATCCAGACGGTACCCGCGTGGATCGCCTCGGAAAAGCGGTGCGCCCGGTTCATGTCGCGGGTAAAGACCGCTCCCGCCAGCCCATAGATCGTATCGTTGGCGATCTTCAGCGCTTCCTCCTCGGTATCGAAAGGAATGGCAGCCAGCACCGGCCCGAAAATCTCCTGCCGGGCAAGGCTCATGTCGTTGCTCATGTCCACGAAGACGCCGGGCGAGATATAATAGCCGCCGGTGTCGGAGAGAACCTGTTCGGCCCCGAAGGCACGACGGGCACCCTCTTTTTCGCCGGCCGCGATCATCGAGAGCACCTTGTCCATGTGTTCTTTTTCGATCAGCGCGCCGATCTGGGCGGCGGGCTCGAACGGATGGGCAAGGGCGATATCGGTTTTCGCGACAGCCTCGATCTTTTCGATCAGGGCCTTTTGCACCGAACGATGAACGATGAGGCGGGTGGAAGCATGGCAGGTTTCGCCGGAATTGTAGAAACAGCCCCAGGCCGCTGCCGAGGCCGCCGCATCGAGATCGGCATCCTCGAAAACGACGAGCGGCGACTTGCCGCCAAGCTCCAGCGCCACCCGCTTGACGTTGGACCCTGCAGCATAGCCCATGATCAGCTTGCCGACCTCGGTCGAGCCGGTAAAGGCGATCATGTCGACATCCATATGCAGCGCCAGCGGCTTGCCGGTTTCCTCGCCAAAGCCGGTGACGACATTGAAGACGCCGGCCGGAAGCCCCGCCTCGACGGCAAGCTGCGCCAGCCGGATCGCCGAAAGCGAAGATTGCTCCGCCGGCTTCAGCACCACGGAGTTGCCGGCGGCGATCGCAGGCCCAAGCTTCCAGGCATCGATGATCATCGGATAGTTCCACGGCGTGATCGCGCCGATGACGCCGATCGGCACCTTGCGCACCAGCGCGCGGGCATTCGGCCCGGTCGGGGCGATCTCGTCATACATCTTGTCGATCATCTCGGCATAATACTGGATGCCGTCGGCGCAGAGCCGCACATCGACGTTGAGCGAGGCAAGCACCGGCTTGCCGACATCGAGCGTTTCGAGCAGCGCCAGCTCCTCGCCATGGGCACGGATCAGTTCGGCCCATTTCAGCATGATCTTCTTCTTTTCCAGCGGCTCCTTGTGACGCCACACACCGCTTGCGAAGGCGGCACGGGCCGCGGCGACGGCGCGGTCGATATCGGCGGCGTCACCGCGCTGCAGCACGGCGCCGGGCTTTCCGTCCATCGGGCGCGTCCGGGTAAACGTACGCCCCGAGGCAGTCGCAACGGACTGGCCGTCAATGAAATGCCGACCGTCGACAGCAAGGGCGGAAAGGGCTTTTTCCCAGTAATCGCGTGTGTAGGAAGCGGTCATGATCAGGCAGCCTTCGGCAGGGACATGATGGAAGCGGCGAAATGATCGATATCGGCATCGGTGACATCGCGGATGGTCGAGCGCCGCATCGGCTGGTTTTCCGGCGCCTTCATCTCGGCGGCGAGCGCTTGTCCGTCGAAGGCGGAGAAGCCGGCCGGCAAGGCGCGGACGATAGCGACACGATCCATCAGCCCGGTGACGAAAGCCGGAAGGGCCGCGGCATCGGCAAGGCCTGCGGCGCGGGCGGCGGCATTGAGATCGGCTGTCTCCGCCTCGACCAGCCAGGCAATCGTCGCCTCGAAGCCGAGCGCGGTGGCAAGGCCGTGATGAACGGGGGCAAGACCGGCCAGCGCATGGCTGATAGTGTGGGCGATGGCCGTGCCGCAATTGTCGATGGCGATGCCGGCATAGCAGGAGCCGAGCAGCACCTTGCCGCGGGCTTCGAGATTGTCCGGTTCCGTCACCGCCGTTTCCAGCGAAGACGTCAGCAGCCGCAGCGCCTCATGGGCGTAGAACGTGCCGCCGGCATGGGCATTGCGGTTGGTCGCGGCTTCGAAGGCGTGAATGAAGGCATCCATGCCGCACCATGCCGTAAGATTGGCGGGCAGCGTCGCCGTCAGGACGGGATCGAGAATGACCAGATCCGCCTTGGTTTCCGCACCCCAGATCCAGAGCTTCTTGCCTTCCGGCCCGGCGAAGATGTTGGTGGCGGAGGTTTCCGAGCCGGTGCCGGCGGTGGTCGGCACCATGATCTTCTTCAACGGGTGCTTCGGCAGGGGATTGGCGGCGAGCGCATAATGCATCGCATCCTTGCCGGAGGCAGCACAACAGGCCGCGATCTTGGCGATATCGAGTGCCGAGCCGCCGCCGACGCCGATGACCAGATCGGCCCCTCTGACCGCCTCCGTCGCAGCGCGGACATGGGCGAGTTTCGGTTCGCCGGCAAAATCGGAGAACACGCGCGCACCGATGCCGTTCTCCGCGAGGCTTGCGGCGATCGTATCGGCAAGACCCGAGCGGGCGAGGAAACCATCGATGACGAGCGCGGCGGATTTGACCCCGCCAAGACCGGCGGTGGCGGCGCCGATTTCCCGGTGCAGATCGTTGCCGAAGCGGATTTCAGGAACGAAGGAGGTGGAGAAGCTCACGGGGCACATATCCTGATGCGAATGGATTGCTTTACCCTGCATCACAATCTGATATTTTCAAATCCGGCCAATTCTCGGCAATATCGATGATTTCAGGTTATCCAGGATGATGCTGAGCCACATACCGCTCGAAGCCTTCCGCGTCTTCGACGCCGCCTGCCGGCATATGAACTTTTCCCGCGCCGGTCGGGAACTCAATATCACCCAGGCGGCCGTCAGCCGGCGGATCAAGGGGCTGGAGGAGCATCTCGGGGCCGATCTCTTCGAGCGCCGCGGCAAGAACCTCGCCCTGACACCAAAAGGCGAGCGTCTGTTCCAGCGGGTGCGGGCAACGCTCGACTATCTGGAAGAAAGTCTCGAAGCCTTTCGCCCGCAGACGGGCGGCACGATCGCGATTGCCGCCAGCGGTTCGGTCTCCCATCTCTGGCTCGGCCGTCGCCTGCGCGATTTCGGCAACGAGAACCCGCAAACATCCCTGCGCCTCCTCACCTCCGACACTCCGTCCGATCTCGCGTCCGAAAACAACGACCTTGTCATTCTCTATTCCACCGGCGAGCACCCGCGCTGGGACCTGACGCTGCTGATGCCGGAAGTGCTCGCCCCGGTCGCGGCACCGGGTTACCTCGAAAACCGCGGCATCGACCCCACCACGGTCACGACAGATGACATCGCCCGCTTCGATCTCATCGATTACGAGCGCTTCAACGCCCACTGGATCTCGTTCCGGCAATGGTTCGATCGGGTCTCCACGGCACCGCGCATAAAACCGCCCGCGCCGCGCTACTCCTTCTCGACCTATGTGATGGCGATCGATGCGGCGCTTCGCGGCGACGGCATCGCTCTCGGCAGCCTCGGGCTGATCGACCAGCAGTTGGAAGACGGGCGTTTGGTGCGGCTGGGGGTGGCGCAGCTTTCGACCGGCTACGGCTATTATCTCGGCCTGCCGCGTCACAAGACAGTGGCGCCGGAGGTCATGCGACTGCATGCGGCGCTGATCGGGGAACCATGATCTTTTCCCCGGCGTCGAATCGTGCAACTGATGGATATCGCGCCGCTGCGGGGGTTTGTGTCCGGATTACCCTGCAGCTCGATGGCTTTGTGACAGCCGAGGCGCGCGAAATGCAATCTGGAATGTACCGATGCTGTGGTCCTATATCCTGTCGACGCTCTACGGCGCGGTCGTCCTGCTGTTTCTCGACAGCAGTTTCCGTGAGGGCGAACTTGCCGGCGGCGAGTGGGATATGATGCGCGTTCTGGGCCTTCTGGCCTGCCTCGTCTGGCCGCTGCTTATCGTCTATGTGATCCTGTCGGCCTTCCGCCAAAAGCAGTTCAACCGCCGGACACGGTAAATTACGTCCGCACCCGTCCTCCCATTAGGGATTCTGCAGTAGATTGCGCTTAAGCGGAATTGAAAAACGGCGGACAGATCAACGATGGCTGAGGGTAAAAGGGAGCGGTCGGGAAAGCTGTTTTTCCTCGTCGCCTTGCTTGTCATCTTCGCCGGCATTCTGGCGACCGTTCTTCTTGCCAATGACGGACGCAATCTACGACTGCTTTTCCGCTATTTCGGTATCGAACCGCGCGCCCGGATAACCTTGTCTTCCGAACCGGAAAAGCCGGTTCGCGTCCTCCCGATCAAGGGCAAGCGGCTGCCGCCGGCGCGCATGGCGCTGCCCGTTTACGCCTTCGCCGACATGAAAAGCCCGCCGCAGACCTTCCTGCGCATCATCCGCAGCGATCCGCGCAGCCTGTGCGATGAGGTGAAGGAAGCCGGCTTCCGCGGCATGGACTGGGTGATCAGCAGCAGCAACCGCGACAACTGGGAATGTTCCTCGCTTACCACGCTGCTGCCCTCCACCGACGGCAACGGCGCCGATGAATCCTCGATCTTCGTGCTGATCAAGGGCGACGGCGAAAACCGGGTGACCTCCTTCCGCGTCAAGCTCAACATCGAACGCCCGGCCGACAGCGGCCCGGTGGCGGCGCTCGCCGCCGATGCCGCGATGATCTTCCTTGAGCGGGTGCAGTGGGAAAACAGCGAGGAGGTCGTGCGGCTCGTGCGCTCGCTGAAGGAATTCGAGCTGGAAAGCTTCGGCAGCCGCATCCGCTTCAAGAAGGAGATGGGCGACGTGCCGCGTTATAATTTCATGGCTAGCCAGGCCCCCGGCAAACCCCGCAAATCCCCCGTCGCCAGCTTTTTCGACCGCGAACGCTGGCTGCCGCTGTCGGATGACTATAAAGCCCCGATGGTGGGCGGCATGATGGCGGGCGAAGGTTCGGGCGGGCTGCCTTTGCCGACAGAAAATCCGAAGCCGAATTGAAAAGAGACCAGACCATGAGCAACGACTGGAACAAGGGCGTGACACTGGCGCTCGAAGCCCCCGGTAAGTTCACCACCATCAAGACGCTGCAGGAAGCCTCCTGGGCGCTGATCGAGGATTGGCCCGTGGAAGACGGCGAAGCGCTGGATAAGGCCTTGCTTGTCATCGAAGCCGTGATGAAGGGCAAGAAGAAGCCCGAGGAAGCCCGGCTGGCCTTCATCGCCGCCGCCCACGAGGCCGGTATCGAAATCAAGGAATAGCGGCCATAAAAAAACCGCCCGGACACGAGGTCCGGACGGCTTTTGGAGGGAGACCGGCTTACTTCTGCCAGCTCTTGACCAGCTCGTCGTAGTTGACGGTGATCGGCTTTTCCTTCTCGTTCTCGATCTTCAGCTGCGGAGCGAGGTTGCCCTTGGAAACGGCATCCTTGTTCCAGTAGTCGAGATCGTGTTCCTCGGCGAGCTTCGGACCGATATCGCCCTGGACGCCGGAGCGTTCGAGGCGCTGCAGGACCTTTTCCTGCTCGGCGCACAGCGAATCCATGGCTTCCTGGGCGGTCTTCGCACCCGAGGACGCATCACCGATCGCCTGCCACCACAGCTGGGCCAGCTTCGGATAGTCCGGAACGTTCGTGCCGGTCGGCGACCACTGGACGCGGGCCGGCGAACGGTAGAACTCGATCAGGCCGCCGAGCTTCGGCGCGCGGTCCGTGAAGCTCTGGTGCTGGATCGTCGATTCGCGGGTCAGCGTCAGGCCGACATGGCTCTTCTTGACGTCGACGGTCTTGGAGGTGACGAACTGCGCATAGAGCCATGCGGCCTTGGCGCGGTCCTCAGGGGTGGACTTGAGCAGCGTCCAGGAACCCACGTCCTGGTAACCGAGCTTCATGCCGTCCTTCCAGTAAACGCCATGCGGGCTCGGAGCGAAGCGCCACTTCGGCGTGCCGTCGGCATTCACGACCGGCAGACCGTCCTTGACCATGTCGGCCGTGAAGGCCGTGTACATGAAGATCTGCTGGGCGATTTCGCCCTGGGCCGGGACCGGGCCGGATTCGGAGAAGGTCATGCCTTCCGCGGAAGCCGGTGCATAGGCCTTGATCCAGTCCAGATACTTCTGGATCGAATAGACCGCCGCAGGGCCGTTCGTGTCGCCGCCACGGGCGACGCAGGAGCCGACCGGCTGAGACTTCTCATTGACCTTGATGCCCCATTCGTCGACCGGAAGACCGTTCGGCAGGCCCTTGTCGCCGTTGCCGGCCATCGACAGCCAGGCATCGGTGAAGCGCCAGCCGAGCGACGGGTCCTTCTTGCCGTAGTCCATGTGACCATAGACCTTCTTGCCGTCGATCTCGCGGCCGGTGAAGAACTCGGCGATGTCCTCGTAAGCGGACCAGTTGACCGGAACGCCGAGATCGTAGCCGTACTTCGCCTTGAAGTCCGCCTTGTTCTTCTCGTCGTTGAACCAGTCGTAGCGGAACCAGTAGAGGTTCGCGAACTGCTGGTCGGGCAGCTGGTAGAGATCGCCGTCCGGAGCGGTCGTGAACTTGGTGCCGATGAAGTCGGCGAGATCGAGACCGGGGTTGGTCACGTCCTTGCCTTCGTTGGCCATCCACTTGGTCAGCGAACGGGCCTGCTGGTAGCGCCAATGGGTGCCGATCAGGTCGGAGTCGTTGACATAGGCGTCATAGACGTTTTCGCCGGACTGCATCTGGGTCTGCAGCTTTTCGACGACGTCGCCTTCGCCGATCAGGTCGTGAGTGACCTTGATGCCGGTGATCGCGGTGAAGGCAGGCGCCAGAACCTTGGATTCATATTCGTGGGTGGTCAGCGTTTCCGAAACCACCTTGATCTCCATGCCGGAAAGCGGCTTGGCGGCATCGATGAACCACTGCATTTCCTTTTCCTGGTCGGCGCGGGAAAGCGTCGAAAGATCGCCGACTTCCTTGTCCAGGAACTGTTTGGCTTCGTCCATGCCCGCGAATGCGGTGCCGGTCAGTGCCAGGAGCATTGCTGCCGTAGAAGTGAGTAGGTGCCGTCGCATTATGTCCTCCCTTATAGGTTTTGCGATTGCAGTTGCGATCCGTCCAGCTCCATCCCGGACGGCATTCCAATGCTTGCCTCAGACCAGCTTGAACACGCCGATGGCGTAGACGAGCGAGAGGGCAAGAGCCCACCATTGGCCGGTGCCGACGAGGCCCAGCCATGCGAGATTGATGAAGGCGCTGCCGAGCAGTGACACAAACAGGCGGTCGCCCCGCGTTGTCTCGAAGCGCAGGATACCGACCCGCGGATTGCCGCCGGGACGGGCGTACTCCCACACGGCCATCAGCGCCAGAAGCAGGAAGATCGTCAGGAAGAACATGGCCGTCGGGAAGGTCCAGGCCATCCAGCCGCCGGGAATGAGCGACGCGAACCAGTCGCGGTTGCCGTCCTTCACCGGAAGCTTCATGACGAGCAGCCAGGCAGCCACGGCATAAATGCCGATAACGATGCCGAGCAGGACCGGCCAGCGGCCGTTGCGGTTTTGAGCAGCAGTCATCAGACCCTCCCCCTTAGACCCGACCAAGGGCAAAGCCCTTGGCGATGTAATTGCGGACGAAATAGATGACGAGGGCGCCGGGGATGATGGTGAGCACGCCGGCTGCCGCCAGCACGCCCCAGTCCATGCCCGATGCCGATACGGTGCGCGTCATGGTCGCGGCGATCGGCTTGGCGTCCGTCGTCGTCAGGGTGCGGGCGATCAGAAGTTCGACCCACGAGAACATGAAGCAGAAGAAGGCAGCGACGCCGATGCCCGACGCGATCAGCGGCACGAAAATCTTCACGAAGAACTTCGGGAAGGAATAGCCGTCGATATAGGCGGTCTCGTCGATTTCCTTCGGCACGCCGGACATGAAGCCTTCCAAAATCCAGACGGCGAGCGGCACGTTGAACAGGCAGTGCGCGAGCGCAACGGCGATATGCGTGTCGATCAGGCCGAAAGCCGAATAGAGCTGGAAGAACGGCAGCGCGAAGACGGCGGGCGGCGCCATGCGGTTGGTGAGCAGCCAGAAGAACAAGTGCTTGTCGCCGAGGAAGCGGTAGCGCGAGAAGGCATAGGCCGCCGGCAGCGCCGCCGAAATCGAGATGATCGTGTTCAGGACCACGTAGATGATCGAGTTGATATAACCCGAATACCAGGCGGGATCGGTGAAGATCACGATGTAGTTCCGAAGCGTCGGCGCATGCGGATAGAGCGAGAAGGTGCCGGTGATCTCGGTGTTCGTCTTGAAGCTCATGTTGACCAGCCAGTAGATCGGCAGGAGCAGGAAGAGGATGTAGAGGGTCGGCACGATCCAGGAAAGGTTGCGGCCGGAAGTTTGCGTTGCAGTGGTCATGGGGCTCGCCTCCTTTCTTACGTTTCAGCGTCGCTGTTGGTCATCACGGTGTAGAATATCCACGACAGCAGCAGGATGATCAGGAAGTAGATGATCGAGAGTGCTGCAGCCGGACCGAGGTCGAACTGGCCGACGGCCATCTTGACCAGGTCGATCGACAGGAAGGTCGTCGAGTTGCCCGGACCGCCGCCGGTGACGACGAAGGGTTCGGTGTAGATCATGAAGCTATCCATGAAGCGCAGCAGGAAAGCGATGAGCAGCACGCGCTTCATCTTCGGCAGCTGGATGTAGCGGAACACCGACCAGCCCGAGGCACCGTCGATCTTGGCTGCCTGGTAATAGGCATCCGGGATCGAGACGAGGCCGGCATAGCAGAGCAGCACGACGAGGCTCGTCCAGTGCCAGACGTCCATGATGATCAGCGTGACCCAGGCATCGAAGACGTTGTTGACATAGTTGTAGTTCACGCCGAGCGCCGTCAGCGAATAGCCGAGCAGGCCGATATCGGTGCGCCCGAAGACCTGCCAGATGGTGCCGACGACGTTCCACGGAATGAGCAGCGGCAGCGCCATCAGGATAAGGCAGACCGGCACGCCGAGACCTTTCTTCGGCATGTTGAGCGCGATCACGATGCCGAGCGGGATTTCGATCAGCAGGATGATGCCCGAGAAGATCAGGTTGCGGGTCAGCGCATCCCAGAAGCGGTCGGAATGCAGCGTATCGGTGAACCAGTCGGTGCCGGCCCAGAAGAAGGCGTTGTTGCCGAAGGTATCCTGCACCGAATAGTTCACGACCGTCATCAGCGGGATGACCGCCGAGAAGGCGACGAGCACCAGCACCGGCAGCACCATGAACCAGGCCTTGTTGTTCCAGGTCTTTTCCATGGGTCTCAGGCCTCCGCGCCGACGCGCCAGGAATTGGCGTAGATGTTGATGGCGGCCGGATCGAAGGTGATCTTCGGATCGGCGGGGATATCGCTATCCTCGTGCATGACGATCGCCAGCGGACGGCCGGCAAAGGAGGCGCGAACGATCTTCTGGCGGCCGATATCCTCGACTTTGGTGATCGAGACCGGCATGCCCTCGCGGCCGAGCCGAACGAATTCCGGGCGGATGCCGAGTTCTGTCCTGGCGCCGGCGGCAATCTTCGGCGCGAAGCCGAGGCTGACACTGCCGTCACCGAGATCGACGGTCGAGCCGTCGATCTTCGCCGGCAAAACGTTCATGCCCGGAGAGCCGATGAAATAACCGACGAAGGTATGCTTCGGCTTTTCGAAAAGCTCGGCCGGCGTGCCGATCTGGACGATCTCGCCGTCATACATGACGACGACTTTGTCGGCGAAAGTGAGCGCTTCGGTCTGGTCGTGGGTGACATAGACCATGGTAAAGCCGAACTGCTTGTGCAGCCGCTTCAGCTGCGAGCGCAGCACCCATTTCATATGCGGATCGATGACCGTCAGCGGCTCGTCGAACAGGATGGCGCTGACGTCGGAGCGGACCAGGCCGCGGCCGAGCGAGATTTTCTGCTTCTGGTCGGCGGTGAGGCCGCGGGCCGTCTTCTTGGCACGGTCGGCAAGGCCGATCATGTCGAGAATTTCGGTGACGCGGCGATCAACCTCGTTTTCCGGGACGCGGCGGTTGCGCAAGGGGAAGGCGAGATTGTCGTAGACGGTCATCGTGTCGTAGATGACCGGGAACTGGAACACCTGGGCGATGTTGCGTTCCTGGGTCGACAGGTTCGTCACATCCTTGCCGTCGAAGAGGATCTTGCCTTCGGAGGGCTGCAGGAGCCCGGAGATGATGTTGAGCAGCGTGGTCTTGCCGCAGCCGGAAGGGCCGAGCAGCGCGTAGGCGCCGCCATCGTTCCATTCGTGATGGACTTCCTTCAGCGAATAATCCGATGGCGATTTCGGATTCGGGCCGTAGGCGTGACGAAGATGTTCGAGCGTGATGCGTGCCATGATGGTCTCCTCACGCCGCGTGGGCGGCTTGGCCGCCGGTTGCCCGGCCGTCCGGCCCGAAGGCCATCAGGTGACGGGTATCGACAAAGAGTTCGATCACCGTATCCGGGTCGAAATCATGGATGCCGTGCTCCAGCATGACCCAGCGCGAGCCGGCGGCTTCCACGTGGATGAAGCTTTCGGAACCGGCGATTTCCGCGATGATCACCCGCGCCTTCAGGGCGGCCGCCGAGGCATCCGGCCGCGCGAGCGACAGGTGATGCGGCTGGAAGGCGATTGTCACCGGACCATCGGCGATGGCGGACAGATGGGCAGGAACCGGCAGCACGGCGGCGCCGTCGCGCTCGAAGCTTGCGCCCTTCTTGACGAAATCGACGGTGTTGAGCGGCGGATCGGCGAAGGTCCTGGCCGAGACCAGATCGACCGGCCGGCGATAGACCGAGATCGTCGGGCCGAACTGGGTGATGCGGCCCTGGTTCAGGGTCGCGGTGTTGCCGCCGAGAAGCAGAGCCTCGGTCGGTTCCGTGGTCGCATAGACGAAGATCGAGCCGGTGGCCGCGAAAAGCTTCGGCAGTTCCTCGCGCAGTTCCTCGCGCAGCTTGTAGTCGAGATTGGCGAGCGGCTCATCGAGCAGCACGAGGCTGGCATTCTTGACGATGGCGCGGGCGAGCGCCGTGCGCTGTTGCTGGCCGCCGGACAGATTGAGCGGCGTGCGATCGAGATAGGGCGAGAGCTTCATCAGCTCGGCGGCCTTCCTCACCTCACGGTCGATGGTGGCCGCATCCTTGCCGGCGATGCGCATCGGCGAGGCGATGTTTTCATAGACCGTCATCGCCGGATAGTTGATGAACTGCTGGTAGACCATGGCGACGCTGCGATCCTGCACGCGCACGCCGGTCACATCCTTGCCGTCGAAATGGATCGTGCCTGTCGTGGGCTTGTCGAGCCCCGCCATCAGCCGCATCAGCGACGTCTTGCCCGACAGCGTCGGGCCGAGAAGCACGTTCAGCGACCCCCGCTCCAGCACAAGGTTCGTCGGGTGGATATGCGTATCCGCCCCCACAACCTTGGTTATGTTTTTCAGTTCAAGCATTACCAGGCTTCCTCCCAGCCGGAGCTAAAATGGCATGGCGCCCTCAGGCGACGTCGCGCATCTTCTCCCGCATATAATTCTCAAGTCCGGCGACTTCGGCCGGAACCATGTTCAGGCCGAGCTTGGTGCGACGCCACAACACGTCTTCCGCGTAGCGCGCCCACTCCCTTGTCATCAGCCAGTCGACTTCGATCTGGTAGAGGTCGGCGCCGAAGTGGCGGCCGAGATCCGCAACCGACTTCGCCTCTCCCAACAAGCGCGCGGCAAGCGTTCCATACAGTCGCACGAGACGCCGGGCATGACGATCTGCGAGAAAGGCGTAGCGGCTCTTCAAGCTCGACACCTGCGCCTCATAACCCGTGGCGGGGAAATCGCCGCCCGGAAGCGAACTTCCGGCCGTCCACGGCGCACCCTTGGCGCCGATCGCCTCGACGATCTTTTCCATCGCGTGCTCGCCAAGCCGGCGATAGGTGGTGAGCTTGCCGCCGAAGATATTGAGGAGCGGCGCATTGCCGTTTCCGTCATCGACCTTCAGCACGTAGTCGCGGGTCGCCTCCTGCGCCTTGGACGCGCCGTCATCGAACAGCGGCCGCACGCCGGAATAGGTCCAGACGATATCGGAAGCCTCGACCGGCTCCTTGAAATACTCGCTTGCGGCCTTGCAGAGATAGTCGGTCTCGGCCTCGGTGATGCGGACATTATGGGGATCGCCGGTATAATCGCGGTCGGTCGTGCCGATCAGCGTGAAATCCGTCTCGTAGGGGATGGCGAAGATGATACGACCGTCCGGATTCTGGAAGAAATAGGCACGCGGATCGTCGAACTTCCTGCGCACGACGATGTGGCTGCCCTGCACGAGGCGGACATTATGGGCGCTGTTGTTGCCGAAGACACCGGACAGCACAACATCGACCCATGGCCCCGCCGCGTTGACGAGCATGCGCGAGGTGAAGCGGCGGATCGTGCCGGTGGCGCGGTCCTCGACATCGATATGCCAGAGGCTGCCTTCGCGGCGGGCAGAGGTGACACGGCTGCGGTTCAGGATGAGGGCGCCGCGATCGGCGGCATCACGAGCGTTCAGCACCACCATGCGGGCGTCGTCGACCCAGCCGTCGGAATATTCGAAGGCCTTGGTGAACAGCGCCTTGAGCGGCTTTGCCGCCGGATCGCGGCGCATGTCGAGCGTCTTGGTCGCCGGCAAGAGCTTGCGACCGCCGATATGATCGTAAAGGAAAAGACCAAGCCGGATGAGCCAGGCCGGGCGGATGCCGCCCTTGTGGAACGGCAGCACGAAGCGCATCGGCCAGATGATGTGCGGTGCCATCGCCCAGAGCACTTCACGCTCCATCAGCGACTCGCGCACCAGGCGGAACTCGTAATGTTCGAGATAACGAAGGCCGCCATGGATAAGCTTGGTGGCTGCCGAAGAGGTGCCGGAGGCGAAGTCGTTCATTTCGGCAAGGGCGACCGAATAACCGCGACCCGCCGCGTCCCGCGCTATGCCGCAGCCGTTGATGCCGCCACCAATGACGAAAATATCGAATTGAGCTTCCGCAGGCACGCCTTCCCCTCCCACATTCCGCAGCGCACAATTTGTGCGCTTGCGAAAGTGAAATCAGTTAAAGCGAAAATTTTTCGAATGTCAAACGAATGTTATAAGAAAACCAAATGCTAATAAACGGCGCCCACGATCAGACGCCGGTTTCGACCAGCCGAACGTCCCGTTCCTGGCAGATCGTCCTGATATTCTCGACCGGACAGCGGTCTGTGATGAAGGTATGGACCTGGCTGATATGGCCGATGCGAACCGGCGCGGTGCGTTCGAATTTGGTCGAATCCGAAACCAGAATGACGTGCCGGGCATTGGCAATGATCGCTTGGGCGACTTTCACTTCCCGGTAATCGAAATCCAGAAGCGCACCGTCATGGTCGATAGCCGAAGCGCCGATGACGGCGTAATCGACCTTGAACTGGCGGATGAAATCGACGGCGGCTTCACCGACGATGCCGCCGTCCGAACCACGCACGACGCCGCCGGCAATGACCACCTCGATGGCCGGGAAAACACGCAAGCGATTGGCAACATTGATATTGTTGGTGATAACCATCAATTCCCGATGATCGAGAAGCGCCTCGCCGACGGCCTCGGTCGTCGTGCCGATATTGATGAACAGCGAGGAATTGTCGGGGATGAGGGCAGCTGCCGCCTGGCCGATCGCCTGCTTTTCGGTCGCGGCGATGGAGCGGCGCGCTTCGTATTTCACATTTTCGTTTCCACGCGGGAAAATCGCGCCGCCATGCATGCGGGTCAGCATGCGCGCGTCGCAGAGATCGTTCAGATCCTTGCGGATGGTTTGCGGCGTGACCGAAAAACGGCCGGCAAGCTCATCGACGAGCACACGCCCCTCGGTCTTGGCAAGTTCCAGAATCTCGGATTGGCGCCCCGTCAAATACATCGATGTCCCTACCTATTTCGTTTTCTTTCATGATAGGCAAAAACGAAAGCTACGCAAACGCTGAAATACGGCGGGCACCATGATCGCGAAGCCAGCCAGTGACGGTCCATTTGCAATTGTGGCCGGGATGGGCCAGCCTGCTTTGATGACGGGAGGATTTGAGATGTTTCACCCATCCTTGTTCAAGGGCATGAATGTGGTCGTGACTGGCGCGGGGCGCGGCATCGGCCTGGAGGTCGCCCGGCTGTTTCTCGATTGCGGCGCGCATGTGCTGCTGCATGGCGGGCGTAGCCCGCATGACGAGCTGCCGGATTTTCTAGCCGACGCCGTCGCGGAGGCCCGCGCCCATATCGTCTACGGCGACTTCCTGACCGACAAGGGCATCGAGGACGTGGTGCGCCAGTCCGACAGCCTGTTCGAGCATGTCGATGTGCTGATCAACAATGCCGGCACCATGGTCGGGCGCTTTCCGGCGGCCGAACTGACGGACGACCAATACGAGACCGTTGTACAGCTCAACCAGACCTCCGTCGTCGAGATCACGCGGGGGCTGTTGCCGCAACTGCGCCGGTCGACACAGGCGTCGATCGTCAACACGGTTTCGATTTCGGCGCTGACCGGCGGCAGCGCCGGGTCGGCGATCTATTCGGCGACCAAGGCCTTCGTCGCCACCTATTCCAAGGCATTGGCGCGGGAACTGGCGCCCGAGGGCATTCGTGTCAACTGCGTTTCGCCGGGCACCATCACCACCGATTTCCACGAGCGCTATTCGAGCCCGGACAAGCTGGAAGCGACGCGAAAAACCATTCCGCTGCAACGTCTCGGCACGCCGGAGGATTGCGCGCCCGCCTATCTCTTCTTCGCCTCATCGGCGCTGTCCGGCTACATCACCGGGCAGGTGCTGGAGGTGAATGGCGGCCAGTTGATCTGCTGACATGATCGACAAGCTGGAATTCTTCATCGCACTCGCGCAGGAGCGGCATTTCGGCAAGGCGGCCGAACTCAGCGGCATTACCCAGCCAACGCTCTCGGCCGCAATCCGCCAGTTGGAAGACCAGCTCGGCGTGATGCTGGTGGTGCGCGGCACGCGCTATCAGGGGCTGACGCCGGAGGGCCAGCGTGTGCTCGAATGGGCGCGGCGCATCGTCGGCGACAGCCGCACTATGCGCGAGGAGATGCGGGCGGCGCGCAAGGGGCTGGTCGGGCACATCCGCCTCGGCGCGGTGCCGACGACGCTCGCCATGGTGCCGAGCATCACCGGGCCGTTTCAGGAAAAACACCCCGAGGTGACCTTCAGCATCATCTCCACCACATCGCTGAAAATCCTCAGCCTTCTGGAAAATCTGGAGATCGATGCGGGGCTGACCTATCTCGAAAACGAGCCGCTGGGGCGGGTGACCAGCGTGCCTCTGCAGGTGGAGCGCTACCATCTGGTGACGGCGGCGGGAACGCCGCTCGCAGATCGCGAAAGCGTGACCTGGAAGGAAGTCAGCACTCTTCGGCTTTGTCTATTGACCGCCGACATGCAGAACCGCCGCATCGTCAACCAGCATTTTGCCGAGGCTGGCGCGGTGGCAGCGCCGACGCTCGAATCGAATTCGATGATCGTGCTCTTCTCCCATGTCCGCACCGGTCACTGGGCAAGCATCATGCCCTATAACGTCGCGAATTCATTCGGCTTTCACGCGGACATCAAGATCATTCCGATCACCGAGCCGGATGCGCACCACACCGTTGGACTGGTGGCGACACACCGCGAGCCCTTCACGCCGCTGGTCTCGGCCCTGCTGCACGAAGCGCGCATTCTCGGCGAGAAAAAGGCGCATTGATAGAAATTTTCTATCGACCCACGAAACACCCGTATTGACCCGGCAAAGCCCGGCTGCGAAGGTTCGCTAATATACCGGCGGCAGAGAGGAGCAGGAGGCTCGCGACGCCGCTTCGAAAGCAGGCTTGGCCTGGCGGGAGGTTCGAACGTGAATTTGCATATGCCCGTGCCGGATATCGAGGAGCGCACGCTCGCGATCGTCAATGCGCTGAAGGGGCTCGAAGGCCCGCTCCTGCCGATCCTGCATGAGATCCAGGCCGAATTCGATTTCGTGCCGGAAGACTGTCTTCCCGTCATTGCGCGCGAACTCAATCTTTCGCGCGCCGAAGTCCACGGCGTCGTGACCTTCTATCACGACTACCGCCGCCACCCCGCCGGCCGTCATGTGCTGAAACTCTGTCGGGCCGAGGCCTGCCAGTCGATGGGCGGGGATGCGCTGGCCGAGAAGGTCAAGGCATTGCTGGGCATCGATTTCCACGAGACGACCGGGGACGGCGCTGTGACGCTGGAGCCTGTCTATTGTCTCGGGCTCTGTTCCACCGCACCATCAGCGATGCTCGATGGCGAGGTGCATGGACGGCTCGATGACGACGCCATTGCCGAACTCGTTTCGGAGGCACGCCGATGACCGTCACGATCTTCGTTCCCCGCGATGCCGCAGCGCTTGCCTGCGGTGCCGACAAAGTGGCTGCCGCCATCGAAAAGGAAATTACCGCACGCGGGCTTGATGCGCACGTCGTGCGAAATGGCTCGCGCGGCATGCTGTGGCTGGAGCCGTTGGTCGAGGTGAGCACCGATAACGGTCGCATCGCCTATGGGCCGGTGCGCCCCTCGGATGTCGCCGCGCTCTTCGATGCCGGCTTGCTGGAGGGCGGCGCCCATGCGCTCTGTCATGGGCCGACGGAGAGTATTCCCTTCTTCTCCAGCCAGACCCGCCTTACCTTCGCGCGCTGCGGCATCACCGATCCGCTGTCGCTGGACGACTATCGCCAGTATCGCGGCCTGAAGGGGCTCGAAAAGGCGATTGCCATGGCGCCGGCCGGGATCGTCAAGGCGGTGACCGACAGCGGCCTGCGCGGACGCGGCGGCGCGGGTTTTCCGACCGGCATCAAGTGGAAGACGGTGCTGGATGCGGCGGGACCGCAGAAATACATCGTCTGCAACGCCGACGAGGGTGACAGCGGCACCTTCGCCGACCGGATGATCATGGAGGGCGATCCCTTCGTGCTGATCGAGGGCATGGCGATCGCCGGCATCGCGACGGGTGCGACCAAGGGTTACGTCTATATCCGCTCGGAATATCCGCATGCGATCGAGGTGATGGACGAGGCGATCCGCATCGCCCGGCAGAACAAGGTTCTTGGACCCTCGGTGCTCGGCTCGCCCTATACCTTCGATATGGAAGTGAGAAGTGGCGCCGGCGCCTATGTCTGCGGCGAGGAAACCTCGCTCTTGAACAGCCTCGAAGGCAAGCGCGGCATCGTGCGCGCCAAGCCGCCGCTGCCGGCTTTGCAGGGTTTTCTCGGACGGCCGACAGTGGTCAACAACGTGATGTCGCTGGCTTCCGTGCCGATCATTCTTGATCAGGGCGCGGAATATTACCGCGATTTCGGCATGGGCCGCTCGCGCGGCACAATCCCGATCCAGATCGCCGGCAACGTCAAGCATGGCGGGCTTTACGAAGTCGCTTTCGGTCTGACGCTGGGCGAGATCGTCGAAAAGATCGGCGGCGGCACGGCAAGTGGTCGCCCGGTTCGCGCCGTGCAGGTCGGTGGGCCGCTTGGGGCCTATTTCCCGGTCTCGCTGTTTGATACGCCCTTCGATTATGAGGCTTTTGCGGCAAGAGACGGGCTGATCGGCCATGCCGGCATCACCGTCTTCGACGATAGCGTCGACATGCTGAAGCAGGCACGCTTTGCCATGGAATTCTGCGCCATCGAAAGCTGCGGCAAGTGCACGCCCTGCCGCATCGGCTCGACCCGTGGGGTCGAGACCGCCGACAAGATCGCCCGCGGCATCGAGCCGGAGAAGAACAAGGTGCTGCTCGCAGACCTCTGCAACACGATGAAATTCGGGTCGCTTTGCGCACTGGGCGGGTTCACGCCCTACCCGGTCATGAGCGCGATGACGCATTTCCCGGAAGATTTTGCGCCGGCACCAGTGGTGGAGGCTGCGGAATGAGCGACACGGAAAAGGTCAAAGGCCCGGCCTCCTACTTCCCCTCGATCGAGAAGACGTATGGCCAGCCGATCGAGCACTGGAAAGCGATCGTTCGCGCGCAGGAAGGCAACGCTCATATGCAGATCGTCGCGTTTTTGAAAGAAACGCACGGTCTCGGCCACGGCCATGCCAATGCCATCGTTGCAGCGACGCTCGCCGAGACGAAATCGTAAGAATAGACCCGAAGCCGCCTGCGTGCGGCGCAGAATTGCCCGGAGGTTCCCATGTCCCTCGTTCCTGAAATCGACTACGGCACGCCCGCCTCCCTTTCGGAAAAGATGGTGACGCTGACCATCGACGGTCGCGAGATCACCGTGCCGGAGGGCACCTCGATCATGCGGGCTTCGATGGAAGCGGGCATCCAGGTGCCAAAACTCTGCGCCACCGACATGGTCGATGCTTTCGGCTCCTGCCGCCTCTGTCTCGTGGAGATCGAGGGGCGCAACGGCACGCCGGCCTCCTGCACGACCCCGGTCGCCGCCGGCCTTAAGGTGCATACCCAGACCTCCCGCCTGAAGGACATCCGCAAAGGTGTGATGGAGCTTTACATCTCCGACCACCCGCTCGACTGTCTGACCTGTGCCGCCAATGGCGACTGCGAGCTGCAGGACATGGCGGGCGCCGTTGGCCTGCGGGATGTGCGCTACGGCTATGAGGGCGACAACCACGTCAAGGCGCGCGACAACGGCGAAACCAATACCCGCTGGATGCCGAAGGACGAATCGAACCCCTATTTCACCTATGATCCTTCCAAGTGCATCGTCTGTTCGCGCTGCGTGCGCGCCTGCGAAGAGGTGCAGGGCACCTTTGCGCTGACGATCGAGGGCCGCGGTTTCGACAGCCGCGTTTCGCCCGGCATGCACGAGAATTTCCTCTCCTCCGAATGCGTCTCCTGCGGCGCCTGCGTACAGGCCTGCCCGACGGCGACGCTGACGGAAAAATCGGTGATCGAGATCGGCCAGCCCGAGCATTCGGTCGTCACCACCTGCGCCTATTGCGGCGTCGGCTGTTCCTTCAAGGCGGAGATGCGCGGCGAGGAACTGGTGCGTATGGTGCCTTGGAAGGACGGCAAGGCCAATCGCGGCCATTCCTGCGTCAAGGGCCGCTTCGCCTATGGCTATTCCACTCATCGCCAACGCATCCTCAACCCGATGATCCGCGAGAAGGTTTCCGACCCATGGCGGGAAGTGACCTGGGAGGAGGCCTATGCCCATGTCGCCTCCGAATTCCGCCGCATCCAGTATCAATACGGCCGCGATGCGGTCGGCGGCATCACCTCGTCGCGCTGCACCAATGAGGAAACCTATCTGGTGCAGAAGCTGGTGCGCGCCGGCTTCGGCAACAACAATGTCGATACCTGCGCCCGCGTCTGTCATTCGCCGACCGGCTACGGTCTCGGCCAGACCTTCGGCACCTCCGCCGGCACGCAGGATTTCGATTCGGTCGAGCACTCCGATGTCGTCGTCATCATCGGCGCCAATCCGACGGACGGACACCCGGTCTTCGGCTCGCGGCTGAAAAAGCGGCTGCGCCAGGGCGCCAAGCTGATCGTCATCGATCCGCGCCGCACGGATATCGTGCGCTCCCCCCATATCGAAGCGGCCTATCACCTGCCGCTGAAGCCCGGCACCAATGTCGCCGTCATGACGGCACTCGCCCATGTGATCGTCACCGAAGGGCTGTTCGATGAGGCATTCATCCGCGAGCGCTGCGACTGGTCGGAATTCGAGGACTGGGCCGCCTTCGTCGCCGACGAGAACCACAGCCCGGAAGCCGTCGAGAAATATACCGGCGTGAAGCCGGAAGACCTGCGCAGCGCGGCGCGGCTTTTCGCCGCCGGCGGCAATGGCGCGATCTATTACGGCCTCGGCGTGACCGAGCACAGCCAGGGCTCGACCACCGTCATCGCCATCGCCAACCTCGCCATGGCGACCGGCAATATCGGCCGACCCGGCGTCGGCGTAAACCCGCTGCGCGGCCAGAACAACGTGCAGGGCTCCTGCGACATGGGCTCCTTCCCGCACGAGCTGCCGGGCTATCGCCACGTCTCTGACGATGCGACGCGCGACACCTTCGAGAAGATGTGGGGCGTCAAGCTCTCCGACGAACCCGGCCTTCGCATTCCCAACATGCTGGATGCGGCCGTCGACGGCACCTTCAAGGGGCTTTACGTGCAGGGTGAAGACATCCTGCAATCCGACCCCGACACCAAGCATGTGGCGGCGGGATTGGCTGCGATGGAATGCGTCGTCGTGCAGGACCTGTTCCTCAACGAAACCGCCAACTACGCCCATGTCTTCCTGCCGGGTTCGACCTTCCTCGAAAAGGACGGCACCTTCACCAATGCCGAACGCCGCATCAACCGCGTGCGCAAGGTAATGACGCCGCGCAATGGCTACGGCGACTGGGAAGTGACCCAGAAACTCGCCCAGGCGATGGGGCTTGACTGGAACTACAGCCATCCTTCCGAAATCATGGACGAGATCGCGGCAACGACGCCGAGCTTTGCGCTGGTTTCCTACGACTATCTCGACAAGATGGGCTCGGTGCAGTGGCCCTGCAACGAGAAGACGCCGCTGGGTTCGCCGATCATGCACATCGACGGCTTCGTGCGCGGCAAGGGCAAGTTCATCCGCACCGAATATGTCGCCACCGACGAAAAGACCGGGCCGCGCTTCCCGCTGCTGCTGACCACCGGCCGCATTCTTAGCCAGTACAATGTCGGCGCGCAGACGCGACGCACCGAAAATGTCGTCTGGCATGAGGAAGACCGGCTGGAAATCCATCCGCACGATGCCGAAAACCGCGGTATTCACGATGGCGACTGGATCAGGCTTGCCAGCCGTTCGGGCGATACGACGCTACGCGCGCTCATCACCGACCGTGTGGCGCCGGGCGTGGTCTACACCACCTTCCACCACCCGACGACGCAGGCCAACGTCATCACCACGGATTTCTCCGACTGGGCGACCAACTGCCCGGAATACAAGGTGACCGCCGTTCAGGTCTCACCTTCCAACGGGCCTTCGGAGTGGCAGATGGAATATGACGAGCAGGCCCGGCAGTCGCGCCGGATCACGGCCAAGCTCGAGGCGGCGGAATAGGCGGTGCGCACCACCGCCAAAGTCCCCGAAATCTTTCGTCGCAAGGGAACGGTCGGCGAAGGCGAGCGCGTGGTGCCGGAAGAGACGCCGGTGGCCTTCACCTATGGCGGCTCGACGCATGCCGTGATGATGGCGACGCCGGACGACCTTGAGGACTTTGCCGTCGGTTTCAGCCTGACGGAAGGCATCATCACCGATGCCGGGGAAATCGACGAAGTCGAGGCCGTCCAGACCGAGATCGGCATCGATCTGCAGATCCGGCTTGCCGAGGACCGCAACGACCGACTGGTGGCGCGGCGGCGGCATATGGCCGGGCCGGTGGGCTGCGGGCTCTGCGGCATCGAATCGATCGAGGAAGCCGTGCGGCCGACCCCGGATGTCAGTGCCTCACCGCTTCGGATGAGCGAACGGGACATCGTCGAGGCCGTCGCCGGGCTCGGCAGCCGTCAGCCGTTGCATATGGAAACCCGCGCCGTGCATGGGGCGGGTTTTTACGTACCGGGCAAGGGCATCGTCGCCGTGCGCGAGGATGTCGGCCGGCACAATGCGCTCGACAAACTGGCGGGCGCTGCGGCGCGGGCGGGTTTTGGCGGCCGTGATGGTGCCGTGGTCGTTACCAGCCGCGTGTCGGTCGAGATGGTGCAGAAGACGGCGATCATCGGTAGCCCGGTCATCGTCGCCATTTCCGCGCCGACGGCGCTGGCCATCCGCACGGCGGAAAAGGCCGGCATCACCCTGATTGCGCTTGCCCGCGGCGACGAATTCGAGATTTTCACCCATAGTGACCGCATCTATCCGGGAGCAGCTTCCGATGTCGCATGACGAGCCCCACAAGACGACTGACGACAAGCTCGTCTACATGGCCAACCAGATCGCCACCTTCTTCAAATCGCAACCGGAAGCGGAGCGGCCGAAGGGCGTGGCCGATCACATCAACAAATTCTGGGAACAGCGCATGCGCCGCGCTTTCTTCGCGATGATCGACAAGGGCGATCCGCGATTCGACCCGCTGGTCGTGCAGGCCGCGCCGCTGATCAAGCGTCCCGCCAAGATCGCGAAGGCGTAAGAACGAATCAGCGGCTGATTCGCGTCGAGAGAATGATCGACGACAGGGTGCGCTCCACCCCGTCGATCTCGCCGATCCGGTCGATGATCAGGTCGAGGCTGCTGATCGACGGTGCCGCGACGACCGCGATCAGATCGAAGGTGCCGCTGACGGAATGCAGCGTGCGCACTTCCTGAAGCGCATGCAGTTCCTGCGTTACCCGCGCCAAGGCACGCGGCGCCAGCGTGATCAGCACATGCGCCTTGACGAGGCCCTGCTCGAAATCATCCGACAGCCGGATGCCATAGCCGGCAATCACCCCGTCCCGCTCCAGCTTATCGATCCTCGACTGGACCGTCGTGCGCGACAGGCCGAGTTTTCGCGCCAGCATCGCCGTCGGCATGCGGGCGTTTTCGCTGAGCAGCGACAGAAGTTGCCGGTCTTTGTCCGATATCGTCATTTTGCCAATTTCAAACGTCTATCTGCCGATATTAAGGCGTCGTTTCTATCAGTTTGCAGCTACGTTTCAACTCCACTTCAGAGCATCCTGGGACATCGAATGCTCATGAGGGGACCTCACCATGAAAAACATCGTCGTCATCGGAGCCGGCAAGATCGGCTCGACCATTGCACGGCTTCTGGCAAGCTCGGGCGACTACCATGTCACGCTCGCCGACCACAGCGTCGAACAGCTGGCCCAGATCGAAAAGCATGAGGCGATCGACACCGCCCAGATCGACATCGCCAATGGCGACGCACTGGTGAAGCTGCTCTCCGGCAAGTTCGCCGTGCTGAGCGCCGCCCCCTATCACCTGACGATCGCGATCGCCGAAGCAGCTTCCAAGGCCGGCGTGCACTATCTCGATCTGACGGAAGACGTCGAATCGACCCGCCGCGTCAAGCAGATCGCCGAAACCGCCAACACCGCCTTCATCCCGCAGTGCGGCCTGGCGCCGGGCTTCATCTCGATCGTCGCCAACGATCTCGCAAGCCGCTTCGACACGCTCGACAGCGTGCGCATGCGCGTCGGCGCCCTGCCGCAGTACCCGTCCAATGCCCTGAACTACAACCTCACCTGGAGCACGGACGGCGTCATCAACGAATATATCGAGCCCTGCGAAGCCATCGTCGAGGGACAGCTGATCGAAGTGCCGGCGCTCGAAGAGCGTGAAGAATTCTCGCTCGACGGCGTCACCTACGAAGCCTTCAACACCTCGGGCGGCCTCGGCACGCTCTGCGAAACGCTGAAGGGCAAGGTTCGCACGCTGAACTACCGCACGATCCGCTATCCCGGCCATGCCGCGATCATGAAGGCGCTTCTGAACGACCTCGGTCTGCGCCATCGCCGCGAAGTGCTGAAGGACATCTTCGAAAACTCCCTGCCCTCGACCATGCAGGACGTCGTCATCATCTTCGTGACCGTTTCCGGCCGCAAGGATGGCCGTCTGGTGCAGGAGACCTATGCCAACAAGGTCTACGCCGCCGTTGTCGCCGGCCGCATGATGAGCGCGATCCAGATCACCACGGCCTGCAGCATCTGCGCCGTGCTCGACATGCTCGCCAAGGGCGAGCTGCCGGCCAAGGGTTTTGTCCGCCAGGAAGAAATCAGTCTCGACCCGTTCCTGAAGAGCCGCTTCGGCCACTACTACGAACAGCGTCACTATTCCGAAAAGGCCGCAAGCTAAAGCATTTTGCAGCCAGGTGGCATCACCTGGCGTCGCACAAATGCGATAAAACAAAGAGCTGGGGCGGCGGTTCGGCTTTAGCCGAACATAAGCTGCTCCAAGACGGCCGACCTGCGGAGGGAGAACGCCCGGCTTTTGCCGGGCGTTTTCGTTTTGGGGATCAGGTGCGATCGCCCCACACTCCGTCGTCATCCTCGGCCTCGTGCCGAGGATCTTCCAGCCTGCCATCACGAATCGATAGACTGGAAGATGCTCGGGACAAGCCCGAGCATGACGGAAAGGAAAGTTTGGAGTGGCCGCCCAATGCCCGGCTTTCGCCGGGCCTCTTCTTTTAAGGGTCAGGTGCGGCCGAACTGGTCGTCGAGGCGGATGATGTCGTCGTCGCCGAGATAGGAGCCGGTCTGGACCTCGATCAGCTCCAGCGGAATCTTGCCGGGGTTTCTGAGGCGATGCACGGTGCCTTCCGGAATATCGACGGACTGGTTTTCGTGCAGCAGCCGCACGTCGCTGTCGATGATGACCTCCGCCGTGCCACGTACGACGATCCAGTGCTCGGAGCGATGGTGGTGCTTCTGCAGGGAGATGCTGGCGCCGGGGCGTACAAGCAGCTTCTTCACTTCGAACCGGCCGCCGGACAGCACCGAGGCGACCGAGCCCCAGGGGCGGTATGACGTCGGATGGGCCTGCGTGAGCCCACTGGTCGCCTTCGAAGCCGCCAGTCGCTTGACGATCTGGCCGACATTCTGGCTGTCCGAGAGCGGGCCGATATAAACGGCATCCTCGCTGGCGATGACGGCAACATCTTCGAGCCCCTGCACGGCGATGTGGATGTCGCGGGACAGCACCAGCGAATTGCGGGTGTTGTTGACGGTGACCTTCTCGCCGAGCACGTTGCCATCGGCGTCCTTGTCACCGATCGCCCACACTGAATCCCAGCTCCCGAGGTCCGACCAGCGGAAGCCGGAGGGCACGACGGCCGCATCCGGGGTCTTTTCGAACACGGCATAGTCGACCGAGATATCCGGCGCCTGGGAAAAACGTTCCTCGTCGAGGCGGATAAAATCCAGATCGTGCTTGGCGCCCTGCACTGCCCGTTGCGCGGCATCGTGCACGCCGGGCGCATAGCGCCTGATATCGCCGAGGAACTGGCCGACCGGCAGCATGAACATGCCGGAATTCCAGAGATAGCGGCCATCGGCCAGCAGCTCGCGCGCCCGCTCCAGCTTGGGCTTCTCGATGAACCGGGAGACCTTGTGTGCGCCGCCCGCCAGCGCGTCGCCGGCTTCGATATAACCGTAGCCCGTCGCCGGCTCCGTCGGCTTGATACCGAAGGTTACGAGCTTGCCGGCTTCGGCCGTTTCGCGGGCAAGGCGGATGCAATCGAAATAGGTTTCGTCCGCCGCGATCTCGTGGTCGGAGGCCAGCACCTGCATGATGGCGTCATCGCCGTGATCGCGCAGGATAGCGAAGGCGGCGGCGGCCAACGCGGGTGCCGTGTTGCGCGCGACGGGCTCCAGCAGAATGGCGGCGAGCGCTGCATCCACATTGCGAGCCTGTTCGGCGACGATGAAGCGGAAATCGGCATTGGTGACGATGATGGCAGGTTCGTAGAGCGCCGGGTCGGACACCCGCTGTAAAGTGCGCTGGAACAGAGAGAAATCACCGAGGAACTGCAGGAATTGTTTCGGCGCTTCTGCCCGCGACAGCGGCCAGAGACGCGTACCCTTGCCGCCAGCCATGATGACCGGGATGATTTTCGAAGACATCGATACCCTCTATGCTTGTCGGCCGTGAAAGCCAAAACTCAATGCTTGAAATGGCTAAGCGTAACCCAGCCCTGTTTCAAAAGGAAACGGCGGCGCGGGGAAACTCGATCCATGCTTAACGTCCGCGCCCATTTGCGGGGCGCCGGGCACGCGACAAGATTCACGAAGGCAATAAAAAACCCCGCCGGAGCGGGGTTCGGTCAGGAGCGTGCATCAGCCTCTCAAAAGGCGACGACGATCTCGTTGAGCTGGGTCAGTTCGCCCAGGAAATGTTCCAGACGGGTCACATGCTCGTCGCTGTGATGGTTTTCATCGATCTGGGCACGAACCGCGGCAATACGCTTTTCAAGCGAGGCCGAATCGAACTCTTCCGATGAAACGGCGGATTCGGCGAGCAGCGTGCAGCCGGTCGGCAGGATATCGGCAAAGCCGCCGAAAACGACGTAGCGCGTGATCTTGCCATCGGTGCCCTTCACGGTGACGACGCCCGGCTTCAGGGTGGTCATGGTCGGCGCATGGTTGGCCATGACGGTCATTTCGCCTTCCGTTGCCGGAATGACGACTTCCGTCACCCGCTCGGAAAGGAGCAGACGTTCCGGAGAAACAAGCTCGAAGTTGAAATCAGCCATGATCATTCGCTTCTTCTGGCGCTACCGGAGAACCGGCAGACAGTTCACTCAAGCGGCGGACATCATCCGGCGCCGGACGACCGGGGTGCGGAGCACCCCGGCCTTGTTCGCATCAAGCGGCTTCGGCAGCCAGCTTCTTGGCCTTTTCGATCGCTTCCTCGATGGAACCGACCATGTAGAAGGCGGCTTCCGGAAGGTGATCGTATTCGCCGTTGACCAGGCCCTTGAAGCCCTTGATCGTGTCTTCGAGAGCCACCAGCTTGCCCGGCGAGCCGGTGAAGACTTCGGCGACGAAGAACGGCTGCGACAGGAAGCGCTCGATCTTACGGGCGCGGGCAACGGCCAGCTTGTCTTCTTCAGACAGTTCGTCCATGCCCAGGATGGCGATGATGTCCTGGAGCGCCTTGTAGCGCTGCAGGGTCGTCTGGACCTTACGGGCAACTTCATAGTGCTCATCACCGACAACCATCGGGTCGAGCATGCGCGAGGTCGAGTCGAGCGGATCGACGGCCGGGTAGATACCCTTTTCAGCGATCGAGCGCGACAGAACGGTCGTTGCGTCCAGGTGGGCGAACGAGGTTGCCGGCGCCGGGTCGGTCAAGTCGTCGGCGGGAACGTAGATGGCCTGAACCGAGGTGATCGAACCCTTGGTCGTGGTGGTGATGCGTTCCTGCATCTGGCCCATGTCGGTGGCGAGCGTCGGCTGATAGCCCACGGCCGAAGGAATACGGCCGAGCAGAGCCGACACTTCGGAACCTGCCTGGGTGAAGCGGAAGATGTTGTCGACGAAGAACAGAACGTCCTGGCCCTTGTCACGGAAGTCTTCAGCGATGGTCAGGCCCGTCAGAGCGACGCGGGCGCGGGCGCCCGGCGGTTCGTTCATCTGGCCGTAAACGAGGGCTGCCTTGGAGCCTTCGCCGCCGCCGTGCTTGTTCACGCCGGATTCGATCATTTCGTGGTAGAGGTCGTTGCCTTCGCGGGTACGCTCACCCACGCCTGCGAACACCGAGTAACCACCGTGAGCCTTGGCGACGTTGTTGATCAGTTCCATGATGAGAACGGTCTTGCCGACACCGGCGCCGCCGAACAGGCCGATCTTGCCGCCCTTTGCGTAAGGCGCGAGCAGGTCGACGACCTTGATGCCGGTGACGAGAATCTGCGCTTCCGTGGACTGCTCGACATAAGCCGGAGCATCCTGGTGGATGGCGCGCTTGTAGGCGGTGACCAGCGGGCCTGCTTCGTCGACCGGCTCGCCGATGACGTTCATGATGCGGCCGAGGGTTTCGTCGCCGACCGGAACCGAGATCGGAGCGCCCGTGTCCGTCACCGGCTGGCCGCGGACGAGACCTTCGGTCGAGTCCATTGCGATGGTGCGGACGGCGTTTTCGCCGAGGTGCTGGGCGACTTCGAGAACGAGGCGGTTGCCGTTGTTGTCGGTTTCCAGCGCGTTCAGGATCGACGGCAGCTGACCTTCTTCGAAGGTCACGTCGACGACGGCGCCGATGACCTGGGTGACGCGGCCGACAGCGCCCGCTGCCGCAACATCAGCCTTGGCAGAAGCTGCCTTGCGCGGTGCAGCCGGCTTCTTTGCCGCTGCGGTATCTGTGGGGGTAGCTGCCTTAGCCATAATTCTTACCCTCTTTCCGTAACCTTAGAGCGCTTCCGCGCCCGAAATGATTTCAATGAGTTCCTTGGTGATCTGCGCCTGACGCTGGCGGTTGTAGCTGAGCGTCAGCTTATTGATCATCTCACCGGCATTGCGCGTGGCGTTGTCCATCGCGCTCATCTTGGCACCCATTTCACCCGCGACGTTTTCGAGCAGAGCCCGGAAAACCTGGACCGAAATGTTGCGCGGGATCAGGTCGCTGAGGATCTCGCCGGCATCGGGCTCGTATTCGTAGATCGCGCCCTGATCGGCAGATGCCCCTTCCGGTGTGGCAGCCGGGATCAGCTGCAGGCCGGTCGGGATCTGCGAGATGACCGACTTGAACTCCGAATAGAACAGCGTGCAGACATCGAACTCACCCTTTTCGAAGAGCGAGATGATCTTGTGGCCGATCGCGTCGGCGTTCTCGAAGCTGATCTTCTTGACTTCGCGAAGATCGACGCGGTCGATGATCAGCGACGCGAATTCGCGACGCAGGATATCGAAGCCCTTCTTGCCGACGCAGATGATCTTGACCGTCTTGCCCTGAGCCAGAAGCTTGCGGACATGATCACGCGCAAAGCGCGCGATCTGGCCGTTAAAGCCGCCGCAAAGGCCGCGTTCTGCCGTGCAAACGACGAGAAGATGCGTCTGATCCTTGCCATTGCCCGTCATCAGCAGCGGGGCATCGGCGTCGCCGCCGACAGCCTGGGCGATGTTCGAGAGAACAGCACTCATCCGCTGAGAATAGGGCCGGGCGGCCTCGGCCGCCTCCTGGGCACGCCGAAGCTTCGCCGCGGCGACCATTTTCATCGCCTTGGTGATCTTCTGCGTCGCCTTGACGGAGGCGATCCTGTTTTTCAGATCCTTAAGTGAAGGCATCCGTTATCCGTCCTTATGGAACCCGATCAGGCGAAAGACTTGGCGAAGGCATCGAGAGCAGCCTTGAGCTTGCCCTTGGTGTCGTCGCTGATAGCCTTTTCCGTGCGGATGGTGTCGAGGATGGCCTTGCCTTCCGAGCGCATGTAGGACAGCAGGCCCTGCTCGAAGGCGCCGACCTTGGCGACCGGAATCTTGTCGAGGTAGCCGTTGACGCCGGCGAAGATGACCGCGACCTGCTCTTCCGTCTTCAGCGGCGAGAACTGCGGCTGCTTCAGGAGTTCGGTCAGGCGGGCACCGCGGTTCAAGAGGCGCTGCGTCGCAGCATCGAGGTCCGAACCGAACTGGGCGAAGGCGGCCATTTCGCGATACTGCGCGAGTTCACCCTTGATCGAACCGGCAACCTGCTTCATCGCCTTGACCTGAGCGGCCGAACCGACGCGGGAAACCGACAGACCGACGTTCACGGCCGGGCGGATACCCTGGTAGAACAGGTCCGTTTCAAGGAAGATCTGGCCGTCGGTGATCGAGATCACGTTGGTCGGAATGAATGCCGAAACGTCGTTACCCTGGGTTTCGATGACCGGCAGAGCCGTCAGCGAGCCAGCGCCCATTTCGTCGGAGAGCTTTGCAGCGCGCTCGAGGAGACGCGAGTGCAGGTAGAAGACGTCGCCCGGATAAGCTTCGCGGCCCGGCGGGCGGCGCAGCAGCAGGGACATCTGACGATAGGCGACGGCCTGCTTCGACAGGTCGTCGTAGCCGATCAGGGCGTGCATGCCGTTGTCACGGAAGTATTCGCCCATGGCGGCGCCGGCGAACGGCGCCAGGTACTGCATCGGAGCCGGATCGGAAGCCGTCGCAGCAACGATGATCGAGTACTTCAGCGCGCCGCGCTCTTCGAGCACCTTGACGAACTGGGCAACGGTCGAACGCTTCTGGCCGATAGCGACGTAAACGCAGAACAGCTTTTCGCCGTCCGGGCCGTTATCGTGGATCGCCTTCTGGTTCAGGATCGTGTCGAGAATGATGGCGGTCTTGCCGGTCTGACGGTCGCCGATGACCAGCTCGCGCTGGCCGCGGCCAACCGGGATCAGGGCGTCGATGGCCTTGAGGCCGGTCGACATCGGCTCATGAACCGACTTGCGCGGAATGATGCCGGGAGCCTTGACGTCCACGCGCGAACGGCGGGTCGCATTGATCGGGCCCTTGCCGTCGATCGGATTGCCGAGGGCGTCGACGACGCGGCCGAGCAGTTCCGGACCGACCGGAACGTCGACGATGGCGCCGGTCCGCTTGACGGTGTCGCCTTCCTTGATTTCGCGGTCGGCGCCGAAGATAACGACACCGACGTTGTCGGCTTCGAGGTTCAGGGCCATGCCGCGAATTCCGCCAGGGAATTCAACCATCTCGCCGGCCTGGACGTTGTCCAGACCGTAGACGCGGGCAATACCGTCACCGACGGAGAGCACCTGGCCAACTTCGGAGACTTCTGCCTCCTGGCCGAAATTTTTGATCTGATCTTTGAGAATTGCGGAAATTTCCGCGGCGCGGATATCCATCAGCCGACCTCTTTCAGTGCAAGCTTAAGGCTCGAGAGCTTTGTGCGAAGGGAAGTGTCAATCTGGCGGGACCCGACCTTGACGATCAAACCACCGAGAATAGACGGATCGACAGTGACGTTGATCGCCACGTCTTTGCCGGTGACGCCTTTCAGCGCCGCCTTCAATTCTGTTTGCTGCGCTGCGGAGAGCGCATGGGCCGAAGTCACATCAGCAGACACTTCGCCGCGATGACGGGCGGCAATGGCGCGATAGGCCTTCACGATGCCCGGCACCGCGAACAGGCGGCGATTGCGGGCAACGACCTTGAGGAAGTTTGCGACCAGGCCGGAAATGCCGGCCTTTGCGACGATGGCAGAAATTGCCTTGAACTGGTCGTCGGCAGAAAAGACCGGGCTGACGATCAGGCGCTTCAGATCAGCACTCTCATCGACCATCGACTGGAAACGGTCCAGATCAGACCCTACGCTCTCCACGGAGTTTGCCTCGAGGGCAAGCTCGAACAGCGAAGACGCGTACCTTTCTGCAACACCGGAAATAAGCTCGGATGTATCTGCCACGGGTACAAGCTTCTCTCATTTTAATCCAAGGCATCGTTTGCGGTGAGCCGTAAACCCAACACCTTGAATTTGTTGCGATATTTTTTGAGTTCTGCAAGCCGGGCGGCTTGTGTCCCCCACAAGTCGCGGTTCGTCTAGCATAGGATATCTGGACTCGCAACACGCCAAGGCCACGAATGCGCGATAACTGCGTATCCTTGGGCTAAATTTTGCCAAAAATGGGGTTTGAGATGACGCGGTCCAATGCTGCGCTGCGATCAGGCGTCCTCAAATCATCCCGAATACGTAAGCCAGCGGCAGCGCTGCGAGCACGATCTGGACCAGAAGATAGGCCCAGTTGAAGATCGTGTTGCCGCCATCCGACAGCATGGAGAGAACCCGGCCGAAAGCCGCGAGCGCAAAGGCGGCGCCGAGCGCCAGATAGACCATCGGCTGGGCGAGCAGCACGGCGGCAAGACCAAGCCCCAAAGGAAAGCCGCCCATGACGGAGCGGGCCTCGGCATAACCGCCACGGCGGCCCTCGCGTAGATCGAGACCGATGGCCTTGAAGGCGAGGCCGGGGGCGAAGACGAAGACGAGACCGATCACCGCGGTCACAAGAGCGGCGCAAAACGCCAGAAACTCGCCTGTTTCCGTTGGAATGTAGAACTCCATCCTGCCCTCTCATATCTTGCGCCGACATTGCGACGCGAGAGGATTAACGCAATGGAAGGCAAAAGGGAATCGGGGGTGGAGGGGTAATCCAAAGGCTGAATGCAAGGCTGTCCGTAGTTCAAAGAAAACTCTGCGGATCGATGTCTAGCTGTACACTGATCGACCCGCGCACCTTCGGTCCCGCCGCAATCATCGTCTTCACAAAGCTCTGCATGTCGCTGTTGCGGCGGCCGTGGACGAGGAGGCGGAAGCGGTGGCGTCCGCGAATGAGGGCGAGCGGCGCTTCGGCGGGGCCAAGGATGCTGATGCCGTCGACGCGAGGAGCGGCTTGGCGCAGGCCGCGGGCGTGGCCTTCGGCGTCGGCGCGGGTTTCGGCGGAGACGATGAGCGAGGCGAGGCGGCCGAAGGGGGGAAGCAGTGCCTTTTCGCGTTCGCTGATCTCGCGCTCGTAGAAAGCGTGCGAATCGCCGGAGACGATCGCCTGCATCACCGGATGCTGCGGTTGGTAGGTCTGCAACAAGCCGAGGGAGCGCAGGCCCGTGCGGCCGGCGCGGCCGGTGACCTGCGACAACAGCTGAAAGGTGCGCTCGGCGGCGCGCGGGTCGCCGTTGGAGAGGCCGATATCGGCATCGACGATGCCGACGAAGGTCATCATCGGGAAGTTATGGCCCTTGGCGACCAGCTGGGTGCCGACGACAATATCTGCCTCGCCGCGCTGGATTGCTTCCAGCTCCAGCCGCAGGCGCTTGACGCCCATGAGATCGGAAGAGAGCACGATGGTTCGCGCATCCGGGAAATGGCGGTCCACCTCCTCGGCGATGCGCTCGACGCCGGGGCCGCAGGCGACGAGGTGATCGAAGGTGCCGCATTCCGGGCAGGCTTCCGGCGTCTTTTGCGCATAGCCGCAATGGTGACACTGTATCTGGCCGCGGAAACGGTGCTCCACCAGCCAGCTGGAGCAATCCGGGCATTGGAAGCGATGGCCGCAGACGCGGCAGAGCGTCAGCGGGGCGTAACCGCGGCGATTGAGGAAGAGCAGCGCCTGCTCCCCTCGCCCCACCGCCTTGCCGATCTGGTTGAGCAGCACCGGCGACAGGAAACCGCCGCGCTCGGGCGGATGGCGGCGCATGTCGACGACACCGAGATGGGGGAGAGCGGCGTCACCATAGCGGGTCGGGAGATGGATGGCGGAATAACGGCCGAGATCGCCGTTGACGCGGCTTTCGACCGACGGCGTGGCGGATACCAGCACGACCGGGAAATCGCCGATGCGGGCGCGCACGACCGCCATGTCGCGGGCATTGTAGAAGACACGGTCTTCCTGCTTGTAGGCGGGATCGTGCTCCTCATCGACGATGATCAGGCCGAGATTTTCGAACGGCAGGAACAGCGCCGAACGGGCGCCGGCAACGACGCGCACGCCGCCTTCCGTCACCTGCCGCCAGACCTTTTCACGGGTGCGGGGGGCGAGATCGGAATGCCATTCGGCGGGCTTCGAGCCGAAGCGGTCCTGAAAACGTTCGAGAAAGCTTGCGGTGAGCGCGATTTCCGGCAGCAGGATCAGCACCTGCTTGCCGGCCTTCAGGGTGGCGGCGATGGCCTCGAAATAGACCTCCGTCTTGCCCGAGCCGGTGATGCCGTCGATGAGAGAGACGGAAAAGCCGCCGACCCCGACCTTCTGCAAAAGCTCTTCGGCGGCGGATTTCTGCGGGCCCTCCAGCCGCGGGGGTACGAAATCCGGGTCGGGTTCGGCCACCACCGGCGGCGGCGGCATGAAGACGGTTTCGAACACGCCCTGCGCCGTCAATCCATCGATGACGCTGGAAGAAACGCCGGCCGCGTGGGAAAGGCCCGAGCGGGTCCAGGCAAAGCCGTTATCGGCGGCGGCGATGGCGCGTGAGCGGGCATCCGTCATGCGTTCCGGGCGCATGTCGGTCAATCGCAGGGCTTCGACCATCGGCTCGGGATCGAGGGCAGCCGGCGCACGCAGCGCCATACGGGCGACGAGGCCGGGCGGCGAGACGGTGTAGGAGGAGACCCAGTCGAGGAAACGGCGCATTTCCGGCTTCAGCGGCGGACAATCGAAAGCAAGCGTGATGGCCTTCAGCTTCTTCGGATCGACGGCTTCCTGACCCTCGTCATCCCAGACGACGCCCATCACCTGACGGGGGCCGAGCGGCACCTGCACGATGGAGCCCGGCTCCACCGCCATTCCCTCCGGCACGAGATAGGAGTATGCTTTTGGGGCAGGCATGGGCACCAGCACAGGCACGACCCGCGCGGCGAACAGGGCCCCAAACAAATCGGACGAATCTTCTGTCATCGGCCGTGACCTTGCCTCCGGTTTGCGATAAAGGAAACCCCGAAACCACAGCTCAGCCGCGCGTCCCAAGGGAGAATTCCATGAAGTTTTTTGTCGATACAGCCGATGTGAACGAAATCCGGGAACTCAATGACCTGGGCCTCGTCGACGGCGTGACGACCAACCCCTCGCTGATCCTGAAATCGGGCCGCGACATCTTCGAAGTCACCAAGGAAATCTGCGGCATCGTCGAAGGTCCGGTCTCCGCTGAGGTGGCGGCGACCGACTACGAGACGATCATGAAGGAAGCGGCGGTCATTTCGAAGATCGCAGACAACATCTGCATCAAGCTGCCGTTGACGCTCGACGGTTTGAAGGCGTGCAAGAATCTCGTTTCCGATGGCCACCAGACCAACGTGACACTGTGCTTCTCGGCCAACCAGGCGCTGCTCGCCGCCAAGGCCGGCGCGACCTTCGTGTCGCCGTTCATCGGCCGCCTCGACGACATCGCGCTCGACGGCATGGACCTGATCCGCGAAATCCGCCAGATCTTCGACAATTACGGCTTCGAGACGGAAATCCTCGCGGCTTCGGCCCGCACGGTCAACCACATCAAGGAAGCCGCCCTGATCGGCGCCGACGTCGTCACCGCGCCGCCGGCAACCCTGAAGGCGCTCGTCAAGCACCCGCTGACCGACAAGGGCCTCGAAACCTTCCTCGCCGACTGGGCGAAGACCGGCCAGAAGATCGCCTGATTTTTCCGGCATCCACCCGAGTTCGATAAGGCCTCGTGATGTTTCGCGGGGCCTTTTCCATGGGCGATTAACAGAAACCTAAAGCCTTCGTCGCAGATTGCCCTTGAACGGGGACAAGACGGCGATGAACGAACTCCTGATTATCGGCCACCCGGAGCTGATGACCGAGCGGCAGAGCTGGCTCGGAGCGCTGGCACGGGAAAGACGGCTTTCGGAAAAAACCGTCGAAGCCTATGAGCGCGATACAAGACAGTTTCTCACCTTCCTGACCGGACATTTGAGTGGCCCGCCAAAGCTCAATGATATCGAGGCCCTGCGGCCAGCCGACCTGCGCGGATTTCTGGCCATGCGTCGCAAGGAGGGCGCAGGCGCCCGCACGCTCGGGCGCGGGCTTGCAGGCTTGCGTTCGTTCCTGCGCTATCTGGAACGCAAGGGGCTGGCCAATGCCGCAGGCGCCAGCGCCGTTCGCTCGCCGAAGCAGCCGAAATCCCTGCCGAAGCCGCTGACCGACACTGACGCCCTGCAGGTGGTGACGGAAGGTGCGCAGCTTGCCGAAGAGCCGTGGATCGCCGCCCGCAACGCCGCTGTGCTGACCCTGCTTTACGGCTGCGGCCTGCGTATCTCCGAGGCGCTGGACCTGACCGGCAATGATTTTTCAGGCAGGCCGACCTCGCTGCGCATCACAGGCAAGGGCGGAAAGACGCGCATCGTACCGCTGATTTCGGCGGCCTGCGACGCCGTGGAGCGCTATCGCAGCCTCTGCCCCTATCACAGCGACGGCGACGCGCCGCTGTTTCGCGGCGCGCGCGGCGGCAAACTGCAGGCGGGTATCATCCAGCGGGAAATGCAGCGGCTGCGCGGTGCGCTCGGGCTGCCGGATACCGCCACGCCCCATGCCTTGCGCCATTCCTTTGCGACACATCTCCTGGCGGGCGGCGGGGACCTGCGGACGATCCAGGAACTGCTCGGCCATGCCAGCCTCTCGACGACGCAGGTCTATACCGGCGTCGATTCCACCCGGCTGCTCGAAATCTACGACCGCGCGCATCCGCGCGCTTGAGCGCCGCGATGACGACATATTAACCATGCTTGTTAAGGGGCTCGTGAAGGCTGAAGCGATAGGGTCGGCTTTTCTTTCGCAAGACGGGGCGAAGCATGCCGCATTTGATGATCTCCTCCGCACGCCGCATGGCCGCCTCTCTGGGCGATGCCGTCGTCGCGCTGGTCATGGCGCTGCATCTCACCTTTGCGCTCAGCCTGATTGCTGCGCTTCTCGCCATCTCGCAGGCCCGCGCCGAGGATGTCTCCTGCGGCGGGCGCAATCTTGTCGAGGACTGGCGCGCCAACGATCCGGCGCGATTGGCAGCGGTGGAGAAGGAAGCGGCCAAAATCCCGAACGGCAAGGGGCTTTTCTGGAAAATCGCGAAGGACGGCGCACCACCCTCCTATCTGCTCGGCACCATGCATGTGACCGATCCGCGCGTGCTGGCCATGCCGAAAGGTGCGCCGGAGGCGTATCAGGCGGCCGGAACGGTCATTGTCGAATCCGACGAGATCGTCGATGAGAAGAAGGCGGCGGCGGCCATCATGATGCGGCCGGACCTGACGATGTTTGCCGATGGCAAGACCATCGGCGATTTCCTCAAACCCGACGAGAAGCAGACGCTGGAGGCCGGGCTGAAGGCGCGCGGCATTCCGCTGGCGCTGGTTTCCAGGATGAAGCCGTGGATGATTGCGAGCTTCGTGGCATTGCCCGCCTGCGAAATGAGCCGCAAGGCCGCCGGCGCCTCCTTCCTCGACAAGCAGCTTGCCGAAGAGGCCCTGAAGACGGGCAAGACGCTGAAGGGGCTTGAAACCCTGACCGAGCAGTTGCAGGCCATGGACGCCCTGCCCGCGCAATTCCACGTGCAGGCGCTGGTCGAGACGTTGCGGCTTGGCGACACGGTGAAGGACGTGATGGAAACGACGACCGAACTCTATCTCAGCGGCGAGATCGGTATGGTGATGCCGGTCATGAAGGCCGTTTCCGAAGAAGAGGCCGGCAGCAGCGACGATGCCGATTTCGAACAGCGGATCATCACCGACCGCAACCACACCATGGCGACCCGCGCCCGGCCGATCCTCGAAAAGGGCAATGCCTTCATGGCGGTGGGCGCACTGCACCTGCCGGGCGACCAGGGCCTGGTCGAACTCCTGCGCAAGGACGGCTTCACCGTGACCGCGGTGAACTGAGGCCGCCCAAACGTCTCCGAAAAGATCCGGCCCTTGCATCCGTGCCGCCTCTCTGCCTTTTTGAGGATCTATTCTGCAAGGCGATACTGATTCGTTTGAACCGATCTGCTTCGCCGCAGCTTCATCCCGAGGGACACGACGCATGAATTTCAAGAAGCCCGACGTTTCGGAAATGAGACCGAAGATCACCGTCATCGGTGTTGGCGGCGGCGGCGGCAACGCCATCAACAACATGATTTCCGAAGGCCTGCAGGGCGCGGAATTCGTGGTGGCCAATACCGATGCGCAGGCGCTGACCATGTCGAAAGCGACCCGGCTGATACAGCTCGGCTCGCAGGTGACCGAGGGTCTCGGCGCCGGCTCGCTGCCGGACGTCGGCCGTGCCGCTGCGGAAGAATCGATCGACGAGATCATGGATCATCTCGGCGGCACCCATATGTGCTTCGTCACCGCCGGCATGGGCGGCGGCACCGGCACGGGTGCAGCCCCGGTGATCGCGCAGGCGGCGCGCAATGCCGGCATCCTGACGGTTGCCGTCGTCACCAAGCCCTTCAGCTTCGAAGGCAAGCGCCGCATGCAGACGGCCGAGGAAGGCATCGAGCGCCTGCGTGAGGCGGCCGATACCGTCATCGTCATCCCGAACCAGAACCTCTTCCGCATCGCCGATGCCAAGACCACCTTTGCCGATGCCTTCGTGATCGCCGACCGGGTGCTCTATTCCGGCGTCGGCTGCATCACCGACCTCATCGTCAAGGAAGGCCTGATCAACCTCGACTTCGCCGACGTGAAAACCGTCATGAAGGGCATGGGCCGCGCCATGATGGGCACGGGCGAAGCCTCCGGCGAAGGCCGTGCGCTGAAAGCTGCGGAAGCGGCGATCGCCAACCCGCTGCTCAGTGAAGTCTCGATGCGCGGTGCCAAGGGCGTGCTGATCTCGATTTCCGGCGGCATGGACATGACGCTGTTCGAAGTCGACGAGGCAGCGACGCGCATCCGCGAGGAAGTGTACGAGGAAGCCGACATCGTCGTCGGCTCGATCTTCGACCGCAATCTGGATGGCGTGTTCCGCGTTTCGGTCGTGGCGACCGGGCTTGATCCGAACGGTATCGGTGCGGCCACCGGGCCTGTCGATGCGCAGACGGCAGCTGCGCTGCAGACACGGACGCTGCAGTAAGCGGCGGGAGATTTTGAACGATGGAGGGCGCCGCGAGGCGCCCTTTGTTTTGGCAGGAGAGCTAGATCGCACGCCCAGCGAAAGCACCATTACCGGTCGGGCACCAAAAGATTCTTTTGTAGCCCTATTTTCTCAAGATAGATTTCAAGGATAGGGTCAAAAGCCGTTTCGCGAACATTCTGCTTGTATCCAAGGCGTTCATACAGCCCCAGAGCACGTTCATTGGCGGCAGCGACATGAATTCGCGCTGCGGGATAACCGCGGCTGAGAATCTCACGTTCGAGCGCCCTAACTAATGCTGATCCAACGCCTCGTCCCTCAAATTCGGGGGAAACCCAGATATCGCTAATGTAGTCGTCTTCATTTTCGCATGCACCAATGCCGGCTGCTCGCCCATCGACGATAGCAACTAATATCCTGGCCCCCATTTCACTGAGAAAAGGTATGAAAGGATTTTTGCTCTCGATTTTGGAAGAGGTCGCAGCAGGGACGAGCGGCCCGATACCCTTACTCCAGGCAGCCAACCCAATTTCAGCAAGGCTGTAGACGTCTTCGGGTATTGCATTTCGTATCTCGATCATGACGTACCTCTATGAAGAGTGGGCGTCACCGTAGCACTCACAACAAGAGTGCGCGGTGGACAACACGAGACCACGAAATCTTCGGACTGAGGGCGCCTCGTGAGGCGCCCTTGTGTATCCGCGATCACATATGGATCGGTTTGAAGAAGGTCGCGAGTGCGGCTTCCTTGACGGCTTCCGACATGGTCGGGTGTGCATGGCAGGTGCGGCCGAGGTCTTCGGAGGAACCGCCGAATTCCATCAGCACGGCGATCTCGTGGATCATCTCGCCGGCGCCGAACCCGACGATGTGGCCGCCGAGAACGCGGTCGGTTTCCTTGTCGGCGAGGATCTTCACGAAACCGTCGGTCTGCAGCATGGCGCGGGCGCGGCCGTTGGCGGTGAAGGGGAATTTGCCGACCTTGTAGGCGATGCCTGCAGCCTTCAGCTCCTCTTCCGTCTTGCCGACGGAGGCGACTTCCGGCTGGGTGTAGACGACGCCCGGAATGACATCGTAGTTCACGTGGCCGGCCTGTCCCGCGAGGATTTCGGCAAGAGCGACGCCCTCGTCTTCCGCCTTGTGGGCGAGCATCGGACCGCGCACGACGTCGCCGATCGCATAGATGCCATCGACATTGGTCTTGAAGTGGCCGTCGATTTCGACGCGGCCGCGGTTGTCGAGGGCAACGCCGGCTTCTTCAAGGCCGAGGTCGGCCGTGTAGGGCTTGCGGCCGGTGGCGATGAGGACGACGTCGGCTTCGAGCGTCTGGGCGTCGCCACCCTTGACCGGCTCATAGGTGACCTTGGCGCCGGAACCCGACTTTTCGACACCGGTGACCTTGGCGCCGAGCTTGAAATCGAAGCCCTGCTTGGCCAGCATACGCTGGAACTGCTTGGAGACTTCGCCGTCCATGCCGCCGAGGATGGTGTCGAGATATTCGACGACCGTGACCTTGGCGCCGAGGCGCTGCCAGACCGAGCCGAGTTCGAGGCCGATGACGCCCCCGCCGACGACGATCAGGGTCTGCGGAACCTTCTTCAGCGCGATGCCGCCGGTGGACGAGATGATGACCTCTTCGTCGATCTCGACCGGAACGCCCGGAATGCCCGCGACGTCGGAGCCGGTGGCGATGACGATGTTCTTGGTTTCGAGGACCTGCTCGGAACCGTCTTCAGCCTTCACCGCGACCTTGCCGGCCGAGACGACGCGGCCGGCGCCCTGGAAGCCGTCGATCTTGTTCTTCTTGAACAGGAAGGCGACGCCGTCGGTGTTGGATTTCACCGTCGCATCCTTGTGGGCCATCATCTTGTCGAGATTGAGCGTCGGGGCCGCGACTTCGACGCCGAGAACATCGATGCCGTGGGCGGTGTGGTGGAAGACTTCCGAGGCATGCAGCAGCGCCTTGGAGGGGATGCAGCCGATGTTCAGGCAGGTGCCGCCGTAGGTCGCACGCTTTTCGACCACGGCGACCTTCAGACCGAGCTGGGCTGCCTTGACGGCGCAGACATAACCGCCGGGACCGGAGCCGATTACGATGAGATCATAGGCCATGACATATCCTTCCTTGTGGGGCTAACGGCCGCCGCTGACATTGAGGATGGCACCCGTGACATAGGATGCCGAAGACGAAAGTAGGTAAAGAACCGCATCCGCGACCTCCTGCGCCTCGCCGGGCCGCTGCATCGGAATGCCGGGCGCCATGTCGCGGGCTCTGTTGGGCAAGCCGCCGGAGGCGTGGATTTCGGTATCGATGACGCCGGGACGCACGGCATTGACGCGGATGCCCTCGGTCGCGACTTCGCGGGCGAGGCCGACGGTGAAGGTATCGATCGCGCCCTTGGCGGCGGCATAATCGACATATTGGCCCGCGGAACCGAGAACGGCGGCCATGGAGGAGATATTGACGATCACACCGCCCTTGCCGCCCCGGCTTTTGGACATGCGGCGCACGGCCTCTCCGGCGCAGAGGATGGAGCCGGTGACATTGACGCGCAGCATACGGTCGATGCGGGCGAAATCCATCTCGTCGATGCGCTGCGGCGGGCCGACGATACCGGCATTGTTGACGAGGCCGTCGAGCCGGCCATAGGTGCTGTCGATGGTGGCGAACATCGCTTCGATATCGCTGGGTTCGGCGACATCGCCGGCAACCGCGATCGCCTCGCCGCCGGCCCTGACGATATCGGTAACGACGGCTTCAGCGGCGGCGGCATTGGCCGCATAATTCACGACCACGCGCCAACCAGCCGCGGCAGCGGAGCGGCAGATGGCGGCCCCGATGCCACGGCTGCCGCCGGTAACGAGAAGAACAGGCTTTTCCGTCATGCCGCGCATCCCTTGAAGGCAAAGACATCCCAGGGCGCGACAGTGAGCTTCTCCCCGATGGAGGAAGCTTTGACGGCGGGGCCGAAATCGGGGAGCAGCAACTGCTGCGCAGCCGCAGCCGTTTCAGCGGGCAGGAGGTCGATCTTGCCGGCAGACGAGACGGAATAAACCACACCCTGCCAGATCATGCAGGCGGCGAGGTCATCGCCGGTTATGTCGCCTTCCGGGCAATTGTGCATGACCATGCCATTGGCGCGCTCGGGATCGCCGGAGAGCATGACGAAGCCTTCAAGCTTCAGGTCGGTCTTGAGGACGATGACGTCGAAACGGTTGCTGGTCGTGGCGCTCTCGGCGCCGACCGGCGCAAAGCGCAGTTCGTAAGCGCCATTGGCATCGCCGTAGATCGCCCGGCTCTGCGGGCAATCGGCCGCCTGCGCGGCAAAGGGCGCAAGCGAACACAGCAATGCGGTGATAGCACGCTTCATCGTCAGACAGCCTTTTCCGTCGCAAGCTTCAGGCCAAGCGCGATGAAGACGAGGCCGCTGGCGCGGTCGATCCACTGGCTCATGCGCGAGAAGGCGGCCCGCATCTTCGGCGTCGTCATGAACAGGCTGACGCCGACGAACCAGAGGATGAGGCAGCTTGCCATGACGAGGCCATAACCGAACTTGACCGGGATCGGCGTATGCGCGGAAACCACCGTCGAGAAGATCGACAGGAAGAAGAACACCGCCTTCGGGTTCAACGCATTGGCGGCAAAGCCGAGGCCGAAGGCCTTGAATGCGGATTGTGCCTTGTGGGCGGCATCCGTGTCGCCGGTGAGTTCCGTCATATCGGTCTTGCCGGCGCGCAGCGCCTTGATGCCGATATAGATCAGGTAAGCGACACCGCACCATTTGACGATGTTGAAGAGGTAGATCGACTGGGAAATGATCAGGCCGAGACCCAGGATCGTATAGGTCACATGGAACATCAGCGACGTGCCGATGCCGAAGGAGGTGATGATCGCGGAGCGGCGGCCATGGATGAGCGACTGGCGCATGACCATGGCAAGGTCCGCACCGGGCGAGACGATAGCGAAAGCGAAGATCGCCATCAGCGAGGCGAGTTCGAAGAGATACGGGTGCATGCAGTTACTCCGTCCGGAAGCCCAGCCCGTCTTCTATCAAAAGATGAGCCGGGAAACCATGATCAGCAGACCGGCCAGCGAGCCGAGCCAGACCAGCGAGCGGATATAAGGCACGCCAGCAAGATAGAGCGGAATATAGACGAGGCGGCAGATAAACCACAGCCACGCCCCCACGAGACCCCATCCGCCGGGATCGCCCGTCATCGCCAGCCCCAGGGCGAGGCCGACAAAGGTGGGATAGGTTTCGCGGAAATTTCTCGACGCGCGTTCGGCGCGCCCGGCGATCTTGCCGGACGGCTCTTTGTGCTCGTCGCGCGGACCGGCATTCCAGGCCGATCCGAGTTCCTGCGTCGCCAATATGCCTTGAAGGCCGACATGGAAGACCAGCAGCACGACGCTCCATGCAAGAAGCGTCAGGAACGGCGAACCGGCCAGTGCTGCTGCATCCATGATCCGCTATCCTTAGAGATCGAGAACCAGGCGTTCCGGATCTTCCAGGCTTTCCTTGACGCGTACCAGGAAGGTCACGGCTTCCTTACCGTCGACCATACGGTGATCGTAGGAGAGCGCGAGATACATCATCGGACGGATGACGATCTGGCCGCCGACGACGACCGGACGCTCCTGGATCTTGTGCATGCCGAGAATGCCCGACTGCGGCGCGTTCAGGATCGGCGAGGACATCAGCGAACCGTAGACGCCCCCGTTGGAGATGGTGAAGGTGCCGCCCTGCATGTCGGCCATGGAGAGCGCGCCGTCACGGGCGAGCTTGCCGAGGCGGCCGATGTCCTTCTCGATTTCGGCGATCGACATCTGGTCGGCATCGCGCACCACCGGAACGACGAGGCCTTTGTCGGTGCCGACGGCGACGCCGATGTGGCAGAAGTTCTTGTAGATGATGTCGGTGCCGTCGATCTCGGCGTTGACGGCCGGGATTTCCTTCAGCGCGTGGGTGACGGCCTTGGTGAAGAAGCCCATGAAGCCGAGCTTCACGCCGTGCTTCTTCTCGAAAATGTCCTTGTAACGGTTGCGCAGCGCCATGACGGCCGACATGTCCACCTCGTTATAGGTGGTGAGCATGGCGGCGGTGTTCTGCGCGTCCTTGAGGCGACGGGCGATCGTCTGGCGAAGGCGGGTCATCTTGACGCGCTCTTCGCGCGGCGCGTCTTCGGCCGGCGACGGCGCACGGGCAACGGCCGGGGTTGCGGCAGGAGCGGAGACGCCCTTGGCGACAGCAGCGAGAACGTCGCCCTTCAGCACCTGACCACGCTTGCCGGAACCATCGACATCCGACGCCGACAGGTTGTTTTCAGCAAGCAGCTTGGCGGCGGCCGGTGCGGCCGGCATGGCGGCGGCGGCAGGTGCAGCAACCGGTGCCGGTGCGGCAGCGGCCGGTGCGGCCTTCTTCTCGGCAGCACCGGGAGCGGCGGCGGCAGCGCCGGCACCTTCGGCGATCTGGCCGAGCAGTGCGCCGAGGCCGACTGTTTCACCGGCATTGGCGACGATTTCGGAAAGCACGCCGGCAGCAGGGGCCGGAACTTCGATCGTCACCTTGTCGGTTTCGAGTTCGAGGATCGGCTCGTCGGCCTTGACGGTATCGCCGACCTTCTTGAACCAGGTACCGACGGTGGCCTCGCTGACGGATTCGCCCAGGGTGGGCACGCGGATTTCTGTAGCCATGATTTTAAAAGTCCGTTCTTCAGGTATCGGTTTCGATTATGGGAGCGCTGGGAGGCTATCAGCCTCCCAGCGCGTCTTCCAGGAAGGCCGCAAGCTGGGCGAGGTGCTTCGACATCAGGCCGGTTGCCGGAGAGGCAGCCGCCGGACGGCCGGTGTAGCGAACCCGCTGGTACTTGGCGTCGATATGGGCGAGCACCCACTCCAGGTACGGATCGATGAACGACCACGCGCCCATGTTCTTCGGCTCTTCCTGGCACCAGACCATCTCGGCGTTGCGGAAGCGCGACAGCTCGTTGATGAGCGCCTTGGCCGGGAACGGATAGAGCTGTTCAACGCGCAGCAGGTAGATGTCGTCGATGCCGCGCTTTTCGCGCTCTTCGAGCAGGTCGTAATAGACCTTGCCGGTGCAGAGCACGACGCGGCGGATCTTGGCATCCTTCTGCAGCTTGATCGGACCGTCCTTGATGACTTCGGCATCGTCCCACAGCAGGCGGTGGAACGAGCTTTCGCCGGCCATTTCCGACAGCGAGGAGACAGCGCGCTTGTGGCGCAGCAGCGACTTCGGCGTCATCATGATCAGCGGCTTGCGGAAGTCGCGTTTCATCTGACGGCGCAGGATGTGGAAGTAGTTCGCCGGCGTGGTGACGTTGGCGACCTGCATGTTGTCTTCGGCGCACATCTGCAGATAGCGCTCGAGACGGGCCGACGAGTGTTCCGGGCCCTGGCCTTCGTAGCCGTGCGGCAGCAGGCAGACGAGGCCGGACATGCGCAGCCACTTGCGCTCGCCGGACGAGATGAACTGGTCGAACACGACCTGCGCACCGTTGGCGAAGTCGCCGAACTGGGCTTCCCAGAGGGTCAGCGCATTCGGGCGGGCCAGCGAATAGCCGTATTCGAAGCCGAGCACGGCCTCTTCCGAGAGCATCGAGTTGATGACTTCGTAGCGGGCCTGGGTCGGCGAGAGGTTGGCGAGCGGGATGTAGCGCTCTTCGGTCTCCTGATCGTAGAGAACCGAATGGCGCTGCGAGAAGGTGCCGCGTTCGCAATCCTGACCGGACAGACGGATCTTGTTGCCTTCGACGCAGAGCGTGCCGAAAGCCAGCGCTTCCGCCATCGCCCAGTCGATGCCTTCGCCCGTCTGGATCATGTTGGCGCGGTTGTCCATGAAGCGCTGGATCGTCTTGTGGACGTTGAAACCTTCCGGCACTTCCGAGAGCTTGCGGCCGACTTCCTTCAGGGTTTTCATCGGCACGGAGGTCTTGCCGCGGCGCTGTTCGTCCTGATTGTCGGCGGTGCGCAGACCAGACCATGCGCCATCCAGCCAGTCGGCCTTGTTGGGCTTGTAGGACTGGCCAGCCTCGAATTCCTGTTCCAGATGGTTGCGCCAATCGGCCTTCATCTTTTCCAGTTCGCCTTCGGAGATCAGGCCTTCGGCGATCAGGCGGGCGCCATAGAGCTGCACGACCGTCTTGTGGCCGCGGATGACCTTGTACATCTTCGGCTGGGTGAAGGACGGCTCGTCGCCTTCGTTATGGCCGAAGCGGCGGTAGCAGAACATGTCGATCACGACCGGCTTGTGGAACTTCATGCGGAATTCGGTGGCGATCTTGGCGGCGTAGGTGACCGCTTCCGGATCGTCGCCGTTCACGTGGAAGATCGGCGCCTCGATCATCTTGGCGACGTCGGACGGATAGGGCGACGAACGCGAGAAGGCCGGATTGGTGGTGAAGCCGATCTGGTTGTTGATGATGAAATGCACCGTGCCGGCAACGCGGTGGCCGCGCAGGCCCGAAAGGCCGAGGATTTCAGCCGTGACGCCCTGGCCGGCAAAGGCGGCATCGCCGTGGAGAAGCAGCGGCATGACCTGCGCGCGCTCCGACAGCGGAATGACGTCGCCCTCGAACACCTTCGCCATCTGGTCCTGCTTGGCGCGGGCCTTGCCCATGACGACAGGGTTGACGATTTCGAGGTGCGACGGGTTTGCCGTCAACGACAGGTGAACCTTGTTGCCGTCGAATTCGCGGTCGGAGGAAGCGCCGAGATGGTACTTCACGTCGCCCGAACCTTCGACGTCGTCGGGGGCGTAGGAGCCGCCCTTGAACTCATGGAACACGGCGCGGTGCGGCTTGCCCATGACGTTGGTCAAGACGTTCAGACGGCCGCGGTGGGCCATGCCGAGGATGACTTCCTTCAGGCCTTCCTGGCCGCCGCGCTTGATAATCTGCTCGAGCGCCGGGATCAGCGATTCGCCGCCGTCGAGGCCGAAGCGCTTGGTGCCCTTGTACTTGACGTCGATGAACTGCTCGAAGCCTTCGGCCTCGATCAGCTTCGACAGGATGGCCTTCTTGCCTTCGGCGGTGAAGGCGACGCCCTTGTCCGGGCCTTCGATGCGTTCCTGAATCCAGCCTTTGATCTCCGGGTCGGAGATGTGCATGAACTCGACGCCGAGGGTGGAGCAGTAGGTGCGCTCCAGAATCTCGATCATTTCGCGCACGGTCGCATATTCGAGGCCGAGCACGTTATCGAGGAAGATCTTGCGGTCCATGTCCTCCGGGCCGAAGCCGTAATTGGAGGGCGAAAGCTCATGGTAGTCGTCGACCGGGGCGGCGATCGCCAGCGGGTCGAGCTTGGCATGCAGGTGGCCGCGGGCGCGGTAGGCGCGGATCAGCATGATCGCGCGGACCGAATCGCGGGTCGCCTGCTGGATGTCGGCGGGGGCGGCGGCAACGCCGGTGGCGGCGGCCTGCTCCTCGGCTTTCGCCTTCACCTTCTTTTCGATAACCTTCTCGACCGTGCCCCAGTCGCCGTCGAGAGCGGAAACCAGCTCCGTGCGCTCGGTCACGGGCCAGTTCGGCTTCTTCCAGGAGGCGCCCTTGGCGGCCTTGACCACATCGCCCGGCTCGTCCTGCAGCGCCTTGAAGAAGGACTGCCATTCGCCGGAAACCGACGACGGGTCGTTTTCATAGCGCGCATAAAGCTGTTCGATATAGCTGGCATTCGCTCCGTCGAGGAACGAGGTCAGCAGGAATTGTTCGTTGGCCTCTTGCCTTGCCATTGTGTGCCGCGGACCTGTCCGTCCGCCTCCTGACTGGTTGGCGTCGCCCGGTCCGTCCGGGCGATCGTGCGCGTAAAGCGCGAGCATCCGATGCTGAAAGGGTGCGAGGAAGGCGAAACCGGAGTTCCGCCTCCCGCAATGTCGGTCTTAGCCCTTAAGGACTTCGACGAGGGTCTTGCCGAGGCGTGCCGGGGACGGCGACACCTTGATGCCGGCGGCTTCCATGGCAGAGATCTTCGATTCCGCATCGCCCTTGCCGCCGGAAACGACAGCGCCGGCGTGGCCCATGGTGCGGCCCTTCGGTGCCGTGCGGCCCGCGATGAAGCCGGCCATCGGCTTCTTGCGGCCCTTCCTGGCTTCGTCGATCAGGAACTGGGCTGCATCTTCTTCAGCCGAGCCGCCGATTTCGCCGATCATGATGATCGAGGTCGTGGCTTCGTCGGCGAGGAACATCTCGAGCACGTCGATGAACTCGGTGCCCTTGACCGGGTCGCCGCCGATGCCGACAGCGGTGGTCTGGCCGAGGCCTTCGTTCGAGGTCTGGAACACGGCTTCATAGGTGAGCGTACCCGAACGCGAAACGATGCCGACCGAGCCCTTGCGGAAGATCGAGCCCGGCATGATGCCGATCTTGCATTCTTCCGGGGTCAGGATGCCGGGGCAGTTCGGACCCAGCAGGCGCGACTTGGAGCGGTCGAGGCGAGCCTTGACGCGCACCATGTCCATGACCGGGATGCCTTCGGTGATGCAGGTGATGAACGGGATTTCCGCATCGATCGCCTCGATGATCGCATCCGCGGCACCGGCCGGCGGAACGTAGATCACGGATGCGTCGGCGCCGGTCTTTTCACGGCCTTCGGCAACCGAAGCGAAGATCGGCAGGCTTTCGCCCTTGGAGCCGGTCCAGGTTTCGCCGCCCTTCTTCGGGTGGATACCGCCGACCATCTGCGTGCCGTAGTAGGCCAGCGCCTGTTCGGTGTGGAAAGTACCGGTCTTGCCGGTCAGGCCCTGAACCAGGACCTTGGTGTTCTTGTTGACGAGAATCGACATAAGTTCAGGTCCTTCAATTAGCCGTTGATCGCAGCGACGATCTTCTTGGCAGCGTCGTCCAGATCGTCGGCGGCGGTGATCGCCAGACCCGATTCGTTCAGGATCTTCTTGCCAAGCTCGACATTCGTGCCTTCGAGACGAACGACCAGCGGAACCTTGAGGCCGACTTCCTGCACGGCGGCGACAACGCCTTCAGCGATGACGTCGCACTTCATGATGCCGCCGAAGATGTTGACGAGGATGCCCTCGACCTTCGGATCGGCGGTGATGATCTTGAAGGCTGCCGCGACCTTGTCCTTGCCGGCGCCACCGCCGACGTCGCAGAAGTTCGCCGGCTCCTTGCCGTACAGCTTGATGATGTCCATGGTCGCCATGGCAAGGCCGGCACCGTTGACCATGCAGCCGATGTTGCCGTCGAGAGCCACGTAAGCGAGGTCCCACTTGGAGGCTTCGATTTCCTTGGCGTCTTCTTCGGTCTCGTCGCGCAGCGCCTTTACGTCGTCGTGGCGGAACAGGGCGTTGCCGTCGAAGGAAACCTTGGCGTCGAGAACGCGCAGGTGGCCGTCCTTCATGACGATCAGCGGGTTGATTTCGAGAAGGGCCATGTCCTTCTCGCTGAAGGCCTTGTAGAGGACCGGGAACAGCGACTTGGCATCTTCAGCGGCGGCACCCGAAAGCTCGAGCGCCTTGGAGATCTTGGCGACATCGTCAGCCGTGACGCCCGTTTCCGGATCGATGGCGATGGTGTGGATTTTCTCCGGCGTGTCGTGGGCGACAGCCTCGATGTCCATGCCGCCTTCGGTCGAGACGACGAAGGCCACGCGGCCGACCGAGCGATCGACCAGCAGCGAGCAGTAAAGCTCGCGGTCGATATCGGCGCCGTCTTCGATGTAGAGGCGGTTGACCTGCTTGCCGGCTTCGCCGGTCTGGGCCGTCACCAGCGTATTGCCGAGCATGTCCTTGGCATGGGCGAGGACTTCGTCGATCGACTTGGCAAGGCGAACGCCGCCCTTGGCATCGGGGCCGAGTTCCTTGAACTTGCCTTTGCCGCGGCCGCCGGCATGGATCTGGCTCTTGACCACGTAAAGCGGGCCGGGGAGCGAGCGGGCAGCAGCTTCGGCTTCCTCGACCTTGAGGATCGGCACACCCTTGGCGACCGGGGCGCCGAAGGTCTTCAGCAGAGCCTTGGCCTGATATTCATGAATGTTCATGGGAAAATGTCCTGTTTAGCCTGAAGGCGATTACTTGAGGCTCGGAGCGATGGCGACGCAGGCTTCGCACAGACCGGCAACGGCTGCGACCGACTTGTCGAAGGCTTCCTGTTCGGCCTTGTTGAACTCGACTTCGATAACGCGCTCGACACCGCCGGCACCGATGATGGTGGGCACGCCGACATACATATCCTTGACGCCGTACTGGCCGGTGAGGTGTGCGGCGACCGGCAGAACGCGCTTCTTGTCCTTGAGGAAGGATTCAGCCATCTCGATCGCCGAAGCGGCCGGAGCGTAGTAGGCCGAGCCGGTCTTGAGCAGACCGACGATTTCGGCGCCGCCGTCACGGGTGCGCTGGATGATTTCTTCGAGGCGTTCCTTGGTGACCCAGCCCATCTTGACGAGATCGGTCAGCGGAATGCCGCCAACGGTCGAGTAGCGGGCGAGCGGCACCATGGTATCGCCATGGCCGCCGAGAACGAAGGCCGTGACGTCCTGAACCGAAACATTGAATTCCTGGGACAGGAACAGGCGGAAGCGGGCCGAGTCGAGCACGCCGGCCATGCCGACGACCATGTTCTTCGGCAGGCCGGAGAACTTCTGCAGCGCCCAGACCATCGCGTCGAGCGGGTTGGTGATGCAGATGACAAAGGCGTTCGGGGCATACTTCTTGATGCCGGCGCCGACCTGTTCCATGACCTTGAGGTTGATGCCGAGCAGGTCGTCGCGGCTCATGCCCGGCTTGCGGGCGACGCCGGCGGTGACGATGCAGACGTCTGCGCCTTCAATGGCGGAATAGTCGCTGGCGCCGGTGAGGTTGGCGTTGAAACCCTCGACCGGGGAGGACTGGGCAATATCGAGGCCCTTGCCCTGTGGAATGCCGTCGGCAATGTCGAAGAGGACGATGTCGCCCAACTCCTTGAGGCCGGCGAGATGCGCCAGCGTGCCACCAATCATTCCAGAACCAATGAGTGCGATCTTGTTGCGCGCCATGAAAGTGCTTCCTTTGCGATCCAAATCTGACAAGGCCTGAAACGAGGGCTCCGCCTTTTAGACGTGCGAGCGCCAAACCTTACGCGGCAAGGACTTAAGACGCATTGCCTAAAATATCAACCAATACTTTTGAGTAGAACGATTTCAATCGGTTAGATCATAAAATTCTTACGTAAACGTAAGAATTTCTGTCGCAGTTCCGTCAAAATCAAGCGGCATCGGCATCGTTGCGCCGCGCATATTCTTCGCTTTGCATCTCGATCAGGCGCGAAACGGTGCGGTCGAACTCGAAACCTTCGGTGCCTTTTCTGGCGGTCAGCAGTTCGGACGGAGCGGATGCCGCCGAGGCGAAAAAGCGGGCGCCCTGATCGTAGATCGTATCGACGAGCAGTATGAAGCGCTTAGTCTCGTTGCGCCGCTCCGGCCCGAGATGGGGGATGTGATCGACGAAGATGACGCTGTAGTGATGCAGGATCGCGAGATAGTCGGCCGCGGCAAGCGGTTTCTCGCAGAGGTCGGAAAAGCTGAAGCGGGCGCAGTCGCCGGCGGCGCGCGGGACGGGAATGGTGCGGCCCTTGTGGTGGATTTCGGCAGGCGCGACGACAAGCCCCGCGGTCGCCTGCTTCCACGACCGGTCCATCACCGCATCGGCCTCTGGCCCCAGCGGCTCGGACCAGACGGGCAGGCCCGAGGTCTTCAGCATGCGGTAATCGGTCTCGGTATCGAGCGGCACGATCTCGGCATGGGCGCGCAGGAGGTCGATGAAGGGCAGGAAAAGGCCGCGATTAAGGCCATCCCGGTAGAGGTTCGACGGCTCGACATTCGAGGTCGCGACCAGCACGCAGCCGCGGGAAAAAAGCTCACCGAACAGGCGCGACAGGATCATCGCATCGGCAATGTCGGTGACGGTGAACTCGTCGAAGCAGAGCAGCCGCGCCTCGGCGAAGATGGCAGACGCGACCGGGGGAATCGGATCGGCCTGCTTCGTCTCGCCGTTTTTCAGTTTCTGGCGATGCTGGAAGATGCGCTCGTGGACATCGGCCATGAATTCGTGGAAATGGGCGCGTCGCTTGCGTTTGATCGGTACCGTCTCAAAGAACAGGTCCATCAGCATGGTCTTGCCGCGCCCGACGCCGCCATACAGATAAAGCCCCTTGACGGGTGAGTGATCCTGCCGGCGGGCGGCAAACAGCCAGCCGAGCGCGCTCGACTTGCGCTCGCCGCGGCTTGATGCAAGATCGCTTGCCAGGCGGTCGAGCCGGCGGGCGATCGTCATCTGGACGGGATCGCTGCGCATGTCGCCCGATGCGACAAGGGCTTCCAGTTTACGGGAAATGCAGTCTTCGGAATTCGGCACGGATGGCCCCTCGCCCCTCAGGCGACAAAAAAGCCCGGCGGTTGCGCCGGGCTCGGAACTTAGCGGCTGAGGCTGACCGGCTGGCCGCCATTGGTAGAGCCGTCGAAACGGGCGTCGGCGCTCTTGTAGAGCCGGGCCAGCGGATTGCCGTTACGGTCCTTCAGGATGACCTGCTTGCCGGCCACTTCCCAGGAGCCCATCTGGGTCAACTCACCGGCGCAGCCGCGCGTGCCGCCCCGCGAGCCGCTGCCGAGATTGGTGAGCGTCAGGAACATATCGCAGGAGGCGCCGCCATTGCTGACGCGCCAGTTGCCGACCATGGATTCCTTGGTGACATCAAGCGCGTTGGCCGCCGCACCGGTATCGGTGGTGCCCGGAACCGGGCCGTTGACGCCGGCCGTGTTGCTGACCGGTGCCGCGGGGAACTGCGATGTGTTGCCCGAGGCCGTCGGGTCAGGCAGCTGGCTCGACGAGACGCCGCCCACAGGCTGGGCCGTCACGGGAGCCGGCTGTGGCGCGGTGTTGAAATCGCTCATGGACGTCCGCTGACATCCCGTCAGCGCCAGCGCCACTGCCAGACCTGCTGCCGCATGGATTACCCGCATGTCGTAACTCCCGATTACCGCTGATTGCGCGCTTGCCAAAGCGCGTCGCGATCTTTCAGATCGCTCCTCGCTCTGGTGTCTTGTTCCACCGCATGTCGCTACCGCAAAACCGCTCTTACACTTTTGCGCAACATGCGCCAGCAATATAGGCGCCATTAACTTAAAACTACCTTTTCAATCAAGCCTAGGCATGAATCTTTGCCTCGATGTGGCGCGATTGAAACGATTCCGCGACGATATCCGGGCAGAACAGTCCTGCAACCGCCGGATACGACAACGCCGGGACAAGCCCGGCGCCGTTTATCGTTTCGAGGGCAAGGCGGCTTACACCCGGCGCTCGACCATCATCTTCTTGATTTCGCCGATCGCCTTGGCCGGGTTGAGACCCTTGGGGCAAGTCTGCGCGCAGTTCATGATCGTGTGGCAGCGATAGAGGCGGAAGGGGTCCTCGAGGTTGTCGAGACGTTCGCCCTTGGCTTCGTCGCGGCTGTCGATCAGCCAGCGATAGGCCTGCAGCAGCACGGCCGGGCCGAGATAACGGTCGCCGTTCCACCAATAGCTCGGACAGGAGGTCGAGCAGCAGGCGCACAGGATGCACTCGTAGAGGCCGTCGAGCTTCTGACGATCCTCATGGCTCTGCTTCCATTCCTTGGCCGGCGGCGGCGACACGGTCTTGAGCCAGGGCTCGATCGACCGGTGCTGGGCGTAGAAATGGGTAAGGTCCGGCACCAGGTCCTTGACGACGGGCATGTGCGGCAGCGGATAGATCTTCACCGCACCCTTGATCTCGTCCATGCCCTTGGTGCAGGCGAGCGTGTTGGTGCCGTCGATGTTCATGGCGCAGGAGCCGCAGATGCCTTCGCGACAGGAGCGGCGCAGCGTCAGTGTCGGGTCGATCTTGTTCTTGATGTAGAGCAGCGCATCGAGAACCATCGGGCCGCAATCGTCGACATCGATGTAGAAGGTATCGATCGACGGGTTCTTGCCGTCATCCGGGCTCCAGCGATAGACGCGGAACTCGCGGGTGTTGGTGGCCCCGGCCGGCTTCGGCCAGACCTTGCCTTCGGTGACCTGCGAGTTTTTGGGGAGAGCGAGTTCAACCATGTCCAGTTCTCCTTAGTACACGCGTGCCTTCGGCTCGATCTTGTGCGGATCGATGCCATCGGCAATCAGGTCGGTGTGAACCGGTCGGTAATCGAGGCGGACATCGCCGGCTTCGTTCACCCAGGCCAGCGTGTGCTTGCGCCAGTTGACGTCGTCGCGGCCGGCAAACGGGCCGCTGGTATAATCTTCGCGGGCGTGGGAGCCGCGGCTTTCCTTGCGGGCCTCGGCGCCGTAGACCGTGGTGATGGCGTTGGCCATCAGGTTTTCCAGCTCCAGCGTTTCGACGAGGTCGGAGTTCCAGATCATCGAGCGGTCGGTGACCTTGATGTCCGGCAATTCCTTCCAGATCGCCGACAGGCGCTGGCAACCGCTTTCGAGCGATTCCTGGGTGCGGAACACGGCGGCGTCTTCCTGCATGGCGCGCTGCATCTTTTCACGCAGCACCGCCGTCGGCGTGCCGCCGTTGGCAAAGCGCAGGCGATCGAAGCGATCCATGATCTTGTCGCAGGCCTTCTCGTTGATCGCCGGCACGGCGGACGTGCGGTCGATGACCTCGGCGGCGCGGATCGCAGCCGCCCGGCCGAAGACCACGAGGTCGATCAGCGAGTTGGAGCCGAGGCGGTTTGCGCCGTGCACCGAGGCGCAGCCGGCTTCACCGACGGCCATCAGGCCGGGGATGACACGCTCAGGATTGGAGCTGTCGGCATTCAGCACTTCGCCCCAGTAGTTCGTCGGAATGCCGCCCATGTTGTAGTGAACGGTCGGCAGGACCGGGATCGGCTCGCGCGTCACATCGACGCCGGCGAAAATCTTGGCGCTCTCGGAAATGCCCGGCAGGCGCTCGTGCAGCACGGCCGGGTCGAGATGGTCGAGATGCAGGAAGATGTGGTCCTTGTTCTTGCCGACGCCGCGGCCTTCGCGGATTTCCATCGTCATGCAGCGCGAGACGACGTCGCGCGAGGCGAGGTCCTTGGCCGACGGCGCGTAACGCTCCATGAAGCGCTCGCCTTCGGAATTGACGAGATAGCCGCCTTCGCCGCGCGCACCTTCGGTGATGAGACAGCCGGCGCCGTAGATGCCGGTCGGGTGGAACTGGACGAATTCCATATCCTGCAGCGGCAGGCCGGCGCGGGCGATCATGCCGCCGCCGTCACCGGTGCAGGTGTGGGCCGAGGTCGCCGAGAAATAGGCGCGGCCGTAACCGCCGGTCGCCAGCACCACCATCTTGGCGGCGAAGCGATGGATCGTGCCGTCATCGAGGTTCCAGGCGACGACGCCGGTGCAGCGGCTGCCGTCGTCCGACATGATCAGGTCGAGCGCGAAATACTCGATGAAGAACTCGGCATTGTGGCGCAGCGACTGGCCGTAAAGCGTATGCAGGATGGCGTGGCCGGTGCGGTCGGCGGCAGCGCAGGTGCGCTGCACCGGCGGGCCTTCGCCGTAATTCTGCATATGGCCGCCGAACGGGCGCTGGTAGATCTTGCCTTCCGCATTGCGCGAGAAGGGCACGCCGTAGTGCTCCAGCTCATAGACCGCCTTGGGCGCTTCCATGGCGAGATACTGCATGGCATCGACGTCGCCCAGCCAGTCGGAGCCCTTGACGGTGTCGTAGAGATGCCACTGCCAGCAATCCGGCGTCATGTTCCTGAGTGACGCCGCGATGCCGCCCTGCGCTGCGACCGTGTGGGAGCGCGTCGGGAAGACCTTGGTGATGCAGGCGGTGCGGAAACCCTGCTCGGCCATACCGAGCGTGGCACGCAGGCCGGCGCCACCGGCGCCGACGACGATCACGTCATAGGAATGGTCGACATATGTATAGGCTTTGCCGCCGGCGGCAGGTGAAGTGGTGGGTGCCATTTTGAATTACCCTGCAAACGCGATCTTCAGGAGGGCGAAAAGACAGAGCCCGCCGACCGCGATCGCAAAAAACGTGTTGAGCATGAGAAGAGCGAGCTTGGAGCCTTCGCCATGCACGTAGTCTTCGATGATGACCTGCATGCCGAGCCGCATGTGGATGACGCCCGACAGCACCACCAGCCCCATGATGACCGCGACGAAAGGATTGGAAAGCGCCGCGACGAGTTCCTGATGGGTGGACGTCGTATGGGTCAGCACGAAGAAGATGAAGAAGATGATCAGCGGCACATTGGCGACCGCCGTGACGCGCTGGCGCCAGAAGTGATCCGTGCCTTCCTTGGCAGAGCCGAGGCCGCGGACTTTTCCGAGAGGTGTACGCATATCCATGAAACGATCTCCCTCAGCGAACCGCGTAGCCGACGATCCAGATCAGCAGCGTCACCACCACCGAGCCGATTGCATTGGCGATCGCCATCTTCGTCGCCAGATTTTTCTCGTAGGCATGGCCCATATCCCAGAGGAAATGGCGGATGCCGCCGAAGAGGTGATGCACCAGCGCCCAGGTATAGCCGAACAGCACCAGCCGGCCGAGGAGCGAGCCGAACACGGCGCTGACCCAATCGTAATAGGCCGGGCCGCTGGCCGCGGCGATCAGCCACCAGGCAACCAGGATCGTGCCGAAATAGAGCGCGCCGCCGGTGATACGGTGGACGATCGACATGACCATGGTGGGGATAGGCTTGTAGATTTGAAGATGCGGCGACAAAGGCCGACTTTTGGTGACATCCGTCATCGGAACCTCATGGGAACAGCCGGCTCAAAAGCCCAGAAAACTAGACTATTTTCATCCGGTATTGCACGGAGTTGTGTGCAATTCAGTTAGCCGACCTTTAATCACCATAAGTCTTAACGACAAGTGCAGTTTGCACTGCAAAATCATTTTAATCGATTAGACGAATCTCCCGATCCGCGTGTCCCGATTCCACCGGTCTGTTAACGATAGATCGCGTTTTTTGCCTGTTTTCCGTGACTTTTTCGGCTTTGTGCCCCAGATTGCCGTTTAAGGATTTGTTAAGAGTTATCCGGAGGGCCGCCAGGATGCGTCCATTTCCTCTTCTGAATGCGACCAAAGTCTTGATCCTTGCGATGGTGCTGGGTTTCGGCGCCGCCGATGTCTCGACCGCGCGCGATATCGACCAGCGCAACATCTATCGCCGCGGGCACAACGACCGGAATATCGAGTCGCGGACGATCCTGTCCGGCAAGAACCGCTATCGCCACGACTACCGCAACGACCATTGGCGCAATGACGGCTGGCGGAACGATCGCTGGCGCAATGCCGATCGCCGCTTCGACCGTCGCGACGAGCGCCGTTTTGATCGTCGTTTCGACCGACGCCATGACTTCGTCCGTGATTATCGCCGCAACCGTGATCGGATGCCCTATTACGATTATGGCGACGGCGGTAACTTTCCCTCGCCCGTCCCCGGCATCGGCACCTATGCCGGCGGCATTTCCGCCTGGCGCGATCCCGGCAACGGCATCTATTTCAGCCAGGACAACTACGGCGGCTACGGCTATGGCGACGTCAATATCGATGTCGATCTCGGCGCCTATATGAACCGGCCGCGGGTTCTCGATGTCAATCCGGAAACCATGGACCGGGCCTGCTCTTATGAGCGCGGCGTCTGCGTGATCAGGCGTCGCTGAGGCCGGCGAAACGCCAGACGGTGGTGCGCTTGACTTCGCTGTCTTCCAGCGCGCGCGTCACCGGCACTTCATAGGTAGCGAGCGGCTGCATCAGGTGCCGCGGGCAATAGCTTCGGCCGGGATCGCCGACCAGCACCATGCCGCCCTGAACAACGATATCCGAGAACCACGGAATGAGGGCATCGGCAAAAGTCTTGTCGTAGAAGACATCGCCGGCCAGCAGCACCGTACCCGGCTTCACCTCCCCGACGATATTGCGGCCGGTGAAAGCGATCTCCACGCCGTTGAGCTTTGCATTGAGCCGAACGGCGGTTTCCGCCCAGGGATCGATATCGGCGGCAAGCACGGAAGCGGCCCCCGCCTTGCTCGCGGCAATACCGACCAGCCCCGAGCCTGCGGCAAAATCGACGACATCGCGGCCGCGCACCAGTTCGGGATGATCGAGCACGTAACGGGCAAGCCCCTGCCCGCCCGCCCAGGCGAAGGCCCAGAATGGCGGCGGCAGGCCGATTTCCTCCAGCTCTTCCTCCGTCTTCAGCCACAGGTCATGCGCCTCGCTTGCCAGATGCAGCCGGATTTCCGGCACATGTGGCGAGACAAGTATATCGGTGTTTTCGAGGATGAAGGTTTGGGGATCGGTCTTCAAACAGGCCTCAGCGCGGCGGGTTTTCCAGCCCGCCCATGCGGCAGACTTCGAGATATTCCTCTTCCGTGACCGCCTGCACCGAAAGGCGCATCGAGGTGACGAGCTGCATCTTTTCAAGCTTCGGGCTCGCCTTGATGTCCTTCAGCGTCACCGGGCGCGGCATATCGCAGACAGCGCGGATATCGACGCAATCCCAGCGGGCATCGCCCTCGGCGGTGGAATCGGGATGGGAGAGCGCGCAGACCTCGGTAATGCCGACGATCTCAAGGCCTTCATTGGAGTGATAGAAGAAACCCTTGTCGCCGATCGTCATCGCCCGCATGTTGTTGCGGGCGAGATAGTTGCGCACGCCCGTCCATTCGGTGCCGGCAGCGCCGGCATCCTTCTGCATGGCCCAGGACCATTTGAACGGTTCGGACTTGTAGAGCCAGTAAGCCACTTTCAAGCCTCCGGGTTGTTGAAGACCCAGTTCCAGGGCTTGATCTCGACTTCGGCGAAAAGGCCGGCCTTGGCGTAAGGATCGGCGGCGGCGGTCGCCCGCGCTTCCTCGATCGTATCGAGCCTGAAGGCGACGAGGCTACCACTCGGCTTGCCGGCGTCGTCAAGGAAGGGGCCGGCGAAGGCGAGGATGCCCTTGGCATTGAGATCGTTGAGGAAGGCGACGTGCTCCGGGCGCGTATCCATGCGCAGCTGCAGCGAATCGGGCTTGTCCTTGCAGAGAACGGCAAAAATCATCGGGTTATCTCCTGAAAAATCATTCCTGGCGGATGGGGCGGGTCATCAGCTGTTCGAGCGCGGATTTCACATCGAGCCGGCCATCGATGATCGCGGCCACGGCATCGGTGATCGGCATCTCGACGCCGAGTTCGGCCGCAACGGAGGACGCGACGGACGCCGCGAAGGCGCCCTCGACCAGTTCGCCTGTTTCAGAACGCGCGCGGCCTTCGCGGCCGATGGCGATGCCGTAGCGCAGGTTTCGCGACTGGTGGCTGGTGGCCGTCAGCACGAGGTCGCCGAGGCCCGACAGGCCGCGAACCGTCTCGGCATCGCCGCCGCGGGCGGCGATGAAGCGCGACATTTCGGCAAGGCCACGGGAAATGAGCGCCGCACGGGCGGAATCGCCGAGACCGGCGCCTTCGACGATGCCGCAGGCGATGGCCAGCACGTTCTTCAAGGCACCGCCCAGTTGCACGCCGATGCGATCGGCCGAGGGATAGAGCCGGAAAGTGGGGCTGGAAAGCGCTTCAGCGAGCATTGCGGCGCGATCCATGGTTTCGGCGGCAATCGCCATCGCGGTCGGCAGACCCCTGGCGATATCGGCGGCAAAACCGGGGCCGGAAAGCACGGCGACATTGTGCAGGTGCAGTTCTTCGGCAACGACATCGGTGAGCAGGCGGCCGCTGGAGCGCTCCATGCCCTTGGCGCAGATCACCACATCCGTTCCCGGCCGGATGAAGCCGAACAGCGAACGGCCGGCCTCGCGCTGGGCCTGCGAAGGCATGGCAAAGAGTACGATGCCGGCGTCCTCGAGCACGGTCGGCTCGACGGAAATCCGCAGGTTTCCCGGAAGATCGATGCCGGGCAGCGCATGATCGTTGCGCCCGTTGTCTCTGATATCCTCGACCACGCTTTCACGGCGAGTCAGCAGCGTCACCGGCACCTTGCCGGAGGCCGAGGCGACGGCAGCAAGCGCGGTTCCGAAGGCACCGGAACCGACAACGACGATGCTTTTCGGGGTTGTTTCCGTCATTACGCTTTCGCTCCCCGTTTTCCCGAACCGAGCAGGGTCTGGGCCGACTGGTCGAGCGGCCAGCGCGAGCGCGGCGCAACCGCAAGCTCATCCGAGGGCAGGCCGGCCGCCATACGCTCGGCACCGGCCCAGGCGATCATCGCGGCGTTGTCGGTGCACAGCTGCAGCGGCGGCGCGATGAAGCGGAAACCATTGGTGTCGCAGAGCGATTGCAGCGTGGCCCTGAGCGCCTGATTGGCCGCGACGCCACCGGCAACGACCAACGCGGGCTCGATGGAGAGATTGGAAAATTCTCGGCTGAACCGCTGCAGGCCGCGGCCGATGCGGTCCTTCAGGGTGCGCGAAATCGCTTTCTGGAAGGAGGCGCAGATATCGGCGATATCCTGCTCCGTCACAGGTTCGATGGATTGGGCGGCCTGACGCACCGCCGTCTTCAGCCCAGAAAAGGAGAAATCAAGCCGCGCCTCGCCGACCAGCGGGCGCGGAAAGACGAAGCGATCGGGATTGCCGCTGCGGGCGGCGCGCTCTACGGCGGGGCCGCCGGGATAGGGCAGACCGAGCAGCTTTGCCGTCTTGTCGAAGGCCTCACCCAAGGCATCGTCGATCGTCGTGCCCCAGCGTTCGTATTCGCCGACGCCGCGCACCAGAATGAGTTGGGTATGTCCGCCCGAGACGAGCAGCATGAGATAGGGAAAAGCAAGGCCATCGGTGAGCCGCGCGGTCAGCGCATGGCCTTCCAGATGATTGACGGCATAGAGCGGCTTGCCGGCCGAGCGGGCAATCGCCTTGCCGGTCATCAGGCCGACGAGCAGCCCGCCGATCAGGCCGGGACCGCTGGTTGCGGCGATCGCATCAATGTCCTTCAAGGTCTTGCCGGCGCGGGCGAGCGCCTCCTCGATCAGCATATCCAGCGCCTCGACATGGGCGCGCGCCGCGATCTCCGGCACGACGCCGCCATAGACACTATGCTCTTCGAGCTGGCTCAGCACGACGTCGCCGAGGATTTCGCCGTGGCCGCCGGCATCGCGCAGCACCACGGAGGCGGCGGTTTCGTCGCAGCTCGTCTCGATGCCGAGGATGGTCAGGGGCGCGGGCATGCGGGGTACTCGAATGTTGCGGTCGCCGGGAAAGGTAGGTACACGGAACTCCGGTAACAATGGATTGCTGCTGATGCAAACAAAACCTTTCCGGATCGGCACGCGTGGCAGCACGCTGGCGCTGGCGCAGGCCCACGAAACCCGCGACCGGCTGATGGCCGCCCACGGCCTGCCTGCCGAGATGTTCGAGGTCGTCGTGCTGTCGACGGCCGGCGACCGCATCACCGACCGAGCGCTGTCGGAAATCGGCGGCAAGGGCCTGTTCACGCAGGAAATCGAGGATCAACTTTCCTCCGGCGATCTCGATTTTGCCGTGCATTCCTCGAAGGACATGCCGACGAAACTGCCGGACGGATTGTTCCTCTCCGCCTATCTGCCGCGCGAGGACGTGCGCGATGCGTTCATCGGCCGCACGGCCGGCAAGCTGCTGGACCTGCCCCATGGCGCGATCGTCGGCTCGTCATCGCTGCGCCGTCAGGCGCTGATCCGCAGGCTGAGGCCCGACCTCAACGTCATCACCTATCGCGGCCTTGTCGAAACCCGGCTGCGCAAGCTGGCCGAAGGTCAGGTGGATGCGACCCTGCTCGCCTTTGCCGGCCTGAAACGGCTCGGCAAGCAGGATGTGCCGACCGAACTGCTCGACGAGGCCGAGTTTCCGCCGGCGCCGGCCCAGGGCGCAATCTGTGTCGAAAGCCGGATCGGTGACGACCGGGTGAATGGCCTCCTGGAAGCGATCAACGACATCCGCACCCATGAAGCCGTAACCTGCGAGCGCGCGTTCCTCTCGACCCTCGACGGCTCCTGTCGCACGCCGATTGCCGGCCATGCGGTTTCCGATGGCGAAACCCTGCGCTTTTTCGGCATGATCCTGACACCGGACGGCAGCCGCTTCCACCGCATTTCCGCCGAAGGCAAGGCGGGCGATGCCGCCGACATCGGCGAGAAGGCCGGTGCGGATATTCGCGCGGCATCCGGGGCGGATTTCTTCGCAAGCTGGATCTGACGCCGTGCGTGTGCTCGTTACGCGTCCCGCGGTTTCCGCAGGGGCGACAGCGGCAAAACTGACGGCGCTCGGCCATGAGCCGCTGCTCTTGCCGTTGACCGAGGCCATTCACCATTCCGACGCCGTCAAAGCAGCCCTCGCGGGGCCTTATGGCACGCTTGCGGTGACCAGCGCCGAGGCGCTGCGGGCTCTTCCTTCGGAGAGCATCGCCAGCTGGGTGGATCGGCCGATTTTCTGTGTCGGCCCGGCGACGGCGAAGACTGCCGAAAACCTTGGCTTCAAGGATACCCGGATTGGCCAGGGAACAGGGTTGGATCTGGCGCAGGTTGTCATTTCAGCGGCCAATGAAGCCGGTCCTCTGCTCTATTTGGCAGGCGTACCGCGTTCATCCGATTTCGAAAGGGTCTTAGCCGAGGCTGGCGTGCCCTTCCGCTCGGTGGATGCCTATCGAATGGTCCCGCTCGAACACGACCAGGAAACCGTGGCCCGGCAACTGCGCGACGAACGGCCGCAAGCCATCCTTCTCTACTCCCATGAAACCGCCCGGCAGCTTTTCGCAACGGTCGAACCAGCCGTGTTCCAGTCGCTCGGAAACCTGCGTTTCTTCTGCATGAGCGCCCACGTAGCCGATGCCGTGCCGGACAATCTCGGGTCCGTCGCCATTGCCGCAGACCCGAGCGAAAAGGCGCTTCTTGCTTTGCTTTAAGCCCTCCCGCGCCACGATATCGCTGATGGGATCAACGAATTGTGCGAATAGGGCTTTTCCTCCTCCGCGTCGGTGTCTAGGTTTATTCGTAGTTCATGCGATAACGGGAAGAGATGACCATGGGACCTGAAGATCCTCCGCGCCGCTCGAAATCCGAACAGGAGCCGTTGACGATCGACCTGGAGGCAAGCCGCGTTCCCCCCGAGAGCGAATCGGGCGCGGAAGAACCCGTGGAAACGACACCCGCCGCGGACGAACCGGTGGCAGCCGAGCCGGTCAGCGAAGAGCTTGCGTCCAGGATAGCGGACGACAATGCCGCCGAAGTGACTCGGGCGGAAGAAACCGCCGAGACGAACACCGCCGAAACCACCGAGGACGCGCGCACGGACGCCGCTGCCGCCGCCTTTGCCGAGGAACCGGACCACCACACGCAATCGCACGCCCCTGCAAGCCAGCCCGTTGCGCCGCGCACCTCCAGTTCCGGCGCGTTTGCAGCCGGCATCCTCGGCGGTCTCGTGGCACTGCTTGCCGCCGGAGGGTTGCAATATGCCGGCGTCATCCCATCGCTTTCCCCGGAGCGCGGCAACCCGGCAGCCGAAAGCCAGCTTTCCGCCGAGATCGAGGCGATCAAGACCCAGCTCGCACAGGCGCCTTCCGCCGCGACCGTCGATCTGGCGCCGCTCGAAAGCCGCCTCGCCGCTCTGGAAAAATCAGCGCCCGCCGATGCTTCCGCCGCCAATTCCGACCTCGAAGCCCGTATTACCGGCCTGACCGACGAACTGGCGGCCCTCAAGGCTTCGGCCTCCTCCCTCTCGGGCCGCCTCGACGTTGCGGAAAAGACGATCAAGGAGCCGGCCAGCGACATCCAGCTCGCCCGCGCCGTCGCGGTGACGGCGCTGAAAACCGCGATCGACCGCGGCGGGCCTTTCTTGGCCGAACTCGATGCGCTGAAGAGCGTTTCGCCGGATGATCCCGCCATCGGCGGGCTTGCGGGCGATGCGCCGACCGGCGTCGTTTCCCGCGCCGATCTGGTGCGCGCCTTCCCGGAAGCCGCCGACAGTATGCTGGCGGCGATCCGCGGTACCGATCCCAACCAGGGCGTTTTCGCCCGGCTGATGGACAGCGCCTCTTCCGCCATCCGCATCCGCCCGGTCGGCAGCGTCGAAGGCACGGGGCCGGAGGCGATCGTCGCCCGTATCGAGGACAAGCTTGCCAATGGCGACCTCAAGGGGGCGGCCCTCGAATGGGACAACCTGCCCGCCGAGGCCAAGGCCGCCGACAATGGGTTCAAGGCGAAACTCGACCAGCGCATCCGCGTCGAAGGCCTGATCGACGGCGCCGTCGCCGGCGCGATGACCGCCAAGCAAGGCTGAAGGAGACATCATGATCCGCATTCTCTTCTTCGCCATCTTCATCCTCGCACTTGCCGCCGGCTTTTCCTGGCTCGCCGACCGGCCCGGCGAACTCGCGATGATCTGGCAGGGCCAGCGCGTGGAAATGAGCCTTATGGTGGCCGCCACGCTGCTCGTCTCGCTGTTTGCCGCGATCCTGATCGCCATCTGGATCATCCGCACCGTGTGGCTTTCGCCGCACTCGATCTCCCGTTATTTTCGTGCCCGCAAGCGCGACCGTGGCTATCAGGCGCTGTCGACCGGCCTGATCGCCGCCGGCGCCGGCGACGCTGCCCTCGCCCGCAAGATGACGGCGCGCACCCGCAGCCTGATCAGCGCCGATCAGGAGCCGCTGATCCACCTGCTCGAAGCCCAGACTGCGCTGATCGAGGGCAAGAACGACGACGCCCGCAAGAAATTCGAACTGATGGCCGACGACCCGGAAACGCGGGAACTCGGCCTGCGCGGCCTTTACCTCGAAGCCAAGCGGCTCGGCGCCAACGAGGCCGCCCGGCAATATGCCGAGCGCGCCGCGGAAAAATCGCCGCATCTGCCCTGGGCGACGCTGGCCACGCTCGATTACCGCAGCCAGGCCGGCAGCTGGGACGAGGCGATCCGGCTTCTCGACCAGAGCCGCGCCGCCCATGTGATCGAACGCACCGAGGCCGACCGCAAGAAAGCCGTGCTGCTCACAGCCCGCGCCAAAGACAAGCTCGAATCCGACCCGAAGGGCGCACGCGACGATGCGCTTGCCGCGCTGAAACTCTCGGAAAACCTTGTTCCGGCCGGGCTCATTGCGGCAAAAGCGCTGTTCCGTGAGGACAACCTGCGCAAGGGCGCAACGATCCTCGAAAAGCTCTGGAAGCATCAGCCGCAGGCGGAGGTCGCGAAGCTCTATGTGCGGGCCCGCAGCGGCGATTCCGCCACCGACCGGCTGAAGCGCGCAAGCAAGCTGGAAGCGATCCGGCCGAACAACGCCGTCTCGCTTGCGACCGTCGCCGAAAGCGCGCTGGAAGCCCGCGAATTGTCGCTTGCCCGCGCCAAGGCGGAAGCAGCCGCCCGCATTCTGCCGACGGAAGGCATCTTCCTGCTGCTGGCGGATATCGAGGAGGCCGATACCGGCGATGACGGCCGCATCCGCCACTGGATGAACCAGGCGCTGAAGAGCCCGCGCGACCCCGCCTGGACGGCGGACGGCGTGACCTCGCCGGAATGGCTGCCGGTCTCGCCGGTGAGCGGCAGGCTAGACGCCTTCGAATGGAAGATGCCGGTCGCGCAAATCGCCGGTCCGGTCGAGGAGCATGCGGCCGAGGCGGTGGACGCCGCGATCCGCAGCCTGCCGCCCGTTACGGTGAAAGCCGCATCGGAGCCGGTCAAGGTCGTGCCGCAGGCCAAGGTGGAGCCGGTGCGGGAAGAGCCGGTGACGCGCACCATCGCCGTGCCCGCGCCGAGCGAATCGGTGCTCGTGCCGCAGACCGTTGTCGTCACCCCGGCGAAGGTCGCCGAGCCGCAAGCCGAAAAGCCGAAGCCGGCGGCCCAGAAGGTCGAGGTTGACAACGTAGCACCGGCCGAACCGTTCTTCGGGCGGCCGCCCGACGATCCCGGCGTGCGGGAGACGGCTGCGGCCGAAAAGGCCAATTTCCGCCTGTTTTAGGGATAGGATCGATCAGGAGACCAGATGTTCGAACGTTTCCGTAGCTTTCTTGAAAATCTTGCCGGAAACGGAACCGAAAAGATCGCGCCCGACGATCCCCGCATTGCCGTGATGGCCCTCTGCATTCAGGTGATGGAGGCAGACGGCGAAATCCTTGACAGCGAGCGCCGCAAGGTGCGCAGCATGATCAAGGAATATTACCATCTCGACGATGCGGCGATCGCGGCGCTGATCAAGGCCGGCGAGACGGCCGAAAGCCAGGCGATCGATTTCTTCCGCTTCACCTCCGACATCAAACGGCATTTTTCCGAGGAGCAGCGCGTCGATCTCGTCGGCATGCTGTGGGAGATCGTCTATTCGGACGGCAAGCGCAGCGAGATGGAAGACCATGTCATCTGGCGTATTGCCGACCTGCTCGGCGTTTCCGGGCGGGACCGGGTCTTGAAGCGGCAGGAGGCCGCCGCCAAGCTGGATGTTGCGGAGGAGCCTGCGCAACAGGAAGAATGAGATGCTTTTCGACGGTCGCCTGATCGGCAACAGCCAAAACAAGCCGATCCTCATCGTGCTGCATCAGGAGCGGTCGAGCCCCGGTCGTGTCGGGCATATCCTGCTCGAAAAAGGCTTGAGCCTCGACATCCGCCGTCCCGTGCTCGGCGATCCGCTGCCCGAGACGCTTGACGCCCATTCCGGCGCCATTGTCTTCGGCGGGCCGATGAGCGCCAATGACGAAAACGACTATATCCGCCGGGAAATCAACTGGCTTGGCGTGCCGCTTGCGGAAAACAAGCCGTTTCTCGGCATCTGCCTCGGCGCGCAGATGCTCGTGCGCCATCTCGGCGGTGTCGTCGGGCCGCATCAGGAGGGCTGGACGGAAATCGGCTGGTATCCGCTTCACGCCACCGAGCGCGGCAAGGCGCTGATGGACTGGCCGGACATGGTCTATCAGTTTCACCGCGAGGGCTTCGACCTGCCGGCCGGCGCCGAGCTGCTGGCCGAGGGGAACCACTACCCCAACCAGGCCTTCCGCTACGGGGAGAATGCCTGGGGTATCCAGTTTCACGGCGAGCTGACCCGCGCGATGATGCAGCGCTGGGTGGTCAGGGGCGCCCATCGCTTCGAGCTGCCGGGCGCGCAGCTGGGCCAGGTTCATCTCGATGGCCGCCTGGTGCATGACGCGCCGCTGCGCGCCTGGATGGACCGTTTCCTCACCCATGTCTTCCTGCGGGAAGGCGAGCCGGTTTTCACCCGCGGCTCCTGAACCGCCCCGATCGCATTAAACATGTTCTCGGCCCGGCCGGCGGGCGGTCTTGCCGGTTTGGCCGCCAATGTCTACATGTCTGTCCATAACGAATTGGAGACCGGCATGCTTGCTGTCATTGGTACCCTCAACTTCATCATCAACATCGCGTGGTTCCTGATCATCGCGTCGGCGATTTTCTCGTGGCTCTATGCCTTCAACGTGATCAACGTGAACAACCAGGCGATCAACATGATCGGCCGCTCTCTCTACCAGCTGACGGAACCGCTCTATCGCCCGATCCGCCGCGTGCTGCCGGATATGGGCGGCGTCGATCTTTCGCCGCTCGTCGTGCTGGTGATCCTCTATTTCATCCAGCTTTTTCTCAACACGACGATCGCGCCGGCCCTGCTCGGCTACTGAGCGAGAAACGTCGGGTAATAAAAAACCTCCGGGGCGGGCGCACCGGAGGTTTTCTTTTGTGCCTTGATGAAAGGCCTTACTTCTTTTCGTTCTTGGCGCGCTCGACGGCCTCGAGGATCAGCTTGCGGGCAACCTCGGAGTCCTTCCAGCCGAAGATCTTCACCCACTTGCCGGGCTCCAGATCCTTGTAATGCTCGAAAAAGTGCTCGATCTGCTGCAGGGTGATTTCCGGCAGGTCGGTGTATTCCTTGACCTTGTCGTAGCGCTTGGTCAGGTGATAGTTCGGCACGGCGACGATCTTCTCGTCCTTGCCGGAATTGTCTTCCATCATCATTACGCCGATCGGGCGGACATTGATGACGCAGCCCGGAACCAGCGGGCGGGTCGAGGCGATCAGCACGTCGATCGGGTCGCCGTCTTCCGACAGCGTGTGCGGCACGAAGCCGTAATTGCCCGGATAGGTCATCGGCGTGTAGAGGAAGCGGTCGACGACCAGCGTGCCGGCTTCCTTGTCCATTTCGTACTTGATCGGATGACCGCCGACCGGCACTTCAACGATGACGTTGATATCGTCCGGCGGATTCTTGCCAATGGAAATTGCATCGATGCGCATAGGGGCTCCCCAGCTGTCGTGTTGGATGGCAAGTCCGATAACGGGAAATCTGCGGCAACGCAACATGACTTTCTGCATGGCAGCCGGCCGGCCGGCTGCCGGACGCCAAAATCACCGGCAACGGGATGACGACGGCGCAAAAGCGATGCACACTGGAAGTCCGATCCTCCGGAGGAATTCATGCGCCTCGCCTGCCTGGTTCTCGTCGTCCTCTTCCCGGCCGCGGCCTATGCCAATGACAGCCGCTACACGGACGTCAACTTCGACGCCTGCCAGAAGCTTTACGAGGACGAGGCCGGCGTTGCGCTGAAATGCGAAGGGCTGAAGGATTATCCCGTCTACGCCAAGGAAGGCGATCTCCGGCAATCGGTATCCTACGGCCCGCTGAACAAGGCCTATATCGACGGCGCCTTCGAGAGTTTCACGCCCTTCAACCACACGAGCAGCAGGATCGAATGGCGGCTCGATCCCTCGGGCAAACCGGTCTCGGCGATTCTGCGGTATTTCATCGAGAACGCCAATCCCGACACGGGCGCCAGCGATCCCAAGCTCGCCGGCCAGGTGCTGGTGATTTCACGCGTCGCCCAAGCGGAAGACGGACGCAGCTGCGTGGCCGGCTATGTCGATGCGCTGGCGAACCCGGATGCCAATACGCTTGCCCGCAAGATCGCCGACGAGATCGCGCCATCCTTTGCCTGCAGCAAGCAGACGCCCGTCTATCATGGCACCCGCGGGCCGCGGGCTGCCGAGCCGGGTCTTTATCTGCCGGATGAGGCGGCGCAGTAAAAGCACCGCGATCAATCCCAGATGTAGCCGATCTTCTTCAGGTGTTTTTCGCCGAAATCTTCCATGCCTTCGCAGATGTCACGACCGCCGGCCATGCGGAAGAAGCGATCGGCATGGTGGCTGTCTTCCAGGCACCAGACGACGAGGCCGCGGCAGCCAAGCGAATGCAGTAGGCTCTTGGCCTCACCGAAGAGGATACGGCCAAGGCCGATGCCCTGATATTCCGGGCGAAGGTAGATCTCGTAGACCTCACCCTCCTGCGGCAGCGAGCGGGCGCGGTTGAGGCCAAGCGTGGCATAGCCCGCGATAACGCCCGCGACGTCGATGACAAGCAGGGTCGCGGGACCACGGGTGGCCTTGCGCCACCAGACCTCGTTGCGGCGGTCGACCATCTGGTTGAGCGGACGATGCGGGATCAGGCCGCCATAGGCCTGCAGCCAGGAAACGCGATGCACCTGCGAGATGGCGTGAGCGTCCTTGGGCCCGCCCGGCCGCACCTCGATAGACAATGTTTTCATAGCGCAACTCTAAACCGGTGCCGTGCAAACAGGAATCCCGCGCGGAACGCGACCGCCCTCAAACCACAGACAAGTTCGAGCGGCGAAGGTTAAAAGTTAACGCAATTTTAACTTTCCCGGCAAGCACCAAAAAAGGAGCGCACACAACAAAGCGGCTACTCCCTGCGCACGGAGCGCACGAAAACGCCGCCGGCAAAATTTATTGCCGGCGCTGAGGAACCTTTTCCGGCTCATCGCGTTGAGACGTGTTCGGTCACGCGCGCTGCCGCGTCTTTCGTGCCGAATACCATTCGCAGCCGGACTTCACGGCTGTCGGTCAACCAGGAAGTAGGGCGTTTCGAGTGCCGGTCAAGCTGCAATCATCGAAATCAGCAAGCCCTATCCCGCCAAAGGGCAACCGCCCGCCATGGAGCAGCCGATGAAGACGTTCTCCGCAGACAGGCGCATGATCAAGATCGCGATGGCCGCTCCCTATCTGGAGCGTCAGGAAGAACAGGAATTGGCCCAGGCCTGGAAGGAACACCACGACCAGGAAGCCCGAAACAAGATCGCCATGTCCCATATGCGGCTCGTCATTTCGATGGCCACGAAATTCCGCAATTTCGGCCTGCCGATGAGCGATCTCGTTCAGGAAGGCCATCTCGGACTTCTCGAAGCTGCCGCGCGTTTCGAGCCGAGCCGCGAAGTTCGTTTTTCCACCTATGCTACCTGGTGGATTCGCGCCTCCATGCAGGATTACGTACTGCGCAACTGGTCGATCGTGCGTGGCGGCACAAGTTCGGCACAAAAGGCGCTGTTCTTTAACCTGCGCCGCCTGCGCGCCAAGCTCGCCCAAGGCGATAAGCACCTGACGGCCCAGGCCGTGCACGAGGAAATCGCCACAGCGCTCGGCGTCAGCCTCGCCGACGTGCAGACCATGGATGCGCGGCTCTCCGGCAACGATACCTCGCTGCAGGCGCCGATTTCCTCCGGCGATCCCGACAGCGGCGAACGGCTCGACATGCTCGCCTGCAGCGCGCCGCTGCCCGACGAGCAGGTTTCCGAGATGATCGATCAGGAACGCCGGAGTGTGTGGCTGAAGCATGCCCTCTGCAAGCTCAACGAACGCGAGATGAAGATTATTCGTGCCCGGCGGCTGTCAGAAGACAGCGCGACGTTGGAAGAGCTGGGCGTCGATCTCGGGATTTCCAAGGAGCGCGTGCGGCAGATCGAGACGCGGGCGCTGGAGAAGCTGAAAATCGCGCTGGTGGCGCAGGCCCCGGTGCTGGCGACGATGTCGCATTGAGGTTTTGAAATAAGCCTCTGCCCCTCATCCGCCCCGTCGGGCGCCTTCTCCCCGCAGGCAGGGAGAAGGGAGATGCCGCTCGTTTTATCGTTCCCTCGCCCCGCTTGCGGGGAGAGGGTTAGGGTGAAGGGCAAACCTATTCCGAAATAATCTTCAGCTTGTCGCCCGGCGTGATCGTCGAGGTCATCTGCAGCGCATTGATCATGCGGAACAGATCGAGCTTGCGATCCGTGCCCTGCATGCGGGCCGACAGCGTCGCGAAGGTATCGCCGGGTTTGGCCACGACGATGCGAATGCGTAGCGGTTTCAGGGCCGCGATCTCCTGCGGCGTCATGCGCCGGAAGGTGTTGCGCAGCACGTTGGCTGTCGGCTCCAGCGACGCCGCGCCCTTCGGCACCGCCGTCAGGAAGCGGTAAATCTGCGTATCGATGCGGATGACAGTGACGTCGAAATCCCAGCGCTCGGCCGAGGCGCGGGCGGTCGCGGCTTCGAGACCGTTGATGTCGATCGGCCGGATGGTATCGGGCTGCAAGCCAGTGACCCAGCCGCTGGCGATATAGTCCGTCAGGCTGCGCTTCTGCTGATCGGCCACGCCATCGAAGCGGATGGCGATATCGCCAGGGCCGGTGGCAAGCACCGCATCGGCCTTGTTGTCGATCTGGAAGCCGGCCGGCACGTCGAAGCGGATGCCGAGCTTGCCATGCAGGAAGGTCTGGCCGCGGACATAACCCTCCTGCGGGCTGTCGCCGTAGAGCAGGCCGTCGATACCGGCGAGATAATAATCGCGGCCGCGGTCGCCGACGCCTTCCGGGCCGAAGGCGCGGGCATGGCGGCGCGCCAGATCGACGCGCTGCGGCGCGCTGGGATGGCTCGACAGAAAGTCCAGGCTCTGGTCGGCATCGGGATCGACCGACGAGAAGCGGGCGTAGGCGGCCATCGAATCGAGGAAGCGGGCGGCGGCGTAAGGATCGTAGCCGGCTTCGCCGAGCATGCGCACGCCGATCACGTCAGCCTGCAGTTCCTGATTGCGCGAGAAGGCGGCGAGCCGCAGCTTTCCACGCGCCAGCGCCTGCTTGCCGGCGAGATCGCTGGAAAGAACTTCCGAGACGACGCGGCTGGCGATGACCTCAGCCTCTTCGCGCTGCTGGCGCTCGATGCCGTGATTGGCGGTGACGTGGGCCATTTCGTGCGACAGCACGGCGGCCACTTCCGAAGCATCGTCGGCGAGCGCAAGCAGGCCGCGCGTGACATAGAGATAGCCGCCCGGCAGCGCGAAGGCATTGATCGCCGGGGAATTCAGGATGGTGATGCGATAGGACTGGTTCGGATTTTCCGACACGGCCGTCAGCGCGCCGGCGATGCGGGCGACCAGCCGTTCGGTCTTGGCATCCTTGTATTCGCCGCCGTAGCTGGCAACGATTCGCGGATGCTCGCGGGCACCCATCTGGGCGCGGGGATCGTTTTTCTGGACTTCGTCAACGATCTGCGGCGTGGACGACGGTGCGACCTGCGGCACATAGGTCTGCTCGATGACCGACTGGCAACCGGCCAGCAGCGATGCAGTAAACAGCAGCCCCCCCAGGCGCGACGAAAAGCCGGCGCGCTTCACGAACGAACCTCGATCTGCGCCTGCCCCTGCCTTCATCCCGCTTCCCGTCTTCCCCATCAGCCCGTCTATCTGTCGCGTCCGCTCCGGCCCGCGCCAAATTTTCCCATGCATTACAGTCGTATAAATAGGCGCCGCATCCATTTCGGCAATGGACCTGCTCTAACCTATTCCCGTCGTCCGGCCTAGATGAAGCACCGGGCCGACGCTGTCGAATTCGCCGCTGCGTGGTATCGCGGCAACGGATGCGAGCGCTCGCACAGGGCGGCGTTCAAATTGTGGCAGAACGCCGCGCGAGACCGATCCGGGCTCACTTTCCAAGAAACCGGGCAATTTCAGGGGGAGCGGTGCGCGCCATGAAATCGGCCTTCGGCTCCTGCACGACGATCTGGCCCCGGTCCAGGAACAGGACGCTATCGGCAAGCCGCGCAACATCATCGGGGTGATGGGTGACGAGCAGGATCGTTGCTTCCTCGCTCCTGCGAAGATCGAGGATCAACTCGCCCATGCCGGCGCGCAGGCCAGGATCGAGCGCGGCGAAAGGCTCATCCAGCAGCAGAACGGGGCGACGGCGCACGAGGGCGCGGGCGAGCGCGACCCGCTGGCGCTCGCCGCCGGAAAGGCTTGCCGGAAGACGCTGGCCAAACCCTTCAAGCCCGACGCGAAGCAGCGCGTTGGCGATGCGCGCCTTTTCCGCCGCACCCAGCCGCAGACCCGGATCTATACCAAGGCCGACATTGCTGGCGACATCGAGATGGGCAAAGAGATTGTGCTCTTGGAAAATGACGCTCACCGGCCGCTCGGCGGGGGACGCCTGCGTCACGTCGCGGCCGAACAATTCGATCCGCCCCGCATCCGGCGTCTCGAAGCCGGCGACGAGATTGAGCAGTGTCGATTTGCCCGAGCCGGAAGGGCCGGCAACGGCAACGATCTCACCCTTGCGGATAGCGCAATCGAAGGCGAGCCGGCTCGTACCAAAATCGACGCTGACGGCGTCGAGCCGGATGGCGGTATCGTCAGCGGGCATCGGCATCCTCCTCGACTTTGCGCTCGCCCGGCGTGCCGATGATCGTCAGAAGGACGCAGACGAGGCCGAGCATCAGGGCAAGCCCCGCCGCATCGGCGGTGCGGTAGCTGCCCATGCGGCTATAGAGCAGATAGGGCAGCGTCACCATATCCTGCGAGCCGAACAGCGCCACCGCGCCGAGATCGCCGAGCGACAGCGCGCAGGCGAAGGAAAACGCCATTAAGGCCGGGCGGCGCAGGCTTGGGCCATCGATGAGGCGCAGCCTGTCGAGGAAGCCGAGGCCGAGGCTTTCGGAAAGCCGAAGCGTGCGGGCGCGGTGGGTGGCAATGGCCGGATCGAGGATGCCGTAAGCGAAGGGCAGCGCCATCATCATGTTGATGACAACGACGATGAAAGGCGCAAAGCGGGCGACATCCCCGAACGGCTGCAGGAGCAGGAACCAACCGGCACCGAGCACCACCGGCGGAACCAGTAAAACCAGCGAGGAGCCGTTGGCAATCGCAGAGGCCAGACCCCGCGCCGCAATCGGCGGCCGCCGTGGCCGCAGCGCCGTTTGGCGCGCGCTTACGAGGGCGATGGTGACGAGGACGCAGAGAAAGGCAGAACAGAGCGCGATGGCGAGGCTCGTTGCCAATGCTCGATGCACCATGGGGTCGGTTGCAAGGCGCAGGAGGTTCGACTGCAACCCCGATACCAGAACCGAGGCGAGCGGCAGCAGGACGAAGCCCGCGCCGAGAAGAATGACAAACCCGTCCAACAGCTTTGCCGGCCCGTCGCGACCATCGAAACGCACCACAGGGCGACCGGTCGTCATCGCTTCGGCTGCAGGTGGCGTCAGCAGGCGGGCGACGGCGAGCAGGAGGCCGGTCAACGCGATCTGCAGCAGGCTGAGCGCGATCACCCGCGGCGGATCGAAATCGAAACGCAGGGCCTGATAGATCGCGACCTCGATGGTGCTTGCCGCCGGCCCGCCGCCGAGCGTCAGGACCAGCGTGAAGCTTGTGGCGCAGAGCATGAAGATCAGCCCGGCAATGCCGGGAATCAATCCGCGGATCGCCGGCCATTCAATGAGGCGGAAGAGGCTCAGCCTCCCCATGCCGAGATTGGTGCCGATCAGCCAGTATTCGCCGGGAATGCGCTCAAGCCCCGCCAGCAGGAAGCGGGTGGCAAGCGGCAGATTAAAGAAGACGTGGGCGATGAGGATGCCTGAGAGCCCGTAAATGCTGACGGGCTGGGCAAGGCCGAGGGTAGACAGCAGCGTGTTCATTACGCCCTGCCGGCCCCAGATGCCAATCAGGCCGAGGGCCGCGACCAGCGCCGGTAGGCCAAGCGGCAAAGCCAGAAGCCTGACGATCCAGACGCGGCCGGGAAAGCGGGGACGCCGCGCCAGCGCAAGGGCGAGCGGGATTGCGAACAGGATGGAAAGAAAGGTGGATAAAACCGCCTGAAGCAGCGTGAAACGGGTCACGCGCCAGACATAGGCATCGAAAATGCGGCCCTCGGAGACACCTGCGACATCCGCCAACAGCAGCGCGAAGGCCGCCAGCCCGACAAAAAGCGCGATGCCGCCGAGGCTGAAAACCCCGGCGGCGATCGTTATCTTTCGCTCGGTGAGGACCACAGGCCGGCTCAGTTCAGGCTCATCGACGACAGCCATTCATCGACCCAGGCCTTGCGGTTCGCCGCGACCTCATCCGGCGACATCAGGAAGGTTTTCTCCGGCGACACCAGCTTGCCGAAGGCATCCGGCAACGGTTCCTTGCCGGCGGCGACCGGCATCATCCAGTTGGTGGTCGGGATGATCGACTGGAATTCCGGCCCGGTGACGAAGGCGAGGAAGGATTTCGCCAGTTCCGGGTCGTGGCTGCTCTTGGTCATGCCGGCCACTTCGATCTGGATGTAATGGCCCTCGGAGAAGGCGGCCGCCTGATAACGCTCGGTATTTTCCGCGACCATGTGGTAGGCCGGGGATGTCGTGTAGGAAAAGACCATCGGCGCTTCGCCCTTGGTGAAGAGGCCATAGGCTTCCGACCAGCCGGGGGTGACCGTCAGCACGCGGTCCTTGAGCTTTGCCCAGGCCGCAGCGGATTGATCGCCATAGACGGACTTGACCCAGAGCAGCAGGCCGAGGCCCGGCGTCGAGGTGCGCGGGTCCTCGATGACGATCTTCTCGTTCGGATCGCCCTCGACCAGTTCCTTCAGGCTCTTCGGCGGGTTCTTCACCGTCTCGGTATCGTAGATGACGGCGAAATGGGCGTAGTCATAGGGCACGAAGACATCGTCGCTGAAGCCGCCGGGCACCTTGACCGCCGACACGTCGAGACCATGAGGGGCGAAATAGCCGGTGGCCTTGGCCTCGGTGATCAGGTTGGTATCGAGTCCCAGAACGACATCGGCCTTGGAGGACGCGCCTTCGAGTTTCAGGCGGGTCAGCAACTCGACGCCATCGGCGACGCTGACATACTCGACCTTGCAGGCGCAGGTCTTTTCAAAGGCTTCCGCCACCTTGGTGCCGGGACCCCATTCGCTGGTGAAGCTCTCATAGGTATAGACGGTGAGGGTCTTGTCGGCTGCGAAAACGGCCGGGGACGAAAGGGCGGCAGCGGCCGCCATCAGGGAAAACAGAATTTTGCGCATCAGCGCCTCCTCTTCGATGATACGGGAATAGGGCGCTGGATTGTGCCGTCTAATCCCTCCGCCGGTACAAACCGGATCAGGTTCCGCGGGTTGGCTAGACGCCTCTCAGCCACCGAAAATCGATGGCACCCCGTTAGAGCATCGAGAGATTTAAACGCGGCCCCTGTTCTTGGCAAGGGCCGCTTTTAGGGATCAGCCGGCCGTCTTCTGCGGCAGGCGGATCGACTTCAGGCAGATCGCGCAGACGAGAGCGGTGAGCGCGATGACGGCCGCTGTGACGAAGAGCGGATGGAAGGCGGCCGTATAATGATCGGCGATCATCTGGCGGGAGGTTTCCGGCAGAGTCGCCAGCACCTGCGGCGTCAGTTTTTCGATCGCCTCGACGCCCGGAATCGTCACGCCATGGGAGAGGCCGGCGGCGATCGTTGCCCCGTAAATGGAGATGCCGATGGAGGCACCGCCCATGCGCGACAGGGTCACGGCGCCGGTTGCGGCCCCCACGTCGCGCTTCGGCGCACTGTTCTGTACGCCGAGGATCGGAACCTGCTGGCCAAGACCGATGCCAAGCCCGTGCAGCCCCATGATCGCGCCGATGACGAAGATCGGCGTGCCCGGATGGACCTGGCTCATCAGCAGCAAAGCGAGGATCGCGATGCTCGGGCTTGCGATCGCAAACGGCTTGTAGCGGCCGGTGATCGAGATCAGACGGCCGGCGGTGAGCGAGCCGCAAACGATACCGCCCGTCAGCATCACGAACATCAGGCCGGCGGTGGACGGCGAAAGCCCGGTCGTCGTCTGCAGGAACAGCGCGAAATAATTGACGAGACCGATGCCGACCGCGCCGCTTGCCATCGAAATGATCAGGAAAAGCGGGAAGGTGGAGGTGGCAAACAGCGGCATCGGCACGATCGGCTCCGGCGCGCGGCGCTCGACGAGGACCCAGGCGATGGCGCAGATCGTGCCGATGCCGATCACCGTCAGGCTGCCGGCCGACAGGAGCGATCCGAAAAGCTCCGAGCCATCGGCGAGCAGCACGATGCTGGTGATGGCGCAGGCGAGCAGCAGGGCGCCGGCATAGTCGATCTTCGGCACGCGCGTCGGGCGGCGATAGGGCAGGAAGACGATCAGCCCGGCAAGCACGACGATGCCGATCGGCACGTTGACGAGGAAGATGGAGCGCCAGCCGAAGAGATCGCTCAGCGTGCCGCCCAGCACCGGGCCGATAGCGCCGGAGGCCATCAGCACCAGGCTGGAATAGCTCTGGTAACGGGCGCGTTCGCGCGGCTCGAAAAGATCGGCATTGATGGCGAAGATCGACACCATGATACCGCCGCCGCCGAGCCCCTGCAGCACGCGGGCGGCAATCAGCGTGTTCATCGACACGGCAAAACCGCAGGCGACCGAGCCGACGGTGAAGATGGTGATCGCCGTCAGCATCACATATTTGCGGCCGAAGAGATCGCCGAGCTTGCCGTAGAGCGGCATGACGGCGCAGGTGGCGAGCAGATAGGCCGAACCGACCCAGCCGAAACGCTCCATCTGCCCGAACTCGCCGACGATGGTCGGAAGCGCGGTGGAAACGATCTGGTTATCGAGCGTCGCCATGAACAGCGCCGACATCAGGAAAAGAAAGAGCGTGAGCCGCAGCGCCTTGTTCTCGACAAGGGGTGCGGTCGCGACCGGCATATCCATGGAAATGATCCCGTTTGACGTTGGGATGAATTTATGTGCTAATAGCATATAAATGTCAAACGCATATTTATGCATCGAGCATATTGGACTTTGAAGGGGTAGCGCGAAGCTGCTATCGTGACGCCATGGACCACACCACGACCCAAACATCCGAAACCGACCGCGACCGCATCAGTGGCGCACTGACCCGCATGCGCATGCTGATCGGCCGGCGCGTGATCGCGAGGCTGGCGCTCGACAGCGTCGCTCCCGGCCTCGAAATCTCCCATGTCGATGTGCTCGACGTGGTGCGGCGCGCGGGCGAAGGGCAAGAAGTGACGGTCGGCATGGTCGCGGAAAAGCTGCGCATCGACCCCTCCCGCGCCAGCCGCATCGTCGCCGAGATGGTATCGCGCGAGGTGCTGCGGCGCGAGGCATCACAGGCGGATGCGCGCCGCATCGTGCTTGTGATGACGGAGATGGGCGGGCGGCTAGTGGCGGAGATGCACAGCGTCAAGCAGGCGATCATCGCCGAGATCGTCGCCGATTGGTCCGAAGACGAGATTGCCACCTTCTCGCATCTGTTCGACCGCTTCACCCTCGCCTTCGAGCGGGCTTACGAGACGCGGCAGGGCGCAAACGGCCAAGTTACGGAATAGGCCCCTTCCCCTCTCAACCACTTCGCGCTATGGCCTTGCGCCATGACCGAACCGGCTTTCACGATATTGATGGGCGGGCCGCTGACGGCCACTGCGCGGCTTCTCGAACGCCTGCAAGGCACGCGGATCATCGCGGCCGATGGCGGCATGCGGCACGCGGCCGGGCTCGGCCTTGAACCCGAACTCTGGGTCGGCGATTTCGATTCCACGCCGGCCGAGCTGATCGACGCCTGGCCGCAGGTTCGCCGCGAGCCCTATCCGCCAGCCAAGAACGAGACGGATGGCGAGATCGCCATGGAGGCGGCCCTTTCCCGCGGCGCCCGGTCGCTGATCCTTGCCGGCGCACTCGGCGGCGAGCGCAGCGACCACGCTTTCATGCACCTTCTCTACGCCGTCCGCCTTGGGGAAACCGGCCTCAATGTCCATCTCACCTCCGGCGAGGAAGAGGCGACGCCGCTTCTGCCGGGCGTGTTGGAACTGGACCTGCCGAAGGGCAGCCTGTTTTCGATCCTCGGCCTCGATGCGCTGAGCGGACTTTCGATCGAAGGCGCGCGTTATCCGCTTGCCGATTTTCATCTGCCGTTCGGCTCCTCGCGCACGATATCCAACGTCGCCGAAGGTCCCGTCCGCTTCACCCTTGCCTCCGGCCGGGCCATCGTCCTTGCCCGCCCCTATGACCTGACGGGAGCCTGATCATGGCACCACCCATTCTGAAACTCGACGATATCTTCCTGTCTTTCGGCGGTACGCCGTTGCTGGCCGGTGCTGCGCTGCAGGTCGAGCCCGGCGACAAAATCTGCCTCGTGGGCCGCAACGGCTCGGGAAAATCGACGCTGCTGAAGATCGCCGCCGGCATGGTCGAGGCGCAATCGGGCGAAGTTTTTCGCCATCCGGCCTCGACGGTGCGCTATCTCGAACAGGCGCCGGATTTTGCCGGCTATGCGACCGTGCAGGCCTATGCGGAAGCGGGGCTTGGACCGGGGGACGATCCATACCGCGTCACCTATCTGCTCTCCCATCTCGGACTGACGGGCGAGGAAAACCCGCAAGACCTTTCCGGCGGCGAAGCGCGCCGCGCGGCGCTGGCCCGCGTCATGGCGCCGGAGCCGGATATCCTTCTTCTCGACGAGCCGACCAACCATCTGGACCTGCCGACCATCGAATGGCTGGAAGGCGAGCTGCAGAAGACCCGCAGCGCGCTTGTGCTCATCTCCCACGACCGGCGCTTCCTCGAAAAAGTCTCGACCGCGACCGTCTGGCTCGACCGCGGCACCTCGCGGCGGCTGGATCGCGGCTTTGGCCATTTCGAAGCCTGGCGCGACCAGGTGCTGGAGGCCGAAGAGCTGGAACAGCACAAGCTCGGCAAGGCGATCGAACGCGAAGAGCACTGGCTGCGCTACGGCGTGACCGCACGGCGCAAGCGCAACATGCGCCGCCTCGGGGCGCTGCAGGACCTGCGCTCGCAATATCGCGGCCACAAGGGACCGCAGGGCACCGTTCAGGCGACCGTTTCCGACGCGCAGGAAAGCGGCAAGCTGGTGATCGAGGCGGACAAGATCACCAAGGCCTATGGCGAACGCATCATTGTCGCGCCCTTCTCGATCCGCGTGCATCGCGGCGATTGCATCGGCCTCGTCGGCCCGAATGGCGCCGGCAAGACGACGCTGCTGAAGATGCTGACCGGCCAGATCGAGCCGGATACAGGCACCGTCAAGCTCGGCACCAATCTGGAAATCGCCACGCTCGACCAGAAGCGCGAAGACCTGAACCCGGAGGACACGCTCGCCCATTACCTGACCGACGGGCGCGGCGAAAACCTGCTGGTCAATGGCGAACAGCGCCACGTGACCGGCTACATGAAAGAATTCCTCTTCCAGCCGGAACAGGCGCGCACGCCGATCAAGAACCTTTCCGGCGGCGAGCGCGCCCGGCTGATGCTGGCCCGCATCCTCTCCCGGCCGACCAACCTCCTGATCCTCGACGAACCGACCAACGACCTCGACATCGAGACGCTCGACCTGCTGCAGGAAATCGTCGCCGGCTTTCCCGGCACCGTCATCCTTGTCAGCCACGACCGCGACTTCCTCGACCGCACCGTCACCTCGACGATTGCGCCGGCAAACCCGGAAGAGCCGGACGGCCGCTGGATCGAATATGCCGGCGGCTATTCCGACATGATGGTGCAGCGTAAGGGCGCGCTGGAGGAAAAGAAGAAGGCCGAGAAGGCGGACAAGGCCCGCGCCGCACCGGCAGCTTCGGCGGAAGCGCCGAAAGCCGCCAAGGGCAAGCTTTCCTTCAAGCAGAAATTCGCGCTCGAAAACCTGCCGAAGGAGATGGAGAAGATCGAACTTCAGGTCGGCAAGCACGAGGCGGAGATGGCCGATCCCAATCTCTTCGCCAAGAACCCCAACCGCTTCGCAGCCCTTGCCGCCGAGATGGAAAAGCTGCGCGGCTCGCTGGAGAAGATGGAACAGGAATGGCTGGAGCTGGAAATGCTGCGCGAGGAACTGGAGGGCTAGGACCGTTTGGTCCCGATGCCCCCATTTCCAGCCCATTGCATTTGGCAAGGGCCGGCGTTATCTAAATGTCTCGTGGTGATTTGGCCGGCCGGCTTGCAGCCACGTTAAACAAGTCGCTAAAGGGCCGTGGGTGAAACGGACCGGTGGCGATATTTTTCGTTGCCGGTTTATTGTTTCCGGCGCCGTGTTCGTCGAGTGAGAACCCATGCCCATCAAGATTCCCGATACGCTGCCCGCTTTCGAAACCCTCGTCAAAGAGGGCGTGCGGGTGATGACCGAGACGGTGGCTATCCGGCAGGATATCCGCCCCCTTCAGATCGGGCTCCTGAACCTCATGCCGAACAAGATCAAGACCGAGGTGCAGATGGCGCGCCTTGTCGGCGCCTCGCCGCTGCAGGTCGAGTTCTCGCTGATCCGTCTCGGCGGCCACAAGGCCAAGAACACCTCGGAAGAGCATCTGCTTGCCTTCTACGAGACCTGGGAAGAGGTGAAGCATCGCAAGTTCGACGGCCTGATCATCACCGGCGCGCCCGTGGAAACCCTCGACTACGAGGACGTGACCTACTGGCAGGAGATGCAGCAGATTTTCGACTGGACCGAGACCAATGTGCACTCGACGCTCAACATCTGCTGGGGCGCGATGGCGGCGATCTACCATTTCCATGGCGTGCCGAAGCATGCACTGAAGGAAAAGGCTTTTGGCGTCTACCGCCACCACAATCTCAATCCGGCCTCCGTCTATCTCAGCGGCTTTTCCGACGATTTCCAGATCCCGGTCTCGCGCTGGACCGAGGTGCGCCGCGCCGATATCGAGAAGGTCGACGGCCTGGAAATCCTGATGGAATCCGACGAGATGGGGGTCTGCTTCGTGCATGAGAAGACCTGCAACCGGCTCTACGTCTTCAATCATGTCGAATATGATTCGACCTCGCTGTCGGACGAATATTTCCGCGACGTCGATGCCGGCGTGCCGATCAAGATGCCGTTCAACTATTTCCCGCACAACGACCCCGAGCTGCCGCCGCAAAACCGCTGGCGAAGTCATGCACACCTGCTGTTCGGCAACTGGATCAATGACATCTACCAGACGACGCCCTATGATCTCGCCGCCATCGGCAAGCGGGATTAAGGCGAACGCAATAGTATGACTTTTTCGGTTGCCGCGCCACGAGAAATGGCGCAGTTTGCCGGAAACCGGTGTCAGGAGGAGAGTGACGACCGTGGAATTAGCGCATGAAGTATTCGGCCAGTTGCCATCCGGCGAGACCGTTCATCGATTGACCATCAAGGGCGGTGGCCTCACCGCCCATATCCTCACCTGGGGCGCCGTCATTCAGGACCTCAGGCTCGAAGGCCATGATGCGCCGCTGGTGCTCGGCTTCGAGACCTTCGGCGACTATCTTGCCCATTCCCCCTATTTCGGCGCGACCCCCGGCCGCAACGCCAACCGCATCGGCGGCGGGCGCTTTGCCATCGATGGCACCGAATACCAGCTGGAACGCAACGAAAAGGGCGTCACCCACCTGCATGGCGGCAGCGACGGCATCGCCAAGCGTGTCTGGAGCATCGTCGAGCACGCCGATAGCCGCGTCGTACTGGAGATCGTCGATCCCGAAGGACGGGCGGGTTATCCCGGCAACTGCCGCATCCGTTGTACCTATGAACTGAAGGACGGCGGGACATTAAGCGTCAGCTATGCCTCGACGACCGACAAGGCGACCATCGCCAATGTCTGCCAGCACAGCTATTTCAATCTCGACGGCAAGCCGGATGCGCTCGACCACGACATCATGATCGCTGCCGGACAGTATCTGCCGACCGACGAGCTGCAGGTCCCGACCGGCGAAATCCGCGCTGTCGACGGCACCGCCTTCGATCTGCGCAGCATGACCCCGATGCGCCGGCAGATGGAAGGCGACAGAATTTCCTACGACCACAATTTCTGCCTTGCTAATGCCCGCGGCCCGAAGCGCTCGGCCGCGCTGGTGCGCAGCGTCAATTCCGGCGTGGTGCTGGAGGTTCGCACCAGCGAGCCCGGCGTGCAGTTCTATACCGGCTTCAAGATGAATGTTCCCGTTCCCGGCCTCGAAGGCCGGCGCTACGGCCCCTATGCCGGCTTCTGCCTGGAAACCCAGAACTGGCCGGATGCGGTCAACCATCCGAATTTCCCTGATGCCGTGCTGCGCGCCGGCGAAACCCTGCTGCAGGAAACGGACTACGTCTTCAGCCGCACCTGAGCCGGGAGGAAATACACATGGCACAAACGGAAAAACACGGCCGCATCGCCCTCGTCACGGGCGGCGGCACCGGCGTCGGAAAGGCGATCTCCACCGCACTTTTGGGTGAGGGTTACAATGTCGTCATCGTCGGCCGTCGCGAGGACGTGCTGCAGGCTGCAGCAAGCGACATGCTTGCCGACCATCCGGGCGCAACCTTGCGCGCCATTGCGGCCGATATCGGCAACCCGCAATCCGTCCAGGCGCTTTTCGAGGCCATCGGCCGTGAATTCGGCCGCATCGATCTGCTGGTCAACAATGCCGGCATGGGCCTGCCGGCCGTTCCGATGGAAGAGATTTCCTTCGAAGACTGGAACGCCATCGTCGGCGTCAATCTGACCGGCGCTTTCCTTTGCACCCAGCAGGCAATGAAGATGATGAAGGCGCAAACGCCCCGCGGCGGTCGGATCATCAACAACGGCTCGATCTCGGCGACGACGCCGCGGCCGTTTTCGGCCCCCTATACCGCGACCAAACACGCGATCACCGGCCTGACGAAATCCACGGCGCTCGACGGACGAGCCTTCGACATCGCCTGCGGCCAGATCGATATCGGCAATGCCGCCACCGACATGACCCGCCGCATGACCACCGGCGTCCTGCAGGCCAATGGCGATGTGGCAGTCGAAGCGACCATGCCCGCCCATCTGGTGGCGGAAGCCGTGGTCTACATGGCCGGCCTGCCCCTCTCCGCCAATGTGCTGACAATGACAGTGATGGCGACACAAATGCCCTTCGTCGGCCGCGGATAGCAACCGCAAAACACGAATCACGAAACCAGCCTCCGATCGCAGCAGCCTTCGGAGGTGAATTTCTGGCGCCAGGCCAGAAACACAAAAGCCCCGGACAAACCGAGGCTTCGAAACTTTGGAAGAATGGAGCGGGTGAGGCGATTCGAACGCCCGACCCCAACCTTGGCAAGGTTGTGCTCTACCCCTGAGCTACACCCGCTCATCGTCGACGGCCTGGGGTAGTTGGTGGCCGAAGGTCGCTGCGTTGCGGCGACGGCCGGTATATGGCCCAAGGCATTTTCGAATGCAACAGGAAAAACGACGATTGGCCTAAAAATTTTCGAAAAACTTCGCAAGTCACTGAAAATATGTCTTTCTTTCCTTCATCGTTGCGACAAGATTGCATCGACGCAGCCTTCGGCGTAAGCCGGGACGTAATTTTTGACGATGGGAACACCGCCATGAGCGACAACAAGCCGAAGACCACTGACGACCTGTTTGCCTTTCTCGACAGCCTCGGCATCGCCCATACCACCAAGCGGCATGCGCCGGTCTTCACCGTCGCCGAATCGGTGGCGCTGCGCGACGAGATTCCGGGCGGCCATACGAAAAACCTCTTCGTGAAGGACAAGAAGGACAATTACTTCCTGCTTACCGTCGAGGAGAACACCGTCGTCGATCTGAAGACCGTGCATCAGCTGATCGGCGCTGCGAGCAAGGTCTCCTTCGGCAAGCCGGAAAAGCTGATGGAATATCTCGGCGTCATTCCCGGTGCCGTCACGGCCTTCGGCGTCATCAACGATACCGGCAACAACGTCACCATCATCGTCGACGAGGCGCTGATGCACGAGGACATCGTCAACTGCCATCCGCTTTCCAACGATGCGACGACCTCGATCGGCTCGAAGGACCTCATGCGCTTTATAGAAGCGACGGGACATAAGCCGCTTGTCTTGAAAGTGACGGCCTGACATACGATCTTTGCGGCAGAAAACAGTCATTCGGACCATGGTCCGTGAGGAGCAGACATGAGCGGCAGCAACCCCTACCAGGGCAACTTCGGCACCCAGATGACGGGCCAGGTCAACTATGGCACGGACGCCGCCCCGGCTGCGGCTCCCGCCGGCGACCTGATCAAGGACACGACGACCGCGAATTTTACCCGCGACGTTCTGGAAGCCTCGCGCCAGCAGCCGGTGCTCGTCGATTTCTGGGCGCCCTGGTGCGGCCCCTGCAAGCAGCTGACGCCCGTCATCGAAAAGGTGGTGACGGAAGCCGCCGGCCGCGTAAAGCTCGTCAAGATGAACATCGACGACCATCCTTCGATCGCGGGTCAGCTCGGCATTCAATCCATTCCGGCCGTCATCGCCTTTTCCGGCGGCCGTCCGGTCGACGGCTTCATGGGCGCGCTGCCCGAAAGCCAGATACGCGAGTTCATCGACAAGGTCGCCGGCCCCGCCGTGGACCACCGGCAGGCGGAAATCGATGCGGCCCTTGGTGATGCCAAGGCGATGTTCGACGGCGGCGATATCGAAAATGCCGGTGGCCTCTATTCGGCCGTGCTGCAGGCCGATCCCGAAAACGCCGCCGCCGTTGCGGGCCTTGCCAATTGCCTGATCGCCATGGGCCAGCTTGCCGAAGCACGTCAGGCTCTGTCCAACCTGACGGAGACGATGGCCGCCGATGCGGCCGTAGCGGCCGTCACGAAAAAGCTCGACCAGATCGAGGAAGCCCGCAAGCTCGGCGATCCGCAGGCGCTGGAACAGGCGCTTGCCGCCAACCCCGACGATCACGAAGCCCGGCTGAAGCTCGCCAAGATCCGCAATGTCGAAGGCGACCGCACGGCTGCAGCCGATCATCTGCTGACGATCATGAAGCGCGACCGCGCCTTCGACGACGATGGCGCGCGGCGCGAGCTTCTGAAATTCTTCGAGGTTTGGGGCGCAACCGATCCGGCAACGCTCGCTGCCCGGCGCAAGCTGTCCTCGATCCTGTTTTCGTAAGCGCGGACCCGGTCGCGTCCCTTGAGATTTGCGAGCGACGCACCATCTTTCTGCTCAAGGCCGGCCTTGGGCCGGCAGCCGGGCGATCAACGGGAAAACGCAGATGCAAGTGGGAAATGCGCGTTATCTGAAACCGCAGGATTTGCCGGAAACATTGCCGGTCTTTCCCCTGACCGGCGTGCTGCTTCTACCCGGCGCGCAACTGCCGCTCAATATCTTCGAGCCGCGCTATCTCGCCATGTTCGACGATGCGCTGGCGGGCAACCGGCTGATCGGCATGGTGCAACCCTCCTTCAGCGAGGGCGCGCAGGAGACCGCGAGCAATCCGCATCAGGCGCTCTGCAATGTCGGCTGCGTCGGCCGCATCACCTCCTTTGCCGAGATGGAGGACGGGCGTTATCTCATTTCGCTCACCGGCATCTGCCGTTTCCGATTGCTCAGCGAAAGCAACATGGTCAAGGGATACCGCACCTTCAAGACGGCGCCCTTCGCCACCGATCTTTCCTCCTCCGATGACGATACCCAGGTCGATCGCAACGCTCTTCTCGCGGCGTTCCGGGCCTATCTCGAGGCCAACAAGCTGGAGGCGGACTGGGAAAGCGTCGAGCGCGCCAGCAACCGCACTCTGGTCAATTCGCTCGCGATGATGTCGCCCTATGGTCCCGCGGAAAAGCAGGCGCTGCTGGAAGCGCCCGATTTGAAATCGCGGGCGGAAACCCTGATCGCCATCACCGAGATCGTGCTTGCCCGCAATTTCGGCGATATCGAAACCCTGCTGCAATAGGCCGGACATGGAAGACAGAACCAGCCGGGTCGATCCCAAACTGCTCGAACTGCTCGTCTGCCCGCTGACCAAGGGGCGGCTGAGCTACCATGCCGATGCCGGCGAACTGATCTCGGAAAAGGCGAAACTCGCCTATCCGATCCGCGACGGCATTCCGATCATGCTGATCTCCGAAGCGCGCAAGATCGAGGACTGATCCTTCAGATGGGCTGACCGGCCAAGAGCTTCGGATGGTTCTGACTGGCCACGCCTTCCGCTTGTTTGATGAAGAAGGACTTGAGCGTCGGCAGGCGATCGACGAGGCCGAGGCCGAAATCGCGCAAGGCCCGGACCGGCGTGATGTCGTTGGAAAACAGCCGGTTCAACACATCGGTCGTCACCCCCATGCGGAAGGTGTCGAAACGACGCCACCCCTGATAGCGCTCCAGCACCGCCAGCGAACCGATATCGAGGCCGAGGCGGTCGGCATCAACGATGGTTTCGGCAAGGGCTGCGACATCCTTGAAGCCGAGATTGAGGCCCTGGCCGGAAATCGGGTGGATGCCGTGGGCGGCATCGCCGGCCAGCGCGAAACGCGGCGCGACGAATTCGCGCGCCAGCGTCAGGCCGAGCGGAAAGGCACGGCGGCCACCGACGACCTTCAGCGTGCCGAGCTTGTGGCCGAAACGGCGCTCCAGCTCTTCCTCGAACACCAGATCGTCGCCACGGACGAGCTTCTCGGCGTCGGCGGTGCGTTCCGTCCAAACGAGCGAGGAACGGTTGTTGCGCAACGGCAGGGTGGCGAATGGGCCAGCGGGAAGAAAGTGCTCCTCGGCCGTGCCGTTGTGCGGCCGCTCATGCTCGACGGTGGTGACGATGCCGGACTGGCCGTAATCGAAATCCACCGTCTTGATGCCGGCGGCGGTACGAAGCTTCGAGCGCACGCCGTCGCAGGCGACCAGCAGCCGTGCCTCGAGCGCTTCACCGTTGCCAAGGGTCGCGGACACGGCGTGATCGCCGCTCCTAAAACCATCGACAGGCGTCGAATGCCTGATCTCGACGCCCAGCCGGTCGGCTGCGGTGCGCAAGGCGCCGACCATCACGACATTCGGCACCATATGGGCGAAAGGGCGGCCAGCGGCTTCCGCCTCGCCGGCGCCTTCGAAGGTCAGGAAAACCGGGCGCACGGGATCGGCCGCCTTCGAATCGGTGATCACCATGCGGCGGATCGGCTCGGCTTCCGGCTCGATCTCGGCCCAGACGCCAAGCGCCTCCAGCATGTGCGAGGCGGCAGACGCAATCGCCGAAGCGCGCTCGTCCTTCCTCCAGGCACCGTCCGGCGCACCATCCACCAACGTCACGGCAAGATGCGGCGCCGCCGATTTGAGCGCCACGGCCAGGGACAGGCCGACATAGCCGCCACCCGCAATGAGCACATCGATCATCGGCTTACTCCCGTTACTCTTGAGCATTCGTTTGAGCCTATATAGAGCATTGATCCCACTGTTCCTACCGCCCGAACGTCGATGTCATGGTTTTGCATGGCCAGAGCGCGCTTCGGTCGCAGGCGAAACGAGATGGAGAATAACGATGGCCGACACTGCCGCTCCGATGGATGTGCTGCTCCAGACACTCGATCTGGAAAAGCTGGAGGAAAACCTGTTTCGCGGGCGCTCGCCGCAGGCCGGTTGGCAGCGCGTCTTCGGTGGACAGGTGATCGGCCAGGCCCTTGTCGCCGCCCAGCGCACCGTCGATGAAGGGCGATACGTGCATTCGCTGCATGCCTATTTCATGCGGCCGGGCGATCCTTCCCTGCCGATCATCTACGAGGTGGACCGCATCCGCGACGGATCGAGCTTCGCCACCCGCAACGTCATCGCCATCCAGCACGGCAAGGCGATCTTCTCGATGTCGGCCTCGTTCCAGTATGATGAAGGCGGGTTCGAGCATCAGGTCGCCATGCCGAAGGTGAAGATGCCGGAAGAACTGCTGGGCGAGGAGGAGATCAAGACGATGTTCCTCGCCAATGCGCCCGAAGCGATCCGCCGCTACTGGGAGCGCCCGCGGCCGATCGAAATCCGCCCGGTCTCGCTGACCCACTATTTCTCCCGCCACAAGCTGGAACCGTCGCAGGACGTCTGGGTAAAGACTGTCGGCACCGTCCCGGACGAGCGCCATATCCAGGCGGCGATCCTTGCCTATCTCTCGGATATGACGCTGCTCGATACCGCGCTTTATGCCCACGGCACCTCGGTCTTCGACCGCACCCTGCAGGTGGCGAGCCTCGACCATTCCATGTGGTTCCACCGCCCCTGCCGCATGGACGACTGGCTGCTCTACACCCAGGACAGCCCGAGCGCGTCGGGAGCCCGCGGCATGACCCGCGGCAGCCTTTTCGACCGCTCCGGCGCGCTGATCGCCTCAGTCGCCCAAGAAGGACTGATCCGCAAGAAGGCATCTGAATAAATCTTGGGCATGAAATATTTTCTGCTCATTTTTTAGACAAAACTATTGTCATATTTTTCACCCTTCGCCGTAGCGATCCGGCGGAGGGTTATTTTTTGTCGTCTTTTCACAGGCTTATCCATCCCGTTCGAATCTGGCACGCCCCTTGAATGGAGAAAGGCGACGGCGCGGAGCCGCAGATGAACAAGGATGAGAAACCAGATGAAAATTGTGATGGCCATTATCAAGCCGTTCAAGCTCGATGAGGTGCGGGAAGCCCTCACCGCCGTCGGCATCCAGGGCCTGACCGTGACCGAAGTGAAGGGTTACGGGCGCCAGAAGGGACATACGGAAATCTACCGCGGCACGGAATATGCCGTCAGCTTTCTGCCGAAGCTGAAGATCGAGATCGCGGTCGCCTCCGAGATCGTCGACACCGCCGTCGATGCGATCGTAGCGGCCGCCAAGACCGGCCAGATCGGCGACGGCAAGATCTTCGTCTACTCCATTGATCATGCCGTGCGCATCCGCACCGGCGAAACCGATACTGAAGCGCTGTAATTCGGCCGTAGGGGAGCTTTATTCCATGTCAGATTTCAAACTTTCCACCCCGCTCGGACGCATCGGCACGGCTGCCGCAGCGTTCTTTGCCCCGGTCGTCGCCTTCGCACAGGAAACCGCACCCGCGGCAACCGAGGCTGCAGCGGCTGCCGCCCCTGCCATGACCGTCGACAAGGGCGATACGACCTGGATGCTACTTTCCAGCATCCTCGTTCTGCTGATGATCGTGCCCGGCCTCGCGCTGTTTTACGGCGGCCTCGTTCGCGCCAAAAACATGCTCTCAGTGCTGATGCAGGTGATGATGATCGCCGCCGTCGCGATGATCGTCTGGGTCACCTATGGCTACTCGCTGGCTTTCACCGATGGCGGTTCGCTGAACAGCTTCGTCGGCGGCTTTTCCAAGGTCTTCCTGGCGGGCGTCGATACGACGACGCTGTCGGAAAGCTTCTCAAAGGGTGTGGCCATTCCCGAACTGGTCTTCGTCTGCTTCCAGATGACCTTCGCCGCCATCACCCCGGCGCTGATCGTCGGCGCCTTCGCCGAGCGCATCAAATTCTCCGCTGTCATCCTGTTCACCATCCTGTGGCTCACCTTCGTCTATTTCCCGATGGCCCATATGGTCTGGTTCTGGGGCGGCCCGAGCGCCTATGACGGTCCGACCGGCCTGATCTTCGGCTTCGGCGCGATCGACTTTGCCGGCGGCACCGTCGTTCACATCAATGCCGGTATCGCAGGCCTCGTCGGCGCGATCATGGTCGGCAAGCGCGTCGGCTTCGGCAAGGACATGATGGCACCCCACTCCATGACCCTCACCATGGTCGGCGCCTCGCTGCTGTGGGTCGGCTGGTTCGGCTTCAATGCCGGCTCCAACCTCGAATCGAACGCCTATGCGGCGCTTGCGATGATCAACACCTTCGTCGCCACCGCAGCCGCCATCGTCTCCTGGTCGCTCGTCGAAACCTATGGCCGCGGCAAGGCCTCGATGCTGGGTGCGGCCTCAGGTGCCGTCGCCGGCCTCGTGGTGATCACGCCGGCTGCCGGCTTCGTCGGGCCGATGGGCGCCATCGTCATGGGCCTCGTGGTTTCGCCGATCTGCTACTTCTTCGTGAGCACCGTGAAGAACAAGTTCGGCTATGACGACACCGCCGACGTCTTCGGCGTACACGGTATCGGCGGCATCGTCGGCGCGTTGCTGACCGGCGTCTTCGTCAATCCGGCCCTCGGCGGCGCCGGCATCGTCGATTATTCGACGGCCGACTTCGCCGCAAGCTACGCCGGCACGGCAACCCAGGTCTGGGCGCAGTTCAAGGGCGTGATCGTCACGCTGCTGTGGTCGGGCATCGGCTCGGCGATCCTCTACAAGATCGTCGATCTCGTCGTCGGCCTCCGGGTCGTAACCGAAGCCGAGCGCGAAGGTCTCGACCTCTCCTCCCACGGCGAAGCTGCCTACCACTCCTGAGCAATTCGGGAGGCCGGACAAGCCGGCCTCCGGTCCATTTCCGTCGTGGTTTCGTGTGGCACGGAACCACCTTTGGCCCGGATGCATCGTGCATCCGGGTCTTTTTGTCGGAAGACCCGGTAAACGAAGCGTCAAGGTTAATGTCGCATTAACTCTGCCCGGTTTACGATGACGGCAGGTGCGCTATGCGCTTTGCAGACAGGAACGGGCAGCAGGCAACATGAGCAGAGGCAATCAGGCGGTGTTCGACAACCGTTCCAACAGGTTTGTGCTTTCCACCTTCGTATGGCGCCAGATCGCGAGCCTCATCGGCTTTGCGATCTTCGTGGGTATCGGCTTCATCATCGCCGCGCTCTCCACCTGGAACGTCAACGACCCGAGCTTCTCCTATGCCACGGTCGAGGAGCCGACCAACATCCTCGGCTATACCGGGGCTGCCATTGCCGATCTCTTCATGCAGTTCTTCGGCATTGCCAGCGTCGTGGCGCTGCTGCCGGTCGTCGCCTGGGCGCTGGTGCTGATCTTCGCAAAGCCCTTCGACAAGATCCACAAGCGGCTCGCCGCCTGGTTCGGCGGCTCGGTGCTGGCGTCTGCCGCGCTCAGCTGCGTGCCCGCCCCCGTCACCTGGCCGCTGCCCAACGGCCTCGGCGGCGTCTTCGGCGATATGATCCTGCGGTTTCCCGCCCTCTTCACCGGCGCCTACCCGACCGGGACCTTCGCCACGGTCGTTGCCGGCATTCTCTCCCTGCCCTGCGCCTGGATGCTGATCTATGCCGCCGGCCTGATCGCCGTCGCCGACCCGGAAGACGAAATCGAAGAGCCGGTGGAAACGCCGAGCAAGGCACGCACCATCAGCGACGAACTCGATGACGAAGGGCAGGAAGGCATCATCATGGTGCTGGCCGGCGCTCTCACCCATATGCGCTATACCGCACAGGCCCGCATGCGCCGCCTCTTCGGCATGTCGGCCCGTAAGCCTCGCCGCGAATACGACGAACCCTATGATTTCAACGGTGACGAATTCGGCACTTTGAACGAACCTTCCCGCCCGAAAGCCGTCACCCGTGGCGAACGGATCGAACCCTCCCTCGACCGTTCCGAACGCCGCACCGTCAGCGCCCCCTCGATTTCCCTCGGCGATGAAGAGGAGGATGACGACGATCTGGCTGCGGTAACCCGTGTGCCGGATGGCATTCTCAGCGACGACGAAGACGACGATCCGGCCGCCGACTGGGCGCCAATGGCCGCCCCGCGCAAGCAGGTGCCGCAGGCCATGGGCCGTGTCACGGCCGCTGCTCCGCGCCCGAAGCCAAGCCCGCGCCAGGACCGCGAAGCACAATCTTCCTTCGTTGCCGATGATGGCGATTTCGCCCTGCCGCCGCTGCATTTCCTGGCAGAGCCGAAGAGCGTTGCCCGCGATGCCACCCTGTCCGCCGATGCTCTGGAACAGAACGCCCGCATGCTGGAAGGTGTGCTGGAGGATTTCGGCGTCAAGGGTGAGATCATCCATGTGCGCCCCGGCCCGGTCGTGACCCTCTACGAACTGGAGCCTGCTCCCGGCATCAAGTCCTCCCGCGTCATCGGTCTTGCCGACGACATCGCCCGTTCGATGAGCGCAATCGCCGCCCGCGTCGCCGTCGTGCCCGGCCGCAACGCCATCGGCATCGAACTGCCGAACCAGCGCCGCGAAACCGTCTACCTGCGCGAACTGATCGGCAGCCGCGACTTCGAGCAGAGCAAGGCCAAGCTCGCCATGGCGCTCGGCAAGAATATCGGCGGCGAGCCCGTCATCGCCGATATCGCCAAAATGCCGCATCTGCTCGTCGCCGGCACCACCGGTTCGGGTAAATCGGTGGCCATCAACACCTTCATCCTGTCGCTGCTCTATCGCCTGACGCCGGACCAGTGCCGCCTGATCATGATCGACCCGAAGATGCTGGAACTGTCCGTCTATGACGGCATCCCGCATCTGCTTTCGCCGGTCGTCACCGATCCGAAGAAGGCCGTCGTCGCGCTGAAATGGACCGTGCGCGAGATGGAGGAACGCTACAAGAAGATGTCCAAGATCGGCGTGCGCAACATCGACGGCTTCAACAGCCGCGTCGAGCAGGCGCTGGCCAAGGGTGAAACCATCAGTCGCACGGTTCAGACCGGCTTCGACCGCCAGACCGGCGAGGCCACCTACGAGACCGAGGAATTCGACCTGCAGCCGATGCCCTATATCGTCGTGATCATCGACGAAATGGCCGACCTGATGATGGTCGCCGGCAAGGACATCGAAGGCGCGGTGCAGCGCCTTGCTCAGATGGCCCGCGCCGCCGGCATCCACGTCATCATGGCGACGCAGCGCCCCTCCGTCGACGTCATCACCGGCACGATCAAGGCCAACTTCCCGACCCGCATCTCCTTCCAGGTGACGTCGAAGATCGACAGCCGCACCATTCTCGGCGAACAGGGCGCCGAACAGCTGCTCGGCATGGGCGACATGCTCTACATGGCCGGCGGCGGCCGCATCCAGCGCGTGCACGGCCCCTTCGTTTCGGATACCGAAGTCGAGGAAGTCGTCTCCTACCTCAAGACCCAGGGCGCGCCGCAATATCTCGATGCCATCACCGAAGATGATGACGAGGAAGGCGATGGCGGCGGCCCGGCCGGCACCGGCAATCTCGGCGAATCCGACGATCCTTACGATCAGGCGGTGGCAATCGTGCTGCGCGACGGCAAGGCCTCGACCTCCTACGTCCAGCGCCGCCTCGGCATCGGCTACAACCGCGCGGCCTCGCTGATCGAGCGCATGGAGCAGGAGGGCATCATCAGTGCTGCCAACCACGCCGGAAAGCGCGAAATCCTCGTGCCGACGGAAGACTGAAGAACCGGGAGTAAGCCCCGGCGATAGACACAAGAATGTGCATGGATCGCGCCTTGACGCTGCCGCAGTTGCGCGCCACATCACACGCATGAACAAGGAGACTGCAATGACGAAGACCGCCCGTAACGACATCACGCCGCCCCTGTCGCGACGGTCCTTCGTTTTCGGGCTGGCCATGCTGTCCGTCCTTGCGGCCACCGGCCTTCCGCTCGAACCAGCCATGGCACAGCAGAATGCCGTCGCCCAGAAGATCGCCGACCATTTCGCCTCGGTGAAGACCATGGCGGGCGAGTTCGTACAGTTCGGCCCGCGCGGCGAGCAGACCGGCGGCAAATTCTATATCAGCCGTCCCGGCAAGATCCGCTTCAACTACGAAGCCCCCTCGCCGATGCGCGTGATCGCCGACGGCAAGGTCGTCGTCATCGGCAACCAGAAGCTCAAGACCTGGGACCTCTATCCGCTCTCCAAGACGCCACTGAAGCTGCTTCTTTCCGACACCATCGATCTTTCCAGCAAGATGGTGCGCGACGTGCGCGAGGAGCCGGACCTGATCACCATCGTCCTCGGCGACAAGAGCATCTTCGGCGACGCGACCATCACCATGATGTTCGACCCCAAGACCTACGACCTGCGCCAGTGGACGATCTCCGACGCCCAGAAGAAGGATACGTCGGTGATGATCTTCAACGTCAAGACCGGTGTGCCGATGGACGATGCCGTCTTCAAGGTTCCCTACGACGACATCCGCAAGTAATTCCAAGCCTTTTGTGGACAGAGCGCTTCCACCCGGCGACACAGGCGCCGGCGGGTTGTGGCAAGCCGCCAAACTTGCTTAAACAGGCCCTTCTCGAAAAGGGCTTTCCCCATGGCATTGTCGATCGCGACCTGGAACATCAACTCCGTGCGGCTGCGCATGCCGCTGGTCGAACATCTCCTGAAAACCTGGGCGCCCGATATCCTCTGCCTGCAGGAAACCAAGTGTCCGAACGACCAGTTTCCCTCCTCGCCGCTGAAGGCGCTCGGCTACAAGCACATCGCCATGCACGGCCAGAAGGGCTATCACGGCGTCGCCACCATCTCCCGCCTGCCGCTGCATGAACTCGTCGACCGGCGCGACTATTGCGGCGTCGGCGATGCCCGCCATCTCTCCGTGGTGTTCGAGAAGGGGGAGAAGAAAATCCGCCTGCACAATTTTTATGTCCCCGCTGGCGGCGACGAGCCGGATCGCAGCATCAATCCGAAATTCGGCCACAAGCTGGATTTCATCGAGGAAATGAAGCTGCTGCATGCCGAAAGCGAAGCCGGTATTTCCTCCGTGCTCGTCGGCGATCTCAACATCGCCCCTCTTGAGCACGACGTCTGGTCGCACAAGCAGCTGCTGAAGATCGTCAGCCACACGCCGATCGAGACCGAAGGCCTGACAGCCGTACAGACCGGCGGCGCCTGGGTCGATCTCATGCGCCAGCACACGCCCTCGCCGGAAAAGCTCTATACGTGGTGGAGCTACCGCGCCAAGGACTGGGAAGCCGCCGACCGCGGCCGTCGCCTCGACCACGTCTGGTCGTCGGCCGATCTTTCCCCGCATCTGGCCAGGATCGAAATTCTCAAGGAAGCGCGCGGCTGGGAGCGTCCCTCCGACCACGTTCCGGTCATCGCCCACTTCGATCTGTGATCAGACGAACTTCGGCGCCAAAAGCTCCATCTTGCGGATCATCGACTGCAGGCTTTCGCGGATGCGACCCTCGACGATCGCGGCAACATCCGGATATTCCTCCAGCATGCGGCGAAACAGCGGGCGGTTGATGCGGATGACCTCGCTGTCTTCCTCCGCCGTCGCCGTGAACTTGCGCTCGACCAGCGAGATCATCGCCAGCTCGGACAAGAGTGTGCCGGTGCCGACCGTGTCGAAAATCGCGGACGAGCCGTCGACCAGCGTGCGGGAAAGGGAAAATGTACCGTTTGCGATGGCAAAGGCGCAATCGGCCGGCGCGCCCTCGCGAAACAGCTGCTGGCCGCGGCTGAGGCGGCGGCGTTCGGCACCGAAGGCGATCAGGCGCAGCTTGTCGTCGTCGATCTCCGCAAACAGCGGCACGCGGGACAGGAGCGCGATGTCGTCATTCAGCGCCACGGGCTGGTCCTCAGGTTACGGCACGATCTTGTAGCCGCCATTCTCTGTCACCAAAATCTCCGCATTGGAAGGGTCGCGTTCGATTTTCTGGCGCAGGCGATACACGTGGGTTTCGAGCGTGTGGGTGGTAACGCCGGAATTGTAGCCCCAGACCTCTTCGAGCAGCACGTCGCGGGTCACAACCTTCTGGTCGGCGCGGTAGAGATAGCGGATGATCGCCGCTTCCTTTTCCGTGAGGCGGATTTTCTGGCCGTTCTCGAGGGTCAGCAGCTTCTGGCCCGGCTTGAAGGTGTAGGGGCCGACGGTGAAGGTCGCATCCTCGCTCTGCTCGTGCTGGCGCAATTGCGCCCGGATACGGGCGAGCAGCACGGCGAAACGGAAGGGCTTGGTCACATAATCATTGGCGCCAGCCTCAAGACCCAGAATCGTGTCGCTGTCGGTATCGTGGCCGGTGAGCATGATGATCGGCGACTTGAAGCCGCCCTTGCGCAACAGCTTCACCGCCTCGCGGCCGTCCATATCCGGCAGGCCGACATCCATGATCAAGAGCGCGACGGGCTGGCTGCGCGCCGTCTGCATGCCCTTGGAGGCATTGGCTTCCTGCAGGATGGTGAACTCGTCATAGAGGGAAAGCTGTTCGACCAGCGTCTCGCGCAGGTCGTTGTCATCATCGACGAGAAGAATGGTACGGGCCGACATGCCGATGCTCCTGTTACTTCCGGTCTGAAATTAGCTCACTCAGCGGTTTTAGCAAGCGAGGCGGCTTCACCCGTTTGTTACGTCATGTGACGTGCTATGGTCAGCTTTGCCATCACGGGCAAGGCAAAAATCTGTGAGTAAAATGCGCGCCAAGACGACCCCTCCCCCGCAACCCCTCAGAACCATCACCGTCCGGCGCAAACCCAGTGACCCGACCCGCGCTCTCCTGACCTTCGCCGGCCGCACCGAGGAAGCGGCCCTCGGCCGTAGCGGAATCAGCTCCAGAAAGCGCGAGGGCGACGGCGCAACGCCGATCGCCGCCATGCGGCTTGTCGGCGGCTATCTCAGGCACGACAAGGGCGTCGTCCGGCCGCAGACGCGACTGCCGCTGCGGTTCACGCCGTCAAACCTGCTTTGGTGCGACGAACCGAGCCATGCCCTCTACAACCGGCCTGTGGCCGCACCCTTCAAGCCGAGCCATGAGACGATGCGACGCGACGACGGGCTCTACGATGTCTGCATCGTCATGGACTGGAATTTGCGGACCCGGAAACGCTTGGGCGGCTCCGCCATCTTCTTTCACATCGCCAAGCCCGGCTATCCGCCGACGGAAGGCTGCGTCGCGATCAGCCTGCCGGCGATGAAGCGGCTGATGCCCTTTATTGGCCGCGATACGGTGTTGCGCGTACTGGCCTAGACAGAAGCAGAAAGGGCGCCGATGGCGCCCTTTTCAAATCATGGATGCGATCGAGGCGTCCTATTGCCAGTCGCGGATATCGACGAAGTGGCCGGAAACGGCAGCAGCCGCAGCCATGGCGGGTGACACCAGATGGGTGCGGCCTTTGAAGCCCTGACGGCCCTCGAAGTTGCGGTTCGAGGTCGAAGCGCAGCGCTCGCCCGGCTTCAGACGGTCGTCGTTCATGGCAAGGCACATGGAACACCCCGGCTCACGCCAGTCGAAGCCGGCCGCCTTGAAGATCACGTCGAGACCTTCGGCTTCTGCTTGCTCCTTTACGAGGCCGGAGCCCGGAACGATCATCGCCGATACAGTCGAGGCAACGGTCTTGCCTTCGACCACCTTGGCGACTTCGCGCAGATCCTCGATACGGCCGTTGGTGCAGGAGCCGATGAAGACGCGGTCGATGGCGATATCGGTGATCTTCGTGCCCGGCTTCAGGCCCATGTAATCGAGCGCGCGCCACTTGGAAGCCCGCTTGTTCTCGTCCTGGATTTCATCCGGGTTCGGAACGATGCCCTGAACCGAGATGACATCTTCCGGCGAGGAGCCCCAGGAGACGATCGGCGGCAGCTTGGCAGCATCGAGCACGACGACGCGGTCGAAATGAGCGCCTTCGTCGGTGTTGAGCGTCTTCCAGTAGGAAATCGCCTGCTCCAGCGCTTCGCCCTGCGGGGCGCGCGGCTTGCCCTTGATGTATTCGAAGGTCTTCTCATCCGGCGCGATCAGGCCGGCGCGGGCGCCGCCTTCGATCGTCATGTTGCAGATGGTCATGCGGCCTTCCATCGACAGCGAGCGGATGGCTTCACCGGCAAACTCGATGACGTGGCCGGTACCGCCGGCGGTGCCGATCTCGCCGATGATGGCAAGGATGATGTCCTTGGCGGTGACGCCGTCCGGCAGCTGGCCGTCGACACGCACCAGCATGTTCTTGGCCTTCTTCTGGATCAGCGTCTGGGTCGCCAGAACATGCTCGACTTCCGACGTGCCGATACCATGCGCCAGAGCGCCGAAAGCGCCATGGGTGGAGGTGTGGCTATCGCCGCAGACGATGGTCATGCCCGGCAGGGTGAAGCCCTGCTCCGGACCGACGATGTGGACGATGCCCTGGCGCTTGTCGCTGGCCGAATAATACTCGACGCCGAATTCGGCCGCGTTCTGAGCGAGCGCCTCGACCTGGATGCGGCTCTCCTCGTTCTTGATGCCGAGATGGCGATCCGGCGAGGTCGGCACGTTGTGATCGACGACGGCAAGCGTCTTCTGCGGCGCGCGCACCTTGCGGCCGGTCATGCGCAGGCCTTCGAACGCCTGCGGGCTCGTCACTTCATGGACGAGGTGGCGATCGATGTAGAGAAGACAGGTGCCGTCATCCTGCTGGTTGACGACATGATCGTCCCAGATTTTATCGTAAAGGGTACGCGGTGCGCTCATGGCTTTGCATCCAATGTGAAGAAGAGATCAGGAAATTGTCCGGGAGGAGGCGCCGGCAGCCGGTCGGGTCAAGGCCCGACGGTCAGATAAGTCGGCTGCTGAGAGCGCCGGAAACGCACGCGAAAAACCGTGCCGGCAGACGCTTGTGGTCCTGCAGCACGACAATATTCTGCGCGTTACATCCGAATTTGGATTCCATGGGGCCGGGATATACCAGTTTTCGTCTTTACCGGCAATATGAACCTTTCGCGGCAGGCTCAATAGCTCATCGGCACGCAGGTTCGACGTGGTCCTGAGAAGGGCTGATAGGTGTTGTCCGAAGCACGGTAGGACCGATACTGCTGCCGGCACCAGCTCGCCGCATCGAAATCTGCTGCCTGCTGCATGTCGGCGGTCAGCGATGCGGATTGGACGGAACCGGTCTGCAACATATCGACGGTTTCGATCATACCGCCGGCCGCATAGGGCGACTTGCATTTGCGCCGCTGGCCGCCATAGGGCTTATAGGTGTCGTCCTCGACCCGATAGGACCGGTAACGCGCCATGCACCATTCCAAATGAGCAGTATCGATCGGACCTATATCGGAAGAGGCAATATCGGCGGCCTGCTCCTCCCGCTTTTGCGATGCGCCCGCCACCGGCGCGACGACGGCGACGGAAACTGTTTCGGAGCCCGCGAATTTCGCCTTGGCCTCGCGCAGCGTTATGTTTGCGCGATCGAGATAGGTCGGTTCGAAGGTCCAGAGCGGATCGTCGATATGCGCGAATGTATGGGGTTCACCGCTCGTCATGAATGCCGAGACCGCATAGGTGCCCGACAGGAACAGCAGCGCGGCGAACGCAGTACCTGAAAGAAGCAGCAAAGCGGATTTCATCGTTCATCTCCCGGTCGTCCTTTGGGAAAAGGAATGCCGAGGAGAGGGCGCTGGTTCCCTGAAAAATGATGGGAAAGTTACCTGAGCGTATTGCGCCGCAGTCGGCGTTCCAAAGCGCGCAAGGCAAGTGACAGCCCGATCGTCAGGAAAAGGTAGATATAAGCAACGATCGAATAGGTCTCGAAGAAGCGGAAGGAACCGGAGGCGTAGACCTTGCCCATCTGGGTGATATCGGCGACGCCGAGCACCGAAACCAGCGAACTATCCTTCACCATGGCGACGAAATCATTGCCGAGCGGCGGCAGGATGACCCGGATCGCCTGCGGGAAGACGACGAGCCGGAACCGCTGGTACCGCGACAGGCCAAGCGCCTTGGCCGCCTCCACCTGCCCCTTGTCGACCGACTGGATGCCGGCGCGAAAAACCTCGGCGATGAAGGCGGAATAGCCGATCATCAGCGCCAGGATCGCCCGCCACATCAGAGACAAGTCGCGCACCAGCATCGGCTCCATGACGCCGGACGAGACCAGCGGCGAGCAGAGGACGTTGATCAGCCAGACAAGGCCGGGCGCGCCGACGAAGGCGATGTAGAACAGCAGCACCAGAATCGGCACGCCGCGGATCACCTCGGTATAGAAACGGGCGATCTGCCGCAGCACCTGGGCATCGCTAAGCCCCATCAAGGCCACGCCAAGGCCGAGAACGGTCGCGAGGAAAAAGCCGACGATGGTGACGAAGACCGTCACGCCGATGCCGGCGGCGGCGACCGTGAAGACCTGGGAATAGAGATCATTGGTGACGATGACCACGGCGATGACCGCCGCGATCACGACAAGGGCGACCAGCCACCAGGGATAGTCGCCCTTCTCGGAACCATTGTGCGAAGACGCAGGCGTCATGTCAGGCGATCATTCGCCCATCTTGTAATCGACGAACCATTTCTGGTTCAGCTTGTCGAAGGTGCCGTCCGCCTTCAGGGCCGCAATGGCGGCATTGACCGGGGCGACGAGATCGGAGCCCTTCTTGAAGATGAAGCCGAAATCCTCGGTGCCGAGCGGACCGCCGACAACCTTCAGGCTGCCGCCAGAGGCATCGACATAGCCCTTGGCAGCGACGCTGTCGGTCAGCACCGTATCGACGTCGCCGGCCTTCAGCGCCTGCACCGTCGCACCGAAGGTTTCGAACAGCTTGATCCGCGGGTTCTGCTCGTTGCCGTCGAGAATTTCATAGACGGCGGTGTAGAAGGGCGAGGTGCCCGGCTGAGCGCCGACAAGGCCATCCTGCACGGCGGCAAAACTCTTGGCATCGGTGAAGCGGCTTTCATCGCCGCGCACCAGCATGAACTGCTGCGAGCGCATATAGGGATCGGAGAAATCGACCTTTTCCTTGCGGTCGTCCTTGATGGTAATGCCGGTCATGCCGATGTCGTACTGTCCGTCGGACACCGCCTGAATCATCGCATCCCAGCTGGTGTTCTGGATTTCCAGCTTGAAGTTCAGCCGCTTGGCGATCTCTTCCATCGCGTCATATTCCCAGCCGATCGCCTTGCCGCTTTTCGGCTCGACGAACTGCAGCGGCGGATAGGCATTTTCCGTGACGACGACGACGGTTTTACCGCCGAGATCCGGCAGGTCGGCGGCGAAAGCTGCGAGCGGGGACAGAACGAGGGCGGTCAGCCCGGCGAGAACGGTGCGGCGGGAAAGCATGGAAAGCTCCTGAATTGTGGCGAAGCGAACCTGTCACACTCGCCAAGCCCGTGGCAAGGGCCATGCGCGCTTCAAAGGCGGGCCGGAAGAAAAGCCTGTGCGCAGATCGGCCCGGGAGCAGAAATTTCGGCCAACAAAAAAGGCGGCTCGAAAGCCGCCTTTTCGCAATCCAGGGATTGAAAACTTATTCTGCTGCGGCTTCAGCGGCAGCAGCTGCTTCTGCAGCGGCCTTGGCTTCAGCGGCTTCGGCTGCTGCCTTTTCGGCGGCGAGAGCCTGTGCTGCTGCGACCTTTTCAGCTTCCAGACGTGCCTTTTCGTCGGCAGCGGCCTGACGCTCGGCATCGTTGAGCTTGCGGGCGCGAACGCCGGTGTCTTCAACGATACGGGCAGACTTACCGCGACGGTCGCGCAGGTAGTAGAGCTTGGCGCGACGGACCTTACCGCGGCGAACGACGTCGACGCTTTCGACGAGCGGCGAGTAAACCGGGAATACGCGCTCTACGCCTTCGCCGTAGGAGATCTTGCGAACGGTGAAGCTTTCGTTGATGCCGCCGCCGGAACGGGCGATGCAAACGCCTTCATAGGCCTGCACGCGGGTACGGTTACCTTCCGTAACGCGGACGTTGACGCGAACCGTGTCGCCCGGCGAGAATTCCGGGAGGGTGCGCTTGGCTTCGATCTTGGCGGCCTGTTCGGCCTCGAGCTGCTGAATGATGTTCATGGGTCTAACCTTCTCAAGTTCTTCTAAAACAGCCAGAGCGCTCATTCTGACTTATTGGTCATGCCGCCAAGTTTTGTCTCTTCCGGTGAAGAGGCAGGAGCGAATGCACTATTCTTTGGTTTCCGGTAGACGGGAATTTTTTCCCGAACCGGCCGCGCGAATATAACATTTAATGTTGTTTGTCACCTTAAAAGTGAGTTTTCGCGGAGCTGACTCGAGACTTTTGTAGGCTTGCCCCCCCTATGCCGGCAGGGTATGCGGTTTTCAGCTCGGGAGGAGCCGATGACCGTCACTACCGCCATCCTGCTGTTTCTGGCAGGCTTTCTGTCCAGCGCCGTCAATGCCATTGCCGGTGGCGGCACCTTCCTGACCTTCGGCGCGATGACGCTCGCCGGCCTGCCGCCGATCGTCGCCAATGCCACGTCCTCGATCGTGCAATTTCCCGGCTACGTCACCTCGGCGCTCGCCTATATCAAGGAAATCCGCAAGGACGGCCGCGAGGCGGTCACGCTCGGCATCATCTCCGCCATCGGCGGGCTGGCCGGCGCGCTGATCCTGCTGTCGCTCTCCAACCCCTCTTTCCGCGCCATGGTGCCGTGGCTGCTGATCGCCGCGACCGTGATCTTCGCCGCCGGCCCTTTCCTGCGGCCGACCCGGAACATGGAAGGCGCGCCGATTGGCTGGGGCGGAAAGATCGGTCAGTTCATGACGGCCATTTATGGCGGCTTCTTCGGCGCCGGCATGGGCATCATGATGCTCGCCGTGCTCGGCCTTTCGACCGGCGGCGACTATCACCGCGTCAATGCGCTGAAGAACTTCCTCGCCATGGTGATCGCGGCCATCGCCATCGTCGTCTTTGCCAGCGGCAATGTCGTGGGATGGCTGCATGCCGCCGTCATGATCCCCGGTGGAGCACTCGGCGGCTATGCCGGCGTTTGGCTTGCCCGCCGCGTGCCGCTCGTCATCATCCGAAGCTTCGTCGTCGCCGTCGGCTTGCTGCTGGCGGTCTATTATTTCGTGACGGGCTGAGACAAGAGGTCCGGCCGGCGCTCGGCCGTCAGCTTCTCGGCCTCGGCCCGGCGCCATTTTTCGATGGCCCCATGATTGCCTGAGGTCAGCACCGCCGGGATTTCCGCACCTTCGAAAACCTGCGGCCGCGTGTAGTGCGGATGCTCCAGCAAACCGCCCTCGAAGCTTTCATGCACGCCGGAAAGCGCATTGCCCATGACGCCCGGCAGGATGCGCACGACGGCATCGAGCAGGATCATCGCCGCGGGCTCGCCGCCCGAGAGGATGTAATCGCCGATGGAAACCTCTTCGAGATTGCGACCGTCGATCACCCGCTGGTCAACACCCTCAAAGCGGCCGCAGACGATGATCGCGCCGGGCCCACCGGCAAGCTCGCGCACGCGCTGCTGTGTCAGCGGCTGGCCGCGCGGGCTCATCAACAGACGGGGACGGTCGTCGCCTTCGGAGACACGATCGATGGCACGCGCCAGCACATCCGGCTTCAGCACCATGCCGGCGCCGCCGCCGGCCGGCGTATCGTCGACCGTGCGATGCTTGTCCTCGGCGAAATCGCGGATCTGCACGGCATCAAGCGCCCACTGCCCACGCTCCAGCGCTTTGCCGGAGAGCGAATGGCCGAGATGACCGGGAAACATTTCGGGATAAAGCGTCAGGACCGTCGCACGAAAACCCATCGCCGCGACCTTATTTCTTCTTCGGGCGGAAGGCGGCAGAGGGATCGCTGTCCTTGTCGTCGACAAGGCCGGCCGCCAAGGGATCGACCAGCATGGTGCCCGCCTCGAGATCGATTTCGAGCACCGACCATTCGGAGAACGGGATCAACACCGGACGGCGGCCCGGACCCTTGAGTTCCAGAAGATCGCCCGCGCCAAAATCGAAGACGCCGGTCACCTGGCCGTAGCTTTTGCCTTCGGCATCCAGCGCTTCCAGCCCTTCGAGATCGGCATAGAAGAATTCGTCTTCGTCGAGGTCGTCATCCGGAAGGTTGTCGCGCTCGATGAACAGTTCCAGCCCATTCAGGGCCTCGGCGGCGCTGCGGTCGTTGACGCCGCGAAAACGCACGATCACGACATTCTTGGCCTCGCGCACTTCCAGCACCTCGAAGACGCGGCCGTCTTCGCTGTAAAGGTTGCCGTAATCGCCGATCGCGGTCGGATCTTCCGCAAAGGATTTGACGCGCACTTCGCCACGCAAGCCCTGGGCTGCGCCAATCGTCCCCATCAGGACCGGGTTGTTGAGTTTGCTCATGCGCTGTCTGCCTTCAGAAAACCTGCCATGCCAATAAACGAAAACGGGCGGCATGAAAACGCCGCCCGTCCGATTCGATGCTTTAAGCGAAATGCTTATTCTGCAGCGGCAGCAGCGGCGTCTTCAGCCTTCTGCTTGGCTTCGGCGGCGCGCTCCTGCGCCTTCTTGCCCGGCAGGCCCTTGGTCGGGTTCGAGCGGGTATCGCGCTTGGCAAGGCCGGCTTCGTTGAGGAAGCGCAGAACGCGGTCGGTCGGCAGGGCGCCGTTCGACAGCCAATGCTGGATGCGCTCGTTGTTCAGTTCGATGCGCTTTGCATCGTCCTTGGCGAGCATCGGGTTCCAGGAACCGACCTTCTCGATGAAGCGGCCGTCACGCGGGCTGCGGACGTCGGCAACGACGATCTGGTAGAACGGGCGCTTCTTGGAACCACCGCGGGCGAGACGAATTTTCAGTGCCATGTCATGTACTCCTTGAGATAGTTTTCTAAGCCGCCTTGCGCGGCTTGATTGGTTTGTCCGTCAATCCTTGAGATCGGCGGCGATGGCTTCATGATGCCGGATGACTTCCTTGATGATGAAGTTCAGGAACTTCTCGGCGAAATCCGGGTCCAGATTGGCATCCTTCGCCAGGCGGCGAAGACGTTCGATCTGGTATTCCTCGCGCGCCGGATCAGCCGGCGGCAAACTGTATTTGGCCTTCAGGACGCCCACTGCCTGGGTGCAGCGAAACCGTTCGGCCAGCATGTGGACCAGCGCAGCATCGATGTTGTCGATCGATTGCCGATAGCCCGAAAGTTGCTGCTTGACAGCAGGATCAATCATTCCTCGCCCTTACTTCTTCTTCGGCAGGCCGGGCAGCCCCGGAAAACCGCCGCCACCCAGGCCCGGCAGCTTGCCGAGACCGGGCAATCCACCGCCGCCGCCGAGGCCGGGCAGGCTGCCCGGCTTGATACCGGCGGCTTCCGCCTGCTTCTGCAGGGCTTCGAGCTGCTTCGGGTCCATCTTCGACAGATCGGGCATGCCGCCCATGCCACCGCCAAGACCCATCTTGCTGGCAAGGCCACCCATCATCTGCTTCATCATGCCGCCGCCCTTCTTGCCGCCCATCATTTTCATCATGTCGGCCATCTGGCGGTGCATTTTCAGGAGCTTGTTGATTTCGGCCGCATCGGTGCCGGAGCCGGCGGCGATGCGCTTCTTGCGCGAGTGCTTGAGGATATCGGGATTGGCGCGCTCGGCCTTGGTCATCGAGGAGATGACCGCGAGCTGGCGACCGAAAAGCTTGTCGTCGAGACCGGCGGCCGTCATTTTGTCCTTCATGCCGGCCATGCCGGGCATCAGGCCCATGATACCACCCATGCCGCCCATCTTCTGCATCTGGCGCAACTGGTCGGCAAGGTCGTTCAGGTCGAACTTGCCCGTCTTCATCTTGGCGGCCATGGCCGCCGCCTTTTCGGCATCGATGTTTTCTGCGGCCTTCTCGACCAGCGAGACGATATCGCCCATGCCGAGGATACGGTCGGCGACGCGGCGGGGATGGAATTCTTCCAGCTCCGACATCTTTTCGCCGACGCCGATCAGCTTGATCGGCTTGCCGGTGACCGCGCGCATCGAAAGCGCCGCACCGCCGCGGCCGTCGCCGTCCATGCGGGTCAGCACAAGGCCGGTGATACCGACGCGCTCATCGAAATTGCGAGCGAGATTGACGGCGTCCTGACCGGTCAGCGCATCGGCAACCAGAAGGATTTCATGCGGGTTCGAGCGGCGCTTGATCTCGGCCATCTCGATCATGAGCGGCTCGTCGATATGCGTGCGACCGGCGGTATCGAGGATGACGATGTCGTGGCCGCCGAGCTTAGCAGCCTGAACGGCGCGTGCGGCGATATCGGTCGGCGACTGGCCGGCGATGATCGGCAGCGTATCGACACCGGTCTGGGCGCCGAGCTGGCGAAGCTGCTCCTGCGCGGCCGGGCGGCGCGTGTCGAGCGATGCCATCAGGACCTTCTTCTTGTCCCGCGTCGTCATGCGAAGAGCGATCTTGCCCGTCGTCGTGGTCTTGCCCGAGCCCTGCAGACCGACCATCATGATGACGACCGGGGCGGGCGCATTGAGATCGATCGGCACGCCTTCGGAGCCGAGCATGGCGATCAGCTCGTCATGGACGATCTTGACGACCATCTGGCCCGGCTTGATCGACTTCAGGATTTCGGCGCCGACGGCCTTTTCACGCACCTTGTCGGTGAAGGAGCGGACGACTTCGAGCGCGACGTCGGCTTCCAGAAGCGCACGGCGAACCTCGCGCAGGGCAGCCGCAACATCGGCTTCCGACAGCGCGCCACGGCCGGTCAATCCATTCAGGATTGACCCAAGGCGGTCCTGGAGACTTTCAAACATCGGCTCTTCCTTCTTGTTTCCGGGTTCCGGAAACGTGGTATCGGCGACAGCGAAAACAAGACGCAAAGTCAAAAAGCACCCGAGGGCGCAACGCGCTGTCGGGTGTTGACCTCCGGGATCTCTTTATACCTTTGCGGGTCCCGGTCGGCGGCTTCAAGTTGTCACTTGTCAGCAGATTTTCGCGCATAAACAGGAAACCGGCCGTAAAGTCAAGCCGGGAGGGCGGAACGCACCTCAAAAGCATCGCATCGGCTCTGCGATTATGGTAGCACCACCTACCATAATCAGCCCTTCCGCGAAAGACCGACCATGGACTTCCTGCCTTCGCTGCCGACGCTTCTCGCCTTCACCGCCGCGACCCTGCTGCTGGCTGCAACGCCGGGGCCGGACATGACGCTTTCGATCAGCCGGGCGCTGTCGCAGGGCAAGGGTGCGGCCATGTGGGTCGTCGTCGGCACCAGCCTCGGCTGCCTCGTGCACACGCTGCTCGTCGCCTTCGGCGTTTCGGCGTTGATCACGGCCTCGCCGACCGCCTTCATGATCCTGAAGACCGGGGGTGCAGCCTATCTCTTCTGGCTCGCAGTTCAGGCGATCCGCTACGGTTCGACGCTGACGGTCAAGAAGGATAACGCCCCGGCCGGCGCAAGCCCGCTTGCCAATATTTCGACCGGGCTTGGAGTAAACCTCCTGAACCCGAAGGTCATCATCTTCTTCATGACCTTCCTGCCGCAGTTCGTCACTGCCCATGATCCGGCCGTCACACAGAAACTGCTGTTCCTCGGCGTCTTCTTCATCGTCGCGGCGATGCCGGTCAACATCGCCGTCATCCTGACGGCCGACTGGCTGTCGGGCTGGTTGCAGCAGCGCAAAAGCGTGCTGCGCACCATCGACTATGTGTTTTCCGGCGTCTTCTCGATCTTCGCCGTCAAAATCCTGTTCACGCAGGCGCGCTGATCGGGATTACCCGATCAGCAATGCGTCGTCGTCGAGCGTCTGTCCGCGCATCTTGCGGAACATGGCGATCAGGTCTTCGACATCAAGATTCTTGCGGTTGTCGCCGGCAACATCGAGCACGATCTCGCCGCCGTGCAGCATAATCGTGCGGTGGCCGTAATCCAGCGCCTGACGCATCGAGTGGGTGACCATCAGGGTCGTCAGCTTGCGCTCGGAGACGATCTTCTGCGTCAGCCCCATGATGAACTCGGCCATGCCCGGATCGAGCGCTGCCGTATGCTCGTCGAGAAGCAGGACTTCGGAGCCGGCAAGCGTCGCCATGACCAGCGATACAGCCTGACGCTGGCCGCCGGAGAGCAGGTCCATGCGATCCTGCATACGGTTTTCGAGACCGAGATTGAGATCGGCGATGCGTTCGCGGAAATGTTCGCGGCGCTTGGGGCCGAGGGCCGAGACCAGCCCGCGGCGTTCGCCGCGACGGGCGGCCAGAGCGAGGTTTTCCTCGATCGACAACGGGCCGCAGCTTCCCGTCAGCGGGTCCTGGAAGACGCGGGCGACGAGGCCGGCGCGGCTGGCCGTCGAGCGGCGGGTGACATCGGTCGTGCCAATCAGCACCTGACCTTCGGTCGGCAGCACATCGCCGGCGAGCACGCCGAGCAGCGTCGATTTGCCGGCACCGTTGGAGCCGATGACGGTGACGAAGGAGCCTTGCTCGATGGTGAGGCTGACGCCGTTCAGCGCCTGCTTCTGCAGCGGGGTTCCGCGGCCGAAGACGACCTTGATATCCTTGATCGAGATCATGCGGCACCTCCGCGGCGAAGACGGGGAAGAACGAGCGCCACCGTCACCAGCACCGCCGTCACGAAGTTGAGGTCGGAGGCCTGCAGGCCAAGGATGTCGGTCGAGAGCGCCAGCTGGATGGCGATGCGGTAAAGGATCGAACCGAGGACACAGCCGATCAGCGCGATCAGAATGCCGCGGGTGCCGAGCAGGGTTTCCCCGATGATGACGGCGGCGAGGCCGACGACGATGGTGCCGACGCCGGAGGTGACATCGGCGAAACCGTTCGTCTGGGCAAAGAGCGCGCCGCCGAGCGCGACCAGCGCATTGGAAATGGCGATGCCGAGATAGATCTGCCGGTCGGTATTGATGCCCTGCGCCCGCGACATGCGGGCATTGGCGCCGGTGGCGCGCATCGCAAGACCGGCATCGCTTTCAAGGAAGCGCCAGACCAGGATGACGGCGAAAACCACCAGCACGCCGATGAACAGCGGGCGAACGTAGAAATCCCTGAGACCATGTCCGAAGAAGGGCGTGAGCATCGTCTCGACATTGAGCAGCGCGACGTTGGGCTTGCCCATGACGCGCAGATTGACGGAAAACAGCGCGATCATCGTCAGGATCGAGGCGAGCAGATTGAGGATGCGGAAGCGCACATTGAGCATCGCCGTCACCAGACCGGCGGCGGCACCTGCGATCATTGCGACACCGGAGGCAAACCAGGGATTGACGCCCGCGATGATCAGCACGGCGGCAACGGCCGCACCCAGAGGAAACGAACCATCGACCGTCAGGTCCGGAAAATCCAGGACGCGGAAGGCAAGGAAAACGCCGAGCGCGACGAAGGCATAGACCAGCCCCAGCTCCACGGCACCCCAGAAGGCAATCTGACTCAAGGCTCTCGCCCTTTCGTAAATCTCGCCCCAAGACGATGGGACGCTGTCCATCACATAACACGAAACCGCCCCCGTCTTCGACGGAGGCGGCCACTTCAGCCTTTCACAGGCGAAAGTTTATTCGACAACGCGGTTGGCGCGCTTCAGCACGCTTTCCGGGAAGGTCACGCCCATCTTGGCCGCAGCAGCCTTGTTGACGACGAGGTCGGAGCCGGCAGCGATGCGCACCGGAATATCGCCGGGGTTTTCACCCTTCAGGATGCGGACGACGACTTCGCCGGTCTGCTTGCCGACGTCGCGGTAGTTGAAGCCGAGGGCTGCGAGCGAGCCACGGGCAACCGAATCCGTATCGGCGGTGAAGAGCGGCAGCTTGGCTTCTTCGGCAACGGCAACAGCACCTTCGAGAGCGGAGATGATCGTGTTGTCGGTCGGAACGTAGATGACATCGGCGCGACCGACGAGGGCGCGGGCAGCGCCCTGAACTTCAGCCGACTTGGTGGCGGCGGATTCGACGACGGTCAGGCCGGCCTTCTCGGCTTCGGTCTTCAGCACGGCGAGCAGCGATACCGAGTTGGCTTCGCCGGAATTGTAGAGGTAGCCGATCGACTTGGCGGACGGCACGATTTCCTTGATGAGCGCGACATGCTCGGCAACCGGCGACATATCGGAGATGCCGGTGACGTTGGCGCCGGGCTTTTCCATGTCGGTGACGAGTTGCGCGCCAACCGGATCGGAAACGGCGGTGAAGACCACCGGGATATCGTGGGTCGAGGAGACGACGGCCTGTGCGGACGGTGTGGAGATCGGAACGATCACGTTCGGGCCTTCGCCGGCGAACTGGCGGGCGATCTGGGCGGCCGTTGCCGGGTTGCCCTGGGCCGATTCATAAAGGAACTTGAGGTTTTCGCCTTCCTTGTAGCCGGCTTCCGCCAGCGCATCCTTGACACCGTCGCGAACGGCGTCGAGCGCCGGATGCTCGACGATGGCGGTCACGGCAACCGTGACGTCATCGGCGCGGGCCGGCAGGGAAAGGGCGACAGTCGCGGCAAGAGCGAGCAGAACGGAACGCATGAAGTCCTCCTGATTGATTTCATAGGCGTTCTAGGAAAGCCCACCCATAAAATCAATCGCGCAGGTGTCGCAGTCCCATCAAAATTCGTGATCAGTCGTCGGCGCCGTGGTTGGCGATCATCATGGCTTCGAAGGCCATGCGGTCGACTTTGCGCATGCGCTCGGATTCCGATTTCAGCTGACCACAGGCGGCGAGGATGTCGCGGCCGCGCGGCGTGCGGATCGGCGAGGCATAGCCGGCCTGGTTGATGAAGTCGGCGAACTTCTCGATCTGCTCCCAGGAGGAACACTGGTAGTTCGTGCCCGGCCATGGGTTGAAGGGGATGAGGTTGATCTTGGCCGGAATGCCCTTCAGCAGGCGCACCAGTTCCTTGGCGTCTTCCAGCGTGTCGTTGACGCCGTCGAGCATCACATACTCGAAGGTGATGCGGCGGGCGTTCGACAGGCTCGGATAGGCCCGGCAGGCGTCGAGCAGGTCCTTCAGCGGATACTTCTTGTTGATCGGTACCAGCATATCGCGCAGATCGTCGCGCACCGCATGCAGCGAAATCGCCAGCATGACGCCGATTTCCTCGCCGGTGCGATAGATTTCCGGCACGATGCCGGAGGTCGACAGCGTGACGCGGCGCTTGGAGAGCGACAGGCCGTCGCCGTCTGTCGCGATCAGCAGCGCCTTCTTGACGTTTTCGAAATTGTAGAGCGGCTCGCCCATGCCCATCATGACGACGTTGGAGACCTTGCGGCCTTCGGCGGGCACGATGGCGCCGGCCGGCGTATCCCGATCCGGGAAGTCGCCCAGACGGTCACGCGCAAGAAGCAACTGCGACAGGATTTCCTCAGCCGTCAGGTTGCGCACAAGCTTCTGCGTGCCGGTATGACAGAAGGAACAGGTAAGCGTGCAGCCGACCTGGCTGGAAATGCACAGCGTGCCGCGGCCTTCCTCGGGGATATAGACCGTTTCGATCTCGACCGGGCGGCCGGCACCACGCGGCGGAAAGCGCAAGAGCCACTTGCGGGTGCCATCGCTCGAAATCTGCTCGTCGACGATTTCCGGCCGGGCGATGGTGAAATGCCGGCGCAGGATTTCGCGCATGTCCTTGGAGATATTGGCCATGTGATCGAAATCGGAAACGCCGCGCACGTAGAGCCAGTGCCAGAGCTGGCTGACACGCATCTTGACTTGCCGCTCGGGCACGCCGACCTCAACGAGGGCCTTGCCCATTTCCTCGCGCGAAAGGCCGATCAGCGTCGGCATTTCCGGGAGAACCGCCGGACGAGCCGGCGCGGGGCGTTCCAGATTGAGCGTATCGGTGGCAGTCATGCCTGCGGTTTCCCATCCTTGAGACAAGCACAAGCCCTTCGAGCGCGTCGGGCGCCAGTTCCGGGGTCGTGATGCTGATCAGAATTCATATGCCGGGATCGAAACCCGATCCTCGCAGCTGTCTTGGGCGGGCCTTTAGCACGATTTTTGCCGCGCGTCACCCTCATCGCATATCAGGGCAGCCTTGCAGCCGCGCCATGGCATCGGGAAAACGCGAAATCCCGCCGATCAGGAGGCCAGCGGGATTTCCGAAAGCTGTACCAGCAAGCTCTTACTTGCAGGATTCGATCTGCTTCAACGCGGCGGAGATGCCGGAGAGCGAATAGGAATAGCTGGTGGCCGTGCCCTTGCGCGACTTGGCGGCAACCGACATCGCCTTGCCGTTCTTCATCGCGGCAACCAGCGCCGGCTCTTCGGCAGCATTCTCCACCCAGGCGGAATTGCCCTTGGTGAACATGGTGAAGCTCTTGCTGTCGATCGTTACCGTGACCTTGGAGTTTTCCTGCAGCGGATAGCCCATCATCGCCTGCGGCTCATAGGAGATGTTCTGGCCCGGACGCTGGGAAACCAGGAAGAAGATATCGCCGTGATCGACAGAAGCCGGGTTCTTTTCCTTCGGAACGGACAGCACGTAGCAGACCTTGCCGGCGCCCGCCTGATAGGAATAGGCACCCCAGGCATTGAACTGCTGGATACGGGTCGGCGACTGGGCCGAAGCAGCGCTTGCGCATGCCATTACGATTGCGAGTGCGGTGGTGAGCTTTCTTACAAACATCTTGTCCTGCCGGTTTCTTGCTTGCCAACGCCCGTTCAGCCATTGGCCGGGCACGCATGATTAGATTTATTTTGACTTAATTCAGGTTACCAAACCGTCAACATCAGCCGAATTCGTCATCCATTCGCTTTAATATGGAACAGCCGCCGACGCAAATTGCGGCAGAGCGCGACATGCTGCACCAGTTCAAGGCAAAAGGAGCAAGAAGGACGTTTCCAGCAAGGGATCGCCGGAACGGAGCCTGCCGGCCTCTCCCGCCGTCGCCGAGCCTCATGATCGGCGCCAGACGAAAAAACGGACCCAGCGCGCGTTTATGGAGGGAAGAAAAAGGCAAGAGTTTGGCAAGAAGATTCAAAGCATCTCACGCAAAAGTGTGCAGCGGCTTCCGCCGTCATGACGCGCCGTCAAACGAAACCTGAAGTCGAAGAAAATCGGAAGGATCGCGACGCGCTTCAGGCGCGATCACGCACCTGAAAGTGGCGGTCAGCGCGCAGCCTCGGGCACCTCGTCCTTCAGTGCCTCGTCGGCCTTGATATAGTGGTCTTCCTTGATCTGCCCGCTGATCGCGGCAAAGGCCGCCGTCAACACGGCGATATCGTCGGAAAAGCCAACGACGGCGAGGAAATCCGGCACGAAATCGAAGGGCAGCACGAAATAGGCGAGCGCGCCGAGCAATATGCCACGGGTGCGCATCGGTGTATCCGGGTCGAAAGCGCAGTAGTAGGCGGCCACGACATCGCGGCTGAACGGAAGCTGGCGCATGGCCCGCTTCATCGTCGGCCAGAAACGGCGACGCACCTTGTGGGCGCGCGCTTCCTGTTCGCTTTCCTCGCCGGGCAGGAGAATTTCCCCGATCTTGACGTCATCCATCTTGTGCGATCCGTTATCCATGCCTCCTGATATGGGAAAGTCGTCGCCTATTTCAAATGATCGGGCATGCGGCCGGCTGCAGCCTTGTCCATTTTTTCCGCCAGCTTGAAGTCAAGCTCCGTCAGGCCGCTGGCCGAATGGGTGGTTAGCGTCACGTCCACCTTGTTGTAGACATTGAACCATTCGGGATGGTGATCGAGCTTTTCGGCGGCAAGCGCGGCCTCGCTCATGAAGCCGAAGGCCTGGACGAAACTCTTGAAGCGGAAAGCCTTCCAGATCGAGGCCCCGTCTTCTGCTAGCACCCAGCCGTCCATCGCCTTCAGACGCTCGGCCACGTCTTCGGCTTCAAGCTTGTCCCGGCTCATCGGCGTATCCTTTCCTTGGCTTTGCTTCCCTAAGCATGAAACCGGCCGGGGAACGCCGCAAGGAAAATCGCGGGGCCTGGCTTAAAGCGGATGAATGACTTGATCGGCGATACCGCTCGAGCGCGGCTCCTGTAACGGAAAGACCTCTTCCGTCAGATAGGGGCCGCCGCCGATCGAATCCCGCGACGACAGCAGTACGAAGCGCGACACGGTGAAGCTGTTGGTATGAAAGCCGCCGCGGCCGGAAAGATAGCGCACCACATCCTCGACGCGGGCGTTGCGCAGCCGCGCCAGCGTCACATGCGGCGTGAACTTGCGGGGATCGGCGGGAAGCCGGAGCCGCTGGCAGATGCGCTCGATTTCCGCCTGCAGCGCATAAAGCTCGGGCGGGTTGCTGACGCCGGCGAAGACCGAATGCGGCTTTTTCGAACCGAAAGCGCCCATCCCGGTCAGTTGCAGCTGGAATTCCGGCCGCTCGATACGATCCAGCCGGTCGACGATCTCGTCGGCCGTCCGGCCGTCGACGTCTCCGATGAAGCGCAGGGTGATGTGGTAATTTTCTACGTCGATCCAGCGGGCACCGGGAAGACCGCCGCGCAACAAGGAAAGGCTCATCGCGGCATTACGTGGTATCTCGAGGGCGGTGAAAAGTCTCGGCATGACGAGCTCCCCGAATCTCTTGCAGATACCCCAGCGAATCATGGCCGAAGCCTCTGCGCAACTGCAATTTCGCACCTGCAATATTTGTCCAGAACAATTAAGAAGTTCTGCATACCCGTTTATTGTGTCTGCATGGAACCGATGAACCGCTCGGCATAGGGCAAGAATCGTTCGACCATCACGCCGATGCCGCCGCCGTTCGGGTGCATTCCATCGTCCAGCTTCAAGCCTGCATTCTCGACAACACCGTCGAGGAAGAAGGGGTAGAGTTCAACGCCAAACTTCGCCGCTAGTTCCGGGTAGATCGGGTTGAAGCGGGCGGCATAATCGTCTCCCATGTTCGGCGGGGCCATTATGCCGACCAGCAGCACCGGAATATTACGGCTTTTCAGCTTTTCGACCATCGCGACGAGGTTCTTGCGGCTTTCCTCAGGGGGAATGCCGCGCAACGCATCGTTGGCGCCGAGTTCGAGGATCACGCCCTTGGTGCCGTCCGGCACCGACCAGTCGATGCGCGCAAGACCGCCGGAGGTCGTATCGCCGGATACGCCGGCATTGGTGATCACGATGTCGTGACCCTTCGCCTTCAGCGCTTTCTCAAGCCGCGCGGGAAAGGCATCTTCGGGCGGCAGCTGGTAGCCGGCCATGAGGCTGTCGCCAAAACCAACCAGCTGCAGCGGTTCGGCGCGGGCGGCGGTCGTTACGGTAAAGCCGAGTGCGAGCGTCAACAAAAATGCCGCGAACCCTTTAATAAACATGCTTTCGTCCCTAAGTCGGCGGAAGATCGAGCCTTCCGGGGCAATGAATATTTTACATATAGGATGGATTTCCTTGGCAAGAACCATGATCGCGCTGAAAAATGCGGACCTCACCCTCGGCCAGGCCGCGGCCTCGGTTCATGTGCTCAAGTCCATCAGCCTCGAGATCGACGCCGGCCAGTCCGTCGGCATTATCGGCCCCTCCGGCTCAGGCAAATCCACGCTGCTCATGGTGCTGGCGGGGCTCGAAAAGCTCGATTCCGGCGAGATCGTCATCGATGGCACGCCGCTGCACGGTTTGAGCGAGGATCAGGTGGCGGCCTTCCGCGGCCGCAATATCGGTATCGTCTTCCAGTCCTTCCATCTCATTCCCAACATGACAGCGCTCGAAAACGTCGCCGTGCCGCTGGAGTTGGCCAATGTGCCCGGCGCCTTCGACATCGCCCGGCGCGAGTTGGTGTCGGTCGGCCTCGGCGAGCGACTTTCCCATTATCCCGGCCAGCTTTCCGGCGGCGAGCAGCAGCGCGTGGCCATCGCCCGCGCGCTCGCGCCTTCACCAAAACTGCTGATCGCCGACGAGCCGACCGGCAATCTCGACGCCGAGACCGGCCGGCAGATCGCCGACCTGATCTTCTCCAAGCAGGCCGAGCGCGACATGACGTTGGTGCTCGTCACCCATGATCCGGTGCTGGCCGAACGCTGCTCGCGGCAGGTTCAGGTGCGTTCGGGCGAGATCGTCTCCCATGGCCGCAGCGATGAGCACGGCTCTTCCCGCCCGGAAGCGCTGTCAGCATGAGTTCCCCGATATCATCGGGCGGCTTGCGCCTTCCTCTCGCCTTTCGGCTGGCGTTGCGCGAAATGCGCGGGGGCCTTCGGGGTTTTTACATTTTCCTTGCCTGCATCGCGCTCGGCACGGCGGCGATCGCGGGCGTCAATTCCCTCTCGCAATCGATTACCCGTTCGATCGCGTCGCAGGGGCAGGAACTGCTGGCCGGCGACATCCGCTTCGAGCTGAACAATCGCCCGGCAAACAAGGACGAGCGCGCCTTCATCGACAGCCTCGGCGACGTCTCCGCATCCGCCGGTCTGCGCTCCATGGCGCGGCTGCCGGATGGCTCCAATCAGGCGCTGGTCGAGCTGAAGGCCGTGGATGACGCCTATCCGCTCTACGGCGCGCTGAAAAGCGAGCCGCAAGCGCTCTTGGCCGATATGCTGGCGACAAAGGGCGACCGACACAATGCGCTGGTTGCGCCGCTGCTGCTGGACCGGCTCGGCATCGCCGTCGGCGACGAACTGCTGCTCGGCAAGGCGCGCATCGTCATCGCCGGAACGATCGTCACGGAGCCGGATGCGTTGTCCGACGGTTTTGGCTTCGCACCGCGCCTGCTCGTTTCCGCCGATACGCTTGCGGCTTCCGGCCTCGTGCAGACCGGCAGCCTCGTCGAATATGCCTACAAGGTGAAGGTGGGCGACCCGACATCCGTGCCGGCCCTCGTCAGCCAGGCGCAGGAAAAATTTCCGCAGGCCGGATGGTCGATCCGTACCAGCCGCAACGCCGCGCCGGCGCTGACGTCGAATATTACCAGGTTTTCGCAATTCCTGACGCTTGTCGGCCTGACGGCATTGATCGTCGGCGGCGTCGGGGTGGCGAATGCCGTGCGTGCCTATCTCGATTCCAAGCGCGGCGTCATCGCCGCCTTCAAGTGCCTGGGCGCACCGGGTTCCCTGATCACGACGATCTATCTGATGCAAATCCTGATGATCGCCGCGATCGGCATCGTCATCGGCCTCGTTCTCGGCATGCTGATCCCCTATGTGGCCGCGCAATTCCTTGCGGGCTTGCTGCCGGTCTCGACCGAGTTCGCGCTGTACCCGTCCGCCCTTGGCCTTGCAGCCCTGTTCGGTGTGCTGACGGCGCTCGCCTTCGCCTTGCTGCCGCTCGGTCGGGCGCGCAACGTGCCTGCTACCGCGCTGTTTCGCGAACAGAGTTTCGAGCCGCAGGCATGGCCGCGTTGGCCCTATCTGGCGGCCGCAGCCGCCTGCCTTGTCGCGCTGGCAGGACTTGCCGTGTTTACCGCCTATGACCGGACGATCTCGCTGACCTTCCTGGGCGCCATCGCTTTTTCCTTCGTCGTGCTGCGCGGCGTGTCCGTTGTCGTCGCCTTCCTCGCCAGACGGGCGCCGCGCGTGCGGTCGCCGGCGCTCCGGCTCGCCATCGGCAATATCCATCGCCCCGGCGCACTGCCCCCCTCCGTCGTTCTGTCGCTCGGCCTCGGACTGGCGCTGCTGGTGACCCTCGCTTTGATCGACGGCAATCTGCGCCGGGAGTTGACCAGTAATCTGCCCGAACGGGCTCCGAACTTCTTCTTCGTCGATATCCAGGGCACCGAGATCGAGGGCTTCCGCACTCTGCTGCGGCAGAACCTGCCGGAAGGCAAGATCATCGAGGTGCCGATGCTGCGCGGCCGTATCCTTGCCTTCAACGGTGAGGACGTGACCAAGATGACCGTGCCGCCGGCCGGCCAATGGGTTCTGCGCGGCGATCGCGGCATCACCTACGCGAAGAACCTGCCGGAAAATTCGTCTCTGAGCGAAGGCCAGTGGTGGGCGGCCGACTATTCGGGCGAGCCGCTCGTTTCTTTCTCGGCCGAGGAAGCCTCCCAGCTCGGCCTCAAGATCGGTGATACCGTCACCGTCAACGTGCTCGGCCGCAACATCACCGCCAAGATCGCCAATTTCCGCCGCGTCGAGTGGGAATCGCTGTCGATCAACTTCGTCATGGTGTTTTCGCCCAATACCTTTGCCGGGGCGCCGCATGCATGGCTCGCCACCGTCATCGATCCCGGCGCGACGGCGGCGGAGGAGGCAACGACGCTCCGGGCGATCACCAACACCTATCCGACGATCACCAGCGTCCGCGTGAAAGATGCGCTCGATATAGTCAACGAACTCGTCGGCCAGCTGGCGACCGCGATCCGCGCCGCAGCCGCCGTCGCACTCGTCGCCTCGGTTCTGGTGCTGGCGGGCGCCTTGGCGGCAGGCAACCGGGCGCGCGTCCATGACGCCGTCGTCCTGAAAACGCTCGGGGCGACGCGAAAAACGCTCATCCGCGCCTTCTGCTACGAATATGCCATCCTCGGCCTTTCGACCGCCATCTTCGCGCTGTTTGCCGGCGGCGTTGCGGCATGGTTCGTCGTCAGCCGGATCATGACGCTGCCGTCGCGCTTCCTGCCCGACGTCGCCATCGGGACGATCGTGCTGGCGCTGGTGGTGACGGTCGGCATCGGCCTTGCCGGCACATGGCGCATCCTCGGGCAGAAGGCCGCACCCGTGCTGCGGGAATTGTGAATCGATTACAAATCGTTAACGTTGCGGCCGAAAAGCGGTTTCCCGTCGCTTTTCGGCCGATTCGTCCGTGCAATGGCCTTGTGCCAACCCTGTTTCGACATCATATTCCTAGGCAGGCATGCTGGAGCCCCGCAGCGGCGCCCGGACCCCACGAACGTCTCTTCAAAGAGATGCCGGGGTCCGAACACCGTCATTTCATCCGGGGCTTATTAAGAGGAACCAATGTCTGATCCTAGAAACTACCAAACCCGGATGTCGCCTGCCGGCGCACAGGCGGGGGCCGTCATCGACGAAGGCCTGCGCAGCTACATGCTCAGGGTTTACAACCTGATGGCCCTTGGTCTGGCGATCACCGGCATTGCGGCCTATGCGGCCTTCAGCCTTGCATTTGCCGACGGTCAGCTGACCGCCTTCGGCCAGGCGATCTATGTGAGCCCGCTGAAGTGGGTCGTCATGCTCGCCCCGCTGGCGCTCGTCTTCTTCCTGAGTTTCCGCATCAACTCGATGAGCGTCTCGTCCGCGCAGATGACCTTCTGGGTCTATGCCGGCCTGATGGGCCTCTCGCTGTCGTCGATCTTCCTGATCTACACCGGCCAGAGCATCGTCCAGACCTTCTTCGTCACCGCCGCCTCGTTCGGCGCGCTGTCGCTGTTCGGCTACACGACGAAGCGTGACCTGTCGGCCATGGGCTCGTTCCTGATCATGGGTCTCTTCGGCCTGATCATCGCCTCGCTCGTCAACATCTTCCTCGCCTCCTCGGCTCTTGATTTCGCGATCTCGGTCATCGGCGTGCTGATCTTCGCAGGCCTTACCGCCTGGGACACCCAGAAGATCAAGGAAATGTACTTCGAAGCCGATGGCGCCGAGGTTGCCGGCCGCAAGGCGATCATGGGCGCGCTGACGCTCTACCTCGACTTCATCAACCTCTTCCTGTTCCTGCTGCGTTTCCTCGGAAACCGAGACTAACCGGACCGGAAAAGTTTAGAGGAAAAGGCGGCTTCGGCCGCCTTTTTCATTTGGCCGTTGCGCGAAGTCGCAAGGACGATATGAAGGATGGATCATCCCTATCCAGCCGAACTTGCCATGTCCTTTTTTCTCCGCGATGCTTCTCTCAGCGATATCCCGGCCATATCGGCGATCTATCGCGAATCGGTCCTGAACGGGGTGGCGAGCTATGAGATCGATCCGCCCTCGGAAGCCGACATGGCCGGCCGCTTCTCATCGATCGTGGCCAGTGGCTATCCCTATATCGCAGCGGTCGATGCGGACGGCGCGCTTCTCGGCTATGCCTACGCCTCCGCCTTCCGCACCCGCCCGGCCTATCGCTTTCTCGTCGAGGATTCGATTTATCTCGCGCCGGAAGCCCGAGGCCGGGGCGTCGGCAAGGCGCTGCTCACGGAGCTTATCGCCCGCTGCACGGCGCTTGGCTTTCGCCAGATGGTGGCGGTGATCGGCGGCGCTCATCCCGCTTCGGTGGCGCTGCACCGGGCGCTCGGCTTTGCGGAAAGCGGCACCCTGAAGGGCGCAGGCTACAAGCACGGCCGCTGGCTCGATACGGCGCTGATGCAACTCGAACTTGGCGATGGCCTGCGGACGGAGCCGGAAACGGGACGCTATCCCGATACGCTCTACAGGCGCTGACGGTTCAGGATTTGACGAGCTTCAGCAACTTGTCGAACACCTTCAGCACCTGTTTCAGCTCGTGGCCGCGTTTCAGGATCATGCCGTGGGTATTGACGACGCTGTAGGCGCCTTGCTTTGCGGCAAGTTTGGGGTTCTTCTCGATGCGGTAGAGCGGCATTTCGCCCGAGCGCTTGAACACCGAAAACACCGCCTTGTCGCTGAGATGATCGAGCGCATAATCGCGCCATTCACCCTCGCCCACCATGCGGCCATAGACCCAGAGGATCTGGTCGAGTTCGGTGCGATGGAAGGTAATGGGCAGCGGCTCCCTGGCGCCGCGGTAGCTGTTGAGATCGACCACGACATCCGTTTGTCGCGCCGATCGCGTTTCGCCGTCGTGCAAATCCGGCTCATCAGTCATCAGGTTTCCGGCCTTTTATTGTGACAGGACGGTTACAGTTTGCCTAAGCTCTGTCGAAAAGCAAGCCGGGGAGGGTCTTTCGGGGGATCACCCGCAGTTTTTCAGGCACTGCCGCATTTCAGCCAAAACCACGCCCCAATTGCACGAAACACTCCGCCGCGCAGATGTCCGGTTCCCTACTTCAGCCGTGCATCCGCCGCTCGCGCAAGGGCTTGAGTACCGCCCTTTCCGCGACACCGATCCGCTGCGCCGTCCCATTCGTGCCGTCCGGCACGCGGCCGCGGATATCGCGTCCATCCCGGCTTCCGCGCCGGATGGAGGCGCGTTCGGTCCGGCAACCTCGAATCCCAAGCCCCAGCCCCCTCGATGTTGCCGGACCGGCTTTTCGGAAGAGCTTCAATTCTTCGCGGCCGTCGCCGGACCTTCAGCGGCGGAATGGAGCATCGTCGCACCGACGATCGGCCCCGGCGTCTCGCCATCCTTCATCCGCTGCAACAGCACGGCGCAGCCGCCATTGCGGCTCTCGTCGAGCACGGTCGCCGGCAGCACGAAGCTTGCCGGCTTTCCGTCCCACATGCCGATGGTCTGCACGTCGTTGACAGAATGGAGATAGGAAATCGTCTTGCCGCTGTTTTCTCCCTTTTCAACGTTTACCTGCTGCTGGCGATTGAAATAGGCGACGACGACATTGGCCTTGCCGTCACCGGAGCCGACCTGGATATCGATCTCGTCGCCGCGGCGCGTGGCGGTCACTGGCACCGTCATGCCCTTGCCTGCCCTATCGAGGGTAGCGACCTTGCCGCGAATGCCCGGAAGATCGGCGCCGTTGAGATGGGCGCGACCGTTGATGACGGCTTGGGGCGTATAGACGCCGCTGCGGCCCAGCATGCGCGCATAGGCATATTGGCGGGCGGTATTTTCCTTGGAGCCCATGGTATCGGCCCAGCCGAGATAGTTCCAATAATCGACGTGATAGGCGAGCGCCACCACCTTGCCCTCGTCGATCAGGTTCTTCAGCGCCGCATCGGCCGGCGGACAGGAGGAACAACCCTGGCTGGTGAAAAGCTCGACGACGCCCGTTGGCGACATCACGTCGCCCGCAATCACCGGCAGGGCCGCAAGCCCGAAGGCTGAGCCGACAAGCAGACGGCGGAGATGGCGTGACAAAGGCATCAGGTTTCAAGTCCCGGACGGCATCAAGAGGTGGCCCCTACATACGCCCCCAAGCTTTCAACAGGAAGTCACGTTGGAGTGAAACTCAAAGCCCTCCCGAAAAGTGAACATGAAAAAGCCGGGGCGCAAGGCCCCGGCTCAGATTGGTGGCAAAACCCGAAACTCTCCCTTCCGTCATGCTCGGCCTCGAGCCGAGCATCCATCCGCCTCTCTATTTGATCAGAGGCTGGAAGATCCTCGGGTCAAGCCCGAGGATAACGCAGAAGGTGGGGTGACCCCACTTAGGCAGCGAGATCGCGCAGAACGGTCTGCAGGATACCGCCATTGTTCATGTAGGTAACCTCATCGAGCGTATCGATGCGGCAGATCAGCGGCACGTCCTTCACCGAGCCATCGCCATAGGTGATCTTGGCGACGCGCTTTTCACGCGGCTGGACATTGGCGAGGTTGTCGATGGTGACGAGTTCGTCGCCCTTGAGGCCGAGCGATTCCCAGGTCGTGCCTTCCTCGAAGACGAAGGGCACGATGCCCATGCCGACGAGGTTGGAACGGTGGATACGCTCGAAGGACTGGGCGATGACGGCTTTGACGCCGAGCAGGTTGGTGCCCTTTGCCGCCCAGTCGCGCGACGAACCGTTGCCGTATTCGACGCCGGCGAAGATAACGAGCGGAACGCCCTCTTCCTTGTACCGCATGGCCGCATCGTAGATCGACATCTCTTCCTTCGACGGATAGTGGATGGTGTAGCCACCTTCCTTGCCGTTCGGGCCGAGCATGTGGTTGCGGATGCGGATGTTGGCAAACGTGCCGCGCATCATCACTTCATGGTTGCCGCGGCGCGTGCCGTACTGGTTGAAGTCGGCAACGGCGACGCCGTGCTCGGTGAGGTAGGCACCCGCAGGCGATGCCGCCTTGATCGAACCGGCCGGCGAAATGTGGTCGGTGGTGATCTTGTCGCCGAACAGGCCGAGGACGCGAGCGCCCTTGATGTCGGAGATGCCCGAACCGGTCTTGCCCATGCCGACGAAATAGGGCGGGTTCTGCACGTAGGTCGAGTTGTCGTCCCAGGCATAGGTCTGGCCGGCCGGAACCTGAACCGCCTGCCAGTTGGCATCGCCCTTGAACACGTCTGCATACTTCGACGCATAAAGCGCACGGGTGACGTATTTCAGGATGAACTCCTGGATTTCCTTGGAGGTCGGCCAGATGTCCTTGAGGTAGACCGGGTTGCCGTTCTGGTCTTCGCCGATCGGGTCCTTGGTCAGATCCTTCTGCACCGTGCCGGCCAGCGCATAGGCGACGACCAGCGGCGGCGAAGCCAGGTAGTTCGCCTGAACGTCCGGCGAGATGCGGCCTTCGAAGTTACGGTTACCGGAGAGCACGCCGGCGGCGATCAGGCCCTTGTCGTTGATCGTCTTCGACACCGGCGCCGGCAGCGGGCCGGAGTTGCCGATGCAGGTCGTGCAGCCGAAGCCGACGAGGTTGAAGCCGAGCTTGTCGAGGTCGGCCTGCAGGCCGGACTTGGCGAGGTATTCGCCGACGACCTGCGATCCCGGTGCCAACGAGGTCTTCACCCACGGCTTGGTCTTCAGGCCCTTGGCGACCGCGTTGCGGGCAAGCAGGCCGGCAGCGATGAGCACCGAGGGGTTCGAGGTGTTGGTGCACGACGTGATGGCGGCAATCGCCACGTCGCCATGGCCGAGATCGAAATCCGTGCCTTCGACCGGATAGCGGTTATGCAGCTGTCCGGGCTTCTTGTAGTCGCCTTCGAGCGCGGTCGCGAAACCGGACGCGATGTTTTCGAGCGGGATGCGGCCTTCCGGACGCTTCGGGCCGGCCATGGCCGGTACCACGTCGCCGAGGTCGAGTTCGAGCGTGTCGGTGAAGACCAGCTCGGAGCCGTCATTGTCGCGCCACATGCCCTGCGCCTTCGAATAGGCTTCCACGAGAGCGATGCGCTGCTCTTCGCGGCCGGACATGGTGAGGTAGTTGATGGTTTCCGAATCGACCGGGAAGAAGCCGCAGGTCGCGCCGTATTCCGGGCCCATGTTGCCGATGGTGGCGCGGTCGGCGAGCGTCATGTTATCGAGGCCGGTGCCGAAGAATTCGACGAACTTCGAAACGACGCCCTTCTTGCGCAGCATCTGCACGACCATCAGCACGAGGTCGGTCGCGGTAACGCCTTCCTTGAGCTTGCCCGTGAGCTTGAAGCCGATGACCTCGGGCAGGAGCATGGAGACCGGCTGGCCGAGCATGGCCGCTTCAGCCTCGATGCCGCCGACGCCCCAGCCGAGAACGCCGAGACCGTTGATCATGGTCGTGTGGCTGTCGGTGCCGACGCAGGTATCCGGATAGGCGATGATTTCGCCGTCTTCTTCCTTGGTCCAGACGGTCTGTCCCAGATATTCGAGATTGACCTGGTGACAGATGCCGGTGCCGGGCGGAACCACGCGGAAATTCTTGAAAGCCTGCTGGCCCCACTTCAGGAAGCGGTAGCGCTCGCCGTTGCGCTGATATTCCAGCTCGACGTTGCGGGCGAAAGCGTTCGGCGTGCCGAATTCGTCGACGATGACGGAGTGGTCGATGACGAGATCGACGGGCACCAACGGGTTGATCTTTTCCGGATCACCGCCGAGCGCCTTGATGCCGTCACGCATGGCGGCGAGATCGACGACGGCCGGAACGCCGGTGAAGTCCTGCATCAGCACGCGGGCCGGGCGATAGGCGATTTCGTTTTCCTCAAGGCCCTTGTTGTTCAGCCATGCGGCAACGGCAAGGATGTTTTCCTTGGTGACCGACCGGCCGTCTTCGAAGCGCAGCAAGTTTTCGAGCAGCACCTTCATCGAATAGGGAAGCTTGGAAACGCCCGGCAGACCGTTCGCTTCCGCCTTCGGCAGGCTGTAGTAGACATAGTCTACGCCGTTCACCGAAAGCGTCGAACGACAATTGAAACTGTCAAGGGATTTGGACACTGGATGATACCCCGTTCCGTCTGATCGCCAAAAGCTGACGCGCGAACGCCCGAGCGCCAGGAAAGCGCGAATTGGGATGCGGGTACGGCCATTTCCGCTGTCCGCACGTGGAAGTCATTCCATGTTCGGCGCTAGGATGAAATTCACGCCGACCGCTGGCGTGTTGGGGCGGTTATAGATAATTTCGCAGAAACGTGCCAGACCAACATTCCTCAAATTGAGACAATTTTTTTGCATTGCGACGAACGTCGTAAAAGGATGATGAATGCCCCTCAGCCTCACCGCCGCGGGACTCGCCGCCAAGCGCGGCGAGGACCTGATTTTCAAGGATATTTCCTTCGTTCTCGACGCCGGGGAAGCCTTGATCGTCACGGGGGCGAACGGGTCCGGCAAATCGACGCTGCTGCGCGTCGTGGCGGGTCTTCTGACGCCCGAGGAAGGCACCGTTTCGGTGACCGGCGCGGCACAGGACATCGGCCATCCACGCGAACTTTGCCACTATCTCGGCCACCGCAACGGCATGAAGCGCGAGCTCACGGTGGAGGAAAATCTCGCATTCTGGAAAAGCTTCATGGGTGATTCGCCCGGCGGTTCCGGCATGAGCGTTTTCGAGGCAGAAGAGGCAGTGGGACTGCCGGGCATCGGGCATCTCCCGTTCGGCTATCTCTCGGCTGGCCAGCAGCGGCGCATGGCCATGGCCAAGCTTCTCGTAGCCTGGCGGGCGATCTGGATTCTCGATGAGCCGACGGCGGCGCTGGATGCGGCATCGGACCGGATGTTTGCGGGGCTGGTGAGGGCGCATCTGTCGAAAGGCGGGATCGCACTTGCGGCGACGCACCAGCCGTTGGGGCTGGAGAATACGCGCAGGCTGGAAATGCGCGGCTTTGAATTTGCGGAGGTGGAGTGATGGCAAGCATTGTGCGTGCAGCCTGTATTCCCCTTGAGACGGTGCTGCCGCCTATGGACGTGCGGCAAACTCTATCATCCCCTCTCCCCGCCTGCGGGGAGAGGGTTAGGGTGAGGGGCAAAATTCTCTTCCCCGAGAATGTCGAGAGTAAGCCCCTCATCCGCCCTTCGGGCACCTTCTCCCCGCGAGCGGGGAGAAGGGAAAGCAAGCTGCACTTTTCGTATACAATCGTCCTGCCTGCGAATGGAAGGAGGCCCGACAGGGCAGAGGGGGGTAAAACCCTCCCCACGACAGGACCTCACCCATGACCGCCCTTTTCCTCCGCGACATCAGGCTCGCCGTGCGTGCCGGCGGCGGGGCCATGATCGGGGTTCTGTTTTTCCTCACCGTCGTCGCCGTCGTGCCCTTCGCCATCGGCCCGGACCTCAACCTGCTCTCCCGCATCGGCCCGGCGATCCTCTGGATCGGCGCGCTGCTCTCCTGCCTGCTCGGTCTCGACCGCCTGTTCCAGGCCGAGCGCGAGGATGGCTCGCTCGACCTGATGTTGATGCAGGAGACGCCGCTGGTCCTGACCGTGCTCGTCAAATGCGTCGCCCACTGGATGGCCTCCGGCCTGCCGCTGGTGCTTGCCGCCCCCCTGCTCGGGCTCTTCATGAACATGGATAGCCTCGCAATCGGCGCGACGATGCTGACGCTGCTGGTCGGTACGCCGGCCATCACCTTCATCGGTGCGGCCGGCGCGGGTGTCGCCGTCGCCCTGCCGCGCGGCGGCCTGCTCGTGTCGATCCTCGTGCTGCCGCTCGCCATTCCCGTGCTGATTTTCGGCGTCAGCGCCGCCTATGCGGCGGTGCAGGACCCCGCACCTTTCCTGCCGCCGCTGATGATCCTGATCGCCATCACTCTGTTTTTCGCTGTCATCGGCCCGGTCGCGGCGGCCGCGGCGCTACGATCTTCGTCGGATTGACGCAAATGTGATTGACCCCGATCAATTGAAGCAGGAGCCGATCCGCGTTAAAGAACCGTCATGACCGACAACAGCCTCGCCATCCGAAAATTCAGCGACCTCGCCAACCCGACGCGGTTTCTGGCGCTTGCCGCGCGCCTGCTGCCGTGGCTGATCGGCGCGACCGTGCTGTTTTTCGTGGCCGGGCTCACTCTCGCTTTCACGACCGAGGGCGACTACCAGCAGGGCGAAACCGTACGCATCATGTACATCCACGTGCCCGCCGCCTGGCTGTCGATGATGTGCTACACGGTGATGGCGATCTCCGCGCTCGGCACCCTCGTCTGGCGCCATCCGCTCGCCGATGTATCCGCCAAGGCCGCAGCCCCGATCGGCGCGGCCTTCACGCTGATGGCGCTGATCACCGGCTCGCTCTGGGGCAAGCCGATGTGGGGCACATGGTGGGTTTGGGATGCGCGCCTCACCTCCGTCTTCGTGCTGTTCCTGATGTATCTCGGCCTGATCGCCCTCAACCGGGCGATCGACGAGCCGGGCAAGGCGGCCAAGCTCTGTGCCATCCTCATCCTGATCGGTTTCGTCAACATCCCGATCATCAAATTCTCGGTCGAGTGGTGGAACACGCTGCACCAGCCGGCCAGCGTCGTGCGCCTCGACGGCCCGACCATCGATCCCGAATTCCTGCGGCCGCTGCTGGTGATGGCTGTGGCCTATACGTTGCTGTTCTTCACCCTGCATATCGCCGCCATGCGCAACGAGATCTGGCGCCGCCGGGTCATGGCGCTGCGCCGGCAGGCAGCCCGCAGCATCGACCGGGAGGCTTGAGCCATGTCGCCGCATGTCGCCTATGTCGCCGCAAGCTATGCTGCCGCAGCGGTTCTCATCCTCGCGCTGATCGGCTGGGTCTTCCTCGACGGCCGCGCCCGTCGGCAGGAATTGAAAAAGCTGGAAGAGGCCGGCGTCCGCCGCCGCTCCGAGACCAAACGGACATCATGACCGAAGAAAACCGAACCACCGGCGAGACTGCCGAACGGCCGGGCAAGGCGCGCTACGCGCTGGCGCTGTTGCCGCTTGCCATCTTCGGCGGCCTTGCCGCAATCTTCTGGAGCCAGCTCGATTCCGGCCGCGACATCAGCGAAATTCCCTCCGCCCTCATCGGCACCAAGGCCCCGAGCCTCGATATGCCGCCGCTGGAAGGGGCAACCCTTGCCGGCGCACCGATGCCCGCGCTCACCGATGCCGCGATCAAGGGCAAGCTGACCCTCGTCAACGTCTGGGCCTCCTGGTGCATTCCCTGCCGTGAGGAAAACCCGATCATCCTTGAACTGTCGAAAGACCCGCGCCTGCAGGTGGTCGGAATCAACTACAAGGACAAGACGGAGAACGCGCTGAGCTTCCTCGGCGAACTCGGCAATCCGTTCGCAGCGATCGGCGTCGATCCGCGCGGCAAGGCGGCGATCGACTGGGGCGTCTACGGCATCCCGGAATCCTATCTCGTCGGCGCCGACGGGACGATCCTCTACAAGCGTGTCGGCCCGTTCGACGAACGCAGCCTGAAGGACGGCCTCTCTCCCGCCATTGAGAAAGCATCCACCGCGAAATAGGATGCGGTAGGGCAGCTTACCAGGAATTGGCTCCGATCTTCTTCTTTCCCTGGAAGACGTCCACATGATTGGGCGAGGTGAGACGCCACGTCTCACAGACTTCCTTGCCCTTGTCCAATCCGGCCCAGGTGCGGCAGAACTTGTCCCCCTGAATGTGCCATGTGCCGGATATGGTGATCACATCGCCGCCGTCTGTTTTCGCCGACCCTTCTCCCTTTCCGTCTGCGGAAAGGTTCAGGGTGCCGGTATAGCCCATGCCCTTGCCGCCAAGCGCGAGCGTCTTGCCGTTTCCAAGAAGCTCTTTCAAATCCGCTGCCTTCAACGTTTTATCGGCCGCATCGGCCGGATGCAGGCCGAGTATCGTTGTCAGGACGGCCAACAGCATGGCGGATACGATGCGCATGATCCCCTCCCAAGAAAATATGCGATTATTTTAGATTTCTATAATCTAAAGCACAAAAGGTGCGGAGACAACGGCTTTAAAGAGCACCCTGCCAGGCCTTCACCGCATCCAGCGGATAGACCAGCATCAGCACGTTGAGCGTGAGGTTGTCGCGGATCAGCCAGCCGGTGAAAAGCTCGAAGACGATGGCGACAGTCAGCGTCACCAGCACCGGCATGCGCCGGGCAAAGAAGAAGCCGACGACCATGAAGACGGTATCCATCGCCGAATTCAGGATGCTGTCGCCGTAATAATCGAGCGAGATGGTCGCCGTGCGGTAGCGGTCGATGATGAGAGGCGAATTCTCAAGCAACTCCCAACCGCTCTCGATCAGGAGCGCAAACAGCAGCCGCGCCGCGAGCGGCTTGCCGCGAAACAACAGATGCGCGATGCCGTAGAAGATGAAGCCGTGAATGATGTGGGACGGCGTATACCAATCCGCCAGATGCTGCGAATTGCCGGGGCTGTTCACCACCGGCTCGAACAGTTTGACGTAGCCGCAGGTGCAGATCGGCGTGCGGCCCATCCAGTATTCGACAAGCACCTGAAGGAGCAACACCGCGACGCAGGCAATGAGCCAGAATGTCGTCTGCCGCGTCGACCTGTCATGCTCCGGCGAGATGGCGCTCACGCTTCGGTATCCTGATCGAGCGAATGCTTCATGATGACGGGCATCTGGGCGAGCGTGAACAGGATGGTGATCGGCATCGTGCCCCAGACCTTGAAGGCCACCCAGAAATCCGTCGAGAAATTGCGCCAGACGACCTCGTTGAGGATGGCGAGGAAGACGAAGAAGATGCCCCAGCGGATGGTGAGCTTGCGCCAGCCGGCCTCATCCAGCCGGAAGGCCGTGTGGAAGACATAGCCGAGCAGCGATTTGCCGAACAGCAGGCCGCCGAGCAGGATGGCGCCGAATAGCGAATTGACGATGGTCGGCTTCATCTTGATGAAGGTGTCGTTCTGCAGATAGAGCGTCAGCGCGCCGAAGATGAAGACGACGATGCCCGAGATCAGCGGCATCATCGGCAGAGTCCGTGTCAATATCCACGACACGGTGAGCGCGATCGCCGTCGCCGCCATGAACAGGCCGGTGGCGATGAAGATCGGACCGCCAAGCTCCGTCAGCGCCGGAAAATGGGCGCCGAGCCATTCGCCCCTGGAATTGGCGAAGAAAAACACCACCAGGGGCCCAAGCTCGAGCACCATCTTGAGCAGCGGGCTGATTTCCTTGCGCGGCTTTGCAGCCTCGATCGACGACATTGCTGTTTCCTTGGCAGACTATCCGGAAAGATCGCGGGGGCGCGGTCTCACCGGCAATAACATCAGCAAAACGGCAAAACTATATCCGGGTCAATGGGCGATGCCGGCAATCGCCTCGGCAAAATCCTTGGCCTCGAACGGTTCGAGATCGTCAACGCCTTCGCCGACGCCGATGAAGTAGACCGGCAGCTTGTGCTTGGCCGAGATGGCGACGAGGATGCCGCCGCGCGCCGTGCCATCGAGCTTGGTCATGATCAGGCCGTTGACGCCGGCGACGTTGCGGAAGATTTCGACCTGATTGAGCGCATTCTGGCCGGTCGTCGCATCGAGCGTCTGCAGCACCGTATGGGGCGCATCGGGGTCGAGCTTGCCGAGCACGCGGACGATCTTTTCGAGTTCCGCCATCAACTCCGTGCGGTTCTGCAGGCGGCCGGCCGTATCGATAATCAGCACGTCGCTCTTCTTCAGTTTCGCTTGCTCGAAGGCCTCATAGGCAAGGCCAGCGGCATCCGCGCCGAGCTTCGAGGAGACGATGTCGGATTTGGTCCGCTCCGCCCAGATCTTCAGCTGCTCGATCGCTGCCGCGCGAAACGTGTCGCCGGCGGCGAGCATGACCTTGAGGCCGGCGCCGGACAGTTTGGCGGCCAGCTTGCCGATGGTCGTCGTCTTGCCGGTGCCGTTGACGCCAACGACGAGGATGACATGCGGCTTGTGGGAAAGATCGAGCTGCAGCGGCTTTGCGACCGGCGACAGAACCTTGGTGATTTCGGCGGCCATGATGCGCGACACGTCTTCGCCGGTCACATCCTTGCCGTAGCGTTCGGAGGCCAGCGTATCGGTGACGCGAAGGGCAGTCTCGACGCCGAGATCGGCCTGGATCAGCAGGTCTTCCAGTTCCTGCAGTGTGTCTTCGTCAAGCTTACGCTTGGTGAAGAGCGCGGCGATCTGGCCGGTGAGCTGCGAAGAGGTGCGGGCAAGGCCCTGCCGCAGGCGCTGGAACCAGCTGAGTTTTGCCTTCGGCGCCTCTGCGACGGGCTCGATAACGGCTGGGGCAGTCGCAAAGCCCTTGGGAAGCACAGGCGCGGCGGCATCTTCCGTCTGATCTCCCCCCTTGAGAGGGAGATGTCCCGAAGGGACAGAAGGGGGTAAATCCGCCTCGTCTTCAAAAGCTTCGGTTTCTGGAGTCTCGACCGCAATATCAGAAAATGAGGAGAGTTCTTCACCCCCCTTTGCCCTGTCGGGCATCTCCCCCTCAAGGGGGGAGATCGCAGGAGGCGCTTCTTCCGCTTTTGCCTCTACCGCAGCTTCTGCTTCCAGAAGCGATAGCGGGGTCACCCCGAGATCGCCGATCTGCTCAGCGGCGGGCAGCGGCAGGGCTGCTTCGATTTCTTCTTTTAAAATTTCGGCTTCTACCGCAAGGATATCGTCAGCGGGACCGCCCGCCGTCTCCATCTCCTCGGCAAGCACCGGATCGGCCGCAAGCGGCAGATCTTCTTCACGCGAATGCGGCTCCAGCTCCGCCTCGACCGCACTCAGCTCTTCCGGCGAGAGCGGCTGCGGCGCAGCTTGATCCGCGACCCGCGGCTCGCCCTCGGCGGGCTTGTCCTTGCCGAAGGTGAAAACCCTTTTGATGAAGCTCAGCGCCATTGTCTGTCCGTATCATCAGGCCGCGTCGGCGGCCGTCAATTGCATTTCGAGATGCTTGCCGTTGTGGCCGGTGATCCGAGCCGACACCATCTCGCGCGGTGCAAGGCCTGGGGTGGCGACAAGGGTGAAGTTTTCCGTATGGGCCAGCCCGTTGTTCTCGACGAGCAGCCATTGCTGCGTTCCCACCATGCTGTCAAGATGGGCTTCGCTCAGGCGAAGTCCAGTGGCGCGCAGCCTTGCCGCCCGTTCCTTGATCACGGCGCGGTCGAGCTGCGGCATGCGGGCTGCCGGCGTTCCCGGTCGCGGGCTGTAGGGAAAGACGTGCAGATGGGCGATGCCGGCCTCTTCCGCGAGGCTCGCGGCATTGGCAAACATCTCCTCGGTCTCCGTCGGAAACCCGGCGATCATATCCGCGCCAAAACTCGTTTCCGGGCGAAGACGGCGAACGTCCTCGACGAAACGCAGTGCATCGGCGCGCGAATGCCGGCGCTTCATCCGCTTCAGGATCATGTCGTCGCCATGCTGCAGCGACAGATGCAGGTGCGGCATGAAACGCGGCTCATCGGCGATCAGGTCCATCAGATGCCGGTCGGCTTCGATGCTGTCGATGGAGGAGAGCCGCAGGCGACGGATATCCGGCACCTGCTTCAACAGCGTCTTGGCAAGCAACCCGAGCGTCGGCTGGCCCGGCAAGTCGGCGCCGTAGCTCGTCGCATCCACCCCCGTCAGCACGATCTCGCAATAACCGCTCTCGATCAGTTTTCGCGCCTGATCGACCACCGCCCCCATCGGCACAGAGCGGGAATTGCCGCGGCCATAGGGGATGATGCAGAAAGTACAGCGATGATCGCAGCCGTTTTGCACCTGCACGAAGGCGCGCACATGGCCCTCGATCAGCTTGACCATCTGCGGCGCGGTTTCGCGCACGCTCATGATGTCGTTGACGCGAAGCTTTTCTTCCACTGACACGCCGAAATCCGGCAGCGCACGATAGGAGGCACGCTTCAGCTTTTCCTCGTTGCCGAGAACGGCATCGACCTCCGGCATGGCGGCGAAGGTTTCCTTCTCCGTCTGGGCCGCACAGCCGGTGACGATGATGCGGGCATGCGGATTTTCGCGCCGCGCGCGGCGGATCGCCTGCCGCGCCTGCCGCACCGCCTCGCCGGTCACGGCGCAGGTATTCACGAGAATGGCGTTGTTCAGCCCCGCCTTCTCGGCCTCGCTGCGCATGACTTCGGATTCGTAGGTGTTAAGGCGACAGCCGAAGGTTATGACATCGACGCCGCTCACAGCGCCTTTGCCTCGGCCTCGCGGCTGAAGGCGCCGGTTGCCGGATCGACCGTGCCCGACCATTCCCATTCGGCCGGCCCGGTCATGATCACATGATCGTCGCGCTCGCGCCATTCGATGGAGAGGATGCCGGGCGGGGTGGCGCTGGCAACGCGAATATCGACCTTGCGGCCGGTGCGGCCGGTGCGGGCCGCGCTGACGGCGGCGGAGCAGGCGGCGGAGCCACAGGCAAGGGTAAGGCCGGCACCGCGTTCCCAGGTGCGGGTGGTGAGCGAGGTCGGCGAGGTCACCTCAGCCAGCGTGATATTGGCGCGCTCGGGGAACATGGGATGGTTTTCGAGCAGCGGCCCGAAACGTTCGAGATCGAAGGACATGACATCGCGATCGACCCAGAAGATCGCATGCGGATTGCCCATCGACATGACGGACGGCGAATGCAGCACCGGCGCATCGATTGGCCCGATCTGCAGCTCGATGCGGCTGGTATCGTGGAATTCTTCGGAAAGCGGGATGCGGCTCCACTCGAAGACCGGCGTGCCCATATCGACGGAGATGGTGCCGTCCTCATGCTCGACGGCATTCAGGATGCCGGCGACGGTCTGGAAGGTGAAAGCCTTGCGGCCGGTTTCAGACGCCAGCGCCTGTACGACGCAACGCGTGCCGTTGCCGCAGGCCTGCGCCTTGGTGCCGTCGGAATTGAGGATATCGATGAAGGCATCGGTGCCGTCGGCCTTCGGATCATGGATCGCCATGATCTGGTCGAAGCGGGTCTCGGGATTTGCATTGAGCGCGATCGCCGCTTCCGGCGTCACGCGATCTCGCCGGCCGCGCATATCGACGACCAGGATCTTGTTGCCAAGCCCGTTCATCTTCGCGAATTCGACCACATCCGTCATTGCCATCGTTCCATGCTGGTTTCTGGGGTCTATATGGCGGAAATGCGCTGGAATTACCAGTCATGCAGCATCGCGCCCGATTCCGGGGCGAGAAGCCTTGCACCATCCGGCAATCTCGCTAAAAGTGCCGCTGATCTTTTCCGGCCCCGCGCCCTTAACGACCAGACGGACATCTATCATGGCATCGCACAAGCAAGTGAAAAAGGTCGTTCTCGCCTATTCCGGCGGGCTCGACACCTCGATCATCCTGAAATGGCTGCAGACGGAACTCGGCGCCGAAGTCGTGACCTTCACCGCCGATCTCGGCCAGGGCGAGGAGCTTGAGCCGGCGCGCAAGAAGGCCGAGATGCTCGGCATCAAGGAAATCTACATCAAGGACGTGCGCGAAGAATTCGTGAAGGACTTCGTCTTCCCGATGTTCCGCGCCAATGCCGTCTATGAAGGTGTCTACCTGCTGGGCACCTCGATCGCCCGCCCGCTGATCTCCAAGCACCTGATCGACATCGCCCGCGAAACCGGCGCCGACGCCATCGCTCATGGCGCAACCGGCAAGGGTAACGACCAGGTTCGCTTCGAGCTTTCAGCTTACGCCCTGAACCCCGACATCAAGATCATCGCCCCTTGGCGCGACTGGTCGTTCAAGAGCCGCACCGACCTGCTCGCCTTTGCCGAACAGCACCAGATCCCGGTCGCCAAGGACAAGAAGGGCGAGGCTCCCTTCTCCGTCGACGCAAACCTCTTGCACTCCTCTTCCGAGGGCAAGGTTCTGGAAGACCCGGCCGTGGAAGCTCCGGAATACGTGCACATGCGCACCATTTCGCCGGAAGCAGCACCCGACAAGGCGACCATCATCAAGATCGGCTTCGAGCAGGGTGATGCCGTCTCGATCAACGGCGTGCGCCTTTCGCCGGCGACGCTGCTGGCCAAGCTCAACGATTACGGCCGCGACAACGGTATCGGCCGCCTCGACCTCGTGGAAAACCGCTTCGTCGGCATGAAGTCGCGCGGCGTCTACGAGACCCCCGGCGGCACGATCCTGCTTGCCGCGCACCGCGCCATCGAATCCATCACGCTCGACCGGGGTGCAGCCCACCTCAAGGACGAGCTGATGCCGCGTTATGCCGAGTTGATCTATTATGGCTTCTGGTTCTCGCCGGAGCGCCAGATGCTGCAGGCGGCGATCGACCTCAGCCAGAAGGATGTCGAAGGCGAAGTGACGCTGAAGCTCTACAAGGGCAACGTCATGACCATCGGCCGCGAGAGCGAAAAGTCGCTCTATTCCGACAAGCTGGTCACCTTCGAAGACGATCAGGGCGCCTACGACCAGAAGGACGCCGCCGGCTTCATCAAGCTCAATGCGCTGCGCCTGCGCACGCTGGCCGCCCGCAACCGCGACAAGTAAGTTCGCGTACCACCAAGCTTCAAAGCCCGCCCTTCGGAAACGGGGGCGGGCTTTTTCATGTCAGCCTGCCACGACCCGCCGGGTGAGATTGACGAAGGTGATGTAGCTCACCACCGAAACCAGCGCCATGGTGGGGATGATGATCCCGAAGGCGGTGAAGGGCGTGCCCATCCAGGCGGCAGCAAGACCGCCGAGAAAACCGCTGGCCATCTGGATGAAGCCCATCATGGCGGAGGCAGAGCCGGCGATATGCGGGAAGGACTGCAGCGCCGCCGTCGTCATGTGCGGTGTCAGGAAGGCGATGCCGAAGCTCAGGAACGCCACCGGCAGCATCACAGAAAGATAGCTCGGCGTGACGAGCTGGACGGAAAGCCCGATCAACAGGCCGCCCGTCGCCAGCATGGCGAGCCCGGCCCGCACCGAGCCCTCGCCGCCGAACCTCTCGGCCGTCAGCCGCAGGCAGACCGAGCCGAGGAAATAAAACCCGGATTGCATCAGCATGCCGATGCCGAAGGCCGTCGGCGTCAGGCCGACCCTTTCGATGAGAATGAACGGCAGCATCGTCGCCTGCGCATAGAGCGCGCCGACCGACCCGCCGAGAACCAGGGCCGCCGCGACGAAGCGGCCGTCCGCCAGCAGGCTGCCATAGGCCGAAAGCAGCCGGGCGGGACGGGCGAGCGCCCTGTCGGCCACCGTCGTTTCCCGCATGAACAGCGTGACGCCGGAAAGGACGAGCAGGCCGAAGCCGATCAGGAAGACAAAGATCGAATGCCAGCCGAAGGCGGCGAGCGCCAGCCCGCCGATGGTCGGCGCCATGGCCGGACCGATGGCGAGCATGATGCCGATCAGGTTCATGATCCGTGAGGCTTCAGCCCCGGTGAACTGGTCGCGCACGATGGCGCGGGCGACCGTCATCCCGACCGAAGCGCCGACGCCCTGAATCATCCGGCCCGCCAGCAGCCATTCGATACTCGGCGCGACGATGCAAATGAGGCTGCCGAGCAGGTTGATGCCGACGAAGGCAAGCGTCGCCGGCTTGCGGCCGAAGGCATCCGACATCGGCCCGGCCATCAGTTGCGCGATGGAAAAACCGCCGAAATAGACCGACAGCGTCAGCTTGATCATCGATTCCGTCGAGGAGAAGGCCGCGACCAGCTCCGGCATGGCCGGCGTGTAGATCGACATGGAAATCGGCCCGAGCGTCGCGAGCAGCGCACCCAGCATACTGGTGCGGCGCTCGCTCATTTTGAGGGTCATTCTGCTGTGTTCTTTCCAGCTGGATTTGTTCCGGTCGCGCCGCGATCGATTTGCTGCAGGTTTTCGCGCAGCATACGCAGGCTTGCGCGCAGCCGTTCGCGATCCGCCTCGGCAAGACCTGATGTGACCTGCTCCATCAGCTCGCGCACTTCGGCGCGGATCGCGGTCAGTATGGGGTCGGCCGCATCCATGATGACCACGTTCTTCGCCCGTCGGTCGCTAGGATCGGGAACGCGGGCGACAAGGCCCAGCGCTTCGAGACGGTCGAGATAGGTGGACAGCGTCATCGGCTCGATGCCGAGCTTCACCGCGATATCCGCCTGCTTGATGCCGCCGGCAAGCGCCACCTGGATCAGCGTGCGCGCCTCTCCGGGGGTGAGTTCGAGATCCGACGCATTGACGCGGCGGTCGAAGGCGCCGCGCAGCAGGCGCGAAACATCCGTCAGCAGCATGCCGATCGTATCGGATTCGAGTTTCACGGACATAGTCTTCGCCGCTGCGATTGATCGTAAGCTTTCGTTACCATCCCCTTCCGCCGACGACAACCGCCATAGCGTAGGCTCATTTCAGCGATCACGAAAATATCACGCCAGGACACGGCGGATGACAACGCGGTGCATCGCAAAGCCGTGAATTGCATGTGTATCCCTGGTGGCGCCAGCTTCCACCCGAGCCGCAACGGCTCTTCAAATCTGGGAGACAACATTATGATCAGAACCACTATCGCCGCCGCAGCCATCGCGCTTGCCTCCACCGCTTCCGCCTTTGCCGCCGGCATGGCCACCTGCGACGAGGCGTCGATGATGAAGACGGAGGAAATGGCCAAGGGCATGACCGATCCGATGAAGAAGGATCAGATGATGATGGCGACACAGGAAATCGACAGCGCCAAGATGGCGATGAAGGCCGGCAAGATGGACGAATGTTCGACCCATATGGACAACGCCATGAAGGCTATGGAAACGAAATAAACGTCGCCCTGCCGCAGCGTCAATTCGCCTTCACGGCGCTGCGGCAGACTTGACGGAATCACCCCGTCAGGATCGAATGCCCCCAAAATTGCGCCTCAGGCGCTCTGGACAGTCTTGGGGAGCCCATGTCTCAAACTCTGCTTTTCGGCGCGTTTCTGGCGGCGCTTTTCTATGTGCTCATTCCGGGACCTGCCTTTCTCGCCCTTCTCGGCATCGGCGCAGGCCAGGGCCGCAAAGCTGGGGCGATGTTCATCGGCGGGCATCTGGCCGGCGATCTGCTGTGGTCGACGCTCGCGTTGGTCGCCATCATCGGCGCAAAGACCATCGGCAGTGCGGTGTTCGACGTGCTCGGCCTGCTCTGCGGCCTTTATCTCGGCTGGATCGCGTGGACAGCATTGCGCGCGAAACCGCGCGGCGAAAACCAGCCCTTGATGGTAGTAGAACAACCCTTGCGCCGCGGCCTGATCTTCGGCCTAACCAATCCAAAGGGCTATCCGGTTGCGCTCGCGACCTTCACCGCGCTGCTTGCCGGTTCCGCCAATGCCCTCGATTTCGATGCCTTGCCGGCGCTTCTCGGCGTTTCCTTCCTCGGCTTTCTCGCGGCCGATGTGATCCTCGTCGGTATCATCGGCGCCTCCTTCGTCCGGCGGTTCTATCGCCGCCACGAGTTGGCGATCGTGCGGCTCTCAGGCCTGCTATTCATGGGCTTTGCCGTGCAGGCGATATGGCATGCCGCGCCGGGGCTTCTCGGCGTCCGCAAGCCTTGACCGTTTCTCATCCGAGACCCATCTGAAACAACGACCATTCGGCGCTGAACCGCCCGGCCCCCGAGGCCATCCCCCATGCGAAAGGATTTCCCATGACTTCCGAGACGACGCTCAACCCGGCCCTTACCGACTGGAACGGGCTGAACGGCCTGCCGCGTTTCGAGGCTGTTTCCGATGGCGATTTCGCTCCGGCTTTCGAAGCCGCCTTGGCAGAACATGAAGCCGAGATCGACGCCATCGCCAACAACCCGGATGCGCCGACCTTCGACAACACGGTGATCGCGCTGGAGATCGCCGGCGACAGCCTGTCTCGCGTCTCTGCCCTGTTCTGGAACCGCGCCGGCGCCCACACCAACGACGCCATTCAGGCTCTGGAACGCGAAATCGCGCCAAAGATGTCGCGGCATTATTCGAAGATCGGCATGAACCCCGCCCTCTTCCAGCGCATCGACACGCTCTGGGAAAACCGTGAAACGCTCGGTCTCGATACCGAAGCGACGCGGGTTCTGGAACGCCACTGGAAGGGCTTCGTGAAATCCGGCGCCAAGCTGCCGAAGGCCGAGCAGGAACGGCTTGCCGCCATCAACGAAACGCTCGCCGGCCTCGGCGCGAAATTCGGCCAGAACGTGCTCGCCGACGAAAAGAACTGGTCGCTGATCCTCTCCGAAGAATCCGATCTTGCCGGCCTGCCCTCCTTCCTGCGCGATGCCATGGCGTCTGCCGCTCGCGATCGCGGCGAAGACGGCAAATATGCCGTGACGCTGTCGCGCTCGATCATCGAACCCTTCCTCACCTTCTCGGAAAATCGCGAGCTGCGCGAACAGGCCTTCAAGGCCTGGGCGGCCCGCGGCGAAAATGGCGGCGAGACCGACAACCGCGAGATCGTGCGCGAAACGCTGGCGCTGCGCAGCGAAATGGCCAAGCTCCTCGGCTATCGCAATTTTGCCGAGCTGAAGCTCGACAACACTATGGCGAAGACCGCCGAGGCCGTGAACGACCTCCTGAAGGCCGTCTGGACGAAGGCCGTGAAGCGGGCCGGGGAGGAAGAAGCCGATATTGCCGAGCTGATCGCCCGCGAAGGCAAGAACCACGAGGTCATGCCCTGGGACTGGCGCCACTACGCCGAAAAGATTCGGGCCGAAAAATTCGACTTTTCCGAAGCCGAATTGAAGCCCTATCTGCAGCTGGAGAAAATCATCGACGCCTGCTTCGATGTCGCCGGCCGTCTCTTCGGCATCCGCGCCGTCGAAAAGAAGGGTGTCGCAGCCTATCATCCCGACGTCCGCGTCTTCGAAATCCGCGACCGCGACGACAGGCTCGTCGCCCTCTTCCTCGGTGATTATTTCGCCCGTTCCTCGAAGCGTTCCGGCGCCTGGATGAGCTCCTTCCAGTCGCAGCACAAGCTGACCCTGAAGAACGGCAGCAAGGACGAACTGCCGATCATCTACAACGTCTGCAACTTCGCCAAACCCGCCGAAGGCAAGCCGGCGCTGCTGTCGCTCGACGATGCCCGCACGCTGTTCCACGAGTTCGGTCACGCTTTGCACGGCATGCTGTCGGATGTGACCTATCCCTCTGTCTCCGGCACAGGCGTCTCGCGCGATTTCGTGGAACTGCCGTCGCAGCTTTACGAACACTGGCTGACGGTGCCCGCGATCCTCAAGCAATATGCCGTGCATGTCGAAACCGGCGCGCCGATGCCGCAAGCGCTGCTCGACAAGGTTCTGGCCGCCCGCACCTTCAATGCCGGCTTCAACACCGTCGAGTTTACCTCGTCTGCGCTGGTCGACATGGCCTTCCACACCCGCGAGGAGGTGAAGGACCCGATGGCGGTTCAGGCCGACATCCTCGGTGAGATCGGCATGCCGAAATCCATCGTCATGCGCCACGCCACACCGCACTTCCAGCACATCTTCTCCGGCGGCTATTCGGCCGGATATTATTCCTACATGTGGTCGGAGGTGCTGGATGCGGACGCCTTCTCCGCTTTCGAGGAGACCGGCGACGCCTTCGATGGCGAAACGGCAAGGAAGCTCAAGGACAACATCTATTCCGTCGGCGGCTCCATCGACCCGGAAGATGCATACCGCGCCTTCCGCGGCAAGCTGCCGAGCCCGGATGCCATGTTGCGCAAGAAGGGCCTCGCCGTGACGGAAGAGCTTTCCGGCTCCGACGCCTGACGCGGGGCTGTCAAACGGCCGACATTCAAATCTGTCATTGAGGGCGAAATACGCCCTCAATGACGTGGAAATCCATGCTCCGCCCGCGACCCATGCATGCCCTGCACGGCAAGTCTTTGCCGGCCCCCCTTTCGCAAAAGCGAAAAAAGCTGTATGAGCCCGGCCATTGAAGATGTGGCGTGCCTAAGATACGCCCCGAAACCTCCGAGTATTCACACATGAAAATGCGCAACATCGCGATCATCGCACACGTTGACCATGGAAAAACGACGCTGGTCGACGAACTTCTGAAGCAGTCCGGCTCGTTCCGCGACAATCAGCGCACGACCGAGCGCATGATGGATTCGAACGATCTCGAAAAAGAGCGTGGCATCACCATTCTGGCGAAGGCCACCTCGATCGAGTGGAAGGGCGTCCGCATCAACATCGTCGACACCCCCGGCCACGCCGACTTCGGCGGTGAAGTCGAGCGTATCCTGTCGATGGTGGACGGCGCGATCGTTCTGGTCGACTCGTCCGAAGGCCCGATGCCGCAGACCAAGTTCGTCGTCTCCAAGGCGCTGAAGGTCGGCCTTCGCCCGATCGTCGCGATCAACAAGATCGACCGCCCGGATGGCCGCCACGAAGAAGTCATCAACGAAGTCTTCGACCTCTTCGCCAACCTCGACGCGACCGACGAGCAGCTCGATTTCCCGATCCTCTACGGTTCGGGCCGCAATGGCTGGATGAATGTCAACCCGGAAGGTCCGAAGGAAGAAGGCCTCGCGCCGCTTCTCGACCTCGTTCTCAAGCACGTCCCCGAGCCGAGCGTCGGTGAAGAAGACGGCGCGTTCCGCATGATCGGCACGATCCTGGAAGCCAACCCCTTCCTCGGCCGCATCATCACCGGCCGCATTCATTCGGGTTCGATCAAGCCGAACCAGGCCGTCAAGGTTCTGGGCCAAGACGGCAAGCTGATTGAAAACGGCCGTATCTCCAAGATCCTCGCCTTCCGCGGCATCGAGCGCACGCCGATCGAAGAAGCCCATGCGGGCGACATCGTCGCGATCGCCGGCCTGTCCAAGGGCACGGTCGCCGACACGTTCTGCGATCCCTCGGTCACCGAGGCGCTGCATGCCCAGCCGATCGATCCGCCGACCGTCACCATGTCCTTCATCGTCAACGACTCGCCGCTCGCCGGCACCGAAGGCGACAAGGTGACCTCGCGCGTCATTCGTGACCGCCTGTTCAAGGAAGCCGAAGGCAACGTCGCACTGAAGATCGAAGAAGCCGAAGGCAAGGATTCGTTCTACGTTTCCGGCCGTGGCGAACTGCAGTTGGCCGTTCTGATCGAAACCATGCGCCGCGAAGGTTTCGAGCTTGCCGTCTCGCGTCCGCGCGTCGTCATGCACAAGGACGAAGCCACCGGCCAGATGCTGGAGCCGATCGAAGAAGTCGTCATCGACGTCGATGAAGAGCATTCCGGCGTCGTCGTCCAGAAGATGTCCGAGCGCAAGGCCGAAATGGCCGAGCTTCGCCCCTCCGGCGGCAACCGCGTTCGCCTGAAGTTCTTCGCTCCGACCCGTGGCCTGATCGGCTACCAGTCGGAACTCCTGACCGACACGCGCGGCACGGCAATCATGAACCGTCTGTTCCACGAATATCAGCCCTACAAGGGCGATATCGGCGGTCGCGTTCAGGGCGTTCTGCTCTCCAACGATGCCGGCGAGTCCGTCGCCTACGCCATGTTCAACCTGGAAGACCGCGGTCCGATGATCATCGAGGCCGGCGAGAAGGTCTATGCCGGCATGATCATCGGCATCCACACCCGCGACAACGACCTCGAAGTGAACGTGCTGAAGGGCAAGAAGCTCACCAACATGCGCGCTTCCGGCAAGGACGAAGCCGTCAAGCTGACGCCGCCGATCCGCATGACGCTCGACCGCGCGCTGTCCTGGATTCAGGACGACGAACTGGTCGAAGTCACGCCGAAGAACATCCGCCTGCGCAAGATGTATCTCGACTCGAACGACCGCAAGCGTTTCGAAAAGTCGCGTTCCGCCGGCGCCGCATAAGCGACCGATCGGAAACCCTTGGGAAAGGGCGCAGCGAGCCTTCGCTGCGCCCTTTTCGTTTGTGGCTTATGATTTGAGCACGCCCGTCTTCTTCGCCGTCCAGGTGGCGATATAGTCCATCAGGGCGTTATTCAGGCAATCGGATGGTGTCAGGCCCAGTTCCGTCAGCCGCGCCCGTATCGCCGGCATATCGTCGGGATTGGTGCCCGATTCGATGACGGACGAGACGAAGGCCGCGAAGCCCGGCGGCGACCAGCCATCCTCGATAAAGCGTTCGGGATGGATGAAATCCAGTCCCTGGAAGGGATGCTCGCGCTCCACCGGCCCATACATGTGCACGCCGCAGCCCTTGCAGGCGTTACGCTGGATCAACGCGGATTTATCGACCACCTCAAGCTTGTCGCCATTTTCCAGCACGGTGATCTTGCCGTGCGGGACGACGGCGACGACCGAGAAGGTCGCCCCCGCCGGCTTCCAGCATTTGGTACAGCCGCAGGCGTGATTGTGGGCGACGTCACCCTCGACCTTCACCTTGACGGGCCGCTCACTGCAGGCGCAGACGAGTGTGCCGCCTGAAAAACCGGCTTTGCCCCTGGGTAGTCCGTTATCGAGCATGGGATGCAAACTGGTTGCCATTTTCTCCTCCCGCTGCCGGTTGCGATGGCGCCGCGCGCCGGCAGACCGCCCTCAAGGCGCCGGGCGGCACTGTATCACGATGACGGGAGAAGATCGCTGCTTCGTTGGGATAGGGTGGCTGCCGCCGATGTCATCCTCCCAGTGGAGGCCCGAAAACAAAAAAGCCCCGTCATCGCTGACAGGGCTTTTGCAGAAAAACGGGGACGCGAAAATTACGCGGCTTCGTCCTGGGATTCGTCTTCTTCGACAGCCTTGCCGCGCTTGGGACCCTTGGCAAGGTTGGTTTCGACGAGGCGAACGGCCTCGGTTTCCGACATCTTGTTGACGGCGGCGATTTCACGAGCCATGCGGTCGAGGGCAGCCTCGTAGAGCTGGCGTTCGGAGTAGGACTGTTCCGGCTGGTTCTCGGCGCGATAAAGATCGCGGACAACCTCGGCAATAGCGATCAGGTCACCGGAATTGATCTTGGCATCATATTCCTGCGCACGACGCGACCACATGGTGCGCTTGACGCGAGCCCGGCCCTGAACCACCTTCAATGCGCGTTCGACGGAATCGGTTTCACAGAGCTTGCGCATGCCGATGCTGACGGCCTTGGCGACCGGCACCTTGAGACGCATCTTGTCCTTTTCGAAATCGATTACAAACAGTTCGAGCGACATGCCCGCAACCACCTGCTCCTCGATCGCAACGATCTGGCCGACGCCGTGCGCCGGATAAACGATCGATTCACCGGTCTTGAAGCCGTGGCGGGTAGAAGATTTTTTCTGCTGGGTCGTCATTCGTTTCAAAAACTCCCTGTTACACTCCCGACAACGCGCCGGGGCCGGGTCAGGCAGGCCCGGAATGGACGGGGGACACCGTCGGTGACTCCATTCTGGTCCGCGTCATGAACTCAAACGGATTTCTCAGGTGCGATCACAGACAAGCAACAGACGTTGCGTATTTGGGGTGAGCCGCGCCGTAGACTTCGTTTGCTTTCGTGATGGTTTTCGGGCGCGCGTTTGCGCCGCGATGTGGATCAGTATCTGGACCCTATCACAAAAAACTCTCGAAATCAATAATTTGCTTCGCAAGCACGATCAGGCCCAACTTGCCCGCTACGGACATCGTTAAGCCTCAATTCCCTCATTTTCGCCATTTTTACGAACCCGCTTCCAGGGGAGGGTTCACGGCGTTGCCAAAGAGCGTCAGTCGCCCTGGCCGGGCTTTTCGGAGAAGTACAGCTCGTACTTTCCTTCGACGCCATCCATCTCCTTGGCTTCCGGCAGCGCATCGCGCTTGACGGTGATGTTGGGCCATTGCGTCGAAAATTCGGTGTTGATCTTCAGCCACTTATCGAGCCCCGGCTCGGTATCCGGCTTGATCGCACCGGCAGGACATTCCGGCTCGCAGACCCCGCAATCGATGCACTCGTCGGGATGAATGACGAGAAAGTTCTCGCCTTCGTAGAAGCAGTCCACCGGGCAGACTTCCACGCAATCGGTATATTTGCAGCGAATGCAGTTGTCGGTCACGACATACGTCATGAGGTACTCCAGGATGTCTCGCGCAGAAGGCAACCGGGCCGGAACGGCCAGCCCTGCGTGCCTGAAAGACCAGCCCCGCCATGGCGGCATGGCTGATCGGTTGTTGTGTGGGTAAAGGCTTTGGCCAGGCTTTGCAAGGATATTTGCTGCTCGAAATTGCCTCCCGACGGCATGTTTTTCTAATCGTCGGACCAGCCCAGTCCAGGCTTCAGCCGATCGACCTCCCGGCGCTCCTTTTTCGTTGGCCGGCCGCTGCCGCGCTCGCGCGTCGCCTGCTCGAAAAGGGACGGCTTTTCGCCCGGCGCCAGCACCGGTGTCAGATCCTCGTAGAGGAGTTTTGCCTCTTCATAGGGACCGCGCCGCTCGCCGGGCTTTACCACGCGAACGATCATATCCTTCCGATCGAGCGAAAGGAGCACGACGTCTCCGGTCTTGAGGGCAAAGGAGGGTTGGGTGATGCGCTGGTCGTTGACCTTCACGTCGCCGGTCTCGATCGCCTTCTGGGCGATCGAGCGCGATTTCTGCAGCCGCGTGAAAAACAGCCATTTGTCGAGACGCTGGCGGGCGGCCGGCGCTATCGGGGGCTGTTTTTCCGCCATGGCCCTATTTCTTCATCTGCTCCTTGAGAGCGGCGAGCTTTGCGAAGGGCGAATCCGGATCGATCGGCTTTTCCTTGCGCGGCGGGCGGGCCTCGAACTTGGCGGCCTGTGGACGATTGCCGCGGTCGTTGCGGTCCGGCCGGTCCTGACGCTCGCCGCGATCCGGGCGCTGACCGCCCTGCGGCTTGCCGTCACGCTGACCATCCCTCTGGCCCGGCTTGCCGTCGCGACCACGATTGCGATCGTTGCGACCGCCGCCGAACTTGCGGCCTTCACCTCGGTTATCGTCACGGGCTTCACCACCAGCCTGCTGCTGACCGCGCTGGCCGCCACCACGGCGTTCTCCCTGCGGACGACCGCCGGAGCGCTGGTTGTCGCGACCGCCACCCGGACGCCACAGGAGAACAGGCTTGGCTTCGACCGGCTCGCCGGCTTCCGCAGCAGCACCCTCGACCACGGTCGTCTCTTCGGTCACGGTTTCGTTCGTCGTGACGGTTTCCGAAGCAGCGGCCGCTTCGCCGGCCGGCTGTTCGTCGGAGCCGGCATCGGCGTCGTCATGATCGGCCTGTTCGCCGGATGCGGCTTCTTCTTCCACCGGCTGCGGCGCGGCACTGCCCGCCTGCGCGGTGAGGAAGGCCGCCGCCTCTTCCGCCTTGACGGTATCGGCGCGGTAGCCGAGGCCCTTCAGGATTTCTTCCATGTCGTCCGGCGTCGCACCGAGGATCGACAGCATCGCCGTCGTTGCGGTGAAGCGGCGGCCGTCATAGGCGCCGTCGGGGCGCGTGCCGGTGCCCGGCTTCCACTGCAAGAGCGGACGGATCAGGTCCGCGAGCCGCTCCAGAATATCGATGCGCACGGCGCGCTTGCCCAGGAACCGGAAACCGGCGAGCTTGTAGAAGCTCCGCTCATAGGACGGATCGGTGACGACCGAGGTGCGGCCGGCAGCCAGCACCGGGATCAGATCACCGTAGCCGGGCTTGTCCATGCCGTCGTTCTTCAGCGCCCAAAGCAGGGTGATGAGTTCGGCAGGCGCCGGCTTCAGAAGTGCCGGCATGAAGATATGATAGGCACCGAAGCGGATGCCGTGGCGGCGGATCGAGGCGCGCGCCTCCTGATCGAGCGACTTCACGTCATCGGCGACATCGCGGCGGAAGAGCACGCCGAGATTTTCCACGAGCTGGAAGGCGAGGCCCTTGGCCAGACCTTCGAGGTCTTCGGCGCGCGACAGATCGTCGAGCGGCTTCAGAACCGTCGAGATGTGATGATTGACGAAGCGCTCGATGCGGGCCTGGACGTGATCGCGGGCAGCACCCTGCAACTGCTCGTCGGCAAGCAGGATGACGCGGGGGCGCATGATGTGGTCGCTGGCCGCAAGACGGCCGACCGGCTCGCCGAGCCAGCGCACATAGCCATCCGAGGCGAGCGCGAGATCGGAATTGCCGGCAGCATGCAGGCGGGCCGCACGCGCTTCGAATTCCAGCGCCAGCGCCTTCTGGGCAGCCCCCTGCACGGCGCGCGCATCCATCCCGTCTGTCGCGGGTGCGAGCGAGAACCGGAAACCGGCCAATTGTCCAACATGATGTCCTTCAACGAAGACATCACCATTCACACTGATTTCAGCTTCCAGCATCGCATTCTCTCTCAGGCGCTTCATGAGCACAGATGTCCTGCGATCAACAAAGCGTTTCGTCAACCTTTCATGTAACGCATCGGACAATCGATCCTCGATTTCCCGCGTCTTTTCTTGCCAGTGTGTCGGATCGGCAAGCCATCCCGGACGGTTGGACACATAAGTCCAGGTCCTGATTTGCGCAATTCGCGCCGACAATGTGTCAATTTCACCGTCCGTATGATCGGCGCGGCGAACTTGTTCGGCCATGAAATCTTCGTTCACTGTGCCACGTCGGACGAGATCCGCATAGATGCTGGAAATCAGGTCCGCGTGCTGGGCCGGCGCGATGCGGCGGTAATCCGGCAACGCACAGGCTTCCCACAGGGTCTCGACCCGCTCCGGCGTCGTCGCAAGCCGCGTCACTTCCGGATACTGCATGAGATATTCGAGCGCCTGCTGGTCGATCGCCGGCAGCGCCCGCACGAGGCCATGAATACGCGGCGGCGTGTCGAGGCTCTTGCGCAGGGTCTGCAGCGAGGAAAAATCCACCGCCTTGGAGCGCCACTGCAAGACTTTCACCGGGTCGAAGTGGTGTGATTCGATTCGGTGCACCAGTTCCTTGTCGAAGGGTTCGACCCTTGAGGTCACGCCGAAGGTGCCGTCGCGAAGATGGCGCCCGGCGCGGCCGGCGATCTGCGCCAGTTCGCCGGGGTTGAGATTGCGGAACTGATAGCCGTCGAACTTGCGGTCCTGGGCGAAGGCGACATGATCGACATCGAGGTTGAGGCCCATGCCGATCGCATCGGTCGCCACCAGATATTCGACATCGCCTTCCTGATAGAGCGCCACCTGGGCATTGCGGGTGCGGGGGCTCAAGGCACCGAGAACGACGGCCGCGCCGCCGCGCTGGCGGCGGATGAGTTCCGCGATCGCATAGACCTCCTCGGCGGAGAACGCGACGATGGCCGTCCGCTGCGGCAGGCGGGTGATCTTCTTGGAGCCGGAATAGAGAAGCTGCGACAGCCGCGGCCGCTCGACGACGGTGATGCCGGGCAAAAGCTGCTCCAGAATCGGCCGCATGGTGGCGGCGCCGAGCAGCAGCGTCTCGTTTCGCCCGCGCAGATGCAGCAGACGGTCGGTGAAGATATGGCCGCGCTCCAGATCACCGGCGAGTTGCACCTCGTCGATGGCGACGAAGGACGCCTTGGTCTCGCGCGGCATCGCCTCGACGGTGCAGACCGAATAGCGCGCCATATGCGGCGTGATCTTTTCCTCACCGGTAACGAGGGCGACATTGTGGGCGCCGACGCGTTCGACGAGACGCGTATAGACCTCGCGGGCCAGCAGCCGGAGCGGAAGACCGATGACGCCGGAATCATGCGCGACCATACGCTCGATGGCGTAGTGCGTCTTGCCCGTATTGGTCGGGCCGAGGACCGCGATCACACCGCGGCCGCTCAAGATCATAGGTTGGTCAGGCACGTCTTCGATCCTGGCATTGTCTGTCTGCCGGCGGCTCTCCCGCAGAGCGGGTGAAGCAACGGCAGTGCACACATGCCCATGCCGAGGCGGAAAGGCAAGGGGACGGCCTGATAAGAACGATAAGGCCGAAATCCGGCTGCCGAGTAGATGGGGCCCTGACTGTGGATTCCGAATCCGGATAAGTGAATTTGGAGGAATATTTAACCCTTTGATGCGACTCGCTTTTTAGCATTCCGATTCGCTCGTTCCGCAGGCCCAAAGATCGAACGAATCAGCGACGAATCGCGACATTTCCGGGTTTCGTTTTTGTTCTCCACTATATGTAGTGGCGATGATGCTCGAATTGAAACGAGCATGAATCCGGCAAAAGGGATTCATTTTCCAGCCAAACCGATTCTACGCCGACAAAACGAAAAAGGCCGCTGATGCGGCCTCTCGCTTTCCAATGGATTATCAGCAGCTCAACTAAAGAACTGGCCGCCGTTCGCCGAAATGGTCGAGCCGGTGATGAAGCCGGCGTCATCGGAGGCGAGGAACACGACGCAGCGCGCGATCTCCTCCGGCTCGCCGAGGCGGCCGACCGGAATCTGCGGAATGATGCGCTCATTCAGCACCTTTTCCGGCACTGCCAGCACCATCTCGGTTCCGATATAACCGGGGCAGATCACGTTGACGGTGATGTTCTTGGAAGCGCCTTCCTGCGCCAGCGCGCGGGTGAAGCCGATATCGCCTGCCTTGGCCGCCGAATAGTTGGCCTGTCCGGCCTGGCCCTTCTGGCCGTTGATCGAGGAGATGTTGATGATGCGGCCGAAGCTGCGGTCGCGCATGCCGGTCCAAACCGGATGCGTCATGTTGAAGATGCCGGTGAGGTTGGTGTCGATCACCTCTTTCCACTGTCCGGGCGTCATCTTGTGGAACATGGCGTCACGGGTGATGCCGGCATTGTTGACGAGGACTTCGATCGGGCCGATATCCTTCTCGACCTTGGCGATGCCTTCAGCGCAGGCCTCGTAGCTCGACACGTCCCACTTGTAGGTCGCAATGCCCGTGGATTCGGAAAAAGCTTTCGCCTTCTCGTCGTTGCCCGCGTAAGTCGCGGCTACCCTGTAGCCCGCTCCCTTCAAAGCAATCGAAATTGCCGCGCCGATACCGCGTGTGCCGCCGGTGACCAATGCTACCCTGCTCATCGTCTCTTCCCCAGTTTCAAGTGTTTATGCAACACCCCTGCCGCCTTCGGGCGGCCGGGGCTCCTCCTGGTCATTCTGTCCTGGCTCTGGATTCCTCCCTTGCCGTGGCTTCCTTCAATGGATCAGAGCCCCTCGACGCACATGGCGACGCCCATGCCGCCGCCGATGCACAGAGTCGTCAGGCCCTTGGAAACACCGCGGCGCTGCATTTCAAACAGCAGCGTGTTGAGCACGCGCGCGCCGGATGCGCCGATCGGGTGCCCGATGGCGATCGCGCCGCCATTGACGTTGACGATCGACGGGTCCCAGCCAAGGTCCTTGTTGACGGCGCAAGCCTGGGCGGCAAAGGCTTCGTTGGCCTCGACCAGATCGACGTCGCTGACCGACCAGCCGGCCTTTTCCAGCGCCTTGCGCGAGGCCGGGATCGGGCCGGTACCCATGATCTGCGGATCGACGCCGGCGGTGGCCCAGGAAACGATGCGGGCCAGCGGCGTGATACCGCGACGGGAGGCTTCGGCCTCGCTCATCAGCAGGGCGGCGGCGGCGCCGTCATTGAGGCCTGAAGCGTTGCCGGCGGTGACCGTGCCTTCCTTGTCGAAGGCCGGGCGCAGCTTCGCCATGGATTCGATCGTCGCGCCGTGGCGGATATATTCGTCCTGATCGACCGTCACGTCGCCCTTGCGGGTGGAGATGACGAAGGGAATGATCTCATCGGCGAAGCGGCCGGCCTTCTGGGCGGCTTCCGCCTTGTTCTGCGAGGCAAGCGCGAACTGATCCTGCTCGTCACGGGAAAGCTGCCACTTGCGGGCGACGTTTTCCGCCGTGATGCCCATGTGATAGCCGTAGAAGGCGTCGGTCAGGCCATCCTTGATCATCGTGTCGATCATCTTGAAATCGCCCATCTTCACGCCGCCGCGCAAGAGCGCGCAATGGGGGGCCATGGACATGGATTCCTGGCCGCCGGCAACGATGATCTTGGCATCGCCGGTGGCGATCTGCTGCATGCCGAGCGCCACGGCGCGCAGGCCCGAGCCGCAGAGCTGGTTCATGCCCCAGGCGGTCTTTTCCTGCGGAATGCCGGCCTTCATCGCGGCCTGACGGGCGGGGTTCTGGCCTTCGCCGGCACCGAGCACCTGGCCGAGGATCACCTCGTCCACCTCCGCCGCATCGACGCCCGCGCGCGCCAGGACACCCTTGATCACGGCCGCGCCGAGTTCGTGGGCCGGCGTGTTGGCGAAGGAGCCATTGAAGGAGCCGACGGCCGTGCGGCCGGCGCTTGCGATGACGATGGAGTTGCTCATTGCGTGTTTCCTCAGTTTCTCACTTTAGCAGAGACTGGCAAAGGATAAGCTGCAAGTCAAATACCATCGGCGGACAAAATCCTTTGAATTTTGCGGCTGCGTCACCGCATTGCACAAAGAGATTGTCAGACCGCCGCTTTTGCGGATACTCTCAAAAAACACAATAAAGACGGGAGCATGGGTAGAGGAGACCCTCATGGCAAAACACGACGGCCAGATCGTTATAAAAAAATACGCCAACCGCCGGCTCTACAATACCGGGACCAGCACATACGTTACGCTCGACGACCTCGCGGTCATGGTGAAGAAGGGTGAGGAATTCACCGTCCAGGACGCCAAGAGCGGCGAAGATATCACTCATTCGGTGCTGACGCAGATCATCTTCGAGCAGGAATCCAAGACCGGAAACACGCTGTTGCCGATCTCGTTTCTGCGCCAGCTGATCTCGTTCTATGGCGACCAGATGCAGATGGTGGTGCCGAGCTATCTCGAACATTCGATGCAGGCCTTCACCGACCAGCAAGTGCAGATGCGCGAGCAGATCGACAAGGCCTTCGGCGATACTCCGCTCGGCAAGAACCTGCAGGCACCGCTGCAACTGGTGGAAGAGCAGGTGCGTCGCAACACGGAAATGTTCCACAAGGCGATGCAGATGTTTTCGCCCTTCATGGCCGCCACGCCCCCGGCAAAGGAGCCGCGCAAGGCGGAAGCCAAGGACCTCGACGAGCTGAAGGAACAGCTGCGCGCGCTCCAGACCAAGCTGGATAACCTCGGCTAAAGCGGCTGGTTAGGGTCTTACAACCCGATCGATACGTCGCGGGCGGCGGTGCGCATGGACACCGAAAAGCCCGCGATGACGTCGACGAAGCTGATCGTCATCAGGATGAAGAACACATCCGTCGCTGCATGGCCGACCAACAGGAACTCGATCAGGAACACGACGAAAAGCACCATCGACAGAATATGGTCGAGAAGCGCGCGCGAATTCGCCCGCGTCGCCTTCAGGATTTCCACGAACAGCAGCACCAGCGCCACGACGATCAGAAGATCGCCGACGCTCATCGACCAGACCGCTCCGGAGGGCATGGCAAGCGAGGTTACCGGCTGCTCCAGCATTGCCGCGCCCGATGCGCCGAAAACGCCCATGACCCCGATGTTGTAGAGAATGAACGGTAGGATCAGCAGCGGAACGGCAGCAATCATCGGCAAAGCTCCTAAAAGTCCGGCCGGTTTCGCCGGTATATCAGTCATTTCTCATATCGACGACAGGGTCAATACGGGCAGGACGGAACTAGAGCGTCAGTGTGGAAAGACGAGGGCAACGACACAGAGCCCAAAAAGAAAAGGGCCGGCAAAAGCCAGCCCTTCAATTCTTGACCGATCAGGCAGCGAACTTATGCGCTGGTCTTCGGGGTCAGGACCTGGCGGCCGCGATACATGCCGGTCTTCAGGTCGATGTGGTGCGGACGGCGAAGCTCGCCCGAGTTCTTGTCTTCGATGTAGGTCGGCGACTTCAGCGCATCAGCGGAGCGGCGCATGCCGCGCTTCGACGGGCTCGTTTTTCTTTTCGGTACAGCCATTTTATACTCCACTTATCGGGCAAAACGCTGTTTATCGGCCAGACCGCGGCCGGGACAAACAAACGTCAATCTCGGAATTTGCCGGGCTTATACATGCCCGACAGGGGTTTGACCAGTCCCTCCCGGCATTTTTTCGATGCATTGCGGTTCGAACCGCCTGAGACGCAAGGGCTCAGACTTCATCCTCCGGCACGATCCACGGCTCGGCGATCGCCGCCTCCTGCCATTTGCGGTAGGCTGGGTGGGTCTTTACCGCATCCATATAGTCGAGCGAGACCGGATTGCGGGTGAGATCATAAATCTCCAGACGGTTGACGACCGGCGCAAACATGGCATCGGCAGCCGAAAAAGCCCCGAACAGGAACGGCCCGCCCGAACGCGCGATTGCCTCGCGCCAGATCGTTTCGATGCGGTCGATGTCGTCCTGAACCCCCTCCTGAAGCGGAATACCCCGCTTTTGGCGGCGGATATTCATCGGGCAGGCACCGCGCAGCGCCCGGAAACCGGAGAGCATTTCCATCGCATAGCTGCGCGCCAGCGCCCGCTCCGCCGGCTCTTTCGGCCAGAGTCCGGCATCCGGGAAAAGCTCGGCGGCATATTCGATGATGGCGAGCGATTCCCACACGCGGACATCGCCGTGATGCAGGACCGGCACGCGGCCGGTCGGGGAGACCTCTTTGATCTTCGGGTTGCCGGCGGCGAAATCGAAGGGGATCACCACGTCTTCGAACGGAATGCCGCAGGCTTCGAGCGCGATCCAGGGGCGCAACGACCAGGAAGAATAGTTCTTGTTACCGACATAAAGAACGAGCTTGTCCATGGCCTGCGCCTCCTGTTTGGAAATGCCGTAGCTATAGGGATCGAGCGTCATTCAGGCCAATGAAAAGACCTGATCCTAGTCATAAAGGCATTTGATATAATCGCCGGAGCGGCTTGCCCGCCCCTCGATCACGCCGGCGAGCCGGCGCAGGCCCCGGCCGGGCTTGCCGGCATTGCGTTCGCGCGGATTGGGAAGCGACACCGCCAGAAGGGCGGCCTGACGCCGGGTAAGCTTCGCCGCCGAAACGCCGAAATGATGTCGGGCGGCAGCTTCCGCACCGTAAACGCCTGGCGCCCATTCGGCGATGTTGAGGTAAAGCTCCATCGTGCGCCGTTTGCTCCAGACGAGATCGGTCGCCATGGCGAGCGGCAGTTCCAGCCCCTTGCGAACGAAGGAGCGGCCGTTCCAGAGGAACAGGTTCTTTGCCGTCTGCATCGGGATGGTGCTGGCGCCGCGGGTGGATTCGCCATCCAGCGCGTCGTCGATGACGCCGCGCATCTGCACCCAGTCGACCCCGCCATGGATACAGAACTGCCCATCCTCCGACATCATCACCGAGCGGACGAGATTGGGCGATATCTGGTCGAACGGCACCCATTGCCGCTCATAGCCGCGAAACAGCAGGAGATCGCGCAACATCAGCGTCGAGATCGGATGGATGAAACTCGGGGCGTAGAGGATCATCAGCACATAGGGGAGCGCGACCAACACAGCGAACGCGAAAAGCAGCTTCCGCCAGCGCTCGCGCAGGAAGCGTATCACCGCCGGGCCGCGCCGTTCGGACACGCCCTCCTCGCTTCGAGTCTCCGATACGATGTCCACGTCTTCAAACGCCCGCCCAAGGTTTCCAAGGCTTCTCATAAAGCAATGGCGGTCGAAATTGAATGGCTTTCTCATCGGGAAGGTTACCGCGGCAGCGTCCGCCACAGTTTTATCCGTTGCCGAGGGCTGCAAGCCATGTCAAAGAGCCGCCCATGACCGAGATTGCGTTCGAAACCCTCCTGAAGCGCGATGCGGCGGCCATCGAGGCCTGCCTGCGCGATATTCTGTCACCGGACGTCCTGAGCGACGAGATCGCGCGTCCCGCCCCATTGCTCGACGCCATGCGTCATGGGGTGCTGAACGGCGGCAAGCGGCTGCGTCCCTTCCTCGTTCTGGAAAGTGCGGCCTTTGCCGGCGGCGACCGCGAGGCCGCCCTTCGGGTCGGTGCGGCGCTCGAATGCGTGCATTGCTATTCGCTGATTCATGATGACCTGCCGGCCATGGACGACGACGACCTGCGCCGGGGACAGCCGACCGTGCACATCGCCTATGGCGAGGCCAATGCCATCCTCGCCGGCGACAGCCTGCTGACGCTCGCCTTTGACATCATCGCCGCGCCTGAAACAAGGCTGCCGGATGCCGCCAAAACGGCCCTCATTCTAGCGCTCGCCCGCGCCTCCGGCATCGGCGGCATGGCCGGCGGGCAGGCGCTCGACCTCGCCGCCGAAACCACCCCGCCCGACGAAGCCGGCATCGTGACGCTGCAGGCGATGAAGACGGGCGCGCTGATCCGCTTTGCCTGCGAGGCCGGCGCCATCATTGCCGGAAGCAGCCCGGAAGAACGCCAGCTGCTGCGCCGTTACGGCGAAAAGATCGGTCTTGCCTTTCAGCTTGCCGACGACTTGCTTGATCTGACGGCCGATACCGAGACCATGGGCAAGGCGACCGGCAAGGACAAGGAACGCGGCAAGGGAACGCTGGTGGCGCTGCACGGCATGGACTGGGCCGAAGAGACGCTCTCCCGGCTGGTCGCAGAAGCCGGCGCACTGGTTGCGCCCTACGGCGAAAAGGCAAAGGTGCTGATCGAAGCCGCGAGCTTCGTCGCCCGCCGAACTCACTGACGGGCAGCAGCAGCGACTATTCGGCCGCCGCCTGTCCCTGGCCGAAACGCTTCTCGATATAATCGGAAACCAGCTGCTCGAAATCGCCGGCAATGTTGGTGCCGCGAATGGTCATCGCCTTCTTGCCGTCGATATAGACGGGAGCTGCCGGCAACTCGCCGGTGCCCGGAAGCGAGATGCCGATATCGGCATGCTTGCTTTCGCCGGGACCGTTGACGATGCAGCCCATGACCGCGACTTTCAACGCTTCGACGCCCGGATATTTTTCCCGCCAGACCGGCATGTTCTTGCGGATGTCGTCCTGGATTTTCTGGGCGAGTTCCTGAAACACCGTCGAGGTGGTGCGGCCGCAACCCGGACAAGCGGCGACCACCGGAATGAACTGGCGGAAGCCCATGACCTGCAGCAGTTCCTGCGCTACCTGCACCTCGCGGGTGCGGTCGCCACCGGGCTCCGGCGTCAGCGAAATGCGGATCGTATCGCCGATGCCCTGTTGCATGAGGATACCGAGCGAGGCCGACGAGGCGACGATGCCTTTGGAGCCCATGCCGGCTTCGGTGAGGCCGAGATGCAGCGCATGGTCGGAACGCGCCGCCAGCATCGCATAGACGGCGATCAGGTCCTGCACGGCGCTGACCTTGGCGGAAAGAATGATGCGGTTGCGCGGCAGGCCGATTTCTTCCGCAAGCTCGGCCGAAATCAGCGCCGATTGCACGATCGTCTCACGCATGACCTGCTGTGCCGTCAGCGGAAAGCCCTTGGTCTGGTTGTCGTCCATAAGGCGGGTCAGCAGTTCCTGATCGAGCGAACCCCAGTTGACGCCGATCCGCACCGGCTTGTCGAACTGGATGGCACGCTCGATGATCGCGGCGAATTGCTTATCCTTCTTCGCCTTGAAGCCGACATTGCCGGGATTGATGCGGTATTTCGCCAGCGCCTCGGCGCAGGCCGGATGATCGGCGAGCAGCTTATGGCCGATATAATGGAAATCGCCAATCAGCGGCACATCGAGGCCAAGCCGCTCCAGCCGTTCGCGGATCTTCGGCACAGCGGCGGCGCTTTCGTCACGATCGACGGTGATGCGCACCATTTCGGAACCCGCCCGATGCAGGGCCGCAACCTGCTCCACGGTGCCATCGATATCGGCCGTATCCGTATTGGTCATCGACTGGACGACCACCGGCGCACCGCCACCCACAATCACGCCGCCGACATCGACGGCAACGGAAGCCCGGCGCGGCTGCGGGTCGAAATCGAAAGACGAAGACATGAACGCCTCTTGGAGATGGTGCGGCAACTGGCTTTCAGGTGGAGGACGAAAGCCAGGATGTCAACGGCAAGATCATTCCTTGACGGCGAATTGATGGCTGCCGGGCCGCCGAAAGCGGCCCGGCACCGAACTCAGTGGCCGCCATTCCGATCGGCATGAACGGCGTGGTGCGACAGGAGCAGCACGACGATGAACAGGATCGGAACGCAGGTGAAGATGACGGAGAAGCCGGTATGCTCGGCGACGAAGCCGATCAGCGACGGCGCAAACAGCATGCCGGAATACCCCATGAAGGTCGCGACCGACAGGCCGATGCCCGGCGCCAGCCCCGGCATGTTGCCGGCCGCCGAGAACGCGATCGGCACCATGTTGGAAATGCCGATGCCGGCCAGCGCGAAGCCCAGGATCGCCAGCGGCGCATTCGGCGCGAGACCCGCGAGCAGAAGGCCGATCAGGGCAGCGACCGTGCAGAACCGCAGCGTCTTGACGCCGCCGAACCGGTCGCGCACGTGGTCGCCGGCAAAGCGCATAATCGCCATGGTCGCCGAGAAGGCGGCAAAACCGAAGCCCGAAAGCGCGACCGAAGCGCCGAGTTCGTTGCGCAGATAAAGCGCGCCCCAATCCAGCACCGTGCCCTCCGGCACCATGGAAAACAGCGCGACAAGGCCGATCAGCCACGGCAGCGGCGTCAGCGGCAGGCGCAGCTTTTGCTTTGCTGTGTCGGGATGCGGCCGGTCGTGCAGGATCATCGGCCAGGCCACGGCCAGAACCGAGAAGCAAACGATGGTGACGAACACCGCATGCGGCAGCACGCCGAAGCGCGCCATGAACACGCCGCCGATCGCCGAGCCGATCAGGCCGCCAAGGCTCCAATAGGCGTGGCAGGACGACATGATGGCGCGGCGCATGGTCTTTTCCACCTCGACCGCATTGGCATTCATCGCCACGTCCATGGCGCCGACGAAACCGCCGAGCACGAACATGGCGACGACGGCCGCCCAGACATTGGGCACCAGAGTCAGCAGCAGCAGCAGCGGCGACAGGATGATCGCCGTCACCTTCACCACCTTCTGCGACCCGAGCCGGGCAATGAAGCCGCCGGCAATCGGCATCAGCACCAGCGAGCCGATGCCGAACATGAGGATCAACAGCCCCAGCACGCTTTCGCCGATACCGAGCTTTTCCTTGAATTCCGGGATTTTTGGCGCCCAGCTGCCGGTCACGAAGCCGTTCATCAAGAAGAGCAGCGAGACCGCCAGCCTGATCTTCGGCATGTAGCCCGATCGTTCGGCAGACTTGGTGGTGATGTGTTGATCCATAGGTCTCTCCTCCCGGCCGGCGGCCGGGTTCAGATCATGATTTCGATAATGTTGCCGTCGGGGTCTTTGAGGACCGCCTCGTAAAAGCCGTCGCCGGTCATGCGCGGCGGCGAAACCAGAATATTTTTGCGCACGGCTTCGGTTGCCATAGCATCGACCGCTTCGCGGCTGCCGAGCGAGAGCGCCAGATGGGCATAACCCGCCCGCTCCACCATGCCCTCGGGCGAGCCAATCCACGGCCCCTGCATGATCTCGATCGTCGGCCCGTCTACCAGCGACAGAAAGCGCGAAACGAAACCCGGACGCCGGGCACTTTCATAACGCTCGCCGATCTCGGCGCCGAAGGTCTCGGCCCAGAAGGCGGACAGACGCTCGACATCCTGGGTCCATAAGGCGACGTGACCAATCCGCATCAGCTCTTTGCCTTTACAGTGATGACATCGATACCGAGCGCCCGAAAGGCGGAGACAGCCGTCGCCGCAGCCCCCTCTTCGACAATCAGCGTGGTGCAATCCTTCGCCGGCACCACGGCATGCGGCGCTGAGGTTCCGACCTTGTCGGCCGTCACCGCGACCAGCACGGCCGCACTCTGCTGCACGGCAAGCCGCTTGAAAGCAGCATCCTCATATTCGAAGGCGGTGATGCCTGCGGCGATATCGATGCCGCAGACGCCAAGGATGCACAGATCCGGCCGCAAGGCGCCGATCTCGCGCTGCGCCGTCGCGCCGACGGCAGCGCCGACCTGCCGGTCGATCCGTCCGCCAATCAAAATGATCTCGATACCGGGCTTTTCCATCAGTGCGGCGGCGATCAGCGGCGTGTTGGTGACCGCGGTCAGCCGGATATCGGCCGGCAAGGCCCTGGCAATGGCGAGATTTGTGGAGCTGGCGTCGAAGAACACCGTCATGCCGTCACGGATGAAGTCGACGGCCGAGAGCGCCAACGCCTGTTTGCGTTCGGTTGCTTCGCCCACGCGCCGCGCAAGCGAGGTGCCACCCGGTGCAAGCGGCAGCGCACCGCCATAGACCCGCTCGCAGAGGCCCGCAGCCGCCATTTCGCGAAGATCGCGACGGACGGTATCTTCCGAGACACCGAATTCGCGCGCCAAATCGACGGCGAGCACGCGGCCAGAGGTTTTCAGCCGATCCTGAATAATCTGTTGTCGCTCTCGAAGAAGAAGCTCGGTCTGCATTATGGGCTCAATCGTGCACAAACAAGCATAAAGATGCAAAAACACGCATAGCAGAATTTTTCCGGAGTTCAACGACGTTTCACTGAATTTGCTGGTGCGACGCTTGATTTTTTGACCGGGAGGTCAAATTTCCGTCCGAACCGGCGAAAAACGAGAAAAACTTCGCCGTTTGCCGGTGCTTTTAAAGTTTTGTGCGCTTCAAACCCGATCGTGAAATGCGATTGTCCTGCCATCCCGGCAGACGGACCGGACGCAAAAAGAATGGAAAAATCATCATGAAATGGACCCACACCCTTCTCGCCGCCGCAACAGTCGCCCAGCTGGTTTTTGCCGGCGTTGCCCAGGCCGGTTCCAACCTCGAAGAGATCAAGTCTGCCGGCGTGCTGAAGATCGGCACCGAAGGCACCTACGCGCCCTTCACCTTCCATGACGCCTCCGGCGCCCTCGTCGGTTTCGACGTCGAGATTGGCGAGGCCGTCGCCAAGAAGCTTGGCGTCAAGGCCGAATTCCTGGAAGGCAAGTGGGACGGCCTGATCGCCGGCCTCGATGCCAACCGTTACGACACGGTCATCAACCAGGTTGGCATCACCGAAGAGCGCAAGAAGAAGTATGACTTCTCCGAGCCCTATATCGCCTCCAAGGCCGTTCTGATCGCCAAGGCTGACGACGACAGCATCAAGAGCTTCGAGGACCTGAAGGGCAAGAAGGCCGCGCAGTCGCTGACCAGCAACTTCGGCAAGCTCGCCCAGGCTTCGGGTGCAGAACTCGTCGGTACCGACGGCTTCGACCAGTCGATCCAGCTTGTCCTGACCGGCCGCGCCGATGCGACCATCAACGACAGCCTCTCCTTCCTCGACTTCAAGAAGCACAAGCCCGACGCACCGGTGAAGATCGCCGCCGAACAGGCTGACGCCGATCACTCCGGCATCATCCTGCGCAAGGGCGAGCCGGAACTGCTGGAAGCGATCAACAAGGCCCTGGCCGAGATCAAGGCCGATGGCACCTACGACGCCATCTCGCAGAAGTATTTCGGCGCCGACGTCTCGAAATAAGCATTTGCGAGCGGCGGTTTCGCCCTCACCTGTGCTCCGCTATAGTCTGATCCGCTCCGCCCGCCGGGGCGGATCAATGTCTTTGAAGGGGTCGTTTCTTGCCCGCCTGGCTACAACTCATGCTGGATTCGCTCCAGCCCCTCCTCTGGGCGGGTCTGATCTTCACCATTCCGCTGACGCTGCTCTCCTTCGCGCTCGGCCTTGCGCTTGGCCTTGTAACGGCCGTCACCCGGTTGTTCGGGCCGAAGCCGCTGGTCGCCGTCGCCCGCTTCTATGTCTGGGTGATCCGCGGCACGCCGCTCTTGGTGCAGCTGTTCGTGATCTTCTATGGGCTTCCGAGCCTTGGCATCCTGCTCGATGCCTTCCCGGCGGCGCTGATCGGCTTCACGCTGAACATCGGCGCCTATACCTCGGAAATCATCCGCGCCGTCATCTCCTCTGTCCCCAGAGGACAATGGGAGGCCGCCTATTCGATCGGCATGAGCTGGAGCCAGGCGATGCGGCGCACGATCCTGCCGCAGGCGACCCGTGTCGCCGTGCCGCCGCTGTCGAACACCTTCATCTCGCTGGTGAAGGACACCTCGCTTGCCGCCGCGATCACCGTACCGGAGCTTTTCCAGACGGCGCAGCGCATCGTCGCCACTACCTATGAGCCGCTGATCCTCTATATCGAAGCGGCCTTGATCTATCTGGCCCTGAGTTCGGTCCTTTCGGCGCTGCAGGTGCGGCTTGAAAAGCGCTTTGCCCGTTATGGCGGTTTCCTGGAGGCGCGCACATGATCGAGCTTTCCCACATCGAAAAACGCTTCGGCGACAACGTCGTCTTGAAGGATATCAGCGTCACCATCGCCGAAGGCACGGTGACGGCGCTGGTCGGCCCTTCCGGCGGCGGCAAGAGCACGATGCTGCGCTGCATCAACCTGTTGGAAACGCCGACCTCCGGCACGATCCGGCTCGGGGAGGAAACGATCCAGTTTTCACCGGGCAAGAAGGTCGGCTGGGATGCGATCCAGCGCCTGCGCCGCCAGACCGGCATGGTGTTCCAGAATTTCCAGCTTTTCCCGCACCAGACGGCGATCGAAAACGTCATGGAAGGGCTGGTGACCGTGCTGAAATGGCCGAAGGAAAAGGCCCGCGCCCGCGCCGAGGAGCTGCTGCAGAAGGTCGGCATGGCCCATAAGGCCGATGCCTGGCCGGCGACGCTTTCCGGCGGCCAGCAGCAGCGCGTGGCCATCGCCCGTGCGCTTGCCCCGTCGCCGCGCGTGCTTCTCTGCGACGAGCCGACCTCGGCGCTCGACCCGGAACTGGCCGAAGAAGTCGTCGAAGTCCTGAGCCGGCTTGCCCGCGAAGGCACGACGATGATCATGGCGACCCATGACCTGCGGCTTGCCTCGCGCGTCGCCGATCAGGTGCTGTTCCTCGATGGCGGCCTGATTGTAGAAAGCGGCGCGCCCAAGGCGATCTTCCAGACGCCGGAGCGCGAGCGAACCAAGAAGTTCATCTCCTCGCTCAGCGCCGGGCATAGCTACGACATCTGAGGACTTCCCTTCTCCCCAGCGGGGAGAAGGTGGCGCGCAGCGCTGGATCAGGGGGTCTATCCACGCATTCGGGATATGCCGCCTCCATCTGCCCTTCGGGCATTTTCTCCCCGCTGGGGAGAAGAGGAGCCCTTACGCGCCGTAGACGATCAGCAGATCCTTGGCGTCGATCTGCTCGCCGGTCCTGACCAAGACTTCGGCGATCGTGCCGTCCTTTTCCGCATGCAGCGCCGTTTCCATCTTCATCGCTTCGATGGAGAGCAGGATATCGCCCGCCTTGACGGACTGGCCGGCAGACACCGCAACCGTGGAGACGACACCCGGCATCGGCGCGCCGAGATGGGCGGCATTGCCGGCATCGGCCTTGCGGCGAATGGCCGAGGAGGCCGCGCGGTTGCGATCGGGCACCTTGATCAGGCGCGGCTGGCCGTTGAGTTCGAAGAACACCTTGACCATGGCCTGCTCGTCCGGCTCGCTCTTCGCCTGATGCAGGATGACGAGGGACACGCCCTTTTCCAGCTCCGGCAGCAGCTCCTCGCTGGCCGAAAGCCCATAGAAATAGGCAGGCGTCGGCAACACCGAGACGGGGCCATAGGTATCCGCAGCCAGCGCGTAGTCGGTGAAGACCTTGGGGTACATCAGGTAGGAAGCGAATTCGAAGTCGGAGACCTCGCGCTCCAGCTTCGTTTCGATCGCCTTGCGTTCGGCGGCGAGATCGGCCGGCGGCAGCAGCGAGCCGGGAACGGCGGTATAGGCCGCCTCGCCCTTCAGCGCCTTTGCCTGCAGCGCCTTCGGCCATCCGCCCGGAGGCTGGCCGAGATCGCCCTTCAGCATCGAGACGACGGATTCCGGGAAGGCGATGTCCTTCGCCGGGTTTTCGACATCAGCCACCGTCAGGTCCTGAGACACCATCATCAGCGCCATGTCGCCGACCACCTTGGACGACGGCGTCACCTTGACGATATCGCCGAACATCTGGTTGGCATCGGCATAGGCCTGCGCCACCTGATGCCAGCGGGTCTCAAGCCCGAGCGAGCGGGCCTGTTCCTTGAGGTTGGTGAACTGACCGCCCGGCATTTCATGCAGGTAGACTTCCGACGCCGGCCCCTTGAGGTCGCTTTCGAAGGCGGCGTACTGGTTGCGCACCGCTTCCCAATAGAAGGAGATGCGGCGAAGCCATTCGGGATCGAGGCCCGGATCGCGCTCGGAGCCCTTCAGCGCCTCGACGATCGAGCCGAGGCAGGGCTGCGAGGTGTTGCCGGAGAAGGCATCCATCGCCGCATCGACGACATCGACGCCGGCATCGACGGCGGCAAGCACGGTCGCCGCCGCAATGCCCGAGGTATCATGCGTGTGGAAGTGGATCGGCAGGTCCGTTGCTTCCCGCAGCGCCTTGAACAGCACCGTGGCGGCGGCAGGCTTCAGGAGACCGGCCATGTCCTTCAGCGCAATCATATGCGCGCCGGCCTTTTCGAGATCGGCGGCAAGCGCAGTGTAATATTTCAGGTCGTATTTCGGCCGGGCCGAATTGAGGATATCGCCGGTGTAGCAGATCGCCGCTTCGCAGATCTTGTTCTCTTCGGCCACCGCCTCCATCGACACCCGCATGTTGTCGACCCAGTTGAGGCAGTCGAACACGCGGAAGACGTCGATGCCGCCCTTGGCCGCCTGCCGGACGAAGTATTTCACGACGTTGTCGGGATAGTTCTTGTAGCCGACGCCGTTGGCGCCGCGCAGCAGCATCTGCAAGAGCAGGTTCGGCGCGTCTTCACGCACCTTTGCGAGACGCTCCCACGGGTCTTCCGTCAGGAAGCGCATGGACACATCGAAGGTGGCGCCGCCCCAGCATTCGAGCGAGAACAGCTCCGGCAATGCCTTGGCATAGGTGCCGGCGATGCGGGCGATGTCATAGGTGCGAACGCGGGTCGCAAGCAGCGACTGGTGGCCGTCGCGCATCGTCGTATCGGTCATCAGCACGCGCTTTTCGGCGCGTACCCATTCGGCGAATTTCTTCGGGCCAAGTTCGTCGAGCTTCTGCTTGGTGCCGGCCTTAACCGGCGCATCGATATGGGGAAGGACCGGCTTGGCCGCATCCGCCTTCGGCTTCGGCCGACCCTTGGCTTCCGGGTGGCCGTTGACGGTGACGTCGGCAAGATAGGTCAGCAGCTTGGTGGCGCGGTCCTGGCGCTTGACCTGCTGGAACAGTTCCGGCGTCGTATCGATAAAGCGGGTGGTGTAGCTGTTCCCCCGGAATTTCGGATGCGAGATGATCGCTTCGAGGAAGGTGAGGTTGGTGGCGACGCCGCGAATACGGAATTCGCGCAACGCCCGGTCCATGCGGTCGATCGCGTCATCCGGGTTCGGCGCCCAGGCCGTGACCTTTTCCAAGAGCGGATCGTAGAAGCGGGTGATAACCGCGCCCGAATAGGCCGTGCCGCCATCGAGCCGGATGCCGAAGCCGGTGGCGACGCGATAGGCGGTGATGCGGCCGTAATCGGGGATGAAGTTGTGTTCCGGGTCTTCCGTGGTGATACGGCACTGCAGGGCATGGCCGTTGAGGCGGATGTCTTCTTGGCGTGGAACGCCCGATTCCGGCGTGCCGATCGCAGCACCTTCGAGGATGTGGATCTGCGCCTTGACGATATCGATGCCGGTCACGACTTCGGTGACGGTATGCTCGACCTGGATGCGCGGATTGACCTCGATGAAGTAGAACTTGCCGGTGTCCATATCCATCAGATACTCGACCGTGCCGGCGCCGATATAGCGGGTCGCCCTGGCAATCCGGGTCGAATAATCAGCCAGTTCCTGGCGCTGCGCCTCGTTCAGGTAAGGGGCCGGCGCACGCTCGACGACCTTCTGGTTGCGGCGCTGCACCGAGCAATCACGCTCGAACAGATGCACGACATTGCCGTGGGTATCGCCAAGAATCTGGCTCTCGACGTGACGGGCGCGCTCGACCAGCTTTTCCAGATAGACCTCGTCCTTGCCGAAGGCGGCCTTCGCCTCGCGCTTGGCTTCGGTGACTTCACGGATCAGATCCTTCGGATCGCGGATCGCGCGCATGCCGCGCCCACCACCGCCCCAGGAGGCCTTCAGCATCACCGGGTAGCCGATTTCGTCAGCCAGGCGGCGAATTTCCGCCTCGTCTTCGGGCAGCGGATCGGTCGCCGGCACCACCGGAACGCCGATCTCGACCGCCAGATTGCGGGCGGCGACCTTGTTGCCGAGGCGGCGCATGGTGTCGCCGGTCGGGCCGATGAAGATGATGCCGGCCTCATGACAAGCATCGACGAATTCGGGGCTTTCCGAGAGCAGGCCGTAGCCCGGATGGATGGCATCGGCGCCGGAAAGCTTGGCGACGCGGATCACCTCGTCGATCGACAGGTAGCTTTCGATCGGCCCCAGATCGCGGGCGAGATGCGGGCCGCGGCCGATCTGATAGCTCTCATCCGCCTTGAAGCGATGCAGCGCAAGTTTGTCTTCCTCCGCCCAGATCGCAACCGTTTTTATACCCAGTTCGTTTGCAGCGCGGAAAACGCGAATGGCAATTTCGGACCGGTTGGCGACAAGGATTTTGGTAATGCGCAAGTCGAACTCCCCATGACTTGAAACACGGCAATGCTGCACCGCAACAACAACATTAGCGCTTATTTCGGGAAGTTCAATTTGATTTGAGCCATAAATGAGGCGTGTTGCGTCAGCTGATCAGCCCGAGCCGGAACGATAGCGCGACGACGTGGTGACGGTTCTTGGCCTTCAGCTTTTCCTGAATGCCGTTCATGTACCAGTCGACGGTGTGGTTGGAGATGTTGAGCACCTTGCTGATCTCGTTCGATGTCATGCCGTCGGCGAGATAATTCAGCGCCTCCATTTCGCGGCGCGTCATCTGCACATCGACGCTCGATACCATCTCCTCGAGGATCGCCGGGTCCATCAACTCCAGAAGCCGCCAGAACAGTTTCTTGGCGATGGCGTCGAACAGGCTCATCTCGACCGGGTTCAGATCGACGACACGACCACCCAGCGTCATGTTGCCGAGCAGACCGCGCCGGCCATGAACCGGGAAGATATAGCCGTCGTGCAGGCCGTGACCGCGCGCCTCCACCATCATGCGCTCCATGCGCTTGCGGTGCGGGTCCGAACGGAAGGCAACGACCGTATCGCGCCAGCGGAAACCGCGCTGGGCATGACCGAGATAACGGATGGTCGGATCGATGATGACGTATTTCTTCTTGATGTAGATCTGCGGCCAGCCATCCGGCCACCGGCCGGCGAGCAGCAGGCTCAGCGGATTCTCATTCGGCTTGGGCTGCCGCACGATCCCGTAGTAGTCGAAACCGTAGAGATCGAGCACCCGCTCGAACTCCTGGACGATCTCGCCCCTGGTCTTCATTTCGTCGATAAGACCGAGAAAATTCACCAGCAATGTAAGGTTCATTCGAAACACCCTCGCACCGGCCCACCGCGGCCGGCAATAATCCTTGTAGCGCTTCCTGAATACATCGTTCAGCACTCATTCATGTTGCAACCGCGATAATCCCCAACGTTCAGTCAAGGTACGGCATAAACGCGTCACGCAGGTCACCGCAAGAGACAAACAATAGCACGCTATGCAATTTGCAGTTCGCGCCCTCCGGCCGAACCGACCGCTAGGTTTGTGTGTCTCGATGACCCGAAGCAGTTTTAGCCGACCCGACGAGCAGAATGAATAGGGAGATTTTCCCGGCCGGTTTCGTTGAAAGGCCCGTGCGCAACCGCATGGACCGGAATACGGCAAGGCAGGTCTTCCAGCGGCGCGGAAAAACGCGCCGCATCTGACGGTAGGCAACAAGGATTAGAGACCCGTGTCATTGTTTCAGGTCTATGCAAGAGCGCTCCAGTATCTCGGCGTTCACAAGTTTCGCGTTTCGGCGATCGTCCTGGCCAACATCGTTCTGGCGGCGATCACCATTGCCGAGCCCGTGCTTTTCGGCCGCATCATCGATGCCATCTCCAACAAGCAGGGCGTTTCCTCCATGCTCTTCCTGTGGGCAGGCCTCGGCGTGTTCAACACCATCGCCTTCGTGCTTGTCGCCCGCGAGGCCGACAGGCTGGCCCACACCCGCCGCTCGACGCTGATCGCCGAAGCCTTCGGCCGCATCATCGCCATGCCCTTGTCGTGGCACACCCAGCGCGGCACCTCGAATGCGCTCCACACCCTGCTGCGCGCCTGCGAAACGCTGTTCGGCCTCTGGCTCGAATTCATGCGCCAGCATCTGGCGACCGCGGTTGCGCTGATCCTTCTCGTTCCGACCGCGATGGCGATGGACATGCGCCTGTCGGCGGTCCTGCTGGTTCTCGGCGTGCTCTATGTCATCATCGGCAAGGTCGTGATGACCAAGACCAAGGAAGGCCAGGCCTCCGTCGAAGGTCACTATCATACCGTCTTCTCCCACGTCTCCGACTCGATCAGCAACGTCTCGGTCGTGCATAGCTATAACCGAATCGAAGCCGAAACCCGCGCGCTCAAGGAATTCACCGGCAAGCTGATTTCCGCCCAGTTGCCGGTCCTCGACTGGTGGGCGCTGGCCTCGGCGCTGAACCGCATGGCCTCGACCATCTCGATGATGGCCATCCTGGTCATCGGCACCGTGCTGGTGCAGCGCGGCGAACTCGCCGTGGGCGACGTCGTTGCCTTCATCGGCTTTGCCGGCCTGCTGATCGGCCGCCTCGACCAGATGAAAGCCTTCGTCACCCAGATTTTCGAAGCCCGCTCGAAGCTTGAAGACTTCTTCGTGCTGGAAGATTCGGTGCGCGAACGCGAAGAGCCCGCCGATGCCGGCGAACTGAACAATGTCACAGGCGAGGTCGAATTCCGCGACGTTTCCTTCAACTTCGCCAATTCCAACGAAGGCCTTCACAACATCTCGTTCACTGCAAAGGCTGGCCAGACGATCGCCATCGTCGGCCCGACGGGTGCCGGCAAGACCACGCTCGTCAACCTCTTGCAGCGCGTGCATGAGCCGGCCTCCGGCAAGATCCTGGTCGACGGCGTCGACATCTCCAAGGTGACCCGCAAGTCGCTGCGCCGCTCGATCGCCACCGTGTTTCAGGATGCCGGTCTGCTCAACCGCTCGATCTGCGACAACATCAAGCTCGGCCGTGAAGACGCCTCCCAGGACGACGTGATACGCGCCGCCGAAGCCGCCGCCGCGGCAGACTTCATCGAGGGCCGCCAGGGCGGTTACGACACCCATGTCGGCGAGCGCGGCAATCGCCTCTCCGGCGGCGAGCGCCAGCGTATCGCCATTGCCCGCGCGATCCTCAAGAACGCGCCGATCCTGGTGCTCGACGAAGCAACCTCGGCGCTGGACGTCGAAACCGAAAACCGCGTGAAGACGGCGATCGACAACCTGCGCAAGGATCGCACCACTTTCATCATCGCGCACCGCCTGTCGACCGTGCGCGAGGCCGATCTGGTGATCTTCATGGATCGCGGCCGGATCGTCGAAATGGGCGGCTTTAGTGAACTGAGCCACAGCAACGGCCGCTTCGCCGCCCTGCTGCGCGCCAGCGGTATTCTTACGGACGACGATGTCCGCATGAGCCACACGGCCGCCTGATCCGGCAAAGCAGCTTTACAACGATCTCAAGGACCCCGCCTCGGCGGGGTCTTTTTGTTTCAGGCCTGTGCCGCCGAGCCAGACGAAACGGCGCCGAGCCAATCGAGATACCGCGCATAGGCGAAATGCAGGCCGATACCGGCGGCGACATAGGCTGTGCCGAGAGTGGCATTCCTGTCGGTCACGAAGACGAAGACCTGGCCGACCATGGCGAGGATCGTGCCGAAGATGAAGACCGGCAGTGAATGGCGGCCGATAATCACCAGCGGATGATCGATCCTGAGCCGCACCAGGGCGCTGAGCTGCGGCAGAACGGCGAAGAGATAGCCAAGCGCCAGCACGTGCAGAAACCGCGGCGTCGATAGGAAGGTCTTGTCGAAGCCGGTCAGCACGGCCGGCAGGCCATAGGAAAAATCGATATTCCACCAGGAAAATACGACCCAGCAGAACGACAGGCCGACATAGCCCGCGGCGAGCGCGATCAATAACGGATGCCGCGGCAAGTGGCCACCCTCCCCGACGTGCATCATTGTCACGACGCCGATGACGAACAGGAACTGCCAGGACCATGGATTGAGGAACCAGTAGCCTTCATCAAGGAAATTGGCCGGCGCGATCTGGTAGATGCCCGCCGCAAGCCAGATCGCCCCTGACAAGACGAGCAGCAGCACGGCGCTTTTCGAGCGCAGCCAGAGCATGCCCGGCAGCATCAGGAACAGAACGGCATACATCGACAGGATGTTGTTGTAGCCGAGCTGGTGGCCGAGCAGCACCATGGCAACCAGCCCCTGTTCTGTATTTTCGACAATCGGCCGGATATTGATTTCGCCGACGAGATCCTGCCGCCCGAAATAGAGCGCGCCGCCGGCAAAGATGGCGAGCGTGATGATGCTGGTCATGATGTGGGCGATGTACAGCGTGAAAGCCCGCCGCCAGATGCGGATGCTGACCGCAAGCCGGCTGCCGGCCACGAACTTGCGGCCATAGGCCAGCCCGGCGGAGAGGCCGGAAATCAGCACGAAGGCTTCGGCCGAATCGGAAAAGCCGAAATTTTTCGAGGTCAGGTATTCGAGATATTGTCCGGGAACGTGGTTGACGAAGATCATCAACAGGCAGATGGCCCGGCAGACATCAAGCCGCGTGTCGCGCTGGGTGACCACGCCCGCCGCATCGCCGGCCGGAAGAGGCATTCTCTGAAGCATTCATCGTCGCTCGCATTGTGGCGCCCCGCCCCGTCGCGAATTTTCGATGCTGATAGCAGACATGAAAAACCGGCTTTGCGGAGTGCAAAGCCGGTTCAGGCTGTCACCGGCGGCTAAAGCACTAGGCCTTCATGCGCGTTTTGTGTGACAGTTTTATTGTCGATGCTGGCGACGACGGTGCCATCGGCGGCGCGGCTCACGGAAATCTCGTGGACCTTGTCACCGATACGCATCTTGGCGCTAAAGCCGTTCCAGCCCTGCGGCAAGGCCGGCGCGACGATCAGGTCGTCGCCGCGCTTGCGGATGCCGAGAATACCCTCGACCGCGGCCCGGTAAAGCCAGGCGGCCGAGCCGGTATACCACGTCCAGCCACCCCGGCCCGCAAGCGCGCCTTCGCCATAAATATCGGCGGCGACCACATAGGGCTCGACGCGGTAGAGGTCGGCAGCTTCGCGGTCCTTGGCATGGTTGACCGGGTTCAGCATTTCGAAGGCCCGCCAGGCATCGTCAGCCCGGCCCTGCGCGGCAAGCGCCAGCACAACCCAGGTGGCCGCGTGGGTGTATTGGCCGCCGTTTTCGCGAACGCCCGGCGGATAGCCCTTGATATAGCCGGGGTCCTGCGCCGAGCCGGAGAGCGGCGGCGTGAACAGCCGGATTATCTGGTGATCGGAATCGGCAAGTTCCACGAGAACCGCATCCATTGCCTGACGCGAGCGCTCAGGGTTGCCTTCCGCCGACAGCACGCTCCAGGACTGCGCGATCGAATCGATCCGGCATTCGTCCGCCCCGGCCGTGCCGAGCGGCGTGCCATCGTCGTAATAGCCACGACGATAGTAGCCGCCATCCCAGCCGGCGGTCTCAAGCGCTGCCTTCAGCGATTCGAGATGCTTTTCCCATGCTTCCGCATGAGCGTTATCGCCCCGCTCCCGCGCAATGGCGATGAACGAGCGCAGCGTTGCCGCCAGGAACCAGCCGAGCCAGACGCTTGTGCCACGCCCTTCGATGCCGACGCGGTTCATGCCGTCGTTCCAGTCGCCGCCGAGGATCAGCGGCAGGCCGTTTTCGCCCGTGCGCTTGATCGCGAGATCGAGCGCCACGGCGCAGTGCTCATAGAGACTGACGCGCCGTTCGGAGACCATGGGCTGGAAGAAATTGTCATGCTGACCGTCCGCCAGAGGCGGACCGTCGATGAAGGCGATCTGCTCGTCGAGGATATCCTTGGTGCCGGTGACCTTGCAATAATACTGCACCGCGTGTCCCAGCCAGACGACGTCGTCCGAGATCAGCGTGCGCACGCCCGAGCCGTTGCCCGGCAGCCACCAATGCAGCACATCCCCTTCCGGGAACTGCCGGGCGGCGGCGTTGAGGATCTGCGCGCGCGCCAATTCCGGCCGATGGACGAGGAACGCCAGCGTATCCTGCAACTGGTCACGGAAGCCGAAGGCACCGCTCGCCTGGTAGAAGGCCGTGCGGGCAAGGATGCGGCAACCGAGGCTCTGATAAGGCAGCCAGGCATTGATCATCGTGTTGAACGCCTTGTCGGGCGTATCGACCGTCAGAACGCCGGTGAAATCCGCCCAATAGGCCTTAGCTTCATCAAGCATCGTCTCGACCGATGTCTTCAGCGCCTGCGCGAGGATATCGCGGGCCTGCTCTTCCGTGTCGCCGTCGCCGACGAAGAAGGTGATCTCGCGGGTTTCCCCGGCCTTCAGCGTTACATCGATCGCAAGTGCTGCGCAGGGATCGCCATCCGCCTCCGTCGCGCCCGAAAGGTCGAAGCCGGAGGTGACCGCGTTCGGCGCATAAATGCTGCCGCTGCGGCCGAGGAACTCGTGGCGGCTTGCCGTAAAGCCGCTTGCCGTCTCGCTCGCAGCGAAGAAGCTCGTGCGGCTGGAGTAATCGATGCTGTAGGGGTTTGTCGCGAGGAAAGACCCGGTCTCGTTGTCCCGCTTGGTGAGCACGAACGGCGCGGTCTTCGACCGGTTGTTGCCGAGCACCCATTCGAGATAGCCGTAGACCTTCAGGCTGCGTTCGCCCGCCGCATCGTTGCGCAGCTTCAGGCGCACAGCCTTGACCGGCAGCGTGCGATGAACGGTCTGGATCACCTCGAGCGCAAGGTCTTCCTGCCTGCTTTCGAAAACCGAATAGCCGAGGCCATGACGGGTTTCGAACACGGTCGAGCCGCGGCGCGACAGGCTACCATAGGGGGTTACGACCGCACCGCTTTCCATATCGCGGATGAAGATCGCCTCGCCCGGACGGTTGCCGACGGGATCGTTGGTCCAGCTCGTCAGCTGGAAATCGCGTGAGTTACGGCTCCAGGTGAAGGCCGCACCTTCGGCGGCCACGTGAAAACCGAAGATCTCGTTGGAAATAACGTTGATCCACGGCTGCGGCGTCGCTTCGCCGCCGCGCAGGCGCGTGACATATTCGCGGCCATCGCCGGAGAAGCCGCCATAACCGTTCCAGAAATCTAAGCCTTCGCCGGAAATCTCCGCCTTGCCCTCATCCTTCGGCATGGCGGCCAGCAAGGGCAGCGTCGCCTTGGACTTCGCCTTCAACGGTGAGGAGAACAGTGAGCCGGCGCGACTGATCTGATCCGACAGCGTACCGTTGCGGGCATGGAAGACGGCGCGGGAGGCGGAGAGCAGCGCCGACCAGGTCTGCGGCTCCATGATATCGCGGCGCACGGCGAAGATATGCTGGCGCGCGCCGTCCGAATGCCCACGCAGGCGCAGGTTTTCACACATCGCGTCGAGCGCATGCTGCATGTCCTGCGCGTAGGATGCGGCACGTTCGTTGACGATCACCAGATCGGCGGTGACGCCGCGGGCGCGCATATATTCCTGCGCCTTCAGCGCCTCACGGGCGATGTTCATATCGACATCGTCGTTGATGCGGATGGTGAAGATCGGGAAATCGCCCGAGATCGACAGCGGCCAGAGGGCCGATTGCGGCCCGAGCCCCGCCTGCACCGTTGCCGAATCGGCACGCAGCTGCATATCGGGATAGGCGAGGTAACGGCCGAGCATCTGGAAGCTCGCGGCCTCCTGCGAGGTGATGCCGACATGGCGCAGCTGCACCTGGCTGCGGGTCCAGGCGTGGATCTGCTCGTGATTGAAGCTGTCGGGGTGGCGATAGCGATCGACCGCCCGATCGACCTGCTCGCGGTTCGGCGCGGCGATCGTCCAGAAGATGATGCTCACCTTCTTGTTGGCCGGCACGCGGATGACCCGGCGCAGCGACATGACCGGATCGAGCGTATAGCCGTCCGTGCCGGAAAGCGCGGCACCCTCGTCGAAGACCTGCGCTTCGGCCAGCGTCCGGCCGACGCCGATAAAGCGGCGGCGATCGGTTTCCGCCTCGGTGCGGCGCTCGCCGCCGGAATTGTCGGCCACCAGATGGGCGACTTCCATATCCGGCTCGCCGGGGCTGCGCTTGTTGCGGCTGACGCGGATCACGTCGCCCTTCGGATCGATCTCCGTGCGCAGGAACATCTTGGCAAACAGCGGGTGGGCGCTGTCGGTATCATCCGTGGTCAGCACCGGCTCGGCATAGGAGGTGACCTCGATGAAACGGTCTTCCGAGCTGCCGTTGAGCAAGGTCAGGCGGCGGCCTTCGGCATCATGCTCGGTCGCAACGATGCACTCGACCTCGCTGGTGATGTCGCCGACGATCTTGACGAATTCCGCCTTGTCGTCGCCGAAGCGGGTCGTGGTCTTTTCGCCCGCCGCACGGCGCGGCTCGGCTGTCGCCGACCACCATTCGCCGGTCGTGGTATCGCGCAGGAACAGGAAGGTGCCCCAGCGGTCTTCGGTCGGGTCGGGCTTCCAGCGCACGACCGTCTGGCCGTTCCAGCGCGAATAGCCCGCGCCGGTCGCCGTCAGCATGACGGAGTAGTGGCCGTTGGAGAGGAAGACGGTTTCCCGATCCTTCTGCAAAGGCTCGACGATGGTGCGGACTTCCGGCCGCAGCAGGTCTTCCTGGCCCTTGCCGAGCGATTCCGGCTCGCGCTTGGCATTCATGATCGGAATGTCGCGCGGCGCTTTTTCCTGCAGCAGCAGTTCGGCCGCCTCGATCACCGGATCGGCATGGAACCATTCACGCAGACGCCCTTCGAAAACGACGTTGGCGACGGCTGCAATCGACATGCCGTGGTGGTGAGCATAGTAGTTGCGCACGACGGCGCAAGTCTGGCCTTCCGGCACGCGGGTCGGGGTATAGTCGACGGCATCGTGGAAACCGTAGACGCCGAGCGCGCCGACGGCGCGCAGCCGTTCGAGGTTCGCCAGCGCCGCCTTCGGATCGTACATGCTGGCGAGGATCGAGGCGTAAGGCGCGATGACGGCATTCTGGCCAAGACCGCGCTTCAGGCCGAGCGTCGGTACGCCGAAGTTGGTGTATTGATAGGTCAGCTCATGGTCGCGCGCGTTGAAGGCGGCTTCCGAGATGCCCCACGGCGTGCCGAGACGGCGGCCATGGTTCATTTGCTCCTTCACCACCAGATTGTTGGTCTGGTTGAGGATGCCGCCCTGCCGCTCCTGCATGACGAGTGGCGGCATCAGATATTCGAACATCGAACCCGACCACGAGACCAGCGCGCCACGCGCGCCGACCGGCACGACCGGGCGGCCGAGCTTGTACCAGTGCTCGGTCGGCAGATCGCCCTTGGCGATGGCGAAAAGGCTGGTGAGGCGCGCTTCGGAGGCGAGAAGGTCGTAGCAGGCCTCGTCCAGTTCGCCGGTATTGACCCGGTAGCCGATCGACAGCAGGCGGCGCTCCTTGCGGAACAGGAAGCTGAAATCCATCGTGAAGGCGAGATCGCGGGTGCGGTCGCGCAGCACGATCAGCCGCTGGCGCAGGCTCTCGATCGCCGTCAGGTCGAAGACGCCGTCGGCGATGTGGGCTTCGCAGGTGTTGACCAGCAGCGCCGCCCAGTTCGAGACCTCTGCGCTCTTGGCGCTCTTCACCTCGTGGTCGAGATTGACCGTGAGCTTGTGCATGTCGCGCGCCAGAACCGCGAGGTTGATGACGCGGATCGAAGCGAATTCATGCTCGCGCTTGACCGCCTGCAAGGCGTTCTCGAAGCCTGTAATGCGCTCGTCGAGCAGCTTGCGCAGCGGCCGAACCGTCTTGCGGTCGTCCGGCAGCTGGGCGAGCATTTCCATCAGGATCGCGGCAACGTCGCCGATGCCGTCGAGGCTGGCCTGAACATGGGCGGAGGGGGCTTCGGCCCATTCGCGGCACATCGAGGAGACGGCGATCAGGTGGCCGGCGAGGTTGCCACTGTCGACAGCCGAAATATATTTCGGCTCCATCGGCTCCAGCGTGTCGGTCTTGTACCAGTTGAACAGATGCCCGCGGAATTTCTGCATGCGGTCGAGCGTGGCGACCGTTTCTTCCAGCCGGCGGATGGTTTCCTCGAAACCGATCCAGCCGAAATCGCGGGCCGACATGACCGAGAGAAGATAAACGCCGATATTGGTCGGCGAGGTGCGCTCGGCGAGCACCGGATGTGGGGTTTCCTGGAAATTGTCCGGCGGCAGGAAGTTCTGCTCGGCGGTGACGAACTGCTCGAAATAGCGCCAGGTGCGGCGCGCGATCTTGCGGAATTCGTCGACGACCTCTTCCGGCACGACGAGCTGGTCTTCGGTTTCGGCCGACTGGCTGACGAACCAGGCAATGGCCGGGGAGGCTATCCAGAGAGCGGCGAAGGGAATGCCGATAAAGGGCAGGCCGGTATCGGAGATCGCCGCCAGCGCCAGCGAGACCACCGCCAGCACCGGCGCCGTCCACATGGAGCGGTAATAGTCCCAGATCGTGCTGTCGGCCGCCGAACTCTGCACCTGGGCGGCCGTGCGCCATTCCAGCATCAGCTTGCCGCTGACGAAAGTGCGGTAAAGCGAGCGCACGATGGCATCCGCCATCATCGCTGCCGAATGAGCGATAAAGACGATGCGCAGTGCGACCTGCGCGTTAGCGGACTGGATTTCCGAGAGAACTGCATGCAGATGCGCCCGTGCGACGATATCGCTCCGACGCGGCATGATGCTGGAGAGCAGCGAGAGCGTCGGGGCGACGAACAGGCTGAAGATCAGGACGAACTGCCAGATCAGCGCCTGGGTCGGCTCCATATAGTACCAGCCCATGACCGAGGCGACGAGCCAGGCGACCGGGATCAGCGAGCGGCGCAGATTGTCGTACATCTTCCAGCGGCCGAGCATGGAGAGGCCGTTCCTGGGGTTGAAGATATAGGGAAGAAGCTGCCAGTCGCCCCGCGCCCAGCGATGCTGGCGCGAGGTCTCGACCTCGTAGCGGATCGGGAAATCCTCGACCAGTTCGACATCGGTGACGAGGGCGCAGCGCGACAGCGAGCCTTCGAGCAGGTCGTGGCTGAGAACCGCGTTTTCCTCGATCCGGCCCTTGATCGCCGCCTCAAAGGCATCTACGTGGTAGAGGCCCTTGCCGGTAAACGTGCCTTCGCCGGCGATGTCCTGATAGACGTCGGAGACGGTGAAGACGTAAGGATCGATGCCGCGATTGGCCGAGAAGATGCGCTGGAAGGCCGAGGCTTCGCTGCCGGTCGTCAGCGACGGCGTGACACGCGGCTGCAGGATGCTGTAGCCGGCAAGCACTTTCTGCGTCACCGGATCGACCACCGGGCGGTTGATCGGATGATAGAGCTTGCCGACGAGCTTGGTGACCGCATCGCGCATCAGGCGCGTGTCGGAATCGAGCGTCATCACATATTGCACGTTTTCCGGCACCGTGTTGGCGCCGGCGAGGAAGGACGTGTCCTTGTCGCCGCGCAAGAGCAGGTTCAGCTCGTGCAGCTTGCCGCGCTTGCGCTCCCAGCCCATCCAGGCGCCTTCGGATTCGTTATAGAGGCGGCGGCGGTGCAGGAGATAGAAACGGGTGCGGCCGTCATGGGCATAGCGCGCCGCAAGGGTCGCGATCTCGCCCTTGGCGTATTCCAGAACCTCGAGATCGGCTGCGGTCTCTTCGACCTGACTGTCGGCCCAGTCGCTGACGAGGGCGAAGTACACCTCGCCGCGGGGATTTGCGAGGTAATGGACTTCGAGATTGCGGACCAGTTCGTCGACATGATCGCGTTTGGAGATCAGACAGGGCACGACGACGAGCGTGCGGGCATCTTCGGGGATACCTTCGAGGAATTCGTAGCCCACCAGCCGCGTCGGCGTGACGAAGAAGGTAACGAGCGTGTTGAACAGGCCCATCGCGCCTTCGGAGGCCGGCAGCGCGAAGAGCAGCAGCATGATCAGCTTCGCGCCGTTCGGAATATCCATCGGGCTGACGAAGGCATAGACGAGGAACATCGCCAGGATCGTCAGGAGGATATTGGGGCCGGCGATCGCCAGCCAGTCGAGCTTGCGGCTGGCGCGGATGATCAGCTGCACGATCGACGGGCGATATTCGATCTTGGCTTCGAGAATGCGGCGCTTCTTGCCGACAAGGTATTCGCCGACATTGGCAGCCCGCACGGAACCGTCTTGCCGCGGCGTCTCGGATTCCGTCTGCACCATGGCCATGGCCAGCTCGGTCACTTCGAGTTCCGTGCGACCGGAGCGGCGTGCCAGTCGCTCGATGGTGTTGCGGTATTTGTTGCGCGAACCGAAATCGAGCGCCATGTAGTCGGAGCCCCGACGCAGGGCCTCGTCGAGCTTGCTAACGCTTTCGAACCAGACGGCCCAGTCGTTGTCGTCGATTTCGCGCAGGCTGCGAATGATGTTGCTCATCGTCGCATTGCCGGAGGAAAGCCGGTTCTGCTCGGCGAGAAGCGCATTTTCGACATCGCTGTCGCGCGCTTCCAGCTGTTCCTCCAGCCAGTTGATCACCAGCCCGGAGGTCTGAGAACCGTCACGCAGACGATAAAGTAGCTGCGCCACGAAGGTATTGTCGGCGGCAAGCGGCTCGATTTCCTTGAGCAGCGCCTTCACCCGATCCGTATCCTTGAGGCGGATCACCTCGTCGGCAACGTCGTTTGCCTTGCGGCGCATGCCGCGCGAGCGATCGACACGGATGGCGATGCGGCGCAGGTTTTCGATCAGTACGAAGCGCAGCAGCGACGGCAGCGCCCAGAGTTCGCCGATCTTGAAGGTGCCATGCTCCTGAAAGCCTCCGACCATCGCCGTCAGGCTTTCGCGCGAAACCGTGCCGTGCGTGTGGGCGACATAAAGCCAGGCAAGCGCCATGGTGCGCGGGATCGTGGTGCCCGCAACTTCGATCGTCGGCAGCTGACGATAGAATTTGCGCGGGAAATCGCGTCGGACTTCCTGGATCGCTTCCTCGACGATGTAATGGTTGTCGAGCAGCCATTCGGCCGCCGGCGTGATCGAGGCGCCGGCCTCGACGTCGCGCGCGGTCACTTTGTAGACGCGGAAAATCTCGTTTTCGTTTTCTCGGTGACGGGCACGGAAATCGAAGGGGAAATAGGCAGGCAGCGAAGAGGCGCCGTTCAGCGCCAGGTTCGACCCGCAGGCCCTCAGCTCATCGTTGGAAAAATAGGTCGAGCGGATCGAATCGTTATAATCGATTTGCCTGGTCTCAGCGTCGCGCGGGGCATGGGTATCGTTAAGGGGCATGGGGGCGGGTTCTGGGTCCAAGCGGTGTTGACGGGTGTCGTCCCCATCCTGTTCCGGCAGGATGAGGCGCGCCCCTGGGGATTGGCGCTGCGCCGTCACGATCCTAGATACTCGCTCGTATCGCGCCAGCCGCGGTCTGCGCATGCGCAAAACCGCAACCACCGGCATTGCCCCCAAGGGCATAGGACATCGTGAAAGCAGCAGTCAGTACAGGGCCGCGTGATGTATGAAAGTGGCATTTTTTAGCCGCTGAGCCAATGCGTTGCAAGGACGGGAAGCGGTCTGGACGACAGAATATCGGCCGCACCGCAGGTATTGGCATGCAGGGGCAAGCCTTCAGGACGAGATTGGCTCTCGGGGCAGGGAAAGGGACGGTCATCCTCTATCTAACGCCGTACCGTGACAAAGGTTCCGTTTTTTGTCGGCTCTACGGCACCTGCGCCGAAATCCAGACCCGGAAAGCCTCGCTGATCGGGTTTTCCTGCTTGCCCTCGGGAACGACGAGATAATAGGAATTTTCCGTCTGCATCGGGCAATCGAAGAGAATGCTCAGCCGGTCGGTCGCCAGTTCCTGCTCGATCAGGTAACGCGGCACCAGAGCAAAACCCATGCCGGCAACCGCCGCCTCGATCACCATGGAAAACTGATCGAAGCGATTGCCGCGATAGGCGGACTTCAGCTCGCTGCCGTAAAGCTCGAACCATTGCGCCCACATCTTCGGCCGCGTTGCCAGATGCAGGAGCGGCTTGTTTTCAAGCTCCGCCGGCTCGCTCATCGGATGGCTGTCGATCAGGGCCGGGCTTGCCACCGGCACGATGATCTCGCTGCAGAGATAGCTGCAGGTCGCATGCGCCCAAATCGGCTGGCCGTAGTGGATAGCCAGATCGAAATTCTCCTCCTCGAAATCGAAAGGCTTGGAGCGCGAGGCGATGTTGACGACGGTGCCCGGATGCCGCGCGAGGAAATCGGGAAGCCGCGGCGTCAGCCAGCGGCTGCCGAACGTCGGCAGCGAGGCGATGGAGAGCGACGAATCGGAGCGGGCCGAGGCCATCGCCCGCACCATCATCTCTTCCGACTGATTGAGCAGCCGGCGCACTTCGGGCAGGAAATTCTGCCCGGCATCGGAAAGGACCACGCGCTGGCGCACCCTCTCGAACAGGAGTACGCCGATCTGGCTTTCCAGATCCTTGATCTGCCGGCTGACCGCGCTCTGGGTCAGGTTCAGCTCGGCGGCGGCCTGCGTGAAGCTGCCATGGCGGGCCGCACACTCGAAAGCCTGCAGCGTGGTGATGTCCGGGACCAGTCGTCTGCTCAACTTCATTCCGACCTCGCATGATCATAGTCACAACGGACGCAATCAAAGCTCATTCGGCTCCTATATGATCCGAAATGAGAATGATCACCCTATCCGTATTCCATAATGCGAGGCGTGCTGCCGTGAAAGAGAATAGTTTCGTTTCCACCGATGACATCCGCTCGGCCTTCTCGGCCGCCATGTCGGCCATGTACCGCACCGAGGTTCCGGCCTATGGGACTCTGATGGAACTGGTGGCAAAGGTGAACACTGACACGCTTTCCGCCGACCCTTCGCTCAAGGCCCGTCTCGAAGACACCGATACGCTGGAGCGCATCTCCGAGGAGCGCCACGGCGCGATCCGGCTCGGCACGCCCGCCGAGCTTTCGATGATGCGTCGCGTCTTTGCGGTCATGGGCATGTATCCCGTCGGCTATTACGATCTGTCGACCGCCGGCGTTCCGGTTCATTCGACCGCCTTCCGCCCGGTCGGCGAGGAAGCCCTGAAGCGCAACCCTTTCCGCGTCTTCACCTCGCTGCTGCGTCTCGACCTGATCGACGACGGGGACCTGCGCGCCGAATCTGAAAAAATCCTCGCCCGCCGCCAGATTTTCACGCCGCTTGCCGTGGCACTGACCGAAAAGGCCGAGCACGACGGCGGCCTTGCCAGGGCCGATGCCGACCGCTTCGTTTCCGAAGTGCTGGAAACCTTCCGCTGGCACGACACGGCCAATGTCAGCCCGGCCATGTATCACCGCCTGCACGATGCACATCGCCTGATCGCCGATGTCGTTTCCTTCAAGGGGCCGCATATCAACCACCTGACGCCGCGCACGCTCGACATCGACGCCATCCAGGCCCGCATGCCGGAATACGGCATCGCGCCGAAGGCCGTCGTCGAAGGTCCGCCGACCCGCAAATGCCCGATCCTGCTGCGCCAGACCTCGTTCAAGGCGCTCGAAGAGCCCGTTTCCTTCCAGACCGAGGACGGCAGCTGGCAGGAAGGCTCCCACACCGCCCGTTTCGGCGAGATCGAGCAGCGCGGCATCGCGCTGACGCCTAAGGGCCGCGCGCTCTATGACGAACTGCTGACCGCCTCGCGCAAGATCGTGCGTCCGGCAGCCGATGGCTCCAATGCCGCCGCCTATGAGGCTGCCCTTACCGAAGCGTTCGCCGGCTTCCCCGATACCTGGGCCGAAATCCGCGCCAAAAACCTCGGCTATTTCTCCTACTCGCTGACGGAGAAAGGCCGCCGCACCGGTGTCGTCTCTTCTGCCGATATCGAAAGCCTGATCGCTGCCGGCCTCGTCCAATTCGACCCGATCGTCTATGAAGACTTCCTGCCGGTCAGCGCCGCGGGTATCTTCCAGTCGAACCTCGGCGATGGCGCCGCACAGGAATTCGTGGCAAGCCCGAACCAGCAGCGTTTCGAAGCCGACCTCGGCGCGACGGTGCTGAACGAGTTCGATCACTACGCCGGCATCGAGCAGGCTTCGATCGACGAGTGCCTGCGCGCCCTTTCGACGCCTGAAGCCGCCGAGTAAGAGATATCGATGCTCAATGAAACCCACATAGCCGCCCTTCAGGCGCTGGTCTCGGACAAGGGTCTTGTCCGGGATGCCGGCGGCATGGCGGCGTATGAAAACGGCGCCCGCTATGACGAGGGCCGCGCCGCCCTCGTCCTGCGTCCGCAGACGGCCGAAGAGGTTTCGGCCGTCGTTTCCTATTGCGTGAAGAACGGCCTGCCGCTCGTGCCGCAATCCGGCAATACCGGTCTCGTATCCGGCTCGACGCCGGACAATTCCGGCACCCAGATCGTGCTCAGCCTCGATCGCATGGTGAAGCGCTTCGATCTCGATCTCGACAACCGCTCGCTTCGCCTCGATGCCGGCTTCACCCTTTCCGAAATCAACCGCCGGCTGGAGCCGCGCGGGCTTTTCTTCCCGATCGATCTGGGGGCGGACCCGCGCCTCGGCGGCATGATCGCCACCAATACCGGGGGCTCGCGCTTCCTGAAATATGGCGATGTGCGCAAGAACACACTCGGCCTGACCGTGGTGCTCGCCGATGAGGCCGGCACGGTCCTCGATCTCAGTTCCGACCTGCGCAAGAACAACACCGGCATCGACTGGAAGCATGTCTTCATCGGCACCTCGGGCGCCTTCGGCATCGTCACCGAATGCGTCGTCAATCTGGAGCGCTTGCCGCGCCAGACGGCGACGGCCTATCTCGTGCCGGCCAGCGGCGCCCACGTGATGCCGCTGCTGCGGGCCATGGAAGAACGGCTCGGCGCCTATCTCTCTGCCTTCGAGGGCATGTCGAAAAATGCCGTTTCGGCAGCACTTTCCCATGTCCCCTCGCTCAAGAACCCCTTCCAGGGCGGCAACATTCCCGACTATGTGATCCTTGCGGAAATCTCCCGCACCTGGGAGCCGCGCGAGGGCGAGCAGCCGCTCGATGCCGTGCTCGAAAGCGTGCTGGCCGAAATCTGGGAAAGCGAAGAGGCGCCGCTTGCCGACGCTTTCGTCGGCCCGGCCCACGAAATGTGGTCGCTGCGCCACGCGCTGTCCGAGGGTGTAAAACACCTCGGCAAACTCATCGCCTTCGACCTTTCCTTCCGCCGCGGCGACATCATGGCCTTCTGCGACCACATGAAGCTTGAAATGCCGGCCCGCTTCCCCGACATAACGATCTGCGATTTCGGCCATATCGGCGACGGCGGCGTGCATTTCAATCTCGTGGTGCCGAAGGACAGCCAGGCCGCAACAGACCAGGATTTCGAAAAGCGCCTGCGCGACTGGATCTTCTCCGTCGCCGTCGAACGCTTCTCGGGCAGTTTTAGTGCGGAACATGCCATTGGCCGCAAGAACCAGAGCTATTACGATCAATACACACCCCGACAGGTCCGCACGCTCGCGGCCGGCCTGAAGGCTATCACCTCACCCGGTGCCCTCGGCACGGTTCGCTTCTGACAGAACAACATTCAAGAAACGGGAGTTTTTGACCCATGAACATCGCAACCAAGACCGTGAACGTGGCGGCAGAAGCCGCAAGCCTTCTCGACAAGCTCGGCGTCGACAAGGCGCTCTATACGGGCGGCGACATGGCATCCTATTCGCCGGTCACCGGCGAAAAGATCGCGGACCTGAAGATCGTATCGGCCGACGAAGCCGCCAGGAAGATCGCCAAGGCCGACGAAGCGTTCCGCGCCTGGCGCCTCGTTCCCGCACCGAAGCGCGGCGAACTCGTTCGCCTGCTCGGCGAAGAACTGCGCGCCCACAAGACCGAACTCGGCCGCCTCGTTTCGCTCGAAGCCGGTAAGATCCCGTCGGAAGGCCTCGGCGAAGTTCAGGAGATGATCGACATCTGCGATTTCGCCGTCGGCCTTTCCCGCCAGCTTTACGGTCTGACCATCGCCACCGAGCGTCCCGGCCACCGCATGATGGAAACCTGGCATCCGCTTGGCGTCGTCGGCGTCATCTCCGCCTTCAACTTCCCGGTCGCCGTCTGGTCGTGGAATGCCGCGCTTGCTTTCGTCTGCGGCAACTCCGTCGTCTGGAAGCCGTCGGAAAAGACCCCGCTCACCGCTCTTGCATCGCAGGCTATCCTTGAGCGCGCCCTTGCCCGCTTCGGCGATGCGCCGGAAGGCCTGAGCCAGGTCCTGATCGGCGACCGCGCCATCGGCGAAGTGCTCGTCGATCATCCGAAGGTTCCGCTGGTTTCGGCCACCGGCTCGACCCGCATGGGCCGTGACGTCGGTCCGCGTCTTGCCAAGCGCTTCGCACGCGCCATCCTCGAACTCGGCGGCAACAACGGCGGCATCGTCTGCCCGTCCGCAGACCTCGACATGGCGCTGCGCGCCATTGCCTTCGGTGCGATGGGCACCGCCGGCCAGCGTTGCACCACCCTGCGTCGTCTCTTCGTTCACGAGAGCGTCTACGACCAGCTCGTGCCGCGCCTGAAGAAGGCCTATCAGAGCGTTTCCGTCGGCAACCCGCTGGAATCGTCCGCGCTGGTCGGCCCGCTGGTCGACAAGGCCGCTTACGACAACATGCAGAAGGCGCTTGAAGAAGCAAAAAGCCACGGCGGCAGCGTCACCGGCGGCGAGCGCGTCGATCTCGGCCATGCCAATGCCTACTACGCCAAGCCGGCTCTGGTCGAAATGCCGAAGCAGGATGGTCCGGTCACCGAAGAAACCTTCGCACCAATCCTCTACGTCATGAAGTACAGCGATTTCGACGCTGCTCTTGCCGATCACAACGCCGTCGGCGCCGGTCTTTCCTCGTCGATCTTCACGCTCGACCTGCAGGAAGCCGAGCGCTTCCTGTCGCCGGACGGCTCGGATTGCGGCATCGCCAACGTCAACATCGGCACGTCAGGCGCTGAAATCGGCGGCGCCTTCGGTGGCGAAAAGGAAACCGGCGGCGGCCGCGAATCCGGCTCGGATGCGTGGAAGGCCTATATGCGCCGCGCCACCAACACCGTGAACTACTCCAAGGCCCTGCCGCTGGCGCAGGGCGTATCCTTCGATATCGAATAATCGGAGCGATACCCATGACCATCAATGCAACGATCGAGGAGGCGGGCTTTTTGCCCGCCTCGCGGATATCGACCATCGGGGTTTCCGAAATCCTGAAGATCGGCGCCCGCGCTCAAGCGCTGAAGCGCGAGGGCCGGCCGGTGATCATTCTCGGCGCCGGCGAGCCCGACTTCGACACGCCGGATCATATCAAGGACGAGGCCGCCAAGGCGATGTATGCCGGCGCGACCAAATACACCGCCCTTGACGGCTCGCCGGAACTGAAGAAGGCTATCCAGGGCAAGTTCGAGCGCGAAAACGCCCTGTCCTACGGGCTCGACGAAATCACCGTTGCCACCGGCGCCAAGCAGATCCTCTTCAACGCCATGATGGCGACGCTCAATCCGGGCGACGAAGTGATCATCCCGACGCCCTATTGGACCTCCTATTCCGATATCGTCGAGATCGCCGAAGGCAAGCCGGTGCTGATCGCCTGCGATGCAGCAGCCGGTTTCCGCCTGAAGGCAGAACAACTGGAAGCGGCGATCACGCCGAAGACCCGCTGGGTGATGTTGAACTCGCCCTCGAACCCCTCGGGTGCGGCCTATAGCGAAACCGACTACCGACCGCTGCTCGACGTCCTGCTGCGTCATCCGCATGTCTGGCTTCTCGTCGACGATATGTACGAACACATCGTCTATGACGGCTTCAAGTTCGTGACGCCGGCCGCCCTCGAGCCGAAGCTGAAGAACCGCACGCTCACCGTCAACGGCGTCTCCAAGGCCTATGCCATGACCGGCTGGCGCATCGGCTATGCCGGCGGCCCGCGCGATCTGATCAAGGCCATGGCCGTGGTGCAGAGCCAGGCGACCTCCTGCCCCTGCTCCGTCAGCCAGGCAGCCTCCGTCGCGGCGCTGAACGGCCCGCAGGATTTCCTGAAGGAACGGACCGCCAGCTTCCAGCGGCGGCGCGATCTCGTGGTTTCGGCGCTCAACGCCATCGAAGGCCTCGATTGCCGCACACCCGAGGGTGCCTTCTACACCTTCTCCGGCTGCGCCGGCGTGCTGGGCAAGACCACGCCGACCGGCCGCAGGATCGAGAGCGACCGCGACTTCTGCGCCTATCTGCTCGATGACGCCGATGTCGCCGTCGTGCCCGGTTCGGCCTTTGGTCTTTCGCCCTATTTCCGCATCTCCTACGCCACCTCGGAAGACGAGCTGAAAGTGGCTCTGGAACGGATCGCCAAGGCCTGCGCCGCCTTGCGCTAACGAACCCGAAGACCCCGCAGGCTATGCGGGGTCTTCGACGCGAAATCATTGTGTGGCACACCCTTTTGCTGCTATCCCGGCACACGAACCGGCCAACAGAGGCCCGGTTGAACCGGGGTCCGATCGTTCATGTTCCGCAGCTTGCGTCCGTCGACAGACATCATCGAGAAACGGCGAAAGAACGCGCTCGAACCAGCTCACGCCAACTATTTCAAGGGCAAGAGCGGATCGCTGCGCATCATGCTGCAGGCCCGCCACGACTTTCTCTCCATCTGGCGCAGGAAGGACTACACCGACCACGTCTCGTCCATCAAACTGCTGGGACGCCAGATCGTTCTCGTCAATTCCCCGGACGCCATTCGCTACGTCGTCGCCAAGCGCCACGAAAACTTCGAGCGCAAGACGCCGCAGATGCGCCGGGCATTGGAGTTCCTGCTTGGAGACGGCCTCTTCATCTCCGACGGCGAGACCTGGAAACAGCGCCGCCCCCTCGTCAACGACATCGTCCATAAGAACCGTCTGCCTGTCTTCGGCAAGATTATGGAAAAGACGGCGAGCGAAATGGTCGAGCGCTGGAGCGCCATGCCGGACGGCGCCGAGGTCAACGTGCTCTTCGAGATGGCCGGGCTGACGGCGGAAATCATCTCGCGCAGCGTCTTCGGCAACGATCTCGGCGAGGATGGAGCCAAAGCGGTCTCCGAAGGTTTCGAAAGCTACCAGTCGCTGATCGATTCCATCAATCTCGGCTATTTCCTCGGCTTTGACGAGGGCTTGCCGGTGCTGCGCACGCCGAAACTGCGCAAGTCCGTCTCGCGCATCCACGCGATCATCGACAAGGTGGTGGAAGATCATCTCGCCGGCCGTGGCGACGACCAGTCGATGGTTGAACTGCTAGTGCGCCGGCAGAAGCGCAACCCGGAACTCAAGCTCGATGTGGTGGCCCTGCGCAACGAGGCCGCCACGATCTTCATGGCCGGGCACGAAACGACGGCCGCCACGCTCACTTGGGCGTGGTACCTGCTGTCACGCGCGCCCTGGGTCGAAAAGTCGGTTCATGACGAAATTGCCCGCGTCTGTGGCAGCCGCGTGCCCACGCTCGACGATCTGCCGGACCTCAACTGGTGCCGCGCGGTGATCGAGGAAACGCTTCGACTCTATCCGCCCGTACCGATCCTGGCACGGCAGGCGACCGAGGCCGACCGGATCGGCGATATCGATGTGAAGCCGGCTTCGCTGGTGCTCATCGTGCCGTGGCTGCTGCATCGCACGGAAAGCCTGTTCAAGGACGCCCATCTCTTCAAGCCGGAGCGCTTCCTCGGCGAAAAAAGGCCGGTGCCTTACAGCTACATCCCCTTTGCCGCAGGCCCGCGCGTCTGCCCCGGCCTGCAATTCGGCCTCAACGAGGCGATCCTTTGCCTCGCGGTGCTCGCCCAGCGCTTCCATGTTCGCGTTGCCGACGATCTCAAGGTCGAGCCGCAATGCCGGCTGACCTTGCGCCCGCGCGGCGGATTGCCGGTGACGCTGCATCGCCGCACCACGGCGTAACCCATGACGAGCAAGAAACCGCAAGCACCAGCAAAGCGGCAGGCCTGGGTCTATCAGCGCCCCGAAGCGTCGCCGCTCAGCGACCTGTTTCGCGGCGGTGACAAGGGTCGGGCGGCTCGCAAATATCATCTCTCAGACAACGTGATGAACGGTGTCGATCTTGCCGTGCATTTCGGCCTGAAGCTACTACCGGCCTCTGCCTGCTCGGCAATCGGCGCGGCCCTAGGCAATTTCGTCATGCCGCGCTGGCATCAGGGCGCGCTGCGGAAGGCGCGACGCAATCTCGAACGTCTGCTGCCCGATCTGTCGGAAGAAGAGCGCGAAGTAATCCTGAAGCGCAATTGCAAAAACCAGGGCCGCGTCATGACCGAATTCTCGATCATTCCGCGGCTTGCACGCTCCCCCCGCGTGACCTGGCACAATGAAGAGGTGATCAGGCAAGCCTCTGAAAAAGGTCCTGTCATCATCGTCGGCATGCACCTCGGCAATTGGGAGATCATGGCGCCGAAGCTGATCGACATGGGTTTCCGCCCCTCGGCCAATTACACGCCGCCCAACGGCCGCGCCCGCGCCTGGATCGCCGAACGGGTTCGCCTGCGACTGGGCTACGGCCTGATGCCGCCGGGCAAGGACGGCATCCGCCCCGCCATCAACATCCTCAAGAATGGCGGCATGATCTCTATCTTCTGCGACGAGGGTGTTGCCGGCAAGATTCGCGGCCCTTTCCTCGGGCGACCGCCGCATCTGCAGGGCAATCTCGCCATCGCCGTGCGTCTAGCCCGCATGACCGACGCCACGCTCTGCCCGATGCACACCCTGCGGCGCGGTGGTGTTCATTTCGATGGCTATGCCCTGCCGCCAGTCGTGCTGCCACCGGAAGACAAGCCCGGAAGCCGGCTCGCCGAAGACGTGATCCTGCTGAACTCCGTGATCGAGCCGGTGATCCGCGCCCATCTCGACCAGTGGTATTTTCTCGACTGCTCGCTTTAGAGCGCGGGCTGACGGATCGATTCCAGAAGCTCGGCAAAACGCCCGCTTGCCTCTTCCAGTGGCCCGCTGTTGTCGATCGTCACGACATCCAGTCCGTCGACGATATCCGGCACCCGGCGCTGCAGCCGGGCAAGGATTTCCTCCCGGCTTTCCCGGCCGCGCGCAGCAAGGCGTGACGCCAGAACCTCCGGCGAAGCGGTGATATTGACCACCGTCAGCCGCCCGAAAACCTTGCGAAACCGGCTGAGCGCGGCGCGGCTGCCATTGGCGATCAGAATTTCCCCGTTCCGGAGCCGGCCGACGGCCTCTACGGGAATGCCGTAATCCAACCCATGGGCATGCCAGGAAACAGCGAAACCGCCGGCAAAATTACGCTCCCTGAACTCCTCCGGCGAAACCGCCTCATGGTCTTCGCCACCGGCATCCTGCGCGCGGGTAATAACCCGGCGCACCCGGTGGATATCGGACCGCCCGGCAAGAGCCTGCAGGGCAAAGCCGATGACGCTGTCCTTGCCGGCCCCGCTCGGACCGACAACGACAACGAGCGCGCCGGCAAAGACCTCCGCCGCCATCACGCCACCCGCCGGCCTTCGCGCCAGACCGACCGCACGACCGGAACGCCATCCATGCGCCGCACCCGCACGAGATCGGCGCGCAGGCCGGTTTCGATGCGGCCCCGGTCATTGAGGCCGACAGTGCGGGCCGGCGTCGCCGTGACCATGGCCAGCGCCTGCGGCAGACTGATGCGCTCCACTTCATCGGCCAGCACGAATGGCGCATGGATCAGGCTGAAGGGGACGTAGTCGGACGACAGCACATCGAGCACGCCACGCTCGGCAAGATCACGCGCCGCGATATTGCCGGAATGGGATTTTCCACGCACGATATTCGGCGCGCCCATCAGCACGCTGAGGCCGGCCGCATGGGAGGCTTCCGCCGCCTCGAAACTGGTCGGGAATTCTGCGAGGCGCACGCCAAAACCGAGCGATTCTTCCACATGGGCGAGCGTCGCATCGTCATGGCTGGCAACGGCAATGCCGCGCTCGGCGCAGGCCTGCGCGATTGCCGTGCGGTGGGGCGCGGCATATTTCGCCGAGAGTGCCTGCTGGCGGGCAACGAAGGCGGCGAAAGCCTCGTCCGACAGACCGCGCTTGGTCTTGTAGTAGAGCGTGTACTGCTCCATCGTCTGGAACTGGCGCTGGCCGGGCGCATGATCCATCAGCGATACAAGGCCGACCTGCGGATCGTTTTCGAATTCCTGGAAATGATCGAGCACGTTATCGGTCGAGACTTCGCAGCGCAGATGGATACGATGATCCGCCCGCAAACGATCCTCCTTCGAGGCCTGCGCCAGCGCATCGGCCATTGCCCGCATTTCCCCCTTCTCGAAGCCGCCATCCTCGTCGGAGCCCATGCGCAGGCAATCGAAAACCGTGGTGATACCGGAGGTCACCACCTGCGCGTCATGGGCCTGAATGGCCGCGATCTTCAGCCAGCGGACGCCGGGACGCGGCGAATAATGGGCTTCGAGATGATCCGTGTGCAGTTCGACCAGACCCGGAATGAGGTAATCGCCTTCGAAATCCTCGCCGACCGTGCTGACGCCTTCCGAAATATCGGCGATCTTGCCGTCGCGGATGGCGACCGAACCATGGATGACGTCGTTTTCGAGAACGATGCGGGCGTTTGAGAAAATCTGTTCCATCTCATGCAATCTTTCGTGTCGATGTGCCGCCGAGCGGCAGGAGGGAATGAACCTTGAACGGCGCCCCGCGCCGGGGCTCGACGAACAGCGCAAGCGTCGTGATGGAAAGCGGCCTGTCGAGGAAGCCGGCAAAGGCTTGATCGAGGACTTTCCGCATCGCCGGCTGCCGGTCCGCCGGCACCGGGCCGGTCAGCGTCATGTGAAACCGAAACTCGTCGAAGACATACGGATATCCCCAGGTCTTCAGGTTTTCACGCTGGGCAGGCGGAAGCGAATCCGGCTTACGACGGGCGATATCCTCTGCCGAAAGCGGCGCCCGAAACGGCTCGAAACGGCGAACTGTCTCGGCCGCGAAGGCTTGCAGCGCCTCGCAAGGTTCTGCCGGCACGAGCGCAAAGAAAGGCCCAAGCTGGCCGACCGTAATCTTCGGAATATCGAAGGCAGTGCATTCCGCCGAAAATTCGTCAAGCGCCTGCAAAAGCTCGTCTTCGCTTCGTCCATCGGCAAGCGTGAAAGGCGCTTTCAGCGTTGCGTGAAAACCGTAGCGGCGTGGATCGTCCGTCAGCCCCTTCATCTCCTGCGGATCGAAGTCCTCGACGGCCGGCATGGCGACATTGCCGTCGAGAAAGGCGTCGCGGCCGAGCCATGTCGCAGCCGACACGGTCAGCGGATCATCGGCAGGCGGCGTGAAATAAAGAGCGTATCGCAACATCAAGTCCTTCAAGCATCGGCAAAGCGGCAGGGGCTACACCGGCTTCGCGACATTCCCATGGTGGCTCATCAGGTGAGCCACATGTTTTTCAATGTGCCCGTTTGCCGATGAGGCGCGAGCGTAACAGATTCGAAAGGCTGTCGAAAAGGAACACGACGATCAGGATCAGCACGACCATATAGGCGACGTTTTCCCAATCCGACTTGGTGCGCATCGCTTCCCAGAGCTTGAGACCGATGCCGCCGGCGCCGACGGCGCCGATGATCGTCGCCGAGCGGGTGTTCGATTCCCAGAAATACAGCGCCTGGCTGGCAAAGACCGGCAGCACTTGCGGCAGCACGCCGAACCTCTGCACCGCAAGCGGTGCGGCCCCCACCGATTTCACGCCCTCCCGCTGCTTGTCGTCGATATTCTCCAGCGCTTCCGAATAGAGTTTTCCGAGCGTGCCCGTATCGGTGAAGAAGATCGCGGAGATACCGGCAAGCGGTCCCGGTCCGAAGGCACGGGTGAAGAACAGCGCCCAGATCAGCATATCGACGGAGCGCAGGAAATCGAAGAAGCGCTTCGTAGCCTGGTTCAGGACGAAGTTGCGGGTGATGTTGCGTGCCGCGAGGAAACACAGCGGAAAGGCGATCAGCGAGGCAAACAGCGTACCGACAAAGGCCATGACGATGGTCTGCAAAAGCTTGGTCCAGACATCGAGATGCTGCCATTCGGAATTGTAGAGGATGTTGTTCCAGGCAAGCGCCAGATTAGACATTTGCGGATCGATCCGCTCGCCGCTGACGATCAGGTTCATCACCTCGGAAAAGGATTTTCCGAAGAAGGGCGAGTTGGTGTCGAAGATGAAATTTGCCCAACCGAGGAAGCGGTTGTGGATGGAAACCTTATCGGCATCGACATCCGCCCAGCCGGTAAAGCCGAAGGCAAGCGTGATCTTTTCGCCGGGATGCGGTTGCGACGCCCAACGGGGCAAAGCGCCCTCAGCCTTGACCTTGCCGGGGCCGTCGAGACGGATGAGCAGGGTTTCGCCGGCATGGGTTGCGCGGGCGGTATGCTCCATGACTGTGATGCTGGTGCTGTGATCAAAAATGATCTCCGCGCGCGTCACGACTTCTTCGATGCGCGTCTGCGGCTGAGCGGGGGTCGCGGCCTGCGGCGCGGTGCCGGTCGCAGAACCGGGCGCCATGAAGCTGAAGGACGAGCTTTTCTTCGGCGTCTGCGCAGTGCCGGCCGAAGCGGCGGGCGCCCCCACCGTGCGCGTCACCGTCGCTGTTTCGAGTTTCACCCAATCGGGGCCCGCATTGGGGCCGAGCGGCGAAAACCGCGGATAGCTGACCTGCATCGTGCCATCGGCGGCGATACGGACATCTGGGCGGACCTCATAGGAGATCCAGTCCGCCAGATAGGTGCCGGCGATGTTCCAGTTGGCATTGCCGAGCACATGGCCGATGGCAAAGAACCACCAGCTATAGAGCATATAGAGCACCAGCCCGACGACGATGGCGATGGTGCGTATCCGGTTATGGTTCGAGCCCTTTACCAGCTCCGGATGCCGGGCGCTGATCGCCTCCATTTCGGCTGCACTGATCATCATGTGTCCGCTCATCTCGCACTCCTACTAGGCCAGCTGGAAGGCCTGATCGCCCACGAGGCGACGGCGCAGCCATGCGGAAAACTGATCGACGGCGATGATGGTCGAAAATAGCAGAAGCACGATCGCCAGCGTCTTGGCCTCATGGCCCTGACCGATGGAAAGCCGCAGAAGCTCGCCGATCCCGCCGCCGCCGACCGCGCCGATGATGGTCGATGCCCGCACGTTGATCTCAAGGCGCAGCAGGAAATAGCTCATGAAATTCGGCAGGACCTGCGGCACGATACCGAACCAGACGCGCTCGATCCAGTTGCCGCCGACGGCGCGAAGCCCCTCTTCCGGCTTCATGTCGGCATTCTCGACCACCTCGAAAAAGAGTTTTCCAAGCGCCCCGATCGTGTGGATCGACACGGCTATGATGGCGGGTATCGGCCCGAGCGAGAGGATGGCAAGGAAGAACCCGGCAATCACCACCTCGGGAAAGGCACGCAGCACTTCCATGATGCGGCGCACGACGCCGCGCACGAAGAAATTCGGCATCAGGTTGCGGGCGGCGAGGAAGCAGAGAAGGAAGCCGAAGAACATGCCGATGATGGTGGAGAAGATCGCAATATTCAGCGTCTCCAGCATCTTGTGAAAATATTCCGGGACGTAGAGCGTATCGGTGATGTAGAGCCGGCCTTCGGGATAATTGTATTTGAAGCTGCCGTCGTCATAGGGCGAGGGCAGGTCGAACAGGGCGCGCACCACCTCCATGCCGTCGCGCGGCACCAGATCGCCGACGAAATCGAAGAGATGCGGCAGCCGGTCGAAGAATTTTCCGGCATTGGTCTCGTTGGAGAACCACAGCGAGGCCGACAGTGCCACAAACAGGACGACGAGGCCAAGAACCGTATAGGTCCGCCGACGCTGGGCCAGCTCCTGCCAATGGTGCTCGACGAGCGCTCCGCTGTCGCTCAACTCTCTTGAAAGCACGGACATGCCGCTTAGATCTCCGGCAAACTACAGGATAAGAAAACGCCGGCCAGCAAAGCCGGCCGGCGTCGGAAGAGAGGCTGATCAGCCGCCGATCGTTGCCTTGCGGGCGTCGATGATCGGCTTGTAGAAGTCGGCGTTGACTTCGGTGAAGCCGGTGAAATCACCGCCCATGACGGCCGAGAAGCACGCAGCGTCGGTCTTCGGCAGGTCGAGCATGAACTGCTTGAACTTCGTCTTCATGTCCTGGTCCATCGAGGTACGAACGACGATCGGGCCGTTCGGGATCAGCGGCGACTTCCAGAGTTCGACGATGTCGTTCATGTTGAGAAGGCCTTTTTCGACCATCTTGTGCAGGTTGCCGGAGGTGTAACCGTCCTTCCACTCGCCAACGCCCGAACCGAAGGTCGTGCCGGCATCGAAGGTGCCCTTCAGCACTTCGAGAACGAGGTTTTCATGGCCGCCGCCAAAGCCGGTTTCGGCGAAGTATTCCTTAACCGGGGCGCCGATCGCTTCCGGCAGGGTGACGAGCGGGACTAGGTAGCCCGAGGTCGAATCCGGGTCTGCGAAGCCGAGCTTCTTGCCCTTCAGGTCTTCAAGCTTGGTGATGCCGGAATCCTTGCGGGCGATCATGATCGAGTGATAGCCGGTCGAGCCGTCGGTCTGGACGGTCGTCAGGATCGGCTCAACGGCGTCAGCCTTGGCGAGATAGATCTTGGCAAAGCCGGAAGCGCCGAGTTCGGCGTAATCGAGCGTGCCGCCGAGCAGGCCCTGGATGACGCCGTCATAGTCGGCGGCCGGGAAGAAGGAAACCTTCTCGACGCCGAGCGTGGTCTTCAGGTGATCGCCGAGGCACTGGTAGTTGCGCAGGCGGTCGGCTTCGTTTTCGCCGCCGATGATGCCGACGCGGAATTCCTTGAGGTCTTCGGCCTGAACGTGACCGACGAGGGCGGTAAGGGCTACGGCGCCCAAGAGAAGTTTCTTCAGCATGACAGTCGTCTCCTGTTATCCCGGCTGCGCCGGGTTTCCGTTCTGTTGCAATGGCTTGCCCTTGACGCGGGCTATCGATCCTTCGGCCGGCTTAAAGCCCGGCCAGTACCAGCGGCTGTCGGCCGGTGGATTCCGTATTGTCCTGCAGCGCAGGAATATTGATGCTGGTCGAGGTCATTCCTTCCTCGATCTGGGCGCCGCCATAGATTTCGCTGACGGCGGCAGCCGTGAGTTCCTGCGGCTTACCGTCGAAAACGACGCGGCCATGGGCCATGCCGATGATGCGCTCGCAGTAATTGCGCGCGGTATCGAGCGTGTGCAGGTTGGTGACGACGGTGATGCCGTCGCGCTCATTGATGTCGCGCAGGGCGTCCATGACGATCTTGGCATTCAGCGGATCGAGCGAGGCGATCGGCTCGTCCGCCAGCAGCATCTTCGGCTGCTGCATCAGGGCGCGGGCAATCGCGACACGCTGCTGCTGGCCGCCGGAAAGCGTGCCGGCCGGCTGCAGCGCCACCTGCTCGATGCCGAGCCGCTCCAGCGCTGATATCGCCATGATCCGCTCTTCGCGGGTGAACATATTGAGGATGCTAAGCACCGTGGAGCGATGGTTGAGGCGGCCAAGCAGCACATTGGTCAGGACGTCGAGGCGCGGCACGAGGTTGAATTGCTGGAAGATCATCGCGCAATCGCGCTGCCAGTGGCGAAGGGCAGCGCCCTTCAGCCGCGACACCTCGGTCTCGCCGAAATGAATCGAGCCGGATGTCGGGTCGCAAAGACGGTTGATCATCCGCAGCAGCGTCGACTTGCCGGCGCCGGAGCGACCTATGATGCCGACCATCTGGCCTGCGGGGATGTCGAAGGTAACCGAGCTGACGGCCGTCTTCTTACCGAACTGGCGGGTTACGTTCTTCAACTGAAACATGGGCACTCGTCCTTTTACCGGCGGCGCCTTCACGGGCACCTCGGCTGGCTTACAGCGGCTGAATGAAACGGGAATGTCAGTTTCGTGTTCGTTTTGTTACAGTCCCCAACCCCTTGTGACGCAGGGGATTGGGGTTGTAATCTCAAGCATTGTGCCGGCTCAGGAACTCGTCGGCTTCGAGCGTGCGAAAATCATCCAGCGCGTCCCTCAGACGGCCATGATCCCAGTCCCACCAGGAAAGTTTTTCGAAGCGCGCGGCGATATCCGGGCCGAATCGTTCGCGGATCAGCCGGGCGGGCACGCCGCCGACAATGGTGTAGGCCGAGACATTCTTGGAGACGACCGCGCCCGCACCGATGACCGCACCATTGCCGACCGAAACCCCCGGCAGGATCGTCGCTCCGTGGCCGATCCAGACATCGTGACCGATGACCACGCGATTATCCCGCCGCCAAGCGAAAAAGTCCCGATCCATCTCCGCATCCGGCCAGTAATCCTGGGCGCGATAGGTGAAATGGTGCAGTGTCGGGCGCCAGACCGGATGGTTGGTGGCGTTGATGCGCACGGACGAGGCGATGTTGGCGAACTTGCCGATCGTCGCACACCAGACCGAACCGTCTTCCATGATGTAGGAATAGTCGCCGATCTCCGTTTCGGAGATGCGGCAACGTTCGGCGATCTCGGTATAGCGGCCGATCGTGCAGTCGGTGACGCGGGCGCTCGGACTGATCAGCGGCGCTTCGGACAGCTTCGTCATGCCGCAGCCTTTCGCGGCGAGAAGCCCGAAACATCGATGATGCGATCAGCGACGGCATCGCGAACTTCCTCGTCGTGGAAGATGCCGAGCAAGGCCACGCCCGCTTCCTTCTTGGCACGGATCATCTCGACCACGACGGCTCGGTTGCGCTGATCGAGCGATGCCGTCGGCTCATCAAGGATGAGAACCGTGTGATCGGTGATGAAGCCGCGGGCGATGTTGACACGCTGCTGCTCGCCGCCGGAGAAGGTGGCGGGCGGCAATTGCCAGAGTTCATGGGGAAGATTGAGCCGGCTTAGGAGATCGGCTGCCTTTTCCCGCGCCTCGCTGACGGCAACACCGCGCGCCATCAGCGGTTCAGCCACCACATCGAGCGCCGATACCCGCGGCACCACGCGCAAAAACTGGCTGACATAGCCGAGCGTATCTCGGCGCACTTCGAGAACCGCCCGAGGTGCTGCCTTGGCGATATCGATCAGTTGGCCCTGATGATCGATCAGGATCTGGCCGGCATCGACGGAATAATTGCCGTAGAGCATCTTCAGGATCGAGCTTTTGCCGACCCCCGAGGGGCCGCCGAGCACGACGCATTCGCCCTTCTTCACCGAAAACGACACGCCGGAGACAACCGGCAGGCGGATGCCGTCGCGCAGGTGCATGGTAAAGCTCTTTGCGACATCGGAAACAACCAAAGGAGTGGCCATGATCACACCTGCAGGATCGAGGAAACGAGAAGCTGGGTATAGGGCTCGCGCGGATCGTCGAGCACCCGGTCCGTCAAGCCCTGCTCGATGACCACGCCGTCCTTCATCACCATCATCCGGTGTGAGAGCAGGCGGGCGACCGCAAGATCGTGGGTGACGATGATCGCGGAGAGGCCGAGGTCATGCACGAGGCCGCGCACCAGATCGAGCAGCCTTGCCTGAACCGAAACGTCGAGGCCGCCGGTCGGCTCGTCCATGAAGACAAGGCGGGGCGAGGTCACCAGATTGCGGGCAATCTGCAGGCGCTGGCGCATGCCGCCGGAAAAGGCGCGCGGCTGGTCATCGATGCGGCTTTCGTCGATTTCGACGCGGCGCAGCCAGTCGATGGCCGTATCGCGGATGCGGCTATAGTGGCGATCGCCGACCGCCATCAGGCGTTCGCCGACATTGGCGCCGGCAGACACCGTCATGCGCAGACCATCGGCCGGGTTCTGGTGGACGAAGCCCCAGTCGGTGCGCATCAGGAAGCGGCGCTCGGCCTCACCCATACGGGCGAGATCTCGATACTGGCCATCGCGCATATGGTACTCGACCGTGCCCGAGGTCGGCATCAGACGGGTCGAAAGGCAGGAAAGCAGCGTCGTCTTGCCCGAACCGGATTCGCCGACGACGGCCAACACTTCACCCGGCCAGAGTTCGAAGGACACATTGCGGCATCCGACGCGGCTGCCATAGAATTTCGAGATATCGTTGACTTTGAGAAGCGGGGTCATTCCGCAGCCTCCTTGGTGGCAAGCATCGGGCCGGCATGGCCGTGCTCACGGCGGTCCTCGCAATGGTCGGTGTCGGAGCAGACGAACATGCGCCCGCCCTTATCATCGAGCACCACCTCGTCGAGATAGACGTTTTCCGCGCCGCAGAGCGCGCAGGGCTTGTCGAACGTCTGGACCTCGAACGGGTGATCCTCGAAATCGAGGCTGACGACATCCGTGTAAGGCGGCACGGCATAGATGCGCTTTTCGCGGCCGGCGCCGAACAGCTGTAGCGCCTCCGACCTGTGCATCTTCGGATTGTCGAACTTCGGCGTCGGCGACGGGTCCATCACGTAGCGGCCCTCGACCTTCACCGGATAGGCATAGGTCGTGGCGATATGGCCGTTGCGGGCGATATCCTCGTAGAGCTTGACGTGCATGAGGCCGTATTCCTCAAGCGCGTGCATCTTGCGTGTCTCGGTCTCGCGCGGTTCGAGGAACCGTAGCGGCTCCGGGATCGGCACCTGATAGACCAGCGTCTGGCCTTCGGTCAGCTTTTCTTCCGGGATGCGGTGACGGGTCTGGATGATCGTCGCTTCGCGGGTCTTCGTCGTCACCGCGACATTGGCGACCTTTTGGAAGAAGGCGCGGATCGAGACAGCGTTGGTCGTATCGTCGGCGCCCTGGTCGATGACCTTCAGCACATCGTCGGGACCGAGAATGGCGGCGGTGACCTGCACGCCGCCGGTACCCCAGCCATAGGGCATCGGCATTTCGCGCGAGGCGAAGGGAACCTGATAGCCGGGAATGGCGATCGCCTTCAGGATCGCGCGGCGGATCATCCGCTTCGTCTGTTCGTCGAGATAGGCAAAGTTGTAGGTGGCGAGACCGGCGGTCTCAGGAACGTTATCGGACATGTCGCGTTGCCCTCAGGAAAGGAGCGATGGGATGGATTTCGGAAGCTTCGTTGCCATGCTGCTGGCCATTCTTGCCTGCCTTGGCGTCTGCATCGCCTACTGGCATGGCGAATATCACGGGCGCCGGGACGACTGATCGACGCGCGGTCATTCGGCCGCCTCGCGCAGATCGTCGCCAGCCTGTTTCTTCTCGTATTCCGCGCGCATGCGGCGGATGAGGTCGAGTTCGGCCTGGAAATCGACGTAGTGAGGAAGCTTCAGGTGCTCGACGAAGCCGGTCGCCTGCACATTGTCGGAATGGGAAATGACGAACTCCTCATCCTGCGCCGGGGCGACGATATCCTCGCCGAATTCCTCTGCCCGAAGCGCCCGATCCACCAGCGACATCGCCATCGCCTTGCGTTCGCTCTGGCCGAAGACGAGACCGTAGCCGCGGGTGAATTGCGGTGGGCTTTTCGCCGAGCCCTTGAACTGGTTGACCATCTGGCACTCGGTGACCTGAATACGGCCGAGCGACACGGCAAAGCCAAGCTCCGGTAGATCCAGTTCCACTTCGACCTCGCCGATACGGACTTCGCCGACGAAAGGGTGAGTTCGGGCGTAACCACGCTGGGTCGAATAGGCGAGCGACAAGAGGAAACCTTCATCGCCCCGCGCCAAGGCCTGTAGCCGCAGATCGCGCTGCAGCGGGAATTCGAGCGGTTCGCGGGTGAGGTCACCGGGGACGTGGTCCTGCGGCAGCAGACCGTCTTCCTCGATCAATCCCTCGCCTGCCAGAATATCCGAGACGCGCATGACCGGTTCGGTCAGCGGCTCTTTCTCAGCGGGCACGTCCACCGCTTCATCCGATAGCAGCGACGGATCGAGCAGCCGGTGCGTATAGTCGAAAGTCGGTCCCAGAAGCTGGCCGCCCGGCAGGTCCTTGTAGGTTGCCGAGACACGCCGTTCGATCCGCATCGTCGCGGTATCGACCGGCACCGAGGAGCCGAAGCGAGGCAAAGTCGTGCGGTAAGCGCGCAGGATGAAGATCGCCTCGATCATGTCGCCGCGTGCCTGACGAACGGCAAGGGCTGCGAGCGCACGATCGTAGAGCGAGGCTTCCGCCATCACGCGATCGACGGCGAGGCCGAGCTGGGCGACGATCTGATCGATCGAGATCGCCGGCAGCGAACGATCGCCCCGGCGGCGATCCGCCAGCAGACGGTGGGCATTGGCGATGGCGGCTTCCCCGCCCTTGACGGCAACATACATGCTCAGCCCTCCCGACGTTCAAGCTTGGTGGTGCGGGGCAGGCAGAGAAGCTCCGGTCCCGCCACGAGAATGAGATCGACACCACGGGGAAACAGTGCCCGGTTCTCGGCCCAGAGGGCCGCAAAGACATCCGGCAGGCCCCGCGGCGAAAAATCCACGTGGTCGCGAATGCCGGGGCCGGTTGCCCGATAGGCCGGGCCGCCGGAAAGCGCGTCGATCTCCAGGATGAGTGTCGAGGAGCGATCCGGATATTCCTGCGTGCCGAGCGCAAACTGGCCGAAACCGGGAATAATGCCGCCCCGCTCGACGAAGCCAAAACGCGATTCCGTCTTCTGCTCAACGAGCGGCGCGCCGGCATGGAAGGCGATCCAGGCCTTGGCCGGAGATTGGCGCAGGGCCGGCGTCAGCCAGACGGGCGTGTCGGCATCGCACAGCGTCAGGGCGACGGCGCCTGCTGCGGAAGACAGCGGTGCCGGCGGCTTCACGCCCACGATTGCCGGCTCCAGTGAGCGGATCGTGCCGGGCCGCGCCATCGCATCCATGACGATGCGGAACACACCCTGCCCCTGAAGGACGGGATTGCCGAAACCGCCCCGATAGGCCGCAGTGCCGTTATTATTGGCGGTGAGTGTCATCAGTCGTCTCCGCGAACCATGGTGAAGAAATCGACGCGGGTGGCCGCTGTCTGCTCTGCCCGCTTCAGGTCTTCGGCAGCGATGCGCGCCGCGATCCCTTCGACAAAGGCGGCAACGGAGGAAGCATAGCCCTCAGCCTGGCCCAGTGCATCGAAGAGCGCGGCGAGCAGCGCCTTGCGGCCATCCGTGCCGAGAACCTGTCCGTGGCCGACCTCACCCGAAGAAAGCTGGATCGTTGCGCGGCTCACCGTCGCCTCGCCGAGGTTGAACGCCTCGCCGCCGCCGCCGATCCTGCCGCGCACCATCACGAGACCGGTTTCGGGGCCGCGCACCACATCATGGGCGGGAGCTCCATCGATGGCCCCATAGGCCGCTTCCAGTTCCTGCCGGGTTGCCTTGGCAAGCAGGCCGATCGACCGCTTGCGGGCTGTGTGTACCTGCTCTTTGCTATCCATTGCCTTTGTCCGAAATGTCTATTAATGTAGACAACCATACATCTAATGATCGGGATACTACTCCTGCGTGACGGGCTTGTGACATGGTGCTGAAAAAAAATGTCGAGCGGCAGATCGGCGTCGCCCTCTGGCGGCAAATCGCCGATCGAATCCGGCTGTCGATTTCCAATGGCGACTACGATCAGACGGGCATGGTGCCGCCGGAAATCAAGCTGGCCGGCCAGTTCGGCGTCAACCGGCATACGGTGCGCAGTGCCCTTGCCGCCCTTGCCGAAGAGGGGCTGGTCGAGGCGATCCAGGGGCGGGGAACGATGGTTCGCCGCAAGGAGCGGTTGAGCTTTCCGATCTCCCGCCGCACCCGCTTGTCACAGGGGCTGAGCAACCAGGTGCGCGACATCCGGTCCCGGCTTCTTGCCCATGAGGAACTGCCGGCGACGGCGGAAAGCGCCACAGCCCTTGGGCTGAATCTCGGAGAAAAGCTGATCCGCATGGATACGACCAGCAGCGCCGACGGCCGGCCGGTCTCCTATTCGACAAGCTATTTCCCGGCCGCCCGCTTTCCCGACATGGCCCGGCATTTTGAAGAACTCGGCTCGATCACCAAATCCTTTGCCGCGCAGGGGCTCGCCGATTATGTCCGCGTGTCGACAGAAATCGTCGCCCGCCACGCCGATGCCAACGAACTGGCGACGCTCAAGCTTTCCGCCGGCGCCATCGTCCTCGAAACCATCGCCGTCAATGCCGATCCCGATGGCGTGCCGGTGCAATATTCCCGCAGCCGCTTCGCCGCTGATCGCGTCACGCTCAAGATGGAAACGTGAAAAAGGGCGCAGTGCCAAGCACAGCGCCCTTGGTTAACCGGTGAACTTGCGTCATCCTCCGTCGTCATCCTCGGGCTCACCCAATGGAGACGCTGATGGATACTCGGCTCAAGGCCGAGTACGACGAAGAGGAGAGTTTCGGACTTAGTCCGCAACCACCGCCTGCTTCTGCGTGCCGAGCCCTTCGATGCCAAGCTCGATCACGTCGCCGGCTTTCAAATACTGCGGCGGCTTGAAGCCCATGCCGACGCCGGGCGGCGTGCCGGTGGAGATGATGTCGCCCGGATGCAGCGACATGAACTGGCTGAGATAGCTGACCACATGGGCGACGCCATAGACCATGGTCTTCGACGAGCCGTTCTGCTTGCTTTCGCCGTTGACCGTCAGCCACATCTTCAAGTTCTGCGGGTCCGCCACCTCATCCCGCGTCACCAGCCACGGACCGGTCGGGCCGAAACTGTCGCAGGACTTGCCCTTGGTCCACTGGCCCGCACGCTTGGTCTGGAAATCGCGCTCCGACACGTCGTTGATGACACAGTAACCAGCCACGTGATCCAGCGCTTCGGCCTCCGAGACATATTTGGCCGTCTTGCCGATGACGACGCCAAGCTCGACCTCCCAATCGGTCGCGACCGAGCCGCGGGGGATGATGACATTGTCGTTCGGGCCGCAGATGGCCGAGGTCGCCTTCATGAACACCACCGGCTCCGGCGGAACGTCGGCGCCGGTCTCGGCGGCGTGGTCGGCATAATTAAGGCCGATGCAGATGAATTTGCCGGTTCCGGCAACACAGGCGCCGAGACGCGGATTGCCGTCGACGACCGGCAGCCTGTTGATGTCGAGCCCCTTGGCCCAGCCGAAATCGCTGATCGCAGCGCCGCCGATATCGGCGATTACGCCGCTCAGGTCACGAATCTTGCCGTCCTTGTCCAGCACGCCCGGCTTTTCGGAGCCTTCCGGCCCATAACGCAAAAGTTTCATGGTGCTCCCTTCCCTATCGTCGCTTTCCGCCGCTTGACAAACCAAACGACGCCTCAATTGTAAAGCATCTTTTTATTGGTAAAGCTTCGCAAGCGCCGTGATGGCCTGCGAAACGATATCATCCAATTCCTGCGTCAGATCGATCGTGACGACACCCGGCTCGCCTGTCGGCTTTTCCAGCGTTGCGAACTGGCTGTCGAGCAGCAAGGCCGGCATGAAATGCCCGGTGCGCGCGGTCATCCGCGCCTCCAGCACGGCGCGCGGGCCTTCCAGAAAGACAAAGGAGAGATTTCCGCCGGCGGCTTGTCGCAGCCGGTCGCGATAGCTGCGCTTCAGGGCGGAGCAGGAGACGACGAGGCTTTCGCCCCGCGTATGGTTTTCGGCAAGCCGGTCTCCGATGACATCGAGCCACGGCCAGCGGTCGTCGTCGGTCAGGGGAATGCCGGCGCTCATCTTGTCGATATTGGCCGGGGGATGCAGGCTGTCGCCTTCCACGAAGGCGCAATGAAGACGCTCCGCCATTGCCGCGCCCACCGACGTCTTGCCGCAGCCGCTGACGCCCATCACCACGACGAGCCGGGCTTCGCACCGCGCTTGTGAAACCGTCGTCGACATAGAGCCTGCCCATTCACGAAAGAGGATGCCCAGCCCGACACGCTGGCTGGAGGCCGGCGGACAATGCCGCCGGTTCCGAAGGGTTCGGGCTCAGGCGGCCTTGACGTAGCTCTTGGCCATGTCCGACAGACGCTTGACGCGGATCTTGGACGCCTGGCCGGCGGCGTTGAAAGCGATGAAGCGTTCCTTGCAGACTTCCACCATGCGGGCGGTCGCCGGCTTCAGGTAGTTGCGCGGATCGAAATTGTCTGGGTGTTCCTGATGATGCTTGCGGATTTCGCCGGTGAACGCGATGCGCAGGTCGGTGTCGATATTGACCTTGCGCACACCGAGCGGGATCGCCTTCTGGATTTCGGCGACCGGCACACCCCAGGTCTGCTTCATCTTGCCGCCATAGGCGTTGAACAGGTCCTGCAGGTCCTGCGGCACCGAGGAGGAACCGTGCATGACCATGTGGGTGTTCGGCAGGCGCTTGTGGATTTTGGCGATGGTCTCGATCGACAGGATTTCGCCATCGGGCGCGCGGGTGAACTTGTAGGCGCCGTGGCTGGTGCCGATAGCGACGGCCAGTGCATCGACGCCGGTCTTCTCGACGAAATCGAAGGCCTGCTCCGGATCGGTCAAAAGCTCTTCGCGCGAAAGCTTGCCTTCGAAGCCGTGGCCGTCTTCCTTTTCGCCGGCGCCCGTTTCGAGGTTGCCGAGACATCCAAGCTCGCCCTCGACGGAAACGCCGGCCGCATGCGCGATCTTCACCACTTCAGCGGTCACGCCGACATTGTATTCATAGCTGGCAATGGTCTTGCCATCGGCCAGCAGCGAGCCGTCCATCATGACGGAGGTGAAGCCGTTGGTGATCGCCGAGATGCAGGTCGAAGGCTGGTCGCCGTGGTCGAGATGAAGGCAGACCGGAATATGCGGATATTCCTCGGCCGCGCCGAGAATGAGGTGGCGCAGGAAGGCGTCGCCGGCATAGGCGCGCGCGCCGCGGCTCGCCTGGAGGATGACCGGGCTGTCGGTCGCATCCGCCGCGCGCATCACGGCCTGGATGTATTCGAGATTGTTCACATTGAATGCCGGAAGCGCGTAGTTGTTCTCGGCGGCGTGGTCGAGCAGCTGCCGCAAGGTAATCAATGCCATTCTCAAAATCTCCCAATTGATCGGCCGTCAGGACCGCTCCCGCGGGGAACGTTCCTTCAAAAAACAGGTCGATGTCTTCCCAGCGGAAAACCTCCCCCGCCCTGCGGAAAGACAATAGTGAATGGGTGATTTTTGGCAACCGCTCAGCTTTGGATCGGCCTTTCTTTGCGGATTTCCTGCGTTGAAGCGCGTGATATGAACAAAAACTTATATTTTCGGCACACGCTTTTCGGTTGTGAGGACATCTGTCGGAACACACGGGCTTCGCGTTCTGCCGGAGAAGCGTAAAGGACATGAAGATTATAAAACCGCTCTGCTGCCGTGCAACATATTACGTAAACTGCGGGAGGTTGTAACTTTTCTTGCGCGCCTCAGTCCCGTTCAAGCGTTTCCGATGTCGCACATCTGTCACAAATGCGTCGCTTGGAGATTACAAAAATTCACAACCTGAGCGGGCTTCTTTTTCGGAGCCATGCCCCCTGCGAGAAGTCGGCACTTGCCTTTGCGAAAATTTTGGCATTCTCTCGGCGCTTCACAAACCCAAAAAAGAGGGGAAGGAGCAAAAAATGAACGTCATGAAATTCAACCTCCGGGCGGCTGCGCTGCTCGGTTCGATCCTGATCGGGGCGAGCCCGGTGCTGGCCGAAACCGTTCTCAACCGCGGCAATGCCGGCGAGCCGCAGACGCTCGATCAGGCCCACACCTCGATCAACATCGAAGAATTCATCCTCAAGGATCTCTATGAAGGCCTGACGGTTTACGACGCTGCCGGAAAGATCATTCCGGGCGCTGCCGAAAGCTGGAAGGTCTCGGACGACGGTACCGTCTACACCTTCAAGCTGCGCGATAACGGCAAGTGGTCGGACGGCTCTCCGGTCACCGCCGGCGATTTCGTCTTCTCCTTCCAGCGCGTCGAAGACCCGAAGACTGCGGCCGGTTATGCCAACATCCTGCTGCCGATCAAGAATGCGGAAAAGGTCAACAAGGGCGACCTTCCGGTCGATCAGCTCGGCATCAAAGCCGTCGACGACAAGACGGTCGAGATTACGCTTGAGCGTCCGACCCCGTTCTTCCTCGAACTTCTCGCCCACCAGACGGCCCTGCCGGTTTCCAAGGCCAGCGTCGAAAAGAACGGCGCCGATTTCGTCAAGCCAGGCGTGATGGTGTCCAACGGCGCCTACAAGCTCGTCGCCCACACGCCGAACGACAGCCTGACCACCCAGAAGAACGAGAACTACTGGGATGCCGCCAACGTCAAGATCGACAAGGTCATCTTCTACCCGATCGACGACCAGGCAGCCTCCGTCCGCCGCTTCGAAGCTAAGGAAATGGACCTCGTCTACAACTTCTCGGCCGACCAGATCGAGCGTCTGAAGAAGTCCTACGGTGACGAAGTCCACGTTTCGCCGACGCTTGCGACCTATTACTACGCCTTCGACACCCGCCAGGAGCCCTATAGCGACGTGCGCGTCCGCCAGGCGCTCTCCATGGCCGTCGACCGCGACTTCCTCGCCAAGGAAATCTACTCCGGCTCGCAGCTGCCGGCCTATTCGATGGTGCCTCCGGGCATCGAGACCTACGGCGACCCGTCCAAGGCCGATTTCGCCTCGATGTCTCAGCTCGACCGCGAAGACAAGGCGATCGCCCTGATGAAGGAAGCCGGCTACGGTGAAGGCGGCAAGCCGCTCGACATCGAAATCCGCTACAACACCAACCCGAACCACGAGCGGGTGGCAACGGCTGTTGCCGACATGTGGAAGAACACCTTCGGCGCCAAGGTCTCGCTGGTGAACCTCGACGTGTCCTCGCACTACGCCTACCTGCAGGAAGGCGGCAAGTTCAACGTCGCCCGCGCCGGCTGGGTTGCCGACTACGCGGACGCCGAAAACTTCCTGGCGCTCAGCCTGTCGTCCAACAAGACCTTCAACTACGGGCACTATGAAAACCCGGAATTCGACGCCCTCATGAAGAAGTCCTATGAGGAAACCGATCCGGCCGCCCGCTCCAAGCTCCTCCACGAAGCTGAAGCCATGATGATGCGGGACCAGCCGGTCGCGCCGTTCCTCACCCAGGCCGACCTGTGGCTCGTCGCCTCGAAGGTCAAGGGCTGGCAGGACAACGCTGCCAACCAGCACCTGACCCGCTTCCTCAGCATCGCTGAATAACCGAAAGATCCGAACCATGGCGGCGCCTCACGCCGCCATGGCTTTCGGCCGGAGGGCTTACCCCATGTTTTCCTTCGTGCTGCGCCGCCTCGCGAGCGCTGTACCGACGCTTTTCATCGTCGTGACGATTTCCTTCTTCCTGATGCGGTTCGCCCCCGGCGGCCCCTTCAACCTCGAAAGGCCGCTGCCGCCACAGACGATGGCGAACCTGATGCGGACCTACCAGCTCGACCAGCCGCTCTGGCGCCAATATGTGACCTACATCACCAATGCGGTCACCGGCGACTTCGGCCCGAGCTACATCTACAAGGACAACACCGTTGCCGAACTGATCGCGAAGGGCCTGCCCTATTCGCTGGAACTCGGTTTTTACGCGCTGTTGCTCGCCTTGATCGGCGGCGTGCTCGCCGGAACCATCGCAGCGCTTCGGCAAAACAGCGTGCTCGATTTCGCGATCATGTCGGTCTCGACGATCGGCGTCACCGTGCCGAACTTCGTCGTCGGCCCGGTGCTGACGCTGGTCTTCGCCATCATCCTCGCCTGGCTTCCGGCCGGCAGCTGGGGTGACGGTTCGCTGCGCTTCCTCATCCTGCCGATGATCGCGCTCGCGCTGCCGCAGCTTGCGGTCTTTGCGCGGCTGACGCGCGGCTCGATGATCGAGGCCCTGCACACAGACCACATCCGCACCGCACGCGCCTATGGCCTGCCGGCGCGCACGGTGGTCATTACCCACGCGATGCGGGCGGCCATGCTGCCGGTCGTGTCCTATCTTGCGCCCTGCGCGGCAGCCCTGCTGACCGGCTCGGCCGTCATCGAGACGATCTTCACCATTCCCGGCGTCGGCCGCTATTTCGTGCTCGGCGCGATCAACCGCGACTATACGCTCGTCATGGGAACCGTGGTGCTGGTCGCCATCTTCGTCATCGTCTTCAACCTGTTGGTCGATATCATCTACGGCCTTCTCGATCCGAGGGTCCGCCATGACTGATATGGTCAATGCCCCGCTGGCGCTGCCGCCGGAAACCAAGAGCCGCAGCCTGTTCCAGCTCGCCGCCATGCGCTTCCGCCGCAACCGCGCCGCCATGGCCGGCTGCGTCGTGCTGGTCCTGATCGCGCTTTTCTCCTTCCTCGGCCCGCTGTTCATCAGCCACAAGTACGACCAGGTCTTCCCGTCCTACGTCTCCGTGCCGCCGAGCTTGGAGGCCCGGCCGGATGCCGGCAGCCTGCAGGAAGCGATGGAAGGGGTCGCCGGCCGTGCCCGCGTGACGCTGAAGGAATTCGCCGTCGAGGGCCAGACCTTCACCGCGACCGTCACCTCCGACCAGCCGATCGATCCGCGCACCACGCGCTATTTCGACCGCGCCAACGAATTCGACGCGACCACGGTGGTCGCCACCGAAGACGACGGCAAGACGCTGAAGCTTCAAGGCAATGTCAGCCGCGAATACTTCTTCTTCGGCACCGATTCCAACGGCCGCGACATGCTCGCCCGCGTCATGCTCGGCGGCCAGATCTCGATCGCCGTCGGCCTTCTGGCAAGTATCGTTTCGCTCGGCATCGGCGTCGTCTATGGCGCGACCTCCGGCTATATCGGCGGCCGCGTCGACAACGTCATGATGCGCTTCGTCGAAATCCTCTATTCCCTACCCTTCGTCTTCCTTGTCGTCGTGCTCGTCGTGTTCTTCGGCCGCAGCTTCATCCTGATCTTCCTCGTCATCGGCGCGGTGGAATGGCTGGACATGGCCCGCATCGTGCGCGGCCAGACGCTGGCGCTGAAACGGCGTGAATTCGTCGGCGCAGCCCAGGCGCTGGGCCTCACCGACTGGCAGATCATCCGCCGCCACATCATCCCCAACACGATCGGCCCCGTCGTGGTCTTCGTGACGGTGGTGGTGCCGAAGGTCATCCTGCTCGAAAGCTTCCTGTCCTTCCTCGGTCTCGGGGTGCAGGCGCCGCTGACCAGCTGGGGTGCGCTGATTTCCGAAGGCGCCAACAACATCCAGTCGGCACCGTGGCTTCTGATCTTCCCGGCGATCTTCTTCGTCGTCACGCTGTTTTCCCTGAACTTCGCCGGCGACGGCCTGCGCGATGCGCTCGACCCGAAGGACCGCTGACATGGCCGCAGAATCCATCCTCACCGTCCGTAACATGAAAGTCAGCTTCGACACGCCTGACGGTACTGTCGAAGCGGTCAAGGGCATCGATCTCGACGTGAAGTCCGGCGAAACGCTGGCGATCGTCGGCGAGTCGGGCTCCGGCAAAAGCCAGACCATGATGGGCATCATGGGCCTGCTCGCCAAGAACGGCCGCGCTACCGGCTCGGCCAGCTATCGCGGCAAGGAACTCATCGGCCTGCCGATGAAGGAGCTGAACACAGTGCGCGGCGCAAAGATCACCATGATCTTCCAGGAGCCGATGACCTCGCTCGACCCGCTCTACACCATCGGCCGGCAGATCGCCGAGCCGATCGTCTATCACCGCGGCGGCTCGTTCGCCGAGGCGAAGGCGCGGGCGCTGGAACTGCTCGAACTGGTCGGCATTCCCGAACCGGCACGGCGCATCAACAGCTATCCGCACGAGCTTTCCGGCGGCCAGCGCCAGCGCGTGATGATCGCCATGGCGCTTGCCAACGAGCCGGATATCCTGATTGCCGACGAGCCGACGACGGCGCTCGACGTGACGATCCAGGCGCAGATCCTCGACCTCCTGAAATCGCTGCAGCAGAAATTCGGCATGGCCGTGGTGCTGATCACCCACGATCTCGGCATCGTGCGCCATTTCGCAAGCCGCGTCGCCGTCATGCGCCGCGGCGAGGTGGTCGAGACCGGCGCGACCGCCGATATCTTCGAACGGCCGCAGGCGGATTATACCAGGATGCTGCTCGCCGCTGAGCCGAGCGGCCGGAAGGCCTCACCGCCCGACAACGCGCCGATCATCCTCGAAGGCCGCAATGTCTGCGTCGATTATCGCACCGGCGGCGGCCTGTTCAAAAGCGCATCCGGCACCTTCCGCGCCGTCGACGACATCACGCTTCGGCTGAAGCAGGGCCAGACCATCGGCATCGTCGGCGAATCCGGCTCGGGAAAATCGACGCTCGGCCGCGCCCTGCTGAAGCTCCTGCCGGCCAGCGGCCATATCCGCTTCGAAAAGACGGATATCTCCGACTTCGGCCGCAGTGCTATGCGCCCGCTGCGCCAGGAAATGCAGCTGGTTTTCCAGGACCCCTACGGTTCGCTTTCGCCGCGCCAAACGGTCGGCGAGATCATCACCGAAGGCCTTTACGTGCACGAGCCGCAGCTTTCCAGGGCCGAGCGGGATCGCCGCGCCGTCGAGGCGCTGAAGGAGGTCGGTCTCGATCCGGCCGCCCGCAACCGCTATCCGCACGAGTTCTCCGGCGGCCAGCGCCAGCGTATCGCCATTGCCCGCGCCATGATCCTGAAGCCGAAGGTCGTCATCCTCGACGAGCCGACCTCGGCGCTCGACCGCTCGGTGCAGGGCCAGGTGATCGATCTTCTGCGCGGCCTGCAGAAATCGCATGATCTGTCCTACATCTTCATCAGCCACGACCTCTCCGTCATCAAGGCGATGTCGGACTATGTGATCGTGATGAAGAACGGCAAGATCGTCGAGGAAGGCGAAACCGACGCCATCTTCGATGCGCCGAAGCAGGCCTATACCCAGACCCTGATGAACGCCGCCTTCACGGCTTAAGGGTAGCTCGCTTTTTCTCCTCCCTGTGCTATCGATATGATGGCACAGGGAGGGAAAGATGGCGGAAGCAGCGGCGATTTATGAGGTCTACGACCCGCGTTTCAACAGGCTGATCATCGGCAGCGCCTGTCTCGAAGAGCTTTATTCCTCCTGCCGCTGGGCGGAAGGTCCAGTCTGGTTCAGCGATGCCCAGCAATTGCTCTGGAGCGATATTCCGAACCAGCGCATGCTGCGCTGGACGCCCGAAGGCGGCGTCTGCGTCTACCGCTACCCCTCGAATTTCGCCAACGGCCATACACGCGACCGGCAGGGCCGGTTAATCTCCTGCGAGCATGGCGGCCGGCGGGTCACCCGCACGGAAATCGACGGCGCGATCACGGTGCTCGCCGACAGTTATCAGGGCAAGCGGCTGAACTCGCCCAACGACGTGGTGGTGAAATCCGACGGCAGCATCTGGTTCAGCGACCCGACCTACGGCATCCTCTCCGACTACGAAGGCTATAAGTCCGAGCCGGAACAGGAACACCACAGCGTTTACCGCCTCGATCCCGTGACCGGTGCGCTCGATGCCGTGACCTCCGATTTCCTGCAGCCGAACGGCCTTGCCTTCTCTCCCGACGAAACGAAGCTCTACGTCGCCGACAGCGGCACCGACCGCGATGGCTTCGCCCCGCGCCATATCAAGGTCTATGACGTGGAAGACGGCCTGCGGCTGGCGAATTCGCGGGTGTTCTGTCATCTGGACGAGGGCGTCCCGGACGGCTTCCGGCTCGACACCAACGGCAATCTCTGGACGAGCGGCGGGAAAGCCGTGCATTGCTTTTCGCCGGAAGGAAAGCTGCTCGGCAAGATCCGCATCCCGCAAGGGGTCTCAAACCTCACCTTCGGCGGCCCGCGGCGCAACCGCCTGTTCATCACCGCCACCCGCTCGCTCTACGCGATCTACGTGACGGCGACGGGCGCGCAGGTACCGTGACCGTCAGGCCGCGCGTTTCTTCAACTGTTGTTCGCGGAAGAAGATGAACAGGCCGGAAGCGACGATCAGCATCGAGCCGATGATCACCGTAATTCGCGGCGTATCGCCGAAGAACAGCCATCCGAAGATTACAGCCCAGAACAGCAGCGTATATTGCAGCGGAATGACCGTTGCGGCATCGGCAAGCTTCAGCGCGCGGGTGACGAGAATATGCGCCATCATCGCGACGATGCCGAGAAGTCCGAGCAGGACCGTCGCTTCGAAATCCGGCGTGACCCAGCCGGCCGGATGGATCGCAAGGCCCGCAACCGAGAAGATCAGCGCGCCGACCACCTGCCAGAAGACCAGCGTCGTATCCGGCGTTTCCCGAAGCGTGCGGCCAAGCAGGATGGCGCCGGCAAAGGCGGCGCTGCCCACCAGCGCGATCACCGCCGGCAGGGTGAAGCTGTCGCGCGAGGGCTCTAGCGCGATCAGGACGCCGACAAAGCCAACGAGGATCGCCGTCCAGCGCCGCCAGCCGACCTTCTCGCCGAGAACGAAGGGCGAGGCGGCCGCCACATAGATCGGCGCCGCCAGCCAATAGGTCATCGCGTCGGCCAGCGGCATATAGGCGACGGCGAAATAGAAGGCCGATGCTTCCATGGCAAAGAGCAGCGAGCGCAGCGCATGCAGCCACGGTCGATCGACGACGAGAAACACCCGCCATCCACGCTTGACGATGAAGGGCGCGAGAATGACGAGCGCCGCAAGGCTGCGGATCGTCATCAGCTGGCTGACGGAATAGGTGCCGACCAGCCATTTGCCCATGACGTCGTTCAGCGAGAACATCAGCATGCTGAGCAGCATGACGAGTGCGCCGTTGCGCGCGGCGCTGCCGGCTTGGGGCGCGAGGGTGGATTGTAGCGACATGGGCGGCGGTTTCCTGAAACGTTGCCCGCCAGTCGCATATTCTCCCGCGCCGATCCATAGCGCAAAGGCGATGGATCGATCACGATTGCGAATGAAAGCCGCAGCGACAGATCATTCTGCGCCAGCCCCTTGACCTTGAAAAGAAGATCGCTAACTACTTGGGTGCTTGCGCAGCTTCAGGCATCAACACGGCTGCGCAGTGAACCTTGGTGCCGGGCCCCTCTGGCGAGAGTTTTTACGGCGCTCTCGTGATGTCGGTACCGCCAGCAGACAAGCCGGCGGATTACGCACAAATGACAACTCAACCCATGCGACAAGCGCATGCCGATGGCATGCGTTCCTTTTGCACATCTATCGGCCTCTCCTTCGCAACGGAGGTACGGCCATGAACCAGCCCCAAACTCACACGTCCTCGCTTGGCTATTTCAAGTGGGCGTTCATCGTTACCGCCGCAGGTCTTGCGCTCGGCGCCTGGCTCGGCTGGAACTCGACGGGCACGATTGCCGGCATGGCGACGGTCTTCTTCATCTGCACCGTGCTCGCGGTGCTCGAAATCTCGCTTTCCTTTGACAATGCCATCGTCAATGCCAACAAGCTCAAGGACATGACGCCGGAATGGCAGCATCGGTTCCTGACCTGGGGCATCATCATCGCCGTCTTCGGCATGCGCATCGTCTTCCCGCTCTTGATCGTCGTCATCGCCGCCAATATCGGCCCGATCGAAGCGGTCATCCTGGCGGCGGCACGGCCTGAGGAATATGCGCGCATCATGAACGATGCCCATCTTCCGATCGCCGCCTTCGGCGGCACATTCCTGATGATGGTCGGTCTCACCTACTTCTTCGACCAGGAGAAGGACGTGCACTGGATCGCCTTCCTCGAAAAGCGCATGGCGCGCTTCGCCACGATCAAAGGCATCGAGATCGCCTTCGTGCTGGTGCTCATCCTCGGCTTCGCGCGCCTGCTCGAAGGGGAGAATGCGACCGTCTTCGTGCATTCGGCGATCTACGGCCTCGTGACCTTCCTGATCGTCGAGGTGATCGGCGGCCTGCTCGATGCCTCGCAGCAGACGATGAGCGCTGCGGCAAAGGGTGGCCTCGGCGCCTTCATCTATCTGGAAGTGCTCGATGCCAGCTTCTCCTTCGACGGCGTCATCGGCGCCTTCGCGCTGACGCAGAACCTCTTCGTTATCGCCATCGGTCTCGGTATCGGCGCCATGTATGTGCGCTCGATGACGATCATGCTGGTGGAGAAGGGAACGCTTGCAGAATACCGCTATCTGGAACACGGCGCCTTCTACGCCATCCTGATCCTGTCGGTGATCATGTTCTTCCAGACGCTGGTGCATATCCCCGAGGTCATCACCGGCCTTGGCGGCGCTGCCCTAATCGGCGTCTCGCTCTGGTCGTCGATCCGCCACAACAGGCGCGAGCAGCAGCAACACCTGCAGGAGGCGCACCAGTAAGGTGCGTCCCGATATCCCCGCAGTCGCGCAAGCGGCTACGGGAGAACAAACGAAAAGCCCGCCGGAAGGAACACCGGCGGGCTTTCTTGTATCAGGAGATCAGTATCTTGGCATTTGACGGTTTGCGCATTTCCGGACGCAAAACCGCTTCGCACCTTTGCTGGAAATGCTTTAGCCGCGGTTTACCGAGTGAAACCGGACCGGGTCGATGCCGAGTTCATAGAGGTCGCGATCGCGCGGGCGACGACCACCTTCGACGGCCGCCGCAGCTGCGGAGGCAGCGCCGAAAACAGCGATCGCACGACCGAAGAAGCTTTTGCGGGCGGAGGTGGCGGACATTTTGCTTTCTCGCTTTCATGTATCTGGTTGACCACCAGAAGATGGGGAGCGGAGGCGCTTCCGACAATGCACGAATCGTCATCGCAGCTATGCGATGCAAGCAGGCCATGCAAAAAGCAAGCAGGCCGGGCTCTGATGGAACCCGGCCTGCTTTCGTGGTCGCCCTGAAGATATGGGAGGAGGATCAATCTTCCGAGGCGGCCAATTGCGACAGAACCTCGCCGCGCCCGCGTGCGCGCAGGACGAGCGGGATGATCAGCGCTGCAGCAGCGATAATGAGCAACGCAGCGGCGATCGGAGAGGTGAACAGCACCGTCACATCGCCCTGGCTGATGGCAAGCGCCCGGCGCAGTTGCTGCTCCGCCAGCGGCCCGAGGATCAGGCCGACGACGACGGGCGCGATCGGATAGCCGAAGATGCGCATGACATAACCGAGCAGACCGAAGGCCAAGAGCATGCCAAGCTCGAAGGGTGACGGATTGGCGCCGATGGTGCCGAGCGTCGCGAAGAGCAGGATGCCGGCATACAGCCAGGGCTTCGGAATGGTCAGCAGCCGCACCCAGAGGCCGACCAGCGGCAAGTTCAGCACCAGCAGCATGAAGTTGGCGATCAAGAGGCTGGCGATCAGGCCCCAGACGAGCTGAGGATTGGTGGCGAACAACAGCGGTCCCGGCTGCAGACCGTATTGCTGGAAGCCGGCCAGCATGATCGCTGCCGTCGCCGTGGTCGGCAGGCCGAGCGTCAACAGCGGCACAAGCGTACCGGCGGCAGACGCATTGTTGGCGGCTTCCGGGCCGGCCACACCTTCGATCGCACCATTGCCGAATTCTTCCGGGTACTTCGTCAGGCGCTTTTCCGCCGCATAGGACAGGAAGGTGCCGATCTCCGCGCCGCCGGCCGGCATGGCGCCGATCGGGAAGCCGATCACGGTACCGCGCAGCCACGGCTTCCACGAGCGCGCCCAATCCGCACGCGTCATCCAGACGGAGCCCTTGACGGCCTCCACCTTGTCCGGTCCACGGTCCCCCTGGGCGGCGATGTAAAGGGATTCGCCAATGGCGAACATGGCGACGGCCAGCGTCGTCACTTCGATACCGTCAAGCAGATCGGGAATACCGAAGCTGAGACGCGCCTGGCCGGTCAGCTGGTCGATGCCGATGGTGGCGAGCGCGAGGCCGATGAACAGCGAGGTCAGCCCCCGCAGGGTCGAATCGCCGAAGGCCGAGGACACGGTCACGAAGGCGAGCACCATCAGCGCGAAGTATTCACGCGGCCCGAAGACCAGCGCGAGCTTTACCACATACGGCGCGATGAAGGCGAGCGCTATGGTGGCGATGAGACCGGCGACGAAGGAGCCGATGGCCGCCGTCGCCAGCGCCGGGCCTCCCCGGCCCGCACGGGCCATCTTGTTGCCTTCAAGCGCGGTCACGATCGAAGAGCTTTCGCCGGGCGTATTGAGCAGGATCGACGTGGTCGATCCGCCATACATGCCGCCGTAATAGATGCCGGCAAACATGATCAGCGACCCCGCGGGATCGAGCTTGTACGTGACGGGCAGCAGGAGCGCCACCGTCAGCGCCGGGCCGATGCCGGGCAGGACGCCGACGGCGGTGCCGAGCGTGACGCCGATCAGCGCATAGAGCAGGTTCATCGGTTGCATCGCAACGCCGAGACCATGCAGCAGGAATTCGAACGTGTTCATTGCGGCATGCCCTCAGAGAAACAGATGTTCAAGCGGACCGGCAGGCAGGGAAAGCTGCAGGAGGCCGGCGAAGATCAGCCAGATGCCGAGACAGAGCACGATGCCCACCGGAATGGTGATCCAGAGCTTGCGCCGCCCGAAACCGGCCGCCGCCGCGGCAAAGAGAATGCCCGTCGCGATGGAAAAGCCGGCCGTCTTCAGAAGCAGGAGCTGGGCCACGAGGCCGCCGACGATCCAGACGACCGGGCCGATCTCCTGATGTTCCCGCTCGGGAAAATCGCCGCGCCGGGCTTCCAGCGCCGTCCAGATGGCAAGAATGACCAGCACGCAGGCGATGAAGAAGGGCACCGTCGCGGGGCCGATGCGGGAATAGTTGGCGACCGCCGAAAGCCGGGAAACATCCCAGAACATGATGGCGGCGATCACAGCGAGAAAAACGGCGATGAAAAGCGCCGCCCGGTCGGGGCGGCGCTTACCGTTTGAAGGGAGGTTACCCCCACTCATTGAACGAGACCGATCTCTTTGAGGATGCCTTCGGTGGCCGAGACATCCTTGGCGAGCTGCTCTTCGAAGGCCGGGCCTGCGAGATAGGTATCCTGCCAGCCCTTTGTCTTCAGGGTTTCCTGCCAGCTGGCCGACTTGGCGAGCTTTTCGACATCGGCGGTCACGGCAGCCTTCTGCTCGTCGGTGAGGCCGGGAGCCGCGGCAACCATGCGCCAGTTCTGGACGACCACATCGAGGCCGCCTTCCTTGATGGTCGGCGCATCGATGCCATCGATACGGGCGTCAGAGGAAACGGCGAGCAGGCGCAGCGTGCCGGACTTCACCTGGGATTCGAACTCGCCGTAACCGGAGATGCCGGCCGTCACCTGGTTGCCGAGGATAGCCGCCAGGGCTTCGCCGCCGCCGGAATAGGCGATGTAGTTGATCTTGGTCGGATCGACGCCGGCCGCCTTGGCGATCAGGCCGACAGCGATATGATCGGTACCGCCGGCCGAGCCGCCGGCCCAGGACACCGCACCGGGGTCCTTCTTCAGGGCTTCGACGAGATCGCCCATGCTCTTCAGCGGCGAATCGGCGGGCACGACGATGGCTTCGTATTCGCCGGTCAGGCGCGCGATCGGCGTAACGTCCTTCAGGGAAACCGGCGACTTGTTGGTCAGGATGGCGCCGACCATGACGTAGCCGCCGACGATCAGGGCGTTCGGATTGCCCTTCGACTGGCTGGCGAACTGGGCAAGGCCGATGGTGCCGCCGGCGCCCGGTACGTTCTGCACCTGGACGTTGCCGGAAATGCCTTCCTGCTGCAGCGAAGTCTGCATCGAGCGCGCCGTCTGGTCCCAGCCGCCGCCCGGATTGGCCGGTGCGATGATGGTGTAATCGGCGGCATTGGCCGAGAACGCGACAGCGCCGGCAAGAATCGAAGCGATAAGAAACTGTTTCAAGGATAGTCCTCCGTCGGGCGCCTTTGGCGCGCATGTTAACTGCGCAGACGGAAGGGGAATGCCGCACCCGAAAGGGTTGTGGCCGGCTGTTTCTCCTCCCAGCCTGCCTCGCCGTCCGCCTCCACGGACGATGAAGACCTGCAAAGCACCACATGAAGCTGTCATTTACCTGACATTAGGACCTGTGGCGGATGCGAGGGCCAGCTTCCTCCAAAAACACGCCTGCGTCTACTGTAGCCGCAGGGCTTCGTTCCACCGCGCGATCAGCCGCGCCCGCTTTACCTGATCGAGATAGACCATCAGGCCGGGGCTGACGGGAACCGGACGCAGCTGCGCGCCAAGCATTTCCTGCATGCTGTTGGCGGTGTTTTCACCAGCGACCTCGGGGCTGACGGCAGCGATATGCAGCTCCCGCGCCATGATCGACTGCCCCTCCCGCGACATGAAGAATTCGAGATAGCGGCGGCCGAGATCGGGTGCGGCAGCGGCCTGCGGCACCAGCCCGATACGCGACATGACGACGGTATAGTCCTTCGGCAGCACCAGGCCGACATCGGGATGGCGCGAGGCCCAGTCGGCCGCATAGGAGCCGAGGATGTTGTAGCCGAGCACGAAGCGCCCGTCGGAGATGCGCTCAAGGATAGCCGAGCTGGTGGAATAGAGTTTGACGCCCGCCTCCCCCATCGCCTGGATCACCGACCAGATATCGCCGAACTGCTCCTGGTCGCGCGCCATGAACAGGAAGCCGACGCCCGAGCGCTCGATGTCATAGGTGCCGATCCGCCCGAAGACGGAATTGCCCTTGCGCTTCAGGTAGTCGACGAACTCGGCCCGGCTCGACGGCGGCTTCTCATGGGCGAAGCTCGGCTTGTGATAGACGAACACGGCCGGCTCGAAAGTGAGCGCATAGGCCGTGTTGCGCCAGTTTGCCCAGGCCGGCCAGTGGGCGCTCATCGCCAGATCGCTGCGCTGGGCATAGCCGTCGTTGGAAAGCTTGACCTGCAGGTCCATGGCCGAGGAGAAGGCGAAGTCGGCGGTCTTTTCGCCGGCATCGGTTTCTCGGACGATCCGGTCGTAGATCTCGCCCGTCAGCATCTCTTCATAACGCACGGCGATGTCGCCGTTCGCCTTCTGGAATCCCTCGACCATCGGCCGCGCCAGGGGCTCGTCAAGCGACGAATAGACCGTCAGCACGCGCGCACCAGCCGCGCCGGAGGGAGCCGGATAGAACGTCGCTTGCGCTAAGGCGAGCGGCGGAAACACCAAGAAGATCAACAGAGAAACGAAAATGCGCATGGCCGATCATGCCGCAGCGGCCGGAACTTCACAAGCATGGGACCGCGATCGGTCGGCGCGGTGACGGCAGGCCTTCGCGAAAACGGTTCCGCTGCCGCCGATGTTGGGCTAATTCAGGAGGGCGGAACGGAATTTTGCCGCTCGGGAGGTCGCGTGCGGATATTGCTGGTGGAGGACAATGCCACTCTGTCGGAGGGTCTTTCGGCGATCCTGCGCTCCAGCGGCTATGCCGTCGATGCGGTGGCTGACGGTGCATCCGCCAATGCCGTTCTCGCCACCGAAAATTTCGATCTCGTCATTCTCGACCTGACGCTGCCGGAAATGGACGGGCTGGAGGTGCTGCGCGCCATGCGCGCCCGCCAGAACAAATCGGCGGTCATGATCCTGACCGCCCGCGGCACGCCGGAGGAGCGGGTGAAAGGTCTCGACCTCGGCGCCGACGACTACATGATCAAGCCCTTCGATGTCGGCGAGTTCGAGGCGCGGGTGCGGGTGTTGCTGCGCCGGCAGGCGGGGCTTCGCGCCTCCAATGTCAGTTACGGAAACGTCTCCTTCGACCTGAAATCACGGGTGTTTTCCGTCGATGGCGCGCTGATCGACATTCCCGCCCGAGAACTCGGGCTTCTGGAAATCCTGTTCCTGCGCGCCGGCAAGGTGGTCGCCAAGGAGGCGATCATCCAGTCGCTCACCGCCTTCGACGACGACCTCAGCGCCAATGCGATCGAGCAATATGTAAGCCGGCTCAGGAAAAGGCTGGCGCCACACGGGCTGACGGTGCGCACCGCCCGCGGCATCGGCTACTATCTCGAAAAGGTGGCGAACCCTTGAGCGGCGCCTATTCGCTCCGCCGCCGGCTGCTTGGCTGGCTGCTGATCTCCACCGCCGTCATCGGCGTCATCGCGCTGGCCGACACCTACCGAGAGGCGGTGAAGACTGCCAACACCGTCTCCGACCGCGTACTGGCCGGCTCGGCGCTTGCCATCGCCGAGCGTGTCGTCGTCTCCGAAGACGGCACGCTGGAAGTCGATATTCCCTATGTCGCGCTGGAGATGCTGACCTCGGCGGCGCAGGACCGCGTCTTCTACCGCGTCGACGGGCCGCCCGGCCATTTCATCACCGGCTACCAGACCCTGCCCTCCATCGACATGAAGGAGCAGTCGTCGGCCTATGCCGATGCGGAATTCCGCGGCGAGCCGATCCGCATCGCAGTGCTCGAACGCTCCGCCTCGACCGGCATCAACTCCGTTCCCTTCGTCGTGACGGTCGCGGAAACGACCATCGCGCGCCGGCAGCTGGCGCAGGCGATCCTGCTGCGCTCGGCGCTCCGGCTCGCCTTCATGATCCTCGGTGCGGCCACCATCGTCTGGATCGCCGTCACCTTCTCGCTGCGCCCGCTCTATCGCCTCGGAGACGCCATTGCCGAGCGCAACCCGGACGACCTGCACCCGATCGAGCAATCCGTGCCGAGCGAAGTCGAGGGACTGGTGGAGACGGTCAATTCCTTCATGGTGCGGCTGCAATCGGCGCTCGATGCGCTGCGCCACTTTAGCGGCAATGCCAGCCATCAGCTGCGCACGCCGCTCGCGATCATCCGTACCCAGCTTGCGCTTTCGTCCCGCGCAACGACGCTGGAAGAGGCACAGACCGCCGCCCGCAAGGGCGACGAGGCCGTGGCCCATGCCGAACGCATCCTGAAACAGCTTCTGATGATGGCGAAGATCGATGCCGCCGGTTCGAGCCAGCGCGCAGCCCCGGAGCCCTTGAACCTCACCGCACTCGCGCAGGAGATCACCGCAGACTACGTGCCGAAAGCGGGCGAGGCAGATGTCGATCTGGGCTTTGAAGGTGAGGAACAGGTGTCCATCGCCGCCGAACCGTTGCTGATCGGCGAGTTGCTGCGCAACCTGATCGAAAACGCCATCGTCTATGCCGGCAAGGGCGCGGAGGTGACGGTGCGGGTCAAGACCTCAAACGAAATCGCCCGCCTCGAAGTCGAAGACAACGGACCGGGCATTCCGCCGCAGAAACGGCAGATCGCCCGCCAGCGCTTCGCGCGCGGCGGTGACAACGACGCCCCCGGCATGGGCCTCGGCCTGCCGATCGTCGAAGAGATAGCCAGCCTGTTCGCCGGAAAGGTTGAGCTTTCCGACGGTCGCGATGGCAGGGGATTGAAAGTCTCGGTGACTTTTTCGCCGGCCTGACCGGCTATCCGATCAGGTTGACGCGAAAGATTAACGGCCGCGCGGGGCGGTGAACAGATCGGTTTCGCGGGCCCGTCCGAGCAGGAGGGCGCTCCAGAGAACCTGGAAGAAACCGGGGTTCGCGAGCTTGCGCTGCGAAGTCATGATAAGCTCCATTGGCTATTGATGGCGCTCATATGGCATGGGTGGAAAGTTTTTGCCAGAGGGCAAGAGTCATCTCAGCCCTGCGTGGCAAGCATAACGTCGGTTATATTTTTAGTCGGAAAGTGCGTCGAAATTATATTTTCGCCAATAGCCAAATCAACGGGAAAATAACTTTCAAGACATTGAAAACGCGGCGACTCTTTCAATCGAATAAAGTCCCGGCCACCGCAGTCGTCAGCTCAAAAAACAAGCCTCCCCGAGCGTATCGGAGAGGCTCAAAAAAACCAGAAGAATCTTTTCGGATCACTTCATCGTATAGACGTCGATGCTGAAATACTTGTCGTTGATCGCCTTGTAGGTGCCGTCGGCGCGGATATCGGCCAGCGCCTTGTTCAGCTTTTCGCGCAGGTCGTTGTCTTCCTGGCGCACGGCGATGCCGACGCCGTCGCCGACAAACTTCTTGTCGAGGATCGGCTGGCCGATCAGTTCGCAGCAGGCCTTGCCGTCCTCGTTCTTGGTGACCCAGTCGAGCAGCGGGATCATGTCCCCGACCTGCAGGTCGAGGCGGCCGTTCGCCATGTCGAGGTTCACTTCGTCCTGCGTCGGGTAGAGCTTGATGTCGGCATCGGGATAGACGGCAGCGGCGTAATCGGCCTGCGTCGTGCCGGACTGGGCGCCGATCGTCTTGCCCTTCATGCCTTCATTGGTGAAATCCGTGATGCCGGAATTCTTCGGGGCGGCATGGGTCATGGCGGCGATGTAGTAGGGGTCGGTAAAGGCGACCTGCTTCTTGCGCTCTTCGGTGATGAACATCGAAGCGATGATCAGATCGTATTTCTTGGCGATGAGGCCGGGAATGATGCCATCCCAATCCTGCGCGACGACATCGCATTCGACCTTCATTTTGGCGCAGAGCGCAAGGCCGATCTCGACATCGAAGCCGCCGATCTTGCCGGCCGGATCGACGAAATTGAAGGGCGGGTAGGCGCCTTCCGTGCCGATCACCAGCTTGTCGGCGGCATGTGCGGTGGCGGAAAAGGCTGCGGCACAGGCAAGCGCCCACGCAATAATCTGTTTTCTCATGTTCTTCCCTCTTGATTACCATCCCCAGCGATGGTTTGGGCCGATCCTAGGCCGGTCGTGAATATAAGCGAAATAGATAGCGGCAATAGCTGGTATTGTTTCGATTGATCGTCGAACTAGAAGGTCGGCGGTGTGTTGATCCACAAAAGCACGGTCTCGCCGTCGTGGCGGTTGACCCAGGCATGGCGACGGCGGCTGGCGAAATACAGCGAATCCCCCGGCCCCAGATCGTGGAAATGCTCGCCCTCGATGATGAACTCCACCCGGCCGGAGAGCACATAGACGAATTCCTCGCCCTCGTGCCGGTAGGCGCCTTCGCTCGACGCGCCGGCCTCCAGCACGAAGCGGTGGCAATCCATCTGGTTGCGGCCTTCCGCCATCAGCTGCACGGTCACGCCCGGCGTCGTGCGCGGCCAGGCACGCCATTCGCCGGCGCGAACGACGGCGCGCGCCTCCAGCTCGTCTTCGCCGGAAAGGCTGGAGACGGTCGTCTCGAAATAGGCAGCGAGATTGTGAAGAACGGCGACGGAGACGCCCTGCGACGTGCGCTCCAGCGTCGAGAGAACGGACGGCGCGATGCCGACCTCGCCCGCCACCTGCTCCAGCGTCCGGCCGGCGGCGTGGCGCAGGCTGCGCAGCTTGCGTCCGACAGGAGAGATCGACCCGGCATCGCCGGTTGCTTCCCCCGGCTCGCCTTCCAGCGCCTCGCGGATCGCGGCGGGATTGAGCCCGCGCTCGGCGCGGAACCAGGATATGCGTTTCAGCCGCGCCAGATCGCTTTCGCTGTATTGGCGATGGCCGGTCGATGAGCGCTCGGGCACGACAAGCCCCTGTGTCTCCCACAACCGCAGCGTGGAGGCGGAAACGCCCGCAAGCCGCGCCGCTTCAGCCACCTTGTATCGCACCGGGCCGTCAGCACTCATGGCTGCCGCCCTCGTCTTTCACGTCAATGTTCCAGGTCACGGAAGAGATCTTCACCGTTCTCCACGCGCTGCGTCGCCCGCCCGCCGGCGCCACCCGTTTCCTCATAGGTGGGTACCTTGAGTTCGAACGGCAGCCGACGCTCTTCGGCAATGCGCAGCATCAGCATGCGGATGGCATCCGACAGCGACAAACCCATGGCAGACAGCGCCTCCACGGCCCGTTGCTTGGTTCCGGAATCGATGCGCGCCCGGATGATCGTGTCTGCTGTCATGGCGTCGTTCTCCTGATGCTGAATGTTTCAAGGACAGGTGTTGGCCTTAAAAAACAGGCCCGCGCAGGAAGGCACGACAACATGCTCTGAAATGCCTTTTCGCCGCGAAAGCGCTCAAATCGTTAGTCACATGCGGTTCGGATCACACCTTTCCGCACGCCAGATCATAAAAATCCATTGCTGCAATGTTCCGTCAATGTAGCCACATCGCCGGAGGTTTGACAAGAAAAAGCGCTCGCCAGGGTTAAGGGCGCGGCTCGGAAAATTTGATTTGCAAACTTACAGAAAAAATATAGGATTTGACAAAACCCTCACGACAGGATGACGCTTGTGACCACTCTCACCGACCGCAAGAATGCCGCCATTTCCCGTGGCGTCGGCATGACCACGCAGATTTATGCCGACCGCGCCGAAAATGCCGAAATCTGGGACAAGGAAGGCAATCGCTACATCGATTTTGCCGCCGGCATCGCCGTCGTCAACACCGGCCACCGCCATCCGCGCGTCATCGAGGCCGTCAAGAACCAGCTCGACCGCTTCACCCACACCTGCCATCAGGTCGTGCCCTATGAAAACTATGTCGAGCTTGCCGAGCGCCTGAACGCCGTCACCCCCGGCAACTTCGAGAAGAAGACGATCTTCGTCACCACCGGCGCCGAAGCCGTCGAAAACGCCGTCAAGATCGCCCGCGCCGCCACCGGCCGCCAGGCCGTCATCGCCTTCAGTGGCGGCTTCCATGGCCGCACTTTCATGGGCATGGCGCTGACCGGCAAGGTCGTGCCCTACAAGGTCGGCTTCGGCGCCATGCCGGCCGATGTCTTCCACGTGCCCTTCCCGGTCGAGATGCACGGCACCACGGTCGAGCAGTCGCTCGGCGTCTTGAAGAAGCTCTTTGCCGCCGACGTCGATCCGAACCGCGTCGCCGCGATCATCATCGAGCCGGTGCAGGGCGAGGGCGGCTTCTATCCCGTCCCCGTCAACATGATGAAGGCGCTGCGCGAAATCTGCGATCAGCACGGCATCCTGCTGATCGCCGACGAGGTCCAGACCGGCTTTGCCCGTACCGGCAAGCTCTTCGGCATGGAACACTACGGCGTCACCGCCGACCTGATGACCATGGCCAAGGGCCTTGGCGGCGGCTTCCCGATCGCAGCCGTCACCGGCCGCGCCGAAATCATGGACGCCCCCGGCCCCGGCGGCCTCGGCGGCACCTATGGCGGCAGCCCGATCGGCGTTGCGGCAGCCCATGCCGTGCTGGACGTCATCAAGGACGAGGACCTCTGCAACCGTGCCGAACAGCTCGGCGGCCGCCTGAAGCAGCGCCTGGCTGCAATCCGCGAAAAGGCGCCGGAAATCGTCGATATCCGCGGCCCCGGCTTCATGAACGCCGTCGAGTTCAACGACGTCACCACCAACCTGCCGAGCGCCGACTTCGCCAACAAGGTGCGGCTGATCGCGCTCGACAAGGGCCTGATCCTCTTGACCTGCGGCGTGCACGGCAACGTCATTCGCTTCCTGGCGCCGATCACCATCCAGGACGGCATTTTCGCCGAAGCCCTCGATATCCTCGAAGCTTCGATCCTCGAAGCCCGCGCCTGAGGCAAGACATGAGGTCCATCGGCGGCATGCCGCCGATGGACGCGACGCGCGCGATCCGCTACACCGACGGTCCCTCCCGGCGAACCGCCCAGCCGCTCCGCGTATGAAAGACCGCTGTCCCGACAAAGGCATAGCGGCAGAAAGGATCATCGATGATCTTTACCGCTCAGCTGACCGATCATGTGAAAGAGCCAGCGCTGCTCGGGCTTGAGGACGCGCCGGCTGCCGTGGGCACGCGGACCTTCGTCGTTCACAATCCCTCGACCGGCACCCTGCTCGCCACGCTGCCCGACATGGGCGTGGCGGAAACCCGCGCCGCGATCGACGCCGCCGCTACCGCCCAGATCGCCTGGGCCGCCCGACCCGCGCGCGAGCGTAGCGCCATCCTGCGCCGCTGGCACGACCTGATCCTTACCCATGTCGACGACCTCGCCGCCGTGCTGACGGCCGAAATGGGCAAGCCGCTGTCTGAATCGAAATCCGAGCTGCAACACGCCGCCGCCTATATCGAATGGTATGCGGAAGAGGCCAAGCGCGTTTACGGCGAAACCATTCCCGCGCCCTCGACCGACCGGCGCATGCTGGTCATCAAGCAACCGGTCGGCGTCGTCGGCACGATAACGCCCTGGAACTTCCCGGCCTCGATGGTGGCGCGCAAGATTTCGCCGGCGCTGGCCGTCGGCTGCACCGTCATCCTGAAACCGGCCGAACAGACGCCGCTAGTGGCGCTCGCCATGCACGCGCTGGCCCGCCGCGCCGGTTTTCCGGAAGGCGTGCTCAATCTGGTTCTGGCTTCCGAGGGCGATGCCATCGGCCGCGAGCTTTGCAGCAATCCGAAGGTGCGCAAGATCAGCTTCACCGGCTCGACCGAGGTGGGTCGCATCCTGATGCGGCAGTGTTCCGACCAGATCAAGAAGGTCAGCCTCGAACTCGGCGGCAGCGCCCCCTTCATCGTCTTCGATTGCGCCGAGATCGATGCGGCCGTCGATGGCGCGATCCAGGCGAAATTCCGCAATGCCGGCCAAACCTGCACCTCGGCCAACCGCTTCTACGTCCAGAGCGGCGTCTACGAGGAGTTTGCCCGCAAGCTGGCGGAGGAAACGAAGAAGCTCGTCGTCGGAGACGGTTTCTCGCCCGCCGTGACCGTCGGCCCGCTGATCGACGAGCGTGCCATGGCCAAGGTCGAGGCCCATGTCGCCGATGCCGTTGCCAAGGGCGCGACCCTGATGTGCGGTGGCACCCGGCTTGAGGGCGAGGGCGCTTTCTATACGCCCGCGGTGCTCTCCGGCGTTGACCGGCGCATGCTGGTCGCCTGCGACGAAACCTTCGGGCCGGTAGCGCCGATCATCCCCTTCGAGACGATCGAGGATGTGATCGCGGAAGCCAACGATACGATCTACGGCCTTGCCGCCTATTTCTACGCGACGGAACTGAAGAAGGTCTGGCGGGTGGCCGAGGCGCTGGAATACGGTATGATCGGTATCAACACCGGCCGCATGTCCTCGGAAGCCGCCCCCTTCGGCGGCCTAAAGCAATCCGGCATCGGCCGCGAAGGCTCCCGCCATGGCGCCGAAGACTATCTGGAAATGAAATATCTCTGCATGGGCAATATCTGAGGCGGTCTCCGGGGAAACCGCCTCAAAGAAACGTCAGCGCGCCATGCCGATCTCGCGCAGGACTTCTTCCGTGTGCTCGCCCAGTCGCGGCGAACCACGCTCAAGTGCCAGTTCGGCATCGGAGAAGGTGATGGGCGTGCGAACGCCCGGCGCGGTACCTCCGGCGGCACCCGTATGCGGCGCATCGACCCGCATGGACCGGTGCACGATCTGCGGATCGGAAAACACATCCGCCACCGTGTTGATCGGCCCGCCGGGCACGCCTGCTTCTTCCAGCTTTGTGAGCAGATCGTCGCGCACGAACTTCGCCGTTTCGCTTGCAAGGGCCGGTGTCAGCGTATCGCGATGCTGCACACGCAGCGCATTGGTCTGGTAAAGCGCATCCGCAGCCAGATCGTCGCGGCCGAGCAGCTGGCAGAATTTGACGAACTGCCGGTCGTTGCCGACGGCGACGATGAGATGGCCATCGGCCACCGGAAACACCTGATAGGGCGCGATGTTCGGATGGGCATTGCCGAGACGGCGCGGCGACTTGCCCGAGACGAGAAAATTCAGCGCCTGATTGGCGAGCACCCCGGTCATGCTGTCATAGAGTGCCATGTCGATATGCTGGCCCTCGCCGGTACGCTCGCGCTGGGCAAGGGCTGCCTGCACGCCGATCACGCCATAAAGCCCGGTGAAGATATCGGCAAAGGCAACGCCGATCTTCTGCGGCTCGCCATTCGGATCGCCGGTCAGGTCCATGATGCCGCTCATGCCCTGGATGATGTAGTCATAGCCGGCGCGATGGGCATAAGGCCCGTCCTGGCCGAAGCCGGTGACCGAGCAATAGATCAGGCGCGGATTGACCTTTTTCAGGCTCTCATAGTCGAGACCGTATTTCTTGAGCCCCCCGACCTTGAAGTTTTCGAGCAGCACGTCGGACTGGGCGGCAAGCCGGCGCACGGCCTCCTGCCCCTCCGGCGTGGTGAAATCGAGCACAACGGAGCGCTTGCCACGGTTGCAGGCGTGGAAATAGGCGGCATCGAGCTGGCCGCCGTCCTCGCCCGCCACGAAGGGCGGACCCCAGCCGCGGGTGTCATCGCCATCAGGGCTTTCCACCTTGATCACGTCAGCGCCAAGATCGGCGAGCGTCTGGCCGATCCACGGACCGGCCAGAATGCGCGCGAGTTCGAGAACCTTCAAGCCTTGCAGCGGTGCTGTCATGACGCGGCTCAGAAGAAGGCCTGCAGCCCGGTCTGGGCGCGGCCGAGGATCAGGGCGTGCACGTCGTGGGTGCCCTCGTAGGTGTTGACCGTTTCCAGATTGACCATGTGGCGCATGACCTGGAATTCTTCCGAAATACCGTTGCCGCCGTGCATGTCGCGGGCCTGGCGGGCGATATCGAGCGCCTTGCCGCAGTTGTTGCGCTTGACGATGGAGATCATCTCCGGCGCCATCTTGCCGTCGTCCATCAGGCGACCGACGCGCAACGAGGCCTGCAGGCCCAGCGTGATTTCCGTCTGCATGTCCGCAAGCTTCTTCTGGAAGAGCTGGGTCTGGGCGAGCGGGCGCCCGAACTGCTTGCGGTCGAGGCCATACTGGCGGGCCGCATGCCAGCAGAATTCGGCGGCGCCGAGGGCACCCCAGGAAATGCCGTAACGGGCGCGGTTGAGGCAGCCGAACGGACCCTTCAAGCCCTCGACATTCGGCAACAGGGCATCTTCGCCGACGTCGACGTTATCGAGCACGATCTCGCCGGTGATCGAGGCGCGCAGCGAAAGCTTGCCGCCGATCTTCGGCGCGGAGAGGCCCTTCATGCCCTTTTCGAGCACGAAGCCGCGGATCGCACCGCCATGGGCCTCCGATTTCGCCCAGACGACGAAGACATCGGCGATCGGCGCATTCGAGATCCACATCTTGGAACCGGTGAGCCGGTAGCCGGCATCAGTCTTGACAGCGCGGGTCTTCATGCCGCCCGGATCGGAGCCGGCATCCGGCTCTGTGAGTCCGAAGCAACCAATCCATTCGCCGGAAATCAGCTTCGGCAGGTATTTCTGCTTCTGCTCTTCCGAGCCATAGGCATGGATCGGATAGATGACCAGCGAGGACTGCACGCTCATCATCGAGCGGTAGCCGGAATCGACGCGCTCGACTTCGCGGGCAATCAGGCCATAGGCCACATAGGAAGCGCCGACGCCGCCATAGGTCTCTTCCACGGTGACGCCGAGAAGGCCGAGTTCGCCCATTTCGCGGAAGATCGAAGGATCGGTCGCCTCTTCGCGATAGGCGTCGATGATGCGCGGCTGCAGCTTGTCCTGCGCATAGGCGCGGGCGGTGTCGCGGATCATGCGCTCGTCGTCGGTGAGCTGGTCGTCCAGCAGGAAGGCGTCATCCCATTGAAACTGATTGCGGGCGGCCATGTCGTTCCTCCTGTGGCAGCGTTCTATGGTTGCCTTTATGGCAAGAGGGGACAAGGGTTACAAACGAAAATGAGGCACTGCCTCATGCGCCGCAGGAATGGTATGGAACCGCATCGGGAAAAGCGGGGCATGACGATGGCATATCTGGACCGGCAACGAGCGGCAAAGCTGATGGAACAGGACGGCATCGACGCCCTGCTGCTGCTGACCGCCGAAACCTTTACCTATGCGACCGGCGCACCGGCCGGGGTCGCCACCATGTGGCGCCGGGCCGGCGCCATCGCCGCCGTGATCCCAGCAGACCCGGCCTTGGCCGAGGGCGCCGTCATCAGCGATCTCTTCGAAACCGCCTTCCGCAAGGCAAGTGCCATCGAGGATATCCGCATCAACCCCATCTGGGTCGAAACCGCCGATGTCACCGGCCCGACTGGCAATCTTTCGCCGGAAGCGCTGATCGCAACCGCCGTTGAGGCGAGAGGGCGCGGCTTTGCCCGGCCGGAAACCTTCGATGCAGCACACGGCTTCCGGCTCGCCGCCGATATTCTTCGGGACCGAGGCCTGCAGAACGGCCGCATCGGCGTCGAACTCGATAGTCTTTCGGTCAATGATTTTCGCCGGCTACAGGATGCGCTGCCGGATGCAACCCTTATCGATGCAAGCCGCCTCGTCGCGCGGCTGCGCATGATCAAATCGCCGGCCGAAATCGCGCACCTCAGAACCGCCGTCGCGCTTTCCGAGGCCGGCATCGAGGCCTTGCAGCGAACCATTGCCGTCGGCGTTTCCCGCGAGGCGCTCGCCGCCGCATGGACGGCGGGCGTGAGGGAGGAAGCCACGCGGCGCGGCGTGAAGAACCTGACGGGACTTTGGGAATATGTCTCGGTCGGCCCCAATCCCTGGGCGCAGGGCGGCACCGCCGAAGAGGGATCGCTGATCAAGGTCGATGTCGGCTGCCTCGTCTCCGGCTATACCTCCGATACCGGCCGCACCTTCGTATGCGGCAAGCAGACAACGTTGCAGACCCGGCTTTTCCAGGGTCTCGAAGCGGCCTTCGCCGCCGGCCTTGACGAACTGAAGCCGGGCAATGCAATGAGCACGGTGCACCGCGCCGCCACCCGCGCCATGGCGGATGCCGGCTTTCCCGATTTCACCCGCGGCCATTTCGGCCATGGCCTCGGCACCGGGCCGGGCAGCGAGGAATGGCCGTTCCTCTCGGCGGAGAGCGAGACGATCCTTGAGCCGGGCATGGTGCTCGCCTTCGAAACGCCCTGGTATGTCAATGGCGTCGGCGGCATGATCATCGAGGATCAACTGCTGATCACGACAGACGGTCACGAGATCATGAACCGGCTGCCGCGCGGCCTCGTCAGCGTGTAAACCATGCGCCACCTCGAACGCTTCGCCCACAATCTCGACTGGAACCTGCTGCGCACCTTCGTCATTGTCGTCGAGGAGGGCAGCATCACGGCGGCGGCGAACCGGCTGCTTTTGCAGCAGCCGGCCGTGAGCATGGCGCTGAAGCGGCTCGAACAGACGCTCGGCCAGAAACTCATTGACCGCCGCCCCGGCCGCTTCGAGCTGACGGAGGCCGGCGCGAAACTTCACCGCCAATGCCGCGATATCTTCGCCGCCGTCGTGCGCCTGCCGGAAACGCTGGAGACGGCCGGCGAGGACATCACGGGTCATGTCAGCATCCACACGGTCAGCCACGCCCACAACGCGGCCTGGGACCGGAAGCTGCAGGGCTTCTTCGAGCGCCATCCCAAGGCGACGATCAGCATCACCGTCGAGACGACGACCGATGTCCTGAGCGCCGTCGAGCGCGGCGTGGCGACGCTCGGCCTTTGCGACGGCAATATCCCGGAGACGCTGGAAAAGACCTTCCACATCCGCGAGCAATACGCCCTCTATTGCGGCCGCGGCCACCGGCTGTTCGGCGTCACGGACGCGACCCTCAACGATCTGCGCGGCGATCCCTACATCGCCTTTACCGCCGACGTGCTCGGCGGCCAGCACATGAATGCGGTGACGGCCGTGCGCGCCATGGGTTCCTTCGGCCAGAAGGTGCGCGCAGTCTCGTCCAATGTCGAAGAGGTCATCCGGCTGATTTCGGCCAATATCGGCATCGGCATGATGCCGGATCATCTGGCCGCCCCCGGCCTTGCCGCGGGCGAACTCTGGCAATTGCCACCCTACAGCACGCTGCCGACCACCGACGTCTTCCGCATCACCAATCCGAATGCGATCCTCAACCCGGCGGAAGCCGCCTTCCTTGCGCATGTCGCGGATACGGAAGCGCTGGATCACAGCCTTTAAGTATCAACCAATCTTATAGCCACCTTTGCCGCTATAAATTTGAAGGTGGGCGCGGATTTTCCTACTGTGCGCCACCCTAACGAACGAGCACAGGACGGACGCCCCATGAAAACCTACGATATCGCCATCATCGGCGGGGGCATTGCCGGTCTGTCGCTTGCCTATTTCCTGAGCCCGCATCGCTCCGTAGCCGTGCTGGAGCGGGAGGACGCGCTCGGCTACCACAGCACCGGCCGCTCGGCCGCCGAATTCGTGTTGCGCTACAATGCGCCGGAAATCTGCGCGCTGGCGCGGGTTGCCAAGAGCTTTTTCGATGCGCCGCCGGCCGGCTTTTCCGATATCCCGCTGCTGAAACAGCGCGGCGGCGTGATGATCGCCAATGCGGAAAAGGCCGACCGTCTCGAAGAGGTCTTCCGCGAAGAACAAGCCTTCACGCCGGAACTGGAGCGGCTGAGCCCAGAAGAGGCGATTGCCCGCGTGCCGATCCTGCGGCCGGATTACGTCGCTGCCGCCTTCTACGATCCGAATTTCTGGGACATCGAGGTCGAAAGCCTGCTGCAGGGCTATACCCGCGGCGCCCGGCAGAACGGCGCCGATATTCTGGAAAAGCACGAAGTGGTTTCCGCTCACCGCGAGAACGATATCTGGATCGTCGAAACGTCGGCCGGAATCATCAAGGCCCGCACCGTCGTCAACGCGGCCGGCGGCTGGGCGGATGCGACGGCGCAGCTCTTCGGTGCCGAACCGATTGGCATCGTGCCGCACCGACGCACCGCCATCACGCTCGATCTGCCCGAAGGCTTCGACATCTCCACCATGCCGGAGATCAACGAACTCGACGAGGATTTCTACATGAAGCCGGATGCCGGGCGGCTTCTCGCCTCCCCGGCCGACGCCACCCCATGCGAGCCGGCCGACGTGCAGCCGGAAGAAATCGATATCGCCTGGGCCGCCCATTACGTCGAAGAGGCAACCACCATTCCCGTCAGGCGCGTCTTCAAGAGCTGGGCCGGCATGCGCAGCTTTTCGCCCGACAAGCTGCCGGTTGTCGGCGCCACGCCGTCGCGGTCGGATTTCTTCTGGCTTGCGGGACAAGGCGGCTACGGCATCCTGACCTCACCCGCGCTGGGCGCGCTTGCCGCCCATCTCCTGACCGGAAGAGCCCTGCCGGAAAGCTATGCCGAAAACGGCATCGGCGAGCAGACCTTCAGCCCGGCCCGTTTCTGATTCAAAGATCGCCGCGTACTTCCCGCTTCGGACGCGGCCAGCCGTTTTCGTCGAGCCGGAAAAGCCAGCCTTTCCACGCAAAAAAGAAGGCGACCATCATGGCCGTCCAGAGACCGATCAGCAGCCCCGCCACCACATCGCTCGGATAATGCGCGCCGACGATGACGCGGGTGATGCCGATCGTCAGCGCCCCGAGGAAGAAAAGGATGCGCAGGCGCGGCACCAGCATCGAAAAAGCCCCGAAGAAGGAGCCGACCGCCGCCGAATGGCCGGAGGGGAAACTCTGGAACAGCCAGTCGCTGGCAAAGGGCGTCAAACTATGGGCGCCGTAGTCGAGAAAAGCCTCCGGCCGCGCCCGGCCTACCAGGAACTTGGCGAGATGCACCAGCGCGCTGGCGCTGCCGATGGTAACGAGGAAATAAAGCGACAGCCGTGTCGCCGTCCGCGACTTGTCGCGGAGACCGTCGCTCGTCACCACCCGCCGCAGCATATAGGCGAGGATGACGATGGCGCCCGAGCCATAGATCATCCAGCCGAAGGTGCCGAAATCGGTGATGCGGCGGTTGAAATCGACGATAGCCGGCGGGAGGGCCTGCGCCCTCTGCGATATCCCCGCATCGAAGGGCAGGAGCGCCAGAACCAGCACGGCGGTTGCGAGGAAAATCCAGAGGGTCGAGGAAAGCGGTCGGTTCATGAAAGGCCTTTCGTTGACCCGGAACATCTGTCGGCGACATCAGCGTTTCAACCACCTCACAGAAAAATGCCCCCGAATCGGCTGATTCGAGGGCATGTCTCGATCGAAAAAGATCGGATCAGGCGGAAAGCGCCTTGAATTCGGCGAGGATCGTATCGCCCATTTCCGTCGTGCCGACCTGACGGGCGCCTTCGGCCATGATGTCGCCGGTGCGGATGCCCTTGTCGAGCACGTTGGCGATGGCCTTTTCCAGATTGTCGGCTTCCTTCACGAGGTTGAAGGAGTAGCGCAGGCACATGGCAAACGAAGCGATCATGGCGATCGGGTTGGCGATGCCCTTGCCGGCGATGTCAGGGGCGGAACCGTGTACCGGCTCGTAAAGCGCGCGGCGCTTGCCGGTCTTGGCATCCGGCGCGCCGAGCGAGGCAGACGGCAGCATGCCGAGCGAGCCCGTCAGCATCGCCGCAACGTCGGACAGCATGTCGCCGAACAGGTTGTCGGTGACGATGACGTCGAACTGCTTCGGCTGGCGAACGAGCTGCATGCCGCCGGCATCGGCCAGCATGTGCTCGAGCTGCACATCTGAATACTTATCCTTGTGGACGGCGGTGACCACCTGGTTCCAGAGCACGCCCGACTTCATGACGTTGCGCTTTTCCATGGAGCAGACGCGGTTGTTGCGCGTGCGGGCCATTTCGAAGGCGACGCTGGCGATGCGCTCGATCTCGTAGGTGTCGTAAACCTGGGTATCGACGGCGCGCTTCTGGCCGTTGCCGAGATCGGTGATCGTCTTCGGCTCGCCGAAGTAGACGCCGCCGGTCAGTTCGCGCACGATGACGATATCGAGCCCTTCAACCAGTTCCGGCTTCAGCGAGGACGCGGATGCCAGCGCCGGATAGCAGATCGCCGGGCGCAGGTTTGCGAAAAGTTCCATGTCCTTGCGCAGGCGCAGCAGACCGGCTTCCGGGCGCACCTCGTAGGGCACGGCATCCCATTTCGGTCCGCCGACGGCGCCGAACAGCACGGCATCGGCAGCCATGGCCTTTTCCATGTCGGCATCCGAGATCGCCGCGCCATGGGCATCATAGGCCGAGCCGCCGACGAGGCCTTCGTCGAGGACAAAGCCGGTCGCCATGTCTTCGTTCATGTAGGCGATGATCTTGCGAACTTCCGCCATGGCTTCCGGGCCGATGCCGTCGCCGGGCAGGAGGAACAGGTTGCGCACTGTCATGGGGAATTCCTTGTGTTTGCAAACGGGCCTTCAATCGTGTGGGCGCGTTCTTAACGCAACTTTCCACCAAGGAAAATGCGCCCGGAGAAAGAATCGGTCGCGCGCGGCAATTTGTCGAAGTTCCCGCCGGAACAGGGAAACGGCGCAGGCGGTGTGATCTTCCCCGCGGTCGGACCGCTTAAAATCCGGCCGAACCCCTGGGGACCGTCATGCGAAGCTTTCTCCGTTCCGTTCTCGCCATCCTGCGCGCCACCCTCGAAATTCTGACGTTTCGCGACCGGCGGCGGTGAAAAACCGGGCCTGTTCCATCCGAAACAGCGCCCGCCCGGCAAAAATGAGATTGTCTCTTCAACGGGATGAGGCGGTCTCAAGGCCCGGAAAGAGGAGAGAACACCATGCGCAACATCATCCTGTCCGTCACTGTTGCCCTGTTTGCCGCCACATCCTTCGCGGCTCCGTCCATGGCCGGCTATTACAGCGACGATTGCCAGCCCCACTGCTTCATCCGCAAGATCAAGTCCTACGATTATTACGGCAACCGGGTGATCCGGAAGGTTCGTATTTGCGAATGAAATTGCCGTCCTCCAGACGACGAAAGCCGGCCAACCCTGCGGCCGGCTTTCGTGTTTTTGGGACCTTTCAGGTTGATGTCAGGGTTTGACGAGAGAGATGGCCGGTATCAAACCGGCCAAGGACCCCTTCTCTTGCAGCCCATCATTGCTTTTCTCGGCCGCCACCGGCCGCGCATCGGCAGCGCGACCCTGAGTTTCGTTGTCGCCCTCTATCTCCTCGCCGTTCCCAATCGCACCTTCTGGCAGCGTGCCGAGGATTATCTCGCCGGCAGCCCCGTGGCGCTGAGCGCGCTTGCCATTGCGCTGCTCGCGATCTTCACCGCGATCCTCATCACCATCTCGATCAAATATGTGACGAAGCCGCTGTTCATGCTGCTGATCGTAGCGGCTTCGCTGGGTGCATGGTTCACCGACAATTACGGCACGATCATCGATACGGACATGATCCGTAACGTCGTCGAAACCACAGGCCCGGAATCCAGCCGGTTCTTTACCCTCGGCCTGTTCATGCATGTGCTGCTGACGGCGATCCTGCCCTGCGCCCTCATCGCCTGGGTCAAGATCATCCACCGGCCCTTCTGGTCGAAAGTCGGCTGGAACCTTGCGGTCATCGTTCCCTGCCTGATCGCCGCCGGGGTCGCCGTGACCAGCCAGGCGCGCGTCTTTGCCTCGACGGTGCGCACCCACAAGGACCTGGCCCGCGTCGTCAATCCCGTCGTGCCGCTGGTCAGCGTCGTACATTATGCGATCGCCAGCGGCGACGAGGGCAATATCGTGGTTGCGCCGCTCGGCACCGACGCTCGTCGGGTCGCCCGCGGCGAAACGCTGGAGAAGCCGCGCGTCACCATCATCGTTGCCGGCGAGACCGCGAGAGCCCAGAACTTTTCTCTGAACGGCTATGAGCGGGAAACCAATCCCGAGCTGAAGGCCGAAGGCGTCACCTATTTCCCGCAGACGACCAGCTGCGGCACCGCGACCGCCGTGTCGCTGCCCTGCATGTTCTCCGTCTACACCCGCAAGGAATATACCCACCGCAAGGGGCTTTCGACGGAAAGCCTGCCCGACGTCCTTACCCATGCCGGCATCAAGGCCGCGTGGTGGGACAACAACACCGGCAGCAAGGGCATCGCCGACCGCATCGATTTCGTCAGCATCCCCGCACTCAAGGACCCACACTATTGCAACGACGGGGAATGTCAGGACGGCATCTTCCTCGATCGCCTCGATGCCTGGCTCGACACCGTCAAGGGCGACAGCGTGCTGGTGCTGCACCAGCTCGGCAGCCACGGGCCTGCCTATTACCTGCGCTATCCCCAGGAATTCCGCAAATTCACGCCGGATTGCCGCTCGACGGAATTCACCACCTGCACCCCGCAGGAGATCGCCAACGCCTATGACAACACCATCCTCTATACCGATCATATCCTTGCCGGCGTGATCGAGCGGCTGAAGCGTCATGGAGACAAACTCTCCGGCTCGATGTTCTACATGTCAGACCACGGCGAATCGCTGGGCGAAGACGGCGTCTACCTGCACGGCATGCCCTATCTCTTCGCCCCGACCGAGCAGACTCATATCCCGTTCGTGATGTGGATGGACGACGATTTCGCCAAGACGACCGGCGTGACCCAGGCATGCCTGAAATCACAGGCCAATGTCGAAAGCTCGCACGACAACCTGTTCCACAGCATCCTCGGCATGATGAACGTCGAAACCTCGGTCTACGATCCGTCGCTCGATATTCTGGCATCCTGCCGTGGCAAGCCGAATTCGTGACGACGGACCTGCACAGCGCCTGATTTTGCTCTATGGTCGCCAGAGGCGAAATGGGTAGCAAAGCGGCACTGGTGCGGATTCTCCTGATCGAAGACGATGAAATTCTCGGCGAGGCCGTGCGCGATCATGTTATTGCAAGCGGCCACGCCGTCGATTGGTTCGGCACGATATCGGATGCGGCGGCAGCGGCGGAGGTCGCAAGCTACGCCCTGATCCTGCTCGATCTCAGGCTCCCCGACGGTTCGGGCCTGACGCTGCTTAAAAAGCTACGCGAACGTGAGGATGCGACCCCGGTCATCATCCTCACCGCCCATGACCAGATCAGCGACCGGATCGAGGGCCTGAACAGCGGCGCCGACGACTATCTGGTGAAACCCTTCGATCTCAACGAGCTTTCCGCCCGCATCCATGCCGTTGCCCGGCGTTACGGCGGCAAGCCCGCGCCGCTCCTGCGCCTGCCGGGCGTCGTCGTCGATCAGGTCAACCGTCACCTGATCGTCGACGATTCGCCGGTTTCGCTGAGCAGCCGCGAGTGGGCCGTGCTGGAGCGCCTTCTGGAACGGCCAGGCGCGATCGTCTCCAAGGACCAGATCGAGGAAGCGCTCTATGCCTTCGGCTCCGAGATCGAAAGCAACACCGTCGAGGTCTATATCAGCCGGCTGCGCAAGAAGATCGGCAAGGAGCGCATCTCCACCATGCGCGGCCTCGGCTACAGCCTGGGGGCGCGATGATGAAAAGGCGCCCCATCAGCATGAGCCGCGGCCTGATCGTCGCGCTGACGGCCACCGTCACCACCTTCTGGCTGTTTGCCGCGGGGCTCGGCATCTATGTCATGCTGGATGAATTCGGCGAGATTTTCGACAGCGTGCTGGAGGAAACCGCCGAGCGCCTGATGCCGCTGGCGCTCGACGACCTCGCCAGCAACGCCACAGCCGACAGCGCGGAACGGATCGCCGCCATTTCCGGACCGGAAGAGGCCTATCTCACCTATCAGGTGCGAGATGCCAGCGGCCGCGTGCTGCTGCGCTCCCACGCCATGAAAGGCCCGCCGCTGGAAGCCCCGCTACGCCGCGGCTTCCACGATACGCCGACCCACCGGATCTACACGACAGTATCGGCAGATGACAAAATCTTCGTGCAGGTGGCCGATCCCCTCTCCTTCCGCCACGAAGCGGCGCTTGAAGGCGGAAGCACCCTGCTCCTGCCGCTGCTGGTGCTCATCCCCGCCAATATCTTCGTCATCCGCCTGATCGTACGGCGCATGCTGCGACCTGTCGAAACCTTGCGGGCCGAGATCGCCAGCAAGGACGGCGGCAACATGGCCGCCATCAGCAATGACCGTCTTCCCAACGAACTGCGCCCCATAGCCCGTTCCGTCAATCTGCTTCTGAGGCGCCTGCAGGGCGCATTGGAGGCCGAACGTGAATTCACCGCCAACAGCGCCCACGAACTGCGAACGCCGATTGCCGGCGCGCTGGCACAAACCCAGCGGCTGATCGAGGAGCTGGACGAAGGTCCGCAAAGGGCGCGCGCCGGCCAGATCGCCCGCTCGCTCGGCAATCTCGGGCGGCTTGCGGAAAAGCTGTTGCAACTGTCGCGCGCTGAAGCCGGCATCGTGACGATCGACAAGCCGGAGGATCTGCTGGCCGTGCTGCGCATCGTGGTCGACGAAACGCGCCGTCTCGGCATCGCCCGGCGGCCGGTCGAACTGCAGGTGGCCGAGGGCGCTGGCCTCGTCCGCCCGATCAATGGCGATGCCTTCGCCATCGTCATCCGCAATCTTCTGGAAAACGCCCTTTCGCACGGCACATCCGATCGGCCGGTGCGGGTCGTGGTGACGCGGGACGGGCGCATATCCGTCATCAATGGCGGCCCGGTTATCGATGCGCAGACGCTTTCGGGCCTTATGGCCCGGTTTGCGCGCGGCAAGACTACCGCAGCCGGCGCAGGCCTCGGGCTTTCGATCGTCACCAAACTCGTCGCCCAGATGAACGGGCACTTCGAACTGCTGTCGCCGGCAAGCGGCAGCACGGACGGGGTGGAAGCCAGAGTTCAGCTTTAGAGCGACGACACTTCAGGTTCGCCGGGTTTCGAAGCAAGAAACCGGTCGATGCCCTCCGCGGCCGCCTTGCCCATGGCGAGACAGGCGGTCAGCAGATAGCCGCCGGTCGGCGCCTCCCAATCCAGCATTTCGCCGGCGACGAAGACGCCGCGGCGCGCTTTCAGCATGAAATTGCCGTCGATGGCATCGAATCGCACGCCGCCCGCCACGGAAATCGCCTCGGCTATCGGGCGCGGCCGGACGACCCGGATCGGTAAGGTCTTGATGCGGGCGGCAAGACGCTGAGGTTCGCTTTCGGCTCCCGCCTCCCGCAGAAGACCGGCTTTGACGCCATCAATGCCCGCCCCCTTGCGCAGCCGTGTGCTGAAGCTCGCCTTGCCGTCCTGCTTTTGCAGGTCGGCGGTCAACCGCTCGAACGAGCGGCCGGGCACGAGGTCGATTTCAAGGACAGCGTTAGCGCCGCTTTCCAGCCCGTCGCGCAACCCTGCGGAATGGGCATAAACAAGGCTCCCCTCGATGCCGGTCCGGGTAATGACAAATTCCCCCGGAACGATGCCGGCAGCCGATTTCGCGGTGACCGATTTTACCGGTTGGCCGGCGAAACGATCGCGGAAGAAATCGCTCCAATCCACGTCGAAGCCGCAATTGGCGGGGCGAAAAGGCGCGATGCCGACGCCATCGGCCGCAAGCACCGGGGTCCAGGCGGCGTCCGAACCGAGCCGCGGCCAGCTTGCACCGCCGAGCGCCAGAAGCACCGCATCCGCCCGGACCGTTTTTAACCCTTCCGGGGTTTCGAACTGAAGATCGCCGCCGGTGCCGAAGCCAAGCCAGCGATGCCGCGTCAGCACCGAAACCCCCTGCCCTTCCAATCGCTTCAACCAGGCACGCAGCAGCGGCGAAGCTTTCATCACCGTCGGAAAGACGCGCCCCGATGTCCCGACAAACGTCTCCGTCCCCAGCCCATGCGCCCAGGCCCGGACATCTGTCGGCAAAAATCCTTCCAGGGTCGGACGCAGATGCGGGTTTGCAGCGCCGAAGCGGCCGGCGAAATCGGAAAAGGTCTCCGAATGGGTGATGTTGAGCCCCGATTTTCCCGCCAGCAAAAATTTGCGGGCGACCGTCGGCATGGCCTCGTAGACGGTGACGCAATGTCCCATCCTCGACAGGATCTCCGCCGCCATCAGCCCGCTCGGCCCTCCGCCGACAATGGCGGTCGTCTTTTTCGTTTCGCTCATGCGCCCACTCATGGCGCGGGTATCGGCTCCATGCAAGGCTTGTTGCACGGAGAAGCACAGCGGCTTGCCGCTGGTTTCCAGCCGTCAACCTGTTATGACGTCATGAGTTTTTCCATATCGGCAGGTTGATGTGACCCCACGGCAAGGCCCCGTCCGAACCCAACTCGAAGCGATTCTGGGACGCCTTCACGCACGGCGCGACCGCGAGCGCACCTTCATGACGCTCTATGAACGATCGGCACGCAGGGAGGCCGAGGCCGCCGATGGGCGACGGGCTGAAGGTGCAAGCCTCGGGCCGCTGGATGGCAAGATCGTCTCGATCAAGGACGTGTTCGACATCGCGGGAGAACCGACGCTTGCCGGCTCGATCATCCGACGCAATGCCGCATCAGCAACAAAAGACGCGGAAATCGTTCGCCGGCTCAGGGCCGCCGGCGCCGTCATTATCGGTAAGACGCATATGACGGAATTCGCCTTCACGGCGGTCGGCCTCAATCCGCATTATCCGGTACCGGGCAATGCCCGTGACGAACGCCTCATTCCCGGCGGCTCCTCCTCCGGCGCTGCCGCCTCGGCAGCGGAAGGAACCTGCGACATCGCCATCGGCTCCGATACCGGCGGTTCGGTGCGCATCCCCGCAGCTCTGAACGGGCTCGTCGGCTTCAAACCGACGGCAGGACGGGTACCCCTCGAGGGTGCCTTCCCCCTTTCGCCCAGTCTGGATTCCATCGGCCCGCTTGCGTCTTCGGTCGATGCCTGCGCGCTTGCCGATGCCGTCATGGCCGGCGAATCGCCTCAACTGCCGCCGCCCATTCCCCTTCCCGACCTGAAAATCGGCATTCCCCGCGGCCGACTGCTGGAGACGCTGGATAGCAGCGTCGCCGCCGCCTACGAACAGACGCTGACGCATCTCGCGAACGCCGGTTGCATGCTCACCGATATCGCTCTCGACGACCTGCTGGAAGAATTGGGACAGGCGACGCGCATAGGCTCTATCGCCGGCATCGAGGCCAGCCGCATACACGCTGACTGGCTACCCCAGAAAGACGCGCCGGTCGATATCCGTGTCAGCACGACATTGCGCAAGCGTGCATCGGTCAGCGCTGCAGACGAGGCTGCGCTGCTGGCGCATTGCGCTACGCTCGCCATCCGCATGCACGACCGCCTGTCGGCCCTGGACGCCATCGCACTGCCAACGACACCGATCTTCGCCGTACCGATCGCGACCGTGGAAACGGACGAGAACGAATATCAGCGCGTCGAAGGCTTGTTGCTGCGCAACACGCAGGTCGCCAATCAGTTCGACCTCACGGCGATTACACTACCGGTGCCTGGATTTTCCCCGCCGGTCGGCTTCATGCTCATGGGAACAAAGGGTAGCGATCGGCATCTGCTCGGTATCGCCCGGAATATCGAGGCACTGCTTTCATCCGTGCGATAGAGCCTGCAGTCATGAAAAACGGATTATACGGAGGAAATTGGATATGGCGGAGAGGGTGGGACTCTTCCCCAATTACAGCAAAACCAAGGGTTTCCGCCAATATACTGACAGATAAGCCCGGTTACGATACTTCGAGCGATACATGGCGCGATACATTTTGGCAAGTCGACGTTTTCGCACGGTCGTTTTGCTCTGCGGTTTGACTTGACGACTGCATGCTGCCGGAGCCATTCCGTTCAGATTGAAGGGGTCGTTCGTTTGCGCAAAGCGGCTATCGCCTGCGCCGGGTGCCACCTGCCCTTCTCCAGTCTGGAACGTACTACGGCAGCATGTTTGGCTGCGTCGACCGGATGCTTCGCCTTGTGTCGTGTCGTGTTGCAGAAGAGGCAGGCCGCAACGATGTTGGAGGCGACGTTCTTGCCGCCATCGCTTCTCGCGTCGACATGCTCGGCGGTGCATCGAAACCGTTTGGCCAGACCAGTCGAAAGTCCATAGTGCACAATGAACCTTTGCGGGTGGGTTTCCCACATCGGTAGTCGGCAGTAAAAGCAGCGCCAGCCCTGTTGCTCGGCGGCTTGCTTTCTCAGGTTCTTGAGCGTGTTTTTTGAAGGCATGATTCCACGTCCTTTGCTTCATTGCTGAAGCGGACGTGCAGTGACCGGGAAAACGGTCACCCCTCAGTTGGGAGGATGTTCCTCGCACTAGACGACGCATACGTAATGCGTCACTCCGCAGTCTTTGAACGGTACGAGCGTCTATTGGACGTTTCGCTGACGGGCTCTTAGCAAGCCCCAGGCGAGCAATTTATCTCGCCTCCGTTCGAGGTCAGCTTAACGAATGTTTGGTTGCAATCAAGTCCGGGATTGCGCCTTCCCGATCGGGAGGATTTTTATGGTTTACGGCCAAATCTTCCTCTTCGGTAAGTTTTTCTTGAAATGCAAAAAATCTTCCTGTACGGTAAGCTAACCAGGGGGATGCTTATGATCCGTTCAGCCACAGAGTTCGGCGCATTGGTCAGGGAACACAGGAAGAAGCTTGGCTGGACCCAGACAGAGCTCGCCGAACGCTGTGGAACCGGAGAGCGCTTCATCGTCGATCTGGAAAACGGCAAGCCCAGCTGCCAGCTCGAAAAGTCCCTCATCGCGGCGCGAACCGTCGGTATCGATCTTGGCGACCTGAAATCCGCCAGCCTCCCTCCTATTCCCGAGGCTGAGGACGATCTTGGATACCTGCCCCGCTTCTCCTGACCAGGTGCGACCTTGACCACAATCTTCTACGAGACCTGGCCTGTCGCTCATCTGAACGGTGACGACGGCATTTCGCTTGCCTATGACGCGAGCTGGGAACGGCGCCCTTCAGCCTTTCCCCTGTCGTTGACGATGCCCCTACGGTCGGGTCCATATGGTCCGGAAAACGTCATGCCGTGGCTTGCCAATCTCCTGCCGGAGACGCACCTGTCGGAGATCGGTCAGCAGCTCAAGGTTTCGCCCCAGGACATTCTGGGCCTTCTCATCCGGGTCGGCCGCGATACCGCTGGTGCCTTCTCGATCGGCGAACCGCGTCGATACGGAAATAATTTCCGCATCGTCGAGAACGAGGCAGCGCTTGAACGCATCCTCGATGAACTGCCCGAACGCCCTTTTCTGATCGGAGAACGCGGCGTGTCGATGTCCCTGGCTGGCGTTCAGGACAAGCTGCCCGTCTTCGTCGATAGGGACGGCAAGATAGCAATTCCCGTGGACGGCACGCCATCAACACACATTCTGAAGCCGGACATACGGCGACTGGCGGGCAGCGTCACGAACGAGGCGTTCTGCATGACGCTCGCCAGGCTCTGCGGCCTGGACGTCGCCGATGTAACGATCGCGCGCGCGGGCAAACGGGATTATCTTCAGGTGAAGCGCTATGACCGGATCGCCGACCACCAGGGGACAGTCAGACGCATCCACCAGGAAGACTTCTGCCAGCTGCTGGGTCTCTTTCCCGCAGAGAAATACGAACAGACCGGACTGGGTCGCCGCGGCGGCGCATCCCTGGCGCAGATGTTCGAAGCACTGGCTGCCTATGTCTCTCCAGCGGAGCGCCTGAAACTTCTCGATGCGGTGATCTTCAACATCCTGATCTGCAACTCCGATTCGCACGCCAAAAACTACTCCGTTCTCATCGGTGCATCCGGAACGGCAAAGCTTGCACCGCTCTACGACCTCATGTGTGCTGCACCCTATCGTCAGGTAGACCAGTCCCTTCCGCAACAATTGGCTGGCAAGCGAAACGCCAATGAACTTCATGGAAATGACTGGAGGCAGTTTGCCTCAGCAGTCGGTCTGAGCCCCGCAAGCGTAACCAGACGAGTGCAGGAGCTTTCGGAAAAGGTCTTGTCCGCCCTCGAAGAGGCTTTGGAACAGATCGGACGCGCTCCCGCATGCAACAACGACGTTGGCACCAACCTCCTGTTCCTTGTCCGCAAGCGGTGTCAACGGATCGGTCGGCAAGCTGTCTGATAACCATCGTGTTCACATTGGCTTATTGTTTTTCCATCAATTTTAGCGCGAGAGAGCGATTTGAAGTAGACAACCCCGGACATGTCTATGCAAATCTCCTCTAATACATTGCGGCGGTGATTTGCCGTCGGATATCGGGGGTATACGTGCAGATCATCATTTCGACCGGAGACTTTTTCCGTACATTCATTTTGTATATTGCGGGTTTGTTGACACATGAATCTGCGCCCGGATTCATTGCTTTCCTCCTTTTGCTGTCACTGTTGATCGCATCGTTCGCGTTCTGGAAAAGGGTGAACAAACAGAGACGAGCCGTTCTCTGGCTCAAGAGAGAGATAGCGGCCAGTGCCGACGAGCTCGAATTCAGCCGCAACATCGATGCGCTCGGCGCGAAGATTGCAGAGAACGCGAAGTCTCCGCAGCAACGTCAGCTGGCGCATGCGTGGACGGAATACCGCGAGACCTTTGTTCCCCACGAGGAAGACGGCAACATCATCCTTCGCAATGCCGTGCGACCATCAACGTTCCTGAATGTCGAGGACCTGGGGTTCGGTGCCGGAGCCTGGCGGATCGCTCCCGGCCTGTTCGTTACCATTGGATTGTTTCTGACCTTTCTCGGGCTGATCTCCGCACTGAACGCCATGTCTCAGGGCGAGGAGATCAACAGCGCGACAATGAGGACGCTGCTGAGCATCGCTTCGGCGAAGTTCATCATGTCGCTGACTGGCCTGTTCTGCTCGATCATCTTCACCGTCGTGTTTCGCCGCGTCTACGGTGGACTCCTCAAGGCCGCCCATGATCTTTGCGAGGCGATCGAAAAGAAGCTGACCTACATCAGCCTCGAAGCGCTGGCATCGGAACAGCTTCAGGCTATTCGCGAACAGCGCGAACATTTCCGCATTATCGGCATGGAGCTTGTCTCCGAACTTGGACGGCCACTTCGTGAGGAACTGCCAAAAGCGATCTCTGCGTCCATCAGCGACGCGATGGCCCCGATGATGGACCGCGTTGGAAAGCTCGGCGCCGAAGGCGTCGGCGATCTGGTTTCCGGCCTCTCCAACAAACTGACCGACACTGTTGGCCTCGCCCTGTCCGATGCAAGCCAGCGTCTCTCCGAAGCCGGAATGAAGATCGGACAGCTCGCAGATCGCATGGACCAGAGTTCCGGCCGCATGGGTTCGGAAATGGAAACGGCAACGATGCGGGTCGCGCAGGCGGTCGAGGAGCTCAGAAACTCAATGGCCGCAACCACGCAGTCGGCGGGAGGGGCGTTCACACAAGGCGCGGAACGGTTGCTCGATGTCATGAACCAGACACTGGAGGGCATCCGCAGCAATACCGGGGAAGGCGCTCGGGCCATGTCCGCGGCAGCAGGCGACATGCGCGCTGCAGCGGAATCGTTTCGGTCGGAAATTGAGGCCGCGGCCAAATCCGGCACGGAGGCCGCTAACGCACGAATTCAGGCTGCGACGTCGGACGCGAGCGGCTCGATCAGCACGGCTGGCCAGAACGTCGTCGATGCCTTTGGCAGGACCAGTGCCGAGATCGCCCGGATTTCCGAGCAGGCCGCGATGAAGGCGGGCCAGGAACTGATGGCACCGCTGGAGGGCATCGCAGGGCAGCTCAAGGAGATGATCACAGGGCTCAATCAGGGCAATGCCGACCTGCGCCGAATGGCAGAGGGAGTGCGTGCAGGCGCAGATGCATCCTCCGAGGCCGCTGGCACCTTCCGTTCCGCATCCGGCGATCTCATTTCCGCCGCCACGCCAATCCGGTCTATTGCCGAACGGATCGACACATCGGTACGTCAGTTGACCGACAGTACACAGCATGTCGCCAGCGTCGTCTCGAGAACGGCAGAGACAACTGCACAGTCTGCCGCAGCGGCGCTTGATGCCGCGGAAAAGATACTGGGGCAGGAGCGGCTGGCGATCGAGAGCACCATGTCCGGTCTGAAAACACTCGTGGACCAGATGCGCGGTCAAGGCGATCGTCTGGATGACATGGATAGCAAGCTGGGTAATGCATTCGAAATTTACACCGAGCAGGTCGCACGCGCCATCGACGGAATGTTCGGGCATGTTCGCGACATGCAGGATCGCTTGAACCCGGCTCTCGACACGATGAGGGAAATCGTCGAGCAGGCCGAGCAGTTTGCGCCGCAGTCACGGAGAGTGTGATGCGTGGCGGTTTCAGGGTTCAGCATCAGGAAGAAGAAGAGGAGAGCGCGTTCGTCTCCATGACGGACATGACCGTCAGCTTCCTGTTCATCGTCATGCTTCTTCTGGCATTCTTCGCAAGCCAGTACAGCGAAAACGATACTGTCAGCAGGACGATCCACGAAGAGGTCGTGGCAGAACGCGACACGGCCCTGGAGGAGATAGAGAAGCTGCGCGCGCTCGTTTCCGAAAAGGAGAAACGTATCGATGAGCAGTCCGCCGAAATCTACAAACAGCGAGATGAGATCACTCAACTTCAGCAAAAGATCGCCGAACTGGAAGAGATTATCGCGAAATCGAAAAAGCCCGATCCTCTCGAAGCATATCTGACACGGTCGGCAGCGGAGCGGCGTCGGATTCTCGAGACCCTCCGTAACCAGTTGAAGGTCGATTTTCCTGACCTGCAGGTAGTCATCAGCGAGGAAAGCGACGCACTTCGTTTCCAGGGCGAAGGCCTTTTTGACAGGGGCATCAGCACGTTGAAGGCTGACAGAAGGGCGGTCGTCGAAAAGATTGCCGCGCGCCTCGAGCAGATACTGCCTTGCTATACGTTGGGTCCGAAGAAGTCGTGGAATGCGGAATGCAATCCAAGCCTGTCCATCATCGAGGCATTGCAGATCGAAGGGCACACGGACTCGGACGGGACTCCCGACAGCAACCTGAATCTCTCCACGGCGCGGGCCAATTCCACCTTCACCACAATGACTGCGAGCAAGCCGGGACTGGTGGATTTCCAGAATTTTCGCAACCAGCCCGTTCTTTCCGTGGCCGGATATGGGCAGATGCGACCAATCCGAAAGAACGATACGCCTGAAGGCAAGGCAACCAACCGCAGGGTCGATCTGCGGATCATCATGTACAGCCCGAGCCGATCAGACGAAATCGAACGGATTCGCAATTCTCTCGAAAAGAGCGATGGGGTGGCGAATGGGAATCCTTGAGAAGCTGAAGGCGCGGGGGCGCTTTGAAGCTCCCGCCCTTCCCGCGATAAATCGGCTGTGGTCGGCGACAGAACGTATCCTCTCACGCTGGCCCGACGTCGTGGCGAACCCACCGGAGCGCGACCGCGAGAGGCTCGTCGCCGAGATCAATCGCCGCTTCCAGAGCGATGACTGGAACAACACGCCGATGTCGCTTGTCACATCGGCGGCAAGAGCGCTCTTTGATGGGGAGCGGCGTGAGCGACCAGACCTCGCGGACCTCCGGAGGTTCTATTACGACGAATGCCGGGTTTCGACGCGTATGGGCTTTCTCGGCGCCATGGCATCGATTTATATTGGTAGCTATGTTCCAGCTGCTCGCCACACCCTGGAGCTATCGGAAGCGCTTCGCGAGGCTCGGGCTCGTTTGGGCGGACGCTGGAAAAACCTGCTGGAGCACATCCCCGAGATACTCGATCCATTCATCGCGCATGAGGCCGTCGCCCAAAAGATGATCCGGATGGACGATCCATGGAGTGGCCTGAAAAGTCTGGGTCTCCGTAGCCCGCATGCTAACGGTTTGATGGACCACGCACACCTCGCCTATATTCGGTCAATCGCACCGGAACTGAAGAGCCGCGAAGGCATGGCAAGGCTATTCGGATGGCTGAAGCCCGATAATCAGGAAGCCAAGCTTACAGGTTCTGCGGACGCAATTTCCGCTTGCCTTGGCCATTGGACGCAAGCGGTACCGCCGGAGGATGACCAGCGTTATCTCCTCGAAAACCTGATCGGGCTTTATGGCGATCCGCGAGTGCAGCGCAGCGGCGCCTGGACGGGCGTGTCCGAGCAGTTGATGAGCGTCATCCTCCGATGGCTGACCCGCGAGAACATCCGCTTCTTCCTCGACATCGTGTCAGCCGTTGAAGAAAGCCACATGTGGGAGCCGCGGCGAAAGTTCTGGCTGGGTCTGCACCAGCAAGGGCGGATAGATGCCGCATGGGTTGCCTTCAGTGATCGAGCGGCTCGAGAGGCCCGAACGAGAAGCAAACAGTCCGGTAGTCGAGGGACGTTGCGATTTGGCCGCCAGATTGCCGGCGGGGGCCGGAGTAACACGTCGCTTCTGATCTTGAAGGTTGGGCGCAAGATCGTCGTAGAGGGCTCACACAGCTATAAGGTCCATGTGTTCGACGCTACGAATCTGCGGGCTCCGGCTTTGTACGGCGACAACTACGATTGTGACGACATCCGGGACATTCCGGGAGCCAAGGCGAAGTCTCACCAAGGCTACTGGGAAGGTTGGGTGCTGGAAAACATCTGAAGGAACCGGCCTTGGAATTTGATGTCTCGTTCGACCAGAGCGCTGTAACTCTTGCCCTTCGTGAAAAACGATACGGGTTTCTTAGCCGGCTGATGTCCGGAAAGGCGACAACCGATCTGGACAGCCTCCCGATCGAGGAGCGCGATCTCCTGTTGGCCGTCGCCGATGTCCGTGCAATCGGTGATGAGATTGATGCCCCACCTCGTATAACCTCCAACGCCATTGTTCTCGATCACCGCCTTGTCGCCGCTCTTGACGCCAGGACTGCGGAAATTCTGGGATTGCCGGCTGTGGTTGATCTGGTCCTCAAGACCGACGTCGAAGGCATTGTCGGCGCTAGCAACTTTCGGCTGAGGCATGAATGGCTGCGCAACGGACAGCGACAGTTTCCTAAAAGGACCGGGGCTATCCTTGAAACAGCCAACGGACTGCGCCGCGTTCCGTTGTGGATGATGGACGCGATCGAAACGTCGGAAGCGCATCGGCCCGGCAACGGCGATTCGACGGACTGGGAAGCCTTGGCACGGTTCAGGCAGATGCTGGACCCGGGTGCCGATGGCGAAAACAAAGGCCCTGCCGCTCGGCTTTCCATGACCGACTTTCTCGGCGGTCTACAAGTGCGGATGGCGGACAGCTTTTCCATTTCGCCCCGCAATTCGTCCGACTTTGACGTCGTTCCATTTTCATCCCAGCGCCTGGAACGCGATCTGAGCGGCTTCGACGAAGTTTCCGAGGACATGGGGGAAATCCGGAACACCGACCTCGGCATCTTCCAGAACCGGGTTCGCGAACGCGGCGCTCTCCCCGCTTACAGGCTGTCGCCCGGCAGCTACCTCGTTGTTGACCGTTCGGCGGCACCCGCGCTGCAGGTGATGGCAGAGATGCAGCATGCGCCTGCGGCAGAACGTCAGGACTTCATCCGCAATCCGGGCCTGAAGATATCGAATGCCGTAGAAGCTTCGCTTCGATCTCAAGGCAAGCTTGAAGGTCTGTCACCCCAGGCCGAGCAGGAGATGATCGAGGCCGCGGCAGGCAGCCTCATCGTCGAAACCAAGGAATTTTCCGAACGCGTAACGGGCGTTGTGACTTTTGAGAAGATCGCGCTCGACATCACTGAAGGGAGCGGTACGACGTGGCTGCCTGAAGAATTCAGCCGAAAACTCGGAGAGGCGCTCGGTGCGATGCCCCGCTCCGAACTTGAGGCACTGCGGGAAAGAGTTTCATCTGCGATCGAGGACGAGAAATCCGCGGTTGAACTGGGCGAACTTTCGATACCGGCCAGGCCGGAAATGCTGAGCGTGATAGACAATCATCTCAACGCCGCCATCGATAACGACGACAGTGATAACGATGGCGACAAGACCGATGAAGGGAGGCGCGGCCCCGTCGTCCTCGACACCGCAGTCAACTTCGAAGAGGTTTCCTGGCACGCGAAACTTACCCCGAGATCAGCGCCGGCCGGTTCCGGGATTCCGGTTTCCATCAGAACACCCCTGAAACCTCACCAGGTCGAGAGCCTGCAATGGCAGATCGACGCCTGGAAGGCGGGCCTCCCCGGCGTACTGAATGCAGACGAACAGGGGCTGGGGAAGACGCTTCAGACCATCGCCTTCCTGACCTGGCTGAAATCGCATATGGCGGAAACGGGTGCGCAGAACAAAGGTCCGGTCCTTGTCGTTGCGCCGACATCCTTGCTTGAAAACTGGGAGCAGGAGGTCGCCCGCCATCTCCACGATCCTGGCCTGGGGCATCTCATCAGGCTTTATGGTAGCAGTCTCGGTGGCCGAAAGCTGGTCGGCGCAAAGGGCCGTGACACCGACAGCGGTGACGCCAAACTCGACCTGAGCTCCCTTCAGGAAGCGATCGAGGAGGGTCGTGCTCACAGATTCTGGCTACTGACGACCTACACGACCCTTACAAACTATCAGCATTCGTTGGGACGCATTCCGTTCTCCGCGATCGTCTTCGACGAAATTCAGGCGTTGAAAAACCCCGTCAGCCTGAGAGCTGTCGCCGCAAGAGCGATGAATGCCGACTTTCGTATTGGTCTGACAGGTACGCCGATCGAAAACGCTGCGACCGATCTCTGGTCGATCATGGATCAGCTCGCACCAGGCTCGCTCGACAGTCTGCGTGACTTCCACGGGAGATACAAGGAACCGACGGCGGAGAACATGACCGATCTCCATGCACGCGTTTTCCGCCCCAACAAGGATTGCCCACCACTGGCACTGCGGCGCCTGAAAGACGAAGTCGCGTCCGATCTACCCAAAAAGTCGCGCAGAATTCATCCCAGACTGATGCCGGAAGGCCAGGCTATTGCCTATGACGACGCCAAACTGAAATTGGCAACCGGCGGCCTCGGCGCTCAGCTGAAGATGCTGCATCACATTCGCACCGTGTCCGTTCACCCATCCGTCCAGTCGGCATGGAGCGACGAGGACTTCATTTCGGCGTCAGCGCGTCTGACCGCCGTCATGGATATCCTCCGCCGTGTTCATGCACGAGGCGAGAGGGCTCTCGTCTTCATAGAGCACAGGCAGATGCAGTACCGTTTCGTCGAGCTGGTAAGAGCTGAGTTCAAGCTCCAGAGAGTCGACCTGATCAACGGCGATACGCCAATTCCTCAGCGCCAGGCCATCGTCAACCGGTTCCAGCGGCACCTGGAGGATGATCGAGGGTTTGATCTCCTCGTGTTGGGACCGAAGGCTGCTGGGACTGGACTGACTCTCACGGCTGCCACGCATGTCATCCATCTTTCCCGCTGGTGGAATCCGGCTGTCGAAGAGCAATGCAATGACCGTGTTCACCGTATCGGACAGACAAACCCTGTAACGGTCCACATCCCCATGGCGGTACATGCCTCCTACCAGGACCAATCCTTTGATTGCCTCCTTCAGAGCCTGATGATGCGCAAACGGCGGCTCGCCAGTTCAGCGCTTTGGCCGATGGGCGACACACAGGATGATGTCGCAGCACTTCAACGCCTGATGACTGCCGAGAGAACGACCGACAACGGCGATCCAGTGAAAGCCGCGATGCACGGAATGTTTCAGCGGGACAATCTGAGGCTTCCTGCAGCGGAGGCCGATGGATCGCTCGCAATCGATTGACCTCGAACGATCCGGTATGCGGAAATGATTTCCGCAACGGGAGGCGTCCCTGCGGCGGCGAGTGGATAGCGATAAAATGAACTTGGACCGACCATGACGAATAAAAGCAACACCGCCATCGAACCCATCCTTTCAGTCGACAAAGCCCTTGTAATCGCGGACCCGTGGATCAGCTTGATCCTGAGTGGTCAGAAGGACTGGGAAATGCGATCGACGTCAGCGTCACATCGCGGCTGGTTCGGGCTGATATGGAAGGGGCTCGGAGCAGTCTACGGTGTCGCTCGGCTGGTCGATGTGAAACCTCCGCAGTCTCCCGAGCAGATGATAGAGGCTTACGAGCGCCACCGCATTCCGGAAGAGATGATACGATCCGGTGAGGTGGCGACGTGGAACACGCCTTGGGTGCTTGCCGATGTCAGGCGGCTGACAACTCCCGTGCGCTACCGTCATAAGAATGGCGCGGTAACATGGGTTAAGCTGGAAGACGATGTTTCGGAGGCAATTGTCCGACAGTTGAATGACGCGCCTGCCTTCCAGGCTCCCTTGACCTCGCTGGCCGCAGCGCCAAGCGTTGTGGATAAGAGAGACGCCAAGGTCATCGGCCAAGTCGAGATCACTCAGGGAAACATCGACCACCACCATATATATCTCCGCGGGTTCTTCGATCGCTTCCCGGCAGATTCTGTCGGTGGATCGAATAGAGCGGCCAAGGCGCTGAGGGAGATATCCGTTAACTGGGGCGAGGACAGTGTTTGGACGGACCTGGACGGTTCCAAGAGGTTTTTCCGCGCGCGAGGTTGGATCGCATCATTCTTCCGAAACAACGATGCGAAACCGGGCGACACGGTGACAGTGGAAGAAACGGCGCCCTATCAATACCGGGTATGGCTTTTGAAGCGAGACAAGTAGCTTTCGGGCCTCGTCTTCAAATTTTTGATATCCTCACTGCAATTTATTAGTGTATACCAAAGCGGCTCTTGAAGATTTTTCAGAAATTTTAGCTCACCGGATTCCTTGAGGAATTTCCGTCTCAAAATGAGAAAACATTAGGAAACTCGGAAAGTTTCCTAATGTTTTCAAAACCTTGTGGATTCCGGTTGTAACGCATATCCGAAATCCATGTCATCATTATCTCACGGTCGCTGATGAAGACCGGATGAAAACAGGAGATAAGACGACATGACTAAATACACGCAGAAGAAGATTGCGACCACTCTGGCTACCAAGGCAGCGGCAGGCGATGAAGAGATCAGCCCGGAGCAGCAGGGCGAGCTGAAAGAGCTTGGGGAGGGAATCCGTTCCCTCGGACGTCGCTCGACCAAACAGGCATTGGAGCTGGGCGGCTACCTCGCGCGCGCCAAAGCCATTCTTCCGGAAAGGCAGCTTGGCGCGTGGGTTAAGGCGATCTGTAAGTTCACGCCGAAGTCCGCACGCAACTATATTGCCATCCACGAGAACCTGTCCGCATACGAGGACCGGATCGTTGAGGCGGCAATTGCGCCGACGACCCTTTTCGTCCTCGCCTACGCGGACCAGCAGTATGTTGAACACGTGCTTTCGGCATTCGAAGCTGGCGAACAGCTGACCGTGGCGCAGGTCAAAAGCATGGTCGGCGTAACGCCCGGCAAGAAGCTCGAACGTCCGGACGACACCTTCAACGCAGCAGGGCTTGTTGGGCTTCGCGAAGTCGCTCAGGTGAAGGTCCAGCAGGACACCGTTCGGTTTATCGAGCTAGTGACCGTGATCCTTACACGGGTCGAAGAGGCGCTGAAGCCGCACGAAAACAATAAGCCTGTTGTGAAAAAGACGCTGCAGGACAAAGTCATGCTGGACTGCCGACATGCACACGACCTTCTCAACAGTATTGCCGCACCGCTCGTTCCTGATGCGACATCTTACATGAATTGGCGTGCTGCTAAGCTTCCCCATGGCACTGCCTGGCGGAAGGTGCAGAACCTGCTTAGTCTCATGGGTGGCACCACATGGCCCGAGCGTGCATCGTTCGTGCCATGGCTTCAGAACGACGTCGTCGCTCTGCTTCGCTTTGTGGTCCACGGCGAAGCGATCGCCGGAGAACCCGACATCGATGCGACAGACACGAACGACACTGAAGGCCTGATCCCGTTCGATCAGATGCCCTCCAACGTGCAGGACTCTGTCGAGAACGCTCTCGAGATCGTGCCGCCAGAAGACAGGGAGGAGATGAGGGGCATGATCCTGTTCGATCCCAAACCTTCGAAGCGCCAGTACAAGAAGCTTGCGGCTTGAAGAGCGTGTCCAACAGCCCCGCCATCGTGCGGGGCTTTTTGCGTTTAGTGCATTGGAATGAAGCGTTCGCCGTTAACCATGCCAGGGCTCTTTGTTCCGGATGCGTTCTAACCGGCTAGCCGGACACCGATATCCGGGCTATGTCGACGGTGTCTGGAGAAACACCTGGTTCTGCAGACACTTAGCGGCCCACGTCGGTGGTGGAACACCAAACGCGGGCCTGACCAGCAACCTTCTTGCGAAAGGCCACCGGCTATGTCGACCCTTAACTGCTTCGCTTCCGTATCGGAAGCGTCTTCTCCCGCCCCTTCTGTTGAAACACGTCCGTTCGTCCGCGCGCCGCTGCGCGTCGGTCGCATGTCATAACCGGACCTTTGATCGCCGACGCTGGTATCCGATGCGGAAATTGTTTCCGCATGCGCGGGCATTTGTCCGCGGATTTGCCGCGTCGGGCGATCCTGTTTCCAATTAACGGGAGAGACCCATGACCACCATCAAACACATGACGGCGCCTGCCTACTCCACCATCGCAGATGTCGAGACCATGAAGCCCAGCCTGAATGCGCTGATCGAGGAGATCGTCGCACCTGCACTGTCCACCGACTTGCTTCGCCGTGCGCTCTCTGCCGGCATAAACGAGATCACTACGATTCTGCGCGCCGTGCCGGTTGCCGAAGGACGGCTCCTGGAACGCGGCATTGCGCTGATCGCTAATCTGAACGCGGACCTTGTCGTCCTCTCTGGCAACTTGCGTCTACCGGTGACGAAGGCGGCGACCGAGCTGGTAGAGATGAACGACCCCAAACTCTACCGGTCACTCAGCCTTGACGCTGACAGTGGTGGACGCAAAAGCTATACGCCCGACCTTTTGATCCTCAACCAGAGGACCGAGGTCGTGCATCTGGTCGATGTCAAACGCAGCCTCGGGTCGTATGAGGTATCGCGGATCGCCGAGCTCAAAAACCGCATGCTGGCCGCCGCGCTCGTTGTGCCGGACTTGCTCTACAAAGAGCATCGCCGGCTCCAAGCAAAAGAGGTGCGGGTCGTCATCCTCAACGCCGAAAACCAGCGCACCGACATCGACGGCGGTGTCTGGCCACTCTCGCATCTCGATCATCTGCTTGAGGTCGAGGGCGCAGGTGAAGTCATGGCCAACATGCGCCACCTGTTCCAGACCCGGATCGAGCTGAACTGGAATGACGCGCTCCAGGACCATCGCGACGCAAAGGTGACCGATGTTGCGGAAGCCGAGCGGCTTCGGTTGCGCGGTGCGGCGTCAGAAATTGCGCAGCCGGCCGTGCCACCGGAGTTGGTTGGTCGTGGCGCATCACGCCCGCCGATCCAGATCGGTTTTGCGCAAGCGCCACGCGCTGCCCCGCACTAGCGACCGACTCCCGCGAATAATCCACCCTGCCTATTCAACGCATGCCCGATGGGCACGCGATCAGGAGATCGTCTGCCATGACGAAAAAAATTTCCAATATTCTGTCCTTTCCGATCCGCCACGCGCCGATCCAGCCTGCTTCGCAGCTGAAGGCTGCCGAGCCTGAGGTTCTTCATCTGCTGGCCACCGGCAACAAAAGCCTCGTCGCAGACGACGAGTTCCGCGAACACGTGGCCACCATTGTGGGTGTCGCCATCCGGTGCGGCCGACGAAAGGGGCGCAGCCTGTCGAGCCTGCAGCCGCAGCTACGCAAGTGGCTGATCGATCTCTGCGATCAGGGAGAACCGTCCGCCGTGATGGTGCATGACTGGCTGACCGGCAACCGTCGTTACTGGGCGCATGACTTCGATCCCGCGGGGTCTGACGGGCAGCGCACATCCAAGCGGAGTGTCGAGATGGGGGAGGGCGCCTAATGGAAACCCCCACCGATCGCATTACGCGCCATCTGCTCGCCCGCCTTCGCCGTCGTGCAGTTCTCGATCTCTATGCTGCGGCAGCCAACGTCGGGCTCCTTGAAGAATATCCCGCTGGTGAAGATGAGGACAGCGGCACGGTCTGGACTGTTGCAGACAGCACCCTGCACCTTATGACCGGTGATAAGGATAAGGATCGCAAACTGATCGCGCGGCGACTTGGCACGTCGATGACGTCCTCAAGCGGCACGACACTCAACATGTTCGACTACGAGACCGATCAGGATGCAGAGCTTGAGGTTCGGCCGCGGACGAAGTCGCGCGTGAAACATATCGCTGCATCGGCCAGCAACGACGAGGACCAGGCGGACCGGCCCGCGACCCTGATGCCGAAACAACCTTCCATGGCGAAGGAGACCGATATTCTGGCCCTTTTGCGTCAGCATGTGCCGGCACCAAGTGTCGCTCATGTAGCGATGGCATTGCTGGTGGCCCGGGCTGTTGGATCGAGTATCCCAGATATCGAAACCTTGCGCGAACTCGTTGCACGTGCCGACATCTTCGCTTTGATCAAAGCGCCTGTTAAGCGCTTCGAACGACGCTTTGCGAAGATGTTGGAAGACGGCCTGCTGCTGCCTTATCGCGTGAAGGTTGGCGATGTCTACCACGGTGCCTCGCTCCGCGAGCAGTATCACGGTGAGCCAAGGACAAAGCCGCGCCGTGCCGTCAAACTGTTAAGCGGCAATCGCGCGCGCCATATCGAGCACACGGCGCTGTCGCAGCATCTCGCAGATGCACTCCTGGACAGGTCAACGCCCGTCATCGTTGTCGACGAAACGAGTGTTACACCGTCACCGTCCTTGGCGCTGACTGTGGACGTCGTCTTCGAATGCCAGGGTCTGGATCACGCGTTGCTCGCCGAGCTGCTGCATATTACCCTCGGTATTGCCCCGACGCGATCGCTGAAAGGTATGGAAGTTTTGGGGCTCGATCTGGAAGGCCTGTCGATCGATGACTTGACATTGGCGATCAGGCCGTCACACGATCTTGAAGCAATCCTGGCCACTCTTGCCGCGCTCGGCGAAAGGGCACGAAGCTGCGACGAGGATGACAGCAAGGACAGTGATGGTCGTCGTGGTCGCACTGGCCGAGACCCCAAGTCGAAAAGCAGGGCTGGCACATCGGGCGAGACCGGCAAATCGGCCGCGCCTGATGGCGTCGAAATCATTCAGCCGCTCAAGCTAACTGCCGAAAACACGGGCGCCGTGGGCGAAGAGGCGTCACCAGAAGAAATTGCAGTCGGCAGCTACGTGCAACACCTTCGGATCGAATCCATGTCCGGCTACGGTGAGGCGAGGCAATGGGCACTCGATCTGAGGGGCGATCTTGAGCTTTGGCGGGAGGAAGGTCTTCGCTGGAGCGAGATGAGCACCAAGCTCCTTCTCTCGGGGCCTCCCGGTACTGGCAAGACCACCTATGCCCACGCTCTATGCAACATGCTGCAGGTGCCGCTGTTGGTAACGTCCGTCGCGGCATGGCTGGAGCCTGGCTATCTCGGCGATGTGCTCAAGCGCATGTCGCACGCCTTCGAGGCGGCCCGGGCGCATGCGCCATCCATTCTCTTCATCGACGAAATCGACAATATCGGCAGCCGGGGCAGCAGCCGGCGAGAACAGTATGACGACTACTGGCGCTCCTTGATCAACCGGATGCTGGAGCTGCTGGATGGCGCCTCCAAGACCGAAGGTGTGATCGTTGTCGGGGCGACGAACCTGCCGGATCGGATTGATGCCGCCCTGCTGCGGTCAGGCCGGCTGGAGACGCATGTGGTCGTTCCCATGCCGGACACCGATGCGCTCAGCGGCATCCTGGCACACCATCTGGCGGACGACCTGCCTGGCGTTCTTTCCTCGGCTCCGACCACACCGTTTCCGAAACCTTTACCACCACAGAAGGCGAAGGGCCACGATCCGCAGCTGCGGAAAACAGCTGAGCGCCGAAAAGCCGAACATGGAAAGGAAGCGCCGCAATGATCAAAATCCAGGAACAACCGCATCATGTCCTTCGACCGCTGGCCTTGCTTGCAACCGGTCGCACGGGCGCAGACATCGAACGCGTCGTCCGCGAGGTCCGGCGCAAGACCCGTAGGGAGCAGCGCGACATCACTTGGAGCGATCTCGAGCAGGCGCTGCTAGATGGACAGATGCGCATGTCCGACGACCTTCGCTGGCGCACGGCGATCCATGAGGCAGGCCACGCCATGGCTTTCACGCTGACTGGCATTGCCGAAGTTATTACCGCGACCATCGGAATCGACGGCGTCGGACAGGTCAGCAGTCGGCCGAACAGTCACCTGACACAGACGGAAAGCTGGTTGATGGACTATATCACCTGCTTGCTCGCCGGTCGCACTGCCGAACTCCTGGTGTTCGGGGAGCCAATGGCAGGCGCTGGCGGGGGCGACGACAGCGATCTAGCTCAAGCTACAAACCACGCCTTGGCGGCCGAGACGAGGCTAGGCTTCTCCAACCACCAGCCCCTCGTCTATCGATCTGAGGGTGTCAGCATCACCGAGCTGAATCTCGACCGGCAGCTGACAGAGCGGGTCAATGCCCGGCTGCTGTCAGCTGAGCAGGCCGCGCGAGACATGCTGGAGACGCGGCGCGAGGACCTGATGGCCATTGCCACACGCCTCAGCGAGGTCAGTGTGATGAGCGGAGACGAGGTGCGCCAGATGCTGGATGTCCGAGACGGGTAACGGAGGGTAGCAAGCCAATCGGTGCGATCCAGAAAATCGATTCCTTTTGGCGCCCGTGCGATTCCGATCTCTTGGAATGCGATTCTGACGTCAGGATTATCGATTCCGAAGTCCAAGACCGCGTTGCCTGAGGCGGTCAGGCGCTCGACGGTCGCACCAACATGCGTCGTATCACGTCTTCTCAGATCGCCACGACCTGACGGCACCTCATACTGACGTGTCCTGAATTGCGACGATGCGTGTCGAGGTGCCTGCACATCATTACGCCTCATCTCAATTTACCCTGCCGCGATTCCGATCTCTGCGTTCTCGTTGCCGAACTCCGGATTTGCGATTCCGGGGTCAACGTCGGTTGCGGGCAACGCACTGGTGGATAGGCTATCGGGTTCTTTCGGGGCAACTGGCGTTTGTCGCTTGCATCGCCGGCGCTCACGCTGAGGCTCCACCAACAAGGAGCGCAAGATGCCAAGGAAACCCAAGAAACAACGCAACGCCGAGCAGGCTGAACGCCAACAGCTTGTACGTGAGGATGCCAAGGCGCGCTGCCGTCCGTCCCGTGACGATCTCGCACGTGTTCTGCTTTGGCAGATGATCACCGCCGCGCAAGCACAGAAGGACCCCGACCGCGCGCTGGGCAAGGTCAGGGATTCAATTGTTGATGATCTGGAGCGCCAAGGATTCGACGTGCGTGAGAGCGAGAACGTCTTTCATGAGCTTGCCGATCGGTACAGCGACGGCCTCTACCCCTTCCGCCCCAAGCGCCATCTCGCGCCATTCTGATCTGGCTCTCTTTCATTTGTGCTTTGCAAACGCCGTTCGGTTCTAATGGTCGTCTTCTCCCCATTACTCGGCATCACGGCGTTTGCAGAGGAATCGGAAATCCATCCTTCCGCCATCTCCTATTCTCAGGGTTGCATTACTGCCGCGAACACTATTCATATTGAGTAATCAATGAGATTGCGGGGGAAACGGCATCCAGATGGACAAGCGCTCTTTGACGGAACGCGATATCTGCACGAAGTTCATTCTGCCGGCCGTCAGGCAGGCTGGATGGGATATGATGCTGCAGGTCCGTGAAGAGGTCTTCTTCACCAAGGGGCGCATTACTGTCCGCGGGAAGCTCGTCGCCCGCGGCAACGCCAAGAAGGCGGACGTTGTCCTCTACTACAAGCCCAATATCCCGATCGCGCTCATCGAGGCGAAGGATAACAGTCATGCGGTAGGCGATGGCCTCCAGCAGGGACTGGACTACGCTGAAACGCTGGCGATCCCCTTCGTCTTTGCCTCGAATGGCGATGGCTTCGTCTTCCACGATCGGACAGGCCTGCGCGACGTGAAGGAGGAAAACCTCCGCCTTGAGCAGTTCCCGTCGCCGGTTGAGCTTTGGAGGCTCTATAGCCGATGGAAGGGCCTGGATACCTCTGCGGAAGCCTTGGTGCTTCAGGACTATTATGATGACGGCAGCGGCAAGGCTCCGCGCTATTATCAGGTGAACGCCGTCAACGCGGCCATCGAGGCCATCGCCAAGGGGCAGGACCGTGTCCTGTTGGTCATGGCGACGGGCACAGGGAAAACCTATACCGCCTTCCAGATCATCTGGCGTCTGTGGAAGGCCAAGCGCAAGAAACGTATCCTCTTCCTGGCCGATCGCAACGTTCTGATCGACCAGACCATGATCAACGATTTCCGTCCGTTCGGCGGTGCGATGGCAAAGCTTTCGAGCAAGTCAAAGACCATAGAGCGCGCCGACGGGTCCAATGTTGACGTACCGCTTGCGCTCGATCGTAAGCGTCGTATCGATGCGTCCTACGAAATCTATCTCGGCCTCTATCAGGCCATCACCGGCCCAGAAGAACGGCAGAAGCTTTTCCGCGAGTTCTCGCCGGATTTCTTCGACCTGATCGTTATCGACGAGTGCCATCGCGGCAGTGCTGCCGAAGATTCAGCCTGGCGCGAAATCCTGGAGTACTTCTCCGCTGCCAGTCAGATCGGTTTGACGGCGACGCCGAAAGAAACGGAATACGTGTCCAACACCGCCTATTTCGGCGAGCCGGTATTCACCTACTCCCTGAAACAGGGCATCAGCGACGGCTTTCTCGCACCTTACAAGGTGATCAAGGTCCACATCGACCGCGACGTTGAAGGCTATCGGCCAGAAAAGGGCCAGCTGGATCGGGATGGCGAGGAGGTCGAGGACCGCATTTACAACGCCAAGGATTTCGATAGGACCCTGGTTTTGGATGACCGCACCGAGCTGGTGTCCGCAAAGGTGACCGAGTTCCTGAAGGAGAGCGGCGACCGTTTTCAGAAGACTATCGTCTTCTGCGTTGACGAAGAGCATGCGGCCCGTATGCGCCAGGCGCTGATTAACGACAACAAGGACCTCTGCGACGGGAATCCCCGCTACGTGATGCGCATCACCGGAAGCGACACCCTCGGCCAGGCGCAGATCGGCAACTTCATCGATCCGGAATCGCGGTACCCGGTGATCGTCACGACGTCTCGTCTGCTCTCCACCGGCGTCGATGCCCAGACCTGCCGCCTCATCGTGCTGGATCGCCCCGTAGGGTCGATGACCGAGTTCAAGCAGATCGTCGGCCGCGGCACGCGGGTGCATGAGGATACGCAGAAGTACTATTTCACGCTGATGGATTTCCGCGGCGCGACCAACCACTTCGCCGATCCCGAATTCGATGGCGATCCGGTGCAGATATACGAGGCGGGCGAGGGCGACCCGATCACCCCGCCGGATGTGGAGCCTCGCGGCTTTGAAGACAACGATCAGGACGAATACACTGCCGAACCGCCAACCACTGGGGACGGGGACGTAACGTTTCCGGGCGGCGGCGAACGCCAGAAGAAGGTCTACGTCGATGGTATCAGAGTGCGGGTTGTCGCGGAGCGCGTCGAATACCTGGATGCCAATGGCAAGCTTGTCACCGAAAGCCTGCGCGATTTCACCAAGGCAGCGCTGCTTCGCCATTTCGCCAGTCTCGATGCGTTCCTGCGCCGTTGGAATTCCGAGGAGCGCAAGGACGCGCTGGTGAAGGAACTGGCGGCCGAAGGCCTGCCGCTGGATGCAATCGCCAAGGAACTTGGCATCGACCTTGATCCCTTCGATCTCGTCTGCCACATCGCCTTTGACCGCAAGCCGCTGACACGGCAGGAACGTGCTGACAATGTGAAGAAGCGCGATGTCTTTGGCCGGTACGAGGGCAAGGCGCGGGCCGTTCTGGACATGCTGCTGACCAAATACGCGGATGAGGGCGTCCTGAACCTCGACGATACCAATGTGCTGCGCATACCACCCGCCAACACGCTCGGCATGCCCGTAGAGCTTCTTCGCGCCTTCGGTGGCAAGCTAGCTTTCGAACAGGCGGTCCACGCCATGCAGAACGCAATTTACGAGGATGCCTCGTGAGGCTACACCCTCCCGAGTGCCCCACGCAGCCAATAACAGAATGAAGCAGCCCCATGTCAGTCCGTAACACCGTCAAATCCATCCAGGATATCATGCGCCAGGATGCCGGCGTCGATGGCGATGCCCAGCGCATCAGCCAGCTCTGCTGGATGTTTTTCCTGAAAATCATGGACGATCAGGACCAGGAACTGGAGCTGACGCACGACAATTACGTTTCGCCCATCCCGGAGAAATTCCAGTGGCGCAACTGGGCGGCAGACCCGGAAGGCATTACCGGCGAGGCGCTCATGAACTTCGTCAACATGGAGCTGTTTCCGGCGCTGAAAACGGTGCCGGTCTCGGCACAGCCGGGGGATCGCCGCCGCGTGGTGCGCGATCTGTTCGAGGATGCCTATAACTACATGAAATCAGGCCAGTTGATCCGCCAGGTGGTCAACAAGATCAGCGACGTCGATTTCAACAGCCTAACGGAACGCCAGCATTTTGGCGAAATCTACGAGCAGATTTTGAACGACCTGCAGTCGGCCGGCAATGCCGGCGAATATTACACCCCGCGTGCGCTGACCGCCTTCATGGTGGAGCGCATCGACCCGAAACCCGGGGAAATCCTGTTCGACCCCGCCTGCGGCACCGGCGGCTTCCTGACCTGCGCCATCCGCCACATGGAAAAGCACCATGTCCGCACGCCGGAGAGCCGCGATAAGATGCAGGCCGGCTTGCGCGCCGTGGAAAAGAAGCCGCTGCCGCATATGCTCTGCGTCACCAACATGCTGCTGCACGGCATCGAAGACCCAAGCTTCGTGCGTCACGACAACACGCTCGCCCGCCCGCTGATTTCCTGGGGGAAGGATGAGCGCGTCGATATCGTGCTCACCAACCCGCCATTTGGCGGGCGCGAGGAAGACGGCATCGAAAACAACTTTCCGACCTTTCGCACCAAGGAAACCGCAGACCTGTTTCTGGCGCTGATTGTGCGCCTGCTGAAGGATGGCGGCCGCGCCGCCGTCGTCCTGCCGGATGGCTCGCTGTTTGGCGAAGGCATCAAGACGCGGCTGAAGGAGCATCTCCTGGAGGAGTGCAATCTACACACCATCGTGCGCCTGCCCAATTCCGTCTTCAAGCCCTATGCCTCGATCGGCACCAATCTGCTGTTCTTCGAAAAGGGCACGCCGACCAAGGACATCTGGTATTGGGAACACCGCGTGCCGGAAGGCCAGAAGGCCTATTCCATGACCAAGCCGATCCGGCAGGAGCATCTGCAGGACTGCGTCGACTGGTGGGGTGGCACGGAGCGCAAGGGCCGCGAAGAAGGCCCGCAGGCCTGGCGCGTAACCCTGGAAGACGTGAAGGCGCGCGGCTATAATCTGGATTTCAAGAACCCGCACACGGTGGCCGATGACCATGGCGACCCGCAGACCCTGCTGGAAGAGTTGACGGCTGCCGAAACCAGTGCGGCCCGCCTGCGCGACCAGCTGAAGAGCATTCTGGCCGAGGCGCTGGCCCGATGAACGCCGAACGCCTGTTGCAGCATTACGAAAAGATTGCCGATGCCCCGGATGCGATTGCCAGACTACGGCGGTTCATTCTCGATCTAGCCGTACGGGGCAAGCTTGTGCCGCAGGATTTCGAAGACGAGCCGGCGTCGGAGCTATTGAAGCGGATTGCGGAGGAAAAGGCGCGGCTGCTCAAAGCAGGGGAAATTCGAACTCCCAAGCCTCATAGCGCAGTAGTTGACGCTCCCTTTTCAATTCCATCGAATTGGTCTTGGTCGCAAATCGCTGAAGTCGGGATTGTGAGCCCCCGAAACGATGCGCCTGACACACTGGAAAAGTCATTTGTTCCCATGCCTTTGATAGCTGCCGAATATGGTGTTGCGAACAGGCACGAAGTCCGTCCTTGGGGCGAGATCAAAAAGGGGTATACGCATTTCGCCGAGGGCGATGTCGGTCTCGCGAAGATCACGCCTTGTTTCGAAAATGGGAAGTCGACGGTCTTTAGGAATTTGACTGGCGGCATAGGCAGCGGAACGACTGAACTTCACGTCGTTCGCCCATTGCTGGTCGTGGCAGACTACATTTTGCTCTTTTGGAAGAGCCCCCATTTCATAGAAACCGGCATTCCTAAAATGACGGGAACCGCCGGCCAAAAGCGTGTACCGACTGACTATTTCGCGAACTCTCCTTTCCCCCTTCCACCCCTTGCCGAACAGCACCGCATCGTCGCCAAGGTCGATGAACTGATGGCGCTTTGCGACGCGCTGGAAGCGGCGCGAATGGAGAGGGAGACGAAGCGGGACCGGCTGGCGAGTGCAAGCCTTGCCCGCCTCAACACCCCCGACCCGGAGACCTTCCGCGAAGACGCGCGCTTCGCGCTCGATGCCCTGCCGGCGCTCACCGCCCGGCCGGACCAGATCAAGCAGATGCGCCAGACCATCCTCAACCTCGCCGTCCGCGGCAAGCTCGTGCCGCAGGACCCGGCGGATGAGCCGGCAGAGGAGTTGTTGAAGCGCCTGATGGCCGCGCAGAGTGCTGCTTGCAGAGATGAAAGTCTTCGGGCGCGGCCACCAGTAAAAAAGCTAGGCCGTTCTGATCTGTGGTTCGATGTTCCGGACGAATGGGTTTTGTCGTCCTTTGACGATCTCTTTGTAATCGTCAGCGGCGTGACGAAGGGGCAGAAGGTGTCTCCGTCCGAGGCAGCAGATGCGCCCTATCTTCGGGTTGCCAATGTGCAACGCGGGCATCTTGATCTTACCGTGATCAAGACAATTTCGGTTCGACGAAGCGATATTGAACGATATGCTCTTAGAGAAGGTGACGTTCTCATGACCGAGGGAGGTGACTGGGACAAGTTGGGACGCGCCGCGATATGGCGCGACGAGATTCCCAATTGCATCCATCAGAACCACATCTTTCGCGTCAGACCGCCATCGGCCGATGTTTCGCCCGCTTGGATCATCACCTACGTAAATAGCCACCTCGGGCGGGCCTTTTTCGAGAATGCGTCGAAGCAGACAACTAACCTCGCATCGATCAACATGACGCAGCTCCGAGCATGCCCATTCCCCCTCCCACCGCTCGCCGAACAACATCGCATCGTCGCCAAGGTCGATGAACTCATGGCGCTCTGCGATCAGTTGGAATCCAGCCTGACCCACGCTGACGAGACGCGGAAAAAACTGCTCGACGCGCTGCTGGCCGAGGCGCTGGCACCTGTCGATGCCGAGGTGCTGCAGGAGGCGGCAGAATGACACTTCGGATCGACCACCAGAGTGTGGACTTCCCCAGCGTCTATGCAATCCGATCCGGGACACTCACAACAACCTGGGATGAATTGCTTTGGGCAGCGATAACGATCGGTCGGCCCAGTACCTACCACGTATTTCGGCATGGACCGGCGTCGGCCCACGAAGCCATTTTTAGGTTGGCGCTCGTGCGGATGGCCATTCAAGAAGGCTGGCACGGTCGGCTGCAGCGGACTGACGCCTTCGCCGCGCTGGACCCGACAGAAAAGGGAATGGTCAGCTATTTTCTGGGCATGATGCTCTGTAAGGTCTTTGCTGGTCAGCTCCTCAGAACTCCCTGGCTCCTACATCTGGATGTTTTCCGTAGCGACCTGAATCCACTCATTCTTGGACGCTCTCGACCGGACTTGATCGGGCAGGATTACACTGGACATTGGCTCGCCTTCGAGAGCAAAGGACGTTCTTCTGCCCCGACGAATGCGGACAAGGCGAAAGCGAAGCTCCAAGCGTTGCGCCTCATATGCGTCAATAACAACAGTTGTTCACTGCATGTAGGCTCCTTCTCTTTTTTCCGGAATGAAACCCTGGAGTTCTATTGGCGCGATCCTGAGCCTGAACCGCTGGACCCAATTGAACTACCGGAGCCTGACGCAGAATGGCGCTACTACTTCGAACCGGCTCTAAGCCTTGTTAGCGCGGAAGGAGGATCAACGCTCGCTGCGGAGCGGGAGATAGCCGATGTGGACGTCGCTATCCATCCTAAGATTCGACCGTTACTTGAGCGAGGTGACTGGGTGGGTGCAAAACGCACCGCAGATCAGCTACGCGAGGTGTTTTTAGCTGAAGGTTATCGGGCTGATGGTATCCGCGTGATCGCGGGGGAGAGCTGGAGCAAGCAGTTTGAACACCGTGAGAGATGACTTGGCATAGCGGCCAAGGCTGATCGATGAGAGAAGCCAAATAAATACAATCACCCGGTAAGGAATGCCGCATGACCGCGTTACTGGAAAAACCCCGCTCCATCCGCCTGCGTTCCTTCTATGGTTTTAGCCCGGAAGAAGACGGCTATCTCGGCTGGACCGACGAGGCGTCCCGCGATCGGATGCTGGGGCTGGTCAAGGATGGCGATCTGTTCATGATCTATGGAGCCGCCTCCGCAGAGACCAGCAAGAACGAACGCCACCGTGTTCTGGGGTTTCTGCAGGTCGAGGCGCGACGTGTTCGCGACATCGACAAAGCCTCATCCCTTGGCTTGAAACGCAAAAGCGACAATGGCTGGACGGAGAAATGGAGCCACGCATTACCGGTTGTGCGTGCATGGCGGGTCGATGAGCCGATGCTGCTCGAAACCATCGCGCCCGTGACCTATCGTGCCGAGGCAGGCCAAGCGATCGCTGTCTGGAGCCCGGAGCTGACACCATCGGAAATCGATCTGGCGCTGAAAGTGAAGGTAACCGAGGTCAATGTCTTCGGGGAGACGCCTGTCGCGGAGACGGTGGTCAAGAGAAGACCGCTTGCCGAGGTGTTTCAACCCTCCGAAGCGTTTCCGGGCAGTTTCGGCGAGAGGACATCGACCTACGAAGATGGTCCAACGCTTCTCTACCTTGCCCGTTTTGAAGGGGACGGGTTCGCCATGATGGGCCTGCCGAAGCCGCAATTCGACAAATCGGGCCTGATCAAGATCGGTGTGTCCAATGACGTCAGGCGGCGCGCGGAGGAGCTGAACTGCGGCTTTCCGCCCGCAGCCAAGGGCCGCTGGAAGATCGAGATGACCTCACAGCTTTACCACAACAAGGCGACTGCGGAAGCCGCCGAGAAAGTCTTCAAGGACCGCGGCCAAAAAGAGCTGACCAGCCTTGGCGGCGAATTCTTCAACGGTGACTGGATGAAGGCGCAGAGTATATTCGCCTCCGTTCCTGGCGCATCGCGGTTTGGTGGAAAATAGAGATTGTCGGCCGATGGCCGGCAGGCATGTAGTCTTTTAACGGGGTACCGGCTCACGATGGCAATTCCCGATTACCAATCCCTGATGCTTCCCGTTCTGCGGCTTGCGGCGGACGGCGAAACTCGTGTGCCGGATGCGGCGGAAAAGCTGGCCAACCAGCTTGGTCTGTCCATCGCGCAGAGGGAGGAGATGTTGCCGAGCGGCCGTCAGCGCATTTTTCACAATCGCATCCATTGGGCAAAGTTTTACATGACTAAGGCGGGCCTGATCGATAGCCCCGCGCGCGGCCGCTTCGTGGCAAGCCAGGCGGGCCGAGCGCTGCTGGCCACCAATCCCGCCGGTATCAATGTTGACACGCTAAAAACCTATCCGGCCTTTGCCGAGTTCTACGCGTCCAGCACATCCGGCACTGGCGGCACAAATGCCGCGTCAGCTGGCGCCGGTGAAACCATCGATGCAACGACCTCCGCAACGCCGGAGGAACAGATCGATGCTGCGCAGGCTGTACTGCATCAAGCCCTGAAGGCGGACCTGCTGCAACGCATTCTGGCGCAGAGCCCGGCATTCTTCGAGCGCGCCATCGTCGATCTTCTCGTCGGCATGGGCTATGGCGGCAGCCATGAAAATGCCGCGCGCCGGTTGGGCAGATCGGGCGATGGGGGCATCGATGGCGTGATCGACGAGGACCGCCTTGGCCTCGACCGCATCTATGTGCAGGGCAAACGCTACGCGTCACATGTCAGCGTCGGTCGTCCAGAAGTGCAGGGCTTTCTCGGCAGCCTCGTCGGCGTCGGTGCCGCCAAGGGCGTCTTCGTCACCACATCCAGCTTCTCCGCCCCGGCCACCGATTTCGTTCGCCACCTGCCGCAGCGCATCGTGTTGATCGACGGCGACCGCTTGGCCGACCTCATGATCGAGCACGGCGTGGGCGTGCGCATCGCCCGCACCGTGGAGGTGAAGCGGCTCGACGAGGATTTCTTCGTCGAGGAATGATGGTGCGTGACGGATGCGGAAATAGTTTCCGCATTGCAGGCAGAACGCGCGGATTTAAAATCGATCGGCCCTTTCAGAATTTTACCTGGGATTGCCGTTGTTAGCACTGTGCAATTTCCGGATATGCTCCTACCTTCAACTCAGGATGATTTTCTTCCGAAGCAGATGCAACCGAGTGCTGGACTTGTGCCAGCAAGGAGCTGGCATGAGCATAGACCGTATCCATCTCAGGAAGTTATTGAAAATCATGTTTCTGGCGGACGGGCCGAGACGTACTGCTCTACGAACTGATATTCGAGAAGAGATAGCGAAGGACGCGGGCGATGACGGCGGTGGAGGTGATTTCTATGCGCCGTTCTGGGCCGATGCGCGCGCTCACGTCTTTGGAATGGAGGACCTTCACACCGCCGTCCAAGCCCGCATTCAGGCAAATGGGCGGAGAAGCAACCTCTACCCCAGGCTGCGAGATGGTTTCCTCAGGTGGTGGACCGAAAGAAGACGCTGGACAAACGCGCCCTTTCAGCCAGGGCAGCAGCTAAAATCCAACTTCCAATCCCCTGATCTGGGAGCGACGGTGAAGGTTGACAGCATTCTGTCCGTCCGCGATGCGCAAGGTATCGAGCATTACATGTACCCATATTTCGCCCCGGAACCGGTCTTGTCGGCCGAAGCGGCTAGGCTCGGGTTATGGCTCTTGCTAGAAACGTTGGATCAGGTGCCACCAGCGGAAATCCGTATCCTTGATGTGATCCGTGGCGAGACCTTTTCCATTGATCGATACCCTCTTCTAGGCACCGAAGAGCAGAACTTCACTGATCGGTATCGCGCTCTGCTTGCGGAGCGAGCGGCCTTGGCCGAGGAATATGATTAAGCGCCCGAGCTGCACCGATTGGACGCAATCCAATGCAATCCAGCGACGCGACGACGCCGTGACCAAGAGCTACAAGATGCTTTCGGCGGAGATGCTGACAGCAAGGCGGTATTCCTCGCTCTACTGAAGAGGTTTGAAGACAGCTAAAAAAGCACGCTGTCCGCCGCCTACCAGCCGAGCTATCTCCGGGCTAACGGTAGAGGCTGGCACGTGACAGGAAGAAATAATATAAATTCGGAGCCCGCCCATGTCTGTTCAGAACGTCCGTGCCGCCATCGAACGATTCCTCGCTTACGACAAACCGCAAGTGCTGTGCATCCGGGGAGCATGGGGCACCGGTAAGACCTACACATGGGACGACGTGCTGAAAGCGGCTGCGGCTGGGAAGAAGATCAAGGCGAAGAAGTACGCCAAGGCGTCCCTGTTCGGCCTGAATTCCATCAAGGAACTGAAGCGGGAAATCTTCCAGTCAGCCATCGATATCGACCAGATCGGCAAGCCTTTTGATATCGATAACGTCAACAACGTGGTCGATAACCTGAAGTCGTGGGGCAAGTGGGCTTTGAACAAGGCGAGCTTTGTCCATGAGGATGCGATGACGGCCGCAATCGAGGTGGCGGCACTTTTCGCCCGTGAACAACTCATTCTCATTGATGATCTTGAGCGCAAAGGCGAAGACCTGCGGAGCGTGGACGTGCTCGGCTACATCTCGCAGCTGAGGGATGACCGTTTATCTAAGGTAGTCCTGCTGCTTAATGACGAGGAGTTGAAAGACGAGACCGAATTCACGTCTTACCTTGAGAAGGTCGTGGATGTGTATCTGCGCTTTGAGCCTACCTGCGAGGAAGTCGCCCGCATTGCCATTCCCGAAACAGACAAGGTTTCAGTGCTGGTACGCGACAACGCAATTGCGCTGGGCATCACCAACGTACGTGTCATCCGGAAGTTACATGCACTGGTGAACGATTTGCTGCCGCTCATTGGCAAATACTCGGACATCGTAACCGTAAATGCCGCCGCCGTTATCACACTTCTGGGATGGAGCCACTTTCAGCCGAAGAAAGCCCCGCCTCTCGAATACCTGAAACGGGTCAACACTTACTCCCCGAAGCAGGACGACGTGGACCTTGATATGAAGTGGCGCGACCTTCTTCTGAAGTACCACTACACCCATACCAGCGATTTTGACCTGGTGTTGTTGAAGGGCATCGAAAACGGCTATTTTGACAAAGGCGAGATCGAGAAGCATGCGGCTGAGCTTGATCGGGCCGATGCGAGAAATCAGGTCGAACAGGAGGTGCGGGCCATCTGGGATGATATGCACTACTCCTTCACGAAGCCGGCACAGGGTATCCTCGACAAATTCTTTGAATGCTACATGCGCAATATCGAGTTTATGACGCTTAGCGATATGTCGATTTTCGAGCGCCTGTTTCGGGAATTGGAAGACGGTCGCTCGCATCAGCTGGTTGACCGGTACATTGAGGTCAACAAAACCAAGCCTGACGCCTTCGACGTTAACCGGCTTGAGCGATTCGGTAACGAGCTAACGCCGCCGGTAAAGGAAAAGATCGTAGCGGCCGAGGCAGAGCAGGCACCCAAGCTCAACCCCGACGAGGTGCTCATTGCCCTTGGTAAGCGAGGTTATGAGGAAGAGCTATACGACGTTGCCGCTAAGCTGCCGGTAAGCGAATTCATCCGAATCCTGAAATCCTACGAAGGGTCAAAGCTGTCCGACATCATCTCAGGCATGCGCCAGTACCTTAACACAGGTGGGCTAGACCCACGCATACATACCATCATGGACAAAGCAGGACTCGCCTTGCGGCAAATAGCGGAGGAGAGCCCCATCAACAAGCGCCGGGCCATGCGGCTTGGCCTGATCCAGCGACTTGATGCCAGGGATGCAGAGGCGGCAGGCGGTGAAATAGCCGAAGGCTAGAGCTTCGCCCCTGCCCGCATCAATCCCCTTGCGCCCATCTTCGTGATTGCCGCTAAGACGATTACACTTGCCACCCGTTGTTCGCCAAGAGGTAGGGTTGCACTGTCAATGCTACCGCACGCAGTGGAATGGTCTCGTCCTACAAAAGGGCAAACACTGAGGGTGGAAATAATTATCCGATCTGGCAAAGTCATGCGTGCCCCGTTAGCGGCGCTCGAGCATAGCCTGATGAGTGGTTATTATTCCGTCCGTGAGAGGCGAACTAGACATTGGAGGATACTAAAACCAAGCCACTCGGCTTTGTGCTTGATGGAGCCTATTTGAATGGTGCGTTCAACTCATTGTTGCGCAATATTGCGCCTAGCCACCGACCCGAATCAGATGGAACGAAGTAACAGCAATGCTCGATCAGATGTTCACTGCGGAAAACTTCCGTCGTACCTATGATGCCGAGAACCGCAAGGGTGTCGACCTTGCAGCACGCTATTTTCCGACGCTCGAACCGTTCACGTTCGCGGTACGCGACAAAATTCAGGAGGTTCGTAATCTACGGAAAATCGAGGCCACACTGGCGGCTGCCGATTTCGAGACGCAGTTAATGGCGTTGAAGGCTGAATTGGCCGAATTGAAGACAGCTAAGTCATCCGCAGTGGACGCCATAATGGATGAGATGAGCCAAAAGGTGCTGAAGCCAAGCTTCAAAATCGAGCTGTCCCAAAAAAACGGACCGAAGGGAAAGCCCGTTTTCTGCATTGATGCAGAGCCCGAGACTTTCTTCGTGATTAAGCAACTTCAATTCAACGTCCATCGGATTTACGGCGTGAAACAAGCGAATCGTCACGACCTAGTCTGCCAGCTTCGCGACATGCTCGGCAGCAAATTTCCTTTCGAGTTGGTCCGCACAGATATTTCCTCGTTCTACGAAAGCATCGATCGAAAAAGGCTGGTCGAGAAATTGGACAGAGACCAGCTATTAAGCCCAGCTTCAAAGAAATACATCAAGCAGGTGCTGGACTCATACGGCAACATTTCCGGCACGGCCACAGGAGTTCCTAGAGGCGTCGGGATCAGCGCCTATTTGGCTGAGCTGTATCTGCGGCCGGTGGACAATGCAATCCGGGCGATCCCTGGCTTGGTACTATACTGCCGCTATGTCGATGATATCGTTGCCGTGTTCGCTAGGCCCCCAGCAGGCAAGATACTTGGGTCTTTTAAAGACCTGATCATAGCAATATTCGGCGACAATAGCCTCACCCACAACGCGGCGAAGACCTCTGAATTCAAGCTGGTCGACAACGATGCTAAGAAGTTCGAGTATCTTGGTTATCGGTTTCACCTCAAACCCGGGCAGTTTGAAATCAGTCCTAGCGCCGCGAAGGTGGCTAAATATCGGGCGCGGATGAATGCCGTGTTTGCGGAATATTGGAGGGAGAAACCGGTCAATCCTAAGGGGGCATTTAGGAAGCTGATAGGACGCGTAAAATTCCTCACGGGCAACACGCGCCTGTCCAACAGTAAGTCACGAGCAGCCACCGGCATATACTTCAACAACTCGATCGTCACAGACTTATCGAGTTTCAAACTTCTCGATAAGCGCCTCAAGACGCGTATTGCGGAACTCAAGCGAACAAGCCTCCAAAAACAGCTAAAAAAGCTAAAATTCACTACGGGCTTCGAGCAACGTCGGTATCATAATTTCAGTACAAGAGAGCTGCAGATGATCGTGAGGGTCTGGAAGCATGGCTAAGCGGAGGGTCTCGCTTACCCACAGGAAGCAAAGGTCAGTGCTAACGGACATGTTGCCGTTCGAGGTGCCACCGACATTTTCCAACCGGGGCTATTATGCCTTCTTGAGGGACAACAGCATTGAGATTGAAAAGGGGCAGTTGCGCTGGATTTGCGAGACGGCCAACCTTGATCAGACAATGCGCTTACTATTCGGGTTCACGCCGACGGCCGTTATTGCAACCGAAGTTGTGAATGAATGGGGCAAGCAGAAAACGCGCCGCTCTGTGCCCATCGGCAAATGCCAGATGGCGACTATTCCGTTCAATTTCCGTGTCGCTCATAATCTTGACGGGCGCACGCTAAGCGTTGTGCATCCGCGCAATCAAGTTGCAGTTGCGAGCTTCTACGCAACGCACAGCGCGCTAATTATATATCATACTTCCGTAAGCGAATTCTCGATTCGCCATCCGGTGTCGGTGTCGCGCTATGCTTATTTTAAGGACAAACTCCATCAAGATCGCCTAGATGCCGTCGCAGGGGTGGAAGAAGAAGACCGGGAGTATGAACAGCTCGGTTCCTATTTCGTCTATCGAAAATACCGAAATATCCATCGGTTTTTCGAGTCGTACAAATATCACCGAAGCGAGAAAAAATACGATGCGATGGTTCAGATTGATGTGAGCAAATGCTTCGACAGCATCTACACTCATTCGCTGCCTTGGGCCGTGCTGGGAAAAGATCAGACGAAATTTAGTCTTGAGGAATCGAAGGGTACATTTGGGGGGAGATTCGACGCTCTCATGCAGAACTTGAATCATAACGAAACTAACGGCATCGTCATCGGCCCAGAGTTTTCCCGAATTTTCGCAGAAATCATTTTGCAGTCGATTGATGCGCAATTAATCACGCAATTGGCCGAGGGGGCAAAACTAACCCACAAGGTCGATTACGAAATTTTCCGGTACGTGGATGATTTTTTTGTTTTCTACAACCAGGAGTCCACCCACCTAAAGATATTCGAGACGCTTCAGGAAACTCTCAAGTCCAAAAAATTGAGCATCAACACGGCTAAGATTAAACACTATCAGAAGCCGATAATCACCGAGATCACAATCGCTAAAGAGCGAATCTCGACCCTTCTGAATGACGAGATCAATCCCGCGTGTGTGGAAGAGCCGCTTGACGATCCTTTCATATTGCCCAAGCAGACGTTGGTCTGCGCGATCAATGCGAACCGCCTGATCATCCGTTACAAGGCCGCACTAAAGGAGGCAGGTGTTACCTATGGCGATCTGCTGAATTACACGTTCGCTATAACCGAGAACAAAATCGAGAAGCTCTTCACAGCTTATCTTGAGAGCGGCAAGTCAGACCGCGATCGCAAGCGCCTCTCCAGTACCCTGCTCGCTATCATGGAGTTCTCATTTTTCGCGTACTCGGCGAGCCCGAAGGTCAATCACACGATTCGCCTCTGCCGGATGATCGCGGCCTCCGTTGATTTTCTACATGCACAAGGTCTGTCATACGAGCTAAAACACCTGCTGTTTAAGTACGTCCACGACAACGTTATGCAACAGCTCGAAAAGAACACAATGAGCGTTCATCGCGAGATCGAGAGCCTCTACCTACTCATATCCCTATCGCAGATCGGCCGGGAATATTGGCTGCCGGTTTCGGTCCTGCTCCGACATTTTCTGATCGAGGAAGAAGAGGGCACGGGGAATTACGTTCGCCCGTCGGGCTTCATGAACCACTTTTCGATCACGATCTTGCTGACCTACATCAAAGACAAGATTCGTTATGCGAAGCTAAGGGGCTTCGTGGAGGCGCATGTCATTGTCAAACTCAACTATATGAAGGCTCACTGCCCGAACGACGCCGAGACGTTGATCATGTTGTTTGATCTAATCGTATGTCCCTATATTAGTAACGCAACCAAGATCGCGATCGGAGGGACTTTCGGCCTGGATGCCGCAAGCCTCTCGTCTGTTCAGTCCGCAAACGATTATTGGTTCACCGCCTGGGGTGATAAATTCGACCTCGGGAAGGAGCTAGACGCGAAGCGCAGCCGTGAGGTATACTGACTGTGGCGCTCCGCTTTATCCTTAATGGCTGTTGGCAGCCCACACACAAGCGCCTTCGCTTCTCCTATATCAATTGGGGGTTGGGTAACTAGACGGCAGGAGCGGGCCGTCTCATCCCCCGTCATTACCGCGACTGAAGCTGCCCTCTGGCCTCTTCTACTCATGGTTATCGACAATCTAAGCGCCTTTAGTCTTACGTCCGCGCGTGCGTTTTGCTGCGGCCAGCTTGTCGAAATCCAGGCCTTGGTACGGTGTCAGATCGATGTCAGGCAGCGGCATGTAAGCGATCTGGCGGGCCTTCGTTTCGGTCAAGGTTTGGAAGCCATACAGCTCGTGCTCATCGGCCCCCAGCTCGTGACCCGCCTGAAGCTTGCGATCACGGGGTTCGATGCCTTTGTCACCGGAGGTCGAAATGAACCCTGCCCGCAGCGAGTGAAACTTTTCCTGGGCAACATCCTTGATGCCAGCCTCATCCATGAGGCGTGACATGTAGGACGAGGCACTCTTGCTGGGATCGTCCAGTCTCATCAGTTCACGGAAAATGAACGCGTCGCCCTGCTCTTTCGCCCATTGCGGAAAACCGATTTCAACAAGGAAATTGTGCAGCACAAAGAAGCTGACGCTGGCATCCGTTTTGTAAGGCACGCGCCGCCAGACGCCGTCGCGGTAAACGATGCCCCCGGTCTGCGCGACCCAGACGCCTTCGAACTTTTCGCGGAAATCCATCCCTTGGAGATGAACCAGCAGGCCGAGCCGTCGTCCTGTTAAAAGGCCGAGCAGTGGTAGCATTGCCGTATCCATCATCCCCTGCTCGACACCTGTTTTGAGCAGTAGGCCAATCTTCTGGACAGATAGCGGCTCTGTCCGAAGCGGGTCGCGGGCGGAATCCGGGTAGACAAGTTTCGCACCGGCGACTGGATTGGCATAGTCATAGGTGGTCGTTCTGGAGCCGAAAGCCGTCTTCACGACGGCTACATATCCCTCCTGCAATGTTTTAAGCGCAAGTGTTTCGAGATGAAAATCCCGATTTCCGGCAATGATCTCACGCGGCGTGAGGCTCTCATCTCGGTCTTTCTGCCGCGCTGGCCAGAATTTCAGAAGCTCGATGAATGCCTGCAGGTCCGTCGGCGTGTATGTGTCGATCGGATGGTCGCCGATCAGCTCGACGAACATATTGAGACGGAATTCCGCGATGTCGAGGTCCGTGCTTTTCCCGGACTTGCCCGATTGGCGTAGTGTCAGATATTCGGACGCGATCTGACTGAACAGCGGCTTTGTGGACGGCTTGCGTTTGACGGTGCGACGATCTTCCTTGAAGGCTGGCGTTTCCGACCGGGAAATAGGCCCCTTCGTCGATCGCCTGATCGAAGGAGTAACTGGCGTCGCGACCTGTTCAGGTGCCGTAGGCATCTGCGTCGAGGAATAGAGCTGTTCAGAAATTGAAACAGGCCCTGCGGACCTTTCATATTTAGAAACGTGTCGGGCGGCCAGGAGTTCGGCATTGTCGGCAATCATATCGTCATAGGGCTGCCCCGATTGCTTCGCTGAAACCTGCTGGCCGATCCGCACCAGGCCGCGCATGAGTTCCAATCCTTTGACCTCCTCCGGCGTCGGCGAACGCGTCGGCTCCCTCGCGTCGAATAGGCCAGCTTTCAGGATGAGGCTGACAAACTCGTAAGGCCAGTCGTCTTCCGCATCGCCCGCGGACATGCCGCTGCTGAAAGAGGTCTGATCAACTCCGTTGTCCTGTGCCATTCTCTTTTCAATCTCCTTGAACGCTGCTCGAGCCAACGCCCCAAGCGCATCGGCAAGCTCCCTTGCTTCCTGATGCGAAAGAGCGCCGAGGCTCACGCGGATCGGTCGCGAGCCTGCGCCGCCCCCGATGCGTTTCGGCAATCTGATTTGAAAAAGGTAGATGCCGCCGCTTCTGACCAGATAGAGCCCGGAGGATCGCTTTTTAAGCTTGCGATTCTGTTTCTTCGCGGAAATGATTTCCGCATCCGGCGATACATCGGAGTGTACATGGCGCGATACAATGCGCGATACATTCATGACTGAACTTCCCTTTTGAGGGCAGACGGTCAGGAATTTACGAGGAAACCCAAGGGCTTGCGGGTAATTGGGGAAGAGTGACCCAAATTATGGCGGAGAGGGTGGGATTCGAACCCACGATACGGTTGCCCGCATGCCGCATTTCGAGTGCGGTGCTTTCGACCACTCAGCCACCTCTCCGGGTCATCCTTGGTCGACGCTTTGGAAGCGCGAGGCGGTTCATAGCGGCAGTTGATCGGGATGGCAAGAGGGCGATTTCATGAAAATGACGCAAAATCAGCCGTCTCGTCTTGACAGTTTTTGTCTCTTCCAGTAATCGCCGCTACTGAAGTGGTGTGGCATGCCCTCACCGCGCCGGGTGTTCATTGCGCCCGTTCACCGGCAGAGCCTCAAAACCCTGCCATCGTCCGACTGGCAAAAAGACGGCCCCTCCCTTTGGGTGGAGAGCCGGAACGAACATGAAAGGATAAAAAATGTTCGCAGTCATCAAGACCGGCGGTAAGCAGTACCGTGTGGCCGCCAACGACGTCGTCACCATCGAAAAGCTCGACGGTGTCGCAGGCGACAAGATTGAATTCACCGAGATCCTGATGGTCGGCGTCGGCGCCGATGCAACCATCGGTGCTCCGTTTGTCAAGGGTGCCGTTGTCAGCGCCGAAGTTGTGGAACAGGGCCGCGCCAAGAAGGTCATCGCCTTCAAGAAGCGTCGCCGCCAGAACTCGAAGCGTTCGCGCGGTCATCGCCAGCACCAGACGACTGTCCGTATTCTGGACATCGCAGCAAACTGAGCCCCAGGATCTAAGGTTTAAAGGAGACATACCATGGCACACAAAAAAGCTGGCGGTTCGTCGCGCAACGGTCGCGATTCTCAGTCCAAGCGCCTTGGCGTGAAGAAGTTCGGCGGCGAAGTCGTCGTCGCAGGCAACATCATCGTGCGTCAGCGCGGTACCCAGTGGCATCCGGGCGCCAATGTCGGCCTCGGCAAGGACCACACCATTTTTGCGCTTACGGCAGGTAACGTGAACTACCGCACGAAGGCCAATGGCCGCGTGTACGTGTCTGTGATGCCGAAAGCCGAAGCAGCGGAATAAGCCGGTAGCGCTCTAAAACAGCCGGCGTCTCATCGACCCGGCTGACCGCATCTGGTTTTCGCCAAAGATCAAAAGGGGAGATGGGGCAATACCCAACTCCCCTTTTTCGTGTCTTTGGAGGATAAGAAGATGCAAACCGAATTGTTGAGGCAGGACCAATCCCGGTCCCCCCAGGAGAGGCCGAGGCCTCAGCGGTCAAGGACCGATTGCCCGATATTGTTATCGCCCCGGCTGGTTTTGCGCACGCCGCATGAAGACGATATCGACGCCCTTGCCCATCTTGCCAACAACGCCAATATCGCCACCATGGTTTCGCGCATGCCGCACCCGTACACGGTGGCCGACGCCGCGGATTTTGTACGACGTACAAAGACCGGCACGATTGGCAAGTGCGTCTACGCGATCACCAAAGCGGACAATGGCGCATTTCTCGGTTGCTGCGGTATCGAGCCGCATCCCGATGGCAGGACGGCGGAGCTGGGCTACTGGCTGGGCGAGCCCTACTGGAACGAAGGCTATGCAACCGAGGCCGCCCAGGCCCTGACGGACATGGCGTTCCGCACCCGCGACATCGACCAGATCGATGCGCGCTGCCGGGTCATGAACGTCGCTTCGCGGCGGGTCATCCAGAAGTGCGGCTTCCAGTATCAGGGCAGCGGCATGGTCGAAAGCCAGGCGCTGGGCGGCATGATGGCCGTCGAATGGTACAGGCTCGACCGCAAGACCTGGATGTCGTTGCGCAGTTGGGGGGGCCGGAGATGACCGCCCATCTGCGTGAACGGCCGCCTGTCGCGGTAAAGCCCGATCTCGGCCCTTGCCCGACCATCCGCACGGAACGGCTGGTCCTGCGGCCGCACCGGCTCGACGATGCTGATGCGGTCGCCCAGTCGCTCAGTGATTTCCAGGTCTCGCGCATGCTGGCGCGGGTGTCGACGCCCTACCACCGGCAGGATGCGCTGGATTGGCTGGTGCGTCAGAATTCAGGCCTCGTCGCAGGCTGGGCGCTGGCGATCACCGATGGCGACGATGTCCATATCGGCTGCATCGGGTTGGAGCTGCGCCATGGGCAGTGGCATGTCGGCTACTGGCTGAACCGTTACTACTGGGGCCGCGGTTATGCCCGCGAGGCTGTCTATGCGGCCATCGAGCGGTTCTTCCGGCGCATGCCGCAGGCGGTGCTGCATTCCGGCGTCTTTGCCGACAATGCCGCATCCCTGAAGCTGCAGAAGGTCCTCGGTTTCGAGGTCACCGGCTGCCGCGATGTCTATGCTTTGGCGCGCAATGCCATGGTGAGCCACATCGAAACCGCTATTACGGCGGCGGGTCTGCGCGCACCGCAGTAACGGTGAAGAAGAGATGCGCCGGCTTATCCGGCGCATTTTCATATGTCCGGTCCCGCGCGGGCCGGAAAGAGCAGGATAATCTTTGACCTGCGCTGTCAGCAGCTATATCGATGGCGGCTCACCGCGCAGTCAGCACAACGACGAATGGCAAGACGATGAAATTTCTCGATGAAGCGAAGGTCTATATCCGCTCCGGCGATGGCGGCGCGGGTGCCGTGTCGTTCCGGCGCGAGAAGTTCGTCGAGTTCGGCGGCCCGGACGGCGGCGATGGCGGCCGCGGCGGCGATGTCTGGGTGGAGGCCGTCAATGGCCTGAATACGCTCATCGATTTCCGTTTCCAACAGCATTTCAAGGCCGGCACCGGCATTCACGGCATGGGTCGAAACCGCACGGGCGCCGGCGGCGCCCATGTGACTCTGAAGGTCCCGGTCGGCACACAGATTTTCGAAGAAGATCAGGAAACCCTGATCGTCGACATGATCGCCGAGGGCCAGCGCTTCCGTCTTGCCGCCGGCGGCAATGGCGGTTTCGGCAACACCCATTTCAAATCCTCGACCAATCAGGCGCCGAACTGGGCCAATCCAGGCCTCGAAGGCGAGGAAAAGACCATCTGGCTGCGGCTGAAGCTGATCGCCGATGCCGGTCTCGTCGGCCTTCCCAATGCCGGCAAGTCGACCTTCCTTGCGACGTGCACCCGCGCCCGCCCTAAGATCGCCAACTACCCGTTTACGACGCTTCATCCCAATCTGGGTGTGGCGACGATCGACGGACGCGAGTTCATTCTCGCCGATATTCCCGGCCTGATCGAAGGCGCCCATGAAGGCACCGGCCTCGGCGACCGCTTCCTTGGCCATGTGGAGCGCACCCGCGTTCTGCTGCATCTCGTTTCCGCCCAGGAAGAGGATGTCGCCAAGGCCTACAAGACCGTGAAACACGAGCTTGAAGCCTATGGCGGCGAGCTTCTCGACAAGCCGGAAATCGTCGCGCTCTCGCAGATCGACGTGCTTGATCCCGATGAGTTGAAGAAGAAGCAGAAGGCGCTTGCCAAGGCCTGCGGCCAGACACCGCTTCTACTTTCGGCGGTCGTCGGCACCGGCATGACCGAGGCGTTGCGGCAATTGCGCGATATTATCGTCCGATCCCAGACCATAGGGGAAGACGACTGACATGGCCGCGACCCGCAAAGCCCTGGAGAAATACCGCCGCATCGTTATCAAGATCGGCTCGGCTTTGCTGGTCGATCGCAAGACGGGCCTGAGAAAACAATGGCTTGACGGCATGTGCGCCGATATCGCCGCGCTGAAGGCAAGCGGCATCGATGTGCTCGTCGTTTCCTCCGGCGCGATTGCGCTCGGACGCACGGTGCTCGACCTGCCTTCCGGCGTGCTGAAGCTGGAGGAGAGCCAGGCGGCGGCGGCGGTCGGCCAGATCGCGCTTGCCCGCGCCTGGTCGGAAAGCCTCTCCACCGATGGCATCGTCGCCGGCCAGATCCTGCTGACGCTCGGCGATACGGAAGAGCGCCGCCGCTATCTCAATGCGCGCGCCACCATCAACCAGCTTCTGAAAATCGGCGCCGTGCCGATCATCAATGAAAACGATACCGTCGCTACGTCGGAAATCCGCTATGGCGACAACGACCGGCTGGCCGCCCGCGTCGCGACCATGACCGGCGCCGACCTGCTGGTGCTGCTGTCCGATATCGACGGGCTCTATACGGCGCCGCCCCATCTCGATCCCGCTGCGCGTTTTCTCGAAACCATTCCAGCCATCACCCCCGAAATCGAGGCAATGGCTGGCGGTGCGGCTTCCGAGCTTTCGCGCGGCGGCATGCGCACCAAGATCGATGCTGGCAAGATCGCGACCGTGGCGGGCTGCGCCATGATCATCGCCTCGGGTAAGACCGATCGACCCTTGCAGGCGATTGCTGAAGGCGCGCGCTCGTCGTGGTTTGCACCGTCCGCTTCTCCGGTGACGGCACGCAAGACCTGGATTGCCGGGCAACTGCTGCCGGCGGGCAGCGTGGCGATCGATGCCGGTGCGGAAAATGCGCTGGTTTCCGGCAAGAGCCTGCTTCCGGCAGGTGTGCGCGAGGTCACCGGTGCGTTCAGCCGTGGCGATACCATCGCCATTATCGGTACGCAAGGGCGCGAGATCGCGCGCGGACTTGCCGGCTACGATGCCGACGAGGCGCGCCAGATCGTCGGCCGCAAATCTTCGGAAATTGCCGCAATCCTCGGCTATGCCGGGCGCGCGGCCATGGTCCACCGCGACGACATGGTCATGACGGCTGCGAGACAAAAAGCCGAGCCGCAGGGGAGTGACGCTCATGCTTGACGATGCGCGCAAGAAGGAAATCCAGGAGATCATGGCGGTCATCGGCCGTCAGGCGCGCGCTGCCAGCCGGCCCTTGGCGATCGCCACGGCCGAGCGCAAGCATGCCGCCCTCGTCAGCATGGCCAGCGCCATCGTTGCCCGCAAGGACGAGATTCTGGCCGCCAACGCGCTCGATCTTGAAAACGCCCGCGAGACCGGCGTCGCTGCCTCGTTCCTCGATCGGCTGACACTGACGGAAAACCGCGTGCTCGACATGGCCAACGCGATCCGCGCCATTGCCGATCTGCCCGATCCGGTCGGCCACATCATCGCCGAATGGGATCGGCCGAACGGCCTGCATATCGAGCGGGTGCGCACGCCGCTCGGCGTCATCGGCGTCATCTATGAAAGCCGGCCGAACGTGACGGCCGATGCCGGCGCGCTCTGCCTCAAGGCCGGCAACGCCGTGATCCTGCGCGGCGGTTCCGACAGCCTCAATTCATCGCAGGCTATCCATGCCTGCCTGGTGCAGGGCCTGAAGGATGCCGGGCTTCCGGAACATGCGATCCAGATCGTGCCGGTCGCCGACCGTTCGGCCGTCGGCGCGATGCTGACCGGCCTCGGCGGAACGATCGACGTCATCGTGCCGCGCGGCGGCAAAAGCCTTGTCGCGCGGGTACAGAACGAAGCGCGGGTGCCGGTCTTCGCCCACTTGGAAGGCGTCTGCCACGTCTATGTCGACAAATCGGCGGATCTGGACATGGCGAAGACGATCGTCGTCAATGCCAAGATGCGGCGCACCGGTATTTGCGGCGCTGCCGAAACCCTGCTGATCGATCGCGCAGCCAAGGACCGCTTTGTCGTACCGTTGCTAACGGCACTGATGGAAGCCGGCTGCGAGGTTCGGGCCTGCGACGAGATCCGGGCGATGATGCCGGGTGTTATCACGGCGAACGAAGAGGATTGGGCGACTGAATATCTCGACGCCATCATTTCGGTTGCGCTGGTCGATGGCATCTCCGGCGCGATCGAACATATTTCCAAGTGGTCGTCGTCGCACACCGAGGCGGTGATCGCGGACGATCCCGCCGTCGTCGAGCGTTTCTTCTCCGAGATCGATTCGGCTATCCTTCTGCACAATGCCTCGACGCAATTTGCCGATGGCGGCGAGTTCGGCATGGGTGGCGAGATCGGCATCGCGACCGGCAAGATGCATGCCCGCGGTCCCGTTGGCGTCGAGCAGCTGACCTCTTTCAAATATCGCGTTCGCGGCAATGGCCAGGTCCGCGCTTAAGTGAACGATGCCGCCGTTGCTACCGACTATCTGAAGATGCCGCATGTCGAGCCGGGCATGCGGGTCGGCCTGTTCGGCGGCTCGTTCAATCCGCCCCATGCCGGCCATGAGCTGGTGGCCGATATCGCCCTTCGCCGCCTGAAGCTCGACCAGCTCTGGTGGATGGTAACCCCCGGCAACCCCTTGAAAAGCCGCAACCAGCTGGCGCCGCTTGCCGAGCGCATCGCTCTTTGCGAAAAGATCGCCCACGATCCGCGCATCAAGGTCACGGCATTCGAACAGGCGCTGGGGCAGAGCTACACGGCAAGGACACTGGAAAAGGTGCGCCAGAAGAACCGCGGCGTGCGCTTTGTCTGGGTCATGGGCGCTGACAACCTGAAGAACTTCCATCTCTGGCAGAACTGGCAGACGATCGCCAAAACCTTTCCGATCGCGGTTATCGACCGCCCCGGCGCGACGCTTGCCTATCTGTCCTCGAAGATGGCGAAAACCTTCGATTACGCCCGCGTCGATGAGGAGGATGCAGCAAGCCTCGCATCGCGGCCGGCGCCGGCCTGGACCTTCATCCATGGCCCTCGCTCGCCGCTGAGTTCGACGGCCTTGCGGGAAAAAACGGCATGAACCCATCGTCATGGAACAATGGGAACAAACCATCATTTATTTCTCATGTCTTGAAACATTAAGACATTGATGACTACATTTGGTGTGACGGTTCGCCCGACAAACGAATCGTAGTGCCTGTTCTGTTCAAATGGAAAGGAAAGACCCTGACAACAGCACACGCGAAGGGAAGTGTCACACGCATCTTCCCACCGAGCGCGGATCGTGGCAGCGAGCTTGCCGACCGTGCCCTTCACCTGGTCCTCTCTAGCCTTGAGGACTCGAAAGCGGAAGATATTGTCACCATCGACATTGCCGGTAAATCGGCGCTTGGGGACTACATGGTCGTGGTCTCGGGGCGCTCCAACAGGCATGTCTCGGCGATCGCAGATCACCTGATTTCCGATCTGAAGGACGAGGGCTATGGCAATGCTCGCGTCGAAGGACTGGAAACCGGCGATTGGGTTCTGATCGACAGCGGCGACATCATCATCCATGTCTTTCGCCCGGAAATCCGCGAGTTCTACAACATCGAGAAGATGTGGGCTGCGCCGGATATGGAAGACGGCCGGCTGCACTAGGCCCGCCTGACGGCCACGGAACGAAAGCCCGCTAAAGCGGGCTTCGGGACAGTGTGATCCTTGCGGCTTGCCGTCGGCTGCGATAGCGCGCGAGCCGGGCAGAAGATTGCGCTGCCATCAGTGACGAAACGGAGTGAAACATGCGGGTCGGTCTCTTTGCCGTCGGGCGCCTGAAGGCAGGCCCGGAGAAAGATCTTGCGGCCCGTTATCTCGACCGTTTCGCCAAGGCGGGACCGGCGATCGGCCTTGAGTTTTCCCGCCTTGCCGAAGTCAACGAAAGCCGCGCCTCCAGCGCCGATACGCGCAAGCGCGAGGAGGCCGGCATGCTGGAAAAGGCTTTGCCGGAAGGCAGCCTGCTGCTTCTGCTCGACGAGCGCGGCAAGGCGCTTGATTCGCAGGGCTTCGCCACCCTCCTAGGCTTCTTGCGCGACATGGGAAAACGCGACCTCATGATCGCCATCGGCGGCGCCGACGGGCTCGACCCCGCCCTCCATGCCCGCGCCGATGCCGTCGTGTGCCTGGGCAAGATGACATGGCCGCACCAGTTGGTGCGCATCCTGATCGCCGAGCAGCTTTACCGCGCCGTGACCATCCTCTCCGGTCATCCCTATCACCGCGTCTGACGCGCCTCATATTCGCACGAATTACTTTAGAAACCTCTTTCGAATGAGGTGCTATCCCACGAATTTCGTTGCGTAATCTCGCGTTAATCGTCGCGATGCTATCGTGCCTTCCGTGGCCGCCTGGATGAGTGTGGCATTCTCTTCGGAAGGATGGTCGTGAAAGGCGTTTCGAGCACTCCGCTGGCGGATGACGGTCCCGTTTCCTGGCGCCGCAGACTGACGGTCGTCCTCTGGACCGCCGTGCTTGCCGTCACGCTCTCCGGTTTCGTCGCACTCTTCGTACTTCTGCTGTCCGACCAGCGCCGCCAGGACTGGGAGCAGGCGGAAGTGGCCGCCAACAATCTCAGAATCTCCGTCCAGCGCGAAATCCTGCAGACGTTCAACGGCGCCGATCTGGTGCTGATGTCGGTGCGCGAACTGTTGCGGGGCAATCCCGATTTCCGCTTCGATCCGCAGAAGCGCCGCGCTTTCCTCGGCGGCTCCGGCAGCGATGTCGGCATCGGCGAAATCTACGTGCTCGACGCCAAAGGCGATCTGAAGCTCAGCTCGGAAACAAGCCCCCGCCTACGCACCAATTTCGCCAACGAGCCGTTCTTCTATTCCCACGAGCGCACCAAACAGGACCTGCTTTTCACCGCAAAGACCGTCGGCGTCTCGCCGATGAAGGATGCGGCCGTGATCCTCAGCCGCCGACTTTCTGACCGGAACGGCGCCTTTGCCGGCGTCGCCGTCTTCTCGCTCCGGCTCTCGAGTTTTTCGCAGCTGTTCCGCTCGCTCGAACTCGGGAAAAAGGGGACGATCAGCCTCTACGGCACCGATGGCACACTGCTCTTGCGCGCGCCGGACATGAAGGGCACCATCGGAACCAACTATGTGACGACGCCGATTTTCTGGCGGCTGGCGACGGCCACTGCGCCCTTTGCCATGCCGTCGGCAATCGACGGCGTCGAACGGCTCTATAGCGCCGGCAAGGTCGATGCCCTGCCATTGATCGTCTCGATCGGCCTTTCGGTCGATGAAATTTATGCGGGCTGGCTGACGCTGGCGTCGATGACGGCCATCTCCTTTGCCTCGCTTGCCGGTTGCGTCGTGTTCCTGTCGATTATGCTGGCACGGGAACTGCGCTTCCGTCGTGAAAGCGAAATGCGCTACCGCCGGCTCGCCCATATCGACGACCTGACCGGCCTCTTCAACCGCCGCCACTTCGATACCTGCTTCGAAGACTGCTTTGCCGAAGCGCTCCAGACGGCGCGCCCGCTCTCCATCGTGATGATCGATGTCGACCGCTTCAAGATGTTCAACGATTTCTACGGCCACCAGCGCGGCGACGATTGCCTGCGGCTGATCGCCCGAACGATCCGCCAGCGCCTGCAGCGCGCAACCGATATTGTCGCCCGTTACGGCGGCGAGGAAATCGCCATCATCCTGCCGCAGACTGGAGCGGAGGAGGCTGACCGGATCGCCGAAGACGTGCGCCAATCGATCGAGAAACTGGCGATCGGTCATGCGCAATCGAGTTTCGGCATCGTCACCGCCAGCTTTGGCGTCGCCACCTTCGACCCGACCTCCTCCGAGCCGCTGCACCGGTCCACCGAGCTGGTAGCCTCGGCCGACGAAGCTCTCTACGGCGCCAAACGCAGCGGCCGCAACCGCGTCATCAGCCACGCGGTGGTCAAGACCGGTATCCCTGCCCTTCCCCCCGCCGACGAAGCCGAACGGCTGGCCCTTGTCGAGACGCTCCTTGCGAACCTGACGCCCACTGTGCGCCAGTCACTCGACCGCATCAGCCAGATGGCCGCCCAGGCGCTTGGCACCAGCCTTGCCGTCGTCACCGTCGTCGATGCCGAGGAACAGCGTTTCCTCGGACGTTTCGGCATCGAACTCGAATCGACGTCGCGGGACCTCGCCATCTGCTCCCATGCGCTCGGCTCGCCGGAGACCATGATCGTGCTCGATGCGGCGCGCGACGTCCGCTTTGCCGGCAATGCGCTCGTCAAGGGCGAACGCGGGCTGCGCTTCTATGCCGGAGCACCCCTGAAGGAGCCGAAGACCGGCGCGACGATCGGCACGCTTTGTATCGTCGATACCGTGGCCCATACCGGCTTTACCGGCGAGCAGCACAAGCTTCTCTCCGGCTTCGCCGCCATGGCGCTGGAGCAGCTCGAAAGCTGCCTTGAGCCGGTCGAGGATTTTGCTCCGCCACGCAGCGCCGCCGGCTGAAGCCGCATCCTCAGATCTCGCGGTCCCGCCGCCATCCGGCTGCCGCAATTGCGGAAGATGGCTGTTGGAGCGAGGGGCAAATCAGCTTAGATTCGAACCGGCAACGGACGCGGCGCAAGACGGCATGACAGGGATCGAGGGTAACGGCACGAAAACCGGCAAGCCGAAGGCTGCCTTCGCAGCCGTGCGCGCATCAATGATCGCCGCCTGCCTCGTTGCGATCACCCTTCCGGCCATAGCACAGCAGCAACCCGCCCCGCAGCAGCAAACCTCAGTCGATCCGCAAGCCGAGCTTTCCCGCCGCCGCGACGAGACCCGCGGCGAACTCGATACGCTGTCGAAATCGATCACGCTCTCGCAGGAACGCGCCGCCGCCCTCGAACAGGGCATCGCCGAGATCGAAAAGACCAACGAGACCCTGCGCGCCGCCGTGGTCGAATCGGCCGGCAAGCGGCAGGCGCTGGAGCAGCAGATCGTCGATGGCGAAAAGAAGCTCAACGACCTGCGCGCTCGGGAAGACGCCGTGCACGCCTCGTTGCGCGCCCGCCGCGGCGTGCTGGCGGAAGTGCTGGCCGCGCTGCAGCGCATGGGCCGCAACCCGCCGCCTGCCCTTCTGGTCGCGCCGGAAGATGCGCTAGCCTCGGTGCGCAGCGCCATCCTGCTCGGCGCCGTCGTGCCGGGCATCCGCAAGGAAACCGAAAACCTCGCCGCCGACCTCAAGGCGCTCTCGTCGCTGCGCATCGACATTGCCGCTCAAAAGCAGACCCTGACCGACGACATGACGGCGCGCATGGAAGAAGAGCGGCGCATGTCGCTGCTGATGGTCGAAAAATCGCGGCTGCGCGACAAGAACGCTGAAGAGCTGGCCGCCGAACGCCGCAAGGCGGAAGAACTGGCCGCCAAGGCGACGAGCCTCGAAGGCCTGATCGGCTCTCTGGAAAAAGACATTGCCTCGGTACGCGCTGCAGCCGATGCGGCCCGCGCCGAAGCCGAGCGCCAAAAGCAGCTTTCCGACGCCGAGCGCGAAAAGGCCCGCGAGCTTGCCCGCAACGCCGTGCCCGACAAAAACCGCATTGCACCTGCATATGCCTTCTCGGATTTGCAGAAGAAGCTTGCCTACCCTGCCGCCGGCACTCCGGTTCGGCGGTTTGGCGATGCGGACGGGACGGGCCACAGTCTTCAGGGCATGATGCTCGAAACCGACGCCGGCGCAGTGGTCACCGCACCATCGGATGGCTGGATCGTGTTTGCGGGCTCTTTCCGCAGCTACGGCCAGATGATCATCCTCAATCCCGGCGACGGCTATCACGTCGTTTTGTCGGGAATGGAGGCCGTCAACGTGCAGCAGGGCCAGTTCGTCGTCGCCGGCGAACCACTTGCCGTCATGGGGGCAAAAAGAGTGGCGAGTGCAGCTGCATTGGCGCTGGAAACGGACCGGCCAACGCTTTACATTGAATTCAGAAAAGATGGAAAACCGGTTGATTCCCGACCTTGGTGGACCGCTCAAGACACCGGAAAGGCACGCAATGATTCGTAGGGCATCACTTGTTCTGGTCGGGGCACTGATGGGTGCGACCGCCATGGGCGTGGTCTACTCGGCCACCATCCCGGCCGTGGCCGCCAATCCGTCGACCTATCGCGAACTGGCGATCTTCGGCGATGTTTTCGAGCGCGTGCGCGCGCAATACGTCACCCCGCCGCAGGACGACAAGCTGATCGAAAACGCGATCAACGGCATGCTGTCCTCGCTCGATCCTCATTCGAGCTACATGAACGCCACCGACGCGGAAGACATGCGCACCCAGACCAAGGGTGAATTCGGCGGTCTCGGCATCGAAGTCACCATGGAAGACGACCTCGTGAAGGTCACCAGCCCGATCGACGATACGCCGGCTGCCCGCGCGGGCGTTCTCGCCGGCGATTTCATCTCGAAGATCGACGGCCAGGACGTGCGTGGCCTGAAGCTCGAGGAAGCCGTCGACAAGATGCGTGGCGAGGTCGGCAAGCCGATCAAGCTAACCATTCTGCGCAAGGGCGCCGAAAAGCCGATCGAGTTGACCATCGTGCGTGACATCATCGCAGTGCGCGCCGTCAAGTTCCGCACCGAAGGCGATGTCGGCTATGTCCGTGTCATCTCCTTTACCGAGAAGACCTATGACGACCTGAAGAACGCCATCGAAAAGATCAAGGCGCAGGTCCCGGCCGACAAGCTGAAGGGTTATGTGCTCGACCTGCGCCTTAACCCGGGCGGCCTGCTCGATCAGGCGATCAACGTCTCCGACGCCTTCCTGGAGCGTGGCGAAGTCGTTTCGACCCGCGGCCGCAATCCCGACGAAACCCGCCGCTTCAACGCGACGCCGGGCGACCTGACGGATGGCAAGCCGGTGATCGTGCTGGTCAACGGCGGCTCGGCTTCGGCTTCGGAAATCGTCGCCGGCGCGCTGCAGGACCTGAAGCGGGCGACCGTTCTCGGCACCCGCTCCTTCGGCAAAGGTTCCGTCCAGACGATCATTCCGCTCGGCGAAGCCGGCGCGCTGCGCCTGACGACGGCGCTCTATTACACGCCGTCGGGCAAGTCGATCCAGGGTACGGGCATCTCGCCCGACATCAAGGTGGAGCAGCCCCTGCCGCCGGAATTGCTCGGCAAGGTCGAGGCGACCAGCGAATCCAGCCTGCGCGGCCACATCCAGGGCCAGAACGAGACCGACGAAGGCTCGGGCTCGGTCGCCTACGTGCCGCCGGAAGCCAAGGACGACATTCAGCTCAACTACGCGCTGGACCTGCTGCGCGGCAAGAAGACCGATCCGGCCTTCCCCGCCAATCCGCAAAAGGCCGAACTGAAGCCCTGATCCGGCGATCCCGCCCTGAAATTCCAAAACCGCCCGGCCTCGCGCCGGGCGGTTGATTCTTGACAGGCCGCACCCTTCGCGGCCAGATGCCAGCCTCCGGTCGACAGAGCTTCACCCTTGGGAACAGATCTCAACGCGCCACTTGGTCAAAATCGCAAGCCGCGTTCGCCGAGGAACTCCGACGCGGCCTCCCGCACCGTCTTTTCCTTTTCCCGTCTCGCTGTTTTTTCCGGCGTGATCGCCCTTGCGGGTGTCTCCCTTTGGGTGGCGCTGTCGCCTTCGGCCTTACGCAAGGCAGAGCCGGAAACGCAGGTTGTCGCCGAGAAGGAAGCGCCCGCCGACAAGCCGGCCAGCGGTAACGGTGATAAACCCCGCAAGGGTCAGCAGCCAAGCGGCGCGATGTCAGGCGCCAATGTCGAGCGCACGGTGACCGACAACGGCGCCGTCGTCACCAAATACTCGCCCAAGCAGCGCGATGGCGAAGGTCCGGCCTTCATCCAGGTGGACAAGAAGGGGCAGGACCCGCGCATGGCGGCGATCCCCAACGACGACCTTTTGGAAGACAGCCCCGACGGTAAGCTGCCCATCATCGGGCCCGATGGCCTGCGGCCGATGGACCAGTATGCCCGCCCGTGGTCGGGCACGCGCGGGGTCCGTATCGGCCTCGTCGTAGGTGGCCTGGGCCTCAGCCAGACCGGCACGCAGAATGCAATCCGCACCCTGCCGCCGGACGTGACGCTGGCCTTTGCCGCCTCCGGCAACAGCCTGCAGCGCTGGATGCAGGAGGCTCGGCGCAAGGGCCACGAAATCCTGCTGCAGATCCCCTTCGAACCGTTCGATTACCCGGCAAACGATCCGGGTCCGCTGACGCTGACCACCGAAGCCGGTGCAAAGACCAATCTCGCGCTGCTGCACAAGTCGCTCTCCGAAATCACCAACTATACCGGCATCATGAATTTCCTCGGCGGCCGCTTCCTCTCGGATGCGGATGCATTGGAGCCGGTCATGCGCGATCTTTCCAAGCGCGGCCTGCTGTTTCTCGACGACGGCACCTCAGCGCAGTCGCTGTCGGGAACGCTGGCGGGAACCCTGGACGTGCCACAAGGCTTTGCCGATCTCGTCGTCGATGACCAACTCGATCGTAGCGCGATCCTGAAGAAGCTCGACGAACTGGAACGGGTCGCCCGGAAAAACGGTCAGGCGATCGGCGTCGCCTCGGCCTTCGACGAAAGCGTCGGCGCGATATCGGATTGGGTGGATGAGGCATCCGCGCGCGGCATCGAGTTCGTCGGCGTTTCCGCACTCGTCAAGGACCCGCAGCAGCAATAGGATATTGTACCAAAAGAAGGTGAGGGCGATGGGCAAGGATAAGAACAAACCGCTGAAGGCCGAGGATCTTCCCTATCGGCCCTGTGTCGGCATCATGGTGCTGAATGCGGACAAGCTCGTCTGGGCCGGCCGCCGCATCGCCATCGGCAATTCCGAATATGACGGCTCGCCGCAGCTCTGGCAGATGCCGCAGGGCGGCATCGACAAGGGCGAAGACCCGTTGAAGGCCGCCTATCGCGAGCTTTACGAGGAAACCGGCATGAAGAGCGTTTCTCTGCTTGCCGAAGCGCCGGGCTGGATCAATTACGATCTGCCGGACCACCTGATCGGCATCGGCCTCAAGGGCAAATATCGCGGCCAGACGCAGCGCTGGTTCGCCTTCCGCTTCGAGGGGCCGGAAAGCGAGATTGCCATCGATCCGCCGCCGGGCGGCCATGTGCCGGAATTCGACCAATGGGCCTGGAAGCCGATGCGGGACCTGCCGGAGCTGATCGTTCCGTTCAAGCGCAAGGTCTATGACGAGGTGATCGCAGCCTTTTCCCATCTGGCGGCCTGACGGTCCCCGTCCATCCTGAAACGCCGCGCCCTTTCGGACGCGGCGTTTTTATTGGACAAAACCTCAGATGAAGCTGAAGTCGCTGGTGGAGAGTGTCTTGACGTTCTGCAGGATAGCGACCAGTTCCAGGTCGGCATCGCTGCCGCTGCCATCGGCATCGAACCAGAGCCGGCCATTGTCGCTTTCGAACAGGAAGGTGCCCTTCGTGCTGGTGGCGACGGGATCGGCACCGACGACCAGCGTGACCGTGGTATCGCCGGCGGCGATATGGAAGTCGCTCTTATCGATGACGAGCTTGTCCTGACCTCGGGTGAAGTCGGTGATGACGTCGCCTTCGCCGTCACGACCGCCAAGATCGAAGACGAACTTGTCGTTGCCCTTGCCGCCCGTCAGCCAGTCGTCGCCGCCACCACCGTTCAGGATGTCGTTGCCATCACGACCGTCGAGAACGTCGTCACCCTTGCCGCCGTTCAGCGTGTTGACGGCGGCATCGCCGCGAATGTCGTCATCCGCTTCGCTGCCGTTGATGATCTCGATGTTCTTGACCGTGAGACCCAGGGCCATGCCCTTGTTCTTGGCCTGGTTCATCAGGTCGATCACGACGGAGGTAGCGCCGGGGCGGAAATCGAGCGTGTCCGTGCCGGCGCCGCCGTCGAAGACATCCTTGCCGAGTGCATCCGTCCGCAGCAGGGTGTCGTTTCCGGCATCGCCGAACAGCTGGTCGTCGCCATTGCCGTCTTCCAGCCTGTCGTTGCCGGCACCGCCGCGCAGGATGTCGTTGCCGATATAGCCGAACAGGTCATCGTCGAGGCTGCTGCCGGTGACCGTGTCTTTGCCCTTGCTGCCGTAATAATTAAGGGCTTCGAAGGCAGTGAAGGACGTCGCCGGATCGACCGTGACGGTGCCGGTCGAGAAGGTGAAGGTGATATCCTTCGTCTGGTCGCCGGCATCGATGGAGATGCGGTCGGTGCCGATGCCGCCGTCTGCCTTGTCGCCGATGCCCATATAGACGGTATCGTTGCCGGCGTCGGCATAGACCGTATCCTTGCCGCCATTGAGCTTCGGCCCGTCGGCCCAGATCGTGTCGTTGCCATCACCGCCCCGCAGCGTATCGTTGCCGATACCGCCGATGAGGGTGTCGTTGCCGCCGCCGCCGGTGAGCGTGTCGTTGCCAGCGCCGCCCCGCAGGTCGTCGCTAAGGCTGCCGCCAGTGAAGACGTCGTTGCCCGTGCCGCCGAGGAGTGCGACGCGCTCGATATTCTTGACGGTGACCGGCGCATTGGTGACGGTGACCGAGGGCGACAGCACGAAAGTCAGGCCGGCCGTATATTTGCTGAAGTCGATGCTGGCAAAATCGGTGCCCGCACCGCCGTCGAGTGTCAGCTTGCCGGTGGAGGCGGAGCGATAGAAACTGTCGTCTCCTTCACCGAGATTGACCGTGTTATGGCCGATCGACGTACCGGAGAGGCTGTCGCCGACCGAAACGAGGTCGTTACCCTTGCCGGCATCGATCGTGTTGGTGCCGCCGGCATCATAGATCGAATCGTTGCCGTCACCGGATTTCAGGCTGTCGTTGCCGTCACCGCCATCCAGCTTGTCGTTGCCGATGGTGCCGATCAGCGTGTCGTTTCCGTCGTAACCATAGAACTCGACGCTCTTGGCCGAGCCGACCGACTTCACCACGTCATTGCCCTTGCCGAAGGAGACGACGTAGTTTTCGAAGTTCTTCAGGCTGGTTCCGTCGCTGATGGTTGCGGTGGCGCCTGTGGCGCTGAAGGTCTGGCCAACCGTGGCGGAGCGGCGGTCGACCAGGACAGTGTCGGTGCCATCACCGCCATCGGCCTTGTCCGCGCCACCGTCACCGAGGCTGACCTTGTCGTTGCCCAGACCGGCCACGACACTATCCGCACCGAGGCCGGTATAGACGTAGTCGTTGCCAGCCCCGGCATCGATCGTATCGTTGCCGGCACCGGAATCGATGTTGTCGTCACCGCTGCTGGTCTTGATCGTATTGGCGCCGGTGCCGGTTGCGACGATGGTATAGTGTTCGAAGCCCTTGAAGGTCGTGCCGCCGGCCAGCGTATTGACCTCTGTGGAGGCCTTGGCGGTGAAATTGGCGGTGAAATTCTGGATCACAAGCCGATCGCTACCGGCGCTGTCGGTGATCGTGTCCTTGCCTTCGCCGTAGGTATAGGTGACGGTGTCGTTGCCGGCGCCGCCCTCGACGATATCGTCGCCCTTGCCACCGTCGATCGTATCGCCGTCATTCTCGCCATAGAGCTTGTCATTCCCGGCGCCGCCATCAAGCGTATCGCTTCCATTACCGCCATAGAGCGCGTCGTTACCCTCATCGCCGACGATCCAGTCGAGATCATCCCCGCCGTAGAGCTTGTCGTTGCCGATGCCGCCGTCGAGGGAATCCATGCCCTTGTCGCCATAGAGCGTATCGTCACCCTCGTCCCCGGATAGGAAATCGATGCCGTATCCGCCCCGCAGCGTATCGTTGCCGATACCACCTGACAGCATGTCGAAGCCGCGCCCTCCCGAAAGGGTATCGTTGCCCGCGCCCCCGACAAAGAAATCGGAATAGTTGCCACCGGTGATCGTATCGTCGAAATCGCTGCCGGTGATCCAGAAGGATTCGACATTGGTGGCCTGCACGCCACCCGTCAGCGTCTGCGGCGAAATCCAGTCCTTGATGGTGATGTTCAGCTTGGCCGTGGCCTCGCTATAGTCGATGACCAGCCGGTCGGTGCCGGAGCCGCCATCGGCGATGTCGCCATTGCCGTTGGCGTACTCGTTAATATTGATCGCGTCCTGACCGCTGCCGCCATTCAGCTTGTCCTTGCCAAGACCGCCATCCAGATTGTCGTTGCCACTATTACCGTTGAGCGTGTCGTTGCCGGCTTCACCCATGATGGTATCGCCCTGGAATGAGCCATCGGCGATGTCATCTCCTTCGCCACCCAGGATCATGTCCGATCCCATGCCGCCATTGATCTTGTCATTGCCCTCCAAAGCCATGATGGTGTCGTCTTCCAGATCGCTGCCGATCAGCGTATCCGCGTTGATCGTACCCGTGATGTACCGCATATTAGTCTCCTGGACTGTTTCAACGAATAGGGCCACCGTTCGCAGACCCGGTCGGGTCAGCGGTGCAAGGTTTTCGATCCTGCCAGGAATGAGCCAAGCGCCGCTGCGTTGGCTCGGGTCAACTATGACTAGACTGTTCCATCCATGGCGGATTTCCTCCGGTGGCCTTTCCGGTTCGAAGGTTCCTTCTGACCGGATGCTTTATGGGTAACGCGGGTGAGAGGCCGTTCGTGTTCCCATGGGAACAGGCGAAAAAGCGGGAAATTTCGTCCGCGATGCAACACGGAATCGCGGATTGGCATCAGGAGATGCGGCGACTTACAGGTTTCGTCCGCCGGACTGCTGGCATGGAAAAGCCCGCCCAGCAGATGCCGGACGGGCTTGGCAGACGTCTTTAAAAAACTTATTCCGACTCGACCTGATTGGCCGGCGCCGAGTTGAGCTGGCCGTATTTCTCCGCACCGATCGACTTCAGGAGATCGAGCTGGGTTTCGAGGAAATCGATATGGCCTTCCTCGTCCATCAGCAGTTCCTCGAACAGCTTCATGGAAACGTAATCGCCAGCCGCATGACAGATATCGCGGGAATTCTTGTAGGCCGTACGGGCATCGTATTCGCCGGCGAGGTCGGCTTCCAGCACTTCCTTGACGTTCTGGCCGATGCGCAGCGGCGCGACCGTCTGCAGGTTCGGATGGCCCTCGAGGAAGATGATTCGGGAAACCAGCTTGTCGGCGTGCTGCATTTCCTCGATCGATTCGGCGCGTTCCTTCTTGGCGAGCAGCGTAAAGCCCCAATCGTCGAGAAGGCGATAGTGGAGCCAATACTGGTTGACCGCACCGAGTTCGAGATAGAGCGCTTCGTTAAGCTGCTCGATGACTTTTTTGTCGCCTTTCAATGTCCGCTCTCCTGTTTTCTTCATGGAATTTTTTGAGGCGGCTCATGAAATCAAATATTTCGACGTCCGTCGAGTCACGGCCGGCATGATACTGCTCGGTCGTGCGGATGATGATGTCGATGACATTGGGGAAACAGCCGCAGCAACGGCCGCGCTTTTCCATCGCGTGGTAGACCTTCGCAGGCACGATCAGCTGCCAACAGTCTTCATCGAGAAGGCTGATGATCGTCTCTTCGATCTCTTTATCGGTGATATAATTGCAGCTGCAAACCAGCATTCGTTCTGCCCGTCATACACAAAGCACTGAATTTTTTCATAGAGCAAAAGAGGATATTTATTGTCAACTAAAAATCCCCACATGGATTTTCCCGGCATCGATTAGATCGATTCTAAACTTGATAGAAAACATCGTGTTTTCATTTGCTTATGGAAAAGCGGCTGGCAAATTCACCTCCCTGATCTCCATCGACTCACCGTTTCTTGATCGAAAGAATTTCTACACGTTTTGTTACAGCGCCATGGGCCACCCGCTTTAGAGCGCCGATTTGCCCGTTTATCCCTGTCGCCATCAATGGAAATTGCGTCCTTTCGGCATGACGGCGGCAGGCGCATCGGCGGGGATGATACGTGGGGTCCGTTTCTGCAGGGATTGCCCGGTTGCCTCATCCGCTTTCCGGCCGTCAGGGTCCCCGATGGGTGACGGATCGAGAAGCAAGCCGAGCATGGGCGTCAGGTCTTCCATGTGCTCGGCCACGACGTGCTGCACGCCGTCCTGGCTTTGCAGCTTGCCGGTTATCTTCACCAACCGTGCCCCGAGCACGATCGTCCGGTAGCGGCCGAAGGTCGCTTTCCAAACGATAGCATTGGCGATGCCGGTTTCGTCCTCCAGCGTCATGAAGATCACGCCATTGGCCGAGCCCGGCCGCTGACGCACCAGCACGATGCCGGCAATCGTCACGCGGCGGCCATTCGCGACAGTAAGAAGATCCCGGCTTGCCAGGATGCCCATCCGCGACAGCCTGTCCCGCAGGAACGAGACCGGATGCCCCTTGAGCGACAAGGTCAGATGGCGGTAATCCTCGATCACCTCCTCGCCAGGCGGCATGGCCGGAAGCCTGGTGTCCGGCTCGCACTGCAGGTCTTCATGGCCGGCCATCTCGAAAAGCGGCAGTTTTTCGGCCGCACTTTTCCCGTCGAGCGCCCGCACGGCCCAGAGCGCCTGTCGCCGCGAAAGCCCGAGGGAGCGAAAGGCATCCGCATCCGCCAGCCGCTCGATCGCGGCCCGCTCGAGACCCGATCTCAACCAGAGTTCGCGGATCGACGCGTAGCCTTGGCCGCGGCAGGTGACGAGCCTTCCCATATCGTTTTCGGAAAGGCCGGTGACCAGGCGAAAGCCGAGCCGCAGGGCATGGCCCGTGCGAATGACGCCGGCCATGTTCTCGTGTCGGCAATCGATGGCTTCGGGATTGAAAGGGGCCTTTTCGAGCAGCGTGTCCCAGCCCGAAGAATTGACATCCACCGGCCGGATCTCGACGCCGTGCTCGCGCGCGTCGCGCACCAGCTGGGCCGGCGGATAAAAGCCCATCGGCTGGGAATTCAGGAGGGCCGCGCAGAAGACATCCGGATAATAGGCTTTGACCCAGGAGGACGCATAGACCAGCAGCGCGAAAGACTGGGCGTGGCTTTCGGGAAAACCATATTCGCCGAAACCTTCGATCTGCTTGAAGCAGCGCTCGGCGAACTCCCGTTCGTATCCCCTCTTAACCATGCCGCCGACCATATCCTGCCGGAAGGAATCGATGGTGCCGGTTCGCTTGAAGGTGGCCATGGAGCGGCGCAGCCGATCGGCCTTGGCAGGCGAAAACCCGGCCGCGGTGATCGCGATCTGCATGGCCTGCTCCTGAAACAGGGGCACGCCCAATGTCCGCGCCAGAATGGGACGCAGCTCTTCCTTCGGAAAAGGCGTTCTATATCCGGGCTTGCGCGCCGCTTCGCGCTGCTTGAGATAGGGATGGACCATGTTTCCCTGGATCGGCCCCGGCCGGACGATCGCTACTTCGATCACCAGATCGTAGAATTTTCGGGGCCTCAGCCGCGGCAGCATGCTCATTTGCGCCCGGCTTTCGATCTGGAAGACGCCGATCGTATCGGCCCGGCAGATCATGTCGTAGACTTCCTTTTCATCCGGGTGCGTGGCATTGCCGAGATCGGCGAGCGTCTTGGTGACGCCGTAATGGCTCTTCAGCAGCTCGAAAGCCTTGCGCATGCAGGTCAGCATGCCCAGCGCCAGAACATCGATTTTCAGGATGCCGACACTGTCGAGATCGTCCTTGTCCCATTCGATCATGTAGCGGTCGGGCATCGCCGTCTTCATGATCGGCACGACCTCGTCGAGCCGGTCGCGGGTGATGACGAAACCGCCGACATGCTGGGTCAGGTGCCGCGGAAAGCCCATCAGCGTCGAGGCATGATGCAGCACATTCCGTGTGGTGGGATCGGCGATATCGAGGCCGGCGGCGCGTGCATCCGCATCCGTCAGCTTTTCCGTCCACCAGCCGCTGACCGCATGGGAAATCGCCGACTGCACATCCTCGGAAAGATCGAAAGCCTTGGCGACTTCGCGGCCGGCCGAGCGGCTGCGATAGGTGGTCACGCCCGCCGTCAGGCCGGCATGGGCGATGCCATAGGTCTTGTAGATATACTGAATGACCTCCTCGCGCCGCCCGTGCTCGAAATCGACATCGATATCCGGCGGCTCGTCGCGATCCATCGAGAGAAAGCGATCGAAGAGCAACGTGCTTTTGCCGGGATCGACCTCAGTGATCTCAAGGCAATAGCAAATGACTGAATTGGCCGCCGAGCCGCGGCCTTGGCAAAGGATCTTGAGTTCATGGCGAGCATGCTTGACGATCTTGTAGACCGTGAGGAAGTAGGGGGCGTACTTCTTCTCCTTGATCAAATCCAGTTCGTATTTAATCTGGCCCAGAACCTTTCCGCGAATGCCTTCCGGATAGCGTTCGGCAGCCCCCTCATAGGTTAAGCGCTTGAGGGTCTCGAAGGGGTGTTCGCCATTGATGCTTTCGTCGGGATAATTGTGGCTGATCTCTTTCAGTGAAAAAGACAGCCGGCTAAAAAATGCTACCGTATTGGTGACCGCCTCGGGATAACGGCGCAGGAGCCGGGCCATTTCCTTTCCCTGCTTCAGGTGCCGTTCGGCATTGGCGGAGAGGCGAAAACCCGCCTTTGCGATCGGTACACCGTCGCGGATGGCGGTCACGATATCGGAAAGCGGGCGGCGGGTCGGACCATGGTAGAGCGGCTGGTTGGTCGCGATCAGGGGAAGACGATGCTTGTCCGCAAGCTGGGCAAGATGCGCGAAAACCAGCGCATCCCGCCCGTCATAGGCTGGAGAAAGCGCGATCCAGAGCGTCTTGGGAAAGCGCTCCCGGATTTGCCGCACATGATCATCCAGCTCTTCGAAACCCGATGTTTCAAGCACGGCGGGGGCATGGGGGGCGATGGCCAGCATGATCCCGTCGCCCCATTCGATGAGATCGGACAGATAGAGGATGCAGGAACCCTTCTCGGTTCGCAGGTTTCCGGCACTCAGCAATCGGCAGAGGTTTCCCCATCCCCGTCGGTCCTGCGGAAAGGCGAGGATATCCGGCGTACCATCCGAAAAGACCAGCCGGGCACCCGGCTGAAACTGGCCGACAGGTTTGAGGGGCGGGCCTTCCGCTTTTTCCTTCTCAGTCCGGGCGTCGGGATTTCTGTATTTCTCATCGAGCACCTTCAGCTGCCGCCAGGCCCGAACGACGCCGGCGACGGAATTGCGATCGGCAATGCCGAGGCCCGCAAGGCCAAGGGCCGAAGCCGCCATCACCATTTCCTCCGGATGGGAGGCCCCTTCCAGAAAGGAGAAATTGGTGCGCGCGGCGATCTCGCAATAGGCGATCCCCGCGCTCATGCGAAAATTCCATGCACGAACCAGCGCGGCTGCGCGCTGTCACCGTAAAAGCCCTCGCGGTAGATCCAGAAACGATAGCCCTGCTCGTCCTCGACGCGAAAATAATCCCTGACACGATCACCTTCCAGACTGCTCCACCATTCCGGTTCGATCCGCTCCGGGCCTTCGCTGCGGGTCATGCGGTGCAAGGCGCGCCGCCAACGGAAACTGCCGGGCGGACCATCGGGAACCTCACTGGCAAACGCCTCCATCGGCTCGGGAGACTTAAGGAGCCGGAGCGGCCGGTCTGTCGCGGGGAGGGCGGCTTCGACGGCCTTCCCCGCCCGGATATGGTCCGCAGCCGGCACGGCGAGAGCGGCTTTTTCGGGAATATGGCTTTCCTGAAGATGGAAGCCGTTGAGGCAATCCGGCCCTAGCCGGGCCGCTACCCGGTCGATGAAATCAGGGAGGGATGTCTCGCTCTGTTCCTTACCGGCAAAATCGCCCTGGCGCATGCTGAAATCTTCATGGTTCAGCACGTTCAGGCGCAGGATTTCGAAGCCGAAACCGGCATCGAGATCGTCATGTATGGCAGTCAGGCGTTCCGTGAACAGCTGGCCGATACGCGCTGGATCGCGCAAGGGCTGGGAGGCGCCGACGACGAGGCGCAGGACCTTGCCATCGACGCGGAACAGCACCAACTCGAACAACCGGCCGCCGGCACCGCGGGCTTCCAGTCCCGGCTTCAGGGAGGCGGCGAGCCGGCCGGCGAGATGAAGGACATCGTCCTGCGAGACGATCGGCTCGGCCAGCCGCCGTTCCGCCGAAAGACTGGCGATGGCCCGCCGGGGAGAGATCGGCTCTTCCTCATAGCCGAGTGCCTGATCGAGCCGCTGCATCAGCCGGATGCCGAACCGCCGCACCAGCGGCGCCCGTGGGGCCGTGGCGAGATCGCGGATGCGTTTCAGGCCGAGCTTGCTCAAGGACGCGACGAGGTCCGTCTCCAGCCGCAAGGCCTGAATGGGAAGGGGCATCAGGATATCGCGCGGATCATCGCCGATGACACCGCCACGCCCGAAATGGGCGACCGCCCAGGCAAGGCCGGGCGAAGAGGCAATTGCTCCGCGAACGTCAAAACCCATATGAAAGAGGCGCGAGAGGACATCGTTCAGCAGGGCTTCCTCGCCGCCGAACAGATGGGTGCAGCCGGTGATATCGAGAAACAGGCCGTCATCGGCATCCTGCGCGACGAGCGGGGTATAACGATCACACCAGTCGGCAATGGACAGCAGCAGGTCGCGGTCCCCAGCCGGGTTTTCCTCGGCGATTTCCAGTTGCGGGTAAAGCGCGCGCGCCTCGGTCAGCCCCTGATGCCGGCGCAGGCCAAGCGCTTCTGCCTTCTCATCCAGTGCAGTGAGCCGCAGCGTATTGTCGTAGCGGCCGACGCAGGCAATCGCCGGGACGTCAGGACGCCCGGTCGAACGCCAGGACGGTCCCCATTTGCTGCGGGCGATCCGGTCCGTGGGCAGATGCGGAAAGCCGAGCGCCAGAATGCGTAAGTGTTTCGTCCGGGATAACAGCAAATCGGCGGTCATGGGGGTTCCACTCCAAGAGAAGGGAAAGGGGAGCCGGGCTTCGGCTTTTTTCGAGGGTCAGGCGGAAAACGGGATTGCCGATGCTGCCTTCGAGTTGCCCGCCGCCGGCCAGAAGGCGAGGGCGGGCAGGGGCGGGCTCGGCGAGAAACCGGCAGGCGGCACTGCTTGCCTCTTCCTCACCGCCTTCGCGCAGCAAGAGAAGGGGCTTGCCCGCGGCCTTGGCCTTCAGGCTGAGACGGCGGCTTTCCGTCAGACCGAAATGGGCCGGATTGCCCCGAACCTCGAAAATAACGGCGCAGAAGGCGCCGCTTTCCATCGCGGCCTCGGCCAGCCAGAGCGCATCGTCGAGCTTGCGCGGCGCCGCATGAAAAAAGCCGTGCCGTGCAAGGCCGAAATGAATGAGGCCGACGGCATGGGGCAGGCCCGCTTCCATCGTTCCCACCGTATCGCCGATCCACAGAACCGGGGCGAGGGACCGGCCGGAGCGCACCTTCTCCTCGGCCTGCATGCGAGCCGCCAAAGCGGTGGTGAAACCGCTGGCGGCACCGGCATCCACCAGAAGCCGGCAGCGGATTTCGCTCAATCCCTGTAGCGGAATGCCGCCGCCCAGCGCCTCATCGAGGCTATCGACGCCGAGGCTGAGGTGACGGACGGTTTGCGTATCGTTGCGAAGCGGCGTTTCCGAGAGATCGGGCACGGCTTTGCCTTCCAGCCGTGCGATCGTTTCACGGAGCGTAAAAAGCCGCTCACGCGCCATGGCCGTGCCAACCATGACGGTCTCCAATTCAGATTGTTCCTGTTATGTTCCTATTGATTCCAGAGCTGCCCGAAAGAGTCAACGACTGAATCTTGTGAATTTATTCCTTTGTCGCCGCAAGCACCGATGCTCTCGAAAAAACCGGGCAAAATGCTATATGAAGAGCACAAGGAGACTTCATGGCCAATATAGACCAGACCGGCGACTGGCGGGAACGCCACGCGCCGACGATCAGCACCTTCGAATCCCTCACCCAGGAGGCCTACAGCCACCTGCCGGATGAATTCCGCACGCTTGCGACCAATCTCATCATCGCGATCGAGGATTTTCCGAGCGACGAGGTGTTCGATGACATGGCGCTTGAAACGCCCTTCGATCTCTTGGGGCTATTCGAAGGCCGCGGCATCACCGAGCGTTTCACCATGGAAACCGGCGAGATGCCGAACCGGATCACGCTCTATCGCCGCCCTATCATCGATTACTGGGCGGAAAACGACGAGACGCTGGGCGATATCATCACCCATGTCCTGATCCACGAGATCGGCCATCATTTCGGACTTTCGGATGACGATATGGAGCGGATCGAAGCGAGCGTGGAACACGCGCATTGAAAGCGGATGGCGCGGTTAGCCGCGCCATCGCAGGAGCGATTATTGCTCCGAGAGCTTCATGTCGGGATGATAATCCTTGCCCTCGACGTCCTTGACGATCGCCTGGCCGGTCATCGGCTGGCCGGTCTGGCTGTTGAAGGACAGCGCCGGCGAGCCATGCAGCGACCAGCCCTTGTTCAGCGCGTCGGTGACGCGGTGGCAGAAGGCGGCGTCATCGGTGCCGGTAAGGAAGCGGTAGAGTTTCATGCGGGATTGTCCTTGTTTTGCATGGCATCCGCCTTGGCGGCGGTTTTCAGGGCCTGGTCGAGATGCAGACGCTCGACCATGCGGCCATCGAGATTGATGACGCCCTTGCCGGCGTTTTCCGGCCGGGCGAAGGCGTCGATGATCGCAGCCGCTTCAGCCGCAGCTTCCGACGTGACCCCGAAAGCGCGGTTGGCGATTTCGATCTGGGCGGGGTGGATCAGCATCTTGCCGTCGAAACCCATGTCACGGCCCTGGCGGCATTCGGCATCGAGCCCATCGGCATCGCGGAAATCGTTATAGACGGAATCGATGATATCGAGGCCGCAGCTGCGCGCCGAAAGCAGGATCTGCATCAACCAGGAAACCAGATAGGGCCGGCCGGGCAGGGCAGGAACGTTGGTTTCCTTTCGCAGGTCGTTGAGGCCGGGCACGAAACAATCGAGCCGGCCGCCGGAGGTGCGGCCGGTTTCGGCGATCGCGGCGGCATTGAGCACGCCCCGCGGCGTCTCGATCATCGCCCAGAGGCGAAGACTGTCCGGCGCATCGTTTTCGGCGAGAAGATCGGCAGCGAGCTGGATATCGGCGGGACTTTCCACCTTGGGCAAGAGGATCGCATCCGGCTGCAGCCGGATCGCGTCCAGCAAATCCTCTTCGCCAAAGGGCGTCTTGAGGCTGTTGATGCGAATGACGATCTCGACGCCGGCCGGCCGGGATTTTTCGAGATGCGCTACGAGCATCTCGCGGGCCTCGGCTTTCCTGTCGGTCAGCACGGCGTCTTCCAGATCGTAGATCACGCCATCGCAGACAAGCGAGGCGATCTTCCCCAGCGCCCGTTCGTTGTCGGCGGGAACGCAGAGCACGGAGCGGCGCAGGCGGGCAGGATGGCGGGGATCAGGAAAACTCATGGGACTTTTGTGCCCGGCTTTCGCCATTTTCGCAAGGCAGTGATGGTAACGGCTCTTGCAAGGCCGGGCACGCCATCCCACATCTGCGGTAACGAAAGGTGATGAACATGCAAAGCATTCGCTCTTTTCTCCTGACGGCAGCAGGCATCGCGTTCACGCTGATGGCCCTCGTCTTCACGGCGTCGCTGGGCGTGGCCCTGGCCGGTATCGTGGCCGTGCTGATGGTGGCAAGCGCCATTTCGGCGCGCATCAGCCCGAAGCCGGTGCGCGCCACCGCACGCGCGCAGGGTCCGCGCCCGCAGAAGGAGCCGCGCATCTGGAACGACGGCCGCGGCACGATCATCGATCTCTGAGGCGGGCGTTTCCCGGCAAGGCCTGTGAAGCAGGCCTTTGAGCAGATTCTTCTTCATTTTGGCGTGAAATTGCTCTAAACGCGGGACACAATTCTTGTGTCCCGTTGAATCGAAAGCGCACAGTCATGGACAAGTTCGTCAAGCTCACCGGCGTTGCCGCGCCCCTTCCCGTCGTCAATATCGACACGGACATGATCATTCCGAAGGATTACCTGAAGACGATCAAGCGCACCGGCCTTGGCAAGGGTCTGTTCGCCGAAGCGCGCTACAATGAAGACGGCTCCGTCAACGAGGATTTCGTCCTCAACAAGCCGGCCTACCAGAACGCCAAGATCCTCGTTGCCGGCGACAATTTCGGCTGCGGCTCCTCGCGCGAACACGCGCCGTGGGCGCTGCTCGATTTCGGCATCCGCTGCGTCATCTCGACCTCGTTCGCCGACATCTTCTACAACAACTGTTTCAAGAACGGCATCCTGCCGGTCGTCGTCTCGCCGGAAGACCTCGAAAAGCTGATGGACGACGCCAGCCGCGGCTCGAACGCCGTGCTGACGGTCGATCTCGAAAACCAGGAAATCACCGGCCCGGACGGCGGCAAGATCACCTTCGAACTCGATGCCTTCAAGCGCCACTGCATGCTGAACGGCCTCGACGACATCGGTCTGACGCTGGAAAAAGTCTCCTCGATCGACAGCTTCGAAAAGACCAACGCCTCCGCCCGCCCCTGGGCCTGAGCCCATGCCAAGCCCGCGCAAGCTGATCTCATCCGGCTCGCCGTTCGAAAGGACGGCGGGTTATTCGCGCGCGGTGGTGCAGGGTGACTGGTGCTTCGTATCCGGCACGACCGGATACGATTATGCGACGATGAGCATGCCGGAAACGGTCGAAGCCCAGACGCGCAACTGCCTCAAGACGATCGAAGCCGCCCTCGTCGAAGCCGGGTTTTCGCTGAAGGACGTGGTGCGCAACCACTATTACGTGACGGATGCGGCCTATGCCGATATCGTTTTCCCGATCCTCGGCGAGGCTTTCGGCGAGATCCGCCCCGCGGCCACCATGGTCGTCTGCGATCTCATCCGCCCGGAAATGCTGATCGAGATCGAAGTGACGGCCTTCCAGGGCTGAGGCTGCCTCTCAATAAAACAGGTGCCAGGGCGTGAGGAAGGCCCGGTTCAGCTCGTCGGTGCGCGCGGGCTCGACGTCGATGGCGCTGTCATTGCTGCGCAGCGACGGCTTTTCGACACGGATCTGCTTTTCCGGCTTTGCCGGCGGCGTGAAGTAACCGAGCGTCATTCCACCATGATAAAACATGCCAACCCCTTTTGTCCGCCAGACCGGATCGCTCCGCTTTTGACACAAAGTTGCCGCAATTGATGCGACTGTCAATAGTCTAGGAAAAATATGCTCTATTCGCCGGATCGGAAATTCGATCCGTGGAAAAGCCCAGGGTTCCGGGCCTTTCATGAAAACAATATAATCTATAAAATTTATCATGAAAGAAATTTGCGTTCTCCCGGAAGGCCGAAGCGGAAGTTTCTTTGCTTGAGAAAACCTGTCCCGCGATGCCACATTTGCCTTAAAGATAAACAGGCGGGAGTTCGCGGGAATGAATGTCGTGTTGAGAAAATCCATAGGGGCGGAAACCGCCTTTGCCGCAGGACCGGATGCCTTTGCACATCTTGCCGATGCGGCAAGCCTCAAATCGGCCATGCGGCTGGTTTCCGGCGGCGTTGCGGTGGTAACGGCCGGCGTGGGCGAGGAGAGGACGGGAGCGACGGTCACGTCGGCCACCGCCCTTTCGGTCGATCCGCCGACCATGATCGTCAACATCAACCGCAGCTCCTCCACCTGGCCGATCATCCAGCGCTATGGGCATTTCTGCGTCAACATCCTGACGGCCGAGCAGCAGGCGGTGGCCGATCGTTTCGCCGGCAAGGACGGCCTCAAGGGGCCGGATCGTTACGACGGGGCGGAATGGCAGACGCTGGCCAGCGGCGCTTCGGTGCTGCGCGGTGCGCTCGCCGCCATCGATTGCGAAGTCGATGAGATCATCGAGCGCCATAGCCATGCGATCCTGCTCGGCCGGGTCGTCTCGATCGTCGCCGGTGAAGGCCAATCCCTCATCTACAACAACGGCAGATACGGCCGCTTCTCCCTCTGACCGCAAAACATAAAAGAAAAAGCCCGGCGCTGTTCGCGCCGGGCTTTTTTGTCTTGGGTATCAGGGGTCAATCCATTGCATGGATGTCGCGATCCTTGGTTTCCGGCAGGAAGAGCATGCCGATGACCAGGGTGATGCCGGCAAAGACGATCGGGTACCAGAGACCGTAGTAGATATCGCCCTTGGCCGCGCTCATCGCGAAGGCCGTTGCCGGCAGCAGGCCGCCGAACCAGCCGTTGCCGATGTGATAGGGCAGCGACATGCCGGTGTAGCGGATGCGGGTCGGGAAAAGCTCGACCAGAAGGGCGGCGATCGGGCCGTAGACCATCGTCACATAGATGACGAGAACGGTGAGCACGGCGATGATCGTCAGCCAGTTGACACGCGCCGGGTCGGCGACCATGGCGAACGCGCCGCCCTTGTCGATCGTATAGACCGGCATTTCGGTGACGCCGGCTGCCTCTTCGACCGTCAGCAGTTTGGCGGCGACCAGCTGTTCGCCGGTCATGCTTGCCTTCTCGCCGCCACGGACAGCGGCAACATCCAATGCGAGTTCCGGATTGGCGGCGACGAAGCCGTCAAGCTTGCTTTCCGGTACCTTGGCGGCACCGCGCACCAGCGGATAGCCGCCGTCGTGAAGTGCAATGTTGATCTGCTTTTCGAAGGCGCCGTTCAAAGCCTTGGCCTGGTCGCCAGCGGCGATGGCGTCGTAGCTGGATACGGTTTCATCGCCGATCTTGACCGTTGCCGGCGTGCCGGCAGGGCCGGGAACGACGTCGTAGGGCACCGAGTTGCGCGTCAGGAACGAGGTGGCGATATCGCAGGATGTGGTGAACTTCGCCGTGCCGGTCGGGTTGAACTGAAACTTGCAGTCCGCCGGATCGGCCGTCACGGTTGCCCGCACGGTTTCCTGTGCTTCGGCCAGAGCCGGATTACCGGCCCAGGTCAGCGCCTTGAACAGCGGGAAGTAGGTGACCATCGCCAGCAGAAGGCCTGCCATGATGATCGGCTTGCGACCGATCTTGTCCGACAGCCAGCCGAAGAAGACGAAGAAACCGGTGCCGATCAAAAGCGAGGCAGCAACCATCAGGTTGGCGGACTGGCCATCGACCTTCAGGATGTTCTGCAGGAAGAACAACGCATAGAATTGGCCGGAATACCAGACGACAGCCTGGCCGACGACGGCGCCGAACAAAGCGAGCAGCGCGATCTTGGCGTTTCTCCATTGGCCGAACGCTTCCGTCAGCGGTGCCTTGGAGCCCTTTCCTTCTTCCTTCATCTTCTTGAAGGCGGGCGATTCGTTCATCTTCAGACGAATCCAGACGGAAACGCCGAGCAGAACGCAGGAGAGCAGGAACGGAATGCGCCAGCCCCAGGCTGCAAAGGCTTCCTTGCCGACGGCGATCTGGACGGCGACGATGACGACCAGCGACAGGAACAGACCGAGCGTCGCCGTGGTCTGAATCCAGGACGTGAAGTAACCGCGCTTGCCGTGCGGAGCGTGTTCCGCGACATAGGTCGCAGCACCGCCGTACTCGCCGCCGAGCGCCAGGCCCTGCAGCATGCGCAGCGCGATCAGCAGGATCGGAGCGGCAATACCGATCGAAGCGGCACCGGGAAGGATGCCGACGAGGAAGGTCGAAAGACCCATGATCAGAATGGTGACGAGGAAGGTATATTTGCGGCCGACGAGATCGCCGAGACGGCCGAAGACGAGTGCGCCAAACGGGCGGACGAGGAAGCCCGCCGCAAAAGCGAGCAGGGCGAAGATATTGCGGGTGGTTTCCGGGTAGGAACTGAAGAAGGTCGCGCCGATATAGACGGCCAGCGAACCATAGAGGTAGAAATCGTACCATTCGAAGATCGTGCCGAGCGAAGAGGCGAAGATCACCTTCTTCTGCTCCTGGGTCATGGGTCCGGCCTTTTCGCCGCCCACGGTTGCTACGTTTGCCATTTCGATAGTCCTCCACTCAGAAAACGGCGGTTAAGCGCATCCTCCGATGTCCGCGATCCTCCTCGATGCGAACGCAATGCGCCGTAGCAACAGGATGGCAGAAATGGCCGATCCGAACAGCGATGCTTTGGACTTATGACTTTAGTATAACATGAAGGACGGTGTGGATGTGGTTCACATCGCAGGCAAAACCGTCCGACAGCAAATGCCGCCGGACGGTCCCTTCTCAATCGGCCTGTTTGACACCGAGCGCGAATGCGTCTGCCAGCACGCGGTAGATATCGCTCTCTTCCATGTAACCCTTGAAGTTTTCGGAGCCGGGGCCGGCGGCCTGCAGCACGACATCGTCGACGGAATGGACGCCTGAATCGCCTTCGGCCGGAATGTTGCCCTCGACGAAGACCGCACCGGGAACAGTCTTGTAGGCGTCGTTGGCGACATAGGTCTTGCTTTCGGTCGCGACCGCAGGAACGAACGGACCATCGAGCTTCGGACGGAAGGTTTCGTAGTGATCCGGACCGTTATTGGCGCTCAGGAACAGTCGGCGCGTCACATCGACCCTGTCGGGATAGCCGTCGCCGTTGTCGTCGGTGTAGTTCGGGAATCCGGCTTCGGCATAGGTACCGACCTTTTCGCGCATCTTGCTACCCGGCTTATCGTCATCGACGGTGCCGATGATCGAAACGCCGTGGGTGTGATCGGCCGTGGCGACGATCAGGGTACCGGGGTTTTTCGCAGCGAACTCACGGGCAATACCGATCGCCTTGTCGAACTCGATGGTCTCGACGACGGCGCGATCCCAGTCGAGCGGGTGGGACATCTTGTCGATATTGGCGCCTTCGACCATCAGGAAGAAACCGTCCGGGTTCTTCGAAAGCTGATCCAGCGCCGTCTTCGTCATCTCGACGAGGCCCGGCTGATCCGGGAACTTGCCGACGGTACCCTTCTTCAGGAATCCCCGGTCGAGCATTGCATCCATGTTGCCGGTGTGGAACAGGCCAAGGATCTTGCCGCGGTTCGTGCCGTCGGCGGCTTCAAGCTCGGTCCCGTTGGTCGCGAGTGTATAGCCGGCTTCCGTAAATAGCTTGACATAGTCCTTGTCGTCCTTGCGCTTCGAGCCGTTGGCATCCTTGGGAAGGAAATAGGCGAGGCCGCCGCCCAGAACGACATCCGGCTTGACGTCGAGGAGCATGCCGGTGATTTCCGGCTTGTCGGCGCGCTTGCGGGTATGCGAGACGACGGCGGCCGGCGTCGCGTCCTGCAGTTCGGAGGTGGTGACGATGCCGATCGATTTTCTGGTCTGGCGGCGCAGAGCCTCGGCAATGGTCTCGACCTTCGGATCGTCGAAGCTGTCGGCGGTGCGGTCGGCATAAACGCCGAGCGCGTTCACCGCCGTCTTGTGGCCGGTCATATAGGCTGACATGGTGTTGGCGCTGTCGGTGGCGACCGCTTCTGTCGAAGACGTGCCGACGAAGGCCATGTGATCGAGATCGTCCATGTTGAGGCGGCCGTTCGCCTTACCCTCCGTCATGCCCTTCGACATGATGCGGGCGGCGGTGCGGTGCGCGACCGAAAGGCCATCGCCGAGCAGGAAGATGATGTTTTTGGCTTTGGGTGTCGCCTCGGTGGCGTAGACATCCCAGGTAACGATCTTGCGTTCCGCGCCGGCGGAGACTTCGACCTTATAGGCGCCTTGCGCCGGGATCGCGATGCCGCGCAGCAGAACGGCCGAACCAAGCACCTTGTCCGCCTTGTCCTTCTCTTCGGCAATGAAATCTGCCTCCTTGCCGAGCAAGGTCTTGTAATCCCGGCCGTTGATCGTGATCTTCACGTCCTCCGGCTTGACGACGCTGTCGAACTCGACCTTGAAATCGAAGGGCGAGCCCGCAAGGATCGTGGCGCGGTCGAGAGGGTAGACGGTCGTTGCATGGGCCGCACCGGCGAGAATGGTCGTTGCGGCCAATGCCGTAAGAATCTGGGCCGTAAGGATCTGGACCGTAAGGATCGTACGCATGAGATTCCCTTTCGCTGACATCGAATGACGGCCCGGAATAGGCCGGACGCATAACAGTCGCGTGACAGCCGTCTGAAGTTTCGACCGCGTGAAGCCTTGACTCTCCCGTGGAATTTACTATGAGCAACGGCATACAAGGAAACCGCGCCCATGCTTCGCTCTGGATATTCCATCGCTGCGCATATCCCCCCGGCAGACAACGCCGGCGAGGACGCCTTCTTCCTGTCGTATTCCAAAACTGCGGCCAAAACGACGACGAAAACCGTCTGACGTCTCTGGCCCACCGCTCTCTCCCCGGCACGGCCGGGGAACCGAAGCCCGCGTCCTTGGCCGGCGGGTTTCTCCCAAAGCCCCCGCGGAGAGAAGAGAAAGAGAGCAATACAATGGGTTTCAAGGTAGCAATCGCAGGCGCGACCGGCAATGTCGGCCGGGAAATGCTGAACATCCTCTCCGAGCGCGGCTTCCCCGCCGATGAGGTGGTGGCGCTCGCCTCTGCCCGCTCGCAGGGCACCGAAGTTTCCTTCGGCGACAAGACGCTGAAGGTGAAGAACCTCGAAAACTACGACTTCTCCGATACCGATATCTGCCTGATGTCCGCCGGCGGCGCCGTTTCGCTGAAGTGGTCGCCGAAGATCGGCGCGCAGGGCTGCGTCGTCATCGACAACTCCTCCTCCTGGCGTTACGACGCCGAGGTGCCGCTGATCGTTCCGGAAGTGAACCCGGATGCCATCACCGGTTTTACCAAGAAGAACATCATCGCCAACCCGAACTGCTCGACTGCCCAGCTCGTCGTCGCGCTGAAGCCGCTGCACGACTTCGCCAAGATCAAGCGCGTCGTCGTTTCCACCTACCAGTCGGTTTCCGGCGCCGGCAAGGAAGGCATGGACGAGCTTTTCAACCAGACCCGTGCCGTCTTCGTCGCCGATCCGATCGAATCGAAGAAGTTCACCAAGCGCATCGCCTTCAACGTCATCCCGCACATCGACGTGTTCATGGAAGACGGCTACACGAAGGAAGAGTGGAAGGTGCTGGCCGAAACCAAGAAGATGCTCGACCCGAAGATCAAGGTGACCTGCACCGCGGTTCGCGTTCCCGTCTTCATCGGCCATTCGGAATCGGTCAACATCGAGTTCGAAAACGAGATCACCGCCGATCAGGCCCGCGACATTCTGCGCGAAGCGCCGGGTTGCCTCGTCATCGACAAGCGCGAAAACGGCGGCTACATCACGCCTTATGAAAGCGCCGGCGAAGACGCGACCTACATCTCGCGCATTCGCGAAGACGCAACCGTCGAAAACGGCCTGAACCTCTGGGTCGTTTCCGACAACCTGCGCAAGGGTGCCGCTCTCAATGCCATCCAGATTGCCGAGCTGCTCGTCAATCGCGGACTGATCAAGGCGAAGAAGCAGGCCGCCTGATCATAAAATGTGAAGGTTACGGCAATAAAAGCCCCGTCTGTTCCGTAGAAGGAACGACGGGGTTTTTCCGTAAGAGTATTCGCAGCAACGAACGATCGGATTCACGTGAAACGTTTGCATCCGAGCGGGCGTGACAGAAACCGCAAAGACTGACATCTTGCGGCGAATCGTTTGAATTTGGCCATCACGGGGTTTTACATGCACAAGACGAAGTGCACTCTGGCGGGTTTGGCGGCACTGGCCGCTACCGTCTTCATGCCGGTAGCGGCATCCGCTGCCCAGTGCGGCAACAATGCCGCCGGGTTCGACGCCTGGGTTGAGGATTTCAAGGCGCAGGCAGCCGGAAACGGCATCAGCGGCTCCGTGCTGGACCGCGCCTTCGCCAATGTCAATTACAACAAGGCGACCATCCGCGCCGACCGCGGCCAGAAGAGCTTCAAGCTCTCGCTCGACCAGTTCATGCAGAAGCGTGGCGGCCAGACGATCATTTCCCGCGGCAAGAAGATGAAGGCGCAGAATGCCGGCCTCTTCGCCTCGATCGAAAGCCGCTTCGGCGTTCCCGCCGGCCCGATCATCGCCATCTGGGGCATGGAAACCGGCTTCGGCGGCTTCATGGGCAAGGAGCATACGCTTTCGGCGGTCAGCACGCTCGCCTATGACTGCCGCCGCTCGGATTACTTCACCAACCAGCTTTATGCCGCCCTCAACCTCGTGCAGCGCGGCGACCTCAGCCCGGATGCCCGCGGCGCTGCCCACGGCGAAATCGGCCAGACCCAGTTCCTGCCGGCAAACGTGCTGAAATTCGGCGTCGACGGTGATGGCAACGGCCATATCGACATGGTGCGCTCCAAGGCCGATGCGCTCGCCTCCACCGCAAACTTCCTGCGCGGCCACGGCTGGCGGGCCGGCGGCGGTTATCAGCCGGGTGAATCGAACTTTTCGGCCATTCAGGGCTGGAACGCCGCAAGCGTCTACCAGCAGGCGATCGCCATCATCGGCGCAGAGATCGACGGCCACTGAAAAGGCGGCTCCTGACGAAGAAAACGCCCGCTTCGGTAGCCGAAGCGGGCGTTTTTCATGTCACATGCCGGGACGGCGGAAATCGCCGGTGGCCGCATCCATGACCCAGAGTTCGCCGGTCGAAATATCGAACCAGGCGCCGTGAAGATTGATCTTGCCCTTCTGCTCAAGGATTTTCACGCAAGGGAAAGTCCTGAGATTGGCAAGCGAATTGCGGATCGAGATTCGCTCCAACGCCCGCTGGCGCTCGCTGACGGTCATGATGTCGTTGGACTGGATCTGTTCAGCCGCCGGCTTCAGGAGGTTCATCCACCGGCCGATGAAATCGCCGGGGGACAGCGGCTCGGCATTCGGATCGAGCGCCGCCTTGATGCCGCCGCAGCGGCCGTGGCCCATGACGACGATATCCGAAACCTTTAGCGCCTGGACGGCAAATTCGAGCGCCGCGGACGTTGAGTGATATTGCCCGTCCGGTTCGTAGGGCGGCACCAGATTGGCGACGTTGCGCACGACGAACAGTTCGCCCGGCCCCGCGTCAAAAATCGTTTCCGGGCCGGCACGGCTGTCGCAACAGGCGATGATCAGCGTCTTGGGATGCTGACCGGTCTCGGCCAGCGCCTTGTATCGCTGCTGCTGTTCCGAATAACGGCCACTCATGAAATTGTTGTAGCCGTTCAGCAGACGTTCCGGGAAACGGTTCATGGCAGTTGATACCTCACTGATCGTCGAGAGCCCAAAAATTCATGGCCGCCAGACAGGCACCGGCCCCGATCGTGTGGCGCAAAGATGCTGCGGCGCACTTCCTCGGTTTGAAACTTCAGCTTGATCTCGCCCGCGGGACGAATGCAGAAGAACCGTTGCCAGCCATGACCGACCAATCCGTTTAACCGTTGATCGTCCTGGGGCGCAAGTGCGCTCTGGCGCAGCCAGGCGGTATGGGTGGTCAGACTCCGGCTAAGTCCCGACGTCTCAACGGTTCTTTTTCTGTGAAGGATGCAGCAGGCGGCGCATCTGCACCATCGCCATCGGCGTTGAAAGGCTGGAAGCATCCTGTTCCAGCGTCAATTCGTCGGCGCCGCGCTTGCGCGAGCGGGCAATGACTTCGAAAACACCCGCCGTTGCCAGTTGCAGGGCGCGCTCCTCGTTCAACCCCTCCAGAAGGCGGGCAAGGAAAAGCGCACTCAGGAGATCGCCCGTGCCGTTCGGCGTGTTGTCGATCAACCGGTGCTCTGCAAGCAGGGCGTGATTGCCGGAAAGATAAAGATTGCCGGTGCTGCCGGAGATCATCGGGATGGCCGAGGTGACCAGCATGCGCGGCGGACCGAGCGACAGGGCGGCTTCGAGAATGGCGGCATTGCTGTCGAGATCGGCACCGCAGAGCCACGAAAGCTCGAACCGGTTGGGGGTCGCCAGACTTGCCAGGGGCAAAAGATGATCGCGGATCGCGATCGCGGTGGCCTCCGGTACATAAAGCCCGGAGACATCGCCGATTACCGGGTCGCAGGCATAGAAGAGATCGGGTTTCTTTTCCCGGAGAGCTTGAACCAGCCGCGCCACCGCTGCCGCTTGGCCAGGCCCGCCCAGATAGCCCGACAGGACGGCCTTGACCTCACCGATCCACGGAGCCCGGATGAGATCGTCGATGACGGCGTCGAATTCCGCTTCCGGTATCGTGATCCGCGTGGCCGGGCCGTGGCCGGGATGCCAGGGGAGAATGACCGTGGGCAACGCCCAGACCGGATAACCGAGCGTTTCCAATGCGAAGACGGCCGCACGGTTTCCCACCGATCCCCGCACCACATGGCTTGAAATGACAATGACGGCGCCGGCTGGGGTTTCGGACATGAACTGTTCCAGTTTCTCTGATGATTCTGATCGCCCGCGGCGCAGGTGCCTGTCAACCGCGAGGCAATTTTACATCAAAAGTCTGACTTTTTCGCATTTTTTAGGCAATTTCACATGAAAATCGCGCAATTTCCCTACATTCTTGGCCCGATTTTGTGAATTTTCCGTCGAAATCGCTTCAAAATGCCTCATTCCCTATAAAAACAATCGCAAAGATTGGCCGTTCTGCTAGGTTCGGCCCAATTCATGATGCATGGGGAGAGACGATCATGGGCGCCGCAAACAATCCGAAACGCGAAAGGCAAATCGAGGAGGCGCAAAACGTCGCCAAATCCCTCGACGGCAATGTCCTTTCGCCGGATATCCTGTTCGGCCGGGCAAGCCAGGACGACCTGGCGGCTTATACGCCGGAAATGCTGGCGCTTTCGGCGCGTCATGCACAGCACGAGATCGATAACCGGCTAAAGGACAAGCCGCGCATCACCATCGCCACGGTCGAAGGCGTTTCGCCGGGCGAGACTCCGGTGTCGATCCTCTCGGTCACCGACCGCAATATGCCGTTCCTCTACGATTCCGTCATGGGTGAGGTCACCAGCACCCACCGCGACATTCATATGGCGGTGCACCCTATTCTCGTCATTGAAAACGGCGCGCCGGCCAAGCTGTTCGACCCGGAAGAGCCAAGCGATCCGTCCCTGCGCGTCAGCCATATCCAGATTCACCTTTCCGCGCTTTCGGAGCGCGAAGCCGAAAGCCTGCAAGCCCGCCTCGAAGAGGTGCTGTCGCAGGTGCATCAGGCCGTCGGCGACTGGCAGGCGATGAAGAAGCTGCTCGACGAGGTGGTACAGGAACTACAGGGCCAGAATGCCAGCCGCCGCAAGCGCGACCGTGACGAGGCGCTCGCCTTCCTGCACTGGTTGCGCGCCAACAATTTCACCTTCCTCGGCATGCGCGAATATTCCTATACCGGCGAGGGCGAGACGGCGACCGTCGAGCGCGGCAGCGGCCATGGCCTCGGCATTCTCTCCAATCCCGACGTGCGTGTGCTGCGACAGGGCCACGACGCGGTCGTGACGACGCCGGAAATCCTCGCCTTCCTGCAGGGCCCGGATTACCTGATCGTCACCAAGGCCAATGTGAAATCGGTCATCCATCGGCGCGCCTATATGGATTATGTCGGTGTCAAGCGTTTCGACGCCGAAGGCAAGGTGGTGGGCGAACTGCGCATCGTCGGCCTCTTCACTTCCACGGCCTATACGAGGCAGGCAGCCGATATTCCGCTGCTGCGCTTCAAGGTCGAGAAGATCGTCGATCAGTTCGGCTACGATCCGCAGAGCCATTCCGGCAAAATGCTGATGAACACGCTGGAATCCTATCCGCGCGACGATCTGTTCCAGATCGATGTCAGCCAGCTGGCGGCCTTCTGCGAGCAGATCAACGAACTTGGCGACCGCCCCCGCGTGCGCGTTCTGCCGCGCATCGATCATTTCGACCGCTTCGTTTCGGTCATCGTCTACGTGCCGCGCGAGCAATATGATTCCGACGTGCGCGAAAAGATCGGCACTTATCTGAAGACCGTCTATGACGGTCGCGTCTCGGCCTATTATCCGGCTTTCCCGGAAGGCGGGCTGGCGCGCGTCCACTTCATCATCGGCCGTTCGGCCGGCAAGACGCCGCGCGTCCCCCAGGCCAAGCTCGAAGCGGCCGTGCGTGATATCGTCACCCGCTGGATCGACCGCTTCAATCTGCTGGCGCGCGAGGAAGGCGTCACGATCGAGACTGGGCAGGCCTATCAGGAAGCCTTCACCCCGAGTGAAGCCTACGCCGATCTCGCCGATATTTCCGCCTGCCGGAAGGATGATCCGATCCGGATCGCCTTCTATCAGAAGCCGGGTAATGGCGCGCAGTCGCTGGAACTCAAGATTTTCCACGCCGCCGAGCCGGTGTCGCTGTCGCAGCGCGTTCCACTGCTTGAAAACCTCGGCTTCCGCGTCGTCAGCGAGCGGACCTACGATATCAACGTGACCGACGCCGCCGGCAGCCGTCTGGTCGTTTTGCATGACATGGAACTGGTGCACCGCGACGGCCAGACGCTCCATCTCGAAAAGATGGGGCCGCTGCTGGAAGAAGCCTATCTTGCCGCCTGGAACGGCTTGATCGAGGACGATACCTTCAATCGCCTGATCCTGTTGACCGGGCTGACGGCCCGCGAAGTGACGGTGCTGCGCGCCTATGCCCGCTACCTGCGCCAGACCGGCATCACCTATTCGCAGGGCTATATCGCCGAGACGCTCAACAAATACGCGCCGATCGCCAGCGATATCTTCAAGCTTTTCGTCGCCCATCTCGACCCTGCGCTGGAAGACAAGCCGCGCCAGAAGCGCGTGAAAACGCTGGAGGCGGCGATCGAAACGGCGCTGGCGGCCGTTCCGAGCCTCGACGAAGACCAGATCCTGCGCCGCTACGTCAACGCGATCCACGCCACGCTGCGCACCAACTACTTCCAGCGCGATGCGGCCGGCAAGCCGCGCGCCATGCTCGCCTTCAAGCTCGATCCGAAGATCCTCGACGGCCTGCCGGAACCCCGTCCCTTCCGTGAAATCTTCGTCTACGGCACCGAGGTCGAGGGCGTGCACCTGCGCTTCGGCAAGGTCGCCCGCGGCGGCCTGCGCTGGTCCGACCGCGCACAGGATTACCGGACGGAAGTGCTGGGCCTCGTCAAGGCGCAGCAGGTCAAGAACGCGGTCATCGTTCCCGTCGGCGCCAAGGGCGGCTTCTATCCGAAGCAGCTCCCGGCCGGCGGCACCCGCGACGAAATCTTCCAGGCCGGCACCAACGCCTACAAGACCTATATCCGCACGCTGCTGTCTATCACCGACAATATCGTCGGCCAGGACATCGTACCGCCGGCCGACACGCTGCGGCTGGATGGTGACGACCCCTATTTCGTCGTCGCTGCCGACAAGGGTACGGCGACCTTCTCCGACACCGCCAACGGACTGGCCCAGGAAGCCGGCTTCTGGCTCGACGACGCCTTTGCCTCAGGCGGTTCCGCCGGCTACGATCACAAGAAGATGGGCATCACCGCCCGCGGTGCCTGGGAAACCGTCAAGCGCCACTTCCGCGAGATGAACGTCGATATCCAGACGACGCCCTTCGACGTCGTCGGCGTCGGCGACATGTCCGGCGACGTTTTCGGCAACGGTATGCTGCTGTCGGAGAAAATCCGTCTGATCGCCGCTTTCGATCACCGCGATATCTTCATCGATCCGAATCCGGATATCGATCGCTCCTATGCCGAACGCAAGCGCATGTTCGCTCTGCCGCGTTCCAGTTGGCAGGACTATGACCGCGCAACGCTGTCGCCGGGCGCGATGATCATTCCGCGCTCCGTCAAATCCGTAACGCTGACGCCCGAAGCGGCCGCCGCGATCCATCTCGACAAGCTGCAGGCGACGCCGTTCGAGATCATGACGGCGATCCTCAGGAACCCGGTCGATCTCCTGTGGTTCGGCGGCATCGGCACCTATATCCGCGGCCCCGGCGAGACCGATGCCGAGGTGGGCGACCGCGCCAACGACCCGATCCGCATCTCGGCCGAAGACGTCGGCGCCAAGGTGATCGGCGAAGGCGCCAATCTCGGCGTTACCCAGCGCGGCCGCATCGCTTTCGGCCTCAAGGGCGGGCGCTGCAACTCCGATGCGATCGACAATTCGGCGGGCGTCAACTCTTCGGACTTCGAGGTCAACATCAAGATCGCGCTTGCTTCGGCGATGAACGACGGCCGCCTGCCGCGGCCGAAGCGCAACACCCTGCTCGCATCGATGACGGATCAGGTGGCGCATCTGGTGCTGCGCAACAACTACGAGCAATCGCTGGCCATTTCCCTTACGGAAAGGCTCGGCGCCGCCAACCGCGCGCCGCTGGCCCGGCTGATGACCCGGCTGGAAACCGCGGGACGGCTGAACCGCAAGGTGGAATTCCTGCCTTCGGATCAGGCGATGAGCGAGCGCTACCAGTCCGGAAAGGCGCTGAGCCGCGCCGAAATCGGCGTTCTGCTCTCCTATGCCAAGATCGTGCTGTTTGACGATCTCGTTGAGGGCGATCTACCGGACGATCCATATTTCCGCGAAACGCTGATGGATTATTTCCCGGCCAAGATGCACAAGGCCCATGCCGGCGATATCGAAAGCCATCGTCTGCGCCGGGAAATCATCGCGACGGTGCTGGCGAACGACGTCATCAACCGCGGCGGCCCGGCCTTCGTCAGCACCATGATGGACCTGACGGGTGCACTGCCGTCGGAGGTCGTCAAAGCGGCCGTCCTGGCCCGCGACGGCTGCGGCCTGTCGCGCATCCAGGCCGATATCGACGCACTCGACACCGTCATCGACGGGCAGGTCCAGAACGAACTCTATCAGGATGTGAGCCGGGTCTTTGCCGTCGTCACCGAGCGGGCGCTACGCACCAAGGCGGCCGCCGGCGGATTGACCGAAGCCGTCGAGGGCGTGCGCCATGCGCTGGTCAAGCTCAAGCCGAGCCTGCACGGCTCGCTTCCCGCAGATGCTGCCCAGCAACTGCAGGCGAGAGCGGCTTACTTCGTGGACCGGGGCGTGCCTGCCGCGCTTGCGGAAGAGGTCGCCGGACTTGAACTGATGACGGTTGTCCCGGAAATCATCCAGATTTCCGCCGAAACCGGCGTGACGCTGGGCCGCACAGCTCAAAGCTACTTCGGCGTGACCCAGCATCTCAGGGTCTCCCGTCTGCTCGCTGCTGCCGAAAAGGTTTCGGCTACCGATCAGTACGAGGCCATGGCTCTGTCACGCAGCATCGGTGACATCGCCGCTGCCCGCCGCCAGATCACCATTGCGGCACTGGCCGACAAGAAATCCGAGCGCAACCCGATCCAGGCCTGGCAGGAGGGCGACCGCGACCGCATCGGCCGCATCAGCGAACAGCTGACGCAGCTGACCGAAACCGGCGAAACGACGCTGGCCAAGATCACGGTCGCAGCCGGTCTCCTGAGCGATCTTGCACAGACGCCTTCGAAGTGAAACAGTCCGCGCGGCGGCATGAATCCGGCAACGGAATCTTGCCGCCGTAAGCCGCGGCCCATAGGGCGCCGCGGCTGCAATGCCTCCGGGCAGGGAGCGGGACTTGCACGACATCAAGGCGATTGACGGTACGAGACGGCAGGAAGTCACCCGTGCGGGTCTTTGGGGCTGGATGCTGTTCGACTGGGCGGCCCAGCCCTTTTTCACCGTCATCACCACCTTCATATTCGGCCCCTATTTCGTTTCCCGACTCACGAACGACGCCGATTACGGGCAGGCGATGTGGGGCTATACGCTGACGGTCTCCGGCGTCGTCATTGCCATCCTCTCGCCGATCCTCGGCTCGGTCGCCGATGCGACCGGCGCGCGAAAACCCTGGATCGCCTTTTTCGCCGTGATCAAGATCGCCGCGCTATCCGCGCTCTGGTTCGCGGCACCCGGTTCGCCCCTCGTCGTGCCGTTCCTCTGCATCGTTCTCGCCACCATTGCGGCCGAATTCTCCATCGTCTTCAACGATTCCATGCTGCCGAAACTGGTCGATGAGCCGGAGATCGGCCGTATTTCCAATCTCGCCTGGGGGATCGGCTATCTCGGCGGCATGATCGTGCTGATCGCCGTTGTGGCGCTTCTGGCTGCAAGCCCGGAAACCGGCAAGACGGTGATCGGCTTAAGCCCGCTGTTCGGGCTCGATCCCGTAGCCGGCGAAGATGCCCGCATCACCGGCCCGATCTCCGCCCTGTGGTATCTCGTCTTCATCCTGCCGATGTTTCTATTCACGCCCGATGCAAAGCGCGTCAGCATTTCCGCGAGGACTGCCGTGCGCGCCGGTTTTCGCGAACTCGGCCATGCGCTTGCGGAACTCAGACAGCGGGATGGCATGCTGCGCTTTCTCATCGCCCGTATGATCTATCAGGACGGTGTCAACGGGCTGCTGGCGCTCGGTGGCACCTTTGCCGCCGGTATGTTTGGCTGGCGGACGGTGGAGCTTGGGGTTTACGGGATCATCCTTAATGTCGTCGCGATCGGCGGCTGCCTCTATGCCAGCCGGCTCGACCGGAAGCTCGGCTCGAAGACCATCGTTGTCTTCAGCCTCGCCTGTCTTGTGACGGCAACGCTCGGCATCGTTTCGACAGGACCCGGCTACACGCTGTTCGGTCTGCTGCCGCTTTCGACCGCCGACAGCGGCGGCCTCTTCGGCACCGCGGCTGAAAAGGCCTATATCGTCTTTGGTTTGCTGGTCGGCATCGCCTTCGGGCCGGTACAGGCGTCGTCCCGTTCCTATCTCGCCCGCAGCGTCAGCCCGGATGAAGCGGGCCGCTATTTCGGCCTCTATGCCCTGTCCGGCCGCGCGACATCGTTCCTGGCGCCTGCCTCCGTCGCCACCATCACGCTTGCCACGGGTTCAGCGCGGATCGGCATGATGGCGCTTGTCGCCTTCCTCGGGCTCGGACTGCTGCTGATCCTGCGCACGCCTTACCCCGCCAGCAAGCGGGCATGAAAAACCCGCCGGGCGAGATCGCACGGCGGGTTTCGAACAAGCGAAAAACCTAGTGGCGGAAGTGGCGCATGCCAGTGAAGACCATGGCGATGCCGGCGTCATTGGCCGCCGCAATCACCTCATCATCGCGCATCGAGCCGCCCGGCTGGATGACCGCGGTCGCCCCGGCGGCAACCGCCGAAAGAAGACCATCGGCAAACGGCAGGAAGGCTTCCGAAGCCACCGCCGAGCCGATCGTCAGCGGCTGGGGCAGGCCCAGCGCCTTGGCAGCTTCCTCGGCCTTGATCGCAGCGATGCGGACAGAATCGACGCGGCTCATCTGGCCGGCGCCGATGCCGACCGTCTGGCCATCCTTGGCATAGACCACGGCGTTCGACTTCACGTGCTTGGCGACCTTGAAGGCGAACTTCATGTCGATCAGTTCCTGCGCCGTCGGCGCGCGCCTGGTGACGACCTTCAAGTCCAGATCCTCGACCATGCCGTTATCACGGGTCTGGACCAGCAGGCCGCCGGCCACCGTCTTCGCGGTGAGGCCCGGCACGCGCGGGTCCGGCAGGCCGCCGGTCACCAGCAGGCGCAGATTGGCCTTGCGCGCGATGATCGCCTTGGCTTCCTCGCTCACTTCGGGTGCGATGATGACTTCGGTGAAGAGCTTGACGATCTCTTCGGCCGTCGCCGCATCCAGCACCTGGTTCAGCGCGATGATGCCGCCAAAGGCCGAGGTGGAATCGCAGGCCAAGGCGCGGGAATAAGCTTCGACCAGTGTCTTGCCGGTGGCGACGCCGCAGGGGTTGGCATGCTTGATGATCGCGCAAGCCGGCCCTTGTTCGGCCGGGAATTCCGCCACCAGTTCGAAAGCCGCGTCGGTGTCGTTGATGTTGTTGTAGGAGAGCTGCTTGCCCTGCAGCAGCTTCGCCGTCGCCACACCCGGACGGTTTTCGCCGGTGACGTAGAAGGCGGCCTTCTGGTGCGGGTTTTCGCCGTAGCGCATCTCTTCCTTCAGCACACCGCCGATGGTGCGATGGCGCGGCATCGGCGTATCGAGCACTTCGGCAAACCAGCTGGAGATCGCCGTGTCGTAGGCGGCGGTGCGGGCATAGGCCTTGGCCGCCATTTTCTGGCGGAAGGCAAAGGAAGTCGCGCCCGAGCCAAGCTCTTCCACCAGGGCGTCGTAATCGGCCGGATCGGTGATAACAGTGACATAGGCGTGGTTCTTGGCCGACGCACGGATCATCGCCGGGCCGCCGATATCGATATTCTCGACCGTCGTCGGATAATCCTCACCCTTGGCGCGGACTTCCTCGAAGGGATAGAGGTTGATGATGGCGAGATCGATGCCGGTGATGCCATGCGCGCTCATGGCGGCAACATGCTCTTCATCGTCGCGGATGGCGAGCAGCCCGCCATGCACACCGGGATGCAGCGTCTTGACGCGGCCGTCCATCACTTCCGGGAAACCGGTAAGTTCCGAAACGTCACTGACGGGCAGGCCGGCTTCGGAAAGCGCCTTGTGCGTGCCGCCGGTCGAAACCAGCCGGATACCCTTCTCATGCAGTTTTCGGGCGAGATCGACGATCCCCGTCTTGTCGGAGACGGAGAGCAGGGCGGTGCGGACCTTAACCTGATCCGGAGCTGGGATTTTCTTGGAGGCGACAGCCATCAGCGGGTTCCTTGTGCGGCGCCGGAGCCTTCGGGAAACGGGTCCGGCCGTGGGCCATGGGTCTGAGGTGCCGTTAGCACAGCTGCCCCCGCGAGGAAACCTTGGACACCCGATGGTTTGCGGATATTTCACCGCCAATATTCAGACTCCGGCTAAGGAGCTGGTCAGACTTTCGCGGGAAACGACCCACTGGATTTCAGGAAGTTCGCGTGCATCGAAGCCGATCAGCAGCTGCTGCGATTTGCGCACGCCGGAGGGATCGGCAAAGAAGATGTCTTCTTCGATCGAAACCGGCGCATCGTGGCAGGAAAACAGCCAGCTCTCGCCGTCCGGCGCAGTCATGTAGACCTCGTTTGCACTGTGCTGGCGCAGCTTGATCGCCGGATGCAAATGGAAGCGGGCCTCGGCCTGCAGCTGCGCCGTGCCCGCCGGATCGCCGCCATCCGGCGTCATCAGACGATCACGGCCGCGCAGCACCGTCCCCTGAACATTCAGACTGAGGTCCCTTTCGTGGACGATACCGAAGACCCGGACATAGCCATCGTGCCGGGCAATGACGGCCTCAGCGCCGTTCGGCTGCGTTTCGCGACGGGCCTCGACCTTGGTCACGCCGCCGGTGACGATCGGGCCGAGAAATTGCGATTGCGAAAGGCGGGCAGAGGAACGGTCGTTGATCGTGACGGTCGAGTGGGCGGCCGTTGCCCGCGCCATCTGGCGAAATCGTTCGCCGGCGAATTTCGGTGATCCCGCATTGATAATGAACCGATGCCGGCCGGACGACATTTCAAAGGACAGACATCCGGCATGGGCATTCAGCGACAGTTCCGGCGAAAGCGGCAGGCCGGTATCCATGATCACAACCGTATCGCCCATGGCGAGCCGTTCGTAGTTGATATGCGGCAGGCCGCGGAAAGGCGCGCCCGAAGTCTCGTCATAGCGCAGCACAGACATCAGCTCGTTGGCGAGCGTCGACGTCGCGCCATTGAACAGCGCCAGTTCACCGCCCTGATGGCGGAAGAAGCGCAACGCCGGATACATGCGATCGATGCAGGGGATCAGCCGCGCGGGCACATCATGGCCGAGATTGACGTAGGTCTGGCGCAGCGGCAAGAGGTCGAGCAGCAGCTCTAGCCCGACCCGCGGATTGCGCGAGGAATGGCCGCCATCCGGCAGGATCTGCCGATCAAGTTCCAGATCGAGATTGCGGGCCGCCTTGCGGATCGCATTGGCCGAAGCCGGCATGGCGATAGAGGCCATTGCAAGGGCGATGCGCACCCGCAGCCGCGCTTCACCGTCGCTGGTGGTGTCGGCGACATGGCGCAGGTAGCGTAGCTGGAAACCCAGGCTCTTCAGGAAACGCCGGTAGAAAGCATGCTCGGCATTGCGCAGGATGACGGGAGAGTGGGAAAGCCAGGCGATGACCCGCTGGGCGATGATATCGGGTTCCCAGGAAAGTCCGCCGATATGACGGCCATGGGTCGCCATCCAGTCGCCAATCAGCTTCCGCAGCACGACAAAATCCTTGTCGTCTGTCAGCGAGCGCATGTGACGCACCCAGCCGAAGGAATAGAGCCGCACGGCAAATTCCTTCGAGGGAAGATCGAGTTCGAACGGCGATTCGCCCTCCGTATCCAGCACCCGTCCGGCAAGGGGAACGCGCCCCTGCAGTATTTCGCGGGCAACAAAGGGATCGATGGCACGAAGATCGGTCGGTGCGACGATCAGCCGTTCCGGTGTTTTACCGGCGAAACGGCCGGCGCGATTACGCCCCAGAGCCATTCTGCGCGAAAAACGGCGGCAGCCCTCACGCAGATACAGATAAAACAGCCTCTGGCGGTCCGAAAAACGCATTACGCCCCGCATGTCTCCGATTTCAGGACGATCTGGCACGAAGCGCGCCTTGAACCGAAACTTGTCCGAAATTGCCTAAACCTTTACGGATTGCGTCATCTTTGTCCGAGGAAGGCATCGGCGTCAATCGACAGCATGGAATGTACTGTTGACGAAAAACCGCAATCACACCTTGCGGCGCAGCACAGCGGCGTAAAATCCGTCGAGACCACCCGCAAACGGCCCCTCCGGCGCGATCATGGCCGGTGTCGTGCGGAATTCGCCTTTTGCCGTGACCGCATCTTCGAGGCCGGGCCAATCCGCGGCTTGGACGGAAACGCGCTCGCACATGCCTTCGCCGACAAGCCGCTCTACCATCTCCTCGCCTTCGCTGGGATCGAGCGAACAATTGGAAAAAACCACGATGCCGCCCGGCTTCACCAGCATCAGTGCGTGGCGCAACAGGCGCTCCTGCAGCGCAGCAAGCTTGGCAACATCGTCCGGGCCCTTGGTCCAGAGCACATCGGGATGGCGGCGGATCGTGCCGGTGGACGAGCAGGGTGCATCGAGAAGGGCGGCATCGAACAGTTCGTCCGTCGTGAAGACAGCCATATCGCTTTCAAGCGTTTCGGCTTTCATGCCGAGCCGCGCAAGGTTGCCTTCAAGGCGCTTCAATCGGCTTTTCGACTGGTCGAGCGCCGTTACCTCGCCGCCGGCCAGAATGAGTTGCGCCGTCTTGCCGCCCGGCGCTGCACAGAGATCGACAACACGCTTGCCCGCAAGCGAACCGAAGAGACGCGCGGGAAGCGAGGCGGCCGCATCCTGCACCCACCATTCGCCATCCTCGAAACCGGCGAGGGCCGGAACCGTGCCGGTGAAACCGGCAAGACGAACCGAACCCGTGGGAAGAACGCGGCCATTGAGCTTTTGCGCCCAGCCTTCGGCATCGGATTTCACCGTGAGATCGATGGCGGCCGGCGTCAGCAGGGATAAGGCGATGCGATTGGCATGCTCGGCACCATAGGCGGCAACGAGGCGCTCCTGAAACCAGGCCGGGATGACCGGAGTTGCGGCACCCACGGTTTCCAGCAAAGTCTGCTTCTCGCGGGAAAGGCGCCTTAACACCGCATTAACCAAGTTCGCGAAGCGCTTGTTGCGCGGATCGGTGCGTGCCTGCTCGACCGCGAGATCGACGGCGGAATGATCGGGAACGTCGAGATAAAGGATCTGCGCGGCAGCAACCGCCAGCACATGCTCCAAGGCCCGTGCGCCTTCCGGCAGCGGGGTTTCCAACAGCGAATTGATCATAGCCTGAAGACGCGGCAATTGCCGAAGCGCCGAATTGAGGATCGCCCGCACCAGGGCACGATCCGCTTCATTCAGCGCCCGATAAGCCGGATTGCCGTTTGCCGCATCGAGCATGCCATCGAGCGAGGTCTTGCGATCGACGACGGCCGCCAGCATTTTTGCCGCAACCTGACGCGCCAGAAGACCTGGCTTTGTGGGATGGTTAATTGGCTTTTGGCCGGGTTTGCGGGATTGTTTCGATGGCGAATCGTTTTTCGGAGTATCGGAATTCAAGACCAGGGACCTTTCGGCGGTTCGGAACCGCCGCGTCCCCAACCGGTGGACGGAACGGAGCGCGACTTGCGCACCGCCTTATCAGGCGTGACCGGCGGCGTCGAGACCGGCTGCATCTCACGAGCCATCTGCTGCAGGGCCGCAATCCGGTTTTCCGTATCGGGATGGGTGGAAAACAGGTTGTCCATACGCTGCCCTGACAACGGATTGATGATGAACATCGGCGCGGTCGCGGGATTATGTTCGGCCTCGGCATTGGGGATGTGATGAGCGGCACCGGCGATCTTTGCAAGCGCAGAGGCCAGCGCCAACGGCTTGCCGCAGATTTCGGCGCCGCGTCGGTCGGCCGAATATTCACGCGTTCGGCTGATAGCCATCTGCACCACCATCGCCGCCAGCGGCGCGACGATCATGGCGACGATCGTGCCGATGGCCCCGAGCGGATTGTTGTTCTCGCGATTGCCGCCGAAGAAGAAGGCGAAATTGCCGAGCATCGAGATCGCGCCAGCAAGCGTGGCAGTGATCGTCATGGTCAGCGTGTCGCGGTTTTGCACATGGGCGAGTTCATGCGCCATGACACCCGCGACCTCATCGTAATTCAGGGCATGGAGTAGACCGGTCGAGGCCGCGACCGCGGCATTTTCGGGATTGCGCCCGGTTGCGAAAGCGTTGGGCTGCGCGTTGTCGATGACATAGACGCGCGGCATCGGCAGGCCAGCTTTGGCGGCCAGATCGCGCACGATGCCGTAATATTCCGGCGCACTGCGTTCATCGACCTCCTGGGCATTATACATGCGCAGGACCATCTTGTCGGAGTTCCAGTAGGAAAACACATTCATACCGGCTGCCATGAGAAAGGCGATCATCATGCCGCCCCGACCGCCGATCAGAAAGCCGACGCCCATGAAAAGCGCGGTCATGGCCGCCAGAAGCATTGCCGTGCGAACAACGTTCATGAGTGTTCTCCGTCCATCGATCCTGCGTCGTGTTTCACGTGAATCACGGGTTTCGTTTCCAGTGAAGTCACCTATATGATGGGATAGCAACGCCTTCTCTTCAATATTGCATCGGAAATTCGACTATGAGCGCCGACAACGACAACCAGCCGCAAGCAGTTCCAAAAGCTCTTTCGCCCGCCGCGCAGCGCGCCCTGCAGGAGGCTGAAGAACGCCGTAAGGAGGAGAAGACGGAAGCGTTGCCGGCGGAACTGGGCGGACGCGGCGGCGCCGATCCCGCCCGATTCGGAGATTGGGAAATCAACGGCCGCGCCATCGATTTTTGATTAAAGGAAATAATTCCTGTTGAAGGGTGCGATGATTTGGAATATTTTCCTTTCATGCGCTCCCGACTCGCCCTTGCCTTCTTCATCTTCTTCGCCGCTGCGGATATCTCCGTCGGGGCCGACACCGGACATTGGGCGGAGGAAATCACCGGCCCCGTCAATGCCGAGGTACTGCGGGTGGTGGATGGCGACACCCTGCTTGTCGCGGCGCGTCCGTGGCCGCAGCAGATCGTCGAGGTCTATGTCCGGCTGCGGGACATCGATGCGCCGGAAATAAAATCCGACTGCAGCGCCATTCATGACGCGGGCGAAAAGGCCAAGGCAGCGCTGGCGCGCATGGTCAGCGACCGCAATATCCGGCTGATGCGCATTTCCGGCGACAAGTATTTCGGACGGGTTCTGGCTGAGGTTGCGCTTGAAGACGGGCGGAATCCGGCTCGGGAATTGCTGTCTGCCGGCTATGTCGCCACCTATGCCGAACGGCGGAGCACATCGCAATCCTGCGAGTTCTGGCAGTAGACAAGCCGGCGGTCGCCCGCCGGCTTGCTGGAAGCATCAGGCCTTGTTCTGACGATTGGCGATCAGGTCATCGACCACGGCCGGATCGGCCAGCGTCGAGGTGTCGCCCAGCGAGCCGAAATCGTCCTCGGCGATCTTGCGCAGGATGCGGCGCATGATCTTGCCGGAGCGGGTTTTCGGCAGCCCCGGCGAGAACTGGATCTTGTCCGGCGTAGCGATCGGGCCGATTTCCTTGCGCACATGCTTGATCAGGTCCTGGCGCAGCGTGTCGTTGCCTTCCTCGCCGGCCATCAGCGAGACGTAGCAATAGATACCCTGGCCTTTGAGGCTGTGCGGATAGCCGACGACCGCCGCTTCCGACACCAGATGGTGCGAGACGAGGGCGGATTCGACTTCCGCGGTGCCGAGACGATGCCCGGAGACGTTGAGAACGTCGTCGACGCGGCCGGTGATCCAGTAATAGCCGTCTTCGTCGCGGCGGCAGCCATCACCGGTGAAATACTTGCCCTTGTAGGTGGAGAAGTAGGTCTGGGCGAAACGGGCATGGTCGCCATAGATGGTGCGCATTTGGCCCGGCCAGCTATCGGCGATGCAAAGGTTGCCATCCGCCGGACCTTCCAGCACCGCCCCTTCATTGTCTACAAGTTCCGGCTTGACGCCGAAGAAGGGACGGGTCGCCGAGCCCGGCTTCAGGTCGGTCGCACCCGGAAGCGGCGTGATCAGGATGCCGCCGGTTTCCGTCTGCCACCAGGTATCGACGATCGGCGAACGGCCTTCGCCGACGACATTATAATACCACTCCCAGGCTTCCGGGTTGATAGGCTCGCCGACCGAACCGAGAAGGCGCAGCGACGACCGGTCCGACCGTTTGACGAAAGCGTCACCCGCACCCATCAGCGCGCGGATTGCCGTCGGCGCCGTATAGAAGATATTGACCTTGTGCTTGTCGACCACTTCCCAGAACCGGCCGGCGTCCGGAAAATTCGGCACGCCTTCGAACATCACGGTCGTCGCCCGGTTGGCGAGCGGGCCATAGACGATATAGGAGTGGCCGGTGACCCAGCCGACATCGGCCGTGCACCAGTAGATATCGCCGTCATGATAATCGAAGACGTATTTGTGGGTCATCGAGGCATAGACGAGATAGCCGCCCGTTGTATGCAACACGCCCTTCGGCTTGCCGGTGGAGCCGGAAGTGTAGAGGATGAAAAGCGGATCTTCCGCCTTCATGCGCGCCGGCGGACAATCACGCGGCACGCTGGCGATTTCCTGGTGATACCAGAGATCGCGGCCCGGCGCCCAGCCGATCTTGCCGCCGGTGCGGCGCACGACCAGCACCTTGTTGACGATCACGTGGTTCTTGGCGGCGATGTCGATCGCGGTATCGGTGTTTTCCTTGAGCGGTACCGGCTTGCCGCCGCGCACGCCCTCGTCGCAGGTGATGACGAAGGTGGATTCGCAATCGACGATGCGGCCAGCCAACGCATCCGGGGAGAAGCCACCGAACACCACCGAATGGATCGCGCCGATGCGGGCGCAGGCGAGCATCGCATAGGCCGCTTCCGGCACCATCGGCATGTAGATGGTGACACGGTCGCCCTTCTTGACGCCATGCTTCTTCATGACGTTAGCGAGGCGGCAGACCTGCTCGTGGAGCTCGTTATAGGTGATCTTCTTGTCGATATACGGGTTGTCGCCTTCCCAGATGATCGCGACCTGATCGCCGTGAGCCTTCAGATGGCGGTCGATACAGTTGTAGGAGACGTTGGTGATGCCGTCCTCGAACCACTTGATCGAAACCTTGCCGTTGAAGGACGTGTTCTTGACCTTTGTATAGGGCTTGAACCAGTCGATCCGCATGCCGTGCTTGTCCCAGAAACGCTCCGGGTTCTCGACGCTTTCGCGATACCATTTCTGATAGGTATCCTTGTCGATCAGTGCCCGGTTTTTGGCGGATTTCAGAACGGGATACGTCTTGGCGGACATTGATGTCTCCTCCCTGCGCAAGCGATTTCTGGGCCGCACAACTCCCCGTGCGCGCCCGGCTCCGGCGCCATTCATATCAGGTCAAACCACGGCGGCAATTAGACAAAAGGTCATTTGTTGAAGAAGAATTGCATTTCTGCGACGACGGAGGTATAGAAGCGCTCAATTCCCGGAAATCAGTGGTTACACTCCACGGCCCGCGACACCGGCGCGGACGGACAGAAGGATTATATCCATGGCCCAACAACTGCTTATGCCCAAGGCAACGGCCGTCTGGCTCGTTGACAATACTGCTCTGTCGTTCGACCAGATCGCGCAATTCTGCAAGCTGCATCCGCTGGAAGTGAAGGCGATCGCCGACGGTGAATCCGCTCAGGGCATCAAGGGCCTCGACCCGATCGCCACCGGCCAGCTCTCCCGCGACGAGATCCATCGCGCCGAAGGCAACCCGAACCACAAGCTGAAGCTTTCCGAGCCGAAGGTTCGCGTTCCCGAAAGCAAGCGCAAGGGCCCGCGCTACACACCCGTTTCCAAGCGCCAGGATCGTCCGAACGCCATTCTCTGGCTGGTGCGTAACCATCCGGAACTGAAAGACGCACAGATTTCTCGCCTCGTCGGCACCACCAAGTCGACCATCGAGCAGATCCGCGAGCGCACCCACTGGAACTCGGCCAACCTGACCGCCATGGACCCGGTCACGCTCGGCCTCTGCACCCAGATCGATCTCGACCTCGAAGTCGAACGCGCTTCCAAGGGCCGGCCGCTGCCGACCGCCGCCGAACTCGGCGCTACCCTCGAATCTTCGCAGGAAACCGAAAAGCTCGACTTCTCCTACGAGCGCGAGGAAGAGAAGGAAATGGATGCCGACGCGGTGTTCGCCAAGCTCAAGTCGCTCAAGTCCGACCGCAAGGACGACGAAGACGACGATTACTGAGACATCAGGCTATCGCACATTCCCAAACCCAGGCCGAAAGCCTGGGTTTTCTTTTGCCCGGTTTACGCCGCCCCGATACCCCGTGCTGTCAGGACTTGGGCGATCTCGTCGAGAACGGCCGGGTCGTCGATCGTCGCCGGCATCTTCCAGCTTTCGCCATCGACGATCTTCTTGATGGTTCCGCGCAGGATTTTGCCGGAGCGGGTTTTCGGCAGGCGCTTGACGCAGACGGCCGTCTTGAACGAGGCGACCGGCCCCAACCGCTCCCGCACGAGACCGATTACTTCCCGTTCGATTTCCGCCGGGGGTTTGGTGACATTCGCGTTTACCACCAGCAAGCCGGCCGGAATCTGCCCCTTGATCGGATCGGCGATGCCGATGACTGCGCATTCTGCCACATCCGCATGGCTGGCGCAGATCTCCTCCATCGAGCCTGTCGACAGGCGGTGGCCGGCGACATTGATGATATCGTCGGTGCGCGACATGATGAAGATATAGCCATCATCATCGATGTAACCGGCATCAGCCGTCCGGTAGTACCCCGGAAACTCCCGCAGATACCCATCCCGAAAGCGATCATCCGCTTTCCAGAAGCTTGGCAGGCAGCCGGGCGGCAACGGCAGTTCGATGACGACATTGCCAAGTGTGCCGCTTTCCACGGGGTGGCCGCCATCATCGAGGATTTTCACCCTGTAGCCGGGCATGGGCACCGCAGCCGAGCCGTGCTTGACCTGCAAAAGACCAAGCCCGAGGGGATTGCCCGCAATCGGCCAGCCCGTCTCCGTCTGCCACCAATTGTCAACGACCGGCGTACCGAGCACGGCTTCCGCCCAGCGCACGGTGTCCGGATCAGCTCTCTCGCCAGCCAGGAACAGAGCCCGCAGGCTTGAGAGATCGTATTTCCGCGCCAGCAATGCTTCCGGATCTTCCTTGCGGATGGCGCGCAATGCCGTCGGCGCCGTGAACAGCACGGAAACGCCGTGATCGGCGATCACCCGCCAGAAGGCGCCCGCATCCGGGGTTCCCACCGGCTTTCCCTCATAGAGAATGGTGGTGCTGCCGTTCAACAGCGGCGCGTAGACGATATAGGAATGCCCGACCACCCAGCCGATGTCGGACGCCGCCCAGAAAACTTCTCCCGGCCCGACGCCGAAGATATTCGGCAGGGACCATTTGAGCGCGACCATGTGGCCGCCGTTGTCGCGCACCACGCCCTTCGGCTGGCCCGTCGTTCCCGATGTGTAGAGGATATAGAGCGGATCGGTGGCCGCGACGGGAACGCAAGGAACCGAAACGCCCGCCCGCCGCGCCCTGTCCATCGCCGCCGAAAAGTCGATATCGCGGCCCTGATCGAGACTGGCTGCCAATTGCTCGCGCTGCAGGATCAGACAATGTGCCGGCTTATGATCGCTGATGGCAATCGCCGTATCAAGCAGCGGCTTGTAGGCGACGGCCCGGCCGGCTTCGATACCACAGCTGGCGGACACCACCAGTTTCGCTTCCGTATCGTTGATCCGGACGGCCAGTTCGTTCGCCGCAAAGCCGCCGAACACCACGGAATGAACCGCCCCGATGCGCGCCGCCGCCAGCATGGCCACGACAGCCTCCGGAATCATCGGCATATAGACCACGACCCGATCGCCCTTGGAGAGACCGAAATCGAGGTAAACGGCCGCCAATGTTTCCACCTCGGCCAGCATGCGGGCATAGGTCCAGTGCTCGACCTTGCCGGTTACCGGGCTGTCATAGATCAACGCATTGCGGTCGCCATGCCCTGCGGCCACATGGCGGTCGAGGCAATTGTAACAACTGTTGGTCTCGCCGTCGGGAAACCAGAGGCCGTAAACGCCGAGGTCACCATCGAAAATACGCTGCGGTTTCCGGTACCAGTCGATCGCCCCTGCTGCCCGCCCCCAGAAAGCCTCGCCATCCCTGTTCCAGGCGTCATAGGCGGCGTGATAGGCCATCGCCGTTTTCCTCCCGTTTCCACCGAAATCCTCGGCTCCTCGGGAAAGAGAGTAGGGCAAGGCGCCGACCGCGAAAAGCCAGACGAAAGCCTAAGCTTTTTTAGCGAGTGCCAAAGATCGCCGAACCGACCCGGACGCTCGTCGCACCGAAGGCGACAGCCGTCTCGAAATCCCCGGACATTCCCATCGAGATGCGCTCAAGACCACATTCCGCGGCCAGCTTGGCCAGCAGGGCAAAATGCGGCCCCGGATTTTCATTCGCCGGCGGAATGCACATCAGCCCCTCGACCTCGATACCGATCGTTTTCCGGCAAAGCGAAACGAAAGCCGCCGTTTCATCCGGCGCTATACCAGCCTTCTGCGGCTCCAGCCCGGTATTGACCTGCACATAGAGACGGAGCGTGCGCCCCTGCCGGCGCATCTCCTCAGCGACGGCGCGGGCGATCTTTTCGCGGTCGATTGTTTCGATGACATCGAACAATTCCACCGCATCGGCCGCCTTGTTGGATTGCAACGGCCCGATCAGATGCAATTCGATACCAGGAGTTTCCTGCTTCAGCGACGGCCACTTGCCCTGCGCTTCCTGAACCCGGTTTTCGCCGAAAACCCGCTGGCCGGCCGCGATGACCGGACGGATCGCATCGGCATCGAAGGTCTTCGAGACGGCAACGAGCGCTGCCGACCCTTTCGCACGGGCCGACTGACGCTCGGCGGTGCGAATCCGGCTCAAGACCTCGTTCAGTCTTTCTGTCACGTCCATCGCCCGTCTCCGTCCTGGTTTTCCGTCCTGTTCCCCGAAACGGGAAGCTCTGCAGAGGCAGATAGACAAATCCTTGAGCGCTGCCAAGGGAAGGCCGCGCCGGCTGCCCCAAAGTTTCGCCTCAAAGACCTCAAAAACTTGACGCTACGGCTGTTTCATGATGAAGGTCACCCCAAATATCCTGAGGGCTTCGTGCCCCATCCAAACTTCCGGAAAATCACATGGCGACCGAACGTTACAATCCGCGCGATGCCGAGCAGCGCTGGCAGCAGGAATGGGAAAAGAACAACGTCTACAAGACGGATAACGACGATCCGCGTGAAAAATATTACGTGCTGGAGATGTTCCCCTATCCGTCCGGCCGCATTCACATGGGCCATGTGCGCAACTATGCGATGGGTGACGTCGTTGCCCGCTTCAAGCGAGCGCGCGGCTACAACGTGCTCCATCCGATGGGCTGGGACGCCTTCGGCATGCCGGCTGAAAATGCCGCCATGGAACGCGGCGTTCACCCGGCCGCCTGGACCTACCAGAACATCGCAGCCATGAAGGCGCAGCTGAAGGTTATGGGCCTTTCGCTCGACTGGAGCCGCGAATTCGCCACTTGCGACGTCGAGTATTACCAGCGCCAGCAGCACCTGTTCCTGGATTTCCTGGAAAAGGGCCTCGTCTACCGCAAGCAATCCAAGGTCAACTGGGACCCGGTCGATCACACCGTTCTCGCCAACGAGCAGGTCATCGATGGCCGCGGCTGGCGCTCCGGCGCGCTGGTCGAACAGCGTGAGCTGACGCAATGGTTCTTCCGCATCACCGATTTCAGCCAGGATCTGCTTGATTCGCTGGATACGCTCGACCAATGGCCGGAAAAGGTGCGCCTTATGCAGCGCAACTGGATTGGCCGTTCGGAAGGCCTGACCGTGCGCTGGGAAATCGCCGAAGGCTCTCAGAAGACCGCCGAGAGAGAAATCACGGTTTATACCACGCGGCCCGACACGCTGTTCGGCGCCTCGTTCCTGGCAATCGCCGCCGATCATCCGCTCGCCCGCGAGCTTTCCGCAGGCAACGAAACCAGCGCCGCCTTCTGCGACGAATGCCGTCGCGCCGGTACGTCGCTCGCCGCGTTGGAAACGGCCGAGAAGAAGGGTATCGACACCGGCGTCCGCGTTAAGCATCCGCTCGACGCGAGCTGGGAGCTACCGGTCTACATCGCCAATTTCGTGTTGATGGATTACGGCACGGGCGCCATCTTCGGCTGCCCCTCCGGTGACCAGCGCGACCTCGACTTCGCCCGCAAATACGATCTGCCGGTCGTTCCGGTGGTCATGCCGAAGGACGGCGACGCCGCGACCTTCACCGTCGAAAACGAAGCCTATATTGGCGATGGCGTGATGATCAATTCGCGCTTCCTCGATGGTCTGTCCACGGAAGAGGCCTTCGAACGCGTCGCTGCGACCCTTGAGAAAACCTTGATCGGAAACCAGCCGCAGGCGGAGCGCAAGGTGAATTTCCGCCTGCGCGACTGGGGTATTTCGCGCCAGCGCTATTGGGGCTGCCCGATCCCGGTCATCCATTGCGAGGACTGCGGCATCGTTCCGGTTCCGAAGAAGGATCTGCCGGTCAAGCTGCCCGACGACGTTACCTTCGACAAGCCGGGCAACCCGCTCGACCGTCACCCGACCTGGCGGCACGTTGCTTGCCCGCATTGCGGCAAGGACGCGCGGCGTGAAACCGACACGATGGATACCTTCGTCGATTCGTCCTGGTATTTTGCCCGTTTCACGGCCCCCTGGGAAGACAATCCGACCGACCCAAAGGCCGCCAACCACTGGCTACCCGTCGATCAATATATCGGCGGCATCGAGCATGCGATCCTGCATCTGCTCTATTCGCGGTTCTTTACCCGAGCAATGAAGGCTGCCGGACACGTCGCCCTGGACGAGCCCTTCAAGGGCCTGTTCACGCAGGGCATGGTCGTCCACGAAACCTACAGCCGCGGCGAGGGCGCTCAGCGCGAGTGGATCACGCCGGCCGAAATCCGCATCGACGAGATCGACGGCAAACGCCGGGCGGTCCACATCGAAACCGAGGAGCCGATCACCATCGGCTCGATCGAGAAGATGTCGAAATCAAAGAAGAACGTCGTCGATCCCGACGACATCATCGGCTCCTACGGCGCCGATACCGCACGCTTCTTCGTACTTTCGGATTCGCCGCCGGACCGTGACGTTATCTGGTCGGAAGCCGGCGTGGAGGGCTCGCATCGCTTCGTTCAGCGCACCTGGCGTCTGATTTCCGAAGCCGCTCCAGCCCTTCGTCAAGCCGAAGCTAAGCCGGCAAAAAGCGGCAATGCCCTGGAAATTTCTCAGGCCGCGCACCGCACGCTGAAGGCCGTTGGAGCTGATTATGAAAAGCTGGCTTTCAACAAGGCCGTAGCGCGCCTGTATGAGCTTGTGAATGCGCTCGCAGCGCCGCTCACCGAGGTCGCCGGCGGTAAGGCCGATGCGGCAACCGTTTCGGCCGCCAAGGATGCCGTGGTGATCCTTATCAACATGTTCGCGCCGATGATGCCGCACCTAGCCGAGGAATGCTGGCGTGAAATAGGCGGGGAAGGCCTGATCGCTAAGGGCGCATGGCCGTCCTTCGATGCGGACCTGGTGGCCGAGAACGAAATCACGCTTCCCGTCCAGATCAACGGCAAGAAGCGCGCCGATTTGACAATTGCGCGCGATGCGGATCAGACTGCGGTCCAGAGCGCCGTCCTGGCGCTGGAAGCCGTGCAGGCCGTCCTGAACGGCCAAAACCCGAAGAAGATCATCGTCGTGCCGCAGAGGATCGTGAATGTCGTTGTCTGATAAAGCCCGGCGCGCAGCCCGTTTTGTTGCGTTGGCGGCGATCTTCGGTGCTCTGGTGGGCTGCCAGGTGCGGCCGCTCTATTCCGAAGGTGTAAGCGGCGCACCGGCACAGAAGCTGGCGTCGATTGAGATTTCCGATGCGGATACCCGGGTCGCCCAGGAAGTCCGCAATCGGCTCATCTTCCTTGTCGGCGGTGGGGCGGGCGAGCCCGTTAACCCGCAATACAAGCTGGCGCTCAATGTAACGAGCAAGATCGTTGGCGTGCTCTACGAGAAGGACGAAGCCGACACGGCCGACGCCGGCCGCGCTACGGTGACGGCGGACTACAATCTGTCGCGTGCCGATACCGGCGAAACCGTTCGCTCGGGCAAACGCAGCGCCGTCGCTCTGGTCGATTTCCCGGACCAGGAATTCGCCAAGCTGCGCGCCAAGCGCGATGCGGAAAACCGGGCGGCGCGTGAACTCGCCGAGATCATCCGCGCCGACCTAGCAGCAGCCCTCGGGCGCTGAAGGCGGCCGGGCGGTGAGCGAGGTCAAATCCCACGAGTTCGAAGGTTTTCTCCAGCGCGCGCTGGGCGATCATAGATTGTTCCTGATCTATGGCCCTGATCGTGGCCTGGTTTCCGAGCGGGCAGGGCAGATCGCCGCCAAAACCGGCATCGCCCTCGACGATCCCTTTTGCCTCGTGAAACTCGATGCTTCCGACCTGCAGCAGAATCCCGGCCGGCTTCTCGATGAAGTCAATTCGATCGGTCTCTTTGGCGGCGAAAAACTCGTCTGGGTGCGCGCTTCCGGAACGGAAAAGGCACTTCTCGATGCCTTCACCCTGCTTTCCAAGGAACCACCAGCCGGCAGCTATGTCATCATTGAGGCCGGCGACCTGAAGAAGGGAGCCGGGCTGCGCAAGCTGGCGGAGACCGCCCGCAGTGTCATCGGTATTGCCTGCTACGCGGATGACGCCCGCGCCATCAATGCGCTGATCGATCTGGAACTTGGACAGGAAAACCTGAAGATTACCGCTACCGCCCGGCAAAGGTTGGTCGAAACCCTTGGCGGCGACCGTATCGCTTCGCGCAACGAAATTCGTAAGCTGGCTCTTTATTGCCGCGGTCTTCCGACAGTCGAGGAAGAGCATGTCTTCGATATCGTCGGCGATGCCAGTGCGATTTCAGTCGATGATGCCGTCGATGCCGTACTGAAGGGCGACGCCGATGGGCTCAACCACGCGGTCCGCAAGATCGTCGCTTCCAAAACCGCGATCTTCCTCGTGCTACAGGCCTGCCTGAAGCAATTCCAGGTTCTCGACCTGATGCGAGCGGAGATGGACGAGAAGCGCCAGCAACCGGCGCAGGTTGTCGCAACGCTGGGCCGTCATCTGCATTTCCGCCGCAAGCCGCTGGTGGAAGCAGCCCTTCGCAACTGGCAAAGCAGCGCAATCCAGCGTGAATTGAACAGGCTCAATGCCGCCGTCTTCCAGAGCCGCTCGCGCGCCAGCCTGGAGGACAGTATCGCTATGCAAACGCTGCTGGCGATCACGCTGCAGTCCGCACGGCGGTAAAGCGCTGTTTTCTCTATATTTCTAAATTATTTCGGATACGAATCGATCTCTACCGACGCTCTAGCAGCCGGCAGATTTCTTCAAGCTGGTCCAGCGTCTTGTAGTCGATCCGCAGAAAACCGCCCGAAGCCTTATGATTGACGGTTACGTCGAGGCCAAGACTATCGGTAAGAGTTCGCTCCAGCGCCAGCGTATCGGCATCTTTTTCCGGGCGAGGCGCGGGCTTGCCGAAATTCGGATCGCTCTGGGCACGAATATCATTCTGGGCAAGGCGCTCGGTATCGCGAACGGACATGCCCTTGCTGACGACCGAGCGGGCCAGCGCGACAGGATCGGACGTCGGAATAAGCGCGCGAGCGTGGCCAGCCGACAGCGTGCCGGAAGACAGCATGTCGCGAACCGGGTCCGGCAACTTCAGCAGACGAAGGCTGTTCGCTACATGGCTACGGCTCTTGCCGATGATTTCGCCGAGATCGTTCTGGGTATAGCCATGCTCGGCAATCAGTTGCTCATAACCAAGCGCCTCTTCCAGCGGATTGAGATCCGAGCGCTGCACGTTTTCGACGATAGCGATTTCGAGCGCCGTGCGGTCATCGACATCCCGGACGATAACCGGAATATCGGAAAATCCGGCCAGTTGTGCCGCACGCCAGCGCCGTTCACCCGCAATGATTTCATAACGATCGGTGTCGAGCGTTCTGACCACGACAGGCTGGACAATGCCATGCTGGCGGACCGAATTCGCAAGATCCTGAAGCTCGGCCTCATCGAAATGACGGCGCGGGTTGCGCGGGTTGCGCGCCACAAATTCGATCGGCACCTTGCGATCTGCGCTCACCGACGTTGCCGGCGAACCCGTCGTCAAAGGCTGATCCATCTCGCCGATGAGGGCTGCCAGACCGCGGCCGAGTCGCCTTCTCGAGTTGTCGTCATTCATAGCAGGTACTCACACAATGTCGTTACGGTATCGAATCGTTCAGGCAGCCTTGCGCTGCCGCTCGCGCTGGATCACTTCCGAAGCCAGCTGAAGATAGGCCTGGCTTCCGGCACATTTCAGGTCGTAGAGGATCGCCGGCTTGCCGTAGGAGGGTGCTTCCGAGACGCGGACGTTGCGCGGGATCAGCGTGTGATAGACTTTTTCACCGAGATGGGTGCGAACATCGCTCACTACCTGCTGAGCCAGATTGTTTCGTGAATCGAACATCGTCAAAACGATGCCCTGAATATCGAGCGTCGGATTAACCGAGCGGCGCACCTGGTCCACGGTTTCGAGCAGCTGGCTCAAGCCTTCCAGCGCAAAGAATTCACACTGCAGCGGCACCAGGACGGAATGCGCTGCGGCCATGGCGTTCATGGTCAGAAGATTGAACGACGGCGGGCAATCGACCAGCACATAGGAATAGGAAAGCGCCGCCGGCGAGGCGAGCGCCTTACGCAGGCGGAAAATCCGGTCGGCGGCTTGCGCGATCTCCATTTCGATGCCCAGCAGATCCATCGTCGATGGAATGATCGACAGGTTGGGAACGACCGTTTCCTGCACGATCTCATCTATACCGTGAGACCCCGTCATCAACTCATAGGACGACAGGCGGCGATCACGCCGTTGGATGCCGAGACCGGTGCTCGCATTACCCTGCGGATCGAGATCGACGATCAGGACGCGTTCACCGATTGCCGCAAGCGCTGTGGCCAGATTGATCGCCGTCGTCGTCTTGCCGACGCCGCCCTTCTGGTTGGCAATGGTAATGATCCGGTTCTTTTCGCCTGGCATCTGGGTATCCGTTGATGGTTACGTTTTCCGCGAAAGATTTGCGATTTCGAGGACGACTGAGTCCGCTTCGATAACACTAGCATGTTTTACCAGATCGAAGGCGTAGCGACCAACGGCTTTGTCGATCTCCTGCTGGTAATCCCGGCCTTTGTGAAAAAAAGCGCGCACTTCAGGACGTTTGACCATCCAAGGCGACACGTAATCGAGAAGCAGCGGCAATTCCGCCAGGGCACGGGCGGAAATGGCGTCGCATTCCGGGATCGTTTTAGCGGCTTCTTCGATTCGCACAGGGTGGACGGACCCACGCGCGCCCGTTTCGGCAAGCGCTACCCGTAGGAAGGCAGCCTTCTTGTTGTTGCTTTCGACCAGATGTACCCATCCGCCATTCAGTTCCGTCAGTAGAATCGCCGTTATAACTCCTGGAAAGCCGCCGCCGCTTCCGAGATCCAACCATCGCTTCGGTTCCGGGAGAAGCTGAAAAATCTGCGCGCTGTCAGCGATGTGACGCGAATAGAGATCGGATACCGTAGACGGCGCGACCAGATTGATCGACTTGGCCCATTTCTGAAAAAGCGTCGCAAAGTGTTCAATTTTGTCGGACGTTTCACGTGAAACACGCAGCCCGTTCAATGCAACCGCGGGACTCGTATTCATTGCATAGATACCTTTACTTCACCTTTGAGTTCGCCCTTGCGTATGACGGCGAGCAATAGAGAAGCTGCCGATGGCGTCATTCCATCCACCTTCATCGCTTGGGCTAGGTTAGTCGGCCGCGCCTTCTGAAGCTTTTGCTGAAGCTCGATAGACAGCCCAGGGAGGGCAGAGAAATCGAAATCGTCGGGGATGGAACGGCTTTCTTCGCGTCGTACACCAACGATATCCGCAGACTGGCGATCCATATAGACAGCATATTTGGCATCGATTTCCAGCGCTTCGCCTAGCTTCTTGTCGATGCCCTTCAACTCGGGCCAGGCGCGCGACAGCGTCTCCAGCGTATGCTCGGCGTAGGCAAGCAGGTCATAGGCCGTTCGTCGTTGCCCGTCCTGATTAAGTTTCATCCCGTAAGAGGCGCCCTCATTGGGAGTTAGCGACAGACTTTTGAGCTGTTGCTTGGTCGTTGCGAATGCCTCGGACCAGGAATCAAATTTCATGGCACGCGCTGACGATACGCAGCCAAGAGCAACTGCCTGCGGCGTCAATCGCTGATCTGCATTGTCAGCGCGTAACGATAGCCGGTACTCAGCACGCGATGTAAACATGCGGTACGGTTCCGCAACACCCCGAGATGTCAGATCATCGATCATGACACCAATGTAAGAATCTGTCCGGCTGAACACGAACGGCGCCTGTCCTGCACAAAGGCGCGCTGCATTCAAACCCGCTACAAGGCCTTGGGCAGCCGCTTCTTCATAGCCCGTCGTGCCGTTGATCTGCCCGGCGAGAAAAAGGCCGGACGCTTTGCGCAGCTCTAGACCGTGCGTCAGTTCACGCGGATCGACGTGATCGTATTCGATCGCATAACCCGGCTGAAGAATAGTTACTCTCTCTAATCCGGGAATCGTGTGAATGAAAGCCGACTGCACGTCTTCCGGCAGAGAGGTCGATATACCGTTCGGATAGACCGTATCATCGTCCAGCCCCTCAGGCTCCAGGAATATCTGGTGCCCGTCGCGCTCTCCAAACTTCACAATCTTGTCTTCGATCGAGGGGCAATAGCGCGGTCCAACGCCTTCGATTTGTCCGGAATACATGGCGGACTTGCCGATATTGTCGGCGATGATCTTGTGCGTCGCCTCGGTGGTACGAGTGACGCCACAATCGACTTGCGGCGTTGTGATGGCGTCCGTCATGAACGAGAATGGTACAGGGTCTTCGTCGGCAGACTGACGGCCGATGCTCGTCCAATCGATTGTCTTACCATCCAGGCGCGCTGGCGTGCCAGTCTTTAGACGGCCGAGCTTTACCCCCAAACGCTCCAAACTACCGGACAGACCGAGCGACGGGTCTTCTCCAACCCGTCCCGCAGGTACCTTTCGATTGCCGATATGGATCAAACCGCGGAGAAATGTGCCCGTGGTCAGCACGGCACCGCGGCATGAAAAACTCCTGCCGTCTTTTAGGACGACAGCGCAAACAACACCACGCTTCATTTCGATATCGAAAGCATCGCCCTCGATGACGTCCAGATCGGCGTGATTGAAAATCTCTTCCTGCATCGCCATGCGGTACAGCTTGCGATCGGCTTGGGTACGAGGCCCGCGCACCGCGGGGCCTTTACGGCGATTGAGCAGTCGAAATTGAATGCCGGCACGATCGGCAACTCGGCCCATCAGACCGTCAAAAGCATCGACTTCGCGAACCAGGTGCCCTTTACCCAACCCACCAATTGCGGGGTTGCAAGACATAACGCCGATAGTCTCGCGCTTATGGGTCAACAACGCGGTTCTGGCACCAAGGCGGGCCGATGCATTCGCGGCTTCCACACCGGCATGACCGCCGCCGATGACGATGACATCATAATCAAACATTCGAAACCCTTTGAGCATGCATGGAATCGTTTCACGTGAAACGCTTCTCGAGACTCGCTCCCGTTGTATTCCATTATTTCCCGATGCAGAATTCCGAGAAGATCACCAATAGCAGATCTTCAACGTCCACTCTGCCGGTGATGCGACCCAGAGCTTCAGCTGCAATACGCAGATATTCCGCCTGTATGTCGAGACCAACACTGAAAGCCGCGAGACTGGATGAAATCGCTTTACCGGCTTCCCGCAAACAATCGACATGACGTCTACGCGATGGCAGAGAAAAACTAGACGCAGAAGTCAGTTTGGGAAGATGATCGGCAATGCGCTCAATCAAAGCGTCCATGCCTTCGCCGGTTCTGGCCGATATCAGGGCATCCACATTCGCCTTATCCCATAAATGGGGGTTGGAATCAATCTTTGTGCCGACAAGCACCATCGGCGATAACGAGGGCATCCTGCCCGCCAGCCCTTGGGGTTCATCCGCCAGAAACAGAACAAGGTCGGCATTTTCCAAGGCGAGCCGCGCGCGGCGGATACCCTCGCGTTCAACAAGGTCTTCGGTCTCGCGAAGCCCCGCCGTATCGTGAAGCTTGATGTTGAATCCGGCTAATGAAAGATCGACGGAAAGCACATCGCGGGTTGTCCCCGCAATCTCGGTGACGATTGCCACATCCCGCTTGGCCAGTGCATTCAACAGACTGGATTTGCCAGCGTTCGGGGCGCCAGCGATAACGACATTCAGTCCATCCCGGATGATTTCCGCGATGGGAGCACCATTGAGATGGTCGGAGATTTCCCGCTCAAGGCGCCGCATATCCGCCCATATCGTCTCCGCGACAGAGCCAGGGACATCGTCTTCATCGGCAAAATCAAGTTCGGCTTCAATCATCGCTCTCGCATGAGTTAAACGCCGCGCCCAACTTTCATAAAGACTTGAAAGGTGACCGCTCGAATGCTCTATCGCCAGCCGCCGCTGCATCTCAGTTTCCGCAGATATCAGATCGGCAAGGCCTTCGATTTCGACGAGATCAAGTTTCCCGTTCTGAAAAGCCCGCCGCGAAAACTCGCCCGCCTCTGCGTGCCGGCAACCGAGGCCGGCAAGTTCAGTTAGAATTGCATCGACAACGGCTTTCCCGCCATGAACCTGCAATTCGGCGACGTCTTCGCCGGTAAAGGAGTTCGGCGTCGGGAAGAACAATATCAGACCTTGATCGATAACATCTTCGTTTCGAGTCCGAATCGATTTCAGTGCCGCAATCCTAGGTGCGGGAACATCGCCACAGAGTGCCGAAACGACATCCCGTGTGCTGCTGCCACTGATCCTGACGACGGCGACACCTGAGGGCAGGCCGCCGGATGAAAGGGCATAAATCGTATCCGTCAATGCCATGAGCGAGTTTCCACAGAAGGAATCCGGCTACATAAATTACGTTTGCCGGAATGCTGTCTCACGAAAAGAAAAAGCCCGAACCAGGTCGGGCTTTTTCAAAATCCACCGGCAGCAGATCAAGTGTTCATCGAATCGAAGAAATCACCGTTCGTCTTCGTCTGCTTCAACTTGTCGATCAGGAACTCGATCGCATCCGTTGTGCCCATCGGGGCAAGGATACGGCGCAGGACGAAGATCTTCTGCAGATCCTGGCGTGGAACCAGCAGGTCTTCCTTACGGGTACCGGACTTGAGGATATCCATTGCCGGGAAGATGCGCTTGTCGGCAACCTTGCGGTCGAGAACGATTTCCGAATTGCCGGTGCCCTTGAACTCTTCGAAGATGACTTCGTCCATACGGCTGCCGGTATCGATCAGCGCCGTAGCGATGATGGTCAGCGAGCCGCCCTCTTCGATATTGCGCGCGGCACCGAAGAAGCGCTTCGGGCGTTGCAGCGCGTTGGCGTCGACACCGCCGGTCAGGACCTTGCCCGACGACGGAACAACGGTGTTGTAGGCGCGGCCGAGGCGGGTGATCGAGTCGAGCAGGATGACGACGTCGCGGCCATGCTCCACGAGGCGCTTGGCCTTTTCGATCACCATTTCCGCAACCTGCACGTGGCGGGTTGCCGGTTCATCGAAGGTGGAGGAAACGACTTCGCCCTTGACCGAGCGCTGCATGTCCGTGACTTCTTCCGGACGCTCGTCGATCAGCAGCACGATCAGATAGCATTCCGGGTGATTTGCGGTAATCGAATGGGCAATATTCTGCAGGAGAACCGTCTTACCGGTGCGCGGCGGCGCGACGATCAGGCCGCGCTGGCCCTTGCCGAGAGGCGCGATCAGGTCGATGACGCGGGCGGACAAATCCTTGGAGGTCGGGATTTCCAATTCCATCTTGAAGCGCTCGTTGGGATAGAGCGGCGTCAGATTGTCGAAATGGACCTTGTGTCGGATCTTTTCCGGGTCTTCGAAATTGATCGTGTTGACCTTCAGCAGCGCGAAGTAGCGTTCGCCTTCCTTGGGGCCGCGGATCGGGCCTTCGACCGTGTCGCCGGTCTTCAGCGAGAAGCGGCGGATCTGCGAGGGCGAGATGTAAATATCGTCGGGGCCGGGCAGGTAGTTGGCATTGGCCGAACGCAGGAAGCCGAAACCGTCCTGAAGAACTTCGACCACGCCTTCGCCGATGATTTCGACATCCTGGCTCGCCAGCATCTTCAGGATCGCGAACATCAGTTCCTGCTTGCGCATGACGCTGGCGTTTTCGACCTCCAGCGTTTCGGCAAAGGCGAGCAGATCGGTCGCGGTTTTATTTTTTAAGTCTTGTAGCTTCATTTCAGCCATGAAGGGGGAACCACACTTAGCAATTCGGAATGGAAGTCGGCGTGTTTTGGGATGAGGGAGCCGCGCGGAAAAGGGCAGGCTCGTCTCGGTCACACATGCCATGAGAAGATGAGATGGCGCGAAAATAGCGAGTCAGTTGCTGAGCCGCAAGAGGCGTTGCGGATTTAACCGTAATTTCGTCCGCGACCCAATCAGAAAGGTTTCACCACCGCCATGATGACGATTGCGATCATCAGCACGGTCGGTGCCTCGTTCATCAGCCGCCAGTAGCGGGCGCTGTGGGTGTTCTCATCGCGGGCGAAGCGACGTACCGCTCTGCTGAACATCACATGCACCCCAGTCAGAAGCACGACGAAGAGGAGTTTCGCGTGCAGCCATCCGCCCTGGAAGCCGTAGACGCTCCAGGCGAGATAAAGGCCAAGCCCCCAGGAAATCATCATTGCAGGGTTCATGATGACTTTCAGCAGTCGATCTTCCATCATCTTGAAGGTTTCCGACTGCTGCGAGCCAACCGCGGCATCGGTGTGGTAGATGAACAGCCGCGGCATGTAGAGAAGCGCCGCCATCCACGACATCACGGCGATGATGTGCAGGGCCTTGATCCAGAGATAGAGGCTTTCCGGCCGAGAGATGAAAAGACAGGCCAGCAACCCCACAAAAATGCCCATCGCGATGAAGGCGCGGGCGCGGGCGCGCTGGCCCGGCGCCCTGTCTGTCTGTCGCTCAGCCGTCACGCCGCATCTCCGGTCATGCGCACGCGGGCCAGAAGCCGGGTCACATGCTGGGGATCGGCCTGCGGCGTGATGCCGTGGCCGAGATTGAAGATCAGCGGTCCCTGGCCGAGGACATCGAGAATACGGTCGATCCCTTCATCGAGCGAAGCACCGCCGGCCACGACCCGCATCGGATCGAGATTGCCCTGAACCGGGCCGTCCTTCTGCAGCTCCGCCGCAAAGCTCAGCGGCACCGACCAGTCGAGACCGATCGCGTCGGCGCCGGTCTTTTGCCGGTAGGTTTTCAGGAGGATGCCGGCCCCCTTGGCGAAGGCGATGATGCGCGCCTCAGGACGGCGAGCTTTCACGCTGTCGATCATACGCTTGACCGGGCGAACGGCATAACGCTCGAATTCCTCCTCGCCGAGCACGCCAGCCCAGGAATCGAAAATCTGCACGGCATCGGCGCCGGCATCAATCTGTTCGACCAGATAGTCTGCCGAGACATCCGCCAAGAGATCGAGCAGCCGGCCGAAGGCTTCAGGGTATCGATAGGCGAAAAGACGGGCAGGGGCCTGATCCGGCGTGCCGTGGCCGGCAATCATATAGGTCGCCACTGTCCACGGCGCACCGCAAAAGCCGAGCAGCGTCGTTTCACCCGGCAAGGTTCCCCGCAGCTTCGAGACCGTTTCGATCACCGGCTTCAGGTGGGCCGACACGATCGAAGCATCAAGACCGGCGATGCCGTCCGCATCGATCGGGTCCATCCGCGGTCCATGACCTTCCTCGAAGCGAACATTGCGCTTCAGCGCATCGGGAATGACGAGGATATCGGAAAACAGAATGGCGGCATCGAAGCCATATCTGCGGATCGGCTGCAGCGTGACCTCGACGGCGAGATCGGGCGTGTAACAGAGATCGAGGAAACTCCTGGCCTGCTGTCGCGTCTGACGATATTCCGGGAGATAGCGGCCAGCCTGGCGCATCAACCAGACGGGGGGAGGAGAGAGCGTTTCTCCCTTCAAAACCCGCAGCACTTTGCGTTCCTGCACCGTCACGTCCACATACTCCAACTTAAAAGAAATCCTATTGAGAAGGTTTCTATTTCTTAGAGTCGGTGACTATCAAGGATTAAAATCCATCCACGCTTCTTCCACATCGGGCGAAAACCATCGCTCCGGTTGGGAGAAAAATCGTCTGTGTCGCCGGAAGTTTTTGGATATCGGAAAAAGCTTTTTCGATTCAGTCGATTGCGGTCCCGGCAAAGAAATCGTCTTCTGTGGATAGCCTGTGAATCAGCGTGACATTTTGCCCTAAGCATGAGTCTTCTCCACAAGGTCGCCGAGACGAAATCCGCCGGAGCGTCAATTGTGAATAACTCGCGGGTTTTCCCCTTGCCTTCGCCGCGGCCGCGCCTTTAGCTATTTCTGTCCCGCTTTATCAACAGCCCGCGGAGAATAGCGTGGAGAACCACAAAAACTATTTTCACCTGCATCTCATATCCGATTCGACCGGCGAGACGCTGATTGCCGCGGGCCGGGCTGCGGCCGCGCAGTTCCAGGCTTCTCACGCCCTCGAGCACGTCTATCCGCTGATCCGCACGCGAAAACAGCTGGCGCAGGTTCTGGATGCGATCGATGGTGCCCCCGGCATCGTGCTCTATACCATCGTCGACCGGGAGCTGTCGGATCTGATCGGAGAGCGCTGCAAGGAGATGGGGGTGCCCTGCGTCTCGGTGCTCGATCCGATCATCGATATATTCCAGACCTATCTGGGGGCGACCTCGCGCCGGCGCTCGGGCGCCCAGCATGTGATGAATGCGGAGTATTTCGCCCGCATCGAGGCGCTGAATTTCACCATGGACCATGACGACGGCCAGCTGGCGGCGGATTTCGACGAGGCCGATGTCGTGCTGGTCGGTATCAGCCGCACCTCGAAAACGCCGACGAGCATCTATCTTGCCAATCGCGGCATCAAAACGGCCAACATTCCGATCGTCCCGAACGTGCCCTTGCCGGAACGCCTGATGCAGGCGACCAAGCCGCTGATCGTCTGTCTCATCGCGACGGTCGATCGTATTTCCCAGGTCCGGCAAAACCGGGTGCTGGGTTCCACGCTCGACTTCCATGCGGAAGACTATACGGACCGGGCGACGATCGCGGAGGAACTGAAATATGCCCGCTCGCTCTCGGCCCGCAACAACTGGCCGATCATCGATGTCACCCGCCGCTCGATCGAGGAGACGGCGGCGGCCATCGTTGCCCTTCGCCCGCGCGTGCGGTAAATCCGCCATCATTCCTTTTAGGCCCTGACCAATGACCGCTTCTCTCGTTCTTGCTTCGGCAAGCCCCTTACGGCGCATGTTGCTTGAAAATGCCGGCATCGCCTTCAGCCATCGCGCGGCCGATATCGACGAGCGGGCGATCGACGCGCAGCTCGAAGCCGCGGGTGCATCACCGGAAGAGGTCGCTTTGGCGCTGGCTGCGGAAAAAGCCGCCGATGTGGCGCGGCATTTTCCCGATGCAGTGGTAATCGGTTCGGACCAGACGATGTCGCTCGGTAGCCGGGTTTATCACAAGCCGGCGAATATGGCGGAGGCTCACGCGCATTTGCGCTCGCTCTCCGGCGCGACCCATCAGCTGAACAGCGCCATCGTGCTTCACCGCGGCGGCCATGTTCTCTGGCGTCATATGTCGTCGGCGCGACTGACCGTTCGGCCCTTGACGGATGATTTCATCGCCTATCATCTCGCCCGTGTCGGCGAAAAAGCCTTGTCGAGTGTGGGTGCCTATCAGCTGGAGGGGGAGGGCATTCAGCTCTTCGAAAAGATCGAGGGGGATTATTTCACGATCCTCGGTCTGCCCATGCTGCCGCTGCTCGCAAAACTCAGGGAGCTTGCTGTCATCCATGGATGATTCACGTGAAACATTTGTTAACCACGCCTTTGTTGCCGGCTATCCGATCAAGCATTCGCGCTCGCCGCTCATTCATGGATATTGGCTGAAAAGCCTTGGTCTACAGGGAAGCTATCGAACCGCGGAGGTGACTCCGGATAAGTTTCCCGGCTTCATAGCGGATCTGAAGAGCGGCAGCTCCGGCTTCATTGGCGGCAATGTCACCATTCCTCACAAGGAGGCAGCCTTCGCGGTCGCCGACCGCCCCGATGAGATCGCCCGCGAAATCGGAGCGGCCAACACGCTCTGGCGGGAAGACGGGCTGGTGCATGCCACCAATACGGACGGCATCGGCTTCACCGCCAATCTCGACGCCTTCGCTCCTGGCTGGGACAGGATCGATACCGCCGTCATTCTCGGTGCCGGTGGCGCAAGCCGGGCGGTCATCCAGTCGGTGCGGGATCGCGGCGTGAAAACCATCCATGTGTTGAACCGCACCGTCTCCCGCGCCCAGGAACTGGCGGATCGCTTCGGCCCGGCCGTTCATGCCCAGTCGTTGGATGCGCTGGGTGAGGTTCTGTCCGGTGCCGGTCTGCTGATCAACACGACATCGCTCGGCATGGATGGTGGTGAGGTTCCCGAATTCGACTTCACTTTGATGCGGTCGGATGCCGTCGTTACCGACATCGTCTACGTACCGTTGAAGACGCCGATCCTCTCCCAGGCGGAGGCACAAGGGTTCCGCATCGTCGATGGCCTCGGCATGCTCTTGCATCAGGCGGCCCCCGGTTTCGAGAAATGGTTCGGGGTGCGCCCGACGGTCGATGCGGCGCTTCGCCAGTTGATCATCGATGACATGGCCGCCCACGCATGATCATGCTCGGCCTCACCGGATCGATCGGCATGGGAAAATCGACGACCGCGCAAATGTTCGTCGATCTCGGCATCCCCGTGAACGATGCGGATGCGGTCGTGCACGATCTCTATCAAGGGGAGGCCGTCGCGCCGATGGAAAACGCGTTTCCTGGCGTGATCTCGGACGGTCGGGTGGACCGGGCAAAACTCTCGAGCGTGCTTGCGGCAGATCCGTCCCGTTTCAAGGAGCTGGAAGCGATCATCCACCCGTTGGTGCGTCGGCGGGAAAAGCAATTTCTTGAGCGGCATCGGGCGCTCGAAACGCCGATCGTCGTTCTCGACATTCCGCTTCTCTATGAAACCGGCGGGGAGAGCAGGGTGGATGCCGTCGTCGTCGTGACGGCCGATCCCGATACCCAGCGCGAGCGCGTGCTGAAAAGACCGGGGATGACACCGGAAAAATTCGATCTCATCCTCTCCCGTCAGATGCCGGATGCGCAAAAACGTGCGAAGGCGGATTATATCATCGACACGGGGCAGGGATTTGATTCGGCCCGCGCACAGGTGGCTGCGCTGATCGATCGCCTCCTTAAGAAGGGATGAGCTGATGCGCGAAATCATTTTCGATACGGAAACGACAGGCCTCGACAACCGCCTCGACCGGGTGATCGAAATCGGCGGCGTCGAACTCGACAATCACTTTCCGACCGGCCGCACCTTCCACGTCTATATTAATCCCGGCGACCGGCAGGTTCACCCGGATGCTCTGGCCGTACACGGCATCACCGATGAGTTCCTGAAGGACAAGCCGGGCTTTGCCGAGATCGTCGAAGAGATGATCGACTTCTTCGGCGATGCCCGCTGGGTCGCGCACAATGCGACCTTCGACATGGGCTTCATCAATGCAGAGCTTGCGCGCCTCGGCAGGCCGCCGATCGCATCGGACATGGTGACCGATACGCTGGCGCTTGCCCGCCGCAAGCACCCGATGGGCCCGAACTCGCTCGACGCCCTTTGCCGTCGCTATGGCATCGACAACGCACACCGCACCAAGCACGGCGCGCTTCTCGACTCCGAACTGCTGGCGGAAGTCTATATCGAGATGACCGGAGGCCGGCAGGCCGCACTCGGTCTTTCGAGCAGCGAGACCCGAGGCACACAACAGGAAAACGACGATATCGTTATCGCGATCGGGCAGAGGCCCCGTCCGCTCGCCCCCCGCATCAGCGAAGAGGAACGGGCAGGCCATCAGGCGCTTGTCGCCAAGATGGGCGCGAAAGCCATCTGGGGCCGCTACGGCGAGCCGCAATAAAACATCCCGTCAAAAAAATGCCCGGCTCGCGAGAACCGGGCATTTTTCGTTGGGCGTTACTCTCAGATCAGTTCGGCGCGCCGGTGACCTGCGAGCGAACGCGCTCTTCGGCCATGCGCTGGGTGAACATCTGGGCAAAGTCGATCGGGTCGATCATCAGCGGCGGGAAACCGCCGTTGCGGGTGGCATCGGCAACGATCTGGCGGGCGAACGGGAACAAGAGGCGCGGGCACTCGATAAAGAGCAGCGGCAGCATGTGTTCCTGCGGGAAGCCGGTGACGCGGAAGACGCCGCCGTAGGAAAGCTCGACGTTGAACAGCGTCTTGTCGCCTTCCTTGGCTTCGGCGTTCAGCGTCAGCACGACGTCGAATTCGGCTTCCGAAAGCGGATTGGCATTGACGTTGACATTGATGTTGATCGACGGGGCCTTGTCGCGGGCCTGCAGCGAACGCGGCGCGGACGGGTTCTCGAAGGAGAGGTCCTTGATATATTGCGCCAGAACGTTCAGCGACGGGCTTTCCTGAGCGCCGTTCTGATTGGATGCGGTATCGGTCATGGGGCCTTTTCCTTCGGCTTGATTTGTCGAGGCCATCTAGCATTTCACCAAAGGCCTTACAACCCGCAGGCCCTGGGCATCACTGCAGGCGGTTCGGCCCGTTGGGCCTGCTCGGTCGGTCGGTGTCGTCGCGCGAAAATTCGTCGTCATCGAGATCGACGATCTTTGAACCGGAACGGGCTTTGGTTTGTTCCGGAGCGTAAGGATCGGAGCCGCGCGAAAACTGGAAGCTAGAAGCCGAGCTTATCACAGTCATGCGGCTGCGGATCAGCTTCCAGGCGAAATCGCGCACTGGCGGAATGAAAAGCAGCAGGCCAATGAGATCGGAGAGGAAGCCCGGCAGGATCAGGAGAATGCCGGCAATGACGATCATCACGCCATGGACAAGTTCGCGGCCGGGATCGCCGCCCTTGGCCGTTGCCTGCTGCAGCCGGCGCAGCGTGCCGAGCCCCTGCACGCGCAACAACACGATGCCGGCGAACATGCTGGCGAGGACCAGCATCAGGGTCGTGCCGACGCCGACCTCGCGGCCGACCAGAACGAAGGTGGCGATCTCGGCCAGCGGCAGCAGGAGAAAAAGCAAGGCGATCAGAATACCCATGGAACCCGTCAATCGATCATGGAAATGCCGCTGTTTCGGCATCCCGGCAAAAGGAAATGATATAGTCGTTTGAATGATGATGCCATGCAGACTATATGGGGTAACCTCAAGGCAAATTAACAGCGGTCTGGGTGGAATGGGCTCTTTCGACTTCGTCACATTGTTTTTTCTCGTTGCGGCGGTGATCATCTTCATCCAGCTGCGCAGCGTGCTCGGCCGCCGCACGGGCAGCGAGCGCCCGCCGGTTGATCCCTATTCGAAGCGGGAAACCGCAGAAGCCCCCGATACCGGCGGCAAGGTCGTGCAGTTGCCGCGCCGCGACGGCGGCCCGGAAAACGGCGGACGCTACGCCGCCATCGACGCCTTCACCCCGGCGGGCACGCCGCTGAACGACGGGCTTCGCAGGATTTCCGATGCCGATCCGTCCTTCGATCCAAAGGAATTCGTCAACGGCGCCAAGATGGCTTACGAGATGATCGTCATGGCTTTTGCCGATGGCGACCGCAAGACGCTGAAGGGGCTGCTCTCCCGCGAGGTCTATGACGGCTTCGAGGCTGCGATCGCCGAGCGCGAAGCCAAGGGCGAGACGCTGAAATCCACCTTCGTCGGCATCGAGAAGGCCGAGATCGTCCATGCCGAAGTCAAGGACAGCGAAGCCAACCTCACCCTGCGCATCATCAGCCAGCTGATCTCGGCCACCCACGACAAGGCCGGCGCGGTCATCGACGGCGATGCGGAGGCGGTCTCCGAGGTCAACGACCTCTGGACCTTTGCCCGCGATACCCGCTCGCGCGATCCGAACTGGAAGCTGATCGCAACCGAATCCGAAAATTGATCGGAAGCGCCGATGGATTTCAGCCTGCAAAGGATCGGCTTTTCCAATTTGCCCGGTTGGTCTGATGACGATCCGGGCGCGTTGATCGAAGCGCTGGCGCGCTGTCATCGGCAAGTCGTTTCCGTCAAGCCGCACAAGACGGGATCGCTCGGCATCGCCTCGAGCGATCTTTTGCCTGCGTATAAGGCCGCAAGTGGCGCGGGTGAGATGACTGCCGAACAGGCGAGGGCTTTCTTCGAAACCCATTTCATTCCCTTCGCCATCAAGCTCGATAGCGGCGGACAAGGGCTGGTGACGGCCTTCTACGAACCGGAAGTCGAGGTCCGTGCCGCACCGGATGCGGAATACCGCTTTCCCTTCTACCGGCGTCCCGAAGACCTCGTCGATATCGACGACGACAATCGCCCTGATGGAATGGACCCGTATTTCGCCTTCGGCCGGCTGCGGGACGGTCTCGTCGACGAATACCCGGATCGACCCGCCATCGAGCAGGGTTATCTCGCTGGCAAGGGTCTGGAGATCGCCTATGCCCGATCGATCGTCGATGTCTTCTTCGCCCATGTTCAGGGCGCGGCACGGCTGGTCTTCCCCGACGGCAAAGTGACGCGCATCACCTATGCGGCCAAAACCGGACATTATTTTTCGGCGATCGGAAAGCTCCTGATCGAACGCGGCAAGATCGACCCGAAGACCGTCTCGATGCAGAGCATCCGCCAGTGGCTTGCCGATCACCCGGATGGGGTAAACGAGGTGCTTTGGCACAATCGCTCCTTCATCTTCTTCCGCGAGGCTGATGTCGCCGATCCCGAACTGGGGCCGATCGCGGCGGCGAAGGTGGCGCTGGAGCCCGGCCGTTCGCTGGCCGTGGATCGCGCCATACACACCTTCGGCGTTCCCTTCTTCATCAGCAGCGAGACGCTGACCCATATCGATGCCGGCAAACCCTTCCGCAAGCTGATGCTGGCGCTTGATACCGGTTCGGCGATCGTCGGCCCGGCGCGAGGCGATATCTTCACCGGCTCGGGCGACGAGGCGGGCCGGCTTGCCGGCTCCGTCCGCAACGGCGCGGATTTCTTCATCTTCATTCCCACGGCCGCAGCAGCGCGTTACGGCCATGGCTAGGGATCGCAAGCTCTCCAGCGAAGACAGAATCCTCTGGGGCAAGGTGGCGCGCACGACGCGGCCGCTGCCCGGACGCATGGAAGAGCTTGCGCAGTTCGAAGTCCCACCCGAGGAAAAGCCGCCCACACCATCGGAACCGGTGAAGGTGAAAGAGGGAAAGTCTCTCTTGGAAGCTTTTGGCGTAGCACCCGAACCGCCAAAACCGGCTTCGCATCGCCATCATCCGCTTGAAAAGCCAGTCAAGCGCAAGCTGTCGCGCGGTCACCTTCAGCTTGAAGCGCGGATCGATCTGCACGGCATGATCCAGAGCGAGGCCCATGGCTTCCTGTTGCATTTCCTGATGCGCGCCCATGAGCGGGGCCTGCGCCATGTGCTCGTCATCACCGGCAAGGGCACCTCGCTCGGCAGCGAAGGCGCGCTGAAGCGGGCCGTGCCGATGTGGTTTTCTTTGCCGGAATTCCGCTTTCTGATTTCTTCCTATGAGCCGGCGGCCCGTACCCACGGTGGAGACGGTGCGCTTTACGTGCGCCTGTCGCGTCCCAAAGGGTCAGTGCCGTGACCCCCTTCGGCGAGGCGATGCACCGGCTGCGCCAGCGCAAGGGTGTGACCCAGAAGCAGATGGCGGCGGCGATCGGCGTTTCGGCGGCCTATCTTTCAGCTCTCGAGCACGGAAGGCGCGGCGCCCCGAGCTTCGATTTCCAGCAGCGGGTCGCCGGATATTTCAATATCATCTGGGACGAGGCGGAAGAATTCTTCGGTATCGCCGCCCTTTCGGACCCCAAGGTGGTGGTCGATACGACAGGCCTTCCGGCCGGCCACACGGCCTTTGCCAACCGGCTTGCGGCGCGAATTCGCCGCCTTCCCGACGAAACCATCGCTGCGCTGGAAGAAGTTTTGGAAAAAGGACGGTTTCCTGATAAGGAACGGGAATGATCCCCTGTTTTCTGCAGGTTTTACCGCCTCGGGATTTGGAAGCACCGATAGTTTCCCTATATTCGCAACAGCCGTGGATTGGGTGATTCGCCCGCAATCGCCGTCAGGCCCGTTCGTGGCCTGAAACCTGGAAAGACTAGATGACCGATACTCCTGAAACCGCTGCCGGTTCCAACGCCGAATACGGCGCCGATTCCATCAAGGTGCTCAAGGGCCTCGACGCCGTTCGCAAGCGTCCCGGCATGTATATCGGTGATACCGACGACGGCTCCGGCCTGCATCACATGGTCTATGAGGTCGTCGACAATGCCATCGACGAGGCGCTGGCCGGTCACGCCGATATCGTCACCGTTACGTTGAATGCCGATGGCTCCGTCACCGTCACCGACAACGGCCGCGGCATCCCGACCGATATTCATAAGGAAGAGGGCGTTTCGGCAGCCGAGGTCATCATGACCCAGCTGCACGCCGGCGGTAAGTTCGACCAGAATTCCTACAAGGTGTCCGGCGGCCTGCACGGCGTCGGCGTCTCGGTCGTCAATGCGCTGTCGGTTTCGCTGAAGCTGAAGATCCGCCGCGCCGGCAAGATCCACGAGATGAGCTTTACCCACGGCGTCGCCGATGCTCCCCTGGCCGCGACCGGGGATGCCGGCGACCTGACGGGTACGGAAGTCACTTTCCTGCCGAGCACCGAGACCTTCACCAAGACGGATTTCGATTACGGAACGCTGGAGCATCGCCTGCGCGAACTCGCCTTCCTCAATTCCGGCGTCCGCATCGTCCTGACCGATCGCCGCCATTCCGATATCAGGCAGGACGAGATGATGTATGATGGCGGCCTTGAAGCCTTCGTCGCCTATCTCGATCGCGCCAAGAAGCCGCTGGTCGCCAAGCCCGTCGCCATTCGTGGCGAGAAGGACGGCATCACCGTCGAAGTGGCGATGTGGTGGAACGACAGCTACCACGAAAACGTGCTCTGCTTCACCAACAACATTCCCCAGCGCGATGGCGGCACCCATATGGCCGGCTTCCGCGGCGCGCTGACCCGCCAGGTCACCTCCTACGCGGATAGCTCCGGCATCACCAAGCGCGAGAAGGTCACGCTGCAGGGCGAAGATTGCCGCGAAGGCCTGACGGCGGTTCTATCGGTCAAGGTTCCCGATCCGAAGTTCTCATCACAGACGAAGGATAAGCTGGTTTCGTCCGAAGTCCGTCCGGTCGTCGAAAGCCTCGTCAACGAAGCGCTCAGCACCTGGTTCGAGGAACATCCGACCGAAGCGAAGATCCTCGTCGGCAAGGTGGTCGAGGCGGCCGCTGCCCGCGAAGCTGCCCGCAAGGCCCGCGAACTGACCCGCCGCAAGGGTGCGCTCGATATCTCGTCGCTGCCCGGAAAGCTGGCCGATTGCTCCGAGCGCGATCCGGCGAAATCCGAGCTTTTCCTCGTCGAGGGCGACTCGGCAGGCGGTTCGGCCAAGCAGGGCCGTTCCCGCGAAAATCAGGCGATCCTGCCGCTGCGCGGCAAGATCCTCAATGTCGAGCGCGCACGCTTCGACAAGATGCTTTCCAGCCAGGAAATCGGCACACTGATCACTGCGCTGGGCACCTCGATCGGCAAGGACGAGTTCAACCCGGAAAAGCTGCGCTACCACAAGATCATCATCATGACCGATGCTGATGTGGATGGCGCCCATATTCGCACGCTGCTGCTCACCTTCTTCTTCCGGCAGATGCCGGAACTGATCGAGCGCGGCCATCTCTACATCGCCCAGCCGCCGCTCTATAAGGTCGCACGCGGCAAGTCGGCGCAGTATCTGAAGAACGAGAAGGCGCTGGAAGATTACCTGATCTCCACCGGCCTTGAAGATGCGCGTCTGGTGCTGGGCTCGGGTGAAGTCCGCGCCGGCCAGGACCTGCGCGAAGTCATCAGCGACGCCCTTCGCCTGCGTTCGCTGATCGATGGCCTGCATTCCCGCTACAGCCGTTCCGTCGTCGAGCAGGCGGCAATCGCCGGCGCGCTCAACCCGGAACTGGTCCACAATGCCGAGCGGGCGCAGGCGACGGCCGAACAGGTCGCCAAGCGGCTGGACCTGATTGCCGAGGAAACCGAACGCGGCTGGAGCCCGGTCGTGACCGGCGAAGGCGGGCTGAAATTCGAGCGCATGGTACGCGGCGTCAAGGAAGTCGCTTCTCTCGACATGGCGTTGATCGGCTCGCAGGATGCCCGTCTGATCGACCAGATGGCTTCACGCCTCGGCGAAATCTATGCCGTTCCGCCGGCACTGGAGCGCAAGGACGGTTCGCTCGAAATCAGCGGCCCGCGCGCCCTGCTCGAAGCGATCTTCGCCAGCGGCCGCAAGGGCCTGTCGATGCAGCGCTACAAGGGCCTTGGCGAAATGAATGCCGAGCAGCTCTGGGAAACGACGCTCGATCCGAACGTGCGCTCGCTGCTGCAGGTGAGGGTGAACGATGCGACCGATGCCGACGGCCTGTTCTCACGCCTCATGGGCGACGAGGTCGAACCGCGCCGCGATTTCATCCAGGAGAATGCGTTGAACGTCGCCAACCTCGATATTTGAGCCGAGAGCGGTAGAAACAAAAATGGCGCCGAACGGGCGCCATTTTTTTGACTTCGCTTTTTTGGGTGGCGGAAGCAGCCCGCCCACCCCCCGTCGTAATCCTCGGGCTCGACCGAGGATCTTCCAGCCCCTCGCCGAACGGAGAGCCTGATGGATGCTCGGCCCAAGGCCGAGCATGACGGAGGAGAGTGTTCAGGCGTTGTTACTCGGCGATGAATTTGCCGTTGAAGGCAATCTCGCCAAGCGGACGGCGCGGGCTCGGCGTTTCGCGGGCCTGAAGGTAATCCGGCAGCTGCGCCTTGTCGCCGAGACGTCCGATGGCAACTGCGGCCTCGATACGATAACCTTCCGGAATGCCCAGCACCTCGGCAGCCTTGTCGAAATGAATGCCGGTCATGCCATGGGCCTGGAATCCGGAAATCGAAGCCTGCGCTGCAATCGCGCCCCAGGCAGCACCGGTATCGAAGCTGTGGCTGTAGGAGGGCTTTTCTTCCGTCGTGCCCGGAGCGGCGAAATGCGTCTTCGAGACGATCAGCACCAGCGCCGAGGCATTGGCGGCCCAGCTCTGGTTGAAGTCGTTCAGCAGCGGGAAAAGCGTGTTCCATTCTTCGGTGCCGCGCAGCGCATAGACGAAACGCCAGGGCTGCGAGTTGAAGGCCGAAGGCGCCCAGCGGCCGGCTTCGAGGATCGTCAGCAGCTCCTGTTCGGAAATGACGTCGCCGTTATAGGCGCGCGGCGACCAACGGTTGAGGAAGACCGGCGAAATCGGATAGTCGGCCTGGCGATGATTGCTGGCAGTCATGATACGGTTCCTGTCGTGGGCATGGGGCGGTGCCGGAGCCATGCGGATTTTTCGGGTCAGGGCTTTTTGCCCTGTGTATAGTCGGCGAGGCGATCCGGCGGGGAGTTTGGGAGCCTCTCCGGCCCGGTCGGTCTGTTCCAAACGATATAGTCATTGCCAACGGCGCTGAAAGTCGCGGTTTGGAGGATGGACTGTTTCCAATTTGCGACCAATGGCTGCTGGCACGGCCCCTCGCCGCGAATGATTGGCCGAGGGAGATTGTCTTTCCGTAAAAAACTTGTATAAGTTCTGTAGATTTTAATTGGAGGACTGCCCCGATGAATTTTTCCCTCAAAGACCCCTCGCTTTTCCGCCAGGCAGCCCTCATCGGCGAAAACTGGATCGAGGCGGACCCGAAGACCGCGATTGTGGTGACCAACCCGGCGACCGGCGAAACCATCGGCCATGTACCGAAGCTGGGTGCTGCTGAAACCAAGACGGCGATCGAAGCCGCCCGCATCGCCCAGAAGGGCTGGGCCGCCCGCACCGCCAAGGAGCGCGCCGGCATCCTGCGCAAGTGGTTCGAGCTGATGATCGACAACAAGGACGATCTCGGTCGCATCCTGACGCTGGAGCAGGGCAAGCCGCTGGCGGAAGCAACCGGCGAAATCGTCTATGGCGCCAGCTTCATCGAGTGGTTTGCCGAGGAAGGACGCCGTATCTATGGCGACTTGATCCCCGGCCACCAGCCGGACAAGCGTATCATGGTGATGAAGCAGCCGATCGGCGTCGTCGCCGCGATCACGCCCTGGAATTTCCCCAATGCCATGATCACCCGCAAGGCCGGCCCGGCCTTTGCCGCCGGCTGCGCCATGGTGTTGAAGCCGGCTGCGCAGACCCCGTTCTCGGCGATCGCGATTGCGGTTCTCGCCGAACGCGCCGGCCTGCCAAAGGGCCTGTTCAGCGTCGTCACCGGCTCCGCCCGCGAGATCGGCGCTGAGATGACCTCCAACCCGACCGTGCGCAAGCTGACCTTCACCGGCTCGACCGAAGTCGGCGCCGAGCTTTACAAGCAGAGCGCGCCGACCATCAAGAAGCTTGGCCTTGAACTCGGTGGCAATGCGCCCTTCATCGTCTTCGACGATGCCGATCTCGATGCAGCCGTCGATGGCGCGCTGATCGCCAAGTTCCGCAACAATGGCCAGACCTGCGTCTGCGCCAACCGCATCTATGTGCAGGATGGCGTTTATGAAGCCTTTGCCGAAAAACTGGCCAAGGCCGTCGGCAAGCTGAAGACCGGCAACGGCTTCGACGAGGGCGTGATCCTCGGGCCGCTGATCGACGAGCCGGCTCTGAAAAAGGTCGCCGAACACGTGGCCGACGCCGTCAAGAAGGGCGCTCGCGTCCTTCAGGGCGGCAAGCCGCACGCGCTGGGCGGCACCTTCTACGAGGCGACCATTCTGGCCGATGTCAACAAAGACATGGCCGTCGCCCGCGAAGAAACTTTCGGCCCGGTCGCACCGCTCTTCCGCTTCAAGGATGAGAACGACGTCATCGAGCAGGCCAACGACACCGAGTTCGGCCTCGCCTCCTATTTCTACGCCAAGGATCTCGCCCGCGTCTTCCGCGTCGCCGAAGCGCTGGAATATGGCATGGTCGGCGTCAACACCGGCCTGATCTCCACCGCTGAAGCCCCCTTCGGCGGCGTCAAGCTCTCCGGCCTCGGCCGCGAAGGCTCCCGCTATGGCATCGAGGAGTTCACCGAAATCAAGTATGTCTGCCTCGGCGGAATTGCCTGAGACGGCCTTAAAGCTGCGCTTTAGGTCTTGTTTTTTCGCATGTCGTTGCCGCAAAACCGCTGCACACTTTTGCACGACATGCTTTGTTTGTTATGACGGAGCCGGCCGGATCATTCCGGCCGGCTTTTTGTTGAGGAGAATGCCATGCCCGCGCCTGTCAATCCGTTCAAGACCGCCCTGCGCGAGGGTCGTTTCCAGCTCGGGCTCTGGGTGGCGCTGGCAAGCCCCTATGCCGCCGAAGTGGTTTCGGGAAGCGGCTATGACTGGCTGCTGATCGATGGCGAACATGGGCCGAACGATATTCCGCTCATCGCCGCCCAGCTTCAGGCGATCCTGCGCTCCGGAAGCCATCCGATGGTCCGGTTGCCCTGCAGCGAAGCCTGGATGATCAAGCAGGTGCTTGATATCGGCGCCCAGACGCTGCTCATCCCGATGGTGGAGAGCGTCGAGCAGGCCAAGGCGCTGGTGCGCGCCGTGCGCTATCCCCCGCACGGCATCCGCGGCGTCGGTGCGGCCCTCGGCCGTGCCTCGAATTTCAGCCGGATCGGCGACTATCTTGAAACGGCAAACGACGAAATCTGCTTGATCGTGCAGATCGAAAGCCGCGCCGGCCTTGCCGCGCTTGACGATATCGCAGCGCTGGAAGGCGTCGATGGCCTTTTCATCGGCCCGTCCGATCTTGCCGCCGACATGGGCTATCTCGGCCAGCCCGGCCATCCCGCCGTCACTGAGGCCATCACCGATGCGTTTCAGCGCATTGCAAAGGCCGGCAAGGGACGCGGTATCATGACGCTCGATCTCGGCCAGGCCTATCTCTACCGCTCGCTCGGCGCGGATTTCATGGCGATCGGTACGGATGTCACGTTGCTGGTCTCGGCGACGGAAAAGCTGCGATCGGATTTCCTCAATGGTGAATCCGGCAATGCAAAGCCTGTCTCTGGCTACTGATCGTCAGGGGATCGATTGCAGCAGCGTCTCGCGGGCGGAGCGCAGGTGCCGCCGGCAGGCGGCTTCGACCTTTTCCGCATCGCGGGAGCGAAGTGCGGCGATATAATCCAGATGCTCTTCCAGCGCGCGCGCATTGCGCTGGCGCGCATTCGTCTTGTTCCATTGGTAGTGATAGTGGAAGACGATGGCGATGATATCGTAGAAATCGACGATGAAGCGATTGGCCGACGATCTGTGCACAAGCAGATGAAAGCGCTCGTCGAGTTCTGAAAACTCCGCATAGCGATTGTCGATATCCGCCAGAAGCTCGTGGTGGATCGCCTCGACACGCTGCAGATCGGCCCAGGCCGGATGCTCCGGCGGTAATGTGACGAAGCTTGCGGCCGAGCGTAACTCGAACATTTCGCGCACCTCCGTCAGCTCCAGTGCAAATTCGCGGGTAAAGCCTTTCAACACCCAATGACTGTTCGGCCGTTTCTCGATCAGGCCGAAGCGGCTGAAGCGGATCAGAAATTCCCGCACGCTGGTCGTGCCGATGCCGATGTCGCGGGCGATTTCCAGCTCGTTGATCTGCATACCGGCCTCGGCGCCGCCGGCCAGAATCCGGCGCATGAAACTGCGTTCAATAATCGTCGAGAGCGAATTGGTCTCGTCTTCGGGAAAATAATCCTCCGCCTTCGGCTGCCGCAACACCGTCTTGGCGCGCTTGTTCCAGCGGATGAGCCCGAGTTCCTCCATCCGCGCGAGAATGGCGCGAACTGTGGTTCGGCTTACCCCCAGTACGTTTCCGAGTTCCGGCTCGGACGGCAGCGATGCGGTATCCGCCAACTGCAACAGGCAGCGGTTGAAAGCGTCCTTGAAGACGGTGTTTTGCCTGGCCATGAGATACCGATCGTTTAAGACGAGCTTGGGTGAAGATAATACCCATTGACGAATAACTGTCTATTGTCGATAAAAGACAATAATAACGGACAAAGTCCAGGGAACAGCTGTAGGGGGAAAACGAGGTGAGTTCACCTTCGTTCATCGTTCTTTCGCCGGAAGACAACGTCGCGGTGGCAGCGCTTGCGCTCGACAAGGGTGAGGCGCTGGCCGGCGGTGTTCATGCTGCGGCGCGGATCGATGCCGGTCACAAGGTCGCTATCCGCGCCATCCATGCCGGTGAACCGGTGGTCAAATATGGGCAGGCGATCGGCCGCGCGACCGTGGATATCCAGCCCGGCGATCACGTGCATTCCCACAATCTCGCCTTCGATCAGGATCGGCTTTCGGTCAGCGCCGCCGTGCCGCCGGAAGCGGCAAGCGCCGCCGACAGGGCGCGAACTTTTCTCGGTTACCGGCGGGCGGATGGCCGGGCAGCGACGCGCAACTATATCGGCATTATCGCCAGCGTGAACTGTTCCACCACCGTCTGCCGGGCGATTGCCGATGCCGCAAACCAGAGAATTCTGCCGCGCTATGAGGGTATCGACGGCTTCGTGCCGATCGTGCACGATCAGGGCTGCGGCATGAGTTCCACCGGCGACGGTATGAAGAACCTGCACCGCACGCTCGCCGGCTACACCCGCCATGTGAATTTCGGTGGCGTGCTGATGGTCGGGCTCGGCTGCGAGGTCAACCAACTCACGCTCTATGGTCAGGCCGGCGCTGGCGCGGAAAAGCGGCATTTCAACATCCAGGATGCCGGCGGCTCCCGCCGTGCCGTCGAAAGGGCACTTGGCATTCTCGAAGAGATCGCGGCCGAAGTCGGGACAGTGAGGCGCGTGCCGATCCCCGTCAGCGAAATCATCGTCGGCCTGCAATGTGGCGGCTCTGACGGGCTCTCGGGCATCACTGCCAATCCGGCGCTTGGGGTTGCCGTCGATATCCTCGCCGGCGTCGGCGGCACGGCGATCCTGTCGGAAACCTCGGAGATTTACGGGGCCGAGCATCTGCTGCGCAGCCGCGCGGTCAACGACGATGTGGCGAAGAAGCTCGATGGCCTGATCACCTGGTGGGAAGGTTACGCCGAGATGCACGGTGCCTCCCTCGACAACAATCCTTCGCCGGGCAACAAACGCGGTGGCCTGACGACCATTCTCGAAAAATCGCTCGGCGCCGTCGCCAAGGGCGGCCGTTCGCCGCTGACGGCGGTCTACCACTACGCCGAACGGGTGAACGAGCACGGTCTCGTCTTCATGGATACGCCGGGTTACGATCCGGTGTCCGCAACGGGGCAGGTCGCCGGTGGCGCGAATGTGATTGCCTTTACCACCGGCCGCGGCAGTTGTTTCGGCTCGCGCCCGGTGCCGTCGATCAAGCTGACGAGCAACACGACACTCTATCGGGCGATGGAAGAGGACATGGATATCGACTGCGGCACGATCGCGACCGGCGATGCGACGATCGCTGGCATGGGCCGGGCGATCTATGACCTGATCATCGAGACCGCCTCCGGCGCAAAGACCAAGAGTGAGCTATTCGGCTATGGCGACAATGAATTCGTGCCATGGCACCTCGGCGCAACGCTGTAGCGGGAGGGAAAACATGAAGACGAGGCAGATCGGCAAAACCGCGCTTCACGTGACCGAATACAGCTTCGGCACGGCGGCCCTCGGCGGCCTTTACCGGGCCTGCCCGCGCGAAACGGCAATGGACACCCTTCAAGCCGCCTGGGATGCCGGCCTGCGTTACTTCGATACCGCGCCCTATTACGGCCTTGGCCTCGCCGAGCGGCGCACCGGCGATTTCCTGCGCGACAAGCCGCGCGACAGTTATGTGCTGTCCACCAAGGTCGGCCGTCTGCTGCATCCGGTGCCGGACAATGCGGTGCCAGACTATTCCTATGTCGATCCGCTGCCCTTCGATGTCACCTATGACTACAGCTATGATGCGATCATGCGCTCCGTCGAGTTCAGCTATGCCCGCCTCGGGCTGAACCGTATCGACATTCTCTATGTCCATGATATCGGCGCCTACACACACGGCGCGGCCCGCAATGCGGTGCTGCTCGGCCAATTGCTCGATTCCGGCCTGAAGGCACTGGAGGAGTTGAAATCGAGTGGCATCATCTCGGCTTACGGACTGGGCGTCAACGAAGTTCCCGTTTGTATCGATGTCATGCACCGGGCCGATATCGACTGCATCCTGCTTGCCGGCCGCTATACCCTGCTCGACCGATCCGCCGTTGCGGAACTCTTGCCGCTCTGCGAGCAGAAAAACACGTCCGTCGTTGTCGGCGGCGTCTTCAATTCGGGCATTCTGGCAACAGGGCCGGTTGCCGGCTCACATTTCGATTACATGCCCGCGACTCCGGATATTCTGGAAAAGGTCGCGGCCATGGAAGCGATCGCAGAAACGCAAGGCCTGCCGCTTGCGGCGGCCGCAATCCAGTTTGCCCTCGATCATCCGGCGGTGGCCTCGGTGCTGCTCGGCACGGCAAAACCGGCAAGCCTCGTCCGTAATATGGAACTGACCAGGGCCAAGATCGGCACCGCCGATCTGGCCGCCTATGAAGCCCATACCCTCGTCGCGCCGGAACTGGGACAGGAAGCCGTCCGTGCCTGAAGAAAGGAAGAAACAGCAATGCTAAAGGGCATCCACCCCTTGCTCGGACCGGACCTGCTGCATGCGATCCGCTCCATGGGCCATGGCGACGAAATCGTCATCGGCGACGCCAATTTTCCGGCGAGCACCATGGGGCCGAAGGTCGTGCGCGCCGATGGCGTCGATGCGCTGTCGATCACCGAGGCTGTGCTTGCCCATATGCCGCTCGATACTTTGGTCGACGAGGCCGCTTGGCGGATGGAAGTGGTGGGTGATCCGGCGGCTGAGCCCGAGGTTTGCATAGAATTCCAGAAGATCGTCCATCGGCTGGCCGGCGATTTCCGGGTGGTGCCGGTGGAGCGGTTCGCCTTTTACGAACGCGCCCGCAAGGCTGCCTATATCGTCGCAACCACTGAATTCCGGCTCTACGGCAACATCATCCTGAAGAAGGGGGTAGTGCGCCCGGAGGAACTCTACAGACCCTGAAAGAGAGGTATTGGATTAAAAATTCCGAATACTAGGGAAGTGGAATGAGAGAACCATTTTTCGATTGCTTTTCGGATTGGCTCCTATAGCCTCGATTTTAGGGCCGATCGAAAGGGAGGAGAATTTCGATCGCCGGCTCCTGCGATGATCCCGCAAAAATCGGGCGTCGCGCGGCCGCTCTGATGTCCCGCTGATAAATCGGATCTTTTGCGCCTGACGATCCGATCGAAGGACAGATTACCGAGGCGCTTTGGAGGAGAACAAGAATGACCATCATGAAGCATATTCTGTCCCGTCGTGCCTTCACCAGCCTGGCCGGCGCCGCCGTCCTCGCCACGATGATGCCTGCCGCATCTTTCGCGCAGGAGGTCACCATCCCGATCATCGTCAAGGATACGACATCCTTCTACTGGCAGATCGTTCTGGCCGGCGCCCGTGCGGCCGGCAAGGATCTCGGCGTCAAGGTTCCGGAACTGGGCGCCCAGGCGGAATCCGACGTCAACGGCCAGGTCGGCATTCTGGAAAATGCGGTTGCCGGCAAGCCGGCCGCCGTCGTCATCGCGCCGACGGAGTTCAAGGCGCTCGGCCAGCCGATCGATGAAGCCGCCAAGGCGGTGCCGGTGATCGGTATCGATTCCGGCGCCGATTCCAAGGCCTTCAGCTCGTTCCTGACCACCGACAACGTCCAGGGCGGCCGCATCGCTGCCGATGGCCTCGTTGCTGCGATCAAGGAAGCGACCGGCAAGGAAGAGGGCGAAGTCGCGATCATCACCAACCTGCCCGGTGCCGGCTCGCTCGAGCAGCGCCGCGAAGGCTTCCTCGATCAGATCAAGACCAAGTATCCGGGCATCAAGGTCATCGCCGATAAATATGCGGACGGTCAGGCAACGACCGGCCTCAATATCATGACCGATCTGATCACCGCCAATCCGAACCTCGTCGGCGTCTTCGCCTCGAACCTGATCATGGCCCAGGGCGTCGGACAGGCGATTTCGGAAAACAAGCTCGGCGACAAGATCAAGGTCATTGGCTTCGACAGCGACGACAAGACGGTCGCGTTCCTGAAGGAAGGGGCGCTCGCCGGCCTTGTGGTGCAGGACCCCTATCGCATGGGTTATGACGGCGTGAAGACCGCGCTTGCCGTTTCCAAGGGCGAGAAGGTCGAGGCCAATGTCGATACCGGCGCCAACCTCGTCACCAAGGCGAACATGGCCGATCCGAAGATCGACGCGCTGCTCAACCCGAAGATCTAAGAACAGAAGCCGCGCCGCCTCAATCAACCCGGCGCGGCTTTCCCTTTGGGAGGAGGCAGCGTTCATGACAAGCCTGGAACAGGTCGCGCACCGGCACGACGACAGCCTGAAGAAAACCGAGGCCAATCGTGTCGCCCCAGGCTCGCCGATCCTCGAGCTGAAGGGGCTGCAGAAGAACTACGGCTATGTGCAGGCGCTGAAACCGGCGACGGTAACGTTTCTAGCCGGCGAAATTCATGCGATCGTCGGTGAAAACGGCGCCGGCAAATCGACCCTGATCAAGCTCCTGACCGGCGTCATCACCCGCACGGCGGGTGAAATTTTCTGGTGCGGCCAACCGGTCGCCTTGGCGACCCCGAACGAGGCAATCGCCCGTGGCATCAATGCCGTGCACCAGGAGGTGGTGCTCTGCCCGCACCTGACGGTCGCCGCCAATCTTTTCCTCGGCGACGAGATCAACCGCAACGGCCTGATGCGCAAGCGCCAGATGGAGAAGACGGCGCAGGCCGTGCTCGACGACCTCGGCTTCAATCTGCCGGCGGCGTCCACCTTGAGTTCGCTCACCATCGGCCAGCAGCAGCTCGTCGCGACAGCGCGGGCGGCCATGCGCGGCACCCAGTTCCTGATCTTCGACGAGCCGACCGCCTACCTGACACGCCAGGAATCGGCCCAGCTCTTCAAGCTCATTCGCCGGCTTCAGAGCGAAGGCGTGACCATCGTCTATATTAGCCACCGCATGGAAGAGGTGTTCGAGCTTGCCGATCGCGTCTCGGTGCTGCGCGACGGCACCCATGTCGGTACCCGCCTTGTCGGCGAGACCAATGAGACCGAGCTGATCGCGCTGATGATCAACCGCTCGATCGAGCAGATCTACCACAAGGTAGATATTCCACTCGGCGAAACCATTCTGGAGACGCGGGGCCTGAGCGGGCCAGGTTTCGAGGATGTCTCGCTGAGCGTCCGGGCCGGCGAGATCGTCGGCCTCTACGGGCTGATCGGCGCCGGTCGCAGCGAATTTGCGCTCGGCCTCTATGGCCGGCACCCGGCCACATCAGGCGAAATCCACTGGATGGACAAGAAGGTCGATATCCGGAACGAGCACGCGGCCATGGACCTCGGCATCGCGCTTGCGCCGGAAAGCCGCCGCGATCAGGGCCTGTGCCTCAACCTGCCGATCGGCCTCAACATCAACCTGCCGGTCTTCCGCAGGCTCAGCCGCGGGCCGATCATCAGTCATGCACTGGAATCGGCCAATGCCGATCAGCAGATCCGCAATCTCAGCATCAAGACGCCGAGCCGGCGGGTGCTGGTTTCCAGCATGTCCGGCGGCAACCAGCAGAAGGTCGTCATCGGCAAATGGCTGAGCCACGGGGCGCGGCTGTTCATCTTCGACGAGCCGACGGTCGGTGTCGATGTCGGCACCAAGGCGGAAATCTACCGCCTGTTCGCCATGCTCCTGAAAGAGGGGGCGGGCATCATCCTGATCTCGTCCTATCTGCCCGAGGTCTATGAACTGGCCGACCGGCTGCATGTCTTCCGCCGTGGCCGGCTGGTGGGCAGCCATGATTTCCATGCCGCATCCCATGAAGACGTGCTCGCCGAGGCGATCGGCGTCTGAGAAAAGCGAGAAGAGGACAATCCAAATGGCCATCACCTCATCCGAATCGAGCGCGGCGGCGCCGCGGCGCGGCGTGAACGTCCTGTTCAGCCTGACGCTGATCGGTCTTCTCCTCTTCCTCTGGATTGCGCTCGGCCTCGGGACCGCCAGTTTCTGGACTCCGCTCAATATCTCCAACCTGCTGCGTCAGGGCGCCATGACGGCGATCCTTGCGGTGGGGCAGACCTTCGTCATCATCACAGCCGGCATCGATCTGTCCGTCGGCGCGATCGTCGGCTTTTCCAGCGTCATCCTTGCCTGGCTGCTGCATGCAGGCGTGCCGCTCTGGGCGGCCTTGATCCTCACCTTGTTGATGGGCATGGCGATCGGCGTCTTCCACGGTTTCGGCATCGTGCGCATGGGCCTGCCGCCCTTCATCATCACACTGGCGACGCTGACCTCGCTGCGCGGCATCGGTCTGCTGATCACCGATGGCTCGACCATTTCGATCACCCACGAAGCCTTCACCGGGTTTTCGCGCGCCAATTTCCTCGGCATTCCCAGCCTGTTCTGGATGGTGATCCTGGTGGCGGTGCCGGCCTATATCTTCCTGCATCTCAGCCGCTGGGGCCGCTATCTCTTCGCAGTCGGCTCCAACCGCGAAGCCGCGCGCCTCTCGGGCGTCAGCGTCGACCGCACGATCTATATGGCCTATATCCTCTCGGCCACCTGCGCCGCCTTTGTCGGCATCCTGCTCGCCTCCCGCATCGGCATCGGCAACGCCACCCAGGCGGAAGGCTGGGAGCTGCAGGCGATTGCGTCCTCGGTCATCGGCGGCACCAGCCTGTTCGGCGCGGTCGGTTCGATCCACGGCCCGCTGATCGGCGCCTTCATTCTGGCGACCATCAACAACGGCGCCAACCTCCTGAACGTCAATTCGTTCTGGCAGCGCATCATCACAGGCTTGCTGATTATCGTCATCGTCTATTTCGATCAGTTGCGCCGCCGCGGTTCGCGGTAAAGCGGGGAGTGCCATGAAAGCGGTCGTCTGCAACGAACCCGGACAGCTTGCCCTTGTCGATGTCCCGGCGCCGGGCGCGGTGCCGGCCGGCTGGGCGCGGCTTGCCGTCAGCCATGTCGGCATCTGCGGCACGGATTACCACATCTACGAGGGCAAGCATCCCTTCCTGCAGTATCCGCGGATCATGGGCCACGAGATTTCCGCCCGGATAGCGGAGGCGGGCGAGGGCGTCTCGCTTCCCATCGGCAGCCTCGTCATCGTCAATCCGTATCTCGCCTGCGGCCGCTGCGGCGCCTGCCGCAAGGAAAAACCAAACTGCTGCACCAATATCCGGGTTCTGGGCGTGCATACCGATGGCGCCCAGTGCGAGGAAATCCTCGTGCCGGAGCACAATCTTTACCCGGCTGACGGTCTTTCGCCGGAGGCTGCGGCGACGGTGGAGTTTCTGGCCATCGGCGCCCATGCGGTCCGCCGCTCGCAGGCCCCGGAAGGGTCACGGGCGCTGGTCATCGGTGCCGGGCCGATCGGCCTTGGGGCCGCGATCTTCGCCCGCATCGCCGGCTATGACGTGACGCTTGCCGATACCAGCGCCGACCGTCTCGCCATGGCGGCAAAATCCTTCGATTTCGCCAAGGCGATCCTCGTCGGCGGCGACACGGCAGAGGCCGTTTCCGCAGCAACCGACGGCGATGGTTTCGATGTCGTCTTCGACGCCACCGGCTATGCCGGCTCGATGGAGCGCGCCTTTTCCTATGTCGCCCATGGCGGCTCGCTCATCTTCGTCGGCGTGGTCAAGGATGACATCCGCTTTTCCGATCCCGAGTTCCACAAGCGCGAGATGACGCTGATCGCCAGCCGCAATGCGACCAAGGAGGATTTCGTCCATGTGGCGGAGGCGATCAGGGCCGGCAAGGTGCCCGTCAATGCGCTCATAACGCACCGCACCACGCTGCAAGGGGTGATCTCCGACTTGCCGCGCTGGGCCAGCGAAAAGACAGGGTTGGTCAAGGCTGTGATCGAAATAGCGCCCTGAAGGAAGAAAACCTCGGGAATTAAAGGGGAAACTTGACAGCTGTCACCGCCTACGCGAGCTTTGCGCAAGCAACTTCATTGATTGTCAAAAGATCGGTGAAATTCTTGCGTCCGATGACTGAAGGCGATTTGGCGCTGCAGCAATTGCTGCGATGCACAAAATAGGTTAAGGCTCCAGCCGCCTGTCGATGAGGAATGACCGGAATGTCGCCGGCTCGGGTCGACGTTTTTCGGCAGCGGTAACAGGAGTGTCCCCGTGTTCTACCAGCTTTACGAACTCAATCATGCGATGATGGCGCCCTGGCGCGCAACGGCCGATGCCATGCGCCTCGCCTACGCCAATCCGCTCAATCCCGTTTCCCATACCTATTTCGGCCGGGTTGCCGCCGCCGGCCTCGAAGTGTTCGAGCGCATGACCCGCCGCTACGGCAAGCCGGAATTCGGCCTTCCCGAAACCGTGGTCGACGAGCAGACGGTGAAGGTTCGCGAAAAGATCGTCTGGCGCCAGCCCTTCTGCAATCTCATCCGCTTCGAGCGGGCGCTGCCCAAGGGCCGCGCCGCCGATCCGAAGGTGCTGATCGTCGCGCCCATGTCCGGCCACTATGCGACGCTGCTGCGCGGCACGGTCGAGGCGATGCTGCCGCATTCGGATGTCTACATCACCGACTGGATCGATGCCCGCATGGTGCCGCTGACAGAGGGCACTTTCGATCTCGACGACTACATCGATTACGTCATCGAGATGCTGCATTTCTTAGGCCCCGATACCCATGTGATCGCCGTCTGCCAGCCGGCCGTTCCGGTTCTGGCTGCGGTTGCGGTCATGGAAACCAATGAAGATCCGCTGTCGCCGGCCTCGATGACGCTGATGGGCGGGCCGATCGATACCCGCATCAATCCGACGGCCGTCAACCAGCTGGCCAAGGACAAGCCGATCAAGTGGTTCCAGGACAATGTCGTCATGCAGGTGCCGTTCCCGCAGCCGGGCTTCCTGCGGCCTGTCTATCCGGGCTTCCTGCAACTGTCCGGCTTCATGTCGATGAACCTCGACCGGCACCTGACGGCGACCAAGGATTTCTTCGAGCACCTCGTCAAGAACGACGGCGATGCTGCGGAAAAGCACCGCGATTTCTACGATGAATACATGGCCGTCATGGATCTGACGGCGGAATTCTACCTGCAGACGGTCGAAGTCGTGTTCATGCGCCATGCCCTGCCGAAGGGCGAGATGATGCATCGCAGCCAGCCGGTCGATACGACCGCCATCCGCAAGGTGGCGCTGCTGACGATCGAAGGCGAGAACGACGACATCTCCGGCGTCGGCCAGACCGAAGCTGCCCAGACGATCTGCACCAACATCCCCAACGACATGCGCCAGCATTACGTGCAGCCGGATGTCGGCCACTATGGCGTCTTCAACGGCTCGCGCTTCCGCCGCGAGATCGCGCCGCGCATCGTCGCCTTCCAGCGCCAGCACGCGCGCCGGGCAAAGCCGGTCGCCCGCGTGATCAAGGGCGGAAAACCAGGCTAAACCTGGGTTTCGTTCGATTTATGAGATTGGAAACAGGCGCTTGGCGGATTTCGCCGGCGCCTGTCTTGCGAGCGGGTTCGGCTGTTCCCACATCGTAAAGGGCAGGCCCAAAAGGGTCTGTCTTGAGCGAGGACTTCTGAACATGAATCAATCTGCATTGATCCGTCCGGACTGGACTCCCGCAACCATTGCGCTGATGGTGCTTGGCTTCGTGGTCTTCTGGCCGCTCGGTCTCGCCATGCTGGCCTATATCCTGTTCGGCGATCGGCTGAAATCCTTCCGCAAGGATGCCAACGATACCGTTGACGGGATGTTCTCATCCTTCAAGCGTGGCCGTCGCGGCTATTGCCGTCCCCAGTTCCGCACCGGCAACGTCGCCTTCGACGATTGGCGTGATGCCGAATTGACCCGCCTTGATGAAGAACGCCGCAAGCTCGATGAGATGCGCGAACAGTTCGACGAATATGTCCGCGAGCTGCGTCGGGCCAAGGATCAGGAAGAGTTCGACCGCTTCATGCGCGAACGCAATTCCGGCGGTCCGGGTTCGGTGCCGGGCTTTCCGGCCCACTGACGGTTTGACATCAAAGCCGGCGTTTCCCTGAAGCGCCGGCTTTTCCTTATCTGTCGAATGCGTAAACCCGGCGAATCGGCTATCACCAGTTTCATGTTTTCCCTTCTTCGCAAGACAACGGGCACGAAAAAAACGCCGCAGCCGACGAAGCGCCTTCTCGATGTCGCCGGCCGCGCGATGCCGCTGACGATCAAGCAGAATGCAAGAGCGACCCGCATGACGCTTAGAATCGAGCCCGGCGGCCGCGAGTTGAAGCTGACGGTGCCGGCCGGTCTGCCCGAACGCGAGATCAATGCCTTCCTCGACCGGCATCAGGGCTGGCTGATGACCAAGCTCGCGCGGTTTTCCGGCGAGAGCGTGCTGGAGGAAGGTGGCACGATCCTTATCCGCGGCATCGCCCATCGCATCGAGCGCACCGGCAAGCTGCGCGGCCTGACGGAAGCGGTTATGGCGGAGGACGAGGCCGTGCTGCGGGTGAGCGGCGCACCGGAGCACCTGCGCCGGCGTATCGCCGATTTCCTGAAGAAGGAAGCGCGCAAGGACCTCGAACATCGTGTCGGCATTCATGCCCGCATCGTCGGGCGCAAGGTCAAGTCACTCAGCTTCAAGGATACCCGCAGCCGTTGGGGTTCCTGTGCTGCCGATGGCGCCCTGAGCTTTTCCTGGCGCATCGTCATGGCGCCGCCGAAGGTGATCGATTATCTTGCTGCCCATGAGGTGGCTCATCTTCGCGAGATGAACCATGGTCCGGATTTCTGGGCCTTGTGCGAGGAGCTTTGCCCCGCGACGCCGGATGCGCGGCGCTGGCTGAAGCGCAACGGCACCATGCTGCACGCCATCGACTTCGATTGAGTGCGGCGGGCTTCTTTAGGCTCGACTCACGCGGCATTTCATGCAAGGTCCCTGACATGACGACGGACGTAAAAATTTGTGGTTTGAAGACGGCTGAGGCCATCGATCTGGCGGTCGAACTCGGGGCGACCCATACGGGTTTCATCTTCTTCGAAAAGAGCCCTCGCAATATCGAGCCCGACGACGCGGGCCGGCTTGCCGATCGCATCCGCGGCAAGGCCAAGGTGGTCGCGGTCACCGTCGATGCCGATAGCGATCTGCTCGACGAGATCGTCTCGGCGCTTTCGCCGGATATCCTGCAGTTGCACGGCAATGAGAGCCCTGAACGGGTGCTGACCGTCAAAGCCGTTTACGGCTTGCCGGTGATCAAGGCTTTCTCGATACGCGACGCCGACGATCTCAAGCGGATCGAGCCCTATATCGGCATCGCCGATCGCTTCCTCTTCGATGCCAAGCCGCCGAAAGGCTCCGACTTGCCCGGCGGCAATGGCGTCTCTTTCGATTGGCGGCTGCTGGAGACGCTTGACGGAAGCGTCGATTACATGCTTTCCGGTGGATTGAATGCGGAAAATGTCGGGGAAGCCCTTGCGCTCACGGGCGCGGGGGCCGTCGATATTTCTTCCGGGGTTGAAAGCGCACCTGGGGTCAAGGACCTGAAGCGCATGCGGGAATTTTTCGCAGCCGTGGCCCGTGGGCCGGAGGTTGCGGCAGGGAGCGACACGTGAACCAGACGCCGAAATTGAATTCGTTCAGGAGCGGACCCGACGAGGATGGCCGTTTTGGCATTTTCGGCGGCCGTTTCGTTGCCGAAACCCTGATGCCGCTGATCCTCGATCTGCAGGACGAATGGAACAAGGCCAAGACCGATCCTGCCTTCCAGGCGGAGCTTGCCGATCTCGGCACCCATTATATCGGCCGCCCAAGCCCGCTCTATTTCGCTGAGCGCCTGACGGCCGAGCTTGGCGGCGCTAAGATCTATTTCAAGCGCGAAGAACTGAACCATACCGGCTCGCACAAGATCAACAACTGCATCGGTCAGATCCTGCTCGCCAAGCGTATGGGCAAGACCCGGATCATCGCCGAAACCGGCGCCGGCCAGCATGGCGTCGCCTCGGCGACCGTCGCGGCCCGTTTCGGCCTGCCCTGCGTCGTCTACATGGGCGCGACCGATGTCGAGCGTCAGGCGCCGAACGTGTTTCGTATGAAGCTGCTCGGTGCCGAGGTAAAGCCGGTCACCGCCGGCAGCGGCACGCTGAAGGACGCGATGAACGAGGCGCTGCGCGACTGGGTCACCAATGTCGACAGCACCTATTACCTGATCGGCACCGCCGCTGGCCCGCATCCCTATCCGGAACTCGTGCGCGAGTTTCAGTCCGTCATCGGCAAGGAAGCGCGCGAGCAGATCCTTGAAGCCGAAGGCCGGTTGCCGGATCTGGTTGTTGCTGCAGTCGGCGGCGGCTCCAATGCGATCGGCATTTTCCACCCGTTCCTCGATGACGAAACCGTCAAGATGGTCGGTGTCGAAGCCGGCGGCAAGGGGCTGGACGGCGACGAGCACTGTGCCTCGATCACGGCCGGTTCGCCGGGTGTGCTGCATGGAAACCGCACCTATCTGCTGCAGGATCGCGACGGCCAGATCAAGGAAGGTCACTCGATTTCGGCCGGCCTCGATTACCCCGGCATCGGGCCGGAACATTCGTGGCTGAGCGATGTGGGCCGGGTCGAATATGTTCCGATCATGGACCATGAGGCGCTGGAGGCCTTCCGGATGCTGACCCGTCTCGAAGGCATCATCCCGGCGCTCGAGCCGAGCCACGCGATCGCCGAAGTGATCAAGCGCGCGCCGAAAATGGGCAAGGATGAAATCATCCTGATGAATCTCTCCGGCCGCGGCGATAAGGACATCTTCACCGTCGGCAATATTCTGGGCATGGGGCTTTAAGGGCATGACCGCACGCATGGACAAACGCTTCGCCGATCTGGCGGCCGAGGGCCGGCCGGCGCTGGTCACCTATTTCATGGGCGGCGACCCGGATTTCGAAACCTCGCTGGCGATCATGAAGTCGCTGCCGTCTGCCGGTTCCGACGTGATCGAACTCGGCATGCCCTTCTCCGATCCGATGGCCGATGGGCCGGCGATCCAGCTTGCGGGACAGCGGGCGCTGAAGGCCGGCCAGACGCTGGAAAAGACGCTGGAACTGGCCCGCCGCTTCCGCGCCGACGACAAGGATACGCCGATCGTCCTGATGGGTTACTACAATCCGATTTATGTCTACGGTGTCGACCGCTTCATCGAAAATGCGCTGGAAGCCGGCATCGACGGCCTGATCGTCGTCGATTTGCCGCCGGAAATGGATGACGAGCTTTGCCTGCCGGCGCTGGCCAAGGGGCTGAACTTCATCCGCCTCGCCACACCGACGACGGATGACAAGCGCCTGCCGAAGGTGCTCGAAAATACCTCCGGCTTCGTCTATTACGTCTCTATGAACGGCATCACCGGCTCGGCTCTGCCGGACCCGTCGCTGGTCGGCGGCGCGGTGCAGCGCATCAAGGCGCACACCAGGCTTCCGGTCTGTGTCGGCTTCGGCGTCAAGACGCCGGAGCATGCGCGCGCCATCGGCGCCTCCGCCGATGGTGTCGTGGTCGGAACGGCGATCGTCAATCAGGTGGCCTCTAGCCTCAACGAGGAAGGCCATTCCACCGGCGCGACGGTGCCGGGGGTCGAGGCGCTGGTGCGCGGGCTTGCAGCGGGCGTTCGTGGCTCAAGGCTTGCAGCAGCCGAATAAATGCCCACATTCTGGGGCATTCCGCTGGCCAGACCGGCGGATGCGCTGGAGAAAATGATGAATTAAGGCGTCCCTGGCCGGCTGAACGGCAAGGCCGGGCGCAATACTTCAGGAGTTTGCAGTGAACTGGATCACAAATTACGTTCGCCCGAAGATCAATTCGATGCTCGGCCGCCGCGAGGTCCCGGACAATCTCTGGATCAAGTGCCCCGAGACCGGCGAGATGGTGTTCCATCGCGACCTTGAAGACAACAAGTGGGTTATCCCGGCCTCCGGCTATCACATGAAGATGCCGGCCAAGGCGCGTCTGAAGGACCTTTTCGACGACGGCGTCTATGAAGCCCTGCCGCAGCCCAAGGTGGCGCAGGACCCGCTGAAGTTCCGCGATTCGAAGAAATACACCGACCGCCTGCGCGATAGCCGCGCCAAGACCGATCTGGAAGACACGATCGTTGCCGGGCTCGGCCGCGTCAAGGGCGTGAAGCTGGTTGGCGTCGTGCATGAATTCGCCTTCATGGGCGGCTCGCTCGGCATCGCCGCCGGCGAAGCGATCATCAAGGCCTTCGAGAAGGCGATTGCGGAAAAATGCCCGCTGGTGATCTTCCCGGCATCGGGTGGCGCCCGCATGCAGGAAGGCATCCTGTCGCTGATGCAGCTGCCGCGCACCACGGTTGCGGTGCAGATGCTGAAGGAAGCCGGCCTTCCCTATATCGTCGTCCTGACCAACCCGACGACGGGCGGCGTTACCGCGTCCTACGCCATGCTGGGCGATCTGCATATTGCCGAGCCGGGCGCGGAAATCTGCTTTGCCGGCAAGCGCGTCATCGAACAGACGATCCGCGAAAAGCTGCCGGAAGGCTTCCAGACCTCGGAATATCTGATGGAGCACGGCATGGTCGACATGGTGGTCAAGCGCCACGATATCCCCGATACGCTCGCTCGCACCCTGAAGATCCTGATGAAGAAGCCGGTCGATGCCGCCAAGCTGAACGGAAGCGGCGCGGCCGTCGTGCCGTTGGCAGCCAGCGTCTGATCGCAATCGGAAGAAGACCATGATGACGGTTGACGTCAGCGAGGCCGGGCAGGAAATCGAAAAACTGCTCGCCCTCCACCCTAAGGGTTTCGACCTTTCGCTCGACCGCATCACCCGGCTTCTCGACCGGCTGGGAAATCCGCAGGACCGCCTGCCGCCGGTCATTCATGTGGCCGGCACCAACGGCAAGGGCTCTGTCACCGCGTTTTCCCGGTCGATCCTCGAGGCCGCCGGCCTCAGCGTCCACGTCCACACCTCGCCGCATCTCGTCAATTGGCATGAACGCTACCGGCTCGGCCGCAAGGGTGGGCGCGGGGAGCTGGTCTCCGATCCGGTGCTGGCCGATGCCGTGCGCCGGGTGGCGGAGGCCAATGCCGGCGAGAAGATCACCGTCTTCGAAATCCTGACGGCCGTCACTTTCGTCCTGTTTTCCGAGCATCCCGCCGATGTCGCGATCATCGAAGTAGGGCTGGGTGGCCGCTTCGATGCGACCAATGTCATTTCTTCGCCGGCCGTTTCGGTGATCATGCCGATCTCGCTCGATCATCAGGCCTATCTCGGCGATAGGGTCGAGCTGATTGCCGCCGAAAAGGCCGGCATCATGAAGCGCGGCCGTCCGGTGGTGATCGGCCATCAGGAAGAAGATGGCGCGCGTGACGTGCTCGTCACCACGGCCGAGCGTCTGGGTTGCCCGGTTTCGGTCTATGGCCAGGATTTCATGGCCCATGAGGAATATGGCCGGCTGATCTATCAGGATGAGGACGGTCTTGCCGACCTGCCGCTGCCGCGCCTGCCGGGCCGTCACCAATATGCCAATTCCGCTGCTGCGATCCGCGCCGTCAAGGCCGCCGGCTTTGCGCCTTCGGAAGCCGCAATCGAAAAGGGCCTGGCATCCGTCGAATGGCCGGGCCGCCTGCAGCGCCTGACCGAGGGCCGGCTGGCTGCGATTGCACCGAAGGGCGCGGAAATCTGGGTCGATGGCGGCCATAACCCTGGCGCTGGCCAGGTCATCGCCGAAACCATGGCCAATCTGGAAGACCGCGATCCGCGGCCGCTGTTTCTGGTGATCGGCATGATCAACACCAAGGACCCGCTGGGTTACTTCAATGCCTTCAAGGGTTTGGCCGAGTACGTCTTCACCGCGCCGATCCGCGGTTCCGATGCCGGCATCGATGCGGTGGTTCTGGCTGAAGATGCGGCCTCGGCGGGCTTCAAGGCTGCGCCCGTCTCATCGGTGGCCGAGGCGCTGGCTGAAATCAGCGATATCTTCGACAATGGCAACGGCGCGCCGCGCATCCTGATCGGCGGTTCGCTCTATCTGGTGGGTGACGTGCTCGCCGATAACGGCACCGTCCCGGCCTGATCCAGATACAAAAAAAGCCCGGTTTTCCGGGCTTTCTTTTTCCAGACTGGAAGCGCCTCAGGCTGCGGCGTTCGAAATCCACGACGACAGGGCCGTCTTCGGAGCGGCGCCAACCTTGATGTCGGCGACTTCGCCGGCCTTGAACATGGCCAGCGTCGGGATCGAGCGCACGCCGTATTGGGCGGCGAGTTCCGGGTTCTCATCGATGTTGAGCTTGACGACCTTCACCTTGCCGGCGAGTTCGTTGGAGATTTCTTCCAGGCTCGGCGCGATCATCTTGCACGGGCCGCACCACTCGGCCCAGAAATCGACGATCACCGGCTCGGCGGCATTCAGCACTTCATCCTGAAAATTGGAGGTATCGACTTTTACGGTAGCCATAGGCTGCTCCTTGGTTTCGATTCTGGCGTTCCTGGAACGGTTGTTCCTGATGTGATGGCTGAGCGCCGGATTTTCAATGTTTTCTATCTCACTTTGTCGCGAGCTGGACAAGACTTTGGTCGAGCATGGCTTCGCTGAGCCTGATGCATACCGGCCCTTCCGTATAGATCAACACGCATTCGAAGCGATGCTTCGGGTAAAGCGGCTGCAGGATCGCCCGGTAGACGGCCAGCTGCGCGCGATAGACGAAGGGCACGTCTTCGGCCGAGCCCGGAATCTCGCGATTGGTCTTGAAATCGGCGATGATGACAGTGTCGTCCGTCACCGCCAGCCGGTCGATGCGTCCGGAGACAGCGTGCTCGCGCTTGCCGAGTGTCAGCGTGCCCATGATCGAGACTTCGGCCCGGCTGCCGCCTAAGAAAAGCCGCTCAAGGCTTTCGTCCTCGATGACACCGAGCACGGATTGCACGAGAGCCCGGCGCTCCGCTTCCGGCCAGTCCGGCACCGATCGTTCGAGATAGCGTTCGGCCGCTGCTTTGCGCTCTTCCCTTGGCATGGCCGGCAGCATCTGCAGGAAACGGTGCAGGATCGCGCCGCGCAGCAGGGAGGTCTGCGGCACGGCCTTCTGCAGGAAGAGCGCAGAGCCCGTCTGCGGCAGGGCATCCTCTTCCACGGTGATGCCGGCGCCCGAGGGGCTGAGCGGCCTCGGCAGGCGCCGTTGCGGCGGCAGGGGTTTCGAGAGGGCGACGGGAAGACCGGGTCCGCCATCGCGATGCGCCTTGTCCTTCTTCTCCTGTGGCGTGGAAACATCTTTTGGCGCGGAAACCTGCCAGCGATAGCCGGCCCATTCCTGCCCGCCGGCCTTGAAGGTCCACGGCGTGCTGCGGCCCTTCTCATCAGCGGAAAGGCTGGATGTGACCATGGCATGCCAGCTGTCGGCATTGGCGCGCTTGCCTTGATAGCCGCAGATGACCAGCCGATCGGCAGCCCGCGTCATGCCGACATAAAGAAGCCGGCGATATTCTTCCTCGGCGGCCTGTTTCAACCGCTCGGTATCGGCATCGATCAGGCTGTTTGAGGACGCGCCCGGCGGCCGCCAGACCGGCACATCGGCAGCGCCCGGCCGGTCGATGACGGGGGGAAGGGTGCGCAAGCCAGAAACATGCTGCGCATTGAAGGCCTTACCGGAACCATCGACGAGGAAGACGACCGGCGCCTCCAGCCCCTTGGCGGCGTGCACGGTCATGATGCGGACTTCGTTGCGCTCCTTGTCCTGCTCGCGCTTGACGGTCGGCGCTTCCATTTCGAGGCCGGAAATGAAGCTTTGCAGGCCGGGCAGACCGTTTTTCTCGTGATCGAGCGCGAAGGTCAGGAATTCGTCGATGATGTCGCCGACCTCGCTGCCGAGCCGCCCCAGAAACGCTGCCCGTCCGCCATCCTGCCCGAGGATACGGGCATAGAAATCATAGACCGGCAGCTCCCGCGAAAGTGCGATATAGCGCTCCAGCCGCTTGACGAGATCGCCATAGGGCGCCTGTTCGTGAAGGCTGCGCAAATGCTGCCAGACATTGGTGCCATCAGGCCGCTCGGCGAGGGCTGCGACATGCTCTTCCGAGAGATCGAAGAGCGGACTTTTCAGGATCGACGCCAGCGACAGGTCGTCTTCCGGCAAAAGCACGAAATGGCCGAGCGCCGTCAGGTCCTGCACGGCGATATGGCTGGTCAGCACCAGCCGGTCGGCTCCGGCGACGGGAATGTCGCGCCGGGTTTTCAGTGCCCGCGTCAGGGCGTTGACGAAGGCATCGCGCTTGCGCACCAGCACGATCACATCGCCCGGCTGCATCGGGCGCGGTACGCCCCTCTCGATCACCGTTTCGGTGCCGATCCAGTCGGCAAGCGTGGCGGCGATGCGTTGCGCCAGGATATTGGCGGGTGCATCTTCCGGCGTCGCGTCAAAGGCGGCCGTCCATTCCTCTTCATGGATGGTTTCGGCAGGCACGATCGTTTCCCAGACATCGACGACGCCGGCCTGGCCGATGCGGTTCGAGGCATGCACGACCGGCTCGTTGCGGGCGCTGAGACCTTTTGCATGGGCGGGATTGTCGAAGACGGCATCGACGGCGGACAGCACATCCTCGGTCGAGCGAAAGGAAAGCTGCAGGCGGATGGGGCTGAAGGCGCTGCCGCTTTCGCGCACCCGCCGTTCGGTGGCTGTGCTTTCATCTGAGAAACGTTCGGGACGCGCGCCCTGGAAGGAATAGATCGACTGTTTCTCGTCCCCCACCGCAAACATGGTGCGATGGGTGCCGCGCGCGGTTTCGCCGGAAAAGAAATCCTCCGCCAGCGACTGAATGATTGTCCATTGCACCGGGCTCGTATCCTGCGCTTCGTCGACGAGGATATGGTCGATGCCCTGATCGAGCTTGTAATGCACCCAGGCGCCGACATCGGCGCGGGACAGCAGCGCAGCGGTGCGGTTGATCAGGTCGTCGAAATCGAGTTGGCTGCGGGTTTTCTTGATGTCCTCGTAGTCATGGTTCAGCCGTTCGGCGAGGATCAGTGCCGCATGGGTCGCCTCGAACATCGCGACGAGATTGAGCCGGTCGATGGTTTCCATAAGGCGGTCGCGGGCCGCGAAAACGATGGGTTCCAGATCGGGCACGCTCTTGCGCATGGCGGCGGAAAACAGGCCGGAATCGGCCTTCGGCTTGCCGCTGCCGGTATAGAAAGCCGAACGCAGCAGATCGAAGCGTTGCAGCGGATCGGACGTTCCGGCCGTGCCACGCAGGTTTTCCGCCACTTCCGAAACCTTCGCGCCACCAGAGGCGGCAGCAGCAGAGAGATAACGCTCCAGCGCCGCGCCGCTCAGCGGATCGAGCGGCCAAAGGTTGGCGATAAGCGTCTGCGAACTTTCGTCCGGTCCGATGCCGAGCGCTTCGCGGAGCGCGCTATCGATGCCGCCCTCCGCCTCGGCCAGAAAGGCCTGAAGCTTCGTCCTGCTGGCGACGATCGCCGTCAGCAGCTTTTCAAGGCCGGTATCGTCGGCAAGGTCAAGCACGGTGGCGAAGGCCTGCGCTAGTTCCGGATCGTCCTCGCTGGCCGTCGCCGTCAAAAGCGCGCGGCGGGCATCGGCCAGCAGCGTCGCCGATGCCCGGTCGTCCAGCACCGAAAAATGCCCGGCGACATTGGCTTCGAGCGGGAATTGATGCAGCAGCGCCTCGCAGAAGGCGTGGATCGTCTGGATCTTCAGGCCGCCCGGCGTTTCCAGCGCCCGCGCGAAAAGGCGTCGCGCCTCCTGCCGCTTGAAGAGAGACGGTCTTTCACCTTCGATTGCTTCGATGCGGGCGTCGAGCGCGTCGTCATCGAGCGTCACCCATTCGGCAAGCCGCTCGAACACCCGGTTCGACATTTCCGATGCGGCGGCCTTGGTATAGGTGAGGCATAGGATTGCCGAGGGCCGGCATCCCGAGAGCAGAAGCCTGATCACGCGCTGCGTCAGCACATGGGTCTTGCCCGAACCGGCATTGGCCGACACCCAGGCGGAGCGCGCAGGGTCGGACGCCTCCGCCTGCTTGGCCGATGTCCAGTCCAGCCAGCCCTTGGGGCTGAGATCGTTGGGCGAAAGTTCAGCCATCGTTGCCATCCTCGTCGCCATCGGCGGTCGCCCATTCGGCGACGCGGGCCAGATGGTCGTATTCGCCGCCATAATCGCGTTCCTTTTGCACGATCAGCCGCGATGCGAAGCCGTATTTGCCGCTGCGCAGCGCCAGAAGCAGGCCGATCAGCTCGCGCAACGATTCCTCCGCCAGTTGATCGGCCGATTTCGTTTCGACGCCGGCGCGGCTTGCGCCTTCGTTGTTGACCTCCTCGGACTTAAAACGATCGCCAGGCTTCAGCCGGACATAGACGAGCGACTGTGGCTCCTTGCGGCCGATCTTCGGGAAGGCCCCGGCCTTCAGGGCGGCGGCTTCCAGGGCAAGCTGCGGGTCGAGCAGCGTGCGGGCTTCCCTGACCGACGGGCTGGAGCCGGTCTTGTAGTCGAGGATGACAGCCGTGCCGTCGTTCAGAATATCGATGCGGTCCGCAATGCCCGTCAGCTTGATGTCGCCGACGCCGAGCGGCAAGGTCGCGTAAAGCTCGAGGAAGGATTGCTTGATCGAACCCCTGCGTCCTGCCTCCCAGGCAAGGAAGGCCTTGCCGACAGCCGCAAAGCGGGGGCGCCAGACGACATCGATATGGGGCGGCAGGGCCTGTTCGTCGAAGGCTTCTTTCAGGATACGGTCCATCGTGGCGGCGGCTTGCGGAGACGATGGCTCAAGATCTTCGGCAATGAAACGCTCGACGATCTTGTGGTAGAGCGTGCCGCGCTCCGCCGCACCGGGATCGCGATTGAAGGGATCGAGCGGGTTAAGGCGCAAAACGCGCCGCGCGTAAACGGCATAAGGGTCGCGGCGCAGTCGGCTCACTTCACTGAAGGAATAGCTTCGGGGCTGCAGTTCCACCGGTGGTCTCGGTTCGGGGCGTTTGGCCAGTTCCTGCTGCCCGCCGTCATCCAGCATGCCCGCCCAGCCGGCATAGTCGCGGCCATTGGCGCGCAGCTCCGCCGCAAGCTCTTCACCACCGACCGCCAGCAACCGCTGCAGCCAGCGTGAGGCGACGGTCGGGGTGGCGCCCTTGCGCATGGCGCGGGTCAGCACCAGCCGCCGCGTGCCGCACGCCATCTGGAAATCGTGCGCGAGCTGGCCGATGCGCCGTTCCGGCGGCTCCAGCCCCATCGTCGTCTTCATCGTGCGCGACAGGAAGGGGTCGTTGGCCGTCTGGCCCGGCCATGTTCCCTCATTCAGGCCGCCGAGCACGACGAGATCGACACTCTGCAGGCGCGATTCCATCGCACCGAAGATGAAGACGCGGGGATGGCGCATGGAGCGCGGCTTGATGGCTTCGCTGACCATCAGCGCTTCCATCACATCGCTCCATTGCGGCCCATCGGCGGAAAGCTGGCCATCCGTTTCGATGATCGCGCGCAAGAGGTTTGCCAGGGCTTCACCGGCTTCGCCGCTCCAGAGGTCGGCGAGGCTTCGGTCCGCGTCGATGGCGATCGCTTCCAGCGCTTCGCCGGTTCGCTTTGCCCAGTCGGAGAGCGTCAGCGTGGTCGTCAAGCCGCGGCCGCTGCGATGACGGCCGACAAGCGTGCCGGTCAGCGGCTCGACAGCCTTGCCAATCGCTCGAGAAAAATCCCGCGCCGCGTCGATATCCTCCTCGGTGATGGCGCTCTTCCACTCCGGCTGGTGGCGTTCCGTCACGCGGCGGGCAAGAGCCTGATCGAGCAGGCTTCCCAGTTCCGAGAGATCGACGCTGCCGGTGCCGCCGCGCAGCGCCAGCCGTTCAAGCACGCTCGTTGCCCGACGAGCGATATCGGTCGGCTGGCCGAAGCGTGCGAGAGGATGCTTGAGCAGCGCCGTTACCGCAACGGGATCGCCGGGGCGCAGGCTTGCTTCGAGAACGAGGCGCGTGAGGCTGCCGGCCGGTGTGGCCGACAAGGGCGTGCCGGCCGAATCGTCGGCTTCGATGCCGAAGCGCAGCAGCTCGGCGGCGACCCGGCGGGCAAGGTCGCGGTCGGGCGTGATCAGCGCTGCCTGACTATTCTCATCGCCTTCCAGCGCAAGGCGAAGCGCAATGGCGATGGCGGTTGCTTCTTCCCGCTCATTGGCGGTTTCGATCAGGGCGGCGTCCTTGAAGGCGGCGCGCAGCCTTGTGGGGTCGGTGTCGCGTTGCAGGTCCATCCAGGCGCTGGTCGCCTGCACCGGCAGCAGCGCGTGGGAAAGGATTTCGCTCCGATAGGCGAGATCGCCTTCGGCCTCCGCAAGGCTCGGGATTTCGCTGCGATCGAGACCCATGCGCTTCAACAGACGGAAGAAGCCGTATTGCGGATGACTGCGGCTCGACGGGTCCGGTCGGCCAGTGTCGCCGATGGCCTCGGGAACGATCTGGTTCCACTCGGCTTCGCTCATCGTCTGGTCGAGGCCGGGCAGGACGATGGTACCGTTCGGCAGTTTTTGTACGGCAGCGATTAGGGCGGCGGTGGCGGGGATGGAGCCGGTGGAGCCTGCGATGATAATCGGTCCCGTCACCTTGCCGGCGGCGATGCGCTGGCTTTCTGCGTCGAGGATGGCATTGCGATGGCGGGCGGGGGAAGATTGGTGCAGCTCTTCCAGCCGCGCCGGCCAGTAGGTGCGAGCGATCTTCAGGAATTCCAACGTCAGCTGCCACCACAGCGCATGGTCGGCATTCTGCAGGTTATCCAGTGCTTCCCAATCCAGCTCTTCCGTTTCCATCGCATCGATGATGTCGGCGAGATTGCGGGCGAGCCAGATGGCGTCGGCCGGGCTTGCCGGCGCGATCAGCGGGCTTTCGGAATGGATGTCGAGCACGATCTTCGGCAGCTGGTTGCGCCAGGCGAGTATCAGCCGGCCGAGCTCGATCAGCCGCGCGGTGCCGGGAAGCGGCGGGGCAAGGTCGAGGATAACAGGGATTTCGGCATCGAAGAAGCCGCTGTCGTCGTCGGTCTCACCGAGTGCGCGGATGACCGGCAGGATCGCCGAGCGGCCGCCGAGGTGATCGACCAGTTCGGAGCGCAGCACGCGGGCGGAACGGCGGGTCGGCACGAAAATCGTGATGCCGGCCAACGCCAGCGGATCGGCCTCGTCATATCTGTAGCCGGCAATCAATCTTCCATCGCAGAGCGACTGGACGAGCGTTTTCAGGAACGGTCGCCCGGCAGGAATGGTGAAGACGTTGCGGGCGGGGGCCACCATGTCAGGCCCCGTTGCCGAAGCGGGCGATGGCCTCTTCGGCAAGGCCGATCGCCTCGGGTGTGCCGACCGTCAACCAGTGGCCTTCGAGCACGATGCCGTAAAGCCGCCCGCGTTCGATCGCCTTGTCGAAATAGATGTTGAGATTGAAGGCATCCGTGGGGGCGTCGTCGAACAGGCGCGAATCGAGCGCGATGGCACCCGCATAGACAACTGGCTGCGGCATGCCCTTCTGATAGCGTGTCAGCCGGCCATCGGGCGCGAGAGAAAAATCGAGCTTGCCGTTGTGCCCGGTCGTGTCCTCGTTGCGGACGCAGAGCAGCGCCATATCCATCTTTTCAGGATCGAAGAAGGAGATGAGGCGGTCGAGATTGGAGGATTTTTCGCCCACCCAGAAAAGATCGGCGTTCATAACGAGGACAGGACCGTCTTCCAGAAGCGACAGGCCTTTGACCAGCCCACCGCCGGAATTCATCAGTCGGTCGCGTTCGTCCGAGATCAGGATTTCTGGCTCTGCCCGCTCCTTGAGATGATTCTCCATCTGGTCGGCGAAGTGATGCACATTGACCGCCGCCGTGGTGATGCCGGCCGCCTGCAGCAGGTCGAGCACGTAATCGATCATCGGCCGTCCCGCGATCTTCACCAGTGGCTTCGGCATCGTGTCGGTGATCGGGCGCAGTCGGGTGCCGAGGCCGGCGGCAAGCACCATGGCGTTGTGAATGGGCATGAAGAGGTCCGAATTGATGTTCTTGATTCGGACTCTATAACATTGCGCTTCGATTTGAAGGTTCAGAGAAGCCCGCTTCGCACGCACCAGTCCTTGAGCGGCGCAAGGGCCGGGTGTGTCAGGGCTGTTTCCAGATAGGCGAAGGTGCGCGGCATGTGTTTCATATAGCCGGGTTTGCCGTCACGCTGCATCAGCCGCACCCAGATGCCGACGAGCTTGCAATTGCGCTGCGCCGACATGATGTGCCAGTCGCGCAGGAAGGTTTCCCTGTCGAAGCCGCTGCTTTCCTGCCGACCGGCCATATAAGCCTCCAGCATGCGGGCCGTCAGCGCCGGCTCGATGGTCACGCGGGCATCCTGCGTCAGCGAGGCGACGTCATAGGCCGTCGGGCCGATCATCGCGTCCTGAAAGTCGATGAGACCGATGCGCTTCAGGCCTGCTTCCTGCTCGCGCCAGATGATGTTCGGCGAATGGAAATCGCGCAGCAACAGGTTGGTTTCCGAGGTGGCGAGCAGATCGATCAGCCCGTCCCAGACGGCGGCGTAATCGTCTCGCTCGGCGCTCGATGCCGGTTCGCCGCGCTTCCATGGCAGGTACCAGTCGAGCAGCAGCCGGGTTTCGATCTTCATGGCCCGGCGGTCGAAATCGGGCACCGTGTGGACGATGCCGTTGCCAACTGCGATTTTTGGCGTGGCTTTCTGTGCATGCAAGGCTGCCAGCATGCGTACACTTTCGATGTAGCGCTCGGCAATCGGCTTACCATCAGCGTCGAGAACACCGTCGCGGCCGAGGTCCTCGATCAGCAGGATGCCGGCGTCGAGATCGCTTTCATAGATTTCCGGCGCGCTGAAACCTTTTGCACGCAAGTCACGGTCGATGGCGACGAAGGGCACGCAGTCTTCGGCGATATGGGCAAGCTGCTGGTAATATTTGCCGTCTTCGAGGATGGGGCCGGGCTTGTGCCGCGGTGCATCCATCAGGATCATCGGTGCGCGACCGCGGGTGGAGATCGTTTCATAGGCGCGGGCCGAGGCATCACCGCTCAGGTGACGGCGGCGGGCATCGCTGTAACCGCTGAAGTCGAGGAAGTTGCGGATCGACAGGCTGCGGCCAATCCGCGACAGGGCGGCCTCGTAGCCGGAAATGATCACCCGGCGACCGTCGCCCTCGTGGGTGAAGCTGAGCGTAATCGTGGTTTTTGGCAGGGCGCTTTCGGCGCGCTCCGGCCATTCGACAAGGCAGATGCCCTCCGACAGGGCTTCATCAAAGCCGAGTTCGTCGAGTTCGGAGACATCGGACAGCCGGTAGAGATCGAAATGGGCGGCGGGGATGCGCAGCGGGTAACTCTGGACGAGGGTAAAGGTGGGGCTTGGCACTTCAAGCTCGTCATCGTCGGCAAGCGCCCGCAGCAGGGCGCGGGCCAGTGTCGATTTGCCGGCGCCGAGATCGCCGGACAAGGCCAGACAATCGCCGATCTTGACCGCCAGCGCCAGGTCTTCGCCCAGCGTTTTGGTCGCGGCCTCGTCCTTCAGCAGGATATCGATGGGCGTCGTCATTCGGCGGCTTGGACTTTTGGTAGTTCGGCCGAGGGAATGCGGCAGGTGACCTCCGTGCCTTCACCCTCGCGGCTGCGGATCGAGACTGTGCCGTGATGCAGGCTGACGAAGCTCTCGACGATCGAGAGACCGAGGCCGGCCCCGCCGCGCGAACCGTGGCTTTCGAAGCGTTCGAAAACGCTTTCGAGGATTTCCTGCGGGATGCCGCTGCCGTTATCGGCGATGCTGAAGACGAAATCATGGTTTTCGCGATGGCATTTCAGGCTGATGATGCTGCCTTCCGGCGCGAAATTCGCAGCGTTGGTCAAAAGCTTGATGAAGATTTGCTTCAGCCGCTGGTGATCGGCGACGAAGTTGCCGAGCATGTCCGGTGTCTCGATGCGCAGCGTCACGCCGCTTTCATGCAGCCGCTCGGCCATGTGGGCCGAAACCTCGTCGATGAAATCGGTGAGGTTGATATCGGCAAGCTCAAGCTCGACGATACCGGCATCGACGGTTGCGAGATCGAGGATGTCGTTGACGATGGTCAGGAGCAGCGAGGACGAGGTGGAGATGTGATCGACATATTCCGCCTGCCGTTCCGTCAGCGTGCCGAAAGTCGGCGTCTTCAGGAGGTCGGCAAAGCCGATGATGTTGGTGAGCGGCGAGCGCAGCTCGTAGGACACGTGCTGGACGAAATCGTTCTTCAGCGAATCGGCTTTTCGCAGCGCCTCGTTCTTTTCGGTCAGCGCCCGCTCGACCCGCACGCTGTCGGTGATGTTGACGAAGGTCAGCATCGTCTGGGCGTTCGGCAGCGGGATCACGGCGAAATCGAGGATCAGGCCGGTGTGCAGTTCGAGCATGCCGCGGCAGTCGGTGCGCTCGTCGTCGAAGCTGGTGATGAGATGCGAGAAGCGCTTCCAGCCGTCCGGCTGGTCGTAGGAAGAGGCGCAGGCCTGTTCGATGGCGCGGATATGGGTTCCCGGCTGTGCTTGCGGCTCGCTGATGTTCCAGAGCATGCGGAAGGCGGGGTTCGACAGCTTGATGCGGCCATCCGGCCCGAACACCGCGACGCCTTCGGACAGGTGATCGATGGTTTCGCCCTGCACCTGAACCAGCGTGTTGTAGCGGGTTTCGAGATCGACCTTTTCCGTCAGGTTCTCGAACACCCAGGTCGCGCCGCCTTGTGGGCGGGCGGTGGCGAAGACGCGCAACGTCTGGCCGTTCGGCAGGTGCCAGAGATCGGACTGCGTGTCGATTGCCTGATAGACGGAAAGGGCGTTGTCCTTCCACTGCTTCCAGTTGAGCTGTTCCGGCAGCTTGCCGCCGGCGCGCAGCCGGTCGAGGATTTCGCCATTGCTCGGCTTGCGCTCCAGGAAGCCCATGTCGAGTTCCCAGAGTCGCTGGAAGGCCTGGTTGTAGAATTGCAGCCGCTGAGCGCCGTCGAAGATCGCAACCGGCGTCGCCAGATGGTCGAGTGTTTCGGCGTGGCTCTTCAGCGTGCGGTTTAGCTCCTCGCGCACCGCCTCGACATCGGAGATATTGGCGGCCATGCCGGCCGAGCCGTGGATGTTGCGGGCGTCGACCACGTCGAAGAAGGTTCGGTTGCCGCGCACGACGGTCGAGACCTTGTCGCGGAAGGGGTTGTCGTAGGTGCTGGTGGCGCGGATTTTTTCGCGGGCGACGGTGGCCAGCAATTCCTTGCCGTCCTTGATGGCCTCCGCCCGGTTCGGTGCCTCGACAGCGTCGGTATAGGCCTCGTTCACCCAGCTCAGGGTCCCGTCGGTGTTGCGCAGCCACACCGGCTGGTCGATGGCGTCGAGAAGCGTGTAGACGGAGGCGAGCGACGCCTGCAGGGTATCGTGTTCCAGCTTCAACTCGGCCAGTTCGGCGCGCAGGTTGTTGAGGGCGACGAAGCGCACGAAGGCGCGGCCGCCGGAAACGCGGCCCTGCGCTTCGAGAATTTCGTTGCGGTGGGTCTCTATGATGAGGTCGAAGCTCTGGGCCTGCGATCGCAGCCGTTCGATCGCCTTTTCCAGCTCGGAGGCCGAGATCGGCTTGATCCAGCGGCCGAAGGCGAGGAATTCACGGTCGTCCTGCGGCACGCCGGTTTCGGCCGGCAGATGGCCGATGAATTCCGGCTTGGTGGAAAGCCCTTCCCAGATGACGATGCGGCGGTTCTTGTCGGCGATCAGGGCCTGCAGCCGGGAAATACGCTGGTTCGCATCGGCAAGAGCGGCATTCAGCTCGCGGTTTTCGTTCTCGATATTGCCGCGCTGGCGGATCAGCCAGATGGCGGAGATCATCGCGGCGGAGATCACGCCGATGAGCACGGAAAAGGTGATGACTTCGGAAGAGCGGAAGAGGGAAAGCCCGCTGGTTTCGGCAAAGGCCGGACCCGCAAGGGACGCCAGCATGGAACCGGCCGCCAGTTTTCGCAACAGACGTCCGATCCGTCCACCCACGCGTTTCGCCGAACCGTGATCCATCTTCGTTTCCCCGCTTGCATCGCACGTCACCGCCGCCGATTCGGTCGAGCCAGGGCGATCACGTTTCATTAAACATCCGTAGCGTGCCCCGACCTTTCGGCGGTGCATGACATCAGGCCACTGAGGAGCCCATGAATGCTGACATCGTCCCTCTCCGGGGGCGGATGACCGGCTGCGTTCGCCGCGCAAGGGCGCGGCCGGATGTTTCGATCTGCGACACCATCTGTCCGCATCGGCGTCACGAATCGATACAAAAGTGTAACGCTTCGGAGATTCTGCGGGAAGGGTTGGCGAAAAAAAGAAACCGCGCCCTTGTCAAGGGGCGCGGTCTCTAGATGTTGTGGATTGTCGTCGCAAAGTTAATAGCGGTAGTGTTCCGCCTTGAACGGACCCTGCGGCTTCACGCCGATATAGCTGGCCTGCTCTTCGGAAAGTTCCGTCAGCTTTGCGCCGAGCTTGGCGAGATGCAGGCGGGCGACCTTCTCGTCGAGGTGCTTCGGCAGGATGTGCACCTGCTTGGCGTAGTCGCCGGCGCGGGTGAAGAGTTCCATCTGGGCCAGCACCTGGTTGGTGAAGGAGGCCGACATCACGAAGGACGGATGGCCGGTTGCATTGCCGAGGTTGAGCAGGCGGCCTTCCGAGAGCAGGATCATCCGGTTGCCCTTCGGGAACTCGATCAGGTCGACCTGCGGCTTGATGTTGGTCCACTTGAGATTGCGCAGCGCCGAAACCTGGATCTCGTTGTCGAAGTGGCCGATATTGCCGACGATCGCCATGTCCTTCATCTCGCGCATGTGGTCCATGCGGATGACGTCCTTGTTGCCGGTCGTGGTGATGAAGATATCGGCGGAGGAGACGACGTCTTCGAGCTGGACGACTTCATAGCCGTCCATGGCGGCCTGCAGGGCGCAGATCGGATCGACTTCCGTGACCTTCACGCGCGCGCCGGCGCCGGAGAGCGAGGCGGCCGAACCCTTGCCGACGTCGCCGTAACCGCAGACGACGGCGACCTTGCCGGCCATCATGACGTCGGTGCCGCGGCGGATGCCGTCGACCAGCGATTCCTTGCAGCCGTACTTGTTGTCGAACTTCGACTTGGTAACCGAATCGTTGACGTTGATCGCCGGGAAGGGCAGGAGGCCCTTGGCGTGCAGCTGGTAGAGGCGGTTGACGCCGGTGGTGGTTTCTTCGGTCACGCCCTTGATGGCGTCGCGCTGCCTGGTGAACCAGCCCGGAGAAGCGGCAAGGCGCTTCTTGATCTGGGCGACGAGGATTTCTTCTTCCTCGGAGGTCGGGTTGGACAGAACGTCCTCGCCGGCTTCGGCGCGGGCGCCGAGCAGGATGTACATGGTGGCGTCGCCGCCGTCATCGAGGATCATGTTGGAGAGGCCGCCATCGGCCCACTGGAAGATCTTGTCGGTGTAGGTCCAGTATTCTTCCAGCGTCTCGCCCTTGACGGCGTAAACCGGAACGCCGCTGGCGGCGATCGCTGCGGCGGCGTGGTCCTGCGTCGAGAAGATGTTGCAGGAAGCCCAGCGGACTTCTGCGCCGAGCGCCACGAGCGTTTCGATCAGAACGGCCGTCTGGATCGTCATGTGCAGCGAGCCGGTGATGCGTGCGCCCTTCAGCGGCTTTGCCGCGCCGAATTCCTCGCGGCAGGCCATCAGGCCCGGCATTTCGGTTTCGGCGATGGTGATTTCCTTGCGGCCGAAATCGGCAAGGCCGATATCCGCGACCAGATAGTCGTTCGTGGTGCTCATGGAGGTCTCCGTGCTGGTGCGGCGTCCGATGGAGCGCAAATGGCCCCATGTCGGATGCGCACACGAAAAATGCTGCCCGCCGCAGGCTGCGAAGGGCTTGAGCTTCAACTATCAGGAAACGCTTGCGGGAGCAATGGCGATATAAAGAGGTCTTTATATCTTTATATCGCGCTTACATCTCTTCGCCGAACTTGTCGGCCACCAGCGCGTCGAGCGCATCCATGGCCGCGTCGGCCTGTACGCCGGTAGCGGTCACGGAAATGGTGCAGCCGGTGCTGGCGGCGAGCATCATCAGGCCCATGATCGAAGTGCCGCCGACGGTCATGCCGTCCTTGGAGACCTTGATATCGGCATCGAAGTTTTCGACCGTCTGGACGAACTTGGCCGAGGCGCGGGCGTGCAGCCCTCTCTTGTTGATGATCAGCAGCTCGCGCGACAGCATGGAGGCAGAAATCCGGTTATTTGCCGCTCAGAACGCGGCTGGCGACGTTGATATATTTGCGGCCGGCATCGGACGCTTCCTGCAGCGCCTTGTCCATGTCGCTTTCGGAGCGCACGCCCGCAAGCTTGATCAGCATCGGCAGGTTGATGCCGGCGATCACCTCGACGGTGCCGCTCTGCATGACGGAGATGGCGAGGTTCGACGGTGTGCCGCCGAACATATCGGTGAGGATGATGACACCCTTGCCCTGATCGGCCCTGAGCACGGCTTCGAGGATATCCTGCCGCCGTTGATCCATATCGTCTTCGGGGCCGATGCAGACCGTCTCGATCGCCTTTTGCGGTCCGACGACATGCTCCAGAGCATGCCTGAACTCTTCAGCCAGCTTGCCGTGTGTGACAAGCACAAGTCCGATCATGGTGTCTTTGCTCCAACTGCATCTGCAAAATATTCGATGGTCCAATTATCGCAATGCAGCAATTCCGTCCACCTTTAGGGCTCGCCATCTTGGCCATGAAAAGGCGAAGTGCAAGTCAAAAATCCCAACTCTTGCGCCGCTAACGTATTTTCATTGCGAAATTACCGCCGTTTTCGCCAATAACAACCGCAAGGTATCGAAGGGGCGCAGGCCTGCCATGAGCGGCAGGCGCAGCAACGGCAGCGCGTTTCCATCCGGCAGAACATGGCGCTCCGTCTCCGGCGGTACTCTTTCCTTGAAAGGCGGGCTGACCGGCAGGATCGCGTAGTCGAGCACGGCGGATTGAAGGGAGGCAACAGGGACGATGCCTGCGCCGCGCAACTCGGCAAGTCCCGCGATCGAAGATGGTCGGCGGGCGATGATCCGGCCGTTGACGGTGGAGACGAAAACCTGATCGTCGGCGACGAGGGCGGCAAACAGGCCGTGATCGCGCGCCGCCATCAGGCAGGCGAGGGCGACGGAGGATTTGCCGCTGCCGGAAGGGCCGATGAACAGCAGGCAGCGGCTTTCAATCACGACCGCGGTGGCATGGACATTGGTGCCGGCAGCGCCGGTCACGTGTTCGGCTCGACGGGCAGCGAAAGCGTGAAGCGCGCGCCTTCGATCGCGGACGTTTCTGGATTGATGATGTTTTCGGCGCGCAGCGTGCCACCATGGGCTTCGGCGATCTGGCGGGAGATCGACAGGCCGAGACCGGAATTCTGGCCGAAACCTTCGCTCTCGGGGCGGTCGGTGTAGAAGCGCTCGAAGATACGGTCGATATCCTCGGCCTGAATGCCGGGGCCGTTGTCCTCGACGGTGACGAGGCAGCGGTTTTTTGCGCGCGTCAAGCGGACCGAAATCCGGCCGCCTTCCTGCGGCACGAAGGAGCGGGCGTTCTCGATCAGGTTGGTCATGATCTGGCCGATGCGCAGCTCATAGCCGTTGACGCGGAATCGCATCTTCGGGTTGTCGCGCCGATCGACGGCAAAGCTGATTGCCACCGTCTTCTTGGCGGCATGAATCTGGCGCGAGATATCGACGAGATCGTTCAGCAACTTTTCCATATCGATGGATTTATCGTCGCTGCGGGCAAGCTCGGCATCGAGGCGCGAGGCGTCCGAGATATCGCTGATCAGTCGGTCGAGACGGCGCACGTCATGCTGGATGACATCGAGCAGGCGCTTCTTGGAATCCTCGTTGCGGGCCAGCGGCAGGGTCTCCACCGCGCTGCGCAGAGAGGTCAGCGGGTTCTTCAACTCGTGGCTGACATCGGCGGCAAAACTTTCGATCGCATCGATGCGGTCGTAAAGCGCCGTCGTCATCTCACGCAAGGCCACGGAAAGATTGCCGATTTCGTCCTGACGGGCCGAGAAATCCGGGATTTCCTCGCGCTCCTTGGCGCCGCCGCGGCGCACCCGGATCGCGGCCGCCGACAGGCGCCGCAGCGGATTGGCAATGGTACTGGAAAGCAGCAGCGACAGGATGACGTTGACCAGCGCCGCCACGCCGAAGACACGGATGATGGCGAGACGTTCGGCATGGACGATCTTGTCGATATCGCCGGCCTGGGTGGAGAGCAGCAGCACGCCAAGCACGGCGCGGAAGCGCTGGACCGGCACGGCGACGGAGACGATCAATTCGCCCTTTTCCGTGACGCGCACGACGGCACCGCGCACGCCGGTCAGCGCATTCATCACTTCCGGGTAGATCGAGCCGTTGCCGCCCGGTGGTTCCTTGTAGAGCGGCAGGTTGCCCGGCTGCAGGATGCGGTTGAACCAGGAGTTCAGATATTCCGAGACACTGGTCGATTCCGGCTCGATCGGCGGCAGGTCGAAGCGCAGCACCTGGCCGCCGGTATAGAGATGGCGCGAATCGAGCAGCAGGTCGGCGTCGGCATCGAAGAGACGGGCGCGGGTACGGGTCGGCGAGATCAGTCGCCGGAGCACGGGTGCGACACGTTCCTGATTGATCGGGAATTCGAGGTCTTCATCGCTCGGAAGCGGCGTGATGCTCTGGCCGGCCTGCAGTTCCAAGAGCTTTTCCGGGTCGATGGTAATCGAGTTGGTATCGACGGAAGCGGAAGCGGCGATCGCACCGGCGATGATCTCCCCCTGGGTCAGCAGGCTTTCGACGCGCGCATCGATCAGCCCCTCGCGGAACTGGTTGAGATACATGATGCCGCCGACAAGAACGACGAGCGCGACGAGATTGAAGAACAGGATGCGGCGGGTGAGGCTCGAAAAGACGGCATTGCCGAAGATGCGGCGGATCAGGGTAAAGGGATGTATCCAGCGGCGGCCGGCAGCAAGCCGTGCCTCCGGTTCATCCATGTCCCTGTTCTGCAAGACTTCGACCAAGTCTTTCCACTCCCGCCCGCGCGGTCTTATCCGTTGGTGATTGTCGAGGATCGGCGTCCGGCCGATCCATCGGCGCGCGGAGCCCTATCATACCGCCGCGGCCGGCGCCATGCCAGCCGCGGTCACAATCGGGTGCGTCAGGCTGATTCGCGGAAGCGGTAGCCGACGCCGTAGAGCGTCTCGATCATGTCGAAATCGGTATCGACCATCTTGAACTTCTTGCGCAGGCGCTTGATGTGGCTGTCGATGGTGCGGTCGTCGACATAGACCTGTTCGTCATAGGCGGCGTCCATCAGCGCGTCGCGGCTCTTGACCACGCCGGGGCGCTGGGCCAGCGAATGCAGGATCAGGAATTCCGTGACTGTCAGTGTCACCGGCTCGTTCTTCCAGGTGCAGGTGTGGCGCTCCTGGTCCATGGAAAGCTGGCCGCGTTCGAGCGAACGGGCCTGGACGTCGGCGGCAATCTTCTGGGGGCTGGCGCCGCTTGCAGCCACGGCATCGCGGTTTGCCGAACGGCGCAGGATCGCCTTGACGCGCTCGACCAGCAGGCGCTGGGAGAACGGCTTGGTGATGAAATCGTCGGCGCCCATCTTCAGGCCGAAGAGTTCGTCGATCTCTTCATCCTTGGAGGTGAGGAAGATGACGGGGATGTCCGACTTCTGCCGCAGGCGGCGCAGAAGCTCCATGCCGTCCATGCGCGGCATCTTGATATCGAAGATCGCAAGCTGCGGAGGACGCGCCAGCAAACCGTCGAGAGCGGAAGCTCCATCGGTATAGGTCTCGACCTTGTAGCCTTCGTTTTCCAGGGCGATGGAAACCGAAGTCAGGATGTTGCGGTCGTCATCGACCAGCGCGATCGTCTGCATTGCATTTCGCTCCATGTCTTGCACCGGAAGGAAACCGATGCCCGGTTCAGGCGTCTCACCTGCGCTTCATGAGTATAAAGGTGGAACAAATTGTGGCGAAGGCAAAGATGGGTTGCATTAGAGCTTTGGCAAGAGGCGAAAATCCCCATGCAGCGAACCGTTTGAATCGCGCGTTTAAACCGATTAAAGAATAAATAATTTTCTTTAAATCGATTAATATACTGATATTATTAGATATTTTAAGACAGCAATCTTGTCATTTTAGCTTCATACGGTTATTGTCCTCTCAATCACCCTTCCAGGACCAACACAGAGGAAAACTGGACCATGGACGCACTCGGCATCCGTAATCCCGCGATCGGGCTCGACGCAATCGGTTTCAAGGATCTGGACGTCGTCCGGTTTAACTACGGCACTGCGGAGCTTTATGAGGAAGTGCTGCGCCGCAGCGAAGCTCAGCTGACGGCCGACGGTGCCCTGCGCGCCCTGACCGGCCAGCACACCGGCCGCTCGCCGAAGGACAAGTTCGTCGTGCGCGACGAAAACACCACCGACGTCATCTGGTGGGACAACAATGCCCCGATGTCGCCGGAGCATTTTGCCGTGCTGCGCGCCGACATGCTCGAGCATGCCCGCGGCAAGTCGCTCTACGTGCAGGACCTCATCGGCGGCGCCGATCAGGACAATGCGCTTCCGACCCGCGTCATCACCGAATTCGCCTGGCATTCGCTGTTCATCCGCAACCTGCTGATCCGCCCGGAAAAGACAGCGCTCGACAGCTTCGTGCCGCGCCTGACGATCATCGACCTGCCGGACTTCAAGGGTAACCCGGCCCGTCACGGCTGCCGCACCGAAACCGTCATCGCCTGCGATTTCACCAACGGCCTGATCCTGATCGGCGGCACCTCCTACGCCGGCGAGATGAAGAAATCGGTGTTCACGGCGCTCAACTACCTGCTGCCGGCCAAGGGCGTCATGCCGATGCACTGCTCGGCCAATGTCGGCCCGGATGGCGATGCGGCCGTGTTTTTCGGCCTTTCGGGCACCGGCAAGACGACGCTGTCGGCCGATCCGAAGCGCACGCTGATCGGCGACGACGAGCATGGTTGGGGCGAGGACGGCATCTTCAATTTCGAAGGCGGCTGCTACGCCAAGACCATCCGTCTTTCGGCCGAAGCCGAGCCGGAAATCTTTGCGACGACGCGCCGTTTCGGCACCGTGCTTGAAAACGTCATCCTGGACGAAAACCGCAAGCCTGACTTCAACGACGGCTCGCTCACGGAAAACACCCGCTGCGCCTATCCGCTGGATTTCATTCCGAATGCCAGCAAGACCGGCACGACCGGTCATCCGCGCACGATCATCATGCTGACGGCCGATGCCTTCGGCGTCATGCCGCCGATCGCCCGGCTCACCCCCGAGCAGGCCATGTACCACTTCCTCTCCGGCTACACCGCCAAGGTCGCCGGCACGGAAAAGGGCGTGACCGAGCCGGAAGCCACTTTCTCGACCTGCTTCGGCGCCCCCTTCATGCCGCGCCACCCGTCGGAATACGGCAACCTGCTGCGCGACCTGATCGCCCGCCACGAGGTCACCTGCTGGCTGGTCAACACCGGCTGGACCGGCGGCGCCTACGGCACCGGCCATCGCATGCCGATCAAGGCGACCCGCGCCCTTCTCGGTGCTGCCCTTGATGGTTCGTTGGCGAACGCGGAATTCCGCACGGATGCGAACTTCGGATTTGCCGTTCCGGTCGCCGTCGAAGGTGTCGATACGGCGATCCTCGATCCGCGTTCGACCTGGGCCGATGGCGCTGCCTATGACGCCCAAGCCCGCAAGCTGGTAGACATGTTCATCACCAACTTTGCCAAGTTCGAAAACCACGTCGATGGCAGCGTGCGCGATGCCGCTCCGGGTGTTGCCGTCGCGGCGGAATAAGTTTCCGATCGATTGTTGGCTATGATTCACGTGAAACCCGGCTCATGAGCCGGGTTTTGCCATTTTAGGCGCAGGATATGCAAATCGCCGAAACCGTGAGATAGACGGGGCCGGAGACAAAGATCATGGCCAGCGAACCGCTTTACATCAACGATCGCATCGTCATTGCCGGCTGGGAATTGACGGAGCAATTCGTGTTGGCCGGCGGTCCGGGCGGGCAGAACGTCAACAAGGTCTCGACCGCCGTCCAGTTGTTCTACGGTATCGCCGCATCGCCAGCCCTGCCGGAACGCGTGCGCGACAATGCGATCCGCATCGCCGGCCGCAAGGTTTCCAAGGATGGCGTGTTGTTGATCGAGGCAAGCCGGTTTCGCAGCCAGGAGCGCAACCGTGAGGATGCGCGCGAACGGCTGAAGGAGCTGATCCTGAAGGCGGCCGAACCTCCGCCCCCGCTGCGCCGCAAGACGAAACCCACCAAGGGTTCGGTCGAGCGGCGGTTGAAGGCAAAGGCGGGCAGGGGCGAAATCAAGAAGATGCGAGGACGGCCGGGAGGCGAGGGCTGACGATTTCTCCGTGCGGACACTTGCTTTTATCCCGCACAGCGCTTTCTTTGCTGGAGTCGGTTTCTATCAGGGAGAGAAATGCCATGGGTCTTTTCAGCTTCATCAAGAATGCGGGCAAGAAACTCGGGATCGGCGGCGACGACGAGGCGCCGCAGGCCGAAGCGGTCAAGAAAGAACTCGATACCCATGATCTCGGCACGGACAAGGTGGATGTCTGCGTCGTTGACGACAAGGTCGTGCTTTCGGGTGTCGTCAGGGATCAGGCCATTTTCGAAAAGGCTATTGTTGCTGTCGGCAATACGCTCGGCGTTTCCCAGGTCGAGGCGTCCGACCTAAAGGTCGAAGCGGCAGGCGCCGCACCCGCGCCGGCAAAAGCCCCGGTTTTCTACACCGTCAAGAAAGGCGACAATCTCTGGAAGATCGCCGAGGCGCAGTATGGAAAAGGCAAGGGCGCCAAGAACAACCTGATCTTCGAAGCCAATCGCCCCATGCTCAGCCATCCCGACAAGATCTATCCAGGTCAGGTACTTCGCATTCCGAGCCTCGACGAAGCATGACGATAAGGATGTCGCGCATTCTTTGCCTCGTGCTCGCTTTTTTGACGCTGGCAGCAGGGCCGCTTCAGGCGCAGGCGTTGCGCGAACCGCCGAAAGGCTCGCCGGAGCGCGCCGCCATCCTCGATGCCCTGCGTCCGGCTGTCGAGGCGGAGATGCGCGGCTCCGTCGAGTTCGTCGTCACCACCATCAGGGTTTCGCCCGGCTGGGCGTTCGTCCAGGTCGAACCGCAGCGTCCGGGTGGTGGGGCGATCGATCCGGAGCGCACCGGTTTTCGGGGCGAATCGGACATGATGGACGGGTTGACCGTGTTTGCGCTTCTGACTTTCCAGTCCGGCCGGTGGAACCTCGTGGACCATGTCGTCGGCCCGACGGACGTTGCCTATGCCATCTGGCCGGATCGCTACGGCGTGCCGCCGGCGGTCGTCGGCATGGAATGATGCGCAGGCTTCCCGACGGCATTCGCCATCTTCCCGAGTATTTCGATCGCGGCGAACAACAGGCGCTGGTCGAAGCGATCCGTCTGGTGGTAGCGGAAGCCCCGTTGTTCGTGCCGCGCATGCCGAAGACCGGGAAGCCGATGTCCGTGCGGATGACCAATTGCGGTGACCTCGGCTGGGTCACGGACAAGGAGCGCGGCTATCGCTATCAGCCGCATCATCCCGAAACGGGAAAGCCATGGCCGGCGATTCCCGCGCGCCTGCTCGACCTATGGCGGGATGTGGCGCAGTGCGAAAAACTGCCGGAAGCCTGCCTCGTCAATTTCTATGACGACAGCGCCAAGATGGGTCTGCACCAGGATAAGGACGAGCAGGATTTTGGTGCGCCGGTGGTTTCGGTATCGCTGGGAGACAGCTGCCTTTTCCGCGTTGGCGGCACCGGGCGCAGCGATCCGACCCTGTCCTTCAAGCTCTCAAGCGGCGATGTCGTCGTTCTCGGCGGGGAGGGGAGGCTTGCCTACCATGGCGTCGATCGCATTTATCCCGCCACATCGACGCTTCTGAAGAATGGCGGCCGCATCAACCTGACCCTACGCCGCGTCACGCCCTGACGATCACAACTTGCGCAGCGCCACCTTCTCGGTGAGGTGATTGGGGCCTTTCTGGAGAATGAGATCGGCGCGAGGCCGGGTCGGCAGGATGTTCTGGCGCAGGTTCTTGAGGTTGATGTTGTGCCAGAGCCCCTCGGCAATCGCCAGGGCCGCTTCCTCGCTGATTTCGGCATAACGCTTGAAGAAGGATTCCGGGTTGCGGAAGGCGGTCTGGCGCAGGCGCATGAAGCGGTTCACATACCAGCTGTGAATCAACTCTTCCTCGGCATCGATATAAATCGAGAAATCGAAGAAATCCGACACCATCGGCACGATGCGGCCATCGGCCGGCAGGTTGCGCGATTGCAGGACGTTGATGCCCTCGAAGATCAGGATGTCTGGCCGGTCGATGACCTGGAACGTGTCCGGCAGCACGTCGTAGGTCAGGTGCGAATAGCTGGGCGCCTTGACGTTCGGCTGGCCGGCCTTGATCGCCGACAGGAAGCGGAGCAGTGCGCCGATATCGTAGCTGTCGGGAAAACCCTTTCGCTCCATCATGTTTTCGCGCTGGAGCACGGCGTTCGGATAGAGGAAACCGTCCGTGGTCACCAGATCGACCTTGGGGCTCGACGGCCAGCGCGACAGCAGTTCCGCCAGGATGCGGGCGGTGGTCGATTTACCGACGGCGACCGAACCGGCAACGCCGATGACGAAGGGGGTCTTGGATTCGTCCGACATGCTGAGGAAGCGCTTGCGCTGCTCGAACAGCATCTGCGACGATTCCACATGGGCCGACAAAAGCCGCGATAAGGAGAGGTAAATGCGGCGGACCTCATCGAGATCGACCGGGTCGTTCAGCGAGCGCAGGCGGTGGACTTCGTCGGCGGTCAGGGTCAGCGGCGTATCGGCGCGAAACTTCGACCATTCTTCCGCCGTGTAGAAGCGGTAGGGCGAATAGTCCTTGTTATCGAAATGATCGGGAATATCGGAAGGCGCCAGGTCTTTTGCCGCGATGGTCATGATGTCTGCCGGCTCGCCTTTTCCTGAAGGCCGGACTGCGCCGTTCGCCGTCCGAGTTCGTCCATGACATTCTGCAACGGAATGCCTGCGATATTCAATACGACCATCAGGTGATAGAGAAGATCGGCGCTTTCGGCGACGAGGTTGTCCTTGTCGTCGGAAATGGCGGCAATCACAGTTTCGACCGCCTCTTCGCCGAGTTTCTTTGCCGCCTTGTGCTGGCCATGCGCCACGAGCTTCGCCGTCCAGGACTGGTCCGGGGAGGCTTTCGCCCGCTCCGCGACGATCCGCTCGAGGTCGGAAAGATCAAACTGCTGGCTCATCATGTCTTTCCTTCTCAGTCGAGCCGCATGGGAATGCCATGCTCGGCCATATAGCGCTTGGCCTCGCCGACGCTATAGGTGCCGAAGTGGAAAATCGAGGCGGCGAGCACGGCGGTCGCATGCCCGTCGCGAATGCCTTCCACCATGTGATCCAGATTGCCGACGCCACCGGAGGCGATGACGGGAACGGAAACACGGTCGGCGATGGTGCGGGTCAGCGCGATGTCGTAGCCGCTCTTCTGGCCGTCGCGGTCCATGGAGGTGAGCAGCAACTCGCCTGCGCCCCGCGCCACCATCTTCTCGGCAAACTCCACGGCATCGATGCCGGTCGCCTGGCGGCCGCCATGGGTGAAAATTTCCCAGCGGTCTTCCTCGCCGGGCTTCGAGACTTTCTTGGAATCGATCGAGACGACGATGCACTGGTTGCCGAACTTGTCGGCGGCTTCAGCGACGAAATCCGGGTTCTTCACGGCGGCAGAGTTGATCGAGACCTTGTCGGCGCCGGCCAGCAGCAGCTTGCGGATATCGGCGATCGAGCGCACGCCGCCGCCGACGGTGAGCGGCATGAAACAATGGTCTGCGGTGCGCGCCACGACGTCGAAGATCGTGTCGCGGTTGTCGGAGGAAGCGGTGATGTCGAGGAAGCAAAGCTCGTCGGCACCAGCCGCATCATAGGCCTTGGCCGATTCGACAGGATCGCCGGCATCGATGAGATCGACGAAGCTGACGCCCTTGACGACGCGGCCGTCCTTGACGTCCAGGCAGGGGATGACGCGTGCTTTGAGGGTCATACAACTTTTCCTTTCGCTGCCCGGATGAGGTTCAGGGCCTCGGCGGGGTCGATGCGGCCGTCATAGAGGGCGCGGCCGGAGATCGCGCCTTCGAGCTTGGCGGCATCCGGTTCCAGCATGCGGCGGATGTCATCGAGCGAGGCAAGCCCGCCCGAGGCGATGACGGGGATGGAAACGGCATCCGCCAGTTCCAGCGTCGAGGCCCAGTTGATGCCGGTCAGAATGCCGTCGCGATCGATGTCGGTATAGATGATCGCCGAGACGCCGGCGCCTTCGAACTTGCGGGCAAGCTCGATCACGCCGAGTTCGGAGGCTTCCGCCCAGCCCTCGACCGCCACTTTGCCGCCCTTGGCGTCGATGCCGACGGCGACCTTGCCGGGGAATTTTTTGCAGGCTTCGATCACCAGCGCCGGGTCACGCACGGCGACGGTGCCGAGAATGACACGGGCAAGGCCGCGCGACAGCCAGTTTTCGATATGATCGAGCGTGCGGATGCCGCCGCCGAGCTGCACCGGGTTTTTCGTCGCCTTGAGGATGGCATCGACGGCGGCACCATTGACGGTCTCGCCGGCAAAGGCGCCGTTCAGGTCGACGACGTGAAGCCACTCAAACCCGTGGTCTTCGAAGGCCTTGGCCTGAGCGCCGGGGTCGGGATTGTAGACGGTCGCCTGCTCCATGTCGCCGAGCTTGAGGCGCACGCACTGGCCGTCTTTGAGGTCGATGGCGGGAAAGAGGATCATGTCAGGGCTTCCAGCGCAGGAAATTGGAGATCAAGGCGAGGCCGAGCGTCTGGCTCTTTTCCGGGTGAAACTGCGAGCCGGCCCGGTTGCCGTTGGCGACGAAGGCCGTGACCGGACCGCCGTAATCGGTGGTCGCCACCAGATCGTCGGCATGTTCGGCGGCGAGATGGTAGGAGTGCACGAAATAGGCGTGCAGGCCGCCCAGTCCGGTCGGGATACCCTCGAACAGCGGGTGCGGACGGGCAAGCGTCAGGGTGTTCCAGCCGATCTGCGGGATCTTGAGGCTCGGATCGTCGGGCGTCATTTCGATCACATCGCCCTTGATCCAGCCAAAACCGTTCGTCGTCTTCTTCTCAAGGCCGCGCGACGACATCAGCTGCATGCCGACGCAGATGCCGAGGAACGGCCGGCCGTGCCGATCGACCACCTCTTCGATCGCCTGCTGCATACCGTCGACGGCATCGAGTCCGGCGCGGCAATCGGCATAGGCGCCGACACCCGGCAGCACGATGCGGTCGGCGGTCGCGACGCTATCCGCCTTGTCGGTCAGCTCGATTTCGGCATCGAGTCCGGCTTCGCGCACGGCCCGTTCGAAGGCTTTGGTGGCCGAGCGCAGATTGCCCGAGCCGTAGTCGATGATGGCGACGCGCATCAGCGTTCTCCATAGGTTTCGAAGAGACCGAAGGCCGGCGTGCCCGCCTTGCCGTTTTCGGTGCTCTTCAAGGATGGTGTCGGTGTGTCGGTGCCGGCCGGCCGGCTATCGTACATCGCTTCGGCGGTGTCGAGATCCGGGGCGGGGATGACCGCATGCAATGTCCAGCCGGCGACTTCGAGACGGGAGGCGACGAAACGCGGGCCTTCGAGCGCGACAAGCAGTCTCAGCGCCAGTTCGGCAAGAAGCCCGGCGACCAGCAGATGGGGTTCGTCGGTCGTGGCCGCAATGACGGCCTGCACGACGATCGCGGCGATCCCCGCCAGCCATTGCCGTTTGAACAGCAGCCAGAAGGCCGGAAAGACGAAGGCGAGCCACGAAAAGCGATCCGCGACGAAGCGGATGTCGAGCGGCTTGTCGCCGGGAGGGCTATAGACCAGATAGGACGTCATGAGCGGCTTTCGCTGCTATGCCGGTCAGACCAGAGTTCCCTTGGTGGAGGGGACGCGGCCTGCCTGGCGCGGATCAATCTCTGTCGCGACGCGCAGAACGCGGGCAACGGCCTTGAAGCAGGTTTCGGAGATATGATGGTTGTTGGCGCCGTAGATGTTCTGCACATGCAGCGTGATGCCGGCGTGCTGGGCAAGCGCGTTGAAGAACTCGCGCACCAGCTCGGTGTCGAAGGTGCCGATCTTCGGCGCGGAAAAATCGACGTTCCAGACGAGGAACGGACGGCCCGACAGATCGACGGCAGCCTTGGTCATCGTTTCGTCCATGGCAAGGTCGAGCGAGGCATAGCGGGTGATGCCGCGACGGTCGCCGAGCGCCTTGGAAATCGCCTGGCCGATGGCGATGCCGGTGTCTTCCACGGTGTGATGATCGTCGATATGCAGATCGCCTTCGGCCGTGATCTCCATGTCGATCAGCGAATGGCGGGCAAGCTGGTCCAGCATATGGTCGAAGAAGCCGACCCCCGTCGATATCCGGGACACGCCCGTACCGTCGAGGTTGACGGAAACGCTCACCGAGGTTTCGTTCGTCTTGCGCGAAACGCTGGCGGTGCGGCTGGTCTTTTCGTCTGCCATCAGGCGTTCTCCAGGAAAACAGAGCCGCTCCATATCAGGCTAAGCCCCAAATATCCAGAAGTGTGACAGGGATTCTCGGCGCGCGAACGACCCTATTTGCAATCGGCAAAACCGCTCTTACATAGAACCCGACAAACCCCGCACAACGCCCGGTCTTCCGGGCCTAAAGGTACCCTTATGAGTGAACACAATCCCTATGGAACCATGCACGCGACGACGATCATCACGGTGCGCAAGGGCGGCCAGGTGGTGATGGCCGGCGATGGCCAGGTGAGCCTCGGCCAGACCGTCATGAAGGGCAATGCCCGCAAGGTTCGCCGCCTCGGCAAGGGCGATGTCATTGCCGGTTTTGCCGGCGCCACCGCTGATGCCTTCACCCTGCTCGAACGGCTCGAAGCCAAGCTGGAGCAATATCCCGACCAGCTGATGCGCGCCGCCGTGGAGCTGGCCAAGGACTGGCGCACCAACAAATACCTGCGCAATCTCGAAGCGATGATGCTGGTTGCCGACAAGACGATCACTCTCGCCATCACCGGCAACGGCGACGTTCTGGAGCCGGAACACGGCACGATCGCCATCGGCTCGGGCGGCAACTATGCCTATGCGGCTGCGCGCGCCCTGATGGACAGCGATAAGACGGCCGAAGAGATCGCCCGCCGCGCCATGGAAATCGCCGGCGACATCTGCGTCTACACCAACGGCAACATCGTCGTGGAGACGCTGGACGCCGCATGATCATGCGGGCAACCGGTAAACCCCATTCATCGGCCGCAACGGCCGTCCAAGGACCCTGATATCCATGACCACATTTTCCCCCCGCGAGATCGTCTCGGAACTCGACCGGTTCATCATCGGCCAGCATGACGCCAAGCGCGCCGTGGCGATCGCATTGCGCAACCGCTGGCGTCGCCAGCAGCTTTCCGACGAGCTGCGCGATGAAGTCATGCCCAAGAACATCCTGATGATCGGCCCGACCGGCGTCGGCAAGACCGAGATTTCCCGCCGCCTCGCCAAGCTGGCCGGCGCCCCCTTCATCAAGGTGGAAGCGACCAAATTCACCGAAGTCGGCTATGTCGGCCGCGATGTCGAGCAGATCGTGCGCGATCTGGTCGAGGTCGGCATCGGCCTGGTGCGCGAGAAGAAGCGCGCCGAGGTGAAGGCCAAGGCGCACCAGAACGCCGAGGAGCGCGTCCTCGATGCTCTGGTCGGCGCCACTGCATCGCCGGCCACCCGCGACAGCTTCCGCAAGAAGCTGCGCGCCAACGAGCTGGACGACAAGGAAATTGACATTGAAATCGCCGACACCGGTTCGCCGGGCGGCGGCTTCGAAATCCCTGGCATGCCCGGCGCCAATATCGGCGTGCTCAACCTGTCGGAAATGTTCGGCAAGGCGATGGGCGGCCGCACCAAGAAGGTGCGCACCACCGTCAAGGACAGCTACACCGTGCTGATCGATGACGAATCCGACAAGCTGCTCGACAATGAGCAGATTCAGCGCGAGGCGATCCGCTCGGCCGAGAATGACGGCATCGTCTTCCTCGACGAGATCGACAAGATCGCCGCCCGCGACGGCGGCATGGGTGCCGGCGTGTCGCGCGAAGGCGTGCAGCGCGACTTGCTTCCGCTCGTCGAAGGCACGACGGTCGCCACCAAATACGGGCCGGTGAAGACGGATCACATCCTGTTCATCGCCTCGGGCGCCTTCCATGTGTCGAAGCCGTCGGACCTTCTGCCGGAATTGCAGGGCCGCCTGCCGATCCGCGTCGAGCTGAAGGCGCTGACCAAGGAAGACTTCCGCCGCATCCTGACGGAAACCGAGGCGAGCCTGATCCGCCAGTACATCGCGCTGCTCGATACCGAAGGCGTCGGGCTGAGCTTCACCGACGATGCGCTCGATGCGCTGGCCGATGTCGCGGTCAAGCTCAATGCCAGCGTCGAGAATATCGGCGCACGCCGCCTGCAGACGGTAATGGAGCGCGTGCTCGACGAAATCTCCTTCGTCGCCCCCGACAAGTCCGGCGAGAAGCTGACGATCGATGCGGAGTATGTCCGCAAGCATGTTGGCGATCTCGCGGCCAATACCGACCTGTCGCGTTACATCCTATAACGTCGGGTCCGAATTTTGAAGAAGGCGCTTGTCACCCGACAGGCGCCTTCGTTATTTCTAGATCAAACTAATCGGAAAATACCGGCGGCATGATTCCGACATGATTTTGCCGCATGCGTCCTGCGCCTGCCGGGGCGGCCGGAAGATCAGAGGAAGACGATCGTGCGTTCCATTCTCGCAATGCTTCTCGCTTCGGTCCTGGCGCTGGCAAGCGTCGAAGCCCATGCCGATGTTCGCCGAATGCCGGAAGGAAACCGCAACGTCGAGCAGCCGAACGTGCCGGGCGCCTCCGTGCGCCGCACCAAGGCGGGCAAAACCTCCTTCGATGCGAAATACGAGAAGGTGCACCGGCTGCTGGCGAGCGATCGCAAGCTGATGAGCAAAATCAAGTCGACCGCGGCGGCCTACGGCATCGACCCGATCCACATGATCGGCGCGATCGTTGGCGAGCATACCTATAATGTCGATGCCTATGACCGGCTGCAGTCCTATTATGTGAAGGCGGCGGCCTATGCCGGCGACAGCTTCCGCTTCGGTTATGAAGACGAGACGGTTGCCCAATTCGTCGTGCGGCCGCAATTTGCCGCATGCCAGGGCAAGAAGAATTCCTATGCGCTGTGGAGCTGTCGGGAAAATGTCTGGGAGCAGGATTTCCGCGGCAAGACGGTTGGCGGCGTCTCCTTCCCGAACAACCGCTTCAGCGCCGTGTTCTTCCAGCCCTTCTTCGCCGGCCAGACCTTCGGCCTCGGCCAGATCAACCCGCTGACGGCGCTGATGCTGACCGACATGGTGTCGCGCGTTTCCGGCTATGACAGGCTGGATGAGAACGATGCGGCCGGCGTCTATCAAGCGATCATGGACCCAGACCAGTCGCTGGCCTATATGGCCGCCTCGATCCGCCATTCGATCGACGCCTACAAGTCGATTGCCGGCGTCGATATCTCCGACAATCCGGGCATCACCTCGACGCTCTATAATGTCGGCAACCCGGACCAGCGCGCCGCCGCCTTTGCGGCGAAACGCAAGAATGGCGGCCCGGAATGGCCGGAAGAGAACTATTACGGCTGGCTGGTCAACGACAAGCTCGCGGAACTGCGCGCGCTGCTCTAACGTTTCTCGTTGAATGCTGACGAAGCGGAGGTGAGATGGACAAGCGACCCGATCCCTTCGAACCACCGGCCCCGGCGATGCGGGCCCGATTGCTGACGCGACTGGAAGTCATCCGCACGGTTCTGCGCAATCCGCTCGAACTCTGGGGCGAGCCTTCCTATACGCTGCCGTGGATCGAGACGAAGTTCTTCAACCAGCGCACTCTTATCGTCAACGATCCCGACCTCATCCGCTACGTTCTGGTGGAGAATGCCGCAAACTACGAGATGTCGCAGGTGCGCCGGCTCATTCTGCGGCCGATCCTGCGTGACGGGTTGCTGACGGCTGAAGGCGAGGTGTGGAAACGGTCGCGTAAGGCGATGGCGCCGGTGTTCACGCCCCGTCACGCCCGCGGTTTCGCCGCGCAGATGCTGGCAAAAAGCGAGGACTATGCCGCCCGCTATGAAGAGGCGGCGCGGGAGGGCAGCGTCGTCAATATCGCCAACGATATGACGGAGCTGACCTTCGAAATCCTCTCCGAAACCCTGTTTTCCGGCCAGATCGCCACCGAGACGGAGGGTTTTGCCGATAGCGTCGATCAGCTCCTGCACCGGATGGGCCGGGTCGATCCCATGGACATCATGCTCGCGCCCAAATGGGTGCCGCGGCTGACGCGGATCGGCGGGCGCAGGGTCATGGCGCGCTTCTATGGCATCGTCTACGACACGATGGACCGGCGCCGCGCCTTGATGAAAAGCGATCCCGGCACGGTGCCGCGCGATTTCCTGACGCTGCTCTTGGAACTGGAAGGCCCGAACGGTCTTTCGACAGACGAAATCGCCGACAATATCCTCACTTTCATCGGCGCCGGCCACGAGACGACGGCGCGGGCGCTGGGCTGGACCTTCTATTGCATCGCCAATGCCCCGCATGTGCGCGAAGTGATGGAAGAAGAGATCGACCGCGTTCTGGCAAGCGGCGCCGAACCGGTCGAGTGGCTGGAGCGGATGCCGCATGTGCGCGCCGCCTTCGAGGAGGCGATGCGGCTTTACCCGCCGGCGCCCTCGATCAATCGCGCGGCGATCGAAGACGACCAGTGGACTTCGAAAACCGGCGAAACCGTCGTCATTCCCAAGAGAATTTCCGTTCTGGTCATGCCATGGACGCTGCATCGCCACGTGCTCTATTGGGATCGGCCGCGCGCGTTCATGCCCGAGCGCTTCCTGCCGGGAAACCGCGAAAAGCTGCACCGGTTCCAGTATCTGCCCTTCGGTGCCGGCCCGCGCACCTGCATCGGCGCGACCTTCGCGCTGCAGGAAGCGGTGATCGCGCTGGCCGTGCTGATGAAGCGTTATCGCTTCGATATGACCGCGGACACAAACCCCTGGCCGATCCAGCGGCTGACGACCCAGCCTAGGGGCGGCCTGCCGCTGCGGGTGACGGCTCGCTGAAGTTCTTGCCCGGCGTCTGTTCCTGCATTGCCTTCACCGGACTGTCGGCCGGTTGCGGCTGCGGCAAGACCTTGCTCGGCTTCTTGATCGTCTTGATCTGGGCGCAGGTCGCGTCGCCGACATTTTCGCAGGGCTTGTAGATGACGATCTCGCTGCCGGCGCCGTCGTCCCACACGACCTGAATGGCGATGGTCTTCGCCTCATGGGCGGGCAGCGAGATATAGAGATATTTGTTGCTCGGATCGTCCGGAAGGTTGAAGGGGATCTGCGGATTGCATTCACCGAGCGGCATGCGCTTGTCGAGCAGATCGGAATTCACCGAGTAACGGATTTCGGATAGCCGGCAATGCATCGTCTGCAGCGTCGTGAAATAGATGAGCTGCTTGTCGTCGTAGTTGCGAAACTGCACCCAGCCGGTCGGCTTATTGACGTCGAGCATCGCCTTGTAGATCGAGACATCCGGCAGCTGCGGCTTGTATTCCTCCTCGTCGCTGTCCTGCGCGAAACCGGGCGTGGAAAACAGCAGCACACCGAGCGCGAGAACAGTGGCAGGCAATGTGAAACGACGCATGCGGCATCCCCCCGGACGGCTGAACAAGATCGGTCGCGTCGCCTGCGCGCCATCGCGTCGCCTGCGCGATAGCCTTGACCGCCAATATGTCCTATCACCTTCGCAACTTCGTTTGAAGCGGTGCCGCGCACCGCCTTTCCCTGAGCTGACGGGCATTATCTTGAGCGATCATCTTCTTCTCGGCATCGACACCGGCGGAACCTATACCGACGCCGTTCTCTTCAGCGAAACCGGGGGCGTCGTCGCCCGCGCCAAATCGCTGACCACGCGGCACGATCTCGCCGTCGGCATTTCCGGCGCGGTGGAGGCGGTTCTTGCGTCTTCGGGAACGGACGTTTCCGCGATCAGCCTCGTGTCGCTCTCGACCACGCTTGCCACCAATGCGCTGGTCGAAGGGCAGGGCGGACGTGCGGGTCTGGTGATGATCGGCTTCGGCCCGGAAGACCTGAAGCGGGATGGCTTGCAGGACGCGCTGGGGAGCGATCCGGTAATCTTCCTGCCCGGCGGCCACAATGTGCATGGCGGCGAAACCATGCTTGACATGCGCGCGCTCGACGAGGCCCTGCCGCGGCTGGCAAGCGAGGTTTCCTCCTTCGCCGTCGCCGGCTATTTCGCCGTGCGCAATCCCTCCCATGAGCAGCGGGTGCGCGACCGCATCCGCGAAGTCTCGCACCTGCCGGTCACCTGCAGCCATGAACTGACCTCCAAGCTCGGCGGCCCGCGCCGGGCGCTGACGACGCTGCTCAATGCCCGTCTCGTCTCGATGATCGACCGGTTGATCGGCTCCTGCGAGGATTTCCTGAGGGATCGCGGCATTGAAGCGCCGATGATGGTGGTGCGCGGCGATGGCGCGCTGATCTCGGCCGCCGAAGCCCGGCTGCGGCCGATCGAAACCATCCTCTCCGGCCCGGCGGCAAGCCTCGTCGGCGCCCGTTACCTGACCGGCCTCGATGATGCCGTCGTTTCCGATATCGGCGGCACGACCACCGATGTCGCGACCCTTGCCGAAGGGCGGCCGCGGCTGGACGAGGAGGGCGCCGTCGTCGGCGGTTTCCGCACTATGGTCGAGGCGGTGGCGATGCGCACCTTCGGGCTCGGTGGCGATTCCGAGGTTCGGATCGACGATCGTGGCATGGTCGCAGCCCTGTCTCTCGGCCCGCGCCGCTTTCTGCCGCTCAGCCTTGCGGCCGTGGCGCATGAGGAGGTTGTCATCGGCGTTCTCGAACGGCAGTTGCGCACGGCCCATGTCGGCCGGCATGACGGCAAGCTGGCGGTGCGCACCGGTTTGCCGGATCATCTGGCGGCCGGCCTGACGAGCCAGCAGCAAGCGCTGTACGAACGTATTGGCTCCGTGCCCGTTGCGCTGGAAAACCTGCTGACCAGCACGCCACAGCGCGCTACGCTCGACCGGCTCGTCGAGCGCGGTCTCGTCCATATCTGCGGCCTGACGCCCTCCGATGCCATGCACGTTCTCGGCTGCCAGGGCCAGTGGAACGGCGAGGCCGCCCGGCTCGGCGCGGAGCTCGCCGCCCGCATCAAGGATGGCCAGGGCCGTCCTATTGCGGCCTCCGCCGAAGAGATGGCGGAAAAGATCGTGGCGAGGCTGACGCGGCAGTCGTCCGAAGTCATCCTGTCGAGCTGCTTCGCCGAGGATGGCGCGGCGATCGATCCTGCTGTTTCGCTTGCGGTGGACCGTGCCCTGAAGCGTGCGCCCGGCATCGTTCGCTTCTCGCTGGCGCTCGACCGGCCGCTGGTGGGGCTTGGTGCGTCCGCGCCGGTCTATTATCCGGCTATTGCCGAGATGCTCGGCGCTCCCTCGGTGATCCCTGCGGATGCCGGTGTCGCCAATGCCGTGGGTGCGGTTGTCGGCCAGATCCGGGCGGCGGTCACGGTCTTCGTCACGGTGCCGGAGGAAGGCATTTTCGTCGTGAACGGCGCCGGCGAAAGCCTGCGCCTGCTGGATGAGGCCAAGGCCTTTGCCGAGGCGCGCCGGCGTGCGGAAGATGCGGCCCTTCAGGCAGCGCAGAAGAGTGGGGCGGAAAGCCCGGTCGTCATGATCCTGGAAGACATTTCCGCCCCGGAGATCGAAGGCACGCGAAAACTGATCGAAGCGCGCTTCGTGGCGGTCGCCAGTGGCCGTCCGCGCATCGCCCATCACTAATCTGTTCCAAAAAGGAAATAATTTTTCGCATTTTCACTGAATTGACAGGTTTATAAAGAATGTGAGACTGCGGCCCATGTTTTCTTGAATTTAGGAGAAGGCCATGAGCCGGATTGAACGCAACGGTCTGCAGATCGACAAGGGCCTCGATGATTTTCTCGTGAATCAGGCGCTGCCCGGTTCCGGCGTCGATCAGGATCGTTACTTCGCCGCGCTTTCCGCCATCATTCACGATCTCGCGCCGAAGAACCGGGCATTGCTTGCCAAACGCGATGCGCTGCAGGCGCAGATCGACGCCTGGTATCGCGAAAACGGCGTTCCCTCCGATATGGAAGCCTATCAGGCCTTCCTGAGGGAGATCGGCTATATCGTTCCCGAAGGCCCGGATTTCGCTGTTGCGACCGCCCATGTCGATCCTGAGATCGCCGTCATCGCCGGCCCGCAGCTCGTCGTTCCCGTCATGAACGCGCGCTATGCGCTGAACGCCGCCAATGCGCGCTGGGGCTCGCTCTACGATGCGCTCTACGGCACGGATGCGATCCCGGAAACCGTCGGCGCGGAAAAGGGCAAGGGCTACAACCCGGTTCGCGGCGAAAAGGTCATCGCCTGGGGACGCGCCTTCCTCGACGACAGCGCGCCGCTTGCTGCTGGCAGCTGGCGTGACGTCACCGGGCTTTCCGTGAAGGACGGCGCGCTGTCGATCAGCACAAAGACCGGCTCGGCCACCCTGGCCGATGCCACGCAGTTTGCCGGCTACAAGGGCGATGAAGCTTCGCCGTCGCATGTCCTTCTCGTCAAGCACCACCTGCATATCGACATCGTCATCAATGGCGAAACCCCGACCGGCAAGAGCGATCCGGCCCGCATCGCCGATCTCATCCTTGAATCGGCCATCACCGCGATCATGGATTGCGAGGATTCGGTTGCCGCCGTCGATGCCGAAGACAAGGTCGTCGTCTACAGCAACTGGCTCGGCCTGATGAAGGGCGATCTCTCCGAAGAGGTTACCAAGGGTGGCCGCACCTTTACCCGCAAGCTCAATCCGGACCTCGAATTCACCGGCGCCGATGGCAAGCCGCTCGTATTGAAGGGCCGCGTCTTGATGCTGGTGCGCAATGTCGGCCACCTCATGACCAACCCGGCGATCCTCGATCGCGACGGCAACGAAGTGCCGGAAGGCATCATGGATGCCATGGTCACCGCGCTCATCTCGCTGCGGGATATCGGCAAGGACGGCCGCCGCATGAATTCGCGCGAAGGCTCGATGTATGTCGTCAAGCCGAAGATGCACGGCCCTGAAGAAGTCGCCTTCGCGTCCGAAATCTTCGCGCGCGTCGAGGAAGCGCTCGGCATGACGCCGAACACCATCAAGATGGGCATCATGGACGAGGAGCGTCGCACGACGGTCAACCTCAAGGAGTGCATCCGCGCCGCCCGCGAGCGGGTCGTCTTCATCAACACCGGCTTCCTCGATCGCACCGGCGACGAGATCCACACCTCGATGGAAGCCGGTCCGATGATCCGCAAGGGCGACATGAAGCAGGCGGCCTGGATCGGTGCCTATGAAAACTGGAACGTCGATATCGGCCTCGAATGCGGCCTGTCCGGCCATGCGCAGATCGGCAAGGGCATGTGGGCCATGCCCGACCTGATGGCGGCGATGCTGGAGCAGAAGATCGCCCATCCCAGAGCCGGCGCCAACACCGCCTGGGTGCCCTCGCCGACGGCAGCGACCCTGCATTCGACCCATTATCATAAGGTCGATGTCGCAAAGGTTCAGGAGAGCCTGCGCTCGCGCGCCCGCGCAAAGCTGTCGGATATCCTTTCGATCCCCGTCGCATCGCGCCCGAACTGGACGCCGGAAGAAATCCAGCGCGAACTCGACAACAATGCCCAGGGCATCCTCGGTTACGTGGTGCGCTGGATCGACCAGGGTGTCGGCTGCTCGAAGGTGCCGGACATCAACAATGTCGGCCTGATGGAAGATCGCGCGACCCTGCGGATTTCGGCACAGCATATGGCCAACTGGCTCCGTCACGGCGTCGTCACGCAAGAGCAGATCATCGAGACGATGAAGCGCATGGCCGCCGTCGTCGACGGGCAGAATGCCGGTGATCCGGCCTACAGGCCGATGGCCGGCAATTTCGATGGTTCGATCGCCTTCCAGGCAGCCGTCGAACTGGTGCTCAAGGGCCGTGAGCAGCCGAACGGCTACACCGAGCCGGTCCTGCACCGCCGCCGGCTGGAGCTGAAGGCGAGCGAGGCGGCCTGATCGGCCGCCTTCACCGGCAAAGCAGACAAACAAAAAACCCCGGAGTTTCCTCCGGGGTTTTTTGTTTCGCGAGGCGAAAGCGACTTACTGCTGGACGATGACGCGGGTGTTCTTGCCCGGACGGACGCGCGCGTAGAGATCGATGATGTCCTGGTTGATCATGCGGATACAGCCGGAAGAGGCTGCGGTGCCGATCGAGGCCCATTCCGGCGAGCCGTGAATGCGGAACAGCGTGTCCTTGTCGCTATCGTTGAAAAGATACATTGCGCGGGCGCCGAGCGGATTGCGCAGGCCGGGGCCCATGCCGTTTTCGACATATTGCGCAACGTCAGGCTTGCGGACCGCCATTTCCTTTGGCGGGTGCCAGGTCGGCCATTCCTGCTTCCAGGCGACGTAGGCGCGGCCTTCCCATGCAAAGCCGGCCTTGCCGACGCCGATGCCGTAACGAACGGCCTTGCCGCCCGGCAGCACGTAATAGAGGAAGCGGCTCGGCGTATTGACGACGATCGTGCCGGGGCGCTCGCTGGTCGCATAATCGACGATCTGGCGATGGAAGCGCTGGTCGACCTTCGAGATCGGGATCGCCGGCAGGGTATAGCCGTGATCCTCGACCGTGCCGTAGCTGTCCGAGAAGATCTGGTTGGTGGCGACATGAACGCCGGGCGTGGTCGAGACGGGGGTCGTCGAACAACCGGCAAGGGCAACGGTTGCCGCGAGGCTGCACAGCATGAGGGCATTGCGGAAGCGCATGGGAGTCTCTTGAAAAGATATGAAGAATATCCGGGTCATTGCGACCATCGGTGATTATGGTTTATTTTCGATTAACACCCCGATTGCAAGTGAATGCACTGCAGCATTCTTGCGGGTGGCCTCAAATTCACCACGGCTGGCTTTTTTGCAACAAAACGTCCGATATGCCAGAGTAGAGACCATGGCGATTCTCTCTATCCACAACGATAATCCACTGATCGACGGCCGCCAGTCGCAGCGGGCGTTGATGGTGCGCCGCGGCGTGCAGCGTTTCCTCTATGACATGCGCCACGCCGTGTTGCCGGAACTGACGCTGGCCAGCGGTCGCCGCGCCGATCTCATCACCATTTCGCCCAGAAACGAGATCTGGATCATCGAGATCAAGACCTCGATCGAGGATTTTCGCGTCGATCGCAAATGGCCGGATTACCGTCTGCATTCCGACCGCCTGTTTTTCGCCACCCATAGCGGCGTGCCGCTCGATATCTTTCCGGAAGAGTGCGGATTGTTCGTCTCGGACGGCTATGGCGCGGACCTGATTCGCGAGGCGCCGGAACACAAGCTTTCCGCCGCGACCCGCAAAAGCCTGACGGCAAGCTTTGCGCGCGTGTCGGCCCAGCGCCTGATGCTGGCCGAATGGTCGACCGACCGCAATGACGATCCGGCGATGCGCGACATCATCTCCGGCGCCCGCGATAAGTTCCCCTGACCGTTATTTCGGCGCCCGCTTGGCCAGAATGCGCTGCAGGGTGCGGCGATGCATATTGAGCCGGCGTGCGGTCTCCGACACATTGCGCTCGCACATCTCATAGACACGCTGGATATGTTCCCAGCGCACGCGATCCGCCGACATCGGGTTTTCCGGCAGTTCGGCCCGCTCGCCGCTCTTTTGTACCAGCGCGCCAAAGATTTCGTCGGCATCGGCGGGCTTGGCGAGATAATCGATCGCCCCGAGCTTCACCGCGTTGACCGCGGTTGCGATATTGCCATAACCGGTCAGCATGATGATGCGGGTGTCGTCTCGCCGCGCGCGGATTGCCTCGATGACGTCGAGGCCGCTGCCGTCGCCGAGCCTGAGGTCGATGACGGCATGTTTCGGCGGCTTGGTCTTGGCGCGTGCAACGCCTTCGGCGACCGATTCGGCGATCTCGACGATAAAGCCGCGGGCCTCCATGGCCCGCGCAAGCCGGCGCAGGAACGGCCCGTCGTCATCGACGATCAGCAGGGAGGCATCCGGCCCGATGGAAGAGGCATCGCTGTTGTCTGCAGCCGGTTCGTTGGTCTTTTCCGTCATGATCGAGGCTTCCTCGGCGATATCGCTTTTCCCATGCTTTATTCCCGCTTCAAGGCGCGGGGTAAAGTCAATTTGACGATTTCGTATCCATCAGCCGTCGTGGCCATTCGACGCGCACCCGTGCGCCCGGCGTTTCCGGGCCGCGATTTTCGAAGGCGAGTTTGGCGCCGGAGCGTTCGAGCAGGGTCTTGGCGATGAACAGTCCGAGCCCGAGGCCGCCGGCGCTATCATCCTTCTGCCGCTGGGTCATATAGGGCTCGCCGATGCGGCTCAGGATATCCGGCGCATAACCGTCGCCATCGTCCTCGATGGTGACGCGGACAATGTCCGGCGTGTGGGCGACGGTGACGGTCACTTCCTTCTTGGCATAGTCGACGGCGTTTTCCAGCAGATTGCCGAGGCCGTAGAGGATGCCGGCATTGCGGTTTCCGACCGGCTCGGAAGCGCGGTCGCCGATCTCCACGAGATTGAGGCGGATGCCGAACTCCCGATGCGGCGCCATCACCTCTTCGATGAGGGAGGACAGCGGCAGCCGGTTCATATGGGCCTCGCCTTCCGAAGACAGCGTCGTCAGCCGCCGCAGGATATCGCGGCAGCGTTCGCTCTGGCTGCGCAACAGGTGCACATCCTCGCCGAAACGCGGATCGTCGCCGAGTTCGCGCTCCATCTCCTTGGCGACGACGGTGATGGTCGCAAGCGGGGTGCCGAGTTCATGGGCGGCGGCGGCGGCCAGACCGTCGAGCTGGGACAGATGCTTTTCCCGCTGCAGCACCAGCTCCGTTGCCGCCAGTGCATCGGAAAGCTGGTTTGCTTCGAGCGAAACGCGATAGGTATAGAAGGCGGCAAAGGCCGTGGTGGAAACGATCGCGAACCAGAAGCCGGCCGTCAGCAGCGGCGGCACCACCAGCACGACGCCCGGATACCACGGCAGCGGAAACGGCGTGAAGGCAAGCGCCGTGATGCCGAGCACGGCAAGGCAGGCAAGCGCGATGCTGTGGCCGCGCGGCTGCGAGGCCGACGAGATGATGACCGGCACGCAGACCAGCGGCGCAAACGGATTGGAAAGTCCGCCAGTGATGAACAGCAGCACCGTCAGCTGCGCGAGATCGAGCCCGAGCAGCGCGAAGGCGGAAAACGGTTCCAGCCGATGCGCCGCCGGATAGCGCACCGTCAGATAGGCATTGACCCAAGCAAGAAAGGCGATGAGCCCGGCGCAGGCAGCCAGCGGCAGGGGAAACCGCAGCCAGAAGGCGACGATCACCACCGCAACCGACTGGCCGCCGACGGCGAGCCAGCGCAGGCGCACGATCGTCTGCAGCCGCAACGTGCGGATCGTTGCCGCTTCATAGGGAGAAGTCGTGATCGCCATGCATAATCCTCACATCGAAACGTCTACGGTTGCTTGGGTGGTTCAGGTGCCGCGCGGCTTTGCGCGGGTCGTCGGTGCGGCATTGGCCGGGTCCTCCGGCCAGGGATGTTTCGGATAGCGTCCGCGCATGTCGGCGCGCACATCCTTCCACGAGCCGGTCCAGAAACCGGGGAGGTCTCGTGTCGTCTGGATCGGTCGATGTCCGGGCGAAATCAGCTCCAGAACCAGCGGCAGCCGGCCGCCGCCGATGGCCGGATGGGTTTTCAGCCCGAAAAGCTCCTGTACGCGGATCGACAGCAGCGGTTCGTCGCCATCGTAGTGGATCGGATGGTGCTGACCGGTCGGCGCTTCGAAGTGCGTGGGCGCCAGCTTGCCGAGATCGCGGGCCACCTCGTGAGGAACCAGCGACGACAATCCCTCGGAAAGCGAGCCGGCGGAAATATCGTCGATCCCGCGCGTCTCCTCCTGGAAGGGAATGAACCATGTATCGAGCGCTGCCAGCAGCCCTTCATCGGACATATCCGGCCAGGGTTCGCCGATGGTGCGGTTGAGAAAGCCGATACGGTCCCGAAGTTGCGCAGCTTCCCTCGAAAAGGGCAGGACGCCGAGCCCCAGCTGGCGCACCCCCTCGGCCAGCGCCTGCGCACTGGCCGGTCCTTTCGGTCGGGCGATCGGCGTTTCCTCCAGCACGATCGCGCCAAGCCGTGTCACGCGGCGCGCGCGCACCTGCCGGCTTTGCCGGTCGAAGATCGTCTGATCTTCCTTGACGATCAGTTCGGGCATTTCCGCTTCGATATCGGCCCGGTTGATTTCGGCGGCGGCAAGGATGCGTTGCGCGCCGGCCCGGCCCGTGAGATCGGCAATGACCAGCATCGATGCGCCGGCCAGCCGCTCCGTCTCCGGCAGTTCTGCGCCGCGCCCATTGGCCATGACGAAGCGGCCCCGCCCGCCGCGCTGCAAGGCGATTCGATCGGGAAAGGCGTGCATCAGCAACGTTCCGGGCTGTATGGGCGATTGTTCCTTCTTCCCACCAATATCCTTGGCCATCCTGAGCGCCAGCCGCCGCGAAGCCTCCGCCCGTTCCCCGCGTTCGCTGCGAAACCGGCGCAAACGGTCTTCGAGATCGATGCTGGTTCCGCCGAGCCCTTGTTCGGTCAGCACGACGGCCAGCAGGCAGGCCTCTTCGGCATGACCGCCCGCGGCGGCGTGAACCGCCATCGCCGCCAGCCGCGGCGGCAAGGCGAGATCGCGAATACGACGCCCCTCCGCCGTGAGCATGCCGGCCCGGTCGAGCGCACCGAGCGAAACCAGCAAGGCCTTCGCCTCCTGCCAGGCCGCCGCGGGCGGCTGGTCGAGAAAGGCAAGCGAGGCGGGATCGCCGACACCCCAATGGGCAAGATCGAGCACGAGACCCGAAAGGTCGCTGGAGAGGATCTGCGGCGGCGTAAAGGCAGGCAGCGCCGCCGTCTGACCCTGATGCCAGAGACGGATGGCCATGCCGGGTTCCGTGCGGCCGGCGCGTCCTGCCCGCTGGTCGGCCGAGGCGCGCGATACCCGGACGGTTTCCAGCCGGGTAATTCCGGTCGAAGGCTCGAAGACCGGCAAACGCTGCAGGCCGCTGTCGATGACGATGCGAACGCCATCGATGGTGATCGACGTCTCGGCGATCGACGTCGCCAGCACGATCTTGCGCGTGCCAGCCGCTGCCGGCCGGATCGCCGCATCCTGCTCCTTCTGGCTCAGATTGCCGTAGAGCGGCGTGACCGTGACCTCCGCCGGCAGCCGACCCTCCAGCCGCTCGGCGGTCCGGCGGATTTCCGCCTGCCCCGGAAGAAAGGCGAGGATCGATCCCTCATCGCTCCACAAAGCATCGAGAATGACGCGCTGCATGACATCCTCGATCCGCTCCGTTCCCGGCCGGTCCTGATAGCGGATATCGACGGGGAAGCCGCGCCCCTCGCTTTCGATCACCGGCGCACCGCCCAGCAGCGTCGAGACCCGCTCGACATCGAGCGTCGCCGACATGACGATGATCCGCAGATCCGGCCGCAGCCCCTGCTGTACGTCGAGCGCCAGCGCCAGCCCCACATCCGCGTCCAGCGAGCGTTCGTGAAATTCATCGAAGAGCACCGCGGCGATCCCCGAAAGCTCCGGATCATCCAGCAGCATCCGTGCGAAAACCCCCTCGGTCACCACCTCGATGCGGGTCTTTGCCGAAACGCGATTGTCGAGACGCATGCGATAGCCGACGATCTGGCCGATCTCCTCGCCGAGAAGGCTCGCCATCCGCCCCGCGGCGGCGCGGGCGGCAAGGCGTCTTGGTTCGAGAAGAATGATGCGTCCGTCGCCGCGCCAGGCCGCGCTAAGAAGGAAGACCGGCACAAGCGTCGTCTTGCCGGCGCCGGGCGGTGCAGCCAGCACGGCTGAAGACGATGTCTGCAAGGCGCGTCCGAGTTCCGGCAGGACGGCTTTGACGGGAAGCTCGGGCAGCGAGGCGACCTCAACCATGCCGGCCTCGCGGGAAGAGGCGCAGGCCGTCTTCTCTGTCTTTCAAATACACTCTATAGGGAGAGAGGGCCGTATGGGGCATTGTCGTCTCTGTTCTTGCGCGCATGATCGTTTGTTCCGCGGGATGTCCGGGCATAGCAAGCGGCGCTCTATAAGGGAATGTTCGTCTCTCTATAGAGGGAGGAAGGAGCACTTGTTTAGGAGGCGTCATCTGTACGCTCTGTTGCGTCTTTCCGGCCACGCGATGTTGTCTCCTGATTTGCCCGCTTTCTCCCCTCCTGATTTCGTCTGTTTATATGGATTATCTAGACAGCTCCCCGCATCATCAAAATTACCCTTTATTTTCAGTAACTTGTATAATTTTTGTATTTTTTTGAATTTGGTGTGTTGACTATTTCGTTGGTGGGGGACTATAACCCGCTCACCAACGAGGGCGGCGGCGCTGCTGGCGACCGACGAACTCGCTCTGAAGTTTCTTAGGAAATGCGGGGATG
>NZ_LMDA01000023.1 GCF_001424985.1 Rhizobium sp. Root1212
CGGTAGCTCGTCAGGCTCATAACCTGAAGGCCGCAGGTTCAAATCCTGCCCCCGCAACCAAAGTTACAACCAAAAACCCCGCCACGGAAACGTAGGCGGGGTTTTTGCGTTCAATAACTCCTAACCACCCATAAGCCCTGCGAGACTTCTCGTCGTTAAAGTGCATGCGCGAGAAGCGCGGGGCTTTCCGTCGTCGCAGCGTCGAGTTTTCTGCGCAACAGGGCGCGGTAGAGCTTGACGTGTTCGCGCGCGCAGCCGAGATGGTCGGCGGGTTGGCGCATGGAGGCGCGCAGCCGGTCCCAGATATGGCTGTCGCCCAATGCCTCGACGATACGGTCGGCGAGATCCTGGCTGCTGCCGGCGCGGAAATGCAGGCCGTCCTCACCCTCGCGCACCTTCTCGGCCAGGCCGCCGATATCCGAGCAAATCATCGGCCTGCGATGGAGCAGGGCTTCCTGGATAACCATAGGCGAGTTTTCCCACCAGACGGACGGCAGAATCACCCAATCGACCGAGCGCATCAGGCGCGGCACGTCCGCGTTCTGGTAAGCGCCGTAGAAGCGGACGCGGTCGCCGGCGTCCGAAATGAGCTTTTTCATCCGTTCCTGGAATTCGACCGGCTGGCGCTCGAGATTGCCGCCGTAGATCATCAGGCAGGAGTCTTCGCCCCATATCTCCTTCGGGATGCGCGAGATAGCGTCGATCAGGACATCGACCCCCTTGAACGGCGTCATCTGGCCGAAATAGGCAAAGCGGTTGCGGTGGGGGGTGAGACCTTGCAACGCGCGCGCGGGGGCGACCGCTTCCACGGCGATCCCGTTTTCGATCACGCAGAGCTTGTCCTTTTCGATGCCCCATGCGGCGTAGCGCTCCGCCAGAAAGCGGCTCGGGGAAACGAAGGCGTCGGCAAGGCCCAGCATGCCGCGGGTAAAGTGCTCCCGTTTCAGGAAGCGGGAGACCGGAATATCGGGAAAGCAGCCGTGGCAGGCGACGGGAGATGCCGTTTCGCAGAGCTGACCGGAAGGGCGTTTCACCATCTGCCCGTGGTTGTGGCAGATCGACAGGTATTCATGGAACGTGACGAGGATAGCCGCATGCGGAAATGCTTCCCTCAAAGCGTAGAGCGCTTCGAGGCCAATGCCAAGGACGTGATGGAAGTGAATGACATGGGGCCTCAGATCACGCGCGAAACGCAAGAGGTCCCGGCTGATCGCCTGCGTGTCGCCGTTCGACAAAAACAGGTGGTCGTAATCGTCAGCGTGAAACAGCAACTCATCTTCGGCAAGGTGAAGGCTCATCAGGGCGGATGCGGCATGCCGTGGGACCGGATGGCCGACACGGGCGAGATAAACGGATTCCACGTTGGGCAGCGCGTTCAGGCCGCGATGCAGGTTGTGGGATGCGATTTCCGCCCCTCCGAGCGAGAGCGTCGGGTGCGCATGCGAGACGACAAGGACACGAAGTTTCTCGTTCATGCGGACCTCTTTTCCGGCTGCTTTTCAACGGCGAGGACCGGCGAGCACTGGCTTTTGAATATTTTTCGGTCGATCTCTTCCACGAGAGCTGCGATGGCCGGACCATGACCGTCGCGGGCGTCATCGCAGCCCCACATCTGTACCGACGGCAGCAAATAGGAGCCGATGCCTGATCGATTGAGACGCAGGCCGAGATCCAGGCCTTTTTCCTGTGCTCCCAGGTAGCCGCCGGAAAAGCCACCGACGCGCGCCAGAGCATCGCGGGGCATGATGCAGCATTCGAGCGATGCGGCCGCGATACGGGTCAGCTTCATGTCTGTGATCGCCTTGAGCGGATATCCGGCATAGCGGCCGACAACGGGTTGGTCGCCGGTGTCGCCCTCGATCCAGCTTCCCGCCCAGCGGATGGAATGGTCCTCGTAAGCCAGAACGGGAGAGATGATGCTGCCTTTCAGGCTCGCGGCCGCAGTGACGAGTTTGCCGTACCAACCTCTTCCGCGCGGGATCAGCGAAGCGGAGAGCGAGACGACCGTTTCGCAAGTGAGTGACAGGGTGCCGGCTTCAAGCATGTCGTAGACGTCGCCCGGTTCCTTGACCGAAACCAGCCTGACCGAAAGGCGATAGAACCGCGCGCGTTCCATAAGGCGGGTGGCCTGTCTTCGAAAGCGGTCCGCAGGCATGGCGATGACGATTGGCGCATGCCGGGTTTCGGGATCGAGCGCGAGCAGGGCCATGAGCGGGGCGATGTCCTCCTCGCTCTCGCCGGCGCCGATGACGATGGGTGGGCTGTTCTCCTCATCGAAGGGGCCGGCATCCAGCACGGTGTCGATCACCGGCGCCGATCTTCCTGAACGCCCGAGGAACGGGACGATCTGGGTATCGATGATTGCCGGGAGCGCGCAGTTCGCGGGGTCGATGGCGCCGAGTTGGCGCAGTGCTGCCGAACGCGCGGAAGTTCTCGCCGGTCTTACCGGCAAAAAGGCACGGCGCAGATCGCGCAACGTCAATTCGAAGTAGAGGCGGGCATCGGGGTCGTCGGCGGGCAATTGGGCCTGGGCGATGAAGCCGTGGGTGTGCTGTTCACCCCAAAAGCCCGGTGTCGTGGGCTGCTGCTCGTTGAAACTGTCGGTGACATCAGGGCGCTGGAAGCGCGTCCAGCATTCATCGAGGGTCGCGGCGGCATTGTGTCGGCGCAGTTTCACGGTGGCGACATGGCCTTCGGGGTCATAAAGCCAGCCGGAGGCGAGCAGGTTTCCTCCGTCGGCCTCGAATATATTGTCTATTCCCATGCGGACGGGATGCGGAAGGCCGGAAACGGTTTCCTTGCCTTCGAAGCTGTTGGCGGCCGTCCGCAGGGATAGCAGCACCTCCGGTGCGCCGTTGGTGCGCAGCAGGACCGACCGGATATGTTCGGGCGTTTCGAGCGGGCCGGCGATGCGCTTCTTGGGGTGGACCGCGATATGCCGCCAGCCGGCACGTCCCCGAAAGACCAAGCCTTCGATGTCGGGAGCGTGGGTCACTTGACCCGCATCGAGAAGGCCGATGAAGCCCGAAGCGCCCTCGGGCGCCTCGGCGCGGGGAAAGACCGCGATGCCGCACTCCGCGACTACAGGTGCCGTGCTTCCGACGGCGCACATCCGGTAAGTGCTGGGCGCCATGCCGCGGTTCCAGCCTTGCAGCAGCGTCACGCCGTCGTGGGTTTCGCCGATGAGTTCGACGAAACCGTCGCTGGCGTGGGCGGCCTGCAAAAGCGTGGTGATCGTTTGAAGCCTGCGGCGGTTGAGATTGCCGGCCATTAGATTGTCAACGACGCGGTTGACGATGGCAGCGGACTGAGTTCCTGCGGATTCGACCAAAAGCGCGGCTGCTTCCCCCACCGAGACAAGCCGGGACGCGACAATGAACTGCGAGCCCGCTTCCTCTTCTGCGAACTGTATCGTGGTTATGGGCGTGTCCGCGTCTCCTGCGGGCAGGAGGGCTGCAAAGCCATGCTTGGCTTGCGGCGAGGGTGCCGGCAGCCTCCACTCCGAGACAAAGGCGCTTCGTTTGCCTGCCTGATCGTCGCCGATCGTAACGCTTATGTTGCCGGCCGGGACACGGCCGAGGCCGATAATCAGCAAGGTCGTCTCGTCGACGCGGCAGCCGATGACCCTGCCGGAGCGTAGCGCTCTGTTTGCGCCGTGCTTGCCTGCCGTGGGGATCGTCGGCGATTGTTCGGTAACCAGCACGCTCAACCCTCCCTGGATCAGACCCTGGCGATCAGCGCGAGGCTGGCGCCTGCGACAAATCCCACGAGAACGAAAAGCAGCATCAGCAGCGGCTTCAACTCGCCGTTCGCACGCTTGCGCAGCGTATTCAGGTTCTTCTCCATGCCGGCCACGACACCATCCATCCGCATCAGGTGGACATCGAGATCGTTCAGCCGCTGGCCGATATCCACCCTGAGGCCTTCGACGGCGTGGCTGACATCGGTCAGGCTGGCGGTTTCCGTCTTGCCGGGATCGATTTCGGAGGGGCGCTGCAGGGAGCGTTGGGAGACCTGCAACTGCCGTTGCGCCGCCATCAGCACGTCGAGCTTGTCGAGCACTTTTGCAAGCGGCGCGGCGATCAGGGCTTCGGCCGCCTGTTCGTCCGGCTGGGGCACACGCAGGGCCTGCTCTGAACCGCTGCCGCTTCGCGCCATGACGACGATATCCTTCGCGCGCGAATGGATGGGCTCGGGCAATGCGATTTCGAAGGCGTGCTTGCCGTCACCGATGCCGTTGCGTCTGAGGTCGGGGCGGTTGCGGTCGGCGACGGTCTCCGCGATCACCTTGCCATCGAGCAGGACGCGGATGACCAGCCGCTGATCCGGCGCCATCGGGTCGAAGGCCCAGCCGAAAATCCTGCCCATGTCGATGGCATCCACCCGGCCGTTCATCGGCTTGGCGTTATCCTGTTCGGATGCGGCATCCGGTCGTTCCGCGGGCGGTCGTTCGGCGGGATTGGCCATGGGATCTCCTATGCCTGAACCTGCGTCGCCTCGATCCGCTTCAGGTAGCGGCGGGCGGTCGTGTCGATGTCGTCGGGCTTGCGGGCGTTTTGCGAGAAGCGGCGCAGCAGGTTCGGCTCTTCCAGGATGCTGCGCATCGCGGCGGCGAGTGCGCGGGCATCGTTGGGCGGAACGGTCAGGCCGTTGACGCCGTGCTCGACCATTTCGGCCATCCCGCCGATGTTGCTGGCGATGACCGGGCGGTCTTGCGCCTGCGCTTCCTGAATGACCAGCGGCGCATTTTCCCACCAGACGGAGGGAACGATGGTGCAATCGACCGCGGCTACCAGATCGGCGATGTCCTCGCGCCGATAAGGGCCTCGGGCCTGTACGGAGGCCGAGGTTTCGGCAAAGCGCCGATCGATCTCGTCGACAAACTTCTCGCTCTGGAAGGGTGCGCCGCCATGGACGCGAAGCTCGAAATCGAGATCATCGGCCAGAAGCTGGCGTGCGGCCTCGAGCAGCACCGTGACCCCCTTCCAGGGATTGAGATTTCCGAAATATCCGAAGACCGGCTTCCCGTTCGCAAGCAGCTTTCTGCGGACGCCGGCATTGCGGCTGGGGATGCCATTGGGAATGACGCTGATCTTGTCCGCGTCCAGCCCCCAGCGCACGAAGCGATCGCGCAGGAAGGCGCTGGGTGAGACGAAGTGATCGACCGTGCGCAACAGCGCCTTCAGGTGGAGTTCGCGCAGGGTGAAGCGATCGAGCGGGATATCCTTGAAGCAGGCGTGGCAGCGGTCCGGGCTGGACTGGTGGCACAGTTCCCTGCTGCCGGTGCGCACCATCAGGCCGTCGTGATGGCAGATGGGGTAGTAGTCATGCAGGGTCATGACGATCCGGCACTCGGGCAGGGTGCGGCGGACGATGTGCGGGAATTCGGCGCCCAGCAGCAGCAGGTGGTGAAGGTGAACCACATCCGGCCGGAAGTCGCGGAGCAGTTCCGTTATATCGGGCACGATGCCGTAGAGATCGATCTGGCTCATGAAGAAGCGGTCGAAATGGCCGAACCACAGGAGGATTTCGTCTCCTGCCGGGCCGATGCTCTGAAAGCTGGTGCCGGGTCTTGCCTCGCGATGGATCTGGTTGGTGGCGCCGAGAAACAGGGCCTCGTGGCCCTCGCGCTGGTAGGCGCGGAACAGGTCGTGCGCGAATATTTCGGTGCCGCCCGGATGGAGGGACGGATGGTTGTGGGCGGCCACCAGAATGCGCTTGCTCATCGGCCGCTTCCCCGGCGCTTCGCCACGATGAAATCCTGATGGTGAGCGGCCTTGGTGCCGCGCCAGTGGCCGAGCGATTTCAGAGCGACGGAGAGGCCGGCGCGTTCGAGCGCCTTGTCGAGAAAACCGTCTTCGAAGCCGATTGCGGCAAGGCGCGGCTGGTTGGGGACGAACCAGCACGGGCTTTCGCCATAGCGCTGGAAGGTGAGGCGCGGGTCGCGCCGTCCATGTTCGTTGGCGGACGCGATCGCGTCGACCACGAATGCGGTCATGAACAGGCGGCCGCCGGGGGAAAGCACCCTGCGGACTTCGGCGAGATAGACAAGGACTTCCGCGGGGGGCAGATGGGTGACGACGGACGTCATGATGACGAAGTCGAAATGCTGGTCCGGGAAGGGAAGCTTCAAAGCCTTGCCGCTGATCTTGCCGTTCGGGTTGTACAGTTCGTGGGCGATATCGAGTTGCTGAAAGGTGAAATTGGGGTAGGCGGGCGTGATCGTGCGCCGGCACCAGCCGATGCCGTCCTCGACAGGATCGATGCCGTCGTAGCGGCTTGTCTGGGGATCGAGATACTGGGTGAGCGGCACGGCCATGCGACCAATGCCGCAGCCGATGTCGAGCACGCGGCTGTCTTCGCGCAGGCCGCCGATGCGGATGAAATGGCCGAGGAACTCGGCGCCGATCGCGCGGAAATCGCCGTCGCCGACGAAGACGCTTGTTGTGTCCGGCTGCGGTAGGAAACGATTGTGCCGGATGGATTGGGTCAGCCAGCGGACACGGTCTTCGTCGATCAGCCGGGCCGGCGCGGGGGACTGGAGGAGGGCCGCCTGCGTCATGCAGCGCTCCTTTCCCGGATGGTGGAGCGATCGGGGCTTTTGCAGGATCGGTCTGCCATCAGGTCGCGGATGTCGTCCTCCCAGCGCTGCGTGTGGAGCCATGAATTGTACTGGCTGGCGACGCCGCGCATGTAGTCCTGACTGCGGCGGATCGAGCGGCGTTCGAGATGATAGAGGCACGCCGCCGGCTCATAGGCGATCTGCAGCCCGAGGCGGCGAATCTTCAGGCAGAGGTCGCTATCCTCGTAGTCGCCGATCACGTAGTCTTCTGTGAAGCCGCCGACGCGCTCGTAGGTTTCCCGGCGGGACACGAGGCAGGCGCCGGTGACGCCGGGCACGTCGCGGACCTGCTGCGCCGGCCTGTAGTCGCCGGGCATGCCCTTGTGGAAATGGTGGTTCAACCAGATGCCGCGCTGGTCGCGGCCGAAATACAACCCGGCATGCTGCAGCGAGCCGTCTTCGAAGAGAAGTTTCGGGCCGATGGCGCCCAGCGTTCTGTCTTCCAACAGCGGCCGCGACAGGGTTTGCAGCCAGCCGGGCGAAGAGGGCACGACATCCGAATTGAGCATGACAAGGATCGAGCCGCGGGCAAAGCGTGCCCCGGCATTGCAGGCGCGGGCGTAGCCGCCGTTGCGGTTCATGACCACCAGCTTCATCGGCAACCCGTGCAGAAGGTGGAGACCGCCGAGCAGATGCTCCGTCTCGTCCTGGATTTCCGGGGAATCGAGGACGTAGATGATCTCGGAATTGGCCGCGAGCCACGGATCGGTGGCCATGCCCGACAGCTGGAACCGCAGGAAGTCGAGGACCTTGTAGAGGGGCACGACGATGGAAACGAGCGGCGCGGTCTCGGGCAGGCTGTAGTCTTTGGTGGTGTCGATCTCGATGGTCTTGCCCAGTCTGCGTTCGATATCCTGCAAAGCGGGGGCGAGGATCGTGCGGAAGGCGGCATCGGTCGCATGCTGCGGCGGCACGGCGCGCAGGACGTGGTTTCGCTGGATCGAGGGTTCGAAGGGTTGCGGTTTCGGGATCAGCGGCTTGGCTGCGCCCGAGGCAAGACGCATCTGAAATCGGGGCTGCAGCAGCGGGCCGGGGGATTCCGTGAACGGAATCCAGGCAACGAAGCCGGTCACGTCGGTCTTGCTCTTTTCGTCCTTGCCCTGCGCCCATGCCGGGAATTTGTAGTTGTTGCCGTCGAGCGGGACGGCGGTGCCGTCTTCCCTGACGTAATCGATGCCGGCGAAGGCCGATGACGGCGCATGGAACCAGCCGCCGGCCAGAAGACCGCCTTCCAGCGCCAAAGCGAGATCGACCTCCCCGGACGGGTGCATCGATGACCTGGCAACCTTGCTTGCGGTGAGCGGCACGCGTGTCTGAAGATCGATCGCCAAGGCGGCGGCGCCTTCCGGCAAGGTGGCGAGCCGACGGATGATCATCTCCCGCAGTTCGACCGCCTCGCGGTTCTTACCCCACCAGCTCTGGAGGCTGGCATGGCGCGGTCTGCCGTCGGCAAGCTGGCGAATGGCGAGGCCGTTTTTGCTGAGGAGCACGACGAGAAACGGCGGGGAGGGGACTTCCGCGATGAAATGGCAGGATTGCATGCCGTTTTTCGCGCCGCGCCGGAGGACGTGCCGTGCGGGGATGCGCGTGATCGACGTCGAGCCGATCGCGTAGATCGCGGTGATCTCGCCCAGATCGGGATTGATCGCCGTCTCGATGAGATGGTTTCCGCGGGCAATCTGACAGACGATGCTGGCGGCCTGCGGTTCGGGCACGAGCGCGTGAAGGGCGTCTTCGACCACCATGTTGAACAGAGGGTCGGCGGCGATGCGGAAGGCGCTTCGCCAGACGGTCAGCAGGCTGCCGATGAACTTGATACGGGCATCGGGCGCAAGATCAGTGAAAAGGGTTTCGACATCGAGGGGGACGAGCAAGCGTGCCGGCTGCAGTACAACGGTTTCGGCGGTGCCGCCGTGCTCCGTGCAGATATCGACGGTTGCCGGCTGCTTCTCGGGCTTCATCGCCCAGAACATGCGATGCCCACCGTCGTCGAGCGGCAGCATTATGCTGACGAGGGGTACCGGCGACGGCTCCATGGACAGGAGGCATCTCGTGCCGGAAGGAAGGGCTGCGGGGAGATCCCAGACGAGGACGGCCAGTTCCGTGCCGAGCCGGAAGCTCTTTGCGTTCCTGAAAACGCCCGTGGCGCCTGTCTTTTCGTCGAACGTCACGCGTTGCCCCTCTGGATCGGAAGAGCACGCCCCACGGGAGGAAGCAGGGCGTGCAAGGCTCAGGTTCAGTGAACGGTGAAGTAGTGCTCGGGATTGGTTTGGATATCGTGGGCATCGACATTGACCAATGTGAGCTTGTCGCCATGGCCGAGATCCACGACGACGTTGCCGCCGACCTGGGTGATGCGCGAGGCCAGATCGTCCGGCGACGTCACGTCCAGGCCATTGATGTGCTTGGAAATCTGCAAGAGGTCTTCGCCCGCGGTGAAGTCGAGAATGACGTCATTCCCGCCGCCGCCATTGAAGACGAAGATGTCGTGGCCGGCTCCGCCCGCCATGATGTCGTTGCCGGCGCCGCCGTCGAGGATGTCCCCACCGTCGCCGCCGTACAGGATGTCGCTGCCCTTGCCGCCCGAGAGCAGGTCGCTTCCGTGTCCGCCGAACAGGATGTCGTTGCCCTTGTCGCCGTACAGGAGGTCGTCGCCCCAACCGCCGTTGAGGGTATCGTCACCGTTTTCGCCGTTCAGCAGGTCGTTGCCCTCGCCGCCGAAAAGGGTATCGTTTCCCTTTCCGCCGAACAGCAGATCGTCACCGTCGCCCCCGAATATGAGGTCGTGCCCGTTGCCGCCGCTCACGAAATCATCGCCCCCATGGGCACGGATGAAATCGTTGAAACGGGAGCCGAACAGGGCGTCATCGTATGCTCCGCCTTCCAATGTGGCCATCTGCCTCTCCTCTTTGGATTGATATATTCGCGTTGTCGGCGCTGGGTGCGACGATTTCGCGCCTGGAATGTGCACTGCAAAAAAATAGAGCGCAAGCATAACTTGCGCTCTTATGTTTAATTTTGAGAAATATATTTCTCAAAATGAGTCATATTGATGATTTATTTTGGTAATTTTGATGTTTATGAAGTAAAATTCCTGGATTTTACTTCAAAATAACTTCAAGAATCGAAGTAATTTATGTTGCGGTGCCGCATGAGCGATCTCAGTCCTCTCGGAATGCGCGGTTGAAGCTTTCCAGGACGGGGGAGGTGAGGTAGTCGATCGCACGGCGCGGCGCGTGGATGATCAGCACCTCCGCGGGCATGCCGGGATAGAGGCGCACATCGGGGTTTGCTTTCAGCGAAGCCGCGTCGAGCTTGGCGCGCGCCACGAAAAACGCGCTGTTCGACTTTTCGTCGACCGACTGGTCGGCGGCGACATAGGTGATCGTGCCTTCCATCGGCAGGCGGGAGCGTTGATTATAGGCCGTCAACCGGACCTGGGTCCGCGAGCCGACGGCGATGCTGTCGATGTCGCGGGGATTGACGCGCATCTCGACCAGCAGCGGCTCGTTTTCCGGGACGATCTCGATCAGGGGCTGGCCGGGCGTGACCGCACTGCCGGGGGTGCGCAGCAGGATGTCGCTGACGATACCGTCCTGCGGCGAGCGGATTTCGAGACGTCGCAGCACGTCCTGCGAGGCGGTGATCTGCTCCTCGACATCCAGGAGTTCGACACGCGCGGTCGTGATTTCGCCGGCAGTGGTCGACTGGAACTCGCTTTCGATGCCGATCAGGGTAAGCTCCGCGCCGGCGCCGGCTTTTTCGGCCTGCGCCCGGCCGCCGACGAGTTCGCCCCGTTCGCGCGCAAGCTCGCTCAGCCTGGCATCGATATCGATCAGCCGCGTGCGCGGTGCCGCACCTTTCTGCACCAGAGTTGCGATTGCGGCGCGCTGTTCCTTGATCAGTTCGATCTGCTGGTCGGCCGCCTGAATCTGGATGTCGAGCGATTTCGCCTGTTCGGCATATTCCTCAATGGTCTTCTTCTGGACCTCGACGCGGCCCTCCTTAGTTTCGCGCCGTTTTTCGAAAAAGACGGTCTCAGCCTTCACGGCGTCGTCGACCGCAACGTCCTGCGCGTCGCCGAAATCGCGGGGGAAGTCGATTTTCTGCATTTCGGCCTGCTCGGCCTTCAGCCGGGCCAATTTCGCGATCAGGCCGATGCGGCGGATCTGCAGCGACTGCAGGCTGGACCGGGCCCGCGTGTCCTCCATCTCGATCAGGGGCTGCCCGGCGGAGACCTTGTCGCCCTCCTGAACAAGCAGCCGGCTCATCACGCCGCCTTCGAAATGGCTGATGGTCTTGCGCTTGGAATCGACGATGACCGTGCCGTTGGCGACCGTCGCGCTGCTAAGCTCGACCGAAAAGGCCCAGGTGAAAAATCCACCGAAGGAGACGAGGATCGTGGCAAGCCCGGCAATGACGAGACGGCGGAGCGGGAAAAGGCTCTCCATATGATCGTGTCCCGGATGCCGTGGGCTGGAATTTGGCGGCGCCGGCCGGTGCTGCTGGAGGCGACGCTCCGAAAGATCGGGGCGGACCGCGAGGGGCTTCATGTCCGTCATACCGCGGCCACTCCGCGCTCTCCTGCCACCGGCGCGGGAACCACGGATGTTCGCGGTCCGAACTGCGTGATGCGGCCGTTTTCGAGAACGAGCAGTTTGTCGGCGACCTGCATGATGGCTGGCCTGTGGGCGATTATGATGACGATCGCGCCGTCTTCGCGCGCATGCTGGATCGCGCGGATGAGGGCGCGTTCGCCGATCGCGTCCAGATTTGCGTTCGGCTCGTCGAGCACGATGAGGCGGGGCCGGTCGTAGAGGCACCGCGCCAGGGCGATGCGCTGCCGCTGACCCCCGGACAGGGTCAGGTGTCCGTCGCCGACGGGCGTGTCGTAGCCAAGGGGCAGGCGCCCGACCATCTCGTGGATGTCGGCGAGCCGCGCGGCCTCCAGCACCTTGTACGGATCGCCGTCCGCCATGCGCCCGATATTTTCCCGGATCGTGCCTTCCAGCAGCGAGACCGATTGCGGCAGGTACCCGACCACCTGGCCAAAGGAACTGCGTTCCCAGAGATAGGTGTTGTTGCCATCGAGGAAGACGCCGCCGGATGTGGGACGCAGGATGCCGACCAGCAGGCGTGCGAGGGTGGATTTGCCGGCCGCCGAGGGGCCGATGACGCCCAGAACCTCGCCCGGAGAAAGCGAGAAGGAAATGCCCTTGATGATCGGCACATCCAGCCCCGGTGCCGCGTAGACGAGCTTGTCGACCACGATGTCGCCCGAAGAGTGCGGCGTGGACATCGTCTGGCGGACCGCAAGGTCTGCCTTGAGCATGGTCTCGATGCGACGCCAGCCGGCGATCGCCAGCACCCATTGCCGCCAGTTGTCGATGAGCGAATCGAAGGGGATGAGCAGGCGTCCGACAAGAATGCTCGACGCCATCATCGCGCCGGGGGTGATTTCCTGCTTCAGCACCAGATACGCACCGGCCGCCAGGGTGGCGATCTGGATGGAATAGCGCAGGCTGCGGGTGATGGACGACATCGCCTTGCTTCTGACGCCGCTCGCCTCGAAGGAGGCCAGCGCCTGCATCTGCAGGCCGCGCCACCGGTTTGCCAGGGCCGGCAGCATGCCCATCGCCTCGATGGCTTCGGCATGCCGCAGCGATGCGCCGATCTTGGAGACGGCCTCGATATTGGTCTGGTTTGCCTCCTTGGTGAGCTGGCGCGTCAGCATGTCCGTGACCAGTCCGCCGCACAGCAGCAGCGCAGCCGAGACGGCGCCGATGAGGCCGAAGAGCGGGTGCAACAGGAAAAGGGCACCGAGGAAGATCGGCGACCAGACCGCGTCGAGCGGCGCGCTCACCGCCGATGAGGTCAGGAAGCTACGCAATTCCGCGACATCGCGAAGCGACTGGGTGGCGCGCGACAGGCCCTGATCGACCGAGGCCTGCACCGCGGCGGTCAGCACAGGCATATTCAGCCGACGAACCATTGCGCCGCCGACCGCCTGGAAGGAGAGGGCGCGGATGAATTCGAGAACGCCAAGCACCACCAGAGCGCCGATCGCCAGGATGGTGAGCATCGTGAGCGTGTCCATGCTCTGGCTGTTCAGCACCCTGTCATGAACCTGAAGCATGAACAGGGGCATTGTCAGCTGGAGCAGGTTGAGACACACGCTCAACCCCGCCGCGTAGAGCAGTCCCAGCAGGAAGACACGCTTGGCTTGTAAAATCAGCAATCCGGGATTGTCGCGGCTCATTTCCCCTAAAATCTGGCCATTGCTTTTTGTCTCGTTTTGACTGGTATCACGCATGGCGATTTGCCTCGAGTTAACGCTATATCGATCTGTCGGAGGGCTGGTTTGGTTATAATTGAGCCGGAGCGTAGTATTGCTTCGGCCAATCTGGCACATAAAGGCGGGCTTATGCAAGCTCATGGCAATTGAGGGGGAGTGGGCATATTTGAAAATTACTTCAAGTTTTGAAGTAATTCCCGAAACGGAGAGTTTAATGAAAGAAAATGATGTGCTCGGTTTGCCTGTAGAACAGAATAGCGATCTAAGGATTCTTAAGAGTCAGATAGCGCAAGCAGACCCCGGACATCCTCAGGATGCGGAGTTGGGGGACCTCCAGCAGGTTACGTATTTCGAGCTTGCGCGGCTCATGGAGCGGGCAAGCCGGCGGTTTTCGGGCCTCATCCGTGCGGAGCTGACCAAGCTTCGCGTGGACGATATCGGGCCGGCGCAGGCGATGATCCTGCTGGCGATCGGCGATTCGGAGCTTTCGGTCGCAGAACTTCTGGACCGTGGGCACTATGTCGGCTCCAACGTTTCCTACTACCTGAAGCAGCTTGCCGACGGCGACTACATCGATCGCGTTGCCTCCCAGCGCGACAAGCGGTCCGCACGCATCAAGCTGACGGAGAAGGGGCGGCAGCTGCGGGCAAATCTTCGCGACGCGGCGATGACCTATGAGCGGGCCGTGAACCGTGGCGATCAGGAGCAGCGGATGCTCGAGACGGCCTTCCAGACGCTTCACCAGCTGGAACTGGCCTGGGGGAGCGCGTCGCGGTATGGCGGCTAGCCGTTCCTGGGTCTGGTAACGGCGGGCTGGACGCGATGCACGTGGCATTTGTTCATCGGCGGGGGTTCGGGCAGTTCGCTGCCCTTGCCGCTCAGCTCGCCCAAATGGGAAACGAGGTCAGCCTCGTCACCGAGACCATAGACCAGAAGATACCCTCCGTGCGCGTCGTTCGGCATCGGGCGGAGCCGGGTCCGCGCGCCGATCCGCAGATGGCCCGGCACATGGGCGCACCCGATCACCACGTGCGGATCGGCCACCGGGTCGCCGAAACGTTCGACGCCATGGCGCGGCAGGGGCTGGTGCCCGATGCCGTCATCGGTCATATCGGCTGGGGAAGCATGATGTTCCTGAAGGACGTGCTGCCGCACGTGCCTGCATTGGGATATTGCGAGTTCTTCTACCGGTCGGAAGGGGCGGATATCGGCTTCTCGCCTGACGATCAGCCGGATCTGGAGACCCGCAAGAGGTTGCGGCTGCGCAACATCGCGCAGCTTCTGTCGCTCGAGGCCATCGAGGCCGGCATCAGCTCCACGGAATGGCAGAGAAGTCTCTATCCCGCCGATGTCAGGGAGCGCATTTCGGTGTGTCACGAGGGGGTCGATACCGTCCGGTTCCGGCCCGACCCGACAACCTCGGTCACGCTTGCGGACGGGCGTATGCTCAGTGGCAACGGTCCCCCCATCGTCACCTTTGCCGCGCGCGACCTCGAACCCTATCGCGGATTTCCACAGGTTTTGGCGGCTGCCGCCAAGGTTGTGCGCCATCGCCCGGACGCCCTGTTCGTTTTCGTCGGTGGAAATGGTGTCAGCTATGGCGTGCCGCCACCTGGCGGCGGGGCGTGGAAGGATCATCTCCTGCGAACGCTGGATATCCCGCCAGAGAATATCGTCTTTCCCGGCACGGTGCCGCATTCGGTCTTGCGGCAGCTTTTCCAGATTTCGTCAGCCCATCTCTACCTGACCTATCCGTTCGTCCTGTCCTGGTCGGTGCTGGAGGCGATGGCCTGCGGCGCGCTGGTCATCGGATCGGATACCGCGCCGGTCCGGGAAATCATCCGTTCCGGCCGGAACGGCCTGCTGGTGCCGTTCTTCGATACGGACGCGCTCGCAGAGGCCGTTCTCGGTGTGCTCGCCAATCCGCAAGCCCACTTCGCAATGCGCGCTGCGGCGCGCCGGACGGTCGAGAGGCGTTTCCGGCTGGCGGATTGCCTCGATCGTCAGCGGGATCTTATTGAAAGAATGATCGGAAGACCGCTCGCACGCAATCCAATCGCGGCCATATGAAGTATTACTTTGATTTTCGAAGTATATATGAAATATTTTTATTTGAGATTGTTGAATTTTACCGTTGTGCGCTGCAGCGTTAGTTGTTAGCTTTGGCGTAAATAACGCCGGATCGTTCGAATAAATATTTGATTATTCGGCATATTTGTTTTGTTCCGACATAATTCTTCAGAGGTTGGGCGTGCAAGAGTTGATGTCTTCCGGCATTGGGAAACGGCTGGCGACGAGAAAGCTGATCGCGGCTTCGAGCCTGGATTGGTCCTGTTTCGAGGGGAGCGATATCGAGCATCTGGTGCTTTGCCTCGATGCGAACGGGCATCCTTCCGCGACATTGCAGAATGCCTTCCCATTGATCGCCGTCGCCTTTTCCGATGAGGGCGAGGCCGATCTGCGGGAGCGTCTGAAGCTTCTGGGTTCGCTGGGGACCGTTCCGCCGATTTCCGTCCAGCGGCTTGATCCGGCGGGTACATCGGACAGTTTCGCGCTTCTGCGGACGCTGGTCGAAGGCGGCATCGGACGGCTTGCGCGCTACAGCGCTTCCATCACCTCGGAGCTTGCGATCCTGCGCCGGGAGCGCGAAGCGCTGCTGGAAAACTACCGGGCGCTCGAAGACGCGTTCCAGGCGCGAAACTGGGAGCCGGTTTCCGAGATTTTCTCCCACGATCCCCATGCCGATCCAAAGGACGAAGGGATCGGACAGCTGCTGGCTACCGCTTTCGTCGAGCAGTTGCTGCCGGTCTCCAGCCTCGGCGTGGCCGGGTTCGCTCTTCATCTGCACGCGGTACCCCGCAGCAGCGGCGAGCTTGTCGTGACCTTGAGCTATCTCGAGAGCGGCGAGGGGGTGGCCGAGTGGGCGGTACCCTATGCGCAACTCGTGCCGAGCTGGAATTACTTCTCGCTGCCGCGGGCTTGTGGCGGAGGCGCGCGCACGCTTCGGCTACGGATTTCCGCGACCGGGCCGGATGCCGTCGGCCTTTCGCTCGGCTATCCGATCGCCGGCGAGCGTTATTCGGCACGGTCGGAGTTTGCGCATCCCGACCTCGACCTGCGTCCGCTGGCCTTCAAGGTGTTCACCGGACTGCCGGGGGTCAAGCCGGCCGCAACGCCCAACATGATCGGGCCGAGCAGCCTGCTCGAAGGCCAGTATACGGTCGATTACCGGTTGGGGGTCGATACGCTGAGCCAGATCGCGGATGTTTCCGTGACGCCCATCGTCCCGGAATTCCAGACGGTGCGATTTCTCGAGCATGAGCACGCCATCGTCTGCCACCCGCTGCCGACAGGCATATCGGCAGGCGCGGTCGCCCGCGCGGTCGAGCCGGGAACGATATCCTTTTCAGCAAACGCCATCATCGATCATCCGCAAGGGCAGCCCGCCGCGGTCAGCTTCCTGCTGGCGCCGGCGAACTCGAATGCGCGCTCCGAAGTGGCCGAGCTTGCGCGTAAGGGCGTGGTCAAGCCGTCGGCATTCTTCAGCGGATGGCGCGAGGTCGGCTCCGCCCAGGCGATCAACATCAATATCCAGCTGGACGAGCCGGTGCGCGGCCCGATGGATCTGATGATCCTCAGCCGCGCCGTCACGGATTCGGTCGATTTCTCCTGGCTCAAGGTGTCCGGCTTCCGGCTGGTCAAGCAATCGACGGAGGCCGCCGATGTCCGGTAGCAGGGAGCCGGCGGACCTGATCGCCGTGGCCATGCCGCTCTACGGCCATGCGGCGCTCGCTTTGGAAGCGATCGAGTCGGTGCTTGCCTCCAAGCTCGACAGTTGCCGGGTGGTCATCGTCGTCTCGGTCGATGGCGATCCGCGGCATGAGACGTTCGACCAACTGCTGCTTTACGCTGCGGCCCATCCTTGCGTTCATGTCGTGTTCGGCCAGAACGCGGGGCCGGGTGGCGCCCGCAACCGCGCCATCGACGTCGTGCTCGAGCGCTTTCCCGAGGCGAAAGCCGTCTATTTCCTCGATGCCGACAACCGTGTCCTTCCCGGCACCATCGAGACGCTTTACCGGCAGCTCGTCGCGAGCGGGTGCGGCTGGGTCTACACCAATATCGATACATTCTCGGTCAGCTGGCGTGCGCACTACGGCAACCGTTATTCGCGGCTGGTCCACTGCATCACCGACAATATCTGCGATACGGGATCGATGATCTCGATCGCGGTTTTTCAGGACGGCGTCCGCTTCAACGACGACCGGCAGAACGGCTTCGAGGATTGGGAATTCTGGCTCTCCTGTATCGAGCACGGTTTTGTCGGCACCCCCTGTCACGATACCGTCTTCGAATACAGGCTGAGGGCGGAGAGCCGCTTCAAGGAGGCGAACCGCGACCGCGCCACGTCGGTCAGCTTCCTGCGCAAGCGCCACATGCCGTTGTTCCAGCGCCCGATGCTGGTGGATTTCGAGCATGAGGAATGCCCGCGCTACCTGTTTGCGCGAACGGAAGATACCGCGATCTCGTTCTTCACCGATCCCACCAAGCCGCCGGCGATGCTGCGTCTCGACGACATCGTTCCGGCGTTCTGGGGCAATATCGGCGAGCCGGACAACGAGCATTTTCCGCCGTTCATGGTCGCCGGTAGCGGTGCCGCGCTCGACCTTCTGCGGCGGTCGCGCATGCTGCCGAACGTGCTTGCCCATCTGGAGCGCATGAGCGAGACCAGCAATGTCGTCTTCGTCCAGCTTGCCAACGACGCCAGCCAGCGCAAGATCGAGCCGGTCGTTCATGGGCCGGGCGCCCAGAAAATCGGTCCGGCCGATCTCGTTTTCCTGTCGACCCGCCTGGTTCAGGACGTGGTCCAGAACAATGCGGCGGACTGGTTCGCCTCGATCGCGAGCCAGCAGGTCTGGCCGACATCGGCCGTCCTGAAAGTGCGTTTCCCGTTCCCGAGAAGCCTACAGCGCCGGTCGCTCATCACGCCGCAGCAGGTGATGATCAATTGCATCAACGCCATTGCCGCAAGCCCGCTGCGCGAGACGGCCGGCCGGCGGTGGACCTGGCGTCCGGCCCGGCTCGTACCTTACACCGATCTGCACAAGGCGCTGCGCAAGGAAATCGGGGGATCGCCGGTCCTGCCGCTCGGGCATAGCGCGGGCAAGCGGACCGTGGCGCTGCTGGTGCCGAACGCCTCCTTCGGCGGAGCCGAGAAGGTCGTCTATGCCGCCGCGCGAGAACTCAAGGCGGCTGGGTATGAAACCCATCTCTTCGTGCTCGGCACGTCGCGGATGGATGTGATCGACGAATTCGATTCCAGCTTCGACTACATTCACTTCTGGGATGCGGGCATTCCGGCCTGGGGAGGTTCGGGTTCCTTCCTCGGGCAGGACTTTATCGCCGAAGGGCATGCGGTCGACTGGGAGGCGCTGAAGGGGCAGCTTTCCGGCTTCGACCTCGTCATCAACAACCACGTGATGGCCGTGCATCCGCTGATCGCGCGGCTGCGCGCCGAAGGCACGCGCACGGCCTGCTATCTTCACGTCGTCGATAACACGCCGTTCAAGAGGCCCGCCGGCCAGCCCTTCGCCGCGATTGCCCACGAGCATTGCTACGATGCCTTCCTGACCTGCTCGGAACAGCTGAAGATCTATCTGCACAGCTACGGCGTCCCGCACGAGAAAGTCTTTGCCGTCGCCAACGGGGCGAGTTTTTCCGTGCCGCCCAAGGCACTCGCGGAAGTTCTGGCTGTTCGGCGCATCGAGCGCAAGGATGACCGGCTGCGACTTCTCTATATGGGCCGGCTCGATCAGCAGAAGGGTATCGACCGGCTGGCGGCGGCGCTTTCGGAACTCCGCGCTGCCAACGTCGCCTTCGACGCCCGCGCCGTCGGCGGGGAAATTCTTGCCGATTCCGCGGCTTCATGGAGCGAGCGGCTGAAGGACCTAGGCGTCGACGTGCGCCCGCCGGTCTTTGCGAGCAAGGACCTGATCAAGGCGCTGGGCTGGGCTGATGTTCTCGTCATGCCCTCACGCTGGGAGGGTGCGCCGCTGATGATCGCCGAGGCGCAGCAGCTTGGCTGCGTGCCGATCGCAACCGCCGTCGGTGCCGTGGACGAGCTGATTTCCGACGGCGAGGACGGCATCCTCATCCACGCGGCGTCCGATCCGCAGGTGGTCAGAGAGATGGCTGACATCATCGCGCAGGTCGCGCGCAATCGCGAGAAGCTGGCGCCGCTGATGGAGGGCTGCATCAGGACGGCCGCACACCGGTCGTGGACCTCCTCCTTCTCCGATTTCATCGCGTGGAGCGATCGCTCCGTGAAAAACTCGTCGCTGTCGCGCGCCGCGGTCTTCCGCGAGCCGGCGACGGCAACTCCCGTGGTCGCGGCCATCGGCTGATGGCCGGGTCGCTTCTCTGAAACAGAAAGGTCTAGTCGAATGCGTCCGCGAATTCTCGTGACGGGTATTCCCGGTCACTACACCCGTCTTGCCAATGGCGCTCACGGCCTCTCCGTCTCCTACGCCGAGCGGCAGAAGCAGCCGGAAACGAAAGAGGATTTTCTGCAGGAGCTGCGCAACATCAGCAACACCGGCAACTACCTTATCGGCGAGGGTGCCCTGCGGGCGCTGGCGCCGCATGCGAAGCAGGTTCCCTTCTGGCATCTCTACAATCTGAGCAAGAGCGGCAGCGGCTTCGACGAGTTCAACGCCAATTTCGACATCTGCGTCTTCACCTGCGCGAACCTCCTGCGCAAGGGGCTTTCGGCGGATGCTGAAGCCGATGTCCTGAGCCGTCTCAACATGCCGATCGTCATGCTGGGCATCGGCCTGCAGAACCGCAAGGACCTTGAGAACAATCTGCCGGAGGGAACGAAGCGGCTTCTGGCCGTCCTCAAGGAGCGCGAGCACTACTTCCTGACGCGCGGCTACGAGTCGGCCGGCTTCCTGAAGGATCAGGGCTTCTCCTTCGTGCGTCCGACCGGTTGCCCTTCCGTCTATTTCATGCCGGACAACATGCGCCGCTCCATGAGGAAGCTGCCGGACGTCAAGATCGGCAAGGCGCGGACCATCTTTTCCGGTTATCTCGGCGGCAATCAGGATGTGATCCTCGATGCCAATGCGCTGGCCCCGCAAGGCACCGTGCCGCAATACGTGGTGCAGGACGAGTTCCTGCACTTCGATATGAAGGTGGAGCCCAATGACGAGGGGCGCGTCTACGATTCCGCATCGGGCCTGATGATCGGCGATCTGGCCTATCCCGGCACGGAGCGGGAGAAGCAGCGATTCGAGGTCCGCACCTTCTTCGACAACAACCAGTGGCGCGCCTGGGCCTCGTCGATGGATTTCAATTTCGGCCGCCGTTTCCACGGCTCGATCATCGCCATGCAGGCGGCTGTGCCGAGCCTGATGGTGGCGGTGGACGACCGCATGCGCGAGATGCTTGGCTTCACCGGCCTGCCGGCCGTCGATATCAACGAAGTCGACAAGGCGGAGAACCGCGCCGAGTTCGTCGCCGACCATCTGGCAGGGATCAACACCAGCGAACTTGTCGACCGGTATTCCGACCGCGAGCGCGCCTTCCGCACCACGCTTCGTGAAATCGGCATCGGGCTCTAGCAGCCCCAAGCGCCATCATTTTCGGTTCAGAGGATAGTTATGCGTATCTTGCTCACGGGAATTCCCTCTTATCTGCAGCGGACGATTGCCGACGTCTCCGGCACGACCGTCATTCATCGGCCCTATTTCGACGAGACCAGGACCCGGAAGGACCTGATTTCGCAGGTGAGGCGGATCGCCAATACCGGCAACTACCTCATCGGCGAAGGGGCGGCTTCGAGCCTGCGCGGCCATGACGTCACCTACCTGCCGTTCTGGCATCTCGCCAACAACAGGGAAAAGAACGAGCTTTTCGAACAGGTGAACCGCGCGTTCGACATCTGCGTCTTCGCCTCCGCCAACCTGCTGCGCCCCGGCTATTCCGCCGATCTCGAAGCGGAAATCTTCGAGAAGCTGAAGATGCCGATCGTGGTGATGGGCATCGGCATCCAGCGCAAGGAAGGCCTCAAGGAGCAACTGCCGGCCGGCACGCTGAAGTTTCTGGAGGTGTTGCGGAACAAGGAGAGCTTCTTCCTGACGCGCGGCTACTTCACCGCCGAATTCCTGCGGGAGCAGGGCATGAAATTCGTCAAGCCGACGGGCTGCCCGTCGCTCTATTTCTCGCCCGATGACATGAAGCGCTCGCTTTCGGCGCTTGCCAATCCGGGACTGGCGGAAGCCCAGAAGATCGCCTTCGGCGGATATCTCGGCAGCGTGGCCGACACGATCGTCGATGTGCACGCGCTGCTCAAACCCGACAGCGTCGCAAGCTACGTCCTGCAGGACGAAGTGGTGGCCTACAACCTCTCCCTGACGGGCAGCGACGAGGATATCGTCTATGATCCGGCGAGCGCCCGCATCACCGGCGGCACGGAATACAAGCATTCGGAAAAATGGCAGCGGCAGCATGAACTGCTGGTCTATTTCGATACCAACCAGTGGCGCGGGGCGATGGCCGCGCGCGATCTCTGCTTCGGCCGCCGGTTCCACGGCTGCATCATCGGCATGCAGGCCGGCACGCCCGCCCTCATGATCGCGGTGGACGACCGCATGCGGGAGATGCTGGAGTTCATCGGCTTTCCCTATATCGAGGCCGCGACCTGGAACAGGGAGGCGGACAAACGCAGCTATCTCGCCAACTTCCTCGGCAAGATCGACACGCAGGCCGTGATCGACCGTTACAGCGCCTGCGAGGCGAATTTCCGCAATGCTCTGGGGCAGATCGGGCTCTGAGCGGAAGACGGCGGGGGTGCGGCGGCGCGCGACCCTTGCCTGCTCGCTGGCGGTGCTCTGGGCATTTGCCTGGACGCCGCCGGCGGGCGCTGACCCCGCCGCTCGCATCGGCATCAACCGGGTCAATCTGGCCTGGCTTTCCCGCGCCGATCAAGAGCGGGTTCTCGGTGACATCGCGGCAAGCGGCATCACCCATATCCGGCTTTCGCTGTCGCGGCCGGTGGACAGGAGCATCGACGCGCTCGAAATCGCGGATCGGCTGGGCCTGAAAATCCTCCTGGAAATCCAGCTCGGCAACAAGGATTACTACCCCGCGAACGCGCATCCGCGTACCGGGTTCGGCCGCATCTGGGATGTTCGTCGGCTTTCGGATCTCGACCTCGATCTGTACCGCGTACATCTGCGCTCGGCGCTTGCCCGTATCGACCGCATCGGCATTCGTATCGACGCCGTCGAACCCGGAAACGAAATAAATTACAGCGCCTACAACGGTGATCTCGCGGTTTATGAAAAGCCGGGGCGGCGGACGCCGCGCAATGTTGCGGACGTTGCCGATCGCGCGGCCCTGGGGCGAGGGCTCGACGCCTATGTCGACGCCATTCGCATCACGCGGGAGGAATTGCGGGCGACGACCCATAGTCGCGACGCAGCTCTGATTTCGGCCGGACTGTCCGATGTCGGCACTGGCGAGGCCGATCGACGCGGCATGGAGCGGCTCGATGCCGGTGAGTTCCTGTCACTTCTGCGGAAGCGGGGGCTTGATGCGCTGGTCGATGGCTATGGTATTCATGTCTACCCTGGGAGCAGGGATGATGCAGCGCTCGCCCGCCACGTGACGAGGCTCCTTGATTTTTGCCGGCCTGAAGGCGAAGGCAAACCGTGCTGGGTAACCGAATGGGGCATTGCCAACACCGCGCTTTCCTGCCCGGTCGACGACCGTGAGCGGGAAAGGGCGATCCGCACCGTGCGCTGCGGTTTCGGGAAGGTGATGGACGAGGGCAGGCTGAAAGCGGCCTACTATTACGATTGGGATACCCAGCCGGTTTACAGCGTCTGGCGTTGCGGGGCCTTGAGCCCGGCCGGCGTTGCGGCAACCGAAGCGGTCACCAGCGATGGAGAGAGGTCCGAATAATCGCGGCGGACCCCAGAGTCTCGTGTTTACGAGAAAACCTCCCGGAACAGGAAGGGACCGGTTTCGTCCTCCCCGAGGGCGGCGCGGTTTGCGGCCTCACGGAGCGCCTGAAAGTCTGCCTCGTCACTGACGCGGGTTCCGCCAAGCCGCACGGTCACCACGATCTGGCGCTCCTGCGCGGCCGTGAAGGTGGCCTCCTTTATCCGCGTGCGGATGCGTTCGCAGATGCCGCGGGCATTTTCGGTCGTCGTGCCCGGCAGGTAAATGCCGAGTTCGTCGGAGGCAAGCCGGGCGACGAGATCGCCATAGCGCACGGACGAATATATGATCTGGACAATCGACTGAATAAGCGTATCGGCCCACTGCAGGCCATAATGACGACCGATCTCGTCGAAATTGCCAACCCTGAGAACGAGCATGACGCCGTCGGGGTTTTCCATGGTGCTGACGCGCCTGCGGTCGATCGCACGCTCGACCGAATTCGCAAATTCGTTGGCGCGTAGCGTGCCGGTCACGGGATCATGAAGGCGTGCGTGCCGAAGTTCCTTTTCAGTATCCCGAAGCGCCTCTTTGCGCAGGCAAAGCGCCAGTTGCAGCCAAAATGCCAGAGCCGTCGAGATTACGCCCACGGCCGTCAATTCCATCCAAAGCGGGCGCTGAGGAACGAGCAGGCCCAGTACCCAGACGATCACAGTCGCTCCCGCCGCCGAGGCAAGGGCGCAAAACATCGCTATTTTGATGTGCGGCACGAGAGTGGCCTGGCGAGAAAGAAATTGCGGGGTCATCGCTTAATATCGGAGCTTTTGTCGTGATCGTTATCTTTGAGGGGCCTGGTGGAAATATCATATAAATAAAACTGATAGCATTTTAGCAATGGACCGCGAAGAATTCGATGTTCATGTCAACAGTATCGTGAAGTTGGCGGGCTCCGGCCAACACAAAAACACGCTTCATTGTATTTCCAGGAAAACCGGGCTCTACTGTCGTCGGCGGGTCTCCGCCAAGGATCGGCGGCCTTGCCGCCGGCCTGCGATGCAACTTCGTAGCCCGTCCGCGCAAAGCTGCCGCTCGGCGAAAATTCTTCCGAAAAACTTGAAAGTCTTTACCTGGAGACACTGCCAATCCCGATCTAGCGCGGGCTCCCAGGAAAACGCACAATCGTAATTCTGCGAACGGCAATGATAGAAATATCGTTCGTCGTCCAGCCGGGCGGTGCGGTACCTGATGCCGCTTTCGCCCCGGAATGAACGATCCCGCGGTGGGAGGAAATGCCGTGGGGTCTCTTATCGTCCGGCGGCGTCGGAGACGTCCGCCATGGGAGGGGAAATATGTTAGAGCGGCTTTTCAAGCTGAGTGAGCACAAAACGTCCGTCCGTACCGAAGTGGTTGCGGGCATCACGACGTTTCTCACAATGTCCTATATCATCTTCGTCAACCCCGATATCCTGTCGACCACCGGCATGGATCGGGATGCGGTCTTCGTTGCGACCTGTCTTGCGGCAGCGCTCGGCACGCTGATCATGGCGCTTCTCGCCAACTGGCCGATCGGCATGGCGCCCGGCATGGGGCTCAACGCCTTCTTCGCCTTCGGCGTCGTTGCAGCGCTGGGGTTCACCTGGCAGCAGGCGCTGGGCGCCGTCTTCATCTCGGGCTGTATCTTCCTGATCCTGACGGTGACGGGGGTGCGAAGCTGGCTGATCGCGGGCATACCGCATTCGCTTCGCAGCGCCATCGCGGCCGGTATCGGTCTCTTCCTCGGCATCATCGCGCTCAAGAATGCCGGCATCGTCGTCGATAATCCGGCAACGCTGGTCGGGCTCGGCGATCTCAAGCAGACCGGGCCGCTGCTCGCCATCCTCGGTTTCTTCGTCATCGCCGTGCTCGACGCGCTGCGGGTCAAGGGCTCGATCCTGATCGGCATTCTCGTTGTGACGGTCCTGTCGTGGATCACCGGCGTCAGCGAGTTCCGCGGCATCGTTTCGGCGCCGCCGTCGATCCTGCCGACTTTCCTGCAGCTCGATATCATGGGCGCTCTCCACGGCGGCCTCTTGCATGTCGTGCTCGTCTTCGTGCTCGTCGAAGTGTTCGATGCCACCGGCACGCTGATCGGGGTCGCCAAGCGTGCCAACCTCATCCAGGAAGGCCAGCAGAGCCGGCTCGGCCGGGCGCTTCTCGCCGACAGCACCGCGATCGTCGCCGGTTCGCTCCTGGGCACCTCCAGCACGACGGCCTATGTCGAAAGCGCCTCCGGCGTGCAGGCCGGCGGCCGCACGGGCCTGACCGCACTCGTCATTGCCGCCTTCTTCCTGGCAGCTCTGTTCATCTCGCCGCTTGCCGGTTCGGTTCCGACCTATGCGACGGCGCCGGCGCTGCTCTATGTGGCAGGCCTGATGATGCGCGAACTGACGGAAGTGGAATGGGAAGACCTGACGGAAGCGGCCCCGGCGGCGCTCACCGCGCTGGTCATGCCCTTCACCTATTCGATCGCCAACGGTCTCGCCTTCGGCTTCATCAGCTATGTCGTGCTTAAGATCGGCACCGGCAAGTGGCGCAGCCTGCATCCGGCAACGGCGATCGTCGCGGCGCTGTTCATCATCCGCTTCGCCTTCTTCACCGAGTAAGACGACAGCTTATCACGCAAAGCAAAAGGGCCGCGTCATCGACGCGGCCCTTTTCGTTTGACTTGGAATGCCGGCCCGGCTTGTCCGGACCGGTGTCTTTACCTCTCAGCCGACGAGGAAGGGGTCCTTGTAGAAATGCTCTTCCAGGTTCACGCCTTCGCCGCCACGGTCGACGACGGCGAAGTCGGAGACGGCATCGAGCGGAGTAAGGATGCCGTGCCAGACGTTGCGGCCGATATTGACGCCCTGGCCGGGAGCCGTGCGGAAGGCCAGCGGCTCGCCCGGACCGTCAGCCGTCTCTTCGGCGACGACGACGAGGAACGAATTGTCGCTCAGCGGAATGAAGGCCTGGCTGCCGAGCGGATGGCGCTCGACCATGCCGAGCGTCAGCGGCAGCGGATAGGGCTCGCCGCGCAACAGGCTGATCATCGGCCGGGCCTTTTCGCCCGTCGTCTCGATCTTGGCGAGATCGTGAAAGCGGGTGCATTTGCCGGCATTGATCGGAAAATTGGCCGCCCCTTCCATCTCGATGACGTCGCCGAACGGCGCGAACGCCTCGCGGGTCAGCTGCTTGATTTCGATCGTCTTCATGTTTCCTCCTCCAAGGTTGATGATGTTACGAAAAGGCAGCCGGCCCGGTGTCGATGAACCGGCGGCTGCCTCAGACAAGGAAGGGAGCGGCGCTCCCTCCGTATGACGGTCTCAGGCCGGCAGCATGGCCGAGAGACGCAAGAGGGCGATCCGCTCCACCTGGCGGCAGGCCGTATTGAATTCCGTCTGCCGGTTGTTGGCGATGCGGCTTTCGAAGGCGGCGAGGATTTGGTCCTTGTTCAGGCCCTTTACGGCGATGATGAACGGGAAGCCGAATTTCTCGACATAGCTGCTGTTCAGGGTCGTAAAGCGGTCGCGTTCGGCATCGGTCAAGGCATCAAGGCCGGCGCCGGCTTGCTCGTTCGCAGAGCTTTCCGTCAGGCGCTTGGCCTGGGCGAGCTTGCCGGCGAGATCCGGGTGGGCGACGAGCACGCTGAGCCGCTCCTCTTCGGAGGCTTCGCGGAAGACAGCCCTAAGCGCCGCATGCAGACCGCCGGCCGTGTCGTTGGCGGGGCCGAGTTCGCGGGCATGGGCGCGGCGGGCGATCCATTCGGAATGCTCGAAGACGCCGCCGAAGCGCTCGGCGAAGACGTCTTCGGACAGGCCGGACGGACGGTCTTCGACGGCGACGGGCGGATGGGTCTCGGCCCAGTGATCGGCGATGTCGATGCGGCGCGCGAACCAGACCTTCTCGTGGCTCTTCACATAATCGAAGAAGCGGGCGAGGGCGGCGGCGCGGCCGGGGCGGCCGACGAGGCGGCAGTGCAGGCCGATGTTCATCATCTTCGGCTGGCCGTCGGTGCCTTCGGCGTAAAGCACGTCGAAGGTGTCCTTCAGGTAATCGAAGAACTGCTGGCCGCTGTTGAAGCCCTGGGCGGTGGCGAAACGCATGTCATTGGTGTCGAGCGTATAGGGGATCACCAGCTGCTGGCGGCCCTTATGGGCGTACCAGTAGGGCAGGTCGTCGGCATAGCTGTCGGACACATAGTCGAAACCGCCTTCCTCGGCGATCAGGTCGACGGTGTTGATCGAACAGCGGCCGGTATACCAGCCGCGCGGGCGCTCGCCGGTGACGGTGGTGTGAATGCGGATCGCTTCCTCGATCGCGGCGCGCTCGGTCTCGCGGTCCATGTCCTTGTGCTCGACCCATTTCAGGCCGTGCGAGGCGATTTCCCAGCCGGCATCCTGCATGGTGGCGACCTGGGCGGGGGAGCGCTGCAGCGCGGTGGCGACGCCATAGACGGTGACGGGAATGTCGCGCTCCGTCAGCATGCGGTGCAGCCGCCAGAAGCCGGCGCGGGCGCCGTATTCATAGATCGATTCCATGTTCCAGTGGCGCTGGCCGGTCCAGGCGCTGGCGCCGACGATTTCGGACAGGAAGGCTTCCGAGGCGACATCGCCGTGCAGCACGCAGTTTTCGCCGCCTTCCTCGTAATTCAGGACGACCTGCACGGCGATCCTGGCGCCTTGCGGCCAGGTGACATCCGGCGGCGTCGCGCCGTAGCCGTGCATATCCCTCACATATCTCATGAACGCTCCTCCAAACGACTGCTAGATGTGCGTTTCTAACGCGAAAAGGGCGCGCCCTATTCCTCCTGAAAATTTTGAAAGTCTCGAAGAATAGGCTTGCTATTCAGGGGAAATGGCTTGGCGGATAGTTGCCGGACAAAAATCGGGGAGGTTTGCCTTATGTCATCTCAATCTGGAAATGCCGGCCGTCTGACGACACACGTGCTGGATACGGCACTTGGCCGTCCCGCCGCCGGCCTGCGCATCGATCTCTACCGGATCGAGGGCGATCAGAGCCACCATATCCTGACGACGGAAACCAACCATGACGGCCGCTGCGATGCACCGCTCCTGAGCGGCGCCACGATGAAGTCGGGCGTGTACGAGCTGCGGTTCCACGCCGGCGCCTATCTCGGCAACACGGGCGACGGCCCCGCCTTCCTCGATCTCATTCCGCTGCGCTTCGGCATCGCCGACGAGACGGCGCATTATCACGTGCCGCTGCTGGTCTCGCCCTTCAGCTACTCCACCTATCGCGGGAGCTGATCTGATGACCGCCCCGAAAATCCGTTCCGAACTGCGCTTCATCCTCAACGGCCAGGACGTCTCGCTGCGCGACGTCGCGCCCGACCAGACGCTGCTCGCCTGGCTGCGCCTTTCCAAATTGCTCAAGGGCACAAAGGAAGGCTGCGCCGAAGGCGACTGTGGCGCCTGCACGGTGCTGGTGGGACGCCTCACCCCCTCTGGCAGCCTCGTCTATGAGGGCGTTAACGCCTGCATCCGTTTCATGGGCTCGCTCGACGGCTGTCATGTCGTGACGGTCGAGCATGTCGCCGCCCGCGACGGCAAGCTGCATCCCGTGCAGCAGGCAATGGTCGACTATCATGGTTCGCAGTGCGGTTTCTGCACGCCCGGCTTCGTCATCTCGCTTTATGCGCTGTGGATGCAGACGCCGAACCCGACGGACCAGCAGATCGAGACCGCGCTGCAGGGCAATCTCTGTCGCTGCACCGGTTACGAGCCGATCCTGCGCGCGGCGCGGGCCATTTCCAGCTATGGCGGCACGGAGAAGGACCCGCTGCTCGTCGAGCGCGACGCGATGATCGCGCGCCTCAAGGCGCTGAAGGACGGTGCCCGCGTCGAGATCGGGCAAGGCAAGAGCCGCCTCATTGTGCCGGCTGACGTGGATGATTTCGCCGCCGTGCTGGAGGCCTCGCCGGCCGCCACCGTTGTCGCCGGTTCCACCGATGTCGGCCTCTGGGTCACCAAGCATATGCGCGATATCTCGCCCGTCGTCTTCATCGCCGGGCTGGACGGGTTGAAATCCATTTCGATCGAGGGCGACACGGTTACGATCGGTGCGGGCGTCACCTATACGGAAGCGTTGAAGACGCTCTCCGAGCTTGTGCCGGCGCTTGGGCCGTTCATCGAGCGCATCGGCGGCCAGCAGGTGCGCAACATGGGCACGATCGGCGGCAACATCGCCAATGGCTCGCCGATCGGCGATACGCCGCCGGCGCTGATCGCGCTCAATGCCACGCTGACGTTGCGCAAGGGCACCGAGCGGCGCACCATCCGCCTCGAAGATTACTTCATCGCCTATGGCAAGCAGGATCGCCAGCCGGGCGAATTCGTCGAGGCCGTGCATGTGCCGGCACCGGCGGCCGGTGAAAAATTCGCCGTCTACAAGGTGACGAAGCGCCGCGACGAGGACATCACGGCAACGCTCGGCGCCTTCCGTCTGGCGCTTGCCGCTGACGGCACCGTTACCGGCATCACCATCGCCTATGGCGGCATGGCGGCGACGCCGAAGCGCGCTCTTACCGTCGAAAAGGCGCTTCTCGGCCAGAAATGGACCGAGGCGACGGTGGAGGCGGCCATGGAGAAATATGCGGAGGACTACACCCCGCTGACCGACATGCGCGCCACCGCCGAATACCGCGCTCTGGTGGCGAAAAATCTGCTGCTGCGGTTCTACACGGAAACGACATCCGGCGCGGCAACCGCGCAAGTGTCCAGATACGAGGCTGCGTGAGGCGATGAACAAGCACACCCCCGATCTCAAGGCTGAAAAAATCGACGGCGGCGTCCATGAAAGCGTGCGTCACGATTCGGCGCACAAGCATGTCGCCGGCACCGCCGTCTATATCGACGATATCACCGAGCCCGCCGGCACGCTGCATGCTGGCCTCGGCCTCTCGACCGTCGCGCACGGCATCCTGAAATCCGTCGATCTCTCGGCGGTTCGCGCCGCCCCCGGCGTCGTCGACGTGCTGACCCACGAAGATATTCCCGGCGTCAACGACATCTCGCCCTCGGGCATGCACGACGATCCCGTGCTGGCCGAGGGCAAGGTCCAGTTCCACGGCCAGCCGATCTTCTGCGTGATCGCGCAAACGCGCGAGGAGGCCCGCCGCGCCGCGCGGCTTGCCAGGATCGAATACGAGGAACTGCCGGCCAATATCGATATCTGGGATCTCGATCAGAAAACCCACCCCCAGGTCTTTCCACCGCTGACGCTGAAGCGCGGCGATGCGGCCGCAGCACTTGAAAGCGCGCCGCGCCGGGTGAAGGGCCGCATGCGGCTTGGCGGGCAGGACCATTTCTATCTTGAGGGGCAGGTGTCGCTCGCAGTGCCCGGCGAGGATGACGAGGTTCTCGTCTATTGCTCGACCCAGGGGCCGAGCGAGACGCAGCACATGATCGCGCATGCGCTCGGCGTTCCGAGCCATGCGGTCGCAGTCGAAGTGCGTCGCATGGGCGGCGGTTTCGGCGGCAAGGAAACGCAGGCCAACCAGTGCGCCGCGCTGGCCGCCATCGCCGCCAAGAAGCTCAACCGCGCCGTGAAAGTGCGTCTCGACCGCGACGAGGATATGGTCGCGACCGGCAAGCGGCACGATTTCGCCATCGATTACGATGTTGGTTTCGACGACGAGGGCCGCATCCTCGGCATCGACTACACCTTCGCGCTGCGTGCCGGTTTCTCGGCTGATCTCTCCGGTCCGGTGGGCGACCGGGCGCTGTTCCACTGCGACAACGCCTATTTCTACCCGCATGTGCATGCCAAGTCGGCGCTCCTGCACACCAACACGGTATCGAACACCGCGTTTCGCGGCTTCGGTGGCCCGCAGGGCATGGTGGGTGCGGAACGTGTCATCGACGAGGTGGCCTTTGCCGTCGGCAAGGACCCGCTCGAAATCCGCAAGCTGAATTTTTACGACGCCATGGGTGTGGACGGTGAGCGCAACCTCACCCCCTATCACCAGAAGGTCGAGGACTGCATCATCCAGCGCATCGTCGCCGAGCTGGAAGAGAGCGCGGACTATGCCGGCCGCCGCAAGGCGATCGCCGAGTTCAATGCGGGCAGCCGCTTCGTCAAGCGGGGCCTCGCGCTGACGCCGGTGAAATTCGGCATCTCCTTCACCAAGACGGAATCCAACCAGGCCGGCGCGCTGGTGCATGTCTACACGGATGGTTCCGTGCACATGAACCATGGCGGCACGGAAATGGGTCAGGGCCTGCACCTGAAGGTGGCGCAGGTGGTGGCGGAAGAGTTCCAGATCGATCTGGAGCGGGTGAAGATCACCGCGACGACGACGGCCAAGGTGCCGAACACCTCGCCGACCGCTGCCTCCTCGGGCGCGGATCTCAACGGCATGGCCGCACAGGACGCCGCCCGCCAGATCAAGGACCGGCTGATCGATTTCGCCGCCGAAAGCCATCAGGTGCCGCGCGATCAGGTCGTGTTCCTGCCGAACCGTGTTCGCATCGGCAATGCGGAGATTTCGTTCAACGAACTGGTCCGCCAAGCCTATATGGCCCGCGTCCAGCTTTCCGCGGCCGGTTTCTACAAGACGCCGAAGATTCACTGGGACAGGTCGAAGGGTCGCGGCCACGCCTTCTACTACTACGCCTACGGCGCGGCCTGCTCGGAAGTCTCCGTCGATACGCTGACCGGCGAATATGTCGTCGAGCGCACCGACATCCTTCACGATGCCGGCCGCTCGCTGAACAAGATCACCGATATCGGCCAGATCGAGGGCGGCTTCATCCAGGGCATGGGCTGGCTGACGACGGAAGAACTGTGGTGGGACGGCAAGGGCCGACTGCGCACCCATGCGCCTTCGACCTACAAGATCCCGCTGGCCTCGGATCGCCCGAAAATCTTCAACGTCAACCTCACCGACTGGTCGGAGGCCTACGAGCCGACGGTCCATCGCTCCAAGGCGGTCGGCGAGCCGCCACTGCCGCTCGGTCTCGCCGTGCTGCATGCGCTGTCCGATGCCATCGCCAGCGTGGCGGATCACAAGATCTGCCCGCAGCTCGATGCACCGGCGACGCCGGAATGCGTGCTGATGGCCATCGAGCGGCTGCGCGCCGCAGGCAAATAGGAGGAGACACGATGCTGCTGGCCGGCCACGAAGATGTGCGTGATTTCCTGAAAGCGGAACCGGATTGCATCCTCGTGACGGTCACCGGCACTGCCGGCTCGACCCCGCGCGACGAGGATGCCTGGATGCTGGTGGGCCGTCACCGGCTGTTCGGCACCATCGGCGGCGGCCAACTCGAATATATGGCAATCGACCAGGCCCGCCGCGGGCTCCGGGTCGGTCACGACACGGAGACGCTTGACATACCGCTCGGGCCGGAAATCGGCCAGTGCTGCGGCGGCCGGGTCGGGCTTTCCTTGAGCCGCGTGAGCAAGGAGGTAGCAATGCAGCTGATCATGCGCAGCGACGCCGAAATTGCAGAGCGTCGCCACGTCTATATCTTCGGCGCCGGCCATGTCGGCCGGGTGCTGGCGGCGGCCTTGTCGCTGGCGCCGCTGCGCGTCGTTCTCGTCGATACCCGCGAGGACGAACTTTCCGCCTGCCCGGTCGCGGGCATCGAGACCTGCCTGACGCCGATGCCCGAAGCGATCGTGCGCGACGCGCCGGCCGGCAGCGCCTTCGTCGTGCTGACCCATGATCATGCGCTGGATTTCCTGATCGCTGCCGAAGCCCTGCTGCGGCAGGATGCAGCCTATGTCGGCATGATCGGCTCGAAGACCAAGCGGGCGACCTTCCGCAACTGGCTGTCGCGCGAAGTCGGCAAGCCGGAGCTGTTTTCAGGCCTCGTCTGCCCGATCGGGGGCGATACGGTTAAGGACAAGCGTCCGGCTGTCATCGCGACGCTGGCGGCGGCTGAAATCCTCACCGCAGCGCTTGTAGAGCCGATGCAGCATCGCGCCGAGAAGCGCGTGCTGCGGCTGGATGTTTAGGCGATCGCGGCGACCTGCGGGTCTTCCTGTGGGGCGTCTTCCAGCATCTTGCTGATCAGCCGCTGACAGCGCTCGGCCATGAAGTCGATCATTAGGCGGACCTTGGGGTCCTGGAAGCGCTTGTGCGGGTAGATCGCGGCGAGCTGAACATTGGCGGGCGGCATGTTCTTCAGAATCTCGACCAGCGTGCCGTCCCTCAGGTGGCTCTTCACCTCGAACAGCGGCTTGTTGATGATGCCGCGGCCTTCCAGCGCCCAGTGGGTGAGCACGTCGCCATCGTCGGAATCGTAGGGGCCGCCGATCTCGAACTTGCGCAGGCCCTCAGGGGTCTGCAGCGTCCAGTAATACTCCTTGGAGCCGGGATAACGCAGCAGGAGACAGTCATGCTTGTCGTCGATCAGGGCGTCGGCCGTTGTCGGTGTGCCGCGCTTGGCGAGATAGTCGGGAGAGGCACAGATGACCCGTTCGCAGTTGAGGATGCCGCGCATACGCAGATTGGAATCTTCGAGCACGCCGAGCTTGAAGGCGACATCGACGCCTTCGCTGAGGATGTCGATGTTGTGGTCGGAGAGGCGCAGCCTCACCTCGATATCGGGATATTTGTCGTGGAAGGCCGGGATGCCGGGGGCGATGAGGCGCCGCCCGATGCCGAGCGGAGCGGTGATGCGCAGTGCGCCCTTCGGATTTTGCGAGAGGTCGGCGATCGCGCCTTCGGCCTCGTTGACCGCTTCGAGAATCTTGACGGCACCTTCGTAGAACACCCGGCCATGCTCGGTCGGCGTCAGCTTGCGGGTGGTGCGGTTGAACAGCCGCACGCCCAGATGCCGCTCCAGCTCCTTGATTCGATTGCTGGCAACGGCGGGCGTGACGCGCTGGTCGCGGCCTGCCGCCGAGAGGGTTCCGAGTTCCACAACCCGAACGAAGACACGCACGTTATCGAGATAGGACATTGTTCTTCCATCATTCTGCCGGCGATTACGGGGCCGATCTTATAGATTTTTTTGAGAGTGTTGAGGGAATAAGCGGGATTTTCGTGGAAATCGGCAAATGCCACAACTCGTTCCATACAGGCAGGGCCATCGCTTGGGAACGGGTGGGTCTCTTCTCTCCGACGGGGAGACGGGAGCTACCCCCTGTTCCGCATCCGGTCGCCAGCAAGACAGGGGAGAGAGCTGTATGTACGAATATGCCATAGCCTGGGACTGGCTGACGTTTGCCGTCCGCTGGCTTCATGTCATCACCGCAATTGCCTGGATCGGTTCGTCGTTCTACTTCGTCGCGCTCGATCTCGGCCTCAGGAAGCATCCCGGCCTGCCGCCGGGCGCCTATGGCGAGGAATGGCAGGTTCATGGCGGCGGTTTCTATCACATCCAGAAATACCTCGTAGCACCCTCCAACATGCCGGAGCATCTGATCTGGTTCAAATGGGAAAGCTACGTAACCTGGCTTTCGGGCTTCGGCATGCTGTGTCTGGTCTACTATGCCGGCGCCGATCTCTTCCTGATCGATCCGCATGTGCTCGACGTTTCCAAGCCGGTGGCCATCGCCATCTCGCTCGGCTCGCTCGCCTTCGGCTGGATTGCCTACAACCTCATCTGCAAGTCGTCCTTCGGCGATGACAATACGCGGCTGATGGTGGCCCTGTATTTCATCCTGGTCGCTGTTGCCTGGGGTTATACGCAGGTGTTCACCGGCCGCGCCGCCTTCCTGCATCTCGGCGCCTTCACGGCAACGATCATGTCGGCCAACGTGTTCTTCATCATCATGCCGAACCAGCGCATCGTCGTCGCCGATCTCATCGCCGGTCGCACGCCCGACCCGAAATACGGCAAGATCGCCAAGCAGCGCTCGACCCACAACAACTACCTGACGCTGCCTGTCATCTTCCTGATGCTGTCGAACCACTATCCGCTGGCTTTCGGCACCCAGTACAACTGGATCATCGCCTCGCTGGTGTTCCTGATGGGCGTCACCATCCGCCACTACTTCAACACCCGCCATGCCAATACCGGCAACCCGACCTGGACTTGGCTCGCCACCGTGCTCTTGTTCATCGTCATCATGTGGCTTTCCACGGTGCCGAAGATCCTCACCGGCGAAACCGCCGATGCCAACAAGATCTCGGCCGCGCAGCAGCCCTTCGTCGTCGCGCAGGATTTTCCGAAGGTGCGCGACACCATCCTTGGCCGCTGTTCCATGTGCCATGCCAAGGAGCCGGGCTGGGAGGGCATCGTCGTGCCGCCGAAGGGCGTCGTCTTCGAAACGGACGGCGACATCGCCGCTCATGCCCGCGAAATCTACCTGCAGGCGGGCCGCAGCCACGCCATGCCGCCGGCAAACGTAACCGCCATCTCCGACGACGAGCGCAAGCAGCTCGTCGCCTGGTATGAGGGGGTGGTCAGCGGAGCAAAGAGCGAATGAGCGAGCTTCTGATCCGTGGTCGGGTTCTGGCCTTCGTCGACGAACCGAAAAGCCTCGACGACACCGCCGCCTACCGCTATTTCGAGGACGGCGCCGTTCTGGTGAGGTCCGGCAAGGTGGCGGCGAGCGGCGATCATGCCGAGATCAGCGCGCTGGCCCGCGCGGATGTCGAGGTTGCCGATCACCGGCCGAACCTCATCTTGCCGGGGCTGATCGACACGCATCTGCATTTCCCGCAGACGCAGGCGATCGCCTCCTATGGCGCGCAGCTGCTCGAATGGCTGAACACCTATATTTTCGTCGAAGAGCAGAAATTTGCCGATCCGCAGCATGCCGGCTTCATCGCCGGCCGCTTCATGGATGAGCTGATCTCCAACGGCACCACGACGGCGGTCGCCTATTGCTCCGTGCATCCCGAAAGCGTCGATGCCTATTTCACGGCGGCCGAAGAGCGCGGCATGCGCATGATAGGCGGCAAGGTGATGATGGACCGCAACGCGCCCGACGCTTTGCGCGACACGCCGCAAAAGGGCTATGACGAGACCAAGCAGCTCATCGAGAAGTGGCACAATCGCGGCCGCGCCCATTATGCGATCAGCCCGCGCTTCGCCATCACCTCGACACCGGAGCAGATGGATGTTTCGCGGGCACTCGTCGCCGAATATCCGGATTGCTACGTCCAGACGCATCTGTCGGAAAATCGCGACGAGATCGCTTTTGCCACCTCGCTCTATCCCGACGCGAAGGACTATACCGACATTTATGCCCGTTATGGCCTGCTCACCGACAAGATGCTGCTCGGCCATTGCATCTATCTTTCCGACCGGGAAGTGTCGGTGCTGGCGGAAACCGGCGCCGTCGGCGTCTTTTGCCCGACCTCGAACCTCTTCCTCGGCTCCGGCCTGTTCGACCGTGACCGGTTCGACCGGCTCGGTGCGCGCTGGTCGGTGGCGACGGATGTCGGCGCGGGCACGAGCTTCTCGATGCTCGAAACCATGGACGAAGCCTACAAGGTCCTGCATCTGCAGGGGCAGCGGCTTTCGCCGCTCGGGTCTTTCTATCGCATGACGCTCGGCAATGCCCGCGCGCTGGGGCTCGACAACAAAATCGGCTCGCTGCATGCGGGGGCCGATGCGGATATCGTGGTGCTCGATTCGAGCGCCAAGCCCTCGATGGAACTCAGGATGCGGACGGCGAAATCGCTGGTCGAGGAACTGTTCATCCTGCAGACGATGGGTGACGACCGTTGCGTGGCCGAGGTCTATGTTGCCGGCACGGCGATGAAGGCGAAGGCTGACAAGCGGCGCCAGCCGACGGCGCGGTTGCTGGAAACGGCCTGATTTCCGCTCTCGCTTCCGATCTCCCACCTTGAGGGGGAGATGTCAGAGGAGCTGACAGAGGGGGGTGATGCGGCGCGCTCTGTGCCCGTTGATAGACCCCCTCATCCGGCCCTTCGGTCCACCTTCTCCCCGATGGGGAGAAGGGAAACTCAATCCATCTTCACCCGGCCGCCCATCGCCTTGGTCAGGCCTTCCGCCGCCGCCCGCACGGCCGGGCCGAGGGCGTCGATCTTGGCGTCGGGCAGGCGCACGGCAGGGCCTGAGACGGAGATGCCGGCGACCGCTTCGCCATACTCATCGAAAATGGGAGCCGCGACGCAGCGCATGCCGAGCGTGTGCTCCTCGTCATCGATCGAAAAGCCACGGGCGCGAATATCGGCCATGTCCTGCAGCAGTGCCGGCAGGCTGTCGCGGGTCTTGTCGGTGAAATGCTGCAGCGTGCGGCCCTTCAGCATTGTCTCGATACGGCTGTCCTGCCAGGTGGAGAGGATCGCCTTGCCGATGCCCGACGCATGGATCGGGCCGCGCCGGCCCGGCCGGAAGAAGGCGCGCATCGGCGCGTGGCTCTCGAATTGCGAGATGAACACGACGTCGCCCTGGTCCTCGATGCCGATATTGGCGGTCTCGCCGGAGCTTTCCATCAGGCTCTTCAGGAAGGGACGGCTGATCGTGCCGAGCTTGCGGAACCTCAGATAAGCGGTGCCGATCTCGAAGGCCTTGACGCCGATGGTCCATGCGCCGGTCTCGGCATCGTGGGACACCATCCCGTGCTGGGCAAGCGAGGTCAGAAGCCGGTGCACGGTGGAGGGCGCCATGCCGGATTGGTCGGCAAGGTCGGTCAGGACCGCGCCATCCGCCTGCGCCACCAGCTCGAGGAGTTTCAGGCTGCGGTCCAGCACCTGCACGGAGGAAGGCACGGCATTTTCCCCTGCCTTGCGGCCCGGCCGGCCCCTCGTCTTTTCCTGATGCTCTGCCATGACGCTCCCTCGATGATCCCGCGGGCCGCGCCGCGCGTTCCGCACTGATGATGCCATACCTGTCCTCGGTCGATTGTTCCAGATTCGTTGAAAATGTTTATTTCCATATGATGAGATTGATTTCCATTTTTGTATTGAAAGTGAGACGGAATGGAGTAGTTTCGCTTCCAAGAGACGGAGGAAAATCCCATGGCTAAAATGCGTGCAGTCGATGCGGCGGTACTGGTTCTGGAAAAGGAAGGCATCGATTGCGCCTTCGGCGTACCGGGTGCTGCGATCAATCCTTTCTATTCGGCGCTGAAGGCGCGTGGTTCGGTTCGCCACGTTCTGGCCCGCCACGTCGAGGGCGCAAGCCACATGGCCGAGGGTTATACCCGCGCCCGTGCCGGCAATATCGGCCTGTGCATCGGCACCTCGGGTCCTGCCGGTACAGACATGATCACCGGCCTCTACTCGGCCCAGGCCGACTCGATCCCGATCCTCTGCATCACCGGCCAGGCGCCGCGCGCCCGTCTCGACAAGGAAGATTTTCAGGCTGTCGATATCGCCAAGATCGCTGCGCCGGTCACCAAGTGGGCCGTCACGGTCATGGAGCCGGGCCTCGTTCCTTACGTCTTCCAGAAGGCCTTCCACACCATGCGTTCGGGCCGTCCCGGTCCGGTGCTGGTCGATCTGCCGATCGACGTCCAGCTCGCCGAAATCGAATTCGACATCGACGCCTATGAGCCGCTGACGCCCTACAAGCCGGCCGCGACCCGCGCCCAGGCCGAAAAGGCGCTGACGATGCTTAACGCCTCCGAGCGCCCGCTGCTCGTCGCCGGCGGCGGCATCATCAATGCCGATGCCTCCGACCTGCTGGTCGAATTTGCTGAAATCATCGGCGTTCCGGTCATCCCGACCCTTATGGGCTGGGGCACGATCCCGGACGACCATCCGCTGATGGCCGGCATGTGCGGCCTGCAGACCTCGCACCGCTACGGTAATGCGACGCTGCTCGCCTCCGACTTCGTCTTCGGCATCGGCAACCGCTGGGCAAACCGCCACACCGGCAACATCCCGACCTATACGGAAGGCCGCAAATTCGTTCACGTCGACATCGAGCCGACCCAGATCGGCCGCGTCTTCACCCCGGATTTCGGCATCGTTTCCGATGCCGGCGCTGCTCTGCAGGTTTTCGTCGAGGTTGCGACGGAATGGAAGGCAGCCGGCAAGCTGCGCGACTGGTCCGATTGGGCCAAGGAATGCCAGGAGCGCAAGCGCACCATGCTGCGCAAGACGCACTTCGACCAGATGCCGCTCAAGCCGCAGCGCGTCTATGAGGAAATGAACAAGGCCTTCGACCGCGACACCTGCTACGTCTCGACCATCGGCCTCAGCCAGATCGCCGGCGCGCAGTTCCTGCACGTCTACAAGCCGCGCAACTGGATCAACTGCGGCCAGGCCGGCCCGCTCGGCTGGACGCTGCCGGCAGCGCTCGGCGTTCGCGCCGCCGATCCGGATCGCAAGATCGTCGCCCTGTCGGGGGACTACGACTTCCAGTTCATGATCGAAGAACTGGCCGTCGGCGCCCAGCACAAGCTGCCTTACCTGCACGTGGTCGTGAACAACTCGTATCTCGGCCTCATCCGCCAGGCGCAGCGCGGCTTCAACATGGACTTCGAAGTCTCGCTGGCCTTCGACAACATCAATGCGACCGGCGACTCAGAAGCCGGCTACGGCGTCGATCACGTCGCGGTCGCCGAAGGCCTCGGCTGCAAGGCCATCCGCGTCCGCAGCGCCAACGAGTTCCAGGAAGCCTTCAACACGGCGCAGGAGCTGATGAAGGAACACCAGGTTCCTGTTGTCATCGAGTTCATCCTCGAGCGCGTCACCAACATCGCCATGGGCGCCGACATCAACGCGGTCGTCGAGTTCGAAGAACTGGCGGAACGCGGCGAAGACGCCCCGACGGCAACGCTCGCGGCCCTGCTGGACTAAGACAGGCAATCCGGGAAACTGCCGACGCGGTTTCCCGGAACCGCTCAATAAAGGGAGTGCACCATGCCGAAGTTTGCGGCCAACCTCACCATGCTTTTCAACGAAGTGCCCTTCATGGAGCGCTTCGCGCTGGCCGCCAAGGCCGGTTTCGAAGGGGTCGAATACCTCTTCCCCTATGATTTCGATGCCAAGGCCATCAGGGCCGAGCTGGACAAGCACGGCCTGAAGCAGGTGCTGCACAACCTGCCGGCCGGCAACTGGGCTGGCGGAGAGCGCGGCATCGCGGTCCTGCCGGATCGCGTCGACGAGTTCCGAGAGGGCATTGCCAAGGCGATCGACTATGCGACGGTGCTCGGTTGCACCCAGGTCAACATCCTGTCGGGCATTGCACCTAGTGGCGTTTCCGACAGCGTGCTGCGCTCGACCTTCGTCGCCAACCTGAAGCTGGCAGCGAGCGAACTCGGCAAGCACGGCATCAAGCTTTTGATCGAGCCGATCAACCACTTCGATATTCCGGGCTTCTATCTCAACACCCCGGATCAGGCCGCTTCGATCATCACTGAGGTCGGTTCCGACAACCTCTATATCCAGTACGACCTCTACCACCAGCAGCGGACGCAGGGCGAACTGATCGGCACCTTCAAGAAGCACCAGGCAAAGATCGCCCATGTGCAGCTGGCCGACAATCCGGGCCGCAACGAACCGGGCACCGGCGAGATCGCCTATCCCTTCGTGTTCAAGACGCTCGACGCGCTTGGCTACGCTGGCTGGATCGGTTGCGAATACAAGCCGCGCACCACGACGGAAGAAGGCCTCGGCTGGCTGGCCGAAGTCGGCCGCTGAGCGGCACCCACGCATAAAAGCAAGCAAACGAATTCAAGTCTGGGAGACAAGATCATGGCTACTATCGGTTTCATCGGCCTCGGCATCATGGGCACGCCCATGGCGCGTCACCTTCAGGATGCCGGCCATACCGTCGTCACGTCGAAATTTTCGATCGCACCGCGTCAGGAACTGGTCGACAACGGCCTGAAGATCGTCGACAGCCCGAAGGCGCTGGCCGAAACCGTCGACACGATCATCCTCATGCTGCCGGATACCCCGGAAGTGAAGGACGTCCTGTTCGGCGAAAACGGCGTTTCCTTCGGCCTTTCGGCCGGCAAGCTGGTCATCGACATGAGCTCGATCTCGCCGATCGAGACCAAGGAATTCGCCAAGAAGATCCGGGCGACCGGCGCGGAATATGTCGACGCCCCGGTCTCCGGCGGTGAAGTCGGCGCCAAGAACGCCTCGCTGTCGATCATGTGCGGCGGTTCGCAGGAAAGCTTCGACCGGGCGCTGCCGCTGTTCCAGCTGATGGGCAAGAACATAACGCTCGTCGGCGATTGCGGCGACGGCCAGGTCACCAAGGTTGCCAACCAGATCATCGTCGCGCTGACGATCGAAGCCGTTGCCGAAGCGCTCGTCTTCGCATCCAAGGCCGGTGCCGATCCGGCACGGGTTCGCGAAGCGCTGATGGGCGGCTTTGCCTCCTCGCGCATTCTCGAAGTGCACGGCGACCGTATGGTCAAGCGCACCTTCGATCCGGGTTTCCGCATCTCGCTGCACCAGAAGGATCTGAACCTCGCGCTGCAGGGCGCCAAGGCCATCGGGGTTTCGCTGCCGAACACGGCTTCGACCCAGGAACTGTTCAATGCCTGCGCCGCCAATGGCGATGCCGGCCTCGATCACTCCGGCCTCGTGCGGGCTCTGGAGCGCATGGCAAACCACACGGTTGCCTGAGGAGGGCCGGGCGGTCGTCGGAGGAGGACGGCCGCCCGGTAATTATTCATGAAGGAGGGGACTATGCCGTCGATCGTCAATCCGCGGGCTTTTCTCGAAACGCTGTTTCACGCAGCCGTGGCGGCAGCCGACCCGGCAAAGGTGCTGGCGGCGAACCTGCCGGGCCGTCCGAAGGGACGTACCGTCGTCATCGGTGCCGGCAAGGGGGCCGCGCAGATGGCACAAGCCTTTGAAAAGCTCTGGGAGGGGCCGCTCGAAGGCGTCGTCGTGACCCGTTACGGCTATGGTGCGCCCTGTGAGCGGATCGAGGTGTTGGAGGCATCTCATCCGCTGCCGGACGAAAACGGCCTGAAGGCCTCGCGCCGGCTGCTCGATGCCGTAAGCGGCCTTGGACCCGATGATCTCGTCGTCGCGCTGGTCTGCGGTGGCGGCTCGGCTCTGTTGCCGCTGCCGGCGGAAGGGTTGACGCTGGAGGATGAAATCGAGGTCAATCGTGTGCTGCTCGCCTCGGGCGCGCCGATCAGCGCGATGAACGCCGTGCGCAAGCAGATTTCGCAGATCAAGGGCGGGCGGCTTGCCGCTGCCGCCTATCCGGCCAAGGTGGTTTCGCTTGTTGTTTCGGATATTCCGGGCGACGATCCGGCGCTGGTCGCCTCCGGGCCGACCATTCCGGATGCTTCGACCCGTGCCGATGCGCTGAAGATCATCGAACGTTATAGGCTGGAACTGCCGGCCTCCGTGAAAACGCTGCTGTCGGGGGAGGACTCGCTGCCGCCGTTGCCGGATGACACGCGCTTTGCCAGGAACGAGGTCCGGCTTGTCGCCTCCGCTGCGGTGTCGCTGGATGCGGCTGCCGAGCTTGCGCAGCGCGCCGGCATCGGTGCGGTGGTGCTGTCGGATGCCATCGAGGGGGAAGCATCCGAGGTTGGGCGCGTCCACGCGGCGATTGCCCGCGAGGTTGCCTCGCGCAACCGGCCGTTCCGCAAGCCGGTCGTCATCCTTTCCGGCGGCGAGACTACAGTGACGTTGCGCGGCAAGGGCCGCGGCGGGCGCAACAGCGAATTCCTGCTGTCGCTTTCGATGGCGATCGACGGCGCCTGCACCATCACGGCGCTTGCGGCCGATACCGACGGTATCGACGGCTCCGAGGACAATGCCGGCGCTTTCGCCGATGGGCGCACCGTGACGCGGCTTTCGGCCATGGGGCAGGATGCGGCAGCGCTGCTCGGCGCCAATGACAGCTGGTCGGCCTTCTCGGCACTCGGCGATCTGTTCCGTCCCGGCCCGACCGGAACGAACGTCAACGACTTCAGGGCGATCCTGATCTCGTAACCGGTTCGTCGCTTTCAGATACGAAAAAGCCAGGCAGCTTTTGGGCTGCCTGGCTTTTTTGGTTGGTCATTGCTGCTTACTTCTGCAGGTCGGTCCAGATCCGGGTGTAGATCTTCATCACGTCCGGCGAGCAGGTTTCGATGGCGAAGCCGGCCTTTGCCAGTTCCGGCGGAATATTGACTTCCGGCGCGGTCTTCATGTCTTCCGGCATGAACTTGTCCGAGCCGGCGATGCCGTTGCCGTAGCGGGCATAGGCGGAGATCATCGCGGCGTTTTCGGGGTCCATGATGAAGTTCAGGAACAGCTTGGCGTTATCGACGTTCGCGGCATCGGCGAGGATGGCGGCGTTATCCATGAAGATCGGGAAACCTTCCTGCGGGAAGCCGTATTCGAGCTTCGGGTTGATCAGGCGGCTGCGGAACGAGGAACCGTTCCAGTTCATGCCGGCGGCGATGTCGCCCTGGGCCAGTTGCTCGACCGTGCCGTAATCCATCGATACCCAGTTCGGCTTGGCGGCGACCAGGAGGTCGCGCACCTTCTTCAGAACCGTCATGTCATTGGTGCAGGTCTCGCCACCGACATAATGAACCGCGAGCGCCATCACGTCGTTCATTTCCGGAACGATGTTGATCTTGCCCTTCAGCTCGTCCGGCGGGTTGAACAGGATGGACGAGGTGTTGATGTCGCCCTTGTAGACATCCCGGTTCACTGAGACGCCCACCGTTCCCCACTGCCACGGCACGGTGTAGTGGCGGCCGGGATCGAAGTTCGGGTTGGCCCACTTGGCATCGACGTTCTTGAAGTTTTCCATCTGGTCGGGACGGGCTTCCAGGAGCAGGCCCTTCTCGATCCAGATCGGCACGTAGATGCCGGCCGGGACGACGATATCGAAACCATGGCCGCCGGCTTCCACCTTGGCGAGCGCGGTGTCGTTGCTGTCGTAGTCGGTGACGGTGACCTTGACGTTATATTTTTCCTCGAACTTCTTGATCATGTCCGGGGGTGTGTAGTTGCCCCAGTTGTAGATGTTGAGGTTGCCGTCTGCGAAGGCCGGGCCGGCCAGCAGGCAGACGGCGGCGACGGATGCGATAAGATGTTTCATGGTTTCCTCTTCCCTTGGTTCATGAATAGCTTGCGTTAGAGTTGCGCCTTGGCGTGGTTTTCCCGGCTGACGAAAAAGAACGCGACGACCAGCACTACGGAAAACACCAGGAGCACGGTGGCGATGGCATTGGTTTCCGGCGTCAGGTTGCGGCGCATCTGGCCCAGCATGTAGGTCGGCAGCGTGTCCTGCCCGGCGCTCTTGACGAATTCGGTGATGACGACGTCGTCGAGCGAGGTGACGAAGGCGAGCATCGCGCCGGCCAGCACTCCTGGCCAAAGCAGCGGAAAGGTGACGCGACGGAAGGTCTGCCAGGACGAGGCATAGAGATCGGCGGCGGCCTGTTCCAGCGTCTGGTCCATGCCCTGCAGGCGCGCCCTGACCGGCATGAAAGCGAAGGGAATGCAGAAGGCCGAATGGGCAAGGATAAGATAGCCGAGGCCGGAATAGCCGGTTGTCGTTTTCACCCAGGCAAACACGACCAAAAGCGAGACGGCGGTGACGATTTCCGGCACCATCAGTGGCTGGTTGATCAGTGCGAACATGGCGCTACGGCCGCGGAAAGGCTTGCCGCGCCCCATGACGAGGGCGGCGAGAACCGCCACCAGCGTCGAGACGACGGTCGCGACCGTGGCGATGATCACCGAGCGGATCGTCGCGGCCTGGACGACTTCATTGTGCCAGGCGGTCACGTACCAGCTGAGCGAAAAGCCTTCCCAGCTCGTCAGCGCGAGGCCGCTGTTGAAGGAGAAGATCACCATAAGCACGATCGGCAGATAGAGCACGATGAAGCAGAAGGCGGCGATGGCGGTGAAGCCGGCCTGCCGGCGGGTATCGAATGTCTTGGGCTTGGCCATCGTTATTCTCCTTCATTTGCGGAGGCGCGGACGTAAACGATGAGCGCGGCCGTCACCATGACGAGCAGGGTCAGCGAAAGGGCTGCCCCGAGCGGCCAGTTGCGGGCCTGGCCGAACTGCAGCTCGATCAGGTTGCCGAGCATCAGCTGCGTGCCGCCGCCGAGGATTCGCGGGATGACATAGGCGCCGAGCGAGGGTACGAAGACGAGGATGGATCCGGCAACGACGCCCGGCTTGACGGCGGGAATGATGACCCGGCGCAGCACCCGGAACGGCGTGGCGTAGAGATCGTAGGCCGCTTCGATCAGCGAGAAGTTCAAGCGCTCCATCGAGGCGTAAAGCGGCAGCACCATCAGCGGCAGGTAGACATAGACCATGCCGAGCAGGATGGCGAAATCGGTGAACATCATCTGGATTGGCTGGTCGATGATCCCAAGCCATTCGAGGAAACCGTTGACGAGACCTTCATTGCGGATGAGGCCCATGATCGCGAAGGTGCGGATCAGGAGATTGGTCCAGAAGGGGATGGTGATCAGCAGCATCCAGCCGTCGCGCTGGCTGACGGGGCGCGTGGCGATGAAATAGGCGGTGGGAAAGCCGAGGATCAGGCAGAACAGCGTCGTCAGAGCCGAGAGTTTCACCGATCGCCAGAGGATCGAGATATGGGCATCGGCGAGGCTCAGCGTGCCGTCGAAGGGATCGCTGGTGGTGAAGACGCCGAGCCAGCCATCCCAGGAAAAGTGCCAGACGACGCCGCCGTAATCGCCGGCGACCAGGAAGGAATAGAGGACGACGACGATCAGCGGGCCGATGGCGGCGGCAAGCAGGATGACGATCGCCGGAAGCAGCAGCAGCCAGCGATTGCGGGTTTCGCGGCGGTTGGCGGCCACGAGATCGGTGTTGGGTTGCGTGGCGGCCATGGCATCAACCCTCAAGAACCTGGGCGGCCTGCGGATCGAAGCCGATGCCGAGGCGCTGGCCCTTCTCGAAGGTCACGGGACGGGCCGGGTTGTTCTGGCGGCGAACGACGAAGCGGGCGCCATCGGTAAGCGTCAGGTGATAGTGGGTATCGGTGCCGCAATAGACGACGTTTTCGAGCACGCCCGAAAGCTGCGCCTGCTCCGGCGCCTGTTCGAGCACGGTCTGTTCGGGGCGGATGACCAGCGTGACGGCGCGGTTCGCGGGAACTGCATCCTTCGGCAGGCTGGCGCGGATGCGGGCGCCGCCCGGCAGTTCCACGGTGCCATCGGCGAAAAGCTTGGCCTGCACGAAATTGGTGTCGCCGATGAAGTCGGCCACGAAGCGTTCGCGGGGGTGATCGTAGATCTCCCGCGGGGTGCCGATCTGGCGGATCTTGCCGGCGCTCATGACCGCGATGCGGTCGCTCATGGTCAGGGCTTCTTCCTGATCGTGGGTGACGAAGATGAAGGTGATGCCGGTTTCCGACTGCAGGCGCTTCAGTTCGATCTGCATTTCCTTGCGTAGCTTCAGGTCGAGGGCTGACAGGGATTCGTCGAGCAACAGGACCTTGGGCTTCGGCGCAAGGGCGCGGGCGAGCGCCACGCGCTGCTGCTGGCCGCCGGAAAGCTCGGACGGACGGCGGTTTGCCATGGCGGTCATCTTGACCAGCGCCAGCATCTCTTCGACGGTGCGGGTGACCTCGGCGCGCGGGCGGCCGAGCATTTCGAGGCCGAAGCCGACATTTTCGGCAACCGTCATGTGCGGGAACAGGGCGTAGTTCTGGAAGACGGTGTTGACCGGCCGCTTGAACGGCGGCAGCGACAGGATGTCCTGGCCGGCAAGTCGGATCGCGCCTTCGTTCGGATGGATGAAGCCGGCGATGGAGCGCAAAAGCGTCGTCTTGCCGCAGCCGGAGGGGCCAAGCAGCGTGAAGAACTCGCTTTCGCCGATCGTCACGCTGACGTCGTTGAGGGCGATGAAGGCGCCGGGGCCTTCGCCGAACCGGACATGGATGCGGTCTACTTCGATCACTGGCTTATTTCCCGTTCGTGTTCTTGGCGGCCTCGGCGACGCGGGGCAGGGCGCAGAGCATTTCGTAGAGGAAATTTGCTGCGATCACCGCGGTATTGCCGGCGGGGTCGTAGGGCGGCGACACTTCCACGAGGTCGCAGCCGACGAGGTTCAGCCCGGCGCAGCCGCGGATGATCTCCAGACCCTGATGGGTCGTGAGGCCACCGACCTCGACCGTGCCGGTGCCGGGCGCGAAGGCCGGGTCGAGGCTGTCGATGTCATAGGTGAGATAGACCGGCGCATCGCCGAGCTTGCTGCGGATGTCGGCCATCAGCGGCGTCAGCGATTTCCACCAGCATTCCTCGGCCTGGATGCAGGTCCAGCCCTGCTTGCGGCCCCAGTTGAAATCCTCGGGGCTGTAGCCGGTGCCGCGGATGCCGATCTGGAAGACCTTGTCGTTCTGCAGGCAGCCGTCTTCCCAGGCGCGGCGGAAGGGGCAGCCATGGGCGACGGCTTCGCCGAACATATGCTCGTTGGTATCCGAATGGGCATCGACATGGATGAGGGCGACCGGGCCGTGTCGCTCCTTAATGGCGCGCAGGATCGGCCATGTCAGGGTGTGATCGCCGCCGAGCGTCAGCGGGATGGCGCCATGGGCCAGCACGCCGCGATAATATTCGGTGATGATGTCGACCGATTTCTTGAGGTCGAAGGTGTTGATCGGCACATCGCCGATATCGGCGACCTGCAGCACGTCGAAGGGGGCTGCGCCCGTCGCCATGTTGTAGGGCCGGATCATGCGGCTTTCGTCACGGATCTGGCGCGGCCCGAGCCGGGTGCCCGGCCGGTTCGACGTGCCGATATCCATGGGGATACCGATGAAACAGGCGTCCAGATTTGCCGCCGACGGCGCAGACGGCAGCCGCATCATCGTGGCCGGGCCACCGAAACGCGGCATCTCGTTGCCGCCCAAAGGCTGGTTGAAAGACATGCGACCTCCCCAAAATGGTATTTCACCAAGTGTGAAAGGAGGCAGGCCTTGTTAACATTCCATTGTGCGGAAACTTGCGTTGATAAAACCCAATGTATCGGCGGCTAAGCCTTGTGGGACAGGTGTCAGAGCCGGGTGGAGGACCCACGTCCCGGCGTGCGGGGCCGGTAGAGGCCGACGAGCATTTCGCGGAAAACCTGGAATGTTTTCGGGTGGGTGCCGCTGCGATAGACGAGCTGCATCATGCAGTCGAAATTGTCCTCGTGCGGCGGCAGTTTCCGCAGCCTGCCGCAGGCGAGATAAGAGGCGGCGGCATGATCGGGCAGCAGGCCGATATAGTCGCCGCTCAGCGTGAACAGCAGCTGTGCCTCGATCTGGTCGACGATGCGGTCGGCCTCGATGACCTGCTGGCTTTTCTTGCGCTCGCGGCTCCAGTAGCCGCGATGCACCCAGACGCATTTGTCCATGTCCTGCTGGGTGATGCTTTCGGCGGGTGTCGAAAACAGCGGGTGACCCTTGCCGCAATAGACCGAATGGCGCTCCTCGTAGAGGCTGATATAGGACAGGCCCTTGATCTTGTTGTCGAAACTGCCGATGCCGGCGTGGATTTCTCCCTCGGCGAGCCGGCGCAGGACGCCACCGGGCTTTTCCACCTCGATCTCGATGCGGATGCCGGGGGCCTCGTCGTTCAGCCTGTGGACCACCTCGGTCAGCCTGAATTCCGGATCGGAGGCGACACAATCGACGACGGCGATCTTCAACTGGCCCACGAGGCTGCCCTTGAGCGCCGTCAGCGACATCGAATGATGGTCGATCCGCCGCAGCAGGTCGACGGCGATCTCATGTACCTGCCGGCCCTTGTCGGTGAGCTGGAAGCCGCGCCGGCCGCGCTGGCACAGAATGACCCCAAGCCGTGTTTCCAAGGCGGTGATGTGGTTCGAAATGGTCGGCTGGCTGAGGCCCAGTTCGGCTTGCGCTGCCGAAAACCCGCCGTTGCGGACGACGGAATCGAACACGGAGAGAAGATGCAGATCGGCGCCTGAGATTTTCATCATTCATTGAAAGCGGCAAATCCAACGCGATGTAAAGCGTGATTTTTAGGACGAAGGCTGCCCCCTATCATCCTGTCGACCGGCGAAGATGTCGCCACCGCTTCAGACAGGAGAATTACAATGAGCGCAGTCATCCGACTTTCCCGCGAGGGCCTGAGCAACGGGCCGATGGAAGCCTGCTCGGTCGTTCCGTCGGAGGCCGTGCTGAGCGGTTCTCCGAGCGAAACCGGCGCGATGCACTATGAAGCCGGCAAGGGCAAGTTCCTCGTCGGCACCTGGGAATGCACGCCCTATGCAGAGACCCTGGCCTATCCCGAATCCAGCGAATTCTGCGTGGTGATCTCGGGCCGGGTGGCGCTGACGAATGCCGACGGCAGCGTCGAGGAATTCGGCGCCGGCGATTGCTACATCGTGCCGAAGGGCTTCGAGGGCCGCTTCGAAGTGCTGGAAACCCTGCGCAAGATCTACGTGCTCTTCAACGATTGATTTCGGAGGGCGGCCGGGAAGGCCGCCCCTCATCCCCCCAACATGATGTGAGACAATCATGCTTGCCGATCGCGCCCTGGCGAACGTCACCTTCTATCCCTTCTGGCTTGAACGGCCGGATGCTCCGGCTCCCGAAGCGCCGCTCATCGGCCGCACGGAAGCGGACCTCCTGATCGTCGGCGGCGGTTTCACCGGGCTCTGGGCGGCGATCCTTGCCAAGGAGGCGGAGCCATCGAAGAACGTGGTGCTGATCGAGGCGGAAAACATCGCCTGCGGCGCCTCCGGGCGTCCCGGCGCCATCGTCTCGACGTCGGTGATGCACGGCCTGCACAATGCCGTCAGGGTGTTTCCCAAGGACATCGCCATGCTCGAAGCCTTGGGGCAGGCCAATATCGCCGGCTTCCTCGGCACGCTCGACCGGCACGGCATCGATTGCGATGCGGAGTGGAACGGCGAGCTGACGGTCGCCGTCGGCAAGGAGAACCTGCCGACGCTACGTGAGGAATACGAACTGCACGAGCGCCATGGCCATGACGTGGTGCTGATGAATGCCGAGGAGACCCGCGGGCAGCTGGCCTCGCCGCTGTTTGAAGGCAGTCTCTGGGCAAAGAAGAATAGCGGCACCCTGCATCCGGCACGGCTTGCCTGGGGGCTGAAGCGGGCGGCACTGTCGCTCGGGGTGCGCATTCACGAACATACGCCGCTGCTCGGCATCAGCGACGAAGGTGGCACCGTTGTCGCAGCGACCCGCGACGGCCAAGTGCGGGCGCGTAAGGTGCTGCTCGCGACCAATGCCTTTGCGGCCGGCCACGATCACATCAAGAAGCGTGTGGCGATGGTGCGCGACCGTATTTTGATGACGGAGCCGCTGAGCGACGAGCAGATGGATCGCATCGGCTGGCGCAATCGTCAGGGCGTCTACGACACCCGCACCCAGCTCAACTACATGCGGCTGACGAAGGACAACCGCATCCTGTTCGGCGGCCGGCTCGGCTATTTCTACGGCGGACCGCGTGACCCGCGGCTTGACCGCACGCCCGCGCCTTACAAGCGGTTGGCGGAAGCCTTCTTCCACACCTTTCCGCAGCTCGACGATGTCGGCTTCACCCATGCCTGGAGCGGGCCGATTGCGCTGACGACGCGCATGGCGGTGCATTTCCAGACCTATCACGGCGGCAAGGTGGTCTATGCCGGCGGCTATTCCGGCTTCGGGGTTTCCGCCAGCCGCTTCGGCGCCGATATCGGGCTCGCCAAGCTGAACGGAGCCACGCGCCCCGAACTCGAATGCGATTTCGCCCGCACCATGCCGGGCACCATCCCGCCCGAACCCTTCCGCTATTTTGGCGCGCGCATGACGATGTATGCGCTCGATACCGCAGACAGCAAGGGCGGCTGGCGCAACCTGTGGCTCAAATTCGTGGGTAAGCTCGGCTTCCCCCTGTCCTGATGTCCCTTGGCCTGAACCGATAAGCGAGACCATGACGAACTACGATCGAGACGAAACCACCTTCATCGACGGTGTCTGGGAAACCGGGCAGGGCAGCATGGTGCTGGACGTGGTCGATCCTTCGACCGGTGCAGCTTTTGCCAAGGTTAGAACCGCGAGCGACGAGCAAGTCGAGCGCGCGGCCGTTGCCGCTGCGCGGGCCTTCGGTCCCTGGGCGCAACTGTCTGCCGAGGAACGTGCCGGTTATCTCCGCGGCTTTGCCCGCGGGCTGGAAAGCAGGGCGGCGGAACTCGAAACGCTGCAGATGATCAACAGCGGCAAGCCGCGGATCGAAGCTTCGATCGATCTTGGCGATGCGGTCGCGACCTTCGATTATTATGCCGATCTCATCGAGGAGCGTGCTCGCAGCGCACAGATCGAAACGAGCCTTGGCGGCGGCAATCACCGGGGCCGCGTGCGGCATGAGCCGATCGGGCCGGTGGGGCTGATCGTTCCGTGGAATTTCCCGCTGGTCACCAGCGCGTGGAAGATCGCGCCGGCGCTTGCGGCCGGCTGTACGGCGGTCCTCAAACCCTCCGAGGCGACGCCGCTGGCCGAATTGTTCTATGGCGACATCGCCCGCGAGATCGGGCTGCCGGCCGGCGTGCTCAACATCGTCACCGGCGCGGCCGCTGTCGGCAAGGCGCTGACGGGGGCGGAGGCCCTGCGGAAAATCTCCTTTACCGGCTCGAATGCGGCCGGGGCAAAGGTCATGGCCTCGGCAGCCGTGCGCGGCCTTCCGGTCTCCCTCGAACTTGGCGGCAAGTCGGCGATCATCGTCACGGAAGATGCCGATCTCGATCTGGCGGCGGAATGCGTGGCGGCCGGCATCCTCTTCAATGCCGGGCAGGTCTGCTCGGCGACCTCAAGGCTTCTCGTGCATGAAGCCATCGAAGCGAAACTGCTGGAGGCGCTGGTGGAGCGGGTGCGCGGCATGGCCGTTGCCTCTCCCTTTGCCGAACAGTGCGACATGGGGCCGCTGACGACCCTGGAGCAACTGCGCAAGGTGGATGGCTATTTTGCAGCGGCCCGTGCCGAAGGTTGCGATTGCCTGACGGGCGGCCGTAAACTCGACGGTCCCGGCTATTTCGTCGCCCCGACGATCTATCGCGATGTCGATGTTGCAAGCCCGATCTGGACGCAAGAAATCTTCGGGCCGGTGCTGGCGACCCGCCGTTTCAGGAACGACGACGAAGCGATCGCGCTTGCCAATGCTTCGGATTTCGGGCTGGCGGGCAGTGTTGTCGCCGGTGATCCTGCTCGGGCCGAGCGTCTGGCCGACGGGATGGACGCCGGTCATATCTGGATCAACACGCCGCAGATCGTCTATCCGCAGAGCGCCTGGGGCGGGTTCAAGTCGAGCGGCATCGGCCGCGAGCTTGGCCCCTGGGGGCTTGCCAGCTACCAGGGTGTAAAGCACATCACCTCGGCCGCCTGAACTCCATCGAACGACCGCAGACATAACCGGGAGGAACCCATGACTGTTATCGCCGACCTGATCATCCGCAACGGAGCCATCCGCACCATGGACGAGGCCCGCCCGGCCGCGCAGAGCATCGCGGTGCTCGGCAACCGCATCATCCGCGTCGGCTCGGATGCGGAATGCGCGCAGCTGCAAGGACCGGAAACCAAAGTGATCGATGCCAGGGGCGCGACCGTGCTGCCCGGCTTCAACGAAGCGCATCTGCACATTTTCGGCGGCAGCATCTCGTTGCAGCAGCTGTCGATCGCCACCGTCAAGGGCGTCGAGGACCTGGCGGCGCGCATTGCCGACTGGCGGGCGCAGCATCCGGGCCTCGGCTTCATCGTCGGGCATTCGGCGCTTTACAATTTCATCTCCGACGAACGCATGCCGACGCGCGAGGACCTCGACGCGGCCTGCCCGGATCTTCCGGTGTTCATCTCCTCGGCCGACCATCACACCGCGTGGGCGAACACGGCGGCGCTGAAGCTCGCCGGTATCGAGCGGGGTGCCGAGTTGCGGTCCGGCAGCGAGGTCGTGGTGGGGGCGGATGGCCTTGCGACGGGCGAGCTGCGGGAAGCGCCGGCCATGAACCTCGTCTACGGGCTTTCGCCGTCGGGCGGCCGGGATATCCTCGGTGCGGTCACCAGCGCGGAGGAAAGCGGCATCACCGCCGAAGAGCGCGCCGAAGACATGGCGGCAATCCGCAAGGGCCTCGCCTACTGCGCCGAAAACGGCATTACCTCCATCCAGAACATGGACGGCAACTACTATCAGCTCGACATGCTCCGGGAGCTTCACGCCAATGGCGAATTGCCGGTCAGGGTACGTGTACCCCTTCTCTTCAAGCCCGGTACCGCCGTCGAGGAAATCCGCAACGCTGCAGATTGGCGCGAAGAGTTCCAGAGCGATTTCCTGACCTGCGATTTCGTCAAGCTCTTCGCCGATGGTGTCGTGGAATCGGGAACCGCCGTGCTCGTCGATGGCTATACCGATGCGCCTGATCATAACGGCACGCCGCTTTTCCCCGGTAGCGAACTGAGCGAAGCGATCGGCCTTGCCGATGCGCTCGGCTTGCAGGTCGCCGTGCACGCGATCGGCGACGGCGCCGTCCGGCAGGTACTGGATGCCTATGAGGATGCACGCAAAAACAATGGCAAGCGCGATTCCCGCCATCGCATCGAGCACATCGAGTTGTTGCAGGACAGCGATTTCCCGCGCTTCGGCGAACTCGGGGTCGTCGCCTCGATGCAGCCGGCCCATCCGCCGGCGGCGATGGATTTCCCGGCGGAAACCTATCTGCCGCGCATCGGTGTCGAACGCGAGGATATCGCCTTCCGTACCCGCGAACTGCTGGAAGCCGGCGTGCCGCTGGTGTTTTCGTCCGACTGGCCGGTTGCGCGGCTCGAGCCGCTGGCCAGCATACAAGCGGCCGTGACCCGCAAACCCTGGCGCGAGGGCGGCAAGGACCAGTCGGTCACCGTCGATCAAGCGCTGTACGCTTATACGCGGGCGGGCGCCTGGGTGGAGTTCAAGGAAGACCAGAAGGGCAAGATCGCGCCGGGCTTCCTGGCCGATATCATTATCCTCGATACCGACCTTGCCAATGTTCCCGATACCGGCCTGTCCGGTGTCTCGGTTGCCGTTACCATTTGCAATGCGACGGTGACCTACGCCAAGGACGGTCTTCTCTGATCGGCTGACCTGAAGCTCGGCGGACTGCGGGTCTCGGCCCGCCACGAACCGCGCGCAGGGAGATGCCATCTTCCTGACGGTTTCGATGCCCTTGTCGATTACGCAGCCGGCGGCTGAGCAATCCGCGCGTCTGTCAGGTTCATTCCGAACCGGACAGACGCTCGATCCTTCTCTTTTCGTTTGTCTTTTCGGGAAAACCGGTTCCCGCTTTTCCCTGACAAACTCCAAAAAAAACGGGCGCCCTTTTGGAGCGCCCGGCATGGTTTTTTTGTTTGCCCCTCAGCTGCGGGGCTTCAGGTTTTCCGGGTCGTAGAGCGGCTTGTAGCCGATGCCGACCACCTCGACCGGATAAGTTTCCGCGAAATATTCGACGTTCAGCTTGCGGCCTTCCTGGGCATAGGCATGGGGCAGGTAGGCGAGCGCGATGTTCTTGCCGATGGTCGGGCCGAAAGCGATCGAGGTCGTGTAGGAGCGGCGGCCGAGGTCGTCGATCAGGACTTCGCCGGTCTCCGGGTCCATGACCGGCAGGGTGCCGACCGGGTAACGCTTCACACCGTTTTTATCCGTGTTTTCGGTCATGACCAGCGTGCAGAGCATGGCGGGCTGATGATCACGCGCCTTGTATTCCAGATGCTTGGCCTTGCCGCGGAAATCGGCTTCCTTCACCTTCGGGCGGGCAAGATCGGCTTCGATGAGGTTGTACTGGGTGAGCAGGTCGGCGTTCTGCAGCCGCAGGCTCTTTTCCATGCGGCGGGAGTTGGCATAGGTCTCGACGCCGAAGGCCATGACGCCGGTGGCGCGCAACGCGTCCCAGACGGCAAGGCCGTCCTCGTACTTCATGTGCAGTTCCCAGCCCTGCTCGCCGACATAGGAGATGCGGAAGGCCGTCACCTTCTTGCCGGCGATTTCGATCTGCTTGATCGCGGCGAAGGCGAAGTTTTCCTGGTCGAGACCGGCCGGATCGGCCACCACCTTTTTCAGCGTCTCGCGGGCGTTCGGACCCCAGATGCCGATGGTGATGTACTTTTCCGACGTGTCGGTGATGGTGACGTCGAGGCCACGATCTTGCGCCACGCGCTTCATATAGTGGAAGTCTCGCGGGCCGGCATCGGCGCCGTTGACGAGGCGGCAGCGGTCGGTCATGCGGAAGACGGTGAAGTCGGCGCGCACCATGCCTTCGTCATCGAGGAAGTGGGTGTAGATGCCCTTGCCGATATTGCCGTCGCCGCCGATCTTTGCGGCGCAGAGCCATTCGAGCAGTTCGACATGGTCGGGGCCTTCGATGTCGACCATGTGGAAGTGCGAGAGGTTGACGATGCCGCAATCCTCGCTCATCGCCAGATGCTCGGCGTTGGAAACGCGCCAGAAGTGGCGGCTGTCCCATTCGTTTTCGCGCACCGGAACGCGGTCGCCGTATTTTTCCAGCAGGTGCTCGTTGGCGGCGTAGCCGTGGGCACGCTCCCAGCCGCCAAGTTCCATGAAGTAACCGCCGAGTTCCTGTTCACGCTCGTAGAAGGGCGAGCGCTTGACGTTGCGGCCCGTCGCATAGGGTTCGCGGGTGTGCACGGCGGGGAAGTAGATCTTCTGGGCGGCCTCGAAGGTGCGGCCTTCGATGAACTTCTCTTCCAACTGGTGCGGGTAGAAGCGGGCGTAGTCGATTGAGTTGTGGTCGATCTCGGTGCGGCCGTCGGTCATCCAGTCGGCGATCAGCTTGCCGTAGCCGGGGCCGTCCTTGACCCAGATGGCGACGCAATACCACAGGCCGCGCACCTTCTGGCTTTCGCCGCAGGACGCGCCGCCGCCGGCGGAAACCTGCAACAGGCCGTTGAAGGAATGGCCTTCGTTATAGCCGAGTTCGCCGAGGATCGGCGTCAGTTCCATCGCCTTTTCGAGCGGCTCGAGAATCTGCTCCATGTCGAGGTCGCGTTGCGACGGCGACAGACGCGCCTCATGCTTTTCGAGGATGTCGCGCGGGTGGCAGAGACGCGGATTGGTCTGCTCGTAATAGCCCCACTCGATCTGGCCGCCTTCGGTGGTCTTCGGATCGCCGGTGTCGCGCATATAGGCGGAGTTGCCCTGGTCGCGCAGCAGCGGGAAGCCGATTTCCTTGCCGGTGCCTTCGAATTCGTTATACGGGCCGAAGAACGTCAGCGGGTGATCGACCGGCATGACCGGCAGGTCTTCGCCGACCATTTCGGCGATCAGGCGACCCCAGATGCCGGCGCAGACGATGACGTGATCGGCCATGATCGTGCCGCGATGGGTGACGACGCCCTTGATGCGGCCGCCTTCCGTTATCAGCGACTGGGCCGGCGTATTGCCGAAGACCTTGAGCTTGCCCGACTTTTCGGCAGCGTCGACCAGCTTGCCCGCAACCGTCTGCGAGCGCGGGATGACGAGGCCGGCATCGGGATCGAACATGCCGCCCATGACCTGATCTTCCTCGATCAGCGGGAACATGGCCTTGATTTCAGACGGAGAGACGTAATGGGCGCGGGTGCCGAACGCCTTGGCGGAAGAGAGCTTGCGCTTGATCTCTTCCATCCAGGCGTCGTCGCCGGTGCGGGCGACTTCGAGGCCGCCGATGCGGGCGTAGTGGCCCATCTTCTCGTAGAAATCGATTGAATACTGGGTGGTCCAGACCGAGAGATAGTCGTGGCTCGTCGTGTAGCAGAAGTCGGAGGCATGGGCCGTCGAGCCGATATCGGTCGGGATGCCCGACTTGTCGATGCCGACAATGTCGTCCCAGCCGCGCTCGATCAGGTGATGGGCGATCGAGGCGCCGACAATGCCCCCCAGCCCGATGATGACGACCTTTGCCTTTTGCGGGAACTCTGCCATTGCGTGGAATCCTGATTGAAGGTTTGGCCTGATTGAGGGTTGGCCTGATTGAAACCGTGGCCGGATTTTAGAGTCTGCCGGATCGCGATCAGAGCCTGTCTACGACATTCTCATCGTGTTGCACGACCGGATGCGACATGGGGGCCGGCGCCTTGGCGGGCGCCGGTTTCGGATCAGCCCATGCGCTCGGAGGCGTAGGAGCCGGGGCTCGCGGGGAAGACGATGGTCTTGTTGCCGTTCATGAACACCCGCTGGTGGATATGGGCATGCACGGCGCGGGCCAGCACCTGGCTTTCGACGTCGCGGCCGATCGAGACATAGTCGTCCGGCGACTGGGCATGGGTGATGCGGGCGACGTCCTGCTCGATGATCGGACCTTCGTCGAGATCCTCGGTGACGTAGTGGGCGGTGGCGCCGATCAGCTTCACGCCGCGCTCGAAGGCCTGCTTGTAGGGATTGGCGCCCTTGAACGACGGCAGGAAGGAGTGGTGGATGTTGATGATCTTGCCCGACATCTTCTTGCAGACGGCATCCGACAGCACCTGCATGTAGCGGGCGAGCACGATGAGTTCGGCGCCGGACTGCTCGACCACTTCCATCAGCCGGGCTTCGGCCTGAGGTTTGTTCTCCTTGGTCACCTTGATGTGGTGGAAGGGGATGTCGTGGTTGACGATGACCTTCTGGTAATCGAAATGGTTGGAGACGACGCCGACGATCTCGATCGGCAGCGCGCCGATCTTCCAGCGATAGAGCAGGTCGTTGAGGCAATGGCCGAAACGCGACACCATCAGCAGCACCTTCATGCGGTGCTCGCTGTCGAGCAGATCCCAGTTCATCGCAAATTTATCGGCGACCGGGGTNAGGCAATGGCCGAAACGCGACACCATCAGCAGCACCTTCATGCGGTGCTCGCTGTCGAGCAGATCCCAGTTCATCGCAAATTTATCGGCGACCGGGGTGAAGCCTTTCTGCAGTTCTTCCATGGTCGCACCTTCCTGGCTGGTGAAGGTGAGGCGCATGAAGAACAGGCCGGTCTGCAGGTCGTCGAACTGCGAGCTGTCGACGATGTAACAGCCCTTGTCCGCAAGATAGCCGGTGATGGCCGCAACGATGCCGCGGGTGGATTTGCAGGATACGGTCAGCACATAGCTTTTCATCGAGGTCTCTCAAATTCGGGGTCTGTCCGATGTCGGATCGTGCATGAAGCTATCGTGCTCGCTGCCCGTCCGTCCATCCGTTTCGCGACATCCGATAGCAGGAACAGGCCATCATGCGGCAGGAAAATCGAACGGCGACCCCCGAAAAGACGAACGGCGCCTCCGGGAGACGCCGTGTCGGTGGATGAGATGGGAGGGCGATCAGAATTCTTCCCAGTTGTCCTCGGCTCTTGCGGCATTGCCGTGGAAGGCATGGGAGACCTGTGCCACCATGCGCCGCGCCGGCGAGGGGACGGGCCGGGCGCGGGTTTTTTCCACCGCGACCGGCGCAGAACCGACCTTGAACTGGCCGAGCATGGCAAACAGCGCCTCGGCTTCCCGTGCCAGCGAGTGGCTGGCGGCCGTCTGTTCTTCGACCATGGCCGCATTCTGTTGCGTATCCTGGTCCATCGCGTTGACGGCGTGGTTGATTTCCTGAAGCCCGGTCGCCTGTTCGCGCGCGCCGCCGACGATGGCCGAGACGTTGGTGTTGATGTCCCCGACCTGGGCGACGATCAGTTCCAGCGCCTTACCGGTTTCGCCGACGAGCGCGACCCCGCTCTTGACGTGTTCGCCCGAAGTATGGATCAGCGCCTTGATCTCCTTGGCGGCGGTGGCCGAGCGCTGGGCAAGCTCGCGCACTTCCTGGGCGACGACGGCGAAGCCCTTGCCGGCATCGCCGGCGCGGGCTGCTTCGACACCGGCGTTCAGCGCGAGCAGGTTGGTCTGGAAGGCGATATCGTCGATGACGCCGATGATGTTGGAGATGCCGCGGGAGGAATCCTCGATCTGGCTCATGGCGGCGACGGCGCTGCGCACCACCGCGCCCGAGCGCTCGGCATTGTCGCGGGTGGCGGCGACGAGCTGTCCCGCCTCTTCGGCGCGGCGGCTGGTGTCGGCGACGGTGGTGGTGATCTGTTCGAGCGCTGCGGCGGTCTCCTCCACCGAAGCGGCCTGCCGTTCGGTGCGCTTGGCAAGATCGTCGGCGGCGGAGCGGATTTCGCCGGAGCCGGCGGCGATCGCCTGGGCGTTGTGGCCGACCGATTGCATCGCTTCGCGGAGCCTTGCGACGGCATCGTTGAAATCGTGGCGCAGTTTTTCCATCGAGGGCACGAAGGGCTTGTCGAGAACCTGCACCAGATCGCCATCGGCAAGGCTCTTCATCGCGGTGGCCAGCGCCGAGACGGCGGTCATGCGTTCGGTCACGTCGGTCGCGATCTTCATCACCTTCACGACTTTACCGCTGGTATCGACGATCGGGTTGTAGCTCGCCTGAATCCAGATTTCCTTGCCGCCCTTGCCGTAGCGCACGAATTCGTTGGCGAGGAATTCGCCGCGGGCGAGGCGCTGCCAGAACTGGCGATAGTCGTCGCTCGCCGCATAGGTCGGATCGCAGAACATGCGATGATGCTGGCCCTTGATCTCGGAGAGCTGGTAGCCGAGCGCGCCGCAGAAATTCTCGTTGGCGGTCAGGATTTCGCCGGCGGGCGTAAATTCGATCACCGCCTGCGAGCGGGAGACGGCGGTAAGCTTGCCGGCATCCTCAGTCGCCTTCAGTTTGATGGCGGTGATGTCGGTCGCGAACTTCACCACCTTATAGGGCTTGCCGCCGCGGAAGACCGGGTTGTAGGAGGCCTCTATCCAGATATCGGCGCCGCTCTTGGTGATCCGGCGATATTGCCGGCTCTGGAATTCGCCGCGGGCGAGCTTGTCCCAGAATTCGCGGTATTCCGGGCTTGCGACCTCTGACGGGTCGACGAAGATGCGGTGGTGCTTGCCCTTGATTTCCGCCAGCGAATAGCCGAGCGCAGCGCAGAAATTTTGGTTGGCGGTAAGGATGTTTCCCTGAAGATCGAATTCGATGATGGCCTGCGACTTGTCCATTGCGGCGAGGATCGCGCGGGCATCGCCGCCAAATCCCGGAATGTGCATGCTCATACGTCGCCTCCTAGCGATTCACGGTGGTTTTCCCCGGTGTGTGGACGGGGCATGCGCATGCGCTGGCCGGGACGGCCAGTCGTTCTGTCTCGGGTCCGTCCGTAAGTTCCGGCCGGATGGCTTGCTAAAGGATATGTTTCTTATGCAACTATTGGTATATTTTAGTAAAGGATTGATTAAAATTTTCTGCGAAATAAGACGTGAAAAATCAATGCGGTTTTTAAACCGTGAGCGGCGAAGTCAACATTTGTTGCCTGAGATGACGGTTTCTGCATCCGAAAATTGATTTAGGCACGCATCAAATAGAGGGATATTTCCGGGTGGTGTGGAATCTGCTTGCCACCGCGCGGGTCGGCACTAAACTTGAACCGGATTTTCAGGATGGGTGACGGCATGCAGACGGGCGTGAAGCTGGAGGAAAGCTGGAAGGCGGCGCTCGCCGGGGAGTTTTCCCAGCCCTATATGGCCAGCCTGAAATCCTTCCTCCAGGAACAGAGGGCGCTGGGCAAGGCGATCTTTCCGCGCGGCTCGGAATATTTTCGCGCACTCGACCTGACCCCGCTCGACAAGGTGCGTGTGGTGATCCTGGGGCAGGACCCCTACCATGGCGAGGGGCAGGCACACGGGCTGTCCTTCAGTGTGCGGCCGGGCGTGCGGGTGCCGCCGTCGCTCGTCAATATCTTCAAGGAACTTCGGGAGGATCTCGGCATCCAGCCGGCACCCCATGGTTTTCTGGAGCATTGGGCGCAGCAGGGCGTGCTGCTGCTCAACAGCGTTTTGACGGTGGAGCGCTCGATGGCGGCCTCCCATCAGGGCAAGGGCTGGGAGCGCTTTACCGATGCCATCATCCGCGCGGTGAACGAGCAGCCGCATCCGGTGGTGTTTATCCTGTGGGGCTCCTACGCCCAGAAGAAGGCGGCCTTTGTCGATCGCAACCGGCATCTGGTGCTGCGCTCGGCACATCCTTCGCCGCTTTCAGCCCATAACGGCTTTTTCGGCAGCCGGCCCTTTTCGCAGGCGAATGATTTCCTCGTTTCCAAGGGCTACGCGCCGATCGACTGGGCCTTGCCGGACAATCCCTGATCTGCGACAGAGGCGGCGGCCCTGGCGTTACGCCGAGCGACGACGGTCTCGCGCCAGACGGTGAAGATGCCGGCGGCGACGACGATCGCCGAGCCCACGATCATATTGAGGTTCAGGGTTTCCCCGAAGATCGTCACGCCGATGGCCGAGGCATAGACCAGCTGCAGATAGGTCAGCGGCTGCACTTCCGAGGCATCCAGATATTCATAGGCCTTGATCAGGCTGAAATGGCTGGTCGTGCCGGTGATGCAGAGCAGGCCCATCCAGAACCAGTCGTGCGGGGCAAGCGGCGTCCAGTAGAAGGGGCCGACGAGGCTGATCGCCACCATGCCGGCCACGCCCGTATAGAGGAAACTGGTGACGGAGGTGTCGTCGCGGCTGACCAGCCGCGTGGCGATGACATAGAAGGCGAAAACCAGCGCCGAGGCCATGGGGATCAGCACGTTCAGGTCGAAATGGGTGCCATCCGGCTTCAGGATCAGCAGAACGCCAAGCAGCCCGACGGCGATCGCCGTCCAGCGCCGCCAGCCCACCCGCTCGCCGAGGATCGGCATCGACAAAAGCGCGACGAAGATCGGGCCGGAGGCGAAGATCGCCTGTGAATGGGCAAGGCCGACCGTGGCGAAGGACGTGATGACGACGACGATCTGTCCGGCAAGAAGAACGCCCCGCAAAATCTGCAGCACCGGCCGGCGGGTGCGAAAGGCCGCCTTGAGCCCACCCGGCGCGCGCGCGGCAAAGGCGAGCGCGAAGATCGCGAAGGCCCAGTAGCGGATCATCGTGATCAGGACGGGCGGATAGATGCTGCCCAGATATTTCGAGATGGCATCCTGAATGGAGAAGATGGTGATCGCCAGAAGGACGAAGATATAGCCGGTGCGCTTGGAGGACATGATAGGCAGTCCTAACCCGCTGATGATGCGGAGGCTACCGGTATTTTTGGATGGGGATGGAAAGAGCTTGCGGGTTGTGCCTTCTCCCCGCCTGCGGGGAGAAGGTGCCCGAAGGGCGGATGAGGGGGCGAACCCTCGGCATTTTCGGCAATCGAGGCTTTGCCCCTCACCCTAGTCCTCTCCCCGCAGGCGGGGAGAGGGGACGACGGAGCGCACCTGGACGGTTCCCACCTTGTGGGACGTCCCTGGCTCAATCCTCGCGGAAGGTTCGCCGCATCTGCTCTGTCAGCGGCTTGGCGAGGTAGGAAATCACCGTCCGGTCGGCGATCTTCATGAAGACCTCGGCCGGCATGCCCGGATAGAGCGTCAGGCCCTTGAGTTTCTTCAGGCTTTCAGGCTTCGGGCGCACGCGCAGCGGATAGTAGCTGACGCCGGTACGCTGGTCGGTCACGAGGTCCGGCGCGATCGTCACGACCTCGCCGTCGACGACGGGCGTGGTGCGCTGGTTGAAGGCGCTGAACACCAGTTCGGTCGGCTGGCCGACGCGGATCTGGTCGATATCGTGGGGCGCGACCTTGGCTTCCACCGTCAGGTTATCTGCCTCCGGCACCACCAGCATCAGCACTTCGCCGGGGTTGATGACACCGTTCACGGTGTGCACCGCCAGCTGGTAGACGCGGCCGGCCAGCGGTGCGCGGATGTCGAGGCGCTTCAACTGGTCGACGGCGGCGACCTGCCGGTCCTCGTATTCGGAAATCTTGGCTTCGACGTCCGTCAGGTCCTTGGCAATCTCGGTGCGGCGGTCTTCACCCAACTGCAGGATCTGCAGGTCGATTTCGCTCGACTTGCCGGCGGCCTGAGCGCGGGCCGCGATGCGGGCGCCGCGGTCGCCTTCGAGCTGGGCGCGTTCGCGCTTCAGCGTCGTCACGCGCTGCATCGAGACGAGGCCGTCCTTATAGAGCTTTTCAAGGCCGGTCAGTTCCTCGGCGATCAGCTTCAGCGCATCGTCGATGGCGCCGAGCTGCACGGTCAGGCCCTCGGTCTCGTCGGCGAGCTGTTCCTTGCGGGAGGCGAGCTGGCTCTTCATGCCGGCAAGGGCGTTGACACGGCTGACGAAGAGCTTGCGCTCGCCGTCTTCCAGAACGTCGGCGGCATTGCCGGTGGTGAGCTTTGACAGGTCCTCAGGAATCTTGAAGCTCGTCGCATCGGTCTGTTCGGCAAGCAGGCGGGCGCGGCGGGCATAGAGCTGCGCCAGCGTGTTCTGCACGATCGAGAGGTTTGCGCGGACGGTCGTGCCGTCGAGCCGGATCAGAACCTGGCCGGCTTCGACGCGGTCGCCTTCCTTGACCAGGAGTTCGCCGACGATGCCGCCCGTCAGATGCTGGATCTTCTTGACGTTGTTTTCGACGACGACGGTGCCGCCGGCAACGATGGCGCTGGAAAGCTCCGTCGTTGCCGCCCAGCCGCCGATGCCGACGACGAGAGCGGTGGAAAGGACCAGCACGGCCGTCATGTGACGGGCGAGCGAGCGGCGGGAATTTACGGGTTTCTGCTGCATGTCAGTCACGTGCGTTATCCTGTCCTTCACCGACGACCTTCAGGTTCGCCGCCCCTGCCACTTGCGGGGTGCGGTTCTCCTGGCGCAGGATCTTCGCCAGCACTTCTTCCTTGGGACCAAAGGCCTGCATGCGGCCTTCGCTCATCATCAGCACCATGTCGGCGGCGGCAAGCGCGCTCGGCCGGTGGGCGATGACGATGACGATGCCGCCACGCTGGCGGACACTGACGATCGCTTCGCTCAGCGCCTGCTCGCCTTCGGCATCGAGGTTCGAGTTCGGCTCGTCGAGAACGACGAGGAAGGGCTCTCCGTAGAGCGCACGGGCGAGAGCCACGCGCTGGCGCTGGCCGGCGGAAAGATTGGCGCCGCCATCGCCGATTTCGGTCTCGTAGCCGTTCGGCAACTTGAGGATCAGGTCGTTGACGCGGGCCGCGCGGGCAGCGGCGACGACGGCATCCGACGAGGCGTCTTCCTCGAAGCGGGCGATGTTCTGCGCGACGGTGCCGGCGAAAAGCTCGACATCCTGCGGCAGGTAGCCGATATGGCGGCCGAGGCGGTCGCTATCCCACTGGTCGAGCGCCGCGCCATCAAGACGCGCCGAGCCACGGAAAGCGGGCCAGATGCCGATCAGGGCGCGGGCAAGCGACGACTTTCCCGATGCGCTCGGGCCGATGACGCCAAGCGCGCTGCCGGCGCGGAGGGTGAAATTCACATCCGCAAACGTCAGGCGCTGGGCGCCGGGCGGGCCGCCGGCCAGGCCTTCGGCCGTCAGGCGTTCGCGCGGAGCCGGCAGTTCCAGCGGCGCGTCGCGCTCGGGCAGGACCTTCAGGAGTTCGTTGAGGCGGGCCCAGCTCTGGCGGGCGGCGACGAAGCCGCGCCAGTTGCCGATGGCAAGCTCGACCGGAGCAAGCGCACGGGCTGTCAGGATCGAGCCGGCGATGATGATGCCGGGGGAGGCCAGGCCTTCGATGACCAGCACGGCGCCGGTTGCCAGAACGCCCGACTGCAGCGCCATGCGGAAGACCTTCGAGACGGCGCCGTAGCCGTTGCCGACATCCGAGGTGATGCGGTTTTCCTCGCGATAGGTGGCGTTGCGTTCGTCCCACTTGACCGACATGCGGCCGAGCATGCCCATGGCCTGCATGACTTCGGCATTGCGCTGCGAAGACTGGGCGAAGGCGTTGCGCAGGTTGCCGGCTTCGGCGGCGCGCTTGGAGGGCGCCTGGGTGCCGCGGTTGGTGAGGAAGGTCAGCGCGATCAGGATCAGCGAGCCGACGATCGAAACGATGCCGATGATCGGATGGAACAGGAAGCAGATCAGGATGTAGAACGGCAGCCAGGGCAGATCGAAGAAGGCGGCCGGGCCGCTGCCGGAGAGGAAGGCGCGCACCTGATCGAAATCGCGCAGCGCCTGCAGGCCGTCGCCCTGCGTCCTGATCTTCAGCGGCGCCTGGACGATGGCGCGGTAGATGCGGGCGCTCATGGCCTCATCGAGGGCGCCGGCAATGCGCACCAGCATGCGGCCGCGCATCATCTCGAAGGCCCCCTGGAAGGCGTAGAGCAGGAGGGCGAGGATGCAAAGCGCGATCAGCGTCGGGATGCTGCGGCTCGGCAGAACGCGGTCATAGACCTCGAGCATGAAGAAGGAGCCGGTGAGATAGAGCACATTCACCAGCGCGCTGGCGATGCCGACGCCGATAAAGGCGGTTTTGCAGTTTCTAAGCGCCTGTACAGGTTCGGAGGCGCGCTGGTTCTGGGATAATGTCATTCGTCCGCTCGTCGCTGTGAGGCCGTTGGCCTGCCTTACTCAATGCGAGTTTATTGGTAGAAGCTTGCCGCTCCGTCACCTGTTACCCTTGAAACAGGGCGTCAGGTTTCGACGACAATTGTAGACCGGCGGCAATTCTGCAGCCCCTGCTTTCGCTGATTTGCCTATCTTTCCTTCCGCAAATCAAGCTTTTCCATAGTTCAAACGTGTTCCGGCCGGTCTCGCGGTGGAGATGTCTGGTTTTTTCCATGTTTTATTTTGAATAAAACAGGAATCGAATTGTCTGGCCATCATCACTTGGTATTTCCACTTACGCCCATCGGACCATACGGTGGTCACCGGGTTACGGGGTGGCTTGCATCTCTCCGGCTGATCCTCCAAACAACGATGGAGTTGGTGGAGATTTCCATGAGGCACATTCTGATCGTCGGCATCGGTGCCGGCAATCCTGAACATATTACGATCCAGGCGATCAATGCGTTGAACTGTGCGGAGGCGCTTTTCTTGCCTAAGAAAGGCGAGAACAAGGCAGACCTCGCTAATATACGCCGCGATATCATCGATCGCTACGTGACACGCGACGGAATCCGCGTCGTCGAATTCGACGTGCCTGTGCGTGAAACCCGCGACCGGACCTATGACCGCAGCGTCGACGACTGGCATGCGACGATCGCTGAAATCTATGAGGAATTGCTCGAAAACGAGGTGCCGGAAAACGGCAAGGCGGCCTTTCTCGTCTGGGGCGATCCGATGCTGTACGACAGCACGATCCGCATCATCGAGCGGGTGAAAGCGCGTGGTCATATTTCTTTCGATTTTTCTGTGGTTCCCGGCATAACCAGCCTGCAGGCACTGACGGCAGCGCATCGGATTCCGCTCAATCTGGTTGGAAAACCGGTGGAGATCACCACCGGACGGCGGCTTTTGGAAAGCGTCATAAAGAAGGGCCGCACCAAGGTCATCATGCTCGACGGCGAGCAGGCCTTCCTGAAGGTCGACGATCCCGAGGTCTGGATTTACTGGGGCGCTTATCTCGGCACGGAGCACGAGATCGTCCTTTCCGGCCCGCTGCATCAGGTGCGCGACGAGATCGCCAGAACCCGCGCCGAGGCGCGGGCGCGGCATGGCTGGATCATGGATATCTACCTGATGCGCTCGGGCGCGGATTTCGACGAATAGGCTCTGCATCGTCTGCGTCCTTTTGCTTCGTTTTGCGGGATGGCGGCGGGTTTGCCGGTCGGCTAGGATGGCCTTATGGGTGCTGAAGACGCCGCCGGGAGCTGGATGGACGTGGAGAGAGTGAGCGCAAAAGAGGGATCGCAGGCGGGCGGTGCAGCCTCCATCGTGCTCGCCGATCGCCGTCGCGGGGCCTGTCCGACGCTGTCGCGGCCGATGCAGACGGGCGACGGGCTGCTCGTGCGCCTGCGGCCGGCCACGCCCGGCCTTTCGCCGGATGAGATGATCGCGCTTGCCAGGGCGGCGCGGAGGCATGGCAACGGCATTCTCGACATTACTGCACGCGGCAATGTGCAGATCAGGGGGCTTTCTCCCGATACCGTCGGTCCCCTGGCGCAGGCGATTGCCGAGGCCGGTATTGTCCCTGTGCAGGGGCTTGCGATCGAAACCCCGCCGCTTGTGGGATACGACCCCACGGAAATCTGCAATCCGCTGCCGCTTGCGGCAGAACTGCGATCCACGGTCGAGGCCGCCTTGCCGCCGCTCATTCTGGCGCCGAAGCTTTCGATCATTGTCGATGGCGGCGGCTGTCTCGGTCTCGGCGGTGTTGTCGCCGATATCCGGCTGATGGCGGAGGTACGGGACGAAAAGGTTTTGTGGCGGCTGGCTCTGGCCGGGGATGCGCGGACGGCGACGGTGGTTACGCTGTTGCCGGCGGATGCGGTGGTCGGCGTCGTGATGGACCTGTTGCGGCAACTCTCGGCGCTTGGGCCGATGGCGCGGGGGCGTGACCTTGCTGTTGCACTGAAAGACGAAGGCGGGGCGGCTGTTTCGCAAAGGCATCCCGCCGGGGTGCATCGGCTCGGCTCCGGCCGCGTCGTGCTGGGCGCGGCGCTTGCCTTCGGACAGATCGAGGCTGAAAGCCTGATTGCTTTCGTCGAGGAGACGAGGGCGCTTGGTGCGGTGGAGTATCGGCTTGCGCCGGACCATGCCCTGCTGGTCCTGGGCCTGACGTTGAAGGATGCAGAGGCGTTTTCCGACTGTGCGGCGCGATGGGGACTGCGGCCGGACCCGGATGACAAGAGCCATCATATCGCCGTTTGCGCCGGTCGGGGAGCCTGTGCTTCCTCCATGATCGATACCAAGGGGACGGCGCGACAGCTGATGGCCCATGCGCCCGCGTTACTTGACGGGTCGCTTGCGGTTCACGTCTCCGGCTGCGCCAAGGGATGCGCCCATCCGGCCGCTGCGGCGTTGACGCTTGCCGGTGCGCCAACAGGCTATGGGCTTGTCGTAAATGGGGCTGCTTCCGCCGTCCCAAGCGTCTACATCGGCGAGGATAAGCTCGCGCCCGCGCTTTCGCATCTCGATGCGTTGGTGCGGAACGAGAAACACGCTGGCGAATCGGCGCGCGCCTGCCTAACACGGCTCGGCGCGACCCGTATTATCGCCGCGGTCCAACAGGAATAGAGATGCCTGAATACGATTATATCCGGGATGGGAACGCCATCTACGAACGTTCCTTTGCCATCATTCGCAGCGAGGCCGATCTTTCGCGCTTCTCCGAAGACGAAGCCGATCTGGCGGTGCGCATGGTGCATGCCTGCGGCCTGGTGGACGCGGCCCGGCATTTCGAGTTTTCTGAAGGCTTTGTCGACGCGGCGCGCGATGCGTTGAAGGCCGGTGCTCCGATCTTCTGCGATGCCTTCATGGTGGCGCAGGGCGTGACGCGCGCCCGGCTTCCGGCCGACAACGAAGTGATCTGCACGCTGCGCGAACCGGAAGTGCCGGAGATCGCGCGCGACATCGGCAATACCCGTTCGGCAGCAGCGATGAAGCTCTGGCTGCCGAAGCTTGCCGGTTCGGTCGTGGCGATCGGCAATGCGCCGACGGCGCTGTTCTATCTTCTGGAGCTTCTGCGCGATGGCGCGCCGAAGCCTGCTGCGATCATCGGCATGCCGGTCGGCTTCGTCGGGGCGGCTGAATCCAAGGATGCACTGGCGGAAAATTCCTATGGCGTGCCCTATGCCATCGTCCGCGGACGCCTTGGCGGCAGCGCCATGACGGCGGCGGCGCTGAATTCGCTCGCGAGGCCGGGCCTGTGAGCGCGGCGGGGCGGCTGATCGGGGTCGGGACGGGTCCGGGCGATCCGGAACTCTTGACCGTGAAGGCGGTGAAGGCGCTGGAGCGCGCCGATGTGCTCGCCTATTTCGCCAAGGAAGGCCGGCGCGGCAACGGGCGGGCGATCGTCGACGGGCTGGTGAAACCCGGCATCGTCGAATTGCCGCTCTACTATCCGGTGACGGTCGAGATCGACAAGGATCACGACGATTACAAATCCAGCATCACTGCCTTCTATGACGCTTCGGCGCGGGCGGTTGCGGAGCATCTGGACGCCGGGCGCACGGTTGCGGTGCTGAGCGAAGGCGATCCGTTGTTTTACGGCTCCTACATGCACCTGCATGTGCGGCTTGCCGGGCGGTTTAAGGCCGAGGTCATTCCGGGCATCACCGCGATGTCCGGCTGCTGGTCGCTGGCGGGCGTGCCGATCGTGCAGGGAGATGACGTTTTGTCCGTCCTGCCCGGCACGATGGCGGAAGCCGAGCTTGGCCGCAGGCTTGTCGATACCGAAGCGGCCGTGATCATGAAGGTCGGTCGCAACCTGCCGAAGATTCGCCGCGCCCTTGCCAAGGCCGGGCGGCTGGAGCAGGCGCTTTATGTCGAGCGCGGCACGATGGCGAATTCGGCGCTGACGCGGCTTGCCGAAAAGGAGAATGACGAGGCGCCGTATTTCTCGCTGGTGCTGGTGCCCGGCTGGAAGGACAAGCCATGAGCGGCAAGCTTTACGTCATCGGCACCGGGCCGGGCGGCGCGCAGCAGATGACCCCGGAAACGCGGGCAGTGGTGGAAGCGTCCGACGATTTTCTGGGTTACGGCCCCTATCTCGACCGGCTGTCGCTCAGGCCTGATCAGAACCACATCGCTTCCGACAATCGCGAGGAACTGGACCGCGCCCGCGCGGCGCTGGAACTGGCGGCGTCGGGCCGCAAGGTCTGCGTCGTTTCCGGTGGCGATCCTGGTGTGTTCGCCATGGCGGCGGCTGTCTGCGAGGCAATCGATGCCGGGCCGGACGAATGGCGGGCGATCGATCTCACCATCTTGCCGGGGGTGACGGCGATGCTGGCGGTGGCAGCCCGCGTCGGCGCGCCGCTCGGGCATGATTTCTGCGCGATCTCGCTGTCCGACAATCTGAAGCCCTGGGATGTCATCACCCGACGCCTGCGGCTGATGGCCGAGGCCGGCATGGTGATTGCGCTCTATAACCCGATCAGCAAAGCGCGGCCGTGGCAGCTCGGGGAGGCTTTTGTCCTGTTGCGGGAGGTTCTTCCGGCCGAGACGCCGGTGATTTTCGGGCGTGCTGCGGGGCGGCCTGATGAGCGCATGCAGATCATGCCGCTTGGGGATGCGGATGCCGCGAAGGCCGATATGGCGACTTGCGTCATCATCGGCTCGCCGGAGACGCGGGTGATCGAGCGTCCTAGCCAGTCGCCGCTGGTCTATACGCCGCGTTTCATCGCCGGGGAGAGGATGTGATCGACGGCCAAGAGCGCTTCCGCCACGGTCCCGACCGCCTGCACATCGGGCGTCGGCCGGCGCTCGACCATGATCACCGGCAGGCCGAGACGGCGCGCAGCGGCGATCTTGCCATGGGTGGCATCGCCGCCGCTGTTTTTGGCGACGATGATGTCGATACGGTTTTCGGTGAGCAGACTGTATTCGTCCGCTTCGGCGAAGGGGCCGGCGGAGAGGATGTAGCGGACATCCGGCACGGCGAGCGGCGGGGTGACCGGATCGACGCTGCGCACGAGATAATGGTGCTGCGGGGCGCATTCGAAATGAAAGGCTTCCTGCCGGCCGATGGCGAGGAAGACGCGCTTCGGCGTTTCGCCAAGAGCGGCTGCGGCTTCGGTCATGGTGGCGACGCTGGTCCAGCGGTCGCCCTGCTGGCGCTCCCAGGCGGGGCGGCGAAGCGCGACGAGCGGCGTGCCGGTAAGGCCGGAGGCTTCGGCGGCATTGGCCGAGATGCGGGCGGCGAATGGATGGGTGGCGTCAATCATCAGGTCGATGGCGTGGTTGCGGAGATAGGCAGCCAGCCCTTCCGGGCCGCCGAAGCCGCCGCTGCGGACGGGGACGGGCTGCGCCATCGGTGTTTCTGTGCGGCCGGCGAGCGACAGGGTGATGTCGAGGTCGCCTCTTTCGGCCAGTTTCCCGGCCAGACGGCGGGATTCCGTTGTGCCGCCAAGGATCAGAATATGGGGCTTGCGCATGGCTGAAACGACATCCTCGGACGGGCGTTGGTTGACGATTATCGGCATCGGCGAGGATGGTCTAGCCGGTCTCGGCGACGAGGCCAAGCGGGCGATTGCATCGGCGGTCGTCGTCTTCGGCGGCAAGCGGCATATTGCTTTGGCAGAAGCGGCGATTGCCGGCGAGAGCCGTTTCTGGCTAAGCCCGTTCGAGCGGTCGGTGGAGGAGGTTGCTGCACTGCGCGGCACGCCGGTCGTGGTGCTTGCTTCTGGAGATCCCTTCTTTTTCGGTGTCGGGGTTACGCTTGGCCGGCGGATCGGCCAGGAGGAGATGCGGGTCATTCCGGCGCCCTCCGCTTTCAGCCTTGCCGCATCGCGCATGGGCTGGGCATTGCAGGATGTGGTGACCGTTTCGCTGCATGGACGGCCGCTCGATCTCATCCGCCCGCATCTGCAGCCGGGATCGCTGGTGATTGCGCTGACCTCGGATGAGAAGGGGCCTGAGGCTCTGGCGCAGCTTTTGACGGAAGAGGGTTTTGGCGCTTCGCGGCTGACGGTGCTGGAGGCGCTGGGCGGCGAGCGGGAGCGGGTGACGAGCGTTGTGGCTTCCGCTTTTGCGATCAGCGGCATCGATCCTCTGAACGTCTGCGCAATCGAGATTCAGGCGGATCAGGATGCACGGGTGTTGACCTTGGCATCGGGGCTGGATGACGGGCTCTTCGAGCATGACGGGCAGATCACCAAGCGCGAAATTCGGGCGGTGACGCTATCGGCGCTGGCGCCGCGCCGGGGAGAGTTGCTGTGGGATATCGGCGGCGGATCGGGTTCGATCTCGATCGAATGGATGCTCTGCGATCCGGCGATGCGGGCGATTGCCATTGAGGCTTCGCCGGAAAGGGCAGCGCGGATTTCGCGCAATGCGGCCCGTTTTGGCGTGCCGGATTTGCGGGTCGTCGAGGGCGCGGCGCCAGCAGCGCTCGAAGGTTTGCCGATGCCGGACGCGATCTTCATCGGTGGTGGGGGTAGTGAGGACGGGGTGATGGAAGCGGCACTTTCCGCCCTTCGTCTCGGCGGGCGGCTGGTTGCCAATGCCGTCACGACGGAGATGGAGGTGCTGCTGCTTGCCTGTCAGTCTAAGCTGGGTGGCAGCCTGACCCGCATCGAAATTGCCCGCGCTAGCCCTGTCGGCAGCATGACGGGGTGGAAGCCGGCGATGCCGGTGACGCAATGGACTTGGGTGAAGCCCGTTTGAGATAAGGACCGCCCCGGCGGAGAGGAACGATCATGACAGTGCACTTCATCGGCGCCGGTCCAGGCGCGGCAGATCTCATAACGGTGCGCGGACGCGATCTCATCGCGCGCTGCCCGGTCTGCCTCTATGCGGGCTCGATCGTTTCGCCGGAACTGCTGCAATATTGCCCGGAAGGGGCGCGCATTATCGATACCGCGCCGATGTCGCTGGATGAGATCGAGGCGGAATATGTGCGTGCGGCTGAGGCCGGCGAGGATGTGGCGCGGCTGCATTCGGGCGATCTCTCGGTCTGGAGCGCAGTAGCGGAGCAGATTAGGCGGCTGGAGGCGCGTGGCATCGACTATACGATGACGCCCGGCGTGCCGTCCTTCGCTGCGGCGGCCAGTGCACTTGGACGGGAACTGACCATTCCGGCCGTCGCCCAGAGCCTCGTGCTGACCCGCGTCTCCGGCCGCGCCTCGCCGATGCCGAATGCCGAGACGCTTGCCGGTTTCGGTGCGACGGGGGCGACGCTGGCCATTCATCTGGCGATCCATGCGCTGGATCAGGTGGTTGAGGAACTGACGCCGCTTTATGGGGCGGATTGCCCGGTGGCGATCGTCGTCAAGGCGTCATGGCCGGATGAGCGCATCCTGCGCGGCACGCTCAGCGATATCGCGGCCAAGGTCGCAGCCGATCCGATCGAACGGACGGCCCTGATCTTCGTCGGACATTCGCTGGCATCCAGCGATTTCCGGGAAAGCTCGCTTTACGACCCCGCCTATCAGCGGCGATTCAGGGGGCGCGACGGGTTTTAAACGTCAGCGCCGTTGTCGAGGTCGGGATCGACCGGCTCACCGCTCGGTTTCGAGGGGACGTCGTGCTCGCCCTCGAAACGGTCGCGGTAGAGCGCCGACTGGCCCAGCATCATCAGGGTAACGGGCGTGGTGAGCACCACGAAGGATACGATCAGGACTTCGTGGAAAATCCAGCGGCTCTGCAGCACGGCAAAGCAGATCATCGAGGCGAGGCTGATGAGCAGCACGCCGCCGCTTGCGGCAAGCGTCGGGGCGTGCAGGCGGCTGTAGAAGCTGTCGAGCTTCAACAGGCCGAGCGCGCCGATCAGGGTCATCGCCGAGCCAGCGAGCAGCAGCAGGCAGACGAGCGCGGCCGCCCAGATGGGCAGATCAGTGACATGGCTCATTCGATCACCTCGCCGCGCATCAGGAATTTGGCAAAAGCGATGGACGAGACGAAGCCGAGAAGGGCGATGATCAGCGCCGACTCGAAATAGATGGTGTTGGCCGTGCGGATGCCGAAGGTGACGAGCAGCAGCATGGCGATGATGTAAAGCGCGTCGAGGCCGAGGATGCGATCCTGTGCGCGGGGGCCGCGCGCCATGCGGTAGAGTGCGCAGCCCATGGCGAGCGACAGGAGGATCTGCGAGACGAGGATCGCCCAGATGATCAGCAGTTCGCTCATCCGAAAATCTCCTTCAGCGGCGTCACGTAGCGCCTTGTGATCAGGTCGATCCAGTATTGCTCGTTTTCGAGGTCGAGCACGTGGAGCGTCAGAAGCTTGGTCTGCCGGTCGTGTTCCAGCCAGGCGGTGCCCGGCGTCGCCGTCAGGATGCAGGCGAGCATGGCGAGCGCGTTCTCGTCCTCCAGTTCGATCTTCATCGTCAGGAAGCCGGAATTGGCGGGATGGCGGCCGGCTTTGAGGATCACCTTCATGACGGCCAGATTGGAGCGGAAGACGTCGACGGCAATGTGGCCGGCAAGAGGCAACAACAGACCGGCACGGCGCAGCGTCGATTTGTGCGGCTGCAGGTTGCCCATGATCCAGACGAGCAGCGCCGAAAGGATCGCGCCGAGAACGATCTGGCCCGGCGACAGCGACTGATTGATGAGCAGCCAGACGATGAGCAGGCCGAGGAACAGGAGTGGATAGGGAAGCCAGACGCGCATAGGCTTACTCCTTGCCGATCTGCGGGGCCGACATCACGCGGCCGGTATAATTCTGCGGCTTCGAAAGAAATTCCGCCGTCGCGTCCATGAAGCGCATGGTCGGGCCGGCCTGAAAGCTGAGGAACAGGCAGGCGGAGAGCAAGACCAGCACGGGCATGATCTCGATCAGGTAGACACGCGGGATGGTGCCTTCGATCGAGTTCCAGAAGGTACGGATGCCGATGCGGTTCATGGCGATCATGGCGGCGAGGCCGGAGAGGATCAGCAGCGCCACATAGGTCCATTGCGCGCCGGTGGCGGCGGTGCTTGCGCCCGCTTCCGGGTCGAACAGGCCGTGCAGGATCGCGAACTTGGCGAGGAAGCCGGAAAGCGGCGGCAGGCCGGAGAGCAGCATCGCGCAGATGCAGAAGCAGAGGCCGAGCACGGCGAGCGTGCCGGGCACGGCGACGCCCTCTTCCTTTTCCTCCTCATCCTCGTCGGCATCGCCATAGGCTTCCATGGTGACGGCGAGAACGTCGGCGCCGGCATCGCGGGCGCGCTCGACAAGCTCGATCAGCAGGAAGAAGGCGCAGATCGTCAGCGTCGAGCTGACCAGGTAGAACAGCGCGCCGCCGATGACATCGATGCCGCCGATGCCGATGGCGGCGAGCATGGTGCCGGAGGAGACCATGACACAATAGCCGGCAAGCCGGCCCATGGCCTGGGAGGCGAGTACGCCGATCGCCCCGAAGGCGATGGTGACCATGCCGCCATAGAGTAGCACCGTCTGCCCGAAGCCGGCGGAAGCCCCGGCATCGGCGCTGAAGAACAGCAGCGACAGGCGCAGGAGAATATAGACGCCGACCTTGGTGAGGATGGCGAAGATCGCGGCGACCGGCGGCGTCGCGGCGGAATAGGCGCCGGGCAACCAGAAGCCGAGCGGCCACATGCCGGCCTTGACGAGGAAGGCGATGCCGAGCACGGCCGCGCCCGCCTCCATCAGCATGCGGTTTTCGCCACTGACGACTGCGATGCGCAGGGCAAGGTCGGCCATGTTGAGCGTGCCGGTCGCCCCATAGATCAGGCTGACGCCGATCAGGAAGAGCGAGGAGGCCACGAGGTTGACGGCGATATAATGCAGGCCCGCCTTGACGCGCAGCGGGCCGGAGCCGTGCAACAGCAGGCCGTAGGAGGCGGCCAGCATCATCTCGAAGAAGACGAAGAGATTGAAGAGATCGCCGGTGAGGAATGCGCCGTTGAGACCGGCCAGCATCAATTGGAACAGCGAATGGAAGTGCGAGCCCGCCTTTTGCCAGCGCGCCATGGCGAAAACCTGGGCGGAAAGGGCGAGGAAGCCGGTGAGCACGAGCATCAGTGCGGAAAGCCGGTCGAGCACCAGCACGATGCCGAAGGGCGCCGGCCAGTTGCCGAGCAGGTAAACGCCCGCGCCGGCCTGGGCGTCGTCGAAGGACGCCGCCATGCGCATCAGTATGAGGGAGATGATGAAGACGACCGCTGTCGCGCAGAAGGCGATGATGCCCTTCATCGTGCGTTCGCGTTCGTCGATCGGAATGATCGCAGCGCCGGTAAGGAGCGGTACGAGAATCGGCAGGATGATGAGATGGGAGAGCCAGTTCATCGGATCACTCCCGGCCATCGACATGGTCCGTGCCCGTCAGGCCGCGCGAGGCCAGAAGAACGACGAGAAACAGGGCGGTCATCGCAAAGCCGATGACGATCGCCGTCAACACCAGCGCCTGCGGAATGGGGTCGGTATGGGTAAGCAACCCGCCGGTTCCGCCTTGTTCGAGAACGGGCGGGGCGTTGAGGCGCAGGCGTCCCATGCCGAAGATGAAGAGATTGACGGCATAGGACAGCAGCGAAAGGCCGATGACGACCTGATAGGTCCGTGGCCGGAAGAGCAGCCAGACGCCCGATGCGGTGAGCACGCCGATAGCGACGGAGAGCACGAGTTCCATCAGTTGCTCTCCTTTGCGGCCGCACGGGCGGCCCGCATCTGTGCGCGCGGTGCACGCAGCGACTGGTGGGCAAGGGCGATCAGGATCAGCACGGTCGCGCCGAGTACCAGCGAGAAGACGCCGAGATCGAAGAGGATGGCGCTGGCGAGCGGCATTTTTCCGATCAGCGGCAGATCGGCATATTGCGCATGGGATGTCAGGAATGGATAGCCGAACAGCCAGGAGCCGAGGCCGGTGGCGGTCGCGACGATCAGGCCAATGCTCATCCAGCGTAGCGGATGGATGCGCAGCCGCTCCTCCACCCAGCGAGTGCCACCGGACATATATTGCAGGATGAAGGCGATCGACATGGTGATGCCAGCCGCGAAACCGCCGCCCGGCAGGTCATGGCCGCGGAAGAACAGGAAGGCGGCAAAGAGGCCGATGGCCGGGAACATCCAGCGCATGATGACGGAGGGAACGAAGAGATATTCGGCGATGCTGTCGCCCTTGGCGCGATCCGGGTGCTTGTCGTCGAAGGCGTTCTGCACCTGTTGCTGTTGCGGCGTCTCCAAGCTCTCCGTGGCCGGACGGAAGCGCAGGAGAAGTGCAAAGACGGTCAGCGCCACGATGCAGAGCACGGCGATTTCTCCCAGCGTATCGAAGCCACGGAAATCGACGAGGATGACGTTGACGACATTGGTGCCGCCGCCTTCGCTATAGGCACGCTCGAGGAAATAGCTGGAAATGGTCTCGGGCAGCGAGCGGGTCATGACCGTGTAGGAAATGAGCATCATGCCGACGCCGCAAAAGATGGCGAGCAGGAAGTCGCGCACACGTCTTAGCCTGACCGGCATGGTCATGACGTCGTGATCGTCGTGGCGCTCGATGCGCTTCGGCAGCCAGCGCAGGCCAAGCAGGATGAGGACGGTGGTGACGATCTCGACCAGCAGCTGGGTGACGGCGAGGTCGGGGGCCGACAGCCAGACGAAGGTGAGGCAGGTGGTCAGGCCCGCACCGCCGAGCAGCACAAGGGCGGCGAGCCGGTGGAATTTCGCCTGGTAGGCGGCGCCGATGGCGCAGATCATGCCGATCAGCCAGAGCAAAGCGAGGATAGGGTCGATGGAGCGCAGGACGATATCGGCCGGGGCAAAGCCGTTGAGCAGCAGCGGCAGGGCGCCGGCGGCGAGCGCCACGGACACAAGCACACGCATCTGCGGCTGCAGCCGGCGGGTGCCGACCCGCATCTCGATCCAGCGCGCCCATTTCCATGACAGGGTCACGAGCACGCGCTCGAAGATGCGCTGGCCTTCCAGCCGGCGGAAGAGCGGCGGGCCTTCGACGCTGGTGGCGAGGTAATTCTTCATCAGCAGGAACAGCACGACACCGCCGACAAGGGCGATAAGGCTCATGAACAGCGGTAGGTTCCAGCCATGCCAGACGGCGAGGCTGTAGGTCGGGGTAGCCTCTCCGAGCACGGATTGTACGGCCGTATGCAGAAAGGGGCCGATGGTATAGCCCGGCACGATGCCGACAACGAGGCAGGCGAGCACGAGGAATTCGATCGGCGCACGCATCCAGTGCGGCGGCTCGTGCGGGGATTTCGGCAGATCCGTCGCCGGCGGGCCGAAGAAGACGCTGTGGATGAAGCGCAGCGAATAGGTGACCGAAAACATGCTGGCGAGCGTCGCCACATAGGGGGTCAGCGTGTCCAGCGCATTGTATTTGTGGGTCTCGATCGCCTCGGCGAAGAACATTTCCTTCGACAGGAAGCCGTTGAGCAGCGGCACGCCGGCCATCGAGGCGCTGGCGACCATGGCAAGTGTTGCGGTGAACGGCATGTAGCGGAAGAGGCCGCTGAGCCGCCGCATGTCGCGGGTGCCGGTTTCGTGGTCGATGATGCCGGCCGCCATGAACAGCGAGGCCTTGAAGGTCGCGTGGTTCATGGTGTGGAAGATCGCGGCGACCGCGGCAAGCGGGCTGCCGAGGCTGAGCAGTACCGTGATCAGGCCGAGATGGCTGATGGTGGAGTAGGCGAGGAGACCCTTCAGGTCCTGCTGGAAGATGGCGAAATAGGCGCCGAGCAAAAGGGTGCTCAAGCCCGCGAGCCCGACGATCCAGAACCAGGCATCGGTGCCGGCCATCACCGGCCAGAGGCGGATCAAGAGGAAGACACCGGCCTTCACCAGCGTTGCGGAATGCAGATAGGCCGAGACCGGCGTCGGCGCGGCCATGGCGTGCGGCAGCCAGAAATGGAAGGGAAACTGGGCACTCTTCGTCAAGGCGCCCATGAGGATCAACACGAGAATCGTCGTATAGAGCGGATGTTCGCGGATGACGTTGCCGGAGTTGAGCACCGTATCGAGATCGTAGCTGCCGACGACATGGCCGATCAGCATAAGACCGACGAACATGCAGAGCCCGCCGGTGCCGGTGACGGTCAGTGCCATGCGCGCGCCGTCGCGGGCGGCGGCATTGTGATACCAGTAGCCGATCAGCAGGAACGAGATGATGCTGGTCAGCTCCCAGAAGACGGCAAGCAGAATGAGGTTGCCGGAGAGCACGACGCCGAGCATCGCGCCCATAAAGGCGAGAAACAGCGAGAAGAAGCGCGGAACAGGATCGCTGGCGGCCATGTAATAGCGGGCGTAGACGACGACCAGCAGGCCGATCGCCGTCACCAGGCTTGAAAACATCCAGGCAAAGCCATCCATGCGCAGCGTGAAGTTCAGGCCAAGCTCGGGCATCCAGGCAAGGTCGTAGCGCAGAACATGGCCGCCGGAGATCACGGGATAGAGGCCGGCCGAAATCGCCAGGCAGAAGAGGGCGACGGCGCCTGCGAGCCAGGCTGCGACCGTGCCTTTGCCGCTCGGAATGGAAATCGCGAGCAGGCTTCCCAAGAAGGGGGCCAGGATGAGGCTCAGCAGCAAGGTTTGCGTGGTCTCTATCGGTCTTTCCTCGATCGTTCGAACTGCGGGACACGGCTGCAACCCCTGCGGGAAGGCAAGCCGCGCGGTGCCGGGGCGGGAGGCGATGACACGAAACCGGGCCGGCAGTGGAGCCTGCCTGTTTGCCGGATCGGACTGCTCGCTCCCGGCGGGAGGCAGTCGCACGGTTCAGAACCGCTTCCGGCATCTTCTGCTCGGTCGTTTTCGGCGTGCCGGCATCGAGGCCGGGCGAACGCTTCCCGAAGAAGGCATGCTGTTTTATGTCTGCTTTCGGCCGGCCTGCCAACCCGCCGGGACGATATTTCTCCCCATCTGCGGCAATTCGTTCCTCAACTCCCGGTGACGGCATCCGTGCCGCCGTTTTTTGTAACGAAATGTGCGGATCGGCCGGCGAGAAACATTCCGACATCAGAACTGTTATCCGGCCGTGTGCGCGCCGGATGCGTTTTTGTCTGCCGATGATATAAAGGGGACATGGAAACGCTCTCCCATATTCTCGTCGTCGATGACGACCCGGAAATCCGCCGTCTGCTCGGGAAGTATCTCGACGGCCAGGGCTTTCGCGTGACGCTGGCCGGCAGCCGAGCCGAATGCGAGGCGAAGCTTGCCGAGCTGAAGATCGACCTCCTTGTGCTTGACGTGATGCTGCCGGATGGATCGGGTCTCGATCTCTGCCGCTCCCTGCGCGACCGGATGCCCAATCTCTCGGTGATCCTGCTGACGGCGCTGAAGGAGGATGTCGACCGCATCATCGGGCTGGAGTTCGGGGCGGACGATTACCTCGGCAAGCCGTTCAACCCGCGCGAGCTTGCCGCCCGTATTCGTGCCGTGCTGCGGCGCGGGCGTCAGGAGGCGCGCCCGGTGGCGGAGCGCCGCTATATCTTCGCCAACTACACCGCCGATATCGAAAGCCGGACGCTGACGGCGCCGGACGGCCAGCCGATCGAATTGACCGGCGGCGAATTCGAGTTGTTGATGGTGTTTCTGCAGCGTCCGGGCCGTATCCTCTCGCGCGATTCGCTGCTCGACCTGACGCAGGGGCGCACGGCCGATCCCTTCGACCGCTCCATCGACATCCTCGTCAGCCGGCTGCGTCGCAAGCTCGGCGATGCCAATGTCTTCAGCCTCCTGAAGACGGTGCGCAACAAAGGCTATCAGCTGGCGGTGCCCGTCGAGCGCGGGGCTTAAGCCATGTGGTCGCTGCGCACGCGTTTTACCATCCTGCTTGTCGTCGCCGTGCTTCTGGTGCTGGTGATCGCAACCTTCGTGACGATCCAACTCGTGCGGAAACCGTCCGAGTCGGTTTTCAAGCAGGCGCTGGTGGAAAAGGCGGAGATCGCGCTGGTGCTGCTGGCAAAGGACCCGTCCGCGGCTGAGCGGCTGCATATCCCGATCGGCGATGCCCCGAAGCCCGAACTGATCGACCGGGACCGGAGCGAAAATGTGGCGGATATCGCCCGCGACGGCGGCTATTCTGCCGAGATGGTGATGCTGCGGCGCTCCGCCGGTGCGCCGCGGGAGCTTGCGGTGAAGCTGCCGGACGGGCGCTGGGCCTATCTGGTCTTTCCCAATTTGGGGCCGTTTCCGCTCTGGCCGCTGATCGCCTATCTGGCGCTGGTCGCGCTCGGCGTGGTGATCGTCGCCGTCTATGCCAGCGCGGTGATGATGCGGCCGCTCCGGGTGCTGGAGGGGGCGATTGCCAAGATCCGGCCGGATGGCGTCATCCCCGACATGCCCGAGACCGGACCGATGGAGGTGCGCACCACGGCGCGCACGATCAACCGGCTGGCGGCGCGGCTCAATGCGGCTATGGCAAGCCGCATGCGGCTCGTCGCGGCGGCCGGGCACGACATGCGCACGCCGATGACCCGCATGCGCCTGCGCGCGGAATTCGTCGCCGAGACCGACGAGCGCAATGCCTGGCTGAAGGACCTCGACGAACTGGACCAGATCGCCGACAGCGCCATCTGCCTGGTGCGGGAGGAAGCGGGGCTGCAGATGCGCGAGGCCGTGCCGCTCGATACGCTGCTGGAGGAGATCGTCTCCGAGCTTGGCGAACTGGGGCTGCCGATGCGGCTTGCGGCGATGGAGCGGGCCACCGTTTCGGGCTCTTCCTTCGCCCTGAAACGGGCGCTGCGCAATCTCACCGTCAATGCCGCGACCCACGGGCAGGGCGGAGAGGCCAAACTTTTTGCCGATGGCGATGCCGGCGTGACGATCACGATCCGCGACAATGGTCCCGGCATTCCGGTCGATCTGATCGACCGGGTCTTCGAACCGTTCTTCCGCGTCGATCAGGCGCGGCGCAAGCTGATACCGGGCGCGGGGCTCGGGCTGGCGATCGCCCGCGAGATCGTCGAGAAACACGGCGGCTCGATCACCATCGTCAACCGTCCGCAGGGTGGCCTGCTGCAGACGGTGCGGCTGCCGCTGCTGGTTGCCTGATCCGAAAACGAGAAAGCGTTGAAAACAAAAAGGCCGCCGCGGCTTCTGCCGGGCGGCCTTTTCTGTTCGGTATTGCGCTTACTGGGTTGCCGCGACCTTTTGGGGCGCGCTTTCCCTGGTCGGCGTTTCGATTGCCGAGCCGCCGCCGATGGCGACGTTCAGCGTTACGTAGTTGTTCGCGAGGTTGCGGATGCTGGCAGCGAGCGTCACGCGGGACGCTGCGAGGTTGCGTTCGGCATCGAGCACGTCGAGCAGCGAGGTCGCGCCGCCCTTGTAGCTTTCGCGGGCGAGGCTGAGCGCTTCTTCGTAAGACTTCACGACCTTGCGAAGGGCTGCGACCGTCTCGTAGTTCTTCTGCAGGGCGATGAGCGCGTTTTCGACTTCCTCGATGCCGTTCAGAACCGTCTGTTTCCAGGCGAGGTATTGCTGCTGCGCACCGGACTTGGCGATATCGACATTCGCCTTCAGGCGGCCGCCGCTGAAGACCGGGATGGAGAGGCTGGGACCGAAGGACCAGCTGCCGGCGCTACCGACGGCGGCGGCGATCGTGCGGGTCACGTCGATGGTGCCGCCGAGCGTCAGGCTCGGATAGAGCTGCGCTTCGGCAACGCCGATCGCAGCCGTCTGGGCAGCCAACAGCCGTTCGGCGCGACGGATGTCAGGACGGTTGCGCACGAGGTCCGCAGGAATGCCGATCTTGGTATTGTAGCGCGGCCACGGCTGGGCGGTGCCCTTCTGCAGGCTCGCGGTGATCGAGGTCGCCGGCAGGCCGAGCAGGGTGGCGATATGGTTCGCGGCCTGGTTGAAGCCAGCCTCGTAGCCCGGAAGCTCTGCGAGTGTCGTATTGACCAGACCTTCGGCCTGAACGACGTCGAGGCTGGAGGCCGCACCCGCAGCCTTGATATCGTTGGTCAGCTTCAGGGTTTCGCGGCGCGATTCCAGGTTCTTGCGCTGCAGGGCAAGCGCTTCCTGGTTATAGCGGGCCTCGATGTACGACGCCGTCAGGTCCGACAGGTAGGCCAGACGCGCGACGTTGACATCATCGTAAGAGGCATCGAGCGATGCTTCGGCGCTTTCCTTGGCGCGGCGGTACTGGCCGAAGAAATCGAGCAGCCAGGAAACGTCGGCGCCGGCATTCAGCGTCTTGGTTTCGTTGTGGTCAGTTGTGCCGAGGCTGGTCCTGCGCAGGTAAGAACCATCCGTGCCTTGCGCCGTTGCAGCGCCGCCGGCATTGATCTGCGGCAGGCCGCCGGATGCGGCGACGATGACATTGGCGCGGGCCTCGACGATACGCTCCAGCGACTGCTGGACATCAAGGTTTTCGTTCATGCCCTGGGTAACGAGGCTGTTCAAGCGGTTGTCGCGGAAGGCTTCCCACCAGGGATTGAGGGTTACGTCGGTGCTGGCCTGATTGCCCTGGGAGAATTTGCCGGGAAGGCTTGCATCGGGCTTCTGGTAATCAGGTCCGACCATGCAGCCGGACAGCAACAGGAGGCTCAAGGGAAGGAGCACTTTGAGAGTCTTCATCAGTTTCCCCATCCGGCACGGTCTGCGCCAGTAATAAACGATTCACTTTGTGTCTTTAGACATTTTCCGCGCTGCAAGCGAGCGGGCAATTGCCAACAAGGCCGTAAAACAGCATTTCCACAGTCGGGTGTTTCCAATGTGCCACGCCCTTGGTGGCATCAACATGCCGGAATCGCTGCCGAAAACGGCTAAAGACGGTCGGAATGCACCGATAAAGGCATCGCGTATCGGCCGTGCGTCGGTTCTGTATCGAATTGTTTCTGCGGCAAAATGCGCTGACTTTTTCTACAGGGGTGGGGACATTCCGCCACAGCGAATCGACGGTTTGCGCCGGGCCGGACTTTCCGCTCAGGCCGCCAGCCACCGTTTTTCGCGGGCGAAATTGGCAAGTTCGGTCGGGCTCATGGGACGTGCGAAGGCATAGCCCTGCAAGCCGTGGCAGCCGAGTTCGCGCAATATTTTCGCATGTTCCAGCGTTTCGACGCCCTCCGCCATCACCTCCACGCCGAGCGAGCTGCCGATATCGATGATCGAGGCGACGAGCTGGCGCTGGCTTGCCGAAGTCAGGATCGGCATTATGAGCTGACGGTCGATCTTCAGGCGGCGCGGGGTCAGCTTCAACAGGCTGACGATCGAGGCGTAGCCGGTGCCGAAATCGTCGATCTCGATATCGATGCCGAGGCCTTTGATCTTCTCGATGTTGGAAAGCACTGTCATATCGCTTTCGTCGAAAGAGATCGATTCCAGAAGCTCGAAGGACAGACGGCCCTTCGGGATCGCAAGCTGGTTCAGCCGGTCGATCAGGTTTTCGTCGTGCAGGCGATGGTAGGAGAGATTGACGGAGACCTTGGGAATATCGATGCCGCTCGCATCCCAGCGGCGGGAGTGGAACAGGGCCTGTTCGAGGATGCGCTGGTCGATCTCGGCCAGCACGTTGATCTCCTCGGCGGTCTTCAGGAAGGCATGCGGGGCGAGTACGCCCTTCTGCGGGTGATCCCAGCGCGCGAGCGCTTCGACACCGATGATGTCGAGGGTTCTTGGACAGAACTGCGGCTGGAAATAGGCGATGAACTCGTTCTGCTCCAGGCCGCGCAGGATTTCGTCCGCCGTCTGCTTGCTCTTGAACACGGCCGTCTTCAGCGAATGGGCGAAGACCTCGTAGCGACCGCGGCCGCGGCGCTTGGCTTCATAAAGGGCGATATCGGCGTTGACGAGCACCTGGGACAGCTCCTCCCGTTGGGAGGCCTGGCGGGCAATGCCGATGCTGACGCCGATGCGGCATTTCTGGCCGTGATACATCACCGGCACGCTCATCGCCTCTATGACGCGGCGGGCGAGATCGGTGTCGTCGTCCTCGGTGCGTGAGATGATGACGAACTCGTCGCCGCCGATGCGGGCGACGAAATCGTCGTCGCCGGTGTTTTCCCGCAGCACATGCGCGGCATGGCGCAGAATTTCGTCGCCGGCGGCGTGGCCGAGCGTGTCGTTGATTTCCTTGAACCGATCGAGGTCCATGTGGAGGATGCGGGCAAGCGCCGGACGCTGGCCGGTGTCGGCCTGCGCCGTCGAGAGCGTCTGGTCGAGATAGCGGCGGTTCGGCAGCCCGGTCAGGGGATCGTGCAGGGCGTTGAATTCCATGCGGTGGCGGGCGGCTTCCAGCTCCGCGCTGTGGGCCTCGGCCTGACGGCGGGCATCCTCCAGGCTTTCGTTGCGCTCGACATCGGCGGTCACATCCCAGTTGACGCCGACGATCTTGCGTCGTCCGCCGGCGCCGATATAGCAGGAGCCGATAGCCCGGATATGGCGGATCTTGCCGTCCTTCAATTGCAGACGGAACTGGTCGCGGTAGGATTGCACCTGCTTGCCAAGGGCGAGGGCAAATTCCAGTTCGGAGCGCTCCACGTCGAGCGGATGCAGCGTGTCGCGCCAGTCCTCCAGAACCGGGCCGCGATCTTCCTCGAAGCCGTACAGTTCACGCATACGATCGTCCCAGAGCAGGGTGCCGGAGGCGACGTCGAGTTCCCAGATGCCGATTTCGGAGGTATCCAGGGCAATGTTCAGGCGGTGGGAGAGTTCCTGCAGGCGATCCTTGTTTTCCTCAAGGGCGAGGATGTTGTTCTGGCGCTCCTCCATCAGCCGGCCGGTGATGATCATCGGCACGACGATGATCAGGCCGCCGAGCGCCAGCAGCAGCCGCATCTGCCAGAGATTGGGCGGATCAGCGGGCCAGCCCCCCTTCGGCACGGCACTGATCTCCCACGAGCCGCCGGGGAGCAGCACGCTCATGCGAACCGGATCGCTGCTCGGAATGTTGCGTGCGCCGTAAAACAGCGCGCCGTCTTCGCCGAGGCCATCCTTGCCGACGATGGCGACATCGATATCTGCGGCGGAGGCGAGGCCGCTGATCCTGTAGAGCTTGTCGACATCGATGACGGCCGAGACGATGCCCCAGAACCGTTGCTGCGGCCCGGCGATGCCGTTGAATACCGGAAAACGGCCGATCAGACCCTGGCCACCCTGCACCAGCTCCAGCGGTCCGGCCAACACCAGCTTGCCGCTGTCGCGGGCGCGAAGGGCGGCGGCGCGCTGCTGCGGGTTGCTGTTGTAGTCGAGGCCGATCGCCTTTTCGTTGCCCTTCAGCGGATAGACCATGGAGACGACAAGGCCCGGGGCGGCGGCTATATTGCGCAGGTTGGAGCGTTCGTTGAAGATATTTTGCGACAGCCCGGTGAAGCGGTCCTGGGTCATGCCGGGTTCGGTGGCGATCGTCGCGATCAGGCCGCGCACCAGCTGGATGTCGCCGTTGATACTGGATTCGAGGCGGGAGCGAATGGGCGTGAGTTCGGCGACGACGGCGGCGCGCAGGCGGGCGGCGTGGATGGCGCGGTTCTGTTCCTCGGCAAAAATCCCGGCTGCGACCGCCATGACGACGGCAATCAGGGCGGGCAGGTAGCTCGGCCGGAAGAACCGTCGCGATGTTTTCAGACTTTCCAAGATCACCAGATCAACCCATTCCCCTCAACCGCGTAGGCGGTGTAGCGAAGATGGTCGCAGATTGATCTTAACAATATGTGCTGACGCTTATGGGGGCTCGGGAGCCGCAATCATGGCCGTCAGGGTCTCCAGCCGGTCGGCTTCGCGCGGCAGCTTGTCTTGGCGCAGCCGGGCGATGCGCGGAAAGCGCATGGCGACGCCGGACTTGTGGCGGGTGGAGAAATTAATGCCTTCGAAGGCGACCTCGACGACGAAACCGTGATCCGGCTCCGCTCGGAGCGATCGGACCGGGCCGAAGCGCTCGATGGTGTTTTCGCGCACGTAGCGGTCGAGGATTTCAAGCTCGGCATCGGTGAAGCCGAAATAGGCCTTGCCGACCGGGACAAGCGCATCCGCGCCGTCCTTGTCCGTCCAGACGCCGAAGGTGAAATCGGAATAGTAGCTCGACCGCTTGCCATGGCCGCGCTGGGCATACATCAGCACGGCATCGACATTGTAGGGATCGCGCTTCCACTTGAACCACGGGCCTTTCATGCGGCCGGCGGTATAGGGCGAATCGAGGCGTTTCAGCATGATGCCTTCGATGACGGGATCGGGTGGCGCGCGCCGGAGACTGTCGAGTTCTTCCCAGCTGGAGAAGGGCACCAGCGGCGAGAGATCGAAGCGATCCGGGGGTGAGGCGTCGATCACGGCTTCGAGCCGTTCGCGCCGTTCGACGAAATTGCGGCCCCGAATATCCTCTTCGCCGGCAAACAGCAGGTCGTAACCGCGGATGAAGGCCGGATACTCCTCCAGCATCTTGCGGGTCACGGTCTTGCGGTTCAGGCGCTGCTGCAGGTCGGAAAAGCTGCGGGTGGCGCGGTTGCTGCGCATCGTGCCGCCGACCAGTAGCTCGCCGTCGATGATGCCTTCGAAGGTGGCGGCGTCGAGGATATCGGGGAACGCGCCGGAGATATCGTCGCCGCTCCGGGAATAGAGCCGGCGGGTGCCGGCGAGATTGGCGAATTGCACGCGGATGCCGTCCCATTTCCATTCGGCGGCGAAATCAGCCGGGTCGAGCGCGGCCACATCGCTTTCGGCAAGCGGGGTGGCCAGCATGACCGAATGGAAGACGGCGGGCATGGAGAGGCTTGGCTTCTCGCTCTTGCCTTCCAGCCAGCGGAAAAGATCGAGATAGGGTGGTTCCAGCCCATGCCACAGGGTTTCGATTTCGACGACATCGACGCCACCCATGTCGGCCAGAGCCTGCTTCACCAGCCGGGCCGAAACGCCGATGCGCATGCCGCCGGTGATCAGCTTCAGGAAGGCGAAACGGCTGGAGCCGTCGAGCTGGTCGAGCAGGGTGCGGACCACGCCATGCACATCGGCACGACTTGCCGATTGCAGCTTTCGCACGATTGCGCCGAGTGAGAGGTCGATCGGTTCAAGCGTCCCGTCGCCTGCCGGCTCCCAGACGAGCGAGATCGTTTCGGCGAGGTCGCCGACATAATCGTAGGAATACTGGAACAGCACCTCGTCCATACGTTCCAGCACCAGCTGTTTCAAAAGCTGGGGCTTGACGGTGCTGAGCGTCAGGGTGCCGGCGAGGGAGGCGAGGGCATAGCCGCGGTCGGGATCGGGGGCGGAACGGAAATAATCCGCCATCAGCTTGATCTTGGCGTTGCGCTGCGGGGTCAGCACGAGGCGGTCGAGCAGTTCGGCGAAGGCGTGCATGTCAATCGCCCTCGTCTTCATAGCCGACGAGGTGCAGCGGGCGGGCGGGTATGCCCTGCAGTTCGCACCAGCGGACCAGTGCTTCCTCGCGGCCATGGGTGACCCAGACCTGGGATGGGGCTATTTCGGTGATGGTAGCGAGGAGTTCCGGCCAGTCGCAATGGTCGGAAATGATCATCGGCAGCTCGACGCCGCGTTGCTTGGCCCGCTGGCGCACCAGCATCCAGCCGGAGGCGAAGATGGCGAGCGGATCGGGAAAGCGCCGCGCCCAGCGATCGGCAAAGGCCGCGGGCGGGCCGATGACGATCTGCCCCGCGAAGGATTGGCGGTCGCCGCCTTCTATCGTCGCCGGGCGAAGGTCTCCGAGCGGGATGCCGCACTCCTGGTAGTAGGTGCAGAGTTTGGCGAGCGCACCGTGGATGAAGATCGGCTCGTGATAACCGGCTTCGCGCAGGAGGGCGATGACGCGCTGGGCCTTGCCGAGCGCATAGGCGCCGACGAGATGGGTGCGCTCGGGAAACTGTCTGAGCGAGGTCAGGAGCTTGGCGATCTCGTCCTTGTCGTCGGGGTGGTGGAAGACCGGCAGGCCGAAGGTCGCTTCGGTGATGAAAACATCGCAGGGTACCGGTTCGAAGCCGGCGCAGGTCGGGTCGCGGCGGCGTTTGTAGTCGCCGGAGACCACGATGCGGGTTCCCTCCGCTTCGACGCGGATCTGGGCCGAGCCGAGCACATGGCCGGCGGGGTAGAAGCTGACGGTGACACCATTGATGGACAGGCGTTCGCCGAGGGCGATACTTTGGGCCTCGCCGCAGAACGTCTCGCCGTAGCGGATGGCCATGATGTCGAGGGTTTCGCGGGTGGCGAGGACCTTGGCGTGGCCGGAGCGGGCATGGTCGGCATGACCGTGGGTGATCAGCGCCCGTTCGACCGGCTGCACCGGATCGATATAGAAATCGCCCCTCTCGCAATAGAGGCCCCTGGGCGTGGAATAGAGCAGCGCTTCCGGTTTCATGGAAAGCAAGATAGCCGGCAGGATCGCTCCTGCCAGCGTCACGTCAGGAATTTTTTATCAGGCGTGCGGATAGGCCGACAGCGTCTTGGCGACGAGATCGAGAACGCCCTTGGAATCGACGGCGATGCAGACGTCCTGGCTCGGCAGGTTGTCCCAGTCGCCGGACGGGAAGGTCTGGCTGTCCGGCTTCTGGATCGTCTGGCCATCGGCGATGCCGCCGCAGACGACGCGAATCGCGCCGCTGCGGGTGCGGAAAAGCTCGGGCGCCACGACATAGACGCAGGCGCAGCTGTCATGCACCACCATGCCGTCCTCGACATGGTTTTCGTAGAAATCGATGTAGAACTGCGAGATGTCCGACAGCAGCTTTGCCCGCGCGCCGCCGGCGGCGACGATGTCCGAGAGCAGGTTGCGGGTCATGACGGTCGGCACCGTGACATCGAGGCCGATGACCGTGACGGGCCAGGCGGCAGTCATGACGGCGTCGGCCGCTTCCGGGTCGCCATGGATGTTGGCTTCGGCAGCGGGCGTGATGTTGCCGGGACGATCGAAGGCGCCACCCATGATGACCACGGCCTTGACGAGGCCGGCAATGCCGGGGTCTTCGCGCAAGGCAACGGCAAGATTGGTCATGCGGCCGACGGCGACGATCGTCACCTCACCCGGATTGGCGCGCACGGTTTCGATGATGAAGCGATGAGCCGGCCTGACATCGCAGGGCAGATCGACGGTTTGCGGCACGCCGATATTGCCGAGGCCGTCATCGCCGTGGATGAAGGTCGGCCAGCCCACATGCGGGCGGCTCGGATCGTAGGTCTCGTTGGCGCCCTTGGCGACCGGGGCGTCGATGTTCCAGGCTTGCTTCAGAAACAGGGCGTTGCGCGTCGTCGTCTCGATCGAGGCATTGCCGAAGACGGTGGTGATGCCGATCAGGTCGATATCCGGGTGATGATGGAGAAACAGGAGTGCCATCGCGTCGTCGACGCCGGGGTCCGTATCGAAAATGACCTTGTGCATGAATGTTCTTTCCAAAAAAGCGTTACTGGAAGCGGCGGATGCTGAAGGGATTAAGATGCTCCTGCTCGCCGGCTTCGAGAAGGCTGGCGATGCTGCGGCCGGTGACGGCCGACAGCGTGAGACCGAGATGGCCGTGGCCGAAGGCCATGGCGATGCGGGGATCGGACGGATGCAGGCTGATGACCGGAATGGAATCCGGTGTCGAAGGACGTCGGCCCATCCATTCGGTGCCGCCGCTTTCCGGCAGGCTCGGCACATAACGGCGCATTTTCTGGCGCATGGCGGCGGCGCGGGCGAAATTGGCCGGCGCATCCGGCTTAGCAAGCTCGACGGCACCGCCGATGCGCAGCGCGTTCCTGAGCGGCGTGGCGACGAAGCCGTGCTCGGAGAAGAACACGGGCAGCTCCAGCGTTACAGTCGGATCGACGAAGGTGGTGTTGTAGCCGCGCTCGGTTTCGAGCAGAACGCTGAGGCCGAGGCTACGGACGAGATCGCGCGACCAGATACCCGAGGTGATGACAGCCTTGTCGAATTGCTGGCGCTCGCCCGCCGCGGTGACGATCTCGATGCTGGCGGCCTGCTGGTTGACGCGGGCGACCTCCGCCTCGACGAGATGACCGCGTTCGCGCACGAAAGCCTGCAGGCCGCGCAAGAGCGCCAGCGGATCGAGGAAGGTCTGGTAACCGGAGGAGAAGATGCCGCCGGCGAAATTGCCTTCCAGCGCCGGGACCTGCGCGCGGGCGGCGGCGCGGTCGAGTTTTTCGACCTCGTGGCCGAGCAGCGCTGCATTCTTCTCTTCGTGCGGGAAGGCGTCGTTGAGCTTGCTTTCGCTGTCGAAGATCGTCAGTGCGCCGCTCTTCTTCATATGACCGGAGATGCCGACTGTCGCGGCAAGCCTCTCATGGGCTTCAAGTGCGTCGCGCATCAGGCTCAGCATCGCGGCGCGGGAGCGCTCGACCTGGCCCGGTCGCGCGGCCAATAGGAAGGCCAGGAGCCAGGGGGTGAGCGCCGGCAGGTCCTGCCAGCGCAGGGTCAGCGGTCCGAGCGGATCGGCCAGCCATTTGGGCGCGGAAAACAGCATGTCGGGCCGGGCAAGCGGATCGATTTCCGGCACGGCGAGGATGCCGGCATTGCCGACGGAGGCGGGCAGGCCGGAAAGGTCCTTTTCGAACACGGTGACGTCATGTCCCCGTTCGATCAGGTGAACGGCGGTGGCGCATCCGATGATGCCTGCGCCTGATATTGCGATGCGTGCCATGCTCTCCCTGCCGGGCTGATTTTCCGTGCCCTGTCTTCGCCCCCATTTTGGCGGGGATCAAGCCTTGTCGGGCGAATATTCCGATGATTTTCACCGGGCGTCGGCCCTGTTCCATCCGAAACAGCGCGGTATCCCGGATTTTGAGATGGTCATCTCAGGGGAAGGGGTTGGCCCTCCCAGTCAAAAATCCAGGAGGAATATCATGCGCAAGACCGTTTCCCTGCTGCTTGTCGTCGCTGCCGCAAGCACCCTCTCCCTTCATGACGCAGCCGCCCAGAGCCGCGGCGACAAGGGCGGCCGCACCGGCGGCGGCAGCATCACCCATGGCGGCAGCGGCGAAAATCGCGAGAATTATCGCTACCAGCGCTTCTGCATGCCGAATGTCGATGGCTCCGGCCGGCTGTATTCCGATGATATGAGCGGCTGGCGCCGGGTTTCCAGCTGCAACGGCTATCAGCTGGTTCAGTAGTTTCAGCCGTTTCCGTACATTTTTGGGGCATCCTTTCGGGTGCCCCGACGTCGTTTTGGCAGGCTTCGTCCTGCCCGTCGTTTAAACTTCCGAAACGTCACGCCGTTAGAATGCCGTCCGTTCAAGGGCTTGGTAACGGACAACGGGGCGGCAGCGGTGAAATCGATCCTGAAGAAGATACGTCTTCCACGCAAGGCGATGTTCGCCGTCGCCGGCGTGCTGCTGCTTTCCGGCGCGTCGGGCGCCTATGCGCTGTTCATGGTGCAGGGCAAGGATGAAGAGAAGCGGGCTCCCTCGGTTTCCGGTCTCGCCTGCACCACGGTCGAAACCCTGAAGATGCGCCGCAACGGCCAGCGCTGGATTCGCAAATACATCACCGTCGAGAAGGGCAGTGGCGAGGAGCGGGTGCGCACGGCGTTGCGCGTCGCCGGCCTGCTGGTGCATGCCGAAAAGGCCGATCTTTACCAAGTGGCGGTGCTCGATACGGCCGGACCGAAGGAGCGTGCCGACTGGCGCGGGGCGGCGATCGGGGCGCAGGTGCTGTTTGCGCCCGATCCCAAGATCGTGCCGGGTATGAGCAATCTTTTCTCGGCGCGCTACAGCGATAGCGAAGCCAATACCGTCGGTCTCTATTACGGTCAGGATGTCAGTCTTTCACAGGACAAGATCAAGGACACGCTGACCTCGATCGTCGAGAAGACCGAATGTGCCGATCCGGTGCCGGTCGAAGGTGCCGAGGGCAGCGAAGCCGGCGAGCATGGCGAGGCGGCTTCGGAGAAGGCGTCGGGGCACGGCGAAGCGGCGGAAGCCGAAGGCCATGGCGGCGAGGCCAAGGCAAGCGAAGAAGGTCACGGCGAAAAGCCGGCAGAAGGTCATGGTGAAGAAGCGGCTGCCGAGGGGCATGGCGAAGCCGCAAGCGGTGAAAAGAGCGAGGGCATGCTGGCGTCGATCACCGGTATGATCTTCGGCTCAGGCGAGGAAAAGCCGGAAGCTGCAGGCCATGGTGAGGCCGCGCCGGCGGAAGACCATGCCGCCAAGCCGGAAGAGCATGCGGAAGCCGAAAAGCCCGGCATGTTTGCCTCCGTCAAGGCGATGATTTTCGGCGATGGCGAAGCCGCGGCACCAGCCGAAACCAAGGATGCGCATGCTCAGCCCGAAGAGCATTCACAAGCCGCCGAGCCGAAGGCCGAGCCAAACGACATGACGGCAGAAGCCGAAACGAAAAAGGAGCCCGCCGTTCACTGACGGCAGGCTCCTTCAAATCATTCCAACATCGCTGCGGATCAGTCTGCCTTGGCGCGACGCGCCGGGAAGAGAATGATGTCGCGGATCGACGGCGAGTTGGTCAGCAGCATGATCAGGCGATCGACGCCGATGCCGAGGCCGCCGGCAGGCGGCATGCCCTGGTCCATGGCGTCGAGGAACTCGTCATCGAGCTGCTTGTCCTTTTCGCCGCGGGCATGGGCCTGCTCCAGCTGCTCGACCATGCGGCGGCGCTGTTCTTCCGGGTCGTTGAGTTCGGAGAAGGCGTTGCCGAGTTCCCAGGTGTTGCAATAGGTCTCGAAACGCTCGACGAGGCGGGGTTCGCCCGGCACTTCCTTGGCAAAGGGCGAGATGTCCTTCGGGAAATGGGTGACATGGCTCGGCTGGATCAGCGTCGGCTCGACCTTCTCTTCGAAGATGAAGGCGAGGCATTCGCCCCAGGTCCAGTCCTTCTCGACGGCAAAGCCGGCAGCCTTGGCGGCAGCGCGGGCTTCCTCGTCCGACTTGAGGGCGAGGAAGTCGATGCCCGTTGCTTCCTTCACCGCATCCGGCATCGGCACGCGCTTGAACGGCCCCTTGAAGGAGATTTCCTTGTCGCCGAAGGCGAATTCGGTCGAGCCGTGAATCTTGATGGCGAGTTCCGAGAACAGCCGCTCGACGAGGTCCATGATGTCCTCGTAGTCGGCATAGGCCCAGTAGCACTCCATCATCGTGAATTCGGGATTGTGCCGGGTGGAGACGCCTTCGTTGCGGAAGTTGCGGTTGATCTCGAACACCTTGTCGGTGAGGCCCGAAACCAGCGTGCGCTTCAGGAACAGTTCCGGCGCGATGCGCAGGTACATATCGAGCTTCAGCGTGTTGTGATGCGTCTTGAACGGCTCGGCGGTCGCGCCGCCATAGACCGAATGCAGCATCGGCGTCTCGACTTCCATGAAGCCGTCGTTTTCCATGAAGCGGCGGATGCCGGAGACGATCTTCGAGCGCTGCTGGAAGCGCAGCTTCGAGTCGTCATTGGTCATGATGTCGAGGTGACGCTTGCGGTAGCGCAGCTCGATGTCGGAGAGGCCATGCCACTTTTCCGGCATCGGCAGCAGCGACTTCGTCAGCATCGTGATCTGCTGTGCGTTGATCGTCAGTTCGCCGCGCTTGGTGCGGCGCACGACGCCGGTCACGCCGATGATATCGCCGATGTCGATCAGGGGTAGCAGGGCGCGGGCTTCTTCCGGGGTCGTGTCCTTGTGGCTGAAGATCTGGATCTTGCCCGAGGCATCGCGGATGTCCATGAACATGCCGGAATTGCGCGAGGAATAGACGCGGCCGGCAACGGTGACGACATCCTGCGTCTCGGTGTCCGGCTCAAGGCTCTCGTACTTCTCGGCGAGTTCGCCATTGGTGATCGTGCGGTGGAAATGCGCCGGATAGACGTCGCCGATCTGTTCGCGCAGCAGCTTCAGCTTTTGCGCGCGGACTTCGGTCACGTCGGAGGAAAGGGCGGTTTCGGTCTTTTCGGTCATGATCTTTCCTTACTTTCCGCTGCCGGCCATGGAGGCGACGACCTGGCCGGCGACCTTCAGGCGCTGGCGCACGACGGAGCGGCCGAGAATGGCCATCGAGTCAAACAGGGGCAGCGACCGCGACGAACCGGAAACGGCGATGAACAGCGGTGCGACGACCACCTTCAGCTTCTTTTCCAGACGGTCGGCGACGGCGCGCAGTTCGGCTTCGATGGATTCGACGTTCCATTCGAGGATTTTTTCGAGCGACGGCTGAACCTCGTTGAAGATCGCCACCAGCTCTTCCGGCGTGGATTTCACCTTGGCGAAGGACGCGGCATCGAGTCCGAGGTCGGACTTGAACAGGAAGCCGGCGAGATCAGGCAGATCGCCGAACTTGGTGATGCGCGACTGCGAGAGCTTGAGGCCCTGGTTGATGCGGTCGTTTTCCATCGCCCAGGCCAGCACCCGGCCGCGGAATTCCTCTTCCGATAGGCCTTCGCGCAGCCAGCGGCCGTTCAGCCAGTCGAGCTTCTGGATATCGAAGATCGCACCGGCCTTGGACAGGTTTTCCGGATCGAACTTTTCGGCGAGCTGATCCATGGTCAGCATCTCTTCGCCTTCGGCGATCTGGATGAAGAACAGGCCGAGGAAGTTCATCACCGCTTCCGGCAGGTAGCCGAGGGCGGAGTAGTAGGAGATCGAGGTCGGGTTCTTGCGCTTCGACAGCTTCGATTTGTCGGCATTGCGCATCAGCGACAGGTGCATGAACACCGGCGGCTTAAGCCCGAGATACTGGTAGATCAGGATGTGCTTCGGTACCGATGCCAGCCACTCCTCGCCGCGGGCGACGTGGGTGATCTTCATCATATGGTCGTCGACGACGTTTGCCATGTGATAGGTCGGCATGCCGTCGGCCTTGAGCAGCACCTGCATGTCGACGGCATCCCACGGAATTTCGACCGGGCCGTAGACGCCATCGACGAACTTGCAGGAGCCCTCGGTCGGGATTTTCATGCGCACGACGGTCGGTTCTCCGGCCGCCATGCGGGTCGTGACTTCCTCGGCCGTCAGCGTCAGGCAGAGACCGTCATATTTCGGCGGCTTGCCGGCGGCGCGCTGGGCTTCGCGCATCTCCGTCAGGCGCTCGGGCGTGCAGAAGCAGCGGAAGCCGTGGCCGTTTTCGACGATCTTCTCGACGTAAGGCAAATAGAGGTCCTTGCGGTCGCTCTGGCGATAGGGGCCGTAGGGGCCGCCGATGTCCGGGCCTTCCGACCATTCGAGCCCGCACCATTTCAACGCGTCCAGCACCTTCGTCTCGAATTCCGGCGTCGAGCGGGTCGCGTCGGTATCCTCGATGCGCAGGATGAACTCGCCGCCGTGCTTCTTGGCAAAGAGGTAGTTGAACAGCGCGATATAGGCGGTGCCGATATGGGGTTCGCCGGTGGGGGAAGGTGCGATGCGCACCCGGACTGGTCTGTCGGTCATGATCCTGGCCCGTGTTCGGCCTTCCACCGGAGGTGCTTCGGTCCGGTCTGAAGGCCATGCTTTTCTGGGAGGAAATGCCCCGGATGGCGCCGCGAGAGGCGGAAAAGTGGGGAAAATCCATTCGGCTGGCGTGAGACCATATTCATAAGGAGACGTCAAGAAAAACTGGACAGGGTGTGCTTGACAGGGAATGGGGATCGCTGTACTTAACTCATAAGTTAATTAACTTGATGGTTTAATTGCGATGGGCGAGGAACAGCTGACCGCGACCTTCTCGGCGCTTGCCGATCCGACCCGCAGGGCGATCCTCGCCCGGCTGGCCAAAGGGGAGGCTTCGGTCAACGAACTGGCGGCACCGTTCGAAATGAGCCTGCCGGCCATCTCGAAGCATCTGAAGGTGCTGGAGAAGGCGGGGCTCATCAGCCGCGGCCGCGAGGCGCAGTGGCGACCCTGCCGGCTGGAGCCCGGTCCGCTGAAGGACCTGCAGGGCTGGCTCGATAACTACAGGCAATTCTGGGATCAGAGTTTTGACCGGCTCGATCTCTATCTTCGAAAACTGCAGGAAGGAGACGACAATGGACGCAAGAGCTGAATACGTGCCGGCCGCCAAGGCCAACCTTGTCTTGAAGCGCACCTTCGATGCGCCGGTTGCCTTGGTCTACAAGGTCTGGACCGATCCCTATCACCTGGCGCAATGGTGGGGGCCGCATGGCTATTCCACACCTGTCTGCGAGGTCGATTTGCGCCCCGGCGGCGTCATCCGCTTGCACATGGAAGGGGCGGACGGAGTGCGCAATCCGTCGAACGGCGTAGTCAAGGAGGTGGTCGAGAACGAGCGCTTTGCCTTCACCACCACCTGGGACGACGAGACCGGCACGCCGATGATCGAACTCCTGAATACGGTGACGCTCAGGGCGGTCGGCGACCGCACCGAGATGACGCTTCATACCGAGGTGCTGAAAATCACCAGGGAACTGGTGCCGCAACTCGATGGCGGCATGGAGGAAGGCTGGAGCCAGAGCCTCGAAAAAATGGCTGCCGTTATTGCCCAACTCGTCTGATCTTTTGGAGTTTTTATGCTGAAAACCATTCTTATCATTCTCGCCGTCATCGTATTGGCGGCGATTGCGCTGGTCATCTTCGCCTCGACGAAGCCGGATACGTTCCATGTCGAGCGCAGCGCAACGATCGCGGCGCCGCCCGAGAAGATCGTGCCGCTGATCAATGATTTCCATCAGTGGCAAGCCTGGTCGCCCTATGAAAAGCGCGATCCGGCGATGAGCCGCAGCTTCTCGGGTTCCCCGCTCGGACCGGGGGCTATCTATGCCTGGGACGGCAACAAGGATATTGGCGCCGGCCGCATGGAAATTCTGGAAAGTTCGGCTGAAAAAGTCGTTATCAAGCTCGATTTCAGCCGGCCGTTCGAGGCCCACAATATCGCGACCTTCACGCTTTCGCCCGCCGCAAGCGGCACAGCAGTCACTTGGGCGATGGATGGCCCGAGCCCGCTGATCGCCAAGGTCATGGGCGTGTTCTTCAGCATGGACGAGATGATCGGCAAGGACTTTGTCGTCGGTCTCGAAAACCTGAAGGGCATCGCGGAAAAATGAAAAAAGCCGGAACCATATGAGGTTCCGGCCCGTTAGCTCTCCAGAGGAATGCGGGCCGTGTCAATCGGACCCGAGGGTGCCGAAGAACGCAGGGATTTTTCCGATTTCTCCCTGTGGCCAACGAAACGGCAGTCGAGCTTCTTACCCCTCCGGCCCGTATCCTCTTCACGTCCGAAATGAGAAAGCCCCAGGATTTGCGGTCCTGGGGCTTTTCTTTTTTATTTGTGGCCTGACTTGGCCTTCTGTCGTCGGTTGCGCGACAGCATGTTCAGCACCTCGACAAGCGCCGAGAAGGCCATGGCGGCGTAAATGTAGCCCTTCGGCACATGCAGGCCCATGCCCTCGGCAATCAGCGTCGTGCCGATCATCAGCAGGAAGGCGAGCGCCAGCATGACGATGGTCGGGTTCTGCTCGATGAAGCGGGCGAGCGGGCCGGCGGCGACCAGCATCACCGTGACGGCCGCGATGACGGCGATGACCATGATCGGCAGATGCGGCGTCATGCCGACGGCGGTGATGATGCTGTCGACCGAGAAGACGAGGTCGAGCAGTAGAATCTGGCCGATGGCGGCGGCAAAGGTTGTGGTCGCGGAGCTGGCGATGAAATCCTCGTCGTGATCGGCGGGATCGACATTGTGGTGGATTTCCTTGGTCGCCTTCCAGACGAGGAAGAGACCGCCGCCGATCAGGATCATGTCCTTCCAGGAGAAGCCGTGGCCGAAGAGTTCGAAGACCGGCGTCGTCAGCTTGACGATCCAGGCGACGGTGCCGAGCAGGGCAAGGCGCATGACGAGCGCGAGGCTGATGCCGATCTTGCGTGCGCGTTCGCGGTGTTCCGGCGGCAGCTTGTTGGTGAGGATCGAGATGAAGATCAGGTTGTCGATCCCCAGAACCACCTCCATGACGACCAGAGTGACAAGCGCAACCCAAGCTGTGGGGTCCTGGAGAAGCTGGAGCATTTCTGGCATCAGTGCCGGTCCTTCCTTGATGGATCAATATCGTTGCGCCGCTGTTTAGCGGATACGCATGAAGGGCCTATGTATGATGCATCGCTCTTCCTGCAAGCGGGAAGAGTATCGGAGCGGCTTCGATATACCGTTAACTCTCGATCGGAATCCAGATTTCGGTGATGCCGGTGCCGGTTTTCGGATCGAAGCGTTCGTCATAGCGTTCGAGCATGTCCGGAAAGGCGCCGTGTCGGAAACCTGAGGCGGGCAGCCATTCGGTGAAGATGCGCTGGACGAGCGGCGGGATGCCGGAAACATGGCCATCAAGGGTGAAGACCGCATAGACGCGGGCCGGCAGGCTGAGGAAGGTGAAGCCGGCGGGAAGCAGGGAGGAGGGTTCGGCGATCTCGATTGCCGTGTGGTAGTTGAAGTGCCCGTCCTTGCCGTCCTCGTGGGTGCAAATGCCGTAGGCGACATCGCCGACGGTATCCTCCAGCGCGCCGTAAAGACGGTTGAACTCCTGCCATTGGGCGGGAATGCCGTCGATCTCGCCCATGGCGTATTCGCGCGTAATTACGGCCATCAGCATCGACGGCGAGCCGACGATGCGCGGTGAAAGGTCTTCCATCGGGATTATCTCCTCACGGGCGAGACTGTGCCTTCCGGCGGAAGGGAAATCAACCGTGTTCCGGCAGGTAGGATTTCAGGAAGACGTCGGCTGCCGAGGAGACGGTATAGTCGAGCATGGCCTCCGTCGGCGGTTCGGCCATCACGCCGAAGAGGCGCTGCTTGAACATGCCGGCCATGGCCATCTCGATGAACTGGCGCGAGGCGAGGTCCGGGTCGGGTATGGCAAGTTCGCCGGCCGCCACTTTCCGCTTCAGGAAGGCGTGCAGCACGGTGTGGCCGTTTTCCGGCGTGGCGCCGAAGAAGCCGCAGGCAAGCTGCGGCATTCGGTCGGTCACGCCCAGCACGATGCGCATGGCGCGGATCGTCGGCTCGGCGGTGATGTGGGTCGCCAGTGTCACGCCGAATTCGATCAGGGTCTGCCGCAAGGGTTTTTTTTCGTCCAGCTTGTGGCGCACCGTCTCGACGACGCGGCTGCGCTCCTGCTGAATCATCGCTGCAAACAGGTCTTCCTTGTTTTCGAAATAGACGTAGATCGTGCCCTTCGAAACACCGGCCTCGCGGGTGATGTCGTTCATCGAGACCGAATCGAAGCCGCCGCGCAGGAAGACGCGCTTGGCCCCTTCGATGATCTGCTCGCGTTTGGCCGGATCTTCACCGGCGACCCTGCGGCCAGCAGGATGGCAGCCGGCCATCTCGTCTTGGGCTTCGGCAGCGTCGGTCACGGTCATTTCCTCTCGATCCGGTCGCATTGTCGTGATGTTAATTTTTCGAACCGATTGGTTCGATTTCTCTTGATATGGGGGATGAAACGCACTATGTCAAATCGAACCGAACGGTTTGGTTCGAAATTTCCCACACAAGGGCTGGTCGCGCAATATGTCCGTATCCAAGAAAACCGGTGCCGCTCACGTTCGTCCCGTCGATGAGGAGTTCAAGGCCGACAGCGCGGTCGAAACCGCGGCTCCCGAGGCGAAGGATGCTGCCGCCCCCGTGGCCGAGGCTGCCGTTGCGCCCGCCACCGCGCCGCAGAAGCCGAAGCGCCGCTCCTTCCTCCTGCCGCTCGTCGGGCTCGCCTTGCTCGCCGGTGGCGGTTGGTATGGCTACGACTGGTGGACGGATGGCCGTTTCCTGATCTCCACGGACGATGCCTATATCGAAGGCGATATCGCCTCCATTTCGCCGAAGGTCTCCGGCTATGTCGAGAAGGTCAACGTCGTTGCCAACCAGCGCGTGAAGGCGGGCGATCCGCTGATCACCATCGATAATGGCGACTACAAGCTGGCGGCCGAGCAGGCGGAAGCTCAGATCGTCACCGAAAAGCTCTCGCTTCAGCGCTTCGACGCCCAGATCGCCGGCGCAAAGGCAAGCCTTGCCCAGGCCGAGGCGACGAAGGCGGCACTCGAAGCCGCCGTGCGCGGTGCCGAGATCAACCAGCGCCGTGCCAGCGAGCTTCAGTCGAAGGATGTCGGTACGGTCGCCGCCAAGGATACGGCCGAGATCGCACTCGCGCAGGCCAAGGCCAATCTGATCGGCGGCGATGCCAATATCGAAGCGGCCAAGGCCAATATCACCGTGCTTCAGGCCCAGCGCGCCGAAGCCGAAAGCACCGTGCGGACGCTTGAGCTTGCCCGCGACAAGGCCGAGCGCGACCTTGGCTTCACCGTGCTGAAGGCGCCCTATGACGGTATCGTCGGCAATCTGGCAGTTCAGGATGGCGATCTCGTCTCCGGCGGCCAGCGGCTGGCAGCGCTCGTTCCGGTGACGCAGCTCTATATCGACGCGAATTTCAAGGAAACGCAGATCGCGCACATGGTGCCGGGCTCGAAGGTCCGCATCCATGTCGATGCCTTCGACGAGGAGCCGATCATCGGCACGGTCGAGTCGCTTGCGCCGGCCTCCGGCTCGGTGTTCTCGCTGCTGCCGCCGGAAAACGCCACGGGTAACTTCACCAAGGTCATCCAGCGCGTTCCGGTTCGCATCTCCTTCCCGAAGGAGGTTCTCGACAGCGGCCGTCTGCGCGCCGGTTTGAGCGTCGTCGTCGATGTCGATACCCGCACCGCGCCGAAGGGCGATGTGGCTGTCGCCAAGTAAGGAATGAGGCGGCGCTCCGGCGCCGCCCTTTTTCATGATCCGCCCGACTTCAAGGAAGTCGCTCGGATGGTCGCCGGCAAAGGCCGGCATATTTCCATCTCTTGAAGCACCGGGCTGTTTTCTCCCATGAAACGCCCGCTTTCGCGCTGGGAGCGCGGATCAAATGGCTGCAACCGCAACCGCCGGCGCGATGCCCTCCGCCGCGCCCGCCGCAGACCGCATGGACCCGAAGCGGCTCATCGCCTTCTTCGCCATGGTCTTCGGCATGTTCATGTCGATCCTCGACATCCAGATCGTCTCGGCCTCGCTGGCGGAAATCCAGGCGGGCCTCAGCGCCGGCTCCGATGAAGTCGCCTGGGTGCAGACGGCCTATCTGATCGCGGAAGTCATCATGATTCCGCTTTCGGGAACGCTGGCGCGCATCGTCTCGACGCGGGTGCTGTTTTCCGTCTCGGCTGCCGGCTTCACCATTGCCAGCGGCCTTGCTGCGACCGCGACCAATATCGACCAGATGATCGTCTACCGCGCGCTGCAGGGTTTCATCGGCGGCGGCATGATCCCGTCGGTCTTTGCGGCGGCCTTCACGATCTTCCCGCCCTCCAAGCGCAGCGTCGTCTCGCCGATCATCGGCCTTGTCGCGACGCTGGCGCCGACCATCGGCCCGACGGTCGGCGGCTATCTCAGCCACGCCTTCTCCTGGCACTGGCTGTTCCTCGTCAACATTATCCCCGGCATCATCGTGACGGTGGTGACCTGGAAACTCATCGACTTCGACAAGCCGGAATACAGCCTGTTCAAGAAGTTCGACTGGTGGGGCCTGCTCTCCATGGCCGTGTTCCTCGGCGCGCTGGAATATGTGCTCGAGGAAGGCAATGCCAATGACTGGTTCAGTGACGAACATATCGTCATGGGCGCGGTGGCGTCAGCCGTCGGGGCCGTCATCTTCTTCTATCGGGCGTTCAAGGTCGACTTCCCCGTGGTGGATTTGCGCGCCTTCTCGAACCGCAACTTCGCCTTCGGCTCGCTGTTTTCCTTCGTCATGGGTATCGGCCTCTACGGTCTGACCTATCTCTATCCGCTCTATCTCGGTCGTATCCGCGGCTACGATTCGCTGATGATCGGCGAGACGATGTTCGTCTCTGGCCTTGCGATGTTCTGCACGGCGCCTGTCGCGGGCAAGCTGTCGACCAGGCTCGATCCGCGCTTCATGATGATGATCGGTTTCGCGAGCTTCGCTTCCGGCACCTACATCATGAGCCAACTGACGGCGGACTGGGATTTCTACGAGCTGCTCGTGCCGCAGATCCTGCGCGGTGTCGGCCTCATGCTCTGCATGGTGCCGATCAACAACGTGGCGCTCGGCACGCTGACGCCGGATCGTATCCGCGGCGCTTCGGGCCTCTTCAACCTGACGCGCAACCTCGGCGGCGCGGTGGGGCTGGCGGCGATCAACACGATCCTCACCCAGCGCCAGCAGGAGCACTATGCCCGGCTTTCCGAGCATGTGCAGTGGAACAACCCGGAAGCGCTGGATCGCCTGCGCAACATGGAGAACAACTTCAATTCGCACGGGCTCGATGGCGCGACCATCGCCATCCGGAAGATGGCCGGCATCGTCCAGCAGCAGGCGACGATCATGTCGTTCATCGACGTGTTCCTGATCCTGACGGGCCTGTTCACGGCGCTGATCTTCTGCGCCATGCTGATCAAGAAGCCGCAAGCGGCGCCCGGCGGCGGCGGCGGCGGCCACTGAGACTTGTCCGCCCCCAAGCAAAAAAGCCGCGCGAAATTTTTCGCGCGGCTTTTTCGTTGCTGACAAATTCTGCTGCTCCCTCTCCGTCATCCGGCCTTGAGCCGAGGATATTCCAGCCTCTCGTCGAGCGGAGAGGCTGATGGATGCTCGGCTCGAGGCCGAGCATGACGATGGAGAGGTTTGAAGCGAGGTGTTAGCCCTTACCACGAAGGGATCAGCGCGCCCTTGAACTCGTCGTTGATGAAGGTCTTGATGCTGTCGTCGTGATAGGCTTCGACAAGCGTCTTGGCCCAGGGGGCATCCTTGTCGGCGCTCTTGACGACGATCACGTTGGCATACGGAGACTCGGCGTCTTCGATGGCGATGGCGTCGGTCTTCGGGTGCAGGCCGGCCTCCATGGCGTAGTTGGTGTTGATGACGGCGGCGTCGACGTCGTCGAGCGAGCGGGGAAGCTGGGCGGCATCAAGCTCTGAGAACTGGATGTTCTTCGGGTTTTCGGTGACGTCGGCCGGCGTCGCCTTCAGGCCGACATCCGGATTGACCTTGATCAGGCCCTGCTTGGCGAGAATGAGCAGCGCGCGGCCGCCATTGGTCGGGTCGTTCGGAATGGCGACGGTGGCGCCATCGGCGAGTTCGCCGAGGTTCTTCACCTTCTTGGAATAGACGCCCATCGGCGTGGTGATGGTCTTGCCGATGCTGACGAGATCGAAACCGCGATCGGCGATCTGGTTGTCAAGATAGGGCTGGTGCTGGAACGAGTTGGCGTTGATATCGCCGTCCGCCAGCGCCTGGTTCGGCACGACGTAGTCGGAGAATTCAAGGATTTCGATATCGAGGCCCTTCTTGGCGGCGACTTCCTTGACCTTTTCCATGATCTGCGCGTGCTCGCCCGGCGTGACGCCGACCTTGATCGTTTCGGCCTGGGCCGCACCGGTGACAACCGCCAGCGCCAGCGAGGCGGCGAGGATGAGTTTCTTCATGGGGTACTCCTTTGTGAAGTGGACCAGGGATTGGGATATGGGCTCCGGTCCGGGGGGAAGATCAGGATTTGCGGGACTTGCGGTCGAACCGGCGGGCCAGCGCATCGCCGGCACTCTGCACCAGCTGCACCAGCACGATCAGCACGATGACAACGATCAGCATCACATCCGGCCGGAAGCGCTGGTAACCATAGCGGATGCCGAGATCGCCGAGGCCTCCGCCGCCGACTGCGCCAACCATGGCGGAATAACCGATGAGGCTGACGATGGTCATGGTGAGCGCGAGCGTCAGGGCAGGGCGGGCTTCGGCGAGCAGAACCTTGAAGACGATCTGCAGCGGCGTCGCGCCCATGGCGCGGGCGGCTTCGATCAGGCCCTTATCGACTTCGCGGATCGCGGCTTCGACGAGGCGGGCGAAGAAGGGGATTGTGGCGATGGTCAGCGGAACGATCGCCGCCTTGGTGCCGATCGAGGTGCCCGTCAGCAACCGCGTGAAGGGAATGATCGCCACGACCAGGATGATGAAGGGGGTCGAGCGGGCGGCATTGATGACGAGGCCGACGATGCGGTTGACGTTCGGAGCCGGGAAGAGTTCACCGCGGCCGCTGGTTGCGAGGAACACACCGATCGGCAGGCCGATCAGAGCGCCGATCAGGCCGGCGATGGCGACCATGCGCAGCGTGTCGAGCGTGGCCTTGCCGATGAGAAGGAAAAGATCAGGCGACATAGCCGAGGACCTCCGTGACCAGACCGTTTTCTGCAAAGAAGCTTTCGGCGCGGCCCGAGGTTTCCGGCGTCGCGGCATAGGCGACGACGAGCGAGCCATAGGGTTCGCCGCCGATCTCGTCGATGGTGCCGGCGATGATATTGACCTCGGTGCCGACGCTGCCGATCAGCTGCGAGACGAGCGGGCGCTCCGCCGTCGCGCCGAAGAAGGTGAGCCGCACGACGGCGCGGTCGCCGGCGGACGGCGCCTGCTTCAGGTTGCGGGCCAGTGTTTCCGGCAGCTTCGAGCCGGGCAGGCCTGACAGCAGCACGCGGGTCGTCTCATGGGCAGGGCGGGTGAAGACATCGAAGGTGCGGCCGCTTTCGACAATGCGGCCATGGTCGATGACGGCGACGTCGGAGGTCACGGCTTTAACCACTTCCATCTCGTGGGTGATCAAGAGCACCGTCAGGCCGAGATCGGCATTGATGGTCTTCAGGAGATCGAGGATCGACTGGGTGGTCTCGGGATCGAGCGCTGAGGTGGCCTCGTCGGAAAGCAGCAGCTTGGGCTCGGTTGCGAGCGCGCGGGCGATGCCGATGCGCTGCTTCTGGCCGCCGGAAAGCTCCGCCGGATAGCGATCTTTCTTGTCGGTGAGGCCGACGAGGTCGAGCAAAGGCCGTACCCGTTTTTCGATGTCGCCCCGGCCGATGCCGGCGATTTCGAGCGGCAGCGCGACATTGTCGAACACGGTGCGCGACGACAGCAGGTTGAAGTGCTGGAAGATCATGCCGATGGAGCGGCGAAGCGTGCGAAGGCCCGCCTCGTCCAGTGCGCCGACATCAACGCCATCGACCAGAACCTTGCCGCTGGAGGCCTGTTCCAGACCGTTGACGAGGCGGATGAGGGTCGATTTTCCTGCGCCGGAACGGCCGATGATGCCGGTGATCGAGCCCTTGGCGACGGAATAATCGATGCCGTCGAGCGCAGTGAAGGCGGCACTTGAGCCACGGGCGGCAAAGTGCTTGGACACGCCGGTAAAGGTGACCATGGGCGACGAAGGCGGCACGGTCATCGCGCGCTCCTCCGCAGAGAAACATTAACGGGAACTAGTATGGGCATGGAAACTCTCGGGGCAATGAAACGGGGTACGCGCAAAGACGCGGGCGGAAGGGGCAATCAGCCCTTGCAGCACTCACACATTCGCAAATTGTACCAGTTGCCCGGCATCCGGTCGCCCCGTCCTGAAAATCCGCACTGCAAGGGAGGGTGCAGCGCTTGAGGATGGCTCTTTAATGCGCGTAATTTTGCTGGCGATCCAGCGAAATTCTTCCAAGTAACGGTAAAAGACGGGAGAAATTTTTCGCGGGATGTTGGCCGGCGGCGGTCGCGCCGGCCATTCAGGCTTAGCCGGGTTTATGATTGCCCTTGGGGAACTGTTCGGCCAGTTCCCTGTACCAGTGGCCGCTCTTCTTGATGGTGCGGACCTGGGTGTCGTAATCGACATGGACGATGCCGAAACGCATCCTGTAGCCTTCCGCCCATTCGAAATTGTCCATCAGGCTCCAGGCGAAATAGCCTTTCATCGGGTAACCCTGGCTGATGAGCTCGGCGGTGACGGCGAGGTGTTCGGAGATGTAGTCGAGGCGCGGCTGGTCGTCGACGACGCCGTTTTCCACGCCCATGTTGTAGCAGGCGCCATTTTCGGTGATATAGCAATCCGGCAGGCTGTAGCGCTCGTTCAAGGCGCGGATCAGATCGCCCAGCGCCTGCGGGAAGACTTCCCAGCCGATATCGGTCTTGATGTCGCTCACCGGCTTCGCGCTAATGGTGGCCGGGAATTCCGCAGCCGGTGTCGGATCGTCGGAAACGCGCATCGGCGTATAGTAATTGACGCCCCACCAGTCGAGCTTCTGCGAGATGACGGCCATGTCGCCCGTCTCAATCTTCGGCATGCGGCTGCCCAGCGCCGAGAGGAAGCGTTCCGGGTATTCACCCTTGAAGATCGGGCCGAAGAAGACGCCGTTGTGGAAGTCGAAGGCGCGCTCGGCGGCGGCTGCGTCGGCAGTGCTGTCGCTGCCGGCATAGACGTGCATCGGGTTGAAGACGATGCCGACCGGAAGGTTCGGCCGCTCCTCGCGCACGGCGGCGACGCCGAGGCCGTGGGCGAGATTGGTATAATGCATCGCATGGAGCGCTGCATCCATGTTGCGTTCGCCCGGCGCGTGGATGCCGTAAAGATGGCTGAGCCAGACCGAGCACCAGGGCTCGTTGAAGGTGGCGACGGCGTCGAGCCGGTCGCCGAGCCGGTTGATAACGGTCTTGGTGTAGCGCTGGAAGGCGTGGGCAGTCGAGCGCGACGTCCAGCCGCCATCGCCCATCAGCGCCAGCGGCAGGTCCCAATGGTAGAGCGTGGCAAAGGCCTTGATGTTGCGCGCCTTCAGGCCGTCGACGAGCCGGTCGTAGAAATCGAGGCCCTTTTCGTTGATGGGGCCAGTTCCCTCCGGCACGATCCGCGGCCAGGCGATCGAGAAACGATAGGCCTGCACGCCGAGGCTCTGGATCAGGTCGAGGTCTTCTTCGAGGCGATTATAATGATCGCAGGCGATATCGCCGTTGTCGCGGTTGTGGACACGACCGGGCATGTTGGAGAAGGCATCCCAGATCGAGGGTTTGCGGCCATCCGCCTTGGAGGCGCCTTCGATCTGGAAGGAGGCGGTCGCAACACCGAACAGGAAGTCGCCGGGGAAACGCTGGGCCAGGGTTTTGGGATCGATCACGATGGTTCCCTTCGGTTTGGGCGGCAGGTAAGAGGCCGCGCACGGTCGGAAAATCTGCAACGTTGCAGTAAACCGCTTTCCGCAAATGTCAATCGCCATGCCGTGCGCAACCGATCGAGAATCGTTGCCGTGTGATGACCGTGCTGGTGTCGTCTATCGGGCAGCAACTTTCACGTTCAAACTTTATGATTTAAGCAAACTTTAGGGAGCTGGAATTTAAAGTGGTGTCATCGGGCGTGGAGGCGCGGGTGGTACGGAGAATTCCGAAGCAGCTTGTTCGAAAGGGCATGTATATCGAAACAGTCGAATGCCCGACCGCGGAATTTTCGGGCCGGCGTTTCCTTGTGCAATCCGACGAGACCGTGCGGGCCATACTGGCAACCTCCGCCGCCTATGCCGTTGTCAACATCAAGAAAAGCACGATCGACATTGACGCAGCTCTGGGCACGGTCCCGGCCGTTCGGATCGCTTCGATGGCCGAGGAGCGGAAACGCGCGACGGAAACGGTTGCGCGGGCTGCGGTCCAACTGCGCGAAAGCTTCGGGGCCGTGCGGGAAGGAACGCTGGAACTTGAGCGGCTTGGCTCCGTTGCCGACGATCTCTCCGACCGGATCGACGCCTCGCCGGATGTCTTCCTGAAAGTGACGCGCCTGAAGACCAAGGATGAGGGAACCTACGTCCACTCGCTGGCCGTCAGCGCGCTGATGATGCAGCTTGCCCGCACGCTGCATTATGACGAAAGTACCGTGCACGAACTCGGCGTTGCCGGACTGTTGCATGATGTAGGTAAGCTCGGCATTCCCAACACGATCCTGAACAAGACGGGTGCCCTTGATCCGGAGGAGAAGCGGTTGATCCGCAGCCATCCCGAAGTCGGTTATCAGCAACTGAAGGATCTGGGCAATGTCTCGGATCTGGCGCTCGACATCTGTCTGCATCACCATGAGATGCTTGATGGCAGCGGTTATCCGGAGGGCCTGAAAGCCGCGCAGCTTGCGCCGGAAATCCGTCTTGCCACCGTCTGCGACGTGTTCGAGGCGCTGACAAGCGCCCGCGCCTATAAGAAGGCGTGGAAGACGCGGGACGCGGTGACATGGATGTTCGATCGCGGCCACATGTTCGACAAGAAACTCGTCATCCGTCTCGGCAGCATCTTCACCTGACGGGATAGCGGCCGATGCCTGACGGCACCGGCCGGATGTCGCTCAGACCTTCACCCAGGCGCCGTTGCGCTTGGAGGATTGCACGCAGGCATCGACGAAGAGCATGCCCTTCAGGCCGTCGTCGATCGTGGGATAGACTACGGCCGGATCGAGCTTTTCGCCCTTGCGCTTGGCATGGATCGCGCGGGCCGCTTCGCTGTAGATATTGGCGAAGCCTTCGAGATAGCCTTCCGGGTGGCCGGAAGGGATGCGCGAAACGCGGGCGGCGGCGGCCCCTGCGCCGGCTCCGCCGCGGGTGATGAGGCGCTTGGGTTCGCCGAAGGGCGTGTACCAGAGATAATTTGGGTCGGCCTGCACCCATTCCAGCCCGCCCTTTGTGCCGTAAACACGGACCTTCAGCCCGTTTTCATGGCCCGGTGCGACCTGGCTGCACCAGAGCATGCCCTTGGCGCGCTGACCGTCCTTGGCCTTGAAGCGCATCATCACATGGGCGTTGTCATCGAGCGCGCGGCCTTCGACGAAGCTGTCGAGATCGGCGGAAAGCTTCTCCAGTTCAAGGCCTGAAACGAAGGCGCCGAGATTATAGGCATGGGTGCCGATATCGCCGGTCGAGCCGCCGGCGCCGGAGCGGGCCGGATCGGTGCGCCAGGAGGCCTGCTTCTGGCCGGATTGCTCGATGTTTTCGGTCAGCCAATCCTGCGGATATTCCATCTGCACGAGGCGGATGGCGCCGAGATCGCCATTGGCGATCATTTCACGGGCCTGACGGACCATAGGATAGCCGGTGTAGTTGTGGGTGAGCACGAAGAGCGCGTCGCTTTCGTCGGCGAGCTTTTTCAGCTTGCGTGCGTCCGAGAGGGTCGAAGTCAGCGGCTTGTCGCAGATGACATGGATGCCACGCTTCAGGAATTCTTTTGCGGCTTCATAGTGGACGTGGTTCGGCGTGACGATCGCCACGGCTTCGATGCCGTTTTTGAGCTTGGCTTCGCGGATCGCCATGTCCTTGAAATCGGAATAGGTGCGGGACGGATCGAGCCCGAGTTCGAGGCCGGAGGCCTTGGCCTTGTCCGGGGTCGAGGAAAGCGCGCCGGCAACGAGTTCGAACTGATCGTCGAGCCGGGCAGCCATGCGATGCACGCCGCCGATGAACGCGCCCGAACCGCCGCCGACCATGCCGAGCCGGATGCGCTTCTCGCGCCCTTCGGTGGTGGTGCCTTCGATAGCCATGTGGTGTCTCCTGGATTGTCGATGTGTGGATAGCCCCTCATCCGGCCTATCGGCCACCTTCTCCCCGTTCTGACGGGGAGAAGGGACAAGCGGCAAACTCTGTCGTCCCCTCTCCCCGTCAGAACGGGGAGAGGGCTAGGGTGAGGGGCGACCCCTCAAAGCCCCAGCATGCGCCGGTTGGCATCCTCATCGGTGCCGGCGTCGGCGAAATCGTCGAAGGCCTTTTCCGTTACGCGGATGATGTGGTGCTTGACGAATTCAGCCCCTTCGCGGGCGCCGTCTTCCGGGTGCTTCAGGGCGCATTCCCACTCGACCACGGCCCAGCCGGCAAAATCATTGGCCGCCATTTTCGAGAAGATCGCGCCGAAATCGACCTGACCGTCGCCGAGCGAACGGAAGCGGCCGGCGCGGTTCACCCAGCCCTGATAGCCGCCATAGACGCCTTGACGCCCGGTCGGATTGAACTCTGCGTCCTTGACGTGGAACATCTTGATCCGGTCCTTGTAGATGTCGATGTTTTCCAGATAGTCGAGGCACTGCAGCACATAGTGCGAGGGATCGTAGAGCATGTTGGCGCGGGCGTGGTTACCGGTGCGCTCCAGAAACATCTCGTAGGTGATGCCGTCATGCAGGTCTTCGCCGGGGTGGATTTCGTAGCATACATCGACGCCGTTATCCTCGGCATGATCGAGGATCGGCTTCCAGCGGCGGGCAAGTTCGTCGAAGGCGGCTTCGACGAGACCGGCCGGGCGCTGCGGCCACGGGTAGACGAAGGGCCAGGCGAGCGCGCCGGAAAAGCTTGCCATCGCATCGAGGCCGAGGTTCTTCGAAGCGGTCAGTGCCATCTTCACCTGATCGACCGCCCATTCCTGCCGGGCCTTCGGATTGCCGCGCACTTCGGGGGCTGCAAAGCCGTCGAAGGCCTCGTCATAGGCGGGGTGTACGGCGACGAGCTGACCCTGAAGGTGCGTCGAAAGCTCCGTGACCTCGACGCCGTTCTCGCGTGCCTTGCCGGCGAATTCGTCGCAATAGGTCTTGGATGTCGCAGCCTTCTTCAGGTCGATCAGGCGGCTGTCCCAGCTCGGAACCTGAACGCCCTTGTAGCCGATATCGGCTGCCCATTTGGTGATCGAATCCCAGGAATTGAACGGGGCAGCATCGCCGGCGAACTGGGCAAGAAAGAGCGCGGGGCCCTTGATGGTCTTCATCTGTCGTCTCCTCCGTCGAAGGTCGCTTGATCGACCGGAATTCTTCTTGATCAACGCCTGCGGTACGTACATCCGATAGCGGATGCTAAACCTGAAACGTTGCAGCAGGGCTGGAAGCTATCATGTTTGTATTTGGGAACAATCCGGTCAAGGCCGGAAATTTTTCGAAATTGCCGTCGAAACAAAAGCTGCCCGCAGCATAACGCCGCGGGCAGTAAAACCTCAAATCCGGATCAGAACGGCGAATCCGGGAAGTAGAAGTCCTTGGCGTTGTCCTTGGTGACCAGCGTCGCGTCGATCGTGTAGGTGCCGCGAACCGGGACCTGGCCGTAGAAGTTGGCGACGGTCATTTCGAGCGCGGTGCCAACCATTGCCGGCGGATAGAGAACGTCGACCGGGATCATCTTGTCGCCGTCCATGACCTTCTTGATCATGTCCTTGGAGCCTGCGCCGGCGACGACATACTGGATGTCCTTGCGGCCAGCCTGTTCGATGGCCTGCAGCACGCCGACGGCCATGTCGTCGTCCTGGCACCAGACCACGTCGATCTTCGGATACTTGGTCAGGTAGTCCTGCATGACCTTGAAGGCGTCGTCGCGGTTCCAGTTGCCGAACTGGCGGTCGAGAACCTTGACGCCCGAGCCTTCGATACCCTTGTCGAAGCCGTCCTGACGCTGCTGATCGATCGGGATCGGCAGGCCGCGGATGACGACGACTTCGGCGTTCGGCGTCGTTGCCTTGATGTATTCGCCGGCCGTCTGGCCGAGCGCCGGGTTGTTGCCGGCGACGTAGAGGTCGCGAACCGTGTTGTCGTTGACCGACGGGGCACGGTCGACGATGGCGACGAAGGTGCCCTTGCCCTTGACTTCCTTGATGGCGTTGACCAGCGGGTCCGGATCGGACGGCAGGATCACCAGCGCGTCGATGCCCTGGGTTTCAAGGTCCTGCACGGCGTTGGCCTGGCTTGCCGGATCGGGCGACGTCTTGACGATGACGTTGAGGCCCGGATGCTGTTCCATCAAGAGCTTGGCGACACGTTCGGCATGAAACACCACCCCCGAGGTCCAGCCATGGTCTGCGGCCGGGATCGAAACGCCGATCGTAACCTTCTTTTCCTCCTGCGCGTGGGCCACGCCGGCAAACGCCATGATGGCGACGGCCGCAACGCCCAATAGTCCTTTACGCATGTTTCTCTCTCCCTAGTGTTTCGGGTCTGCAATCATGGCCGGGCGACCCAAGGACCCGGTGTTTTACGATTTGCGTACCAGCGAACGCTGGACGAGCATCGCAATGATGATGATCGCACCCTGGATGGCGCCGATCAGGTATTCGCTGATGAAGTTCGACAAGAGCATGATGTTGCCGACGAGTTCGAGGATGAAGGCGCCGCAGATCGTGCCCCAGACGCGGCCGGCGCCACCCTTCAGCGCGGTGCCGCCGACGACGACGGCGGTGATCGCCTGCAATTCCCAGAGAATGCCCGTCGTGGCCGATGTCGAGCCGAGGCGCGGCACATAGAGCAGCACGGCGATGGCGACACACAGGCCCTGAATGACGAAGGCGATGGTGCGAACCCGGTTGACCGGAATGCCGGAATAGCGGGCGACATCGCTGTTGGAGCCGACCGCGACCACGTGGCGGCCATAGCGGGTGCGATAGAGGATGAAGGCGGCAACCGCTGTCACCGCGAGGATGACGACGATCGGCACGGGCACGCCGAGGATGTAGCCGAAATAGGCCGGACGATACATTTCCTGCAGCGCCGGTTCGCGCAACGTGATCGCGCCGCCCTGGGACAGCCAGGTGGTGAGGCCGCGATAGATGCCCATGGTGCCGAGCGTGGCGATGAAGGGCTCGATCTTGCCGACGGTGGTGATGAGGCCGTTTGCGAGGCCGCAGGCCGCACCGGCAACGATGGTGAAGGCGATCGCGGCCGTCAGCATCAGGGCCGGGTCGGCGATCACGCCGGAGTTCATGAACAGGATCATCAGGCTGGCGACGAAGGCCACCATCGAACCGACGGAAAGATCGAGGTCGCCGGAGGAGATGACGAAGGTGGCGCCCACCGCGATGATCGCGATGAAGGCGCTGCGGGTCGCGACGTTCGCGAGGTTGGTGATGCCGATGAAGTTCGGATTGACCAGCGCCCCGACGATCAACAGCAGGATCAGCGCCGCAAACGGCGCCACGGCCCGAAGGTCGATATCACGCCAGCTGCGGCGGCGGATCGCCCGCGCTTCTTCATTCGCACTCATATCCAAACCGGCCTCCCGTGCCGTTCCTTGAAGGAACTGGTTTTTATGGTTTCAGCGCCGGCCTCTTCAGGCGGCTGCCTTTTTCTTCAATCCTGCGGCGTAGCGCATGATTTCCTGTTCGTTGATTTCGTCGCCTTCGAGCATGCCGACGATGCGGCCCTCGCGCATGACCGCGACGCGGGTGCAGAGGCCGATGACCTCGGGCATTTCCGAAGAAACGACGATAATCGAGCGGCCGTCGCGGGCCAGCGCCGAGATGAAATGGTAGATTTGCTGTTTGGTGCCGACATCGATGCCACGCGTCGGCTCGTCGATGATGATGATGTCGGGTTCGGTTTCCATGACCTTGGCGAGCAGTAGCTTCTGCTGGTTGCCGCCGGACATACGGCCGGCGACGACATTGCCGTCGCGCACGCGGATATCGAAGCGGCGGCGGGCCTTTTCCAGCGCTGCCGCCTCGCTGGCGGGGCTGAGGTATCCAAGCTTGCCGTGCTTATCGAGAGACTGCAGCGTCAGGTTCGCCGTCATGCGCGAATTGAGCAGCAGGCCCTTCGACTTGCGGTCCTTGGTCATATAGGCAAGGCCGCTGCGGTTGACGGCGTGGGCGTCGCCCGACGTGACTGACTGGCCGTGGATCACGACCTCACCGCTGGCGCGGTGGCGCAAACCGGCGACCGCCTCCATCAGTTCCGTGCGGCCCGAGCCAATCAGGCCGGAAAAACCGAGGATCTCGCCCTTGCGGATATCGAAGGTCGCGTCGTGCACGTAGCCGGTCGAAAGCCCGGTGACGCTGAGGGTGATTTCTTCATCGACGTTGGGTTCGCTTTTTGCCGGGAAGAGTTTCGACAGTTCGCGGCCGACCATCAACTGGGCGATGGCCTCGCCGTCGAGGATTGCGGTCGGCGACGTCTTGATCCACTGGCCGTCGCGGAGCACGGTGACGCGGTCGGTCAGTTCCATGACTTCATCGAGCTTGTGGGATACGAACACGAAGCTCGTGCCTTTGTCGCGCAGCTTGCGCACCTGCCGGAAGAGATAATTGGTTTCCTCGCGCGACAGCACCGCGGTCGGTTCGTCCATGAAGATGATCCGGGCATCGCGGCTGATCGCCTTGGCGATCTCGACCATCTGCTTGTCGGCGATGGCAAGGCTGCTGATGAGGGCGTTTTCATCGACATGCGAGCCGAGCAGGTCGAGTACCCGGCGGGTCTCGGCTCGCATGAACTTGCGGTTGAGCACGCCGTAACGGGTGACCTCGCGGCCCAGAAACAGGCTTTCGGTGACCGTCAGGTGTTCGGCGAGGTTGAATTCCTGGTGGATGATGACGATGCCGAGCGCTTCGGCGGCGCCATTCGGCGGCAGCTTCACCGGCTTGCCGTCGAGCAGGATTTCGCCGGAGGTCGGTTGCTCGAAACCGGAGAGGATTTTGACGAGGGTGGACTTGCCGGCGCCGTTTTCGCCCATCAGCGCGTGGATCTCGCCGGCTCGCAAATCGAAATCGACGCTGAAGAGAACCTGCACGCCATTGAAAGACTTGGCGATTCTCCTCGCGGACAGCACGGTTGCGCCGTCTTCGACGATCTGCGAATTCATGATGTCCTCCCTGCGGCTCCCATCCGCTTGAGATGTTATGTAAACCTTTACATTGGCCATGTAAAGGTTTACATCGCCCATCAGAGCAGAATTCCTCTTGTCAGGATTTGACCTCCCGGCAAGTCTGTGTAGTGTCCCGCCGCAAGCAGACCTAAGGCAGAGCGCAGTGTCGAATTCCACGCCGGCAACCATCGAAGACGTCGCCCGGATCGCCGAGGTTTCGATCGCGACCGTCTCGCGTGCGATCCACACGCCGGAGAAAGTGGCCAATTCCACGCGTCTCAAGGTCAGTCAGGCGATCGCCATCACCGGCTATACGACCAATGCCATGGCGCGCAGCCTGCGGCTCGGCCGCTCCAACATGATCCTGGTGGTGGCGCCGGATATCGGCGACCCCAATTTTTCCAATATTCTTGTCGGCCTCGAAAACGAGGCGCGGTCCCATGGCTATGGGGTGCTGATCGGCCATACGCAGAACGAGCCCCAGCGCGGCCTCGAATATCTGAAGTTCTTGAATTCCAACCAAGCGGCAGGCTTGATCCTGTTCACTGGCATCCTGCCTTTCGGCCACCAGACGATGACGGCGCGGCTCCCGCCGAGCGTCGGCGTGTTCGAGCCGGTCTTCAACGGCGGCATTCCCTATGTCGGGGTCGACGATATCGAGGGTGCGCGCAAGGTGGTGGACCTGCTGCTGGCGGAAGGCCATCGCAAGATCGCGTTCATCGGCGATTCCCGCACGCGGCTTGCCTATAGCCGCCGCCGGGAAGGATATGAGGCGGGTCTGGATGCGGCGCATGTGCCGGCCGACCTGCGCATCGTCTTCGAGGGCGATGGCACGATCGAAAGCGGGCGTCTTGCAGTCGAGCAGCTTTTCATGCGCGATACGCTGCCGACGGCCTTCATGTGCGTCAACGACCAGACGGCGATTGGCGTGATGATCGGGCTTGGCGCGCGCGGCTACGATATTCCGCGCGATTTTTCCGTGACCGGCTTCGACGACGTGCCGCAGGCTTCCTTCATCTCACCGTCGCTGACGACGATCCGCCAGCCGCGCACGGCCATCGGCAAGCATGCCATGGCGCTGCTGCTGGAGCTTCTGTCCGACGGCCAACCGGCGGAGACGGAAATCCTGCTGCGGCCGGATCTCGTGGTACGCAATTCGGTTGCCGCACCTTCCCGGCAGTGGATCAAGCGCTGATCCTTACGAACAGCGCCTGACCGGTTTCTCCACTCAACCGTAACGGCGTGCCGCCGGGCGCTGAACGGCGGACGAAGGCTTGCCGTTCGACACGGTGAACTGTGCGGCAAGTTCCGTCAGCGTGGTGCTGACGCGCATCAGGTTGTGGGTCGCGGCATTGGTCTGCTCTACCATCGCGGCATTCTGCTGGGTCATGTGATCCATGCTGCCGACCGCCGTGTTGATCTCGCCTATGCCGATCGCCTGTTCGCGGGCCGAGCTGGTGATCGCGTCGATGTGGCCGTTGATATGGGCCACCTGTTCGCCGATGTTGCTCAGCGCTTCGCCTGTCTGGTTGACGAGGCTGACGCCGCGCAGCACGTCGGCGAAGGATTTGTCGATCAGGCCCTTGATCTCCTTGGCGGCATCGGCGGATTTCTGGGCGAGTTCGCGCACTTCCTGGGCGACGACGGCAAAGCCCTTGCCGGCCTCACCGGCCCGCGCGGCCTCGACGCCGGCATTCAGCGCGAGCAGGTTGGTCTGGAACGAAATTTCGTCGATGACACCGATGATCTGGGTGATGCGGCGCGAGGAATCCTCGATGGCGCTCATGGCGGATACCGCCTGCTCGACCACTTCGCCGGACTTGCGGGCTTCCGCCGTCGCATGGCCAACGACACGCCGGGCTTCTTCCGTGCGGCTCGCCGATTCCTTCGAGATGGTGGTGATCTCCTCGAGGGCGGCGGCGGTTTCCTCCAGCGACGCCGCCTGCTGTTCGGTGCGGCGGGCCATGTTGTCGGTGCCGGTGACCAGTTCGCTGGCATTGCCGGAGGTTTCGTCCGCGGCCTGCACGATCGAACCGAGCGCCTGGTCGAGCGTCGCCAGCGCGCAGTTGAAATTGTTCTTCATTGCGTCGAATTGCGGCGCGAGGTCTTCGTCGATGGTCGCGGTGAGGTCGCCCCTGGCGAGGCGCGCCAGCGACGTTTCCATGGCGTGCATCGCGTGATCCTGCTGGTCGGCAAGCAGGCGACGCTCGGCTTCCGATTTCTCGCGGGCTTCCTGCAAGGCTTCGAGATAGACCGAGATGCCGTAGTCCATGTCGATGAAGGCGGCCTTCATGACGGCGGTGATATCGAGGCTGAGGTCCTTGGCCTTCTTCCTGTAGAGAAAGCCGTCCAGATGCTTTTCGACGACGGCGCGCACGATCGATTCGACGATCATGGAATAGCCACCGATATACCAGCGGGGTTCCAGGCCGAGACGGGCGTGGACGCGGCCGATCGCGGTGACCGCTTCGACATATCCCGCATCGAAATCGGCGCCGGCGATCTTTTCCCAGTGCTTTGCCTGGCGCGATTTGGCGCTCTTCACATGCGCTTCGCTGGAGAAGAATTTCGAGGTGACGGGATGCGCGGTCGCCTTTTTGTAGAAGGTGTCGAGGGCGCCGTCGAGCGAGGCGGTGATAACAGGCTTTGCCTGGCGCAGCGCGTCGCGCTCGGCCTTGCCGAGGCCGACGAAATCAAGCCGGTCGCTGAGATCGCGACTAACGGAACCATGTGCAGTCATGCTGCTATCCTTTGACATCGAGAGAAACATGCGGGCTGCAGCTTCGACGTCATGTCGGCAGGGGAGGGCACGCGATCTGGAAAATAGAGTTAGGATTTCATAGTTAAGAATGACTGAATAAAATACCGCTGCGGCAAAATCGCATCGTCGGTAAGATGCTGCTTTTTCTGGTATTTTCTGGGGTTCTAGCGAATGTTAGGGAGGGCTCCGGCAAAATGACGCACCCGACCATCGTCGCATGTCCGGGCCGCCCGAAATAAAAAGGGGCGCCGAGGCGCCCCTTGAAATTGGCATCGCGGTCGCGATCAGACGTAGCGGTTAACGATGTTTTCGAGCAGTTCCTGCTGGCCCGAGCGCGGCTTCGGGTTCAGGTCCGTCTGCTCGACATAAGCCGCGATCTCGTCAAGGGACATGCCGTTCAGGCGTTTCTGGCCTTCTGCGGTCTTCCAGCCGGCATAGCGGGCTTCGAGCGGAGCCGAGAGCGCCTTGTCCTCGATCATCTTCGCCGCTGCCTTCAGGCCGCGGGCGCAGCAATCCATGCCGCCGATATGGCCGATCAGGAGGTCGACCGGGTCGATGGACTGGCGGCGCAGCTTGGCGTCGAAATTGGTGCCGCCCGTGGTAAAGCCGCCGCCGGCCAGAACCTGATAGAAGGCGAGCGCCATTTCCGGCACGTTGTTCGGGAACTGGTCGGTATCCCAGCCGGACTGGTAGTCGTTGCGGTTCATGTCGATCGAACCGAAGATGCCGAGCGCATTGGCAAGTGCCAGTTCATGCTCGAAGGAATGGCCGGCGAGGATCGCATGGCCCTGCTCGATATTGACCTTCACCTCGTTTTCAAGGCCGTAGTTCTTGAGGAAGCCGTAGACGGTCGCCACATCGTAGTCGTACTGATGCTTGGTCGGCTCCTGCGGCTTAGGCTCGATCAGGATCGCGCCCTTGAAGCCGATCTTGTGCTTGTATTCGACAACCATGTTGACGAAGCGGCCGAGCTGGTCGAGTTCCTGCTTCAGGTTGGTGTTGAGCAGGGTCTCGTAGCCTTCGCGGCCACCCCACAGCACGTAGTTTTCCCCGCCCAGACGCTGGGTGGCGTCGATGCAGGTCTTTACCGTCGCTGCGGCAAAGGCAAAGACATCCGGGTCGGGGTTGGTGGCGGCGCCGGACATATAGCGGCGGTTCGAGAAGAGGTTTGCCGTGCCCCAGAGCAGTTTGACGCCGGTGGCGGCCTGCTTTTCGGCGAAATAATCGACGATCTCGTTCAGGTTCCTGGTGTTTTCGGCGAAGTTCTTGCCTTCCGGGCGGACGTCGGCGTCGTGGAAGCAGTAGTAGGGCGTGCCGAGCAGCGAGAAGAATTCGAAGGCGACATCGGCCTTCAGCTTGGCGGCCTTCATGCTGTCTTCAAACCACGGACGCTCGAAGGTCTGGCCGCCGAAGGGATCGCCGCCCGGCCAGACAAAGGTGTGCCAATAGGCGACCGCAAAGCGCAGATGGTCTTCCATGCGCTTACCGAGAACGATCTCGTCGGGATTGTAGTGGCGGAAGGCGAGCGGATTGGTGCTTTCCGGGCCTTCATATCTGATCTTGGCGATATCGCCGAAGAAGCCTGTGCTCATGGGTGTCTCCTGTTGGATCTGTTTTCAATAGGCATCGCGGATGGCGGGGTAGAGCCGCCGGTAGCGCTGATAGGCAGCCTCATAGGCCTCGCGGAGCGCCGTATCGGGCTCGATGGTTTCGGCGGTCGCCGGCGGCGTGAAGACCGACAGCGGGTCTTTGGCCGTAGCAGCGACAAGGCCGAGACGGGCGGCACCGAAGGCCGCGCCGAAATCGCCATCGGCTGGAACATCGACCGGCAGGTTCAGCGCGGTGGCGATTGAGCGCAGCCAGTAGCGCGAACGCGAGCCGCCGCCGATGGCGGTGACACGCGACAGCGTCGTGCCGGCCGATTTCAGCGCTTCAAGGCTGTCGCGGATGGCGAAGGAGACGCCTTCGAGCACGGCCTGCGTCAGCACCACCCGGCTGCTCTCATGGCTGAGGCCGGCAAAGACGCCGCGGATGGTGGCATCGTTGTGCGGTGTGCGTTCGCCGGAAAGATAGGGCAGGAAGGTGACGCCGGTCGGGGCCTTCAGGGTGTCACCTAGCTCGCCGGTCAGTTCGGCGGCACTTTTTCCGGTGACGCCGGCATGCCAGTTGAGGGCATCGGTGGCCGAGAGGATCACGCCCATCTGGTGCCAGGTGTTGGGAAGCGCATGGCAGAAGGCGTGCACGGCGCTGGCCGGGTTCGGCAGGTACCTGGCATTGGCGGCAAACAGCACGCCGGAGGTGCCAAGCGAGACGAAGGCATGGCCTTCGCCCACCGTGCCCATGCCGCAGGCCGACGCCGCGTTGTCGCCTGCGCCGCCGGCAATGACCACACCTAACCCCATACCCCAGCGCGCGGCGATCTCGGCCTTCAGCGTACCGCCGGGCTCGGTGCCTTCGATCAGCGACGGCATCTGGTCGAGCGTCATGCCGGTTGCCGCAAGCAGGGCCTCGGACCAGGCGCGCTTGCCGGTGTCGAGCCAGGAGGTGCCGGCGCTATCCGACATTTCGGAAATATGCTCGCCGGTTAGCCACAGGCGCAGATAGTCCTTCGGCAGCAGCACCCTGGCGACCTTGGCAAAAATTTCCGGCTCGTTTTCCGCGACCCAGACGAGTTTCGGCGCGGTGAAGCCGGGGAAGACGATGTTGCCCGTCAAGGCGCGGAATTGCGGATCGGAATCGAGGCGGGCCGCCTGATGGTAGCTGCGGGTATCGTTCCAGAGAATGCAGGGGCGCAGGACCCGGTCATCGGCGTCGATCAGCGTCGCACCGTGCATGTGGCCGGAAAGGCCGATGCCGCGGACGGCGGCGAGTTCCTTGGGATGGGCGGCTTTTAGGCCCGCGACGGCTTCTTCCGTGGCGCGGACCCAGGCGGCCGGGTCCTGCTCCGACCAGCCGGGATGGGGGCGCGAAACATCCATCGCGCCGGAGGCGGAGCCCACCACCCGCTGGGCTTCGTCGATCAGAAGCGCTTTTACCCCGGATGTACCGAGATCGAGACCGAGATACATGCTGTTCTCCTAGAGGTCTTCGCGGGGCGTTCTCGCCTCGTCGAAGGGCAGGTTGTCCTTGAGGAAGATATCGATGCGGATGCGCTCCTGCGCGCCGATGACGGCAAGGCCATCGGCCTTCGCCTTCAGGACGCGGATGGCTGATCGCACCTCATGGCCGGCATCCTGATTCAGGACGGCGTCGATCAGGCTGTCCTGCAGGGCGCGTCGGGTGTGGGGCGTCAGTTCGTGGGCGATGACGCAGGGTTTTGAAGGACTTGTCTTGAGCGCGGTGATCAGGCCGCGATTGCCGGCGCCGAGCGAATAGATGCCGGCGATATCGGGATGGGTTTCCAAGGCTCCGCGCACCAGGCGTTCAGCCTCGGTCGGATCGTCGTGACCTTCGAGAACGGGCAGGATCGTGCGGCCGGGAAATTCCGCGTCCAGCACGGCGCGAAAACCTTCCAGACGTTCGCGATGGTCGCGCACCAGCATGGAGCCGGCGAGCACGGCAACCGGGCCGGGGCGTTCGCCGAGGAAACGGCCCATCAGGTTGCCGGCGGTGCGACCGGCGGCGGTGTTGTCTACGCCGGCAAAATGATCCCGATTGGAACCCGAGAGATCGGAGACCAATGTGACGACGGGGATGCCGTCATCACGCAACCGGTTGACGGAGGCGGCTACCTCCGGGGAATCGACTGCCACCACGGCAATGCCGGCGGGACGGATGGCGTGAGCTTCTTCCAAAGCAGCCTGCAGGGCAGGGGCGTCGAAGGCCGGTACGGTGACGATCGAAATCTGGGTGCGCTCGAAGGCTGAGCGTTCGATGGCGGCGCGGATTTCGGCCTCCAGCCCGCGCATGAACGAGTTGTCGCCGGCGGGCAGGATGAAGACCAGCGGGTAGATGCGGCTCTTGGCGAGATTGGCGGCGGCGACATCTCTGATATAGCCGATACGCTCGATCGCCTTTTCCACCTTTTCGCGCGTCACGGTGCGGACGCCCGGACGCAGGTTCAGTACCCGGTCGACGGTCGCAAGGCTCACCCCCGCGGCAGCGGCAATGTCATGAACGGTTGGGCGCATCTTTTCCTCCGCGGCAAGCTTTAGAGGAATTTTTGATGTACGTAAATCAGAAATTAGCGGACAATAGCGCCGGCTGAGAATGTAGTTGTTTTTAATTTGGAATTTCTGATGCAGTAGGCGGTATTCGTGGGGCGAAAGGTGCGGCATTTCCCTTCTCCCCGCTTGCGGGGAGAAGGTGGCCGACAGGCCGGATGAGGGGCCTACAGGCAAGGAATGCCCCTCACCCTAGCCCTCTCCCCGCAGGCGGGGAGAGGGGACGACTGAGGATTTTGGCATCTCCGTCGGCTCGCAATTGCCTACGCAAGGCAGACGGGCGATCTCAGCTTCCCAGATGCTTCTCGCCGCGCTTTTTGGCGAGTTCGATCTGCTGCTGGCGCTGGCGGTAGCGCTGCCGGTCCTCGTCGGTGCGGACCTCGTGGCAGTGAACGCAGGCCACGCCGTCTTCATGATGAGGCGATTTCAGGTCTTCCAGCGTCAGCGGCTGGCGGCAGGCGTGGCAGAGGGTGTGCTCGCCTTCCTTCAGGCCATGGGTCACCGAAACGCGGTCGTCGAAGACGAAGCAGGCGCCTTCCCAGAGGCTTTCTTCCTCCGGCACGGTTTCCAGATATTTGAGGATGCCGCCCTTGAGGTGATAGACCTCGTCGAAGCCCTGCTCCTTCATGAAGGCCGTCGCCTTCTCGCAGCGGATGCCGCCGGTGCAGTACATGGCGATCTTCGGCTTGTTGTGCAGGCCGGTGTTGTTCTTCACCCAGTCGGGGAACTCGCGGAAGGTCTTGGTCTGAGGATCGACCGCACCCCTGAAGATGCCGATGGCCGTCTCGTAATCGTTGCGGGTGTCGATGACGATTGTTTCCGGATCGGAGATCAGCGCGTTCCAGTCCTTCGGCTCGACATAGGTGCCGACAACCTTGTTGGGGTCGATATCCTCGACGCCCATGGTGACGATTTCCTTCTTCAGCCGCACCTTTATGCGCAGGAAAGGCATGGCGGAAGCGCGGCTTTCCTTGTGCTCCAGCAAAGCGAATTCCGGCTGCGACCGCAGGAAGGCGAGGACAGCGGCAATGCCGGCATCGGTGCCGGCGATGGTGCCGTTGATGCCCTCATGGGCGATGAGCAGCGTGCCCTTCACGCCGTTTTCGTCGCAAAGCGCCTGCAGGGCCGCACGAAAATCGGCGAAACGTGGAAAGGAAACAAAATGATAGAGCGCAGCCACGAGAAACGGGCTGTCCTGTGCCGGAGCGATGGCATCCGGGCGGGCGGTGTCGAGCGTGTCGGTCATGGCCGGTGAAATACAGCTTTCCGGCGTTTCGCGCAATCTGCCGCAGCGTTGCCGGTTCAAGCCGACATCTGCGGCAGGCCTTCGAGAGCGAGGTAGTGGTTGGAATAGCGATAGTTTCCGGTCACCTCGCGACCGATCCAGTCCGGGATCGGCGGCAGGTCGGTTTCGCTTTCCATTTCGACCTCGGCGATAACAAGGCCGCGCAGGTCGCCCTGATAGACGTCGATCTCCCAGGTGAAGCCGCCGTGGGGAACGCAGTAGCGCGTCTTTTCGATAACGACGCCGATTGCCTGGCGCATCATGTCTTCGGCGTCATCGAGCGGAATGTCATATTCGAATTCCTCGCGCACCACCGCGCTCTTGGAAATCTTGGTGGTGAGTTGCGCCCGCTTTCCTCCGGAAATGCGCACCCTGACCGAACGATCGTCCATGGCGACGATATAGGCCTGTTTCAGCCGGGTGCCGCCGTCGGTCAGCTTGCGCCAGCGGTCGCCGGCGACGAGGAACTTGCGCTCTATTTCCTTCGCCATCAATTCTGCCCCTGGTGTGGTTGATCTTGTGGCCGCGGGAGACTAGCAATCCTTAAGATTTTTGCAAATCCTGCTTTCTTGCCTTTGTTTGCCGGGCTGCACGTCTTGCAAGGCTGCAATGATAACGCACCTCTCGACATGGGGCGTGCGCGGGAGTATTGCAACGGTATCTAATCGTTTTAAAAGCCTGGAGGCCTGCATGAGCACGAAGACCGACAAACTGCTTTCCGTTCTCAAGCTGCAGCCGGTCGTTCCGGTCCTGGTCATCGACGATCTGGCAACGGCGGTGCCGCTGGCCCGTGCGTTGGTCGCCGGCGGCCTGAAAGCCATCGAGATCACGCTGCGCACGCCGGCCGCTCTCGACGCCATCCGCGCGGTGGCCGATCAGGTCGAAGGCGCCGTTGCCGGTGCCGGCACGATCCTCAATGCCGCGCAGTACGAGCAGGCCGTCAAGGCGGGTTCGCAGTTCATCGTCAGCCCCGGCACGACGCAGGAACTGATCGATGCTGCCAATGACAGCGACATCCCGCTGCTGCCGGGCGCTGCGACGGCGAGCGAAGTCATGGGCCTGCGCGAAGAAGGCTATGAGGTGATGAAGTTCTTCCCGGCCGAGCAGGCCGGCGGTGCGGCCTATCTGAAGTCTCTCTCTTCGCCGCTCGCCGGCACGCTGTTCTGCCCGACCGGCGGCATTTCGCTGTCGAATGCGAAGGATTACCTGTCGCTGCCGAACGTCGTCTGCGTCGGCGGCTCCTGGGTCGCGCCGAAGGATCTGGTCGCCAAGGGCGACTGGGCGGGCATCACGAAGCTCGCTTCCGAGGCTTTCGCGCTGAAGGGTTGATCCTGAAAGAGCTTTTTTATCCGCGGGGCCGCCTTTGGGCGGCCTTGTCATTTGTATTCCCTTCTTCATGTTCCTATGTCTCAATCCTGCTTCAACCAGCAAGGGAGTGAGCCCCACATGTTCGACGCGAAGAAACTTCTGGATCAGTTCCTCGGCAGCGAAATCCCCGGTGCCGGCGGCACCGTGCGCGACCGCGCGGGCCAAGCGATCCAGATGGCCAAGGACAATCCCTGGAAGGCGGGCGCCCTTGCCGCCGTGCTGCTCGGCACCGAAACCGGGCGCGACGTGGCCGGAACCGCGGCAAAGCTTGGCGGTCTCGCGGCCATCGCCGGCCTCGGCTATCAGGCCTACAAGAATTATCAGGCCGGCAAGGAGCCGGTCGCTCAACCCGATCCCGCGCAGCCGCAGGCCCAGCCCGAACTCCTGCCGCCGCCGGCCGATTCCGGCTTTAGTACGGAGCCTGCCGTGGTGCGCAACGATTTCGTGCTGTTTCTCGTGCGGGCGATGATCGCGGCCGCCCGCGCCGATGGCCATATCGACGATACCGAGCGCGCGCGGATTATGGACAAGGTGAAACTTGCCGGTCTCGATGCCGAAGCCGAGCAGTTCCTGAACGACGAACTGACCAAGCCCACCGATCTCGATGCCATCGTCGCAGCGGCCCAGACGGAAGAGGAGAAGGTGGAGCTTTATACCGCTTCGCGTCTGGCCATCGAGCCGGATAGCCGCGCCGAGCGGGGTTATCTCGATCTGCTCGCCGGCCGTCTCGGTCTTGCCGATGCGCTGGTCGATCATATCGAGGCGACGGTTTCCGCGGCCAAGGCACCGGTGGCGCCGACAGGGTCCAATCCCTGGGCGTAAGGTTTTGACACGATCATCAAGCCTCCGCTCCGAAACCGGCGCGGAGGTTTTTTGTGACTGGCTTTCGTTTCGGAATTTCGTTAGCGATAGCCGCACAGGATCAAGGAGAGAATGATATGGCCGAGGGCAAGGATAACGAACGTTCGCCGGCCATTGCCGCCGCCGTCATTCTTCTCGTGGTCGGCTTCGGCTTCTTCCTGCTCCCGAAGGCGATGCTCTGGATCGGCGATTTTTCACCGTGGCTGGCGGCCGTGTTCGGCACGCTGTGCGTGCTCGGCTTCTTTCTGATTTTCTGGCTGCGCGCTCGCTACCAGCGCAAGCGTGGGCTCTGACGTCTCAAGCCTGCAGCGCCGCGCCCAGAAGCACCAGTCCCAGCACCAGCACCAGCAAGGCTCCGAAAATCTCGATGGCATTGCCGATGCGCGTCGCCGTAGTTGCCGATGAGGCATAACGCACGGCAAAATCCTTGGCGGTGACGGCCAGGGTCGCCAGTGCCGAGACGGTGATGGCCGTGCCGACCGACATGGCTAAGACCGACAGCACGCCGCCGATATAAAGGCCGTTCAGCAACGCGAAGCTCAGCACGATCAGCGCGCCGGAGCAGGGGCGCAACCCCACCGCGACGATCGCCGACCATGCCTCGCGCCAATCGAAGGTTTCGCCCTTCAACATGGAAGGATCGGGCGCATGGGCGTGGCCGCAGGTCGAGCAGACTTCGCCGGCCTCATGGTGGTGATGGCCATCATGATGATGGTCATGGTGATGGTGATCGGTTGCCAAGGCGGGCACGAGCGCCGGTTCGCGCACCATCATTGCCTTCAGCTTGCGATAGAGCAGCCATCCGCCGAAGGCGGCGATCAGGGCGTAGCTGGTGGTTTCCAGAAACTGGGTCGCTTGCGTCATCGAAATCGAGGAGCCGCGCAGCACCAGATAAGCGGCGCCGACCAGCAGGATGGCGACGATGCCCTGCAGGAAGGAGGAGAGGAAGGAAAGCACGACGCCGCGTTTCAGCTCCGTCTCGTTGGCGATCATGTAGGAGGAGATGACGGCCTTGCCGTGGCCGGGGCCGGCCGCATGGAAAACGCCATAGGAGAAGGAAAGCCCGATCAGCGACCAGAGCTGCCACGGGTTTTCGCGCATGCCTTTGAGCGCGGCCGTCAACGTGTGATAAAAACCCTGCTGTTCGCGGTTGACCCAGGCAAAGAAGCCGCCGAAAGGCCCGGTCATGTTGAAGGCGGGCTCCGCCGTGCCGATGCCGAGCGGCGATTGCGCATGGGCGAGCGTGGCCCACGTGGCCGCGATGCCGAGGGCGGTCAGGGCAAGGACGATCGGCCGGCGGGCTTTCAGCATGTGAACTCGATCCTTGTGGCAAACATCTTCGACATGTCGGTGCCGGTCGGGTCGTTGAAGAAGGCGTCCGTCAGGCTTGCCTTATTTTCCGACAGCACCTCGTCGGGATCGGGGCGAACCACCTTGTGCTCGCAGGCGCTGATCTTGTCGCCGACCGGCGCGAGATCGTCGTCGGTCGGAAAATCGATCGCGGTATACATGGTGGGATCGTAGACGCCGAAGGAGAGCCTGCCCTTGAGCGGGATGGTCTCGGCGGGCTTGACGGCGAACATCAGCAGCAGCTGGCCATCCTTATAGTCGGCGACGATGCCGTCCGGCTTGGTGACTTTCACGCTTTTGCCGTTGTCGAGGATGGTCGTGTAATAGTTGTATTCCTGCAGCGAATCCAGAACCGTCTGGCCGATCTCCTGGAGTTCGTCCGGGTCGAGCTGTGCGTTCGAATTCTTGTCGAAATCCATCACCACACTGGCCGTGAACAGGTCGTCGAAACGCCAGACGTTGCGCAGTTCGGAAATCTCATTTTTGTCGTCGGTGACGATTTCGAGCCGCGCCTCGGCGAAGATATGCGGATGGGCAATGGCCATCGATGGCAAGAGTGCTGCGGCCGCAGCAAAAAGGACGGATAGACGGTTCATGAGGCTTCCCTTGCCTGGAGACGACAGCAGGCATCGTGGCGATGCATGCGGCCGAAATGGGACGGAATTGGGACTGGCCCGCGTCAGCTGTTCTTGCGAAACCACGCCGTCAGGAAATCGACGAGGGTGCGTACCTTGGTCGGCAGATAGCGGCGATGCGGATAGATGGCATAGATGCCGCGGTCGTTCGGCAGGTATTCCTCGAACAGCGAGACGAGCGTGCCGGCGGCGATCTTCGGGCGAGCGATGAACTCCGGCACGGAGGCGACACCGACGCCCGATTCGGCGGCGCGCACGGCGGCAAGCGGGCTGTTGACCTCGATCGGGCCGCTCACCGGCACGCTGAAGCCGGTGCCGTCCTTCTCGACGAAGCGCCAGTTGCTGTAGGAGCGGCCGTTGGTGTCGATGACGCAGGCGATCTTGGAAAGTTCGGACGGGTGGACGATCGGCCCGGTCATCGCCAGGAAACGCGGCGAGGCGCAGATCTTCAACTGAAAATCCGCAAGCTTGCGGGCGATGAGGGCCGAATCCTCAAGCTTGGTGACCCGGATCGCCACATCGAAGCCTTCCTCCACCAGATCGACGAAGCGGTCGTCGGAGACGATTTCCAGTGACAGTTCGGGATGCGCCTTGCCGAAATCGATCAATGACTGGCCGATCTCGGCATCGACGAAGGTGCGTGGCGCGGTGATCCTGAGCTTGCCCTTGAGGTCGGAATTGCCGGCGCGCACGAGATCGGCGAGATTGTCGATCTCCTTCAGGATTTCGGATGCCGTGCGGTAATAGGTATGGCCGGCTTCGGTGAGCGAGAACTGGCGCGTGGTGCGGTTCAAGAGCAGGGCGCCGAGTTCGTCTTCCAGTTCGCGCACATATTTGGAAAGCAGCGCCTTGGAGCGACCGACCTTGCGGGCGGCGGCGGAGAAGCCTTCGGCATCGACGACATCGATGAAGGCGCGGATGCGGGTCAAGGTATCCATTCAGCTCTCCTGATTCTCAAGGCACCCGATTCGCGGCGGTTCGTCATTCCGGCCGGAGCGGCGAAAAGAAACCGCCCTTTGGGGTCGCCATTTCGGCGCGTGTTTTTCGCGCTGCTAAAATTCTCAGAAAATTATGTGAAAACAGTAGGTTGGATTTGGCCGGGAGGTCAAGGAAATTGTTCGCTAAATGTGAACGGAAAAGAGCCTTCCGTTTCACTTCAAAAAATATTTCCCTGCCGGAAAAATCCTCTTGATTACGACAATGATTTTTCTTATCTCCCCCTTGCCCAAAGTCGCACGTGCCTGTGGGTGTCCGCCGACCCTCGAACTGGGATACGTCCCTAAGGTGAGGTCATCGGTAAGGTACCTGGAACTAACCGCTCCAGTCGCTATTCCGGCCAACCGGGAAATGCGAGGACATCTTGAAGCAACGACGGTGCGGGCCTTTTTGTTCTCTGCCGGCTTTCCATCAGCCGGGGTTACTTAGAGGCACACCTTCATTGCCGGAAGTGCGGTCGGGTTCCCCCACCAATCCATGGCAGACAAAGCGGATCAAAAGCTCTTGGCAGGGCGTTGATCCATCATCCGCGCTGTACGAGCGCATGCGTGGTACCGGGGTCTCCACCGGCTGGTTCCTATGCGCGCACTCGTATGCCCTTTGTCCTCCGGGTTTCCGGAGCCTATGGAATATGGGGAATACCACCATGATGACTGCACGTATCGCCGACTTCCTGAACACCCGACGTCCCGACGGTCCTTGCCTCGTGGTCGATCTCGACGTCGTCAGCGACAACTTCAAGGCGTTCCGTCATGCCATGCCGGACAGCGCGATCTTCTATGCCGTCAAGGCCAACCCGGCGCCGGAAATCCTGCGCCTTCTCGCCAGCATGGGTTCCAACTTCGATTGCGCGTCCGTCGCTGAAATTGAAATGGCGCTTAATGCCGGCGCGACCGCGCAGCGCATCTCCTATGGCAACACCATCAAGAAGGAGCGCGATGTCGCTCGCGCGCATGCGCTCGGCGTGTCGCTTTTCGCGGTCGACAGCCATGAGGAAGTCGAGAAGATTTCCCGTGCTGCTCCGGGCGCCCGTGTGTTCTGCCGCGTCCTGACCGATGGCGAAGGCGCCGAATGGCCGCTGTCGCGCAAGTTCGGCTGCGTTCCGCAGATGGCCGTCGACGTTCTCGTCTACGCCCGCCAGCTCGGCCTCGTTTCCTATGGCGTCTCGTTCCATGTCGGTTCGCAGATGACCAAGCTCGACGCCTGGGATGCGGCCCTGTCGGACGCCAAGCGCGTTTTCGTCTCGCTTGCCAAGCAGGGCATCGAGCTGAAGATGGTCAACATGGGCGGCGGTTTCCCGACCAAGTACCTGCGCGACGTTCCGTCTGCCGAAGCCTATGGTCAGGCGATCTACGGCGCGCTGCGCAAGCACTTCGGCAACAACCTGCCGGAAACGATCATCGAGCCGGGCCGCGGCATGGTCGGCAATGCCGGCGTGATCAAGTCGGAAGTCGTGCTGATCTCGCGCAAGTCGGACAATGACGCCCATCGCTGGGTGTTCCTCGACATCGGCAAGTTCGGCGGCCTCGCCGAAACCATGGACGAAGCGATCCGTTACCCGATCCGCACCGCCCATGACGCCGACGAGATGGAGCCCTGCGTGCTGGCCGGCCCGACCTGCGATTCGGCCGACGTCATGTACGAGAAGAACATGTATCCGCTGCCGCTCTCGCTTTCGATCGGTGACGAAGTTCTGATCGAGGGCACCGGCGCCTACACGACGACCTACTCGGCCGTCGCCTTCAATGGCTTTGAGCCGCTGAAGTCCTACGTCATCTGACGTTTTGCGGCTCCCGAGCCTTTGGGACGGGAGCCGCACCTTCACAATTTTCGTCTGACACCGTCTGAAACGGTTTTGAGTTTCGGAGGCCACGATGGCCGCTGTTCTTGATTCTGTCCGTGCGTTCTTTGCGCACAACACCTTCACCATCGACCAGGAAAATCCGGGCGACATCGTCGCGCGCGAAAACCTGCTCGACCGCGCCATGGGGCCGAACCGCCGCCGCAAGTCGTCGGAAGCGCTGCGCCGCAACCGCGTTCCGGCCGAAGGTCTTGCCCTCGTTGCCCGCGATACCGATGGCCATGTCATCGGCACGGTGCGGCTGTGGAATGTCGAAGCCGGTGTCGACCGCGACGGCAGCTCCGTTCCGGCACTGCTGCTCGGTCCGCTCGCCGTTGATAGCGCGCAGGAAGGCAAGGGCATCGGCGGCGCGCTGATGCGGGCGGCCATCGCTGAAGCCAAGAAGCGCGGCCATGGCGCGATCCTGCTCGTGGGTGACGCCCCCTATTACGAGCGCTTCGGCTTCTTCGCCGACAAGGCGAAGCACCTCGTCATGCCCGGCCCGTTCGAGCGCCATCGGTTCCTCGGTCTCGAACTCAAGGCCGGCTGGCTGGACGGCGCCGTCGGTCTTCTGACCCCGAGCGGACGCAAGCTTGCGCGCCCGTCGCTGCGCAAGGCAGCGTGAAGGCGCCGAAAAGGTTGCTCCGAAACGCCCGGATAGTCTCCGGGCGTTTTCGTTTCAGAACGATCCGTTCAGGCGGGCGCCGATGGTGTTTGCCTTATAGTTTGCGTCGGCGTCGCTCTCGCTTTGCACGATGCGGGCATATTCGATTTCGAGCTTCGGCTTGTCGTCGGCGCCGAGCACCAGCTTTGCCGAAAGGCTGCGGCGTTTGCGGTTATAGATGTAATAGACATATTCGCTGTCGGCGAAGGTGTAGCTGAGGCCTGCCGCCACCGCCGGTGCGATGCGGAGGGCAAGGGCGGCGCTGTAGAGGCTGGTATCCTCGGCCACCGCATCGTCGATATCGCCGATCGACAGGCTGCGCTTGTAGCCGAGGGATGCTTCCAGAACCGAATTCGGCTTCCACATGGCTTCGGCGCGCAGGTACGGGTAACTGATACGCTCCAGCGGCGCGAGGCTATCGCTGGAGAGGATGGTGAAGCCGGCCTCGCCGATCAGAGTCAGCGTGCCGACCACCCGCGCATAGGCGAGCGCGCCGCGCAGCTTGGTGGCGGGAAAGCGGGCATATTTCTTCTGTTCCTCGTTCTCGATGAAGCTGCCTTCGATCTCGCCGCAGAAGCAGAGTTCGCCGCCGAGCGCCGGCACATAATGGCTAAGAGAAGCCGGCCAGCGAGACATCGGGATCGAGCTTCGTCGGTCGCAGCAGATTGATCGTAAAACGTGCATCTCCGTTTTTGAGGGTCGATGCCTTCACGGCCGCAACCGTCTTGCCGATAAAGCTTGAAGTTGTGTATTGGCCGGCGAACTGGAGCTGCCGGTCCGTCGTCCGGTAGCCGATGACCGATTGCGGCAGGGCGAGCAGCACGTCGCCGGAGGTGCTGCGCAGATAGGCGGCTTCCAGCTCGAACAATGCATCCTTTCCCAAGGCAAAACTATATCCGAGGTTGAGTTCGGTTTCATTGGTATCGCCGAAGCGATAGCGGCCGGTGCGCTTTTCCGCCTGGCGGATGGCGTAGCTGAGTTTTGTGCCATCCTGCTCCAGACTGCCGCGCAGCTTCAGCGTTTCCTGCCAAAATGTGCCGGAAAGGTTGTTCGCGTCCTCGAAAAGATTGCTCGAATGACCGATTTCGGTGAGGTAATCGAACTTCATTTCGGCCGCAGCCCTAGAGGGAAGGGCGGCGGCGAGGCTGAAAAACAGGACTGCCGATGCGGCCTTCATCTCAAGATACTCAACCCATGATTTTATAAGAGGACTATGCCCTTGGCTGGTTAACGAAAGGTAACAAAAGCACTCTTTGCGCGTATTAAATATCTAAATAAACTATATAAGTGTGTATCTTAAAGTTGTATTTATTATGGTTAATTATTTATTACGTTTTCCATCTATGCTTGCGAATTCTATTTCGAAACATATTCTCTTGGTTGTGCAAACGACTTGCACTTTCACAAAGGAGAACGGGACATGAAGACCAAATTCGCTATCGCCTGCATCGCTGCCGCATCCTCGATCCTGGCTGTTTCGCCCGCTTCCGCCGGAGGCTTGAGCCTTTTTTCGGGCAAGAACCTCGGTATCGGCAACGGCAATGACGTTGTCATCGGCCCCTCGGTCAACGTTGGCGACGTTCTGTCCGGAAACAACGTGCTGAACCAGGCGCTGAACGGCTCGCTGAACAACATCCTGTCGCAGAACGGCGGCCTGCTGGGTCTCAACATCCTCTCCGGCAACGGCAACATCACGGAAGGCGGCGGCAAGAAGCACCGCCACTGATCGAGGCCATACGGAAAAAGGGGTGGTGGCCCTCCTCCCCAGCGTAGCCACCCCTTCAGGCGGCGTCCGGCTATCCGGGCGCCGCTTTGGTTTTGTGGTCGGAATTGACAGGGGTTACGGATTGGCCTAGAGCCGGGCCAACGGGAAAGAGCCCCGGCCGTCCGCTGGCGAAAGCCAAGGTGAAGCTCTCGACGTAGACACGGTTATCCATGTTCATGGCATGCGATCCGGTGGCAATGCGGACCCCTCCATCAAGAAGCATGTCGTTGAAGGAGACCTGTCATGGGTACTGCATCAAGCGGCACTGTGCCGCTACCATCCCTGGAAGGCCTGAAGGAACAGGCCAAACGCCTGCGGGCAGCGCTCGAAGCGCAGGGACAAGACACAAGCCATTCGAAAGCTCTGGAACTCATCGCCAGCCAATACGGCTTTCGCGACTGGAATACGCTGCATGCCGTCGTCGGCAACCGGCCGCCGCTCAATCCGTGGATGCTCGGCTCGAAGGTGAAGGGGCTTTATCTCGGCCAGCCCTTCGAGGCCGAGATTTTGGGCGTGCAGGCGATCCAGTCGCAGCCGGGACGCTACCGGCTGACGCTGCATTTCGCCGAGCCCGTCGATGTCGTGACCTTCGACAGCTTCTCGGCCTTTCGCCAGCGTGTCCACTGCACCATCGGCGAAAACGGCCGCACCGTCGAGAAGACCTCGAACGGCCGGCCGCAGCTGGAGCTGTTCTGGTAGGGTGGCGGTTCAGCCGGCGATATCGATCACACCGCAGTCGCCGGTTTCGCTGCCGAAGGCGAGCTGGCGGCCGTCGCGGTTCCAGGCCATGGCCGAGATCGCCCCCTTGCCGGGGCGGCGCAGCAGTACTTCCTTGCTGTCGGCAAACCGCACGGCAAGGATCATGCCGTCGGCAAAGCCGAGGGCTGCGATGTCTTCCGCCGGGTGGCAGCAGACCTGCGTGACCATGATGTTGGCGCGGGTGCCGAGTTCCAGCGGCGCCTTGCCCATCGGGCCGTCCTTGGCCTGGAAAGGCCAGACGATGGCGGCCGGTGCGCCGGAGGAGGCCAGCCACTTGCCCTTGGCGGACCAGGAAATGGATTTGACCTTGGCGGGATAGCCGGTCATGCGCATGTGGCGGGTTTCGGCGCCCGGCTTGGTATCGAGCTTCCAGCCGTGCAGGGCGTTTTCCTGCATGGTGGTGACGAGAAAACGGCCGTCCGGCGAGAAGGTGACGCCGGTGTGGGCGCCCTTCCATTCGAGATCGACCGGCTGGCCTGACGTCGCCACCCAGTGCAGCGTCACGCCGTTATAGCGGGCGAGCGCGACGCGCATGCCCTTCGGCGCAAAAGCGATGCCTTCGATGGTGCGTTGTTCGGTGAATTCCTTGGTCGTGCCGTCCGCGAGCCGCACATAGGCGGTCTTGCCCGAGGCATAGCCGACCGCGCCCTGCGGACCGGCGGCAACTTGAGAGATCCACTTGCGCGGGATGGTCGCGAGTTCCGTCGTCGTGCCGTCGGCGGCCATGCGGACGACGCGGCCGTCTTCGCCTGATGTCAGCAGCGTGTCGGTTGCCGTATCGTGGACGGCGGCGAGAAGCCCTTCATGGACTTCACAGACCTTCTGGCCATGATCGAGGCGGTAGACGAGGCCGGAGGCCTCGGCAAAGACCGGGACGTCCTTCAGATAGGCCACGCCGACGACGTGGCCTTCGAGATCGAGGGGGGCGACGGTCGGCATCAGTTCGGCTGCGCCTCACTGGCCACGGTGGCTTCGCAGGCCTTGAAGGTGCGTTCCAGCTTTTCGCGATCCAGTTCGCGGCCGATGAAGACGAGGCGGCTTTCGCGCTTTTCGCCTTCCTTCCAGTCGCGCTGGTGATCGCCCTCGATGATCATGTGAACGCCCTGTACGACATAACGCTGCGCGTCGCCGGCGAAGGCGATGATGCCCTTGAGGCGCAGGATGTTCGGGCCTTCAGTCTGGGTAATCTTCTGAATCCAGGGGAAGAAGCGATCCGGGTTCATCTCGCCGCCGCGCAGCGATACCGACTGAACCGTCACGTCATGGATCGGCGAAGGGGCATCGTGATGGTGATGGTCGTGATGATCATGGTCGTGATGGTGGTGATCATGATCATGATCATGGTGGTGATGGTGGTCGTGGTCGCAATCCGGGCCGCAGGCATGGTCATGATCGTGGTGATCGTGATCGAGGAAGTGCGGGTCGTTTTCGAGTGCCCGTTCCAGGTTGAAGGCACCCTGGTCGAGAACCTTGCTCAGGTCGATTTCGGAGCGCTGGGTGCGGTAGATGCGGGCGGAGGGATTGATGACGCGCACGGTCGCCTCGATCTTCGCCAGCTCTTCCGGGGTGACGAGGTCGGTCTTGTTGAGCAGCACGACATCGGCGAAGGCGATCTGGTCTTCGGCTTCGCGGCTGTCCTTCAGGCGCAGCGGCAGATGCTTGGCATCGACCAGCGCCACGACGGCATCAAGCTCGGTCTTGGCGCGCACGTCGTCGTCCATGAAGAAGGTCTGGGCGACCGGCACGGGATCGGCAAGGCCGGTGGTCTCGACGATGATGGCGTCGAAGCGGCCGGGGCGGCGCATCAGGCCCTCGACGACCCGGATCAGGTCGCCGCGCACGGTGCAGCAGACGCAGCCATTGTTCATTTCATAGATTTCTTCGTCGGACTCGACGATGAGGTCGTTGTCGATGCCGATCTCGCCGAATTCGTTGACGATGACGGCATATTTGCGGCCATGGTTTTCGGAGAGGATGCGGTTGAGAAGCGTCGTCTTTCCGGCGCCGAGATAGCCTGTCAGGACGGTGACGGGGATGGGCTTGTGTGCGGAAGCTTCGGTCATGGGAACCTCGAGGGAAATGCACTGGTGCCTGCGGGCACGGTCGTTGCTGATATAGGAGAGGAAAGCGGCAAGCGCAAATGGGCGGCGCGAAAAGTGTTGGGTTGATTGTCCTCTGTCGTTCCCTCTCCCCGCGCGCGGGGAGAGGGTTAGGGTGAGGGGCGGGTGCTACGGTTTAGGCCCCTCATCCGCCCTTCGGGCACCTTCTCCCCGCAGGCGGGGAGAAGGGACAAGCGGCAACCTCTTGTTCCATCATCGCAGCATCGAGAGATCGAAGCGGTCGACATCCTCAAGCAGTTCGATGAAGCAGGTGACGGCATGGTCGATCAGTTGCTCGCCCCGTTCGGCCGTGGCGGCGGCCGCATTGCCGGCCACGCCCTCGTCATTCAGGTCTTGCATCTTCCAGCCGAAGGCATGGGGTCCATAGGCGCGCAGATGGGTGAAATCACGGATGAAATCGCTCTGACGGGAGGGGAAGGCGGCGGCCTTTTCCATCTTCACCTGAGCCGGCGCAAGCGCCAGCATCACCGATGTCTCGATATCGCCGCCATGAATGTCGATCGCCTTGTCAGCGGGATCGATGAGACCCTGCGGCTGGCCGAAGCGCGTCCAGCTCGTCGCCACCGCCAGCATATTGAAGCGGACGCGCGCTTCGGTCGTGGCGATGGTGATCAGCGGCGAATTCCCGCCATGGGCGTTGAACAGCACCAGCTTGCGGATTCCAAGTCTGGACAGATCTTCGGCAATGGCGAGCCAGCGGGAAATCGCCTCGTCGTAAGAGAGGCTGCGGGTTACGGCGAAATCGGCATGTTCGATGGAATAGCCGATCGCTTCCGTTGGCAGGAAGGTCACGGGCAGCGTCGTCGGCAGGCGGGCGATCGTACGTTCGACAAGGCCGGTGGCGATGATCGCATCGGTTTCCGGCGGCAGATGGGGGCCGTGCTGCTCATGGGCGCCGAGTGGCAGAACGGCGATCCAGCTTGCGCGCTCCGCCGGTGCAAGGGCGGAAACATTGTCTTTCCAATGGGGTGCCGGCCTTGCCATCGTCTCTTTCGCTCTCTGCTGCCGCTTGCGGTGTCGGTGTCATTCGAGTCATACAAGGCATGCAAGGCCGCGCAAGTCGTTTGCTGGAGGATCGATGGGAAAGAAGAGCAAGGCCGAGAAGAAAGCCAAGGGCAAGAAGAAGCGCGACGTCGCCCTCAACGAAGCCGCCGATCTGGCGACGGCGCTGGTTCAGGCGGCGCGTTCCATGCGCACCGTCATGTCGCGCAGTCTTTCCGAAAGCGGTCTCTATGCAGGCCAGGACGGCGTGATGATGTCGCTGGCCGAAACCGACGGCCTGACGGCCGGCGGACTTGCCGCCCGCCTCGGCGTCAAGGCGCCGACCATGACCCGCACCATCGGCCGTATGGAAGCGCAGGGTTTTCTTGAGCGCCGGGCCGATACGGACGATGCCCGGCTGACCAAGGTCTATCTCACCACGCTCGGCCGCGACCGGTTAGAGACCATCGCTGCGGCCGGAAAATCCCTGGAGGAGACGGCGACGCGCGGCCTGAGCGACAAGCAGGTGCGCACGCTGATGAAGCTGCTGCGGGTTGTCGACGGCAATCTGCACGGTCTGGCGCCGCCGGAAGCCGACGAAGATTGACTCGTTGCGGCTTTCATTTAAACAGTTTAAGAGGAATTTAAAAAGACGGGTATCCGTGCCGTAGGGGCGGGGGAGGCAATTTGGCCCAGAAGATCAAGCTTTCGACGATCGCCGAAACGCTCGGCGTATCGACGGCAACCGTTTCGCTTGCCCTGCGCGACAGCCCGCTGGTGGCGACCGTCACCCGCGACAAGATCAAGGAACAGGCCCGCGCGCTGGGCTATATCTACAATCGTCGCGCCGCCAGCCTTCGCACCTCCCGCTCCGGCATCATCGGCGTCGTCGTGCACGACATCATGAATCCGTTCTACGGGGAAATCCTGAAGGCGATCGAGGCGGAACTCGACCGCGACCGCCAGACCTTCATTCTCTCCAATCACTACGATTCCGTCGAAAAACAGCGGGCCTTCATCGAGACGCTGCTGCAACTCGGCGGCGATGGCGTGATCATGTCGCCGGCAATCGGCACCCCGCCGGAGGATATCCAGCTTGCCGAGGACAACGGCATGCCGGCGATCCTGATCGCCCGCACCATCGAAGGTGTCGACGTGCCGATCTTCCGCGGCGACGATGCCTATGGCATTTCGCTTGCCACCAATCACTTGATCAGCCTCGGCCATCGCTGCATCGCCATGGTCGGCGGCACGGATCTCACCTCGACCGGCCGCGACCGCTACCAGGGCTATGTGATGGCGCTGCGCAAGGCCAATATCGAGGTCGATCCGAACCTGCGCATCCCCGGCCCCCGCACGATGCAGGGCGGCTTCGAGGCGGCGGTGCATCTGCTTTCCCTGCCGCAGAAACCGACAGCCGTGGTTTGCTGGAACGATCTGGTGGCGATCGGCATGATGAACGGCATCGCCCGCGCCGGTCTAGTGCCCGGCCGCGATGTTTCGGTGACCGGCTATGACGATCTCGAGGAAGCCTCGATCTCGACGCCGGCGCTGACCACGGTTTCGAACGGCCAGTCGGAAGTCGGCCGCAGTGCGGCCCGCGCGCTGCTCGACAAGCTGAACGGCAGCCACGAGCCGGACGGCATCCATCTCATCAAGCCGGAAATGCGCATCCGCCAGTCGACGGGTCCGCTTCGCGCGGGATAAGCCTTTCCGTTCGGCGTCTGCGCGTTATTGTTTCTCGCGTCAGTGAACCGGAGAAATCGCCATGGCTGAGAAGCAAACCCGTCCCGTCGTCCTTATTCCGGGGCGGATGAGCCAGCGGGTTCTCGAACGTCTGCCGGAGCATTTCGAGTTGGTGCAGCTTGCGGCCGGTGATCCGGCTCTGGTGACGCCGCGGATGGCCGAGCGGGTGCAGGGCATTGCGATCCAGGGCAGGCTGCCGTGCGAATTGGTCGATGCCCTCCCGCAGCTGGAAATCATCGCGAATTTCGGTGTCGGCTATGACGGCGTCGATGCGGCGCAGGCTGCCTCGCGCGGTATCGTCGTGACCAATACGCCGGATGTGCTGACGGAGGAGGTGGCGGATACGGCCATCGGGCTTCTTCTCAACACGCTGCGCCGTTTTCCTGTTGCCGAGCAATGGGTGCGCACGGGGCGTTGGGCCAAGGACGGCGCCTTTCCGTTGTCGCCGCTGACGCTGCGAGGCCGGACCGTTGGCCTTTACGGGCTTGGACGCATCGGACTTGCGATCGCAAAACGGCTTGAGAATTTCAGCGTTTCCATCGCCTACCACACGCGCCATCCGCGCGAAGGGCTCGACTATGCCTATTATCCGACGCTGACGAGCATGGCCGAGGCGGTCGATACGCTGATTGCCATCGTGCCGGGCTCGGAAAGCACGCGCGGCACCGTCAATGCGGAGGTGCTGGCTGCGCTTGGCAAAAGCGGGGTGCTGATCAATGTCGGGCGCGGCAGCACGGTGGACGAGGGCGCGCTTGTCGAGGCGCTGCAGAACGGGGTGATCGCGGCGGCGGGCCTTGATGTCTTCGAAAACGAGCCTGAAGTGCCCGAAGCGCTGCTGGGGATGGAGAATGTCTCAGTCCTGCCGCATGTCGGTTCGGCATCGCAGGCAACCCGCAACGCCATGGGCGATCTGGTGGTCGACAATCTTATCGCCTGGTTCGAGAAGGGCGAGGCGCTGACGCCGGTGCCGGAAACACCGTTCCTGCGCCATTCGTCCTGAGATTGAAGATTGGCGCTCTTCCCTTTTCCCCGGTGGGGAGAAGCGGGAGATCGCGGGTCGATCAGGCCGTAACCTTCCGCTTGCTGTCGGCATAGGCACGCACGGCGTCGCCAAAAGCTTCGAACAGCTTGTTGGACGGCGTGTCCTTGCCGACCCAGTATTCCGGATGCCACTGGACGCCGACCGCGAAGGCCTTGGAGCCGATCACGGAAACGGCCTCGACTGTGCCGTCTTCCGCCAGGGCTTCGATGGCGAGCTGGGGCGCGGTCTTGGAAATAGCCTGTCGGTGCAGGGAGTTGACACGGACTTCGCCAGCGCCGAGCACGGAGGCAAGGCAGCTTCCCTCCTTCACCAGCACTGTCTGACGGATGCCATAGGCGATGTCGAGTTCCGCCACGTCCGGCTTGCGGTGATCCCAGATGCCGGGCTGCTCCTGAATGTCGGAGGCGAGCGTGCCGCCAAGCGCGACGTTGAGTTCCTGGATGCCGCGGCAGATGGCGAGCAGTGGAATGCCCCGCTCCAGCGCGCGGCGGATCAGCGGCATTACGGTTGCGTCGCGCCCGGTATCGAAGGGGCCGTCGGCTTCCTTCGCCTCTCCGTCGCTGTAATAGGAGGGATGGACGTTGCTGCGCGAACCGCTGAGAAGCAGGCCGTCGACCCGGTCGAGAATGGCGTCGGCATCGTTGCCGGCTTCGAGCGCGGGCACGATGAGCGGCATCACGCCGGCTCCCTCGACGGCGGCCCGTACATATTGATGCTGCACCGCATGCCAGACATTGCCGTCGAAGGGCCGGAAATCGGCGGGAATGACAACAAAAGGCTTCGACATGGACCTCTCCGGAGAGTGCTGGCTGACGCTGGCTATGTGGTTATTGGCCTAGCCGATTGCCAGGTCATTCGCAAGCGAGCGGTCAAGCGTTTCGGCCGTCCCGCTCCGCTGGCGCGAGGAAACGCGACGCGCGAAATCTGGCCAATGTTTATTATGATCATGGTAACCACTTTGCCGGATCGGCTGTTGTAAAATATAGAACAGAGGTTGTGTGCGGTAGCAGACTGATGATTGGAATACCCATGTATGGTTGTGAAATACAGTAATGCTTGATTCCCGCTGCAATATTGAGTTGAATTTCTGTCGGGACGTGTTTTTTCGCGCGCGATGACTGCCATTTTGCTGTTATCCTGGCGAAATCATTCGTTAAACCCTCGGGAATAACACTTCGCCAAACCGGAGCAGAGGGTTCATGCAGTCCAAGGAACAGAGCACACTCGCGATCGATGTCTATCGATCGTTCGTGAGTTCTCTCTATGAAAACCGCCAGACGCTTCTGATCGGCATGCTGTCGCATGTCGTGACCTATCTGCTCGTCTTCGCCAAGACCGGTGACCTCTTCTATGTCGGCTGCTGCGCCGCCATCGTCCTGATCTGGACAGCACGCGGTTTTGGTATGCGCCGGTTCGACAAGGTCGATCTTTCGGCCATGGGGCAGGAGGGCATCCGCGTCTGGGAAAACCGCTACAATATCGGCGCGATCTGCGCGACAGTGACGCTAGGCCTTGCGTGCGCCTACAGCATTCTCGTCAGCCGCGATTCCTTTGCCGAATTCGCCTGCATCTCCGTGACGCTGGCGACCATGGTGTCGATCGTCGGGCGCAATTACGGTTCGGCCCGCGCCGTCATTGTCATGACGCTGTCGGCCTGCGGTCCGATCATTTTCGGGCTCCTAGCGTTGCGCGATGGTTATATGGCATTGCTGGCGCTGCTGCTCGTACCCTTCATGCTGACGACCTGGGCGATGGCGAGGGGCGTGCGCGAATTCCTCTACAAGAACGTCATCGCCGCCCACGAAATCTCGACGATCGCCGAACGCTTCGACCTTGCCCTCAACAACATGACGCACGGTCTGTTCATGCTCGATTCCGATGGTCGCATTCTGGTCGCCAACCGGCGCGCCTGCGAGCTTCTCAATCTCGGCGAACAGACGCGGCTGAAGGATGCTCATCTCGATGCCGTGCTGCGCTACGGCGTGCGGCATACCTTTCTGGAACAGGAGCAGGCCAAACAGGTGCTGCGCCAGCTCGACCGGTTGATGCGCGGCGAGCAATCGCGTGCGCTCGTGCCGTTTTCGGAAGAGCTTTATCTCGAATTCGCCGCCCGCACTCGGCCGAACGGCGGCATCGTCCTGATCTTCGAGGACGTGACGGCGCGGGTGCGTGCGGAAAAGAAAATCCTGCAGATGGTGCGGTTCGACACGCTGACCGGCCTGCCGAACCGCGACTATTTTGCCGAGCTGGCCCAGGCCGCGCTTTCCGAGCGCAAGCGCGCCGGCAAGGTCGGCTACATGGTCGTCGATGTCGCCGAGTTCAAGCATGTCAACGACACCCGCGGCCATATCGTCGGCGACAGCCTGCTTTGCGCCATTGCCGAGCGGCTGAAGCGGCTCGCCACGGATAAGGCCATCGTCGCCCGCCTGATGGGCGACGAGTTCGTGCTGTTCTTTCCGAACGAGACCAACCGGCGCGATCTCGAAGATCGCATGCGCGCTTTGCACGCCCAGTTGCGCGGCGCCTATCATGCCGATGGTTTCACCTTCAACGTCTCGATGAGCGCCGGCTACGTCATCGTCTCCAGCAGCGATTTCCGTATCGAGGACATGCAGATCAAGGCGGATCTGGCGCTTTTCGAAAGCAAGAGCCGCAACAAGGGCGGCGCGATGGCCTTCGAGGCGGAGATGGATGCCAACTATCTCGACCGCCAGAAACTGAAAGCGGATCTGCGCGAGGCGGTGGAGCATGGCGGACTTTCCGTCGCCTACCAGCCGATGTTCGTGCCGGACGGATCGCGCATCGAATGCTGCGAAGCTTTGGCGCGCTGGACCCATGGGGAACGGGGACCCGTTTCGCCGATCGTGTTCATTCCGCTCGCCGAAGAGATCGGCCTTGTCGGCGACATCACCCGCTTCATGCTGCGCCAGGCCTGCCTCGACTGCATGTCGTGGCCGGCGCATATCTCGGTCTCGGTCAATCTCTCGGTGCTCGACCTGCACAACAGCGAAATCGTCGGGCTGGTGGCCGATACGCTCGCGGAGACCGGCCTGCCGCCGTCGCGCCTGCATCTGGAGGTCACGGAAAGCTGCCTGATGGAAGAGACCGCGAAGGTCCGTACCATCCTGCAGGAACTGCGCGCCCGCGGCATCACCATCGCCATCGATGATTTCGGCACCGGCTATTCGAGCCTCAGCTATCTCGATGCGCTGCCGCTCGACATCATCAAGATCGACCGGTCCTTCGTGCGCAACATCCGCGAGGATGCCCGCCGCTTCAAGCTGCTGCGCGGCACCGTCAACCTCGCACGCGAACTCGACCTGAAGACGGTGATTGAAGGCGTCGAGACGAGCGACCAGCTGGCGCTGGTCAACGAGTTCAAATGTGCCGATCTGGTGCAGGGCTACGTCTTTGCCGCCCCGATGACCTCGCAGGCCGTCGAAGCCTTGGACGAGACGCTCTCCAAGAAGAACGGCTCGCCGTTCGACCGGCGCATCGCCTGAAAGCCTTTCAAATCAACGTTTTCAACGCCGGCGACAACGCGCGCTCCATTAGCGTTAACCATTTGTTAAGGTTAACAAATGGTTTATCGTTAAAAATCTATTAACGTATTGTGAGGGCCCGCCCTTTATAAGATGAATGCTTCGTTAAAGGGGCATCGTCGATGGACAAGAGTATTGCGTCGGAGAGCCGGTTTGCCGACCGGCTGCTTGAAATCCTGGATCGCGTCGAGTATCGCCGCGTCGAAACGGGCGAGGATATGGAGGAGGTGGCCCGCATCCGCGCCAAGGCCTACCAGATGGCCGATATCCTGCCGGTTTCCGGTTCGCAGCTGATCGATGACGTCGATTTCGACAGCCATGCCTATGTCTTCGGGATTTACTACCGGGAGCGGCTGATCAGCACCGTGCGCGTGCATCACGTGACGCCGGAGCATCGCGTCAGCTCGTCGGCGACGATCTTCGGCAAGGAAATCCACGCCTTTCTCGATGCCGGCATGAGCCTGATCGATCCGGTGCGGCTGGCGGCCGATCCGCAGGTGGTCCGGGAAATGCCGGCCATTCCTTATCTGACGCTGCGTGTGGCGACCATGGCATCGGAACATTTCGACGTCGATCGCTGTCTGTCGCTGGTGAAGCCGCAGCATGCGGCCTTCTACAAGCGGGTGTTCGATGCCGATACCATCGTCGAACCGCAGAAGAACTGCGGCGACTACAAGATCGACCTGACACTGCTGGCGGCGCGCGTGCGCGAAATCCGCCCGTGGCTCTACAAGCGCTTTCCTTTCTTCGACAGCGAGCCCTTCGAGCGCCGCATGATGTTCGGCGACCGCCGCGTCAGGCCGACGCCGCTCACCATCCTGCCGACGGCGCGGCTGGCGATGACGGCGCAGAGCAGGGCGCGTTCCCATCTTGCCGGCCGGCGGGCCTGAGTCTCGCGGCGTTGTGCAGCCTTATGACGCAGTGTTTTCGCGGGTTTTCGTTGCGCTTGCGGCCGGCTTTGTGTAAGGGCTGCTAGAGAGGGTTGCCGAAGTGAGGCGTTCGGCATTCCATAGGTAAAACGAATTGTGACGGCGAGGCCGCCTGCGGCTGCCGGATGTCAGGGAGACAATGGACGATGGCTGAGCATCATACCGGACCGGTCGAAACGGGTGCACCGATGGACTATGCCGAGCACGAAAAGACCTACAATTTCTTCCTGGTCGCATCGAAGTTCGGCACGCTGTTCTGTATCGCTTTGCTGATCTCCATGGCTGCCGGTTTCTTCACCAGCGCCGGCTTCTTCTCGGCACTCGTGCTGTTCATTCTTCTCAACATCGCCGGCTTCGTGCTGCTGCGCTGATAGCGCGCCCGCAACGGCGACGTTGAAGTTAAAGAGTTGAAACGAAAAATGCCCGCGTCACGCGGGCATTTTTGTATGTGCTTTTCGCGGGGAAGGCCGGTTTCGGTCAGGCGCCGCCGTTGATGCGGTTGAGGCCTGCGCGTGCCGGCTCGTATTTTGGATCGAGCTTCAGAGCGTGCGAATAGGAGCGCTTGGCCTTTTCCATATTGCCCTGGCGCTCATAGACCAGCGCCTGGTTCGCCCAGGATTCGGCGATGTTGCCGTTGAGCGTGATGGCGGTGTTGAAATCGGAGAAGGCGTTGTCGTTGTCGTTCTGTGCGACATAGGAGATGCCGCGGCCGTTGTAGGGCTCTGGCGAGTTCGGCGACAGCGAGATCGCCGTCGAGAAGTCCTCGATCGCCTGGGCATGCTGGTTGCGGGCCTGATAGATCAGGCCGCGATTGTGATAGGCGCGCGGATCGGTCGTATCGAGTTCGATCGCCTTGTTGAAATCGGCGAAGGCTGAATCGAGCTGGCCGGCCTGACGGTAGAGATTGCCGCGGCCGATATAGGCGACGTCGTAGCGGGCGTTGAGCTGGATGGCACGGTTGTAGTCGGCCTGCGCCTGCGACAGGTCGCCCATATTGCGCTCGACCAGCGCCCGGTTGGCATAGGCCTGGTAGAACTGCGGATTGAGTTCCAGCGCCTTGTTGAAATCGGCAAGCGCGCGGCGGAATTCGCCGGCGCGGCCATAGGCCGATCCGCGCACGTTGTAGCCTTCCGGATCGCTCGGATTGGCGGCGATGACGTTGGAGAGCGAGGCGATGTTCTGCTCGGAACCCTGCTCGCGCTCGACACGCATCATGTTGGCCGAGGTATCGGCCGTCTGGCAGCCGGAAAGGCCGATGGCGCCGACCGTCAGGACGCCGGCAAGGCCGATCAGACGGGCGAAGGAGATTTTACCGGAAAAATCCGCAGTCCTGGCAGTCGATGTCAAGATCGATTCCTCAATTAAACGATGCTCGTCACACATGCGCCGACGGTGTCCGTTCAAGCCATGTGCACTTCCAGTGAAGAGCGAATCGGGAGCATCTCCGTCGATGCTGCGCTCCATGTCCGAAGACATTATGGCGCGTCTCGCGCGCCGCCGCCACGGACCGGATCGACCGGCTTCGGCAAGCTTCCGGCGGAAAACCCCGCCGCATACAGAAAAGGCGGTGGCGACAAAAGTCGCCCCCGCCGGGTATGTCGTCTAGGCGTCGAAACCGCGGATCAGCGTGCAGCTGCGGTGCGGCCACCGCTGATCAGGCCTTCGCGCTGCATGCGCTTACGAGCCAGCTTGCGAACGCGGCGAACGGCTTCGGCCTTTTCGCGGGCGCGCTTCTGGGACGGCTTCTCGTAGTAGTCGCGCATCTTCATTTCACGGAAGATACCTTCGCGCTGCATCTTCTTCTTGAGTGCGCGAAGCGCTTGATCGACGTTGTTGTCGCGGACTAGTACCTGCACGTTAATCCCGTTCCTTTGTTCGAGTTATCAGCCTCACGAAGTCAGGTCGACGAGGCAATAAAATGATATTCGCGGAGCCCTAGAGCTTTACGATTGGAGAGAGCGGATACCAGATCGTCCGGCCAAAGTCCAGCCGCCAGTTACCGGCAAGCGGCGAAAATTGCCGGATGACCCGAATTTTCACATTGGATGGAGCCGGACGCGGCCCTGTTCGGCGAGAGCGGGCGATGTTGGGCCGATGTCGCAACATACGCAGGAAGCGCTGTTATGCGTCGCAAAAGAACCGTTGCGGAAACGCAGGATTTGCCATTTCTATGATCGAAACGGAATTCCCCGGATGGACGGAGTTTAAAGGCGGATGCGCAAATATTCGGTTTTTGCCGTGGCTCGCGAAGCGATGCGTGGCCACAAGGGTTGGGAGGCGCAGTGGACCTCGCCCGAGCCGCGCAAGGAATATGACGTCATCATCGTCGGCGGCGGCGGTCATGGCCTCGGCGCTGCCTATTATCTCGCCAAGGAGCACGGCATCACAAATGTTGCGGTGCTGGAAAAAGGCTGGCTCGGCGGCGGCAATACCGGCCGTAACACCACGATCATCCGGTCCAACTATCTCTATGACGAGAGCATGGACATTTACGAGCATTCCCTGAAGCTGTGGGAAAACCTCAGCCAGGAGCTCAATTACAACATCATGTATTCGCCGCGCGGCGTCATGATGCTGTCGCACAATGTCCATGACCAGCAGGTATTCAAGCGCCATATCCATGCCAACCGGTTGCACGGCATCGACAACGAATGGCTGACACCGGAGCAGGCAAAGGATTTCTGCCCGCCGCTCGATATCGCAGCCGGTGCGCGTTATCCGATCAATGGCGCCGCCCTCCAGCGTCGCGGCGGCACGGCCCGCCACGATGCCGTTGCCTGGGGTTACGCCCGCGCGGCCGCCGATCGCGGCGTCCATATCATCCAGAATTGCGAAGTGAAGGGCATCCGCCGCGGTCCGAACGGTGAAGTCACCGGTGTCGATACCAACCGCGGCTTTATCGGCGCGAAGAAGATCGGCGTTTCCGCGTCGGGTCATAACTCCGTCGTCATGGCGATGGCCGACGTGCGCGTGCCGCTGCATTCGGTGCCGCTGCAGGCACTGGTGTCCGAGCCGATGAAGCCGATCTTCCCCTGCGTCGTCATGTCGAACACGGTGCATGCCTATATCTCGCAGTCCGACAAGGGCGAGCTCGTCATCGGCGCCGGCACCGACCAGTACAATTCCTACTCCCAGACCGGTGGCCTGCAAATCATCACCCATACGCTGGATGCGATCTGCGAACTGTTCCCGATCTTCCGCCGTGTGAAGATGATGCGCCAGTGGGGCGGTATCACCGACAACACGCCGGATCGCTCGGCGATCCAGGGCGTGACGCCGGTCCAGAACCTGTTCGTCAACTGCGGCTGGGGCACCGGCGGCTTCAAGGCGACGCCGGGCTCGGCCAACCTCTTCGCCCACCTCATCGCCAGGGGCGAGCCGCACCGGCTGGCTGCGGGCCTCACACTCGATCGCTTCCGTACCGGACGCCTGATCGACGAGGCAGCCGCGGCTGCCGTCGCGCACTGACGGGGTCTGCCATGCGCGTTTCTATCATGGCGGTCTATCCGTCTTCGACATTTCAAAGTGCCGGGAGCTTCCCATGCTGCTGATCTATTGCCCCTATTGCGAGGAAGAGCGTTCCGAGCTTGAGTTCCGCGGTGCAGGCGATGCCCATATCGTCCGGCCGTCCAACATCGCCGATATCACCGACGAAGAATTCGAAGAGTTCTTCTTCCTGCGCGACAACCCGAAAGGGCTGATCTTCGAGCGCTGGCGGCACATCAACGGCTGTGGCCGCTTTTTCAATGCGGCGCGCGATACCGTCAGCGACAAGTTCAAGCTGACCTACAAGGCCGGCGAACCGAAGCCGGATCTGGATGCGGCGGCACCAGCCGCTGCCCTTGTCGAAACCTATGAAGCCACGGAGTCCAACGCGAAATGACCGGCGCAAACCGCATTCCCGGCGCTGGCCGCCTGACCCCGGCAAAGACCGCGCGCTTCACCTTCGACGGCAAGAGCTATACCGCGCTTGAGGGCGACACCGTCGCCTCGGCGCTGCTTGCCAACGGCGTACATCTCGTCGGCCGTTCGTTCAAATATCACCGCCCGCGCGGCGTCGTCTCCGCTGGCCCTGAAGAGCCGAACGCCCTGATCGGTGTCGAACGAGACGCCGCGCGCCAGCAGCCGAACGTGCGCGCCACCGTGCAGGAAGTCTTCGACGGTATGAAGACGATCTCGCAGAACCGCTATCCGTCGCTCTCCTTCGACGTCGGCTCGATCAACAACCTGCTGTCACCGTTCTTCGCCGCCGGCTTCTACTACAAGACCTTCATGTGGCCGAAGCAGGCCTGGAAGCACATCTATGAGCCGCAGATCCGCGCCGCTGCCGGCCTCGGCGTTGCGCCGACACAGGAAGATCCGGATCATTACGCCAGCCGCTACGCCCATTGCGACGTGCTGGTGATCGGCGGCGGTATCGCCGGCCTTTCGGCAGCCCTTGCGGCGGCAAAGACCGGTGCCCGTGTCATCCTCTGCGACGAGCAGCCGGAAGTCGGCGGCGCCATGCACTATGACAAGAGCGTCACCGTCGACGGCGTCGATGGCTTTACCTGGGCGCAGAAGACGGCGGCCGATCTCGCCAAGATGTCGAATGTTACGGTGCTGACCCGCACGACGGCCTTCGGCTATTACGCCCAGAATTTCGTCGCCCTCGTCGAACGCGTGACGGATCATGTCTCCAAGCCCGACCGCCGCCTGCCGCGTGAGCGCATGTGGCAGGTGCGTGCCAAGCGCGTGATCATCGCCACCGGTGCGATCGAACGCCACATGGTGTTCGCCAACAACGATCGTCCCGGCATCCTGCAGGCGTCTGCGGCGCGCACCTATCTCAACCATTTCGGCGTTGCCGTCGGCCGCAAGGTCGGCGTCTACACCGCCAATGACTCGGCCTATGAAGCCGCCTTCGACCTGAAGCGCGCCGGGGTGACCGTCGCCGCCATCGTCGATTGCCGTGAAAAGCCGGGTGAAGCCGTTCTCGCGGAAGCCCGTTCACTGGGCATCGAGGTGTTGACCGGTCACAGCGTTATCGACACCTCCGGCAAGCTGCGTGTCGCCGGCATGTCGGTTGCCCGCAACGGCTCTACGGCCAAGCGCAATATCGCCATCGACGCGCTCCTGACCTCGGCCGGCTGGACGCCTTCGGTGCATATGTTCTCCCAGTCGCGCGGCAAGGTCGCCTACGACGCGGCGAGCGGTGCGTTCCTGCCGGGCGTCTATGCGCAGGATTGCCTTTCGATCGGCGCCTGCAACGGCACCAACGATCTGCAGGCCACCATCGAGGAAGCACTGGCTGCCGGCGAGCTGATGGCCAAGGCTTCGGGCTTCGAGGCGGCCAGCAAGGTCGAGCTGCAGGCGAAGAACGCCTTCCAGTGGACCGGCGGCATGTCCGGCGCTGCGGAAGGTGCCGGCGAAGACACCACCGTCAAGGCGTTCATCGACTTCCAGAACGACGTCTGCGCCAAGGACATTCGTCTGGCCGTGCGCGAAGGCATGCACTCGATCGAGCATATCAAGCGCTTCACCACCAACGGCATGGCGACCGATCAGGGCAAGCTTTCCAACCTGCATGGTCTGGCGATCGCCGCCGAAGCGCTCGGACGCGGTATTCCGGAAGTCGGTCTCACGACTTTCCGCGCACCCTATACGCCGGTCACCTTCGGCACGCTGATCAGCCATTCGCGCGGCGAACTGTTCGACCCCACCCGCAAGACGCCGATGCATGCCTTGGAAGAAGCGGAAGGTGCCGTGTTCGAGGATGTCGGCCAGTGGAAGCGCGCCTGGTATTATCCGCGCGCCGGCGAAGACATGCACCAGGCGGTCAACCGCGAGTGCAAGACCGTGCGTGAATCGGTCGGCATGTTCGATGCCTCGACGCTCGGCAAGATTGAGGTCGTCGGCCCGGATGCGGCCGCCTTCCTCAACCTGATCTACACCAACAGCTGGGATACGCTGAAACCCGGCCGCTGCCGCTACGGCATCATGCTGCGGGAAGACGGCTTCGTCTATGACGACGGCGTCGTCGGCCGCATGGCGGAAGATCGTTTCCATGTGACGACGACGACCGGCGGTGCCGCCCGCGTCATGAACCATATGGAAGACTATCTGCAGACCGAGTTCCCCCATCTCAACGTCTGGCTGACCTCGGCCACCGAGCAGTGGGCGGTGATCGCTGTTCAGGGACCGAAGGCCCGCGACGTCATCGCGTCGCTGGTCGAGGGCATCGATCTTTCCAACGAGGCCTTCCCGCACATGAGCGTGCGCGAAGGCAAGATCTGCGGCGTGCCGACCCGGCTGTTCCGCATGTCGTTCACCGGTGAAATGGGCTTCGAAGTCAACGTGCCCGCCGATTTCGGCCCAGCAATCTGGGAAGCGATCCGGGCGGAAGTCGAAAAGGCCGGCGGCTGTGCCTACGGCACCGAGACCATGCACATCCTGCGCGCCGAAAAGGGCTATATCATCGTCGGCCAGGACACGGACGGTACCGTGACCCCCGATGATGCCAGCCTCAGCTGGGCGGTCGGCAAGAAGAAGCCGGATTTCGTCGGCATCCGCGGCCTGAAGCGCCCGGATCTCGTCAAGTCCGGCCGCAAGCAACTGGTCGGCCTTCTGACCAAGGACCCGAAGGTGGTGCTGGAGGAGGGCGCGCAGATCGTTGCCGATCCGAACCAGCCGAAGCCGATGACCATGCTCGGCCATGTCACGTCGTCCTACTGGTCGGAAAATTGCGGCCGGTCCATCGCCATGGCGCTTGTCGTCGATGGCAAGGCAAAGCTTGGCCAGACGCTTTACGTGCCCATGCCCGACCGCACGATTGCGGTCGAGGTGAGCGAGATGGTGTTTATCGACAAGGAAGGAGTGCGGCTCAATGGCTGATCTCGCAACGCGCACATTGCCGCTTTCCGGCTTTCACGGCGGCTCTGCCTCCGCCTCAGTCTCTCCCGCAGCGCCGGCAAGCCGCCTGTCGCTTCGGGCCAAGCCGGATGCGGTCGCAAGCCTCTCGGCAGCGCTCGGCATCGAGCTGCCGACCCGGCCGAAGGCATCCGCCTCCTCCGGCGGCCGCCATGCGCTCTGGCTCGGGCCGGATGAATGGCTGATCATCGACGAGACGGAAGCCGATCTTCTCTCTTCTGCCGCTTCGAGCGGGGTGATGCATTCGGCAACAGATGTCTCCCACCGCAACACCGCGCTGTTGGTCAAGGGACCCGGTGCGGAAGCGACCCTCAACAGCGGCTGCCCCCAAGACCTTTCGCTCGCCATCTTCCCGGTCGGCGGCTGCTCGCGCACGGTGTTCGGCAAGGCGGAAATCGTGTTGCTGCGCACGGCGGAAGATGCTTTCCGGGTGGAATGCTGGCGCTCGTTTGCGCCTTATGTTTCCGGGCTGTTGGCGGAAGGTGCTGAAGATTCCGGGCACTGAGGATTCGGTGCGGTATTCGCCGCATCTCCCTTCTCCCCGCTCGCGGGGAGAAGGTGGCCGACGGGCCGGATGAGGGCCAAAGCCGTTCCAGTATCGGGGATAAGAGTTTGCCCCTCACCCTAGCCCTCTCCCCGCAAGCGGGGCGAGGGGACGACGGAGCATGTAACTCTCTCAGGCGTCCGCCGGCCGATCCTTGGGATCGAACTGAATGATCGTCAGCCAGTTTGCCGTCAGCGCCGGCTTACGCTCTCCCTCGACTTCCACCGTCACATCGTAAGTGACCATGATCATGCCGCCGCCACGAAAGCGGGCTTCGACCATGGTGAAACGGCCACGCACACGCGCACCGCTTTTCACCGGCGTCATGAACCGCACTTTGTCGAAACCGTAATTGATACCCATGGTCTGCTCGCGCACCTTGGGCAGGCAATTGTAGTTCATGGCGGACAGCAGCGACAGCGACAGGAAACCGTGAGCAATGGTGCCGCCGAAGGGTGTTTCGGCCGCGGCGCGTACCGGGTCGGTATGGATGAACTGATGATCGTCCGTCGCATCGGCAAAACTGTCGATGGTCTTCTGCGTCACGGTGATCCAATCGGAGACGCCGATCTCCTTGCCGACCAAACCTTTGACATCCGAGAGCGAAATTTCCTGCGGCATGATTTCCCCGAAATAAAGGCTCCCCCCAGCGCTGTTATAAGCCGTTGACCGGATATCCGGCAATTGCCGCGAGAGGGAGGATCAATAAATTTCGACGTGAAAACTGACACTTCGGGCGGGCGTAGCATCGGGCGTTGCCGTTTCGGTGCCGAGCAGTGCCTGCCAGCGGGCACCGTCCCTTGCCTGAAGTGCCGTCCTGTGTGGCGCATGGGAGCGGTTGATGGCGATGGCAAGCCGGGTGTTTTTCTTCTGAACGGCATCCCCTGACGCAATCATCATCAGCAAAGTATCCGTCTCGGAACTTTCCCAGTCGCCCGTCGTCATCGGCATGCCATCGAAGCGCAGCCATTCGACATCGCCATCGCCGGTGAAAAACGCCTGCTGCCGCAGGGCGGCAAAGCGGGCGCGGAGGGCTGAAAGCGCGGCCGTGTGATCGATCAGGTCCTTGTCCAGCGTGGTCCAGTCGACATAGGTGATGTCGTTATCCTGGCAATAGGCGTTGTTGTTGCCGTACTGGCTGCGCCCGCCTTCATCGCCGGCCGTCAGCATCACGGTGCCGCGCGTAGCAAAGAGGGTGGAGAGCAGGCCTTTCACATCCCGCTTTCGCCAGGAAAGCACCTCCTTGTCTTCCGTCTTGCCCTCGACGCCGTTGTTCCAGGAATAGTTTTCATTGTGGCCGTCGCGGTTCTGCTCGCCGTTCGCTTCGTTATGCTTTTCGGCATAGGAAACGAGGTCCATCAGCGTGAAGCCGTCATGGGCGGCGATGAAATTGACGCTGCGCGTGTTCGTCGATCCATGGCGGGAGAAGATGTCGGAGGAGCCGGCCAGCACGGTCGCCAGCGAACCGACCGTGCGCTCGTCACCGCGCCAGTGGCGGCGGATGTCGTCGCGGGCGCGGTCGTTCCATTCGAGGAAGGGCGGCGGGAAATTGCCGAGCTGGTAGCCGCCCGGTCCGATATCCCAGGGCTCGGCGATCAGCACGCGGTCCTTGAGGATGGGATCGGCCAGCATCTCCTGCAGCAGCGCCGCATCCCGGCTGAAGCCGCCCCTATCGCGGCCGAGGATCGAACCGAGGTCGAAACGGAAGCCATCGATGCCGGCGGAAAGCACGAAATGCCGAAGGCTGTCGAGGATCAGACGGCGCACGACAGGATTGTCGCAGGCGATGGTGTTGCCGCAGCCGGTGTCGTTGACGAGGTCGCCGGGGCGATCGGTGGCATGTCGGTAGTAGGTGAGGTTGTCGAGCCCGCGCATCGACAGCGTCGTGCCCCAGCGGTCGCTTTCGCCGGAATGGTTGAAGACGAGATCGAGGATGACGCCGATGCCTTCCTTGTGAAGCGCATCGACGGTCTCGCGCAGTTCCCGGACGCCGCCCGGCACAAGGCGCGGATCGAGCGCCATGAAGGCGACCGGATTGTAGCCCCAGCCGTTGGAAAGGCCGAGCGGCGGCAGGTGGCGTTCGTCGATCCAGGCGGTGATCGGCATCAGTTCCACGGCGGAAACGCCGATGTGCTTGAGATGGGCGATGACGGCCGGATGGGCGAGAGCTGCGACCGTGCCGCGGATTTCCTTCGGCACATCCGGGTGGCGCATGGTGAAGGGCTTGACGGCGACCTCGTAGACAAGGCCGCCGGGTGTGAAGCGGACGGGTTCCGGCTGGCGATGGGAGGGTGCCGTGACGATGGCGCGCGGCACGAGATCGGTCGTATCCTCGCCGAAGTGGATCAGGCGGGCATCGTGGCGGAAGGGGCGGTCGAGTTCGGTGGCGTAAGGATCGACGAGCAGCTTGGCAGGATCGAACCACAGGCCTTCATCGGGGGCATAAGGCCCGGAGGCGCGATAGCCATAGCGCGTGCCGGCTGGCGCGGTAACCGTCAGCCGGTGGATGCCGTCTTCTCCGCGTTGCATCGGCAGGCGGCGCACCTCCCGTTCTCCGTCGAACATGCAAAGCTCGATGCCGCTTGCCGTGGCCGAAAAGACGGAGAAGGTCGTGCCCTCGGAGCCGATGACGGCGCCCAGAGGCGAGGGGGAGGTGATGTTCGACATGAGGTTGTCCTGTGATGTCTTTCCATTGCCGCGACGCTCTTCGACCTCTCCGCAGTCGGGACAAGAGGTTGCAACGTCAAGCGCTCAATTGTCCCGTCTCCCCGCGTGTGGAGGAAGAGGTCAAGGCGGGGGGGCGAAGTTTCGGCATTCGCTGGTGTCGTAGCCGTGCCCCTTATCCGGCCTCTCGGCCACCTTCTCCCCGTGGGCGGGGAGAAGGGGTATTCCACGCCTTCTTGGCTCAGGTAATGACACTCGGTTCCTGGCGGCCGGTCCTTGTCTTGATGCCGGCGATCTCGTCGGCGACTGTGATCAGGTCGGCCAGTGCCTCCTGCGTGTCGATGTCGTGGCGGGCGGCGTCGGGCTCGTAGCGCTCGATGTAGACGCGCAGCGTCGCGCCCGAGGTGCCGGTGCCGGAGAGGCGGAAGACCACGCGCGAGCCGCCCTCGAACAGGATGCGGATGCCTTGATTGTTGCTGACCGACTTATCGACCGGATCGTTGTAGGAGAAGTCGTCGGCCGTTGCGACTTTCAGGGCGCCGAAGCTCTTGCCCGGCAGCGTGGCGAGTTGCGCACGCAGGGCGTCCATCAGGCCGTTGGCGGCGGCGGAATCGACTTCCTCGTAGTCGTGGCGCGAATAGTAGTTGCGGCCGTAGATCATCCAGTGCTGGCGGGCGATCTCCTGCACGCTGTCCTGGCGCACGGCGAGAATGTTGAGCCAGAGCAGCACGGCCCAGAGACCGTCCTTCTCGCGCACATGGTTGGAGCCGGTACCGGCGCTTTCCTCGCCGCAGATTGTGACGAGGCCGGCATCCATCAGGTTGCCGAAGAACTTCCAGCCGGTCGGCGTCTCGTAGATGCCGATGCCGAGCTTTTCCGCCACGCGGTCGGCTGCGGCCGAGGTCGGCATCGAGCGGGCGATGCCGGCAAGGCCCTTGGAATAGCCGGGCGCGAGCTGGGCATTGGCGGCCAGCATGGCAAGGCTGTCGGACGGGGTGACGAAGATGCCCTTGCCGATGATCAGGTTGCGGTCGCCGTCGCCATCGGACGCGGCGCCGAAGTCCGGCGCGTTCTCGCCCATCATCTCGTCATAGAGAGCGCGGGCGTGGACGAGGTTCGGATCGGGATGATGGCCGCCGAAGTCCGGCAGCGGAATGAAGTTCAGCACCGAACCCTTGGCGCCGCCCAGTCGGTTTTCGAGGATTTCCTTGGCATAGGGGCCGGTGACGGCGCTCATCGCGTCGAAGACGATGCGGAAGCCGCTCGACAGCAGGCGGCGGATCGCGCCGAAATCGAACAGCTCTTCCATCAACTGGGCATAGTCGCTGACCGGGTCGATCACCACGACTTCCATGCCCTCGATATCCTGGCTGCCTTCGGTGTCGAGATTGATATCGGCGACCGCAGCGATCTTGTAGCTGTCGATGGTCTTGGTGCGGGCGTAGATGGCGTCGGTGACCTTTTCCGGGGCCGGGCCGCCATTGCCGATATTGTACTTGATGCCGAAATCCTCGGTCGGGCCGCCGGGGTTGTGGCTGGCCGACAGTACTATGCCGCCGAAGGCCTTGTACTTGCGGATGACGTTGGAGGCGGCCGGTGTCGAGAGGATGCCGCCCCGGCCGACGAGCACGCGGCCGAAACCGTTGGCCGCCGCCATCTTGATGGCAAGCTGGATGACTTCGCGGTTGTAATAGCGGCCGTCGCCGCCGATCACCAGCGTTTCACCCTTGAAGCCGTCGAGGCTGTCGAAGATCGACTGGATGAAATTCTCGGCATAGTTCTTCTGCTGGAAGACCGGCACCTTCTTGCGCAGGCCGGACGTGCCGGGCTTCTGGTCGGTATAGGGCGTGGTCGAGACGGTGTTGATGGTCATGGTATCAGCCTTTCGCAAGAAGCCTTGAATAGAGCGCGGTGTAGCGGGCGGCGCTCAGATTCCAGGAAACATCGGATTTCATGCCCTGAACCTGCATGCGGTTCCAGGCCTTGGTGTCCTGATAGTGGGTGAAGACCCGCCGGAGCGCCTGCCGCAGCCCATCGGCGGTGACGGAGGAGAACTGGAAGCCGGTCGCGACGCCGGCAGCGAGGGCAGCCTCGTTGGCATCGACGATGGTATCCGCAAGCCCCCCGGTGCGCGCCACCACCGGCACGCAGCCATAACGCAGGCCGTAAAGCTGGGTGAGGCCGCAGGGCTCGAAGCGGGACGGGATCAGGATCGCGTCGCTGCCTGCCTGCATCAGGTGCGACAGCGGCTCGTCATAGCCGATGACGATGCCGACGCGGCCGGGATGGCGCGCGGCGGCCGAGAGGAAGGCCGCTTCCAGTGCGGGATCGCCGGCGCCGAGAACGGCAAGCTTGCCGCCGTGGTCGACGATGTCGTCGATCACCTCGGCCAGCACGTCCATGCCCTTCTGCCAGGTCAGGCGGCTGACGACGCAGAAGATCGGGCCGGGCGTCAGATCGAAGCCGAAGCGGGCGGCAAGGGCCTGCTTGTTGGCGTCGCGCTTCTTCAGGCTCGAGGCGGTGTACGTCGCCTTGAGATTGGCGTCCTTCTGCGGGTTCCAGACATCGGTGTCGATGCCGTTGACGATACCGAACAGCGAAGACAGCCGCGAGGCAAGCAGACCTTCGAGGCCCATGCCGAATTCCGGGGTGAGGATTTCCTGCGCGTAGGATGGGCTGACGGTGGTGACCGCCCAGGCCGTCTGCAGGCCGCCCTTGAGGAAACCGACATCACCGTAATATTCGACATAGTTGACGGAAAAGGCCTCGGGAGGCAGGGCCAGTTCCTGGAAGATATCGGGGCCGAACTGGCCCTGGAAGGCGATATTGTGGATGGTCAACACCGATGGCGTCTGGTGGGCGGCACCGAAACGCATGTAGACGGGGGTCAGCGCCGCCTGCCAGTCGTGCACGTGGACGAGATCGGGTTTCCAGTCGATGAGGCTGCCGCCGGCGATTTCGGCCGCCGCCAGCGAAAGGCCGGCGAAGCGGCGGAAATTGTCGGGATAATCGCGGCCGGCGCGATCGACATAGGGGCCGCCGTCCCGGTCGTAGAGATGGGGGGCGTCGAGCACCAGCAGGTCCAGCCCCTTATGCTCGACCGCCAGGATGGAGGCCGGTGCGCCAAAAAGGTTCGCAAGGCCGCCAACGATCCGCGGGGCTTCGATCGCGCGCATAACTGCGGGATAACCCGGCATCAGCGTGCGCACATGGACGCCATGGGGGGCAAGCGCCCCCGGCAGGGCGCCCGCCACATCGGCAAGCCCGCCCGTCTTGACGAGCGGAAAAACTTCGGAAGCGACCGAGAGAACCTGCATCCTACATACCCAGCTTGTCGATCATAGGCTGTGTGATCAGGCAGATGCCGCCTTCGGAGCGGCGGAACCGCTTGGCGTCGAATTCGGGATCGTCACCGACGACGAGGCCTTCCGGGATGACGACGCGGCTGTCGATCACCACGTTCTTGAGCTGCGCATGCCGGCCGATGCGGACATTCGGCAGGATGACGGCGTTTTCGAGTCGCGAATAGGAGTTCACCCGCACGCCGGTAAACAACATGCTGCGGTTCAGCGAGGCGCCGGAGATGATGCAATCGCCCGAAACCAGCGAGGATGTGGCCGAGCCGCGGCGGTTTTCGTCGTCATGGACGAACTTCGCCGGCGGCTTGATTTCCGCGAAGGTCCAGATCGGCCAGGAGCTGTCGTAAATGTCGAGTTCGGGGGTGACGTGGGTGAGGTCGACGTTCGCCTGCCAATAGGCATCGATGGTTCCGACGTCGCGCCAATAGGCCTCGCGCTCGAAATCGGAACGGACGCAGGAGGCTGTGAAGCGATGCGCCTGGGCTTTGCCGTGCTGGACGATATAAGGGATGATGTCCTTGCCGAAGTCGCGGCTGGAAGAGGGATCGGCCGCATCGCGGCGCAGGATATCCATCAGGAACTTGGTGTGGAAGACGTAGATGCCCATGGAGGCGAGCGCCATGTCCGGGTTGCCGGGAATGGCCGGCGGATCATCGGGCTTTTCGACGAAGGCGATGATCTGGTCTTTCTCGTCGACATGCATGACGCCGAAGCCGGTTGCTTCCATGCGTGGCACTTCCAGGCAGCCGATGGTGACCTGCGCGCCGGAATCGACGTGCTGCTGCAGCATCAGCTCGTAGTCCATCTTGTAGATATGGTCGCCGGCGAGAATGACCATGTATTCGACGCCGTGGTCCTCGATGATGTCGATGTTCTGGAACACGGCATCGGCGGTGCCTTCGTACCACTGGGTTTCCGAGACACGCTGGGAGGCGGGCAGGATATCGAAGCTTTCGTTACGCTCCGGGCGGAAGAAGTCCCAGCCGCGCTGCATGTGGCGGATCAGCGAATGCGCCTTGTACTGGGTGGCGACGCCGATGCGTCGGATACCGGAGTTCAGCGCGTTCGACAGCGCGAAATCGATGATGCGGGCCTTGCCGCCGAAATGCACGGCCGGCTTGGCGCGCCGGTCGGTCAGCTCCTTCAGGCGGCTACCCCGGCCGCCGGCAAGAACATAAGCCATGGCATCACGGGCGAGGGGCTGCGATCTCTTTTCCATTGGTTTTTCCTCCCGGTAAATCTTTCCTTCAGGCGGCGCGCTTCAAAAACCGGCGCCGCCCCGTCCTGTCCCCATCCGGCTTTTGGCCGGCCTCAATCCTGTTCCAGTATCAATGTCGCCAGCGGCGGCAGCGTGATCGAGGCGGAAATCGCCCCCGTGCCACGCTTGACCGCCTTGACCGTTCCTCCGTTGCCTTTGCCCGATCCGCCGTAGATTTCGGCGTCGCTGTTCAGGATTTCCCGCCAGCTGCCCTCCACCGGCAGCGGTATTGCGTAGTTTTCGCGATAGACGGGGGTGAAATTGCTGATGACGGCGATCAGTTTTTCGCCCGGCGCCTTGCGCAGCCAGGCAAAGACCGAGTTGTCGCGATCGTCGGCGATCAGCCATTCGAAACCGTCGCCCTCGCAGTCGCGGGCGTGCAGCGCCGGCTTATTGCGGTAGGTGCCGTTCAGGTCGCGGATCAGCCGCCGCATGCCCTCGTGCAGGGGGTATTCGAGCAGGTTCCAGTCGAGGCCGCGGCTTTCCGACCACTCTTGCCACTGCGCGAATTCCTGGCCCATGAACAGCAGTTTCTTGCCGGGATAGGCCCACATGAAGCTGTAGTAAGCGCGCAGGTTGGCGAACTTCTGCCAGTCGTCGCCGGCCATCTTGGCGATCAGCGAGCCCTTGCCGTGCACCACCTCGTCATGGGAAAGCGGCAGCACGAAATTCTCGCTGAAGGCATAGAGCAGGCCGAAGGTCAGGTCGTTGTGGTGATGCTTGCGGTGGATGGGCTCACGCGAGAAATATTGCAGCGTGTCGTGCATGAAGCCCATGTTCCACTTGAAGCCGAAACCCAGGCCGCCTTCATGGACGGGGGCCGAAACCTTCGGCCACGACGTGGATTCCTCGGCGATCGTCAGGATGCCGGGATGGCTGCCATAGACCTCGCGGTTCATCGATTGCAGGAAGCGCACGGCATCGAGGTTTTCGTTGCCGCCATATTTGTTCGGTACCCACTCGCCATGCTTTCGCGAATAGTCGAGATAGAGCATCGAGGCGACGGCATCGACGCGCAGGCCGTCGAGGTGGAATTTCTCCGCCCAGTAGAGCGCGTTGTTGATGAGGTAGGAGAACACCTCGGCGCGGCCGAAATTGTAGATCGCCGTGTTCCAGTCGGGGTGGTAGCCCTGACGCGGGTCTTCGTGCTCATAGAGAGCGGTGCCGTCGAACCAGCGCAACCCGTGGGCATCGGTCGGGAAATGCGCCGGCACCCAGTCGAGGATGACGCCGATGCCGACCTTGTGGGCGCCGTTGACGAAGCGGGCAAAACCTTCGGGCTCGCCGAAGCGGGCCGTCGGGGCATAAAGCCCGGTCGTCTGGTAACCCCAGGAGGGATCGAAGGGATATTCCGAGATCGGCAGGAATTCGATGTGGGTGAAGCCCATATCGACGCAGTAAGGGATGAGGCGGTCGGCCAGCTCGTCCCAGCTCAGCATCTCACCGTCTTCGCGCCGCTGCCAGGAGGCGGCATGCACTTCGTAGATTGAGATCGCCTGGCGGCGAGCATCGGTACCGGCCCAGAAGGCGCGGTGTTCGGCGTCTTCCCAGGTCTGGTCGATTTCGGCTGCGGTGACCGAGGCGTTCTTGGGCCTGAGTTCCGAGCGGCGGGCGAAGGGGTCGGCCTTCAGCGGCAGCAGTTCGCCGTTCTTGCCGATGATCTCGTATTTGTAGATCGCGCCCCGCTCGATGCCCGGCAGGAAGATTTCCCAGATGCCGGTATCCTGACGCAGGCGCATGACGTGGCGGCGGCCGTCCCAGCCGTTGAAATCGCCGACGACGGACACGCGCTGTGCATTCGGCGCCCAGACGGCGAAGTGGAAACCATCCGCACCTTCATGGGAAAGCGGATGGGCGCCCATCCTGTCGAAGAGCCTCAGATGCGAGCCCTGGCGGATATAGTAGTCGTCCATCGGCCCGAGAACCGGGCCGAAGCTGTAGGGATCGACGACCAGCCATTCGCCGCCGTCGTTGCGGGCGCGGTAGCGAACGGGCTGCTGTTTGCGGATGGCAATCTTGCCCTGGAAGAAGCCGGCGTCGTCCAGCCTTTCCAGTGCGCCGATCTCCTTGCCGGAGAGCGTTTCCGCGGTGACGGTTTCGGCGCCGGGGATGATGCAGCGGGCAAGGAATTCCTTGCCGTCCGCATGCACACCCAGAACCGCGAAGGGATTGCCATGGGTCCCGGCCAGAAGAGCCGCCATCTCCTCCGCAGCCGGTTTGCGCTGCATGGCGTCTTTCTGCTTGGAACTCATCCGGCTCTCCAGATTTCCCCGGCATATTGCCGGATTGTGCGATCGGATGAGAACCAGCCCATCCGTGCGGTGTTGCGAATAGCCTTGGAATACCAACTGCCGGTATCGGTCCAGATCGCGTCGATTTCGCGCTGGGCCTTGGCATAGGCATCGAAATCGGCGGCAACCATGAACCAGTCATGGTTGTAGATGCCGTCGATCAGGCCGGTGAAGCGGTTGCGGTCGTCAGGTGAGAACACACCGGAGGAAATCGCGGCCAACGCCTGCGACAATTCCCTCGACTGCTCGATGATGGCGCGCGGGTTGTGGCCCTCGGCACGCACCTTCGTCACCTCTTCTGCGGTCATGCCGAAGATCTTGATGTTTTCTTCCCCGACCCAGTCGCGCATCTCGACGTTCGCGCCGTCGAGCGTGCCGATGGTCAGCGCGCCGTTCAGCGCGAACTTCATGTTGCCGGTGCCCGAGGCTTCCATGCCGGCGGTCGAAATCTGTTCCGACAGGTCGGCGGCAGGCACCATGATCTCGGCGAGCGAGACGTTATAGTTGGGAATGAAAACGATCTTCAGCAGGCCGCGCACCGCCGGGTCGTTGTTGATGACCTTGGCGACGTCGTTGGCGAGTTTGATGATCAGCTTGGCATTGTGATAGCTCGGCGCCGCCTTGCCCGCGAAAAGCTTCACGCGGGGTACCCAGTCGAGTTCGGGATGCGAGCGGATCTGGTCGTAGAGCGCTACCGCCTCGATGATGTTCAAGAGCTGACGCTTGTATTCATGGATGCGCTTGATCTGAATATCGAACATCGCCGAAGGATCGATGCGCACGCCCATGCGCGCCTGCACAAGCTGAGCGAGCTTGACTTTGTTCGCCCGTTTGATGACGGCGAACTTCTCCTGGAAATCCTTGTTGTCGGCGAAGGCATCGAGCGCCTGCAGCGCCTCGGCATTGTCCATGAACGCATCGCCGATCGTTTCGCGAATAAGGCCGAAGAGATCGGGATTGCACTGCATCAGCCAGCGGCGCGGGGTGATGCCGTTGGTCTTGTTGTTGATGCGGGTCGGATAGAGCTTGTGCAGGTCGGCAAACACCGTTTCCTTCATCAGCTCGGTGTGCAGGGCAGACACGCCGTTGATCGAGTGCGAACCGACGAAGGCGAGATTGCCCATGCGCACCCGGCGTTCGCCCGATTCGTCGATCAGCGAGATATTGCGGATTTCCTGATCACTGAACCCTTTTCCCTTGCGGGCTTCGAGCAGGATCTTGGCGTTGATCGCATAGATGATCTGCATATGCCGCGGCAGGAGCCGCTCGAACAGCGGCACCGGCCAGGTTTCCAGTGCCTCGGGCAGAAGCGTGTGGTTGGTATAGGCAAAGGTGCGGCGGGTGAGGTCCCAGGCGGTCTCGAAATCCAGCCCGTGCACGTCGGTCAGCAGACGCACCAGTTCGGAAACGGAGACGGCGGGATGGGTGTCGTTGAGCTGGATCGCCACCTTGTCCGGCAGGGAGGTGAAATCCGGATATTGCTGCAGGTGGCGGCGCAGGATGTCCTGCAGCGAGGCCGAGGAGAAGAAGAACTCCTGGCGCAAGCGCAGTTCCTGGCCGGCCGGCGTCGCATCGGCCGGATAGAGCACGCGCGCAAGGCTTTCGGCCTTGTTGCTTTCACGCAGCGCGCCGATGTGGTCGCCGGCATTGAAGGCGTCGAGCAGGATTGGGTCGATCGGATGGGCGGTCCAGAGACGCAGGGTGTTGGTGCGCTTGCCGCGCCAGCCGACGACCGGGGTGTCGCAGGCGATGGCGATGACGCGCTCCGCCGGCTTCCAGACGTAGCGGGTCACTTCCTCGTCGATATTGATGGTTTCGACCAGGCCGCCGAAGCCGATTTCATAGGAGCTTTCGCGGCGCTCGAACTCCCATGGGTTGCCGTGGGCAAGCCAGGTTTCCGGCAGTTCCACCTGCCAACCGTCCGCCATCTGCTGGCGGAAAAGGCCGTGTACGTAGCGAATACCGTAGCCATAGGCCGGGATATCGACGGTCGCCATGCTTTCCATGAAACAGGCCGCGAGGCGGCCGAGACCGCCGTTGCCGAGCGCGGCGTCAGGCTCCAGGCCGGCGATGATGTCGAGATCGACGCCGAAGGTGGCCAGCGCCTCGCGCAGCTCTTCCATCAGGCCGATATTGGTGACGGCATCGCGCATCAGGCGGCCGATGAGGAATTCGAGCGATAGGTAATAGACGCGCTTGGCATCGGTGGCATAGGCCTTGCGGGTCGATTCCATCCAGTTGTCGGTAATGCGGTCGCGCACGACAAGAATGGCGGCTGTCAGCCAGTCGTGCGGTTTTGCAACTTTCGGGTCTTTGCCGATGCGGTATGTGAGGCGCTCGATGATTTCCTGCGCCAGCACGTCTGCCGTTGAAGCACGAGGTGCGGCATGAGGAATTGCCTCGTTGACCGTGCGGTTCACCATGAAAAGATTGATCCTTCTCTCGCGGGTTGGGAGGCCAGTGGCGGACGCCAGCGGTTATATGAGCGATTTATGCATTGATACGAAGCGCTTGCAATAAGTGTTTTGAAGCGCTTGCGATAAATGTTTTCAAGGGGATGAAATTTCTAGCGGAGCGGCTTTCGAAGGCGGTGTAAAATATCCGCAGCCGTTTCAGGCCCATAACGAAAAACCGCCCCGGTGGTCCGGGGCGGCTGTAAAGGGCGCAGATGCCTGGCTTTTTATTGGGTCAGGCGGACCGAGAGCTGCGAAGCCTTTTCGCCGATATATTTGAAGGCGGCGGTCAGCTGGGTCGCATCTTCGGCGGAGAAATAGTGGCTCGCGTCGGTTGCGCAGTAGCTCAGGAGCTTCTTGCCGGCGTCGGGCGCCATGAAGGCAACAGTATAGACCTGGATGCCTGCGGTGCGCGCGTCGTCGCAGGATTTCTTGGTTGCGGCATCGGAAAGCTTTCCGGAGTCGCTGTTGGATTTGCCGTTGTAGTAGTTGTTTTCGCCGTCGGTCATGAAGACGATGTACTTCGTCGGAACCTGGCCGTTCTTGTTCTTGTGAGCGGTCTTTTCCGTTGCGGCCGAAATGTCGGCATAAGCCTTGGCGAAGGCGGCGCTCGAGTCGGTGCTGCCGCTGGCCGGAAGCGCGTTGACGTAATTCAGGACGTGCTGCTCGCCCCAGTCCAAGCTCGTCGGCGTGAACATCTTCGAGCTGTAGGAGACGGCACCGGTGCGGACCAGCGATGTCGTCACGTCGGCGTTCTTGAGCTGCGTCAGGAGGTCCGCGGTCGCACGTTTCAGGGCCGCGATCTTGGTGAGATAGTTCGTCACGGTGCGGTAGCAAGTCTTCTTGCCGCAGGTGTAACTTTCCTGCTTCGTGGGGGCAGCCGGATCGGCAGTCGCCGTGTTGTCACCCATCGAGCCGGACTGGTCGAGCACCAGATACATCGACAGCGCGTTCTTGGCTTCGGTCGAGGCTTCGGCCTTGCTGCGCGTGGTGACGTTCGCCGTCTTGTTACCGGTGATCTGGGTCATCGGGTTGAGCTTGACCGCAAGCTTGGTCGAAACGTCGACGTAATAGTTCTTGTTGTTGCCGAGGCCCGGAACTTCCTTGATATCGACCACCGTGTTGGAGGTGAACTCTTCGGCCAGCTTCTTTACCTCTTCGTCCGTCAGGCCGCTTCCGGCATTCCAGTTGTACATCTGGGCCTTGAGGTAGTTGACGGCGAGCAGCTTGGCGTCGGCGATCGACATGTTCTGGTTGACCAGCGCCGAGGAGGCGGCGAGAGCGGCCGAATCGGAGGCATCCTGCAGATGGTTCCTGGCCATGACAAGATTGGTCGCATCGATGGCGACACCTGCGGCAACCAGTACGACCGGCAGCGCAATCGCCCCCATGATACCGAAATTGCCCTTCCGATCGCGAAGCAGTTCTGCCGCGTGACGTCTGATTTTAGATTGCTTCAACATCTTGCCCACCTACGGGTTTCATGACCGATGATGGGTACGTTAACAGCCGAAACTTTCAGCCGGGTTTGCAATTTCGGTCAAGTTTTAAGCAATTTCCCGAAAGCCCCGGAAAGCCTGGCTTGTTGGCCTGCGCGCCTGTCCGAAAAAGGGACGGTCGCCGGTCCCGTTTCGGGTCACTCCAGCGGAATGACGTCGACGGCCTGTTCGGTTTCATGGGAACCGTAGCTTTTCAGCACGCCGATGACCGGCGCGACGTCGCTGTAATCTCGGCCATGGCCGACGACGATGTGATCGGTGCCGGCAAAAATATTGTTCGTCGGGTCGAGTTCCAGCCAGCCGCCGGCCCGGCCGCACCAGACGCGCACCCAAGCATGCATGGCATCGGCCCCTTCCAGCCGTTCCTTGCCCGGAGGCGGAATGGTGCGCAGGAAGCCGCTGACATAGCCTGCGGGAATGCCGAGGCTGCGCAGCGCCGTGATCATCACATGGGCAAAATCCTGGCAGACGCCGCGCTTGATCTTGAAGGCTTCGTGCGGCGGCGTGTCGACGGTGGTCGCCTTGCCGTCATAGGTGAAATCGCGGTGGATGCGCTCGCAGATCGTCTCGGCGATCTGGCGCACGCTCATGCCGGGCTTGTCGATCGAGGCGGCATAGGCCGCAATCGTGGGGTCGGCGGGCAGCAGCGGGCTTGCGCCGAGGAAATGATGGGGCGCATCCGGCGCGACCGACAGGATTTCGTCGATCTCTGCGGCGAGCCCTTCAAGCGGCGGTGAGAAATCGGCGCTAAGCGGCTGCGCATCGAGCTGCACGCGCGCCTGCATGCGGATGACCAGCCGGTCATGGGCCGAACGGTAGACGATCGAGGCGGCGGGATTGGCGAAGAAATCGACGGTATCGCTGCGTTCGGCCGGCGACGGCGTGAAATTGACGGTGCCGGCGATCAGCCGCTGCCGGCCCGGCAGCGACAGGGGCAGCACGCGCACGATATGACGCCCGCCCGAAGCGGGGACTTCATAGGCATAGGTGATCCTGAGGCTGATATCGTAGAGCATGCCGGAAGCCTGTTGCATTCTGTTGAAGCCGCTCAGCCGAGATAGGTCTGGGCGAGGATGTCGGAAAAGCGCTCGAGTTCCTGCTCCAGCCGCCGATAGACATCCGTGTTCATCGCCTCCGGCGTCATGACGGCAAGGCCGGCATGCAGGCGCATCGCCTCGCGGTAGAAGGACGACATCTGGCCGTTACCGAAAGCGTTCGGCAACTGCTCGACCTCCGTCTTGATCTCGTTCAGCTGGTAAAGCACCGAGCGCGGGTTGAGCGGGTCGAGCGCCAAAAGATCGGTGACGGTGAGCGCCTCCGTGTTGACGTTGTAGCGGCGGCGGTGGGTCATGACGCTGTCGCCGATTTCGAGCAGCATGTCATATGCGCCGTCCGGCGCATCCTCGCCCGACATATGGCCGAGCAGGCGGGTCATGTGCAGGCCGCGTTCCAGATAGCGGCCGATCGACAGGAAGCGCCAGCCTGTGAAGCGATACATATTCTCATGCACGAGGCCGGCGAAGCCCGCGAGCTTGCGCAGCAGTACGGTCATCGCATGGGTCGCATCGTCGCCGACCTCGACCGTCGCCTGGAACTTGCGGACAGTCTTGGCGAGGTCGTTGAGCGCCAGCCAGCCATCGGCGGAGAAGCGGTCGCGGATGTTGCTGGCGCTGAAGAGCGCGCTGTCGATATTGGCGATAAGGCTGTCGGGCACGGCCTGCCTGGTGTCGATATCGAGTGCTGCGAGATAATCCGAGATGTTCTTGAGCAGCGGCATTTCGCTGTCGGCGCTTTCGGCGAAGCGGCCGTTCCAGGCACGCAGGATGCGCAACGCCCCTTCCGCCCGCTCGATATAGCGGCCGAGCCAGAAGAGGTTGTCTGCCGCCCGGCTCGGCAGGCTGCCGGGCATGGTGCGGATGAAATCGCTTTCCTGCGGCAGCAGCGTGACACGCTCCACCGGCCGGTTGCTGACGATCCAGACATCGGCGGCCGAGCCGCCCGCCTGCATGGCGATCGCCGCCGCATCCGCGCCGTTGCCGATGCGGGCAAAGCCGCCGGGCATCACCTGCCAGCCGTTGGGCGTGCGGGCGACATAGACGCGCAGGCTCATGGGCCGCGGCGTCAGCTTGCCGTTGACCCAGGCCGGCGTGGTGGAGAGCGTCACGGCCTCCTGGCCGACGAGCTTGCCGCCGTCGGATTTCAGCCAGTCGGCGACGGAATGCTGGGCGGTGTCGCGCAAGGACGAACCGAGCACGGACTGGCCGTTGTCGTCGAAGAACGGACGCGTCGAATAGGCGGGGCCGATGACCATTTTCTCGATATTGGCGGCGACATGGTCGCGCTCCGGCTCATGACCGCACCACCAAGTGGCGATCGAGGGAAGGATGAGGTCCTGTCCGAGCAGTTGGCGGCAGATGACCGGCATGAAGGCCAGCAGCGCGCGGGTTTCCAGCATGCCAGAGCCTATGGCGTTGACGACCGTCACCGAGCCCGCGCGCAAGGCTTCGACGAGGCCGGGCGTGCCGATATGGGAGCGCTGGTTGAGTTCCAGCGGATCGGCAAAGGCGGCATCGAGCCGGCGCCAGAGAACGCCGACGGGCTTCAGCCCCGCCACCGTGCGCACCATCACACGATCATCGACCACCGTCAGGTCCTCGCCCTCCAGCAGCATGAAGCCGAGATAGCGGGCGATATAGGCGTGCTCGAAATAGGTTTCGTTGGCAAAGCCGGGCGTCAGGACGGCGATGCGGTCGTCCGGGTGGCGTTTGCGCGATTGCAGCATGTCGCGGAAGGCGCCGAAGAAGCCGGCGAGACGATGCACGTGGGTTTCGGCATAGAGGTCGGAAAAGGCGCGGGTGGTCGCCACGCGGTTTTCCAGCGCGAAGCCGGCGCCGGAGGGAGCTTCGGTGCGGTCGGACAGCACCCACCAGTTGCCGTCGGGCCCGCGGCCGATCTCGAAGGAACAGAAATGCAGGAAATGCCCGTCGGCCGGCGTGATACCGACCATCGGGCGCAGGAATTGCGGATTGGCGGCAATCAGCGAGGGCGGCAGGACGCCGTCCGAGACCAGCCGGTTCGGCCCATAGAGATCGGCGGCCAGCTTTTCCAGGAGGTCGGCGCGCTGGATGAGGCCCTTGCTGAGGTTGTCCCATTCGCTTTCGTCAATCAGGACGGGGATATGCGAGAGCGGCCAGTTGCGCTCGGAGTTTTCCTTGCTGCCATAGGCGCGGTAGAAGACGCCGGCATCGCGCAGGTAGCGGTCGGCGCGGGCGAAGCGGTTGGCAAGCTCGGTCTCGTCCATGCGGCCGATGGTCGACAGCAGGTGCTGCCAGACAGGGCGCACATTGCCGTCGATATCGACCATTTCGTCGGCGATGCCGGGCAAGGCCCGATAGCCGAAAACCGGATCGTCCGAAGTTCGGCTTGCCTTCGCCGCTTCGCTGGTCTGCTTTTTTGCCATTCTTACAACCCTGCCGGACGCCTTAGATCAAGCGTCAGCGGAAACTCCTGCGATGTCGTCTCGGGCAAGAGGGTATAGCCGCCGGGGGTGTGTCCCCAGGGCTCGAAACGCGCCAGTCTGCGGGCTTCCGCCTCGTTGCCGTTGACCGGAAACGTGTCGTAACTGCGCCCGCCCGGATGGGCAACGTGATAAATGCAGCCGCCGATCGAACGCTTCGACCATCTATCATAAATATCGAATGTAAGCGGCGTGTTAACGGGCAGCACCGGGTGCAGGCCAGACGCCGGCTGCCAGGCCTTGTAGCGCACGCCGGCCACCGCCATGCCGGACGTGCCGGCGGCCTTGAGCGGAACGGCGCGACCGTTGCAGGCGACGGTGTAACGTTCGGGATTGGCCGTTTCGAGCTTCACCTGCAGGCGCTCGACGGAGCTGTCGACATAACGCACGGTACCGCCGATCGCGCCCTGTTCGCCCATGACATGCCACGGTTCCAGCGCCTGGCGCAGTTCGAGCTTGGCGCCCTCGTATTCGACCTCGCCGCAGAAGGGGAAGCGGAATTCGAGCTGGGCTTCGAACCATTCGGGTCTGAGGTCGAAGCCGTTGCTCTTCAGGTCGGCGAGCACGTCGAGGAAATCCTGCCAGACGTAATGCGGCAGCATGAAGCGGTCGTGCAGGGTGGTGCCCCAGCGCACGAGGCTGCCGTCTGCCGGGTTCTGCCAGTAGCGGGCGATGAGCGCGCGCACGAGCAGCTGCTGGGCAAGGCTCATGCGGGCATTCGGCGGCATCTCGAAGCCGCGGAACTCGACGAGGCCGAGGCGGCCGGTCGGTCCATCCGGCGAAAACAGCTTGTCGATGCAGATTTCCGAGCGGTGGGTGTTGCCGGTGACGTCGGTCAAGAGGTTGCGGAACAGTCGGTCGGTGAGCCAGGGCAGGGGCGGCGCGCCCATGCCGGGTGCGGGCACCTGCGCCATGGCGATTTCGAGTTCGTAGAGGCTGTCGTGGCGGGCCTCGTCGATGCGCGGCGCCTGGCTGGTCGGCCCGATGAACATGCCCGAAAACAGGTAGGACATCGACGGGTGGCGCTGCCAGTGGAGGATGAGGCTCTTCAGCAGGTCCGGCCGGCGCAGGAAGGGGCTGTCATTGGGGTTCTGTCCGCCAACCACCACATGGTTGCCGCCGCCGGTACCGGTGTGGCGGCCGTCGATCATGAACTTGTCGGCGCCGAGACGTGTCAGGCGCGCCTCCTCGTAGATCGCGGTGGTGATGTCGACGCATTCGCCCCAGCGGGAGGCCGGGTGGATATTGACCTCGATGACGCCGGGATCGGGCGCGACGCGCATGACGTTGATGCGCTCATCCTGCGGCGGGGCATAGCCCTCGATATGGACGGGCAGGTCGAGCGACGCGGCAGCACTCTCGGCCGCAGCGACCAGCTCGAGATAATCTTCGATGCGCTCGACCGGCGGCATGAAGACGCAGAGGCGCCCGTCGCGGGGCTCGACGCTCATGGCGGTGCGCACCGCGCCGCCGATCTCGCCGAGCACCTGCTCGTTGCGGTCCTGCTGCGGCTCGCTTGCCTGGAACGAGGCTTCCGCCATCGATCGACCGGCCGGCTCGAAGTCCGGTAAGGGCGTTCTCGGGATCGAAGGATCGGCCGGGTGGATATAGGGAAATGCCGATGGCGGCACGAACGGCAGCGCGCCGAGCGGCATGCGGTAGCCAACGGGTGAATCGCCGGGGATGAGGAAGATCTTGCCGCGGCGGGTACGCCATTTTTCGCTGCGCCAGCGCGGGCCATCGGCCTTGGCGTTCCATGCCTGGACGGGCAGGACATAGCCGGTCGGCACCGTCAGGCCGCGTTCGAAGACGCGGGCGATGCGGCTGCGCTCCTCGGGGTCCTTCAGCCTGGAATTCGAGGGGTCGACATTCTCCGGCAGGCTGCCTTCCTTGATGATCCATTCCGCCGGGTCCTCATAGGCGGGGATCACCATGTCCGACGCGATGGCGAGTTCGACGGCGATTGCCGTCATCAGCTTTTCGGCATCTTCAGGCCCGACATTCGCATCGCTGCCTTCGGCGGCGATCAGGTCGGGGTTGCGCCAGATCGGCTTGCCGTCCTTGCGCCAGTAGAGCGAGAAGGTCCAGCGCGGCAGACTTTCGCCCGGATACCACTTGCCCTGACCGTAGTGCAGGAAGCCGCCCGGCGCGAAACGTTCGCGTAGCCGGCGAATGAGCTGATCGGCCTTGTCGCGCTTGGTCGGGCCGACGGCATCGGTATTCCATTCGCCGGATTCGAAATCGTCGATCGAAACGAAGGTCGGCTCGCCGCCCATGGTGAGGCGCACGTCGTTGGCGGCCAGCACCTTGTCGACATGCTCGCCGAGCGCGTTCAGCGCCTCCCAGCTCTCGTCGGAGAAGGGCTTGGTGATGCGCGGATGTTCTGCGACGCGCGACACCGTCATGTCGAAGGCGAAAGTCGTGTTGGCGTCGCCATAGAGACCGCCGGAGATCGGCGCGGCGTTGCGGTAATGCGGGGTGGCGGCGAGCGGGATATGGCTTTCGCCGGTCAGCAGCCCGGAAGTCGGATCGAGGCCGACCCAGCCGGCGCCGGGGATGTAGACCTCGCACCAGGCATGAAGATCGGTGAAATCGACTTCCGTGCCGGACGGGCCGTCGAGCGCCTTCAGGTCGGGTGCGAGCTGGATGAGATAGCCGGAGACGAAGCGGGCGGCAAAGCCGAGATGGCGCAGGATCTGCACCAGCAGCCAGCTCGAATCGCGGCACGAGCCGAGCGCCAGCGTCAGTGTCTCTTCCGGCGTCTGCACGCCGGGCTCCATGCGGATCACGTAATTGACCGCCTGCTGCAGCCGCATGTTGATACCGACGACGAAATCGATGGTGCGCTCGGGCGTGCGGTCGATCTGATCGAGATAGGCCTGCAAGGCGGGGCCTGCCGGTTCGACCTGCCTGTAGATATCAAGGTCGTCGCGGATGTCTTCGGCATAGTCGAAGGGCCAGGTCTCGGCCTCTTCCTCGATGAAGAAATCGAAGGGATTGTAGACCGTCATGTCGGCGACGAGATCGACCTCGATCTTCAGCTCGGTGACGGGATCGGGAAAGACGTAGCGGGCGAGATAGTTGCCGTAGGGGTCCTGCTGCAGGGTGACGAAGTGGTTGGAGGGCGAAACGCGTAACGAATGGCTGATGACCTTCGTCTTGGAATGGGCTGCGGGCTTGAGCCTGATGATCTGCGGCCCGAGGCGGACCGGCTTGTCGTATTGATAATGGGTCAGGTGGTAGATCGCAGCCTTGATCGTCATGCAGCCTCTTGTCCCTTATCGGCGGATTTTCCGCCCCATTTCAGGACTTTGTTGAATGCAGGGAGAGAAAGCAAGGCTGGAATTTCGGTTGCTGCAAATACGGCGGGAAAGCTGTCGCAGGCGGGATAGTCTTTGGCCGGACGGCGGATTTTTGCCGCCCGGCGAAGCGGGGTAAAGCCTAGCGTTTTGGCGCCACCAGGGCAAAGCCCGCGCCCTGCGGGTCCATGCCCTGGATAATCCAGGCGCCGCCGGGCACTTCCATCGGGCCGTTCGTCACTTTGCCGCCGGCGGCGTTGACGCGCTCGATCGCCGCGTCGATTGCTTCGACATTGATATAGAAAGTCCACCAGGGCGGCATCGGCGTGCCGGCCGGCTTGGTCATCATGCCGCCGAACATGGCCTCGCCCTTGCCGAAAATCTGGTAGACGCCCATCGCACCCATGTCCATGGCATCGAATTTGGTCCACTCGAACAGCTTGGAGTAGAAGGCGAAATCGCTCGCCAGATCGCCAGCCATCAGCTCGTTCCAGCCGAAGAAGCCTGGCGTGCCCATCGGCGCGGTGGGCGGCGCTTCGCCGTCCGTGCCGCGGAAGAGCGAAAAAACGCCGCCATGCGGATCGGCCACCACGGCGAAGCGTCCGACACCCGGAATGTCATCCGGCGCGCGATGCACGGTGCCGCCATTGGCGGTGACCTCGGCAGCCGAGGCATCGACATCGCGCACGGCGATATAGCCGAGCCAGGCCGGCGGGGCATTCATGGCGGAAGCGCCCGGAGGCATGGTCATCAGGCCGGCGGCATGGGCGCCGTTCGGCGCACAGAAAAGCGTGTAGTCCATGCCCGGCATGCCGGAATCCTTGGCGGTCCAGCCGGCAACCGTCGTGTAAAAGGCTTTTGCGGCCTTGGTATCCGTCGTCATCAATTCGTACCAGACGAATGTTCCATGCGCGTCCTGCATTGCCGTCTCCTCGCTTTGGGTTTCTGGGAAAAGAAAGTCGTCGCACGGCGGGACAATGGCCCCGCAGCCTGACAATATCGCTGTTTCGTGACCTTTGTTCGGCGCTCAGCCGCAGCAGGACTGCGTCTTGGCAGGCTCTTCGTATTCGTCGTGGCGCTTGACGAAGCTCAGGGTCGAGGTTTCGTTTCGCCCTTTCGGCGCCCGGTCGAGGATCATCAGCGTGGTGAGAATCTCTTCGCCGCCGCGGGCATAGTCCGAGTAGGTGTGGTAGATCGCGCCGTCTTCGTCTTTGTAGAAGGCGCTCATGCCCGGCAGTTCGTCATGGGCGTCTTCGCTCGGCGTTTCGCGGAAATTGTAGAAGACCTTGCCGCTCGCCAGCTGCTCACTGGTGAAGGAGACGTGGTAGTCGAAATTGAAGTCGCTGCCGTGGGACGACACCCAGGGGAAATGCCAGTCCATGCGCTTCTTGTATGCCTCGATCTTGTCGAGGGGCGCGCGGGAGACCACCATCATCGTCACATCGTGGTTGTTGAGGTGAGGCAGGGTGCCGCCGAGATGATCGGCAAGGAAGGAGCAGCCGGGGCAGCCGGCATCCCATTCCGGGCCGAACATGAAATGATAGATCATCAGCTGGCTGCGGCCTTCGAACAGATCGGCGAGCGTCTTTTTTCCGCTGGGAGTGTCGAATGTGTAGACCTTGTCGACCTTCACCCAGGGCATGGCCTGGCGGCCGGCACGGACCTTGTCGCGCAGCCGGGTTTCTTCCTTTTCCATGGCGAGCAGGCTGCGGCGTGCCTCAAGCCATTCCTGGCGCGATACAACCGGATTGTCCAACATCGTTCCTTCCTCCAAGAAATCACGTTTCGTTCCCGTTGACGTAATAGGTTGATATCAACATTATCCGGTCATGTCAAAGCCTATCGTGATTCCATTCGAGACGACCCTTCGTGTCCGCGATACCTGCCTGTGCCTGCATGTCCAGCGCGCGGCGCGGGCCCTTGCGCGCAAGTTCGACGATGCGCTGAGGCCGCTCGATCTCACCAATGGCCAGTTTTCGCTCTTGATGTCGCTCAACCGGCCGGAGCCGCCGCCGATGGCGCCGGTGGCGCATCTGCTCGCCATGGACCGCACGACGCTGACCGCCGCCTTGAAACCGCTGGAAAAGCGCGGTCTCCTGACGATCCTCATCGACCACGCCGATCGCCGCCAGCGGCGGATGAAGCTGACGCCTGCCGGCCATGCACTGCTGGCGCAGGCGATGCCGATCTGGACGAAGACGCATGCGGAGGTCGATGAAGCCCTGGGCGAAGGCGTGCCGGGCCGGCTGCGCGGCGATCTCCTGGCGCTGGCTTGAGCCAAAAACAACGACGCTCACACGAGGAGGAAACTGCCCAATGCGAATGATTTTTGTGAACCTTCCGGTCAAGGACGTGGCGCGCTCGAAAGCGTTCTTTGCCGGCCTGGGCTTCGGCTTCAACCCTGACTATTCCGATGAAACGACGCTCTGCATGATCGTCGAGGAAAATATCTTCGTGATGCTGATGCATGAGGATCGCTTCAAGACGTTCCTGATCGGCGAGGTCAGCGATACCGCCAAGGGCACGGAAGTCCTGACCTGCCTTTCCGCCGGCAGCCGCAAGGACGTGGATGATACCCTCGCCAAGGCGCTGGAGCTCGGCGGCAGCCCGTGGCGGCCGGTGATGGACTACGGTTTCATGTATGGTTGCAGCTTCCGCGATCCCGATGGTCACGTCTGGGAACTCGCCCATATGGAGCCGCAGGCGCCCGCCGCCTGACGTCACGAAATCTAGGGATGCTTGCGAGGCCCGGCGTGCTTGATCGGCCGGGGCTGTGCCGATAGATTCCGCATGAACCCGGATGCAACCCCTGGAGACGCACGCCTCATGCTCCGGCTGACGCTTTTTCTTGCTCTCGTGATGGCTCTTCCGTCGCTTGCCTTCTCCGGCGAACTGCGCGACGCCACCTTCAAGAGTGCCGCCCTGGACGCCGACCTCAAGGTCAACGTCTATGTCCCCGACGGCCGCCCGCCGCTGGAAGGCTGGCCGGTGCTCTATCTCCTCCACGGTCACGGCGGAAACCAGAACAGCTGGCGCGATCTCGGCAAGATCGAGCCGACGCTCGATCGTATGATTGCCGACCATGCGATCAAGCCGCTGGTCGTCGTCATGCCGGCCGCCCAAAACAGCTGGTACGTCGATTCCCGCGTTGCCGGAGGTCCCGGCGACTACGAAACGGCGTTGACCGCCGATCTGCGCAAGCAGATCGAGGCGACTTTGCCGGTGCGCAAGGACAGGGACGGCCGCGCCATCGCCGGCCTCTCGATGGGTGGCTACGGCGCATTGCGTCTCGCCTACAGCCACCCGGAACTTTACGATTCCGTCGCCAGCCTTTCCGGCGCTATCTGGCACAACATTCCGGAGACCGAATTTTCCAAAACGCCGGCAGAGATGAAGCTCGTTTACGACGAGATGTTCTTCCGCAAGGTCAATGCAGAGACCATTCTGGCTGGCATCGTGCTGCCTTCTGTGGGCGACCATTTTTCCGGCTCGTTCGGCACGCCGTTCGATGCGCGGGTCTTCAACGAAAAGAACATCTTCACCATCGCCGCCCGCCGGATCGAAAAGGGCGGCGCGTTGCCGCCAACCTATCTCACCTGCGGCGATGACGACGGTTTCCGCCTATGGCGCGGCGCCATCGCGCTTTACGACATGCTGCAGGCCCATGGGCGCAAGGCAGAGCTGCGTCTCACCGATGGCGATCATCACTGGAGCGTGTGGCGCAGCGAAATTGTCGATGTGCTCAAGTTTATCGACAAACAATGGGCAACCGGCGATATTGTGGCGAAACAGTGACGCCATTTTGCTGTATAACATTTTTGTGACGCTAATATAATCGGTATTTCAACTCGAAATGCCGTAATTAAACCGTTCATTGCCGGTTCATACGCGAACCATACCCTTTTATCGGTATCGATTTGCCGGTGGATGATGCGATGAAACGTAATGAAATCATGGACGGCATGCGGGGATACTTCCTCGTTTTCATGCTGATCAACCATCTCGTCTTTGCCGGCGGGTACTGGCTGCTGTTCCTCAATCACAACCAGCTCGCCTTCGTGGAGGACGCACAGGGCTTCGTGTTCCTGTCCGGCCTGCTTGTCGGCATGGTCTATAGCCGCAAGATGCTGAAGGACGGTTATTTCGCCGGCAGCGAAAAAGTCACCGCGCGCGCCTTCGAGCTTTATCGTTATGCGATGGGCATCGTGATCGGTGTGCTTGCAGCAGCCCTGGTGCTGCCGCATGCGCCGCAGGTCTGGTTCAACTGGATCGGCTCGACCAATTTCGACGATCCGTTGCGGCTGGCCGCGGTCGCAGCTTTCCTGTTCCAGCCGACTTTCATGGATATCCTGCCGCAATATGTCGTCTATATGCTGTTTGCGCCGCCGGTGATCTGGCTGTGCCTCAAGGGGCGGTGGGCGGAAGTCATGGTCGTGTCGCTCGTGCTCTGGCTCGCCGGCCAGCTCGGCCTGCAGCGGCTCCTGACCGATCCAATCAACAGCTGGATCATGGGGCCGGACAAACAGGGTATTCGCGTCAGCTTCAACCTGCTGGGATGGCAGATCGTGTTCTTCTCCGGACTGGTGCTCGGTGTCCTGACGTCCTCGAACCGGATCGACTGGTCACGGGTTTTCGATCCGAAGCAGACCTTCTTTCCTAAAATCGCGGCCGGTCTTCTCCTGTTCTTCCTGCCATTGCGTATCCTGACGGCCCATGATCTCCTGCCGGAGCCGGTGCTGGCGAAGTTTTCGACCATGGAAGTACGTGCCGATTTCGGCCTCGTCTATCTCGTCAGCTTCCCGGCGGCGGCCTTCCTCGTGACCTGGCTCATCGTTGCCGGCCCGAAGCACGAGCATATCGCCATCCGCCGGATTGCGGCTGCCCTGCGCTGGGTTTTCTCCCTCGGCTTCCTGCGGCTTCTCGGGCGCCATTCACTGCATGTCTATGTCTGGCACGTCGCGATCGTCTACGGCGTCTATTACATCGACCAGCAGACGCCGATGTTCAACCAGCTGGAAAAGACGCTGATCGCGCTGATTGCCGTTGCAACCCTTTCCCTCCCGGCGCTCTGGCGCGAGCGGGACAACTTGCTCGGCAAGCCGCCGCAAAAGGCGGTTATTCGAACCGGGCGCCGCTAATCCCTCCCGCAACAGAAAAGGCCGCGTTCCCAACGGAAACGCGGCCTTTTTCTTGTACCGTGTAAAATCTTATCCGAGGTCGCCGAGATCGCGAACCGCGCCACGGTCGGCAGAGGTCGCAAAGGCGGCATAGGCCTTGAGGGCGGTCGTCACCTTGCGCTTGCGCTCCTCGGCCGGCTTCCAGCCCTTGGCGTCCTGCTCGGCGCGGCGGGTGGCGATTTCCTCTTCCGAAACGCGCAGGCTGATGGTGCGGTTCGGGATGTCGATATCGATCATGTCGCCGTTGCGCACCAGGCCGATGATGCCACCATTGGCCGCTTCCGGCGAAACGTGGCCGATCGAAAGACCGGAGGTGCCGCCGGAGAAGCGGCCGTCGGTGATGAGTGCGCAGGCCTTTCCGAGGCCCTTCGACTTCAGGTAGCTCGTCGGATAGAGCATTTCCTGCATGCCGGGGCCGCCCTTCGGGCCTTCGTAGCGGATGACGACGACATCGCCGGCCTTGACCTCGTTCGACAGGATCGCCTTGACCGACGCATCCTGGCTTTCGAAGACGCAGGCCGGGCCGGAGAACTTCAGGATCGATTCATCGACACCCGCCGTCTTCACGATGCAGCCGTCGATGGCGATATTACCCTTCAGGACCGCAAGGCCGCCATCCTTGGAGAAGGGGTGCTGCGCATCGCGGATGACGCCGTTTTCGCGATCGATGTCGAGTTCCTTCCAGCGTGCGCTCTGGCTGAAGGCCACCTGGGTGGGGATACCGCCGGGGGCGGCGCTGAAGAGTTCGAACGCGGCCGGATTGTCGGTGACGGCGATGTCCCACTTGGCGAGCGCTTCGCCCAGCGTCTTGGAGTGAACGGTCGGCAGGTCGCTGTTGATCAGGCCGGCGCGATCGAGTTCGCCGAGGATCGCCATGATGCCGCCGGCGCGATGCACGTCTTCCATGTGAACGTCGGCCTTGGCCGGCGCCACCTTGGAAAGGCAGGGCACCTTGCGCGACAGGCGGTCGATGTCGTCCATGGTGAAATCGACTTCGCCCTCATGGGCGGCTGCGAGGATGTGCAGAACCGTGTTGGTCGAGCCGCCCATGGCGATATCGAGCGTCATGGCGTTTTCGAAGGCGCCCTTCGAAGCGATCGTGCGCGGCAGGGCGGTGACGTCTTCGGCTTCGTAATAACGCTTGGCAAGACCGACGATATCGCGGCCGGCCTTCAGGAACAGCTTTTCGCGATCCGAATGGGTGGCGAGCGTCGAGCCGTTGCCCGGCAGCGACAGGCCGAGCGCTTCCGTCAGACAGTTCATCGAATTGGCTGTGAACATGCCGGAGCAGGAGCCACAGGTGGGGCAGGCCGAGCGCTCGATGACCTTGACGTCCTCGTCCGACACCTTCTCGTCGGCGGCGGCGACCATGGCGTCGACGAGATCGAGCGCGTGGGTCTTGCCGTCGGAAAGCACGACCTTGCCGGCTTCCATCGGGCCGCCGGAAACGAAGATGGTCGGGATGTTGAGGCGCAGCGACGCCATCAGCATGCCGGGGGTGATCTTGTCGCAGTTGGAAATGCAGACCATGGCATCGGCGCAGTGCGCATTGACCATGTATTCGACCGAATCCGCGATCAGCTCGCGCGACGGCAGCGAATAGAGCATGCCGTCATGGCCCATGGCGATACCGTCATCGACGGCGATGGTGTTGAATTCCTTGGCGACGCCGCCATTGGCCTCGATTTCGCGGGCAACGAGCTGGCCGAGATCCTTGAGGTGCACGTGGCCGGGCACGAACTGGGTGAACGAGTTCACCACGGCAATGATCGGCTTGCCGAAATCCCCGTCCTTCATGCCCGTTGCGCGCCAGAGTCCGCGCGCACCGGCCATGTTGCGGCCGTGGGTGGTGGTTCGGGAACGATAGGCTGGCATGGTCGTCTTCCTTGAACATCGACGGTGAACGGGTTAGCGATCCCGAGATCGCAAGGGCCGGTCCTTAGCGCAAAATTGCGTCTCCGTCACGGTTTTCGTAGCATTCTTTCGTTATACGGCCAGATCGCACCCCGGTCCATTGCAAAGGCGGGGGCAGGTGGCCTTGACAAGGCCCGGAATGCTGATTGCGGTGAAAATATTGCCCGGTACCCCCATTTGGGGGATGCGGGTTTTTTCGGAACAGGTTCTATTGGACCGGCCAGGACCTTTGCAAGAGCTGGCTATTTCAGAACGAAAACCTTTGTCGAAGCCCTCTCTTCAAGCCACGGAAGAGGGGCTTTTCGTTATGGACCGTTTTTGCAGACGTCTCTCAGCAAAAATGCCATCTCTGGGGTCGGTTTTATTTTCATCCGCGATGGATATGTTATAGATCACGGCGGGGTTACATCAATTTTCGGTCGGGGGAACCATTATGGCTAATGTCAGCGGCAATATCACACTGAATTTCAATGGCGTTACATCGTTCAGCGTCGGCGGGCACCTTTTTCAATGGGGCACCAAGTATCTGCAATATGTGGATCTCTATGCGCCTGCGAGCCCGGTCAAAACCGTCACGTTCAATTTTTCCTCTTTCTGGACGATGAACACCCTTGATCTCTCCGGCAACATCCGCGCGGTGATCAAAGATCTCGATACCACCCCCAACCGGGCGATCAAGATCCTCGACCTCACCGGAGCGGTCGGCACCAATGTCATCGAGCTGAAATCCACGTCGATCAACCATCTGCTTGGCGGAGATGGTGTGGAGCAGGTGACGCTGGGCAATGGTTACTATCAGTCCATCCAGCTCGGAAACGGCAACAATGTCTTGAAGACAGGTGTCGCCAATGTCGAAACCATCACGATGGGCGGGGGCGACGACACGATCACGGTCGGCAGCGGTTATATCGTCAGCCTCGTCGCCGGTAGCGGCAAGAACACGGTCACGGTCGGGGCGGGTGAAATCGAATTCCTGTTTACCGGCGGTCATACCGACAAGGTCACGACATCCACCGGCTATGTCGGCCTGATTGATACCGGCCGTGGGGCCGATACCGTCAATCTGGGTGCCGGCGGGGCGGGGTCGGTCGTTCTCAGCCGTGATGCCGACACCGTCATCCTCTCGAAGCTCACCGAGCCGGATACGGTGTTGCTGGGCGGCGGCGAAAGCGTGTCCGACGCTTCGCAAAAGGATTCCGATACCGTCGATTTTTCGAAATTCACGGCCAATTTCACGATCGACATTCGCGAGGGCGCGACGATCAAAACCGGTAATGGAAATTTTATCGTCCGTGGTTTCGAGAATGCCGTAGGGGGGATTGGCAACGAGATTATTCTGGGTAACGACGACGCAAACATCCTGAAGGGCAATGCCGGCAATGACAGGCTGTCCGGCGGCCTCGGCGCCGATACGCTGTTCGGCGGCGCCGGCAAGGATACCTATGTTTTCGACACGAAGCTCGGCGCCGGCAATGTCGATACGATCGACGATCTCATCGCCGCCGACGATGTGATCTGGCTGGACGACGACGTTTTCACCAAGGTCGGAAAGACGGGCGACCTGGCGTCTGCTGCCTTCTGGACAGGCTCTGCTGCCCATGATTCAGACGACCGGATCATCTACGACAAAGTGAGCGGCAAGCTGTTCTACGATGCCGACGGCAATGGCGGCGGCGCTGCCGTGCAATTTGCCCTGCTCGACAAGGGCCTGACGCTGACCAATCTCGATTTCTTTGTGATCGCGTAAGCCTCTCGTCAGAAGACCCTCGCTTCGTGCGAGGGTCTTTTCGTCCCGACACCAAAGACGCGCATCTCTTGCGGAGAGCCGATTGTATTCGGCGCTTGCTAAAGAGGGGGTGAGAGCGCATGCTTGCGACTTCGGCAGCAAATTATACGGGCGCTGCCGCCTGAGGGTCGGGTGCCCTCGCCTCAACAAAGGAGGACGATGTGTCTTCCAGTCATCACCATGATTTTCTGAAGACAATGCAGTTGAGGCCCATTCGCCGCTCCGCTGCGGCGCGGGATTTGCCAGACCTCGGCATTGGGACGGAAACCCGTTCGGCGCCACCCCCCTTCATGTCGAACCGCTTCCAGACGGCAGCTGACGGACGTGCGGCCATAGGAGGTGATTTTTCCTCTGACTTCGAGAGCAGGTCGCTTCTTCGCAGGCGCACGAGACCTTATCCGCTCGCCGGCATCGCAGTTTATAATTGGAGCGACGGACGCGGAGCGTGGTGGAGATTCCTGCAGCTCGCACCGCCTCCGGAGGAGGGGCGCACCGATGAATAAGGCCGTACCGCTTTCCAGCGTGTTGACGCTGCTCCTGATCAAGTCGTCCCTGATACTATCGCTGATCTTCGTGACCTATTTCGCCTTGAGATAGGCTGTTTTCGTCCAACGGCGGAGCCCCATGACACTTTCGTTCCCCAATGCTGCCAGAAGCTATGACGAAACCCACATGCGCGTCCGTTTCACGGGCTATGACGGCATGTTCGAGATTAAGTGCTTTCTCTCCGTGGACGTGTTTTCAGGAGAGCTCTCGCCGCGGAACGCCACCGAAAAAGCGTATCTTGCCGCATTTGACGATATGCGCGCACAAATCTTGGAAACAGCCAGACGCGTCTATAAGTCCAGGCCGCAGGCAACCATCCTGCTGGATCGGTCGCATTTTCACTGATCGGACCATCAAGCTCTTGCTGTGATCTTCTCTCCCGCCTCGCCGGAGCCTGACGGCGGTCCGCCGAACGCGACGGCACAATGTAAAAAGGGCTCCCGGTTTCCCGGAAGCCCTTGGCTTTTCAGCGAATTTGGATGGTGGGCGTGACAGGGATTGAACCTGTGACCCCTACGATGTCAACGTAGTGCTCTCCCGCTGAGCTACACGCCCATCCGATGTCGGCGCATAGACCACAAAACCCTTTCCGGCGTCAATAGGCTTTCTTGCACTTTTTGACAGGAAGTTTTGCGGCCCCGCCGACACCCTGGTTTACAAGGGTCAGGCGGCCAGCATCTTGTTGACTTCGTCGACGAGGTCGCGAAGGTGGAAGGGCTTGGAAAGGACTTTCGCGTCCTTCGGGGCCTTCGAATCAGGATTGAGCGCGACGGCAGCAAAGCCGGTGATGAACATCACCTTCAGGTCCGGATCGAGCTCGGTGGCGCGGCGCGCCAGCTCGATGCCGTCCATTTCCGGCATGACGATGTCGGTGAGGAGCAGCGAAAAAGGCTCTTCGCGCAGACGATCATAAGCGCTGGCGCCATTGTCGAAGGACTGCACCTTGTATCCGGCCTTTTCGAGGGCCTTCACAAGGAAGCGGCGCATATCGTTGTCGTCTTCGGCGAGAAGGATTTTGGGATTCATGGGGTTATATGCCGTTGCTGGTAGCGTCGAGGTGTCTGATGCGCGGTTGCATCATGAAACCGCTGATGGGTAAATATCCGGTGAAGAGCACGGGTCAAGCCCCGCGCAACCGGCAGGTGGGTACTATGGACACAGTTGCCGACTGCTGGCAACATACACGAAATTGCAACATGACGACATGGTAAAGGCCTCCCATGAGCGGGCACGACAGCGACGCCGATCTGTTCGAGGTTCGCGAGCCGGAAATCCAGCGCATTCCCTTCGTCTTCAATTCGCCCCATAGCGGGCGTCGCTATAGTCGTACCTTTCTGGAACAGTCTCGGCTCGACGCGCTGTCGATTCGCCGCTCCGAAGATCATTATGTCGATGAGCTTTTCCACAGCGTCACCGATCTCGGGGCGCCGATGCTTTTGGCGCATTTCCCCCGCGCCTTCCTCGATGTCAACCGCGAGCCTTACGAACTCGATCCGCGCATGTTCGACGGTGCCTTGCCGCCCTATGCCAATATCGGCTCGATGCGCGTTGCCGGCGGTCTCGGCACGGTGCCGCGGCTGGTGGCGGAAAACATGGATATCTACAAGGGTCGCTTTCCCGTCGCTGAGGCGCTGGAGCGGGTGGAGACCATCTACAAGCCGTATCACGCGTGTCTGCGCCGGCTGATCGCTCGCACTCATGTCCAGTTCGGGCTTTCCGTACTTATCGATTGCCATTCCATGCCCGGCAATATCCGCGTTGCCGGCAGCAGCCAGCGGCCGGATTTCATCATCGGTGACCGCTACGGCACCAGCGCATCGTCGGATCTTTCCCACACGGCGGTTTCGCTGCTCGAAGAGCTGGGCTTCAGCGTGGCGCGCAACAAGCCCTATGCCGGCGGCTTCATCACCGAGCATTACGGCCGCCCCGCCCGCGGTCTGCATGCGCTGCAGATCGAGATCAATCGCTCGCTCTATGTGGATGAAGTGACGCTGGAGAAGAAGCCGCAATTCCGGCTGTTTGCCGAAGCGCTCCATGCGTTCCTCCGGGCGCTTTCGCTCTATGTGGAAAAAGACGGCGACGCTGCGGCGCTGGCGGCAGAGTAAAGCCGCATTGCTCTAGATTTCCGGCATATCGCCAAAAAAGAACCGCGCACGGGGCGCGGTTTAAGTCTAGGGAGGAAACACCCAAGGAGGGTATTTACAGCCACAAGTGACTGTAAGGAAAAATTAATGCTGCATCGCACAAGTGTCAAGCCATGTTGCGGCCGTTTTGCTGCGTTGCGCAAATCAAGACATCGAGAAAATCGGCGAAATTAACCGGTTTTTCCCGCTTCCAAGCGCTTTTAGAGATAATTCTCTGGGGTTTTGCCATCGCGTTGGGCAAAGCTTCGCCCAAAAAGAACCTATTCCCGGCGAATTTGGCATCCTCTTCTTTTTTGAAAAAATCTGTTTTAAGACGGGAAAAGCAGATTTTTCGATCTTTTCGCGCCCCTTTTCCCACGTCATTACTTGTGAGGTTTCATGCTGCCCGACCGTGCTTTCTTCGATCGTCTTGCCGATGCCGCGCGTGCTGAAACCCTGCCACGTTTCCGTACCGGGATCGGCGTCGCCAACAAGGAAGCTGCCGGCTTCGATCCGGTGACGGAAGGCGACCGGGCGGCGGAAGCCGCGATCCGGGCGCTGATCGAGCGCGAGTTTCCCGAGCACGGTATTCTCGGCGAGGAATATGGCAGCGTCGGGCTGGATCGGGAATATGTCTGGGTGATCGATCCGATCGACGGCACTCGCGCCTTCATTTCCGGGCTTCCGGTCTGGGGCACGCTGGTCGGCCTTTATAACGAGGGTGAGGCAGTCATGGGGCTGATGGACCAGCCCTTCACCGGCGAGCGCTATTTCGCCGATGGCCGCCGCTCGGTCTATCGCGGACCCGAGGGTGAAAAGGTGCTTGCGACGCGGCCCTGTGCCGATATTTCCGATGCCATCATGTTCACGACGACGCCCTATCTCTTCACCGGCGATATCAAGCGCCGTTTCGACAACGTCGAGAAGCGGGCGCGGCTTTCGCGCTACGGCTGCGATTGCTACGCCTTTGCGCTGCTGGCTGCCGGGCATATCGATCTGGTGATCGAAGCCGGGCTGAAGCCCTATGATGTCGGCGGGCTCATTCCGCTGATCGAGCAGGCGGGTGGCATCATGACCAATTGGGATGGCGGCCCGGCGGAAATGGGCGGCGAGGTGATCGCGGCCGGCGACCCGGCGCTGCATGCGCAGGTGCTCGAACTGCTGAACAGTTGACGCTCAGTCGGCTCCTGCTTCCATCGTGCCCTGGGCGGCGATGTCTTCATTCAGTTCGGCGGAATTGCCGGGGATGAAGGCCTCGATCGCGGCCAGCGCCTGGGCGCGGTAGTGGTCGCTTTCCATCAGCAATTCATGGCGGGCGCCGTCGATCGGGATCAGGTGGCCGGCGCGAAAATTGCGGGCCAGCAATTCCATCGATCGGTAAGGCACAAGTTGGTCCTGCGTCGGCGCGATCAGGATTGTCGGCACACGGATTTGCGTCAGGTGTTCGCGGCGGGTGATGCGGCGGATCGCCTTGAAGGTTTCGTGCAGCCAGCGGGCGGAAGGTGGGCCGAGCGCCAACCCGGCTTGCGCCTCGGTGACCCCGCTATTGCGGGCGAAGCGTACCGGGTCATGGGTCAGGAGATTGCGGGAAAAGGGGAGCGAGCCGTTGTCGCGGGTCAGCGGCAGGAAGCCGAGGCCGACACAGGTGGTCGCGGCCGCCAGCATGCCGATGGCGCGGTGGCCGATAGCTTGCCCACCCAGCTCGACGAAGGGGGCAAGAAGGGCGAGCCGGTCGATGCGGCTGGAAAGATAAGGCGCCTGCGACAGCGCCACCAACGCCCCCATGGAATGGGCGACCATAAAAAAGGGCAGGCGGGTGTCGGGCAGAACGATCTTTTCGAGGAAGGTCGAAAGGTCCTTCTCGTAATCCGAAAAGCGGCGCACATGGCCGCGTCGGGTGACCTTGTGAATGCGCCCGGAGCCCCCCTGTCCGCGCCAGTCGAAGGTCGCGACCCACAGGCCGCGGTCGAGCAACTCGCCGATGGTCTCGAAATATTTCTCGATCGATTCGTTGCGCCCCTGCAGGAGCACCACCGTTCCCTTGGCGACGGCCGCATCCGAGCGGAAAATCGCATAGCGGATTTTCGTTCCCCTGACGCCTTCAAAGAAGCTCACCGTATGGCCGTGGACCTTGCCGGGAGGGATCGGATTGTCGGCGGTCGGATGCAATATGTCTATCATCGGTATCCGTTGTCTTGCCCAGTCCGGCGAGTGTGCCGCAGAGGCTTTGCGATATCGTTTATACCGGAGGGATTGGGCGCGCCAAAGGCGGCGTCAGAAAGAAAAAGGGCCGGAAGCGACGGGGGACTGGATTGTGTATCGCTTCCGGCCATGGGTCGGGGCTTTGGCGGCCAGGTCGGGAGAAGGGACGTTCACCGCTTGGCCGTTTGGGCTGATCCGATGGTTTCGTTTTACGCCGGGCTTGCTGAACGCAGCCGGAACCGGCCGTTCATCCTGCATTTATGATCGGTTTTCGAGACAGGCGAAAAAGGGTCTTGAACCCGGCGGGAGCCGTTCCCATCTCCTTGTCACAGGCGCCGAAGACGGGCCTGTTCACCGGTTCCGCCACCGCCTCTTTTTGGGGTGACGGGATCAAGAACCGCAAAACCGTTGCTCTTTCAGGAGGACACCATGCGTCACGTTGATTTTTCCCCCCTCTACCGTTCCACCGTCGGTTTCGACCGTCTCTTCACCATGCTCGACAGTCTGGGCCAGCCCGACCAGTCGCAGACCTATCCGCCCTACAATATCGAGCGGACGGGTGAAAACACCTACCGGATCACCATGGCCGTCGCCGGCTTCGACGAAACCGAGCTTTCGATCGAAGCGCGCGAGCACACGCTGACCGTCAAGGGTGAAAAGAGCGAAGAGCAGGCTTCCGAGAACCAGTTCCTCTATCGCGGCATCGCCAAGCGTGCCTTCGAGCGCCGCTTCCAGCTCGCCGATCATGTGGAAATCCAGTCCGCTTCGCTGAAGCACGGCCTGCTCCACATCGACCTCCTGCGCGAGATCCCGGAAGCCGCCAAGCCGCGCAAGATCGAAATCTCGGCTGCCCCCTCGCAGTCGAAGCAGATCGAAGCGACCCAGATCGAGGCATCGGCCAACTAAGGCCACCGGAACGTCAGGTTTGATGAAGGCGGTGCCCTCAGGGCGCCGCCTTTTGTACGTCAGGCCGTGGCCGCCGTCTCGGCTTCGCGCTTGCGCCGGCTGTACTCGGCGTATTTCTGGGCGATGACGGCGCAGGCCATCAGCTGGATCTGGTGGAACAGCATCACCGGCAGGACGATGCTGCCGATGCTTTGGCCGGCAAAGATAACGTTGGCCATCGGCACGCCGCTCGCCAGGCTCTTTTTCGAGCCGCAGAAGGTGATGGTGATCTCGTCCTCACGGGAAAAGCCGAGCTTGCGGCTGCCGAACATCGTGACAGTAAGCACTATGGCAAGCAGCAGGATATCGAGCCCGATGACGACGGCAAGATCGCGCACCGAGAATGTATGCCACAGGCCTTCGGTCACTGCCTCGCTGAAGGCGAGATACACCACCATCAGGATCGAGCCGCGATCGACCGGCATCAGCAGTTTTTTCCGCGCCCGGATGAAATCGCCGATCCACGGCTGGAGGATCTGGCCGACGACGAACGGGGCCAGAAGCTGCAGTAGGATTTGTTGCAGCGCATCCAGCGAAATGCCGCCGTGTCCGCCCGCGGTAAACAGCAGCCCGACGAGCAGCGGCGTCAGGAACATGCCGAAGATGTTTGAGGCGGAAGCCGCGCAGATTGCCGCCGGAACATTGCCGCCGGCCATCGAGGTGAAGGCGATCGACGACTGCACCGTCGAGGGCAGCACGCAGAGGAAGAGAATGCCGGTATAGAGCGCCGGCGGCAGGATCGATTCGGGGATCAGCCCGACGGCAAGGCCGAGCAGCGGAAAAACGCCGAAGGTCATCGCCAGGATGACCAGATGTAGGCGCCAGTGCAGCAGGCCCGCCAGCACCACATCCCGCGACAAGCGGGCGCCGTGCAGAAAAAACAGAAGCCCGATCGCAACTTTCGTCGCAAGACCGAACCATTCCGCCGGCTCGCCGGAGATCGGCAACACCGAGGCCAGCGCCACCGTGAGCACGAGGAAGATGGTGAAGGTATCGGGTAGGAAACGGCGCATATCTATTGGCAGTCCTTGAAACGGAAGCGCCGCATCATTGTCATTGCGGCCTCGAATGCAAGGCATAATGGCTCCCGCGAAGAGGCGAGATATTACCCGGCGGCAGGTTTTGCCTGCCGCCGGACGGTCGTGATCAGAGCTTTTTCAGAAAAGCGGCCACATCGTCCTCTGTCGTCGCAAAGCTAGTGACGAGCCTGTAGAGGCCTTCATCCGTAGCGACGAAGCTTGCCAGCTGGTGCGGCACCGGCCAGTCGTAGAACACGGCACCATCCTTCATCAGGGCGTCGGCCACGGACTTCTTCAGAATGACGAAGAGTTCGTTGGCATCGCTGGTCCAGGCGAGCCGCGCGGTGCTGGAAGCTTCGATGCCCTTTGCCAGCTTGCCGGCCATACCATTCGATTGGCGGGCAAGATCGAGCCAGAGATCGTTTTCCAGATAGGCATCGAACTGGGCGGCGATGAAGCGCGACTTGGAGAACAGCTGCGCCGAGCGCTTGCGCAGGTAGTGCATTTCCGAAGCGCGCGCCGGGTTGAAGAGGATCAGCGCTTCCGCGCACCAGCAGCCGTTCTTGGTGCCGCCGAAGGAGAGAAGCTCGACGCCGCGCTTCCAGGTCATCTCGGCCGGGCTGACGCCGAGCGTCACCAGCGCATTGGCAAAGCGTGCGCCATCCATGTGCAGCGGCAGGCGGTGGTGCTTGGCAATCGTGGCGATCGCGTCGATTTCGGCGATGCTGTAGGCGGTGCCGGCTTCCGTCGCCTGCGTCATAGTGATCGCCATGGGCTGCCCACCATGGACGAAGCCGGGCGGAAAACGCTTGATCTCGGCTTCGAGCTTGACTGGGTCCATCTTGCCGTTCTCGCCATCGACCGGCGCCATGCGGGCGCCGTGGGAGAAGAACTCCGGCGCGCCGCATTCGTCGACGTTCACATGGGCTTTGCTATGGCAGAATATATGTCCACCCGGCTTGTTGGCGCTGGCGAGCGCCAGCGAATTGGCCGCCGTGCCGGTGGCGACGAAGAACACCGAAACCTCGTGCTCGAAGATCTCCGAGAGCTTCTTCTCCACCTTGTGGTCCAGGTCGCTGGTGCCGTAGGCGGAGGCGAAACCGCCGGCCGCCTTGACCAGGCTCTCGGCAATAACGGGATGGGCGCCGGCCCAATTGTCGGATGAGAAGATCATGAAGATTGTCCTGTGATGAAAGATCGCGAATGCGGCTCGGCCCGACCATAAACCGCCTGACGGGCTGCGCAAGACCTTCCTCAAGACAAGGACAATCTAATACCAGTTTGAAACCAAAGTGAAGAAATGTGCCGAGTGGCGAAATTAAATTACTCAAAAATGAAACGAACGGCAATCTTTGGCAATATTCGCCCGATTATTTTGTATTGGTACTCTTGCGGCTTCTCAAGCTTTCTGGCATAGAGCTTCTGAAATAGGACAGTATGCCTGTCCTATTTCGGTCTGAAGACCGGAACCGGCCGCACCAACGCCTCCAAGCGCCTGCGGCCGACGATCGAAAGCAGCAGCCCGCCACGGGCGCGCGCTCACATCGCAACGGTCGCCGAGCCTGATCGCGTGACGCATCGTTTGCGGCTGCACCAGGATCATGAGACGATCATGCCGGAGCGGCCAGCGGTTTAACCGCGGCCCCGCCCGGACTGCAGGGATTGCCCGATGATGGGCCCAACAGGAGGGAAGACGATGACGGATTTCACGCCATCACAGGAACTGGAACTCAACCGTGCGCCGACGGCTGCGACGGCTGAGAAAACCACGTTCGGCCTCCCGAAAAAACAGGGGCTCTACGATCCGCGCAACGAGCACGATGCCTGCGGCGTCGGCTTCGTCGCCCATATGAAGGGCAAGAAGTCGCACCAGATCGTCAAGGACGGCCTGTTCATCCTCGAAAACCTCACCCATCGCGGCGCCGTCGGCGCCGACCCTCTCATGGGCGATGGTGCGGGCATTCTCGTGCAGATCCCCGACCGTTTCTTCCGCGAGGAAATGGCCAAGCAGGGCATCACCCTGCCGAAGGCGGGCGACTATGCCGTCGGCTATATGTTCATGCCGCAGGAAGAAGCGCAGGTCGATCACTTCAAGAAGGTGATTGCCGATGTCGTAGCCGAAGAGGGGCAGGTTCTGCTCGGCTTCCGTGACGTGCCGGTCGACAATTCCTCGCTCTCCAAGGCGCCCGAGATCGCCGCCACCGAGCCGCGCCATGTGCAGGTCTTCATCGGCGCCGGCCGCGATGCCGCTACCAATGCCGAGTTCGAGCGCCGGCTGTTCACGCTCCGCAAGGTGATCTCCAACCGCATCTACGACGCCTATCAGGGCGCCGAAACCGGTTTCTATCCGGTGTCGCTGTCATCCAGGACCATCGTCTACAAGGGCATGTTCCTCGCCTATCAGGTCGGCGCCTATTACAAGGACCTCGCCGATCCGCGCTTCGAGACGGCCGTTGCGCTCGTGCATCAGCGCTTCTCGACCAACACTTTTCCGTCGTGGAAGCTGGCGCATCCTTACCGCATGGTCGCCCACAACGGCGAAATCAACACGCTGCGCTCCAACGTCAACTGGATGGCGGCGCGCCAGGCGTCGGTGTCCTCGCCGCTGTTCGGCGACGATATCTCCAAGCTCTGGCCGATCTCCTATGAAGGCCAGTCGGATACGGCCTGTTTCGATAACGCGCTCGAATTCCTCGTGCAGGGCGGCTATTCGCTGTCCCATGCGATGATGATGCTGATCCCCGAGGCCTGGGCCGGTAACCAGCTGATGCAGCCCGAGCGCAAGGCGTTCTACGAATACCACGCCGCCCTGATGGAGCCGTGGGACGGCCCCGCTGCGGTCTGCTTTACCGATGGCCGCCAGATCGGCGCGACGCTCGACCGCAACGGCCTGCGTCCGGCCCGCTATCTCGTCACCGACGACGACCGCGTGATCCTTGCCTCGGAAGCCGGCACGCTGCCGGTACCGGAAGAGCGCATCGTCAAGAAGTGGCGGCTGCAGCCCGGCAAGATGCTGCTGATCGACATGGAAAAGGGCAGCATCATTTCCGATGAGGATTTGAAGTCGACGCTCGCCAACCGTCACCCCTATCGCCAGTGGCTGGACAACACCCAGCTCATCCTGGAAGACTTGAAGCCCGTCGAGCCGCGGGCGCTCCGCCGCGACGTGTCGCTGCTCGATCGCCAGCAGGCCTTCGGCTATACCCAGGAAGACACCAAGATCCTGATGTCGCCGATGGCGACCACTGGTCAGGAAGCGGTGGGATCGATGGGCACCGATACGCCGATCTCGGCGATGTCGGACAAGACCAAGCTGCTTTACACCTATTTCAAGCAGAATTTCGCGCAGGTCACCAACCCGCCGATCGATCCGATCCGCGAAGAGCTGGTGATGAGCCTCGTGTCGTTCATCGGCCCGCGCCCGAACATCCTCGACCATGAGGGCGCAGCGCATGCCAAGCGGCTTGAAGTGCGCCAGCCGATCCTGACCAATGGCGATCTCGAAAAGATCCGCTCGATCGGCCACACGGAAGACCGCTTCGACACCAAGACACTCGACTTCACCTACGATGTCGCACGCGGTGCCGAAGGCATGCTCGAAATCCTCGACCGGCTCTGCGAGCGCGCAGAAGCCGCGGTCAAGGGTGGCTACAACATCATCGTGCTTTCCGACCGGCAGATCGGGCCAGATCGCGTCGCGATCCCGGCGCTGCTGGCAACGGCGGCCGTGCATCATCACCTGATCCGCAAGGGGCTTCGCACCTCGGTCGGTCTCGTCGTCGAAACCGGCGAGCCGCGCGAAGTGCACCATTTCTGCCTGCTGGCAGGCTATGGCGCCGAGGCGATCAACCCCTATCTCGCCTTCGATACGCTGCTCGACATGCACAAGCGCGGCGAATTCCCGAAAGAAGTGGATGCGAGCGAAGTCGTCTATCGCTTCATCAAGGCGATCGGCAAGGGCATCCTCAAGGTCATGTCCAAGATGGGCATCTCGACCTACCAGTCCTATTGCGGCGGCCAGATTTTCGATGCCGTCGGCCTCTCCTCGGAGCTGATCGACCGCTACTTCTTCGGCACGGCGACCCAGATCGAAGGCATCGGCCTCGACGAGATCGCCCGCGAGACCTTCGCGCGCCACCAAGCGGCCTTCGGTTCCGATCCGCTGCTCAACCGCACGCTCGATATCGGCGGCGAATATGCCTATCGCATGCGCGGTGAAAGCCACGCCTGGTCGCCGGATTCGATCGCCTCGCTGCAGCATGCAGTTCGTGGCAATGCCAAGGATCGCTTCAGCGAGTTTTCGGAGATGGTGAACGGCGCTGCGCTGCGCATGAACACCATCCGCGGCCTGTTCAACATCAAGGATGCTGCCGCCATCGGCCGCAAGCCGATCCCGGTCGATCGGGTCGAGTCGGCTGCCGATATCGTCAAGCGCTTCTCGACGGGCGCCATGTCCTTCGGCTCGATCAGCCGCGAGGCCCACACGACGCTCGCCGTCGCCATGAACCGGATCGGCGGCAAGTCGAACACCGGCGAGGGCGGCGAAGAGAGCGACCGTTACTTCCCGCTGCATGACGGCTCGCCGAACCCCGAACGCTCCGCCATCAAGCAGGTGGCGTCGGGCCGCTTCGGCGTCACGACCGAATATCTGGTCAATGCCGACATGCTGCAGATCAAGGTGGCGCAGGGTGCAAAGCCCGGCGAAGGCGGCCAGCTGCCCGGCCACAAGGTCGATGCGACCGTCGCCAAGACCCGCCATTCGACCCCCGGCGTCGGCCTGATCTCACCGCCGCCGCATCACGACATCTATTCGATCGAAGATCTGGCCCAGCTGATCTACGACCTGAAGAACGTCAACCCGGCGGCCGATATCTCCGTCAAGCTCGTCTCGGAAGTCGGCGTCGGCACCGTTGCCGCCGGCGTCGCCAAGGCGCGCGCCGATCATATCACCGTCTCCGGCTATGACGGCGGCACGGGCGCTTCGCCGCTCACTTCGCTGAAGCATGCCGGCAGCCCCTGGGAAATCGGCCTTGCCGAAACCCACCAGACGCTGGTGCTGAACGGCCTTCGCTCGCGCGTCGCGCTGCAGGTGGATGGTGGCCTGAAGACCGGCCGCGATGTCATCATCGGCGCGCTGCTCGGTGCTGACGAGTTCGGCTTCTCGACAGCGCCGCTGATCGCCGCCGGCTGCATCATGATGCGCAAGTGCCATCTCAACACCTGTCCGGTCGGTGTCGCGACCCAGGACCCGGTGCTGCGCAAGCGCTTCAAGGGTGCGCCGGAGCATGTCATCAACTACTTCTTCTTCGTCGCCGAAGAAGTGCGCGAAATCCTGGCCTCGCTCGGTTTCGCCCGGTTCGACGACATCATCGGCCTGTCGGAACTCTTGGAAAAGGATGCGATGATCTCGCACTGGAAGGCCAATGGCCTCGACTTCAGCCGCATCTTCCACAAGGTCGATGCGCCGAAGAAGGCGACCTACTGGACCGAGCGGCAGAACCACCCGATCCACGACATCCTCGACCGCAAGCTGATCGCCGAGGCGATGCCGGCGCTCGAAGCCAGGACTCCGGTTTCGATCGACGTCGAGATCAAGAACGTCGACCGCTCGGCCGGCGCCATGCTCTCCGGCGAAGTCGCCAAGCGCTACAAGCACAAGGGCCTCAAGGAAGATACCATCTCGGTCAAGCTTCGCGGAACGGCCGGCCAGTCCTTCGGCGCTTTCCTCGCAAACGGCGTCACCTTCGAACTTATCGGTGACGGCAACGACTATGTCGGCAAGGGTCTCTCGGGCGGCAAGATCATCGTCCGGCCGCCGGAAAATGCCCGGATCGTGCCGGCCCAGTCGATCATCGTCGGCAATACCGTGCTCTACGGCGCGATCTCCGGCGAGTGCTACTTCAACGGCGTGGCCGGCGAGCGTTTTGCTGTGCGTAACTCCGGTGCGGTCGCGGTCGTCGAAGGCGTGGGTGACCATGGCTGCGAATATATGACCGGCGGTGTCGTCGTCGTTCTCGGCGAGACCGGCCGCAACTTCGCAGCCGGCATGTCGGGCGGTGTCGCCTATGTGCTGGACGAGAGCGACGATTTCGCCAAGCGCTGCAACATGGCGATGGTCGAGCTTGAGCCGGTGCCGGAAGAAGATGAATTGCTCGAAAAGCTGCATCATCACGGCGGCGACCTCATGCACAAAGGCATGGTCGACGTTGCCAGTGACATGACGCGTCACGACGACGAGCGCCTGTACCAGCTGATCTCGAACCACCTGCACTACACGGGTTCGCCGCGCGCCAAGGAAATCCTCGACCACTGGGTCGAGTTCCGCCCGAAATTCCGCAAGGTCATGCCGATCGAATACCGGCGCGCCCTTCTGGAGATGGAGCGCATGCGCATGAGCGTCGCCGCGGAATAACGCGGCGAGGATTTCGCATGATGCCGCTTCCTGCGATCGCCACCCGGCGGTCGCGGTCGAGAAGGCGGGATCGATCAGGATCAACGTGTCTGCTGCGGCGTGGCCGACAGACGAGGCGCAGGGCGCCAAGATTTAAGTGAGGGATGACAGTGGGCAAGGTTACAGGCTTCATGGAAATCGACCGGCAACTGGCAAAGTACCAGCCGGCTTCCGATCGTATTCGCCACTTCCGCGAATTCACGATCCCCATGTCCGAGCCGGAAGTGGAAAAGCAGGCGGCACGCTGCATGGATTGCGGCATTCCGTTCTGCCATGGTCCGACGGGGTGTCCGGTGCACAACCAGATCCCGGACTGGAACGATCTGGTCTATAACGGCAACTGGGAAGAGGCGATCCGCAACCTGCATTCGACCAACAACTTCCCGGAGTTCACCGGCCGTATCTGCCCGGCGCCCTGCGAGGAAGCCTGCACGCTGAACCTTGAGGACGCGCCGGTCGCCATCAAGACCGTCGAGCAGGCGATTGCCGACAAGGCCTATGAGATGGGCTATATCGTGCCGCAACCGGCCGTCGTGAAGACCGGCAGGAAGGTCGCGGTCATCGGCTCCGGCCCCGCCGGCATGGCGGCGGCCCAGCAGCTCGCCCGCGCCGGCCATGAGGTTCACGTCTTCGAACGCGAGACCAAGCCCGGTGGCCTGCTGCGCTACGGCATCCCGGACTTCAAGATGGAGAAGAACTTCATCGATCGTCGCGTCGACCAGATGCGCGGCGAAGGCGTCACCTTCCATTGCGGCGTCAATGTCGGCGTCGACCGCACCGTCGACAGCCTGATCGAAGAGCATGATGCCGTGCTCTATTGCGGCGGCTCGGAAACGCCGCGCGATGCCGGCATTCCCGGCGTCAAGTTCGCCGGCGTGCATGATGCGATGCCGTATCTCGTGCAGCAGAACCGCCGCGTCGGCCGCGAAAACATCGACAGCGTCGGCTGGCCCTCCGATCCGATCCTCGCCGGTGGCAAGCATATCGTCGTCGTCGGCGGTGGCGATACGGCTTCCGACTGCGTCGGCACTGCCTTCCGCCAGGGCGCGGTCAAGGTCACCCAGCTCGACATCCGCCCGCAGCCACCGGAAAAGGAAGACAAGCTCTCGGTCTGGCCGTTCTGGGCCACCAAGATGCGTACCTCCTCCAGCCAGGCCGAAGGCGCGATCCGCGAATTCCAGGTCGCGACACTCGAATTCGTCGGCGACGAGGACGGTATCCTGACCGGCGTGAAGTGCTGCCAGGTCGATGAGCGCCGCAAGCCGATCGCCGGCACCGAATTCGTGATCAAGGCCGATCTCGCCTTCATCGCCATCGGTTTCCGCGGCCCCGCCACCGACGGCGTGCTGAAGGATCTCGGCGACCGCCTCGGCATCAACACGGATAAGCGCGGCTCGAGCAACGTCATCGCCGATGACGTCGACTACAAGACCTCGGTCGACAAGCTGTGGACCGCGGGCGACGTGCGTCGCGGCCAGTCGCTGGTCGTCTGGGCGATCCGCGAAGGCCGTCAGGCGGCACGCGCCATCGATATCGCGCTGATGGGCTCGACCACCCTGCCGCGCTGATGGGGTGACGAATCAAACGAAAATGGCCGGAGAAATCTGGCCTTTTTTATGCTTGGCGGTTTCAACGCCTCAATTACGAATAACCGGATTGCTCAAAATCGTTGCCGGCTTCGCAAGCCGGAAATCATCGACCCGGCCATCAGGCGCGGTCGCGACCTCGCCCTTGTCCACCAGCATGTCACGTGGGCTCTTGCCGTTTCCGGCCGGGATAGCGTTGCCATCCAGAAGCGCTGCGCCGCCGTCGAGGTCCGGGTCGCTGAGGCTGATCGGCGGCGTCTGGGTGATGTCCTCGTTGGTGGCCGGTGCGGTGACGATGATGTCTTTCAAACCATCGCTGCCGGGAATGTCGGAGCTTGCTGCGGCGGCATCGCCGAGGGTTTTGCGGATATCCTTTTCCGCATAGAAGGCGAGCTTGCGCTTGCCGGCTTTGGTCAGGTTGATGCCGTCCGAGCCGCGCAGGCGCACCTGCTGGCCGTTGATATCGGAGCCGGTAATCACAAACTTGCCGGCCTCGTCGACGAAACCATCCCAGACATCGACAAAGGTGCCGCCGACCTTTTCCGCCTCCGCGCGGAACAGCGTGTTGAAGGTCACCATGTCGGCCGTCATCGCCGTCGACTGGAAGGCCGGCATGCCGACCCAGAGCAACGGCGTGCCGCTGGCGCGGGCAGCCGCGGCAAGGGCCGAGGCGCGGCGGGTATATTCGGCGAGCCAGGCATCGGTCTTGAACTTCTCCTTGCCGTCGCCGATCACCATCTGCTGGCGGTCGTTGGCGCCGAGGCTGACGATGACGAGATCGGGCTTCAGCTCGCCGATATAGGTCGGCAGCGTCTTCTGCCAGTTGAAATAGTCCTCGCGCACGAGACCGGAGGAGCCGCTGGCGCGGCTTTCGACGACGATGCCCGGTGTCGTCAGGAAGGCCTCGTCGAGGCCGTCGGCAAGGCTGCCGGCGACGAAATCGCCGACGACGAGCACCTTCTTCGCCGTCGCCGATTTCTCGACGACGGGCGGCGGCGGCTCGGTGGTTACGGTGACGACGGATTTCTGTTTCTTCTTCTGCGGCCGCGCCTGCTGGTCCTGCTGTTGCCGGCGGGGCTGGCGCGGCTCGTAGACGGGAACGTCGTCATAGACGGGTTCGCGCGGCTTGCGGCGGCCGAAGAGGAATTCGAGCAGCGTGCGCCGTTCCTGCGCCTGCACCTCATGCGGCACGACGACGAAGGATGTTGCGACGAAGGCGAAGGCCGTCAGGGCGAGAACGGCAAGATGCCGAAGGCGGCGAAAGCTGAAAAGGGTCATCTTGTCCGTGGTCATGTGACGAGCCTCCCGCCTTCAGAATGTCCGGCAAATGTGCCCGAAATGGGAAGATGGCGCTTATCCTGCCGGGAGGCAACCGGCGCGCGCCGGTTTGCCCGGCGCCCGCTTGGGCACATCAGTTGCGCAGCGCTTTCAGAAGCTGCTGGGTCGGCTCGCCATCCGGCGCCATGCCGTTGCGGTTCTGGAAGGCCTGGATCGCGGCCTTGGAGCCGGAGCCGAAATTGCCGTCCACTTCACCGTCGTAATAGCCGAGTTCCTTCAGGCGGGATTGCAACTCGAATTTCTGCTTGATGTCGAGCGAGCCGTCCGGCCGCGACCAGGCCTGTTGCATGCCACCATAGCCGGCGATTTCATCCGCCAGCAGGCCGACGCCGAGCGCGTAGGAATCCGACGCGTTGTAGCGCTTGATGACGAAGAAGTTCTTGGTCATCAGGAAGCCGGGGCCGCCGCCGCCGCCCGGCATTTTCAGCTCGGCGCGCTGGTCGGGATTGCGGAAACCCTTGCCGTTCGGACGGGTAAAGCCGAGCGCTTCCCACTGGCCGAGCGTCTTGCTCTGGCCGGCATACTGGGCACCATTCTTCGGCACGGCGATTTCGTAGCCCCAGGTCTGGCCGGGCTGCCAGCCGTTCTTCTTCAGGAGGTTGGCGGTCGTCGCCAGGGCATCCGGGATCGAGTTCCAGATATCGCGATGGCCGTTGCCGTCGGCATCGATCGCATAGAGCAGATAGCTGGTCGGGATGAACTGGGTGTGGCCCATAGCGCCGGCCCAGGAGCCGTTCAGCTCACGCGGGCTCACATCGCCGGCCTGCAGGATTTTCAGGGCGGCGATCAGTTGGGTCTTGGCATATTTGGCGCGCTTCGGATCGGAATAGGCAAGCGTCGCCAAGGCGCGCGGGACGTAATGAAGCCGGTCGTCTTTCTCCAGCACGGCGCCGTAATTCGATTCCATCGACCAGATGGCGAGCAGCACGGTGCGGTCGATGCCGAAGTGGCGCTCCAGCGCTGCAAGGGTGCGGGCATGCTTGGCCGCCATCTCGCGGCCAATGCGCACGGTGTAGGGGTTCACGCGGCTGTCGACATATTCCCAGATCTTGTGCTTGAACTCGGGCTGGTACTGCGCCTTCTCAAGCACCACCGGGTCGGGCGATTTCACGCCTGAAAAGGCGGCCCGGTAAGTCGCCTTGGTGATGCCAGCCTTGGCGGCGGTCTCATAGAAGCTGTTGATCCAGGTCTGGAAACCCTGGTCGGCGAAAGCCGGTGTGGACGCCGTGAAAACGGCGGCTGTCATGAAGGCTGCGGTTGCGGCGCGGCAAAGCAAGGACGTCTGTTTCTTCGTCATGGGCGTCGTTCCGTTTCATCGCCGCCTTGTCTCAACAAGACAGGGCGGATCAGCTACACATTTACAGACTTGCAGTAGAGGACACGCAAAAATATGTAGGACCTACTGCGTCGTTTCGGGGCACGCTGAGTTGATGGCTGTGCCGAAAGCCTAGTCTAGGAAAATGAGGTCAACAAATTCTTTACCATGAAGAGCCGGTTTCGTCTTCCTTCGTAAAAAAATAGCAATTTGCCCTGTATTCCCGCCCTATTTGATACCCATCCCACTGAAATTCACATTATCGTGATTCGGAGACGTCAATGAGTGACAAGCGCAAAGTTCGTAAAGCCGTATTCCCGGTCGCGGGTCTCGGAACCCGTTTCCTTCCCGCCACCAAGGCCGTGCCGAAGGAAATGCTGACCGTCGTCGACAAGCCGGTCATCCAGTATGTCGTGGATGAGGCTCTGGAAGCCGGCATCGAGCACCTGATCTTCGTCACCGGCCGCGGCAAGGCGGTCATCGAGGATTATTTCGATATTCAGGTCGAACTCGACCAGACGCTGCGCGAGCGCAACAAGCAGGCCGAACTGACGCTACTCGAAGGCATCCTGCCGCCGGCCGGCACCACCAGCTTCACCCGCCAGCAGGCGCCGCTCGGCCTTGGCCATGCCGTCTGGTGCGCCCGCGAACTCGTCGGCAACGAACCTTTCGCGCTTCTGCTGCCGGATATGATCATGCAGGGCGAGAAGGGCTGCCTGAAGGGCATGGTCGATCTTTACGAGCACAGCGGCGGCAACGTCGTCGCCGTCGAGGAATGCGCGCCCGATCAGGCCCATAAATACGGCATCGTCGGTGTCGGCGACCGCATCGCCGAGGGCTACAAGATCACCGGCATGGTCGAAAAGCCTGCTCCGGGCACCGCGCCGTCGAATTTCTACATCAACGGCCGCTACATCCTGCAGCCGGAAATCTTCCCGATCCTGGAGACGCAGGAACGCGGCGCCGGCAACGAAATCCAGCTGACCGACGGCATGATCAAGCTTGCCAGGGAACAGGCCTTCGCCGCCTATCATTTCCAGGGCACGACCTATGACTGCGGCGCCAAGGATGGCTTCATCCTGGCAAACGTCGCCTTCTCGCTGCAGCGCCCGGATATCCGCTCGGTGGTCGAAGGGCCGCTCAAGGAATTGCTGGCCAGCTTGAAGTAAGGTCCGTTCGGGAAACGAAAAGCCATCCCACACCCTATCGTCATCCTCGGCCTTGAGCCGAGGATCTGCCGCCCTCTCACCGTATGGAGAGGCTGATGGATGGTCGCGTCGAGCCCGACCATGACGGAGGGATTTCTATCGCCGGAGCGTCAGCCCGACACCGATCTTGGTGACGCTGGAGGAGGGGGCGTCGTCCTGATTGGTCTTCTCGTAGCTGACATCGCCGGTGAGAGCGAGATAGCGGTTGAGGTCCCAGGTCAGGCCGGCGCCGGTGTTCCACACCGTCTGGTCGCTGGAGAAGCTTTCCGGGGGGTATTTGCGGAAGGTGAGGCTGTTGGAAAGCCGCGCCACGAGGTTGGAGCGCAGCTCGCGCGTCGCCTGGCTGTTGAGGGCATAGACGAGCGCGCCGCTTTCGCCCGGCGTGGTCGAAGGCTCGATGCCGGTGGAGAGGCCGTAGTAGATGTTGGTGCCGCGCATCGGCGACCAGTTCATGAGGCTGTCAATGGTGAAGCCATCGACATCCTTGAGGCGCGGATCGTCGAAACGATAAGTCTCGTAGCCGAGCGCGATCTCGCCCGAGAGCTTTTCGCCGAGATCGACCTGCACACCGGCGCGGCCGGCATAGGTGTCGTAGGAACGGCGATAGCCGAAGCGATCGTATTCCTCGTCATAGACGGATTTGCCGGCTGCCGCCTCCAGGAAGGGGATGATGGCCGGCGAGATTTCATAGCCGATGCGGCCGGTCACTGTACCGGCATTGCGGTTGCGGTCGGACATCGACAGCGTCGTGCCGCTGTCGAATTCGGCGGGGCTATAGTCGTAACGGTCGAAATCGACCCGCGCGGAGCCACGCAGCAGGCCGAAATCATGTTCGATGCCGGCGCCCAGCGTATATTGGTTGATGCCGGATTGGGTCGTGGCCGCCTCGATCGCGTTGGGATCGGTCGAATCCTCGCGTTCGAAGTGATAGCCGGCCCGCAGGCGACCGATGGTGTCTTCGCTGAAGTCGAGGCGCAACTCGGCATCGATATCGGCGAGCGGTTCGGTTTCGCCGCTGCCGGAGACGTTCTTCTGCCAGATGCCTTCGCCGGTCACCGTCAGCTGGTGGCGTGACCAGTCCGAGGTCAGCGTTCCCTTGAGGCCGGTTTCGAGATAGCCCCTGTCCTCGTCGCCGCTGCCCTTGTTGATCTCGTGGTTATAGCTCTGGCCGAGCGTCGGCTTCAGGATGAAGGTTCCGACGCGCACGCCGGGAGCATCGCTGGTGCTGTTGTAGCGACTGCGCAGGCCGTCAACCGTACCTTCGCGCAGGTTCAGGCGGCTGAAGTCTTCCTGAATTGCGGCATCGAATTGCGGATCATCGACGGTATCCGGGCTGGCAAGGGTGGTCTTTGCCGCTCCGCTATCTGCTGGTTGCGCGGCCAGGTCGCCGACGAGGGGAGGGTAGGCCTGCTGATCCGCTGTATCGGTCAGGCTTTGTGCTGCGGCGAGGCCGGGAAGAAAGAGGACGCAGCCCGCCAGCAGCCAGGCGAGCCTCGTCGCCGGACGCGAGGCGTAATGGCCTCTGGTCGGTTGAAAATCTGGCGTCCCCTGCCGCATATGCCCGCAAACCGTTTCAAAGTGTTGATCAACCGTAAACCGTTGTGGTTAATCAATCCTTTAAGCGGCGCGGATTTCGGCTTAAGCGGCCTCCACCGTCAGCTGCCGGCCGCTGCTTGCAACCACCCGGACGCGGGCGCCGGCGGGCAGGTCCGGACCATCGACCCGCCATGTCGTATCGTCGAGCCGGATGCGGCCACGGCCCTCGTGGATCGGCTCCTCCAGAACGGCGGTGCGCCCGACGAGACCCGCGCCGCGCTGGTTGAGGAACGGCTCGTCCGTCGTCTCGGCCGAGCGGGTCACCAGCCGCCGTCCAACGAACACGGCGGCAATGGAAAACAGCGCGAAAATCACCAGCTGCACCTGCCACAGCCAGACATCGGACGGCCAGAACAACAGCGAGAGCACGCCGGTCAGGATCGCCGCGATGCCGATCCAGACGAGAAAGACGCCGGGCACGATCATCTCGGCTGCCAAAAGCACGAGGCCGAGAACCCACCACGCCCACGGACCAAGCTCGAAGAGGATGCGCTCGATCATCGATCAGGTCTCGCCGCGGGAGGGATCGAAGGGATTGCGCACGACCGGCGTGCGGGAGGCCGCGGGCCGTGGCTGGGCTGGGCCGTTATCGCCAAAGACCTCGCGGGCGATCGCGCCGATGCCGCCGAGCGAGCCGATCAGCGAGGAGGCTTCCATCGGCATCAGCACGATCTTGGAATTGGCGGCCGTGCCGATGGAGGCCATGGCTTCGGTGTATTTCTGCGCGACGAAGTAATTGATCGCCTGCACGTTACCCGCAGCGATGGCTTCGGAAACCATTTTGGTCGCCTTGGCCTCGGCTTCGGCCAGACGCTCGCGGGCTTCGGCGTCGCGGAAGGCGGCTTCGCGCTGGCCTTCGGCCTGAAGGATGGCGGATTGCTTTGCGCCTTCGGCGCGCAGGATCTGCGCATTGCGGGCGCCTTCGGCTTCCAGAACCTGGGCGCGCTTCTCGCGCTCGGCCTTCATCTGCCGCGCCATCGCATCGACCAGATCCTTGGGCGGCTGGATGTCCTTGATCTCGACGCGGGTGACCTTGATGCCCCACGGGCCGACCGCTTCATCGACGACGCGCAGCAGCCGGTCGTTGATGGTGTCGCGGTTGGACAGCAGTTCGTCGAGGTCCATCGAGCCCATGACCGAGCGGATGTTGGTCATGGTGAGGTTGAGGATGGCGCTTTCCAGGTTGGAGACCTGATAGGCGGCCTCCGCGGCATTCAGGATCTGGTAGAAGGCGACGGCATCGGCCGAGCAGCTGGCATTGTCCTTTGTGATCACCTCCTGCGTCGGCACGTTGAGCACCTGCTCCATGACGTTCAAGCGCGCGCCGATCTTGTCGATGAACGGGATGATCAGGTTGAGGCCGGGCTCGAGCGTGCGCGTGTAGCGGCCGAAGCGCTCGACGGTATAGCGAAAGCCCTGCGGCACGGTCTTGATGCCGGCAAACAGCACCAGGATGACGAAGACGACAAAGGCAATGACGGCGATATCGAGACCGGCAAGCGGCATGGAATTCTCCCTTCTTGGACGGGATGCCGAAACATCCTAAACCAAGACGTGGGACATCCGCCGATTATTTGCAACCCATCGCTGAAAGCGATTACACCCAGCCCTGCAATTCACGACGCACGACATGCTCCAGCACCGCCATGCCGTCGGCGCTGTCGTTGAGACAGGGGATGTGGGTGAACTTCTCGCCGCCCGAATGGTGGAAGCTTTCGGCCGCCTGTTCGGCGATTTCTTCCAGTGTTTCGAGGCAATCCGACACGAAGCCCGGATTGATCACGGCGATGCGCTTCACACCGTCCTGCGCCAGTTTCTCGACGGTCTTGTCGGTATAGGGCCGCAGCCATTCCTCCGGGCCAAAGCGGGACTGGAAGGTGACCTGCAGCTTCTCCTTCGACCAGCCCAGTTTTTCGCGCAGCAGCCGCGCCGTCTTCTGACACTGGCAGTAGTAGGGGTCGCCCTTCTCGAAATAGGATTTCGGGATGCCGTGGAAGGAGGTGAGCACCACTTCCGGCTCCCAGTCGAGGGTGGCGAGGTGGGTCTTGATCGAATTGGCGAGCGCGTCGATATAGACCGGATCGTCGTGATAGGGCGGCACGGTTCGCAGCGCCGCCTGCCAGCGCATCTTGAGCAGCGTCTTGAAGGCCTCGTCGTTCACCGTTGCCGTCGTCGCGGCCGTATATTGCGGATAGAGCGGGAAAACGAGAATCTTTTCGCAGCCCTGCTTCTGCAGCGCTTCGATGCGTGACGGGATCGAGGGCTGGCCGTAGCGCATGCCCCAGTCGATGACGACATTGCTGTAGCCGGCGAACGACTTCGCCATCAGTTCCGCCTGGTTGCGGGTATAGGTGCGCAGGTAGCTTTCGTTCAGGTCGTTGTTCCAGATGGTCTCATAGGCCTTGCCCACCTTGGCCGGGCGGCGGTTGAGCACGATGCCGAACAGGATCGGGTACCAGTAAAGCGGAGACCATTCGATGACGCGGCGATCCATCAGGAACTGCTTGAGATAGCGCCGCATCGATACCTTGTCGGTGCCGTCCGGCGTGCCGAGATTGACCAGCAGCACGCCGACCTTGCCATGGGCGACAGGCGGGTGGTTGGCGGGGAATGTTTCGGCAGCGAGGGACATCGGGTTTCCTGCAAAAGTGGATCACGGCACCGTTACGGTTGAAGCGACCATTCGGTTCAGTGCTGTTCTTAAAAATAAAAGCCGGTCCGGGAAAGCCCGGACCGGCTGGGATGACAGGGACAAATTGTCTTACTTGGCCGGAATCGTCAATTCCTTGCCGACCAGCAGCCGGCGCGGCGCCGGATTGCCGTTCGCATCGGAAATGCGGTGCCACTGCTCGCCGTCGCCGTAGGCCGCCTTGGCGATATCCCAGAGCGTGTCGCCCTTGACGATGACATGCTTTGCTTCACCGGTCGGTGCGGCAGCGGTTTCGGCAGGCTTCGCCTCGGGCATCGTGGTTTCCGCCGCGGGTTGCTGGGTTGTGCCGGCAGCCGTGGCGGCAACCTCGGTGATGCGGCCGTCCGTCATCGGCTTGTAGGGCTGATGTGCGGCCAGATAGTCGGCGAGCACGATTTCCAGTCCCGGACCGTAGTCGTAGGCGTTCTCGGCCTTCTTGAAGACGCTGTAGCCATCGCCGCCGGCGCGCATGAAATTGTTGGAGACGAGGTTGTAGGTCTTGTTCGCATCAAGCGGCACGAAGGCGTCGCCTTGCCTGGTCTCGACCGAAACGACACGGCTGCCGGCCGGCTTCGACTTGTCGAAGGAGAATTTCAGCCCCGCCACCTGCGGGAAGCGGCCACCCTCTTCCTCGATCTTGCTGAGGCCGTTTTCCAGCGCCTCGGTGATCGCCGCACCCTTCACCTGGAAGGTCGATAGCGTGTTCTGGAACGGCAGAACGGTGATCACTTCGCCCATGGTGACATCGCCGGCATCGATAGATGCGCGCAAGCCGCCGCCGTTGACGATGGCAACCGTCACGCCCTGACCCTTGACGCGGTCGAGCATGGCATCGGCAACGAGATCGCCCATCTGGCATTCCTGGACGCGGCAAACCTTGCGGTCGCCGTCGATGGCGGCGTCCGATTTGCCGATGACCTTCTTGCGTAGATCGTCGATCGGCTTTGCAAGCTCGGCGATGCGGGTGAGAACCGTCGGATCGGGCTTGACCGAGCTGTCCATCAGGATCGGATCGCCCTTGGCCGCCTTGACGACGCCGCTGTCATCGAAGGTGACGACGAGATCGCCGAGATACTTGCTGTAGGAACCGGCCTGCACCACCGGAACCTTGTAGCCGCCGGGATTGTCGACCATCGTCGGATAGGGGCCTTCGGCCTTCTCGTCGGTGTTGGAAAGCAGGCTGTGCGAATGGCCGCCGACGACCACATCGACATCCGGGATCTTGGCGATGACGGCGAGGTCGCGCGGATAGCCGACATGGGTGAGCGCGATGATCTTGTTGACGCCCTGCTTCTTCAGGTCTTGAACGGCAGTGGTGATCGTATCCACATCCTGGCCGATCAGCACATCGTCGCCGACCGAGGAAAGCTCCGGCGTATCGTTGGCGACGGCGCCGACGATACCGATCTTCTGGCCGCCGACATCGAGCACCAGCGACGGCTTGATGCGGTCGCCGAGCTTGGACTTGTAGCCGGGCAGCACGTTGGAGCTGAGGACCGGGAAGGTGACCTTGTCGAGGAAACCTACGAGGCCATCCTCGCCCTCGTCGAATTCATGATTGCCGACGGTCATCGCATCGAATTTCATCAGGTTGAGGAATTCGGCCTCGGCGATGCCCTTGTAGGTGGTGAAGAACAGCGACCCTTGAAAATTGTCGCCGGCGTTGAGCAGCAGCGTGTTCTTGCCGGAAAGGGCGGCGCGCTTCTCGTCGATGGCGGTCTTCAGCCGGGCGACGCCGCCAAAGCATTCGTTCTTGCCTTCCTCTTCCGCCGAGCAGGTGGAATCGAATTTGTTGATTGATTCGATGCGCGAATGCAGGTCGTTGATGTGAAGGATGTTCAGCTCATAATCGGCAAAGGCAGCGCCGGACGAAAGCGCAAGGATCGAGGCTGTCATCAGCCCGGTTCGCAAATGTCTGATCATGGAAATCTCCCGGTTGTCGGATCGCCGGTTTGCCGGCGTCGGCTTGGACCACGGCAGCCTGCGAAGGCTGCCGCTCGGGACGGATCGTTTCACTCGATTGCGCTGACATCAAGCCATAATTTCGCCTTCGCCTGCCTCAGCTCTTCGAGGGTTAACGGGCAAGACAAAGCCGGCACGCGCAGGGCGCGGCCGGCTTCAAACAGGCTCTATCCGTAAGCGGCTTTAAATCTGCCGCGTCAGCGTGAACTGTGCGCCGGTCTGGGTCGTGCAGTTCAGCTGGCTGGAGGTGACCAGTGCGCAGTTCACCAGCGACGACGTCTGCTTGATGTTGGAATAGAGGTTGATCTGGGTGACGTTGCCGTTGGTCGTGTAGGTGCCCGATCCCAGCTGCTGGTTCGTCCCGTCGCTCGTGCGCGTCTGGAACTGCCCGCTGGAGAAGGTCGAGATGACGCCCTGCGCTCCGACCCAGCTTCCTTCCACGCCGGCCGGCGCGGTGCGCTGCGGCTGCGAGACCTGCACCTCCCGTGGCGCCTGGCAGGCGGCAAGCCCGACTGCGGACAGGATGGCAAGCATGGTGATCGGCTTCATTACTATCTCCCGGTAGGCGTGAAACGTTCACGTCTTTTCGTCGCAAAAACCATGCCGTGAACGCTGGTTGAATGCAAGGGCGGCCAAGCCACACCCTTCATGCCAAATGAAAAACGCCCGGAGATGTTCCCCGGGCGCTTTCCCAATATTCTATCCTTCGCGCAATCAGCGCACGAGGATGTTCTTGAACTGCCACGGGTCCTTCTCGTCGAGGTCTTCGGGGAAGAGGCCCGGACGGCCTTCGAGCGGGGTCCAGTCGGTGTAGTGGCCTTCGACCGGGCCGAGATACTGCGACTGCACTTCGAGGCAGCGCTTGTAGTCGATCTCGTCGGCTTCAACGATGCCGGCCTTCGGGTTTTCAAGCGCCCAGACCATGCCGGACAGAACGGCCGAGGTCACCTGCAGGCCGGTAGCGTTCTGGTAGGGCGCGATACGGCGGGTTTCTTCCAGCGACAGGCGCGAACCGTACCAGTAGGCGTTCTTGTCGTGGCCGTAGAGCAGCACGCCGAGTTCGTCGAGGCCGTCGACCAGTTCGTTCTCGTCGAGAACGTGGAGGACCGGCTGGGCCTTGCCGCCATTGCCGAACATCTCATGCAGCGACAGTACGGCATCGTTGGCCGGATGATAGGCGTAGTGGCAGGTCGGGCGGTAGGCGACGTCGCCGTCCTTGTCGCGGACGGTGAAGTAGTCGGCAATCGAGATCGACTCGTTGTGGGTCACCAGGAAGCCATACTGCGGGCCGGGCGTCGGGCACCAGGTGCGAACGCGGGTGTTGGCGCCCGGCTGTTCCAGATAGATGGCGGCCTTGCAGCCCTTCTTGTGCTTCTTGGCGTTCTTCGGCATCCAGTTTTCATGGGTGCCCCAGCCGAGTTCGGCCGGCTGCAGGCCTTCCGAGATGAAGCCTTCGACCGACCAGGTGTTCCAGAAGACGTTGAACGGCTTCGGGTTCTTGGTGCGCTGGGTGTCGCGCTCGGCAATGTGGATGCCCTTGACGCCGACCTTCTTCATCAGCTTGGCCCAGCCTTCGCGGTCGTGCTGGTCCGGCTCGTCGAACTTGATGTCGAGATCGTTGGCGAGGTTCACCAGCGCCTTCTTGACGAACCACGAGACCATGCCCGGATTTGCGCCGCAGGTGGAAACGGCCGTTGCGCCGCCGGGGTTCTTCTTCTTTTCATGGCGAAGCGTTTCGCGCAGCGCATAGTTGGTGCGGTCGGCGTTCTTCATGTTCTTGTCGAAATAGAAGCCGAGCCAGGGCTCGATGACCGTGTCGATGTAGAGCACGTCGAGCTTGCGGCAGAGACGCATCAAGTCCACCGAGCCGGTATCGACCGAGAGGTTGACGCAGAAGCCTTGGCCGCCGCCTTCGGTGAGCAGCGGCTTCAGCAGTTCCTTGTAGTTGTCCTTGGTGACATAGGCCTTGATATGGCGGACGCCGTGCTTGGCGAGGATTTCCATGTCGGCTGCATCGTCGCGCGGGTCGATGACGACCATCCGGCTCTTGTCGAACTTGAAGTGGCGTTCGATCAGCGGCAGGGTGCCGCGGCCGATCGAGCCGAAACCGATCATCACGATCGGACCTGTGATTTCGCCATAAACCGTATGGTTGGTTTCTGCCATTTTGGTCTTTCTCCTGCGGATAGCGGATTGTTTTGGGGTCGAAAATGCCCCGATGCTGCTTTGGAAGGCCTAGAGCACAGATTCCTGTCACAATAAAGAGGTGAGGGGCAAGTGGCTTCGATCGTGCTTAATCTTCGCAGCGCCTGCGCAGGGTCGCAAACAGGGCGAACGCCTGGAGGGCGGGGTCGTTCTCCCTCTCGGTCTCTGTTCCTTATCCGGTCAAAGCCGGCGGGTCGTTAAGCATAGTCATGTCCTTCGGCTATGCCGGGATGCAATCCGCTAGATTTTGCAATTCCTGTTGCCGGGGCTTGTCTATAAAGTCAGCCGGGCATGCGAGACCGATACCATGGATGAAATTGCCTCCAGCCTTGCCGAGCTCAGGGATGCGACCGATGTTCTGATTGCGCTTTATGACGCCGACGACCGGCTGCGCTATGCCAATGACGCCTTTCGCGCCACCTTCGCGCTCGATGCCGATGAAACCCCGCTCTGGCCGGACATGATGCGGCGCAATCGCGCGCGCGGGCTCGGCACGGTGATCCGCGTCGACAATTTCGATGCCTGGATCGCTTCTGCGCAGTCGCGCCGCGGTAAGGCGCCGTTCCGCGCCTATGAGACCGATCTCGTCGACGGCCGCTGGCTGTGGATGACGGAAACGGTCAACCGCGACGGCTGGATGCTGTGTATCGCCAGCGACATCACCCATCTTCGCGTCGAAGAGCGCAACCTGCGCCAGGACCGCGATCTCGCCATGCGGGCCTCGCAGACCGACGAACTGACCGGCATCTCCAACCGCCGCTATGTCATGGGCAAGCTCGAGGAGATGGTGGTCGGCAACCGGCCGGAGCAGCCGCGCGACGGATGCCTGTGCATCCTCGATATCGACTTCTTCAAGGGCATCAACGACCTCTACGGGCATCAGGTGGGCGACGACGTGCTCTTGGATTTTGCCCGCAGGGTGCAGCCGATCGTGCGCCGGCGCGATTGTTTCGGCCGGGTCGGCGGCGAGGAGTTCATGCTGCTTTTGCCGGATACGACGCGTGAGGAAGCCGAAGCGATTGTCGAACGCATCATGGGGGTGGTGCGGGCTTCCCGGCCGCTGCCGGGGGCGCCGCTGTTTCGCTACACCTGCTCGGCGGGGCTTTCCGTGATGGTCGCGGGCGATTGCGCAAAGACGCTCTACTCCCGCGCCGATGCAGCACTTTACGATGCCAAGCAATCCGGCCGCGACAGGATCATCGTCGCGGCAGCCTGAGCAAAGTCAGTTTTCCAGCCGGCAGGCAATCAGGCCACGCAGGGAGTTGCCCATGAAGAGGCGGCCCTTTTTCACATCTGCAAGCGTCAGGCGCTGGACGCGGGCACGGCGTTCGCAGATGAACTGCGTGCGCAGCACGCCTGCCAGCAGCCCGCTGGAAATCGGCGGTACCTTCAATATGCCCGAACCGTCATCGAAGAAACAGGAGGTGATGGTGCCCTCGCAGATTTCACCCTTCTCGTTGAGCAGCAGCACTTCATCCGCCTCTTCGGCACTATACTCCGCCCGCGCTGCTTCGTAGATCGCGCGGCGACTGGTCTTGTAACGCAAGAGGGGATCGCGCGAATTCAGCCGGTGCGATGCCACGCGCACTTTCCAGACGGTATCCTCCGCCAACGGCGTGAACGGCGCCGTGGTGACGACGATCTCGCCTTCGGCAGAAAGGGTCAGCCGCACGCGCAACAACTGTCCGGCATCCTGTAAAGCTTTTGCCAGTTCGCCTTTTGCGTTTTCAGCGCCCTTGAAGCCGAGCCGTGATGCCGAGCGTTGCAGGCGGGCGAGATGCAGGCGTTCGCGAACGATGCCGGTTTCCGGCTCGTAGCGCATGGTCTCGATCAGCGAAAAATCCGTCATTGCTCGACCCTGATGTCGCCGAGGGCGAAACGGGCCTTCAGCAGGCATTCCGCATATTCGGATTCGGCGTTGGAATCGAAGACGATGCCGCCGCCGACATTGAAGACGGCCTTTCCATCGGGATACAGCGACAGCGTGCGGATCGCGACATTGAAGCGCATGGTGCCGTCCGGGGCGATGAAGCCGATCGCGCCGCAATAGGCATCGCGCGGGCCGGTCTCCAGATCGTGCAGGATTTCCATGGCGCGCATTTTCGGCGCGCCGGTGATCGAGCCGCAGGGAAACAGCGCCTCGAAGATATCGCGGATACCGATGTCGAGGCGCAAATGGGCGCGCACATGGCTCACCATCTGGTGCACGGTCGGATAGGTCTCGACATCGAAGAGTTTCGGCACGTCGAGCGTGCCGACTTCGGTGATCCGCGAGATATCGTTGCGCAGCAGATCGACGATCATCCGGTTTTCGGCCTGCGATTTCGGATCGGCCTTCATTTCCGCGATCAGCGCTTCGTCTTCGGCTGCCGTGGCACCACGCGGAGCAGTGCCTTTCATCGGATGGGTTTCGATCCAGCGATCCTTGTCCACCCGGAAGAACAGTTCCGGCGAGCGCGACAGCAGCATCGGGCCGTCGAGCGAAACGAAAGCGCCGTATTTCACAGGCTGCCGTTCAATCAGCGACCAGAAGGCGGAAAGCGGATCGCCCGACCAGCGGGCCGAGATCGGCATGGTGAGGTTTGCCTGATAGCAATCGCCCTGCCGCAGGTGTTGATGCAGCTTCTGGAACCGCTCGCGATAGGCGGCAAAGTCCCAGCCAGCCTTCGGCTCGGTGAGGAACGGCTCGTTTTCGACCCGCCGCCTTGGCTGCGAAAGGGCGTGGTCCTCCTGCGGCGCATCGAAGACGCCGAAGGACATCAGCGGTGTTTCCCGGTTTTCCTCGGCGAAGGGAGCGAGCTTATCTTCGAACAGATGGCCGGCCTCATAGCTCATGAAGCCGGCGAGCCATTGGCCTGCCTTTTGTGCCTTCTCCATCTCCGCCAGCCCACGCCGGAATTCGGCTTTGGTGCGTGCGGTGATCACGCGCAAGGGCTCCGCGAAGACAGTGGTCCTGTTCGCGCTGTCATCCCGGAACAGGACGAAGGGGCCGTGATCAGTCATGTCTTCAAACCTGGCGATGTCACGCCTTATCAAGCGCTTCCAGTTCGTCGATCAGGCCTTCCAGCATCGACAGGCCCTTTGCCCAGAACGACGGATCGCTGGCATCGAGACCGAATGGCTTGAGCAGTTCGGAATAATGCTTGCTGCCGCCGGCTTTCAGAAGCTCGAAATACTTGTCCTGGAAGCCGCTTTCGGCCTTCTGGTAGACGGCGTAGAGCGAGTTTACCAGGCAATCGCCAAAGGCATAAGCATAGACGTAGAACGGCGAGTGGATGAAGTGCGGGATATAGGACCAGTAGGTCTCGTATCCCTCCGAAATGCGGATCGCCGGCCCGAGGCTTTCCGCCTGCACGGAGAGCCAGAGATTGCCGATATGCTCGGCGGTCAGCTCGCCTTCCTTGCGGGCGGTGTGTACCTTTCGCTCGAACTCGTAGAAGGCGATCTGGCGCACGACCGTATTGATCATGTCCTCGACCTTCTGGGCGAGCATCGCCTTGCGCTCCTTCTTATCCTTGGTCTTTTCGAGAAGGGCGCGGAAGGTCAGCATTTCGCCGAAGACCGAGGCGGTTTCGGCGAGCGTCAGCGGCGTCGAGGCCATCAGCGCGCCCTGCGCGCCGGCGAGCACCTGATGCACGCCGTGACCCAGCTCATGGGCGAGCGTCATCACGTCGCGCGGCTTGCCCATATAATTGACGAGCACGTAAGGGTGGGCAGAGGGCACGGTCGGGTGCGCGAAGGCGCCCGGCGCCTTGCCGGGGCGCACCGGCGCATCGATCCAGCCGCCATCGAAGAAGCGCTCGGCGATGTCAGCCATCTCGGGCGCGAAGCCGTGATAGGCCGAAAGCACGGTGTCCTTGGCGTCCTTCCAGGAGATCAGCGCCGTCGGGGTTTCCGGCAGCGGCGCGTTGCGATCCCAGAATTCCATCTGTTCCATGCCGAGCCACTTGGCCTTCATCTTATAATAGCGATGCGACAGGCGCGGATAGGCATCCTTGACCGCTGCTGCCAATGCATCGACCACCTCACGCTCGACGCGGTTGGCAAGGTGGCGGCTATCGGCGATGTCTTCGAAGCCGCGCCAGCGGTCGGAGATTTCCTTGTCCTTCGCGAGCGTGTTGGTGATCAGCGTGAAGACGCGGCTGTTGGCCTTGAAAGTGGCGGTCAGCGCCGCTGCTGCCTTGCGGCGCACCTCCGGGTCCGCCTCCTGCAACATGCTGAGCGCGACTTCGAGCGGCTGTTCCTCGCCGTCAATCGTGAAGGTCAGCGCCGCCATGGTCTCGTCGAACAGACGATTGAAGGCGCCGGAACCGGTCATCGACTTTTCGAGGAAGAGCTGTTCCAGCTTGTCGTCGAGCTGGTAGGGCTTGTCGAGGCGCAGGTCCACCAGCCACGGGCGATAATGTGCGGCGAGCGGATCGGTCGCGAAGGCCGCATCGATCACCGCGTCATCGATGCGGTTCAGCTCCAGCGAGAAGAACAGCAGGTGGCTTGCGAGATCGGTGAGCTTGGCCTGTGCGTCTCCAAAAAACTTGCCGTTGGCGGGGTTCGACGTATCTGAGAAATAGGTGAGGCCGGCATAGGAGCCGATCTTGCCCATCAGGTCTTCCAGCGCTTCGAACTCGCGCACGGCCGCCCCGATGCCGGCATCGCCGGTTTTGGTCGCGGCTTCCGCCAGCTTGCCCTTCCACTTGGCCTCGAAGGCGAGGCTGTCGGCCTCGGCCTTTGCCACATCGCTGCGATATTCGTCCGAGGTCGGCGACGGATAGAGGTCTTCCAGCCGCCAGTTCGGCAGGTCCCCCAGCTCGGCTGCGCCGCCGCCGGTTGCAGCTGCAAAAAGTGGGATGGTCGGGGCGGAAAACGGACGATACATGGCTTTCACTCTCGTTTTGGTGCAGCCGCATCCTCGCGCGGCGCAAATCGGTGCCGACCCTAGCCTATCGGCCTGCAAACCGGAACCGCTTTTCCAGCCTGTTTCCGAGGCCTTCCGGTTCCAACCAGCATTGTTAGGAATGATTAAAATCCGAGCTTTTCTTCAAAGGGGATGTTCAGCCCTCCTGTGACAGGAATGTCCCATCGTGCGGCACATGAGGTTGTCGCGGTTGTCGAAAAATGAGCAGGAGGCTTCCATGACGTCACAGATTCTTGTCATCGACGATGATCCGGTCCAGCGTCGGCTTCTGACCAACATGATCGAGCGGCTGGGCCATATCGCCCATCTCGCCGACAATGGCCGTAGCGGCCTGGAACTCCTGGAGCGCAAGCGCGGCCAGATCAGCGCCATCCTGCTCGATCTGATGATGCCGGAAATGAACGGCCACGGTTTCCTCGAAGCGATCGCCGAACGTGGCATCGATATTCCGATCATCGTGCAGACGGGGCAGGGCGGCATCGAGACCGTTGTTCTCGCCATGCAGGCCGGCGCCTTCGACTTCGTCGTCAAGCCGGTGTCGCCGGAGCGTCTTTCGGTCGCCCTCAACAACGCGCTGAAGATGGAACATCAGGATGGCCGCGCCCGTCCCGCCCGCCGCGCCCGTAGCGGCGCCATCGGCTTCGACGACGTCGTTTCCGCCAGCCCGGCGATGATCCGCGTGCTCGATCTCGCCCGCCGCGCCGCCCAGTCGAATATTCCGATCGTGCTCGAAGGCGAATCCGGCGTCGGCAAGGAAATGGTGGCGCGCGCCATCCAGGCGGCGAGCGATCGCGCCGGCAAGCCGTTCATCACCGTCAATTGCGGTGCGATCCCACACAATCTGGTCGAAAGCATTCTCTTCGGCCACGAGAAGGGCGCCTTCACCGGGGCGACCGAGAAGCACACCGGCAAGTTCGTCGATGCCGATGGCGGTACGCTGTTCCTCGACGAGATCGGCGATCTGCCTTTGGAAGTGCAGGTTAAGCTCCTGCGCGCCGTGCAGCAGGGCGAAATCGAGACGATCGGCGCCCGCCATCCGCAGAAGGTCAATGTCCGGCTGATCTCGGCCACCAACAAGGACCTGATCAATGAGGTCCGCGAAGGCCGCTTCCGCGAAGACCTCTACTATCGCCTGAACGTCTTCCCGATCACCATTCCGGCGCTGCGCAAGCGCAAGGAAGACGTGCCCGTGCTGGTGCGGTCCTTCGTCGAGCGCTTCTCGATCGAGCAGGGCCTTTCCACACCGCTGACGGTGACCTCCGGGGCGCTTGCGCTTCTGACGGCCTACGACTGGCCGGGCAATATCCGCCAGCTGGAAAACGCCATCTTCCGTGCGGTCGTGCTCGCCGAGGGCCAGGAACTGACGGTGAAGGATTTTCCGCAGGTCGCGACCCAGATTCCCGGTTATGTTGTCGCCGAAAAGAGCGGCTTCAGCTGGGGCGAGGCCGGTCCATCGCGGCCGCAGGTTGTGGAGGCGCAGGCGCTGCCGCCTGTCTACCCGGATTTCGGCGGCGCGGAGAAGACGGCTGCCGCAGCGGAACCGGCTGGTTCGAGCGGCGCTATCTCCAGCATCGACGATGGCGGCAATGTCCGCAAACTCGCCGATGTGGAAGAGGAACTGATTCGCTTCGCGCTGAAATTCTACCGTGGCCAAATGAGCCAGGTGGCCCGAAAACTCGGTATCGGCCGCTCGACTTTGTACCGGAAACTCAAGGATTACGGCATCAATCCCGATGATCCCTTCAGCGAAGCCGCATAAAGTTAGGGATAACGAATCGTTACGAACCGTCATATGCCACGGTCGTCGTTTAGACCTTGTTAGTGATCTATTCACTATATTATAAGGATAAGTGACGACTGTGGCATATTTGCCATGCTGTTACCTTAATTGACAGTCATTGGGCAGCCACTGGACGCGTTGTCCGTCGGACGGGGATCAGGTTTGAAAAATTTGTTCGGAATCAGACAGCCCAGCGGCATGACGCTCCGCGATCTTTGCGGGCGTGTCGCCAGCAAGATGCCGCGAGTGCTCGCTTCGCTGTTGATTGCGGCCTCCATGGTATCGCCCGGCGTGGCGCCGACGGTGGAAGCCGCCGGCCAGACGCGCACCCTGAAGATCTACTTCATCCATACCCAGGAAAAGGCCGAGATCACCTTCAAGCGCAATGGCCGATATGATCCGAAGGGCCTGCAGCAGGTCAACCGCATGCTGCGCGACTGGCGCCGCAACGAGCCCACCAACATGGACCCGCGCCTGCTCGACCTCGTCTGGGAAGTCTACCAGAAGAGCGGTTCGCGCGATTATATCCACGTCGTTTCCGCCTATCGTTCGCCGGCCACCAACAACATGCTGCGTTCGCGCACCAAGGGCGTGGCCAAGAAGAGCCAGCACATGCTCGGCAAGGCGATGGACTTCTATCTGCCCGACGTGAAGCTGAAGACGCTGCGTGAGATCGGCATGAAATTCCAGGTCGGCGGCGTCGGCTTCTATCCGACCTCCGGCTCTCCCTTCGTGCACATGGATGTCGGCGGCGTTCGCGCCTGGCCGCGTATGAGCCGCGCCGAGCTTGCCCGCCTGTTCCCCGATGGCAAGACCCTGCATATTCCCTCGGACGGCAAGCCGCTGCCGGGCTACGAACTGGCCGTTGCCGATTACAAGCGCCGCGTCGGCGACAAGTCGATCGAGGTTGCCGGCGGCGGGGCCAAGGGTCCGGGCGACAAGGATACGACCAAGCGCAAGGCGACGCTGTTTGCCATGCTCTTCGGCCAGGGCGGCGACGAGGATGAAGAACCCGAAGCAATCGCCGGCGGTGGTGGCGGTGATGAAGGCGGCGGCGACGAGCAGCCGGCTGCCAAGACCGCGCCTGCCGCGACCAACCAGCAGCCCGTTCTTGCCGGTGTGATCGGCGCCGAGGACCAGCAGGTGGCAATCGCTGCCGTCAAGGCTCCGGTGCCGGGCTCCCGCCCGGCCTTCAAGGACCCGGCTGAAACCGGCGTTGCCATGGCGCTTGCTGCGCCTGCTGCCAATCCGGCCCAGGACGCGCTGGCTGCCGCCATGCCGTCGCAGCCCGAATTCGCCGATCTCGGCAACTACAAGATCCCGGTGCCGCAGATGCTCGGCCAGCGTGGCATGAACGGCGACGCCGGCAATGCGATGATGCTCGCCTCGGCTGAATCGACCGACGCGGATGCCGACGTGCTCGGTTTCGTGCCGGTTCCGGCCATGCGTCCGGCTGGGGAAGCCGCGATGATGGCGGCGGCTGCCGCTTACGTCGCCGTGCCGGAATTCACCGATCATGCCAAGCCGCAGGCTGCGGCGCTGGCACAGGAACCGGTCGAGGCCAAGGCGGAAACGAAGGTCGCGCTTGCCGCGCCGACGGATCGCCCGGTCGAGCTTGCATCCTTTGTGCCGCAATCGGGCGCTGCCGCCCGCGCCGCCGTGTTCGACAATGTCTTCGATGGCGCTGCCGCCGAAGTGCCGGCCAAGGGCAAGCGCCCGAACAAGGACGAGGCCCAGGCCGCGGCTCGCACCTCGGTCCGCACCGAGCCGAAGCTGACTCAGCAGATCATTTCGGAATGGGCGCTGACGACGGGCCGTATGGCGACCTTCTCGAAGCCGGTCAAGGCGCCGCGCTTCGTCAGCAAGTCGCTCCGGGCTTCGCCGACGACGGTCTATTCCGCCGGCTTCCAGCCGACGTCCGGCGCGGTCGATACGGCCCGGTTCTCGGGCACGGCAGTCAACTTCATGGAAGTGAAACGCTTCGACTGATCTGAGAGTCTCTCAGGTTCAAACTGAACCAGAGAGCCTCTCGATTGTTTTTTCGGGAAAACCGGCATGAAAAAACCCGCCGGCTAGGCGGGTTTTTTGTTGGGCAATCGAAAGGCTTATTCGGCTTCCGGCGCGTCGATCATGCCGAGCGCGGCGAGGTACGTGTCGAGGATCGCTTCCTGCTCCATGCGCTCGTCCTTGTCCTGCTTGCGGATCTGGATGACCTTGCGCAGGATCTTGGTGTCGAAGCCGGTGCCCTTGGCTTCGCCGTAGACGTCCTTGATGTCGTCCGCAATGGTCTTCTTTTCTTCTTCAAGGCGTTCGATGCGCTCGATGAACGAGCGGAGTTGGTCGCGCGCGACGCCGTGTGCATCCGACATGATGATCTCCTTTTGGGGATAGAAATTCGAAGGCTGTGACCTGCCGCGAAGTCACGGCGAGGTCAAGGGAGATTGCGCGGGAAACGGCGCAATTCTCGAAATGGCCTTATTCTTTCGGCCTGTTCTGTTCGAAGGCGGCCTGCTGGTCGTCGGAGGCTTGCCTCTGGTTTTTCGCGCGCCATTCCTCGTAGGGCATGCCGTAGATGATCTCGCGGGATTGCTCCTTGTCCATCTCGACGCCGCTGGCGTTGGCGGCCTCGCGATACCAGTTGGACAGGCAGTTGCGGCAAAAGCCGGCGAGGTTCATCAGGTCGATGTTCTGGACGTCGCTGCGCTCGCGCAGATGCGCCACCAGCCGGCGGAAGGCGGCGGCTTCGAATTCGGTTTCCGGGGTGCTCATGATCGTCTCCGTGGTGGATGCCTCAGAAGGCGCAATCGCCGGTTCTGGACGGATGTCGTTTGATGACGTGAAGATCGGGACGGGCGTTGAGATCGTCAAGGATCGGGGCGAGCCGCTGCTCCCAGTTTTCCACACCAGCGTCGTCGGCAATCAGGTCCTGCCGCACCTCGATCAGCGCATGGGCGATGCCGGTTTCCATGCAATGGCGATACATGGTGTCACCGCGCAGCGCCCCGTCGTAGGGCTCGTTATTGCCGATCAGAAGGTCGCCCGGTGCTTCCAGCGCCGCAATCAGCGGATGGACGGCACGGGGATCGCCGTCCCAGAGCACGGCGGCATGCCAGGGGCGGGGCACACCCTTCCAGGCCGGCGTATAGGAATGCAGCGAAATCACCAGCGGCGCCTTACGGCTCTCCATACCGACGTGGGCGATCGTTTCGGAGACGGCGCGGTGATAGGGGCGATGGAAGCGGTTGAGGCGGTTTTCCCACTCCTCCGGCGTGATCGGGTGGTTGCCGGAAATGATCGCGCCGTCGGAAATCTTCATGATCAGCGTCGGATCGTCCTCCCCGCGATTGGGGTCGATCAGCAATCGTGAAAAGTAGCTCATCACGGCCGGCACGCCGAGCCGCGCGGCAAGCCGCCGCGTCAGCTTCTCGATGCCGATGTCATAGGCGATATGGCGCTCGAAGGCGCCGGGTGGCAGGCCGAGGCTGCCATATTCCGGCGGCAGGCGGTTTGTGGCATGATCGGCGAGCAGCACGAGGCCGCGGGCGGCGTCGCCCTCGATCGTTTCGTATGCCGTGTGCTCGACCATGCTCTCACAACCCGTTTTGCCCCTGCGCGAAAGTTTGATGACATGACGGGGAGGCAATCGCAATGTAAAGCCACGTTTTTGCTGATTCTGTTCATCACAGAGCCGACTGTAATCGATTAGACTTTCGTTGACTTTCAAGTCGCCGCGTCGCAAGAAAGTGCCACGACAAATCGCAACGGAGACCCAGTGGAAACCGTGTCCGACCATTCTTCCAAAAGGTTCGCCATGCCGCGCCGTTTTCTTGGAGCAGTTGCGCTGTTCCTGCTGGCCGGGGCTGTGCCCTTCCTGATGCCGCAAGAAGCCCACGCCGAGTTTCGCGTCTGCAACGGCACCCAGAATCTCGTCGGCGTCGCCATCGGTTACCGCGCCAAGGAAGGCTGGATCACCGAAGGCTGGTGGCAGGTTCCGGCCACCACCTGCGCCACGCTGATCGAAGGCGAGCTGCAATCCCGCTACTATTATCTCTATGCCGAGGATGCGGCCCGCGGCGGCCGCTGGACGGGCGGCATCAACATGTGCGTCGCTGAAAACGAGTTCAAGATAACCGGCGTGCAGGACTGCTTCGCGCGCGGCTTCCAGCGCATGGGATTCAAGGAATATGATACGGGTCGGCAGGGGAGCTGGATGGTTCAGCTTTCCGACACCCCCGGTACACAAGAGAGCCAGAATTGATGATACGGAACAGAAAAGCCAAAATCCTCGCCACGCTCGGTCCGGCATCGGGCGAAGAGGAGATGATCCAGAAGCTTCATGAAGCCGGCGCCGATCTCTTCCGTATCAATATGAGCCATGCCAGCCACGACCTGATGCGCACGCTCGTCAAGCGCATCCGCAGCGTCGAGGCGCGTTGCGGCCGGCCGATCGGCATCCTCGCCGACCTGCAGGGGCCGAAGCTGCGTGTCGGCAAGTTCGCGGACGGCAAGGTCGATCTCGTTCCGGGCCAGACGTTTACCTTGGATAACCGCGACGTGCCGGGCGACAATACCCGTGTCTACCTGCCGCATCCGGAAATCCTCGAGGCCGTCAAGCCCGGCCATCGCCTGCTGATCGACGACGGCAAGCTGCACCTGCAGGCCGAAAGTTCCGACGGCACGAAGATCGTCTGCAAGGTCGTCTCCGGCACGAAGATTTCCGACCGCAAGGGCGTCAGCCTGCCCGATACGCTGCTCGGCGTCGGTGCGCTGACGGAGAAGGACCGCGCCGATCTCGACGCCGTGCTCGAAACCGATGAAATCGACTGGGTGGCGCTTTCCTTCATCCAGCGCCCGGAAGACCTCTCGGAAGTGCGAAAGGTTTCCCGCGGCCGCGTCGGCCTGATGTCGAAGATCGAAAAGCCGCAGGCGATCGAGCGCATCGACGAGATCATCGAGCTTTCCGACGCCCTGATGGTCGCCCGCGGCGACCTCGGTGTCGAAATGCCGCTCGAGGCTGTTCCTGGCCTGCAGAAGCAACTGATCCGCGCCTGTCGCCGCGCGGGCAAGCCGGTCGTCGTTGCAACCCAGATGCTGGAATCGATGATTTCGGCGCCGGTGCCGACCCGCGCCGAAGTCTCGGACGTCGCGACCGCCGTGTTCGAAGGCGCCGATGCCGTGATGCTTTCGGCCGAATCCGCTTCGGGCGATTATCCGGTCGAATCCGTTGCCACAATGGCTTCCATCGCCAGCAAGGTCGAGCGCGACCCGCATTATTCCGGCATCATCTACGCGCAGCGCACGCCGCCGGAAGCGACCGGCGCCGACGCTATTTCGCTGGCCGCCCACCAGATTGCTGAAACGCTGAAGCTGTCGGCCATCGTCTGCTACACCTCGTCGGGCAACACCGGCCTGCGCACCGCGCGCGAGCGCCCGCAGGTGCCGGTCGTGGCGCTGTCGCCGGTCATCCAGACCGCGCGCCGCCTCTCGGTCGTCTGGGGCCTGCATTGCGTCGTCACCGAGGATGCGACCGACCTCGACGACATGGTCAACCGCGCTTGCCGTATTGTCGCCAGCGAAGGTTTCGGCAAGCCGGGCGACCGTATCATCATCTCGGCCGGCGTGCCGCTCGGAACGCCGGGCGCGACCAACATGCTGCGCATCGCCTATATCGGCTCGGATGGCCTGAGCGGCGTCTGATCGACGCGAAAGCAACAATACGGGCCGGCGGTCTTACGAGGCCGCCGGCCTTTTTTATTGCCGCGGGGCGATGCGGGTTTCCACGGCCTTAGTAATGCCGTCGAGGTCGCGCGCCTTGCCGGCCAGCACCTCGATGGCGGCGACGGAAAGATCGTTTGCTGCATAGTCCGGTTTGTGGCCGAGATTGCGGACGCTGATCAGACGCGAGCCGGCGATAGCCTCGTGCAACTGCTTCGAATGGATATGGGCATAGACGATGCCATCGCTCTCGCCGGTGATGATGATCGTCGGCGCGTTGATTTCGCTATAGCGCGGTGCGATGCGCGTCACATAGTCGAAGAGATTGGCAATATCCGTGGCGTTGCTGCGGAAGACCGTGGGCCGCAAAGCGAGGAATGGGTTGGTGTCCTCGATATAACCCGCGGGGACCGGGTTGGGCGCGAAAACTGACGTCACGCTTTTTTCCAGAAGCATGCTGCCGACGGACGGGGCGATGACCCTGGAAAACCACCAGCCGAGAACCGGCATTCGCGTCACTTTGTAATGCCAGTCGATACCGCCCGGCCAGGGGTGGGTAGCTGGGGCCAGAAACAGCAATCCCGCCACCTTTTCAGGATGCTGGAGCGCGAAGCTTGCGGCAATCGCCCCGCCGAAGGAATGGCTGACGATGATCGCCTTTTTAATCCCGCGCTTTTCCATCAGCGTGGCGATGGCGCGGGCCTGGCCGTCCGGCAGGTCGTTTTCCGGCCCGCCACGTTCGGAATGGCCAAGGCCCGGACGATCGACGAACAGCATTTCCGCGCGGCCCGAAAGCGGCTGCAGGAAGGCGTGCAATTGATCCAGCAGGTTTCCGCTTGCACCATGGATGAAGACGAGCGGCGGCAGGTCTGCGGTCGCAGGGCGCGGCACATGCACGCTGTTCATGCGGAACCCGCCGACATCGATCAGTTCGCCGTTATTCCTGCGCCGGCGCGCGAAACGGGCAGCCTGACGGGCGCTGTAGCCATAGCCGACCACGAGAACAAGGAGCGCAAGGGACGAGAGGAGCAGCATCAGGCGCATTGTCTGCGAGATGGGGAGGGGCTTGCCGGCACGGTCAGGTCCGGTTTCCCGCCAGTTTTTCTTCGATCTCGCCGAACTGCTCCTGCGCCTTGCGGTCGGCGGGATAGACGGCGAGGAACTGCTCCCAGGCGCGCAGGGCCAATTCGTCCTTACCGGAAGCGGAGAGGATAGCCGCCATGCCCGCCAGCGCGCCGAAATGGCGCGGCTCCAGCATCAGCACGCGGTTTATGTCCGACATCGACTTGCGATAGTTGCCCATCTGGTAATGCAGCGTCGCCCGCTGGTTCCAGCCTTCGACGTAATCGGGCGCGAGCGCGATTGCCTGATCGTAGAGATCGAGCGCCACCGCCTGCTTGTTCGATTCGGCCGCCTTGGCCGCCCATTGCATCAGGAGATTGACCGAGGCGCTGCCGGACTCCTGCCATTCGAGCCGGATGCGGTCGGCGATATCCTTGGCCTTGTCGGCGTCGCTGGTCTTCTTCAGCTCCGCAAACAGCATATCGAGCCGCTGCTGGCGGGTCGGAAGCTCGGCGGAGACGGCAGGTTTGGTCGCTGTGTCGGCAGCTACGGCCACCGCACCGGCATGCGTCATCAAAACAGCGAGGAGGGGAATGAGATAGGGAGACATGCTTTTAGCCATGACGGAAAGGGTATCGCGCCATGGCCGAAGATCAAATCAAATTTGTGGTATCATCCAACGAAGAAGGCGCCGGGATCGGCAAAGATGCCCCGCGCCTGTTCGCATGCCCGCTTGTCCGCCGAAGCTTGCTTCGGCCGGAAACGCCATCAGCCCTGACGAGCCTTGAAGCGCGGGTTCAGCTTGTTGATGATGTAGATACGGCCCTTGCGGCGAACCAGACGGTTTTCGCGGTGACGAGCCTTCAGCGACTTGAGCGAATTTTTGATCTTCATTTTTCTGATCCGCAGTTTCGGGGGAAGAGTTCCCAGGTCTTTAACAATCAAAAGCACGCCGACAGACCGATGAGGACGGGCGCGCCTTTAGGTTGGCAGGCAAGTAACCCGAGGCTCCCGGATTGTCAACCATGCCCGGCGGGTTTTCCTGAGATCGGAGGCTATTTCCTCTGTTCTCAGCGCCCGGTCAGCCACGTGACATGGCCCATCTTGCGGCCCGGACGGGCCTCGCTCTTGCCGTATAGATGCACGAGCGTCGCGGGTTTTTGAAGCCATGCCGGCACGTCGTTTATGTCGTCGCCGATCAGGTTCTGCATCACGCAATCGGAATGGCGCGCGCCATCCGCAAGCGCGAGGCCCGCAACGGCGCGGATATGCTGTTCGAATTGCGAGACGACACAGGCGGCTTCCGTCCAGTGGCCGGAATTGTGGACGCGCGGGGCGATCTCGTTGGCGATCAGTCCGCCATCGGGTGTCACGAAGAATTCGACGCCGATGACGCCGACATAATCCAGCGCTTCGAGGATTGCCTTGGCAGCGGCTTTGGCTGCGGTCGCGGTTTCGTCGGAAATGGCGGCCGGCACAGTCGAGGTGTGGAGGATGCCGTTGCGATGGACGTTCTCGGCCGGGTCGAAGCAGGCGATGGCCCCGTCCTGGCCACGGGCGGCAATGATCGAGACTTCGCGCACAAAGGGCACAAAGCTTTCGAGAATCATCGGCACGCCGCCGAGCGCATCGAAGGCGCCGACGGGGCTGTCGTCGCTGCCCTTGAAGACGCGCTGGCCCTTGCCATCGTAGCCGAGGCGGCGTGTTTTGAGCACGCCCTTGCCGCCGAAATCGGCGAGGCCGGCTTCGAGGTCGGCCTGGCTGTCGATGACGTGGAATTTCGCGGTTTCGATGCCGCTTGCATTGAGGAAGCGCTTTTCCGTCACCCGGTCCTGCGCGACTTCGAGCGCCTTCGGCGGCGGATAGACAGGCTTGGCGCGGGCAAGCAGGGTTGCGGCAGCAACCGGCACGTTTTCGAATTCATAGGTGACGATGTCGCATTCGGCGGCTAGGCGGACAAGAGCGGCCTCGTCGTCATAGGCCGCCACGATCTGGCTGTTGGCGACCTGCGCTGCCGGGCAATCGGCCTGCGGTTCGAGGATGACGGTGCGGAAGTTGAGACGGGCGGCCGCCATGGCCAGCATGCGGCCGAGCTGGCCACCGCCGATGATGCCGATCGTCTTCATGTCTGGTCGACCGGATATTCGGCGACGGATGCCGACTGCGCCTCGCGCCAGTCGTCGAGCCGGCCCGCAAGCTCGGGATCGGAGAGGGCGAGCACGGCGGCTGCGAGAAGGGCGGCATTGACGGCGCCCGCGCGGCCGATGGCCAGCGTGCCGACGGGAATGCCGGCCGGCATCTGCACGATCGACAGGAGACTGTCTTGCCCCGAAAGCGCCTTGGATTGCACCGGCACGCCGAAAACCGGCAGCGGCGTCATCGAGGCGGCCATGCCGGGCAGGTGGGCTGCGCCACCGGCGCCGGCGATGATCACCTTGAAGCCTTCGTCGCGGGCGCCCTTGGCGAAGCTCACCAGCCGGTCCGGCGTGCGATGCGCCGAAACGATGCGGGCATCATAGGCGATGTCCAGCGCATCGAGCGTATCGGCGGCGTTCTTCATGGTTTCCCAGTCGGACTGGCTGCCCATGATGATGGCGACGGGCGGGGACGCTGCTTTGGTCAAGGCGTGCGCTTCCTCAGGCAATGATATCGGGAATGATCTGGTCTTCGATCTTGGTGATCTTGTCTTTGATCGCCAGTTTCTTCTTCTTCATCCGCTGGATGCGCAAGGCATCGCAACCGGTCTGGATCATGGCGTTGATCGCCGCATCGTAGTCTTCATGTTCCTGTCTCAGCCGTGCAACGCCCAGTCTGAGTTCGGCCTGATCCTGATCTGGCATTCAATTTTCCCCGTCGCGGCGCAGCGGCGGTTCGCCCGCCATCCACATCGATTTGTGGTCGCTCTAGCACAGAAATGCCGGTAACGGGAAGTTACCCTTGGCCACGATTTCGCCTTCGACAAATGAAAAATAGCGTGGCACACTTCGAAAGTTACAAACGGAACATCCGGCTTTCAAAGATCGGGTGCAAGCTAACGGAAGGGACTGCCACATGACGATTGAGGCTCATCTTGCAACGCTTGAGAAAAAACACGGCGCGCTGGAGCAGGAACTCCACACGGCCATGGCCCAGCCCTCGTTCAAGGACCAGGACATTGCGGATATCAAGAGACGCAAGCTGCGCTTGAAGGACGAGATCGAAAAGCTGCGTTCGTCCCACTGACGCTTCCATGATTTGACGGATTGAAAGCCGCCTGGAACGCCTGTTCCGGGCGGTTCGCATTTTAGAGACGCATGTCGTCGTCGCAAAACCGCGGCACACTTTTCCCTGACAAACTCTAGGACCAGAATTGGTCCAGCCACAGATTGACCCGGTCGAAACCGGGCTTGTTGATCGCATAGATGCGCTTCGTGCCGCTTGCGGAGACGGAAACCAGATTGGAATCAAGCAGCGCCTTCAGATGCTGCGAAACGGCGGGGCGGCTGATCGGCAGGCCTTGCGCCAGTTCGTTGACCGTTCTCGGCGCGCGACGGAGTTCTTCCAGCAAGTGCCGGCGGTTCGGGTCGGAGATCGCATCGAAGGGATCAGCGTGGGCCATGGCCGGAAGCTAAGGGAAATCCCGGCCTCCGGCAAGTAATTTGTGCAGTGCGAAAGAAATATTCTCGCAATTGCAACAATATGCGGAAGTGCCCGATTTCCGGTGCTTACCACGCCGCCGCCAGCGCTGCTGCGCCGTCATGGACGAGCTTGAGGCCGGCAAGGCAGGCCATCGTATACATGAAGGGATAGAAGACCTGCGGCTTCATGTGGCGCACCACCCATGCGCCGGCTGCCGTCGCGACCATGGCCGGCGGGAAAAGCGTCAGCGACGTCTTCAGATTGCTGAGATCGAGCTGGCCGAGCGCGAAATAGGGCACGAGCTTGACGGCATTCAGGATCGCGAAGAAGCGGACGATCGTGCCGGTATAGTCCCGCGGCGGCAGTTGCAGCGGCAGCGCATAGATCTGGAAGGGCGGGCCGCCGGCATGGGCGACGAAGCTGCCATAGCCGGAAAAGGTGCCGAGCACGGCTGCGGCGCCGGCGCGCTGCGGCTTCGGCGCGACGAAGGTGCCGCGGCGGGTGCGCCAACTGTGCCAGACATACCGCAGCACGAAGAGCACGACGAGAAGGCCGATGATCAGCTTCAGCGCATCCCGCTGCACATAGGCGGAGGTCGCCCAGCCGATGGCGATGCCGATCAGCCCGCCGGGCAGAAGCATGCGCAGCGTGCGGCCGTCGCCATGGCGGCGCCACATCCACAGCGAGACGATATCCATGGCGATCAGGATCGGAAGCAGAAGTGCAGCGGCCTCCACCGGCGGCACGGCGATCGACATCAGCGGCACGCCCATCAGCGAAAGCGCCTCGCCCATGCCGCCCTTGGAAAAGCCGACCAGCAGCACGGCGGGGATGGCGATCAGGTAGAAATCAAAATCGGGAAGCATGCGTGTCGGTTGATCCTTTTGCCTGCACGGTCTATCGCTTTTCTGAAATCAAATCGAGTGGGCCCCCGTGTCCCTCATGGAGAGACACATGAGCACTACAGACAATCGTTGCCGCCTCGTTCTCGTCGCGCCGGATATCGCCGATGCCGAGGCGTGCGCGCGGGTGGTGGGCGATGCGCTGCGGGGCGGCGATGTCGCCTCCGTCATCCTGCCGCAATACGGCCTCGACGAGCATGCCTTCCAGAAACATGCCGAGACGCTGGTGCCGGTCGTGCAACAGGCGGGAGCCGCTGCGCTCATCGCCGGCGACAGCCGTGTTGCCGGCCGCGCCAAGGCGGACGGCCTGCATGTCACCGGCAATGCCGAAGTGCTGGGGGAAGCGGTCGAAAAATTCACGCCGAAGCTGATCGTCGGCGGCGGCAATGCGGCCGACCGCCACCACGCGCTGGAAATGGGCGAGGTGCGGCCGGATTACATCTTCTTCGGCAAGCTTGATGGCGACATCAAGCCTGAGGCCCATCCGAAAAACCTGGGGCTCGGCGAATGGTGGGCCTCGATGGTGGAAATCCCCTGCATCGTCATGGGCGGCACTGATCCGGAATCGGCGCTTGCGGTGGCGGAAACGGGGGCGGAATTCGTGGCGCTGCGCCTTGCCGTCTTTGCCGAGCCGGAGCAGGCTGCCTCGATCGTTTCGAACGTTAACGCGCTTCTTGACGAAAAAGCGCCACGGTTTGAAGATTAAGACCATTCCATGTCACATCGCCGCCGCCTGACCGCCAGTATGCTCTGCCTCGGCCTGACCCTTGGTCCGGTCGTGGGAATGCATTCCGTCGCCTTCGCGCAGGAGGCCTTGCCGGGCGTGACGCAGGAGCCGGAACAGGCACCGGCCGAAAAGCGCGGCCGTATCACGCCGTTCAATGGCGCCGCCCTGCCGGAAGACGAGGTTCTGCGGCTGCAGCCGCCGGTCGATGCCAAGAAGATCCAGACGAAGGCGGAAGAGCCGGTCAAGCCCTCCGGCGGCGTCGGCGTGTTCGACCGCATGGGCGCGGTGCTGCCGGCGCTTCCGGCCGAGAAGCCGTTCGAGGGCAAGCCGGACGATGCCTACGGCGCCTTCCAGCGCGGCTATTATCTGACGGCGCTCGAAATCGCCCTGCCGAAGGCGCAGCTCGGCGATGCCGCTGCCCAGACGCTGGTTGCCGAGATTTTCTCGCAAGGGCTTGGTGTTGCGAAAAACACCAAGGATGCGGCCTTCTGGTATGAACAGGCTGCCAATGCCGGCAATCCCTCGGCGATGTTCAAATACGCTCTCATTCTGATGGATGGCCGCGATGTTCCCCGCGACCGCAAACGCTCCGAAGAGATGATGAAGAAGGCGGCCGACAGCGGAAATGCCTTGGCGCAATTCAACTACGGCCAACTTCTCGTCGCAGACATGCCGGGACCGAAGGGCCTGAAGGCGGCCCAGCCCTATTATGAGAAATCCGCCGAGCAAGGTATTGCCGATGCGCAATATGCGCTGTCGCAAATCTATCTCAATGTCGACGGCATCGACGAGGCCAAGCGCGAGACGGCGCGGCAATGGCTGACGCGCGCCGCCAAGGCCGGTTACGACACCGCCCAGCTCGACCTTGCCATCTGGCTTGTCGATGGCGTCGGCGGCGACCGCAATCTGGAAGAGGGATTCAAGTGGATGCGCCGGGCGGCCGAACGCGGCAATGTCGTGGCGCAGAACAAGCTTGCCCACCTCTATGTCAACGCCATCGGCACGCGGCCCGATCCGATCGAGGCGGCCAAGTGGTATGTGCTGTCGCGCCGCGCCGGCCTCACCGATCCGGCGCTGGAGGATTTCTATCTCGGCCTTGAGGACGACCAGCAGAAGGCGGCGCTCGATGCGGCCAACAAACACCGCCCATCCTGAGGCTTTACCCTCTTTTCAAGGCGAGGCTTGAATTTTGGCCGCGTTTGTGGTCTTGAAGCGCCCGGTCGGCTGATCGTGGGTCAGACGGTCGGCAATGCCGTGCGCCTCAGGCTCTGCCTTGACTGGTCCGGCACGACTGCGATCTCCCGATGGTGTCATCCGCGCCGAGACCCCGATGTTTGAATAAGGTGAGCGCCCCTGCATCGACTTCCGATGCGGCGCTCTGTAAGTCTATTTTCTGCCGGTCGTTGCTGCGGCCGGCATTTCCGTTCCAAAGGAAGCCAAGATGGCCCGTTCTGCTCTTCTCAATGTCATGGTTCAGGCCGCATTCAAGGCCGGCAAGGGCTTGGCCCGCGATTTCGGCGAAGTTCAGAACCTGCAGGTGTCGCTGAAAGGTCCGGGCGACTACGTCTCGCAGGCCGACCGCAAGGCCGAGAAGCTGATCCGCGAAGAACTCCTGAAGGCGCGCCCGACCTACGGCTTCCTCGGCGAGGAGAGCGAAGAGATCATCGGCACGGACGGCGCCCATCGCTGGATCGTCGATCCGCTCGACGGCACCACCAACTTCCTGCACGGCATTCCGCACTTCGCCATCTCGATCGCGCTGGAACGCCAGGGCGAAATCGTCGCCGGCGTCGTCCTCAACCCGGCGACCGACGAACTCTACACCGCCGAACGCGGCGGCGGCGCCTTCCTCAACGATCGCCGCCTGCGCGTCGCGGCCCGCAAGAACCTGTCGGATGCCGTCATCGGCACCGGCACGCCGCATCTCGGCCACAGCAACCACGGCACCTATCTCGTCGAGCTGCGCCATGTCATGGGCGAAGTCGCGGGCATCCGCCGCATGGGCGCCGCCGCGCTCGATCTCGCCTATGTCGCGGCCGGCCGCTTCGACGGTTTCTGGGAGCGCGACCTGCACGCCTGGGACCTCGCAGCCGGCATCCTGCTCATCCGCGAAGCCGGCGGCTGGGTCGCTGATATCGACGGAGGCAACAAGCCGATAGAAGACGGCTCGATCGTTGCCGGCAACGAATATATCCGCAAGGCCCTGCACGAGGTCCTGCACCGTCCGGTTCCGGGCAAGTAAGCACCGCGTCGCGCCGGTGCAAACCGGCGCCTTTGCTCTTCAATTCGGCACAAAGTTCCTCTAGTCTCCCGGCCAACGCCGCGACGCACCTATTTTTGTGTGCAGCTGCGCAATGCAAAAGCGGAGACTGAAGCCCTATGGCGAAAGTTGAACTGTCGGGCTGGGACAGCGGCCTCAGTGACGGATACAATCCCCAGAAACTGACGAGCCCCATGATCTTCTTCTGGATCATGGTGATTTTCCTGATCATCGTCGCGTTCGTCGGCGCCATTCTGTTTCGTCAGGCCCATGCGGCCTTCATGAGCAATCCGGGCCTCAACGGCCTGATCCTCGGCGTTTTGCTGATCGGTATCCTGCTCGTTTTCCATCATGTGCTTGGCCTTCGCCCGGAAGTGCGCTGGTTCAATTCCTTCCGCGCCGCCGGTAGTGCCGACAAGGTCGGCCGCGAGCCGGTGCTGCTCGCACCGATGCGGGCGCTGATCGGCCAGCGGCATTCGATGGCGATCTCGACCGCGGCGCTGCGTTCGATCCTCGATTCGATCGCCACTCGCCTCGACGAATCGCGCGATACGTCCCGCTACCTCATCGGCCTGCTGGTTTTCCTCGGCCTGCTCGGCACCTTCTGGGGTCTGCTGGGCACGATCAGCTCGATCAACACGGTCATCCAGTCGCTCGATGCCGGCTCCGGCAGCACCGAGGATGTGCTTTCCGCCCTGAAGACCGGCCTTTCCGCGCCGCTCTCGGGCATGGGCACCGCGTTTTCGACCTCGCTCTTCGGTCTTTCGAGTTCGCTGATCCTCGGCTTCCTCGACCTGCAGGCCGGCCGCGCCCAGAACCGCTTCTACACCGAGCTTGAAAACTGGCTCTCCTCCGTCACAGATGTCTCTTCCGATCATACCGTCGTCTCCGACGGCCCGAACGGTGCCCCGAGCGAGGAACTGCGCGCCCTGACGGAACAGCTCTACCGCCTCAACCAGGACGGCGGCATGAGCCAGCGCACCACGGCTGCCATGGCAAGCCTCGCCGAAGGCATACAGGGCCTCGTCAAGAACATGCGCGGCGAGCAGCAGATGCTGCGCGACTGGATCGAGGCGCAGCAGGAGGAGGCGAAATCGATGCGCAAGACGCTCGACAAGCTTTCCGCCCGCATCGGCGAAAAGCCCGTTCATAGCGAACGCACCAATCGCGCGTTGCGCGACGAAGCGGGGGAATGATCGATGGCTCTGGCGCGCAAGGGCCGAAGCCATCGCACGGTCGATTACTGGCCGGGCTTCGTCGATGCCCTGTCGACCCTGTTGCTGGCGATCATGTTCCTGCTGTCGGTCTTCGTGCTGGCGCAGTTCCTGCTCAGCCGTGAAATCAGCGGCAAGGACGATGTGCTGAACCGACTGAACAGTCAGATCAACGAACTGACCCAGCTTCTGGCGCTGGAAAAGAGCGGCAAGCAGGATCTGGAGGATTCGCTCGCCAACCTGCAGGCATCGCTGGCGACCTCCGAGGGTGAGCGCTCCCGGCTGCAGGCGCTGCTCGATCAGGGCACCGGTAGCTCGGATGTTGCCAATCAGCGGATCGGCGACCTGACGGGGCAGCTCGATACCGAAAAGCAGGTCAGCGCCCGCGCGATGAGCCAGATCGATCTGCTCAACCAGCAGATCGCCGCCCTTCGCAGCCAGATCGCCGCCATCGAAAACGCTTTGCAGGCCTCCGAGGCCAAGGATACGGCCTCGCAGACCAAGATCGCCGATCTGGGCCGCCGGCTTAACGTGGCGCTGGCCCAGCGGGTGCAGGAGCTGAACCGTTATCGCTCCGATTTCTTCGGCCGGTTGCGCGAAATTCTGTCCGACCGCGAAAACATCCGCATCGTCGGCGACCGCTTCGTCTTCCAGTCGGAAGTGCTCTTTCCTTCCGGCGGCAACGAACTCAATCCGGCAGGGCAGGAGGAGATGGCGAAGCTGGCGACGGCGCTGCTCGATCTCGCTAAGGAAATTCCGCCGGAAATCAACTGGGTGCTGCGCGTCGACGGTCACACCGACAACGTGCCGCTCTCCGGCTCCGGCCGTTATGCCGACAACTGGGAGCTTTCATCGGCGCGCGCGACGTCGGTGGTGAAATTCCTGATCTCCAGGGGCGTGCCGGCCGACAGGCTGGTGGCTGCCGGTTTCGGCGAATTCCAGCCGATCGCCGAAGGCGACAGCAAGGAAGCCCGCGACCAGAACCGCCGCATCGAGCTGAAGCTGACGGAAAAGTAGCGGCGGCGGTTTTCCCTTCTCACCGCGGGGAGAAGGGTATCCACGGCATCGCCCTCAACCTATCTCGTTCCCGTCTTTGCTGTTGCTTTACCCTTACGTCCGCGTAAGCTTTTGGCGAATATCGGGAGGGAGCGCATGGATTGCGAAGTGCTTGTCATCGGCGCGGGGCTTGCGGGCCTTGTCGCTGCGACGGAAGCTGCGGAGCGTGGCCGCAGCGTCATCATCGTCGATCAGGAAGGCGAGCAGAATCTCGGTGGGCAAGCTTTCTGGTCGCTGGGCGGCCTGTTCCTCGTCGATAGTCCCGAGCAGCGGCGCATGCGCATCCGCGACAGCCTCGCCCTTGCCCGGCAGGACTGGATGGGCTCCGCCGGCTTCGACCGGCCGGAGGACCACTGGCCGCGGCTCTGGGCGGATGCCTATCTCGATTTCGCGGCGGGCGAGAAACGCTCGTGGCTGCATAGTCTCGGCATGCGCTGGTTTCCGGTGGTCGGATGGGCCGAGCGTGGTGGCGGGCTAGCCCATGGCCACGGCAACTCCGTGCCGCGCTTCCATGTCACCTGGGGCACGGGGCCGGCGGTGCTGGAACCCTTCATCCGCAAGGCGCGGGCGGCGGAGGAAAAGGGGCTGCTGCGTTTCCGTTTCCGCCACCGCGTCGATGACCTGATCGTGCGCAATGGGACGGTTTTCGGGGCGGCTGGGGCGGTGCTGGAGAATGATCCGGTTGTGCGCGGTGCAAGAAGTAGCCGCGAGATAGTCGGCGATTTCGAGATCAGTGCCGGCGCCGTCATCGTCACCTCCGGCGGGATCGGTGGCAATCATGATCTGGTGCGCCGCGCCTGGCCGGTAGAGCGGCTGGGGCCTCCGCCGCGATCCATGGTAAGTGGCGTTCCCCATCACGTGGATGGCCGCATGCTGGAGATAACCAGCCGTGCCCGCGGCTCGGTCATCAATGGCGATCGCATGTGGCATTATACCGAGGGCTTGAAGAATTTCGCGCCGATCTGGCCGGATCACGGCATCCGCATCCTGCCAGGACCGTCCTCATTCTGGTGCGATGCCGATGGCAATCGTTTTTCCGCGCCGGCGATGCCGGGTTTCGATACGCTCGGCACGCTGTCGGCCATTCGCCGCACCGGCCATGATTACAGCTGGTTTATCCTCACCAAAGCAATCATCAAGAAAGAATTCGCCCTCTCCGGCTCCGAACAGAACCCGGATTTGACGGATAAGGACATTCCACTGCTGCTCAAGCGCCTGGGCAGGAAGCCGCCCGGCCCGGTTCAGTCCTTCATGGACAAGGGCGAGGATTTCATCGTCCGCGACCGGCTGGAAGATCTCGTGACGGCGATGAACGCGCTGACGGGCGAACAGCGCCTGTCGGAAGGTCATCTGCGCTGGCAGATCGAGGCGCGTGACCGGGAGATCGGGAACGCCTTTTCCAAGGATGCGCAGGTGACCGCGATCCGGGGCGCGCGCGGCTATCTCGGCGATCGACTGATGCGCACGGCAAAACCGCACCGCCTGCTCGATCCGAAGGCCGGACCGCTGATCGCCGTCCGGCTGCATATCCTGACGCGCAAGACGCTCGGCGGCCTGCAGACCGATCTTTCAGGCCGCGTGCTGGAGCTTTCCGGCAAGCCGGTGGAGGGGCTTTATGCGGCCGGTGAAGTCGCCGGTTTCGGCGGCGGCGGCATGCACGGCTATAATGCGCTTGAAGGTAGCTTCCTCGGCGGCTGCATCTTCTCCGGCCGGGTAGCGGGCCGGAGCGTCTGATCAGGTTCCGGCGATGCGCAGTTCCTCGGCGGCATGGTCGAATTGCAGCCGGGCGAGCTTGGCGTAGAGACCGCCGTGGCGGACGAGGGAGGCATGGTTGCCTTCCTCGACGATCCGGCCCTGATCCATCACCAGAATACGGTCGGCCTTCAGCACGGTTGCGAGGCGATGGGCGATGACCAGCGTCGTGCGGCCTTGCATCAGGCCGTCGAGCGCCTTCTGCACCAGCACTTCGCTTTCCGCGTCGAGTGCCGAGGTCGCTTCATCGAGCAAGAGGATCGGAGCATCCTTGAGGATGGCGCGGGCAATGGCGATGCGCTGGCGCTGGCCACCCGAAAGCGTGATGCCGCGCTCGCCGACCTGGGTGTCGTAGCCATAGGTCAGACGCGAGATGAATTCGTCCGCCTGCGCGGCGATTGCGGCGGCGCGCACGGCTTCACGGGTGGCGTTCGGCATACCGAAAGCGATGTTGTCGTGCACCGATGCGGCAAACATCGTCACATCCTGCGGCACAATGGCGATGCGCCGGCGTAGCGCGTCGGGATCGACAGCGCGGGCATCGATGCCATCGACGAGCACGGCGCCCTTTGCCGGATCGTAGAAACGCAGAAGCAGCGAGAAGACCGTGCTCTTGCCGGCGCCGGAGGGACCGACGATGGCGACGGTTTCACCGGGCTTCACCGCGAAATCGAGGCCCTTCAGGCTCTTTTCGTCCGGGCGGGCCGGGTAGGCGAAATAGACATCCTCGAACACGACCCGGCCTTCGGCGGGGTTCGGCAGCGGTGTCGGCTGGGGCGGGGCGGCGATTTCGGGCGTTTCCGCCAGAAGTTCGCCCAGTCGCTCGGCGGCACCCGAAGCCTGCGAAAGTTCGCCCCAGACTTCCGACAGCGAGCCGAGGCTGCCGGCCGCGAAGACGGAGTAAAGCAGGAACTGGCTGAGCGTCCCGGCCGAAATCGCGCCGGAAAGTACATCCTGCGCTCCGAACCAGAGCACGGCGACGATGCTGCCGAAGATCATGACGATGGCAAAGGCGGTAAGCACCGCGCGTGCCTTCACGGCGGCGCGGGCGGCGTCATAGGCATTCTCGACCGCGGCCGCATAGCGCGACTGCGCAGCCCGCTCGGCGTTGAAAGCCTGCACGGTACGGCTCGCGGAGATCGCCTCGCCGGCATAGGCGGAAGCGGCGGCCAGCGTATCCTGCGCCTGCCGGGAACGGCGGCGCACCGAGCGGCCGAAGGCGACCAGCGGGAAGACGATGACCGGAATGGCCGCGAGCACGAGGCTTGAAAGCTTCGGGCTGGTATAGACCATCATGCCGATCGCGCCGAGACAGAGGATGAGGTTTCGCAGCGCCACGGAAGCGGTCGCGCCGACGGCGGACTTGATCTGCGTCGTATCCGCCGTCAGGCGCGAGACGATCTCGCCGGACTGGTTGACGTCGAAGAACGAGGCGGAAAGCCGGGTGACGCGGTCGAAGACTTCGCGGCGCAGATCGGAGACGATGCGCTCGCCGAGGGTGATGACGAAATAATAGCGGGTGGCGCTGGAGAGCGCGAGGATGACGGCGAGGATCACCAGCATCGAGAAATAGGTATTGATGAAGCCGGAATCTGAGGTGGAGAAACCGTGGTCGATCATGCGGCGCACGGCGGTCGGCAGCGCCAGTGTGGTGACGGCTGCGGCCATGAGCGAAACGAGCGCGCCTGCGACCAGCAGGCGGTAGCGTCTGACATAGGGGAGAAGTTGTCCGAGGGGACGCAGCGATTTTCTTGCCGCCGCCGGGGAAACTTCGTTTGCCACATGACCTCCAATTGCGGAAGAAGCGGCGAATCTCGCATGAACCTTCTTCGGCGGTACTTGTTATCCGGGTGACCATCATGTATAGGCACGGCATCAAATTGGGAAGCCGTAGCCCGCAAGCGGTCTGCGGCTTCATTTACGTGTTCGGTCCGCCTGCCGCAATGCCTTGCGACAATTGGACCCTGGAACTGCAGGAAGATTGTTATGAAGGCTGATATCCATCCCGCTTACCACACCATCAAGGTGGTCATGACCGATGGCACCGAATACGAAACCCGCTCGACCTGGGGTTCGGAAGGCGCGACCATGAACCTTGAAATCGACCCGAAGTCGCACCCGGCCTGGACCGGCGGCAACCAGCAGCTCATGGACCGCGGTGGCCGCGTTTCCAAGTTCAAGAAGCGCTTCGAAGGCCTCGGCCTCTAAGACTTTGCAAAGCCGCCCCGGCGGCCTGCATGCAAAAAGCCCTGTCAGCGATGACGGGGCTTTTTTGTTATGCGCTTTTTCGCGGGCGGTGACGCGGCAATAAAAAAACCCGGCCTGAAGCCGGGTTTCGAAATGCCGATGTCTCAATAATCAGCTGTTGCCGAAGGCGGTCTGCAGCAGGTTGAGCTGCGCCTTGACGCCGTTCTGGTTGTCGGGAACGAAGCTGCCGGCTTCCTGCGGGCGGTAGATTTCGCGGTCGAGCAGGGCGACGCGATTCTGCAGGCGCAGCGAGCGCTCGACGAGATCGCGGAAACCTTCCGGCAGGTCGTTCCAGCCGGGGGCGGTGCGATCGACGTTGAAGCTGTCGAGGCGCACCTTGCTCTTTTCAGATAGCACCTGGTCGCGGCTCATCTCGCCGTTGTTGACGGCGCGCTGCAAAAGCAGCCAGGAGGCCATCTGCATCAGGCGGGTGGTGAGCCGCATGGATTCAGCCGCATAGAGCACCGAGGCCATGCGCGGCAGAACCTTCGAGGCTGCGCGGCCCGTCCCGTCGAGATAGCTGGCGGTTTCTTCGACGAGACCCATGCCTTCCGCATACAGCGCCTTGAACTGCGCGGACGACGCAGCATGGCCCGCGAAACTCACGGTGTTCAATCCCCGCTCGGACATGATCTCAAATCCCTGTTTAACGCATCAACTTGGTCAGGTAACGGGCTATGCGGGCAATTGTTTCCGCGCTCGTTTTCATGGGCTTAAGAATGATCCCATAGACCATTTCGCGCAAGGGCATTCTTAAGAAAGGGTTAATCTCCACAATTCTTTGGCAATTGTGGAAAAAAGCGCAAAAAAAGAGCCGCGTAGGCGGCTCTCAAGGTAAAACAGGGAGAAAAATCAGACCATTCGCCGATCGGGAAATTGTCTGAGTCCAGAGCGATCTGGATGATCCAGTAATATCTTGTAATGCTTAATAAAGCTTTACGACGACCTGAGTCACGACGGAGTGATGCTCGATTTTGCATCAAAATTTCATTTTTCGACTGAAGGCGGGCAGGTGATTCTCCGCTGAAACAGCGGCACCGCCGGTCAGCGGCGGAAGATGCTTTCGGCTGCCGATTTGCTTGCCGACTTCTGCGCGATCGCTGCCTCCAGACGTTCGATCTCCTGGCGCAGAACACCGACGCGGTTTGCGAGTTCGTCGACCGAAAGCTGCGACAGGTCGCAGCCAAGCTCGTGGGCCGGTTTCTTCTTGGGGAGATCGTCGTCGAAGAGGCTCATGCCGTTGCCCTCATGCCGGGGTCCTGCGGCTGCTCGGCATTTTCCTCCAGCGGAGCTGCCCGCGGCGAAAGCTGCAGGCTTTCCGGGGTGGTGAGCGTGCCGGGATTGATCGTCGAGTACGCATCGCGCTCGTTGACCGGAACGGGCGCGCGCATGCGGCTGCGGAAGATCGCGTAGATCACGATCAGGATATGGGCGCAGGCCGTGATCATGAACAGGCCATAAGGCCCCATGATCGTCATGACCGGGCCGCCGAGCGTCGGGCCGATGATCGTGCCGATGCCGTAAAGCAGCAGCAGGCCGCCCGAGATTTTGACGAAATCCTCCGACGAGGCGAAGTCGTTGGCGTGGGAAACGGCGATCGGATAGAGCGCGTTTGCCGCAGCGCCGTAGATGCCGACGAAGGTGATCAGCAGGACGACGCCCGTGGGTTCGATCAGATAGAGCAGCAGACCTGCTATAGCGGCGACCCCGGCAAGGGCGGCCAGCACATAGCGGCGGTCCATGCGGTCGGAGAGGCGGCCGGCGGGAAACTGCATCACCGCGCCGGCGAAGATGACGGTACTGACCATCAGGGCGACATTGCTGTCCGTCAGGCCGGCCTGACGACCGAACACGGCGCTGAGCGTACCATAGGCACCATTGGCGATGCCGATCAGCAGGATGCCGAGGAACGACACCGGCGAGTTGCGGTAGAGCCCGCGTAGGTCGAGAGACACCTGTTTCAGCGGTTGCGGCGAATCGGCGGTCGACAGCAGCGTCGGCAGCATCGCCAGGCAATAGACAATGCCGCAGATCATGAAGAACAGGGTCGTGTTGGTATCGCCGAAGGGGATCAGCATCTGGCCGGCGACGACGCCGAACAGGGTAATGGCGATGTAAAGCGAGAAGATCGCGCCGCGGCTTTCATTGGTGGCCCGCTCGTTCAGCCAGCTTTCGATGATCATTGAGCAGCCGGCCGTGGAGAAGCCGGTGAAGGCGCGCAGCACCACCCACCAGATGGGATCGACCAGCAGGCCGGTAAGAAGCGCGATGATCGCCAGCAGGGCGGCAAAGCCGCTGAAGGCGCGCACATGGCCGGCGCGGCGCACAAGCTTCGGCGCCGTCAGGCAGCCAAGCACGAAGCCGCTCGCCCAGGATGTACCGAGCAGACCGAGCAAAGTTGCCGAATAGCCTTCCGTCGTGCCGCGCATCGGCAGCAGCAGGCCGTGCAGGCCGTTGCCGAGAAACAGGAACAGGGTTCCGAGCAAAAGGGCGGCGACGGGGAGGAGGTTCTTTCTCATATGAAATCCGCTGGTTCCGGGCGCGTCGGGAAAGGTAGGGCGATGTTCCGGCAAATGCCAGCCGTAAAATCACGGGTGTCGGAGATTGCAAATTTCAGTCGCAACGCATAGCCCTGATTCCACAAATTTTTTAGGTGATTGCGAAGCAGCCTGTGGCTGCCGCCACGCACCGGTTGGAAGCACGATGCCGAAACTTCTGTCGATCCTGTTCCTCCTGATGATGGCGATCCATGTCCTGAAGCCCATCGGCCTGCCGGGACTGAAGCGGCGGCGGGATTTCTGGAAGATCGCCGTGGCGGCTATTGCCGTGATGATGCTGACGGTATTGATCAGGCCATAACATAGAAAGCCCGGCCGCTTGCGCGACCGGGCTCCCCTCTCTCCCACCCTGAACTCAATCAGGCGGCTTGTTCGAGATCCTTTTTCCAGCCGCCGGTGGCGGCGAGGCTGCACATCTTGGCGCGGTGCAGGAAGGCGCGCTGGCCGGCGGCGATATTTTCCGGCTTGCCGCCCCAGGCGCTGAGCGCTTCGGCCTGCAAAGCGCGGCCGTAGGAGAAAGTCAGGCCCCAGGGCAGGGTGTGGCCGGCGACCATCGCCGAAAGATGGGCGGTCGCTTCCTCGGTGGACTGGCCGCCGGAGAGGAAGGCGATGCCGGGGACAGCCGCAGGCACGGTGCGCTTCAGCACCTCGATGGTGCGGTCGGCGACTTCGTTGACGGAGGCCTTGCGGCTTTTCTTGCCGTCGATGACCATGCTCGGCTTGAGGATCATGCCTTCCAGCGAAACGCGGGCTTCGGCAAGCTCGTCGAAGACGATGCGCAGCACGTTTTCAGTGACCTCGTGCGAACGCTCGATCGTGTGGGTGCCCGGCGCGCCGTCCATCAACACTTCCGGCTCGACGATCGGCACGATGCCGGCTTCCTGGCAGAGGGCGGCGTAGCGGGCGAGCGCCTGCGCGTTGGCGCGGACGGCGCCGCGGGTCGGCAGCACCTCGGAGATGGAGATCACGCCGCGCCACTTCGCAAAGCGGGCGCCGGCGTCGTAATAGGTCTTCAGTCGGGCGGCTAGGCCGTCGAGGCCTTCGGTGATGGTCTCACCGGGGAATTTCGCCATCGGTTTGGCGCCGGTATCGACCTTGATGCCGGGAATCGAGCCTGCGGCGCGGATGACGTCGACGAAGGGCGTGCCGTCTGCCGCCTTCTGGAACAGCGTCTCTTCATAAAGAATGACGCCGGAGATGCTGGATTTCATCGCCTCATCGGTGCGGAACAGCATTTCGCGGTAGTCGCGGCGCGAGGTTTCCGTCGATTCCAGCCCGATCGTATCGAAGCGCTTGCCGATCGTCGCGGTGGATTCGTCGGCCGCGAGCAGACCCTTGCCCTTGGCGACCATGGCGGCTGCGATGTCTTCCAGTCTTTCGCTCATCTGGCATTCTCCCTGTTCTTTGCGAGGCCTTGCCGATAGCAGAAGAATAGGGCAATTCAAGAAAGATTAAAATATTTTAAACGATTGAAATTACTTTAATCGATTGAAATGCTGTCGTTTTCCCACTGCTCCGTCATCCTCGGCCTTGTGCCGAGCAGGACGGAGGTAGTCCAAAGTCCAACAAAAAACCCGGCACAAGGCCGGGTTTCGTCGAGGACACGTGAAGCCGATCACTTCGCTTGGTTGAGGATATCGACGCCCGGAAGGGGCTTGCCTTCCATCCATTCGAGGAAGGCGCCACCGGCGGTCGAGACATAGGAAAGATCGTCGGCAACGCTGGCATGGTTCATCGCCGAAACCGTGTCGCCGCCGCCGGCGACCGAGATCAGCGCGCCGCTCTTGGTGCGGGCAGCCGCGTGTTTGGCAACGGCGACGGTCGCCTTGTCGAAGGGAGCGATTTCGAAGGCGCCGAGCGGTCCGTTCCAGACCAGCGTCTCGGCCTTGGAAACCCACTCATTGACGGCAGCGATCGACTTCGGGCCGACATCGAGCACCATGGCATCGGCCGGGATCGCGTCGATATCGACGGTTTCGTTATCGGCACCGGCCTTGAACTCGCGGGCGACGACGCCATCGACCGGCAGCACGATGGCGCAGCCGGAAGACGCCGCTTCGATCATGATCTTCTTGGCGGTCTCGGCGAGATCATGTTCGCAGAGCGACTTGCCGACATTGGTGCCGCGGGCCGCGAGGAAGGTATTGGCCATGCCGCCGCCGATGACGAGCGCATCGACCTTCTTCACGAGGTTCATCAGGAGATCGATCTTGGTCGAGACCTTGGCGCCGCCGACGATGGCGACGACCGGGCGCTTCGGATTGCCGAGACCCTTTTCCAGAGCCTCAAGCTCGGCCTGCATGGTGCGGCCGGCATAGGCCGGAAGAAGCTGTGCGAGACCTTCGGTCGAGGCATGGGCGCGGTGGGCGGCCGAGAAGGCGTCGTTGACATAGATATCGCCATTGGCGGCCAGCGCCTTGATGAAATCCGGGTCGTTCTTTTCCTCGCCCTTGTGGAAGCGGGTGTTTTCGAGCAGCAGCACGTCGCCATTGTTCATGGCGGCGACGGCGATCGCAGCCTTTTCGCCGATGCAATCGGCGGCGAACTGGACGCGATGATCGAGGATGTCTTCGACAGCGGGCGCGATGAACGCAAGCGACATATCGGCGACCGGCTCACCCTTCGGGCGGCCAAAATGGGCGAGCAGGATGACCTTGGCGCCCTTTTCCGAAAGCTCGCGAATGGTCGGCACGACGCGTTCGATGCGGGTGGCATCCGTCACCTTGCCGTCCTTGACCGGAACGTTGAGATCGACGCGCACGAGCACGCGCTTGCCGGCGATGTCGGTGAGGTCGTCGAGGGTCTTGAAGGTCATCAGTTTTCTCCGGTCATAGTCTTTTGAAAAGGGTGGGGTAGTCCGTCACCAGCCCGTCCTCGTCGAGGGGAAGCTCGGCCGTAAAGCTGCGGTCCTCGGCTTCATAACGATAAAGCCGGTCTTCGACGAGGCAGGTGTAGCGCTGGCTATCGCGCAGCGGCTTGAAGCTGTCGAAGGGAACATAGAGCATGTCGAGCTTGACGGTGCCGTCCTGCGGCTGAAGCCCGAGGCGGCGGATCGGCAGGCTGTTGGTGAAGGGTGTTCCTGCAAGGTCGATATCGATGCAGCCCTCGAACTGGGGGAGGGGTATGCCGGCCTCATTGCGCCAGTGCCCGTTTCCATCGGATGAAAGGGCCAGCCGCACGCCATCGGTGGTTTCGATACTGAAGGACAGAACGGCCCAATCGGCATTGCAATCGATGATGTAGCGGACGCCATAGGGGCGGCCGCCGCGTTCTCCGATCAGCACGCTTGCGGCACGGATGCCCCCGTCGTGCGGACCTATGCTGAGATGTTCGAGCCCTTCCCCATCCAGCGGGCGCCAGCGGGCCGTGGTCGGGGAAAGGCCGCGAAACATGGTCTTAGATCAGCTTTGCCATCGCAACGGCCGTATCGGCCATGCGGTTGGAGAAGCCCCACTCGTTGTCGTACCAGCTCAGCACGCGCACGAACTTGCCTTCCAGAACCTTGGTCTGGTCGTTGGCGAAGATCGAGGAGTGGCTGTCGTGGTTGAAGTCACGCGAGACCAGCGGCTCGTCGGTGTAGCCGAGGATGCCCTTCAGCGCGCCATCGGCCAGAGCCTTGATCGCGCCGTTGATTTCGGCAACCGTCGTGTCGCGCTTGGCGACGAACTTGAAGTCGACGACCGAGACGTTCGGGGTTGGAACGCGGATCGAGGTGCCGTCGAGCTTGCCCTTGAGGTGCGGCAGCACGAGGCCGACGGCCTTGGCGGCGCCCGTCGAGGTCGGGATCATGGAAAGGGCTGCAGCGCGGGCGCGGTACAGGTCCTTGTGCATGGTGTCGAGCGTCGGCTGGTCGCCGGTGTAGGAATGGATCGTGGTCATGAAGCCATGATCGATGCCGACGGCGTCGTCGAGCGCCTTGACGACCGGAACCAGGCAGTTCGTCGTGCACGAAGCGTTGGAGATGACCAGGTGGTCCTTGGTCAGTTGGTCGTGGTTGACGCCGAAGACGACGGTGAGGTCTGCACCATCTGCCGGAGCCGAAACGATGACGCGCTTTGCGCCGGCCGTCAGGTGGGCGGCAGCCTTGTCGCGGGCGGTGAAGATGCCTGTGCACTCAAGCGCGATGTCGACGCCGAGTTCCTTGTGGGGAAGGGTCGCCGGGTCCTTGATCGCGGTGACCTTGATCGGCTTGCCGCCACCGACGATGATCGAGTCGCCTTCGACCTTAACGTCGGCCGGGAACTTGCCGTGGATCGAATCGTAGCGCAGCAGATGTGCGTTGGTTTCGACCGGGCCGAGGTCGTTGATGGCGACGACTTCGATGTCGGTGCGGCCGGATTCGACGATGGCGCGGAGAACGTTGCGGCCGATACGACCAAATCCGTTGATGGCGACTTTCACTGTCATTGGGGATCTCCCTGTAAACGGTTCTTGGGAAGGCGGTTTGGAGCGCACCGTCAAGGCGCGCTCCGCAGTGTCTCAGGCGAGCTTGGCTTCAGCGGCAGCGACGATCGCTTCCACGGTGATGCCGAAGTGCTTGAACAGGTCCTTGGCCGGAGCCGAAGCGCCGAAGGAGTGCATGCCGATGAAGGCACCGTCGACGCCGATGAACTGGTCCCAGCCCTGGCGGACGGCGGCTTCGACGCCGATCTTGACCGGCGCGTTGCCGAGCACTTCACGCTTGTAGGCGTCCGACTGTTCGTTGAACAACTCGACGCAGGGGACGGAAACGACGCGCGCGGCGATGCCCTTGCCGTTCAGTTCGGCGGCGGCCTTAACGGCAAGCTCGACTTCCGAACCCGAGGCGAAGATCGAAACCTTGGCATCGGCGGCGGCGACGAGTTCGTAGGCACCCTTGGCGCTGAGGTTTTCAGCGACATAGGTCAGGCGCGACGGTGCGAGGTTCTGGCGGGTCAGCGCCAGGCCGGACGGACGGTGCTGGTTCTCCAGCGCGAGCTGCCAGCATTCCGCGGTTTCGACCGCATCGGCCGGGCGGAACATCAGGAGGTTCGGAATGGCGCGGAGCGCCGCCATGTGCTCGACCGGCTCGTGGGTCGGGCCATCTTCGCCGACGCCGATCGAATCATGCGTCAGCACGTGGATGACACGGATGCCCATGAGGGCGGCCAGTCGGATCGACGGACGGCAATAATCCGAGAAGATCATGAAGCCGCCGGAGTAGGGAATGAGACCGCCGTGCAGCGCGACGCCGTTCATGGCAGCCGCCATGCCGTGCTCGCGGATGCCCCAGTGCACGTAGCGGCCGGAGAAATCGGTCGGGGTGATCGACTTCATCTGGCTGGTCTTGGTGTTGTTCGACGGCGTCAGGTCGGCCGAACCGCCCAGCGTTTCCGGCAGAATACCGTTGATGACTTCGAGAGCGTCTTCCGAGGCCTTGCGGGTGGCGACGGTCGGCGGGTTTTCGGCAAGCTTCTTCTTGTAGGCGTCGATGGCGGCATCGAAGCCACTGACGAGCTCACCTGCGAAGCGGCGATTGAATTCCGACTTCTTGCCCGCCTCGGTCGCGGCAAGGCGGCCTTCCCAGGCTTCGCGGGCGCCCTTGGAGCGGGCACCTGCTTCGCGCCAGGCGGCGAGAACGTCGGCCGGGGTTTCAAATGCCGGGCTTTCCCAGTTCAGCGCCTTGCGGGTGGCGGCGATTTCCTCCGCGCCGAGCGGCGAGCCGTGCACCTTGTGGCTGCCGGCCTTGTTCGGGGCGCCGAAGCCGATGGTCGTCTTGCAGGCGATGAAGGTCGGGCGGTCGGACTTCTGGGCGGCTTCGATGGCGGCGGCGATCTCATCCGGGTTGTGGCCGTCGACGCGGATCGTGTTCCAGTGAACGGCCTGGAAGCGGGCGATCTGGTCGGTCGAATCCGACAGCGAGACGGCGCCGTCGATGGTAATGTTGTTGTCGTCCCAGAAGAGAACGAGCTTGTTCAGCTTCAGGTGGCCGGCAAGCGCGATCGCCTCATGGCTGATGCCCTCCATCAGGCATCCGTCGCCGCAGAGCACGTAGGTAAAGTGGTTCTGCAGGTCGGAGCCAAACTCCTCTTCGAGCTTACGCTCGGCAATCGCCATGCCAACGGCATTGGCAATGCCTTGGCCGAGCGGACCGGTGGTCGTTTCGATGCCCGAGGCATGGCCGTATTCCGGGTGGCCGGCGGTTTTGGAGCCGAGCTGGCGGAACTGCTTGATATCCTCGATGCCCATGTCCTCATAGCCGGTCAAATAGAGCAGCGAGTAGAGCAGCATCGAGCCGTGGCCGGCAGAGAGCACGAAGCGGTCGCGATCCGGCCACAGCGGGTTCTTCGGATCGAACTTCAGGTAGCGGGAGAACAGGACCGTCGCCACGTCAGCGGCGCCCATCGGCAGGCCGGGATGCCCCGAATTGGCCTTTTCGACGGCGTCCATGGAAAGGAATCGGATTGCATTGGCCATCCGGTCGTGTTGTGCGCGAGAGATCATAGACTGTTCCGCTTGAATGAGTGGACAGGGGCCGGTCTCGAAAATCCTCCAGAGACCGTGCCGGAAGCGGGTGACACATAGCATCTGCGCCGTTGGAGTCAATCAAAACGGCCCTTTTCGGCGCCTTTCCGTCGCATTTTCGGGCGTTGGAAAGGGGAAGGCGCGTCCGGTGGCTTTGGGCGATGCGAATCGATTTAAATGTGTGCTGATCCACAGCTTCCGTCCTGTCGTGGCACAGGTGCCGTTGTTCCCGCCGATGGAATGGGTTTAATAGGAAAGGACGATGGAACATGCGAGGCCTGTGCGCCGATTCGACGCGGGCTGGAAGGGCGACATGACGGCAGCAAAGACAGTCAGGGCAGCGATCGAGGAATTGCGTGGCGCCGTGGCCGGTCTGGACAGCGCCATCGAGCGACGTTTCGATCGCGAGCTGGAGCATAGCGAGATCGAAGGCGAGGTTCGCCGCGTCAACACGGATCGCTCGCGCCTCGCGCAGGAGCTCGACCAGTCGCAATTCCGCGCCAACCGGCTGGAGGAGGTCAACCGCGAGGTCTCCCGACGCCTCGTCACGGCCATGGAAACCATCCGGGCGGTGCTCGACAGGTAAACGGCCAGAAGGGTTAGGAAACGCATGGCGCAGGTGACGGTAACGATCGATGGCAAGGCCTACCGCATGGCCTGCGAAGAGGGCCAGGAAGGCCATCTGGAAGAGCTTGCCACGCGCTTCGACCAGTATGTCGGCCACCTCAAGAGCCAGTTCGGCGAGATCGGCGATCTTCGTCTCACCGTCATGGCCGGCATTATGGTGATGGACGAACTCAGCGAACTCAACCGCCGCCTGAAGTCGTTGGAAGCCGAGGTCGATACCCTCAAGCGCACCCGCGACAGCGCGCAGTCCGATAATGCCAAGGCCGAGGAGGTGCTGGCGACGGCGCTTTCGGAAGTGACCGCGCAAATCCAGAGCATCGTCGCCAAGGTCAACGCGCCGCCGGCCAAGCCGGCAGCTTAAATCGCCTTTCGCAATAATCGACCGCTAAGTTTACGCGGGACACTGGCGCGGAGGCCGAAAGCTCTCTATATTCTCCCTGCGGTCTGCGCTTCCCGACAGGAACCACAATCCCTGGGGCCATACTCGATCCAAAGGGAGCTGTCCCTGACCAGGCCCGTGGGCTTGGACATATGGCGCCCACCTACGTTTGTAGGCACCCAGGATCGTAAATCTCCATCGGTCGTGTGGATCGCACTTTCTTCTCTCCCTAAAGTCGGGTCGTTCCGCGAAATGCCTCGCGAATGGCATTTGCCATACTATCGACGATCACGTCTGGCTGGCGCGACCGTGTGCGCAAAACCACGCTCGAAAAATCGATCACATCATAGCCATCCGCAACTGTCAGTTCCCGGCAACCTTCCGGGATATTGCTGCGGGACATCGGTGAGACGGCAAGGCCCGAGGTGACCGCCGCGATCAGGCCGCGGCCGGTGCGGCTGACATAGGCGATCCTGCTCTCGATGCCCGATCTCTTCAGGTTCACTGCGGCGAGGTCGTCGCACCAGCCGCCTTTTGCATGGGTGTAGGTGGCAACCGGCAGCGGACGCCGCAGATGGGTTTCATGCTGGATCGACGTCATCCAGACCGTGGGATCGACCCGTAGAACCTCGTGTCGTGTCTGTTTTTCCGGTTCGAAGACCACGGCGATGTCCAGCGCGCCCTCCTGGAGGGCGGCGAGCGTCGACATGCTCGATCCCTCGCGCACCGTGACCTCGACGCCGGGATGGATCGCGGCGAAGGCGCCGAGCGCGCGGGGCAGTTCCGAGCTGACATATTCCTCGGGAATGCCGATCCGTACGGCGCCGTCGAGCAGAGGGGCGCGGAGCGTCGCTGCGGTGTCGTCGAGGAGCGCGATGATCCGCCGGGCATTGTCGAGCAGGCGGGCACCCTGTTTCGTGATGCTGACGCCGCGCGCGCCGCGCTCGAACAGCGGTTCGCCGAGGATATCCTCCAGCTTCCTGATCTGCATGCTGACGGCCGATTGCGTGCGGCCGACCCTATCGGCAGCTTTCGTGAAATTTCCGACGTCGGCAACGGCGACGAAGGTGCGTAGCAGATCGCTTTCGAGGGGTGGCAGCATCGGTCAAGCCATTCGATAATCGAATGACTGCCATTTTTGCAATTCGTTGGATTGATGTCAACGCACGGCCGATACTGCCCGCGATCGGGGGAAAGCGGCATGGGCTATGTCATCGGAAAAGGTTCTCTTCTTCTTTCCGCGATCCGCCGCCGCCTTTCCGGTTGGCGGATGGAAAGAATACGGAAACGGGCGTTGCAGACGATCCAGCGCCGGGAGGGAACCCATCTTCTCGATGATGCCGGGATGGAACGCCTGGATACGCAGGCCGGAGACGAAGACCAGCGGTCCCGGCCGTGGATGTTATGAAATCAAATCCATGCGGGCGGCGCGAAAAATCGCTTCGGCGAGATTGGCGGCCTGCAGCTTGCGCATGGCGGAATGAAAGGCTTCGTCGACCCGTTCGTGCGTGATGTCGGTCTCGCGGGTAATGTCCTCGCGGGTCCGGCCACTGGCCGCCAGGGTGAGGCAGCGCAATTCGAGCGCATCGAGATCAAGGTGCAGTGTGTCCTTCATGGACCTGTCATTCCTGTTCGTGACGGCTCTCCGCTGGTATCGCGGCCACCGAACCGTCTTGCTTCTTCCGGGTTCTTCTTGCCCGCCGGTGTGCCGTTTTGACAGCAGAACCGCCGCGCATGATGAACAGACCGCTAATTCCGTTTCATTTCGATCAAGCCGTTGCGCGAACTTGAAAAGTTTCGCAGGTTGCGCGGAATGATGACAGGCAGAGGTCTTTTTCCGTGACACCCAAGGAACTGAAAGGCAATTTGCGCAAGGAACGCCTTGCGCTTCGCGACGCGCTCAAGCCCGAGCAGCGCGCCAAGGCGAGCCTTGCCATTTTGGAACATGCAGGCGAGGCGATCTCCCTCTTTCCGAAAGCGATCGTTTCCGGCTTCTGGCCCATCCGTTCGGAAATCGACGTACGGCCGCTGATGTCGCGGCTACAGGCGCGGGGCGCCCGGCTCTGCCTGCCGGCCATCGTCGACAGGCACACGATCGTCTTTCGTGAGTACTCGCCGTCTGCCGATATGATCGAAACAGGTTTCGGTACCTCCGCTCCAGGGCCGGACGCCGCCGAACTCGATCCCGACATCATGCTCGTGCCGCTTTCCGCTTTCGACCGGGCGGGCCATCGTATCGGCTACGGCGCCGGCTATTACGACCGCGCCATCGACCGTCTCAGGGCGAAGGGCAGGGCGCCGAAGCTGATCGGCATTGCATTCGACTGCCAGGAAGTGGCATCAGTGCCCGCCGAACCGCATGACGTGGCGCTCGACGCCATGCTCACGGAAAGCGGCTTTAAGGTTTTTGAATCGGGGATCATGGCATGAGACTGCTGTTTCTGGGCGATATGGTGGGCAAGACGGGCCGCACGGCGGTTTGGGACAGGCTCCCCGGCCTCGTCAGCGACCTGAAGCTCGATTTCGTGATCGTCAACGGCGAGAATGCCGCCGGCGGCTTCGGCATCACCGAGGAGATCTTCCTCGAAACGATCAATGCCGGCGCCGACGTGGTGACCACAGGAAACCATGTCTGGGACCAGAAGGAAGCCGTCGTCTTCTGCGAGCGGCACGATCAGTTCCTGCGCCCGGCCAACTATCCGGCGGGAACGCCGGGCCGCGGCTCCAATCTCTATTTCGCCCGCAACGGCGCCCGCGTTCTGGTCGCCAACATCATGGGCCGCGTCTTCATGCATCCCGAACTCGACGATCCCTTCAAGTCGGCCGAGGCGATCCTCGCCGCCTGCCCGCTGAAAGAGCAGGCGGATGCGATCGTTTTCGATTTCCACGCGGAGGCGACGAGCGAGAAGCAGTGCTTCGGCCATTTCGTCGACGGTCGCGCCAGCCTCGTCGTCGGCACCCATACCCATGTGCCGACCGCCGACCACCAGATCCTCAACGGCGGCACCGCCTATATGAGCGACGCCGGCATGTGCGGCGATTACGACAGCTCGCTTGGGATGGAAAAGGAAGAGCCGCTCAACCGCTTCATTTCCAAAATGCCGAAAGGTCGCTTCGAGGCCGCCTCCGGCCCGGCGACCATCTGCGGCGTCGGCGTCGAGATTTCCGACCGCACCGGCCTTGCCGAAGCGGTCGCGCCCCTGCGCATCGGTCCGCGGCTTGCGGAAACCATTCCGGCGTTCTGGGCTTAGGGTTACTACCAGCGGCCGGGTGCCCGATGACGCGATTGTGAGGGATCGGCGCCTGATCGCACTTTACCTCGTTTGCGGCTCGCCTATCCTTTCGCGCTTGCAAACTCCCGCAAGCGAGGTGCGTGATGCTGCGTTCCGCGATATACACATGTGCCGTCGTTGCTTTCCTGCATAGCCTTTGGCCGACGCCAGCGTCCGCCCAGACGAGGGTGTCGGGGCCGGCAAGCCAGTGCCAGGCGATCGCCGAGGCGCTGCCGTCGGCCACCTTCGCCAGCTTCACGCCCGCCGCAATCCCGGTTCAATCGGCCGGCGAGGAAGTGACCATAACCTATATCGGCCATTCGACGTTTTTCATCGAAACGCCGGGCGGCGTCTCCATCGCGACTGATTACAACGGCTGGTACAAGCCACCTCGCATGCCAACGGTTGTCACGATGAACAAGGCGCACCCCAGCCACTACACGCTGACACCCGATCCGGCCATCGAACACGTGCTGCACGGATGGAGCGATGACGGCAAACCGGCCGAACATCACGTCCTTGTCGGCGACACCTATATCCGCAACGTCACCACCGATATCCGTGCCGGCTATGGTGCGATGGAACCGGATGGCAATTCCATCTTCATCTTCGAGGTGGCCAGCCTTTGTATCGGCCATCTCGGCCACCTGCATCACGAGCTTGATGACAGCCATTATGCCCAGATCGGCCGGCTCGATGTCGTCATGGTGCCGGTCGACGGCGGTTTGACGATGGGCGCGCAAAGCATGAGCCGGGTCGTCACCCGCCTGCGCTCGGCGCTGATCCTGCCGATGCACCGGCGCGGACCGCCGATCGACGATTTTCTGTCCATGTTCGACGAGACATTCGATCGCGCTTTCGCCGATAGCAACAGTGTCGTCGTCTCGCTGCGCTCCTTGCCAGGCAAACCTTTGATTTATATTCTCAAGGGCGTCTGACAGGAGATTGCCGCATGAGGCTTCGCGTGCTTGCTTTCATTGCCCTCATGGGTTTGCCGTGCGTTGCCTTGGCCGATGGTGCGCCGCCGCCGCGTATGCCGACCGCCGAGGGCAGCTCTGCAAAGGTTACGCCGCAAACGGCCGAGGTCATAGGGGAGCAGGAGGAATTCGTTCTGCCCTCCGGCAATATCGGCTGCGTCTACACCCCGGAAGGCGGCACGGATGTCTATGTCCCCGAGGATGGTGGGCCGGAACTGGCTTGCGACCGGGTCGAGCCGCGCTATGTGCGGGCGGAGTTGTCGCGAAAAGGGCCGGGGCGTCTGTTGAAAAACGTCGGCGATCCCAGCTGCTGTGGCGCAAGCCGGGTGCTCGATTACGGGCAGCGCTGGTCGGCCGGACCTTTCACCTGCCTTTCGACCCGCAAGGGGCTCGCCTGCGAGCGGGATGACGGCCATTCCTTCTTTCTGAGCCGCGCGCGCATCGAGGCAAACTAAAAAATCGCCCCCTGCTGGACGAAAAGCGCCGATGAAACTATAAGGCGCCCCAATCCTGACACGACAAGCACTGCAAAGAGGGCGCCATGGCCGGCCATTCACAATTCAAGAACATCATGCACCGCAAGGGCAAGCAGGACTCCGTCCGCTCCAAGATGTTCTCCAAGCTTGCCCGCGAAATCACCGTTGCCGCCAAGACGGGTCTGCCGGACCCGACGATGAACGCGCGCCTGCGCCTGGCCGTCCAGAACGCCAAGGCGCAGTCCATGCCGAAGGACAATATCGAGCGCGCCATCAAGAAGGCTGCCGGTGCCGACGGCGAGAACTATGACGAAGTCCGTTACGAAGGCTACGGTCCGGGCGGCGTCGCCGTCATCGTCGAGGCGCTGACCGACAACCGCAACCGCACCGCCTCCAGCGTCCGCTCGACCTTCACCAAGGCCGGCGGCGCGCTCGGCGAAACCGGCTCGGTGTCCTTCTCCTTCGATCGTGTCGGCGAAATCGTCTACAAGCTTTCGGCGGGCGATGCCGACAAGGTGATGGAAGCCGCCATCGACGCGGGCGCCGAAGATGTGACCACCGATGAGGACGGTCACACGATCATCTGCGGTTTCGAAGATATCGGCGAGGTCTCCAAGGCGCTTGAAGCGACGCTTGGCGAAGCCGAAACCGTCAAGGCCATTTGGCGCGCCCAGAACACCGTTCCGGTGGACGAGGAAAAGGCGCAGTCGCTGATGAAGCTCATCGACACGCTGGAAGACGATGATGACGTTCAAAACGTCTACACAAACTTCGAAGTCTCCGACGAAGTGATGGCGAAGCTTTCGGCCTGATTTTTAGAATGCTCTCATCTCTCCTCCGTCATGCTCGGCCCTGAGCCGAGCACCTGCCAGTCTCTCCATTCGTGAGGACAGGATGGAAGATCCTCGGCACGAGGCCGAGGATGACGGAGGGGGTAAGGCCAGTATTGATAACACCATAGGCCCGTCCCGGATGACCGGAGCGGGCTTTTCTTTGTCTTGCAAAAGCTCAGGCTGCGTCCCGCCCATCGGCCGCGGCGAGCCGCTTCTGTGTTTCGGCGAAAAGCCGGACGGATTTCAGCCGGGCGTCCATGTCGAAGATCGGCATGGACACGATCAGTTCGTCGGCGCCGGTGTTGCGGATGAAGGTCTTCAGCTTCTTCTCAACTGTCTCCGGCCCGCCGACGATCGCATAGGTCATGGCGTGATCGACGAAGACTTTTTCGGTTTCGTCCCAGAGCCCGTCCATGCTGTCGACCGGCGGCGGGAACTGGCCGCGGGCATTGCGGCGTAGCGCCACGAAGGATTGCTGCATGGAAGTGAAGAGATGGTTCGCCTCCGCATCCGTATCCGCCGCGACCCCCATGATGCCGACCATGGCATGCGGCTGGTCGAGGTATTCGGAAGGCTCGAAGCGCTCGCGGTAGATTTCAAGCGCCGACATCAGCATATCCGGCGCGAAATGCGAGGCGAAGGCGAAGGGCAGGCCGAGCATGCCGGCGAGATGGGCGCTGAAATGGCTGGAGCCGAGCAACCAGATCGGCACATTGCTGTCGGCACCGGGAATGGCGATCAGCCCCTGGTTTTCGCCGACCGGCCCGAGCAGGGCCTGCAATTCCACGACATCGTTCGGGAAATTGTTGGCGCTCGCCTCCATGTTGCGGCGAAGGGCGGATGCGGTACGCATGTCCGTGCCCGGTGCGCGGCCGAGGCCGAGATCGATGCGGCCGGGATAAAGCGCGGCGAGCGTGCCGAATTGTTCGGCGATCACCAGCGGCGAATGGTTCGGCAGCATGATGCCGCCCGAGCCGACGCGGATCGTGCTGGTTGCCGCGGCGACATGGGAAATGACGATCGAGGTCGCGGCACTGGCGATACCCTTCATGCCATGATGTTCGGCAAGCCAGAAGCGCTTGTACCCTTGCGCTTCCGCCTCCTGCGCCAGCCGGCGAGAATTTGCGAGCGCCTGCGAAACGGTCGAGCCTTGCGTGATGGGAGAAAGGTCGAGGATGGAAAAGGGGATCATCGGCATGCCCTTGGAAAATGGATATTTCCCCTCATGTAAGCACTCGCCTCGTAAATCCAAGGCGCAATACGGCTTGGCGCTCACTTTCGCTGCGGCGAAGCCTGTGGTTTGTTTTTGTTTTGTTCACATTTTGCTGGCAGCTTGCCGCCGATGACATTAGGGTTTTCGGCATGACGACTACGATTCGCATTATCGGCATCGATCCGGGTTTGCGCCGGACAGGGTGGGGCATCGTCGATACGCTCGGCAACTCCCTGCGCTTTGTCGCGTCGGGAACGGTGACCTCGGATGGAGACATGGATCTCGCTTCACGCCTCTGCCAGCTGCATGACGGTCTTGCCGAGGTAATCCATAGCTACAAGCCGGATGAAGCGGCGGTCGAGCAAACCTTCGTCAACAAGGATGCGGTGGCGACGCTGAAGCTTGGTCAGGCGCGCGGCATCGCCATGCTGGTGCCGGCCCGTGCGGGGCTTCGGGTGGCGGAATATGCGCCGAATGCCGTCAAGAAGGCGGTGATCGGCGTCGGTCACGGCGAAAAGCAGCAAATCCACATGATGCTGAAGGTGCTGATGCCGAAGGTCGAGTTCAAAGGCAACGATGCGGCCGATGCGCTCGCCATCGCTATCTGCCATGCACACAACCGGCAGGGCCTGTCATCGCGGCTTGCGGCTCTGGCCGGATAGGGCAAGATGCCGCCGCGCCTCCCAGCGAACAGTTTATCCATGAAGGACGATGCCTGATGATCGGCAAGCTCAAGGGAACGATCGACGAGATCGGCGAGGACCATGTGGTGCTGGATGTGCACGGCGTCGGCTATGTCGCCTTCTGCTCGGCGCGTACGCTCTCGAAGCTTGGCTCGCCCGGTGAGGCAGCCATCCTGTTCATCGAGACCTATGTGCGCGAGGACCAGTTGCGGCTGTTCGGTTTCATGACGGCACTGGAGCGGGAGTGGTTCCGCCTGTTGCAGAGCGTTCAGGGCGTCGGCTCCAAGGTGGCGCTGGCGGTTCTGTCCGTGCTGACGCCGGGCGAGCTTGCCAATGCGATCGCGCTGCAGGACAAGACCTCGGTTTCCCGCGCGCCGGGTGTTGGCCCGAAGGTCGCGGTGCGCATCGTCACCGAACTGAAGAATAAGGCACCCGCCTTTGCCGGTGAAGCCGTTTCGAATGTCGGGCTGAAGCAGGAACTGGGCGAGGGCGTCGCGTCGCAGCCGGTCTCGGATGCGGTCTCGGCGCTCACCAATCTCGGCTATTCCCGCGATCAGGCTGCCAATGCCGTGGCTGCCGCGCTGAAGAACGGCGGCGAGGGGGCGGATAGCGCCAAGCTCATCCGGTTGGGGTTGAAAGAATTGTCGCGTTAAGTGGGCCGCGAAGGAAGAGCGTTGCATCGCCGGCGCGGGAATGAGATTGAGTTTGCATGATGGATGACAAGAGATTGCTGACCCCCGAGAAGCGCGGCGAGGATATCGATACGACGCTGCGCCCGCAGTCGCTTGACGAATTCACGGGGCAGGCGGAAGCGCGCGCCAACCTGAAGATCTTCATCGAAGCTGCCAAGAACCGGGGCGAGGCGCTCGATCACGTGCTGTTCGTTGGCCCGCCCGGCCTCGGCAAGACGACGCTGGCGCAGATCATGGCCAAGGAACTCGGCGTCAATTTCCGCTCGACCTCCGGCCCCGTCATCGCCAAGGCCGGCGATCTCGCGGCGCTGCTGACCAATCTCGAAGAGCGCGACGTTCTGTTCATCGACGAAATCCACCGTCTCAACCCGGCCGTCGAGGAAATCCTCTATCCGGCGATGGAGGATTTCCAGCTCGACCTGATCATCGGCGAGGGGCCGGCCGCCCGCTCGGTGAAGATCGATCTTTCGAAATTCACGCTGGTTGCGGCGACGACCCGCCTCGGGCTTCTGACGACGCCGCTGCGCGATCGTTTCGGCATTCCGGTGCGGCTGAGTTTCTATACGGTCGAGGAACTGGAGCTGATCGTGCGCCGTGGCGCGCGGCTGATGGGGCTTGGCATCACCGATGAAGGGGCGCGGGAAATCGCCCGCCGCTCGCGCGGCACGCCGCGTATCGCCGGCCGTCTTCTACGCCGTGTGCGTGATTTCGCCGAGGTTGCCAGGGCGGAAGCGGTAACCAAGGAGATTGCCGACGAGGCCCTGACGCGGCTGCTCGTCGACAATATGGGTCTCGACCAGCTCGACAAGCGTTACCTGACGATGATCGCGCTCAATTTCGGCGGCGGACCCGTCGGCATCGAAACGATCGCGGCGGGGCTTTCCGAGCCGCGCGATGCGATCGAGGATATCATCGAGCCCTATATGATCCAGCAGGGTTTTATCCAGCGCACGCCACGCGGCCGGGTGCTGACGGCCAATGCCTGGAAACATCTGGGCCTGACGGTGCCGAAGGATTTGGAAGCCAGCCAGTTCCGGCTGTTTCAGGAAGACGACTGATGGGCAAGGGCAAGCGGAAGATGATCCGCATCGATGCCAAGCCCCGCCGCTTCAATTTCCGCATTGCCGGTCTCGGTTTTCGCGATGGCTATGTGCTGGTGCACCGGGCGGTGCACGAGAATTTCTGGACCTTTCCCGGTGGCCGGGCGGAGATCGGCGAGACGTCGGCGGAAACTCTCGAACGGGAGATGATGGAGGAGCTTGGCGTGACCGTGAAGGTCGGGCGCATGCTCTGGATGGTCGAGAATTTCTTCCACTACGAAAAGCGCGACTACCACGAAATCGGTTTCTATTACCTGATGGAATTGCCCGACAGCCTGCCGTTCCATCCGACGGACATCGTCCACCGGCTGAAGGACGGCAAGAACGATCTTGAATTCAAATGGGCAAAGGCGACACGGCAGGCGCTGACGGAACTGGATATCCCGCCCTATTTCATCGCCGAGCAGATCGAAGACCTGCCGGCCACGCCGCAGCACATCATCTGGGACGACGGCAATCTCGACCGCTGAAGCGGATTTGTCCCTTCCGCAAGCCTGCGACCGGTGGTAGTCACCGCCTCGGACCATATTTCCGAGGCATGTCATGACATTGATCGCGCTTTCCGGCGAACTCACCGAACACGGGCACCGTCTGATCCAGCGGGTCTACTACGAAGACACGGATTTTTCCGGCGTCGTCTATCATGCCCGCTACCTGCATTTCATGGAGCGCGCCCGCACGGATTACCTGCGTCTCCTCGGCGTCGAGCAGGCATCGCTGGCGATAGAGGGCGATACCGAAGGGCTGGTCTTTGTCGTGCATCGCATGGAGATCGACTTCAAGGCGCCGGCGCGCATGGACGATATCCTCACCATCGTCACGACGATGGAAAAGGCGGGTGGCGCCAAGATGGTGCTGCAGCAGGAAATCCGCCGCGAGGGAACCCTGCTGATCGCCGCCAAGGTGATCATCGCGGTCATTAATGCCAGTGGCCGTCCGCGGCGGCTGCCCGAAGCTTTGGGGAAGAAATTCCTCGGCACGGCCTGAGCCTATTGGGCGCCCGCGTTTTCCAGCATGGTTTTCGTCAGGCCCTGTTTCCAGTCGCCGGCCTCGTGCCATGGGTCGGCCTCTTCCAGCCGCTTCAGAATATCGGGAATGTGAAAGCTGTTGGCGGCATCGAGCCGATCCAACTCTTCCCAACTGACGGGCGTGGCCACCGGCCCGCTTTTTCGCGCTCTTACGGAGTAGGGCGTAATGGCGGTTGCGCCGCGCTCGTTGCGCAGCCAGTCGATGAAGATGCGGCCCGTGCGTTTCGCCTTGGACATGGTGGCGATGTAATGGTCTGGGTCGGCATCGGCGATCTTTAACGACAAGGCCTTGGCGAAATCCTTCGCATCCTCCCAGGATGCGCGGCGCGCCAGCGGCACGATCACATGCACCCCCTTGCCGCCGCTGACCATGGGCAGCGATTTCAACCCGATCTCCGCAAGGTTTTCCCGCAGAAGAAGGGCGGCTTTCTTGACCGTATCGAAGGTGATGCTCGGATCGGGGTCGAGATCGAAGACGAGGCGGTCGGCCATATCCAGCCGATCGATGCGCGAGCCCCAGATGTGGAACTCGACCGTGCCCATCTGCACCGCGGCGACCAGCCCCTTGCCGTCCTTCACATAGAGATAGTTGGCGACATCGCCATCGGCTTCCTCGATCGGGATTTGCAGGATGTCGTCGGGAAAGCTGTCGCCGGCATGTTTCTGGTAGAAGCACTGATGCTCCGGTCCCTGCGGACAGCGCAGGATCGAAACCGGATGATCGGCGACGAAGGGCAGCATGCGGTCTGCTGCCACGCCATAATAGTGGGCGAGGTCGAGCTTGTTGATCTCGGGCTCGGAGAACAACCTGCGGTCGCCGCTGCTGATGCGGATGCCGAGAACGGTATCGCCGGCCTTGTTTTCCGGGGGCCTTGTCGTCATGCGCCGATAATGCCGGGCGAAGGTGAATGTTCCCCAAACGCCTCGGCGGTAACGCTCTCTTAACCATAATGATGTCTTAATGCGTTGTATTAGGGTTTTGTGCAGTGCACGTCATCCTTTGACCAAGATTGGCCGCAAAAAGGCAGGCAGACAGGGCTTGAAGATCAGCTCAGGCGGGTCCAGGGCATATGCCGGGTCAATCTTTAGCAAGGACGTTTGAGCAACCTGGCCGCGAGCAAATGACTGCTCCTGCCGGGTGTTTGGATTCGGGGATTTAAGTATGGAACAGGTAGGACTGGCAGCCGCAACGACCGACGTATCGCTCTGGTCGCTCTTCATGCAGGCAGGCTTCGTCGTCAAGCTGGTGATGCTGGGGCTGATTGCCGCCTCCGTCTGGACCTGGGCGATCGTGGTCGACAAGACCTTGAGCTTCGCCAAGGCCCGCCGCCAGGCAGACGCCTTCGAGCAGGTTTTCTGGTCGGGTCAGTCGCTGGAAGAGCTTTATCGCACGCTTTCGGACCGCCAGACCTCCGGCATGGGGGCGATCTTCGTCTCGGCCATGCGCGAGTGGAAGAAGAGTTTCGAGCGCGGCGCCCGCTCGCCGATCGGCTTGCAGATGCGCATCGATCGCGCCATGGACGTGACGCTGGCGCGGGAATCCGATGGGCTTTCCGCCCGCCTCGGGTCGCTCGCCACCATCGGTTCGGCCGGCCCGTTCGTCGGTCTGTTCGGCACCGTCGTCGGTATCATGACCTCGTTCCAGGCGATTGCCGGTTCGAAGTCGACCAACCTTGCGGTCGTCGCGCCCGGTATCGCCGAAGCGCTTCTTGCAACGGCCATCGGCCTTCTCGCCGCTATTCCGGCGGTTATCGCCTACAACAAGTTCTCTGCCGATGCCGGCAAGATCACCGCCCGCATGGAAGGCTTCGCAGACGAGTTCTCGGCCATCCTTTCGCGTCAGATCGATGAGAAGCTGCAGCCGCGGCAAGCCGCGCAGTAAAGCCGGCTCAAAGGACGGAGTATCCCCATGGGTATGGCAGTAGGCGGTTCTGGTGGTTCGGGCGGCGGTCGCCGCCGGCGCGGCGGACGCGGCAAGGCAATCATGAGCGAAATCAACGTGACGCCGTTCGTCGACGTCATGCTGGTGCTGCTCATCATCTTCATGGTCGCCGCACCGATGATGACGGTCGGCGTGCCGATCGACCTGCCGGAAACGCAGGCGAAGGCGCTGAATTCCGAAACGCAGCCGATCACCATTTCCGTGAAGAGCGACGGTCAGGTCTTCCTGCAGGAAACCCCGATCCCGGTTGAGGAAGTCGCCGCCAAGCTCGAAGCGATCGCGACGACAGGCTACAGCGAGCGGATTTTCGTGCGCGGCGATGCCACCTCGCCCTACGGCGTGATCGCCGACGTCATGTCGCGCATCCAGGAAGCCGGCTTCAAGAACATCGGCCTCGTTACCCAGCCCAAGAAGGACCAGTAGAGCGCTGCGATGAAGACAAGTCTCGTCACATCTGCTGTGCTGCACGCCCTCGTGCTGACCTGGGCGCTGGTTTCGCTGGGTAGTCCGCCTGACTTTCAGGTTGCGGACGTCGAGGCGCTGCCGGTCGATATGGTTCCGATTGAAGAGCTGACGCAGTTGCAGCAGGGCGACAAGGAAGCGCCAAAGGCCGAAATCCCGTCGGTTACGCCGACCAAACGTCCCGATATCGTCGAAAACGCCGAGCATGTCGGCGAAAACAAGATCGACCTGAAGACGCCGCCGAAGCCGGACGCCAAGCCGAACAACGTCGAGGCTGCTGCAGCACCGGAAAAGGCGGAGAAAACGCCTCCGACGCCCGACCCGGTGAAGGAAGACACCAAGGACGTGACCGAAGAAAAGCCGGTGACCGAGCCTGCCAAGGAGGTCGCGGCCCTGCCCGAGCCCAAGCAGGAGACGAAGCCGGAAGCAAAGCCTGAAGAGCAGCCCGCGGAAGAGAAGCCGGCGGAAAATCCGGATGCGGAAGCGCTGCCGGACAAGGTACCGACGCCGATGGCCAAGCCTAAGGTCGAGAAGCCGGTCGAGGCGGCAAAGACGCCGGACACCAAGAAGGAAGAAAACCAGAAGGAAAAGAAGAAAAAGGCTTCTTCCGCCGCTGAATCCGACTTTAATGCGGATGAGGTTGCCGCCCTTCTCAACAAGACCGATCCGGCCAACGGCGGCGCCAAGAGCGGCAAAACGCCGAAGGCTTTCGGTGCCTCCAAGACGACGGGCAACACGCTTTCTCAGAACGAAATGGATGCGCTTCGCGGCCAGATCCAGAAGAACTGGAGCGCCTTTGCCGGCATCGAGGGTCTGGACGGCATGATCCTGACGGTGCGGTTCGAGCTGGACCCGCAGGGCAACATTATCGGTGAACCCGAGGTCGAGACCAATGGCGGTTCGGCGACGGCGCAGCGGACGATGTCCGGCAGCGTGCGCCGCGCGATCCTGCGATCGCTGCCATTCCAGGGTTTGCCGGCAGACAAATACGACTCATGGAGACAGATGGTCGTCAATTTCGACCCAAGCTCCATGTCGATCCAATGACACAGAACGAATGGCTGAAAGGCTTCTTGATCATGCTGAGACGCAACTTCTTTCGATTCCTCGTCGTGCTGACGGGCATGGTCGCGCTGATGAGCGCACCGGCCCACGCGCTCGTCGAACTCAACATCAACAAGGGCAATGTCGAGCCCATGCCGATCGCCATCAGCGATTTCCTGCAGGGTGAGCTTGGCAAGAAGATTTCCGACGTCGTCGCAGCCGACCTGAAGCGTTCCGGCCTGTTCGCCCCGATCGATCGCAATGCCTTCATCGAGAAGATTTCCAACCCGGATGCCGCGCCGCGCTTCGAGGACTGGAAGGTCATCAACGCGCAGGCGCTGGTCACCGGTCGCGTCACCCAGGAAGGCGACGGCCGCCTGAAGGCCGAGTTCCGCCTGTGGGATACTTTTGCCGGCCAGCAAATGGCGGGCCAGCAGTTCTTCACCCAGCCGGAAAACTGGCGCCGCGTCGCCCATATCATCGCCGATGCGATCTATGAGCGCATCACCGGCGAAAAGGGCTATTTCGACACCCGCATCGTCTATGTCGCCGAAAGCGGCCCGAAGACGGCCCGCAAGCGCCAGCTCGCCATCATGGACCAGGACGGTTTCAATGCGCGCGCGATCACCAATTCCAACGATATCGTGCTGACGCCGCGCTTCTCGCCGAACAAGCAGGAAATCACCTACATGTCCTTCGAAGGCCAGCAGCCGCGGGTTTACCTGCTGCAGCTGGAAACCGGACAGCGCGAAGTCGTCGGCAACTTCCCCGGCATGACCTTTGCGCCGCGCTTCTCGCCGGATGGCCAGCGGGTCATCATGAGCCTGCAGCAGGACGGTAATGCCAACATCTACACCATGGACCTGCGCTCGCGTACCACGACGCGCCTGACCAACACCGCCGCCATCGATACTTCGCCGTCCTATTCGCCAGACGGTTCGCAGATCGTCTTCGAAAGCGACCGGGGCGGCAGGCCGCAGCTTTACGTCATGGGCGCCGACGGCTCCGGCCAGCGCCGCGTCTCCTTCGGCGACGGCTCCTATTCGACGCCGGTCTGGTCTCCGCGTGGCGACCTCATCGCCTTCACCAAGCAGTCGGGCGGCAAGTTCTCGATCGGCGTGATGAAGACGGACGGTTCGGGCGAGCGCATCTTGACCTCGGGCTTTCACAATGAAGGCCCGACCTGGGCACCGAACGGCCGCGTGCTGATGTTCTTCCGCCAGAACGCCGGCGCCGGCGGCCCGCAAATCTATTCGATCGATCTCACCGGCTATAACGAGCAGCAGGTCCAGACTCAGGGCTTCGCTTCGGACCCGGCCTGGTCTCCGCTTCTGGAATAGCGATGCTGCAATGCGGCAGGAAATATGGCGACGTGCCGCTTTCCTGCCGCAAAATACTGATTATCAGCGCTCCAGATCACGTTTTGACACTCTATTAACCATAATCGTTGCAATGAAATTAACCGCTTCCGGTTACAGTCTGGCAACCCTGAATTCAAACTTCGACTTGCAAGGAGACCGGCCCATGAGCCGCATTCACGCCCCGGCCGCTGGCCGCATGAATTCCATCGCGCGCAATCCGGTAATGGTTGCCCTGTTCATGACGCTCGCCATCGCCGGCTGCGCATCGAAGAAGAACCTGCCCAACAGCGCCGGCGAACTCGGCCTCAACGGCGCCAACGCAACGCCGGGCTCGCAGCAGGACTTCACCGTCAATGTTGGCGACCGTATCTTCTTCGATACCGATTCGACCTCGATCCGTGCCGACGCCCAGGCGACGCTCGACCGTCAGGCCCAGTGGCTGCAGAAGTATCCGAACTACGCGATCACCGTCGAAGGTCATGCCGACGAACGCGGCACGCGCGAATACAATCTCGCGCTCGGCGCCCGTCGCGCTGCCTCGACCCGCGATTACCTCGCTTCGCGCGGCATCCCGGCTTCGCGCATCAAGACCATCTCCTACGGCAAGGAAAAGCCGGTGGCCGTCTGCGACGACATCTCCTGCTGGTCGCAGAACCGCCGCGCCGTTACCGTGCTCGGTGGCGCCGGCATGTAATTGCCGCAGGCATTGCAATCCGGGGAGGGCGGCCGCACGGCCGCCTTTCTTTTTCGTCACACTTTTACCGAACTCCGTTGCTTTTTGACGTCAATTGGAAAACTGTGCGGACATCGTGCGGAGACTGATTTTCTGGTCGGTTCCGCGCGTCGGCGAACCTTCAAACAGGACACATGACATGAAACATTTTGTCGTGGCGGGAATGATCGGCCTTACTGCGCTTGCAGGCTTCGGGCAGGCAGCAACCGCCATGCCGCTTTCCGCCGTGATCAACCGCGTGCTTCACCGCGAGCAGCCCGCCGCCAAGCAGCAGCCGATCATCAACGTCCAGTCCAGCGAGGTCGGACGCATCGGCCAGCTCGAGGAACAGATCCGCCAGCTCAACGGGCGCATCGAGGAAATGAGCTTCCAGCTCTTGCAGATGCAGGAACAGATCCGCAAGTTCCAGGAAGACAACGAATTCCGCTTCCAGGACCTGGAAAGCGGCAAATCGGGCGCTTCGACCAAGAAGAGCGGTTCGCTGCAGACCCCGCGCACCAACAACCAGGCTTCCGTTGCCCCTTCGGCAACGGACGGTCAGGCTACCGATCCCAACGCAGGTTTGGGGTCGGATACGGCCTCTTCGACATCAGGTGCCCCGCCCTCGACGCTCGGCCAGATCATCTTCGACGAGAACGGCAATCCGGTCGCCGCCAATCAGGATGCCCAGCCCATGGACAACGGCCAGGCCAGCGTCAACCCGGCCCAGACCGGCGCCGATCAGGGCCTCAATTCCACGCCTGACACCCAACAGCAGACGGCCGCACTGGACAATCCGGGCGATCTCTATCAGTCCGCATACGGCCATGTGCTGTCGGGTGACTATAGCGTCGCGGAAACGGAATTCCGCGATTATCTCGACGTCTTTCCGAATGGCGACAAGGCGGCGGATGCGAATTTCTGGCTGGGCGAGGCGCAGTATTCGCAGGGCAAGTACAACGACGCCGCGAAGACTTTCCTCAATGCGCATCAGGCCTTCGGCAAATCGCCTAAGGCGCCGGAAATGCTCTTGAAGCTCGGCATGTCGCTCGCCGCCCTCGACAATAAGGATACGGCCTGCGCGACGCTGCGCGAGGTCACCAAGCGCTATCCGAAGGCTTCGCCGGCCGTGAACGCCAAGGTGAAGAGCGAGCAGAGCCGTCTCGCCTGCTGAGACGCGGATCGTGAGCGATCCCGTCCTGGCGGTGGCGCAGGATTTTCTCCATCGGTTTTTCTCCCCCTGCCGCATCCTCGTCGCGATTTCCGGCGGCAGCGATTCGAAGGGATTGTTGCTCGCCGTGAAGCAGGCGCTGGATGGCGGCGGGTTAGAAGGTTTCAGCGTTGCCGCCTGCACGGTGGATCACGGCTTGCGGCCGGGTTCGCTTCGGGAGGCCGAGGATGTGGCTGCCTTCTCCGCCAGGATCGGCATTCCCCATGTGATCAAGCGATGGATGGGTGAAAAACCCACCTCCGGTATCCAGGCCGCCGCCCGCGAGGCGCGTTATGCTTTGCTCTCGGAAGCCGCCGTCGATCTTCACGCTGCTTGCATCGTCACAGCCCACACCGCCGATGATCAGGCGGAAACCATCGCCATGCGCAAAGCCCGCTCCGTGGAGCAGTCTGCGGGGCTCTCTGGTATGGCGGATGCCGTTCTCTATGGCCGGCAGGTTTGGATATTGCGGCCTTTTCTCAATGTTCGGCGGGGAGCTATTCGCGACTATCTCAGCATGCAAGGCGAGAGCTGGTTCGACGATCCGAGCAATGCCAATCCCGCATTCGAACGGGTGCGAATGCGCCATGCGCTGCTGCAGCAGAGTGGCATTGAGGCGCTCCCTGCTTTCCCTTCTCCCCAGCGGGGAGAAGTTGCCCAAAGGGCGGATGAGGGGATGCCCCCGCTTGCCCAGCGCCAACCATCCCCCTCATCCGGCCCTGCTGGCCACCTTCTCCCCGCTGGGGAGAAGGGAAAGCAAGCGGCGGGTGTCGTGCAAAGCAACGGCGATTTCCGAGCCGGAGGCCATTGGCGCAGCTTGCGGGCTGGGCGCATGGCCGAATTGCTGGGTGATGTCTCGGTTATGGAAGGGCTGGTTGCCCGGCTGGAACCGGCCCTGATCGACCGCGTCGAAGAGCCGGATGCGCGCGACGTCATTCTTTTGCTGGCTGCGGTTATCGGCGGCATCTCGCATGCGCCGAGCCGCGCCGTCGCAGATCGCGTCGCCGCATTTCTCGGGGGCGGAGCCCCCGGCCGCATCACTGCCTCCCGCACCGTCTTCGACCGCCGCCGCGATGCCCTCTATCTCTACCGCGAAAAGCGCGGCTTACCCGCCGTCACGCTTACTCCCGGAGCGCGCGCAATCTGGGACGCTCGGTTCGTTGTCGAAAACCGATCAAAGCAAACCCTTCATCTGCATGCCACCGAAGACACGGGAAGCACAGAGGCGAGACTCTTCGCCGCAGGGGTACCGCAGGCCATCGCCCGCCGCGCAGCGCCCGCCGCATTGTCGATTTCCCACGCAACCCCTGATCATCAGGATATTGCGACGGTGGTCGAACGGCATATCCCGCTCTACGACACCTTTTTGCCGCGTTTCGACCTGACACTGGCGGATCGCATGGCCGTGCTTTTTGGCCGTGGCCGGTATTTGGTATCTCCGGTTCACGATGTATTGACGGAAAAGACGCGTGTTTGACCGGTGCGCCTTGGCAATCCGTTCCCGCAATCCTATGTTAAGAGCAAGAATGCGATCTCAAATCATTTGTGGTTGCGACGACAGGTTCCGGGGAGTTCGATGAACCCTAATTTTCGAAATTTTGCCCTCTGGGCAATCATTGCCTTGTTGCTGATCGCGCTGTTCAGCATGTTTCAGCAACCGGCCGAACGCACCGGGTCGCGAGAAATTCCCTTTTCTCAATTTCTGAAGGAAGTTGACGGCAGCCGCGTCAAGGAAGTCGTGATCACCGGCAACAAGGTGATCGGCTCCTATGCCGAGAGCGGCGCGACCTTCCAGACCTATGCGCCCGCGATCGATACGACGCTGACCGAGCGCCTCGAAGCCAAGAACGTCACCGTGACCGTGCGCCCGGAAAGCGACGGATCTTCCGGCTTCCTGAGCTATATCGGCACGCTGCTGCCGATGCTGCTGATCCTCGGCGTCTGGCTGTTCTTCATGCGGCAGATGCAGGGCGGCTCGCGCGGTGCGATGGGCTTTGGCAAGTCCAAGGCGAAGCTGCTCACCGAAGCGCATGGTCGCGTGACGTTTGACGATGTTGCCGGCGTCGACGAAGCCAAGCAGGACCTGGAAGAAATCGTAGAATTCCTGCGCGACCCGCAGAAATTCCAGCGCCTCGGCGGTCGCATTCCGCGCGGCGTGCTGCTCGTCGGCCCTCCCGGCACCGGTAAGACGCTGCTTGCGCGCTCCGTTGCCGGCGAAGCCAATGTGCCGTTCTTCACCATTTCCGGTTCGGACTTCGTCGAAATGTTCGTCGGCGTCGGCGCAAGCCGTGTCCGTGATATGTTCGAGCAGGCCAAGAAGAACGCGCCCTGCATCATCTTCATCGACGAAATCGACGCCGTCGGCCGTCATCGTGGCGCCGGTCTCGGCGGCGGCAATGATGAGCGCGAACAGACACTGAACCAGCTGCTGGTCGAGATGGACGGCTTCGAGGCCAATGAAGGCATCATTCTGATCGCCGCGACCAACCGCCCGGACGTTCTCGACCCGGCGCTCTTGCGTCCCGGCCGCTTCGACCGTCAGGTCGTCGTGCCGAACCCGGATATCAACGGCCGCGAGCGCATTCTCAAGGTGCATATCCGCAACGTGCCGCTGGCGCCGAATGTCGATCTGAAGGTTCTGGCTCGCGGTACGCCCGGTTTCTCCGGTGCCGACCTGATGAACCTCGTCAACGAAGCTGCGCTTATGGCCGCGCGCCGCAACAAGCGCGTCGTGACCATGCTTGAATTCGAAGATGCCAAAGACAAGATCATGATGGGTGCGGAGCGCCGCTCCTCCGCCATGACCGAAGCCGAAAAGAAGCTCACCGCCTATCACGAAGCCGGCCATGCGATCCTGGCGCTCAACGTCCCGGCCGCCGACCCGCTGCACAAGGCGACGATCATTCCGCGCGGCCGCGCGCTCGGCATGGTCATGCAGCTCCCCGAAGGCGACCGCTATTCGATGAGCTATAAGTGGATGGTCTCGCGCCTCGCCATCATGATGGGCGGCCGCGTTGCCGAAGAGATCACCTTTGGCAAGGAGAACATCACCTCGGGCGCATCCTCGGATATCGAGCAGGCCACCAAGCTTGCCCGCGCCATGGTCACGCAATGGGGCTTCTCCGACCAGCTCGGTCAGGTCGCTTATGGCGAAAACCAGCAGGAGGTCTTCCTCGGCCATTCCGTTTCCCAGAGCAAGAACGTATCGGAAGCGACGGCCCAGAAGATCGACAACGAAGTGCGCCGCCTGATCGACGAAGCCTATCAGGAAGCACGCCGCATCATCACCGAGAAGCACTCCGAGTTCGTAGCTTTGGCCGAAGGCCTGCTCGAATACGAAACGCTGACCGGCGAGGAGATCAAGGCGCTGATTCGCGGCGAAAAGCCGGCTCGCGATCTCGGCGACGATACGCCGCCGCATCGCGGTTCGGCCGTGCCGTCCGCCGGCAAGAAGGACGTCGGCAACAAGGGTGATGAAGCCGAAGGTGGTTTCGAGCCCCAGCCGCAATAAACCCTGCGCGTGAAAACAAACAAAAAGCCGCTCCTTTCCGGGGCGGCTTTTTGTTTGCGGGTAGGTCAGCCGTAGAAGGTAACGGGCTGTAATGATTTCTGATGTTACGATGGACTGCCGCTTCCGCGAAAACTGTGGCAAGAGAGCGTAATCAGCGATCGCGCACGAAGCATATCGATCGCGCGAAAATCAAATGTGGAGTGTCGCCATGCGTCCTGCGCAACGCGCAACCACGAAGAGGAAGAAAGAGGCTCTTCCGGTCCCGAGCGCCATTGTGCCCGCCGCGACCGTTGCCCCTTCGACGAACGGAGTTCTTATGAAGCGCAAGTATTTCGGTACGGATGGTATTCGCGGCCAGTCCAACCTGTTTCCAATGACGCCGGATCTCGCCATGCGCGTCGGCATCGCCGTCGGTACGATCTTCCGCCGCGGCGCCCATCGCCACCGGGTGGTCATCGGCAAGGATACGCGGCTGTCCGGCTATATGCTGGAAAACGCCATGGTCGCCGGCTTCACCGCCGCCGGCGTCGATGCCTTCGTTCTCGGCCCGATCCCGACACCGGCCGTCGCCATGCTGACGCGCTCACTGCGCGCCGATATCGGCGTGATGATCTCCGCCTCGCACAATCCCTTCCAGGATAACGGCATCAAACTCTTCGGCCCGGATGGCTACAAGCTCTCCGACGATATCGAAGCGCAGATCGAAGACCTGCTGGATCAGGATCTGTCCGGCCAGCTTGCCAAGTCCACCGATATCGGCCGCGCCAAGCGCATCGACGGCGTCCATGACCGCTACATCGAGCATGCCAAGCGCACCCTGCCGCGGGATGTGACGCTCAAGGGCTTGCGCGTAGCGATCGATTGCGCCAACGGCGCCGCCTATCGGGTTGCACCGGCTGCCTTGTGGGAACTCGGTGCCGATGTCGTCACCCTCGGCACCGAGCCGAACGGCATGAACATCAATCTCGAATGCGGCTCGACCCATCCCGAGGCCCTTTCGAAGAAGGTCCATGAAGTGCGCGCCGATATCGGCATCGCGCTGGATGGCGATGCCGATCGTGTGCTGATCGTCGACGAACGCGGCACGATCATCGACGGCGACCAACTGATGGCCGTGATCGCCGACAGCTGGGCGACGGACGGCCAACTGGTCGGCAACGGCATTGTTGCGACCGTCATGTCCAATCTCGGGCTGGAACGGCACCTCCAGACGAAGGGGCTGGAATTGCACCGCACCAAGGTCGGCGACCGTTACGTCGTCGAGCGCATGCGCGAGGGCGGCTTCAACCTCGGCGGCGAGCAGTCCGGCCATATCGTTCTGTCGGATTTCGGCACGACCGGCGACGGCCTCGTCGCCGCCTTGCAGATTCTCGCCTGCGTCAAGCGGCACGGCAAGCCGGTGAGCGAGGTCTGCAACCGCTTCGAACCGGTGCCGCAAGTTTTGAAGAACGTCCGAGTTGCCGCAGGAAAACCGCTGGAAGAGCCGGCGGTGCGTCAGGCGATTGCCGACGCGGAAGCCGATCTTGCCAAAAACGGCCGCCTGCTGATCCGGCCCTCCGGCACTGAGCCGCTGATCCGCGTGATGGCCGAAGGCGATGACCACGCTCAGGTCGAGCGCATCGTCGATGAACTGGTTTCCGTCATCGCCAGCGTTCGCAGCGCCGCCTGATATCGTTCAAATCAAGTTTCAAACAAGAAAACACCGGCTCGAAAGGCCGGTGTTTTTGCGTGTGGCTGCAGTTCATCCGTTCAATCGTTACTGAACATAGTAAATTTCTATACTTAATCCAATGTTAACCGACGTCTGAGAATATCGGCTCAACGACTGCAGCATGCAGTGTCATACTTTGAGAAAACTCGGAGACGTCGATGCAAAAATATCTGATTGCCCTTGCGGCGGCTATGCTCGCAAGTTCGGCCGCTTCGGCGGCAGATCTGCTCTATGAGGAACCGGCACCGGTCGTCGTGCCGATGGGCGGCTGGTATTTGCGCGGCGATCTCGGCATGAGCAACCAGCGCCTGGGCAGCCTCGATCATCCGCTCTTCGACGATGTCGAAATCCATGAAATGGTCGATGAGGGCGGCTTCGGCAGCGCGCCGACGGCAGCCATCGGTATCGGTTATCAGTTCAATGACTGGCTGCGTGCGGACGGTATCGTCCAGTATCGCGGCAAGGCCGAATTCACCGGCGCCGACCGTTACGGCCATAACGAAGCCGGCGGCGTCGTCTGGGATGGCACCAACGACTACACCGGTGAAAAGTCCGAATGGCTTTTGATGGCAAACGCTTACGTTGATATCGGCGAATGGTATGGCATCACGCCTTATGTCGGCGCCGGTATCGGTGCGTCGCGCAACACGATCTCGCACTTCCGCGACGTCAACACGCCGACCTCCGGTCTGGCCTATGCCGGCAGCGACAGCAACTGGGATCTGGCCTGGGCGCTGCATGCCGGCGTCGCCTACAAGGCGACCGACCGCCTGACGCTCGATTTCGGCTATAGCTATCTCGATCTCGGCGATGGCAAGACGGACAAGATTCATGCCTATGACGGCTCTGTCACCAATGCGCCGATGAAGTTCGAAAACATCACCTCGCACGACTTCAAGATGGGCCTGCGCTACTCGCTGCAATAGGGTTCGATCGTAAAGCTTGAAAAAGGGTCGCCATCGGCGGCCCTTTTTGCATTTACGGGCTGCCCGCATCCCTTAAGGCTTCGCAAAGAAGCATGGTTAACCGCTGCTTAACCGCTGTTTGCAATAGTTAACACTCGTAAACGGCGGCGCGGTGCGATTCGCGCTCTCAGGTGACCAAGGATGCGGACGATGAACTGGCGGCACACTCTTCTGGCGACATGCGCCCCGGCAGTCTTGGTCATGACGCTTTTGCCCCCTGTGGCGCTTGCCGCAGACGATCTGCTCGATGCCCCGGAAGTGACGATCTCGGCCGCGCGGACGCCGACAAGCGGCTTCTACCTGCGCGGCGATATCGGCTATGCGCCCTGGGCGAGCGAAGGCGATCCGTCGCTTGATGTCTCGACGCCGGCGCCGGCGGGTCTTGCCGGCGGTGATTTCGACGACGCGCGGTTCGGCAAGCCTTTCTCCGGCGGCCTCGGCATCGGTTATCAGTTCAACGACATGTTGCGCGCCGATTTGACGGCGGATTATTTCGAGGATGATTTAGATGGCAGGGGACTTTCGTCGGCTCCCTGCGCCGGCGATGCGGCCGGCACGCGTTGCGGCCTGAATACGAAGGCGGACTACAGTGCTCTCGGCCTGATGGCCAATGCCTATGTCGATCTCGGCACGCTCGCCGGTTTCACGCCCTATATCGGCGCCGGCGTCGGCGCGACGCAGCTGAAATGGGGCGACGTTTCCGTGAGCGGCGCCTGCGCCGATGGCGCCTGTACCGGCGGTCCCGCGACGACGTATTCCTATGACGGCGAGACGAGCTGGCGCTTCACCTATGCGCTGATGGCCGGCATCTCTTACGATGTCAGCGACCGGCTGAAGCTCGATCTCGGCTATCGCTATTCGGATATTGCCGGCGGCGATCTCTTCCGGGCATCGGATGCCAGGGGCAAAGACGACGGTCTCGGCCGCCACGAATTCCGCGCCGGCCTGCGTTTGTCGTTCTGGTAGGCCGGCTATCACCGGAACGCCAAAAATCTTCTTCACTGCGACACAAATTTCTTGACTTCCAGAGCCGCTATCAATATTCACGGCGGCGGGACACTCCTCCCCAACGAGGAGCTATCTATCTGGAAGGATAGCACATGGCGAAGACCGCAAAGCCGGACGTACGTCCGAACAATACCCATTTCTCTTCTGGCCCCTGCTCGAAGCGCCCCGGTTGGACGCTCGATGCCCTCTCCGACGCGCCGCTTGGCCGTTCGCACCGTGCGAAAGTCGGAAAGACGAAGCTGCAGCAGGCCATCGATCTTACCCGCGAAATTCTGGACGTGCCGGCGGATTACCGCATCGGCATCGTGCCCGCCTCCGATACCGGCGCCGTCGAAATGGCGCTCTGGTCGCTGCTCGGTGAGCGCGGCGTCGATATGCTGGCCTGGGAAAGCTTTGGCGCCGGCTGGGTCACCGATGTCGTCAAGCAGCTGAAGCTCAAGGACGTCCGCCGCATTGAAGCCGGCTACGGCGAATTGCCGGACCTCACCACCGTCGATTTCGACCGCGACGTCGTCTTCACCTGGAACGGCACCACTTCCGGCGTGCGTGTTCCGAATGCCGACTTCATCCCGGCTGATCGCAAGGGTCTGACGATCTGCGACGCCACCTCGGCCGCTTTCGCCCAGAACCTCGATTTCGCCAAGCTCGATGTTGTCACCTTCTCCTGGCAGAAGGTTCTCGGCGGCGAGGGCGCCCATGGCGTCATCATCCTTTCGCCGCGTGCCGTTGAGCGTCTGCTGACCTACACGCCGGCCTGGCCGCTGCCGAAAATCTTCCGCCTGACTTCGGGCGGCAAGCTCTCCGAAGGTATCTTCAAGGGCGAAACCATCAACACGCCGTCCATGCTCTGCGTCGAGGACTATATCGATGCGCTGCTGTGGGCGCAGAAGATCGGCGGCCTCAAGGCGTTGATGGCGCGGGCCGATGCCAATACCAAGGTCATCACCGATTTCATCGCCGCCAATGACTGGATCGCCAATCTGGCCGTGAAGCCGGAAACGGCCTCCAACACCTCCGTCTGCCTCAAGATTGTCGACAAGGACGTCGAGGCGCTGGATGCCGACGGTCAGGCCGCCTTTGCCAAGGGCGTCGTCACGCTCCTCGAGAAGGAAGGCGTCGCTTACGACATCGGCGCCTATCGCGATGCTCCCTCGGGCCTGCGCATCTGGGCCGGCGCGACCATCGAAACCGCGGACATGGAAAAGCTTATGCCGTGGCTCTCCTGGGCTTTCGAGACCCAGAAGGCAACGCTTTCCCAGGCTGCGGCCTGACGTAAAAGGCTTCGCCGAAAAGGCGGAGCCTCCCATTCCCCATATCCATCGCTGAACCGTTTTTGAAGGAAGCCCATCATGGCACCTCGCGTTCTCGTATCCGACGAACTGTCGGAAACCGCCGTCCAGATCTTTCGCGATCGCGGCGTCGAAGTCGATTTCCAGCCGCAACTCGGCAAGGACAAGGACAAGCTCGCCGAAATCATCGGCAATTACGATGGCCTCGCCATCCGCTCCGCCACCAAGGCGACGGAAAAGCTGATCGCGGCCGCGACCAACCTGAAGGTCATTGGCCGTGCCGGCATCGGCGTCGACAATGTCGATATCCCGGCCGCCTCGCGCCGCGGTATCATCGTCATGAACACACCCTTCGGCAATTCGATCACCACGGCCGAGCACGCCATCGCGCTGATGTTCGCCGTTGCCCGCCAGCTGCCAGCCGCCGACGTCTCCACGCAGGCCGGCAAGTGGGAAAAGTCGAAATTCATGGGCGTCGAAATCACCGGCAAGACGCTCGGCGTCATCGGCGCCGGCAATATCGGCGGCATCGTCTGCAAGAAGGCGATCGGTATCGGCATGCACGTGCTTGCTTATGATCCCTTCCTGTCGGCCGAGCGCGCCCAGGAAATGGGCGTCACCAAGGTCGAGCTGGACGAACTCCTGGCCAAGGCCGATTTCATCACCCTGCACGTTCCGATGACCGACAAGACGCGCGGCATTCTCGGCCGGGAAAACCTCGCCAAGACCAAGCCCGGCGTGCGTATCATCAACTGCGCCCGCGGCGGTCTGGTTGACGAGCAGGCGCTGGCCGATGCCATCAAGTCCGGCCATGTCGCCGGTGCGGGCTTCGACGTCTTTGAAGTAGAGCCCGCCAAGGAAAGCCCGCTTTTCGGCTTGCCTAATGTTGTCTGCACGCCGCATCTCGGCGCCTCGACTACGGAAGCCCAGGAAAACGTCGCGCTGCAGGTTGCCGAGCAGATGTCGGATTACCTCGTCAAGGGGGCGGTCTCCAACGCCATCAATATGCCGTCGATCACGGCGGAGGAAGCGCCGATCCTGAAGCCGTTCATCCGGCTCGCGGACGTGCTCGGTGCCTTCGTCGGCCAGGTCACGGAAAGCGCGATCAAGGAAATCGAAATCCTCTATGACGGCTCGACCGCCGGCATGAACACCAAGGCGTTGACGAGTGCGGCGCTTGCCGGCCTGATCCGCAGCCAGGTGGCAGACGTCAACATGGTTTCGGCGCCGGTGATGATCAAGGAGAAGGGCGTCATCCTCTCCGAGGTCAAGCGCGACAAATCGGGCGTGTTCGATGGCTACATCAAGCTCACTGTCACGACCGCGAACCAGACCCGCTCGATCGCCGGTACGGTGTTCTCGGATGGCAAGCCGCGCTTCATCCAGATCAAGGACATCAACCTGGATGCCGATGTCGGCAGCCACATGATCTACATCACCAACACCGACGTTCCCGGCATGATCGGCTTCATCGGCACGACACTCGGCAATGCCGGCGTCAACATCGCCAACTTCCAGCTCGGCCGCAAGGATGCGGGTTCGGATGCGATCGCGCTGCTTTATGTCGATGGTCCGGTGACCGAAGAGGTGCTGGACAAGCTGCGGGCCAACGAAGCGATCCGTCAGGCGAAGTTGCTGAGCTTCAACGTCGACTGAAACACACCGTCAGATCCTCCCAAGACTGACTTTCCATGGCGCGTCGATTTTCATCGGCGCGCCATATCCGTTCAGGGACTTTACGATGCAGGCAAAATTCCGATGGCGGCAGGCGACGCCGGCCGATCTTGACGCCGTTATGGCGATCCAGGCCGTCGCCCATGCCGATTTTCCGGAAGAGGAGGCGGTGCTCGCCGAGCGCATGCGGCTTTGCCCGCAGGGTTGCTTCGTGCTGGTGCGTGGCGAGGCGGTAGACGGTTACATGCTCAGCCACCCCTGGACGCGCCGCCGCCCGCCGCCGCTCAACCGGCCGCTAAACTCTATCCCCGACGATGCCGATTGCTGGTATCTGCATGATCTGGCGCTTCTGCCGCAAACGCGGGGCTCCGGGGCCGGGGCGGCGATCGTTTCGCAGTTGGCGCTCTTGGCGCACGCTGAAGGGTTTGCTGTCCTGGCGCTGGTTTCGGTTGGCGGCTCGCGGCCGTTCTGGCGCAAGCAGCATTTCGCCGCCGTGAGTGATCCGGTGCTGCAGGAGAAGCTCGCCAGCTATGGCGATGGAGCCACCTATATGGAGCGGCTTCTTGCGGCGGCCTGACGGTCGGTTTCCCCTTCTCCACCGTTGGGGTAGAAGAGGAAACTGCGGTGGCCATGGTTGATTCCCAGAGCCTTTACTGCGTCTGCGCCTCCTCAAGCTGCTTCGGGCGTCCCCGTTCCGCAACCGCGATGCCACCCAGTACCAGCGCCATGGCGACGATGTGGAAGGTTTCGAGCCGTTCTCCGATCAGCAGGATCGAAAGCAGCATGCCGAAGATCGGGATGGTATTGATGAACAGACCGGCGCGATTGGGGCCGATCAGTTCCACGCCGCGTACGTAAAGAATCTGCGAGACCAGCGACGGCAGAATGCCGGCATAGGCGACAATGGCCCAGCCCTCCATATCGGGCATGATGAGGTTTCCGGCGGATATCTCCCAGACAAGCAGCGGCAGGCTGCTGACGAGCGCGCCGAAGGCGGAAAGCGCGATCAGGCTCTTCCAGTGGATCGCAGGTTTCCAGCGCAGCGCGACCGTATAGCCGGCATAAAGCAGGGCCGCGATCATCATCAGCCCGTCGCCACGGTTGAGTTCGAGCGAAAGCAATGTGATGGGGTTGCCGTGCGACGCCGTCAGCGCGATGCCGACGAGGGTCAGCGTGAAGCCGACGATCTGTGCGGCCGAAACCGCCGTGCGAAACAGCACGAAATTCATCAGGAAGATGACCATGGGAATGCCGGCCTGTTCGATGACGGCATTGATGGCGCTGGTATATTGCAGGGCGGAATAGAGAAAGGCATTGAAGCCGGTGAAGCCGATGGTGCCGTAGCCGAGCAAAAGCAGCCAGTTCTTGCGGATGAGAGGCATGTCGCGCTTGACCTGCGGTGCCGCAAAGATCAGGAGCACTAGGCAGGCGATGACCCAGCGCGTGGTGGTCAGCATCATCGGGCTGACATGGCCGACGGCCATTTTTCCGGCCACCGAATTGCCGCCCCAGATTGCAGTGGTGATACAGAGAATGATGTAGGCCTGCAGGTTCATCGGGGCATTTCCTCGGGCAGGAAGGGGCAGACGGATGGGGATATCGGACGCACCGGACCCGTGATATAGGCTAAACGCTGTGATTGTCATGCAAAAAGCCCGATTCAGGCGGCTACAGGGTCGATTTCCAAAAAACAAACCAGTATAGATGCGCGGGTTTGAAGGTGGCGCGCCCGGAAGCTTTTGACGGCATGTGCCAAAAAACGGGAAAACTGAGATGACGAATGTAGTCGTGGTCGGATCGCAATGGGGCGACGAGGGCAAGGGCAAGATTGTCGACTGGCTGTCTGAGCGCGCGGATATCGTCGTGCGCTTCCAGGGCGGTCATAACGCCGGCCATACGCTTGTCATCGATGGCGTCAGCTACAAGCTTTCGCTTTTGCCCTCCGGCGTCGTGCGCCCTGGCAAGCTCGCCGTGATCGGCAACGGCGTCGTCATCGATCCGCATGCGCTGATCGCGGAAATCGAAAAGCTCGGCAAGCAGGGCGTCACCATTACCCCGGACAACCTACGTGTCGCCGACAATGCGACGCTGATCCTGTCGCTGCACCGCGAACTGGACGGCATTCGCGAGGATGCGGCGTCCAATAGCGGCACCAAGATCGGCACCACTCGTCGCGGCATCGGTCCGGCCTATGAAGACAAGGTCGGCCGCCGCGCCATCCGCGTCATGGATCTCGCCGACCTCAGCACGCTGCCGGCCAAGGTCGATCGGCTGCTGACCCATCACAATGCGCTGCGCCGCGGCCTTGGCGAAGCCGAAGTCAGCCATGAGGCGATCATGCAGGAGCTGTCCTCGATCGCCGATCGCGTGCTGCCGTTCATGGATACGGTGTGGCTGCTGCTCGACCGCGAGCGCCGCAAGGGCGCGCGCATCCTGTTCGAAGGCGCGCAGGGTACGCTGCTCGATATCGACCACGGCACCTATCCCTTCGTCACCTCGTCGAACACGGTCGCCGGCCAGGCTGCCGCCGGTTCCGGCATGGGGCCGGGCGCGCTCGGCTACATCCTCGGCATCACCAAGGCTTACACGACCCGCGTCGGCGAAGGCCCGTTCCCGACCGAGCTGCACGACGAGATCGGCCAGTTCCTCGGCGAGAAGGGCCATGAGTTCGGCACGGTCACGGGCCGCAAGCGTCGTTGCGGCTGGTTCGATGCGGCGCTGGTGCGCCAGTCGGTCGCCACCAACGGCATCACCGGCATTGCGCTCACCAAGCTCGACGTGCTCGACGGTCTCGACGAATTGAAGATCTGCATCGGCTATACGCTGGATGGTGTCGAGATCGATCATCTGCCGGCAAGCCAGGCACAGCAGGCCCAGGCCAAGCCGGTATATGTGACGCTGGAAGGCTGGAAGGAATCGACGGTCGGTGCCCGCAGCTGGGCCGACCTACCGGCCCAGGCGATCAAATATGTGCGCCAGGTGGAAGAGCTGATCGGCGCCCCCGTCGCCCTTCTTTCGACCAGCCCCGAGCGCGACGACACCATACTTGTGACGGACCCGTTTGAAGATTAATCTTCGCGGCCTGATCTGGAAAAACAAGAGCCTGGCTCTCGAGGGGCCGGGCACCCTGAAGGGTATGAGAAAGTTCTGATGGCGGATTTTGTTGCTGTTATTCGAAGGACCGTCGATGGTCTCTCGGACAATGTTCCCGAAATGCGGTCGAAGGTCTACGAAAAGGCCCGCGGCGCCGTTCGCCGTCAACTGGAGAATATGAAGCCTCGTCCTTCGGACGAGTTGATCGATCGGCAGATGCAGAAGCTCGAGGCCGCTATCAGCGAAGTCGAGAGCGACTATGCGGAAGCGTTGCCCTCCCTCGACGATGTGGCCGAGGAGCCCACGGCTCACGACGCAGCGCCGGTCGAAGAGGCGCAACAGCCCGCCGCGGAAGAGCCGGCCCCGGAAGAACATGCCCTTGAAGAGCGTGTCGCCGAGCCCGAACCGGCTGTCGAAGAGCCGGCCGAACAGGTTGCCGAAGCCGAGCCGGAACACGACGAGCCTGAACCGGCCCAGGAGCTGGTCTCCCAGCAGCCGGACGATGAACAGCCGCAGCAGAGCGAGCCGGAGGCCGTTGCCGAAGAGCGTGAGCCTGTTGAGGAAGTGCTCGAACAGCCTGAAGAGCCGGTGGCCGAGCCTGAGGCCTCCGACGAGCATCGCGAGGAACAGAGCTTCGAGTCGCGGCCCATCTATGCCGAAGAAGCCCCGGACGTCGAAAGCCCTGTCGATGAACAGCCGGTAGAAGACGAACAGGCCGCCGAGGTCGTGGACGCCTGGGAAGAGCAGGCTGCCGAGGTTGCACCGGCCGAGCCCGCCGAAGAGCCGGAGGAAGAGAAACCGGCCGCCGGATCGGAATGGGAGCTGCCGGAATGGCACGATCCCGCTCCGGCAAAGGCAAGCGCCACGCCGGAACCCGTATGGACCGAAAGCGTCGATATCGATGCGGATGGCAAGGTCATAGATCTGGCCGCCTATATGCCGCCGGAAACCCCGTCCAACGATGACGGTGCCAAGGTTTCGGTCGAACCCTCCCATTCCTGGGAGTGGGACGAAAGCGATCCCTTCCAGCAACCGACGACGCCGGCTGCCGCCGAGAGCAGCGAGCCCGCGATTTCCGACTGGTCCTGGCCGGTCGAAAAGCCCGCGAGCGTTGAAACCGCGACGCCCGCGGTCCCGGCAGCCCATTGGGACGACATCGATCGTCTGCTCGATAGGAATGAAACGGCGGACGACGGCGAACCTCCCCGCGCAACCGTGCCCGATCCGGAGGAAATGGCCGCTCCGGCGCGTCCCATTTCCTACCGTGTCGAGCCGAAACGTTCGCGCTCCGGCCTGAAGCTTGCTGGGATCGGTGTGATTCTGCTCGCCCTGCTCGGCGGCGGTGGCTATGGCTATTGGCTGAAACGTGACGACCTGAATGCCTGGGTCTCCAAGACCATCGCGTCCGTCACGGCATCCGCCCCGAAGACGTCCACGACGGAAACCAGCCAGCCGGCCGCCGAAACGCCGTCCACGACGCCGGCAACGACCGAGCAATCGCAAGGCGAGGCTGCCGGCAACACCAAGTTCACCCAGCGCCTGCAGGCGGACGGCACCGAAACCGATCCCGGCCCGGCGCAGCCCGCGACCGGCGAAGTGGCCCAGGCGGAAGGAAAATCCGTCGCGGCCCAGACGGAAGCCGGCACCGCGCAGGCCACGACGCAGACGCCCGTCACCAGCACCGATCAGGCCGCCGGCACGACGACCCCGCCGGCCACCAACACCACGACGCCGGCCGCCCAGAACAACGTCCAGGTTCCAGAGGGCGCACAGAAGATGTTCCTCTACGAGGAGCGTCTCGGCCAGTCGGCGCCGACGGCGATCGAGGGTTCCGTCGCCTGGTCGCTGAAGGAAGAATCGCCCGGAGACGGCGCACCGCCGGAGCCGGCCGTGCAGGCGCAGATCAGTGTTCCCGAGCGGGGCCTGACGGCGCTGATGACGCTGAAGCGCAACACCGATCCGTCTCTGCCGGCCAGCCATGTGGTCGAATTCGTCTTCTCGCTGCCCGAGAATTTCGAAGGCGGCGCCATCGAAAACGTCCAGCGCGTTTCGATGAAGCGCACCGAGCAGGATCGCGGCGATCCGCTGATCGCGGTTCCCGCCAAGATCACCGACGATTTCCATATGATCGCGCTCAACGACTACCCGGAAGCGGTCGCGACCAACACCGAGCTTCTGCGCAGCCGCAGCTGGATCGATATCCCGATTACCTACCGCAACGGCCGCCGCGCGCTGCTGACGCTGGAAAAGGGGCCGGCCGGCACGGAAGCCTTTACAAAGGCGCTGCAGGCCTGGAGCCTGGCAAAGCCGAATACGAGCCAGTAAAACCATTTGCGGCAGACAAAAGAAAACCCGGCTGGAGCGATCCAGCCGGGTTTTTTCATGTCTTGCTGCGGCGCTTTTTATGCGTCTTCGATGACGCGCAGCTGCTGGGCGCGCTCGCGGGCGGCCTTCTGCACGGCGTCCTGCACCTTTTCGAACGCGCGGACCTCGATCTGGCGCACGCGCTCGCGGCTGATGTCGAACTCGGTCGACAGGTCTTCGAGCGTGACCGGATCTTCCGTCAGGCGGCGGGCCTCGAAGATGCGGCGCTCACGATCGTTCAGAACGTTCATGGCGCTGGCCAGCAGCGCGCGGCGGTTTTCAAGTTCGTCCTGCTCGATCAGCATGTCTTCCTGGCTGTCGTGGTCGTCGACGAGCCAATCCTGCCACTGGCCGCTTTCGCCTTCGCTCGCCTTGATCGGCGCGTTCAGCGATGCGTCACCCGAGAGGCGCTGGTTCATCGATATGACTTCGGCTTCCGAGACATTGAGGGTCGTGGCGATCTGCTTGACCTGTTCGGGCTTCAGGTCGCCCTCGTCGAGCGCCTGGATTTTGCCCTTCAGGCGGCGCAGGTTGAAGAACAGCCGCTTCTGGTTGGCGGTCGTACCCATCTTCACCAGCGACCACGAGCGCAGGATATATTCCTGGATCGAGGCCTTGATCCACCACATGGCATAGGTTGCCAGGCGGAAGCCGCGTTCCGGGTCGAATTTCTTCACGGCCTGCATCAGGCCGACGTTCCCCTCGGAAACGACTTCACCGATCGGCAGGCCATAGCCGCGATAGCCCATCGCGATCTTGGCGACGAGACGCAGATGGCTGGTCACGAGCTTGTGGGCTGCCTTGCGGTCGTCATGCTCCTGATAGCGCTTGGCGAGCATGTACTCTTCCTGCGGCTCGAGCATGGGAAACTTGCGTATTTCGTCGAGGTATTTGTTGAGGCCGCCTTCGGCGGTAATTGACGGCAACGTATTGCGGGCCATGAGTGCACCCCCCTTTCGCTTTCCGGCCTCCTTACTGGCAGGCCAGGCATGTGGGTCTATCCGACCCCACGATGCCTAGATAAGTACGGCGAAAACGTGATTCAAGATGCCGGTATCACGACCATGTGATACCAGCGCGCTGTGTGCGGGCTATGGGTTGCAGCCTCTAGATCGTGCCCTGATGGCAATTATCAAGGGCTCCGCCGCAAAATTTGCGCCCGGTCCGGCCCAGGCGAACCTGGGCCGGAGGCAGGCCAGGGTCAATGGATCGGGGAGCGATCCGCCTCTTCTTCCTCGCCCATGACATCCCGGCTGCTCGTATTGAGGCGCACTCGGTTGCCGTCGATGCTTTCGACGGCAACGAGCGGAATGAAGTGGTGATGGCCTTCGTGGCCGGGGCCGCTATCCTTTTTGATCAGCTTGATGCGATCGCCTTCTACGCGATCGACTGTGCCGACATGGATGCCGTCGGCGCTGATGACTTCGGCGTGTTCTCTGATCTCGGTGCTATCGACCATCGGCTTTCTCCTTTTTTCTCCCCTTCCAACGTCCGTCTGGGCAAAAGGATGCGTCAGGCCCGAAAAATCCTGTCAGCGAGCGCCGGCCTTGAGCGCCTGAACCAGTTCCTCCATGTCCTGTGGCAGGGGGGATTCGAAGTGCATGGTTTCACCGGTCGTGGGGTGTTCGAAGGCCAGCATGAAGGCATGCAGCGCCTGCCGCGGGAAGCGGTTGACGACGGCCTTTGCCGTGTCCGGCAGGAGATTGGCCTTGGTGCGGAAGGCCGCGCCATAATCAGGATCGCCGATCAGCGGATGGCCGATATGGGCCATATGCACGCGGATCTGGTGAGTGCGGCCGGTTTCGAGATGGCATTCGACCATCGAGGCAAGCGCGGTAGCATCCGGCTTTTCCAGATAGCGTTCGACGACCTCGTAATGGGTGATCGCCTCGCGGGCGTCTTCGGCATCCTCGTGCTTGACGGCACGCTTCACCCGGTCGCCGGCGCGGCCGAGCGGCGCGTCGATCGTGCCCTTCAGCGTGCGCGGGCGGCCCCAGACGACGGCGTAATAGGCGCGTTCCAGCGGGCCGGTACGGCCGTGATCGGCAAACTGGTCGGAGAGATGGCGATGGGCGATATCGTTCTTGGCGACGACCATGACGCCGCTGGTATCCTTGTCGAGCCGGTGGACTATGCCCGGCCGCTTGACGCCGCCAATGCCGGAAAGGCTCGCGCCGCAATGGTAGATCAGGGCATTGACCAGCGTGCCGTGCCAGTTGCCGGCGCCGGGATGGACGACGAGGCCGGCGGGCTTGACGAGTACGATAAGGTCGTTGTCCTCGTAGAGCACGTCGAGCGGGATGTTCTCGCCCTTCGGCTGCGGGTCTTCCGGCTCCGGCAGGTTGAGTTCGATGACGTCGCCGGGGCGCACCTTCTTGTTCGGCTCGATGACGGCCGTGCCGTTGACGACGACCTCGCCCTGTTCGATCAGCGCCTTGATGCGGCTGCGGGAAAATTCGCCGGCCATGGCCTCCGTCAGGTAGGCATCGATGCGGCCACCGGCATCTTCGCCGGCTGTCAGGACTTTCCTATTGGCCGTTGCTTGTTTAAAGGGGTCGTTCATCGTTTCTCAAATCCGCAGGTAAAGGCCCATCATGTCGCTTCAGGAACCAGACGAACAGGAAGAAAAACCGCTCGATCCGGTGATGGAAAACGTCCGCCGCAAGATGGTTCGCCTGCAGCTCGTCTCGGCCGGTGTCATGTTGGTCATGCTTATGGCCGTGCTGGGCGCGATTGTCTACAAGGTGACGCGCATGGACGACAAGGCGGCCGCACCGCAGGCGGCGGGTCTTGCCGTGCCGAGCGATGCGCCGGTTGCCGCAACCGCCGCGCTCCCAGCCGGGTTCACCGTCGCCAATGTTGCGCTATCCGGCGGCCAGATCCTGTTCTACGGCGCGACATCGGCGGGTGAGCAGAAGGCGATCGTCTTCGATATCGCCGCCGGCCGCATCGTCGCCGATATCGCCGTCAAGACCAACTGAGCCACCATGGCGGCCCCGCTCCAGCGCATCACGGATCGTGACGACGAGCGGATCGCCGGCTTCGTCTCGATCCGCGAGCGCGACCTGACGGGGCGCGAAGGGCGCTTTATCGCCGAGGGGACCGTGGTGCTGCGCATGCTCGCCGCCGCCCATCGGGCTACGCTAGAGAGACGAGTGCTGCACCTTGCTCCCCCTTCTCCCCTGCGGGGAGAAGATGCCCGAAGGGCAGATGAGGGGGTATTTCCGCAAATTTCGAGCCAGCCGGCCCCCTCATCCGGCGCTGCGCGCCACCTTCTCCCCGCGGGGGAGAAGGGAAACCCAGCCGCATCTTTGGATGTCGCGGTTGAACGCGGCGCAGGGCAGGGCATCATCGCGGAAGCGATCCTGCTGCTTGAAAACAGGGTCGAGGGATTGCGGCCGCTTCTGTCGGAGTTTCCCGACGACATACCCGTCTATGTTGCCGACGGAGCGGTGTTCGATGCCATCGCCGGCTTCAACATGCACCGCGGCGTTTTGGCGCTCGGCCGTCGCGCGGGCATGCCGTCGATGGAGGCGCTTGTCGCCGGCCTTCCGCCGAAAAGCCTTGTACTCGCGGCTTGCGGCATCTCAAATCATGACAATATCGGTTCGATGTTCCGCAACGCCGCCGCTTTCGGTGTCGATGCCATCCTGCTCGACGAAACCTGCTGTGACCCGATGTATCGCAAGGCGATCCGCGTTTCCGTCGGTTCGGTGCTGTCGGTGCCCTTCAGCCGCGAAGGTTCCATCAGTGCAATGCTGGAGCGGCTGCAAGGCGAGGGCTTTGCCGTCTGTGGTCTTTCGCCGCGCGGTGAGGTGGCGCTTGCCGATATCCCGCCATCGCCGCGCACGGCGCTTCTGATGGGCACGGAAGGCGAGGGGCTGCCCGCCGCGATCCTGTCGTCTATCCGCACGGCGCGCATCAACCAGCGGCCGGGGCTGGACAGCCTCAACGTCGCGACGGCGACCGGCATCGCGCTGCATCAGGTGGCGACGATCAACGGGTTTGTCTGATCAGGCTTTGGGCGGCATCAGCGCGGAAGCGCGTGCTGCAAGGCTCACGCGATCGCCTTCCGCATCGGCCGGCGCCTTGTCGAGGATCGCATGGATCGGAGACGCCGCGCCCTCGCGCGCGGCAGTGAGCGCCACCACGCTTGCGGCGATATCGGCGATCTCTTCCCGCAGCGCCGCATCGTGGGCAGTGCTCTGCACGGTGGCAAGCCGTTCGGAAAGGGCCGATACGCGGTTGCGCTCGTGCTCGAAGGAGAGGTTCGGAGCAACATCCGTCGCCGCTGCAGTGGCGGTGATCTCGACAGCGGGCGCGGGCTTGCGTTCCTTGCGGGGCGCGCCATTCGTGCCGGCTGCGCGGGCAGCCTTCAGGGCATCGCGCAATTCGTTGTTGTTGTCCTTCAGCTTCTGTTTCAGCCGGTCGATCTCTGAGGCACGGCGGTCGAGGAAGGAATCCTTGTCGGCATTGGCGGCGATTTCGCGCGACAGCTTCTGCTCGATCTGCCGAAGCTTGGTTTCGTCGCGCGAGAGACGCAACTCGAATTCGCGGGCTCTGGCGCCTTCCGTGCGGGCTTCCTCGCGGGCGATATCACGCTCGTCGCGCAGACCGGTCATGCGGCTTTTCAGGTTCTCGGCCTCGGCATTGCGGGCGGCAAGATCGATCTTCAGGTTGTCGATTTCCATGGAGAGCGTGTTGATCTGGCGCGACAGCGCGTAGATTTCCGCCTTTTTGGCATCGTCGTCCTTTTCGGTGACGGCCAGCGAATTGGTCAGCCGGTCGATGCTTTGCTCCAGACGGCGCACCTGCGAGCGGAAATTGCCTGCCTCGACATTTATCGTCTCGATCTGGGCGTGAAGGTCGGCGTTCTCGCCGGAAAGACGCTGCATGTCGCGGATGACGGCCTCTTTCTCCAGCATCAGCGCCACGGTCTTGTCGCGCTCGCGCTTCAGCATCTGCTCGGTGCGGGCGTTTTCGGCGGCATAGCCGGCACGGGCGGCGTCCTTCTGGGCGCGCACCTCCTGCGGCGACAGCGGCATGGTGGCCTTCAGCCGGTCTTCGGCAAAGCGGATGATGCGCTTATAGACGATCGGCGCCACCAGTACGCCCAGCATGACAGCTGTCAGGAAGCCCAGGGAAAACAGAAGCAGAAACTCGATCACAGGCGGCCATTCTGTTGGGACGGCGTCTTGGTGCCCGTCCGATGCGGTGGTCTCATGGTTCGGCCGCGCTGCAGTGGCTGCAGCGACGGCCGGGTTGTTCTATCAGGATATCATGAATTTTATCGCACCCAAGCCTTTCCGCCGAAAGCCTCGGGATCGCGCGATCAGAAGGGGTTCCAGGTCGGCTGCTGTGTCAGCTTGAGATAGCCGACATTGATGCCGAGGCGGGCGCCGAGACCGGTGCGGATCGGCACGATGACGATGTTGTCGTCGGTCACCACCGTCATGCCGAAGCCCGCCACCACATAGGCCGAGCCCGAAACGCCGCCGAAACGCTTGTAGAGCGTGGGCACCGACGGCAGGTTATAGACCAGCATCATCGTGCGGCTGCCCTGTCCGCCCCAGTCGAGGCCGAGGGAAGGGCCTTGCCAGAACACGTCGTGCTGGCCGGCATTCTTGGTATAGAGATCGCCTTCGCCATAGGTCAGGCCGGCGATGAAAGCGCCGGAGCCTTCCTGGCCGAGGATATAGCCGTTCGGCAGGCCGTAATTCTGGAAGGCGCGCTCGACCACTTTCGCCAGCCCGCCGGAGGTCGAGCCGAAGAAGCCGTGGCCGGCATCGACGATTTCCTGCATCGTATACTGGTTGCCGCCGGCGGACTGCGCCTGGGCGGAAGCAAGGCATCCCAGAAGGGTGAAAACGGTGACGGCGAGACCGAGGCAGGCTGCCTTGGCGAGCTTTATCATCGGCTGCATTTTATCCTCCGTGCGGGGGCCGGGCGGTGGTCCGTCATGGGTCGAGCCGCGCGGTTCATTGCCTGCAATTTGAACCGATCGTCTTAACAATCGGTTTACCAAATGTGGTGTCATTATGAACTTCGAAAAACGCTGATCCGGGTCCGCGCAACCTTCGTGTTGTAGGGAGGCCGGATATCCATGTTCGACCGCCGGCTTCATGGGCGGGCCGGGCGAGGCACTTGAGGAAAAGACAATGGTAAAGAACCTGACGCTGACCGGCCCCGATCTGGCCGCGCTTCTCTGCAGCCGCGTCTGCCACGACATCATCTCGCCGGTCGGTGCGATCAACAACGGCCTGGAGCTGCTCGATGAGGGCGGCGCCGATGCCGACGCCATGGACCTGATCCGCACCAGCGCGCTCAATGCCTCGGTGCGCCTGAAGTTCGCCCGTCTCGCCTTCGGCGCCTCCGGCTCGGTCGGCGCCTCGATCGATACCGGCGAGGCCGAAAAGGCCGCCCGCGATTTCGCCTCTGTCGAAAAGAAGACCGAAGTCACCTGGACCGGCCCCCGTGTCATCATCCCGAAGAACCGGGTCAAGCTGCTGCTCAACCTGTTCCTCATCGCCTATGGCGCGATCCCGCGCGGCGGCTCGATCGACGTAATCCTCGAAAACCCGGAATACGATGCCGTCTTCAAGCTCATCGCCAAGGGCCGGATGATGCGGGTGCCGCCGAAGCTGGTGGAACTGCTGGCCGGCACGATGGAAGAAGCCGTCGACGCCCATACGATCCAGCCTTACTATACCGTTCTTCTCGCAGACGAATCCGGCATGGAGATCGAGATTGCCTCGACGCCGGAAGAGATCGTGTTCAGTGCCCGCACGGTCGCCAAGGAGGCCTGAAGGGTAATCGGATAGGGCAAATTTTCGTTCCCGCGGTAACTGATTGTTTGCCAAAGCCAAGCTACAGTTGCTGCTAATGAAGTTTCTCCCGTCAAGGGTTAAACAGGGAGCCGAACGATGCAACGCTTGATGATTGCCGATGATTCCGACGTCGTAAGGAAGGTCGGAAAGCGGATTCTTTCCGGCATGGGATTCCTTGTTTCGGAGGCCGCCAATGGTCTTGAAGCGCTCGTGCGCTGCGAAGCCGAGCTGCCTAATATCATCATCGTCGATGCCGGGCTCGATGGCGCGCTGGAACTCATCGGCAATATCCGTCGTCTGCCGGAGGGCAAGTCCGTGCGCATCTATTATTGCGTGGTCGAGGCAGATTTGAAGAAGATGATGGCCGGAAAACGCGCCGGTGCCGACGATTTCCTGTTGAAGCCGTTCGATCGCAAGATCCTGACGAGCGTCTTTGCCGGTCTTTCGATCGCCGCTTAAATTTCGAAGGTAAGTTTTCAAAAAAGGCACATGCTCATTTTTGAGGCATGTGCCTTTTTCATTTTCGCGGCGCTTCCCAGGGGTAGGAATTCCCCCATCCGCTTCCGTTGCATTTCAAAACAAAAAAAAGCCTGCCGAAACCGACAGGCTTTATGTTCTTCATGAACAGCAGGGCGGCCGCCATGCGGGGAGCGACCGCGTGCCTCCTAAATCAGGCGCTTTCGGCGAAATCGCCGTCGGGCTCGCGCAGCACGTAGCCGCGGCCCCAAACCGTTTCGATATAGTTCGCGCCGCCGGCGGCGTTGGCCAGCTTCTTGCGCAGCTTGCAGATGAAGACGTCGATGATCTTCAGTTCCGGCTCGTCCATGCCGCCATAAAGGTGGTTGAGGAACATTTCCTTGGTGAGCGTCGTGCCCTTGCGCAGCGAAAGCAGCTCGAGCATCTGGTATTCCTTGCCCGTCAGGTGCACGCGCTGGCCGCCGACTTCGACGGTCTTGGCGTCGAGGTTGACGATCAGTTCGCCGGTCGAGATAACCGACTGGGCATGGCCCTTGGAGCGGCGCACGATGGCGTGGATGCGGGCGACCAGTTCGTCCTTGTGGAACGGCTTGGTCATGTAGTCGTCTGCGCCGAAGCCGAGACCGCGCACCTTGTCCTCGATGCCGGCCATGCCGGAGAGTATGAGGATCGGCGTCTTGACCTTGGACAGGCGCAGCGTCCGCAGAACCTCGTAACCGGACATGTCCGGGAGGTTCAGGTCGAGCAGAATGATGTCGTAGTCGTAGAGCTTGCCGAGATCGACGCCCTCTTCACCGAGATCGGTGGTGTAAACGTTAAAACTTTCCGACTTGAGCATCAATTCGATGCTCTGCGCTGTCGCGCTGTCGTCTTCAATCAGTAGAACCCGCATAATTGTCCCCTTTTCCGCCGCCGCAAGGTAAGTTTTTGGCCCCCTGACGCGATACGGATCCAGTCGTTGCCTGATTTGGAGGCTGCCAGCAAATGGTTAACAAATTCTGATTCACTCTGGCAAGAGCACGGAATTTGTTAAATATTTTTAGCAGCCCTCTGTTTTTCCTCGGAATTCGTCAGACGTCGTCCTAATGCGATGCATTAAGAACGAGGGCTAACCGACTCCGTCGACTCAATCTCTGCCTCTCCTCGAATTTGAGAAACGGCATTTACCGACCCTTAAATGATCGTCCCTATGATTAATGATGCCCGTAAACGAAAGGTTACCAGCGGTAGGTATTTGTTAAGATCGCTGAAAATTTTTCGTTTCTGACATGGTCCGATCATCCGGTCGGGCCAAAATCGAGTGACCGGGGTCTCGTTATCCACGGAGTATTGCGTATGAAGTCACGTGAGAGCCTTGTGCGCCTGAAGGAATTTCAGGTGAAGGAAAAGCAGCGTCAGTTGAACCAGCTTCAAATGATGATGGCCGAATTCGATCGGATGACCAAGGAATTGGAAAGCCAGATCACGTTCGAGGAAAAGAAGTCCGGGATCACCGATCCGTCGCACTTCGCCTATCCCACCTTCGCAAAGGCCGCCCGCCAGCGCGCCGACAATTTGCAGGTGTCCGTGCGGGAATTGAAGATCCAGCAGGATGCGGCCGAGCTTGCGCTCGAGGAGGTCAAGGCGGAACATGCCAAGGCTGCCGCCCTCGAAGAGCGCGACGGCGGCGTGCGCATGCGCGCCTAAGGCTTTGCCGGCGATGCCCGGCGAGGCTGCGCATCGGAAACGAAAGACCCATCTTACCGCCCAAGGGGGACGGGTAGGATGGGTCTTTCGCGTTCTTCGTTTGGCTGGAAAGGACGGATCAGGTCTGGATCACGTCGTGCCAGTCCGGATGGCGCTCTGCCTGGGCGCGCATGAAGGGGCAGAGCGGAATGATCTTCCAGCCGCCCGTGCGCGCGGCTTCGACCGCATGCAGGGCGAGCGCTTGGGCAATGCCCTTGCCGCGCAGGGCATCCGGCACCAGCGTATGATCGATGATGATCAGGCTCGGCGATGACCGGGAATAGGTCATCTCGCCGGTATGGCCCTCGACGGTGATGCTGTAGCGGCCGCGCGTGCCGTTTTCCTCTTCGATGATGTCCATGGCCCAATTCCTTTGCTGACCTGCCGGCACCATGGCATGCCGGGCAGGGGAGGCGGAAGGGCAAAACAATCGGGCGGCCCTTCTTGCGAGGAGCCGCCCGTCGATATGGTCTTCAAAATTACGCCGGCAGCGGCGATCGGGTTATTCGCAAACGTGTCAGGCTGAAACGTCCGCCGTATGCTAGTGCCGATACTGCTGGATGCGGGTGGTGCGCAGGCCTGCAAGACCATGGTCGGCGATCGAGGACTGCCAGGAAAGGAATTCTTCGACGGTGAGCGTATATCGGTCACAGGCTTCTTCGAGGCTGAGCAGCCCGCCACGGACGGCGGCGACGACTTCCGCCTTGCGGCGGATGACCCAGCGCCGCGTATTGGCAGGCGGCAGGTCGGCAATCGTCAAAGGGCTGCCATCGGGGCCGATGACATATTTCACGCGGGGTCGTATCATTTCGGTCATTGGACTCTCTACACATACTCAAGACCATATGACCGCACGTTACCCCGCCACATTTAACATTTGCCTAAACGGATCGGAACAATTCGCCCACAATTTTACATATTGGGCACGGATTTTCTCGCCTGGGTGGCGCGATTGCGTGGGTGTCGGAATTTTTTCGCGCAAAGATTGAGTGGCGGCCGGGCTTCGCCTGCCGGCGTGAAACAGACAAAGCATCGCAAAACTGCAGGCTTTGACGTCAAGCCATGCAAATTATGTACTTTCGCTTGAATAAAATTTTAGCTATAGGCAGCAGTAAATCGGGCGGGAAGCATAATCGAAATGCTCCGACTGCTCGCAAAGCATTGATATCAGCAGATCTTTCCTCGGTTTCTTCCAACAGCTTCGGTTGTCTTGGGGCTTTGGCGTGTGGTGCGGTCTTTGCTTGCAGCTGGCCCCCAGCCCTTGCGTTCTTGATACGGCCCGCGGCCGGACGATTGGTGACCGATATGAGAGACCCGGAAAAGGTGGTCTTGCAGAATGACGCCCATGCTGATTTTCTTCGCGGCATGAACGGTGTGCCCGTACAGACCGAATATGAAGTCCTGCACCTGATGCGTCAGTGCGCGGCGCAATTCGGGTTCAACCACTTCATGATCGCGCGCTTTCCCCTTGGCGAGCATCAGCGTTTTGCCGAACGGCTGGTGCTGAGCAGCTGGCCCGCCGATCGCGTGCGCCGCTACGATCAGGCGGCGGTTTTCGGGGCGAGCCCGCTGGTGGAGCGCCTGCGCCACACGAAGCTGCCCGTCTTCGATGATACGGCAGGCCTGATGCAGCCGGCAAGCGCCGAGAAGTCCGATCTTTCCTGGGACGGCATGGGCTGGACCTTGGCCGTTCATCTGCACACCACCTATGGCGAATCCTTTATTGCGACGCTTTCGGGTGTCCGCGCAGCGCCCGATCAAAACGAGGCCGCCCTGATCTATGTGGCGCTCGTCGGCTTGTTCGAGCATCTGGAGCGCACCTTCGAAGCGGGAGCTTCGGCGCGCGACAAGCTTTCGGCGCGGGAAATCGAATGCCTACGCTGGGCAGCGGCCGGCAAGAGCAGCGACGAGATCGCCATCATCCTCGGCATCTCCGTCTATACCGTCAGCAGCTATTTCAAGACGGCGACGAGAAAGCTCGATGCCGTCAACCGCATGCAGGCGATCGCGCGCGCCATGCGGCTGAAGCTGATCTGAAAGCCGGCGGCTCGGCAGGGTTTGCCGGGCTTTGCGGCTGCCGCTCTTGTCGCAGCATGCGAGACTTTCTATATGAGCGGCACATCGCAGGCCCAAAGGCTGAAATGCGGGAACAGGCGCTAGCGGCGCCTTTCGCATTTTGCCGTTCGCCTCAATCAGGGTAGAGTGCTGCCAGCCCAAGCCCGTACCTCGAACGCCGGATCGATTGCCTTGAACAGTCTCGATTTTGATCGCAAGCCAGAAGACACGCGTGTCGTCGTTGCCATGTCCGGCGGTGTCGACAGTTCCGTCGTTGCCGGCATCCTCAAGCGCGAGGGCTATGATGTCCTCGGCATCACGCTGCAGCTTTACGATCACGGCGCTGCCGTCCACCGCGCCGGCTCCTGCTGCGCCGGCCAGGATATCGACGATGCGCGCCGCGTCTGCGAAACCCTCGGCATTCCCCACTATGTGCTCGATTACGAACAGCGTTTTCGCGAAACCGTGATCAATCCGTTCGCGGAAAGCTATGTTGCCGGCGAAACGCCGATCCCCTGTGTTGCCTGCAACCAGACGGTCAAGTTCGCCGACCTTTTGGCGACCGCGCGCGATCTCGGCGCGGACGCGCTGGCGACGGGCCATTACATCCGCTCGCGCCCGAACCCGCAGCCCGGCGCACCCGGCCGCCGCGCGCTCTATCGCCCGGCCGATGCGGACCGCGATCAAAGCTATTTTCTGTTCGCCACTACCCAGGAGCAGATCGACTACCTGCGCTTCCCGCTGGGTCACCTGACGAAGGCGGAAACCCGCGAATTGGCAGAGGAGATGGGCCTCGTTGTCGCCAAGAAGGCCGACAGCCAGGACATCTGCTTCGTGCCGCAGGGCAAATATTCCGACATCGTCTCGAAGCTGAAGCCGAATGCGGCGCTGGCCGGCGATATCGTCCATCTCGACGGCCGTGTGCTCGGCACTCACGAAGGTATCCTGCATTACACGATCGGCCAGCGCCGTGGCATCGGCGTCGCCACCGGCGAGCCGCTCTATGTCGTGCATCTCGACGCCCGCTCGCGCCGCGTCATCGTAGGGCCGAAGGAAGCGCTCGAAACCCGCCGCCTTTATCTGCGCGACATCAACTGGCTGGGCGACGGCGCCATCGAAGATGTGGCAAGGGACGGCTTTTCCTGTTTCGCCAAGGTGCGCTCGACCCGCCAGCCCGCCCCGGCCATGCTCCATGCCGACGAAAACGGCATCTATGTCGAGCTGGAGGAAGGTGAAGCGGGCGTTGCTCCCGGCCAGGCTTGCGCGCTCTATTCGGGCGTCGGCGAGGATGCACGTGTCTACGGCGGCGGCTTCATTCTCCGTTCGGAACGCGAGGCGGCGGCGGAAGCAGCGTTGCGCGATCTCCTGACCCGCTCTGCTGCGGCCTGATCTGCGGCTGACGACGGTGTTGTCCACCGGCCGTTTCAAAAGTGCAATTATTTGAAACGGCTCGCTTGACACCGGCATGAACCGCACCTTATAAGCCGCCCGTCTGATGACGACGGCGGTGCTTCCAAGCGCTTCCGTATTGGATGGCGGGGTAGCTCAGGTGGTTAGAGCAGCGGAATCATAATCCGCGTGTCGGGGGTTCGAGTCCCTCTCCCGCTACCAAAGATTTCTGGCGAAACTGTCTCGGTGTATATTACGTGAATTTAGATAAAAAATTCAACGAGTTATCTGACATTCTAGTGTAGCGTGACGCGCGATTTTGCATTTTTGTCACCGGCTTTTTCAGCAGAACTTCTTTCAGCCCTAGCGACTTCGTCATCGATTGCCCCTGGCTGGCATTGCACATAGGTTGGCTCCATTCTGGAGCGAGGGGTATCACGAAATGGATGGCTGGTTGAAGGTCTTAATCGCGGCGGCCTGTGGCGTCGTTATCGCGGCAGGCGGGTACTATGGGATATCGGAGTACCGTCGCGCCTCGGCGCAGGCCGCCAGAGAACTGAATGAGGAGCGGGCACGCAACGAGCTGTTTAGACTGGCTTCGGCCGGTGAAAACGATGTGGCAAGAGTGCGGACGTTTTGCCAGGTCGTCGAAGAGCACAAGGATAGCACCACTTTCAAAGACAACGAGATGACGCCCGGAATTTTGCGCAACTGCCGGTACTTTGGGTTCCTCTAGTCGCTGTAATTTCAGAAGGCCCCCATCGTAAGCGGGCCTTCAAAGGGTCCTCAAACCCGTCTTGAAGGTCATTCTTTTAGGTGGGCAGCTTTGAGAGTGCGCCACGCATACGCCGCAGCCAGACTGGCCACTCCATTACCGGCCGCATCGGATCGGTCCACCCGATCGGCCATCTGTGGCGCGCGGCCGCCTTCTGGACAGACTGACGTTGCCTTCCGGACAGAAAAATAAAATTGAAGAGAGATCGGCCACGCGCTGTTTACCTCGCTCCGAGGTCTGGGCTTCACCCACACAGGCACCGTCCTTAGATTAGGCGAACCCACCGCCGACCGGCAAGTCTGCGGCGGGTCCTAACCAAACCAACACGGACGAGGTGTCAGATGGCTAACGCGAACGTATGCACGTTTCGCGCTTCGAGCAACACGTTGCTCGTTGCTGCGGACGATGTATCCCCCCAGTCTATGTGAAGGCCTTTGTCAAAAGGCAAAAGAATGATGTCGCTGACGCCGAGGCTGTAGCAGAGGCTGCGATGCGACCGACGATGCGGACTGTCGCTGTGAAGACGTCTGAGCAGCAAGCTCGTGCAATGTTGTTCCGGACCCGCGATCTTCTGGTGGGTCAAAGAACGCAAATGGTGAACGCCTTACGTGGCCACCTAGCGGAGCACGGTATCATCGTGGGCAAAGGTTTAGGCAACGTGGAGCGGCGTCGCGACGCTCATTACGTCGGACAATTTGCCTGAGTTGGTACAGACCATGGGACGTCTTTATCTCAATCAGATCGCTCAGTTGCACGAAGAGATTGAGCAGATTGATCGTCGTATCGCCGCGGAAGCAAAACAAAGCGATATCGTTCGACGGCTCCAGAAAGTGCCAGGCATCGGGCCGATCTGCGCGATGGCAATCACTGCCTTCGCGCCGCCTATTGGAGGCATTCCGGAGTGGTCGCGATTTTGCTGCTTGGCTTGGCCTTGTCCCCCGCCAGCATTCGGCTGATTCAGTTCATGAGCCAATGCACCGGAAAGTTCCCCGAGCTGCGAGGAGCGCGACAGATAGGCAAGCTCGAGGCGCTCGAGTGCCAACTCCGCTTCAAGTCTCTGTCTGCGTCGCTTCTGAAGAATAAGTGTAACGATCGTCAGTGTCTGGAGCAGCAGCACGAAAAGCATAGTGCCGATTTCAATCCTGTATCGCCTCCAAGGCGACATTTCGTAGTTCTGGATTTCGGCATTTGCGGGAATAAGATCGGGGTTTATGCCTCAATGCAGGATACGATGCCAATCGACGAGAGGGCCGTCCACTACCAGGCTTGACTGGGGTGCCGAAAAATCGCCCTTGATGACCTGGGCGCCAAGCTTGCCCATCTGTTCGCCGATGGCATGGAAGGTGCCGACATAGCCGCCGACGGCCCCGGTTCCCAGGAATGTACTATAGACGCCATAAACCGGCGCGCCGGACTGGGGGGCGATCAAGGCGGCGGCGTCCCGCGGGACGAAAGTGCGCCCTGCAGAGTCCTCGAAAATCGTCAGAACCAGCAGGATGGTCTGGCGCGGCAACTGGCGCGCCGCCTCCACGAAGCCTTCGATGGTAAGGTCGCTCACATAGCTGACCCGAAGGCCCGCATAGCTGTCTGCGAGCTCCTGCCGGGCAGTGTCCTGCCAGCTTTTGTCGAAGGCCGACGAACCCGTCATGACCACGATGTTTTTCGCATCCGGTTGCAGGGTCATGGCGAGGTCCATCGTCTTGCGGACGTCGAAATGGCTGATAACGCCTTTGGCCGTCGCGGGAAGCGGATTGCGGCGCACGGAACTGTCCGTCACCGCGCCGAACACGACCGGCGTGTCGGCGCCCGCGATGGCCTTGTTCTCGGTCAAGAATTTCAACGCACCCGGTCCGACCGCCATGACGACATCGAACTTGATATCGGCGTATTTCGCCGTGAGATCGGCCACGAGACGCTGGACATGGTCGGCCTGCGGGAAGCGCACGACATCAAGATAATCGCTGTATATCTCGATCGTTGCCGGCATTTCCGCCTGCATGCTCGTGCGTAGACCCTGGGCGACCTCCACGGCCGCCGCCAGGGTGCTGTCGTTTTCGTAGACGACGAGGACGCGCTTGACCGGATCGGAAGCCGACTGGGCAGCGGCGGCCGCGACCCCGGCAAGAGACACGACCAGCAGGATAATCCATTGGAAAATCGCGAGGCGGAAAGTCGCATGATGTGTCTGCAAGGAATGTGTTCCGATACGCAATGTGACTGAATGAAAACTGCACTTAGGTCTGTCGTGATTGCCCCTCGTCGAGCTTATGCGCAATTATGCTACGATAAGATGACGCGAAATGGCAAGTTTATGCGCGCCAGGGTTATTATCGTTCAGATGTGTTGGCATCGATATGTGCAGGAATTGACCACTTTGCGGGGAGAGCGATGTGGCCCTTGGTCCAACTAGCGCCGATGCGGATCTGGCGTGAAGATACAATGAAACATTTGAGGAGACGGAGCCATGGCAGAGATTTCCCGACGTAGTTTGATGAGGGCAACGCTTCTCGTATCCGGTGCCGCGGCCATCGCCTCAGTGGGTTCGGTGGGCGCGGCGACCGCAGACGACGCGGTGCTTGCCTCCTGGAACGAGGGTGATACCAGAAAGAGCATCATCGACTTCGTGACGGCCGTCACCACCGATGGCAGCCACGATTTTGTTGCCGAGGACGACAGGGTGGCCGTCTTCGACAACGACGGTACCCTGTGGACGGAGCAGCCGATGTATGTGCAGCTGGCGTTCATCCTTGATCGCGTCAAGGCGCTGGCTCCCGAACATCCCGAATGGGCCTCGACGGAGCCGTTCAAGTCCGTGCTGGCCGGAGATTTCGCGGGTGTGGCGGCCGGTGGCATGAAAGGGCTGCTTGAGCTCGTGGCGGTAACGCATGCGGGTATGACCAGCGACGAATTCACCGCGATCGTTTCCGACTGGATCAAGACGGCCCGGCACCCGAAATTCGACAAGCCCTATACCGCCACGGTGTTCCAACCGATGCTGGAGCTGATCGACTACCTCAAGGCAAACGGCTTCAAGGTGTTCATTGTCTCCGGCGGCGGCATCGAGTTCATGCGACCCTGGGCCGAGGCGGTCTACGGCATTCCGCCGGAAAACGTCATCGGCTCCAGCATCAAGACCAAATACGAGGTCCGCGATGGAACGCCGGTCATCCTGCGGCTGCCGGAGATCGATTTCATCGACGACAAGGAAGGCAAGCCGGTCGGCATCCACAAGTTCATCGGCCGCCGCCCGACAGCCGCCTTCGGCAATTCCGACGGCGATTTCCAGATGCTGGAATGGACGACATCGGGACCGGGTAAGCGTTTCGGCCTGATCGTGCACCACGACGATGCCGATCGCGAATATGCCTATGATCGCAAATCCCATTTCGGAGCGCTTGCCAAGGGTCTGGACGAAGCGCCGAAACGCGGCTGGACGGTCGTCAGCATGAAGTCGGACTGGAAGGACGTCTTTCCGGCCTAAAGCCGGCGGGCCGTTCAGACCATCATGGCTTTACGCGGCGCACGCATCGGAATCCAAGGTGACTGGTCGTCGTGTCGATCTCCTGCGCATGTCGCGCCGCAGGTCGATAACGGCGGCAGTAATTTGGCGCGCAGAGATGTGAGCCGCCTTTCAGTACACGGCGCGGGATCTTGAGGTTCGCCTGCCGCTCGTCGATGCTGCCTTCGATATCCGTGCTGCGCGGGTTACTTGGGATGCAGCAGGGTTTGAGCGCCGCTTCGGGATGGCGGGTCGTCCAGAAATCGACTGTCCATTCCCAGGTGTTGCCGATCATGTCGTAGATGCCATAGCCGTTCGGTGGGTAGGTCCGCACCGGCGATGTCCGCTCGAAGCCGTCATCGACGAGGTTCTGATGGGGGAAATTGCCCTGCCAGGTGTTGGCCATGTGCCGGCCATCGGGGATCAGTTCGTCGCCCCATGCGAATTCGGCGCCTTCCAGCCCGCCTTTTGCGGCAAGCTCCCATTCCGCCTCCGTCGGCAATTGCTTGCCGGCCCATTCCGCATAGGCCAGCGCATCGCTGAAGGCGATATGAACGACCGGGTGGTCGAGAATGCTGCCGATGCTGCTCTTGCGGCCGTAGGGATGACGCCAGTTTGCGCCGAGGGTAAAAATCCACCACTGGGTGATATCCCGGCTTGTGACGACATAATCAGGTTTTTCGAACACCAGCGATCCGGCCCGCAGGGATGATGGTTTGGCACCCGGATAGTCGGCGGCAAGCGGCTTTTTCTCCGCAAAAGTGACATGGCCGGTGGCGTTGACGAAGGCAAGGAAGTCACGATTGGTTACCGGCGCTTCGTCGATCCAGAAGCCGTCGACCTTGACGGGATGGGCAGGTGCCTCTTCGGGATAATGGCTGTCCGATCCCATAATGAAGGTGGACCCCGGCACCCATGCCATGCCGGCGGGGGCGAAGCCTTTGCGGGCTTCTATGACGTTTTCCGATTTGATCTCCACGTTCATCCGGTGTCACCTGTGGCAAGGATGCAATTGACGGGGACGTGGTTTTCCCCACCGTGCGCTGACGATCCTAGTCCTGAAACCGCCCGTCGCAAAGCCGTAAAACTTCAGGATAATATTGGCCCTTGGTCCAACTATACAGCCCCGTGGCCGATCCTCATGATCGCGCGCGGGAGCCATGGGGGTGCCGCTTTGACATGTTTCAGGACCATTGCCGGCGTTGGTTCCTGGCTTTCTCGACCGCGGGTGGCGCGGCATGAATTGAGCAATGTGAATGTTCATGAAGTCATTTCGGGCGTTGGTGGCGATCCTGGCCATCGGATTTGCCGTCACGTCCTGCGGGGGGGCATGTGAAGGGCGTCATGGAGCCGCTCAACCTTGTCGCGGAACCGAAGGGCAATTCCGTCGTGGACATGCTGGTCGCGACCAGCCGGCTGCCATCCGACTATCCCACAACGCTGTTTTCCGGCGAACGCGCGCCGCAGGCGACGATCACGGATGTTGCGGTTTCCATTCCCTCCGACAGGGTTCGCGCTTCGGGAACGGTGCAATGGCCGAAAAAGCTACCGCCCAATCCCGAGACCGATTTTGCCGTCGTGCGCGTGCGGCAACTGGCAACCGTCGCCGATGGTCACGAATGGGTGCGAAACTGAGAATGACTTTCTTTTCAATTGGGCCGAGACACTCGCGAAGCAAGCTTATCCGCAGGCCACCTCCACAACGCGGTCGGATGCAAAGATTGGTCTCAACCGTGACCCTGCTATCGCAGTAATCATGTGGGACGCCTTGGCCAGGTGCAATCTGCCGAACGAGATATGGAGGTTTTAGAGACTGTTTTATTTCGACGGTAAAAGCTCCTGGTAAAGCTACCGAATATCCCAGATCGCAAGCTCTATTTCCCTGTTAGTCAAGTTAGGGAAATCTCTTTTAGTCATCTGATGTTTCTGCGAAAATGACAGTGCAAAACTGATCGATTTTTCAGTTCGGTGAAAAATTCCCTGTAAATCGTCGGATATCAGGGAAATGCTTTCTGAGACGGGTTCGCTTGGGACTGCGTCACCTACCATCTGTCCCACAAAAAAATCCCATTCCCTCAAATTGCGGCCATCCTGGTGAATAGCTACGGCGATCGCTCTGGCTGCTTGCGTCCGCGCTGAAATAAACTCATCGCGCGCATCGCGCTGGCTACGCTATAAGGTGGCCGGCTTCCAAACGTTAGGCGTATCGAACGACCCTGCGCGAATCCAATTGGGAACTCCCCGTCGATCCGCGACATGATGTAACATCGCTTATTCTTCACCATTGCTGTGAGGCTGCTATGCCTGAGAACTTTCGTCGGAGGGGCGAAGGGGGAGTTGTTGCGTCTTCGCGATGGTGGACGTGGATGCTGGGGCTCCCGTCCATTGTTCTTGCAGCTATTGTGTGGATTGAGACGGAACTTCCGTCGTCTGCGGGTTCGGCCGTTCCGATGGGATATAATCTGTATTGCCTTCGGCACATTGACGAATGCCCTTCCCGCGGCCCGCACGTTGTTCAGCTGACACCGGCCCTGCGTGCTCTGATCGCAAGCGTGCAGTATCAGGTGAATGCCGAGATCATACCCCGGCGCGAGGACGTCGACGTGTGGCAAGCCGATGTGCGCTACGGCGATTGCGACGACTTCGTGATGACGAAAAGGAGGCGACTGATCAAAGCCGGCATTCCCCCGACCGCCATGGGCATAAGTGTCTTCAAGGTGCATGGCGTAAACCACGTGACCCTTCTGGTGCACACGACCGGCGGCATTTTCGAGCTGGATAATCTGCGGCGCGATGTGCTGGTGCGGCGGCGGTTCTAATCGCGCGTTGTTAGATATTTGCTACTTGATGCAACTTCTGTTATTGTGAGAACGTCATGACATAAGGCCCCCGGTGCGTTAGGCTTAGAGCGCCGGGGGCTCTTTTATGGAAGGGTCGGCTTACAGTGGCCATGAACACGATAGCCGCGAGCTTTGCCACGGATTGTCGCTTGATGTGGCGCGCGGATTTGCAATTCCAGCGATAAGTGGACGTTGCGCGTCCGGATGGCCGATCAAGCCTCCACCCCTGCGGTGCGCCGTCTCCGCAGCATTGATTTCACGGTGGCGGACAGCCGCTCGATCTCCACGAAGATGACGGGTGTCATGAACAGGGTGAGGACCTGGCTGACGATCAGGCCGCCGACGACCGCCACGCCAAGGGGCTGGCGCAGCTCCGAGCTGGCTCCCGTTCCGACCGCAATGGGAAGCGCGCCCAGCAGGGCGCAAAATGTCGTCATCATGATCGGCCGGAAGCGCCGGACAGCCGCATCGTGAATGGCCTCGACAGTCGGGCGATGCTCGTCCCGTTGTAGCGTCAGGGCCACGTCCACCATCATGATGGCGTTCTTCTTGACGATGCCGATGAGCATCAACAGCCCGATCAGAGCGATGATGGAAAGGTCCATGCCGCTGAGCTTGAGCGCCAGCAGCGCGCCGAAAGCGGCGGAAGGCAGGCCCGACAGGATGGTCAGCGGATGCACCAGGCTCTCGTAGAACACGCCGAGCACGATATAGATCGTCAGAACGGCAGCAGCGATCAGCAGGCCGGTATTGTCGCTGGCCTGCTCGAAGATCTGGGCGGCGCCGGCGTAGCTTGCCACGACGGCGGAAGGCAGGCCGATTTCGTGTTTCAGCGCCTCGATCCGCGCCGTGGCCGTGCCGAGGGAAACCCCGGACGGCAGGTTGAACGACAGGGTGACGGCGGTGAGCTGGCCGGTCTGGTTGACGGTGACCGGCCCCGCCTTGCGCTTCACCGTCGCGAAGCTGGAAAGCGGCACCAAGGTTCCGGAAGCGGATGCGACGCGGATCGCACCAAGGGTCTGTTCGTTCCAGTCAAGCGACTGATCGTATTCCAGGATGACGTCGTAGCTGTTGCCCGTCGTCTGGATCTGGGTCACGACATAGCTGCCGAAGGCGGCCTCCAGCGTTGTGCGTAAGGATTGCGCCGATATGCCGAGGCTGCTCGCGCGGTCCTTGTCAATCTCGATGTCGGCCTGGAGCGCGTTGTTCTGCAGATCGGAGGCGACATCGACGAAATGGGCGCGGTCGGCGCGCATGGCGTCTGCCAGCGTCTGCGACCATTGCCGGGCGGCCGACGCGTCGATGGATTGCAGCACGACCTGATACAGGCTCTGCGTGCTGCGGCCGCCGAACCGCAGGCTCTGCTGCGGCGTGATGAAGGCCTTTAGGCCGGCGACACCGGAAAGCGCGTGGCGCAGGGCGGTAAGGACGGGACCGAGGGCCGGGCGCTCCGGCGCCGGCTTGAGCTGCACGAGCAGCATGCCGGCATTCAGCGCCGAACCGCCGGGGCCGGAACCGAGGGTGGTGGTGACATGGCTGACCGCCGGGTTCTTCAAGACGACTGCCGCGGCCTGCGCCTGCAGCGCGCTCATGGCCTGATAGGAAATATCCTGCCGCGCCTGCGTCGAGATCGTCACGAGGCCGATATCCTCCGTCGGGAAGAAGCTGCGAGGCAGGCTTGAAAACATCCAGCCGGACGCAGCAAGGGTGAGGACGAAGACCAGCATCACCACGCCCCTGTGGCGAAGACACCAGCCGACCCATGCGCCATAGCGCGCCGTGATCCGGGTAAAGAGGGTCTCCTTTTGTGGGCCTTTCCGCTCGTTGCGCGGCAGCCGGGCGGCCAGCATCGGTGTCACCGTCAGCGAGACGGTGGCGGACGAGAGGATGGCAAGGGCGACGACGATGCCGAACTCGTTCAGCACGCGGCCGACGATGCCGCCCATCAGCAGGATCGGCAGGAAGACGGCGACCAGGGAAATCGACATGGAGATGATGGTGCCCGCGACCTCGCGGCTGCCCTCGATCGCCGCCTGGAACGGCGGCATTCCTCCTTCGACCTTGCGGATGATGTTTTCGAGCATGACGATGGCGTCGTCGACCACCAGCCCGACCGACAGCGTCAGCCCGAGCAGGGAGATGTTGTCGATCGAATAGCCGAGCGCATACATGGCCGCCAGCGTCGCGACCAGCGACAGCGGCACGGCGATGCCGGGGATCAGCGTCGCGCTCAGGCGCTGCAGGAAGAGATAGATGACGAGGACCACCAGCGCGATGGTGATCATCATCGTCACCTCCACATCATGTACCGCTGCGCGGATGGACACCGAGGCATCGTTGACGACGTTGATGTGCATGCCGGCGGGAATGCTCGCCTGCAGCTCGGGTATCTTCGCCTTGATCGCATCGACCACCGCGACCGTGTTGGCACCCGGCTGGCGCTGCACGGCAAGCACGATGGAGGGCGCGCCATCGAGCCAGCTTCCCTGATCGATGACCGCCACGCTGTCCTTGACGTCGGCCACGTCGCCGAGGCGAACGATCCGGCCGTTTGGCCGGGCGACGATGAGGGTGCGGAAGGTGTCGGCATTCGTGCGCTGGGTGGAGGCATTCAGCGTCAGGGCCTGCGATCTGTTTTGCAGCGTGCCGATCGGCGACTGGTCGTTCGCGGCCGAGAGGGTGGAGGCGAGACCGTCAAGCGAAAGGCCACGGCTGGCGAGGCGCGTCGGATCGACCTCGATGCGCACGGCATAGGCCTTGGCGCCGAAGATCTGCGCCTGCGCCACGCCGGAGACGGTCGAGAGTGCGGGCGAGATGATGTTTTCCGCGATATCGTCCATCTTCGTCAGATCGGGGGTGTCGCTGGTCAAAGCGAGGATGACGACGGGTGCATCTGCGGGGTTCGATTTGCGGTAGCTGGGGGGTGCCGCGAGATTGTCCGGCAGCTGGCGCTGCGAGCGGGCGATGGCCGCCTGGACGTCCGCGGCGGCGGCGTCGATATCGCGTGACAGGTCGAATTGCAGGGTGATCTGGGTGTTGCCGAGCGAGGAGGTCGCGCTGATCGTATCGATGCCGGCGATGGTCTCGAACTGCTTGATCAGCGGCGTGGCGACCGAGCTTGCCATCGTGTCGGGAGAGGCGCCCGCCAGCTGCGCCGAAACGTTGATCGTCGGGAAATCCGCCTGCGGCAGGGCGGCGACCGGCAGGTTCCGATAGGCCGCAAGCCCCGCGATGATGATCCCGACCATCAGCAGGAAGGTGGCGACCGGCCGGCGGATGAAGCGTTCGGAAAAGCTCATGGCGTTGCACCCTGCGCCGTGGAGGCAACCCGTGCGCCTTCTGCAAGGCCCGCCTGACCTTCGGTGACGACCACATCGCCGTCCTTGAGGCCGGACGTGACACCGGCGCGGTCGCCCACGGTGATCCCGACGCTGACCTTGCGGACGTCGATTGTATTATCCGCCTTGACGACGAAGCAGATATAGCTGTTGCCCTGCGGCTGAAGCGCGACCATTGGCACGATGACGACGCCGTCCTGCATACCGGCCGTGACGGCGACGTCGAGCGATTGGCCGGGCCAGAGCGTCAGCGCGTCGTTGGCAAGCTGGGCGCGCAGCGTGAACGTGCCGGATGCGGCATCGATGGCATTGTCGATGAAGGTGGCAGGCCCGGTTTGCGGCACGTCACTGCCCTGGCCGAGCGGCGGCGTCACCGATACCGTCAGCGTTCCCTCTTTCATGGCCGAACGAACGAGGGCGAGGTCCGGCTCGGGCAGCGTGAACTCGGCATAAACCGGCTTCATCTGGATGAGCGTAACGACTGTCGCGCCGGCGGCTAGATAGGCTCCGGGAGAGACGGCGACCGCGCCCAGCCGCCCGTCAAAGGGCGCCCTGATCTGGGTTTGTGACAGCACCACATTGTCGGCGGCGATAACGGACCTATCGACATCGATGGCCGCCGCGGCCTGCTTGGCGGCGGAAACCGCATCGCCATATTGCTGCTGCGTGTCGATGCCGGAGGCATTCAGCCCCTCGACCCGCTTGAGGGTGGCGTTCGCATCGTCGAGCGTTGCCTGATCCTTGGCCAGCAGCGCCCGATCCTTCGCGATATTCGCCTTCGCCGTGCGATCGTCGAGCTGCATCAGCAGGTCGCCGGCCACCACGTCCGCGCCGTCCCTGGCGATGACCTGCGAAACGATGCCGGCAAGCGGACTGCCGAGTGCGGTCGTCTGGAGGGGGACGATAGAACCGATCGTCCGGCGGACGATAGGAAGCGCGCCTGATCTGGCAAGGGTGGTCGACACCGCGGTGATGCTGCCGGACCCGACGTTTGCTGATGTGGGCTGCATCCGTGCTGCGGTCGCACCGGTCCAGGGCGGGATGACGCGCTGTAGTTCGGCCCGGTAAAAGAACAGTGCACCCGCAGCGATAATCAAGACGATAGCCGGGACGATGCGTCTCATGGAAAGCTCCTTCGATGCGCCGGGCGCATAGCGGGCTGACGTGCGCACAATCATAGAGGTGCGGGGGCAAGCTACCCCACGTTCCATTGGCCGGGCAGCGGCTGGCAACCGGCGCCATTCAGCCCTCCGTCAGCTATAGGCCTGCCGGGTGCTCCAGGTCATGTTACAACTAAATAAAGTTTCGAGGATCTCGTTTGCCAAATTATTGCCGGGATTGAGGAAGTCACATTCCTCGCGCTCTATAGAAGGCACGGTTCGGTCCTGCGTCTTTGCCTCCGCGGAGAGGAAAGAGCCGCGCATGCAATGAATCTCATTAGGGAAATCTCGCGTGCGCGAAGCTCATTTTCCAAATTGCTGCTTCAGTTTGCCCGCCACGAATTTCGAGAGCGAGAATATCCCGTCGCTAATCGGGCGGAAACGCAGCGACGGGAGGATCTTTGCAGGGGCTCGGGGGAAGAGCTAAAGCTTTCCCGCCTCTATCCTGTTGAGGTAGAGAAATTCGGGCGCACGCACGCCGGCCACGCGCCGTATCTCGACAAGTTCCGGCGACTCGAAGAAAGCGCGGGCGGCGGCAAGCGAAGTCCAGCGCGAGAAATGCACGACGCGCCTTTCATCGTTTTCGCAGGCCAGCAGCTGATATTCGATTTCCCCGGCCTGGACCCGGATCGTCGCCGCGTTGTCGAAAATATCCTTCCATTTCCCGTAATCTTCGACCTCGTGGACGATAAGGACGAAGGCGTTGTCTTCGGGAGCGGTGCGGGTCGTCATGTATTTCCTCCAGGGCGGATCGCCATATCGATGAAAAAGGCAGGGTAAAATCAAGTCGTAGGAGACTGTCGCGCGGCATCCGTATGAGAAGGCAACCGGTGCGGCCAGTCAGGGCAGGGGATCAGGAAAATCCTCCTTGCTCGCGCCGCCCATCGACCGCACCAGAAAGGCCGCCGCTTCGCCGGCGCTTTCCATGTAACTTGCATCCCGATGCAGCAGCACGACTGAAAAGGCGCCGTCCAGAAGAAGAATGATCTGCCGGGCCGTCCGGCGCACCCGGTCGGGGTCGCCCGGCTGATCGAGGATCGAACAGAACCAGTCTTCGACCCGCTTCTTATGCCGCCTGCCGGCGACGACAGCCGGGTGGCCAGGCAGGTTGATCAGTTCGACCGACGTCCGCAGAAAGCCGCAACCCTTCCATTTGGGGTGGCGGGCGGATTGGGCGAGCTTGTCGAAAATACCCTTTATCCTATCGGCGATATCGCCCTCGGCCTCGTCGAACCATTGCTGGAACAGGGCAAGGTTGGGCTGATCGCGCGCTTCGAGATGCGCGGCGATCAGGTCGTCCTTGCTGCGGAAATGATAGTAGAGCGTGCGCTTCGTCACGCCGGTCAGTTCGGCGACGGCATCCATGCTCACGGCCCGGATGCCCTCCTTGTGAAACAGCTTCCCGGCAGCCAGGACGATACGGTCGCGGGTCGGACGTTCGGTTTTGCTCATGACCTTATGTATACCGACCAGTGAATATACACAATGGATCGGGACCCCTATCGTCGCGGCATGACCGGCGAACCCACCAAGAGACGAGAAGTTCTCCCGAATCCCGTCGCGATCACGTGTCGCGATGGTCTCCGGCTTCAGGGCCATCTGTGGGAGACGCCGGTGAACGCCAAAGCCGGACGGGTCATCATCAATCCGGCGACGGGGGTGCCGGCGCGCTTCTATCACCGCTATGCCCGCTTTCTCGCCGATCGCGGCTTCGACGTGCTGACCTATGATTATCGGGGCATCGGCCTCTCCCGGCCGCCGGACCTGCGCGGCTGCGGCTTTCGATGGCGCGACTGGGGCGAACTGGATTTCGATGCGGCCGTCCGCTTCATGGAAGGATGCGGCGACGGGCCGCTTCTGGCCGTCGGTCACAGCATCGGAGGCTTCCTGCCGGGACTGGCGGAGGGCGGCGCGCGGCTCTCGCGGATGCTGACGGTCGGGGCGCAATTCGCATGGTGGGGCGATTACGACAGATCGCAACGGCTGAAGCTTGTGCTGAAATGGCATCTCGCCATGCCGCTTTTGACGGCGCTTTGCGGCTATTTCCCCGGCCGGCGTCTTGGATGGCTCGAAGACCTGCCGGCCGGTGTGGCCAATGAATGGAGTTTTCGCAGGTCCCGTTTCGAGCGCAGCCATCCGCGCGCCATGCGCAAGATCGTGCTTGCCCGGATGGGCGCGTTCAGCGCGCCGATCCTTGCCGTCACGGTGTCCGACGACGCATTGGGAACGGTGGCTGCCGCCCGCCGCACGCTGGGCTGCTATACCGGTGCGGACCGGACGCTGGTTCATCTATCCCCGGCAGACTACGGCCGGGAGGCAATCGGTCACTTCAACCTGTTCCACGATATGCATGCGATGGGTTTCTGGCTGGATACAATCCTCTGGCTTCGCGACGGCCTCAATCCCTGGCCGACCCGGAAAGTCGATGTGCTCAATCCACCCGCCCCGCCGGCAGCGCGAACCCTTGGTCGACCCTACTACTAAAAAGGCCGCGCCGATCCGTAGACCGGCGCGGTCTCAATGGCTCAAATGAGGATGAAGTCGCCGGTGCTGAGCGTCGCCACGTTATCGAGCGTGGCGATCAGTACGGCTTCCTTGTCACCGCCCTTGCCGTCGCCATCGAACCACAGCCGGTGCGTATCCTGCTCGTAGAGGAAGGTCGCGCCAGCGGTGGTGAAGGTGGCTTCGTTGGAAATCACCAGCTTGATCGAGGCGCCAGCGCCGAGCCCGAAGCCGAGATCGTCGATGGCGATCTTGTCTTCGCCGCGCTTGAAATCGGTGATCTGGTCGCCGCCGTCGGTGACGTAGCTGAACTGGAACGTGTCCTTACCGGTGCCGCCGGTGAGGTGGTCTCCGCCCATGCCGCCGATCAGCGTGTCGTTGCCGCCGCGTCCCTGAAGGATATCGTCTTTTGCGCCGCCGGAAATCCAGTCGTTGCCGTTCGAACCGCGGATATCGTCATCCTGGCTGGTGCCCCAGATGCGCTCGATGCTCTTGACCGTGAGGCCAAGCGCCAGGCCGTCATTCTTGGTGTTGTCGAGCAGATCGAGCTTCACCGACGAGTCATTGCCGTAATAATTGAAGTCCAGCGTATCGATGCCGTCGCTGCCGTCGAAAACGTCCTTGCCCACGAAATCGCCGCGGGTAAACCAGTCGTCACCCGCACCGCCGGAATGGCTGTCGTTGCCGGCGCCATCGAAGAAGACATCGTTTCCTGCGCCGCCGATCAGCGTGTCGTTACCGGCATCGTCGCGCAAGGTGTCGCGGCCATTGCCGCCATCGAGCCGGTCATTGCCTTCATTGCCGCGCAGGTCGTCATCGCCGGCGCTGCCGATAACGGTGTCGTTGCCCTTGGTGCCGCTGAATTCGAGTGTTTCCATGCCGGTGAAGGTCGTGTTGGCATTGACCTTCACCGTGCCGGTGCCGAAGGTGAAGTTGACACCTGCCGTCAGCGCCGAGACATCGACGGAAACGCGGTCTGTGCCGGCGCCGCCGATGGCGGTATCGCCGCCTTCGATGTGGATCTCGTCATTGCCGGCGCCGCCGTCGATGCTGTCGGCATCTGTGTCGCCGCCCCAGCCGGAAGACCAGATCTTATCGTTGCCGTCTCCGCCCTTGATGGTGTCGCGTCCCTTGCCACCATGCAGCCAGTCGTCTCCGCCGAGGCCCGAAAGCGTGTCGTTGCCGTCGTTGCCGACAAGCGTGTCGGACAGTGCGCCGCCGGTGAAATTGTCCGCGCCGCTGCCGCCGGTGATGTCGACGCGCTCGAAATTCTTCAGCGTGGCATCGCCATTGATGAGCGTGGCATTGCCGCTCAGCGTGAAGGTCAGCGCTTTGGTGGTTTCGTGGCGGTCGATTTCAGCAAGATCGATGCCGCTGCCGCCATCGGCGACGAGCTTGCCGTGGATATAGCCGAGGCCGGCATTGAACTCGACGACATCATTGCCGGCGCCGAGATCGACGGTCGTGGTATCGCCGCCGGTATGGGCGTTGAAGACCGTGAGATGCAGTTCGTCGTCGCCATCGCCGGCGGAGAAGCTGTTGTTGCCGCCGAGATCGTAGAGCGTGTCGTTACCGGCGCCGGCGACGATCTTGTCGTTGCCGAGCCCACTATCGAGCAGGTCGTCGCCGGCGCTGCCGTAGAGCTGGTCGTTGCCTTGGTCCGATTTGAACCAGACGCGCTGGGCATTGCCGGCCTTCAGCACATCGTTGCCGTTGGCGGTGAAGATGTTGAAGATTTCCGTATCCTGGGCAAAGGAACCGTTCGAAAGTATGCCCTTGCCGTTGACGACCTCGAACGTATAGCCGGTGGTCTGGTAGCCGGAGACGTCGAGATAGACGGTATCGGTGCCCGCGCCGCCATAGATGCTGTCCTTGCCGGCGCCGCCGAAGATCGTGTCGTTGCCGGCCTCGCCGTAAAGCGTGTCGTTGCCGGCGCCGCCGTCGATATAGTCGTCGCCCGCACCCGCCTTGACCATGTCGTCGCCGTCATAGGTGACGATGTGATCCTTGCCATCAAGGGTCACGATGCTGTTCTTGCCGTTGGTGCCGTAGAGGTCGTAGTTTTCGACATTGACGATGGTCGAGCCGTCGGCCAGCGTATTGACGACGGTGGATGCCTTGGCGGTGAAATTGCCTTCGAGATTGCGGATTTCCAGGGAGTCGTTGCCTGCGCCGCCGTCGATCGTGTCCTTGCCGTTGTTGAGCGTCATGAGGATTTCGTCGTCGTCGGCGCCGGCATCCACCTTGTCCACGCCGGGGCCGGTGATGATGTAGTCTTTTCCGGCGCCGCCGATCAGCGTGTCGTTGCCGTCGCCGCCCCAAAGGTAGTCGTCGCCGTTGCCAGCATCGAGTGTGTCATTGCCGTCATCGCCATAGAGCGCATCGCGGCCGTTGCCGCCGGTGATCCTGTCGTTGCCGAGGCCACCCTGCATGTCGTCGTCGCCATAGCCGCCGGTGATGACGTCGTCGCCGTCGCCGCCACGGATATCGTCGTCACCCTGGCCGCCGTCGATGGTGTCCTTGCCGGCCCCGCCGTCGAGATAGTCGTTGCCACCGAGGCCATAGAGCTTGTCGTCGCCGTTCTGTCCGCTGAAGCGGTCGTTCCAATGGCCGCCCTTTAGCGTGTCGGCATAGTTGGTCGCGGAGATGGTATACTGTTCGATGTTGGTGACGGTGAAGCCGAAGAGGTTCACCGATTGCGTCGGGTCCTGCGCGGTGAAGCTCACGCCGGATGTGTTGTATTGCAGGTTGATGTCGACCGTATCGGTGCCGAGCCCGCCATCGACCTTGTCGCCGGCCCAGTCGCTGAGGTAATAATCGCTGAACGTGTCGTCGCCGAGTTCGCCGTTCATGACGTCGGCGCCTGCGCCGCCGAGGAGGGTATCGTCACCCTGCCCGCCGATGATGGTGTCGTTTCCGAGGTCTCCGGAAAGAGTGTCGCCCTGGAAGCCGCCCCGGATCGTATCGTTTCCCTCGCCGCCCATGATGGTGTCCGCGCCGAACAGGCCATGGATCGTGTCATTGCCGCCATAGCCGTAAATGTAGTCGTAGGTATTGCTGCCGGTGAGTGTTTCGGATGCGTCGGTTCCGTATTTCGTAGCCACTGTGATCACCCCTGTCGTTTCGGATCGCGACGGCAACCGGCCGCCGCGGTGCGGCCGGAGATGTCCGGCCGTGGCCGCATCTGCCCACGACGGCGCGTCGAAACCTGTTTCTGAGGGAACAGCCGGTTTTCAGGCCGGCATCGGAGGAGCGGGTGGCACGGGCGCCAAAGATTAAAAATCCGTCATGCTGGGTGCGTTTTCGAAGCCGGCGCAACCTTAAGCAAGTCTTTGACCGAAAAGCCTTATCCGGAAAACCGCCAAGTATGATTTCCTCAATCAAGGCAATAGTTTGGCAGGAAACGGCCTCGAAACTTTATCTAATTGTAACATGATCCGGTCTGGGCTCCGGGTTTATACATAGTGTCAGGCTGAATGCCGCCGGTGGGAATGAAACCGCGACGCGACGGCACCCGACAGCCTTTAGGGGATCGAGACATTCTCCCCTTATCGAGGATACGCCTATGCGCTCGACATTGAAGACCATCACCCTTGCCACCTTCGCCCTTTCGCTTGCCGCAGGCGGTGCTTTTGCCGCCGCACCCGCCGAAAGCGATTCGGGGCTTGCCATCTATGGCGAACATCTCGGCCATACCCCGCCGATGGCTGCGCCACAAAGCATGAAGACGATGCAGCACCGGCCGCACCTGAGCCAGGTTCTTGCCGAACTGGGCTCGGCCGACCGGACGATCCGGCATGACGAAGCCATGCATCGCCTGACGGTCGCCTCCGCGACCAAGCTTGAAGGCGAAGCCGGTTCCATTCGCCATCGCGCCTATGTCGTTGCCGACACCCATAACGGCGCGATCCCGAATGCCACCTACCAGCATCTCAGGGCCGATATCCGTCAGCTCGACCGGAACATCGTCCGCATGAGCTGATCTTTTCTCCGGCCGCCCCTGGCGGGTTGGCCGGAGGTCCCTTGCCGTCTTCTTTCTGGGAGCGGCTGGCGCCGGGGCCGTGCCTCACCCTGAGACCGGCTCCGTCCTCCCCGTCAACCACCTCGCGTGACCTGCCGCCTTCTCCCCGCGGTGCGGTTTCGCTCGCGCCCGCGCTGCCCTGCAAACGCCGGGGCGCCGACAAAAGGAATACGACCATGACCACGATTGTTGAAAAGCCCCGCACGCCCGCAAAGAGCCGAATTCTCGCAAAGCACCGGATCGCCGCGCTTCTGGGCGCGGCCCTGCTGATGGCGCCGTTTGCGGCCTCCGGCTTCATCGGCTCCCGCACCGCCCTTGCGGCGACGCCGGAAACCGTCATCCTCCCGCCGACCCAGGGCTCCTACGCCCCGATCGTCTCCGCCGACAAGCCGGCCGTCGTTACCATCATGACGACGCTGAAGGCGGAAAATGCATCCTCGGACGGCGCTTCTCCCTTTGGCGACGATTCGCCCTTCGACCAGCAATTCCGCGATTTCTTCGGCCAGCGCCAGATGCCGGTGCCGCAGCAGCGGCCGGCTGAAAAGGCGGAAGCGCTCGGTTCCGGTTTCATCGTGACCAGCGACGGCTATATCGTCACCAACAACCACGTCATCGACAAGGCGCTGACGATCAAGGTGACGCTCGACGACGGCACGGAGTTGCCGGGCAAGCTCGTCGGCACCGACCCGAAATCGGATCTCGCCGTGGTGAAGATCGAGGCCGGCAAGCCGCTCGCCACCATCGCCTGGGGCGATTCCGACAAGCTGCAGGCGGGCGATCCGATCCTTGCGATCGGCAATCCCTTCGGCATCGGCACGACCGTCACCGCCGGCATCGTCTCGGCCCGCGGCCGCGACCTTCACAGCGGCCCCTATGACGATTTCATCCAGATCGATGCGCCGATCAACCACGGCAATTCCGGCGGCCCACTCGTCGGCCTTGACGGCAAGGTGGTCGGCATCAACACGGCGATCTATTCGCCGAACGGCGGCAGCGTCGGCGTCGGTTTCGCCATCCCGTCGGATCAGGCTGAGAGCGTCGTCGCCAAGCTGATGAAGGACGGCTCCATCAAGCACGGCTTCATCGGCGTGCAGATCCAGCCGGTGACCTCGGATATCGCCGAGGCGATCGGGCTTGCCAAGCCCGCTGGCGCGCTGGTGGCCAGGGTCGATGACGGCACGCCTGCCGCGAAGGCCGGCATCAAGTCCGGCGATGTCATCACCGCGCTTGGCGGCAAGCAGGTCACCTCGCCGCGCGACCTGTCGCGCATGGTCGCCGATCTCAACCCCGGCGCCAGGGAAGGCCTCAGCGTCTGGCGCGACGGTGCGAGCAAAGACCTGACGATCACCGTCGGCACCAATGACGACGGCAGCAAGCAGGCCTCGGCCGATACCGGCGACAATTCCGGCAATGCGGCCCAGCATGTGCCGACCATCGGTGTGCAGCTTGGCGACCTCACGGCCGACATCCGCGATCAGCTCGGCCTGCCGGGCGATGAAAACGGTGCGGTCGTCGAAAGCGTCAGCCCGGACAAGCCGGCCGCCGATGCCGGCCTGCAACCCGGCGATGTTATCCTCTCGGTGAACCAGAGGCCGGTTGCTTCGGCAAAGCAGGCCAAGGCAGCCATGGCGGAAGCCGGCAAGGCAGGCCGCAAGGCCGTGTTGCTTCTGGTCCAGCGGCGGGATCAGCAGAGCTTCGTGACGGTGCCTTTCGCGGTCGGCTGAAACGCCAGTCTTCCTTCCTCCCGATGCGCGCCCGGCCCTGGTGCCGGGCGTGCGTCGTCAGGCCGGCGTGTAGCCGTGCCGGGCAAAGAAGCGGTCCAGCTCCCGCTGCTGCGGTGCCTGGCCGGTATAGATGGCGATATATTCGGGAATGCGCTTCATGCGCAGCGCAAGCTCCTCGCTGGATTGCATGGAGATGTAGCCGATCTGGACGAGATAGGTCGTTCGCGCCCGAACGTCGGCCGGGCCTGCATCATAGCCGAACCGCATGAACATGCGGGTCAGTGCCTCCATTCGGGTCCGGTCGGCCTCATGCACCTCGGCCAGGATATCGGCCGATTGCAGCCCCCAACTGCGGATGGCGAATTCGAACTGGGCGTCGAAAACATCCTTGTCCAGCCAGCAGTCGAAGACGTTGAGCATCGCCTCGGGCAGCGATTCCGCATAGGCCTCGGACTGGCGCACGAGATTGCCGGTATTCTTCTCGCGCCAGCGGGTGACGAGTGCAGCCAGCAATTCCTCCCGATCCTTGAAGAACCAGTAGAAGCTCGTGCGCGAAAGATTGAGCCGTTTGGCCAGCGGCAGGATCTTCACCGAATCCACACCGGACAGCAGCAAGGCCTCATAGGCGGCCTCCAGCCATCCCTCGTGTGAGCCTCGCCAGCCGCTGTCGCTTGCCACCTGTTCCATGCCCGTTTCCTAACAAAAGCCGCCCAGCGCGACAAGCAGATTGTACACTCATGTCCATGCCTGAAACTCCTGTGTTTTGGATTGTTGACACTTGTGTACATTTCCGTTTACCGTTCGACAAAATCCTTGAACCGGAGCCAGTCCCATGTCGAACGATCCTCTGCTCCAGCCTTTCCAGCTGAAGCATCTGACCCTTCGCAACCGCATCATCGTCACCTCCCATGAGCCGGCCTATCCCGAAGACGGCATGCCGAAGGGCCGCTACCGCGCCTATACGGTGGAGCGGGCGAAAGGCGGAGTGGCGCTGACGATGACGGCCGGTTCGGCCGCCGTTTCGAAGGACAGCCCGCCGGTCTTCAACAACCTGCTTGCCTACAAGGACGAGATCGTTCCGTGGGTCCGCGAGATGACGGATGCCGTGCACGAGACGGGCGCCGCGATCATGATCCAGCTCACCCATCTCGGCCGCCGCACCCGCTGGGACAAGGGCGACTGGCTGCCGGTGCTGGCGCCCTCGCATCACCGCGAGGCGGCGCACCGCGCCTTTCCGAAGAAGCTCGAAGACTGGGATATCGAGCGCATCATCAAGGATTTCGCCGATGCCGCCGAGCGCATGAAGGCGGGCGGCATGGACGGCGTCGAGCTGGAGGCCTACGGCCATCTGATCGACCAGTTCATCTCGCCGCTGACCAACGAACTCGACGGCCCCTATGGCGGCTCGCTGGACAATCGCCTGCGCTTCTGTTTCGACGTCTTCAGGGCCATGCGCGAGCGGGTCGGCGAGGATTTCATTCTCGGCGTGCGCTACACCGCCGACGAATGTCTTCCCGGCGGGACGGACAAGGCCGAGGGCCTTGAAATCTCCCGCCGCCTCAAGGAAAGCGGTCTCATCGATTATCTGAACGTCATCCGCGGCCATATCGATACCGATCCGGGCCTCACGGATGTCATCCCGATTCAGGGCATGGCCAGCGCCCCGCATCTCGATTTCGCGGGCGAAGTGCGGGCGGCAACGCGTTTTCCGACCTTCCATGCGGCGAAAATTCAGGATGTCGCCACCGCCCGTCATGCGATCGCCGCCGGCAAGGTCGATATGATCGGCATGACCCGCGCCCACATGACCGACCCGCATATCGTGCGCAAGATCATCGAAAAGCGAGAGGACGATATCCGCCCCTGCGTCGGCGCGAATTACTGTCTCGACCGCATCTATCAGGGCGGTCTTGCCTTCTGCATCCACAATGCCGCGACCGGCCGTGAGGAAACCATGCCGCACGCGATCCCCAAGGCGGATGGGCGCCGGAAGGTGGTGATCGTCGGCGCCGGTCCGGCCGGGCTGGAAGCCGCACGGGTTTCCGCAGAGCGCGGCCATGAGGTCGTGGTGTTCGAAGCCGCGAGCCATCCCGGCGGTCAGGTCCGGCTGACGGCGCAGAGCGAGCGGCGGCGGGAAATGATCGGCATCATCGACTGGCGCATGAGCCAGTGCGAGAAGCTGGGCGTCACCTTCCATTTCAACACGTGGGCCGAGGCCGGCACCATAGCGGCGGAAAAGCCCGACGTCGTGATCATCGCCACCGGCGGCCTGCCGCATACCGAAGTGCTGACGAAGGGCAACGACCTCGTCGTTTCCTCCTGGGATATCATCTCCGGCGATGTAAAGCCTGGAACCAACGTGCTCATCTATGACGATGCCGGCGATCATGCCGGCCTGCAGGCGGCCGAAATCATCGCCAAGGCGGGCGGCAAGGTCGAGATCATGACCCCGGACCGCTCCTTCGCCCCGGAAGTCATGGCGATGAACCTCGTTCCCTATATGCGTTCGCTGCAGAAGCTCGATGCGACCTTCACCGTCACCTACCGGCTGGATGCGGCGGAAAAGAGCGGCAACCAGCTCATCGCCCATATCGGCAGTGATTACGGCGGCGTCGCCAAGAGCCGTGCGGTCGACCAGATCGTCATCAACCACGGCACCATTCCGCTGGATGATCTCTATTTCGAGCTGAAGCCGGGATCGAGAAACCTCGGCGAGGTCTCCTATGACGAACTGCTCTCCGGCGCTGCGCAAACCGTCGACCGCAACCCGGATGGCGCCTACCGGCTGTACCGGATCGGCGACGCGGTCGCTGCCCGCAACACCCATGCGGCCATCTACGATGCGCTGCGCCTTGCCAAGGATATCTGATGGCGGTGTCCTGCTCCGTTTAAGCGAAACCTAACTATAATGGGATATTCAGGGGCCAATCACTCCATGATAGGCCCCCCAACCATGCGCAATATTCCCGTTATCGGTAAGTTTCTCATCATTCTGTGTGCCTTCGGCCTATTCGTGGCCGGCGTAACGGCCTTCAGCACGTCGCGCACATCCTTCATCGACGCGTCCTACACCACGCTGGTCGATCAGGATTCGCAGGCGGCGCTGATGCTGGCGCGCGCCAGCCGCAGCCTCGTGTCCGTCCGCTCGGCCATCGCCGACCTCCTGCTGTCGCGCGATGACGCGGCCAAGAAGGCGGCCATCGACGATATGCATCTCTCAGAAGGTTTCTTCACCAAGCAGATGGACGCCGCCATTGCCGCCGCGCCCGGCAACGACCGCATGACGATCATCAAGACGCAGGGGCTTGAAGCGCTCAACGGTCAGTGCGGTCCGCTGATCGCGGCTGCCGGCGCGGCCTTCAACGAGGCTGACATCGCCCGCGCGCAGGGCGAATTCGCCAATGCCTGCCGCCCGGCCTTTGCCGCCGTCATTGCCGCGATCACCGAGGAAATCGGCAAGATCACCGCTTCGGCCGAAGCCGGCCACGAGGCGCTGAAGGAGGCTGTCCGCAGCACCATCCTGACCACCATCCTCAGCGTCGGCGTCGGCCTGGTCATCATCCTGATCGCCGGCTTCTATGCCGCCCGCTCGTGGATCGCCCGCCCGCTGAACACGCTCTCGTCAACCATGGCGACGCTCGCCAATGGCAACCTCGATACCAATGTCGCCGAAACCGAACGCCGCGACGAAATCGGCGGCATGGCCCGCGCCGTGCAGGTGTTCAAGGACAACGGCCTGAAGGCCCGCGCCCTCGAAGCCTCCACCGAAGCCGCCCGCACTGCCAGCGAGGCCGAGCGCGAACGCAACCTCGAAACCGACCGCGCCCGCGCCGCCGCCATGACCCAGGCGACCGGTGGCCTCGCCGAAGGCCTGAAGCGCATGGCCAACGGCGATCTCGATTTCGAACTGACGCAGTCCTTCTCGGCCGAGTTCGAAAGCCTGCGCCAGGATTTCAACGCCGCCGTCAACCAGCTGCGCAGCACGCTGCAGTCGGTCTCGGATGCCGCCATCTCGATCGACAGCGGCTCGCGTGAGCTGAGCCAGTCGGCCAACGACCTGTCGCGCCGAACCGAGCAGCAGGCAGCAGCGCTGGAAGAAACCGCCGCCGCCCTCGACGAGATCACAGCCAACGTCACCAACTCCACCAAGCGCGCGGAAGAAGCCCGCAGCAAGGCCTCGGAAGCCAATTCGTCGGCGCATCATTCGACCAAGGTCGTCTCCGACGCCGTCGTCGCCATGCAGCGCATCGAAGCCTCCTCCGGCCAGATTTCCAACATCATCGGCGTGATCGACGAGATCGCCTTCCAGACCAACCTGCTTGCCCTGAACGCAGGCGTCGAAGCCGCGCGTGCGGGCGAAGCCGGCAAGGGCTTTGCAGTCGTCGCCCAGGAAGTGCGCGAGCTTGCCCAGCGCTCGGCGCAGGCGGCCAAGGAGATCAAGGAACTGATCCGCCATTCGGCCCAGGAAGTCGAAGGTGGCGTGCGGCTGGTCACCGAGACCGGCGAGGCGCTGAAGGTCATCGGCCAGCATGTCAACGACATCAACACCCAGCTCGATGCCATCGCGCTTTCGGCCCGCGAACAATCGGTCGGCCTGGCCGAGGTTAATTCGGCCGTCAACCAGATGGACCAGACGACGCAGCAGAATGCCGCCATGGTCGAACAGTCGACCGCGGCCAGCACCTCGCTTGCCGGCGATGCCGAGAGGCTGCGCCAGCTTGTGAGCCAGTTCCAGGTGGGTGCTTCCTCCAGCCGTGCCTATGCCCCGGCCGTCGCTCGTACGCCGGTTGCCGCCAATGCGGCCTCGCGGCATGTGGCGTCTCCGGCGCGGCGCATGGTCGGCAAGATCGCCAGCGCATTCGGCGGCAATGCCGCTCCGGCCATCGAACCCGGCTGGGACGAGTTCTGAGCCAGACAGACAATCGCCGGGGCAGGCTGACGGCCTGTCCCGGCGAAAACCGATCATGACGACGCACCGGGGCGACCGATCCGCAATCGCCGATCTGAGGGAACTGTTCGTTCAGGTCGCCTGACGGCGATGTTATCGCGCTGTTCGCACCCGAAGTTACACGTATCTACGGGCCTCATACTACCACGCACGATGGCGAAGGTGCAGGATTTGCGCGGGAGCCTATGGGAGGAGCCGATGGCTCCGATCGCCACCGTTCATTGCCGTGGCCTTGCCGGTTTTCGGCCCGCCTTCGGTTCCCTCCCTAGATGCGCCGCTCGACGGCGCTGCCGAGCGTGGAGGTTTATGCGATGCGATCAAACGGCCTTTCAACCTATTTGCGCATCTTCCCGGCCCTTCTCTTGTCGTCGGGGCTGTCGCTTGCGGTCGGTTTCACCGCACCGGCCCTGGCGCAGCAGCAGACCACCGCCGCGACCCCGGCCGGCGCACAGGCCGAAGCGCCTCCCGATCTTCTGACGGACGACGAGCTTGAAGTGCTGGTCGCGCGCATCGCGCTTTACCCGGATGAGCTGGTGGCGCTGGTGACCTCCGCCTCGCTCTATCCGCTGCAGATCATCGAGGCCCAGCGCTTCCTCGACCAGAAAAAGAAGGACAAGAACCTGCAGCCGAAGGACGACTGGGACGACAGCGTAATCTCGCTGCTCAACTATCCCGAGATCGTCAAGATGATGAGCGACGATCTCGACTGGACGCAATCCCTCGGCAGCGCGCTCAGCTACCAGCAGAAGGATGTGCTGATCGCCATCCAGGACCTGCGCGACAAGGCGGTCGCCAGCGGCGTGATCAAGACCGACGACAAGGTGAAGGTCGAGACCCAGGGCGAGAACATCGTGATCCAGGCGGCCGATCCCGAAAAGATCTACGTGCCGAAATACGAGCCTCAGATGCTCTATGAGCCGGGTTACGCGCAGGCGCCGATCAGCTATTACGACGAACCCTATCCGAGCTATTATTATCCCTCCGCGCCCTATTTCGCCGCCGCCATCACCGGCGCCGCCATCTGGGCGGCAACGGTGGATTGGGACGACTGGGGCGTCTGGGGCGGCCGCTGGAACGGCGATGTCGATATCGACTGCAACAAGTGCTTCAACAACATCGACATCGATCGCGACAAGTTCAAGATGGGCGATGTCGACTGGAAGAATATCGACCGGTCGAAGATCAAGTTCGACAAGAACCAGATCGCAAATATCGACCGCACGAAATTCAAGAACGAATTCAAGGGAAATCGCGACAACAACATCGCCAACCGGGCAAAAGACGTGCGCCGTGGCGATAGCAGCCGCATAACGAACAAGCCGAAGATATCGACGAACGATATCCGCAAGAGCAAGGTGGAGGCAGACCGCACCCGCGCCGACCGCGAGCGGGCGGCCGCAAACCGGGGCGACGGCAACAGGGCAGGGCAGGCGGCGCGGCGGGACGGCAACGCGACCGCCAATCGCCCGGCCGCCGGCAACAAGGTCGCCAATACGCCGAAGAACGCCAACCGCAAGGTCAACAAGCCGAAACCCGGCGGCGACATCAAGAAGAAATCCGGCAACCGTTCCGCTGTCGGTAATGTTAGCAACAAGCGGCAGACGCAGATATCGTCCAACCGCGGGCGCCAGTCGATGCAGGGCGGCGGTCATCGCCGGCCGCAATCCATGAACGGCGGCGGCGGGGGACGGCAGGTCCATCGCGGTGGTGGCGGTGGGCGGCAGATCCATCGGGGTGGTGGTGGCGGCGGACGCCGCCGGTAACAGAAGCGATCAGGAGGCGACGATGATGAAAATGGCGCTTGAACGGCTGACGCTTTCGGTTTGCGCGGCCCTGCTTCTCGGAGCGATGGTTCCCGGCCCGGCCCTTGCGGCTGACGACAGCGATCCGCCGCTGGACGAATATATATCCGCCACGGCGCCGCCGACGTTCGATACGCCCGAAAAGGCGGTCGATGCCTTCAAGCAGGCGGTCGGCAGCGGCGATTTCGACAAGCTTGCGGCCCTTTTGGGGCTGGATGCCGCCAAGGCCAAGGCCAGCGACGGTGCAACCGACGCCTATGCCGATATCCAGGCCGGCGTGAAGCAAAAGGTGATGCTTGAGGATCAGGACGGCGGCAAGGTGCTGGAGATCGGAAACCAGCTCTGGCCGCTGCCGTTCCCGCTGGTGAAGGGTGACGACGGCAAGTGGAGCTTCGATACCTATGCGGGTCTGGAAGAGATCGCCGACCGGCGGGTGGGCGAAAACGAACTCTCCACCATCGATACGATGCGCGACTATGTCGATGCGCAGGAGGACTATGCCTCCGAGGATCGGGACGAGGACGGCGTGCTGGAATATGCCCAGAAGCTGATCAGCAGCGAAGGCAAGCATGACGGGCTCTACTGGCCCTCCGAACAGGGTGATGGCGACGAAAGCCCGGCAGGAGCGGGGCTGGTCGACGGCAACGCGCTTGCGAAGGCCAAGGCGGGCCTCGGCTATAACGGCTACCGCTACCGCATCCTGACAGGGCAGGGCGAAAACGTCGCCGGCGGCAAGTTCGACTATATCATCAACGGCAACATGATCGCCGGCTTCGGCCTCGTCGCCTGGCCGGTAAAATACGGCATCACCGGCGTCCAGACCTTCGTGATCAACAAGAGCGGCATTCTCTACGAAGCCGATCTCGGCGATGATACGAGCGCGGTCGCCGACAAGATCCGCACCTTCAACCCCGGCGACACATGGAAGGTCGTGCCGGAATGATGCGCCCTGCGGGCCGGATCGAACCGGTCCGCCCGGCTATAGTCCGTCTGGTCAGATTGAACCGGACAGACTCTATATTTATTTGTTTTCGTTTGTCTTTTCTGGAAACCGGTTCCAACCTTTCCCTGACAAACTCTAGAAGTAGCCCTGGAAATCTTTCAGCGTTTCCAGCACGATCGAGGTCTTCACGTGCTGGACGGATTCGTGCGGCAGCAGCGCGTCGTTGACGAAGCGCGAGAGATCGGCAAGGCCGCGGCAGGCGACCTTCAGGTGATAGTCCATCTCGCCGGTCAGGGAATAGGCCTCCAGCACCTCGGGCAGGCTGCGGATCAGCTTGGCGAAACGCTGGGCGTTGTCGCGGTTGTGGGTGGCGAGCGTCACCGAAATCACCACCAGCAGTTCCAGCCCGATCTTCTCGCGGCGAACGATCGCCTGATAGCCGAGAATGAAACCCTCCGCCTCCAGCCGAGAGCGCCGGCGCGAACATTGCGACGGCGACAGCGCGATCTTCTCGCCCAGCTCGTTGTTGGTCAGGCGACCGTCCTTCTGCAATTCGGCAAGGATTTTGAGGTCGTAGGGGTCGAGAACGGTATTCATGCGCGATATCCCGGTTTCATGCACGATCCATGCAATAAAACAGCAAAATCGCCGAAGATTGCAAGCTAAATGCACCCGATCTGGCGCATTATCTTGTCCGAGGATCAAAACCCCAAGGGAGGAATTCATGGGCCCTTTTCCGCACGACGCGCCAGTCTCTGAAATCACTGCCGAAAACCCGGCCGGCACCGATGGTTTCGAGTTCGTGGAGTTCTCCCATCCCGAGCCTGAAAAACTGGAAGAGCTTTTCCAGCGCATGGGCTATTCGCCGGTTGCCCGCCACAAGACGAAGAACATCACCGTCTGGCGCCAGGGCGATATCAACTACGTGCTGAACGCCGAGCCGGGCAGCCATGCCATGCGCTTCGTCGATGAACACGGCCCCTGCGCCCCCTCCATGGCCTGGCGCGTGGTCGATGCCAAGCATGCCTTCAAGCATGCGGTCTCCAAGGGTGCGACCCCCTATGAAGGCGATGACAAGGCGCTGGATGTTCCGGCGATCGTCGGCATCGGCGGGTCGCTGCTCTATTTCGTCGAGAAATACGGCGCCAAAGGTTCGGTCTATGAGGCCGAGTTCGACTGGATCGGCGAACGCGATCCGAAGCCCGCGGGCGTCGGTTTCTATTATCTCGACCACCTCACCCACAACGTCTATCGCGGCAACATGGACAAGTGGTGGGATTTCTACCGCAACCTTTTCAACTTCACCCAGATCCACTTCTTCGACATCGACGGTCGCATCACCGGCCTCGTCAGCCGGGCGATCACCTCTCCCTGCGGCAAGATCCGCATTCCGCTGAACGAGTCCAAGGACGATACCAGCCAGATCGAGGAATATCTGCGCAAGTACAAGGGCGAGGGCATCCAGCACATCGCCGTTGGAACGGATGGCATCTATGATGCCACCGATAAGCTCGCCGCCAACGGCCTGCGCTTCATGCCGGGACCGCCGGAAACCTATTACGATATGTCCTATCAGCGCGTGAACGGCCACGACGAGCCGGTCGAGCGCATGAAGGTGCACGGCATTCTCATCGATGGCGAAGGCGTCGTGAACGGCGGCATGACCAAGATTCTGCTGCAGATTTTTTCCAAGACCGTCATCGGGCCGATCTTCTTCGAGTTCATCCAGCGCAAGGGCGACGAAGGGTTTGGCGAGGGCAATTTCCGCGCCCTGTTCGAATCCATCGAAGCCGACCAGATCAAGCGCGGCGTGATCGCCGCCGAATAAGGTAAGCTTGGACGTGAACAGAAAAGCCCCCGACAAGAGATTGTCGGGGGCTTTTCTGTCTTCAGACGGGCGAGCGGCCCCTCATCCGCCCTGTCGGGCACCTTCTCCCCGCAGGCGGGGAGAAGGGGGATGCCGCACATCGCTCATTATCTCAGCTCGGAGTGGGGCAGCCAGTTGCTCGGTCGTCCCCTCTCCCCGCGAGCGGGGAGAGGGTTAGGGTGAGGGGCATTTCGACAAATAACGTCGCTCAATCCTGCAATTTCAGCGCCGGCAGGATAGTCCCTCGCGCCTCGCCGAAGCCGATGCGATAACCGTTGCCGACCGCCGCACCACGCAAAATCACCGTATCGCCATCCTCCAGAAACTGCCTGATCTCGCCTGTCTCCAGCGTCAGCGGTTCCTTGCCGCCCCAGGAAAGCTCCAGCATCGAGCCGCGGTTCTCCTTCTCCGGCCCGGAGATCGTGCCGGAGCCGAGCAGGTCGCCGACGCGCATCGGGCAGCCGGAGGTGGTGTGATGGGCCAACTGCTGCGCCGCCGAATAATACATCTCGCGATAATTGGTGCGGGCGATGACGGTTTCCGGCTTTCCCTCGGGCGCCAGCGCCACCGAAAGCGCGATGTCGTAGAGCATCGGCCCCGGCTCTTGCAGGTAGGGCAGGAGTTCGCGTTCCCGCGTCGGCGTCGAAACCCGGAACGGTTCCAGCGCCGCCTTCGGCACGATCCAGGGCGAGATCGTCGTCGCCGTCGCCTTGGCCTGGAAGGGGCCGAGCGGCTGGTATTCCCACGCCTGGATATCGCGTGCCGACCAGTCGTTGAGCATCACATAGCCGAAGATCATCGCATCGGCCTCGGCAACGGAGACCATGCCATCCGAAGGCTGGCCGACGATCGCGGCCATCTCCAGCTCGATATCGAAGCGGGCGGAGGGGGCGAAACGCGGCAGCTCGTCCTCGGGCCGCTTGATCTGTCCCCACGGCCGCCGGACGGGCGTGCCGGACACCACCACCGAGGAGGCGCGACCGTTATAACCGATCGGGATCGACAGCCAGTTGGGCGGAAGCGCGTTTTCCGCCCCGCGGAACATTGTGCCCACATTGAAGGCATGGTGCCGGCCGGCATAGAAGTCGGTGTATTCGCTGACGCGGAACGGCATCAGCAGCGCCACCTTTTCGAGAGGCACGAGATGCGGCTCGACCGCCGCCCGGTGCGTCTCGTCCGACAGAAGTGCGGTCAGCCGCTCTCGCAGTTCCGCCCAGACCGTCGGCCCCGCCGCCATGACGGCATTCCAGGTCGGCTCGGCAAACAGCGCCGGATCGAGCCCATGTTTGATCTTGCCGACATCGAGCACGAAAGCGCCGATCGCTACGCCCATGCGCGGGCCGGCGCCGTCGTCGAACACGCCATAAGGCAGGTTTTCGATCGGAAAATCCGTATCGCCGTTCGCGGAGGATACCCAACTCGTCATGCTTTGATCCCCGGCTTGCCGTCGAATTTCTTTTCCAGACTGTCCCAGCAGTCGATGTAATCGTCCTGCAACGGCGCTTCCTTGGCGGCGAATTCGGTCAGGTGCTGCGGAAAGCGGGTCTCGAACATGAAGGACATGGTGTTGCCTTGGAAAACCGGCTGCATCGCTTCGTTGGAGGCATGCTCGAAGGCATTGCGATCCGGGCCGTGCGGCAGCATGCAATTGTGCAGGCTCATGCCGCCGGGCACGAAGCCCTTCGGCTTGGCGTCGTAGATGCCGTAGATGTTGCCCATCAGCTCCGACATGATGTTCTTGTGGTACCAAGGCGGGCGGAAGGTGTGTTCGGCCACCATCCAGCGCTCGCGGAACAGCACGAAATCGATATTGGCCGTTCCCTCCTGCCCGGAAGGCGCCGTCAGCACGGTGAAGATCGACGGATCGGGGTGGTCGAACAGCAGCGCCCCGACCGGCGAATAGGTTCGCAGGTCGTATTTATAGGCGCAGTAATTGCCATGCCACGCCACGACGTCGAGCGGCGAATGATCGATGAAGGTTTCGTGGAACTGGCCGCACCACTTGATCACCACGCGCGAGGGCACATCGCGGTCTTCGAAGGCTGCGACCGGGGACTTGAAGTCGCGCGGGTTGGCAAGGCAGTTGGCGCCGATCGGCCCGCGGTTCGGAAGGTCGAATTTCTGGCCGTAATTCTCGCAGACGAAGCCGCGCGCCGGACCTTCCAGCAACTCGACGCGGTAAACGAGTCCGCGCGGCAGGATGGCGATTTCCTTCGGCTCGATATCGATGACGCCGAGTTCGGTGCAGAAGCGCAGCCGGCCTTCCTGCGGCACGACGAGCAGCTCGCTGTCGGCCGAATAGAAATACTCATCCGTCATCGATTGCGTGACGAGATAAATGTGGGAGGCCATGCCGGTCTGGGTGTTGACGTCGCCGGCCGTCGTCATGGTGCGCATGCCGGTGATCCAGGTCAGCGCTTCGCTGCCGGCGGCAACCGGGTCCCAGCGATACTGGCCGAGAGAGATGATGTCGTCCTGAATGTGCGGCGCGCTTTTCCAATAGGGCAGGGCGATCTTGTGGAAGCGGCCGGCGTGCTTCACCGAGGGGCGGATGCGGTAGCACCAGGTGCGCTCGTTCTGGCCGCGCGGCGCGGTAAAGGCGGTGCCGGAAAGCTGCTCGGCATAAAGCCCGTATTCGCATTTCTGCGGGGAGTTCTGTCCCTGCGGCAGCGCGCCGGGCAGGGCTTCCGTTTCGAAATCGTTGCCGAAGCCGGGCATGTAGCCGTCATGGGGGCCGGCGACGCCCACGGCGCGGATCATGCCGGCCGGCAGATTGAGATCGTTCATGTCCATCTCCTCCCAATTTCATTCGCCCATCATTTTCGTTGCATTTGCAATGAAGTCAAGAAATTTGTTGCAAACGCAACGAATTTGGTTTCGACTGATGGAAAGCAAATGGGACTATACCATGGACGATGCACTCCCCTTCGACCTGATGCACTTCATGCCCTATCGCATGGCGGCGGCGGCGCAGTTCCTGAGCGACCAGCTTGCGCAAATTTATCGCGTGCGCTGCGATCTCTCCAATGCCGAATGGCGGGTGATGGCGCATCTTGCTTATTCCGGAAACGTCTCGGTCCGGGATGTCGAGGCGCGTGGCGGCATGGAAAAATCCAAGGTCAGCCGGGCTGCGGCGCGGCTGGAAGATCAGGGGTTCATCGAAAAGCGCGTGAACGAAACCGACCGCCGGCTGGTGCAGTTGACGCTGACGGAAAAGGGGCGCTCGCTTATGGCCGAGCTTCTGCCGCTTGCCGCCGCCTTCCAGGCGGATGTCGAGCGCCGGCTTGGGCCGACCTTCGTCGGGCTGGAGGCGGCGCTGGACCGGCTATTGGGAGAAAAGGCATGATCAGGCTCTATGACTACTGGCGCTCTTCGGCCAGCTACCGTGTCCGCATCGCGCTCGGCATCGCCGGCCTTCCGTGGGAGAGCCTGCCAGTGGACCTCCTGAAAGGGGAACACCATTCGCCCGAATATCACGCCATCAATCCGCAAGGCCTCCTGCCCGTTGTCGAGATGGATGGCCAACGCTTCAGCCAGTCGCTTGCCATCATCGAGTTTCTGGAGGAGGCGCATGGCCTCGGCCTGCTTCCGGACGACCTTCGGGACCGCGCCCGCGTGCGTGCGCTCGCCTATGCCATCGCCATGGACATTCACCCCATCTGCAATCCGAGGGTCGTCAATTTCGCCATCGCCCATTCCAACGGCGGCATGACGATGGAGGTGTGGATGCGCAATTTCATCGGCGCGGGTTTTTCCGCGCTGGAAGACATGCTGGCCGGCGGCGACCACTGCTTCGGCAACCGGGTGACACTTGCCGATATCTGCCTGGCGCCGCAGCTTTACAATGCCGTGCGCTGGGGCGTCGATCTTGCGGCCATGCCGAAGATACGCCGCATCGGCGCCCATCTCGAAACCCTGCCCGCCTTCGCCGCCGCCCATCCCGACCGGCAGGCGCATTGAGACGGTTCAACCCTCGCTCAGCACCTCGGTACCGCCGACCAGCCGATCGAACAGCGAACGCCGGGCGCGGCCGACGTCGCGCAGCGGCGGCTCGCCATATTGGCGGGCATATTCGCGGCTGAACTGCGACTGGCTTTCATAGCCCACCTGATGCCCGGCCGAGCCCGCATCCAGCATCTCCTCCAGCATCAGCCGGCGCGCCTCCTGCAGTCTCAGCCGCTTCTGGTATTGCATCGGCGTCATGGCGGTCACGGCCTTGAAGTGATGATGCAGCGAGGAAACGCTCATGCTGACGCGATTGGCAAGCTCCTCGATCCTGAGCGGCAGGGCATAATATTCCTTGAGCCAGGCGCAGGCCCTGCCGATCTGGTGCGACTGGCTGTCGGCCATCGCCATGCGCCGCAGCCGGGCACCCTGCGGGCCGGACAGCAGCCGGTAGAGGATTTCCTGTTCGATCAGCGGCGCCATGACAGCCATCTCGTCCGGCCGGTCCAGCAGCCTCAAGAGCCGGATCACCGCATCGACCAGCTCTTCGGTTACCTGCGTCACAACCATGCCGCGTTCGCTGGTATCGGCTGGCGCGGGAGCGAGGCCAAGCGTCTGGATCAGGCTTGAAATCCGGCGGAAATCGAGTTCGAAGCCGATGCTGAGGTAGGGCTTCTCCGCTGTCGCATCGACGACGCGGCTGGTGACCGGCAGGTCGAGGGAGGTCAAAAGGAAATCGCTGCCGCCGTAACGATAGGTCTCGTCGCCCAGCATGACTTCCTTGGTTCCCTGCGCCACCAGCCCGAAGCTTGCCTTGAAGGCGGAGCAGACGGGCATGCCGACCCCCGAGAGCCGGTTGATCATCAGCCCCTTGATCGGCGTCAGGTGTTCTCCATCCCTGGTGGCATAGGCGGAGATCAACGCGATCAGTTCTTCTTGGCGCGAAAGCGTACCGTTGCTCATGGTGAAACGTTTCCTCCGGTCTTCGTCTCGTGTATGATCCCGATGTAAGGAACGATGCCTGTCCGTGCAAATCGCCGGTCGGATGTTTTGCAGGATCGTGCAAAAATTTTGCAGGATTGCTCTAACGGCTTTTTGCGTTCGGCGTCATAGTAGCGCCGGGAAAAGCCACCGGCTTTCAGTCCCATCCCAAGACATTCAAGGAGCACACCATGGCCCTGGCAAGAGGATATGCGGCGACCGATGCGTCCAAGCCGCTTCAGCCCTTTACCTTCGAACGACGCGCGCCGAATGCGGACGACGTCGTCATCAGCATCAAATATTCCGGCGTTTGCCATTCCGACATTCATCAGGCCCGCAACGAATGGGGCAATTCGATCTTTCCGATGGTGCCCGGCCATGAGATCGCCGGCATCGTCACCGAGGTCGGCTCGAGCGTGACCAAGTTCAAGGTCGGCGACCGCGTCGGCGTCGGCTGCTTCGTCGATTCCTGCACCACCTGCGCCAGTCGCGATGTCGACATCGAGCAGTATCTGCCCGGCCTCGTCGTCACCTATAACGGTTACGAAGCCGACGGAAAAACGCCGACCCAGGGCGGCTATTCCGACCACATCGTCGTCAAGGAGGGTTACGTGCTCTCCCTTCCGGAAAACCTCGATTTCGCCGCGAGCGCGCCGCTGCTCTGCGCCGGCATCACGCTCTATTCGCCGTTGCGCCACTGGAATGCCGGCCCCGGCAAGAAGGTTGCCATCGTCGGTATGGGCGGGCTCGGCCATATGGGCGTCAAGCTCGCCCATGCGATGGGCGCCGATGTGACCGTTCTCAGCCAGTCGCTGTCGAAGAAGGAAGACGGTCTGAAGCTCGGTGCGGATCACTATTACGCCACATCCGATCCGAAGACGTTCGAGGATCTCGCCGGCGCCTTCGACCTGATCCTGTGCACGGTTTCGGCCGAACTCGACTGGAACGCCTATACCGGCCTCCTGAAGGTCGACGGCACCCTGGTTCTTCTGGGCATTCCGGAAAAGCCGGTGCCGGTGCATGCGTTCTCGCTGGTTCCGGCCCGCCGCAGCATTGCCGGCTCGATGATCGGCTCGATCAAGGAAACGCAGGAAATGCTCGATTTCTGCGGCGAGCACGACATCGTTTCGGAAATCGAGATGATCCGCATGGATCAGATCAACGAAGCCTATGAGCGCGTCATCAAGAGCGACGTGCGCTACCGCTTCGTCATCGACATGGCGACGCTGTAAAGGCGTTTCGGGGGCTGAAATGCCCCTCACCCTAACCCTCTCCCCGCACGCGGGGAGAGGGGACGACGGAATTTGCCAATGGCGTTATCTCGTCCACCGCAACGGTGATGCGGTCGGAAACGGAGGCAGCCGCCTGCACCTTCTCCCCGCCTGCGGGGAGAAGGTGGCCGACAGGCCGGATGAGGGGCGTGGCTTGCTCTGAATCTGCAATGAAGCATCGCCTCACAAAAGCTGCAGCGGCCCGTCGTTCTTGATCTCTTCCATCACCGCATAGGTCCGCGTTTCCTTCACCCCCGGCAGCGTCCAGAGCACCTGCCCGAGGAAACTGCGATAGGCGTTCATGTCCTCGAAGCGTGTCTTGACGAGGTAATCGAACCCGCCCGCCACCATGTGACATTCCAGCACCGCCGGCGCGCGGCGGATGGCATCGGCGAAGTGGTCGAAGACCTCCGGCGTCGTCTTGTCGAGCATCACTTCAATGAAAACGAGCAGGCCGAAGCCCAGCTTGTGCGGATCGAGCCGCGCCCCGAAGCCCGAGACATAGCCGTCCTTCAACAGCCGTCGCAGCCTTTCGCTGGTGGCGGTGGGAGACAGGCCGATGCGCTCGGCCAGCTCCAGGTTGGTGATCCGCCCATCGCCCTGCAGGATATTGAGGATCTTGCGATCGATCTTGTCGATGTCGTGGATCGACATATCAGCCGGCCAGCCGGGTTTCGGCGAGTTTCACCCAGTAGGAAATGCCGTGCGGGATAGCCTCGTCGTTGAAATCGTAAGCCGGATTGTGCAAACCGGCGGTCTCGCCATTGCCCATGAAAATGAAGGCGCCGGGGCGGGCGAGCAGCATGTAGGAAAAATCCTCGCCGCCCATCATCGGGTCGAGGCCGTCGGAAACCTTGCCGCTTCCGGCGATGGTGCGGGCGGCATCGAGCGCATGGGCGGTCTCGGCGGCGTGGTTCACCGTGACGGGATAGTTGCGGATATATTGAACCGTGACCTTCGCCCCGTAAGCCGCGCCGAGATTTTCGGAAATCTGCCGGATGCGCTTTTCGGCAATGTCGCGCATGTCGGGCATCAGCGTGCGCACGGTGCCGGCCAGCACTGCCTGCTCGGGAATGATGTTGTGGGCAAAGCCCGCATTGAACTTGGTGACGGAAACGACCACCGATGCCAGCGGATCGGCGGTGCGCGAAGCGATCGTCTGCAGTGCATTGACGACCTGCGAGCCGATGACGATGGGATCGATGGTCTTGTGCGGCTGCGCCGCATGGCCGCCGCGCCCGTCGATGGTGATGATGAACTCGTCGGTGGAGGCCATGATCGGGCCGACGCGGCTGCCGAATTCGCCAACTGGCATGCCCGGCATGTTGTGCATGCCATAGACTTCTTCGATGGAGAAGCGCTCCATCATGCCGTCCTTGACCATCTCGTTGCCGCCGCCGCCGCCTTCTTCGGCCGGCTGGAAGATCACGGCGACCGCGCCCTTGAAGTTGCGGGTCTCGGAAAGATATTTTGCAGCACCCAGCAGCATGGCGGTGTGGCCGTCATGGCCGCAGGCATGCATCTTGCCGGCTGTGGTCGAAGCCCAGGGCTTGCCGCTTGTCTCGGTCATCGGCAGCGCATCCATGTCGGCGCGCAAGCCGATGGTGCGGCCTTCGCCGAGATTGCCACGGATCAAACCGACGACGCCGGTGCGGCCGATGCCGGTCACGATTTCGTCAACGCCGAATTCCCGGAGTTTCTTTTCGACGAAGGCCGCCGTATTTTCGACGGCGAACAGAAGCTCCGGATTGGTGTGCAGGTAGCGGCGCCATTCGGTCACTTCGTTCTGGAGTTCGGCGGCGCGGTTCAGAATGGGCATCGTGTCTTTCCTGTGCTTGCGGGCATTAAGACGGCCGGGGCGTGAAGAAAGGCCTTTGCCATCACCTTGCCATATAGGTTAAATAGCCGGGCGACACGAGGCAATTCCCGATTTCGAGGTTCGATAGTGGTCAACAGTGCAATTCGTATGGGCGGCAAAAAACTTGCCCTTCTGGCGGGGGCTTGCGCCATCGCTCTGTCGAGTGTCCTGCCGGCAATGGCCAATCCGCGTCTGGTCGTCGATGTCAATTCGCTCAAGGTCTATGAGCAGCAGGATATCTTCCAGCGCTGGTATCCGGCCTCGCTCACCAAGCTGATGACGGCCTACACAACCTTCCGCGCGCTCAAATCCGGCCGCCTGACGCTCGAATCTCCCGTCGTCATGAGCAAGAATGCCGCTTCCGAGCCGGCGAGCAAGATGTATCTGAAGCCCGGCCAGGCAATGACGCTCGACAGCGCGCTGAAGATGATGCTGATCAAATCGGCCAACGATATCGCGGTTGCCATCGGCGAGACTGTCGGCGGTTCCGAGCCCGCCTTCGTCGACATGATGAATGCCGAGGCGCGCCGCATCGGCATGACGTCCTCTCATTTCGTCAATCCGAACGGCCTGCCGGCCCCCGGCCAGTATACGACGGCGCGTGATCTTGCGGTTCTCGCCATCACCATCAAGCGCGAATTTCCGCAATATGCGCCCTATTTTGCCTATGAAGGCTTCCAGACCGGCAAGAAGAAATTCCCGAACTACAACATGCTGATCGGCCGCTTCGACGGCGCCGACGGCATGAAGACCGGCTTCATCTGCGCCTCCGGCTTCAATCAGGTCTCGTCCGCCACCCGCAACGGCCGCAGCGTCGTCTCGGTCGTGCTCGGCGCCGACAGCCTCGGCGCCCGCGCGGACGAATCGGCCCGCATGATGCAGATGGCGCTGACCGAAAGCAGCGCCGGCAAGCCGGGCCTCGGCCAGATCGCCCCTTATGGCGAAACCCGCGACATGGTGGCCGATATCAGCAAGGACATCTGCTCGGCGCATGCCGCAAAGGTGCGCAGCGAAGGCCGCGACGAGGCCGGCCGCCAAAAGCTGCTGTCGCCTTTCATCCACGAGATCGACCGGCCGCTCAATCTGGTTTCGGCGGAACTGCTGCCGGGCAGCACCATCGCGGATGCCAAGGGCCAGGTCGCCGGCGGCGAGGGCGATCTCGCCAACGTCCCGGTCCCGGTTCCGCGCCCGACCTTCTAATTAAGGCCGACATGCCATGACAGCCTCTTCGAACACGGTGCCGGTCTCGATCCTTACCGGCTTTCTCGGCGCCGGCAAGACGACGCTGCTCAACCGGCTCCTGAAGGACCCGGACCTTTCCGATACCGCCGTCATTATCAACGAATTCGGTGATGTCTCGCTCGATCATCTGCTGGTCGAGGCCTCCAGCGACGGCATCATCGAGCTTTCCGACGGCTGCCTCTGCTGCACCGTGCGCGGCGAGTTGGTCGATACGCTGGCGGACCTGATGGATCGCATGCAGACCGGCCGTATCCGCCCCCTGCAGCGTGTCGTTATCGAAACGACCGGCCTTGCCGACCCGGCCCCGGTGCTGCAATCGGTCATCGGCAATCCGATCCTCGTGCAGAACTACCGGCTCGACGGCGTCGTCACCGTGGTCGATGCCGTCAACGGCCTTGCCACGCTCGACAATCACGAAGAGGCCGTGAAGCAGGTCGCCATGGCCGATCGGCTGGTGCTGTCGAAAGCGACGCTTGCCTCACCGGAGGCGGTGGACGCCTTGAAGGCGCGTCTTGCCGCGCTCAACCCCCGAGCCCCGCTGATCGACGGCGATACGCCCCTTGCCGGCAAGGCCGAGCTGTTTCACTGTGGGCTCTACGATCCCGCGACCAAGATCGCCGATGTCGGCCGCTGGCTGCAGGACGAGGCGCACGATCACGATCATTGCGACCACGACCATCATGATCACCACCACCATCATCATCACGATGCCAACCGCCATGGTGCGGATATCCGTTCCTTCAGCATCGTCCATGACCGGCCGATCGAGCCGATGGCGCTCGACATGTTCATCGATCTCCTGCGCTCGGCCCATGGCGAAAAGTTGCTGCGGATGAAGGCGGTCGTTGCCATGTCGGACCGGCCGGAGCGGCCGCTGATCCTACATGGCGTCCAGAACGTCTTCCATACACCACAGCGCCTCGCCGCCTGGCCGGACCCGAACGACCGGCGCACCCGCATGGTCATCATCACCAAGGGCCTGGACGAAGCCTTCGTGCGAGACCTGTTCGACGCCTTCACCGGCCGCCCGTCCATCGACAGAGCCGACCGTCAGGCCCTGGAAGACAATCCGCTCGCCGTGCCGGGAATGAAGCTTTAGGTCTTCTTCCTGATCAGAAAACGATGCCCGGTTTCGAGTGCATCGCTTTCGACCAGCGTATGTCCGTCCTCATGGCAGAAATGCGGGATATCGATCACCGCCAGCGGATCGGTGGTCTCGACCGCGATCAGCGCGCCCGGCGCCAGAAGTTGCATGCGCTTGCGGGTCTTCATGACCGGCAAGGGGCATTTCAGCCCCTTGAGGTCATAGACGATGGCATCGGGCATCACTTGGCCCAGAATTTCCAGAAGGGTTTTTTCTGCGGCTGTTCGACGGTCATCTCACCCGGCGCGACAACGGTCGCATCGGCCTGCGGTGCGGCAGCTGCCGTCTCCGCGGCCGCAGCGGGCTTTGCGTCCTTGACCGGCGTCTGCGCCGCCTTGGCCGGGATCGTGGCCGTCTCGGTCACCCGCTTCTCAGCGGCTGCCGGGTTGGCCTCCGTCAGGCTGTTGGAAACGGGCGCCGCTTGCGGCTCGGCAACGTCCTTGGCGCCGAACAGGCTCCAGAAGCTCTTCTTGGCGGCCGGAGCCTCGACAGCGGCCTGCTCGACCGGCCGGGGCATCGGGTTTTCAGCCGGCACCGGCACGCTCTTGCCGCCACGGGTGCTCTTCTCAAGCTCCGCCGCCTGGATTTCGATCGCCTTCTTGGCTTCCGCCAGTTCGGCGCGCTTTGCTTCCAGTTCCGCGAGGTCTTCCGCCTTCATCAGCTTACCGGCGTCGATGGAGCGGCCGGTCGGCGCGTAGGCGAGTTCCTTGCCGACGCGATCCTTGGCGACGATCGCCTTGCGCTCGGCCTCGCTCGGCTCGTACCACACCATGCCGTCATATTTCTTCAGCGCTTTGGCGTAGTCCTCGTCGTATTTCTTGTTGTAGCTCGCCAGCGCCATCTGCATTGACGGCGGCGTCGACATGGCCGGACAGGCGCCGGCCGGATTGAACTTGCCGTCGGTCTGCTGGTTGAAGACGTATTTCTTCTCGCAGATGTTGACCTCAGGCGGCCGCTTGGTGATCTCGAACTGGTCGTAGCCGACCTTCAGCATGTTCCAGAAGTCGATGTTCGGGCTGTTCTTGTGGCGCGCCATGTTTTCCGCGGTCATTCGGAAGGGCAGGGCCTGCAGCTGGATCGTCTGCTGGCCGCCCTTGTAGGCGTCGCGCGCGAGCGCGAAGATTTCCTGCATCTGCTCGTCGGTCATCGAATAGCAGCCGGACGACGAGCAGGCGCCGTGTATCATCAGGTTGGTGCCATGGCGGCCGTTCGCTGCGTCGTAGCGGTTCGGAAAGCCGGTGTTGATGGCGAGATAATAGCTGGAATTCGGGTTCATCTGGCCGGGGCTGATAGGATAGAAACCCTCGGGCGCCTGCCGGTCGCCTTCCTTCACCTTCGGGCCGAGCTTGCCGGACCAGGCGCAGATCTTGTATTCGCGCAGCTTGGCGAAACGGTTGGTGGCGTCGGCCTTCCAGATTTCGAGCGCACCTTCTTCCTTGAAAATGCGGATCATGATCGGGGAGGTCTTCGGCATGTTCGCCGCCTGCATATTGGCGACGATCCGGCCGGAAAGCTCGTAAGTTGTCTTGTTCTTGACGCTCTTGATGTCGACTTCGGCCTTGTCGAAGGAATCCAGCGTCTCGTTGGTGCAGCCTGCGAGCAAGGCGGCGACAGCGGCGGTAATAACGAGATTTCTCAGACGCATCAGCAAGAGCCCATTATGAATACAATCAAACGCCTCGATTCCCGCAGGCGGAGCAGGGAATCAATACGTCCTTATACTTCACAAATTATTAACCTTGCAGGCCCGCCTCGGCCCTGCCATGTCCTGACCCCATGATTATGGCCAAGATTTGGCTGTATTCCCGATTATCGACATATTCCCCGATGGTTAGGGCGACACCGTTGCCGCCTTGCACCGGTCGGCTCAGAGATGACGGCCGATGTTCAGGTATTTCTGCCGGCGATCCGAACGCAGCTGCTCGCCGTTGCGGCCGGAAAGTTCCTTCAGCGCGTCGGCGATGACCGTGCCGGTCCGCTCGATCACGGCATCGGGATCACGATGGGCGCCGCCCACCGGCTCGGATATGATGCCGTCGACGATGCCGAGCGACTTCAGGTCTTCCGCGGTGATCTTCATGTTGGTCGCGGCCTCGCGGGCGCGGGTGGAATCGCGCCACAGGATCGAGGCTGCACCTTCCGGCGAGATCACGCTGTAGATCGAATGCTCCAGCATATAGACGCGGTTGCCGGTCGCGATGGCGATTGCGCCGCCGGAGCCGCCTTCGCCGATGACGACGGAGACGATCGGCACCTTGACGTTGAGGCACATTTCCGTGGAGCGGGCGATGGCTTCCGCCTGGCCGCGCTCTTCCGCGCCGATGCCCGGATAGGCGCCGGCCGTATCGATCAGCGTCACCAGCGGCAGGCCGAAGCGGTCGGCCATTTCCATGACGCGGATCGCCTTGCGGTAGCCTTCGGGACGGGCGCTGCCGAAATTGTGCTTGATGCGCGACTTGGTGTCGTTGCCCTTCTCCTGGCCGATGACGGCGACGGGCGTGCCGCGGAAGCGGGCAAGGCCCGCCTGGATGGCTTCGTCGTTGGAGAACTTGCGGTCGCCGGCAAGCGGCGTGAATTCGGTGAAGAGACCGGCGGCATAATCGACGAAGTGCGGACGCTGCGGATGCCGCGCGACCTGGGTCTTCTGCCACGGGTTGAGCTTGGAATAGATGTCGACCATCGCTTCGCGCGCACGCACTTCCAGCCGGCCGACTTCATCGCTCGTGTCGATGCTCTCGTCCTCGCTGGCGAGCTTCTTCAGCTCATGGATTTTGCCTTCGAGATCCGAGATTGGTTTTTCGAAATCGAGGTAGTTGTGCATGAGATACGTTTCCGATCGTTCTGCGCTCTTGGCCGCCGATGGGTGCGATCCAAGGGCTCTGGCGGTCCTAATCCCGTTTTTTCGCCTGTTTGGCAAGGGGGTGATGGTTCTGGACGAGCTGGTGAAGCCGCTCTTCCAGCACATGGGTATAGATTTGTGTCGTTGAAATGTCCGAATGTCCAAGCAGTTCCTGTACGGCGCGCAGGTCTGCCCCGTTGGCAAGAAGATGGCTCGCAAAGGCGTGGCGCAGCACATGCGGCGAGATCGTCGCGACCCGAATGCCGGCGCGGGCCGCCAGATCCTTGAGGTCGCGGGCGAAAACCTGCCGCGGCAGATAGCCGGCCTTGCCGGAGGAGGGGAACAGCCAGGGACTATCCTCGGCCCCCTCCGTCGCCGCAGTCTCAGCAGCCAAAGCTGTCCCGTAGGTCGCGACGGCGCTGATCGCCGAGCGCGACAGCGGCACCAGCCGTTCCTTATTGCCCTTGCCCCTAATGACGAGGAAGCGTCCGTTCTGGGAGAGCACGCTTGCCGGCAGCGAAACGAGTTCGCTGACGCGCATGCCGGTGGCATAGAGCAGCTCGATCAGCGCGTGCATGCGCTGGCGCTGAAGCCGGCCGGGGCTCGCATCCTGTGCTTCGGTCTCCGCCTGCGTGATCAGTTTGGAAACGTCGTCGATGCTCAGCGTCTTCGGCAGCGAGCGCGCCTTCTTCGGTGCGTCGAGCACGCCGGTCGGATCGTCGCCGCGCAGGCCCTCGGCATAGAGAAACTTGTAGAATTGCCGGAGCGCCGAAAGCCGCCGCGCCTGCGAGGAGGCCATGAAGCCCTGTTGCGAGAGGTGGGCAAGATAGGCGCGCAAATCCTCCGAGCCTGCTGCGAGCGCGCTGACGCCGCGCGTCTTGAGGAACGAGCAGGCATCCTCCAGATCGCGCTCGTAGGAAGAGAGCGTGTTGACGGCAGCGCCCCGCTCGGCGCTCATCATTTCCAGGAAGGATTCGACGTGGAGGCCTGAGCGGTCGGTCATTGGGGCTTGTTGATCCGTTCCGAGGGGATGCGGATCGTCACGTCCCGTTCCACCGGGTTCACGAAGGTCACAAGTGCCAGCATGGTTCCATAGATCACGCCCGCAATGACCGCGCAGATGAACAGGAAGCGGAACAGGGTGGGCATGATCAACTCCTAAAATCGGCACCTATATGAGCATGCCGGTTTTGAAGTGCAAGAAGAAGCGCTTTGCCGCCGCTTACCGCCCGGCGATCCCTTGACGCTTTCCCCTGATTTGTCGATACCGGAAGGGAACAGGGACAGAAGGCTTTATGAACGACGTGACCGAACCGGTTTCCGAGGTGCTGGCGGAAAAGGCGAAAGCCGTGCTCGGCAAGCGCAATCTCGTCTTCGTCGGCCTGATGGGCGCCGGAAAATCGGCGATCGGCCGCATGACGGCTTCCGCGCTCGGCATTCCCTTCGTCGATTCCGACCACGAGATCGAGCGCGTCTCGCGCATGACCATATCGGAGCTTTTCGCGGCTTACGGCGAAGACGAGTTCCGCGCGCTGGAAGCCCGCGTCATCAAGCGCCTTTTGAATTCCGGTCCGCGCGTCGTCTCCACCGGCGGCGGCGCCTATATCAACGAGCGCACCCGCCGCCATATCAAGCGCAGCGGCCTGTCCCTGTGGCTGAATGCCGATCTCGACGTGCTCTGGGAGCGGGTCAACAAGCGCGACACCCGGCCGCTGTTGAAAACCGAAAACCCCAGGCAGACGCTCGAAAACCTGATGAAGGCCCGCTACCCGATCTATGCCGAAGCCGATCTCAGCGTACTGTCGCGCGATGTGAAGAAAGAAGTCATGGTCGAGGAGGTGCTGGCTGCCATCTCCTGCCTGCAGAAGAAGTGAGTGTAATGACCCACCGTACCGTCCGCGTCGAACTCGGCGACCGTTCCTATGACATCCTCATCGGCCCCGGCCTGATCGCCGCGACCGCCGCAGAGATCACCAAGCGCCTCAAGGGCCGCCGCATGGCCGTCATCACCGACGAGCATGTCGCGCCGCTCTATCTCGACACCGTCATGCATGGTCTGGCGAGCGCCGGCATCGAGGCCGTCAGCGCCGTGCTCCCGGCCGGCGAGAAGACCAAGAGCTTCGATCACCTGATCCCCGTCTGCGAAACCATCCTCGGTGCCCGCATCGAGCGCAACGATGCCGTGATCGCGCTTGGCGGCGGTGTCATCGGCGATCTCACCGGCTTTGCCGCCGGCATCGTCCGCCGCGGCTCCCGCTTCATCCAGATCCCGACCTCGCTCTTGGCGCAGGTCGATTCCTCCGTCGGCGGCAAGACCGGCATCAATTCACCCCACGGCAAGAACCTGATCGGCGTCTTCCACCAGCCGGATCTCGTGCTCGCCGATACCGATGTGCTCGATACGCTGAGCCCGCGCGAATTCCGCGCCGGTTATGCCGAGGTCGCCAAATACGGCCTGATCGACAAGCCGGATTTCTTCGAATGGCTGGAAAACAACTGGCAGGCGGTCTTCGCCGGCGGCGAGGCCCGCATCGAGGCCGTCGCAATCAGTTGCCAGGCCAAGGCCGATGTCGTCGCAGCCGACGAGCGCGAAAACGGCCAGCGGGCGCTGCTCAATCTCGGCCACACCTTCGGCCACGCGCTGGAAGCCGCCACCGCCTATGACGGCAGCCGGCTGGTCCACGGCGAGGGTGTGTCGATCGGCATGGTGCTCGCCCACCAGTTTTCCGCCCGCATGAACCTTGCGAGCCCCGATGTCGCAAGCCGCGTCGAAGCCCACTTGAGGCAGGTCGGCCTTCCCACCCGGATAGACGAAATTCCCGGTAGCCTGCCACCGGCCGACGTGCTGATGGATGCCATCGCCCAGGACAAGAAGGTCAAGGGCGGCAAGCTCACTTTCATCCTGACCCGCGGTCTCGGCCAGTCCTTCGTCGCCGATGATGTGCCGGCTTCGGAAGTGCTCTCCTTCCTCGAGGAGAAGCATCCGGCATGACGGTGGAAGGCGTTCTCGGCTTTTTGGTTGAGGAATGGCCGGTTCTGGCCGGCATCGCCCTGCTGCTTGTCTGCTCTGCTTTCTTCTCCGCGGCCGAAACGGCCCTCGTCAACGCCTCGCAGGCGCGCATGCATGCACTGGAGGCCAACGGCGATGACCGCGCTCGTCTCGTTACGGTGCTCAACGCCCGGCAGGACAGGCTGATCGGCACGCTGCTGCTCGGCAAGAATATCGTCAATATCCTCGCGGCAACACTGGCGGCCGAGCTGTTCATCCCATCCTTCGGCTGGTGGGGCGTGCTTTACGCAACCCTGACGATGACCTTCCTGCTGGTAATCTTCTCCGACGTCCTGCCCAAGGGCTGGGCCGTCGCCGCGCCGGACAGGCTGGCGCGCGCCGTCGCCCCCGTCGCGCACTTTTTCGTGGTGCTGATCGGGCCGGTCTCCAGTCTCGTCAACCGCATCGTGCGCGGCATCCTCGGTCTCTTCGGCTATGAGTTCTCCAAGGAACGCCCGATGCTGACGGCGCATGAGGAACTGCGCGGCGCCGTCGATTTCCTGCACCGCGAGGGCGCGGTGGTAAAAGCCGACCGCGACCTGCTCGGCGGCGTGCTCGATCTCGGCGATCTCGCCGTCTCCGATATCATGATCCACCGCACGTCGATGCGGGCGCTGAATGCCGAGGAAGCGCCGGAAGTGCTTGTGCGCGCGGTGCTGGAAAGCTCCTATACCCGCATGCCCGTCTGGCGCGGTGCGAGCGACAACATCATCGGCGTGCTGCACGCCAAGGACCTGTTACGCGCCCTTGCCGAGCCGGATGTGACGCCGGAGACGGTCGATATCGTCCGCATCGCGCAAAAGCCGTGGTTCGTGCCGGATACGACCAATCTCAAGGACCAGCTTAGCGCCTTCCTGCGCCGCAAGGTCCATTTCGCCATCGTCGTCGACGAATACGGCGAGATGCAGGGTCTGGTGACGTTGGAAGATATTCTGGAGGAGATCGTCGGCGATATCGCCGACGAGCACGATATCGCCATCCAGGGTGTGCGCACCGAAGCGGACGGATCGATCGTCGTCGATGGTAGCGTGCCGATCCGCGACCTGAACCGCGCGCTCGACTGGTCGCTTCCCGACGAGGAAGCCACCACCGTCGCCGGCCTCGTCATCCACGAGTCGCGCAGCATTCCGGAAGAGCGGCAGGCGTTCACGTTCTACGGCAAGCGTTTCATCGTGATGAAACGGGTGAAGAACCGGATTACACGATTGCGCATCCGGCCGGCAGAGGATTTGCCGGCGGGGGGATAGGGCTCCCCCTCATCCGGCCTGTCGGCCACCTTCTCCACGCTTGCGGGGAGAAGGGATATGCCGCACCTGCTGTTTTCCTTTTGCTGCTTTTGGAAAAGGAACGAGCGGCAATCTCGATCGTCCCCTCTCTCCGCGAGCTGGGAGAGGGCTAGGGTGAGGGGCAATCCTGCAAAATCCTCACCACCGCGTCGCTTCCCCCGGCGCTGCCGGCTCCACCGCCAACGCATGCAGCCCGGCATCCAGTTCCGGCTTCAAAAGTGCGTTGATCGCCCGGTGCCGCGCTACCCGGCTCATGCCGGCAAACACGCTGGAAACGATCCGCACCCGCATATGGGTTTCGCCGCTTCCGTCGAAACTTTCCTGATGCCCGGCATGCAGGTGGCTTTCGTTGATCACCATCAGCCGCTCCGGGGCGAAAGCTTCGGTCAGTTTTGCCTCAATACTCTGTTGAAACGACATGATTTGGCCCCGTTCTTCTGGCTTGTCCGCAGGGTTGCGCGCCGGTTAACGGCGGACGGGCCGAGCGGTGCAAAATACTCGCAAAAAGCCTGCAACATTCCGGTTTGTCAATTCTTGTTGTGATGCCTGTCACACCCCATAATTAGCGCCATGAAACTCGATTCAAAATATTTCGACGGGATTCGCACCAGTCGCCGCCGCCCAAACCAGAAGCCGGAGCCTATGGCGCCGGTCTGTCAGTGGGACGGCTGCGAGCAAAACGGCGTGCACCGCGCGCCGGTCGGCCGCAATGCCGAAAACGAGTTTTTCATGTTCTGCTTCGAGCATGTGAAGGAATACAACAAGGGCTACAACTACTTCTCCGGCCTCTCCGATAACGAGATCGCCCGCTACCAGAAGGAAGCCCTGACCGGGCACCGCCCCACCTGGACGGTCGGCGTCAACAAGAACGCCAAGAATGCGCCGCAGCAGTCGCAGATGCGCTCGGGCTCGGCAGGCTCCCAGGCCCGCATGCGCGATCCCTTCGGCTTCGTCGAGCAGGCCCGCGCCCGCGCCGCGAAACAGGAGCCGCGCCAGCGAAAACTGAAGACGCTGGAGGCCAAGGCTTTCGAAACGCTTGCCGTTCACGCCAATGCCACGGCCGCCGAGATCAAGACGGCCTACAAGGAGCTGGTAAAAAAGCATCACCCCGATGCCAATGGCGGAGATAGAGGCTCCGAAGAGCGTTTTCGCGCCGTTATCCAGGCATATCAATTGTTAAAACAGGCTGGCTTCTGCTAGGAACCCGTTCTATTACAGTCACCGACATTTGAAGACGATATACGGGAACGCCCTGATGTTTCCGTGCTGGAGACATGATGAGCAAGGTAGACCTCGATATTTCCAATCTTCCCGATACCACCGTTTCCGTCCGTGAGGTTTTCGGCATCGATACCGATCTGCGCGTTCCGGCCTATTCCAAGGCCGATGCCTACGTGCCGGATCTCGACCCGGACTACCTCTTTGACCGCGAAACCACGCTCGCCATTCTCGCCGGCTTTGCCCATAACCGCCGCGTCATGGTCTCCGGCTATCACGGCACCGGCAAGTCCACCCATATCGAGCAGGTTGCTGCCCGGCTGAACTGGCCGTGCGTGCGCGTCAACCTCGACAGCCACGTCAGCCGTATCGATCTCGTCGGCAAGGATGCGATCGTCGTCAAGGACGGCATGCAGGTCACCGAGTTCAAGGACGGCATCCTGCCCTGGGCCTACCAGCACAACGTCGCCCTCGTCTTCGACGAATACGACGCCGGCCGCCCGGACGTGATGTTCGTCATCCAGCGCGTACTGGAATCGTCCGGCCGCCTGACCCTACTCGACCAGAGCCGCGTCATCCGTCCTCACCCGGCCTTCCGCCTGTTTGCGACCGCAAACACCGTCGGCCTCGGCGATACCACCGGCCTCTACCACGGCACGCAGCAGATCAACCAGGCGCAGATGGACCGCTGGTCGATCGTCACCACGCTGAACTACCTGCCGCACGACAACGAAGTCGATATCGTCGCCGCCAAGGTCAAGGGCTTTACGCAGGCGCGCGGCCGCGAGACGGTGTCGAAGATGGTGCGCGTCGCCGATCTGACCCGCGCCTCGTTCATCAACGGCGATCTGTCGACCGTCATGAGCCCGCGCACGGTCATCACCTGGGCGGAAAACGCCTATATCTTCGGTGATATCGCCTTTGCCTTCCGCGTCACCTTCCTCAACAAGTGCGACGAACTCGAGCGTGCGCTCGTGGCCGAACACTACCAGCGCGCCTTCGGTGTCGAGCTGAAGGAAAGTGCCGCCAATATCGTGCTCGAAGCCACGGCTTGATCCATGGCGGGGCGGGGCGATAATTCGAAACCCAGGCCGACCGGAACCGTCGATGTCGAACCGTTCCGCCGGGCTCTGACGGGCTGCGTCCGCGCCATCGCGGGCGATGCCGAGGTCGAGGTGGTGTTTGCCAACGAGCGCCCCGGCCTCGCTGGCGAGCGCGTGCGCCTGCCGGAAATCTCCAAGCGCCCGACGCGCCACGAGCTTGCGGTCACCCGCGGGCTCGGCGACGCCATGGCGCTGCGCAAGGCCTGCCATGACGGCCGTATCCACGCGACCATGTCGCCGCAGGGGGCGGACGCCCGCACCATCTTCGATGCGGTCGAGCAGGCGCGTGTCGAGGCGATCGGTGCGATCCGCATGGAAGGCGTTGCCGAAAACCTCACCTCGATGCTCGAGGAGAAATATTCGAAGTCGAACTTCGGCGCGATCGACCGTCAGGCCGATGCCCCGCTGGCCGAGGCATTGTCGCTTCTCGTGCGCGAAAAGCTGACGGGCCGCCCGGCGCCGAAGAGCGCCGGCAAGGTCGTCGATCTCTGGCGGGATTTCATCGAGGAAAAGACTGCCGGCGATTTTGAAAACCTGTCCTCCGTCGTCACCGACCAGCAGGCCTTCAGCCGCGTCGTGCGCGACATGCTGACGGCGATGGATGTCGCCGAGAAATACGGCGACGACGAGACCGAGCCGGACGACGAACAGACCCAGCCCGACGAAGACCAGCCGCGCAGCCAGGAGCAGGACGAAAACAGCTCCGACGAGGATGCCGGCGACGAAGCTGCCCCCGCCGAGGAAAACCAGGCTGCCGAAGAGCAGATGGAAGAGGGCGAGATGGACGGCGCCGAAATCTCCGAGGACGAAATGTCCGACGACGGAGAGGACGACAGCGAGACCCCCGGCGAGGTCAAGCGTCCGGCAACGCCCTTCGACGATTTCAACGAGAAGGTCGATTACGCCGTCTTCACCGAAGAGTTCGACGAGACCATCGCGTCTGAAGAACTCTGCGACGAAGCCGAACTCGACCGGCTGCGCGCCTTCCTCGACAAGCAGCTCGCCCATCTCCAAGGCGCGGTCGGACGCTTGGCGAACCGCCTGCAGCGCCGCCTGATGGCCCAGCAGAACCGCTCCTGGGAATTCGATCTCGAAGAGGGTTATCTCGATTCGGCGCGGCTGACGCGCATGATCATCGACCCCATGCAGCCGCTCTCCTTCAAGCGCGAGAAGGATACCAACTTCCGCGATACGGTGGTGACGCTGCTGATCGACAATTCCGGCTCGATGCGCGGCCGGCCGATCACAGTCGCCGCCACCTGCGCCGATATTCTGGCGCGCACGCTGGAGCGCTGCGGCGTCAAGGTCGAAATCCTCGGTTTCACCACCAAGGCGTGGAAGGGCGGTCTGTCGCGTGAAAAGTGGCTGGCCAGCGGCAAGCCGCAGGCACCGGGCCGCCTCAACGACCTGCGCCACATCATCTACAAATCGGCCGATGCGCCGTGGCGTCGTGCCCGCCGCAATCTCGGGCTGATGATGCGCGAAGGGCTGCTCAAGGAAAACATCGACGGCGAGGCGCTGATCTGGGCGCATAACCGCCTGCTCGGCCGCCCCGAACAGCGCCGTATCCTGATGATGATTTCCGACGGCGCTCCGGTCGACGATTCGACGCTGTCAGTGAACCCCGGCAACTATCTGGAACGGCACCTGCGCGCCGTCATCGAACAGATCGAGACGCGCTCGCCGGTCGAGCTGCTGGCCATCGGCATCGGCCACGACGTGACGCGTTACTACCGCCGCGCCGTCACCATCGTCGATGCGGATGAACTGGCCGGCGCCATGACCGAGCAGCTTGCCTCGCTCTTCGACGACGAAAGCACCCGCCGCCGCTCGGCCGGCGCCATGCGCCGCAGGGCCTGATGAGGTTTCCCTTCTCCCCGCATGCGGGGAGAAGGTGGCGCGCAGCGCCGGATGAGGGGGCTTTCCCGCGAATTCGGAACTAGCCGCTTCACCCCCCTCTCTCAGCTATGCTGACATCTCCCCCTCAAGGGGGGAGATCGGGAGCAAGAGGCCAACCCCAGCCAATCTCCCGCCTTGAGGGGGAGATGCCCGACAGGGCAGAGGGGGGTGAGGCTGCAGGCGCCGTATTGAAGATTTTCCCCCAGAAGGATGTTCCCGTGAGAGCACCGTCGCTTGCCTTTATCGCCGCGCTGCTCCTGTCGGCCACGTCCTTCGCCCAGTCGCTCCCGCCGCAGGAGCCCATTCCGGTCAAGGCCAGCCAGATCGAGAATTTCAAGATCAGCTCGGACCAGAAAATCTTCGGCAAGCTGGAATTCATCGGCGGCATCGAGATGTCGTCCTCCAACGCCCTTCTCGGCGCCGTCTCCGGCATCCGCTTCCGCCCGGATGGTCGTTCGTTCGTTGCCGTGATGGATACCGGCCATTGGCTGGAAGGCCGTATCGAGCGCGACGCAAAGGGTCGTCTCTCCGGCATCAGCGACCTGATCGGCACCTCGATGATGGATAGCAAAGGCCGTGCCGAGCAGGTCAAGAACCGCATGGATGCCGAAAGCCTCGCCTTCCGCGACGGCGAGGTGCTGGTGAGCTATGAGGGCTATCACCGGGTCGATGCCTATCCCGATCCCGGCTTCGCGCAGTCGAAGCCGTTGCGCAGCATTCCCTTCTTGATCCCGGTCGCTGGCCTGAAGAGCAACCGTTCCTTCGAAACGCTCGCTGTCGCCCCGAAATCGAGCCCGCTTGCCGGCGCGCCAGTGGTCATCGCCGAGGCGAGCTTCGACAAGAGCAACCACCTCTACGCCGCCGTGCTGGACGGTCCACGCAAGGGCCTGTTCGGCGTGGCGGAGAACGATCCCTTCGCGGTGACGGACGGCGCCTTCCTGCCCAATGGCGACCTGCTCATCCTGGAGCGGCGTTTCGGCTTCGCGCAGGGCATCGGCATGGAAATCCGCCGCATCCCCGGCGACAGCATCAAGCCCGGCGCGGTCGTCGATGGCGAGGTGCTGCTGCAGGCGGATATGGGCTATCAGATCGATAATATGGAAGGTATGGACGTCATCGTCATGCCCGATGGCGATATCCGCATCATCATCGTCTCGGACGACAACCACTCGATTCTCGAACGGAACCTGATGCTGGAGTTCCGGCTGCTGCAGTAGCCTCGGTTTTCCCTTCTCCCCAGCGGGGAGAAGGTGGTGCGTAGCGCCCGGATGAGGGGGGCTGCTCGCGAGCCCTGAGTATGCCGCACCACCCCTCATCTGCCCTTCGGGCATCTTCTCCCCGTGGGGGAGAAGGGGGAAGGTGCCTCACCCCTGCGCCGAAGCCTTCAGCCCCGGCATCGGCTTGATTACGCTCATCAGTGCCCCATAGGGCAGGAGCATCACCAGTCCGACGATGATCTTGACGCTGAGATCGCCCAGCGCCCAGGAAATCCACCGCGGCGCTTCCGTCGACAGCAGGCCGAGGATCGGCGCATTCTCCAGCGCGAAGCCGTCGTTCGGTCCGAAGAACACGAAGAACGGCGCAAAGGCGAAGGAGAAGAAAATCGCGGTATCGAGGAACGAGCCGACCAGCGAGCCGATCAACGGCGCCCGCCACCAGCTTTGCCGGCGCAGGCGGTTGAACACCGAGATATCGAGGAACTGGCCGAGCAGGAAGGCCGAGCCCGAGGCTATCGCGATGCGCGGGGTCGCAAGGAAAATCGAGAAGCCGATCGCCACGACGAAGCCGGCAATGACCACGCGGCGCGCAACCGAGGGGCCGAACTGGCGGTTGGTGAGGTCGGTCACGAGAAAGGCTATAGGATAGCTGAAGGCGCCCCAGGTCAGGAGATCGCCGAGCTGCATGCCGGCGATGCTGCCGGGAAGCGGATACTGGACGAGGACGTTGGAGGCGATGACCACGAGGGTCATCATCGCGACATAAAGTGCAAACGTGCGTGCTTGAAGCATTTTTTTATCCTGGGGTATGCCACCAGTTGGAGGAACGGTCGCCTGCGGCCGGGGCCGAAGACGGATGAATTGGTCACACGAAAAAGGCTCGCCTTGAGAAAGGCAAGCCTTTTTTCTTAAAACCGAAAGGGCCGATTACGCGGCTTCTGCGGTCTTCTTGACGATCTGGCGGCGCAGCAGACGAGCGCGCATGGACAGGTCGTTTTCCGAGGACTTCAGAAGGAAGGCATCGAGGCCGCCACGGTGTTCGACGGAGCGCAGGGCCGCAGCCGAAACGCGCAGACGATAACGCTGGCCGAGCGCGTCGGAAATCAGCGTGACGTTGCACAGGTTCGGGAGGAACCGACGCTTGGTCTTGTTGTTGGCGTGGCTGACATTGTTGCCCGACTGGACGCCCTTGCCGGTCAATTCGCAACTACGGGACATTGTGCACCTATTTTCTTTTCGCCGTCGTACAATGCGTTTGCGGGCCTAGAGCCCAGGCCGCATTCCCACTGGCCATGATTGGAAAGTTGCGGTTCTATAGTCAGAGAAGGTTGGCACGTCAAGCCATTTTGGGAAATCGCTCGGGAATAGGCCGCATATGCCGCGTTTTCCCAGTAAATTCCTTCTCGTGGATGGCCGTTGTAACCTTCCGGAACTTTCCTTTTCAAGCGCCTGCGTTAAGAATCCCGGAAGAAGCCGCCAAAAGCGCAGAAAAGCCGCAAACCCGCCCTAGCTCAAAGGGCTGGCCTGGCGTTTGAATGAAGGAATAAGGAATGATCCGGCAGCGTTGTGCAGCCTTGTTTGCAGCCGTGGCGCTGATGTTGTCCACAGGAAGCGCATCCGCGGCCGAGGTTCAGCACCAGACAGACTACAGCATTTCCCTTGCCGGCCTGCCGATCGCCAAGGCCTCGTTCCGCACGGAACTGGATGCCAACCGCTATCGCATCTCCGGCACGCTGAAATCCGCCGGCATCGCCGATATCCTCTCCAGCACTTCCGGCCAGACCTCGGTATCCGGCACGGTCGGTCGCGACCGGCTGAATGCCTCGGAATACACGATGAACTACAGGAGCGGCAAAAAGGGCCGCGCCATCGACGTGCAGTTCTCGAACGGCGACGTCACCTCCGCCACCATGACGCCGGCCCGCCGCATCCCGAAGAACTGGGTGCCGGTGACCAAGGCCGACATGCGCAATGTCGTCGATCCGCTGTCCGGCCTGATCTTTCCCGCCAAAACCCGCGTTTGCCCGAAGACGCTGCCGATCTTCGACGGCGAATCGCGACTGGACCTGAAGCTTTCCGCAAAGGGCACGCGCCCCTTCAAGACCGATGGCTTCAAGGGCGACGTCATCGTCTGCGGCGTCAAGTTCGTGCCGAAGGCCGGCTATCGCAAGGGCCGCGAGGATGTCGAATACCTGCGCAAGCTCGAATCGATGGAAATCTGGTTTGCCATGGCCGAAACGGTGAATGTATATGCTCCCGTCTATGTCCGGATACCCACGAGCCTGGGACCGGTCACCGTATGGGCCACGCGGTTCGGGGGATGAGGGGAGGCCCTGGAAGGCACCCCTGCAAAATCGGCAACAGCACCTCCCTATGAGAGGCGCCGTTCATCACCGAAAGAGCGCCATCACGTTTTCCGAATTGGAATTGGCGATGTGAAGGGCTTGAATTCCCAGTTGCTGCTGGGTTTCGAGGGCCTTCAGACGAGTCGATTCCTCGTTCATGTCGGCATCCACGAGGCGGCCTATACCCTTGTCTATGGTATAGGTGAGCGTTGTGACGAACTCCGCCTGCATATCGATGCGCGTTTGAAGCGAGCCCAGCGTGGCGCCGGCATTGGTCAGCTTCGAGAGCATGCCCTCGATACCGTCGATGTAGCTGTCGATGCTTCTTGTTCCCGTCGTGATATCGACGTCGAGTATGTCGAAATCCGGAAGATTTCCCAAGCTGTCGGACGCAGGGCCGATTCCAAGGGATGTCTTGCTTCCCGATGCCTTTTCAATCGTCTCATCCATCTCATAACGGATGTATCCGCCGGCATTGGTGGCGATTATTCCGACATTCTGGGCCTGAAGCGCTGTATTCAGAAGCAGCACCAGATCATCGGCCGATGTCACGTCTCCGGTCGTGGTTCCCAATGTCTGGTTCACCATGGCCTGGTCTATTTTGAGGACCGTCGTCGAGCCGTTCGCTTTCACGGGGATCAATAGCTCGATAGTGCTGTGAACATTGAAAGGCTCATCCCAGTAGCTGACGACAACCGGGCGACTTCCGTAGTCCGTGCCGGTATCGGAAAGCCCACCTGTTTTACCATCTGCAAGGGTAGACGAAACATTGAGAACCTGAATCGAGGAACCCGTAAGTCCCGATGTCTCTTTTGACAGCAGGGCGTACCCATCGACCGTTCCGGCGCGGGTGGCAAATTGCGCGCCCAAGGGAATAATCGCTTCCCGCATGAGCCAGGCGAATTGGTCGCGTGACCAGATCACCCCATTTAGTGTCGGATAGACCTGATCCATGAGCGATCTGTTCAGCGTCACGCTCACGAAGCTTCCACTACCGGGCGCGGTCGTGTTGGAAGGATCGTCTGCGTCGAGCACCATGTCGAAGGTTATGGCGGTGGAATCGTCGGTAAAGACAAGCGGTCCATCGAATGTGAAACTCTGGAGAGCCCCTCCGCCATAAGTAAACGTGTCCGTGTTGCGCAACCGGCCGATCGTACCGGGGCTGCGATTATCCTTCTGAAGGATTCCCCCGCCCGTCGCGTTGAAAAGAGAGACTGTCGATAGGTCGATGTCGGTCGTCCCCAGACTGATGCGGCCATCGGAGCCTCGAACGAAGGAAGAAACCAGGGACTTTGTGTTCAATGCCGCATCGTAGATGTCGGCGATATCGGTCTTGAGCCAATTTTCACCGGAAAAGCTCGCGGAAGCCGAAATCGAGAGAAGCTGATCCTTGAATTGATCAAGCTCCTTCTGCACCTTTTGTTTGTCGACGCCGGGCTCGCTGGCCGCAACGAGCTTCGCCTTGAACTCGTTCATGACGTCGATCGCGGAGGAGATGCCGGAATAGGCTGTGTCGATCTTCGCGGCTCCCAGTCCCAGCGTATCCGAAACGGCCGCATTCGCCTTGTTATCCGAGCGCATGGTCGTCGCGATCGACCAATAGGCCGCATTGTCGGAAGAGTTCCGAACACGAAGGCCCGTCGAGACCCGACCTTGCGTAGTCTCCATATTGGAGCTGATCGAGCGAAGCGTTTGGAGCGCAGAAGCAGCCCCCGCATTCGTGAGAATGCTGGTCATATTAGAACACCATAAAATTGATGAAATACCCGTCATGGGCGAAAAGGTTGCAGCCATTGAGCGGGAAAAGTGGATAATAAAATGTTAATGAGAGTGATATTATGAAGCAAAAACAGTATTTTAGATCTTTCTTTCTGAGGTAAAAGCAACTATCTTGTCTATCGACGCGCAGGATATCCGTGGGGAATGACGTGAACTTCAAGGCAACGCTGATCGGCTTTTCGGCCATTCTCATGTGGTCGCTTCTGGCGCTGTTTACGGCCGCCTCCGGCACGATGCCGCCCTTTCAGCTCAGCGCCATCTGCTTTGCTATCGGCAGCCTGCCGGGCATCGTCGTGCTCGCTCTGAAGCCGGAGCGGCTGGCGCTGTTGAAACAGCCGGCCAAGGTCTGGATCGTCGGCATTGCCGGCCTGTTCGGCTATCATTTCCTGTATTTCACGGCGCTTCGAAATGCGCCGGCCGTCGAGGCCGGGCTGATCGCCTATCTCTGGCCCCTGCTGATCGTCGTCGGCTCGGCGCTGCTGCCGGGTGAGCGGCTGCGCTGGTATCACGTGCTGGGCGCGCTTTGCGGCCTGTGCGGCACGGTCCTGATCGTCGCCCGCAATGGCGTCCAGTTCGATGAAGCCTATACGATGGGTTATGGCGCGGCCTTGGCCTGCGCCTTCACATGGTCGGCCTATTCGCTGCTCAGCCGCCGCTTTGACGCGGTTTCGACCGATGTCGTCACCGCCTTCTGCCTCGCGACCTCGATTCTTTCCTTCCTCTGCCATCTCGGGCTGGAGCAGACCGTCTGGCCGGAAACCGCAACGCAATGGCTCGCCATCGCCGGCCTTGGCCTGCTGCCGGTGGGGGCTGCCTTCTATGCCTGGGATTATGGGGTCAAGAACGGCGATATCCAGCTTCTCGGCGTGGCAAGCTATGCCGCGCCGGTGCTGTCCACGCTCATCCTCGTGCTGTTCGGCTTTGCCGAGCCGTCGTGGCGCATCGCGCTCGCCTGCCTGTTCGTCACCGGCGGCGCGGTTCTTGCCGCCCGCGATGTGATCTTCCGCAAGCGCACCCCGCCGCAACCGGCCGAGTGAGCCTCAGAAATTGTCCTTGCGCTTGCGGATTTCGGCAAAGACCTCCGCATCCGACGCATTTTGAAGCCCGAGATGCCTGCGGATCGCCGGGTCCGCGGCGCGCAGGAAGGGATTGGTGCGTTTTTCCAGCGCAAGCGTCGTCGGCGCGGTAAATTCGCCCTTGGCGCGCTTGGCCTCGATCTCGGCCGCGCGTTTGGCAAGCTCGGCATTGTCGGGATCGACAGTTACGGCGAAGCGGGCATTGGATAACGTGTACTCGTGACCGAAATAGACGGTGGTCTCGTCCGGCAACGCCATCAGCTTCGACAGCGACGCCCACATATCGGCCGCCGTGCCCTCGAAAAGCCGGCCGCAGCCGAGCGCAAACAGCGTATCGGCGGCAAACAGCAGCTTGTCGTCCGGCAGGTAAAAACAGATATGCCCCGCCGTGTGGCCGGGCGTCTCGATCACCTCGAGCCGGTGGCCGGCAAAATCGAAACTCCCGCCGCCGGCAATGGTCATGTCGATGCCGGGAATTTTCGAGGCTTCCCCCGCCGGTCCGATGATCGTGCAGCCGAACCGCGTCTTCAGCGCCAGATTGGCATCGACATGGTCCGGGTGGTGATGGGTGGTGAGGATGTGCGTCAGCGTCCAGCCGCGCCGGGCGAGCGCGCCGAGGATCGCCTGTTCCTCCGGCGCATCGATCGAGGCCGTCGCGCCGCTTTTCGGATCGTGAAGGAGCACGCCGAAATTATCGGTGCGGCAGGGGAAGAGTTCGACGTCGAGCGCGGTCATGGCCTTGGGTCCCGATCAGCAGTATAGCGCGGAATGTAGCGGCATGCGGCTTGAAGTCCAGCCGTAGCATTCTAACATGAGTGCCATGCACGCCGATATCGTCGATCTCCGCCAGTTCTATCATTCGCCGCTCGGGCGGTTTGCCGAGCAGTCCATTGCCATGGCGCTGTCGTCGGTGTGGGCGCGGCTGCCGGAAGAGCGGCTGGTCGGTCTCGGCTATACGATTCCCTATCTCGACCGCTTCCGCACTGACACCGAGCGCACCTTCGCCTTCATGCCGGCGGGGCAGGGGGCGGTGAACTGGCCGGTCTCGGAGCTTTCCTCCACCGCGCTGGTCTTCGACGAAGAACTGCCGCTGCCTGATTCCTCCATCGATCGTGTTCTGATGGTGCATTCGCTGGAATTTGCCGAAAACCCGCGCGAGACGATGAAGGAGCTTTGGCGGGTGCTCGCCCCCGGCGGCCGCCTCGTCATTGTCGTGCCGAACCGGCGCGGCGTCTGGGCGCGCATGGAGCACACGCCGTTCGGCTCCGGCCGTCCCTATTCACGCGGGCAGCTGACCTCGCTGCTGCGCGAAACCAATTTCACCCCCGGCGCCACCGCCGAGGCGTTGTTCTTCCCGCCATCGAAGCACAAGACGGTGCTGAACCTGCGCAGCGGCTTCGAAAAGATCGGTCGCTCCCTCTGGCCGGTCTTTTCCGGCGTCATCATCGTCGAGGCGCAGAAGCGGCTCTATCAGGGCCTGCCCGTCGCCGCCCGCGCCTCGCGCCGTGTCTTCGTGCCGGTGCTGGCGCCGCATGGCGTTCCGACCACCCGCGAAAGCGTGCCGCGCCGGCGCTAAGACCGAGATCGTTCCCTCTCCCCGCCTGCGGGGAGAGGGTTAGGGTGAGGGGCAAAACTTTCATCCTTGAGTGTGCCGTGGCATTGCCCCTCATCCGCCCTATCGGGCACCTTCTCCCCGCCTGCGGGGAGAAGGGATATGCCGCGCCTTCCGCGTCCTACTTCCTCGAAACCCTCGACAAGACCGCCCCGGCTCGCTATTGCCAGAGCCTTGTTTCAACCGTCCTTGAAAGCCTGATCCCATGACGACGACAAACGCGCCTGCGCCACGCCCCGGTATTCTCGATATCGCCGCTTACGTGCCGGGCAAGGAGCATGCTCCGGGCGTCGCCAAGGTCTTCAAGCTCTCCTCCAACGAGACCCCGCTCGGCGCAAGCCCCAAGGCCATCGAAGCCTTCCAGAAGGCCGCCGCCAGCCTCGAGCGCTACCCGGACGGCCAGGCCACCGAACTGCGCGAAGCCATCGCCGCCACCTACGGCCTCAATACCGCCAACCTGATCTGCGGCAACGGTTCGGACGAGCTGCTGGGCCTACTCTGCCACGTCTATCTCGGCACTGGTGACGAGGGCATCATCACCGAGCATGGCTTCCTCGTCTACAAGATCCAGATCATGGCCGCCGGCGCCACCCCGGTCGTCGTCAAGGAAAAGGATTGCCGCGTCGATGTCGACGCCATCCTCGCCGCGGTGACGGAAAAGACCAGGATCGTCTTCATCGCCAACCCGGCAAACCCGACCGGCACCTATCTCCCGGTCGACGAAGTCCGCCGCCTGCAGGCCGGCCTGCCGAAGCACGTCATCCTCGTGCTCGATGCCGCCTACGCCGAATATGTCCGCCGCAACGATTACGAGACCGGCATCGAACTCGTCTCGTCGAACCAGAACGTGGTGATGACCCGCACCTTCTCGAAGATCTACGGTCTTGCAGCGCTGCGCATCGGCTGGATGTATGCGCCGCTTGCGATCGTCGATGCGCTGAACCGCGTGCGCGGCCCCTTCAACATGAACTCGGCCGCCATTGCCGCCGGTGCCGCCGCCATGCGCGATCAGGCCTTCGCCGCGACCGCCGTCGAGCACAACAGCGAATGGCTCGGCCGCGTCACCGGCGCGCTCTCGTCCCTCGGCCTCAAGGTCACGCCGTCGGTCACCAATTTCGTCCTCATCCACTTCCCCGACATCGACGGCAAGCGTGCGCCGGACGCTGACGAATTCCTGACGAGCCGCGGCTACATCCTGCGCGCCGTGCGCGGCTACGGCTTCCCCAACGCGCTGCGCATGACCATCGGCTCGGAACAAGCCAATGAGGGCGTGATCGCCGCGCTGACCGAATTCATGGACCGCTGATCATGGCCCGGCAATTCGAAACCATCGCGCTGATCGGTATCGGCCTCATCGGGTCTTCCATCGCCCGTGAGATCAAGGACAAGGGCCTTGCCGGCACCGTCGTCGTCTCAACCCGCAGCCCAGAGACGCTGAAGCGCGCCGAAGAACTCGGCCTCGGAGACCGCTATACCCTCAGCGCCGCCGAGGCGGTGAAGGATGCCGATCTGGTGATTGTCTCCGTCCCGGTCGGTGCCTCCGGCGCGGTTGCGGCCGAAATCGCGCCGCATCTGAAACAACGTGCCATCGTCACCGATGTCGGCTCGACCAAGGGCTCGGTCATCGCTCAAATGGCGCCCCACATGCCGGCGCACGTCCATTTCATCCCTGGTCATCCCATCGCCGGCACGGAATATTCCGGCCCGGATGCCGGTTTCATCGGCCTGTTCAAGGGCCGCTGGTGCATCCTCACGCCACTGCCGGAGACGGATGCAGACGCGAAGGCGAAACTGCGCCATTTCTGGGAAACGCTGGGCTCCATGGTCGATGACATGGACCCGGAGCATCATGACAAGGTGCTGGCGATCGTTTCGCATCTGCCGCACATCATCGCCTACAATATCGTCGGCACAGCCGACGATCTGGAGACGGTGACCGAATCGGAAGTCATCAAATATTCGGCTTCAGGTTTCCGCGATTTCACCCGCCTTGCGGCCTCGGACCCGACCATGTGGCGCGACGTCTGCCTGCACAACAAGGATGCGATCCTGGAAATGCTGGCACGCTTTTCGGAAGATCTCGCCTATCTGCAGCGGGCGATCCGCTGGGGCGATGGCGACAAGCTGTTCGATCTCTTCACCCGCACCCGCGCCGTCCGCCGCTCGATCATCCAGGCCGGCCAGGATACCGACATGGTCGATTTCGGCCGCCACGCCATGGACAAGAAGTAACCGGCGTTACAACGCCGGTAATTCTCCGAGCGGGAAGAAGGCCAGCGAGGCCTTGCCCTTGTGCACGTTGATCGTGACGGTCGCGTCGTCGCGACCGTTGTTCAGCGCCCGCAGCATATTAGCGATGTTGTTGATGGCGGCGGTGGAATCCTCATCCGGGAAAGCGGCCGTCAGCACCGGTCTGGCATTGCTGATCTCCCGGATCGTCACCTTGAATTCGCCTGAAATCAGCCCTTTCGCATCGATGCTGAAGGGGCCTGAGGCATTGCCGACCATGCCGTTGCCGAGGTCGATCGTTAGGTCGCGCAATTCCCCCTTCGAACCGCGCAGCGCATCGCCGGTGATCGCCTTATAGTCGGCAAGCCCGGCCCGGTCGAACAGGGTCAGGTCGACCGTCGCCCGTGTCGGCGGCAGCAGGCTCGGGCCGGCATCCGGGCGAAGATCCAGCGCATCGACGCTTGCGGCGATGTCGAGGTCCGGGCCATTGCGGCGCATATGGGTTTCCCCATGGGCCGCGTCGATGTCCACGCGGTCCCCGGTCAAGGGCAGCATCACGGTTGCCTTCAACTGATCATAGGTGGCGGAAAAACGGTTCATGCCGGAAAGGCCGGAGCGCATGCTGGCATGCAGCAGCGACCAGTCGGCGGAAACCCGGACGCCGGTGGAACTCCTGAATTCCGCCGGCCCATCCAGCTCGATCACTGCATGCCCCGGCTGGTACACCTGCGCCGCCGAGCGCAAAGCGCCGAAGGAGGCGGAACTGGCCAGCGTCCTGTCGTCGAGCCGCACCGTGTCGCAGAAGATGCCGATGCGGAAGGGAAAGCCCCTGACATCGAGGTCGTCGCATTCCACGGCAACACCGTTGGCGCTGCCGTCGGCAAAGGCCTGTTGCAGCCGGCCTTCCAGATAATGCGCCGTCGCAAACCACCCGCCCGTATACGCCGCCACTGCGGCGATCACGCCGATGGTCAGGCGCCGGAATTTACGGCTGGTGTTCTGGCCGCCGGCAAGCTCTGCTGCTGTCATGTCCGTCTCCGATGAAGCCCTTCCGGGAGAAGGGCCAGACCTGTCTTCCACACCCGACGATCCCGAGCCGAGGCCTGAAAACCGATTTCGATGATGGGGATTATGCGTTAGGAAAAGTTCAGAATGATGTTCGGATCGCGCAAGCGACGATGAGACTGATGGCACCGGATATGGACGATTTTTGGGTCTTTGGCTACGGGTCGCTGATGTGGAATCCCGGCTTTCCGTTCGAAAGCCGGGTTGCGGGCCGCACCTTCGGCTATCGCCGTGCGCTCTGCGTCCGCTCCTTCGATCATCGCGGCACGCCGGAAAATCCGGGTCTGGTTCTGGGCCTCGACCGCGGCGGCTCCTGCCGTGGCGTCGCCTTCCGGGTTCCACCGGAGCACCGCGAGCCGACCCTTGCCTATCTGCGCGAACGCGAGCTTTTCGCCAGCGTCTATGTGGAGCGCCACCTGCCGGTGACGCTGGCGGATGGCCGCCGCATCGGTGCGCTCGCCTATGTGGTGGATCGCAGCCATCCGCAATATGCCGGGGCGCTGGCGGCCGGGGAGGCTGCGGGCATCGTGGCGAATGCGCAGGGAAAATCAGGGCCGAATCGGGATTACGTCTTCAACACGCTCGCCCATCTGCAGGAGATGGGCATCCATGATCCCTGGCTGGAGGAGTTGGCCGGGTATCTGAAGGCGGGTTTGGCGACGACCGCTTCACCCCCCTCCGCCCTATCGGGCATCTACCCCTCAAGGCCGGAGATCGGCAAGTAGCGGCCTCGCGCTCCCAAGCTCCCCCCTTGAGGGGAAGATGTTACGAAGTGACAGAGGGGGGTGTTTGCGGCAAACGCCGGCCCCGCCATCACCCCCGGCTCGTATCTCCCGTCAGCACCCGATAACGCTCGGCGGCCGCCGGCGGTAGCGGCAGCTTGGGGTTGGCCTGAATGGTCTCCACCAGCAGCTTGTCGCTCGCCGCTTCCATGGTCTCGATCAGCTTGGCATGGAAATGATCCGGATCATCCCCCGGCGGGATCGGCGGCAGGATGCGGACTTTGAAATGCCCCGGAAACCGCAGGAATTTCCGCCGCGGCCAGAACAGCCCCGGATGCATGACGACGGGCACCACCGGCATATCGAGATCGCGATAGAGCCGGGCGATGCCGTATTTGTAGTCCGGGGCAGCACCCGGCGGCCGGCGCGTGCCTTCGGGGTAGATGATCAACTGGCGGCCGTTTTCCATCTCGCGGTGGGTGCGCTCCATCACGGCGGCCATGGCCTTGCCGCGGGCGGCGCGGTTGACGGGCACCATGCGCTGCTTCTTGACGTACCAGCCAAACAGCGGAATCCAGGTCAGCTCGCGCTTCAGGATGTAGAACGGATCGGCAAGCCAGGGCAGCAGCGCAAACACATCCCAGAAAGACTGGTGTTTCGGCGCGAAGATGTAGCCGCCCTCCGGCAGGTTCTCCAGCCCCTCGATCTCGAAGGTGGTGCCGACGACCTTTTCGAATAGCCAGTTGTTGCTGCGCGCCCAGTTCTTCGGCACGAACCACGAGGTCTTGCGCGGTACGAGGAAGTAGATCGGCGTGAACACGATCATCTGCAGGATCAGGTTGGCGTAGAACAGGGTGTTGAACAGGACTGAACGCAGAGGGATCATTTCACGGCTTTCGCGGGCAGGGGAGCGCGGACAGGGCTGCCCGCGGATGTCATCTGGCTGCGTACACGATTATTGCCCCGACAGGAAGCGCCTGCGCTACTGCGCCGCCACGTCGTCCTTGCCGGTGCGCAGCCCGGTTGCCGAATGCGCCCCCAGCGCATCGCGCAGGGTCGCCACTGAAAACTTCGCATATTCGGAAAGGATCGCCTTCACCACCATCGGGTTGCGCAGCCAGTTGGTGCTCTTCAGGTCGGAATTGACGACGGGGTAGGGGATGAAGTCGATGCCGGGATTGGCGCGGCGCAGCTCCAGCAGGCTGCGGGGCATATGATAATTGTTGGTGACGACGAGAATGCTGTTGTAGCCGTTCTCGCGTATCCAGTTGGCGGTCTCGTTGGCGTTGCCGATCGTGTCGATGGCGTCATGGCCGATATCGACGCAGCAATTGAAGAGATCGGCTGAGCTCTGGGTGTTGCGGCGGATCTGCCCGCGGGTGGTGGAGGGGTGCACGCCGGAAATCAGCAGCCGCTGCCCCGCGCCGGTCTTCAAAAGGTCCACCGCTTGGTCGATGCGCTGGAAGCCGCCGGTCAGCACGACGATCGCGTCGGCCTTGGGGTCGGCCGGCGGCTGCAGCGAGGCGACCTGATCGGCGAAATAGAGAAAACCCGCCGTCGCGCAGCCGGCGACCAAAAGCAGCACGTAGAAGGTCAGGCGCACGAAACGGCGCAGCAGCCCGACGCGCCTGCGCGCGAACGATCTCCGTCCTCTCGTCGAGTCGTCTTCCACCATGGCCTGTCTCGCGGTTTCCCCAACCATCATGATTCGTCCATAGCGACAGAATGCGGCGAGGGAGGGGTGGCAGTCATCATGGGATCAATTCGGGATGGTGTCTATGCGCGCGGGGTCCGAGCGAACCTGATCGATCTCGTAAATCGTGCGCATGATGGTGAAGCGGGCCGTCAGCGTCGTCAAAAGCGCGATCACGATCATGATCGCCGCGATCCCGACGTAGCCCATATAGCCGATGGTGAAGGTGCCGAAGAGCGCTGTCGCCTGATCGCTTTCCGGCGTTGCCAGCGAGCGCGACTGCCAGAAACCGGCAACGGCAAAGCAGAAGGCCGCCAGCAGCCCGCCGGCGCCCGCGCCCTTGAGGCTTATCTTCAGAAAATGCTTCTGGAATTCCGAGGCGACAAAGCCCGCCTCGGCGCCAACGAAATGCAGCACCTCGACGATATGCCGGTTGCCGGAAAGCGTGCCGCGGGTGGCGAAAACCACCGTCAGCACCATCGCCGAAAACACCAGCACGAGAACACCGGTGCCGATCAGCGCCGTGGTGCGCGCCATGGCGACGAGACGATCGACCCAGGTGCGGTGATCGTCGAGATAGGCCTGCGGGATCGTCTCGGCGAGGGCCGCGCGCATCGCAGTGAAATCCGGCGGATTCTGCTCGTCGATGGTGATGATGACGAGGCGCGGCACCGGCAGGTCGTCGAGGTTCAGGCCTTCGCCGAGCCAGGGTTCCAGCAGCCGCGCGGTCGCCTCGCGATCGACGATATTGCCCGAGACAGTGCCGCCGAAGGTCAGCGCCAGATCGCGGGCATCGGCAAGCGCCTTGTCCATGTCCTGGCCTTCCACCGGCTTGATCTGGATGGTGATCTCGCGGGAGATCTGGCTCTGCCAGCTTTGGGCGGTGGCGCGCACCATGCTGACGGCGCCGAGCGTCAGGCAGGCGAGAAAGGCCATGATGGCGATCACCAGCATCAGGGCATTGCCGGAGACATTGGCGGACGGAACGATCGGTGCGGTCGGCCGCACCTTGAGCGGCGGCCGGCGCGCTTCGCGGCCGGCTCTCTCCGGCGGTATCTGGGTGGGAGCCTCACTCATAGATATCGAGCCGCCCTTCAGACAGGATCATGCGCCGCGCCTCGACCTGATCCATCAGCGACAGGTCGTGGGTGGCGATCACGACAGCGGTGCCGAGGCGGTTGAGTTCGAGGAAAAGATTGAGCAGCCGTCGCGCCATCGGCGGATCGACATTGCCGGTCGGCTCGTCGGCGAGCAGGATTTCCGGCCGGTCGATCAGCGCGCGGGCAATCGCCACGCGCTGCTTTTCGCCGCCGGACAGCACCGGCGGCAACACGTTGATGCGCTCGCCGAGCCCCACCCAGTTCAAAAGCTCCAGCACGTCGGCGCGGTAGGTCGATTCCTCCTTGCCGCGCACCCGAAGCGGCAGCGCCACGTTTTCATAGGTGGTCAGGTGGTCGAGCAGCTGGAAATCCTGGAAGACAATGCCGATCCGCCGCCGCAGCATCGGAAACTCATCCCGCGGAATGGCCGAGATGTTGCGGTCGAACATGCGGATCAACCCGCGCGTCGGTCGTAACGACAGGAATAGCAGGCGCAAAAGCGTCGTCTTGCCGGCGCCCGAAGGGCCGGTCAGGAACTGGAAGGATTTTCGCGGAATGTCGAAGGTCAGGTCACGGAGGATTTCCGGGCCCATGCCGTAGCGCAATCCAACGTTCTCAAAATGAATCAAGGGGCCAGCTCTCGTCCTGCGTTTGCCGCCTGGCGCGGTCGGCCTGATCGCTGGTCCGGCCGCCGCCATGGCCGCACCAACATGGTTAAACACCGGTTAATTTTCCATGAAAACATCGCCGATAAAGGGCGATCTTTTCGAAGCATTAACCATTTAGGTTTACGTCTCAGAAAGATTTGTTTCAATGCCCGGTTTTTGACCCTGGTCGCCGGGCTCGTCCGATGCGGCTTTGCCGCCAAAGGAGAGACGATGCAAGCTTTCCGCTTCCAGGCCGGGCAGAGCGCCCCCCAGATGGATTTGCTGCCGCCCGAACGCGCGCCCCGCAGCCGCGCGGCCCCCACGACGCGCCGCGCCGATGTGGTGGATGCCGAATTCGAAACCGTCGCTTTCCCCACCCGCCGCCCGAACCATCGCGTTTTCAACGACAACCGCACAAATTTTTCTCCGCGCCCGCCGATGACGGCAAGGGAGGAGCAGATCAGCGTCGGCGGCCTTCTCGTCGCCATGCTGGCGGAGGCCGCGAGCCATCTGGAGCGCCTGCTCGCCCGCGTCCCACCGGCTGCCTTTGCCGGCCTCGTTGCCGCGCTCTGCGGCATCGCGTTCCTTCTCGTCACCTTCGCTTCCGCAGATGCGGCTAAGCCGAGCGGTCTTGCGATCACCGATGTCGCCACCCGGCTTGGCGATGCAAACGGCATGCGGGTCGTCTCGGTCTATGGCGCGGTGGAAAACCACACCGACGAACTGCAGACAGTGCCGGTCATCGAGATCAACGTCGTCGCCGACGGCCGCTCGAAGACGGCTGCCCGCATTCTCTCCGGCGCCAGCATCCTTGCCCCCGGCGAAAGCCGCCCCTTCGCCGCCCGGCTTCCCCATGCCGGGGGAAAACTGCCTGAAGTCACGGTTTCCTTCGGCAAGCCGGGTGCGCCGGCCCGCTGACTGTGCTAAGCGCGGGGTTTCGGAGGCTGCGAGGCTGTCTCCACCTGTTTCTGGAGAAAAGCCATGCCTGTCGTCCGTGGAAAAAACATCGAGCCGCTCTATAGCGCGGACGTGATCGCCGAGCGCAATCGCGCAATGGCCGACGAGATCGTCAAGGGGCCGACCGACAACCTGCTGGTCATCTCCGTGCTCAAGGGCTCGTTCATCTTCGCCGCCGATCTGATCCGCGCCATGCACGCCGCCGGCCTTGCGCCGGAGGTCGAGTTCATCACGCTCTCCAGCTACGGCACCGGCACGGTGTCGCAGGGCGTCAAGATCATCAAGGACATCGACAGTGACGTCCACGGCCGCGACGTGCTGCTGATCGACGACATCCTCGAATCCGGCCGCACCCTGCGTTTCGCCAAGGAGCTGATGTATGAGCGCGGCGCAAAGTCGGTTTCGCTCGCCGTGCTGCTCGACAAGAAGGTCAAGCGCCAGATCGACCTCGAAGCCGATTACGTCGGTTTCGAATGCCCGGACTATTTCGTCGTCGGCTACGGCATGGATGTCGCCTATGCTTTCCGCGAGCTTCCCTTCGTCGGTGTCGTCACCGGCGACGCGGACTAAGTCGGCAAGGGGGGGTGACCCGAAACGGCACATCCGACCCCGTTATCTTGCGTTTGGGCGTTTACGGAACGCAAAGGAAAGTCTGGTGATTTGGGGCGCGGCTGACGCTGCGCTCCTGTTTCGTGATTCGCGCCGGATATGATGTCCGGCCGGCCGGGCAGGGGTCTTTTATGAACCCATGGAGGCCATGATGGCGAAAATCCTGATTACCGAAGATGAGGATGGCCTGCGCCGGTTCGTGGCGCGCGCCCTCCAGCTCGACGGCCACGAGACCGTCGAAGCCGCCGATGGCGCCGAAGGCCTCGCCTGTCTGAAAGACGACGAATTCGATCTCCTGCTGTCGGACATCCGCATGCCCGTCATGGACGGCATCGAGCTTGCCCTGCAAGCATCTTCCGCCTTTCCGACGCTGAAAATCCTGCTCATGACCGGCTATGCCGAGCAGCGCGAACGCGCCGACAACCTCACCGGCAAGGTCATCGACGTCGTGTCGAAGCCCTTCTCGCTGCCCGATATCCGCAAGGCCGTCGCGGTGGCGCTGGCTGCTTAAAGCCCCAAACCGGACGCTGTAGAAAACAGGCGAGGCATCCACCAATGCCTTGCCTGTTTGATTCTGGAGGGAAGTCCACCCCTGGAATTGCCCGGTTTAGAAAAATATTCAATGGTATGATTAATTATATTCTAATGTAGTGGGCGATTTTGAATGGTGTCGAAAACGGATGACAGTTCCCGTTTTCTCGCCACGCCCCACGGCGAAAACGAACGACGACAGCTGACGTAAACGACGTCCTGTCGAGAAAACGTCACCGGATATCCAGCAACCGCTCCAGATACCGCTTCTCCAGCTCGGGCGAACTGTTCGTCCCCAGCCGCCGCCGGATCTCTTCCAGAATTTCCCGCGCCCGCTGCGTGTCGATCTCGTCCGGTACCTTCACCTGATCGCCGAAATCCGGCCCGGCATTCTGCTGGCGCCGTCCCAGCGGATCGCGGCCGTTCTGCCCGTATTGCGGAATGCCCGGCCCCTGGCCTTGGCCCTGACCCTGCATCTGGTTCATCATGTCCTGCGCGCCGTCGCGCAGCGCCTGCAACGCCCGGCCCTGATTGCCGACGGCCCGCTCGCCTTCGCCGTCACCGAGCGCACCGGAAGCGCCCTTCATCTCTCGGCCGGCCTCGCCAAAACCCTTGCCGGGCTTGATGCCCATGCCCTCGAGGCCCTTCTGCAATTCGCCGAGTTGCTTGGACAGTGCCTCCTGCCGGCTCTTCAGGTCCTTCAGGGCCTGCTTCAGCTGCTCCTCGGTCATCTGGTCCATGGGGTCGGGCTGGCCGGCATTCTGGTCGGGCTGTTGCCCTGGCTGCGGCGGCATATCCTGATCGAACAGTTCCTGATCCTCGCCGTCGAGCGGATCGCCGCGCTGCATGCGGTCGCGCAGGGCCTGATCGTTGCGGAAGGTTTCTTCCATCAGCTTCTGCTGGTCCTGCATCAGCTTGCCAAGCTTGTCCATCTGCTGGCGCATTTCGCTGTTGTCCTGGCCTTGCTGCCCCTGCTGGGGGCGGCCGGCCTGCAGGTTGTTCATCATGCGCTGCATTTCCGACAGCATCTGACGGGCCTGATCCTTGGCGCCGGATTTCGCCAGATTTTCGATCTGGTCCATCATCTTCTGCAGGTCGCGCTGGCTGACCATGTTGTCCCGCTCGGGATTGTTGGCCATGCGCGGGTTTTTCATCGCCTGCTTGGCGAGCGCATCCATGTATTCCTTCATGGCGTCGCGCAGTTCCTGCATCAGCTTGGCGATTTCCTGATCCGAAGCGTTGCGGTCCAGCGCTTCGGAAAGTTTTTGCTGGGCCTCGCGCAGACGCTGGTCGGCCAGCGCCAGATCGCCGTCCTCGATGCCGAGCGCGATTTCCCAGAGATGATCGGCGGCGTCGCGCAGCATGTCGTCATTGCGGGCCAGCGCCATGCGGCTGCGGGCCGATTTCATCAGCAGGAAATGGGTGAGATTGGGGATGGTCTCTTCCGCCAGCGCCGTGACGGCATCGTTGAGATCGATCGCCCGCGGCAGCGCATTGGCATCGAGTGCGAAAACCTGCCGCTCCTCGGCGACCGCACCGGCCAGCGGCTCGAAGAATTGCCGCGCCGGCAGGATCATGTCCTGCGGAACGCTGCGTCCTTCCTGCCCCGCCGCGTCGCGGGCGACGAGCGTGATGCGCACGCGCTTGCCGGAAAGCGGGTGTTCGGAAAGATTGCGGCTGGTCAGCCCCTTGGCTTCGCGCGCATTGCGCTTCGGCAGGTCCAGCCGATATTCCGGCAGCGGATAGAGGGGACGCGCACCGTCCGCCGCGTCGTCCAGCGGCTTGATCTCGGCCCAGGCATCCTGAATGCCGTAGTCGTCCCTGGCGGCAAAGGCGATTTCCAGCGCCGCATTCACTGTCGTCTTCGGAATGCCGTCAAAGGCGATTTCCGGCACGGCATCGGGAATGATGGTGAAAGCCCACGTCTGGCCGCCGACGGACAGCGCGCCATCGCGGTTGATCTTGTAAAGATGGGTCTGACTGCCCGGAAGCGCCGGCTTTGCCGCCGCCTGCTGCGTCGCAGCCGCGTTCTTCGCCTGCTCAGGCATCTTCTTCGCGGCGTCCGCCTCCTGCGAGGGAATGGCGATCGCGTCCACCGAATCCTTCTCGCGGAAGGTTACGGGCATGGCCTCGTCGCTGACCACGCGCACCGTGACTTCGCTGAATTGCGGAATGGTCAGCACGCCGTCCGGCGTATTGTCGCGCCCGGTCAGGAAGATCGGCGCCTTGCCGGTATAAGCCGGCGGTGTCACCCAGGCGTCGATGCGGATATCGGACTGCACTGCCGCCGCTTCCGGCAGCCGGAAGGCGTCCATTAGGCTGCCGCCCCGGTTGGAATAGGAAAAGGCGAAGGCGACGCAGACGAGCAGCACCGGAACGGCGCGCAACGCATAGCGATCATGGCGGGCGATATCCGGCCGCGGCAAGCCGGTCTGCAGGCTGCCGATCATCCGCGCCATGCGGTTCTGGTGTTCCAGCCACAACGCCTGTCCGAAGGCCCCTTCGGTCGCGGGCACATCGTCCTGCACCCCAATGGCCTGATGCTTCAGCCCGTTGCGCTCTTCCAGCATGCGGTCGGCCTCGGCATTGCCGGGCAGGCGAAGCCGTGCGAGCGGAACGAGAAAGGCGAGAAAGAGAATGCCGCTTGCCGCAAGAATGAAGGCATGCAGCCAAAACGGCATCGCCCGGAACAGGCCGAACCAGGCAATGGCGGCAAACGTCAGGAGAATGCCAAGCGGCGGAAACGCACGCGGAATTGCCTGCTCGACGACCATCACGATACGCGCAATAACTCGCTTGAAACTCAGCGCTCTCGCGAGTTCGCCTTTTCGCATCGCCGGTTTTTCCTCAGTCGGTCGCCGTTGCGGCCCTGCAGCCATCCACTCGCGTTCCCTGTTTCCGCCGCGGGGAGCATCCCGCCCGGATCACGATAACATTCTTTGTGGCGAAGACGAGGGTGATCCGGAAAACGTGATGGGATTGTGAGCGCAATCCCGGTCGCGTCGGCTCAGGCGAGCCAGTCCGGCACCGAATCGAGGCCGATCAGTTCCTCATAGGTGCGGCGCGGCCGAATCACATGGAAGCGGTCGCCCTTCACCAGAACTTCCGGCACCAGCAGGCGGGAATTGTAGGTGCCCGACTGTACCGCGCCATAGGCGCCGGCCGTGCCGATGGCGATCAGGTCGCCCGGCTTCGGCATCGCCATCTCGCGGTCGAGCGCCAGATAGTCGCCCGTCTCGCAGACCGGGCCAACGATATCGGCCGTGATGCGCGGCGCATTGGCGGCGGAAATACGAACGGGCCGGATCTCGTGATAGGCCTCGTAGAGCGTCGGCCGGATCAGGTCGTTCATCGCGCCGTCGACGATGACGAAGGTCTTCGAGCCGCCATCCTTCACATAGATCACCTCGGTCACGAGGATGCCGGCATTGCCGACGATCAGCCGGCCGGGCTCGGTGACGATCTTGCAGCCGAGGTCGCGCAGCTGGTTCTTGACGATCTCCGCGTAGGCGTCGGGCAGAGGCGGCGGGTTGTTGTCTTCCTTGTAGGGCACGCCGAGGCCACCGCCGACATCGACGTGGTCGATCGCATGGCCATCGCCGCGCAGCGTATCGACCAGCTCGCGCAGCAGCCGGAAGGCATCCTCGAACGGCTGCAGCGCCGTGATCTGACTGCCGATATGCATATCGATGCCGGTCACCTTGATGCCCGGAAGCGTGGCGGCATGGGCATAGACGGCGCGCGCGCGCTCATAGGCGATGCCGAATTTGTTTTCCTTCTTCCCGGTCGAAATCTTGGCATGGGTCTTGGCGTCGACGTCGGGATTGATGCGGAAGGAAACATGCGCCTGCTTGCCGAGACGGACAGCACGCAAATTCAGCACTTCCAGTTCCGGTTCGGATTCGACGTTGAAGCAATAGATGCCGGCTTCGAGCGCCAGATCCATCTCCTGTACCGTCTTGCCGACGCCGGAGAACATGATTCGGCTTGCCGGAATACCGGCCGCCAGCGCCCGAAGCAGCTCGCCGCCCGAAACGACATCGACACCGGCCCCGAGCCGGGCAAGCGTCTTCAAAACAGCCTGATTGGAATTGGCTTTCATCGCATAGCAGACGAGCGCATCGACATCCGCGAAAGCCTTGGCGAAGACTTTGTAGTGCCGCTCGAGGGTCGCCGTGGAATAGCAATAGAACGGCGTTCCGACCGCCTTGGCGATGTCGATGACGGAAACGTCTTCGGCATACAGAATGCCGTCGCGATATTCGAAGTGGTTCACGGCTTTGCTCTATGGCTCAGAGTAACGGATCGAGTAGGAAAGGACGTTCCGGAGCCGGCGCCTTTTTCTGGGTTTCGCCGGCGGCGGCCTTGCGGTTGATGTCGGCGGCACCCGGACGATCGAGATCACCCTTGCGGCCGCAGCCCGAAAGAACGATGCCGGCGGCGGAAAGGGCAAGGATGAAAAAAGTCGTCTTACGCGAAAGCATGTCGTTTTCCCGGTGCCGGCCGTCTGCCGGATCAATCTGAAAAAGCATTATCGATTTTTGAAGGTGTTGTGCACCCTCTTTGTTGTGCTCAGTTTTTCGCGCGCCACCAGGCGATCTGTTTCCTCACTTCGCTCGGCGCGGTGCCGCCAAAGGAGGTGCGGCTGGCGACCGAGGCCTCGACCGTCAGGACGTCGAACACCTTGTCGGTGATGTCGGGGTGGATGGCCTGGAGATCGGCCAGCGAAAGCTCGGCCAGTTCGCAGCCCTTCTCTTCCGCCAGCGCCACGGCGCGGCCGGTCACATGATGGGCGTCGCGGAAGGGCAGGCCCGCCTCGCGCACCAGCCAGTCGGCCAGATCGGTTGCGGTTGAGAAACCGGAGCCGGCCGCCGCCTTCATCTTGTCGGCGCGGATGGTGAGGTCGCGCACCATGCCGGTCATGGCGGCAATCGCCAGTTCCAGGCTTTCGGCGGCGTCGAAGACCTGCTCCTTGTCTTCCTGCATGTCCTTGGAATAGGCGAGCGGCAGGCCCTTCATCACGGTCAGGAGCGCGATCAGCGAGCCATTGATGCGGCCGGTCTTGGCGCGCACCAGCTCGGCCGCATCCGGGTTCTTCTTCTGCGGCATGATCGAGGAGCCGGTCGAGAAGGCATCCGACAGCCGCACGAAGCCGAACTGCGGCGTCGACCAGATGACGATCTCTTCCGCCAGCCGCGACAGATGTACGGCGCAGATGGAGGCGATGGACAGGAATTCCAGCGCGAAATCGCGGTCGGAAACGGTGTCGATCGAGTTGCGGGTCGGCTCGCGGAAACCGAGCGCCTTCGCCGTCATATGGCGGTCGATCGGAAAGCCGGTGCCGGCCAGCGCCGCAGCGCCGATCGGGCTTTCGTCCAGATGCTCGATGGCATGGCGCACGCGCTGGCGGTCGCGGCCGAACATCTCGACATAGGCCATGCAATGGTGGCCGAAGGTGACGGGCTGCGCCGTCTGCAGATGGGTGAAGCCGGGCATGACGGTGTCGACATGCTCTTCTGCTCGGTCGAGGAAGGCCGCGATCAGCGCCGTCAGCATGGTCTCGGTCTTGGCCAGCTCTTCCTTCACCCAGAGGCGGAAATCGAGCGCCACCTGATCGTTGCGCGAGCGGGCGGTGTGCAGGCGGCCCGCGGCGGGGCCGATCAGGGTCGCCAGCCGCGCCTCAATGTTCATGTGGATGTCTTCGAGACGACGGGAGAATTCGAACTGGCCGCTTTCGATCTCTGACAGAATCGTGTCCAGCCCGTGAAGGATCTTGTCTTTATCGTCTGCCGAAATGATGCCTTGATGCGCCAGCATCGTCGCATGCGCCTTTGAGCCGCGGATATCCTGCGCGAAAAGCTTCTTGTCGAAGCCGATCGAGGCATTTATCTCCTCCATGATCGCGTCCGGACCCGAAGCGAAACGTCCGCCCCACATCTGGTTGGAGGATTTGCCTTCGGATGCGCCGTCGCTCATGAGATATGCCCGCCCTGAAATGACCCGTTGCCGTGGAATTTGACATGACAGACCAGAAGAAGAGCCTTCCCGCCGCCAAGATCGTGGCGCTCGCCGCCCTTGCGGGGCTGATCGCCGGTGCGGCGGTGGTATACGTGAAGGAAAGCGGGTCTGGCAATGGCGCAGCCACCGAAACTGCCGCCGCCGGCACCTGTCCGCTGGCGGCGCAAAAGGTCACCGCCATCAAGCCCTTCCTCAAGGGCCAGGTCGCCGCCATGTCCCCCGCCACCGATCCGCGCGCCGTTCCGGGTCTCGCCTTCAAAGGTGCCGACGGCAAGGACCTGACGCTTGCCGATTTTACCGGCAAGACCGTGCTTCTCAATCTCTGGGCTACCTGGTGCGTGCCCTGCCGTGAAGAGATGCCGGCCCTCAACGCCCTGCAAAAGGCCGCCGGCAGCGACCGCTTCGAAGTCGTCGCCGTCAACATCGACACCGGCGGCGACGAAAAGCCCAAGGCCTTCCTCGACGAAACCGGCGTTCACGATCTCGGCTATTACCGCGACGCTTCCATGGGTGTCTTCAACACGCTGAAAAAAGAAGGCCTCGCCTTCGGCCTGCCGGTGACGCTGCTGATGGACGACAGGGGCTGCCTAGTCTCCTCCATGAACGGCCCGGCCGCATGGGACAGCGATGACGCGAAGGCGCTGATCAAGGCGGCGACAACACCCAATACCTAAATGAAAGCACGCGGCTTCTTCCTTCTCCCCCGCGGGGAGAAGGTGCCCGAAGGGCGGATGAGGGGGTTAGCGCGTCGGAACCGGGACTTCGCCGCGATAGTCGTAAAACCCGCGGCCCGACTTGCGGCCAAGCCAGCCGGCCTCGACATATTTCACCAGCAGCGGGCAGGGGCGGTATTTCGAGTCCGCCAGCCCGTCGTGCAGCACCTGCATGATCGAGAGACAGGTATCGAGGCCGATGAAATCGGCGAGCTGCAGCGGTCCCATCGGATGGTTGGCGCCGAGCTTCATGGCGGTGTCGATGGCATCGACCGTGCCGACGCCTTCATAGAGCGTATAGATCGCCTCGTTGATCATCGGCAGCAGGATGCGGTTGACGATGAAGGCCGGGAAATCCTCGGCCACCGTGATCGTCTTGTCGAGCGAGGTGACGAAGGCCTTGGCGGCGCTGAAAGTTTCTTCCTCGGTCGCGATGCCGCGCACCAGTTCCACCAGCTTCATAACCGGAACCGGGTTCATGAAGTGGATGCCCATGAAGCGCTCGGGACGATCCGTCGCGGAGGCAAGTCGGGTGATGGACAGCGACGAGGTGTTGGTCGCAAGGATGGCGTCGGGCTTCAGCACCGGGCAGACATTGCCGTAGATCTTGCGCTTGACGCTTTCGTCTTCGGTCGCCGCCTCGATGACGAGGTCGGCCTGGGACAGATCGTTGAGATCGGCCGATCCCTTGATCAGCGACAACGCCTTCTTGCGCTCCTCGTCGGAGAGCTTGCCGGAGGAAACCACCCGCGCCATGTTGCCGTTGATCGTGGCCAGACCCTGCTCGACCTTGTCGGCGGCGATATCATAGATCTGGACCTTATAGCCGGCCATGGCCGATACCTGGGCGATGCCACAGCCCATCTGTCCTGCACCTACAATTCCGATTGTTTTGATCATCGAGCCGGGTTTCCATCATCGCAGCGGCCACGCGGGGGTCGCGCGGCGCGGGTCCGGGTGCCAGTGATAAAGCGAACGCGGCGAAGTTTCCAGCCCTTTTCACGCCAAGAAGGGTCTGCTTTCGTCGCATGCGCGCCAAAGAAAAAGGCGGCCGGCACAAATCGCGCCGGCCGCCTCGATTTTCGGATCAGGAAGGCTTAAAGCGCCTTTTCCAATTCCGGCAGCGCCTCGAACAGGTCGGCGACGAGGCCGAAGTCGGCGACCTGGAAGATCGGCGCTTCCTCGTCCTTGTTGATGGCGACGATGACCTTACTGTCCTTCATGCCGGCCAGATGCTGGATCGCACCCGAGATGCCGCAGGCGATGTAGAGCTGCGGCGCACCATCGATCTCATGCACGTCGATATCGGCGACGAGGCCGAAGTCGGCGACCTGGAAGATCGGCGCTTCCTCGTCCTTGTTGATGGCGACGATGACCTTACTGTCCTTCATGCCGGCCAGATGCTGGATCGCACCCGAGATGCCGCAGGCGATGTAGAGCTGCGGCGCAACCACCTTGCCCGTCTGCCCGACCTGCCAGTCGTTCGGCGCATAACCGGCATCGACGGCGGCGCGGGAAGCGCCGACGGCGGCACCGAGCTTGTCGGCAACCGGCAGGATGACCTCCTGGAACTTCTCCGACGAGCCGAGCGCCCGACCACCCGAGATGATGATCCTGGCCGAGGTCAGTTCCGGACGATCCGACGACGACAGCGCATCCTTGACGAAGGTGGAGAGACCCGGATCGGCCGCAGCCGAGACGCTCTCGACCGAAGCCGAACCGCCTTCGGATGCCGAGGCGAAGGAGGCGGTGCGCACCGTGATCACCTTCTTGGCATCGGTGGACTGAACCGTCTGGATGGCGTTGCCGGCATAGATCGGCCGCTTGAAGGTGTTGCATCCTCGGCAACGAGCACCTTGGACACGCCGGCAAGCTTGGCGGCCTGTTCGGCAACGGCCTTGGCGCCAGCGCCGGCAACGAGCACATGCACGTCGCCGCCGATCTTGACGGCAGCGGTCAGCGCCTTGGCGGTCTGGTCGGACAGGTGGGTGGCGTCGTGGTCAGCCAGAAGAAGAATGGCCATGATGTAATCTCCTCAAATCTTCCGGTTTACAGAACGCCAGCGGTCTTCAGGCTGGACACCAGCTCTGCGACGGACTTCACCTTGACGCCTGCCTTCCGGCCTTCCGGCTCCTCGGTCTTCAACACCTTCAGCCGGGCGGTCGTGTCGACGCCGAAATCGGCCGGGGTCTTCTTGTCGAGCGGCTTCTTCTTGGCCTTCATGATGTTCGGCAGCGAGGCATAGCGAGGCTCGTTGAGACGCAGGTCGGTGGTGACCACCGCCGGCAGCTTGATGTCGATGGTCTGCAGGCCACCATCGACCTCGCGGGTCACGGTCGCCTTGCCATCACCGATCTCGACCTTCGAGGCGAAGGTACCCTG
>NZ_LMDA01000024.1 GCF_001424985.1 Rhizobium sp. Root1212
TCCAGAGCCCCCGCTGAAAACATGCGAGGGACGGTTGAAACATGGGTCAATTCTCAATGGAAATATCTGGCTGCGCCGGGTCAGCTCTCAGTGGAAATCAACACATGTGACCTCCAGTGATTCTGTTAAACGCGACAACGCGGATTTGTTCGTCGAATTCATTTTGAATACGTTAATGTTCAAAATGTCAACAATGACATTCATTTTGAATAATGTTGACATTTTTTCGCGTGCCGCGTTTTTCGCATTTATGGGGATAATTCCGACCGCAGAAATGTTGCGCGCTGCCAGGGCAATGGTAGGGTGGAACCAGCGTCAGCTGGCCGCTTCAGCGGGCGTGGCTCGGCCCACTGTCTATAAGCTGGAAACTCGTGGAGCCACTCGGGGCGACAGGGGGCGGGAGATTGCGGATAACGCCACGCTCGAATCTGTAGAGGCGATAGTTTACGCCTACGAAGCCCAGGGGATAGAGTTCATCGAGGCGACATCATCGACAGGGTCCGGCGTTCGTTGGCGGACGCCAGCGGGCCGAACCGGAGAGGACCCTTCGGAAGAATCCGTTAAAAAGAAGAAGTAGACGGATTAAGGCCTTTAAGCGCCTCTCAAAGCCCAGAGGGTCCGGAGCGGCTGATCGCCGATAAGGAGACGGCCCATGGCCGTCGCATTGTTTTTAGAAAGCCTGAATGAACGTCTTAGCAGCATTCATGCCGCTCATTCAGGCTTTCTAATCAAAGCGGAATCCGCCTGCGGCGGACGCATTGTTGGATGCGCTCGCGGTGCGAGCGATTTAAACTCTCAGAAAAGATGCAGTGATAACGAGAAAAGGCAGGCTATGAGGGAACGATAGCAGCATCGACGTCGACTAACTCATATCAGTTTGTCGTATAACGCCCCCGGGTCCAATAGGTTTATTTCATCGGCCGTTTATTGCCATAGTCGCCCGAAGACGACGTCTGTCATATAGGTCTTTCGGGCCACGGAGAAAAGGGGGTATTCCGCGAAAATCAACGCTGTACCCCTGTCGGCTGTTTTCATCTTGACTTGCTCGCCAAGCGTGAAAAAGTCCCGGCAGCGCCCGCAGTTGCTGGTGGCGCGGCTGTTCAGTCAAACAGAGTGAGGAAAAACCATGACCGACTATCTCGCAGACGTTCAGAAATACGACGCCGGTGCCGATGAGGCCGTCGTCGGCAAGATCGTGAAGCACCTCGGCATCGCACTGCGCAACCGCGACTCCTCGCTCGTGTCCGCGTCCGACCTGAAGGAACTCGACCGCGTCAAGGAAAGCTGGTGCGGCAAGAAGCTCGGCGTGACCGGCGGGGATGCCGACGCCGCCGTCGATGCCGCCGCCAAGGCGATGGCCGGCGACCGCTCGAAATCGCGGGTGACCTTCTACTATCTCGTCGCCAAACACCTCGACAAGCTCGCCACGCTTTAGGACCGACCGCCCTTCAGCCCATGCCGGCCTGCAAATGGCGCTTTCCCGTGCTTCCGGCGCTCACGTACCGAAGTACGCTCAAGCTCCGGGTCACGGAAAATCACCATTTTCGGCTCGACCTGAGCTGAATGTCGACCGGCCCTGCGTCTTTCATCGCCATCCCCAGACACTTGCTTCTGGGGATGGCCTGCCTTTGTTATTGGTTCGCGCGGCCGTTCGGCCTATCTTGCCGGCGATGGATCATTCGAGCGGGCTTTCATGAAACAGTATCTCGACCTTTTGCGGCATGTGATGGAGCACGGTTCCGACCGCGGCGACCGGACCGGCACGGGCACGCGCTCCGTCTTCGGCTACCAGATGCGCTTCGATCTTTCCGAAGGCTTTCCGGTCACGACGACCAAGAAGCTGCACCTGCGGTCGATCATCCATGAGCTTCTGTGGTTCCTGAAGGGCGATACCAATATCGCCTATCTGAAGGACAACGGCGTCACCATCTGGGACGAATGGGCCGACGAGAACGGCGATCTGGGACCGGTCTACGGCTATCAGTGGCGTTCATGGCCGACCCATGACGGACGTCATCTCGATCAGATCGCCGCACTTGTCGATGGCATTCGCCGCAATCCGAATTCGCGCCGGCATATCGTGACGGCGTGGAACCCTGCGCTGGTGGACGAGATGGCGTTGCCGCCGTGCCACTGCCTGTTCCAGTTCTATGTCGCGGACGGCAAGCTGTCGTGCCAGCTCTATCAGCGCTCGGCGGATATCTTTCTCGGGGTGCCGTTCAATATCGCCTCCTATGCGTTGCTGACGATGATGGTCGCCCAGGTTTGCGATCTGGAGCCGGGCGACTTCGTGCATACGCTGGGGGATGCGCATATCTACAAGAACCATTTCGAGCAGGCCGAGTTGCAGCTGACGCGCACGCCGAAGCCGTTGCCGAAGATGGAGATCAATCCCGACGTGAAGGATCTTTTCTCCTTTGTTTTCGAGGACTTCAAGCTGGTCGGCTACGAGGCTGATTCAAGCATCAAGGCGCCGATCGCGGTTTGATGAAAGCGGAGACTTGGGAGTTCGCCGCCTCACCCCCCTCTGTCAGCTGCGCTGACATCTCCCCCTCAAGGGGGGAGATCGGGCCGAGAGGTTGATCCCAGCTAATCTCCCCCCTTGAGGGGGAGATGCCCGACAGGGCAGAGGGGGGTGAGGCGGCTTGTTCTGACGTTGCGGAGGGTCCCCCTCATCCGGCCCTTCGGGCCACCTTCTCCCCGCTGGGAAGAAGGGAAGTATGCCGCACTTTCATTGATCATGGCTTCGGCCACAGGGAGGACACATGCTGACATTGATCCACGCACCGATGTCGCGCTCGTCGCGGATGATCTGGCTTCTGGAGGAACTGGGGGCGGAGTATGAAATCCGTTATGTCAGCATTCGTCGTCGCGACGGCTCGGGCGGGCCGGACGAGGCCAATCCGCATCCGCACAAACAGGTGCCGGCACTGCTGCATGGCAAGACGCTGGTGACCGAATCGGCAGCCGTCACGCTCTACCTCACCGACCTGTTTCCCGATTCGCCGCTCGGGCGGCCGGTCGGCCATGCGGAGCGCGGTCCGTATCTTTCGTGGCTCGCCTACTACGCGGGTGTCGTTGAGCCGACGGCGACCGCGCATCTGACGGGCATGACGGCGTCGAACCCGATGATGGCCAAGGGTTACACCGATATGGCCGCGCATGTGGTCGGCACGCTTTCCCGTCAGCCCTATCTGCTCGGCGACAAGATCAGCGCCGTCGACATCCTGCTCGGCAGCGCGCTTTCCTGGGTGCGGACACTGCTGCCGGAAAGCGAGGCGGTCGATCGTTACGTGACGACCGTCAATTCGCGGCCTGCGCTGGCCCGTGCCCGCGAGATCGACAGCAAGCCGGATGGTTTTCATGACTGAGGCGGATGTTCCGATCGAGATCGTGGTTGCGGTTTCCGAGAATGGCGTGATCGGCCGCGACGGCGAACTGCCGTGGCGGCTGCCGACGGATCTCAAGCGCTTCAAGGCGCTGACCATGGGCAAGCCCGTGGTGATGGGGCGCAAGACCTGGGCTTCGCTCGGCCGGCCGCTGCCGGGGCGGCCGAATATCGTCATTACCCGCGATCAGGGTTTTGCCGCGGATGGCGCCGTCGTTGTCCACACGCTCGATGCGGCGCTGGAAAAGGCGCAGGCGCTGGCGAAGGAGACTGGGGCCGGCGCGGTGTCCGTGATCGGCGGCGGCGAAATCTACCGGCAGGCAATCGGGCGGACGGATACGCTCTACGTGACGGAGGTCGCGGCTGTGGTCGATGGCGACACCCGCTTTCCCCATATCGATCCTGCCGTCTTCGAAAAGACCTCTGAAGAGAAAATGCCGCAGGGCGAAAAGGACAGCCATGCGATGACACTGGTCGTCTGGCGCCGTAAAATGCCTGTACGCTAACTATTTTCCGCGTTTTACGGTGAACTTGAAGACGCTGCGTTGAAAGCGGTTCCGGGGATACCTATAACGGGAAAACCTCGTTCCCGCGGGCATTCCGCGGGTGCGACGACATGGCAGTTTCAACGGAAGAGGTATTGATGCCCTGGAGCAATCAGAATGGCGGCGGCGGTGGCCCTTGGGGCGGCGGCGGCGGCAACAAGGGGCCTTGGGGCCAGGGGCCTAACCGCCCGCGCGGCGGCGGTGGCCGCGGCAATGGCGGTCCGCCGGATCTCGAAGAGATCTTTCGTCGCGGACAGGATCAGCTGAAGAGCGTCGTACCCGGCGGTTTCAACGGCGGCGTCGCCGTCATCATCGGCCTCCTGATCGTCGGCTTCTTCCTCATCAATTCCATCTACACCGTGCAGCCGGACGAACGCGGCGTCGAGATGCGCTTCGGCAAGCCGAAGGACGAAGTCTCCATGCCCGGCCTGCACTATATGTTCTGGCCGGTCGAGACCGTCGAGATGGTCAAGATCACCGAGCAGCAGCAGAATATCGGCGGCCGCGGTGCGGGCGAGCAGAATTCCGGCCTGATGCTTTCGGGCGACCAGAACATCGTCAACGTGCAGTTCTCGGTGCTGTTTTCGGTCACCGATCCCAAGGCTTTCCTGTTCAACGTCGAAAACCCGGCGGAAACCCTGCAGCAGGTCGCCGAAAGCGCCATGCGCGAGGTCGTCGGCCGCCGTCCGGCACAGGACATCTTCCGCGATAACCGTCAGGCGATCGCCGCCGACGTGAAGACGACGATCCAGGCGACCATGGACACCTATGGCGCCGGCATCTCCGTTAACACGGTCGCGATCGAGGATGCGGCGCCGCCGCGTGAAGTCGCCGATGCCTTCGACGAAGTGCAGCGCGCCGAACAGGACGAAGACCGCTTCGTCGAAGAAGCCAACCAGTATGCCAACCAGGTTCTCGGCCGTGCCCGCGGCCAGTCCGCGCAGATCCGCGAAGAGGCGGCCGCCTACAAGGACCGCGTCGTGAAGGAAGCCGAGGGTGAGGCCCAGCGCTTCATCTCCGTCTACGACGCCTATGCCAAGGCGCCGGACGTGACACGCAAGCGCCTCTATCTCGAAGCGATGCAGGACGTTCTCGGCAAATCCAAGAAGGTCATCATCGACGAGAAGAATGGCCAGGGCGTCATGCCCTATCTGCCGCTCAACGAAATCGGCAAGCCGGCGACGGTGGGAGGCAAGCAGTAAATGAGCAACCGACTTCCCTTTTTCCTGATCGCGCTCGGCGTGGTGCTGATGGCGGCCTATTCCTCGGTCTTCGTCGTCAATGCACGCCAGCAGGCGATCGTCGTGCGCTTCGGCCAGATCAAGGACGTGAAGACCGAGCCGGGCCTTTACTTCAAGCTGCCGTTTGCCTTCATGGATGCAGACCGCGTCCAGTATGTCGAAGACCAGGCCCTGCGCTTCGACCTCGACAATATCCGTGTGCAGGTCTCGGGCGGCAAGTTCTACGAGGTCGATGCCTTCGTGGTCTATCGCATCTCGGATGCCCGCCGCTTCCGCGAAACCGTCTCGGGCGATCGCGAATCGGCCGAATCACGGCTCCGCACCCGCCTCGATGCCTCGCTGCGCCGTGTCTACGGTCTGCGCGGCTTCGAATCGGCGCTTTCGGACGAGCGTGCCTCGATGATGCGCGAAGTGCGCGCCGATCTGACGCCGGACGCCGAATCGCTCGGCCTCAACATCGAGGATGTCCGCATTCGCCGCACCGACCTGACGCAGGAAGTTTCCCAGCAGACCTTCGACCGCATGAAGGCCGAGCGTCTGGCGGAGGCCGAACTGATCCGCGCCCGCGGTAACGAAGAGGGCCAGCGCCGCCGCGCCATCGCCGACCGTCAGGTCGTCGAGTTCGTCGCCGAAGCGCAGCGCGATTCGGAAATCCTGCGCGGTCAGGGCGAAGCCGAACGGACCCGTGTGTTCGCCGACGCTTTCGCTCGCGATCCGAAGTTCTTCGAGTTCTATCGCTCGATGACGGCCTATCAGGCCGCGGTCGGCAGCCCGGATACGACCTTCGTGCTGTCGCCGGATTCGGAGTTCTTCCGCTATTTCAATAGCTCGGAAGGCCAGGCGGCTCCCGCCGCTGCGGCGCCTGCAACACAGAACTAAGCAGGGCCATGAGCGATTTTCTGATCGGAATCGCATTCTTCCTGATCATTGAGGGGCTGGTGTACGCACTGGCCCCTTTGGTTTTGGTGGAAATGGCGAAGCGTTTGCCGCATATACCGGAGCAGCAGCTTCGGCTGTTCGGCCTTGTGTCGGTGGCCGCCGGCGTCGGGCTGGTCTGGATCATCAGAGGATAGAGAATGTCACGGAAATTGCTCATCCGCCTCGTGGACGCAGAGTATGCGATCACGCGGCTCAATATCGGGTCCCAGATTCCGGAGTGGCTGCCGGGCGCAGGCTTCTGGACCGTTTCCAGTTCACGTGAAGAAATGACGCTGGTCTGCCGTGCCGCGCGGATTCCCAATGGCGTGCAATCGTCGCTCGGCTGGCGCTGCCTGCGCATCGAGCAGCATTTTGCCTTCGACGTGCCGGGTGTGCTCGAATCCGTGCTGGCGCCGCTGGCGGCCGCAGGCGTCGGCGTCTTCGCCAATTCGACCTTCAGTACCGATTATATCTTCATCGGCGGATCGAGCGTCGACAAGGCCGTCGAGGCGTTGAAGGCCCATGGCCATGAGGTCACGATCTGACCTTGCGCCGGACGGTTGCATATCGCCGGGAAATCATGCAGGGATTCAAAATGTTACAGGCTGCATCGGGGTGTTTTCGCCTGCTGCGGCCGTAACGAAAAGATGACTGGACGCCTCCCAAAACAGCCTTATCTTCGGCTAGACTGAGCGGTAGTCCCGACAGGGCCGCGCGGCGACGGGCGGGCCGTCTAAAGCGCATTGCGATCTTTCAGATTCGCTCCCTGCGCTTTAGGTTCTTGATTTTTCGCATGTCGTTTGCGCAAAACCGCTGCACACTTTTGCGCGACATGCTTTAGTCGCAATCGAGAGGATACTCATGGGCTTGTCCATCCGTTCTTGCTTCTTCCGGTCGACCGCTGCGGCGATGGTGCTTGCTCTTTCCCTGCCGCCGGCGTTTGCCGCCGGGATCGAGACGGCGCAGGCGGGCGCCAACCCGGCCGTGGGAGCCGCGCCCCTGCAGGCGGTGCCGGGCAAATCGGCGCAAGCCGGCCACGGGCCGGAATCGGTCGCCGATCTCGCCGCCGGCCTGCTCGATGCCGTCGTCAACATCTCGACCTCCCAGAACGTCAAGAACGACGACGATGCGCCGATGCCGCAGGTGCCGGAGGGCTCGCCGTTCCAGGATTTCTTCGACGAGTTCTTCAAGGGGCAGGGTGGTCCGGGCGGGCGTGAACGGACCGTCAGTTCGCTGGGCTCCGGCTTCGTTATCGATCCCACCGGCTATATCGTCACCAACAATCACGTGATCGAGGGGGCCGACGATATCGAGGTGAATTTCGCCAATGGCGGCAAGTTGCAGGCGAAGCTGATCGGCAAGGACACCAAGACGGACCTCGCACTGTTGAAGGTCGAGCCGAAGAAGCCGCTGACGGCGGTGCCCTTCGGCGACAGCAAGACGATGCGGATCGGCGACTGGGTGATGGCGATCGGCAATCCCTTCGGGCTTGGCGGCACGGTGACCGTCGGCATCATCTCCGCGCGTGGGCGCAACATCAATGCCGGGCCTTACGACAACTTCATCCAGACGGATGCGGCGATCAACCGGGGCAATTCCGGCGGGCCGCTGTTCAACATGAAGGGCGAGGTCATCGGCATCAACACGGCGATTATTTCGCCGAGTGGCGGCTCGATCGGCATCGGTTTCTCGGTGCCGACGGAGCTTGCCGAAAACGTCATCAAGCAGTTGCGTGAATTCGGCGAGACCCGGCGCGGCTGGCTTGGCGTTCGCATCCAGCCGGTGACGGCGGATATTGCCGAGAGCCTGAAGATGGAGACGCCGAAGGGCGCGCTGGTCGCCGGCATCGTCGCGGGCGGACCGGTCGAGGGCGGGGCGATCAAGACCGGCGACGTGATCATCAAGTTCGACGGGCGCGATGTTGTCGAGATGCGTGATCTGCCGCGCGTGGTGGCGGAAAGCCCGGTCGGCAAGGCCGTCGATGTCGTCATTGTCAGGGACGGCAAGGAGATGACCGTCAAGGTGACGCTCGGCCGGCTTGAGGACGGCGAGGAGGCGGATGCGGCGGTTGTCGAGGATGCGCCGGACGGGCAGGAAGGCACCGATCAGGCCGAACCGCCGGCCGCCGAACTGCCGGCCGCCGATGTGGTGCTCGGCATGACGCTGGCGCCGCTTGATGCGGACAGCCGCAAGACCTATGGCATTGCCGAGGATATCGAAGGCGTGGTCGTCACCAAGGTTGCGGAGAACTCCGCAGCCGCCGAACGCCGGATCGTGCCGGGTGACGTGATTGTCGAGATCGGCCAGGAGGCGATGCGGGCGCCGGAGGATGTTTCGGCCCGCGTCGAGGAGCTGAAGGCGGACGGTCGGCGCAATGCGCTGCTGATGATCTCCAACAAGACGGGCGAGCTTCGCTTCGTGACCGTGCGGATGGAGTGACCCAGAGCATGTCTGGCTCAGACATGCTCTGGATTCCTTTGTCGTTTGTCTCTACGGGAACACCGGTTCCCACTTTTCCCTGACAAACTAGTGGGCGCGGTTGCGCCAGTCTTCGGCGGTGATGACGTAGAGCGCGTGGCGCTTCAGGTGCGGGGTCTCGTCGGGCACGCGGGGGTGGTCGAAATCCCTGAGATAGTGCATGCCGAGGCGCTGCATGACGGCGGTCGAGCGGGTGTTTTCCGGCACGGCGAAGGAGACGATTTCCGGCAGTTTCAGGGTTTCGAACGTGTGGTGGAGAAGGGCGTTTGCCGCTTCGGTCACGTAGCCTTTTCCCCAGTAACGGCGTGCCATGCGCCAGCCGATTTCGACCGCATCGGCGCCGAGGATGGGTTGAAGGTCCGGGCGGTTGAGACCGCAGAAGCCGACCAGTTCGCCGGTTTCCTTCAAGGCCAGCGCATAGAAGCAAAGGCCGGTTTCATCGATCCGTCGCTTCACTTCGTCGAAGAGAGCGTCGGACTCGGCAACCGTCCTCCTGCGGGGGAAGAAGGTCATGACCTCCTGGTCGGAATTGATCTCGTGGAAGAACGCCCGGTCTTCCGGCGTATCCTGCCAGTTTCGGATGATGAGGCGTCCGGTTTCGAGTTTCATAGGACGAAATCCGTCTTGCGGTAGCCTTGGATATAGAGAAGGGCGGTGAGATCGCCGTGGTCGATGCGGATATCGGCTTCGGCGGCGAGGGCGGGCTTGGCATGCAGCGCGACGCCGGCGCCGGCGAGATGGAGCATGCCGAGATCATTGGCGCCGTCGCCGACGGCGATAGCCTCCGAAGGATCGATGCCGAGCGTCTTGCAGATGTCGAGGAGGGCATCGACCTTGGCCTGCTTGCCGAGAATCGGTTCGGCGACCTTGCCGTTCAGGTGGCCGTTTTCAGAGAGCAGAATGTTGGCGCGGTTTTCGTGGAAACCGATGCGGGCGGCGATGGGACCGGTGAACAGGGTGAAGCCGCCGGAGACGAGCGCGGTGTAGTGGCCTTTGGCCTTCATGGTCGCGACCAGTTCGAGGCCACCTGATGTCAGCGTGATGCGCTTGGCGATGACGTCGTCGATGACGGCGAGGGGCAGGCCCTCCAGCAGCGCGACGCGCTCGATCAAGGCCGGTTCGAAGGCGATCTCGCCATTCATGGCGCGGGCGGTGATAGTGGCGACCTTTTCCTTCAGGCCGACTTCGGCGGCGAGTTCGTCGATGCATTCCTGGCCGATCATGGTGGAATCCATGTCGGCGATCAGCAGCTTCTTGCGGCGGGTCTCTGCCTGCTGCACCACGACGTCGATGGGCTCGCCGGTCATCAGGTCGCGCAGTTGCTGTTCGGCTTCCGTGGGGTCGGTGCCGTCGCGGAGCGCAATGTCGCAGGCGATGCCATCCGCCAGCCAGTAGAGGCCCGATGCCGAGAGGCTGTCGGCTGCCGCTTCCGCCAGGCGCGGCGTCAGCACGGGATTTGACGGATTGGCAACAAGCGTGGCAACGAAAGCCATGATGAAAAACCTTGAGAATGGACAGGACGCGATCCTGATAACCGGGCCGACCGCCAGCGGCAAGTCTGCTCTCGCCGTGGAGCTTGCCGCACGCTACGGCGGCGTGGTGATCAATGCCGACAGCATGCAGGTTTACGACACCCTGCGGGTGCTGACCGCGCGGCCTTCGGAGGCGGATATGGGCGGGGTGGCGCATCATCTTTACGGCCATGTGCCGGCGGGGCGGCTCTATTCCACCGGGGAATGGCTGCGGGAGGCGTCGGTTCTGGTCGAGCAGCTGCGGGGCGAGGGCAGGTTGCCGGTTTTCGTCGGCGGCACGGGGCTTTATTTCAAGGCGCTGACCGGGGGGCTTTCGGAGATGCCGGAGATACCGGCCGAACTTCGCGAGGTTTTGCGGTTGCGGCTCAAGGACGAGGGGGCGGAGGTGCTGCATGCGGAGCTTGCGATGCGCGATCCCGAAACGGCGGCGGCGTTGAAGCCGGCGGATGGGCAGCGCATCGTGCGGGCGCTGGAGGTTGTGGCTGCGACGGGGCAGTCGATCCGGCATTTCCAGACGGGGCGGGGGCCGGTCGTCATCGATGCCGAGCGGGCGATGAAGATCGTGGTGCAGCCGGAGCGGGATGTTTTGCGCGCGCGGATCGACCGGCGTTTCGGGGTGATGCTGGAGACGGGGGCAGTCGAGGAAGTGAAGGCCTTGCTGGCGCAGGATTTGCCGCCGGAGATGCCGGCGATGAAGGCCATCGGGGTTTCGCAGATCGCGGCGATGCTGAGGGGGGAGATGAGCCGCGACGAGGTGATCGAACGCGGCTCGGCGGCGACGCGGCAATATGCCAAGCGGCAGATGACGTGGTTTCGCAACCAGCTGGATAAGAGCTGGGAGAGGGTCGATCCGCTGGCGCGGGGGTGAGTGCAAAGCTTTCGCGTGTTGCGGATGCTCTACTGTGCGGTTTTTGACATTCCCCTGTGCCTGGTAGTCAACGGGTGATCGCCATCCAAATGAGGTTCAAGACAAGCATGAAGAGCATTACGACCGTCGGATAAAAGGTCAGGGCGAAGCCGAATGCCCGTGCCGATGCCCCATGCGCATATCCACGCCAAAAGAGCGCGCGGCCCAGGAAAAAGAGGATTGCCGCCACGGGAATTGCTGCCTGCCACCGCCATGGCATGGCTGCTGCCCAGATGAGGTGGATTACGAGCGCGAGAACCATTTGCTCCAGCGTGTTCTGCAGAACCGACTGGAGGATTTTGGTGGTGGGTGTCGCATCGGAAAGCCCGCCGCCATCGATATCCGATGGCGTAAAGAAACGATGACGCGCCAAGGCTGCTATGCTCGCGGCGAGCCATGCCACCACGAGAACATCCCATCGAAGGGCATGGGAAATTGCCGAGACGGCGTCGCTGTCATCCGGAAGAAAAGCGCGGGGCGCAAAAACGATCGCGAGCGCCAAGGCGAGCAAGGTGACGGTCAGGCCGCCCGTCATGCCCTTGAAGACCCCGTGCTGTTTTTCGGTAAACATCAATGATGGGTCATAGTTGTTGTGATGAAATCCCGTCCTAACAGGGCGCATGGGGCCATGCAAGGTTTGTCGCTCATTGGTCTTCATAGCTGCCGGCGAACATGCGCGGCATCGCTTGCGGAGCCCTTTCGGGCTATCTTCGGATGATACTGCTGAGCGGTTTTTTCAGCAGGCTTTCGCGCAGTGACTGCCTTGGCTGGTCGCTGGCGGTCGTCGGTGCATAGGACGGCTGGGGCGGGGCGGACTGATAGGGGCGCGGTTCGGCGCGGCGCGGATCGGGTTGCGGCGTGTCTTCGGCCAACAACTGGCTGCGGATCTGGTTGAAGCGTTCCAGTTGCGGATTGGCCTGCTCTGAGCGCGGCAGCATTCCCGGATTGTAGGGTTCCAGCTTTTCGTCGTCCTCAACGGATGCCGGGGCCGGGCGTTGCTGCGTCAAGGACTGATAGGATGATGCCGGCTGCTGCGGAGCGGCCTGATAGGCCGGTTGCGGGGGCGATTGCCGCAGGGGCGGTGTGGCGATCTCATCGTCATAGTCGACGAAATCGCTCTGGCTCAGGCCGCTGCTGTAGCTTTGCTGGAAGCTCGAAATATCCGGGCCGTGGATGGCGCGCATGCGGGCGACGACGTTGCGAAGGTCGATCGTGCCCGGCGTTTCCTCGGTCGCCTGCACGGCGACGCCGTTTGCCTTCGGCAGGTTTTGCTCGGCGACGCGGGTGAAGCGCATGCGCATCGGTACGGCGACGGCTTCGCCGAAGGCGATCGCCTCGCCGTTGCCGATCGAGGAGATGAAGCTGGTCGTCGAGATCGACGAGTTCGGAATGGCCGAGCGGATGATGTCCTGGTCGCGATCGTTGGCAAGGCGCATCGCAAAGACCGTCGAGCACTGCGACAGGATCGTCGGATCGAGTTCGCCGGGGCGCTGGGTGATGATGCCGAGCGAAACGCCGTATTTGCGGCCTTCCTTGGCAATGCGGGCGATGGCCTGGCGGGTCGGGACGAAGCCTAGATTGGGATCGGACGGCACGTAACGGTGCGCCTCTTCGCAGACGACCAGCATATGCACGCCGCCATTGCTCCAGAGACCGATTTCAAACGCCATGCGGCAGAGCACCGAAGCGACGGAATTGACCACTTCGGAGGGGATGCCGGCGAGCTGGAAGGTCGTGACCGGCCTGCCGTCTCCGGGAATGCGGAAAATCTTGGCGATGGTCTCCAGGATCGTGTCGGTGATCGTGTTCGAGGAAAACATGAAGTTGTAGCGCGGATCGTTGATCGCGCCCATGACCTTGACCTTCAGCGAGCGCAGATAGGGCTTGTCGGAGCGGCCTTCGAGGCGGCCGATGCGCTCGTCGATCATCGCGAGCAGGTCGGCCATTCGGTAGGGAACCGGGGTGTCGGCGGTGATCGAGCTTTTTTCGGTCTGGCGGCGCATCAGCCCGCCTTCGCCCTTGAAGGCCTTCTTTGCCTCGGGAATGACGTCGCGCAGGATATCGAGTTCTTCCGGCACGGCTGGGCGGCCACGGAAGATGACTTCCGCGAACTCCTCCAGCTTCATCAGCCAGAAGGGCAGGTCGAGCGTATCGGTGTCGATGACCACGGCATGGTCGGGGAAGGCGGCGGCGAACTCGTTGTGCGGATCGAGGATCAGCACGCGCAGCTTCGGATCGGACTGGATCGCCTTGTGGAGCAGCAGCGTCACGGCGGTCGACTTGCCGACGCCGGTCGTGCCGACGATGGCGAAATGCTTGGCGAGCATTGAGGGCACGTGGATGGCGGCATCCAGGCTTTCGTCCTGGGTCAGCGTGCCGATGACGCAGGTCTCGTTTTTGCCGGTGTCGTAGATGCGGGCGAGATCGGCGGTGCGGATGCGGTGGGCGATCGAGCCGAGATAGGGATACTGGCTGATGCCGGCGGAGAATTCTTCGCGGCCGCTCGGGCCGACATGGACTTCGCCCATCAGCTCGACCTCGATGCGGAAGGTGTTGTCGATTTCCTCGCCCCATTCGTTGGTGGCGGTCTGCATGGAATAGACCAGCGCGACGACGCGGTTTTCACCGACGCTGATGGAGATGAGGCGGCCGACGGACCAGAGTTCGGTGAGCGAGGTTTCGCCTTTTTCGGCGATGGCGGCGATCGTGGCGCGCGAGCCGCTGCAGGCGACGACGCGACCCAGGAAGCGATTGCCCCTTTTCAGGACATCGCGCCTTTCCTGTTCTCCCGCGCTCATCGCGGAATGGAGATCGCTGTTCAGCAAGTGGCACCTTTCTCGTGAATGTCGGAGTTTAACGCGATGGTTTTAACAAGTTGTTTCGCGCCGTGGCACGCCGTTGTGCCAATATGGCAGGCCAAAGGCCGTTGACGGGGCGGGGCTTTGCCGTTAACACTTGCCCCCATGAAAAATTTCTTCGCAATTCTTGTGGTGGGACGGCGCATGGGCAGGATGGTGTAACCATCCGGCGATAGCCACCCATGCGCGACACGAGGCTCCTGACGGGGCCTTTTTTTATGTCTTCAAACAAGATACTCACAGCCGAACGCGGGATAGGACGGAAACAGGCCAATGAGCGGTACAGACACAAAGACGGCAGCAAACCAGATGACGGGCGCGGAGATCGTTCTCCAGGCGCTCCGGGACAACGGCGTCGAGCATATCTTCGGGTATCCCGGCGGCGCGGTGCTGCCGATCTATGACGAGATCTTCCAGCAGGACGATATCCAGCACATCCTCGTTCGCCACGAGCAGGGCGCCGGCCACATGGCCGAAGGTTACGCCCGCTCCACCGGCAAGGTCGGCGTCATGCTCGTCACCTCCGGCCCCGGCGCCACCAATGCGGTGACGCCGCTGCAGGACGCGCTGATGGACAGCATCCCGCTCGTCTGCCTCACCGGCCAGGTTCCGACGACGCTGATCGGCTCGGACGCCTTCCAGGAATGCGATACCGTCGGCATCACCCGGCCCTGCACCAAGCACAACTGGCTGGTCAAGGACGTCAACGAACTGGCCAGCATCATCCATGAGGCCTTCCGCATCGCCCAGTCCGGCCGTCCCGGCCCGGTCGTCGTCGATATTCCGAAGGACGTGCAGTTCGCCACCGGCACCTATACGCCGCCGTCCGCCGCCCGCATCCAGACGAGCTACCAGCCGAAGGTTCAGGGCGACCTGAAGGCGATCGAGGAGGCCGTCGAGCTGATGAAGACGGCGCGGCGCCCGGTCATCTATTCCGGCGGCGGTGTCGTCAATTCCGGTACCGATGCCTGCCAGATGCTGCGCGAGCTGGTCGAACTGACTGGCTTTCCGATCACCTCGACGCTGATGGGGCTGGGCTCCTATCCGGCCTCGGGCAAGAACTGGCTCGGCATGCTCGGCATGCACGGCACCTACGAAGCCAACATGGCGATGCACGATTGCGACGTCATGGTCTGCATCGGCGCGCGTTTCGACGACCGCATCACCGGCCGTCTCAATGCGTTTTCGCCGAACTCCAAGAAGATCCACATCGACATCGATCCCTCGTCGATCAACAAGAACGTCCGCGTCGATATCCCGATCCTCGGCGATGTCGGCCGGGTGCTGGAAGACATGATCCGCCTGTGGCGGGCCAAGGCCGGCAACGTCGACAAGGCGCGCATGGACGACTGGTGGCATAGCATCACCCGCTGGCGTGCCCGCAACTCGCTGGCCTACAAGGCCAATGACGACGTGATCATGCCCCAGTACGCGATCCAGCGGCTCTATGAGCTGAGCAAGGACCGCGATACCTACATCACTACCGAAGTCGGCCAGCACCAGATGTGGGCGGCGCAGTTCTTCGGCTTCGAGCAGCCGAACCGCTGGATGACCTCGGGCGGCCTTGGCACCATGGGTTACGGCTTCCCGGCCGCCATCGGCGCGCAGGTCGCGCATCCGGAAAGCCTCGTCATCGACATCGCCGGCGATGCCTCGATCCAGATGTGCATCCAGGAAATGTCCTGCGCCGTACAGTATAACCTGCCGGTCAAGATCTTCATCCTCAACAACCAGTACATGGGCATGGTGCGCCAGTGGCAGCAGCTCTTGCACGGCAACCGGCTGTCGAACTCCTATACGGAAGCGATGCCGGACTTCGTCAAGCTCGCTGAAGCCTATGGCGGCGTCGGCATCCGCTGCGAAAAGCCGGGCGAACTGGACGACGCGATCCGCAGGATGATTGACACGCCGGCGCCGGTGATCTTCGATTGCCGCGTGGCAAACCTTGCCAACTGCTTCCCGATGATCCCCTCGGGCAAGGCGCACAACGAAATGCTGCTGCCGGACGAAGCCACGGACGAGGCGGTCGCCAACGCGATCGACGCCAAGGGCCGCCAGCTGGTTTGATGGAATAGGATAGAGGAACCGACATGAACGCACATCTTCAGCCGACGGGCTCTGCCTACTTCATCGCCAAGGAAACCGAAAAGGTCGAGAAGCATACGCTTTCGGTTCTGGTCGACAACGAGCCGGGCGTGCTTGCCCGCGTCATCGGCCTGTTTTCGGGCCGCGGCTACAACATCGAAAGCCTGACCGTTTCGGAAACGGAGCATGAAGCGCACCTATCGCGCATCACCATCGTCACCAGCGGCACGCCGCACGTGCTGGAGCAGATCAAGGCGCAGCTCGAACGGATCGTGCCGGTACACCGGGTCGTCGACCTGACGGTACGCGCCGGTTCGCTCGGCCATGACCGGCCGATCGAGCGCGAAGTGGCGCTGGTGAAGGTCGTCGGCGAAGGCGACCACCGCGCCGAGACGCTGCGGCTGGCCGATGCCTTCCATGCCAAGGTGGTGGATGCGACGGTCGATCACTTCATTCTGGAGATCACCGGCAAGTCGTCGAAGATCGACCAGTTCGTGGCCGTGATGAAGCCGCTGGGGCTGATCGAGGTTTGCCGCACCGGCGTTGCCGCGATGAACCGGGGTGGGCAGGGAATGTAAGGGAGGGGTGGTCCGGAGGCATCCGGACTGCTCGCAAAACTCCCTCCTTCGTCATGCTCGGCCTTGAGCCGAGCATCTGCTGGCCCTCGGTTTTCGCGGAGACGCTGGAAGATCCTCGGCACAAGGCCGAGGATGACGACGGAATATGACGACAGACTATGAAAGAAGCCGCTCAGATCATTTCGAGCGGCTTCTTTCGTTTCGGCGGGGCGAAGACCTGATCGAGGTTGGCGAGGTTTTCCGGGGTCAGGTGGAGATCGACTGATGCACGGTTTTCCTCGGCGCGCTGGCGTGAGCCGGTCTTCGGAATGGCGATGACGCCGGGGCGGCTGAGGAGGAAGGCGAGCGCCACCTGCGCGGGCGTCGCCTGATGCGCCTTGGCGATGTGGACGAGTTCGGGATGGCGCAGCAGCCGACCCTCGTCGAGCGGCGAATAGGCCATGACCGGGATGCCGCGCTTCTGGCACCAGGGCAGGAGATCAAACTCGATGCCGCGGCGGGCGAGGTTGTAGAGTACCTGGTTGGCGGCGCAGTCTTTGGAGAAAGAATCCAGTTCCTCCATGTCGTCGACATCGAAGTTGGAGACGCCCCAGGCCTTGATCTTGCCGGCCTCCAGCAGGCGCTCGAAACCTTCCAGCGTTTCGTCGAGGCCGTAACCGCCGCGCCAGTGCAGCAGGTAGAGATCGACATGATCGGTGCCGAGGCGCATCAGGCTTTCCTCGCAGGCGCGCACGGTGCCGGCGGTGCTGGCATTGTAAGGCAGGACTTTCGAGACGAGGAATGCTTCCTCGCGCCGCCCGCGAATGGCTTCGCCGACGACGGATTCCGAGCCGCCCTCGGCGTACATTTCGGCCGTGTCGATCAGCGTCATTCCGAGGTCGAGGCCATGGCGCAGGCTTTCCGCCTCCTGTTTCCAGTCTCCGCCGCGCTCGCCCATGTGCCAGGTGCCTTGGCCGAGAACGGGGACGTCGATACCGCCGGGAAAACGGGTTTTCGGGATGGGAGAGGTCATGGGACGGTCCTCGATGTGAAAGGTCGGATGAGCATATAGGCAAAGACACGGCCTTGTGGAGGGGAGGCGGGGAGAAGCAGTTTCTTGTGAAATGACATCACTGGGATGCCGCCGGTGCCCTTCCTTTCTTGTCACCATGACAAGTTTCGGGTGGTCGTTCGCAATAGGTCAGCTACCTTGACCTAAAATTCCGGAGGATACCCATGCAGGCCGATACGCTTCTGGCGCTGTTTCTTTTTGCCTTCACGACGTCGATCACGCCCGGCCCGAACAACATGATGCTGTTTGCCTCAGGCGTGAATTTCGGCTTCGTGCGCACCATTCCGCACATGTTGGGCATCGGGGTCGGGTTTCTGATCCTGCTGATCGCCGTGGGGCTCGGGCTCGGGGCGCTGCTGCATTCGGTGCCGCTCCTCTATACCATCCTAAAATTCGCCGGTGGGGCCTATCTGATCTGGATCACGTGGAAGATCGGTTCTTCGCGCAGCCTGTCGGACGGCCAGGCGGGAACGGAGCCGATGAGCTTCCTGCAGGCGGCGGCCTTTCAATGGGTCAATCCGAAGGCCTGGGTGATGGCGGTTTCGGCGATGGCGACCTATACCAGCGAGCAGAGCTATCTCACGAGCGTCATGATCGTCGGGGTGATCTTTGCCATCGTCAATGTACCGAGCGTTTCGACCTGGGCAGGTTTCGGCTCGGCGCTGCGGCAATGGCTGTCCGATCCCGTCCGGCTCAAATGGTTCAACATCACCATGGCAGTCTTGCTCGTGGTCAGTCTTTGGCCGATGCTGCAATAGCATCGGGTTGCAGGAGAGCGTGACATGCACGATCACGATGACGACCACCATCACGACAACCATTTTTCCGACATGCAGGCGCGGGTCAAAGCGCTCGAAACGCTCTTGACCGCCAAGGGGCTGATCGATCCGAAGGCGATCGATGCCATCGTCGAGACCTATGAGACCAAGATCGGGCCGCGCAACGGCGCGCATGTGGTGGCCAAGGCCTGGACGGACCCGGAGTTTGCGGCGTGGCTGAAGCGGGACGCCACCGCGGCCATCGCCAGCCTCGGCTATACCGGCCGGCAGGGCGAGCATATGCGCGCCGTGTTCAATACGCCGGAAACCCACAATCTCGTCGTCTGCACGCTGTGCTCCTGTTATCCGTGGTCGGTGCTGGGGCTGCCGCCGGTCTGGTACAAGGCGCCGGCCTATCGGTCGCGGGCGGTGATCGATCCGCGCGGGGTGCTGGCCGAATTCGGGCTGGCGCTGCCGGAAGGGCAGGCGATCCGGGTGTGGGATTCGACGGCGGAACTGCGCTATCTCGTCATTCCCGAACGGCCTGCCGGGACGGAAGCGATGGGCGAGGCGGAGCTTGCGGCGCTGGTGAGCCGCGATGCGATGATCGGCACGGCGATCGTGCACTTGGCGGAGGCTGCCTGATGAACGGGCCGCACGATCTCGGCGGACAACATGGGCTCGGGCCGGTCGCGCCGGAAAAGGATGAGCCCATTTTCCATGCCGAATGGGAGAAGCGGGCGCTGGGTGTGACGCTCTCCTGCGGCGCCTTCGGTGCCTGGAGCATCGACGAAAGCCGGCATGCGCGGGAAAACATTCCGCCGGCCACGTATCTTTCGGCCAGCTATTACGAAATTTGGATCAGGGCACTGGAGACGCTGCTGGAGCGGCATGGTTTTGCCACCACCGAAGAGCTTGAGAGCGGCGTGTTGGCCGGGCCGGGCAGGGCGCCGAAGCGGGTGCTGACGGCGGATATGGTCGAAGGCGTGCTGGCGAAGGGCGGGCCTTGTGATCGGCCGGCATCCGGGCCGGCGCTTTTCAAGCCGGGCGAGCGGGTGCGGACGCGGAATTTCAATCCGACGACCCATACGCGGTTGCCGCGTTATGCGCGCGGGCGGGGCGGTACCGTCGAGGCAGTGCAGGGGAGTTTCGTGTTTCCCGACGACAATGCCCATGGCAAGGGCGAGAGCCCTCAGTGGGTCTATACGGTCGTCTTCGATGCCGCCGAGATATGGGGCGAGGGGGCGGCGCCGGGACTGACCGTTTCGATCGATGCCTGGGAGAGTTATCTTGAACGCGCGTGATCTTTTGGGGACGCCCGGCCTGCCGCTGGCGCAGGATGGCGGGCCGGTTTTTGCCGAGCCCTGGCAGGCGGAAGCCTTTGCCATGACGGTGCGGCTGCATGAGCGCGGGGTGTTTTCCTGGAGCGAGTGGGCCGAAGTGCTGTCGCAGGAGCTTTATCGGCCGGGGCGCTGTGTCGATGGCAGCGACTATTATGATTGCTGGGTGGCGGCGTTGTCGCGCATCCTGTCGGAGCTTTCGATCGTGCGCGGGGATGATCTGGTGCGGCTGAGTGAAGCCTGGCAGCGGGCGGCGGAAGCGACGCCGCATGGGATGCCGATTGTTTTGGAGAATGATCCTCTGGGGAAGGGGGCGGCTTAGGACCGGCCGCCATTCAGCTTAGGCCGGTCTGCAAATGGCGCTTTCCCGTGCTTCCGATGCTCACGTACTCGAGTACGCTGCGCTTCGGGTCACGGAAAATCACCATTTTCGACTCGGCCTGAGCTGAATGGCGACCGGTCCTCGGCGACTGTGGGCAGCGGGCTTGGAGTTTGCGGAGAGACCCCCTCATCCGGCCCTTCGGGCCACCTTCTCCCCGCTGGGGAGAAGGGAGAACCGCATCAGCTTTCGAACTGCCGGTAGCATTCCTCGGCGATCTCCTGCAGGTTTTGGCGGGTGATCTCGCCGGTGACGGCGTAGCCGATCTCGCCGTCGATCCAGTAGAAGGTTTCGAGACTGCCGGCGCTGGCGAAGCGGAAGCTGGTCTCGGCATTGTCGGGATTGCGGCCGATGAGCACCGTCAGGCGCTTGCCGCTGTCGTCCTCGTACATCAGCATCGCGCCGGCCTTGCCGCTGACCGGCAGCAGGCGGCCGCCGATCAAATGGAAGCCTTGCGCCTTGAGATCGGGCGCGCGCAGCTTGTAATCCAGCCGTTTGCCCAGCCAGGAGACCAGATGCGCCTCCTGATCGGCGCCGACTTCCACCGGATGGCGGACTTCGCTCGTGTAGATGAGGAAGGCGGATTTGGCCTGGGCCGGCAGATCGGTAAGAGCAAAGGCCGTCTGCTGCAGCGGCGGGCGGGCGAGCAACTGCTGGCCAAAGATGCCGGTGGCGGCGCCGGCGATGAAAAGCGCGAGGCCCGCGGCAGCGGCGGGAAGCCAGCGCGGCAGGAAGCGGGCGTTTTTCGCCGACGTGGCGATGAGATCGCGGTCATCATCTTCCGCGTGGGCGTAGGCGGCAAACAGCGTGCGCAGGCCTTCCGCGTGGTTCCTCCATTGGCGGACTTCGTCGGCAGCGTCCGGGTTTTCGGCAAGCCAGGCCTCGACATCCGCGTGGCGTTTCTCATCGAGGAAGCCGTCGATATAAGCGTGCAGGTCGTTTTCGGTGACCGTGTTGTTTTCCGTGTTCATTTCGGTCTCCGCAGGGGGACGATATTGCTGCGCGACAGATGTTCCGCCATCTGCCGGCGGGCGCGCGACAGGCGCGACATGACGGTGCCGATCGGGACGCCGAGCGTATCGGCGACCTCCTGATAGCTGTAGCCTTCGACGACGACCAGCATCAGCACGGTGCGGTAATCCGGCGAGAGCGCGTTGACCGCCTGATTGAGCCGTTGTTTTTCAAGCGGATCGCCGGGTTCGGTCGCGCTATCCTGCGGGGCGGTTTCGTCGGTCAGCTCGACGGGTGGATGTAGCTTTTGCCGGCGATAGCCGTCGCGGTAGAGATTGGTCATGATCGTGAAGGCCCAGGAGCGCAGGCTGCCGCCGCGCCACTGGGCGCGGCGGACAAGCACTTTCTCGACGCAATCCTGCAGCAGGTCCTCGCCATCGGCATCCGAGCGGGCGAGGCTGCGCGAATAGCGGCGCAAGAGCGGGAGCAGCGAAAGCACCTGTTCCTCGAAGGGCTCGGTCTTCATGGCCGTTCTTTCCGCTGTCGGTTCGCGGCCATCAGGGGCGCGCGGCATCCCAGACGCTCTTCACGCCGTCGCCGGTGGCGTCGCCCTGCTTCTTGTCCTTGACCCAGAAATAGAGCGGCATGCCCTTCAATGCCCATTGCTTGCTGCCGTCCTCGCGCTCGACCAGCGTGTAATCGCCTTCCGGTGCGGCCGAGGCGTCGGCAAGGTAAGGCGGCCAGTTCTTGGCGCAGTCATCATAGCAATTGGACTTGCCGCTTTCATCCTTCTTGAAGGTGTAGAGCGTCATGCCGTTTGCGGCGGCGATCACGTCGCCCTTGTCGGTCTTGACGGTCTGCATCGGCGGGGCGGCAAAGGCGGGCAGGGCCGCAAGGAGCGTGAAGCCGGCGGCGAGAGACAGAATGGTTTTCATGGGATCGTCCTAGCTCGTGTTTCGCCGCTTCCTGCGGCACGCAGCTTAGGACCGATAAGGCACGGGTTTTATTCCCGCTTTCCCGCAATGTTTTTCATATCAGGGGTTTTGCGCCCGTCTTTGCCGCGACGAAGCGGGCGAGGCTCGGGCCGATGGCCATGATCATCAGCAGGCGCGCCGTTTGCAGCGACATGACGAAGGCGATATCGACATTGCTGGAGGCGGCGATGATCGCGATCGAATCCATGCCGCCGGGGCTGGTGGCGAGATAGGCCGTCAGCGGATCGATGCCGACCGTGCGCGTCAGGATGAAGGCGAGCAGGCCGGAAAAGCCGATCAGGACGAGGATGGAGAGGACGGTCGGGATCAGCGCGCGGCGGGCGTGGGCGATGATCGGCCGGGTGAAGCCGAGGCCGATGTTCCAGCCGAGCAGGCCGTAGCTGATCGCCAGCAGCCATTCGGGGATCTCGATAGTGATGAGGCCGGCCATGCTGAGCGCCGCGCCGATCAGGAACGGAAACAGGAAGATGCCGGCGGGGATGCGCAGCGTCTTGCCGAGGAAGGCGGCGATGGCGGCGAGCGCCAGTGTTTCGGCAAAGGCGACCGGGTGGATCGGCGCGAACCATGGAATCGGGGGCGGTGTGCCGTCGATGCCGGCCCAATAGCGGGCGACGAGGGAGGCTGCGGCAGCGACGAAGACGACGCGCAGATATTGCATGAAGGCGACGAGGCGGGTGTCGGCGCCATAGGCATCGGCCATGACCATCATCGTGGTGGCGGCGCCGGCCGACGAGCCCCAGATCGCCGTCGTGCCCGGCAGGATGCCAAGGCGGCTGATGGCATAGCCGGAAAAGGTGCTCATGCCGATGACGCAGGCGATGACGGCGAGGAACAGCGGGGCATTGGCGATGAGGCTGGTGAGGATGCCGGGGGTGATGGCTTCGGCGATCATCGTGCCGATCAGGGCTTGTGCGCAGTAATAGAGCGGGCGGGGCAGGCGGATCGACGCGCCGTTGATGCCGCAGATGGCGGCGGCGATCATCGGCCCCATCAGCAGAGCGGCGGGGATGCCGGTGAGTTCGAGAAGGGTGGCGAGGATGACGGAGAGGACGGTCAGCAGCAGCCATTGAAGGCTGGGGTGAAAACGGCCGAGGCCGGTTTTGAGCGGCGTCTTTTCCTGTGCGTCTTCCGCCGCACCGATGTCGGTCGGGGTTTCCTCGTCGGAGGTTTCGGGGAGAAGTTGGGAAAATTCCGGTCTCGTCACGGGCGCGATGTCCTTTGCCGGGGAGATAGCCGGATCGCGTGAGATTTCCAAGACGGATATGCGGCGCAGGCAAGATATCGGGACATGGGGCGATCCGTGGCGGGATTGGAAGACGATAGCAGGCAGAGCTGTCGATTGCCTGACAGGTCGTGAACGGCGCAGGGCTTGCATCCTCGCCCCGAATCCTGCCACTTCGGGCGATGGAATTTGCACCGCAACAGGATGAAGCGCTGAAAGCCGTCTCGGCGTGGCTGAAGGAAGGGCGCAAGCCACTCTTCCGGCTGTTCGGCTATGCTGGCACCGGCAAGACGACGCTGGCGCGGCATTTTGCCGAGCATGTCGATGGCGACGTGTTGTTTGCCGCCTTCACCGGCAAGGCGGCGCAGGTGCTGCGCTCCAAGGGCGCGAGCAATGCCAAGACCATCCATTCGCTGATCTACCGGCCGCGTGGCGAGGAGGAGGTTTCCGACGAGGAGACCGGCAAGACCTCGATCGCGCCGATGTTTGCGATCAACCGGCAGTCTCCGGTCGCCAAGGCGGCGCTGATCATCGTCGATGAATGCTCGATGGTGGACGAGGCGCTGGGGCGGGACCTCATGAGTTTCGGCACGCCGATCCTGGTGCTCGGCGATCCCGGACAGTTGCCGCCGGTTTCGGGCGGCGGTTATTTCACCAATGACGAGCCGGATTTCCTGCTGACCGACATTCACCGGCAGGCGCGCGACAATCCGATCATCAAGCTTGCCATGCAGGTGCGCGAGGGCCGGGAGATCGCTCCTGGCGATTATGGCGCGGCGCGGGTCATCTCCAAGAACGAGGTGACGCAGGAACTGGTGCTCGGGGCCGATCAGGTGCTGGTCGGCACCAATCGCACCCGGCGGCGCTACAATATGCGGCTTCGGGAGCTGAAGGGTTTCACCACCGACTATCCGCAATCCGGCGACAAACTGGTGTGCCTGCGCAACGATCCCGCCAAGGGGCTGCTCAACGGCTCGCTCTGGCAGGTGATGACCTCGTCCAAGGAAACGGTGAAGCCGGGCATCAACCTGCTGATCCGCCCCGAAGACGACGACATGGATCGCGGCGCGGCGAAGATCAAGCTGTTGAAGCAGGCCTTCGAGGACGTCGAGGGCGAAATTCCGTGGTCGACGCGCAAGCGTTACGACGAGTTCGATTACGGTTATGCGCTGACGGTGCACAAGGCGCAGGGCTCGCAGTGGAACAATGTCGTGCTGTTCGACGAGAGCTGGGCGTTTCGCGATACGCGGGAGCGCTGGCTTTACACCGCGATCACGCGGGCTGCGGAAACGCTGACGATCGTGCGTTAGCGTATTTCGGCGCATTTCCGGACGCAAAACCGCTTCGCACTTTTGCTGGAAATGCTTTAGTCTGCCGAAACAAACCCCATCAGCACGGCCTTTGCGACCGCCTGAAAGCGGTTGTGGCCGTTGAATTTGCGGATGATGTCGGATTCGAGCGTCAGCACCGCCGTCAAGTCCATGTTCATCAATGCGGCGATGCGGGTGGCCGGGTAGCCTTCGGCCATGAAGGCCACGCATTTGAGTTCGATGGGCGAGAGGTGGATCGGCTTGACCTGTTGGCGCTCGGCAGCACCGTCTTCCGCCGATTCGAGCAGTTCGCTGACGCGCTGCATCTGCCGGCGCAGGATCGATTGCTGGGCGGCGAGTTCGCGCTTGTGGGCATGCATGGCATCGCGGAAGGTTTGCGCGGCTTGCTCCTGGGAGGTGGCGGCGACCAGGGCGGCCATCAGTTCCTGGATGGCGACGATCGGCATGTCGATCTCGCGGCAGGCATTGATGACGGCCATGCGGCGGATGTCTTCAAGGCCGTAGACGCGCATGGGTCCCATGCGATTTGCAGTCAGAAGGCCCTTTTCCTCGTAGAAATGCAGGGTGCGGTGAGTGACGCCGAAGGCATCGGCCATGTCGGCGATGGCGACCTGATTTTCCGGGATATTGCCGGGCAGCGGCAGCTGCGGCAGATATGCACCTTGCGCGCGTGGCGCGAAGGTCTCCAGTTTCATTTCTTCCTGCATATGTGCTCCGCCCCAATCCGTCGGAAGCCTGCTCTTCTTGGCTTTGCATGCCATCGGAGATGGCGACGAGAGACCATTGCACCGACCTGACGAGCAATCAGGCTTCTTCACTTCCCGCATTTATGGTTACACGCGAAGCGGGAAGGTAAACAATTAGTAATATTAGGGAGAAAAACCGCTGCCGGCGGGCGGATCAGCGTTCGAGGCTGCCTGGCAGCGCGCCGGCGCTGACGATGAACTGCAGCGTGTTGCGGCGATCGATGGGAAGTCCGTCCTGGCACTTGCGCGCGCTGTGGAAGGCATCCTTGGTCTGTTCGCGCCGGTAGGTTTCGGTCAGCGCCATGCAGCTCATCAGCGGGCTTTCGAGGCCCTGGGCGCGGGCGTAGCGGTAGATCGCACCGTCGAGCGTCAGGACGCGGTTTGCGAGCGACACGCTTTCGAACAGGAGATCGCTCTCGTCCTCAAGCCGCTCGCTCTCGATGACCGTGGTGAAGACGCTGTCGGCGGTCAGGTCGTTGACGACGCTGATCTTGACGCCGTTTGTCTCTTCGTCGTCGGCAACCGTGATGGTGAAGGAAAGCTGCGTGCTGCGCAGGCGGGTGCCGCGGGTCGACACCGTCCGGAAATGCGATGCGGCGGTGCGAACGGTATCGGCAAACCGGGCCGGCAGGCTGCGGCGCGGCCACTGGCCGGAGACCGTCACCTGCGGCAGGTCCTGCGTCCGCTCAAGCTGCAGACCGCTTGCGGCCTGGGATGGGCCGAGGCCGGAATTGATGCTCATGGCCGGTGTCGCGAGCGGCGCGACGATCAGCAGCGGCAGAACCGAAAGCAGGGCGAAGTGCGAGGAGATCGGCGCGGGCAGCCAGGAACGGCGCGGGCGGATCGCCATGCGGCGCGGAGCGGCGTGGGGTTTGCCGGCCTTGGAGGAAGCGGCCGTGTTTTCGGGCTCTTCGGCCGCGGGGGTTTCGACGGGCGCGGCAGGTTGGCGCCGGTGGTATTCGGGGACGTAGCTGCCCTTGGGAATGACGATGCGCCATTCCTCGTCCGCGCCCTCGGTCTCGTAATAGGCATCGAGCAGCTTGCGCAGCTTGCCGGCATGGACGCGCACCAGCGGGTCGCCGTCGGCGTCGAAGGCGGCGGGGCGGCCGAAGACGTCGATGGCGATGGTGTAGCCCTTCAGCTGGGCGCCGCCGTTTTCCAGTTCCGTTTCGACGACATAGCTCAGGAAGGCGCGCAGCCGCTCCGAGCGGGAGAACGTGTTGCTCGCGAGAACGCGCTGTAGGGCGGACAGCAGGACAGCCGCTGCCGGGCGGTGCGCGTCGCGTGCCGTAGCGCTCATCGGGCGCTCCGCAGGCGGCGACATCTCGCAAATCGGGGCTCGATATGACGAGCAAAACGGTTCATCGGTTTGTTTCGGTCCTAACGTGGGATCATCCGCGCGCTGCAGGGAGCGACTGGCAGTGGATTGGTATTAAATCGGAAATTATTTGGCTTGTCAGGACCCCTTCCATTAAATTTTCATTGGATGTGAAATAGAGGCGGCGTTTTTCCATCGATTGCGGGGCGGGGAGAGACGCGATAGAACAGGCGACTACCCTCGCAAACTGTTCGAAAGTGCTGAAATGGCTGCGAAACTCTCCGTCAACCTGAATGCCGTCGCAATGCTTCGCAACCGCCGGGATCTGCCCTGGCCTTCCGTGACCGGGCTCGGGCGCATCGCGCTCGAAGCGGGCGCAAGCGGGCTGACGGTGCATCCGCGGCCCGATCAGCGCCATATCCGCTTTTCCGACCTCGCACCGATTCGCAATCTGATCGACGACGAATTCCCGGATGCGGAATTCAATATGGAAGGTTATCCGAACGCCGAATTCCTGGAACTGGTGGAGCGTCATCAGCCGGAACAGGTGACGCTGGTGCCGGACGATCCGTCGCAGGCGACATCGGATCACGGCTGGGATTTTCGCGCCCATGCCGATCTTCTCGCCGAGGTGACGGCGCGGCTGAAGAAGAGCGGCTTGCGCGTTTCCATGTTTGCGGACGGAACGCCGGACAGAGAGGCGCTGACCATCGCCAAGCAGGCCGGCGCCGACCGGATCGAGCTTTATACCGGCCCCTATGGCGGCTGTTTCGACGATGCGGACAAGGCGCAGGCGATCGCTGTCGAACTTGGCCGGACGGCTGCGATCGCCCATGAGCTTGGGCTTGGGGTCAATGCGGGGCACGACCTGACGGTTGATAATCTGCCGCTTCTGGCCCGGCATGTGCCGATGCTGGAGGAGGTCTCCATCGGCCACGGGCTGACGGCGGATGCGCTGCAATACGGTATGGCGGAAACGGTTCGGCGGTTCCGTCGGGCTTGCGGGCAGGCTGTTTAAGAGGTCACGGTCTTTTTTGGGATGCTCCGGCCACCTTCTCCCCGCTGGGGAGAAGGGAAAGCCGACCGCGGCGGCCTCGAATATCAGCCTGCGAAGGCTGCCTTGTTGGCTTCGAGGAAGGATTCGAGCGTCGTCAGCGGTTTGCCGGCGAGGGTGGCGGCATCGTCCGTGACCATGGCGATCTTGCCTTCGCGGGTGTTGGTGTCGAAGGAGACGATGACCGGGATCAGGACCGGGGGAAGGCCGGCGCCGGCAAGGCCTGCGGCCAGTTGGTCGTCGGTCACCGTCACGACCTCCAGCGGTTTGCCGACGGCCTTTGCTGCGATCTCGGCGATTTCCGCCGTCGTGCGGGCCACAGGGCCGGTCAGGGTGTAGGTCCGGCTTTCGCTAGAGGCGGAAAGCATGGCGTTGGCGATGGCGGCCGCCATGTCGGCGCGGGCGATATGGGCGATCTTGCCGTCACCGGAGGCGCTGTACCACTTGCCGCCGGCAAAGGCGTGCGGCAGGCCCATGAACAGGTTTTCCATGTACCAGCCGTTGCGCAGGATCGTGTAGGGGATGCCGGTCGCCTTGACGGCGTTTTCGCTGCCCAGATGCTCCGGCGCGAAGGTCACGGCCGAGTGTTCCGGGTTCGGCATCGAGGTGTAGAGGATGTGTTTCGCGCCGGCCGCCTTGGCGGCGTTGATCGCGGCCGTATGCTGAATCTGGCGCTTGCCGGGGGTATCGAGCGCATCGGTGGAAACCACCAGGATGCGGTCTGCGCCGGCAAAGGCCGTGGCGAGCGAGGCCGGATCGTCGAAATCGGCGCGGCGGGTCTGAACGCCCTTGTCCGCATAGGCGGCGAGCTTTGCGGGATCGCGCGAGGTCGCGATGATATCGGCCGGCGCGACCTTGTTGGAGGCAAGCAGCGCATCGAGCACGAGGCGGCCGAGGTGGCCGGCGGCGCCGGTGACGAGAAGTGTTTCGGACATGGCTTCATTCCCTGGCTGTCTCGAAACCGGTGCCTTTCTTGCTGAAAGTTCCGATTTGAGATATGGTTCCTTTTTGAGACCATATCTTATTCGCGAAGCGCCCGTCGCTGTAAAGACGGCAGTTTTTCATGCCATAGTTACGTCGGCGTAACCTCCAATTGGCGCCGACTCAGCTGGGGCAAGAGGTGGAGACCATGAACCAGATCACCAAGACATCCGCCGCCGAAAAGGTGATGGTAATCTGCGGCGTCGCCTACACCATGTCCAACTGCCCGGTGCGCGATGTGCTCGACAATATCGGCGGAAAGTGGAATACGCTGATCATTCAGGGGCTTGCCGATGGGCCGGTGCGCTTTTCGGCCTTGCGGCGGATGATCCCCGACATCTCGCAGCGCATGCTGACCCAGACGTTGCGCGACCTGCAGCGCGATGGTTTTTTGACGCGCACGGTGTTTCCGACGCAGCCGCCGAGTGTGGAATATGCGCTGACGGATCTCGGGCGGTCGTTTCTGGCGGTCGTGCTGCAGCTTGTGACGTGGTCCACCGACAATCACGCGCAGATCAGGGATGCGCGCAAGGCGTATGATGAGGCGGAGGGGTAGGGCGGCGCGACTTTAGCTCTTGCCTTCGGCATCGACCCCAAGGGCGAAGTTCACCGCGGCTTCGGCGTGGATGCGGGTCGAATCGAAGCCCGGCAGCGGCAGGTGTTCCGGGTCGAGGATCAGGCAGATTTCCGTGCAGCCGAGAATGATGCCATCGGCGCCGCGCGCCGTCGCCCGCTCGATGACGCCGAACAGCGCGTCGCGGGAGCTGTCCAGCACCTTGCCGGCGCAGAGTTCGTTGAAGATGATGTCGTGGACGAGGGTGCGGTCGTCGGCTTCCGGCACGACGACGTCGAGGCCGTGGGTCGCCATACGGTCGGTGTAGAAACCGTGCTCCATCGTGTAGCGGGTGGCGAGCAGCAGAGGCCGTTTCAGGCCGGCCCCGCGGATGGCGGCGGCGGTTTCGTCGATGATGTTGATGAGCGGGATCGCGGTTGCGGCCTCAACGGCGTCGGCGACGATGTGCATGGTGTTGGTGCAGATCAGCGTGCAGGCGGCGCCGGCGGATTCGAGGCCGCGCGCGACCCCGGCGAGATGCGCGCCGGCATCGTCCCAGCGGCCGGTCTTCTGCATATCGACGATGGTCTGGAAATCGACGGAATGCAGAAGCAGTTCGGCCGAATGCAGCGCGCCCAGGCGCTCACGCACCATCTCGTTGATCAGCTTGTAATAGACAAGCGAGCTTTCGAAGCTCATTCCGCCAATGAGGCCGATCTTGCGCATGGGTTTCTCCCCTTCTTTATTGTGGCGGGTCGAGATTGGGGTCGTTTTCGCATTTCGACAGCGGCAGCTGCCGGAAGGAAAGGATGCGGTTGATGCGCTCCTCGTCCGCATCGGTCTCGACCGACATGCAGGCGCAGGCATAGCCGTAATTGCCGTTGGTGCGGGCGTAATCGCCTTCGGAAATATCCGGAATGATATCCATGCCTTCCGGCTCATAGCCGCCGCCCTGGGTCATCAGGGTCCAGCTCGCGTCGGCGTCGTCGAGCCACCAGTTGCCGGGCGTCGGGTTCTGTAGCCAGCCGCAGCGGTTTTCGGCGGCTGCGAGCGGGGTGGCGGCGAGGCCGACGAGCGGGGTCGCGGCGAGGCCGGCGAGCAAGGTGACGGCGAGGAGGCGTTTCATGGCTTGATCTTCCTGCGGTGGGGGCGACGGTCAATTGTTGATGGCGGTGATCGCCCAATGGGAAATCGCGCAATCGTCGTCGTCGCAGATCGCGCCCATCCAGACCGCGCCATCGGCCAGCATCACGCCGTCGCTGTTGACGAAGAGCGTGTCGTAGCGCTGGCGGGCGACGGCCCTGCGGGTTTCCGCCATGACCAGCGAATCGAAATTGTCGATGAAATCCTGCGCGTTCTGGATGTCGTAGGTCTCGCCGTTGGCGTTGACCTGCAGCGGGTATTCGGCGAGGTCGGCGATGGTTTCGGCATCGCCTTCGCCCATGGCTTCCGTCAGGGCGGTAAAGGGGCCGGCGAAGGCTTCGGCATTGCCGTGCAGCTCTTCGATGCGGCTATAGACCTCGCCTTCGGATTGGGCCTGCACGGGGAGAATTGAAAATGCCAGCAAGGCCGCGGCGATAGCGAAGGAAAAGCGAGGGGACATGAAGGGCTCCGGCGGCTGAAATTGTCCGGGAAGGTAATGAAATGGTGGGCAAAACGGAAGGCCCGCCGGCCGCGCGGGATGTATCCATTTCGGGGTCGTTTTGTGCGATTTTCCATCACAAACACGCTTGACGGTTCGAAAGCTTTGCTGCATAAGCCGCGTACCGTACAGTACGGTACAGATTTAGGAGCCCAACGTGCAGATCGCCGTCCACACCAGCAAGCCGGATTATTCGCCGCGCCAGAACGCCGTTCTGGACAGCGCGCTGCGCTTGCTCGTCGATGGCGGTGAGAAGGCGCTGACGACGGCCGGCGTGGCACGCGCCGCCAACTGCTCCAAGGAAAGCCTCTACAAGTGGTTCGGCGATCGCGACGGGCTGCTGTCGGCGATGATCAGCTTCCAGGCGAGCAAGGTCCGGACCTTCGAGGCCCATGCGGGCCGGCTCGATGCCGCCAAGCTCCGCGACCATCTCATCGCCTTTGCCCATGACCTGCTCGACGTGCTCTCCGGCGATGTCTCGCTGGCGCTGAACCGGCTGGCGATCGGGCAGGCGAGCCGCGAGGGTTCCAAGCTCGGCCATATGCTGCAGGAGCGCGGCCGCAGCCAGATCGGTCGGCGCGCCGGTGCGCTGCTGGAGGCCGCGCGGCGTTCGCGGCTCATTCGTTTCGACGATGCCGACGAAGCCTATGGCACGCTTTACGGTCTGGTGGTATCGGACCTGCACTTGCGCATGCTGCTCGGCGAGCCGATCGCGGCCAAGGAAAAGAATTACGACCGGCGGGCGGAGAAGGCGATCGACGCTTTTCTCAAGCTCTACGGGACGAGTGAAGCTTCGGCAGCGGGCTGAAGGCGCTGCGGAAACCATTGAAGACAAGCAACGGGAAGGAACAATTCAATGCGCGTTTATTACGATCGTGATGCCGATCTCAATCTCATCAAGTCCAAGAACGTCGTCATCGTCGGCTACGGCTCCCAGGGCCGCGCCCATGCGCTGAACCTCAAGGACTCGGGCGCCAACAACGTCGTGATCGCGCTCAAGGCCGGTTCCGCCACGATCAAGAAGGCCGAAGCCGACGGCTTCAAGGTCATGACCGTTGCCGACGCCGCCAAGTGGGGCGACCTGATCATGATGGCGACCCCGGACGAACTGCAGGCCGACATCTACAAGAGCGAAATCGCTGGCAACATCCGTGACGGTGCTGCCATCGCTTTCGCCCACGGCCTCAACGTTCACTTCGGCCTGATCGAGCCGAAGGACACCCTCGACGTCGTCATGATCGCACCGAAGGGCCCCGGCCACACGGTTCGCGGCGAATACCAGAAGGGCGGCGGCGTTCCCTGCCTCGTTGCCGTCGAGAAGAACGCTTCCGGCAACGCGCTTGACCTCGCTCTCTCCTACGCCTGCGGCGTCGGCGGCGGCCGTTCGGGCATCATCGAGACCAACTTCAAGGAAGAGTGCGAAACCGACCTCTTCGGCGAACAGGTCGTTCTCTGCGGCGGTCTGGTCGAGCTGATCCGCGCCGGCTTCGAAACCCTGGTCGAAGGCGGCTACGCCCCGGAAATGGCCTATTTCGAGTGCCTGCACGAAGTGAAGCTGATCGTCGACCTGATCTATGAAGGCGGCATCGCCAACATGAACTACTCGATCTCCAACACGGCCGAGTGGGGCGAATACGTCACCGGTCCGCGCATCATCACCGACGAAACCAAGGCCGAGATGAAGCGTGTCCTGAAGGACATCCAGACCGGCAAGTTCACTTCGGACTGGATGCAGGAATACCGTTCGGGCGCTGCCCGCTTCAAGGGTATCCGCCGCGTCAACGACGCTCACCAGATCGAAGAAGTCGGCGCGAAGCTGCGCGGCATGATGCCGTGGATCGGCAAGAACAAGCTGGTCGACAAGGCCCGCAACTGATCGATCGTCCTTCGAGGCGATGTGCGAAAGCCGGGGCTCGTCCCCGGCTTTTTGCGTTTCGGGGTCGTTCGCAGTTGCGTTTTTCTGTGAGCGGAATTGTTGCGGTGCAGTATAAATTGATGATTTTATTGAAGAAATTAAGTTGAAAAAAGGAAGTATCAGGAACAGACTGAAGCTGCATCTCGTTCCGCAATCAGGAGGATCGCGTGATGACGGCCATTATGGATTATTTTGCCTGGTTCGATGCTGTAATACTCTGCGCCATCTGTTTGCTGGTGATCTTGAGCCTCTATACCGGGGAAGATGCCGGCGAGACCTGAACGACGCTTCGTTCGCAGGACTAGCCTGAAGAGGCTTGGTTTGGCGGGTTGCTTTGCCTTGGGCGATTGAGGTGCCTTGCGAGGGGCGCTGACCATGCTGCGATGTCAAAATTTGCCTCTACTTGCGGGGTTGTATTTAGGTCAGCAACATTGACTTAAATGGTCCGGCGTGGTCTTGTTTCCCAAAACATAATCTTGAGGAAACCTCCAATGCTGGATTGGGAAAAAATCTTCGCCACGCGCTCCGTGCGGATGCGCGCTTCGGAAATCCGCGAGCTGCTGAAGCTGCTAGACCGGCCGGACATCATCTCCTTTGCTGGCGGCATTCCTGACCCTGCGTTGTTTCCGGCCGAAGAATTCCAGTCCGTCTATTCCGAGATTTTCAGCGGCCCGGCGGTGAACGCAGCGCTGCAATATTCCGTCAGCGAAGGCTATCTGCCGCTGCGCCGCTGGCTTTCCGGCGAAATGGGCAAGATCGGCATCACCGCCGGGCCGGAAAACATCTTCATCGTTTCCGGCTCGCAGCAGGGGCTGGATTATCTCGGCAAGCTGTTCCTTTCGCCCAACGATACGGCGCTGGTGACGTGGCCGACCTATCTCGGCGCGCTGCAGGCCTTCAATGCCTATGAGCCGAAATACGACCAGCTGACGCCGGGCGGCAACCGCACGCCGGAAACCTACCGCACCAATGCGGCGGAAGCCGGCGGCGCGGTGAAGTTCGCCTATCTTTCCGCCGATTTCTCCAACCCGACGGGCGAGACCGTGGATCGCGCCGGCCGCGAAAAGCTGCTCGATCTTGCCGAAGAGCTGGATATCGCCGTGATCGAGGACGGCGCCTATCAGTCGCTGCGTTATGACGGCGAGCCGGTGCAGCCGATTCTGGCGATGGAACTGGCGCGCAATGGCGGCGACATCGACAAGACGCGCACGATCTATTGCGGCAGCTTCTCCAAGACGCTGGCGCCCGGTCTGCGTGTCGGCTACATCGTCGCCAATGCGACGGTCATCCGCAAGCTGGTGCTGCTGAAGCAGGCCGCCGACCTGCATTCCTCGACCATCAACCAGATGGCGATCTGCCTCGTGGCCGAGCGCGGCTTCGACAAGCAGGTCGACAAGATCAAGGCCGTCTACAGCCATCGCCGGGATTGCATGCTGGCGGCGCTTGAAAAATACATGCCGGAGGGCGTGAGCTGGACGAAGCCGGAAGGCGGCATGTTCATCTGGCTGACCCTGCCGAAGGGCATGGACGGTGCCGAATTGCTGGCGAAATCGCTAGAGACGGCCAAGGTGGCCTTCGTTCCGGGCAAGGCGTTCTTCGCCGACGGCTCGGGCGCCAACACCTGCCGCATCAGCTTCTCCTGCGCCAACGACGAGATGATCGAGGCCGGCATTTCCCGCCTCGGCAAGCTGATCCGCAGCGAAATCGCGGCCTGACGCTTCTCCGTTGCGCCCGGCTCAAGGTACGGTCACGCCCTTGAGCCGGCGCTTGAAACGCATCGTTTCCGGGGGGCGCGCAAAACCGCGCCCGCGACAACATCTAGTTTGTCGGCATGGTGACGGTGAAATACGCAACGAAATCGGGATCGATGACGTCCTGGCCTGATGGGCTGGTGTAGGTGCCTTCTTCCGCCGGTTCGAATGCGTCGAGGATCGGAGGCAATGTCAATTCCTCTTCCGCATCGTCTCCTTCGAGTTTGATCGTCACGCCTTCGTTCGGATCGACCGAGCGCACGTAGCCGTGAAAATGTTTTTGATCGACGGTGCCGCCGCCTGCATCCTGATACGTAATCCCGATTACGACGAGGCTGCCGAGCAATTCGTCGGCAAACTCCTGGTCCCAGTCCGCGTCGAACCCGTTTTCCGGAAACTGGTCTTCACCCATGCATGCATCCTCGTTTTCCCGCTTCGACATGAGCGGCAATTTTACTCGCGACACAACTGTTCGCGCTTAAAATTTATGCGAAACTTCAATGCTTGTGTCAGGCTTCAGTCGTTGAAAACAGCGAGCGCGCATTCGTAGATCAGGTCGGGCATGACCTCGAAGGCATAGGGCATGTGCACCCGCTCCCATTTCTGGTGATAGTCGCGGCCCCAGGGGCCGATATTGACGACGGGGTAGGCAAGGGCGGTTTGCGGCGGGCGGTCGACGAAGGCGGGAACGGGGGTGTTGTCTGCCAGAGTGCCCGCCTGCTCGGCTTGCGGCCGATGGCCGAAGAAGCTCATGTCGGAAATGCCCTGGAAATACTGCTTGAAGCGGATGCTCGTGCCGTGGCGGGTTTCGATGGTTCTGGTTGCCGTTTCCAGCCGGCGGGCGAAATCGCGGCCGGCGTTTCCGGCGTCATCGACATGCACGCGCGGATAATGCAGAGTCGAGAAGCCGATGACGACGAGCGGGCCTTCGAGGCCTGTGGCTGTCAGCATTTCGGAGACGACGGCGCGGGTGGCCGAGAGCGGTTCGTCGCTGGCGGAGAGCGAGGCTTCGAGCGCTTCGATGCGGGCAAGCGCCCGGCTGTCGGCGGTTTTTGCGGCGTGTCTGCGCAGATCGGCATAGGTCAGCACCTGTCCCCGGAGATCGATTGTCCGGTCGGAGCCTTGGCGCTCGAAGAAGATGCGGGCGTTTTCGGCCTGCGCCTGTAGCGCCGTGTCCATCGCGTTCGAGACCAGCGCGCGGAATTCCTCCAGAATATCGGTCGGGGCGCGGCGGTGGGTGAGCCAGTTGAAGGACAGCCAGACATGGGCGGGCGTGGTGACCTCGTAGCCGTGGCGCACGTCTTTGGCTTCCAGGCAGACGGGCGCGGGCGAGATTTCGCCATGGGCCTCGTCGCAGAGCGCGCTGTTGGCCTCCATGGCGCGGATGATTTCGGCTGAAATCAGATGGGCGCTGACGCCGTCATAGGCATAGCCGGCGTGGGTCGGTCGTCCGGCGACGAAAGCGAAGGGCGAGAATTTACCGACCGAACCGAGATAGACGGCGCGGCCCTGCTCGCCGTCGCCGTCATCGCCGCTGGCATCGAGATTGATGCCGCCGATGATATCGAGATCGAATTGTCTGGCGATGTCCGGGAGGTGATCGCGCAGGGCTCGCATGCCGCGGGAGCGGTTTTCCTCGTCGGGCGTGGCGACGAACAGCAGGTTGCCGGGGCGCTCGTCACGTTCGGCGAAGCGTTCCAGAGCCGCGATGCCGGCGGCGAGGCCGCTCTTCATGTCGAGCAGGCCGCGGCCGGCGAGGAAATTGCCGCTCAGGAGATCGGTCAGCGCCTTGTCTTCGACAGGGTTGCGGGGTTTTGCGGAAAGTTCTGCAATCAGTGCTTCGGTCAGGGCTTCGGGATCGCAGGCAAGATCGATCAGCGTGCCGTAATTGGCGACGGAGACGGTATCGAAATGGCCGGCAAGCACGAGACAGCGGCGGCCCTTGCCGCGCACCAGTGCCAGCACGTTTTGACGCGCGGGTTCGCCATGGGTGTCGAAGCCGACGAGGTTTTCCGGATGGTTGCGGAAGGCGGGGAGGGCGCCGAGGAGATCGAACAGGCGGACGGAAAAGGCCGCTTCGCCATCGCTGCCGGTGACGCTTGGCCAGGTGGTCATCTCGACCGAAAGCTGGCCGGTGCGCGAGAGAAGGCGGTTGGAAATCCGGTCGGGCATGAAGCGTCTTCCTCGGGATAGATAGTGGCGGCGATGTAACCGGGAGCGGTCTGCTGGGGCACGCTGCCCCTCATCCGACCTGTCGGCCACCTTCTCCCCGCTCGCGGGGAGAAGGGACAAGCGGCGACCTCCGTCATTTCCTCTCCCCGCGTGCGGGGAGAGGGCTAGGGTGAGGGGCAGACGTACCCCGCGGTTGCTTCGAGCCTAGCCGGGGGGGCGAGGTTACTTCAAGCCGGAATCGGCGCCCGCACACAGCTATCAATCGCGCGCCAGCACGATCACCCGATCCGCCGCCGTATAGCTCAACGCCTCCGACTTCAGCGGGTTGACCACCACGCCGCCGAGATTGCGGTGATCGGGATCGTCCTGCCGCTGGCGGCGGTAGCCGATGGCGACTTCGCCTCGGCGCAAGGCCGAAAGGGCGATAGTGTAGAAATTCACCGGCTTGTCGATCGCGACATATTCGGAGACCGGCCGCATGTAGATTTCCGAGCCCTCCTCGTCGAGCAGGTCGTCGAAGATGGCGGCCATGGATTCGTTTTCCGAGGCCTGGGCCAGCATCAGGCTGACCAGCTTGTTGCTGACGACGAAATCGTCGGCGCGGGTGACTTCGGCAAGCTCGCGGTTGCGCACGTCGGTCATCTCGCTGACGACGCTGATGTGCCGGCCCGCCTGTTCGGCGATCTTGCGTAGCTGCAAGAGAGTGACGAGGGTTCGGGTATCGGCCGGTTGCGGCGCCATGTGGTCGCTGTAGCCGAGCACCAGCACGTGGTCGTAGGCCGGGATATCCAGCGCATCGAGCGCGGCGCGGTTGCTGGTGTCGATGATGCTGTATTCGACGGCCATATGATCGTTGGCAACGCGCAAGGCGGCGATATCGGCCTCGATTTCCGGCGTATCGGCGGCGATGGTGAGCAGCGAGCCGGGAGCGACATAACGCGACAGTTCGAAGGTGATGATCGGACCACGGCGGTTCCAGCCGAGGATCAGGGTGCGCTCCGGTTTCTGGATGCGGGGCTCGGGTGCGCGGATGGCGTCCTTGTCGACGGTGAGGTTGCTGTCGCCGGTTTTGACTGCGGCGTCGTCCTCGGCGATGAGAATAGCGCGCTCGCCGGCGGCAAAGACGCGGTTTGCGGCGGGGTTGAGATGCACCTTGCCAGAGGTGTCACAGACGCCGATCAGGGTGCAGCCCTCATAGGCCATGACGGCGGCGGCGAAGGATTTGCCGGCAAGGTCCGGCTGTTCGAGCGTGTAGATTTCGCAGCCGTCGAAATCCAGCAGTTCCGAATAGACGGCGCTCAGGCCCGACTGGCGGCTGGAATGCACGACGATGCGGGAAATGAGGTCGTCGGCCAGCACCAGCTGCAGCTCGCTGCCGCCGACGATGCGGGCGACGTCGGCATTCTTGCCGTCGCGGATTTCGGCGGCGATCTGGTAGGGCTTTTCCCGGCGGGCCGGATCGTTGACGAGGGCAAGCACGCTCTTGATCACCTGCGAATCCGGGTCGTCTCCTTCGGGAGACAGAACGATGATCGAGCGCGAGGTCTGCGGGTTGATGATCGAGAGATCGTAAAGGTCGGTCGGATCGCCGCTGCGGCAGATGATGCGAGTGTTTTTAAGATCCGGCACCTTGGCGGCGATCTCGTCTTCCATCTCCACCTTGTCCTTGTTGGCCATGATGACGATGCGCGGCTTCTTGCGGCTGGCATTGGCGATGACCAACTCGGAGATGACGTCGAAGATCGAGGGCGACCAGTTGAGGATGACGGTCTGGTCTTTTTCCAGCACGAGCGAGCGGCCCTTGCGCAGCTCTTCGAGCTTGTTTTCGAGGCCGGCGCTCAACACGCCGATCAAGGCCGAGAAGACGAAGATCCCGGCGATGGTGACGACCAGCGACACGCCGCGGAACCCCCAGCCCATATCTCCGCCCATGGCGCCGGCATCCATGGTGCGCATCAGCGATTCCCAGGCGCCTTCGAAGAAGCTCACGGGCTCGCCGCCCTCGGGCGCGATGCGGGTGATGGCGAGAAAGGCACCGGCAATGACGATGACGATCAGCGAAATGACCGCCAGCCAGCCGATCAGCGCGATCGGCCCGGCGGCCATGCTCTTGTCGAACTCGTAGCGCAGCCGCGCGGCTAGACCCGTATTCCTGCTCATGCTTATCCCCGAAGTCTCTCTCTAGGCTGCCACGTCCCCGGCAATCGCGGCGGACTATACTTTCAAGGGATTAAGGCGAGCTAAAACAGGCCGCTCTTTCCATCGTCACTGCGCGCCGGAGCATTGCCAGCGGATGACCCGGCAGCCGCCGGAATGGCGCGCGCAGGCGGCGATGGCTGCCCGCTGGGCGCGGCGCGGCGTTTCCGCCCAATCGGCACCCCAGCCGTCCGGCCCGCGCGCGACGGCGCCGCAGGCATTGCGGAACCAGATGGCGACGCGGCAATCGGAAGCGTAATCGTAGCAATTGCCCTGCGAGATATCCTCGGCCCGCCAGCGCGACTGCGCATCGAAGGACCAGCCGGTGGCGCCGGTCTCCGGCGAAAGCGAAATCGCCCCGAAACTTTCGGCGTGGGCGGCGCCTGCGAGCAACGTGATTGCGACCGCAAGACCCAGGAATTTGAATGTCGTCATGGTTTTCCCCTCATGCCCCTCGGGCATATGTCGTTCTATCCGGTGGGAAAACGGGCGGGAAAGCGCCTTTATTCGGGAGACGGCCATTCACCCAAATATGGTCCCTTCGCGACTGCAGCTATTCGACATTTGCCGCCGAATGGCTACAGTCGCGGCAGCCCGGATTCGCCATGGATGCCCCGATGTCGCTTCGCCTTGCCACCTTCAACATCGAAAACCTGATGAGCCGGTTCGATTTTTCCGGCTATCGCAACCAGTTGAAGCAGGACCGTGTGCTCAGGCTGTTCGAGGTGCGAAGCGAGGAGGAATACCAACGGCTGGAAGAGGCGCGCACCATCGCCCATACCGACGATACCCGCCAGATGTCGGCGCTGGCGATCGCCGATTGCGATGCCGATATCCTCTGCCTGCAGGAAGCCGACAACATGGCGGCGCTGCAGGCCTTTGAATACGGCTATCTGTTCCGCATGGTCGGCAACGGCTACCGGCAGAAATATCTGATCGAGGGCAATGACCGGCGGGGCATTGATGTCGCCGTGCTGGTGCGGGAGGAGACCCGCGACGGCCAGCGCATCGAATGCGTCGACGTCAAATCCCATGCCGGCGTTACCTATAGCGATTTCGGCCTGTTCAACGACGGGCTGGCGAGCACCGAACTTCCCGGAGACCGCATCTTCCGGCGCGACTGCCTCGAGCTTGAATTCCGCATCGGCGGACGGCCGCTGACGCTGTTCGTCGTGCATTTCAAATCCATGGGCCCGGCGCGCGACGGGCTCGACGGGCGGATTGCGACCATGCCGGTGCGTCGCGCCGAGGCGCTGGCCGTGCGGCGCATCATCGAGGACCGCTTCGGTGCCGAGGGCGTGGCGCAGGCGAGCTTTGCGATCTGTGGCGATATGAACGACTATCAGGAGCGCGTCGATATCCTCGGCGACCGACGCACGGGCTATACCTTCCGCCCGGCGCAGGAGGCGGAAAGCGCGCTCGATGCCTTCAGCCATGACGGTTTTGCCGAAAACGTCATGCGCCGGCGACCGGAACTCGACCGCTGGACGCTGTTCCACAGCCGCGGGCCGCAGGAGCGGCATCTCTGCCAGCTCGACTATATCTGGCTGTCGCCGGCGCTGGCTGCCCGCAATCCGTCCGCCGTGCCGGAGATCATCCGCGGCGGGCAGCCATTCCGCACCATCTTTCCGGCGGGCCAGGAGGTCGAGCGATATCCGCGCGTCGGCTGGGATCGGCCGAAGGCCTCCGACCACTGCCCGGTCGTTCTTTCCATGGATATCTGACGATGCTTGCCAGCAATTTCGACAAATGGCCGGCGGCCGGCCACATCTTTCCGGTGACGGCGCTCGATCTGCGCGTGCTGGAGGAGCCGCATCCCTTCGAGCTTGCCGAACACGAGCGGGCGGCGGAGAACTGGAAGCGGGAGGTGACCCGCAACCCCGCGCTTTTCAACGGCAAGATGCTGTTGCAACGGGCGGTGACCATCGAGGACGGCGCGATATCGGGGGAAGCCCATATCATCGACTACGCCACCTTTCTCCTCTGGCGCAAGACGTGGCCGGGCGAGCGCGCCCTGCATCTTTTCAGCCTGCCGGTGATCCTGTCTTCGGACGGGGCCGTCATCGCGGTGCGCATGGCGCGGCATACGGCCAATCCGGGACGGGTCTATTGCGCCGCCGGCTCGCTCGACAACCAGGACATCCGCGACGGGCGCTGCGACCTCGAAGGCAACATGCACCGCGAGGTCAGGGAGGAAACCGGTCTGGATCTCGCGTCAGCCGCGACCGACGACGGTTTTCACGCGCTGCATGACAAGAGTGTCATAACGCTTTTCAAGGTTTACCGCTTTGCCGCAACCGCCGACGCGCTGATTGCCGCGATCGAACGGCATATCGCCTCCGAAACCGAATCGGAGGTCGACGCGGCGGTTGCGATCCGCACGGCCGATCCGGCCGCATACGACTATCCGTCCTTCATGCCCAAAATCCTCGACTGGATTCTTGTGCGCGAAGGATGACGACGGACAACCTTCCGCTTATGCTCCGTTGCATCCGACGCGTTTAAAAAGGAGAGTTTCGTGGCTCGACCCTATGCAATCTACGATGTCTTCACTTCGCAGAAGCTTGAGGGAAATCCGCTGGCCGTCGTCTTCGATGCCGAAGGGCTGGACGACCGGGCCATGCAGGTGATCGCCACGGAATTCAATCTTTCGGAGACAGTGTTCGTCTTCAAGCCCGAGCATGTATCCCATGTCGCACGCTTGAGGATTTTCACGACGACGCGGGAACTGCCCTTTGCCGGTCATCCGACCGTGGGGGCGGCCGTGGCGCTCGCCGAGCTTCGTAACGGCGAGGACCGGGACATCGTGCAGGTGCTGGAGGAGAATGTCGGACCGGTGCGCTGCGCGGTGCGGCTGAAGACGGGCAGCGCCACCTTTGCCGAATTCGACCTGCCGCGCAAATCAAGACGTCTCGACGCGCGTTTCGACCGGCAGGCGCTGGCTGATGCGCTGAGCCTCAAGAGCACGCAGATCGGTTTCGAGAATCACGTGCCGTCGCTCTGGAGCGCGGGCGTGCCCTTCGTCATGCTGCCACTGCACGACGTTGCCGCCGTGTCGGCGATCGATTTCGATCCCGCGGCCTGGGAGCAACTGGCGCCGATGGCCGATGGCGTGCTGGCCAGTGCTTACGTCTATTGTCGCGGCGGCATCAACCATCAGGCGCGGTTCCATGCGCGCATGTTCTCCTGCGGCCTCGGGATCATGGAAGACCCGGCGACGGGATCGGCGGCGGCGGCTCTTTCCGGTGCGATCCATCATTTCGACCAACTGATCGACGGGCATTATCCGATCCTGATCGAGCAGGGCGTGGAGATGGGCCGGCCGTCCTTCATCCATCTCCATCTCGATATCCACAAGAGCGAGATCGCCACCGCCCGGATCGGCGGCGCGGCGATCAAGGTTGCATCGGGAGAGCTTTATCTTTGAAAAACAGGGGGTAAGCGGCGCGTTCGCAAATTTTTTCGAATTTCTGCAAAGAAATTCGATTTCGGAACTAGACAATCCCGGACAAGCTCTTTATACGCCCAATCACACCGCGGCGACGCGGTCCGGATGGGTGATTAGCTCAGTTGGTAGAGCAGCTGACTCTTAATCAGCGGGTCCACGGTTCGAGCCCGTGATCACCCACCATTTTTCCTCAATGGAAATAATGGATTACGCTGATTTTTTATTAAAAATGAAATACGAATGCTTTGTTGGACGACCATTAGGTCGCGCTAGCTAATTAGCTGTTTTTCCGTTTTATTTCCGCTCCAAGTCGACAGACTTGTGGAGCGCCGTCGGCAGCTACCCGCAACTCCCCATGAAACGTGCAGAACTTGTGAATCCGAGAGCGTTTCTCGCGGGTCAAGTATTGCGACCACCTCCGTTAACCAAATTTTAACACTTCGCTCCCGGCTGGGGTTGGTTTCAACCATTTCCCTTGATAGGAATTACAACCAGAAGCCGCGACGGAAATGAATCGGGGCGTGCGTTTGAGTGTAAACGGGGCCAGAGAATGGCAACCTATACCTACTATTGGCCGGGCAAGACTTACCTTCCGAATGAAGGAAAAAATCCAAATTTTGCAGAGTATCTCGACTCGCAATGGAGGGATTCCGAAGTTTCGATGAGTTCGAGCGATGTCACGTTCGCGCATTGGAACGGCATGACTCTAAAATTTTCGGGAGAAAATCTTGAGTTTGAGGCGGATGGGCTGATCGGCAGCGGCGGTACGCTGACCGGCATCGAGTTGCGCGATGAAAACGGTACTCTCTATCAAAAGATCGACCTGAGCGCCGACAACGTCGCGTTTGCAGACTTCACGACCCTTATGGAGGTGAGCGATAGCTGGTCCGACATTTATCAGTGGCTCTTTTCCGGTAACGACACCATCCAGGGGACTACCGTTGATGACGTTTTTCTCGGTGGAGGCGGTAACGACACGCTGATTGGCGGAGGCTCGGTGCGCGGCGATTTCTTCCAGGGTGGCGCGGGTGTCGACACCTATGTCGCCAGTTCCGGCGAAACGAATACGTTGAGCTTCAGCGACGCCTACGGCGACTTAACCGCTCGTCGTGGGGTAACACTCGACGCTCATCTCGGCACGGTCACCGACCCGTGGGCGAATGCAGAAACATTCGTCGGAATGACCACGTTCTACGGTACTCAGTTTGGCGATACCCTGCTTGGGTCAGATGCCGATGAAACATTCAGAGGCCTTGGCGGCCGCGATGTAATCGATGGCCGCGGTGGATTCGATTGGGTCGAATATCAGAGCGACGCTTCAAAAAGCGGCTGGCGAGGTGTTACCGTCAATCTCGCAACGGGCTATGCCACAGATGGTTTCGGGCACCGTGATACGCTAACGGGGATCGAAGGCGTACAGGGTATCGATTCAAGCGACACATTGATCGGCAACAGTGACGCCAACACACTTCTTGGGCGAAACGGGGACGACTTTATCGATGGTGGTGCCGGAGCCGACCTCATGTCCGGCGGTACAGGCAACGATACGTATGTCGTCGATAACGTGGGTGATATCCTGCAGGAGAAGGGCGATGAATGGGATATCGATTTGGTGAAGTCCTCGGTAAGCTTCAGTCTTGCCAATAAAGCCCAGGTGACCGGCGTTATCGAGAACCTGACGCTCACCGGCAATGCCGCGATCAATGCCACCGGCAATGCGGGCAATAACGTGTTGACAGGAAACAGCGGCGCCAACGTATTGAGTGGTGGGGCGGGCAATGACACCTACGTCGTCGGCGCCGGAGACAAGGTGAATGAAGCCGGCTCCTCCGGGACCGACCTGGTGAAATCCTCGGTCAGCTTCAGCCTCGCCAATGCGGCTCAGGCGGTCGGCAGTATCGAGAACCTGACGTTGACAGGCACCGCTGCTATCAATGCCACGGGCAATGCTCTGAACAACGTGCTGACCGGTAACGCAGGCGCCAATGTGTTGAGCGGTGGGGCAGGCAACGACACCTATATTGTCGGAGCCAAAGACAAAGTCGATGAGACCGGGGCTTCCGGCACTGATCTGGTGAAATCCTCGGTTAGCTTCAGCCTCAGCAACAAGACGCAATCGCTCGGTGACGTCGAGAACCTGACGCTGACGGGGTCCGCCGCCATCAGCGCCACGGGCAACGCTTTGAACAATGTGCTGACCGGTAACGATGGCGCCAACACGCTCATCGGTCTCGCGGGCAACGACACCTATGTCGTCGGCGCCGGGGACTTCGTCGATGAATCGGTTTCCGGATCGGCCGGAACGGATGTGGTCAGGTCCTCGGTCGACTTCAACCTCTCGGACGCCAACCAGGCAGCCGGTAGTATCGAAAACCTGGTATTGATTGGCTGGTATGCGTATTCCGCCACCGGCAACAAGGGTAATAACGTGCTGACCGGCAACGGGAACGATAACATACTGAACGGCGGGGGAGGCAATGATACCCTGGTGGGCGGCGGCGGCGCAGACATCTTCAAATTCAATTCCGCGCTCAGTGCCACGAGCAATGTCGACAGGATCAAGGACTTTACTGTCGACAGGATGGATGAGTTCAACAAAGATTCCATCTGGCTGGAGAATGGTATTTTCACTGCGTTGAAGAAGACCGGCATGCTGTCGGCTGGCGCCTTTGCCAAAAACGCCAGCGGCGTCGCCCAGGACGCTGACGACCGTCTGATCTATGAGACCGATACGGGCAAGCTGTTCTACGACTCGAATGGTAATGCCGCCGGAGGCGCGGTGCATTTCGCCACGCTTTCGGCCAACCTGGCACTGACCAACGCAGACTTCTTCGTCATCTAGGGCACTCCGTGCGATTTCCGACCTCGAAAGCTGTCAGGCGTTTGAGATCGTGCTTTCCAAGGCTCAGATCGTGCTTTTCGTTCTGGATGTCGATGGCGATGGGCTCCGATCGCCGCTTAGGCAGGTTCTGCAAAGACCATCGGATGGTAACGAAAGGCGGCTATCAGGCCGCCTTTTTCTTGTATTCCTACAACCTCCGCCCTTGGTGGAGGTGATCTTAGACACAGGGTTCCAGCCTGCAATGTTGCCGTGAAATCATTTTTGCGCCACACTCGTCGCAAAAGTATCTAATCCACTGGTATAGCGTCTTTTTCCTGTCTAGATTGCCGCCGGGTGATTTGGAGGGGCGTGGCGTGGCATTAAGGCTTCATGGCCATTTCACCGTGGCGACGGCTGCCGGGGCGATCATCATTGCGATGTTCACCTCGCTCGTCATCCTGCTCAGCCTTTGGCTGATGATCAGCTATCAGGATGCTGTGCGCAGGACCGAGGAACGCGCAGTCTCCGCCTCGAAGATTGTGGCTACAAACGTGTCGTGGCTGGATTCGCTTGCGCGGCAATCGCTTCAGCGCATCGACGAGACACTTGGGCCGGATATCGTAACCACGGCCGGCGATGAGGTGCGCAACATCAACGAGACTGTGGCGGGACTTCCGGGGCAGGGCAAGGCCTATGTCGTCGACCGCTCCGGACGTACGCTCTTTTCGACCGATCCGATGGTCAAGCCGATCAGCATTGTCGACCGACCCTATTTCTCCGAACTGGCGAGGGGCAAGGATTCCTATGTATCCGGCCTCATGGTCAGCCGCCTGAGCGGCAAGCAGATTTTTACCTTCAGCCAGCGGCTCGAGCGCAAGGGGCAGTTTGCCGGCGCGGCCGTGATTTCCTTCGACGTTGATCTGATGGCGCCGATCCTGGAGGCGGTCGATCTCGGTCGCAATTCCACCGTCAGCTTCGTGCGGGCCGATGGCCTGCTCGTCGCCCGCTACCCGCTGGCGGAGGGGCCGCTCGACATGAGCCAGTATGTGCTCTTCACCGATTATCTGCCGAAAGCCTCCGAAGGCACTTATGAGGCCATTTCGCCGGTCGACGGCGCCCATCGGATCGTTGCCTACCGCAAGGTTGAGGGCACGGATTTCATTGCGCTGGCGTCGGCGGATTATTCGACCGGGATCAACGACTTCCGCCGGAATGTTTTCGTGGCGGTTTCGGTGATGGTGCTGGCGGCAACTGGCTCGCTTGCGGCGGGCAGCTGGATTCGTCATCTTCGCCGGCGCGACAGCGCCCAATCGCAGCGACTGGAAATCGCCCTTGAGGAAAACCGGCTGCTTTTGCGGGAAATCCATCACCGGGTGAAGAACAATCTGCAATCCGTACAGTCGGTCGTGCGCATGCAGCAGCTTGCGCCGGAGGTGCAGAAATCGCTGGCCGACCGCATTTCTGCGATGATCGCGGTTCATGAGCAGATCTATCGGCAGGACGAATTTTCGCAACTCTGCGCGCGCGATCTGTTGAAATCCGTCGTCGACAAGCTGCTGCAGGCGTTCGGATCGTCGGTCGAGGTGGATTTCGATGTCGATGATATCGCTATCTCCACCGACAAGGCGACGCCGCTGGCGCTTGTGACCAACGAGATCGTGACCAACTGCCTGAAATATGCTTTCCCGCCGGGTACTCGGGGGCGAATTTCCATCAGCTTCAAGAGGGTGGAAAACGATCTGTTGCGGCTCGTCATCAGCGATAACGGTTCCGGCTTTGACGAAGAGGCGCTGACGCCGGGCATGGGGACCCGGCTGATCAAGGGGCTGGTCGCGCAATTGCGCGGCACCTGCCAGATCGATGGCCGCAACGGCACAGTCTTCGTGGCCGAGCTGCCGATCGATTGAAGGCGGGCAGCGGGGTTTAAGGACGGTCGCCGGTAAGGTGGCGTTCGAGGAAGGGCAAGTTGTCCTGGCCCCAGTAGAGTTCGCTGTCGTAGCGGAAGGTGGGGAAGCCGAAGACGCCATGCTCGATCGCATGCTTGCGGTCGTTCGCCCATTTTTCGCGCACGTCTTCATCCGCCTGCCGGCCGCTGAGCGTAGCGCCGTCGAGGCCGGCGGCGGTGGCGATCGCTTCTCGTACCGTCGGTTTGCCGATGTCTTGTGCCTCGGCCCAGAAGGCGTGCTGCAGGGCGCGCGTGAGGCCGATCCAGTCCTTGCCGTCGAGGAAGGCGGCGATGACGATCAGCGATGCCGGGGCGGGGTCGCTGAGTTCGGGGCGGTTTTCGAGCAAGAGCGGTTTGCCGCGCACGCGCGCCCAGCGCTTGAGATCGCGCACCCAATAGGCGCGGCGGACCTCCGGGCGATTGCGGGAGAAGATGCCGCCGTTTTCCTCGACCACGGTGGTCAGGTAGGGCGTGATGGCGACGTCGTTATCCTTGGCGAGATCGACGAAGGTGTCGAAGCCAATATAGGACCAGGGCGAGCCGATGGAGAAGAAATAGTCGATGGTTTTCGTCACTTACGATGTTCCTGTCTGTTTCAGTGCGGGCAGCGCGTCGAGGCCGCTTTCCCAGCCGAGGGCGGGCGCGATCAGGGTGATGAAATCGTGGATGATCTGGCGGTATTCCTCGTCTTCGAACTCGTAGGGAAGCTCCAGCCGCAATTCGCCGATATGGGGGAGGATCGGGTCGGCGAAGAGTTTTTCGAGGATTTCGTCGGAGGTGCCGACGATGTCCTTTGCAAACAGGGTGCGCCGTTCGCCCTGAGGGGTGAGGGTTCGCTTAAAGCGGCCGGCGGCGTAGTCGCGGTAGCGTTGCCGAGTCTTGGCGTCGGCGCTGTCGAGGGGGACGATGACGCGGCCGAGCGCCACGCGCCGGGCCTCGCCGCCGGAGGCGCGGTAGGTTTCCAGCTGCCGCGACTGGGCCTCGAAGAAATCGTCGGTGCCTTCGCCGGTCGTCACATTGCCGATCAGCAGATTGAAGCCGTTGCGGCCGGCCCAGGTCGCGGAGCGCAGCGAGCCGCCGCCGTACCAGATGCGGTCGGTGAGGCCTTTCGCATGCGGCTGAAGACGCGGGCGCTGCGGGCCGAACGGGGTCTTGATGACGGTGATTTCATCGCCGATGGGGTGGCTGCGCAGGTTTTCGACGAAGCGCAGCACGCGGTCGTGGGAGAAGTCGAAATTCTGCCAGTCGCCATCGAAGACGAGGTTGCCGATGAGGTCGGCATGGAGGGGGCGACCGGCGCTGAGGCCGATATTCAGCCGTCCGCGCGAGAGCACGTCGACAGTCGAGAGGTCTTCGGCGAGCCGGTAGGGGCTTTCGTAGCCGATAGGGATGACGGCCGTGCCGAGCTGGATGCGCTTCGTGCGCTGGGTGGCGGCGGCCAAAAAGGCCGTGGCGGAGGAGATGCCGGGCTCGAGATGGCGCTGGCGGGCCCAGGCGCTCTGGAAACCGAGGTCTTCGCCGTATTCGAGAAGCTTCAGCGTCTTTTCGAGGCCGGCCAGCGGGTCGTCGGCCGGATAGTTGCCGGGCGTCAGGAAACCGATGTGGTGGATGTTCGGGGTCTTGTTGCTCATGGGCCTTGTCTCGCTCAGGATTTCGGCAGGCCGGGCGGGTTGGTTTCCGATTTCGGCAGGGCCTCTTCCTTCAGATGCCAGCGATCGAGGATTTTTTCGTAGGCGCCGCTTTCGATCAGGCCATGGTGGCGATGGTCAGGGCATCGGCGAGGCCTGCGCCTTTGCGGGTGGTGATCGCCACGTCGGAGCGGTCGGGCCAGCCGGCGCTCAAGGTGCCGACGCGCTTGATGTTGTGATCGCGGGCGGCGATGTAGACGAGTTGTGCGTGAGGTTGGACGATGACATCGGCGCGGCCGGAGGAGAGCGCGAGCAGGCTTGCGGCCTCGTCGTCGTAATATTGCAGCTCCAGCGGCTTCAGGCCGGCAGCGACGTTCTCGTCGTTCCAGCGCAGGAGAATGCGCTCCTGATTGGTGCCGGAGCCGACGATGATCTTCAGGCCGGCGGCGTCCTTCGGTTGGGCAATGGCGGTGACGGTGCTGTCGGATTTCACGAAGAAGCCGTGCAGGCCCTGGCGGTAGGTGGAGAAGTCGAATTTTTCCTTGCGCTGTTCGGTGACGCCGACATTGGAGATCACAGCATCGTATTTGCCCGAGGTCAGGCCGAGCGGCCAGTCGATCCAGGCGACGGGAACGAGTTCCAGCTGAAGGCCGAGGCTTTCGGCGATGGCCGAGGCGTAGTCGGGATCGGCGCCGACGACCGTCTTCGCGTCCGTCGCATAGGTGGCGAGCGGCGGGCCGCCGGGGGCAACCGCGACGGTGAACTTGCCGGGCGTGACGAAGGCGAAACTCTTGGCAATGGCGGTCACGGCCTTGTCGTTGCGCTCGGCGTGAATGCGGCCTGCCTGTTCGGGGTTGAGGTCGAAAGTTTCGCCGGCGAGCGCCGATCCGGCCAAGGCGAGGGTGGAGGCGAGCGCGCCGAGGAAAAAGCTGCGCAAAGTCATTTTGCCAGTCATGTCGTGGTCTCCATCAGGGGGATAAGGCCGGCGCCGCTTAAGGGGCGGCGCCGGGGAGGGATCAGGAACCGCTCTTCGGCAGGCCGGCCGGGTTGGTGAAGGACTGATCGACGCCTTCGGCTTCGAGGTTCCAGCGCTTCAGGACCTCGCCGTATTTGCCGCTCTTGATGAGGCCGTTGGTGGCGATGGTGAGCGCCTCGGCGAGGCCTGCACCCTTGCGCGTGGTGACGGCAATCTCGGCCGCCAGGGGCCAGCCGCCGCTGACGATGCCGACGAGCTTGGTGTTACCCTTCACGGCCGCGCCGTAGGACAGGGTCGCATTGGGGTTGAATTCGACATCGGCGCGGCCGGAGGACAAAGCGAGGTCGCTTGCGGCGCGGTCGTCGTAATACTGTACCTCGATCGGCTTCAGGCCGGCGGCGACATTCTGGCGGTCCCATTCCAGGATGATCTTTTCCTGGTTGGTGCCGGCGCCGGTGATGACCTTGAGGCCGGCGACATCCTTCGGTTCCTTGATCTCGGTGATCTTGCTGTCGGCCTTCACGTAGAAGCCGAGCACGTCGCGCCGGTAGGCGGAGAAGTCGAATTTCTCCTTGCGCTCCTCTGTGACGGTGACGTTGCTGATGACGGCATCGTACTTGCCGGAAGAGACGCCGAGCGGCCAATCGGCCCAGGCGACCGAGACGATTTCCAGTTCAAGGCCGAGCGAATCTGCCAGCAGCGAGGCGAAATCCGGGTCGGCGCCGACGATCGTCTTCGCATCATTGGCGAAGGTGGCGATCGGCGGGTCCCAGGCGTTGATGGCGACGGTGAACTTGCCGGGCGTGACGAACTTGAAATCGGGCGAGATCGCCTTGATCGCCTCCTCGTTCTTTTCCGCACGGATGCGGTTGGAGGTGTCGGGGCTCAGGTCGAACTTTTCAGCTGCCTGTGCCGCGCCGAGTCCGAGTGTGGCCACCGCGACCGCGCTTGCCATCAGAAGTTTTGCCGTGTTGAGAAATGTCATGTCCCGTCTCCTTTTTTTCATCTCAGGGTTGTGGTTGAGGTCGGTTCCATTCCGTCCGCTGTTTCGGGGCCGGAAATTTGCTAGAGGACTTTTGCCAGGAACTCGCGGGTGCGCGGGTGATCGGCCTGGCTGAAGATGCGGGCCGGCGGGCCGGCTTCGAGGATGTGTCCGGCTTCCATGAAGACGACGGTATCGGCGACTTCGCGGGCAAAGCCGACTTCGTGGGTGACGATGACGAGGGTCGTGCCGGTGCGGGCGAGTTCCTTGATGACGTCGAGCACTTCGCCGACAAGTTCGGGATCGAGCGCTGAGGTCGGTTCGTCGAAGAGCAGCACCTTCGGCTTCAGGGCAAGGGCGCGGGCGATGGCGACACGCTGCTGCTGACCGCCGGAAAGCTGGCGCGGATAGGCGTTGATCTTGTCGCTCAGGCCAACGCGGGCCAGAAGCTCGCCGGCGAAGCGGATGGCTTCCTCGCGGCTTGTGCCACGCACCTGGATCGGGGCTTCGATGAGATTTTCCAGCACGGTGAGGTGCGGGAAGAGGTTGAAACTCTGGAACACCATGCCGATATCGGCGCGGCGCTTGAGGATATCGTGTTCCTTCAGCTCATAGAGGGTGTCGCCCTTCTGGCTGTAGCCGACGAGATCGCCATCGATGGCGATGAAGCCGCTGTCGACACGCTCCAGATGGTTGATCGTGCGCAGCAGGGTGGACTTGCCGGAGCCCGAGGGGCCGAGGATGGCGGTGACGCTGCCGGCCGGCAGGACGAGATCGATATTGTCGAGCACTTTCAGCGAGCCGAAGCTCTTGGAAATCTTCTGGATACGCACGGCGCCGCCGGTTTTAAGCTGGGCCGCATCCTGAAAGCCGATCTTGCGGGCAGCGGGAAAGGCTGCCACCTCATGCTTTGCGGCGCGGTTGAACCTTGCGAAGAAGGACTGGAAGGGCAGCGGTACCGGGTTGCGCACGGCGCCTTTGGAGAAATGACGCTCGATATAGTGCTGGGCGATGGAGAGCACCGTCATGATGACGAGGTACCAGGCGGTCGCGACCATCAGCAGCGGAATGACCTCGAGGTTGCGGCGATAGATGACCTGCACGGTGTAGAACAGCTCCGGCAAGGCGAGCACGTAGACCATGGACGTGCTTTTCGCGAGGCCGATGATCTCGTTGAAGCCGGTCGGCAGGATGGAGCGCATGGCCTGCGGCAGGACGATGCGGAAGGCCTGGCGGCGGCGCGGCAGGCCGAGCGCGGCCGCCGCTTCCAGCTGACCCTGATCGACGGAGAGGATGCCGCCACGGACGATCTCGGCGAAGAAGGCGGACTGGTTGAGCGTCAGGCCAAGGAAGGCGGCGCCGAAGGGCGTCAGCAGCTGCACCATCGGGTAATCGACGAGCACGGTATCGCTGAAGGGGACGGCGATGCGGACTGTCTCGTAGAGATAGCCGAGATTGTTGAGCACCAGCAGCAGCACGATCAGCGGGATCGAGCGCAGGAGCCAGATATAGCCCCAGGAGAGGCCGGAGAGCAGCGGCGATTTCGACACGCGGGCGAGCGCCAGTGCCGTGCCGAGGATCGAGCCGGAGACGGTGGCGAGCGCCGTCAGAAGCAAAGTGCGGCCGAGGCCGGCCAGCACCGGCTCGGCGAAGAACCATTCGGCAAAGACGTTCCAGCCCCAGCGCGGATTGGTGGAGGTGGAGTAGACGACGGCGGCGATGACGACCGCTGCGAAGACCGTCCCGATCAGCCGGCCGGGATGGCGGGCGGGTACGATCCGGTAGCGGGCGTAATCTTGGCTGTGATGTTCCGCCGGCCGGTGCTCGGCCGCGATGCCGGTGAAATCTGTCGTGAGAGCCATGGTCTTCCCCTTTTTGGGTTTTCTGGGCCGGTCAGCGGTGGTCTGCCGCGAGCGCCAGCGCCGGCTGCGGCGCGATGACGGTGGCGGCGCGGTGGCCGATTTGTTTTTCGAAGGGCAGCGTCTTGTAGATTTCCGGGTCGGCATCGACGTCGAAAAGGGCGGTGTAGCCATATTTCAGGTAGAGACCGACCGCCTCCGGCTGGCGAAAGCCGGTGGTGAGATAGACGCGGGTGTAGCCCTGATGGGCCGCCTGCCGCTCCAGTTCCACCAGCACCTTGGCGGCGAGGCCCTGCCTGCGCAGGTCGGCGCGGGTCCAGATGCGTTTGAACTCGGCGGTCTGCTCGTCGTATTGCTTGAAGGCGCCGCCGCCGATGGCTTCGCCGTTGCGGATCAAGAGCACGAAATTGCCATAGGGCGGGGCGAAGGCTTCGGCCGGATAGCGGTTCATCTCTTCTGCAGCGCCGGCGGTGCTGAAATAGGAACCGTAGCGCTTGTCGTATTCGTAGGTCAGTTCGTCGATCAGCGGCTTGGCGCGGGGATCGAGGGGCGTGGTGTAGAGAAAAGCGTCGCTCATGTCGCGGGTCCGTCAGTTGAGAAAGGTTTCCGCCAGGCGCACCCAGTAACGGGCGGCCGGTGCGATGATCGCGTCGTTGAAATCGTAGTGGGCGCTGTGCAGTGGGGCGCTGTCGCCATTACCGATGAAGAGGTAGCTGCCCGGCTGCACCTGCAGCATGAAGGCAAAATCCTCGCTCGCCGTGCGCGGCTTGAAGCCTTCCTCGACCTTGATCGGGCCGAAGGTGTCGAGGGCGACCTGGCGCGCGAAATCCGTGCTCTCGCCATCGTTGACGAGGGCGGGGAAGCCGAGCCGGTAGTCGACATCGGCGAAGGCGCCGAAACTTTCGGCTTGGGCGCGGGCGAGCGCCGGGATGCGCTTGCGAAGCTGCTCGCGCACCGTTTCGTTAAAGGCGCGCATGGTGAGCTTCAGTTCGACGCTTTCGGGGATGACGTTGGAGGCCGAGCCGGCATGGATCGAGCCGACCGTCACGACAGCCGTTTCCTGCGGATCGATGTTGCGCGACACCACGCTCTGCAGCGCCGTGATGAAGGAGGCGGAGGCCAGCACCGGATCGACCGCGCGATGGGGCTCGGCGCCATGGCCGCCCCTGCCGATGATCTTGATCTGGGCCTGATCGACCGAGGCCATGGCGGGGCCGGCGACGAAGCCGAACTGACCCAACGGGACGCCCGGCCAGTTGTGCAGCCCGAACACGGCATCGACCGGGAAGCGTTCGAACAGCCCTTCTGAGATCATCTTTCGCGCACCGGCGCCGATTTCCTCGGCCGGCTGGAAGATCAGGTGCAGGGTACCGTCGAAGCTGCCGCTTTCGGCAAGATAGCGGGCGGCGGCGAGCAGGATCGCGGTGTGGCCGTCATGGCCGCAGGCGTGCATGACGCCGGGATTGTTGCTGGAATAAGCAAGCTCGGTCGCTTCCTCGATCGGCAGTCCGTCGATATCGGCGCGGATGCCGAGGCGGCGGGCGCCGTTGCCGCGCCGGAGCGTGGCGACGATGCCGGTGCCGGCAAGGCCGGTCGTGACCTCGTAGCCCCAGGCGGTGAGGTGCGAGGCGATGAGCTTGCTGGTGCGGTGTTCGCGGAAAGCTAGTTCCGGATATTGGTGGAGATCGCGGCGCAGCGCGACGATCTCGTCGAGATAGGCAGCGATGCCGCGTTCGATGGGGTCCTGAACGGAAGAGGGCGAGACGGTGACGTTCATGGGCTTTTCCCCGCGCCTCAGGCGCGGGCCGCCTTTCCGGGTTCGATCTCGTCGGTATCCGTCGCGTAACGGCTCTTCCTGTAGGGCAGGCCGAGATGGTCGCGCAGGGTTTCGCCTTCCAGCACAGGGTTGAAGTAACCGCGCTCCGTCAGGCGGGGCAGGACATGGGTTGCGAAGTCGTTGAGCCCTTCGGCGATGACGGGGAAGCCGAGGATAAAGCCATCGGCCGCGCCGCCGTCCACCCAGCGGATGATCTCATCGGCAATATGGTCCGCCGTGCCGATGAAGGCCGTCCGCGGGGTGGCGACGTCGAGCGCGATCTCACGCAGGGTGAGGTTCTGCTCGCGAGCGGTTTTCTTGATCCGGTCGGTGGTGGCGCGAAAGCTGTTCTTGCCGATATCGCCGAGATCCGGGAAGGCCTCGTCCAGCGGGTAGGCACTGAAATCGTGGTGATCGAAGAAGCGGCCGAGATAGAGCAGCGCTTCCTCTGTCGTGACGAGGTTGCGGATCGCCTGATATTTTTCCTCCGCCTCCTCGGCGGTCGCGCCGACGATCGGGCCGATGCCGGGGAAAATGCCGACATCGGCGCTGCCGCGGCCCTGGGCGATGGCGCTCTGCTTGACCTGTGCGTAAAAGGTCTTGGCTTCCTCGAAGGGGCCGCCATTGGTGAAGACGGCATCGGCATGCTTGCCGGCGAGCCGGATGCCGGAATCGGAGGCGCCGGCCTGGAAGACGACGGGCTGGCCCTGCTTCGAACGGGCAATGTTGAGCGGGCCTTCGATGCGGAAGAAGCGTCCCTTGTGGTTCAGGCGGCGGAGCTTGCTCTTGTCGGCATAGACGCCGGTTTCGCGGTCCCGCGGGAAGGCGTCGTGATCCCAACTGTCCCACAGGCCCTTGATCGCATCGAGATATTCGTCGGCGATTTCGTAGCGCAGCTCATGTTCGGGATGTTCGCGGCTGTAGTTGCGGCCGGAGCCTTCGAGCGGCGTCGTTACCGCATTCCAGCCGGCGCGGCCGCCGCTGATCAGGTCGATGGAGGCGAACTGGCGGGCAACGGTGAAGACATCGCTGTAGGAGGTCGAGACGGTGCCGACGAGGCCGATCTTCGAGGTCGAGGCGGCAAGCGCCGAGAGGATCGAGATCGGCTCGAAGCGGTTGAGGAAATGCGGGATGGACTGTTCGTTGATATAGAGGCCATCGGCCACGAAGGCGAAGGCGATGCCGGCGGCTTCGGCCTTGCGGGCGGTTTCCACGAAGAACGGGAAATTGACGCTGGCGTCGGCCGGGCCGCTCGGGTGTTTCCAGGCGTTCATATGTCCGCCGGGACCCTGCAGCATGATGCCGAACGTTACGTTTTTCTTCGTCATGGGGCGATCCTTTCCGGGAAATTAGGCGGCGAGCGACAGCCGCTCCTTGGCGAGCAACTCGATGGAGGTGAAGCGTTCGGCAGCGGTCAGCGCCGGCGTTTCGATGATGAATTCGGTGATGCCGTGCTGGTGATGCAGCGCGTCGAGTTCCTTGCGGACCTGGGCGGCGGTGCCGTGGAGGATGCCGGGGGCCTTTTCCTCGACGCGGTACTCGGTGATGCCGGACTGGCGGGCGAACTCGGCCGCCTGCTCCTCGCTGCCGACGTTGACGGTCTGGCCGTTGCTGAGGAAGACCTTGAAGATACGCATGCCGGAGACCCGTTCGCGGGCCTGTGCCTCGTCCTCGGCGACGAAGGCGGCGAGCGTGAGAATGGCAGGACGGCCGCTCTCTCGCCGGTAGACCTCGAAGGTCTCGCGCAGGTTTTCCGGGTCGCCGTTCAGGTGGCCGGCGAAGACGAGCTGCCAGCCTTTCTCCGCCGCAAGCCGGGCGCTGTCGACGCTGGCGCCGAGCAGGAAGCGTTCTGGCGGAGACGGGGGCAGGGGCGTTGCCGAAAGGCCTGAGGCATCCGACTGCTGCAGGAGGTAGGTGTTGAGATCGGCAAGCTGATCGGCGAAAGCCGGCTTGCGCTCGGGCGAGACGGCTGCCTGCAGGGCGCGGGTCGAGATCGGGAAGCCGCCCGGCGCCTTGCCGACGCCGAGATCGACGCGGCCTGGGGCGAGCGAGGCGAGGAGGTTGAAGGTCTCCGCGACCTTGTAGGCGCTGTAATGCTGCAACATCACGCCGCCGGAGCCGATGCGGATGCGGGAGGTTTTCGCCAGGAGATGGGAGATCAGGATCTCCGGCGCCGAGCTGGCGAGGCCTGCCATGCTGTGATGCTCCGCCACCCAGAAGCGGTGATAGCCCAGCGCCTCGGCCCTGAGCGCATATTTCAGCGAGGTCTGCAGCGCCTCGGTGGCGGTCTGGCCGGGATCTAGGGGGCTCTTGTCGAGAAGGCTGAGGTGGTATGACATAAGGCACCGGATGGTTCGTGTTTGTAGGCTATATAATCTATAAAAATACTAGCTTATTAAGGTAGGCCGTTCTGTTTGTCGTCACGGCAGCGGAATATCATTCCGATGAGGGGAGCCGTTTCCGGGTCGGCTTTTTCGGGTTCAGAATTGATTTGAGATCGGGCGCGGGAGCTGTTTAACTGCGGCCATGAGAAAGCTGATTTTTGCCGCCCTGCTGCTGTCGCCTTCCGTGGCCTTCGCCGTCGATGCCTATGAAATCAAGGCGCGGGACCACGATTGCAAATCGATTTCCGACATCATCCGGCAGCATGGGGCCGTGTTCGTGCGCACCGGTTTTGGCGGCCGCAGCTTTCGTTATCCGCCGGCGCAATGCGATCTCGGCGATAAATACGTGACTGTCACCCTGCGCGATATCAACAAGCAGCGGTGCGTGCTCGACTATGCCTGCGTCAACGACCCCGAGTCGTTCTACAACCGCATCTTCCACCACCACCGCTAAGCGGCTTCCGATTTCGCAGATCACAGAAATGCACCTTGCGCCGGATGGACATCGGCGTGATCCTCCATATGTAATGCTGTGAACCGGCCGCGTTGGGAGCGCATTCGGGGGAGGATGAGGATGTTTGATTTTTCGCTCGGCGAGACGGCGGATGCCATTCGCGAGATGACGGCGCGTTTTTCCACCGACAGGATCGCGCCGATCGCAGCCGAAATCGACCGGACAAACAGTTTTCCAGGCCAGCTTTGGCCGGAAATGGGCGCTCTGGGACTGCACGGGATTACCGTCGAGGAGGAGTTTGGCGGGTCGGGGCTCGGCTATCTCGAGCATGTGATCGCCATGGAGGAGGTTTCGCGGGCTTCCGCCTCCATCGGCCTCAGCTACGGCGCCCATTCCAATCTCTGCATCAACCAGATCCGCCGCTGGGCGAGCCCCGAGCAGAAGAACCGGTATCTGCCGAAGCTGATCTCCGGCGAGCATGTCGGCTCGCTTGCTATGTCCGAGGCGGGATCGGGGTCCGATGTCGTTTCGATGCAGCTGAAAGCGGTGAAAAAGGGCGACCGCTATGTGCTGAACGGCACGAAATTCTGGATCACCAATGCGCCGCATGCCGACGTGCTCGTCGTCTATGCCAAGACCGATATGATGGCCGGGCCGAAGGGTATTTCCGCCTTCATCATCGAGAAGGGAACGCCGGGGTTCAGCGTTTCGCCGAAGCTTGAAAAAATGGGGATGCGGGGCAGCGATACGGCGGAGCTTGTCTTTACCGATTGCGAAATTCCCGCTGAGGCGCTGATGGGCCGCGAAGGCGAGGGTGTGAAGATCCTGATGTCCGGGCTCGATTATGAGCGGACGGTGCTGGCCGGTGGGCCGCTCGGGATCATGCAGGCTTGCCTCGATGTCGCGCTGCCCTATGTGCGGGATCGAAAGCAGTTCGGAAAGCCGATCGGCGATTTCCAGCTGATGCAGGCCAAGGTCGCGGATATGTATGTGGCGCTGAATTCGGCGCGGGCTTACGTCTATTCCGTGGCGCGGGCTTGCGATGCCGGGCGCACCACACGCTCGGATGCTGCTGCTGCCATTCTGCTCGCCAGCGAGAATGCGGTGAAAGTGTCGATGGAGGCGATCCAGGCGCTGGGTGGGGCGGGCTATACCAAGGAATGGCCGGTAGAACGGTATCTGAGGGATGCCAAGCTCTATGATATCGGCGCCGGCACCAATGAAATCCGCCGTTACCTGATTGGCCGGGAGCTTGTCGCTTCATGACCATTCTCTCCACCGCCGTCGATCGCGACAGCGACGCGTTTCGTTCGAATCATGACTTTAATCTGGGGCTTGCCGAAGAGCTTCGGCGGCAGGCCGGGCTCTATCGCGAGGGCGGCCCGGCGCGGGCGCGGGAACGCCACACGTCCAAGGGCAAGCTTTTGGCACGCGACCGGGTGCAGGCGTTGCTTGATCCGGGCAGCCCCTTTCTAGAGCTTGGCACGCTGGCGGCAAACGGCATGTATCATGGCGAGGCGCCGGGAGCGGGCATCGTTACCGGCGTCGGCCGGGTCTCGGGCCGCGAGGTGATGATCGTCGCCAATGATGCCACAGTCAAAGGCGGCGCCTATTTTCCGATGACGGTGAAGAAGCACCTGCGGGCGCAGGAAGTGGCGCTGGAAAACCGGCTACCCTGCATCTACCTCGTCGATTCCGGTGGGGCGAACCTGCCGCATCAGGCGGAGGTCTTTCCCGACCGCGATCATTTTGGCGCGATCTTCTACAATCAGGCGCAGATGTCTGCTCAGGGGATCGCCCAGATCGCCTGCGTGATGGGAAGCTGCACGGCCGGCGGCGCCTATGTGCCGGCCATGTCCGACGAGACGGTGATCGTGCGCAACCAGGGCACCATCTTTCTCGCCGGCCCGCCTCTGGTGAAGGCGGCGACGGGGGAGGTGATCTCGGCTGAAGAGCTGGGCGGCGCCGAGACCCATGGGCGGCGTTCCGGTGTGGTCGATCATGTTGCTGAGAACGATACCCATGCGCTGATGATCGTGCGCGATATCGTGGCGCGGTTGAACCGCGTCAAGAGCGTCGATATCGAGCTTGCCGCGCCACGGGCACCTTTGCTCGATCCGACCGATCTTTATGGGATCGTACCGCAGGATGTGCGCATTCCCTACGATGTGCGCGAGATCATCGGGCGGATCGTCGATGGCTCGGAGTTTCATGAATTCAAGCAGCTTTACGGGACGACGCTGGTGTGCGGCTTTGCCCGGATCTGGGGCATGCCGGTGGCCATCATCGCCAACAATGGCGTGCTGTTTTCCGAAAGCGCGCTGAAGGGCGCGCATTTCATCGAGCTTGCCTGCCAGCGGCGCATCCCGCTGCTGTTCCTGCAGAATATTTCCGGCTTCATGGTCGGCGGGAAATACGAGGCGGGCGGCATTGCCAAGGATGGGGCAAAGCTGGTGACGGCCGTTGCCACCGCCAGCGTGCCGAAGGTAACGGTGTTGATCGGCGGCAGTTTTGGCGCGGGCAATTACGGCATGTGCGGGCGGGCTTACCGGCCGCGTTTCCTTTTTACCTGGCCGAACAGCCGCATCAGCGTCATGGGCGGCGAGCAGGCGGCTTCGGTGCTCGCCACCATCCGGCGCGACTCCATGGAGGCGCGCGGCGAGGACTGGCTGGTGGCGGAGGAGGAAACGTTCAAGAATACCGTCCGCGAGGGTTATGAGCGGGAAGGCAGCCCCTATTATGCGACGGCGCGGCTCTGGGACGACGGTATCATCGACCCGATGCAGACGCGCGACGTATTGGGTCTTGCCTTTTCGGCAGCCTTTAACGCACCGATCCCGCAAGCACCGCGCTTCGGCGTCTTCAGGATGTGAGGAAGCCATGTTCGAAAGCCTTCTCATTGCCAATCGCGGCGAAATCGCCCGCCGTATCATCCGCACGGCAAATGCGCTCGGCATCCGCACCATCGCCGTCTATTCGGAGGCCGATGCCGGCTTGCCTTACGTCAGGGAGGCGAGCGAGGCCGTTGCAATCGGCCCGGCGACGGCGCGGGAGAGCTATCTTTCGGTGCCGCGCCTGCTGGAGGCCGCCGCGAAGACCGGGGCTGCGGCTGTTCATCCGGGCTATGGGTTCCTTTCCGAAAATGCGGAATTTGCCGAGGCCGTGCAGGCGGCTGGTATGGCCTGGGTCGGGGCGCCGCCAGCGGCAATCCGCGCCATGGGACTGAAGGACGCGGCCAAGGCGCTGATGCAGCGCGCCGGCGTGCCGGTGACGCCGGGCTATATGGGGGATGATCAATCCGAGGCGCGGCTGGAGCGTGAGGCAGGCGAGATAGGGTATCCCGTTCTGATCAAGGCCGTGGCAGGCGGTGGCGGCAAGGGCATGCGGCGGGTGGATGATGCGGGAGATTTCATCGCTTCGCTTGCTTCCTGCCGGCGCGAGGCGGCATCTTCCTTTGGCGACGACCGGGTACTGATCGAAAAATACATCCGCAACCCGCGCCATATCGAGGTTCAGGTCTTTGCCGATAGTCATGGCAATGCTGTACATCTGTTCGAGCGGGATTGCTCGGTGCAGCGGCGTCACCAGAAGATCATCGAGGAAGCGCCGGCACCCGGCATGGATGCGACGACGCGGCAGGCGATCTGTGAAGCCGCGGTGAAGGCGGCGCGGGCCGTCGATTATATCGGGGCGGGGACGGTCGAGTTCATCGCCGATGCTTCGGAGGGCTTAAGGGCCGATCGCATCTGGTTCATGGAGATGAACACCCGGCTGCAGGTCGAGCACCCGGTGACCGAGGCGATTACCGGCGAAGACCTTGTGCTCTGGCAATTGAAGGCTGCGGCCGGCGAGCCGTTGCCGAAAACGCAGGGTGAAATCGCGATGCGGGGCTGGGCGGTGGAGGCGCGGCTTTATGCGGAAAATCCGCAGACCGGCTATCTGCCTTCGACCGGAGTGCTGCAGCATCTGAGGCTGCCGAAAGGCGTTCGGGTCGATAGCGGCGTCGAGGAAGGCAACGAGATCACCAGCTTCTACGATCCGATGATCGCCAAGATCATCGCCCATGGGCATGATCGGAACGCGGCTCTCGACCGGCTGGCGAAGGCCTGTGGCGAAATCGAGATCTGGCCGGTGAAATCCAATGCCAATCTGCTCTGCCGCATTGCCGAGGACGAGGATTTTCGGGCCGGTGCCGTCGATACCGGCTTTCTGGATCGGAAGGGTGAGCGGCTTGTTGCGGAGGAGCCGGACAAGGCTGTTATCGATGCGGCGGCGGCAAGTCTTGCCCGCCGTAGTGGCAACGATCCTTGGAGCGCGCTGACGGGATTTCGTGTTGCCGCCCGGCCTGATGTGCGGGCGAATGTGCTGGTGGGCGGCAAGCCCTATGTTGGGCATATCGAGGGGGTGGGGGGTGCCGTCTCCATCGCTGGCGAAACCGTGCTCTTTCAGGAAGGGTTCGCCTGGCCGATCGGCTTGCCGAGCGCCAGTCGCGTGGAGGCTTCCGACCACGGCGGGGATGGCGCGATCCTGTCGCCGATGCCGGGGCTGGTGACGCTGGTGGAAACGACGGAAGGCGCGAGCGTGCGCAAGGGAGACCGGCTGATGACGATCGAGGCGATGAAAATGGAACACAGCCTGAAGGCGCCCTTCGACGGCACCGTTAAGGGCTTGCGCGCCAGCGTCGGCATGAAGGTCAGCGAAAGCCAGGTGATGGCGACCGTCGTGAAGGATGAGGTGTGATGGCCGGGCGCTATTTCGATGAATGGGTTGTCGGAGACAAAATCGCCCACGATATCCGCCGCACGGTGACGGAAACCGACAATCTGCTGATCACCACGCTCACCCATAATCCGCAGCCGCTGCATCTGGATGCCGAATATGCCGGCGCGACGGAATTCGGGCGGATCGTCGTCAATGGCACCTTCACCTTCGCGCTCACGGTGGGCCTGTCCGTGGGCGATACGACGCTTGGCGTGCTCGTCGCCAATCTCGGTTATGACAAGGTGGTGATGCCGAAGCCGGTTTTTGTCGGCGATACGTTGAGGGTGGAGACGGAGGTGACCGCGCTTCGGCCCTCCGGTTCGCGGCCGGATGCGGGTATCGTGACCTTCGAGCACACGACGCTCAACCAGCGGGATGAGATCGTTTGCAAGATGCTGCGGATGGCGCTTTTGCAGAGGCGGCCGGCATGAGGCTGCGCTCGCTGCTTTTCGTGCCCGGCGACCGCCCCGAGCGCTTCGAAAAGGCTGTCGCCTCGGGTGCGGATGCGATCATTTTCGATCTTGAGGATTCGGTGGTTTCGGCCGCCAAGGACAAGGCGCGGGAATGTGTGGGGGATTTTCTTGCAAGGTTCGGGACGGCGCCGCTTGCTCTCTCTTCTCCCCGGCGGGGAGAAGGTGCCCGAAGGGCGAACGAGGGGATATCTCCGCAAACTCAGAGCAAGCCGGTCCCCTCATCCGACCCTGCGGGCCACCTTCTCCCCGCTGGGGAGAAGGGAAAGCAAGTGGCTGCTGCTGCGGCGTCTGATAGTCCAGCTTTGCGGCAACATCCCGACTGCGCGGTCTTCGTGCGCGTCAATCCGTTGGAAAGCGACGACCTGGAGAAGGATCTCGGCGTTCTCGCTTCGGGGCTTCCCGATGGGCTAGTGTTGCCGAAAGCGGAGGGGGCTGCTTCCGTGCGGGCGCTATCCGTTCGCGTGAGCAAGATGGCGGGTGCGGCCGTTCCGATCCTGCCGATCGCCACCGAAGCACCGGCGGCGATTTTTCAGCTTGGCACCTATGCGCAGGTCGGCCCGGAAATTTGCGGCCTGACCTGGGGGGCGGAAGACCTGCCGGCCGCAATAGGCGCGCTTTCGGCGCGGGAGGCGGATGGTGGTTATACCGATCCCTATCGGATGGTGCGGTCGCTGGCGCTTTTCGCCGCCCATGCTGCCGGGGTTGCGGCAATCGAAACGGTCTATCCCGATATTCGTGATCTTTCGGGGCTTGAGGCCTACGCTCGGCGCGGGCGGCGGGATGGGTTTACCGGGATGCTGGCGATCCATCCGGCGCAGGTGGAGGTGATCAACCGGGCGTTCACGCCAAACGAGGAGGAAATCGCACGTGCCGAGCGGATTATCGCGGCTTTTGCGGCAAACCCGGAGGCGGGGGCTATCCAGCTCGACGGGCGCATGCTCGACCGGCCGCATCTGAAGCTGGCGTTGGCTGTCACCGAGGCGGCAAGAGGGTTTTGACGCTCTGTTCACAGCTTCGGCATCGCCGCCGGATCGCGTTGTAAGTCGGCCGTCTTGAACCTACATATTGCCCGACCGAAAAACCATCATGGTCTCTCAAAGACGATCAAGGAGAGGACTGAATGACTGCTTATACCAAGAACCCGGATGCCATCGCTAAGCTCTCCCCGGAGCAGTATCGCGTGACGCAGGAAAGCGGCACGGAGCGGCCCGGTACCGGTGAATATCTCTACAACAAGAAGCCCGGTATCTATGTCGATATCGTTTCCGGCGAACCGTTGTTTGCCTCGTCCGACAAGTATGAATCCGGCTGCGGCTGGCCGAGCTTCACCAAGCCGATCGAGCCGGCGTATGTCACCGAATTGCGCGATGTCTCGCATGGCATGGTTCGCACCGAGGTTCGCTCCAGCCATGGCGACAGCCATCTCGGCCACGTCTTCCCCGACGGCCCGATCGATCGTGGCGGTCTGCGCTATTGCATCAATTCGGCATCCCTGCGCTTCGTTCCCCGCGAAGAGATGGCTGCGGAAGGCTACGGAGACTACATCAACCAGGTGGAGGATATCTGATGACGACTGAACGCGCAGTTCTGGCCGGCGGCTGCTTCTGGGGCATGCAGGATCTGATCCGCCGTTTCGATGGCGTGGTTTCCACGCGCGTCGGCTATTCCGGCGGTGATGTACCGAACGCCACCTATCGCGATCACGGCACCCATGCCGAGGCGATCGAGATCGTCTTCGATCCGGCAAAAACCAGCTATCGCCGCATCCTGGAATTCTTCTTCCAGATCCACGATCCCTCGACGCCGAACCGTCAGGGCAACGACCGCGGCACCAGCTATCGTTCGGCGATCTTCTACGAGAACGACGAGCAGAAACGCATTGCCGAAGATACGATCGCCGATGTCGATGCGTCCGGCCTGTGGCCGGGCAAAGTGGTGACGGAACTGAGCCCCGTGGGTGATTTCTGGGAAGCCGAGCCGGAGCATCAGGATTATCTGGAGCGTATCCCGAACGGTTATACCTGCCACTTCATCCGCCCGAACTGGCGTCTGCCGGTTCGCAGCGAGGCGCAGAAGGCGGCTTCGTAAACTTCGGTTTGCATATGAAAATCAGGCGCCGGGCACTCGTGTCCGGCGTTTTCATGGGCGGGTCGCAAATGCGCTGGTGCGACATGTGTTGCGGTGTTATTGAGCCCTGCGAAACGGCATCAAAGGTTATGCCCATGTCATTCCAAGCAGTTGCGATCGACCAAAGGGACAAGCCCGCCTTCTACCGTGAGCCGGCAGGCCGGCGGGATGACCAAGGCGATACCGTCTTTGCCGCGAGTCGCTGGAGCGAAACGGCCGGCTGAGCCGGTCGTATCCGCCCGTTCCTGCCGCTGCTGTCCCGCCATCTTTCTCCGGTTTCCGCCATGCCGCACTTTCCAAAATTGTTTCAGCCCATCCTTGCGGGGGCGACGTTGCGCGAGCGGGCTCTGGCCTGTGTCGGGGCGCTGGTCGGCATCGCGCTGACGGGGCTGATATCAGGTTACTTCTTTGGAGCAGGGCCTGAGCTGCCGCTGATCGTTGCGCCGATGGGGGCGTCGGCGGTGTTGCTGTTTGCGGTTCCCGCCAGTCCGCTGGCGCAGCCGTGGTCGATTGTCGGCGGCAATACGATTTCCGCGCTGGTCGGGGTTCTGACGGCGCGCTTCATCGGCGATCCCGTCATCGCGACCGGCGTCGGGGTGGCGCTTGCGATTGGCGCCATGTCGCTGACGCGCTGCCTGCATCCGCCGGGCGGGGCCGCGGCGCTGACGGCGGTGCTGGGCGGTCCGGTGGTGGCAAGCTGGGGCTTCCTCTTTCCGCTGGTGCCGGTGGCGCTGAATTCGCTTATTCTCCTCGGCCTCGGGCTCGTCTTCCACAAGCTGGCGCGGCGCAACTATCCGCATGTCGTGCCGCCGGCGCCGGTCAATACCCATGCGACGGCCGATCCGCCGCCGGCGGAGCGTGTCGGCTTTCGCGAGGAAGACCTCGACGCCGCCCTTGCTGCGCTCGACGAGACCTTCGACATCGACCGCGGCGACCTGAGCCGGCTCCTGCACCAGATCGAGCGGCAGGCTACGCTGCGCGCCCATGGCGATATCCTCTGCAGTGATATCATGTCGCGCGATGTGATCGCGATCGATGAGCAGACAAGCGTCGAGGAAGCGCGGGCGCTGCTGCTCAAGCACAATATCCGCACCCTGCCGGTGAAGGGCGCTGACGGCCGGCTGATCGGCACGGTCGGCCTGCGCGAGCTTTCCCAAGGCGGCGAGCATCTCGGCGGGCGGCTGACGCCGGCGATCACCGCCAAGGCCTATGATCACGCCTTCGGCCTGCTGACTGCCATGACCGACGGCAAGACCCATGCGGTGATCATCGTCGACGAGGCGCGGCATGTGGTCGGCCTGATTTCGCAGACCGATCTGCTGAGTGCCGTTGCCAGTGCGCTGCCGAAGGCGGTTGCATAAGCAATCGCCGATCTTCGGCCCGGTCGTGCTACACTCTTGGCTTGCGGGGCGAAATATGAGAAACGGGGTCCTGTTTTCGATCCCGTCCACGAGGCCGATATTCGTTCCCCGTGCGGCTGCTGATGAGCCGATCTCCCATGCTGCGTGAATTCTTCGCCTATTATCGCCCCTATCGCGGGCTGTTCATCCTCGATTTCAGCTGCGCGGTGCTGTCGGGCCTGCTGGAACTCGGCTTTCCGATGGCGGTGAAGCTGTTCGTCGACCGGTTGCTGCTCAGCCAGGAATGGCTGCTGATCGTGCTTGCCTCCGTGGCGTTGCTGGTGACCTATGTGGTCAATACCGGGCTGATGGCGATCGTCACCTACTGGGGCCATATGCTCGGCATCAATATCGAGACCGACATGCGCCGTCTCGCCTTCGATCACCTGCAGAAACTCTCCTTCGCTTTCTACGACAATCAGAAGACCGGCCATCTCGTCGGCCGTTTGACGAAGGATCTGGAAGAGATCGGCGAAGTCGCCCATCACGGACCGGAAGACCTGTTCATCGCGCTGATGACCTTCATCGGCGCGCTTGCCCTGATGATCTCGGTCAACGGGAAGCTGGCGCTGATCACAGCGGTCGTCGTGCCGCTGACAGCATGGGTGACGAGCCGCTACGGCAGCCGCATGACCCAGAATTTTCGCGCCCTTTACGGCCGGGTGGGCGATTTCAACGCCCGCATCGAGGAAAATGTCGGCGGCATGCGCGTCGTGCAGGCCTTTGCCAATGAGGATCACGAGCGGGCGCTGTTCGAGCGCGACAACCAGAATTATCGCCGCACCAAGCTCGATGCCTACCGCATCATGGCCGCCAGCACCTCGCTCAGCTACATGAGCATGCGGCTGACGCAGATGATCGTGTTGATCTCCGGCTCCTATTTCGTGCTGGCGGGCGAACTGAGTGCCGGCGGTTTCGTCGGCTTTCTGCTGCTCGTCACCGTGTTTTTCCGTCCGGTCGAGAAGATCAACTCCGTTATCGAGACCTATCCCAAGGGCATCGCCGGATTCCGCCGTTTCCGCGATCTGCTTTCCATCGAGCCGGATATCGCCGATGCGCCCGGTGCCGTCACCGTCGATCATCTGAAGGGCGATATCGTCTACAAGGGCGTGTCGTTCGGCTATACGGCGGAAAAGCCGGTGCTGAGCCATATCGATCTCACCATCAGGGCGGGCGAGACCGTGGCTTTCGTCGGCCCCTCGGGCGCGGGCAAGACGACGATCTGCTCGCTGTTGCCGCGTTTCTACGAGGCGACGGCCGGTTCGATCAGCATCGACGGCATCGATATCCGGGATATGACGCTGTCGTCGCTCAGGCGGCAGATCGGCATCGTCCAGCAGGATGTCTTCCTCTTTGCCGGCACCATCCGCGAGAATATCGCCTATGGCCGGCTGGGCGCGAGCGACGCGGATATTCGCGAGGCCGCGCGGCGGGCGGAGCTGGATGGGGTGATCGCCAACATGCCCGACGGTTTCGATACGGTGATAGGCGAGCGCGGGGTCAAGCTTTCCGGCGGCCAGAAGCAGCGACTTGCCATTGCCCGCATGTTCCTGAAGAACCCGCCGATCCTGATCCTCGATGAGGCGACATCGGCGCTCGATACCGAGACCGAGCAGGCGATCCAGCGCTCGCTAGCCGAGCTTGCAGAGGGCCGCACGACGCTGATCATCGCCCATCGTCTGGCGACGATCCGCGAGGCGGACCGTATCGTCGTGGTCGATCAATCGGGTATTGCGGAGCAGGGCCGGCATGGCCAACTCCTGGATGCCGGGCGTCAATACAGCCGGCTCTACAAGGCGCAGTTCGGCGGCACTTGAGGCGGCTCGCCGAAACTGTCCCCGGTAAAATATGGCGACTGCCACGATTTGAACCTGTTTTGCATGGAATGAGCGGATTGACCGAGCACACTGCCGGTGTGAATCGGGTATGGTATCCGAATGAGGGTTGCGGCTTTGACCGCCCGCGATTACCACGGGTCGCGGCCCATGATGCGTTAAAACAGGTGCAGCTGTGATCGATCCTTACGAGACTGTCGGTGTTGAACGGACCGCGGAAACAGCGACCATCAAGAGTGCCTATCGCCGCCGCGCCAAGAGCCTGCATCCCGATGCCGGCGGCGACGTCGATTCCTTCGACAAGCTGAAGACCGCCTACGAACTGCTGCTCGATCCCATCCGGCGCAAGGTGTTTGACGATACCGGTTATGACCCGGCGCTGGTCGATGCGGTCGATCGCAAGGGGCTGCTGGTGCTGGAGACCCTTGTCAACGAGGTGCTGCTCGACGAGCGCGAACCCGGCAGCTTCGATCCCGTCGCGGCCATGCGGCGAAAGCTTTCCGACGAGATCGTCAGCGCCCGTTTCCATATTCTCGAAATGGAGCGGCACCGCAGCCGGGTGCGCAACCATATGGACCGGATCGGCCGCCGCTCCGGCGCCGACGTGCTCGGCAGCATGCTGCGCTCGCGCTGCGATTCGATCGGGGACGCCATCACCAAGGCCGAGGGGCAGATCGAGGCGATCGAGAAGGCCTACAGCATGCTCGAAGGCTATTCCTATGCCATCGAGACCGAGATGCGTAACGCCGCCGAATAGCCTCAGGCGATCAGGCTCGACGTCAAAAGCACCGAAAATCCGGCAAGGATGACGGAGGCGATGCGGCGCATGGCCTGCGGTGCCGCCGATTGCACACGGCCGAGGGCGAAGGCGCCGAACAGAAGCCACGACAGCGAGGCGAAGACGATCAGGCCGGCAAACAGGGCGAGGTGGCCGGCGATTTCGTGGAGTGGGCCATGCGGCATGATCACCAGTCCGATGATGATCGCCTTCGGATTGAGCAGCGTGGTGACGAAGACGTGGCGGACGCTGACATCGCCGACATTTTCCGGTTGCGGCAGCCAGAGGCGGATGGCGAGGAACAGAATCCACGCGGCCGAGCAGGCTTTGAGGAGCGCGGCAGCCAGCGGATAGGCCAGCAGGAAGCCGGCCGCGACGGTGGCAAGCGGCGTCACGACCAGCACATAGGCGGACAGCTCGGCAAGGACGAGCGGCAAAGCGCGGCGGAAACCGGCGGACGCCGCGCCGATCGCCAGCAGCGTATTGGTCGGGCCGGGGGTCAAGAGCAGCGCCAGAATGGAAAGCACGAAGGGCAGGGCGGACATGAAGGCTCCGGGCAGATCAGGACTTTGTTCTATCCCGTCCTATGCCGCGGAAACAGCCGTCACCTTGATCGAGCGCAAGCTTTTTCGGATTTAAAGCATGTCGCGCAAAAGTGTGCAGCGGTTTTGCGATAACGACATGCGTGGACACAAAGACCTAAAGCGCACGAGCGAATTTGAAAGATCCCGACGCGCTTTAGTGCTTGGTCACGCCCGGATAGGCGTCCGAGAGGAAGCCGAAGGCGTCTTTAAGGGCTTCCACCAGGGCGTCCGTCAGTTCGTCGAACTGGTCTTCGCTGAGGTGGGAGACGAATTCGGCTGCGGCCATGCCGGTGGGAGTGTCTTGTGTCGTCGACATATCATTGTCCTTCAGAGCGGCTTCATCGCCGATCTCTGAAGAGTAGAGTTGCGGCCTTGCGTCGGGCTGATGTGTCCTAATGTGGGGCACCGCCGACCTGGCGGCGCAGCGGCGTGACGACGAAGCTCAGGAAGAGGATGGTGATGGCGCCGACCACGATGGCGATTACGGCCTGGGTGGCTGAGGTCGCCAGCCATTCCACGACGCCGTGGGCGAAGCCCATGAGTGCCGATGCGTTGACGGCGATGTCGTGGATGAGGTGTTCGGGGGCGTGGTAGCCAAGTTGGGCCAGCCCATGCACCAGAATGCTGCCGCCGACCCAGAGCATGGCGGCCGTGCCGACCGCAGCCAGTATCTTCAGGAAGACCGGCATGCCAGCCACGAGACCGCGGCCGAAGGCGCGCACCGGTGCCACGGAGGATTTGGCGAGCAGCAGGCCGGCATCGTCGGCTTTGACGATCAGCCCGACCACGCCATAGACGGCGAGCGTGATGAGGATGCCGACTGCCGCCAGAACAGCGGCCTGCGTGTAGAAATTGGAGGTTGAGACATTCGCAAGCGTCAGCGCCATGATCTCCGCCGACAGGATGAAATCGGTGCGGATGGCGCCGGATACCTTCTGGTTTTCCAGCGAGACGGCGTCGGCGGCCTGCGGCGACTGGTCATGTTCGTGTTCATGCGCCGCATGGGGGAACAGCGCTTCGTAAAGCTTCTCGGCGCCTTCGTAGCAGAGATAGACGCCACCGAGCATCAGCAGCGGCGTGATCACGAACGGCGCGAAATAGGATAGCAACAGCCCCGCCGGCAGCAGGAAGACCAGCTTGTTCTTCAGCGAGCCGAGCGCAATGCGGCCGATGATCGGCAATTCCCGTGCGGGTGACAGGCCGACGACGTAGCGCGGCGTCACGGCGGCATCGTCGATGACCACGCCAGCTGCCTTGGCCCCGGCCTTCGCGGTCTGGGCTGCGACGTCGTCGAGGGAGGCGGCTGCCAGCTTGGCGATAGCGGCGACATCATCGAGAAGAGCGATCAGGCCTGTAGCCATTGCGATTCCTTTTGTAGCAAAATCGGGGCGACGGTATCCGGCGGTCGCGAGAAAGTGAAGGCGCGGAACACGCCGGCGACACGTTTGTCATGTAAAGTGGCGATATTGGATCTCCACGGCATGGCTGCCCCAATGACAAAGAGCGGATCGCCTTTTCGAGGCTTCCGGGCCATGCCCTACCAGGAAAGGAGAACCGGATGGCCAACGCGATACATCAGGACATCCCCATCACACCCTCGGAGCTGGATATGCTGCACGGGCTTTTCCATTCCATCTGCCGCGCCAAATCTATCGAAAGCCAGTCGGAGGAAGGGTCCTCGATGGCGGTGCAACTGCTTGCCCGATTTAATGACGGCGCCCGCAACGAGGAAGAACTGCTGCTGGCGATGGGCGATTGATGACGATTTCCAGCCGGACTGAGGACGTCGGGCTGTTTGTCGCCGAATTGATGCCTTCCGGGAACTTCCGGGCGCTATCGGCGTTTTTGTTTCAGATTGTTACGACAGGGGAGGAGATGTCATGAAACTGATCCACCAGCAGGAAATCGAAACGGCGCCTGCACAGCGCGTGTGGAATGTTTCGGATTTCTGCCGCCGTTTTCGCCTGGATGCGGCGGAAGAGAAGCGGCTGCGTCTGCTGCTCGGCGAGTTCGCCAACCAGCAGGAATTGCTCATGAACGCAGAGCGCAAGCCCGACCTTCGCTAGCAGCGAAAGCGGATAACTCATTCCATCGCAGGCAGGCCCGTACACCGTTCCGGTGCGCGGGCTTTTCTACGCTCTTGGTCAGCCGAAGCGATCCATCTGAAAATCCGTCGGCGCGATCGCGCCGCTCAGGCGGCCGGTCTTCTGGAGGGTGCCGTCATGCATCGTAAAGCTGGTGATACCGATCAGCAGGCCTGCACCAATGAAAAATCCAAAAGCAAGATAGGAAAATTTAGCGAGCATGTGAGACACTCCCGTTTCCAAACTGCATAAAAAACAACACGTCAAATACCGATAAGTTCCATCAGGCTGGGAAGATTGATGACCTCGAAGTCCGATTCCGGAACTATAATCCAGAGCTAATATTCGGGGAAGGATGCGGGCGCGCGGAGCACGTCATCATAAAGGTTGAGGCCGATTATCCGCATCCTCATCCGGGCGGGCTAGCAAGAGGCTCAGCGGCGCGGGTCGCCGCCCGGCGCGTAATGGGATTTTTGTTTGAACGCAAAGACATGGCCGCAACGGCAGCGGATCATATGCTTGGCCGGATCGCGCGACGGGCGCTCGCTGGTGAAGCCCGCTGGCAGAAAATCGACCTTGAAATCCGGGTCCTTCAGGCGCTTGTCGTCGGCTTCCGAAACCTCGGCAAAACCTTCGTTGCGGCATCGCGCACATTCAAGTTTTCGTGAGTACCGGTCGCGCGCAGCCATGTCTTTTCGCCTCGTTCAAGATACCGTCCCCGTAGAGGATGCCGGAGCGCGGTTCAAGCCCGCAAAGATGCCGTCCACCGGTCGCGACCGGCGCAGCTCGCAGGGCGGGGCTTGAGAGCTAATCGGACGGGCAGGGCCAGCCGGTGGGGGCGGTGAGACCCTGCGGCAGCTTGGTGCCTGCGTTGCCGCAGGCCATGTCGATCTGCTCCTGCTCGAGGCCGGTCGCGCCTGAGAGATCGGTGTCCTCGATCCGCGTCAGGAACATGAAGGCGCCTTCGAAGGACAGCTTGCCCTCGATGGCCGCCTTGCTGAAAACCGCGCGCGAGAGATTGGCATAGGCAAAACGCACGTCGGCGAGCGTGGCGTTGTCGAAATTCACCCGGCCAAGCTCGGCCTTTTCGAAATCGACGCCATTCAGCACGGCCTCGGCGAAATTCGCGCGCTGCAGCTCGGCGCCGGCAAAATTCGCGCCGGTTGCCGCGACCTTGGCGAAATTCGAGCGGTAGGCCTCGACGCGGGAAAAATTGGCCTTTTCGGCGCTCGCGCCCTCGAACCAGGTGCGCACGATCGTCGCCTTTTCCAGATTGGCGCCGTTCAGGTTGGAGCCGCTGAAATCCGTCGTGGAAAAATCGGAATTGGCGAGGTTTGCCCCCTGCAGGTCGCTGGACGGCATCATGACGTTCTTCTTGTTGCAGTCGTGCCAGTCGATGCCGGCGGCCGGGGTGCCGGAACATTGGGCCGCCATGGCGGATGCTGCGGGCAGCATCAGGCCGGCAGCGAGAGCAACAAGGGCGATGCCGCCTGTACCGAGGCCACCGATTTTGCGGCCATGCTTGCCCTCTGATCCCGTGCTGTGCATCCGTCACTCCACCTCAAGCCTGTCTTCATCGTCCTTACGACAAACCGGGCGTGAGCACCAGCCGGGCTGGGTACACGTTGTGGTGTGTGATACCGTGCCGGTCTGCCTGTCCATTTCAGGGCGTTTTCCCCAGGAGGCTTGCCGTTTGCGTTCCCGCGGGAACACGCCCTCTTGCCAAGGTGGGGCATATCCGCAAATGTCCGATCATTCATTTTATTGATTTCGTTGGGGAACGGCGTGCATCACGACATTGCATTGATAGCCACGATTGCTGTCGGCTTCGTTTCGGCGGCCCTGCTCGGATATCTCGCCGATCGGCTGCACCTGCCGCCGCTGGTCGGGTATCTGGCCGCGGGCGTGCTCATCGGGCCGTTTTCGCCGGGTTTTACCGCCGATGGCGAAATCGCCTCGCAACTGGCGGAACTCGGCGTCATCCTCTTGATGTTCGGTGTCGGCCTGCATTTCTCGGCCTCCGACCTCAAGGCGGTGCGGGCGCTGGCGGTTCCCGGAGCGGTCATCCAGATCATCCTTGCGACGCTGCTCGGCATCGGCCTTGCCCATCTCTTCGGCTGGAGTCTCGGCGCGGGGCTGGTCTTCGGCCTTTGCCTTTCGGTTGCCAGTACCGTGGTGCTTCTGAAGGCGCTGGAGGAGCGCAATCTGGTAAATACCGCCGCAGGCCGCGTGGCGATCGGCTGGCTGATCGTCGAGGACCTCGCCATGGTGCTGGTGCTCGTGCTCTTGCCGCTGGTGGCGGAGCTTCTGGGCGGCCATGCCGTGGGCCATGGCGGTGAGGCGGCGGTGCCGGCGGATGCGATGGGCATTGCAATCGATATCGCGATCACGCTCGCCAAGGTCGGCATCTTTGCGGTGCTGGCCATCTGGCTGGGGCCGAAGACGGTTCCTTGGATGCTGACCCAGGTGGCGCGCACCGGCTCGCGCGAGCTTTTCACGCTGTCGGTGCTCGCCATCGCACTCGGTATCGCCTTCGGTTCGGCCATGCTGTTCGGCGTTTCCTTCGCGCTCGGCGCGTTCTTTGCCGGCGTGATCATGAGCGAGAGCCATCTCAGCCATCGGGCGGCGGCCGATTCGCTTCCGTTGCAAAATGCGTTTTCGGTGCTGTTCTTCGTCTCCGTCGGCATGCTGTTCGATCCGACGATCCTGATCCGGGAGCCGCTGGAGGTGCTGGCGACGCTGGCGCTCATCACGCTGGGCAAATATCTGGTCTCGGTCCTGGTGGTGCTGCTGCTGCGCTATCCCGTGGGCATGGCGCTGGCGGTTGGGGCGGGGCTTGCCCAGATCGGCGAATTCTCCTTCATCCTCGCCGGTCTCGGCATTTCGCTCGGTCTTTTGACGCCGGAGGGACAGAGCCTCATTCTCGCCGGCGCGATCCTTTCGATCACCATCAATCCGGTGATCTTCTGGATCACCGGCGAGTTGAAGCAACGGGTCCGCACCGCCTATCCGATCTGGTCGGCCCGGCATGGCAAGCGGCGTTTCGAGGCGCTGTCCTCTGAGCTTGCGGAAATCCAGGCGCAGCAGGAAGAGCGCCACCGCCATCATCATCGGAAGATCCAGCACATCATCGAGACCTTCCCGCTGTTTTCGTCGATCGACGAGGCCTCGCATGAAGAGCTGCTTTTGATGTTCCGGCCGCATTCGGTTTCGCCGGGCGACCGTATCCTTCGGGCCGGGGACCGGGGGGATTCGATGTATTTCATCGCCGCAGGCGCCGTCGAAGTGCAGGTGCCCACCGGTGAAATCCGGCTTGGAGCGGGGTCGTTCTTCGGCGAAATGGCGCTGCTCACCGGCGGCCGTCGCACGGCCGATGTCGTCGCCGTCGATTTCTGCGAACTCTTCATCCTCGACCGGCGGGATTTCAACGTCTTCATGTCGCGCCACCCGGCGCTGCGGGCCGCCGTCAGCGAAATGGCGCAGGCCCGCCGCAAGATGAACGAGACCGTCGAGGAAGCCGCGCCTCAAGAGGGTTGACCGGCGGCCACGCGCCCGGCCGGCGGAACCAGGTCTTCTCCCGTGCGTTTGCACTGCACATTGTTGCTCGTCAAACAGGAGAAGAGCCCATGAACCCGATTTTCAAACCGGTCTTCGCCGGCGGTTTGCTTGCTTTCGCGGCCGGCGCCGCGCAGGCTGAAATGCTGGCGACGACGGCGACGGATATCACCGTCTATTCCGGTCCGGGGGCCGAGTATCCGGCTGTCGGCATCGCCACCCGCGGCAGCGCAGGCTCGCTTGATGGCTGTCTAGACGGCGAGAACTGGTGCCGCATCGATGTCAACGGCATGCGCGGCTGGGTCTATGCCGAGCAATTGACGGTCGATTACAACGGCGCGCCGGTGGTGGTGCAGCAGCATCGCTCCGATCTGGCCGTTCCGGTCGTCAGCTACGAGCAGACGGGCAGTGTTGCGACGCCTGCGCCGGGCGATGAACTTATCGGCCGTGTCGACGATGGCGTCGTGGTGACGCCGCCGGCCGAGGTCCGCACCTATATCGATACGACGACCGTCGAGACCGTGCCCTTCGAGGGCGATCTGGTGGTGGGCGCCACGCTGCCGCCGGGCGTGACCGTCGCTGAAGTGCCGAATTATCGCTACAGCTATGTCCGGCTCAACGACCGCCCGGTTCTGGTCGATCCGCAGACGCGCCGCGTCGTTTACGTCTACGACTGAGATGACAATGCGTGGAATGATGCTCGGTGTGTTCGGGGTCGTGATCGGTTCGATCCTGAGCATTCTCGTGGCCCAGTATTTCGATCAGGGCGGCGGCTCTCGCAGCACGCAACCGCCTGATCCGCTTGTCGTCGATCCGCAACATGCGGCCGAGCAGACGAAGAAGCTGCCTTAGAGTCTGTCAGGTTCATTCTGAACCTGACAGACTCTCAATTCTTTTGTTTTCGTTTGTCTTTTCGGGAAAACCGGTTCCCACTTTTCCCTAACAAACTCTAGTTGCCGGCGAGTTTGTCTGCGTCTTGATCTCCTTCGTCGAATGAGCGCACCGCTTGCAGGATTGCCGGCGCCAGAAGGTCCGCGCCGGCATCCGAGGGGTGATCGTCGTCGAAATAGTAAATTGTCGAAGCATCGAGACTGTTGATGCAGCGGCCGGGAAGCGGCTTGCCGCAGAAATGCTCTGCCGGCTTCACCTTGCGCAGGTTGGGATGCGACAGCGTGTCGAAGGCCGCGATGATCTTTTCGTTGCGCTTGTTGTAGCGATCGTAGCTGGTGCTGAACTCCAGCCTATCGCGGCGGGTCAATGCTGCCTTTGCGACGATGCCGGGCACGTCCCAGCCTGCTTCCGGGACCGGATAAACCAACACCACGTGGAAGCCGCGCTTCAGGTAATCCTCGATATCGGCGAGGTATTGCTTCACCACACGCTCCTTGCGGGCGGGGTCGTCGCGGCCGGCGGGCGTGTCGCGGCGGTCGTAAAGATCGGCATAGAGGGGTTTCAGGCTTTCGACGCCGCCTTCGCCGTTGTCGAAGGGCGTTCCTTCGACATAGAGCGTCCAGCGGCTGAGCATGACAACAGTCTTGATGTCGCTGCTGCGGATGTACTCCTCTATCCCGGAGAAGAAGGAATTGCAGCGCATCTTGTATTTGGCGTCGAAGACGTAGAAGCCGGAAAAGCCGGCGCAGGCTGAATGGGCCATGACATAGAGATCGGCGCCCGCCTTTTCGAAGGTCCGCATCGTCTCGCCTGCCACGGCGGCGGCGTGGGAATCGCCGATCAGAATCGTATCCGGGGTCCTGGTATTCGGCGTCAGGCAGTCGCGCACGGGATGGTCGAGCTTGGCCTCCCCCTTGTCGTAGAGGCAGCGGAGCATGATCGGGTCGGGATTTTCCTTCACCTCCAGCGCCAGTTGCGCCTCAGGGGGAAGGCGGAACTCCAGGCCGCTGTCGCGCGTGGCGAGAAAACCCGCGGCAATGAATGCCGCCGCGACTGCCCCGGCACCGGCAAGGACACGCATCGAGTCCGGCAGGAAGGGGATCGGCCCCTTGCGGAAGGGTGTCTCGACGAAGCGCCAAGACAGATAGGAAATCGGGAAGGCGGCAATGGCAAGGGCGGCCATGACCATGGGCGACGGTTCCGTCAGGGCGCGGATGCGGGCAAAGGCAAAGAGCGGCTGGTGCCAGAGATAAAGACTGTAGCTGATAAGGCCGATGCCGACGAAGGGGCGGGTGGAGAGCAGCATCGCCGTCCACGTGCCCTGCCAGCCGAAAAGGATGACGAGCGCCGTGCCGATGACGGGGACGGCGGTGTAGAAGGATGGGTAGGGCGTTGCCGCATCATAGGCGAAGATGCCCCAGCCGATCAGCGCCAGGCCGAGAGCCGAAAGCAGGTTGCTGTTGCGGAAATAGCCGCCGGAAACGAGGAAGGCCGATAGCGAGCCGGCCAGCAGTTCCCAGGCGCGGCTGCTCGGCAGGTAGAAATTAGCCGAAGCGAAATTCTGCGAGCCGTATTGCGCAAGGCCGAGGCTCAGGAGCGCGACAGCGGCGATGACGCCGATCACCACCGGCTTGCCGAAGCGCCAGAGCAACATCACTGCCAGCGGAAACACCACGTAATATTGTTCCTCGACCGCCAGGCTCCAGGTGTGCAGCAGCGGCTGCAATTCGGCGGAAGGGGCGAAATAGCCGGCCTCCTGCCAGAAGAGCACATTGGAGGCGAAGAGGCTGACGGCGATCAGGCTTGCGCCGAAATCCTTCATCTGCTCTGGCAGCATCCAGGCCCAGGCGAAGGGCAGGCAGCAGAGCAGCACAAAGGAGAGCACCGGCACGATGCGCCGCGCCCGGCGCTCGTAGAAGCGCAGGATGGAAAAGCCGTCTTTCTCCTGTTCGTGGATGATGATCGAGGTGATCAGATAGCCGCTGATGACGAAGAAGATATCGACGCCGATAAAGCCGCCGCTGAAGGAGGCCAACCCCGCGTGGAAGAGGAGAACGGGAACCACGGCGACGGTTCGGAGCCCGTCTATTTCTCGTCTGTACTGCATACTACCCCGCATCCGAAACGGCCCTTTGCGCATAGAGCAGCAGAAAGCCGGCGGCGTCAACGCAACCGGTGCGTTCGTTCCGTGTGTGGTCAACTGTCTGGCGAGAGATCGGTGCATCGATGCGGGCAATGAATATGCCGCAGGCCCCCTGTCAGCTCCCTCCTTGAGGGCAGGGTAATCGCATATGAAAGCGCGGCTGGTTTTCCCTTCTCCCCAGTGGGGAGAAGGTGGCCCGCAGGGCCGGATGAGGGGGCGGCACCGGGTTCGCGGCGAAGACCCCCTCATCTGCCCTTCGGGCATCTTCTCCCCGAGGGGAGAAGCGGGAAGTCGCCGCGGCAACCGGGACCATATGCTGTTGCCCCGCCTTAATGGGCGATGCTGGTAGGGCAGAAGCGGGTCAAGCCGCAAGCTCGAGCCCTAACGAGGCCTTTACCCCGCAGCACCCTCCCGGAAGAGCCGCCAGCGGGTGGGGCGGAAGGCGAGGCGGGAGCCGTCGGCGGCGGCCATTTCCGGCGGCAGTTCGATTTCCACGCGGCAATCGGAAATGCCGATGTCGAGTTCGACATGGCGGGTGCCGGCCACGCGGCGGCTGACGGCGACGGTGCCGGCGATGCTGCCGTCGCTATCGTCGAGCAATTCGACGTCATGGGGGCGGAAATAGAGGTGGGCGAGGCCGTCTGCCTCGCCGCTGGCGCTGACGCCGATCGATCGATCGCCGATCCAGAGCTGGCCGTTTCCGACGCGCACCGGAATGATGTTCGATTCGCCGATGAAGCCGAAGACGAAGGGTGAGTTCGGCTGATCGTAGATCTCGTCGGGCGTGCCGATCTGCTCGATCTTGCCCTTGCTCATGACGACGACGCGGTCGGCAAGCTCCAGCGCTTCATCCTGGTCGTGGGTGACGAAGACGGTGGTGTGGCCGGTACGGTCGTGGATTTCGCGCAGCCAGCGGCGCAGTTCCTTGCGCACCTGCGCATCGAGCGCGCCGAAGGGCTCGTCGAGCAGCAGCACGTTCGGCTCCACCGCCATGGCGCGGGCAAGCGCCACGCGCTGGCGCTGGCCGCCGGAAAGCTGGGCCGGATAGCGTTTTTCAAGGCCGCCGAGTTGCACGAGTTCGAGCAGTTCGAGCGCGCGGGCACGGATTTCGGCGGCGGGCGGACGGCGGCTGGCCTTGCGCACCTTCAGGCCGAAGGAAACGTTGTCGAGCACCGTCATGTGGCGGAAAAGGGCGTAATGCTGGAACACGAAGCCGATATTGCGTTCCTGCACGGTCTTCTTCGAGGCATCCTCCTCACCGAAATAGACGGTGCCTTCGGTCGGGGTTTCGAGGCCTGCAATCAGGCGCAGAAGCGTCGTCTTGCCGGAACCCGACGGGCCGAGCAGCGCGATCAGTTCGCCGGAGCGGATATCCAGCGACACGTCGTTCAGCGCCGGGAAGCGGCCGAATTCCTTACGTATGTTTTGTACACGGACTTCCATAAATACTTGACCTTTCAGTGCCGGCGGCTGGCGGCGATCTGGGCGCTGAACTTCATTTCAAGCAGCGTCTTCAGGATGAGGGTAACGAGCGCCAGCAGCGCAAGCAGGGCCGCCACGGCAAAGGCGGCGACGAAATTATATTCGTTGTAGAGGATCTCCACTTGCAGCGGCATGGTATTGGTGAGCCCCCGGATATGGCCGGACACCACCGACACGGCGCCGAACTCGCCCATGGCGCGGGCGTTGCAGAGCAGAACGCCGTAAAGCAGGCCCCACTTGATGTTGGGAAGCGTCACGTACCAGAAGGTCTGCCAGCCGCTGGCACCGAGCGAAAGAGCCGCTTCCTCGTCGGACGTGCCCTGTTCCTGCATCAGCGGGATCAGTTCGCGGGCGACGAAGGGGAAGGTGATGAACACCGTGGCGATGACGATGCCGGGAACGGCAAACAGGATCTGGATGCCGTGGCTTTGCAGCCAGGGGCCGATCAGGCTGTGCGATCCGAACAGGAGCACGAAGATCAGACCCGACACGACCGGCGAGACCGAGAAGGGCAGGTCGATCAGGGTGGTCAAGAACGCCTTGCCCTTGAACTCGTATTTGGCGATCGCCCAGGCGGCGCAAACGCCGAACACTAGATTGAGCGGCACAGCGATGGCGGCGACGAGAAGCGTGAGGCGGATGGCCGAGAAGGTCTCGGGATCGCGCAGTACCGTCAGGAATTCGCCGGGGCCGTTGCGCAGCGCTTCGGTGAAGACAACCGCCAGCGGCAACAGCAGGAACAGCGCGACGAAACAGAGGGCGGTGGCGATCAACCCGTAGCGGGCCAGCCGGCTTTCGGAGGTCGCGGTGCGCACGGTCTCGCTGGTGTGGTGGCCGGTGGAGGTGAAATCATGCGCCATAACCGTACCTCCTTCTGCTCCAGGCCTGGATGAGATTGATGATCAAGAGCATGGCAAAGGAGATGACCAGCATGACGGCGGCGATGGCGGTCGCGGCCGGATAGTTGAATTCTTCGAGGCGGATGACGATCAAAAGCGGCGCGATTTCCGAGACGTAGGGAAGATTGCCGGCGATGAAGATCACCGAGCCGTATTCCCCGACGCCGCGGGCAAAGGCGAGTGCAAAGCCGGTGAGCACCGCCGGCGCAAGGCCGGGCAACAGTACGCGGCTGATGGTCTGGAAGCGTGTCGCGCCAAGCGTCGCTGCAGCTTCCTCCACCTCCTTGTCGATTTCCTCCATGATCGGCTGCACCGTGCGCACGACGAAGGGCAGGCCGACGAAGACCAGCGCGATGACGATGCCGAGCGGGGTGAAGGCGACCTTGATGCCAAGCGGCGTTATGAGGCTGCCGATCCAGCCGTTCGGCGCATAGAGCGTGGTGAGCGCGATGCCGGCAACGGCCGTCGGCAGCGCGAAGGGCAGATCGACCACGGCGTCGATGATGCGCTTGCCGGGAAACCGGTAGCGAACCAGCACCCAGGCGAGGATCACGCCGAAGACGACATTGACGGCAGCGGCCGCAAAGGCCGTGCCGAAGCTGATGCGAAGCGCGTTGAGGGTCCGCTCATCGGTCGCAAGCGACCAGAACTTTTCCCAGCCAAGGGCGCTTGAGCGCAGGGCGAGGCCGGAAAGCGGAATGAGAACGATGAGGAAAAGCCATGACAAAGTAACGCCGAGCGCCAATCCGAAACCCGGAATGACGCTCGGCTGTCTGAATTGCCACCGCCGAACTGTGCGTGCGGTCATTAAGAATTATTGCCCCGGCTTGTAGATCTGGTCAAAGAGCCCGCCATCTCCAAAATATTTTGGCTGAGCTTCCTTCCATCCGCCGAATTCGTCAATAGTGACGAGCTTCACATCCGCAAATCGCTTGATGTCGGCGGGGTCGGCAACCTCCGGCTTGAAGGGGCGGTAATAGTGCTTTGCCGCGATCTTCTGGCCGACGTCGGAGTAGAGGTATTGCAGGTAGGCTTCGGCCACCTTGCGGGTGCCCTTGGCATCGACGTTGCCATCGACCAGCGCGACCGGCGGTTCAGCCTTGATCGAGATGGAGGGGGTCACGATGTCGAAATTGTCGGGGCCGAGTTCTTCGAGCGAAAGATAGGCTTCGTTTTCCCAGGCGATCAGCACGTCGCCGAGACCGCGCTGGACGAAAGTCGTCGTCGCGCCGCGTGCGCCGGTGTCAAGCACCGGAACATGCTTGAAGAGCTGGGTTACGTATTCCTGCGCCTTGGCGTCATCGCCGTTGTTGGCTGCACGCGCCCAGGCCCAGGCAGCGAGGAAGTTCCAGCGGGCGCCGCCGGAGGTCTTCGGGTTGGGTGTGATCACCTGGATATCGTCCTTGACGAGATCGCCCCAGTCCTTGATGCCCTTCGGATTGCCCTTGCGCACCAGGAAGACGATGGTCGAGGTGTAGGGGGCGCTGTTGTTTTCGAGCCGGCTCTTCCAGTTTTCCGGGATCTTGCCGGTTCCCTTGGCGATCGCGTCGATATCGGCTTCGAGCGCCAGCGTCACCACATCGGCGTCGAGGCCGTCGATGACGGAGCGCGCCTGCTTGCCCGAACCGCCATGGGACGTCTGGATTGTCACGGTCTCGCCCGTGTCAGCCTTCCATTTTTCCGCAAACGCCGCGTTGAAGTCCTTGTAGAGTTCGCGGGTCGGGTCATAGGAGACATTGAGAAGCGTCGTATCGGCAAAGGCCATCCCCAGGCTGCCGATCTGCAGGGCCGCCGCCAGTGCGGCCGCTGTAAGAAGTCGTGAAACTGATGTCGCTCGCATCTCTACCTCCGTTGCTTGCAGGTATAGTCTATGCATTAGGTGGAATTATATAACGCAGAACTTTTTGTTGTCCCGGAGCCGATGAGAAAGTCGTGCCTTTTTCCGGCCGCAAATGGGAAAACAATTTGCCGTGCGCAGCATTTTCGCGGATCGACGAAAATTTTTGCCCGCAAATCGTTATATGCCGCAGCGCTGAAATTCCGATACCTCAATCGCGAAGGGCCGAGAAGATATCCTGACGCTCCCGCCACACCAGTTTCAACGACCGGTCCGGCTGGATGATATACGTTTCCTGGATGCGCTCGCCGTAAGGGCCGAAGAAATAGTTGCTGACGGTGCTGCCGATCGGCGCCTTGGTCAGCTTCGTGCGCGGCTGGCCGCCATAGGTGATGCTGCCGGGGATCGGCTCAAGGCCCGGTCCGCTGGTGTCGCCGACGACACATCCGCTCAGAACCACGCAGCCGGTCAGGACAAATGCGGCCGCGGCAATGATCTTCCTCATGATCTCCTCCTTTGCCGCCGGGTGCCCATCATGTGCACGACGGTCGTCTGGATATAACGCGAGGGTGGAAAATTTCCAGCGACGTTGTCGTGAGGGGGCAGGGCGTGGAAAGGCTCCCGCCCGACGCTGTTTTGCAGCACTTTGGGCCGCCGATGCGGCTACGCTTCGGCTGGAAATGCTCTATGTGTTCTCCTGCCCTGGCGAAGCACCGGCCGGGCGAATCGACGAAAGGAAATTTCGTGTCCGACCCCACCGCAATCTGCTCGCCCGAAGAGGTGTTGAGTTTCTGGTTCGAGGAATTGTCGTATGAGGCCTGGTTCACGGCGGATGCCGGGCTCGATGCCCAATGCACCCGTCGGTTCCGCGACACGCATCTGGCCTTGTCGCGCGGTCTCGACGAGCGCTGGCGCGCGACGCCCGAGGCGCGGCTGGCGGCGATCATCCTGTTCGACCAGCTGCCGCGCAATATGTATCGCGCTTCGCCGCTGGCCTTTGCGACCGATAGCCTGGCGCTGCGCGAGGCGCGGCTGGCGCTCGATGCCGGCATCGATGCGGATATGACGGTCCATCAGCGGGCATTCTTGTATTTACCGTTCGAACATTCCGAGAACCTCACCGACCAAACCGATTCCGTTCGGCTTTTTGCCGCGCTTGGTGATCCGAAATACCTCGATTTTGCCATCAGACATTGCGAGATCATCCGGAAGTTCGGACGATTCCCCCATCGGAACGCGATCCTCGGCCGTAATTCGACAGAGGCGGAGATCGCATTTCTCGCCCAGCCGGGATCGAGTTTCTGATCAAGGCGTCCGGTTTTTTGCATACCGGTGCCCCAGGCCTTATGCAGCATCTGCCGTGCCTGCCGATTCCTGGCCCCGCCTGATGGCGTGGCACACCCGACGAAGGATTTTAGACTGCCGATGATGTCCAGATTTTCCATCCTCCTTGCCGCATTGCTTTTGGCCGCGCCCGTTCTGGCGCAGCAGCCGCAGCAAGCGCAACCGACGGCGCAGCAGCCTGCAAACGGCAATGCGCAGGCCGCGGCCCCCGCCCAGAGCCAGCCGCCCGCGCAGGATCAGGCAACGGCGCAGCTCGATCAGGCCACCAAGGATCTGAAGCGGCTCAGCGCCGCCGTCGATGGCGCGCGTGATGACGACAATCGGCTGGCCGACATCAAGGTCGAGGTGGATGCGGTCGGCAAGCGAATCATCGCGACCTCAGTCGCGACCCGGCCGCGACTCGATGAGATCAAGGCGCGGCTGGCGGAACTTGGCGACCCGCCGGCCGAAGGCGCCCCGCCCGAAGCTGACGTCGTGACCCAGGAGCGCAAGCGCCTGACCGCCGAGCGTGGGGCGATCAATGCGCTGACCGGCAATGCCGAAAACCTCTCGATCCAGGCGACGAAGCTCTCCAACTCGATCACCGCCATCAGGCGCGATCTGTTCAGCAATGCCTTGTTCAAGCACACCGATATTTCCTGGGGCATGTTCGGCGATGCGGTCGGCTCGATCTCGGCCGAATATCAGGCGCTGAGCCGCAGCATCGGCAGCTGGCTGACCTTTGCCTGGAACTACAAGCGTTTCGCGCTGCTCTCCTCCATTTTCCTGTCGCTCTGCGCGGCGTTCGTGCTGGTTTCCGGCACACGGCGGCTGTTCTATCCGCTGATCCGCAACAAGGCCGATGTCAGCGAACCGGGCTACATAACCCGGCTGACCGTCGCCTTCTGGTCGACCATGGTGCCGACCCTCGTGATGGTGGTATTTTCGGCGTCGAGCTATTTCTTCCTCAACACCTTCAACGTGCTGCGCTCGGATATCGCGCCGCTGATCCTGGTGGCGCTCGGGCTTGGCGTCGTGCTGGTGTTCGTGTCGCAACTGGCGCGGGCGGTGCTGTCGCCACGCGAGCCGGCCTGGCGGCTCGTCAATGTGTCCGATCATGGCGCTGCACTACTCTTTCCGGCGATCCTCGCAATGGCGGTGGTCAACGGTTTCGACTATTTTCTCGCCACCGTCAGCGAGGTTCTCAGTTCGCCCGTGGTGCTGACCGTCGCCCGCAGCTTCGTGGCCACGATCGTCATCGGCCTCATCCTGATGGCGATGGCGCTGATCCGGCCGATGGTACCGTCGCCGGACGAGCCGCAAAGCCGGGGCAAGCCCTGGCCGCGCGCCATCTCGCTGAGTTTCGTCGTCACCGGCGGCGGTCTCATTCTCGCGGCGCTTTCCGGCTATGTCGGGCTTGGGCGGTTCATCGCCACGCAGATCGTCATCACCGGCGCGATTTTCGTGACGATGTATATCGGCATGCTCACGGGCAAGGCGATCGCCAAGCAGAATGCGCTCGCCGGTACCATTGTCGGGCGTTATCTGGAGCGCCGTTTCGGCATGGAGCAGATTGCGCTCGATCAGACCGGTCTCGCCTTCGGCCTCGGCATCTATGCACTGGTGATCCTGTTCTTCGTGCCGCTGATCCTGCTGCAATGGGGCTTTCAGATCGCCGATATCGAGTCCTGGGCCTATCGCTTCCTGACGGAAATCAAGATCGGCAGCATCACCATCTCGATCGTGGGCATCGGTGCGGGCATCCTGCTGTTTGCGATCGGCTATTTCGTCACCCGCTGGTTCCAGCGCTGGCTGGACGGCAGCGTCATGGCGCGCAGCCGGGTCGATGCCGGGGTGCGCAACTCGGTCAAGACCGGGGTCGGCTATCTCGGGGTCGGACTTGCCGGGCTCGTCGGCATTTCGGCGGCGGGGCTCGATCTTTCCAACCTCGCGCTCGTCGCCGGTGCTCTCTCGCTCGGTGTCGGTTTCGGTTTGCAGAATATCGTCTCGAACTTCGTCTCCGGCCTGATCCTGCTCGTCGAGCGGCCGTTCAAGGTCGGCGACTGGGTGGTGACGGGAACGACGGAAGGCTTCGTGCGCCGCATCTCCGTGCGCGCCACCGAGATCGAAACCTTCCAGCGCCAGACGATCATGGTGCCGAATTCGTTGTTCATCAACGCTTCGGTGGGCAACTGGACCCACCGCAACAAGCTCGGGCGCACCGATATCCCCGTCGTCGTCGGCTACGATGCAGCACCGCGCCGTATCATGGATATGTTGATGGAGATTGCCGAGAGCCATCCACTGGTGCTCAAGACGCCGTCACCGGTGGCGGTCTTCTCCTCCTTCGCCGATGCGACCATGACCTTCGAGCTTCGGGTCTACCTCGCCGACATCGTCAACGGCACCGGCGTCCGCAACGAGTTGCGGCTGGCGATCTTCGAGCGTTTCCGCGAGGAGGGGCTGGCAAAGCCCTTCACCGCCGAACCGGAGGTCGAACCGGAAGAGCCGATCGACGAGGCTTTCGAGGCGGCGGACGAGGAAGACGTGCCGCTGCTTCGCCCGGCTGAGGAAGCAGCGCAGCGCAGCGGCACCAAGCGCCGCCCGCGGCGGATCGTCGGCCTCGCCTCGGAGCCATCGGAAGGCTGAACGGCGCATTCAGCCTTCATTCAGCCGCCTGCGATTATATCTCTAGGCATTCCAGGGAAAGAGCGGCTATGCTTTTCTCCATTGGGTGGATGGTGTCCCGCACCTTGTTCAGGGCGGGGCTGTTGAGGGGCGGCGCGGCAAGCGCCGGTAAGCAATGAAGCAGGTTTTCAGTGCATGTCTTGTGGTTGTCGCGCTGGCGCATCCGGCCCTCAGCGCCAACATCACCAATAAGGACCCCGATCCTGCCGTGCTCGTCATCGTCGAAGGCGACAACCGCATGGAAGTGGCGATCGCTGCCGGCAGCACCGAAGCGGTGTGCCCGAGCGGCTGCTTCATCACCACGCCGAGCGGCGACCGTATCGGCCTCGAGGGCTCCGAGAACGTCGATATCGTCAAGGGTTCCGCGGTCATCAACTGACCGGGTTGCCTGTCGCCGGCACCATGTCGCCTCACCCATCGGGGCGACATTCTCGTTGCCCGGTATTTCAGCGACCGATTAACGACTGAGAAAACCTTTCCGCGTAGCTTGATTGCGGGGACAATCCTTTCAAGATGGGCAATCAATGTCATTTTTCGGCGTGTCCGGAATGTATTATTCCGGTGAATCCTTGCAGCAGAGCCGTATCGTGCTGGCTGAAGACAGCAATCTCTTCTCGGCGATGGCGTCGAAGCGGCTGAAAGAGCTTTTCGATATCGATGTCATCGTCTGCAAGGACTATGACGACCTGCAGTTCGCCGTCGAGAACGCGACCTTCCCAGCAACGCTGGCCATTTCCAACATCAATCTGCCCGGCGCCGAAAACGGCGAGGCGCTTTCCTATCTCATCGACATGAGCGTGCCGACGATCATCTTCACCGGCACCTTCCAGGAAAGCACCCGCGAGGCGATCCTCGCTAAGGATATCGTCGATTACGTCATCAAGGACAGCGTCTTTGCCGTCGATATGCTGGCGGAATCGGTCTGCCGCTTCCTCACCAATCATCGCCACCACGTGCTGATCGTCGACGATAGCCCGACGGCGCGGGCGCTGCTGACCAGCCAGCTGAAGCGCTACAATTTCCGCACCAGCTCCGCCGATTGCGGCGCGGCCGCGCTCGAAATCCTGAAGGCCAACCCGGATATCGGCCTCGTCATCACCGACTACAACATGCCTGATATTGACGGCTTCGAGCTGACCCGGCGCATTCGCGGCGCCTATGGTCCGCACCAGTTGCGCATCATCGGCGTTTCGTCTTCCAACAACCGCCTCTTGTCTGCGCGGTTCCTGAAGGCCGGCGGCAATGACTTCATGATGCGGCCGTTCATCAACGAAGAATTCTATTGCCGCGTGAACCAGAACCTGGACACGCTGACGAAAATCCAGAGCCTGGGTGCGAAACTGGCGAAGTCGGCCTGATCTATCAGAAAAATTGAATATTCATTTTCTTCTGAAATTCGCAATTCCCTTGGTAAACCAACGATTTCCGAGGGTATCTTAACCAAATTGCAATCTACCGTGGTTTTGATTGTCTGGAAGAGAGGGAAGGCGGCGGACGAGGGGATCGTAGCCGCCTTTCGCACAACGATAATCGAGAGCTGACGTTCAATCGCGTGACGCATCGGCTCAGAATGGCGGGACCGTGAGCTTTCGCATCAGGCCGAGGCGGGATTCAAACGTGCAGAAGCATGCCGACAGGCGCATGCTGCTGATCGAGGATTCCCGCATGTTCTCCACCGTGCTGACGCATGGGCTGGAGACGATCCATGGCCTTTCCGTTACCCATTGTCCGACCTTTGCCGCCGCCCGCCGGGCAATCGAGGCGGAACCGGGCGCATTTTCGCTGGCCGTGCTCGATCTCAACCTGCCAGACGCGCCCAATTGCGAGGCGCTGGATTTCGTTACCGCCCACCAGATCGCCGCAGTCGTCTTTACCGGTACCTTCAACGATACGACCCGTGACGCCGTTCTGGCGCGCGGCGTGGTCGATTGCGTGATCAAGAGCCAGCCCGATGCCATCGGCCATGTCATCGCCGTGGTGGACCGGGTGCTGACCAATGCCGCGACGCGGGTGCTGCTCGTCGATTCCGTCGAGGATTCGCGCCGGGAGCTGTCGCTGCTGCTGCGGCAGCAGCAATTCCAGTTGGAGGAGGCGGCGTGTGGCGCCGATGCTCTCGCCGCGCTCGATAGCAGTCAGAGCATCGACCTCGTGGTCACCGATCTCGAACTGTCCGACATGACCGCCTATGGGCTGCTTGCCGAAATCCGGCTGCGCCACGGCGAGGACGGCCTCGGTATCATCGCGCTCGGCAGCACCGAAAACCGGCTGCATGCCGGCCGTTTCCTGCAGAGCGGCGGGACGGATTTCCTGCAGAAGCCGTTTCTGGTCGAGGAATTCAACAGCCGCCTGTTCCACGCCGCCAATATCCAGCGGCGCATCCAAATGCTGCACGATATTGCGGCGCGTGACTACCTGACGAATATCTTCAACCGCCGCCACTTCTTCCAGCATGGACCGCGCATGGTCGAACAATGTCTGCGCCGCGGCCAGTCCACATCGATCGCCATTCTCGATATCGATCATTTCAAGCGCCTGAACGACACCTATGGCCACGAGGTCGGCGATATCGTGCTGAAGGCTGTGGCTGCCCGACTGCTGTCGCTGGTGGGCGACAATCATCTGCTCGCCCGTCTTGGCGGCGAGGAGTTCGGCATCCTGTTCAACAGCCTGCCGCTGATGGAAGCCAACCGGCTCTGCGAGATGCTGCGCCAGGAACTGGCGGCGACACGGGTGACGGCCGATGGCGAGGCGCTGTCGGTGACGGTGTCGATCGGCCTTGCGACCATCGAGACCGCCGAATCCTTCGACAACTATCTCAATGCGGCCGACCAGTTCCTCTACATGGCCAAGTTCGACGGCCGAAACCGGATCGTTTCGGAACTGACCCTGCTGCAATCCCTGAGCGCTTGAGGCGCCTTTCGGCGCCCCGGAACGGGTATTAGCGGACCGACTGCAGGGTGAGCTTGCGCTCGGCGCGCTCCTGCTGGGGTGAGCGATTGTAGAGTTCGCGATAACACTTGGAGAAGTGCGAGGCCGAGACGAAGCCACAGGCGACGGCCACCTCCACCACCGGCATGGCCGACTGCACCAGCAGATGACGGGCGCGGTCGAGGCGGATTTCGAGATAGTAGCGGGCCGGCGAACGGCCCATCTCCTGACGGAAAAGCCGCTCGATCTGGCGGCGCGACAGTCCGGCGCTGTCGGCGATTTCGAGCAGCGACAACGGCTCGGAAAGATTGCCTTCCATCAACTCGATGATCGACAGCACCTTGGAATTCTGCACGCCGAGGCGCGCGCGCAACGGCAGCCGCTGGCGGTCATGCGGGCCGCGCACGCGGTCGGTCAGCGCCTGTTCGCAGACGCGGTTGACGAGGTTTTCGCCGAAATCCTGATCGATCAGGTTCAGCATCATGTCGAGCGAGGCGGTGCCGCCGGCGCAGGTGTAGATATTGCCGTCGATCTCGTAGAGATCGGCATAGACGTCCACCTGCGGGAAGGCCTCGGCAAAGCCCGGCAGGTTTTCCCAGTGAATGGCGCAGCGCTTGCCGGTCAGAAGCCCGGCGGAGGCCAGCACATGCGCGCCCGTACAGAGGCTGCCGACGGCGACGCCGCGGTTATAGACTTCGCGCAGCCAGGCGTTGACGGACTTGTTGTGGAAGTCCTCGACATAGATGCCGGAACAGACCAGCACCATCGAGGGACGGCCTTCGCCGCCCAGATGCTTGCGCTCGTCGGCAAGCGAGGTATTGACCTCGAGCCCGATGCCGCTCGACGACAGAACCTGCATGCCGTCGCTGGAAGCTAGCCGCCAGGTATAGGCCTCATAGCCCAGCATGCGGTTGGCGATGCGCAGCGTCTCTATGGCTGCGGAAAAGGGCAGCATGGAAAAGTTCGGCACGAGAAAGAAAACTAGGGAACGCTTCTTGGTCAGTGGCTTGTTCATCGACGGGTTCCATGCGCTGGAGATGGCTCAGTTCAAGCCAAAGTCGATGGACTGGCTTTTCTGATTGCGACATTGGCATGGAAGGCCGCGACTGGGAAGGATTTAATGCAGCCCTGCTTGTTTATAAGTCTCGAAAGAACACGATATCAGCAAGAAAATGTCGTGGCGTTGTGTCGTCGCGACAAAAATGTCGTCTTTAAGGCCTTCTTCCTTGCGATGTGTTTCGCGGGGTATTTTGGGTGAAAAAACAGCCGGCCGATGGCGATGGGAGAATCTTGTCGGAAACAGGCAAGTTTCGAGGCGATGAAACCGGTGCCTTTCAACGCGGTGGCGGGCGCAAGCAAAAAGGGCATTCCGGTATTCGGAATGCCCTTTCAGCGCATGGCGGGACAGGGAGGATTGTCTGCTTTGCTATCGTCCGGTGTCATCGTGTAGAAATGCCCGCGTCGCACGCAGCCTTGGCTTCAAACGTGTCGGCGGAGGGAAAACCGATATCCTTGAGGGTGTCGAAAGGCAGGCCTTCGAGCGCCCGTTCGGTGCGGTGGCGACGCCAGGATGCGATCATGCGACGGCTGATGCCGCTGACGCCGTGAAAAACGCTGGAAAGCCGCACGGGCAGGCCGTGGGATTCGAAGCTGTGATGTGCCATTGTACTGGTTCCTTTTGAGAGAGGTTTTCAAAAGGTCGCGACCATGATGCTGTTATGCCGCTACCCTATTCATCATTCAAACGAATATGTTTGATGTGATGTATCACATTTTCTGATGTCTTGCGGTCAAGTCGATCCGCAGCTGTTCCGGCAGCGCCGCGATTTCCCGATAGGTATTGCGGCGGGCCTTTGCCGCGCGCCATTCCCGGCGTCGCTCATTCCACCAGCCAAGGATGGCTGTCATGTCGACGAAGCGGTGTTCCATGATCTCCTCCTTCCGTACTCCATCTCTATGCCTTGACTATCCCGCTTTCCTGATGTTCAATCAAACGAAATGCAATCATGCTATCTTTCAGTTTTTCTGATCGATGAGGTCGCCATGAATATGATGCTCCGGCACGTGCTGCCGCTTCTCGAACTCGATGTGCTGAAGACCTTCGTCGCGATCGCCGAGACGGGGAATTTTACGACCGCCGCCGAGACCGTCTATCGCACGCCGTCCGCCGTCTCCATGCAGATCAAGAAGCTGGAGGAGACGCTGGGCTGCGTGCTGTTCCTGCGCGATGCGCGCTCGGTCTCGCTGACGCCGAAGGGCGAGGTGCTGCTCGGCTTTGCCCGGCGCATGCTGGCGCTCAACAACGAGGCGGTGTCGCGCTTCCTGCTGCCCGATATGAACGGCGTCGTGCGTGTCGGCGCGCCGGAGGATATCGGCGAACGCATTCTGCCGGAGGTGCTGAAGCGGTTCGGCGAGTCCTATCCCAACGTCACCGTCGACGTGATGATCGGGTCCAGCAATCTCATGCGCAAGCGTGTGGACGAGCACCGCATGGACATCGTCATCTACAACAGTTTCTATGATGACGAGAGCAGCCCTTCCGAACTGCTGGTGCAGGAGAAGCTGGTTTGGGCCGGCGTTCGTTGCGGCACGGCCCAGACGCGCAATCCGCTGCCGGTTTCGATGTGGGAGGACGGTTGCGTCTGGCGCGCGGATGCCGTCGAGCGGCTGACCAAGGCGGGGCGCGGTTTCCGCGTCGCGTTCCTCAGCGCCCATACGACGGGCCAGCGTGCGGCGATCCTGGCCGATCTCGCGATTGCACCGCTGCCGCGTTATCTCGTGCAGGGGGACCTAGTGGAACTGGGCGAGGCGGAAGGACTGCCGGAACTGGGCCACTATAATATCGGCCTCAAGGTGATCAGCGATGCGCCGGCGCCGGTGCTTGCCGTTGCCGAGCATGTGCGGGCAGCCTTCAGCACGTTCTCCTGAAGGCCTAGCCGGCGTCTTTCGCCGCCTGTTCGAGCCAGCGCATGACGCGAATTTCGTCATCCTCCATCCAGCGCCGCAGCGAAGTGCTGCGGCTTGCCCGCATGCGCGCCAGTTCCATCAGGGCGCCGCTTTCGAAATCCGTGAACACGCGGGGGTGGATGTAGGACGACCGGCAGACGGCGCGGGTGTTGACGAGCCGGGCGGCGACCTCGTCGATGATCGCATTGACCTGTTGCTTCAGCAGCCGCTGGCTTTCCGGCGGCTGCAACGCCGCAAGAGCGACCGCCGCCATGTGGGTCGCGCCCCAGGTGCGGAACTGGCGGGAGGAGAAATCGGCGCCGGCCGCTTCCCGGATGTAAGCGTTGACGTCCTGCGAGCGGATCGGGTGGCGCTTTCCGTCCTCGTCGCGATACTGGAAGAGCTGCTGGCCCGGAAGCTCCTGCAAGGCGCGGATGGCGCGGGTGATGCGCCGGTCGCTATGCTTCAGCCTCCACTCCTTGCCGGATTTTCCCTTGAAATTGAAGAACACGCTCGATCCTTCGATCTTCACATGGCGGTTCTTCAGTGTGGTGAGGCCGAAGGAGCCGTTTTTCTCGGCGTAAACAGGGTTTCCGATGCGGATGAACAGTCTGTCGAGCAAGAGCACCACCGTCGCCAGCGCCTTTTCCGGGCCGGGCTTTCGCTGGCGCAGGTCGCGATCGACCTTCTCACGAATACGCGGCAGGGCGGCGGCGAAGGCGGGCAACAGCGCGAACTTGTCCCGCCCGCGTTCTTCCGACCAAAGCGGATGGTAGCGATATTGCTTGCGGCCGCGCTGGTCGTAGCCGGTCGCCTGCAGGTGGCTCATGGGATCGGGAGAGATCAGGACGTCGGTATAGGCCGGCGGGATGGCAAGGGCGGCGATCCGGTCGAGTTCGTCGCGATCGGTAATCCTTTGGCCCTTGGCGTCGTAATAGAGAAAGCCACGTTTGCCCGGCCGGCGGGTGATGCCGGTATCGAGGCCGGCGAGATAGACCAGTTCAGAGACAGGCTCGACCGTGGCAGCCTTCAGCGCAGAACCGGTTTTCAGGGCGAGTTTGACAGCGTGATCCACAGTGCCGCCAAAACGCGACACGGCCGGCGGAGTTCCACCGGCCGAGCGCTAAATTTCGGAAGGACTGATGTCGCCTATTCGCGGCTGCGACGGCGGCGGCGACCGCCCCCTTCGCCGCCATCGTCGGACAGCACTTTTCGCTCCGGCAGCGTCACCACCGCCGCGAGCTTCGGGAAGGTATCGACCTTGTTCGGCATCGCCATGGCGTAGACGAAGTGCTCCTGAAATTTCGATTCAAGCGCTGTCTCTATCTTCTCGATTTTCTTGACGGTTTCCTCGATTTCGCGGCGATGGCCGCGATTGAGCAGCGCCATCAGCGCGCCGGTGCCGGCGGCGTTGCCGACGGCCTTCACCTCGTCCAGCTCGCAATCGGGGATCAGGCCGAGCACCATGGCGTATTTCGGATCGATGAACGAGCCGAAGGCGCCGGCAAAGCGGATGGTGTCGACATGTTCGACACCCTGCTTTTCCATGAGCAGCTTGATGCCGGCATAAAGTGCTGCCTTGGCGAGCTGAATGGCGCGCACGTCGTTCTGGGTGACGGTGATGCGCTGGTCGCCGTCATGCAGCAGGTAGGAGAAGGTGCGGCCATTCTGGATGATGCGCGGGCTGCGCTCTGCCATGCCGCCATCGACGACACCGTCTTCGGAAATGATGCCGGAGAGATACATTTCGGCGACGACCTCGATGATCGCCGAGCCGCATATGCCGGTCACGCCGACGGCCGCTGCCGCCTCGCTGAAACCGTCCTCATCCGACCACTTGTCGACGCCGATCACCCGGAAGCGCGGCTCCAGCGTCACGGGATCGATGCGCACGCGCTCAATTGCGCCCGGTGCAGCGCGCTGGCCGGAAGAGATCTCCGCGCCCTCGAAGGCAGGGCCTGTCGGGGAGGAGGCGGCAACGACGCGCTGGCGGTTGCCGAGCACGATTTCGGCATTGGTGCCGACATCGACAAGCAGCATCATGCGATCCTGCCGATACGGCCCTTCGGCGAGCGTCGCACCGGCTGCATCGGCGCCGACATGGCCGGCGATGCAGGGCAGCATGTAGACGCGCGCGCCGCGGTTGACGTCGATCTCGATCTCATGCGCCCAATATTGCAGCGCGCCGGAGACGGCGAGCGCGAAGGGCGCCTGGCCGAGTTCGGTCGGATCGATACCGAGGAACAGGTGGTGCATGATCGGATTGGCGACGAACACGGCGTCGAGAATGTCGTGGCGATCGACATTGCCTTCCTCGCAGACCTTGCCGATCAGCTGGTTGACGGCCTCGCGCACAGCCTTGGTCATCGCCTCGCGACCGTCCGGGTTCATCATCACGTAGGAGACGCGGCTCATCAGGTCTTCGCCGAAGCGGATCTGCGGGTTCGATGTGCCGGAGGAGGCGGCGATGCGGCCGGAGAGCAGCGAGACGAGATGCATGGCGATCGTCGTCGAGCCGATATCGCAGGCGATACCATAGGCCTCGTTCTTGAGGCCCGGCCAGAGGCCGACAATGAAGGGGCGCGATGAATCCATGTCGCGGTGGATCGCCGCCGTGACCGCCCAGTTGCCCTTGCGCAGAATGCCCTGAAGCTGCGGAATGAGATGCGGGGCGATCAGCAGGTCCTTCCAGCCCCAGTCCTTCTGCAATACGGCCTTCAAGCGGTCGAGATCGCCGAGCGGCTTGTGCATGTCGGGTTCCTCGACCTCGACATAGCAGAGCTGGACGGCGGCATTGCGCTCGATGACGCGGTCGCTCGCGGCCTTGCGCACCACCTGCGCATTGATGACCGTATCCTGCGGTACATCCACCACGAGGTCGCCGAGGATTTGCGACGAGCAGGAGAGGCGGCGGCCATCCGGCAGGCCGCGAATCTGTTCGTAGCGTTCTTCCTTCGGGCCCTTGGGCGAGAGGTTCTCGATTCTCGAAACGATCTGGTGCTTGGCGAAACTGCCTTCCTGCACGGTGATCTGGCAGCGCCCGCAGGTTGCACGGCCGCCGCAGACGCTTTCGACATAGACGCCGAGCGAGCGCGCCGCATCCAGCACCGGCGTTCCGACCGGGAAACGGCCACGCTTGCCGGAGGGCATGAAAAGCACGAGGGGATCGCTGCGGTTTTCCTTGGGCGACACGATGGCTTCCTTCTACTTCACGAGACGCCGGGCGTTGGCGCGAATGCGTTTGCCGTAAGGTTTGAGCGCTGCGACCGCAAGGCGATCCGAAGCGCCCATCACACCGGCGCAGCGTCCGGTCGCAAGGGCGGCTGCGGCGGCAAGGCCTTCCTTGGCCATCGCCGCGTTCAACGCGACAAAGCTCTCGGCTGCGGCCGAGAGCTTTTCAGTGATCATGCGGTTTGTTTCCATGGCACTGCCGGGGAGAATGGTAAAATCCCGCAGGCGGGAGGAGATCACCAGCGGGGCCTGAAACCAGAAGCTTGCGACTTCCTGCAGGAGTTCTGCGCTCAAAAACATGACGTTTCTTTCGTTTTCCTGTCCTTCGATCAAGCGAAGGACAGGAATTTCGGTGAAACGAGGCGCAGATCATGCGCCTCGCGTTTATTCAGCGCGGGCGCCGCCACCGGCGCGGGCAGCACGGCCGCCGCGGCGGCCGCCTGCGGCAGGTGCAGAGGAAGCAGCGGCTGCCGGAGCACCGCCTTCCGCCGGCTTATGGTCGCGATAGGTCATGATCCAGTTGGTGCAATTCTGGTCGGTGCCGTTCAGCACGTTTGCGGCGCGCACGGCTTCCATTTCCTGCGGACGGCAGGGGTTCATGATGGCGGACGTCATGCCGGCGCCGATGACCATCGGGATGAAGCCGGCGTTGATGCCGTGACGGTGTGGCAGGCCGAAGGAGATGTTGGAGAGGCCGCAGGTAGTGTTGACCTTCAGCTCGTTGCGCAGCCGGTAGAGCAGCTGGAAGACCTGGCGGCCGGCATCGCCCAGCGCGCCGATCGGCATGACCAGCGGATCGACGACGATGTCGTGCGGCTTGATGCCGTGATCCATGGCGCGCTCGACGATCTTCTTGGCGACGGCGAAGCGGACGTCCGGGTCCATGGAGATGCCGGTTTCGTCGTTGGAGATGGCAACGACCGGGACGTCGTATTTCTTGACCAGCGGCAGGATGGCTTCGAGCTTTTCTTCCTCGCCGGTGACGGAGTTGACCAGCGGACGGCCCTTGGCAACCCTGAGGCCGGCTTCGATGGCGGCCGTCACCGAGCTGTCGATGGCAAGCGGGATGTCGACGAGGCCCTGGACGATTTCGAGCGTCTTGACGAGCAGGCCCGGCTCGGTCTCGTTCGGGTTGACGGAGGTGACGCCGGCATTGATGTCGAGCATGGTGGCGCCCGCCGCGACCTGCTCCAGCGCATCCTTGATCACGGTGTCGAAATTGCCTTCGATCATTTCGGCAGCAAGCTTCTTGCGACCGGTCGGATTGATGCGCTCGCCGATGACGCAGAAGGGCTGGTCGAAGCCGATGACGATTTCGCGGGTCGCGGAGGCAACGATGGTGCGGGTCATGTCTGGTCCTTTGTCGGTGGGGCTCTCTCTAGTAGTGCGCCCGGATGGATTGTCAAAAGGCCTGGCCCTTCGCCGTGCCCGATTGTTCTGTTTTTGCATGGAAAACGCCCGGCTTCAGGCATTTTCCCTTGTTTAGTGCGGGTGATGAGCCGCGGTTTCGGCCATCTGCTCCTGATTTTCCGTCTTGCCGTCCTTCAGTTCCTCGATGCGCTGCTGGACGGTGTCGTCGCCGGGATTGCGCTCGCGCTTCCAGGGCGTGCGGCCCTTCAGGACGCCGGAATCGTGGACGATTTCGGCGACATATTCCTCCTGCCGGTAGGCCATGACGTGGATGCCCGAGACGCCCTTTATCTCCTTCACCTCGTTGATGATGTCGATGCAGAGCTGCTTGCCTTCCTTCTTCTGGTCCTGCGCACCTTCCAGCCGCTTGATGACGGCATCGGGGATGTGAATGCCCGGCACGTTGTTCCTGATCCAGTTGGCAGTTTTGGCAGACGCCATCGGACCGACGCCGACGAGGATGTAGCACTTCTCGTCGAGGCCGAGATCGCGCACGCGGTTCATGTAGCGCTTGAACATCGGCACGTCGAAGCAGTACTGGCTCTGGACGAACTGGGCGCCGGCCTCGATCTTCTTGGCGAGCCGGAGCGGCCGGAAATCATAGGGCGGCGCAAAGGGGTTGATCGCGGCCCCGAGGAACACCTGCGGCGGCGTGGTCAGCTTGCGGCCGGAGAGGAACTTTGAATTGTCGCGCATGACGCGCACGGTTTCCAAGAGCGACATGCAGTCGAGGTCGAAGACCGGCTTTGCGCCCGGCTGGTCGCCGGCCTGCACGCCGTCGCCGGTCAGGCACATGATGTTGGTCACGCCCATGGCGGCCGCGCCGAGCACGTCGCCCTGGATGGCGATGCGGTTCTTGTCGCGGCAGGCGATCTGCATGATCGGTGCGTAGCCCATGCGGGTGAGCAACGCGCAAATGCCGACCGACGACATATGGCAGTTGGCGCCGGAGGCATCGACGGCGTTGATGCCGTCCACCCAGCCGTCGAAAATGGCGGCGCGTTCGTAGACGTCATCGGGATCGGCGCTGTCCGGCGGGTTGAGTTCAGCGGTGACGGCGAATTCGCCGCGGCGCAGAACGCGCTCCAGACGGCCACGCGAGGAATGGCCGGGCAGGGGATCGAGCGGCAGATGGCGGCCGAGCGGGTTTTCGTCGATATGGGCCATCATGCGTCCTTTGCAGCGGCTTCTTTTGCCTCGGCCGCCTGCGCGGTGACGCGCAGCCAGGAGGAGGTTTCACGCAGCGACTGGTTGACCGGTTTCTGCACGTTCATGATCGCATCGCCCTTGACCATGTTTCTCGATCCTTCCCAGGCCTTGACCCAGACGCAGGGCATGTCCGGCTCGACCTCGCAATTGCCATTGGCGCGCACGCCGCCGCAGGGGCCGTTGCGCAGCTGCTTGGGGCAATTCATCGGGCACGACATGCCCGTGGACGACAAGACACACTGGCCGCACATGCGACAGTCGAACAGCAGACCCTTGACGTTGCGCTCGACGAAGGTGATCGGTGTTTCGACCCGGTTGTAGCCGAGCGCCTTCCACAGCGGATGCAAAAGCAGGAAGACATCGGCGAAGCGGTGATAAAACCATTCGAGAAAACGCGAATGGCGGACCGCCCAGAGGCGGATCGTATAGCTGCGGCGGGCGCGGCGATTTGGCGAGACGCCCGAGGGCGTATAGGCGCCGGTCGCGGCCTTCTTCGCCGGGGCGGCATTGCCCTTGGCGGGCTTGTCGGCAGGTTTCAGGTCAGACATTTTCCTTGCCCCCGGCTTTGACGAGCGCAACGAGGCGCTCCCTGTCATAGGCGGCTTCGATGTCGGCTGCGGCCCTGTCGGCTTCCGCTTCGAGATCGTCGGATACCGGAACCGGATCGGCCTTGCGCCATTCGGCAAGATAGTCGTCGGTTTCGGCCGCGCCGGTGCGCATCGCCGCCATGTCGATGGCCTCGGTGAAGCGCAGCGAAAGCTCACGCTTGGCGTTCTTGCGGCCCTGTTTGATGATGACCTGCGCGGGTATGTCGCGCCAGTAAACGATAATGCGGTCTGCCATGCGCGTGTGTTCTCCTCTGGCCCGACAATGCGCAACTCGGCGCAAGCGGGCGCATCTTGTCACGACGCGCGGCGTGTTCAAAAGCGACCTCATAAAAATCGCAGTGGATTGTCACCAGATACCTTTGACGACGCCGTTCCAGGCCCAGCTCCAGATCGGCGGGTGATACCACTGGCGGGAGGGCGCATCGCTCGTTTGCGGCATCAGCCGGCCGGCGAGGGCATCCTCTATGGCGCAAATGGCGATATCGGTCGCGGCGGCGATCTGCAGCAGCGGGTAGGTGTGCATCGTGTCGTTTTTGGCGGGCGTCATCCGCGCCTGATAAAGGATGCCGCCTGTATCGACGCCGCCATCGACGAGATGCACGGTCGAGCCGAAATTGCCGAGATCGTCCCTGACGCGCGCCCAGTAGCCGCCCATCAGGCCGCGATATTGCGGATTGATGCCGGCATGGAAGTTGATGACCGGGCAGGCGATGGCGGCAAGCGTCGCTGCCGAGAGCATGCGGCAGCTGACGAGGAAGACGGCGGCTGGCCGCAGTCGGCCGATATGGGATATCGCCTCGGGTGAATTGATGCTGGTGATGCGGGTGACCGGCACCTTTGCGTTCGGCGCGTCGCTCACGCCGAATTGGCGGATGATGTCCTCAGCGCGTTTCTCGGTAAAGCGTTTGCCGAATTTCGAAGCCGCCATGGTCGCAAACTGGCCGGCGGCGGTGAGATAGCCAAGTTTCTTCGCGCGCCGCTTCAGGAACAGCTTTTTCGATTCGGGCTGTTCTTCCAGCACCGAGACATCGGCAAACCGGTCGGCCAGCGCATTGATCAGGATCTGCGGATTGCGGCCGCCTGCGGTGACGATGAGGATCGGTTTTCTGGTATCCACGGCGTTCCCTCAGAAGATCAGGCTGAGCAGCGCGCCGGCGGCGAAGATGACCGTGCTGACCAGAACGAGCGAGGCAATGCCGATCACGAGGCTTGCGGCGAGGCCGACGCCGTCGCGTTCGGTGAGCGCAAAGCCCATGACGGCGAGCGCAAAGGCCGGTAGCCAGTTGCCGAAGGGGATCGGCAGGAAGATGACGATGGCGAGTATAAGCGCCAGTACGCCGATCAAACGCTCGGCCAGCCGGCCGCCGACGAACCACGCCCGCGGCTTCACCAGCTTTTCCGCCCGCTTCAGCCAGGGCGTGATGCGAGAGGCCAGCGTCTGGAACGAATCCCGGTCGAAGGCATAGTCGCCCATGCGCTTGGGCAGGTGGATGCGATTGTCGCGCGAGGCGACCATCTGCCAGGCGACGAAGATCAGTGGCAGGCCGAGAATGAAGGTCGCGCCGGGCGGTAGTGGAATGAGGTTCGGCAGCGCGAAGACGACGAGGAAGGCGCCGAAGGAGCGATCCTGCATGGCGACGGCGAGGTCGCGCAGGGTGATCCGCGGGCCGGATTCGGCGGCGAGACGCTGCAGGATATCGGAAAGCTGAATGTGATCGGCGGCCTCTGCCGCCGTGGTTTTCGCCTGCCGTGCGCGGACGTGTCCGCCCAAGAAAATATCCGTCATCCCCGTGGCCCTTTTCTGGTTATGGGCCAAGTGTCGGGGGCGGCGCTTACGATGGGATTAAGGGGAGGGCGGAAGGCTCCGCCAACTTCGCCATAGGACTAATGAAGGGTTTCAGGCCGTCTTCAGCGCCGAGGTCAGGTCGCCATAGCCGGTAAAGCGGTATTCATAGGCAAGCCCCAGCTGCTCTGCCGCTTTCTCCGCTTTTTCCTTCAGCGCCTCGTCTTCGGCTTGCGAGAGATAGACGAGCTTCCTGTAATGCCCGAAATACATATCGCGCAGCTCCGGGTGGCGGTCGAGGCCGAGCGGCTCGATGACGAAGGCTTCGAACTGGCGGACAAGGAAATCCGTCAGGAAGAAGGAGGTGAAGTCGTCGTCCCAGCGGGCGGCGAAATCGTCATTGCCGGCAAAGAAGGAATAACAGTGCGGGCCGGCGATGCGTTCCACGCCCTCTTCCTCGCAGAGACGGTCGAGCGCGCCGCCGGTGCCGCAATCGGCATAGGCGATGAAGATGCGCTCGAAGCCTTTTGCCCGCGCCTTGCCGATCGCCTCCTTGAGGCCGGGGACGATCTTGTCGGGCGTGTTGTGCCAGATGGCGGGAAGACAGCTGAGGTCGATATGGTCGAGACCGTTGACCTGGCATATAGTCAGGATTTCCCGCGCGATCGCGCCACAACCGATGACGTGAACTTTTTCCCGGTTCGCGCGTTGTGTGGGCGACATCAGAATGTCTCCCCCGTGTTCAGTCTCAGCGTAAGGAACCCTACCATGACTGCAAAAACCCTTGCTACCATCGGCCTCGTCCTTTTCTCGATCACCACGCTCAGCGCTTGCGGCAATACGATCCGCGGCATGGGACAGGATACGGCCAATGCCGTCGATGCGACCCAGGATGCCGGCAAGAAAGTCGAGCGAGCAGCGAACTGACGCCCCTTGATGCGGCAGATTCGCCTCTACCCGTCAGGGGCGAATATAGGAAAGCCGGCCACGCCTTTCATCGGTGCGGCCGGCTTTCTTGATGTCCAAGCGATCCAGCCGGCTCAGGCGCCGGAAAGCTGGTTGTGCTTGCGCTTCATGAATTCCTTGGCCGTTTCGACCGCGATGGCGGCATCGCGGCAATAGGCGTCGGCGCCGACGGCCTTGCCGAATTCCTCGTTGAGCGGCGCGCCGCCGACGAGAACGACGTAATCGTCGCGCATGCCCTTTTCCTTCATCGTGTCGATCACGACCTTCATATAGGGCATGGTCGTGGTCAGAAGGGCGGACATGCCGAGAATGTCCGGCTGCTCGCGCTCGATGGCTTCCAGATAGTTTTCGACCGGGTTGTTGATGCCGAGATCGACGACGTCGAAGCCGGCGCCTTCCATCATCATGCCGACGAGGTTCTTGCCGATGTCGTGAATGTCGCCCTTGACGGTGCCGATCACCAGCTTGCCCTGCTTCGGTGCGCCGGTTGCGGCGAGCAGCGGCCGCAGGATGGTCATTCCGGCCTTCATCGCGTTGGCCGAGAGCAGCACTTCCGGCACGAACAGGATGCCGTCGCGGAAATCGATGCCGACGATGCGCATGCCTTCGACAAGCGCCTGGGTCAGCACGTCGTAGGGTGCCCAGCCGCGGCTCAGGAGGATGTTGGTGCCTTCCTCGATCTCTTCCTTCAATCCGTCATAGAGGTCGTCGTGCATCTGCTGCACCAGTTCCTCGTCGGAAAGCTCCTCGAGAATGATATCGTCGTCTGCCATGGTTAGGTTTCCTCGGTTCCCGGCCTGATCGGGATCTCACCCGACACAGGCACTATACTTAGCTTTCGCCGTCGCAAAAGCTCTTTTCGATTGCGACGTCGCATGCGATGAAAAGCGACGGCGTCTTTTTAAGATGTGGGCCACCATGCGCGTTGTGCATGGGAAAACAATATTTTAATCGGGCGTGTCTGAAAACGGCATGGCCGGAGCGACGTGTCGTAATCTGGCGGTTGGTTCTCTGTCGGGCTTGCGCCATCGGGCGGCGCATTGAGACCCGTCCGGGCCGGACGCCTTGGTAGCATAAGGGCATCATTCAAGCGCAGCCGATGCGTGGGAGAGGACTTGGAAAACATGAGCGATGTGACGGAACAAACAGCGGATGCAGGCGGTCGCCGTTCGCGCGGTGAAGGACGCGGAGCAGCGGCAAGGCGCGCCTCGCGCACCGGCGGCGGCCCAGGTCAGTCGCTCCCCTATATCACCCGCAAGATTCGTGAATACGAGGTTCTCGACGAGGAAGGCCTGGCGCTGATCGAGCGCAATGCCGACCTCATTCTCGAAGAGATCGGCATCGAGTTCCGCGACGATGCGGAAGCGCTGGAACTGTGGAAAGCGGCGGGCGCCGACGTGCGCGGCCAGCGTGTGCATTTCCCCAAGGGGCTTTGCCGCGACCTGCTCAAGACCGCGCCGAAGGAATTCACCTGGCATGCGCGTAATCCCGAGCGCAGCGTCCATATCGGCGGCAAGGCGACGGTGTTTGCACCGGTTTACGGCCCTCCCTTCGTGCGCGATCTCGAAGGCAACCGCCGCTACGCGACGATCGAGGATTTCCGCAATTTCGTGAAGCTCGCCTATATGGCGCCGTCGATGCACTCGTCGGGCGGCACGGTCTGCGAGCCTGTGGACGTGCCGGTCAACAAGCGCCACCTCGATATGATCTACAGCCATATCAAATATTCCGACAAGCCGTTCATGGGGTCGGTCACGGCGCCGGAGCGTGCGGAAGACACGATCGCCATGGCCAAGCTCGTCTTCGGCGACGAGTTCGTCGAAAACAACACGGTGACGCTGAACCTGATCAACGCCAACTCGCCGATGGTGTTCGACGAGACCATGCTCGGCGCGCTGAAGGTTTATGCCCGCCACAATCAGGCGAGCGTCGTTTCGCCCTTCATCCTTTCCGGCGCGATGAGCCCGGTGACGGTGGCCGGCACGCTGACGCAGATTCTGGCCGAGGTTCTGGCCGGCGCTTCCTTCACCCAGCTGATCCGCAAGGGTTCGCCGGTGCTGTTCGGCACGTTTGCCGCCTCGATCTCGATGCAGTCTGGCGCGCCAACCTTCGGCACGCCGGAACCGTCGCTGGTGTCCTATGGCGCGGCCCAGCTTGCCCGCCGTCTCGGCCTGCCGTTCCGTACCGGGGGTTCGCTCTGTGGCTCGAAGGTTCCGGATGCGCAGGCGGCCCACGAATCGGCCTCGACGCTGAACATGACGCTGCTGGCCGGCACGAACTTCGTGCTGCATGCGGCCGGCTGGCTCGAAGGCGGCCTCGTCTCGTCCTACGAGAAGTTCATGATCGACCAGGACCAGCTCGGCATGATGCAGAAGATGGCCGAGGGCGTGGATCTTTCCGAAAACGCCCAGGCGCTCGACGCTATCCGCGAAGTCGGTCCGGGCAGCCACTATCTCGGCTGCGCCCATACCCAGGCGAACTTCCAGACGGCTTTCTACCGCTCGGCGCTTGCCGACAACAACTCCTTCGAACAGTGGGAAGTGGAAGGCGAAAAGCGCATCGAGCAGCGTGCCAATGCGCTCGCCCGCAGCTGGCTCGACAGCTACGAAGCGCCGCCGCTCGATCCGGCGATCGATCAGGCGCTGCTCGACTACATCGCCCAGAAGAAGGATTCGATGCCCGACGCTTTCACTTGAAGAGAGCCCGAGCGCGCCAGGGAGCAAGGCGGCGCGGCGCAGGTGGCTGATTTCATTCAGAAGGAAGTCTGGCGACCGCATTACCAAACGATGGGACCGAAGCCGAAATGAGCGGCCTCGCCATGCTCGATGAACTCCGTGCGGCTTTGCGGCCGCACGGACTTTTTTTGCGCGGTCTAGTGGATTTCGGCGGGGAGAGCGTGCCTTTCCTTGACGACAGGGCTGTTGCCCCCGACTCAACGGCGGCTGCCGCGGTCTTCCCTTCTCCCCSCGGGGGAGAAGGGAAGCGCAAACCGCTTTTTTGGAGGTGACGGCCCTGCTCTTGATGATGGCGGGCAGGCGCGGAGCGTCGTGCTGATCGGCAATATCGGTGGTTCCCTGTGGCAGCCGTTTTCGGCGTGGCGCGATGCACAGCCGGAGAGCGCGCATCCGCTCGATACATGGTCGAAGGCAGTGCTTCGGCCGCTGGCACTGCGTTTTGGGGCGACGGCCTATTTCCCGTCCGATCCGCCATGGCAACCGTTCCAGCGCTGGGCGATGCAGGCAGAAGGGTTGAAACCGTCGCCGCTCGGTATCCTGATCCACCCTGTCTATGGGCTTTGGCATGGTTATCGCGGGGCATTCGGTTTTCAGCATTCGCTTGAGGTCTCAGCGCCGGAAGCGACTGATCATCCTTGCGAAAGCTGTCTAAGGAAACCTTGCCTGACGCATTGCCCCGCTGACGCGATTACGCTGGACGGGTTTCAGTACCAGCCATGCCGAACACATCTTGCAACCGAGGCCGGGGAGACGGGGTGCATGCAGGCAGGCTGTCTGGCTCGGGCAGCCTGTCCGGTCGGGGCGGGTTATCGGTATCCGCCGGAGCAGTTGCGGTTCCATATGGCAGCGCTTGAGCGTTGATTCGCCTCGTTTTTGCTGTCTTCCTTCTGCAAAGGTCGATTCTCCCCGCAACAGGGCATCGATATGCTTCGTCTCCTGAGTCTCGGAATTGTCATGGCCGCTCTCACCGTCACCGATGCCGCTGCCTGCGAGACGGTCGCGCATCTCGGTCAGTCCTATGCCGTTTGCCGTTTCGACCCGGCGAAGGACGATATCCGCATCTTTCATACGGGGCGGGATGGCAAGCCTTACGGCGGCTTCGTGCCGCTGGCCGATGATGTCAGGCGAGAGCAGGATTATCTCGTCTTCGCGATGAATGGCGGCATGTATGAGCACGACCTGAGTTCGGTCGGCCTGCTCGTCACCGACGGCGTCGAGCGCAAGCCGGCGGCGCGCGGCAATGGCTGGGGGAATTTTTATCTGAAACCGAACGGCGTCTTTTTCATCGAGGGCAAAAGCGCCGGCGTGATGGAGACGGAGGTCTATCTGGCCGGCGGCCACAAACCGGATTTCGCCACCCAGTCCGGCCCGATGCTGGTGGTGGACGGCACGCTTCATCCTGCCTTCCTGCCGCAAAGCGACAGCTTGCAAATCCGCAACGGCGTCGGCGTCGATGGGAAGGGGAAGGTGCTGCTGGCGATCTCGTTGGAGCCGGTGCGCTTCCACGATTTCGCGACCTTGTTCCGTGACGCGCTCGGCTGCCCGAACGCGCTGTTTCTCGACGGCTCGATTTCAAGCCTCTATGCGCCGGTCCTGAACCGCTACGACAACGCGCACCCGATGGGACCGATCATTGCGGTGACGCGCAAAATGCCCGGCGCGCCGGACTAAACTTCGGGATAGGCCCGCTGTAGCCCGCCGGAGCGCACGAGCCCGGCACGAAAAGCCTGATGGGCGGCATGCTGGCCGGAGCGGGCGACTTCCATCAGGCGAATCTGCAGGCGGCTCGGGGCCGTCTCGCCCAGCCATTCGCCGAGTTTTTCAAGCTTCAGCGAATTCAGGAATCGCCCGCCGGAAGCCGTGTCGAGATGGAGGTTCAGGCCCTCCAGCAGATGTTCGTCCTGCACCGGGTTCTGCATCAGGAGTTCCAGCCAGGAACGATCCGCATCCGCAAGTGCGGCCAGTTTTCCGGCAACGGTATCGCGATCGGGCAGGGTGGTCATGCACGTTTCCTCGTCAGTTCGTCGGCGGTGTCATCGGATTTGAAGGGGGCGGTGCGGGCGGGCAGGGCCGGCACGTCCATATGGTCAGGCTCCAGTCCCTCGCGGGCGCGATCGATCATCATCCGGTAGGCGGTTTCGAGATGGCGGGTGAAGCGTTCGGTATCGAACAGCGACGCGCGGAAACGGTTTTGGGTAAGCTTTTCCTTCAAGGCCTTCAATTCGGCGGGGTCGCCTGCGAGACGGACGCAGAGCGCAACATAATCGCGGGCATTGTCGGCCACCAGTTCCGGCGCGCCGAGGGCGGTGAGCAGGCTTTCGGAGACGCGCGAGGCGAAATGGGTGCCCCGGAAGGTCGGCACCGGCAGGCCTGCCCAGAGTTTATCCGAGGTTGTCGTGTGGCCGTTATAGGGAAAGGTGTCGAGGCCGATGTCGGCCGCCTGCAGCCGGGCGGCGTGGATCTCGTAATCCGCGCCATCGGCAAAGATGATGCGTTCGCGGGCGATGCCGTGCGAATCGGCGTAGTTCAGCATGTTCTCGCGGGCGAAATGATCCTCGCAATAGAGCCACAGCACGCTGTTGCCGGTCGCGTTCAAAATCTTCATCCAGAGCGATGCCGTCTGGGGCGTGATCTTGCGCAGCGCATTGAAAGCAGCAAAGACGATGGCGTCTTCCGGCAGGCCGAGTTTCTGCCGCGGCAGCGCCGGCGGCAGGGGGCGGTGAGTGTCGTCGTTGGCCTGATAGCTTTCCGGCAGGCGGCAGAGCTTTTCGTGATAATGCGGCTTGCTGGTATCGGGTGTGACGATCCCGTCGGAGACGACGTAGTCGCAATCGATACCGATGCCGCTGCCGGGAAAGCCGAGATAGGCGACCTGGATCGGCGCTGCGCCAAGATTGACGATGTTGGCGCGGGCGCCCTTGGTGTGCCCCTTGAGATCGACGAGGATGTCGATCTTGTGGCTGCGGATAAGGTTCACCGCCTTTTCATCGGTAAGATGGCCGATGGGTACGATCTTGCCGTACTGGCGGCGCAGGCCCTTGTCGCGCTTTATCAGGCCGGCGGGCGTGTGGCAGAACAGCGTCACCTCGAAAGCATCGCGGTCATGCTGCATCAGCACGCCCTGGAACAGCCGCATCGTGGCATGCTGGTCGCAGATGTCGCTGGAGAGATAGCCGATCCTGATCCTGTCGCCGAAGACATGCGGGCGCGCCCGGCGCTCTGCCCGCGAAGCCGCGGTGAAAGGGCGGGCATGCGGGACGCGGGTCTGGCGGGCATTGAGCGCCTCGTCGGCGCACCATGTGATGTGATCGAAGGGTTTTTCGATCGCGAGGTAGCGCTCGTCGCCCTGTTTCAGCATGGCAAGGAAGCGCTGGTCCTCGACCTCGCATTCGTCGAAATTCAAGGAGCCGTGCAGGCAGCGGCGGAAGGTTTCCTCGGCCTCGATATCGAAGGCGCCAGAGCGGGCGGCTATACGCGCGGCCTGCAGCGCCTGACGGGTCTCGCTGGTGCGGGTCAGCATGGTCGCGGCCATCAGCTTCAGCATCTGGGCCTTGTCCGGTGCTGTTTCGGCGGCGCGGTTGTAGAAAGTTGCGGCTTCTGCGAATTGTTCCGATTTCGCATGGCATTGGGCGGCGAGCAGCAGCACTTCGGTTGCCGCATCAGCGCGTTTCAGCATGGGGGCAATCTGCAGAAGGCAGTGCCGGTATTTGCCGGCGGAATAGCTTTTCAGAGCGCCTTGTAGAATTGCGGACATGGTAACCCCGTCACTGACCTCGATCTTTCCCATGATCTAGCGGATGAGGCTGGGGCAAGGCTGGTGTCGTGGGCGCAAGCCTCGGGCAGCGAAGGCCGGTTATGAGAGCGCGACGATAATTGGACGCCGCCATGACGCTTCTCACGATCTACATGCCCAGCAAACGTTCGCTTGCCGGCTCCCGCGACGCCATCGAAAGCGCGCTTGCCTATGCGGAGCACGCCGATGCGCGGCTGATCGTCTCCGACAATTCCGGCGATATGGAGAAGCGGCGCTGGTTGGAAGGTCGTTCGCCGCGGCTGCAGGCTGTCGTCTCCGACGCGATAAGTGCCGCCGACAATTGGCGGCCGGCCTTCGGCTTAGTGCGGACGCCGTTTCTGCTGCCGATGGGGGATGACGATATCGTCTCCTTCCGCGAGGACGAGGAGCCGGTCGATCTCGCGTCGCTGCCGGCCGATGTGATCGGTGCGCGGCCGGTGACACAGATCTGGACGCTGGCCGATGGCGTGCGCCAGACCGAACGCTTTCCCCTGATCGAGACGACACCGGGGGGGCGGCTTTCCGAATACAGCCGCAAGGCGCGCGGCAACAACAGCAGCTATTACAGCATTTTCCGTGCAGCGCCGTTTCTGTCGCTGATGCGGCTGTTCGTCGAGGACCATCCGACGAAGGGCGGTTATATCGACTGGGCGATCTGCCTCGCCTTGTTTGCGAGCGGCCGGGTGCTGCACGATCCGTCGCTGATCTATCGCTACGATCTCGGACGCTGGGCCGAGGCCGATAGCCTGCGGCAGACCAAGGCGAAGCTTTTCACGAATGCCGGATTGCCCGAGGATGCCGAGAAATTCTGGGGGCTGCTGCTGTTTCTCGATCTTTACGTGTTGCTGGCGCGCCTGCCGCTCGATGCGGCTGCGCGTCAGGATGCCAATGTCGCCAGCTACCGGATGTTCCTGAAACCCTTCCTGAACAGCGTCGTCGAAACCCCCGAGAGGTTCGACGAGACGACCTGCTATATCGCCGGTCTGGTCGCAGCCGAGCAACAGCTCGATACCGTTTTCCAGCTTTCGGTCTATCTCAGCGATTGCATCCGGCTGGGTCTGAAGGACGGCTATATCAGGTTCTTTCAGGCGGCCTCGGCCGCCTGAAGAGGGATTTCCGTTCAGCCGCGGCGGCGGCTGCCGCGTTCGCGGGCCGGAGCGGCGGCCGCTTCGCCGGCGGTCTTGTTGCGCAGTGGGCCGATGCGCTCGACGATGACCTCGAGCGTCGGGCGTTCGCCGGGCGTGTAGCTGTCGAGCGCGCCGCGCATGGCGGCAAGGTGTTCGCAGGAGGTGCCGCAGCAGCCGCCGATGATGCGTGCGCCGGCATCGCGGGCAAGGCGCAGATAGTCAGCCATCAGCGGCGGCGTGCCGGAGTAATGGATGACGGAGCCGCGGAATTCCGGAATGCCGCAATTGCCCTTGACGACGACGATTGCGTTCTGGTCCGCCTCGGTCATGTCGAGTAGCGACGACAGGATGTCGGAGGCGCCGACGCCGCAATTGGCGCCGACGGCGATCGGGCCTTCGCCGATATCCTTGCCGACGCCGTGGATATCCTTGGGATGCAGGCCCATCATGGTCTTGCCGGCGGTATCGAAGGAGCCGGTATAGACGTAGGGCAGGCCGACCTTGGTGGCGGCTTCGGCGGCGGCGCGGATTTCATCCGGCGACGACATGGTCTCGATCCAGGCCACTTCGGCGCCGCCATCCTTCAGGCCCTCGATCTGCTCGGCAAAGGCGGCGACGGCATCCTCGTAGCTCATTGCGCCGAGCGGGATCAGCAGTTCGCCCGTCGGGCCGACGGAACCGGCGGTGATCACCTTGCGCGGCGCGTTGTCGGCAACGGCGCGAGCGATCTCTGCGGCGCGGCGGTTGAGGTCGTAGACCCGGTCCTGCGCGTGGTGCAGCTTCAGCCGGTGGCGGGTGCCGCCGAAGGAATTGGTGAGGATGATATCGGCGCCGGCATCGACGAAATCCTGATGCAGCTTGGTGATGTTTTCGGGCTTGGCCTCGTTCCACAGCTCCGGGGCCTCGCCGGCTTCCAGACCCATGGCGAAAAGCGAGGTGCCAGTCGCGCCGTCGGCGAGCAGCACGCCCTTGGCCTCGAGAAGATCGGAAAGCGGATTGGACTGGGGCATGAGCGGGTTCCCGGATTGATGTGGTCAGAAGGATATAAAGATATCTTTATATGATTGCAAGCCGTCTCTCGCCCTGTCGGGCGGCAAATGGTTTCCGCTTGGTAGGGTTAATATCAAGCAAGGTTTGATCGCACGCGTAAAGCGGCGCATTTTGCGGGCCGCCAACAGGCTTGCCGCGCGCCATGGGGTCAGATCATGATCGACAAATACCGTTCCCTGCCAAGCATTGCAGACGTGCTCGACGCCAATAGGGGCGAGGGGCCGGGCTTCAATTTCATGCGGCTGGCATTGGCGATCCTGATCCTCGGCGCCCATTCCGCCTGGATCGCTGGCAAGGATATCACGCAGGATTGGGTCGGCCTGCATGGCCTGTTTCTTTTGAGCCTCGTGCCGGCCTTCTTTGCGCTCAGCGGCTTTCTCGTCACCGGCAGCGCGCTGCGCACCAATGCGGTGCGGCCATTCATTGCGCTCCGGCTCATCCGCATCGTGCCGGCGCTGTTCGTCGAGGTGGTGCTGTCGGCGATCATTTTTGGGCCGCTGCTGACCACCTATGCCCTGTCGGATTATTTCACCGATGTCCGCTTCTTCGAATATTTCGGCAATATCGTCGGTCGTATCCGCTTCGAGCTGCCGGGCCTGTTCGAGGCCAATCCGGTGCCGCATATCGTCAACGTCAACCTGTGGACGCTGAAGCCGGAATTCTATTGCTACATCCTGATGGCGGCGATGCTGGCGCTCAACGTCTTCCGCAGCCGCGAACTGTTCACCGGCTTCCTGGCGCTGATGATCGTTGTGGCCACAATCGCCTCCTATGCCTTCGGCTTCGGCATCAGCGAGGGCAATTATCACTGGACGATCATCGTATTCTTCTTCTTCGTCGGCTGCGCCGCTTTCCAGTGGCGGGAATATATCCGGCTGCATTGGGCGCTGTTTGCCGCCTCGGCCGCGATTTCGGTCGCGATCATGTCGATGGACCGGCAGCTCGCCTTTCTGGTGACGCCGTTCTTCACCTATTGCGTCGTCTATATCGGCATGCTGCCGCTGCGGTTGCCGAAGGCGATCACGCGCTTCGACGTGTCCTACGGCATCTATCTCTACGGCTTCCCGATTCAGCAGACGCTGGTCAGCCAGTTCGAATGGACCCATCACAACGGTTTGGTGCTGTTTTCGGTCGCCGCGCCGCTGACGATCCTGTTCGCCAGCCTGTCCTGGGTCTTTGTCGAAAAGCCGTTCCTGAAGCTCAAGCCCTATGTGACGGGCACCATCCGGCAGAAGGCGGCGGCTTGATCTACGGCGCCGCTGGCGTCGTCAGCGGCGCACCGTCCGGCGCGCCAGCATACTGAGGCCGAAGACGCCGAGCACCAGCATCATCCAGAGCGGATCGGCGCGCGACAGGATGAAGGATTCGAGCATTCCGCCATAGGTCATCAGCACGACGACCATCATGAAGAAATCGGCGAGACGCCGGTTGGCGGGTTCGCGGTAAGCCCTGATATAGTCGCGCATCGGCTTGACCACGAGGATCAGGATGATCACCAGCCCTGCCGGGATGCCGTAATACAGCATCGTGTCGAGATAGGAATTGTGGCCGGAGACGATGCCGCGCACGTCCCAGCTCGCTTCGTAGTTCGGCTCCTGCCGCGAGACGATCGGCGTCAGCCAGAAGCTGAAGGCGCCGAAGCCGGTCCAGGGATGCCGCATCAGGTTCTCGATGCCGAATCGCCAGATTTCGTCACGGCCGGTGAAGGTCGAATCCTCGATGATCGTTTCGGTGATCGGCACCATCTTCGGAAAGATGACCGTGCCGATGGTGAGGAGGCCGACCGCTACCGCGAGCACGGCGTGCACGGCCACCGTCAGTAGCGGCCGGCCCGTTATCCGCGTCAGGAACACCGTCATGATGGCGAGCGGCAGGAAGCCGATCGTCGTTTTCGACTGCGTTTTGTAAACAAAGAAAAACGCGAGCAGCGTGATGGCGGCGCCGCGCCAGTTGAGGCCGCTGCGCCAGCAATAGATGCCGAACGCCGCCAGCACCGAAAACAGCGGTGCGGCAAAATTTTTGTGCAGGAGATGCCCGCGCCACGAGCCCGCATGCCACGGCTCGCCGCCGCTGGCCGAATGGGTTGCGGCATCCGGGATGATGAAGACGGCGGCATAGTCGATCAGGATCAGCAGCAGCACCGCATTGGAAGCGGCATTGACGAAATCCCGCTCAGAGCGCGGCAAAAGCACCACGCCGGCGACCGGGATGGTGGCGATCAGCGTCAGCATCATGCCGCGCGTCGCGGCATCGGGCTGATAGGCATGCTGGGCGCCCCAAAAGGCGAGCCCGAAGATGACGATCCAGCTCGGCGATATCGCGCTCATCAGCACCCGCCGGTCGACGAAGGCGAGCATGGCGAAGAGATAGATCACGCCGAGGGTGAGGTAGCCGATCTGGTTGACGATGTTGCCGTCGTTGCTCGAATTTTCGCTATAGCCCGCCCCCTGGAAAGGCGTCAGCGTCAGAACGAGGAGGAACAAGCCGATCGCAGAAAGGCTGGCGGTGAGGGCACTGATGAGGCGGTCACGTGTATTCTCCGCCGCCGCGGGCGGAACGGGGTGGGCGACGAACCCTGTCGATAGTGCTGCCGCAGTCCGCGCCATGGGTGCCGTGCCGGAAAGTTTTTCGTGCGCCTGGCTTTGCCGGAGGGCGCGGGATTGTCCGACAATGGAAGAACTTGGTTAATCAATGCTGAAGGAGGCGGCGATTGCCGAGGGGGATACGGTGTTTGGCGGCGGCGGGGCCTTCATCCGGCCTGTCGGCCACCTTACTCCCCGCAGGCGGGGAGAAGGGACAAGCGGCAAACTCCGTAGTTCCCTCTCCCCACGAACGGGGAGAGGGTTAGGGTGAGGGGCAGTTCGCGGCGAATTGTGGGCTTTCGTAATCCCGTCAAGCCGCCTTCTGCTGGTGGTCGGCGGGGGTGACCATCGCGGTGATGATCGTTGCGAGGTCGAGCGCACCCACCGGCTTGCCGTTGGCATCGACCACGTGGGCGGTCGTGCTGCGGGCGGCACTCATCATGCGCGCGGCCCCTTCGAGCGCCGTGCCTGCCGCGACCGGAACGCCCTGCGGACCGGCGCCGAGCGGGTGCATGATGGTCTCGACATGGATGACGCGGCCACGGTTCACTTCCTTGACGAAGGCGGTGATGTAGTCGTCGGCCGGGTTCAGAACGATCTCCTGACCGGTGCCCTGCTGCACGACCTTGCCGTCGCGCAGGATGGCGATCTTATCGCCGAGGCGCAGCGCCTCGTCGAGATCGTGGGTGATGAACACCACCGTCTTCTTCAGCTCCTTCTGCAGGTCGAGAAGCACCGTCTGCATGTCGACGCGGATCAGCGGGTCGAGCGCCGAATAGGCTTCGTCCATCAGCAGGATATCGGCATCGTTGGTCAGCGCGCGGGCGAGGCCGACGCGCTGCTGCATGCCGCCCGAAAGCTGGTTCGGATAGTGGTTCTCGAAGCCCTTGAGGCCGACGCGCTCGATCCAGCCCTGGGCGCGCTTACGGCTGGCATCGGCGGCAACGCCCTGGATTTCCAAGCCATAGACGGTGTTTTCGATGACCGTGCGATGCGGCAAGAGCGCGAACTTCTGGAACACCATCGCGGTCTTGTGGCGGCGGAATTCGCGCAGGTCGTTCTCGTTCATCTTGCAGACGTCGACGCCGTCGTAGAGCACCTCGCCGGCGGTCGGGTCGATCAGCCGGTTGATGTGGCGGATCAGCGTCGACTTGCCGGAGCCGGAGAGCCCCATCACCACCATGACGCCGCCGGCGGGCATGGAGATGTTGATGTCCTGAAGGCCGAGCACATGGCCGTGCTTCTCGTTGAGTTCGGCTTTGCCGAGGCCCTTCTTCACGGCGTCGACATAGGCTTTGCCGTTCGGGCCGAAGATCTTGTAGAGGTTCTTCACCTCGATTGCGTGACTAGCCATGGATGACCTCCGAATGCTTCTGTAGCCGACGGCCGTAAGCCTGGCTGGTACGGTCGAAAATGATGGCGATCGCAACGAGCGCAAACCCGTTGAGGAAGCCGACGGTGAAGAACTGGTTGTTGATCGCCTGCAGCACGTTCTTGCCGAGCCCGCCGACGCCGACCATCGAAGCGACGACGACCATGGCCAGCGACATCATGATCGTCTGGTTGATGCCGGCCATGATGGTGGGAAGGGCAAGCGGCATCTGCACGTTTTTCAGCTTCTGCCAGCCGGAGGAGCCGAAGGCGTCGGCCGCTTCCAGCACTTCTTTGTCGACGAGGCGGATGCCGAGGTTCGTGAGGCGTATCATCGGCGGCACCGCATAGATGACCACCGCGATCAGGCCCGGCACCTTGCCGATGCCGAAGATCATGACGACGGGAATGAGATAGACGAAGCTCGGCATCGTCTGCATCACGTCGAGGATAGGGTTGATGAAGGACTGCACCCGGTCGGAGCGCGCCATCATGATGCCGATCGGGATGCCGATGACGATGGCGATCAGGGTACAGACGGTCACCATCGCCAGCGTGACCATCGTATCGTTCCAGAGCCCGAGCAGGCCGATGGCCAGCATGGAAACGGCCGTGCCGATGGTGATGCGGATATTGCGGCTGCCGAAATAAACGATGGCCAGCATGAGGATGAGGATGATCGGCCAGGGCGACGTGACGAAAAGTCGTTCCAGATAGTTCAGGAACCATTGCAGCGGCTGCACCGCCGCGTCGATGAGATCGATATAGCTTCGCACTATCGCCTTGAAGCCGTCGTCCACGGTCTTTCTCGCCATGCGGATCGAGGCTTCGTCAAAGGCTGGAAATTTACATAAGAACCCTGGCAATACGTCGCAGAGCGCCATTCCTGTCCCCTTTTTCTACCGGAAATGATCTGCCGTTCGCTCCCTTCGCCGCGGCCGGGGCCGCTTCGACATGGTCTCTTCCCGACAGGCACGGGGACTCTTCCGTTCCCTCTGTGCATTCGCTTTTCTGGCACGATCTGCCGCCTGGCCGTGCCCGGTTTGCGACATTTCGCGTTTTCATTGGGGCTAAAATACCCTCTTGACGCGTTTTTTGCCGCGATGAAAAACCCGGCCGGAGAGCCGGCCGGGGGAGGCGGTGTTAAAGAGCCGCCTTGATCTTCTCGGCGACATCCGGTGCGACCCACTTGGTCCACATGTCCGGATAGGTCTGCAGGAAGTACTTGGCGGCGTCTTCGTTGGTGCCCTGGTTGTCGCCCATCCAGGCGAGGACCTTGCCGACGGTGCCGTTATCCCACTGGCGGGTCTTCATGTAGTCCATGGCGACGCCGGCCTTTTCCGAGAAGGCCTTGGTGACGATGGTGTAGACGTCGGAGGTCGGGTAGGAATTGACCTTCGGTGCCGGGCAATCCGGAACGGCGGTGCAGGCATCCCACTCGGCCTTGTCGTGCTCGACGCCGAAGGAAAGCTTGGTCATCTCGTACTTGCCGAGGATGGCGGTCGGCGCCCAGTAGTAGCCGAGCCAGCCAGTCTTCTTTTCGAAGGCGTTGGCAATCGAACCGTCAAGGCCGGCGGCAGAGCCGGTATCGACCAGTTCGAAGCCGGCTTTTTCCGCGTTGATCGCCTTGTAGAGATTGGCGGTCGAAACCTGGCAGTTCCAGCCGGACGGGCAGTTGTGAACGGCAGCCTTGGACGGATCTTCGGGCGCCGGGAACAGTTCGGGATGTTTCAGTGCGTCCTGGACGGTCTTGATATCCGGGTGCGCGTCGGCGAGGAATTTCGGAATCCACCAGCCTTCGACGCCGCCTTCGGTGAGAAGCGGTGCTGCCTGGATCAGGCGGCCTTCCTTGATCGCCTGATCAAGCGCGGTGCGCACCGAGTTGACCCAGAATTCCGGCGCGACGTCCGGCTCGGCCTTTTCGTTCATCGAGGTGAAGGTCGGCATCGTATCGCCGGTGACCAGCGTCACCGTGCAGCCATAGCCGTTTTCGAGAACGAACTTGTCGACCTGCGCCGCCACGCCTGCCGAAGCCCAGTTCATTTCCGCGATGCTGACATCGCCGCATTCGGCGGCGGACGCCGATCCGGCGATCGCATAGAGGCCGGCGGCGAGGAAAGTGGAAGCAAGAAGCTTCTTCATATTTAAGACCTCCCAGTCTTAATGCAGTGATCGAACATGGCCGGAGCCGGGATACTGCACGTCCCGGTCGCCCAATGGATTGTTCTCATGCAGTCGGTGCCAACCGGCGAAGGGTTGGTCGCTCACCCCTGCGACGCCATCGGAGACATTGTTTTATCGCCGCGCGGTCCTCTGCACGCCGTTCCCTTCTTGTCGTCAACAGCAGCGTAAGTATTCCTCAGCAGAAATCAACCGCCGCGCGTCGCACTTCATCGTTTGCGGCCCTGAAAAGCGGCGTCGAAAGGCGCGTGCAAGTTGTTGAATTATAACGGGGCGGCCGAAAAATTGGGCAAAAGCCCGGCTCTGGGGCACAAATTTGCCGCCGGCTCACAAACTTGCCGCCTTGCCTGTTTCATTGCAGCCGGATCGTGTTCCGTCTGCGCCCTGGCGAGATTTTCTGCACATCGGACGCGATTTCTTCGACTGACGAAAAAAAATTGAAAAAATACCGATTTTCTCACGTCCGGCTGCCGATCATAACGATCCGGTAACCCTGTCAGGCTAATTGTCGTCCTGCGGCGGGGGACACTCGCTGCCCGGCCGGATCAGGTATTGCGTCCCGGACGGTGTACTGACGCAAGTCAGGCCATGCGTTTTTTTTGGCAAATCGCACGTTTCCGGGCCCGGACGTGCGGTTTTCGCGTTTTGGGCTCTTCCCATAGCTGTCGTCAGCCGAAAAGGGCGCAAAGAAAATGCCGTATCCCCGAGGGGATACGGCACAAGTTTTCACTTTGGGAGTGATTGCGGAGAAAAGATCAGCCGACGCTGCGGGTGCGCACGAAGCTCAGCGGGCCGAGCGGGGCCGACATTTCCGTGTTGCGGACGCGCGAATGGCCGCGCGGAGCGCAGGCGTTCCATGCGATCTGGACGAAATTGGGCTTGGAAAAGATGAACAGCATGGCAGTTGCGACCTTGGGTGTGGGGCGACCCGCGCCCCGGTGATTTCGATGGGCGGGATATACGCTCGATCCGGCCGAAAACCAAGGCCGATTTCGTCACGTTATGTCGCTTTCTGAACACTATGCGCAGGGTGCATAGCTCGACCGTCTCGGGTGCTCCTTCCGCTGTGAGGGAAGGCGGCAGAATTGCGGCAAAACATGGCTTTGCAGAGGCTGAGGGCAATGCTACGAGGAGACCATGACACGATCCATCATGCTTCAGGGAACCGGCTCGGATGTCGGAAAAACGGTACTCGTCGCCGGCCTCTGCCGGCTGGCCGCAAATCGCGGCCTGAAGGTTGCGCCGTTCAAGCCGCAGAATATGTCGAACAACGCTGCCGTTTCCGATGACGGCGGCGAGATCGGCCGGGCGCAATGGCTGCAATCCATGGCCGCGCGCATACCGTCGTCCGTGCATATGAACCCGGTGCTTTTGAAGCCGCAATCGGAGACCGGCAGCCAGATAATCGTGCAGGGCAAGGTCGCGGGTGCGGCCAAGGGGCGCGACTATCAGGCGCTGAAGCCGAAGCTGATGGGCGCAGTCATGGAGAGCTTCGAGACGGTGCGGGCGGGGATGGATCTCATCGTCGTCGAAGGGGCGGGTTCGCCGGCTGAAATCAATCTGAGGGCCGGCGATATCGCCAATATGGGTTTTGCCACCCGCGCCGGCGTGCCGGTGGTGCTGGTCGGCGATATCGACCGGGGCGGGGTCATCGCCTCACTGGTCGGCACGCATGCAATCCTGCCGGAGGAAGACCGGCGCATGATCACCGGCTATCTCATCAACAAGTTTCGCGGCGACGTGTCGCTTTTCGACAGCGGCCTTGCGGCCATCGAGCGTTTCACCGGCTGGCCGTCTTTCGGCGTCGTGCCGTGGTTGAAGGCCGCAAGCCGGCTGCCGGCGGAGGATTCGGTGGTGCTGGAGCGGCTGGCGCGCGGCCGGGGAGCGGCGCTGAAGGTCGCGGTGCCGGTGCTTGCCCGTATCGCCAATTTCGACGACCTTGATCCGCTGGCGGCGGAGCCGGAGGTCGATCTCGTCTTCGTGCGGCCTGGCGACCGGCTGCCGGCCGATGCGGGGCTGGTCGTCATCCCCGGCTCCAAGGCGACGATCGCTGACCTCGCCGATTTTCGTGCGCAGGGCTGGGATCGCGATCTCGACGCCCATGTGCGGCGCGGCGGCCATGTCATCGGCATTTGCGGCGGCTATCAGATGCTGGGCCGGCGCGTTGCCGATCCGCTCGGCATCGAGGGGACGGAGCGCGAGGTTGCCGGGCTCGGGCTGCTTTCCGTCGAGACGGAGATGGCGCCGGAAAAGACGGTGCGCAATTCCAGCGCCTGGTCGGTGGTTCACGATGTCGAGCTCAGTGGCTACGAAATCCATCTCGGACGGACAACGGGCGCGGATTGCGAGCGTCCCGCCGTGTTGATCGACGGCCGGGCGGATGGTGCGGTTTCCGCCGATGGGCGCATTTCCGGCACTTATCTGCATGGGCTCTTCTCCAGCGATGCCTATCGCGCGGCGCTGCTGCGCAGCTTCGGCATCACCGGCGGCGGAGCGAACTATCGCCAGTCCGTGGATGCGGCGCTGGACGATGTCGCAGCCGAGCTTGAGGCGGTGCTCGATCCGCGCTGGCTGGATGGGCTGATGGGGCGCTGAGACTTCAGAGTTCGCCCGAGGCTTCGCGCCGCCTGCGGTCCAGTTCTTCGCTGTAGCGGCGGAGTGTATGCGCTTCGGTCAGCAGGCCTATGACGCGGCGCTCGATGAGGTTGTTGACCACGGCCAGCGCGTCGCTTTCCGTCTTGTCGAACAGGGCTGCCGCCTGCTTGGCGTTCATCGTCGGTTGCAGGAAGTCATTGGCGAGCTTGATGAAGGAGCCCAGGCTCGTTTCGCCCTTTTCCTCCGTCGGACTTGCATAGACCTCCGCCACCTGTACCAGGCCCATATAGCGGTTGTCCTTGTCGACGATGATGACACGCTGCGTCGAGCCGAGGGGGAAGTCGCGGCGGAAGGCATCGAGCGACAGGTCCGAGCCTGCGGTTCGGACATCTGTGCGCATCAGCCGGTTGACGGTGAGGTTCCTGATCCAGCCGACGTCGTGGGCGCTGCGAATGCTCTCGCCGCGAAGATGGAAACGCCAGGTGGCGAAGGAGTAGCCGAATGTCGTGCGTACCACCAGTGATGACGTGATGACAGCCGCCAGCACCAGCACGGTGATCGGGAAGTCGCCGGTGATTTCGAGAGCGAGGAACGTCATCGTCAGCGGCCCGCCGATGACGGCGACGGCGAGCGAACTCATGCCGACGACCGCATAGATCACCGGTGTCAGCGTCGCATGGGCGAAGATATAGGGCGCGCTATAGGCGAAGAGCTTGCCCAGCAACGCGCCCATGAACAGCGAGGCGAAGAACAGGCCACCCCTGAAGCCGGAGCCGATCGAGACGGCTGACGCGACCGATTTCAGCAGGAACAGGCTGATGAGCATCGGGATGGTCGTCTCGTTCGACAGGTTGAGATGCAGGGCGCCGTGGCCGGCCGAAAGCACCTGCGGCGAAATCATCGCCAGCAGCCCGACGACGATGCCGCCGAGGGCCGGGCGCGCGATAGACGGGATCGCGCTCTTGCGCGCCACCTCTTCCGTCAGCGACACGCCCTTCATGATCAGGATACCCATGGCGGCGCAGAAAACGCCGAGCAGGAGGGCCGGCGGATAGTCCGCCGTCGCGACCGAACCGAAGGAGCCGACATCGATGGTGAAATCGCCGCTCGACAGATATTGCGCGACGATGTTGGCGACCAGGGCGGAGACGACGACCGGCGTCAGTGAGACGATCGTATAGGAGCCGATGATCAGTTCGAAGGCGTAGAAGGCACCGGTGAGCGGCGCATTGAAAGCGGCGGCGATCGCGCCGGCTGCGCCGCAGCCGAGCAGCACGCGCAGATCCGAGCGGCGCAATTGCAGGAGAACGCCGATCTTGGAGGCGAAGCCCGAGGCAAGCTGCGTATAGCCCGCCTCCAGCCCGACGGACGCGCCGAAGCCGTTGGAGATCAGGTTCTGCACCGCGACGATGATGCTGTCGGTCAGGGACAGCCGCCCGCCATGAAGAGCGTTCGCCTCGATCGGGTCGACGATCGGGCGCTTGCGCCACTTTGTCAGAATGAAGAGGACGAGGCCGAGTACCAGTCCGCCGAGAATCGGCGCCACAAGCACGGTGCGGTCGGCGCCGAAATCCGTTGCACTCAGGCGCTGGTCGTCGCTAATTCCGAAAATGAGCTGGTGCAGCCCGCTTGAAATCCAGCTCATGAGCGAGACCGCAAGCCCCGAGGTGACGCCGACGGCAAGGCCTGCGGCGACGAGCCCGAGTTCGCTGCTCCGCGCAAAAGCGCGCATGCGGCCGATATCGAGGAGCACGGACAGGAAACCCAACCGGCGCAGGTCGAATTTCGAAAGGGAGAATGGCATTTTCATCGGTTCAACGAAGCATCAGCTCAAGACAATCTTGTGACCCTTTCGGGCGCGGCACCACATAGCGCTCTGATTGACACATTCCAACCGAAAGCCTAATCATCGGCCATGGATGGTTCCCGAGGATGCGGAGCATTTTCGGGAGTAAATGGGAATGCGAAAGGATGGACCCAAGCAGGGCATCCCCATCGCAGCCGACCCCGCGACTGTAGAACGGTCAGGGTCCGCCATCCGGCGGGCAAGAGACGGGCGGATGGGTCGCATGGTGCGGCCGGCGCCGGTCGAACGCCATGCCGGAAAAGCCACTGAAGACTGTCACGATCAGCCGGGGTGGGACGCCTCTTCTTCTACGAATCGTCCGCCTTTTCGTGAAAGCTCCTTCGGGAAGGCGAGGCGGGCCCGTTCGCGCCTTTTTGGCGCGTGGCGCCGTGAGCCAGGAGACCTGCCGTCCAAGAAGGGCATCCGCCCGACCCAAGGGAGCATCGCTCCCGATGCCAGCACGGAGGTTGTCTTGGCTCCTGACATTTTCGCGCGCCGTTGCGGTGCGCTTGTTCGCCGCTGGCGTGAGGCCGAGGCGGGCTCATGACATCGCGTAGCGTGCTGGTGCTGGGCGGAGCCCGTTCCGGCAAATCTTCCTTTGCTGAAAATCTCGTCACCGAAAGCCGGCTTGGGCTCCACTATATCGCGACCGGCCGCGCCTGGGACGACGAGATGCGCGAGCGCATCCGCGCCCATCAGGAGCAGCGCGGCGAGGGCTGGATCACCCATGAGGAGCCGGTCGATCTCGTGGGCAAGCTTTCCGCCATTGATGCGCCGGATCGCGCCGTGCTGGTCGATTGCCTGACGCTCTGGGTCACCAATCTGATGCTGGATGAGCGCGCTATTCCTGCGGAATGTGCGCGTCTTGTCGATCTTGTGTCGCGTCTCAAGGCGCGCGTTGTTTTCGTTTCGAATGAAGTCGGCCTCGGCATCGTGCCGGAAAACCGCATGGCGCGGGACTTCCGCGACCATGCCGGGCGGCTTCACCAGTCTGTCGCGGCGCAGTGCGCCGAGGTGTATTTTATCGCGGCCGGATTGCCGCTGAAAATGAAGGGTTGATCATGACTTCCAAATCCACCGCCGCCCACGGCAAGATTCCGGCCACCGTCATCACCGGCTTCCTCGGCGCCGGCAAGACGACGATGATCCGCAATATTCTCGAAAATGCGCAGGGACGTCGTATCGCGCTGATCATCAACGAATTCGGCGATCTCGGCGTCGATGGCGACGTGTTGAAGGGTTGCGGTGCCGAAGCCTGCAGCGAAGACGACATCATCGAGCTGACCAATGGCTGCATCTGCTGCACCGTTGCCGACGATTTCATTCCGACCATGACGAAGCTGCTCGACCGCGACAACCGTCCGGATCATATCGTCATCGAGACCTCGGGTCTGGCGCTGCCGCAGCCGCTGATCGCCGCCTTCAACTGGCCGGATATCCGCACGCAGGTCACCGTCGATGGTGTGATCACCGTCGTCGATAGCGCCGCCGTTGCCGCCGGTCGTTTTGCCGACGATCATGACAAGGTCGATGCGCTGCGTGTCGAAGACGACAATCTCGACCATGAAAGCCCGATCGAGGAACTGTTCGAGGACCAGCTGACGGCTGCCGACCTCATCGTCCTCAACAAAACGGACCTGCTCGATTCCACCGGCCTTGCCTTCGTTCGCAAGGAAGTGGAATCGCGTACCCACCGCAAGCCGACGATGATCGAGGCGAAGAACGGCGAGGTTTCCGCCGCCGTGCTGCTCGGCCTCGGCGTCGGCACGGAAAACGACATCGCCAACCGCAAGTCCCATCACGAATTGGAGCATGAAAACGGCGAGGAGCACGATCACGACGAATTCGACAGCTTTGTAGTCGAACTCGGCTCGATTGCCGATCCGCCGGCCTTCATTGGCCGGCTGAAGGAAGTCATCGCCGCCCATGATATCCTGCGCCTCAAGGGCTTTGCCGATGTGCCCGGCAAGCCGATGCGCCTGTTGATCCAGGCTGTCGGTAGCCGCATCGACCAGTATTTCGACCGTGCCTGGGGCGCGAGCGAAACCCGTGGCACCCGCCTGGTCGTTATCGGCCTGCATGACATGGATGAAGCCGCCGTGCGCGCGGCGATTGCGGCAGCGGTATGATGATGACCGCAGGGCAGTTCCATATCTCGATAGCGGCGCAAGCCTGTGAAAAGGCGAGCGCACGAGGGGGCATGCCTTGCATCTTCTCCTAGCGCAGAAAGGCACCATCGCCGATGGCGAGGAGGCGATCGATCTCGGCCAGTCGCCGGGCGATATCCTGTTCCTGTCGGCGGCCGATACCGAACTTGCGGCTGTTGCCGCCGCCCGCCGCGGCCGTGATGGCGGGGCAAGCGTGCGGGTCGCGAGCCTGCTCAGCCTCAAGCATCCGATGTCGGTCGATACCTACGTCGAACGCACGGCCCGGCATGCGAAGCTGATCGTCGTGCGGGCGCTCGGGGGCGCGAGCTATTTTCAGTATGTTCTTGAAGCTCTGCATGCTGCTGCGGTCACCCATCGTTTTCAGATCGCGGTACTGCCGGGTTACGACAAGCCCGATCCCGGTATCGAGCCGTTCTCGACGGTCGCGTCGGCGGATAGGGATGCGCTTTGGGCTTATTTCACCGAGGGTGGCGCGGATAATATGGCGCGCTTCCTTACCTATGCCGGGGCGCTGGTGTCCGGGGGCGAGAAACCGGAGCCTGCGGCGCCTCTGCTGAAGGCCGGCATCTGGTGGCCGGGTGAGGGTGTTGTCGGCATCGAAGCCTGGAAAGGGCTGACAGAGGGGGGTATGGTCTCCGCGAATGCAGTGCGGCCCCTGATCGCCATCTGCTTCTATCGCGCCCTCGTCCAGAGCGGCGAGACCCGCCCGGTCGAAGCCCTGATCTCTGCCCTCGAGGCCGAAGGCATGGGGGTGCTGCCGGTTTTCGTCGCAAGCCTCAAGGATGCGGTTTCCGTCGGCACCCTCGAAGCGATCTTTGCCGAGACGCCGCCGGATGTGGTGATGAACGCCACCGGCTTTGCCGTTTCCGCGCCCGGTGCCGATCGTCCGCCGACGGTGCTGGAGGCGTCCGGTGCACTCGTGCTGCAGGTGGTGTTCTCCGGCTCGTCGCGTGCCGCCTGGGAAGCCTCGCCGCAGGGGCTGATGGCGCGCGATCTCGCCATGAACGTGGCGCTGCCCGAGGTCGATGGCCGCATTCTGTCGCGGGCCGTGTCCTTCAAGGCTGCCGCCATCTATGACGAGGCCGTCGAGGCCAATATCGTCGGCCACGAACCGCTTGACGATCGCGTGCGTTTCGCCGCCCGGCTTGCCGTCAACTGGGCGCGGCTGCGCCGTCGTTCTGCGGACGACCGGCGCGTGGCGATTGTCATGGCCAATTATCCCAACCGCGACGGCCGGCTCGGCAACGGCGTCGGCCTCGATACGCCCGCCGGCACGATCGAAACGCTGCGGGCGATGGCGGCGGCCGGCTATGCCGTCTCGGATGTTCCCGCAGACGGCGATGCGCTGATGCGCCACCTGATGGCCGGGCCGACGAATTCGGCCGACAAGAGCCGCGAAATCCGCGAGACCTTTTCACTCAAGGATTACAAGGCTTTCTTCGAGGCGCTTCCCGAACAGATTCAAGCCGAAGTGACGGCGCGCTGGGGCGAGCCGGAAGCCGATCCGTTTGTCCTTGGCGATGTCTTCGCGCTGCCGCTGTCGCGTTTCGGCGAAACGCTGGTCGGCATCCAGCCGGCCCGTGGCTACAATATCGATCCGAAGGAAACCTATCACGCGCCGGACCTCGTGCCGCCGCATGGCTATATCGCCTTCTACGCCTTCCTGCGCGAAAGTTACGGCGCCGACGCCATCATCCACATGGGCAAGCACGGTAACCTCGAATGGCTGCCGGGCAAGGCACTGGCGCTGTCGCAGACCTGCTACCCGGAAGCGATCTTCGGCCCGACGCCGCATCTCTATCCCTTCATCGTCAACGATCCGGGCGAGGGCACGCAGGCCAAGCGCCGCACCGCCGCCGTCATCATCGATCACCTGACGCCGCCTTTGACGCGCGCCGAAACCTACGGGCCGCTCAAGGACCTCGAAGCGCTGGTCGATGAATATTACGACGCTTCCGGCGGCGATCCGCGCCGGCTGCGGCTGCTCAGCCGCCAGATCCTCGATCTGGTCCGCGACATCGGCCTCGATGCCGATGCCGGCATTGCAGCGGGCGATGCCGAGGACAAGGCGCTGGAAAAACTCGACGCCTATCTCTGCGACCTCAAGGAAATGCAGATCCGCGACGGCCTGCATATTTTCGGCGTGGCCCCGGAGGGGCGGTTGCTGACCGACCTCGCCGTTGCGCTCGCCCGCGTGCCGCGCGGTCTCGGCGAGGGGCGGGAGCAGAGCCTCAACCGCGCCATCGCCGCCGATGCCTGCCCGGACAATGCCGATTTCGACCCTCTCGATTGCGCGATGGCTTCGCCGTGGACAAGCATGCGGCATGCGCTGCTGCAGTCGGTTTCCGATGCTCCCTGGCGCACGGTCGGCGATACGGTCGAGCGCATCGAGCTGATCGCGCAGCAATTTGTCGAAGGCGCGGCTCTTTGCCCGCTGGATTGGCAAAATACGGCTCTGGTTCTGGAGGAGGTGCTGACGCGCATCGTGCCTTCCATCACGGCTTGCGGTCCTGCCGAGATGGAAGCCCTGCTGCAGGGGCTCGACGGTCGCTTCGTCGCGCCCGGTCCTTCCGGTGCCCCGACGCGCGGCCGGCCGGATGTGCTGCCCACCGGCCGTAATTTCTATTCCGTCGACAGCCGCTCCGTGCCGACGCCAGCGGCCTACGAACTCGGCCGCAAATCCGCCGAGTTGCTGATCCGCCGCTACCTGCAGGATCATGGCGAATGGCCGACGTCCTTCGGTCTCACCGCCTGGGGCACCTCCAACATGCGAACCGGCGGCGACGATATCGCCCAGGCACTGGCGCTGATCGGCGCAAAACCCGTCTGGGATATGATGTCGCGCAGGGTCACCGGCTATGAGATCATTCCGCTTGCCATGCTCGGCCGTCCGCGGGTGGATGTGATCCTGCGCATTTCGGGCTTCTTCCGCGATGCCTTCCCGGAGCAGATCGCGCTGTTCGACAGCGCCGTGCGCGCCATCGGCGCCTTGGAGGAGGATGCCGCGGACAACATGATTGCTGCCCGCATGCGCGCCGATGCCGCCGATCTGGTGGCGGGCGGCATGGCGGAGAAGGAGGCGGCACGCCGTGCGTCCTACCGTGTCTTCGGCGCCAAGCCGGGCTCTTACGGCGCAGGGTTGCAGGCCCTTATGGATGAAGATGGCTGGCAGGATCGTGCGGATTTTGCCGAAGCCTATCTCACCTGGGGCAGCTATGCCTATGGCGCAGGCGAGGACGGGCGTGCGGAGCGCGGCCTGTTCGAAACCCGGCTCGGCTCGATCGAGGCCGTCGTCCAGAACCAGGACAACCGCGAGCACGACCTGCTCGACAGCGACGACTACTACCAGTTCGAAGGCGGTATGAGCGCGGCCGTGGAAAAGCTCGGTGGTAGCCGGCCAACGATCTATCACAACGACCATTCCCGGCCGGAAAAGCCGGTGATCCGCTCGCTGGAAGAGGAGATCGGCCGCGTTCTGCGCGGGCGCGTGGTCAACCCGAAATGGATCGAGGGCGTCATGCGCCACGGCTATAAGGGTGCTTTCGAGATATCGGCGACAGTCGATTATCTCTTTGCCTTTGCCGCGACGACAGGTGCGGTTCGCAGCCAGCATTTCGAGGCCGTCTATCAGGCCTTCGTCATGGATGAGCGGGTGCGCGCTTTCATGGAAGACAAAAACCCGGCCGCCCTTCGCGAGATGAGTGCGCGGTTGCTTGGGGCTATCGACCGGGGTTTCTGGTCGCCGCGCTCCAATTCGGCGCGGTTTGATCTGGCAGGCTTGTCCGGCCTGGAATTGATGAACAGTTGAGGGAGATGACGATGACCGACGAACAGGAAACCGGCACCGAAACCGGGCACGACGAAGCTCGCCATGCCATGAAGATGGCCAAGAAGAAGACGGCCCGCGAAAAGATCATGGCGACCAAGACCGATGAAAAGGGTCTGGTGATCGTCAACACCGGCAAGGGCAAGGGCAAGTCGACCGCCGGCTTCGGTATGATCTTCCGCCACATCGCCCATGGCATGCCCTGCGCTGTCGTGCAGTTCATCAAGGGCGCGTGGGATACCGGCGAGCGCGACCTGATCGAAAAGAATTTCGGCGATACCTGCCAGTTCTACACGCTGGGCGAGGGCTTTACCTGGGAAACGCAGGACCGCGCCCGCGACGTCGCCATGGCTGAGAAGGCCTGGGAAAAAGCCAAGGAGCTGATCCTTGACGAGCGTAACTCGATGGTGCTGCTCGATGAGATCAACATCGCGCTGCGCTATGATTATATCGACGTGGCCGAAGTCGTGCGTTTCCTGAAGGAAGAAAAGCCCTACATGACCCACGTTGTGCTCACCGGCCGCAACGCCAAGGAAGAACTGATCGAGGCCGCCGATCTCGTCACCGAGATGGAACTGATCAAGCATCCCTTCCGCTCCGGCATCAAGGCGCAGAAGGGCGTCGAGTTCTAAAGGTTCAGACCCCGAGCCAGATCCGGATAGGATGGCTCGGGTCCGCCAGCAGGCGGATGGCGAGCGCCAGCGACGAGATCACCAGAAGCGGCTTGATGAGGCGGGCGCCGGCCTTCATCGCAAAACGCGAGCCGAGCTGCGCGCCGGCAAACTGGCCCACGCCCATGATGATCCCGACCTTCCACAGCATCACGCCATAGGCGACGAAAACGGCGAAGGCGCCGATATTCGAGCCGAAATTCAGGAATTTCGTGTGCGCCGTTGCCTTCAGCACGCCGTAGCCGGCCAGCGAAATGAAGGCCAGCATGAAGAACGAGCCCGTGCCCGGCCCGAAGACGCCGTCGTAAAAGCCGATGGCCGGCACCACCGTCAGGGAAAACAGGAAGGGCGTCATGCGGCTATGCCGGTCGATATCGCTCAGGCTGGGCTTGACGGCGAAATAAAGTGCGATCGCCGCGAGCAGGAAGGGCATTCCCACCTTCAGGACATCGCCCGGTACCACGGTTGCCAAAAGCGCGCCGAGGGCAGACCCCAAGGCCGACATCACTCCCATCGGCAACTGGCTCTTCAGGTTGACATGGCCGCCGCGCGCATAGGCAATGCTGGCGGAGAGCGAGCCGAACAGCGCCTGCAGCTTGTTGGTGCCGAGCGTTTCGAGCGGCGGAATGCCCGCCAGCAGCATGGCCGGAATGGTCATCATCCCGCCGCCACCGGCAATCGAATCGATGAAGCCGGCGACGAAGGCGGCAAGGAACAACAAAAGCAGCGTGTGATAGGTCAGTTCGACGAGCAAGGGAGGGACTCAAAAAAGGAAATAGAGATGCGGGGAGGCCGTGGTTTGGCAGATATCGTATCCAGATGCAAAGCGCGATCGGCAAATGCCGCTCCTGCTGCCGGATATGGCGCAATCCGGTTTGACCCGTTCGGGGCGAGGGGATAGAACCGGGACATATGCGATAGCGTCCGCCCGGCGGACCGGAGAGATGTCCGACGCGGCCGACCTTGGAGGGGGCTTTTATCGGAGCTGTCGAGGCGGCCAGACGCTTCGCAAACGATTATCGTGGGAGCGAGGAATGGCAGAGCTGAAAGACGTCCGGGCGGGACTTGTGCTCGGCCTCGGCTGCGAGCGCGGCGCCGACCCCGCGGAGGTCATCGCGCTTGCTGAAACTGCTCTTGCCCGGTGTGGCCGCTCTGCCGGCGATGTGGCGCTGGTAACCTCCATCGAGGCCCGCAAGGACGAGCCGGCGATTGCCGCTGCCGCCCGGCATTTCGGGGCGCCTCTCACATTCTTTTCCGCCTCCACGCTTGAAGCTTTGACACCGCGGCTCGTCCATCCCTCGGACATCGTCTTTACCCATACGGGCTGCCACGGGGTCGCCGAGGCGGCGGCCTTGGCTGGTGGCGGCAATGCGGCTGAGCTGATCGTTCCGAAGCTAAAATCGCGGCAGGCCACGGTGGCGATTGCCGAATTTTTTCAGGGTGTTGCCCTTATCGCCTCGCAAGGTGAATCCGAGTCTTCACAAAGCGATTCAACGGCTGTTTCTTCGACAAGCCAACCGCTTGTTTTCCCTTCTCCCCAGCGGGGAGAAGGTGGCCCGCAGGACCGGATGAGGGGCCCGGCTGGCTCGGAATCTGCGGAGACACCCCCTCATCTGCCCTTCGGGCATCTTCTCCCCGTGGGGGAGAAGGGGGAGATTGCCGTAACTACTCGTGATCTTGAAAGTGCACGTCCATGAACCGCCTCTTCCAATCCCTGCCGGTTATCGAAGCAGGCAGCGTCTGGCTCGTGGGTGCGGGGCCGGGCGATCCGGGGCTTTTGACGCTGCATGCGGCCCATGCGCTGTCTGAGGCCGATGTCATCGTCCATGATGCGCTCGTCAACGAGGATTGCCTGAAACTCGCTCGGCCCGGCGCCGCGCTGGAGTTTGCCGGAAAGCGCGGCGGCAAGCCATCGCCGAAACAGCGGGATATTTCTCTGCGCCTTGTCGAACTGGCGCGCCAAGGCAAGCGCGTGCTGCGGCTGAAAGGCGGCGATCCCTTCGTCTTCGGGCGCGGCGGCGAAGAGGCGCTGACGCTGGTCGAGCATGGTATTCCCTTCCGCATCGTGCCAGGCATCACCGCCGGCATCGGCGGGCTTGCCTATGCCGGCATTCCGGTGACGCACCGGGAGGTCAACCATGCCGTGACCTTCCTTACCGGGCATGATTCCTCCGGTCTTGTGCCGGATCGCATCGATTGGGAGGGCGTTGCCCGCGGTTCACCTGTGATCGTCATGTATATGGCGATGAAACATATCGGGCAGATTGCCCGCAATCTGATTGCGGCGGGCCGCAAGCCCGATGAGCCGGTCGCCTTCGTCTGCAACGCCGCAACACCTGACCAGACGGTGCTGGAGACCACGCTTTCTACGGCCGAGGCCGATGCGGAGGCGGCGGGTATCGAACCGCCGGCCATCGTTGTCGTCGGCGAGGTCGTGCGGCTGCGGCCGGCGCTGGATTGGCTGGGCGCGCTCGATGGTCGCGCGCTGACGAGCGAGGGCGTGGACGGCCGTTTTATGAAGGACCCTGCGTGAGCGGCATCCTGATCGCAGCGCCGGCTTCCGGCTCCGGCAAGACGACGGTGACGCTCGGCCTGTTGCGCGCCCTGCGCCGCCGTGGCGTCGCGTTGTCGCCAGGAAAGGCCGGGCCGGATTATATCGATCCCGCTTTCCATGCTGCCGCGTCCGGCGAAACCTGCCTGAACTACGATCCCTGGGCGATGCGCCCGGCGCTGCTGTCCGCGCAAGCGGCCGAAGCCGGCGGAAAAATGCTCGTCATCGAGGCTATGATGGGCCTCTTCGATGCGGCGATGGATGGCCGGGGTTCGGCAGCCGATCTTGCGGCGATTCTCGGTTTGCCGGTGGTGCTCGTGGTCGATTGCGGCAAGATGGCCCATTCGGTCGCGGCGCTGGTGCGGGGTTATGCCACCCACCGCAGCGATATCCGCGTTGCCGGCGTCATCCTCAACAAGGTCGGCAGCGAACGTCACGCCGCCATGCTGCGCGGCGCGCTGGAGACGATCGGCATGCCGGTTCTGGGCGCGCTGATGCGCGACCCGCGGCTGACGATGCCGGAACGGCATCTGGGCCTCGTGCAGGCGCAGGAGTATGCGGGGCTCGATGCCTTCATCGAAGGGGCGGCGGCTCTGGTGGAAGAGGGGATCGATATCGATGCCCTCATGGCGATTGCCGGAACGGCGCCGCGCCGGCAGGCGGCCGGTGTCGCCGCGATTGCTCCCCTCGGCCAGAAGATTGCCATCGCCCGCGATATCGCCTTCTCTTTCGCATATCCGCATCTTCTTCAAGGCTGGCGGCGGCAGGGGGCTGAGCTTTCGTTCTTTTCTCCGCTTGCCGGCGAAGGTCCGGCCGAGCATGCTGATGCGGTCTATCTGCCCGGAGGCTATCCTGAGCTTCATGCCGGCACGCTTTCGGCGGCCACCGGCTTCCGGGCTGGCATGAAGGCTGCGCGGACGCGGGGAGCGCGGATTTTCGGGGAGTGTGGCGGCTATATGGTTCTCGGCGAGGGGCTTGTCGCGGCCGATGGCGGGCGTTACGAAATGCTCGGTTTCCTGCCGCTTGAAACCAGCTTCCTTGAACGCCGCCGCCATCTCGGCTACCGGCGCGCCGAGCCGCTGGACAGCCTGTTCTTCCAAGGACCCCTGATGACGCATGAGTTCCACTACGCCACGATCCTGTCAGAAGGGACGGCCGATCGCCTCTTCGCGGCGACGGATGCGGCTGGCAATGGGCTCGGCGAAATGGGTCTTCGCCGCGAACAGGTGGCGGGTTCCTTCCTGCATCTGATCGACAGGGGGGATGCGTGAGCCCCGCGCCGATCGTCCATGGCGGCGGCATCACCGAGGCGGCGCTGCAGTTCGGTGGTGCGCCCTCGGACTGGCTCGACCTGTCGACCGGGATTAATCCCAATCCCGTCATCCTGCCCGATATCCCGCAGTCCGCCTGGCATCGTCTGCCGGATCGGCATCGCTTCGATGCGGCAAGCGAAGCTGCGCGTGGCTATTATGGCAGTGGCGCCATCCCGCCATTGGCAGTACCGGGAACGCAATCGGTGATTCAGCTTCTGCCGCGCCTGCTTGCCCCCGGCCGCCGCGTCGCCATTCTCGGGCCGACCTATGGCGAATACGGTCGCGTCCTGCGCGCCGCCGGGTTTGCTGTCGATGAGATTGCCGATCTCGATGCTGTTTCGGCCGAACATGCCCTTTTGATCGTCGTCAATCCGAACAACCCGACGGGCAGGGTGGTTGCGCCGGATGTGCTGGAAGCGCTGGCAAAGCGGTTTGCGGTACAGGATGGATTCCTGCTGGTCGATGAAGCATTCGGGGATACATCGCCGGAAGCGAGCGTTGCCTCGCTGGTCGAAAGGCATGAGCGGCTGATCGTCTTTCGGTCCTTCGGGAAGTTCTTTGGCCTTGCGGGCTTGCGGCTCGGCTTCGTTATCGCGTCGGAAAATATCCGCTCCTCGTTTCGTGAATGGCTCGGTCCTTGGGCGGTCTCCGGCCCGGCTCTGGTCATCGCGGCCGGCCTGATGGGGCAGGATACGAGCCCGATTTCCACGGCGATCATGAAGCGCAAGCAGGCGCTTGATGGCGTGCTGCAAAATGCCAGGCTTGCCCTGCTCGGAGGGACGCCGCTTTTCACGCTCGTTAAACATCCCGAGGCCGTTGCGCTCCAAACGGCGCTCTGCCGCCGGCATGTACTGACGCGCCGCTTCGACTACGCGCCCACCTGGCTCAGAATCGGCCTCGCGTCCGATGAAGCCGCCGATGCGCATTTTGCCGGGGCATTGACGCAGGCGCTCCGCGAGATCGCGGCATGACGGCGCTTCTCATTCTGACTGCGGGTCTGCTGCTTGATCGGCGCGTTGGCGATCCCGATTGGCTGTGGCGGCGGTTTCCGCATCCGGTCGTGCTCTTCGGCAAGGCGATCGGCTGGTTCGATGCGACACTGAACCGCGATCGTTTCAGCTGTTATCAGCGCAGGCTGGCGGGTGTCGTGACGATTGTGCTGCTTCTCGCGGTAAGCCTGTTTGCGGGGGCGGCAATCCACCGCATCTTCCTGCCGCTCGGTCCTATCGGCTGGCTTCTCGAAGCCATCACCGTCGCCATCTTCCTTGCCCATAAAAGCCTGTCGGATCACGTCATCCGCGTCGCCCATGGCCTGCGGGCCGATGGGTTGGCCGGCGGCCGGCGCGCGGTTTCGATGATCGTCGGCCGCGATCCCGAAACGCTGGACGAGCCCGCCGTTTGCCGCGCCGCCATCGAAAGCCTTGCGGAGAATTTTTCCGATGGCGTCGTGGCGCCTGCCTTCTGGTATGCGCTTCTCGGCCTACCGGGGTTGTTTGCCTACAAGATGCTGAACACCGCCGATTCCATGATCGGCCACAAGAGCCCGAAATATCTCGCCTTCGGCTGGGCCTCTGCCCGGCTCGACGATCTCGCCAATCTGCCGGCGGCCCGGCTTTCGGCATTGTTGATCGCCATCGGCGCCTGGGGCCGCTTCGGCCGCCTGCAGGCTCGCAATGCGCTGGAGACGGCCTTGCACGATCACGGGCTGCATCGTTCGCCCAATTCCGGCTGGCCGGAAGCGGCGATGGCGGGCGCGCTCGATATCCAGCTTGCGGGGCCGCGTATCTATGGCGGCGCCCGCGTGGATGAGCCGATGATCAACGGCGCCGGCCGGCCGGTCGCAAATCTGATCGATATCGAGGATGGCGTCGCTCTTTTTCATGGGGCGGGGGCGGCGCTTTTTGCCCCGGTGCTCGCCTTGGCGGTGGTCTTCTCCGCCCTCTGAAGTGTGGCGAAACCGCCCTACAGATTAACGCCTTATTTTCCATCCGGCTTAAGTGTCTGTCATCCTGCTTACTTTATAGGTCTCAAATATACTGTTCCAAGGGATCGTATTGTAAGAGAGGGACCCGAAATGCGCCGCGTTATTATGGCCGCCCTGGCCGTTCTGTCTGTTTCATTTTTTTCCGCCCCGGCATCCGCCGCAAACCTTGTTGCCCAGATCAGCCTGTCGCAGCAGCAGATGACCGTCAGTGAAAACGGCATCGTCCGCTATCGCTGGAAGGTTTCGACCGCCCGCAAGGGCTATGTCACGCCGCAGGGCAGCTGGAGCGCCAAATGGCTTTCCCGCGATCACCGCTCGCGCAAGTACGACAATGCGCCGATGCCCTATGCCGTGTTCTTCAACGGCGGTTACGCGGTTCATGCGACTTTCGACTTGAAGCGGCTGGGACGCCCGGCTTCCCATGGCTGCGTGCGCCTGCACCCGGAAAATGCCGCCGAGTTCTTCTCGATGGCGCAGGGCGTGGGGCTGAAGAACACCCGCATCGTCATCACCCGCTGACGCGAAAGCTTGGTTGTTTTAGCAACACCGTAGCCAAAACGCAGCTTCGTTGCGCGCAAACCCATTGGCTTTTGCCCGTCATTTACCTATAGGTGCGCGCAACACGAATACGAAAGAGGTTATGGGCGTGACAGCTACATTCGACAAGGTTGCCGACATCATCGCAGAGACCAGCGAGATCGATCGCGAGACGATCACGCCGGAAAGCCACACGATCGACGATCTCGGCATCGACAGCCTCGATTTCCTCGACATCGTCTTTGCGATCGACAAGGAATTCGGCATCAAGATCCCGCTCGAGCAGTGGACGCAGGAAGTCAACGAAGGGAAGGCCTCGACCGAGGAATACTTCGTCCTGAAGAACCTCTGCGCCAAGATCGACGATCTGCGCGCCGCCAAGGGCTGAGACCGCCGCAAGGCGTGAAGCGACTTTATCCATGCCGCCTGTCGCGCGTTGCGCTTGACAGGCGGCATTTGCGTTTTTACTTGACGACTATGCCTGCGTCTTGCGCGCACTTTTTTGAAAAGCCGTCGTTGGCCGCCGGGCCTGAATACGTTGGACCCAGATGCTTCTTGAATATTTCCAGATGATCGATCGCGTCGAGACGGTCGATCTTTCGGCCCGCACGCTCACCGCCCGTTCGGTGGTGCCGGCCAAGAGCCCGGTTTTCGAGGGCCATTTTCCGGGCTATCCCATCGTGCCCGGCGTGCTTCTGATCGAAACCATGGCGCAGGCCTGCGGCTTCCTCGTGCTTGCCGCCACCGATTTTGCCGCCATGCCGCTGTTGATGTCCGTCGATAGCGCCAAGATGCGCACCTTCGTCGAGCCGGAAGCGGTGCTCGATATCGAGGCGTTCCTTGAGCATGACGGCTCCGGCTTTGCCGTCGTGAAGGCGAAGATCACCTCTGCGGGCAAGAAGATCTGCGATGCGCAGCTGAAACTGCGCACCATTCCCTTCGATCAGGTGCCGCTCGGGCCGATCGTCAAGAAGCGCGCGGGCGAGGTGGGGCTGTTCGATGCCCTGTCCGCACGGCCACAGGAGTAGCCATGTCCCCGGTCAAGCAGAAGTCTCCTAACGACGTCGTCATCACCGGCGTCGGCATCGTCACTAGCCAGGGTGTCGGCATCGCGCCGCATGTGGCGCTTCTGAGCGCCGAAAAGGCGCCGGACGCGATCGTCGAGACCGAGCGGTTCGCGCCCTATCCGGTGCATCCGCTGCCGGTCATCGACTGGTCCGAACAGATCGCCAAGCGCGGCGACCAGCGTCAGATGGAAAACTGGCAGCGCCTCGGCGTCTTCTCCGCCGGCCTCGCGCTTGATGATGCCGGCCTCAAGGACGATCTCGATGCCTGCGGCAGCATGGACATGATCGTCGCTGCCGGCGGCGGCGAGCGCGATATCAATGTCGATTCGCTGATCGTCGATGAGGCCCTGAAGCGCAACGACCGCGAACAGCTTTTGAACGAGAAGCTGACGACGGAGCTGCGCCCGACGCTGTTTCTCGCCCAGCTCTCCAATCTGCTCGCCGGCAATATCTCGATCGTGCACAAGGTCACCGGCTCGTCTCGCACCTTCATGGGCGAGGAAGCGGCGGGTATCTCGGCCATCGAGACCGCCTTTGCCCGCATCAAGGCGGGCCAGTCCACCCACACACTCGTCGGCGGCGCTTTCTCGGCCGAGCGTCTGGACATGATCCTGCTGATCGAAGCCATTCAGGGCCATGCGCTCGATGGCTGGAGCCCGATCTGGTCGCGTCCGGAAAGCGGCGGCATGATCCTCGGTTCGGTCGGCGCCTTCCTGGTGCTGGAATCGCGTGAGCATGCCGAGGCCCGCAACGCCCGCATCTATGCGACCATCGATGATATCGGCGGCGATCGCGGCAAGCGCGATGAAGGCAAGCTTGAAGCGCGCCTTGAAACGCTCGCGGCGGCAGCTGTAGATGCGGCCGATACGGTCGTCTTCTCCGGCACCACCGGCTTCCCCGATCTGGCAGCCCGTGAAAAAGCGTTTGTCGAGGCGAATCTGCCGAAGGCGGCGCTGCGCGGTTATAGCGGCCTTGTCGGCCATGGGCTTGAGGCGCAGTTTCCGCTCGGTCTCGCGTTCGCGGCGCTGACGCTCGGAGCCGGCGCCAAGGTTCCGCCTTTCGATCCGGCGGAAAAGCCGCTTGCTAGCCAGCCGAAGACGGCTGTCGTCACCACCATCGGCCATGCACGCGGCGAAGGCGTCGCCGTGCTTTCTGCGGAATAAGGAGCGAATGCCATGAGCGACGCTTACAAGGATCACCTCGGCCGCCCGATCATCGCCGTCACTGGCATGGGTGTCATCACTTCGCTGGGGCAGGGCCTGCAGGACAACTGGGCAGCCCTGACATCCGGCACATCGGGCATCCACAAGATCACCCGCTTCCCGACGGAAGGCCTTTCGACGAAGATCTCGGGCACGGTCGATTTCATTGAGTTGCCGGCCGCAAATGCTGTCGAGCGCTCCTATGCTATGGCCCGCGAAACCACGCTGGAAGCTCTGGCGCAGGCCGGCATTTCCGGCGATTTCAATGGCCCGCTGTTCCTCGCGGCCCCGCCGATCGAACCGGAATGGAGCGCCCGTTTCGAGCTTGCCGACCGCTCCGGCCCGTCCGAAAAGGCTGGCGATGCCTACAACCGTTTCCTCGCCGCCATGCGCGAGCGTCCCGATCCGGTCTTCCATGAAGCCGTACTGTTCGGCGCTATCTCCGAGCGTCTGTCCGATCGTTTTGGCACCCGCGGGCTTCCCGTGACGCTTTCGACGGCCTGTGCCTCCGGCGCAACGGCCATCCAGCTCGGCGTCGAGGCGATCCGTCAGGGCCGCACCGACCGGGCGCTGACTGTCGCGACCGATGGCTCCGTCGGTGCGGAAGCGCTGATCCGTTTCGCGCTGCTCTCGGCCCTTTCCACCCAGAACGATCCGCCGGAAAAGGCGTCAAAACCCTTCACCAAGGATCGCGACGGCTTCGTCATCGCTGAAGGTGCCGCGACGCTGGTGCTGGAATCGCTGGCAGCGGCCGTTGCCCGCGGCGCGCGCGTCTATGGTATCCTGAAGGGCTGCGGCGAAAAGGCCGACCTCTTCCACCGCACCCGCTCGTCGCCGGATGGCGGACCGGCGATCGCGACGATCCGCGCGGCGCTCGCCGATGCCGGCATCGACGAAGCGGATATTGGCTATATCAACGCCCACGGTACCTCGACGCCGGAAAACGACAAGATGGAATATCTCTCCATGTCGGCCGTCTTCGGCGAAAAGCTGCCGTCGATCCCGGTGTCGTCCAACAAGTCGATGATCGGCCATACGCTGACGGCGGCCGGCGCAGTCGAGGCTGTTTTCTCGCTGCAGACCATGCTGACCGGCACGTTGCCGCCGACCATCAACTACCAGAACCCCGACCCGGCCATCGTTCTCGATGTCGTGCCGAACGTGAAGCGCGACAAACAGGTTTCCGCCGTCCTGTCGAACTCCTTCGGCTTCGGCGGCCAGAACGCCAGCCTTGTTATGACCGCGGAACCAGCCTAAAGCCGGTCCCTTCAAAAAATCATGCCGTCCCGGCAAAGGAAATCCCATGCGCGCCCTGCAACTGCTCGATGACCGCAAGCTTGAAATCACCGACCTGCCTGAGCCGGAAGCACCCGGTCCGGGCGAGGTGACGCTGCGCGTCAAGGCCGTCGCCCTCAACCATATCGACGTCTGGGGCTGGCGCGGCATGGCCTTTGCCAAGCGCAAGATGCCGCTGGTCATCGGTGCGGAAGCTTCGGGCGTGGTCGATCAGATCGGCCCTGGCGTCGCCAATGTCCTTCCGGGCCAGCTCGTCTCGATCTATGGCGCACGGACCTGCGGTCTTTGCCGCCCCTGCCGCGAAGGCCGCGACAACCTTTGCGAACATGTCGGCGGCGTGCATGGCTTCCATCTCGACGGTTTCGCGCAGGAGAAAGTCAACCTGCCGGCCCGCCTGCTGGTTCCGGCTCCTCCGGGCGTCGATGCGGTTGGTGCGGCGCTTGCCCCGGTCACTTTCGGCACCGTCGAGCACATGCTGTTCGACAACGCCAAGCTTGAGCCGGGCGAAACCATTCTCGTTCATGCCGGCGGTTCCGGCATCGGCACGGCGGCGATCCAGCTTGCCAAGAAGATCGGCTGCACCGTCATCACCACGGTTGGTTCCGACGACAAGATCGAGCGCGCCAAGACGCTCGGCGCCGATCATGTCATCAACTATCGCACCGACCGCTTCGAAGGCGTGGTACGCAAGCTAACGAAGAAGAAGGGCGTCGATGTGGTCTTCGAACACGTCGGCAAGGATACCTGGGCGGGGTCCATGCTTTGCATGAAGCGGGGCGGGCGTCTGGTCACCTGCGGTTCGACCTCGGGTGTTTCCACCGACATGAACCTGATGATGCTGTTCCAGCAGCAGCTGAAGCTGCTCGGCTCGTTCGGTTGCCGCATGGAAAACATGGCGGATGCCATGCAGAAGATGGCGCGCGGCCTCGTGCATCCGGTCATCGATACGGAAGTCGGTTTCTCCGATATCGACCGGGCGCTGGAGCGCATGGAATCGCGTCAAGTCTTCGGCAAGATCATCCTGCGGGTGGATTGATCCGGTGAAGATGCTGATCACCCGGCTGGTGCTTGCCGCCCGTAATGCGCGGCAGTGGCTGCTGGCGCAGCTGGCCTTCGTGCCGCTGCAGCTTCTCAAGCTCTTCCCCGTCGATCCGGCGATGAATTTCATCGACCGGTTCGCCCGGTTCATCGGCCCGAAGACCTCGCGTCACAAGCTGATGCTAACCAATCTGCGCAACGCTTTTCCGGAGAAGAGCGAAGCGGAAATCCTCGACATCGCCATGGAGAGCTGGGGCGGCATGGGCCGTTTGCTGGCGGAATACGTCTTCCTCGACGAACTGTTCGACTTCGATCCCGAAAAGGTGGAGCCCGGCCGCGTAGAGGTTTCGGGTATCCCGCTGTTCCTCGAACTGCGCGACAATCCGCGTCCGTTCATCGTCTTCACCGGCCATACCGGCAATTTCGAGATGCTCCCGGTGGCGGGCTCGGCCTTCGGGCTCGACGTGACGGTTCTCTTTCGTCCGCCGAACAATCCATACGTCGCCGACAAGGTCTTCGAGTTCCGCCGCAAGCGCATGGGCAATCTCGTGCCGTCCCATGCCGGCTCGTCCTTCACCCTTGCCCGCCAGCTGGATCGCGGCAAGGCGGTCGGTGTGCTGGTCGATCAGAAGTTCAAGAAGGGTCTCGCAACCCAATTCTTCGGCCGAAACGTCAAGACCAACCCGTTGCTTCCGAAGCTCGCCCGCCAGTTCAACTGCGACGTCTATCCGGCGCGCTGCATCCGTCTTCCCGGCAATCGCTATCGGCTGGAGTTGGAGCCGGCCGTCACCATGCCGCGCAAGCCGGATGGATCGATGGATATGGTCGCGACGGCGCAACTGCTCAACGACAAGGTGGAGCAGTGGGTGCGCGAATATCCCGGCCAGTGGCTCTGGTATCACGACCGCTGGAACATCAAGCGCAGCCTGAAGGATTGATTCGCAGGGTGGTGCACTCGCGCTGCCCATAGGCTCTTTGCCCGACGGCCGACCTTCCTTCCCCCGTCGTATCGGCCAGAACTGGCTGAAATAATTCTGCTATAACGTTTCAGCTTGGTCGGGGAGGTGTTGAACCTGTGCCCCGCGCGTGTAAACTGTTTCTATTAAATAGATAAATGCATTTGCCCCGAAGTGGCTCGGGGCAAGAATAATTCGTATTGGGGTGTTGTCCGGGTCGATTCGAAAAGCCGGGACAGTATGGGGTGGACAATTGAAGTCACTTATCGAACTTTTCTGGTTCAAGTATACGCAACTGCAGCAAGCCGCGCGCGCCGGCGATGATCTGCTGATGGAAATTCTGGGACAGGAAATCGATCCGGTCCTGACGGCGATTTACGAAGAAGTAGCCACAAGCGTCGCAGAAGCGCGCATGCAGTTTCAGTTCGTGCTCGATCTCCTGCAAAAGGAGGCGGATGACGTTTCCAGCGTTTTGCGCCAGCGCGCCGCGCTCGCCCAGCTTGCCGATCGCTATTTTGGTGAAGCCGGCTATTCCTCGGCGCAAGCCTCTTCGCTTAGCATTCCCTCAATTCGCAAGGCACGCATGGATGAGGGCTTCCTCAACGAGGCGATCCTCGACTGCATGCCGGATCGCATCGCCGTGATCACCCGCGACTATCGCTATCTCTATACCAACCCGATCAATGCCGCCCGTCTCGATGAGCGTCCGATGGATCTCGTCGGCCGGCATGTCGTCGAGTTCGTCGGTCTCCAGCGGTTCGAAACGCGGGTGAAGCCCAATCTCGACAAGTGTTTTTCGGGTGAACTGGTGGATTACACCTTTGCCAAGGACGAGGGAGGCCGCACCGTCGTCGTGCGCTGCCGCATGACGCCGTGCCGCTCCAGCACCGGCAAGATCATCGGCGCCATTCTGATTCTCCAGGAAATCGCCGACAGGCGCCGGTCGATCGCGGCCTGAATCGTGTAGCTTCCCTTCTCCCCGGCGGGGAGAAGGTGGCCCGAAGGGCCGGATGAGGGGGATTATCTCCGCGAGTCTGGAACATGCCGCACCACCCCCTCATCGTCTCGCATGTGCTCGGCACCTCTCCCCGCTGGGGAGAAGAGGAAATGTGATCATTTCGCCTGTTCCTTACTGATCCGACCAGACGGCAAGTTCGTACCCATCCGGGTCTCGGAAATGAAAACGCCGGCCGCCGGGGAAGGCGAAGGTCTCGACCACGATTTTCGCCCCGGCTGCTTCCAGCCGCTTCTGCGTTTCGGCTAGGTCGTCGGCGTAAAGGATCACCAGCGGGCCGCCTGGGCGCACCTCGCCCATGATCGTCAGGCCGCCGGTTAGCCGGCCGTCGGTGAACTCGCAATATTCCGGCCCGTAGTCGGTGAACGACCAGCCGAAGGCTTCGCCATAGAACGCCTTTGAGCGGGCGATGTCGGCGACCACAAATTCGATGTTGTCGATCTGGCGGTCCTTACCCTTCTGTCCCATTTTGTCTTTTCTCCATGATGTCTTTCAACTGCTTCAGGTCCTTTTGGACCCAGGCGGCGTCGCGTTCGAAATCGGTGTTGCTCATACCGGGCTGGCGCAGCAGGGTGAACATCACCTCCGCGCCATCGCCGTTCGGCACCACGCGCAAGGCATTGTGAACCGCCGTTCCATCCGGAAGCGTCACAAGATGGTCAATGACGCCGAGGGTGTTCGGCGGACAGAAGCGCACGCGCGCTTCGCCCAGCGGGCCGGATGTCACCCAGTCTTCGCCATCGGGGCGAAGCCCTTCGCTTAAGCCCGAGGCCCAGCGCGGCATCTCCTGCGGTTTCGAAGCAAAGTCATAGACCTCCGTCCACGGCCTTGCGATGCTGGTATGAATGATCCGGGCCGTCATCACCGACATGTGAAGTTCCCCTTTCAAGGGCTGCGAGTCGCGTGGTCGTCTATGGTAGGGCGCGGGAGGGCGCGATCAACCGACTTGAATCCGTTCCATAATTTCCGGGCCGGCAGACAGGCTCGAACCATCGCCGGAAACCGGTTCGACTGCCGCCGGAAAAGTCTCGGCAAAGGCAACAATCGCTTGTCGTTAATCGATTTGAATGCCAAAACTTCGTGAGCAGACGCGCGACGGGCCGGGATTTTCCGTGCCCCGCGCTGATCGTGCGCGCGTTTCAAAAAAGCGGAGCTTTCCGCGATGTCCGTTCGGACAGGCAGGCTCCCAGTCTTACGGAGGCACATAGTGGCACAGGCGGAAATCGGCCTTATCGGGCTTGGCGTCATGGGATCGAACCTGGCGCTCAACATCGCTGAAAAAGGCAACAGGATCGCAGTCTTCAACCGCACGGTCGAGGTGACGCGCAAATTCTACGCCGAGGCCGGCGAACTACAGGGCCATATCATTCCCTGCGAGACCATCGAGGAATTCGTGGCCGCCATTCGCCCGCCGCGCCCGATCATCATCATGATCAAGGCGGGCGATCCGGTCGATCAGCAGATGGAGCTGTTGAAGCCCTATCTCGAAAAGAACGACATCATGATCGATGCCGGCAACGCCAATTTCCGCGATACGATGCGCCGCTTCGATAATCTCAAGGACAGTGGGCTGACCTTCATCGGCATGGGCGTTTCCGGCGGTGAAGAGGGTGCCCGCCATGGTCCCTCGATCATGGTCGGCGGCACGGAAGATTCGTGGAAGCGCGTCGAAAAGGTGCTGACTTCGATTGCCGCCAAATACAACGGCGATCCGTGCGTTGCCTGGCTCGGCGAAAACGGCGCAGGCCACTTCGTCAAGACCATCCACAACGGCATCGAATATGCCGACATGCAGATGATCGCCGAAATCTACGGCATCCTGCGCGACGGCCTGAAGATGAGCGCAACGGAGATCAGCGACGTCTTCGGCGCCTGGAACAAGGGGCGTCTGAATTCCTACCTGATCGAGATCACCGAGAAGGTGCTGAAGGCCGCCGATCCGATCACCGGCCAGCCGATGGTCGATCTCATCCTCGACAAGGCCGGCCAGAAGGGTACCGGCAAATGGTCGGTCATCGAAGCCCAGAACATGGGCGTGCCGGCAACCGGCATCGAGGCCGCCGTTGCCGCCCGCTCGATCTCCTCCATGAAGGACGAGCGCGAAGCGGCCGAGAAGGTGCTTGGGCTGCCGGGCGGCGAGTTGAAGGTTGCCGACAAGGCGGCCTTTATCAAGGATCTCGAAAGCGCGCTGCTGGCCGCCAAGATCGGCGCCTATGCGCAGGGTTTTGCCGTGATGTCGGCCGCCTCGAAGGAATTCGGCTGGAACCTGCCGATGCCTGTCATCGCCAAGATCTGGCGCGCCGGCTGCATCATTCGCTCGCAGTTCCTCGACGAGATCACCACGGCCTTCACCAAGGACCCTGATGTCGCCAACCTGATCGTCACGCCGGCCTTCGCCGCCATGGTCAAGGAAACCGATGGTGCGCTGCGCCGCGTCGTCTCGGCCGCGGTGCTGGCCGGCCTTCCGGTTCCGGCGCTCGCCTCCGCACTCGGTTATTTCGACAGCTATCGCCGCGGCCGCGGCACGGCCAACGTCATCCAGGCGCAACGCGATTTCTTCGGCGCCCATGGCTTCGACCGCACCGATGGAAAGGATGCTCACCATGGCCCGTGGGGCAGCGGTGCAGCGACCTTCTAAGTCCTTTGTGCTTTAAAAAGAAAACCGCTCGCAGCGACGGCTGCGGGCGGTTTTTCTGTGTCGATCTTGTTCTCGTCAGCGCTTGCGAACGAACTCGGTCCGCAGCACCAGTCCCTTGATGGCGTCATGCCGGCAGTCGATCTCTTCCGGGTTGTCGGTGAGCCGTATCGTGCGGATGACCGTGCCCTGTTTCAGGGTCTGGCCGGCACCCTTCACCTTGAGGTCCTTGATCAGCACAACGCTGTCGCCATCGGCGAGCAGATTGCCGGCGGCATCGCGGACTTCGGATGCCTTGGCGGCCTCTGCAGCGATTTCGGAAGCCGGGCGCCATTCGCCGGTGGCTTCGTCGTAGATGTAGTCGTCATTCTGGTCGGCCATGGTTCACTTCCGGCTGCGATGAGGGCACGCCGGGATAATCCGGCAGATGTCCGTCCTCTATAACAGCGGGGTGGGGTTGGCAAATCGCCGTTACGGCCAGACCGGCTTGCTGATGCTTTGCAGGAGTTCCGGCTCGACGCCGTCGATGCGGGCGATGACCGCCTTTGCCATCTCGCGGCCGGCTTGGCGCACGTCCTCGTAAGCCGTGATGATCTCCGGCCTGATCCAGTTGAGGATCGGCGCCGACTGTTTCGAGACCATATCGACATCCCGACCGACACGCTTGCCTGCACCCTCGATGCCGGCATTGACGGCGATCGCCGCGCTTCCTGCCGAGCAGACGATGCCGTCCGGTGCATTCGGCGAGCGCATCAGGGTCTCGACAGCGTTCTTGATCTCCTCGAGCGGCGCATCGATGTTGACGCGCAGCGGCACTTCCTCTGCGCCGAAATCGTGGAGGCCGGTCTGAAAGCCGATGCGGGTGTGGGTATAGTAGGTCAGCTTGCTCGGCGGCTGCAGCAGGGCGATGCGCCGGCGCCCGCGCTCGACGAGCTTCTTCACGGCTTCGTGAGAAAAGGCCTCGTTATCGAAATCGTGATAGGGGTGCACGAGGCCGCTATCGGTTCTGCCATGGGTGCAGAACGGCATATTGCGCTCTGCGAGCAGCCGCACGCGGGGATCGTCCGGCTCGATGCGCGAGATGATCACGCCATCGGCAGAGCCGGTATCGAGGATATAGCGCACCGGCAGCATCGGGTCCTTGCTGTGGGAATGCGGCGTGACGACGATATGATAGGGCGTGCCCGTCAGCACTTCCGAGATGCCGAAAACCATCTGGCTGGAAAAGCCCATGATCTCTTCGTCGATCGATAGAACCAGCGCGATCACGTTGGTCTTGCCGGTGCGCAGTCGCACGCCGGCGCGGTTGGGCTGGTAGCCGAGCTGGCGGGCGACGAGGCGCACGCGTTCCTTCGTGTCCGCGCCGATATCGGGTGCATCCTTCAGTGCGCGCGAGACCGTGGTGATGCCCAGTCCAGTCATGTAGGCGATGGTTTTCAGCGTCGGGCGGTCGCTGGCGGAGGCGGTCGCCGGCATATGTTTCTGTTTGTTTTTCTCGTCCATGCGCCGTCGTTGCCTTCCGATATCCGGCGTTACCGGAACCGACCGGAAGCCTTTCTGGATGCTTATATACGAATTATGCCTGCTGGGCACCGTCGGCCCGTTTCCTCGTTCTTTTCAGCAAAATCTGTAACGATACAGTAACAAAGTCGAGTGCTTTTTTATGGGAGTGTCTTCATCTTAAACGCGAAGTTGAATGTTGCATCGCATGATGGATGTTTTTGCAGGGCAGCATTCACGTTACCTGGTTTCTTCGCGATTTCGAAAATTTTTGTTGAAATTTACCATGTTTTTCCGCCTTTTCGGTTGTGGTTCAGCATGGGCGGCTTGTTGGGAAGTGGAAGGTATCTGCAATTTTCGGATGTGTTGAAAAATACATTGCCCGAATTCCGCTTTCGCTGTTGCGTCTGAAAAACACTTGGCTTAAGTTTTTCCGGCAACGTTACAGTGAGGGAGGAGATCTCATGAAATTGCGTTTGTTGGCTGCTGCCCTGGCGGCAACTGTGGTGCTTCCGTTCGGCGTGGCTAACGCGACGGACCTGGAAGTCACCCATTGGTGGACCTCGGGCGGCGAGGCTGCGGCCGTGGCCGAGCTTGCCAAGGCATTCGATGCGACCGGCAATCATTGGGTCGATGGCGCCATCGCCGGTTCCGGCGGTACCGCGCGTCCGATCATGATCAGCCGCATCACCGGCGGCGACCCGATGGGCGCCACCCAGTTCAACCATGGTCGCCAGGCTGAGGAGCTGGTACAGGCCGGGCTGATGCGCGATCTTACCGATGTCGCGACCAAGGAGCACTGGAAGGACATCATCAAGCCGTCCAGCCTGCTCGACAGCTGCACGATCGATGGCAAGATTTACTGCGCGCCCGTGAACATTCACTCCTGGCAGTGGCTATGGCTTTCCAACGCCGCCTTCGAAAAGGCAGGCGTTGCGGTTCCGAAGAACTGGGACGAGTTCGTCGCGGCGTCTCCGGCGTTGGAAAAGGCCGGTATCGTTCCGCTCGCCGTTGGCGGCCAGCCGTGGCAGGCAGCCGGCGCGTTCGACGTTCTGATGGTGGCGATCGCCGGCAAGGATACCTTCTACAAGGTGTTCAAGGACAAGGACGAGGATGTTGCCGCCGGTCCTGAGATCGCGAAGGTCTTCAAGGCAGCCGACGATGCCCGCCGCATGTCCAAGGGTACCAACGTCCAAGACTGGAACCAGGCCACCAACATGGTGATCACCGGCAAGGCCGGCGGCCAGATCATGGGTGACTGGGCGCAGGGCGAATTCGCGCTCGCCGGCCAGACCGCCGGCAAGGATTATACCTGCCTTCCGGGCCTCGGCGTCAACGAGATCATCTCGACCGGTGGTGATGCCTTCTACTTCCCGCTGCTGAAGGACGAAGAAAAGTCCAAGGCGCAGGAAGTGCTGGCCTCGACGCTCCTGGCACCGGCCACGCAGGTTGCCTTCAATCTCAAGAAGGGCTCGCTGCCGGTTCGTGGCGACGTCGATCTGACGGCTGCCAACGACTGCATGAAGAAGGGTCTCGACATCCTTGCCAAGGGCAATGTGATCGAGGGTACGGACCAGCTGCTTTCGGCCGACAGCCAGAAGCAGAAGGAAGACCTGTTCTCCGAATTCTTTGCAAACGCCTCGATGACGCCGGAAGACGCGCAGAAGCGCTTCGTCGACATCATCGCATCTGCCGACTGATCGCGGGACTTTGCTGCCGCAATCCGGCTCCGCTTCGGCGGGGCCGGTGTTCTCCGGGGCTCGCGTGACCATTGAACGGGTTGCGTCTGGAGAGGGCGGCGGCATTTGCCCATCCGCAGGGGAAACGTGGCGTCGCGGCGGGCGCACGGGCGGATCGGGTTCACCTTGGGAACGGTGCCGTGTGGCGGCGTTGGTTCCCGATCGTGCAAGCGCTTGCGATACCGGAGGAAAATTACATGACGGGTCAAGCGAAAGCCGGCCGGCCAAATCAGCTTCTGCGCAATCTGAATGCCAAGATTGCCTCGATCCCGATGATCCTGACCGCGGTCGTGATCTTCTTTGGCGGGACGCTCTGGACGGTTCTTTATTCTTTTACAAATTCCAAGCTGCTGCCGCGGCTGAAATTCGTCGGTTTCGACCAGTATGAACGCCTGTGGGCGGCGCCACGCTGGGTCATCTCGATTGAAAACCTCGCTATCTACGGCTTCTTCTCACTGATCTTCAGCCTTGTCATCGGCTTCGTGCTGGCGGCGCTGATGGACCAGAAGATCCGTTTCGAAAACACCTTTCGAACCATCTTTCTCTATCCCTTCGCGCTCTCCTTCATCGTGACCGGCCTTGTCTGGCAGTGGATTTTGAACCCGGAATTCGGCGTTCAGTCCGTCGTGCGGTCGCTGGGCTGGACGAGTTTTGTCTTCGATCCGCTCTATACGCCGAGCATCGTCATCTACGGTATCCTGATCGCGGCCCTGTGGCAGGGCACCGGCCTTGTGATGTGCCTGATGCTGGCGGGGCTTCGCGGCATCGACGAGGATATCTGGAAGGCCTCGCGCGTCGATGGCATCCCGACCTGGAAAACCTACCTGCTGATCATCATTCCGATGATGCGGCCGGTGTTCATCACCACGCTCGTCATCATCGCGTCAGGCATCGTCAAGGTCTACGACCTCGTGGTCGCCCAAACATCGGGCGGTCCCGGCATCGCCTCCGAAGTGCCGGCAAAATACGTCTATGACTATATGTTCCAGGCGCAGAACCTGGGACAGGGCTTCGCCGCCTCGACCATGATGCTGGTCACGGTCGCCATCATCATCGTGCCTTGGGCCTATCTGGAATTCGGGGGAGGGCGCAAGCGTGTCTGATATCGCCATCAATAAGCCGGTCGCCATGGCAGGCCCGCGCGGGAAAAGGCCCCGTCCGCTGTTCTCGCCGCGCAACATCATGATCTACGGCACCCTGTTCGTCGCTGCCGCCTATTATCTGCTGCCCCTCTACGTGATGGTCGTGACCTCGCTGAAGGGCATGCCGGAAATCCGCCTTGGCAACATCTTCTCGCCGCCGATGGAAATCACCTTCGAGCCTTGGGTCAAAGCGTGGGCGACGGCCTGCACGGGTCTCAACTGCGATGGTCTTTCGCGCGGCTTCTGGAATTCCGTGCGCATCACCATTCCTTCGGTGGTCGTCTCGATCGCCATCGCCTCGGTGAATGGCTATGCGCTTGCCAACTGGCGTTTCAAGGGATCGGAACTGTTCTTCTCGATCCTCGTCGTCGGCGCCTTCATTCCCTATCAGGTGATGATCTATCCGATCGTCATCGTGCTCCGGGAAATGGGCATTTACGGCACGCTGACGGGCCTGATCATCGTGCACACCATCTTCGGCATGCCGATCCTGACGCTGCTCTTCCGCAACTACTTCGCTTCGCTGCCGGAGGAGTTGTTCAAGGCGGCGCGCATCGACGGGGCGGGGTTCTGGGCGATCTATTTCCAGATCATGCTGCCGATGGCGCTACCCATTTTCGTCGTGGCGATGATCCTGCAGGTCACCGGCATCTGGAACGACTTCCTTTTCGGCGTCGTCTTCACCCGGCCGGAATATTACCCGATGACCGTGCAGCTCAACAACATCGTCAACTCCGTTCAGGGCGTGAAGGAATACAACGTCAACATGGCGGCAACGATCCTGACGGGTGCCGTTCCGCTTATCGTCTACTTCGTCTCCGGACGTCTCTTCGTCCGCGGCATCGCCGCCGGTGCTGTGAAAGGCTGATCCCCAATGAATTCAAGTGTATCCATCAAGGACCTGTCTTTGAATTTCGGCGCCGTCAGCGTGCTCGAACATCTCGACCTGGAAATCCGCGACGGCGAGTTCCTCGTGCTGCTCGGCTCTTCCGGCTGCGGCAAGTCGACCTTGCTCAACTGCATCGCCGGCCTGCTCGACATCTCCGACGGCCAGATCTTCATCAAGGGCAAGAACGTCACCTGGGAAGAGCCCAAGGACCGCGGCATCGGCATGGTGTTCCAGTCCTATGCGCTCTATCCGCAGATGACTGTGGAGAAGAACCTCTCCTTCGGCCTCAAGGTCGCCAAGCTGCCGCAGGCGGAGATCGACAAGCGCGTGGCGCGTGCCGCCGAAATCCTGCAGATTCAGCCGTTGCTCAAGCGCAAGCCCTCGGAGCTTTCCGGCGGCCAGCGCCAGCGCGTGGCGATCGGTCGGGCGCTGGTGCGGGATGTCGATGTCTTCCTGTTCGACGAACCCCTATCGAACCTCGATGCCAAGCTGCGCTCGGAACTACGCGTGGAAATCAAGCGGCTGCACCAGTCGCTGAAGAATACGATGATCTACGTCACCCATGACCAGATCGAAGCGCTGACGCTGGCGGATCGTATCGCCGTGATGAAAAGCGGGGTGATCCAGCAGCTCGCCGATCCCATGACCATCTACAATTTCCCGGAAAACCGCTTCGTTGCCGGCTTCATCGGCTCGCCGTCGATGAACTTCTTTTCCGGCGAAATCGTTGATCGCGATGACCACAAGTTCGTTCGCGTGAACGGCGTGGATTTCGGTCTCGACGCCTATCCGGCCCGTTCGCCGCTGGAGACGGGGCGCAAGGTCGTGCTCGGCGTTCGTCCAGAGCATGTGAAGGTCGATGAAGCCCTTGCCGGCGGCGAGTTCCACGATGCGGTTGTCGATATCGAGGAGCCTATGGGCGCCGACAACCTGCTCTGGTTGAAGCTTGCGGGACAGACCATGTCGGTCCGCATCGCCGGCAATCGCCGCTACGCGCCGGGCAAGCCGGTGAAGCTCAGCTTCGATATGTCGATGGCGTCGGTGTTCGACGCAGTGACGGAAAACCGGATTTGAGAATGCTGTGGCCTCGCTCGTCTCCATCGGCTGGTTCTCCCTTCTCCCCTGCGGGGGGAAGGTGGCGCATAGCGCCGGGTGAGGGGGCGTCTCCGCGGCTCTGAAGTTGCCGCACCACTCCTCGTTGGCGAGCAAGCCGCACCTTTTAATCTCCCTCTTTGCAGGGGGCTCACTGCATACCCAGAGAATTCGGAATCCTGCCCATGACCGCACCCACCGTCGCCCTCGACCTTTCCGGGACCTGGCAACTCGCCAGCACGGACAAATCCCATGCGTTGACCGCCGCCATTCCCGGCGATGTCCACAGCGCCCTGCAGACGGCCGGCGTCATCGCCGATCCCTATGCCGGCCGCAACGAGAATGACGTGCAGTGGGTCGCCCATAAGGATTGGGTACTGGAGCGCGGCTTCACACTCGATGCAAGCGATCTTGCCGGCAGCTGGTATCTCGATATCGAAAGCCTCGATACCGTGGCCGAGGTCTATGTGAACGACGCTCTGGTGCTGCAATCCGACAATTGCTTCCGCCGCTATCGCCCCGATGTCTCGTCTGTCCTGAAAGCCGGCGAAAACCATCTGCGCGTCATCCTTCGCTCGTCGATCGCCGCCGGTGCGGAACGGCAGGACAATCAGCCCTTCTACATTCCCTATTCGACCGGCAATTCCCCGATCCCCAACGGCAATATGCTGCGCAAGCCGCAATGCCATTTCGGCTGGGACTGGAACATCGCCGTCGCGCCGCTCGGCATCTACGGCAGCATCGCGCTCAGGAAAATGGCTGCCGCCCGCATTGAGCATGTGGTGACCGAGCAGGTGCCGCAGGCGGATGGCGCGGTCGATCTGCAGGTCACCGTCACGCTGCACGCCGCCGAACCCGGTATCGTCTCTCTCGCTCTTTCACTGGACGAGCAGAAGGATCACCTCGATTGCGCCGTCAACGAGGGCGAGACGGTCATTACCCATGTCTTTTCCGTCGAAAAGCCCCGTCTCTGGTGGCCGGCGGGCAGCGGCGAACAGGTGCTGAGCCAGCTCACGGTCTCCATACCCGGCGAAAGCGTCGTCAAGCAGATCGGCTTCCGTACCATCGAACTCATCACCGACAAGGACGAGGCCGGCAGCCGCTTCGCCTTCCGCATCAATGGCCGTGAAATCTTCTGCCGTGGGGCAAACTGGATTCCGGCCGATGCGCTGATGTCGCGCGTCAGTCGCGAGGGCGTCGAAGACCTGCTGCAATCGGCGGTCGATGCCAATATGAACATGATCCGCATCTGGGGCGGCGGCTTCTATGAGCCGGACTGGTTCTACGATCTCTGCGATCATCTCGGCCTGCTCGTCTGGCAGGACTTCATGTTCGCCTGCAACCTCTATCCCTCGACGCCGGATTTCCTCGAAAACGTGGCTAAGGAAGTCGATTATCAGGTGAAGCGGCTCGCCTCGCATCCCTCGATCGCACTCTGGTGCGGCGACAACGAGCTTGTCGGTGCGCTCACCTGGTTCGAGGAGAGCCGCAAGGATCGCGACCGCTATCTCGTTTCCTACGACCGCCTGAACCGCACCATCGAAACCGCGATGAAGAAGGCGGCGCCGCATCTTCTGTGGTGGCCGTCCAGCCCCTCAGTCGGCGTCCTGAATTTCGGCGACGCCTGGCATGCCGATGGCGCCGGCGACATGCACTATTGGTCCGTCTGGCACGAGAACAAGAGTTTCGACAATTACCGCACCGTGCGCCCGCGCTTCTGCTCGGAGTTCGGTTTCCAGTCCTATACCTCGATGTCGATCGTGCGGCAGTTCGCGGAAGCGAAAGACCTCAATATCGCGTCGCCGGTGATGGAATCGCACCAGAAGAATGCTGGCGGCAACGAGCGTATCGCCGGCACCATGTTCCGCTATTTCCGCTTCCCGAAGGACTTTTCGAATTTCGTCTATCTGAGCCAGATTCAGCAGGGCTTGGCGATCCGCACCGCAGTCGATTACTGGCGCTCGCTGAAGCCCCACTGCATGGGCACGCTCTATTGGCAGCTCAACGACACCTGGCCGGTCGCCTCCTGGGCAAGCCTCGATTACGGCGGCAATTGGAAGGCCATGCACTATATGGCCCGCCGCTTCTTCCAGCCGGTTGCCGTTGCCGCGATCCCGTCGGCGGATGGCAAGGACATCGCCTTCTCCATGGTCAACGACACCGCCGAGCCGGTGACTGTCGAGTTGCAGACGTTCCTTGTTTCTCTGGATGGAAAGAAGACGCCGCTGACGGCCGCCGCAGGCACCTGCAGTCCGGATCGGGCCGGCACGCTTGTCTCGATCCCGGCAAGCGATATCGCCGCCGATCACCTGCTGTTCTGGTCCTTCGAGGCATCGAACGGCATGCGTGGCGAGGGGCATCATGTGACCGGCACCTACAAGGCACTGGAATTGGAACCCTCCGGCCTTTCGCTGGCTTCCCGCCCGCTCGGCGACGGCAGCTTCCAAATCACCGCCTCGGCCACCGGCCTTGCGCTGCATGTGATGATCGAGGCCGACATCGAGGGCCGCTACTCCGACAATGCCTTCGACCTGACGGCCGGCGAAAGCCGCACGATCCGCTTCACCCCCCGCCAACCGCTCGCCGGCGCTCCGGTGTTCACCGGTTACGATCTCAAATCCTGCCAGGGCAACGGTTAAGTCCCTGGTTCCCATAAGACATGAGGAGGAATACCCATGAATGACGTCAGCTTCCAGCTTTACAGCGCTCGCAATTTCCCGCCGCTGGGTGATGTGCTGAAGACGGTCGGTTCGCTCGGCTATACCCAGGTCGAAGGCTATGGCGCGCTTTATGCGAGCCTCGACGATGCGGCGCTTGCCGCCCTGAAGGCAGATATGGATGCGGCCGGGGTCACCATGCCATCGGCTCATTTCGGGCTCGATCTCCTGGAAAGCGACCCCGATCGTGCGATCGCCATCGCCAAGGCGCTCGGCATCCGCTCCATCTATTGCCCCTATCTGATGCCCGACCAGCGCCCGACAGATGCCGCCGGCTGGCGTGCCTTCGGCCAGCGCCTGCAGAAGGCCGGCGAACCGATCCGCAAGGCGGGCCTCGACTACGGCTGGCACAACCATGATTTCGAGTTCTTCGCGCTGCCGGATGGCTCGGTGCCGCAGGATCACATCTTTGCCGGCGGCCCCGATCTCTCGTGGGAAGCCGATATCGCCTGGGTGATCCGTGGTGGCGCCGATCCCTTCGCCTGGATCGATAAATACGGCAATCGCATCACCGCCGTCCATGTGAAGGACATCGCCGCTGCCGGCGAAAATACGGATCAGGATGGCTGGGCCGATGTCGGCCACGGCACGGTGCCGTGGAAGAAGCTGTTTGCCGCGCTGTCGAAGACGCCGGCGAAATACTACGTCGTCGAGCACGACAACCCCAAGGATTACAAGGCGACGGCCGAGCGTTCGATCGCTTCGATCAAGACCTACTGAGAGAAAGACACGTCCATGACACGAGAACTTGGCGTCGGCATCATCGGATGCGGCAATATCTCAACCACCTATTTCAAGCTTTCGCCGCTGTTCAAGGGCATCAAGGTCGTCGCCTGCGCGGATATCAATCCGGCAGCCGCCGAGGTTCGCGCCTCGGAATACGGCGTCACCGCCCAGACCATCGAGCAGCTGCTGGCCAATCCCGAGGTCGATATCGTCGTCAACCTCACCATCCCCGAGGCGCATTTCCCGGTTTCCAAGGCGATCCTCGAGGCCGGCAAGCATGTCTACTCGGAAAAGCCGCTGGTGCTGTCGCTGGAGCAGGGCGAGCAGCTGCGCGGTCTTGCCACCGCCAACAACCTGAAGGTCGGCTGCGCACCGGATACCTTCCTCGGCGGCGCGCATCAGTTGGCCCGTGATTACATCGATCAGGGCAAGATCGGCCGCGTGACATCAGGCACCTGCCATGTCATGAGCCCCGGCATGGAGATGTGGCATCCGAACCCGGATTTCTTCTTCCTGCCCGGCGGCGGCCCGATCCTCGATCTCGGCCCCTATTACATCGCCAACCTGATCAATCTTATCGGCCCGGTGAAGCGCGTGGCCGCCCTGACCTCGATGGCAAACCAGACCCGCACCATCACCAGCGAACCGCGCAAGGGCGAGGTCATCCCGGTCAAGACCCCGACAAACATCCACGCGCTGCTCGAATTCCAGAACGGTGCGACGATCACGCTGTCGGCAAGCTGGGATGTCTGGTCGCACCGCCATGCCAACATGGAGCTTTACGGCACCGAAGGCTCGCTCTTCGTGCCCGATCCGAACTTCTTCGGCGGGACGGTTTCGGCCAGCGGCCGCGACAAGGACATCCAGCCGCTCGAAACGTGGGATCATCCCTTCGGCATCCCGAACCAGGAACACCAGCAAGGCCCGATGGCGAATTATCGCACCGCCGGCCTTGCCGACATGGCCGTTGCGCTGCTCGAAGGCCGCGACGCCCGCTGCTCGCTGGAGCGCGCGCTGCACGGCGTCGATGTGATGGTGTCGATCCTGCAATCGGGCAAAACCGGTCAGTTCGTCGAACTGACGACAACCTGCACCCAGCCGGCGGCTCTTGGCATCGAGGAGGCCAGGGCGCTGCTGCGCTGATGCGGCTGTATCACGCCGTCGGTGCTGTCGGCGTGATATGTCTGGATGCGCAGGGCGGCGGCCTTGCGCATCCATTCCAATAAAAATACAGATTTGTCGTACTTTATCCCGGAGCCATCGCTTCGGGACTTTCGTTTGAAGGAATGGGACCATGAGCTGGCAACCGGCGGAAAACCGCTATGAGAAGATGAAATACAATCGCGTCGGCACGTCGGGCCTGAAGCTTCCGGCCGTCTCGCTCGGCCTCTGGCACAATTTCGGCCACGACACGCCGCATGAGCGCAAGCTCGATATGTGCCGCACCGCCTTCGATCTCGGCATCACCCATTTCGATCTTGCCAACAATTACGGCCCGCCTCCGGGCTCGGCCGAAACCGCCTTTGGCGAAATCCTGCGCACCGAGTTCGCCGGCCTGCGCGACGAGCTGATCATCTCTTCCAAGGCGGGCTATGATATGTGGCCGGGTCCTTACGGCGAGTGGGGCAGCCGCAAATACATGATCGCTTCCTGCGACCAGAGCCTGAAGCGCATGGGTCTCGACTACGTCGATATCTTCTATTCGCACCGCTTCGACCCGGATACGCCGCTGGAAGAAACCTGCGCCGCGCTCGACCATATCGTCCGCTCGGGCCGGGCGCTTTATGTCGGCATCTCCTCCTATAACTCGCATCGTACCCGTGAGGCGGCCGCGATCCTGAAATCGCTCGGCACGCCGCTTCTCATCCATCAGCCGAGCTATTCCATGCTCAACCGCTGGATCGAGGACGACGGTCTTCGCGACACGCTCGACGACCTCGGTGTCGGCTCGATCGTCTTCTCGCCACTCGCCCAGGGCATGCTGACGACGAAGTATCTGAACGGCATTCCGGACGACAGCCGCGCGGCGCAGAATCACTTCCTCAAGAAGGATTTCATCCGCCCCTCGATCATCGAGAACATCGTCAAGCTGAACGAGATCGCGCAAAAGCGCGGCCAGACGCTGGCGCAAATGGCAATCGCCTGGACGCTGCGCGGCGGCCGCATCACGTCCGCCCTGATCGGCGCCAGCCGATCGTCGCAGATCGTCGACTGCGTCAAGGCGCTGGAAAACGAGACGTTCACCGATGCGGAACTGGCCGAGATCGATGTCTACGCCAAGGAAGCCGATATCAACCTGTGGGCCAGCTCGGCCGAGCGGGATTGATTGGCAGCCTTATCGAAACGCAAGACCGTTCCCCGAGGCTTTCTACCTCGGGGGATTTCGTAAGCCGCTGCAAACATTGAATTCCGGTCTTAGACAAAAGTCGAATAGAGCCGGTTTTTCGATGACTGGACAGCTGGGGGCCGGCGTGTAATCTGGCGATTGAAAGCTCCGGCGGCGCAACGCATCGCGGTGTCGCATCTACGTTTTCAACTGGAATACCGGCGTCCGGGCGTTCGTTTCCCGATCCGGGACCTGCGGGGAGGAGCGATCTCGAATGGCGAGATCGTCCGCGATAAAACAACAAGAGGAGAAGACATGGATCGTCGTTCATTCATCAAGCGCGCCGGCCTTGGCAGCCTGGGCGCCGCGGCAGGCGCCACGCTCGCAGCCCCCGCCATCGCGCAGACCAATCCCAAGGTGACCTGGCGCCTGACGTCGTCGTTCCCGAAATCGCTCGACACGATCTACGGGGGCGCGGAAGTGCTGGCGAAGCATGTGTCGGATGCGACCGACGGCAATTTCCAGATCCAGGTCTTTGCAGCCGGTGAAATCGTTCCGGGCCTGCAGGCAGCTGACGCCACGGCTGGCGGCACGGTCGAGGCCTGCCATACGGTTTCGTATTACTACTGGGGCAAGGACCCGGTCTGGGCGCTCGGCGCCGCCGTTCCCTTCGCGCTCAATGCCCGCGGTCACAATGCCTGGCAGTATCATGGCGGCGGCATCGAGATGTTCAACGAGTTCCTCGCGACCCAGGGCCTGATCGGGTTCCCCGGCGGCAATACCGGTGTGCAGATGGGTGGTTGGTTCCGCAAGGAAATCAAGACTGTCGCCGACATGCAGGGCCTGAAGATGCGCGTCGGCGGCTTCGCCGGCAAGGTCATGGAAAGCCTCGGCGTCGTGCCGCAGCAGATCGCCGGCGGCGACATCTATCCGGCGCTCGAAAAGGGCACGATCGACGCGGCCGAGTGGGTCGGTCCCTACGACGACGAGAAGCTCGGCTTCTACAAGGTCGCGCCGTACTACTACTATCCCGGCTGGTGGGAAGGTGGTCCGACCGTCCACGTCATGTTCAACAAGGCGGCTTATGAGGGTCTGCCGAAGGCCTACCAATCGCTGCTGCGCACCGCCGCCCAGGCGACGGACGCCAACATGCTGCAGAAGTATGACTATCTGAACCCGGCCGCGATCAAGCGCCTGGTTGCCAACGGCGCGAAGCTCAGCCCGTTCAGCCCGGAAATCCTGTCGGCCTGCTTCGATGCCTCCAACAAGGTCTATGCCGACATGGAGGCGACCAACCCGACCTTCAAGAAGATCTGGGACTCGATCAAGGCTTTCCGCGCCGAGTACTACCTCAACGCCCAGATCGCCGAATACAACTACGATACCTTCATGATGATCCAGCAACGCGGCGGCAAGCTCTAAGCCGTCCGCAGACTGACGTTTCAGGCCCCGGTGTTTCGGCACCGGGGTTTTTTGTTTTTGAGGGCCAGGGGTGGGAACACAAAAAAGGCGGACCGGAGGCCGCCTTTTCGTATCTTCGTGTCGCCTCAGTTGAACGACGGCGGGGCCGAGAGGTCTGGGGCCTTCTGCGGTTCGGCGCCGCCATTGGCGGGAGGCTGGGCATTGCCGCCGCCGTTGTTGTCCAAGGGGCTTCCGCCGGGAAGCTGAAGGCCGCCCGGAAGCCCGAGGCCGCCGCCATTGCCATCCTGCCCGAGACCGGTGCCAAAGCCAGGAACCTCGATCTTGATCGTCGCCGGATCGACGCCGGTGCCCGTTCCCTTGTAGTGCATGACCATCTGCGGGAACATGATCGTCAGTGCCACCATCACGATCTGGATACCGACGAATGGCACCGCGCCCCAATAGATCTGACCCGTCGTGACCGGCTGGATCGTCTTGCCGGTGATCCGGTCGAGATAGGGCACCTTGGCTGCCACCGAACGCAGGTAGAACAGCGCAAAGCCGAAGGGCGGGTGCATGAAGCTCGTCTGCATGTTGATGCCGAGCAGCACGCCGAACCAGATGAGGTCGATGCCGAGCTTGTCCGCCGCCGGCGCCAGAAGCGGCACGATGATGAAGGCCAGCTCGAAGAAATCGAGGAAGAAGGCCAGGAAAAAGACGAGCAGGTTGACCGCGATCAGGAAGCCGACTTCGCCGCCCGGCATCGCCGTCAGCAGATGCTCGACCCAGACATGGCCGTTGACGCCGTAGAAGGTCAGCGAGAACACGCGGGCGCCGATCAGGATGAACAGCACGAAGGCGGAAAGCCGGGTGGTCGCCGTGAGCGCGCCCTTGATGACCTCCATACTGAGCCGGCCCTTGGCCGCCGCCATGATCAGCGCGCCGACCGCGCCCATCGCCCCGCCTTCCGTCGGCGTGGCGATGCCGAGGAAGATGGTGCCGAGTACGAGGAAGATCAGCGCCAGCGGCGGGATCAGCACGATGATCACTTGTTGCGCCAGCCGCGACATCGCGTTGATGTTCAGGCTCTTGTCGAGCAGCGCGACGATATAGATGACGATCGTGCCGACGGTCGCGCCGAGAATATCCGCGTTTTCCCCGTGGGTCGGGGAGAGGTAGACATGGGCGCCATAAGCGATTGCCGCCGCGACGACCAGTGCTACGAACAGCGATGTCACGCCGGAGCCCAGCGTGCGCGCTTCCAGCGGCAGCGCCGGCATGAGGTTGCGGTTCACGAAGGACATGATCAGGATGTAGGCCATGTAGAGGCCGGTCAGGACCAGACCGGGGATCAGAGCGCCGGCATACATGTCGCCGACCGAGCGGCCGAGCTGATCGGCCAGAACGATCAGAACCAGCGACGGCGGGATGATCTGCGCCAGCGTGCCGGAGGCCGCGATGACGCCCGAGGCGATGCGCCGGTCATAGCCGTATCGCAGCATGATCGGCAGCGAGATCAGGCCCATCGCGATGACCGAGGCCGCGACCACCCCCGTCGTGGCCGCCAGAAGCGCGCCGACGAAGATCACCGCATAGGCAAGGCCGCCGCGGATGGGGCCGAAAAGCTGGCCGATCGTATCGAGCAGGTCTTCCGCCATGCCGGATTTCTCCAGCACGATCCCCATGAAGGTGAAGAAGGGGATGGCGAGCAATGTGTCGTTCGACATCACCCCCCAGAACCGGTCGGGCAGGGCCGTCAGCAACGGCCAGGAAAGGTTGATCGAATCCGACATCGGCGCCAGCTCGACGCCGATGAAAAAGAAGAGAAGGCCGTTTGCCGCCAGCGAGAACGCGACCGGATATCCCAGAAGCAGGAACACGATCAGCGAGGCGAACATGATCGGCGCGAGATTTTCCGCGATCAACTCGATCATGGGCGCGCCTCCGGGATTGTCACGTCATCGAGCGGCGCATGGCTCGGCACGTAGGGCGCGGGATCGTCCATGTTGCCGGTCATGATGGCGATCTTCTTGATGATCTCGGAAACGCCCTGCAGCGCCAGCAGCACGAAGCCGATAAGCAGGATGCCCTTGGCCGGCCAGATGATGAGACCGCCCGCGCTCGAGGAGACTTCGCCCGAGCGATAGGAAAGCAGCACGTAGGGAACGAGGTAATAGACCATCAGCAGCACGAAGGGCATGAGGAAGAGCAGGTGACCGAGCAGGTCGATCCAGTGCTGCACGCGCCGCGAGAAAGTGGCGTAGACGATATCGATTCGGATGTGCTCGTTCTGGCTCAGCGTATAGGCGGCCGCGAACATGAAGGCGGCGCCAAACAGGTACCATTGCGCTTCGAGCCACGAATTGGACGAAACGTTGAATATTTTTCGGATGATAGCGTTTCCGGCGCTGACGAGGACCGCGACCAGAATGAGCCAGGAAACCGCCTTGCCGATGAATTCGGTCACGGCGTCGATCGTTCGGCTGATGCCGAGAAGTGCTGCCATATATGCCTCCCCGCAGGGTCTGTTCGTTTTTCTTGCCCTGCCTGCTTCAGAGTGCCGATTTCGAGCGACCTTTCAAGGGAAAAGGCCGGGTTTTGCAACGCCGGATTTGCCGGGCAAGACTAAAGTCGAATGCCGTCCGTGGGTTCTCTGTTGTCTTCCTGCAACGTTGCAGGTGAAGTTGCCTTGACATCGCCGAAGAGGGCGGCCCGAGTGCTTGTCCTTCGATTTTCTTTGGTGCTGGATGCCGAGCAAGCGAAGAGGAGGTCGCAACATGGCTGCAACGATCCGCAACCCCATCCTGCCGGGCTTCAACCCTGACCCGTCCATCTGCCGGGTCGGCGAGGACTACTATATCGCGACCTCGACCTTCGAGTGGTATCCGGGCGTGCAGATTCATCATTCCCGCGATCTCGTGAACTGGACGCTGGTGCGCCGGCCACTGGAGCGGGCAAGTCAGCTCGATATGCGCGGCAATCCCGACAGTTGCGGCGTCTGGGCGCCGTGCCTGTCCCATGCCGACGGGCTGTTCTGGCTCGTCTATACCGATGTCAAGCGCTTCGACGGCAACTTCAAGGATGCGCATAACTACATCGTGACCTCGCCGACCATCGATGGTGAATGGTCCGAGCCGGTCTATGTGAATTCCTCCGGCTTCGATCCGTCACTGTTCCATGACGGTGATGGCCGCAAGTGGTTCGTCAACATGCAGTGGAATCACCGCACCGAAAGCTATGGCGGTGCGCCGAAATCGCCGGCCTTTGACGGCATTCTGCTGCAGGAGTGGGACCCGGTTTCGAAATCGCTGGTCGGGCCGATCCGCAATATCTTCGCCGGCAGCGAGCAGGGGCTGGTGGAAGGCCCGCATCTCTTCAAGCGCAACGGTTGGTACTACCTGACAACCGCCGAAGGCGGCACCGGTTACGACCATGTCGTGACGATGGCGCGTTCGCGCAGTATCGAAGGGCCTTATGAGATGCATCCGCAGGTGCATCTGATTACCTCGAAGGATCATCCAGAGGCTGCGCTGCAGCGCGCCGGCCACGGGCAATATGTCGAAACGCCGGACGGGCAGGTCTACCACACCCATCTGACCGGCCGGCCGCTGGCGCCGCACCGCCGTTGCACGCTCGGCCGCGAGACGGCCTTGCAGAAATGCGTCTGGAAAGATGACGGCTGGCTTTATCTGGAGCAGGGCGGTGTCGTGCCGGCCATGGATGTGCCGGCGCCTACCGAAGTTGCCGTCGTTGAAAAGCCGGCGAAGGTGGTGACGGATTTCGATACCCCTGACCTGCCGATCGACTTCCAGTGGCTGCGCACGCCGCTTCCGGAGCGGCTGTTCTCGCTGACGGTCAATCCCGGTTCGCTACGGCTCTTCGGCCGTGAAAGCATCGGCAGCTGGTTCGAGCAGTCGCTCGTCGCGCGCCGGCAGGAGCATCATTCGTTCCGGGCGGAAACCGTTGTCGACTTCGAGCCAGATACCTACCAGCAGGTCGCGGGACTGACGCATTATTACAATCGCCACAAGTTCCATGCGGTGGCCGTGACGCTGCATGAGAAGCTTGGCCGGGTTGTCACCATCCTGTCCTGCAACGGCGATTTCCCGCATGGACGGCTGAGTTTTCCGGTTGGAAGCGGTGAGGCCGTGCCGGCCGGGCGGGTGCATCTCGCCATGGAAATCCGTGACAACGACCTGCAATTCTTCTGGCATGCGGATGGCTATCGGGTCTGGCGACCGATCGGTCCGGTTCTCGATGCGGGTGTCGTTTCCGATGAAGGTGGGCGCGGCGAACACGGTTCGTTTACGGGCGCCTTTGCCGGCATGTTTGCCTTCGATACCTCAGGGCGGGCAAAGGTGGCGGACTTCGACCGCTTCTCCTATGAGGCCCTGTAAAGGCTCGAATATCCTTGATCGATTTATGAGTTAATTCTGATAAATATAGGAAATCATTACGAATATGTAATAATACCTTTCAGTTTTCGTTCATCATGCGGCCGCTAGTTTCGGGGTGTCAAACACGAAAGGACATCCCGATGAAACGTCTGTTCATTGCTCTGGTCGCAAGCTCTTTCCTTGTGGCGCCCACGGCTTTCGCACAGCCGGGCTCGTTTGAAGTTGCTCAGCAACGGCATGTCGAGCGCAACGTCTACAAGCACGGCAACACCAAGATCATCGAAAAGAAGGTCGTGGTGAAGAAGGATCGCTGGTCGCGCGGCCATCGCCTGTCGCCGGCCGAGCGCCGCCGCATCCATTCGGTCAATGACTATCGCCGCTACCGGCTGCACCAGCCGCCGCGCGGCCAGCAGTGGGTGCGGGTCGATAACGACTTCTTGCTGATCAGCGTCGCCACCGGCGTCATCGCCGGTATCGTGACGGCACGCTGATCGATTTTAGCGAAACGACGATGTGCGCGCCGGCAGGGCGGGCACATCGAAATGTTCGGGTGGCAGGCGGTTTTTTGCGCGTGCTGCCATGGCTTGATAGCCGGCTTCGAGATGCCGGCAGAAGCGCTCGGCATCGAACAGAGGTGCGCGGAATCGGTTTTCCGCTATCTTGCGTTTGAGCGGTTCTAGCTCTTCGGCGGAGCCCGCCAGTTTCACGGCGAGTTCGACAAACCCCTCCCGGTCATCTGCCACCAATTCCGGCAGGCTGAGTGCAGTCAACAGGCTTTCCGAGACGCGGGAAGCGAAGTTCGTGCCGCGGAAGGTCACGACGGGCAGGCCGGCCCAGAGCTTGTCCGATGTCGTCGTATGGCCGTTATAGGGGAAGGTATCGAGCCCGAAATCGGCCGCCTGCAGCCGGGCGATATGGTCCGCATAATCCGTCTTCGGCGCAAAGATAATGCGGTCGGGGGTGACGCCGCGTTTTTCCATCGCTTTCAGGAAGTTTTCTCGGGCAAGGGTTCCGTCGATCATGACCCAGAGCATGGTTTGCGGTACGCGGCCGAGGATTTCGGCCCAGCAATCGACAACGGTGAGGCCGATCTTGCGGGCGGTGTTGAAGGCCGCCAACACCACCTTGTCTTCGGGTAGGCCGAGTTCGGCGCGGGATTTGGCCGGGGGCAGGGCGCGGTGCACCGGGTCGTTGGGCTGATAGGTCTCTGGCATCCGGCAGAATTTTTCGTGGTAATGCGGCTTCGAACTGTCGGGCAGGACGATGGGGTCGCCGATCACATAGTCGCAATCGACATCGACCGTGCTGCCGGGAAAGCCGAGCCACGCGGCCTGTACCGGCGCCACCAGCCGGTTGAGGATACCGGCGCGCGAGCCGCCGGTATGGCCCTTGAGGTCGATAAGGATATCGATCCCGTCGCGGCGGATGGCTTCCGCCGCCTCGGCATCGCTTATCGCGCCGATCGGAACGATCCGGCCCCAGGTCTTGCGGTTGCCGCCATCGAAACCGACGAAACGTTCCGGTGTGTAGCAATAGAGCGTGATGTCGAACCGGTCGCGATCATGGGCTTTCAATACGCTCTGGAAGAGCCGCATCGTCGCGTGATCGTCCCAGAGGTCGTTGGAGAGGTAGCCGATACGGATCTTTTCCGTCCAGGTGTGGGGGCGCATGCGTCGCTGGCTGCCGAGCGTCATGATGTCTGCGCCGGCGGTGGTCGTGTTGTTGGTGGCGAGCCGATTCAGCCGTTCATCGCTACAATGCAGCAGATTGGAATAGCCCGTTTCTCCGCACAGCATAGCGGCACCGGCAGCAATGGCGCGGGGCAGGAAATCCCGTTCGATCCTCTCGATCGCCGCGTAGTCGCAGAAATTTCGGGCGACTGAGAGGTGCTTGAACTGGGCGAAGGGGTCGTCCGGATCGAGAGCGGCGAGTTTCGAAAAGAGCGTCAGCAGGATCGGATCGCGTTCGTCGTCGGAGAGGAGATGGCCCGCCATTTCAAGGTGATCGCGCCGGTTGCTGTTCACCAGCACCGGCGCCATCTGGGTGGCAAGCATCCTGTCGCCGCTGCGCATGCAGGATTGGGCGAGGATATGGGCAAGATCGATATCGTCCGGCAGCGCCTTACGCAACCGAAGGCCGATCAACTGGGCCGCATCGTCATTGCCGGCGGCGAAATGCAGGGCGGCGGCTTTCTTGAGGAGAAGTGCGGCTTGAGGGCTGCCGGAGCGGGCGGCCTGCTCAAAGGATTCGGCGGCTTCCGCCAGAAGACCGAGCTTTTCGAGGGTGGCGCCGAGCAGGGAGAGCACGTCCGAATTCGGCGTATCGGCCAGCGCGCCGTTGAGGATGGTCAACGCCTCGATATAGTCGGCACGCTCGAAGGCTGCCGCTGCGGCGGCAAAACCGTGGATGGTCATGGCTCATGCTCCTGCTGCGGCCCCTCCGGCAGGCCCGCCTCGTTCAGGGGCAATCTGCCCTGCCTTGCTTGTGCGAGGCAGGGCACCACATTTTAGCCGGCTGCGCCGAGGCAATCGGTGAGCGACGCGCCGATACCGTCCATGAGTTTGAAGTAGAGGTCGGGTCCCGCTTCGAGCGTTGCCGCTTCGGGGTCGAGCGTGCCGGATTTCGCCGTTGTTCCCTCCAGCACGACATTGACCAGCTTCGGCTCGAACTGCGGCTCGCTGAAGACGCAGGTGGCACCGAGCGTCTTGATCTTTTCGTGGATTTGCGAAAGCCGTTCGGCGCCAGGCAGCGTTTCCGGGCTGACGGTGATCGAGCCCGCGACCTTTACGCCGTAACGATGCTCGAAATACTGATAGGCATCATGGAAGACGATGAAGGGCTTATCTTTGATGGGGGCGATCTTGGCGGCAAGGCTGGTGTCGAGCGTATCGAGGCGCGCCTTCAATGACTCCAGATTGCTGCGATAGCGAGCGACATTGCCGGGATCAGCCTTTTCGAGCGTGGCTTCGATCTCCGCGGCCATTGCCTTGGCGATCATCGGATCGAGCCACAGGTGCATGTCGAATTCACCCTCGTCGTGATGATCGGCATGTTGCTCGCTGGCTTCATCGCCGTCGTCATGGGGCTCGAAAGCGCCGCCTTCGCGGAACTTCAGTTTCGTCAAACCCGGCGCATCGTCGAGTTCCACCACCTTGGCATCGCCGCCGAGCGATTCCAGCGGTTTTTCGAGAAAGGCTTCCAGCCCGTGGCCGATCCAGAAGACGATATCCGCATCCTGAAGAGCTGCGGCATTGGAGGGTTTCATGCTGTAGGTGTGCGGCGAGGCCGCGCCCTCGACGATTAGCGACGGTTCACCGACGCCCTGCATGATCGATGCGACCAGCGAATGGATCGGCTTGATGGACACGACCACCTTGGGCGCCTCGGCATGGGCGATGCCGGTTTGAAACAGGGCGGCCGTGCCGAGCAGGCCAGCCGCTATCATTTTGCGGGAAATGGGACGGACAGAAAGGGGGAGGGAGGCTTTTGCAAACATTCAGGACTCCTGTCTTGCATCTTGACGTAATGTTATTACATCAATTGCGTTATGCTATAACGTGTGGCATGACGGCTGGCAACACCAACATCGGAATTTTTCAACGATGAATATCCGTCCCTCCGAAGCCTCGGCTCCCCTTGTGACGCTGGCCAATGCGGGCGTGCGCCGAAACGGCCGCTGGCTGGTGCGCGGCGTCGATTTTTCTATTCGACGCGGCGAGATCGTCACGCTGATCGGGCCGAACGGCTCGGGAAAATCCACGACGGCGAAAACCGCCATCGGCGTGCTGAAGCCGGATGAAGGTGCGGTTTCGCGCCTTGCCGGCCTGCGTGTCGGCTATGTGCCGCAGAAATTGTCGATCGACTGGACGCTGCCGCTCACCGTCGAACGGCTGATGACGCTGACCGGCCCGCTTTCGCGCACGGACATCGACACGGCGCTGCATTCCACCGGCGTTGCTCATCTCGCCCGCGCCGAGGTGCAGCATCTGTCCGGCGGCGAATTCCAGCGGGCGCTGCTCGCCCGCGCCATTGCCCGCAAGCCCGATCTGCTCGTGCTCGACGAACCGGTACAGGGCGTCGATTTCTCCGGCGAGATCGCGCTCTACGATCTCATCCGCCAGATCCGCAACCGCAGCGGCTGCGGTATCCTGCTTATTTCCCACGACCTGCACGTGGTCATGGCCGAGACCGATACGGTCGTCTGCTTGAACGGCCATGTCTGCTGCCGCGGCACGCCGCAGGATGTCAGCCGAAGCCCCGAATACCGAAAGCTTTTCGGAGCCCGTGCGGCCGAAACGCTCGCCGTCTACAGCCACGATCACGATCATACCCATCTGCCGGATGGTCGCGTGCAGCATGCCGATGGCAGCGTCACCGACCATTGCCACCCCGAAGATGGCCACCATCATGGCGATGGTCATCATCATGATCAACATGATCATGAGGCACACGATCACGCCCACGGGCCAGATTGTGGCTGCGGTCACCATGCCCGCCTGCAGGGTTTCGAGACGAAGGAAGACCCCCGTGTTTGACGATTTCTTCACGCGCGCGCTTGTCGCCGGCATCGGCCTTGCCATCACTGTCGGCCCGCTCGGCTGCTTCGTCATCTGGCGGCGCATGGCCTATTTCGGCGATACCATGGCCCATTCGGCGCTGCTTGGCGTCGCGCTGTCGCTACTCTTCGATCTCAACCTGATGCTATCCGTCTTCATCGTTGCGGCTGCCGTTTCGCTGCTGCTTCTCCTGTTGCAGCGACGCGGAGCGCTGTCTACGGATGCGCTACTTGGCATCCTTTCCCATTCGGCGCTGTCGATCGGCCTCGTCATGGTCGCTTTCATGACCTGGGTGCGCATCGATCTCGTCGGCTTCCTGTTCGGCGATATCCTCGCAGTATCGGAGGCCGATATCGATCTCGTCTGGGGCGGCGGCATCCTGGTGCTGTTTGCCATGGTCTATCTCTGGCGGCCGCTTCTCGCCTCGACCGTCAATGCGGAGTTGGCGGAAGCCGAGGGAATGCGACCGGAGCGGGCGCGGCTTTATTTCATGCTGCTGATGGCGCTGGTCATCGCCATTGCCATGAAGATCGTCGGCATCCTCTTGATTACGGCGCTGCTGATCATTCCCGCTGCGACAGCCCGCCGCTTTGCCTCTTCGCCGGAAATCATGGCGGTGCTTGCCTCCGTCATCGGCGTGCTTGCGGTCACCGGCGGCCTGTTCGGGTCGCTGCATTTCGATACACCCTCAGGCCCGTCCATCGTCGTTGCCGCACTTGGCCTGTTCGTCGTCAGCCTGCTGCCGCTTTGGCCGGGGCGTTCGGCTGAAACGGCTATTCATTCCACCCATGGAGGACACCACTGATGGCCGAACATCAACTGACCCGCAACCAGTCGCTCGTCCTCGATACGCTCACCCATGCGGAAGCGCCGCTCAGCGCCTATACGATTCTCGACAAGCTGCGCGACCACGGTTTTCGTGCGCCGCTGCAGGTTTATCGCGCGCTGGAAAAGCTGCTTGAATTCGGCCTCGTCCACCGGCTGGAAAGCATCAACGCCTTCGTCGCCTGCGCTCATCAGCACGATCATGCCCATGAACACGGCGTGACCGCCTTCACCATCTGCGAGGATTGCGGCAACGTTGCCGAGCTTTGCGATCCGGTCATCGAGGAGCGGTTGTCCTTCCTTGCCACGCAGCAGCAGTTCAAGACGGAAAAGACCACGATCGAAATCCGTGGCCATTGCCAGAGCTGCGCGGCCTGAGCGCCGGCTGCGACAAGATAGAGCAGATTGGCCCCTCGGCGAAGCGACGGAAATGCTTTAGCTTTCTTCGCCTATGATCCGTTCCTGACGAGGCTTGCCTTGAACCCTATAGATCACCTGTTTTCGCCCGTTCTTTCCGCCCATGCCCATGGAACGGCCGAGGCGGAGCCTGCCGCCGAGACGGTGATCGATCCCGTCTGCGGCATGACGGTCAAGCTCGGCATCGGCAAGCCGAACCTCTCCTATCAGGGCATGACCTATCACTTCTGCAGCCAACGCTGCCACGACCGTTTTGGCGCCGATCCCTGGTTCTTCCTTTCCGGCCATTCGAAAAACAAGCCCAAGGTCGCCAAAAAGGCCGCGCTCTACACCTGCCCGATGGACCCCGAGATTATCAGGGATGCGCCGGGAACCTGCCCGATCTGCGGCATGGCGCTGGAACCCATGGGCGCACCAGTCGAGGGGCCGAACCATGAGCTTGTCGATTTTACCCGCCGCTTTTGGGTGAGCCTCGTCTGTGCCGCTCCGCTGGTCGTCCTCTCGATGGGGCCAATGGTCGGCCTGCCGGTGCGCGACTGGATCGGCGGACGGCTTGCCACCATCCTTGAGCTTCTTCTCGCCACGCCCGTCGTACTCTGGGCGGCAAAGCCGTTCTTCGAGCGTGGATGGGTGTCGATCCGTACCGGTCACTACAATATGTGGACGCTGATCGCGCTCGGGGTCGGCGCGGCCTATCTCTATAGTGTTGTGGCCACATTGGCGCCGGGGGTGTTTCCCATGGAGTTCGGCGGCCATCACGGCGAGGTCGCCGTCTATTTCGAAGCCGCGACGGTCATCGTCGCGTTGGTTTTCGTCGGCCAGATCCTCGAACTCAGGGCTCGCGAGCGCACCGGCGATGCCATCCGCGCGCTGATGAACCTTGCTCCACGTATCGCCCGGCGCATCCAGCCTGACGGCAGCGAGCAGGACGCGCCGCTCGAAAACATCCTTGCCGGCGACCGTGTGCGCGTGCGGCCGGGCGAAAGCGTGCCGGTCGACGGAATTGTTGTCGAGGGCAGTTCCAGCATCGATGAAAGCATGATCACTGGCGAGCCGGTGCCGGTGGAGAAAACACCGGGAACGACCGTGACCGGCGGCACGATTAACCGCAACGGCAGCCTGATCGTCAAGGCAGAGAAGGTCGGCAGCGATACGGTGCTGGCGCGCATCGTCGATATGGTTGCCTCCGCCCAGCGGTCGCGGCCACCGATCCAGAAGCTCGCCGACCGCGTGGCCGGCTGGTTCGTGCCGGCAGTGGTTCTGGTTGCCGTTATCGCCTTCTTTGCATGGTTGATTCTCGGCCCGTCACCATCCTTCGTCTACGGGTTGGTTGCCGCCGTGTCCGTGCTGATCATTGCCTGCCCCTGTGCGCTGGGTCTTGCGACACCGATCTCGATCATGACAGCGACGGGCAGGGGTGCGCAATCCGGCGTGCTCGTGCGCGAAGCAGCCGCTCTGGAGCGTCTTGCGGGCGTTGATACACTTATTGTCGATAAGACCGGTACGCTCACGGAGGGCAAGCCCGAACTCACGGATATCCTGACTGTCGGCGATTTTACCGAAGCGCATGTCCTGAAACTCGCGGCGTCCCTCGAAAAGGCATCCGAACATCCGCTGGCCGATGCCATCGTCGCGGGTGCTACGGATCGCGGTGTGGCCACGCTTGCGCCGGAACGGTTCGAGGCGGTGAACGGGCGGGGTGTTTCCGGCATCGTCGGGGATGAAGTCGCGGTTGTCGGCAATGCCGCCATGATGGCGCATAACGGCATCGATATCGCAGCCGTGGAAGGCGATATGCAGCGGTTGCGTAGCAACGGCCGCACCGCGCTCTATATTGCCATCGATGGTCGCCTGGCCGGCATCGTTGCGCTCGCGGATCGCATCAAGCCGAACGCCGCCGATGCGATCCGTGCCCTTCACGCCCAAAACATCCGCATCATCATGGCCACCGGCGATAATGCCATCACCGCCGGCGCCGTTGCACGCGAACTCGGCATCGACGAGGTGGCTGCCGACCAGATGCCCGAAAGCAAGCGCCAACTCGTCGAAAAGCTGAAAGCCGAAGGCCGCGTCGTCGCCATGGCCGGTGACGGTATCAACGATGCGCCGGCGCTCGCTACGGCCGATGTCGGCATTGCCATGGGCACCGGCGCCGATGTTGCGCTGGAAAGCGCCGGCATCACCCTTCTCAAGGGTGACCTGACCGGCATCGTCCGGGCGCGAAGACTGGCCGAGGCGACGCTGTCGAATATCCGGCAGAACCTGTTTTTCGCCTTTGCCTACAATGTCGTCGGCGTGCCGGTGGCGGCGGGCGTGCTGTATCCGATTACCGGCTCGCTGCTGTCTCCGATGCTGGCGGCGGCGGCCATGAGTCTGTCATCGGTCTCGGTGATCTCGAATGCCTTGCGGCTGAAGACGCTGCGTCTCTGATGAAAGACGTGTCAGCCTATAATGTCCAGGCTTACGGAAAAGCGCTGCCAGTTGCGGACGTAGCTGTCGGCTGATTTTTTCAGGCCGGCGACGGCAGCGTCGTCCAGCAGGCGAATGGCCTTGGCGGGGGCACCGACAATCAGGGAATTGTCGGGGAAGGCCTTGCCTTCGGTCACCAGCGCATTTGCGCCGACAAGGCAATTGTTGCCGATGATGGCGCCGTTCAGCACCGTGGCGCCCATGCCGATCAGGCTGTTGTGGCCGACGGTGCAGCCATGCACGATGGCCCGGTGGCCGATAGTGCAGCCTTCGCCGATGGTCGTCGGGAAGCCCGGATCGACATGCACCACCGCGCCTTCCTGGATATTGCTGCGGGCGCCGACGACGATCGGCTCGTTATCGCCCCGAAGCACCGCCCCGAACCAGATGCCGACATCCTCGCCGAGGATGACATTGCCGATCACGTGCGCGTCCGGCGCGATCCAGTAGCTTCCGTTCGGCGGTGTGGTCGGCCGCTGGGGGCCAAGGGCGTAGAGTGGCAAGGTTTCGCTCCTTTCAGACGACCGTCAGGGAAAGTGTGTCGACGCCATCGACGCCGCAATTGATCCGATCGCCGCGATGCACGGCGCCGACGCCGGCGGGCGTGCCCGTCAGGATGACATCGCCAGCGGCGAGCACGAAGAGACGGGAGAGTTCAGCGATGATTTCAGGAACCTTCCAGATCATCTGGTCGAGATTGCCGTCCTGCTTGATCACACCGTTGACGTTGAGCCAGATTCGGCCGTGCGACGGATGGCCTATGCGGTCGGTGGGCTGGATGGCCGAGATCGGCGCGGAATGTTCGAAGGCCTTGGCCACCTCCCAGGGACGGCCCGCCGCCTTCGCTTCCGCCTGCAGGTCGCGGCGCGTGAAATCGATGGCGACGCCGTAGCCATAGACGCAATCCAGCGCGACGGCGGCGTCGATATCGGCACCGCCTGATTTCAGCGCGACCGCCAGTTCGATTTCGTGATGCACATCCTGCGACAGCGGAGGGTAGGGGAAGTTCTCGTTCTCGAACAGCAGGTTGTCCGGGTTCTTCTGAAAGAAGAAAGGCGCTTCACGATTGGGATCATGGCCCATTTCGATCGCATGGGCGGCGTAGTTGCGCCCTACGCAGTAGACGCGCCGCACCGGGAAACGGTCTTCAAGACCGGCGACAGGCAACAGAACAGGCTGGGGAGTGGAGAAAACTGTAGACATGCGAATCCCGGCTGGCATGGGCGACGCATGAGGATAGCACCGCTTTGCCGGGTGGGAAGAGAAACTTCAGCTGCAGATATAGGCCTGCAACTGGTCGCGTGTCAGCAACCGGCTGCCAGTGCGGGTATTCTGCTCGGGATGGGTATATTCGAGGCTTGGCACATCCGGCAACTCCAGCGCCTGCCGAACATTCATGATGCCGACATCACGGCGGCCCGAGCTATCCCGGAAACTGACCTCGACGATGCGGTTGAGTTGTTCCGTGTGCATTGTTCTCTCCCTGTATGTTTTTTGTATTTCGCAGTTGCTACTCCGAAATTGGTTTTTATGAGGCGTTTGCTAAACGAAGATGCCATAGGCAAACCGATGAAAACAGTCGTTTTTCGCACCAGAGGTAACAAATATCAGGTTTGTGCGACAGAAACGTGATCAAGGCAGCCGATTCGACTGCAAAATTTCCTCGAAACGGCTGCAGGATCATCGCAATCGCAGCATTTTCTTCGAATATGCTGCAATGCAACCTTTTGCGCGGCTTGGAACCATTGGCGGATTCAGTTGTTTCTTTGCAAACAGAAGGAGGCCATCATGGCAAATGTGAAAAACCTGAGAAGCGGCTTTACTGGCGAATTGCCGGACAAGAGCACTGTCGCCGAGAAAGCCAAGGAAGCAGCCGGCTATATTCGGGACGAGGCCGGCGCCGTTACCCGCCATGCCCAGGACCATCCCTCCAGCACCGGCGCATTGGTTCTGACGATCGGCGCAATGGCGTTTTTGGCGGGCTATCTCATCGGTTCCTCTGCCGCGCCTCCGCCGCGAAGCCGTTTCTGGTAACGCAAATTCGAATTTTGTTGCGATGCATCCAAAACCTCTTGTTATTGCTGCATCGCAATATTATACTTCTTCCTGTCGCGGCGATTCACTCCTCCTCCCGGAATGCTGCGACGGGATCGATGACCATCCTCCTCCCGGTTGTCGATAAAATCGAAAGCCTGCCGCCTCCTCCTCCCGCGGCAGGCTTTCTGCATTTTAGGGCTTTCACAGGGAACCAAATCAGCTATCCTGAATTGACGTGTTGGCTGACTATGCGGAGGAGGTATTGATGCCACATGCAAAATGGGAAAACCCGGTCGAGCTTGGCTCCAACAACAGCGGAATGCAGCTTGTCCAGGGGCCTTTCGATGCCCTTATATGCCTGATGGATACCTGGCCCGATCTCAGGGGGCCGCGTTATGTCGCGGCGCGTAGCCTGTGCCGGGCGGCGCTCGACGGACGCCGCTCGCCGGAAGAGGCGCGCGAGGTTTTTGTCTCGGCCGCCAGAGAAGCAAATCTGGCCGCCAATTGACGATCCATCAACTGCGGTGTGCACGGACGCTGTCTAAAGCGTGACCGCCGCCGCAGCGGATCGCAGCGCGATCGAATGGGCTGCGGCGGGCGCTATGCTGTCGCCGCAAGGCTCGTTTTTGATGCGCGATCTCGCTTTTTCGCCCGTCCGGCTGTATAGGCGGGTTCGAAACCTGTTTCCTGAAAACGAAGATCCGTATTGATGTCATCCATCACTGCCGACCAGCCGCAAAAGGCCCGTGCATTTGCGCGGCCCATCTTTGCCGTGGCCCCCATGATCGACTGGACCGATACCCATTATCGGCGGCTGGCGCGGCTGCTGTCGGGGCATGCCTTGCTCTACACCGAGATGATCGTGGCCGATGCGATCCTGCGCGGCGACCGGCAGCGACTGCTCGGTCATGATGCCGCCGAACAGCCGGTGGCCCTGCAACTGGGTGGCAACGATCCCGCGAAGATGGCGGAAGCGGCTCAGGCCGGCGAAGCCTTCGGCTATGCCGAGATCAACATGAACGTCGGCTGTCCTTCCGACCGGGTGCAATCCGGCACCTTCGGCGCCTGCCTGATGCGCGAGCCGGCGCTGGTTGCGGAATGCGTGGCGGCAATGAAGGCGGCGGTATCGATCCCCGTGACCGTCAAGTGCCGCATCGGTGTCGACGACCAGGACCCGGAGATTGCGCTGCGCGACCTCGTCGCCCGCGTTGCGGATGCGGGCACCGATGCTGTGTGGGTGCATGCGCGGAAGGCCTGGCTGCAGGGGCTTTCGCCGAAGGAAAACCGCGATATCCCGCCGCTCGACTACGGTATCGTCCACCGGCTGAAGGCGGAAAATCCCAGCCTTTTCATCGGTATCAATGGCGGGCTTCAGAGTTTGAGTCAGGCCCTTGAGGTCTTGAATCAGGATACTCCTCTCGATGGCGTCATGCTCGGCCGTGCCGCCTATCATGATAGCGCGATGCTGACGGGCGTGGACGATTATTTTCCGCATCCGCTGACGGGGGATGTGCCGGTGTACCGCGTTTCCGAGGATTTCAATGCGCAGGGGCACCGGACGTCGCCGGATTTCTGGCTCGGCGTGCGCGACGCGATGATGGCCCATGCCGGCGAGCATATCGCGCGCGGCGGGCGATTGAACCACGTGACGCGGCACATGGTCGGCCTCTTCCAGGGCTGGCCGGGTGCGCGGCGCTACCGGCAAATCCTGTCGGCCGATGCGACTCGGGCAGGGGCGGGACCGGAGATCATCGCGGCCGCCTTCGATACGGTACTGACGGCTGCGGCTGGGGCGCAGGCGGCGGAATGAATTTTTTCAGAAGTCATGAAAACAAAAACGGCGCCCGAGGGCGCCGTTTTCGTATGTGGTATCCAACCGAGGCTTAGGCCTGCAGGTTGACGGCCTTCGGGCCTTTGCCCATGCGATCCGGCTCGGTGTCGAAGGTGACCTGCTGGCCGTCCTTCAGTGTCTGGAGGCCGGCGGCCTGGACTGCGGAGATGTGGACGAAAACGTCCTTCGCGCCGCCTTCCGGGGTGATGAAGCCGAAGCCCTTTTCCTGGTTGAAGAATTTTACGGTGCCTTTGGTGGCCATGGGAGAAGTCCTTTTTCCCTTTGATGTAGTATCCGAACCCCCCGGCGGGGATAAGGAGGCTTTTTTCCTTTCGCCTTTTCTCTTGCGAGAACCGACGAAAAGACAGTCGAGAAGTCACGAGAACGGGGAAAGAACGTCTACAGCAGCGCCTTTCGGCAATGCGCCCGGCTTCAAAAAGCCGGGACCATACAGCCAGTCCAGTCTCCGGGAAAACCCGAACGGGCAAATAGGTGGCAGTTTTCGCGGAAAAAGGCAAGCGATACAGGCCAAAAAAACACCAATCCGAAAAACGAGAACCTATTAGATTTCAGTGGTTTGCTCTACCGCAGCCGATCTCGCCCCAATTTTGGGCGTCTTGCAACGATACAGAGCCCGCCGCCAGAGCCGGGCTTCGGGGTGCAGCCTGTCGCTGCGCGGCAAACTGGCGGCGATGATTTCGACCGCGGCCTTGGCCAGCGGACTCAAGGTCGCCGCATCCGTGCCGTGTCGGACAAATGCGCCCGGCACCAGCCACACAGCCCACTGCCGCGCCAGATCGCGCAGGCTCTCGTAAAGCGCCTGCTGGTTGCCGGTGAGCAGGCCGAGGCACCACGGCGCTTTCGTTTCGCGGGAGATGTAGAGGCACCTGCGCCGCTGCCGGCATTTGCGGGTGCAGACGAGACCGGGCAGGGCCAGCATCTCGGCCGTGCGCGCCTGGATGGCGCTGTCGAGCTGTTGCGGGATGCGGCTGAAATCGACCATGGCGGTGTTCCTGTTCGAGGGCATGAGTCTTCCGCCCGCCGGGTGCGGGCTTGGCTGGCATTTGGACGGGGCACTGGAAAGAGCCTCTATGGTGGTAATGGTGTGGCTCTCGCCAGCGCCCCGTTCGGCGGTTTTTGCCCGCAACTTCGTTCCCTCTGCTTCCCTTCCCTGAAGAAGGGCGTTGTGTGCCGCACAGGCACGCCCGGAGCGAGAACCGGAACCGGCTTGCGCCGGCCCCGCCGTCTCCGGAAGGGGAACAGTTTCTGCGAACCCCGGAGGGACGGGTATGCGTCTGCCCCATCCGCCCGGCGCCGGTCCCGCCTCGCCATCACGCCTGATGGCCTATCCTTGCGACGGGACGAGATCAGTATGGCGCGGGGTTTTCAGGCGGGAATTGGCGGGGATAACATTTTTGATCGGGTGCGGAAGGTGCCGGCTCTTTCCGCTAAAGCGTATCGCGATCTTCCAGATTCGCTCCGTACGCTCTCGCTCCTTGTTTTTACGCATGTCTTTTCGCAAAACCGCTGCACGCTTTAGCGAGACATGCTTTGGGGAGACGAGGACGCGCGATCTCACTCCTGCGATGTGAACAGATCGACGAGGCTCCAGGGATATTCGCCCTGCTGGTTGGCGATGTCGTCCACTTTCCAGCCGCCATGCTCGTAAGCCAGCGTGTAAAACAGCGTGTGGCGGCCGCCATTGTCGAAGGACACTTCGACTTCGGCGGTCTTGTCGATGACGACGGGCTGGCCGATCTCGACATTATCAGCCTCGCCGTCCTGACCGTCGATGACCGGATCGAAATCGGGGATGCCGATCTCGCCTTCCGGGCGGTTGTTCCACTCGTCGGTGAAGAGCTGGTTGAGCGCATCGGAGAAATAAGCGGTGTAGGCGGTGGCGGCGTTCGGGTCGTCATCGAGGTCGTTGCCGCTGTAAAGCGCCTGCAGCAGGGCTTGCGGCGTTTTGTAGGGGCCGGCGGCGAGGCTTGGGGTGGCGATCAGGGCGGCGGCAAGGGTGAGGAGGGCAAGGCGCATGGCTGGTCTCGACGGGTTCATGTTTGCGAGACGCTAGCCGAGAAGGGCGGTGATGACCATGCGTGCGGCGGTGCGCGGAGCGTTCATTTTAGGGCCTATCGCTCGGACCGCGCTTGCCGTGATCGGGCCGATGCGCCAGTCTTGACCGTGCCTGGCCATGCGCCATGCCTTTGCCGCAAAAGGAATTTCCGTGCTCACCGCTCTCCTCATCCTCGCCGCCACCCTTTCCGCCGACGACATGGCCGACGTCACCACCCCGACGGAGGAATTGAAGGTGCTGGCGATGGAGGCGGAGGGCGATTGCCGCGGCTATTACCCCACCGATGCCCGTATGTTCGCCGGCTGCGCGGCGCGGGATATCTATCAGGATATTCTGGAGAGCCGCGGGATTTGCAACGCGGGACCGTTTATCGAGGAGGATAATTGGGGCAAGTGTCGGTGAGGCAATGCCAAGGCGTAATTCGTGGTGTTCCTGGACGCTACAATTCGCCGACGTTCAGCTTGTTCTAATGTTTTGGCCGTGCATTATCGGCTATCTGAACAGGGGGGGTGCTATGACAAAAGAAGGACGGGTGCCGGGGCGGCCTGGCGGGGACGGGATGACGCGGCGTGATGCCCTTCTCAGCGGGGCCGCTGTGTTAGCTTCCCGGTTGACGCCGCCGATTGCAGCGCTCGGGGGCATTATGGGATCGACGGTTGTAAGTGCGCAGCCGGCCCAGCCCAACATTATCTACATTGTCGCCGATGATCTCGGGTGGAGCGATACCGGCTATCGCGGTTCGGACATCAAAACACCTCATCTGGACAAGCTGGCGGAAGGCGGGGCTCGTCTCGACCAGTTCTACGCCCTGCCGATGTGCACGCCGACACGCGCTGCTTTCGTGACCGGGCGATATCCGCTTCGCTACGGATTGCAGACGGGCGTTATTCCGGCGGCAGGAACGTATGGAATTCCGCTTGACGAATATCTGCTGCCGCAGGTCCTGAAGGATGCGGGGTATGAAACGGCCCTCGTCGGGAAATGGCATCTCGGCCATGCCAAGCCGGAATACTGGCCGCGCCAACGTGGTTTCGATCATTTCTATGGTGCGCTGGTGGGCGAGATCGACCACTTCAAGCACTCCTCCCACGGCGTAAAGGATTGGTATCGTAACAACAAGCCGCTGGAAGAGGATGGTTTCGACAACAGCCTGTTTGGCGACGAGGCCGTGCGGACGATCGAACGACGTGACAAGGGCAAACCCCTGTTCATGTATCTGGCATTTACTGCGCCTCATACGCCATTCCAGGCACCGCAGGACTATCTCGACCGGTTTAAACATATCGAGGATGAAAATCGGCGCACCTATGCCGCCATGATTTCGGTCATGGATGACGGTATTGGCAGAGTGGTCGCCGCTCTGGACGAAAACGGCATGCGCGAGAACACGATCATCGTCTTCCACAGCGATAATGGTGGCGTGCGCAGCTCGCTCTTTGCCGGGGATTCAAAGGTTGGTGGCTCGCTGCCGGCCAATAATGGTGTGTACCGTGACGGCAAGGGAACGCTCTACGAAGGCGGAACGCGTGTCGGAGCAATCGCGAACTGGCCCGGCAAGATCAGGCCGGGCACCGTCGATGCGCTGATCCACGTGGTCGATATGTTGCCGACTCTTGCGGCGCTGGCCGGGGCTTCGACTGCCAAGGCCAAAGCTCTCGATGGCGTGGATGTCTGGCCTGCAATAAGCGAGGGCAAGGCATCCGGGCGCGAGGAGGTGATTTACAACGTCGATCCCTTGGCGGGTGCGATCAGGCGAGGGGATTGGAAGCTCGTGTGGAAAGCATCGCTGCCCCAGAAGCTGGAACTGTTCAATCTTGCCAATGATCCGTCGGAAACCAAGAACCTTGCAGAGCAGCATCCTGACAATGTTCGTGAACTCCAGGGCCGGATCACGGAACTGGCATCGGAAATGGCTCCGCCGCAACTGATCATGGAGGCCGTGCGCCTCACCTTCTATGTGCCGCCGGTAACCCCCGATCCCTCGGTTCTGTTCGGGTTGGGGGATTGAAAGCGAGAGCGCGCATCTTGCTGTGGTGGCTATGCTGCCGCCCGATGAGATAGCGCGCTCACTGCCCCGGCCGCCCGGTCTTACCCTTGGTCCGCCCCTTGCGCTTCTGCTCGCCTTCGTCCTCGTAGCTGCCGGCGCCGACCTTGCCGCGGACGAGCGGGCGGGCGTCGTTTGAGGTATCCGGCTTTTCCGGCAGCGTGCCGGTGACCGGCTTTTCGGTGCGGCCGACGGTCATTTCATCAAGGTCGTTCTTGCGGAACAGGCTCTTTTTCGCAGGTTCGGCGACGTCGCGGCCCATTTCGTCGAGGTCCGGCTTGCGGAACAGCGGGCGGGCGGTGTCGGTGCCCGGACCCATGTCGTCGAGCGAGGGCTTGGCGAAGTAGGAGGGGGTGGCGGCTTCCTTTTTCTTCTTGCCTTCCATGGCCTTGGCTTCTTCGCGGGCCATCGGGTCGTCCATGATGGCGAGTTCGGCGGCTTTGAGGCGCTTGATCTCGTCGCGGATGCGGGCGGCGGTTTCGAAGTCGAGGTCGGCGGCGGCGTTGCGCATCTGCTTTTCCAGGGCTTCGAGATGGGCGGCCATGTTGTTGCCGACCAGTTCGTTGACGCCGCCCTTGACGCCCTTGATGCCGATATCGGCGCGGACGTGGTCCTTCTCGTAGACCGAATCCAGGATGTCGGAAATCTTGGCCTTCACCGATTCCGGGGTGATGCCGTTGGCCTCGTTGTAGGCCATCTGCTTGTCGCGGCGGCGGGCGGTCTCGTCCATGGCGCGCTGCATCGAGCCGGTGATCTGGTCGGCATAGAGGATGACCTTGCCATCGACGTTACGCGCGGCGCGGCCGATGGTCTGGACGAGGGACGTTTCCGAGCGCAAGAAGCCTTCCTTGTCGGCATCGAGGATGGCGACGAAGCCGCATTCGGGGATGTCGAGACCTTCGCGCAGCAGGTTGATGCCGACGAGCACGTCGAAAGCGCCCAAGCGCAGGTCGCGGATGATCTCGATGCGCTCCAGCGTGTCGATGTCGGAGTGCATGTAGCGGACGCGGATGCCCTGTTCGTGCAGGTATTCCGTCAGGTCCTCGGCCATGCGCTTGGTGAGCACGGTGACGAGGGTGCGGTAGCCGGCGGCCGAGGTCTCGCGGATTTCGCCGAGCACGTCGTCGACCTGGGTCTTGGCAGAGCGGACCTCCACCGGCGGATCGATGAGGCCCGTCGGGCGGATGACCTGTTCGGCGAAGACACCGCCGGCCTGTTCCATTTCCCAGGCGGCCGGGGTCGCCGAGACGGCGATGGTATCGGGCCGCATGGCGTCCCATTCCTCGAAGCGCAGCGGCCGGTTGTCCATGCAGGAGGGCAGGCGAAAACCGTATTCGGCCAGCGTCGCCTTGCGGCGGAAGTCGCCGCGATACATGCCGCCGATCTGGCTGACGGAAACGTGGCTTTCGTCGATGAACAGCAGGGCGTTGTCGGGGATGTATTCGAACAAGGTCGGCGGCGGTTCGCCGGGCTTGCGTCCCGTGAGATAGCGCGAATAGTTCTCGATGCCGGCGCAGGAGCCGGTGGCTTCCAGCATCTCGATATCGTAACGGGTGCGCTGCTCCAGCCGCTGCGCTTCGAGCAGACGGCCGCCCTTTTCGAGTTCGGCGAGACGTTGCTTCAGCTCTTCCTTGATCGATTTGATCGCGCCGTTCAAGGTCGGGCGCGGGGTGACGTAGTGGGAGTTGGCGTAGATCTTGACCGATTTCAGGTCGCCGGTCTTCTGGCCGGTCAGCGGGTCAAACTCGGTGATACTGTCGATTTCGTCGCCGAACATGGAGATGCGCCAGGCGGCATCCTCAAGGTGGGCGGGGAAGATTTCGATCGTGTCACCACGAACCCGGAACGAGCCGCGTTGAAAATCCATGTCGCGGCGCTTGTATTGCTGGGCCACCAGATCGGCGAGCAGCTGGCGCTGGTCTAGCCGGTCGCCGACCTCCATCTGGAAGGTCATGGCCGTGTAGGTTTCGACCGAGCCGATACCGTAGATGCAGGAGACCGAGGCCACGATGATGACGTCGTCGCGCTCCAGCAGCGAGCGGGTGGCGGAGTGGCGCATGCGGTCGATCTGTTCGTTGATCGAGGATTCCTTCTCGATGAAGGTATCCGAGCGCGGCACGTAGGCTTCCGGCTGGTAATAATCGTAGTAGGAGACGAAATATTCGACGGCGTTGTCAGGGAAGAAGTTCTTGAACTCGGAATAGAGCTGGGCGGCCAGCGTCTTGTTCGGCGCGAGGATGACGGCGGGGCGCTGGGTGGCCTCGATCACCTTGGCCATCGTAAAGGTCTTGCCGGAACCGGTGACGCCCAGCAGCACCTGCGAACGCTCCCCGTTTTCCAGTCCCTCGACGAGGTCCTTGATCGCGGTCGGCTGGTCCCCGGCGGGCTCATAGTCGGATTTCATGACGATCGGCACGCCGCCCTCGGACTTGTCCGGGCGCGCGGGACGGTGCGGCGTCCAGAGCTGGCCGTCCTTGAACAGCGGATTGCCGCTTTCGATCAACGCGGCCAGCGCTTCGACCGTGGCGGTGACGCCGTTGCCGGAGGTCAGCTTGTCGGCGTCTTCCAGCGAGACATCGAGGCCGGCGACCGGGTTGAGGCCGGCGGCGGCGCGGGTCTTGGGATCGGAGGAGGCACCGATGGAGACCCCGCGGGAGGTTTTCTGGGTGGAGGTTTTCTCGGCGTGCTTGCGCGCCTCGTTCTCTACCTTCTTGCGGTGCTTGCCGGCTCGGGAGGCGACGTCGTGGCGGGTCTCGATGCTCTCGGCCTCGGCCATGCGCTGCAATTCCTCCGCCCAGTCGGCGACGTTGGAGGAGAGCGGCGTGCCGGAGAGCGAAGCCTGCGGGGCTTCCTCGAAACCGGTGGCGGGCGGGGCGGGTTTTTTCGGCGCTTTGGACATGCTGGGGAATATGGAGAGAGTCCGGGCGGAAGAAAAGGGGCAATGAGTACAAAAAGGAAACGTTTTAGCGGCTACTTCGCCGTGCCGCGCTGTCGTGATAATATCCGTCGATGGAGGGGCCTATGGCGAAGGTATTCGACGAGGCGAGCATCATGCCGGACGCGGCGGCCATGGAGCAAATCCGCGCTGTTATCGACGAATACAACGAAAAACGACCCGCTGCCGTCAAGGATATGAAAGGGCGGCGGATGATGATGCTCGTGCCCTATGGGGCGCTCTGCGTCATGGTCCTCGTCGGCATCCTGATGACGATGGGATGGCGGAAAATTCTTGGCTATGCCGCCGTGGTGATGGGGTTCATCGGCTATTTTCTCTGGCGTCAGGCGAACCTGCCGATGGAGAGGTTTCGCCAGTCGCTTCGCGACCGCATGCTGCCGGTGATCTTCGGTTTTGTCGACCGGATCAGATATGCCAACGGCATTGCGCCGGCCTTCATGAAGACGCTGCCGAAGCCGGGGCTGATCCGCTACGACACCGCCCATTATGACGATCTCGTTTCCGGCATTTATCATGGCATGGATTTCACGCTCGGCGAAATCCGGCTGACCACCGGCGGCAAGAACGAGCAGGACGTGTTCAAGGGCGTCATCGTCTATTTCAACCCGCCGCATCCGTTCGACGGCCGGCTTTTTGCGGCCAAGCGGCTTTATGGATTCAAGGGCTTCGTCGACGATCTCTTCGGCGATCGCAGTCTGGAGAATATCCGCAGCGGCTTCGGCGAACTGGACGCGACCTATGACTTCCGCACCGACCAGCCGGAAAAGGCGACGCCGCTGGTGGTCGGGCCGGTGGCCTCGGCCTTGAACTATCTGGCGGAGGCGTGGCCGGATGACACCGTGCGGCTGGCGCTGGCGGGCGGCGATGCCTTCCTTCTGGTGCCGACGAAGAAGAACTTTTTCGAGCTGCCGGGCCTCTACGAGGATATCGACTGGGAGCGGCATGTGCGGCCGATGATCCGCGATCTCGTGACCCTGCTGGCGGTGGCGCAACTCGTCTGCCGGATCAATGTGCCGCAGCCGGTTGGCGAGCCGCCAGCGGTTCCCACGGCTTGACTTCTCTCACCATGGATTTAACCCGGCGGGGAAACAATCTTTCCCAAAGGATTCGCACCCGTGCCCTTCACCGTCAACCCCGCCGCCGTCTGGCCGATCGTCCTGCTGCTGCTGTCCAACGTGTTCATGACCTTCGCCTGGTACGGCCACTTGAAATATACGTCGTCGCCGCTCTACATCGCCATCCTAGGCAGCTGGGGGATCGCCTTCTTCGAATATTGCCTGGCGGTGCCGGCCAACCGCATCGGCCATACCGTCTACTCGGCAGCGCAGCTCAAGACGATGCAGGAGGTGATCACGCTGCTCGTCTTTGCGGGCTTCTCGGTGTTCTGGCTGAAAGAATCCCTGACCTGGAACCATGCGATCGGCTTCTGCCTGATCGCTGGCGGCGCGGCCTTCGTGTTCAAAGGCTGAGGTGGCGTTACCGCTCCGGCGGCACCGGGGTCGGCTTGCCGTCCGCGTCGAGCGCGACCATGACGAAGCGGGCGTCGGTGACACGCTCCATGCGGTCCGACAGATAGCGTTGGGCCCAGGCCTCGACATTAAGGGTGATGGAGGTGCGGCCGACTTTGACGATATCGGTGTAGATGCAGAGCGTATCGCCGATCTTGACCGGCAGTGCGAAGGCCATCTCCTGCACGGCGGCGGTGACGACGCGGCCACGGGCGCGCTCGGCGGCGCGGATGCCGCAGGAAAGGTCCATCTGCGCCATGACCCAGCCGCCGAAGATATCGCCGGCCGCGTTCGCATCGCCCGGCATGGCCAGGGTCCGGAGCGTCAGTTCGCCCTTGGGCTTCGTCATGAAAGACTCCATTCTCGTTATTTTACGGTAGCCTAGAGCGCTTCCCTGTTAAATGGAACCGGGCTGCTCCGAGGAATTCAGTGCGATGCGCGATATCGCCGACGAGAAGGTCGAGCAGGATGTACCGGAAACCGACAGCCGCGCCGAGATCGGCCAGCCTGAGGCCGGAGACACGGAAATGATGAAAGGCCCACGCCGACGGGCGCGGGCTTTCCGCATTTCGACCTTTGGTGGAAACACTGGAATTTATGGGTTGACCGGACGTTGTTTGCGGGGAAAATGACTGTCAATCAATGTTTTAGGGTGTGCCAAAAACGTGCCCCCAACGGAGGAATATCCCATGGGTCTTTTCGAGGTGGCGCTGCGCCGTGTCAAAATCGTCGCCGTGCTGGCTTTTGCAGCGCTCGCGGGCTGCACGGTCGATACCGGCCCGGCGCCGGGACCACGGCCTCAGCCGCTGCCCCGGCCGCCGCAGGCTTGCACCATGGAATATATGCCGGTGTGCGGCATCCGCGGCCGCCGGCAGGAGACCTTCCCTAATGCCTGCACGGCGCGGGCCAACGGTTTCGACGTCATCGGCCGCGGCGAATGCCGTCCGAGCCGGCCGGAACGGCCGGTCGATCGCCCGCAGGCCTGCACCATGGACTACAATCCGGTCTGCGGCCGCAGCGGTAACCGCACCCGCACCTTCTCGAATGCCTGCATGGCGGAGGCCGGTGGTTTCCGGGTGATCGGCCGCGGTGAATGCCGTAGCGACGACCGGCCCGGCCCCGGTGGTAGCACTCCGGCCATCTGCACGCGGGAATACGCTCCGGTCTGCGGCCGCCGCGGCAACCGGGTGCAGACCTTCCCCAACAGCTGCATGGCGGATGCGGACGGGTTTCGTGTGGTCGGCAACGGCCCCTGCCGCTAGGACCGAATGTCGGTCGGTCCTAGGGCGTAACATGCTGTTTTTGCGTTCTCTTCTTTCCGGCGGGGCAGCATTGTCGTATACGGCAGGAGCGGCTTGCTCCTCCTTCTCCCTGCTGGGGAGAAGGGAAAACCCGGCCGCGCGGTCCATATCTGATAGCCTTGCCGGCGGGGAGGAGAGGCTTTGCCGTGCCACGCGTGCGGCCCTGCAAGACCTGGCTCCCGGCTGGAAAGCCTTCGTTTACCATGTTTCGTTAAATTGACGTCGTTTCGTGACGAAGGCGTCGGCGTGCCTGTGTTCTGACACAGGTGAGCCGCAGCCTCGTGGCGTCCGGGCGGATCAGGTCTTGCGTACCGCAGCGGACGAGGGGTGAGTGTATGGCGTATGGTGCCCTCTTTCGCAGGTCGGTTGCGGCGCTGCTCGTCTCGGTCAGCCTGGTGACATGCTCGACCGATGGTCTTGAGCCATCCGCGCGCATCGATTCCGGAACACGTGTCGGTGCGATCCGGCCCGTCCGCGAGGAGCCCGTTTCCGTCGCCTATCCATCAACAGACATGCCGGTCACGGCCCAGCATGCCGCCAATAGCCGGCTTCCGATGATCGACAGCGAGGCGGCTCCCGTGCAGCCTTCCGCCATCGTGCCGCCCGAGGGCGTCAACATGGATGCTATGCTCGGGGTCAGTGAGCAGCCGCGTGTGGTCGGGCTCGCCGAGGAGCAGAACCGTGAGATCGCCGAAGGCAATACCGCCCAGCCGGTCGTCGATGGCATCGGCGGCGACGTGCGTGCCGTCGGGCAGGGCCAGCAGGTGGCAATGGCGGCCCCGGTCGCGGCCGGCTACGATCCGGACCTGCCGCCGCTCAGCCCCGAAAAGATGGCCGCGGAACAGCGTCGCAAGGCGCAGTTCCTCGAACAGGAGGCGCGTGTTTCGATCCAGCCGCAAGCATCGGGACTGGAGCAGCAGGTCGCTTTCATCCCGCGGGCGGGCAATCCGCTGGAGGAGCCCGATTTCACCGGTCGGATGCCGGCTTCCGAAATTGCCTGCCGTCAGCGGCTGGCCAAGCTCGGCGTCGAATTCCGGGACGTCGAGCGGATCGCCAAGGGCCGCTCCTGCGGCATCGATTATCCGATCGAGCTTTCCGGTCTTGCCGGTGGCATTGATGTGAAACCGGCGGTCAAACTCAATTGCCAGGTGACGGAAGCCTTCGCCAAATGGGTGAAGAACGAGCTGGTACCCTCGTCGCGCGCCCGTTATCTCTCCGGCGTCAAGACGATCAAGCCGCTCGGCGGCTATTCCTGCCGGACGATGAATTCGCAGCGCGGCAATCCGATGTCGGAGCACGCCCACGGCAATGCCATCGATGTCGGCAAGTTCGTGCTGAAGAGCGGTAAGGAAATCGATGTGCGCAAGCCCGGCTTCTTCGCCTTCCGCGAAAAGGGACTGCTCAAGGCCGTGCGCAGCGATAGCTGCAAATATTTCAGCACCGTGCTCGGCCCCGGCAGCGATCCGCATCACAAGGATCACTTCCATTTCGACCTGCGCGCCCGCAAATCCGGCTATCGCCACTGCGATTGACGGGCATCCGCTCCCGCAGGGGACAAGGGCAATCGCCCATGGACGGAGCGGCTTGCTTCCCCTTCTCCCCGGCGGGGAGACGTGCCGAGCTTGCGAGGCGATGAGGGGGGCGCGGCACATTCAGTGCCAGCCGGCCCCCTCATCCGGCCCTTCGGGCCACCTTCTCCCCGCTGGGGAGAAGGGAAAGCGGCTTAGCGGAACAGGGCTGCCTCTTCGAAGAAGTCCTCAGGGCTTTCCACCTCCACCAGTTTCTTGCGGTCGATCAGCCAGAAGCGATTGCCGACGGCGCGCACGAAGCTGCGGTCGTGCGAGACGATCAGGCAGCTTGCCTGATGGTTCATCAATTCGCCCTCCAACGCTTCCTGCCCGTCGATGTCGAGATGGTTGGTCGGCTCGTCCAGCAGGTAGAAGTTGGGATCGGCAAGGCGCAGCATCAGCATGCCGAGGCGGGCCTTCTGGCCGCCGGAGAGGCGGCCGATCGGCTTGCCCTGCATCTCGATGCTCATGCCGACGCCCGCCAGCAGCGAGCGCGCACGTTGGTCGCCGATATCGAAGCGGTGGGTGACCGCCTCCATCGGTGTATCCGTGCCCTCGAGATCGGCCAGCGCCTGATCGCCATAGCCGAGCACCAGCGAGGGTGTCGCCCTGATGCCTTCGGCAGTCTGTCCGTTGGCGATCGCATTGCGCAGCATCAGGATCAGCCGTGACTTGCCGGCACCGTTCATACCAAGCAACACGATGCGGTCTCCCTGGCAGATGAACCGCTTGCCGGTCTTGAACAGCAGCGTGCCATCCGGCGTCTTGACCTCCGCGTCGTCGAGCGTCAGCAGCACCTTGGCATGGGTGCCGCTGTTGGCGAGGCGGATAGCGCCGGCCGAGCGTTCGAGATGGGCGGGTCTGGCCGCATCCTCCAGCTTTTCGGCGCGCTCCTTCAGTTGCTTGGTCTTGACGACAAGCAGGTCGCTGCCGGAGTTGATGCCGATATTCTTCAGCTTCGCCGCCTGCTTGCGCAGTTGCTCGGCCGTCTTCATGTCACGCTCGTAACGGCGGGCATCGGCCGCATCGACCTCGTCCAGTGCCGCCCGCGCGCGGGTGTAGGGCAGGGCGAAGACTTGCGACTGTTCCGGCCGCAGGAACAGGGTGCGGTCGGTGACCGCATCGAGGAAGGCGCGGTCGTGGCTCGCAAGGATGACCGGGATATCGCGGGGAAGGGCGTTCAGCCATTCCTCCAGCATGGCGATCTTGCCGAGATCGAGATGGTTGGTCGGCTCGTCGAGCATCAGCACATCCGGCTCGGTGACCCAGACACGGGCGAGAAGCGCCAGCCGCTGCCAGCCGCCGGACAGCGCCTTTAGGTGCCGGGTGCGAAATTCCTCGGGCACTTCGAGCGATTCCAGCACGACGTCGACGCGCCAGCTTTCGCTTTCGGCTTGCTCGGCGGGAAGGGCGTCGAGAACAGCGTCATAAAAGGTGCGGTCGAAGAGGGCGGGCGGAACGTTCTGCTCGACGGCGCCGATGGTCAGGCCGCGCGAGCGGGTGATCTCGCCTTCGGTTGCCTCCAGCGTGCCGGCGATGCAGCGGAACAGGGTCGTCTTGCCGCGGCCGTTGGCGGCGACAAGGCCGATGCGGTCGCCGGGATTGATGGAGATGTTCAGGTTCGAAAACAGCGGATGCGACAGGCTGATGCCGAGGTTGCGGATATTGATAAGGGACATGACGGTCTTCCGGTCTTGTCCGCCGGGATCACGGGCATTCGGCCGTCATCGATCCATCGGGCGGATATAAAATGCAGGCATGCTCAAGCCTAAGGCTTGGTGCTGCGGGCCACGAAGGGCAGACCAGGAAGAGGATGTCGTCTTTGAGAAACGGTCTCTGGTCAGCCCTGCAAACGCATTTGCAGGGCCTGGCCGGGGCCACGTTGCCGGTAGAACCGGAGATAGAAATTCTGCACGTGACCCTCCTTTCCTTAAGTGCGGTTTTCACGCTTTCGACGAGGGCCTTTTTACAGAAAAGCGCGGCGCGCGGCAAGAGCGGGCAAAAAAAGAGGGCCGGCAGACGCCGGCCCCAAAAAAGAACCAAACCGTAGAAGGGACTGCCGGCGGTTCTGCAAATCAGTCGCGTGGTGTGCATCGCACGGCCGGACCATGATCGAGCTGCGTCACCGTTTGATGACAGCGGGCGGGGAAAACTGCGGAAGGCAGGCCGGCGTCCGACTTTCTGCAAAGACGGTGATTTTGGGGCTGAAATTTTGTGCGATCGGCCCCATATAGGACAGCGTTCTCCGCACTCTCCGATTCCGGGACTTCTCCATGCCGCCGATCGTTTCCGTTTCTCACCTCGTCAAGACCTATGCCTCCGGTTTCCAGGCGCTGAAGGATGTCAGCCTCGATATCGAGGAGGGTGAAATCCTGGCGCTGCTCGGGCCGAACGGTGCGGGCAAGACGACGCTGATCTCGATCATCTGCGGCATCGTCAACCCGAGCGGCGGCACGGTGACCGTGGGCGGTCATGACGTGGTGCGCAATTTCCGCGAGACGCGCTCGATGATCGGGCTGGTGCCGCAGGAGCTGACCACCGACCAGTTCGAGACCGTGTGGAACACCGTGTCCTTCTCGCGCGGCCTGCACGGCAAGAAGCCGAACCCCGCCCATATCGAGAAGGTGCTGAAAGACCTCTCGCTCTGGGACAAGAAGGACAACATGCTGCGCCAGCTTTCCGGCGGCATGAAGCGGCGCGTACTGATCGCCAAGGCGCTGTCGCATGAGCCGCGCGTGCTGTTCCTCGACGAGCCGACGGCGGGGGTCGACGTGAACCTGCGCAAGGATATGTGGGAGGTGGTGAAGCGGCTGCGCGAAAACGGCGTGACCATCATCCTCACCACCCACTATATCGAAGAGGCCGAGGAAATCGCCGATCGCGTCGGGGTCATCAATGGCGGCAGGATCCTGCTGATCGAGGAGAAAGACGAGCTGATGAAGAAGCTCGGCCGCAAGCAGTTGCGCATCGAGCTTGCCGAGCCGCTCGCCGCCCTGCCGGAGGCGCTGTCCGGCTATCGGCTGACACTGGAAGACGAAGGCCACGGCCTGATCTACGACTATGACATCACCGGCGAGCGCACGGGTATCACCACGCTGCTGACCGCCCTGGCCGAAGCCGGCATTCGCCTCAAGGACCTTTCGACACGGCAGAGTTCGCTCGAAGACATCTTCGTCGAACTCGTGGGAGCCCGCGCATGAACATCGAAGCCGTCAAATCCATCTATTTCTTCGAGATGGCGCGCACGCGCCGCACGCTCTTGCAGAGCGTCGTCTCGCCGGTCATTTCCACCTCGCTCTATTTCATCGTCTTCGGGGCAGCGGTCGGTTCGCGCATCCAGCAGATCGAGGGCGTTTCCTACGGCGCCTTCATCACGCCGGGTCTGATCATGCTGACGCTGCTCACCCAATGCATCGGCAACGGTTCCTTCGGCATCTATTTCCCGAAATTCACCGGCACGATCTACGAGCTTCTGTCCTCGCCGGTATCGATGACGGAGATCGTGCTCGGCTATGTCGGGGCGGCGGCGACGAAGGGCATGATGATCGGGCTGATCATTCTGGCGACCGCCTCGTTCTTCGTGAATGTCTCCATCGCGCACCCGTTTGTGATGCTGCTGTTCTTCGTGCTGACGGCGGTGACCTTCAGCCTGTTCGGCTTCATCATCGGCATCTGGGCCAAGGATTTCGAGCAGTTGAACCTTATTCCGATGCTGGTGATCCCGCCGCTGGTCTTCCTCGGCGGCAGCTTCTATTCGGTGAACATGCTGCCGCCCTTCTGGCAGGCGGTCAGCCATTTCAACCCGGTGCTCTATCTAATCAGCGGTTTCCGCTGGAGCTTCTTCGAGATCGCCGACGTCACCCCCTGGATCAGCTTCACCATCATCGTCGGGTTTCTGGGCGTGCTGATGGCGTTGCTGACGTGGATTTTCCGGACGGGGTATCGGCTGAGGAATTAGCCCTAATCCCTCAACCTCAACTCATCCGTCTGCATCTGCAGGAAATCGAGGGTCGAGAGGAAGCTCATGCCGAGCAGGCTCTGGTCGAGCTTGCCCTTTTCGGCAACGCTGGCGCGGATATCCTGGCGCACGATCGGGCCGATGGCGACTTCGGCAAGGTTCACGGGTGCGGCGCGGGCGGTGCCGTTGGCTGTCGTGACCGTCTGGGTGAAATCGAGCGTTTCCGGCTTCAAACCGAGCTTTTCGGCATCGTCCCAGGAGATCGCCACCGTGCTGGCGCCGGTATCGACGAGCATATGCACGGTTTCGCCGTTTATGGTGACCGGCGTTTCGAAATGGCCGTTCAGCACCTTGTGCAGCACCACTTCCTGTTGTCCCTCGCTGTCGGTGAAGACGCTCATGCGGCCGGGAATCAGGCCGCCGGCCAGCCGGTCGCCGATATTGGAGAGGTCGTGGCGGTAGATGTAACCGGCCGCGAGCGCCAGGATGATCACCAGCCAGATCATGATCTGCCGCAGCGTTTCGCCGAAGCGGAAACGGCTGTGCAACACGCCTGCAGCCAGCATCACGGCGATGGCCGACAGCGAGACGAGCCGCTCGAAATCGTTGTTTTCGATGCCGAGGGTGCGGCCGCCGTCATGATTGAGGATGAGCAGGATGAGGCCGGCGGCGAGGATGCCGAGCAGCAGATAGAACAGTTTCATTCTGCGAGGCGCTCCCGCGCCATGCGAGCGCGGCGGGTTTCCCGGCGCGGCTTGCGCTCGACAGTTTCCAGCCGTGCCGGCAGGCCGGCCATGATCTCGCGGCGCTCTTGCGACGAATAGGTCATCCAGCCGGCGATCTCGTCGCGGGTGCGGCCGCAGCCGAAGCAATAGCCGGTCTTCATATCGATGGAGCAGACGAGGATGCAGGGCGATTCCATAAAACGTCCAAGGGGATCGCGGCGCCACCGTTAGAGCCCGGCGGCGGCCGGGTCAGGCTTCATTCCCTCGCCGTTCGGCGAAGATTATCAAATATATCGGCCTTTCAGGCTGTCAGCGCAAGGGCGGCGAGAACGGCGATTTCGGTCAATTGTTGTGCTGCTCCGATTGTGTCACCGGTATGGCCGCCGATCTTCCTCGCGACGATTTGACCGAAGGCCGGAACGGCGATGGAAAAGGCGACCAGCGTCACCATGACGGCCAGTGGCGGAACGCTGGTGAGGAACAACAAAAGCGTGGCGCTAACGATGCCGAAGGCCAGGCCGAAACGGGTCGCCGCCGCCTGCGGTTCGCCGGCCGAAACGGCGACGCCATCCCTGCGGGCGGGCGGCAGGCTCGACCAGTGCCAGACCATGGCGGTGCGGCTGAGCGCTGCAACGGCGAGGACGGCAATGCCGGCGCCGGTCGGGTTGAGATGCGGCAGGAAGGCGGCGAGCGCGGAAACCCGCAGGCCTATGGAGAGCACCAGCGCGATGGCGCCGTAAGAGCCGATGCGGCTGTCCTTCATGATGATGAGGGCGCTTTCGCGGTCCCGCCCGCCGCCGAGGCCATCGGCCGTATCGGCAAGGCCATCCTCGTGCAGGGCGCCGGTGATCAGCGCCTGCACGGCGACCACGGTAAAGGCGGTGAACAGCGGATCGATCCGGACGGCCGAGAAGATCGCGGCGATGGCGGCCGAGGGCAGCACGATGAGCAGGCCGGCCAGCGGAAAGGCGCGCACGGCCCGGCTGAGGCGGCCGTCGAAGCCGATGAAATGCCGCTGCGGCATGTGGATGCGGCTGAGAAACGCCACGGACCGGGCGGTGTCGTCGATGAAGTCGCTGAGATGTGCCATGCTTTCCCCTTGAGGCCGTTTCGCGCCCCCGCGAATCGAACTTTCGCCCCGATCATGCGACGGCGACAGCCGGTGGCGCAAATGCCGTTGCCCGAACCGGTGCGGCGCTCTATGAGAACACTGCACGCGGAGCGGCTCCGCGAAACGACCATACGAGGACATATCCGATGAGTGCCAGCGGCCTGCCTTTCGACGATTTCCGTGCTCTGCTGCGCGACCTGCCAGGCCCCGACGGTGCTGCGCTTGTCGCCGCCCGCGAGCGCGATGCGACGCTGACGAAGCCCGCCGGCGCGCTCGGCCGCCTCGAAGAGATCGCCTTCTGGCTTGCCGCCTGGACCGGCCGTGCGCCGGCCGTCAACCGGCCGCTGGTCGCGATCTTCGCGGGCAATCACGGCGTGACCAAGCAGGGCATCACCCCGTTTCCGTCGTCGGTGACGGCGCAGATGGTCGAGAATTTTGCGGCAGGCGGGGCGGCGATCAACCAGATCTGCGTCACCCATGACCTCGGCCTCAAGGTCTTCGATCTGGCGCTCGATTATCCGACCGGCGACATCACCGAAGAAGCCGCCCTTTCCGAGCGCGACTGCGCCGCGACCATGGCTTTCGGCATGGAAGCCGTTGCCGGTGGCACCGACCTGCTTTGCATCGGCGAGATGGGCATCGGCAACACGACGATCGCCGCTGCGATCAACCTTGCGCTCTATGGCGGCACGGCTGCCGAGTGGGTCGGTCCCGGTACCGGCTCCGAAGGCGATGTGCTGACACGCAAGATCGCCGCTGTCGAAAAGGCCGTCGCCTTCCATCAGGGCCACCTCAACGATCCGCTGGAACTGTTGCGCCGCCTTGGCGGCCGCGAAATCGCGGCGATGGCCGGTGCCATTCTCGCAGCCCGCATGCAGAAGATTCCGGTCATCATCGACGGTTATGTCGCGACCGCCGCCGCCTCTATCCTCAAGGCTGCGAACCCGTCGGCACTCGACCATTGCCTCATCGGCCACGTTTCGGCCGAGCCCGGACATATCCGCGCCATCGAAAAGCTCGGCAAGACGCCGCTGCTGGCGCTCGGCATGCGGCTCGGGGAGGGCACCGGCGCGGCGCTTGCCGCCGGCATCGTCAAGGCGGCGGCTGCCTGCCATTCCGGCATGGCAACCTTCGTTCAGGCTGGCGTCAGCAACCGCGAATAGCCATCCGCCCGCGAAGGACGTCTGTTTAAGCCTTGCCGGGGTTGAACGCGTGAGGCTTCTCACCTATTCGAATGCGAACACGAAAATCGGCGCCGCCCCGGATGCCGGGGCAGCCGCCGTGCGGATGCTCGCCGGGGTCGCCGGACGATCTGGAGACGATGGCGGAATGACGAAGCCGTTTGAGAAACTGACAGGCATCCGCCACTTCTTTGCCGCGGCAAGCTATTCGCTGGGGGGCGCCAAGCGCCTGTTGGGCGAGGCGGCATTCCGGCACGAGCTGGGTGCCTTTGCCGTCGCGATGATCGCCTTCGTCATCGTCGGGGCGACCTTCTTCCAGTATCTGGCGATGGGCCTGCTGTTCCTGCTGATGATCGCCTTCGAAGCGATCAACACGGCGATCGAAGAGATCGTCGACAGGGTTTCGCCTGAGATTTCCGACATGGGCAAGCATGCGAAGGACCTTGGCTCGCTTGCCTGCCTCTGCGTCATCGTCGCCAATGGCGGCTATGCGTTCTACGTCGTGTTTCTCTCGAAATTTTTGGGCGGCTGATCAGGCGAAGCTCTTGCGGCGCCGCTCGATGGCGGGCGCATCCTCGACGGCCGGCACACTCTGCAGCACCCGCTTCGACGGCAGGATGGCGATGGCTTCCGTGCCTTCGCGCAGGCGCGAGCGCAGGATGAATTCGCCGTTGTGCTTGGCGAGGATCGCCTGAACGATCGGCAGGCCGAGGCCGGTGCCCTGTTCGGCGCTCTTGATGGCGATCGAGCCCTGGCCGAAAGCGGAGAGTACCACGGGGATTTCGTCCTCGGGGATGCCTGGCCCGTTGTCCTTGATCGACAGATATTGGCCGCCGCCGGCCGTCCAGCCGACCTTGACGCTGATCTCGCCGCCCGACGGCGTGAACTTCACCGCGTTCGACAACAGGTTCAGGATGACCTGGCGCATGGCCTTCTCATCCACCCACACGGCCGGCATGCCGCGCTCGAACTGGTCGGATATGGTGATATTCTTGGCGCGGGCCTTGAGTTGCACCATGCCGATGCAATCCTCGGTGATTTCGAGGAGATGGATGGCCTCCTCGTTGAGATCGTATTTGCCGGCTTCGATGCGCGACAGGTCGAGGATTTCGTTGATGAGATCCAGCAGGTGCTTGCCCGAGCGATGGATGTCGCCGGTATATTCCTTGTAGATTGGATTGTTGAGCGGCCCCAGAACCTCGGTCGACATGACCTCGGAGAAGCCGAGGATGGCATTCAGCGGTGTGCGCAGCTCGTGCGACATCGAGGCGAGGAAGCGGGATTTCGCAAGGTTTGCCTCTTCTGCGCGGCGACGGGCTTCGTCCGACATGGATTTCGCCACCTCAAGTTCGGCGATCAGGTCGTCCTTTTCCGACTGGACGGAGAGGATATGCAGGTTCGCCTTGTGCATGCGGTCGGTCATGAACACGAGGAAAAGCAGCGAGGTGCAGATGACCGCCGTCAGCGCCACTGTGGACGCTGAGCCGCTGAACAGCGAAAGGCCGATCAGCGTGGCGACGACAGGTGCGAAGGTGACGGCAAGCGCGTTGCGCAGCAGGAACGTGCCCATTGCGGTCGCGGCGAGCGCAATCAGCAGCGCCGCTCCCTTGTAGAAGCCGAAGGCGACAGGGCTGCAGGCCTGGCACTCCTGCAGCAGGAAGGCCGCCCAGCAGATGCCGAACAGAGCCTGGAAGGCAAAAAGCCGCCGGCGCCACAACGCGACCTTTTCGGACGGCATTTCCGTGGCCTTGGCCTTGCGGGCGAGCACGAGGCCGAGCGCATGCACGCACAAGGTCATCACGCCCCAGGCGATGACATGCAGGCTCTGGGAAAGATAAACGCCGATGGCGGTGATGAGCGCGATGAAGATCGGCATGGCGATGGCGCCGTGCAGCATGGCATCGACATGCAGGCCGATCATATCCTTGTCGAAGCCTGCCATATTGGACGGGCCGATCTGCAGGCGCTCACGGGTCGCGCGCACGGCCTTGGACACCGCCTTGTTGCGGTGGCTGCGCGACTTGTCGACAATGATCTTGTCGGTCGAGGTGCTGACGCCCTGCTTCATGGTCTCAAACGGAATTAATGAAATCCTGCCGACGATAGGAGCAATTTCTTAAGAAGTTGCTGCCTGCTTCCAGGATTTCTGCCGCTTTTACCAAAAAGTAAGCATGGCGGCGCGGCGGCGGCATCCCATATGAAGGACATGAAAATTCGAGGAAAACACATGATCGAGGGCGACGCCCTGACTGCCGACACGCTGGGCAATCTTCGCCGATCCATCGCCGCCTGCCGCCTCTGTCGCGATGCACCCTGGGGCGGGGAGGACAGGAGGCTGCCGCACGAGCCGCGGCCCGTCGCCGTCATCTCCGAAAAGGCGAGGATCTTGATTGCCGGGCAGGCGCCGGGCCTGCGTGTCAACAATACCGGCCTTCCCTTCAACGACGCCTCGGGCGACCGGCTCCGGCAATGGCTCGCTGTGACGCGGGAGGAATTCTACGATCCCGACCGGTTTGCCATCGTGCCGATGGGCTTCTGTTTTCCCGGTTACGACGCCCAGGGCAGCGACCTGCCGCCGCGCAAGGAATGCGCGCCGACGTGGCGAACCGAGGTGATGGCGGCCATGCCGCAGATCGAACTGGTGCTGGCCATCGGCCAATATGCGCAGAAATGGCATCTCGGCGACATGAGGCTGAAATCCATGACCGAGACGGTCATGAACTGGCGCAGCTTTCTCGGCACGAACCAGGGGCCGGCCGTCCTGCCGATGCCGCATCCGAGCTGGCGCAACACAGCGTGGCTCAAAAAACACCCGTGGTTCGAAAGCGATCTGCTGCCGGTGTTGCAAGAACGGGTGAAATCATCCCTGCGTTAAAAATAAATTCTTCCATTTGGCGATATTCCGGGTATGAAAGGAATAATATTCGAAGAGGCTTCGCCAATGGACAGACTCGACCGTAAAATTCTGCGTCTTCTGCAGGAAGATTCCACACTTGCCGTTGCCGATCTCGCCAAGAAGGTCGGACTTTCCACGACGCCTTGCTGGCGGCGTATCCAGAAGATGGAAGAGGAAGGCGTGATCCGCGGCCGTGTCGCGCTGCTCGATCCGGTCAAGATCAACACCAAGGTCACGGTCTTCGTGTCGATCCGCACCAATGCCCATTCGATCGAATGGCTGAAGCGGTTCTCCGAGGTGATCGCCGAGTTTCCGGAAGTGGTCGAGTTTTACCGCATGAGCGGCGATGTCGATTACCTGCTGCGCGTCGTGGTGCCTGATATCGGAGCCTATGACGCCTTCTACAAGCGGCTGATCGCCAAGATCGAAATCCGCGACGTCTCGTCTGCCTTCGCCATGGAGCAGATCAAGTATACGACCCAGCTGCCGCTCGACTACATGATGCTGGAACAGGCGAAGTCGAACGAAGACTAGAGTTTGTCAGGGAAAAATGGGAACCGGTTTTCCCGAAAAGACAAACGAAAACAAAGCAATCTAGTGTCTGTCCGGTTCAATCTGAACGAGACAGACTCCAGGATTGAAGACCGGAGTCGCCGGAGAACGGCGGCTACGGTCAGTTCCCGGACGGCATGTTTGCCGATCCGTCGCCGGGCGGCGTTGTTGCTCCCGCCAAGGCAAACGCTGCGTCCGTGACAATGCCGAAGCGGCCATCCCTGCGAGGTTTTCCGCCTTTCGCAGGGACAGCAGATGATCCAGCGCCTCTTTTTGCGGAAGAGGCTGGGGGCAGCATTATTTCTCCAGACGCGCCAGAAGCGAGCAGGTATCCCAGCGGCCGCCGCCCATATCCTGGACATCGGCGTAGAACTGGTCGATCAGGGCGGTAACCGGGAGCTTGGCGCCGTTGCGGCGGGCTTCCGCCAGCACGATGTCGAGATCCTTGCGCATCCAGTCGACCGCGAAGCCGAATTCGTAATTGCGGGCGATCATCGGCTTGTGGCGGTTGTCCATCTGCCAGGAGCCGGCAGCGCCCTTGGAAATCACCTCGACCAGACGCTCGATATCGAGGCCCGCCTCGCGGGCGAAATGAAGCCCTTCGGCGAGGCCTTGAACGACGCCGGCAACGCAAATCTGGTTGACCATCTTGGAGAGCTGGCCGGAACCTGCCGGACCCATCAGGCCGACCATGCGGGCATAGGCGTCGATGACCGGGCGGGCACGCTCGAAAATAGCGGCATCGCCGCCGCACATCACCGTCAGCACGCCGTTCTCCGCGCCGGCCTGGCCGCCGGATACGGGCGCATCGATGAAATGGGCGCCGCGGGCGGTGGCGGCGGCGTCAAGCTCGCGCGCGACCTCGGCGGATGCGGTCGTGTTGTCGATGAAGATCGCGCCGGGCTTCAGCGTCTGGAAAGCGCCGTCTTTGCCGGTCGTCACGGCGCGCAGGTCATCGTCATTGCCGACGCAGGAAAAGACGAACTCGGCGTTTTCTGCCGCGGCTGCCGGGGTCGCCGCCCATTTGCCGTCGAACTCGGCCGCCCATTTTTCGGCTTTGGCGGCCGTGCGGTTGTAGACTGTAACGTCGTGGCCGCCCTTGACCTTCAGGTGCCCGGCCATCGGATAACCCATGACACCGAGACCGATAAACGCAACTTTCGCCATTCCCATTCTCCTGAAGCATTTTGTTCGGAGGACGGTTTAGCCGATGGCGGCTCCGCAAGGAAGCGCAAGACATGACAATCGATGCGACTGCCTGTGGCGGTCGCATCGTTCGAAGCGGCATTGCCGTGGATCAGGCCTTTTCGCCGAGGAATCGGGCGATGACGAGGTGGCCGGCGATCGGCTGGCCTTCTTCCAAGCGCACGGTGATGTCGTTCACCTCGACCATCTCGAAGCCGATTTCGGCAAGGCGCTTTTCGATATAGCTCAGGGAATGGGCAAAGCGCTGGTGCGGGCCGACCATGAAGGTGCGGCCGGCGAGCGCTTCCTCGGGCAGGGTTTCGCTCGAGAAGATGAAAAGGCCGCCCGGATTCATGTTTTCGGCGACACCGAAGAACATGCCTTCCAGCCCGCCGAGATAGGGCAGGACATCGGTCGCGGTGATCAGGTCGAACGGGCCGTCGTCATTGTCTTCGAGGTAGTCGACGACCTCGGCGACATAGAGCGTGTCGTAGACATCCTTGTCATGGGCGATCTCGACCATGTTTTCGGAAAGATCGACGCCGGTGATGTCATCGGCCATGTCGCGTAGCGCGCCGCCGGTCAGCCCGGTGCCGCAGCCGAGATCGAGAAGCTTGCCGAACGGATTGGCGGCAAGCGTCTGCAGGCGCTGACGCACCATCATGGGGACGTGATATTGCAACTGCTCGACGAGGACGTCTTCGAAGACTTCGGCATGCTGGTCAAAGAGGGTGGTGACGTAGGCGTCCGGCGCCTTGTCCGGGGTCTCGCCGCGGCCCATCGAGGCGATGCGGACCGCCGCGCCGCCGTGATCCTCGGGATCGAGGGCAAGGACTTCCTCATATGCTTTGACCGCGGCATCGACATCGCCGGATTTCTCCAGGGCGAGTGCGCGGTTGTAGGCTTCGGCAAGGGCTTCTTCGTCGATCTTCTTCATGGCCGGTGGTTTACGGCGGGAACGGGCATTTGGCAATCGTAAAGGCCTGCAAAGCGGGTTTTGCGGGGTGAAAAAGACGTTTGCGTGCAGCGATTTCCAGCGCATGATGCACAAAACAACAAAATATCGGAGGAAACGCCCATGGCCGTGGAACTGAGCCCGCGCAGCCTGATCGACAACACCGCCGAGCCGAAAAGTCCGCCCTTGCCGGCGACTTCGGCGGAAACGCTGACGGTGCTCGTGCACTATTACCGCGGGGAACTCGGCCGCATGGCGGGTTGGCGCGACCGGATCGACCGCACGACCAACTGGGCGATTACCGTCGTTGCGGCGCTGCTTTCCGTTTCGCTTTCGACCCCGACCTCCCATCACGGGGTTCTGCTGTTCGCCATGCTGCTGGTCTCGCTGCTGCTGTTCATCGAGGCGCGCCGCTACCGGTTCTTCGATGTCTACCGGGCGAGGGTGCGGCAGATGGAGCGGGGCTATTTCTCGCCGATGCTCGGGCCGACCGCTGCCTTCCAGCCGAACTGGTCGGCGCCGATCGCCGACAGCCTGCGGAAACCTGCCTTCCTGATGAGCTACCGCGAGGCGATCTGCCGGCGGCTTCGGCGCAATTATTACTGGCTGTACCTGATCCTGCTTCTGGCCTGGGCGCTGAAGCTCTACGCGCCGACGCTGCAGCCGGGTGGCGAAACCGGCACGTTCATGCAGGAATTGAGCAATGCCGCCACGCATGCCAGCCTCGGGCCGCTGTCCGGCTGGCCGGTTCTGGCGATCGTGGCCATCTTCTATGCCGTGCTCACCTATGGCGCGTTCCATCGCGAACCGGGCGAGGGCGAACTCGCGCACGGTGAGGTGCATGTCTGAGAGGGCGGTCGTCAGTTGATGACGAATTCGCCCTTCAGCGCGCGCCAGTCCGAGGCCGAAATCAGCTGACGGTGCACGAAGCGCACCGAATGGATCGGCCCGTCCAGCTTTTCCCGCCAGAATTTCAGAAAACTCTTCATTTCCGGGAATTCCGGCGCCAGATCGTAGTGCTGCCAGACGAAGCTTTGCAGCAGGCTCTGGTGATCGGGCATGCGGTAGAGGATCTCGGCTGTCGTGATGCCGTAACCCTTCATTTGCAGTTCCATGTCGTTTGCCATGGCGACCTCTCATCCTGTGGAGTGATGGTCCCTGTAAGGAAACGACCTGAGTGGTTAATTGGTTGCTAACGGCTGGTGCTACGGAGAAGAAAAACTTTTCTGTTCAATAGCTTGGCAGCACGTCGCATCGAGTGCTGCCAAGCTTTCCGCTTCACCTGCGCTTCAGGTGGCGGGTCAGGCGGTCTTCAAGCCAGACCCAGAGATTGCGCAACGCCTCGACCATGACGAGATAGAGCACGGCGGCCCAGATATACATCTGGTAATCGAAGGTGCGCGAGAAGGCCCGGCGGGTCTCGCCCATCAGGTCGAAGACCGTGACGATGGCGACGATAGCCGAACCCTTGATCATCAGGATGATCTCGTTGCCATAAGGGCGCAGCGCCACGATCATTGCCTGCGGCAGGATGATCTTGAAGAAGGCGATGCGGGCGGGAAGCCCAAGGGCGGCCGCCCCTTCGCGCTGGCCGCGCGGCACGCTTTCGATCGCACCACGCAGGATTTCGGCCTGATAGGCGGCGGTGTTGAGCGTGAAGGTCAGCAGCGCGCAGTTCCAGGCATCGCGGAAGAACCACCAGAGACCGACTGATTGCAGCTCCGGCCGGAAACTGCCTAAACCGTAATAGACGAGGAAGAGCTGGGTGATCAGCGGCGTGCCGCGGAAGAAATAGACGTATCCATAGGCAAGCCAGGAGAGCACCTTGTTCTTCGACATGCGGGCGAACACGATCGGCAGCGACAGTGCCGCACCGAGCGTAATCGAGCAGGCGACCAGCAGCAGGGTGACGCCCAGGCCGGATATGAAGCTTGGGCCGTATTTCTCGAATTTCGCCGGGTCCCAGCCGTCGACGATGATCAGGAAGAGGCCGACGGAGGCCGCAAGCCACACGCCGAGCAAGGCGCGGCCGATGAGGCGCTGGGTGGTATAGGTCTTTATCGCCTCGGGCGGCGCCGGCTGCGGCGGAATAAGGGTTTCGATCACGCTCATCGTGCCACCTCCGAGCGCTTGGCCCACCGTTCGAGCATGGCAAACGCGATGGACGAGACCATGGCGAGGATGAGGAAAAGCAGGCAGGCGACCCCGAAGAACTCGAAGGCCTTCTTGCTGACGCGGGCGGCAATGCCGGTCTGACGCAGGATATCCGGCAGCCCGATGACCGAGACGAGGGCGGTATCCTTCAGGAGCGCCATCCAGAGATTGCCGAGGCCGGGTAGCGCGATGCGCACCAGCTGCGGCAAAATGATGAGACGCATAGTCTTGCCGCGGTGGAAGCCGAGCGCATCGCCCGCCTCGTACTGGCCGTGCGGAATGGCCTTGAAGGCCGACAGCAGCACCTCGGAGCAATAGGCCGAGAACACCACGCCGAGCGCTATCATGCCGGCGACGAAGGCGTTGATCTCGACCGGCTCGTCATAGCCGATCGAAGCGAGGAAGCGTTGGGCCAGCACCTGCAGGCCATAATAGACGATGAATAGCGTCAGGAGTTCCGGCAGGCCGCGAAAGATCGTCGTGTAGATATTGGTGGCGAGCCTGAGGGATTTGTCCTCGCTCTGCTTGGCAAGCGCGATGAAGAAGCCGATGAACAGGCCGACGGGCAGGGTACAGATCGCCAGCGACGCCGTGATCATGAAGCCGTAGGCGATCTCGTCACCCCAACCTGCATCGCTGCAGGCGAGAAGCGTGCCGGAGCCGAAAAGCCGGAAGATGCCGATCGGGCCGCACAGCGGATCTATGATCGATCCGAACCACGATACGGCGGAAGAAAGCGCGGCGAAAAGTCCGCTCATGCCAGATGATTCCCCTTTGTTTCCAAAATGCGCCGCGGTTTCCGCTTGTCACACTCCGGGTCCCTGTTCTTGCGCATGCATGCGCGGGAAGTCTTTGAGCTTCCTCTTATGCAGTTCTTTTCAAACAAAAAGGGCGGAAGGACAAGCCTCCCGCCGCCGCATTTTTCAAGCCTTGCACGGCTTTCTCGGAAATCAGCCGCCGTAAACGTCGAACGGGAAGTACTTGGCGTTGATTTCCTTGTACTTGCCGTTGGCGCGGATCGCGTCGATCGCCTTGTTGAATTTTTCGCGCAGCGCGTCGTCGCCCTTGCGCACGGCAATGCCGGCGCCGGCGCCGTTGATGACGGGATCGACCGGCAGGGCGCCGAGCAGCTTGCAGCAGGCGCCGTCTTCGGTCTTCAGCCATTCGGAAAGAACGACGATATCGTCGATGACACCGTCGATGCGACCGTTGGCGATGTCGAGTTTATATTCTTCCGACGTCGGATAGAGCTTCAGTTCCGACTTCTTCATATGCGCTTCGGCATAGTTGGCGTGGGTGGTCGAGCCCTGCGCGCCGAGCGTCTTGCCGGCAAGCGCCTCTTCGGTCGCCTCGGTGATCGTCGAATCCTTCGGAACGACGATGGCCGGCGGGGTATTGTAATACTTGTTGGTGAAGTCGACCTTTTCCTTGCGCTCCGGCGTGATCGACATGGAGGCGATGATGGCGTCGAACTTCTTGGCAATCAGGCCTGGGATGATGCCGTCCCAATCCTGGGTGACGAAGGTGCAGTCGGCCTTCATTTCCTCGCAGAGCGCCTTGGCGATGTCGATGTCGAAGCCGGTCAGCGTGCCGTCTGCTTCCAGGTTGTTGAAGGGCGGATAGGCGCCTTCGGTGCCGATGACGATCTTGTCGCCGTCGGCCATGGCGGATGTTGCCATCAGCGCGAAAACGGCGGCCGAGACGGCGCCTGCGAAACGTTTGGAGATACGCATTTTGATCCTCTCTGTTGGCGGACATCCGATTATTTCTCTTGTCCGGATGCCGAAGGTCCGGCCTCTTGCGGGCCGGTCCGAGCGGATATTCTTATGCTTCAGAGACAAAAATCAACAGGAAAACAGGGGTATGTCAGTGATTTTTCACAAAGGCTGCTGGCCGTGGCGATGCTTGCGCCTATCTCCGCTCTCGATGAACGGCGCATTCATCCCGAGTTAATCCGGCTTTCTCTAAAAACGGATCGAGTGTGCTGCCACATGCCTTTGAATTGTCACAAGGCGTTTGCAAGGAAAGCCGCAGATAAGCCGGAATCGGCCTTTGCCGGTATCGGGCGAACGCGAAGGAGAAAAATAGCATGACCAAGCGATCGAGACTTTTTGCCACGGTGGCATTGCCGGTGCTTTCGGTATCCCTTGCTTTCGAACCGGCGCTGGCCGACAGCCTGAGAAAACCCTTCGAGGTGGCGCAGGAGGAGAGCATCCAGGCCCCGGACGGGGAGCAGGTACCGGAAGAGCTTCTGCGCAAGCGCCGCAAGAAGCAGGATGCCGAGCAGCAGCAGGAAGCCCAGCCCGAGCAGCAGGCCCAGCCGGAAGAGCAGCAGCAGGAGCAGCCCCGCCGCCGCAAGCAGCGTGATGCCGAACAGCAGCAGGAGGCTCAGCCCGAACAGCAGGCCCAGCCGGAAGAACAGCCGCAGGAAAAGCCGCGCCGCAAGAAGCACGATGCCGAGCAGCAGCAGCCGGAAGCCCAGCCCGAACAGCAGGCCCAGCCGGAAGAACAGCCGCAGGAAAAGCCGCGCCGCAAGAAGCGGGACGCCGAGCAGCAACAGCCGGAAGCCCAGCCCGAGCAGCAGGCTCAGCCGGAAGAGCAGCCGCAGGAAAAGCCGCGCCGCAAGAAGCACGATGCCGAGCAGCAGCAGCCGGAAGCCCAGCCCGAACAGCAGGCTAAGCCGGAAGAGCAGCCGCAGGAAAAGCCGCGTCGCAAGAAGCAGGATGCCGAGCAGCAGCCGGCTGAAGAGCCTGCGGCCACGCAGCAGGAGCCGACCGAGGCGCAGCCCGCCGACAAGAGCGACGCCGAAAAGGCCACCGAAGATCGCCGCAAGCGCGCCCGTGAAGAGCGCCGCAAGCGCGAGCAGCAGGAGCAGCCGGCCCAGACCGAAGAGCAGCAGAAGCCCGCCGACGAGGCCCGTCCGGCTGACAATCAGGGCGATGCAGACAAGGCAGCCGAAGAACGCAAGCGCGCTCGCGAAGAGCGCCGCAAGCAGCAGGAGACGGAACAGCCGGCGACGGAAGATCAGGCCCAGCCCGGAGTCGATGGCGAACTGCGTCCCTCCATCGACGGCAACAGTGATAATGCGGAAGGCCGCAAGCCCCGCGACCGCCGCCAGCCGCCGCCGGAAGTGAAGGACACCCGCACCGAAGCCGAGAAGGAAGCCATCGCCAAGGACCCGTCGAAGACCGACGAGACCGTGGTGCTGCCGACCGATAACGGCGCCGCCGTGCTCGACAGTGACAAGGACGCCGACAACCGGGGCGGCAACAAGGCGCGCGAACGTCGCCGCGAGCAGCGTGAGCGGGCGCGCACCGAGGATCAGAATATCGAGGTGCCGAAATCCGACGCCGAAGCCCAGGCCGACCGTCGTGACCGCCGTCCGAGCCGCGAGGAACTCGGCGAAGCCATCAACGAACGCGGCCGCCGCATCGACCAGGCGCCGGAATTCGGCCTGCCGGATCTGATCGACGCGCTCACCGGCAACAATCGCGAGCGTCCGCGCGTCGAGGAGCGGGGCAACCGCACGGTCATCGATTACGACGGCGAGATCTACGTGCGTGGCGACGACCGTCCGCGTCTGCGCCGCGATGCGCAGGACACCTACTACGAAGAGCTGCCACGGGGCCGTACCCGCGAGGTCATCGAGCGTCGCGACGGTATTCGCATCGTGACGATCTACAATCGCTACGGTGATATCGTGCAGCGTTCGCGTATCGATGCCGACGGGCGCGAATATCTGATGATCTATGCGCCGGAAGCCGATGAAGGTCCGCGTCCGCCGATGATGGATGCCGGCGAGGACCTGCCGCCGATGCGGCTGCGCATACCGGTGCGTGACTACATTATCGATACGTCGAGCGACCCGGATCGTAACTACTACGACTTCCTGGCCGAGCCGCCGGTCGAGCGTGTCGAGCGCACCTATACGATCGACGAAGTGCGCAACTCCGCCCGTATCCGCGACAAGGTGCGCCGTATCGACCTCGATACGATCACCTTCGCGACGGGCAGCGCCGAGGTGCCGATGTCGCAGGCGAAAACCCTGCGCAAGGTGGCCGACGCCATGCTGGAAGTCATCGACAAGGACCCCGGCGAGACCTTCCTGATCGAAGGCCACACGGATGCGGTCGGTTCGGACGAATCGAACCTGGTGCTCTCCGACGAGCGCGCCGAATCGGTCGCTTCGCTGCTGAGCCAGGTCTACGACATCCCGCCGGAAAACCTGGTGACCCAGGGCTATGGCGAGCGCTACCTGAAGATCCGCACCGATGGTCCGGAACAGGAGAACCGCCGGGTGACAATCCGTCGCGTCACCCCGCTTGTCCGGCCCGTCGCGCAGAAGTGATTGGCCCGCGCAAGGCGGACGATATAGGTGGAAGCAGCCCGGCATCGCGCCGGGCTGTTTTCGTTTTTGTGCTGTTGTTTTCCCGATGAACCGTCTCGCTATCCTCATCGCAGCCTTCGTGGCTGCCGCATCTGCCGCTTCGGCGGCAAGCCGCCTGTCGGAACCGACATTGCGGATCGAGCCGGCCGGCAAGGGCAGGGCGCCGCAGGTGGCGCTGACCTTCGACGCCTGCAGCGGCCAGACGGACATGCGCATCCTGACGACGCTGGTTGGCAACAATATCCCCGCGACGATCTTCGTGACCGCACGCTGGCTGAAGCGCAACGATGGGGCGCTGGCCATCCTGAAGGCGCATCCCGACCTGTTCGAAATCGAGAATCACGGGGCGATGCATGTTCCCCCGGTGGACCGGCCGGTTCTGATCTATGGCATTGCCGCAGCCGGAAGCCCTGAAGCCGTCGCTACGGAAGTCGAGGGCGGTGCCGAGGCGATGCGGGCGCGCGGTTTTGAGCCGCACTGGTATCGCGGCGCGACGGCCAAGTACACGCTGAGTTCGATTGGCGAAATCCGTACGCTCGGTTTCCGCATCGCCGGCTATTCGGTGAATGGCGACGATGGCTCGCTGCTTTCGGCCAAGGGGGTGGTGAAGCGCTATCTTTCGGCGCGCGACGGCGACGTGATCATCTCCCACATCAATCAGCCGACCCATGCGGCAGGCAGCGGCGTGGCCGAGGGTATTCTGGCGCTGAAGGCGAAGGGATACCGCTTCGTCAAGCTCGACGATGCCATCGAGGATGGCAGTGACGGCACTGTAAACTGACGGCCCACGCGGAAGACATTGAAAAACCTGTCGGGATGACCGATCTTATCGGTTTGGGCCGCCGGGGACGGCGGTCCCGTCGATCGATGGAGTTTTGAGATTGAGTGTTGCCTTCGTCAAAGAGGAAAGTGCCGAGACCGCGGCCGAAACGCAGCTGCCGGATCGTCCGATCTCGCCGCACACGAACCTCGTGACGGAGGCGGGCCTGAAGGCGCTGGAGCTGCAGCTGCAGGCGGCCCGCGAGGCCTATGAGGCGGCAAGCGCGGTCGAGGATATCAACGAGCGGCGCCGGCAGGCGGCCAATCCGGCGCGGGACCTCCGATATTTTTCCGAGCGGGTTCGCACCGCCCAGCTGATGCCGGCGCCTGCATCTGCGGACGCCGTTGCCTTCGGCAGCACGGTCACCTTCAGCCGCGACGACGGGCGGGTGCAGACCTACCGCATCGTCGGGGAAGACGAAGCCGATCCGAAGGCTGGTTCCATCTCCTATGTCTCGCCGGTGGCGCGGCTGCTGTTCGGCAAGGCTGTCGGCGATGTCGTGATGGTGGGCGATCAGGAGCTTGAGGTGACGGCTATTTCGTAGACAGGCCCGTTACTTGCTCCACGAAATCGGCAATGCTTGCCGTATCATCGAGATCGAAAATCTTGAGGTCTTTATCGGTGACCGGGTGATCGGCGGCGATGGCGAGGATGTGCGGGTCGGTCGGGGCGAGTGGCGTGCGGTTGGCAGCCTCCAGCCGGCGAGCCTCGATCTTGGGGATCGGTTCGCGCTTGTAGCCTTCGATCAGCACGAGATCGCATGGGGCGAGGCGGGAGAGGATTTCCTCGAAGCTCGGCTCGGGTGCGCCGCGTAGCTCGTGCATGATGGCGTAGCGCGTGCCGGAGACGATGGTGACCTCATGGGCGCCGGCCTCGCGGTGGCGATAGCTATCGGCGCCGACTTTGTCGATATCGAAATCATGATGGGCATGCTTGATCGTCGAGACGCGCCAGCCGCGGCGGGTCAGCTCCGTGACGAGGCGGACGGCAAGGCCCGTCTTGCCCGAATTCTTCCAGCCGGCAATGCCGAAGATTTTGGGTGCCGTCATCGCTGAAGCGCTCCGATATCTCTGAATATCTGTTCCGCCCGGACAAGGTCTTCGGGGGTGTTGACGTTGAAAAAGGGATCGAATGCCTCGATCGGCGTGAAGGGGACGGCGCGCATCCGGTGCCTTTCGATGAAGGCACGCACGCGGCGTTTCGGATCGGTGCGCAGGAAATGATCGAGGTCGTCGGCAAGCGAAACCGGCCAGAGGCCGAAGACGGGGTGCATCGTCTCTTCAGAGAAAGCGATGGCGATGTCATCGGGAGTTTCGATGGCGGCCGAGAGTTTTTCCACCAGATCCAGGGGGAAGAATGGCGCGTCGATCGGCACCGTCGCCACGTGGCTTGCGGCGTGGCCGGCCGTTTCCCTGATGGCAGTGAGGATACCGGCAAGCGGGCCGACGTGGCCGGGTACGACGTCGGCGACGGGCGTGAGGCCCTGCAGGCCTTCGGGCGGCACCGGGCCGTTCCAGTTGAGGGAAAGCCGCGCGGTCTGGGGCGCGAGGCGAGCGGCGACATGGGCAAGCAGCGGCGCACCGGCCAGCATCGCCAGCGCCTTGGGGTGACCCATGCGCGAGGAAAGGCCTCCGGCGAGGATGAAGCCGGGAGGCTTTTGGCTGGCGATTGCGGGTTGCTGCTGCATGGTTCTTTCGTCGCGGCTCTATTTAGCGATGACCGGTCGCCGCCTGTTTTCCCGCGCCAGCGTGTAGAGGCCGGAGCTAATGATGATGCCGACACCGGTCATCGTCCAGATATCCGGCTTTTCGGAAAAGAACAGAATTCCGATGCCGATCGACCAGATGAGACTGGTATAGCGCAAGGGCGCGACGATGGCGATTTCGCCGAGCCGCATGGCAAGCACGATGTACTGGTAGCCTATGAGCAGCACGAGGCTTGCCGCGGCCAGATGCAGGACGGACGTCATCGACATCGGTTGCCAGCCGCCAAGCGGCACGACCAGCACGGCGCCGGTCAGCGTGATGATGACAGCCGTCGTCGCGGAGATGAACAGCGACGGCACCTCCGGCGAAATGCGGCGGGTGCAGAGATCGCGGACCGCGGCGGCCACGACGGAGGCGGCAACGGCGATCGATGCCGCGCTGAAGCCGTCCGGGCCGGGGCGCAGCACGATGAGCACACCGATGAAGCCGACAAGGATCGCAAGCCAGCGCCTCCAGCCCACCGGCTCGGCAAGGAACAGGGCCGCACCTGACGTTACGGCAAGCGGCAGCGCCTGCAAGATGGCCGACGCATTGGCGAACGGCATCTCGCCGAGCGCCGAGATATAGGTGATCGCGGCAACGACTTCGGCGACTATGCGCAGCGCGATGATCGGGTCGAGCAGCAGGCGAAGCGAGCGGAAGGCGCCGAAATGGCGGGCCAGAAGCAGAACCAGCACGGAGGTCATGACGCCGCGCACCAGCATGATCTGCCCCGGATTCATCACGCCGGTCACGGATTTCACCAGCGCGTCGTTGACGGTGAAACCCGCCATGGCGAGGCACATGAAGATCGCGCCGCGCAGATTTGCCGAAGATTGCATTTTGTCCTGCGGGAGCGCCTGATGGCTGAAATGAGGAGGGGACTTCTCTAAAGCACCCGTATCCGATTTGTGCAATCGTCAATTCCGGGATGTTTCGATTTGGTGCACGCAATTGGATTTAGTCTTCAGTGCGCAACACGCATTGCGCGTATATTCGCTTTAGAAACAACACCCTGACTGCAACGATACGGACTTTATAGAGACAAAATTAAGTCTCGCCACCTATCGTCGCGGTACTCCGCTCTGATGTCGCATGATGCGAACGTGGTTGACGTTGCGTGAATCGTTCCGCCGCCGACCCAGCCGACTGGCCCGCCTATCTGCGCGCCGGTTCCTTGGCCCCTTCGCTGGTGGCCGGCGGGAATGTCCGGTTTGCCAAAGATGGAGTTTGGAATGTCCCTGATCGACCGGTCGCTGCAGCGTCTGCGCATCGTCACAAAGGTTCTGCTGTTCGTCGTGCCGCTGGTCGTTCTGATCGCCGGCATCGGCCTAGTCGGTTACAACACGGCCAGCACGCTCAATGGCCACATGACCGTGACGCGCGAGACCATCAACAATCTCTCGGATTTCCAGGCGCTGCGCAGCGGCCTGCAAGCCTTTGCCGACCAGCCGACGGCCGAGAATCTGGACGCGCTGAAGGCACGGATCGCCGATCAGGAGGCCGGGGTCGAACGGCTGGATGCGCTGCTTGTGGCCAATGCCGACAAGGCCAAGATCGAGGCCGTCGTGGCGCTCGGCCCCGCCATGCTCCAGCGCGCCGAAGACCTCTGGGCGGTCAAGAACGAGCGCGACACGGTGACCGCGTCGCTCGACAAGGCCATGGCCGACATGACCGCGCAGGGCAACGCCGCCTATCGCCAGATCGATATCATCCGCAAGGAATCGGACGAGAAGGAATCCTTCGCCAAGGCGCTGCTGTTCGATGCCGCCGCCTATCAGGGTCTTGCCGAACGTACCAAGAAATTCCGTCTGCCGGTCACGCTCGGCGCTTCCGCCGATGCCAAGATCGAGGCTGCCAACAAATTCCTGCCGCATCTCCTCAAGCAGATCGACGAAGCCGAGCGCATCGCTTCTCCCAAGGTGCAGGAGCAGATCAAGGCGCTGAAGGCCGAAGTGCAGAAGATCAGTGACGTACTCGTCAGCACCGACGACAACGAGACGAAGAAGACCAAGTTCATCCCCGTGATGAGCAAGCTGAACAAGTTCGAGGCCGATTTCGCCAAGGAAGCCGCAGCCAATTCCGATACGGCCGCCAAGCGGTTCGTCGGCATGGATGCCGAAATCACCACGCTGAAGACGCTGATCTCGCTGATGAGCGAGACTTTCAAGGGTCTTGACGTGACGCGGTTGCATATCAGCGAGCTGCACCGCTCGCTCGATGCCGGCAGCCGCGCCAAGGTCATCGAGGACATCGCCGCCGTCAAGGCGACCGCTGCCGAACTTTCGAAGCTTGGCGCCAAGAATGCGGCGCTGCGCGATCTCGCCGGCAAGCTTGAGCCGTCGCTTGCCGCTATCGACGCGGGCTCCGCCCAGCTGATCGATGTCGGCGCCCGCTGGCAGGCCGGCAAAACGGCCGCTTTCGATCTCGTCGCCTCCGCCAGCCAGACGCTGGAAAACTTCGTCAGCAGTGCCCAGGAAGCCGGCAAGAAGGACAGCCAGCGTTCGGCCAATGTCTCGATCATCGCCATGGTGGCCGGCACGTTGCTCGCCATCGTCGGCGGCCTGATGCTGGTCGAGACGCTGCGTGGCCCGCTGAAGCGCGTTACCGAAATCATGACCCGTCTTGCCAATGGCGATCTGGAAGTCGCCATCGAAGGCCGCAACCGCGGCGACGAGATCGGCGACATGGTGCGCTCGGTCGCCGTCTTCCGCGACAATGCGGTCGAAAACGTCCGGCTGGAACAGGAGGCGGAAGCGGCCCGCGTACTCTCCGCAGAAGAGGAAGCCAAGCGCAGCCGCGAGCGTGCCCGGATCGAGGCCGAGCAGATGGAGGCGTTGAATGCGCTCTCCGACGTGCTCGGCAAGCTTTCCGACGGCAATCTCGAAGCCGGCATGAGCGAAGACCTCGCCGCCGACTACGTGGTCATGGCCCGCACCTACAACAACGCCGTCGAGGCGCTCCGGGCAACGCTGACGGATGTTCGCGTCGTCACCGGCGAAATCACCGGCGGCACGGGTAATCTCTCGGCCTCGGCCGACGATCTCGCCCGCCGCACCGAGCAGCAGGCGGCAGCCCTCGAGGAAAGCTCGCGGGCGCTGCGCCAGTTGACCGAGATCGTGCGCTCGACGGCCGAAAGCGCGCGCAAGACCACGGTTTCCGTCGACGAGACCCACAACTATGCCCGCCATTCCGGCGAGGTGGTCTCCAAGGCGATCGACGCGATGGCGGCGATCAACCGCTCGTCGGAGAAGATCAGCACAATCATCGGCGTCATCGACGAGATCGCCTTCCAGACCAACCTCCTGGCGCTCAATGCCGGCGTCGAGGCGGCGCGGGCAGGCGAGGCGGGCCGCGGCTTTGCCGTCGTAGCGCAGGAAGTGCGTGAACTGGCGCAGCGTTGCGCCAGTGCCGCCCGCGAGATCAAGGGGCTGATTTCCGTCAGCGCCGAGCAGGTGCGCGGCGGCGTGGCACTGGTTCAGGAAACCGGCGATGCGCTGACGGTCATCAACGATCACATCTCGACCATCCATCAGCTCGTCAGCAACATCGAGGCGGCGGCGGCCGACCAGTATCGTGGTCTCAATGAGGTGAACCAGGCGGTGCACGAAGTCGAGTTGCTGACCCAGCAGAACGCGGCGATGGTGGAAGAAAATACCGCCGAAATCCACGGCCTGCGCCAGCAGGTGGACACGCTCAACGAGAAGATCGAGCGCTTCAAGACGGGCACGCGGGTCCAGTCGATGAGCTATGGCCGCAGCTACGCGGCGTAAACTGAAGCTTTGATTATGAAAAATGAAGGCCCGCGCATCGACGCGGGCCTTTGCATATGGGGATCAGCGTAGGCAATCGGGTGCGAGAATCGCCCCTCACCTAACCCTCTCCCCGCTTGCGGGGAGAGGGGACGACAGAGCGTGCGGCATCTTCCTTCTCCCCGCGGCGGGGAGAAGGTGCCCGACAGGGCGGATGAGGGGCTGGCAGGCTGTGAGATCAGCCGGATGGTTTCTGGACCGGGCCTCCGGGAGGCAGGCCGAAGAAGACTTCGACGGAGCGGATGCGACCGTTTGCCGTCGTGAAAAGCTCGGTGTTGCGGAAGGCTTTTCCGCGCAGGGATTTGGCGTCGTAGGTCACGAAGCAATGATCGCCGAATACGGCGAGATGGCGGATATCGAAATACTCGAAGCTGCCGGCTGCTGGCCAGCATCGCTCGAAATAGGTCTGGCGATCGATGTGGTCGTCATAGGGGCTGGTGAAGGTGAAGTCGGGGCCAAGCAGGCTTTCCATCCTGCCGCGATCCATCGTCATGTAGCAGTCGAAACTGCTGCGAACCAATGTCTCAATCGTATCCGTCATCACCGTGCCTCCGCTTGTGACGGAGGCGAACGTGCATGCCGTGCGCTTTGTTCCGGAGCGTCAGCCGCCGGTGACGCTCATGTGGCGCGACACGGCCGGGCGATTATGGGTGCGGTCGATGATGAAATCGTGGCCCTTGGGCTTGCGGGTGATGGCTTCGTCGATGACGCGGGAGAGGTAGGCGTCATCCTCCGAGGCCCGCAACGCGGTGCGCAGGTCGGCGGCGTCGTTCTGGCCGAGGCACATATAGAGCGTGCCGGTGCAGGTGAGGCGAACGCGGTTGCAGCTCTCGCAGAAATTGTGGGTCATCGGCGTGATCAGGCCGAGACGGCCGCCGGTTTCCTGAACGGTCAGATAACGGGCGGGGCCGCCGGTGCGGTATGGGTTTTCGCTGAGCGTGAACTCCTGCGCGAGGCGGTCGCGCATTTCCGACAGCGGCAGGTAATAGTCGGTGCGGTCTTCGTCGATCTCGCCCATGGGCATGGTTTCGATCAGGGTCAGGTCCATGCCGCGGCCATGCGCCCAGCGCAGCATATGCGGGATTTCCTCGTCGTTGAGGCCCTTCAGCGCGACGGCATTGATCTTGACGTGGATGCCGGCGGCCTGCGCCGCGTCGATGCCTTCGATCACCTTCGAGAGCTCGCCCCAGCGGGTGATGCGGCGGAATTTTTCCGGGTCCAGCGTATCGAGCGAGACGTTGATGCGGCGCACGCCGCAATCGGCCAGTTCGGCGGCGAAGCGGGCGAGTTGGGAACCGTTGGTGGTCAGCGTCAGCTCGTCCAGCGCGCCGGCCCGGACCTGTTCGCCAAGCGAGCGCACGAGGAACATCACGTTCTTGCGCACCAGCGGCTCGCCGCCGGTGAGCCGCAGCTTGCGCACGCCCTTGTCGATGAAGGCGCGACAGAGGCGGTCGAGTTCTTCCAGCGTCAACAGGTCCTTCTTCGGCAGGAAGGTCATGTTTTCGGCCATGCAATAGGTGCAGCGGAAATCGCAGCGATCGGTGACGGAAACGCGCAGGTAAGTGACCGCCCGTCCGAAGGGATCGATCATCGGGGCTTGGACGCTGCCAAGCGGCAGGGCGCCGGATGTATCTGCTACGACCGTATTCACCACGTACTCCTCTGGCGATAATGTCGTTTCGCGAAGCGGTCACGTCAAGGCATGGAAGCGAAAATGCGTTCCATTCCGGACGTTAAGTGATGGCATATCGCGCCGATAGCATCGGAAAATGTGAAAGAGTGTCACATCCAGCATGGGTTTCGTGGCCAAATCCTTGCAAGTGCGCTACTGGCAGTTTGCGGGCCGGAATCGTCCGGCGACCGGGAAGGAGGCGCGACATGAGCGAAATCTGGCCGACCGAATTGCGCGTGTCGAAGGACAGGCACCGGCTGACGGCGAGCTTCAACGACGGCAGCTCCTACGATCTTTCCGCGGAAATGCTGCGGGTGCTGTCGCCCTCCGCCGAGGTGCAGGGCCATGGGCCGGGGCAGGGCGTGACCGTGCCCGGCAAGCGCAATGTCGCGATCCTCAGCATGACGCCGACCGGCAATTATGCCGTCCGCATCGGTTTCGACGACATGCACGACACCGGCATCTTCACCTGGACCTATCTGCGGGAACTCGGCGAAAAGGGCGAGGCGATGTTTGCCGAATACGAGCAGGCGCTCGCTGAAAAAGGCATGAGCCGCGACAAGGCGGAACGGCCGCGCTGACCGGCGTCATGCGCCTGTCATGGTGCGCGGGCAGAGAGCGGTAAACGGCAAGGGGACCAGACGATGACCATCATCCGCAGTATCGAGGAACTGCACGCGCTCTACGGCGCCACCAGCGAGGCCTCCATGGTCAAGGTGACGAAGACCTTGACGCGGGATTATGCACGGATGATCGAGGCTTCGCCCTTTGCGGCTCTTGCCACGGTCGGGCCGGAAGGGCTCGATTGTTCGCCGCGCGGCGATGATGAGCAGGTGGTGCGCGTCGCCGACGACCGCACGGTGCTGATGCCCGACTGGCGCGGCAACAACCGGGTCGATTCGCTGGCCAATATCGTGCGCGATCCGCGGGTGGCGCTGATGTTCCTCGTTCCCGGATCCAATACGGCCATGCGCATCAACGGCACTGCGGTCGTCAGTGTCGATCCGGCGCTTCTGAATGCTTTCGAAGTGGATGGGAAGAACCCGCGCAGCGTCATCGTGGTGACGATCGGCGAGGTCTATTTCCAGTGCGCGCGGGCGTTGATGCGTTCGCAGCTGTGGAACCCCGCGCGGTTTGTCGATCCTCGGGCTCTGCCGACGCCGGGCGATCTGCTGAAGGCGGCGAAGGCCGATTTCGATGCTGCGACCTATGATCGGGAATGGCCGGAACGCGCGGCCAAGACGATGTGGTGATCTGCAAACGCCTAAAGACCGCGCCTCCATCTCGGAGCGCGGTCTTTTTCTGTCCACCGCATCAGTTGCGGACGATGACCTTGGTGCCGATCGTGACATTGGCATAGAGGTGCTCGACATCCTCGTTCGCCATGCGGATGCAGCCGGAGGACATGGCCTTGCCGAGAGACGACGGCTGGTTGGTGCCGTGGATGCGGTAGATGGTCGAGCCGAGATACATAGCGCGGGCGCCGAGCGGATTGTTGATGCCGCCCTTCATGGTCACCGGCAGGATATGGCCCTTCTTCGCCTCACGGGCGCGCATCTCGGCCGGCGGGTTCCAGGTCGGCCATTCGGCCTTGCGGCTGACGGTGTTTGTGCCGGTCCAGATGAAGCCCTTGCGGCCGACGCTGATGGCGTACTTCATCGCCGTGCCATCGCCGAGAACGTGATAGAGGCGGCGCTCGGAATTATCGACGATGATGGTGCCGGGCGCGACTTCCTCGGCGAAAGCGACCAGTTTGCGCGGGATCGGCGCGCGGCTGATGTCGTTCTTCGGCTTGGCCTTGCCCTGCGTCAGGGCCTGCAGCAGGCTGGTCCTGGCGGTGGCCGATTGCAGCGAGGCGACATCGTAGCTCGCGGTCTGGCCGGCGGCGAAGGCGGTGGTGGAAAAGAGCGTGGCGGCGGCGATCAGCGTGGCGGCGAAGGTTTTCATGTCCCATATCTCCCGGTTGTGGGAGCTTGCCGGTTCCTTCCGCTGCCCCCGTTATGGAGCCTTTTTAGCCTGGGGCAATAAAGCCCGCTGTTTCCTTGGGAACGGGGTGTTTGCAATACGAAAAAGGCCCGCGGCGAGGGCGGGCCTTTCTCAGGAATGGGACGGGTGACGCCTACTTGCGGTAGATCAGCCAGCTCTTGCCGGCATCCTTCTTCATGCCGTCTTCAAACAGCATGCAGCGGTTGCGGCCTGCATTCTTGGCGCAGTAGAGGGCGACGTCGGCCTTGTTGTAGAGATCGACCGGGTCTTCGGCGGCGGGCGCCTGGCAGACGCCGATCGACAGCGTGATCGGACCGTAATTGACGCCGGATTTCGAATTCTTGAACGGCGTGTTGGCGAGTGCTACGCGGATGCGCTCTGCCACCTGCAGGCTTTCTTCCTGGGTGCTGTCGGTCAGGATGATGGCAAACTCCTCGCCGCCGGTGCGGGCGACGAAGGCATCGCGGCGCAGATTGGTGCGGATGACCGTGCCGACGGTTGCCAGGATCTTGTCGCCGACGGGATGGCCGAAGCTGTCGTTGACCTTCTTGAAGTGGTCGATATCGGCGATCAGCAGGCCGGTGAAGCTCTGGGAATCGGAATTGTAGATGGCGGCCAGCCGCTCGTCGAAGGCACGGCGATTGGCAAGCCGGGTCAGCGAATCGGTGTTGGCGATGCGCTTGTACTCGTCGAGTTCCTGACGGATGACCTCCATCTCGAAGGATTTCATCGAGACGTTTTCGGCCCGCTCCTTGCCCTGGCTCATCGTATCGACGGTGGCTTCGGACAGAATGCCTACGGCCTGACGCAGGAGATCGGCGCTGGTGTTGCTCTTGCTGGAGATGTTGCGATAGGTCTCGTCGAGTACCTTGTTGTAGTTTTCGAGCGCGAATTGCTCCTCCCGCAGAAGCTTAAGCAGGTCGGCCAGCTCGAGGGCCATCTGGTTGTGCACCTTGTCGATGCCGGCGGGGTGAAGGTGGCTGAAATAGCGGGCACCGATCTCGTCCAGCTCTTCCTGCGTGGCGCGACTGCCGAGCGCTGCCAGTTCCTTGGTCAGCTTCGGGTTGGAGCCGATATAGGCCTCGTAGTAAAGCTCGTAATTGCGCGGGATCGGCGAGACACCCATCATCCGCATCGCATAGGTGACCTGCGCTGCGATATCCGGCATCTGGATCTTTCCCGAGGTTGCCGACTGCATCTGGCAACTCCTTCAGTGCTGTTGTTTCTGCACCGTTAGTTCTAGGGATAAAAGATTTTGGAAGCCTTAACGTTTCGTCTCGTGCATCGCCGGCATTCACTTCAACCACAATGAAAAAGCGGAGCGCCTGGACGCTCCGCTTCTTTTCAAGCGTTTGCCGCAAAAAGCATATCAGGCGGGGCTGATCATCGTTTCCGGGCGAACCACCTCGTCGAACTCGGCGTCCGTCACATAGCCGCCGCCGACGGCTTCCTCGCGCAGGGTCGTGCCGTTCTTATGGGCGGTCTTGGCGATCTTGGCCGCATTGTCATAGCCGATCTTCGGCGCGAGCGCCGTCACCAGCATCAGCGAGCGGTCGAGCGCCGCCTTGATGTTGTCCTCGCGCGCCTCGATGCCGACGACGCAATTGTCCGTGAACGAGATGGCGGCGTCGGACAGCAGTTGTACCGACTGCAGGAAGTTATAGGCCATCAGCGGATTGTAGACGTTCAGCTCGAAATGGCCCTGGCTGCCGGCGAAGGTGAGCGAGGCATTGTTGCCGAACACCTGCACGCAGACCTGGGTCAGCGCTTCGCACTGGGTCGGGTTGACCTTGCCCGGCATGATGGAAGAGCCTGGCTCGTTTTCCGGCAGCGACAGTTCGCCGAGGCCGGAGCGCGGGCCGGAGCCGAGGAAGCGGATGTCGTTGGCGATCTTGAAGAGGGCGGCCGCGGCCGAATTGATCGCGCCGTGCGAGAAGACCATGGAATCATGGGCGGCCAGCGCTTCGAACTTGTTCGGGGCGGTCTTGAAGGCGATGCCGGTGATGGCCGCGATCTCGTCGGCGACCTTTTCGGCAAATCCGATCGGGGCATTCAGGCCCGTGCCGACGGCCGTGCCGCCCTGCGCGAGTTCGCACAGGCCCGGCAGCGTCATCTCGATGCGCTTGATCGAGGAGGCGACCTGCGCGGCATAGCCGGAGAATTCCTGGCCGAGGGTGAGCGGCGTCGCGTCCTGCGTGTGGGTGCGGCCGATCTTGATGATGTGATCGAAGGCCTTGACCTTGGCTTCGAGGGCGGCGTGCAGATGCTTGAGGGCCGGCAGCAGGTCGTGGACGACGCGCTCGGCACAGGCGATGTGCATGGCCGTCGGATAGGTGTCGTTCGACGACTGGCTCATGTTGACGTGGTCGTTCGGGTGCACCGGCTTCTTGGAGCCCATGACGCCGCCGAGCATTTCGATCGCGCGGTTGGAGATCACTTCATTGGCGTTCATGTTCGACTGGGTGCCGGAGCCGGTCTGCCAGACGACGAGCGGGAAGTGGTCGTTGAGCTTGCCGTCGATGACTTCCTGCGCGGCCGACACGATGGCCTCACCGATCTTCGGATCGAGGCGGCCGAGCGCCACGTTGGCACGGGCGGCGGCCTGCTTGACGATGCCGAGGGCACGCACGATCGACAGCGGCTGCTTTTCCCAGCCGATCTTGAAATTGCCGAGCGAACGCTGCGCCTGGGCGCCCCAGTAGCGGTCGTTTGCCACTTCGATCGGGCCGAAGGTATCTGTTTCAGTGCGCGTCGATGTCATCCGTTATCCCTCATTTCCTCATGCGGCCGGGCGGAACTCTGGATCAGCCGGCGGCCGCGCTGGCCTTGGTGATGGGCATCTCTCTGGCCCAGCCGCAGGGGGTTGTAAAGGGGCCGGGAAGGCTGCGGCCATGCTACAATCGTTTAAATACGGGAAGGGATGGAATCGCCGGCTGACCAGTCTGTCCGGCGTGACGTTTCCGTCACATCCGCCACCAGATTTTTCCGGGTGCCGTTGCGCAAATTTTATCTCCGCACCCACCGTCGGGGTGCTCACGGAAAAATTATCGCAACAATTCAAATTTTTGCGGGGTCTTGCGCGTTTCCCCGGAGGCCGAAAATGTCACGTGAATGTGACGTCTCGGACGGGCTTGAAGGAGGGCGCGTTTCCTTTTCATTCACCAACCTTTCTTATAAGCAATTAAGCACGATCGCCGCAAAGCCTTCGTGCAGGGCCGGACCTCAAGCCGGCCACGGGCGGCAATGCGAGACAGGGACGACTATACTCATGAAATTTATGAAGACCGCAGCGATCGTAACCCTTCTTGCCGGGTGTGCGTCCGCGTCGTTCGGCGTAACGAACGCGAATGCGATAACCCTGATGGAATGGCTGAACAGGAAGAAGCAGCCGGTGGCCGAAGCGGTTCAGCCGTTGCCGGGCGTCGGGACATCGCTGCAGCAGCCGGCTGAAAAGCAGGCTTCGCGCCCCACGCCGAAGGTCAGCTCGCCGCGCTACTACACCTATAAGGCCGATCCGGTGCGCCGCATCCAGACGGCTGCCAAGGCGACCGATCCGGTCGTTACCGGTTCCGTGCAGAACAGCGACCTGCCGCCGATGCTGCGCGCGCCGCTGACCGATGTCCGCCAGTATCTCGCCGATGTCTCGGCGCTCGCGCCCGGCGAAGTCGCCAAGGCCGTCGAAGGGTACTACGGCGCGAATGGCAAGTTCATCTGGATCGAGGGCACGAGCATCAATGCGCAGGCGAAGTCCGTCGTCGCCGTGCTTGCAGATGCGGCGTCCGTCGGACTCGACCCGCGCGATTATGCCGTGGAGATGCCCACCGACGATTTCGATCGCAACGACATAGCCGCCCGCGAAAAGACGCTGGTCGATTTCGAAGTCCGCCTGACCTCTGCGGCGCTGACCTATATCCAGGACACGGTGCGCGGCCGCATCGATCCGAATAAAATCTCCGGCTATCACGATTTCAAGCGCAAGAGCGTCAATCTCTCCGGCAAGCTGAAGGTCATCGCCAGCAGCCATGACGCCGCCGCGTTCCTGAAGTCGCAGAACCCGTCGAGCCCGGAATTCCTGGCGCTCGTAAAAGAACTTGCAACCTTGAAGGCCCAGAACGACGACGCGCCGCGTATCGAGATCGCGCCCGGCACGCTGCTGAAGCCCGGTATCGCCAATCCCGAGCTTGCCAATGTCATCGCCGGCATCCGCCAGAAGGGTTCGGATGCGCTGAAGGCCGAGCATGCGGCAACGCTGGCCGCCTATCAGGGCACGCCGGATTACACGCCGGAACTCGTCTCGCTGGTCGAAGGCTTCCAGAAGGAAAACGGCCTGAAGGCGGACGGTATCGTCGGCAAGGCCTCGATCCGCTTGCTCGTCGGCGACGATTCGACGGCCGACCGTATCCACAAGCTTGAAGTGGCGATGGAACAGGCGCGCTGGCTGCCTGCCGATCTCGGCAGCCGCTACGTTTTCATCAACCAGCCGGCTTTCATGGTCTATTACCACGACCAGAACAAGGAACAGTTCTCGATGCGCGTCGTGGTCGGCTCGAAGTCGAACCAGACCTATTTCTTCGAGGACGAAATCCAGACCGTCGAGTTCAATCCTTACTGGGGCGTGCCGCAGTCGATCATTATCAACGAGATGCTGCCGAAGCTGCGCTCCGATCCGGGCTATCTCGATCGCCTCGGCTATCAGGTGGAAGTCGGCGGCCGGCCGGTCTCGTCCTATGACGTGAACTGGGGCGGCTCGACCTCGGGCATCGCCGTGCGCCAGCCGCCGAGCAGCGACAACGCGCTGGGCGAACTGAAGATCCTGTTCCCCAACAGCCATGCGATCTACATGCACGATACGCCGTCGAAGAGCTTTTTTGCCCGCGATCAGCGCGCTTTGAGCCATGGCTGCGTGCGCCTTGCCGATCCGCGCCGGATGGCGGCGGCGGTGCTCAATACCTCGGTCGACGATATCGCCAAGCAGATTTCGGGCGGCCGGAACAAGGGTGTGCAGGTGCCGCAGCGTATTCCGGTCTATGTCGCCTATTTCACGGCGTGGCCGAACAAGGACGGCAAGGTCGAGTATTTCGACGACGTCTACGAGCGCGACATGTATATGGACCGCGCCTTCGAGGCGACCCGCACGGCGCGTCAGGCCGAAGGCTGATTGCGATTGATCGATGAAACGAAAAAGCCGGCCCAGGAGGCCGGCTTTTTTGTCTATCGGAAGCGTCCGGAACTCTCTTTTCGTCATGCTCGGGCCTGTCCCGAGCATCTACCAGCCTCTCCGTTTATGCGGACAGGCTGGAAGATCCTCGGCACGAGGCCGAGGATGACGACGGTGGGTGAGAGGCCTGCAAGTCTCAAGCCGCCACGAACAGGCTTTCCACCAACTCCGGGGTCAACTGGTCGAAATGGGTGATGATCGTCGTCGGCGTCAGGCTTTCGATGGACACGTCGGAGTAGCCGAAGGGCACGCCGATCGAGGGTACCGAAGCATTGCGGGCGACGAGGATGTCGTTGAGGCTGTCGCCGATCATCACGGCGCGTTCCGGCCTGCCGCCGGCAAGGCGGATGGTGGCGAGCAGGTGCTCGGCATCGGGCTTGCGCACCGGGAATGTATCGCCACCGGTGATCGCTGCGAAGCGGGAGGTCAGGGACAGGCCGTCGAGCAGGCTGCGGGCCAGCATTTCCAGCTTGTTGGTGCAGACCGCGAGCGTGAAGCCCTTGGCCGACAACCGGTCCATGGCGGCGATCAGGCCGGGATAAGGCAGCGATTCGCCTGGCATCGAACCATGGTAATAATCGACGAATTCCTTCATCTGCCAGTCGAGATCGGCAGCGCTCAAGGGGGCGTTGCGCAGTGCGAATGTGCGCTCGATCATCGCCTTGGCGCCATGACCAACGAGATGGGTGAGGTCGCCATAGGTCACCGGCTGCAGGCCGGCCTGCACGACGGCGTGGTTGAGGCTGGCGATGAGATCGGGGGCGGTATCGACGAGGGTTCCGTCAAGATCGAAGACGACTACGGGGGCGGACACGGCAGGACCTTTCGGAACGGGCATTGGATATATAGGGGCCGGGGTAGGGGAAGCCTCGCGAAAAATCAATCGCGACTTGCGGGGATGGCTAATGGCCTCGAATTGGTCTCACGCCTCTTTTGGGCTTTTGTTTGCCGCGCGGCGCGTGTAAACGTCTGAACGGAATTGGAAGGGGCGCGCGGTTCTGCTGTGGCGCTCCTCTTGCTAACAGGGAGCACGCGGCGCATGGACGCCCGCCAAATGAAGATCAAGGCTGCCGCGGCAGCGCTCGAGCATGTCGAAGACGGCATGCGTCTCGGTATCGGCACCGGTTCGACGGCCGAGGAATTCGTCAGGCTTCTCGCCGAAAAGGTCGCGAACGGTTTCCGCATTCAGGGCGTTCCGACCTCTGAGCGCACGGCGCGGCTTTGCCTCGAACTCGGCATTCCGCTGAAATCGCTGGACGAACTGCCGGAACTCGACCTCACCATCGACGGAGCCGACGAAGTCGATCCTCAGTTGCGCCTGATCAAGGGCGGCGGCGGGGCGCTGCTGCGCGAAAAGATCGTCGCATCCGCCTCCTCGCGCATGATCGTCATCGCCGACGAGACCAAGGTGGTCGAGGTGCTCGGCGCTTTCAAGCTGCCGATCGAAGTCAATACCTTCGGTCTGGTCGCTACCCGCATCGCCGTCGAAAAACTTGCGGCACGCCATGGGCTTTCCGGCGAGATCGTCGTGCGCGGCTCCGGCGACGGCCCGTTCATGACGGACGGTGGACATCTTATTCTCGACGCATCTTTTGGCCGTATTCCTGATGCAGATGCGCTGGCGCGCGATTTGAATGCGATTCCGGGCGTGGTCGAGCATGGGCTGTTCATCGGCATCGCATCGCTCGCGATCATTGCCGGGCCGAACGGCGCACGGGTGTTGGGCGCCTAGCGACGGAACTTGAATTTGAGCCTTGCAGCCGGCCTGCTCGAACGGCGGCGGCGGGGCTGGAGAAATCGAATTATGCGCGGCGCCACGGCGTCTCGCCTTAACGGACACTGACAGGAGCGTTACAGACATGATCAAACTTGCAGGCCTTGGCCGGACCATCGGTGCCGCCGCCGTCATCTTCTCCGCCGTGATGGTGCCTGTCCTGAAGGCGCAGGATGTTAGCGAAGAGCAGCTGAAGGCCGCCCGTGCCGCCATCACCGCTATCGGCGCCACCAACGGCTTCGACAACATCCTGCCGAACTTGGCTGCGCGCGCGAAAACCTCGCTGATCCAGGCATCGCCGAACTACGAAGACCTGATCAGCAAGACGGTCGATGAAAAGGCTCTGGAACTCGCCGCACGTCGCGCCGATCTGGAGCACGAAGCCGCGACGATCTATGCCAAGACCTTCACCATCGACGAGCTGAACGCGATCGCTGCCTTCTACGGTTCCGATGCCGGCAAGAAGCTGCTCAACAACGGCCCGATCGCCTCGCGCGAAATGCTGAAGGCCGCCGACATCTGGGCCGCCGGCATCTCCCGCGATCTGAATGCCGCGACGTCCAAGGCGCTCGAATCGACGCTGGTTCCGAAGACCGAAGCCGCTCCGGCAGGCACCCAGCCGGCACAATAAGCCTTTCGGGCAAAATCACGATGTTCGGGCCGCGCGGGAAACTCCCTGCGCGGCCCGAACTGTTTTTACCTATCGGTGTGGATGAAGTACCGCGCGCGGCTCGCATGGCCTTTGCAGCATCGGCGGGCAATCCTATATCAGGAGCTGAATTGCCTTTCCCCGGCGCTGCCGTTTTCCGGCCGGCGCCCGCCTCTGACCCGTCCGGGAGTTTCGACCCATGGCTTCTTATGATTACGACCTCTTCGTCATCGGCGGCGGATCGGGCGGCGTGCGCGCCGGCCGTGTCGCGGCTTCGCTCGGAAAGAAGGTCGGCATTGCCGAGGAATACCGGTACGGCGGCACCTGTGTCATCAGAGGCTGCGTGCCGAAGAAGCTTTATGTCTATGCCTCGCAGTTTTCCGAGACCTTCGAGGATGCCAAGGGCTTCGGCTGGGAGGTCGGTGAAAGCCGCTTTAACTGGAAGGCGCTGGTCGCAGCCAAGGAAAAGGAAATCACCCGGCTTGAAGGTCTCTATCGCAAGGGGCTGGACAATGCCGGGGCGGCAATCTTCAATACCCGCGCCGAACTCGTCGGGCCGAACAGCGTGCGCCTCCTCAACGAGGACCGGGTGGTGACGGCCGAGCGGATCGTCATCGCCGTCGGCGGTCATCCGAGCCCGCACCCGGCTTTGCCGGGCAACGAATTCTGCATCTCCTCGAACGAAGCCTTCGATCTGGCCGAGCTGCCGAAATCGATCCTGATCGCCGGCGGCGGCTATATCGCCGTCGAATTCGCGAATATCTTCCATGGGCTCGGCGTCGAGACGACGCTGATCTATCGCGGCAAGGAAATTCTCTCCCGCTTCGATCACGACCTGCGCCACGGCCTGCACAAGGAAATGGAAGCCAAGGGCATCAAGATCCTGTGCGAGGACGTGCTGCAATCGATCACGGTCGATGGCGAGGGGCGTCGTGTTGCGGAAACGAAAAACCATGGCGTGCTGACGGTCGATCAGGTGATGCTGGCGCTCGGCCGTGTGCCGAACACCGGCGCGCTCGGCCTCGAAAAGGCGGGCGTCACTGTCGACGAGCAGGGGGCGATTGTCGTCGATGCCTTTTCGCGCACCAGCGCGCCGGGCATCTATGCGCTCGGCGACGTCACGAACCGGGTGCAACTGACGCCTGTCGCCATCCACGAGGCCATGTGCTTCATCGAGACCGAATACCGCAACAATCCGACCTCGCCGGATCACGACCTGATCGCGACCGCCGTGTTCTCGCAGCCGGAAATCGGCACGGTCGGCCTGACGGAAGAGGATGCGGCGCGCAAATTCGAAGACCTGGAAATCTACCGTGCCGAATTCCGGCCGATGAAGGCGACACTTTCGGGGCGTTCGGAGAAGATGATCATGAAACTGATCGTCAACGCCGTTGATCGCAAGGTTCTGGGCGCCCATATTCTTGGCCATGATGCCGGCGAAATGGCGCAGCTTCTCGGCGTATCGTTGAAGGGCGGTGTCACCAAGGATGTCTTCGACCGCACCATGGCCGTGCATCCGACTGCGGCGGAAGAACTGGTGACGATGTATTCGCCGACCTACCGCATCAAGAATGGCGAGCGGCAGTAACACAGCATTTGACTATACAAGCGGTCTGGCAGGGTCTATAAGCCCGAGACTTTTTTCGAGACCCGGATCGGCGATCAAAGCCGGTGAAGGAACAGGTGAGTATCATGGCGCAGAATTGGAACCCGAGCAGCTGGCGGCAGAAGCCTATCCAGCAGGTACCGGACTATCCGGATTTGGCAGCACTGGCTGCGACCGAAGCAACGCTTGCGACCTATCCGCCGCTGGTTTTCGCCGGTGAAGCCCGCCGCCTGAAGAGCGCGCTTGCCAATGTCGCCGAAGGCCGCGGCTTCCTGCTGCAGGGCGGCGACTGCGCCGAAAGCTTCGCCGAGCACGGCGCCGACACGATCCGCGACTTCTTCCGCGCCTTCCTGCAGATGGCCGTCGTCCTGACGTTCGGCGCCCAGCAGCCGGTCGTCAAGGTCGGCCGTATTGCCGGCCAGTTCGCGAAGCCGCGTTCCTCGAACATCGAGAAGCAGGGCGATATCGAGCTGCCGAGCTACCGCGGCGATATCATCAACGGCATCGAATTCAACGAAGCCGCCCGCATTCCGAGCCCGGAGCGCCAGCTCGATGCCTACCGCCAGTCGGCCGCGACGCTGAATCTGCTGCGCGCCTTCGCGATGGGTGGCTATGCCAACCTCGAAAACGTGCACCAGTGGATGCTGGGCTTCGTCAAGGACAGCCCGCAGGCCGAGCGTTACCGCAAGCTCGCCGACCGCATCTCCGAGACCATGGATTTCATGAAGGCGATCGGCATCAGCTCGGAAACCAATCCGAGCCTGCGCGAGACCGATTTCTTCACCAGCCACGAGGCGCTTTTGCTCGGCTACGAGCAGGCGCTGACCCGCGTCGATTCGACCTCCGGCGACTGGTACGCGACCTCCGGCCACATGATCTGGATCGGCGACCGTACCCGCCAGCCCGACCATGCCCATATCGAATACTGCCGTGGCATCAAGAACCCGATCGGCCTGAAGTGCGGCCCGTCGCTGTCGGCTGACGGCCTTATCGAACTGATCGACCTCCTGAACCCGAACAACGAGGCCGGTCGCCTGACGCTGATCTGCCGCTTCGGCCACGACAAGGTCGCCGAGCACCTGCCGCGCCTCATTCGCGCGGTCGAGCGCGAAGGCAAGAAGGTGGTCTGGTCCTGCGACCCGATGCACGGCAACACGATCACGCTCAACAACTACAAGACCCGTCCGTTCGAGCGCATCCTGTCGGAAGTCGAAAGCTTCTTCCAGATCCATCGCGCCGAAGGCACACATCCGGGCGGCATCCACATCGAGATGACCGGCAAGGACGTGACCGAATGCACCGGTGGCGCGCGTGCGCTTTCGGGCGCCGATCTCGGCGATCGCTACCACACCCATTGCGACCCGCGCCTCAATGCGGATCAGGCGCTGGAACTCGCGTTCCTGCTCGCCGAGCGCATGAAGGGTGGTCGCGACGAGAAGCGCATGGTGGTCAACGGCTGATCAGCGCTGCTGATCCCCAGGGTCAGCCCTGCTGATCCCCAGGGTCAGCGCTGCTGATCCCAGGGTTGAACGCATTGAAATTGACAGGGCCGGGCCAACACTCGATGTTGGTCCGGCTTTTTCATGTCAGGGGGGATCATGCAGGATATTCATACCGGGAAGTGTCTGTGCGGCGCGGTGCGTTTCGAGACGAGAGGCGCGCTGCGCGAGGTCATCGCCTGCCACTGCTCCCAGTGCCGCCGGCAGACGGGGCTCTATTATGCCGCGACCAATGTGGCCGATGACAGGCTGACGGTGGAAGGGGCCGAGAACGTTACCTGGTACCGCGCCAGCGACGATGCGGCGCGAGGGTTTTGCCGCACCTGCGGCTCGGCGCTGTTCTGGAAGGCGGACGGGCGCACCGACACCTCGATCATGGCCGGCAGCTTCGATCAGCCGACCGATTTGAAGATCGGCGTGCACATCTTCTGCGCCGACAAGGGCGATTTTTACGAAATCAACGACGGCGCGCCTCAGTTTGCCGCTTCCAGCAACTGAAACATCCGCTCGCCCGGCGTCAGATGCGCCGGGCCTTCGGCGGCAATCGCAAAAGCGCGGTCCAGTGCGCAGTGCTTGATCGCCTGCCAGCCCATATAGGCGTTGATGAAATCCGGCGACACCGAGAGGTGCCGCTTGCGGCCGATCTTTTCAGTGCGGCCGACCCAGCCGCTTTCCTCGGCGCGGGTAAACAGCCGGCGGATATGGGTGCGCGACAGCCCGTAATGGATCGACAGTTCGGAAAAGCTCAAATCCTCGATCAGGTAGGGCCGGTTCGACGGGCCTGACGTCACGACCTTCGACATGATGTCGTCAAGCAGCAGGCCGCCGTTTTCAGTCCAGACGAAGGAGGCGATCGAGGCTGGCGGCTCGCGCCATGCGCGGTCCTCGATCAACTGCCTGGCGGCAATCGGCTGGGCGCGGTGGAAGATCGTCGGATCGGCATCGAGGCGGACGACACGGGTGCCGCCATCGAGCAGGTCGAGGCTGTGCATCTGGCCGCGGAACCATTTTTCCATGGCGTCGATGATGACGGCGGTCGGTTCCAGCGGCCGCGAGCGGCGGTTGGTGTTGCCGGGCACGTCCTGGATCAGCTTGTAGGCGAGCAGTTCGGCGAGGAAGGCGGCGGCGGTGTTGCGGCTGGCCGCGCCGAATTTCACCATGATATCGAGCAGGCGCGAAGCGGTGATGCCGCTCAGCGGGTCTTCGGGGTCGCGTTGCAGATAGAGCGCGTAAGCCGCCTGGCTCAGCAGCCATTTCTGCTGTGAGGAGACGAGGCGCGCGACCCGCGGAAAATGATCGTAAAGCCCGACGAGGTGGCGGGCGCATTGCTGAAGAACGGCGAAATAGGCGGGGTGGGCAACCAGCGCTTCCGGCGTCGTCAGGAGCGGATAGCTGCCGGTGTGATGGCCGGCGAAGGGAGCAACCGTCATGTTCCTAGTGTTCCATGGTCTCTGGCCATCTGGTTTGCGCATCGCAGCCGGCATGCCAAGCCGAAGGATGCGCCGCGTCGAGGCCGGTTTTTGCAAAAATTGCCGGGACCGGTCTCGAGCGGCAAGAGTATAACGTGCGAGCCTTCCTATCTGTTCGAAAAAATACCCAAACGGCGAAAAATCCCTGTCGTTGGTTACTGCACGAGAACCGGCCGCAGGCAATTGACGCCGGTGACGCGGACATCCGCTTCCCCAACCCGGACGCCGACCGCGAGCAGGATATTGTAAAGCAGCGTATCGATGGCCGGCGTGACGGCGCCCAGCGTATCGGCAAGGGCTGCCTGAACCAGTTTCGGGCTGCCGAGCGACAGGAACAGCACCTTGATGTCGAGATCGAGATTGCGAAGCAACGACTGGGTGGTCGAGGTCAGGGTGTCTCGCGTCGAGACTGATTTCACCGCCGACATCGCGACTTCCGAGGGGCTGAAGGTCAGCCGCTGCGGCTGCATGTTCTGGGTTTCGACATGGGCGATGCCGTCGATGCGCAAGAGCGGCGATTCGACCAGTCGGGCCTTTTCCACCCGCGGACTGCTGCCGAAGGAGGAAAGCACGGACGGATTGACGTTGCCGATGGCGATTTCGGCAATGCCGGGCACGGTATCGATGCTGACGCCGGCATTGGTGCTGCTGCCGCCATAGCAGCGGATATCGGCCAGGCGCGCTTCCGCATGCGCGACCTCGACATAGAGCGGGAGCCTGATCCTGATGCCGGCAAGGGCGGCCAGGCCATCGACCTCGACGGTTACGGCAAGGCGGGTCTGGGCGGTGCGCACCGCGCTGCCGGGGCTACCAAGGCGATGGGCCGGTGTCTCAATTGGCGGCTCCCCAATGGCGAGATTGACACTTGCGGTGGCGATGCCCGGAACACCCGTCAGGGCGGCGATGGAAATCTGGTTGCCGCCATTGGCGATCGCGGCGGCGGCCGAGAGCATTTCCAGCGCGCTGATCTTCATCTTCCAGTCGGAGCCGGCATCGACCTTGATCTCCTTCTTCGGATCGATATTGAGCAGCTGCGCCAGCGTGAACCTGGCCTTGTTGCGGGTTGTGGCGGTCTCGATGGCCTTCAGCGCGCTGTTCGCCGTGTTCGACAGTCCGCCGGCGAGCCGCATGCCGGCGAGCAGGTCCGGCATAGCGAGGCTGGCGTTCAGCACGTCCTCATAGGTCGCGCCGGTAAGCTTCAGCCGCGTGGCGATGATATCGAGGAACGGCCGGATTTCGACATCGGCATCGGCCAGCGCGCGGTAATCCATGACTTTCAGCGAGATCGTCGTGCCGAGTAGCTGGCCGAGCACGGCATTCAACACGCCGCCATCGAGGCTGGCGAGCCGGGAGCCGACCGAGAAGGCGGCAAGCTTGGTGCTGGCGGCGGTTCCGCTGGCGCGCAGCGTCGGTGGCGTCGAGAACATCGCGGCAAGATGCAGTTCGCCTTCGCGGTCGATGGTTACCTGCGCGGCATCGGCTGGAGTGGCGTTGGGAATGAAGCGTTCGCCGACATCGAGCGCCGGGTCAGGCAGGTAGCGGCCCTTGGTCAGGGTGACGATGCCGCCTTGCAGCGCCACCAGTTCGTCCTTGACCGGCTTTCCGTCGAGATCGATGAGGCCTCGGGAGGTGGCAATCGCCATGTTCAGACCGTTGGCCTTAAGGTGTCGCCGGGTGGCGGTCTCCATATTGGCGAGATCGGAGGAGGCGACGATGGCGGCGATATCGGCGGCCGCCTGCATCTCGCGCTTTTGCAGCGTCAGATAGCCGTAATCGACGCCGAGGCCGAGCGACAGGATGGCAAGCGGCGCCACAAGCGCTGCGGAAATGCCGATATTGCCCGATCTGTCGGTGCGGAGGTTCGGCGCTTTACAATTCGGCATGTCAGATACCTCCCAGTCTTATAGTGGCGTAGCGCCTGATTTCTTGGTTGGGCATCGCGAAGGTGAAGAGGTTCCAGATCGGCAGGTCGCTGGCGTCGTAGGTGATCGTCACCGTGAACTGATCGATGTTGTTGAGGTCGTCCTCGACCTCGTAGGAGACTTTCCGCTTGTTGATGAAGGGATAGTCCTCGATCATCGTGCGCACGTAATGATCGGCAAGGTTGTGGCGTTCGGTCGCGGAAAGACCGGCGACGGCCGTGCGGGCGGCGTCGGCGGCGATCTGCTGGATCGTATGGCTGGCGCTCAGATAGATGCCGTAGCCGATCATCGTCAGGATGGTCATGAAGAAAAGCGGGGCGATCAGCGCGAATTCGATCGCGGCGGCACCGTCTTTGCGACGCAAGAGACGCAGGCCGGTTTTCATAGGCACCTCCCTACAGGTTTTCGGAGAGTAAAAATTCCGATGCACCTATAGGATGTGATTCATTCGTTAAATTTTCTATACATCCAAAAGTTGATTGTTACTCAATCCATAAATCTATAGATGAAATTCCCGCGTGCTTTCGGTTGTAGGCGCCCGGTCATGTATCGGGGCTCTGGCCTGCCGCCGCCAGCTGGTTGCAGAGGCGGGTCACTTCGCCGCGCAACTCGGCGATCTCGCGGAGCAGCACCGTGTCGATCTTGTGATGCAGCGCGATCAGTTCCACCTCGGATTTCAGGTTGACCTCATAGTCCTTGCTGGCGCTCAGCCGGTCCTTCGCCGCCTGGCGGTTCTGCGACATCATGATGACCGGCGCCTGCACCGCGGCGAGCATCGACAGAATCAGATTGAGGAAGATGAAGGGGTAGGGATCGAAAGCATCTCGGGTGAGGATGACCGTGTTGATCACCGCCCAGAAGACGAGGAACAGCCCGAAGGCGATAATGAAGCCCCAGGAGCCGCCGACGCGGGCGATCGCATCGGCCAGCCGGTCGCCCCGGCTCTGGGTCTCGTCGAATTTGGCGTTGAGGTCCTGCGCCAGCGTGCGCCGCTGCCTGGCGTGATCGAGCACGAAGCGTTCGACTTCGCTCAACTGGGCATTGGCCCTGCCGAAAATCGTGTGGGTGATATCGTCGAGATGGGACATGGGATGCTCCGGCTGGCTATCCCTGATGTTCTAGGACGCTTCATGGCCGAAGGGAACATGGCTCCCTCTCCTTGCGAAGAGGGAGCAAGCGGCATCACATGGCGGGCTGGGTGGGGAACAGCTCGGCGTGGGATTCGAAGAAGCGATCCGTGCCGTAGCGCTTGCCGAACATCATGTCGTGCTGCAGGAAGCGGTAGTCGCGCACGGTTTCGTCTATCGTCTTCTGGCGAGCCCAGTTGGTGGTATCCTTGCCGTCGGCGCCGATCAGCATGTAGCGGTCGATCACGTGATGGCGATCGAAGACGTTGCCGAGGAAGCCGGTGTAGTAGGGATGCTCGAAGCCGCCCTGCTGCAGGATCTTGTAGGAGAGGAAGGCCGGGCTGATCGTGCCGATGTCCTTGACCGGGCCGGTCTTGTTCGACCAGACGACCAGGGGGGTCTCGTGCTGCGCCTTCATCTGGTCGAGCGGACCCTTGCGGGAGGCCGTCACGCCGGGCATGAAGCCGGTGCTGGTATAGACGGTGTTGAGCGGCGGCAGGTGATCTCCGAAGATGACGATGATCGTCTCGCGGTCGCGCTCCTTTGCCCAGTCCATCAGTTTCTTGAGGCTGTCGTCGGCTTCCTTGACGCCCTGAGCGTAGGTTTCCAGCACCTGACGGTCGGCATCCGGGAGGGTGCCTTCCACCTTGATGGTGTTCTTCGCATAGCGGTTGGCTTCATAGGGGCCGTGGCCCTGCAGCGTCACGGTGAAGAAGAAGAACGGGTCATCCATCGCGTCGGCCTGGCGGATGATCTCCTTGGTCAAGGATTCATCCGAGGCGAAAATGCCGCGCTTCTGCATGACCGGCATGTTTTCTTCCGAACGGAAGTCCTGGAAGCCGAAGGCGGCATAAACGGCGCTGCGGTTCCAGAACCACTTCTGGAAGGGATGCACCGCCCGCGCCACATAGCCTTCGCCACGGAAGAAGGTGGCGAGCGAGGGGATCGGGTTGCGGATATATTGCTGGTAGGGAATGCTGCCATAGGGCAGGAAGGCGTTGGAAAAGCCGGTCAGCGCCTCGAACTCGACATTGGCCGTCATGCCGCCGAATTCCGGCGAGAAGACGTTGCCGGACTGCATCTCACGGATGGTCGGCATCGGATCGGGCGACAGTTTGACGTTCGGCAGCCGGGTCGGGTCCCACAGGGATTCGCTCATCAGCACGATGACATCAGGCTTGCCGCGATGGCTGGTGCCGGCCGGAACTGGCTTGACCGGAATATTGTCGATGGCATCGATCATGTAGCCGGCAGGGGCCGTCACGTTCGCCATCGGCAGGTTGAGCGCAAAGGCCATGGCAAAGCCGTTGTGGCGATAGTTTTCCGTCTGGTCCCACATGATCGGAATGACGTTCAGGCGATCGCGCAGCCACGAGAAGTCGTTGTAGTCCATGATGTTGTAGAATGACACGAGCAGCGGCACGGACACGGCAAGCCGGGCCAGGCGCGGTTTGCGGGCAAGCTTCGGGAAGCGGCGCCAGGCAAAGCGCGCCAGCCAACCGATGGCGACGATGGCAAGGACCGAGCCGACGACGATGCCGACCGCCGTCCACGGACGGTCGCGCACCAGCACGGGCATCAGCTCCATGATCTGGCGGCCGAACAGGAAATCCGTGGGGTAGAGCGGGTCCGAGAGGAAAACCTGTTTCTGGTGGCTGATCAGAGCCGGCACGACGGCCAGCGGCGCAAGGATAAGCATGCCGATATGCTGGCGCCCGAAAAGCGCATCCAGCGTCAGACTCACCAGCAGGAAAATACCGACCGTCGTCCAGGCGGGACGCATCGGGTCGAGGAAATAGGCCACGGTCTCCTGGACCGAATTGCGGGAGATGCACTCGACCGCGAAAACCAGCAGGATGGCGAGCGCCAGCGACAGCGGCAGGGAAAGCGCGAAACGGCGGGCCTTGGCCCAGTTCCGGCCGAACTCACGGGACCGGCCGATTCCGAAGGTGGTGCCCGCGCTGCGGGGGGCGACCGTGCTGACTGCGGTTTCGAAACTGGCCAAGGCCGGACTCCAATTTTATAAAAACATCGTGAAACTGTCATACCTTTGTCATGTTGAACGCAGCATGAATAAGTCAAGGGCGCCCACGTCCATGTTGCATGTGGTCGAAGCTTACCTATCACCTTGCTTTCATTCGATATTTTTCATGTGGATAACCGCGCTTTCCGCGTTCAGGAAACCGCTCGCCCGAAAAGCCGTTCAGAAACCGCCGGCCGCGTTGCCTCCACCCCGAAAAGCGAGGCTTCCGTTTGGACGTGAACCGCTCTAAACAACGGATGCGGTCTCGACCGCGACCCCGTGCAGAATGAAGGCAGCCCGTCCATGACCGCGCAAAAGACCATTTCCTCCACGCTCCGCATCGCTGTCGCCCAGCTCAATCCGACCGTTGGGGACGTGACCGGTAATCTTGCCAAGGCGCGCGAGGCGAGGGCGGATGCGGCGCGGCAGGGGGCGGACCTGCTGCTTCTGACGGAACTCTTCATTTCCGGCTATCCGCCGGAAGACCTTGTTTTGAAACCGGCTTTCCTGAAATCCTGTCAGGCGGCCGTCGATGCGCTTGCGGCCGATACCGCCGATGGCGGGCCGGGTGTCATCGTCGGCTTCCCGCGCCAGGGCGAGACGGGGCGACACAATTCGGTCGCCGTTCTCGATGGCGGCAAGGTGCTGGTGCTGCGCGACAAGATCGACCTGCCGAACTACGGCGAATTCGACGAAAAGCGCGTCTTTTCCGAAGGCAGCATGCCGGGGCCGGTGAATTTCCGCGGCGTGCGGCTCGGCATTCCGATCTGCGAGGAAATCTGGAACGATCTCGGCGTCTGCGAGACGCTGGCCGAAAGCGGCGCGGAAATCCTGCTGGTGCCGAACGGATCGCCCTATTTCCGCGGCAAGGTCGATGTGCGCCATCAGGTGGCGCTGCGGCAGGTGATCGAAACCGGCCTGCCGCTGGTCTTCGCCAATCAGCTCGGCGGGCAGGACGAACTCGTCTTCGACGGTGCGAGCTTCGGCTTCAATGCCGACAAGACGCTTGCCTTCCAGATGAGCCAGTTCGAAGAGACAATGGCCGTCGTCACCTTCCATCGCAAGGACAATACCTGGCGCTGCGAGGCCGGCCCGTTCTCGAAAATCCCGGAAAAGGAAGAGGCGGATTACCGCGCCTGCATGCTGGGTTTCCGCGATTATGTGAACAAGAACGGCTTCAAGAATGTCGTGCTCGGCCTTTCCGGCGGCATCGACTCGGCGATCTGCGCAGCACTTGCCGTCGATGCGCTGGGCGAAGAGCGGGTGCGCACGCTGATGCTGCCCTATCGCTATACCTCGTCGGAATCCTTCAAAGATGCCGAGGATTGCGCCAAGGCGCTCGGCTGCCGTTACGACATCGTGCCGATCGAGGAGCCGGTCACCGGCTTCACCGAGGCACTTTCGGAGCTTTTCGAGGGCACCGAACCCGGCATCACCGAGGAAAACCTGCAGAGCCGCACGCGCGGCACCATTCTGATGGCGATCTCCAACAAGTTCGGCTCGATGGTGGTGACGACCGGCAACAAATCGGAGATGTCGGTCGGCTATGCGACGCTCTACGGCGACATGAACGGCGGCTTCAACCCGATCAAGGACCTCTACAAGATGCAGGTCTACGCTCTGTCGCGCTGGCGCAACACGACGGTTCCGCCGGGCGCGCTCGGACCTTCGGGCGAGGTGATCCCGTACAACATCATCGACAAGGCGCCGTCGGCCGAACTGCGCCCCAACCAGACCGACCAGGATTCGCTGCCGCCCTATCCGGTGCTCGACGATATCCTGGAATGCCTTGTCGAGCAGGAAATGGGCACGGCGGAAATCGTCGCGCGCGGCCATGACGAGGCGACGGTGCACCGGATCGAACATCTGCTCTATATCGCCGAATACAAGCGCCGCCAGTCGGCGCCGGGCGTGAAAATCACCAAGAAGAACTTCGGCCGCGACCGGCGTTATCCTATCACCAACCGGTTCCGCGATCGGTGATAGTGTCGCGTTAACCGCGTGCAATCTTAAGGCGGCCCGTCGATTGCGACGCGGCCGCCTTTTGTTACTATCCTTCTCTGTTGAGGGAGATGGTGGCCAATGGCTGAGCAGAATGCCGTACTGTTTATCGATGCGGAAAATATGCCGCCGTCTCTGGCTGACGCCATTCACGACGAGGCGATGCGGCATGGTTCCCTGTTTCATCGCAGAGTATACGGCGATTTTAGCCGAGCTTCTCTGGCTCCATGGCTGGAGGTGGCTCCGCGCCATGCACTGACGGCCTGCCAGACGGTTGCCGGCGCGGCAGGCAAGAACGGCGCCGACATCGCCCTTGTCATCGATGCTATGGATTTGTTCCACACGACTGAGGCGGCGGTGTTCTGTCTTGCCACTTGCGACGGCGATTTCACGCAGTTGGCGATGCGGATACGGCAGGGCGGAGGAACCTTCATCGGTATGGGCATGCCGCATGCATCAGCTCGTTTCCGGAGTGCTTGCGATGTCTTCAAGGTCATCGATATCCCCAAAACTGATGCCAAGCCGGTGGCTCAGACCGGTAATCCAGCCCGCGCGCTGAAGGGGGATATCTTGCAACGGGTCTTTGTCACCGCGCCACGGCTCGATGGTGAATGGGTCGGGTTGCCTGACCTCATGAACGCGCTAAAGGTTAGCCTGCCGGGATTCGAGGTGTCGGCTTACGGTCACAGCCAGCTTAGCAAGCTGCTTGCCTTTTCCGGTGTGGAATTGGCCGATAACAATAGGAAAGCGCGCCTGAAAACACCGGTATTGAAGAAGGTGGTCGATAACGGCTAGACATTTTGATCCCCAAAGGTCGGAGTGAGAGATGCGCAGCTCGGTCGAAATCTACAATATCGCTACGGGCCAGACACGGATCGTCTGGCAGACCGACAGGCTGTTCGAAGCGCCGAATTTCACCGCTGATGGCACATCGCTGATCCTCAATGCCGATGGGCTGCTTTACCGGCTGTCGCTCGATGGTGGCGAGCCGGTGGAGATCGATACCGGGCTCGCGCGGACCTGTAACAACGATCACGGGGTTTCGCCGGATGGCGCGACGATCGTCATCAGCGACAAGACCGAATATGGCGCTTCGACCATCTACACGCTGCCGCTCGGCGGCGGCACGCCGAAACAGGTGACGGTGAAGACGCCGTCCTATTGGCACGGCTGGTCGCCGGACGGGAAGACGCTTGCCTATTGCGGCATTCGCGACAATGTCTTCGATATCTATACCATCCCGGTCGAGGGCGGCGAGGAGCGGCGGCTCACCTTCGGAGAGGGGCGTAATGACGGGCCGGATTTCAGCCCGGATGGCGAATGGATCTATTTCAATTCCAGCCGCACGGGGCGTATGCAAATCTGGCGTGTTCGCCCGGATGCAAGCGCGGTGGAGCGCGTCACCGATAGCGAATATGGTGACTGGTTCCCGCATCCCTCGCCGGACGGGCGGCATCTGCTGGTCATCTCCTATGACGGCGACGTGTTCGATCATCCGCGCGATCTCAATGTCAGGTTGCGGCTGATGGATATGGATGGCGGCAATGCGCGCATCCTGTTTCCGCTGTTCGGCGGGCAGGGCACGATCAACGTGCCGAACTGGGCGCCGGACGGAAAATCCTTCGCCTATGTGCGCTATGCCCCGGCTGCGGGCGCTTGAGCGACGGCTTTTTCAACGTCCGGTTTTAACGAATTCCCAACCAGCTTGCTTAAACCAAATTTCCGCTTTGGCTGGTAGCCTGCTTTCAATCGGGAAAGCCGGCCGCGCAGGAGAACGCGCGCACGCCAAGGGGGCAGAAACGGCATGGGGCAGGGTATCATCAAAGGCAAGGGGCGGACCGGGCGCATGGTGCTGGTTATCCACGCCGCCTGCGCGGGCCTTGCACTTCTGATCGTCGCAAGCCTTGCCATCGTGCTCGACCGCTCCGTTACCGAGGCCGACCGTTTCGGCCTGACCGCCGAGCGTAAGCTGGTGGACGGCGAATTGCAGAGCGAGGTCGATGCCGTCGTGCAATACCAGGCGGAACTTTCCTTCTGGAACAAGACGTTTGCCGAGCTTGGTCAGGGCGGCTTGAGCGATGCCTTCATCAAGCAGGAACTGACCGACTGGCTGTGGAAGGATTTCGGCTTCCGCTGGATGATCTTTGCCGATCGCTCCGGCGAGGCCCTGGTGGCGGTGAAGGACGGCCAGAGAACCGAAGAGCGCGAGGGCACGCGGGCGCTGAAATGGGCCGGCGATCTCTTGGAACGGGCCGACAGGCTCTATGAAGACAATCTGGCCGCCGATGGCAGAAGCTGGCGGCTGGACCGGCCCGCCCGCAACAGCGAGGCGCTGGAAGCGCCGGTGCCGGGCATTCACGCGGCCGATATCCGCATGATCGACGGTGCCGTCAGCATCGTCGTGGTGCAGGCCGTCGTGCCGGAAAATCTCCGTATTCCGGCCCTGCGCCGCGATCCGGTGTTCATGGTCACCGTCAAGCCGTTCAGTCCGCGTATGGTGGCGGATGTCGAGGAGCGGCTTGGTGTCTCCCGGCTTGCCTTCAACCCGGTTCGCGATGTCGCCGAAGGTTCGATCCATGTGGCGCTCGGCAATTGCACCGATCCGTCCTGCATGGTCGCCGCCTGGGCACCGCGGCGGCCGGGCAGTTTTGTCCGCTCGGAAACGCTGCCGAGCGTTATCGTCATCGGCCTTGTCGCGACGCTGGTGCTGGCTTTCATCGCGCTCCGGTTCGGGTCGGTGGTGTCGGCGCTCGAAGCGAGCGAGGCGAAAAACCGGCATCAGGCAAGCCACGACCGGTTGACGGGGCTCCTGAACCGCGCCGGTTTCGAAGAGGTGCTGTCGGCCGCCGTCGCCAGAGCGCCGGAGCGGCCGTTCAGCCTGCTCTGCCTCGATCTCGACCGGTTCAAGGCGGTCAACGATACCTATGGCCATCCGGCCGGTGATTTCCTGCTGAAGGTTCTGGCCGAGCGCTTCGAGGCGCGGGTGACCGGGTGCGGCAGTGTTTCCCGCCTTGGCGGCGATGAATTTGCCGTTATCCTCGACCAAAACGTGACGCGCGCGAATGTGGCTACATTGGCGCAGGCGCTGATCGTGGCGGCGCAGACGCCGGTTCCCTATGAGGGGCAGCTGCTGCAGGTCGGCTGTAGCATCGGCATTGCCTTTGCGCCGGACCACGGCACGATCCAGCGCGAAATCGTGCCAGCGGCCGACCGGGCGCTCTATCTCGCCAAGAAGAGCGGCCGGAACCAGGCACGCACGGCCGACGAGGCGCCGATTGAAACGGATGCCGACGATGCCGCGACGGCGCGGGGCGGCCTCGCGGCGTAACCTCGTACTGGACAGGCTGGATAGGCTCGCCTTAGGTTCAGGCTTTTCGGGAGGAGACAAGCATGTCCGCACGGCTTGATGGGAAGATCGCTGTCGTCACAGGCGGCACGCAGGGGCTGGGGGCGGCGGTCGCGACCCTGTTTGCGGAGCGCGGCGCCGAGGCCATCGTCATCTGCGGCCGTAACCGGACCAAAGGCGAGGCGAAGGCCTCCGAAATATCCGGCAAGACCGGCGTTCCCGTCATTTACGTCAAGGCGGATTTCGAAAATGTCGAGGATGCGCGGCGGGTGATCGAAACCTGCGATGCCCGTTTCGGGCGCATCGACGCGCTGGTCAACGTGGCGGCGATTACAGATCGCGGCACCATTCTCGATACGACGCCGGAGCTTTTCGACCGGATGTTCGCCATCAACGTGCGTGCGCCGTTCTTCCTGATGCAGGCGGCGATCGCGGTGATGCGGCGGGAAAAGACCGAGGGCACGATCGTCAATATCGGCTCGATGTCGGCCATGGCCGGCCAACCCTTCATCGCGGCCTATTGCGCCTCCAAGGGGGCGCTGGAGACGCTGACGAAGAACACGGCCTATGCGCTGCTGCGCAACCGCATCCGCGTCAACGGCCTCAATATCGGCTGGATGGCGTCTGATGGCGAGGACCGAATCCAGCGCGAGTTTCACGGAGCTTCCGAAAACTGGCTGGAAGAGGCGGCAAAATCTCAGCCTTTCGGGCGGCTGGTCGATCCGCAGGAGGTGGCGCGCGCCTGCGCCTATCTGTCTTCGGCGGAATCCGGACTGATGACCGGTTCCGTCATCTGCTTCGATCAGTCCGTCTGGGGCGGCTATGACGGCTCGCCGCATCCGGTTGCGCCATTATAACAAGGGCTTGCGGCGAGTTTCGCAGAAAATGAATCCGGTTTTCAGTTCGGCTGTAGTTGCTGGTAGCCGGGGCCTGCCGGGTGGCGCAGGTCGATAGCGGATTCTTCCGCGGGCAGGAAGCTCGGGCCGACCACGCGCACCTTCTTGTCGCCGGGCTCGTAGGGGCGATCGGGGATCGTGCTCTTGATTTCCGCCTGGGGCTTGGTGCCGCCACTGGTGATGGTGATGATCGAGCCCTGCTGCGAGTTGCTCCGGTTCGTCGCTGACGTGCGCGGTAGGGCGCAGCCGCATTGGCCGGGAAGGCCGGGATCGCGGGTCTTGTAGGCAAAGGCCGTCGGCAGGTCGATATAGGGCTCGCCTGTCGAGGCGGAGATCATCTGATCGCTCTCCTCGGTCTTCAGCGCGTGATAGTAGAGCGCGGTTTCCGCGCCGGGGCAGCGGCGGCGGCAGGTGTCGGCGTCGCGCTGGAAATCCGCCGGCGTCGCATTCGACGAGATCGGGAAGAAGGCACCGTCGCAGGTGCGCACGCACATGGTCCTGAGATTTCCGTCTTCACCGCCCGGAAGGGTGAAATCCGCCATATCGTCCTGATCCGACAGGGACTGCATGCTTTCACGGATCGGCGGCAGGTCCTTCAGGATGTTGCGGTGGGTTTCCGGTTCGGCGGCGGCTTCGAGGATCTTGTCCTGTTCCTCGGCGCAGCGGTTGACGTCGAGGGCGGCGAGAATACGGCGGCGGGTGCTGTCGTCACCGCCGGAAATCAGGCTCTGGCGGCGGGCCTTCAGCGCGTCGAGATTGCCTTCCATCTGATGGATCATGGCATCGAGGCTGTCGCAGGTCTCGTTTGGCGGCGCGCCGACGACGATGACGCTGCCGGCGCTGCAGCCTGCCCGGCGGCGATCGCTGCGGGCCTGGCGCAGGTCTATGTTCTGGCGGGAGATGGCGGCGGCGTAATCGCGAAGGTTGGCATTGGAGATGACGTTGCTGCGCGGTAGCTCGTCGAGCCGGGCGGTCAGCCGGTCGCACACGGCTGAGGCTTCTGCGGCCTGAACCTCCAGAAGCAGAAACGCGGCAGAAAAAGCCGCTATCGACGTCGAACCGAAACGCACGTTTGTTTATCGCCTGAAATTGCCGGGCGGGATGCTCCCGCAGAACTGGCCTCAGCCATATCATAACGGCATTCCGCGATGGTGCAACGCGGGGCTGGGGACAATGTTAATGGCGCCGGCGAGGCGGGTCCGCAGCATGCGGAAATCCCCTCGGTCGCAGCGCGGACCGAGGGGATTTCGAAGTTGGAGCTTTAAGCGGCGCGGGCGGTTTCCAGCGACATGGCTTCTTCCAGCACGGTTCCGTCGATGGCGGCGACGGCCTTCATCCGCTCCAGGAGGTCGTCGGTGACTTCCCAGGCGACGGCGACGGCGAAAACCGAGCCGATGCGGTGCGGGGCGCCGATGCGCTCGCCGGGGCAGCCCATGCGGCGGAACATGCGCTCCAGGAAGACATCCGTGACCGTGACGATGTGGCTGAGGCCGGAAGCAAGGCTGAGCTCACCAACGCCGCACATCAGTTCGGCTGCGGCGATCGTCACCTGGTTGGAGGCGCGGTCCTGCGAGATTTCCGGATCGATGCAGAAGCGGCTCGATTCCCAGATCGAAGCGCTGCGGATTTCCGGCTCGCCGTCGAGCAGGATCGGGAAGGTGTCGTCGAGCATGTTGGGGCCGAGCGTCGGCAGGAGGCGCAGCGAGCCGCGCAGGCGGCCGTTGTCGGAATAGGAGAGCACGTAAAGCGGGTTTGCCGTGTCGTAGTCGTCGATCTCCCATTCGTCACGCACCGAGACGTCCCACTTCAGGAAATCATGGAACACACGCTTGCGCAGCTTGAACATGGCGTCGATTTCGCCGGGATTGAACTTTGCAGTGCGGCTGTTGAAAATCCTGATCATTTCTTTGCTCCTTGGTCGGGATGAGCAAAGCCTGTCAGTTTTTGGGGGTTCCTGAAACTGTCGGTAGCGACAGGTTACAGATGCACGTCGCCATGCAAAATAGAGCCCCGGTCGGCGGGGCTCTATTCACAAAGACGGAAAAGGAAGGGGTCAGAAGGTCGGGATGAGATCGTGGCGCACGGCCTGGGCGACGGCCTGCGCGTTGGAGACGACATTCAACTTGCGCCGGGCATTTGTCATGAAGAAGCGCACGGTGCGTTCGGTGATGCCGAGGATGTGGGCGATTTCCCAATAGCTCTTGCCGGCGGCGGCCCAGCCGAGCACCTCGGTCTCGCGGTTGGTCAGTTCCGTATGCACGCCGCCCGACCGGCCGCGCCGCATGTCACTTTCGATTTCGCCGGCATGGAAGAGATTGGCGAGATGCTGGAAATCCCTGACATGGCAGCGGCTATAGGCCGCCCATTCCGAGGCCGGCAAGGTGGACTGAATGGCGAGGAAGGCCAGCCGGCGCATGGGCGTGGCAAGCGGCAGCGTTACGCCGACGATATTCATCCCGCGCCGCTCGAAGGCGGTCAGATGCGGCTCGATCTGCGGGTTAATCTTGCGGGCGCTCAGCCAGTCGACCGGGCGCACCGCATTGGTGAAGGTGTTCAGAATTGGCGCGATATGGGAAAAGTCTCGATTCAACCATTCGTTGATAATGCGGTCGGGCGCGGTGCTGTGCAGGCGATGGATGCTCATGCCTGACGGTGTGAGGTCGGCATCCAGATACAGCAGATTGGCGATGTCGAAAGATCCTCGCATTAACGCGAAAAATCTTTTGTAACCAATATGTTGTTCGCCTTCCATCACGTCCAGCAAATCAAAATATGCCCGTTGGTCGGTCATGCTGAACACCCTTTTTTTTGATGGGTTTCAGCATGCAAACCATTTTTGGTCTTGTCTAGCTCAATCGTTGGTTAAACCAAAACTTTCTTGCTAACAAATCCAAAGTTGTAATTAATGCTCATTTCGGCACACATTTCAGGCGGGATGAGAGGCTTCCACCACGGCCAGAGCTGCCATGTTGACGACGCCGCGCGAGGTGGCCGATGGAGACAGGATATGGGCGGGCAGGGCAGCGCCAAGCAGGACCGGCCCGACATGCAAGCCGTCGGTCATGGTCTTGACGACGCCGAGCGTGATGTTGGCGGCATCGAGATTCGGGAAGACGAGCAGGTTCGCCTCGCCGGTCAGGGTGCTGTTGGGCATGACCCTGCGGCGCAGGATGTCGGAGATGGCGGCGTCGCCGTGCATCTCGCCGTCGGCTTCCAGATCGGGCGCTTCCACCCGGATGATCTCCATCGCCCGCCGCATCTTGCTGGCGCTTTCGGAATCGCGCGAGCCGAAGCTCGAATGGGAAACGAGAGCGGCGCGCGGCGTGATGCCGAAACGGCGGATTTCCTGGGCGGCCATGATCGTCTTCTGGGCGATCTCTTCGGCCGTCGGATTGTAGGTGACGTAGGTGTCGGTCATGAAGGTCGCGCCGCGCTGGGAGATCAGCAGGCTAAGCGCGGAGAAATCGAGCACGCCCTGACGCTTGCCGATGATCTGCGACACGTCGCGCAGGTGGCGGCTGTAGCGGCCCTCGACGCCGCAGATCAGCGCATCGGCCTCGCCGCGGCGCACGGCGAGCGCGCCGATGACCGTCGTGTTCGTCCGAACGATGGTGCGGGCGGCTTCCGGGATGACGCCGAGACGGCCGACGAGCGAGAAATACTCATCGACATAGTCGCGGAAGCGCGGGTCGCCTTCGGGGTTCACCACTTCGAAGTCGGTCTCGGGCCGGATGCGCAGGCCGTAGCGCTTGAGGCGCGTTTCGATGATCTGGGGACGGCCGATGAGGATCGGCCGGGCGGTGCCTTCCTCGAGCAGCACCTGGGCGGCGCGCAGCACCCGCTCGTCTTCGCCTTCGGCAAAGATCACGCGGTTCTTCGCCGCATTCTTGGCGGCCGCGAAGATCGGCTTCATGATGAAGCCGGAGCGGAAGACGAAGCGGTTCAGCTGGTCGAGATAGGCATCGAAATCGGTGATCGGGCGGGCGGCGACGCCGCTTTCGGCCGCAGCCTTGGCAACGGCCGGCGCCACGCGCAGGATCAACCGCTGGTCGAAGGGCGAGGGGATCAGGTAGTCCGGCCCGAAGATCGGGGTTTCACCGGTATAGGCGCGGGCGGCAACATCAGACGGCTCTTCGCGCGCAAGCGAGGCGATGGCGCGCACGGCGGCCATCTTCATTTCCTCGTTGATCGTGCGGGCGCCGCAATCCAGTGCGCCGCGGAAGATGTAGGGGAAGCAGAGGACGTTGTTGACCTGATTCGGGAAGTCGGAACGGCCTGTGCAGATCATCGCGTCCGGGCGGGCGGCGCGGGCGACTTCCGGCATGATTTCCGGCGTCGGATTGGCGAGCGCCATGATCAGCGGCTTTTCGGCCATCTGCTGCAGCAATTCGGGTTTCAGGACGCCGGCGGCCGAAAGGCCGAGGAAGACATCGGCACCACCGATACTGTCTGCCAGCGTGCGGTTGTCGCTCTCCTGGGCATAGACGGATTTCCACTCGTCCATCAGCACTTCGCGGTCGGCATAGACGAGGCCTTCGAGGTCGTGGACCCAGATGTTTTCGCGTTTTGCGCCGAGCGTCACCAGCAGATTGAGGCAGGCGAGGGCGGCAGCACCGGCGCCCGAGGTGACGATCTTGGCATTGGCGATATCCTTGCCGGCGAGTTCCAGACCGTTGAGGATCGCGGCGGCGACGATGATCGCCGTGCCGTGCTGGTCGTCGTGGAAGACCGGGATCTGCATTCGGTCGCGCAACTGGCGCTCGACCTCGAAGCACTCCGGCGCCTTGATGTCTTCGAGGTTGATGCCGCCGAAGGTCGGCTCCAGCGCCGAGATGACATCGACCATGCGCTCGATACCCGGCGCGTCGATCTCGATGTCGAAGACGTCGATGTCGGCGAATTTCTTGAACAGGACGGCTTTGCCTTCCATCACCGGCTTGGAGGCCAGCGGGCCGATATTGCCGAGACCGAGCACGGCCGTACCGTTCGAAACGACGGCAACGAGATTGGAGCGGGCGGTATAGGCTGCGGCGGCATCCGGGTTGTCGCGGATCGCAAGGCAGGGGGCGGCGACGCCGGGCGAATAGGCAAGTGCGAGGTCGCGCTGGTTGCCGAGCGGCTTGGTCGGCTGGATCTCAAGCTTGCCCGGACGCGGATAGCGGTGGAAGAACAGCGCCTGTTCGTCCAGATCGCCGCTTGCCGGAACCTCGGAACCCTTGCCCCTGTCAGCCGTCGTCATTCTTGACCTCCCATCATCATAATGGGGGTCTTTTTTCATGAAATTTCCACGGCGTACAGTTTTTTATGGCATTTGTTTTATGTCCGTGCGGCTGATGCTGTTTCAACGGCCACAGTCATTGTCATGCTCCTGCAACACGAGTCTGGTTTCTGGCGGTCATCTGGACAGGAAGATGATCTGCGAGACCGCCATGACCGATATCGATACCGAAGCCCGCCGTTACCGGACGCTGTTCATTTCGGACGTTCATCTCGGCTCCAAGGCCGCCAAGACCGATTTTCTTCTCGACTTTCTTCGCCTCCACGATGCCGACACCATCATCCTCGTCGGCGATATCGTCGACGGCTGGCGGCTGAAGCGGACCTGGTACTGGCCGCAGCCCTGCAACGACGTGGTGCAGAAGCTGTTGCGCAAGGCGCGCAAGGGCACCCGCATCATCTACATCCCCGGAAACCACGACGAGTTCATGCGCGATTTTCCGGGCGTCCATTTCGGCGGCATCGAGGTCGCCAACCGCCATATTCACGAGGCGGGCGACGGGCGCAAGTATCTGGTGCTGCATGGCGACGAATTCGATGTCGTGGTGCGCAATGCCCGCGTGCTCGCCTATCTCGGCGACTGGGCCTATGACACGGCAATCGCCATCAATGTGGTGCTGTCGGCAGTGCGCCGCCGCCTCGGACTGCCCTACTGGTCGTTTTCGGCCTGGGCCAAGCTGCAGGTCAAGCATGCCGTCAATTTCATCGGCGAATTCCAGAAGGTCGTGGCCGACGAAGCCCGCCGCAGCGGCGTCGACGGCGTGATCTGCGGCCACATCCACCACGCCGTCATCGACCAGATGGACGACATCCGCTACATCAACACCGGCGACTGGGTGGAAAGCTGCACGGCGGTCGCCGAGCATCAGGACGGCACCATGGAGCTGATCACCTGGCGACAGCTCGCAAGCCTGCCGGCGCCGAGGACCGATGTTGCTCTCGTCCCGGTCGCCGACCTGCTGCGCGAGCGCGAAGCGGCTTGAGTGGAAAGCGTCCGTATCTTTCCGGTAGTGCGAACATCGGCTTTGTGTAGCGGAATCTCGTAAGGAGCGCTCCGTCCTATGGCGGCCCGCGGAAAGCCTATGGTAAGGCTCGCGGACAATCGTCAGGTCCTTCCATGATTCCCTCACCCCAGTCTCCCGTCCGCGAGGACGCGCCGGCCCATTTCGTGCCGCGTATCGCCTTGCTCTTCTGCGCGCCGCTGATCGTCAACGGCTTTGCCCTGCCGTTCTTTCCGGTCTGGCTGCAAACTCTTTCACTCAGCGATTTCGAGATCGGCATCATCCTTGCCGTGCCGATGTTCCTGCGTGTTTTTACGGCACCTCTGGCCGGCGCTTTGGCCGACAGGATCGGTGAGCGCTCTAAGGTGCTGATCTGGTCTGCAGTGCTGTCGCTGCTGACGGCGCTGGCTCTGTTTGTTTCGCATGCCTTCTGGTACGTGCTCGTCGTCTATGCGGTGCAGGGCGCGGTCTATTCGCCCTATGTGCCGATCGTCGAGGCGATCGCGCTGTCGGGCGTGCGGCGCTGGGGCTTCGATTATGCCCGCATGCGCGTCTGGGGATCGATCGCCTTCATCGGCGCTACGATGATCGGGGGCGAGCTGATCGGCTGGTTCGGCGGCGGCATGGTGCTGCCGGCGATGGCGGCAGGTTTCGCGTTGATGATCGTGACCACGCAGGCCGCACCCAAGGTCGGACGGCCGCGGCGACCCTCGACGCTGACGACGCTGACCGAGGCGCCGCCGAAAACCCTGCGCAGGCTGGACCTGCAATTGCTCCTGATCGGCGTGACGCTGATCAGCGGCAGTCATGCGATGCTTTATGCCTTCTCGGCGATCTACTGGCAGCGCATCGGCATGAGCGGCACGGAGATCGGGCTCTTGTGGAGCGCGGGCGTGGCGGCGGAGGTCGTGATGTTTGCCTGCGCCAAGCCGATCATCCGGCGCTTCAGCATCTGGACGATGATCTTTTCCGGCTGCGGACTGGCGGTGGTGCGTTGGCTGCTCTTTCCGATGGATCTCGGTTTCGGCGGCTATTTCCTGCTGCAGTGTTTCCACGCCTTCACCTATGCGATCATGCATACGGGCATGCAGAACCGGCTGGTGGATCAGGTGCCGGAAGAACTGGAAGCCTCCGCGCAGGGGCTCTATTTCTTTTACAGCGGCATTTTCATTGCCATCTTCACCTTCGTCTCCGGCTATCTCTATGCCTGGTACGGGGTGAAGGGTTTCTACGGCATGTCGGCGGTCGCCTTTGTCGGCTGTTGCTCGGCCTTTGCGGCCTACTTGCTTCAGCCCCAGAGGCCGGCAGCCGGCGGATAGACCAGCGAGGCCTCGTAGCGCAAACCGTGGCTGCGGTCGTGGGCCAAGAGCAGCGGACCGTCGAGATCGACGAACTCCGCCCCTTGGGCCAGGAGGACGGCAGGCGCCATGCCGAGCGAGGTGCCGACCATGCAGCCGATCATGATCTTCAGGTCCAGCGCCTGCGCCGCCTTCTTCATGCGCAATCCCTCGGTGAGGCCGCCGGTCTTGTCGAGCTTTATGTTGACGGCGTCGTAGCGATCGACGAGGGCGGCGAGGTCTTCCGTCGCGTGCACGCTTTCATCGGCGCAGACCGGCACCGGGCGGGCGATGCCGGCAAGGGCCGCATCCTTCCCGGCGGGCAGCGGCTGCTCGATCAGCGCGACGCCGGCTTCGGCGCAGGCTTCGAAGTGCATGGCAAGCGTTTCGGGCGTCCAGCCCTCGTTGGCGTCGAGGATGATATCGCTTGCGGGGGCGGCTGCGCGGACGGCGCGGATGCGGGCGCGATCGTCGTGGGTGCCGACCTTTACCTTCAACAGCGCCCGGTGCGACCAGATGGCGGCCTGGGCTGCCATCGCCTCCGGCTCTGCGAGGGAGAGGGTGTAGGCGGTGGTCAGCGGCTTCAGGGCCGGCAGCGCGATCCTCTCGGCCACGGTTACGCCGCTTTTCTTGGCCTCCAGGTCCCAGAGCGCGCAATCGACGGCGTTGCGGGCAGCGCCTGCTGGCATCAGCCGATTAAGTTCGATGCGGCCGATGCCGGCCTCCAGATCGGGGCGGACCTCCTCGATCTGCGCCGCCACGCTCTCCAGCGTCTCGCCGTAGCGGCCGTAGGGCACACACTCGCCGATGCCGCTTGCCCCGCCTTCCGTGATGCGGCAGGTGATGACGGAGGCTTCGGTCTTGCTGCCGCGGGAGATGGTGAAGGTTCCGGCGATCGGAAAATGCTCGACGGCGATTGAAACTTTGCGGCTCACGGCCATCTCTCCTCCTAAAATTCATCCGGTTCAGATTGAACCGGATGAATTTTAGTTTCTTCTGTTTTCGTTTGTCTTTCGGAAAACCGGTTTCCACTTTTCCTGACAAACTCCCTGTCCTGTCTTTGCCGCTCTTGCGGGCGGCATCAATCGGTGACAGATCGATACCGAGCGGCTATGAGTCGTTTACGTTTTATCAAATGCAGCCGGCGGCGGAAGACCGAACAGACGTGACGCAATCCAAACGGACGACAGAAGCCGAGGTGACGCTGGACGAGACGGCGGGCGGCGGGCCGCGGGTCTACCGCTTCAGCGGCGAATGGCGCAACGTCACCGCGCCCGATGCCGCGCAGAAGCTTGAGAAGCTGGCGAAGAACGGCGGCGCGGGCGGCGAGGTGAACCTCGACGGGGTGACGGCCATGGATACGGCCGGCGCCTGGCTGATCCGCCGTTTCATGGAAAAATCCGGCGCAGGTGAGGGCGGCCTGACGCTATCGGGCGATGCCAAGCGTTATATCGAGCTGGTCGAGGCGATGCCGAAGGCGCTGCCGGACCCGACCGAGGAGCCGGACCCGAAGCCTTCGCTGGCCGAACGGGTGTTCGCGCCGGTCGGCAAGGTCATGGCCTCCATCTGGGACGATGTGATCGCCTCGCTCTTCATTCTCGGTTCGGCCGTGCGCGGCGCCCAGCTGAAGCTCGGCCGTCACAGCGGCCTTTCGCCGGCGGCGATCGTCAGCCAGATCGACCGCATGGGCGTCCAGGCCGTGCCGATCATCATGCTGATGTCGTTCCTGATCGGCGCGATCATCGCACAGCAGGGCGCGTTCCAGCTCCGTTATTTCGGGGCGGAGCTGTTTGTCGTCGATCTCGTCGGCATTCTGCAACTGCGCGAAATCGGTGTGCTCCTGACCGCCATCATGATTGCGGGACGTTCAGGCAGCGCGATTACCGCCGAGATCGGCTCGATGAAGATGCGCGAGGAGATCGATGCGCTGAAGGTCATGGGGTTGAGCCCCATCGGCGTACTGGTCTTTCCGCGGCTGGTGGCGTTGACGATCGCGCTGCCGCTACTCACGATCATCGCCAACTTCGCGGCGCTGGCGGGGGCGGCCCTCGTCGCCTGGGCCTATTCGGGCATTACGTTTGCCACCTTTCTTGCCCGCCTGCAGGAGGCGGTCGATTTTTCATCGGTTCTCGCCGGCATGATCAAGGCGCCGTTCATGGCGCTGATCATCGGCGTCGTCGCAGCCGTTGAAGGCATGAAGGTCGGCGGCAGCGCCGAATCGCTCGGCGCGCACGTGACGCAATCTGTGGTGAAGGCGATTTTCGTGGTCATCCTGGTCGACGGCCTGTTTGCCATCTTCTATGCGTCGATCGATCTCTGATGGCGGGGGAACACGACGATATGCAGGCGGAGACGATGGACGAGCGGCCGCATGCCGGGCCGAGCGGCGAGCGTGATGTCATCCTCTCCGTCAAGGGGCTGACGGTCTCCTTCGGTTCCCATACGGTGCTCGATCATCTCGACCTCGATATCTATCGCGGCGAAATCCTCGGCTTCGTCGGTGCGTCCGGCGCGGGCAAGTCTGTGCTGATGCGCACGGTGCTGAGGCTCCTGCCGAAGCAATCCGGCACCATCACCATCCTCGGCTCGGAATACGACAAGGTGAGCGATGAGGAGCGCATGGTACTCGACACGCGCCTCGGTGTGCTCTTTCAGCACGGGGCGCTGTTTTCCGCGCTGACGGTGCGGGAAAACATCCAGGTGCCGATGCGCGAATATCTGAACCTGTCGCAGGAGATGATGGACGAACTGGCGCGGCTGAAGATCGACATGGTCGGTCTCGCGCCGGAGGCGGCGGACAAATATCCGTCCGAACTTTCCGGCGGCATGATCAAGCGCGCGGCTTTGGCGCGGGCACTGGCGCTCGACCCCGATCTCGTTTTTCTCGACGAGCCTACGTCGGGCCTCGATCCGATCGGGGCTGCCGAGTTCGACAATCTGATCGCCAAACTGCGCGACACCCTGGGGCTGACCGTGTATATGGTGACTCACGACCTCGACAGCCTGTTCTCGGTTTGCGACCGCATCGCGGTTCTCGGACAGAAGAAGGTGCTGGTCGAGGGCACGATCGAGGACATGCTTGCCTGCGACGACGAATGGGTGAAATCCTATTTCCGCGGCAAGCGCGCGCGCTCCATCGTTCGCGAGAAAGACGGGCAACCTTAAGTCGCCACGGCGGCAACATCGATTTGAGACTGCGGAAGGCCACGAGGTAAGCGTCGGGAATGGAAACCAAAGCCAACTACACCATTGTCGGGTTTTTCACCGTCATGGTCATCGTCGCCGCTTTCGGCTTCGTCTACTGGATGTCGCAATATGGGCGCAGTGGCGAAATGGTCGAGCTGGTCATCAGCATCCCCGGTTCCGCCAACGGCCTTTCCGTCGGCTCGCCGGTGCGCTTCAACGGCATTCCCGTCGGCTCGGTGAGAAACCTCGCAATCAACTCGAACGATCCTCGTTATTCCGTTGCCGTGACACAGGTTTCGGCTGAAGCGCCCGTGCTGAAATCCACCAAGGCGACGCTGGAAATCCAGGGCCTGACGGGGGCCGCCTACATCGAACTCAGCGGCGGCAACAAGGGTGACGAGAATATCCTGCAGACCGCGCTGAACAAGGGCGGAAGCGCCCACATGGTCGCCGACCAGTCGAGCGTGACGAGCCTGCTCGCCACCGCCGACAAGATTCTCGACCGCGCGAACAATGCCATCGGCGATATCGAGGGTTTCGTAAAGGACGTGCGCGGGCCGCTCACCAACACCATCGCCAACGCCGACAAGTTTTCGAAATCGCTGGCGGACAATGCCGACGGCATCAACAACTTCCTGAAGAGCGTCAGCTCGCTGTCGTCGTCGCTGACGGCGGCCTCCAAGCGGCTTGATTCGACGTTGGCTGCCGCCGAACAGGTGGTGAAGTCGGTCGATCCCCAGAAGATCGACCATATCGTCGGCAATGTTTCCAAGATGTCGGACGATCTGGCCGCTGCTTCGGGGCAGGTGTCGGATACGCTCGCTTCCGTGCGCAGCACGGTCACGACCTACCAGCGCTTCGGCGAGAACGCCAACACCACGCTCGGCAAGGTCGATAACCTCATCGCTTCGGTCGATCCGCAGAAGATCGGCACCATCGTCAACGATATTTCGGCGGCAAGCGCGGATGCGCGCAAGACCGCCGCCTCGATATCCGGTTTCGCCGATACGATCACCGCGCGCCAGAAGGATATCGACCAGACGATCACCGATGCCCGCGAGATCGCCAACAAGCTGAATGCAGCTTCCAGCCGTGTCGATGGCATCCTCGTCAAGCTCGACGGCTTCCTCGGCGATGCGGATGCGCCCTCTCTTTCGGCCGATGCCCGCGCGACGCTTGCCTCCTTCCGAAAGGTTGCCGACAATCTCAATGCCCAGATCGGGCCGATCGGCGACAACCTCAAGCGATTCTCCGGTTCGGGCCTGCGCGATATCGAGGCGTTGGTCGGCGAGACCCGACGCACGGTGCAGACGCTCGACAACACCATCCAGACCTTCGACAAGGACCCGCAGCGGCTGATCTTCGGCGGCGAGACCGTGAAGCAGTATAACGGGCGCAACCGGCACTAACGGGCGGGTTTCAGGCCGCTGAAATAGTGACATGCCTGCAAGTCCCGGCGGCAAAACAGCTTTGTCGACGACCGCGCATGCGTTTTGCGCTTGTCACGGCAGATCGAGCCTCTAAGTTGCCAGTGATTGGCGAAGGATTCGGTCTGGCATGGCGTTTTCGGGTAAGTGGGGCGGCCGCAAGGCGGGATGGGCGGCGAAGGCCGCCGTCGGTATTGTTGCCGTCATACTTGCGGGCTGCGCCGGCAAGGCGAACAACGACACCTATGGCCTTTCGGCGGCGCCGACCGTCGAAGGACCTGCCTCGACCAACCGCCAGATTCTCGTCCCAGAACCAACGGCGCTGAAGGCGCTCGACAGCGATCAGGTGGTGGTGCGGCTTTCCGGCTCGGAAATCCAGTATCTCGCCAAATCGCAATGGAGCGACCGCCTGCCGAAGATGGTGCAGGCCAAGCTGGTCCAGACTTTCGAGAACACGGGCAAGGTCGGCGGCGTCGGCAAGCCGGGCGAGGGGCTGGCGATCGACTATCAGGTCATCACCGATATCCGCTCCTTCGAGATTTCGACCGAAGGCACGGATACGGGTGTGGTCGAAATCTTCGCCAAGATCGTCAACGATCGCTCCGGCGAAGTCGTCACGCAGAAGGTGTTCCGCGCCACGGTACCGGCGCGGGGCAGCGGCAATCCCGCCTTTATCGATGCCCTGAATGCGGCATTTGCCCAGGTCTCGGCCGATATCGTCAGCTGGACTCTGAAGTCGATCTGAACTCGCTCGAGACGATCCGGTTGATGACCTCATCGACACCGGGCACACTTTCGGCTGCTTCCTGAGCCCGATCGACCTCTTCCGGCGTCTGCACCATACCCGACAGCAAAATCACATTGCCCTTGGCGACGACGGTGATGTCGCTGGCATCGAGCCCGCCCACCGAAGCCAGGAAATTGGCCACATGGGTTTCCAGATCGTCGTGTTGCGGCGGAAAATCCTCTTCTACCTCGTGGCCGTAAAACATTCTTTCCTTGAAGACCATGTCCGTTTCTCCCTGCAGGTTGCTGAGGCTCAAACGCGCGATTTCAACTTTTGTTCGATCCTGTTCCATCTGAAACAGCGGAAAAACAAGGGGTATGGGATCGTAAGGCCACTGGATGAGAGGAGATCATCCACAACCCCAAGAGGAGAACGTTATGCGCAAGTTCATCATGTCCGCCGCTGTCGCAGCCATCGCAGCCGTCTCGTTCGCAGCTCCGTCGCAAGCCGGCGGCTTCAGCATCGGCTTCGGCGGTTACGGTCACCATCACCACGGCGGCAATTTGGAAATCGGCTTTTATGACAACGGTTATTACGGCGGCCCCTACTATTACGAGCCCACCTGCTTCATCAAGAAGATCAAGAAATACGACAAATGGGGCAACCTGAAGATCAGGAAGATCAAGGTCTGCGAATAAGCGGCCCTCTTGTCGGTATCAAAAAACCCGACTGCATGGCGGCCGGGTTTGTTTGTTGACAGAGCCTGCCAACGCCCTCTGTGTCATCCTCGGCCTTGAGCTAAGCATCCATGGGCCTCTCGTCGAATGGAGAGGCTGATGGATGCTCGGCTCAAGGCCGAGGATGACGGAGAAGAGGACGTTGCTGCGTGTTTATGGCCAGCACACCAGAGGCGGCAGCGAGGACAGGATCGACTCGACATTGCCGCCTGTCTTCAGGCCGAAGATCGTGCCGCGGTCGTAGAGCAGGTTGAACTCGACATAGCGGCCGCGGCGCACGAGCTGTTCGTCGCGGTCGGCCTCGGTCCAGGGCGTGTTGAAATTGGTGCGCACCAGCTTTGGATAGATCAGGTTGAAGGCCTTGCCGACATCCTGGACGAAGGCGAAATCCGCATCCCAGCCACCTTTCTCCTCATCCGAATGCAGCCAGTCGAAAAAGATGCCGCCGATGCCGCGGGCCTCATTGCGGTGCTTCAGGAAGAAGTACTCGTCGCACCAATCCTTGTAGCGGGGATAATCCGCCACTGCATGGCGGCGGCAGGTGATCTCCATGCCGCGGTGGAAAAGCAGGGTATCGGGATCGGTCTGGGTGCGGCGACGGTCGAGCACCGGCGTCAAGTCGGCGCCGCCGCCGAACCAGTTGCTGGTCGTGACGACCATGCGGGTGTTCATGTGCACCGCCGGCACATTGGGATTGACCGGATGGGCGATCAGCGAAATGCCGGACGCCCAGAAGGTCGGGTCTTCGCTGGCGCCGGGGATCTGCTGGCGGAATTCCGGCGAGAACTCGCCGTGGACTGTCGAGGTGTGGACGCCGACCTTCTCGAAGACACGGCCTTCCATCATCGACATGCGGCCGCCGCCGCCTTCGCCGCCCTCGCGCAGCCAGTCCTTTGCCGTAAAGCGGCCCGGAGCACGATCGGAAAGCGGGCCGGTCAGCTCGTCCTCGATTGCCTCGAAGCCGGCGCAGATCGCATCGCGCAGGGTTTCGAACCAGGCGCGGGCACGCTGCTTCTTGTCTTCGATATCGGCGGGCAGGCCCTTCGGCAGGTCCGGTCTTTCCATGAATGTCATCCTCGTGGCGGCATCGTCGCACGCTTCCTGCTTCTGCGTGGCCGGCAGCGGGATCGCTGGAATTACGGACTCGCAAAAGCGCAACGGCGTGCTTATCTTTTCAAGCGTGCACACATAGCGAAAGATGGGCGTATGGCAAGACGACCTGCAGCACCTCCGCTTGACGGCCTCCGGCGGCAAATTGCCCGCCACCGGCAGGACAATGGCCGCAAGGACAGCGGCAATTTCGTGCGCGAAACCTTCCGACTAGATCGTGAACAGGCCCGCGAGAAGGCGCGCGAATGGTTCGATACCTGGCCGAAGGCCGCCTACTGGACCGAAGTGGAAAGCTGGCGCGCGCTCGACGGCAACGAGATCGAATTCACCATGCGCCGCCTGCCGAGCGCCGACTAATCATCCTCGATCAGATGCGCGCCCGGACCCTTGGACGAAAGCTCGTCATGCGGGTTGCGCAGCGGACAGTCGTGCATCGAAAGACAGCCGCAGCCGATGCATGACGTCAGCTGGTCGCGCAGCGCCGTCAGTTTCTCGATCCGTTGCGTCAGGTCGGTATGCCAGCGTTCCGACAGCCGCTGCCAGTCGGAGGCGAGCAATTGCCGGTCGTCGGGCAGGGTGGAAAGCGCCTCCTCGATTTCGGCGAGCGGTATCCCGGTCTTCTGGGCAATGCGGATCACGGCGATGCGGCGCAGCACGCTGCGCGGATAGCGGCGCTGGTTGCCGGCGGTGCGGCTGCTGCCGATCAATCCTTTGGCTTCATAGAAATGCAGCGTCGAAACGGCGACACCGCTTCGGGCGGCGACTTCGCCGACGCTCAGGCCCATTCCGGATATTTTCATCGCTTGACCTCAACTTTACTTGAGGTTTTATAACAGCAGCTCCGATGTTTTGAAACAGGAGCGCATGCATTCGCATGACTGAGAAACTGACTATCGCCGTGATCTATGGCAGCGTCCGCGAGGGCCGCTTTTGCGATACGGTCGCAAACTGGGTCCTGTCGCAGCTTGAACCCGAAGCCGATATCGTGACGGTGCTGATCGATCCTGCCGACCGGCGTGTTTCGGCTGGTGCTGCACAGGTTGCCTACAAGGAGATGATCGAGCGGGCCGATGCCTTCATCGTCGTCACGCCCGAATACAATCACGGCTATCCGGCGGCGCTGAAGGAACTGATCGATTCCTGCTACCAGCCCTGGCATGCCAAGCCGCTGGGCTTCGTTTCCTATGGCGGCATTTCCGGTGGTTTGCGCGCCGTCGAGCAACTGCGGCAAGTCTTTGCCGAGTTGCATGTGGTGACGGTGCGCGACGGCATCAGCCTTGCCTATGCCGGTTCGCAATTCGACGAGAACGGAACGCCGCGCGATGCCGAACGGCTTGCCGTCCGATTCGGCCTGATGCTCAGGCAAATCCGCTGGTGGGCGGCGGCGCTGAAGACCGCACGAAAAGACCGGGACTATCGCAATGTCACGGGATGAGGCTGATCTGGCGCAGCGCCTCGCCGGTGATCATCGCCACCGACATGGCGACATTGAGCGATCTTTGCCCCTCGATCATCGGGATGATGACGCGATCGTCGGCGGCGTCATGCACATGATCCGGCACGCCCGCGCTTTCGCGGCCGAACAGCAGAATGTCGTTCGGCTGAAAGGCGAGGGTGGTGTAGGGCACGGCGGCCTTGGTGCTGGCGAGCACGAGGCGCCGGCCCTCGGCCTTTCGCCAGTTGTCGAACTGTTCCCAGTTCAGATGGCGCGTCAGCGTGACGGAGGCGATGTAGTCCATGCCGGCGCGCTTCATGTTGCGGTCGGAAAGATCGAAGCCGGCAGGCTCTATGATATCGACGCGCAATCCGAGGCAGGCGGCGAGCCGCAGGATCGTTCCGGTATTTCCCGGAATATCCGGCTGGTAGAGCGCGATACGAAGGCCGTCGCCGGACATTGCGGGTTCCCATCAACAAATTTCATGGCATCTATTTCCGCGCCTAATCAATCTGTGCCGATTTGGCAACAGATACCCGTTGGAGGCGAAAGCTCCCGCAAAAATCCTACAAATGCGGTCTGGCGGAATCCGCGAAAAATCGCTAACAAGGGACATCTTCAACGCGAACCATGGAGGCTGGAATGAACATTCGAATGACCACCCGCCTCTGGGCCTCAGTCTTCTTGGGCTGACCGGTTTCGCGCCTTATCCTTACGTTAGTTTGTATCGCGCTTTGAAACCGCCGCTCCGGATGAACCGGCAGCTGTGTTCGCACGTTTGTTTGCCGCTCTTCCCGGACCTGTCGCTTTCGAATGCGGGTTTTTCCGCTTTCGCCATTGGAGCGCCGCGCACCGGAACGGTTGCCCGCTCCCGCCTTTGAATTTTGCACGCCCGCCATTGGTGCGCGTGCGGTAGAGGAGCCTTCTTATGTTCGGCTGGTTTGAATCCCGCCTCAATCCCTATCCGGCGCCGGAGCCGGCGGCGCCGCCCACGGGGCTTTTTGCCTTCTGCTGGCACTATACCAAGCCGGCAGCACCTTGGCTTGCCGTAATGTCGCTCTGCTCGGCGCTGATCGCCATCGGTGAAGTCGCGCTGTTCCAGTTTCTCGGCAACCTCGTCGACTGGCTGGCAACCGCCGACCGGGCGACGTTCCTGCAGACGGAAGGCACGAGGCTGTTCTGGATGGGGGCGATCGTGCTGGTCGGCCTGCCGGGTGCGGTGGCGCTCGGCTCGCTGGTCATGCATCAGGTGCTGCTCGGCAACTACCCGATGATCGCCCGCTGGCTGATGCACCGCTATCTCTTGCGGCAGGGCATGACCTTCTTTGCCAACGAGTTTGCCGGCCGCGTCGCGACAAAGGTGATGCAGACCTCGCTTGCCGTTCGCGAAACGGTGATGAAAATCCTCGACGTCTTCGTCTATGTCGTCAGCTACTTCGTCTCGATGCTGATCGTCGTGGCGGCGGCCGACTGGCGGCTGCTGGCGCCGCTCGTCGTCTGGCTGGTGGTCTATATCTGCATCGTCTCCTATTTCGTCCCGCGCCTGCGCAAGATCTCGAAGGATCAGGCGGATGCGCGCTCGATGATGACGGGCCGCGTGGTCGACAGCTACACCAATATCGCCACGGTGAAGCTGTTTTCGCATGCGGGGCGCGAAGAGGCCTATGCCAAGGACAGCATGGACGAGTTCCTGCAGACGGTGCATCGCCAGATGCGCAAGGTCACGTTGTTTCATATCCTGGTCTATACCAACAACTGCCTTGCACTTTTTGCGATCGCCAGCCTCGGCATCCATTTGTGGCTGACGACGACGATCTCGATCGGATCGATCGCGATTGCCGTGTCGCTGGCCATGCGCATCAGCGGTATGTCGCAGTGGGTGATGTGGGAAGTCTCGGCGCTGTTCGAAAATATCGGCACCGTCTATGACGGCATGGGCATGCTGACCAAGGCCCATGACATCACCGACCGGGCGAATGCCGACAGGCTTTCGGCCAAGAAGGGCGAAATCCGCTTCGAAAACATCCGCTTCCACTATGGGAAGAACAAGGGTGTGATCGATAACCTGAGCCTCGACATCCGGCCGGGGGAGAAGATCGGCCTTGTCGGACGCTCGGGCGCGGGCAAGACGACGCTGATGAACCTGCTGTTGCGCTTCTATGATCTGGAAGGCGGCCGCATTCTGGTCGATGGGCAGGATATTGCCGGTGTCACGCAGGACAGCCTGCGCGGCCAGATCGGTGTCGTGACGCAGGATACCTCGCTGCTGCATCGCTCGATCCGCGACAACATCGCCTATGGCCGGCCGGATGCGACCGACGAGCAGATCATCGCCGCGGCCAAGCGGGCCAATGCCTGGGAGTTCATCCAGCTTCTGGAAGACAACCAGGGCCGTAAAGGGCTTGACGCGCAGGTCGGCGAGCGGGGCGTCAAGCTTTCCGGCGGCCAGCGGCAGCGGATCGCGATCGCCCGCGTCTTCCTCAAGGACGCGCCGATCCTGATCCTCGACGAGGCGACCTCGGCGCTCGATTCGGAAGTCGAGACGGCGATCCAGGAAAACCTCTTCGAGCTGATGGCCGGCAAGACGGTGATCGCCATCGCCCACCGTCTATCGACGCTGACGGAGATGGACCGGCTGGTCATCCTCGACAGCGGCCGGATCGTCGAGACCGGCAGCCATGCGGACCTCGTTTCGCATAAGGGCCTTTATGCCGATCTCTGGTCGCGCCAGTCCGGCGGGTTCCTTGCCGACGATGAGGACGAGAAGGAGGAGGCGGCTGAATAGGCCGCCTCCCGGAGACGACGTCATGCAAGCGATCCGTTTCGAATTCGATGTCCTTGTCGGAGGTGACCGCAGTGCTGCCTCCGACGCCTTTGCCGCCGTCAATCCCGGCTGGAAATGCTGCTGGGGCAAGAATGGCGGCTTTCTCGCCGAACCGCCGCAGCTTTCGGAAGCCGACGATGCCGCAAGTTTCGCCGGCCGCCATATCGAGGCCTATGCGGCGCAGCTTTCGACGTTGCGCGGTTTCGGCCACGGCCACAGCATCCGCATCGCGGCCTATGTCGATCTGGCCGACGTCGAGGATTTCAACCTGGGTCTGAAGCCTGCGACGATGTCGCTGGCGGCGGCGCTGGGGTATGGGATCGATTTCTGCCTTTACCAGCAGGCGGGGTGATGGAGCGCCGTCTCGACACTCTCTGCTCGGCGATAGGCTGGAAGATCCTCGGCACAAGGCCGAGGATGACGACGGAGGGTGATGGTGTTTGTCGAAATGCTGAAGAGGAGCCTCCGTCACCCCACGAATGACAGAAACTTAATTTGCCTGTTTTCTCAAACGTCCTATATCGGTTCCATGCTCCTGCGTTCGCTCTTTTCCTACTTCGAAAACTGGATTCGGCCCTTCGAGCCGAAGGAGCGCCTGCAGCCGCCGGAAAAGCTCGTTCCGTTCATCTGGTTCTATATCAGCCAGGCGAAGGCGCCGTTTGTGGCGATGCTGGTGCTTGGCGGTCTGTCGGCCGCGATCGAGGCGGCATTGTTCTGGTTTGTCGGGCGCATCGTCGATATTCTCGGCACTGTCCAGCCGTCGGATGGCTGGAACGGGCTGCTGGCCCAGCATGGCGCCGAACTGTTCGGCATGCTGGTGCTGATCGGCGTCGTGCGCTTCGTCGTGGCGCTGTTGATGGCGCTGGTCGATCAGCAGATCATCACGCCGGGCTTTTACAATCTGGTGCGCTGGCAGTCTTACGTGCATGTCGCGCGCCAGTCGGTCTCCTTCTTCCAGAATGATTTTTCCGGCCGTCTCGTGACAAAAGTCTGGTCCGGCGGGCAGGCGGCGGGCGATGTCGTGACCTCGCTGATGGAAAGCGTCTGGTTCGTCGGCATTTATGCGGTGACGACGCTGGTACTGGTCGGACAGCTGGATTTCTCGCTGGCGATCGTGGTCGGTCTCTGGCTCGTTGCCTTCTCGGTGCTGGCGCGCTTCTTCGTGCCGCGCATCCGGTTGCATTCGCGCGAGACGGCCGAGGCCGCCTCGATGCTGAACGGCCGCATCGTCGATGCCTACAGCAATATCCAGACGCTGAAACTTTTCGGCCGCGACGACGACAACGACCGCTATATGCGCCGCGGCTTCGAGATCTATCAGAATAGTCTCTTGCGCTTCACCCGCTTCATCACCGGCGTTCGCGCGTCGATGGCGCTGCTATCGGGCGTGATGATCGTCAGCATGGCGGCGCTCTGCGTGCATCTCTGGCTGTTGGGCTCGGTCAGCGCCGGTGCCGTTGCCTTCACGCTTGCGCTGGTTTTGCGCCTGAATTTCCTGCTCAGCCGGATGATGGTGCAGTTCAACGGCATCATGCGCAATATCGGTACGGTGCAGAATGCCGCCGAAACCATCTCCAAACCGATCGCGCTGACGGACCGGGCAGGGGCAAAGCCGCTGACGGTCGAAAACCCCGGTATCGCCTTCCGCAACGTCGCCTTTAACTACGGCCGCGGCATGCCGGTCATCGACGACCTGACACTCACCATCCGTCCGGGAGAGAAGGTGGGGATCGTCGGCCGCTCCGGTGCCGGCAAGACGACGCTGATCAACCTGCTCCTGCGCTTCTACGACATCAATGGCGGAGAGATCCTGATCGACGGGCAGAATATCGCTGACGTCACCCAGGAATCGCTGCGCGCCCATATCGGCGTGGTCAGCCAGGATACCTCGCTGCTGCATCGCTCGATCCGCGACAACATCCTGTTTGGCCGGCCCGATGCCGACGAACGCCAGCTGATCGACGCCGCCAAACGGGCCGAGGCGCTCGATTTCATCACCCGGCTGGAGGACCTGCACGGCCGCAAGGGTTTTGATGCCCATGTCGGCGAGCGCGGGGTAAAGCTTTCCGGCGGCCAGCGCCAGCGCATCGCGATTGCCCGCGTCATGCTGAAGGACGCGCCGATCCTCGTTCTCGACGAGGCAACCTCGGCGCTTGATTCGGAGGTCGAGGCCGCGATCCAGTCCAATCTCGACCGGCTGATGCACGGCAAGACGGTGCTCGCCATCGCCCACCGCCTGTCGACCATCGCCGCTCTCGACCGGCTCGTGGTGATGGAGGAAGGGCGGATCGTCGAGGACGGTACCCATCAGGAACTGGTTTTGCGCGGCGGCCTCTATGCCGACCTCTGGGCGCGCCAATCCGGCGGTTTTCTGGCGCAGGATGCGGCGGCCGAGTAACCGGCGATTACCAGCGTCGCCGATTCTCTCCAAGTTAAAGCGAATATACGCAGTGTTGCGCATTTCACGCGGAAAAGCAGTTTGTAAACATTGGCTTCGGTTTTCCCGCGACATTGTGGCCCACCTCTCGGGCTCAAGGCTGGACATAGCTTGCAATCACGCTTAGAACGCGCCGGATTGCCGGGGAATCTGCGCTTTTCGGAGCGCTGGATTTTGCCCGGCCGAGGGGCATGGGGAGGGAAAAATGAAAGTTTTACCCGAATCTTGCTCCGACTTATTGATTTGGCGCTGTTCTTTCGCTCAACTGCGGTCGGGGCGCGGATCAACGCCGGGGACAGTGCGATTGCCGCATACATTGCGTGAGAGGATGGTTTAGCCGTGAGCGAACACGAGACATCAAGCGAAACCCTGGGCGAGCCCACTCGCCGCGACTTCCTGTACCTGGCGACGGGTATGGCGGGCGTCGTCGGCGCGGCTTCGGTCGCCTGGCCCTTCATCGACCAGATGCGGCCGGATGCCTCGACGCTGGCACTCGCCTCCATCGAAGTCGACGTATCGAGCCTGCAGCCGGGCATGTCGCTGACGGCCAAGTGGCGCGGCAAGCCGGTCTTCATCCGCAACCGGACCGACAAGGAAGTCGAGGAAGCCAAGGCGGTGGCCCTGACGGACCTCAAGGACCCTGTGGCCCGCAACGCCAACCTGCCGGCTGACGCCCAGGCGACCGACCTTGACCGTTCTGCCGGCAAGGAGAAAGAAAACTGGATCGTCATGATCGGCTCCTGCACCCATCTTGGCTGCGTGCCGCTCGGCCAGGCCGGCGATTTCGGCGGATGGTTCTGTCCTTGCCACGGCTCTCACTACGATACGGCCGGCCGTATCCGTAAGGGTCCTGCGCCGATGAACCTCGCCGTTCCGACTTTTGCGTTCACTTCCGACACAGTCATCAAGATCGGTTGAGGGGAATACTGATTATGAGTGGTGATCATTCAACCTATGCGCCGACGACCGGTATCGAGAAGTGGGTCGATTCGCGTCTGCCGCTGCCGCGGCTTATCCATGACAGCTTCATTTCCTACCCGGTTCCGCGCAACCTGAACTATGCCTACACCTTCGGCGCCATGCTGTCGGTGATGCTGATCGTTCAGATCCTGACCGGTGTCGTTCTGGCCATGCACTATGCCGCCGAAACGACCGTCGCCTTCACCTCCGTCGAAAAGATCATGCGCGACGTCAACCATGGTTGGCTCCTGCGCTACATGCACGCCAACGGCGCGTCGTTCTTCTTCATCGCCGTCTACCTGCATATCGGCCGCGGTCTCTACTACGGCTCCTACAAGGCGCCGCGCGAAATCCTCTGGATTCTCGGCGTGGTCATCTACCTCCTGATGATGGCGACCGGCTTCATGGGCTACGTTCTGCCCTGGGGTCAGATGTCCTTCTGGGGCGCGACCGTCATCACCGGCTTCTTCTCGGCCTTCCCGTGGGTCGGCGAGTGGATTCAGCAGTTCCTGCTCGGTGGTTTCGCCGTCGACAACCCGACGCTGAACCGCTTCTTCTCGCTGCACTACCTGCTGCCCTTCATGATTGCCGGCGTCGTCGTCCTGCACATCTGGGCCCTGCATGTCACCGGCCAGACCAACCCGACGGGCGTCGAGGTCAAGACCAAGACCGATACCGTCCCCTTCACGCCCTATGCGACGCTGAAGGACGCACTCGGCGTTTCCGTGTTCCTGCTCGTTTACGCCTGGTTCGTGTTCTACATGCCGAACTTCCTCGGCCACCCGGACAACTACATCCCGGCCGACGCGCTGAAGACGCCTGCTCACATCGTTCCGGAATGGTACTACCTGCCGTTCTACGCAATGCTGCGCGCCATCACCTTCAATGTCGGCCCGATCGACTCGAAGCTCGGCGGCGTTCTGGTCATGTTCGGTGCGATCATCGTGCTGTTCTTCCTGCCCTGGCTCGACACCTCCAAGGTTCGCTCGGCCGTCTACCGTCCCTGGTACAAGCTGTTCTTCTGGCTGTTCGTCGCCAACGCCATCCTTCTGGGCTGGCTGGGTTCGCGTCCGGCTGAAGGCGCCTACGTCATCATGTCCCAGCTCGGTACGCTCTATTACTTCGGCTTCTTCCTGGTGATCATGCCGGTCCTCGGCCTCATCGAGACCCCGAAGCGCATCCCCAACTCCATCACCGAAGCGGTGCTGGAACAGCAGGCTGCGAAGAAAAAGCCTGTTGCTGCGTGATGTCGAGAGCGAAGATTAAGGAACCCAAGACAATGAAAAAGCTTGTTACAGGCATTCTGTCGCTCGCCGTCGTCGCTGGCCTCGGCGCCGGCATGGTGCTCGCCCAGGAATCGGGCGAGCACAAGGAAGGCGCCGCCGCCGAAGAGCATGGCGGTACTCCGCACTTCCCGATCAAGCATCCGGCCCAGGAAAAGTGGTCCTTCGCCGGCCCGTTCGGTCACTATGACAAGGGCCAGCTTCAGCGCGGCCTGAAGGTCTACACCGAAGTCTGTTCCGCCTGCCACTCGATGAACCTCGTGTCGTTCCGCACGCTGGAAGGCCTTGGTTACTCCGAGGGCCAGGTCAAGGCTTTCGCGGCCAACTACGAAGTGCAGGACGGCCCGAACGCCGACGGCGAGATGTTCACCCGCAAGGCGCTGCCTTCGGATCACTTCCCGTCGCCGTTCCCGAACAAGGAAGCAGCCGCCGCCGCCAACAACGGCGCGGCTCCGCCGGACTTCTCGCTGATCGCCAAGGCGCGCGGCATCGAGCGCGGCTTCCCGCAGTTCCTCATCGACATGATCCCGATCGTCGGTGGTTACCAGGAAGGCGGTCCGGACTATATCCACGCGCTGCTGAACGGCTACCAGGACCCGCCGGCCGGCGTCGAAGTGGCTGAAGGCACCCACTACAACCCGTACTTCGCCAATGCCGCGGCACTCGCCATGGCAAAGCCGCTGTCGGACGATCAGGTAACCTATGACGACGGTTCGCCGCAGACGGTCGAGCAGTATTCGCACGACGTCGCCGCCTTCCTGATGTGGGCTGCCGAGCCGCACCTCGAAGAGCGCAAGCGCACCGGCTTCATGGTCATGGTGTTCCTGCTAATCTTCACCGGTCTGATCTACCTGACGAAGAAGTCGGTTTACGCCAACAAGGAACATTGATTTCCGTTTAACGGGATAAAGAAGAAAAAGGCGGCCTCCGGGCCGCCTTTTTACGTTTGACGGCTCTTGTCAGCGGGGGCCAAAGCCTCCCCCTCCGAGGCCGAGGATAACGACGGAGGGTGAGGCGGGGCTTTTGCATTCCATCATTCAGTCATCGATATCGAGCACTGCCAGAATACGCCGCTGAACCTCGGCATCCTGCCGGCGGACGGCCTCCGCCAGCCGGTTGAGCCGGGCGCGCAGGCCATGCACCTGATCGAGGAGCTGCATGGCGACATCGACGCCATCATCGTTTACGCCCATCGGGCCGACGAGGTCCTGAATGAGGCGGGCGCGGGCAAGTTCCGCCTCGTCGAAATCGGGGTGGCCCGCCGATTGCGGCGGCACCAGCCAACGGCGCTCGATCCACACCTTCAGGACCGTGGTTTCGATTTCGAGCCGTTCGCAGAATTCGCTGTCGTTCACTGGCCGCCTCCCATGCCCTTGCGCGGATCGTCGTTACGGCCCTTCGCCCATTCCTCGACGAAGGCCGTGAGTTTCGGGTCGGGTTCGCTCGGAAGCATGATCTTCAGCGTCACATAGGCATCGCCGTGGCCGCCGCCGCGCTTGTGCAGGCCCTTGCCCTTGAGCCGAAGCGTCTTGCCGCTATTGGAGTTCGGGGCGATCGTGACATTGACGGCACCGTCGAGGGTCGGAACCTTGATCTTGGCGCCAAGCACCGCTTCGGCGAGCGATACCGGCACTTCGTAGCGAACGTCGTCGCCATCCGGCTTGAACAGCGCATGCGGTCGGATATGGATTTCGATCAGCGCATCGCCGGCCGGGCCGTTGTTATAGCCGGGGCTGCCCTTGCCGCGCAGGCGCAATGTCTGCCCGTCGCGGGTGCCGGCGGGGATGTTGAGATCGAGCGAGCCGCCCTCGGCAAGGGTGATCTGCCGCTTGGCGCCGTTGACGGCATCGAGCAGGTCGATCTCCATCGAGAAATGCAGGTCGCGCCCGCGCATCGGCCCCTGGGCCTGGCTACGGCCGCGCTGTGAAAAGAAGGTCGAGAAGATGTCTTCATCGCCAAGATTTCCGAAATCGGCAAAACCGCCGGCACTTTCATAGCGGCCGGCCGTATCCGCATTGCCGGCATAATCGCGATAGAAATTACGCGGCGCGGTTTCCGCACCGGTCTCATCGATCTCGCCGCGATCGTAACGGCCACGCTTTTCCTCGTCTTCGAGAAGAGAATAGGCAGACGACGCGGTCTTGAACTGTTCTTCGGCAGCCTTGTCGCCGGGGTTCAGGTCCGGATGGTATTTCTTCGCGAGCTTGCGGTAGGCGCTTTGTATTTCTTTCTGGGAGGCGTCGCGTTTGACGCCCAGAACGTCATAGAGATTGCGGCTCATTCAGTCTCCCTCAGGCGGATTTTTGGTGAAGATGGACGCCGCGGAAGTGTCTTGATTGCGACGTCGCACTTTCCTTAAAGGTGGTGGCGCTCGGGCGTGACTGCAAGAATAGCGCAGCGAAGAAAATAGGGTAGGGTATGGCAAAAACTCTCAGCCGAGTTTTTCGATGGGCCGGCCGACCACCAGCGCTTTCCGCAGGTCAGCCGCCATGCCGGAATAGGCGGAATCCGGCTCGACGCCGAGGGCATCCAGCGTCTTGGAGAAGAAGCAGCGCACCGTGGCGGCGGCGACGATGTCGAATATCTCGGCATCCTTCAGCCCGCGCTTCTTGAGGATATCGACATCCGCTTTTTCGATGGAGCCGGCATCGCGTACCACCTTGGCGGCAAATTGCATGATGGCGCGTTCGGTGTCGTCGATCGGGGCGGTCTCGACGTTCTCGGCGATCTTGCGCACCGTATCGGCGGAAAAGACGTCGCGCATCAGCACCGATCCGTGCGCCAGCATGCAATAGGAGCTTTTCAGTTCCTTGGCGGCAGCGAGCGTGACGAGTTCGTAGCGCCGCATGTCCATGTGGGTCTTGATGGCGGCAAGCAGGGCGCTCCAACGTTCCATCACATCGGGGCGGTGGCCGAAGGCCTTCGTCATGTTTGGCAGGTAGCCGTAGCCGACTTCTGCGTCGTGATAGATCTTGGCGACTTTTTCGTTGGCGGATGCGTCGGGCGTCTGGATGAAAGACATGCTGGCTCCTCCTTGCCAAAGGGGCAGACAGCCGCTTCCGATCGAGGCAGCCCATCCGCCCGCAATCCGTCGCACATACGTCTGCGCGAAGCAGAGTTGCATGAGGACATCATAGCACCGATGGGCCGCTCTCGCCATATTTCCGCGTTTCTGCGCGGAGCTATCAGGCCGTCGATTTTGAGGTCAGCCGCGCCTGCAGCACGACGACGACCAGCAGGAAAAGACCGCGGATCACCGATTGCCAATAGGCGGACAGCGAGATCCAGCCGAGGCCGTTTTCGAAATTGAGGACGTTGAAGACCATGCCAAGCAGCAGCGCCCCGGCAAGCGTTGCACCGACCGAGCCGGAGCCGCCTGTCAGCAGCGTGCCGCCGACGACGACCGAGGCGATGGCGAACAGCTCCCAGCCCACGCCCTCTGTCGGCTGGCCGGCGCCGAACTGGGCGGCGAGGATAACGCCGGCAAGGCCCGCCAACAGGCCGGAGACGGCATAGACGCCCAGCAGGGTACGCTCCACCTTCAGGCCCATCAGCGCCGCCGTCTGCTCGCCGTCGCCGATTGCCAGCACATGGCGGCCGGAGGGCGAGCGTTCGAGGAAGAGCCAGCCGAGGATATAGGCGGCAAGCGCGATCCAGGCCGGGATGGGGAAGCCGAGGAAATCATCCTGGCCGATGACTGTGAAGCCGGTGTCATAGGACACCGAAACGGACTGGTTGTTTGCGAGCAGTAGCGCCGTGCCGTTGGCGGCGAGCATGGCGGCAAGGGTGGCGATGAAGGGCTGGATGCGCAGCCTGGTGATGACCAGGCCATTGAGGAGCCCGACCATCAGCCCGGCGCCGATGCCGCCGGCAAGTCCGGCATACCAACTGATGGGTGAAAGCAGCGCCGAGACGACGCTGGCGAGGGCGGCAACCGCGCCGACCGAAAGATCGATGCCGCCGGTCATGATCACCAGCGCCATGCCGAGCGCAATCAGCGCGAACATCGAGTTGTAGCGCAAGAAGCTGAGAATATTGAACGGCGACAGGAAGTTGTCGTAGCGCAGCGCGCCGAACAGGATGAGGGCAGCAAGCGCGATGAGCACGCCGATCCGGGCAAGATCGCCGGAGGATTTCGGAGCGAAGGATTTGAAGAAGGCGGACATGTTTTCCTCAGCTCCTGTCGGCGCGCTGCTGGATGAAGACGGCGACGACGATCAGGCCGGCCTTGACGACGAGGGCGGCCGCATCCGGCACGCCATTGGCGAGCAGCGTATAGCGCACCAGCTGGATGACGAGCGCGCCCATCAGCGTGCCGAAGATGTTGGCGCGGCCGCCGGTGAGCAGCGAGCCGCCGACCGCGACCGCCGCGATGGCATCAAGCTCCATGCCCATGCCGACGAGATTGGCGTCGCTTGCGGAGTTGCGGGCAACGACGATCAGGCCGGCGATACCGGCAAGCGCGCCGCTGATGACATAAACGAAGGTTTTGACCCGGCGCACTGGAATGCCGGTGAGGCGCGCGGCCTTCTCATTGCCGCCGACGGCGATGATCTGACGGCCAAGCACGGTGAAACGGATCAGGCAATAGGCAAGGATTGCGATCACCACCATCAGCACGACCTGCGCCGGGATGCCGGCGATATGGCCCATGGCGATGAACTGGAAAGGCGGGTTCTTGAAAACCTGCAGGTTGCCGTTGGTCATTACCTGGGCGATGCCACGGCCGGCGATGAAGAAAACGAGCGTGGCGACGATCGGCTGAATCCTGAAGTGCGTCACCAGAAAGCCGTTGAACCAGCCGCAGGCGGCGGCCACCAGCACCGGAATGATGAAGGCGAGGGTGACGGCAAGCGCCATGTTGTCGATTGGCAGCAGCTTGCCCATGAAGATCATCGGCGCCAGGGCACCGGAGATCGCCATCAGCGAGCCGACGGAAAGATCGATGCCGCCTGTTGCGATGACAAGCGTCATGCCGGTCGCGACGATGACGATGGTCGCGACCTGTGTGAGATTGACGTTGAGGGTTTGCCACGACAGGAAATTCGGCGTGACCGCGATGTTGAAGACGAGCAGGGCCAGGAAGGCGACGAACACGCCGTAGCGGCTGACAAGCTGCAGCGGGGAGGCAGTCGTGGCCGTGGGTTTGAGCGAAGTATCGGTCATTGTCATGCCAGTTCACCGGAAGCGCCGTCGATTTGGTGGGCCATGGCCGCCAGCAGGTTCTGTTCGGAAAGCTGTTGGCGCGGCAGCACCGCGACCGACATGCCGTCGCTGAGCACGGTCACGCGGTCGGCGGCGGCCAGCAGTTCCTCGAGTTCGGAAGAGATCATCAGCACGCTCAGGCCTTCGTCTGCGAGGCTGCGCAGGAGCTTGAGAATTTCGGATTTGGCGCCGATATCGATGCCACGGGTCGGCTCATCGACGATCAGTACGCTCGGGTCGGTGCAAAGCCAGCGGGCGAGCAGCACCTTCTGCTGGTTGCCGCCGGAAAGCTCCTTGATCGGCTGGTCCGGCGAGGCGCATTTGACGCCGAGCGAGCGGATGAAACGCGAGACGATCTCATCCTGCCGGGCGCGATCGACGATGCCGGCCTTTTTCAGCTTCGGCAGCAGTGCCAGCGTCATGTTCTCACGGATGCTCATGTCGGGAATGATGCCGTCGACCTTGCGGTCTTCCGAGACGAGGCCGATGCCATCGGCAATGGCGGCCGCAGGTTCGGCATAGTTGCGTTCGCTTCCGTTGAAATGCAGACTGCCACGTTCCAGCCTGTCGACGCCGAAGATGATGCGCGCCGTCTCCGTGCGGCCGGAGCCGAGCAGGCCGGCGAGGCCGGAAATCTCGCCCTGGCGGATCGACAGATCGACATCGCGGACGCGAAGTCCCGAGCCTGCGTTCTTGAGTTCGAGCCGAACGGGGCGGGCATCGTCGGAACCGGCATCGCGGGCGAGTGCCTGGAAGGCTGCAAGCTCGCGGCCGAGCATGTGGCGCACCAGTTCCATTTTCGGCATGTCGTTCATGGCGCTGACAGCCACCGTATGGCCATCGCGCATGATCGTCACGCGGTCGCAGATCGCATAGAGTTCATCCAGCCGGTGGCCGATGAAGACGACGGCAACGCCGTTTTGTTTCAGGGTGCGGATGGTGCGGAACAGGATTTCCACTTCGCGCTCGTCGAGCGAGGAGGTGGGTTCGTCCATGATCAGCAGGCGTGCATTCTGGGTCACGGCGCGGGCGATCGACACCATCTGGCGGGTCGCGGCATTGAACCGCGCCACCGGCAGATCGACATCGATATCGAGATTGAAAACCTTGAGGACCTTTGCCGCACCCTCACGCATCGCCTTGCGGTCGAGCAGGCCGAAACGGCGCGGCTCGCGGGAGAGATAGATGTTTTCGGCGACCGAGCGCTGTGGCGCAAGGTTGATTTCCTGATAGATCGTCGCGATGCCGGCGGCCTGACTTTCGGCGGGGCTCGAAAAGCTCACATCCTTGCCCTGAAAGCGGATGGTGCCTTCGTCGCGCTGGTAGGCGCCGGTCAATATCTTGATCAGCGTGGATTTTCCCGCGCCATTCTGGCCGACCAAGGCCATGATTTCGCTTTCGCCGATCTCCAGCGATGCCGATTGCAGCGCGGCAATGCCGGCAAAGGATTTTGAAATGCCCTGCATGGACAGCAACATGCCGATCCGCCTCATCATCTGTGCATGAAAATGCCGGCCGGGAGGCGAAACCATCCCGGCCGGGTCGTTCAGCTTGGGACGTCAGTATGCGTTTGCGAGTTCGGCAGCCGCGTTGGAGCTATCGTAGAACTTGTCATCGTTGATGACCCAGGGCTCGATTTTCTCGCCACCGGCATACTTCATCATCGTATCGAAAGCCTTCGGCCCGAAACGCGGATTGCACTCCACCACCGCCGCGATCTTGCCATCGACGACAGCCTGAACGGCTTCCTTGCCGCCGTCAATCGAAAGCACGAGGATGTCCTTGCCCGGCACCTTGCCGGCAGCCTCAATCGCCGAGATGGCGCCGATCGCCATTTCATCGTTATGGGCGTAGATGATATCCGCATCCGGATGTGCCTGCAGCAGGGCTTCTGCCACCTGGCGGCCCTTGTCGCGGGCGAAGTCGCCGGTCTGGGATGCGACAATCTCGAAGCCGCCGGCCGCCGTGATCGCTTCATCGAAACCCTTCTTGCGGTCGTTTGCCGGCGAGGAGCCGGTCGTGCCTTCAAGCTCGATGATCTTGGACTTGCCGTTGGCATTCTTCGCCAGCCATTCGGCGACGCGCTTGCCTTCCTGGATGAAGTCGGAGCCGATGAAGGTGAGGTAATCTTCGCCGGCCTTGGCGAGCGACGGATCGACGCTGCGGTCGAGCAGGATGACCGGAATGCCGGCCTTCTTCGCCGCCATGACGGCGGGGATCAGTGGCTTTTCTTCGCGCGGCGCAAGGAAGATCAGGTCGACGCCCTGGGCGATCATCGAGTTGACGTCGGCGACCTGCTTGGCGGCCGAGCCGGCGGCATCGGTATAGACGAGCTGGAAGCCACGCTTTTCGGCTTCGGCCTTCATGCTGTCGGTCTGGGCGATGCGCCAGGGGTTGTTGGATTCGGTCTGGGCAAAGCCGACCTTGTAGGTGTCTTTCTTGGCAAGCGCCGGCAGTTCGGCAAGCGCTGCGCCGGCAAGGGTGATCGCGCCGAGCGCGGTTGCTGCGAGCATGAATGTGCGACGTGAGAATGCGGGCATCTCAGTTTCTCCTCCCGATTTTTCCGGTTTCCTCGACCGGCAGTGAGCGATAAGTGCTTCACATGGGGCGATGGTGTCGCTAATAATATTAGCAGTCAAGTGTCATTTTATGAGCACTTGCAGAAAATTCGGGTTGCGTTGCAGCAATCTGCGGGAGGGTATGACGCATGGGCAAGTCGGACGACCGTGGGGGCCAGGGTGGACGAGGAAATGGCGGAAGCCGGCCGACAATGACGGATGTGGCCCGCATTGCCGGGGTTTCCCAGTCCAGCGTGTCGCTCGTCCTCAACGAAATGTCAGGCTCGCGCATCTCGGCGGAGACTCAAGCCAAGGTTTTCGAGGCTGCTCATAAAATAGGTTATAAATTACCGGGGGTGCGCCACGACCCGCCGACGCAGACCGCGGTGGAGCGGGATACGATCGCCTTCATCGTCGATGAAATCTCCACCAGCCCTCATCCGGTCGTCAGTCTCGATGGTGCGCGCGATTATGCCTTCGAGCAGGGGTTTCTGGTTTCCGCCCATGCCACGCGCTCCAATCCCGATCTGGAAGAAGCGGTGCTGCGCGCCGTGTTGCGCGACCCGACCATCATCGGCGTGATCTATGCGACTATTTTTACGCGGAAGGTGCATGTGCCGAAGCAACTGCGCCACATCCCGACGATCCTCCTGAACTGCTATGCCGAGCCGCGCCAGCAGATGGCGATCGTGCCGGGGGAGGTGGCGGGCGGCTTCGCCGCGACCGCCCACCTGACGTCGCTCGGCCACAAGAGGATCGGCTTTATCAATGGCGAGCCGTGGATGGATGCGGCCGTCGACCGCCTCAAGGGCTACAAGCAGGCGCTGGCGACGGCCGATATCGCCTTCGACGAAAGCCTCGTGCGCGATGGTGACTGGCTGCCCCTGCGCGGTTACGAGGCTGGGCTCGATCTTCTCTCCATGCCGAACCCGCCGACCGCGATTTTCTGCGGCAACGACCTGATGGCGATCGGCGTGATGGAAGCGGCCGCGGAAAAGGGTTTTCGCGTGCCGGAGGACCTGTCGGTCATGGGCTATGACGACCAGGAACTGGCGCGCTACACTCACCCGCCGCTCTCGACGCTGGTGCTGCCGAACTACGAGATGGGGCAGAAGGCGGCCGAAGCCCTGATCGACATGGTGGTGCACAAGAAGAAGCTGAAGCCGATGACGGTGAAGGTGGATGGCCCGCTGGTCGTCAGAACCTCGACCGCAAGGCCCGGATCTTAACCGGCCGTTCACCAAAACTGCGGATTGTCTCGCACAGGCTTCGTCGTTTATGACGTCTCATCGACGAATGCCAAAACTTCGTCGCGATTTGTCCCGATAGAGTACCGATGCAGACCATGACCGTTCCATTCCGGGCCGAAAGCCGGCCGGTGCGTTTCCGCACCCTTTTCCATCGCATGGCCGCCGTGCTGGCGCTTGGCGTGGCGTTGTCCGGCTGCATGTCGCTCGACGATCTCTCCGAAGCGCCGCCGACCCTGTCGAAGAAGATGGTGGCCGAGATGGCAAGGAAGGGCATGAAGCCGGAAAGCCCGGTTCTCGTGCGCATCTTCAAGCAGGAGAGCGAACTCGAAGTCTGGAAGATGGACAAGTCGGGGCAATATGCGTTGCTCAAGACCTATCCGATGTGCCGCTGGTCCGGCAAGCTCGGGCCGAAGACCAAGGCCGGCGACCGTCAGGCGCCGGAAGGGTTCTATCATGTCTCGGCGGGCATGCTGAACCCGAAGTCGCAGTATTACGTCTCCTTCAATCTCGGCTATCCCAACCGGCTGGAATCGGCGCTCGGCTATAGCGGCGAGGCGCTGATGGTGCATGGCGCCTGCTCGTCGTCCGGCTGCTACGCCATGACCGACCAGGGCGTCGGCGAAATCTACGCTGTTGTCGCCAAGGCGCTTGCGAGCGGGCAGGAGCGTTTCCAGGTCCAGGCTTATCCCTTCCATATGACGGCCGAAAACATGGCCGAGCATCGCGGCGACCCGAACATGAGCTTCTGGCGCACGCTGAAGGAAGGCTATGACAGCTTCGAGGTAACGAAGCGCCAGCCGAAGGTTTCCGTCTGCGGCAGCCGCTATGTCTTCAACAAGGAATTCGAAGGCGGCGAGCCGAGCGACCCGCTCAGTGCCTGCCCGCCGGTCGCGCGCGAACTGGAGCCGATGGCGCTCGCCAAGATCAATGCCGAAAACCGGCGGATCGATACCGCGATGACCGAGGCTCTTCCGACGTCCTCGACCATGAGCGCCTATCAGGACGGTGGCATGCACCCGAGTTTTCGCGCGCTTCTGAAGAAGGAAGGCGCCAAGAAGCTGGCAGCCAGCATCTCCGGCATCAAATATCCGATCAGCCGGCCGGACGCGGCTTTGGCCGATCCGTTTGCCGGCGAGTAAACAGACCGGCAGCCCTGCTGCTCGCAAGGATATGTTTCAACGGGAGGACGGCATGGGCTACAGGTTCGGGCTCGATCATTTCGCGCTACTGGTGCGCAACGTTGAGCGCAGCACTGCTTTTTACCGCGATGTCATGGGCTTTACGCCGATCGAGCGAAGCGGCAGCCCCGGCGTGCAATGGCTGGAGATTGGCGGTGGCGATGCCATCCATCTTATTCAAAACGATTTTGGCGCAACGCATGTGACGAAGGATACCCACGTTGCGGTGTCCACCGCCGATTTCGATGCCTTTGTCGGGCATCTTAACGCGCTTGAGATCAGCTTTACCGATTGGCCCGGCAATCCCGGCAAGATCGGTCTGCATCGCAATGGGTTTCGCCAGATTTACGTGCAAGATCCGGACGGCTACTGGATCGAGATCAACGACCATAGGCCGCCGTCCAGCATTTGAAGTAGCGCTTTTGGAACGCAAGCGCTTGTACCTGGGAGTTACAAGGGGCGCCGTTCATGCCGTTTCGACGAGCATTGCGAATACATGAGTATCGAGCAGCATAACCTTGGTGAGATTTTCCGATCAGCCTGCCATTCGGCGTAAATCGTTGCCAATGCCAGCCGTCTACGTCCTGATGAAACGTCCAGCGGTCTCCGTTTTCATCTTTGCAACTAATCATCATGGTTTTCCTCCCTCAGCTATACATGGGAGTGTGGACCATTTTATTTTTACTGGCCACTAACCGAGCACACCTTTAGAGAGCGTCTGACGGTGTGTCAGGTGTACTCGCGTGTATCCACGTGTATCTCGCAAGTGATTTAATATGAGGATAGAGAATCTAGTACGCTGAAAAGACTACAGGCCCGTGGTTGCCACGGGCCTGTAAAGGATGGCGAAAATTATTTCAGCTTGCTCAGCTGCAACCGCTCGTCGCTCCGCACGTGTCGCACTTTTCACAAGTTCCATTGCGAACCATCGTGAAGTTCTGGCACTCGGAGCACATGTTGCCCGTGTAGCCCTGTGCAATCGAGCGGATGCGGCGCTCGGCTTCCAGCTTCTTGGCATCCGACTTGGCGGCGGCTGCTTCGGCGGCGGCCTTGTCGGAGAAGAGGGCGGTTACCTCGCTGGTGGTCTCGACTTCCGTCGTCTCTTCCGAGATTTCTTCGGCCAGTTCTGCAGCCCGCTCTTCGTAATCGCGCTTGAAGGCGACGATTTCGGAGGTGGAGACGGCGAGCGTCGTTTCGATCTTGCGGGCAGCGCTGCCGGCAAAGGCCGTGACCGTGCCGCCCGACGATGCCTTGGCGGGAGCGGCGGTTGCCGAGCCCTTCGGCTCGCCGCTGGCGCGGTCGATGCCGCCCTGGACGAGCGTCGGCTTGTGGCCGCGGGTCCAGCCGGTGGAGATCAGGTTGGTCTTGCCTTCCTGGATGCCCTTGCCGAGTGCGGTGTTGGAGAAGTCCGACGTATCGACATGGGCCAGATCGTGGCGGTTCAGGTATGAAACGGCGAGTTCGCGGAACACGTAGTCGAGGATCGACGTGGCGTTCTTGATCGCGTCATTGCCCTGAACCATGCCGGCCGGCTCGAACTTGGTGAAGGTGAAGGCCTCCACATATTCTTCCAGCGGCACGCCGTATTGCAGGCCGAGCGAGATGGCGATGGCGAAGTTGTTCATCATCGCACGGAAAGCGGCGCCTTCCTTGTGCATGTCGATGAAGATTTCGCCGAGGCGGCCGTCGCCGAATTCGCCAGTGCGCAGATAGACCTTGTGACCGCCGACGATCGCCTTCTGGGTATAGCCCTGGCGGCGGTTCGGCAGCTTTTCACGCTCGCGGGTGACACGCTCGATCACACGCTCGATGATCTTTTCCGTGACCGTGACGGCCTGGGCGGCTGCCGGCTGCTGGACGAAATCCTCCAGCGCATCCTCGTCGTCCTCGTCCTCGATCAGCGAGGCGTTGAGCGGCTGGGACAGCTTCGAGCCATCGCGATAGAGCGCGTTGGCCTTCAGCGCCAGCTTCCAGGAGAGCATGTAGGCGGACTTGCAGTCCTCGACGGTTGCTTCGTTCGGCATGTTGATCGTCTTGGAGATCGCGCCCGAGATGAACGGCTGGGCAGCCGCCATCATGCGGATGTGGCTTTCGACCGACAGATAACGCTTGCCGATCTTGCCGCAGGGGTTGGCGCAATCGAAGACCGGCAGGTGCTCGGCCTTCAGGAACGGCGCGCCTTCCAGCGTCATCGCACCGCAGACGTGGATGTTGGCGGCTTCGATGTCCTTCTTCGAGAAGCCGATATGCTCGAGCAGGTTGAAGCTCATGTCGGCCAGCTGCTCGTCGGAGACCTTCAGCGTGGTCTTCAGGAAGTCGGCGCCGAGCGTCCACTGGTTGAAGACGAACTTGATGTCGAAAGCAGCCTTGGTCGCGGCGTTGATCGCCTCGATCTTGTCGTCGGAAAAACCCTTGGCGCGCAGCGAGCCGGGGTTGATCGCCGGGGCCTGGTTGATGTTGCCGTGGCCGACGGCATAGGCCTCGATCTCGGCGATCTGGCTTTCCGAGTAACCGAGCGTGCGCAGGGCTTCCGGAACGGCGCGGTTGATGATCTTGAAGTAGCCGCCGCCGGCGAGCTTCTTGAATTTCACCAGTGCGAAGTCGGGCTCGATGCCGGTCGTGTCGCAATCCATGACAAGGCCGATCGTGCCGGTCGGCGCGATGACGGAGACCTGGGCGTTGCGGTAGCCGTGCTTCTCGCCGAGCGAGACGGCGAGATCCCAGGCCGACTTGGCATGGACGATCAGGTCCTGATCCGGGCAATCGGCGTGCAGCAGGGCAACCGGATCGACCGACAGGCCTTCATAGCCGGCGGTTTCGCCGAAGGCGGCGCGGCGATGGTTGCGCATGACGCGCAGCATGTTGTCGCGGTTCGGCTTGAAGCCGGGGAACGGGCCGAGCTTGGCCGAGATTTCGGCCGAGGTCGCGTAGGAAACGCCGGTCATGATCGCGGTCAGGGCACCGGCGATGGCGCGGCCTTCCTTCGAGTCATACGGGATGCCGGAGGACATCAGCAGGCCGCCGATATTGGCGTAACCGAGGCCGAGCGTGCGGTATTCGTAGGAGAGTTCGGCGATTTCCTTCGACGGGAACTGCGCCATCATGACGGAGATTTCGAGAACCAGCGTCCAGAGGCGGACGGCATGCTCATAGTCGGCGATGTTGATGTTCTTCGTCGCTGCATCCTTGAACTGAAGCAGGTTCAGCGAGGCAAGGTTGCAGGCGGTATCGTCGAGGAACATGTATTCCGAGCACGGATTGGACGCACGGATCGGGCCGGCAGCCGGGCAGGTGTGCCAGTCGTTCATCGTCGTGTTGAAGTGCAGGCCCGGATCGGCCGATGCCCAGGCGGCATAGGAGATGCTTTCCCAGAGGTCGCGGGCCTTCAGCGTCTTCATCACCTTGCCGTCCTTGCGAGCGGTGAGGTTCCAGTCACCATCGGCTTCCACAGCGCGCAGGAAGTCATCCTTCAACGAGACGGAGTTGTTGGAGTTCTGGCCGGAGACGGTGAGATAGGCTTCCGAATCCCAGTCCGTGTCGTAGGTCTTGAATTCGATATCCTTGTAGCCCTGCTTTGCGAACTGGATGACGCGCTGGACGTAGTTTTCCGGTACCTGATCCTTCTTGGCGGCGCGGATTTCGCGCTTCAGGGCAGGGTTCTCGTTCGGGTCGAAGCAGGCGTCGTTATCACCAGAGCAATTGACGCAGGCCTTCATGATCGCCTTCAGGTGCTTGGCGACGATCTTGGAGCCGGTGACGAGGGCGGCGACCTTCTGCTCTTCCTTGACCTTCCAGTTGATGTATTCCTCGATATCCGGGTGATCGATATCGACGACGACCATCTTGGCCGCACGGCGGGTGGTACCGCCGGACTTGATGGCGCCGGCAGCGCGGTCGCCGATCTTCAGGAAGCTCATCAGGCCGGAGGACTTGCCGCCGCCCGAAAGCTTTTCGCCTTCGCCACGCAGATAGGAGAAGTTGGAGCCGGTACCGGAGCCGTACTTGAACAGGCGGGCTTCGCGCACCCACAGGTCCATGATGCCGCCTTCGTTGACCAGATCGTCGCCAACGGACTGGATGAAGCAGGCATGCGGCTGCGGATGCTCATAGGCCGACTTGGATTTGACCAGCTTGCCGGTGAAGGGATCGACATAGAAGTGGCCCTGGCCGGGGCCATCGATGCCATAGGCCCAATGCAGGCCGGTGTTGAACCACTGCGGCGAATTCGGCGCGACGCGCTGGGTGGCGAGCATGTAGGCAAGTTCGTCGCGGAAGGCGAGGGCCGCGTCTTCGGAAGCGAAGTAGCCGCCCTTCCAGCCCCAATAGGTCCAGGTGCCTGCCAGACGATCGAAAACCTGGCGGGCATCCGTCTCGGAGCCGTACTGTTCTTCCTTGGGGAGATCCTTCATCGCGGCGAGGTCGGCTTCAGAGCGCCACAGCCACGAGGGAACGGAATTTTCCTCGACCTTCTTGAGCTTCTTCGGGACGCCGGCTTTGCGGAAATATTTCTGGGCGAGGATGTCGGCGGCAACCTGGGAGAACTGCGCCGGCACGTCGATATCCGCGAGCCGGAAGACGATGGAGCCATCCGGGTTCTTGATTTCGCTGACCGCCTTGCGGAATTCGATTTCCGCATAGGCCGATTGGCCGGGCTTGGTGAAACGACGTTCGATCTTCATCTGTCCCTTGTCCTTTGTTGCCGCAACCGGGAAAGCGCCCGGCACAATAAGTCCCATCCGGCCGCACATCCTGTTGCGCAGCCAGTGTCCGTTTCCGTTTTTCGTGGGAAACCCTCTCGAGGGCACCCTTTATCTTGTGCTGATTTTGGCTGCAAACACTAAATATAGTATCAACAACTTCTTTACGCCAGTTTTTGTTGCGATCGCGGAGGGCGCTGGGGATCACAAATCATTACCGTTCCCGCCAGCGAGTCATCCACCGGAGGGCAATTGTCGATAACGATCTTTTTGATACGAACCGGCCTCGTGACATTCCGGTCCCGTCGCCGCCGCAACGTGGAAACCATTAACGCCATAGGACCCGATTCCGTCAAGGGCTGGTCTGTGACGGAATTTTTAACCCTATATCTTGTGTCTGGTGACTGTGGAAAACGGGGACAGCGGGCGACGCCTGTAAAATCAGGCGTTTCCGCCGAAAGTTTCACGCCGCTCAGGGAATGGATTAACCGAAACCCAAAAAATCAGTGATGAAAAGCCGCAGGGAAGGTGGCTCCCGATCTCCTGCAATAGCCAGGGCGGCAAAACTGTGAACTGGGGAAAAGGTGATTCGGTATCGATCTGCCTGGGGGCAGAGGTGGCGTGGCAGGCATCCTCAAGGATTACCGTTTTGAGCCTTCTGCAAGTGGTCGGAAGCTTCGATGGCCAGCGGGTGGCCACGGTGGCGCGCGATAAACCGCCGCCAGGCCTCCGGCGTGTTGCTTCGAAGCGCCATATCGTATTCTTCCCGAATGGCGGTCGTGGGGTCGCGCGGTGGCGGTAGCATGTTCTTCTCCTCAGCGTAAAGAATGCCGGAAACGAGGAGGCAGCAGGCCAGCGCAAGCGAATAGGTGCCGAATGCCGCGATTTTGATCACTCGAACCTCTCTTTTTTTATAGCGTCCGCCGTGATGGTGGTATTAGCTACGCAGAATATAGCACATTTCTCATGCATGCGTTTCCGGTCACTTCGTTTCAGCGTCCGGGCAGATTGTTTTCCGCAGAACGATGCTGCGGGCCTCTTTAATCTTTTCATCTAAGAATTTCGAGGGAAGTCATGAGCATTGCAGTTTCCTCGACCCCTTCGGGCAACCAATATATCGATGGCATTCTCTACGGCACGCAATGGAGCGGGCCGATCACCTACAGCTTTGCCGATGCGCTCAGCGATTTCGGCACCTATCCCTACGCGATCGACGGGTCTCAGCAGATCAGCGCGACACAGCAGAACGCGATCCAGTCCATTCTGGAGGGGACGGCTTCTTCCGGCACGGCGCTTTTCACCTTCGGCTCCTACTCCCAGATCGCCAATATCGACATATCACTCGCTGCCGATCCGGCCGGCAGTTCCGACATAACGATCGGCCAGACGAACATGTTCGACGGCAGCGACCTGACGACGGCAAGGGTTGCCGATTTTCCGCTCCTGAGCCAGGGGGTCTCCGGCGGCGACGTCTGGTTCGGAGACAACTATGACTACCGCACGCCGCAGGTCGGCACTTACGCCTGGGCGACGCATATCCACGAACTCGGCCATGCCATGGGCCTCAGCCACGGGCACAATGCCGGCACGGATATCGATGGTTTCAAGTTTGCCATCCCGCATGATCGCGACGGGATGGAATTTTCGGTGATGACCTACCGCAGTTTTGTCGGCGGCTTGACGAACGGATACACCAACGAAGAATTTGGCTACGCTCAGACGCTGATGATGTACGATGTCGCAGCGCTCCAGTATCTCTACGGCGCCAATTTCAGCACCCATTCGGAGGCAACGACCTATACTTGGTCTGCGACCACAGGAGAGATGTTCGTCAACGGCACCGGGCAAGGCAAGCCGGGGGATGGTGTTTCCGCCGCGTCGAACCGTCTGTTCCTAACGATCTGGGACGGCGGCGGCGAAGATACCTATGATTTCGCCAACTATACCGACAATGCCTTCATCGATCTGGCGCCGGGAGGATGGTCTCTCGTTTCGCAGACTGAGCGCGCCTATCTCGGCCTCGGCGCTTATGCGAACGGTAATGTCTATAATGCGTTGCTCTATCAGGGCGATCTGCGCTCTCTCATCGAAAATGCCAATGGCGGCTCCGGCAATGACGAAATCGCCGGCAATGTCGGCAGGAACAAGCTGACGGGCAATGGCGGCGACGACGTGCTCGTCGGGCGTGGTGACGATGACATCTTGAACGGCAACGACGGCGCCGATACGCTTTTCGGCGATTTCCGGACACCTGTCGCGACCTATTCGGGGGCAGGAGTGTTTACGGAAAATGCCGCCGCCACCAACAATACGCGCGAGACGGCGCGAAGCCTGACATCGGCGATCGGCCCGCACACGGATGCGAATGTCGAGCATTCGGATACGAACCCGAGCGTCACGATCACGGGAACGGGCGACGGCAATTTCGACTGGTACAGTTTCGATGTGCTGGCGCCGGGACAGGTGACGCTGGATATCGATGGCGGGACGGACACCTACATCGAACTTTACGACGCCGACGGCAATCTGCTCGCCTACAACGATGATTCCGTTACGGATGCCGGTGACACGGGCTCCACCGTCGATTGGAAAAGTTTTATCGCCTTCACGCTGACGACGCCGGGGCAATATTTCGTAAAGGTCGGCGTTTACACCAGCAGCGGCTCCGGGGGAGCGGTCATTCCCAGCGGCACGGTCTACACGCTTGGCATCGTCTTGCCCAACCCTGTCGAGATCGACGCCGGCGGGGCCGGCAACGATCAACTGAACGGCGGGGGAGGAACGGACAAGCTCTTCGGCGGAGCCGGCAATGACACGCTCGACGGCGGCGCGGATGCCGACACACTCGACGGCGGCGCGGGTGATGATACCTATGTTCTCGGTGCTGAAAACGACACGGTTTCCGATAGTTCGGGAACGGACACAATTACCTCGACGATCACGCGTTCGCTGGTCGTTTTCGGCACGATCGAGAACCTGACGTTGCTGGGGACGGGGGACATCAATGGTACCGGCAACGGGTTGGCAAACACGATCGCCGGCAATTCCGGCAAGAACATCCTGGACGGTGGGTTGGGTCTTGACAGGCTGGTCGGCGGCGCGGGGGACGATACCTACGTCCTTGGTGCTGAAAACGACATGGTACCGGCACTTCCGGCAAGAACATCCTGGACGGTGGGTTGGGTCTTGACAGGCTGGTCGGCGGCGCGGGGGACGATACCTACGTCCTTGGTGCTGAAAACGACATGGTTTCCGACAGTTCGGGGATCGACACGATCACCTCGACGATCACGCGGTCGTTGGCGGGTTTCAGCGCGATAGAAAAACTCATCCTGCTTGGAGTAGGCAATATCAACGGCACCGGCAACGGGCTCGTGAACACGATCACCGGCACTTCCGGCAAGAACATNGAGGAAGGCGCGACCGACACGATGAAGATGTTCACGGTCGTTGGCGGGTTTCAGCGCGATAGAAAAACTCATCCTGCTTGGAGTAGGCAATATCAACGGCACCGGCAACGGGCTCGTGAACACGATCACCGGCACTTCCGGCAAGAACATTCTGGATGGCGGCGCGGGCCTCGATACACTGATCGGCGGTGCGGGGGACGACACCTATGTTCTGGGTGCCGATAGCGATACGGTATCGGATAGCGATGGGATTGATACGATCACCTCAACGATCACCCGTTCGTTGGCGGGTTTCAGCGCGATCGAAAAGCTCATCCTGCTGGGGACGGGCAATATCAACGGCACCGGCAACGGGCTCGTCAACACGATCAACGGGAATTCCGGCAAGAACATTCTGGATGGCGGTGTCGGCCACGACACATTGGTCGGCGGTGCAGGGGACGACACCTACGTCCTCGGTGCCGAGAGCGACACCATCTCCGATAGTTCAGGGATCGACACGATTACCTCGACGATCACGCGCTCACTGGCCGGATTCAGCACGATCGAAAAGCTCATTCTGTTGGGGACGGGCAATATCAACGGCACCGGCAACGGGCTCGTCAACACGATCAACGGGAATTCGGGCCAAAATACCCTGGATGGTGGTGGCGGTCACGACACCTTGGTCGGCGGTGCTGGGAACGATACTTACGTGCTGGGCGCAGAAAGTGACACGGTGTCGGATAGTGCAGGGATCGACACGGTCACCTCGACGATATCGCGCTCGCTAGCAAGTTTCGGCACAATCGAAAAGCTCACGCTGCTCGGGACGGGAAATATCAACGGCACCGGCAACGGGTTGGCGAATACGATTACCGGCAACGCCGGCAAGAATGTTCTGGAAGGTGGAGCGGGCCTCGATGCGCTGATCGGCGGAGCGGGTGACGACACCTACGTTCTCGGCGCCGAAAACGACACCGTTTCCGACAGTGCCGGCCGGGATACCATCACCTCGACGATCACCCGTTCGCTGACCGGCTTCAGTTCGATCGAGAACCTGACGCTGCTCGGCACCGGCAATATCGACGGAACCGGCAACACGCTCGACAACATCGTTCTCGGCAATGCCGGCAAGAACACGCTGGCCGGGGGAAACGGCAAGGATGCGCTCAAAGGCAACGGTGGCGACGATATCCTCAAGGGCGATACCGGCGACGATATCCTATTCGGGGGCTTGGGAAAGGACACGCTCACCGGCGGCGCCAACAAGGATATTTTCGTCTTCGATACCGCGCTTGGCTCAAGCAATGTCGATCATTTGACGGATTTCAGCGTGGTGGATGATACCATCCATCTGGAGAACGCCGTTTTCACGGTGCTCACCGTGCTGGGAACCCTGGCTGGTAGTGCTTTCGTAAAGAACACCACCGGCAAGGCCGTCGACGGCAACGACCGGGTCATCTACGAGACGGATACCGGCAATCTGTTCTATGATTCCAATGGGTCCGGGAGCGGTGGTTCAGTGCTGTTTGCGACACTGAACAAGAACCTGGCTTTGACAAGCAACGATTTCGTGGTCGTCTAGAGGAGCGGCGGTTGCGAACTGCCGCCTGCGCGATCTGTCAAAGGCCGTCGAGATTGATGCCGATTGTGATGGCACCGATCGGCTGGTCCGTTTCGGGATCGAAGACCGTCATGCTGGCCTGCACCTGCAGCATCTGTGTCGATTCATCCTTTTCAGCCCGGTCGATGAAGATATCGCGCGTGCCGGTAAGGTAGGTTTTCTGCCATTTCGGCTCGTCGCCTTGCCAATAATCCGAACTGGCCTCACTTTCGGCTATGCTCAAGCCCTTGGCGTCCATCACGATGATCTCTGTGACGAGGCCGTCCGCCTCCTTCTGCTTTGCGCGTAAAAAGGCGGAAAGAGAATTGTCCACCACAGCGCGGATCAGGGGGCGTTCCTGGCTTCGGAACTCGATGCGCCAGCGCGCATCCATCGCATCGATATCTTCCGCTGTCAGGTACTGGTGGAAGGCATTCCCGGTTTTCAAAGCATCGACGATGCGCTGGTCATTTGTCCAGCCGCGCAGGCTATCCTGCACATAGTCCTTGACGGCATCTATGTAGAGTTCGTTGGCGCGCGATGGCGGGACGGTGCCTGCGGCAATCAGGAGGGAAAGGCCGGCGACCAGGGCGGTGCGTTTCATCGGCGCATTCCTCCCCGTCGCGCAGCAGTTTTCAGCCCCGTGAGCCCTTGGTGATCGGCTCCTGATAGGTAAGGCCCATGTCCCAGGGGAAATAGATCCAGGTATCCTGGCTGACCTCGGTGACGAAGGTATCCACCAGCGGCCGGCCCTTCGGCTTGGCATAGACGGCGGCGAAATGGGCCTTGGGCAGCATGGCGCGCACAACGGTTGCGGTCTTGCCGGTGTCGGTCAGGTCGTCGATGATCAGGATACCTTCGCCGTCGTCGGCTTTCAGTTCCTCCGAAATACCCTTCAGCACGTACATCTCGCCCTGGGAATCGTAATCGTGATAGGAGGCGACGCAGACCGTCTCGATAAGGCGGATGTTCAACTCGCGGCAGACGATGGCTGCCGGAACGAGCCCGCCGCGCGTGATGCAGACGATCGCCTTCCATTCGCGGCCGTTATCGGCAAGGCGCCATGCAAGCGCGCGGGCATCGCGGTGAAACTGATCCCAGGAAACGGGGAAGGCTTTATCGGGAAGAGACATGCGATGGCTCCGGCTTTTCAGGAAGAATATATGGAAATGATGAGGCCGAAGCCCCAATTCCACCATGCTTTAGCGGCAATCACCGCAAATTGGCAAGAGCAGGTGAGGCAGTCTCGTTCTCCGCTCTTTTCGAAGCAGGCTGAGTGTTGCAATGGAGCCTTGACGAGGGCGCCAAGTTTTTATTCTAGAGTATCTGAAGGACTGTCGGTTTCATCCGGCAAAGGAAATCTCGCGTGCGCTTTGTCGAAAGCCGGCAGCGGACGCAAAGGAAACGTCTCAGCATGAACGTTCTTAAAGTGCATATGCGCGTTACCACGGCGCTGATCATCCGCGAAATGGCAGCTCGATTTGGCGACAAACCCGGCGGTTATGTCTGGGCGCTGCTTGATCCCTTGTCGCATGTCTTCCTGATGACGCTGATTTTCTCCGCGGTGGCGAAAGTGCCCCCGCTAGGGAGCGATTTTCCCTTGTTCTTTGCGTCGGGATATCTGTGCTTTCAGTTCTATCAGGGCATGTCGAGTTATGTCGCCGCCGCCGTGAAGGCCAATAAATCCCTACTGACCTATCCGCTGGTCGCGCCGATCGACGCGGTTGTGGCACGATACGTTTTGCAGTTCATAACGACGTCGTTTGTTGCGGCGTTCATTCTGGGGATGATTATCGTCAAACTGCCTACTTCGGTGCAGTTCGACTGGTCATATATCCTTGAAGCACTCTTTGCTGCGACGCTACTTGGTGCAGGTATGGGCCTCATCAATGTTACGCTTTTTGCCCGTTCGCCACTTTACGAGCAGATTTTCAGTCTGGTTAACCGGCCTATGTTCATGATTTCCGGGGTTTTTTTCGTGCCAGACGCGATGCCGCGGCCCTATCTGGATTACCTCCTCTATAATCCCATCCTGCATGCGGTCATGTGTTTCCGGCAGGGGATCTATCCTGAATACCGGCCGGAAATCCTGGATATGGGTTATCTCTACGAGTGGGTTTTCGGCACAATTTTCGTTGGCCTTGTTCTCTTGAGCGTATCCGCCGCTAAGCTTCGCAACGATTGATAGACAGGGACGGTAGCCGTCGGGCGCTTCGTTGTTCTGATACCGTTCAAGCAAGCGGCATGTTTTGCAATCGCATGCTTGACTGAATCGGCTACGTGCCTGAAAAGCAGGGCATGCGGACGTGGCGAAACTGGTAGACGCAAGAGACTTAAAATCCCGACGTGTCCGCAGAAAAGCGCAACCGGATCATGCGCTTAGGCCTATTCGAGCCGGTAAAGGCCTGATATAGGCCCGATGCGCGTGTTTCTGCTATGAGTCCGGACGCGTTGGAATGGAAGGCCGCTTGCCGAAATTGGTAGACGGAAGGCACTTAAAATGCCTCGGGCTACGCCCGTGTGGGTTCGATTCCCACAGCGGCCACCAATCATTTGTGAATCTGAGGCTTCGGGGGCAATCCCCTCGACTGGCGCGATAATGGCTCTTACGTGGCGGCTATATGCGCTGTTCGTGCCATTGCGGTTTTGGGAACCAAAGCGGAATGTTCCAAAGCTCCAGTCACTTCAACATGGTTAACCAAATCTTGGTCTTTCCACGACAATATGGCTTGCACGGCATTGACCTTGTGCGTCGACATCGCTGAGATGAAGCGTTGACGAATCTGCAATGTTCTCGTATTGTTCTCAATATGAAAATGCCGCGAAGAGGGTTTTAGAAAATGAGAACGGTAAAGCCCGATAGTCTGGATAGCATGCCAACTGTAGCCAGCCCTGAGGTTTTTGATCTCTTTTCTTGCGCTCTCGGCTATCAGGCCGTGGACGGTATCGATAACTTCCAGCAAGCCATAGAGCCATTCAAGGCGAGTATCCCCAATTTGGTAGCAAGGAAGATTTGACCTATGAACAAGGCCGTTAGACCTGCAGGTTTCTCTTCTGCCAACTCCGAAATATCGGAGTCACCGTTGGGTGATTTATCGCCCCAGAAAACACTGACTAATAAACTGAAGGTCATTTCGTTGTTTGCAGGCATTGGCGGTTTCGACCATGCCTTCGATGTAGCTGACGGCGACATCGTGATGCAGTGCGAACTAGATAAGTTCTGCCAGTCGATCTTGAGGAAGCACTGGCCAAAGGCAACACTCGTGTCCGATATAAAGAAGCTTAGACCGGAGGAAATGCCGGATGCTGATGTCTGGACGGCAGGATTCCCCTGTCAGGACGTGTCGCTTGCTCGCGGCAATCATGGCCGAAATGGCCTGAAGGGTAACCATACCAGTCTGTTTTTCGAACTGATGCGGCTTGTCGAAGCAAAGCGCCCGAAGGTGCTGTTGCTTGAGAACGTGGTTGGACTTCTTAACTCGCATCAAGGTTGCGATTTCGGCGTTATCCTAATGGAGTTGATCGAACGCGGTTATGCGGTCAGTTGGCGCGTAATGAACGCACGTTATTTCGGCGTCGCCCAGTCACGACCTCGCGTATTCATCTGCGCTTGGAAGGGCGATTATCACAGCGCGACAGAAGCCCTATTTGAGCCGAAGCGTAGCGCCGATCGCGGCTCGGAGCGCATCGGTTTCGTAACGCAATCGAAGCATAGCACAGGCGCTATCGTGCCGCAGCTGGCTTATTGTATCGCCGCGACATCCGGGAGGCACACCGGTAACGATTGGAGCCGATCATATATTTCCTATCCCGATGCCGTTCGACGACCGACACCTACTGAGAGCGAACGTCTTCAAGGCTTTCCCGCTGGGTGGACCGTTCCGTTGGCGAGCGTCCCCCAGCCCGCGCGCGGTTTCGATTCTGAGCGCTACAAGTCGGTCGGCAACGCCGTTGCCGTTCCGGTAGTTACCTGGATCGCAAAACGCATCGGCGGGATCGTCGCGGCTGCGGTGAAGCGCCCTGACGAGATCGACTTGCCTGAGGATGTTCTGAAGCTAGCGCCAGAACTTCGAAACGCTACGCGCGTGCTTTCGTTCGCAGCGATCACCGACGAAATACGCGCCGGCACGTTCGTTCGGAAATGGAAGAGCGGCGGCGTGGCTTGCCGTGACATGATCATCGAAGGTACTGCATCACCGGCGCCGTCAAAGATTGTGCCCGCCCGCTTCGTCGATGCGCTCGATGCGACGCGTCCGGATGAAAGCTACTTCCTAACGGCCAACGCTGCTGCGGGCATTCTGCGCCGCGTGAAGGTTGTTGGACGCACTCTTTTTCTGCCGATGAGCGTCGCTCTGGAGAAAATCGTGCAAGCAACCGGAGAATCACCCATAGATGAAGGTGGTGACTCTGGGGGTAGTAAATTTGGCAAGTCCAGCATTCGTCCGGCTCGGGCCATCGAGCGCAGCAGTTTCAGAACAGATAGACAGTTCTCCGCCGGGGTTGAGATCCGCGCCGATTGAGCTGACGTGTGCTCAAGTACCGAAGGAGTTTGAGGTTGGCTCGATCGTCCTCATTTGGCTTGGCAGCAACAACAACAAAGGCGTAGCTACACCCTGGGAGCAGGGTGTGCGAGCGATTGGCAATTGTTCGTCGAAAGAGCAGGCCAGCGACGGTAAGAACTTCGAGATCGCGATCGATAACGTATTTGTGTTCCCGAAGTCGGTGAAAAAGGAAGACCTACTTAAGAGCGCGCCGGACACCTATACCCAGTTCCTGACGGACGCCTCGATCGTCGGCATCAACAACTACGCGTCTCAGGTCGTTCAGATCCTCAAGCCGCAGGATTTGACGATCATCTGCGCGATGATCTCCAGCATCCAGCCGGAATCCCGCGACGAGCTTGAGAAGCGGGTGCCGTCCTCGAAGACGTTCAAACTTTCACTCCCGGCCCAAAAGCAGATGCAGGCGCCAAAGGAGGAGCCGGAGACACTCGTAGCGTCACTGATACCGGACGATGATCCCGTGCTAGTCGAAGTCTATCGACTGTTGAACGAGGACCAGATGGGCGGCGTGATGCTCGTTGGATCTCCCGGCACGGGTAAGACATGGTACGCCCGGCAGATCGCACTGAAATTGACCGGGGGCTTCGATTCTCTGATCCGCGAGGTGCAGTTTCATCCGTCGTATCAGTATGAAGATTTCGTGGAGGGTTACGTTCCTGACCGCGACGCAGGTGGGTTTCGTCTCGTAGATAAGCACCTATTACAGATGGTGGCAGCCGCGCAGAAGACGAACTCCCTTGTCGTGATGATCATCGACGAGTTCAGCCGAACGGACCCGGCGCGAGTTCTCGGTGAGACCATGACGTACATGGAAGGATCGCATCGTGGTAGGGAGTTCTTCTTGCCGTCGGGCCGCGTGGTGAGCATCCCCAAAAACTTGATATTCTTGGCTACGATGAACCCTGAAGACCGGTCGGTCGACGAGATCGATGCCGCGATGGAGCGCCGATGGGCGAAGGTGCGGATAGCGCCCAGCGCCGACAAACTGCGCGACTTCCTCACGGAAAATGGGATGGCTGGACCTGCGATGGGCCCGGTGGTCGAGTTCTTCATCGAGCTTCAGAACCACATCGATATAGGGCACGCGTTCTTCCGTACGGTCAAGGACGGCGCCTCGCTCCAGCGGCTTTGGACCTCACAATTGGATTTTGCCATGAGGAAGCGTTTCCGGTTTGACGCGGAGACGCAGAAAGTCGTCCAAGCACTCTGGCAGAAGTGCCTGGCCGCAGTCACCGCCGCCGAAACTCCACCGCCGGGGAACGTCGCCCAGGCGGCGGGCAACGGTTAACGCGGGCCCGTGGCAACCCCACACAGTGTCACAACGGCAGACGGCAAAACCGTCTACAGCGTCGATTCGCGAGGAACGATAGAGGTTGACCTTGCCGATCTCATGATCGGCGGCGAGTTGCCCATTTTCCGGGAGGTCGAGGATAGGGGGCTGCTGTCCCTCCGCTTCCAAAGACGGAAGGCAATCATCGCCGCAGGCGGATTCATCGGCCTTATTCCGCTGACGCCCACAGTCACGATAGAGGTCAACCCAAAACTGCCGGTCCGCAACCTGGCGCGCGTCCTGGACGTCGCACGCAGTTCATTGACGCCGTTGGCAACTGCCGATCGTCTCTATCTCACAAATGATGGTCCGACGGACAGCATCATGGAGTTCCTCGGACGGAACCTGCTCGACGCCGTGAAACCTCTGGAACTGCTCGGGCTTCACAAGGAATACCTCCGATGTGCTCGCAGCACATCGCATCCGTCGGGCCGTATAGACATTTCGTCGAGCCTCAAGCAGCACTGGTCCCATGGACAGTTACATCGGGTGGTGGCCCAGCGCTTCGAGCAAACGTCGGACGTCCCGGCGAACCGTGTCATCAAATATGCGCTGCAATTCCTTCTCCAGCGCCTACGATCCACCTCTTCGACGTCGCTGGAGTTGATCAGAAAAGCCAACCAAGCGTTTAACCGGTTGCCTGGTTCGATCGGTGAAATGGCCGTCGCCGATCTTCAGGACGTTAAGGCAGCGATCCAGCGGCGCCAATTGCCAGCGCAGCGGGACTATTACTACAGAGCGCTCGAGATCGCCGTGCTGATCCTGTCGAACGGCGGTATCGCGCTCCAGGAGAAAGGCAGCGACGTTCTGCTCCGCAGCTTCGTTGTTAACTTCGACGACCTGTTCGAGTGCTACATCCGGCGCGTGCTCCAGTCATTCGCGTCGAACGAGATCGGCGTCTTCGACGGCAACAACGAGCGTAGGAAATACCTTTTTCAAAACACCAAGGTCCATTACGCCCAACCCGACATTGTCGTGACTTCAAATGTGACGGCCAAGACCATCGTCTCGGACGTGAAGTACAAGGATCTGCCAAAGCGCGAAGACATCAACCAGGCGGTGACCTATGCCGTTTCATACGGCACGATAAAGACGTTAATCATCCACCAGGTGAAGCCTGGCAACACATCAGGTTTGAAGCACATCGGCGTCATGGGCGGTATTTCGGTCGATGCTTACGGTTTTGATCTCGACAGCCTCGACCTTCCGAAAGAAGAGCAGGCTATGGCAGAAGCAGTCTTCGCATTGATATCATGAATTTTCAGCTTCAGCCAAAGGGAGTAAAATTTCTCAAGGCTTGATGGTGTGAATGCTATCCCCACCCAGCACAGATGTCTTGAGCAGCTCAGCAGATACCCGCTTCAGGAAGCGCTTGTGCCGGCCGTCCGGTGCGAAGGATGCGGCGTTCATATGGTCGCCGATGATCCGGTGCGCCTCGGCGCCGTAATATTCGCGATATAGAGCCGCGGCGTGCCGAACGTCGTCATCGGTCGGTTCGCGCCGCCGGTCGCGCCGTTCGGCAGCAAACATCAGGAGGCCACCGACAATCGCCGCCACGTACCAGGTGGCGAGTCCCTTATAAAGCCATGTGACGATCGTGCTGAATGTCTCCATAGATGTAGACTATATTCAACATTTGGATTTGTCAGCGACAATTGTGACGATGAGTCCGTGGACGATCCGTCCACATGCTGGCGCATTGCGCCGATGTTGGACTATCGCAGAGTCTTGGCGGATAACGTGAAAGCAGCGAGGAAAGCCCTCGACCTGTCTCAGGAGGCGCTTGCTCTGGAAGCGGACATCGACCGCACCTACGTCAGCGGCATCGAGCGCGGGAGACGGAACCCCTCGCTAACCATGATCGCCAAGCTGGCCGAGCGGCTGAAGACGACACCGGCAGCGCTCCTGACGCCGCACGAGCTCTGAGGCTCAGTCGTCCAATATCTTTGCGCCGCGCACCGTGGCGAGCCCTTCGAGCACGGCAATCCTCACGAAGTCGGCAGGTGCCTGCTGCGAGTGGCCGTCGTTGAGCGCCTGGATGTGTCCGGCATTGTTGGTGATATGGATTTCGCGGTTCGTGCGGATGTCGAACGCCTCGATGACCGGCGCGCCGGACTCGATCGTGGCGACCGAGTTCGCGTCGCCGGTCGAGCCCTTTATGCCGGGCACGCGGGCCGGAAACAGCCCCTCAAAGGCGCGATCCAACTCTGGCGTCCAGTTCGAGCGGGCCGTGCCGGTGTCCACCGGCGTCCCCTCGACCACGGAGCGGAGCACGACCTGGGCGCAGTCCTTCATTGCCCGCTCAACGTTTCCCTCGACCCGCACCGCGATGCGGTCGAGCCTCCTCGCAAGGTCATCCAGTCCGGCCATGGCCCGATCCTCTCTCAGTGTTCAAGGCTGCGTCTAGAGGCGCGTTGCGCACGCCCGACGAGCAGGGCCATGAGCGGATCGCCGTCCGCCAGATAAGGACGCATGGCGGGGTCTACGGCCTCGTTGGACGCGTCCACCGCCCACTGATCGCGGACGAACAGCGCGACGTTTACGGTGTCCGAAAGGGCCGGGACGACGACCAGGCGATAGCCGGCGTCGATGAGCCGTTCGGCGTGGTGGATCTCCATGTAGATGCGCGACTCATCGTAGTAGTCTCGGCCGAGACCGGCCTCTTCGGCGAGGTCACGCAACTGCACGACTGTCCTACCTGCCAGAAGACAGGACAGCAGGTCCCGATTGCTACCGTCCCGCAGTCCTGGAAGCTTCGCGGCCATGGTCAAGTTCCCCTCATGTAGGAGCCGCCACGGTCGAGGTTCGGCCAGACGGCCTGTGCCCGCGCGCCAACCGGCAGGCCGCCGACGAAAGCGGCGGGCGCAGATGTCAGGTCCACGCTCGTCCAGCCCACGAGCGCGTTTGGCTCGCCAAGCAGGGTCTCGGCAACAACCCGAGCGGCCGAGGCCGATGCGCCAACCGCGAGCGCGAAATTCAGCTGATCGCCGCGACGCTGCTCTTCGCGGGCGGGAAAGAAGGCAAAGGTGGCCATGGTCAATTCTCCTGGTTGTCGTCTTGAATGTCGGGGGCGTTGAGCGCGGCGCGGTCACGGGCGCGGAGCGCGAGGCCGATGCGGTCCACCGGCCGGCCCTGCTCGAACTCACGGTCGTCGAGGATCGCCCGCTGGGCAAGCTCGCTGACCTCCATGATAGCGGCGGTGACCGCGAGATGGTCGTCACCGATCAGATGTTCGGCCAGTTCCTGCGGGCTGAAGGGGCGCTCGGCATGCGGCATCCGGCCGACCTGTGCGGCGAGCACGGCCCCGAGTTCGCGGTCCTTCATGGACACGGCGAGCGCCGCGAGGCTGGCGAGTTCGACCTTGCCCGCGTGCTCCAGTTGAGCCTGGAGCCGCGACCGGCGCTCGCTGCCGAGGCTGTCGCGGATGAGCATCTGCATGGGGCTCTGGTAGTGAGCGTGTGCCTGCTCGACCTGCCTGCGCAGGGCGTCAAGGTCGCGAAGCCGCACGGTACGTGCATCGACGCTTTCGCGCTTGAGGTCGGCCCGAAGGCCACCGAGGGCCCGGTTCAGGATGTGAGACTGTTCGGACGGGGACAGGTCGTGCAGATTGGCGCGCAACTCTTCCCGGCGCTTCGCCACCCGCTCGTTCATCTCGGAGAGGCGCTTGCCGTTCTCCGCGTGAAGCTCCCGTGCCCGCGTCAATGCCGCCTTGATGTCGGTCACCGATTTCCAGGGGGCGTTGAGGGTGGGCGGAGCCTTCTTGGTTGCCATGGTCGTTCTCCTTCTGTGGTCCAGCATCACGCTCGACCCTGGTCGGGAGGACCTTGGCGCGGAGAAACATCCCCGCAGGAGCGTCCACCTCCATTGAGGTGACCGGATCGGCCCATCGGCCGATCCGTAGACGTTCTCAACATGGCCCGTTGTCACGTCGGATCAGACCAGCACTTACGCCGCTGCCATCAGCCCCTTCGCCCAATTGCGCCGATACGCCGCCGGCAGCTCGCTCGCAATCAGGTCGAGCGCAGCGTGCCCAGGCCCCATCTCGAGCTGGAACGCGCGCATGCCAGCCCACGCCGTCGCCGCAGCGACCCGCTTCCGCTCCGTGTCGAGGTGCGAGAAGCGCGCGATGTCCTCCTGCGTCGGCACGATGTCCGACGTTTCAACGTCCTTCTTCGTCTTCGTCTTCGCCTTGCTCATTGCCATTCTCTCCTTTTGGTTGATTGTCTCAGGCCACAGCGCTGAGTCGCACGAGTTCTGCCTGCGCCTTCTCGGCGTAGGCGCTGCTTCGAGACCGCATTGCGCGAGTCTCCTCGTGACGCTGACGGATCGCGCGAAGGTCGGCGCCGTCCACCAGGTCGAAGGTTGCCTTCGACCATTCGTATGCATGAGCCCAAAGGTATTCCTGCACGAGCGCCAGGACGACGTGCCCGCAGAGCCCCGTCCTCTCGTTGAGCCGGTCCATGACGGCGAGAATGTTGATTTCCACTGAGAGCTGACCCGGCGTTTCCACCGAGAATTGACCCGCTTTTAGGTATCGTTCGTGTGGGTCGTGGTGGTCAAGTTCCTACGTTTCTCCTT
>NZ_LMDA01000025.1 GCF_001424985.1 Rhizobium sp. Root1212
TCCAGAGCCCCCGCTGAAAACATGCGAGGGACGGTTGAAACATGGGTCAATTCTCAATGGAAATATCTGGCTGCGCCGGGTCAGCTCTCAGTGGAAATCAACAAAGCTGTTCCATGTTTCGGTCCTTTCCGATCTGTGTTCAGATCGGGAAAGGCTACCGAAGTGGCAGGTCGTGACATACCAACGTTTCATGCCGGACCGTGTGGAGGGCGTTTTCAGCCGCCCCGGTGCTTGACCAAGGCGGCGCAAACCTTCTCTTGCGCTTCACGCATATGGCCGAGAAGATGAGCGCGGGTGACGTATCCCCATGTCACACCAGCAGGCCGATGGTTCATCAGCAGCGTGACCGTCTGCATGTCCACGCCCGCCTCAAGCGACCACGTCCGATAAGTATGACGCATCTGATGTGGAGCATGCAAAAATTCGCCCGTACGCCTCATCTCCTCGATGTGGCCGGACTTGCTTGTGGAGGGAAATACGAACGGACTTTCCAGCGGTGCGGTTTCCTGCCTGACCCTTTCAAGGACCTGAAGCAGATGGCGCGGCAACGGCAGCCGGAACGCCCTGTCAACTCCGCCCTTCGGCGATGGAACCGTCAGGACGCCATCCGCGTCGAGATGCTCCCACCGCATCGACCGTGCATCGTGTGATCGCAGGCCGGTCAGCAGCATGACCGTCCAGCATGCCGCCCTGATCCGATCTTCCATCTCATCGAGGCAGCGCCACGCTTCCGTCAGACCCGCCGCATCAAGCGCCCACTTGCGAGGCGTCTCCTTGTTCATCCTCACCGCTCGGCTAACAGGGTTCGGTGGCAGATCTTGGGTACGGGCAGCGTCATTGTAGACAGCTTTGAGGGCACGCATGGCGCCATTGGCGCCATAGGGTCCGTTCTTCTTCGTGATCTTCTCATGGAGGGCACGAACCGTCTCGCGATCAAGCTTGTCCAATGGAATATCCAGAATTGGCTTCAGGACATCGAGCACCTTCCGCTCGTACCACGCGGTAGTGCTGGCCTGGAGTTCGCGGCCTCGGGTTTCCTTATATCGTGTCCATGCCGTCCGCAGGCTTGGCACTGTCCGCTTGGGCGCCCGCGGATCTTCGCCGCGCCGAAGCGCAAGCTTCAATTCTGCCGCCTTTTCGCGCGCAGCCTTGAGGCTCACCTCGTCGGTGCGGCCGATGATGATGGAGATATATCGGTCGCTTCCGTCATTGATCCGTCCTACCAGCTTGTAGCTGCAGGACTTGCTGCCCACTGCAATGCGCAGCCCCGACACATCGGCATCATAGACTTGCGCGCCTGCCTCGTGCTCCTCGGCTATTCGGTTGACCGTTCCCTGTGTTAGCTTCGTACCCATGTTCCGTGATCCTCATCTTCGAGCCCGGACCCGACGTCAGGCCCGGTACGAGACCAGGTCCGACACGGCCCTACACGATGATGATGTCGCGAAAACAAGGGCATGTAAGCCATGAAACAGCTCCACATACCCCCGTATGTCATTGTTTTTTAGACTTAAAATCTCTCGGCCTTAGGCTATACGGGTTCGATCCCCGTCGTCCGCACCAAATTTGGCGAACAGGGCATGCATTACCTGAAAAGCCGATCTCAGTTTGCACTGAAGCCGTCTTGACTTCCATTTCCCTGAAATCAACACAAAAAATCCCGCCGAAGCGGGATTTTTTAAGCGTGTCATGCGACCAATAAGACCGATCAGCTAAAGCGGCCGGCGGCGTGGGCGAGCATGGTGTAAACCTTGCCGGTGTCCGAAGTCAGGTAGTTCTGGGTCATCACCTTGTCGCGATCGTTGCGGGCGATGTCGGCGAGCAACTTCTCGAAGTCACCGATATAGCGATCGACGGCCGAGCGGAATTCCGGTTCGCGGTCATACTTGCGCTTGATCTCGTCGAAGGTCTGCTGGCCCTTCAGCGTGTAGAGCCGGCGGGTGAAGACATCGCGCTCGCCGCGCTGGTAGCGGCGCCATAGATCGACCGAGGCATCGTGATCGATGGCGCGGGCGATATCGACGGAAAGCGAGTTCAGCGATTCCATCACATGCCGCGGATTGCGGCTTTCGCTGGCGCGGGTTGCCGGGGTTTCAGCCGGACGCTGCGCGGGCGCGGCAGCCGGCTGGCTTTCTTCACGCGAAGCGCCACGGAGCAGGTCACGCATCCAGCCGCTGCCGCCTTCCTCGCCGGCACGATTGGTGCTGGCGGGGACGGGCTGCGTCTGGGCGGTAGCCGGGCGCGCGACGGGGCGTTCAGCCGGGCGACTTTCGAGCGGCAGGCTGCCGCGCAGGGCCGGCTGCTGGTTCTCCTGCAGGACGGCGGCGATATCCGGCTGCGGCGTCAGGCGGGTGGCCGGAGCCGGCTGCTGAACGGCTGCCGCGCGGGCAGGGGTCGGATGGGCGATTTCCAGCTGGCTGGAAGACTTGCCGATGATGTCGGACAGTTCCTGCAATGCCTTGATCTGCTCGGCCACGGCGCGGCGCATAACGGACGCATTTTCCTTGGCTTCTTCCGGAAGATCGAAGGCGCCGCGTTTCAGTTCCTCGCGGGTCATGTCGAGTTCCTTGCGGATCTCGCCTGCCGAGCGGCGAATCTCCTCGGTTGCGCCGCTGAAGCGGGCAATCGCTTCTTCGACGGCCTGGCGAAGGCCTTCGCGCATCTTGTCCGCGGCGAGGTCGGATTTCTTACCGCTTTCAGTCAGCATGCGGTCGATATCGGAGACGGAGGCACCGACGCTGCCGCGCAGGCGGCCCGCGACGTCCTTGGATTGCTCCTCGGCACGGGCAAAGGCGTTCTCGATCGAAAGGCCAGCTTCCTCGCTGGCCTTGGCGACGGCGTTGCGCATCGCTTCCGCTGCACTTGCGGTGCGTTCCTCAGTCTCTGCCAGCGTCTTGTTGACGTCCGCGAAGGAGGAGCGGACGCCGGTGCGCAGGTTGCCTGCGATCTCGCGGGAGCGCTCCTCGGCCTGGCTAAAGACGCTTTCGACAGAGGCGCTGGCCTCTTCGCCAGCCTTGGTGATGGCGGCGCTCATCGCCTGGGCGGCGGAGGTGGCGCGTTCCTCGGTCTGGGTCAGGAGACGGCCGACGTCGTGGAACGAGGTCTGGATGCCGGCGCGCAGGTTTGCGGCCACCATGCCGGATCGCTCCTCGGCGCGCTGGAAGGCGCCGTCAACGAAGCCTTCGAGCGCGTGCATGGTCTTTTCGATCTCTTCCGAGCGGCTGACGAGGCCGACGGAGAGGGTGCGCAGCGCATCCTGGCGCTCTTCGAGCGTGCTGACAAGATTGGACTGGGCGGCGGCCAGAAGATCGGATGCCTGCCCCAGCACCTTGGAGTGATCCTCGAAGCGACCGACGATGCTGCCGATCTGCGACAAGGTTTCGCCGGAGATGCCGACGAGCTTGTCCACCCGGCCTTCGAGCAGGCGGGAAGACGAGGCGAGCATATCGGACGCGCGGCTCGCGGATTCGGTGAAGCGCGCGGTGGTCGATTCCAGCTTCTCGTCCATTTGGCCGAGATTGGCGCTTGCCTGCTCGATAACGCCGGAGATGGCGGTGTTGCTTGCGGCCAGCTGTTCGATCAGGCCGGCAGCGGTCGACTGCAGGCGGTTTTCCACCATGCGCATCGCATTGGCCGTTTCCTCGGCGCGGGTGGAGATGGCGTTCAGCGTTTCGCCGGTGCGGCTTGCCAAGTTGTCGACAAGGGCCGCATTTTCGGCGCGCAGGCGGGCAGCGCTGTCTTCTGCTGCGGCGGAGATACGCTCGGCGGCATCGCGGCCGACCTGCGCATACTGTTCGATGACTGGGCGGGCCTGCTCGTCGATGAGGCGCGACAGTTCGGAGGTTCGGCCGGAGAGCATCGAATTCAGCTCGCGGGTGCGTTCGTCCAGCGTCGAGCGGATCGCGTTGCCACGGGCTTCCAGGGCCTTTTCGACCTCGGCGATGCCTTGCTGCAGGTTCGCGTTCTGCTGGGCCAATGCCGATTGCGCATCGGAAATGCGGGAGACGGCGTTATCCGAGGCGGCGCCCACCGAGCGGGCGAGTTCGGCGCTGCGCATGGCGGCGGTGGCGGCGGACTGTTCGACGGCCGACTGGAAGTCTGCCTGACGGGCGGCGAGCGCCTGGGCGAAGTCTTCGCCCGCCTTGCTCAACATGGCCGAGGAGCGGGCGGCTTCCGCATCGATGCCTTGGGAGGCGTCGCTGACGGCGCTACGCAGGCCGGTGACCAGCACGGCGGCCTTCCCCTCGATGGTACGGCTGACATTGTCGAGGCCGATATTGAGGGCGCGGTCCATGGTGCCGAGGCGTTCCTCGATGCGGCCCGTGCCGCCTTCGATGCTCGCTTCGATCCGGCTTGCGGCGGCCTCGCTGGCGCGGTCGATCTGCTCTGCATGCTCGGAGAGCGTGTCGGCGATGCGGCGGCTTGCGCTTTCGCTGACGGAACCCAGTTCGGCGACACGGTCGGCAAGCGTATTGGAAATGCGCGCCGTCGTGGTTTCGGCCATCCGCTGCAGTTCACCGGTGCGGCTGTCGAGGGCATCGGCGATGCGGCGGCTTGCGTCTTCGCTGGCAGAGCCGAGTTCGGCGACACGGCCGGAAAGCGTGTCGGAAATCCGCGCCGTGGTGGTTTCGGCAATGCGCTGCAGTTCGCCGGTGCGGCTATCGAGCGTATCGGCAATTCGGCGGCCGGCATTGTCGACCATATCGTCGACGCCGCCGATGCTGTTGCGGATGCGGTCTTCCAGCGAGCCGAGGCTGGTTTCGATGCGGCTGCCGGTTTCATCCAGACGGCTGTTGATCGCCGAAAGCGAGGTATCCATGCGGGAGCTGAGCGCATCGGAGGCGCGGCCGATCTGCTCGGCGGTATCGACGAGCTGGCCGGCGAGATGGGCAGTGCTCGACTGCAGGCGCTGTTCCAGGGCCTCGGCGCCACGGTCGATGGTACCGGCGATAGCCGCCTGGCGCTCGTCCAGCGACATTTCCAGCATGCTGGTGCTGGTGGCGAGCGAGGTCGCGATCGACAGCGCTTGATCGCCGAGCAGATCGGAAAGCTGGGTCTTGCCCTGGTCGACGGCGGTGTTGATCGCCTCGATCCGCTGGTCGAGGGTGGTGCGGATCTGCTCGTGGGTGGCGTTGAGCGCGCCGGCGAGCTGCTCGGCGCGGCCGGAGAGGGTGCGCTCGATCTCGCCCGTACGCTCGACCATGCTGGCAGCGAGCGCGGAAGCGTGGTTCGACAGCGTATCGGCAATCTGGCCGGAGGCGTTGGTCATCGCACCGGCGATCTCGCCGACGCGACCGGCGAGGTTTTCGGCAATTGCGCCCACGCGGTTCGAAAGCTGGCTCTCGATGTCACCGACGCGGTCGGCCATGGTTTCGGCGATTGCGGTCGCGCGGTAGGACAGGCTGTCGGCGACGTCTTCGGCGCGGCTGCTCAGCGTATCGGCCATCTCGTTGGCACGCGACGACATGATGCCGGCGATCTCCTCGGAGCGCGCGGCAAGCGTGTTGTCGAGCCGATCGGCATGGCTGGACAGGGTTTCGCCGAGTGCCCGCTGACGGTCGGAAAGCACGTTGTCGAGGCGTTCGGTGGTGCCGCTGATCACATATTCGATGGCGCCGACCGAGCTGCCCAATGTCTCGCCGATGGCCTGATGGCGTTTGGTCAGCAGCGTGTCGAGGCGTTCGGTGGTGTCGCCAACGGTCGTCTCGATGGCCTTGGCCGCGGTCGAGAGTGTGTCGCCAAGAGCGCGGGTGCGGTCGGACAGCACGCTGTCGAGGCGTTCGGCCGTGCCGCCGACGGCGGTCTCGATGGCATCGATGGAGAGGGCGAGCGTGCTGCTGAGGCCGAGCGCGCGGTCGGAAAGCACGCTGTCGAGGCGCTCGGCGGTTCCGCTGACGGCACTTTCGATAGCATCGACCGAGAGCCCGAGCGTACTACTGAGGGCAAGGGTGTGGTCGGAAAGCACGCTGTCGAGGCGTTCGGCGGTTCCGCTGACGGCGGTTTCGATAGCATCGACCGAGAGCCCGAGCGTGCTGCTAAGAGCAAGGGTATGATCGGAAAGAACGCTTTCGAGACGCTCGGCGGTTCCGCTGACGGCAGTCTCGATGGCATCGACGGAGAGGGCAAGCGTGCTGCCAAGGCCCAGCGCTCGCTCGGAAAGCACGGTTTCGAGACGTTCGGCAGTTCCGCCGATCACCGATTCGATGGCGCCGACCGAGCTTCCCAGCGTTTCGCCGATGGCGCGGTGGCGCGCGGCGAGCATGGTGTCGAGGCGATCGGTCGTGCTGTTGACGGTGGCGTCGAACGAGCCGACGGAGGTTGCCAGCACATTCGAAAGCGCGCCGGTGCGCTCGGCCATGATCGCATCGATGCGTTCGGCCGTGCCGTCGAAGGCGCCATCGATCGCCTGGGTGCTTGCCGCCAGAACGCCGGACAGATCGAGCGTGCGCTCGGCCAGCGTGTTGTCGAGTTTGTGATGCGTTGCGGCGATAGCGCTGGTGATCTCGTCGCTGCGGTTGGCGAGCGTGGTTTCGATGCGGTCGTGAATGGCCTGTAGGCCGTCGATGAAACCGCCGGTGCGGGTGTCGAGCGTCTGGGCGATACGGTCCTGAGCTTCGCCGACACGCTGCTGGGTTTCGCCAAGGGCGGTTTCCAGCGCGCTGGCGCGGCTCGCAAAGCCGGTCTCGATGCGGTCCTGGGCGGCGGTCAGCGCGCTCATCAGCGTGCCGGACCGCTCAGAGAGAACCTCGTCGATCTTCTGGTGAGCATTGCCCAGCGCATCGCCAAGGGCCGCGGTGCGGTTGTTGATCGTCTCCTCGATGAAATCCTGCGTCGTGCCGAGCGTGGTCGCGAGCGTCAGCGACTGATCGGCAAGCGCGGATTCGAATTTTTCGATGTTCCTGTCGAGGATGCCGCCGATCGCGTCGGAGCCGCCGGTCACGGTCTCGTTGATGCGAGCAAGGCTTTCGGTCAACTTGCTGTCGAGCAGGCCGGCGCGCTTGTCGAAGGCAGAGGCGAATTCGTGGAAGCGGCCGTCGAATGCGGTCGCCAGCTGGCCGACCGTGGTCTGCAGCTTTTCCTCGAAAAAGCCGGAGCGCAGGTCGAGATCCATGATCGCATCGTCGGCGCTGGTCTTCAGGCTCTGGCGGAAGCTCGCGCCCTTTTCGTCGAGGGTGGCGTTCATCGAATGCAGGATGTCTTCGAGGCCGCCGGTGATCGCCTGCTGGCCGATATTCAGGCTTTCGTTCAGGTCGCGAGTGCGGGCGATCAGGGTTTCGTTGAGCTGACGGGCGCGCTCGTTGAGCGCGGCATTGAGCTTTTCGGTATTGGCGTCGAGCGTCGACGCGCGGGTTTCGAACTGGCCGAGCAGCTGCTGGCCGCGCTTGGCAAGCGTCTGGCTCAGGGTTTCGAGACGGGTGTCGAACTCGTTGCTGAGCTTGACGCCGGCCGTCGTCAGGCCGGAAAGCATGGCGTCGGTGCGGGTCGACAGCATCGCGTCGATCGTCTGCGCGGCGTTGGTGGAGCGTTCCATCAGGGTCGCGGCGCGGGTCTCGATCATCGAGGCGAAGGCTTCGCCCGAGGTCGCAAGGCGCGAGCCGATCTCGTCGCTGGCTTGGCTCAGTTCGTCCTTGAGCTGGGTATGGGCGCCGGAAATCGACGAGCGGATGCGCTCGGCATGGCCGACGATGGCTTCGCGCTCGAGGCCGAGTTCCTGGACGAGGGTGCGCACGCGCAACTCGTTGTCGCTGTAGCTGCGTTCCAGAGCGTTTACTTCGGAATGCACCAGCGCTTCCAGCTCGGTGGCGCGGGCGATGGTGCGCTCGATGCCTTCGTTCATGGCCGAAACTTCGCGCCGCACGGCCTGACCGACCGTCATGATGCGCTCGGAAGCGGCCGTTTCCGGCTCGGCGAGGCGAAGGGCGACTTCGGCCATGGAGCGGGCGGCGCTGCGCAGTTCATGTGCGCGCGACATCATCATAGCGAAGGAGAAGAACAGCATCACCGGCAGGATGGTGAAGATCGCAACGCCGATCGCGCCCGGCATGGCTGCGAGGTCGCTCAGAGAGCGGATCTGCCAGATCTCCGGGCCATAGAGAAGATTGGCGATGCCGATGCCGCCGACGACCCATAGCAGCGAAACGAGCGCTGCGACGCGCATGGCGGTGCGGCTGGAGCGGATGTCGAGCGAGCGCAGCACGGCGGCGGGCGTCTTGCGGGAATCGTCATTGGCCGGCGCGAGCGAGGGGCTGCGCGGCGCAGGCTCGGGCGCAAGGCTCTTCGGCGCCTCCTGGCTGCGGGCCGGCTTCGCCTGCGATGCGGCGGGGGCAGGGGCCGCGCGCTTCGCCGTCTCGGCGGTTTCCGGGGCGGCCTTGTCGCTGACGGCGGACTTCAGCTCGTCGAAGTCGATTTTCAGGGCGTCTTCCAGCGCCTGAAATGCCTTGTCGTCGATTGACTCGTTGGTCTTGTTCGTCGCCATGCGGATACGCCTCGTTACTAAACTGTCCTGCCGGGCGAGCCTTTCGCAGCGGCGCTGCATCGGGCTTCCGGTCCGGACGGTGGCGGCAAGGTACGCGAGATCGCACCACTCTTGCCTCACCCTATTTCCAATCACGCATCGTGGCGCTTTTCAGCCGCCACCGGGTTCTGTTCATGGCTTTGCGGCCAAAAACAGGACTTTCAACGTATCGTACTGACACATTCCCCGGTTTCTTACAATTAAGGCCCCTGGGCATTCGTTAAAATGCTAACAATTTCTTAAGGCGCTGTCTGCATGCAAAGGCCTGAAACCCTTGGATTCGCGCGCTTTAACGGCCGTTAACCATACGACGCGAAATCCGCCTTCATTCGGCCGGTTTTTAATTCGATAGCAGCGTCGCTTTCGGCAGAATGCCTTGCAATGCTGGAAAGCCTGTCCGTCCGGCGCGAATACGGGGATCGTTTCGCTCAAGCCCGTCGGTCGAGATAACAAAGCTAGGATATTGGCACATGGCGGCACTTAAGATTGCATTCGAAGCTCCCGACAATTCATTGAGCCCCCGCGCGACCGCGGCGCGGGCGATCGACCTCGTTCACCTCGAAGCCCAGACCATGGGCGACAAGGCGCTCGAAGCCGAAGTGCTGCAGTTGTTTGCCCGGCAGGCGCGCCAGTTGCTGAAGACGCTGATCGACGATGCCGACGCCGCCCGCGCGGAAACGGCGCATCGCCTGAAGGGCGCGGCCCTTGCCGTCGGCGCCTTTGCCGTTGCCGAAAATGCCGCCGCCATCGAGAAGGCTCCGGCAAACCCGGCCTATATCGGGGCGCTCAGCGCAGCGGTGCTGGATGCCGAGTTGTTTATCCTGAAGTTCAGCCGCTAAAGCGTGTCGCGATCTTTCAGATTCGCGCAGTAAGCTTTAGCTCTTTGCTTCTACGCATGTCTTTTCGCAAAACCGCTGCACACTTTTGCGAGACGTGCTTTAGGCTTTTTCCGAAAACCATCCCTGCGACCCGTTGCGGCGAGACGCCACGGGTCGCTTTTGCGTGTCCGGCCATCCGAGAGTTGACGGGCGAAAGCTTTTCGTGGAAGAACTTCGGCCCATTCGCCGCGTTTCTGCCGGAGCCTCCGGCAGATGTCGAGGACCAAGCCGCACAGGCAAAGCGGAAGTGCAGGGCGTAGCGCTTCCACCAACAACAATTCGATCGCGCCCGGTTCCTCAGTGATGTGCCGGCGCGGTTGCAAGAGACAACGGCAGCCGGAACCATCATGACCAAGCTTACCATCATTGCCTTCGACGGCACCCAACACGACTTCGACGTTCAGAACGGTTCGACCGTCATGGAAAATGCCGTGCGCAATTCCGTGCCGGGCATCGAGGCGGAATGTGGCGGCGCCTGCGCCTGCGCCACCTGTCATGTCTATGTCGACGACGCCTGGACGGCGATCGTCGGCCCGCCGGAAGCGATGGAAGAGGACATGCTGGATTTCGCCTACGAGGTGAAGCCGACGTCGCGGCTCTCCTGTCAGATCAAGATGAGCGATGCCCTCGACGGGCTCGTCGTTCATGTGCCCGAGCGTCAGGCCTAAAAAACGCCAGCCAAAAAAAGCCTCGCTTGCCGAAACGGGCGAGCGAGGCCAGGAGGGCGCATCGCATGCAGATGAGGGAGGGAGCATCTGCTGCACTGGGGATACGCCAGGAGAACACGCGACACATGCGCTGTGGCGGAAGGCAGGTCGAAAATCGCTCCTGCCGGAGCCGTTCAACGCGAAACCATATGTCTTGCCGAACGACCGTCATGGTCGTTTCCTTCGGCTGAAGCAATTCATCGGAAGGGACGTCTTGGGATGTCGTCTTCCTTCGATGATTGGACAATAGCCGATCTTGCCTCAGTCTTCTACCACTAGAATTTACCAATGAGATACTGTTGGCAGGCGCGTGTCACACAAGATATCCCATCAATATTGAAGGGTTTTCCTTGCTTCGTCGCGATGACATTCCTTGTGGAAGAAAGGTCCCCTTCTTTGAGGGGAGAATACTTTCCTAGGGGCTCAGGGCGCCTTTGGTTTTTGAAGCTGATCCAGCTTGTACTTCAACAGCCGCACCATGCGCTTGTCGAAATTGGTGGCCTCGACCTTGTCGAAGCGCGCTTGGTCGCGGTCGTGCTCCTGGATGCCGAGTTCGCTGGCGCGGGTGACGGCGGCCTGCATGCGGTCGCAATCGGCCTGCGGCTTCAGGGCAAGGAAGGTTTTTTCCAGCTGGCGGGCATGGTTGCGGGCGATTTCGGCGTGGCGCTCCTCATGGCGCTTGATGTCGCTCGAAAGCGTGTCCCAGACCAGCGCCAGTTCCGTGCCGGCCTTGTTGCGGTTCTTCCAGCGGGGCAGAATGAGCCTGGTGCTGAGCGTCACTTTGGCGCTTCCGACCGCGCAGAGGTCGCCGCGCCGGACATAGGTCACCGTACCGCCGAACTTGATGCGGGTGGCGCCGGGATGGCGGTTGCCGGTCGATTTCATCATTGGGCCGCCGGCCGAAAGCGCCTCGTCGAGGTCGGCCGCGGTGCGGCCGCCGATCGAATAATAGGTGACCGTCTTGTTCATCACCGTCTCGGCCCTGGCCGCGCCACCGGTAACGAAGGTCAGGGAAAGAAGGGCGATGATGGAAAGGCGGGCGATGGGCATGGAAAAGCGCAGTCTCGGCAGTTGAACTGACGGGGACCTTGGGGCATAGCCAGCGGGAGTGCAACAGCAAATCATCGCTCGCGCCGTGGCAGTACGACCGCCGGCCGAGCCGAAAGCTGCATGTTTGCAGGTGCTTGGCGCCCTTTTACCATGTCGGAAGATCGCGGGCGTTTTGGGCGCCTCCGGTCATCCAGGGAGGACAATAATGACGTCGTCGCAACGCCCGGCGGACCTCGGGAACGGGTTCGATCCCTTCGCGCCCTTCGAGTGGCGGCTTGCCCATGGTCGCAGCCTGACGCTCGGCCCGGCGGGCCTGCTGATGGCGATCGTCAATGCGACGCCGGATTCCTTCTCCGATGGCGGCCTCTATTTCGATCCGCAGGCGGCCATCGATCGGGCGCTGCGCTGTTTCGAGGCGGGGGCGGCCATTCTCGATATCGGCGGGGAATCGACCCGGCCGGATGCCGCGCCGGTGTCGGCCGCCGAGGAGCAGGATCGGGTGCTGCCGGTCATCGAAGCGCTGGCGAAGGCAGGCGATGCGGTGATTTCGATCGACACCTATCGCGCCGAGACCGCGCGGCTTGCGGTTGCGGCCGGCGCCCATATCGTCAACGACGTGCACGGGCTGCAGCGCGAACCGGATATCGCCGAGGTTGCGGCTTCGACGGGGGCGGGGCTCTGTATCATGCACACCGGTCGCGACCGGCAAAAGCTTGCCGATGTCATCGAGGATCAGTTTGCCTTCCTCGAACGCTCGCTGGAGATCGCGCGGACTGCTGGCGTTGCCGACAGCCATATCGTCCTCGACCCCGGTTTCGGCTTTGCCAAGGACACCGACGAGAATCTGGCCCTGATGGCGCGGTTCGGCGAACTTCTCGCATTTCGCCGCCCGTGGCTGATCGGCACGTCGCGCAAGCGTTTCCTCGCGGCTGTGACCGGCCGGGAGGCTGCGGAGCGTGATGTCGCGACGGCGGCGACGACCGCAATCCTCAGGATGGCCGGCGCTGCGGTTTTTCGCGTGCATGATGTCGCAATCAACAGGGATGCGCTTGCCGTGGCGGATGCTATGGTGGCTGCAAAAAGAAAGACAACGGGACAATAGCCATGACTGCGACCTATACGATCACGCTCAAGAACTGCGCCTTCTTTGCGCGTCATGGCGTCCATGACGAGGAGGAATTCCTCGGGCAGCGCTTCTTCGTCGATGCCGAACTCGATGTCGAGCAGGGGCAGGCGCTGGTGGACGATTCCATCGACGATACCGTGCATTACGGCATTGCCTTCACCGAGATCGAGAAGATCATCACCGGCCGCCGCCGCTATCTGATCGAGGCGCTGGCGCTGGAGGTGGCAACGACGCTCTGTTCCCGTTTCCCGCAGATTCGCCGCGCCAAGATTTCGATCCGCAAGCCGAATGCGCCCGTGCCGGGCGTTCTCGATTATGTCGAAGTGACCGTCGAACATTATGCCTGAGCTGCATTCCGCCACGCTTGGCCTCGGCGGCAATATCGGCGATGCGGCCGGATCGGTCGCGCGGGCACTCGTGCTTCTCGATCAGCGAGACGATTGCGATGTCGTCGCCGTCTCGCGGCTTTACCGGACGCCGCCCTGGGGCAAGACGGATCAGGCGTGGTTCTTCAACGCCTGCGCGATGGTGTCGACGCGGCTGTCGCCTGAAGCGCTGCTCGACGCCTGCCTTTCGATCGAGCGCGAGATGAAGCGGGAGCGGCTGGAGCGCTGGGGGCCGCGCACCATCGATATCGACGTGCTGACCTACGACGACCTGAAGCAGACGCATGATCGCCTCGAAATCCCGCATCCGCGCATGACCGCGCGCGGTTTCGTGCTGATGCCGCTCGCCGATTTTGCTCCGGCCCTTGTCGTTGAAGGGCGAACGGTTCGCGACTGGCTCTCCGAGGCTGATACGACCGGCATCGAGGTCGCCGAGGCAAGCCCGGACTGGTGGCAAACCCGCCCGGCGCCATAGAACAAAAAAGGCTCCGAACCGGTCGGAGCCCTTTTTGCACTGGAGAGCGAAAACTTACTTGATCGAGCCGACGGCGATATTGTCGACCTGCCGGTTGAGGCTGAGACCGATCACCGGAACCATCGTGTCCTCGACCTTCACCGAAATGGTGATGTTCATCGTCTGATCGTTCTGCAGGCGGGCGATCATCGCGCCGTTCAGCTTCTTGCGGTTGATGCCGACCACCACCTTGTCCTTTGCGACGTTGCCCGAGATGATGTCGAGGCCCTTGCCGTCGGCGCCGTCGAGGAACTTGCCGCTGTAGCTCTTGCCGTCGCGGGTGATGAGGGCGGACATCGGCTGCTTGAAGACGCCGACGCGGCAGAAGCCGTCGAGCTTGATGCCGGTGACGGAGCCATCCGGCATGTCGCCCGTCAGGTCGCAGGTGAATTTGGTGCCCTTGTACTTGCCGGCGACGATTTCGCCCGGCCCTTTCCACTGGCCGGCGACCTGCTCGAAGAAGGCTTTGTCGCGATCGCCGGAGAGGGCCGGCGAGGCGCTGAGACCGATGGCGGCGATCGTGGCGGCGGCAAGGCCGCAAAGGATCGAAGAGGGGCGCGAAAACATGAACAGTCCTTGAAGGTCAGCGTCCGGAATGTGAGAGAACATTTGCACTTGAATGGTTAATGGATGGTTTCCGTGCCGGCTTTGGGGCACTGGAAACGCTCACGAAATTTTTCATCCCGTCCGCGATAAACGGCGGTTTTCACAGCCCTTTCACGCGCTCGTGCGCCCGCTTGAGAAAGATGTGCGTTGAAACCTCCAAGGCCTTTGATAGGTCTGTCTCAACGGGAGGCAAACCATGGCAGCAATCGTCGGCAATGATTCTTCTGTAAAGGGCCGGGTGATTCTGCGGCATCGCCTCGTCACGCGGCTGACCCATTGGGGCTGGGCGATCGCCCTGTTCTTTCTGCTCCTGAGCGGGCTGCAGATATTCAATGCCCATCCGACGCTCTATATCGGCCAGCAATCCGGTTTCGAGTTCGCCAACGACATCCTGTCGATCAAGACCCTGCGCGCGGCGGATGGAGGTATCGAGGGCGTCACCACGATTTTCGGCACCGATATCGATACGACCGGCATTCTCGGCGTCAGCGGGCCGGAAGAGGCGCGCGCCTATCGCGCTTTTCCTGCCTGGGCGACGCTGCCCTCCTATCAGGACCTTGCGACGGGCCGTGTGATCCATTTCTTTTTCGCCTGGGTTTTCGCTCTGGTTTTTCTGTTCTGGCTCGTGGCCGGCATCGTCAACGGCCATATCCGCCGCGACATCCTGCCGACCGGCGCGGAACTGCGCGCCGTGCCTGCCAGCATAGCCGATCACCTGCGGCTGCGGTTCCATCATGACGGCCGTTACAACGTGCTGCAGAAACTCTCCTACGGCGGTGTGTTGCTGGTGGTCTTCCCGTTGGTCATCCTGACGGGGCTGACGATGTCGCCGGGCATGAATACCGCATGGCCGTTTCTTCTCGATCTGTTCGGCGGCCGCCAGACGGCGCGGACGATCCATTTTTTCTGCATGGCCGCGCTGGTGCTGTTCTTCGTCGTTCACATCGTCATGGTGCTGGCGGCCGGGCCGCTCAACGAGTTGCGCTCGATCATCACCGGCCGTTATCGCACCGAAGGTGCGGAAGGAGACCATTCATGAGCCGCTTTCGCCTTGATCGCCGCCGGTTCCTCACGACGGCCGGCATCGCCGCCTCGACCCTGCCGCTTGCGGGCTGCGATGCGCTCGACGGCTTTCTGTCCGGCGGCAGTTCCGTGCGGGCGGGACTGGCGGTAGCCAACGGGCTGACCTACCGCGTCCAGCGCATGCTGATCGGCGCCGATGCTCTGGCGCCGGAATTCTCCTCTTCCGAAATCAGGCAGGGACAGCGGCCGAACGGATCGACCGATCCGAACGAAGAAGCCTATGTTGCGCTGAAGACGAGCAATTTTGCGGATTATCGGCTGCAGGTTCACGGGCTTGTCGAACAGCCGAAAAGCTATAGCCTCGATGAGCTGCGCAATATGCCGGCGCGCACCCAGATCACTCGGCACGATTGCGTCGAGGGCTGGAGCTGCATTGCCAAATGGTCCGGCGTGCCGCTGTCGCGGCTGCTCGATGAGGTGAAGGTGAAGCCGGAGGCGCGCTTCGTCGTCTTCCATTGCTTCGACAGCATGAATGTCGGGCTGCCCGATACCGTCGGCTACTACGAATCGATCGATCTCATCGATGCCCGCCATCCGCAGACGATCCTTGCCTATGGCTGCAACGATGCGCCCCTGGCGGTGGCGAACGGCGCGCCGATCCGTGTGCGTGTCGAGCGTCAGCTCGGATACAAGATGGCAAAATATATCCGCTCCATCGAGCTTGCTTCGACGCTTTCCCCCTATGGCCGCGGCAAGGGCGGCTTCTGGGAGGATTTCGGCTACGACTGGTATGCCGGCATCTGACTGCCTCTCGATCCTTTCGTTTTCGTTTGTCAGGGAAAACCGGTTCCCACTTTTCCCTGACAAACTCTAGACGCGGTCGTCGCTTTCCGGGCGGGCAGCACCCGGTGTCAGGTCGGACAGGAAATCGCCGATCCCCGGCCGTTTCAGCGCGTGAAACGGCATGGGACGGCACAGGTCCATGGCGGCGATGCCGATCCGGGCCGTCATCAGCCCGTTGATCACGCCTTCGCCGAGACGGGCCGAGAGCTTCGAGGCAAGTCCATGGCCCAGAACCTGCTGCACGAGGCTGTCGCCGACGGCAATCGAGCCGGTGACAGCGAGATGAGCGATCACGTCGCGGAACAGTCTGACGAGGCCGAGCGAACCCGGTCGTCCCCCATAAAGATCGGCCATGGCGCGGATCAATCGCGCCGATTCGTAAAGCACATAGCCGAGATCGACCAGCGCCCGCGGACTGACCGCCGTGACGATCGAGACGCGCTTGGAGGCGTTGAGAATGAGGCTGCGCGCCTCCCGGTCGAGCGGAGACAGCAATTCGCGCTCTGTCAGGTCGAGCAGATGCGGGCCGTCGATGATCTCGTCGCGGGTCTCGGCAAGGCGTGACCGGCCGCGCGCCGTCTGCGGTTTCGGGGCCAGCAGATTAACGAGATGATCCATCATCTTGCGCGCCGGTTTCGGCGAGGGGGCAAGCCGCGCCTCGATTGCCTCGCGTTTCAGCGATTGCACGGCATTCAGCCGGAAAAGCCCCGCCATCTCGCGGGCGACGATGGCCAGCATCGCGACCACGGCGACGACTGCGGCGGCGACCGCCAGCCAGCCGAGCCAATCGGCGCGGGTGAAAAGATCGCGGATCAGAGCATCGACCCAAAGGCCGAGCGCCAGCGACACGAGGATGCCGAGCGCACCGGTCGCGAGCTTGCCGAATGTCAGGCGCCGCCGGCGCGGTTCGGCTTCAAGCACCGGATCATCGGCAAAGGATGTCGCGCGAAACGGATCGTCGGCATCCGAGAGCAGCACGAGATCGTGATTGAAGCTTTCCGGGCGGCGGGGGCTTGCCGGCGCGGCTGGTTTGCCGGCGGGGACGTCCACGGTGAAGGCGGCGGGCTTGCGGTGCGGTGTGTCGTCGTTGCTCATGCCAACCGGTCTCCAAACAGGAACTGCATGGCCCGGTCGAGCCGGATATGCGGCACCGAAAGCTTCAAGCCGCCGCCCGTCTGTTCAAGATGGGGCGGGCGGAACCGAACGAAATTGAGATGCGGCAAGGGAGCTTCGTCCGGTCGGGTTTCGATCGACTGGAACAGCGCTTGCGGATCGGCGGGCAGGTCGCCGGGGAAGATCGCCGTCGTCTTCTCGCCATCGAAGATTTCGCCGTTGATCTTTTCGCCTGCAATCGGCGTGCCGACGATGACCGGCAGCACATGGCCGCCACTGTTGACCGTCGCTTCACGCGTCGCCCTGACCGAGGCGAGCGCCATGACTTCGAGCCCGGCGCCGGAAAGGCCGATGCGCTCGACGGCGCGCTCGACGAGACGGGCGGTGATTTGCTCCAGCCGGTCATGGCTTTCATGGTGCAGGTGATCCGCCTTGGTCGCCGCGATCAGCACCTTGTCGATGCGCCGGGTGATGAACGACGACAGGAAGGAATTGCCGCCGGGACGGAAGCAGGCGAGCACGTCGCCCAGCGCCTCCTCCAGATCGAGCAGCGATTCCGCGCCACGGTTCAAGGCTTGCAACGTGTCGATCAGCACGATCTGACGGTCGAGGCGGGCGAAATGTTCGCGGAAGAACGGCTTGACGACATGGGTGCGGTATGCCTCGTAGCGGCGCTCCATCATCGCGAAGAGCGAGCCCTTCGGTGCGGCACCCTCCGGCAGCTCGGGAAGCGGCGAGAAGGTGAGGGCGGGCGAGCCTTCGAGATCGCCAGGCATCAGGAAACGGCCGGGCGGCAGGGTGGAAAGCGAGCGGTCATCGGCCTTGCAGGCCCGCAGATAGGCGGTGAAGGCCTCTGCCAGCCGGCGCGCATCTTCCTCGCGGGCGTCGGCGGCGACATTGAAGGAGGCGGCGAGCGCACGCCAGTCGGCCGAGAGTTCCGTGCGGATGCCGGTCGTGGCGCGGGCCATCGTCCTGCGGCTGAATTCGCGGAAATCCTGGGTCAGCAACGGCAAATCGAGCAGCCATTCGCCGGGATAATCGACGATATCGATCGAGAGCCGCCCGGTTCCGAACATGCGGTTCCAGCCGCTGGCGCTCTCGTAATCGAGGCTGATGCGCAGCTGCGAAATCGCCCGCGTCGAATCCGGCCACAACCGGTCGCGCACGAGCGCGGCGATATGGTCCTCATACTGGAAGCGGGGAACCGCATCGTCGGGTTGCGGCTCGAGCCTGATCTTCGAAACCCGGCCGGAGCGCACGGCCTCGAACACCGGCAGCCGCCCGCCATTCAGGAGATTATGCACCAGCGACGAGATGAACACCGTCTTGCCCGCCCGCGAAAGGCCGGTAACGCCGAGCCGCAGGGTGGGATTGACGAGCCCCGAGGCGCGGTCGGTCAGCGTATCGAGGGCGATGCGGGTATCGTCGGCAAGGCGGGTCAGGAAAGAGGGCAAGGGTTTCGGAATCCTGCGAAATAAGAGCATTTCCAGCAAAAGTGTGAAGCGGTTTTGCGTCCGGAAATGCGTAAAACAAGGTGAGAGAGCGTTTTCGCGATTCGAAGAAAAGCGGAAATGCTCTGACGTCGGCGGCACACGGTTCTTGCGGCGATATAGGGTGGGCAGGCGACCGAAAAAAGACGCCGGGGCCGCCTGCGATCAGTTCGTCATCGAAAGAAGTGCGACCAGCCGGCCTTCCTGCGGCTCACTGATCGTCGGCACGGCATCGAAATCTATCGCAGCGAGCGTGCCCGGCGGGTAACCGTGGGGCGCTGCGCGCTCCGCCGTCTCGGCGTTCAGGATAGAGAAGAAGAGTTCCTGGATGGCGGGATTGTGGCCGACGATCATCAGCGCGCTGGCATCCCCATTACCGGCAATGGCCGTGCGGTAGGTTTCGACATTGCCGGTATAGAGCGTATCCATGAAGCGCACGTCGAGGTTTTCGTCGGCGGCGCGCAGGACGGGCTCGACGGTCTGGCGGCAGCGCGTGGCCGTGGAGCAGAGCACGCGGTCAGGGACGAAACCACGGTCGGCTGCCATATCGGCGACGATTTCGGCATCGCCATAGCCGACATCGTCCAGGGTGCGCTCGAAATCCGTCTGGCCCGGCTGTGCCCAGGAGGAGCGGGCGTGGCGCAGGAGATAGAGACGGAAAGCGGCGGGCATCCAAAAGCTCCTGCGATGCGCCGGAGGCGGCCCGGCATGATCTGTTCGCCCGTTTGTCCAACGGCTTCGACAAAAGATCAAGACGCCGCGGCCGGCAAAACTATGCTTCGCAAATGTCTGTTTGCGCGATCGCCATTGCCTGAGAAAGCGGGCATCGACTTCGCACAAGTCTTCGTGACCTTGCAAGGGCGCGGCCTCGCGGCATTCGCCGCCGCTCGTATGGGGTTTGTAATTTTGCTGAAATATTAGTCAGTTAGCCTGCGATCTATGCAATAATAAAAAGCCGGGTATGCAGATTTCGGGAGGCTTGAAACGAAGCCTTCATAGGTCTATACACCCCCGCAATGAGATGTTCTTCAGGAGAATCGCGTTGAGTGAGAAGATCGATCTTAGTTCCTTTGTTCTTTCCGAAGACGAGGAATTCATGAATGCCAATCAGCGGGCATATTTTAGAGCAAAGTTGAATGCCTGGAAAAACGACATTCTTCGAGAAGCCAGGGAAACCCTTGGACATCTCGCGGAAGAGAGTGCAAACCACCCCGACCTCGCAGACAGGGCATCTTCCGAAACGGACCGTGCCATCGAGCTTCGCGCACGCGACCGCCAGCGCAAGCTGATCTCCAAAATCGACGCTGCACTGCAGCGGCTAGATGAGGGGACCTACGGCTACTGTGAGGAAACCGGGGAGCCTATCGGCCTCAAGCGTCTCGACGCCCGCCCGATCGCAACGTTGTCGATCGAGGCGCAGGAGCGCCACGAGCGTCGCGAAAAAGTCTACCGGGACGAATAACCCGGCAAGCATATAACTTTAAAGGCGCGGCATGGTCCGCGCCTTTTTTATGTTTGGGTGTTTATGCCCGAGAGGCGAAGGCGGTCTCCCGCTTTTCCCCTCGGGAGAAGGAAAGCCGCCGAGGCGAGGGTCAGGGTTTCCTGTCTGCCGACATTTCGCCGAGCATGCGGTTCATCTCTTCTTCCAGAGTCGGCTCGTTGCGCGGCTGGCCCGAGGCGAAACGAGGCTCCTGGCGGCCCGGTACCGGCGCTGTTCCACGCGTGTCGCCATCAAGACGAACCTCCGGCCCGGCGCCGAGGCGGCCGAGGTCGCCGGAGATTTCGGCATCGAGTATGCGTTCGAAATCGGCCGCGGCCTTGCTGTCCTGCACGGGAACGGGCTGTGCGGCCTGAGGCTGGATGACTGCCGGCTGCGGCGGGCGCTGATCCGTCGCCAGAACCCGGTTTCGGGCCGCGTCGAGAATATCTTCCGGCGTGCGCGTGTGCTGCACAGAGGCGGCGGGCGCTGCCGGCTGCGGCCGCTGCTGGGCCGGGACGGGCTGCACCGCACGCTCGACCGGAGGCGCTGGGCGAGCGGCGACGGCCTCGGTGCGCGGGCGCAGGTTTGCCGGCTGGGCGGCGCGCGTGACGGGAGCCGAATCGAAACTTTCGCCATAAAGCACATTGCCCATGCCGGAAACGCCGGATGGCGTCGCGGGTGTCTCCACCGGCCGGACAGCCGGCTGCGGCCGCTGTTCCTGCGGCTGTGGGGCAGGCCGTCGCTCAGGGCTTGGACGCGCGACAACGGTTTCCGTCACGGCTGCCGTCGGCTGGTCGGCCACCGGTGCGCCGCCGATGCGGCTTTCGATGACGATATCGGTCGGGCCGCCGATCATGATCAGGTGCTCGACATCGTCGCGCCTCACCAGAACCAGCCGGCGACGGGTGTCGACGGCGGCGGCATCGAGCACGGCAAGCCGCGGCTGCCGGTTCTTGCCGCCGCGGATAAAAGGCGAGGAGGGCCGGTTGCGCATGATCCACAGCACCGCGACGAGGCAGAGCAGGCCGAGCGCCACCGCACCGACGGCAATGATGAAACGGCTACCGTTGTCACCAACGATATCTTCGATCATGTCCACTCTCCTTACGCTTTTTCAACACGGTTCGCCTTATTTGAAGGCTTTTTTCAGGACGGCACAAGCATCGCGGGCGCATTCTCCAAGATTGAATGCGTGCCTGCCCGCAAACGTCCGCTTCTTTCGCCAGATTCCCTGTGAATGAGCAACACACGTTTCGCGCAGGCGCTTTGTGCTATTGCCGCCGACTGTTAAAGATGATTCCAGCAAAGCGGTGTACGTTGCGGTCTTGAAGCGGCGCGTCACGATGAAAGGCGCATGGTTCCCGTGGCAGCGAGGGGCCGATACCGCGCAAACGAGGATTTTTATGGCAAAGCACCGGCAGGCCGGCGACCAAAACATGCCGATAGTGGATCGGGGTGCCCAGCCGGGAACCGTGCTGCGTATCATCCTGCTCGCCATCGTGCTGACGGTTTCGGCCGCCGCCTTCGTCGTCTTCAAGAACCAGCTCGAAAACGAGATTGTGCTCGGCATTCTCGGCGTGCTGGCCATGGTCGGCATCTTCTTCCTTGTCTCCTCGATCATCGGCTTCATCGAAGTCATGCCGCAATCGCGGCCGGACGATCTTGCGCGCGCCTTTCTCGATGGTCATGAGGATGGCACCGTCGTCACCGACCGCAAGGGCCGTATCGTCTATGCCAACGCGGCCTACGGCGCGCTGACCGGCGCGACCAAGCCGACCGACGTGCAATCGCTGGAAACGATCCTGTCGCGCAACCGCGAAGCGACCGAAGCGATCTACCGGCTGACCAACGGCCTGCACGAGGGCAAGGCGGGCCACGAAGAATTCCGTCTGATGAAGCCGCTGAAGGTCGGCAGCACCTCCGGCTCCGGCGCCCACTGGTTTCGTCTCAAGGCGCGGGTACTGCCGACGCCGGATGCCGCCCAGCATCCGCTCTATATCTGGCAGATATCCGATATCACCTCCGAGCGTGACGACCAGGAGCGCTTCTTCAAGGAATTGCAGAACGCGATCGACTATCTAGACCACGCACCGGCAGGGTTCTTCTCGGCGGGCAAGAAGGGCGAGATTTTCTACATTAACGCAACGCTCGCCGACTGGCTGGGGCTCGATCTCACAAAATTCCAGCCGGGATCGATGACGATCGCCGATCTGGTGGCCGGCGAGGGGCTGGCGCTGGTGCAGTCCGTGCAGGCCGAGCCGGGGCTGAAAAAGACAAAAACCTTCGATCTCGACCTGCGCCGGGCTAACGGCCAGAGCTTTGCCGTGCGCATGGTGCACCGGGTATCCTCCACCCGCGACGGCGCGCCGGGCGAAAGCCGCACGATCGTCCTGGCCCGCGCGTCGGATGACGAGGGGGACCAGTCGGCCTCGATCGCGGCAATGCGCTTCACCCGTTTCTTCAACAACACGCCGATGGCGATCGCCTCCGTCGACGGCAACGGCCGCATCCTGCGCACCAATGCGCCCTTCCTCAAGCTGTTCTCCGGCGTCGTCTCCCAAGATGACATGGAGCGCGGCGCGCTTTTGGAAGCGATCGTGCACGACAGCGAGCGCAACCGGCTGCGTGAAGCGCTGGACGCAGCCAAGGACCGGCAGAGCGACATCGCCCCGATCGACGCCCTCCACCCCAACGACGAAACCCGCCATTTCCGTTTCTACGTGAATGCCGTCATCGATCAAAGCGACCAGGCGCCCGAGGAGGCCGCCATCGTCTACGCCGTCGAGATCACCGAGCAGAAGGCGCTCGAAACCCAGATGGCGCAGACCCAGAAGATGAACGCCGTCGGCACGCTGGCGGGTGGCATCGCTCACGATTTCAACAACGTGCTGACGGCCATTTTGCTCTCCTCCGACCATTTGCTGCTTTCGGCGCGTCCTTCGGATGCGAGCTTTGCCGATCTCATGGAGATCAAGCGCAATGCCAACCGCGCTGCGGTTCTGGTGCGCCAGCTTCTCGCCTTCTCGCGCAAGCAGACGATGCGGCCGACCGTCCTCAACATGACCGATGTCGTCGGCGACCTGCGCATGCTGGTCGATCGCATGACCGGCACCAACGTCAAGCTGGAAGTGGATTACGGCCGCGACCTCTGGCCGGTGAAAACCGATCTCGGCCAGTTCGAGCAAGTCGTGCTCAATCTCGCCGTCAATGCCCGTGATGCCATGCCCCATGGCGGCACGATCACGCTTCGAACCCGCAATCTTCCGGCCGAGGACGTAGCTGCGCTGAACCGCCGCGACCTGCCGGAAGCCGATTACGTCATGGTCGAGGTGCAGGACGCGGGGACCGGCATTCCGCCGGAAATCCTCGACAAGATCTTCGAGCCGTTCTTCACGACCAAGGAAGTCGGCAAGGGCACCGGCCTTGGCCTCTCCATGGTCTACGGTATCGTCCAGCAATCCGGCGGTTACATCTATCCCGAATCGGAAGTCGGCAAGGGTACGACCTTCCGCATTCTCCTGCCGCGTCACATCGAAGAACCGGTGGTGAACGGCGATCCGGCTCACGCACCGCAGATGCCGGCAGCGGTCGCTCCCGTTTATCAGGAGCCGACGGACCTGACGGGCGATTCCGCCGTCGTGCTTCTTGTGGAAGACGAGGAAGCCGTGCGCCGCGGCGGAAAACGCATGCTGGAAACCCGTGGCTACACCGTGTACGAGGCCGGTTCCGGCGTCGAGGCGCTGGATGTGATGGAGGAATTGAACGGCGCGGTCGATATCGTCGTGTCGGACGTCGTCATGCCCGAGATGGATGGCCCGAGCCTGCTGCGCGAACTGCGCAAGACCTATCCCGACCTCAAGTTCATCTTCGTCTCCGGTTATGCCGAAGACGCCTTTGCCAAGAATCTGCCGGCAGATGCGAAATTCGGCTTCCTGCCAAAACCCTTCTCGCTGAAGCAGCTTGCCGTCGCCGTGCGCGAGATGCTGGATTCCTGACAGCCCGAAGCCTGCTCAAACAAAAAGCCGCGTGGTGACACGCGGCTTTTTTGTTGGAATGATATGGCTCTTTATGCCAGCGCAACCGCGATTTCGGCGGCGAGGCGGGCATTGTTCTCGACCAGCGCGATGTTGGTTTCGAGGCTGCGGCCGTCCGTCAGGCGATAGATGCTGTCCAGCAGATAGGGCGTGACCGCCTTGCCGGTGATGTCGTCGCGGTCGGCATTGTCGATCGCGCGCTTGATGTAGATTTCCATCTCCTCGCGGGCGATCTCGCTTTCGGCCGGTACGGGATTGGCAATCAGCATGCCGCCGTCGATGCCGAGCAGGTCACGGGTCTTCTGGAAATTGGCGATTGCAGCGGGGCTGTTCAGCATCAGCGGGCTCTTCAGCCCCGAATCGCGCGACCAGAAGGCCGGGAAGATGTCGCTGTCATAGGTGACGACCGGAACGCCGCGGGTTTCCAGTACTTCCAGCGTCTTCGGAATATCGAGGATCGCCTTGGCGCCGGCGCAGACGACGATGACGCCGGTGCGGCCGAGTTCTTCAAGGTCGGCGGAGATGTCGAAGGTTTCTTCCGCCTTGCGATGCACGCCGCCGATGCCGCCGGTGGCAAACACGCGGATGCCGGCGCGGGCGGCGGCGATCATGGTCGCTGCGACCGTGGTGGCGCCGGTGCGGCGCTCGGCAATCGCAAAGGCGATGTCGGCGCGGGAAACCTTCATGGCACCGGTGGTCGTCGAAAGCGTTTCGAGCTTGTCGGCGTTGAGGCCGATATGTAGCACGCCGTCGATGACGGCGATGGTTGCGGGCACGGCGCCTTCCTGGCGGATGATCGCCTCGACGCTGCGCGCCATTTCGAGGTTACCCGGATAGGGCATGCCATGCGTGATGATGGTCGATTCGAGCGCCACGATCGGCGCGTTGCGAGCCTTGGCGGCTGCGACCTCGTCGGAATATTCCATCGGCAGAAGAGGAGAGACGGGCTTGGTCATCGTTTGTCCTTTGAGCAATCGGCTTCTTCAAATGCTGCTGCCGGGCCTTGAGTATGGCTCATGTAGGAGCCGCCGGCGCAGAAAAGCGGGTTCATGACAGGATTTGCGCCTCCGGCACAAGCGTTATTGCGGATTGAAGCGCTACAACGGTCATATTTTCCGATACCGCGAGCGGCGAGGCGACAGTCAATCCGGCGGCGGCAACGCCCGTGCGCAAGCTTTCGGCCAGCGATTTTCCCTGCAGGGTGGCAAACAGGAAACCGGAGGCAAGCGCGTCGCCCGCACCCGTGACATCGCCGAGAGCATCGAGTTTCGGCGGTACCACTGCCACCGTTCCGCTCTTGTCGTAGGCGATCACCGAGCGGCCGCCGCGGGTGATCACGCCGCCCATCAAGCCTTTTTCCCGAAGGAGGTCCGGCCATTGCGCCGCGTCTTCCACCCCTTTGCCGGTCAGCGCCCGCGCCTCGGCCTCATTCATGAACAGAAAATCGAGACTCGGGAAACCCGGCACAAGTCGCACGACTTTGGCCGGCGAAATGGCGATCGCGGCCACCGTCTTTCCTTCTTCCCGACCCTTCTCGGTCAGTGCCGTCAGCGTTTCGGAGGGCAAGTTGGCGTCCATCAGGATGAGATCGCTTTCGGCAATCGTCTCTCGCATGGCGCGCTGCCGCAGACGCCGCGGCGAAAACAGATTGTAGAGTTCCATATCCGCCAGCGCGATCACCAGATTGCCGTCGTTTTCGATGATTGCCGTGTAGCTCGGTGTGCGCCGGTCGAGGAAAATGAACGGGCGATCGTCGACGCCGGCCGCAACAGCCGCCGCTGCAACTGTTTCGCCGACCGCATCGCCGCCGCGCGGGCCGACCATGCGCACGTCAAGCCCAAGGCGGGCAAGGTTGCGTGCCGCATTGAAACCACCGCCGCCGGCCTCCTCGAACCATGCGCCGGGATTGCTGGCGCCGGGGATCGTTACGCCGAAAATCCGTCCCCGCCGGTCGATGTGGGCGCCGCCGAAAACGGTGATGATAGGGGGTGTCATGCTTCTTCCTGGTCTGTCGCCGTCAGGCGATTCGAATGCGGTTTCATGGCTTTTGTCCGTTCATTTCAGCGGGTTGCGCCTGTCAGCGGCTTACCCGGAACAAGAAAAGAACAAACATCGTTTTGTTCATTTTTTGCAATGGCTTGATTGCCTCTTGCGAAACGAGAACAAATAGGGTACATCTCTTTCATCGGTGGCTTGATTGCCTCTCCAGCTCCAATAACCTAAAGGTGGTTCCAATGGCACAAAACTCTTTGCGGCTCGTAGAGGACAAATCGGTGGATAAAAGCAAGGCACTGGAAGCGGCACTTTCCCAGATCGAACGGTCGTTCGGCAAGGGATCGATCATGAAGCTCGGTGGAAAAGACAGCGTAGTGGAGATCGAGACCATTCCGACGGGCTCTCTCGGCCTTGATATCGCGCTCGGCGTCGGCGGCCTGCCGAAGGGGCGTATCATCGAGATTTACGGCCCGGAAAGCTCGGGTAAGACGACGCTGGCGCTGCAGACGATCGCCGAAGCCCAGAAGAAGGGCGGCATCTGCGCCTTCGTCGATGCCGAACACGCGCTCGATCCTGTCTATGCCCGCAAGCTCGGCGTCGATCTCGAAAACCTCTTGATTTCCCAGCCCGACACCGGCGAACAGGCGCTCGAAATCACCGACACGCTGGTCCGCTCCGGTGCGATCGACGTTCTCGTGATCGACTCGGTCGCGGCATTGACGCCGCGGGCGGAAATCGAAGGCGAGATGGGCGACAGCCTGCCGGGTCTTCAGGCCCGCCTGATGAGCCAGGCACTGCGCAAGCTCACCGCTTCGATCTCCAAGTCGAACTGCATGGTGATCTTCATCAACCAGATCCGCATGAAGATCGGCGTCATGTTCGGTTCGCCGGAAACGACGACCGGCGGCAACGCGCTGAAATTCTACGCCTCGGTCCGTCTCGACATCCGCCGCATCGGCTCCGTCAAGGAGCGAGAGGAAGTCGTCGGCAACCAGACCCGCGTCAAGGTCGTCAAGAACAAGATGGCGCCGCCCTTCAAACAGGTCGAATTCGACATCATGTATGGCGAAGGCGTTTCCAAGACCGGCGAGCTGGTCGATCTCGGCGTCAAGGCCGGCATCGTCGAAAAGTCCGGCGCCTGGTTCTCCTACAATTCGCAGCGTCTGGGGCAGGGCCGTGAAAACGCCAAGTCGTTCCTGCGCGACAATCCGGATACGGCCCGCGAGATCGAACTGGCGCTGCGCCAGAACGCCGGCCTGATCGCCGACAAGTTCCTCGAAAACGGTGGCCCGGAAGCCGATAGCGACGGCGACGATGCAGCCCTCGGCTGAGGTTTGAGCTTTCGACTGCCTTTCGAATCGACCGGCTGCCTCTTATGGGGCAGCCGGTTTTCTTTTGCCGTCTGGACAGGCATTTGCGCGAACGATAAAAGCCTTTGTTCCAAAAGGGCGGCAGGGGATCGGCAGGTGGCCGATCCGCGATTTCAACTGTTTTCCGGTTTGCGGGTTGGCCAACGACCGCAGGCGGGTTGATGTGAAGGTAAAGGGCGCAAGATGAGCGGCGTGAACGAAATCCGGTCGACATTCCTCGACTACTTCAAGAAGAACGGTCACGAGGTGGTGTCTTCCAGCCCGCTGGTGCCGCGCAACGACCCGACCCTGATGTTCACCAATGCCGGCATGGTGCAGTTCAAGAACGTTTTCACCGGCCTCGAGCAGCGCCCTTATTCGACGGCAGCGACGGCACAGAAATGCGTCCGTGCCGGCGGCAAGCACAACGACCTCGACAATGTCGGCTATACCGCCCGCCATCACACCTTCTTCGAAATGCTCGGCAACTTCTCCTTCGGCGATTATTTCAAGGAGCGGGCGATCGAGCTTGCCTGGAACCTGATCACCAAGGAATTCGGCATCGACGCCAAGCGTCTGCTGGTCACCGTCTACCACACCGACGACGAGGCCTTCGATCTCTGGAAGAAGATCGCCGGTCTCACCGACGACCGTATCATTCGCATCCCGACCAGCGACAATTTCTGGGCGATGGGCGATACCGGCCCGTGCGGGCCCTGCTCGGAAATCTTCTACGACCACGGCGATCATATCTGGGGCGGCCCGCCCGGCTCGCCGGAAGAGGATGGCGACCGTTTCATCGAGATCTGGAACCTCGTCTTCATGCAGTACGAGCAGGTCACGAAGGAAGAGCGTATCTCGCTGCCGCGCCCGTCGATCGACACCGGCATGGGCCTCGAGCGCGTTGCCGCGCTGCTGCAGGGCAAGCATGACAACTACGATATCGATCTGTTCCGCGCGCTGATTTCGGCCTCGGAAGAGGCAACCGGCGTCAAGGCCGAAGGTGAGCGTCGCGCCAGCCACCGCGTCATCGCCGACCATCTGCGCTCGTCGGCCTTCCTGATCGCCGATGGCGTACTGCCGTCGAACGAAGGCCGCGGTTATGTCCTGCGCCGCATCATGCGCCGCGCCATGCGCCATGCCGAATTGCTGGGTGCCCGCGAGCCGCTGATGTGGAAGCTGCTTCCGGCACTCGTCGGCCAGATGGGCCGCGCCTATCCGGAACTGGTTCGCGCCGAAGCGCTGATCTCCGAAACGCTGAAGCTTGAGGAAACCCGTTTCCGCAAGACGCTGGAACGCGGCCTAGGCCTGCTCGCCGATGCGACCGCCAACCTCGACAAGGGCGATACGCTCGACGGCGAAACCGCCTTCAAGCTTTACGACACCTACGGCTTCCCGCTCGACCTGACGCAGGATGCGCTGCGTAACCGCGGCATCGGCGTCGACCTGACCAGCTTTACCGATGCGATGGAGCGCCAGAAGGCCGAAGCGCGCAAGAGCTGGTCCGGCTCTGGCGATGCAGCGACCGAAACCATCTGGTACGAACTCAAGGAAAAGCACGGCGCGACCGAATTCCTCGGTTACGACACCGAGACTGCCGAAGGCGTGGTACAGGCAATCGTGCGTGACGGTGCTGCCGTCGATAGCGCCTCAGCCGGCGAAAAGGTGCAACTCGTTCTGAACCAGACGCCGTTCTACGGCGAATCCGGCGGTCAGATGGGCGATACAGGCATCATCACCACCGACCATGCGCGCCTTCAGGTCACAGATACGCAGAAGCGCGGCGAGGGGGTGTTCGTCCACGGCGCCGTCGTCGAGGAAGGCACGATCCGCACCGGCGAGGCCGTTGCTCTTGCCGTCGATCACGCCCGCCGCTCGCGCCTGCGCGCCAACCATTCGGCAACCCACCTGCTGCATGAGGCGCTGCGCGAAGTGCTCGGCACCCATGTCGCCCAGAAGGGCTCGCTGGTGGCGCCCGAGCGCCTGCGCTTCGACGTTTCCCATCCGAAGCCGATGTCGGCCGAGGAACTGAAGGTCGTCGAGGAGATGGCCAACGAGATCATCGTCCAGAACACGCCGGTCACCACCCGTCTGATGAGCGTCGACGATGCAATCGCCGAGGGCGCGATGGCGCTGTTTGGCGAGAAGTATGGTGATGAAGTCCGCGTCGTTTCGATGGGCTGGGGTGTGCACGGCTCAAAGGCGAACCGGCCTTACTCCGTCGAACTCTGCGGCGGCACCCATGTCGGCGCGACCGGTGAAATCGGCCTCGTCCGCGTCGTCGGTGAAAGCGCCGTCGGCGCCGGCGTGCGCCGCATCGAGGCACTGACCGGCTCGGCAGCGCTTGAATATCTGAACGAGCAGGACGAGCGGGTGAAGTCGCTGGCCTCGACCCTGAAGGTGCAGCCAGGTGACGTGCTCGCCCGTGTCGAATCGCTGATGGACGAGCGCCGCAAGCTGGAACGCGAACTGGCGGATGCTCGCAAGAAGCTCGCCCTTGGCGGTGGCGGTGCGGCTGGCTCGGGTGATGCAGCGCGCGATATCGGCGGCGTCAAGTTCCTCGGTAAAGTCGTCACCGGCGTCGATCCGAAGGACCTGAAGAGCTTTGCTGACGACGGCAAACAGAGCCTCGGCTCTGGCATTGTCACCTTCGTCGGCGTTGCTGCCGATGGCAAGGCGAGCGCCGTCGTTGCCGTGACCGACGATCTGACCGGCAAGCACAGCGCCGTCGACCTCGTGCGCGTCGCCTCGGCTGCTCTCGGCGGCAAGGGCGGCGGTGGCCGGCCGGACATGGCCCAGGCCGGCGGCCCGGATGGCGACAAGGCGGAAGCCGCGATCGAAGCCGTTGCGGCCGCTATCGCGGGCTAATCGGCCACAGACATCGAAACCGGGTTCATCCGGCTGAAATATGCGAAACCCGCTGGTGCTGCCGGCGGGTTTTGTTTTGTCCGGGGCTTGCGGCGAGGCTGGTTTCGCGGTCGAAATCAAAAGTCCGCAGGATTTGTCAAACGCCGATGTGGTTGCCTGCTGTTGTTCGGCTTGAAGAGGATCGACATGACGGAACAGGCAATCTGGGCCCAATACGAACAGCGTCTGCGGCGGGTTTCCGCCCATATCTACGAGCATCTCGACGGAGACCTCGATCTCGACCGTCTGTCGGAGATCGCCTGTCTTTCGCCCCATCACTGGCACCGGATTTACCGGGCCGTACATGGCGAGACGCTTGCGGCGACTGTGCGGCGTTTGCGGCTCCATCGGGCGGCGGGCGATCTCGTCCGCACCGACCTTTCCGTCCTGTCGATCGCAAGGCGATCAGGCTTTCCCAATCTCCAGTCCTTCAACCGGATGTTCAAGGCCGCCTATGGCCTGCCGCCGGCCCGCTACCGGAGGGAGGGGAGCCACACAGCTTTCCAATCGACAACGGCAAAGGGCGACATGACGATGTATGACGTGACGATCAAGAACTTGGAACCCCGCAAGCTGGCCGGGGTGCCGCACCAGGGCTCCTATATGGCGATCGGCCGCGCCTTCGAGGCGCTGTTCGGAACGCTTTTCGCGCGCAATCTCGCGGGGCCGGGCATGGAGATGATCGGGGTTTATCTCGATGATCCCGACCTGATCGAGGAAGAGAAGTTGCGCTCCTTCGCCTGCGTTTCGCTTCCTGCAGATATTCCGCTGGAGGCGCCGCTGGAAGGGCGCGATGTCGCCGGCGGCACCTATGCGGTGCTGTGCCACAAGGGGCCTTATGCGGATATGCACGCCGCCTATCGGTGGCTTTACGGCACCTGGCTTCCGGCCTCGGGCCGCGCCGTGCGCGACACGGTGATGTTCGAGCATTATGTCAACAACCCGCGCGATACGCCGCCGACTGAGTTGATCACCGACATCCATCTGCCGCTGGAATAACGCACATTAAAAAACCCGGCTCAAAGGCCGGGTTTTCATTTCGATCGGTCAGGCTGCGATCAGGCAGCCATGGCCTTCTGCAGGTTTTCGTCGATCTTGTCGAGGAAGCCGGTGGTGGAGAGCCACGGCTGATCGGGGCCGATGAGCAGCGCCAGGTCCTTGGTCATGAAACCGGATTCGACGGTCTCGACGCAGACGCGCTCGAGCGTGTCGGAGAACTTGGCGAGTTCCGCGTTGCCGTCGAGCTTGGCGCGGTGGGCAAGGCCACGGGTCCAGGCGAAGATCGAGGCGATCGAGTTGGTCGAGGTCTGTTCGCCCTTCTGATGCTGGCGGTAGTGGCGGGTGACCGTGCCGTGGGCGGCTTCGGCTTCGACCGTCTTGCCATCCGGCGTCATCAGAACCGAGGTCATCAGGCCAAGCGAGCCGAAACCCTGCGCGACGATGTCGGACTGGACGTCGCCGTCATAGTTCTTGCAGGCCCAGACGTAGCCGCCGGACCACTTCAGCGCCGAGGCGACCATGTCGTCGATCAGGCGGTGTTCGTACCAGATTCCCAGTTCCTTGAACTTGTCGGCGAATTCGGCGTCGAAGACAGCTTGAAAGATGTCCTTGAAGCGGCCGTCATAGACCTTGAGGATGGTGTTCTTGGTCGACAGGTAGACCGGAACCTTGCGCTGGATGCCGTAGTTGAGCGAAGCGCGGGCGAATTCGGTGATCGAATCGTCGAGGTTGTACATGCCCATGGCTACACCGGCGGACGGCGCGTCGAAAACGTCGTATTCGATTTCCTTGCCGTCTTCGCCGACGAACTTCATCGTCAGCTTGCCCTTGCCGGGGAACTTGAAGTCGGTGGCGCGGTACTGGTCGCCGAAGGCGTGGCGGCCGACGATGATCGGCTTGGTCCAGCCGGGAACGAGGCGCGGCACGTTCTTGCAGATGATCGGCTCGCGGAAGATGACGCCGCCGAGGATGTTGCGGATGGTGCCGTTCGGCGATTTCCACATCTTCTTCAGGCTGAATTCTTCGACGCGGGCTTCATCCGGGGTGATGGTCGCGCACTTGACGCCGACGCCGTGCTTCTTGATAGCGTTGGCGGCATCGACGGTCACCTGGTCTTCGGTGGCGTCACGGTTTTCGACGCTGAGGTCGTAATATTCGAGGTCGATATCCAGGTAGGGATGGATCAGCTTTTCCTTGATGAACTGCCAGATGATGCGGGTCATCTCGTCGCCGTCGAGCTCGACGACCGGATTGGCGACCTTGATCTTTGCCATGATACGAAACCTCTTGAGGATGATGAATGAACCGGGTTCGGGCCCCTATAGCATCCGGTGCAAGGAAGGCAAAGGCGGGGTGCGCCTAAACCGGCAGTCGCGGCGCTAAACTTTGGACTAAGCAGCAAGGAGCTGTGCGCAAAGGCTCAATGGCCGGAGGCGAGCCTTGGAAATTCGCCCGCGCCGCGGCGCGCCCGCTGCCTGTTCTCGCGTGCCAGAATGGTTTCGGCATCGAGAGAGGCGATGGTGGTCTGCCGGTCCATCGGCACCAGCCCGTCAAGCTGCAAGGCCATGTAACGGCCGCAGCAGACCCGGAGGAAAGACGTGAAGTTTTCCGGCGTGTGGCCTTCCTCCAGCGATTCCACATAGAGTTTGCCGATCAGGCGGCTGACCGGCATGTGGTCACGATCGGCTATGTCCTCGAGGATCGACCAGAAGAAACTTTCAAGCCGGATGCTGGTCGAAACGCCGTCGATCCGCACCGAACGGGTGACACCTTGCCAGAGCGCCGGATCGGCGCCGATGAACAGCCTGCACATCAATTCCTCCCAGAATGTCCGGGGCCGGACTGTCGGCCCCGGAATGCTTGGCCCGGTCGAGCGGGCAAAGTGTCCGCCCTTCGGCGCGGTTTGGCAAGGGTCGGTCAGGCGGCGGAGCGCAGGGTCTCGCCGTGGCTGATGCGCGTGCCGAGCACGGTCAGGAACTGGCTGATCCAGGCGGGGTGGGCGGGCCAGGCGGGTCCCGTCACCAGATTGCCGTCGGTCACGGCCTGGTCGATGCCGATATCGGCATAGGTGCCGCCGCCGAGTTCGACGTCGTAACGGCAGGCGGGATAGGCCGAGCAGGTGCGACCCTTGAGAACGCCGGCCGCGGCCAGCAGCTGCGCGCCGTGGCAGATCGCGGCGACCGGCTTGCCGGCCTCGAAGAAGTGGCGAACGGCGTTGATGACATCTGCGTTCAGCCGCAGATATTCCGGGGCGCGGCCGCCGGGGATGACCAGCGCATCGTAATCTGCTGCACGGACATCGGCGAAGCTGGCATTCAGCGTAAAATTATGGCCGCGTTTTTCGGAATAGGTCTGGTCGCCTTCGAAATCGTGGATCGCGGTGGCGATGTGGTCGCCCGCAGCCTTGCCGGGGCAGACAGCGTGCACGGTGTGCCCGACGGCCAGAAGTGCCTGGAAAGGCACCATAGTTTCGTAATCTTCGGCGAAATCGCCGCAGATCATCAGGATTTTTTTGCCGCTCATCGTTTCCTCCATCGCGTTGCTTGCCACGAAAGAATGCCATGCCGCGACGATCAGCGGGTGTTAGCGGGATACTACATATTCTGACCGTCTCGCACTTTGCCATCGAAACGACTAAGACAGCTTCGACGGTGCGCGTGCAGCACCCTTCGGAGATTTCAATGAAACGCCGCTATCTTCTGCCCCTTTTCGTCTCGATCGCCTTTGCAGCCCATGCGGCCGATCCTCTCCCGCCCGTGAAGGAAATAATGGACGAAGCCGTCAATGGCTGGTCCGAAAATCCAAGCGAGGGCAAGGACTACTTCGATACCGAGCGGCTGGACCGCATCTACAGCGCCGACTTCGCGGAGACCTATCGGGCGGCCGCGAAGTTTCCGGCCTATGACGAGGGTGATTCTCCCCTCGATTACGATGTCATCGTCAGCGGGCAGGACAGTTGCACGCTGAACGACCTCAAGATCGAACCGCAGGGCGAGAAGGATGGTGTCGCCGATGTCCGCGTCACCTTCGACAACACCCATTGCTTCGGCGAACGCGATGCCGACTGGAAGCCGAGCGAACTGCACTTTCTGGTGAAGGAAGAAAAAGGCCATGCCGTTATCGACGATATCGTCCGCGCCGGTGAGATGGGATCGCTGAAGGAAGAGCTGCGGGCCGTCGCCAAGCAGGGCGCCGAATAGCGATAGCTTTCAAAAACGCCGGATTTGTGCGAGGGAAGCGCGAAAATCATCATTGAAGGCAAGATGGCATGGCAGGCACACATAGCGGACGCGAATTGATCGCTGAGGGACCGGCAATCATTCTCGTTCATCCCCAGCTCGGCGAAAACATCGGCATGGTGGCCCGTGCCATGGCGAATTTCGGCCTGTCGGAGCTGCGTCTCGTCAATCCGCGGGACGGCTGGCCGAGCGAGAAGGCGAAATCGGCGGCAAGCCGTGCCGATCACGTCATCGACAATGCCAAGGTTTACGAGACGACCGAGGAGGCGATTGCCGACCTCAATTTCGTCTATGCGACGACCGCGCGGGATCGTTATGGCTACAAGCCGGTTCGCTCGCCGGTGGTCGCGACCGAGACGCTGCGGACCCGTTTCAAGGCGGGCGAGGCGACCGGCATCCTCTTCGGCCGTGAGCGCACCGGCCTCACCAATGAGGAAATCGCGCTTGCCGATGAGATCGTCACCTTTCCGGTCAACCCGGCCTTTGCCTCGCTGAACCTCGCGCAGGCCGTTCTGCTCATGTCCTATGAATGGATGAAGACCGGGATGGAATCGCTTGAGGAGACCGCCTTCCACGCCCTGCCGCAACAGCCGGCCACCAAGGAAGACCTGCAGGGCCTTTTCGACCATGTCGAAGATGCGCTGGAGGCGCGGGGCTACTTCCGACCCATCGCCAAAAAGCCGAAATTGGTCGACAACCTGCGCGCTGTCCTGACACGGCCGGCATTTACCGCTTCGGAAATCCGGCTGGTGCGCGGGGTCATTTCCTGCCTCGACCGGTTCACCCGCGAAGCGCCACGCGGCGCGGGCGCACCGGTCACCTCCCGCCAGCGCTCGCAAGAGCCCAAGATCGAAGAACCCGGTGACGACAGCTGAACTGAAACCCATCCTCGTCTTCGACAGCGGCATCGGCGGGCTGACGGTGCTGCGCGAAGCGCGCGTGCTGATGCCCGAGCGGCATTTCATCTATGTCGCCGATGATGCCGGCTTCCCTTACGGCAACTGGGAAGAGCCGGCGCTGAAGGAGCGGATCATCGCGCTTTTCGACCGGTTGCTTGAGGAGCATGACCCGGAAATCTGCGTCATCGCCTGCAATACGGCCTTCACGCTCGCCGGTGCTGATCTGCGCGCGGCCTTTCCCGAGATGCGTTTCGTCGGCACGGTCCCGGCGATCAAGCCGGCGGCGGAGCGGACGCGCTCGGGCCTTGTTTCTGTGCTGGCGACGCCAGGCACGGTGAGGCGCGCCTATACGCGCGATCTCATCCAGTCCTTCGCCACCCAATGTCACGTGACGCTCGTCGGCTCGCAAAATCTTGCGCGCATGGCAGAAAGCTATATTCGCGGCGATACGGTCGCCGATGCCGATATTCTCGCGGAAATCGGCCCCTGCTTCATCGATGAGGGGGGCGCCAAGACCGATATCGTTGTGCTGGCCTGCACCCATTATCCGTTCATGGCCAATGTCTTCCGCAGGCTCGCCCCCTGGCCGGTCGACTGGCTCGACCCGGCGGAAGCGATTGCGCGGCAGGCCCGCCGGCTGGTGCCGTCGCCGGAAGGGTTCGAGCCGCTGATCGGCGAGGACCCGGCGATTTTCACCTCCGGCAAGCCGGATTTTTCGACGCGCCGGCTGATGCAGGGTTTCGGCCTGACGGTACGGTAAACAAAGCCCTTCTAAGCTGTGGGTTTCGCGCCTTGCGGCGCGCAAAGGCGAAAGAAGGGTGGTAAGGCTCAGTTTTGCAAGGCGTGGCGGCGCCTTTGAACGGCAGACGAGGGACACATGAAAGTCGGCATCGACATGGGAACGACCTCCAATGGAGACAACGTTCCCCTCGATATCGAAGAGCTTTTGGCAACGCGCTTGCTGGTGCAGGGTAATTCCGGCTCCGGCAAGTCGCATCTGTTGCGTCGTCTGCTCGAACAATCCGCCCCCTGGGTGCAGCAGTGCATCATCGATCCGGAGGGCGATTTCGTCACGCTTGCCGACAAGTTCGGCCATGTGGTGATCGATGGCGAGCGCACGGAAGCCGAACTGATCGGCATCGCCAACCGCATCCGCCAGCATCGCGTCTCCTGCGTGCTGTCGCTGGAAGGTCTCGATATCGAGCTGCAGATGCGCAATGCCGGTATTTTCCTCAATGCCATGTTCGATGCCGACCGCGAATTCTGGTATCCGGTCCTTGTCGTCGTCGACGAAGCGCAGATGTTTGCGCCCTCCGTTGCCGGCGACGTCTCGGAAGAGGCGCGCAAGGTTTCGCTCGGCGCCATGACCAACCTGATGTGCCGCGGCCGCAAGCGCGGACTGGCGGGCGTCATCGCCACGCAGCGTCTGGCAAAGCTCGCCAAGAACGTCGCGGCCGAAGCCTCCAACTTCCTGATGGGCCGCACCTTTCTCGATATCGACATGGCGCGCGCCGCCGACCTGCTCGGCATGGATCGCCGCACCGCCGAGATGTTCCGCGACCTGAAACGCGGTTCCTTCGTGGCGCTCGGTCCGGCTCTATCGCGCCGGCCGCTGCCGGTGACGATCGGCACGGTGGAAACCTCGGCACGCTCGACCAGTCCGAAGCTGACGCCGCTGCCGGAGGCGATCGTCGATGTCGAAGACCTGATCTTCACGCCCGACCCGGAAGAACTGGTGCGTCTAATCACGCGCCGGACCGCCCCGCAGCCGCGCCCTTCGACGGATATCCTCGCCGAACTGTCACGCCCGCGGCCCGAGCCGGTCGCCGCCAGCGAACCGCGCACCCCAGCGCCCGAAATGTCGACCGAAGAGCGCGACGGGATCATGAACGGCCTGCTCGCCGAAATCCTCGAAAACCCGGATGCCGCCTTCCGGGCAGATGCCGAACTCTTCCAGGATTTCCTCGTGCGCTGCCGCATTCGCCGTGTTCCCGGCGCACCGCTGTCGCTGAGTGCCTTCCGCCGCAAGATGGCGATCGCCCGTTCCGGCGTCGATGCGGAAACGGCCGCGACCGACGCCTGGGCCTCCGCCATCGATCTCGCCCGCAACGTCACCGAGGACCTGCAGGGTGTCTTCCTTCTCGTGGCGCAATCTGCGCTGCGCGGTCTGCCGTGCCCATCCGACCCGATGATCGCGCGTGCCTATGGCACCCACTCCGCCCGCCGTGCCCGCCGTCTGCTCGGTTATTTCGAGGAGCAGGGCCTGATCGTCGTGCACAGCGATTTTTCCGGCAAGCGCATCGTCGCCTTTCCGGACCTGCAGGCGGAGACGGCGCCCGGCGATCCGAATGCCGTGGAACCGGATATACCTTCGGCGGCGGAGTAAGCCGGAAAACTCCCTCCCGGTCGTTGACAAATTCGCAAAACCTACATAAAGACCGCCCCAACGCCGGGCCGAAATGCCCGGTGTTTTATTTGACATGTCCCGTGGCTTCTCCATTAGCGTAATGCGAGAAACCTGTCAGAGCCCGAAAACGGGGTTCAGAGGAGGGCGTGTTTCCTTCATCCGGTTTGGAAACAGGCCGGTGCAACACTTTGAAAGGAAATGCGATGAGCAAGCGCGAATCGTCCAAGTACAAAATTGACCGCCGTATGGGCGAAAACATCTGGGGCCGTCCGAAGTCCCCGGTGAACCGCCGCGAATACGGCCCCGGCCAGCACGGCCAGCGCCGCAAGTCCAAGCTTTCGGACTTCGGTGTTCAGCTGCGCGCCAAGCAGAAGCTGAAGGGCTACTACGGCGATATCCGCGAGAAGCAGTTCCGCGCCACCTACGACGAAGCCAACCGCCGCAAGGGCGACACCGGAGAGAACTTGATCGGCCTGCTCGAATCGCGTCTCGACGCGATCGTCTACCGCGCCAAGTTCGTTCCGACGGTCTTTGCTGCCCGTCAGTTCGTCAACCATGGCCACGTCAAGGTCAACGGCGTGCGCGTCAACATCGGTTCGTACCGCTGCAAGGCCGGCGACGTCATCGAAGTTCGCGAAAAGTCCAAGCAGCTCGTCACCGTTCTCGAAGCGGTTTCGCTGGCTGAACGCGACGTTCCGGACTACATCGAAGTCGACCACAACAAGATGGTTGCCACCTTCGCGCGCGTTCCGGCTCTCTCGGATGTACCGTACCCGGTCATCATGGAACCGAACCTGGTCGTCGAATTCTATTCGCGATAATCAGGGCCGCAAGTCTTGTGAAATCCGGAAAAGCCGCTCAGAAATGGGCGGCTTTTTCTTTGTCCATTTTTTGAATGCGTCCGCGGAGTTTTCATGTCCGAACAGAAATCGCTCGACATCAAGGCCATCCTCGACGACATCTATCAGGAACTGACGCCGCGGCTGGGCGAGGGCAAGGTGGCGGATTACATTCCGCAGCTCGCCCGCGTCGATCCCAAGCGGTTCGGCATGGCGGTCGTGACGGTCGATGGCGCCGTCCACATGGTCGGCGATGCCGATGTGCCGTTCTCGATCCAGAGCATTTCCAAGGTTTTCACGCTGACACTTGCGCTCGGCAAGCATGGCGAAAACATCTGGAAACGGGTGGGACGGGAGCCTTCCGGCTCCGCTTTCAATTCCATCGTCCAGCTGGAACACGAGCACGGCACGCCGCGCAATCCCTTTATCAATGCGGGTGCGATCGCGATCACCGATCTCGTGCTGGCCGGTCATACCCCGAAAGAAGCGATCGGCGAAATCGTCCGCTTCATGCGCTATCTGGCTGATGAGGAAGATATTCTCATCGACAGCGAGGTCGCCCGGTCCGAAGAGGCGACCGGATACCGCAATTTCGCGCTCGCCAATTTCATGCGCTCTTTCGGCAAGCTCGATCATCCCGTCGAACGAGTGCTCGGCGTCTATTTTCACCAATGCGCGCTGGCGATGAGTTGCCGCCAGTTGGCAAAAGCCGGTCTGTTCCTTGCGGCATCCGGCAGCAATCCGCTGACCGGCCATTCCGTCGTCTCGCGCCAGCGGGCGCGGCGTATCAACGCGCTGATGCTGACCTGCGGCCACTATGACGGTTCCGGCGAATTTGCCTATAAGGTCGGTCTGCCCGGAAAGAGCGGCGTCGGCGGCGGTATTCTGGTGGCAGCGCCCGGCAAGGCCGCGGTCGCCGTCTGGTCTCCCGGCCTCAATCACAACGGCAATTCGCTGCTCGGGTCGCTGGCGCTGGAAATGCTGGCGGCGCGGACGGGGTGGTCGGTGTTCGGCGCCTGATCGGGCCTGTTTCCGGCTGGCTTTGAGCCTTTTTCCTTGATCTTGCCGCCATCACAGGGCAAGGGCAGGGACAGTTATTTTGCCCGCGCAAGGGCTCCTCTCGGAAGACGATCATGGACCTTTCCGATCAAGCGCTCACCGCTGATGCCGACCTTTTGACCGAGACGACGGACGACGGCGTTTCGCACCCGCTGTTTTCGAAAATGCCGTCCTCGGTTTCCTTCAACAAGCTGCGCAAGCGGCTGTTGCGGCAAGTGCGCCAGGCGATCGACGACTTCGGCATGCTGAACGGCCAGAAGCGCTGGCTGGTCGGCGTTTCCGGCGGCAAGGACAGCTATAGCCTGCTGGCGCTGCTGCTCGACTTGAAGTGGCGCGGCCTGCTGCCGGTCGAGCTGATCGCCTGCAATCTCGATCAGGGGCAGCCGAATTTCCCCAAGCACATCCTTCCCGAATACCTGGCGTCGATCGGCGTGCCGCATCGCATCGAGTATCGCGATACCTATTCGATCGTGAAGGAAAAGGTGCCGGCAGGCGCCACCTATTGCGCGCTCTGTTCGCGGCTGCGCCGCGGCAATCTCTACCGCATCGCCCGCGAGGAAGGCTGCGATGCACTGGTGCTCGGCCATCACCGCGAGGATATCCTCGAAACCTTCTTCATGAATTTCTTCCATGGCGGGCGTCTCGCCGCGATGCCGGCGAAGCTGTTGAACGATGAGGGCGACCTGATGGTGCTGAGGCCGCTTGCCTATGCGGCGGAAGACGATCTGGCGAAGTTTGCCGCCGCGATGGAATTCCCGATCATTCCCTGCGATCTCTGCGGCTCGCAGGACGGGCTGGAGCGTAACGCGATGAAGGCGATGCTTGCCGATATCGAGCGGCGCATGCCGGGCCGTAAGGACACGATGCTGCGGGCGCTCGGCCACACGAACCCGTCGCATCTGCTCGACCCGAAGCTGTTCGATTTCAAATCCCTCGTTGCGGAGACCGCTGAATGACCCAAGCCATCGATATCGCCTTGCTCGCAAACCTTCTGCAGGAAGCTGCCGCACGGGAAATCCTGCCACGCTTCCGCAATCTCGGGACGGGCGATGTCAGGATGAAGACCGAGGCCATCGATCTTGTCACCGAGGCGGACGAGGCGGCGGAGCGATTGATCAAGGCGCGGGTGGCGGAGTTTGCGCCCGACGCCGTGTTCATCGGCGAGGAATCGACGGCGGCCGATCCGTCGCTGCTCGACAAACTGGCGGATGCGGAACTTGCAGTCGTCGTCGATCCGATCGATGGCACGTTCAACTATGCGGCCGGCATGCCGCTTTTCGGTGTCATGGCGAGTGTCGTCGCCCGAGGCGAAACCGTCGCCGGCATCATCTATGACCCGATGGGCAATGACTGGGTGATCGCCGAGCGTGGCGCCGGCTCCTGGCTCTGCAAGGCCGATGGTTCGCAGGAGCGGTTGTCGGTAACGCCCGGCACATCGCTGGAAGCGCTGGTCGGCTGCGCCTCGACGGGGTTCTACAGCACGGAAGACCGTCGCACGATCATGGGCAATATGGCCAAGGTGCGCATCGCCACCAGCTATCGCTGCGCGGCCCATGAATACCGCGCCTTTGCCGGCGGGCACTTCCACTTCCTGATGTACAAGAAGCTGATGCCCTGGGATCATCTTGCCGGGGCGCTGATCAGCGAGGAGGCCGGCGCTTATGTCGCCCGCTTCGATGGTTCGCCCTATGTGGCAGGCGATACCGATGGCGGCCTGCTGGTCGCGAGCGATGCCGAGACCTGGAAGCTCTTGCGCCGCGAAGTTTTCACGATCTGACGGTTCCCCAAAGAAAAACGCCCGCGGTGACGCGGGCGTTTTTCGTTACATATGACCGCCGCCCGCTTCGAGCGCGGCGTGGTCGTCGCCCGGATGGGTGAAGAGCTTGCCCTTCTCCGCCCAGAGCACGGCAAGCACTGTAACGAAGCCGAAGGCGGCAAAGCCCCCGAAGATCGGCTGCAGCGTGCCGTCGAACATCTGCCCGACCGCGCCGCCGATCAGCGCGCCGCCGGTCGTCGAGACGAAGCCGGTGATGGCCGTTGCCGTGCCGGCGAGATGCCCCATCGGCTCCAGGCTGATTGCGGTGAAGTTGGTGCCGATGACCGCAAAAAACATCAGGAGAACCGAAAACAGCAGGTAGGACACCACGAAAGCGGGCGTACCGGCCAGCGCCAGCCCGAGGCCGAGGATCGAAAGCAGCGTGAACAGGATCATCGAGACATGCGAGATGCGGCGCATGCCGAAGCTGCGGACGAAATAGCCATTGGCGAAATTGGCAACCGCGATGCCGCCGGCCGTGCCGGCAAAGGCGATCGGCAGCCAGTCACCGAGGCCGTAGACCTCGCCGAAGATCTGCTGGACGGTGACGATATAGGCGCAGATGACAGCGGTGAACAGCGTCTGCCCGATCATGTAGCCGCAGGTGATGCGGTTGGTCAGCACCGTGGCGAAGCCGGACACCACGGAGCGTACGGAGAGCGGCATCCGATCTTCCACCGGCTGCGATTCCTTCATGCGCGCCATGGCCCAGAGGCAGAGCCCTCCGACGACGCAGCCGAGCAGGATGAAGATCCAGTGCCAGTTCGCGTAGAACACGACCGCCTGTCCGATCGACGGGGCGACGATCGGCACGATCATGAAGACGATCATGATATAGGACATGACGCGCGCCATCTCGCGGCCGCCGAAGCAATCACGCACGATGGCCATGGTGGTGATGCGCACGGCCGCCGCGCCGATACCCTGAACGAAGCGCAGCACGAGCAGCATCTCGAAGCTGTCGGTCAGCGCGGCGCCAAACAGCGTCACCGAGAAGAAGCCGAGGCCCGCCACCAGCAGGCTGCGGCGGCCGAAGGCATCCGAAAGGCTGCCGAAGACGATCTGCGAACAGCCGAAGCCGAGGAAGAACACGGCGATAACGAGCTGGGTGTCGTTGGCGTTCGTGACGTTCAGCGACTGGCCGATGCTCGGCAGCGCCGGCAGCATGATGTCGATCGCCATGGCGACCGTCGCGGTCATCAGGGCGATGGTGATGACGAATTCGAAGAAGCCGAGATGGATGCGGGCTGCACCCATCGGTGCTTCTGATGTGGATGTCGTTGTTGATGTCATGGTCGAACCTGTATCGTCTTGGGAGGGACGGAATGAGTTAGTGCGCCGGCGCATGTGGCTGGAAAAGCTTTCCCCGCTCCGCAATCAGCACGAAGATGAGGCCGATGATGGCGACGGTGAAGAAGCCGGCCGCCAGCGGCCGCACGGTGCCGTCGAAAGCCTGGCCGATCAGCGCACCGATCACGCTGCCTACGATGGTCTGGGTGAAGCCGAGAACGGAGGAGGCTGTGCCGGCGACACGGCCGAGCGGCTCCATCGCCATGGCATTGAAATTCGCGCCGATCAGGCCGAACTGGAACATGGCGCAGCAATAGACGATCACGAACAGCCAGAACGGCAGTGTCATCACCGAAGCGAGCACGATCCAGGCGAGGCTTGCCAGCGTGAAGCCGATCAGAGCCGCATGGGAAAGCGGGCGCATGCCGTAGCGCTTCACGAGACGCGAATTGGTGAAGGAAGCCACCGCCATCAGGCCGGCAAAGGCGGCGAAGGCAAGCGGAAACCAGACGCCGAGATCATAGACGCCGACGAGGATCTGCTGGGCGGAATTGATGAAGCCGAACAGACCGCCGAAGATGAAGGACATCGCCAGCGTATAGAAAAGCGCGATGCGATTGGTCAGCACGATGCGGAACCCGTCGACGATCGAGGTCGGCGTGAACGGGCGGCGGTGATCTTCAGGCAGGGTTTCCGGCAGTTTGGTGACCACCAGCGTCGCGACGAAAGCCGCAAAGACGCAGATGGCGACGAAGATCATGTGCCATTCGGCAAAGAGCATGATCAGCTGGCCGATGCTGGGGGCGATCACCGGGACGATCATGAACACCATCATGATCAGCGACATGACCTCCGCCATCATGTGGCCGCCATAGACGTCGCGCACGATGGAAACCGAGATGACGCGCGTTGCCGCAGCGCCGATGCCCTGGACGAAGCGCAGGACGAGCAGACCGGTGAAGGTTGGCACGAACACGATCGACAGCGCACACAGCGCGTAGAGCCCGAGGCCGGCAAGCAGCGGCCCCTTGCGACCGAAGCGATCCGACAGCGGGCCGAAGAACAGCTGCGCCACGCCCATGCCGAGCAGATAGGCCGTGATCACGAACTGGCGCTCGTTTTCGTCGCTCACGCCGAGGCTTGCGCCGATCTGCTGCAGGCCCGGCAGCATGATGTCGATCGAAATCGCATTGATCGCCATCAGCATGGCCATCAGGGCGATGAACTGCGCTTTCGGCAGAGTCGGCAAAGCTGCCGTTTCAGGCATGGTGGTTGTCATTGCAGTGTCCTGACGCGGCCGTGTGGCCGAAGAAATACTAGGGGTGTCCCGCTGCCGTCATTGAGGGCAGGGCGGTGACGCCAAAGCTTGAAATGCGCAAATTCAAAAGCGCTTTCAAAGATGGAGGTAATATAGCGCCGGGCTTAAACGTCCGACGGCGTGACGTGGAATATCCGGCTCAAGGAAAACGCGGACAAGGGCGCGATAACGCCCAATCATCACCAAATGATGACAGGAAAAGCCACCGACCGGCGCTCAAGGCGCCGAAAACAACGAAAATGCTGACATTTCGAAGGAGAGAAGGCGAGAATCGCCTTTCCCGATCCCGGCAGGCCGCTCTTTAAGCGGCGCCCTTCACGGCGATGCCGTTTTCCTCGAAATGGGACTGCAGTTCGCCGGCCTGGAACATTTCACGCACGATGTCGCACCCGCCGAGGAACTCGCCCTTGACGTAGAGCTGCGGAATCGTCGGCCAGTTGGAATAGTCCTTGATACCCTGGCGAAGATCTGCATCGGCAAGCACGTTGAGGCCCTTATAATCCACGCCGATATAGTCGAGGATCTGGACCACCTGGCCCGAGAAACCACACTGCGGGAACTGCGGGGTGCCCTTCATGAAAAGAACGACGTCGTTCGTCTTCACTTCGTTGTCGATGAAATCGTGAATTCCGCTCATGTCCAAAATCCTTGGCTATACCCGATTCAAGGTCGGGCAGGGTCGATTGCTTCTAGATAACACGCGTGGCAGCGCATTTCACCCTTGGGCGCAACAAAAATTGATGGCGACGGCCGATTTTTAACGCCAGCGTAATCGATCGGTCACGGTCGATTTTTGCGGTTTGGAATTCAGGCCTTTGCCTTGCTGCGGGCAGCCGCCGTGCGGCGACGGCTGACCTGCTTTTTCGCCGGTTTTGCCTTCGGCTTAGCCTGCGTGAACTGGCCAGACGCATTGCGTGTCTGCCGCTTGGTGCGCTTCGACGTGGTTTTGACGCCCGTCTTCTTCAGCACTTCCTTCAGCACGCTTTCGACGACGCCGGTCACCAGCTCGTTGATCAGGTTGGCCATTGCCGCTTACTCCGGCGCGGAGGTCTGAAGCGCCAGTGCATGCAGCACGCCGCCCATGTTGCCGCTGAGCGCGTCATAGACCATCTTGTGCTGCTGCACGCGGGTCTTGCCGCGAAAGGCCTCGGCCACCACCTCGGCGGCGTAGTGATCACCGTCGCCTGCCAGATCCCGGATGGTGACTTTCGCACCCGGAATTCCGGCCTTGATCATGTCCTCGATATCGCCAGGGGCCATGGGCATAATGCTTACTCCTTGCACTTCACTCGGCAGCGATCTGCCCAGTGCCATCCATGAAGTCAGGGAACCATGATTCATGGGCCGAGCGCAATTCCAGAATTGCTACCGGACGCGCGGAGCCGAGAACGACCTCAGTGCCGCCGGTTCGGCCAATGACCGGAGCATTGACGCCGGCTTCCCTGGCACGCTCCGCGACCTGCTCGGCATACTCGCCCTTGACGGTGACCACGTAGCGGCCCTGATCCTCGCCATAGAAGACCGGGATCGGATCGCGGCCGGAGACCGCATCGATCTTCGCGCCGATGCCGGACGCCATCGCCATTTCGGCAACGGCAAGCGCAAGGCCGCCCGAGGAGCAATCGTGAACGGCACTGACGAGGCCATCGACGATCAGGCTGCGGACGAAATCGCCGGTCTTGCGCTCATGTGCGAGATCGACATGCGGTGCCGGGCCATCGGTGCGGCCATGGATGTCGCGCATGTAAACGGACTGGGCGATATGGGTGCCGAGACCTTCCGGTGCGCCGATAAGCAGGATGTCGTCGCCTTCGGCGGCAAAACGGATGCGGGCCATGGTCGCCCAATCCTTCATCAGGCCGACGCCGCCGATCGTGGGGGTCGGCAGGATGCCCTGGCCGTTGGTTTCGTTATAGAGCGAGACGTTGCCGGAGACGATCGGGAAATCGAGCGCGCGGCAGGCTTCGCCGATGCCTTTGATGGCGTGGACGAATTGGCTCATGATTTCCGGGCGTTCCGGATTGCCGAAGTTCAGGTTGTCGGTGGCGGCGAGCGGCAGGGCGCCGGTCGCGGTGATGTTGCGCCAGCATTCGGCAACGGCCTGCTTTCCGCCTTCGTAAGGATCGGCCTCGACGTAACGCGGGGTGACGTCGGAGGAGAAGGCGAGCGCCTTGGTCGGGTGGCCATCGACGCGCACGACGCCGGCATCGCCACCCGGAAGCTGCAGCGAATTGCCCTGGATCAGCGTGTCGTACTGCTCGTAGACCCAGCGGCGTGAGGAATTGTTGGCAGAGCCGACCAGCGACAAAAGCGCATCGGCGATATCGGCCTGCGGGATATCATCGGCAGCGAGCGGCGAGGGGGTGACGGCCGGGGTCCACGGGCGGTCGTATTCCGGCGCCTCGTCGCCCAGTTCCTTGATCGGCAGGTTTGCGACTTCCTCGCCCTGGTGGATCACGCGGAAGCGCAGGTCGTCGGTGGTCTTGCCGACGATGGCGAAGTCCAGACCCCACTTGATGAAGATCGCCTTGGCGACCTCTTCCTTGGAGGGTTCCAGAACCATGAGCATGCGCTCCTGGCTTTCCGACAGCATCATTTCATAGGCCGTCATGCGCTCCTCGCGCACCGGCACCTGATCGAGCTGCAGCTCGATGCCGAGGTCGCCCTTGGCGCCCATCTCGACGGCAGAGCAGGTGAGGCCGGCGGCGCCCATGTCCTGAATGGCGATGACCGCGCCGGTCTTCATCAGCTCAAGGCAGGCTTCCAGCAGGCACTTTTCGGTGAAGGGGTCGCCGACCTGAACGGTGGGACGTTTCTCCTCGATCGACTCGTCAAATTCGGCCGAGGCCATGGTCGCGCCGCCGACGCCGTCGCGGCCGGTCTTGGCGCCGAGATAGACGACCGGCAGGCCGACGCCCTTGGCTTCCGACAGGAAGATGGCGTTCGACTTGGCAAGGCCGGCTGCGAAGGCGTTGACGAGGATGTTACCGTTGTAGCGGGCATCGAACTCGACCTCGCCGCCGACGGTCGGCACGCCGAAGGAATTGCCGTAGCCGCCAACGCCGGCAACGACGCCCGAGACGAGGTGGCGGGTCTTCGGATGATCCGGGGAACCGAAGCGCAGTGCGTTCATCGCCGCGATCGGGCGAGCGCCCATGGTGAAGACGTCGCGCAGGATGCCGCCGACGCCGGTCGCCGCGCCCTGATAGGGCTCGATATAGGACGGGTGGTTGTGGCTCTCCATCTTGAAGACGACGCAGTCGCCGTCATCGATATCGACGACACCGGCATTTTCGCCCGGTCCTTGAATGACGCGCGGCCCCTTGGTCGGCAGCGTGCGCAGCCATTTCTTCGAGGACTTGTAGGAGCAGTGCTCGTTCCACATGGCCGAGAAGATGCCAAGCTCGGTGAAGCTCGGCTCGCGGCCGATCAGGTCCAGAATGCGCTGGTATTCGTCGGCTTTGAGGCCGTGCGAGGCGATGAGTTCCGGGGTGATGGGACGGGTGTTGGAAATGGTCATCGTGTTCCACTGGGTCCGTTGGGCGAGCCGGGAGCCCCGGTCGCGAGACCGGAAGCGCCGGCCGCGGAGAGGCGCGCTTTTGCGGTCTCTTTAACCTATGATGCTTTCCGGCGCGACAGGAAAATGCCCCGGCAAACAGCTCAATGCCGGGGTTTTTATGCTTGATCAGGCAAAGCTGTCGTAACCGGCGCGGCCGCTGTCGAGCAGCCGGCGCAGGACGAGGAAGCCGCGGCGGACTTCCTCGCGTGACGGAGAGGAAAAGCCGATGCGGACGCGGTGATAGGCGACATCGGTGCGACCGGCCTTGAACTCGTCTTCGTCGTCGACCATCACGCCCTCCTCGAAGGCTGCGTGCTTGAAGGTGCCGGAAAGCCACGGCTCGGTGAGCTTCAGCCAGAGGAAGGGCACATTCGGGTCGGAGTTGAACTCGAAACCGTCGAAGATTTCGCGTGCAATCGCCTCGCGCGCCCGGATTTCCTCGATGGTGCGGGCGCGCAGTTTCGCGGCTTCGCCGGAAAGCGCCATGCGCGCGCCAAGCTCTGCCAGCAGGAACGGCACGCCGCCGCTCACCATTTTATGGGCGATGCGGATGCGCTGGCTGAAATGCGGCGGGCAGGCGACCCAGCCGCCGCGAATGCCGGCGGCGACGGATTTCGACAGGCCGCCGACGAGAAAGGTGCGATCGGGCGCGAGTTCGGCCAGCAGCGGCGTCATATTGCCGGTCATGCCCCCATAGAGATCGTCTTCCAGCAGCCAGACGCCGTGGCGCCGCGCGATATCGGCAATCGCTTGCCGGCGCTCCAGCGAAAGGGTGACGACGGTGGGGTTTTGTGCCGTCGGCATTAGGAAGGCGAGTTTCGGGTGCTGCTGGGCGCAAACGCGCTCGAAATCTTCCGGGTCGAGTCCGTATTCATCGGAGCGCAGGAGAACCGTGCGGCGGCCGATCAGGCCGGCGCTGCGGCTGACCTGCGAATAGGTCAGGCTTTCGAAAGCGATCTTGTCGCCGGGAGCGGTCACGGCGGCGATGACCGCGACGGCGCCGGCATGGGCGCCGAGCGTCGGCACGATGCGCTCGGGCAGGGGGCGGAAACTGCCCTTTGCCAGCCACTGGCTGCCGGCTTCAAACCAATGCTCAGGGAAATCGCGGGCATAGCTGGCAATTTCCGCATGATGCTCGCGGCTGATGTCGACGACGATTTTTTCCAGCGCGGCACCTTGGCCGATATCCGGCGCGGCGGTGCTGTCGAAACGCAGCTTGCCAGGGGGAGCCTTGATCGGCCGTGTGCCGGCGAGCGCCGTGGTCAGCGGGTCCGATTGTTCCGCCGGCCGGCTTTCGGTGTGTTCAAGGACATAAGTACCACGACCGACCTCGCCGCTGACCAGTCCGCGCTCGCGGGCGATCTGGTAGGCGCGGCCGATGGTGCCGAGCGTCACGCCGATATCGAAAGCAAGGTTTCGCTGCGGCGGCAGCTTCGTGCCGACGGGCAGGGCGCCGCTCGATATCGCGTGCTCGATCTGTTCGGCGATGCGGGCATACATCGGCCCATCGCCTTTGTGAGGGTCTGGTATCCAATTTGTCATGGTTACAATTCTGTATGTTGAAACAATGATTGAGTCAATCAATAGTCCGCTTCAGAAATTGTACCGTGACAATTGAAGATTGGGTAAATCAATGAGTGCAATGGATGCAACTTGTCTTTCTCTGCCGGAGGAAAGTCGGCTGAGGAGAGAAAAGCGTAGTCTTTTCCGCCTGTTATGGAATTGGATTGTGCTGTGCGGGCAGAAGCGGCGCGGCCGTCTGGCCTTGAGCGAAATGTCGCCGGAGCAACTGATGGATATCGGCATCGCCCCGGAAGATGCCCGCAAAGAAGCGGTTCGCCCATTTTGGAATTGAATTCATAGATGGCTTCCGAGCGCGGCGCAGTCCCCTGTTACGGCTTGGAGGCGGTGCGGAAGGAGCAATCCGATAATGCCGCGCGATTTGCGTGGCATCCGTTCTCGCGAGGAAGGCTGAAAGGGCCGGGTTGACCTAGAGGATTTCCAGAACCGTCTCCTTGGGCCGACACAGGCGCACGCCCTTGTCGCTGATCACGACCGGCCGTTCGATCAGTTGCGGATGCGCAAGCATGGCATCGAGCAGAGCGCGGTCGCTCAAGGTTTCATCGGAAAGGCCGAGTTCCGCATAGGTGGGTTCCTTGGTGCGGAGCAGCGCCCGCGGTGGCATATCCATCGCAACCAGCATGGCCAGCAACACCTCGCGCTCCGGCGGCGTCTTCATGTAGTCGATGACGATCGGCTCGGTGCCGGTTTCGCGGATCATTTCGAGAACGGCGCGGGAGGTTCCGCACCGGTTGTTGTGGTAGATGGTAACGCTCATGATCATGCCTTTTAAATGCGACGGGTACGCGGAAGAAGGGCACGGGGCCGGCAGGGAGATGTCCGGCCAATGCGATCTGGATCGGTTTCATGACGCAGATGCGGTTCTTCCGTGCGAATCGGCTGATGTTGCGCATGCGATTTAACATCACGGCGACGAAAGAAACGCGCTAAAATTGTTCAGGATGCAAATTGCAGGTTGAGACGACGTGCGGCTGGAGACGATCGATCACGCTTGCCGTTTTTCTCGAATGCGACCGGTCAGGCGGCGCTTTTGCAGGTGCTGTTGCCGTTTGCCCAGCGCTTGATATCGGAGGTCATACGTGCGCCGATCTCTTCATCGAAGAGCGGGCCGAAGGCCTGAAGCTTGGCCGGATGGCCTTCCGCCTGGACGACGGCGAGCGGGCGGGCCTCAGGTGAATTGCGCTTGACGATCAGGATACGCGGGCGGCCGGAGAAGGAATTGAGTTCCGGCGCAAGGCGATAGGCCTTGAAGGCCGGATCATTGGATTTGAACCAGCAGCTGTTGGCGGCGAGCGCAATGCGTTCCATCGTCGGCAGGGCAGCGGTATTGCGTACCGGGGCCGGAGGCTCCGACTGGCAGCCGGTGATGGCCACAAGTGCAAAAAGGGACGCGGCAGCGACCGGCAGACGGAGGAACGACGAAGCGCGCATGGAAAGCCCCTTTTGCTTTTCGTCAGGTCGCACGAGGCGCGAATCGCCACCGCGCAACCTGACGGGGTGCTTCTATCAAGCCAAGGGTTAAGCGGCTATTACATCCAGTGCCGAGGCGAACAGGCCGCGGCCATCGGAGCCGCCATGGGCCGCTTCGATCAGGTTTTCCGGATGCGGCATCATGCCGAGCACGTTGCCGGCCTTGTTCATGACGCCGGCGATGTCGTTCATCGAGCCGTTCGGATTAGTGCCTTCGGCATAGCGGAAGAGCACCTGGCCGTTGTCCTCGATAGCCTTCAGCGTATCGGCGTCGGCAAAATAGTTGCCGTCGTGATGGGCGACCGGGCAGCGGATGATCTGTCCGGCCTGGTACGCGCGGGTGAAATCCGTGTCGGCATTGATGACTTCGAGCTTGATTTCGCGGCAGACGAACTTGAGCGAGGCATTGCGCATCAGTGCGCCGGGCAGGAGGCCTGCCTCCAGCAGAATCTGGAAGCCGTTGCAGACGCCGAGAACCTTGACGCCCGCTTCGGCCTTGGCCTTGATGGCCTGCATGACCGGCATGCGGGCGGCAATCGCGCCGCAGCGCAGATAGTCGCCATAGGAGAAACCGCCGGGGATGACGATGAGGTCGACATCCGGGATTTCGGTTTCCGTCTGCCAGATGGTCACCGGCGCCTTGCCGGAAATCTTCGTCAGCGCCGCGATCATGTCGCGGTCGCGGTTGAGGCCGGGAAGCTGGACGACTGCAGATTTCATGGGTGCGGTTCAAACCTTGCTTGGGCCTCGGCGAGTTCGCACAGTTCGAGGCGGTTTTCGATACGGTCGAGGCGCGTTTCGTGACGGCCGAGCACGGAGTAGATGTTGCTGACGTCCTGCTGAATCGCGATCATCGTGCCGCGTATGCTCTGTATTTCGTTTCTGAGCTCGGCGATCGAGTGATCGACCTTGTCAAAGCGATGATTGAGCTTCTTGAGAAGCTCGTACATCGGTTCGTTCGTCACATCTGCCATGGCCATCTCACTCAACCATCAGGAGAGGGAGATAGAATAATTCTCGATTACCGTGTTTGCCAGAAGTTTTTCGCACATGGCCTTGAGGTCGGCTTCGGCCTTCGCCCTGTCGGCGGTTTCGATCTGGAGATCGAAGACCTTGCCCTGGCGGACATGGCCGATGCCGTCGAAACCGAGAGCGCCGAGAGCGCCCTCGATTGCCTTGCCCTGCGGGTCCAGAACGCCGTTTTTCAGCGTCACAGTTACGCGTGCATTGATCACTGTCGTCGTTTCCTGATTACTTGACCAGCACCGGGCCGGAGCCGCGTGGCGGTTCGTTCTCGTTCATGATGCCCAGGCGGCGGGCGACTTCCTGATAGGCTTCGACCAGGCCGCCCATGTCGCGGCGGAAACGGTCCTTGTCCAGCTTTTCCTTGGTCTCGATGTCCCAGAGGCGGCAGCTGTCCGGCGAAATCTCGTCGGCGAGGATGATGCGCATCATGTCGCCTTCGAAAAGGCGGCCGCATTCGATCTTGAAATCGACGAGCTGGATGCCGACGCCGAGGAACAGGCCGGAGAGGAAATCGTTGATGCGGATGGCAAGCGCCATGATGTCATCGAGTTCCTGCGGGTTGGCCCAGCCGAAGGCGGTGATGTGCTCTTCGGAGACCATCGGGTCGTCCAGCGCATCGGCCTTGTAGTAGAATTCGATGATCGAGCGCGGCAGCACCACGCCTTCCTCGATGCCGAGGCGCTTGGCAAGCGAGCCGGCCGCGACGTTGCGCACCACGATCTCGAGCGGAATGATTTCCACTTCCTTGATCAGTTGCTCGCGCATGTTGAGGCGGCGAATGAAATGGGTCGGAATACCGATCCGGTTCAGATGGGTGAAGATATATTCGGAGATACGGTTGTTCAGCACGCCCTTGCCATCGATGACGTCATGCTTCTTCTTGTTGAAGGCCGTAGCATCATCTTTGAAAAACTGGATCAGCGTGCCTGGCTCCGGGCCTTCATAAAGGATCTTGGCCTTGCCTTCGTAAATACGGCGGCGACGATTCATCAATTGTATCTCTATAGTTCCCGGCGCTCTTGGGCCGCGCCGATATGCATTTTCTAAGCGGGTCCATAGCGGAAAAGAAACGAATTAACAATCGGCGTCTTTTTCCGTCCCCCGGAATCGCATTTCAGCGTACCATGAAACACTGCAAACCGGAAAAACTTCGTATTTCGCTTTTGCCGGACTATTGGTTATGAATGACAGACCGTTACGGTGCTGGTGTTTCTAGGGAGAACGAACATGACTGGCATGCAGGATCGCGAAAGGGCATTCGAGGCGAAGTTTGCTTTTGACGAAGAGCTGCGGTTCAAGGCCGTGGCGCGCCGCAACAAGCTGGTCGGCCTCTGGGCAGCCCGGCTGCTCGGCAAGGAAGATACCGAAGCCTATGCCCGCGATCTGGTGGCCATCGATTTCGAACACCCCGGTCACGGCGATGTCGAGCGCAAGCTACGGATTGATTTCGATGCCGCCGGCATCGGCCAGACCGATGAGCAGATCCGGCTGAAGATCGTCGAGCTGATGTCCGAGGCGGTTTCCCAGATCGAAAACGGCTGATTGCCAGGACACTTCCTTTGTGAACGGCCGCCCCAGCTGATGGCGCGGTCGTTTTCGTTTCCGCGGGCGGTCAGCGGCTGCCGCTGGCAGACCGCGAGGTTCGGCCGCTGATCGTCTGCGGCCAGTTACAGGCCAGCGCGAAGGCCTCGAAAGCCTGCCGGTCCATCGGCTTGGCAAAGGCATAGCCTTGCAGCGTATTGCAGCCGAGATCCTGCAGGATGACGGCGTGGTTGAGCGTTTCCACGCCTTCGGCAACCACCTCGACATTCAGCGAATGGCCGATATCGATGATCGACCCGACGAGCTTGCGTTGCTCCGGCGTGTCGACGATGGGCTTTATCAGGGCGCGGTCGATCTTGAGACGGGCGGGGCTGAGCTTCAAGAGGCCGATGATCGAGGCGTGGCCGGTGCCGAAGTCGTCGATCTCGATATCGATGCCGAGCGCCTTCAGCGCCCCGATGGTCTCGGAGACGCCGTCTTCCAGCTCATCGAGGAAGATCGATTCCAGAAGCTCGAAGGAAATCCGGCCAGCGGGGATGCCCTGTTCCTTCAGTGTCTCCACCAGATCCGGTTCGCGCAGCCGGCGCGAAGAGACGTTGAGCGAGAGGCGCGGCACGCGCAGCCCGGCCGCATCCCAGGCGGCCAAATCGCTCAGCGCCTGGCAGGCGATCGTCCGGTCGATGGTCGAGAGCGCATCGATATCTTCTGCGACCTTGAGGAAATGATCCGGCGTCAGCAGGCCGAGGCGGGGATGACGCCAGCGCACCAGGGTTTCGACCCCCGCGAGATCGAGCGTCGCGGCGTCGAATTGGGGCTGATAGAAGGGGACGAATTCGCCGTCCTCGATGCCGCTGACGATATCGTCCGCCGTGCGCTTGGCGTGATGGATCTGGGTCTGGAGATGGGTCGTGAAGAATTCCGAGCGGTTTCGGCCGAGGTTCTTCGCCCGGTAGAGCGCGATATCGGCGTTCATCAGCGAAAGCCGGGCATCATCGGCGTTGCCATCCACCCTGGCGATGCCGGCGCTGGCGCCGAAGCGGCAGAGATGGCCCTGATAGGGCACCGGGCGACGCAGCAGGTCGATGATGCGGTTGGCCATCGGCCCGATGTCGTCGGGTGCATCGCGGCGGCCGCAGAGGATGACGAATTCATCGCCGCCGATGCGGGCGACGAAATCGCCGGGCTCGACGGTTTCGGACAAAACCTGCGCCGTGTGGGTCAGCATGGCATCGCCCGCCTGATGGCCGAGCGTGTCGTTGATCTGCTTGAAGCGGTCGAGATCGATATGGACGATGGCGCAATAGTCTGCGCGTCCGGCCATCCAGTCGTCGAGCCGCTGGTCGAGATAACGGCGGTTGGGAAGCCGCGTCAGGTGATCGTGAAGGGCATTGTATTCGATGCGCGCCTTCGCTGCCTCAAGCTCCTCGTTGCGCGCTTCGGCAAGCTTGCGGGCATGTTCGAGTTCATCGCGCAGATTGATGTCGTCGGTCACATCCCAGTTGGCGCCAACCAGCTTGCGCTCGCCCTCGCTGTCCACGAAAGAGACGCAGCGGGAGCGGATATGGCGAACCTCGCCATCGGGACGGATGATGCGGAACGCGTTCATGAAGGGCTCGCCCGATGCCAACCCCTCTTCGATGGTGCGCATCGTGCGCGCCTGGTCTTCCGGATGCAGGCACTCCTCGAACATCGGTCGCATCGGGTCGGTCGTTTCGGGATCGAAGCCGTAGAGACGGATCAGCTCTGCATCGCGCGTGGCCGTGCCGCGATCGAGATTGGCCTCGAAGACGCCGATCCTGGAGATGTCCAGCGCCAGCCGCAGGCGGCGGGAAATTTCTTCCAGTCGGGCGGCGTCCCTCTTGCGATCGCTGATGTCGGTGTCGGTGCCGATAACGCGGGTCGGTCGCCCGTCAGGTCCCCATTCGACCGAGGCGCCACGGCTTTCGATCCAGACGTAATGTCCGTCCGCATGGCGTTCGCGATATTCGAAAACGTTGAATTCGACCTCGCCCAGATCCTGTCTACGAATACATTCCAGCACCCAGGCGCGGTCGTCCGGGTGAACGCTCTCGATCCAGGTCTCGAGTTCGCCGTTGACGGTGGCATCGGCCGGCAGGCCGCGTAGCGCCTTCCAGGTAGCGGAATAGAAGAGGTCGTTGGCCTGGAAATCATGATCCCAGACGCCCTGATGGGCGCTGTCGAGGGCATATTTCCAGCGCCGCTCATTGGCCTGCAGAACAGCGAGCCGGCGCATGAGCGTGTCGATCGGCAGAGCCTGCAACTGGTATCTGCGTTCCGGGCCGTTCGTTTCGGTGGAAAGCGAAGCCTGCAGCCACTTCGACGGTCCATCGGTGGAACGCGGACGCAGTTCGCAATGGGAAATCGGTGCACCTGTTTCGTCGAGCGCGGCAATCGCCTGGCGGAGCGCGGTCACGCTATCGGCGGCGAGATGGTCGGCAAGGCAGAGCCCGGCGACTGCTCCCGGCACGAGTTCCGTCATCCTGGTATTCGTGTAGAGGATGGTGCCGTTGCCATCGAGCAGGCAATAGCCAGCCGGCGCACCGTCGAGACGCGCCTCGCCCGGAGGTTGGCTGTTTGCAAGGCCATCCGGCTTGCGCGTGCCTGTGTTGCTGGATGTCGTCACGTCCCGGCCGTCTGTCGAGTGGTTCAGGCTCATTGTCTACGGGACGTGTGAAGGTGAGATTAATAGGACAAATTGCCGCCGGTCGCCTTGAATGCCGGCGGCTGACCAGACTTTCAGCCTTGGAGTTTACTCAGGAACTGGGCGAAGACCATGGTTCCCTCCGGCCAGGGGCCGTGTCCGGATTCACTGTTGATGTGGCCGGATTCACCCGCATCGACCAGCAGCGAGCCCCAGGCATTGGCGATATCGCCGGCATGGTCGTAGGAGCCGAACGGATCGTTGCGGCTGGCGATCACCAGCGAGGGAAAGGGCAGGGGATCGCGCGGATAGGGACCGAAGGTCATGAGATGCTTCGGGCGGATTTTCGGGTTGGTCACCTCGGGCGGCGCAACGAGGAAGGCGCCGGCGATCTTGTTGCCGTCGACATGCGGCAGCGCATGAACCGCGGTTGCAACGCCCAGCGAATGGGCGACGATGACTACCGGCTTGGTAGATGCGTTCACTTCCTCGACCATCCGGGCGATCCAGTCCTCGCGCACGGGCTTTGCCCACTCCGCCTGCTCGACGCGGCGGGCAGAGGCAAGCTTGTTCTGCCAGCGGGTCTGCCAGTGGTCGGGGCCGGAATTGGTGTAGCCGGGAACGATGAGGATATTTGCTTCGGATGCTTTCATAGTAACGGCGATGTGAGGTCGCTCATCCTTGAAGTCAAGTGATGGAAAAGCAAATCGGGTATATAGTCCGCGTTCGGACGCTCGATTCCGGCATTTTTGCCGGTGTCGAAACAATGCGGAATGTCACGGATACCGGTTGCGCCGCTTTCGTCTTATCGATGCTCGCTCGGACCAACGCGGCGCAGATTATCCCCGGATCAGGAGGAGATCTCGTCATGACAGCATTTCATGTAATGGCGGGTGCCGAAGGCACCGTCGCCCATCCCGGCATTCGAAAGATCGGTGTTTCCGATGTCTTCGACGCGCTTTCCCGCGGCTGGGCCGATTTTCGCGAGAAGCCATCCCACTACGTCTTTCTCGGGCTGATCTATCCGATCGCGGGTGTCGTGCTGGCCGCCTGGAGTTCCGGCGCAAACATGCTGCCACTGCTCTATCCGCTGGCATCCGGCTTTGCGCTGATCGGGCCGGTCGCGGCGATCGGTCTCTACGAGATCAGCCGGCGGCGCGAGACGGGCATGGATACGTCCTGGCGACATGCGTTCGACGTCCGGCATTCACCGGCGATGCCGTCGATCCTGGCGATCGCGGCCATGCTGTTCGTGCTGTTCGTTGCCTGGCTGGTGATTGCGCAGGCGCTCTATGGACAGATGATCGCGCAGGAGCCGCCGGCCAGCCTCTCGGCTTTTCTGGATAGCATCCTCCATACCGAAGCCGGATGGAACCTGATTATCGTCGGCAATGCCGTGGGCTTCGTCTTCGCCGTCATCGTACTGTCGACGGTCGTGGTGTCGTTCCCGCTGCTGCTCGACCGTGATGTCGGCGCCGTCTCCGCGGTCCAGACGTCGATCCGGGCGACGCTCGTCAATCCGGTGCCGGTCGCTGTCTGGGGCCTGATCGTCGCTGTCGGGCTGCTCATCGGCTCGATCCCGGTCTTTGTCGGGCTTGCGGTGGTCATGCCGGTGCTCGGACATGCCACGTGGCATCTCTATCGCAAGATGATCGAGCCTTCCAAGATCGAATGATCAGCGGAAATATTTGAAGTAGGACGAGACCTGGGCCGAGGTGTTGGACGAGGCGTGAAGGCGGATGCCGATCCTGTCGCCCCGATACCAATGCACGATACCGGTGAGGTGGCCGAGTTCGTCGCTGTCGATCGTCACTTCCTGGCCGGTCTTGGCGTTGATGTCGAAATAAAGCTGGAAGCAGATGCCTCCGGGGGAAAGATCCTTGACGACCCCTCGGCTCTTGCCGCCCTTGCAGGCGACTTCGCCGGTAAACTTCGTCTCCGTTCTCTTGGCCTTGCGTTCGACAACCTGCGGCATGTCTCGCCTCCCGTTCTCTCTTGAAACGGCAGGATTGCACTGAAGGCTAAGGATTGGATTGAAAAAACCAGTCGCATTTGACGCAACTGGCTCAAAGCGGAACGAAAAAGGGGAGCCGCGGGGCTCCCCTGTCTCTATCAGCCGAAGACCCGGCGGAAGATCGTATCGACATGCTTGGTGTGATAACCGAGGTCGAACTTTTCGCGGATCGCCTCTTCGGAAAGGGCCGCGCGGACTTCCGCATCGGCCAGCAGTTCCTCAAGGAAATCCTTGCCCTGTTCCCAAACCTTCATGGCGTTGCGCTGGACGAGGCGATAGGCATCTTCGCGGGAAACGCCGGCCTGCGTCAGTGCCAAAAGCACGCGCTGCGAATGCACGAGGCCGCGGAACTTGTTCATGTTCTTCAGCATGTTGTCGGGATAGATGACCAGCTTCTCGACGACGCCGGCGAGACGGTTCAGCGCGAAATCGAGGGTAACCGTCGTATCCGGGCCGATGGCGCGCTCAACGGAGGAGTGCGAGATATCGCGCTCGTGCCAGAGGGCGACGTTTTCCAGCGCCGGGACTACCGACATGCGCACGAGGCGGGCAAGGCCGGTGAGGTTTTCGGTCAGCACCGGGTTGCGCTTGTGCGGCATGGCCGACGAACCCTTCTGGCCCGGCGAGAAGAACTCTTCGGCTTCCAGGACCTCCGTGCGCTGCATGTGGCGGATTTCGATCGCCACATTTTCGATCGAGGAGGCGATGACGCCGAGCGTGGCGAAGAACATCGCGTGGCGGTCGCGCGGGATGACCTGCGTCGAGATCGGCTCGGGCTGCAGGCCGAGCTTTTCGCAGACATATTCTTCGACGCGCGGATCGATATTGGCGAAGGTGCCGACAGCGCCGGAGATGGCGCCGGTGGCGATTTCGGCGCGGGCGGCGACGAGGCGGTCGCGGTTGCGGCTCATCTCGGCGTAGAAGCGAGCAAGCGTCAGGCCCATGGTGGTCGGCTCGGCATGGATGCCGTGGCTGCGGCCGATGCGCACCGTGTCCTTGTGCTCGAAGGCGCGGGCCTTCAGGGCTGCGAGAACGCGGTCCATGCCGGTCAGCAGGATATCGGCTGCGCGCACGAGCTGGATGTTGAAGGTGGTGTCGAGAACGTCCGACGAGGTCATGCCCTGATGGACGAAGCGGCTGTCGGGGCCGACGAATTCAGCAAGGTGGGTGAGGAAGGCGATGACGTCGTGCTTGGTGACGGCTTCGATCTCATCGATGCGGGCAACGTCAAATTCGGCTGCGCCGCCTTTTTCCCAGATCGTCCTGGCCGCTTCCTTTGGGATCACGCCCAGCTCGGCAAGCGCGTCGCAGGCATAGGCCTCGATCTCGAACCAGATGCGGAACTTGGTTTCGGGTGACCAGATGGCGACCATTTCCGGCCGGGAATAGCGGGGGATCATGGGCTTTGCTTTCTCAAGTGGTGACGTTGGCTGTGCCTCTAGCAAAGATGGGCGGCAAGCTCAACGCCCGAGGGGCGCGGGATGCCGCGGCTTTGCCAGCCAGAGGCTCGTGACGGCAAGAATGACGGCGCCGAACGGCATGAACAGGCGCACACCCATCACCACGAACTGGTAGACGGAAGCCGCGCCGGTGAACATGAATTGATACACCCAGATGCGGGTGCCGAAAGGTGCATGCCAGCGGGCATAGAACTGCCGGTATTGCATGGCGAAGAGGAAGGCCGTCGCCAGGATGGTGAAGGTGGTGAGGCAGAAGAAATAGGCGGCAAAGCGCGCATCCGCCCGCCGGCCCTCGGCGGAGAAGCGGGCGAAGGAGAGCGCAAAAGGCCAGGCCAGCACGCCGCCGCAGAGGTAAAGCACCAGCACGGCGAAAAGCCGCGAGGTTTCCGCCCGGTTCTGGAGGTAAAGCGCGCCAAAAGCGGCGGCCGACATCAGGATACCCCAGAGGATGGCGCCCCAGAAGAGTTCGCCGCTGCCCGGCGCGGTTCGCTTGAGGCGCAGCAGGGTGCGTTTCAGCAGGCCTTGCGGTTGAAGCGGGCCGGCATCGCCATCGGCCGTCATGGCATGTCCGTTGCGGGCACGGCGATCCAGCGGCCGTCGCTGCCTTCGAAGCCGTAGCGGAGCACCTGTACCAGCGCGACATGGACGGCGGGAGCGCCAAGCGGCTGATGTACGGCGACGGCGCCGATCCGATAATCCGTCGGGCAGCCTCGGCTTTCCGGCAGACGATCATCCTGATGCAGCAGGCGGGTCGAGGGCTTGCCGTCTTCCTGGGTGAAGGCGAGGCGGAAACCCTTGGTATCCGGCGCAAGGTCCTTGCAGCTCTCTGCGGCGGGAAGGGGGATATTCTCCAGCGTCAGCGTATAGGGGCCGCCCACGGGCGGCAGAACGGCGTGGGCGCGGTAGGTGAGCGTCCTGCCGTCACCGCCCTCCGTCACCGGATTATAGGCGGCCAGCAGGCCGGGATTGTCGGTGAGGCCATAGCGGCCGATCAGGGGGGCGGCGGCTTTGAGCGACTGCGCCCGGACGGTGCCGAGCGAAGCGTTTTCGTCGTCGATCCGCTGCCGGATCGGCGTGCCCGCGACGAAGCGGTCGGTTTTGGTATCGATGGCGTAGAGGGTCGAATAGGGAAAGCCGGAGCCGTCCTGGACGCCATATTCCTCGAAGGCGAAAATACCGCCATCAGCGGAAAAACCGATGGTCTGGAGGGAGGCGATGTCGCCGGCCAGCGCCGGCGAGGAAAAAAGCGCAAGCCAGCCCGCGATCCAGCCGATGCTGCGGGCCGGCGCGGCCATCAGCGCGCGTTCTCCGCGCGCGTGCGCAGCTCGCCGATCATGTCGCGATAGGCTTCGATCTTGCCGCCCTTGAAGATGGCGGAGCCGGCGACGAAGGCATTGGCGCCCGCTGCCGCGACATCGGCGATCGTTTCGGTGGTGACGCCGCCATCGACTTCGATTTCGATCGGACGATCGCCGATCATCGAGCGGATCTTGCGGATCTTGTCGATCACCGAGGGCAGGAATTTCTGGCCGCCGAAGCCGGGATTGACGGACATGACGAGCACCAGATCGACCGTATCGAGCACATATTCGAGCACATCCGGCGGCGTGGCCGGATTGAGCGACACGCCGGCCTTCTTGCCAAGCGCGCGGATCGTCTGCAGCGAGCGGTGCAGGTGCGGACCGGCTTCGGCATGAACGGTAATGATATCGCAGCCGGCCTTGGCGAAGGCTTCGAGATAGGGATCAGCCGGCGCGATCATCAGGTGGCAATCGAAGGTCGCCTCGCTGTAGGAGCGCAGCGATTTGATTACATCCGGGCCGTAGGAGATGTTCGGCACGAAATGGCCGTCCATTACGTCCAGATGAATCCAGTCGGCCCCGGCATCGGTGACATCGCGTACTTCCTGTCCGAGCCGGGCGAAATCGGCGGCCAGAATGGAGGGGGCGATGCGGATCGGCAGTGTCATGATGCGGGGCTCCTCAGGTTTTCCGGGCAATAGCATCGCTTCGGTCGCCAAACAAGTTTGGCCGCGCATTTCCCCGAAAGCTATTATCCTCCGCGTCTTTGCGACCATGTCGGCATCAGGTCTCCCTTCGCCGCCGTCGCATCGTGGACGCCACGGGCGATTGCGCGGGCCATGGTCGAGGCCGCAAGAGCGCAGAGCGTGACGAAACCGCGCTCATCCGGCTTGATGCCGCTTTTGCCGGTCGCCAGTGCAAAGACGATGTCGCCGTCGAAAGGCGTATGCGATGGCCAGAGCGCGCGAGCAAAGCCATCATGAGCGGCGATTGCCAGCCGCTTTGCCTCAGCCTTACTCAAGACGGCATCCGTGGCGATGACAGCGATGGTGGTGTTGCGCATTTCGGCCGGCGCGTCGCCCATCTTGGTGCGCACCTGCCGGGCGTCTGCGGGAAACGGATGGGGGAGGCCGAGATCGCCAAACTCGCCGTCTTCCTCGAAAGGAGCGGCCCAGAAATGCGGGGTGGTGCCGACGGTGGCGGAGCCGAGGGCATTGACCGCGACCAGTGCACCGATGCTCACGCCATCTCTGCTCTGGGTCGATGCTGTCCCGAGCCCGCCTTTCAGGCCTGCCGTCAACGCGCCGGTGCCTGCGCCGGCCGTGCCGGTCGAAAACTCGCTCCCGGCATTCAGGACCGCCTGATAGCCGAGTTCGCGATAGGGCGCGTAGCGACCCCAGTCCTTGTTTCCGCCATTCAGCAGATCGAACAGGATGGCGGCGGGCACTATCGGCACTCGCACCGGGCCGATGGCAAAGCCGCGCCCCTTTTCTGCAAGAGCCGCCTGCGCTCCCGATGCCGCATCGAGCCCGAAGGCTGAGCCGCCGGACAGCACGATCGCATCGACGGCCTGCACCGTGTTGTGCGGTTCGAGCAGATCGGTCTCGCGTGTGCCTGGCGCGCCGCCCAGAACCTGGCAGGCGGCCACGGCCGGCTCTTCGCACAAAACGACGGAGACGCCGGATTTCAACAGATGGTCTTCGGCATTGCCGACACGGATGCCGGCGACGTCGGTGATGGAATTGAGCGGGCCGGGCTTCATGTCAATCCACCGCCGGCGGAGCAGGGGAAAACCGGCCGTCGCGCCATTCGAGCAACTGGTACGGATTTTCCGCCAGTTCGTGATGCGCATCGAAGCTGATGGGACCAATCACTGTTTCGAACTTTCCGCGCGCCACCGCATCGCGCAGAGGGATGTCGTCCGTGCCGGCGAGATCCTTTGCCGCTTCGAGCAGGGTGCGTGCTGCAAAAGCAGGGAGCACATAGCCTTCCGCGACAATGCCGGCCTCCGACAGCGCCTTCGTCACCTCGGCCGCCTGCGGCTGGCGTGCATAGTCGGGCAAGGCAACAGCCAGAACACCGTTTTGCAGCGGCACAGGCTGGTCGGGGGCATTGAGGGTCTCGCCACCGAGGAAAGTGAGGCCGATTTTTTCGGATGCCGTATCGCGCGCCATGACGGCCATATCGGCGCGATCGCCACCGACGAAGACATGGGTCGCGCCGCTTTTGGCAAGGCGGCGCACGAGCGCGACCTGCTGCTCCTGCGACGGCCGGTAGGTATCGGTGAAGATGGCGGACAGGCCGATTTTCTCCAGCGAGGTGCGCACGGCCTCCACCAGTTCGCGGCCATGGATGGTGCCGTCGTCGATCAGCGCGAGCGGTTTGTCCTTCCAGCGGTCGAGGATGACGTCGGAAATCTTTGCTGCTTCCTTCGCCGCACCCGGCACGACGCGGTACAGCGGCCAGTTGTTCTTGGCGGCATCCTCCATCAGGATATCGGAGCGGACGCTGACGGTCAGCGCCGCGATATTCGCCTCGTTCAGCGCGGCGATGCTCGCCTCCAGGCTTTCGGTGCAAAGAAAGCCGATCGCGGCTTCCGCGCCGCTGTCGAGGATCGCCTTGGTCAGCTTTTCGCCGTCGCCGGCTTCGCAGGTTTCGGGGATGACGACGATCTGGCTACCGTGATCCTTGGCCTCAAAGGCGGCGCCATCGACGATCTGCTTACCGAGCAACGCAAACGGGCCATCCGCCGGCGCAACGACGGCGACCTTCAGGCCGGCCGCGGCGGCCGGCGCTGCGCCGAGCGCAACGATCGCGGCGAAAGGCAGGATCAGCCGACGCATTCGCAATTCCATTTCATCCACCATCGGCGCTCACCGCCGGATTGTATCCGAACGTATCGGGCTTATCGGAGCTTTTTTAAAGATGTCGGGATACGGGTCAAAGGAAAAGATGGCGATCAAGGGAAAAGATGTCGTAACGCCCTTTGTGCGGGCAATTGCCGCTTACATATTTTTTCCCAGAGACTATGTGTAGGGCCGTGAATTTTTCCGGAGCTTCGCATTGCACACGCTTGATCCCCTCGCATACCGCAACGCCATGAGCCGCTTTGCCGGCCACGTGCATATCGTAACGGCAGCACAGGGGGATATGCGCCGCGGGGTGACGATCACGGCCGCCTGCTCGGTTTCGGACGATCCGGCAACGCTGATGGTCTGCCTGAACCAGGCCAATCCGCGCAACGAGATTTTCCGCACGAACGGGTTCTTTGCGCTCAACACGCTGGCCGCGGACCAGATCGATATCGCCCACGTGTTTTCCGGGCGCGACGGCATCGATATGGCGAAGCGATTCGATTACGGCATCTGGCAGCCGCTTTCGACCGGAGCGCCGACGCTTTCCAACGCCGTGGCCGCGTTCGACTGCAAGCTTGTCGATATCAAGACCGTCGCCACCCATATGGTGCTTTTCGGCGAAGTCGTCGATATCCGTCTCGGTGACGACAGGCCGGCTCTGATCTATCTCGATCGAAGCTACAGGACGCTTTGAGCGTCATACGTTTCCTGATTCTAGCCGCCTGAGCCGGTGTGCGGCGTCGGGTCCTGATCGGTCGGGGCCAACTGCTGCTTCTCCCCGGCAGGTGGCGTGGTAGTCGGCTGGTTCGTGGAGGTTCCATCAGCAGGAGCCATCGACGGTGTCTGGGTTTCGCTATTCGTGCCCACATTGCGATCCACGCTTTCGCCGAACAACTCTGCGCCCGCCCAGGCAATCAAGGCCAGGAGGAGGCCGCACACCAGAACTACGAGGACAGGTTTACCGAGTCTGCCCTGCCGTGCCTCGCTCGTCGTTACCCGTACATCTCTGGTGTCGTCGGAAACACTGTTGCCGCGTTCGTCGATATGGGTCCCCATAGCATACTCCTCTCACGCATGATGCGTTGGAAGGGCAACGGAGAAGACGGGCAAATGTTCCTGGGAAGAGGGAATAGCGTTACGCGTGCAGGTTTTGCACACGCCCATCAGCGTTGCATTGCGCCCGAAAGAGAAGGCGCAATCAAATATGTATCGCGTGATGTGAAGTTTTGGAGGCCTCGCCCGGAATTGAACCGGGGTACAAGGATTTGCAGTCCTCTGCGTCACCACTCCGCCACGAGGCCTCTCGGACTTGATCAACAAGTCGTGGCGGGCGTTTAGAACGAATCTGACATCGGTGCAAGAGGGGCGTTGTGAATATGATCCTTTTTCCATGCTGGTGGAAGGCTTCAGCACATCCTACGTTCAGCCAAGCGGCTTGTCGTCGCCGTCATCATCGTCGTCGACATCGATGATCTGGTAGTTGTCGGCGCTTTTGAAAGCACCCCAGCCGAGGTGTCCGAGCAATACGCCGCTGAACACCAGCACCACGAGAAACCTGATAATCAACATTCGGCACCTCCTTCCTGATTTGCCCACCATACGCAGGAAGAGGTGGCTGTCCATTCACATCGAAACAAGAATCGTAACAGGCATTGCAGGTTGCAAAAGCTCCGCCTTCGATTGCTGTTGGACGGCTCACATTTCGCTCGCTCGGCCCACTACGAGCACAGTATTGCGGGCGGCCAAGAAAGGCCTGTGAAAACCTAATGATAGCGCCGTATGAGGCCGACGAGCTTGCCCTGAATCTTGACGCGGTCAGGGCCGAAGATGCGGGTTTCATAGGCCGGATTGGCTGCCTCGAGAGCTATGGAGGCGCCCTTGCGGCGGAAGCGCTTCAGCGTCGCTTCTTCGTCATCGACGAGCGCAACGACGATTTCGCCGGGGCTGGCGCTGGTGGTGTTGCGGATGATCACCGTATCGCCATCGAGAATGCCGGCCTCGATCATCGAATCACCACGCACTTCGAGCGCATAGTGCTCACCCGCGCCAATCATCTCCATCGGCACGGAAATGTCGTGGGTGTTGTTCTGGATCGCGGAGATCGGCACGCCCGCGGCGATGCGGCCCATAACGGGCACGCTGACCGAATGATGCTCCGGAACGACGGGCGCTTTTACCGGTGGCGGTGGGGCGGCGTCGCGGCTACCCTGGATAACGCTGGGCGAAAAGCCGCGCTTAGGCTGCAGGCTCGGCGAATAGGCTTCCGGAAGTTTGATGACCTCCAGCGCGCGGGCGCGGTTGGGAAGCCGGCGGATGAAGCCGCGCTCCTCCAGTGCTGTGATCAAGCGGTGGATGCCGGATTTCGAGGCGAGGTCCAGCGCGTCCTTCATTTCGTCGAATGAAGGGGGCACGCCGGATTCCTTCATCCGTTCGTGGATGAAAAGCAGCAGTTCCTGTTGCTTACGGGTCAGCATGACATTTCACTCCGGAATTGCGAAACAAATCAAGAACAGACACTATATGTTCCATTTGTGTTCCGCAAGGGCTTAAAAGCAAGTGAATTTTCCGGAATGGCATGCAGAATCATTCCGGCCAGCGGTTTGCCGGCCGGTCAGCTTTTGGGGCGGCTATACAAAATCGCTAGTGGTAGTAGAAGCAGGCGCACTCCGCCTTGGCTTCGTCGCTGTCGCTCCAGACGCGCACCGCGAGCTTGCGCGCAGCCCCCGTTTCGTCCAGGCGAATGCCGAGCAGCGATGTTGCGGCAACCTTCGGACTGAGCGCGTTTATTTCCACCGTCTTTCCGACCTGATGAACTCCGTCCTGCGGCGTCCAGGTGAAGAATTGCAGGTTGTAATGCATCGCATCTCCTCCGTCACATTTGCAGCCATACGGGTTCAAAGGCTCACATTATCATGATTTGCAGCGGTTTTCATCTTTTGTGGCTACAGACGGCATCGTTCAATGTTGAATGCATTGTTCACTTTATACAGTCTTCAAATTGTGAACGTTCGGCGCAATATTCTCCTCAACAGCTCAGGAGAAAGATCATGAGAGAGCCATTCTTGCAAATCGGAGACTTCGCCATCTGGACGCTGATTCTGGGGAGCGTAATCGGCTATCAGCTTTGGACTCATTCCGACCCGGCACCTCTGACGACAGCTTTTGTGATGGTCGCCGGTTAAAAGGTCGCGAAAAAAACGCAAACGAAAACCGCCTGCCGGGAAACGACCTGGCAGGCGGTTTTATTATGGGAAGAAGCGTCGCTTCCGATCAGGCCTTGCCGGCGATCAGCATGAAGGCCGGGATATCGTCGCCGAAGCCGACCGGGGTCGGGCCGTCGTCCTGGTCGCGGCGATAGCGGTTGCGGCGATCGCGATTGTCGTTGTTGGCAGCGTGCGAGGCCGAGTTGTTCCGGTTGCTGGTCTGCGGCTTCGGTTCTGCCTTGCGTTCTGCTCTCACGGGTTCTGCCTTTGCTGTGACCGCTGCTTCGGTCGTGACTGCACTATCGTCGCGTTTGGTGTCGGATTTGTGACCGGCTGCGCGTTCCGTCTCCCGTTCGGCCCCGCGATCACGATCGCGATCACGGCCTCGACCGCCACGCTTGCCGTCGCGCTCGGATTTGCGACGGTCGGACTTGCCGTTCTCGTGGCTTTCCATAGGGGCGGGGAGTTCGGAAAGATCACCGTTCAACCATTCGATCTTCAGGTCGATCAACTTTTCGATGGCGTCGGTGAACTTGGTATCGCGCTTGGTGACCAGCGTGAAGGCGGCGCCCGGGCGGCCGGCGCGGCCGGTGCGGCCGATGCGGTGGACATAGTCTTCCGCGTGGATCGGCACGTCGAAATTGAAGACATGGCTGACATCGGGGATGTCGAGGCCACGGGCTGCGACGTCGGAGGCGACGAGCAGTTGGATGTTGCCGTCCTTGAAGTTGGCGAGCATCGTGGTGCGCGAACGCTGGTCCATGTCGCCGTGCAGCGCGCCGACGGAAAAGCCGTGGCGTTCGAGCGAGCGGAAGAGGTCGGCGACATCAAGCTTGCGGTTGCAGAAGATGATCGCGTTCTTCAGCTCTTCCTGGGCGCGGATGAGGTCACGCAGCACTGCGCGCTTCTCGTAGTCTTTCGCATGGGCGGCGACGAAGCGCTGCGTCACGGTCTTGGCGGTGGAAGACGGCGGGGCGACTTCGACCCGCTCCGGGTTCTGCAGGAAGCGGTCGGCGAGCTTCTGGATTTCCGGCGGCATGGTCGCCGAGAAGAACAGCGTCTGGCGCGTAAAGGGGATGAGCTTGGCGATGCGCTCGATATCCGGGATGAAGCCCATGTCGAGCATGCGGTCGGCTTCATCGATGACGAGGATTTCGACGCCCGTCATCAGCAGTTTGCCGCGTTCGCAATGGTCGAGCAGGCGGCCGGGGGTGCAGATCAGCACGTCTGCGCCGCGCTCCAGCTTGCGGTCCTGCTCATCGAAGGAGACGCCGCCGATCAGCAGCGCGATGTTGAGCTTGTGATTCTTGCCGTATTTTTCGAAGTTTTCGGCGACCTGTGCAGCGAGTTCGCGCGTCGGTTCGAGAATCAGCGTGCGCGGCATGCGGGCGCGGGCGCGGCCCTTTTCCAGAAGCGTCAGCATCGGCAGAACGAAGGAGGCCGTCTTGCCCGTACCCGTCTGTGCGATGCCGAGGATATCGCGACGCATCAGGGCCGGGGGAATGGCTCCCTCCTGGATCGGCGTCGGAATGGAATAGCCCGCATCGGCAACAGCGGAGAGTACTTTTTGGCTCAGGCCAAGATCAGAAAACGTGGTCAATTGGAAATCTGTTTCCGTTCCGGTTCGCAAAGAACACTGGTGACATCGCACTCACACTTGGGGTGCGTTGTGGGGGCTCATAGGCTCAAAGCGGAACAAAGTCAAGAAAACCGGGCGTTTGATCGATCGGGCCGTCAATAAAAAGAAGTATTTTCGCGTCGCCTTTTAAAGAGTGCGCGAACAGTCGGCGTGGCGGTGCGCGGTTTTCCAGGCCGCATCTCGTCGATGCGCGTCAGTTGACCAGCTTGTCGAGCTTTGTGCCGGCCATCAAAAACCGCATCGGGTCAACGGCTTGCCCGTTCAGCCTCACCTCATAGTGGAGGTGCGGGCCGGTGGAGCGGCCGGTGCTGCCGGTCAGCGCGATCGCTTCGCCGGCATTCACATGGTCGCCGACCTTGACGAGAATGCCGGAGAGGTGGGCGTAGCGAGTGGAAACGCCGTTGCCGTGGTCGACTTCCACCATATTGCCGTAGCCGCCGCTGCGGCCGGCCGAAACGACCGTACCCGGCGCGGTCGCGGCAATGCGGGTGCCGGTCGCGGCACGAAAATCGATGCCGGCATGCAGTGCAAGCCGGCCGAGGAAGGGATCGACCCGGTTGCCGAAGCGGCTGGTGATGTCGCTTGCCGGCGAAGGGTTGGAGAAGGGCAGTTTTTTCACTTCGCCGCGCATGTGTTCGAGCCGCACCAGCGCATTGTCGAGCGCCACCAGCGAATTATCGAAATCCTCGGTGGTTTCCGGCGCCACATAGGGGCCGCCGATGGCCGTGTCGTCCGCAGCCGGGGTGGCCTCGGCGGTCTCGGGCGTGTCGGTATCGACATCGAGCCCGGTACGCTCGACGATGGCGGCGATTTCATCGGCCGTTTCGGAGGTCTGCTCGGTCAGGTCCTTGATGCGGGATTTCTGTGCCCGATCGATATTCTTCAAGGACAGGGTGATGCGCGAGAAAAGCCGGTCCGAGCGATCGCCGAGCGATTCGCGCATCGGCATCTCGGCATAGGCGAGCGCCGTTTCTCCCGCAGGCTTTGCCGAGGTGTCGGCGGAGGCGAGACCCATCAGCCGCTCGATCGCCTTGATGCCGCCGGAAGCGTCGGCGCGTTTCTGATAGGCATTGATCGGGGCTTCGAGCGGGGCAGACTGCTCGTCTTCGACAGGGATGCCGGCGTTTTCGGCCCGGTCGAGCAGCGAGCCGAGCTTACCGTGGCGTGAGGTCAGGGCAAGCTGTTGCTGCAGCAGCTTTTCGACCTTCTCTTCGACCACCTGCTGGTCGAGGAGCTGGCGGCTGGTGACACGGTCGACCTGGGCGCGCAGCGCTGCGATGCGGTCTTCATATTCGTGCTGCATGCGCGCCTGGCGCGCCATGGTGCCGCCGATCAGGTCGTCGCGCAGCACGAGATAGGAGGTGGCGGCGAGATAGCCGATGCCGAGCGCGCAGACGACGGAAACCGAAAGCGCGGCCATCCAGGGCTGGAGGGTGATATGCCGCACCTTGTCGCCCCTGGCGAGAATCAGGATGTGTTTTTCGGCCTTCTTCCCGAAAACGCGACTTTCCGTCCGCCCTGACACCCGACCGCCCCCGTCATACCCGTGCGCTTTTACTGGCAACGATTAGACCTTGTTAAGGTTAACAAAGCCTTTCATCGGTGACTTTTGGCAGCAGTTTCAGATGTTGGTGGAGGCCGTCATCGAACGGTAGAAAGACGGCGTCAGGCCGGCCTCGGCGCGGGCGATATCGTTGAACGGGGCTTTAAGCGGACCGCGAAAATTGGTGCGGACCAGCGCCTGGAACGTCGCGGCCGGATCTTTCTTCTGGCGGGCGCAGAGAAAGCGGAACCACTTGGCGCCGACGGCGACATGGCCTTTTTCGTCTTCATAGATCACGTCGAGCACGGCGACGCTTTCCATGTCGCCGGCCTCGCGCATCTTTGCCTGCAGGGCCGGCGTCACATCGAGGCCGCGCGCTTCGAGAATCAGCGGCACGACGGCGAGCCGCGCCGTCAGGTCGTTGCGGGTGTCGTGGGCGGCCTGCCAAAGACCGTCATGGGCGGGCATGTCGCCGTAATCGGCGCCGAGTTCCCGCAAGCGGCCGCGCACCATGCGAAAATGCTTGGCCTCCTCGAAGGCAACTTTCATCCAGCCGTCGAAGAAGGAATTCGGCACACGCTCGCTGGCGAATCGCGCGACGATATCGAGGGCGAGATCAACGGCATTGAGTTCGATATGGGCGATGGCGTGCAACAGGGCGATGCGCCCGCGGGTCGAATGCAGCGAACGGCGCGCGACCTTGGTCGGGGCGATGAGTTCAGGCCGGGCGGGGCGTCCCGGCCGGTCGGGTACAGCAAGGTCGAGCGGCGAACGCAGCGAGAGGGTGCGCTCGTGCCAGCGCCGGGCGGTTTCCTGGGCAAGCTCGGTCTTCAGGTCGAGATCGGCAGTGGCGATCGCCCTTGCGGCGCCGTCGCGAAGGCTGTGGATCGCGGGAAGGCTGCTCATGCAGGCGCGCCGGCAGCGCGTGCCGTGGCTTCCTGCAGTACCTCGTCGATATGGCCTGAGATTTTGACCTTCTCCCAGAGCTTTGCCACCGTGCCATCCGGGGCGATCAGCAATGTCGTGCGTTCGACGCCCATATATTTGCGGCCGTAGAGCGACTTTTCGACCCAGACGCCATAGGCCTCGCAGATATCCTTGGTCTCGTCGGATGCGAGAGGGGTCTTCAGGCTGTATTTCTTGACGAACTTGTCGTGTTTTTTCACCGGATCGGGAGACATGCCGAGCAGGCTCACGCCCGCAGCCGTGAAAGCGTCGGCTTTCGCGCTGAAATCGATCGCTTCGGTGGTGCAGGTGGGGGTATCGTCCTTGGGATAGAAGAACAGGACGAGCCATTTTCCCCTGAAATCGGAAAGCGAGACCGTGCCGCCGCCATCGCGGGGCAGCGTGAAGTCCGGGGCCTTGTCGCCGGTTGCCACTTTCGCCATGAATTCACCTCGCTTTCGACCATTTCATACTCTAGCTCGCGCCACCTCGGCTTTAGCGGCTTCTGCCCCCGCACGTAAAGCCCTCGCGCCCGCGATGCGGGCCGACATCGCAAGCCCGCACTTGACGGGCGGCAAAGGTCTATTCGATATGCGGTGAGACCTGTGCTGCATATTCGGGGTATAATGAAAACGGCGCTCCTTTTTGGGGCGGGACTGTCCGGCAGGAAACGGTGGACCATATGACTGGACAGAACTCGATCGGGGAAGGCACGCAGCGTCGATGAGCGACATCCGCGGCGAAAAGGTAAAGTTCCGCAGACACGAGATCGTGGCGCTGCACGATCTGCCTTCGGCGCAGGCCCACGACCCCTGCATCGTGCATCCGGGCAGCCGCGGCACTTTTCGGACGGCAGCCGGCGTCTTTCTCGGCATCGCCGCCTTTGCCGTGGCGCTGGTTCTGCTGCTGGTCGTGGCGATCGAAGGCGGGTTGATCGACAGACCGCTCAATGCGCGCGCAACAGCTGCGCTCAATGCCGCCCTCGGCAGCGGCTATCATGCGGAGGTCGGCAATACCGTTCTGCGCATGACATCCGGCGGATCGTTGGCGCTGAAGGCGAGCGATGTGACGCTGGTCGAAAACGCCTCCGACAAGCGGCTGATCACCACGCGCTCCGTCTATATCGAATTGAATTCTCTGGCTTTGTTGGCCGGGCGCCTGTCGGTCTCGCAGATCGAGGCGGAAGGGGCCATGCTCGATCCGACGCTTCTGCCGCAGGGCAAGCCGATCGATCTCACCACCATCCGCATCAGCCAGATCGGCGATGGCCTCGAAGGCGTCTTTACCCAGATCGATGCGATCTCGCGGCTGATCGCCCGCAGCAACACCCAGAACATGCGTATCGCCGATATGCGGCTTTCGCTGTCCGGCCCGCGCAACAAGGTCGTGCCGATCCAGATCGATACGCTCGATTTCAGCCGTGATGTCGACGGCGCGCTTCGTATCGAGGGCGCTTTCGATATCGACGGAACGCCGGCGCAACTGCATCTGGCCGCGACCGGCCGTCCTGACCGGACGATGCAGCTCGACGGCGATGTCAGCGGCCTGCCGCTGGCCGCTCTTTTGCACCGCACTGCAACCCCGGCCGAGCCGGCCTTCGGCATCGACAGCACCGCGAGCCTGACGATCAAGGCCCTGCGCGGCGCGGAGGGCGGTGCGCCGACGCTGAATGTGAGCGCCAAATCCGAAGACGGTACGTTCGAGGCCGGTGGGCTGTCGTCCTCGCTCAAATCGTCCGAACTCAATCTTTCCTATGATTTCGGGCGCGGCTCGATCGAAGTGTTGCCGTCCATCGTTCGCGTCGGGCGTTCGTCCTTCCCGTTCTCGGGTGCAGTCATCGATCTCGACAAGATCAACAACGACCCGCGCAAAGGCTTTGCCCTCGACCTGCTTGTTCGCGCGGCCAGCTCCGCACCGGTGGATGTTTCCGATCCGCCGCTGATCTTCGACGCCAAGGCGAGGGGGCAGTTCCTGTCGGAAACCCATGAGCTGCTGTTCGATCAGTTGAAGGTCGCGAGCGGGCAGGGCTCGGTTGCCGGCTCGCTGTCGGTGCGATTCGGAAAGACATCGCCGCAAATCAGCTTTGCCGCCCTGAGCGACGAGTTGCAGCCCGCCGCCGTCAAGCAGCTCTGGCCCTGGTGGGTGGCGAAGACCGCCCGCAAATGGGTGGTGGCCAATATTTTCGGCGGCACCGTCACCAATGGCCGCATCGAGGTCTTCTTGCCGGAAGGGCGCATTGCCGAGAATATCGGCCCGCTGCACCTGAACGACCAGGAACTCACCATCGGCTTCGATATCGCCGATACCCGCGTGAACCTGCCGGGCGATATCCCGCCGCTTCGCGACGCCGCCGGCACTTTCCGCCTGAAGGGGCAGGACCTCGATGTCGACCTGAAGGCCGGTGCGGCCTATTTCGGCTCCGGCCGGACGGTGACGCTGACGGGCGGCGATTTCGCCATTCCCAATACCTATGAGAAGCCGCTGATGGCGGAGATGCGGCTCGATCTTGCCGGCAATGCCGATGCGATCGCGGAACTTGCAAGCTTCCGGCCGATCGATGCGCTGAAGCACACGCCGTTCAAGATCGAGGATTTTTCCGGTCCCGTCACGGCGCAGGTGGGCGCGCGTTTTGGCCTCGTTGCCGACCAGAAACCACCGCCGCCGCAATGGCAGACGCAGATCGCGCTTGACGGGGTCGATCTGAAGACGCCGATCGCCGGCCGCGCCATTACCGCCGTCAAGGGCACGCTCAGAATCGACCAGAACCAGGCGGAGCTGAAATCCACAGCCGATATCGATGGCGTGCCGATGGAGATTTCGGCGCTGGAGCCAGTCGGGGCGAAAAGCACGGTCAAGCGGCAGCGGGATATTTCCGGCACACTCGACGACAAGGCGATCGCCAAGCTCGCGCCGGGGCTGGGCGGTATCCTCAGCGGCCCGGTCGGCATCGATATCGCCGCGGACGATACGAACGTGCAGAAGATCACGGCCGATCTCGACAATGCTTCTCTCGTTTTGCCCTGGGTCGGGTGGTCGAAGGGACGCGGAATCGATGCGAAGGTCGATTTTTCCACGAAGACGACCGACGGGGTGACCGAGATCAGCGACCTGACGCTGAAGGGCGACGGGTTTGGCGCAAGCGGCGATCTGGTCATCGACAAGAGCGGCTTGCGCAAGGGCGATTTCACCTCCGTCCGCCTTGCCTCCGATGACGATTATCGCGTTGCCATCGAGCGGCAGAAGGGCGGCTACGGCGTTGTCGTCAATGGCCGGGCGGCGGATTTCCGCCCGCTCATCATGAGCATGCGCACCCAGGACAAGCCGCGCACCGGCGGCGATGCCCAGCAGGTGTCGGTTTCGGCAAACCTCGATACGGTTTCCGGCTTCCATTCGGAAAACCTGTCAAACCTCAACCTTCGCTATTCGGCGCGCGGCAGCCGGATCGATAGGCTCGATCTGTCCGCCGTCACCAAGAGCGGCCAGGCGGTGGTTGCCAAGATGGTGGCGAACGGGCCGGACAACACATTGCAGCTAACCAGCGGCGATGCCGGCGCGCTGGCGCGCTTTGCCGATCTCTACGGCAACATGCGCGGCGGCCTTTTGAATGTGAAGCTGCGCGACCGGGGCGCTAATTCCTGGCGCGGCAGTATCGACATCCGCAAGTTCTCGCTCGTCAACGAGGCGCGGCTGCAATCGCTGGTCTCGACGCCCACCGGCTCGGACGGCAGGAGCCTCAATCAGGCGGTCAAGCGCGATATCGACGTGCGCTCGGCCCGTTTCGAGCGCGGCTTTGCCAATCTGGCGATCGACCAGGGTATGGTGGCGCTCGATGACGGCATCGTGCGCGGCGTCGATATCGGCGCGACCTTCCAGGGCATACTGCGCGACAAGAACGGCAATATGGATATGACCGGCACCTTCATGCCGGCCTATGGCCTCAACCGGTTGTTCGGCGAACTGCCGCTGATCGGCGTGTTGCTCGGCAACGGCACCGACCGCGGCCTGCTCGGCATCACCTTCAAGCTGACCGGTTCCTTCGAAAAACCGGACCTGATGATCAACCCGCTGTCGATCATCGCCCCCGGCGTCTTCCGCAACATCTTCGAATTCCAATAAAAAAGCCGGCGTCTTGCGCCGGCTTTTCCGTGATCAGCAGGTTGAGGGGAATCAGGCGGGACGCACCAGCGCGTGCTTCTTCTTGCCGACCGAGAGCTTGACGATGCCCTCTGCGGTAATATCGCCGGTGCCGATCAGCTGCCGCTCGTCGGAAACCGCCTTGTCGTTGATGCGGACAGCGCCGCCCTGCACATGCCGGCGGGCTTCGCCGTTGCTGCCGGCAAAGCCGGCCCGCACGATCAGTGCCAGAAGGCCGATGCCGGCTTCGAGTTCGCCGGTGGACACATCGACGCTCGGCAGGTTCTCGGCGATAGCGCCTTCCTCGAAGGTCTTCCGGGCTGTTTCGGCGGCTTCCTCGGCGGCGGCGCGGCCGTGAAGGATCGCCGTCACTTCCGTTGCGAGGATCTTCTTCGCTTCGTTGATTTCCGAACCGCCGAGCGCGCCGAGGCGGGCGATCTCGTCCATCGGCAGGGTCGTGAACAGCTTCATGAAGCGGATCACGTCGGCATCCTCGGTGTTGCGCCAGTACTGCCAGAAATCATAGACCGGCAGCAGTTCGGCATTGAGCCAGACCGCGCCCGAGGCCGACTTGCCCATCTTGGCTCCGGAGGAGGTGGTGAGCAGCGGCGAAGTCAGCGCGTAGAGCTGCGGCGTGCCCATGCGGTGGCCGAGATCGATGCCGTTGACGATATTGCCCCACTGGTCGGAACCGCCCATCTGCAGCCGGCAGCCGGTGCGCTTGTTCAGTTCGACGAAATCGTAGGCCTGGAGGATCATGTAGTTGAATTCCAGGAACGACAGCGACTGTTCGCGGTCGAGGCGCGTCTTGACGCTGTCGAAGGACAGCATGCGGTTGACCGAGAAGTGACGGCCGACATCGCGCAGGAATTCGAGGTAGTTAAGCGGGCGCAGCCAGTCGGCATTGTTGATCATCAGCGCCGGATTGCCGGCGCGATCGTAGTCGAGATAATTCGAGAAGCAGCGCTTGAGCGAGGCGATATTGTCCTCGATCATATCGACGGTCATCAGCTTGCGCGCTTCCTCCTTGAAGGAGGGATCACCGACCATGCCGGTGCCGCCGCCCATCAGCGAGATCGGCTGGTGGCCGGTTTCCTGCAGCCAGTGCAGCATCATGATCTGCAGCAGATGGCCGACATGCAGGCTCGATGCGGTCGGATCATAGCCGATATAGGCCGTCACTTTTTCCTTGGCGAAGAGGGCATCAAGACCAGTCTCGTCGGAGACCTGGTGGATGAAACCGCGCTCTTTCAGCGTGCGCAGGAAATCGGACTTGTACTCGGACATGAGATCGTCTCTCTCGGTGGCGTGTTGGGGATCGAGCAGCGCTCTTGTTGGATAACGGCCGGGCGTTTACCACTGTTTTTGCAAAGATGCACCTGTTTCGGCAGCAAACGGGCGAGGGCAAGGGAAGAAAGACAGGCATGACGGCTATACGCACGGCAATCGGGCTCATGAGCGGCACCAGCATGGACGGCATCGATATCGCCCTCCTCAAGACCGACGGGGAAGACCATGTCGAGCGCGGCCCTTCCATGGGCGTCGGATACGAGCCGGCGTTCCGCGACCGACTGAAACAGGCGCTCGTGGAGGCGAGCGGCCTTACCGAGAGGACCGAGCGGCCGGGCGATCTCGCTGCCGTCGAACGAAACCTGACGATGCGCCATGCGATCGCCGTAAATGATTTCCTCCATCGCAATGGGCTGAAGGCCGCCGATATCGATGTGATCGGCTTCCATGGACAGACGGTGTTGCATCGGCCGGACGCGGCGCTGACAGTGCAGCTCGGCGACGGCCAGCTGCTGGCCGATCTCACCGGCATTCCCGTCGTTTTCGACATGCGCGCCAACGACATGGTCCACGGCGGGCAGGGGGCGCCATTAATCCCGGCCTATCATCAGGCGCTGGCTCGCGGGCAGGGCACGTCTTCGGCAACCGTGTTCGTCAATATCGGCGGCATCTCAAACCTCACCTATATCGGCTCGAACGGCCAGATCGCCGCCTATGACAGCGGCCCCGGCAATACGCTGATCGACCAGTGGGTGGAGGAGCATACCGGCAAGGCCTTCGATGCTGGCGGCGAGATCGCGAGCCGCGGCAGGGTCTTATCCGCGCTCGCGGGACGCTATCTCGATCATCCGTTCTTTTCCGCCAATGTCCGCCGTTCGCTGGACCGCAACGATTTTCACCCGCCGGTGCGAACGGAGGCAGGCTTGGAAGACGGAGCCCGCACGCTTGCCTATGTGACGGCGGCGGCGATCCTGAAATCCGCGTCGCATCTTCCCGAGCAGCCGGCGCGCTATGTTGTCTGCGGCGGCGGCCGGCTCAATGAGGTGATCATGGGGCATCTACGGGAGCTTGCGGCCCGAGATGGCGCGGATGTCGTGCCGGCCGAAGCGCTCGGTTTCAACGGCGATTCGATGGAGGCGGAGGCCTGGGCCTATCTGGCGGCGCGCTCGAAGCGGGGACTTCCGCTGACCTTTCCGGGAACGACGGGTGTGGCGCTACCGGTCAGCGGCGGCGTGTCCGTCATACCCCGGCCGTAAATGGAAATTAACGGTTCCTTTGCCGGAAGGCGCTAATATTGCAACGATCCTCTCTTGTGGACGCCGGCCGCGCCCATGGGGGAAAGGGCGCGAGGGGCGCCCGCCACGGACGGATATATGAACGGCGCGCTTTTTCTCCTGATCGTCAACTTCCTGATCGCGCAGCTGTTCTGCGTCTTTTTCCTGGTCATTGCCGGGCGCAGCCGTTTTCCCGCCGCCGCCCGCTGGTTTGCCGTCGCCTTCGCCACCGCCTCGCTTGCCGCGATCTTCGAGATGCTGATCCGCATCGACGATTTCGATCGTCTTTGGGCTTTCTGCGCCTTCTCGTCGCTGCTTTTGGGGGTCTATTTCATCCGGGTCGGCATCGGTTATATCTATTCGTTCCCGGTGAATATCGGCGGCGCGCTGCTGCTGTTCGGCGTGTCGGCCACGGTAAACCTTGCGATCTTCGATCTGCCGCGCAACAGCTGGACCCATGCGCTGGGTTATCAGTTGCCGTTCTTCGTCGTCGAGGTGGTGTCCGCGCTGGCGGTCTATCGTTCCGGAAGAAAGGCCGTTGCCGACAGGACACTGATGATCCTACTTCTGCTGACGGGCCTGCATTTTCTCAGTAAATCCTATTTCGCGGTGATGATGGCGGGAGCCGATGCGCAGGCCTATCTTTCCACCGTCTATGCGCTGGTATCGCAGAGCCTGGGCGCCATCCTCGTCGTTTCGACCGGGCTGACGCTGCTTGCCGTCATCGTCGTGGAGATTATGGACGAGGCGAAATTCCGCTCCGAGGTCGATCCGCTCTCGTGCCTTTTGAACCGGCGCGGTTTCTTCGAACGGGTGAACCAGGTGCTTGCCCGGCCGATCGCTGCCTTCCCCCATTGTGTCGTTCTCGTCGATATCGATCACTTCAAGACCGTCAACGATACCTACGGCCATTTTGCGGGCGACCAGGTGATCGTTCGGCTGGCCCAGACCCTCCTGGAGCAGGCGCCCGCGGATGCCATTTGCGCTCGGCTCGGCGGCGAGGAATTCGCGGTGTTCCTGCCCTCGACGGGCGATGCGACGGGATATCTTTATGCGCAGGCGGTCCGTGGAAACTTTTCCGCGCATAAATTCGCCGGCATGCCGGACGATGTGCGTCTGACAGCGAGTTTTGGGGTCTGCATCATGAGGGATGCGCGCGAGCCGATCGATACCATCCTGCATCTCGCCGACAAGGCGCTCTATGAGGCTAAACGCAACGGCCGCAACCGCGTGGTACGAGCCAATCAGGCAGGTCGGGACTCGGTGGCTTATCTCACACGCCAGGTCAGTGCCTGACGAAAATTCTTATCAATAGTTTGAGGGCGGTCGATGACCGCCCTCAATTTTTTATTAGAGTCTGTCTGGTTCAGTCTGAATCAGACTCAGGCGAGCTTTGCAGCGATCTTTGCCACATGCGCGCCCTGATAACGGGCGGCTTCCAGTTCGATTTCCGAAGGCTGGCGCGAGCCGTCGCCGCCGGTGATCGTGGAAGCGCCGTAGGGCGAACCGCCCTTGATCTCGTCGAGGCCCATCTGGCCCTGGAAGGCATAGGGCAGGCCGACGACGACCATGCCGTGGTGCATCAGGGTCGGGATGAAGCCGAGAATGGTCGATTCCTGGCCGCCATGCTGGGTGGCGGAGGAGGTGAAGACCGAGCCGACCTTGCCGACCAGCGAACCCTTCATCCAGAGAGCGCCGGTCTGGTCGATGAAGTTGCGCATCTGCGAGGCGACCGTGCCGTAACGGGTGCCGGCGCCGAAGATGACTGCATCATAATCCGCAAGTTCTTCCGGCTTGGCGATGGGGGCCGCCTGATCGGTCTTGAAGTGGGAAGCCTTGGCGACCTCTTCGGGCACGAGTTCGGGAACGCGCTTGACGGTGACATCGGCGCCGGCGGACTTCGCACCCTCGGCAACGGCGTAAGCCATGGTTTCGATGTGGCCATAAGCCGAGTAGTAGAGGACCAGTACCTTTGCCATTGTGTTCTCCTGTGAAAAGGACCATTCGTTGTCTGTTCGCCATCACTCTATCCATTTGCCGGCGCAGAGCCAGAACGCAAGCGGACGACAGACTGTTTGATGATAGTTGACAGTGCTACGACGCCTATGAACAATCCCGTGATCCGGAACAGACCATGACAGAGAAGACGATCGTAACGGCCGCTATCCTCGCTATCGGAGACGAACTGCTATCGGGTAGAACCAAGGATAAAAATATCGGCCATCTCGCTGATCTATTGACGCTTTCCGGTGTCGACCTCAAGGAGGTCCGCATCGTTGCCGATGACGAGGAGGCCATCGTCGAGGCAACCAACGCTCTGCGCTCCCGATATGATTATCTCTTCACCTCCGGCGGCATCGGCCCGACCCATGACGACATCACGGCGGATGCGATTTCCCGCGCTTTCGGCGTGCCCTGTGTCTACGATCCGGAGGCGATGAGGCTGCTTGCCGCCATGTACGAGCGCCGCGAGATGGAATTCACCGACGCCCGCAAGCGCATGGCCCGCATGCCGGAGGGGGCAAGGCACATCCCCAATCCTGTCTCGACCGCCCCCGGCTTCAACATCGGCAATGTCTATGTCATGGCCGGGGTGCCGCAGGTTTTCCAGGCGATGGTCGATGCCGTGCTGCCGACGCTGAAGAGCGGAACCAAGGTGATATCGCGCGCCGTGCGCTCACCTTTCGGCGAAGGCGATATCGGCGGCCCGCTGACGGAGGTGCAGAAGCGTCACCCCGAAACCAGCATCGGTTCCTATCCGAAATATGACGGCAAGTTCTTCTCGACCGAACTCGTCATCCGCGCCCGCGACGAGGCGGTGCTTACCGCAGCGGAAGCCGATGTCATTGCGATGATCGAGGACATCAAGCGCGCCAAAGCGGCTGAACAGCCCTCAGCGTAGGTTCCGCAAGGTTTCGTTGAGGTCGCCGAGGTCGGCGATCTCGCGAAACCGCGGATGGTTTTCCGGCTTTTCCGCGTGCTCGTAGCTCCAGGTCAGCGCATGCGGCACGTAGACGCTCCAGCTGCCGGCTTCCAGCGCAGGAAGCACATCTGATTTCAGCGAATTCCCGACCATCAGGCTGTGCTCGGCCCCGTCGCCATGGCGAGCGAAAGCTTTGCTGTAGGTAACGGGCGACTTGTCGCTGACGATCTCGACAGCGTGGAAAAAATCGCCGAGGCCGGACGCCGCAAGCTTGCGCTCCTGATCGAAAAGATCGCCCTTGGTGATCAGCACCAGCCGGTAGTCGCGGTGCAGCGCCTGCAGCGTCTCGCGTGCATGCGGCAAGACCTCGACCGGATGCTTCAGCATCTCGCGGCCCGTCGCCAGGATTTCGTGGATGAGGCTGGCCGGCACATCGCCGCTGCTCACCTCCAGCGCCGTCTCTATCATGGACAGCGTAAAACCCTTGATGCCGAAACCGTAGAGCGCAAGATTGCGCTTCTCGGCAGCGAACAGCCGCTCGGAAAGATGATCCGGCTCCGCATAGTCGCGCAGCAGCGCCGCAAACTGGGCCTGCGTCAGCTTATAGAAATGCTCATTCTGCCAGAGCGTATCGTCGGCATCGAAGCCAATCGTGGTGATCTGCTGCGTCATCGGTCTGTCTTACGGCGCGGAGACGGTGAAAGCCTGTTCGACGCTTGCCGTCTTCTTGCTGTTGGCGTCGTTGAAGTGGAAGCGCAGGATGTAATCGCCCGCCGGCGCTCCGGTCACGTCGATGGAGAGGGTGGCATAGATTTCCTGATTGCGGAAATAGCCTGTGAAGGTGAAATTGCCGAAACCCTTCTGGCTCGCCAGCACTTCGCCCTGCTTGTTGAGAATATCGAAATCGACGGTGAAATGGGTCTGGATCTTGCCCTGCGTAGTGGAGGGCACCCAACTCAAGCCGATTGGCTCGACATAGGAAACCAGCGTTTCGCCCGGTTTGAAGATCGAGGTATCCTTGGTGTCGTACATGGCGTAACCGGCCGGATCGCCCTTCACGAACACGGCCTTGCCGATCGAAAATGGCAGGCCCGCGGAAAAATCGCTGACGGCGCTGCGCAGCACGTCATAGGCCCCGACCGTATCGCCTGCCGCCGCCAGGCTTTCCGCTTTTGCCGCTGCTTCTTGCAGAGGTCCGGCAGAAGCAATCGTCGGCAGAAATCCGGCAAGGGCCGCAGCGAGACAGAGCCGTTTCAGGCCCGCCCTCGGAAAATCGATCACCGCCATACCCGCCTCCCAGCTTTTGTTTCCGGCGATCATCGGCATTTGCTTTTATGAGTCAAGCCGATGCAGCCGTTTCCGCAAGGGCTATAAAACATGAAATTGCAATTCATGTTTATAATCGAAACGGTAGCCTTGACCGTGCGGCTGTGGCATAGCCAAGCGATGCAAAAACAGGCAGGACCCACACGATGAAACTCGACGTTCCGACGGCTACCGAAGCGCTGCGCACGCTCTTCCCGCCGACCCCGCTGCAGCTCAACGAACATCTGAGCGCGCGCTACGGAGCGAGCATTTATCTCAAGCGCGAGGATCTTTCGCCGGTGCGCTCCTACAAGATCCGCGGCGCCTTCAATTTCTTCCGCAAGGCGATTGCGGCGGGCGCTGCCGACAAGACCTTCGTCTGCGCCTCCGCAGGCAATCACGCCCAAGGGTTTGCGTTCGTCTGCCGGCATTTCGGCGTTCCGGGCGTCGTCTTCATGCCGGTCACCACGCCGCAGCAGAAGATCGACAAGACCCGCACCTTCGGCGGCGAATTCATCACCATCCGCCTCGTCGGCGATATCTTCGACCAGTGCTACAAGGCCGCCCGCGATCATGTCGAGGCAATCGGCGGCGTCATGGTGCCACCCTTCGACCATCAGGATATCATCGAGGGGCAGGCGACCGTTGCCGACGAACTCATCGAACAACTGCCCGAGGGCGTGACCCCGGACCTCGTGATCCTGCCGGTCGGCGGCGGCGGGCTTTCGGCCGGCGTGACGACGTTTCTTGCCGACCGCCTGCCGGCGGAGGCTTTCGTCTTCTGCGAGCCGAGCGGCGCGCCGAGCCTGAAGCGCAGCCTCGAAACCGGCTCCGTCGTGACACTCGAGCAAGTCGATAATTTCGTTGATGGCGCAGCCGTCGGCCAGATCGGTGACCTCAATTTCGCGGTGCTCAGCCGCTTTTCGCCGGATCAGGTGCTACTGCTTGCGGAAAACGCGATCTGCGAGACGATCACCGACATGCTGAATGTCGAGGGTGTGGTGCTCGAGCCGGCCGGTGCGCTGTCGATCACCGCACTCGAAACGCTCGGCCGGGAGGCGTTGGAGGGCAAGACGATCGTTGCCGTCGTCTCCGGCGGCAATTTCGATTTCGACCGCCTGCCGGACGTGAAGGAGCGCGCCATGCGCCACGCCGGCCTCAAGAAATACTTCATCCTGCGCATGGCCCAGCGTCCGGGCGCCCTGAAGGATTTCCTGAGCCTGCTTGGCGAGGAAGACGATATCGCCCGCTTCGAATATCTGAAGAAATCCGCGCGCAATTTCGGCTCGATCCTGATCGGCATCGAGACCAAGCATCCGCAGAATTTCCCGGAACTGAAAGCGCGCTTCGATGCTGCCGGCCTGCGCTATCAGGACATCACCGACAATGAGATTCTTTCCAATCTAGTAATTTAAAATCAAACGCCTATCTATTGTTTCTAATCCATTTGATTAACTCTGCAGCAAGCCTTTGCGTGCTGCCGGGTGAAAGTGCGTCGCCGGCGGGAAGGTGGAAATCGATATCACCGATTTCGCCCGGATCGATCATCGTGACCGGTCCGCCCCAACGCCGGGCGACATCGGCGGTGCGTTTGGGATCGACCACGGTATCGCGCGGCGAGGCGATGAAGAGCGCCGGCACCGAGGCTTTCTCGAACGCAATTGCGGCAACCCGTTTCACCAGCGCGGCCATCGGCAACAGGGCCTCGACCGGATAGCTGTTGGTCCAGTAGGCCGCATGCAGATCATTGCGTGGCTCGAAAGCGCGTTCCTTGCCGATGATCAGGCGTGCCAGCAACCTGGAAAAAGGCCCGGTCAACAGCCGTGCGGCCTTGGCCTTGATGCCAAAATTGGGCGAGAGAAAAACCACGCCCGCGACGCGCTCGGAATTCACCGTGGGCGAGAGGATAGCGTCCGCGCAGAGCGGCGCGCCGGTAGAGGTTGCGATGACCACCATCCTTTCGCCAAGCAGTGCGCCGATTGCGAGCGCCTCGGCCATATCGGCTTGCCAGTCCGCAACGGTCGCCTCGGCCATGGCCTGGCCGCTGCGCCCGTGGCCGGCGAGGCGGGTGTAGAACAGGTTGGCGCCGAGCGCGCGGGCGACAAGATCGGGCAGGGGCCGGACCTCGCCCTTGGAGGCCGAAAACCCGTGCACGTAGACGACGCTGAGCGGCGTCTTCTCCTTGACCTCGGACCAGATGATTTCCTTCGCGAGCCCCGGCCGGATATCCGAAAAGGCCGCCTCGCGGTCGGTAAGCCAGGTTTCGAGGTCGGATGCGTCGAGAGGGATATCCGGCATGTTTCGCGTAACGGCTCCAAACGGTGGGGATCGCGCGAAGTTATGCTTTGCCGGGGGCAAACACCATGCTAGGTGTTCGCCATGGCTTCGTTCTTTTCAAAATTATTCGGTCTTTCGGGCGGCTCGGAAAACAAGGCCGCCGAGGTCGGCAGCGCTCCCAAAACGGAAACCTATGCCGAATGCCTGATCAAGGCGACACCGATGCGGGAAGGTTCGCAGTTTCGTCTCGCCGGCTCGATCGAGAAGGTGGTGGGCGGTGAGACCGTGGTGCGGACCTTCATTCGCGCCGATCTCTTTACCTCCGAGCAGGATGCGATCGACGCCACGCTGCGCAAGGCGCACCAGATCATCGACCAGAACGGTCCGTCGCTGTTTTCCGATGGAACAGCGCCGCGCGCCGTCTGACTGGATTATCCTAAAGAATTCTTTAAACTTTCGGGCTATGTTCAGGGATAAGGAATTTCTCTGAGCGCTTGCCATGACCAATCTTTTTCTCCTCGTCAGCGAGGGGCTCGTTTATGCGACGGTGATGGTCGGGCTCCTGCACATGCGCCACAGGCTGGGCCTGGGCGTGTTCGTCGCGGCACTCGGCGTCCTGCATTTTATCGAAACCTATCTGGCGGCCGTGTTCTACGTGGACCTGCCGACCGGCTCGATTTCTCCCGGTTCCGTCGTGCTGTTCTCCGGCAAGCTGATGATGATCCTGCTTCTCTACGTGAAGGAGGATGCCGCCACCGTTCGTCAGCCCATCTACGGCCTGCTCGTCGGCAATTTCCTGACGGTCATCCTCGGTTTCATCCTGCGGCAGCATGAGATGACGATGCTGCCCAGCGGCCGCAACGCCGATTTTGCCTTCATCGACGAGATGGGCGGCCTGATGGTGTGGGGCACCCTGCTGCTCTATGTCGAATCGATCCTGATGATTCTGCTTTACGAACGGCTAGGCCGCTGGCTGCGCCATTGGCCGGGCCTGCGCTTTTTCATCTGCGGCGCCATTATCCTCACCTTCGACCAGCTCGGCTTTTATGCGGCGCTGCATGCGCTGACGGGTGCGCCGCTGCAGGTTCTCTGGAGCGGCTGGATCGCCAAGATGGCGGCGGCCGTCTTCTATGCCGTCCTGCTGGGCGCCTATCTCAACCTGTCGCGCTTTTCGCCCACGGGGCCGGATCGCCCGATCGGCGATATCTTCAACACGCTGACCTTCCGTGAGCGCTACGAGGACCTGCTTTCCCGCTCGGGCCGCGATACGCTGACCGGCATCTATGACCGCAGCCGCTTCGAATTCATGGCGCCGCGGCTGGTCCGCAACGCCACCACCTCTGGAAACAGGATGAGCCTGATGATGATCGATGCCGATCACTTCAAGAGCATCAACGACCGTTTCGGCCATCTGGAAGGCGACCATGTGCTGAAGGCGATCGCCCATACACTATCGCAGGGCTTGCGCCAGAACGATCACCTGTTCCGCTATGGCGGCGAGGAATTCGTCGTGCTTTGCGAAGGGCTCGATGCCGGCACGGCGGCCCTGCGAGCCGACAGCATCCGCCAGCTGGTGACGGGCAGTCATGACGCCCGACCATATGCCCGTGACGATCAGCATCGGCGTCGCCGGTGCACCGAATGACGGCGAGAGCGTCAGCGCGCTTCTGTCGGTGGCGGACGAGCGGCTTTACCGGGCCAAGAATCTTGGGCGCGACCGCGTCGTGGGTGCTGACGGCGCCGTCGTTCGTGGATCAAATCCCGACATTCGGCCGGTCGATGATTTCGCGAAGTGAGAAGCTGGAATTGATCTTCACCACATGCGGCAGCGCCGAAAGCCAGTCGCGATGGATGCGCTCGTAGTCTTCGAGATCCTTGGCCGCGACGCGCAGGATATAGTCGTATTCGCCGGACATCAGGTAGCAGACGAGCACGTTGGGGCAGAGCTTGACCGCGGCTTCGAACTCCGAAAGCGTCTTGGCGAATTGACCTGACAGCGAGATATGGACGATGGCGATGATGCGGTAGTCGAGCGCCTTGTGGGACAGTCGTGCGTGATAACCGCTGATGACGCCCGACCGTTCGAGGATATCGACCCGACGCGAGCAGGCCGAAGCCGAGAGCCCGACCCGCTCGGCGAGTTCCGCATTGGCAATTCGGCCGTTCTGCTGGAGAATCCTGAGGATCGCAGTATCGATCGTATCCAGGCTCGCCATTCGCATATCCTTCGAATTATCTGCTTAAAAACGCATTTTCATTCGAGAAATTTGCGCTTTTCTGGGCGATTTTGCAAGGACATGCAGCGCTCTTCCTGTTTCGCTAGTGCCTGATTTGTTGTCAGCCAGGAGAGGAGCGCGCCATGCGTGTCGGTTGCCCGAAGGAAATCAAAAATCATGAATATCGTGTCGGCCTGACACCGGGAGCCGTCAGGGAATATGTCGCCCACGGCCATGAGGTTCTTGTCGAGACGAAGGCGGGTACCGGTATCGGCGCGGAGGATGACGCCTATCGTGCCGCCGGCGCAAAGATCGTCGGCACGCCCAAGGAAATCTTCGAGAAATGCGACATGATCGTCAAGGTCAAGGAGCCCCAGCCGGGCGAATGGGCGCAGCTGCGCGAAGGCCAGATTCTTTACACGTATCTTCACCTGGCGCCCGATCCGGAACAGACGAAGGGGTTGCTCAATTCGGGTGTGACGGCCATCGCCTATGAGACGGTGACCGACGAGCGCGGCGGCCTGCCGCTTCTGGCGCCGATGTCGGAAGTCGCCGGGCGTCTTGCGATCCAGGCCGGCGCGACCGCGCAGCAGAAGGCCAATGGCGGCCGCGGCATACTCCTCGGCGGCGTGCCTGGCGTGCTGCCTGCCAAGGTGACTGTCATCGGCGGCGGCGTCGTCGGCCTGCACGCGGCGCGCATGGCGGCCGGTCTCGGTGCCGATGTCTCGGTCATCGACCGGTCGGTTCCGCGCCTGCGCCAGCTCGACGATCTCTTTGCCGGCCGCATCCACACCCGGTACTCGACCATCGAGGCGCTGGAAGACGAAGTGTTCTCGGCCGATCTCGTCATCGGCGCCGTGCTCATTCCGGGCGCCGCGGCACCCAAGCTGGTGAGCCGCGAAATGCTGTCGGGCATGAAGAAGGGGGCGGTGCTCGTCGATGTCGCAATCGATCAGGGTGGATGCTTCGAGACCTCCCATGCCACCACCCACTCCGATCCCACCTATGAGGTCGACGGTATCATTCACTACTGCGTCGCCAACATGCCGGGCGCGGTTCCGGTGACGTCGACACAAGCGCTGAACAACGCGACGCTGCCCTATGGCCTGAAACTTGCCGACCGTGGCGTGGCGGCCATTGCCGAGGATCGCCATCTGCGGGCGGGCCTCAATGTCCACCGCGGCCGTGTCACGAATGCCGCCGTGGCGGAAGCACTGGGCTACGAAAACCAGGCGCCGGAATTGGCCCTGAAGATCGCCTGATCCTTGCGGGAAGGCCCGCCATTGACGGGCCTTCTCCGTTTATGCCGCATCGATGCGGCACTGGTAGCAATTGTTGCGCGCCGAGCGCACATGCACATAGGCAACCTCGTCCTGCCCGAGAATTTCCGAGGCTTTCGTGGAAAGTTCCTCCATCGGCGTTACCGCGCCGGTGCCATAGACGATCCGGTCGTCGCTGCTGTAGCCGCGCAGCAGATAATCCTTGCTCGTCGTCAGGATCGGCGGAATTTTCTCTTCTTCATAGGTGGCGCATTCCTGCGCGTGCAGAAAGATCGGGCCGGTTTCCGCATAGGGCTGCAGGGCAGGAAAGGGGCGGTAGGCGAGGATGAGATAGCCGTCCCCGGCGGCGATATTCTTCAGGCAGTGGCGGCAGGGCATGCCCTCGCCATCCGAAACATGTTGCTCGGGAGTCATGCCATAGGCATCGGGCTCACCGCGGCGGAAACCCGCAGCAACGGTTGACGGCATCGGTGTGTAACGCAACATGGCAATCTCCTCTGGAATGATGGGAGGAGATTGCATCCTGCGCTTTCGCAGCGACACCCGAAACTTGCGCCGCGATCAGAAGCGGTCGCTCAATGCCGCCAGTTCGGCCTCGCTCAGCGGCAGGAGCGTCGTGTCCCGCGTCGAGACCGGCGAGAAACCGAAGCGCTGGTAAAGCTGCAAGGCGCGCGGATGATCGAGATCGTTGGTGGAGACGCGAACAGTCTTCGGATTCGAACTCCAGGCGGCGTAGAGGGCCTGCAGCAGGAACCATTTGCCGAGCCCGAGCCCCAGAGCGTGTTCGAACAGGCCGAAATGGCTGAGTTCGACCAGATCGTCATCGACCTTCAGCAGTTCGAAGAAGCCCGCAGGCGCGCCGTTGACATAGAGCACGGACACCGAATTGCGGGGCTCGTGCAGAACGGCGGCAAGCGCTTCGTCATCCATCCGCAGCCGCTCGACCCAATGCCAGCGCCGCCCGACCTGCAGATAGAGGAAACGATAGAAGGCCGGCGGAATGCCCGGCACGCGCATGATCGCCGTCTGGATATTGACCGGCACCGGCAGGCTCTGCTTCGGCGGCGCGGTCATCTCCAGCTCGGTGATGTGAATCGCGATCGGCTGGGCGGCTTTCGGGTTTGCCATCGCTCAGGCCTTGCCGGTGGCGACGGCCGTATCCGGCCGGCTGCCCCATTCCGACCAGGAGCCGTCATAAAGCGAGTTGTTCTCGTGGCCGAGGGATTGCAGCGACAGCATGATGATCGCCGCGGTAACGCCGGAACCGCAGGTCGTGACCACAGGCTTGTCGAGGTCTATGCCTGCATCGGTGATGATCGTGCGAAGCTCATCCAAAGGTTTCAGCCGACCGTTTTGCGAAAACACGCCCGAGGGCAGGTTTTTCGCGCCCGGCATATGGCCGGAGCGCATGCCCGGACGCGGCTCGGCTTCGTCGCCGGTAAAGCGGCCGGGGCCGCGGGCATCGGCGATCTGCTTTGCGCCGCCGGCCACGATATCCTTCATCGCATCGAAGGAGGTGACCGCAGCCGCATCGAAGCTGGCGTTGAAAACGGCCGGCACAGGCGAGGGGACTTCGCTCGAAAGCGGCCGCCCTTCCGCCTTCCAGCCATCGAGGCCGCCATTCAGCACAAAGACGTTCTTCGCGCCGAAGGTCCGCAGCAGCCACCAGACACGCGGAGCGCTGAAGATTCCCGGACCGTCATAAACGACGATCGTATCGCCATCGGCAATGCCGAGTTCGCCCATGGCGGCAGAAAAGGCCCCCGGTGAAGGAATGGTGTGTGGCAGGCCACTCGTCAGGTCGGCAATCTTATCCTGATCGTAGAAGACGGCGCCCGGAATATGGCCGGCGCTGTATTCCGCCTTGGGGTCCCGATTCTGGGCCGGCAGATACCAGGAGGCATCGACGATGCGCAGCGTGGGGTCGCCGAGGCGGGCTTGCAACCAGTCGGCGTCGACGATGAAACGGCTCTGTGTCATGTTTTCCTCCTTTGGAGTATGTTTGGTACATACTCCGGATTATTTTGTTTTGGTTTGTCTTTGCGGGAAAACCGGGTTCGGCTTTTCCCCGACAAACTCTATGGAGCAGCCGTTTCCGGCGCTCCGAACCTGATTCTGAAGCGGCGGTTTTCCTTGCCCTTCTTTTCGATGCGGGCGATGTGGATCTGGCCGACTTCCTGGGTTTCCGAGACATGGGTGCCGCCGCAGGGCTGGCTGTCGATCGCCGCATCCTCGCCGATGCAGACGAGGCTGACGCGGCCGAGCCCCATGGGTGGACGAACATTCTTCGACTTGACGATGCCGGGATTGGCGGCAAGCTCTTCGTCGGTAATCCACTGCAGATAGACCGGGTGATTTTCCTCGACGATCTTCATCAGCTGCGCGGTGACGGCATCGCGGTCGATGGTCTCGCTCATGTCGAAATCGACTCGGCTTTCGTCCTCGCCAACGGCAGCGCCGGTGATGGGATACTGGCAGACGACCGAGAGCAGATGGCAGGCGGTATGCATCCGCATCAGCCGATAGCGGCGCTGCCAGTCGATGTGGATCACCAGCTTTTCACCAACCAGCGGCACGGGCTGGTCCTCCGCCGGCACATGAATGATCACATCCTTGGTATCGCCATGGCGTGTGACGGCGATATCGATGCGGTCGCCGTCATGGCGCTCGAAAAAGCCGGTATCCCCCGGCTGGCCGCCGGAGGTGGCATAAAAACAGGTCTGGTCGAGGATAATTCCGCCATCCTCCCTGATTTCCGTGACGGTTGCTTCGGCTGTTGAAAGATAGAAGTCGTCGCGGAACAGGGGCAGGGTCATGGCTTATCCGGCGGGTTCGTATGGTATCTCGATTTCCGCCGTCTTGCTCATCCAGGCCGGAACGGGCAGGCCCTTGGACTTGAGGAAGGACGGATTGAAAAGCTTCGACTGATAGCGGTTACCATAGTCGCACAGGATCGTCACGATAGTATGTCCGGGGCCGAGATCGCGCGCAAGGCGAATGGCGCCGGCAACGTTGATGCCGCTGGAGCCGCCGACACAAATGCCTTCCTTCTCGACGAGATCGAAAACCAGCTGAACGGCCTCCGAATCGGGAATCTGGTAGGAGAAGTCCGGTGTAAAGCCTTCGAGATTGGCGGTGATTCTACCTTGGCCGATGCCTTCGGTGATCGAGCTGCCCTCGGCCTTCAACTCGCCATGGGCATAAAAGTTGTAGAGCGCTGCCCCGTCCGGATCGGCAAGGCCGATCTTGATGTTCGGGTTCTTGTCTTTCAGGCCCTTTGCCACACCGGCCAGCGTTCCGCCCGAACCGACGGCGCAGATGAAGCCATCGACCTTGCCATCGGTATCGCGCCAGATTTCGGGCGCGGTGGTTTCGACATGGGCGTCGCGATTAGCGACGTTGTCGAACTGGTTTGCCCAGATCGCGCCGTTCGGTTCGGTCTTCGCCAGTTGCTCGGCAAGGCGGCCGGACAGCTTCACGTAGTTGTTGGGGTTCCTGTAGGGCACGGCCGGAACCTCGACGAGTTCGGCGCCGAGCAGCCGCAGCGCATCCTTCTTTTCCTGGCTCTGCGTTTCCGGGATGACGATCACGGTGCGGTAGCCGAGCGCCTGGGCGACCAGCGCAAGCCCGATGCCGGTATTGCCGGCCGTGCCCTCGACGATCACGCCACCGGGCCTCAGCGCGCCGGAACGCTCGGCCTGCCTGATGATCGAAAGTGCCGCGCGATCCTTCACAGACTGGCCGGGATTGAGAAATTCCGCCTTGCCCAGGATCGTGCAGCCGGTCGCCTCCGAAGCGCCCTTCAGGCGGATCAGCGGCGTGTTGCCGATGGCTTCAAGAACGGAAGGCAGGACTGACATGGACAAACCTTTCAAGGGGCTAGGCGGGGATCGGATCGCCGTAAACACGACGACCCGCAGCGGAGAACACCGCTTCGGATGAGCGCGTTTTCCGTCGATAGCGACTTTTGTGCAAGGAATACAGTTTTAACCTCTGCCTCCCGCGGGCAAAAATTGCCCACGGGGGCATGCGATGGTCATTCGTATACGACCTGTCGCACGTCGATATTGCGGGCGCGAAAACCGGCCTCGCAATAATAGAGGTAGAACTCCCACAGCCGTTTGAACCGCGTGTCGAAGCCGAGCGGCTCGACTTTGTGCCAGACTGTGCGGAAGCGTTCACGCCATTCTGCAAGCGTGCGGGCGTAATCGAGGCCGAAGCCGAAATCCCCGCTCATCTTCAGCCCGACCTTGCGTCCGAGATCGACGAGATGCTCCCGCGTCGGCAGCATACCGCCGGGAAAAACGTACTTCTGGATGAAATCGGGGTTGGCGCGGTATTCCTTGTAGGCTTCCGGCTTGATGGTGATGATCTGAAGCCCCGCCTTGCCGCCGGGCTTCAGGCAACGTTGCAATTGCGAGAAATAGGCCGGCCAATATTTCTCGCCGACCGCCTCGAACATCTCGATGGAGACGATGCGGTCGTAGAGCCCGGTTTCATCGCGGTAGTCCTGGAACTTGATCTCGACCTTGTCGGAAAGCCCTGCCTTCTCCATGCGTGCCTGCGCGAAGGCGAGCTGCTCGCGGCTGATCGTCAAGCCTGTCACCTTGCAGCCGATCTCGCTTGCGGCATATTCGGCAAAACCGCCCCAGCCACAGCCGATCTCCAGTACATGATCGCTGCGGCGGATTCCGGCAGCTTCTGCAAGCGCCCTGTATTTCGCCCGCTGGGCCGATTGCAGATCGTTGGCCCCGGTCGAATAGAGCGCCGAGGAATAGGTCATCGTCGGGTCGAGCCATTCCTTGTAGAAGGCGTTGCCGAGATCGTAATGGGCGGAGATGTTACGTTTGGAGCCGGCCTTGGTGTTGGCGTTCATCCAGTGGCGGAATTTTTCGACCAGACGCAGCAGGCCGCGCGCGCCATTCGGAAATTTCTCGCCTATATCGGCATTGATCAGGAAGAGTTCGAGAAAGGCGCCGACATCGGGGCTATCCCAGTCTCCATCCATATAGCTTTCAGCAACGGCTATCGTGCCGCCGGTCAGGGCGCGTTGCGGCAAATTCCAGTTATGCAGCGTGACGGCGGCGCTTGGTCCCTGCAGGGCCCCCTTGACGAGAACCGTGCGCCTGTCCGGCAAGGTCAGCTTCAGCGAGCCGACCTTCAGATGTACGATGCCTTTAAGCACCATCTGAGCTTTTGCTGGAAAGTCTTTGATAACGCGGGAAATATTATCGGACGAAAGGCGAATGATATCCTTGCAGTCCGACAAGTTAACGTCTGCAGTTTTCATACAGCATATCCTCGGCAATCATTGCGCGTGACATAAAATAATCTCATTTTGCCGAAGCGCCAACCGCGTCATGCCGGGAAAAATTCCGTAAGCACCTCCACAGGCTCCTCGACGAGGCGACTCTCACGGCGGGAAAACACGCGCTCGTAAAAGAGTTTAAGAGGCAAGGACCACGCGGCAAGTGGCGAAATCTTGCCGGTTCGACCGCCTCAATCGTGGGAGAGAGCATTGAGGGCCGCCAATGCGCGATCACGGGCCATGGCATGTTCTACCACCGGTTTCGGGTAGGTTTTACCGAGCACGACACCGGCGTTCTCCAGAACGTGAGCGGGGGCGTCGAAGGGACGGTGAATGAACTTGTCGGGGAGTGCGGCAAGCTCCGGCACAAAGCGCCGGACATAGTCTCCGGCGCTGTCGAATTTCTCGCCCTGCAGGACAGGATTGAAGATGCGGAAGAACGGCGAGGCATCGGCGCCGCTGCCCGCCACCCATTGCCAACTCGCGGCATTGGAGGCCGGGTCGGCATCGACGAGCGTATCGCGGAACCATTGCTCGCCGCGACGCCAGTCGATCAGCAGATCCTTGATCAGGAAGGAGGCGGCGACCATGCGGACGCGGTTATGCATGTAGCCGTGTCGCCAGAGCTGGCGCATGCCGGCATCGACTATGGGATAGCCCGTTTCGCCCCGTGTCCATCGCTGAAACCCGTCGTCGTCATCCCGCCAGCGCAGATCGTCATATTTCCGATGGATGTTGACGGAAGAAAGATGCGGGTTGTGAAAGAGGAGATGGTAGGAAAAATCCCGCCAGGCGAGTTCCTTGCGAAAGGTGATGACATCGCTGGCCGGGACATCCTTCAGCCCCTGTGTCGCATGCCAGATCTGGCCGGGCGTGATCTCGCCGAGGGCAAGGTGCGGTGAGAGCAGGGAGGTGCCATCCCGACCTGGGAGATCACGCGCCTGCCCATAACCGGCAAGGCGCTCCTCGGTGAATTCGGCAAGTTTTTCCTGCGCTGCCGCTTCGCCGGGCGTCCATTGATCTGCAAACGCCGCCGCCCAATCCGGCCTGGAAGGCAGAAGCTTCCAGTCATCGAGACATTCACTAGGAAAATCGCCATCGGAAACTGGAATCATCTCCGGGACCGGGAGCGGTGACGCGGGCTCTCCGTTTCCTTCCAGCGCGCGCCAGAAGGGAGTGAACACGCGGTAAGGCGTCCCCCCGCCGGTCTTCAGTCGCGACGGCTCATGGAGCAATTGGCCTGAAAAGCTTCTTGCCGAAAGCCCGCGTTCCGCCAGATTGTTTTTCAGGGCGGTATCGAAGGCGATTCCCGCGGGATCGTAACGGCGATTCCAATAGACGCTGTTCGCGCCGCTTTCCGCAATCAGCGCGTCTATCACCTTATCGGCACGGCCGGACCGCAGAATGAGCCGGCCACCGTGGGTGCTCAGCGCCGTTTCAAGCGAATTGAGAGAATGATGCAGCCACCACCGCTGGGCGGCCCCCAAAGGCCCATTGCCGCTCTCCGGTGCTTCCCGGATGTGCACGGCAAGAACCGGCCGTCCTGATTGGCAGGCAGCCGAAAGCGCATGATTGTCGCCAAGCCGCAGGTCCTTACGGAACCAGACGATGACGGGTGGTTCGGCTTTCGTGTTCATGGAATTCCCCTGGTGACCGGCATGACCATATAGCGTTGGCCAGGCCATGGGACAGGGCAAAAAGATATGGGAGGTGGAAACCAAAAGACCCACATTGCGTTAGCAAACGTGGGTCTTGGAAATTGGCTCCCCGGGCCGGATTCGAACCGGCGACCTGTCGATTAACAGTCGAATGCTCTACCGCTGAGCTACCAGGGATCATCTGCGCGGCGGTGCGCTGCAGAAGTGAGGCTGCTAATACAAATGCTTTTTCGATTTGCCAAGCGCTTTTTTCCAAAAAAGTCTCACAATCTTGTCTGAAGGTGGAGAAGACCCCATGTGGGAGTGACGGCAAAAGCCTGTGCAGCAAGGCCCACAGCCGTTCCTGTGGAAAAAGTCGAAAGCTAGGGAAAATTGATGGCAGAGCAGAAAACAAAAAAATTCGGTATCGATGCGGCGACGCATGAACTCGTTTTGGGTCGATTCCGCATGCCTCTGCCACAGTCGCGCCTGTTCCGCATAACGATCGGCGTTGTGCTCGTGCTGCTCGGTTGCCTTGGATTCCTGCCCATCCTCGGTTTCTGGATGATTCCGCTCGGGCTTCTGGTGCTGTCGCACGATCTTTCCTTCGTGCGCCGCCAACGACGCCGGCTGACCGTCTGGTGGGCGCGCCGCTCTCAACCCAACACCTGACCCGTCCTTTGCGTTTCCATGCAAGCAATTGTGAGCCGGGAACAAGCAGGGATTTGTTAACGTTTCTGCTAGGTGCACTACAAATCCATGATATGCTTGTTTTTAGGAGGAACGGTTCATGGAAAATTTTCTGGCATTGCTGGCTGTTGCTATCGGGACCGGTATTCTCGGCGTCGGCGTTGCATATGCGATGCGCTGGCAACGGGACCATCAACGCGCCGCTTCCCCGCGGCATGATATCGATAAGGTCTTTTAGGCGAAGCTTGCTTTAAGCGGATGTCTGCGCGGCAAGCATGTTTGCGAGCGCTTGTCGTTGGATTTGCTTGCCATCAAGGCGATGGAAGCAGCGTCTTCCACGATATGACCACTAATGCTTCTCAAGCCACAACGATCTCCGGCACACACCCGGTTGACGCCTCGGGCGATCAGGCTGTAAAGCGAACCCATGGCCGCGCGGCGCGCGGCGGGGAAGAGTGTCCGAGTGGTTTAAGGAACCGGTCTTGAAAACCGGCGTGCGGGAAACCGTACCGTGGGTTCGAATCCCACCTCTTCCGCCAATTTTTCAAAACATCGAGAGCCGCAGATCCCGCCGTTTCCGGCGGAATTATGTTTGCGAGGAAAGCTTCACGCCGCGCGGGAAAGCGCTACGGCATCGGCTCCTGCGGGAAAATGAAGCTTGCCGGAAACGTCGTTCGCCGCCTGCCATACAGCTTCGGCCACGTCGATCTCACGGGTGGTGAGCGATGGCCGCGCGAACTGTTCAAAAACGGGAGCGGCAAACCCGGCATAGGCTTCCGGGATAAGATCTTCGACCCGAAACGGGGTGTTTTGCGTGAAATTCGTCGTCGGGGCGTAGCCCGGCTCGACGAGCTTGGCATAAACATCGAAATAGGCGAGTTCGTGGGCCAATGAGCCGGTAAAACCTTCGATCGCTTTCTTGCTCGCGGTATAGGCGGCCGCCAGCGGGAAGGGCGCCAGCGTGACGCTGGAGGTGACATTGATGATCGTGCCGGAACGCCGCGCGCGCATCTGCGGGATGACAGCCTGCGTCATCGCCATGACGCCGAAGGTATTCGTCTCGAAGACCTGGCGGATGTACGACATCGGCGTCGCTTCGAAAGCGCCGACGATGCCGATACCGGCATTGTTGACGAGCACGTCGATCGGACCGGTGGCGTCGATCATCGCCCTTATGCTTTCCTCGCTCGTGACATCGAGCGGCAGGATGCGCAGCGATGGCGTCGCCGGCAGGATGTCCGCGCGCGGCTTGCGCATGGTTGCGATGACATTCCACCCCCTTGCAAGAAAATGGCGGGTCGTTTCGAGGCCGTAGCCGGAAGAGCTGCCGGTGATGACAATGGTTTTCATGGATCGTCTCCTTTGTTTGAGCCGCCGCCATCTTGCCATCGCCGTTCAGGACGATATACAATTTATCGTCCGTATTTTATTTGCAAAAGTCCGGAAATGACCGATCCACTCTCCGATATCATCGCCTTACTCCGGCCGCGTACCGTCTTCACCAAGGGGATCAGCGGGGCGGGGCGTTGGGGCGTGCGCTATGGCAATTTCGATCATCCAAGCTTCTGCGTCGTAATCGAAGGCGCGTGCCGCCTGGCGGTGGACGGGCAGGCGGCGCTGAAGCTGGAGGCTGGCGATTTCGTGCTGCTGCCGACCACGCCGGGCTTCGTTCTCTCGGGTTTCGAGCCGGTAATCCCGGTGCTGCTCGACCCGCATGCCTCAGCGCAGGCAAGCGGGGAGGTGCGTCATGGACGGCAGGATGGTCCGCCGGGCGTTCGCATTCTTGGCGGCTACTTCGTTTTTGACAGCGAGGATTCGGGTCTCCTCGTCTCCCTGCTGCCGCAGCAGGTTCATGTTCGCGGCGTGGAGCGGCTGTCGGTTCTGGTCAAGCTCCTGATCGAGGAGGCGGCGGAGCGGCGGTCGGGGCGCGATCTGGTGCTGGCCCGCCTTGTCGAAATCCTGCTGGTCGAATCCCTGCGGCTGACCCAGGCGCCCGATGCGCCGCCGGGACTGTTGCGCGGTCTGGACGACGCACGGTTGGCGCAAGCGATCCGGCAGATCCACGCCGATCCCGGCCGTCCCTGGACCATGGCCGAACTGGCGCGGGAGGCAGCCCTTTCCCGCTCGGCCTTCTTCGATCGCTTTACCCGAAGCGTCGGCGTGCCGCCGATGGAATATCTGCTGGCTTGGCGCATGGCGCTTGCAAAGGACATGCTTCGTCATGGCGAAATCGACATTCCCGAAATTGCCGAGCGGGTCGGATATGCCTCGGCAAGCACTTTCAGCACGGCCTTCAGCCGGCATGTCGGGCAACCGCCCGGCCGCTTTTCGAAACGGGCTGTGGAGAAGAACGGCGGGACGGCTTGAACGCGGGGCCGATCTGTCGGATATCGAAACGGAAGCAGGCAAGACTGTTCCGCTATCGGACAGAGCCGGTATCGCCACCAGCGGCGGCTGTCCCGTTAAGTATTCATAAACCATAAATTACAATAGTCTTAGTCTGCCGCATCCAGCATTCGCATTTTGGCCACGTTGTTGTCATGATTAATGGGCCGTTACGTTTCGTGACGCCGGTTTTCCCGCTGAGGACAGCAGGGGGATAGTACCGAGTACGGCCAATGCGAATGACGATGTGGGACCTATGACATCCAAGAAGAGTGGGGCGGGCCATCTGGCGGTGGGCCTGCGTATCGCCGCGATCCCGATGATGTGCGCAGCCTTGACGGCCTGCGGCACGACAAAGACGGTCGAAAACAAGAAGACGCGCAGCAAGGAATACTTCGCCGAGTCCATCTATGGCGTGAAGGCGAGCCCGCGCGTTGCCACCGGCAAGAATATTCCCAAGGGCGGCGGCCGTTATCAGGTCGGCCAAGCCTATCAGGTCAAGGGCAAGTGGTATCAGCCAAAGGAAGAGCCGGGCTATAACAAGGTCGGCATGTCCTCCTGGTACGGCTCCGCCTTCCACGGCCGCCTGACCGCCAATGGCGAGGTCTACGACACTTATCATCTCTCGGCCGCGCACCCCACATTCCCGCTGCCGAGCTACGCCCGCGTCACCAATCTCGAAAACGGCTCCTCCGTCATCGTCCGCGTCAACGATCGCGGTCCTTACGAATATGGCCGCATCATCGACGTCTCGTCCAAGACCGCCGACCTGCTCGACATGAAGCGCAAGGGCAGCGCCCAGGTGCGCGTCCAGTACATCGGCAAGGCACCGCTCGAAGGCAACGATGCGCCTTACCTGATGGCCTCCTATGTCCAGAAGGGCGAGCGCGGCCGTGGCGTCTTCCCCGAGGGACAGATCGCATCGGGCGTGATGGTCGCTTCCAACGAGCCGCTGAAGAAACAGGTCAATTCGCTCGGTACGCTGACGATCCCACCGAAGTCGAACCTTGATGCCGGCGTGCCGATTACGGCTTTCGAAGAAGCTCCGAAGGCAACGGCGGCAAGTGCGGCGCTCGATACCTTCGCCATGCTGCCGGAAATCGGCCCGATCCCGCGCGAGCGGCCGGAGTATATTCCACTTCCCGATGGCAACGTGGCCTACGCCGCCGCTTACGTGGAAGCCCGCGTCAGCGATTCCGAAGCGGCCTTCGACGCCATTCTGGTCGACAAAAACCCGCTCACCCCGGCCTCGATCCTCGCCCACGCCGAACGGCAGTCCGGCACGCGCTAATCGTCGGGCAGGGGGCGTCTGTTCCCTATACCCACCGAGACAGGCGGCGGGAATCGTGGTTCAATTCAGCTTCATGCGGGACAGGTCCGCGTCAAACCGGAGACCATGATGCTGGCACGGCTGGTTGCGTCCCTTTTCATCGTTTTCGCCTCGATCGTACCAGCGGCTGCTGCGGCCACGGCGCCCGCCTTCGAAACGAAGGCCAAGCAGGCCTACCTCATCGATGCTGAGACCGGCACGGTGCTGTTTGCCAAGAACGAGGAGGCCGCCGTGCCGCCGGCCTCGCTGGCAAAGCTGATGACCATGGAGGTGGTCTTTGACGCCCTGAAAAAGGGCGAAATCCACCTCGACACCAGCTTTCCTGTTTCCGAACATGCCTGGCGTACCGGCGGCGCGCCGTCGGGCACCTCGACGATGTTTGCGGCGCTGAAATCGCAGGTTCCCGTCGCCGACCTGATCCGCGGCGTCGCCGTGCTGTTTGCCAATGATGCCTGCATCATTCTGGCTGAAGGCATGGCCGGCAGCGAGGATGCCTTTGCCGCGCGCATGACCAAGCGGGCCGGGGAACTGGGCTTGAAAGCCTCCTCCTTCCACAATGCGACCGGCCTTCCGAACCCGGACAATACGATGACGATGCGCGATCTCGTCACGCTTGCGCGGCATGTGCAGACGACCTATCCGGATATTTATCCGCTTTATTCCGAAGTCGATTTCGAGTGGAACAAGATCCGCCAGCGAAACCGCAACCCGTTGGTTTCAGCCAATATCGGCGTCGATGGCTTCGTGACCGGCTTTGCCGAAGGCTATGGCTACTCCATGGTCGCCTCGATGCAGCGGGACGGCAAGCGTGTCTTCCTTGCGATCGGCGGCCTTGACACGGACAAGGATCGTATCGAGGAAACCCGCAAGATGCTCGAGTGGTCGATGTCGGCCTTCGAGAAACGGCGGCTGTTCGAAGCCGGCGAGCCTGTCGGTGAGGCTGCCGTCTATGGCGGTACGGTGGGCCATGTGTCGCTCGTCACGGCCGAACCGGTCGATGTGCTCGTTCCCGTCAACAATCCAGACCGGCTGGTGGCCCGCGTCGTCTATCGCTGGCCGTTGCCGATGCCGATCAAGGCGGGCCAGCCGGCCGGTACGCTGAAAGTCTGGAACGGCGACCGCCTGCTGCGCGAAATACCGGTGACCACGGCGGCAGCCGTCGAGACCGGCTCGCTTTCCAGCCGGGCGCTGGATGCGCTGCAGGAAATGCTGTTCTTCTGGCTTTGATGCCGCTCTCTGGAATGCCTGGAGGACGCGCTTTAGCGGTTTCACCAACCGGAACAATCGTCTAAACAGGGCGCAAGAAACGCCGGTTTCGGCAGAATTGACGTGTGGGAAAGCAGAGTGCCAAGCGGTTTGTTCGTGACATTCGAGGGCGGCGAGGGGGCCGGGAAATCCACCCAGATCAAGCTGCTCGCCGCAGCGCTCAGGGACCGCGGCTGCGAGGTGTTGACGACGCGCGAGCCCGGCGGCTCGCCGGGGGCCGAAGCTGTGCGCCATGTGCTGCTTTCTGGTGCTGCCGAGGAGCACGGTACCCGCATGGAGGCGGTGCTGTTTGCCGCCGCCCGCAGCGATCATGTCGAGGGCGTCATCCGGCCGGCCCTGCAGCGTGGCGCCGTCGTGCTCTGCGATCGTTTCATGGATAGTTCCCGCGTCTATCAGGGTGTTACCGGTAATCTGGAACCGGCCTTCATCGAGGCGCTGCAACGGGTCGCGGTCAACGGTGTCGTTCCCGATTGCACTGTCATCTTCGACCTGCCGCCGAACGTCGGCCTCGAGCGCGTGCGAAATCGCAGCGCGGGCGAGGGGGAAAAGCCGGCCGGGGTCACCGATTTCGACCGTTTCGAAAAGGAAGAGCTGGAAACCCAGGAAAAGCGCCGCGAAGCTTTCCTCGATATTGCCGCCCGCGAGCCGGAACGCTGCCATGTCATCGATGCGACGGCCTCACAGGAAGAGGTCGCCGCCGCCGTGCTGCAATTGATCGAGCCGATGCTTGCGGAGGCCCAATCATGACGACGGAGCGACCGGGCGTACTGGATGGTGCGATCCCCCCGGCTGAAAACACCTGTCTTTTCGGCCATGCCGAGGCAGAGCATTTTCTGGCGCAGGGATATCGCTCCGGCAAGGGCCATCATGCGATCCTGATCGAGGGACCGGAGGGCATCGGCAAGGCGACGCTTGCCTTTCGTTTTGCCAATCATATCCTGTCGCATCCCGAACCGGCTCTGGCGCCGGCCGAAATCGCCGATCCCGATCCGGCCAGCATCGTCAGCCGCCAGATCGTCGGCGGCGCTTCGCACAATCTGCTTCATCTGACACGGCCGGTCGATGAAAAGACGGGCAGGGCGAAGGGCGCCATCACCGTCGATGAGGTGCGCCGCGCCGGAAAATTCTTTTCCCAGACCTCCGGCACGGGAAACTGGCGCATCGTCATCATCGACCCCGCCGACGATCTCAACCGCAACGCCGCCAACGCCATCCTGAAAATCCTTGAGGAGCCGCCGAAGCGTTCGCTGTTCCTCGTGCTGACCCATGCGCCGGGCAAATTACTGCCGACCATCCGTTCGCGCTGCCTGCCGCTGAAACTGAAGCCGTTGAGCGACGAGGCGCTTCGAAATGCACTTGGCAATCTCGGCCTTGCTTCGGAAGCAAGCGATACGGTCGTCTCAGCTGCAGATGGCAGCGTCTCCGAGGCCCTGAAGCTGATCAACTACGGCGGTCTGGATATCAAGGCCGCTTTCGACAGCATCCTTGCCAAAGGGCAGGGCGGCCGCGCCGAAATGCACAAGCTCGCAGACGTGCTCGCCGGCAAGGACAGCGAGACGATATACGATTTCTTCGTCGAGATGGCCGGCGCTCATGTCGTCTCCGCAGCTCGCGAGGCCGCCCTTGCCGGTGATATCGTGCGCGCCGAGCGCATGGCGCGGCTTTCCTCCCAACTCACCGAAAAACTGACGATCGCCGAAGCCTATAATCTCGATCGGAAGCAGGCGATCCTGTCGCTGCTCGATGATCTCAGGGCCGCAGCGGCGTAAGCTTTCCCGCCGCGATGCAGCAACTTGTTGTTTCCCTTGAAGACCGCTTGCGCTAATAGCAGTCTACAAAAATTGAGAACACAAGGCTGAAGCCGACATGACAGATACGTCCCCGTTTTACATCACGACCGCGATTTCCTATCCGAACGGCAAGCCGCATATCGGCCACGCCTACGAGCTGATCGCGACCGACGCCGTGGCGCGCTTCCAGCGTCTTGACGGGCGCGATGTCTTTTTCCTGACGGGCACGGACGAACACGGCCAGAAGATGCAGCAGACGGCGCGCAAGGAAGGCATCACCCCGCAGGAACTCGCAGACCGTAACTCGGCCGAATTCAAGGCCATGGGCAAACTGCTGAACGCCTCCAACGACGATTTCATCCGCACCACCGAGCCGCGCCACTACGAGGCGGTTAAGGTGATCTGGAGCCGCATGGCCGACGCAGGCGATCTCTACAAGGACAGCTATTCCGGCTGGTACTCCGTGCGCGATGAAGCCTACTATCAGGAAGGCGAAACAGAGCTGCGCGCCGATGGCGTGCGCTATGGGCCGCAGGGCACGCCCGTCGAATGGGTGGAGGAGGAAAGCTACTTCTTCAAGCTTTCCGAGTATCAGGACAAGCTCCTGAAGCACTATGAGGAAAACCCGGATTTCATCGGTCCCGCCGAGCGCCGCAACGAAGTGATCTCCTTCGTGAAGTCCGGCCTGAAAGACCTTTCCATGTCACGCACGACGTTCGACTGGGGCATCCCGGTTCCGAACGATCCGGGCCACGTCATGTATGTCTGGGTCGATGCGCTGACAAACTACATCACCGCAACCGGCTATCTCACTGATCCCGAAGGCTCACGTGCCAAATACTGGCCGGCCGATATCCACATGATCGGCAAGGACATCATCCGCTTTCACGCTGTCTACTGGCCAGCCTTCCTGATGTCGGCGGGCCTGCCGCTGCCCAAGCGCGTCTTCGCCCACGGCTTCCTGCTCAACAAGGGCGAGAAGATGTCGAAGTCGCTCGGCAACGTCGTCGATCCCGTCAATCTGGTCGAGCATTTCGGGCTCGATCCGATCCGCTATTTCTTCCTGCGCGAAGTCTCCTTCGGCCAGGACGGCAGCTATAGCGAAGAAGCGATTGCCACCCGCATCAATTCCGACCTTGCCAACGGCATCGGTAACCTCGCCAGCCGCTCGCTGTCGATGATCGTCAAGAACTGCGATGGCCAGATCCCGGTCTGCGGCGAACTGACCGACGAGGACAAGGCGATGCTGGCCTCCGCCGATGCGCTGCTCGCCTCGACCCGCGCCGACATGGGCGCACTCGCTATCCACCGCGCGGTGACCGCAATCATCGCCGTCGTCTCGGAAGCCGATCGTTATTTCGCCGGCCAGGAGCCGTGGGCGCTGAAGAAGACGGATCCGGCCCGCATGAGTACGGTGCTTTACGTCACCGCCGATGTGGTGCGTCAGGTCGCGATCCTGTTGCAGCCCTTCGTGCCGGAATCGGCAGGCAAACTGCTCGACCTCGTCGCGGTCCCGGCCGACCGGCGCAGCTTTGCCTTCCTCGGTGAAAAGGGCCGTCTGGTCGCGGGCACGCCGCTCGAAGCGCCGAAGCCGGTTTTCCCACGTTACGTCGCACCGGAAGCGTGAGCGCATGCTGATCGATACCCATTGCCATCTGGATTTTCCGGATTTCGAGCCTGAGCGCGACGCCGTCGTGGCGCGCGCGATGGCCGCGGGCGTCAGGCAGATGATCACCATCTCGACGCGGGTGAAGAAATTCGACACGATCCTCGGCATCGCCGAGGCCTATGACAACGTCTTCTGTTCGGTCGGAACCCATCCGCACAATGCCGATGAGGAACTGGATATCGAAACCGCCGATTTGGTGCGGCTATCGGCTCATCCTAAGGTGGTGGCGATCGGCGAAGCCGGGCTCGATTATTTCTACGACAACGCGCCACGCGATGCGCAGGCGATCGGCCTTCGCCGCCATATCGCCGCTGCCCGCGAAACCGGCCTGCCGCTGGTCATCCACAGCCGCTCGGCCGATGAAGACATGGCCGCGATATTAACCGAGGAAACAGGGAAGGGGGCCTTCCCTTTCCTTCTGCATTGCTTCTCTTCCGGCCCGGAGCTCGCCCGGATCGGCGTCGAACTGGGTGGCTATGTCTCTTTCTCCGGCATACTGACCTTCCCGAAATCGGAAGAGCTGCGCGAGATCGCCAAGACCGTGCCGCATGACCGGATGATCGTCGAAACCGACGCGCCGTATCTCGCGCCAAAACCGTACCGCGGCAAGCGAAACGAGCCGGCCTATGTGGCGCACACCGCCCAGGTTCTGGCCGAGACGATCGGCGTCAGCGAAGACGAAATCGCTGAAATCACGACGGAGAACGCTTTCCGCATCTTTTCCAAGATGCCGAGGGTGGCATAAGTCATGGCCGTGCGGCGGACCTTCACCATATTGGGCTGCGGTTCGTCTCCGGGCGTGCCGCGCATCACCGGTGACTGGGGTGCCTGCGATCCTCAAAACCCCAAGAACCGGCGCACGCGCGCGGCCTTGCTCGTCGAGCAGACGGGCGAAAATGGCGGCAAGACCACCGTCGTCATCGATACCGGCCCGGATTTTCGCCAGCAGATGATCGATGCCCGCGTCGATCATCTCGATGCCGCGATCTACACCCATCCGCATGCCGACCATATCCATGGCATCGACGATCTGCGCGGTTATGTCATCAATTCCTCACGGCGCATGCCGATCTGGGCCGATGCCTTCACCATGGAGCGCATCCGCGAAGGGTTCCGCTACTGTCTGGAAACGCCGGAAGGCAGCGGCTATCCGCCCATCGTCGAAGCAAATCTTTTCGATGAAAAACTTTCGCCGATAACCATCGATGGCGCCGGTGGGCCAATCCCGTTTCAGCCGCTGAAACAGCATCACGGCAGCATCACGTCTCTGGGCTTCCGTATCGGCGATTTTGCCTATTGCTGCGATGTCAGCGATTTTCCGGCTGAAACCATCGACAAGCTGGCCGGTCTCGACGTGCTGGTCATCGATACGCTGCAATACCGCTTCCATCCGAGCCATCTGTCGGTGGAGCAATCGCTCGGCTGGATCGAGCGCATCGCGCCGAAGCGCGCCGTGCTCACGCATATGCATGTGCCGCTGGACTACGACACGGTGATGCGCGAAACGCCGGATCATATCGAGCCGGCCTATGACGGCATGCGGCTCGACGTTTCGCTCTGATCAGCTGAAATACGGCCTTAGATTGCCGCGAATGCGCTCCAGAACCGTGCTGCCGGAAAGATCGGGCACGAAACGCTGGCCGGTAATCGTCTCGAACGCTTCGATATAGACCTTGGAGGTCTGCTCGACGAGTTCTCTCGGGATCTCCGGGATGGCGTCCTTATAGGGATCGCAACGCTCGGTGACCCAGGCGCGAACGAAATCCTTGTCGAAGCTTCTGGGCCGTGCGCCGGTGGCAAAGCTCTGTTCATAGCTTTCGGCGATCCAGTAGCGGCTGCTGTCTGGCGTGTGGATTTCATCCGCAAGAACGATGCGGCCATCCTTGTCCGTGCCGAATTCATATTTGGTATCGACGAGGATCAGGCCGCGCTCGGCGGCGCGTTGCTGGCCGCGTTCGAACAAGGCCAGCGCATAGCGCGAGACCGTTTCCCATTGCTCGGGTGTCAGGAGCTTTTGCGCGAGAATTTCATCGGCTGACAGCGGCTCGTCGTGGCCGCCATCGAAGGCCTTGCTCGTCGGCGTGATGATCGCTTGCGGCAGCTTTTCATTGTCCTTCATGCCATCCGGCAGCGTAATGCCGTACATAGCGCGTTCGCCATTGCGATATTTGGTCAGGATCGAGGTGCTGGTCGTGCCGGCCAGATAGCCGCGCACCACAATCTCGACCGGCAGTATATCGAGCCGCGTGCCGATGACGACATTCGGATCGGGATAGCTGATGACGTGGTTCGGGCAGATATCGGCGGTCTGTTCGAACCAGTAGCGCGCCGTCTGGGTCAGAACCTGGCCCTTGAACGGGATGGCCGTCAGGATGACGTCGAAGGCGCTCAGGCGGTCCGTCGCGATGATGATGCGGCTGCCATCCGGCAGGTTGTAGTTCTCGCGAACCTTGCCGTTGTAGCGTCCCGGCAGTTCGGGAATGAAAGCATCTGAAAGAATGCGCAAATCGCTCATCGGCTTGGGTCTTTCGCTAACGATTGAGACTGGCATCGCTTAAGCCCGGAGGATATTCAAGGTCAAGCGGGGATCGGGGCGGCAGGCCGGTTTTGCGAGATTTGCCACATAAGATAGTTCCATAATCTATCTTATGTGATATTTGTATGTGGTATTGCCTGGCCCTCTTTCCCAGAAAACCGGAGCGTTTGGCCTCACGTCTTTAAACTTCGACTAAAATACCGCCACGTAAATTGACCCGGTGGCAAAGCACACCGTGCGAAGGTCCTCCCTCGTATCAACGGAGGTCCTTCGGGAACCATGGCAACGGTCGTCACCATGTCTGCGGTGACGGCGGCTTATGCGGCGGAAGCCGTGAAGCCGTCGGCGCGCGTGCGCGGCGATGGTCCGGCCGAACAGGCCATGGACATTCTTTCAGCCGAGAACCGGCAGGAAGTCGCAAGCGTCCATGCCGCCCTCGCGGCATTGCGCAGCCCGAGTTCTCTTTCGCTGATGTTTCTCGCCGGCCGCGAACGGCTGCCCCAGCGCAGCCAGCACGATGCCCTGCGTTTCTACCGCGAGTTCCTCGACGACGATCCGCCGCCGGACGAACCCGAGGAAGATGCGGACGACGGCTGAAATTGCGGACATGCAGCGATTTGTTGTAATCATGCCACAGGTCTGATGTGGCGGGAGGTGCAGCATGGAACGATATACGGGTGGCTGCCTGTGCGGCAATGTTCGCCTTGTCGCGACAGGTCACCCATACCGGGTAGGCCTTTGCCACTGCCTCGATTGCCGCAAGCATCACGGCGCCCTCTTCCATGCGTCGGCGATCTTTCCCGAAGCTTCGGTAACGGTCGAAGGTGAAACGCGCGGCTATGCCGGGCGGTTTTTCTGCCCCACTTGCGGCTCTCCGGTTTTCGGGCAAACCGGTGATGAAATCGAAGTCAATCTCGGCTCCCTCGATACGCCCGACCAATTGAAGCCGACTTACGAACTCTGGACGATCCGCCGCGAATCCTGGCTGCCGCCATTCCCGCTGTCGAAAAGCTACGAGCGCGACCGGGAAAGCACCGGCCGCGCCGAAGAATAGAACCCGGCTGCGAACGGCCGGGTTTCTATCATTTATCAACCGCCGTGCTGATGGCCACCGGCAACGTCGCCGACCGGCAGCGTATAGTCGACCTCTCCGGCCTTCTCGAAGGTCAGCGTCACCTTGACGCTGTCACCCTTGGCGAAGGGCTTGGCGACATCCATGAACATCAGGTGCATCTTGTCGCTGATATCGACGGTCTGGCCAGCCGGCAGAGCGATACCGCCGTCGATCTTGCGCATCTTCATCACGTCGTTTTCCATGGTCATTTCATGGAGTTCGACGCGGCCGGCCGCCGGGCTTTCGACCGAAACCAGCCGGTCTTCTTCCTTGCCGCCATTGCGGATCGTGAGACCGCCGCCGCCGACCTTGGCACCGGGTACCATGGCCTTGAGGCTGCCGGCGCTGAGTTCGAGCGCCCCGGCCTTGACGGTGTCCGGCGCGCCGCTGCCATGGCCGGCATGTTCGTCGGCAGCGGAGGCCGGGACGACGGTAATCGTCGGCGCCGGGCTCTTCAGGTCATGCGGGCTCTGGCCTTCGGCCGCGACCTGATCCCAGACCACCTTGCCTTCCGTCCCGCAAAGCTGGGTCACCGGAAAGGCCAGCACCGTTTCCTTGTCGAAGCCGGAAATGCGGCCGCTGATGACGAAGGTGTCGTAATAATCGTCCGACAGTTCCCCGCCCTTCCAGCGGATTTCCAGCGGGCCGGATTTTACCGGCGTGCCGTGGTTGTCATAGGTCTTCTGATAGTCGCCCTTGATGATTTCCAGCGTCCAGCCCGGCTTCGGCTGCGGCTTGGCGAAGACGAAGCCTTCCGGCAGCTTGATCTGCACGTCGGTCGTCGGCTTGCCATCGCAGCCATGGGGAATCTGCAGGATGGCCTTGAAGCCGCGCTCGGATACGGCCTTGTCGATCTCGAAACTGGCATGGGCAAAGGCCTGCGCGGCGCCAACGAGCGAAAATCCTGCAGCAAGCAGGGAAATGGAAATACGGTTCATCTGTCTGTCTCCTTGCCGACATCTGTGTCGGTCTTCGCCGACGTCTGCGTCGGTCTCGTCATGATTGTCTGCCGCTATGCGGCGGTGCGATCAGGCGAGAAAAGGAGGTGCGCGCGAGCGCGGACGGGGCTGCTGATAGGCGATAAGGACTGGCTCGAAGACCGCCCTCTCCCCGAGATCGACGAAGCGACGGATCGGATGATGTTCCTGCGGCGGCTCGGGCAGCAGCGTCGTGCTCGCCAGCCGGCAATAGTCGCAGAACGGCGCCTGCTTCTCATGCGGAACGGAATGGCCCTGATCGGAAACCCCGTCCGATCCGAAGCAGATGTCGGCAATCGTGCCATCAGGCAGTGTGAGGTTCGCCGCGGTAACGGGATCGAGCACCCGTGCCGCCGGCACCTGGTGGGCGAAAACGGCAAACAGGAGCGCGATCGCCGTCAGAAGGCGCGTCGCCAGTCCCATATCGCCTCGTCTTTGCATTCCGCATCCTCAATCGGGTTGGTCCGGGCATAATCCCAAGCCTCGGAAAAAGCAAATCGCCCTTCCCCCTCATTCTATTAAAGAGCGGCCGTCCCTACTTTGCGAAAGCGCAAATTTCTTCCCGATAGGCTGCCTTCCTGGGCATGAGTTTTCAGCATTTCCGGGCGACATGATATGAAGCGACGAAAATCTATTCGGCTGCGACATTTTGCGCTTGCCAAGTCTCCGATATCGCCGTTATCTGAAGCCGATCTTGTTGGGAGAATCCGGCGTTTGCCGGTGCCGAAGGAGCAACCGCCCCGGAAACTCTCAGGCCAAAGGACCAGCAAGGTGCCGATAGGACTCTGGAGAGAAGCGCTTGCGCTCGCCGAAGGGATAACAATCTCAGGCAAAGGGACAGAGGGGGCTCTAAGAACGGCGCCGTAAGTGTGCCGACGAGTTGGAGCCGGCGCGTTGCGCCAAACCTGGAGGCCGGATTTGGACGACCATTCCCTTTTGAAACAGACACCGCTGCACGCCCTGCATCTTTCGCTTGGCGCCCGCATGGTGCCCTTTGCCGGCTATGACATGCCGGTGCAATATCCCGCCGGCGTCCTGAAGGAACATCTGCACACCCGCGTCGCCGCCGGCCTGTTCGACGTTTCGCATATGGGCCAGATCCGGCTGACGGCGAAATCCGGCAAGCTCGAGGATGCGGCGCTGGCGCTGGAAAAGCTCGTTCCCGTCGATATCCTCGGCCTCGGCGAAGGCCGCCAGCGCTATGCCCTCTTCACCAATGCTGAAGGCGGTATTCTCGACGACTTGATGGTGGCAAACCGGGGCGATCATCTGTTCCTGGTGGTCAACGCCGCCTGCAAGGACGCCGATTTCGCCCATCTCAAGGCCCATCTCGGCGACAGCTGCGATCTCGAAATGCTCGATGATCGCGCGCTGATCGCGTTGCAGGGGCCGCATGCCGTCACCGTGCTCGCCGAACTCTGGGCCGATATCGCGCAGATGCGCTTCATGGATGTCGCCGAAGCCGAACTGCATGATGTGCCCTGCATCATCTCCCGCTCTGGCTATACCGGCGAGGACGGTTTCGAAATCTCCATCCCCTCATCATCCGCCGAAGATGTCGCCCGCCGCATTCTCGAACATCCCGATGTCCTGCCGATCGGTCTCGGTGCCCGCGATTCACTGCGGCTCGAAGCCGGCCTGTGTCTTTACGGCAATGATATCGATACCGGCACGACCCCGGTCGAGGCCGCCCTCGAATGGGCGATACAAAAGGCCCGCCGCGTCGGCGGGAGCCGCGAAGGCGGCTTTCCGGGCGCAGATGTCATCCTCGGCCAGTTCGCGAATGGCGCAAGCCGCCGCCGCGTGGGCCTGAAGCCGGAAGGCAAGGCCCCCGTTCGTGGCGGCGCCGTTCTCTTTGCCGATGCCGAGGGGCAGAAAGAGGTCGGCTCCGTCACCTCGGGCGGCTTTGGCCCGAATGCGGAATCGCCGGTCGCCATGGGCTATGTCCCGACCGACCTCGCCTCGCCCGGCACCATCCTTTTTGCGGAAGTCCGCGGCAAGTATCTGCCCGTGACCGTCTCCGCCCTTCCCTTTGTCACCCCAAGCTACAAGCGCTGATCAGGAGCTGAACCTATGCTGAAATTTACCGATGAACATGAATGGCTGAAGATCGAAGGCGACGTGGCAACCGTCGGCATCACCGCGCATGCCGCCGAACAGCTGGGCGACCTGGTTTTCGTCGAACTTCCGGAAGGCGGCTCCGCCTTCGCCAAGGGCGACACCGCTGCAACCGTCGAATCCGTCAAGGCGGCCTCCGACGTCTATTGTCCGCTTGACGGCGAGATCGTCGAAAGTAACCAGGCCATCGTCGACGACCCGTCGCTGGTCAACAGCGATCCGCAGGGCGCCGGCTGGTTCTTCAAGCTGAAGCTTGCCGATCCTTCGGCCGTCAATGCGCTGCTCGACGAAGCAGCCTACAAGGAGCTTATCGCCTGATGAGCATGCCGACCGACTTCACCTTTACGGATTACAAGCCGTATGACTTCGCCAACCGGCGGCATATCGGCCCCTCGCCCGACGAGATGGCCGCCATGCTCAAGGTCATCGGCTATCCGAGCCTCGATGCGCTGATCGACGACACCGTTCCGCCGTCGATCCGCCAGAAAAGCCCGCTCGAATGGGGGGCGCCGATGACCGAGCGCGAAGCGCTCGACAAGATGCGCGAGACCGCCAACCGCAACAAGAAGCTGGTCTCGCTGATCGGCCAGGGTTATTACGGCACGATCACGCCGCCGGTCATCCAGCGCAACATTCTGGAAAACCCGGCCTGGTACACGGCCTACACGCCCTACCAGCCGGAAATCAGCCAGGGCCGCCTCGAAGCGCTGCTCAACTACCAGACCATGGTCTGCGACCTGACCGGCCTCGACGTTGCCAACGCCTCGCTTCTCGATGAGGCGACCGCTGCCGCCGAAGCCATGGCCATGGCAGAGCGTGTTTCGAAATCGAAGGAAAAGACCTTCTTCGTCGACGAGAGCTGCCATCCGCAGACCATCGCGCTGCTCAAGACCCGCGCGGAACCGCTGGGCTGGTCCATTCTCGTCGGTGATCCCGACAAGGATCTGGTGGCCGCCGATGTCTTCGGCGCGATCTTCCAGTATCCCGGCACCTACGGCCATGTTCGCGATTTCTCGAACCTGATCGCCCGCCTGCACCAGACCGGCGCCATCGCCGTCGTCGCGGCCGACCCGCTGTCGCTGGCGCTCCTGAAGTCGCCGGGCGAAATGGGCGCCGATATCGCCATCGGCTGCACCCAGCGTTTTGGCGTGCCGGTCGGTTACGGTGGTCCGCATGCCGCCTATATGGCCGTCAAGGATGCCTACAAGCGCTCCATGCCGGGCCGTCTTGTCGGTGTTTCCGTCGATGCCCGCGGCAACCGCGCCTATCGCCTCTCGCTCCAGACCCGCGAACAGCACATCCGCCGCGAAAAGGCGACGTCGAACATCTGCACCGCGCAGGTTCTGCTCGCCGTTATGGCCTCGATGTATGCCGTGTTCCACGGCCCCAAGGGCATCAAGGCGATTGCCCAGAGCGTGCACCAGAAGACCGTGCGCCTCGCCATGGGCCTGGAAAAGCTCGGCTATACCGTCGAGCCCGAGGTGTTCTTCGACACGATCACCGTCGAAGTCGGCAAGCTGCAGGGCATCATCCTCAAGACCGCGGTCGCCGAGGAAGTGAACCTGCGCAAGATCGGCGACACCAAGATCGGCATCAGTCTCGACGAGCGCTCGCGCCCGGTCACGCTGGAAGCCGTCTGGCGTGCCTTTGGCGGGGATTTCAAGGTTGAGGAATTCGAGCCGGATTACCGCCTGCCGGAAGCCCTGCTGCGCACCAGCGAATACCTGATGCACCCGATCTTCCACATGAACCGCGCGGAAAGCGAAATGACCCGCTACATCCGCCGGCTCGCCGACCGCGACCTCGCGCTCGACCGCTCGATGATCCCGCTCGGTTCCTGCACGATGAAGCTGAATGCGACGGCGGAAATGCTGCCGATCACCTGGCCGGAATTTTCGGAAATCCATCCCTTCGTGCCTGCGGATCAGGCTGAAGGCTATCGCTATATGATCGACGACCTGTCGCAGAAGCTCTGCGTCATCACAGGTTACGACGCGATCTCCATGCAGCCGAACTCAGGCGCACAGGGCGAATATGCAGGCCTTCTGACAATTCGCGCCTACCACCTTGCCCGCGGCGACGACCATCGCGACGTCTGCCTGATACCGACCTCAGCCCACGGCACCAATCCCGCCTCTGCTCAGATGGCGGGCATGAAGGTCGTGGTCGTCAAGGTCTCGGACAATGGCGACATCGACATGGATGATTTCCGCGCCAAGGCGGAGCAGTACGGCCCCAACCTCTCCTGCTGCATGATCACCTACCCCTCGACCCACGGCGTGTTCGAAGAAAACGTCCGTGAAGTCTGCGAGATCGTCCACAAGCATGGCGGTCAGGTCTACATGGACGGCGCCAACATGAACGCCATGGTCGGCCTTGCCCGCCCCGGCGATATCGGCGGCGACGTCAGCCACCTCAACCTGCACAAGACCTTCTGCATTCCGCATGGCGGCGGCGGTCCCGGCATGGGCCCGATCGGTGTCAAGGCGCACCTCGCCCCCTACCTCCCGAGCCACCCGGAAATTCCGGGTCTCGGCGGCACAGGCGCGGTGTCGGCGGCTCCCTTCGGCTCGGCCTCCATCCTGCCGATCTCCTGGAGCTACTGCCTGATGATGGGTGGCGAAGGCCTGACGCAGGCGACCAAGGTGGCGATCCTCAACGCCAACTACATCGCCGCCCGCCTGAAGGGCGCCTATGACGTGCTCTACAAGTCGGCCAAGGGCCGTGTCGCGCACGAGTGCATCATCGATACCCGCCCGCTGGTCGACAGCGCCGGCGTCACCGTTGATGACGTCGCCAAGCGCCTGATCGACTGCGGCTTCCACGCCCCGACCATGAGCTGGCCGGTGGCCGGCACACTGATGATCGAGCCGACGGAATCCGAAACCAAGGCGGAACTCGACCGATTCTGCGATGCGATGCTGGCAATCCGCGAGGAAGCCCGCGACATCGAGGAAGGCCGGATGGACCGGGAGAACAACCCGCTCAAGAATGCGCCGCATACGGTGGAAGACCTGGTCGGCGAGTGGGATCGTCCCTACAGCCGCGAACAGGCCTGCTTCCCGCCGGGTGCCTTCCGCGTCGACAAGTACTGGTCGTCGGTCAACCGCGTCGACAATGTCTACGGCGATCGCAACCTCGTCTGCACCTGCCCGCCGCTCGAAGAATATGCGGAAGCGGCAGAGTAAAGCATGAAATTTTGGCGCGCGGCTCTGTCGCGCGCCATCTCCTAGCCGCCCTGCTTGGGAGAGGCCGGGAGCGTCACGACGAAGCGGGCGCCATCCTCGAAGCTTGCATCAAGCTCGATCGAGCCCTTGTGGCTCTCGGCGATACGCTTGGCCAGCGAAAGGCCGATCCCCGTTCCCGGATAATGCGAATCGTCGCGGTGCAGCCGCTGGAAAACATCGAAAATCTTGGCGGCATAACGCGGATCGACGCCAATGCCGTTGTCCTCGACAACAAGTGTGGCGATGCCTTTCCTCGCCTCGCCATAGATCTTGACGATCGGCACCACGCCCTCGCGGCGATATTTCACGGCATTGCCGATCAGGTTCTGGCAAAGGCACTTCAACAGTTCGACATCGCCCCGAACCCGCGGCAGCGCGCCGATATCGATGATCGCACCGGCTTCACTGATGAAGCTGTCGAGATTGGCGATCGCCTCGCGCACCACCTCGGCTAGGCTCACCTGCTGCCAGTTGGTGATCTGATCGACGATCCGGGCATATTCGAGCAGACTGTTGATCAGCTGGTCCATGCGCCGCGCGCTCTGGCCTAAGTGCTGTGCATAGACTGGCAGCTCGTCCAGCTGGCCGGCGGCGACGTCCTCGGCGATCATGTCCGAAAACATCGACAGGTGCCGGAGCGGCGCTTTCAGGTCGTGCGAGACGGTCGCGGTGAACTGGTTCAGGGCTTCGTTCTTGCGTTGCAGCTCCGTGGTCTGCTCCGCAAGCCGGTCCTGCTGCGCCTTCAGGTCCGTAACATCGATGCGCAGGCTGACGATGTGGCCGTTGGGGGTCTTGAGGCTTTCTGACCTGATCCAGCGGTCGTCGCCGTGTCGGAAGACATCGGGGCCGGAAGGCGTGCGGTTATTTTGCCGCCGCCGCTCCAGCCATTCCGCCGCCGCCGGGCTTTCCGGCGGACAATCGAGATAGTTTCCGGCCGCCATGTTTGCTGACAGAATGTCGTTCAGCGTCGCCCCGACGAAGATGCTGTCGGCGGCCGCGCCGCACATCTCGCGATAGGCGCGGTTATAGAGGATCAGGGTCTCATTTTCGTCGAAGATGGCAAAGCCGACCGGAACGGCATCGAGCGCCGCATCCGTGGCTAGGGTCAGTGCCCTGCGCCGGCTGTCGCGAGTCAGGATGTGGGTGACATCGCGGATGACGCCGATATAGCCCTCCGGCATCCCGTCTTCGCCGATCACGCGGCTTCCGGTCAGCTGGCCGTGAAACTCGCTTCGATCCTTGCGGCAATAACGAAAAACGAGGTCATGGATCGTTTTCGGCGATTGCGACAGGAAGCCGTGTTCCAGAGCAAACCGGTATTCCGCCGCATCGGCATGGAGCAGGGAAAGATGCTGGCCGACGATCTCGCCGCCGTCATAACCGAACGCCTGGCAACCCGCCGCATTGAGGCCGCGGATCACGCCGTCGCCGTCGCAGAAGACTACCGTCTCGGGGTAGGCCTCATAGAGTGCGCGCGTAAAATTTTCTTTCGAATACGGCATATGACCAGCCTGCCCGGAAGAGGAAGACGCTGATCATACACAGGTCCTGAAAATTGCAATACCGCGCGACCGGCAGCCTCGCCGTAGCCGGAAAAACCGGTTATTCGGCGCGAACCGTAGCGCCGCCGGCAGCGGCAAGCGCCGCAAGATCGGCCGGTTTCAGCTCAACCGATTCGCCGCAGCCGCAGGCCGACGTCTGGTTCGGATTGTTGAAGGTGAAGCCCGAACGCATCTTCGTGACTTCGAAATCCATGTTGGTTCCAAGGAGGTAGAGCACGGCTTCCGGGGCGACCCAGACCTGCGCGCCATCGCGCTCGATCAGGTCGTCCTTGGGATTGGGCTCAGTCACCAGATCGACGGCATATTCCATGCCGGCGCAGCCGCCCTTCTTGACGGAAACACGGATGCCCCTGGCATCGCCGCCAGCATTTTCGACGATCGCCTTGACGCGGCCGGCAGCCGCATCGCTCAAGCTCATTATTGCAAAGCCCATCGGCTCATTCTCCTTACACAATCGGGTTCAAGGCCCGATGCTTCCAGAATCAAATGTAGTACCGGTCAGTTAACGGATCAACTCAGTACCAGCCGATCGCCACCTGCGCCTCTTCCGACATGCGGTCCGGGCTCCACGGCGGATCGAAGGTCATGGAGACCTCGACGCCCGAAACGCCCTCGACGGCGCCGACGGCATTTTCCACCCAGCCCGGCATTTCGCCGGCGACGGGGCAGCCCGGAGCGGTCAGCGTCATGGCGATCTTCACCATGCGGTCGTCTTCGATATCGATCTTGTAGATCAGCCCGAGTTCGAAGATGTCGGCCGGAATTTCCGGGTCGTAGACGGTTTTCAGCGCCGAGATGATGTCGTCGCTGAGTCGCGCCAGTTCATCGGCAGGAATGGCGGAATGCACGATGCCTTCGCGCACGTCGATCTTGTCTTGCGTCGTATCAAGGCTCATTGCAGTCTTCCTTACCCAAAGAATTTCCGGGCCTGATCGAGCGCTTCGACCAGAATGTCTACTTCGGCGCGGGTATTGTAGAGGCCGAAGGATGCACGGCATGTGGAGGTGACGCCGAAGCGTTTCAAGAGCGGCATGGCGCAATGGGTGCCGGCGCGCACCGCCACCCCTGCCCGATCGATCACCATGGAGACGTCATGGGCATGGATGCCTTCGAGTTCGAAGGAGAAGATGCCGCCCTTGCCCGGCGCATTGCCGATGACCCGCAGCGAATTGATGGTGGACAGCCGCTCATGGGCATAGGCGGCCAGATCGGCTTCATGGGCTGCGATTGCGGCGCGGCCGATGTTTTCCATATAGTCCAGCGCATAGCCGAGACCGATCGCCTGAACGATCGGTGGCGTGCCGGCCTCGAAACGATGCGGCGGCTCATTATAGGTGACCATATCCTCGGTCACTTCGAGGATCATTTCGCCGCCGCCCATGAAGGGCCGCATTTCCTTGAGGCGATCGGCCTTGCCGTAGAGGACGCCGATGCCGGAGGGGCCATAAAGCTTGTGGCCGGTCATCACATACCAGTCGCAGTCGATGTCCTGCACATCGACCGGCATATGGACGGCGCCCTGGCTGCCATCGACCAAGACCGGAATGCCACGCTCATGGGCGATACGGCAGATTTCCTTGACCGGAACGACCGTACCCAGTGCATTCGACATATGGGTGATGGCGACGAGCTTCGTCTTGTCCGTCAGGCATTTGACGAAATCGTCGATATGGAAGGTGCCCTCGTCATCGACTGGCGCCCAGACGATCTTCGCGCCCTGCCGCTCGCGGATGAAATGCCACGGCACGATGTTGGAGTGATGCTCCATGATCGAGATGACGATCTCGTCGCCCTCGCCGATCTTCGGCGTGCCGTAGCCGTAAGCGACCGTGTTGATCGCCTCCGTCGAGGATTTCGTGAAGACGATGTTGTCGACCGACGGCGCATTCAGGAAGCGGCGCACCTTTTCACGTGCGGCTTCATAGGCGTCCGTCGCGGCATTCGAGAGGAAATGCAGGCCGCGATGGACGTTGGCATATTCATTGGAATAGGCATGGGACACGGCATCGATGACCGCCTGCGGCTTCTGGGCCGAGGCGCCGTTGTCGAGATAGACGAGCGGCTTGCCGTAGACGGTCCGCGAAAGGATCGGAAAATCCTTGCGGATCGCTTCAACGTCGTAGGCAGGCGCCGGTACCGTGTGTTCCATGACAAATGTCCAAATCAGGCGTGTTTTTCAAGCCAGGCGGCGATGATCGCTTCGAGCGGCTCGATGATGGCCTCGTCTTCCAGTTCCTCGACGATCTCGTCGACAAAGGCGTTGACCAGCATGGTGCGCGCCTTAGCCTCGGGAATGCCGCGCGCCATCAGGTAGTAGAGGTGCATCGGGTTGAGGTCGATCACGGTCGCGCCGTGGCCGCACTGAACGTCGTCGGCGAAGATTTCCAGCTCCGGCTTTGCCGAGAAATCGGCGTCGTCGGAAAGCAGCAGCGTGTTGCAGGCCATGCGCGCATCGGTCTTCTGGGCATCCGGGGCAACCCGGATCTGGCCCTGGAAGACGCCCTTGGCACGGTTCAGCACGACGTTGCGGATGATCTCCGTCGAGGTCGTATGCGGAACGTCGTGGCCGAGCGTGAAGGTCACGTCCGTATGGCTTTCGTCGCCCAGCAGGTTGATGCCGCGCATCTGGAAGTCGGCGCCCTCACCGGTCGTCACGCCATGGACTTCCTGGCGCACCAGCTTGCCGCCGGCATTGATGACGAAGATACGCAGCTTGGCATCCGCGCCGAGGTCGAAATTGACTTGACCGAAATGGCTGTCGGCGGAACCCTGCTGCTGCAGGATAATCCAGGTGATCTCGGCGCCTTCGTCGATGATCAGGTCGCTGACGACGCTGACGAGGCTCGGCGCATCGTTGACCGAGAGGTGACGTTCGATAACGACGGCCTTGGACTTCGCACCGAAGGTCACCGGGAAGCGGCTGTGGCTCTGGCCGGCGCTCTGTACCAGCTGCAGTTCGAGCGGCTGTTCCAGCACTGTTTCTGCCGGGATTTCGATCTCGAAACCGTCGCGGACGAAGGTGCCGTTGATGCGGCCGATGGCGTCATCGGTCCCCCGCTCGACGAGGTCGGCAGCAGCCACGCCTTCGACAAGGCTTTCGCCGTAACGGCGAATATGGATGCCTTCCGGCGCACCGGAAACATCGGCCTTGCCGTTCAGGACCCGCACGACGGATGAGCCGGCAGCAAGCGGCTCGACACCTTCGGCAAAGGCCGCGGTATCGAAGGCCGGAACGCTGCGCAGCAGAGCGCGCAGGTCGCTATAGTGCCAGGATTCGATGCGGCGCGTCGGCAGACCTTCGGTCTTCAGGGCGTTGAGCAGCGCGTCGCGGGCCGAAAGCACCGCGCCGTCGCCCGGCAGTTCGCCAAGCTGGGCGGTATAGGCATCGACGAGAGCCGTCTCTGAGGCCGTCATCGTGATTGCCGTCTGGATGTTCATGGAAAACTCCTCAGGCAGCGGCGCCGATGATGTCGGCGTAACCATTGGCTTCGAGGTCGAGCGCCAGCGACTTGTCGCCGGACTTGATGACTTGGCCCTTGTAGAGCACGTGGACCGAATCCGGGACGATGTATTCGAGCAGGCGCTGGTAGTGGGTGATGACGATCACGGCGCGGTCGGGCGAACGCAGCGCATTGACGCCATCGGCAACGATCTTCAGCGCGTCGATGTCGAGGCCGCTATCGGTTTCGTCGAGCACGCAAAGCTGCGGCTGCAGCAGCGCCATCTGCAGGATTTCGGCGCGCTTCTTCTCACCGCCGGAGAACCCGACGTTCAGCGGGCGCTTCAGCATCTCCGGCGAAATCTTCAGCTCGGCGGCGGCTTCCTTGACGCGGCGCATGAATTCCGGCGTCGTCAGCTCTTCTTCGCCGCGATACTTGCGCTGCTCGTTCATCGCCACCTTCAGGAATTGCATGGTGGCGACACCCGGAATTTCGACCGGATACTGGAAGGCAAGGAAAATACCCTTGGCGGCACGCTCGGACGCGTCGAGTTCGAGGATGCTTTCGCCGTTGTAGAGGATATCGCCTTCGGTGACTTCGTAGTCTTCGCGGCCGGACAGGATGTAGGAGAGCGTCGACTTGCCGGAGCCGTTCGGGCCCATGATGGCCGCGACTTCGCCAGCCTTCACGGTGAGGTTCAGGCCACGGATGATCTCGGTGCCGTCTTCGGCGATGCGAGCGTGCAGGTTCTTGATTTCAAGCATTTCTATCGTCCCTTTGGAACAAACGGGGATGCGCGCCGGTGCGCGCCGGTTCAAATTCGGTAGCGGCGCTTAGCCCACGGAGCCTTCGAGCGAGATGCCGATCAGCTTCTGCGCCTCGACGGCGAATTCCATCGGCAGCTCCTGGATGACTTCCTTGACAAAGCCGTTGACGATCAAGGCGATCGCCGCTTCGGTGGGAATGCCGCGTTGCAGGCAGTAGAACAGCTGGTCTTCGGAAATCTTCGACGTCGTGGCTTCGTGCTCGAACTGTGCCGTCGAGTTCTTCGCCTCGATGTAGGGCACGGTATGGGCGCCGCACTTGTCGCCGATCAGCAGACTATCGCACTGGGTGAAGTTGCGGGCGTTCGATGCCTTGCGGTGGGTCGAGACCTGGCCGCGATAGGTGTTCTGGCTGAAGCCGGCGGCGATGCCCTTGGAGACGATACGGCTCGACGTGTTCTTGCCGAGGTGGATCATCTTGGTGCCGCTGTCGATCTGCTGATGGCCGTTGGAAACGGCGATCGAGTAGAATTCGCCGCGGCTGTCGTCGCCGCGCAGGATGCAGCTCGGATATTTCCAGGTGATCGCCGAGCCGGTTTCGACTTGCGTCCACGAAATCTTCGAGCGCGCACCACGGCAATCGCCGCGCTTGGTAACGAAATTGTAGATGCCGCCCTTGCCGTTCTTGTCGCCCGGATACCAGTTCTGGACGGTGGAATACTTGATTTCGGCATCGTCAAGAGCAACGAGTTCGACCACGGCGGCGTGCAGTTGGTTTTCATCGCGCTGCGGCGCGGTGCAGCCTTCAAGGTAGGAGACGTAGGCGCCCTCTTCCGCGATAATCAGGGTGCGCTCGAACTGGCCGGTGTCCTTCTCGTTGATGCGGAAATAAGTCGACAACTCCATCGGGCAACGCACGCCCTTCGGCACGAAGACGAAGGAGCCGTCGGTGAAGACAGCCGAGTTCAGCGTCGCATAATAGTTATCGGTGGTCGGGACGACCGAGCCCAGATACTTTTTCACGAGATCTGGATGCTCGCGGATGGCTTCCGAGATCGACATGAAGATCACGCCGGCCTTCTTCAGCTCTTCCTTGAAGGTGGTGACGACGGAGACCGAATCGAAAACGGCATCGACGGCGATCTTCGAGGTCTTCACGCCGGCCAGCATTTCCTGTTCGCGGAGCGGAATGCCGAGCTTCTCGTAAACCTTCAGGAGTTCCGGATCGACTTCGTCGAGCGACTTCGGGCCGGTCTGGCCCTTCGGTGCCGCGTAGTAGTAGATGTCGTTGAAGTCGATCTTCGGATATTCGACGCGCGCCCACTTCGGCTCTTCCAGAGTCAGCCAGCGGCGATAGGCGTCAAGGCGCCATTCGAGCATCCATTCCGGCTCCTGCTTCTTGTCCGAAATGAAGCGGATGATATCTTCGGAAAGGCCCTTGGGCGCCTTGTCCATCTCGATCTTGGTTTCAAAACCGTATTTGTACTGGTCCACATCGATCAGCGCGACCTGATCGATCGTTTCCTGGACAGCTGGCATGTCGTTCTCCAATCTTGCCGGATACAAGGTCCGGTAGCTTGTCATTCCGATACGTTTCTGCGTATCGCTTATGTAATGGCTAAAGGGCGATTTTCACCCCGTTTGCCAAGCGGAAAATTCCATTTCCGCAGCTTTTCTGATCAGGCGGCCGCGACCGGAAGCCGTCGCCGCCCGGAAATCTTCGCAAAGACCGCCGCGCAGCGGTCGATCTCGGCATCCGTGGTGCCCGGCCCGATGGAAATTCGAAGCGCGCCCTGCCCTGCATCATGGCCCATGGCCGTCAGCACGTAGCTCTGCCCGACCTTGCCCGAGGAGCAGGCCGAGCCGGCTGACAGTGCGACGCCTTCAAGATCGAAGGCGATCTGCCCGGTCTCCGCCTTCAGGCATGGAAGCGTGAAGAAAGAGGTATTGCCGATGCGCCGATCACCCTTGCCATGGATCAGCACGTCAGGGGCTGCCGCAAGCATGGCTGCTTCCAGCCGATCGCGCTTAGCAGCAATCGCAGCCATACGCTCATCGATGCCTTTGGCCGCAACATCTGCTGCAGCGCCAAAGCCAGCGATGGCCATCGGGTTTTCCGTTCCCGAACGATGGCCCTTCTCCTGCCCGCCGCCGCGGATCAAGGCGGATGGCATCAAGATTTCACCGCGGGCGACAAGTGCGCCCGCACCCTTCGGGCCGCCGATCTTATGGGACGAGACGACCATGAAATCCGCCCCAATCACTTCGATCGACAGCGGCACGCGGCCCGCAGCCTGCACCGCATCGACCACGAAGATACCGCCGACCTCTTTCACCAGCGCCGCCGCAGCCTCGACCGGCTGGATGATGCCGGTCTCGTTGTTGGCGAGCATCACGGCGACCATCGGCAAGCCACCCGCGCGGTCATGCGAGGCAAGGGCCGCCTTCAGCGCATCGAGATCGATCATGCCGGCGGGCGTGACCGGAACCTCCTGCACGTCATTTTTGGCGAAACGTCCGCCTTCGCGCAACGCTGGATGCTCGATTGCGGAAACATAAAGCCGGCCGATCTTCAGCGGCGTCTTGCCCATGCGGAAATCCGGGGTGAGCACCAGATTGGCGGCTTCGGTCGCGCCGCTCGTAAAGATCACGCTGGCCGGAGAAGCGCCGCAAAGCGCCGCTACGGAGCGGCGCGCATTTTCGATCATCATGCGTATCCGCCGGCCCTCGGCATGAACGGAAGAGGCATTGCCGACGAGATCGAGCGCGCTCACGCAGGCCTCACGCGCTTCGGAAAGAAGCGGCGCCGTCGCATTCCAGTCCATGTAGATGCGCGCCTGCGTCATGATCCTTGCCAAACAGCGGCCCCAACCCATCTAAAGGCAAACGGCCGATGCATTTTTCTTGAAATTTTCGCTTCGCTTGCCGTAAGAGACGACACCCGCCACGGAAGTCCGTGACCAGTTTTGAACGGTTCTAAACTGAGTTCTAGAAAAGCTGACTGTATTCGTCAAGACAGTTCAGCCGCTGAAACGGCTTTTAGAACCCGATCCATACCCGGAGTAACAATGCCCGAAGTCATTTTCAACGGCCCCGCCGGACGCCTTGAAGGCCGCTACCAGCCTTCCAAGCAGAAGAATGCACCGATCGCTATCGTGCTGCATCCGCATCCTCAGTTCGGCGGCACGATGAACAACCAGATCGTCTACCAGCTGTTCTATATGTTCCAGAAGCGTGGCTTCACCACGCTCCGCTTCAACTTCCGCTCCATCGGCCGCAGTCAGGGCGAATTCGACCACGGCGCCGGCGAGCTTTCGGATGCCGCGTCGGCCCTCGATTGGGTGCAGAGCATGCACCCAGATTCGAAGAGCTGCTGGGTCGCCGGCTATTCCTTCGGCGCGTGGATCGGCATGCAGCTCCTGATGCGCCGCCCGGAGATCGAAGGCTTTATGTCGATCGCGCCGCAGCCGAACACCTATGACTTCTCGTTCCTGGCGCCCTGCCCGTCCTCCGGCCTGATCATCAATGGCGATGTCGACAAGGTGGCGCCGGAGAAGGACGTCAACAATCTCGTCGAAAAGCTGAAGGCGCAGAAGGGCATTCTCATCACCCACAAGACGGTGCCGGGTGCGAACCACTTCTTCAACGGCCAGGTCGAAACGCTGATGACCGAGTGCGAGGATTACCTCGACCGCCGCCTGAACGGCGAGTTGACGCCGGAACCGGCGGCCAAGCGCATCCGCTGAGAACAGCCGCAAGGAATGTCATCGCCTCTGCTTCTTCTGGGGTGATGACCTGTGCGAACTTGAAAATCGCCTGCTTCGGCAAACCATGTTAGGATATGATTTGCTGAGCGGAAGACGGCCGATACGGACGAAAGCGCCGGAACGATATGCATCTCCCGGCCGTTCCCAGCCAGACGACAATGCAAAAGACGTTTGAGATGGCACAGGGAGAAAAACATGACCAGAGTTGTCTATTCGATCGTGGAGCATGATGGCGGCTGGGCCTACAAGCTCGGCAGTGTCTTTTCCGAAAGTTATCCCACCCGCGAACACGCGCTGGCTGCAGCGAAGGCTGCGGCGGCCGAGCAGCAGGTCGGCGGCGAGGATGAGGAAATCAGCTTCCAAGACGACAAGGGGCTCTGGCACTACGAGCATGCCGAAGGCGGCGACCGGCCGGAAGCAATCGTCGAAGACAAGTAAACGGCAAAATAAGGCCCTTCTCCGTGACCGGAGAAGGGCAATATTGTTTTGGTGCTGAAAAACCGAAGTCGCCCTCGGCAAGTTCATATCGCGCCGAACGAAGCACTTCTGCAAGCGTTACCCAAAATTAACCTTCACAGGTAGGGTTAACGCCGATGGGCTGAAACGCCCCTATACGAATTTTCGACATCAGATCAGATGCTTGAGGCGGCAAGCTCATAGAATTTATTTACATCAAATCGTAAGTATTATCGAAGCGTTATCATTCGCAAGCTGTCTTCGTTTGGGACATGAACCGTTGTGGGACGGGAGGAATTGGACATGACGTTCAATACGAGACATTTCGTCGTTCTGGCCGCCCTGCTGCTGCCATTCAGCGCCCACGCCGTGGAGCCCGTCGACACCGCGCAATCGATCATCCAGCACCAGATCGAGGCCTTCCTTGCCGACAACAAGGCGGAGGCCTATTCCTTCGCCTCGCCGCAGATTCGCAGCAAGTTTCCGAACCAGGATATCTTCTTCGACATGGTAAGGCGCGGCTATGCGCCGGTCTATCGTCCCGGCAACTTCGCCTTCGGCCGCAGCAAGGTCGTCGGCGGGACGATCGTACAGGAGGTGCTGATTTCGGCACCCGACGGGAAGGACTGGACCGCTCTCTATTTTCTCGAAAAGCAGCCTGATGGCAGCTACAAGATCAACGGCGTACAGATGCTGCAACAGGCGCCGGGGCCGGAAATCTGAGCCCCGCGCCTGCTCCGGTTTGCCTTATTGGCGGTTTATGGCCTCGCCGCGCGCCCAGCCTTCCTGCGTCTCGGCCATGAAGTCGGTATAGCGGCCTTCCTCGATCGCCTTGCGGATGCCGGCCATCAGATCCTGGTAGTAGGAAAGATTGTTCCAGGTTAGCAACATGCCGCCGAGCGCCTCGTTGGCGCGCACGAGGTGATGCAGGTAGGCGCGCGAATAATCCCGCGACGCCGGGCACGCGGACTGGTCGTCCAGCGGCTGCAGGTCTTCGGCATGACGGGCATTGCGGATGTTGATACGGCCATGGCGGGTGAACGCCAGACCATGGCGGCCCGAGCGGGTCGGCATGACGCAGTCGAACATATCGATACCGCGGGCGACCGATTTAAGCATATCATCCGGCGTACCGACGCCCATCAGGTAACGCGGCTTTTCAGTCGGCAAATGCGGGCTTGTCGTGTCGATCATGTCCAGCATGACGGCCTGCGGCTCGCCCACGGCAAGACCGCCGATCGCATAGCCCTTGAGGTCGAGCCCTGCCAGCGCCTGCGCGGAGCGCACGCGAAGCTCTGGGATATCGCCGCCCTGCACGATGCCGAACATCGCCTTGCCCGGTTGATCGCCGAAGGCGACCTTGCAGCGTTCGGCCCAGCGATAGGACATTTCCATCGCTCGCTCGATGTCCTTCGGCTCCGCCGGCAGGCGCACGCATTCGTCGAGCTGCATCTGGATATCGCTGTCCAGCAGGCCCTGAATCTCGATCGAGCGCTCCGGCGACATATGGTGCAGCGAACCGTCGACGTGGCTCTTGAACGTCACGCCCTGCTCATCGAGCTTGCGCAGGCCCGACAGCGACATGACCTGAAAACCGCCCGAGTCCGTCAGGATCGGATATGGCCAGCGGATCAGGTTGTGCAGGCCGCCGAGGCGCGCGACACGCTCCGGGCCGGGGCGCAGCATCAGGTGATAGGTGTTGCCGAGGATGATATCGGCGCCGACCTCACGCACCTGGTCGAGATACATGGCCTTGACGGTACCAACGGTTCCAACCGGCATGAAGGCCGGGGTACGGATCGTGCCGCGCGGCATGGATACTTCGCCGCGACGGGCCTTGCCATCGGTCGCAAGCAGTTTGAATTCGAAATTCTCGGTCATCGGGTATCCCGGAAAAGCAGGCTGGAATCGCCATAGGAATAGAAACGGTAGCCGGAAGCGATGGCATGGGCGTAGGCCTCTTGCATCGTCTCCAGCCCGGAGAAGGCCGAAACCAGCATGAACAGCGTCGATTTCGGCAGGTGGAAATTGGTCATCAGCATATCGACGGCGCGGAAGCGGTAGCCGGGCGTGATGAAGATGCCGGTCGAGCCCGACCAAGCCTCGACGCGGCCGTCTTCCTGCGCGGCACTTTCGATCAGCCGCAGCGAGGTCGTGCCGACGCAGACGATGCGATTGCCCCGCGCCTTCACCGCATTCAGCCGGGCAGCAACATTGGTGCTCACATGGCCGACCTCGTGGTGCATCACATGGTCGTCGGTATCGTCGACCTTCATCGGCAGGAAGGTCCCTGCCCCGACATGCAGCGTCACGAAATGCCGCTCGATGCCCGCGGCATCAAGCGATTCAAACAGCCGGTCGGTGAAATGCAGGCCCGCCGTCGGGGCGGCAACAGCGCCCTCTTCGCGGGCATAGACGGTCTGGTAGTCCGTGCGGTCCTTTTCGTCTTCCGGGCGCTTGGAGGCGATATAGGGCGGCAGCGGGATATGGCCGACGGCCGCGATAGCCTCGTCCAGCGACGGGCCGGAAAGATCGAAACGCAGGGTGACTTCACCCGCCTCGCCCTTTTCCTCCACCGTCGCATCGAGCGTTCCGAGCATGCAGGCCGAAGCGTTTTCATGACCGAAGGAAATCCGATCGCCCTGCTTCAGCCGCTTTGCCGGCCGCGCGAAGGCCTTCCAGCGATCGGGCGCGACGCGCATGTGCAGCGTCAGCGAGACGGCCGTCGCCACGTCCTCGCCACGGCGTCTGATACCTTCGAGCTGCGCGGGAATGACCTTGGTGTCGTTGAACACAAGGGCATCGCCGGGGCGCAGATAGGAGGTCAGATCGAGCACGCCGCGGTCTTCGATAGCCGGCGTTTCGCCCGGCTTGACGACGAGCAGGCGGGCGCTGTCGCGCGGGCTTGCGGGCCGGAGCGCAATGTTTTCCTCGGGCAGATCGAAATCGAAAAGATCGACACGCATGACAGTCTTCTTCAAATGGCAAACCCGCCCCGGCACCTCACGCGCCGGAGCGGGTTTTTGGAATAGCCCGGATCAGGCGTTGGCGGCAACCTTCATCGAGATGATATGGTCCGGGTCCTGTACCGGCTCGCCGCGCTTGATCTTGTCGATATTTTCCATGCCTTCGATGACCTGGCCCCAGACCGAGTACTGCTTGTTCAGCCACGGGCTGTCGGCAAAGCAAATGAAGAACTGCGAGTTCGCCGAGTTCGGCATCTGGCTGCGGGCCATGGAGCAGGTGCCGCGCACGTGGCTCATGTTGGAAAACTCGGCCTTCAGGTCCGGCTTGTCGGAGCCGCCCATGCCGGCGCGCGCCGGGTTGAAGCTTGCGCCACCCTTCTTGCCGTACTGGACGTCGCCGGTCTGGGCCATGAAGTCGTTGATGACGCGGTGGAACACGACGCCGTCATAGGCGCCTTCATTAGCAAGTTCCTTGATGCGCGCGACGTGGCCCGGTGCCAAATCCGGCAGAAGCTGGATGACGACCTTGCCCTGCGTCGTTTCCATGATGATGGTGTTTTCCGGGTCCTTGATCTCGGCCATGGCTTTTCTCCTTGGTGTTATGGGTTTACTTGCCGACCTTGACGCTGATCATGCGGTCGGGATCGGTAACGGAGCCGTTGTTGGCTTCGTCGCCCTTCTTGATCTTGTCGACATTCTCCATGCCTTCGACCACCTGGCCGACGACCGTGTACTGGCCGTTCAGGAAGTCACCAGGGGCGAACATGATGAAGAACTGGGAATTGGCGGAGTTCGGGTCCTGCGAGCGGGCCATGCCGACCGTGCCGCGCTCGAACGGAACATCTGAGAATTCGGCCGGAAGATCAGGCTTCGAGGAGCCGCCCATGCCGGCCATGCCCGCCTGGAAATCCTTTTCCATGTTGCCGTACTGGACGTCGCCGGTCTGGGCCATGAAGCCCGGAATGACGCGGTGGAAGGCGACATTGTTGTATTCGCCGCCGGCTGCGAGTTCCTTCAGGCGCGCGACGTGCTTGGGCGCCACATCCGGGCGAAGCTCGATCACGACCGGGCCGTCCTTCAGCTGGATCGTCAGATAGTCCTTTGCCTGGGCAAAGGCGCCGCCCGTGACGGAGGCAAGAACCAAGGCGCCGGCAAAAGCGAGTTTGAGGATTTTCATGATAGCTCCCGTGAGAATAACGCCAAGGGCGTCAGGATTTGCGTCGGGCGGCAAGCGCCTGATAGACGGCGGCCGGCACGAAGGCGCTGACATCGCCGCCCATGGCCGCGATCTGGCGGACCAATGTGGCGGTAATGGGCCGGGAGGCCGCACCTGCCGGCAGAAACAGGGTCTGGATATCCGGCGCCATCTGGCGGTTCATGCCGGCCATCTGCATTTCGTAATCGAGATCCGTGCCATCGCGAAGACCGCGCACGAGCATGGTCGCGCCATGCGCACGCACCGCATCGACGGCCAGATTGCCGAAGGACACGATATCGATATCGCCGGCGCGTTCAGGCAACGCCTCGCCCAGCGACTGGCGGATCAGCGCCGCGCGCTCATCGAAGGAAAACAGCGGCGTCTTGCCGGGGTGGATACCGATCGCGACGATGACCTTCGAAGCGACATTGAGCGCCTGCATCAGCACATCGAGATGTCCATTCGTCATCGGATCGAAGGAGCCGGGATAGAAAGCTGTCGTCATCGCGCCTGTTCCGTTTGACAGCCTTTTGTCACGGACTGTCCTCAACCGCAAGGGAGTGCGCCGATGCCTTTACTCTTGTTCCCATGGAAACAGCGCGATCCATTCCTGAACGGTAGATAAAGGGCACGTTCAGCGAAGCTTCAAGGGATCAAGACTAGGGTGAAGCTCAAGGACGGAACTTTCTGACGGTCAGGCCGTTATGGCTCGAAAGGAACACCGCCATGGGACTTATACTTCTGTCGATGACTATGTTTTTCGCAATGCTGTTTGCGACCGTCCACGCAATTCGCGACGAAGCGCGGGACGATCGTAATGACGGTATCCGCAAGATCGCCTTCAAGTAAGGAACATCAGCGATGGCAATAGCAATGATGATTGCATCCGCGGTGATCAGTATCGTGTTTCTCGCCGATTTCGCAACAACCATCTTTCAACTGCAACGCGACCGCGCTGCCCTCAAGATGAATGATACCGGCTTCCAAGTATGAGCCGGACGAGCCCTTTTTCCTGTGGCAACCTCCAGTGCCGCATCATTAAAAAACCGGACGGCATCCCTGCCCGTCCGGTTTTTTTATTGGACTATGCTCCAAATCTATCCTCGCGGTGGCATCTGCTCGAATTTCGGCAAAGCCGGATCGAGATGATCCCAGGCATGGCCGGCAGCCGTCCAGGAAACCAGTTGCGGCTGGTAGCGGCCCGGATCGTCGAGGCTTGCCGGCGTGACGATGAAGACCTGGGGCATGTCGGGAAAAGCCAGATAGACGGGCGAACCGCATGTCGGGCAAAAGCCGCGTTGCTTGACAGTCCCGCCATCGCCGACAGTCTGGAAACGCGAGGCCTCCCCCTCGACCGTCACGTCGGCGGCGACAAAGGTCATGTGCGATTGATGGCCGGTGCCGCTGTCGCGCTGGCATTGCCGACACTGGCAATCGACCATGACGGCCGGCTCACCTGAAATCTCGTAGCGGATCGCGCCGCAGGCGCAGCCGCCGGTATAGGGCTTGCTCATCTCTTTCTCCTCCTCGTTCAATGCAGCGTTTGTGACGATTCTTCAGCGACAACCGTGTCGAGCCTCTTCACCACCTTCTTCCATCCCTCACTCATATTGCGATAGGCGCTGTCGTTCTTCGGCAGAACAAAGCCGGAATGAACGAGCCGCAGCCGCGTGCCGGCCTCGGCTTTCGAAAGAGTGAAGGTCACCACCGTCTCCAGCTTCGAGCCATAACCCTCATTGCTGTCGTGACCACCCTTCCAGCTATAGGACAGCCGCTCGTTCGGCACGATCTCCAGCACTTCGCAGTGGATGGTGCCATCCCATGCGCCGGCGGGCGTCGTCTGGAAGGTGAAGCGGTTGCCGGCGATCGCCTCGAAACCCTTCGGCTCCATCAGCCAGCGGCTTATCAGGGCACCGGATGTCAGAGCCTTCCAGATCGTTTCAGGCGCATGTGGGAAGACTTCATCAATTACGATGGCTTCCTGGCTGACCGTTTGGTTCATGGATCGAGTTCCTTCAGCAGGTTTCTGAGATCGGCAAAACGTTCGCGCCAGAAGACGCCGTAATGACTCATCCAGTCAGCCAGCGGCGCAAGGCCCTCCGGCGCGGCGCGGTAGTAGACATTTCGCCCCTCGGGGCGCTCGCTGACGAGGCCAGCCTGCTTCAAGGCCTTCAAGTGCTGGGATATGGCCCCCTGGGTGACGCTGCTGGCGCGGGTCAGTTCGACGACGGTGATTTCATCGGAGTTGACGATGCGTTCGAATACGGCCCGCCGCGTGGGATCGGCAAGGGCGCGCATGACGGTCGTTATGGTTTCGGCCTCGATCATGGGAAATTGAATAGCAATAACTAATCAATTAGTCAATACTATTTAATTTGACATTCCTCCCAAATGCACGAAGGGGCAGCTTTCGCCACCCCTTCGGTCATCATATCCGTGGTGTTTCAGGGCGTCAGGCTTCGCCGCCGTTTCCAGCGTCGGAGGCTTCCGATTCAGCCACTGCCTCCACAACACCTTCTTCGTCCTCTTCGCTTTCCGGCTCGCTGATGCGCTCGACCGAAACGACCTTCTCATCCTTGGCGGTGGAAAAGATGGTGACACCCTTGGTCGCGCGGCTGGCGAGGCGGATGCCGCCCACCGGCACGCGGATCAACTGGCCGCCATCCGAGACCAGCATGATCTGGTCGCCGTCATCGACCGGGAAGGCTGCGACCAGTTCGCCGATTTCCGAGGTCTTCGAGGTATCGGTGGCGCGGATGCCCTTGCCGCCACGGCCGGAGGTGCGGAAGTCATAGGTCGAGGAGCGCTTGCCAAAGCCCTTGACGGAAACCGTCAGCACGAACTGCTCGCGGGCCTTCAGTTCCTCGTAACGTTCGTCGGAAAGCTGGCCTTCTTCCGTGACCTCTTCGCCGACGAGGGAGATTTCTTCCTCCTCGCCCGTTGCTGTACGGCGTTCGGCAGCGGCGCGCTTCAGATAGGCGGCCCGCTCCCACGGCTCGGCATTGACATGGCCGACGATGGTCATGGAAATGATGCGATCGCTTTCGCCCAGCGAAATGCCGCGCACGCCGATAGAATTGCGCCCGGCGAAGACGCGGACGTCATCGACCGGGAAGCGGATGCACTGGCCGAGCGCCGTGGTCAAAAGCACGTCGTCCTGATCGGTGCAGGTCTCGACGGAGAGGATTTCGTCACCCTCCTCCTCGAGCTTCATGGCGATCTTGCCGTTACGGTTGACCTGGACGAAATCCGACAGCTTGTTGCGGCGCACCGTGCCGCGGGTGGTCGAGAACATGACGTCGAGGTTTTCCCAGGTCGCCTCGTCCTCGGGCAACGGCATGATCGTGGTGATGCGCTCGCCCGGCTCCAGCGGCAGCATGTTGATCAGCGCCTTGCCGCGCGATTGCGGCGTGCCGATCGGCAGGCGCCAGACCTTTTCCTTGTAAACGATGCCGCGCGAGGAGAAGAACAGCACCGGCGTATGGGTGTTGGCGACGAACAAGCGCGTGACGAAATCCTCGTCTCGCGTCGCCATGCCGGAGCGGCCCTTGCCGCCGCGGCGCTGCGCCCGGTAGGTCGTCAGCGGCACGCGCTTGATATAGCCGAGATGCGACACGGTCACGACCATGTCTTCCTGGGCGATCAGGTCTTCGTCGTCCATTTCCGGGCCGCCGAGGGTGATCTCGGTGCGGCGCGGCGTGCCGAATTCGTCGCGAACGGCAGCAAGCTCGTCCTTGACGATCGTCATGATGCGAACGCGCGACGACAGGATTTCGAGATAGTCACTGATCTCGGCGCCGATCTTGTTCAGTTCGTCGCCGATTTCATCACGACCGAGCGCCGTCAGGCGGGCAAGGCGCAGTTCGAGGATGGCGCGGGCCTGCTCCTCGGACAGGTTGTAGGTCAGGTCCTCGTTGATGCGATGACGTGGGTCGTCGATCAGGCGGATCAGGCTTTCCACATCGGCGGCCGGCCAGCGGCGGGTCATCAACTGTTCGCGCGCCGTCTGCGGATCGGGCGCCTCGCGGATCAGCTTGATGATTTCATCGATATTCGCGACGGCGATGGCAAGACCCACCAACACATGGGCGCGCTCGCGCGCCTTGCGCAGCAGGTACTTGGTGCGGCGGCTGACGACATCCTCGCGGAAGGCGACGAAGGCGCGCAGCATGTCGAGCAGCGTCATCTGCTCCGGCTTGCCGCCGTTCAGCGCCACCATGTTGCAGCCGAAGGAGGTCTGCAGCGGCGTGTAGCGATAGAGCTGGTTGAGGATGACCTCGGCATTGGCGTCGCGCTTCAGCTCGACAACGACGCGGTAACCCTGGCGGTCGGACTCGTCGCGAAGGTCGGAAATGCCCTCGATACGCTTGTCCTTCACCAGTTCGGCCATTTTCTCGATCATCGTCGCCTTGTTCACCTGATAGGGAACCTCGGTGATGATGATCTGCTCGCGGTCGCCGCGCATCGGCTCGATGGTGGCGCGGCCGCGCATGATGACGGAGCCGCGGCCTGTCTCATAGGCAGAGCGGATGCCGGAGCGGCCGAGGATGAGCGCAGCCGTCGGGAAATCGGGACCCGGAATGATTTCCATCATTTCCGGCAGCTCGATGCCCGGATTGTCGATCAGCGCGATACAGCCGTTGACGACCTCGATCAGATTGTGCGGCGGGATGTTGGTCGCCATGCCGACGGCGATGCCGCCGGCGCCGTTCACCAGCAGATTCGGGAATTTTGCCGGAACGACCATCGGCTCGCTCAGCGTGCCGTCATAGTTGTCGCGAAAATCGACCGTTTCCTTGTCGAGATCGTCGAGCAGCGAATGGGCGGCCTTTTCCAGCCGGCATTCGGTGTAGCGCTCGGCCGCCGGCGGGTCGCCGTCGATCGAGCCGAAATTGCCCTGGCCGTCGATCAGCGGCAGCCGCAGCGACCACGGCTGGGCCATGCGCGCCAAGGCATCGTAGATCGCCAGGTTGCCGTGCGGGTGATATTTACCCATCACGTCCCCGGTGACACGGGCGCACTTGACGTATTTCTTGTTCCAGTCGATGCCGAGTTCGCTCATCCCGAACAGGATGCGGCGATGCACCGGCTTCAAGCCGTCACGGACATCGGGAAGCGCCCGGCTGACGATGACGCTCATCGCGTAATCGAGATAGGAGCGCTGCATCTCCTCCATGATGGAAATGGGTTCGATGCCTGGTGGGTTCTTGCCGCCGCCGGGTGTGCTTTGTTCAGTCAATTTCGATCACGATCTTTGTTCAGAATCAGACAGATTTTTATAGCCGAATGCGCTTGATAGCGCCAATTTCGGGGACGGGTTTTGAACAGGTTTCGGCCCTCACGCCGTTGAAACGGCATTTAAACGGCAAAAGCGTGGCGGCCCGGCCCCGGACGGCTTCCCTTCCCTGCTGCGCTCGCCTACCAATAGGGCAAACGGCCGCCGAAACAGAGCCGCAGGGGAAGCCGCATGAACCATCTCGATCTTCTGATCAACGCGCTGACGACCATCCTGGTGACGATCGATCCGCCGGGCCTGGCGCCGATCTTCCTCAGCCTGACAGTCGGCATGAACAGGCACGATCGCTATCTCGTGGCCCGGCGCGGCACGCTGATCGCCTTCTTCATCCTTGCCGCCTTCGCGCTGTTCGGCGACCGGATTCTCGGCCTGCTCGGCATCTCGATCGGTGCATTCCGCATTGCCGGCGGCATGTTGCTCTTCTGGATCGCGTTCGAGATGATTTTCGAGAAGCGCAACGAACGCAAGGAAAAGACTGGCGAAGTCGCCATCACCCGCGACCACATTCACAATATCGCGGTCTTCCCGCTGGCGCTGCCGCTGATCGCCGGCCCCGGCGCGATCTCCGCCACCATCCTGCTCTCCGGCTCGTTCTCGTCGACGGTGGACCGCATCGAACTGATCGTCGTCATAGCGGTCTGTCTGCTGGTGCTGTTTGCGTCGCTTGTGGTTGCCGAACGTATCGACCGCTTCCTCGGCGTCACCGGCCGCGCTATCCTGACACGCCTTCTCGGCGTCATCCTCGCAGCCCTTGCCGTCCAGTTCGTCGTCGACGGCGTTCGCTCGGCATTTTCGATCTAGCGAATAGCGAATAGCGAATAGCGAATAGCGAATAGCGAATAGATGCTGTTCGGCCAAAGGCCCGATGTCTACGCTATTCGCTATTCGCCCAATTCAATCAAAACGGAATGTCATCATCCATGTCGCGCGAGAAATTGCTCGGGCTGCCACCGGAGCGGCTCGGCTGTGCCGCCGGACGATCGTAATCGTCGCCGCCATAATTGCTCGAACCACCGCTGTAATTGCCCTGGCCGCCGCCGAAATCGGAAGCGCCACGACCACCGCCGGCGCCGCCGTCACGGCCGTCGAGCATCGTCAGCGTCGAACCGAAGCCCTGCAGCACCACTTCCGTCGAATAGCGGTCCTGACCGTTCTGGTCCTGCCACTTGCGGGTCTGCAACTGGCCTTCGATATAAACCTTGGCGCCCTTCTTCAGATACTGCTCGGCCACCTTGCAGAGACCTTCGTTAAAGATCACGACGCGGTGCCACTCGGTCTTTTCCTTGCGCTCGCCGCTGTTGCGGTCGCGCCAGGTTTCCGAGGTCGCGATGTTCAGGTTGGCGATCGGCCGGCCATCCTGGGTGCGGCGGATTTCCGGATCTGCTCCGAGGTTTCCGATCAGAATAACCTTATTGACACTGCCAGCCATCTCGCTCTTTCCTGTTTCTTACGCCGCCCAACAGACGGCTTTCCCTGTGGCGCGCATAGTAGCGCCTGGATTTCGAGGATACGCCCCGCCATTTCGCGTATCCACATGATTATGAATTTTTGTTCTTTCTTTGTTCTAGTTTATGGCTATTATCCTGTCAACTGACTCGTAAAGGCCTGCTGTTTTTTGGATTGGCGCTCGACATGAGCTTTGCCGATCTTAAATAGAGACTTTCGAATTCCCAGAAGCTGAGCACCATGAGCGAACTGAAGACCATTTCCATCCGCGGCGCGCGCGAGCACAATCTGAAGGGCATCGACCTCGATCTGCCGCGCAACAAGCTCATCGTCATGACCGGCCTGTCGGGCTCCGGCAAGTCTTCACTTGCCTTCGATACGATCTATGCCGAGGGACAGCGGCGTTATGTCGAGAGCCTTTCGGCCTATGCCCGCCAGTTCCTGGAGATGATGCAGAAGCCGGATGTCGACCAGATCGAAGGACTTTCCCCGGCAATCTCCATCGAGCAGAAGACGACCTCGCGCAACCCGCGCTCGACCGTCGGTACCGTCACCGAAATCTACGACTACATGCGCCTGTTGTTTGCGCGCGTCGGCGTTCCCTATTCGCCGGCAACGGGCCTGCCGATCGAAAGCCAGACGGTTTCGCAGATGGTCGACCGGGTGATCGATTTCGGCGAAGGCACGCGTCTTTATATCCTCGCGCCGATCGTGCGAGGCCGCAAAGGCGAGTACAAGAAAGAACTCGCCGAACTGATGAAAAAGGGTTTCCAGCGCGTCAAGATCGACGGCCAGTTCTATGAGATTGCCGAAGCCCCGGCGCTCGACAAGAAATACAAGCACGATATCGACGTCGTCGTCGACCGCGTTGTCGTGCGCAGCGACCTGAGTTCGCGCCTTGCCGACAGTCTTGAAACCTGCCTCAAGCTCGCTGACGGCCTGGCAATCGCCGAATTCGCCGACAAGCCGCTGCCGCCGGAGGAAACCTCGGCCGGCGGCTCGGCCAACAAGTCGCTTAACGAAACCCACGAACGGGTAATGTTCTCCGAAAAATTCGCCTGCCCCGTTTCCGGCTTCACGATTCCGGAAATCGAGCCGCGGCTGTTTTCATTCAACAACCCCTTCGGCGCCTGCCCGACCTGCGACGGTCTCGGCAGCCAGCAGAAGATCGACCCGGCGCTGATCGTGCCGGAAATCGACCGCACGCTGAAGAACGGTGCCATCGCACCGTGGGCGAAATCGACTTCTCCTTATTATAACCAGACGCTGGAGGCGCTTGGCCAAGCCTTTGGATTCAAACTGTCGAACAAGTGGAGCGACCTGTCCGCCGCCGCGCAGAACGCGATCCTGCAGGGCACCGAGGAGAAGATCACCTTCCACTATGTCGACGGCGCGCGCTCCTACAACACGACGAAGAACTTCGAAGGCATCATCCCGAACCTCGAGCGCCGTTGGAAGGAAACCGACAGCGCCTGGGCGCGCGAGGAAATCGAGCGTTATATGTCGGCGGCCCCTTGCCCGGCCTGCAACGGTTATCGCCTGAAGCCGGAGGCCTTGGCGGTCAAGATCAACAAGTTGCATATCGGTGAAGTCACCGAAATGTCGATCCGTGTCGCCCGCGACTGGTTCGAGGCTCTGCCCGCGCAGATGAACGCCAAGCAGAACGAGATCGCGGTCCGCATCTTCAAGGAAATCCGCGAACGCCTGCGCTTCCTCAACGATGTCGGTCTCGAATATCTGAGCCTGTCGCGCAACTCCGGCACCCTGTCCGGCGGCGAAAGCCAGCGTATCCGTCTCGCCTCGCAGATCGGCTCAGGCCTGACAGGCGTCCTTTACGTGCTGGACGAGCCGTCGATCGGCCTGCACCAGCGCGATAATGCCCGTCTGCTCGATACGCTCCGGCATCTGCGCGACATCGGCAACACCGTCATTGTCGTCGAGCATGACGAGGACGCTGTGCTGACGGCGGACTACGTCGTCGATATCGGCCCTGCCGCCGGCATCCATGGCGGCGAGATCGTGGCACAAGGCACACCGCAGCAGATCATCGACAATCCGAATTCGCTGACCGGCAAATATCTGTCCGGCGAGCTTTCGGTCGCCGTGCCCGCCGAGCGCCGCAAACCGAAGAAGAAAAAAGAAATCACCGTCGTCGGCGCTCGCGCCAACAATCTGAAGAACGTCACCGCGTCCATCCCGCTCGGCGTCTTCACGGCGGTTACCGGCGTTTCCGGCGGCGGTAAGTCGACCTTCCTGATCGAGACGCTCTACAAGGCTGCCGCGCGTCGTATCATGGGCGCCCGTGAAAATCCGGCGGAGCATGATCGGATCGATGGTTTCGAGCACATCGACAAGGTCATCGATATCGATCAATCGCCGATTGGCCGCACGCCGCGGTCTAATCCGGCGACTTATACCGGTGCGTTCACCCCTATCCGCGACTGGTTCGCCGGTCTGCCGGAAGCCAAGGCGCGCGGCTATCAGCCGGGCCGTTTCTCGTTCAACGTCAAGGGCGGCCGCTGCGAGGCCTGCCAGGGCGATGGCGTCATCAAGATCGAGATGCACTTCCTGCCGGATGTCTACGTCACCTGCGACGTCTGCCATGGTAAGCGCTACAATCGCGAAACCCTCGACGTGACCTTCAAGGGCAAGTCGATCGCCGATGTGCTCGATATGACAGTCGAGGAAGCCGTCGAGTTCTTTTCGGCCGTGCCGGCCGTGCGCGACAAGCTGCAATCCCTGTTCGATGTCGGCCTCGGCTACATCAAGGTCGGCCAGCAGGCGAATACGCTCTCGGGCGGCGAGGCGCAGCGCGTCAAGCTGGCCAAGGAGTTGTCGAAGCGCTCGACCGGCCGCACACTCTATATTCTAGACGAACCGACGACCGGCCTGCACTTCCATGACGTCGCCAAGCTTCTGGAAATGCTGCACGAGTTGGTCAACCAGGGCAATTCCGTCATTGTCATCGAGCACAATCTCGAAGTCATCAAGACAGCCGACTGGATTATCGACTTCGGCCCCGAAGGCGGCGATGGCGGCGGCGAGGTCATTGCATCCGGCACGCCGGAAGATGTGGTCAAGGTCGAGCGGTCCTATACCGGGCAGTTCCTGAGGGAGCTTCTGGAGCGCCGGCCCATCCGCAAGGCTGCCGCGGAGTAAAGGCGATGATCCTGATCGGGCAATATGATTCCTCGTTTGTCCGGCGCGTCGGGATCGCCTTGAGACTGTACAACCTTCCCTTCGAACACCAGCCGTGGTCGGTGTTTTCGGAGGGTGACAAGGTGCAGTCCATCAATCCGTTGATGCGGGTGCCGACGCTGATTCTCGATGGGGGCGATGTGCTGGTCGATAGTCCTTCGATGCTCGATTACCTCGATGGCCTTATGCCGGAAGATCAGAGGCTGTTTCCGGCCCATGAGCCGGAACGGCGGCGGGCGATGAGGATCGCGGCCCTTGCAACGGGATTGGCCGACAAGGGTGTGAGCCTGTTCTATGAGCTGCGGTTGCATGAACAGCCGGCCATGGGATGGGTTGGCCGGTTGAGGGAGCAGATACTTGCAGCTACCGCAGCCCTTGAGGAATGGCGGAGACACCTGGTTGGCGGCGATTTCTGGGGCGGTCGCAGCATCGGCCATTGCGACATCGCTGTCGCCTGTGCCTGGCGGCATGTGAGGGAGGCCCATCCCGACCTTCTGGATGAAGCGCTTTATCCGAAGCTGGCGGCCTTTTGCAGCCGCCTCGAAGGTTTACCGGTTTTCCGGGAGATTTCGCAGCCTTTCATTGCGCCGGCCTGAGGCTGCCGGCGCTGCCAATTCGCGAGGAGACGATTGCATGACCAAGGCCGGAACTATCCGCATAGGTATCGGTGGCTGGACCTTCGACCCATGGGAGGGTACGTTCTACCCGGAAAAGCTCTCCAAAAAACGCCAGCTCGAATATGCCAGCCGTCAGCTGAAGGTTATCGAGGTCAACGGCACTTATTATAGCTCGCAAAAACCCGAGACCTTTGCGAAATGGGCCTCCGAGGTGCCGGAGGATTTCATCTTTTCCCTGAAGGCCAGCCGGTTCACGACCAATCGCAAGGTGCTGGCTGAGGGGGCAGAGTCGATTGAAAAATTCCTCGGACAGGGCCTGACGGAGCTGGGTTCGCATCTCGGTCCCATTCTCTGGCAATTCATGCCGACCAAGAAATTCGATCCGGATGATTTCGGCGCGTTTCTCGCCCTGCTTCCTGAAAAACGGGATGGCTTGACGCTCCGCCACGTCGTCGAAGTGCGCAATCCAACGTTCCGCACCCCCGAATTCCCGGCTTTACTTGCCAAGCACAATATCGCGGTCGTGTTTGCCGACCATCATGAATATCCGATGATCGCCGATGTCACGGCCGATTTCGTCTATGCCCGCCTGCAGACCGGCAGCGACGACGTCGCCACATGCTATGATGAAAAGCGCCTCGATCTCTGGGCGAAACGGCTGGAAAGCTGGGCTTCCGGCGGCGCCGTCGAGCAGCTGGAGCATGCAGATCCGGCGCGGAAAGTCGAGAAGAAGCCGAGGGATGTCTTTGCTTTCTTCATCACCGAAGGAAAAGTGAATGCGCCGAACGGCGCCAGGGCGCTTCAGGCCAAGATCGACGGCTGACGCCGTTTCTTGTCGGAACCTTCGATCGGGTCATTCCTGGTCCAGCGGCACGATGTGAGCAGCCAGATCCTCGGCGGTCAGGCCCTCGCCCAAGGCCGCCGCGGTCTTGCCGTGACGCCAGACACCTGCGGTAGCGGCTTCGAAGGCCGGCATCCCCTGGGCCAGATGGGCGCCGATGATGCCGGCGAGAACATCGCCGGAACCGGCCGTCGCAAGCCATGGCGGTGCATCGGTATTGATCGCCGCGTGTCCATCCGGGCTGGCGATGACGGTATCGGCGCCTTTGTAGACGATGACGGCGTTGCTGCGCCTTGCGGCGGCCAGGGCGCGGTCGATCTTCGAGAGACCGGCATCCTCTGAGAGATCGGGAAAAAGCCGGCGGAACTCGCCTTCGTGCGGCGTCAGAATGAGACGGGTCTCGCTGCCCGCAAAGGCATCGAACAAGGTCTCCGGGTTCTCGCGGAAAGCGGTGATACCGTCGGCGTCGAGAACGAGCGGACGTGCTGCCAGCAATGGGACATATCTGCGCGCCTTTTCCAGGTCGCCAAAGGCTGGGCCAAGCACGAAGGCGTGGATGCGGGCATCCTGCAGCCACTCCGAAAGATCTTCCGCTTTTTCGACCGGCTTCATCATCACGGCCGTCAGGTGCGCGGCCTGGGCGGAAAGCGCCTTTGCCGCCCCGGCGACCGTCACCAGACCGGCGCCTGCCTTGAGGCCTGCTGTTGCGGACAGGCGGGCCGCGCCGGTCGCAAAGGGACCGCCGGAAAAGACGGCGAGATGGCCGCGCGTGTATTTATGGGATGCCGGATCAAGGGCGTTACCGCTTCCACGCCATAGATGCGGCCCGTTTTCATAGAGCCTGCCAGCTGCGGCCATCAGGATGCGGCACGGAATGCCGATATCGAACACCTCCATCTCGCCACACAACGTTCGTCCCGGCAACAGCAGGTGACCGGGCTTCAGCGCCATGAACGTCACCGTCTTGAGCGCCTTGAAACTCGCGCCCAACACCTGCCCGCTGCGTCCGTCGACACCCGATGGCAGATCGACCGCGATTACCGGAACATCCGCCACCGTGACGCGGGCGATGACATCAGCCACTTCAGGCGGGACGGGACGCGCCAGCCCTGCCCCGAAAAGGCAGTCGAGCACAACATCACCCTCCCTGGATTGGTAGGCCGCAAGCGCGGCGACGGGGCGGGAAAAAGCGGAGAAGGCGCTTGCGGCATCGCCTTTCAGCCGCGTTGGATCGCCGAAGGCGTAAACGGCTACCTCTACACCGGTCGACAAAAGCGCCCGCGCTGCGACATAGCCGTCACCACCATTGTTTCCCGGCCCGCAGAGGACGACGAAACGTCGGGCGCCGGAAAATTGCCGCAGCGCGGTGGCCGCGACCGCCTCGCCTGCACGCAGCATCAAGCCGAAACTGTCGATGCCCGACAACGCCGCGGCGACGTCGGCAGCGCTCATCTGCTCCGGTGTGAAAAGGGTATGAATGGGCTTCTGAGGCATGAGGGAAGCATGGCTTTCCACAAGAGGAAGAACAAGCCCCATTTTTCACCGTCCAGTGCGCGTTTTTTGTGCATTTGCATATATTTACTGCGCGTTTTTGCGTGCATTTGCCGGCGGGGGTAGCCCGATCGGCGTGCGGTAGCAATCGCTGTTAAAAAATCACAAAAAATAGGCAAAAGCGCGTGATTATTCGCCGCAAAGACGTATGATCACCGTCGAGGGGGAGGTTTTCGCGTGATTTCGCGCAGAATCTTTCATATCTGGCATGCAAATTGCGTGTCGTCGTCGGCGCGGGTTCGAACCCGCCACAACGGGAGAAGCGGAGAGACATTTTCTCATGAAAAAGATCGAAGCGATCATCAAGCCTTTCAAACTCGATGAAGTTAAGGAAGCGCTGCAAGAGGTCGGGTTGCAAGGTATCACCGTCACGGAGGCCAAGGGCTTCGGCCGCCAGAAGGGGCATACGGAACTTTATCGCGGCGCGGAATACGTCGTCGATTTTCTTCCGAAGGTGAAGGTCGAAGTGGTGCTGGCGGACGAAAATGCCGACGCCGTCATCGAAGCGATCCGCAACGCCGCCCAGACCGGCCGTATAGGCGACGGAAAGATCTTCGTTTCCAACGTCGAGGAAGTCATCCGCATCCGCACAGGCGAAACCGGCATAGACGCCATCTGAACCCATCCGCCGGGCCGCTCGCGCCTGGCCTCACGTCTTCATCAAAACAAGACCTCGTCATCTCAAAAAGGACGTTCCAAAAATGACGACTGCAAGTCACATTCTCAAGCAGATCAAGGAAAACGACGTCAAGTTCGTCGACCTGCGCTTTACCGACCCCAAGGGCAAGCTGCACCATGTCACGATGGACATCGGCTGCGTCGATGAAGACATGTTTGCCGATGGCGTCATGTTCGATGGCTCCTCGATCGGCGGCTGGAAGGCGATAAACGAATCCGACATGGTGCTGATGCCCGATCCGGCGACGGCCCATATGGACCCGTTCTTCGCCCAGTCGACCATGGTCATCGTCTGCGACATTCTCGATCCCGTCTCTGGCGAAGCTTACAACCGCGATCCGCGCGGCACGGCCAAGAAGGCAGAAGCCTATCTCAAGGCCTCGGGCATCGGTGATACCGTCTATGCCGGCCCGGAACCGGAATTCTTCGTTTTCGACGACGTCAAGTACAAGGCCGATCCGTACAATACCGGCTTCAAGCTGGATAGTTCCGAACTGCCGTCGAACGACGACACCGACTACGAGACCGGCAACCTCGGCCATCGTCCGCGCGTCAAGGGCGGCTATTTCCCGGTTCCGCCGGTCGATTCGTGCCAGGATATGCGCTCTGAAATGCTGACGGTTCTCACCGAAATGGGTGTCACCGTCGAAAAGCAGCACCACGAAGTGGCCGCCGCCCAGCACGAGCTTGGCGTCAGGTTCGATACGCTGGTGCGCAGCGCCGACAAGGTGCAGATCTACAAGTACGTCGTGCATCAGGTCGCCAATGCCTATGGCAAGACGGCCACCTTCATGCCGAAGCCGATCTTCGGCGATAACGGCTCGGGCATGCACGTGCATCTGTCGATTTGGAAGGACACCAAACCGACCTTCGCCGGCGACGAATATGCCGGTCTATCGGAGAGCTGCCTCTATTTCATCGGCGGCATCATCAAGCATGCCAAGGCGATCAACGCCTTCACCAACCCGACCACGAACTCCTACAAACGTCTCGTTCCGGGTTATGAAGCGCCGGTGCTGCTGGCTTACTCGGCGCGCAACCGCTCGGCATCCTGCCGCATCCCGTTCGGCACGGGTCCGAAGTCCAAGCGCGTCGAAATCCGCTTCCCCGATCCGCTCGGCAACCCCTATCTCGGCTTTGCCGCCATGCTGATGGCCGGCCTCGACGGCATCAAGAACAAGATCCATCCCGGCAAGGCCATGGACAAGGACCTTTACGACCTGCCGCCGAAGGAACTGAAGAAGATCCCGACGGTCTGCGGCTCGCTGCGCGAAGCGCTGGAAAGCCTCGACAAGGATCGCAAGTTCCTGACCGCCGGCGGCGTTTTCGACGACGACCAGATCGATTCTTACATCGAACTGAAGATGGTTGAGGTCATGCGCTACGAAATGACCCCGCATCCGGTCGAATTCGACATGTACTACTCGGCGTAATCAGTCGCTTCTTTCCGGCGTCCTTCGGGGCGCCGGACACGAAAAAGCCCGGTCTCTTGCGAGGCCGGGCTTTTTCATGGGCAATCGTTCTATTGCTTTTTCAGCCGTTGCTTGAGCAGGTTCAGATATTCCTCATTGGCGTCCGGCTCGCTCTGCGCAGGGGCGGCACAGGCTGTCTTGTAATCCATCGCCATTCCCGCCTTGACGCAGATCCCCACCTGCCAGCCCGGCGGCAGGGCCGTCAGGTCGACGCTCTTCCATTTCGGATGACCGGTTTCCTTCAGGCGGTCGAGATTGTTGAGAATGAGGCTCGAAAAGTCCGACACGGCCTTGCAGCTTTCGCGCTGATAGGCGTTGCGTTTGATGTCGTAATCATAAGTCATCATCACCGCCTTCACCGCGATCAGGTCGACCGGTTCCCTCTGGAAGCCGTAGGTGCCGGCATCGATACGGGCGGCCGTGTAGGTCGCCAGCAGCGGCGCTTCGGTGATCGGCAGCAGATGGAATCTGGCGCCGTCTATGGCATCGCCGGCAAAGAGCGGCGCAGGCGCGCCGGCAACATAGAAGAAGGCGTCGATTTCGCCGGCAAGCAGTTTGGGCAGCGCAGCGTCGGGATTGAGCGGCAGCTTTTCGGTCGGCTTCACCTGCAGGATGTCAAGCACGAGGGAGGCGGTCAGGAAGGTGCCGCTGTCCTTGACGCCGACAGCGACCTTCTTGCCGGCCAGATCCTTGAGGCCGGCGATGTCGCGGCGCGCCAGCACATGGATTTCCTCGTCATAGAGCGGAAACATGATGCGCACCCCCCTCACCGCCTGCTGCACCTCGGGATCGTTGGCCTCGAAGGTTTTCAGGTATTCCAGCACATCGCTCTGGACGATGCCGAACTGGGTGTTCTTGCGGTTGCGCACGCCGACGAAATTTTCCAGCGAACCGGCGCTTTCGCGCACGGTCAGCGGGAGCCCGCAGCTTTCGCCGAGCCCGGCGATGTCGCGACCGATGCGGATATAGGTTCCCTGTGGGCCGCCGGTCATGATGTTGCGCTCGAAGGCGGCGGCATGGGCGGGAAAAAGCCCGACGAGGAGCAGAAGGAAAAGGATACGGGCTTGCTGGCGAAAGGACATCGGGCTCTCCATCATCTGTTCGCGCAAGGCGCGTCAGCAGTCGCTTTTCAGTTTTCGCATGAGGTCGCGCATCACGACCAGCGGCACCTTGTCAAAGACGCTTTCCAGCGCGTCCGTCACGCAGGCGCCGGAGGCAAGTTCGTTCTGAAGCCGGCGACGCTTGCCGTCATCAAGCCGGCCGAGTCCGCGCTGGGCGGCAAGCAAGGCGGAGATTTCGGCATCGTCGCGCGGCTTGCGGGCAATGTCGACGGGCGTTTGCTTGTCGGCCTGCGGCTGTTCCTGGGCTTCATCGGCCGCGGGCGTGGAAAGCCTGGCAAGCTGCCGTTCGAGGGCGGCGGCGCGCGCCTTCTCCGCGGAAAGCGCCTTTTCCAGTTCCAGCACGTGTTGGTTCAAAGCCTCAAGTTTCGACTTCGCGGCCGCGGCCTCCGATTGGGCCGCCTTCAGAAGCGTTTCCGTACGCGAGCGCACATCGCCGAAGTCGCCGCTTTGCGCCTTCAGTTGCTCCAGCTCTCCAGCCAGCTTCTGGGCTTCGGACCGCAAGTCGCCGATGGTTTGCCGGCTGCCTTCAGCCTCGGCCGTTGCGGCCTGCAAGTCGGCTTCGAGACGGGTCTTGTCCGCCGCGGCATTTGCTTTCAAGGCATCGAGCTGTTTTTCCAGCGCGGCGATGGTCGCGTCGCGCTTGTCGAGAAGCCGGTTGAGTTTCGGGACCTCGTTGAGCTGGAGATCGGCATAATCCTGTTCGAGCTTGCCCGCCCATTGGCCGGCATTGCGCTTCAGGGCATCGATGTCGTCGGACAGCCCTTTTCGGTCGGCCTCGGTCTTAGCGAGCTTGGCGGAGAGTTCGGAATTGGAGGCTGTCAGTTCGGCAATTTCCGACCGGAGGTTTTCACGCGCGAACCAGCCATAGGCACCGGCGCCGATCAGAACGAGGCAGAGCACGGCTGCAAGCAGGAAACCGGCGGACGAGCCGCCGCGCGGCGTTTGCGTGTTTCGGCCCCATTGATTGTTCATGCTTATCCGCTGCACCGGAAATCCTGAAACAATGAGGTACGCTGAAACGGATGATGTGGCAACCTCACCGCCATGCGCCGCGAAGCTATTGATGTTCGCGAAAAACCGCCCACATTATATGGTGGAAAGGAACCGAACATGTTGAAACAAAGAGACGCGAAATTTCAGATCGGCCAAGTGGTCCGCCACCGCGTGTTTCCGTTCCGCGGCGTCGTCTTCGACGTCGATCCGGAATATGCCAACACGGAAGAATGGTGGAACGCCATCCCTGCCGAAATCCGTCCTTCCAAGGACCAGCCGTTCTATCATCTGCTGGCGGAAAACGACGAGACCGAATACGTCGCCTATGTCTCGGAACAGAACCTTGTTTCCGATGACAGCGGAACACCCGTGCGCCACTCCCAGGTGCAGGCGTTCTTCGATCCGGCGAGCGTCGGCCAGTACAAGCCGAAGACCGTGATGCGCCACTGACGCGCCGGCTTCCGAAATCATTCCATGAAAAAAGCAACGGTGTTAGGCGTCAAGTACGGTTGCTCGATGGTCTCGCATTCTGGCATTGAGGATGACGATCATCTTTCGCATGACGGCGACGAGGGCGACCTTTCCCGGTTTGCCCTTTGCCTTGAGACGTAGGAAGAGCGCCTTCATATCCGGATCGAAGCGGATTGCCGGCAGGGCCGCGACATAGAGCGCGTCCCTGACGGGCCTTCGTCCGCCGGCGATCATCCGCTTGCCACGCATCAGGCCGCTGTCGCGGTTGATCGGTGCAACCCCGACCAGCTTGGCGACCTGCCCCTCGTCCATGAACCCCAGTTCCGGCAGGCCGGCGATCAGGAAACAGGCTGTGCGCAAGCCAATACCCTTGAACGACATCAGCACATCGGCCCTGCTTTTGAGAGTTGCATCCGCCTTCAGGCAGGCGGTCATCGCCTCGACGACCGACTGGCGCTGTTCCAGCAGAAAATGCAGGCTCTCCTCGATCCATGCCCGCGTCCTGCCGTCGGCCTTTCGGGCCAGCTTTTCCTGGCGGTTCTTCTCCTGCACGATCATGTGCGACAACTGCCTGTAACGCGACACCAGATCGGCCAGCTCCGCCTGTCCGGGCGAGGACGGCGCCAGAACCGTTGTCTCCATGCGCCGGCCATAGTCGGCCAGCACGAAGGCATCGATCCTGTCGGTCTTGGAGAGCTGGCCACAGGCGCGGGCAAACTGCCTGACCTGCTGGGCATTTACCTTGGCGACAGGCAGTTGTGCGGCCAGCAGGGCCGAGACGACAAGCCGCTCATAGCCGCCGGTCGGCGCTAGTATGGGTCACGAGGCCAGTCTCCCTTATACGCGAGCGCGAAGCTCTCTCAACGGTTCGACGAAACCTCGAAATGCGCAAAGGGTTCTGCTTTTTTACGAACGAAAATTCAGGCCCGGAAGGACCAACCGCTTTGCGCATCGTCACAAAGGTGTTGCGATCGCCCCAATGACAAACGAGGCCGGTGCATCATAACCGATACACCGGCCTCGCAATGTATAAGGCCCGGACAAAATGCCGGGCCTTTATTTTTGTCGCTGATAGCGAAGGATCAGTTCTGCTTGGCAGCCTTCTGGGCTTCTTCCAGCTTCTTGCGGGCGTCTTCAGCCTTCTTCTGCATTTCTTCCTGCAGCAGGCGCTGACGCTCTTCGAGCTTCGACTGCTCGATCGGCTCGCCGTCATAAATGCCAGTGAAGCCTTCGAGCGAAAGCTTGATCGGGTTCGGGGCGCGCTGGAAGTTGACGGAGGTGAACACCACCTCTCCGCCCTTCTTCAGGCTGGCCAGAACAGCATCCGACAGCGGCACTTCGGCAACGCACTTGTCGGGCATGCAGACGGCGTAATCGAGCTTGGCGCCCTTGCCGCCGTCGATCTGCATCTGGATGCCGACGGGAATCAAGCGGGCGGAGGGAACGGAAACCTGCAGGATCTTGCGGTTGACCTTGCCCTTGACGTCGATCAGGCCGACGGCGGTGATCAGTTGGCCGTTATTGGCGGTCAGCAGGTTCTGGACGATGCAGACATCGTTGTCTTCCTGCTTCGTGCAAACCTTGAACCAGCCCTGCGGACGGCCGCCGTTTGCCTGCTGTGCAGACGATACCGCCGGCATCGCCGCCACGGCAACGGTGCCCGCAAATGCCGCCAGCGCAGCCTTTTTCGTGAAGTTTGACTTGAAGATCATAGCGATATCCGTCTCCTGAATTGCGGTCATCGAGCGATCCGGAGCCGCTCGTCGTCTGTGGTCAGTCGCCCGCTCTCCTGTTGGGAAAATAAGGCAATTGCATGACCCCCTGTTTCGGACACACCTGTTACAATGCAAGCGGCCGGATATCCAGTCCCTCCGTCCATGAATTTGGCCGGCAGCAATTGGAAATGTGCCGTTCCATGCTAGTTTGCGGGGAATCACAGGACATGTTGCGGCGGGAGGTGACCTTTGCGCGCTTTGGTTTTCGGCTTGTTTTCGCTCGCAGCTTCGGTTGCGGCAGGCCCCGCGGCGATGGCCGAACCCCTGCATGGCATCGCCATGCACGGCCAGCCCGCCCTGCCCGCCGATTTCAAGCACTTCCCTTACGTGAACCCGGACGTGAAGAAGGGCGGCAAGATCGCCTATGGCGTGGTCGGCACCTTTGACAGCCTCAATCCTTTCATCCTGAAAAGCATGCGCACGACAGCGCGCGGCATGCTCGACCCGGAATACGGCAATCTCATCTATGATTCGCTCATGCAGCGATCGCGCGACGAGCCCTTCGCGCTCTATCCGCTGCTGGCGGAGACCGTCGAATGGGATGACGACCGCAGCTTCATCCAGTTCAATCTCAACCCCAAGGCCAAGTGGGCTGACGGCCAGCCGGTGACGCCGGAAGACGTGATCTTCACCTTCGAGCTTTTCCGCGACAAAGGCCGCGTGCCCTTCAGCACCCGCATGGCCAAGGTGGCGAAGCTGGAAAAGGTCGGCGATCACAGTGTGCGCTTCACTTTCAACGATCAGGCCGACCGCGAGTTTCCGCTGTTGATCGCGATGACGCCGATCCTGCCTAAGCATGCGACCGATGTCGCGACCTTCGACCAGTCGACGCTGAAATTTCCGCTGGGCTCCGGCCCTTATCAGGTCGCCGAGGTGAAGGCCGGCGAGCGCATCATCTACAAGCGCAATCCGGATTATTGGGGTAAGGACCAGCCCTCCAAGGTCGGCTTCGACAACTACGACGAGATTTCCGTCGAATATTTCCTGCAGGACAATTCGCTGTTCGAGGCCTTCAAGAAGGGCGAGATCGACGTTTACCCCGAAGGCAGCCCGACCAAATGGGCGCGCAGCTATGATTTCCCGGCCGTCAAATCCGGTACGGTCGTCAAGGACCAGTTCACGCCGAAGACGCCGTCGGGCATGCTCGGCTTCGTGTTCAACACCCGCCGGCCGGTGTTTGCCGATGCCAAGCTGCGGCAGGGGCTTGCCATGGCCTTCGATTTCGAATGGGTGAACAAGAACCTGTTCGACAACGCCTATACCCGCACCCAGAGCTTCTGGCAGAATTCCAGTCTCTCCTACCTCGATACGCCGGCGGACGATCGCGAACTCGGGCTCCTTGGCGATATCAAAAACCGCATCAATCCGAAGGTGCTGGACGGCACCTACCGCCTGCCCGTCACCGACGCCACCGGCCGCGATCGAAACGTGCTGCGCGAGGCCGTGACCCTGCTGCGCGAGGCCGGCTATACGATCAAGGACGGCAAAATGGTCGATGCCAAGGGAATGCCGCTTGCCTTCGAGGTCATGACCCAGAACGAAGGCCAGGAAAAGGTCGCGCTTGCCTATCAGCGCTTCCTCGCGGCGCTCGGCATCGGCGTCTCGGTCCGCACCGTCGATGATTCGCAGTATCAGCAACGCAGCCAGACCTTCGATTACGACGTGATCGTCAAATCCTTCCCCTCCTCGCTCTCGCCGGGCATCGAACAGGTGAGCTATTGGGGATCGGTTTCGCGCGACCGGCAGGGCAGCTCCAACTTCGCCGGCGTCGCCGACAAGGATGTCGATACGCTGGTGAACGACATCCTGCAGGCCCGCACGGTGGAGGATTTCACCGCCGCCGTGCGCGCGCATGACCGGCTGCTGGTATCGAGCTTCTATCTGGTGCCGCTCTATCACATCTCGGCCCAGTGGGTGGCTCGCAACAAGCACATTGGCCGTCCCGAAACCGTGCCGCTCTATGGCTATCAGCTGCCGGCGTGGTGGGACCAGAGCGCGCAGTAACGGGCGGTATACTTCAGGTAACGCATTGAACGCGGTTGGCTGATCTCCTATGTCGCGTGGATACGCTGGATAAGGAACAAGCAGCATGGAACAAATCGTCGTTGACGTCGTATCGGACGTCGTGTGCCCCTGGTGCTATCTCGGCAAGGCACGGCTGGACCGGGCGATCGCCGCGGTCTCGGGCGAAATGCTTGTCACCGTCAACTGGCGTCCCTACCAGCTCAATCCTGACCTGCCGCCGGAAGGCGTCGATCACAAGGCGCATCTGGCCGCCAAGCTTGGCGGTGCGGCAGCCGTCTCGCAGGCACATGACCGCCTGACGGCTCTCGGCAAGGAAGATGGCATCGCCTTCGATTTCGCTGCGGTGAAGATCAGCCCGAACACGCTCGATGCCCATCGCCTGCTGCGCTGGGCGGCGGCCGAAGGCCGGCAGAACGAGGTCGTCTCCGCCCTCTTCCACGCCTATTTCGAAGATGGCCGCAATGTCGGCGACCGCGCGGTGCTACATGATATCGCTGCGAAAAATGGCCTCGATCCGGCCGTCATCGACGCGCTGTTCGCCTCCGATGCGGACAAGGACAGCGTCGGCGAGGAAATCGGCATGGCGCGCGACATGGGCGTCAGCGGCGTGCCCTGTTTCATCATCGACAGCCAGTATGCCGTCATGGGCGCGCAGCCCGTTGACGTGCTCGCCAATGCTTTCCGCGAGATCGCGGCGATGAAGGACCCGAAGCAGGTCAATTGAGCCGGCAGCTGGCGGTCAACGCCGCCTACCCTCAACGCCCTCCTTCGTAATGGTCGGGCTTGTCCCGACCATCTGCCGGCCTCTCCATTTTTGCGGAGAGGCTGGAAGATCCTCGGCACGAAGCCGAGGACTATGACGAAGGAGGTCAGGTCTCCCTGGCCAGCGCAGCCAGTTGCGTCATCACGACTGCCGCGCCGGAAAGGCGCTTTTCCGGCGTCGGGAAGTCGCGCTGCAGGAACAGGCTTTGGTCGGGCCTGATCTTCGCCAGCGTGCCCTGCTTGCCGATATAGCCGACAAGCGCTGCCGGGTTCGGGAATTCCTTATTGCGGAACTGCACGACGACGCCCTTCGGGCCGGCATCCAGTTTTTCCACATTGGCGGTGCGGCAGAGCGACTTGATGTAGACGATCTTCAGAAGATGCTGCACTTCGAGCGGCAACGGCCCGAAGCGGTCGATCAGTTCCGCGCCGAAGGCATCGATTTCCTGGAGATCGGTGATCTCGCCAAGTCGGCGATAGAGGCCAAGCCGCAGATGCAAGTCAGGCACGTATTCGTCGGGGATCATGACCGGCGTGCCAACGGAAATCTGCGGCGACCAGCCGGTGTCGATGATCTCTTCCTCGCCCTTCAACTCCGCCACCGCCTCCTCCAGCATCTGCTGGTAAAGCTCGAAACCGACTTCCTTGATATGGCCGGATTGCTCGTCGCCGAGCAGGTTGCCGGCGCCGCGGATGTCGAGATCGTGGCTGGCAAGCTGGAAGCCGGCACCGAGCGTATCGAGCGATTGCAGCACCTTGAGGCGGCGCTCCGCGGTCCCGGTCAGCTTCTTGTTGACCGGCAGCGTGAACAGCGCAAAGGCCCGCACCTTCGAACGACCGACGCGGCCGCGCAACTGGTAAAGCTGGGCCAGGCCGAACATATCGGCGCGGTGCACGATCAGCGTGTTGGCGGTCGGCACGTCGAGACCCGATTCGACGATCGTGGTCGAGAGCAGCACGTCGTAACGCCCTTCATAGAAGGCGTTCATGATGTCTTCGAGTTCCGTTGCCGGCATCTGGCCATGGGCGACGGCGACCTTGAGTTCCGGCACGCTCGATTGAAGGAATTCGTGGATTTCCGAGAGATCGCTGAGACGCGGGCAGACATAGAAACTCTGGCCGCCACGGTAATGCTCACGCATCAGCGTTTCGCGGATTACCAGCGCATCGAAGGGCGAGATGAAAGTGCGCACTGCCATGCGATCGACCGGCGGCGTGGTGATCAGCGACAGCTCGCGCACGCCCGTCAAGGCGAGCTGCAGCGTGCGCGGGATCGGCGTTGCCGAAAGGGTCAACACGTGCACGTCGGACTTCAGCTCCTTCAGCCGCTCCTTGTGCTTAACGCCGAAATGCTGCTCCTCGTCGATGATCAACAGGCCGAGATTGGCGAAGCTGATCGAGCTGCCGAGCAGCGCATGGGTACCGACGACGATATCGGTTTTGCCGTCGGCCACTTCCTTCTTGGTCAGCGCCAGTTCCTTGGAGCCGACGAGGCGCGAGGCCTGCGCCACCCGCACTGGAAGCCCGCGGAAACGCTCCGAGAAGGATTTGAAATGCTGGCGGGCGAGCAGCGTCGTCGGCACGACGACGGCGACCTGTACCCCGTTCATGGCGGCGATAAAGGCCGCCCGCAGCGCCACCTCCGTCTTGCCGAAGCCGACGTCGCCGCAGACGAGGCGGTCCATCGGCCGCCCCGCGCCGAGATCGTCGCGGACGGCTTCGATCGAGGTCATCTGGTCTTCGGTCTCGTCATAGGGGAAGCGGGCGGCAAATTCGTCGTACAGGCCTTCCGGCGTCGTCAGCACCGGTGCGCGGCGCGTCAGGCGCTCGGCGGCGATGCGGATGAGGCCACCGGCCATATCGAGCAGGCGCTTCTTGAGCTTGGCCTTGCGCGCCTGCCAGGCGACACCGCCGAGCTTATCGAGGATCGCGTCCGTGCCTTCCGAGCCATAGCGCGACAGCAGGTCGATGTTTTCGACTGGCAGGAACAGCTTGGCGTCATCCGCATAGACGAGTTCGAGACAGGCATGCGGCGCGCCGGCCGCCTCGATGGTGCGAAGGCCGACGAAGCGGCCGATGCCATGCTCGGCATGGACGACGATGCTGCCTTCGTCGAGACCCGCGACTTCGGCGATGAAATCGGCGCCCCGGCGGCGGCGCTTGGAACGGCGCACCATGCGGTCGCCGAGAATGTCCTGCTCCCCGATGACGACGAGATTGCCCGTCTCAAAACCGCTTTCGAGGTTGAGAACGGTGGACGCCGCTTCGCCCTGCCTCAGACGAATGACATCGGCCATTTTGGCGACAGGCTGGATATTGCCGAGACCATGCTCGGACAGCACCTGTAGCAGGCGATCGAGCGAGCCTTCGGACCAGGCAGAGATCAGCACCTTCGCGCCCTTGGAGCGGCGGTCGGCGATGTATTTCACCGCCTGATCGAAAACGTTGACCCGCTCGTTATCCGGGGTGGCCTCGGTGGCGTTCTTCGCCCAGCGCACGCCGAGCCGCGCGTCAATGGTGATGACCTGCCGGGCTTCGCCCTCATGCTCGACGAAGGGGGAAAGCCGCACGGCCTGCCGCGAGACGAGCGCCGCATTGAAGCTTTCGGCGTTGAGATAGAGCATTTCCGGGGGGATCGGCTTGTAGGGCGTTCCCTGCGAGATTGCGGTCTTGCTCGGCGTCGCCGATTCTTGCCGGGCCTCGTAATAATCGTGGATCAGCTTGCTGCGCTCGGCCGCCGCTTCGCGGGCAACATGGTCGGTGACGATGCGGAAGCCGTTGAGATAGTCGAAGACCGTTTCCAGCCCGTCATAGAACAGCGGCAGCCAATGCTCCATACCGGCGTAGCGCCGGCCTTCCGAAACGGCCTGATAGAGCGCGTCGTCGCGGGTTGCCGCGCCGAAGAGCGAGAGATAGCCGGTGCGGAAATGGCTGATCGTCTCCGGTGCCAGAGAGACCTCGCTCATCGGGTTCAGGTCGAGCGAGCGGGCCTGGCCCGTCGTGCGCTGGCTTGCTGGATCGAAGGAACGGATCGATTCCAGCGTATCGCCGAAGAAATCGAGGCGCACCGGCTGCTCGCTGCCGGGCACGAAGACATCGAGAATGCCGCCGCGCACGGCGAATTCGCCGACTTCGCGCACTGTCGGCACGCGGTCGAAACCGTTTCGCTCCAGCCGTGCGGCGATATCGTCCATACGCACGGTATTGCCGGGCCGGGCGGAGAAGCCGAGGCTGTCGATGACCGATTGCGGCGCCATCTTCTGCAGCGCGGCATTGACGGTGATCAGCACGATGGCCGGATGCGGCTTTTTCGCATGGGCGACGAGGCCGCTCAGCGCGGTCAGGCGGCGGGCGGAGATATCGGCGCTCGGAGAAACGCGGTCGTAAGGCAGGCAATCCCAGCCCGGCAGGGTCAGGACGGGGATATCGGGTGCGGCGAAGCCGAGCATCTGCTCGAGATCGCCGATGCGCTGGCCATCGGACAGGATATAGGCGACCGGGCCGTTTTCCCGCACCATTTCGGCAAGCAGCAGCGGTTCGACGCCCGAGGGAACGGGACCGATGGTCAGCTCCCGCGTGGCGTTGGTGATTTTTCTGGGATCAAAACCTGCGACGATAGACATCAGCCCTTCCTATCGGGATGGCTCTCTTCGAAATCCGGGCGGTAGGAGGCGATGCGCTCGAACAGGGGCGTGCGATATTGCTCGGGCACCGGCTTTTCGCCCGTAATCCATTTGACGAGGTCGTTGTCTTCCTCGGCCATGATCGTTTCCAGCTCGTCCAGCGCCTCATCGGGAAGTGCTGCGATCTCGGCTTCGGCAAACTGGCCGAAAACCAGATCCATCTCGCGGATGCCGCGGTGCCAGCAGCGATAGAGAATGCGGCGGCGGCGCGGATCGAGATCGGCGCTGGTGCGCGAAATGCCAGTCATGAGCCTTAAATCCTTCCTGCGGCGGGCATCCTTGAAGCGTGAAGCTGCGCCAGCGGTTCCGTCAGGCTCTATAAACACTGAAAAGCCGATTGTCAGCCTTGCCAAAGCCCGATTCCTCGTTTCAGTCTCCGGCCATGCGACCTCTTCTGCTCGATCCCCTGTTTGCGCCGCTCGATACGCTTTCCGGCATTGGCCCGAAGGCCGGCGAACTTTATGCCCGCCTGCTCGGCCGCGAGAGCATCGAGGATTGCCGGGTCGTCGATCTCGTCTTCCATGCGCCCTACGGCCTGATCGACCGCCGCCAGCAGCCAGGGATCGCCAATGCGCCACAGGGCGCGATCGTCACGATCAAGGCGCGGGTCGATCGCCACCAGCCGCCGCCACCGGGGCGAAACAACAATCCCTACCGCGTATTCCTGCACGACGATACCGGCGAGCTGGCGCTGACCTTCTTCCGCGTCAAGGGAAACTGGCTGGAAAAGGCGTTGCCGGTCGACGAGACCGTCATCGTCAGCGGCAAGGTGGATTGGTTCAACGGCCGTCCATCGATGGTGCATCCGGATTACATGGTGCGCGAGGCCGAGGCCGGCAACCTGCCTTTGGTCGAGCCGGTCTACAGCCTCACCGCCGGCCTTTCCGCCCGGCTGCTGCGCAAGCAGATCGAAGCAGCGCTGCAGCGCGTGCCCGCCTTGCCGGAATGGCTTGACGATGCGCTGATGACGAAGCAGGGCTTTGCCTCGGCGCAGGAGGCTTTTCTCCAGCTCCACGAGCCGCGGGATGCGACCGATCTCGACCCGCAAGCGCCTGCTCGCCGGCGGCTTGCCTATGACGAATTCCTCGCCGGGCAGCTTTCGCTGGCTTTGGTGCGCCAGCGGCTGCGGAAAGTTGCAGGCACACCGGTTCACGCCACGGGGCGCCTCAGCCGTCCAGTGCTCGATGCCCTGCCCTTTTCGCTGACGGGCAGCCAGACGGCGGCTGTTGCCGATATCCTCGCCGACATGGCCGGAGACGAACGCATGCTTCGGTTGCTGCAGGGCGATGTCGGCTCGGGCAAGACGGCGGTGGCGTTGATGTCGATGCTGGCGGCAGTCGAATCGGGCGGCCAGGCGGTGCTGATGGCGCCGACGGAGATTCTTGCGCGTCAGCATTTCGCGACGTTATCGAAGATGGCGGCGCCTGCAGGCCTGACGATCGATGTCTTGACCGGCCGCACCAAGGGGCGCGAGCGGAGTGCCATCGAGGAGCGCATCGCCTCCGGCGAGACCGACATCGTCATCGGTACCCACGCGCTGTTTCAGGATAGCGTCAGCTACAAGAACCTGCTGTTGGCTGTGGTGGACGAGCAGCACCGCTTCGGCGTGCACCAACGCTTGCGGCTGACGGCCAAGGGGATTTCGCCGCATATGCTTGTCATGACGGCAACCCCCATTCCTCGAACGCTGGTGCTTGCCGCTTTCGGGGATATGGATGTCTCCAAGCTCACGGAAAAGCCCGCAGGCCGCAAGCCGATCCAGACGGTGACGATTCCCGGCGAGCGCACCGGCGATATCATCGACCGGCTCCGCTCGGCCATCGCCGAGGGCAAGAAGGCCTACTGGATCTGCCCACTGGTCGAGGAATCGGAAAATTCCGCTCTGATGTCGGTCGATGAGCGGTTCCAGATTCTGAAAAGCAGCCTCGGGCCGCATATCGGCCTTGTGCATGGACGCATGAACGGCGCGGAGAAAGATGCCGTCATGCTCGCCTTCAAAAATGGCGAGTTTCGGGTTCTGGTGGCGACGACGGTGGTCGAAGTCGGCGTCGATGTGCCGGATGCGACGATCATGGTCATCGAACATGCCGAACGCTTCGGGCTGGCGCAGCTGCACCAGTTGCGCGGCCGCGTCGGGCGCGGCGACGAGGCTTCGACCTGCATCCTGCTTTACAAGGGGCCGCTCAGCGAAAACGGCCGCGCCCGCCTTTCCATCCTGCGGGATACGGAGGACGGTTTCGTTATCGCGGAGGAAGACCTGAGACTGCGCGGTGAAGGCGAACTTTTGGGGACGCGCCAGTCCGGCACGCCCGGTTTCCGTATCGCCAGCCTTGAAGCGCATGGCGACCTGCTGGAGATCGCGCGAAAGGACGCGGCCTATGTTCTGGAAAAGGACCCCGAATTGATGTCGGAACGGGGAGAGGCGTTGCGCACCCTGCTCTATCTCTATCGCCGCGACGAGGCGATCCGCTTCCTCAGGGCCGGTTGAGGAAGCGGCGCGGCTTTGCTTCCGCCTGCGGCTGCAGCGCTGCCGGCAATTGTTCCGGCACGACGAGGCCGCCGGAAATCAGCATCTTCGCCGCATCCTCGGCGCTCATGTCGAGCAGCACGATCTTCTCCCGCGGCACGAAGATCAGGAAACCCGCGGTCGGAACCGGCGTCGGCGGCAGGAAGACCGCCACCATATCGAGGCCGCGGTCGCGGAATTTGACCGCAAGCTCGCCCCTGGCATCGGTTGCGACGAAGACCAGCGACCAGAGGCCGGGGCTCGGATATTCGATCAGCCCGGCCTTCTTGAAGGAGTTGGAGCGCTCTTCCAGCACCGTCTGGAAGAGCTGCTTCAGGCCCTTGTAGATGGTGCGGACGAGCGGTGTTCGCGCCAGCAGCGACTCGCCGAAATTGACGATGCTGCGGCCGATCAGGTTTGCTGCAAAAAAGCCGACCAGCGTGATCAGCACCAGCGCCGTCAACAGCCCGAAGCCGGGGACCCGAAAGGGCAGGAAATTATCGGGATTGTAGTCGAAGGGTAGATAGGGCTTGACCCAGCTGTCGGCCCACAAGATAGACGACCAGCTGATCCAGGCGGTGATCGCCAGCGGCGCGCAGATGATCAGGCCGGTCAGGAAATAATTCCGCAACCGGGTTGCCAGAAATCCGCGGGCCGGCTTGTCCGTCATGCTCTTTCGCTACCGCCATAAAAGGCCGGGTGATACGTCACCATGCCGAAGGCCGGGGCCGAGGACAAGGGCAAGGCCAGAAAATATTGCGGCGCACAATCCTGGAGTGTCAGAGCCGCATCGGCGCGGAAACCAAAACGTTCGTAAAAATGCGGATCGCCAGCCAGGACGCAGCCGGCAGCGCCGGTTTCCTTGAACCAGTCGAGGCCCTTTTTCGTAAGGGACGAGCCGATTCCCCTGCCCTGCCATGCGGGCAGAACCGAGATCGGGCCGAGCCCGAACCAGCCCTCGGCCCCGTTCTCGATCCCGACCGGGGAAAAGGCGATATGGCCGATCACCGCACCATCTTCCTCGGCAACGAAGGAGGCCGAAAGAACGCCCGCCTGCCGCAGGCGCTCGATGATGGCAGGCTCGCTGCCATCGCTGTGGGGATGGCCGTCGAAGGCGGCTCCGGTCAAGGCGTGGATTGCCGCCCGATCTTCATCCTCCTCCGCTCGAACGATCATTCGACGGTGACCGATTTTGCCAGATTTCGCGGCTGGTCGACGTCGGTGCCCATGAAGACGGCCGTGTGATAAGCAAGCAGCTGGATCGGCAGTGAGAAGATCATCGGCGCGATGATCTCGTCGACATTCGGCAAGACGATGGTGCTCATCGTTTCGAGCTTGGAAGCGGCTGCCCCCTTCTCGTCGGTGATGAAGATGATCCGGCCGCCACGGGCGGCGACTTCCTGCATGTTCGAGACCGTCTTTTCGAAGAAGCGGTCATGTGGGGCGATGACGATGACCGGCATGTTTTCGTCGATCAGCGCGATCGGGCCGTGTTTCAACTCGCCGGCGGCATAGCCTTCCGCGTGGATATAGGAGATTTCCTTGAGCTTCAGCGCGCCTTCCATGGCGAGCGGGAAGCTGGTGCCGCGGCCGAGATAAAGCACGTCGCTGCATTTCGACAGTTCACGCGCCAGGCTCTCCATCTTCGGCTGGATGGTGTTCAGCACCTTGGACATGATGCGCGGCATTTCCGCGAGATGGCGGACCAGCCGGTTTTCCTCCAGCTGCGAGATCGTGCCGCGCGCCCGTCCGGCGCCGATGGCGAGTGCGGCCAGAACCGAAAGCTGGCAGGTAAAGGCCTTGGTCGAGGCAACGCCGATCTCCGGCCCGGCCATGATCGGGAAGACGGCGTCGGATTCGCGGGCGATGGTCGATTCCCTGACATTGACGACCGCGCCGATCTTCAGCCCCTCATCCTTGCAGTAACGCAGAGAAGCGAGCGTATCGGCCGTCTCGCCGGACTGGGAGATGAAAAGCGCGGCGGCATTCTTGGACAGCGGGATATCGCGGTAGCGGAATTCAGAGGCGACATCGGCTTCCACCGGCAGGCGGGCGTAGCGCTCGAACCAGTATTTGCCGACCAGGCCGGCGAGATAGGCCGTGCCGCAGGCCGAAAGGGCAAGGCTCTGCACCGAGGCGAAATCGATTGCCAATGCATTCGTGTTGATACGGTTCTCGATCAGATCGACATAATGCCCAAGTGCGTGGGAAATCACTTCCGGCTGCTGGTAGATTTCCTTTTCCATGAAGTGGCGATGGTTCCCTTTGTCGACCATATAAGCGGCCGCAACCGAAACCTGCTTGGGACGTTCAACGCGATTTCCATCATGATCGAAGATCGCGACGCCCTTGCGGTCGAGGATCGCCCAGTCGCCATCGATCAGGTAGGTAATCTCATTGGTGAAGGGGGCGAGCGCAATGGCGTCGGAGCCCAGGAACATCTCGCCCTTGCCATAACCGACGGCCAGCGGCGGGCCGCTACGGGCAGCCATAATCGTATCGGGCAGATCATGGAAGAGCACGGCGAGTGCATAGGCGCCTGTCACCCGCTGCAGCATGGTCTGCATTGCCTGGCGCGGCTCCATGCCGTCGCGGCGATAGCGGGCAAGCAACTGCGCCACGACTTCCGTATCCGTCTGGGTACTGAAGCTTGCGCCGGCCGCGATCAGTTCGTCCTTGATCTCGGAAAAGTTCTCGATGATGCCGTTGTGGACGACGGCGACGCCATCGGTGAAATGCGGATGGGCGTTTGTCTCGGTCGGCGCACCGTGGGTCGCCCAGCGGGTATGGGCGATGCCGATATCACCCGCAAGCGGTTCGGCATGAAGTTTGGTTTCGAGATTGAAGAGCTTGCCTTCCGCCCTTCGGCGCTCCAGCTTGCCGTCGCGGATAGTGGCGACGCCAGCGGAATCATAGCCGCGATATTCGAGCCGCTTCAGCGCATCCACAAGCCGCTCGGCTACCGGCCGATCACCGACGATGCCCACGATACCGCACATATCTTTCTCCGCACTTCTGGCAGTCCCTGCCGCCGCTTTCCGCCCCAAACACCCCCGCTGGAAGCGTAAGGATGCAATAACACTCTGAATCTCTACATATTTTAGCCTTCGTATCCATTCAGATTTAAGGCGTAGCGCAGTGGTAGCCAATTTCCCGAAATGCACAATCGGGCCTGAACTCACTTTCAGTTTCAGATTTTAACAGCGCCCGAGCTGCTACTCGGCGCTGGTTTTCTTCCGTTCGGCCTTTTCCGCCAGATAACGCTCGCGCAGCAATTTTGCCCGACCGGGCTTGATCGTCTGCTGCGCGCGGCCGAAAGCAACGGCATCGCCGGGCACGTCTTCGGTGATCACGCTGCCCGACGCGACCAGCGCGCCGTCGCCGATCGACACCGGCGCGACCAGCGCCGAATTCGAGCCGATGAAGGCGTTCGCACCGATATTGGTGATGTGCTTGTTCACGCCATCGTAATTACAGGTGATGGTGCCCGCGCCGATGTTGGTTTTCGCGCCGACGAAGGCGTCGCCGATATAGGTCAGGTGGTTGACCTTGGCGCCTGCGCCGATCTCGGCCTTCTTGACCTCGCAGAAATTGCCGACCTTGGATTCGGGGCCGAGGTTTGCGCCGGGCCGCAGGCGTGCGTAGGGGCCGACGGTCGCATCCTTGCCGACGACCGCCCCTTCGAGATGCGAGAAAGCATGGATGACGGCGCCGGTTTCGATCGTGACGCCGGGACCGAAGACGACGTTCGGCTCGATCAGCACATCCGGCGCGATGGCCGTGTCATACGCCAGGAACACGGTTTCCGGCGCGATCATCGATACGCCCGACAGCATCAGCTCGTGGCGACGGCGGCGCTGCCAGACCGCCTCTATAGCGGCAAGCTCAGCGCGGTTGTTGCAGCCCATGAGTTCGGTTTCCGGCGCTGCGACCGCAATCGCCTTGCCGCCATTCGCCTGGGCGACCTCGACGATATCCGTGAGATAGAATTCACCCTTGGCATTGGTGTTGCCGATCTTTGCCAGCAGCGACAGCGCCTTGCGGCCGTCGATCGCCATCAGGCCGCCGTTGCAATAGGTGATCTTCCTTTCCGCTTCGGTAGCATCCTTTTCCTCGCGGATCGCGACGAGCGCCCCGTCCTTGACGATCAGGCGGCCATAGCCGAACGGTTTTTCCGTTTCGAAGCCGATGACCACGACATCGTTGCCTTCGGCCAGGCCCTTTCGGGCGGCCTTCAGCGGTTCGGCCGTAACCAGCGGCGTGTCGCCGAAGACGACGAGGATATCGTCATAGCCTTTTGCGATTGCCTCGCGGGCGGCGAGAACGGCATGTGCGGTGCCGAGCCGCTCCGTCTGCAGAAAGGCCGAAACCGTCATCTCGCCGCGGCGCGCCGCCTTTTCCACGACCTCCGCATCGCGGCCGAGGACAAGGGCTGCGGAGGAAATGCCGGCCTGCACCAGCGATTCCATCACATGGGCGATCATCGGGCGCCCGGCGATCGGATGCAGCACCTTCGATAGGGATGACTTCATGCGGGTGCTTTCGCCCGCCGCAAGCACGATCGCCAGACATGAACGTTCCATGCCGCTTCTCCTTAAATATCGCTGTCGGACGCGTCGCGGCGTCTCTGGATTGCCCGGTTCCATAGCAGGAAGAGATTGCAAGAACCATAATTCTCATCGCGGTTGAGGCCGTTAACCCGGCTAAAACCCGATCCTGCGATAAGGTTTCGATACCGATCACATCCGCCAGCACCGGCAGCGCGCTGAGACGGCGACGCCCCAAGGCGCGCAAGGAGATGAGAATGCAGGTTTCGACCGGGCTCACGCCGGCCCTCGACCGCAAAGGCAGCCTGAAAACGATCGTTTTCAGCCCGATATTCTTTTTGATCGCCGTCGCCTTCGTTCTGGTGCCGCTGGCGCTTGTGAAAACCATCCCGATCCCGCTCGGCGCGATGTTCTGGGACCAGTATCTCTACATCGACGCGGCGAATCGCATCGCCGACGGACAGGTGCCGGCGATCGATTTCTTCGCGCCGGCCGGAAGCCTCGGCTACTATCTCTTTGCCGGCTGGATAAAGCTGTTCCCGCAAGGGGCGATCCTGCTGCTTGCCAGCTGGTCGCTGCTGGCCGTGACCGCGCCGCTTCTCGCGCTGGTGCTCTACGACGTCCAAAAGCGGTCACAGACAGCGGCCTGGGCGCTGATGCTGCCCTTCCTGTTCTTCTCGCTCCTGCCCTTCAATACCGGAGACTTCTATCCGTTTCCCGGAACGGACGGTTTCGGCATCTATAACCGGCAGGTCAGCCAGTTGCTCTATGTGCTGGCGGCAGCACTTTGCTTTGTGCGCGCGCCGGTTCTGCTCGGTATCGTGGTGGCGCTGGCAATGCTCGCCCTGCTGTTCATCAAGGTCACGGGCGTCGTCTCAGGCGTGCTTCTGTGCCTGATGGCCTTTGTCGCCGGTCGCCTGCCCTTCCGCGTCGCGCTGTTCGCCGGCCTTGCCTTCTTCCTGTCCATCGGCCTTCTCGAAATCACCACAGGCATCGTCTCGGCCTACGCCGAAGACATGACCGCCCTGCTCATCCTGAACGACACAAGCTTCGTACCGCGGCTTCTGCAGGGGGCCTCGATCAATTTCGGCATCCTGGCCTGCGCCGGACTTCTCGCGGTGTTCCTGCTGATCGCCGACCGCCGCGACGTCGCGGCCGACTGGCGCGCCTTCCGTCAGACCCCGACCGCCGCGAGTTTCTCGAAGCTTTTCGATCAGGACTGGCTGTGGCTTGCCGTCTTCCTCATTGCCGGCCTTCTCTTCGAAAGCCAGAACACCGGCAGCCAGGCCTTCATCTTTCTCTGGCCGCTGGTGCTGGCGATCCTGATCCGCGCCTATCGCAGCCACGGCCCTTCCCCGGCTTTCGCCGCCGTCGGCGTGCTGGCCATGGCCAGCATGCTGCCACCGGTCGTGATCGTCGTTCAGAAGGCGGCGCGGTCGGCAGTCGGCAGCCTCGTCGACGTCGTCCTGCAAAACCGCAACCTGAAAACCTTCGGCGCCGTTTCGCTGCGTCCGGTTTTCGTGACACGGGCGGAGCGCATGCTCTCGAACTACGTCGCCCATCGCGAAACCTATGAGGCAATCGTCCAGTCGGGCGAGCTGCCGGCAAACCTGCTCTATAGCGATTTCGACTTCTACTGGCTGTGGATGCAGACGATGGCCGACGCGATCGACGCCATCCGGGCCTATGAGACGGCCGGAAACGTGCGTTTCGATACGATCATGTCGATCGATTTCACCAATACGTTTCCATGGCTGATGGACCGGCGCGCACCGCATGCGATCACCATCGGCGCCGACCCGTTCCGCGCCGTGCCGCCGCCGGATGACAAGGTCGCCGCGGCCGTCGCGGCCGTCGATCTCGCTCTTCTGCCGACATGCCCGCCGACGACCGGGCGCGCGGCGCTGCTGCGTCTTTACGAGCCGTTCCTGAAACAGGGGCACACGCGCATCCAGCTCACCGGCTGCTACGACGCGTTCGTGCGCAACGAGCTGCTGGCGAAATAAGGTCTACTCCGGCAGCAGGCGGCTTTCGGAGAGAAGACCGCTTTCATCGAGAATCGGATAGGCGACCGAAACGACATGGGCATTGATCCGCTTCAGGTCGCGCAGCATGTCGAGATGAAGCGTGCTGGTCTGCAGGCTATCCGTGCGCCCGTCGCGCAGCCGCTCCAGATGGCGCTCGGACGAGCGCTTTTCCATGTGGCGAACGCTGACCTTGACCTCGACCAAATGACGGGCGAGATCGGCATTACGGGTTACGAAAATCGTCTGGGCGATGCGCAGGTTGTCGATGGTCAGGTTGAAGAGGCTCTTCAGTTCCTGATAGCCTTCCTCCGAAAACGTCAGGCCGCCGTTGACCTTCTTCGTCACCTGATCGACCAGGCCCTTTTCGATGATATCGCCGATGTGCTCCAGATTGATGGCGTAATCGATGATGACGATCGAGCGGCGGCCGTTTTCCTCATCGAGGCCACCTCGGCCGAGGCGGGAAAGATAGATCTTCACCTCCTGCTGCAACCGGTCAACCTCGCCTTCGAGCTTCGGCACGTCGCGCAGCGGGTCGAGATTATTGCTGTTGAAGGCGTCCATGGTGTGGATCAGCATGGATTCGATCAGGTCGCCGACCCGCAGCACTTCACGCGTCGCGCCGGAAAGGGCGATCACCGGCGTCGCCAACGCCTTTTCGTCAAGGAAACGAGGCCCCGCCTCCGGTTTTACCTCATCCGGGAAGATTTTCAGCATGACACTGGAAAGCAGCGGCGAAAACGGCCAGGCGAGGATGGCGAGCGCGACATTGAAGGCAAGGTGAATATCGACCGGCAGGCTTTGCGCCGGGACGTGCAGGCTCTGCAACAACTCGGACAGCAAAGGCGCGGCCGGCAGCGCGATAACGCAGCCGATGGCGCGCACCAGCAGGTTTCCGGCCGTGACGCGCCGCGCGGCAGGCGTTGCCCTGAGCGTCGCCACGAGCGGCGGCACGGCGCCGCCGAGGTTCGCACCCAGCACCAGCGCCACCGTCAACTCCGAGGATAGCGTCTGCGTGGCCGACAGCGACAGGATCAGCACCACGACGGCAAGGCTGGACGACGAAAGGAAGGCAAGCACCGCGGCGAAGATCATGGCAACGGGCAGTGCGCCGCCGAGCAGGCCGATGAAGGCGCCGAGCGCGGGCGAATCCCGCATCGGCTCCGTGGCGAGGCCGAGCAGATGCAGTGACAGCAACATCAGGCCGATGCCGACGAGCGCGGCGCCGCCGCCCTGCCGGGCGCTGGAGCGGCTGCTGCGATGCAGGATCACGCCCGCCAGGATGAGCAGCGGCGACAGCCACTCGACGCCGCGCGACACGATCCAGGCCGTGACCGCCGTGCCCACATTGGCGCCGAGAAGCACGATCTGCGCCATGCGCGCCTGCACCAGCCCCTTTTCGACGAAGGAGGTGATCATCAGCGCCGTTGCGGTGGAACTCTGCAGTGCGACGGTTGCGACGAAGCCGCCGAAGAAGGAGCGCAGCGAGCCGCTGGTGCCGCGCGCCAGCCCGGTGCGCAGCTTGATGCCGAAGGCACGCGTCACCCCGTCCTTGACCTGCGACAGGCCGAACAAAAGAAGCGCGATCGCGCCGAACAGGTTTATCATGATCACGGTCGAGCCCATGGGCTGGTCCACTGCCTCCTGCTTGCGATCACCTTGCCGGCGATTCGCCCCCCCCTAACCATCTTCATCACCGGCGATATCTGCGCAACTGCCTGCGGTACAGCCATTTTTTGAAAGATATTCGATTGCCGGCTAAACTTTCCGACAGATTGCGACCTGTGTGCGGCGGATATGCGGCTATCACCCGCGCAAGCCTTCGCGATGCCCCGGTATGCGCCGGTTACACGCGATTTTTGAGCCTTCCGATACTTCTCATCCGTTCGGCTTTGTTTTAAGGAACGGGACCACTCGTCATCCGACGGTCACGAAATACCATTGAGGTTATGCAATCCGATGCTCGAAATCCTGAGAACCGCCTCGAAGACCTGGGTCTTCAAGGGCTTGTTGATCCTTCTTGTGGTCTCCTTCGGCATCTGGGGTGCGCGGACATCGATCGTTCAGTCGGGCTCGGACGCGGTCGTCACGGTCGGCGACGTCAAAGTCTCGCCCGGCGATTTCCGTCTCGCCTATGAGCGCCAGGTCGCCCAGCTTTCCCGCCAGTTCGGCACGCGGCTGACGCGCGAGCAGGCCCGCGCCTTCGGCGTCGAAGCCCAGGTCTATTCGCAGCTCGTCGCCGGCGCGACGCTCGACCAGCTGTCCGACGACATGAGCCTCGGGCTTTCGCAGGACCGTCTCGCCGCGCTGATCGCCGACGATCCGGCGTTCCACGGCGTCAACGGCCAGTTCGACCGCCTGACCTTCTCCAGCGTGCTGCGCAATGCCGGCCTGCGGGAGCAGGATTACATCAACAATCGCAGCCAGGTCGCCGTGCGCTCGCAGGTCGTCGAGGCTCTCTCCGACGGTTATACGGCCCCGAAAATCCTCGTCGATGCCCTGCGCCAGTATCGTAACGAAGCGCGCGACGTCGATTACCTGCTGCTGTCCAATGCCAATATCGACCCGATCAAGGCCCCGGCCGACGAAGTGCTCGCCCCCTGGTTCGAAACCCACAAGGCCGAATACCGCGCCCCGGAATTCCGCCGCATCTCCTATGTGAAGCTTGAGCCGTCCGACATCGCGGATGCAAAGACGGTGACCGACGACGAAATTCGCGCCGATTACGACCGCCGCAAGGACAGCTTCCGCACCGCCGAAACCCGCACGATCGAACAGCTTGCCTTCCCCTCGCGCGAAGCTGCTGATGCCGCTGCCGCGAAGCTTGCCGCCGGCACCTCCTTCGACGATCTGGTTGCCGAACAGGGCAAGACCAGCGGCGATGTTCTGCTCGGTGATTTCACCCGCGACCGCGTGCCGGACGCCAAGATCGGCGATGCCGCCTTTGCCGTTACGCTGGAAGGCAACGTCACGCCGGTCGTCGACGGCTCCTTCGGCCCGGTCATCCTGCGCATCACCAACATCAAGCCGGAAACGGTTCGCAGCTTCGACGACGTTAAGGAAGAGCTTCGCCAGGAGCTTGCGCTTTCCAACGCCGGCAATGAAATCATGGGCATCCACGACAAGTTCGAAGACGCACGCGTTTCCGGCGCCAGCATGCAGGAAGCGGCAAGTCAGAGCGGCCTGAAGCTCGTCACCGTCAATGCGATCGATGCTCGCGGTAACGATCAGGACGGCGAACCGGTTGCCGGCATTCCGGAAGCCAAGTCGCTGCTGGAGGAAGCCTTCAAGGCTGACGTCGGCGGCGAAACCCTGCCGGTCAATCTCGGCCGTGACGGTTACGTCTGGTTCGATGTCGAGGAAATCACTCCGGCGCGCGACCGCACGCTGGACGAGGCCCGCGAAAAGGTCGTGGCCGACTGGACCGCCGAGCAGCAGCGCAAGGCGCTTGCCGCCAAGGCTGAAGAGCTGAAGGTCCGCGTCCAGAAGGGCGAGACGCTGGCGACCATCGCGACCGAACTCGGCATTGCCGTCGAAACCAAGACCGGCCTTCGCCGCGCTTCCGACGATGCGGCCTTCAGCCCGGCTGCGGTGACCGCCGCGTTCAGTGGCCCAGAAGGTACCGTTGCCAACGCAACCGGCGTCGGTGGCGACGGCCAGATCCTCTTGAAGGTCACCTCCGTCAATGAAGACAACATGGTCGACGCGCTCGACAACGAAGACCGGCAGATCGACGCCGTCGCCCGCGCCAGCGGTGACGACATCCTCGACCAGATGGTCACCGAGCTGCAGACCGGCTATGGCGTCTCGATCAACCAGCAGCTCGCCGAAACCGCGCTAAACCGCTAAAAGGATGTTCCCATGCCGGATTTGAAGCCTTTCATCGCGAAGGCAGCCTTAGGCGAAGCGCTCGATCGTACCGATGCCCGTGCCGCCTTCGAGATCATCATGTCCGGCGAGGCGACGCCTTCGCAGATCGGCGGCTTTCTGATGGCGCTGCGCGTGCGCGGCGAAACGGTCGACGAAATCGTCGGCGCCGTCGGGGCGATGCGGGCGCGCATGCTGACCGTCGAGGCCCCGGCCGATGCCATCGATATCGTCGGCACGGGCGGCGATGGTGCGGGCACCTACAATATCTCGACGCTGGCGGCGCTGATCGTCGCCGGCGCCGGTGTTCCCGTCGCCAAGCACGGCAACCGGGCGCTCAGCTCGAAATCCGGCACGGCGGACGCCCTCTCCTGCCTCGGCGTCAAGCTCGATATCGGCCCGGAAGCGATTTCCCGCAGCATTCGCGAGGCCGGCCTCGGCTTCATGTTCGCCCAGCAGCATCATTCCGCGATGCGCCATGTCGGGCCGACCCGCGTCGAGCTTGGCACCCGCACGATCTTCAATTTGCTGGGACCGCTTTCCAACCCGGCCGGCGTCACCCGCCAGTTGGTCGGCGTCTTTGCGCCGCGCTGGGTGGTTCCGGTCGCGGAAGTGTTGCGCGATCTCGGCTCCACCAATGTCTGGGTGGTGCATGGCGATGGCCTTGACGAAATCACGACCACCGGCACGACGCAGGTCGCCGCACTCGAAAACGGCGAGATCAGAACATTCGAATTGACGCCTGATGATTTCGGGCTGCAAACTGTGAGCCTCGATGTCCTGAAGGGCGGCGACGGCGCGCATAACGCGGTGGCGCTGCAGGGCGTACTGGACGGCGATGCGACGCCATACCGCGATATCTCGCTCGCCAATGCCGCCGCCTCGCTGCTGATCGCCGGGCGCGCGAAAACCCTTGGCGAAGGCATGGAGATCGCGCGCCAGGCGCTTTCGAGCGGAAGCGCCAAGACGACGCTCGAAAAGCTCGTGGCATCGACCAACAGCCCGGCGGGAGAACAGCCGTGACCGATATTCTGCGCAAGATCGAACTCTACAAGCGCGAAGAGATCGCCGCCGCCAAGGCCAGGGTTTCGCTTGCGGACCTGCGGGCCATGCAGGCCGATCAGGAAGCGCCGCGCGGCTTCATGGCAAGCCTGCGCGCCAAGAAGGCCGAAGGCGTGTTCGGCCTGATCGCGGAAATCAAGAAGGCCAGCCCTTCCAAGGGGCTGATCCGCGCCGATTTCGATCCGCCAAGCCTTGCCAAGGCCTATGAAGCCGGCGGTGCGGCCTGTCTTTCGGTGTTGACGGATACGCCGAGCTTTCAGGGCCAGCCCTCGTTCCTGACGGCGGCGCGTGCGGCCTGCTCGCTGCCGGCGCTGCGCAAGGATTTCATGTTCGATCCCTATCAGGTGCAGGAAGCCCGCGCCTGGGGGGCCGATTGCATCCTGCTGATCATGGCGTCGCTCGGCGACGACGATGCTCGCCGGCTGGAGCATGAAGCTTTTTCGCTAGGCATGGATGTGCTGGTCGAGGTGCATGACGAGGAAGAAATGGAGCGCGCGCTAAAGCTTTCCTCCAAACTCGTCGGCATCAATAACCGCAATCTGAAGACCTTCGAGGTCGATATCGCGCTTTCGGAAAAGCTGGCGCCGATGGTGCCGCAAGACCGTCTGCTGGTCGGCGAAAGCGGCATCTTCACCCATGATGAATGCCTGCGGCTGCAAAAGGCCGGAATCAGCACCTTCCTCGTCGGCGAAAGCCTGATGCGCAAGGACGATGTCGCGGCTGCAACCCGCGCGCTGCTGACCGGCTCTTCCGCCGCCCTGGCTGCCGAATGACGACCTCCCTCACCCATATCGACGCCGCTGGCGCTGCCGGCATGGTGGATGTCGGCGACAAGAGCGAGACCGTTCGCATCGCCGTCGCGGAAGGCTATGTCCGCATGAAGCCGGAGACGCTGGCGCTTATTCTGGAGGGGAACTCCAAGAAGGGCGACGTGATCGCGACGGCCCGGCTCGCCGGCATCATGGCCGCCAAACAGACGTCGAACCTCATTCCGCTCTGCCATCCGCTGATGCTGAGCAAGGTCGCCGTCGATATCACGCCCGATCCCGATTTGCCGGGATTGCGCGTCGAGACCATGGCGAAGCTCACCGGACGCACCGGCGTCGAGATGGAAGCGCTGACGGCGGCAAGCGTCGCCTGCCTCACCGTCTACGACATGGCGAAGGCGGCCGATCGCGAGATGGAAATCGGTGGTATCCGGCTCGTCAGCAAATCCGGCGGCCGCTCCGGCGACTACCGACGCACAGAGGCCTGAGCAATGTCCCTTCTTCCCGTCGATGAGGCCCTGTCACGATTGCTGGCCCTTGCGCCGGGAAAACCACGGACGGAGACCGTAGACCTCACCGCAGCCGAAGGCCGGGTGCTGGCACAGGATATTGCAGCCCGCCTCACCCACCCTGCCTTCGACAACTCGGCGATGGACGGCTATGCCGGCCGGCACGAGGATCTGGCTGAAGTCGGGGCTGAGTTGCGCGTCATCGGCCAGTCTGCCGCCGGCCACGGTTTTTCCGGGCGGGTCGCGCCGGGTGAAGTCGTCAGGATTTTCACCGGCGCGCCGATCCCGGCCGGCGCCGATACGGTGCTGGCGCAGGAAGATGCCGAAACCCTCGGCGATGGCCGAATCCGCACCCATTTCGCCCTGACCAAGGGCAGGCATGTCCGCCCGAAGGGACAGGATTTCACCGAAGGCGACGTGATTCTCCGCGTTGGCGAACAGATGACGCCGGCCCGGCTGACGGTCGCGGCCGCCATGAATCACCCGGTGCTGCCGGTCGTCGTCCGCCCCAAAGTCGCGATCATTGCGACCGGCGACGAATTGCTGCCGCCGGGATCGACGCCCGGACCGGACCAGATCATCGCCTCGAACAGCTTTGGCGTTGCGGCCATCGCCCGCGAAAACGGCGCCGAGGTCATCGATCTCGGTATCATCGGCGATAACCGGGCAGCAATAACAGCCGCCGTGCGCAAGGCGGTCGACTCGGGCGTGGACGTGCTGGTGACGCTCGGCGGCGCTTCGGTCGGCGATCACGATCTGGTGCAGCCTGCGCTTGTCGATGCCGGCATGGTTCTCGATTTCTGGAAGATCGCCATGCGGCCGGGAAAGCCGCTGATGGTCGGCTCGCTCGGAGGAACGGTGGTGCTTGGATTGCCGGGAAATCCGGTTTCAAGCGTCGTCTGCTCCTATCTTTTCCTGGAGCCGTTGCTGCGCCATCTCGGTGGTTTGCCTGCCAGCGATCGCCGCGCCCGCGCCCGTCTGAACGGCGCTCTGCCGGCCAATGACGGCCGGCAGGACTATGTTCGCGCCCGCCTCGGCAAGGCCGATGACGGCAGCTGGACTGCCCGGCCCTTCGCGAAGCAGGATTCGTCGATGATGCGGGTTCTCGCCGAGGCGGATTGCCTGATCGTCCGCCCGATCGGTGCGCCGACGGCAGAGGCCGGCGATCCCTGCGAGATCATGCTCCTGCGCTGAGCCTATTGTAGCGGAATGCCGACATTGGCGCCGCTCTTCGCCCCAAGGAACGGCTGCGGACCATATCCCTGATAGTCCGCATAGGTTGTGTTGTTTTCGCCGGTCGTAGCGCAGCCGGAGAGCATGACAAGCGCGCTCACTACGGCCAAAATTGTGGTTCTAAAGGTCATCGCCCTCTCCGGTTCCATCGGTTTCTACGCGGTGGAAAATTTCCTTCCGCCTCGTCCGGGCACGGTAAGCCGTTGAATGTTCCGCAACAAGCGTTTTTTGGGATAAGGCACAGACTACGCCGTTTGTTACGGTAACGGCCCCGTTCGCATACGGTTTCGCGCTCCGCGGGAAGATCCCGCCGGGAAGTTTTCAGCGATGGTTTTGAGAAATGGTGCCCCCAGAGAGACTCGAACTCCCGACCCTCTGATTACAAATCAGATGCTCTACCAACTGAGCTATAAGGGCGCCATGGCGATGGCAGTACCATATTTTGCCGGTGTGTAAAGTGAAAATGGTTTGATCGGGTATTTTTGAAAGACTTCAAACGAAAGGGGCCGGGTGTTGTCCCCGGCCCCTTGATAATTTCACGTTCCACGGCCCGATCAGGCGAGATCGTCCACAACAGCATCGGCGCCGCCGGCAACGCGGTGGGCAAGTGCTGCTTCCATGAACTCGTTCAGTTCGCCATCGAGCACGTCCGAAGGGGCCGTGCTTTCGACGCCGGTGCGAAGGTCCTTGACCAGCTGGTAAGGCTGCAGAACGTAGGAACGGATCTGGTGGCCCCAGCCGATATCGGTCTTGGAAGCGGCTTCAGCGTTGGCTGCGTCTTCGCGCTTCTTCAGCTCGGCTTCGTAGAGGCGTGCGCGCAGCATATCCCAGGCCTTGGCGCGGTTCTTGTGCTGCGAACGCTCCTGCTGGCACTGCACGACGATGCCGGACGGCATATGCGTGATGCGCACGGCCGAGTCGGTCGTGTTGACGTGCTGGCCGCCGGCGCCCGACGAACGGTAGGTGTCGATGCGGCAATCGCTCTCATTGATGTCGATCTGGATCGAATCGTCGACCACCGGATAAACCCAGATGGACGAGAACGAGGTGTGACGGCGCGCATTGCTGTCATAGGGAGAGATACGCACGAGGCGGTGCACGCCCGATTCGGTCTTCAGCCAGCCATAGGCGTTGTGGCCCTTGACCAGCAGTGTCGCCGACTTGATGCCCGCTTCTTCGCCATCGTGGATTTCGAGCAGCTCGATCTTGTAGCCCTGGCGTTCGGCCCAGCGGCTGTACATGCGAAGCAGCATGTTGGCCCAGTCCTGGCTTTCCGTACCGCCCGCGCCGGAATGAACTTCGAGATAGGTGTCGTTGCCGTCGGCTTCGCCCGAAAGCATGGCCTCGACCTGACGTCGGGCGGATTCGGCCCTCAGACCCTTCAGCGCGTCCTCGGCTTCCTTGACGACATCGGCGTCGCCCTCTTCCTCACCAAGCTCGATGAGTTCGATATTGTCCTTGAGCTGCCGCTCAAGTGCCCGCACGCCGCTGATCGCCTCGTCGAGGTTCTGACGCTCGCGCATCAGCTTCTGCGCCTCGGTGGAGTCGTTCCAGAGGTTCGGGTCTTCGGCCTTGTTGTTCAACCAGTCCAGTCGTCTTATCGCCTGGTCCCAGTCAAAGATGCCTCCTCAGCAGGCTTATGGCCTGCTTGATCTCGTCGACAATATTCTCGATTTCGCTGCGCATTTTTCCGCTTCTTGAAATGGGGTTTTGATGAGCCGTGAAATAGCGATGCCCGCCGCCAAAGTAAAGGCGGCGGGCATCGGCAATGATGCGAAAGAGCCTAGAACAGGCCGTTGGAGCCGGAGGTCACCGCCTGATTTGCCTGCGGCGAGTTGCGCAGGATTTCTTCCGGCGGCACGTATTCGTCCATGTCGCCGATGACGGAGAAGGTATCGGCCGGGCCAGTACCTGGCTTGAAGGCCTCGATGATCGTGTCCGGATCGCCTTCGGCGGCGGCCATGCCGGTCTTGCGGTTGACCGGGATCAAGCTCATGCCTTCGGGAACCACGAACTTGACCGGGCGGGTGCCCTGAAGAGCGGCCTGCATGAATTCATTGAACACGGGAGCAGCGAGACCGCCACCCGTCGCGCCGCGGCCGAGCGGCGCCGGATTGTCGAAGCCGAGATAGAGGCCAGCGACCAGATCCGGCGTATAGCCGACGAACCAGGCGTCCTTCTCGTCGTTGGTCGTGCCGGTCTTGCCGGCAACCGGACGGTCGAGCTTGACCTTGCCAGCGGCCGTACCACGGGTGATCACACCTTCCATCATCGAGGTGATCTGGTAGGCCGTCATCGGGTCGAGGACCTGTTCGCGGTTGTCGGTCACCACCGGCTCTTCCTGGCTCTGCCAATCAGAAGCGTTGCAGGTCTCGCAGGTGCGTTCCTCGTGGCGGAAGATCGTCTTGCCGTAGCGGTCCTGAATACGGTCGATGAGTGACGGCTTGATCTGCTTGCCGCCATTGGCGATCACGGAATACGCCGACACCATGCGCAGCACCGTCGTCTCACCAGAGCCCAGCGACATGGCGAGCACCGGCAGCATCTTATCATAGATGCCGAAGCGTTCGGCATATTCGGCGACGAGGTTCATGCCCATGTCGTTGGCGAGACGGACGGTCATCAGGTTACGCGACTTCTCGATGCCGAGACGCAGGGTCGATGGGCCGGCGGAGCCGCCACCATAGTTTTCCGGGCGCCAGACCTGTCCGCCGGCGACCATTTCAAACGGCGCATCGAGAATGACCGAGGCGGGCGTATAGCCGTTGTCGAGAGCGGCGGCGTAAACGAACGGCTTGAAGGACGAACCCGGCTGGCGCATGGCCTGCGTCGCGCGGTTGAACTCCGACTGGCCATAGGAGAAACCACCGACCATGGCGAGAACGCGGCCGGTCTGAGGGTCCATGGCGACGAGGCCGCCCTGCACCTTCGGCGGCTGGCGCAGGCGATACTGGCCGTCCGTATCGGTCGGCTCGACATAGACGACATCGCCCGGACCAACCACGCCTTCCGGCGATTTCGCGGTCTTACGCTCGCCGGTGGAGGAGCGATAGGCCCACTGCATGTTCTTGGCAGTGATGAAGCCCTTCACGCGCTCTGCGGCGATCTTGCCGGCGCTATCCTTTTCCGGCTGGATGCCGATTTCGGCGCCCTTGTCATCGACGGAAAGCACGACGGCGAGCTTCCATTCCGGCACGTCCGAGAGCGCATCTAGCTTGCCGAGCGGTTCGCCCCAGTCGCCGCCGATCTCGATCGACTTGATGGCGCCATGGAAGCCGCGGCGCTCGTCGTAGCTGACGAGACCGTCCTGCAGCGCCTTACGGGCCTTGATCTGCATATCGGGATCGAGCGAGGTGCGGACGGAAAGGCCGCCTTCATAGAGGGCGTTGTCGCCGTAGCGCTGGATGATCTGGCGGCGCACTTCCTCGGCGAAATAATCCGACGCAAAGAGATGCGAACCACCGCGGCGCAGCTTGACGCCGAGCGGCTGCTGCTTGGCTTCGTCGCCATCGGCCTTGGTCACGTAGCCGTTCTCGACCATGCGGTCGATGACCCAGTTACGGCGTTCGATGGCGGCCGCTTCCTTGCGGAAGGGATGGTAGTTGGCCGGGCCCTTCGGCAGGGCGGCAAGATAGGCGGTTTCGGCGATCGTCAACTCGGTGACCGACTTGTCGAAATAGGTGAGCGCCGCGCCGGCGATGCCGTAGGAATTCAGGCCGAAGAAAATCTCGTTGAGATAAAGCTCGAGAATGCGATCCTTGCTGTAGGCCTGCTCGATGCGGAAGGAGAGGATCGCTTCCTTGACCTTGCGGTCGATCGTCTGGTCGGCCGTGAGCAGGAAGTTCTTGGCGACCTGCTGGGTGATCGTCGAGGCGCCGACCGGGCGGCGGCCGGAGCCGAAATTCTGCAGGTTGACGAAAATCGCGCGGCCGAGGCCGGTGATATCGACGCCTGGATGCTGGTAGAAATTCTTGTCTTCCGCGGAGATGAAGGCGGCCTTGACGCGATCCGGGATGGCCTGGATCGGCAGGTAAAGGCGCCGCTCGCGGGCATATTCGGCCATCAGCGCGCCGTTGCCGGCGTGGATACGGGTGGTGACCGGCGGCGCGTAGTTCGCCAGGACTTCATAGTCCGGCAGATCCTTCGTCACATGGCCGAGATAAACGGCTGCGGCCGCTGCCACGCCGAGGAGCAGGAAAACGCCAATGCCGAAGAAATATCCAATCAGTCTGATCATCAGCCAGATACCGGTACCTTTGTTGTACATGCCTGTGCGCGTGGGTCCGAGGCCTATCGCGCGCCGAATACGAATGCAACGTGCCGCCCTCGCTTGCTGAAGCGGCGGTTTCATCCAACTGCCGCCAAGCCTTAAGCAGGCGGCTCGATGTCCATGCAAACTCCGGCTTCCGATAGCGACCGGATTGTGAGCAAAATAGGGCTTGAAGCCGTTAAACGACCCGCATCCCCTTGAAAATCATATCGCTGTTACCCGAGCGACACAAATCACATCGGATGCCGTGGTAAACCGCACGGTGATGTAATGCGACGTCCGGCGAAAATCGAATCAATTCAAAAGACAGAAATCAGCCGCCATTGGCGACGGTGGCAGTACGATAGTTGCCGACCGCGCCTGCCAGAAGCTCGGAAAGCTTGGCCCGCCAGGCCGGATCGACCAGCAGCTTTTCGTCTTCCTTGTTGGAGAGGAAGCCGAGTTCGAGCAGGATGGACGGCACATCCGGCGCCTGCAGCACGCGGAAGCCGGCATAGCGGTGGGGATTGTTGATCAGGTTGATCTGGCCCTCGAAGGAGGACACGATGGTCTGGGCGAGATTGACGGAAAAGGCTTGGGTTTCGCGGCGCGTGAGGTCGAGCAGGATGTCGGCGACCTCCGCCGGCTCGTTGGAGAGCGCCACGCCGGCAATCGTATCGGATAGGTTTTCACGCTCTGCGAGGCTCGCGGCCAGATGGTCGGAGGCCTTGTCGGAGATGGTGTAGACGGTCGCGCCGCGGATATCGCGCTGCTTCAACGTATCGGCATGCAGGGAAATGAAGAGGTTTGCGCTCTGGCGGCGGGCGATCTGCACGCGCTGCGGCAAGGAGAGGAATTCATCGCCGTCGCGCGTCAGGAAGGCCTTGATGCCGGCCCGGCGGTTCAGATGATCGACGAGATCGCGGGCGAAAGCGAGCGTCACGTCCTTTTCCACGGTCTTGGTCTCGGTGCCGATCGCGCCGGTATCGATGCCGCCATGGCCGGCATCGACGGCGACGACGAAGGTGCCGTTTTCAGTCTTGGGTTCCGGCGCAGTCACGCGGCCGGTTTTTGCCGCGACCACGCTGCCGGTCCATTTCTGGGCATCGATCAGGTCGGCAAATTGCTTCTTGCTGACGCGCTCCGTGTCGAGAACGAGGCGAAACCCCTTGTTGTCCTCGTCGGGCTTGACCTCGGCAAGCGAGACTTCGATCGGCTCCTTCGCTGTCAGCACGATGCGGGAACTGCCCGCCCCCATCGCGCCGTAACGGATATCGCTGAGCAGTCCCCGCGCCTCCATGTCCTCCTCCTTCAGGCCAAAGGAGGTTTCCGGCAGGTCGATGATCACGCGGACCGGATCGGCAACGTAGTGGACGAAGAAATCGGGCGCGCGGTCGAATTCAATGACGACGCGAGTACGGGCATCGTCGCCGGCAATGCGGGCGCCGTAGGCGAGCAGCGGGGAATCGGCTGCAAGAGCAGACCCGCAGGCCACGCACAGGGCCAGCGCTCCGCATAGATATCGCACCATCGCCGTCAACATCAGAACCGATCTTTCTCATATCGTCTCAAAGAGATTGGCCTTTTGGCGCCCTGCCCTCAGGCTGCGGGCGGTCCAACCGGCACTTTCCATGAATGCCCCTTCACGGTTAACCAAAGCTTACCACGGCGTTTCACGGGCTTTCGCGAGCAGCCACAGGTGGTCGACCGAATCAATCAATATTATGACGGATCAGGCTTTTCCCTTGCCATTGTGACATAGAAAACATACAAGCTTCACAGGTAGAAAGTGTTGACGGGATAGAATCGACGACCGGCAGCCATAGGTATTTAAAACCTTGGCGCCAGCGCGTGATCGCTACGGGTTAAACCGCTCAATGACGATCACGTCGCAGCAGGCAGTCGCGCTTCATCCGCCGTCGCTCCACTTGACTGCCCATACGAATCGCAAGCCGGCGGTGGCCGGGAACATATCGTGGTTTCACCACAAGCCCGTGATCGGGCGCATTCATCGGGCCTTCAGGGCCTAAAAACTTTGGCATTCCTGTTTGGTATCCTACGTTGTCTCAGCAGTATCGGTCAGAAGTAAACAGGCCCCGGGACGTGACCGTCCCGGCTGCCGTCTGGCTGCTGAACGCTGTTCCTTCAGGAATATTTACATCCGGCAAGCAACGCGAACAGTCGGGATGGACTCCTCCGGGAGCCCGTCCCTCTCTCCGTTTGCGCGCTCGCCGAGGAGCACAGCTTACATGGCAGAGAAAATGCTTATCGATGCGTCTCATGCTGAAGAGACGCGCGTCGTTGTCGTTCGCGGAAACCGCATAGAAGAATTCGACTTCGAATCCGAACACAAGAAGCAGATCCGCGGCAATATCTACCTTGCCAAGGTGACCCGCGTCGAGCCGTCGCTACAGGCGGCCTTCGTCGATTACGGCGGCAACCGCCACGGCTTCCTGGCCTTCGCCGAAATCCACCCCGATTATTACCAGATTCCGCTTGCCGACCGTCAGGCCCTGCTGAGGGCCGAAGCGGAAGAAGCGCGCCGCGGCGATGACGATATCGAACCGGTCGAAACGGCACCCTATATCGCCGCATCCGAAACGGTGGCGGAAGAGGCCGAGGTCACCGAGATCGTCGAGGAAACTTCCGAAGTCGAGACGGTGACGGAAGCGGCTGCCGAAGAGATCGTCGAGGAAAAGCCGAAGAAGGTCCGCCGTCCGCGCCGCACCAAGAAGGCTGCAGCCGAGGCTGAAGAGGCCGAGGTCGCAAAGGCCGAAGGCGAAGACGATACCGGCGAAATGGCCGCCATGGTCGATACCGACAGCATCTCGGAAGACGTTCGCGGCGGCCGCCGGCATGACGACGACGATGACGACGACCATCACGAAGAGAAGGAAGTCATCGAATCCGTCGGCGCCGAAGACGCGATGGAAGAAGTGCCGGACCGTCAGTCCAACCGCCGCCCGCGCAAGCAGTACCGCATTCAGGAAGTGATCAAGCGCCGTCAGATCCTGCTCGTGCAGGTCGCCAAGGAAGAGCGCGGCAACAAGGGTGCTGCCCTCACCACTTATCTGTCGCTTGCGGGCCGTTACTCCGTCCTGATGCCGAACACGGCGCGCGGTGGTGGCATTTCCCGCAAGATCACCAACCTGCCGGACCGCAAGCGCCTCAAGGAAATCGCCCGCGCGCTCGAAGTGCCGCAGGGCATGGGCGTCATCCTGCGCACCGCCGGCGCCAATCGCACCAAGGTCGAGATCAAGCGCGACTTCGAATACCTGATGCGCCTGTGGGAAAACGTCCGCACGCTGACGCTTGCCTCCACCGCGCCCTGCCTCGTCTATGAGGAAGGCTCGCTGATAAAGCGCTCGATCCGCGATCTCTACAACAAGGATATCAGCGAGATCGTTGTTGCAGGCGAGGAAGGCTACAAGGAAGCCAAGGGCTTCATGAAGATGCTGATGCCGAGCCACGCCAAGGTGGTTCAGCCCTACCGCGACGTGCACCCGATTTTCTCGCGCTCGGGCATCGAGGCACAGCTGGACCGCATGCTGCAGCCGCAGGTGACATTGAAGTCCGGCGGCTACATCATCATCAACCAGACCGAAGCGCTGGTGGCGATCGACGTCAACTCCGGTCGCTCGACCCGCGAACATTCGATCGAGGACACGGCGCTCCAGACCAACCTCGAAGCAGCTGAAGAAGTCGCACGCCAGCTGCGCCTGCGCGACCTCGCCGGCCTCGTGGTCGTCGACTTCATCGACATGGAAGAAAAGCGCAACAACCGCTCGGTCGAGAAGCGTCTGAAGGACCACCTGAAGAACGACCGCGCCCGCATCCAGGTTGGCCGCATATCGCATTTCGGCCTGCTCGAAATGTCGCGCCAGCGCATCCGCGCCTCGGTGCTCGAATCGACCATGCAGGTCTGCTCGCATTGCAACGGCACGGGCCATGTGCGCTCGCAGTCGTCTGTCGCGCTGCATGTCCTGCGCGGCGTCGAGGAATATCTGCTGAAGAACACCACGCACGACATCACCGTGCGCACGACGCCGGATATCGCGCTCTACCTGCTCAACCACAAGCGCAGCACGATCATCGATTATGAAGCCCGCTTCGGCGTGTCGATCATCATCGAGGCGGATGCCCATGTCGGCGCCCAGCACTTCGCGATCGATCGCGGCGAGCCGGTCGAAAATCCGGTGAAGATCGAGCAGATCATGCACTTCGAACCCGAGATCGAGGAGGACGACGACGACGTCATCATCGAGGAGGAGATCGACGAGGAAGAAGAAGTCGTTGTCGAAGCCAAGCCGGAGCGTGCAGAGCGCGCCGAACGTTCGGAAGGTGACAACGACCGCAAGCGCAAGCGCCGCCGCCGCCGCCGTGGTGGCCGCGGGAACGGCGAACAGACGCAGGCCGAAGCTGCCGGTGACGACGACGCCGAAGCGGAGGGCGACGACGAGGACGGCGATGACGCCGCCGATACCGTTGCTGCCGGCGATGCCAGCGAGGAAGACCGCCAGAAGCGCAAGCGCCGCCGTCGCGGCAAGCGCGGTGGCCGCCGCAGCCGTGGCGACGAGGTCGCAGGCGAGGAGGCTTCAGGAGAAGCATCCGAGTCCGACAACGAGGAAGCCACCGAAAACCTGACCGCTGAAGCCGTGGTCGACGATGCCACCGAGCCGGCAGCCGCAGAAATGGTTGCGGCCGAAGTTGCTGTCGAGGAAACAAAACCCGCAAAACCGCGCCGCAGCCGCAAGAAGGCAGCGCCGGCCGGCGAAGAGGCTCCGGTGACCGAGGAAGCCGTTGCGGAAGCAGCAGTCGTCGACAGCGCAGCCCAGGCTGCCATTGAGGAGACGCCAGCTGAGGAAACTCCGGTTGAGCCGGCCGTCGAAGAAGCGGCGGCCACGCTGGATGAAAAATCCTCGCGCGGCAATCGTGACCTGAACACGATCGCCTCCGCGCCGGTGGTTCGCTCCTCGGCGCCCGCCGAAGGCGAAGGCGACAACGAGCCGCCGAAGCCCAAGAAGGGTGGCTGGTGGCAGAAGCGCGGTTTCTTCTGAGACCTGCGCAAAGCTTGAAGATTTGAACAGCGGCCGGGGAAACCCGGCCGTTTTCGTTTGTAACGACGCCCGCTGCTGCGTCATGTTCAACGGTGTGCCGCGGACCTTCCGGATATCGGAAAATCAAAGGCTTGCGGATTTTCTGTACAACCTCTCGCCTGCGGAGTGAGGTTGCCTGCCGCGTTTTCTACATCCTTGAGGCTATGTTTCCACGGGTACAGAACGTCAGGCGATGCTGTGGGATGCTTGTGGTCAAGGCAGGCACGTTACTATGTGCCGCCGCCAACAAGGACGAACATCATGGGCACGTTTGCAGCCACCCTCGCCGCAGCATCGGTCGTCGGCCTGATTCAGCCTTCGCTTTCAGGCAACGGCGTCCGCCAGTTCCACAATGACTATTACTACCGCAGCTACGATACGGCTTTCGAGCCGGTCTGCGTCGTGCGCGCCGTGCGAAGTCACGATGCCTTCGGCAACCCGGTCACGCGCAAGGTACGGGTCTGCCGCTGACTCAGGCGAGCCAGCGGGCGATCCGGTCCAACGCCTCAATCATGTCGGTTTCCGCACCGGCGTAGGAGAAACGCATGGTGCGGTTTCCGTCGATCGGGTCGAAATCGAAGCCCGGCGTCGCCGCGACATTGATTTCCGCCAGCATGCGCCGCGCAAACGCCATACTGTCATTGGTAAAGCGGCTCACGTCGGCATAGGCGTAAAACGCGCCATCCATCGGCGAAGCGATCGACAGCCCCATTTCGGGAAGCCGCTTCAGGAGCAAGGCGCGATTGGCGCCGTAGGACGCCTTGTAGACGTCAAGCTCTGCTTCGGCGCCCAGTGCTGCTTCCGCCGCGATCTGGGACAGTTCCGGCGGCGAGATATAGAGGCTTTGGGCGATGCGCTCAAAGGCGCGCACCTGACTTTCCGGCAGCACCATCCAGCCGATGCGCCAGCCGGTCATGCAATAATATTTCGAGAAGGAATTGATGATCACGGCCTCGTCTGTAACGCTCAGGGCCGTCGTTTCCTCGCCTGCAAAGGTCAGGCCGTGGTAGATTTCGTCGGAAATTAAGGCGATGCCGCACTCGTGGCAATAATCGGCAAGCGCCTTCAGGCCGGCTCTGCCGGTGACCGTTCCGGTCGGGTTGGCGGGGCTTGCGAGCAGAACACCGTCAAGGCGGCATCCCGCTTTTTTCTCAGCAGCAGCAAGGCTTTCCGGCGTCAGAGTAAAGCCGGTCTCGGCATTCGCTTCGACCTCGACGACGGTAAGGCCGAGCGCCGCCAGGATATTGCGGTAGGCAGGATAGCCGGGCCGCGCGATCGCCACGCAATCACCGGGATCGAACAGCGCAAGGAAAGCCAGGTTGAACCCGGCGGACGAGCCGGTCGTCACCGCGATGCGCTGCGGATCGACCTCGATGCCGTAGCGGGTCTTGTAGTGTTTCGCGATCCCGATCTTCAGACTGTTGGTGCCGAGTGCATCCGTATAGCCGAGGCGGCCTTGAGCGAGGGCAGCGTGCGCGGCCTCCAGGGCCGCCTTCGGCGCGGGGTGGCTTGGCTGGCCGACTGCCATGGAGATGACGGGATAGCCGGCTTCGCGCCGTTTCGTCGCTTCGGCAAGAACATCCATCGCATGAAAAGGCTCGACGGCGCTGCGGCGGGATAGCGTTTTCAAAGCGGTTCTCCTTGCAAATTTCGTTCGGCCTGTCGCCTTGCCGGTGCTTTGCACGATCAAAAAGCCATTCACAAGTGCGAGAACGCCGCACTTCCGCCGATTTTGCGGTTTCGTTTGACGCCCGCTCGACCTATGGTCGGTTGCCGCGCCATAAGGGCCGGAAATGTCTTTCAATTCTGCCGGCCGGCTTCGAACTTGAACGACACAGGCACGACAATGAAGGACACGGAACGCATGCCATCGACTGCCCGCAAGATCATCGCCGCCGCAACCCTGTTCCTGACGGCGAGCGCTGCGCTCCCCCAAGGCGCCTATGCCCTTGACGCCAAGGACAAGAAGGAACTCGGCGAGTTCATCCGCGAATATCTGGTGGCGAACCCCGAAATCCTTCTCGAGGCCCAGCAGTCCTTGAAGAAGAAGCAGCAGGAAGAGCAGCTTCGCCAAGCCGAAGCCGCCATTGCCGGTAACAAGGAAGCGATCTTCCAGTCCGTGCACGATGTCACGCTCGGCAATCCCAAGGGCGACGTCACCATCGTCGAATTCTACGACTACAATTGCGGCTATTGCAAACGCGCGCTGTCCGACATGGAAGCGATCCTCGAAAACGACAAGAACGTGCGGTTCGTGCTGAAGGAACTGCCGATTCTCGGCCCGGATTCTCTTGCCGCGCACCGCGTCAGCGCCGCCTTCCGCCAGATCGCACCTGAAAAATACGGCGATTTCCACCGGGCGTTGCTCGGCGGCGAGGACCGCGCGACGGAAGAGACCGCGATTGCCGTTGCCGGCCGTCTCGGCGTTTCCGAAGCCGATATCCGCGCCAAGATGGAAAGCGATGCGCAGGATGCCGGCGTGAAGGAAGCCTATACGCTCGCCAACGACCTCGGCATCACCGGCACGCCGTCCTATGTCGTCGGCAATGAGGCGGTTTTTGGCGCTGTCGGCGCCGAAGAACTGGAAGCCAAGGTCACCAACATGCGCAGCTGCGGCAAGACCGTTTGCTGACGATCAAGCGATCGCTTGTGGACAAATTCCGTGGGGGAGCAAAAGGCTTTCCCTCACGGAAGCGCCGGTCTATAGGTAACCCCCACGATCCTCGGACTTTAATCCTTCATGGCTGAGACCATCTACGTTCTGAACGGCCCCAACCTCAACGCGCTCGGCAAGCGCGAGCCCGGTATTTACGGCGGCCAGACGCTTGCCGATATCGAGGCGATGTGCGCCGCGGAAGGCAAGAATCTCGGCGTCGAGATTGTTTTTCGCCAGAGCAATCATGAAGGTTACCTGGTCGACTGGATTCACGAAGCGGGCGACAAGGCCGCCGGCGTCGCCATCAATGCGGGTGCCTACACGCACACGTCGATCGCGCTGCATGACGCCATCAAGGCCGTCAAAATCCCCGTCGTCGAGTTGCACCTGTCCAACGTGCATGCCCGTGAAGAATTCCGCCACAAATCCATGATCGCCCCCGCCGTGAAGGGCGTGATCTGCGGTTTCGGCGCTCATAGTTACATTCTCGCGCTCAATGCGCTAAACACACTGACCAAACAAACGAAATAAGAAAAACAAGAGGCTCACCATGGCTGACAAGAAATCCGGCATCGATCAGGCGCTGATCCGCGATCTCGCCAACATCCTGAACGAGACCGATCTCACCGAGATCGAAGTCGAGCAGGACGACCTGCGCATCCGCGTTTCGCGCGCCGGAACGCCGCAATATGTTTCCGCACCGGTTCCGACCGCTTATGCAGCGCCCGCCGCGCAGGCCGCTGCCGCACCGGCCGCCGCCGCCGAGGTTTCTCCCCGCAACAACAAGAATGCGGTCACCTCGCCGATGGTCGGCACGGCCTATTTCGCTCCGGCTCCCGGCGCCCGTCCCTTCATCGAAGTCGGCGCGACCGTCAAGGAAGGCCAGACCATCCTGATCATCGAAGCCATGAAGACGATGAACCAGATTCCGGCGCCGCGTTCCGGCAAGGTGGTCGATATCCTCGTCCAAGATGGTACGCCCGTCGAATACGGCGAAGCCCTGATCATCCTCGAATAGGCGTGAAACGATGATTTCCAAGGTCCTCATTGCCAATCGCGGTGAAATCGCCCTTCGCGTTCTTCGCGCTTGCAAGGAACTGGGCATCGCCACGGTCGCTGTTCATTCGACGGCTGACGCGGATGCCATGCATGTGCGCCTCGCCGACGAAAGCGTGTGTATCGGCCCGCCGCCGTCGCGCGAAAGCTACCTGAACATCCACCAGATCGTCGCCGCCTGCGAGATCACCGGCGCGGACGCCGTGCATCCGGGCTACGGGTTCCTCTCGGAGAACGCCAAGTTCGCCGAAATCCTGGAAGCGCACGACATCACCTTCATCGGCCCGACGGCGGATCACATCCGCATCATGGGCGACAAGATCACCGCCAAGGAAACGGCAAAATCGCTGGGCATTCCGGTGGTTCCGGGGTCCGCCGGCGAAGTGAAGCCGGAAAACGCGCTGGCGATCGCCCGCGAAATCGGCTTCCCGGTGCTGATCAAGGCCACTGCCGGCGGCGGCGGACGCGGCATGAAGGTGGCGAAGTCGGAGGCGGATCTCGAGGAGGCCGTATCGACGGCCCGTTCGGAAGCGCTTGCCGCCTTCGGCAACGACGCGGTCTACATGGAAAAATACCTGGGCAAGCCGCGCCATATCGAAATCCAGGTCGTCGGTGACGGTGAAGGCAATGCCATCCATCTCGGCGAACGCGATTGCTCGCTGCAGCGCCGCCACCAGAAGGTCTGGGAAGAGGCGAACTCGCCTGCCCTCAACGTCGAGCAGCGCATGAAGATCGGCCAGATATGCGCCGACGCGATGAAGAAGTTGAAATATCGCGGCGCCGGTACGGTCGAATTCCTCTACGAAAACGGCGAGTTCTATTTCATCGAAATGAACACCCGCCTGCAGGTGGAGCACCCGATCACCGAGGCCATCACCGGCATCGACCTCGTGCACGAACAGATCCGCGTCGCCTCCGGCGGCGGCCTTTCGGTTACGCAGGACGAGATCGTCTTCTCCGGCCATGCCATCGAGTGCCGTATCAATGCCGAAGACCCGCGCACCTTCGTCCCCTCACCGGGCACGATTACGCATTTCCATGCGCCTGGCGGTCTTGGCGTTCGCGTCGATTCGGGCGCCTATCAGGGCTACCGTATCCCGCCGTACTACGACAGCCTGATTGGCAAGCTCATCGTGCACGGCCGCACTCGTGTCGAATGCATGATGCGTTTGCGCCGCGTACTGGACGAGTTCGTCATCGACGGCATCAAGACGACGCTGCCGCTGTTCCAGGACCTGATCAACAATCAGGACATCGCCAACGGCGACTACGACATCCACTGGCTGGAAAACTACCTGGCCAAGTCCGCGGCCGAATGAGGCATCGCGCATGAAAGGGTCCCGCGACAAGCAGCCGGTGATCACGCCGGAATTGCTGTTGCGGGCCTATTCCATCGGGCTCTTCCCGATGGCCGATTCGGCAGACGATCCGGAAATCTTCTGGGTCGAGCCCGAGCTTCGCGGCATCATCCCGCTCGATAATTTTCATGTTTCCCGCAGCCTTGCCAAGACGATCCGGCGCGCGCCGTTCGAGATCACCTTCAATGCCGACTTCGAGGGCGTGATGAAGGGTTGCAGGGCTTCCGCCCCCGACCGCCCGACGACCTGGATCAATTCCACGATCCTTTCGCTTTACACGTCGCTGCACCGTATGGGGTATGCGCACTCGGTCGAGGCGTGGGAGGGCGAGGAACTTGTCGGCGGTCTCTACGGCGTTTCGCTGGGTGCTGCCTTTTTCGGCGAAAGCATGTTTTCCCGGCGCACCGATGCATCGAAAATCTGCCTCGTGCATCTGGTCGAGCGTTTGCGCGAACGTGGCTACAAGTTGCTCGATACGCAATTCACCACCGAACACCTGAAAACGTTCGGCGCGATCGATGTGCCCAAGGTGCAATACGAGGGTTTGCTCACCCGCGCGATGGCCTCGCCGAACCTGCAATTCTAAAAATTTCTTTGATGGAGATTTACTGGGTTGCAGCCGTATCCGGCGGCGGCAGGTCGGACTTCGCCTTGCAGGACTGCAGCCAGACGTCATAGACCGGGTGCTCGACGGCATTGAGGCCGGGACTATCGGCAAACATCCAGCCGGTGAAGATGCGGCGGATCTTGCGGTCGAGCGTGATCTCGTCAACTTCGACAAAAGTCGTCGTCTTCTGGGCCTCGGTGTCGTCGCGGCTGTAGCAGACGCGAGGCGTCACTTGCAGCGCGCCGAATTGCACTGTCTCGCCGATATAGACATCGAAGGTGGTGATGCGCCCGGTAATCTTGTCGATGCCGGAAAATACCGCGACCGGATTGGAAAGGCGCTCGGCCTGCGCCGGAACGGTAACAGCCATAAGCGAGCCGATCGCGCATGCCACCGCCGCAATGCGTTTGCGGAGCATCGGGAAATCGGAATGTGAAGCTGCCATGATCGCCGTTTCCTTGCGCGCCGCGTTATGATGTTGCGGCATCAGGCGCTAACGATGAAATGTGGCCGAGACATGATTGGCCAGAAATGGGGCGTGCAAAGTCACGCCCTTCTCACGGGAAAAACAATCAGGCGCCGGGAGTCCAGGCGTCGTAGTCGCCAGTCACGCGCGGACGCTCGCCGGTGTTGCTGATCGAGCCTTGCGGACGATAGGCATTCGGCGTGCCCGTCTGGTTCGGCAGATGTGTCTTCTGCCATTCGCGGGCTTTGTAATTTTCATGAGCCGGCGAAATATCGGTGCGATGGTGCATCCAGCCGTGCCAGCCCGGCGGGATAGCGGAGGCGTCGGCGTAACCGTTGTAGATCACCCAGCGGCGGGTGCGGCCTTCCGAGTCCTTGCCGCCTTCGTAATAGACGTTACCTGCCTCGTCTTCACCGACGCGTTTGCCGAATCGCCAGGTGTGGAAACGGGTTCCGAGGGTCTGGCCATTCCACCAGGTAAAGATCTGCAGCAGAGACTTCATGATGTCCGTCCTTGGCCGCGCATGTCGGCGCGGAATAACTGGAATTGCTCGCCTGCTTATGCCGCGCAAGCCGCCGCTTGTCCAGTATTTCCCACGCCGCGGGCTTCATTTCAAACGCAGTTTGAAGCCGAGATGGGAAGCCTCGAAACCAAGGCGCTTGTAGAAACGATGGGCATCGGTGCGCGCGGCATTGGATGTCAGCTGCACCTTCGCAAGCCCCTGATGCCGCGCCTGATCGATCGCAAAGCGGATCATGGTTTCACCGATGCCCTGCCCGCGCCGGTCCTTGCGCGTCTGCACGGCCTCGACCAGCAGGCTGGAGCTTCCACGGCCCGGCAGGGACGTCAGGAGGGTGGTCTGGAACGTGCCGACGACGATGCCGACCATCTCGGCAACGTAGAGCGTGTCGTTCGCCGACGCCTGTATGCGCTCGAAGGCTGCGACGTAGTTTTCGAGCATATCCGGGTCGGTGGTGTCGCCATGGCCGCCAAGGGCGTCATCGGCAAACAGCGCGACCATCGCCGGCAGGTCGCTGCGGCGTGCGTGCCGGATGGTAAGGGTGTTGACGATCGCGTCCATGGGGCGTCCTTTCGCTGAACGCGGCACATCTGGCACCGGTCTGCGAAGGGAATGTGACGGGGAGTGGAAAAGCCAAAGGACGCGATCAGGCGACGAGCGGCTTGTCCATCACGAGGGTCGCAATGCCCCAATGGGGTGCGCCGGCACCCTGGGCCGAAAAGCCATGCGCCTGATAGAAGGCGATGGCTTTTGCATTGTTTTCCTCGACTTCCAGCCTCATGTGGCCGGCATAGGGAAAGCAGGTTTCAAGCTCAGCGAACAGATCGCGGCCGATGCCCTGCCGCTGATAGGCCGGCAGTACATAGAGCTGATGCAGCACGGCGGTTTCATGCAGCGTCTCGGACATCGCGGCATAGGCCATCCCGCCGATTGTCTTGCCACTGTCGGCAACGAGGAATTCGGACTTCTTGCGGGCCAGATTGGCCTTGAGCGCCGGAACCGAATGCCACTTCGCCGTCATTTCCGCGATCTTCTCTGCGCCATAAAGCGCGTCGTAGGTCGCATGACTCGTCTCGGACAGGAGCTTGCTGATCGCAGGCAGGTCGCGTTCCGTTGCTGTCCGCACGAAGAACATCGATCAATCCTCGATGCCGAGCTTGGCCTTGACGAGCGCCTGCACAGCCTGCGGATTGGCCTTGCCGCCGGTGGACTTCATCACCTGACCGACAAACCATCCGGCAAGCGAGGGCTTGGCCTGCACCTTGGCGACCTGATCCGGATTGGCGGCGATGATCTCATCAACGGCCTTTTCAATCGCGCCGGTGTCGGTCACCTGCTTCATGCCGCGGGCTTCGACGATATCGGCAGGATTGCCGCCCTCGTTCCAGACGATCTCGAACAGGTCCTTGGCGAGCTTGCCGGAGATAGTACCGTCCTTGATGAGGTCGATGATGCCGCCGAGCTGGGCCGGCGACACTGGTGTTTCCTCGATGTCCTTGCCAGCCTTGTTCAGCGCGCCGAGCAGATCGTTGATGACCCAGTTGGCAGCGATCTTGCCGTCACGGCCGGCAGAAACTGCCTCGTAATAATCTGCAATCGCCTTTTCGGAGACGAGCACCGAGGCGTCATAGACCGAAAGGCCGAGATCCTTGACGAAACGCTCCTTCTTGTCGTCGGGCAGTTCCGGCAGGCCGGCCAGGAGCTTGCCGACGAATTCGTTGTCGAATTCCAGCGGCAGCAGGTCCGGATCGGGGAAATAGCGGTAGTCATGCGCGTCTTCCTTGGAGCGCATCGAGCGGGTCTCGCCCTTGTTCGGGTCGAACAGGCGGGTTTCCTGATCGATCGAGCCGCCATCCTCGAGAATGCCGATCTGGCGGCGGGCTTCGTATTCGATCGCCTGACCGATGAAGCGGATGGAGTTGACGTTCTTGATTTCGCAGCGCGTGCCAAAAGCTTCGCCGGGACGACGGACGGAGACGTTGACGTCGGCGCGCATCGAGCCTTCGTCCATGTTGCCGTCGCAGGTGCCGAGATAGCGCACGATCGAGCGCAGCTTGGTCATATAGGCCTTGGCCTCATCCGACGAGCGCATGTCCGGCTTGGAGACGATTTCCATCAGCGCGACGCCCGAGCGGTTGAGGTCGACGTAGGACATGGTCGGATGCTGGTCGTGCATCGACTTGCCGGCGTCCTGTTCCAGATGCAGGCGCTCGATGCCGATCTCGATATCCTCGAAATTGCCCTGACGGTCCGGACCGAGCGAGATGACGATCTTGCCTTCGCCGACGATCGGGTCCTTGAACTGGGAAATCTGGTAGCCCTGCGGCAGGTCGGGATAGAAATAGTTCTTGCGGTCGAAGATCGAGCGGTGGTTGATCTGCGCCTTCAGGCCGAGACCGGTGCGCACCGCCTGCTTGACGCATTCGATGTTGATGACCGGCAGCATGCCGGGCATGGCGGCATCGACGAGCGAGACGTTGGCATTCGGCGCCTTGCCGAACTCGGTCGAGGCGCCGGAAAAGAGCTTGGAATGGGAGAGGACCTGGGCGTGCACCTCCATACCGATGATGACTTCCCAGTCGCCGGTGGCGCCGGGGATCAAGCGTTTCGGATCGGGGGTGCGAACATCGACTAGGGTCATGGACTGCTCTTCTTGAAGGCTCGAAATCGTGATCCTCTCGGTAGAACAAATGACATGGGGGTGCAAGGCTTGAAGCCGTCTCCTGTTGACGACGCTGGCGCCCTTTCCTAAAAACGGCGCGTCCGAACGGAGTTTTGATGTTCAATCAGTCCGAGTCCCGCTGAGGGCCCTGCCTGCAAATCGCATTTGCGCGCTGGGCCGAAAACGAAGCCGCCGACGCTTACTCCAGGCGCCGGCCCGTTTTCACGCGTCCATACGGACGCCTCTCGGACTTCAAGACAATGGACATTTCACGCGACGAACAGCGTATTCTTCACCTCATGGCCCAAGGCGGCCGCATCGAAATCAGCCGGTCGAACGGCAAGATCGACATGGCCAAATGCTACACGCGCGACGGCTGGCTCTATCCGGGCTTCGATCTGCTGCTGTTTCGCAAACTGAAGCGGAAGAAGGCAATCTCGTCTTCCGGCGGCAAGCCTTACCGCATTACCCAGCGCGGGCTGGTGCTGGTGCGCTCGGAACTCAACAATCGCTGATGATAAAAGAAGCCCGTCCGGCAATGACCGGACGGGTATTCACGAATAGCTGAAAAGACTGGAGCCGGCGTCCAGCTCGGGCCGCTCGATCAGCACCTTGCGCAGGCCGATCGTCTCGACATTCTGGTCGAGTTTTGCGGCATAGCTGGTGGAGAGCGAGCTGACCGAATAGCCGCGCTTCATGAAGAAATCGACGGCTGCCGTGTTGCGGGCGTGGGTGCCGAGTTCGGCCGTTTCGATATCCATGGCGGCGATGCGGTTTTCCATCTGCTCCAGTAGGGCCGAACCAAGCCCCTGCCGCTGAACTTCAGCCGCTACCCACAGGTCGGTGATCGTGCCATCGCCCTGCTCCGAGGCGACCCACCCGGCCAGAGCGCCGTCGATCTCGCCGACCAGTACCCGTTCCCAGTTGTTGCGTAGAAAAGAGAGAAACGCGACTTCCACCGTATGGCGCATCTTCACGGGATCGACGAGCCCCAGAACGGCCGTCTGCCAGGCGGAAAGCCCGATTGCCGTCAAGGGGATAACGTCGTCTTCCCGTGCAATGCGAATGGTGATCATGCAGCTGCCTTTCAGCCGCACTACACCATCTGGAATGCCTTTTGACCAGCCTTAGCGGCCGATTACCACCACTTTGCCGGGGTGAAACGGCCCGCGGCCTGCTCGATGACGTGGGCCGTCTTGAACAGGGTTTCCTCTTCGAAGGGCTTGCCGATCAGTTGCAGACCGAGCGGAAGACCCTTGTGGTCGAGACCGGCGGGAACGGCGATGCCCGGCAGGCCGGCCATGTTCACCGTCACCGTGAAGATGTCGTTCAGGTACATCTTGACCGGATCGGACGCCAGATCCTCGTCGGCAATGCCGAAGGCGGACGACGGGGTGGCGGGCGTCAGGATCGCATCGACGCCGGCATGGAAGGCAAGCTCGAAGTCGCGCTTGATCAGCGTGCGAACCTTCTGCGCCTGCAGGTAATAGGCGTCGTAGTAACCGGCCGAGAGAACATAGGTGCCGATCATGATACGGCGCTTGACCTCGGTGCCGAAACCGGCCGCGCGGGTCTTCTCGTACATATCGACGATGTCCTTGCCATCGACGCGCAGGCCGTAGCGAACGCCGTCATAGCGGGCAAGGTTGGACGAGGCTTCGGCCGGGGCGACGATATAGTAAGCCGGAAGCGCGTATTTCGTGTGCGGCAGGCTGATATCGACGATCTCGGCACCGGCGTCGCGCAGCCAGGCGATGCCCTGCTGCCAGAGCGCTTCGATTTCTTCCGGCATGCCGTCGACGCGGTATTCCTTCGGGATGCCGATCCGCATGCCCTTTAACGACTGACCGAGCGAGGCTTCGTAATCCGGCACCGGCAGGTCGACGGAGGTGGTGTCCTTGGCATCGACCGATGCCATCGACTTCAGGAGGATGGCAGCGTCGCGCACGTCGCGGGCGATCGGGCCGGCCTGATCGAGCGACGAGGCGAAGGCGACGGTGCCCCAGCGCGAGCAGCGGCCGTAGGTCGGCTTGATGCCGACGGTGCCCGTGAAGGCGGCCGGCTGGCGGATCGAGCCGCCGGTATCGGTTGCGGTCGCGCCGGCGCAGAGGAAGGCGGCAACGGCGGCTGCAGAGCCGCCGGAGGAGCCGCCCGGCACGAGATCGAGGTTCGAGCCCTGCGCCCGCCACGGGTTCTTCACGACGCCGTAATAGGAAGTCTCGTTGGAGGAGCCCATGGCGAACTCGTCCATGTTGAGCTTGCCGAGCATCACGGCGCCATCGTCCCACAGGTTCTGGGTGACGGTCGATTCGTAGCGCGGCTTGAAGCCGTCGAGGATGTGGCTGCAGGCCTGGGTGTGCACGCCTTCGGTGGCGAACAGGTCCTTGATGCCCAGCGGAATGCCTTCGAGCGCCCCGGCCTTGCCGGCGGCGATACGTGCATCCGAAGCCTTGGCCATCTCGCGCGCCTTTTCGGGCGTGACGGTGACATAGGCATTGAGCACGCCGTTGGCCGCATCGATTGCGCCGAGATAGGCCTCCGTCAGTTCGACGGCGGTGATTTCCTTGGCGGAAAGCTTGGTGCGGGCTTCGGCAATGGTCAGGCGGGTCAGGTCGGTCATGGCAAGGGAACTTTCGAAAACTTCAAATCGGCGCGGCAGGAGAGAGGTCGACTATTCGACGACCTTCGGCACCAGGAAGAAATTGCGGTCGGTGACCGGCGCATTGGCAACGACGTCATCCGCCTTGTTGCCGTCGCTGACCACGTCCTCACGCTTCTTCATCGCCATCGGGGTTACAGAGGTCATCGGCTCGACGCCGCTGACATCCACTTCCGAAAGCTGCTCGACGAAACCCAGGATGCCGTTCAGCTCACCCATCATGCGCTGCGCTTCGTCTTCGCTGACGGCGATGCGGGCAAGACGCGCGACGCGCTTCACGGTGGCGAGATCTACGGACATGGAATGGCTCCGGTCTTAAAGGATATTTCCCCCGCTATAATGGCCGCGGCGCGGCGGTGCAACGGGGGAATCGGCGATCAGATCTCTACACGGGTGCCGACGGCCGGCGTTTCCACCGTGACGGAAGCGCCTTCCATGGCGCTGACGAAGGTTTCCGGCGTCTGGTCGACGATCGGGAAGCTGCCGTAATGGCAGGGAATGACCGTGCCGAAATTGAAAAAGCGCTGACAGGCAAGTCCCGCGACGGCACCGCCCATGGTGAAGCGGTCGCCGATCGGCACGAGGCCGATTTCCGGCTGATGCAGCTCGTTGATCAACGCCATGTCGGAGAAGATATCGGTGTCGCCCATATGATAGAGCGTCGGCTCGTCCTCGAAATGCAGCACGAGGCCGTTGGCATTGCCGAGCGCGTGGGAGACGCCGTCTTCTGTGATCTGCGCCGAGGAATGCAGGGCGTTGACGAAGGTGGTGGAGAAACCGCCGAGATGGATCGTACCGCCGGTGTTGCCCATTTCGAGCTTCGACACGCCTTTGCTTCCCAGCCATGCGGCGAGATCGGCATTGGCAACGACGGTGGCGCCGGTTTCCTTCGCGATCGCGATCGTATCGCCGACATGGTCGCCATGGCCGTGGGTGAGCAGGATGTGGGTGAGGCCTGCCGTCGCGTCCCTGCGCGTCTCGTCGCGGAAGGATGGATTGCCGGTGAAAAAGGGATCGATCAGAATTTTCGCCTTGGCCGTCTCGATGCGGAAGGCCGAATGGCCGAGCCATGTGATCTTCATGATGGAACTCCTGTCGATTTTAATGTGCGGGAAGCATATGGATCAGGAAAGCATCAATAGAGGATCGAATCGGCAAATCAAATGGCTGTTCTGACCATCGAAGACCTCGCTGCCCAGCTACAACCCGGACAGGCGATCGCGGGGCTCGACCTCGGCACGAAGACGATCGGCATTTCCGTTTCCGATCTCGGGCGACGGTTCGCAACGCCGCGCGAGGTCATCAAGCGCATCAAGTTCGGTATCGATGCGGAGGCGCTGCTTTCGGTTATCGAAAAAGAAAAGATCGCAGCCTGCGTCATCGGCCTGCCGGTCAACATGGATGGCTCGGAAGGCCCCCGCGTTCAAGCGACGCGCGCCTTCGTGCGCAACATGGGCCAGAAGACGGATATTCCCTTCGTCTTCTGGGACGAGCGGCTTTCGACCGTCGCGGCCGAGCGCGTGCTGATCGAGATGGATGTTTCCCGCCGCAAGCGCGCCGAACGCATCGATTCGGCGGCCGCGTCCTTCATTCTTCAGGGCGCGCTGGACAGATTGGTCACGCTCGGAAGGGCCGCCTCTTCCGACACGGAAGACTGAGGCGCACCGAACCGACGCTGGTACCAGGCGCGGATTTCGCGCCGTTTACGCCAGCCGATGATCGCGAAGACGATCAGGCTGTCAAAGGCGATGGCGCGGGCGACGAGCGGCGGAATGGTTTCCGGCGGCACGCCCAGAACATGGCCGTAAATCTGGAAGACCAGATCATGCACCTGCCGCGTCAGCATGAAGATGCCGAAGTTCATGTCGTAGTAGGAAAGGCTGTACCACGTGGTCAAAAGCGTGACCGGGGCAGCCCAGAGGATCAGAAGCCACTTCATGCGGTTCCCTCCATTTCAGCCGGCCGATAGCTGCGCGCCATCATCCTGCCTGCTGCATCCAGCAGCATCGCGCCGCCGAGAATGACGGCAGGCACGGTCAGGTCGAGCGCAAGGCCCGCAAAAAACATCATCATGATGATCATCAAGCCAGTTCGCACGGAACCCGCTCCATTGCCGGTATTGTTAACAGTCCGGGCACTCTTGCCCGTTAACCGTCACCGCGCAACGTAAACCATTTGTTAAGGTTAATATCCAAGGGCGCGCGCGGCGGCGCGGCCCTTGCGCCGTTGGTCTCACCCCACCGGCGGGTAGAGCAGATCGACGATGTATGAGGAGTCGAACCGCGAATCGAGCATGCCGTAGGTGGAGCGCCAGCCGGCGGCGAGCCGCGATTCGAGGAAGGCATCGGCGATGCGCCCTGCCCCAATGCGGTAGAGTTCGGCCGCAGCCGCGGCGAGCGCCAGTTGCTCGACCAGCATTCGGGCGGCGCCCTCGTCGCGTTCGCAGAGCGACATGGCGGCCTTCAGCACATCCACCGTCTTGCGGGCGGCGGGGCCGAGATCACGGCTGATGACCTGGAACAGGAGATCGAACAACTCCTTGCCGCGCGTCAGGACGCGCAGTACATCGAGCGCCATGACGTTGCCGGAGCCTTCCCAGATCGCATTGACCGGGGCCTCGCGGTAGTGGCGGGCAATCGGCCGCTCCTCGACATAACCGCTGCCGCCGAGGCATTCCATTGCTTCGGCGATCAGGCTGGGGGCGATCTTGCAGACCCAGTATTTCGCAACCGGCGTCATGATGCGGGCATAAGCCGCGTCCTCGGCGCTGTCGCGCGCCCGGTCAAAGGCTTCCGCCAGCCGGAACGACAATGCCGTCGCGGCCGCCACGTCCAGCGCCATGTCGGCGAGAACCCGCGTCATCATCGGCTGGGCCACCAGCGGCTTGTCGAACACTTTTCGACCGCGGCAATGGTGGACGGCTTCGGCCAGCGAAGCGCGCATCATGCCGGCAGAGGCCAGCGCGCAATCGAGCCGCGTCAGCGTCACCATGTCGAGGATGGTGCGAATGCCGGCATCGGGCGTGCCGAGCAGGAAGCCGAAAGTTTCGGAAAATTCCACCTCGGACGAGGCATTCGAGCGGTTGCCGAGCTTGTCCTTCAGCCGCTGGAAGCGGAGGCCGTTGGCGGAACCGTCTTCCAGAAGACGCGGCACGAGGAAGCAGCCCAGTCCCTCGCGGGTCTGCGCCAGCATGACGAAGGCATCGCTCATCGGCGCGGACATGAACCACTTGTGGCCGGAAAGGCGGTAGATGCCCTCACCCACCCGCTCGGCCATCGACGTGTTGGCGCGGACGTCGGTGCCGCCCTGCTTTTCCGTCATGCCCATGCCGATGGTCACGGAAGATTTCTGCATCCAGGGACGGTTGGACGAATCATATTTGCGCGACAGGATTTTCGGCGCCCATTCCTTCTGGACGGCCGGCGACGCGGTGATCGCGGCAACGGCGGCGCTCGTCATCGTCAGCGGGCAGAGATGGCCGCATTCGAGTTGCGCCGTCAGATAAAAGCGCATGGCGCGCGCCTTGTGGGAACGGCCACTCTCGTCGGCGATGTTTTCCCAAGCCGAAGCGTGCAGGCCCGAGGTCATCGAGCGGCGCATCAGCGCATGCCAGGCCGGGTGGAATTCCACCACGTCGAGCCGTTCGCCGCGCGGACCATGGGTCCGGAGCTTCGGCACACCCTCATTGGCCATGCGCGCCAGATCCTGCGCCTCGGGCGAGGTGACGTAGCGCCCGATCGCCTCGAAATCGTCGCGCAGGGGCCGCGGCATCGAGGCGGAAATATCCACTACCAACGGGTCGGTACGGAAAGCATTGATACCGGACCAGAGTTTCGGCTGGTTCAGTTCGGCAAGTTTTTGTTCGGTCCGGTTCAGAGTCATGCCGGGTTTCTAGCTTAACTTCCTGGCGTTAGGAACAGCGTCGCATCCCGATATCCGGCCTACGCGCAACTATTTGCGGCTCCCTCCGAAAAAGGCACGCAAAAGCGTGTGATGGCGCGGCGAATATCCGCTTGCCGCCTTGCCGCTCCCGGATGCAGCCTTTATAGACCCCCAAACTCCACATCATGAGGCGGGTCCACATGGATTTCTTTCCGCATCGCCACCTGCTGGGCATCAAAGGCCTGAGTGAGCAGGACATCACAACCCTGCTCGATCGCGCCGACGAAGCCGTCAAGATTTCGCGCCAGCGGGAAAAGAAGACCTCCACTTTGCGCGGTCTCACCCAGATCAACCTGTTCTTCGAAGCTTCGACGCGCACGCAATCCTCGTTTGAGCTGGCCGGCAAACGCCTCGGCGCCGACGTGATGAACATGTCGGTCGGCAATTCCTCGGTGAAAAAGGGCGAAACGCTGATTGACACGGCGATGACGCTGAACGCCATGCACCCGGACGTGCTGGTGGTTCGCCACTCCTCCGCCGGTGCGGCTGCGCTTTTGGCGCAAAAAGTCTCCTGCTCGGTCGTCAATGCCGGCGATGGCCAACATGAACACCCGACGCAGGCGCTGCTCGATGCGCTCACGATCCGCCGCGCCAAGGGCAAGCTGTCGCGCATCATCGTCGCCATCTGTGGCGACGTGCTGCATTCGCGCGTTGCCCGCTCGAACATCCTGCTTCTCAACCAGATGGGCGCGCGCGTCCGCGTTGTCGCACCGGCAACGCTTCTACCTTCCGGCATCGCCAATATGAGCGTCGAAGTCTACCATTCCATGGAAGAAGGCCTGAAGGGCGCCGATGTCGTCATGATGCTGCGCCTGCAGCGCGAGCGCATGGCCGGCGCCTTCGTTCCGTCCGTCCGCGAATATTTCCGCTATTACGGGCTGGATGCCGAGAAGCTGAAAGCGGCGAAGGAAGACGCCCTCGTCATGCACCCAGGCCCGATGAACCGCGGCGTCGAAATCGCCTCCGAAATCGCCGACGGTCCGCAGAGCGTGATCGAGCAGCAGGTCGAGATGGGCGTCGCCGTGCGCATGGCGGTCATGGAAACGTTGCTTCTTTCTCAGAATCCCCAACTTTCTGAAAAGGGAGGGCCGTTCGCATGAGCCAGTCCATCGTTCTCTCCAATATCCGGATCATCGACCCGTCGCGGAACCTCGATGAAGTTGGCACCATCATCGTTACAGATGGCGTGATCGTCGCAGCCGGCAAGGATGCGGCCAATCAGGGCGCGCCAGAAGGCGCCGAAATCAAGGACTGCACCGGCCTCGTCGCCGTTCCCGGACTTGTCGATGCCCGCGTTTTCGTTGGCGAACCCGGCGCGGAACACCGCGAAACAATCGAATCAGCCTCGCGGGCCGCAGCTGTCGGCGGCGTGACCTCCTTCATCGCCATGCCGGATACCGATCCGGTCATCGACGATATCGCCCTTGTCGAATTCATGCAGAAGAACGCGCGCGACAAGGCCGTGGTCAACGTCTATCCTGCAGCAGCGCTGACGAAGGGCCTCAAGGGCACTGAAATGACGGAATTCGGCCTGTTGCGCGAGGCCGGCGCCGTCTGTTTCACCAATGGGCGCCATGGCCTCCACGACACGCTCGTCCTTCGCCGCGCCATGACCTACGCCCGCGAATTCGGCTCGGTCATCGCGCTCGAAACCCGTGACCGGTATCTGGGCGCCGGCGGCGTCATGAACGAAGGGCTGCTGGCAAGCTGGCTCGGACTTTCCGGCATCCCCCGCGAGGCGGAGATCATCCCGCTCGAGCGCGACCTGCGCGTCGCGGGCCTGACCAGGGCCGCCTACCATGCCGCCAGCATCTCCGTACCCGAATCGGCAGACGCGATCGAACTTGCCCGCACGCGCGGCGCCAACGTCACCTGCGGCATCTCGATCAACAACCTGACGCTCAACGAAAACGACATCGGTGAATACCGCACCTTCTTCAAGCTCTCGCCGCCGCTACGCGGCGAAGACGACCGGGTGAAGATGGTCGAGGCGCTGGCGAAGGGCACGATCGACATCATCGTTTCCTCGCACGACCCGCAGGATGTCGATACCAAGCGCCTGCCCTTTGCCGATGCCGCCGACGGTGCGATCGGCCTCGAAACGCTGCTGGCGGCCGCCCTGCGCCTCCATCACGATGGCTCGGTACCGCTGATGCGCCTCGTCGATGCGCTCTCGACCCGCCCAGCCGCCATCTTCGGTCTCGATGCCGGCACCCTAAAGCCCGGTGCCAAGGCGGATATCGCGGTGATCGATCTCGACGAACCGTGGATACTCTCCGAGGCCGCGATCGTCTCGCGTTCGAAGAACACGCCTTTCGAAAATGCCCGCTTTACCGGCCGGGTGGTTCAAACCTATGTTGCGGGAAAACTGGTTCACGCCCTTTGAGACGTGACGGCGGGAGGACGTGGTGGAAAGCAATTTTTGGCAATTGAGCCCGGCCCTGACGGCTGTCAGCGCCGTCCTTGGGTACCTGCTCGGCTCCATACCCTTCGGGCTGATCCTGACGCGCATGGCCGGCCTCGGCGACGTGCGCAAGATCGGCTCCGGCAATATCGGCGCGACCAACGTCTTGAGAACCGGCAACAAGAAGCTTGCCGCCGCAACGCTGCTGCTCGATGCCCTGAAGGGAACGGCAGCCGCGCTCGTCGCCAAATATCTCTGGGGTTTGGATGCGGCCCTCGTCGCCGGCTTCGCCGCCTTCATCGGGCACCTCTTTCCCGTATGGCTGGGGTTCAAGGGCGGCAAGGGCGTTGCGACCTATATCGGCGTCCTGCTCGGCGTCGCGCCGCTGATGGTGCTGGTCTTTGCTGCCGTCTGGCTTTTGTTTGCCAAGTTGAGCCGTTATTCATCGCTCGCCGCACTGGTTGCAACTCTTGTCGTTCCGGTTGTATCCTACGCTATCGGGGATACCAAACCGGCCATCCTTTTCGCCATCATGACGCTCATTACTTGGATCAAGCACAAAGCGAACATCCAGCGTCTCCTGGCAGGAACGGAAAGCCGGATAGGCGACAAGGGATAGGGGTCTGAATGTCTGATGTCAGCGCGGAACGAACGGGAATTGCGCTGACGGAAAGACAAAGGCTGGCGTGGCTGCGGCTGATCCGCAGCGACAATGTCGGCCCCGCCACCTTCCGCGATCTCATCAATCATTTCGGATCGGCCGAAACGGCGTTGGACATGCTGCCGGAGCTTTCGCGCCGGGGCGGTTCCGCCCGCAGCATCCGGGTCGCAACGCCCGGCGAAGCGGAACGGGAAATGCAGATGGCGTCCCGCCTCGGTGCGCGTTTCGTCGGCATCGGCGAGCCCGACTATCCTGTTGCCCTGCGCCAGATCGAAGGCGCACCGCCGCTTCTCACCATCAAGGGCCGTCTCCAGACCGCCGCCCTGCCCGCGCTCGGGATTGTCGGCTCGCGCAACGCGTCGATCGCCGGCGGCAAGTTCGCCGCGATGATGGCCCGCGAAGTTGGTGGCGCCGGTTATGCCATCATATCCGGTCTTGCCCGCGGCATCGATACGGCGGCCCACCGCGCCAGCCTTGAAACCGGCACGATCGCCGCGCTCGCAGGCGGGCTCGACCGCGCCTACCCGCCTGAAAACGTCCGGCTTCTCGACGAGATCACCGGCGGCAACGGGCTTGCCATTACGGAAATGCCGCTCGGCTGGGAACCCCGCGCCCGCGATTTTCCGCGCCGGAACCGGCTGATCGCCGGGGTTTCGCTCGGCCTTCTCGTCGTCGAAGCGGCGCAACGCTCGGGATCGCTGATCACCGCCCGTTATGCCGCCGATTTCGGGCGGATCGTCTTTGCCGTGCCGGGCTCGCCGCTCGATCCGCGCAGCCACGGCACCAACCGGCTGATCAAGGACGGTGCGACCCTGACGTCAGAGGCCCGCGATATCCTCGAAGTCCTTGCGCCCATCAGCCGGATCGATCTCTTTTCGCAACAGCAAGCCGAGGAACCCGAAAACACGGCGCCGCCGCCACAAGCGCCGCCAAGCGATGACGAGCGGGCCGCAATCGTCGATGCACTCGGCCCCACGCCGGTTGATATCGACGACATAATCCGCCACACCGGCGCGCCGGCATCTACGGTCTATCTCATACTGTTGGAACTGGATTTGGCAGGTCGTCTTCACCGCCATGTCGGCGGTCTGGTCTCTCTGGACCTGACCCTATGACGATGCCCGGCGACGTGACACGATATCGCCGGCCTCTACTGCCGCCATCTCGATGAGATAGACGAGCATGTCTTCCCGTTGCCCGGAGGCCATGGTTCTGAGCTCACCCAGCATGTGCCGGATATAGATAATGATCTCGGGCGATGGGGCTTCCGGCAGATCGTCCACTTCCTGTTTCGACATCATCGGCAGCGCATTCTTTCTCTGCTCGTCACAACCAGCAGCTCTGTTGGGCGGCGCGAGCAAACCCGGCACGCCATGATTCTAGCCAATGTCTTCCTGACTCGGTACACTTCAGGAACGATAGCACCAATATCTATAATTGCAATATTAACGTATTTACGCATAGGTTGCATAGCGTTGTGTGTCGCTAATTTTCCCTCGGGCACTTGACCCCGGACGAATCCCTGTCCATGTCGGGGCTACTCTCTTTCAAGCGCGCATTCGAGTTGCAGCGCGCGTACAAATGGTTGTTCCAGGAATATGACTAGCGTCGTCGTCGTCGAATCGCCTGCCAAGGCAAAGACCATCAATAAATATCTGGGGCCTGGATATAAGGTGCTGGCCTCCTTCGGCCATGTGCGTGATCTTCCCGCCAAGGACGGCTCCGTGCTGCCCGACGAGGATTTCGCCATGTCGTGGGAAGTCGACAGCGCGTCCGCCAAGCGCGTAAACGACATCGGCGCGGCGCTGAAGGCCTCAGACGGCCTGATCCTCGCAACCGACCCGGATCGCGAGGGAGAGGCGATTTCCTGGCACGTGCTCGATCTTCTGAAAAAGAAGAAGCTGATTGGCGACAAGCCAGTCCAGCGCGTGGTCTTCAACGCCATCACCAAGAAGGCCGTTCTCGATGCGATGGCCAATCCGCGTGATATCGACGTTCCGCTGGTCGATGCCTATCTCGCCCGCCGCGCGCTGGACTATCTCGTCGGCTTCAACCTCTCGCCGGTTCTCTGGCGTAAGCTGCCGGGTGCCCGCTCGGCCGGCCGCGTGCAGTCCGTGGCGCTGCGCCTCGTCTGCGACCGTGAAGGTGAAATCGAACGCTTCGTTTCGGAAGAATACTGGAACATTTCCGCGCTCTTGAAGACGCCGCGCGGTGACGAATTCGAGGCCCGGCTGGTTTCGGCAGACGGCAAGCGCTTGCAGGCACGCTCGGTCGGCAACGGCGAAGACGCCAATCGCCTGAAGACGCTGCTGGAAGGTGCAAGCTATGTCGTCGACACCGTCGAGGCAAAGCCGGTCAAGCGCAATCCCTCGCCGCCCTTCACCACCTCGACCTTGCAGCAGGCCGCTTCCTCCAAGCTCGGCTTTTCGGCCTCGCGCACCATGCAGGTGGCGCAGCGGCTCTATGAGGGCCTCGATCTCGGCGGCGAAACCGTCGGTCTGATCACCTATATGCGTACCGACGGCGTGCAGATGGCACCGGAGGCGATCGATGCCGCCCGCGCCGCGATCGGCGACCAGTTCGGCGCCCGTTACGTGCCGGACAAGGCGCGGATCTATACCACCAAGGCGAAAAACGCCCAGGAAGCCCACGAAGCGATCCGCCCGACCGACTTCAACCGCACGCCGGACCAGGTCAAGCGCTACCTCGACGCCGACCAACTGCGCCTCTACGACCTCATCTGGAAACGCGGCATCGCCAGCCAGATGGCGTCCGCCGAGATCGAGCGCACAACGGTCGAAATCCTTGCCGACAACGGCGGCCAGAAGGCTGGTTTGCGCGCTGTCGGCTCGGTCATCCGCTTCGACGGCTTCATCGCCGCCTATACCGACCAGAAGGAAGACGGCGAACAGAGCGACGACGGGGATGACGAAGGCCGTCTGCCCGAAATCAACGCCCGCGAAAAACTGGCCAAGCAGAAGATCAATGCCAGCCAGCATTTCACCGAACCGCCGCCGCGCTACTCGGAAGCAAGCCTGATCAAGAAGATGGAAGAGCTGGGCATTGGCCGGCCCTCCACCTATGCCGCGACGCTCGCCACCCTGCGTGACCGCGAATATGTGACCATCGACAAGCGCAAGCTGATCCCGGAAGCCAAGGGGCGTCTCGTCACCGCCTTCCTCGAAAGCTTCTTCGCCCGTTATGTCGAATATGACTTCACGGCATCGCTCGAAGAAAAGCTCGACCAGATTTCGGCCGGCGAACTCAACTGGAAGGACGTTCTGCGCGACTTCTGGAAGGATTTCTTCGCACAGATCGAAGACACCAAGGAACTGCGTGTTACCAACGTTCTCGACGCGCTGAACGAGGAACTGGCGCCGCTCGTCTTCCCGAAGCGTGAGGACGGCAGCGATCCGCGCATCTGCCAGGTCTGCGGCACCGGAAAGCTTTCGCTGAAGCTCGGCAAGTACGGCGCCTTCGTCGGCTGCTCGAACTATCCGGAATGCAACTTCACCCGCCAGCTGTCCTCCGATAGCAACGGCGAAGAAGCAGCAGCCGTGAACGAACCGCAGTCGCTCGGCAAGGACCCGCATACGGGCGAAGAAATCACCCTGCGCAGCGGCCGCTTCGGACCTTACGTCCAGCGTGGCGACGGCAAGGATGCCAAGCGCTCCAGCCTGCCGAAGGGCTGGACACCCGCAACGGTCGATCACGAAAAGGCGGTCGCCCTGCTCTCGCTGCCGCGCGATATCGGCGCGCATCCCGAAACCGGCAAGATGATCTCCTCCGGCCTCGGCCGCTATGGGCCGTTCATTCTCTCGGATGGCAAATACGCCAATCTGGAGAGCATCGAGGACGTGTTCTCGATCGGCCTCAACCGTGCCGTTGCGGTTCTCGCCGACAAGCAGTCGAAGGCCGGCGCCGGCCGCGGTGCGGCCCAGGCGGCACTGAAGGAACTCGGCGAGCATCCAGCAGGTGGCGCGGTCACCGTTCGCGACGGGCGTTATGGTCCCTATGTGAACTGGGGCAAGATCAATGCGACGTTGCCGAAGGGCAAGGAGCCGCAATCGGTGACGCTCGAAGAGGCGATCCCGCTTCTGGCCGAGCGCGCGGCCAAGAGCGGTGTCAAGGCACCGAAGGCAAAGGCTGCGCCCAAGGCAAAAGCTGCGGCCAAGCCGAAGGCTGCAGCGGAAAAAGCTGAGAAGCCGAAGGCGGCCGCCAAGAAGACGACCGCGACCAAGGCAAAAGCCGCGCCTAAGGCCAAGAAAGGCTGACTGTGACGAGACCTCCCCGCGACCGAACCGAACGGCCCGTGAAATCGACGGTTCGGCTCGGCCGCGCCGCCAAGCTTGCATCGCTGCCGAAGGACCCGGATGTGATCATCCACGGCGCCATTCCGCCGCGCGACGTGCTGATGCGCTTCATCTCCGAAAACCCGGACCGGGCTTCCAAGCGCGAAATCGCCAAGGCCTTCGGCCTCAAGGGCGAGCACCGCGTCGAATTGAAGGCGCTGTTGCGCGAGCTGGAACAGGACGGGCTGGTCGAGAAGAAGCGCAAGTCGCTGGTGCGCCCCGGCGCCCTGCCGCCGGTGACCGTGCTCGATATCACGACCCGCGACAAGGATGGGGAGCTGATCGGCCGCCCGGCGGAATGGCCGGAGGATGCGGGCGTCGCGCCTGCCGTGCTGATTCGCCAGTCAACCGTCGCAAAGGCCAAGGGCAAGATGCCCGTCGGCGGCATCGGCGACCGGGTGCTGGCCAAAATCTTCCCGGCAAAGGATCGCGGCGGCCCGTCCTATACGGGCCGTATCGTCAAGATTCTCGACAAGCGCCGCAACAACAACGCCTCTCTCGGCGTCGTCCGCCTGCTGACGGATGGCACGGCACGCATTCTGCCGATCGACAAGCGCGGCGAGGAGTTGCAGGTCGAAGCGGACGGCCTTGGCGAGGCCAAGGAAGGGGATCTGGTGGATGTCGAGGTTGTGCGCACGGGCCGCTTCGGCCTGCCGCGCGCCCGCGTCAAATCTGTCATCGGCTCGGTCGCCAGCGAAAAGGCGATCTCCATGATCGCCATCCATGCCCACGGCATTCCCTATATCTTCCCCGACAGCGTCATCCGCGAGGCGGAGGCCGCCGGCCCTGCCACCATGTCCCATCGCGAGGACTGGCGCAGCCTTCCCCTTATCACCATCGATCCGGCCGACGCCAAGGACCATGATGACGCGGTTCATGCGGAACCAGACCCCTCGCCGGAAAACCCCGGCGGCGTGATCGTCACCGTCGCGATTGCCGATGTCTCCTGGTATGTGCGGCCGAAATCGGCGCTCGACAACGAGGCGCTGAAGCGCGGCAATTCCGTCTATTTCCCGGATCGGGTCGTGCCGATGCTGCCGGAGCGGATTTCCAACGAGTTGTGCTCGCTGAAGGAAAACGTCGACCGGCCGGCGCTCGCCGTGCGCATGCGGTTTTCGAAGGAAGGCCGCAAGGCCGGCCATACCTTCCACCGCATCATGATGAAGAGCGCGGCAAAGCTCTCCTACCAACAGGCACAGGCCGCCATCGACGGCAATCCCGACGACAAGACCGGGCCGATCCTCGATACGATCCTGAAGCCGCTGTGGGACGCCTATGCCATTCTGACGCGCGGCCGTGACCGCCGCCAGCCGCTTGAACTCAACATGCCCGAACGCAAGATCATTCTGAAGCCGGACGGAACGGTCGATCGCGTCCATGTTCCCGATCGCCTCGACGCCCACAAACTGATCGAGGAGATGATGATCCAGGCCAACGTCGCGGCTGCCGAGACGCTGGAAGTGAAGAAGCAGCCGCTGGTCTACCGTGTCCATGATGCGCCCTCGCTTGCTAAGCAGGAGACGCTGCGCGAATTCCTGGCGACGCTCGATCTTTCTCTCGTCAAGGGCGGCAGCATTCGTTCGAACCACTTCAACGGCATTCTTTCGAAAGCCGAAGGCCAGCCTTTCGAGACCATGGTCAACGAGATGGTGCTGCGCTCGCAAAGCCAGGCGGTCTACAGCCCGGAAAATATCGGGCATTTCGGCCTCAACCTGATGAAATACGCGCATTTCACCTCGCCGATCCGCCGCTATGCCGACCTTATCGTGCATCGGGCGCTTGTATCGACGCTGAAGCTTGGCGAGGGCGGCATCACGCCGGCCGAGGAAGGTGCGCTGGAGGACATTGCTGCCGAAATCTCGACGTTCGAGCGCCGGGCAATGGCCGCCGAGCGCGACACGGTCGACCGGCTGATCGCCCACCACCTCAGCGGTCGAGTCAACGAGGAATTCGACGCACGCGTCTCCGGCGTTACCAAGGCGGGACTTTTTGTCACCCTGCCGACCTATGGCGCCGATGGCTTCGTGCCTATATCTACCCTCGGACGCGACTATTATGTTTATGACGAGGCTCATCAGGCGCTTTCCGGCGAAAAGACGGGGCTGGGCTATCGGCTGGGCGACGACGTCAAGGTAAAGCTCGTCGAAGCCGTGCCGCTGGCCGGCGCGCTGCGGTTCGAGATGATCAGCGAAGGCCGCAAGATGCCGACGGCGATCCGCTCCTTCCACAAGGCTGGCCGCCGCTCCGCCCGCAAGATGCCGGGAACCCGCGCGCCGCGCGGCAGGCGCTGAAGAGCCGACCGAAAAAGGACCAAGACCGATGCACACAGTTGAAGGCAACCACGAGACTGTTCGCTTCGAACAGGCTGACATTGCCGAGCGTCCGGTCGGGCGCTCCATCCGCCGCGGTATGCTCAACACCTGCCCGGCCTGCGGCAGCGGCCGGCTGTTCAAGAGCTTCCTCAAGACGGTCGAGACCTGCGCCGCCTGCGGCGAGCGCCTCGACCACCACCGGGCCGACGATTTTCCGCCCTATATCGTGGTGACCATCATGGGCCACCTTGTGCTCGGCGGCTTCATGGCGACGGAAATGCTGGTGCAGATGTCCAATTGGGCGCATCTCGCCATCTGGCTGCCAATCACCATCATCGGCTCGCTGGCGCTGATGCAGCCGGTCAAGGGCGGCGTCATCGGCCTGCAATGGGCGCTGCGCATGCACGGTTTTGGCGGACATGAGGATCAGCCGGAAGACGTGCTGCCGCCGCGGGACGAAACCGCGTGACGGTGCAGCCGGAAACGACCCGGAAACGGGTGCTGCGGCCGCGCGACGCGGCTTCGCTGATGCTTCTCGACCGGTCGGAGAGGCGGCCGAAGGTGCTGATGGGTCGCCGCAGCAAGGCGCATGTCTTCATGCCGAACCTGCATGTCTTTCCCGGCGGGCGGCGCGATCCGGCGGACCATCGCTTTGCGAACGGCAGTGAAATGCACCCGGAGGTCCTGAGACGCCTCCGGCTTGCCAAGGGTGAGCATTGCTCCCCGGCGCGTCTGCAGGCGCTCGCCGTCGCGGCCCTGCGCGAGCTTCAGGAAGAAGCGAACCTGATCGTCGGTAAGCCCGTCGCCGGCAGCCCGCTTGCCTTTCTTCCCGATCTCACAAACTTGCGCTATATCGCCCGTGCCGTCACACCGCCCGGACATCCGCGCCGGTTCGACACCCACTTCTTCGCGCTCTTCGCCGACGAAGCGGAAATCGATCCAGCCGATGTACGTGATAGCCAGGAGCTTGAAGACTTGCGCTGGATAGACCTCGACGACCTTTCGACGGTGCAGGTGCCGGATATCACGGCCATCGTGCTTGCCGACCTGCGCTCGGCGCTCGAGGACGACGCCTCACTTGCCTTCGACCGGCCTGTGCCGTTCTACCATACACGCCGCGGACGCCACATCCGCGACCTGCTCTGAGGATACCTCCGCATGTCACAGCCGCCGTCCGGCACGTCAGGGCCGGTTGAGGAAATCCACTGGCCATCGCTGATTGCGGCGATTGCGGCGATCACGGCTGTCGGCATTGCGATCGGGCTCGGCCTGCCGCTGCTCAGCATCATCATGGAAAAGCGCGGCATCTCGCCGACCCTGATCGGCCTCAACTCCGCGATGGCGGGGCTCGCCTCGATGGCAGCCGCCCCGCTGACGACAAAGGTTGCCCACAAATACGGTGTCGCCACTACGATGCTCTGGGCGGTGCTGTTTTCAGCCATGAGCGCGCTCGGCTTCTACTACATCACCAATTTCTGGCTCTGGTTTCCGCTGCGCGTCGTCTTCCACGGCGCCATCACGGTGCTCTTCGTGCTTTCGGAGTTCTGGATCAACGCCACGGCCCCGCCACGGCGGCGTGGCCTGGTGCTGGGGATTTACGGAACCGTTCTGTCGCTCGGCTTTGCCACCGGTCCGCTGCTGTTCTCGATCCTCGGCAGCGACGGCATCCTTCCCTTCGCCGTCGGCGCCGGAGTGATTCTCACCGCCGCCATCCCGATCTATCTCGCCCGCGGGGAAAGCCCGGTTCTCAACGAAAAGCCCGAACTGCATTTCCTGCGCTACGTCTTCCTCGTTCCGACGGCGACGGCGGCGGTCTTCGTCTTCGGCGCGGTCGAATCAGGTGGCCTTTCGCTGTTTCCGATCTACGGAACCCGCAGCGGCTTCACCGAATCGCAGGCAGCCCTGCTTTTGACGGTGATGGGCATAGGCAACGTCATCTTTCAGATTCCACTCGGCATGCTCTCAGACCATATGAAGGACCGGCGCAATCTTCTGGCGCTGATGACCGTCATAGGCCTCATCGGCGCCCTCTGTCTGCCGATGCTGACGGAAAGCTGGCTGCTGATGGCTGTCGTGCTGCTGTTCTGGGGCGGCTGCGTCTCCGGGCTTTATACGGTGGGCCTGAGCCACCTGGGCTCGCGCCTGCATGGCGCCGACCTTGCGGCCGCCAATGCCGCCTTCATCTTCTCCTACGCGGTCGGCACGGTCGCCGGCCCGCAAGCCATCGGGGCGGCCATGGATGTCGCCGGAAATCACGGTTTTGCCTGGGCGATCGCCGGATTCTTCGGTATGTATGTGCTTCTCTCGATCGTCAGGATCGTTTTCAACCCAAAACGGACTTGACTTTTCGGGCGCGATTTGTAGTTTCGCGCCAAGTTCGCCGGGCCCCCGATCGGGACCTTCCCGGCTTTGTTATTTTATAAAGGCAGGACGACCATGGCGAAAGCTGCAAAAATCAAGATCAAGCTGCTGTCGACGGCCGACACCGGTTTCTTCTACGTAACCACCAAGAACAGCCGCACGATGACCGACAAGATGACCAAGACCAAGTACGATCCGGTCGTCCGCAAGCACGTCGAATTCAAGGAAACCAAGATCAAGTAAGATCCTTGGTTGGACTGAGCCCGGTTTCGCATCGGGCCACTCCGCACAATAAGGCGCCGGCCATCAGGCCATGGGCGCCTTTTTTGTTGCCGAAAGATAGTCTTCTTTGCCGCCAATTCTCCCCAAGCGGAAGCCCAAAACAAAAACGCCACCTGCAGGGCAGATGACGTTTTCAATGGGCGTCGGCTGATCTTGGCGGCGGCACGAGGAACCGCAGTTGCCAATGATCAGCCGACAAACCCCACGACCCAGGAGATGCGGCGGACCTGAGCATCATGGGGTAATCGGTGAGAGTTGAGAGCCTCTCTTAAATATGAGGATCACCTGAAACGAAAAAAAAATCAATGAATTCTTGGCCGATTATCAGGCTTCCGGGCAAAAATAGTTAATATACACAACCGGTGGGCGTATACGGCAACCGCTCGTTTCCGGAAAATCCCGCTCGCTTGTGATGCAAGCCATTGCAAAAGCAGGGAAATCCGGCTTTTTTGACGCTCCAAAACTGCTTTATGACAACGAAGCAAGCTTCTGTTTTCATTGATTTTTTTCACGCACGCCAGAACGTCACGCGTCTCTGCGGGATCACGAGCGCTTCGGCACCTTAAATTATACGGGAAAATGCTGCCGGGGATTGATGACAATTTTTCTCGGTCGGCCTGTGGAAAACATCGCCTCGCAGAAAAACCGGCAAATTTCGCCTAAACTCAGGCCGCCGCGGCGACCACCTGGTTTCGACCGTTGCTCTTGGCCTGATAGAGCGCGTTGTCGGCCCGTTTCAGCAGTGCCTCGGGGGTGTCGCCTTGCAGGTTGAGGCTGGCTGTACCCATGGAGGCTGTAATGCCGAGCATCTTTTCCCCCAGCGAAAAAGCCTGCCCCTCGACGCTGATGCGCAAGCGCTCGGCGATGGCGGCGGCGGCATCGGCCGGGGTGTCGGGCATGATGACGACAAATTCCTCGCCGCCATAGCGGCAGGCGAGATCGGCGCCGCGCACCGTCGCCCGGAGACGCCGGGCAAACTCGCGCAGCACGATGTCGCCCGCATCATGACCATAGGTATCGTTGACGCTCTTGAAGCGGTCGATATCGGTGATGCAAACGGAAAGCGGACGGCCGCGGGCGATGGCGCGCTCGATCAGCACCTTCAGGTGATTGTCGAGATAGCGGCGATTGTGCAGCCCCGTCAGTCCGTCGGTGACGGCAAGCTCGATGGTTTCGCGGACGCTGGAGCGCAGGCGGTCGTTATAGTGCTTGCGGCGAACCTGCGTCAGGCTGCGCGCCACCAGTTCGTTCGGATCGACAGGCCGCATCAGGTAATCGGTGACGCCGAGATCGAGCGCCCGCACGATCAGCTCCTCCTGCCCCTGCTCGGCGATCAGCAGCACCGGGATATAGCGGGTGCGTTCCAGCGAGCGCAGCTGCGAGCACAGGCGCAGCGGGTCGTAATTGTCGAAATTGCCGTTGACGATGACGAGATCGAAATTGCGCTCGGCCGCCTCGAACAGCGCCGCTTGCGGATCGGACATCGCCACCACGTCGGCAATCGGCTTTAGCGAGCGGGTCAGCCGGTCCTGGGAGCCGGCGCGGCCGTCCACCAGCAGAACGCTGCCCTGTTCGTCCGGGCGCTCCGTGCGGTTCAGATCCTGCAGGCCTACACTATAGGCCGTTTCGGCGCGCAGGCGCAGTTCGTCGCTGACATTCTTCAGCCGCACGAGGCTTTTGACGCGAGACATCAACTGCAGATCGTTGACCGGCTTGGTGAGGAAATCGTCGGCGCCGGCTTTCAGGCCGCGGACCCGATCCGAAGGCTGATCCAGTGCCGTAACCATGACGACAGGGATATGGGCGGTTCGGCCGCTCGCCTTCAGGCGCTCGCAAACCTCGAATCCGTCGATGCCGGGCATCATGATGTCGAGCAGGATGAGATCGATCGGCTGGCTCTCGCAGATCGCCAGCGCCTCATAACCGTCCTTCGCCGTCAGGACATCGAAATATTCCGCCAGCAGCCGCGCTTCCAAGAGCTTCACATTGGCGGGTATGTCATCAACGACGAGGATTCGCGCGGTCATGTCTACTTCCTGTCAGTCCTTCCGGGAGGGCAAGCGGCGGCCGTCTCAGGCATCCCCCAGATAAGTCTTGATGGTATCGATGAATTTCGGCACCGAGATAGGCTTGGAAACATAGGCCTCGCACCCGCCCTGGCGGATACGCTCCTCGTCGCCCTTCATGGCAAAGGCCGTGACGGCGATGACCGGGATGACATGAAGCTCGTCGTCTTCCTTCAGCCACTTGGTCACTTCCAGGCCGGAAACCTCGGGGAGCTGGATATCCATGAGAATGAGATCGGGCCTGTGTTTTCGCGCAAGCTCCAGCGCCTCCATGCCGTTGCGGGTCTGGATCGTGGTGTATCCCGTCGCCTCGATGAGGTCGCGGAAGAGCTTCATATTCAGCTCGTTGTCTTCAACAATCATAACCTGCTTGGGCATTGGCATCCCTTGTCGCACATTCCGGCTTGAACGGTCATCTCACGAATATAAGGTGCCGTTCGCCCGGTTTCACCTTAGCCGGATTGGGAAGCTAAGGCTATTTGGTTGAAAAACCGGTAATATCAGCCGGAAAAACACCGGCAGGAAACAAAAGGTCGAAGTAGCGTGACATCACCTGACGATATTGCAATCGCCATTCTCGGTTGGCTTGCGGGCGAACCGGAACTGCTGGGCCGTTTCATGGCGATCACCGGCGCCGATGCGACGTCGCTGCGCCGCATGGCCGGCGATCCGGGCTTTATGGCCGGGCTCGTCGATTTCCTGATGTCGCATGAGCCGACGCTGCTTGCCTTCTGCACCGATAGCGGCATCAAGCCGGAAGAGGTTGTGCGCGCCCATCAGATGCTCTCCGGCCCGGTCGACTACTGATTCCGTCGCGACCTTGGATGGCGCGTCAAAAAGCCGTTTCGGTCGATCAGTTTTTACGCTAGGGTGCGGTCGTTCAACCTTTGTTCCGTGCCATGGCAGACGATCTCACCTCCTCTTCAGGCTTCTGTCGCGACTGCCTGACTGGCCAATCGGGAGATGCGCGCCGGTGCCGGTCCTGCGGCAGCCCGCGCCTGCTGCGCCATCCCGAGCTTCACCAGCTGACGCTTGCCCATATCGACTGCGACGCATTCTATGCCTCGGTGGAAAAGCGCAACAATCCCGAGCTTGTCGATAAGCCTGTCATCATCGGCGGCGGCAAGCGCGGCGTTGTTTCCACCGCCTGCTATATCGCGCGTATCCATGGCGTGCGCTCGGCCATGCCGATGTTCAAGGCGCTGGAGGCGTGTCCAGACGCTATCGTTATCAAGCCGAACATGGAAAAATATGTGGCGGTCGGAAGGCAGGTTCGGGCGATGATGCAGGATTTGACGCCGCTGGTGCAGCCGCTGTCCATCGACGAGGCCTTCCTCGAACTCAAGGGCACGGAACGGCTCCACCATGCTTCGGCGGCCTTGACGCTTGCCCGCTTCGCCCGGCGCGTCGAAAGCGAGCTTGGCATCACCGTCTCGGTCGGGCTCTCCTATTGCAAATTCCTCGCCAAGGTCGCATCCGATTTGCAGAAGCCGCGCGGCTTTTCCGTCATCGGCGAGGCGGAAGCGCTCGATTTCCTTCGGGAAAAGCCGGTGACGATGATCTGGGGCGTCGGCAAGGCCTTTGCTGCGACGCTGGAGCGCGACGGCATCCGTACCATCGGCCAGCTCCAGACGATGGAGGAAGGCGATCTGATGCGGCGCTACGGCACCATGGGGCAGCGCCTGTTCCGCCTTTCGCGCGGCCACGATGAGCGGCGGGTGGAAATCGACGGTGAAGCGAAGAGCGTTTCGGCTGAAACCACCTTCAACGACGATCTCTGCGACTATGACGATCTCGTCGTGCACCTGCGCCGTCTCAGCGAAAAGGTCAGCGCCCGTTTGCGCAAATCACAGATTGCCGGCCAGACCGTGGTGTTGAAGCTGAAGACCGCCGATTTCAAGCTGCGCACCCGCAACAGGCGGCTGGAAAGCCCGACGCAGCTCGCAGACCGCATCTTCCAAACCGGCATGCAGTTGCTCGACCGGGAAACGGACGGCACGAAATTCCGCCTGATCGGCATCGGCGTCAACGATCTCGGTGACCCCACGCTCGCAGACCCGCCCGATCTCGTCGATCGCAATGCCGGCCGGCGGGCCGCGGCCGAGGCCGCGATGAACGTGCTGCGCGACAAGTTCGGCAAGGCCAGCGTCGAAACCGGCTATACCTTCGGCAAGGGCCGGCGCGATCATTAAGCAGCACCAGCCCCACCCGGCAAAACTTCGTTAAACCCCTTTCGATAGGTTTACCTTTCACCATTCTGGTGGAGGTGCGCGCCATGCAGGCGTGCGCAGAGTAAAAACCCGGATGTCGTCATGGTTCAGCGTATCGCCTTTCGGTCCAGCCTGTTTTCCGTCGCACTCATTGCCGGCACAGCTCTGGGAAGCGGCAGCCTGCTCGCCGCCAGCGACAGGCCGCTGCAGGTCATCGTCTCGAAACAGCAGCAATCGCTGGTCGTCTATGACGGCGATACGGTGATCGCGACCTCCCATGTCTCGACCGGCAAGAAAGGGCATTCGACCCCAACCGGCATCTTCTCCATCCTGCAGAAGGCGCGGCATCATCGCTCGAATATCTATTCGGATGCGCCGATGCCCTTCATGCAGCGCCTCACCTGGTCCGGCATCGCGCTTCACGCGTCCGGTCATGTGCCGCCCTACCCCGCCTCGCACGGCTGCGTGCGCATGCCGAACGACTTTGCCAAAAGTCTGTACGGCATGACCGGGATGGGCATACACGTGCTGATCTCGGAACAGCAGGTCGCGCCGGTTCCGGTCGAGGACGACTTCCTGTTCCAGCCCCGCCCGCTTTCGCCGCCGCTGCTGTCGGATGTGGAGTTGCGCCCCTCCGTCTCGCATCTGCCGTCGCAGGCAGCGCCCGTCGAGGTCGCGATGCAGGAGCCGGTGAAACCGAAGCCGGCCGCGATGCCGGAGGGATCGCCGCTGCGCATGCTGATCACCTGGCGCGGACAGCGCGAAACGACCATGGACGTGCAGCGCCTGCTCGGCGAACTCGGTTTCGACGCCGGTATTGCCGATGGTTTTGCCGGAGTGCAGACGCTCGATGCCATCCGGGCCTTCCAGGAAAGCGAAGGCTTGGCGGCGGACCCCAGGATCACCCCGGACCTGCTCGCCCTGCTCTACAAGAAGACGAACAGGGGCACGCCGGGCAACGGCCAGATCCTCATCCGCCGCGATTTCAAGCCGATCTTCGAGGCGCCGGTCACGATCGCCGAACCGCAAAAGGCGCTGGGCACGCACTTCCTGCAATTCCACGCGCCCGACGCGGAAAGCGGACAGACCGATCGTGGTACATGGTTTGCCACCACGCTCGATAACGCGCTGCCCAAGGCCATGAAAACCCGCCTCGGCATTACCGAAGACGCCGATCCGCTCGGCGCGGCGGTGCTGACGCTCGACCGCCTCGGCCTCGATGACGATACCCGGCAGCGGATCGAGGAAATGCTGGCCGACGGCTCGTCGCTGACGATCAGCGACAGCGGGCTTGGCATGGAAACCGGCGCAGGCACCGACTTCATCACCGTCACCCATACGCCTTCTAAAGGCTAAACCAGTTCGACGTCGAGAACGCCCGGCGTGCTGCGCATCGCCGCCGCGATCTCGGCCGAAATACGGTAGCGCTCGTTCAGTTCCACCTCGATCTCGCGCTGGCCGTTGTCCTTGATGACGATGAAGGAGACGAGGCCATCGCCCTTGGTGTTGAGATGGGTCGCCACCGAGCGTAGCGGGCCGCTGTCGCGCACATAGACGCGCAATGCCTTCTGCATCTGCAGCGACCGTTCTTCCAGCGATTGCAGCGTTTGGATGCGCAGCCCGATGCCTTCGGGCCGCTCTTCCGCCTGCACCGTCATGACCAGCGACTTGCCGGGCTCCAGAAGGTCGCGGAACTGGTTGAGCGCTTCGGAAAACAGCACCGCCTCGAACTGGCCGGAGGAATCCGAAAAGGCAATGATGCCCATCTTGTTGCCGGTGCGGGTCTTGCGCTCCTGCTTGGAGGTGACGGTGCCGGCAAGACGGCCGGCGGTCGCACCCTTCTTCACGGAAGCCGCGAAATCGCCGAAGGTCTGCACCCGCATCTTGCCGAGAAGCTCGTTATAGGTATCGAGCGGATGGGCCGAGAGATAGAAGCCGAGCACCTGGAATTCCCGGTGCAGCTTTTCCGATGCCAGCCACGGGGAATAGGCGGGAAGGCCGAGCTTTTCCGGGCCGGTCGCCGCCCCTGCCCCGAACATGTCGCTCTGTCCGCTCACCTTGTTTTCCTGCGCGCGCTGCGCAAGCCCGAGGATTCGGTCAAGGCCGCCGACCAGTTCGGCGCGGTCGTAGCCGAAGCAATCGAAGGCGCCGGCGCAGATCAGGCTTTCGAAGACGCGGCGGTTGAGCAGCTTCGGATCGATTCGCAGGCAGAAATCTTCGAGGCTTTCGAAGGGTTTGTCGCCACGGACTTCGACGATATGTTCGACAGCCGCCTCCCCGACGCCCTTGATGGCGGCGAGCGAATAGAAGATGCAATTGTCGCCGGTTTCGAAGCGGCGGAACGAACTCTGCACCGAGGGCGGAACGATCTTGATACCGAGGCGGGCCGCATCCTGCCGGAAGTCGTTGACCTTGTCGGTGTTCGCCATATCGAGCGTCATCGACGCGGCCAGGAACTCGACCGGATAATGGGCTTTCAGGAACGCCGTCTGGTAGGAGACGATCGCATAAGCCGCCGCGTGGCTTTTGTTGAAGCCGTAGTTCGCGAACTTGGCAAGCAGGTCGAAGATCATGTCGGCCTGCGGCTTCGATACGCCGTTCTTCACCGCGCCATCGACGAAACGGGCGCGCTGCTTGTCCATCTCCTCCTTGATCTTCTTGCCCATGGCGCGGCGCAACAGGTCGGCCTCGCCGAGCGAATAGCCCGAGAGGACCTGGGCGATCTGCATCACCTGTTCCTGATAGACGATAACGCCCTGCGTTTCCTTGAGCAGGTAATCGATCATCGGATGGATCGATTCGATCTCTTCCTCGCCGTGCTTGCGGGCGTTGTAGACCGGGATGTTTTCCATCGGGCCGGGACGATAGAGCGCCACGAGCGCAATGATGTCTTCGATGCAGTCCGGCCGCATGCCGATCAGCGCCTTGCGCATACCGGCGCTTTCCACCTGGAACACGCCGACCGTCTCGCCGTTCGAGAGCATCTCGTAGGTCCGGGTGTCATCCAGCGGCAGCGATTCGAGCGAAACCGAAATATTACGCTTGGCGATGAAATCGACCGCCGTCTTCAGCACGGTCAGGGTTTTCAAGCCAAGGAAGTCGAATTTTACGAGACCGGCCTGCTCCACCCATTTCATGTTGAACTGGGTGACGGGCATGTCGGAGCGCGGATCGCGATACATCGGCACCAGCTGCGACAGCGGCCGGTCGCCGATGACGATGCCGGCAGCGTGGGTCGAGGCGTGGCGGTAGAGGCCTTCGATCTTCTGGGCGATATCGAGCAGCCGCCCGATGACCGGCTCCTTGTCCACCTCCTCCTGGAAGCGCGGCTCCTCCTCGATCGCCTTGGAGAGCGGCGTCGGGTTAGCCGGATTGTTCGGCACCAGCTTACAGATCTTGTCGACCTGGCCATAGGGCATCTCAAGCACGCGACCGACGTCGCGCAACGCCGCGCGCGCCTGCAGCGAACCGAAGGTGATGATCTGCGCCACCTGCTCGCGCCCATATTTGCGCTGCACGTAGCGGATCACCTCTTCGCGGCGATCCTGGCAGAAGTCGATGTCGAAGTCCGGCATCGAGACGCGTTCCGGATTGAGGAAGCGCTCGAACAGCAGCGAGAAGCGCAGCGGATCGACGTCGGTGATCGTCAGCGCATAGGCGACGAGCGAGCCCGCACCCGAACCGCGGCCCGGCCCGACCGGGATGTCATGCTGCTTGGCCCATTTGATGAAGTCCGCGACGATCAGGAAATAGCCCGGAAACTTCATGCGCTCGATGACGCCGAGTTCGAATTCAAGCCGCTCGCGATAATCCTGTTCCGTATAACCGGCCGAAATGCCGAGGGTCTGGATGCGTGCCTCCAGCCCTTCCTGGGCCTGACGGCGCAATTCCTGCGATTCGGCGCGCTCTGCCTCCTGCGGATCGTCGGTCGCGCCGGTGAAGCGCGGCAGGATCGGCCCGCGGGTCTTGAGTACGAAGGAGCAGCGACGGGCGATCTCGACCGAGTTTTCCAGCGCCTCCGGCAGGTCCTTGAACAGCGCCGCCATGTCCTTGCGGCTCTTCAGGTAGTGATCCGGCGTCAGCCGGAAGCGGCTGTCGTCGGAGACCATGGCGTTGTGGGCGACGGCCATCAGCGCGTCGTGGGCATCATAATCGTCCGGCGTCGGGAAGAACGGTTCGTTCGTCGCCACCAGCGGCAGATCGAGCTTGTAGGCAAGTTCAATCATCCGGCTCTCATGCCGGCGATCGTAGCGGCCGTGGCGCTGCAGCTCGACATAGAGCCGATCACCGAAAATGCCGGAAAGCGCTTTCAGCCGCGCCTCGGCCACAGCCGCGTGGCCGGAGCGCAAGGCCATGTCGATGGGGCCGCTTGCGGCGCCCGTCAGCGCGATCAGGCCATCGGCGCCGCCCTCGCTGAGCCAGGAAAGCGATATGCGCACCGCCTGCCCGCTCTCACCATCGAGATAGGCACGGCTGACGAGATTGACGAGATTGACGTAGCCGCGATCGTTTGAGGCGATCAGCACGACCGACGGCAGCTTCGCCAGATGTTGGGCATGGCCGCGTTTTTCGCCTTCGCCCTCATCCTCCATGTCGATCGATAGCTGGCAGCCGATCAGCGGCTGCAGGCCGTCATCCATAGATTTCAGCGAAAATTCGAGTGCGGCGAAGAGATTATTGGTGTCGGCGATGCCGATCGCCGGCTGCCCGTCGGCCACGGCCTTGCCGATGATCTTCTTGAGCGGAAGCGCGCCTTCGAGCAGCGAGTAGGCGGAGTGAACCCGAAGATGCACGAAGAGAGGATCGCCTCCCTCGCCGGCTCCAACCTGCTGATCACCTTTTGCCGCTTCCGCCATGACACGCCTCGATTCCAATCATCGAAAACGGTATCCCGCTTCGGGCTGACGATGTCCACTTTTCATGGCCATCGGCCGGAAATTTTCCGTATCCATGAAAATTGTCCACAGCGAACCAACGGTACGGCGTGCCCGTTACATGCCCATGATCAGGATGGAGAAGCTGGCGATGAACATCATCATGGAGGTGAATGCGGCGAGATCACGAAGAAAATCGGTCATGTCATTGCTCCTTTTCTGTATATGTTTTTAATTTGTTCTATTTTTGTTCACTCGTCAAGCAGGAAAACCTGATGTGCGGAGGACGCGGCGGTACGGTGGTAAACAAAATACTACCGCCGGGCATGCGGCGGCAACGCATTGCGGGAGACGCAACGACGTTCATGAATCGTTAACCTTATTGTAGGAAGCTTTAGCCAGTGACGCTGACTACGGATGAACTAGCAGCGCTTGCATCTACCAGACAAGGCCGGGAAGCGCTCCCGGCCTTTTCTCGTTTTTGCACTCAATCGGCGGACACGACCTTCGAGACGAGGATCTTGTCGATGCGGCGGCCATCCATGTCGATGACCTCGAAGCGATAGCCGTGGGCTTCGGTGATATCGCCCTCTTCGGGCGTCTTGCGCAGTTCCTGAACGAGGAAGCCGGCGATGGTTTCGTAGCTGCCGTCATCGGCATCCATCTCGTCGATGCCGATCGTCAGGTTGATTTCATCGATCGGCGTGCGGCCGTCGACGAGCCAGGAGCCGTCCTCGCGCTGGCGGATCAGCACGTGCTCGACATCGTCATAGTTCGACGGCAGCACGCCGACGATCGCTTCGAGGATATCGGCGATGGTGATGATGCCTTCGATGCTGCCGTATTCATCGACGATCATCGCCATGTTGATGCGCGAGGTCTTGAAGGCATCGAGCGCTTTCAGGCACGAGGCGGTTTCGGGCAGCGTGTGGATGTCCTTGAGGAAATCACGGACATGAAAGGCGCCGCCGCGCACCTGCGCGTTCAGCACTTCCTTGACCAGCACGGCACCCAGCACCTCGCCCGTCGAGGTCTCCATGACCGGGTAGCGGGAATGGGCCGACTGGGACACCTTGGCGCGGACGGCTTCGAAGTTGTCATCGATGTCGATGAAGGCGACCTCGGTGCGGTGGGTCATGATCGATTTGACGTTGCGGTCGCCGAGGCGGATGATTCGCCGCAGCATCTCGTGCTCGGATTTCTCGATGGCGCCGCTTTCGACGCCCTCGGCCATGATCGCCTGAACCTCTTCTTCCGTCACCTTGTCGCTGTCGTCGCTGGCACCGAAAATCTTCAGGACGAGGCCGGCCGACATTTCGAAGAGATAGACGACGGGGGCTACAAGCTTCGACAGGAGCGACATCGGGCCGGCGACGAACATTGCGACGGCTTCGGAATTCTTCAGCGCCAGCTGCTTGGGGATAAGCTCACCGATCACGACGGAAAGATAGGTGATGAAGGTGACGACGACGGCAACGGCAACCGTGCTGCCATAGGGGTTGATCCAGCCGATGCCGTTCAGGACCGGTGCCAGCTTGTCGGCGATGGTGGCGCCGCCATAGGCGCCGGCCAGCGTGCCCACGAGGGTGATGCCGACCTGGACGGTGGACAGGAACTTGCCGGGGTCCTCGGCGAGCTTCAGCGCCCGTTCCGCCCGGATATTTCCCTGGCGGGCCATTTGCCGGAGCATGGGCCGGCTTGCCGATACGATTGCCATTTCAGACAGCGCAAAAAATGCATTGATCAAAAGAAGAATGAAAATGACAATAAGTTCGGCCATAGCCCTCAAGCACCGTTGAAACTCAGCGCGAACCTCAAGGTTGCGCCATGCGATGTTTCACCAGATAGGCGGATCGGGCAAAAACGGCAAGCCGGCCAATGGCGATTTACGGCTTCGGGATCAAGAAGGCCGGCCCGCCTTTGCATCATTTTCACGGAAGGCGCCCTGCACACGCTCGCGACCGACGCGGATGACCAGCTCCATGGCCGCGCGGGCGCCCGGCTCGTCGCGGCGGCTGATCTGCTCGACGATGCGGATGTGGGTGCGCGAGATTTCGGTGATCCCGCTCTTGTCCTCGACCGGGGAGCTGAGCTTGAAGACACCGACAAGGGCCGCCTCGATCAGGCCGCCGACGGTGCGCATAAAAGGATTGCCGGAGGCTTCGAGCACGGCGAGATGAAACTTGAGGTCGGCAATCGCCAGCGTTTCGGCGCTGTGGTTTTCGTCACCCATGGCAACCGCAAGCCGCATCATGTTGCTGATTTCCGATTCGGTCGCATTGCGGGCAGCGAGTGCTGCGGCATGCGGCTCGAAGGCGAGACGGATTTCGCTGAGGTGATAGAGGAAATCCTCATCGATGCCGCCATTGAAATGCCAGGTGAGGATGTCGTTGTCGAACAGGTTCCACTGGCTCCTGTCGGTGACGCGGGTGCCGATGCGGGCGCGCGGCACGATCAGCCCCTTGGCGGCCAGGGTCTTCATCGCCTCGCGCAACACCGTGCGCGACACCTTGAAGCGCAACGCTAGGTCGTTGTCCCCCGGCAGGATGGAGCCGACCGGGAACTTGCCGGAAACGATTTCCTTACCAAGCTCCTCGACAACTTGCGCATGACTGGTGCGCGTATTGGCACCCGTCATCACCTTTTCCAACAATCCCCTACGCAATCACGTCCCCCTTACGCATAACCTCTGCTGCGCCGCGACAAGAACATGATCGCTTTCTGCATCAGAATGAACGCAAATAACAAACCACCGATCAGTATCTTCGTCCACCAACTCGACAGCGAACCGTCGAAGGTGATGTAGGTCTGGATAATGCCTTGAATCAGCACGCCGACGAGCGTTCCTCCGACAAACCCGGCTCCCCCCGTCAGCAGCGTTCCCCCGATCACCACCGCGGCAATGGCATCCAGCTCCACGCCAACGGTCGCGAGCGAATAACCTGCTGAGGTGTAAAGGGAATAAACGATTCCGGAAAGCCCTGCGAGGAAGCCGGAGAGCGCATATATTAGAATTGTCGTGCGCGCCACCGGCACGCCCATCAGCATCGCCGTCTGGGTGCCGCCGCCGAGCGCATAAACATTGGTGCCGAATCGGGTTCGCTGCGCAATCACGATGCCCGCGAGAAACACCAGAAGCATCAGCCCGCCGATCAGGGTGATGCGTCCGCCGCCCGGCAGCTTGTAGTAGAAACTTTTCAGCGTTGCGTAGAACGGATGGCGGACGGGGATCGAATCGATCGACAGGACGAAGGCCATGCCGCGGGCCAGAAACATGCCGGCAAGCGTAACGATGAAGGCCGGCATTTCGAGATAGTGGATGATCGCGCCCATCAGCGCACCGAAGGCGGTGGTGATGAGAAGCGCGAGCGCGAAGGCGATCAGCGGATGCAGGCTGGTGGTCTCCATCAGAACCGCCAGGAAAACGCCGGTGAAGGCGATCACCGAGCCGATCGACAGATCGATGCCGCCAGACAGGATGACGAAGGTCATGCCGACCGCTGCAATGCCGAGAAAGGCATTGTCGGTCAGAAGGTTGCCGATCACGCGGGTCGACAGCATGTTGGGATATTGCAGCACGCAAAGCGCATAGGAGGCGACGAAGATCACGATCGTTGCGATCAGGGGGAGGTATTTCTGGTTCATCGCGCCGTTTGCTCCACGTCACGCTTGCGGGCCGACCTTGCAGTCAGGAAGGTCAGGGCGGCCTGTACTTTCGGAGACTGGATGACGAGAATGACGACGATGATCGCCGCCTTGATGATCAGGTTGAACTCCGGCGGAAAGCCGGAAAGCAGGATGCCGGTGTTGACGGCCTGAATGACCATGGCGCCGATCAGCGAAGCGATAATGCTGAAACGGCCGCCGAGTAGCGAATTACCGCCGACAACGACCGCCAAGATGGCATCGAGTTCCAGCCAGAGGCCGGCATTGTTGGCGTCCGCACCCTTGATATCGGCGGCGGCGATGATGCCGGCAATCGCCGCGCAAAGGCCGGACAGCATATAGGCCGCCATCAGCAGAACCGGGGTCTGGATGCCGGAAAGAGTGCTCGCCCGGCGGTTAATGCCGATCGCCTCGATCAGCAGCCCGAGCGCCGTGCGCCGCAGGAGAACGGCGACCGCGATGCCGAAGACCAGCCAGATAATGACCGGCATCGGCAGGGCGGCGAACGAGCCGCTGCCGATGAAGATCAGGCCGGGATCGTTGAAGGTGAGGATCGCGCCTTCTGTGATGAGCTGCGCGATGCCGCGTCCCGCCACCATCAGCACCAGCGTCGCCACGATCGGCTGGATATTGAGCACGGAGACGAGGAAACCGTTCCAGACACCGCAGATGAGCCCGACGCCGAGGGTCAGCAGCAAGGTCAAGATGAGCGGATCGCCGTTGACGCTCGACGAGGCCGCAACGGCGCCGCAGATCGCCATGACGGCGCCGACAGAAAGGTCGATACCCCTGGTGGCGATCACCACCGTCATGCCGATGGCCAGAAGCGCAACCGGTGCGCCGCGGTTCAGCACATCGATCACGCTGCCATAGAGGCGGCCGTTCTGGAATTCGATCGCGAAGAAGGCCGGAAACACGAGGCGAATCAACGCCAGGATGATGATCAGGGCCACGATCTGCGGCATCAGCCGCGCAAGAAGGCGTCGTGCGCTTTCCATCATTGAATTCCCTTTTCGCCGCTGCCGGCGATCGCATTGACGATATTCTGGGTGGTGATGTCGCCGCCAGTCAGTTCGGCAACATGCTCCCTGTCCCGCAGCACAAGAACGCGCGAACTGTAAGCCACCAGTTCCTGAAGTTCTGAGGAAATGACGAGAAGCGACATGCCCTCGGCACACAATTCCTCGATCAGCCGGATGATTTCGGCATGGGCGCCGACATCGATGCCGCGGGTCGGCTCGTCGAGGATGAGGAATTGCGGATTGGTTGCCAACCAGCGGGCGAGGATCGCCTTCTGCTGGTTGCCGCCGGAGAGCAATTTGATCGGCTTTTCGCGATCCGTGGTGCGGATATCGAGTGCCTTGATGTAACGATCGGCAAGCGAGACCTGCTCGGCGCGGGACAAGGGCCGCGCCCAGCCCTGCCGAGCCTGCAGCGCCAGCGCGATGTTTTCGCGGATCGACAGATCGCCGATGATACCGTCGAGCTTGCGGTCTTCCGGACAGAAGCCGAAGCCTTCGGCGACCGCCGACCGTGGCGAGCCGAGCGAAATCACCCGCCCCTCGACCTCGGCCGCCCCGCTATCGGCCCTGTCGGCGCCGAAGAGCAGCTCAGCGGTTTCCGTGCGGCCGGAGCCGAGAAGCCCGGCCATGCCGACCACTTCGCCCTTTCGCACCGAAAGATCGAAGGGCTTGATCTTGCCGGCCTTGCCGAAATTCCTGAACTGGAAACGGATGTCGCCAGCCTCTTTATGTTGATCGCGGCTTTCCTTTTCGGTCTCCAGCAGCTCGTGGCCGAGCATCATGGTTACCAGTTCCTTACGCTGTAACGACACCGTATCGCGCGTTGCGATGTATCGGCCGTTGCGCAGCACGGTGATGCGGTCGGAGAGATCGTAAACCTGTTCAAGGAAGTGCGTGATGAAGACGACACCGAGCCCCTTGGCCGTCAGGCCCCGGATAATGCGGAAGAGCATATCGACTTCCTGCGCATCGAGGCTGGCGGTCGGCTCGTCGAGGATCAGCACCTTGCCGGAAAGATCGACGGCGCGGGCGATCGCCACCACCTGCTGCACGGCGACGGAATAGCTGTCGAGGGCGCGGGAGACATTGACATCCATGCCGTAATCGGCCAGTAGCGCGCTTGCCCGGCGGTTCATTTCCCGGATATTGACGAGGCCGAAACGCTTGGGCTGGCGCCCGAGAAACAGGTTTTCCGCCACGCTCAGATTTCCGAGCAGGTTGACCTCCTGATAGACGGTGCCGATCCCGAGCGATTGCGCATCGAGCGTGTCGCGCGGATCGATCTCGACGCCATCGAGGGTGAGCGAGCCGCCGTCGCGACGATAGGCGCCGGTCATGCACTTGATCAGCGTCGACTTTCCCGCGCCGTTTTCGCCCAGCAGCGCATGCACCTCGCCGCGCCGCAGGGAAAAATCGACGTGATCCAGCGCGATAGCGCCGGGAAAGCGCTTGACGATGCCTGTGGCGGTGAGAATGTCTTTGTTTTCAATCATTCGGGCAGCCATGAAGGGCAATTGGTTAGCAACTGCGAACCATTCAGAGGATATAGCCACCCTCCCCCTCCGTCATCCTTGGGTTTGCCCCGAGGATCTTCCAGCCCGCCCTCATAAGGGGAGAAGCTGAAAGATGCTCGGGACAAGCCCGAGCATGACGAAGAGAGAGCACTGGCTTCGCCAACAGTCTGGGCGCCGCGCTGCGGCGTCCTTCCCTGACTTAGTAGCCGAGGCCCTTCTTGGCTTCGTAGACCTTCTGCGGATCATCAGCCTGCGTGTAGAGCTTCGATTCCGTCTGAATCCACTTCGGCGGCTCTTTCTTGTCCTTGAGGTAGGCGTCGAGCGCGTCGAGCGCCGGGCCAGCCATGTCGGGGGTCAGTTCGACCGTCGCATTGGCTTCGCCGGCGGCCATGGCCTGGAAGATGTCCGGCACGGCGTCGATCGAGACGACGAGAATATCGGTACCCGGCTTCAGGCCGGCTTCCTTGATCGCCTGAATGGCGCCCACTGCCATGTCGTCGTTATGGGCGTAAAGCGCGCAGATATTCTTGCCGCCGTCCTCGGCCTTCAGGAAGCTTTCCATCACTTCTTTACCCTTGGTGCGGGTGAAGTCGCCGGTCTGGCTGCGGATGATCTTCAGGTTGTCATGGCCTTTCAGAGCTTCCTCGAAACCCTTCTTGCGATCGATAGCCGGCGAAGAACCTGTCGTGCCCTGCAGCTCGACGACGTTGCACGGCTTGCCGGCGACCGTATCGACCAGCCACTTGCCGGCGACATTGCCTTCATGGACGAGGTCCGAGGTGACGGCCGTGAGGTAAAGATCCTTGGACGAATCGACGGTGCGGTCGAGCAGGATGACCGGAATTTGGGCATCCTTGGCTTCGGTCAGCACTTCATCCCAGCCGGTGGCGACGACCGGTGCAACGAGGATCGCATCGACGCCCTGGGCGATGAAGGAGCGCAGCGCCTTGATCTGGTTTTCCTGCTTCTGCTGGGCATCGGCGAATTTCAGGTCGATGCCGCGCTTTTCGGCCTGCTGCTTGGTCAGCGTGGTTTCGGCGGCGCGCCAGCCGGACTCAGAACCGATCTGCGAAAAGCCGATCGTCAGGTCTGCGGCAGAGGCCGAACCGAACATGCAGGCAGCAAGGATCGTGGCACTCGCCAGTGCGTTTTTCAATTTCATGATGTCCTCCCAATGAAAACTGCTCCTCAGCAGTGCGATTAAAAAATCATACTATATTATTTATGTAAACGGCTATTTGTGGCTTCCGCTTAAAATTTTCGAGGGCCGGAAACGCAAAAGGGGCAGCCTCACGGCCACCCCTTCCATCACGCAAAAGGTTGAAAAGCTTATTGCGGCAGTTTGTCGTCGACGCCTTCGACATAGAAGTTCATGCCGAGCAGCGTGCCATCATCCGAGGATACGCCGGCGGCCAGCCATTCGCTGCCGTCCTGCTTCTTCAGCGGGCCGGTGAAGGGCTTCAGTTCGCCGGACTTGATCTTGGCTTCGGTTTCCTCGGCCATCTTCTTCACGTCGTCGGGCATGTTGGTATAGGGCGCCATCTTCAGGATGCCGTCCTTCAGGCCGTCCCAGCTGGAAGCGGTTTCCCACTTGCCGTCGAGGAGGAGCTGGGTGCGCTTGATGTAGTAGGTGCCCCAGGTGTCGACGATCGCCGTCAGCTGGGTTTCCGGGCCGGCCTTGATCATGTCGGAAGCCTGGCCGAAGGCCTTGGCGCCGCGCTCGGCGGCAACCTGCATCGGCGCCGTCGTATCGGTGTGCTGGGTGAGGATATCAACGCCCTGGTCGATCAGCGCCTTGGCGGCATCGGCTTCCTTACCGGGGTCGAACCAGGTGTTGGCCCACACGACCTTGATCTTGAAATCCGGGTTGACCGAGCGCGCGCCGACGACGAAGGCATTGATGCCCATCACCACTTCCGGGATCGGGAAGGAGGCGATGTAACCGGCAACGCCCGTCTTGGAGACTTTGGCTGCGATCTGGCCCTGAATGTAGCGGCCTTCATAGAAGCGGCTGTTGTAGTTGGCCAGATTTGGGCCGCTCTTGTAGCCGGTGGCGTGCTCGAACTTCACGTCCGGGAACTTTTCGGCGATCTTGACGGTCGCGTCCATGAAGCCGAACGAGGTCGAGAAGATGAGGTTGCAGCCGGAACGGGCGAGACGCTCGAGCGCACGCTCGGCATCCGGGCCTTCCGGAACGTTTTCGAGGAACTGGGTCTCGATCTTGTCGCCAAGGGCCTTTTCCAGATCCAGACGACCGAGGTCGTGAGCCTGGCTATAGCCGCCGTCGGTGTGGGAACCGACATACATGAAGCAGATCTTGGCCTTGTCCTGGGCGCTGGCGGCAGCGGTGAAGCCGAGCACGGCAACAGTCGATGCAAGCGCGAAAAGAAGTTTTTTCATTTTTACCCCTGTGGTTTGGTTTTGAAGTTTTCTTGTTCTCAAGCCTGACAAGTTCATCCTGAACCTGTCAGGCTTTCGATTCTTTTGTTTTCGTTTGTCTTTCGGGAAAACCGGTTCCCACTTTTCCCTGACAAACGTTATCGATCCGGCACGAAAGACTTGCCGAGCGACGCCGGCGTATTGATCAGCGTCGTGCGGCGATTGTGCGAGATGACGATGAGGACTGCAACCGTCGCAAGATAGGGAAGCGCCGACAGGAACTGCGACGGGATGCCGATGCCGAAGGCCTGCGCATGCAGCTGGCTGATGGAGACCGCGCCGAACAGATAACCGCCGATCACCACGCGCCACGGCCGCCACGACGCGAACACCACCAGCGCCAGCGCGATCCAGCCGCGGCCGGCCGACATGTTTTCCGTCCATTGCGGCGTATAGACGAGCGAAAACTGCGCCCCCGCCAGCCCTGCGCAAGCGCCGCCGAAAAGGACGGCGAGATAACGCGTGCGGATGACGTTGATGCCGAGCGCATGGGCGGAGGAATGGCTATCGCCCACCGAGCGCAGCATCAGGCCGGTGCGCGTCTTGAACAGGAACCAGTTGACCGCGAAAATCAGCACGATCGAGAGGTAGAAAATCAGGTCCTGCTTGAAAAGCAGCGGCCCGAGATAGGGAATGTCCGACAGGAACGGAAAGACGATCTGCGGCAGTTTGGCGCCGGACTGGCCGGAATAGGGTTCGCCGATCATACCGGAAACGCCGAGCCCGAGGATCGTCAGCGCAAGGCCCGTCGCCACCTGGTTTGCCACCAGCGTCAGCGTCAGGAAGCCGAAGAGCAGTGAAAACAGTGCGCCGGAGACAGTGCCAGCGATGATGCCGATATAGGGAGAGCCGGTTTGCTGGGTGGCGACGAAGGCGCAGACCGCGCCGATGATCATCATGCCCTCGACACCGAGGTTGAGCACGCCGGAGCGCTCGGTGACGAGTTCGCCAAGCGCTGCGATAACCAGCGGCGTCGCGGCGGTGATGACGGTGAGGAGGATTGCTTCGACGATACCCATCAGTTCGCTCCCCCATCCTTGACGGTGTCGGTCAGATCGGCCCAAACCATGCGGATCTTGTAGTGGATCAGCGTATCGCAGGAGAGCACGAAGAACAGCAGAAGGCCCTGGAACACGCGCGTCACCTTGTCGGAGACGCCCAGCGACAGCTGAGCCGCCTCGCCGCCAAGATAGGTCAGCGCGAGAACGAGGCCTGAGGCGACGATGCCGAGCGGATTGAGTCGACCGAGAAAGGCGACGATGATCGCGGTGAAGCCGTAGCCGGGCGAAATCACCGGCCGAAGCTGCTGGATCGCGCCGCTGACTTCCGAAATGCCGGCAAGACCGGCCAATGCTCCGGAAAGCAACATCGAAAACCAGATCATCTTGCGCGACGAGAAGCCGGCAAAGCGCCCTGCCCGCTCCGACTGGCCGAGCACGGTGATCTCGAAACCCTTCAGCGTGAAGCGCATCATCAGCCAGATGAGAACGGCCGCGATGATGGCGAAGGCGAAGCCCCAATGGGCGCGGCCGGAGGCGACCATTTCCGGCAGAATGGCATCGGCGGCGAAAGTGCGGGTTTCCGGAAAATTCAGGCCGCCCGGATTGCGCCACGGCCCGCGCACCAGCCAGTCGAGGAAAAGCTGAGCGACATAGACGAGCATCAGGCTGGTCAGGATTTCGTTGGTGTTGAGATGCGCCTTGAGGAAGGCCGGAATGCCGGCAAACAGCGCACCGCCGAGCATGCCGAGCAAGAGCATCAGTGGCAGCACCAGCGGTGATTGCCACTCATAAAACACGACCGGGAGGATCGAGCCCGCAATGGCCCCCATGATGAACTGGCCTTCGGCGCCGATATTCCAGTTGTTGGAGCGGTAGCAGACGGAAAGGCCGACCGCGATGAGGATCAGGGGTCCAGCCTTGATCGCCAGCTCGTGCAGCGACCAGACTTCGGTCAGCGGCTCGATGAAGAAGCTGTAGAGCGCATAACCGGGGTCTTTGCCGAGCAGGAAGAACATGATCGCGCCGGCGATCAGCGTCAAAGCCAGCGCGATGAACGGCGAGAAGATGGAGAACAGCACCGAGACCTTCGGGCGTTTTTCAAGCTCAATGCGCATCAAGGCTCTCCGCCTGCTTGCCGACCTGCATGCCGCCCATCAGCAATCCGATTTTTTCCCGCGACAGATCCTTGGCCGGATAGGCATCGGACAGACGCCCCTCGTTGATCACGGCAATTTCCGTCGCGACTTCAAAGATTTCGTCCAGATCCTGGCTGATCACCAGCACTGCCGAGCCTGCCTTGGCAAGATCGACCAGCGCCTGCCGGATACGGCTTGCGGCCCCTGCATCCACGCCCCAGGTCGGCTGGTTGACGACCAGAACCGAGGGCTGGCGGTCGAGTTCGCGGCCGACGATGAATTTCTGCAGGTTGCCGCCAGAGAGCGAGCCCGCGGGCGGGTCCTCGCCGCTCTTACGCACGTCCATGACCTCGCAGATGCGTTTGGTCGCGCGCTTCACCGCATCCTGCCGGATGATGCCGAGCCGGCCGCCGCCGAGGAAGGCTTTGCGGTCGGACACGCTGCGGGCAAGCACGAGATTATCGGAGAGCGGAAGTGCGGAGACGGCGGCATGGCCATGACGCTCTTCCGGCACGAAGCCGCTGCCCATCAGCCGGCGGGCATTGATGCCGAGCGTGCCGACCGGCTTCTGCCGCAGCTGCACCGCATTGGCGTCAGCGACCGGATATTCACCGGACAGCGCATCGAAAAGCTCGCTCTGGCCGTTGCCGGCGACGCCTGCGATCGCCAGCACTTCGCCACCATGGACCTTGAGACAGACATCCTTCAGCGAAACAGCAAAAGGCGTGCGGGCCGCGGCCGAAAGATGCCGCGCTTCAAGCAGAACATCGCCGCGGGCACTGGTGCCTTCGGCCGAAACATGAGCGACATCGCTGCCGACCATCATGCGCGCCAGCGACGACGGCGTTTCCTGTCGCGGATCGCAGGCGCCGGTGACCTTGCCATGGCGCAGCACCGTGGCGCGGTCGCAGATACGCTGCACCTCCTCGAGGCGGTGGCTGATATAGAGAACCGAACGCCCTTCGGCTTTCAGCTTGGCCAGCGTGTCGAACAGGCGGTCCGCTTCCTGCGGCGTCAGCACCGAGGTCGGTTCGTCCAGAATGATCAGCCGCGGGTTCTGCAGCAGCGCCCGCACGATCTCGATTCGCTGGCGCTCGCCGACGGAGAGATCGGCGACATGGGCCTTCGGATCGAGCGGCAGGCCGTAACTGCGCGACAGCGTCGCCGCCTCTTCCGAAATCTTCGCCAGCGAAATGCCGGGGGCCATCGACAGCGCGATATTTTCAGCGACGGTCAAAGCCTCAAACAGGGAAAAATGCTGGAAAACCATGCCGATGCCGAGTTTTCTTGCAGCATTGGGGCTTGAGATGCGAACCGGCTCGCCCTGCCAGAGGATGCGGCCGCTCGTCGGCGCAAGCACGCCGAACAGCATCTTCACCAGCGTCGATTTGCCGGCGCCGTTTTCTCCCAGCAAAGCGTGGATTTCACCGGGTTTGATAGCGAGATCAATATGATCGCAGGCTGCGAAGGTGCCGAAAACCTTCGTCAGCTTGTCGACGGCCAGCAACGATCCGTCGACGGCTTGTTCGTGAACCGCCACGTGCCCCTCATTTTTTTGTTCTGCCGCCCCCGTGCCTCTCCGGCTTATCAGGGTATCAGCAAAGTCGTTCCACTCGTTTTTCTTGCTTCGAGATCCGCATGCGCCTTGGCTGCATCGGCCAGCGCATAAGTCTGATTTATATTGATACGCACTTTGTTGCTGCGAACAACCTCAAAGAGAGAATTTGCACATGCCTCAAGGGCTGCCCGCGTCGAGACGTAGCTGAAGAGCGTCGGCCGGGTGGCAAACAGCGAGCCCTTCTGGGCAAGAATGCCGATGCTGAAGGCATCCACCGGGCCGGAGGAATTGCCGAAGCTCACCCAGAGACCACGCGGCTTGATGCAATCGAGCGAGGCCGGATAGGTATCCTTACCGACCGAATCATAGACCACATCGACGCCCTTGCCGCCGGTGATCTCCTTGACGCGGCTGACGAAATCCTCGGTGCGATAGTTGATGACGTGATCGTAGCCATGGGCGAGCGCGAGGTCGATCTTGTCCTGCGAACCGGCCGTGCCGATGACGGTGGCGCCGAGCGCCTTGGCCCACTGGCCGGCAATGAGGCCGACGCCGCCGGCCGCCGCATGGAACAGCAGCGTGGTTTCCGGGCCGACCTTGAAAGTCTGGTTGAGCAGATACTGCGCGGTCATGCCCTTCAGCATCATCGCCGCCGCCGTTTCGAGAGAAATCTCGTCCGGCACCTTCACCAACTGGGAGACCTCGACATTGCGCTCGCTGCTATAGGCGCCATCGGAGGACGCATAGGCAACGCGGTCGCCGACGGAAAATCCGTTCACGCCATCGCCGACGATCGTGACAATGCCCGCGCCTTCCTTGCCGGGAATGAACGGCATTTCAGCGGATTTGTAGAGGCCGGTGCGGAAATAGACGTCGATGAAATTGACGCCGATGGCGACCTGGCGAATCTGCACTTCGCCCGGCCCCGGCGACGGCGGCGTCACGCCTTCCAGCTTAAGGACCTCGGGGCCTCCGAGGGCGCGAACGACGATAGCCTGGGCCATTTCCTAACTCCTCAATCCTGCCCAAGGCTTGGAACAAGCTGAAGGACAAATCCGATGACATACAGATAGATGCCGGAACCGACGACGCCGGCCACCACCCAGCCGGGCGTATCGAAATGCAAAAGCAGCGCATAGCCGCCAAGTGCCGCCCAGACGGCGAAGACCGCCAGATTGAGCGGCCGCAGGCGCTGGACGCGCACCGGATGCAGGAAATTGATCGGCAGGAACGTCAGGACCACGGACACGAACACCACGACCGAAGCGGCGATCTCGCTGGCTTCGATGACAAACAGTGTAAAGACCACCATGTTCCAGACGACCGGAAAGCCGGAGAAGAAATATTCATCCGTCTTCATGCCCATGTCGGCATAATAGATGGCGCTGGAAACGACGATGGCCCCGGCCGCGACGAAGGACCACGGTTCGCCGATCATGCCGCTCTGGTAGAGCGCAAAGGCCGGCAGCAGCACATAGGTCACGTAGTCGATGACGTTGTCGAGCGTATCGCCGGACCAGTTCGGCAGCACTTCCTTCACCCGCACCTTTCGGGCAATCGGCCCGTCGATGCCATCGACAGCGAGCGCGAGGCCCAGCCACCAGAACATATCGACGAAACGGTGTTCGGCGGCGGCAACGACGCCGAGAAAAGCCAGAAACGACCCGGAAGCGGTGAGGATATGAACGGAAAACGCACGGATCTCTGCGTAGGGCACGCGCTTGTAATTGAAAAACTTCATCGGCGGCGGCTACCTGTCCTTTTGCGCTTTTCCCGCATATGCCGAACGCAGTCAAACTGCCCTGCCCCGGCAACGCCGCCTTTCTCAAGCGACAGCGGTGTAATATGCACCCTTTGCGCCGGCTCGCCAGTAAAAATCAACACTTGGCCGGCAATCCGCTGTGGACGCCAAGGCGAGGTTGCGTCACTGCGGCCCATTTATTTCGCCCGATTCACCAGCTAAAAAGCATGGAACAAGACGACACGAAGGAGGCTCGGCCATGGAACATGTCGATATCGCGGTGGTGGGCGCCGGGCTTGCCGGCTCGCTTGCGGCGCTGGCGCTTGCCGATTCGGGCCTAAGCGTCGCCCTCGTCGCCCCCGCCTCCGGTCATACGGACGGCCGCACCACGGCGCTGATGGAACATTCGATCGGTTTCATCCGCGATCTCGGCCTGTGGGAAGCGCTGAAGCCCCATACCGCACCATTGGCGACGATGCGCATCGTCGACGGCACCGAACGGCTGCTGCGCGCGCCGGTCGTCACTTTCCATGCCAGCGAAATCGGCCTGTCCGCCTTCGGCTACAACATTCCCAACACCGCCTTCCTGTCACTGCTCGACGGCGAGATCCGCAAGCGCAGCAGTCTGCAGCGCATGGAAACGACGCTCGAAGGCCTGTCCTTCAATAACCACAAGGCAATCCTCGCCCTTGGCGATGGCACAGCATTTTCCGCCGATCTCGTCGTCGGCGCCGATGGCCGTCGCTCGAAGGTGCGCGATGCCGCCGGCATCGAGGTGCGCAACTGGTCCTATCCACAGACGGCCGTGGTGCTGAATTTCTCCCACAGCCTGCCGCATCAGAACATCTCGACCGAATTCCATACCGCAAGCGGCCCCTTCACCCAGGTCCCCTTGCCGGGCCTGCACTCCAGCCTCGTCTGGGTGCAGAAGCCGAAGGATGCGGAAGCCACGCTTGCGCTTTCGCCAGAGGAACTGTCGCGGGCTGTCGAAGACCGGATGCAATCGATGCTGGGTAAGGTTTCCGTGGACGCCGGCGCACAATCCTTCCCGCTTTCAGGCATGACCGCGCATGCGTTCGGCAAGGGGCGCGTCGTGCTGCTTGGCGAGGCCGCCCATGCCTTCCCGCCGATCGGCGCGCAAGGCCTCAATCTCAGCCTGCGCGATGCGATGACGCTGGTCTCGCTGCTCGGTGAAAGCAAAGGCCAGCCCCTGCCCGCAGATTTCGGCGATCGCTACGGCCGCAAGCGCCGGCCCGATATCCTGAGCCGCACGGCAAGCGTCGATCTTCTCAACCGCTCGCTGCTTTCCGACTTCCTGCCGACGCAATTGCTGCGCGCCGCAGGCCTGCAGATGCTGGCAAGCGCCGGGCCGCTGCGAAGCCTCGTGATGCGCGAGGGCCTGCATCCCGGCAGCGCCCTTCGCGCGTTTGGCAACGGCTTACGGGAACGGATCGGCCGGCAGCGCGCCTGACGCGATGAGATAGAGCAGCAACGTTACCGTCGCGACCGACAGCACCGTCGTCACGAGGATGGTGGCCGACGCCCTCTCCTGCCAGACGCCATATTGCTGGGCAATGACGAAGACATTCGTCGCGGTCGGCAGCGACGCCAGAAGCACCGCCGTCTGCACCCACACGGGATCGAAATTGCCCACAAGACCGAGCGTCAAATACATCAGCGCCGGGTGCAGAATGAGCTTTGCCGGTACGACGTAGCCGAGTTCGACCGGAACGCGCTTCAGCGGCCGCAAGGCGAGCGTTACTCCCATGGCAAAGAGCGCACAGGGGGCGGCCGCCTGCGCCAGATAATCGATCAACCGCTGAACCGGCGCGGCCGGCTGGAAGGAAAGAGCCGCCGCGAACACGCCGACGATCGTCGCCAGAATAAAGGGATGCAGCAGGATCTTGCGCAGAACGGAAAGTGCCAGCGAAAACAGGCTTTCCCGCCCGCCGCCGGCGATCGCCATCAGCGCCGGCGCCATCATGAAATGCAGCGCATTCTCGAAGCAGAAGATCAGCGCCACCGGCACCGCCGCGCGCTCCCCGAAGGCGATCAGCGCCAGCCCCGGCCCCATATAGCCGATATTGCCATAGGCCGCCGCCAGCCCCTGGATCGTCGATTCGGCGATGCCGTTGCGGCGCAGGAAAAGACCGGCCGCAAAGACGATCGCGAAGATCGTGTAGGTGGTGGCCATCGAGGTGACGGCGAAATCGAAACGGGCCAGTTGTTCGATCGGTGTTTTCGAGAGCAGCTTGAAGAACAGGGCCGGCAGAGCAAGGTAGATGATGAAGATATTGAGCCAGGCCATGCCATCACCCGCGTCGGTGCCCGGACTGCGCCGGCGGACAAGGCGTGCGGTCAGGTAGCCGAGAAAGATCAGGCCGAAGAAGGGAAGAACGAGACCGGCGATTTCGGTCATGCTGCACTCAGCCGATTTGCATCAAGATGGGAAAGGTTTCCTGAAACCAGATCGCAACCGAGCTGACAAGGCCAAAGAGAAAGGCCAGCCCTGTCAGCACCAGCAAAACGCCCATGACTTTCTCCACCAGGCCGAGATGCCTGCGGAAGCGCGACAGGAAACCCATGAAGGCGCCGGAAAACGCGGCCGCGATCCAGAAGGGTATCGCAAGACCCAGCGAATAGACGGCAAGCAACATCGCGCCATCCCCCACCGTGTCGCGCGCTGCCGCGACGCCAAGGATAGCCCCCAGAACCGGACCGATGCAGGGCGTCCAGCCGAAGGCGAAGGCAAGCCCCATGATGTAGGCGCCGGACAGTGTCGCCGGCTTGCCGCCCCCCTGGAACCGCGCCTCGCGCGCCAACAGGCCGACGCGGAAAACGCCGAGAAAATGCAGCCCCATGATGATGATGATGACACCACCCACCTTCGACAGCAGGTCCATGTGCTGACGCAGCAAAAGCCCGATGCTCGACGCACCGGCACCCAGCGCGACAAAGACCGTGGCGAAGCCGAGCGTGAACAGGAACGCCGCCCCAAACACCGCCCGCCGCGTCGACGCCGCCGCGACACCCGCCTCCCCACCCCGGAACTGATCGACCGAAACGCCCGCCATATAACAGAGATAAGGCGGCACCAACGGCAGCACGCAGGGCGAAAGAAAGGAGAGCGCGCCAGCAAGAATCGCGGTCCACAGGGAAATATCGGCAATCGACACCAATCAAACTCCGGCAGGCTTCAGGCGGGCAATCCGTCTTGTAAACACTCTTGCGTGCACACTTTCGGCCTCTGGCTGTCTATTCGCACACGCCGCTCACTTATCCGCATCGCCTGGCCAAAACCAATCACCTTTTGGCGATCCACTGGAGAAAACTCGGAAATTCCGTTTCCGACCCTTTTTTAGGTTGACCAAAACGAAGCTCATGTGCATATCTCCGCCCACTTCCGCCGGGCAGTAGAGGCCGGGCGCGGGAGCGCGTAGCTCAGCCGGTAGAGCAACTGACTTTTAATCAGTAGGTCCAGGGTTCGAATCCCTGCGCGCTCACCACATGATTTCAACTGCTTAGCTAAGGATGCGGCTTGGCTCAGATTTCTCTGAGTCGCCACCGAGTCGCCACGGCACATATCCGGCATTTAAGGTATACGCTCGCCACATGGAACACGGTCGTGGGCGGAATCAGTCGGTCTGTTTCGCCTTGGCGCGACGCGACTTGGGCGCCAAAACACATTTTGTGGATTTGCCCTTTCCCCTCGAAGGTAATGCAGGATTCCTCTTTGTCGACAGGCTCTTCAAGCTTGCCAACTTCCCGGCAAGCTCCTCGCGACGTTCTCGGGAAAGAATCCCGGAAGCAGCCGGAGCCGTTTCGAGTCCGTCCTGTTTCAAAACCGCACGCCGACTTGAAGGGATATCCACAGAATGCACGATGATGTGCCACCAGCACTCGTCTCCAGACAACTGCACGTGATAACGCTCGACAACCTTTACGGTATCCAAGTCCTTGCCGACTTTAACGGCTAACACATCACCTACGGTCGGGACGGTGTCGTTGAATACCGAGGCGTGGTGGCAAATCGGGCCAGCAAGTTCCCCCGTTTCAAGCAACCAAGAAACTCTTATCTCGTCGTCACTCACCTCTAGCGTAACCTCACGCCGCCTTCGATGAACTCCACGCCAGCCGATTCCAGAGCTGTGCGGACAGCAAGAACGTTGTTCGGCATTCCAACGGCAAGACCATCACTGCCTTCCATGCGCTTCAAGGTCGGAACCGAGATTCGCGAAGCATCAGCAAGCTCCTTTTGCCCCATCCCCAAAAGGGTGCGAGCAGCGGCGATCTGACGGCCGGAAAGCGCAGAATGATCCATTGGTATCAAAATTATCCAAAGGTGTTGACTAAAGCCCCAAAGTGATCTATAGGTATCACATTGCTACTTATATCACAACCAGAGGAGCCGCCCCGGATGCAAACGGAAAATCATGCCCACACCATCGACAGAATAAGCCTACCCCGCCGGCTCGTACCGAGAAGACCCAGCAACGCCGTCTCCAAGGTCCTTACCGCGATCGCCTTTACGCCACCTTCTCGCTTCTTCGTTGGAGACATCGTTCGGTTTCAGGACGTTGAAGGCTGGACCCACATCATCACCATACTCGGCACGCGGCCATGCGGCTTTGTCGATGCCATGACATACGACGGGCGGGCACATTACATCGGCATCACCCTGGAAGAGATTTCCGCGCTCCGCGTCATTCGCGTTGAGCGCATGGATCAAGAAGACGTTGACATGTATCGCCGCCAACTCGGTCTAGCTCCCGAAGACATCGAACTGACAGCAAACTAATTTCCGAGACCACGGAGTTGCGACCGTGGAAGGCTGCTTGATGCCGGCCGGTGCTTCCCGTCTACGGGCGGTGGGGATCTATTCAAAGTCACCGTAGGCCGGTGCGAGTCACCACCTGCGCTTACACCAGCAGCGCACCGGCCGGTTGTTTCAGCGCGCCTTTGTGGCAGCGCTCTTAGCCCCGGCAGGGCGGTTTTCCCTGCCGGGTCTTTTTGTCACCTCAAATCCAGCGCAGCAAAACTGTTAGCGCCGAAATCGTCCCGACAGTCACGTCGAAACCGCAGGCAAAAGAGATCTTGCCTTTTGACCGTTCAACCTGCAGGAAGCAGCTCATGCCAGCCTCCTTCTGCGGGTCCATAGGTGTGCAAAATGGTTTTCCATTAGGGCCTTTCTACTTTGAGAAACCCTTTCTGGCCGCTATAACCAACTTGCTTAGAGCGGTGGGCGGCTGACCTCAGAAGCTGCTTCCGACGTCAAAGGGGTGTCGTTCATCGACGCCCCTTTTTCGCATTTCTCAGCGCGCGATACGCTCCGCGATTTCGCGTATCCACATGATTGTGGATTTTTGTTCTTACTTTGTTCGCGCGGCGGCGATTTCTCCGTCAACCTTCCATCTCCAGACGGGCCTTAGTCACTACCCACCACCCGCTAGACGCCGCGGACCGTTTCTGTCAGAACCGCGCGGGGCGCGACTGCCGTTATTTGTAGAACGGGGTCGGACAACCGATTGACGTCACGTTGTTGCCGCGAGATCACGCTGGCCGCCTCACGCCACCAACCAACGCATTTTTGCGCCATCTAGTTATATCAGTGACTTAGGTGGCTTTATCGGACAACGACTCCCCAATTTTGGGGAACGCAATTTTGCACCGTTTAAAATCAAAGACTTATCAGTTCCAGTGGCTACGGAAGCGCGGCCGCATGGCGCCGTATGCCCGCGAGAGGCGCTTGACATGGTTCGGGAGTTCCCCACCTCCGATGAGGAGTGGGGAGCCACCGGAAGAAGATGGGAATGGGTCCTGGAAGGCTCTCCGGCCCATGTAGACCGCCTTCAGGTCGCAGATATCGTATCGCCCAACGGCACGGCCTTCCACGTTCCTGCCGCCCCCGTTGATACGGCGATGTAGGGCGCGCCGTGGGCACCGTTTGAACAATAAACGGCCCGACCTGGGGGCGGCCAATGGCAATTCGGAAGTCGCGGGCCTAAAAAAAGAACGTCGCGGGAGGGGAAACCGCGAGGCTCAAATTGGAATGAATATGGACTGATAGGCGGCAAACGAGCATGCAGCGAAAAAGCTCCACGAAGTTTCAAAAAACTCGACGGCGGCGCATCAGTCCCACCACAAGGCCCACAACGCCCAGAGCGACGATCGCCCCAATAGCATAGCGCCCCGTTCGCGGCTTGGGGGGTACCAAGCCCGCATTCTCGGCCCGGCGACGGAGCAGCTTCACCTGCTTTCGCAGCCGGGCATACTCGTGCCGCAGATTCACCTCTTGCCGTGGCACTCCAACAAAGTCATGAGCGACGTCAGCGACACCCCTTGGGATGGGCTCTCCGATATTGGCCATTTCACTTTCCTCGAGTTTTATTGCTCGTCAACGGAGGCGCGGTGTGTTTGTTCCAGATCGGCCGTGCCAAAGAAAAAACCAGCTTCCACGCGGGAAGCTGGCTTTAACGACGCATTCGTTACAACGCATCCGGTGTCGAGTGATGAGGGGCAGTCACTACGATACGTCTACAAGTCATTTCTTTGAAACTTGTTCCATCGCTCGATTGRTAGTTTACCTTTCGCCTCCATCAGCAGGTCCAACTCAATGCGCGACGGGCCAAAGCGGGAGAACAGGTCTTCCGCTTCATTCGCACTGAGCCCATATTTTTGGCGGAATTGCTCGATGCTGTAGGGCTCACCTCTCGCTTGACGTGCCAAGACTCGAACGGTCATCCGTGCCTCCACTAATCATGATTTCACGACGGTTTGATAACTGAATTTAAGCAGTTGATGACGTTCACCCGCCCCACCCAGCTCTCGCCGNGGGATGCCGCGCGCCCCTGATGGCCGCGAACCTCGCTTCATCCGCGCTGAGCCCATATCTTTTGCGGAATTGCTCGATGCTGTAGGGCTCACCTCTCGCTTGACGTGCCAAGACTCGAACGGTCATCCGTGCCTCCACTAATCATGATTTCACGACGGTTTGATAACTACGATCTACAGCCACCGTTCCAGAGCCAGGCAGATTTTTCGATCCTTCTATGCAGCTACGCGGCGAGCAGCCTTGTCAGCGTTCTTGCGGTCGTCGCCATATYGGTCGAGGATCTTCTGGGCATCCTCGATCTCAATGCGATGTTTTTTCGCGAACGCGATAACGTCCTTAAGCGGCGTTGCCGCCGGCTGTTGTGTTTCCATCGGTTTTCTCCTGATTCTCGGATTCTCCGATGGCGAAGAGANGGTCGAGGATCTTCTGGGCATCCTCGATCTCAATGCGATGTTTTTTCGCGAACGCGATAACGTCCTTAAGCGGCGTTGCCGCCGGCTGTTGTGTTTCCATCGGTTTTCTCCTGATTYTCGGCACGGGCGCCAAGCGCAGCGATGCCGTCAGCTTATAGATGGGGATAGGAAKACGGGATTGCTAGGTGGTCGCCGCGAACGCAATGAACCGAGCACTTGAGAGCGAGGGCGTCGTCTTCACCCATGACAAGGGAATGGTCGGCGTGAGCTACGACGTGACCCGAGAAAATCAAGGCTGACATCCTGCCAGGGTGTCACTACCGCCATTGACGCTCGGCGAAACACCACCTACCCTTCCCTTGCGGCCTTACCATCCGCACCGGCTTAGTCCGCACCACCACAAAGAGGAGACATTGCTAACGCTGTCGGCATCCGTGCCGCTGGCGATGTCATCGTTGTGTTGGTGTTGGTAAATGTCTACAGAACAAAGCCTTATCCGAATGCAAATTGTGTCGTTCTGCCGTTCGCAGATCGCGCCAATCGTAGACCCGTCACTCTACGCGGGCATCAGTACCTATTTGCTTAGTCTTGTGATTTTCAAAACTCCGCCGCCCAAACGGCTTGGCAGATTTGACTGGCAAAGTATTGCGACGTCGTGCGGAGCCGACGCTCCATTCTCAAGAAATCTAAGGCGCACCCTTCAAGTCGGGCTTGTAGAGATCGAGCGCTGGTTCGATCGGCGCAAGCCACCATCGACACCTACCCCCACACGAGCTTCTCCGGCCCAACCGATTTTTCTCAGCACTTTCGATCCACCAGACTTTAGGGATGCACTCGAATTTCATATGCGCCGACACGGGGAGAACGCGGCCGATCTGCATAGACGGATATGCGTCGCGGATGATCATTTTCATTGTGCGACGCTCCGGACCTGGATTCGCGGGACAAAGATGCCTCGCGGGACACAAAGCCTGGAAATGTTGAGGCGGATCGAGGTTCGATACAACCTCCCTAAAGACCACCTCAAAATGAAGCTACCTCACCAGGGGCGAGCAGCTCGTGGTCACCATCCCGGCTTATCGGTCGGTCCCGCCGAGCTCCGCCGTTTGGCATGGCACCTTTACGACGACTTCAATCTCAGGAGTGCAACGGAGCAGCTGGAAAACGTCACCTGGGCGCGGACCAACGTTATCTCCAAGACGACAGACTACCGCCGATATCAGGCCGGCACCATCAAAGAGGCCTTTGGTCTGAAATTCCATGGATTTGGGAAAGAAAAGCGAGAAACCAGTCGAAGGAGGTGCGCCCCTCCAAGTCTGACGGGTGAAATGAAAGAATTGGTTCGTTTTAAGACGGGAACCCTTACGGAGGTCGGACAACTGCGCAACAAAAAGTGGGGCGAATTTTCCGCAAACCAGAAGATCGAACATTTCGGGCTTTTCCTTGGGGCTTTATCAGCGTCTCCAACCAGTGCGATCGCCGGCGCGGGCGTCCCCGTATCAAGCCTAACACTCGCGCTTCTGGTCTTCCCGTCGGTTTGGGATTGGTACCTGTCATGGAGAGAAAGGCGTCGTGGGTTCTTTACCGTGTGGGAAGGGAATATGCTGAGCGCCATTCTCGAGCTAGCTCGCGCCGATACCGGGTGGCTGTGGCAGAAGCCGGAATTGGCCAACCGCCTGCATCCGATCCCCGATTTGGTAGAGCTGGAAGACATCGCCCGGGCGTCCTCAGATTGGCACGGACAGTGCGCTGCGGTGAGCAAATATGCATCGGTTCGCTTTGCAGAAATTAAGGAGGTCGCCCGGGTACATCGTGATCCTTTCGAGCCGATACTTCCTATCTTGGAAGCCGACAATCCGCTCGCGGAATACCGCAAGATTACCGAAGAGATACTGAGGCGAATTCCCGACGAGCGGCGTTATCCGATCCAGGCTGCCGAGGCGGCGCGTTCGTATCTGATGCTGCGCATCGGTCTTCATCTGGGCGTTCGTCAGCGAAATCTGCGAGAGTTGTTAATATGTCCGAAGGACACGACACCGACCACCGAACGGCGCCTTGCCGAACGTCGATGCGGTGAACTGCGATGGAGCTTCCGAGAAGAGAAATGGGAAGTCTTCATTCCGGCGGTCGCGTTCAAGAACTCCGGCTCGTCGTTTTTCGGGAAGAATCCTTTTCGGCTGCTTATCGACGATCTTTCAGGCCTCTACGACGTGCTCGAAGCCTACATCGATCGTCACCGGGCAAGGTTGCTGGGACCGGCATCAGATCCTGGCACTCTGTTTGTCAAAACCACAAAACGTACCAGTTCAACGGCGGCATATGATGAAGCGACGTTCTACTCGGCGTGGAACTTAACGATTCAACGCTACGGGATTTACAATCCCTACACCGATCGTGGTGCGATCAAGGGATTGCTCGCCCACGGCCCGCATTGCGTTCGCGACGTGTTGGCAACGCACGTTCTGAAGATGACGGGCTCTTACGAGCAGGCAAGTTATGCGATTCAGGACACGCCGGAGACGGTGATGAAACATTACGGCAGGTTCTTCCCGCAGGACAAAGCGGCGATGGCTGCGAAGGTGCTGAACAAGATTTGGGAAGTCAAATAATGAACGACGCCCTCTCCAAACTACCCCTTTTCGCCACCGACAAGGAAATCGCCGTCGCCATTGTCGGCAAGGAGCGTGCGCAGATGTGGTTAAAAACCGTCATACCGCAGTTGGAGAGAAAGGGCTTTCCACGCATCGACCCTCTGCATGACGGGAGACCCGTGCCGCTGGTCAAGAAATTCTATGACGGGTATTTTGGGATAACGGCTGGATTTAACGTAGCTGCGCCGGATGGGGAGGAGAACTTCGGAATATGGCGCTCCAAGCGCGAAATTCGCAACGAGCGCAAGCCACAGATGGGGCTGAATGGCCGCTGTATCTCCGCTTTGCAGTACATGGTCAACCGGCCAGATGTTCGCACTAGCGCCGAGATTTCTGGGGCCACTGATTTCACCATGGAACAACTGGCCGATAAAGGAGCCTTGAAGGAGGGCCCGCGGGACAGCCAAGGCGACAGAACTTGGACGGTTACCGACGCCGGGCGCGAGGAAATGGCGCGTTATAAGGATTGGCACGGCGGCAAGACGAGATAGAGCCCCCTCGCCCCATCATCCCCGAACTCGATGTGAGGTACCCCTAATGTCAGCGTACACACCGGAAGAGGCGGAGGCCTTGCGGCTCAAGCACCTGTCAGCCGTGATCCAGAACCAGGACTTTACTGCACAAGAAATCGAAGAGAAATTTGCGCCCGGCACATTCGGCTGCCATGAAGCGATGCATGTGGCAAGCATGATGAGCGATCTGGTCGATGATCGTCTTTGCCGCCACCCGGCCGTGCTGCGCGATCCTGACTTTTTTCGCGTCGCATTGGAGGCCCAGGAGGCGCTTTGGACGCTGTATCAGGCTATCGGCACCAAGCACATGGAGCGTTGAACTGGAGAGCCTCCCTCGGGCATGCTATCATCTGACAAGATTAGAGCGTCGGGGGAAAACGATATGACCCTAAAATGCGAAAGGTGCGGCAGCTTCAACTGTGTGGAGTTAAGTAGACGGATGATAACCAATGGAGGATTCGTCGGAATACTGAATGCTGGGGCTGGCAGCCTTGGCTTGCCTGGAATGCCCGCGGAGCCGATCGCCGATAAGATAGTTTACCGTTGTAATGTGTGCGGGGTTACAAAAACAACGATTATTCATGACGGAAAGCCCTGATCCGGACACCCCAAACTATGACCCCCGCCACCTCCTTCGTTTCCGAACTCGTTCGCGCCGCCAACGAAGTGCACCTGCTGACAACGTCAGAGGTTAGTCGCCTGCTCGACAGGGCCGTTGATACGATAAGAGATTTGCGGGGGCAGGTCGGGGTTAAAGAGAACAGCCTTGGCCGGGACGTCGTTGTCTACCTTCAGACGGCGTCGGCGCGCGCGAAATGGCTCCCGCTCGATCAAGCCAAAGACGCGTTACTCGACGCCGCAAACACGATCCGCACGCTCAAAATAGTGCTGGATTCGAAGGATGAAGCCTTGGGAGGGAACTGACATGCCGAGTGATCCAACCTTGCTTTCAGCCAGCGCTGTGGCACTGTCGGTTTCTGCTACGTTCACCGCATTAATGAAACATCTCCATCGCATCGGCGCGGTCAGCAGCCATGCCGAGCGGGAAATCTACGCCGAGGCGCTGAAGATCATCGAGCAAAGCCAGGGGGATGACGACAGCAAGCTATTCGAAGATGCGCGTGCGCTGATCATGAAGCAGCTCGGGCCGCTGGATGCAGCGGATGAGGTTGCGGATTAGGGGATGATCTCGCGCGACGTGACAAAGTACCCAAACTCGACCAGATTTCAGAGAATGAAGTAGCCCTTCTGCATTGTCAGCTCATCATCCAGATAGATCGCGAAATCAGCAATCTTATCGCCGTTCGTATCGCCGGTGATCAAAGTGCTGTTACCGGTGACGACGCTGCGGAGTTGTCCGGCGGTTCCGGTGAAAGCGCCGCTGCCGATGAAATTGAACCCTTGGTCGCCGCCAATCTTGGTGCTGGCGTCGATGCCCGAGAGATCCATCCGGTCGCCTTCTGCATAGACGAAATCGTAAATCGTATCGCGGCCTGAGGTTGCAACCGTGCTCTCCTGCGCTGACTTGAAGACGAACCTGTCGCCGCCGGAGCCACCATAAAGCTTGTCGGCACCGAGACCGCCGACCAAGAAGTCATTGCCGGCGTCACCCTTGAGAATGTCGTTGCCTGCAGCGCCACTGACCGAATTGGCGCCTTTGTTGCCAGTGAGAATATCGACGTAGCTCGTGCCAATGAGGTTTTCGATCGACGAGAAGGTGTCGCCGGCTGCATTGTTTGTATTGCCGCCGGGTGCCAAGAGGTTGGCGACGACACCCTTTGCTGCGCCAACATAGGAGGCAGTATCAGACCCATTGCCGCCGAACAACTTGTCGGCACCATCACCACCGATCAGGATGTCGTCTCCGTCACCGCCATTCAGCGTATCCTTACCTGCTTCACCACGCAGGACATTGGTGGCGGTGTTTCCGGTGATGATATCGTCGTAAGCGGAGCCGGTAATGTTTTCGATCGACGAGAAAGTATCACCTGCCGCATCATTTGTGCTCGACTTGGTCGTGAGCAGCGAGACCGTGAGACCCTTGCGCGCCCCTGCATAGGAGGCGGTGTCAATTCCCGCTCCCCCGTAAAGCTTGTCAAGACCCGCACCGCCGATGAGGGTATCGGGTCCATCGCCGCCATTTAATATATCATTGCCGCCTTCGCCACGCAGTTGGTTTGCGCCTGCGTCGCCAGTAATGTTGTCGGCATAACTTGTACCAATGATGTTTTCGACCGACGAAAAACTGTCGCCTGCGGCGTCGTTCGCGCTTGATTTGGTTGTAAGCAGTGAAACGATAACACCCTTGCTTGATCCAGCATAAGAAGCCGTGTCGATGCCGCTTCCGCCGCTCAACCGATCAGCACCACCCTTCCCGATGAGAAGATCATTTCCTCCACCGCCCACCAATGAATTGGCGCCGCCGTTGCCGGACAGGGTGTCGCTTCCAGCGCCACCTTGAACATTCTCCACATTCTTAAGTCGTAGATCGCCGATACTACCGCCCCGTGCAGTCCCCAGGGTCAGATCGACCAGCATGCGAGCGGAGTGGCCCGCTAGGGAAAGCGTGTCGATGCCTGCGCCGCCATCAATGGTGAGGGAACTCGCTGCCATCGGAATAAAAAGGTCGTCTCCGTCTGCGGCGTTAATTGTCTGCGAAGCAGCTTTGTTGAGCTGCGCCCCGGCCGGAATGATGACGATATCTGCCTGATTAGTAGTGACCGGCGTTTTGGAGCCCAGTGCCACAAGAAGTGGCTTTACTGGGGATAGGATCGCATCAACGACCGTGGTCATAATCTCTTCAAATACGTGCTGCCCGAGCTTCGTCGCGTACTCCCCGACAGCCGCTGTGGTATTGGCGTAGGGATTGAATACTTCGTTCAGTGCCTTGACTAGACGTAGCTTGACCTCATCAGTTGTCAAACCGAGCGCGATAGTGTCGTGCATGATTAAGCCGAGTTCGGCGTAGTATTTGACTATCTTAACGGGCGTGCCGAGACTTTTCAGAACCGGCACAGCCTTTATGCTGGATTTTTCTTCCGTCCAAGCATCAATCGTTTTGGCGACGAGTTCACGGGCATCTTTTTCGAGGATTTTTACGGTATCTTTGAGCCGAGCAAGCTGTAGATCATACCCGGCGTCTTTTACGAGTTTTCCCAACCAGGCTTGTGACTTTACCGGGTCCACGAGCAGCTGTTGTGCAGGGGTCTGGCTGGTCGTTGTTGACCCTACAACTATTTTAACACCGCCGGAACCAATGAACGCTTGCAGACCCTGGACTGAAAAGCCGCTTTGAACGACCACCTCGTCAACGACCGTTCCCTTGTTGTACGTGCGGAAATATAGCTTGTCCCCGTCGAAGTAGAGAACTAGGTCGTCGAAATTTTTCGCCGTTCCAAAAAATACTCTCTCGCCGACTTCGAGATCATAAATGGTGTCACCATTGTCGGCAAAAAATTCATCAGTTCCTGCCCCCCCGTTCAGGAAGTCAGCCTCCCCTTGCTCTGCGCTGAGCCCCATCAGAATATCGGTACCAGCCCCACCCCAAAGTCGATCGTTGCCGCCACTTCCAGTCAACTGGTCATTGCCCACGTTGCCGTATACGAAATCGTCGGCATCGCCCCCGTAAATCGTATCGTTGCCGCTTCCGGCATCAAACGTCACGTTTTTGAGGTTAAGCTTCGCTCGGGTTGCGGCTGAGGTAAGGTGCACGACATCATTGCCCCCGAATGCCTGGTTGAGATTCACATCCCCTACGAGGTCGTCCTTGGTCAGTTGGTTCAGATTTACGACATCCGCGAGAGGTGTAAAAATGTCCGCGAGGCCCACGATAGTTCGGTAGTGGCTAACATAGACAGTGTCAGCCTCGGAATACACATCTGAGAGCACGCTGCCGTCTGCCGTGCTCTTCCAAGAAAACGATGTTGTCAGTTGTGATGTGGTATATCCCGGAAGTGGCAGGTTCGCTTGATACTCATCTAGGAGATCGGTGGTCGGGTCGCTGTCACGCGCCAACCCAATGCTCGATTCCGAAACCTTCGAAAGAACCACTGTCGGCGTTGCGAAATAATGTGTCGTGATATCGCGCCACGACGAGTCGCTGCCCACATAGGTGCCCTTGAAATCGCGCGAAACACCCACTTCTGAGGTTCTCGATGATTCGTTGACCGAGCCCGGACCATCGAAGAGCCAATAATAATTCTTTACATCGTAGTCGAAATCTATTTTTGTGCCATCACCATTCCTAGAATAATTCCACGTTACCCACAATCTCGTGTAGTATTCCGTATCTACCGTCCCGTACGGTATGTTATTTGATACCTGCTTGCTTGTCTGATTATGAACGCCACCGACTTCGCTACCAACAGTCTCGTAAGTAACAGAATTAATTTTAACCGAAACATCGGCTACGATATATTGGCGTATCATGAACGCTACCTCACTTAAGGCCGCTGCAAAGTCAAATCTTTCAGATTCTTCACATAGCAAGTATATTTCAGGAAAAACTAATCTTTGTAAGCAAAGTATCACACGTATAACAGTTTCGATGCTTGTTCGCCTCCCCCAATTAGGGGTAGCGGGCGGAACGTCGATCGCCACTGAAAACCGCCGGAGAAATGCTGGCGCGACAACTCCAATCTTGCCGCTGGCCGTGATGGCCGACGCGAAAGGTGATAGGCTTAAGTGCGCCTTCTGGCGGCGGTCGGCGGAATTATTCGCACTTAATAGCCCTCCCCTCTGAGTTAATTCGCGAGTTGATCAGCATCCGCGACTAGAATTGATTTTTGCGAGCATTGCGGCGCGCTGCTCCAAAGGGCGTAGAGGTGCGCCGCGTGACGCGCTCAAGCAGGAACAAATACGGCAACCGAAGATTCTGAATCTAAAGGAGATGCCGCCATGAATCTGATCCGCCCTCCAGCCTACTCCGGAAAATACGACGATCGATTTCTTGACCTCCAGCGCGAGCTAGACAGCCCGTTGGCCGACCTGGTCAGGGATGCTTGTCGCGCCGGCTGGAACCTTTCGGAGGTCATGGCAGCCGTCATCGAGGCCGCTGATAACCAAATGCTGGCAGCGGTTGAAAACCAAGATATTGCGGATAAGCTGGAGGCACTGCGCCAATCCCGGCGCTGACGCTGGAGCGCATTATGTGCGGTCGCTTTACCTTCATCCTGCCGTGGTCGGAAATCGTGCGNCGGATAAGCTGGAGGCACTGCGCCAATCCCGGCGCTGACGCTGGAGCGCATTATGTGCGGTCGCTTTACCTTCATCCTGCCGTGGTCGGAAATCGTGCGTCTATACAGGCTGACGCTCGACAAGGATATTTTCAGGAATTTGGGAGAGCCGCGCTACAACATCGCGCCGACACAAAACGTGCTGTTCGTCCATCACGGCGAGAATGGCGAACAGGTTCTTGACGAGGGCCGCTGGTCTCTCGTCCCTCATTGGGCCAAAGAGATCCCCAAGATTGCCACCTTCAACGCGCGGATCGAGACCGCCGACACAGCCCCGGCTTTCCGTGATTCGTTCAAGGCAAAGCGCTGCCTCGTTGCAGCCGATGGCTTTTATGAATGGACGCCTTCCGATGACGGCAAGAAAGATCCCTGGCATATCTTCCTGCCGGATCATCAGCCGTTCTCGTTTGCCGGCCTATGGGCCTATAACGGTCTCCTCGATCTGCGCAGTTGCACGATTCTCACCGGGCCGGCTGAAGGCGCTGTCACCTAGCTTCATGGCCGCATGCCGATCATTCTGGCGCCGGAAGTCTACGACGAGTGGCTTGACCCGAAAACGACGAAAGAGCGAGCCAGGGAGCTGTTGAAGCATAACCTGAACCGGCAGCTGCAGTTTCACCGGGTGAGCCGGGACGTGAACTCGTCTCGTTTTGCCGGGAAACCGGAGCCGCTTAACCCGCTATGATCGACGGCGCCACCTTCCTCGTAAAAGCAATTTCGGCGCTGGCGATAGCGTCTNCTCGTCTCGTTTTGCCGGGAAACCGGAGCCGCTTAACCCGCTATGATCGACGGCGCCACCTTCCTCGTAAAAGCAATTTCGGCGCTGGCGATAGCGTCTGCGATCTTAGCTCTCATCCGTCCGACCTTATGGTCTGTTATGGTCGCCGGCCTGCTGAACGCAGGTGCTGCGGTAATCTGGTGGCCGGTGGTGTTCGGCCCACATTAGGAAAACTTTCCGATTCTCTTTGTTGACTCTCGGCGCCCCAAATGAGAACATTATGAGAACAAGCGGAAAGGCATTCCCCGTGGCGATAGCGCAAAAATTTATCATCCTTCAGTTCAAGAAGGTGCGCGGCGGCATCGCTCCCGGTGAGATGCGACAGGCGTCAAGCGCCGCCAGCGCTGAAAAGATCGCGACAACCATAGCGCCGCGTCATGTCGGCGTTGCCGCGTACTCGGTGATGGTCGACGAAGAGAGCGGCGATATGACCGAGCCGAAGGTTATCTGCCAGTTCGGCGAGATCGCGGACATAGCCGCTTAAGGCCGCAAGGCTAATCTGTAAGACAATTTAGAAACTGCAACTGCTGTGCAAACAGGAGAACTAAGACGTGTGCCCGCAAATGACGCGCGCCGAAGCGCGCGAGGCTGAACAGGCCGAAACTGTCGATGAGGTCGGTGAGGTGCTTGCTTGGCACRATGGAGACGTGCGCGCGTCGATCCGCACCCTTCTCGCCGATTTGAAGCAAACCCGCGAGCAACTGGCTTTCGCGGAACAGATGATTGGGAATGGCTTCTCCCGAGGATGGAAGCCCAGCAGAAGAAAGGAGAACGACGATGCGCGCGATAGAGTTTAACCACGTGCGAAGACATAAGCCGCTGGANGGGAATGGCTTCTCCCGAGGATGGAAGCCCAGCAGAAGAAAGGAGAACGACGATGCGCGCGATAGAGTTTAACCACGTGCGAAGACATAAGCCGCTGGATGTTTATTTCATACCGATTGAGCGCTGTGCACTGATGGAGATTCCCAAGGTGCTTCTGGAGACTACCTGCGGACGGTCCGCGGATCTCGAAGCCTTTGCGACTACTTTTTTCGATTTCCCCAGCGGCGGCATGATGGGTAATTGCTTCCTGCTGCACGACAAAAGGTGCTTCTGGAGACTACCTGCGGACGGTCCGCGGATCTCGAAGCCTTTGCGACTACTTTTTTCGATTTCCCCAGCGGCGGCATGATGGGTAATTGCTTCCTGCTGCACGACAAGGGGGCGCAGACCTTCCTCTGCTCACTCGTTTCGATGGGCGAGGCTTCTTCTCCGGTAAGCATCAGAGCGGAAACGCCCGAAAAAGCCCTTGCAGCCTTTGAAGAGCATTGCCAGCGCGCCGGTTGGTGGCCTGAAAATTTCTAGCCGGCGCCGGGCGCTCAGGCATCGCTGCGCTTAGGCGTGCCTGGATTCTCATCCGGGTTCGGTACCGGCTCTTCATCAGGTAAACGATCGGGCTCGGGCTCACCAATTGGAACGGGCGGCGGCTCACCGATACCGGGGACAGGATCGGCGCCGGGAACAGGAACGACAGGTGGAATACTCATGTTTGTTCCTCGTTGTTGGCAAGGTGGAACCCAGAGGCTGCGGCCTTTGTTCCCGCGCGAAACCTATGGCACTCGGATGCAATTCCGGCACAATCCTGATAGCCGGCCGCCCGGGAAGCGCCTACCGTGACGGGCTTCCCCAATTTGGTGACAAGGAAGCCGGGCCGCCGTCCGTAAATTGGTAATAGGAGCCGGCGGCTTCATGCCCTCAGCTCGGCCTATAGTTCAGGGAACGACTTCTGCCCCATTAGGGTTATACTGGCACCGCGCGAGAAGCATGGGTGGTGCAAGACGCGTCACAATGGCTCGGGCGGCATAGATAGTGATTGGCGCGAGGCGCGACCAAAATGCACTATGCCTGGACGATCGAGGCCAAGGGCAGGAGGCCCATCAAGAAGGTAACGACCATGGCCTGCTTGGTTGATGTGCTCCGCATCCTCGATCTGCCGGGCGTGGCACCCACGGATTGGGTCACGTTCGAATGTGGGGCTTCCGACCATGGCAAATACGTCCACAATGAAGGCGGCGCTGACGAATGGTCGCTGAAATGGACGAAGGTTTCAAGCGATGCTTAGCGGTGGCAAGACCCGGCCTGTGGCTCCGGGCCTTGCCGGTGCTCAAGTGTTTCCAATCGAACGCCCAAGAAACTAGATCGGCAGGACGAAAAGAAAAGCCCCCGGCTGGACGGGGGCTGAGGCTGGCGCTCCGCGCCGGGAGGATAGTGCGGTCTTGCTGAACAGAGGGAGAGAAGCAAGTTGTGCCGGGGCAATGTCACCCAGCACTACTCTATGAACAATCGTATCATTTTAGGGGTATGGAATAGCAATAGGCCCCGGCGCGCTAAACCCTTGCGGCGGGGGCCAGTCATTCGGCGCGGGCGACAGCATCGGCAGGAACAATATCCCAGCCCCGAGGTTACCCGTCCAAAGGTCACGCGAGCTATGCCAAGATACTTTTTTCATGTTCGAAAGGGCTCTGCTGTCGAGCTGGATGAAGACGGTTTGGATTTTCCGTCGGTCGATGAGGCGAAAGCTGAGGCGCGGCGTGCTGCCCGCGAAATTCTCATCGATAAGGTGATTTCGGGTGATCCTTCAAACGAGGAAGTTTTCGAGATCACAAACGAAGACGGGCGGATCGTATGTGCCATACCGATTCGATCGTCAGGCGCTTCTTCTTGAGGGCCTGCCGTCTTTGATTTCGGCGTGCCTCCAAGGAACCTATTCAGTCGGGGTTTTTGACACTTTCGGAGCAACGCGCCATCTGGGCGTATTCTCCGATTTACCCCCCGCTTCAGGCTTTCCTGACGGTTCTCCTCCGGGCCCGGCTGCCCCGCAGCGAGGCAGGTTTTGCACTTATGGGGCTCATGCCGCAGGTGGCCTTAACAGCTTGCCCCGCGCGTTGGAAGAAACGGATTTCGGTGGCGATGCTTTCGCGGAACGGATCGGTTTGGTTGAAGTAGTCGCGGTCCAGGCCGAGCGTTGCACCGTTTACATCGCCCTCGTAATAAGTGCCGAACAAATGATCCCAGATCGGAAAATAATTGGCGAAATTCTTGTCGTGATGTTCGGGCACCCGGGAGTGATGGATGAAGTGGTCGCGCGGTGACTGGATCACGTATTTGCCAAACCAGCTGTGCCAGGGAATGGCACTGTGCTTGACCAGACCGATGGCGCCAAAGGTGATCATCACGAAGGCGAATTCGGCCGTGGGCAGGCCGATAAGCAGCGCCGGAACGACCATGATGGCCATGTTTATGGCCTTCTCCAGCGGATGCTCCCGCATGGCAGTCAGCGCGTTGAACTCTTCGGCTGCGTGGTGAAATTCGTGCAGCCGCCACAGTACGGGCAGCCGGTGCATCAAACGATGCTGCCAGTAGTTCAAGAAGTCTGTCAGCACTAGGAACAAGAGAACCTGTGACCAGCCTGGCAGACTCCCGGCAAGGTCCAGGTGGGGGGCATCCCGAGCCGCGCGGGTGATGGCAAAGGACAGACCAAATGATGCGAGCGCCGCGAATAGAGTAATCATTCCCGTCGTCTGAAGGACGAAATAGACGATGTCGGTGATTGTGGATTTGCTGCGTTCGAAGAAAACTCGACGGAACCCGGAATTGCCGAACCCCACATAGGCGAGTTCCACCGCGAAAACCGTCAGAACCAAGCCAATGGAAATGGCGAAACTGAGCGCCATTGCCCCACCATTCAGATAGTAAGTGTTGTAAAAAAAGCCCCCAAGATTGTGCAGGCAGTATTGGACCAACTCCATGACACCGCTCCAAAACACGAACCCGGACAGCTTAGTCCTGACGATGCGCTTCTGCCAGATTGCTCAAGGACTATCGGGGCATCCTTTTGATCTATTACCGGCGGTGGAAGTGCAGAGCCATCGACCGCCGATCAATCGTCTCAGGTGCACACTGCCGAACGCACCGCAGGGTCAGTCTGGATCGACGATCACGACGAGTGGTCCGTGTGCCGGCACCTCAAGCCTTATTTAGATTTTCTGTTCCCTTGATGCTCAAACCCCAATACAGACTTATAGCGCCGTTCCACCCGGCAAGCTGCCGCCCTCAAACTCTTAAGCCAGGCTTCAGGACCCTCATCAACTGGACCGACAAGAACGCCCATAAGTTTGCGACGACCAGGATCAACGACATCATCGCCTTGCTGCAGGAGATCGAGCTGCTCTATGATGACGTCGACCAGATCATTGTCGGCGATTGCGAGAAAGCAGATAACCTACATAAGTATTTCGCGCGCCATGCCTGTCACACAGAGCGATGCTAGCTTCACGCCCTCCCGACCGTGCCGATCAAAGTGCGCAGGGCCTGAACGTCACGAACACCCTGCCGGTAAAGTTCGATGATCAGCGCCGCCAAGTTGGAGCCTTCCCCAGCGTCGCGGGAAATGCTCTGTTCCTCGCAAATAACGTCGAAAACACCTTGGCAAATTTCCAGATCCGCGGGGCCAAGCGGCTCATCGTGTCTCGGTCGGGATGAAAAGCTAGTTTCGCGAATTCTAAAATTCAAGATCGAAGCGAGGCAGATTTGGAAAAGAACGGCCGGGGCGTGACGGAATGGCGATGCGGGGAGCATCTGGCGTCCGACTATTGGGAGGGGAGAGAAAAGCCCCCGGCGCGCTAAGCCTTCACGCCAGGGGCCTTTTGTCATGACGGGAGAATTATAGCAGAGGTTGCATTGGTGGCAACACTTAGATGTATTTTTACCGAATGCTCGCGACAAAGGCGGAATCGACGCCGTCATTCAAATACCACATGGCGCCGCCAATGACGGCAGCCCACATCGTCACTGACATGACGATTGCAACCATAAGGCTTTTGAGGCGTGTGCTCATACCTTATGACTAGCGAGCCTCCATCAATTCGTACATCCCCAGAATTTGGGGGTTCTTGGCTTCAAACCTCATAAAGACGCAGGTTTTGCACATCAAACCCGAGCGCCGGATTGCCTACATGGCTCTGCTGATAATCCGCCGCGGAAGTGTAGAAGATCACCGGCATTGCCGTATCCGCCGCCGAGGTCACATTCATGTAGATTTCGAAGAAGCCTCCGCCTGCGTTGGTGATGCCACCGCCAGTCGGGCTCCGAGCCACCAGCCGCCGCCGGCCGCTTTCGTCTGCGTGCGCTGGCGGTAGTACTCGCCGTCGATGGCAGTTTCCCTGACAGCATCGGCCCCACCCTCACCTGTTCCGCCTGAAGCAGTTACGCCGGATTTCGTCCAGCAGCATTCGCGGGGCTTGAGATCAAAGCCCATAAATTACGCCGCCCGCCATTCAAAAGGGCCACGCTTCACAGGCTGAGAATGACTCCGGTCATGGGGCAAATCCTCCACGGATCAGAAATCCAACGATGCCAGCGACAATGCCGCTGATGATCATCCAGTTGATGCTACCAACCCACATCAGGGGTCAAATAACCCGCGACCTCGTCCCTTATTATCGACGACAGGACTTTAGCAGCGGGAGATGGTTCTTTTTCGCTTCGCAGCAGCGACAGCTCCAGGCAGGGCAGCTTAGGAAGACCACTTGCGGACGGGGTTATCGAAGCCACGGTGTCGGGCAGCCCGATCTTTGTGCGAACTGTAACGCCGAGACCAGCCTTCGCTGCGGCCCAGAGACTGGCCAGGCTCGA
>NZ_LMDA01000026.1:0-201073 GCF_001424985.1 Rhizobium sp. Root1212
GAGGCGAAGGTACCCTGCGCCCAGCCGAGCAGCGCCGACAGCATCTGGCCGGTCTGGTTCGAATCGTCATCGATCGCCTGCTTGCCGACGATGATCAGGCCGGGCTGTTCGGCTTCCGCCACACCCTTGACGATCTTGGCAACCGCCAGCGGCTCGACCTGATCGTCGGTCTCGACGAGGATGGCGCGGTCGGCGCCCATGGCAAGGGCGGTGCGCAACGTCTCTTCGGCCTTGGCCGGACCGACGGAAACGACCACCACTTCCGAGGCCTTGCCGGTTTCCTTCAGCCGCAGCGCTTCCTCGACCGAAATCTCGTCGAACGGGTTCATCGACATCTTCACATTGGCAAGCTCCGGTTTCCTTCAGCCGCAGCGCTTCCTCGACCGAAATCTCGTCGAACGGGTTCATCGACATCTTCACATTGGCAAGCTCGACGCCCGAACCATCCGGCTTCACCCGGATCTTCACGTTGTAGTCGACAACACGTTTGACCGTTACAAGCAGTTTCATCGGAGATCCTCAGGCAAGCGTATAGGCGGTTTTGACGGTTGTGTAGAATTCGGCGGCGTAGCGGCCCTGTTCGCGCGGGCCGTAGGAGGAGCCCTTGCGGCCGCCGAAGGGCACGTGGAAATCGACGCCGGCCGTCGGCAGATTGACCATGACCATGCCGGCTTCCGAATTGCGTTTGAAATGGGTGGCGTGCTTGAGGCTCGTCGTGGCGATGCCCGACGAAAGGCCGAAGCTGGTGTCGTTGGCGACGGCCAGCGCCTCGTCATAATCCTTCACGCGGATGACGGCGGCGACGGGGCCGAAGATTTCCTCGCGGGCGATGCGCATGTCGTTCGTCGCCTCGGTGAAGAGGGCGGGGGAGAGGTAGAAGCCGGGGGCTTCCCGCTGCAGCCGTTCTCCGCCGAAGGCGAGCTTCGCACCTTCCGAGCGGCCGATGTCGATGTAATCGGCGTCCTGCTTCAGCTGGCTTTCGTCGACCACCGGGCCGATATGCGTGCCGGCCTTCAGCGCGTCGTCGATGACGAGGCCCTTCAGGCGCTCCGTCAGCGCGGCGACGAAACGGTCATGGATGCCTTCGGTGACGATCAGGCGCGAGGAGGCGGTGCAACGCTGGCCGGTCGAGAAGAAGGACGAATTGGCTGCCGCCTCGACGGCGACGGCAAGATCGGCATCGTCGAGCACGACGAAGGGGTTCTTGCCGCCCATTTCGAGCTGGAATTTGCGGTTGTGCTCGACCGAGGCGAGCGCCACACGCTTCCCGGTGCCGACCGAGCCTGTGAAGCTCAGAGCGTGGACATCGGGGCTGTCGAGCAGCGTCTGGCCGACGATGCTGCCGCGGCCCATGACGAGATTGACGACGCCGGCAGGCGTGCCGGCACGATGGAGGATATCGACGAGCGCCCAGGCGGAGCCCGGCACGAGATCGGCGGGCTTCAGGACGACGGTGTTGCCGTAGGCGAGCGCCGGCGCGATCTTCCAGGCGGGGATGGCGATCGGGAAATTCCACGGCGTGATGATGCCGACGACGCCGACGGCCTCACGAGTGATCTCGACGCCGATATTCGGGCGCACCGAAGGGAGCACCTCGCCGGAAAGACGCAAGGTTTCACCGGCGAAGAAATCGAAAATCTGGCCGGCGCGCGTCACCTCGCCGATCGCTTCCGGCAGCGTCTTGCCCTCTTCGCGGGCAAGCAGGCGTCCCAGCTCTTCCTTGCGGGCGATGATTTCGTCGCCGGTCTTCTTCAGGATCGCATGGCGCTCGAGGATGCCGGAGCGCGACCAGGCCGGAAAGGCGGCCTTGGCGGCGGCGATGGCGGACTGCGTGTCCTCAGCGCTTGCACGGGCATAGTCGCCGACGACGTCGTTGGTGTTGGAGGGATTGATGTTCGCCGAGGCGTCGCCGGAGATCCATTCTCCGGCAATCAGGTTTTTGTGCAGCATTGTCTTTTCCGTTCAGTGCAGGCCGAGATAGGCTTTGCGGACGTCTTCATTGTCGAGGAGGGCGGCACTTTCGCCGGAGAGGTGGATGCGGCCGTTGACCATCACGTAGGCGCGCTTCGACAGTTTCAGCGCGTGGTTGGCGTTCTGCTCGACGAGGAAGATCGTCTTGCCCATGGCAGCGATCTCTCGCAGCACCTCGAAGACACGCTTGACGACGAGCGGCGCGAGACCCAGCGATGGTTCGTCGAACAGGATCAGCTCCGGCCGGGCCATCATGGCGCGGGCGATGGCGAGCATCTGCTGTTCGCCGCCGGACATGGTACCGGCGGTCTGGTTGCGGCGCTCCTTCAGGCGCGGGAAGAGCTCGAACATGGTCGCCCGGTCTTCTTCGAAATGCGCCATGCCGATAGGCGTCGTGCCCATCATCATATTTTCCTCGACGCTCATCTCCTGAAAGATCTGCCGCCCTTCCGGTACCAGCGCGATCCCGCGGCGTGAAATCCGGTTGGTCGGCACGCGGGAAATATCCTCGCCGCGATGCAGAATCTTGCCCGAGGATGCCCGCGGCGAGCCGAAGATGGTGGACATCAGCGTCGTCTTGCCGGCGCCGTTGGCGCCGATCAGGCTGACGATCTCGCCCTTGAAGATATGGACGTTCACATCCTTCAGGGCCTCGACGGGGCCGTAATGGGCGCGAACGCCGGAAAATTCGAGCAGGGGTGCCTCGCTCATGCCTCAACCTCTTCTTCGCTGACGCCGAGATAGGCGGCGATGACGGCGGGGTCGTTCGCCACATGCTCGGGCGTGCCGTCGGAAATCACCTCGCCATGGTCGAGCACGACGACGTGGTTGGAAATGCGCATCACCAGCCCCATGTCGTGCTCGATGACGAGCACCGTCTGGCCGTGCTCGCTGCAGAGCCGCTGGATGACTTCGGAAAGCTCGCGCGTTTCCGACGGGTTGAGGCCGGCGGCCGGCTCGTCGAGGCAGATGAGCTTCGGTCCCGTGCACATGGCGCGGGCGATTTCTAGCCGCCGCTGGCGGCCATAGGGCAGTTCGCCCGCCAGCCGGTTGGCGTCCTCGACGAGGTTCATTTCGCCGAGCCAGTGATAGGCCCGGTCGATGGCTTCGCGCTCGGCCCGGCGGAAGGCGGGAGTGCGGAAGATGCCGCTGACGAGGTTGTTGGCCGTCACCAGATGCTGGGCGACCAGCAGGTTCTCGACGACTGACATTTCCTTGAACAGGCGGATGTTCTGGAAGGTGCGGGCAATGCCGGCGCGGGTGACGAGATGCGAGCCGCCGGTGATCGGCTTCGTCATCAGCGCGCCGATATCCTGCGGACCTTCGCGTCCGTTGAGCAGAATCTGGCCTTCGCTGGCGCGGTAGAAGCCGGTGATGCAGTTGAACATCGTCGTCTTGCCGGCGCCGTTCGGGCCGATCAGGGCCGTGACGCCGCCGCGTTCGACGCAGAAGCTGACATTGCGGTTGGCGACGATGCCGCCGAAGCGCATGGTGACATCGCGGACGTCGAGCAGGGGCGCGGTCATCGGGCTGCCTCCGGGCTTGCGGCAAGCGGAGCGGTATCGCTGTCCTTGACCGCAGTGCTCGGGAAGAAGGCCGGGCGCTGGATGCGAACGAGGCCGCGGGGTTTCCAGATCATCATCACCACCATCAGCACGCCGAAGATCAGCACGCGGTATTCGGCGAAATCGCGCAGCAACTCCGGCAGGATCGTCAGCACCAGCGCAGCGGCGATGACGCCGACGGTGGAGCCGAGGCCGCCGAGCACGACGATGGCGAGGATCAGGGCGGATTCGAAGAAGGTGAAGGAAGTCGGGTTCACGAAGCCCTGGTGGACGGCGAAAAACACGCCGGCCAACCCGCCGGTCGAGGCGCCGAGCATGAAGGCGGTGAGCTTGGTGAAGACATGGTTGACGCCGAGCGAGCGGCAGGCGATCTCGTCTTCGCGCAGCGCCTCCCACATGCGGCCGAGCGGCATGACGCGCAGGCGCTCGACGGCATAGACGACCAGGCAGACGACGAGGAACAGCACGGTATAGATGAACCAGAACTTGTAGTCGGCGCTGTAGGCGATGCCGAAATAGTCGTGCAGCGGCACGCCGCCCTGCTTGGCCGTGCGGGTGAATTCGAGGCCGAAAAAGGTCGGGGTGGGGACCGGCGCGCCGTTCGGCCCGCCGGTGAACTCCAGCCAGTTGTTGAGCACGAGGCGGATGATCTCGCCGAAGCCGAGCGTGACGATGGCAAGGTAGTCGCCATGCATCTTCAGAACCGGGAAGGCGAGCACCATGCCGCAGAGACCGGCGAGGAACGGGGCGATGACGAGCGCGCTCCAGAAACCGAGACCGAGATATTGCGCGCCGAGCGCCAACAGATAGGCCCCGACCGCATAGAAGGCGACGAAGCCCAGATCGAGCAGGCCGGCAAGGCCGACGACGATGTTGAGCCCGAGGCCGAGCAGACAGTAGATCAGCGCCAGGATGGCGATGCCGAGGAAATATTTGTCGGCGAAGAAGGGCAGGGCAAGGCCGGCAACGAAGATCAGCGCGAGGATGAGGACGGGCGATTTTTCTCTGCCGGTCATGACGGTGACGCCGCTGCCGTTTCCGGCGGCCTTGCCGGCGATGCTGCGGCCGAAGGCCGTCATGCCGACCAGCGACAGCGCGATGCGGCCGGCGGTGACGATGGCGGCCAGCAGTACGGCGCGCGTCAGTTCGTTGCGGAAGGAGAAGCCGTCCAGCACCAGGCCGGAGATAGGGCCGAAGAGCACCAGCGAGACGGTGAAGGTGAGGAGCGCCTGCTTGAGAAGCGTCAGGAAGCGGTTCTGTTCCATGGGTCTCCTCCTCACACTTTCTGGATTTCCGGCCGGCCGAGCAGGCCGTAGGGGCGGAAGAACAGGAGGACGATGAGCAGCGCGAAGGCGAAGACGTCCTTGTAGTCGGTGCTGACATAGCCGGCGAACAGCGCTTCCGTCAGCCCGAGCAGCACGCCGCCAAGCACCGCTCCGGGCAGCGAGCCGATGCCGCCGAGCACGGCTGCGGTAAACGCCTTGATGCCCATGACGAAGCCGATGAAGAAGTTGAACGAACCGTAGTTGAAGGTGACGAGCGTGCCGCCGACGGCGGCCGTGGCGGCGCCGATGACGAAGACGGTCGAGATGATGCGGTCGGTGTTGACGCCGAGCACAGCCGAGATGCGGATGTTCTGCTGGGTCGCCCGGCACTCGCGGCCGATGCGCGTGTAGTTGATCACATAGGTCAGGATGCCCATGGCGATCAGCGAGGCGAACAGGATGACCGTCTGCATGTAGGTGATCTGCGCGAAATGGGTGTCGTTGCCGAAGCGGAAGGCGCCGCTGATGAGGGTCGGCACGCCCTGGTCGCGCGCCCCTTGCGAAATCTGCACATAGCTTTGCAGCATCAGCGAGATGCCGATGGCCGAGATCAGCGGGGCGAGCTTGGTCGAACCGCGCAAGGGCCGGTAGGCGACGCGCTCGATGGCCCAGCCATAGACGGCGGTGATGGCGCAGGTGATCACCAGCACCGAGATCAGCGCGAAGGGCACCGACTGGATGCCGAAGAAGCTGAGCACGGCAAGAGTGATCGCGGCGATATAGGCGGAGACCATGTAGACGTCGCCATGGGCGAAGTTGATCATGCGGATGACACCGTAGACCATGGTGTAGCCGACGGCGATCAGGCCGTAGATCGTGCCGAGCGTGATGCCGTTGAACAGCTGCTGGATGAGGATGTAGACATCCATACGAGAACCCCCTGACGTTCAGGCCCCGGAATTCGGGCAAGGTGAGGCCAGCCGGACGACGGCCCGGCTGGCTTGGGCGGATTGCCCTTACTTCACGAGAACGGGGGTTCCCTTGTCGTCGAAGTTATAGAAGACGAACTTGAAGTCCTTGATGTCGCCCTTCTCATCCCAGGTGATCTTGCCGATGGCGGAATCGACCGTGTTGCCGCGCAGCCAGGCGGCCTGCGCATCGAGGTCTTCGCCGGCCTTCAGCGCCGCGACGACCGCCTGCGCATTGGCATAGCCGTAGAGGACGTAGTTGGCCGGGGTGATGTTGGCCTTGGTCAGCGTGTCCTGAACGCCCTTGGTCGAGGGGTCTGCGAGCGGATCGGGCGTTGCGGAGTAGTAGACGTCCTTCAGGTTGGCAGCGCCGCCGGCAGCCGCGACGAGTTCGGCCTGGGCGAAGGAGTCACCCGAGACGAAGACCACGTCGACGCCCTGTTCCTTGAGCTGGCGGATAAGCGGGCCGCCTTCCGGAATGAGGCCGCCGAAATAGACGGCGTTGGCGCCGGTGCTCTTGATCTTGGTGACGAGCGCGTTGAAGTCGCGTTCGCCGCGCGTCAGGCCTTCATAGAGAACCGGCTGGACGCCGCGGGCTTCCATGGTCTTCTTGACGGCATCGACGAGGCCTTGGCCGTAGGTATCCTTGTCATGGATGAGGGCAATCTTGTCGCGCTTCAGCGTGTCGAGAATGAAGCCGGCGGCGACGACGGCCTGCTGGTCGTCACGGCCACAGCCGCGGAACAGATTGTCGAAGCCGCGGTCGGTGACGGCCGGATTGGTGGAGGACGGCGTCATTTCGAGGATGCCGGCATCGTTGTAGATTTCGGACGCCGGGATCGTGCTCGACGAGCAGAAGTGACCGATCACCGCCTGAACCTTGTCCTGATCGACGAAGCGGTTGGCGACGGCCACAGCCTGCTTGGGTTCGCAGGCGTCGTCGCCCTTTACCAGCTCGACCTGCTTGCCGTTGATGCCGCCGGCCGCATTCACCTCGTTCACATAGGCGGAGACGCCGTTATAGACCTGCTCGCCGAAGGTGGCGTTTGCGCCGGTATAGGGGCCGGCGACGCCGATCTTGATCGTATCGGCGGCAAAGGCCGGCGCAAGAAGCAGGGAGGAGGTGAGTGCAGTCGCCGCCAGGAATTTCGAAATGTAGGTCATGTGGGCTTCCCTCTGGTTAAGCCATTAACGTTCTCAGCGGATGCGGTTTGGTCCGCATCTCTTGTCGTTGCAGGGGCAAGCGCGGTCATTTCGCTCTGCGCTGACCCTTGGAAGGACGGGAAAACAGGAAATCACGACGTTTCCGTCCGATTTGCGCCCCACACGCGCGGTGTGGGATCGCCTCCAAGTCTTGTCGCCACTGAAAGGAGTATATGGGCTGGCCAGTCACGGACCTGCGTAAGAAATTCAGTCGATCGACAAGCTATCCTTGACAGATCGACGATCTCGAAAGGGCTTGAACGATGGGGAAAAGCGCGGCAGATCCCACGGCCGACGGGCGCGCAGGAGCGCGGCGCATCCGGCGGATACACGGACGCTTTGTCAAAGGGCGCCTTGTCCTTCAACCGGCAACGAAAGGGTCAGGCTTTCGCTTTGCTGCCTGCCGGCTCGGCCAGCGTGGTGCGGTAGCGGTTGAGGCTTTCTTCCAGATGGGCGGAGAGCGCCTGTTTCGCGGCCTTGGCGTCGCCCTGGGTGATCGCCGCGAGGATGGCGGCGTGTTCCTTGTTGATCTTCTTCAGATAGGCATTGTAGGAGCGGCCGGACTGGCTGTGCTTCAGCACGAGATCGAAATTGATCTCGCCCATCACCGCTTCCAGAAAACGCGGGAAATGCGGATTGCGCGTCGCCTTGGCGATGGCGAGGTGGAATTCGAAATCGGCGCGCGCCTCGATCTCGGCGTCATCCGTGTCGAGGTTTTCGATATGATCGAAGGCACGGGCGATCTCGGCCAGCGCCTCGGGCGTGCGGCGCTGGGCGGCGAGTGCCACCGACTGCATCTCCACGCCAAGCCGCAGCTCCAGGATCTGCATGGCCGAGCGGATGTCGTCGATGCGGCTGATTTCGAAATTCAGCGTTCTGGCATCCTTTTCCGTCACGTAGACGCCGGCGCCCTGGCGGGTGATGACGCGGCCGGCGACCTTCAGCGAGGTCAGGGCCTCGCGGATGACGGTGCGGGAAACGCCGAATTCCTCGCAGAGCAGCGCGCTTGACGGGATTTTTTCGCCGGGCACGTAAAGCCCGTCGTCGATGCGTTCGGCCAGCTTGGCGACGACGATTTCAGCGAGATTGCCGCGCTGCGTTATGACCGACATTGCGATACAGCCTCTGGATCATACTTCAAATTCATCACATATCATACGTGGTATCCCTACCCAAGGGAAGCGCCGCGTTCTCTTGCAGGACGGCGCGGATCACCTGAAGCGGATGGGGAAGCCGGCGTCCCTCCATCAGCTTGGCCTGCGACCGGCAGGAATAGCCCGTCGCCATCACCACATCCGCCACGGTCGCGGCAAGCGCCGGCTGCCAGCTCATGGCGTAGAGCGTTTCGGACAGCCCGCGGTTGCGCACCTCGTGGCCGAAGGTACCCGCCATGCCGCAGCAGCCGGTTTCGCCGGTCGCGAGGTCCATGCCTAATCTGGCGAAAACGGCCTGCCACTGGCCGGTAGCGGCCGGCGCGTTGCTGCGCTCGGTGCAATGGGCCATGAGCAGGACGCGCTTTTGTTTTCCATTTTTGAGGGAGGGCAGGCGGTCGAGCATGGCGACCAGCCATTCCTGCGGCAGGAGGACACGGGTTTTCATTCCGGTGCCGGAATATTCGCTGCGGAAGGTGAGGGTCATCGACGGATCGATGCCGACCAGCGGTACGCCGGCTTCCGCCAGTCGATCGATGGCTGCGGCGGTGCGGCGGGCGGTTTTTTCGAAGCGGCCGAGATAGCCGTGCACATGCAGCGCCTTGCCGTTGACCAGCGGCGGCGCGATGAAGGGAGAAAGCCCGAGCAGCCGCGCCACCGCCACCGCATCGAGCAGCACCTGCGGATCGAAATGCTCGGTAAAGGCATCCGGCACGAAGACGACGGCTCTGGCCCGCGCCGCCGCATCGAGGCGCGACAGCTCCGCCGGCGTTGCGACGGGCACGTTCTGCCCGGCAAGCGTGCGGCGCAGGGACAGCGGCGGAAGAACGGGCATCGCCGTGAGGCCGGCCCGGCGCATCAAGGCCTGCCCCACCTGCGAACCGGCAACGACATTGTGGAGCGGCCGCATCCGCGCCATCAGCGGCAGGGTAGTTTCGATGGCGGCGACCAGCGGGTCCTTCAGCGGCCGCAGATAGCGCTGATAGTAGAGCGCGAGGAACTTGGCGCGGAAGGCTGGTACGCTGACCTTGACGGGACATTGCCCGGCGCAGGCCTTGCAGGCGAGGCAGCTGTCCATCGCCGCGCGCACCTCATGGGAAAAATCATCGCGATTGGCGGGGTTGAGGCTGTTCCACAGCTGGTACACCCATCTAAGCGGATGCTGCCGCGCGGCCTCGCGGCGCGGATCGATGCCCTTCTCCGCAAGCCGCCGCAACCATTCGCGCATCAGGGAGGCGCGGCCCTTCGGGGATTGGCGCCGGTCGCGCGTCGCCTTGTAGGAGGGACACATGAGGCTGTCGGCATCGAAATCGAAGCAGGCGCCGTTGCCGTTGCAATAGGCGGCATTGTCGAAGGCGGCGCGGATGTCGTTGCCGATCTGCCGGTCGAGCGTGCCGCGCAGCGGGATTTCGTCGATCTTCGGCAGCGCCTTGCCGGCGGGGGCGACGATCTTGCCGGGGTTGAGCTGGCCGAGCGGATCGAAGGCGGCCTTGATTTCCTGCAGGCGCGGGTAGAGCGGCCCGAAGAATTCCGGCACATATTCCGAACGCACGCCCTTGCCGTGTTCGCCCCAGAGCACGCCGCCATATTTGCGCGTCAACGACACAACGGCATCGCTGATGCGGCGGACCAATGCCGCATGCTCGAGACGGGTGAGATCGAGTGCCGGGCGCACATGCAGCACGCCGGCATCGACATGGCCGAACATGCCGTAGGTAAGGCCTTCCCCATCGAGAACCGCCCGGAACTCGCGGATATAGGTGGCAAGATTTTCCGGCGGAACGGCGGTATCCTCGACGAAGGGTACGGGCCGGACCGGGCCATCGACATTGCCGAGCAGGCCCACCGCGCGCTTGCGCATCGTCCAGACGGCCTCGATCTCCGCCTTGCCCAGCGTCGTCGTAAAACCCTTGCGGCCGGCAAAGGGGCTGCTTTGAAGCGCCACCGTTACGGCCGAAAGCTTTTCTGCCAGTTCCTGCGGCGTATCCGCCAGTATTTCGGTGATGTTGATGCCGTTTGCCGGACCATCGGCATCGTCGGGAAAAAAGGCAGCGATGCGGGGCCAGACGATATCGCCCTTGGCAAGCCGCAGCACCGTTTCGTCGATGGTCTCGACCGAGGCGACATCGAGCGCCACGAGATTGCGCGCGTCTTCGAGCGCGGCATTGAAGTTGTCGTAGCGGATGTTGACGAGCGCCGCGCAAGCCGGGATCGGCAGCAGGTTCAGCTCCGCCTCGGCAATCATCGCCAGTGTGCCCTCGGAGCCGCAGAGCACGGCGTTGAGGTCGAACCGGCCATCCTCGCGGACGAGGTGGGCAAGGTCGTAACCGGTCATGAAGCGGTTGAGTTTCGGGAAGATACGCTCGATATCGGCGCGGTCGTCCGTGGCGATGCGCGCGAGGGTGCGGTGGATCTCGCCGATCCGGTCGGGCCGGGTTTGCAGCGCCCGCAATTCCTCCTGGCACACCGGCCGGGAGGAGAAATCGGTGCCGTCGGTCAACACGACGCGCAGCCCCAGCACATGGTTGCTGGTCTTGCCGTAGAGGCACGAACCCTGGCCGCAGGCATCCGTCGAGATCATGCCGCCGATCGTCGCCCGGTTGGAGGTCGAAAGCTCGGGCGCGAAGAACAGGCCGTGCGGCGCCAGCGCCTTGTTGAGCTGGTCCTTGACAACGCCGGCCTCCACCCGCGCGATGCGGCGCACGGGGTCGATGTCGAGGATGCGGTTCATATGCCGCGAGCAATCGACGACGATGCCGGATGTCAGCGACTGGCCGTTGGTGCCGGTGCCGCCGCCGCGCGGCGCAAGCGCCACACCGGAAAATTCGGGCACGGCAAGCGCCTGCGCAATGCGCTTCAGATCGGCAACGTTCTTCGGAAAGACAATGCCGGCCGGCTCGACCTGATAAATGGAATTGTCGGTGGAAAAGACATGACGGTCCGCCGCCGACGTGCCGATGTCGCCTTCGAAGCCGAAGCCCGGCAGAGAGCGCAGGAAAGCCTCGTTTGGCGAGAGCGCGCGTGGTTCGGTTCCAAGGCGGGGGATCATGGCGAGGTCCAAAAAAGGGCTTGTGCTTCACTTAAGTTGGCATATAAGTGATAACATGCCAATATGGTGGCGCAACCGAAAATCGCGAGGTCGGAAACGTGAAGAACCAGTCTGTTGTCATCGTCGGCGGCGCGTCCGGCCTCGGGCTCACCACGGCGAAGCTGATGATCGCGCATGGCGCGACGAAGATCGGCCTCATCGACCGCAACGAGGCGCTGCTGGCCGCCTCCGCTGCGGAGCTTGAGGCGCTGGGGGCGCAGGTCGCGACCGCCGTTGCCGATATTTCCCGCGCCGAAACGGCCCATGGCGGCTTCGAGGCGGTGGCCGCCAGGCTCGGCCGCATCCATGCGCTGGTCAACAGCGCCGCGATCTATCCGCGGAAAGCCATCCTTGAGATTTCCGACGAGGACTGGGACCTCGAAAACGCCATCAACATCAAGGGCACCTATCACATGATGGTGGCGGCCGTGCGCCATATGCGCCAGTTCGTCAACGCGCCCGAAGTGACCGGCCGCATCGTCAACGTCACCTCCGTCGATGCCTTCAAGGCGCATCCGCAGAATGCCCATTATGCCGCCACCAAGGCCGCCGTCGTCAGCCTCACCAAGTCCTTCGCGCAGGAATGCGCCGCGGACCAGATTCTGGTGAATTCGGTCGCACCGGCCGGCTTTGCCACCGACCGCGCCAAGGAACTCGGCTTCCTTCCGGAGCTTGCCAAGGCAAGCGCGCTCGGCCGCGCCGCCGAGCCCGTCGAAATGGCCGAATGGATCGTGATGATGGCATCGAGCCGCAACACCTATGCCACAGGCGAGAATGTGGTGATCAGCGGGGGCTACATCTATGTCTGACGCCTATCGCATTGCCGTCGTCACCGGCGCCACCAGCGGCATCGGCAAGGCCATCGTGCCGACCCTGCGCGCGCGCGGCCTCACCGTTTATGCCGTCGGCCGCAACCAAGCGCAGCTTGCCGAGCTTGCGGACAAGACCGGCGCGATCCCGGTGCAGGCGGACGTGCGCGATACCGCTGTTATTGCGCAGGCGCTCGAGGGTGTCGAGGTCGACGTGCTCGTCAACAATGCCGGCATCCTCTCGACCCGCGCCGCGTTTCAGGAGATCGATCCGGCCGAAATCGACGCGATGATCGACGTCAATCTCAAGGCGCCGCTGCATCTGACGCGTGTCGTGCTGCCGGGCATGGTGGCGCGCAAGCGCGGCCACCTCATCTATATCGGCTCCAGCGGCGGTCAGGCGCCCTACCCGAACATGGGGGCCTATGGCGCCTCCAAGGCCGGCCTCAGCCTGTTCTGCGACAACCTGCGCTGCGATCTGCTCGGCACCTCGGTCCGCGTCAGCGAAATCGTGCCCGGCCGCGTGCAGACGGAGCTTTATCGCAGCTCCATCGCCAACAATCAGGCGCAGGCCGTGCTGTATGACGGCTATCGGCCGATCCAGCCGGAGCATATCGCCCGTATCGTCGATGACGTGATCGCACTGCCGGTCTATGTCGACATCGCCCGCGTCGAGGTTTTCCCGACCGATCAGGCGACAGGCGGCGGAACGATGGTGAAATTCGAAGCGGAGTGAGACACGGCGGGCCGCATTCGCTATACCGGACGGGAAGGGAGGGCGCGCCATGGACAAGGACGCTGAAAAGCAGAAACACGACGGTAAGCCGGATCTCCTGCGGCATTATCGTCCTGTCGGGATACGCTCCGTCGTTGCCGCCCAGGCGATGATCCCGCGGCCCCGGCCGGACGCCACCTTTGAGGAGACCGCGCCGGAGATGGGCTTTGCGCTTCCCGCCGGTTTCCATAGTCCACCGGAGGATTGAGATTTGACATTCGGCTTTGTCGGCACGGGCAATATTACCGAGGCGATCGTAGCGGGCATTCTTGCCGGCGAAGGGCAAGGCCCGGATATCGTCGTATCGCCGCGCTCGGCGGCGACGGCGGCGCGGCTTGCGGCGCTTTCTCCGAAGGTCCTCGTCGGCGAGGACAACCAGCATGTCGTCGATGCCGCCGACATGGTCTTCCTCGCCATCCGGCCCGATGTCGCGGAAGCGGTGGTGCGGGCGCTTCGATTCCGGCCGGGACAGCGGGTGGTGAGCCTCGTGGCAACCGTCGATCATGCCGCCCTGCGGTCGTGGATCGATGTCCCGGTCGAGGTTGTGAGGGCCATCCCGCTGCCATTCGTGGCGACGCGCAGTGGCGTGACCGCGATCTTCCCGCCCGACCCGGCGGTGGAAGCGCTGTTTTCCGATCTCGGCACGGCGGTCGCCTGCGAGACGATCGAGGAATACGACCTGCTGGCGACGGCGAGCGCGCTGATGGGCTCCTATTTCGGCATCATGGATCACGCCGTCGGCTGGCTCACGGCAAGGGGCATGCCGGAGACAAGCGCGCGGGCCTATCTCGCCTCGCTGTTTTCCAGCCTCTCGACGGTCGCGAAGCGTGATGCGTCAAGACCGCTGGAGGATTTGCGCCACGAATATTCGACCAAGGGCGGCCTCAACGAACAGATATTCACGCAGTTTCGCGAAGGTGGCGGTCTCGATGCCCTGACGCGGGGGCTGGACAGTGTCCTAGACCGTATTCGCACGAACGCGGCAAGGGCAAAGGAATAAGGCATGTCGCGCAAAAGCGTGCTGCGGTTTTGCGGTACGACGGGCGCGAAGCCGGATGAGGTGAAGTGCGCTAGGATTGCAAAGTGACCAACCAAAACGCTGTCGCCGTCGCCCGGTATGACGTATTGACCATGGTGGCAAAAACGAGAGCTTGAGGAGAAGGCCGCCATGGCAGAAGAGCAGGACCCCCGCCGCCTGGAAATGACCGTGCTGATGACGCCCGACATGGCCAATTTCAGCGGCAAGGTCCATGGCGGGGCGCTGCTCAACCTGCTCGACCGGGTGGCCTTTTCCTGCGCCTCGCGCTACTCGCAGCAATATGCGGTGACGCTGTCGGTGGATCAGGTGATGTTCAAGGAGCCGATCCATGTCGGCGAACTCGTCACCTTCCGCGCCTCGATCAACCACACCGGCCGTACCTCCATGGAGGTCGGCATCCATGTGGAGGCGGAGAATATCCGCTCCGGTTATCGCCGGCACACCAATTCCTGCTATTTCACCATGGTCGCCGTTGACGATGCCGGGCGTCCCGTGCGGGTGCCGGAACTGAAGCCGACCGGCCCGGTGGATATCCGCCGCTACAAGGCGGCCGAGCTTCGCCGGACGCTGCGGCGCGAGTTTGCCGAGCGGCTGGAAACGGTGGCTGCGACGGGGAAGGATGTCGAGAGGGATGGGGAGTAAGTGGCTGGTTGCTCCCGATTTCGAGCATCTTCACCCTCCGTCGTCATCCTCCGGCCTGACCCGAGGACTTCACAGCCTCTCGCCAAAATGGGAGGGTGACGGATGCTCGGGTCAGAGCGTTCGCTTGACGGCATTGTCGATCCCGGCGCGGAGGCGGTGGTGCGGATGTTCGAAGCGCTCGCCGCGCGGTAGGCTTCTCAAATATCGGGATCGTCGAGCACGCGGGCGAGCGTGCTCCTGCCAAGCATGGCCATCGCCGGGTTGCTGAGGCGGTAGTACCAGACCAGTCCCATGGCCTGCTGGAAGGCCCAGGCGGCGCCACGGCTCCACTCGACATCGCCCGCGCCGAGCAGGGTGCGGATCATGCCGCGGCGCGTGCGGTCGAAGAGGTGCCAGGCCGCGACGAGATCGAGCGCCGGGTCTGCCGGCGCAAAGCCGCCGGTGTCGAGCACGCCGACAAGGGTTTCTCCGCGCACCAGCAGGTTTGCCGGGATGAGGTCGCCGTGGGTCATGCAGTCCGGACCGGCGCGCGGCAAGGTGCGCAGGCGGCTCCACAGCGCGCGAAGGCGCGGCACGTCAAGGAGGTCTCCGCTCTTCTGGAAACAGGTTTCCATCCAGGCATCGTGATCGGGAAGGTGGCCGCCCCGGCCTTTTCCCGAAAAGCGCAGGCTCCCGGTATCGACGCGGCGCAGATGCGCGATCAGGCTGGCGATATCCCGCGCGAAGACATCCGAAGAGCAAAGGCCGTCCGGCGTCGCGACGTCGCCCTCCAGCCAGCTCTGTAGCGACCAGGGCAGCGGGTAGCGAAGCCCCGGCGCGCCGATGCCGAGCGGCAGCGGAGCGGCGAAGGGAGAATGTCGCGCAAACGCGGCCATGGCCTCGGCCTCGCGGCGCAGGATCGCCGCGCAGGCTTCCGGCTCGGCGTCGCGCAGCGGAAACCGCGCCGCGACCTCCCGGCCGACCCGAAAAATGCCATTCGTGGTACCGCCCGAGGCAAGGTGAACCACCGGCGCGTCGGCATAGTGCGGAAACTGGTCGCGGATCATCGAACGCGCGATGTCGGCGTCTATGGGCAGCTGGTCGTCATGCATCTTAGGCGGGACATTCGACCACGCGGAGGCCGAATGCAAGCTGCAACCCGGCAGGCGCCTGCGGGGCATGGATAACGGCACCCAACAAGTTGTTTCTAATTTTAATGATTGCTTAAATGAAGCCTGCAACGCTGATGCCTTCTATCCTCCCGAACAGCAAGGCATTCCGATGCAGATATCGACGAAACTGGGTGCGGTCACGCTCTTCCTGACGCTGCTGCTCGCCGGCGCGATCCTGTCCACCTATCTCGTTCTCAACACCATGTCGGCCGCAATGGGCACCATCGTCGTTGACCGGCTGGTTCCCGCCGCAAGCCTCAAGAAGGTCGGCGATCTCTATGCGGTCAATATCGTCGATACCGCCCACAAGGTGCGCAGCGGCGCGGTTTCCTGGGAGGACGGCTACCGGCTGAACACCGAGGCCGTCGCCGAGATCCAGAAGATCTGGGACGCCTATGCTGCCACCTATCTCACGGATGAGGAGCGGGGCCTGGCAAAGCAGATGACGGAGGAAATGCACAAGCAGGCCGGTAGCATCAACGACCTGCTGGCGATCATGCAATCGAAGGATCAGGCGGCGCTCGATACCTATGTGCGGACGCGGCTCTATCCGACGATCGATCCCATCGGCGCCCATGTCTCCGCGCTGGTCGATCTGCAGATCCGCGTCGGCGAGGAGAAATTCGCCGATGCCAGCGCCGCGAAGGAACAGAACCTCATCCTGCTCATGATTTTCGGCGCCGTGGCGCTCACCATGGCCGGCATCTCCTTCTGGATCATCATTGCCGGCGTGTCGCGGCCGCTCCAGGCCATTACCCGGATCATGCAGACGCTGGCCGAGGGCGCCACGAATTTCGAGGTGCCGTTCCGCAGCCGCAAGGATGAGATCGGTCGGATCGCCGGAACGGTGGAAGTGTTCCGCCAGTCGGAAATCGCCAAGGTGAGGCTGCAGCAGGAGGCTGAGGCCGCCCGTCTGCAGGCCGAGAAGGACCGCGTACGCCTGCAGGAAGAGGCCGAAGCAGCCGCCCAGAAACGCCTGCTGCAGGCAACCTCCGGTCTTGCCGGCGGCCTGCGCCGCCTTGCCAATGGCGAGCTGAGCTTCGAGCTGACCGAACCCTTCGCGCCCGATTTCGAGCAGCTGCGCAGCGACCTGAACTCCGCCGTGGCCGAGCTTGGCCAGACGTTGCGCGCCGTCTCGCAGGCGGTCGACGAGATGGATACCGGCACCCGCGAAATCAGCATCGGCGCAGACCAGCTTTCCAAGCGCACGGAACAGCAGGCCGCCTCGCTGGAAGAGACCGCCGCCGCCCTCGACCAGATCACCGCCAACGTCGCCAACTCGACGCGCCGCGCCGAAGAGGCCCGCTCGGTCGCCGTCGAGGCGAACGGCAGCACGGTCCATTCCGGCAGCGTCGTCGCCAATGCCGTCGATGCCATGCAGCGCATCGAGCAATCGTCCAGCCAGATTTCGTCGATCATCGGCGTCATCGACGAAATTGCCTTCCAGACCAACCTGCTTGCGCTCAATGCCGGCGTCGAGGCGGCGCGGGCAGGGGAGGCTGGCAAAGGCTTTGCGGTCGTCGCGCAGGAGGTGCGTGAACTTGCCCAGCGCTCGGCGAAGGCCGCGAAGGAAATCAAGGACCTGATCCGCAATTCGGAGATCGAGGTGAAGAGCGGCGTCAAGCTCGTCCGCGAGACCGGCGAGGCCTTGCAGGCGATCGGCGGCCATGTCGCGACGATCAACCAGCACATGGAAGCGATTGCCGTCTCGGCCCGCGAACAATCCGTCGGGCTCTCGGAAATCAACACCGCCGTCAACCAGATGGACCAGACGACCCAGCAGAACGCCGCGATGGTGGAGGAAACCAATGCCGCCTCCGCCACGCTCGTCACCCAGGCCGACCGGCTGCGCGCTCTGATCGATCGCTTCTCGCTCGGCCAGGCCCCGCGCCAGCAACAGGCCCACGCCGCCGCGCCGCGTCCGGCGCAATCCCGCCCGCGCGTGGTGGGCAACACGGCGCTGAAGATGGAGAACTGGGAGGAGTTCTGAACCCAGATTACGCAATGAACACAGGCCGCCCGGAGCGATCCGGGCGGCTTTTGCGTGCGTGCGGAGGAAACGCCCATTCTCGTTTCGGCAACGCATCGTTGCGAAATCGGTCATGGACGGCAATGTCGGAAAATATAATCATGCGCGAAGGATGAGGGGCAGGACGCGACATGCGTGTGGCCAAAAGGGAGGACGAGCATGAAAACGACCCGGCGTGACATCTTCAAGGCCATCGGCGGCGTTGCCGTTCTGGCCACGGCGGCTTCGCCGCTTCTGGCCAAGACCGCGGCTGCGGCGGCCAAGAAGGATGGCGATCTGCTGAAAGTCAAGCTGCTGCTGAACGGCGGCATCTCCGGCCCGCATGCTTTCTTCTGCCTTGCCCATGAGCGCGGTTATTTCAAGGAAGCGGGGCTGGATGTTGAGTTCTCGCCCGGCGACGGCGCGGCTTCCGTGGTGACGCTGATTGCCCAGCAGGGCTTCGACGGCGGCTATGGCGACATGAACGCGCTGATCAAGCTTGCGGCTCTGCGGCCGAACGGCTGCCCGAAGGCGGTATTTGTCGCTTTCAACACCACGCCGCTGACGATCGGCGTGCGCAAGGGCGGGCCGATCAAGACGGCGGCCGACCTCAAGGACAAGGTGATCATCGGCCATCCGATCGATGCGGCGATCGAGGCGTTTCCGCCCTATGCCAAGCTCGGCGGCATCGATCCCGACGATGTCCACATCCTGCGCTCCAATGCCAGCATGGCGGCCAATGCGAAGGAAGTTGTGGACGGTGATGTCGACGGCGTCTTCGGCTTCGTCAACACCATCATCGCCGCCCTGCGCGGCATCGATATCGACGGGCGCGACAAGCTGGACTTCCTCGAATATCAGGACCTCGTGCCGGAATTCTACGGCAACGCCCTGATGATGAGCCCCGATTTCATCGCCAAGCATCCCGATGCGGTGAAGGGGCTGGTCGCGGCCGTCAATCGCGGCATCATCGAAACCTTCAAGGACCCGGATGCCGCCCTCGATGCGGTCGCGAAGATGGCGCCGAAATTCCGCCGCGAGGTCGATGGGCCGCGCATGATGGGCACGCTGAAGGTGGAGATGGGGCACCCGGAAGGGGCGGTCCACGGCATCGGCGATGTCGATGACAACAGGATCGACCGCTCGATCAGCCTGATGGTCGATGCCTGCCGGCTGCCGCGCACGCCGAAGCCGGAAGACATCTTCACCCGCGAATTCCTCCCGCCGCTCGACGAGCGCGCCAAACCCGTCAAGCTGTAGCGAGCGGGCTACGGCAAACTGGGCCGCGCAAGGGGAAACCCTTGCGCGGCTTTTTTATGTCCGGTTTGCGAGGACGACGCCGAGGGTGATGGCGCCGACGCCGAGTGCGATCGCCGGGGTGAGGATTTCGCCGAGCAGCGGAACCGCGCCGAGGCTGGCGAGCACCGGGGCAAGCGAGCCGATGACGGCACTGCGGGCCGGCCCGAGCTTGGCGATGGCGGTCGCATAAGAGAGCGTCGAGACGACGCCGACACCCAGACCCTGCACCAGCAGGAAGGGCATGGCCTCGTGCACGCCGAAATGGGTGGTCACCAGCCCGCAGGCGAAAAGTACCGACAGGATGACGAAGGACGGCAGCGTCACCAGCAGGGTGCAGCCGATGGCATCGAGCCCGGTGCGGCGCAGGCCGATCGTGTAGGCGCCCCACAGCAGGCTTGCGGTGAGCAGCATCGTCACGCCCCAGCCGATGCTGCCGTGGCCCGTCTGCGACTGGGCAAAGCCGAGCACGGCGACGCCCGCAACGATGACGGCGAGACCGCCCATGCGCCGCAGGGGAATGCGGGTGCCGGTCAGCAGGAAGCCGACCAGCGCGACGGAAATCGGCACGGTGCCGGCGATCAGGGCGCTGACATGGGCGGTGGAGGTGGCGGCCCCGCCGGCCGCGGCGATCCAGAAGAAGGGAAGCCCCGCGCCGGCAAACACCATCAGCGCGTCGGTGAGGCTCACCCGGCGCAGCATGGCCCAGCGCGACGGGATGAAGGGCGCGAGCAACAGCGCGGGCGTGCCGTAGCGGATGAGCGCGACATCGGCCGTAGAGAGCCCGGAAGCCCCCATCGCCCGGATCGACAGGGCAAAGCCCGCCCAGATGGTGACGGCCACCGCGATGGCCGCATAGCCGGTGAGCTTGCTCGACGAGGCCGGGGAGAAAAGGCCGGCGCCGGTTTCGGTGATCGTAGACATCGTGACATCCTCTGTTGTAAGCAAGATGACACGGGCAAAGAGGCAGGTTCTTGCGAAGATTGCCACTCGCCGCTTCAAAATTGGCAGAATCTACCAATCGGCGTGACAATGGATGACAAAGACAGGCAGATCGTCGCGGCGTTGCAGGACAATGGCCGGCTGACGAACCAGGAGCTTTCCGAGCGGGTGAATCTCTCGCCATCACCCTGCCTGCGGCGGATGCGGCTGCTGGAGGAAAGCGGCGTCATCAAGGGCTATACCGCCGTCGTCGACGAGGCGACCTACGGGCTGCCGATCACCGCCTTCGTGCGCATCCGGCTGGAGCGCCACAGCCAGGCCGCCATCGCGGCCTTCGAGCGCAAGGTGCGCGATATCGATGCGATCATCGATTGCTATGTGATGACCGGGGATGCCGACTATCTGCTGCGGGTGCTCGTGGAAAGCCTGCAGGATTACGAGGTTTTCGTGCGCTCGCGGCTGCACATGATCGAGGGCATCGCCTCGATCGACACCAGCTTCGCCTATGGCACGGTCAAGCGGGCGACCCGCTTTCCGAAAGTGTGAGATCGGCGGCGGCCGCTTTTCCGGCCGTTATCCGCCGCGCATCTCCGTCAGCACGTCGGCCATGGTGCGGGCAAGGGCGCGGGCGGCGAGCGTCGGCTGTTTGTCGGCGTGGCGAATGGTCAGCGACGAGCCGGGGAGCGGCGGCAGGAAGCCGCCGGCCGGGGCGGCGCGGACGCCGCTGCCGATATCGCCTTCCGTCACCACAGCCACGGCAAGCCCGGCGCGCACCACGGCAAAGACGCCCTGCAGGCTGGTGCAGGTGACGATGCATTTCCAGGGCATGCCGTTCTGCTCAAGTGCTGCAAGGGCAGCACCCCGATAGGCGCAGGGGCCGCGCACCAGCGCCAGCGGCACGATACCGTCCTCCGGCGGCACCCAGTTCGGCGCGGTGATCCAGACGAGGTTTTCGGTGCAGAGCACGTCGCTGTCCTGCGCCGCCGGCACGTCGCGGATGACGGCAAGATCGATGTTGCGCTGGCGCAGGTCACGCATCAGGTCGCTCGACAGACCGCCGCGGATCTCGACGCCGACGCGGGGCTTTTCCGACATGAATTTCTTCAGCGCCACGGTCAGCGGCACGAAGAGATAATGATCGTCCGGCACGCCGACGACCAGCGTGCCGCTCAGGAGATCGGGCTTGAAGCTCTGCTCCATCTCCTCGACGGAACGGACCACGCGGGTCGCATGCTCGATCAGCTCACGCCCGTCCGAGGTCAGGGTGCAGGTGCGGGTGGTGCGCTCGAACAGCTGCTTGCCGAGATGGGTTTCCAGCCGGGCGATCTTGTGGCTGACGGTCGATTGCGTGAGGTTCAGCCGTCCGGCAGCCTCCGAGAAGCTTTGCGTATCCGCAACCGTGAGAAAGCAGGTGAGCAGCGACGTATCCATGCCGCCGACGATATATGAAGTTTATCGTTCAATCCATGGTCAAATATCGCTTCCATCGATTAGCCTTTTCGGTCAACCTGTCTGCAAGGGAGAAGATGAATGACGGATTCTGGATGGACGCGGCTCGACTGTGCGCTCGATGGCGGGCCGGCGGCCCGCGCCGCCATCGGCCTCGTCGTGTTGGCCAACGACACGGTCATCGAACCCGAGGTCCGGCGGTTTCTGCCGATGTCCGGCGTCGAGGTCTATTCCAGCCGCATTCCGATGGCGCGGGATGTCTCGCCGGAAAGCCTTGCGGCGATGGCCGAGGCGCTGCCGCGGGCGGTGGAACTGCTGCTGCCGGACGACCGGCTCGATGTCGTCGCCTTCGGCTGTACCTCGGGCTCGATGATCATCGGGCCGGAGCGGATCGCCGGGATTATCGAGACGGTGCGGCCGGGGGTGAAGGTGTGCGATCCGGTCTCGGCCAGCCTTACCGCCTTCGCAGCGCTCGGCGTGCGGCGCATCGGCCTCGTCACGCCCTATCGCGCCGAGGTCAATGCCCGCGTCGAGCGGTTCTTTTCCGGGAACGGCCTCGATATCGCCGCCCGCGCCAGCTTCGACCAGCAGAGCGATGTTTCCATCGCCCGCATTCGGGAGGACGATATCCTGCGGGCGGCCGTGGAGATCGGCCGGCAGGATGTCGAGGCGGTGTTTCTGTCCTGCACGGCGCTGCGCTGCTTCGGCATCATAGATGCCGTGGAGGCGGCGACGGGCAAGCCGGTGGTGACCAGCAATCAGGCGCTTGCCTGGCATGCGCTGCGCAAGGCGGGCGTGATGCAAACCGTGCCCGGTGCCGGGCGCCTTTGGATGCAACAGGAGAAACAGTCATGACGGATACCAGCGAACAGCCCGATTCCAGCGCCGCGATGGACGGCGAAATCGGCATTCTCGCCCGCCGCAAGATCGAGGCCGGCATTATTGCGCCGATCTATGAGGAGATGCGCCGGCAGGTCGGCGAGGAGAAGGCGCAATCCATCCTCGATACCGCCATCCGCAAGGCGGCGATCAAGGCCGGCCAGGATTTCGCCGCCAAGACGCCCGGCGGCACGATGCTGCGCACCTTCCAGGAGTTGCAGGACCTCTGGACGCAGGACGACGCCCTCGTCATCGAGGTTACCAAGGCGACCGACGAGGAATTTCATTACAACGTCAAGCGCTGTCGATACGCCGAGACCTATCGCGAGATGGGTCTCGGCCATATCGGCCACCTGCTGTCGTGCAATCGCGACGGCGTGTTCTGCACCGGCTACGATCCGCGCATCACGCTGGAGCGCACCCAGACGGTGATGGAGGGCGCGTCCCATTGCGACTTCAAATACCGCTTCCACGAGACCCCGCAGGAGAGCGTGGAATGACGGCGACCCCGCTTTCGGTCGATGGCGACCGGCTGTGGGCCGACATCCTGTCGACCGCCCGCATCGGCGCCTATGGCGAAACCGGCATGAACCGGCTGGCGCTCAGTGCCTCCGACGGCGAGGTGCGCGGCTGGTTTGAGGCGGAATGCCGGGCGCTCGGCTGCACCGTCGAGGTCGATGCCATCGGCAATATGTTTGCGATCTTGCCCGGCACCGAGCCCGGCCTTGCCGCCATCGCCGTCGGCAGCCATCTCGATACCCAGCCGGCCGGCGGGCGTTTCGATGGCATTCTGGGCGTGCTGGCGGGGGTGGAAATCCTGCGGGTGCTGCATGCGTCCGGGGAGAGGCTGCGCCATCCGTTCACGGTGATCAACTGGACCAATGAGGAGGGCTCCCGCTTCTCACCGGCGATGATGGGTTCCGGGGTCTTCTGCGGCGTGCACGATATCGAGACCATTTATGCCCGCGCCGACAAGGAGGGCGTGACGGTGGGCGAGGCGCTGGAGGCGATCGGCTATCGCGGCCCGCATGCGCCGGGGCATCTGCCGATGGCGGCCTATCTGGAACTCCATATCGAGCAGGGGCCGGTGCTGGAGGCGGATGGCAGCGCGGTCGGCGTCCTCAGCGGCGTGCAGGGGCTGCGTTGGCTCGATGTCCGCATCCGCGGCACGGAGGCCCATGCGGGCGCTTTCCCGATGAACCTGCGCGAGGATGCGCTGGTTTCGGCGGCAAAGGTCGTGCTGGCTACGCAAGCCGTTGCGCTGAACCATCCGCCGGGCGTCGCCACGGTGGGCTATATCCATGCGGGGCCGAATTCGCGCAATGTCGTGCCGGGCGAGGTGCGCCTCGAAATCGACATGCGCCATCCCGAGGAGGAGGGGCTTGCGGCGATGGAGACGAAACTGACCGCCGAGATCGGCCGGCTCGTGCCGGGGGCGGAGGTTTCCGTCGTCTGGCGCAAGGCGCCGGTCGCCTTCGATGCAGCCCTGCGCGGGGCGATCCGGCAGGAAGCGGAGGGGCTTTCGCTGTCCGCTATCGACATGGTCTCGGGCGCTGGCCACGATGCAGCCCATGTAGCCGGCAAGGTGCCGACGGCGATGATCTTCATCCCCTCGCGCGAAGGCCTGTCGCACAATGAGCGCGAATATTCCTCCCCGCAGCAATGCGCAGATGGCGCGAACCTGCTATTGCGAAGTGTGCTTCGCGCCGACCAACTTTCCTGATCAACAACGGACCCGAACGATGGCTTCCTCTTCCGACACCAAGACCGGCCTCAGCGCCGTCACGACCACCGATGCGCCGGCCGCCATCGGCCCCTATTCGCAGGCGATTGCGGTCAACGGACTGCTCTTCGTCTCCGGCCAGTTGCCGATCGATCCCGCCACCGGCGCTTTCGCCTCCGAAGATCCGGTCGAGCAGGCGCGCCAATGCCTGCGCAACATCGCGGCCATCGCCCGCGCCGCCGGCACGGATATCGCCCGCACCGTCAAGACCACCGTGCTGGTGCGCGACCTCTCGCGTTTTGCCGAGATCAACGCCGCTTACGGCGAATTCTTCTCCGCGCCCTATCCGGCTCGCGCCACCTTCGAGGTTTCCGGCCTGCCGAAGGATGCGCAGGTGGAGATCGAAGCCGTCATCGCGCTCGGTGAGGATTGAGCATGTCTGCTGCCCCGTTTCCCGCGCCCGATTGCGCCGACCGCGCCTGGGCGCGCCATGCCATCGGTATTCTGGAAGGCGACGCCCGCCGCTCGGCCGATACGCATCTCGTCAATCCCGTCTTCAAGGGGCTGAAGGGCATCTCGGTCTATCTCAAGGATGAGAGCACCCACCCGACCGGCAGCCTCAAGCATCGCCTTGCCCGCTCCCTGTTCCTCTACGGCATCTGCAACGGGCGGATCAGCAAGGGCACGACGCTGGTGGAAGCCTCGTCCGGTTCCACCGCCGTCTCCGAAGCCTATTTCGCCAACCTGCTCGGCCTGCCCTTCATCGCGGTCATGACACGCAGCACCAGCAAGACGAAGATCGACGTGATCGAACGTTTTGGCGGCCGCTGTGCCTTCGTCGATCGCCCGGTCGAGGTCTACGAGACCGCCGCCCGCATCGCGGCGGAAACGAACGGCCATTACCTCGATCAGTTCACCAATGCCGAGCGGGCCACCGACTGGCGCGGCAACAACAACATCGCCGAAAGCATTTTTGGCCAACTGGAGCGCGAGGCGCATCCGGTGCCGAGCTGGGTGATCATGGGTGCCGGCACCGGCGGCACCTCGGCCACCATCGGCCGCTATATTCGCTACCGCAACCTTGCGACCCGGCTCTGCGTGACCGATGTCGAAAACTCGGTGTTTTACGACGCCTGGAAGAACGGCGATGCGGAAACGACCTGCACCACGCCGTCGCGCATCGAAGGCGTCGGCCGGCCGCGCGTCGAGCCGTCCTTCATCCCGACGGTCATCGATCACATGATCAAGGTGCCGGATGCGGCCTCGATTGCTGCAGCCCACGTGCTGTCCGACCGGCTGTTCCGCCGGGTCGGCGCGTCGACGGGCACGAATTTCTTCGGGCTGCTGTCGATTGCCGACAGCATGATGAAGGAAGGCCGCGAGGGTTCGCTGGTGACGCTGATCTGCGACAGCGGCGACCGCTATGCCGGCACCTATTTCAATCCGGACTGGCTGGCCCAGAACGGCATCGATATCGACCCCTGGCGCCGCACCATCGAGACGTTTTTGGATACGGGAACGTTCGAGCTGGCTTGATTTCGAGTGTGCTGCTTTTACCCCCCTCTGCCCTGTCGGGCATCTCCCCTCAAGGGGGGAGATCAGCAGGTGGCGGCCTCTCGGCCCAATCTCCCCCCTTGAGGGGGAGATGTCAGCGCAGCTGACAGAGGGGGGTGCGGCGGCAAACTCAGAGTATGCCTATAGGGCCGCTTTCGGTCCTACCCACCACGCGGCATGCGCACGCTCTTCGTGATCGCCTCGGCGAGCGTTTCCGCAGCCCGCGACGGTTTGTTGCGGGGGTAGGCGATGTGGAAGAGATCCTGGAAGATCATGCGTTCGGGGGCAAGCACGCGCAGCCGCCCGGTGCGGACCCATTCGTCGGCGTAGTGATCCGGCAGGAAGCCGATATAGGCGCCGGATAGCAGCAGCAGCAACGTGCCCTCCATGTGTGGCGTCGAGGCCGCCCAGGTGAAGTTCACGCCGCAGATCGTCTCGTTCAGCATATAGGTGCGGCCGGCGAAGGACTGGGTTTCGAGAAGCGCGTCGGTGATATCGGCATCGGGGCGGGCAAAGAGCGGGTGGCCCTCGGCGCAGTAGAGTTTCTGCACCTCGGAAAACACCGGCTGGCTGCGGAAATTCGGCATGACGCTGCCGACCGAGGGCATCAGCACCACCTGATAGGAGCCGTTCAACAGCCCCTGATGCAGCACCTGCGGCGCCGCGACATCGATTTCCAGATGCACGCGCGTCGCTTTCGCATGGAAGCTGGCGAGCGCGCCCTGAAGATCGAGGTCGCGATTGGTGATCATCGCATCGACGGTGCCGAAGCTCAGATTGCCCGTCAGCTCCCCCTGCGCCTCGCCTATGCGGCTCTGGAACTGCTCCATCGAGCCGAAGAGTTCCAGCGCCGCATTGTAGACGAGCCGACCCTCGTCCGTCAGCAGGAAGCCGCCGCGGCCCCGGCTGCACAGGCGAAGCGCTAGCCGCTCCTCCAGATGCCGCATATGGGTGGAAATCGTCGCCTGCGTCATGCCGAGCGCCGATTGCGCGGCGGAAAAGCCGCCATGCTGCACCACCGACGCGAAGACGCGCAGCAGCCGAAGCTCGGCATCGCCGAGCGACAGATTGAGGACGCGATGCCGGACCTTGTTGATCATTCATTGATTAATGCATAAGTGAACATGCAATCATAGATGCTTTTAAATGTTTTGGTCTTTGGCACACTTCCTTCCACTTTTGGAGGAGGGCACATGACCAGCAATTCCTATGAAACCGGACGTTTGAACCTGCCGTTCGTCGGCATCTGCACCTTCGGCAAATATCCCTACCAGCCGGATTGGGACAAGATCGACGCCGACGTGGCGATCCTCGGCGCGCCCTTCGACTGCGGCACCCAGTGGCGCGCCGGCACCCGCTTCGGGCCGCGCTCGATCCGCGAGGCCTCCACCCTGTTCTCCTTCGGCCACGGCGGCGCTTACGACCACGAGGACGACGTCACCTATCTGCCGAGCGGCGAGGTCTCCATTGTCGATATCGGCGATGCCGACATCGTTCATACCGACACGATGAAGAGCCATGCCAATATCGAATTCGGCGTGCGCAAGATATTGGAAGCCGGCGCCTTGCCGGTGGTGCTCGGCGGCGACCATTCCGTCAACATCCCCTGCGTCAACGCCTTTGCCGAGGATTGCGAAAAGAACGGCCCGATCCACATCGTCCAGATCGACGCCCATCTCGATTTCGTCGACGAGCGCCATGGCGTGCGCTACGGCCACGGCAACCCGATGCGCCGTGCGGCGGAAAAGCCCTATGTCAGCGGCCTGTCGCAACTCGGTATCCGCAACGTCTCCTCGACCGCCAAGGAAGGTTATGAGGACGCCCGCCGCATGGGCTCCGACATTCTCTCCGTCCGCCAGATCCGGGCGCTGGGCACCGAAGGCGTGGTGGACCGCATTCCCGCCGGCGCACGCTATTACGTCACCATCGACATCGACGGTTTCGATCCGTCGATTGCGCCGGGCACCGGCACGCCGTCGCATGGCGGCTTCATCTATTACGAGGTGCTGGAAATCCTGGCGGCGCTGGCCAAACGTGGCGATATCGTCGGCATCGATCTGGTCGAGGTCGCACCGGATTACGACCACACCGGCGGCACCGCGATTCTGGCAGCGCAGGTTCTGATGAACCTCATCGGCCGCGTCATCGATGCGAGAGCCGAAAAGCGCTGATCGAAGACCCCGCAAGGGCCGGTACGCCTGCGGCGGCCGACGAGGAGGAAACACCATGGACGCAACCGTCCGCAATTATCTCGATCAATACGGCGTCAGCGATGCGACCCGGCGGTTTCTGCAAAAGCCGCAAAAGATGTTCATCGGCGGTAACTGGGTCGATAGCAGCAACGGCGCGACCTTCGACATTTTCGAGCCCTCCACCGGCGGCCTGATCACCCGTGGCCCTTCCGGCACGACGGACGATCTCGACCGGGCCGTTGCGGCCGCTCGTGCCCAATTCGACGGCGGTGAATGGCGTCGCCTGAAGCCGCTTGAGCGTGAGCGCATGCTGCATCGCCTTGCCGATCTCCTCGAAACCCATGCCGACGAGCTGGCCGAGATCGAAGCGATCGATATGGGCAAGTCGGTGACCTTTGCCCGTGAGATCGATATCCAGGGCACGATCGATACCTTCCGCTATTTCGCGGGCTGGCCGACCAAGCTGCACGGCCGCACCGTCGAGCCGTCCATCCCCGGCAATTATCTCGCCTATACCCGCAAGGAACCGCTCGGCGTCGTCGCCGCCATCGTGCCGTGGAATTTTCCGCTGCAGACCATGGCATGGAAGCTTGCGGCGGCACTGGCAGCCGGCTGTACCGTTATCGTCAAGCCGGCGGAACTGACCTCGCTTTCCACCCTGCGCTTTGCCGAACTGGTCGAGGAAGCCGGCATTCCCGCCGGCGTCGTCAATATCGTCACCGGCAAGGGCAGCGTCATCGGCGCGGCCATGTCGACCCACCCCGGCATCAACAAGGTCACCTTCACCGGCTCGACGCCGGTCGGGCAGGAAGTCGGCCGCACGGCCGTCAGCAATCTGAAGCACGTGACGCTGGAACTCGGCGGCAAATCGCCGGTGCTGGTGCTCGACGACGCCGATCTGACGAGCGCTGCCCGCGCCGTGGCAAACGGCGTGTTCTTCAATTCGGGGCAGGTCTGCGATGCCGGCACCCGCGTCTATATCCAGCGCTCGGTGCATGACGCCTTCCTCGAAGAGCTGATCGCCGTCACCCGCGAACTGAAGATGGCGCCGGGCCTCGACCGCGATTGCTACATCGGCCCGATGGTCTCGGCCCAGCAGAAGAAGGTCGTCGCCGGCTATATCGAGTCCGGTGTGCGCGAGGGTGCGAAGCTCGTCCATGGGGGGAAAAATCTCGAAGGTCCGGGCCATTTCATCGAGCCCGCGATCTTCGCCCATTGCACGCCGGACATGAGCATCGTGCGCGAGGAAATCTTCGGGCCGGTGCTGGTCACCAGCCCCTTCGATACGCTTGAGGAAGCGGTTGCGCTGGCAAACGACACGCCCTTCGGCCTCGCTGCCGCGATCTATTCCAACGATCTCGCCCGCGTGCACACGCTGATCCCGCAGCTGCACGCGGGCTCCGTCTACGTCAATGCGCACAGCACCATCGATCCCTCCATGCCCTTCGGCGGCTTCAAGGATTCCGGCTTCGGCAAGGACCTAGGGCCAGAACAGCTCGATTATCTGATGGAGACCAAGGCGGTGTGGATCACGCTGCCGTAAGCCCTGCCGGCCGCCGCCCATGGGCGGCCGCGTCACGACCACCGGCGGCCGATGGAGCCGCCTTTCGTCGCGGAAAGACGCCGAAGGCGCGACGCGACAGGGGAACCGAACATGGAAAACGATATCGCCTGGCAGAACGAACTGGGACGCCGCGCCCGCATCTATGAAGACATCGAGACGGGTCACCGCTTCGAAGGCACGATGACCGTCATCGACTATGCCGGCATGGCCGCGCTGATGCTCGTGCTGGTCCTCGGCTTCTGGATCTGGGGGGCTTGAGATGACCGATCACGTCGCCACCGGCGGGCTTGCCGCCGCAGAAATCCAGGGGCAGGAAGCCTCCGCCAATCGCGCCGCCGCCGAACGCGGCGATGCGCCGCTTTTGCCCTCCGAACGCCTCTGGGGCTTCTGGGAATTCACCTATGCCAATTCGGCGCTTGCCATCGCCACCTGGGCCTTTCTCATCGGCGGCGCCGTCGGCCTGTTCGTCGGGCCGAAGGAAGGCATCGCCGCCATCATCATCGGCAATATCGTCGGCGTCGTGCTGACGGCGCTATCCACCACGCCGCTTGCCGGCCGCTACGGCATCGAGCAGTTCGTCGCCCTGCGCAGCCAGTTCGGCTATAACGGCAGCCGCCTCGTCTATATCCTGGCCGTGGTGGTGCTCACCATGGGCTGGCTTGCCGTCCTGGCCATGATGTTCGGCCGCTCGATCGATGGGCTCACGGCGCTCAGCGCCGGCGAGGCCGCCAATCCGACAGGCATCAAGATGATCATCGCCGCCGTCGGCGCCATCCTCGTCACCTGGTTCATCGTCGCCAAGGGGCCGACCTCGATCAAGTTCTTCAACATGGTCGTGTCGCCGGCGCTGGTGATCCTGATGATCGTCATGCTCTACCTCATCCTCCAGCACCGCTCCTTCTCCGAGCTGCTGGCGATGCCGGCGCTTTCCCCGCCGTTCGAGGACAACACGCTCAATTTCATCATCGCCATCGAAGTGAACCTTGCCGCCGGCTTCTCCTGGTGGCCCTATATCGGCAACCTCGCCCGCCTGACCAAGAACGAGCGCACCGCCTTCTGGCCGAATGTCGTCGGCATCTTCGGCGCCGCAGCTCTCGGCGAAATCGTCGGCCTGCTCGCCGCCGTCGCACTCGGCGACAGCGACCCGACGATCTGGATGACCAAGATCGCCGGTCCGATCATCGGCATCATCGCGCTGCTCTTCGTCGCCTTCGCCAACATGACCTCGATGGCCAACATCCTCTACACCTCCATCGTGGGCTTGAGGCAGGTGGGAACGGCGTCGATCCGGGCCATTTCCTGGGGGGCGATCCTGTTCCTGTTCTGCGTCATCCCGCTCGGCCTCGTTGTTTTCTATCCGCAGATGTATGACGGCTTCTTCATCTTCCTCGTCTGGACTTCGGCGCTCAATTCCGCGCTCGCCGGCATCGGCATTGCCGATTACTTCTTCCTGCGCGGCCAGAAGCTCGACATGCGCAGCCTACATGCCCCGCAGGAAAACGGTCCCTACCGTTTCTGGGGCGGCTTCAATCCCATCGGCCTCTTCGCGCTGGCTGTCGGCTTCGGCGTCTACGTGCTGGTCTTCAATCCGCAGACGCTCGAGAGCCTACCGATCTTCAAATACATCACCGCCTCCGTGCCGTCCTGCCTTGCGGCCGGCACGGTCCACTATGTCCTGACCCGGTTGTTCGCCCGCGGGCGCGGCTGGGGCCTTTATCCGTAACATCGGGATATCAGCCATGAGCGAGACCTACGACTACATCATCATCGGTGCCGGATCGGCCGGCTGCGTGCTTGCCAACCGTCTTTCGGAAGATCCGGCGACCAAGGTCCTGGTGCTCGAATATGGCGGCAGCGACAAGTCGATCTTCATCCAGATGCCGACGGCGCTGTCCATTCCGATGAACGGCACCAAGTACAATTGGAAATACATGACCCTGCCGGAGCCGGGCCTCGACGGCCGGCAGGTCCATTGCCCGCGCGGCAAGGTCATCGGCGGTTCCTCCTCGATCAACGGGCTCGTCTATATGCGTGGCCATGCCCGCGATTTCGACGAGTGGGAGGAGCTGGGCGCACGCGGCTGGCGCTATGCCAATTGCCTGCCCTATTTCCAGCGCGCCGAAAGCTGGCAGGACGGCGGCGACGCCTATCGCGGATCGACCGGCCCGCTCGCCACCAATGCCGGCAACAAGATGAAGAACCCGCTTTACGGGGCCTTCGTCGATGCCGGCCGCGAGGCGGGCTATATCACTACCGAAGACCCGAACGGTCATATGCAGGAGGGTTTCGGCCCGATGCACATGACCGTCAAGGACGGGGTGCGCTGGTCGACGGCCAATGCCTACCTGAAGCCGGCGATGAGCCGGCCGAACCTCACCGTCATCACCCACGCCATGACGCGGCGGGTGGTGCTGGAAGGCAAGCGCGCCGTCGGTGTCGAATATGAACTCGGCGGCGAACGCATCGTGGCGAAGGCGAGCCGCGAGGTGTTGATCTCCTCCGGCCCGATCGGCTCGCCGCACCTGCTGCAGCGCTCCGGCATCGGCCCTGCCGCCGTTTTGAAGAAGGCCGGCGTCGAGGTGCTTCACGACCTGCCCGGCGTCGGGGAGAACCTGCAGGATCACTCCGAGGTCTATATCCAGTACGCCTGCAAGGAGCCGATCACGCTCAACGGCAAAATGGGCCTCCTCAGCCGCGCTTTGATCGGGGCGGAATGGCTGTTCTTCAAGAAGGGGCTTTCGGTCTCCAACCATTTCGAGAGCGGTGGTTTCATCCGTTCCGACGCCTCGCTGCAATGGCCGGATATCCAGTTCCACTTCCTGCCGGCGGCGATGCGCTATGACGGCAAGAAGCCGCTCGACGGCCATGGCTTCATGGTGCTGACCGGGCCGAACAAGCCCAAGAGCCGCGGCTATGTGCGCCTGCGCTCGCCGGAGGCGCATGAGCAGCCGGATATCCTGTTCAACTATCTCGACCGCGAAGAGGATCGCGAAGGCTTCCGCCGCTGCCTGCGGCTCACCCGCGAAATCGTCGCCCAGCCGGCCTTCGACCGCTTCCGCGGCGACGAGATCGCGCCGGGCAAGGATGTGCGCAGCAATGACGAGATCGATGCCTGGGTGCGCGAGACCATGGAAAGCACCTATCACCCCTGCGGCTCCTGCCGCATGGGCGAGGATGACATGGCCGTCGTCGACAGCGAACTGAAGGTGCGCGGCATCGGTGGCCTCAGGGTCATCGACAGCTCGGTCTTCCCGGCCGAGCCCAACGCCAACCTCAACGCCCCGACGATCATGCTGGCCGAACGTGGCTCCGACATGGTGCGCGGCAAGCCGCTGCTCGCCGCGTCCAATGCCGAAGTCGGCACTGCCCCCGGCGTCGGCACGACCCAGCGCAGCGGCAAGCCGCTGCGGGCCTTCCAGCACTGAGGCCGCGATGCTGCGCACGATCGGCTACGTGATTGCCCGGCGGGATCTGGATGGTCCCGATGGGCGGCAGGATTGGGCTCTCCTCATCGAGAGCCTTTTCCGCCGGCTGGCAGTCGGCCTCGGGCAGGAGCTTCAGACCTCCCGGCTGTCGAAAAGATACATCTGAAAGCCGGAGCCATCCGGCGCAAACAGCCGGCGGTCGGCGGCGGCCGCTTGCCCCTCGGGACTTGCGAAGGCCGTCCTGATCGCCGCGAGATCGTCGAAATGCAGCGTGCCGATCCGGTGGATATCGGGAAAGCCGGCCGGGGTGGCGATCGGGCCGCGGCTGATCTCGTATTTGCGCAGGCCCGGCAGCGTTTTCGCCAGCGGCACGTGGATGTCGAAATAATGCCGGTCGAATGCCTCGATATCCTGCGGCGTGCGATAGATCACCATCATTCTGGCCATGGTCGTTCTCCTCGTTTCAGATACGCCAAGGACGATGCGGCGGGCGCAAACGGATCGCGGCCGTCACGTTTTTTTCGGGAAGGGCGTTCAGGCCGGTGTCAGCCGGGCTTTTTATCCGGGACCGGGGGTTTATCAGAAAGGAATCGATATGCCTTACGTCCGCAATACGCTTGCAGCCCTTGCCCTGATCTGCGTCGCTTCGCCCGCCTTCGCCTCCACCGTCAAGGTGGTGGAAGGCGGCGAGGGCGGCGGGCCGATGACGCTGACGCTCGACCAGCCGACGGTCAAGGCCGGCGAGACGACGTTTCTCGTGCACAACGATGCGATGACCGAGGAGCACGAGATGGTGCTGGTCAAGCTGAAATCCGCCGACCAGAAGATCGATGTCGTCACCGGCAAGCACCGGGTCGATGAAAAACAGCTGAAGAGCCTCGGTGAGGTTTCCGAACTGAAACCCGGCATGGACGGTCAGCTGAAGGCAAAGCTGAAACCCGGCTCCTACCTTCTCCTCTGCAACATCAAGGGCCACTTCGAGGCCGGCATGCACGCCATGCTGACGGTGACGGATTAATCGATACGGACGCCTTCCGGAGAGAAGGCTCAATGCTGTGGCGATGGCGCGCCTCGGGGCACGCCATCGCCCATCTGTATTAACTTTAAATTGTTTTTTTTGGTGATTCATCCTATGGGAGTGCTGCGTCGATCCGGTTGCGACGCCGGCTGCACAGGATCAGGTCGCCGTAATGAAGATTGCCTACCTCACCAATATCCCGTCGCCCTATCGCACCGTCATGATGGAGGCGTGGGCAGCGCGGCTGGGGCGGGAGCTTTCGGTGGAGCTTGCCGTCTATTTCACCGATGAGGACGACCAGGGGCGCGGCTGGAGCACCGCCGCCGCCCGCGACGTGCGCGAGGAGCGGTTGCCGACGATCGTCCGGGTTCCCGGCTATGGCCGGTTGAACCGTGGGCTATGGCGCATGGTAAGGGATAACGACATCGTCATGATCGGCGGTTTCGAGCAGGCGAGCTATATCGCCGCCGCCTGTCTGGCGCGGTTGATGGGCCGCAAGGTCATCCTGCTATTCGATGGTTTCAGCCCGAAGCGGATCGGCCGGGACGCGGTGCCTGTGAAGTTTGTCAAATGGCTGACGGGCAAGCTCTCCCACGCCTGTTTCGCCAATGGTCGCGTCGGCCGCGACGTCATGCTGCGCATGGCCGGGGCGCGCGACGAGATGATCTTCAACCAGTATCTCAGCGTTTCCAGTTGTCATATCGACCGCGAGCGGCAGCTTCAGCCGGATAAGGACCGGTTGCGGGCGGAGCTTGGCCTGCCGGCTGGGAGGCCGGTCGCTGTCTTCTGCGGCTACCTCATCGCCCGCAAGCGGCCGGAACTGATCCTTGAGGCGGTGGCGGGGCTCGATGCACGTCCGGTCATGCTGTTCATCGGCCGCGGGCCATTGCAGGATGCGCTGGAGCGGCAGGCAAGGGCGCTCGGCGTTGAGACGGTCTTTTGCGGTTTTCGCGAAGGGGCCGATCTGGCGCGGCATTATCTCGTCTCGGATTTCCTCATCCTGCCTTCCGACGATGATCCCTGGGGGCTGGTCGTCAACGAGGGCATGGCGGCGGGATTGCCGGTCATCGCCAGCGATGCCTGCGGTGCGACCCCCGATCTGGTGATCGACGGCATCACCGGCTTTTCCTTCGCGGCCGGCGACGCGGCCGATCTGCGCCGGGCGATATCGGCCATGCTCTCGGCCGACCGGCCGGCGATGGGCGAGACCGCGCGCGCCCGCATCGCCGAATGGACGCCGGAGCATTCGGCGCGCTCGCTCACGGCCTGCGTGCGATACGTGCTGGAAGGCTGACGGCCTCGCCGGGATTTTTGAGTTTCAACCTTAAATGGATATTTCCCTAAAGGCGCCGCCGAAATGCCGGCAACTTTGGCGTGTGCATATCTTTGCGAAGTGTATCGGCTCCAGAAGCGCTGTTCCGCAGCGATTTGGCGAAAATAGTTCATTCTTTTCCATGAATACATTGGTTAACGCCATGTTTATTTATACAGATCGCAATTGAATAAAACTTTAGCGATTAACCGATTTTTAAAGATAGATTTGTCATCATGCAACTTAAATGAGAATAACTAAAGCACGTGATAACCCTGAGTTAGGAAACGTTATGCGTGTAGCAGTTATTCATGATTGGCTTTACGTGGTGGGCGGCGCGGAGCTGGTCTTAAAGGAAATTCTCGCCTGTTATCCGCAAGCGGACGTGTTCACCCTGTTCGATTTCCTGAGCCCGGCGGACCGCCGGAAAATCGGGCTGGGAACCACGACGACGAGCTTTCTGCAGAAGTTGCCCTTCATGAAGACGCATCACCGTTCCTTCCTGCCGCTGATGCCGATCGCCATCGAGCAGTTCGATCTTTCCGGCTACGATCTCGTCATTTCCAGCAGCTGCGCGGTGGCCAAGGGCGTGCTGACCGGGCCGGATCAGGTGCACGTCTCCTATGTGCACTCGCCGATGCGCTATGCCTGGGACCTGCAGCACAGCTATCTCGACCAGAGCGGCTTCAAGGGCCTGAAGGCCGCCGCCGCCCGCTATCTGCTGCATCGGCTGCGCATCTGGGACAGTCGCACGGCGGCCGGGCCGAATGTGATGCTGGCCAATTCCGCCTTCATCGCCCGGCGCATCCGCAAGGTCTATTCGCGCGAGGCAAGCGTCGTCTGCCCGCCGGTGACGCTCTCCACCCGCGATCCCGTCACGTCGCGGGGCAACCACTTCCTCGCCGCAAGCCGGCTGGTGCCTTACAAGAATATCGAGCAGATCGTCCGCGCCTTCGCGCTGTTGCCGGACCAGCAGCTGATCGTCGCCGGCGACGGGCCGGAGGCGGCGCGGCTCCGGGCCATTGCCGGGCCGAACGTCTCCTTTGCCGGCTATGTCGGCAATGAGGAGCTGCGCCGGCTGATGGCGACGGCCCGCGCCTTCGTCTTTGCGGCCGAAGAGGATTTCGGCATCATCACGGTCGAGGCGCAATCGGAGGGAACGCCGGTCCTGGCGCTCGGCCGGGGCGGCTCGCGCGAAACCGTGATCGAGGGCAGCACTGGGCTGTTCTTCGACGAACCGACGCCGCAGGCGATCGCCCGCTGCGTCTCCGATTTCATCGAGATCGAGCAGGGTTTTTCGCCGCATGACTGCCGCCGCAATGCCAGCCGGTTTTCGGCCCGGCGTTTTCGCCGCGAATTCACCGAGGCGGTGCAGCAGGCCGTTCGGCAGGGGGCGAAGGAACGGGGCGAGGTCGCCTTGCCCGTCGCCTTCGCCGGCCTGATCGGGGCAGGTGGCCTATGAACAGCGCGGTCTTTGCCGAAAGCCCGGCGGGCACCGGGCGGCTCGCGGGCGGCAATCCGCTGGTGATCGTCTGGCGCCGCCGCGGGTTGTTTATCCTGGCCGCGGCCGTGGTTTTTGCCGCTGCGATGCTGGCGCTGGTGACGCTGCCGGTGCGCTATCTCGCCTCCGGCTCGATCATCGTCGCGGAGCCGGAAACCGGGCTTTCCTATCCGCCGGCCGGCTGGGCGCAAAAGGTCGGCGATCCCGCCGATCTCGAAAGCCAGCTGTTGATGGTGCGCTCGCCACGCATCCTGCGCAAGGTGATGGACGCACCCGGCGTCGCCGATCTGGTCGCGACCGAATGTGCCCACAGCTTCAAAATCCCCTTCGTCGGCACGCCCTGCAGCGCCTTGCAGCCGGGCAGTGCGGAGCTGCTGGATTACCTGCAGGCGCGCTATTCCTTCATCGGCGCCGGCCGCTCGCGGGTGATAACTATCGGTTATTCCTCCTTCGATCCCGATATCGCGCGGGATATGGCCAATGTGCTGATCAACGTCTTTCTCGAAGACCATCGCCGCGGCCTGATGGAAAATCGCAGCACCGCCGCCAAGAGCTTGGAAGAGGAAATGCTGCGGCTCGATGGCGAGATCGCCAGGGCCGATGCCGAAATCCAGGCCTATCGCAGCGAAAAGGGCCTGATGCAGGGCGCCAATGCCTCCGTGACCTCGGAGCGGCTGACGACCATCAGCCAGCAGCTTGCCAGCGCCGAGACGGCACGGGATGCGGTTGAAGCCATTCTTTCGACCGTGAAATCGGGAGGCAATGTCGCGGCGCTACCGGCGGTGCTTGAAAGCCGCGCGGTCGCCGATATCAAGCAGCGGCTCGCCATGGCGAGCGAAGAGGCCGAGGCCGCCGCCGTCGTGCTCGGGCCGCGCCATCCGCGCCTGCGCTCGCTGCAGGGGCAGGTGGCGACGCTGAAACACGGGCTCGATGCGGAAATCCGTATCGTCGTCGCCAGCGCCGAAAAGCGTTTCGATGCCGCGAGCGAAACCGCAAAGGCCCTGCGCACGCAGATGGACAAGGCGAAAACCGATGTCTCCGCCTCCCTCGGCGACGAAACCGCCATCGAGCAGATGGTTCGCGATGTCGGGGTCAAGCGCGCGCAATATGCGGCGCTCTACGACAAGCGCAAGGGGCTGGAATCCGAAGAGCGCGCCATGCTCGGCAGCACCCGTCTCGTCAGCCTTGCCGAACGCCCGCTGAAGCGCTTCTTCCCCAAAACCGCGCCCTTCGTCGCCGGCGGCGCGGCGCTGGCGCTGATGGCAGGCGTTGGCGCGGCGCTGCTGCGCGACCGCTGGCAGCCGGCCGCGCCCGACGGCACGCGCCCGGTCGGGCCCGCGATCATCGCCCGCTTTCCGAAAACCGCCGGTACGGGCGATCTGCGCTACGATCTCGCCGCCGCAGCCGATAATCCCACCGTGCAAGTGGCGCTGAAGCGGCTGCTGGCGGATATCGAAGGGCGCTGCCGCTCCGTGCTGCTGCTCTCGGCCTTTGCCGGGCAGGGGCGCAGCTTCACGGCCATGGCGCTTGCCACCGCTGCCGCCGATGCCGGCCGCCGCGTGCTGCTGGTCGAGGGCGATATGCGCGCCCCGCAGCTTGGCGATGCCTTTGGCGTCCACCCGCGGGTGGTGTTGCAGGATGTGCTCGAAGGCCGCGCCGTGCCGCAGGCGGCGTTGATCCGGCTCGATGCACCCGGTGTCGACGTGATCGCCGCCGGCCCAGCCGCGACCGATCCGGCGGACCTGCTGGCAGGCCCCGGCATGGCCGGCCTGCTGGACTGGGCGAAAAGCTATGACCTCGTCGTCTTCGATAGCCCGGCGCTCGACCGCCACATGGATGCCGGCCTCATCGCCGTCCGTGTCGATGGCGTTCTCTGCTGCACCGGCGAAGACGACCTGCGTTCGGCCGAAATGATCGTGCGCCGGCTCGGAAATCTCGGCGCCAACATGCTCGGGCTGGTCTCGACACAGGCGCGGCTTGCCGAACGTGAAATTCCCCAATCGATGGAAACCGGCCACAGGAGGCGGATGTGAAAATGCCAAGCGTCTTGTTCACCAGTCATTCGCCGGCGATCTCGGGGGCCGAGGTCGTGTTGCTCGAACTTCTCGAACAGGGGGCAGGGGCTTCGGCCTTCGTCTTCCAGCAGGGGCCGCTTGCCGATGCGTTGACGGCCCGCGGTGTCAGCGTCACCGCCTCGCGCTGGGGCGGGCGGCTGGGTGCGGTCAAGCGCGACCGGTCGCTGCTGCGCGCCCTGCCGTTGGCATGGCCGATTGCGGCAATCGTCGTCGAACTGGCCCGCCTCGTGCCGCGCTACGATATCGTCTATGCCAATTCGCAGAAGGCCTTCATCCTCTCTGCCATCGCAACAGCCGTCTCGAAGCGGCCGCTGATCTGGCATCTGCACGATATTCCCGACCGCAGCCATTTTGGCGCAACGCAACTGAAGTTGCAGGTGGGGCTTGCCAACCGGCGCGCGGCCCGCGTCGTTGTGCCGTCGCGGGCGGTGGCGGATGGGTTCATTGCCGCCGGTGGCCGGGCGGATCTGGTCCGTATCGTGCCGAACGGCGTGACCGCCTCTGAGGCGGGCGATATCGCCTCGGGGGCGGCGTTGCGGGCGATGCTCGGGCTCAGGCCGGGGCCGGTGATCGGCGTCTTCAGCCGGCTTGCCGCCTGGAAGGGGCAGCATGTGGTGCTGCGGGCGCTGGCGACCCTGCCTGATGTCTCACTGGTCATTGCCGGCGATGCGCTGTTCGGCGAGGAGGCCTATGCCGCGCATCTGAAGCGCCTCGCCGAAGAGCTTGGCGTTGCCGACCGCGTCTTCTTCCTCGGCCAGCGCAGCGATGTGGCGGAGCTGATGCGGGCCGTCGATATCGTCGTGCACCCCTCGACATCGCCCGAGCCGTTCGGGCTGACGATCGTCGAGAGCATGTTTGCGGGAACACCGGTCGTCGCGACCGATATCGGCGCCGCGCCGGATATTCTCGATGGCGGCGCGGCCGGCACCATGGTCGCGCCCGGCGACAGCGATGCGCTGGCGGACGCGATCGAGCATCTGTTGTCGCACCCGGCCGAGCGGCAGGCGAAAACCGCGTTGGCGCTGCAGCGGGCGCGGGATCACTACACCGCCAAGCGCATGCGCAGCATGATCTTCGGCCTGATCGGCGGCGTCGGCGTCGAGGCCCCATGAGAGGCGCGGCCGAAGCGAGGACGGGTTTTGCGCTTGCCGTGCCCGGCTGGCTGGCGGCGGGCCTGCTGTTTGCCGGCGTGCTGGCGATCGCGCCGGTGGCCGGGTCTCTGGCGCGTTTCGTCTTCATTCTCGGCTGTGCCGGTGTGGGCTGGCATGCGTGGCGGCAGGGGCGGGCGGCACACCTGCAAACCATGCTCGTGCTGTTTTCCTTCGCGCCCTTTGCCCGGCGTATCGTCGATTTTTTCAGCGGGTTCGATCAGGGCGGCATCATGCTGGTCGGGCCGCTTCTGGCGCTTCTTGCGGCGGTGCCGGCGCTTCTGCCGCTGCTCGATGGCCAATCCGATCCGCTCGGTGGGGGGCGTGCGCCGCTCACCATCGTTTTCGGCTGTGTGGTCTATGCGGCGCTGTTGTCGCTGTTTCAGGGCGGCTGGGGCGATGCCTCGGCCGGTGCGCTGAAATGGGCGGCGCCGCTTCTCTATGGGCTGGCGCTGATCGAGACGGGGGAGCGCGACCGGCTGGTGCAGGCAGCGACCTCGGCCTTCATGGTCATCCTGCCCGTCATCGGTCTTTATGGGGCCTTCCAGTATGTCGATCCGCCGGAATGGGATCGCTACTGGATGCAATTCGCCACCGCCGTCACCGCCGGTCTGCCGGAGCCCTATGAGGTCCGCGTCTACAGTATGCTGAACGGGCCGGCGAGCTTCGCCACCTTCACGGCGGCGGGGCTGCTGCTTGTGTCGTTCCTGCGGCCTTTGTGGGTGTCCTGCCTGGTCTGCGGCCCGGCGCTGCTGGCGCTGATGCTGTCGCAATATCGCACGGCGTGGATTTCGCTCGCGGTCGGGCTGCTGTTTTGCGTGTTCTTCGTGCGCACCCGGTTCCGGGCCGGCACGATCCTGTCCGCTATGGCCGCAGCAGGGGCCTTCGCCGCGACGATCCCGCCCTTCAGCGACGTGCTGGAGGAGCGGCTGGCGACGCTTGGGCAGGGTAGCGACGACGGCAGCTTTCAGGAGCGGCTGGCTCAATTCGTCACCCTCTGGAACCTGCCGGACAGTTCGCTGTTCGGCACCGGCTTCACCACGGCTGATGCCGGTGTCGCCGGCCAGATGCCGGTCGATGGCATGCTGATCGCCTGCTGGCTGATGATGGGCGTCTTCGTCGGGCTGATCTGCCTTGCCGCCTTCGTCTGGGCGGCGGGGCGGATGATCGCCGGTGCGGTTGCGGGCCAGACGCCGGAGGCAATCGTGCTGGGCGGACTGGGCTGCGGTGCGCTGTCGCAAATGCCGCTCGCCAGCCTCGCTTCGGGCGAACTCGGCTTCCTGTTCTGGAGCTTCGCCGCCATCGCCTGCCTGCCGGAAAAGGGGGGACGGCGATGGTAGATGCCCCGGCAGATCCCGTGGCGGGCCATTCCATCCTGCGGCTGATCGTCCGGCTGATGAGCGGCGCGCTCTTGAGCAAGATGCTCGGTTTCGTCCGCGAAATCGTCATGGCGCTGATCATCGGCACGGCGCTTGCGGCGGATTCGTTCCGCACCGCGATTACCGCGGTGCTGCTGCCGATCTCGTTTTTCCAGGCCGAAACCGTGCCTGCGATCCTCATTCCCATGCAGAAGGAGCGGCTTTGCCGCGGTGCAGCTCCGCAGGGGCTTGCGGCGCTGACGCTGGCGCTCGGCGGCATCAGCGTGCTGATCATGTTTGCAACGCAGCTTGCCGCAGCGCCGCTGGTGGATGTGCTGGTCGGCGGTTTCAGCCCGGAGGGCAAGGACCTCACGGTGCGGTTCGTCGAGATCATGGCGCTCGCCATGCCCGCTTCGGTGATCCTCAATTGCCTGGCGGCCGGCGAGATTGCGCTTGGCCGGGCGCGCGTCTCCAATGCGCGGGCGGCGATGCAGAACATGAGCGTGCTCATCGGCCTTGCAGCCGTCGCGCTCGGCGCGCCGGTGATCGTGCTCGCCTGGGCGTTCAGCCTGTCGTTCAATGCTCTGACGCTGGTGGCGATCCTGATGCTGCGGCGCGAGGGCAATATCGATTTCAATGCGGCCCGGCCGCACGACATCATCGCGACGATGCGGGAGTTCTTCCGGCGTCTCGGGCCGCTGCTGCCGCTGCCGATGGCCGAACAGCTCAATATCTGGCTGGAGCGGCTGCTCACCTCCCGTCTGCAGGGCGGCGCGGTTGCCTCGCTCGACTATGCCCGCACGCTGACGGAAAGCTTTCTGCTGCTGATCAGCCAGCCGGTCGGGCTTGCGGTGCTGTCGAGCGGGGGGGTAGGAGGGAGGCTGCACTTTCCATCTTCTCCCCAGCGGGGAGAAGATGCCCGAAGGGCAGATGAGGGGGTGTCTCCGCTTGCTCCGAGCGAGCCATCCCCCTCATCCGGCGCTGCGCGCCACCTTCTCCCCGCTGGGGAGAAGGGAGGGCAGGCACCCTCCGCGCAGGAAGCACAGGCCAGAACCATCGTGCGGGTGGTGCTAGCCTTCTCGCTGCCGGCCTCGGCTTTTCTGTTCCTCTTCGCGGAGGATATCGTCACCGTCGTCTTTCATCGCGGCGCTTTCGGCGCGACCGGCGTGATGCTGACCAGCCATGCGCTGGAAGGCATTTCGCTTGGCCTCTGGGCTTCCACCCTCGGCTGGATACTGCTGCGCCTGCTCAATGGCGCGGGCCGCAGCGGACGGGCCGCCTTTATCCTTGTTCTCGCCTATGCCGCTAATATGGCGTTCAACACCGGGGTCGCGCATTTTCATGGCGGTGAACTGCCGGGGCTGGCCTGGATCGGGTTCGGCGAAAGCGTGCGGGCACTGGTGCTGCTGGCCGGCGTGCTCCTGTCGCTACGGCTGAAGGTCGGCTTCTGGGCCGCCTTCTGCCTGGCGCTCATCCCCGCCGGTCTGGTGCTGGCCGGCGGGGATGTCCTCGAAGGTTATATCGACGGCGTGTTTGCGCGGCTGCTGGCCGGTGGCGCCGTGCTGGGTCTGGGCTGGCTGCTGGCGGCGGCGCTGCTGGTGCCCGGTCTTTTCCGGTTCGTGCTCAGGCGGCGTTTTCGGGTATCGCCGCGCGTTTGACCTTCCAGCGCGGCAGCCGCTCGTTGAGATAGCGATCGGCAAACCACGACAGGAAGACCAGAACGATCGACATCTCGATCAGCCCCAGCGTGGTTGCCGCAAGGCTCGACAGGATCAGCAGCGGGAAATGCAGCACGTAAAGCCCAAAGGAAATCGAGGCCACCACGGCGGCCGGTTTTTCGACCCGCCGTGCCTTTCCCGCAAGCCACGCGCCAAGCGGCCCGAAGCCGAGGATTACAGTGAAAAACGCCACGACGAAATGGCGCAGTTGCAGGAAGGGATAGACGCCCAGCCCCTGAAACCCCTGCCGCCAGACATCCACCGCCGCGACCGCGCAGAGCAGCGCGAGCCATGTGAGCGGCACCCGCAGCGCGGCAAGGCGACGCTTGCCCTCCAGATAGGCCTCGGCCGCCATCGCGCCGGTCCACCACACGCCGTAATAGGCCAGCACCAGAGTCCAGTCATTGGGCGCCAGCGTGAAGCTGAGATAGGAGAGGCAACTGACGAGGCCGACCAGATGGCTGGTCCGCGCGCCGAATTCGCGCCAGGCGATCGTCGCGAACGGATAGAGCAGGTAGAAGAAGATTTCGTAGGAGAGCGTCCACAGGGCCGCATTGCCGAGGAACGGATCGACGATCACCCCCGGCTTCAGGGCGGCGATGTCCTGCAGGGCAAACAGCGTTCCGAAAAGCTGCGCCATGCTGAAGGTCGAGGCGAGCCGGCCATCGATGAAGGCGACGGCGACTGAAACCAGCATGGCGAAGATCAGCGTCGGATAGATGCGCCGGATGCGGCGGAAAAAATAGCCGAACCCTTCCGTCGCGCGGTCCCGCTCATTGGCATGGATGACGAAGCCGCTCAGCAGGAAAAACAGGATCACCGCTTCCTGCCCGAAGCGGAAGAGGAGCCCGATCTCCCCCGTCCAGCCGCGCTCGACCGCGACATGATAGAGCACGACGTAAACCGCCGCCGCCGCTCGGGTCAGATCGAGCAAGGCGACGGTTTTCCTGCCGAGACGGTTTTGCATGAACGGGCTCCCATGGTCCGGGCGGGACACGCTATCACAATCTATAAGTTGTGTTCGTCGTGCCGGAACGATTCTCGGCGCCACGACTCACGCTCCAATATTGCGTATCATAGATTGTATATTCGGGGAAATATGCAAAAAAATACAAACTATGGGCGCGTACATTAGGGTTTTGGTAAATGCGCCGTGGTGAAGTGTACACGGAAAGATTGTCGATGGGCCGTTGCCGATCCGGTCCTTTAGAAGAGGTGATCCATGACGAAACAGACCTATACGAGTGATCTGCTCGCCGCGGCGAAACTCGCCGCTGCCAGGGAAAACGATCCTTTTCTCGTCTACCTCATCAACATGGCGATCGAACGCGCCAATGTCGCGCAGCCCGTGGAAGCCCAGAAGCCTAACTGACCCCCCGCTCATCATGGAGTTTTCCCGATGCCAGGCACCGCGCCCAAGCAGAGTATCGTCGGCCTGCATTATCTGAGGGCGCTGGCCACCGTGCTGGTCGTCGTCAATCACTCGATCGACACCGCCTCGTTCCCGAAATATTTCGGTCCGGGGGCGCTGACCTCTTTCTTCGAGGGCGGCGCCGGTGAGATCGATTTCTTCTTCATCATGAGCGGGCTGATCATGGTGTCGTCATCGACGGATAAGGTGACCGGCCGGCCGAAGCTGACGGCGGGCCAGTTCCTGCGCCGCCGGGCCGAGCGGGTCGTTCCGCTGCTCTGGTTTGCCGTCATCCTGTTCAATATCGCGCTGTTCAGCGCCTTCGGCCGGATCGATGTGATGGGCAGCCTCAGGACGATCAGCTTCTGGCCGGTCGGCGATGTCGTGCCCTTCGTCGCCTGGACGATCCGTTACGAGGTGGTGTTCTATCTCGTCTTCAGCCTTTGTTTTCTCTGGCAGCCGCGGCTCTGGCCGCTGATGCTGCTCTGGAGCGGGGCCTCGCTCGCCCGCCTTGTGCTGGGCGACGGCGTCTCCTTCGATGACGGCACCTTCGTCGGCTTCCTGTTCAGCCCCTACAATATCGAGTTCGGCTTCGGCATTCTGATCGGGCTTGCCATGCGGCGCTGGCGCGGCATGGTGGAACTGCCGGGCCAGCTGACGATCCTGATCGTGCTGGTGCTGGGGCTGCGCGCCATCGTGCAGTATTTCGACCTGAAGATGGGAAGCCTCGCCATGATCCTGTCGATCGCGCCGCTGACCATCGGCATCACGCTCATCGCCGCCTATACGACGCCGCCGCGGGTCTCGCGGCTGATGATGGCGTTGGGCGACGCTTCCTATTCGATCTTCCTGCTGCACCCGATCTTCATGTCGCCGATCCTGCTGCTCCTGACCAAGATCGCCCCCGGCCTGTCCACCAGCTATGCCGCGCTGATGACGGCGGCCATCTCGACGGCGCTCGGATACTGGGGCCATGTGGCGGTGGAAAAGCGGCTGGCGAAAATCCCGTGGTCGACGCTGCTGTCGCCGGCGGCGGCCTCGCGCGATCCTTCGGCGTGACAAAAAAACGGCCGGCCCCTTTCGGAGCCGGCCGCTGTTTTGGGCCGGAAGCGCTTACTTGGCCGGGTTCGGGCCGATGGTCTTGCCGTGGGTGACGCGTTCCTCGCCTTTGTGGACCATGGTGACGGCATAATCGATGCCCATGCCGTAGCCGCCAGAATGCTCCTTCACCAGGCCGGTGACGGCATTGTAGGTTTCCTTGTGCGCCCAGTCGCGCTGCCATTCGAGCAGCACCTGCTGCCAGGTGACCGGGATGACGCCGGCCTGAACCATGCGGTCCATGGCATACTTGTGCGCATCGACGGAGGTGCCGCCGGACGCATCGGCGACCATGTAGATTTCATAATCCGAAACGTCATGGAGTGCCGAAAGCGCGAAGGTGGTGTTGCACACTTCGGTCCAGAGGCCGGAGACGACGATCTTCTTGCGGCCGTTGGCGGCGTTCTTCGCCAGGGCGTCTCGAACGTTCTGGTCGTCCCAGGAGTTCATCGAGGTGCGCTCCAGAATGTCGTTTTCCGGGAAGACGGCGAGCAGTTCCGGGTAGGTGTGGCCGGAGAAGGACAGGGTTTCGACCGTGGTGATGGTGGTCGGGATGTTGAAGATCTTGGCGGCCTTGGCGAGGCCGACGACATTGTTCTTCAGCGTCTGGCGGTCGATCGACTGGACGCCGAAAGCCATCTGCGGCTGCTGGTCGATGAAGATGAGCTGGCTGTTCTTGGGGGTCAGGACTTCGAGCTTCGACATGGTCTTCTCCTCTCTCGGGTGGGGTGGCAGGGCGGGGTTTTTGGCCTCGTTCCTGCCGTTTCTGCGGTGATGTCTTCGATGGAGATAGGTGTAGCGGCTTCGAGCTTATTGCTGAATTGCAACAATATTGTCGATTGAATTGCGAATATCGAAATAATCGGCTGGCACCGTTTCTCCTCCATCATGGGTGGATCGATATTGCCCCTGCGCGGCTTCCGGCTCTTGTCGGAAATATCCGTCTTTTGAACAGTCTCTCATGTTTCCGGCCCTGACGCTCCTGCCTGCACGCCGGCCATGAAAAATTCATCATCGCTATGTTAGCAACCCTTGACAGACGCCGGTGGGTTGGGTATCTGAGTAAACGTTAACCCAAGTGGGAGAGGCAGGGGTCTTGGCAACATCGCTTTCCGACATCGCGGAACGGGCGGGCGTCTCGGTGAAGACGGTTTCCGGCGCGTTGCACGGCGGCTCTGCCCGCATGTCGGACGATACGCGCCTGAAGATCAAGACCATCGCGGAAGAACTCGGCTATGTCACCAATCTTGCGGCGCGCGGCGTGCGCCAGGGCTGGTTGCCGCTGGTGGGCGTCGTGTCCGATGGCCTGATCACCTCGCCGTTCGCGACCGAGATCGTCCGCGGTCTCGATGGCGCGGCGCGCAGTGCCGGCATGGCGGTGTTTGCGGTCAACCACAGCAGCGGCCAGTCGATCGGCGCGGTGCTGGACGAAGTGCAGCAGTTCCGTCCGCGGGCCGTGGCCTATGCGGCGATGTATCACAAGGATGTCGCCTTGCCGGGTAAGCTGACCGGCGCCGTCGGCGTCATGATCAACTGCCGCGAGACCGACGGCCGCGTCACGTCGCTGGTACCGGACGAAGAGGGTGGCGCCGAGGAAATCGTGCGCTATCTCCTTGCCGCCGGCCGCCGCCGCATCGCCTTCATCAACCTGCCGGGCATTCTGGCCGGCGAGCTGCGCGAGAAGGGCTTTCGCAAGGCATTGGGCGAGGCGGGCATCGCGCCCGTAGGCGTCTTTCCGGCCGTGCGCCGCAGCGTCTACAGCGACCGCGCGCCGACCCTTGTCGCCTCCCATATGGAGGCGCTCCTGAATTCCGGTCAAAAGCCGGATGCCATCCTGTGCGGCAACGACCGCGTGGCGATGGAAGTCTATGCGGCGCTGGCGCGTGCCGGTCTTCGCATACCCGACGATATCGCGGTGGCGAGCTTCGACAACCAGGTCGAGCTTGCCTCGCGGCTGGACCCGCCTTTGACGACGATGGCCCTGCCGCACCGCGCCATGGGCCGCCTTGCCATGGAGATCCTCCTGGCAGAGCAGCCCGAACCACCGCATCTGCGGAAACTGCCGTTCCATCTGGTCGAACGGGCATCCGTCTGAACATTTACTAGCGTCCCAACAGGAGGAGAATACCAATGAGGACAGCAATGGGTAATCGTTTACTTTCGACGCTCTTCGCGTCCGCCGCGCTTGTGGCGACCGCCGGTTTCGCTGAAGCGAAGACCGTCATCCACGTCATGCACCAGGGCGATCCCGGCTGGGTGAAGGCTTACGGCGACGTCGCCACCCGCTTCGAGGCCGCCAATCCCGATGTCGACATCGAGATGATCTACGCGCCGCATGACGCCTATAACGAAAAGTTCAGCGCCGCCGTCATGGCCAAGCAGCTGCCGGATATCATGGAACTGGACGCGCCGTTCCTGGCCAACTACGTCTGGTCGGGCTATTTGCAGCCGGTCAAGCCGCTCATCGACAAGGACCTGCTCGATGACATGACGGATTCCAACATCGCCCAGGGCACCTATCCGATCGACAAGGACCTCTATGCGATCGGCCTCACGGACTCCTCGGTCGTCCTCTACGGCAACAAGAAGTATCTCGAAGCCATCGGCGCCCGCATTCCGAAGTCGGTCGACGACGCCTGGACCCGCGAGGAATTCGAAGGCTATCTCGAAAAGCTCTCCAAGCTCGAAGGCGTGAAGTGGCCGATCGACACCTTCCGCGGCTACGGCATCAAGACCGAGTGGATCACTTACGCTTATGGCCCGCTGCTCGAAAGCGCCGGCTGCGACCTGATCGACCGCAAGACCTGGAAGGCCGGCGGCACGCTCGACGGCGAAGCCTGCGTCAAGGCGCTGACGATGATGCAGGATTGGGTGAAGAAGGGCTGGGTCGTGCCGACCTCGTCCGGTACCAACCAGTTCTACGCTGAAGGCCAGCCGGCAGCGCTCGCCATGGGCGGCCACTGGTTCTACGCGGAAGCATCGGCGGCCATGAAAGACAATATTGTCGTCATGCCGCTGCCGAAGATCGGCGAGAAGGGCGTGAGCCCGAACGGCACCTGGATCTGGGGCATTTCCGCGACCTCGGAAAACCCTGAGATTGCCGGCAAGTTCCTGAGCTTCCTGTTGAAGGACAAGGAATATCGCGACTACGCCAAGACCCAGTCCGCCTATCCGGGTCTGAAGAGCTTTGCCGCCGAATCTCCGCTTTATGCGGAAGGCGGCGCGCTCGCCATCGCCTTCGAGCAGGCATCGAAGACCGCCGTTGCCCGTCCGCCGCACCCGGCCTATCCGACGATCACCTCGGCCTTCATGCAGGCCGTCGACAAGATCTTCAACGGTGGCGACGCGCAGGAAGCCCTGACCGCCGCCGCCCAGAAGATCGACGAGGATATCGAAGACAACGCCGGCTACCCGCCCTTCGACGAACAGAAGTAAGGCGATGAGGAATGCGGCATGTTCGGACCATGCCGCACACCCCCTCTGTCAGCAAGGCTGACATCTCCTCCTCAAGGGGGAGATCGGGAAAGAGAGGCTGACCCCAGCCAATCTCCTCCCTTGAGGGGGATATGCCCGACCGGGCAGAGGGGGGTAGAGCGGCAATCTCCGAATGTGCCGAGAGACCCCCCTCATCCGGCCCTTCGGGCCAACTCTCCCCGGCGGGGAGAAGGAACCGAGCGGCGACCCCTACAAAAACGTTCCAATTCCATCCTGGGAGGATGACCGATGAGGAGGAGACAATGACTTTGCAACAGACCTCGGTGCCCGCTTTGCGGCGTCCGGCGAAACGCCGCGACAAGCAGCGGCTCTGGCAGGAAATGGCGATGATCGCCCCTGCCGTTCTGCTTCTGGCGATATTCCTGATCACGCCGTTCCTTCTGTCCTTCTGGACGGCGATGACCAACCAGCCGCTCGTGCCGCGCCCGACGCCGGTGCGCTTCGTCGGCCTTCTGAATTTCGAGCGTGTCTTCACCGATCCGCTGTTCTGGACGTCGCTGTGGAACGTCACCCGCTTCACCGTCTGGGTGCTGCCGGTGCAGTGCGGCCTCGCCTTCCTCACCGCGCTGCTGCTTCATCAGAAGCTGCCGATGCAGAACCTGCTGCGCGGCCTGTTCTTCCTGCCGGCGATCACCTCCATGGTGGTGGTCTGCGTCATCTGGGGCACGCTGTTCCAGTATCCGAGCGGGCCGCTCAACCAGATCGTCAGCTTCCTGTCCGGCGGCACCATCCAGCCGATCGACTGGCTCGGCGATCCCAACTGGGCGATGTTCTCCATCGTGCTGCTGTCGGCCTGGCAGGCCTACGGCTTCCAGATGATCATCTACCTCGCCGGCCTGCAGGGCATTCCGGAAGAACTCTACGATGCCGCCCGCATCGACGGGGCAAGCGCGCTGCGCCGCTTCTGGCACGTCACCATGCCCGGCCTTCGCCCCACCCATGTCTTCGTGCTGGTCATCACCACCATCCAGGCCTTCAAGCTCTATACCCAGGTGGCGATCCTCACCCAGGGCGGCCCGAAGGAAAGCACCGAAACCGTCGTCCACTACATGGTGCGCGCCGGCTTCGAGGAGCAGAAACTCGGCTATGCATCGGCCGTGTCCGTCATCCTCTTCGTCATCGTTCTTCTGATCGCGCTGTTGCAGCGCAAACTCCTGAGGCGCTTCGATGTCTGATCTCGCTTTGAGCCAGTCCGCCCCGCTGGCAATCCCTAGGGGCAATGGCAAGAAAACTCTGCGCATCGTGCAGAGCCTCTGCATCCTCGTCATAGCGCTGGTGATGATCTCGCCGCTGTTCATGCTGCTGATCGCCAGCCTGAAGGACGACCGCTTTCGCATCCTTGCCGACATGGGCAGCTTCCGCGCCTTCTGGGTCAGCGATCCGACGCTGTCGAACTATAAGGAGATCGCCCATTTCTCCGGCGAACTCGCCTACGGTCGCTATCTCTTCAACTCGCTGGTGATCCTGGTTTCCACCGTGCTCGGCGGCCTCGTCATCAATTCCATGGCCGGTTTCGTGCTGGCCTGGGGGTCGCTGCGCGGCAAGGCGGTGCTGCTCGCGCTGGTCGTCGCGCTCTATGTCATCCCGCAGGAAAGCATCATCATGCCGCTGGTCGTCATGATGTCGCGGGCTGGCCTCACCGATACGTTCGCGGTGCAGATCCTGCCCTGGGTGGCAAGCCCGCTCTATGTCTTCCTCTTCTACCAGTTCTTCGCGCAGCTGCCGAAGGAGCTTTATGAAGCGGCGGAAATGGACGGTGCGTCCGCCTTCCGCATCTACCGGTCGATCTATATGCCGCTCAGCCTGCCGGCGCTCGCCACCGTGTCGATCCTGATGGGCATCGAAAGCTGGAACCAGTACCTCTGGCCTACCCTCGTCACCCAGACCGACTATGCCCGGCCGATTGCGGTGGCCATCGCCACCTTCTTCGGACAGGACAGCATCTACTGGGACCGCGCCATGGCCGCCTCGGTGCTGATGATGATCCCCGTCCTCATCCTCTACCTGGCATTCCAGCGCTGGTTCGTCAGTTCGTTCGTCGGCTCCGCCGTGAAAGGTTGATCATGTCTCTGCAAGCAAAATCCGTAAACCAACAGCTTGAAACCATTCAAGCCGAGCTGCCTGCAGGCACGGTGCTGCATCTCTGGCTGAAGGCGCGCACCGCCGGCGGCCAGGCGAAGCTCTCCATCGCCGTCGATGGCGGCGATGCGGGCGAACCCTCCACCCGTCGTAGCGCCGAGTTCGAGTTCTTTGCCGTGACGCTGGCAAAGGGCGGTTCCGCCACGCTTTCCTATGATGCGGCCACCACTTCGCTCTCCGTCGCCTATGCATTCCGGCCGGAAACCGTGATGGAGGAGGGCATCCGCCTCCTGCACAGCGATGCCCGCACCGCCGCGCCCGAGGTGCCGGACAGCTACCACTTCCGCCCGCCGTTCGGCTGGATGAACGATCCGAACGGTTTCGGCCGCTTCGGTGGAAACGCCCATCTCTTCTACCAGCATTATCCGCACGAGTTGCGCTGGAACACCATGCACTGGGGCCATGCCGTCTCGAAGGATTTCCTCCGCTGGACGCACCTGCCGATGTTCCTCTTCCCGGCGGATCATCTGTCGGAGGATGACGACGGCCGTGGCGGCGCCTTCTCCGGCTCGGCCATTGCTGTCGGCGAGGACATCCGTGTCTTCTACACCGAGCATGTCCGCGACCGGCAGCCGGAAGAGCAGATCCAGCTTTCCGCCGTCAGCCGCGACGGCATCGTCGCCGGCCCGTCGGAAACCGTGCTGCCGCTGCGCCCGGAAGGCCTCGATCTCACCACCGATTTCCGCGACCCTTACGTCTTCAAGGGACCGGACGGCCGCTGGAAGATGCTGCTCGGCAGCCGTGACAAGACGGGTGGCGTCGTGCTGCTCTATGAAACCGCCGCCGCTGACGGCGCTGACGGCTGGACCTTCCTCGGGATCATCCACCGCGAGGACGGTTTCGGCATGACCGCGGCGGAATGCCCCTGCATGGTGCCGCTGACGGCCAGGAACGGGGAAACACGCTGGGCGCTGATTTTCGGCCTGCTGACGAGCCGCGATCCGGCCACCGGCCGCCGCAACCTCACCTCCGTCATCGTCGGCCGTTTCGATGGCCGCACGTTTACGGCGGAGTTCGAGCAGGAACTGGATTTCGGCTCGGATGCCTATGCGTTCCAGGCCTTCGTCGACGGTGACGAGCCGGTCGGCATCGCCTGGCTCGCCAACTGGACGGATTTCACCAAGAAGGACGATTTCCCGACCGCCATGACCCTGCCGCGCCGCGTGCTTCTGGAGGGCGACACGGTGCTGACACCGCCGGTCGCAGCCGCGGAAAGCCTGCGTCACCAGTTGCTCGACGACACTGCCCTTGCCGCCGGCAAGACCGTGCCGCTCGGCACCGGCGCCGTCGAGATCGTGCTCGATCTCACCGCACCGGGCGCGGCATTCGAGCTTGCCTTCGATCACCCGGATGTCGATCTCGGCGTGAAACTCGACGGGGACGGGCTTGCGATCGTCTTCGACGCCCGCACCGGCAAGACGCCGCCGCGCTACATCGCCGCCGGTGCGAAGCCTTCGAGCCTGCGCATCTTCCTCGATGCCGGCTCCATCGAGGTCTTCGCCGACAACGGCCGATGGGCGGGGTCGAAACGCATTCCGGGCTTTGCCGCCGCACGGTCGGCGACGCTCACCGGCACTGTCGCCAAGGCAAGCGTCTGGCAATTGAAACTTTGAGGGAGGAAAAACAATGGCATCGGTAGCAGTCGACAGGGTTCTGAAACAATACGGCGCGGCATCGGTCATCCACGGCGTTTCCGTGGATATCGAGGACGGCGAGTTCGTCACGCTCGTCGGGCCGTCCGGCTGCGGCAAGTCCACGCTTCTGCGCATGCTGGCGGGGCTGGAGGATATCAGCGGCGGCGAAATCCGCATCGACGGCCGCGTCGTCAACGACGTCGCGCCGAAGGAACGCGACATCGCCATGGTGTTCCAGTCCTACGCGCTCTATCCGCACATGACGGTGCGCGAAAACATGGGCTTTGCCCTGAAGCTGCAGGGGCGCGACAAGGCGACGATCGACAAGCTGGTGGGGGAGGCGGCCGGCATCCTCGCGCTCGAACCGCTGCTGGAGCGTCTGCCCAAGCAGCTTTCCGGCGGCCAGCGCCAGCGCGTCGCCATGGGCCGCGCCATCGTGCGGCACCCGAAGGTGTTCCTGTTCGACGAGCCGCTCTCCAACCTCGACGCCAAGCTGCGTGTGACCATGCGCAGCGAGATCAAGGAACTGCACCAGCGCCTCGGCACCACCATCGTCTACGTCACCCACGACCAGATCGAGGCGATGACCATGGCCGACAAGATCGTCGTCATGCGCGCCGGCCGCATCGAGCAGATCGGCAAGCCGCTCGATCTCTATGATCACCCGAACAATACCTTCGTCGCCACCTTCATCGGCTCGCCGTCGATGAACCTGTTCGAGGGCGGCGTCGGCGAGGGTGGTTTCCGTATCGAGGGCGATGTCGCGCTGCCGCTGCCGGCCGATACGGTCAAGGGCGAGGCCCGCACCTACGGCATCCGCCCGGAAGATCTCGACCTCTCCGACACGGGCATTCCCGCCACGGTGCTGACTGTCGAGCCGACGGGGGCGGAAACCCACCTTCTGGTGCGCGTCGGCACGCAGACGGCGGTCGTGGTTCTGCATCGGCGGGTGGACCTGAAGCCCGACCAGCAAATCCATCTTTCACCGAAAAACCGGAAAATCCATTTGTTCTCCGCCGAAGGCAACCGGATCAACTGATCCCGCCTTTGGCACCTCCCGCTGAACCGCGTCCGTCTTCATCGACGGGCGCGGTTCGGTTTTTGGGAGGGGGGTAGAGCGGCAAATTCCAAACCAACGATCCCTCACCCAATCCCCTCTTCCCAATAGGGTGGATCGCCAAAAGCCGTCTCCAGATGCTCGGCCAGCGCCCGCAGCTTGGCCGATGGCCGCCGTCCCTCGGGATGGGCGAGATAGATGAATTCCGCCGCCGGCTTCACCCCGACATCGATCATCCTTAACAGCCCGGCGCGCAAATCGGGCCCGGCGATGAACAATGGCAGCAGCGCAATGCCGAGGCCGGCAACCGCCGCATCGCGGATCATGTCGCCATTGTTGACCCGGAGCCCCACCCGCGCGCGGACGATCTCCACACCATCCGGGGTCGCGAAGCGCCAGTCGGTGGCACCCCGGTTGGTGTAGAAAATGCCCCGGTGTTCATCGAGTTCGGCCGTCGTCTTCGGCACGCCGTGTTCGGCGAGATAGGCTTCGGAGGCGACCAGCACGCGCCGGCTCTGCGCCAGCCGCCACACCATCAGCCGGTTGTCCTCGATGGCTCCGTGGCGCACCACCCCGTCATAGGCGCCCGAGGCGATATCGACGCGGCGGTCGTCGAGATCGAGCGCCATCTCGATCTTCGGATTGGCCTGCAGGAAAGGATAAAGCGCCGGCCCCAGATGCAACCGGCCGAAGGTGACGGGCGCTGAAAGCCGCATCGGTCCCGCCAGCGCGCCGCGCCGCTCGGCAAGATCGGTTGCCGCTTCCGAAACTTCGCGTAATATCCGCCGCGCCCGTTCCAGAAAGGCGGCGCCATCCTCCGTCACGGACATGCGCCGCGTGGTGCGATGAAGCAGCGTCGCGCCGAGACTGCGTTCCAATTCCGCCAGCCGCTCGCTGACAACCGATTTCGAAAGCCGCAACATGCGCGCGGCTTCGCTGATCGAGCCCGCCTCCGCCACCGCCACGAAACTTGCTATGCCGTCGAGTTTCATCGTTCGGATTTCCCGGAAAATAGGTTCACCTTAAGCATTATAGTGCGAACGAGAACTTTGCGCCATATTCCCTTTCAACAACTCAACCCGAAAGGAACACGATCATGGACAGGCTCAAGGACAAACGCGCCCTCATCACCGGCGGCACCAGCGGTATCGGACTGGAAACGGCCCGCCAGTTTCTGGCCGAAGGTGCCCGCGTCGCGGTGACCGGCACCAATCCCGAAACGCTGGAAGCCGCCCGCAAGGAACTCGGCGACGGCGTTCTGGTGATCAAGGCAGATGCCGCCGATGTCGCCGGCCAGAAAGAGGTCGCAGCCGCGATCGAAAAGGCCTTCGGCGGCCTCGATATCGTCTTCGTCAATGCCGGCATCGCGCTTTTGAAGCCTATCGATGCCTGGGATGAGCAGACCTTCGACCGGGTCTTCGACATCAATGTCAAGGGTCCGTATTTCCTGATCCAGGCGCTGCTGCCGATCCTCGCCAATCCGACCTCGATCGTCATGAACACTTCGGTCAACGCTCATATCGGCATGCCGAATTCCAGCGTCTACGGTGCCTCGAAGGCCGCGCTGCAATCGCTGATCCGCACACTGTCGGGCGAGTTGATCGGCCGCGGTATCCGCCTCAACGCCGTCAGCCCCGGCCCGGTCTCGACGCCGCTTTACGGCAAGCTCGGCTTCAGCGAAACCGACCTGAAGTCGGTCGCCGAAAGCATCAAGGGCCTGGTGCCCGCCGGTCGCTTCGGCACCCCGACGGAAGTCGCAAAGACCGTGGTCTTCCTCGCCTCCGACGAGGCCGCCTATATGGTCGGCAGCGAGATCATGATCGATGGCGGCATGGGCACGTTGTAGTCAGCGGATAAAAATAAGCCCCATGCCGATCACGACGAGGAGCGCGCCCGCCCAGGCACCGGCGGCGGGCCGCTCCCCGGTTCTCAGCCACAGCATCGGCAGGATCATCACCGGCGAGGTCGCCGACAGCGTCGAGACGATGCCGACCTTGCCGCCGGAAAGCGCAAAGAGCAGCAGCGTCATGCCGACGCCGAGCCCGAGGAAGCCGGTGAGACCGGTCATGAAGGCGATCTTCGGCGTCAACGGTCCGCGCGGCTTGATCGAGGGGATCGGCAGCTGCATGAACGCGGTCAGGCAGCAGGCGGCAATGCCGACGCGCAAGAGCGAGGCGACGATCGGGTCAATGCCGGTCTCCATCACCGGCCGCGCCAGGATAGCCCCGACGGCCTGACCGGTCGCCGCCCCGAGGCCGAGCAGCACGCCGACCGCCAGCGGTCCCTTGATCTTTTCCCATTCGTGCATCTGCGCCCGGCGCTTGCCGAAGACGATGGCAAGCAGCACGCCGCCGGCCGTCAGCGCGATGCCGGCGATGGCGGAGGTCGGCAGGTCCTCGCCCAGCACCAGCCAGCCGAGCAGAGCGGCGATCGGAGCGTTGAGCGCAAAGAGAATACCGGAGCGGCGTGGGCCGAGCCGGTTCAGCGTCGAAAACAACAGCGTATCGCCGATGAAGATGCCGATGAGGCCGGACAGCAGCAGCGGGCCGGCATTGTCGAGGTTCAGCTCCCGCCACGTGCCGGTCGCCAGTGCGTAGATCAAGAGCAGCGCGCTGACGAAGATCTGGCGCAGCCGGTTGAAGGCGGGCGCGCCGAGATGGCCGGCCGGTATGGCCGAGATCAGCCCTGTCAAGGCCCAGCAGGTCGCAGCGCCGAGGGCGGCTAGTTCGTGGATTGGCATGGTCTTCCGATCGGTCGGCTGGGGGGACGAGATTCGCCGCAGTGTCCCGTTAGAGCGCGATAGGGTGGGGGCGTCCAGAGTGGTTGGATGGCAATCAACTGTTTCTGTACGCGGGAAAAGACCCCTCCCCAACCCTCCCCACAAGGGGGAGGTGGCCTACTGAGCAAGGTTTGAACTCATAGGTTCGGCAAACGCGATAAACTCCCTCCCCCTTGTGGGGAGGGTCGGGGAGGGGCCTTTTCCTACTCGCACAGCCGATCGATCCCCGCCCGCACCCGCGTTATCCCCTCGGGAATATTGGCGCTCGGGATCGACGAATAGCCCATGCGGAAATAGCGGCAGGGCTCGTCGCTGCGCGGAAAGAACGGCGAGCCGGATTCGATCAGCACGCCGTCCTGCCGCAACTCCCGCACCAGTCGGTCGGCATCGAGCCCCGCCGGACCCTCCATCCAGAACGAGGTGCCGCCGAAGGCGGACGAGCCGGCGACCGTCAGCTTCGCCTCCTCCAGGGCCGCCGCCATCAGCACATGGCGCTTGTGGTATTCGCTGCGCATGCGGTGCAGTACTGCGTCGTAATGGCCGAGTGCCAGGAAATAGGCGGCGGTGCGCTGCAGGTGGCCCGGCGGGTGGCGCAGCATCAGCGAGCGCAGCGCCCGCGCCTCGCGGATGAAAGGCGCCGGCGCCACCAGATAGCCGAGCCGAAGGCCCGGAAACAGCGATTTCGAGAAACTGCCGATATAGAGCACCCGCCCCGTGGTATCGAAGGCCTTGAAGGAGGGCGAGGGCGGGGCAAGGAAGCTGATCTCGAATTCGTAGTCGTCCTCGACGATGACGAAATCCTTCTCCTGGGCCGCCTGCAGAAGCTGCATGCGGCGGTCGATCGGCATCGTCGCTCCGGTCGGGGAATGATGGCTTGGTGTGACGAAGACGGCATCGACCTTGCCCGGCAGCCGATCCGGCGGCAGGCCCTCGCCATCGACGTCGACGGGCGTCACCATGGCGCCGCTCAGGAGAAGCGAGGCGCTGATATCGGGATGGCAGGGGTTTTCGCAGACGGCGCTCGTGCCCTTTCCGAGGATCAGCCGGGTGACGATCCACAGCGCGTTCTGCGCCCCCACGGTCACCAATATCTCGTCGGGACTGGCATGGATGCCGCGGCGCGGCAGGGTGCGGGAGCAGATGTAGTTGACCAGCCGCACATCGTCGGCGGCGGCGAAATCGCTGGCCATCAGGATGAAATCCTCGCGCGCCAGCGCGCGGCGGGCGCAGTCGCGCCACGCATTGAGATCGAACAGCGACGGGTCCATCTGGCCGTAGAGGAAAGGGTAGGGGTAGCGTCGCCAGTCCAGCGGCTTGGCCACCTGCCGCACCACGTCGAAATTCATCCTGATCTTGCTCGACCAGTCGACGGTGTCCGTGCTCTGGGCCGGCCGGTCGCGTTCCAGCCGCCCGTCCGGCGGGCTGCCGGCGATGCGGTAGGAGCTGCGGTTGGCAACCTCGACATAGCCTTGCGACACGAGTTCCTGATAGGCGAGGCTGACGGTGATGCGGGAGATGTTGAGATATTCGGCCAGCTTGCGGGTGGAGGGCAGCTGCGCGCTCGGCTGGACACGGCCCGCGAGCACTGCCGAAACGACGGTTTCGCGCAGTTGCGCCTGCAGTCCCAGCCCGCGTTCCCGGTCGATGAAGAAGATGGTCTCCGAAACAGTCGTCTGCACGAAATCCGCCTCCTTTGTCACTATCTGGATTCATTCAACTTCCAAACTGGATATAACGCAAGGGACGCACCGGCATTATCACTTTGCGTCAAGAAGACCGGGAACAGCCGGCGCCAAGCAATTACATCGAGGAGGAGGAACGATGACAATTTTCACCCATTTCAAGAAATTCGCCGCTGCGGCCACCGTGCTCGCCAGCTTCACCGTTGCGGGCATCGCCCATGCCGAAACCAAGATCGTGGTCGGCTACCAGCAGATCGTCGGCCCGTTCATCGCCGCCATCGCCGACGGCCGCTTCGACGCCGCCGCCAAGGAGGCCGGCTATGAGATCGACTGGCGCCAGTTCAGCTCGGCCGGCGATATCACCACGGCGCTCGCTTCCGGCGACGTCCCGATCGGCGTGATCGGCTCGACCGGCACGGCAGCCGCCGCCACCCGCGGCGTCGACCTGCAGCTGTTCTGGATTCTCGACAATATCGGCAAGTCCGAAGCGCTCGTCGCCCGCAACGGTTCGGGCATCGAAAAGCCCGAAGACCTCAAGGGCAAGAAGGTTGCCGTTCCCTTCGTCTCCACCTCGCACTTCCATCTTCTGGTCGGCATGACCAAGGTGTGGAACATCGATCCGCGCGAAGTGGAAATCCTGAACCTGAAGCCGCCGCAGATCGTCGCCGCCTGGCAGCGTGGCGATATCGACGCCGCCTATGTCTGGCCGCCGGCGCTCTCCGAAATCCAGAAGACCGGCAAGACCATCTCCGATTCCGAAGTGATCGGCGCAGCCAGCGTCCCGACTTTCGACGGTCTCGTGGTCGACAAGGCCTGGGCCGCCGAAAACCCGAAGCTGATGGAAGCCTTCACCAAGGTTCTCGCCCAGTCCTATGCCGACTATAATGCCAACAAGGCGTCGTGGACGGTGGATTCGGCTCCGGTCAAGGACATCGTCAAGCTGATCGGCGGCGACGGCCCGAGCACGGTGGAGGCGCTCGGCCTGTTGTCCTTCCCGAATGCGGACGAGCAGGCTTCCGATACATGGCTCGGCGGCGGTGCCGTAAAGGCGCTGACCGAAAGCGCCAAGTTCCTCGTCGAGCAGAAGCAGATCAGCAAGTCGCTCGATGATTATGCGCCGTTTGTGAATGCAGACTTCGCCAAGGCGGTGAAGTAAACCGGCTCGCCGGTTTCACAGCAGAAAACCGGAAGCGCAGGTAGCGGTCCCTTAAAAGCCCGCGATGCGCCTCCGGCCGGCCGTTGGGAGCGGCCGGCCATCGCTCAACGACCCGTGACCGAGGTGCAGGGAGGCATTTCTCATGGAAACACTCAGTGTCAGAAACATCAGTCTGACCTATCCGGGCCTGTACTCGGATCAGGCGGTCATCGCCCTCAAGGGCGTCAACCTCACCATCAACAGCGGTGATTTCGTCGTGGCGCTCGGAGCTTCCGGCTGCGGCAAGACGACCCTGCTGAACCTGATGGCGGGTTTCATGGCCCCCTCGGAAGGCGACATCTCGCTTGGCAACCACCGGGTCAACGGGCCGGGCGCAGAGCGCGGCGTGGTCTTCCAGAAGCATGCGCTTCTGCCATGGCTGAATGTCATGGAAAACACCGAATTCGGCCTGAAGCTGCGCGGCGTCGACAAGGCCAAGCGCCGCGAGATCGCCACCAAGAACCTCGCCCTTGTCGGCCTGCAGGATTTCCACCGCCACATGATCTACCATTTGTCGGGCGGCATGCAGCAGCGCGTCGGCATCGCCCGCGCCCTCACATGCGATCCGGCCATGCTGCTGATGGACGAGCCGATGGCGGCGCTCGACGCGCTGACCCGCGAAACCATCCAGGAACTGCTGCTCAAGGTCTGGCAACTCACCGACAAGATGTTCTTCTTCATCACCCATAGCGTGGAGGAAGCGCTGTTCCTCGGCTCGCGGCTCATCGTCATGTCGCCGCGCCCCGGCCGCATCACCCACACCTACGAACTCGATTTCAACCGCCGTTTCCTTGCCGAAGGCAATGCCCGCGCGATCAAGTCGTCGCCGGAATTCATCCGCATGCGCGAGGAAGTGCTCGGCATCATCTACGGCGACGAACGTGCGTCCGGCAACCCGGAGGTGGCCCACCATGCTTGAGAGAGTGACACGCGCCAAGCCCGCCAAGGCCGGCAAGATTTTCGGCGCCCCCGGTGATGGCGCCAGCGGAATGATCAGCCTCCTCACGGCGCTCGTGCTCGTCGCGCTGTGGTTTACGGTCACCGAATCCGGCTGGGTCAAGCCGCTGTTCCTGCCGTCGCCGCTGGCGGTGTGGGACAAGTTCGTGATGGCGCTGACGGAGGGTGTTTCCAACTCGACGCTGTCGCAGCACACAGTCGCCAGTATCGGCCGCGTCTTCGGCGCCTTCACGCTGGCTCTGGTGACGGCGGTGCCGATCGGTATCCTGATGGGTGTCAACCGCGTGGTGCGCGGGCTGTTCGATCCGATCATCGAATTCTACCGGCCGCTGCCGCCGCTCGCCTACCTGCCGCTGGTCATCATCTGGCTCGGCATCGGCGAATTCCCGAAGGTGTTCCTCATCTATCTCGCGATCTTCGCGCCGATGGCGATTGCCGCAAGGGCAGGGGTTCGCTCGGTCTCGACGGAGCAGATCCATGCCGCCTATGCGATGGGCGCCACCCGTGGACAGGTCATCAGCCAGGTGATCATGAAGGCCGCCCTGCCGGAAATCTTCACCGGCATGCGCATCGGCATCGGTGTCGGCTGGACGACGCTGGTGGCCGCCGAAATGGTTGCGGCGAACCGCGGTCTCGGCTTCATGGTGCTCAACGCCGCCGAAAACCTCGAAAGCGACACCGTTATCATGGGCATCTTCATCATCGGCATCTTCGCCTTCGCCTTCGATCTTCTGATCCGCTACCTCGAAAAGGTGCTGATCCCCTGGAAGGGCCGCATCTAACCCTGCGGGACGCTGAATAGCGTCCCCGACCGGCAACCCAGAAACACCTTATCCGGCATGGCAGTCGCGAAGACGGCATCGACCGTCAACGGCGAAGCCATGCCCAGCCAAAGGACGAAAACGATGACACTGACTGCAACCGATCTTCAGGACCTGTTCGATGCCTTCAACCGGCATGACATTGACGGGATCATGCGCTTCTTCGCCGAGGACTGCGTCTTCAACGCGGTCGGCGGGCCGGAGGTCTACGGCACCCGCATCGAAGGCGCAAAGGCCATCGCCGAGGCCTTCAGCGGCGTCTGGAAATCCATGCCGGACGCCCAGTGGGGCAAGCACAGCCACTTCGTCGCCGGCGACCGCGGCGTCTCCGAATGGACGTTCTCCGGCACGGCGGCCGATGGCAGCCGCATCGAGGCGGAGGGGTGCGACCTCTTCACCTTCCGAGACGGCAAGATCGTCCGCAAGCAGGCCTTCCGCAAGAACCGCCCGGTTCTGCAACCCCGCTACTGAGGGCACAGCCATGCACCTGCACGTCAACCAGAAGACCAGACGGGAGCCCTTCGATCCCGCCTATGATCCGGAGCACGACCGCAGCCCCGGCCGGGGCAAGGACTACGCCCCCACCTACTGGATCGGCACCGCCGGCCAGGAACCGGAAGACGACGGCCCGGTGACCCATGACATGGATGTCGATGTCGCCATCATCGGCTCCGGCTATACCGGCCTCTCCTGCGCCATTCATCTGGCCCGCGAACACGGCATCAAGGCGACCGTGCTGGAAGCCAACGGCGTCGCCTGGGGCTGCTCCACCCGCAACGGCGGCCAGGCCCAGATCTCCGCCGGACGGCTGAAGCGCTCGCAATGGATCGCCCGCTGGGGCGTCGATGTCGCCCGCAAGATGCATGCCGAGATTTCGGAAGGCTTCGACCTGTTCCGCTCGCTGATCCGCGAGCCGGAAATCAACTGCGATCCGCAGGACGGCGGCCACCTCTACATCGCCCATCGCGACAAGATGATCCCGAACCTCGAAAGCGAAGTTCGCGTGCTGAACGACGTCTTCGGCTACAAGGCCCGCATGGTTTCGCGCGGCGAGATCCACAGCGATTTCGTCCGTGACGAGGAAGCCCGCGGCGCCCTGTACGAGCCCGACGGTATGGGCATCCACGCCGCCAAGCTCGCCTTCGGCTACCTGAATCTCGCCCGCAAACTCGGCGCAAAAGTGCATACCGCAAGCCCGGTGCTGTCCTGCACCTCCAAGGGCGGCATGCACTATCTCTCGACGCCCGGCGGCACGGTGCGCGCCCGCGCCGTGTGCATCGCGACGGCGGGCTATACCTCGCCGGACATGAACGCGCTGACCAGGCGCCGGCTGATGCCGATCCTGTCGAATTCGGTCGTGACCCGCGTGTTGACGGACAGCGAGCGGCAGGCGCTGAACTTCCAGACCCGCATTCCGCTGACGGATACCCGGACGCTCCGCCACTACTACCGGATGATGCCGGACGGGCGGGTGCAGATCGGCAGCCGCAGCGCCATCACCGGCCGCGATGCCTCCAATCCGAAGCATCTGGAGCTGCTGCTGAACGGCCTCTACCGCAAGTTCCCGAGCCTTCGCGGCATCGAGATCGATTACTCGTGGTGGGGCTGGGTCGATGTCAGCCACGACATGATGCCGCGCATCTTCCAGCCGGAAAAGGGCCAGCAGCTGTTCTACGCCATGGGTTATGGCGGCAATGGCGTCATGTATTCGGCGCAGGCCGGCCGCCGTATGGCGCAGCTTGTCGCGGGCAAAGGCGCCGGCCTCGATCTTCCCATCTTCACCTCGCCGCTGCCGAGCCACGGCGTGCTGACGCCGTTCCGGCGGCTTGGGCAGTGGGGCATGTACCGCTGGTACTACCTGCGCGACGAAATTCTCTAATCATCTGAAAAGAAAAGCCAATTCTGCAAAGAGAGGAACCAGCCATGAAAATGACCACCGAGGAAGCCTTCGTCAAAGTTCTGCAGATGCACGGCCTTGAACATGCCTTCGGCATCATCGGCTCGGCCATGATGCCGGTGTCGGACCTGTTCCCCAGGGCCGGCATCCGGTTCTGGGACTGCGCCCATGAAACCAATGCCGGCATCATGGCCGACGGCTTCAGCCGCGCCACCGGCAAGATGTCGATCGCCATCGGCCAGAACGGCCCCGGCGTCACCGGCTTCATCACCGCGATCAAGACCGCCTACTGGAACCACACGCCGCTTTTGATGGTCACCCCGCAGGCGGCCAACAAGACCATCGGCCAGGGCGGCTTCCAGGAAGTCGACCAGATGGCGATGTTCGAAGAGATGGTCTGCTATCAGGAAGAAGTGCGCGATCCCTCGCGTATCCCGGAAGTCCTGAACCGCGTCATCGAAAAGGCATGGCGCGGCTGCGCTCCGGCGCAGATCAACATCCCGCGCGACTACTGGACCCAGGTGATCGACGTCGACCTGCCGTCCATCGTGCGCTTCGAGCGCCCGGCCGGCGGACCGGCGGCGATCACGGAAGCGGCGAAGCTGCTTTCGGAAGCGAAGTTCCCGGTCATCCTCAACGGTGCCGGCGTCGTCATCGGCGGTGCGATCGAAGCCTCCATGGCGCTGGCCGAACGTCTCGATGCGCCGGTCTGCTGCGGCTACCAGCACAACGACGCTTTCCCCGGCAGCCACCGGCTTTCGGTCGGCCCGCTCGGCTATAACGGCTCGAAGGCGGCGATGGAGCTGATCTCGCAGGCCGACGTCGTGCTGGCGCTCGGCACCCGCCTCAACCCGTTCTCGACCCTGCCGGGCTACGGCATCGACTACTGGCCGAAAAACGCCTCGATCATTCAGGTCGATATCAATGCCGACCGCATCGGCCTCACCAAGAAGGTCTCCGTCGGCATCTGCGGCGATGCCACGCAGGTTGCGGCGCAGATCCTCGAGCAGCTTTCCCCGTCTGCCGGCGATGCCGGCCGCGAGGAGCGTAAGGCGAAGATCCACCAGACCCGCTCGGCGTGGCAGCAGCAGCTGTCGTCGATGGACCATGAAGACGACGATCCGGGCACGGAATGGAACGAGGGTGCCCGCAACCGCGAACCGGACCGCATGTCGCCGCGTCAGGCCTGGCGGGCCATTCAGGCAGCCCTGCCGAAGGACGCCATCGTCTCCACCGACATCGGTAACAACTGCGCCATCGGCAACGCCTATCCGACCTTCGAGCTTGGCCGCAAATACCTCGCACCGGGCATGTTCGGCCCCTGCGGCTACGGCTTCCCCTCGATCGTCGGCGCCAAGATCGGTTGCCCGGATGTGCCGGTGGTCGGCTTTGCCGGTGACGGTGCCTTCGGCATCTCGATGAACGAGATGGGCGCTATCGGCCGCGAAGGCTGGCCGGCGATCACCATGGTCATCTTCCGCAACTACCAGTGGGGTGCGGAAAAGCGCAACACGACGCTCTGGTACTCCAACAACTTCGTCGGCACCGAGCTGAACCCCAATCTCAGCTACGCCAAGGTGGCGGAAGGCTGCGGCCTGAAGGGTGTCGCCGTCGATACGCCGACGGCGCTGACCGAGGCGCTGGCCAAGGCGATCGAGGACCAGAAGAACGGCGTGACGACCTTCGTGGAAGTCATCCTCAACCAGGAACTGGGCGAGCCTTTCCGTCGCGATGCGATGAAGAAGCCGGTGCCGGTCGCCGGCATCGACCGCGCCGACATGCGCGCCCAGCACCCGCCGGTCTGAGCCTCCCAGGGCTGGACTGCAGACCCCTCCCACGGGAGCGGCAGGAGAGGTGGCGTTCTGTGTCGTCCCCTCTCCCCGCTCGCGGGGAGAGGGCTAGGGTGAGGGGCAGAAGCGACGGCATTTGCGGATGCCGCGGCTGCCCCTCATCCGGCCTGACGGCCACCTTCTCCCCGCAGGCGGGGAGAAGGGAGGTGCCGCACCTGCAGTCTCCCTCCCATGCTCTCGTGGGGAGGGGCCTTTCCGATCCACGTCCCGCCCGGCCGCCGGGCGGGCACAAGACTTCCCGCACCAGCGACCGGAACGACACCATGACCCTCGCCGCCACAGTCCAACAACGTTTCCGCAGTCTTCCCTCCGGATTTTCGAGCTACTGGCCGGGCTTCGCCGTCACCGCGGCGGTTGCCGTCGCCGCCCAGTTCCTGTCCGACCATTACGGCGCGCCCGCCATGCTGATGGCGCTGCTACTCGGCATCGCCTTCCACTTCCTCTCGGAAGAAGGGCGCTGCGCCGCCGGCATCGATTTCTGCGCCAAGAAGGTGCTGCGCCTCGGCGTCGCCCTGCTCGGCATGCGCATCAGCGTCGATCTGCTGATAGGCCTCGGGGCCGGCACCATCCTGCTGCTGGTCTGCGCCATCGCCTGCACCATCGGTTTCGGCCTTCTGGCGGCCAAGCTGCTCGGTCGCGGCTGGCGGCTGGCGCTGATCACCAGCGGTTCCGTCGCCATCTGCGGCGCTTCCGCCGCCATGGCGATCGCCGCCGTCCTGCCGAAGAACGAGTTTTCCGAGCGCAACCTGATCTTCACCGTGCTCTCCGTCACGGTGCTGTCGACGCTCGCCATGATCGGCTATCCGATCGTCGCCCAATATATGGGGCTCGATGCGCGGGCGACCGGCATCTTCTTCGGCGGCACCATCCATGATGTAGCGCAGGTCGTCGGCGCCGGCTTCTCCGTCTCGCCGGAAGCGGGCGAAACCGCGACGCTGGTCAAGCTCATCCGTGTGACCATGCTAGCGCCGGTGGTGCTGACCTATTCGATCGTGCTGCGCAACGTGCCGCAGGGCGAGGGCGAAGGCGGCAAGCGCCCGCCGCTGCTGCCCGGCTTCGTCGTCGCCTTCCTTATTCTCGCTGCGCTGAATTCCTTCGGCTTCGTCCCGGAAATGGTGGCGAAGGCGGGCATGGAGACATCGCGCTGGGCGCTGCTGGCCGGCATCGTCGCGGTCGGCATGCGCACCTCGCTGCGCCGGGTGTTGGATGTCGGCGGCGACGCCGTCGCCCTCATCGTCGCCGAAACCATCTTCATCGCCCTCTTCATCCTCGCCGGCATTCACTATCTGGGGCACGCCTGATGAAACCGCTCGACCGCATCCTTGAAACTGCCAAGGCCGCACCGCGCCATATCGTGCTGGCCGAAGGCGAAGACCCCCGCATCGTCGAGGGCGCGGTGCGCGCGGTGCGCGCCGGCATCGCCACCGTCACCCTGGTCGGCCGCCGGCCGGTCGTGGAAGAAAAGCTGGCGGCGGCGGGTTCCGCCCCCGGCGAAGTCCGCATCGAGGACCCGGCATCTTCGCCGCTGACGGAGCGCCTTGCCAACGCCTACCACGAACTGCGCCGCAGCAAGGGCGTCGATGCGGAGGCCGCCGCCGAAGCCGTCCGCTCTCCACTCGTCTTCGCCGCCATGATGGTGCGCGAAGGCGCGGCCGACGGCACGGTCGGCGGGGCGGTCGCGACGACGGCCGATACGGTGCGCGCCGCCCTCCAGACCATCGGCCGCGCGCCGGGGGTCGGGCTGGTGTCGAGCTTCTTCATGATGATGCTCTGCGCGCCGCATCACCAGAAGAAAGGCGCTTATGTCTTTGCCGATTGTGGTCTGGTGGTCGATCCCGATGCGGCCGGCCTTGCCGATATCGCCGTCATGTCGGCCCGCTCCTTCGAGGCGCTGGCCGGCAAGCCGCCGAAGGTGGCGATGCTGTCGTTCTCGACCGCCGGCAGCGCCGCCCATGAGCGGGTTTCGAAGGTGGTGGAGGCGACGCGGCTGGCGCGCACGGCCGCGCCCGATCTCGTCATCGATGGCGAATTGCAGTTCGACAGCGCCTTCGTCGAAGCCGTCAGCGCCGCCAAGGCCCCGGATTCGGTGCTGCATGGCGAGGCCAATGTCTTCGTCTTCCCCAATCTCGATGCCGCCAATATCGGCTACAAGATCGCCCAGCGCATCGGCGGGGCAACGGCGATCGGGCCGATTTTGCAGGGGCTCGCCAAGCCGGCCAACGATCTGTCCCGCGGCTGCGATGCGGATGATGTGTTCCACATGATCGCGGTGACGGTGATCCAGGCGCGGGCTTGATAGACGCCCACGTTCAGGCCGCGATCAGCGCGTTGCAATCAAACTCGCACCCTTCGCATCAAACAGATGCGGCGTGACGGGAAAGGTGAGCGGCAGCGCCCTCGGCCGGAGCCCGAGCGCGCTACCAGATGGTGTTCGACGGGGGCTGCCAGCCGAGCGAGGTGCCGGTCGTTGTTTTCGTGTGCCGATGAAAGGGCGGCTTGCTTTTTTTCCCTTCTTCCCACGGGGAGAAGGCAGAACCCGATCAGCCCCGCGCCCACTCCGGCAGCCATTCGCCGTGTGCCGCCGTCAGGCGATCGACCAGCGCCCAGATCTGGTCGAGATCCAGTTCGGCCGCCGTATGCGGGTCCATCATCGCGGCGTGATAGATGTGCTCGCGGTTTTCCGTCATCAGCGCCTTCACCGTCAGTTCCTGCACATTGATGTTGGTGCGCATCAGGGCGGTGAGTTGGGTGGGAAGTTCGCCGATATAGGTCGGCTGGATGCCGTTCTCATCGACGAGGCAGGGCACTTCGGCGGCGCAATTGGCCGGCAGGGAGGTGATGCAGCCGTTGTTGCGCAGGTTTCCGTAGATGACCGAGGGCTCGCCGGTCCACACCGAGTTCATGATCGACGACGCGTATTCATGGCTTTCCTTGACCTCGATCGTGTCGCTGCCGGTCAGCGACTGGCTTTCCTTCTTCCAGCGGGCGATCTGCTCGACGCATCGCTTCGGATATTCGTCGAGCGGAATGCCGAATTTCTCGATCAGGTCGTCGCGGCCCTCCTTGATGAACCACGGCGTATATTCGGCGAAATGCTCCGAGCTTTCGGTGACGAAATAGCCGAGACGGGCCAGCATCTCGTAGCGCACCTTGTTCGGGCAGCGCGGATTCCAGTGGCTGGGCTTGGGGAAGCGGCCGGCGCGATAACCGGCGAGCAGGTCCGGATAGAGATCGCGGTAGCTGCCGTCGGCCTGGCGATGTTCGAATTTCAGGTAGAAGGCCATGTGGTTGATGCCGGCGGCGCGGTAGCGGATTTCGCTGACGGGAATGTCGAGATCGCGCGCCAGCTCATAGGCCGTGCCCTGCACCGAGTGGCAAAGGCCGACCTGCCGGATCGCCGGAAACTTTTCCGCGATCGCCCAGGTGTTGATCGCCATCGGGTTGACGTATTGAAGCAGGATGGCGTTAGGGCACACCTCCATCATGTCGGCGCAGATTGCCCACAGATGCGGCACGGTGCGAAGCCCGCGCATGATGCCGCCGATGCCGAGCGTGTCTGCGATCGTCTGCCGCAGGCCGAATTGCTTCGGGATTTCGAAATCGGTGACGGTGCATGGCTCGTAGCCGCCGATCTGGAAGGCGACGACGACGAAATCCGTGTCGGTGAGCGCCGCGCGGCGGTCGGTGTGGGTCTCGATTGTGGCGCGGGCACCGAGCGTCTTCACCAGCTTGCCGGCGACGATCTCGCTTTCGGCGAGGCGCTCGGGGTTGATGTCCATCAGCGCGATGATGGCGTCCTTGAAGGCCGGACGGTGCAGCACATCGCCGATGATGTTCTTCATGAACACCGTGGAGCCGGCTCCGATGAAAGTGATTTTGGGGCGTCGCATGGGAAACTGATCCTTGGGAGCTTCGTGTTTGCGGTCTGGGAGATATGCCCGCCGGCATTCAGGGAGGAAAAATGCCGCCGGCTTGTCTCCCGCGTCAATGGGGCGCCGGAGACGAGGACATAGGGGGCATGGCATCATAACATGCCGTAGGCCTGAGGCATGCCGCAGATCCCGCGAACAGAAAGCCGGTCATGGCCTCCTTGCGCCACATGAGGACGCGGGATGCGCTGTTTTCCTCGGTGGTCATGCTCTTCCCCATTTCCGTTGCTGACACGTGTTAATTGCCGAAATGATTTTTACTAACACGTGTTAGCTTTGAATATCGAAACCACATTCCGATTGTCAAGAGGCGAAATCGGCTGTACCTGTTTCAGAGAACGAAGGGATTGAAGACGCTTGGAAAAAATTGGCGGAGGCGGATAGGCGCTTCCGCCTGTGTCGCATAGGAAGAGGGCTGGGTTTTCCCTTCTCCCCGAGGGGAGAAGTGGGAGATCGCCGGTAGGCGCAGTCGGGCGGCCGGCAGCTGCAAGAGGAGCAAATGGCAAGCAATCGCGTGACCAGCCATGATGTGGCCCGACGGGCCGGCGTCTCGCGCGCCACGGTCTCGCTCGTGCTCAACCGTTCCGAAAGCGTGACCCTGAGCAAGGATACGCGCGAGCGCGTGCTGCAGGCGGCCGCCGAACTCGGATACAAGCCGAATTCCGCCGGCCGCATGCTGGTGAGCGGCCTGACGGAAACGATCGGCCTGCTGGTTTCCGATCCGTCGATCCTGCTCGTCGATCAGTATATCCCACAGTTGCTCTACGGCATCGAGAAAGCCAATCGCGAGATGGGGTTCCACGTGCTGGTCGAGGGGCTGGAGGCGAACGGCAAGCCCGGCGCCTATGACAATCTGGTGGAATCCCGCCGCATCGACGGCCTGATCGTCGTCAACCCGCGCGCGGGCGACAAGCCGCTGGCCTCGCTGATCGAGAAGGGTTTTCCGCTGGTGCTGGTCGGCTCCGTGCGCCATCCGGACGAAGTGTCCGTCACCTTCACGACGCGCCGCGTCATCGGCGAGGCGGTCGATCACGTCGTCGGCCTCGGCCACCGCCGTATCGGCGCCATCACTTTCTCGCCGCGGGATTTCGTTTCGACCAATGCCCGGCTGACGGCGCTTTCCGATCGTCTGCAGAGCCACGGCCTTTCGCTGGACGAGGATGCCGTGGGCGACGGCAATTTCAGTCCCGAAAGCGGCTATCTCGCCGCCCGCGCCCTGCTTGCCCGACGCCCGGACCTGACGGCCATCTTCGCCGGCAACGACACGATCGCTATCGGCGCTCTGAATGCCGCCCACGAACTCGGCCGCCGGGTGCCGGACGATCTGTCCGTCGTCGGCTTCGATGACCTGCCTTTCGCCCGCTGGCTGACACCGCCCTTGACGACGATCCGCACCGATGGCGTGCGGCAAGGCATGATCGCCGCCGAAATGCTGTTCTCCCGTCTCAAGGACAAGCCGCTCGAAACGGCGCGTGTGCGCATGGAAGCGGAACTGGTGATCAGGGGTTCGACTGGCAAGGCGGGGTGAGGGTTGGGGAGGGGCCTCTTTATCCTGTCACCGTGACAAGAACGGGCGTTCACAATGCGGCAGCCAGCTTCTAATCATGCTCCTCCAGCAGACCGAAAGAGAGAGCCATGACCTCGATAGACATGATCACCGCCGCCCGCACGCGACTGAACGGCCGCGCCCGCCGCACGCCGCTGTTGTCGTCCCCGTTTCTGGACGAACTGGCGGGACGCCGGCTGTTCGTCAAGGCGGAATGCCTGCAGCATTCGGGCTCCTTCAAGTTTCGCGGCGGCTGGTCGGCCCTGTCGGGGCTGGAGCCTGCGGTGCGAAAGCGCGGCGTCATCGCCTTTTCCTCCGGCAATCATGCGCAGGGGGTTGCACTGGCGGCGAAACTGCACGGCGTGCCTTCGGTCATCGTCATGCCCTCCGATGCGCCGAAGCTGAAGATCGACAACACCCGCGCTTTCGGCGCCGAAGTCGTGCTGTATAACCGCGCCACCGAAGACCGCGATGCGATCGGCGCGAAACTGGCCGAAGCGCGCGGCCTGACCCTCATCCGCCCCTTCGATGAGCCGCTGGTCATCGCCGGGCAGGGCACCGTCGGGCTGGAAATCGCCGAACAGGCCCTGGAAGAGGGCATCGCCGCCGCCGACGTGCTGGTGCCCTGCGGCGGCGGTGGCCTCAGTTCCGGCGTTGCGCTGGCGCTCGAGGCAAAGGCTCCCGGTTTCCGCGTGCGCAGCTGCGAACCGGAGCGTTTCGACGACACCGCCCGCTCGCTGGCCTCGGGCACATTCGAGCGCAATGCGACGCTCTCCGGTTCGATCTGCGATGCGATCATCACGCCAGAGCCTGGCAAGCTCACCTTCCCGGTCTTGAAGCGGCTTGCCGGCCCCGGCCTCGTTGTCACCGATGATGAAGCGCTGCATGCGATGGCGCTCGCCTTCAAGCGACTGAAGATCGTCATCGAGCCGGGCGGTGCCGTGGCGCTGGCGGCGGCCCTGTTCCATGGCCGCGATATCGAAGGCGATCAGGTGATCGCGGTCGCCTCCGGCGGCAATGTCGATACCGAGGTTTTCGAAACGGCACTGTCGCGTTTCGGCGAAAGCTGATTTTTTCGGAACGATGTGTCGATTTCCGCTTTTGTCGTTCGTCGAGAACGGTGTGGCAGGGCAATCGGCCCTGCCCGAAAACCGCGAGAGGAGACATCGTCATGCAATATCTGGTCGCCATCCACCACCCCGATGATTACGACCCTGCCGCCCTGGAAGATGAGGCGATGCACCATGATATCGATGTGCTGAACGAGGAAATGCTCGCCGCCGGCGTCCGGCTTTTCGTCGGCGGGCTGATGCCGGTGGGCAATGCCCGGTCGCTCCGCGCCCAGCCCGATGGCAAGGTGCTGGTCACCGACGGCCCCTATCTCGAAACCAAGGAGCATATCGGCGGCTTCTGGGTGCTGGACGTCGACAGCCTCGAAGAGGCGCTGGCCTGGGGCCACAAGGCCACCATCGCCTGCCGCGCGCCGGTCGAGGTGCGGCCGTTTCATTGATGGGAGGGGTCGTTTTCGAGCATGCTGTGATAGCCTTCCGCTACCCCGCCCGCTATAAGCCGCGGGAACAACAGGGCGAAAGGACCAGGCGATGAAGACGGAACAGGGGCTGCTGCGCATCTCGATCCTGGTCACGATACTGCTCGCCGGCGTCGGCATCCTGTTCGGTATTCTTTCCGGCTCCTTCGCCATCGTCTTCGACGGCGTCTATGCGCTGACGGACGCCGTCATGACCATCGTCGCGCTGCTGGTGTCGAAGCTCATCGCCTCTTCGGCTTCCGGTGAGGGCAAGGGCCGTTTCGTCCAGCATTTCACCATGGGCTTCTGGCATCTGGAGCCGATGGTGCTCGGCCTCAACGGCATCCTCTTGACGGGAGCGGCGATCTACGCGCTGATCAATGCCGTCGGCAGTATCATGGCCGGCGGCCGCCACCTCGATTTCGACCGCGCGATCATTTACGCTGTCGTGACCCTCGTCATCACCGTCACGATGGCGATCATCGGGTTCCGGGCAAACCGCACGATCCGCTCGGATTTCGTGGCGCTCGATGCCAAGAGCTGGATGATGTCGGCGGGGCTCACCAGCGCCCTGCTCGTCGCCTTCGTCATCGGCTATCTCATTCAGGGAACGGCGCATGAATGGCTGTCGCCCTATATCGACCCGGTGGCGCTGACGCTCGTCTGCCTCGTCATCATCCCCATTCCGGCCGGCACGATCCGGCAGGCGCTGGCCGATATCATGCTCGTCACCCCCGGCGATCTCAAGAACCATGTCGATGTGGTGGCCGAAACCATCGTCCAGCGGCACGGTTTCCTGTCGCATCGCGCCTATGTCGCCCGTGTCGGCCGCGGCCGGCAGATCGAGCTTTATTTCATCGTGCCCGAGGATTTTCCGCCGCAGAAGCTGCAGGACTGGGACCGCATCCGCGATGAGATCGGCGACGCCATCGGCGGCGAAGGGCCGGATCGCTGGCTGACCATCGCCTTTACGACCGATCCGGAATGGGCTGTCTGAGGCCTTTGTCTGCCGCACGCCGCACGCAGCCGGCGATCTCCAAAAGTTGCTCGGCCAGCGGCGTGGAATTGCGCCAGATCATGCCGATTGTGCGCGACGGCGCGGGCGCGGGAAAACGCGAAATCGAGACATCGGCGGAGCGTGTCTCGAGTGGCACCGCCATCTGCGGGATCAGCGTCACGCCGATGCCGGCGCTGACCATCTGCACCAGCGTCGAAAGCGAGCTTCCCTCCATCACCTCGCGCACACGGCCGGAGCCGATATTGCAGAACGAAAGCGCCTGCTCGCGGAAACAATGGCCCTCTTCGAGCAGCAGCAGCCGCATCTCCTTCAGCGCCTCGCGGCCGGGCACCGGCTTGCCCTCATCCTCCGGCCGCCGCACCAGCACGAATTCCTCGGTAAACAGTTTCAGCTCGGTCAGCGACGGCTCGGAGACGGGCAGGGCGACGATCGCCATGTCGAGATTGCCCTGTGCCAGTTCCTGCACCAGTTTCGCCGTCTGGGTTTCGCGGATCTCGATCTGAATACCCTCGAACGTGGCGTTCAAATCCTTTATGATGGCCGGCAACAGATAAGGCGCGACCGTCGGGATGATGCCGATCCTCAGCCGTGTCAGGAACTGGTTGCGGGCAGCGCGGGCGAAATCGGCGATTTCGTCCACCGCCGCGAGAATCGCGCGAGCCCGGACGGCGAAGGTCTCGCCGAAGGCGGTCAGTTTCACCTCGCGCGCGCTGCGTTCGAAGAGGTCGCTGCCAAGCTCCTCTTCCAGCTCCTTGATCTGCATGGAAAGCGCCGGCTGCGAAATGGCGCAGGCTTCCGCCGCCCGCCGGAAACGCCCGTCGCGCGCCAAAGCCTCGAAATAGCGAAGCTGCTTGAGGGTGATGTTCTTCATAAGTTTATTTTATCGCCACTATCAAAAAATCCAACTTAAATTTATGGATGGGTTTCGATAGAAGGGTTCTAAAGAGGCTTCCTCCCACAACAACGACGACGTGAACCAAGGAGAACGACGATGGACCAGAAGACTGATACCGCGGGCAAATGTCCCGTTGCCCATTCGGTGGCCAAGGGCCGGTCGAACCGCGACTGGTGGCCGGATCAGCTGGACGTGCAGGTGCTGCATGGCCACTCCAGCCTCTCCGACCCGATGGGCAAGGATTTCGACTATGCCGAGGCGTTCAAGTCGCTCGATCTCGATGCCGTGAAGCGGGACCTGACCGCCCTGATGACCGATTCGCAGGAGTGGTGGCCGGCCGATTTCGGTCATTACGGCGGCCTCTTCATCCGCATGGCCTGGCACTCGGCCGGCACCTATCGCATCACCGACGGCCGCGGCGGCGCAGGCCAGGGCCAGCAGCGTTTCGCGCCGCTCAACTCGTGGCCGGATAACGTCAACCTCGACAAGGCCCGCCGCCTGCTGTGGCCGATCAAGCAGAAATACGGCAACAAGATCTCCTGGGCCGACCTGATGATCCTGACGGGCAACGTCGCGCTCGAATCCATGGGCTTCAAGACCTTCGGCTTCGCCGGCGGCCGCGCCGATGTCTGGGAGCCGGAAGAGCTGTATTGGGGGCCGGAAGGCACCTGGCTGGGCGACGAGCGCTACAGCGGCGAGCGCCAGCTGGCAGAACCGCTCGGCGCCGTGCAGATGGGTCTCATCTACGTCAACCCGGAAGGCCCGAACGGCAACCCGGACCGGCTGGCATCCGCCCGCGACATCCGCGAAACTTTCGCCCGCATGGCGATGAACGACGAAGAGACCGTGGCGCTGATCGCCGGCGGCCACACCTTCGGCAAGACCCATGGCGCAGGTGACGCCTCCTTCGTCGGCATCGACCCGGAAGGCGGCGAACTCGAAGCCCAGGGCCTCGGCTGGGCGAGCAAGTTCAACACCGGCGTCGGCAAAGATGCGATCGGCAGCGGCCTCGAAGTCACCTGGACCTCGACCCCGACCAAGTGGAGCAACAACTTCTTCTGGAACCTGTTCGGCTACGAGTGGGAGCTGGAAAAGAGCCCGGCCGGCGCGCATCAGTGGGTTGCCAAGGGCGCTGGCGCCACGATCCCGGATGCCTTCGACAGCACAAAGAAGCACCTACCGCGCATGCTCACCTCCGACCTCGCGCTGCGTTTCGACCCGGTCTATGAGGCGATCTCGCGCCGCTTCCTCGAAAACCCGGATCAGTTCGCTGACGCCTTCGCCCGCGCCTGGTTCAAGCTGACCCACCGCGACATGGGACCGAAGGCCCGTTACCTCGGCCCGGAAGTTCCGGCCGAAGACCTGATCTGGCAGGATGTCATCCCGGCCGTGGATCACCCGCTGGTCGATGACACGGATATCGCCAGCCTCAAGGCCAAGGTTCTGGCTTCGGGTCTGACCGTGCAGGAACTGGTCTCCACCGCTTGGGCCTCCGCCTCGACCTTCCGTGGCTCCGACAAGCGCGGCGGCGCCAATGGCGCGCGTATCCGTCTGGCTCCGCAGAAGGATTGGGAGGCCAACCAGCCGGCCCAGCTCGCCAAGGTTCTCGGCGTGCTCGAAGGCATCCAGAGCGATTTCAACGCGGCCCAGACGGGCGGCAAGAAAATTTCGCTCGCCGACCTCATCGTGCTTGCCGGTGCAGCCGGCGTCGAAAAGGCGGCGAAGGCTGCCGGCCACGACGTCACCGTGCCGGTCACGCCCGGCCGCATGGATGCCTCCGACGCCCAGACCGACGCTGCCTCCTTCGCAGCGCTGGAGCCGCGTGCCGATGGCTTCCGCAACTATGTGAACGCCAACCGCACGCAGTTCCTGAAGGCTGAGGAAGCCCTCATCGACAAGGCCCAGCTGCTGACGCTGACCGCGCCGGAACTGACGGTCCTGATCGGTGGCCTGCGCGTGCTGCAGGCCGGCCAGCCGGAACACGGTGTCCTCACGACCCGCCCGGAAACCCTGACCAACGACTTCTTCGTCAACCTGCTCGACATGGGCACGGTCTGGTCGCCGGTTGCCGACAAGAAGGGCGTCTATGAAGGCCGCGACCGCAAGACGGGCGAGGCCAAATGGACCGGCACCCGCGTCGACCTGATCTTCGGTTCGCACGCCCAGCTGCGCGCCTTCGCCGAAGTCTATGGTTCGGCCGATGCCGGCCGGAAGTTCGTCAAGGACTTCGTCGCCGCCTGGAACAAGGTGATGAATGCGGATCGTTTCGATCTGGTCTGAGTGATCGAATGAAATGAAAAGCCCAGGCGCGGTTTCCGCTGCGCCTGGGCTTTTTTGTTTTCGGGGCGTACCCCCGCGGCTTTGGAGTTTGCCGCTACACCCCCCTCTGTCAGCTGCGCTGACATCTCCCCCTCAAGGGGTGAGATTGGGCCGAGAGGTCGCTTCCTGCTATTCTCCCCCCTTGAGGGGGAGATGCCCGACAGGGCAGAGGGGGGTGAAGCGGCAAGTTCCAAACTTACTGATAACTGTACAGCTATTGACCACCCGCCTCCGATAACGGAGTTTGGCGGCAAACCGCTGAATGACCATGAAACGCGAATATCGTCTCCTCACCACCCTGTTTGCCGGGCTTGCGCTGGCTCTGCTCGCCCTCGTTGGCGCGGTCAATTACCGCTCCGGCGTCGAGGACCTGTCGCGCAGCCTGTCGGATGCCGGAACCCGGCTGGCGGAAAAGCTCGCCCAGCATGAGGCGCATCTGACCGCGCTCGCCGCCGTCGTCCGCATGGCTGGACCTTCCGACAGCGTGCATGGGTTGGCGCAGGCGATTGGCTCGTTCTACCCGCGCATCGTCGAGATCGCGACCATCCGCATCGAGGGCGACACGGCGACCAAGGTCCGCTACGACCGCCCGGTGCAGACGCAATCGGACTGGCCTGACATTACAAGCCTGCCGGCACTCGCCACCCCCGGCAGCACCGCCATCCGCAGCCGGCCGGACGATCCGCGCTACGATATCTACAAGCTGGTGTCGCCGGGCACCTATCTGTTCATGACCATCGATGCGGGACGGCTGATCGCCGACGATGTCGTGCCGGAAAATGACGGCTACCGCATCTCGCTCGGCGAAAACCGGCTGATCGACCACCCCGTCGAGGCCGGTGCCTTGCTGCATGCCACCCGCAGCCTCGCCGTCAACAGCACGAGCCAGCCACTGCGGCTGGAGATGAGCCGCGGCTTTCGCGTGAGCGAACTCTTGCCCCCGATCGTGGTGCTGCCGCTGCTGCTGGCCCTTGCCGGCGCCGTCCGTTTTCTGGGGGAATATCGCCGGGCGATCCGGGCTCGGCGGCAGGAGGAACTGCGCGCCGCCCTGCTGGAGCAGGAAACCAAGCTGGCGCACGCCGGCCGCGTCAATGCGCTCGGCGAAATGGCCTCCGGCATCGCCCATGAACTGGCGCAGCCGGTTGCGGCGCTTCTCAGCCAGAGCCAGGCCGCCAAGCGCGCCATGGGGCTCGACCGTGCCGATATTCTGGAACAGGCGCTCGATGCCAATGTCCGCGAAGCCAAGCGGGCGGGCGATATTCTCGGCCGGATGCGCGCCTATATCGCCGGTGGTCCGGCGCAGATCGAGGCCGTGCCGCTGGAACGCGCCCTGACCGAGGCCCTGCGCCTTGCCGAACCCGATTTGACCCGCCGCGGCATCGGGCTCGAAACGGTCGTTTCTTCCGGCGAGCGCCTGCTGCGCATCGATGTGATCGGCTTCCAGCAGGTGATCCACAATATCCTGCGCAACGCCGCCGACGCGCTGGCAGCACAGGGCGACCCCCGCATTTCGATCCGCGCCGAAGCGGCCGGGAAACAGGCGGTGATTACCATCGCTGATAACGGCCCCGGTATTCCGGCCTCGGCATTGCCGCATATTTTCGAACCCTTCTTCACCACGAAGCCAGATGGCATGGGCCTTGGCCTGCCGCTTTCGGCGCGGCTGGTGGAAACCATGGAGGGCAGCATCGAGGCGGAAAATGCCGGCGGCGCCCGCTTCACCATCCGCCTGCCGCTGGAGGATACAAAATGATCTATCTGGTGGATGACGATGCCGCCGTGCGCGATGCGCTGTCGATGCTGCTCGCCACCTACGGCAAGGAGGTGATGACCTTCCCCGATGCCGCCCATCTGCTCGCCCATGTCGACCGGGCAAAGCCGGGCGTGCTGATCCTCGATCTCAGGCTCCCCGCCGTGTCTGGCCTGCAACTCCTCACGCAACTCTCGGCCAAGGGCGTTTCCTGGCCGGCGATCATGATCACCGGCCATGGCGATGTCGAAGCCTGCCGCCGCGCCTTCCGCGCCGGGGTGACGGATTTCCTCACCAAGCCGGTGGACGAGCATGTGCTGATGGAGGCGATCACCGCCTGCGAAGCCGCGCTTGCCGAACACCTCGCCCGCGCCGAAACGACGGCCCTGCTCGATCAGCTGACCGGCCGCGAGGCCGAGGTGATGGAGCTGGTATCGAAAGGCCTCGGCAGTAAGGAGATCGCGGCGGCGCTGACGGTTTCTGTGAGGACGGTCGACAGCCACCGCGCCGCCATCGCCGCCAAGCTCGGCACGCCCGCCGTGGCGGAGCAGACGCGGCTGTGGCTCGCCGCGCATCGGTAATCCTACCGAGACCGCTCGGTTAGCCTGCGAATACCGCCACCTGCGGCAAACCCCTATCTTGGCTTTCAGGAAATGGTTCCGCCCCTGGAGGTTTCAAATGAAGCACATCGTTCTCGCCGCCGCTCTTGCTCTCTCTGCCGCCCCGGCTTTCGCCGAAGACACCGTTTCGCTGCCGAGCATCGGCACCGATCTGGCCGTCGATCTCGCCAAGGCCGCCGTCGAAGCCTGCAAGGCTGACGGCTACAACGTCGCTGCTGCCGTCACCGACCGCTCGGGCGTCCTGATCGCGCTGGTTCGCGCTGAAAATGCCGGCGCCCACACCGCAAATGCCGCGACCGCCAAGGCCTACACCTCGGCTTCCTCGCGCAACCCGACCAGCGGCATGGCCAAGACCGTTGCCGAAAATCCGGGTGCTGCCGGCCTCGTCGATATCCCCGGCTTCCTCGTTCTGGCCGGCGGCGTGCCGGTCAAGGTCGGCAAGGCAACCATCGGCGCCATCGGCGTTGGCGGCGCTCCGGGCGGCCAGTTCGACGAAGCCTGCGCCAACAAGGCTCTTGAAGCCCAGGCCAAGCGTCTGAAATAATCCCGCAACCCACGGATATCCGTCTTGCCCGCGCGCTCCGAAGGATCGTGCGGGCTTTTCGCGTGGAGGTGACGATGAAGCGTTTTATTCTGGCAGGAGTTTTGATCATGGCGATTGGCGGCAACGGGCAGGCCTCTGTTCTGGCGGCGGTGGAGCGCGGCGATCACGCCGCCCTCGAACAGACAATCAAGGCCGGCAACAAAGTGGACGAGCGCAATGGCGACGGCCAGACGCCGTTGCTCGTCGCCGTCTGGAACGACGATATCGACGCCGCCCGCGCCCTGATTTCAGCCGGTGCCGATGTCAACGCCAAGGACAATATTCAGGACAGCCCCTATCTCGTGGCCGGCGCCCACGGCCGCATCGAAATCCTCAAGCTGATCCTCGCCAACGGCGCGGACCTCAAGAGCACCAATCGCTATGGCGGCACGGCGCTGATCCCGGCCGCCGAAAAGGGACACCCGGAAGCCGTGGACCTCTTGATCGCAGCCGGCGTCAAGCTCGATCACGTCAACCGTCTCGGCTGGACGGCGCTGCTCGAAGCCGCGATCCTCACCGATGGCGGACCGGCGGCGCAACACAGCGTGCGTTCGCTGCTGAAGGCCGGCGCCGATGCCAATATCAAGGATTTCGACGGCAAGACCGCGCTCTTCCACGCTCGCGCCCGCCGGTTGACGGAGATCGTCGCGTTGCTCGAAGCAGCCGGCGCCCGCGAATAGACGCGCTGCCATTTACAGGATCGCTAAATAAGGATATGAATTGTCCTTATTTAGCGGAAGACGTTCATGATCCTCAAAAGCCAAGTCGAATGGGCGCTGCACTGTTGCGCCGTCCTTGCCGGTCTCCCGGAGGGGCGCTATCTCTCGACCAAGGCGCTCGCCGAATTCCACGGATTGCCGAAGGAATACCTGTCGAAGGCGCTGCAGAGCCTGTCGCAGGCCAAGCTCGTCGAATCGACGCTCGGCCCGAGCGGCGGTTACCGGCTCGCCCGCCCCGCGAGCGAGGTGAGCTTCCTGGATGTGGTGGAGGCCGTCGAGGGCAAGGAGCGCAGCTTCGTCTGCAGCAATATCCGCGCCAACAATCCCTGCCGCCCGGAAGGTTTTTGCGATACCGGCCCCTGCGCCATCGCCCGCATCATGTGGGAAGCGGATGCGGCATGGCGGGCAAAGCTAAGGGGCGTGAGCCTTGCCGCCCTCATCCAGACGCTGGAACAGGAAGTCCCGCCGGCGCTCTGGCGGAGCAGCGGCGAGTGGGTGAAAAGACGGGCGGGGTGAGGATCACTTTCTCTTCTCCCCAGCGGGGAGAAGGTGGCCCGTCGGGCCGGATGAGGGGGTGTATCGGTACATTCGGAATAAGCCGCTTTACCCTCTGTCAGCTCAGCCGACATCTCCCCCTCAAGGGGAAAGATCGGGAGCAAGAGGCCAACCCCAGCCAATCTCCCCCCTTGAGGGGGAGATGCCCGACAGGGCAGAGGGGGGTAAAGCGGCTGGCTCGGAATTCTCGGAGAAGCCTTGCCTCCGCCTCGCATCACTTCAGCGGATGCACCAGCTGCTTCTCATCCGTATCGACCACGAACACCGCAAGCAGCTTTGCCGGTTCGGTCTTGCTGGCATTGGCGCTCACGGCATGCCGGTCGCCGGGCATTTCGGAAAAATTCTCCCCGGCCTTGTAGATGGCGACCGGGCCGTCGTTCACTTGGCTGCGGATCGCGCCTTCGAGCACGGTCGCATAGATGAAGGCGGAGTTCGGGTGGGTATGACCTTCGGAAAAACCGCCCGGCCCGTATTCGACCAGCACGCCCCGGATGCTCTTGCCGGGAACGTTGGGAAGCGCGTGCTCATAGACGAGCGTGACTTTGGCCGCTTCGGCGGCATGGGAGGCGCCCGCGGCGAGAAGGGATGCCGCAAACGCGGCGGCGGCGATGGCAGATATCCTGATCATGTCACGGTTCCTGTGTTTCGACGCGGCCGGCCATCCACGGGGAGGGAGGCCGCCGCGCAAGGGTTGTCGGCTACTTCAAGCCGGCCTTGTCGAGGCCGTAGAGCTTGTCGGCGGAGCCGGGCACGGACTTGAAGGAGATGGAAGCGCGGTTCCAGGCGTTGATCGCCATGATCGAGAAGGTCAGGTCGGAAATTTCCTTGTCCGAAAGCACGCTGCGCACGCGCTCGAAAAGCGCATCGGGAATGCCGCCTTCCGGCAGCTTCGTCACCGCTTCGGTCCAGGCGAGGGCGGCGCGCTCGCGCGGCTCGAACAGGTTGGATTCGTGCCAGATGGCAACGTGGTAGAGGCGCAGTTCGCTTTCGCCGTGGATCTTGGCTTCCTTGACATGCATGTCGAGGCAGAAGGCGCAGCCGTTGAGCTGCGAAGCCCGGATGTTCACGAGGTCGCGGGTCTTCACGTCGATGACGCTGTTGTTCAGGGCGGCGGCGAGTTCGGACATCTTTCTGAAAAGTTCGGGGGAAAGCTGGGCGTAGTTCAGGCGCTGGGTCATGGCTGTTCTCCGTTAATTAAGGATATTTATTATCCTTATGGATATTTAATATCCTTAATCGGAAAAATGTAAAGCCCCTTTGTCGGCGATCGTACGTTCCTGGATCTCGGGGTGGTTTTCGATGGAACCGGTCGAATACGGAAGCCGCCTGCCGTCGCTCGCCTCCGTGTTCGATGCATGGGCAGGCGCTTGGGACATCATTCTTCCAGAAAGGCCGCGATCTTTGCCAGATCGGAAACGAAGGCGGCGCGCTGGGTTCTGGCATCGTCCTTGTCGCGGATGCGCAGCAGATAGGAAGGATGGATGGTGACCAGAACGGAAGTGCCGTCTACGGCCTTCAGGATATGTCCGCGCTTTTCCATGAGGCCGATGCCGCGGCCCATCAGGGTATAGAGGGCGGTGGCGCCAAGGGCGACGATCATTTTTGGCTTCTGCAGGGCCAGTTCCCCGCCGAGCCACCACGCGCACCGCTGCACTTCGCCGGCATCGGGCCGCGCATGCAGCCGCCGCTTTCAGCGGCGCTCGAATTTGAAGTGCTTCACGGCATTGGTGATATAGCAGGCCGACCGGTCGATGCCGGCCTCTTCAAGGCATTCGTCCAGGACCCGTCCGGCAGGCCCGACAAAGGGATGTCCAGCCACATCCTCCCGGTCTCCCGGCTGCTCGCCGACGAGCATCGCCGGCGCGTGCGGCCGGCCTTCGCCGAAGACGACCTGCGTCGCCTTCCGGTAAAGGTCGCAACGCCGGCACGCCTGCGCCTCGGCATGGAACGCCGCCACCGAACCGGCGTCGGCATGTTCCTCGCGAAAGGCGGGCGGGATCTTGGCCGGCGCTGTCATGTTTCGCCGCCGGCTTGTTCCGTTCGGGGATCATTTTTGCCGGGCGAGCAGGGTGTGGTCATCTTCGATGATCTCGCGCAGCGTTTGCGTCACTTCGCTGCGACTCCAGCCGGCGCGCATGCCTTCCTCGATCAGCTGCTGGATCTTGCCTTCCAGCGCCTCGCGGCAATCGGCGGCGCGGCCGTCATAGTGGTTTTCCTGTTGCGGCGATTTTACCGGTTGCATGGGCATCTCCTCGTCAGGCCCGGAAGGGCGAGTGCGACGAAGGCTTACGAATGAAACGCCGATTTGTTCCCGAAGGCCGACGATTCACCCGATGACGGAACCATCGCTACCGCCTGCCGTTTCCTCACGAACAGGAAGGAAGAGGCCATGTCGATCAAAGATGATGCGCAATCCCCGCTGACGGAAGCCGATGCGGCGCCGTCAAAGCCGGGCCAGAAGGCAGCCAAGCCCGCCGGCTCGAAGGGTGGAAAGCCCGGCAAGCACCGCCCGCAGCCCAACAAACCCGATCCGGAAGAAGTGCAGTATCCCGGTTATTTCAAAGGCCAAGGCAGCCTTTAACCGGCCTTGAGGACAAGAGTTATACAGGCTTTCGCCTAAGTTCCATATACAACTTAACGCTCCACCGGCCTGCCGCTGCCGCTTTCAAGGCGATAGCGGCTGCCGGGATAGACGAGCCGGGCGATCGAGACGATGCCGTGCGCCGACCAGGTGCGGCGGCGGATCGTCAGGCACGGCTCGGTCTTCTGGATCGTCAGCAGCTTGCATTCCCAGGCCTGCGGCAGCGCGGCCTCGACCACATGCTCCGAACCGGTCAGCGGCGCGACGGCCGAGAGATAGGCATTGGGCGTGATCGCCATGAAATCCTGGGCAAGATAATCGGGTGCGGCATCGGGGTGCACGTGCCGGTCCTCGATCTGCACCGGCACGCCGTTTTCGCTGTGCACGACCAGAGAATGGAAAACCGGCGCACCGAGGTCGAGTTCCAGCGCATCGGCAATCTCCGGCGGCGCCGTGATTTGCGCCAGCACCACCACGGTTGCCTCGTGAATATGGCCGCGCTCGGCGATTTCGTCGGCGATGTTGCGCACCTCGAACAGGGTGGAAGCCCCCTTGCGCTCGGCTACGAACGAGCCGACACCCTGAATGCGCACCAGTTCGCCCTCGCTGGCAAGCTCGCGCAGCGCCCGGTTGGCGGTCATCTTGCTGACGCCAAGCTCCAGCACCAGCTCGTTTTCGGAGGGAACGCGGTATTTGGGCGGCCATTCGCCGCTATGAATGCGATCGAGGATCACCTGCTTGACGCCGGCATAAAGGGGGCTTGCGTCGTTTTGCGCCAGTTCACGTCGCATCTCGCCGGAACGCTTCATTGCTTGCCCCTTATTCGTCGATTAACTTATGTTGGAAACCAACTTCCTCTTGCATATCACAAATTTTTTCATATGGTACCCTATACAACTTCCCGATCACGCTTCTCATAAGAACGGACGGGCAAGCCGGCGCAGATCGGCAGGGGTAATACATCGTTTTCAAAACTGAGAGGACCAACCATGAAATTCAATGCACTTCTCCTGACGGGAGCGCTTTCGCTTGCCGCCTTTGCCGCACCGGCCGCCGCCAAGGACTGGACATCGGCGACGATCACGCTGGAAGGCGCCTATGCGCCGTGGAACATGACCAATGCCGACGGCACGCTCGGCGGCTTCGAGCCCGAGCTGGCCAAGGTGCTCTGCGAGCGCGCCAAGATCGAATGCACGCTGGTCGCTTCCGACTGGGACGGCATGATCCCGGCGCTCAACGCCGGCAAGTTCGACGTGATCATGGATGCGCTGTCGATCACCGAAGAGCGCAAGCAGATCATCGATTTCACCATTCCCTATGCCGCGACCCCGGCCGCCTTCGCAACCGCCAAGGATAGCCCGCTGGCCAACGCTGCCGGCACCGGCGCCATCGTCAAGATGACGCCCGGCCAGACCGGCGTATCCGAAATCGACGCGCTGAAGGAAGCCTTCAAGGGCAAGACCATCGGTATCCAGGCGGCGACCGTCTACGCCAAGTTCATCTACGACAATTTCGGCTCGATCGCCGAAATCCGCGAATACAAGACCGGCGCCGACCGCGACCTCGACCTGCAGAACGGTCGTATCGACCTCGGCTTCGACGATGCCGTCTATTTCAACAACGCCTTCGCATCCGCCAACGACACGCTGGCCTTCACCGGTCCGGAAATCGTAGGCCCGATCTGGGGCGCGGGCGAAGGCCTCGGTGTCCGCAAGGCCGATCCGGAACTGCGCGACAAGCTCAGCGAAGCGATCAAGTCGGCGCTTGCCGACGGAACCGTCAAGGAACTCTCCATGAAGTGGTTCAAGGTCGACGTCAGCCCGCAGGAATAAGGACTACCGTTTGGGCAGCTGCCGGCTAATCGCCGGCGGCTGCGTTCGGCTATTCCTGGCGATCGGAAAGACCCCTCCCCAACCCTCCCCACAAGGGGGAGGAAGCCCTGCGGAGCAAGCTTTGACCCCGAAGGTCCGGCACCCTCGATAAGCTCCCTCCCCCTTGTGGGGAGGGTTGGGGAGGGGTCTTTCCGCCCACGCATTCACATCCTGACGTCACAACATCCGCCACGACGGGGAACGGACGCAATGGCAACCTTGGAACTCCTGGGCTTCGGCTCGACCGGATGGGGAGCGCTGCTCCTGGTGGCGACGCTGATGACGCTGGCCGTCACGGCAACGGCGCTGGCAATCGGCGCCGTCTTCGGCGCGATCGTCGCGTCGGCAAAGCTTTCCGGCAATCTCATTCTGGTCACGCTCGGCAATATCTACACGACCGTCTTTCGCGGCGTGCCGGAACTGCTGATCATCTATCTCATCTATTTCGGCGGCTCCTCCGCCATCACCTCGATCGGTAACTGGATGGGCTATGAGGGCTTCCTCGGCCTACCGTCCTTCGCCTCCGGCGCGCTCGCCGTCGGCATCATCTCCGGTGCCTATCAGGCGGAAGTCTATCGCGGCGCCTATCTCGCCATCGCCAAGGGCGAGCTGGAGGCGGCCTCCGCCATCGGCATGTCGCGGGCGATGCGCGTGCGACGGATCATCATGCCGCAGGTGCTGCGCTTCGCCATTCCCGGCCTCGGCAACGTCTGGCAGCTCAGCCTCAAGGATTCGGCGCTGATCTCCGTCACCGGCCTTGCCGAGCTGATGCGCACCAGCCAGGTCGCAGCCGGCTCGACGCGGCAATATTTTCTGTTCTTCATCGTCGGCGGCCTGCTCTACCTCATCCTGACCAGCCTGTCGGATCGCATCTTTAACCGCGCCGAGCGGCGCGCAAACCGCAGCATGCCGGCTTCGGCCATGGGCCAGGCATAGGAGCGCCGGATGGATTTCGCCTTTCTCTTCTCCAGCATGGCAACGCTGCTTGCGGCGGTGCCGACGACGCTGATCCTGTTTTCGCTGTCGGTGCTGTGCGGCGGCCTGCTGGGGCTGTTGATCGTCACCATGCGCGTCAGCGGCAATCCGGTCCTTCGCAACTTCGCCAAGGGCTATATTTTCGTCTTCCGCGGCTCGCCGCTGATGATCCAGATGTTCCTGGTGTTTTACGGCCTCGGCCAGTTCGGCTTCATCCGCTATTCCTTCCTCTGGCCGTTCCTGCGCGAGCCGATGGTCTGCGCCATCCTGTCCTTGGCGCTCTGCACGGCGGGCTATAGTGCGGAAATCTTCCGCAGCGGCATCCGCGCGGTGTCGCCGAAGGAAATCGAAGCGGGCCGCGCCATCGGCATGTCCGGCTTCCTGCTGGTGCGCCGCATCATCGCGCCCATCGCCTTCCGTCATGCGCTGCCGGCCTATTCGACCGAAATCGTGCTGATGATGAAGTCGACGGCGCTCGCCAGCCTCGTTACCGTCTGGGAAGTGACCGGCGTCGCCCAGCGGCTGATCTCCCAGACCTATCGCACCATGGAAGTCTTCCTCTGTGCGGCGGTCATCTATCTCGTTTTGAATTTCATCATCCTGCAGGCCATGGCCCTGCTTGAATATTCGCTTTCCCGCCATCGCCGCCCCGCCCCCTCGGCCGCTTAAGGATTGGAGCACCCATGCCCGGCGTTACACGACTTTCGGTTCGCAATATCCGCAAGAGCTTTGGCACCCACGAGGTTCTGCGCGGCATCTCGCTCGATGCGCAGGATGGTGATGTCATCTCGCTGCTCGGGGCCTCCGGCTCCGGCAAGTCCACCTTCCTGCGCTGCATCAATCTGCTGGAAACCGCGACCGACGGCGATATCTTCGTCGATGGCGAGCAGATCCGTATGGTCCACAAGAACGGCAGGAGCCATCCTGCCAGCCAGAAGCAGGTCGATCATATCCGCTCCGAACTCGGCATGGTGTTTCAGAGTTTCAATCTCTGGTCCCACATGACCATCCTCGAAAACATCATCGAGGGGCCGATGCACGTACTGAAGCGCCCGAAGGCGGAGTGCATCGCCGAAGCCGAAGCGCTGCTTGAAAAGGTCGGCATCGCCGGCAAGCGTGATGCCTATCCCGCCCATCTGTCCGGCGGCCAGCAGCAGCGCGTGGCGATTGCCCGCGCGCTCGCCATGAAACCGAAGGTGATGTTGTTCGACGAGCCAACCTCGGCGCTCGACCCGGAACTGGTCGGCGAAGTGCTGCGCGTCATGCGGGCGCTCGCCGAAGAAGGCATGACCATGCTGGTCGTCACCCACGAAATGAGCTTTGCCCGCAATGTCTCCAACCGGGTGGTCTTCATGAAAGAAGGTCTGGTCGAAAGCAGCGGCGCGCCGGAAGATATGTTCGGCAGCGGCGCAAGCCCGGCCTTCCGCCAGTTCATCGGAAATTTCGGAAACGGCCAATGAGCATCACTCTTGAAAAAGGCCTTTCCTGGCGAGACGTCGCCGATGTCGGGAAAGGGGAGGCGCTTGCGCTTTCGGATGCCGCCTGGTCGCGGGTCGAGACGGCAAGCCGCATCGTCGAACGCCTCGTCGAGACCGGCGTTCGGGCCTACGGCATCAACACCGGCGTCGGCGCGCTGTCGGATACGGTCATCGACCGCGCCTCCCAGAGCCGGCTGTCGCGCAATATCATCCTCAGCCACGCCTGCGGCGTCGGCCCGCTCTTGCCGGCCGGCTCCGTGCGCTCGATCATCGCCGCCCAGATCGCCAATTTCGCCCACGGCCATTCCGGCGTGCGGCCGCAGATCATCCGTCATCTCACCGCCTTTCTGGAGCAGGATTGCATCCCGGATGTGCCCTCGCGCGGCTCGGCCGGCTATCTCACCCACAATGCCCACACGGCGCTGGTGCTGATCGGCGAAGGCAGCGCCACGGTGAAGGGCAAGCGCATGACCGGCCGCGAGGCGCTGGCCGCCATCGGCCTTGAACCGCTGGTGCTCGGCGCCAAGGAGGGCTTGAGCCTCGTTAACGGCACCGCCTGCGCCACCGGCCTTTCCGCCCTTGCTTTGGCACGGGCTGAACGCATCCTCGACTGGGCCGATGCCATCGCGCCTCTGACGCTGGAAGCTGTTGGCTGCCAGATGGCCGCGTTCGACGAAGCCGTGCTGGCGCTGCGCCCATCACCGGGCATCGCCAAGGTCGGCGCGCGGCTGCGCGCCCGCTTGCAGGGCAGCGGCCTGATCGCTGCCGCCATCGGCAAGCGCACGCAGGATGCGCTCAGCCTGCGCTCCGTTCCCCACGCCCATGGCGCGGCCTGGGATGTATTCGAACAATCCGCCGTCGTTGTCGACCGCGAGCTTGCCTCCGTCACCGACAACCCCGCCGTCTCCGGCACGCCGGAAGCGCCTGTCGTGTCTTCGGAAGCCCACGCGGTTGCCCCGGCGCTGGCCTTGGCAGTCGATAGCCTCGCCATCGCCATCGCCCAGATCGCGGCCATGAGCGAACGGCGCATGGACCGGCTGGTCAACCCGCTGGTCAGCGGCCTGCCGCCGTTCCTTGCCAGCGATGCCGGCAGCCATTCCGGCTTCATGATCGCGCAGTACACCGCAGCCGCCCTTGCCAACGACAACCGCCGCCTTGCCGCACCGGCTTCGCTCGATGGCGGCGTCACCTCGGGTCTGCAGGAGGATTTCCTCGCCCATCCGACGGCCGCGGCCAACAAGCTGCTGTCGATCCTCGACAATGCCGAATACATCCTCGCCATCGAGCTGATGGCGGCGGCGCAGGCGCAGGATGTGATCGCCGCCTCCGCCACAAGGGCGCGCGGCACGGACGCCATCCAGAGACTGGTGCGCTCGCGGGTTTCCCATTATGACGATGACCGGCCGCTTCATGCGGATATGGAAACCTTGCGCCGGCTGATCGCCGAACACGCGCCACCGGAAATCGATCATGTCTGAAACCTTCGATCTTGCCGTCATCGGCCTCGGCGCCATGGGTAGTGCTGCGCTCTCTTTCGCCGCCGCCCGCGGCGTCAAGGCGATCGGCATCGAAGCCCACTACCCCGCCCATGCCCTTAGTTCGTCCCATGGCGACAGCCGGCTGATCCGGCTCGGCTACTTCGAAGACCCGTCCTATGTGCCGCTGTTGCAGCGCGCCTATGAAAACTGGCGCAGGCTGGAGGCCCGGCTGCGCGCTGATATCCTGACGGTGACCGGCGTGCTGCAGATCGGCTCCCCCGACAGCAAGATCGTCAGCGGCACCCGCGCCTCCTGCGATCTACATGGCCTCGCCCACGAAATCCTCGACCCGGAAGCGATGGCACGGCGTTACCCGGCCTTCGTGCTGGATGAGGATGAGATCGGCCTGCTCGATCCGCAGGGCGGTTATATCCGGCCGGAAGCTGCGGTCATGGGCTACCTGAAGCTCGCCGCGGAAGAGGGTGCCGCCCTGCATTTCGGCGAGAAGGTCACGGCTATCGAGCCCGACGATGCCGGCGTGACGGTCGTATCCGACACCGGCCGCTACCGGGCGAAGAAGGTGATCGTCGCCACCGGCGCCTGGGTGGCGGAGCTGGTGCCGCAACTCGTGCCTTACGCCGTGCCGATCCGTCAGGTGGTGGCGTGGTATCAGCCGCAGGATGGCTTTGTCGCCCAGCCGCAGCGCATGCCCTGCTTCATCCGGGACAATCGCGAAGGCGGTTCCTTCTTCGGCTTTCCGGCCATCGGCATCGATGGCGTCAAGATCGGCCGCCACGCCCATTTCCGCGAGCCGATCGATCCGAAATTGCCAAACCCGCCGGTCAATGACGCCGACACGGCGCTGCTCGACGATTTCGCCCGCCGCCGCCTGCCGCTGGCCGCATGGCAGCGGGCGCGGGCGACGACCTGCCGCTACACCATGCTGCCGAGCGAGGACTTTTTGCTCGATTTCATGCCGGGTGCTGCAAATGTCGTGGTGTCTTCGGCCTGCTCCGGCCACGGTTTCAAGTTCACCAGCGTCATCGGCGAAATCCTCTCCGATCTGGCGCTTGACGGCGGCAGCCGCCTGCCGACAGGATTGTTTTCCTTCGAGCGGCATTTCGGAGCGGGAGCGGCGGGCTGAAGACGTCACAAAAGCTTCATAGAGCCTTCCTATACGCTTTGATGAGGAAAATCGCCCGGCCGGGCGCAGCGACGGATGGGGCCGATGTTTGACGACAATCACCTGAACCGCATCAAGGCGGAGATCGCCGACAGCTTCGACGAGGAGCTGGAGTTGCAGATCGAGGAGGAGCGGCTGGACGACCTCATCGCCGAGGGCATGTCCGGCCCCGCGCCGCAGACGCTGGAGCGCCGCGTCTATTTCCGCGAGCTGTTCCGCCTGCAGCACGAGTTGGTCAAGCTGCAGGACTGGGTGCAGTACAAGAAGCTGAAGGTGGTGGTGCTGTTCGAGGGCCGCGATTCCGCCGGCAAGGGCGGCGCCATCAAGCGCGTCACCCAGCGGCTCAATCCGCGCGTCTGCCGCGTCGTGGCGCTGCCGGCGCCGACCGAGCGCGAGCGCAATCAATGGTATTTCCAGCGCTACACGCCGCATCTGCCGACGGCGGGCGAAATGGTGCTGTTCGACCGCTCCTGGTACAACCGCGCCGGTGTCGAGCGCGTCATGGGCTTTTGCACCAAGGACGAGCTGGAGGAGTTCTTCCGCTCGGTGCCGGAATTCGAGCGCATGCTGGTGCGCTCCGGCATCATCCTGATCAAATACTGGTTCTCGATCACCGACGAGGAGCAGGAATTTCGCTTTCGCATGCGCATCCACGATCCGCTGAAGCAGTGGAAGCTTTCGCCGATGGACCTCGAAAGCCGGGTGCATTGGGAAGACTATACCAAGGCCAAGGAAGACATGCTGGCCCGCACCCACATCCCGGAAGCGCCGTGGTGGATCGTCGAGGCCGTCGACAAGAAGAAGGCGCGGCTGAACTGCATCGCCCATCTGCTGGCGCAGGTGCCCTATGAGGATGTGCCGAAGGAAGCGATAGACCTGCCGCAGCGCGTGCGCCACGACGATTATATCCGTCATGAGCCGCCGGACGAGATGTATGTGCCGGAAGTGTATTGAGGGCTGTTGAAGACCCCTCAGCGCCCCCGTCGCCCATCGAAAAACAGCAGCATCCCGATCCCCGTCAGCCCGGCCACCGCGCCAATGATCGCCGTGCCCGAATAGCTGCTGACCGCCGTTCCGAGCGCAAACAGAAGCGCACTCAAGCCGGCGCTGACGAAGATGTTGATCGAAATCAGCGAGCTGCCGAGCCCCGGCCGGTCGGCGATGAGATCCTGCAGGTAGGTGATCGGAATGCTGATCAGCGCCGCCGCCCCAAGCCCGCTGATCACCGTCAGCGCATAAAGATGCCAGGGCGCCGAGGCGAAGCCGAGCAGCAGCAGGTAGATCACATAGAGGATGGTGCCGGCGGCCAGCGCCGCGATGGGGGGCATGGATTTCTGCAGCCAGCCCCAGAAAACGATGAAAATCACCTCCAACAACGCCACGATGCCGACGAGAACGCCGATATCGGAGACCGCGCCGTTTGCCGCGCCGGTGGTGATCAGCGGCAGCACGGCGGCGTTGACATGCAGCGTGCTGGTGATCAGCGCCACGGCCAGCACGCGCACGAAAACCTTTGGCGAGACGACCGCGCCGAGCGCGGCGAGATGGGAAAGATGCGGCGCGGCCGGCGCATCGGCCTTGGTCTGGCGCGGCAGATAGGCGGCGATCAGCGCCAGACAGGCAACGCAGGCGAGGCTTGCGAAGAGATAGGCCGGCAGCATGCTCGCCGAGCGGGCCAGCAACGCGCCGGTAATGCCGGGCACCAGCACCCAGGAGAGCGAGATCATCGCGCGGACGCCGGAATTGACATTGGCGATATCGTCGCGCGGCATGCCGCGGGTCACGGCGCGCACATTGGCAAACAGCAGCGAATTCAGTGCGCCATAGATCGGCAGGAAGAGCAGGATGGCGACGACGAAGGTCGCCTGCGCCGGAAAGATATAGACCGCGCCGTAGCCGACGATGCCGAAGAACGGCACGATCAGCAGCATGGTGCGGTAATTGCCGATCCGGTCGGCAACATTGCCGAGCAGCACGCTGACGACGACATTGACGCCGGCGGCCAGGAAGATCAGCGCCGAATAGACGATGTCGCTGAGCCCCAGTTCGCGAATGCCGACGACGGACTGATAGGGCGAGGTCGCAGCCCCGGCAAAACCGAAGGCGAAGATCGCGAACATGCTGACCCGGATCGTCGGGTCGCGGAAAACGTCGGGAATAAAACGGGTCATGGGACTATCGAAAAGCGACCGCTATCGCGGCGCGAGGGAATGCCTGCCAAAACGTGGGCACGATTGTTCGCGCCCACGCTTAAAGTTTGATGCTTGTCTCTGCCTGTCGCGCGTGCGCGGCAGGGCCTAGCGGTTTTGCCAGCGGGCCGAAAGGCGGGCTTGCGGCGTGTAGGCGAAATCGCGGTCGAAGGGGAAGGCTGGGCGCTGGCGGCGCTTGCTCACCAGCCCTTCGATATCCTGATCGACCACACCTTGCGTCAGCGCCATCAGGTTCGGATTGGCGATGGGCGCGAGGTCCGGCGAGAGATAGCCGGATTTGACGACGAGCAGCGGCACTGTGTGCGGATCGAGCCCGAGCCGGGTGAAATCCGGGATATTGTGATAGGGCCGGCGGCGCGCGGCGAGAACGACGGTGATGCCGCCGATCAGGATCACCGCCTGCCGTTCCGCCGCCGCGCCGGGATCGTCGAGCAGCAAAACCTCCGCCTCGCCCTTCGCCGGCGTGCTCGATGGATCGAGCGTGCCGCCGATGGAAAGCGAAAGTCGCGCGCCCTTGCCGGCGGCGAAGCAGGCTTCGACGGCCGGGCGGTCGGTGATGCCGGCGATCAGCGCGCTGGCGAAGCCGCCATGCGCAAGGAGCGCGTTCAGCACATCGGCGCGGTCGCCGACACCGCCGCCGGTCGGGTTGTCGGCGGAATCTGCGAGAATGACGGGCCGGGTTTCGGCCTTGGCCGCGATTACGAGCATATCGTCGAGCGGACCGGTCACCGGGCCGAAGGCGCAGGCTTCGCGGACATTCCAGTAGGAGAGGGCGATTTCCTCGGCGGCCTTGGCCGCGGCGGCCTTGTCCGTCCCGGTCACCACGGCGCAGGCCGTGGCGCGGGGCTCGTCGGCCCAGACGTAACCGATCATCAGGTTGGCATCGAGGACGCCGTCGCGGGCGTCGAAGCCGGGCAGCGCATCATAGAGGCCGCTGACGGGCTGGTCTTCCGTCGAGGTCTTTTCGCCCGGCAGCAGCACCGGGATCGGCGCCCAGGCGACGCCGGGAAGGGGTGCGCCCTTCAGCACCTCGACCAGCCGCGACCATGCCCGCACCATGGTTTCGCGCACGTCGATATGCGGCGCGGTGCGATAGCCGGCGAAGATATCGAGCTGGTCGATGATTTTCTGGCTGACATTGCCGTGCAGGTCGTAGCTGGCGGCAACCGGGCAATCCGGGCCGACGACGGCGCGGGCGGCGGAAATCCAGTCGCCCTCGGCATCGTCCATGCCCTCGACATTCATCGCGCCGTGCATGGCGAGATAAAGACCGTCGAAGGGCAGGGCGGCTTGCAGGCGTTCCAGAAATTCGGCCTTGAAGGCCTCATAGGCGGCGCGGGAGACCGGGCCGCCCGGCACGGCGCGGGCATGAAGCAGCGGAATGTGCTCGATACCGTCCGCCTTAAGGAAATCGAAATATTCGGCGGCAAGCAGGTCGTCGTCCCTGAGCACGCGAAAATCCTCGACGCTCATCAGCACCGGCGAATAGGTGCTGCATTCCGTATGGATACCACCGACGGCGATACGCATCGTCATTCTCCTAAAGAACGGGTGTCAGGCGGACGATGGCGGCGAAGCGCTGCCAGTCCTTGTTCGCCTTCGGGGTCCAGGCGGCTTCGGCAATCGCCGGCAGGCGCGGGAAGACGAGGCGGTTGAAGTAGCCACGCGACAGGAAGTGCTCGCACCAGATGCAGGCCTGCACGCCCTTCATGCGATCCTTGAGATCATCAGGGAAATCGCCTTCGGCATCGTAGGTATAGGTATGAACAGGCGGCACGGTGCCCGCCCAGCTCGCGCCCGGCTCCTGGAAGGCTTCGGCCTGCACCATGTCGAGATAATAGGCCTGTCCGGGGCTCATGACGACGTCATAGCCGCTGCGGGCCAGCTCCATGCCGACCTCGGGCTTCTCCCAGGCGATGAGCAGCGAATCCTTCGGATCGACGCCGCCGCCATGGGCGACCTCGTTCCAGCCGGCAAGCTTGCGGCCGCGCGCCGTCAGCATCGCCTTGATGCGCTTCAGGAAATAGGACTGCAGGGCGAAGGTGCCGGAAATGCCTTCCCTGTCCATCAGCTTCTTGGCGAGCGGCGAGGCAAGCCACGAACCGTTCGCCACCTCGTCGCCGCCGATGTGGATATAAGAGGAGGGGAACAGCTCGACCATCTCGTCGAACACCTTTTCGAGGAAGGTGTAGGTGAGTTCGATGGCCGGGTTCAGCGCGTTGTTGGGATAGCCCTGTACCGAGCGATAGCTTTCCGGGGCTTCCTGACCGTCCGACAGCTCCGGCAGGGCGGCAAGGGTCGCGGTGCTGTGGCCGGGAATGTCGATTTCCGGGATGACCTCGACGCCGAGGCTGTCGGCATGGGCGACGATGGCGCGCACGTCGTCCTGCGAATAGAAGCCGCCGACAGGCGTTGCGCCGTTGCCGAGCTGCGGCAGCAGCGGCTCGTCCGGGCCGCGCAGCACGCCGGTCGTCGTCAATTGCGGATAGGCCTTGATTTCCAGACGCCAGGCTTCGTCATCGGTCAGATGCCAGTGGAAGATGTTCATCTTGAACCAGGCGAGGATATCGATCAGCCTGTTGATGTCTGCAGCCGGGTAGAACTGGCGGGAAACATCGAGATGGCAGCCGCGCCAGCCGTAGCGCGGCTTGTCGGAGATCGAGCCGGAAACCGGGAAGCGGAACAGGTCCGGCTTGCTGCGCGCGCCTTCGAGAAGCTGGGCGAGCGAGGTCAGGCCATAGCGGCGGCCGGAGGCATCGGCGTAAGCGAGCACGATGGTCTCGCCGGAGAAATCCAGCCGGTAGCCTTCCTTGGCGATGCCTGCATCCTGCCGGAAGGTGATGGTGCGGCCCTGCGGCGAAGGCTTGAGGTTGAAGGGCGCGTGGCTGCTTTCGAACAGCCGGTGGAACAGGGCCAGCACGGTCGAGACCGCGCGGATATCCTCCGGCGAAGAGCCCGGAGCCGGCGAAAGCACGACGGGGAAACCTTCGCCGGGCTTGGCATCGATTTCGGCCGGCCAGGGCTGCAGCGCAAACGGCAGGTCGAGCTTGCCTTCCGGCAAAAGCACCGGCGGCGGCTCGTTGACGGCGCCTTCGAGCAGCAGGTCGGAAACCGCGACATCGACATGGCGGCCATCCGACAGCGTCAGATAGGCGGATTTGGCGCCATCGGTGCAGTGCTTGGCGGTGCGGTGCAGGCCGCTGACGGTGAAGGTCCAGCCTTCGCCCGGCTGTAGCACCAGCCCGGCCGGCGGGCCGAATTCATGGAAATTGGCGTTGCGGCGCAGGAACACCGCGTTTTCGCAGGCCTCGGGATCGATCACCCGCGTCAGTGAGGTATAGACCAGCTTGAAGCCGGAAAGGGCCGCATCCGAGACGTTGAACAGCGTGAAGGTGAAGCGGCCGAACGGCCCGCCATCCGGTTGCCAAGTGGTTTCCAGGCGATAGGGGGAGGTGGTCATGTCCGTATCCCTTAGTAGTCCGAGGATTGTGAGAAGGTGCGCGCCAGCTCCGCCTGACCGGCGGTGAGGCCGCAATCGACCGGCAGGCAGACGCCGCTGATGGCGGAGGCGAGCGGGCCTGCGAGAAAGCCGACGGCCTCGGCGATATCCTCGGGCTTTGCCACCCGCTGTAGCGGATACCAGCGGCGGGCTTCCTCGAAGACATTGGGATTGGCGGCGGCGCGCGCTTCCCAGGCCTGAGTGCGCACCGTACCGGGCGCCACCGCATTCGAGCGGATGCCGTATTTGCCGTATTCAACGGCGACGAGCTTGGTGAAATGCAGCATGCCGGCCTTGGCCGCGCTATAGGCCGGATGACCGAAGACGTTCATGCCGTTGACCGAGGCGATGTTGATGACGGAGCCCTGTGTTGCCTTCAGCTGATCTTCGACGGCGCGGAAGCAGAGGAAGGGGGCTTCGAGGTTCAGCGCAGTGTCGGCACGCCAGTCGTCCGGGCTGGTGCCGTGCAGGCTGACGGCGCGGGCGGCACCGGCATTGTTGACGAGGGTGCGCACGGTGCCGTGTTCCGCCGCCGCGCGCGCCATGGCCGCAACGCTCTCATCGCTGGTCACATCGCAGCCGAAGGCGACGAAGCGTTCGGCGGGGCCGAGGGACTGCGCTGCCTTTTCGGCGGCGGCAAGGTCGAGATCGACAAGCAGGATCACGTCGTGATCGTCCGCGAGGCGTTTGGCGATCGCCCGGCCGATATCGCCGGCCGCGCCAGTGACAACAGCTACCGACTTGGTCATGGGGTTTCCTTTCGTGGCACGGGAGGCTCAGTCTCCCAGAAGCTGGCGGTCGTCGCCGTCGCGGTGGGTGACGAGCTGCTGCTTGATGCGGCGCAGCGTCACGGTCGCCTCGGGCTGCATGTTGTAGGCGACGAGGCTGGCGAGGATATCGACGGCGGCGAGGTAGGCGATGCGCGTCGAGGTCGGGCGGAAGATGTTGTTGCCCTCGGCCAGGTCGATCGGGATGACGATATCGGCCGATTGCGCGACCGGGCTGTTCGACTGGGTGAGCGCGATGGTGGTGATCTTCATGCCGCGGGCGAGCGCGAAGCTGCGCACCAGCTCGGCATTGCGCCCGGAAAAGGAAGAGCCGATCAGCACGTCCGTCGGTTTCGCCGCCGCCGTCAGCATCAGTTGCATGCCGTGGTCGGAACTGGCGGTGACATGCAGGCCGAAGCGGAACAGCCGGTTCTGCAGCTCGTTGGCGATCATCGAGGAATTGCCGCCCGAGCCGAAGGCATAGATCATGCCGGCGCGGGCAAGCTTTGCGGCCGCCTGTTCGATCGCTGCAAGATCGAGCGAGCGATGCAGAAGAAACAGCGCATTCTGCGCCTTGGTGATGATGTCCTGCGCGACATCGCTGGGATTGCTGCTTTTCGGCTCCGGCTGCAGGTAGCGCATGCCGACATAGCTGGTGCGGGCGAGCTGCACCTTGAAATCGGAAAAGCTCTCGCAGCCCAGCCGCCGGCAGAAGCGCGTGACGGTCGGCGGCGAAACGTCGGCCTTTTCGGCCAGCTCGATGATCGAGGCGTTGACGGCGAATTCGAAATTGTTGAGCAGGATATCGGCGATCCGGTTTTCGGAGGGGGAAAGCCGGGCCTTTTCGTCCTGCAATGTCGAAAAAATATCCATGCGCCCCTCCTCCTGCGGCCGCCCGCTACTTGTCCTTGGGCTTGTAGGCGATGCAGTCGACTTCCACCTTGCAATCGACCATCATCGAAGCCTGCACGCAGGCGCGCGCCGGCGGATGTTCGCCGAAATATTGCTGGTAGATGCCGTTGAAGGTCCAGAAGTCGCGGGGGTCGTCGAGCCAGACGCCGCAACGCACGACATGCTCGACGCCGTAGCCGGCTTCGTCCAGAATGGCGATGACATTCTGCAGCGTCTTATGGGTCTGGGCGACGATGTTGCCGTCGATGATTTCGCCGTTTTCCATGGCGACCTGGCCGGAAACGTGCAGCCAGCCATCGGCCTCGACAGCGCGTGCGAAAGGCAGCGGCTTGCCGCCCGCGCCCTGTTGAACTGTGCCATAACGCTTGATGGACATCGGTCGCCTCGTTCTGCAAATTATTTTCGTGATGCGTTGACAAATGACCATACAAAGCAGAATTTGACCAGAGAAAAACGTCATTCATGAAAAGAATTTCAATAGGCGACCGAATGCGCGACCCCTTCCAGAATCCCTTCCCGACGTCTGATTCCGCCCAACACGCAATCTGGGAAATGCTTGTTTCCCGCGATATCGACGCCTTCCTCGCGGCCGACTGGTCGATGGTCGCCGGCGATTTCGTCGAGGACGGTTTCATCGGCATCGACGGCAAGAAATCGGCAAGCCCCGACGAATGGCGGCTCGCTTTTCCGACGCTGTCGGCCTATCGCGACGAATGGCTGCGGCAGGCGGAGGAATTCGCCAAGGAAAGCTTCAGTGAAGACCCCCGCACCGCGATCTTCACCACCACGACGCTGGAAGACATCGAAATCAACGGCGACATGGCACTCGTGCGCAAGAAATTCGACGGCAGCATCGGCAAGGCCGATGGCAGCCGTGATATCCTGCGCTGGCAGACGCTTTATTATTGCCGCCTGCACGAGGGGCGCTGGAAGATTTCCGGCTTTACCGGCTATCTGCCGAACCCGATGGGATAGGAATAGAGTTTGTCAGGGAAAAGTGGCAACCGGTTTTCCCGCAAGACAAACGAAAATAAGAGAATCGAGAGTCCGTCGGTTGAGGATGAACCTGACGGACCCGAGGGAGCGAGATCATGCGGATTTTCACGGCAGCCCTTGCCACCGAAACAAACACCTTTTCGCCCATCTGCATCGATCGCCGCGCCTTCGAGGCCTCGCTCTACGCACCGCCGGGCGAGCACCCGGAAACCCCGACCCTCTGCACCGCGCCGATCACCGTCGGTCGCAAGGTCTGTGCGGAGAAGGGCTGGGAGCTGATCGAGGGCACCGCCACCTGGGCCGACCCGGCCGGTCTCGTCAACCGCACCACCTATGAGACCCTGCGCGACGAAATCCTCGGCCAGCTGAAGGCGGCGCTGCCGGTGGATGCCGTGGTGCTCGGCCTGCACGGGGCGATGGTGGCCGATGGCTACGAGGATACCGAAGGCGACCTGCTCGCTGCCGTGCGCGATATCGTCGGGCCGGATATTCCGGTGTTTGCCGAGCTTGATCCGCACAGCCACCTGACCAAGAAGCGGCTTCATGCCGCCAATGCCTTCGTCTATTTCAAGGAATTCCCGCACACGGATTTCGTCGATCGCGCCGAAGACCTCTGGAAGATCGCCGTCGATACGCTGGAAGGCCGCATCAAGCCGGCCATGTCGGTGTTCGATTGCCGCATGATCGATGTCTACCCGACCTCGCGCGACCCGATGCGCTCCTTCGTCGACAAGATCATGGAGATGGAACGCGAGGATGACGACATCCTCTCGATCTCGGTCATTCACGGCTTCATGGCCGGCGACGTGCCGGAAATGGGCACGAAGATGCTGGTCGTCACCAACAACAAGCCGTTGAAGGGCGCAGCGATTGCCCGCACGCTGGGGCTGGAGCTGTTCGAAAAGCGCGGCACCTTCATCATGCCGCAGATCGACGAGAAGCAGGCGGTTTCGCAGGCCATGGCCGCAACCGAAGGCCCGGTCGTCATCGCCGATCTCTGGGACAATCCCGGCGGCGGCACGGCGGGCGATGCCACGGTGCTGCTGAAAGAGCTTTTAGCGCGCGGCGCGACCGATACGGCGATCGGCACCATCTGGGACCCGATGGCGGTGCAGATCTGCATGGCGGCAGGCGAGGGGGCGGAGATCCCGCTGCGCTTCGGCGCGAAATCGGCGCCGGGCACCGGCAATCCGGTCGATGGCATCGTCAAGGTGGTGAAGATCGTTGAAAATGCCGAGATGCGCTTCGGCGAGAGCTTTGCTCCGTTCGGAGACAGCGCCCATATCGTCCTAAACGGCATCGATATCATTCTCAACTCCACCCGTGCGCAGAGCTTCGATCCCAGCCTGTTTTCGGTGATGGGCATCGACCCGACGCAAAAGAAAATTCTCGTCATCAAGTCGACGAACCACTTCTTCGCGTCCTTCTCGAAAATCGCCGCGCAAATTCTTTACTGCGCGGCCGGCACGCCCTATCCCAATAACCCTGCGAAGACGGCGTATCGTCGCGCCCGCAAGGATATCTGGCCGATGATCGACGATCCGCACGGCCTTGGAAAGGGAGCGGCCTGAGATGCGTGGATTTGCCGTGGTGCCGAAGGCCGGGGACCGGGTCGAGGATATTTCGACACCGCGCCCGATCATCGACGAGGACCGTCTGGCCGGCAATATCGCCCGCATCCAGTCCTATATGGACAGCCACGGCCTCGCCTTCCGTCCGCACATCAAGACCCACAAGATCCCGTCGCTCGCCGCCGCCCAGGTCGCGGCCGGCGCCAAGGGCATCAACTGCCAGAAGATCACCGAGGCCGAAGTTTTCGCCGACGCGGGCTTCGAGGATATCCTGATCACCTTCAACATCCTCGGACCTGAAAAGCTTGCGGAACTCGCCGCTCTCAACGAGCGCATTTCGGGCCTGAAGGTGGTGGCCGACAGCACCGTCACCGTCGACGGCCTTGCCGCCTTTTTCGCGGGCAGGAAGCCGCTGACGGTTCTGGTGGAATGCGATACCGGCGGCGGCCGCTGCGGCGTGCAGACGCCAGCGGAAGCTGTGACGCTCGCCAAGCGCATCCATGCTGCCGGAAGCCTCAACTTTGCCGGCCTGCTCACCTATCCGAAGATCGGCGCTGCCGAGGCCGTGCAAGCCTTCTTCGCTGCGGCGCTGGAAGGGCTGAAGGCCGAGGGCATCGACTGCCCGATCGTCAGCAACGGCGGCACGCCGAGCCTGTTCGACGCGCATCTGGTGACCTCAGCGACCGAGCACCGCGCCGGCACCTATATCTATAACGACCGCTCGATGGTCCGCGCCGGCCATTGCACCGAGGCCGATTGCGCCATGCATGTGCTGGCCACGGTGGTCTCGCGGCCGACGCCCGACCGGGCTGTCATCGACGCCGGCTCCAAGGCGCTGACCTCCGATCTGCTCGGCTTTTCGGATTTCGGCACCGTCGTCGGTTATCCCGAGGCTGTCATCACCGGGCTTTCAGAAGAACACGGCGTGATCGATCTGTCGAAATGCACGGGCGCACGGCCTCAGATCGGCGACAAGATCCGCATCATTCCGAACCACACCTGCGTCGTGTCGAACCTGTTCGATACGATGGTGTTCCATCGCGACGGCGTGGTGACACGGGTGGAGGATGTCGCGGCACGCGGGCTGGTCTGGTAAGGGTTATGTTGATAGCTTGACTGAGTGTGGCTTTGCCCCTCACCCTAACCCTCTCCCCGCTTGCGGGGAGAGGGGACGACAGCGTTTGGGGCGCTGTCTTTCCCCTTCAGATATTCTTTGAGATAAGCGCAAAGGTGCGGCATTTCCCTTCTCCCCGCTTGCGGGGAGAAGGTGGCCGACAGGCCGGATGAGGGGCTTTCTATGAAAGCCTGCTCAGCCCTTGGTCGATGCCGTGAACAGGTTCATGTCGATATCCGTCAGCGACACCCGACGTTCGAAGGCGATGCCTTGTCCGTCGAACAGATGGCAGTCGGCGGCGTTGATGCCGGCCTGCAGGGTCTGTTCCGGGCGCACGGCGACATTGCCCGGCAGCATGGCGCAGAAGTTTTCGCCCTCGCCATCCAGCGGCGCATAGGCGACCGTCTGGGCGCCGAGGCGTTCGATGACGCTGGGGGTGACCGGGAAGGAAATGTCGCCGGAGGCAAGCAGGATGTGCTCGGGACGGACGCCGAGCGTCAGCGCCTGGCCGACCACGCCGTCGCGCGGCTTGACCGGAACGGTCAGCGTCTTGCCCTTGTAATCGACGGTCACGCCGGCATCGCCGACTGCCGTGCAGGTCACGGGCAGAAAATTCATCTTGGGATTGCCGATGAAGCCGGCGACGAAGATGTTGGCGGGCTTGTGGTAAAGCTCCAGCGGCGCGCCGGTCTGGGAAATCTCGCCGGCATTCAGGACGACGATGCGGTCGGCCATGGTCATGGCCTCGATCTGGTCGTGGGTGACGTAGATCATCGTCGCCTTCAGCTGCCGGTGCAGCTTGGCAAGCTCGATGCGCATGTCGGCGCGCAGCGCCGCGTCGAGATTGGACAGCGGCTCGTCGAACAGGAAGATTTTCGGTTCGCGCACGATGGCGCGGCCGATGGCGACGCGCTGGCGCTGGCCGCCCGAAAGCATGCCGGGCTTCTGCTGCAGCCGCTGGTCGAGGTGCAGGATGCGGGCCGCATGCTCCACCTTGGCCTTCAGTTTCTGCTCTTCCATATTCTCGACGCGCAGCGGGAAGGCGATGTTTTCGAACACCGTCATGTGCGGGTAGAGCGCGTAGGACTGAAACACCATGGCAATGCCGCGCTTGACCGGCGGCAGGTCGTTGACCCTAAGGTCGTCGATCTTGATATCGCCGGAAGAGGTGGCGTCGAGGCCGGCGATCATGCGCAACAGCGTCGACTTTCCGCAGCCGGAAGGGCCGACGAAAACGACGAACTCACCGTTGCGGACTTCGAGATCGATGCCCTTGAGCACTTCGAAATTGCCGTAGAATTTCTTGACCTTGTTGAGAAGAAGCTGTCCCAAAATCCGTCTCCGTCCGCACCCTGCGATCCCCTCGCAGGCGATGGTAAGAAAAGGGGCCGCGGCCTTAAAACCGCGGCCCCCGAGAGATATTACTTGAAGGCCTCGATATCGGCGGCGGCCTTCTTCAGCGCGTCGGCCGGTTCGGCCTTGCCGGTCACCACGGACTGCACCATCTCGATCATCGAGTTCTGGAAGCCCTTGTAATCAGTGAACAGCGGCTCGGGACCACCGTAGTTGATGCCCTCGATGAACGGCTTCCAGAAGGGCTCCTTGGCGACGAATTCGTCAACCTTGGCGGACGGACGCATCGGGGTCAGACCAGCGCCGCCCTGCAGTTCGTATTCCGACTGGATATCCGGCGAGGTGATGTACTTGGCGAATTCCGTCGCCTTTTCCTCGACGCCCGAACCCTTGAAGATCGCCAGGCTGTCGGTGATCAGCAGCGTGCCGGGACCCTTGGCTTCCGGGCCGAGCGGCAGGGTTGCGACGCCCCAGTTGATCTTGGATTCCTTCAGGCGGTAGGCTGCGCCCGAGCCGGCGTGGATCATCGCGACCTTGCCGTCGAGGAAGATGGCGCGCACTTCGTTCTGCTCGTAGGCGGTCGGGCCTTCTTCGGAGTAAGGCACCATGTCCTTGTAGCCCTGGAGGGCCGCGAGGATTTCCGGGCTGTCGAGGGTGATCTTGCCGTCGGCGTCGATCACCTTGCCGTTGTTGGTGTAAACCCAGTGCATGAACTGGTGCATGGTGTTGTCGAAGGTCTTGGCGACCAGGCCGAAGCCGGCGATGCCGGTCTTTTCCTTGATGGTCTTGGCTGCCGCGATTTCTTCGGCCCAGGTCTTCGGCGGGGTTTCCGGGTCAAGGCCGGCCTGCTTGAACAGGTCCTTGTTCCAGTAAAGCGCCTTGGTGGAGAAGGCGATCGGAACGCCCCACTGGTTGCCGTCGAAGGTCACGGTATCGACGATGTGCGGATAATAGGCCTTCTTCTCGTCCTCGGTCATCGGGACCGGGACGATGAGGTCGTTCTGGGCGAATTCCTTCAGCGTGCGCGAGCCGACATAGGCCATGGCGACCGGGGTGCCGGCGGCAGCCAGCGTCGTTGCCTTATCCTGGCACTGGGCCCAGCCGACGACTTCCGGGGCGATCTTCCAGCCCGAATTCTTGGCTTCCCATTCGCCGATGTATTTCTTGTGGATCGGATCGAGCGTATCGCCGCAATAGATCCAGCTGATCTCGTTGTCGGCCGCATGCGCCGTCATGGTCGTCAGGGCCGTCGAGCCGAGCAGGGCGAGGCCCACGAGGCCGGTTTTGAGGACAGTGTTCACGTCATAACTCCCATTATTCTGTGTGTTTGCTGTTAGCTGTTCGTTGTTTTGTTATTGTTTCACCGCGCCGGCGGTCAGGCCGCCGACGAGATAACGTTGCAGGAAGAAGATGATGACCATCGCCGGCGCGATGCCGACGAAGGATGCGGCCATCAGCTCGTTCCAGATGACCTCCTGCTTACCGAAGTAAGCGAAGAGTCCCACCGGCAGAGGCATGTATTCGCTCTTCGAATTGAAGGTCAGTGCGAAGATGAACTGCTGCGCATAGGCGCCGATGAAAGTGGTGATGGCGACGACGATGATGCCGGGCATGGCAATCGGCAGGATCACCCGTCGCAGGGTATAGAAGTGGCTGGCGCCATCGGCATAGGCCGCCTCGTTCAGCTCCTGCGGAATGCGGATCATATAGGTGCGCAGAAGCCAGATGGCCGAGGGAATGAGGAAGGCGACACCCGGCACGATCATTGCGAAATAGGTGTTCAGAACACCCATCGAGCGCATCAGCCGGAAGAGCGGGATGAGCAGCACGGCGCCGGAGAACATGTTCACCGTCAGGAAGGCGCCGAGCAGGATGCCCATGCCGGGAAATTCGAACTTGGCGAAGGCATAGGATGCCGGAACCACCAGGCAGAGCACGATCACGGTGACGACGATCGAGATGAAGAACGAATTGAAGATATAGCGGGCAAAGCCGGGCACGCTGATCCACATCGTCCGGTAGGCTTCGAACGACGCGTTTTCCGGGAAGAACCGGTAGGGCGAGGAGAACAGCTGGCTGAGCGGCTTCAGCGACACCAGGAAGCCTTCGACGAAGGGCGACAGGATGAAGGTGAGGAACACCGCGATGCCGAGATAGATGAACACCATCTCCCACCAGCGGTAGCGGTCGATCATGGGCGTGTTCTTCATGCGCGCTTCTCCGGGTTGAGGCGTCGCGTGACGCGGAAGTAGGCAAAGCAGAAGGCCGACAGGAAGATGCAGATCAGCACCGCGCGGGCGGCACCCTCGCCGTATTTCTTCGAGCCGATGGCGGTCTGGTAGGTGTCGATGATCATCGTCGTCGTCTGGCCGCTCGGACCGCCCTGGGTCAGAATCCAGATGATGTCGAAGGAGTTGAAGGTGGCGATCAAGGACAGCATCGACATGGTGATGATCGACGGGACCATCAGCGGCAGGGTGATGCGGCGGAAGCGGTAGAAGCGGCCTGCGCCATCCGTCCAGGCGGCTTCATACAGGTCCTTCGGGATCGACTGGATGGCGGCGAGGAAATAGATGGTGACCAGCGGCACGCCGATCCAGACGTCGGTGATGATCGTCGCCCAGAAGGCGGTTCCGCCATAGGCGAGGAAGGCAACAGGCCCATCCACCAGCCCCAGACGCTGCAGCATGCCGGAGATCATGCCGAACTGGCCGTTATACATCCAGCCCCACATGAAGATGCCGATCGCCATAGGCACCACCCATGGCGGCATTGTGAGCAGCCGGAACAGCGAGCGGCCGGGAACGGCGGTGTTGAGCATCGCCGCGCCAAAGGTGCCGATGATCATCTTCAGGGCGACCGAGAAGAAGGTCCAGATGAAGGTGCGGATGATGACTTCCGCGAAGGTGGCGTTGAAGATCTTCTCGTAGTTTATCCAGCCGACCCAGTTCGTCACCTTCCTCAGCGAGGCATCGGTAAACGACAGGATGAATGTTTCGACCAGCGGATAAGCGACGATGACGGCGACATAGAGAACCGCCGGAAGAAGAAGAATCCATGCGAAGATGATATTGCTTCGTTGAACACCCACTGGCCGTACCCCCTCAAACAGACTTTGCGTTCAGCGCCTCGTCGAATTTATCCCAGATCGGCCTGAGATCGACAACCGTCCTTTTCATCCGCGCCTCGTCCATGGAAAGGGCGAGAATGCCGGCCTCGAGCGCGTTCAGCGTCGAGACGGGAAGCTGGGTTCCGGTGCGCACGCTTTCCAAAAGATCGGCGGCCATCTGCTCGTCGGCGCCGTAATGCTGCGACAGTTCGGTCGCGGCATAGCGGTTCTCGACGGTCTTCTTGCCGGTCAGCTGCTCGTGCACGTCGAGATAGCCGCGGACGAAATCGCCCTCGGCCATGCCGCGCGAGCCGACGATGGCGAAGCGGCGGAACTGGTCGGGCACGTTGAGGTTGGTGTGGAAGTTCATGCCGACGCCGTTGGCGTATTCGACGATCGCGACCTGGTAGTCGATGATGTCGGCGTCGCTATCGAAGACCTTGTCGGAGCCCAGCCAGCCGCTCGGCTTGCGGTGGAACAGTTCGAGGTCGTTGATGCCCTCGCGGGCCGGGTCGTTTTCAGGAATGAAGCTCTTGCGGCCGCCGAAGCTTGCCACCCGCTCCGGCCGGGCGCCGACGACGCCGTTGTAGAGGTCGAGGTCATGGCAGCATTTTTCCAGCATGAAGCTGCCGGAATAGCGCTCGTAACGGCGCCAGTCGCGCATGAAGAAAGCGCCGTGATAGGGCTCGATATGCTCGGAGGCCTCGATCGAGACGATATTGCCGAGCGTGCCGGACGCCTGGATGGCGCGCAGGTCCTTATAAAGGGGCGAATAGCGCAGCACGAGGCCGACCATCAGCCGCTCATGGCCGAATTTCGCCATCAGCCGCGCCAGCTCGATGCTCTCGGCGATGGTGGTGACAACAGGCTTTTCGCAGAAAATCTTCAGGCCGGATTCAAGGCCGAAGCGGATATGGTCGAGATGCAGGTGGTTCGGCGAACCGATCATCAGCCAGTCGAGTTTTTCGTTGGCGACCAGCTCTTCGGGGGTGGCATAGGCCTTGCCGGCCGAAATACCCTTTTCGAGAAGACCGGGAAGGCCGGCCGGGTCAGGATCGACGTAACCGGCGATCTCGAAGCTCTCATCGACGGCCTTGAAGACATGGCCAAGATAGCCGAGCCGGAAGCCCAGCCCGATAATTCCCACCCTCATACGCTCATTCCCCGAGTACGTAATTTATTTTCGTAAAACTGGTCCAAATTTTCATTCCCGTCAACAGGATTCCCAAGAAATATTGGTATGCATGAAATTGATTTTCATGATTTGCGATTGCGTGCGTGAGAAAAGCGACGGGCGGAAGGCGGGAATCCGGCAGGTTCAAGGCTTGTATATTAGGGATTTGCGCTGGATTCCGGCAGCCGGCGAGGGGCGTGAAGGCTGTGGATTTCGGTTTGAAAAACGGCGGCGGATTTTCGGGTTATTTACACGCCTTCGGGGTGTCCGCCTTCCGTCCTCCCTGTAGGGTCGCATTGGTCGCGTCGGAAAGGCCCTTTTATTTGCCCCCTTCTCCCCGCTGCGGAGACGGGAAGAACGGTGCCCTGTCTGTCTTCTGTATTCTATAGCCCCAGCGCGCCTCCCATCTTTCACCCTTCAGAATCCGCATCCCCACTCCGCATCTCTGCTTGACGCCATCCATCTCTCATAATAAGTTCGGTGACAGAACGAACTAAATGGATGACGATGACCGACGCTCCCCGCATATCCCGACAGTTCTCGCAGCGCTCCGTCATGGAGGCGATCGTTCAGGGCGGTCCCATTTCGCGCGCCTCCATCTCAAAGCTCACCGGCCTGTCGAAGCAGACGATCTCCGAAATCGTCCGCGATCTCGAAGACGATGGCTGGGTGCGTGAGACCGGCCGCACCAGCGGCCATATCGGCCGCTCCGCCGTGACCTATGAGCTGGTAGTCGATGCCGCCTATATCGTCGCCGTCGATCTCGGCGGCACCAAGGTCCGCGTCGCCGTCACCGATCTTGCCGGCCAGATCGTCGCCGAGGATACGGCGCCCACCGATCCGCGCGGCGGCCTGCCGCTGATCGCCGAAATCGCCGGCATGGCGCTTGCGGCCGCCGTCACTGCGAAGGTGCCGCGCGAAAAGCTGCGGCTCGCCGTCGTCGGCGTGCCCGGTGCGCCGGACAGCCGGTCGGGACGGGTGCTGCTTGCGCCCAATATCAAGGATTTCGACAGCATGGACGTGCTGGATGCCTTCAAGCAGGCATTCGGTTTCGATGTCGTGCTGGAAAACGACGTCAATCTCGCGGCGCTGGGCGAAAGCTGGCAGGGGCAGGGGCAGGGCATCGACAATCTTGCCTATGTTGCGCTCGGCACGGGTATCGGCAGCGGCCTGATCCTTGGCGGCAATCTCGTGCGCGGCGTGGCCAATGCTGCCGGCGAAATGGGCTTCCTGCCGATCGGCACCGATCCCTTCGCGCCGGAATCGCTACGGGTCGGCGCCTATGAGCGCACGGTCGCGACCCATGGCATCATCGATCGCTACGCCGCAGCTACCGGCGAGAGGATCGGCGTTCCCGCCATCTTCGAACGGGCGGCAGCGGGCGATGCGGCAGCCCTTTCCGTCATCGACGACACGGCGCGACAGGTGGCCTGCGGCATCGCCGCGATCTCAGCCATCGCCAACCCGCAACTCGTCATCCTCGGCGGCTCGATCGGCCTGCGCCCGGAAATTCTGGAGCGCGCCCGCCACTTCCTGCCGCAATGCTTTCCCTATCCGGTCGATGTCGTTTCCGGCGATCTCGGCGCGCGGGCGGCGCTGGTCGGGGCGACGGCAGTGGGCCTCAGCCAGTTGCACAATACGCTTTTCGGCGTGGCGGCGCCGAACACCGGGATTTCCCTTCCCCCCGCCGGGATGGTGGAGGAGGCGGCGCAATGACGGCGGACAACGATCTTCACGCGCGCCTGAAGGCGGCGCTCGACCGCGATGCGGCGCTTGCCCTGTTTCGCGGCGCGGTGCAGCGGGACAGCATCACCGGCAACGAGGCCAATGTCGTCGCCTACCTTGCCGACGAGATGCGCAAGCTTGATCTTTCCGGGCTGACGACGGCCGATTTCCTGCCCGGACGGCCGAATGTCTGGGGCGAACGCAAGGGTGCCGGCAGCGGCAAACGGCTGCTGTTCATCGGCCATACGGATGTCGTTCACGTCGAGGGCTGGCGGGAAGCCTGGGCCGGCACCGAACGCGAAAATCCTTTTGGCGCGGCGGTCGTCGATGGTGCTGTCTGGGGCCGGGGGTCGGGCGATCTGAAGGCCGGCATAACCGCGTCGCTTGCGGCACTGGCACTGCTTGATGCAGCCGGCATCAAGCTTGCCGGCGATGTCGCCTTCGCCTTTGTCGGCGATGAGGAAAGCGGCCAGCCCGGCACCGGCATCTCCGCCGGCGTCAAGGATTATGTCGGCCGCATCGAGGCCGGCGAAGTGGCGCGGCCCGATTTCACTGTCTATGTCGAGCCGACGCAGCTGGCCGTCTACCCGGCGCAGATCGGCTTCTTCATCACCGATATCACCATCACCGGCCGCTCCGCCTATTTTGGCGTGCCGGAGCTTGGCAAGGATGCGCTGCGCGCCGCCCATGCGGCGATGAGCGCATTGTGGGCACATTCGGACGCGGTTTCCGCGCGCGCCGAACACGGTCTCGTCGGGCGTGGTTTCCTGCTGATCACCGGGCTTACCGGCGGCGGCTACATCGCCGTGCCGGAAAAATGCGAGCTGTCGCTGATCCGCAAGCTGCTGCCGGGCGAAAGCCTCGATCAGGCGGCGGCCGAGATCGAAGCGGCCGTGCGCGGCGCCATCGCCGACCCGGAAATCCAGGTAGAGTTTTCCTATCCGGCCGGCCGCGACCATGCGCTCGGCGGCACGGCGGCGGAGATCGATGCTGCCCGGCCCGAGGTTGCGATGTTGGCGCAGGCTGTGGGCGGCGCACTTGCCGGTCGCGGCGCGATCAAGGGCGCGCCGTTCTGGTCGGAATCGCCGTTCTTCGTCAACCGGCTCGGCATTCCCGCCGTCTATTGCGCGCCGGGCGATATCCGCAACTGCCACACCATCAACGAGCATGTCGAGATTGAGGAGTTTCTCGCCGGCGTCGTCGGCTTCGCGGCCTTCATGGCGCGGTACTGCGGCACGGTCGATTGAAGCAGTCCATGAAAACCAAAAAAGAGGGAGTAACAACATGCAGATGACAAAATGGCTGACCGGGGCGCTGACCGCCGGTCTGGTGCTCGCAGCCTGCACCGCTTTCGCCCAGACCGTCGGCCCGTCCGGCGAGGCGGCGACCCCGAGCGCCGAAGTGACGCTCACCGACGCCGATATCGCGGCACTGAAGGACAAGGGCTACAAGGCGGCGCTCCTGTGGCACACCTCGTCGGATTTCACCAATGCGGTCGGCCAGGGCGCGACCGATGAATTCAAGCGCGCCGGCATCGATATCGCCGTGACCACGGACGCCCAGTTCGACGCCGCCCGCCAGCGCAGCGACATCGAAACCGCGCTTGCGGCCAAGCCGAACGTCATCCTGGCGCTGCCGCTCGATCCGGTCACCTCGGCGGAAGCCTTCCGTCAGGCCGTCACCGACGGCGCCAAACTGGTGTTCCTCTCCAACGTGCCGAAGGACTACAAGCACGGCGCGGATTACGCCGCCATCGTCACCGACGATCTCTTCCAGATGGGTAAGCAGGCGGCCGATGCGCTGGCGAAATCCATCGGCGGCAAAGGCAAGGTCGGCTATCTCTTCCACGACGCCACTTATTACGTCACCAACCAGCGCGACCAGGCCTTCAAGACGACCATCGAGAAGGACTATCCGGATATCAAGATCGTCGCCGAGCAGGGCATTTCCGATCCGGCCCGCGCCGAAGAGCTTGCCAATGCCATGCTGCTGCAGAACCCGGATCTCGACGGCATCTACGTGACCTGGGCGGAGCCGGCGGATGGCGTGCTCGCGGCGCTGCGCTCGGCCGGCAATACCAAGACCAAGATCGTCACCCTCGATCTCGCCGAGCCGGTGGCGCTCGACATGGTCAAGGGCGGCAATGTGACGGCGCTCGTCGCCGACAAGGCCTATGAGCTTGGCCGCGCCATGGCGGCTGCCGGCATGAAGTCGCTGCTCGGCCAGGAAACCCCGGCCTTCGTCGTCGCCCCGGCGCTGACCGTGACCAAGGACAACGTCTCCCAGGGCTGGAAAGACTCGCTGAACCGCGATGCGCCGCAATCGGTGCTCGACGCTGCGAAGTGACCGCCCGGCTGCGGCGGCTCCGTGCCGCCGCAGCCACACCATCATCGGACTTCAGGGAGTAAAACCATGCGTGTCGCAACCACACTCGCTTTGATGACCGGTCTGCTGGCCGGCTCCATCCTGACCAGCCACGCCTTCGCCGCCGACGGCGCCACCAAGGGGCCGAACGGCGAGACGCCGACGCCGGCCAGAACCGTGACGCTGACGGCCGACGAAGAACAGAAGATCAAGGACGGCAAGTTCACCGCCGCCCTCGTCTGGCACGAGATGAGCGAATACACCAATGCCGTGAATGCCGGCGCACAGGATGAATTCAAGCGCCTCGGCATCGAAGTGGTTGCCCAGACCGACGCCGGCTTCGATGCCGCGCGCCAGAAAGCCGATGTCGAGACGGTGCTGGCCAAGAAGCCGTCGATCATCGTTTCGCTGCCGGTCGATCCGGCGAGCGCCGCTCCGGTCTACGATCCCGCGCGTGCCGCCGGTGTCAAGCTCGCCTTCATCGACAACTCGCCGGCCGGATACAAGCATGGCACGGACTATGTGACGATCGTGTCCGACGACCTGTTCCAGATGGGCAACAAGGCTGGCATCGCCATGGCCGAAGCGCTCGGCAAGAAGGGCAAGGTCGGCTACATCTTCCACGACGCCGATTTCTACGTCACCAACCAGCGCGACCAGGCCTTCAAGAAGACCATCGAGCAGGATTACCCGGACATGCAGGTCGTCGCCGAGCAGGGCATGGCCGATCCCGCCCGCAGCGAGGAAATCGCGCAGGCGATGGTCACCCAGCATCCCGATCTCGACGGCATCTACGTCACCTGGGCGGAGCCGGCGCTGAGCGTGCTTTCGGCGCTGCGTTCGGCCGGCAACAGCCACACGAAGATCGTCACGCTCGACCTCAACGAACCGGCGGCGCTCGACATGGTCAAGGGCGGCAATGTCGCGGCCCTCGTTGCCGACGAAGCCTACAGCATCGGTGTGACGGCGGCGCGTTCGGCGGCCGGTTCGATGCTCGGCAAGGAAGCCGCACCCTTCCTCGTCGTGGATTCGCTCGCCGTCACCAAGGATACGGTGAAGGAAGGCTGGAAGACGTCGCTGAACAAGGACGTGCCCCAGTCCATCGCAGACGCATTGAAGTAATCGAAGGCCGGTCGGCTCTCAATCACGGAGGAAAATCATGTCCAGTACCAACAACGGTACCGCAGTCCGTGCGGCGGGGCTGGCCGGCCGCGTCAACCTGCAGCAATACGTCGTCTATTTCGGCTTTCTGGCGATATTCCTGTTCTTCGCCGTGGTGCTGAAGGACAGCGGCTTCCTGACGGTGCGTAACCTGTCGAACATCGTGCTGCAGACCGCGCCCGCCACGATCATGGCGATCGGCCTCGTCTTCGTCATGTCGGCCGGCGAGATCGATCTTTCGATCGGCTCCATCGTCGCGGTATCGGCCCTTGCCGCCGCCGTGACCATGCAGACCTACGGCATGGTGCCCGGCATTGCCGCCGGGCTCGGCTGCGGCCTGCTGATCGGCCTCGTCAACGGCGTGCTGGTCGCCTATGTCCGGCTGCCGTCCTTTCTGGTGACGCTCGCGACGCTCGGGCTGTTTGCCGGCGTCTCGCGCTCGATGACGGACCTGCGCAGCATACCCGTCACCAACGAATTCTTCACCGGCTTCTTCGGCTCGGGCTCTCTCCTCGGCATTCCCTCGCTCGTCTGGTGGACGGTCATTGCCGTGGCCCTCGGCCACATCATCTACCGCGAAACCCGTTTCGGCGCCCATGTATTGGCCGTCGGCGACAATGCGCGGGCGGCAAGCGTTTCCGGCATTTCCGTGCCGAAGATGCGGCTTGCGGTGCTGATGATCTCCGGCGGGCTCGCCGGCCTTGCGGGCCTGCTCTATGCCGGCCGCCTGCAGGCCGCGAAATATACGCTCGGCGAAACCGACCTGATGACGGTGATCGCCGCCGTCATCGTGGGCGGCACGCTGCTCAATGGCGGCAAGGGCTCGATCGTCGGCGCGCTGGTCGGCTCCCTGATGATGGGCATGCTCAACAACGGCCTGATTCTGATGGGCCTTTCCGTTTCCGACCAGATGATCGTTCGCGGTCTCATCATCCTTGCCGCAGTCGCCGTGTCGCTGCGCGAAAAATCCCGCTGAGGAGGTTTTCATGTTTCTCGACGTGCTGCGCCGGCGCAATCCCGGCTTCATCGAAGCGGCCCAGAGGCTGCACCGCGACGGCAAGATCCCGGCCAATGCCTATGTGATCGATCTCGACACCATCGAGCGCAATGCCCGCATCCTGAAGACCGAAGCCGACCGGCTCGGCCTGAAGATCTTCGCCATGACCAAGCAGTTCGGCCGCTCAAGCTCGGCCTGCCGGGCGATCATGCGCGGCGGTATCGAGGCTTCGGTCGCCGTCGATATGGCCTGCGCGCGGGCAACGCATCGCGCCGGCATGAAGGTCGGCCATCTCGGCCATCTCCAGCAGGTCGCGCGGCATGAGGCGAATGCCGCAGCGGCCGTGCTAAAGCCGGATTACTGGACGGTGTTCAACAACACCAAGGCCGAGGAAGCCGCAGCCGGCGCTAAGGCGGCCGGTCGGGTACAGAACCTGCTCGCCCGCATCCATGCCGAGGGCGATACCTTCTATCGCGGCCATGAGGGCGGCTTTGCCGCCGGCGATGTGGCTGCCGTTGCCGACAGGCTGGACAGCCTCGACGGCGGGCGTTTTGCCGGCATCACCACCTTCCCGGCGCTGCTGTTCGACCATCAGGCGCGAAAGGTGCTGCCGACGCCCAATCTCGCGACGCTCGCCAAGGCGTCCGAGGCGCTGGCCAAGGCCGGTCGCCGGGATATCGAGGTCAACGCTCCCGGCACGACCTCCAGCGTGCTTCTTGCCGCTCTTGCCGAAGCCGGCGCCACCCAGTGCGAGCCCGGCAACGGCCTGCATGGCACCACCGCGCTTCATGTGGTGGAAGACCTGCCGGAGCTGCCGGCCATGCTCTACCTCACCGAAGTCTCGCATCTTTCCGGCGGCAAGGCCTATTGCTTCGGCGGCGGCTTCTATATCGATCCGATCTTCCCGGATTACGACGTCAGGGCCATCGTCTCCGACGAGCCGACGGTCGCGGCCTCGGCCTTGCGCAGCGTCGAAGTCCCGCCGCCCTCGGCCATCGATTACTACGCGATGATCGACGCTTCGGGACCCTCCGCGCCAAAACCGGGCGATACGGCGATCTTCGGTTTTCGCGGCCAGGCCTTCGTGACGCGAGCCTATGTCGTCGGCGTCTCCGGCATTTCCGCCGGTGCGCCGAAAGTCGAGACCATCGAAAATTCCTTCGGCGAAACCGCCGCCTGGCCGATCTAGGAGGAAACGACCATGACCGCAACTGCCGCCCTTGCGACCACGAAACCCGTGCTGGCCCTGCAGGATATCCGCAAGACCTTCGGCGGCGTCGTCGCCATCGAGAATTTCTCGCTGGAAGTTTATCCCGGCGAGATCGTCGCCCTTGTCGGCGATAACGGCGCGGGCAAATCGACGCTGATCAAGATCGTCTCCGGAGTGCATGCGCCGACCTCGGGCTCGATTTCCATCGAGGGCCAGCCGGTTGCCATGGCGAGCGCGACCATGGCGCGGGCGCACGGCATCGAGGTCGTCTATCAGGATCTGGCGCTGGCCGACCAACAGACGGTCTATATGAATATGTTCCTCGGCCGCGAGCCGACCAATGCGCTCGGCCTGCTCGACCGGCGCCGGATGATCGCCGAAACGGAAAAGCTGGTGACGGAACTCGACGTCCGCATTCCCTCGGCGCATGCGACCATCCGCGATCTTTCCGGCGGCCAGCGTCAGGGCGTGGCGATCGCCCGCGCTACCCATTGGGCGAGCAAGCTGATCTTGCTCGACGAGCCGACGGCGGCTCTCGGCGTTGCGGAAACGGCGAAGGTGGAAGAGATCGTCGCCAGCCTGAAGACCCGCAATATCGGCGTGCTGATCATCAGCCACAGCCTCGATCAGGTCTTCAAGCTTTCCGACCGCATCTGTGTCTTGCGGCGCGGCCGTCAGATCGGCGTGCGCGAAACGAAGAAGACCGACAAGAACGAGATCATCGCGATGATCACCGGTTTGCAGCAGAGCTGACGGGCGAAGACCCCTCCCCAACCCTCCCCACAAGGGGGAGGGAGTCTGCGGAACGAGATTTGGCTTCAGAGGATCGGCATATTCGATAAACTCCCTCCCCCTTGTGGGGAGGGCTGGGGAGGGGGCTTTCTCTCACCCGCCGCGAACGAGCTTGCCCTCTTCGGCCTTGTAGAAATACTGGCTCGCCACCAGCCAGCCCTTGAGCGGCCTGAGCGGCGGAATGCAGGTCGCCAGCATGAACGGTCCCGTCACCAGCAGGTGCACCCAGAGCGGCGCGGAAAATACCACTTCCAGCCATACGCCGAGCGCCACGCTCGGCACGCAGGCAAAGCAGATGACGAAGAAAGCCGGGCCATCGGCCGGATCGGCGAAGCTGTAGTCCAGTCCGCAGACTTCGCATTGCGGACGCAGCGTCAAAAAACCCTTGAACATATGTCCCTGGCCGCAACGCGGGCAGCGGCCGCGAATGCCGGTCTGGAGCGGGGCAAGCGGAGGATAGTCGGTGCTCATGGCGATTTCTTTCTTCATGACGGCATAAATTGCATTGCAATCAATTACCATATTGATTGCAGTCAATATAGGTGTATTGATCGCCCCGGTCCAGTGGCCAGAATGACGCAGCCGGGGGTTCCCTTCTCCCCAGTGGGGAGAAGGTGGCCAGCAGGGCCGGATAAGGGGGACGGCCGGCTCTGAATTCGCGGAGATACCCCCTCATCTGCCCTTCGGGCATCTTCTCACCAGTGGGGAGAAGGGGGAGCCAGAGATCAGAAGAACGAAGCGGCCATGGCCGGTGGGCCTTCCAGCGCGTGGGCCATGAAATCCAGCGCAGCCTGCAGCCTGTCTCGGCTGATAGCGCCGCCGAGGCAGACGCGCACGGCCTCCGGCACCTCGCCTTCCACGGTGAAGGCATCGGCGGCAACGACGCCGATGCCGGCGTCGCGCATGTGGGTGACGAAGGTGGAGCGGGTCCAGCCGTTCGTGAGCGGCAGCCAGATGTTGAAGCTGATGGGATCGGCCCTGTAGCTGCCGGCGGGCAGCATCCTGGCCACCATCTCCTGCCGGGCACCGGCTTCCGCGCGAACGAAGCGCAGGATGGCATCGGCCGTACCGTCGCCGATCCAGCGGGTGGCGAGCGCCGAGGTCAGCGGCGAGGCCATGACATTGCCGGTGCGCAGCGCGCTGACGAAGGGCCAGGCGGCGCGAGCATCGGGCGCAACGACATAGGCGAGCCGCAGCCCGGCGCCGATGCACTTCGCCAGCCCGCCGATATACCAGGTCAACTCCGGCGCAAGCGCCGCAAAGGGCGTCGGCGCAGAGAGCGGCAGGAAGCCATAGGCATCGTCCTCGACGATCGGCACGCGGTATTTTTGCGCGACAGCGGCGATCTCGGCGCGGCGTTTTTCCGGGATGGTCGAGGTCAGCGGGTTGTGCAGGGTCGGGTTGAGATAGAGGGCTTTCGGGGCCAGCCGCTCGCAGGCATCGGCAAAGGCTTCGGGCAGGATGCCGTCGCCGTCCATGGCGAGGCCGCTCAGGTTGAGGCGCAGCTGTGCTGCGATCGAACGCATGCCGGGATAGGTAATCGCCTCGGAAAGCACCGTTTCACCGGGGCGGGCGAGCAGGCCGAAAAGGGCGAGCAGCGCCGGATGCGCGCCGGGGGTGACGAAGATACGCTCGGGCGGCGGGGTCAGCCCGCGCCGGGCGAGCCAGAGGGCGGCGGCATCCTTGTCCATGCCGGCACCGCCGAAGGGCTGGTAGCGCAGCAGCGGCACGAGATCGGCGGCGACCGTCGCAAGACCTTCGCGCATGCGGGCGATCAGGTCCGGATCGTCCGGCTCCGGCGGCATGTTCATGGAAAAATCGGCCGCCAGCGCGCGGCGCGGGTCGGGCGCAGTCTCCAGCACGAAGGGGCGGCTTTCGCCACCGGTCACGAAGGTCCCGCGACCGACATGGGAATCCACCAGCCCACGCTTCTGCGCCTCGACATAGCCGCGGGCGACGGTGGTGAAATCGACATTCAGGCGCTTCGCCAGTTCCCGCTGCGGCGGCAGCCGGTCGCCGGCCGCCAGCACGCCGTTGCGCAGGTCCATCTCGATCAGATCGGCGATGGCCATGTAGCGGGGGCTCGAGGAGCGGGTGAGGTCGGGGTGCCAGTCTTTCATGATATTGACTGTATATTGTTGCACGGCGCCAATGTCATCAACAATCTCATCCGGCCCGCCGAGCCGAATGTCGCAGCTTACCGCTCGAAGGGTTCTCCCAGCGAGGCGACGCCGTTGAGCTTCAGCAGGCGCCGGTCGGCGGAGATGATGCCGAGCACGAGGATGGTGACGAGGTAGGGCAGGCTCGACAGCAGCTGCGAGGGCAGGTCGAGGCCGGTTGCCTGCGCGGCAAGGCTCATCAGCGACACCGCGCCGAACAGGCAGGCCCCGAGGAAGATACGGCCCGTCAGCCATGTACCGAAGACGACCAGCGCGATGGCGATCCAGCCGCGTCCGGCGATCATGCCGTCGGCCCAGAGCGGCGTATAGATGACGGAGGCATAGGCGCCGGCAAAGCCCGCCATCATGCCGCCGAAGGCGACGGCGGCGACGCGCACGCCGATCACCGGATAGCCGATCGCATGCGCCGCCTTCGGGTTTTCGCCGACGGCGCGGATGACGAGGCCGGTCTTGGTGAAGGCGAAGGTCGCCCAGATGGCAAGCGTCGCGAGAAGCGACAGCCAGACGACGATATCCTGCGCAAACAGGCCGCCGACAACCGGCAGGTCGGAAAGGCCGGGGATGGCGATCTTCGGCAGGCCCTTCACCGTCAGGCTCTCATAGGTCTTGCCGAACAGGGCCGAAAGCCCCTGTCCGAGAATGCCGATGGCAAGCCCGGTCGCCACCTGATTGGCGCGAAAGCCGAGCGCGATCAGCGCGAAGATCAGCGATAGGGCAGCACTTGCGAAGCCGGCGGCGATGAAGCCGAGGAAGTGCCCGCCGCCATGATAGACAATGATGAAGGCGATGACGGCGCCGACCGCCATCAGCCCCTCGACGCCGAGATTGAGCACCCCGGCGCGCTCCACCACCAGTTCGCCGAGGGCGGCGAGCAGGAAGGGGGTGGCGGCCGCCAGCATGCCGGCAAGGATGAACTCGATGGCGTTCATGGCGCGCTTCCTTCGGCGGCTTTGGCATGGGGCCATTCGAGGCGGTAGCGCACGAAGGCGACGGCGACGAGATAGGCGAGCAGCAGGCTGCCCTGGAAGACGCGCACGGCGGCGATCGGCAGGTCTGCCGAAACCATGGCATTGTCGCCGCCGATATAGATCGCCGCCATCACCAGCGAGGAGACGATGATGCCGAGCGGATGCAGTGCCCCGAGATAGGCGACGATGATCGCGGCGTAACCATAGCCGGTGGAGATCGAGCGCTGCAGCTGGCCGAGCGGGCCTGCAACTTCCGCCGCCCCCGCCAGCCCCGCGGCAAAGCCGCCGATCAGCAGCGACAGCCAGATCGCCCAGCCCTCGTTGAAGCCGGCATAACCGGCGGCGCGCGGTGCGAGGCCACCGACCTGCAGCTTGTAGCCCATGAAACTCTTCTGCATGAACACCCAGGCGGCGAGCGACAGCGCCAGCGCGATCAGCAGCGAAACGTTGACGCGGGTGCCGTCGATCAGGAGCGGCACCATGGCGTCATACTGGAACATCACCGATTGCGGGAAGTTGAAGCCGTTCGGGTCCTTCCACGGGCCGAGCAGCAGATAATAGAGCAGTTGCGCGGCGACGAGGCTCAGCATCAGCGAGACGAGGATTTCATTGGCATTGAGTTTGACGCGCCAGAAGGCTGTGATCGAAGCCCAGAGCGCGCCGCCGATGGCGCCGAGAAGTAGCATCGCCGGCCAGATCCAGCCGCCGGTCGCCTCGGGAAACCAGATCGGAATGGCTGATGCGAAAATCGCGCCGAGGATGAACTGTCCCTCCGCGCCGATATTGAAGACTTTGGCGCGAAAGCCGATGGCGAGGCCCTGCGCGATCAGCAGCAGCGGCCCGGTCTTCAACAGCACCTCGGAGAAGGACGACCAGGAAAGGAACGGCTCCAAAATCATCGCATAGACCACGGCGACCGGGTCACGGCCCATGATGCTGTAGAGGATGAGATTGAGAATGATGGCCGCGGCAAGTGCCAGCGGCGGGGCAAGAAGAGTGGCTTTCAGTGAAGCGCGCTGGCGGCGGACGAGCGTGGGCAGGATCATGCGGTGGCTTTCTGCGGCTTGGCGCCGATCATGTAGCGGCCGACCTCTTCGACCCGTGTGTCGCGGGTGACGAGCGGCGGGCTGAGCGTGCCGTGATAGAGCACCTGCAGCGTATCGCTGAGTTCGAACAGCTCTTCCAGTTCCTCGGAAATGACGAGGATCGCCATGCCTTCGTTGCGCAGCGCGATCAGCCGGCGGCGGATGGCCGAGGCAGCGCCGATATCGACGCCCCAGGTCGGCTGGGCGACGAACAGCAGCTTCGGCGCCAGCATGATTTCGCGGCCGACGATGAATTTCTGCAGGTTGCCGCCCGAAAGGGCGCCGGCTTCCGCCTCGGGGCCGGGGGTGCGCACGTCAAAATCGCGGATGCAATCCTTGGCGAAGGCGGTGGCGCGGGCCGTGTCGACGAGGCCGTTTTTCACCAGCTTCAGCGGGTGGGCGGTCAGGAGACCGTTCAGGGTCAGCGACATTTCCGGCACGGCGCCGCGTCCCAGCCGGTCTTCCGGCACGAAGGCGAAGCCGAGTTCGCGGCGGGCGGCGGGTGCGAGGCGGCCGACATCCTTGCCCATCATCAGGATACGGTTTGCCTGATCGCGTCCGAGCGTTGTTTCGCCGGAAATCAGCGCGGCAAGCTCGCTCTGGCCGTTGCCGGAAACGCCGGCAATGCCGAGAATTTCGCCGGAACGCAGGCTGAGGCTGATATTGGAGAGCGGCACGGCGAACGGATCGTCCGGCGTGGTCGAGAGGCTGTTGATTTCGAGCCTGATATCGCCGCCTTTGGTTTCCACCGCCGGCATCGGCTCGGGCATGTCGCGGCCGATCATCATGCGCGCGAGATCGTGGGCGTCATGCTCGCGCGGATCGATATTGCCGGTGACGCGGCCGGCGCGCAGGATAGTGGCCCGGTCGCAGATCGCCCGGATTTCTTCGAGCTTGTGGGAAATGAACAGGATCGACACGCCGCCGTCGCGCAGGCGGCGCAGCGTGTCGAACAGCTTTTCGACGAGTTGCGGCGGCAGCACCGAGGTCGGCTCGTCGAGGATCAGCAGCTTCGGGTCGGTCATCAGGCAACGGATGATCTCCACCCGCTGTCGTTCGCCGACGGACAGCGCATGCACATGGGCGAGCGGATCGACCTCCAGCCCGAAATCGCGGCCGAGCGCGCGGATGCGGGCAATGAGGTCGGCCGTCTTGCCCGGCACGACGAGGCGGATGTTTTCCACCACCGTCAGGGTCTCGAACAGCGAGAAATGCTGGAAGACCATGCCGATGCCCCGCCGCCGCGCCTCGGCGGGCGAGGCAAGGTTCAGGGGCTCTCCCTGCCAGACGACGCTGCCACCGTCCGGCTGTTCGACGCCGTAGATGAGTTTCATCAGCGTCGATTTACCCGCCCCGTTTTCTCCGAGGATCGCATGGATCGACTTGTCGGCCACGTCCAGGTCTATCTCCTGGTTGGCCTTGATCGGCCCGTAGCTCTTCGAAATGCCGCGCAGCGACAGGAGGGGCGGGGTCATGGGTACTTACTTCGGCAGCGGGGTGGTCACGCCCTTGACGTGCCAGTCCATGGCGACGATCTCGGGATCGGTCATGGTCGCGCCCGCGGCCACGCCTTCGGTGCCGTCAGCCTTGGTGATCGGGCCGGTAAAGGGCGAGAAGCTGCCGTCGGCGATCTTGGCTTCGGTTTCCTTGATCTTGGTCATCAGATCGGCCGGGATGGCCGGGTTCCAGTCGACGACCTGCACCACCTTTTCGGCAACGCCGAGGAAGGCGTTGCGGCCCTTGAAGGTGCCGGCGAGGTGATCCTCGACCGAGGCCTTGAAGAAGGGCGACCAGTCGGTGGCGACGCAGCCGAGATAGGTCTTCTCGGCATATTTCTTCATCGAGGAATTGAGGTTGAACGAATAGACGCCGGCGTCCTCGCAAGCGGAGATGACGGAGGGCGTATCCTGCGCGTTGGAGAAGATCACGTCGCACTTCTGGGCGATGAGCGCCTTGGCCGCTTCCTGCTCCTTGGCCGGATCGAACCACGAATTGACCCAGACGACCGAGACTTCGATATCCGGCTTCACCGCCTGCGCGCCGAGCGTAAAGGCATTGATGGTGGTGATCAGCTCAGGGATGGCGAAGGCCGAAACCGAACCGAGCTTGCCGGTCTTGGACATGGCGGCGGCGGCCATGCCGAGCAGGTAGGAGCCCTGGAAGTACTTGGCGGCGAACGGCGTGAAATTTGGTGCGATCTGGAAGCCGGAGGCATGCAGCACGGTGACGTCGGGGTTGCGGCGGGCGATCTGCAGTGCGCCGTTCTGATAGCCGAAGGAGCCGGCGATCAGGAACTTGTTTCCGTCGGCGACGGTCTTGTTCATGATGCGGTCGGCATCCGGGCCTTCCATGATGTTTTCGAGCACGGTGACCTTCACCTTGTCGCCATAGGCGGCCTTGATCGGCTCGAGGCTGGCGGACAGCGCATGGCCCCAGCCGACATCGCCGATCGGCGAGGGCACGACGAGGGTGATGCCCAAAGGCTCGTCCGCGGCAAAGGCCATGCGGCCGCCAAGCGCGCCGGCAAGACCGGTGGCGGCTGCGGCCTTCATCAGGGTTCTGCGGGTCAGGTTGGTCATGGATTATCCCTCTGTTGGTTTTTTAAAATTCCACGGTGGCGAGTGCTGCTTCGGCATCCGCTGCAAGTTTCGCTTCGTCGAGACTGGGGAAAGCCCCGTCCTGCCAGACGATGCGGCCGTTGATCATGGTCATGTCGGTGGCCATGCCGATGCCGACACGCGGGATGAGGCTCAACGGGTCGTGCCGGGTGCCGACATAATCCATGCGCCGGGTGTCGATGGCAAAGAGATCGGCAGCCATGCCGGGCGCGAGCCGGCCGATGTCGTTGCGGCCCAGCAGGCTTGCGCCGCCGGTGGTGCCATAGCCGAGGAAATCGACTGGTGGCGGCACCGGGTGGCTGCGGGTGGAGGCGACGAGGCATTGCAGCATATAGGCCGAATGCAGGCAGTGCATCAGGTTGGAATTGTCGTTGGAGGCCGCACCATCGCAGCCGATGCCGACGCGTAAGCCGAAGGCCGCCATGGCCGGGATGTCGGTGACTTCGGCGCCGACCAGATAGACCGGCTCGGGGCAATGGGAAACGCCGGTGCCGCTTGCCGCCATCGTCTTCAGCTCGTCGTGGGTCAGTTCCCAGCAATGGGCGTAGAAGGCATCTTTGCCGGCAAAGCCGATCTCTTCGAGATAATCGACGGTGCGCTTGCCGTGGCGGGCGAGAATGACCGGGCTTTCGCCTTCGCCGACATGGGTGTGCATGAACACGCCCTTGTCCCGCGCCAACGCCACGGATTCGACGAAGGTCTCACGGTAGCAGTTCACCGGCTGGCAGGGCGCGACGACGACCTGGCGCATGCTGAAGGGGCTGGCGTCGTGATAGGCGTCGATCAGCCGGGCGCAATCGGCGATGAACTCGTCCGTCGTCTCCAGCATCTCGTCGGGAATGGTGGAGCCTTCCGATTTCGGCAGCGTGTTGCCGCCACGACCGGCGTGAAAGCGCATGCCGAGCAGATCGGCCGCCTCGAATTGCCGGTCGATCAGCCGCTTTCCGGCATGGCGGGGGAAATTATACTGGTGATCGAAGGCGGTGGTGCAGCCGTGCTTGATCAGCTCCGCCATGGCGGTGACCGAGGAATGGTAGAAGCATTCCTCGTTGAGCTGCGAGAAGATCGGGTAGATCTTGTCCAGCCACTCGATGACCGAGAGCTTGGTCCAGTCGAGATCGGCGCGGTTGCGCACGAAGCACTGGAAGAAATGGTGGTGGGTATTGACGAGGCCGGGATAGATAAACCAGCCGGTGGCATCCTGAACCGTGGCCGCAGCGGGAGCGATGAGGTTTTCCCCGATCGCCTTGATCGCCGGTCCTTCGGTCAGCAGATCGACATTGCGGCGGACCGCCGGTCCCTTCCCCTCATCGACGATAACGGCGGCGCAGTTTTTAAGGAGAATGCCGCTCATACCTTGCTTTCCTCGACCGTGGGTTCGGCCTTCAGCTCATGCAGCCGGTGGACGCCGGGCATTTCGATGAAGCGGTCGAGCGAACGCAGCCGGCGCGACCAGAGGCGGATCGCCGGATAGGCATCGAGCGAAACGCCGCCATCCGGCGCCAGCGCCACATAGGGGAAGCAGGCGATATCGGCGACGGTCGGCCGGTCGGCGGCGAGGAAGCGCATGCCGCGCTCCGCCTGCTCGACAAGGCCGAGTTCCAGCTCGCGCAAGGCTGCCACACCTTGGCGCTGCAGCGCGTCGATATCGCCGGGCCGCAGCAGCATTTCATGCAGGCGTGCGCCGCCGAGGCTTGCCGTCAGCCGGCCGGAGAAGGACAGCCATTGCTGCACGCGGGCCGCCTCTTCCGGTTTGTCGCTGGCCAGCCATTCCGGGCCAGCCTTGGCGGCGAGATAGACGAGGATCGCCGAGGATTCGGTGAGGATAAGATCGCCATCCTGAAGGATCGGGATCGAGCCGGCGGGATTGAGCGCCAAGAGTTCCGGGCCGCGATGTTCGAGGCCGGGATGGAAATCGACGGGACGGATATCGAGCGAAACGCCGCTCAGCGCTGCCATCAGGCGAACCTTGTAGCAACTGGGCGAGAGGATGTAGTCGTAGAGCTTCATTATTGCGCCACCAGCTGCGCGCCATAGGTATAGTTGTGGCGCTTGAGCCAGCGCCGGTAGGCGACCGAGGTCAGGTCCGCCCGTGTCGGGATTTCCATGCCGGGATCGAGCGGCAAGAGTCGCGGGATCTGGTTTTCCAGGATCGAGCGGTCCTGCAGGAAGATCGTCTGCTGGAAATGGATGAGATCGGTCATCGGGGTGTCGTCGTCGAACAGCGCCATCCACGGCCAGACGTCGCACAGCTCTTCCGTCAGCGGCTGCACGAACAGCGTGATCACATCCCATTCGCTCGGGCGCGGCGGGCAGGTCTTGTAAAGCACCGAGCAGGTGGGGGCGGGCACGCGGTACATATATTCGGTGGTGATGCCGCCGCTTGCGGATTTCGCCGCCTGCGGCTGGTAGAATTTCACCTGCGTCGCCCAGACCTCATCGACGTCCTCGCGGATTTCCACCTTGTAGCTCTGCACTTCCGTATGGGGCTCGGCGCCGAGGATATCTGTGTGCACGAAGGGGAAATGGGCGATATCGAGGAAATTTTCGACCGCGCGCAGCGGCGAGCAGCGCACCCGGACCACGCCGACATCGACATAACGCCGGCCGGGCTGGTCTGCCTCGGGGATCGGGAAGACCTCCTTCTTCGGTTCGCCGAGCGAGGTCCAGACATGGCCGTAGCGGATGCGGACAGGGAGGGTGCGGCCATTGCCGCCCGTCACTTTCGCCTGACCGTCGGCATCGGTAGCGACGACGATCGGTTCGCCCATCAAGAGGGTGTTGCGGCCGGCGGTATCGAGCTGGGCGGCGATGCCGACCGGATACCATTCGTCGATCATCGCTTGCATGCTCATGATGCGATCCCCTTCTTCTGAAGATCTTCCGCCGCCCGCCGCAGGCTCTCGGCTTCGCGCGAAGCGGCGATGCGGTCGGCCGGGCTCGTTTCGCCCTTCAAGAGCACATGGATCAGCGTCTGTCCGTCATTGCGGGCAGACACGAGAAGACAGAGCGTTCCGCCGGCCGGCTCGATCAACCCTTCGGCGCTCGCCTTGGTGCCAGCGGCGGTCTCGATGGCGGAAATGCCGGCATCGGTCGTCATCGAGCGCAGGGGGGTGAGGCCTTCGAGAACAGGCGGCTTCGTTTCGGTTTCATCCGCCGCCACCCAGATCACGCCACCGGCTTCCTCGACCGCGAAAGTCCTGGCGCGGATCGTTTCCGGTGGCGTCAGGCCGGGATGGGCGGGAATACGGATGCAGTTGCCGCCCTGCGCATAGCTCCAGCCATGATAGATGCAGGACAGCGCCTCGCCGCGCACGAAGCCGTGCGACAGGCTCATGCCACGATGGGGACAGCGATCGGCGGAGGCAGAAAGGCGTCCGCTTTCGCTGCGCCACAGGGCAATCGACCCGGCGGAAATCCGCGCCGGAATGACGGTTCCCGCCGGCAGATCGGCGGAAAGGGCGACTGGCGTCCAGGAGCCCGTCGTATCGGAGTGCATGGAATGACTTTCTAAGCAGCATCAAGACCTTGCCGGGCAGGGGGCACGGCGCTTCCGCTGTCCGACGGGGGTCACGTTTGCATAATTATTTCGCAATGGCAACAATGATGAAATAAGATGCACAGGTTGTGTGGATGGCCGTTTTCGCGCATTCGGATCGGTGCGGGGATGGCCGCGCAAATCGTCCGTCAGGCGGCCTCCAGCGTCTGACGCTCGATCGTCTCGACCCAGACCTCGATCGGCCCGAGCGAACAGCCCATTTCCATCATGTCGATCAGCTCTTCGGGGCCGGACAGTTCAAGCTCGATCCGGTCGGGACCGGAGTGGGAAATCGCCTGCGACAGGCCGAGCTTGGCCGCGTGGCGGCGTATCCACGGCAGGAAGGTTTTGGGCTCGAGATCGCCCGATATGGTCATGCGTTCCCGCAAAATCTGCTGCTCCGTCGTCAAGGTTCAGATTTCCTTTTCGCCCCCGATGCGGCCGGACGTCAAGCCGTCAGCACCTCTTCCAACACCTGCGCATGGTTGAATTCCCTGTTGCGGGAGCCGTAAAGCAGCGTCACCTTGCCGGCGGCGACGCGTTTGCGCAGTTCGTCGATGGCCGGATTGTCCTTGAGTTCGGCCCGGTAGCGGTGGCAGAACTCGTCCCATCGCTCCGGCTTGTGATCGAACCAGCGGCGCAGTTCCGATGTCGGGGCTACATCCTTCATCCATTCGCTGAAGGCGGCCTTTTCCTTGGAAATACCGCGCGGCCACAGGCGGTCGACGAGAATACGCTCGCCGTCATCGGCTTTCGGTTCGTCATAAACACGCTTGATCGCCACGGACATGATGTGGACCTCCCCGGCGATCTTGTCGCCCGGCGGTGCGGGTGTAAAGACGAGGTTTGCGCTTTTAGAGCAGAGGCTACCCACTTGCTCCACCTTCTCCCCGAGGGGAGAAGGGAGGAACTATGCCCGCCCTTTCGCGCCCCATCACCCCCGCCGCCGCTGTAGCGCGGCCAGAACCGAACGCTCCGATTTCACCAGATAGGCATCGAGTGCCGCGAGTGCCGCCACGGTGTCGCCGCGCTCCATATGCTCCAGCAACGTGACATTCAGCGCGATGTATGGCTCGTGCAGATGGCTGGTATCCTCCAGCTGTCCGAACACCAGCCGCAGTTCCGCCAACACCAGATCGAAGCCGGCGCTGAGGCGCGGGCTGTCGCAAAGCTCGACCATCGCGCGGTGAAACTCCATGTTGAGCGTGCCGACACGGCGCCAGTCATCGTCGGCGCGGGCAGTCTCGGCCTCCGCCGCCAACGCCCACATCCGGGCAAGCGCCGGATGGCCGGGGCTTGCCGCCTGCACGGCGCCTTTCTGGATCACGCTGCGCACCCGGTAGATATCGATGACATCGGCTTCATCAGGCGCCGCGACGAAGGCGCCGCGATTGGGGATGTGGGTGAGCAGGCCCTGGCTTGACAGCAGACGGAAGACCTCGCGCAGCGTGTTGCGCGAAATGCCGAACTGGCTGGCCATCTGCTGTTCCGAAAGCTTTTCGCCCGGCTTGAATTCGCCCGAAATCAAGAGGCGGCGGATATCCGCCGATATCTTCGCCACCAGCGATTGCTCGTCGTCCTGTCCGGGCTTGTTGGTCATGCGCGTCTCGTGCGGCTTTGTTGAATAAGATGAGTTATGGAACTTGCCTAGGCGATCCGGGCATCCGGGTGTAGCATTTTCCCACCGGATTCCGTGACATCAAGATTGTTGAACAATATTTATTGTGTTATTCAACAATCCATCCAACTTATCGAACGGGGTATGGCATGGCAAGCATCGATCTCAACAGCGATCTGGGAGAAGGTTTCGGCCCCTGGCCGATGGGCGACGATGCGGCGATGCTGGCCCTCGTCACCAGCGCCAACATCGCCTGCGGCTTCCATGCCGGCGATCCCGCGGGCATCCTCAAGGTGCTGAAGGTGGCTGCGGCGCGCGGCGTTGTCGTCGGCGCCCATGTCGGCTACCGCGATCTCGTCGGCTTCGGCCGCCGCAACATGGACCCTTCGAGCGAGGAACTGATCGGCGATACCATCTACCAGATCGGCGCGCTGCAGGGGCTGGCAAAGGCCGCCGGAACCACGGTACGCTACGTGAAACCGCACGGCGCTCTTTATAATACCATCGCCAGCGACGCCCGCCAGGCGGCCGATGTCATCGCCGGCATCAAGGCGGTCGATCCGTCGCTGATCCTGATGGCGCTGGCCGGTGCGCCAATCGTCGAACAGGCGCGAGCGGCGGGCCTCACCGTCGTCTGCGAGGCCTTTGCCGATCGCGCCTATAATGCCGATGGCAGCCTCGTCAGCCGCCGCCTGCCCGGCTCCGTCATCCACGACCCGGCCGAGGTCGCCACGCGCATGCTGCGCATGGTCAACGAAAAGCGCATTACCGCCATCGATGGCACCGATATCGCGCTCGATGCGCAATCGATCTGCATCCACGGCGATACCGCAACCGCCGTCGCCATCGCCTCCACCCTGCGCGACACCCTCGCCGCCCGCGGCGTGACGCTCAAATCCTTTGCCGACCATGGCTGAGCGGCTGCGTTTCCTGCCCGCCGGCAGCGACAGTTTCATGGTCGAGCTTGCCGACCTCGAATCCACGCTGACGCTGCTCGACCGGATGCTCGCGGCCCCGCCGGAAGGTGTCTTCGAGACGATTCCGGCCGCGCGCACGCTGATGGTCCGCTTCGATCCGCTGGTGACCGACCGCGCCCGGCTTTCGGCCTATATTCGCGGCCTCGATCTCACCGAGCGCAGCGCCCGCGAAGGCGAGCTGTTCGAGATACCGGTGACCTATGATGGCGAGGATCTCGCCGATGTCGCCGACATCCTCGGCTGGACGGTCGAGGACGTCGTGCGCCGCCACACGGCCGCGACCTATACGGTGGCGTTTACCGGCTTTGCGCCGGGCTTTGCCTATATGACGGCTGATGATCCGGGCTTCGACGTGCCGCGCCGCAAGAGCCCGCGGGTGCGCATTCCGGCCGGCGCCGTCGCGCTCGGCGGCAAGTTCGGCGGCATCTATCCGTCCGACAGTCCCGGCGGCTGGCAGCTTCTCGGCAGGACGCCGCTGAAGATGTGGGACACCAGCCGGCCACGCGCCGCGCTGCTGGCGCCGGGCGACCGGGTGCATTTTCGCGATATGGCCAAGGGGGCGACGGTCGGATTCGTGCCCTCGATACAACATGATGTTGATGCCGTGTCGCCCCACCACCCTCTGGCGGCTGCGCCGACATCTCCCCCTCAAGGGGGGAGATTGGAGTATGAGGGCGCCTCTCGGCCAATCTCCCCCCTTGAGGGGGAGATGCCCGGTAGGGCAGAGGGGGGTAAAGCCGCAAACTCTGCACGCGCCGCCACCCCTCCCCTCCCCTCCCCCGGAAAAATTTTCTCGGAAACAGCCGGCCTCCGCGTCCTGCGCGCCGACCGCCCGGCGCTCTATCAGGATTTCGGCCGCGCCGGTCGCGCCGATCAGGGCGTCGGTGAATCCGGCGCGCTCGACCGGCTGGCGATGCAGGAGGCCAATCTAACCGTCGGCAATCCGCGAGAAACCGCCGTCGTCGAAGTGACCTTCGGCGGCTTCGCCATCGAGGCGGATGAACCGGTAACGCTTTCCGTCTTCGGAGCCCCCTCCCCTCTCCGCATCGATACCGCCGATGGGCGCCAGATCGCCGCTCCCTTCGCCCGCGCCTTCGCGCTCGATGCCGGCGACCGGCTGACGCTCGACGCGCCCGCGGAAGGCATGCGCAGCTATCTGGCATTGCGCGGCGGCTTTGCCGTGGAGCCGGTGCTCGGTTCCGCCTCGACCGATACCCTGGCCAAGGTTGGCCCGCCGCCCATCGTCGCGGGCGATCGGCTCATGCTCGCCGGAAACAGGGCCGCGGCCGTCGATCCCGCCCCTGCCCTTCCCTCCCCCCTGCCGCGCGCCGGCGATGTGGTGAGGCTCGACGTCATCCTCGGCCCGCGCACGGACTGGTTCACGCAAAAGGGTCTCGACACCTTCATCGCCCAGGAATGGACTGTCACGGCGGAATCGAGCCGTGTCGGCATGCGTCTCTCCGGCCCCTCCCCGATCGAGCGGCGCGATCAGGCCGAGCTTCCCTCGGAAGCCACCGCCATCGGCGCGATCCAGGTGCCGCATACCGGCCAGCCGGTGCTGTTCCTCGCCGATCATCCGCTGACCGGCGGTTATCCGGTGATCGGCTCGGTCGCCCGCCACCATCTCGATCTCGCCGGGCAGATCCCGATCGGCGCCCGCATCCGTTTCAACCCGATTGCCGGCTTCGACCCGGAAGACGCAGAAAGCCTGACCCGATGAAAAAGCTGCTCATCGCCAATCGCGGCGAAATCGCCATCCGCATCATCCGCGCCGCCCGCGATTACGGTATTGCGTCCGTCGCGATCTATTCGGACGCCGATGCCGCGTCGCTTCACGCCGAACTGGCCGACGAAGCCTACGGCCTCGGCGCCGGCCGCGCGGCCGACACCTATCTGAACATCGACAAGATCATCGGCATCGCCAAACGTGCCGGCGCCGATGCCGTGCATCCGGGCTATGGTTTCCTCTCCGAGCGCGCCGAGTTCGCCCGTGCCGTTCTCGATGCCGGCCTCATCTGGGTCGGGCCGAAGCCCGAGGTGATCATGGCTCTAGGCGACAAGGTGGAGGCGCGGCGTATCGCCGAGAGGGTCGGCGCTCCCCTCGTCAAGGGTTCGGCGGGGCCGCTGGCCTCGGCGGCGGAAGCGGTCGCCTTTGCCCGTGAAGCCGGCCTGCCGCTGGCGATCAAGGCGGCCTTCGGCGGCGGCGGGCGCGGCATGAAGGTGGCGCACAAGCTCGAAGATGTCGGCGCGCTGTTCGACAGCGCCGTGCGCGAAGCGAAGGAAGCCTTCGGCCGCGGCGAATGTTACGCCGAACAGTTTCTGGAAAAGCCGCGCCATATCGAGGCGCAGGTCCTCGCCGACAGCCACGGCCATACCGTCGTGCTCGGCACACGCGATTGCTCGCTGCAGCGGCGAAACCAGAAGCTGGTGGAAGAGGCCCCTGCCCCCTTCATCACCGAGGAGCAGCGCGCCCGCATCCACGCGGCGGCAAAGGCGATCTGCGTTGCGGCCGGTTATACCAATGCCGGCACGGTAGAGTTCCTGCTGTCGCAGAATGGCGTTATCTCCTTCCTCGAAGTCAATACCCGCCTGCAGGTCGAGCATACGATCACCGAAGAGACGACCGGCATCGATATCGTCATCGAGCAGCTGCGCATCGCCGATGGCCTGCCGCTGTCGATCACCGAGACCCCTGCCCCCCGCGGTCACGCCTTCGAGTTCCGGATCAATGCGGAAGATCCCGGTCGCGGCTTCCTGCCGACACCGGGTCTCATCACCCGCTTTCGCCCGCCGTCCGGGCCGGGTGTTCGCCTCGACAGCGGCGTCGAGACGGGTTCGGAAATTCCCGGCCTTTACGATTCGATGATGGCCAAGCTGATCGTCACCGGCGCGACCCGCGAGGAAGCGCTGATCCGCGCCCGTCGCGCTTTGTCCGAATTCAAGATCGAGGGTGTCGCCTCGGTGCTGCCCTTCCACCGCGCCGTGCTGGAGAATGAGGCCTTTACCGGCGAAAACGGTTTTGGCGTCTTCACCAACTGGATCGAGACCGAGTTCCGTGGTGTCGAGCCGGAGCCGCGCATCGATCCCGTCGAGGGCGGCGTCATCCGGAGCTTCATCGAGATCGACGGCAAGCGCCATGCGCTCGGCCTGCCGGCCGCCCTGTTTTCCGGCCTCGCCGCCCCTGCCCCGATGTCCGCCGGCGCGGCGAAGGCGGCGGAAGGTGCGGTGATCGCGCCGATCTCCGGCACGCTGCAACAATGGCTGGTGGAGGATGGCGCCGAGGTTGCCGAAGGCGAGGCCGTAGCGCTCGTCGAGGCGATGAAGATGGAGACGCGGATTACCGCGCCGAAGGCCGGGCGGATCAGTCTGAAGGCTGAGGCCGGGACCGGTGTGAGCGTTGGGGCGGTGATCGCGCTGATCGGCTGATGACGGCGCCCTGCCCTGCGGTATGAATAACCATTTGAATCTTTAAAGAAAACGGAAACTGCCATGAAGCCCTACCCCATCACCCCGGCGCCGGAAGATGCCGCTGCCCGCAAGGCGATAGCGCCGGTGGTCTGCTATCCGGTCGAGACCCTGCCCCGCCCCGATCTCGCCGCCTATCGGGCGCTGCGTGATGATCTGACCCTCGTCGACCGCGTTACCGTGCCGCCGCGCGATGCCGCCTGCTGGACCGTTCCGGCCGGCCATTTCTGCCGCATCCTCTGCCGCGACGGCGCGCAGGTCGGCGATCTCAACCTGTTCAATGCCAATGATCTCAACGAACGTCTCTACACCGGCAAGACGCGGGCGCTGAACGGCACCCATGTCGGTCTCGGCGATCAGCTGTTTTCCAACTTCCCCTATCTGCGCCCGATCGCCACCATCACCCACGACACGCTCGACTGGTATGGCTTCGACGCCTTCGGCGGGGCAGTCCACGATGTCATCGGCACGCGCTGCGACCCCTACACCCACAATCTCTTGAGCCACGGCGACCAGTATCACCATTGCTGCCATTCGAACCTGACCCGCGCTTTTGCCGAAAAGACCGGCAAGCCGCTGAGGGAAGCCGAGACCTATATCCACGACGTGCTGAACGTCTTCATGTGCACCGGCTTCTCCCGCGATACCGGCCAGTATTTCATGAAGGCGAGCCCGGTGCGGCCCGGTGATTATCTGGAGTTCTTCGCCGAGATCGATCTTCTCGGCTGCATGTCCGCCTGCCCCGGCGGCGATTGCTCGGCCGAGCACTCCTCCGATACCGCCGCCTGCTATCCGATGGAGGTGGAGATCTACAAGCCGGCCGGCAAGCCGCAGGGCTGGGTGTCTCCCGCCGTCAACGGCTATGATCGCACGCACGGCGTTTGAAGCTTCGGTTGCCCTCGGGGGCACTTAAGATGGCCCCTCGGCTCAAGGCCGAGGGTGACGACGGAGGGAGCAAGAGGATGGGCGCCCTCTTGAGCTTCGGTAGGGTCGGAGTTGGTTGTCTCCCCTTTTCTTTCCGCATACTCCGTCATGCTCGGCCTCCGGGCCGAGCATCCATGCGAAACGGGGACAGGCGCGGCCCCATCCCATCTTCAGGTCGACTGCTCCTCCTGCGCCCGGTTGACAGCTGTCAACTTCCCTCCCCTCCGCCCCAAAAATCCGTTAACCTCTTGTTAACCAAAAACTCCTTGACGCGACTCGTGCGGTCCTGCACCCTCCTAACGGATTTTATCGGAAATATCCTTCCTCAGCGTAACTCGTATCCCGATCTGTAAACCGATCATCCCCGCGTATTTACTCGGGGTGTAGAATCGGCCGACAGTGGCGGAAACGGCGTTTCGCCGGCCGGTTGCCGGCCAGGAAGGCGGAAAGGACGTGACATGGACGAGGGCGTGATCGCAAGATCCGAGGATTGGCAGATGGCCGTTGAGGCAAATCAGGGTGGCGGGGCCGCAACGGCTGTTCCGGCCGACGAGGCGATCGCGGCGGATGCGCGCGCCTTGTCGCAGCAGCTGAAGGCGATGCGCGAGCGGCTGTTTCCGCCGGCCGCGCGCAAGACGCTGCGCAGCTTCACCTCCGGCGAGGCCGCCAAGCTGATCGGGGTTTCCGACGGTTACCTGCGCCAGCTGTCGCTGGCCGGCGAGGGGCCGCAGCCGGAAACCGGAACCGGCGGCCGCCGCTCCTATTCGCTCGCCGATATCAATGCCGTGCGCCGCCATCTCGCCGAGCAGGCGCTATCGAAGAGGAACGATGCCAAGGCCCGCTCCTACCTGAAATGGCGCGATCCGGCCCGCGGCGAGCACCTGCAGGTCATCTCCGTCACCAATTTCAAGGGCGGCTCCGGCAAGACCACCTCTTCCGTGCATCTGGCGCAATATCTGGCGCTGGCCGGCCACCGGGTGCTGGCGGTCGATCTCGATCCGCAGGCCTCGCTGTCTGCCCTGTTCGGCTATCAGCCGGAACTGGACCTCGACGGCAACGACACGCTCTATGGCGCGATCCGTTATGACAGCAGTGCCCGGCCGCTGAAGGAGATCATCCGCAAGACCTATTTCGACGGGCTCGATCTGGTGCCCGGCAATCTCGAGCTGCAGGAGTTCGAGCATGCGACGCCGCAGGCGCTGGCAAACCGGCAGAACGGCTCGGAAGCCGGGCCGCTGTTTTTCGCCCGCGTGCAGCAGGCCTTGGCGAGCGTTGCCGACGACTACGATGTCGTCGTGCTCGATTGCCCGCCGCAGCTCGGTTACCTGACGTTGTCGGCGCTCTGCGCCTCGACCTCGGTCGTCGTCACCGTGCATCCGCAGATGCTCGATGTCGCCTCCATGAACCAGTTCCTGTTCATGACGTCGGACCTGCTCAGCGTCGTGCGCGAGGCGGGCGGCGAATTGAACTTCGACTTCCTGCGCTATCTCGTCACCCGCTTCGAGCCGAATGACGGGCCGCAGACGCAGATCGTCGGTTTCATGCGCTCGCTGTTCGGTGACCGGGTGCTGACCTCGGCCATGGTGAAATCCACCGCGATCGCCGATGCGGGTCTCACCAAGCAGACGCTCTATGAAGTCGGCCGCGAGAATTTTACCCGCGCCACTTACGACCGGGCGCTGGAATCGCTGAACGCCGTCAACGGTGAAATCGAAGACCTCATCCACGCGGCATGGGGGCGCTGATCATGGCCGGCGGAAACCGAAAGAACGAATTACGCTCGCTGTTTTCCGGCGGACCGATCGCTCCGGCGGTCGTGCCGCCGCGTGCGCCGGAAACCAAATCCATGCTGGATGGCCCTGAGTTGACAGCTGTCAACTCGACCCCGGCGCCGGATCAGCCCCGCGCCTCCTCCGGCGCCGTCAAGGCCATGGGCCTGACGCTCGGCGCCATCACCCGCGAGGCGGAAGAGGCCCGGCATCTGCGACAGGCGCTGTCCGAGGGCGAGCGGGTATTGACGCTCGATCCGGCTGCTATCGATCAGTCCTTCGTTTCCGATCGCATGGGCGATGGCAGCGAGGAAGATGCCGATTTCCTGGCGCTGGTCGAAAGCATTCGGGCGGGTGGCCAGCAGTCGCCGATCCTGGTGCGGCCGCATCCGAAGGACGCCGGCCGCTACGAGACCGCCTATGGTCACCGCCGCCTGAGGGCCGCGCGCAAGCTCGGCATCAAGGTCAAGGCGATCGTGCGGCAGCTCAGCGATGACGAGCTGGTGCTGGCCCAGGGCAAGGAAAATGCCGAGCGGCGCAATCTCTCTTTCATCGAGCGGGCGCTGTTTGCCGAGGCGCTGTTGCTGCGCGGCTTTGATCGCAAGGTGGTGGGCGAGGCGCTGTCCGTCGACAAGACGGAACTGTCGCGGCTTTTACAGGTGGCGGAAGCCGTGCCCGAGCGTCTGGCGCGGCTGATCGGGCCGGCGCCGAAGGCCGGGCGCAATCGCTGGATGGCGCTGGCGGAGTTCTTGTCGTCGGAAGGCGCGCGGGTGCGGGCCATCGATGAGGCAACCAACGAGGCTTGCCGCGCTGCCGACAGCGATACGCGCTTTGCCATGGTGCTGGCGCGGCTGCAGAGCCGGGTCAAGCCGGAGCCGGTCAAGCCGGAAGAGCTGAAGGACGACGCCGGCCGGGTTTATGCGCGCCTGAAGCGTGGGAAGACCATGCGGATCGAATTTGCGGCCGGCACGGATGATGCGTTCTTCGAGGAGATCGCGGCGCTGGTGGCGGAGCGGTTTCGGGCGCGGAAGGGGGCTTAGCCCGTTGGTGAGGGACGACGGAAGGCGCGTCATCTCCCTTCTCCCCGTTTACGGGGAGAAGGTGCCTGAAGGGCGGATGAGGGGCGGTCAGCCTCGATGTAAATGGAGGGTTTGCCCCTCACCCTAACCCTCTCCCCGCTTGCGGGGAGAGGGGACGACCGGGGAGATAGGGACTAAGAATTCCGGGAAAGCTGTCGAAGCAAATCGCTTCCGGCCTCACCGAACAACTTCAGGCATCCACGGTCTTGCGACCCGCGGTGCCAACGCAGGTGGCAAAGCCCGGCTTTGCCAGGATCGAAACGAACTGAAAGGAAAACCAGAGCAAGAAAAAAGGCCTCCAAAACGTTACCATTCCGGAAGCCCTCTTCAATGTAGCAATTCGAGAGAATCACTTCCAACGGTCAAAGTCAAGAGTCGACGGCAGATTGTCGGTTCGACAAAGGTAATTGATTCCTGAAAAGGGAACGATTACCCGCAGCATGCGGATTACGTGGTCTCCTGACCGTATCGATCCGCGTGAACGATATTCTATGACTAAAACCAACGGTTCCGTTTGCGGCCGCTTGCCCTGCCAAAGGGGACGACAGCAATGGAAAGACTGGCAACGACGCCTTTTGGCGGCGCGCCTTTTCGCGCGCAAACCTTTGCCCTGCAAACCCGCGTGGCCCGGCGCCAGGAGGCGTTGAAGGCGGGTGAGGGCGGCAATGACACCGGCACGGCCGACAAATGGCAGCTGATCCGCGCGCTCACCGAGGCGCGCGAGGTCTTCGGCCTCTCGGATCGCAGCATCACCGTGCTGGAGGCGCTGGCAAGCTTCCACCCGGAGCGCACGCTGGATGGCGGTCAGCCGCTCATCGTATTCCCGTCCAATGCCGAGCTGTCGATCCGCACCCGTGGCATGTCGCCGGCGACGTTGCGCCGTCATATCGCCTTTCTGGTTGAGGCGGGCCTCGTGCTGCGGCGCGACAGTCCCAACGGCAAGCGCTTCTGCCGCCGCGACGACCACGGCCAGATGGAAGACGCTTTTGGCTTCGATCTGGCGCCGCTGGCGCTGGCTGCCGCCGATATCCATGCGACCGCCGAGCGCGTGCGGGCCGAGCAGCGCGTCATCAGCCGGCTCAGGGCCGAGGTGACGCTGCATCTGCGCGATATCTCCAAGCTGATCGCAACCGCGCTGGAAGAGGGCAGGGCAGGGGACTGGATGGGCTTTGCCGAGATGCTGGCCGGTCTTTCCGGCCGCGTGCGCCGTAATGCCGACCAAGTGTCGCTGGAGACGCGGCGCGACGGGCTGCTGCGGCTTCGGGCAGAGGTCGAGAATGCCTACCTCAATTCCCTCTCGGAACAAGAAATGAGCGCCAATGACTCCGGATCTGAGCGCCATATTCAGAATTCAAACACAGACCCTCATTTTGAAAAAAACGGCCAAGAAGTAGACAAAAGGGCGAAATCCGAAGATGGAGCCGTAGCTGAAGCGGGGATGAGAGCGCCTGAGGTGAAAACGGCTGACGGCAGAGGGGCCGATAGCCGGATGGGCGGCCTCAGCTTGAAGCGCTTCCTGTCGCTCTGCCCGGAAATCGCCAATTATGCCCGCAATGGCATCCGCACATGGCGTGATGCGATGGAAACGGCGGAACTGGTGCGCTCCATGCTCGGGGTTTCGCCGGATGCCTGGATGAAGGCGAAGGCGGCGATGGGCGAAACGGCGGCCGCCGTGACCATGGCCTTCATTCTGGAGCGGGCCGAGGCGATCCGCTCGCCCGGCGGTTATCTGCGCGATCTCACCCGCAAGGCCGAAACCGGCCAGTTCTCGGTGACGCCGATGCTGAAGGCGCTGGCCAATGCTAAAAATTGACGGGACGTTGAAAAACGGCGGCGGGTGTAATACCTTTGTAGAAACGATCATTACCGAGGTTTTCATGAGCACGACGGTTACCACCAAGGGGCAGGTGACGATCCCCAAGCCGGTGCGCGATTTTTTAGGGATCGTGCCGGGAACGCAGGTCGATTTTCACCGCGCCGCCGATGGCACGGTGGTCTTGACCCGCGCCGACCGCAAGACGCCGGCAAGCCGCTTTGCCCGGCTGCGCGGCCATGCCGGTTTGGGGCTCGATACCGATGCGATCCTGGCGCTGACGCGCGGTGAGCCGTGATCCTCGTCGATACCAATGTGCTGCTCGATGTGGTGACCAACGATCCCGTCTGGGCGGACTGGTCGGTCGAGCAGCTGGAGGCGGCCGCCCTGCGCGGACCGCTTCTCATCAACGATATCGTCTATTCCGAACTTTCGGTGCGCTATGAGCGGATCGAAAAGCTGGAAGAATTCATCGACGAAGCGGGGCTGGAGATGATGCCGTTGCCGCGCGCGGCTCTTTTCCTCGCGGCCAAGGTTTTCACGTCCTATCGCAAGGCCGGCGGCGCGCGAACGGGCGTTTTGCCGGATTTCTTCATCGGCGCGCAGGCGGCGGTGGAAGGGCTTGAGCTTTTGACCCGCGATACGGCCCGCTACCGCAGCTATTTTCCGACCGTGAAGCTGATCGCGCCCGGAGAGTAGAAAGCGGCTTCCTATTCCGCGTCGTCGATCAGCCCGTCGAACACTTCCAGAAGCGCATTGACGATTGCCTGTCCCAGCGCATTGCCGGTTTCGGCAATGCGTTCGTCCGCGCCGTCGCGGGCGGCAAGGGCCAGATTGGCGCCCTGATCCGATACGATGGCGGCGGCGCGTTCGACCGCCCATTGGGCGAAATCGCTGCGGTTGGCGATGGTGGTGGTTTCCATGGATATCTCCCGGCCTGAAAATCGATGGGCCGGGAGATAACACGACATTCCCGTCAAGGCGACAGGGGAGGGGGCTCCGCTCAGACCACGAAGAAATCCGCAGCCGTCAGCTGGGCCGCGTTCGACAGGGTCGCAAAGCGGATGCCGACACCCGCACCTTTGCCGTCGGCGTCGTAGAAGAGATCGCCGGTGGTCTTGTTGTAGATGATGTAGTCGTCGGCATCCTGCGTCTGGGACGAGAGCTTGAAGAAATTCGCGTTCATCGCGCCGGTCTTGCCGAGCTTGGTGAAAATGGCGTCGTCGAGCTGGAAGCGGTCGTTGTTGCTGCTGCTGTTGGCGAAATCGACGATGGTGTCGCGGTTCGTACCAGCATTCAGCGCGGTGTTGAACAGGAAGCTGTCATGGCCGCCGCCGCCGGTGAGCCGGTCGTTGCCGAGCCCGCCCGCCAGCACGTTGGCGCCGCCATTGCCGGTGAGCGTGTTGGCGAGCGTGTTGCCGGTGCCATTGATGCCGGCCGTGCCGGTCAGGACCAGGTTCTCGACATTGGCCGACAGCGTGTGGGTCGCGCTGGAGCGCACGGTGTCGGTGCCCTGGTTCGCCGCCTCGACGATCGTATCGCCGCCGTCGGTGACATAGGTATCGTTGCCGGCGCCGCCGATCAGACGGTCGGCACCCGTGCCGCCGTCCAGCGTGTTGGCGGCCGTATTGCCGGTGATGACATTGGCGGCACTGTTGCCCGTGCCGTTGAGGGCGGCGGTCCCGAGGAGCGTCAGGTTTTCGAGATTGGCAGCAAGCGTGTGGGAGTCGCTGGAGCGCACCGTGTCAGTGCCCTGGTTGGCGTTCTCGACGATGGTATCGCTGCCATCGTAGACATAGGTGTCGTTGCCGAGGCCGCCGGCAAGGCGATCCTTGCCCTTGCCGCCGTCGAGTACATTGGCCCCGGCATTGCCGGTGAGATTGTCGTTATAGGCGCTGCCGGTCAGGTTTTCGATGCCGAGCGTGATATCGGGAATGCGCAGGCCCAGCTGTTCGTCGATCATCGCCGCAAAGGAGGAGAACAGCGTCGAGGAGGTGAAATCCTCTATCGACGTACCGCCCAGCAGGATTTCGACCAGTTCCGTCAGCACGCCGCCGGAGGCATCCCCGCCGCTGTTCAGCCAGAAGGCGCCAAGATTGGCGGTAACGGCTTCCTTGGAGGTCGAATAATCGGCGGTATCGCTACCGTTTCCGCCGACGAGGAAATCGAAGCCGGGGCCGCCGCGCAGGATGTCGTTGCCGTCGCCGGCGAACAGGAGGTCGATGCTTTCGCCGCCGTCGAGCGTGTCGTTGCCTTCACCGCCGATCAGCGTATCGATGCCGAGCTGGCCATAGAGCTTATCGTTGCCGCAGCCGCCGATGAGGGTATCGGAATAGCTCTTGGGCGAGGTCGGCAGATCGTCGTCGCAGCCGCAATCGTCATCGACATCATGGGAAGGCTTGAGTTCGCCGGTACCCGCCGGCACCAGCGAATTGGGATCGGTGTCGCCGAAGATCACATCGTCGCCGTCGCAGCCGTCGATCATATCTTCGCCGTCGCGGCCTTCGAGCCGGTTGGCGCCGTTGTTGCCGCGGATATCGTCGTCATATTGCGAGCCGACCACCTGCTCGATCGAGACATAGATGTCGCCCTCGGCATGGGAGGGCACGATGGTACCGAACTCGTTCGACATTCCCTTGCCGGACAGCAGGTTGACATTGACGCCGCCGGTGGCGCCCCGATAGGAAACCGTATCGATACCGGCGCCGCCGCTCAGGATGTCGGCGCCCTGACCGCCAATCAGAATATCGTTTCCGGCGCCGCCTTCGAGAATGTCGTCATCCTCTTCGCCATCCAGGGTGTCATTGCCGGAAGAGCCGTCGAGGAAATCGACGCCGATGCCGCCGAAGATGGTGTTGTTAGCGGCATTGCCCTGCAGCTCGTCGTCATAGTTGGAGCCGATGATGCCTTCGAAATTGACAAGCGTGTCCTTGTCGGTGGTGATGTCGTCGGTCGTGGTCTTGAGAAGGGCGATCTTGATGCCCTCCGTCGCCGAGGCGTAGCTGACGTAGTCGAAGCCGGCGCCGCCATCGAGGCGATCGCTGCCACCCGTGCCGCCACTGATCACCTCGGCGGCCGCGCCGCCGGTGATGGTGTCGTTGCCGCTGCTGCCTTCGAAGATTTCGATGGAGCGCAGCAGCGACCATTGCGTCGAGACCTCGTTGGCGTCCATCACGCCATCGTCGTCGGTGTCGTCCCAGACTTTCCAGGTGGCGACCATGTCGGTTGCGGCGATCGTTTCCTTGAAAATCCCGGTGAAGATGGTCTTCAGAGCGGTGGACAGCAGGCTGGAGGCGAGGCCGATCTTCAGGCTGCCGGAAACACTGCCGTCGCCAGCGATGAAGCCATCGCTGCCGCCGCGGCCGTTAATGAAATCATGCCCTTCCGATGCATAGAAGTAATTGCCGATATCGTTGCCGGACAGCCGGTCGACGCCATCGCCGCCCTGGATATCCTCGATGCTGGTGTAGGTATCGCCGAGCGCCGTGCCGCCACCCTTGCCTGTCGCCAGATCGACAATCAGCATGGGTGCATCGACATAGGAGGTTAACGTATAGCTGACGCGGTCACGCCCGCTGCCGCCGTCGATGGTGTTCGTCGAGCCGGTCGAAAAATGGGCGATCATGAAGACATCGTCGCCATCGCCGCCATCGAGAATATTTTTGCCGTCCAGATCGAAGAGCAGGTCGTTGCCGTCGCCGCCGTAGAGCCGGTCGTTGCCGGCCTGGCCGAACAGCTGGTCGTCACCGCCCTCGCCATAGATGAAATCGTCGCCATCGCCGCCGTAGATCTCGTTGTCGATGAAGCTTCCGCGGATGATGTCCTTGAATTGCGTGCCGAAATACTGGAAATCGACATTGGTCAGAACGACAGTTGCCATGAATTTTCCCCCAAAAATTATTGATATCTATCTATGCGATGAAGGGGCTGCGCTGCGCAGCGCCGATATTTCCCAAGAAAAACAAGAAAATGGCTTCCTGGCATCCCCCAAATGAGGGTATCGGCGGCAGTAATTTCTACCGCCGGCTGCACGGGCGTCGAAAAGGGGATGTCTCGGGCTGTCCGGGAAGGCTATGCCTCAGCCCCGACAGACCGGACTATCGATGGCACGGATACGGTTTTGCTTCAGAGGCCGGCGGCCTTCGTCAGATTGACGCGGAAGCGGTCGCGGCGGCGCTGGTAGCGGCGGGTCATTTCAGCCGAGGCGTGGCCAAGCTGTTTCTGCACATGGCGCTCATCGACTTCGGCCGAGGAGGCGAGGCCGGCGCGCAGCGAGTGGCCGGCGAATTTCCGGCCGCGCTCGGCCTCGGAAAGATCGCCGCGCACGCCGGCGGCGAGCGCCGTCTTCTTGACGAGGCGGGCGATTTCCTGGTCGTTGAGCCGGTCCGGTCCGACGGACTTGCCCTTTCCGGTCACACGGCGGAAGAGGGGGCCTCTGGCGAGTTTGGCAAAGCCGATCCAGCTTTCGAGCGCGACGACAGGGCAGGTTGCATCCGACGAGCCGCGGCCGATCTCGACCTCACGCCAGCCGGTCTTGCCGCGCAAGGTCACCAGAACGCCCTTGTCGAAGATCTCGATCCAGCCGCGGCTGTCTTCCGTCTGATCGCGGCCAAGGTCGAGGCCGGTGATTTCCGAGCGGCGCAGGCCGCCGGCAAAGCCGATCAGCAGCATGGCCCTGTCCCGAATGCCGCGCAGGCTTCCCCGATCGAGCGTTTCGAGCATGGCGATGAGGTCTTCAGGCAGGATCGCTTCCTTCTGGCGCGGCGGGGCGGCGTGCCGGTTGCGGATGCCGGCAAGCACGGTGGCGATGTGCCGGTCCTTGCGATCGAGCGGCATGCCACGCTGGGCGCAATGCCAGCCGATAGCCGAGAGGCGGCGCTCGATGGTGGAAACGCTGTTCGGCTTGCCGATGGCGCCGCCGGAGGCGCAGGCCGTGATATAGAGGCCGACGACCTGCGGCTCAGGCGGCAGCGGCGACAGGTTCTGCCGCCGGCACCAGGCGGTGAAATGCTTCCAGTCGGAGGCGTAGGCCTTGCGGGTATTGGCGGAACTGGCGGCTTCGACGTAGCCTCGGGCGCGATCGGTGAGATCTTGCAGGTGGGCTGGCAGGGGAGGGGAGGCCGCAGGCGACAGGCTGCTGCCGGCAGGCGCACCGCCGGCCCCAATATCGTCCGGCAGGGCGGGAGACGGTTGAGCGTGATTTTCGGGATTCTGCTCGCTGATTTGGCTCATTTCCTATATAGAGAGCAAAGCGATGGATAAGGCAAGATTATCCGTCATTATTCGCGTAAGCTTTGTGGTGCGGTTTCATCGGGTAAAATTCGAAAAACCGCTCCGACGATATGGTCGTCCCGGACAGGCAAAACCGAAGCGCCCTCAATCCTGCCCGGAAAAATCTGAACGGTCGGCGGCGTAGGCGATGAAGACGGCTTTCAGGTGTTCGGCGGCGGGGGAGAGGCTGTGCTGGCGGCGCTGCAGCAGCGAGACGTCGCGCATGACGGAGGGGTCGATGAGATCGACGGTGGTGATGTGCACGGCGGAGGCGAGTTGCCGGGAGTTTTCCGGCAGCACGGCGACGCCCATGCCGGCCGAGATCATGCTGATCGCAGTCGTCGAGAAGCGCACCTCGTATTTCGGCCGATAGTTCGGCGCGACGCGGATCAGATTGTGCTCGACGATATTGCGCAGCGGATTGGTGGCGGCAAGCGTGATGAGCGGTTCGTCCTTCAACTCCGTCCAGCGCACCGACTTTCGCTTGGCGAACCGGTGGTCGTCCCGACACACAAGCATCAGCTTGTCGCGCAACAGCGGCGTGGCGGTGATCTCGGGGTTGTCTTCCGACAGCGTGCCGACGGCGATGTCCACCTCGTTGCGCTCCAGCGCCGGGGTGATCTGTTCTTCCGGCATGTCGCGGATGTTGACGGAGATTTCCGGGTACATGCGCAGGAACCGGGAGATGATCGGCGGCACGATGGTTGCGGCGAGCACGATGGCGGCTGCGATCGTCACCTGGCCGCGCTTCAGCGAGGCGTTGTCCCTGACGTCGCCGACGGCAAGCTCCAGATCCTTCAGGACCTTGCGGGCCTGCGGCAGGAATTCCTGTCCCACCAGCGTCAGCGACACCATCCGGGTGTGGCGATCGAACAGGCGCACGCCGATCTCCGATTCCAGCTCCCGGATCAGGATGCTGACCGCCGACTGGGTGAGATGGAGGTTTCGCGCGGCGAGATTGAACTGGCCATGCTCCGCCACCGCGATGAAGGCCCTGAGTTGCCGCAGGGTTATGTTCATGTATGCGTCGCCCTTCCCCGCATGTGCTTCATGCGGCCTCCATCAAATGCTAAAGCAGCCGCCTCTAGCTCGCAAGCGCCGCCTGTTCGCTGTGCTCGGCCGTCTGGCCGGCCATCAGCAGGCCGAGTTCTTCGAGGCGGGTGCGGTCCGGCGGCAGTTCGCCGAGGATTTCGCCGTGGAACATCACGAGGATGCGGTCGCAGATGGCGAAAAGCTCTTCCAGTTCGGTGGAGATGAGCAGGATGGCGCGGCCGTTGTCGCGCTGCTTCAGCATCTCCTCCATCACGAATTCCATCGCGCCGATATCGATGCCGCGGGCAAGCTGGTTGACGAGGATGAAGTCGGGTTTGCGCGCCAGCTCGCGCGCGACCACCAGCTTCTGCTGGTTGCCACCGGAAAGCGCGCTGATCGCCTGGTTCTCGTCGCGACACTTGACGCGGAAGCGCTTGATCAGGTCGCGGGTGTGTTCGGCGATGACGCCGCGGTTCAGCATGCCGCCTGACGCGAAAGGCTTCTGGTCATAGCGTTGCAGCACGGTGTTTTCGTTGAGCGACAGCGACAGCACCACGCCGTGCTTATGGCGATCCTCCGGGATGTGGGAGAAGCTGCTGGCATTGATCTCGGCCGGGTCGAGGCCGGTGATGTCCTTGCCGCTCAGCATCACCCGGCCGCTATCGACCGGCAGCAGGCCGGAAAGCGCGAGCGACAGTTCCGTCTGGCCGTTGCCGGAGACGCCGGCAATGCCGACGATCTCGCCGGCCCGCACCGAAAGGCTGACGCCGCGCACGGCGGGAAGCCCGGTTTCGCTGCGGCAGGTGAGGTTTTCCACCGAGAGCACGACTTTGCCGGCCGGCGCCGGGCTGCGTGGCAGCTCCATGCGCACGTCGCGGCCGACCATCATGCGGGCAAGTTCGCGCGCATTCGTGTCGGCGACATTGACGGTGCTGACGACACGACCGTCGCGCATGACGCTGATGCGGTTGCTGACGCGCATCACCTCGTCGAGCTTGTGGGAGATGAAGACGATGGTCTTGCCGTCCTTGACGAGGTCGCCCATCAAAGCAAGCAGCCGGTCGGTCTCCTGCGGGGTGAGCACCGCGGTCGGCTCGTCGAGGATCAGCAGATCGACGCCGTGGAACAGGGCCTTGAGGATTTCGACGCGCTGCTGCTCGCCGACCGAAAGATCCTCGATGATGGCTTCCGGGCGTACATCGAGGGCATAGCGGTCGGAAAGCTCGCGGATCTTCGCATGCACCTTTGCCATGTCGTTGATGACGCGCAACGCCGTGCCCTGGCCGAGAATGTAGTTTTCAGCGACCGTCAGGTTCGGCACGAGCATGAAGTGCTGGTGCACCATGCCGATGCGCTGGCGGATCGCCTCGCGCGGGCTGTTGAAGCGCACGGTCTCACCCCTGTAGACGATCTCGCCCTCATCGGGCCGCACCATGCCGCAGATCATGCTCATCAGCACGCTCTTGCCGGCGCCGTTTTCGCCGAGCAGCGAGTGGATCTCGCCCTCGTCGATTTCGAGCGACACGCCGTCGCTGGCGACGACAGAGCCGAAACGCTTGCGGATATTGTCGATGCGCAGGAAGGGTTTCTGGGACATATCCGTTACCTCATCTCGTAGGGCTGGCCGAGCTTGGCGGGGGCGGCACCCTTGCCGCGCACCACGACGAGCGTGACGATGGTCATCAGGTAGGGCAGGGCCTGCAGCACCTGATAGGGCACGACGATGGACGACTGGGCCTGCAGCATCAGCTGCAGCGCATAGAACATGCCGAAGAGCAGCGACACGAAGAAGGCCCCGGTCGGCGACCAGCGGGCGAAGACCACGACCGCAAGGGCGATGAAGCCGCGGCCGGAGGTGATGCCTTCGACGAACTGGTTGGAATGGCCGAGCGTCAGGAAGGCGCCGCCGAGGCCGGCAAGCCCGGTGCCGACCAGAACGGCGGCATAACGGTAGCCGGCGACGTTGCGGCCGGCGACATCGGCGGCCTTCGGATGCTCGCCGACAGCGCGCAACGTCAGCCCGAAGGAGGTGCGGAACAGCACGAGGCTGGCGACGACGGCGACGAGGATCGTCGAATAGACGATCAGGTTCTGGCGGAAGAAGGCTTCGCCGAGGAAGGGCAGGTCGCTGAGGAAGGGGATGTGCACAGGCTGGGCGATCTCGATGCCTTTGCCGGTGGAGACGTAATAGGCGCGGAACAGGAAGGCCGTGAGGCCCATGCCGAGCAGGTTCAGCGCCGCGCCGACCACGATCTGGTCCGCCTTGATGGTGATGGTGAAGAAGGCGAAGATCAGCCCGAACAGCATGCCGCCGGCGATGCCGGCCAGAAGGCCGAGCGGCACGCTGCCGGTGGCATAGGCGGCCGCGAAGCCGCAGAAGGCGCCGACGAGCATGGTGCCTTCAAGCCCGATATTGAGCACGCCGGCGCGCTCGGAAAACACCTCGCCGATCGAGGCGAAGATGAGGGGGGTTGCAAGCCTCCAGGCGGCGCCGGCAAGCGTCGCAAGGAAGGTGAGAAACATCACGTTGTCCATGGAAACGATCCTTCCGCCTAAGCCACGATTCTCAGCACGTCGCGCAACTTGGCGAAGGCGACGACCGAGAGGATGACGATGCCCTGAATGACCAGAACGAGCACCTGCGGCACCTGCGAGGTGATCTGCAGCACTTCCGAGCCGGAGCGCAGCGTCGCAAAGAGCCCGCCCGAGAGGATGGCCGCCAGCGGATTGTTGCCGGCGAGCAGCGCCACCGCGATGCCTTCGAAGCCGTAGCCGGGCGAGATGTTCTGGTAGAGCCGGTGGGTGACGCCCGCCACTTCGAAGGCACCGGCAAGGCCCGCCATGGCGCCGGAAATGCACATGGCGATCATCACGTTGCGGGCGACCTGCATGCCGGCATAGCGGGCGGCATGGGGATTGAGGCCGACGACGCGCAGGGCAAAGCCGCGGCTGCTGCGCTGCAGGAAGATATAGAGCGCCACAGCCAGCACGATGGCAACGAGAATGCCGATATGGAGCCGCATGTCGGAGACGATGCGTGGCGTCCAGGCTTCCTTGATGAGGCGGGCGGATTGCGGATAGGCGGCGCTCGCGTCGCGCATCGGGCCGGTGACGAGATAGCTCGTCAGGATCAGCGCGATATAGTTGAGCATGATCGTGGTGACGATCTCGCTGGCCTGAAACCGCACCTTCAGCCAGCCGGCAATGCCGGCCCATGCCGCGCCTGCGATTGCGCCGGCCAGCATGACCACCGGCGCATGCACCCAGACGGACAGTCCGTCCAGATGGGTACCGACGAGGGTGGCGGCGATCGCTCCGGCGTAGAGCTGGCCTTCGGCGCCGATGTTCCAGATCGAACAGCGGAAGGCGACGCAGAGGCCGGCGCCGATCAGGATCAGCGGCGTCGCCTTCAAGAGGATTTCGCCGAAGGAACGCACGTCCTGAAACGAGCCGAAGATCATCACGGTGACGACGTCGCTGCCGTTGAAGCCGTTCAGCCACAACAGCGCGGCGCCGAAGGCGAGTGCGACGAGGACCGCCGCGATGGGGGTGACGGCGCTGATCGCGATCTGCGAGAGCGTCCGGTAAAAAGAGTGGGCGGCTTGAGGATACACGGTCTCGCGCGCTCCCTGGTTTACCTGTTCCATGGGTCGGTCCGGATATTGGATGGCGAAAAGGGACGCTGCGGCCGGATCGCCGGCCGCAGCGAAAGGCCGGTCACTCGCCGGTCTTGATCTCGCCGGCCGCGATCTTGTCGCTGATTGCCTTTACTTCGGCGCGGATTTCCGCCGGCACGGAAACCGGGCCGTCATCGCGGAAGCTGAACGAGATGACCTTCGGGTCCTTGAGGCCGAAGACGACATTCTCGGTCGGCGGGTTGCCGTCCTCGATCGATTTGACGACCTCGACGACGCCCTGCGCATAATCGGCGACGTAGAGGCCGAGAATGTTGTTGGGGGCGACCGGGGTGAAATCGCTGAAGATCGAGAAGGAGCGCACGTCCTTGCCGGATTCGGCGATTGCCTGATAGCCGCCGACCGTTGCGCCCGAGGCGTTCGGCACGACGAAATCCGCCCCTTGCGAGATCATGCTCAGCGCCGCTTCCTTGGCGGCGGTCGTATCGGTGAAGTTGCCGATATAGGCTTCGCTGATCGGGAAGTCGGGGTTGACGCTCTTCGCGCCGTTCTTGAAGCCGGTGAAGGCCTGCTGGATCGGCGGGATTTCCATGCCGCCGACAAGACCGGCCTTCTTGCCCATCTTCGCGGCGATCACACCCATCAGATAGAAGGGCTGGCTGGTATCGGTGTTGAGGCCGATGACATTGCCTTCATGAATGGCGCTGGACGAGATCAGGAAGTAGACGTCGGGATAATCCTGCGCCACTTCGAGCGCCGCATCCTGAAACTCGAAGCCGTGACCGAGGATGACCTTGTAGCCCTGGCTGGCATAGTCGCGGAAGGCCTTTTCGAAGGAGGCCGGGTTCTGCTGCAGCTCGACATAGCTTATCTTGGCGCCGAGCTGGGTTTCCACGCCCTTCAGCGCGTTGTAGCCGATGCGGTTCCAGCCTTCTTCCGAAACGCTGCCGGGCACGAGCAGGCCCATCTTGAACTCTTCGGCCATTGCCATGGCCGGGATCGAAACTGCGATGGACAGAGCCGCCACGGTTTCCAGGAACATGCGTCTAGAAAATCTCATTGTCATTCCTCCCATTGTGTTGGTTTTGCCTCTTAGCGCGCCGCGATTTTTCAGGTTCGCTCGGTCGCCTCTGGCATTTGGTTTTGCGTTACACGCTCTGGCCCGCGCCTGATCTTGGCGTCATTTCGCGCGGGTCCGGATTTCTCCGGCGACGATCTTCGAACTGATGTCGTCGATGGTTTTGCGCAGGTCCGCGGGCACGGGCCGCGTGGCTGCGTCGTTGTAGGTGAACTTGATGACGTCGGTGTCCTTCAGGCCGAACTCGACATTGCTGGCCGGCACCGAACCGTTCTTGATATCCGAGACGATGCGAACGATGCCCTGTCCATAGTCGGCAAGGAACGTGCCGAGCACGTTCTTCGGGGCTGCGTTGGTGTAATCGCTGTAGACGCTGAAGGTAGCGGCCGGCGTGCTCGCCTCCCGCGCGGCCTGGATGACGCCCATGCCGGCGGAATTGGCATTGGGAACGACGAAATCGGACCCTTGCGAGATCATGCTGAAGGCGGCTTCCTTGGCCGCACTCGCATCGGTGAAGCTGCCGAGATAGACGGTCGAGACCGGGAAATCCGGGTTTACGCTTTTCGCACCGTTCCTGAAGCCTTCGAAGGCCTGGGAGATCGGCGGGATTTCCATGCCGCCGATCAGGCCGGCGCCCTTGCCCATCGCCGCGGCGATCGCACCCATGAGATAGAAAGGCTGGCTGGCATCGGTGTTGAGGCCGATGACCTTGCCCTTATACAGACTGCTCGACGAGATCAGGAAAACGGTGTCGGGAAAATCCTCCGCCGCCGTCAGCGCCGCGTCCTGGAACTGGAAGCCGTGGCCGAGAACGACATCGTAGCCCTGGCCGGCGTAATCGCGGAACGCCTTTTCGAAGGCGGCCGGGTTTTCGGGCAACTCGACATAGCTGATCTTCGCCCCGAGTTCCTTTTCGACCCGCTTCAGCGCATCGAAGGCGATCCGGTTCCAGCCTTCTTCGCCGATGCTTCCGGGCACCAGCAGGCCCATCTTGAAATCATCGGCACGGGCGAAATCCGGCCGGCTCAGACCTGACAGTGCCAGTGCGGTGGCGGATGCAAGCAGCGAACGACGCGAAAGTGCAGTCCTGTTCATTCCATTCTCCCCTTAGATTGAAGCCCAATCCCCCTGGAGTCGCTGCCTGGTTATGCGTCCTCCAGCATCCGGATCGTCTCGGTCGCGCTGTGCGACACGAGGCGTCCCTTGGAGAAGACGAAGGCCCGGTCCGGCCCGCCGGCAACCAGCGTGTCGGTGTCGATGCAATCGGTGACGATGAAATCGGCACGGGCGCCGGCCTTGAGGCCATGCTCCTTGCCGAGACCCATGAGGCGGGCAGGGGCCGTGGTGATCATGCGGTGGGCGGCGGCAAGCTCGTCGCCGCGCAGATGGCCGGCCAGCAGAGTCCAGCGGGCGATTTCCAGCATGTCGCCGGAGCCGGTCGGCACGAACGGGTCCTGGATATTGTCGGAGGCCGTGGCGATGGTGACGCCGGCGCGGTAAAGCTCGGCGACGCGGGTCAGGCCGCGCGGCGGCAGCATCTCGGCGTCGCGGCCCTGCAGATAGAGGTTCGCGGCCGGCAGCGTGACGACGCCGACATCGAGCGCCAGCAGCCTGTCGGCGATGCGCTGGAAGTCCTTGCGGGGCAGGGCGCTCAGCACCGAGACATGGCTGAAGACGGTGCGGCCCTGCATGCCGAAGCGCTCGACCCGGTCGAGGGCGGCATCCAGCAGATGCACGTCGGCCTTCAGGTGCTCGTCGAGATGCAGGTCGACCGGCTTGCCGGCCTTCACGGCGGCGGAAAACAGGATGTCGAGATAGCGCGGCGGATCTTCCGAGACGGCGGGCGTGCCGCCGACGGCATCGGCAAGCGCCACGGCGCCGTCGATATTCTTGTCGAGCCAGTCGAAATCCTGGCCCGGATGCGGGGTCATGAAGGCGACGAGCTGAAGGGTGATGCGGTCCTTTTCGGCATTGCGAATGGCGGCCAGCGTCTCGATACCGTGAAAGCCGGCATCCTTGTCGACGTTGATATGGCTGCGGATCGCGGTCGTGCCGCGGGACAGACATCGCTCGACCGTGCGGGTGGCGCGCTTGTGGATGTCGTCGGGACCGGCGGTGCGGGCATATTTGGCGAAGGCCTCGCGGGCGCCCTGCAGCGTGCCGGAAGGATTGGGCGTGAAGCGCAGGACACCGGTCTTGTCGAGATGCTGGTGGGCATCGAGGAAGCCGGGCGAGACCAGCATGCCCTTGATATCGACGCAGGCGCCGCAGGAACCGGTATCGAGGAACGGCTCGACGACGACGATGCGCCCGTCAGCCCCCACGATGATGTCGCTGACCGATTGCGATCCGTCGTCATGAATGACCGTTCCGCCCGTCAGCGCAAAGGACCGGCCGGCAGCCGGATTTGCGAGCGACACAAGTTTGTTGTCCCGTACCATTCGTCCCCACCTTTTCGTTATTTCGGAAAATTAAGCATGGGCGATTAGTTAAAACAAATTCATTATTTCTATTGTTTAATAAACAAGTCGTAATAATCGCAGATGCAAAAAATCCTCGCAAACGCAGCATTTCCAGGAAGAAAGCTGGAAAAATCAATGGATTGATCTTTCCAGGATCAGCGCCTTCGATCTTTACAATGGCGCCCATTCTTCAGGAATTCAGTGCCGATATTGCGGTTCTTCGGCGTCCAGCTGGCGGCGGATGGCCGCGAGATGGGCTCTGGCGGACGCCGCATCGCCTTCGCGCATCTGCCGGTAGGCGGCGTCGGCAATGGCCGGATCGACCGGCGTGACGGTGCGGCCGGTGGACATGGCGAGCACCTGCACCTCGGCGGCGCGCTCGAGGTAATAGAGATCGTCCCAGGCTTCGGCGATGGTCGGGGCGAGCACCAGCACACCGTGATGCTTCATGAACAGGATATCGGCATCGCCCGCAGTGCCGGCGATGCGCGCACCTTCGGTATAATCGAGCGCCAGGCCGTTGTAGTTCTCGTCGACGGCGGTACGGCCGTAGAATTTCAGCGCGGTCTGCCCGGCCCAGATCAGCGGCGGGCCGTCCGTCATGGAAAGCGCGGTCGCATAGGGCATGTGCGTGTGGAAGGCGACCTTGGCGCGGGGCAGGCGGCGGTGGATTTCGGCGTGGATGTAGAAGGCGGTCGCCTCCGGCTCGCCGTCGGCGTCGATGACCGCGCCGTTGAAATCGCAGATGAGCAGCTTCGAGGCCGTCAGTTCGCGGAAGGCGTAGCCGTAGGGATTGACGATGAAGAGGTCGTCATGGCCGGGCACGACGGCGGAAAAATGATTGCAGATGCCTTCCTCGAAGCCGTTGCGGGCGGCCATGCGGAAACAGGCGGCAAGATCTTCCTTCGCGGTGCGGATGGCGTCGGTGGAAAGATCGGGGCGATTCGGCCGGGCCGGCTTTTCGGATTGTTCGACACGGTCTGTCAGGGAATGCGCCATGGGTGCTCCTCGTCGCGGATGGCTGTCGGATTTGTCTGGGAGCGGCGGCTGGCCGGAAAGCGCATCGGGCGCCGGCCTCCGCGCACAGCCTCAAGGGGCTGCGCCCTGCCTGCCCGCGACATCCGCGCGGTCCAGCAGCGCGCACAGATAACGCCCGAATTTTTGCGGGGTCAATGCACCGATTTCAGCAGGAAATCGCGGAACCGGCGCGCGGCGGGCGACAGCGAGCGTGCCCGCTTCTGGATCAGGCTGACCTCGCGGGTGATGTGCGGTTCGGTGGGCGTGCGCACGACAAGGCCCATCAAGGTCGCAAGCCGCGTGACGGCCGAGGTCATGATGGCGACGCCGAGGCCGCCCTCGACCATGCCGAGGATGGTCAGCGGCAGGGCCACCTCCTGCATGGCCTTGTCGAGCGGCAGGTCGATGCCGTTTCGCACCAGCTCGTTTTCCAGCCGGTCGCGGATCGGGTTGCCGCGCTGCGGGCCGATGAGCTTGCAGTCGACAAGGTCGGTCCAGCGCAGTTCCGGCCGCTTGACCAGCGGATCGTCCCCATGCAGCACCACCAGGAACTCGTCGGTGATCAGCCGCGTGCCGATGAGTTCGGCGTCATCCTCGGGCACGGTGCCGAGACCGAGATCGACGGAGCCGTTCAAGACCTGCTCCAGCACGGACTTTTCCGCGACGTCGTGCAGCTCGACGGTGATTTCCGGGTAAAGCCGGGTAAAGCCGTGCACCAGCGGCGGCAAAAGCAGCGCGGCCTGCACCGTACCGGCCGCCATGGTGACCTTGCCGCGACGCAGCGCATTCAACTCGCGTGAGCTTTCCACCATGCCCTCGATGTCGGCGACGGTGCGGGCGGCGATCGGCAGGATATCCATGCCGGCCTGCGTCAGGCGCAGGAGCCGCGTATGGCGGTCGAAGAGGCGCAGGTTGAGGTTCTGTTCCAGCTGCCGGACCAGGGTACTGACGGCCGATTGCGAGGAGCCGAGCTTGTCGGCCGCGAGCGTGAATTGCCCCAGATTGGCCACGGTGACGAAGGCGCGAAGCTGTTTCAGGGTGATATCCACGTCGTCCCCAATTCATTCAATAATTAGATAAACAAATATGATTATGCCGATTGTTTGCTGATTTGACCAGAAGCATGATCCCCCTTGTACGGCGTGCGGTGCCGAACCATGAGGCCAAGATGCCCACACCGCGCCGGAACTTGTTCGCTGGGAGGAAAGCGAATGTCCCATCATGATACGACGGACCCCGTCGAGAAGAAGTACCCGATCCCGAGCCTTGTGGCTCTGGGCCTGCAACACGTTCTTGTCATGTATGCCGGTGCGGTCGCCGTGCCGCTCATCGTCGGCAATGCCCTGCACCTGCCGAAAGACCAGGTTGCCCTGCTCGTCAGCGCCGACCTTTTCGCCTGCGGCATCGTCACCATCATCCAGGCGCTCGGCTTCTGGAAAATCGGCATTCGCCTGCCCATCATGATGGGCGTCTCCTTTACCGCCGTGCCCTCGATCATCGCCACCGGCACCAATCCCGACCTCGGCATGCCCGGCATCATCGGGGCCGTCATCGGCTCCGGCGTCTTCACCATTCTCGTGGCGCCGTTCTTCGGGCGCTGGGTTCGCTTCTTCCCGCCGATCGTCACCGGCACGGTGATGCTGATCATCGGCCTGTCGCTGATGCGCGTCGGCGTCAACTGGGCGGCGGGCGGCCAGCCGATGATCCGGGGGCCGGAAGGCATGATCCCGAACCCGGCCTATGGTGCGCCCTTCGCGCTCGCCGTCGCGGCCATCGTTTTGCTGTCGGTGCTGCTGCTCACCCGCGTTCTCAAGGGCTTCCTGTCCAATCTCGCCGTGCTCATGGGCATCGGCATCGGCTTTGCCATCGCCATCGCCTTCGGCAAGGTGGATTTCCACGGTGTGGGGGATGCCGGCTGGTTCCAGGTCATCCATCCGCTCGCCTTCGGCTGGCCGGTGTTCGAGTTCTGGTCGATCCTGTCGCTCTGTGCGGTCATGACGGTCATGATGATCGAATCGACCGGGCAGTTCCTGGCAGTCGGCGACATGGCCGGCCGCAAGATCACCGAGCGCGATCTCGCCCGCGGCCTGCGCACCGATGGCGTCGGCAATATCATTGGCGGTCTGCTCAACACCTTCACCTACACCACCTATGCCCAGAATGTCGGCCTGTTGCAGATTACCGGCGTGCTCAGCCGATACGTGGTCGCGGCCGGTGGCGGCATCCTGATCCTGCTCGGCGTCCTGCCGAAGGTCGCCTTCGTCAGCGCATCGATCCCGAGCTACGTCGTCGGTGGCGCCGCCATCGTGATGTTCGGCATGGTCTCGGCGACCGGCGTGAAGATCATGTCGAAGGTGGATTTCGTCGGCAACCGGCGCAACCTCTACATCGTCGCCGTCAGCGTCGGCCTCGCCATGGTGCCGGTCGTCGCCGACAACATCTTCGACCAGCTGCCGGCAGCGGTCGGGAAGTTCCTGCACAGCGGCGTGCTCGTTGGCACCTTCGCGGCAGCACTCCTCAATATCCTCTTCAACGGCGTGCCCGCCAAGGAGCCTGAGGAAATCGAGCTGCAGGACGGCGTCACCGCTGCCGATCCAGCCTGAACAACAACAACGACAAACACGATCAGCCCGGCGGCCTTTGCGCCGCCGGAACCCTGAACCCTGGAGGAAACCCATGAGGCGCTTTGACTATCATCGGGCGGAAACGCTGGAGCATGCCTCCCGTCTCCTCACCGAACTCGGCGACGACACCTTTCTCTTCAACGGCGGCACGGACCTTCTGGTCGAGATCCGCGAGCGGCTGCGCCGGGTGCGCAACGTCATCGACATCAAGGGTATTCCCGGCCTGTCGGACATCACATATGACGAAACCCGCGGCCTGACGTTTGGCGCGCTGGTGACGGTCGGACGGCTGGAGCGCCTTGCGCTGGTGCGCCAGCGTTATCCGAACCTGCGCGAGGCGCTGGCCTCGCTCGGCTCGATCCAGGTGCGCAACCGCGCGACGGTCGTCGGCAACGTCTGTCGCGCCTCGCCCTCGGCCGACACCATCCCGCCGCTGATCGCCGACGGTGCCTTCATCCATATCTACAGCCCCACGAACATGCGCGTCGTGCCGCTTTCCGAGTTCTTCACCGGCCCCGGCCGCACCGTGCTCGCCAAGGGCGAGATCGTCACCGGCATCACCGTGCCGCCGGCCGGCGACAACACCGGCAAGGCCTATCTCAAGCACGGCCGCCGCAAGGCGATGGAGCTTTCCACCGTCGGCGTCGCCGTCAGCCTCTCCATGGATGACGGCGTATGCAGCGACATCCGCATCGCGCTCGGCGCGGTCGGCGCCACCGTGCTCCGGGCGCCGCAGGCGGAAGCCATGCTGCGCGGCACGACGCTCGACGCGGCAACCGTGAAAAACGCCGCCGACAAGGCGATGGAAGAATGCACGCCGATCAGCAACGTGCGCGCCAGCGCCGATTACCGCCGTGACATGGTCGGCGTGCTGACCGGCCGCGCCATCAGACAGGCATTGGAGACTTTCGCATGAAACGGATCGTGGAATTCACTGTAAACGGCGAACCGAGCGAGATGACGGTCGATGCCTGCTGTTCGCTGCTCGATGCGCTGCGCGACGATGTCGGTCTGACGGGCACCAAGAAGGGCTGCGACGTCGGCGACTGCGGCGCCTGCACCGTCATCGTCGACGGCCAGCCGGTCAATGCCTGCCTGATGCTCGCCGTCGAGGCCGAGGGCCGTACGGTCGAGACCATCGAAGGCCTGCAGCCGGGCGTCGATGTGCTGCATCCGCTGCAGGATGCCTTCATGCGCCATGGCGCCTCGCAGTGCGGCTTCTGCACGCCGGGCATCCTGATGATGGCCAAGAAGCTGCTCGACGACAATCCGAACCCGACCGACGAGGACATCCGCTTCGGCCTCAGCGGCAATATCTGCCGCTGCACCGGCTACACCAAGATTTTCGACGCGATCAAATCCGCTGCGCGCGAAATGGAGGCTGCAAGATCATGAATGTGACGACCCCTATCGAACAGCGCGACTTCAAGATCGTCGGCAAGAGCGTCAAGCGCGAGGACGTGGTCGAGAAGGTGACGGGCGAGGCCCAGTACACCGGCGACATCAAGCTGCCCGGCATGCTGCATGGCAAGATCAAGCGCGCCGCCATCGCGCACGCCCGCATCAAGAGCATCGATGTCAGCAAGGCGCTCGCCTATCCCGGCGTCAAGGCGGTGCTGACGCATGAAAACGTGCCGCGCGTGCTGCATTACGGTTCGCCGCATCCGCGTTCCGCCTCCTGCACCAAGGACCAGTATATTCTCGACGACAAGGTGCGCTTCTGGGGCGAGGGCGTCGCCGCCGTCGCCGCCATCTCGGAAGAGATCGCCGACGAGGCGCTGGACCTGATCGAGGTCGAATACGAAGCTTTGCCGGCCGTCTTCGAACCGGAAGATGCCGTGCTGCCCGACGCTCCGCTGATCCACGACGTTGGCCCCGGCGGCAACCTGGTGCTCGATCCGGTGCGCGTTAACAGAGGCGATATCGAAGCGGGCTTTGCCGAGGCGGATTTCGTGCTTGAAGGCACCTTCTCCGGCGGGCGTCCGCATCCGGCGTATATGGAGCCGAATGTCTGCATCGCCGATTGGGACGGCACCAACAAGCTCACCTTCTGGACCTCGACCCAGACCTCGTTCATGGTGCGCGGCATCCTCGCCGAAGTGCTCGGCCTGCCGCTGACCAAGGTGCGCGTGCTGGTCGATCACATGGGCGGCGGCTTCGGCGCCAAGCAGGATTGCTTCCAGCACGAATTCCTCTGTGCTCTCCTGGCGAAGGAAACCCGCCGGCCGGTGAAGATGGAATTCACCCGCCACGAGACCTTCATCGCCGGCCGCGCCCGCCATCCCTGCCGTATCTGGCTGAAGCAGGGCTTCAAGAACGACGGTACGCTCGTCGCCCGCGACATGAAGCTTGTCTACGATTCCGGCGCATACGGTTCGCATGGTCCGGGCGTGACCATCGTCGGCACCAGCGCCGCCACCTCGCTCTACCGCTGCGAGAACGTGCGGCTGGAAGGGCGCTGCGTCTACACCAACACCCCGATCAACGGCGCGTTCCGCGGCTACGGTGTGGTCCAGAGCTATTACGCTCTCGACATCCAGATGGACGAGGCGGCCGAACGGCTCGGCATGGACCCGGCCGAACTGAAGTTGAAAAATGTGGTTCGTGCCGGCGATATCGCCCCCTCCGGCCACCCGATCCTCGGTCATGGTCTCGAAATCTGCCTGCAGCACGGCCTCGACGTGCTTGACTGGAAATCGCTGCGCAACCGCGACCGCACGCCAGATCCCAAGCGCCCGCATATGCGCAAGGGCTGGGGCATCGGCTGCGAAATGCACGGCTCTTCCGCCTATCCCGGCATCAAGGAGCAGGGCAACGCCACGGTGAAGATGAACGAGGACGGCACGGTGACGCTGCTCACCGGCGCTGCCGGGCTGGGCACCGGCGCACATACCGCGCTCGCCCAGATCGTGGCGGAAGAACTCGGCGTGCGTTTCGAGGATGTCGGCGTCATTCACGGCGATACGGACGTGGTGCCGTGGGATATCGGCGCCTTTGCCAGCCACACGACCTATCTGGTCGGCACGGCCGCCAAGATGGCCGCCGGCAAGGTGCGCACGGCGGTTCTCGAGCGTGCCGCGATGAAGCTGCAGGTCGCCGTCGAGGAGATCGACCTTTCCGAAGGCAGGATCTTCGTCATCGCCGAGCCGGGCCGCTTCATGACCGTCGCCGAGGCGATGGGGCCGTCGCGCGGCATTCCCGCCGCCAATATCGTCGGCAACGGCACCTATCAGCCGACCAAGTCCTATTCCTTCGCCGTGCACTTTACCGAAGTGGACGTCGATACGGAAACCGGTCTCGTCGAAGTCAAGCGCGTCGTGCCGGTACACGATGTCGGCCGGGTCATCCACCCGATCGCCGCCCAGGGCCAGATCGAAGGCGGCATCCAGCAGGGCATCGGCCACACGCTGACCGAGGATTACGTCATCGACAAGAAGACCGGCCGCTCGCTCAATGCCGGCCTCGTCGACTACAAGATGCCGCTTTCCATGGACATGCCTGACATCGAGACGATCATCCTTGAGGCCGCGCCCGATCCGGGCGGCCCCTGGGGTGCCAAGGGCGTCGGCGAAGATCCGATCATCGCCATCGGCCCCTCGATCGCCAACGCCATCCACGACGCCATCGGCGTCCGCTTCCACCACTATCCGATCACCCCGGAAGATATTCTGAAAGCCTTGAGGGAGAAGGGCGCATGAACATGCACATCGAACCAGCTACCAAGAAACTCCCGATCACCATCCTCACCGGGTTCCTCGGCTCGGGCAAGACGACGCTGCTCAACTACATCCTGACCGAGCGTCACGGCCACCGCATCGCCGTCATCGAGAACGAATACGGCGAAGTCGATGTCGACAGCGACCTCGTGCTCGCCTCCGACGAAGAGATCTTCCAGATGCAGAACGGCTGCATCTGCTGCTTCGTCGATGTGCGCAACGACCTGATCGACGTGATGAAGAAGCTCTTGAGCCACAAGGACAAGTTCGATCACATCATCGTCGAGACCTCCGGTCTTGCCGATCCGACGCCCGTCGCCACCGCCTTCTTCGTCGACCGCAGCGTCGCCGATGAGGTGGAGCTGGATGCCGTCGTCACCCTGGTCGACGCCATGCACATCGACCAGCATCTCTACGACCCGGTGCTCGACGGCAGCGACAACCAAGCGGTCAACCAGATCGTTGCGGCCGACCGCATCCTCGTCAACAAGATCGATCTGGCCGAAGAGCATGCGCTGGATTCGCTGGAAGGCTCGCTGCGCAAGCTCAACCAGACGGCGCCGATCCTGCGCTCCAGCTATGGCAAGGTGGACCTGTCCAACATTCTCGGCGTCAACGGTTTCAGGCCGTCCTACGTGCGCGAGCGGGCGGAAATTCTCGACATCGACATGGATGACGATCACGACGCCCATCATCACCACGATTGCCACGATGCGGCCTGCAGCCATCCGGACCACCATGGCCATGATCATCATCACGACCACGGCCATGCACAAAAATCGGCGCTGCGCCCGCACAGCCACGATGCGACGGTGAAATCCCACTCCTTCGTCTATCCGCAGGCCTTCGACGGCGAAAAACTGGCGGGTTTCCTGAAGGGTTACCTCGGCGAACACGGTGACGACATCTTCCGCACCAAGGGCATCGTCTCTGTGGCGAACGACGAGCGCTTCTTCGTGCTCCAGGCGGTGCACAAGCTCGTCGATTTCCGCGCCGATCACGCCTGGGGCGAGGACAACAGGAAGTCGAAATTCGTCTTCATCGGCCGCAATCTCGACCGTGACGGCATCGACAGAAACTTGCGCGCATGCCTGGCGATCTAGCGGCTTCTCCCGCCGCGCGAAAGCTTGCTCAAGTCCCTCTGTCAAAACCGCCCGCGCACCCTCCGGCGCGGGCGGTTGTTGCTGCTTGTGCGAAAGAAAAATAGTTTAAAAACAAATAGTTAAATCAGAAAATATGTTGACAGAAATCATGGCCTGTGGTTTTCTGATGAAGAGTAGAAGCACCGACAATTGCTCACCGTCTGTTGGAAGATGAGGCCGCAATGTCGATGCTGACTACGAAAGGAAAGACCGGTTGCCCCTGCGCTGCAGGGTTGTGCCCCGGTCTGTTCCCCCGTCATCGGCATTTCCTGAAATTGCGGTTCGGCGCCCGGCTTTGGCCGGCACGGCGTCGATCACGCGGCCCCGCATCGACCGGACCCTCTACGACAGGAGAAACCAATGATAATTGACCTAAGCTGCTACCCCACCGATCTGGTGGACCTGGCTTGGCGCCACGACGGGCCGCCTTTCACCGGCGACAAGCTTTTGAAGATGATGGACGGGCCGTATTACGTGAACGGCAAGCCGCGCCGCGTCGACAAGGCCTTCATCCAGCCGCCGCAGGGCAACACCATCTACACCCATGAGATCATGGACCTGGAAGGCAAGGCCGCCATCCGCCAGTACATGGGCTACACGGAAAAGATGGTGACTGAGCATCCCGACCGCTTCCTCGGCTGCTTCGTCTACAATCCGCGCTACGGCGTGCAGAACGGCGTCGATGAAATCGAACGCTACGCCAAGGAATTCGATTTCAAGATGGTCCAGCTGCAGGCGAACATGCACGCCTACCGCCCGGACCGCGCGCTCGACTGGCTGCGCCCGGCCATGAGGAAGTGCGCCGAGCTCGGCCTGATGGTGAAGGTGCATACCGGCGACGGTCCGTACTCGATCCCGACCGAGTTCTACCCGATCATCCGCGAGTTCCCCGAAGTGAACTTCATCCTCGCGCATTTCGGCGTCCAGACCGGCGGCGTCTATGTGTTCGAGCCGATGCAGATGGCTCTCGACACGCCGAGCGTCTACGTCGAATCCGGCTGGTGCCTGCAGTCGCGCATCGTCGAATTCGCCAAGGTCCTGCCCAAGCACAAGATCCTCTTCGGCTCCGATACCCCGCCGAACGAGCCGGGCATGTGGATCAACCTTCTGGAAGTCCTCTGCCACGAGCCGCCGCAGGGCCTGAACCTCTCCGAGGACGATCTGGAAGACTACCTGGGCAACAACCTCGCCCGCATGATCGGCCTCGAGCCGACCAAGCCGCCGGCAACCGTCGAAGAGGCCGAGGCGTATCTGCGCCAGCACGGCGTCTCGCTCGCCGCGTAAACAGAACGGAGTGAACAATGATCATCGATACCCATCTTCACCCGACCAACCTCGTCGACGAGGCTTGGCGTCATACGGGCACCCCGTTTACCGGCGAGCGCATGCTCAAGCTGATGGACGGCCCCTACATGATCAACGGCAAGCCGCGCCGCATCGACATGGGCTTCATCCAGCCGCCGCCGGGCAACACCGGCTATCGTGACGGCAACCGCAAGGGCCGCGAAGGCATCCGCGACTACATGGCCTATATCGCCGAGCTGTGCGAGAAGTATCCGGACCGCTTCATCGGCAACTTCAACTACAACCCGCGCTGGGGGCCTGAAAACGGCGCGGCGGAGCTGGAATTCCACGTCAAGGAATACGGCTTCAAGATGCTGAAGCTGCATGCCAACATGCACGGCTACCGTCCCGACCGCGCGCTCGAATGGCTGCGTCCGGCGATGAAGAAGTGCGCCGAACTCGGCGTCGTCGTCCTCATCCACACCGGCGACGGCCCGTACACGATCCCGACGATGTTCTACCCGATCATCCGCGAATTCCCGATGGTCAATTTCATCATCGGTCACTTCGGCATCCAGACGGGCGGCAACTACTCGTTCGAGTCCTTCTGGATGGCGATGGATACGCCGAACGTCTACTGCGAATCCGGCTGGTGCTTCCAGTCGCGCATCGTCGAGTTCGCCCAGCAGCTGCCGAAGAACAAGATCGTCTTCGGTACGGACAGCCCGCCGAACGATCCGGGCATGTGGCTGCGCGAGCTGGAAGTGCTCTGCAAGGACCCGCCGCACGGCATCAACCTCTCCGAGGAAGATCTCGAAGGCTATCTCGGCAACAACATCGCCAAGCTCGTCGGCATCGACCCGTCGCCGCCGCCGCGCAATCTGCAGGATGCCCAGGCACGCCTGACGGACAGCTACGCCGGCGTCGATCGCGCCACCGGCAAGCACCTGCTGCAGCCGGCTTGATGAATAACGCCCGCCGTCGAAAGGCGGCGGGCTTTGCATATCGGGCGGGCATCACGCTCCGCCAACCCCGAACACCGAGGCCGAGACATGAGCCAGTACCACAAACAAGACGTCCGCCGCTTCCTGGCCGATTACCAGGCCGAGCACCCCGAGGACGTCATCACCATCGACCGGCCGGTCTCGGACGATCAGGACGCCACCGCGCTGATCTGGACCCTTGCGGACAAGGGTCAGCACCCGATGCTGCACTTGAAAAACGTCGATGGCATCGGCGCTGAAGTCGTCTGCAACATCTTCGCCTCGCGCGACCGCATCGCCCGGCTTCTGGGTTCGACCGCGGACAGGCTGCATGAGGCCTATCAGGCGCGCTCCAACAAGCCGTTCACGCCGGAGCTTCTGGAAACCGGCCCGGTCATGGAAGAAATCATTTCCGGCGACGACGTCGATCTCCACGCGCTGCCGATGCTGAAGCACTTCGACACCGACCGCGCCAAATACATCACGTCAGGCATCATCATCGGCGAGCACCCGGAAACCGGGGCCGGCAATCTCAGCTATCACCGGGCGATGATCCATTCGAAGAATTCGCTGGCGACATCGCTGCATTCGCGCGGCCATCTCTGGCGGCTGATGAACATGGCCAAGGAGAAGGGCAAGCCGATGCCCGTCGCCATGGTGATCGGCGGCCATCCGCTGTTCATGATCGCCGCTTCCGCCCGCCTTGCCTTCGGCGAGGACGAGCGCGACGTGGCCGGCGGACTGATGGGCGAACCGCTGCAGGTCGTTCGCACGCCGAAATACGGCATCCGGGTTCCGGCCCATGCCGAGATCGTGCTGGAAGGCGTGATCGATCCCGCCGCCCATGTGGAGGAGGGACCGTTCGGCGAGTTCACCGGCTATTCCTCCGACCGCTCGACCAATAACCTCTTCACCGTCGAAACTATCCTGCGCCGGCGCGATGCCATGTTGGTTTCCGTCGCCGGTGGCAACTCGGCCGAACACCTCAACCTCGGCCGCGTGCCGCGCGAAGCCGAGGTGGTGGAGAAGCTGAAAGCCCGCTTCCCGTCGATCACGGCCGTTCACTACCCGTCGTCCGGCACCCATTTCCACGCCTATATCGCCATGAACCAGACCCGCGAAGGCGAGGCGCGACAGGTGATGCTCGGCCTGCTCGGCTGGGACCAGTACCTGAAGAATGTGGTGGTGGTGGATGCGGATGTGGACATCACCAAGGACAGTGAAGTGCTCTGGGCGCTCGCCACCCATTTCCAGCCGCACAAGGATGTCGTCATCATCGAGGGGCTGCCGGGCAATGCGCTCGACCCTTCGGCCAGCGGCATCGGCACCACCTCGCGCATGGGACTGGACGCGACGCGCGGACCGAATTTCCACGGCGTGCGCGCCCGCATCAGCGATGAAGCCACGGCCCGCGCCGTCGAACTTCTCAAAAGCGTGAGGTAGGCGATGACGCGGCCAAGACGCATGATCGTCGGCATTTCGGGGGCTTCCGGGGTCATCTACGGCAAGCGCATCCTCGAAGTGCTGCGCGACCTCGATATCGAGACGCACCTGATCATGTCGCGTGCCGCCTGCATCACGCTCGCGGCCGAGGCGGATTTTACCAAGCAGGATCTGGAGGCGCTGGCGACGACGACCCATTCCAACAAGGATATCGGCGCCGTCTGTTCCTCCGGTTCGTACAGGACGCTCGGCATGATCGTCGCGCCCTGCTCTGTGAAGACCATGGCGGAGATCGCGACGGGCACGACCGACAATCTGCTGTCCCGCGCTGCCGACGTGGTGCTGAAGGAGCGGCGTCGGCTGGTATTGATGCTGCGCGAGACACCGTTGCATCTCGGCCATATCCGCAACATGGCGCATGTGACGGAAATGGGCGGCATCATCTATCCGCCGGTGCCGGCCTTCTACGCCAAGCCGAAAAGCCTTGAAGAGATGGTCGACCACACGGTCGGCCGGGTGCTCGATCTGTTCGACCTCGATGCCGGCATCGTGCACCGCTGGCAGGGAACACAAGGAGGGGAATGACATGGCCGCCCGCATCGCCGCCCCTATCGCCGAGATCCCGGATATGCCCGCACCCCGCGCCGCCTTCCTCTCCGACGATGCGGCCGACATCCTCGCTTTCGCGGCCGGTGCGATGGAAAAGGGCCATGCCACGGCCCTCGTCACCCTCGTCGAAATCCGCGGCGGTGCGGCTCGCGCCATCGGCGCGCAGATGGCGGTGCGCGAAGACGGCCTTTATTGCGGCTTCGTTTCCGGCGGTTGCACCGAGGCCGCCGTCGCCGCCGAAGCGGTGATTGCCCTGCAGAAGGGCATGGACCGTAACCTGCGGCTGGGGGAGGGCTCGCCCTTCTTCGACATCGTCCTGCCCTGCGGCGGCGGCATCACGCTCAGCATCCATGTCCTGCGCGAGGTCGCGGCGCTGCGCCGCGCGCTGACGGCCCTGCAACGCCGGACCCCTGCGCAGCTGCGCTATCGCCCCGGCGCGCAGGTCCTGTCCTTCGAACCCGGCGATGGTGTCAGCGGCTGGGAGGGCGATGAATTCGTGCGTGCCTATCGTCCGAAACCGCGCCTGCTGCTTGCCGGCACGCCGATGGAGGCTGGCGCGGTGGAGCGCGTCGCCGCTGCTTCCGGCTATGAGGTGGTCCTTGTCGATCGCGGCCAGATACCATCGTCCGACCAGATCGACGCCGATACCGCCGTTGCACTGCTTTTCCACGATATCGATCGAGAGTTGCCGCTCTTTGACGTCGCGCTTGGGTCCCGAGCCTTTTATATCGGCGCCCTCGGCAGCCGGCGAACGCATGCCCGGCGGTGCGAAGCCCTTCAGCAGCGCGGCCATGACCAGGCGGCGCTGGCCCGCATCAAGGCTCCGATCGGCATTTTCGACCGGGCGCGGGATGCCAACGCGCTGGCGCTTTCGGTCGTTGCGGATATCGCGCAGATGTATCTGCAAAGTTCGTCGCGCGCCGGCATGAAGTGATCGCTGCGCGTCCGGCGGGCTCGGAGCATGTCAGGGAAAAACGGCTTTCATTTTCCCCTGACAAATTCTTGGTGCCGTCAGGCGGCGTTGAGCTTCTTCTCGCAACGAAGCAGCATGCCGTAGAGGTCGCGGGGCTCGTCGGGATCGGCGAGCAGGTCGAGTTCGGTGAACATGCCGAATTCGGAAATCTTCTCCCGCACATAACGAAGAGCCGAGAAGTCTTCGATGGCAAATCCGACGCTATCGAACAGGGTGATCTGGTCGGCGCCGCGGCGGCCTTCGGTCTCGCCGGTCATCACTTGCCAGAGTTCGATCACCGGATGATCGGCGGCGAGCTGCTGGATTTCGCCTTCGATGCGGGTCTGCGGCGGATATTCGACGAAAATGTCCGAGCGCAGCAGGATGTCCTTGCTGAGTTCGGTCTTACCGGGGCAATCGCCGCCCACCGCATTGATATGCACGCCGGGGCCGACATGGTTGTCGGAGAGGATCGTCGCATACTGCTTGTCGGCGGTGACGGTGGTGATGATGTCGGCACCCTCGACAGCCTCTTCGACCGACGAGCACTCCTCGATGGTGAAGCCGAGGCCGGCGAGATTGCGGGCGCATTTGCGCGTGGCGGACGCATCGATGTCATAGAGGCGCAGCTTGTCGACGCCGAGCAGCGACTTGAAGGCGCGAGCCTGAAATTCGCTCTGCGCGCCGTTGCCGATGATGGCCATGGTGCGGGCGTTCGGGCGGGCGAGATACTTCGCCGCAACCGCCGATGTTGCCGCGGTGCGCAGCGCCGTGAGGATCGTCATTTCGGTCAGGAGCATCGGATAGCCGTTGCCGACATCCGACAGCACGCCGAAGGCGGTCACGGTCTGGCGGCCGTCGCGGGTGTTCTTCGGATGGCCGTTGACGTATTTGAAGCCGTAGAGGGTGCCGTCGCTGGTCGGCATCAGTTCGATGACGCCTTCCTGGGAGTGGCTTGCAACGCGCGGGGTCTTGTCGAAGACCGGCCAGCGGCGGAAATCTTCCTCGATGACGGCTGCCAGTTCCGTCAGGAACCGGTCGATGCCGACCTTCAGCACCAGCTTCATCATGTGGTCGACGCTGACGAACGGAACCACGTTCAATTTCGGATCGGTGTTCATTTTTCCTCCAACTAGAAAACTGCCGTGCTCAGCCCGCAAGCGTCGGGCGATCCATCACCCGCTTGCCCATCAGGCTGGCTACAAGATCGACGAGGAGCTTGGCGGTCTTGCCGCGCTCATCGAGAAAGGGATTAAGCTCGACGATGTCGAGGCTGGTCACGAGGTTGCTGTCATGGAGCATTTCCATGATCAGGTGCGCCTCGCGGAAGGTCGCGCCGCCCGGTACGGTGGTGCCGACGGCAGGGGCGATATCCGGCTCCAGGAAATCGACGTCGAAACTGACATGCAGCAGGCCGTTTGCGGCGCGCACCCGCTCGATGAAGGTGCGGACGAGGACGCCGACGCCGTGTTCGTCGATCACGCGCATGTCGTGCACGGTGATGCCGGTCTTGCGGATGGCGGCCTGCTCGGCCGGATCGACGCTGCGAATGCCGATCATGCAGACATTGTCCGCGGGGACGGCATGGGCGAGCGCCGGGAAATAACCTTCGAAGCCGGGCTGGCCGGTGTAGTAGGCGACCGGCGTGCCATGCAGGTTGCCGCTGGCGGTCGTCTCGAGGCTATGGAAATCGGTGTGCGCATCGAGCCAGAGCACGAAAAGCGGCCGGCCGAGTTCGGCGGCGCGGCGGGCAAGGCCCGGAACGGTGCCGGCGGAGATGGCATGATCGCCGCCGAGGAAGATCGGCATGCCGGCCTTGCTGTGCTCGTAGGCGGCAGCGGACAGCGCCTCGACCCAGGCGACCGTTTCGCCCAGATGGTGCACGGCCTTGTTGGGATGCGCCATCTCGCCGAAGGGGCGGGGGCTGAGATTGCCGGTATCCTTGACGGTGTGGCCCAGTTCTTCCAGCGCCGTGCGAAGGCCGGCGATACGCAGCGCGCTCGGCCCCATCTCGCATCCAAGCTGTCCTGCGCCGATCTGCAGGGGTGCGCCGATGAACGTGCAATCCATTTATGTACTCCCACGTGATTTTTTCGGAATTCTAGAAGCCTCGAGTGGCAGATTGAATATTGAATTTTGGCATATCGAGATGCCATAACTGCCAAAATGAAAAGCATAGGGACCAAATTGGCATGGACGACCTCGACCGGAAGATCGTGACTCTACTGCGCGGCAACGGACGCAGAAGCGTTTCCGACCTGGCAATGGAGACCGGTTCCTCACGGGCGACCGTGCGGGGGCGTATCGAGCGGATGGAAGAGGACGGCACCATCATCGGCTACACGGTGATGCTGCGCGCCGATGCCCTCGAAGACGCGGTTCGCGGGGTGATGATGATCGAGATCGAGGGCCATGTGACCGATCGGGTCATCCGCACGCTCGGCGGCTTTCCGGAGGTTTCGCAGATCCACACGACGAACGGCCGCTGGGACCTGCTGGTGGAACTGAGTGCCGCGAGCCTCACGGAATTCGACGGGGTGCTGCGCAAGATCCGCCTCGTGCCGGGCATCACCGGCAGCGAAACGAGCCTGCTTCTTTCTACGCCGCGCTCGACGAAGGCGAAGCTTTAGATCGCTTCGGCAGATTCGGTTCCGGCCAGTATTGAACGAACGGGGGGCTGTCGACGGATATCAGCCGGTTGCCCTGCCAGGCGCCGACCGCCGCGCCAGTGTCGACGGCGACGAGGGACTGGCCATCGGGAAGCGCGATTTCGAGGCGTTCCGCGGGATGATGTACCGTCGTCCTGAGGCCTTTCGGCACGCCTGGGGTGGTATCGGCAAAATCCGGGCGAATGCCGCGGGCGGATGGCCCGATCGGATATCCCGCCTGCCGCAGCGCATCGGGAAAATGCGGGTGGCCGACGACATCGGCGTCGAAACGGATGGAAAGCGGTTCCCATTGCCGCGTGAACCGTCCTTCTTCGGGCGTCTCGCCGGTATCGCCGCTTTGCCAGTCCGGCCCGAAGGGTTCGGCCCCTTCAGGGGGGCGGTGGCCGTCCTCGTCATAATAGTCGATGGCGTTGTTGACATGGACGAGGTGGGAGAACCGCCGCTTCTTGATAAGCGGGCTGCGCAGCATCCAGCTGTTGTTGAACACGTAATGCGGGCCATCGGCGGCGTGCACGGTGGGAAACTTGAACAACTGCCCTCTCGTATGGTCGTCGAGCGGCGGACCGGGCCGATGCGGGTTCCAGCCCAGATTGCCGTAGAGGTAGAAATAGCCGGATCGCTGCATTTCGAAGGAGAAGGGGATGTAGCAATCGACGAACCTGTTGTGCCGGATCGTCCAGTTCCAGGCGAAATCTTCCGGCTCGATGGCATTGTCGCGGATACGGATGAACCAGTTGCCCTCGATCAGCACGTTGCGGCAGTAATCGGTAACGATGGAGGCGGCCGCCGTGTTGAAGAAGTGCACGGCGTTGAAGGCGTCGGCGATGATATTGTTGCGGATGATCACATATCCGGCGATGGTCCAGGCGCGAAAGAAATCGCCGTCGAAGCCGCGGTGGTCGGCGTCGATATCGACGCGGTGCTGGTTTTCCTCCCAGGTGCCGTGCACCTCTTCCCAGTCGATGCTTCCCCACAGGCTCGGGTTGTCGGGGGGCGTTGCGGTCTCCAGCCGGCGCTTGCGGCGGATGCTGGCGATGTCGCGTTCCCCGGCGGCATTGACGTCCTGCAGCCAGGTGCAGTCCTCGATCAAGAGGTGGCGGGTGTCGGTGCCGGTCGCGCCGATGGCGAAGGTTCCGCCGCGGATATCAAGGCCCCGGAGCGTGATGTGCTGGCAGTTGTCGATGTAGATTGCCGTCGGCCAGCAGCCGTCGAATTCAAGGTCCTCCACGACCACCCATTGGCAATCGCGCAGGATCAGCATGGCATCGTCGGCGAGATAATAGACACCGGGATAACGGCCGCCCGCCTCCTGCACGGCCGAGAGCCTATTGGCTTCGATCCTGTAGTCTTCATAGGGTGTCTCAGGCCCGAGCCTGGCCTTTTCGCCGCGAATGACGATCGGCTCGGCCTGCGTGCCGGATTTTCCCGAGACGACGAGGGGCCTGCGATACGATCCCGGCTTCAACTCCAGCGTCATGCCCGCACGAAGCTTTGTCAGCCGTGCGTGGATATTCGAAGGCTTTGCCTTGCGAACGGTCTGGGCCATCAGTTGCTCCCCTTGCCGATGACGTTCACAAACTCTTCGACGGATTGGATGAAGCCGCTGGCCAGCGCGGGGGCGATAACGGGGATCAGGCTCTTGGCGAGCTTCCAGATATCCTGCCCGCTGCCTGTCGATCGAAACAGGCCGAGATAGGCCGCCGCCGGACAATAGGCGGTCGCAAGCGCAAGCGAGAAAATCACGCCCCAATAAAGGGTCATGGCGCTGCGCAGACTGGCATAGTTTGCCAGCGCGGCTTTTCCGGCTTCGGGCAGTTTGCCATCGACTGTTTCCGGGGCATAGGCCGCGGAGATCATCTCCGCTCCCGGCTGGAAGAGAAGATGGGTGGCAACGACGGTCATCAGGAAGGCAATGGCGGCGAGAAGCGTGGCATTGCGCAAAGCATCTTTTCGCACGACGGCCTTTCTGCCGCTGGCAGCGATGGAAACGACGGCCATCCAGTAGGAAAAACCTGCCGCCGCAGCGATCGCCATTATGACCGCGACGATACGCAGAAGACTGTTTCCGGTGTTGCCTATGCCGTAGGCGCAGCTGTGGTCTGCGGTCTTCTCGCACTGCGGCAGGAAATACAGGGTCTTCTGGATCAGCTCGCGCGCGATGCTGACGGGCAGGTTGGTGTTGCAGAAATAGACAAGGCCAACACCGGCCGCGCCACCCAGCACGATGAAGAACATGAGATAGGCCATGGTGGTGTCGTTGTGCCGCGAAATCACCAACCCGGCATAGGCTGTCGAAGCTGCGCCCATGACGCCCAGAAGGCAGGCGGCGAGGCCGAAGCTGTAAAGCGCCAGAATGACGGAAGGAGGTATGAAGCGCATGACCTTGGACGGATCGGGCGGCGTATCGGAGAAGATGTAGGTCTTTGCACCGGCCAGGAAGTTGAAATCGATGCGATCCGTCTCGATGATGTGATTGAAAAGCCAGGCCGAGAAAAACACGATGGCGGGCGGACCGAGCAGAACCGCGCCCACCGTCGCCATCTTCCGCAATCGCCTTGGCCGCAGAACAGTCATAGCGCTCGCCCCCCGCGAGTGGATGAGGGGAATGTTAGAACAACCTTAATTTGCAGTCAATCGACCAGCTGGACGACCCGTTTGCAGAAGACAGATCAGGCCCGCACCGGCTATAGGAGATGGATCAGCGGAACCACACTTCCTGATGTCAGCGAAAGGACAAGACGTTGAACATTGCGCAATACGCAACATGCCTTCAGCACATCGGCATACCGACGACGGATATGGACGGTTCGATCCGTTTTTATACCGGGCTTGGCTTTGAAAAGATTTACGAGACGCGCAACGGCGCCAGCCGGGTGGCGTTTCTGGAGCTTCGGCAACTGGTCATCGAGATATGGGAGGGAGCCCCCACAGGTGTTTCCGGCTCGATCGATCATATCGCCATCGACGTGACCGATATCGAGGCGGTCTTTCAGGTCATCACGGCCGCCGGTTTGCCCGCAATCGAGGGGAAAATCTGCGAACTGCCGTTCTGGGAGCGGGGCGTCCGCTATTTCACCATCAGCGGGCCGAATGCCGAGAAGCTGGAGTTCATCCAGAAGCTCTGACGCTGTTACAGCGCATCCATGACGGTGATCTCGAAGGATTTCACGCCGAGGGTGGAGGCCAGCAGCGACAGGCGTTCGCTGACGGCCTCGCTGTCGGGAACGCGGGCGGAGTGGCTGACTTCGAGGCGCAGACGGTTCGGGCCGATCGACAGGCGGGAGCCCGCAAGCACGGCGGGCGTTCCGCCGGAGAGGCGATAGGCCAGCAGAATGGTGCGGCCCAGCACCTCCGCCCGGCGACGGTCCGGCGGCGTCAAAAGCGAAAGCGCACCGGCAAGATAAGGCGCATCGAGCCGGCCGGCATAGCGGGCATGCAGGGCGACCGCCAGAAAGGCCCGCTCGGTATGATCGAGGCCGATGAAGGGAAATTGAAGGATGCGCCGGTAGCTTTCTTCCGCCCGGATATCGGCATGATCCCGCCAGCCGATGTCGGAGAGGGCGCAGAGCGCGATCCGCAGGCGCTTGTCGTTCGTGGTTTCGTCGCTGTTGAGACCGGCCGTCCATGGAACGAGGGCGGCGGCGAAATCCGGCACGCGGGCAAGCGGCAGCCCGACCAGCTGGGCGCCCTCGATCAGTGGGTCCAGATAACGTTCCTCGTTATCGAGCTGCGAATAGATCCATCCCTCGCGAAGGCCGAGCGCCGAAAACACCACATGATCCGGCTTCAGGTGCTTCAGCACCCGGTCGAGCATCATGGCGGCGGCCGGCAGCGTGCGAACCCGCCGGCGCGGTACGCCGGGCAGTTCCGCAAGCTTGGCCGGTGACATCTTCAGGATCGATTTGGCGAAGGCGCGGGCCTCGGCGGCCGCGATGCGATAGCCGTGAACGACGGGCACGGCAGTCCCGGCAGACAGCATATGCACCTTGGCAAAGGTGCGCCAGCCGCCGCCGACGGCAAAGAAGGTGGGGTGGCGCAGCCCCGCCGGCAGGCTTTCCTTCAGGATCGCGTCGATGCGCCGCTTGGGATTGCCTTCGCCCTGCATGATGGCTTCGACGGGCAGCGCGCCGAGCTGCATGCTGACCCATTCGTCGCTCACCCGGTCGTCAATGGCCTTGGCGATCTCCAGGCTGCCGCCGCCCATGTCGCCGACGATGCCGACCGGTCGGAAAAAGCCGGAGATCACGCCGAGCGTTGCAAAATGCGCCTCTTCCGCACCTGAGAGAATGCGCACCTCGATCCCGGCCTCCTGCCGGATGGCTTCGACGAGGTCCTTGCCGTTTTCGGCGCGGCGCACGGCTTCCGTCGCGGTGGCATCGAGGCGCGAGACGCCCATCGCATCGGCAATGGCCCGGAACCGGCGCACGGCCTCGACGGTGCGCCGGTAGCCGTCCTCGGCGATCCGGCCGGTCTGCGCGAGGCCGTCGCCGAGGCGGCACAGCGATTTTTCGTTGAAGCGCGGCAGCGGCGCCCGGCCGAGCTGGTCGTAAACGACCAGCCGCACGGAATTGGAGCCGATATCGATAATGCCGTAGGGCTTGCGGTCGAGGCGGCCGGCCCGCTTGGGGTCGAGTTCCAGCGGGCGGTGAACGGGTTCCGTTCCGGTTTCGGTCCTCATCGCATCCTCCCCCACGGTCTTTTCGCAAATCCAAACTAGCGGTCTGCCGGTTCGATTGTCTATGCTCGACAAGAAATGAACGCCGGAATACTTGGAACCCATGGACGTTTTATTCTTGAAAACCGTGAAGGCGAAGCTGCTGGTCGCCGTGTGCCTGTTCGTCAGCCTGAACGTCGTCGTCGGCACGATCGGCTGGCGCGGGTTTTCCAAGACCGAGCAGGCGCTGAAGCTGCTGCGCGACGAGAGCCTGCCGGATATCGGCCGGGCGATGGAGCTGGCCAAGCGCAGCTCGGCCGTGGCGGCGATCGCGCCGTTCATCAGTTCCATCCAGGTGGTCAACAAGCTGAATGACGAAAGCGCCAAGCTCGACGGCCAGTTGGCCGAACTCAACACTCTGGTCAGCGCTGTCGAAGCCGGCGACGACATGAGGGAGGGGGCCGAGAAGCGCAAGGCAGGCGAGCTGGCGCGCAAGCTGGAGGCCGACCTGCACGAGCTGGTGCGCAACACGCGCCAAAGCCTCGATATCCGCTCCGACATTCTGGAACTGCGTTATGCCTTTGACGGGCGCGGGCGGATCGCCGAGCGGATCGACGCGATTTTTCGGGCACATCCCGACGCGGCAGGCCCTTCTTCCGATGCCTTCCGCAGTTTGGTGGAAACCGTGTTCGAAGGCATGGGCAGCAGCAGCCCCGCGACGCTGCGGCAGCTGGAGGAGACGTTTGCCCGGTCGGAGGCGCAACTGCGCGAGCGTCTCGACGACACGGCGGGGGCGGGTATCGCCGAGGTTCGGCAATTCGTTGCGGCGCAGGCAAACGTGTTCGAGCTGCGCCGGCAGGATCTCGCAGCACTTCAGAAGCGGCAATATCTGCTGGCCTCGATCCATGCGGTCTCGACCGAACTCAGCAATCAGGTGGCGGGCATCGTCGGCCGCACGACGCAGATGGCCCAGAACCGCAGCTCGGAAACCAATGCCGCGCTTGCCCAAGGCAAGGGTGGCATCCTGCCGCTGACGCTGATTTCGGTGCTCGCCGGGGCTGTGGCGGCCTTTTATGTGCTGCGCAATCTTGCGGGAAACCTTGCGGCGGTGACGACGGCCATGACGCGGCTTGCGCAGGGCGACCGGACGATCAACGTGCCGGCGGTCGACAGGAGCGACGAATTCGGCAGCCTGGCGCGGGCGTTCAACGTCTTCAAGGAGCAGAGCTTCGATCGCGAGGCGCTGGCCAACGACCTGATCGAGAAATCGCAGACGCTGGAGGCGACCTTCGCCAACATGACCGACGGCATGTCGGTGTTCAATTCGGACGGCCGGCTCGTCGCTTTCAATCCGCAATTCATCGAGATCAACGAGCTGGACCCCTTGGTCATCCGGCAGGGCGTGCATTTCGAGGTCATTCTTGCGGCGCTGCGGAAATCCGGTGCGAAGGCGCGTTTTATCGATGGCTCGCCCGCCCGCCCGGACGAACTGTTCGAGCTGCGTGCATCGCAGGCGATCCGCTATGAGCAGACATTCGCCAGCGGCCGGATCGTGGAGTTGAAAAGCCACCCGATGCCGGGCGGCTTCACGACGATCTATACCGACCTGACGGAACAGCGGGCGATCGAGCGGCAATTGCGCCAGTCCCAGCGCATGGAGGCCGTCGGCCAGCTGACGAGCGGCATGGCGCATGATTTCAACAACCTGCTTGCCGCCGTCAGCGGCAATCTGCAGATGCTCTACCAGACGCTGCACGAAAACCCGGATGTCGCGCAGAAGATCTTGAGGGCGCTGGAGGCGGCAGAGCGCGGCGCGACGGTGACGCAGCGGCTTCTGGCTTTCTCGCGCCAGCAGGCGCTGCAGCCCGAGGCCACCGACCTCGAAACACTCGTTTTGAATTTGCTCGATCTTGCCAGCTACAGCCTCGGCAGCAAGATCACCGTGGAAACCAACCTGCAGCCCGACCTTGCCCCCGTCTTCGTCGACCCCGGCCAGCTGGAAAATGCGCTGCTCAACCTTCTCTTCAACAGCCGCGACGCCATGCCGGCGGGCGGCAAAATCTGCCTGCGCACCGCGGCGATGCCGGCGCTGGAGGGGACGGGCGATCTCATCCGCATCTGCATCGAGGATAACGGCGCGGGCATGGCGCCCGATGTCCTCGCCCATGTCTACGAGCCGTTCTTCACCACCAAGGACAAGGGCCGGGGCAGCGGGCTCGGGCTCAGCATGGTCTATGGCTTCGTGACGCAATCGGGCGGCCAGATCGATATCGCCAGTACGCAAGGGAGGGGAACGACTGTTTCCATCCTGCTGCCGAAGGCGCAGGAAGGACTTGCCGCCAGAAGCCATTGGCCGGCGGAGACGGGCGCGCCGGTCGTCGGCGGCAGCGAGCGGCTGCTCGTCGTCGAGGATGATCCGATCGTGCGTCAAACGGTCGTCGAGATGCTGGGCGGGCTCGGATACCGGACCCGCGTGGCCGTCGATGTCGGGCAGGCGAAGGCCGCGCTTGAGGCCGAGGATTTCGATCTTCTCTTTACCGACGTCATGCTGCCGGGCGGCATGACCGGCGTCGATATCGCCGATTATGCGCGCACGTTGCAGCCGGGCATCGCCGTTCTCTACACCTCCGGTCATCCCCGCGACCGGCTGAACGACAGTCTCACGCTCGGCGGCGATGTCCGGCTTCTGGGAAAACCCTATCGTATCGAAGTGCTGGCCGCGTCGCTCAGGAGCCAGCTCGATGCCCGTCAGTCGAACCCGACCGGCTCCACCGGGGGGTTGAACCGGTAGCCGACGCCGCGTTCGGTCATGATGAATTGCGGTAGCTGCGGGTTCGGCTCGATCTTGCGGCGCAGGCGCAGGATCAGCACGTCGACGGTGCGGTCGAAGACGTCGTCATTGTTGTCGTGGCGGGTCGCTTCGAGCAACTGGTTGCGGGTGAGGATGCGCCCCGAGGCGGAGACGATCGAGACCAGCAGGTCGAATTCGTTGACGGTCAGCGACACATATTTGCCGTCGGGATCGTAGAGCCGCCGCAGCTCGATATCCAGCGTCCAGCCGGCGAACCGGTAGCCTTTGCGCACGGAGGGCAGTTGCACCGGCACGACGAGCCGGCCGCGGCGCAGCACGGCCTTGATCCTTGCGGCCACTTCCCTGAGGCTGAAGGGCTTGACGATATAGTCGTCCGCCCCCAGTTCGAGGCCCATGATGCGGTCGATCTCGCTGCCGCGCCCGGTCAGCATGATGATCGGCACGGCGGTCGTCGCGCGGATCTGGGCGGCGATCTGCAGCCCGTTGCCGTCGGGCAGCGCGAGGTCGAGCAGGATCATGTCGACCTGTTCGCGTTCGAGCGTGCTGCGCAGCGCGGCGGCGGTCGGGCAGCGGTGCACCCGGTATCCCTCGCCGATCAGCGTTTCCTCGAGCGGCGTGGCGATATCGGGATCGTCTTCCACCAGCGCGATATGAATGGCCGTGTCCTTCGTCATGCGTGTCGCAGCCTTCCTCAGCGCCCCCAGCCAGTATAGTCTTTGGCCTTGTCCGCGGTCATCAGCGTCACCGGCATCTCGATGAGCGTCTCGGCGGGTTTCTCGCCCTTGAAAAGCGCGATCCCCATCTGCACGGCCAGTTCCGCCATGCCCCTCGGGTTCTGCGCGACGGTTGCGGCAAAGCGGGTGCCGGGCTCGCGCAGGAGATCGACGGCGACCGGCGAGCCGTCGACGGAGGCGATGAAGAACTCCTTGCGCCCGGCGCGGTCGGCGGCGATGTTGGCGCCCGTCGCAGTCGGATCGTTGATGGTGAAGACGCCGTCGATATGGGGATGCTTGACCATCATTGCCGTCATGCAGGCAAGGCCGCCGTCAAGGCTGCCGCCACAATCCTCGTCGTCGGGCAGGAGCGTGATGCCGACGGAGGCCGTCAGTTCGCTGCGGCAGCCCGCCACGCGTTCGATGACGGAAGAAACCGGCGGTCCGTTGAGGATCAGCACCTCACCCTTGCCGCCCAGGCGCTCGGCCATGTAGCGGCAGGCGAGCTTGCCGGCCTGCCGATTGTCGGAAGTGACCGTCGCAGATGCGCCCGCCGCCTTCACATCCGTCGCCACCACCACCATGCCGGTGGCGCGGGCGCGCAGCACGGCCGGCTCGATCTTGGTCGTATCGACGGCGTTCAGGATCAGGATATCGATGCCGTCCTTGACGAATTCGTCGATCTGGGCGGTCTGGCGGTCGAGGTCGTAGCCGCTCGAGCGGACGGTGACGCCGACATCGGGGCCGGCCAGCTCCCTTGCGGCAGCCTCGACACCCTTGCCGAGTTCGACGAAGAACGGATTGCCGAGATCGCCCACCAGCACGCCGATCGCCCTGAGGTCGCGGGCCTCCGCGGCGGTGAACGCCGTGGCCGCAAGGGAAAGGGCCTGCAGCAGCAGCCGGCCGCGGCGCAGAAGTGGCCACACCGTGGCCCTTCCCGGAGAACCCGAATTCCTGCTCATCGTTGCCGGCGCCTCCCCGTGCCTTAGCCCCCTCGGCCCTCTTCTATAGGCGGCGAGGGTGGCGCATGCAATTGGCTCTTTACATTCCGCTCGCCCGTTTATTCCTCGGCAACGTCTTGTAAAAACTCGTGGCCGCCGAGAATTATTTCAAATGTTACAGATGTTATTCTTATATTTATTCTTGCGAGGCCCGGCGCGACATCAGCCGTTCATGTCGGCGTGGTCATTACCATCCATCACTTCGCGGGGAGGCGAAGACTGAGGAGGATTGCTCCGGCCGGCGGCCAAAAACCGGAGGAGCGTCGCAGACGGGACGCATCCGGCTTTCCGCCGGAAGGCGCCCCATCGTGGCAATTGCCTGCTCCAGCTTCCGTTCCCCGAGCATCAAGGGGAGCAGCCATGACCAGTCCCGTCCTAGAGATGAGCAACGTTTCCAAAACCTTCGGCAGCGTCAAGGCGCTGTCGAACGTGCAGCTCACGCTTTACCCCGGCGAGGTGCATGCGCTGATGGGCGAAAACGGCGCCGGCAAATCGACGCTGATGAAGGTGCTCTCCGGCGCCTACAAGCCCGATGCCGGGGCGCGCATCCTGATCGACGGAAAGCCGGTCAACATCACCGACCCGATCTCCTCGAAGGCGGCGGGCGTCTCGATCATCTATCAGGAGCTGGCGCTCTCGCCGAACCTGACGGTGGCGCAGAACATGTATCTCGGGCGCGAACTGCACAGCTACGGCGTCGTCAGCCGCGAGAAGATGCTGAAGGATGTGGAGCCGGTGCTGCGCCGGCTCGGCGCGCAGTTCACCGGCTCGACCATCGTCGGCACGCTCAGCATCGCCAACCGGCAGCTGGTGGAAATCGCCCGCGCGCTGCATGCCGATTCCCGCATCCTCATCATGGACGAGCCGACGACGACGCTCTCCTCGCGGGAGACCGAAGGCCTCTTCGCCATGATCCGCCAGCTGCGCTCGGAAGGGCTGGCGATCGTCTATATCTCGCACCGCATGGACGAGGTCTACGAGCTTGCCGACCGCGTCTCGGTGCTGCGCGACGGCACCTATGTCGGCACGCTCGACCGCGACCAGATCAGTCCCGACGCCATCGTGCGTCTCATGGTCGGCCGCGAACTGTCCTCGCTCTACACGAAGACGCACAAGCCGGACCTTTCCGACGCCAAGCCGGTGCTGGAGGTGGAGAACGTCTCGGACGGAACCCGCGTCAGGAACTGCTCGATCAAGCTCCATGCCGGCGAGGTCGTCGGTCTTGCCGGGCTCGTCGGGGCAGGGCGCTCCGAGCTTGCACAGGCGATCTACGGGTTTCGGCCGCGCACGACCGGCACGATGCGGCTGCACGGGCGGGAGTTTTCGCCGGACTCGCCGCGCGCCTCGATCAACAGCGGCGTCGCCTATCTCACGGAAGACCGGCGCGGCAACGGCCTTTTCCTCGATATGTCCTGCCGGGACAACACCAATACTGCCGTGCTCAAGCGCGATTCGAAATGGGGCTTCGTGCTCAACCGGCGCAAGGCAGACGAGCGGGCGCGCGGCGCCATCAAGGACCTGAAGGTGCGCGTGCCCGGTCCGGAATATCCGGTCGGCGGCCTTTCCGGCGGCAACCAGCAGAAAGTGCTTCTGTCACGCTGGCTGGAGATCGAGCCCCAGGTTCTGATCCTCGACGAGCCGACGCGCGGCGTCGATATCGGCGCGAAATCCGAGATCTACAAGATCATCGACGCGCTGGCGCAGAAGGGGGTCGCGATCCTCGTGATCTCCTCGGAACTGTCGGAAGTGATCGGTATTGCCGACCGCATCGTCGTGATGCGCGAGGGCGTCATCACCGGCGAGGTCGGTGGTGCGACAGGCATTGCGCCGACACAGGAAAACATCATCGGTTTTGCGACCGGGGCCACGGCGCCGGTTGCGGCATAAGCAGAAGGGGAGGACGACAATGGCCGGCAATTCGGACAATGCAGCAGCCGCCGACAAGAAGGCCGCAGGCGGCGGTGTGAAGCTTCAGGGCGTCATGGGAGCGCTGGGCATGCTGCCCGTGCTCATCCTCGTCGCCATCGGCTTCCATATCATCTCCGGCGGGCGGTTCTTCACCGGACAGAACATCAACATCGTCTTCCAGCAGGCCTCGGTGAACACGGTTCTGGCGGCGGGCATGACCTTCGTCATCCTGACGGGCGGCATCGATCTTTCGGTGGGCTCGATCCTGGCCGCCGCCGCCATGGCAGGCCTCATCACCTCCACCATGCCGGAGCTTTCCTATCTCTGGGTGCTGGTGGCCCTGTTCGTCGGGACCGGCTTCGGCATCGTCAACGGCGCGCTGATCGCCGGGCTGCGCCTGCCGCCCTTCATCGTCACGCTCGGCTCGCTGACGGCGGTGCGCGGCCTTGCCCGCCTGATGGGTGGCGACACCACCATCTTCAACTCGGACATTCCCTTCGCCTTCATCGGCAACGGCACGCTGACGATTATTCCGGGCCTTGTCGCCATTCCGTGGCTGGCGATCGTCGCCTTGCTGGTGATTGTGGCGTCGTGGTTCGTGCTCAAGCGCACGGTGCTCGGCACGCATATCTATTCCGTCGGCGGCAACGAGGCGGCGGCGCGTCTCTCGGGCATCAAGGTTCCGCGCATCTATCTCATCGTCTACGGCATTTCCGGCCTGTTTTCGGGGCTCGGCGCGGTGATGGTTTCCACCCGCCTGTTTGCGGCCAACGGCCTGCAGCTCGGCCAGGCCTATGAACTCGACGCCATCGCCGCGGTCATCCTCGGCGGCACCTCGTTCGTCGGCGGCATCGGCTCCATCTGGGGCACGCTGGTCGGCGCGCTGATCATCGCGGTCCTGTCCAACGGCCTGGTGCTCATCGGCGTCTCGGACATCTGGCAATACGTCATCAAGGGTCTCGTCATCATCGGCGCCGTCGCGCTCGATCACTTCCGCCAGAAGGGGTCGGCTCGCACCTGAGCCGCCCACCACAGGTTCCAGTCATCGTTCACACTCAAGGAGGACTTCATGTTTAAACGTTCCATCCTCGCGACGTCGCTCGTGGCGCTCGCTTTTTCCGCAGCGCCGGCGCTGTCGAAGGATCTCAACAAGATCGGCGTCTCGCTCGGCACGATGGGCAATCCGTTCTTCGTGGCGCTTGCCAAGGGCGCCGAGGCGGAAGCCAAGAAGACCAATCCGAATGTCGAGGTCCTGGCCTTCGGCTTCGACTACGATATCGGCAAGCAGTTCACCCAGATCGACAACTTCATCGCCGCCGGCGTCGACCTGATCCTGCTCAACCCGGCCGATTCCAAGGCGATCGGCCCGGCGATCAAGAAGGCGCAGGCCGCCGGCATCGTCGTCGTGGCGGTGGATACCTTCGCCGAAGGCGCGGACGCCGTCGTCACCACCAACAACGTTCAGGCCGGCGAGATCGCCTGCCAGTACATCGTCGACAAGCTGAAGGGCAAGGGCGACGTCATCATCCAGAACGGCCCGCAGGTTTCGGCCGTCGTCGACCGTGTCAACGGCTGCAAGTCGGTGTTCGCCAAGTCTCCCGACATCAAGGTGCTGTCCGACGATCAGGACGGCAAGGGCTCGCGCGAAGGCGGCATGAACGTCATGCAGGGCCATCTCACCCGCTACGACAAGATCGACGCCGTCTTCACCATCAACGATCCGCAGGCGATCGGCACGGACCTCGCCGCCCGCCAGCAGAACCGCACCGGCATGGTTATCACCTCGGTGGACGGCGCGCCGGATATCGAAGCGGCCCTGAAGGACCCGAATGCGGTGATGATCGAAGCCTCGGCCTCGCAGAACCCCTACAAGATGGCCCGCCGCGCGGTGGAACTCGGTGTCGGCATCCTCAACGGCACCAAGCCCGCAAACCCGGTCGAGCTGATGGATTCGCACCTCGTGACGCGCGACAACGTCAACGAATACATCGGGTGGGCATCGGACAAGAACCAGTAAAGCCGTCCCTCCCAGGGAAGCGCGCCCTCCTCCAGGCGCTTTTGGGGCGGCTTGGAGCCGCCCTCTTTTTTGTCCGTGCCGGCAGGGCCGGCCGCCCCTTTCTCCCCCGGCCGGACAAAAGGAACCGCCCGGAGATCGGTCGATCTCCGGGCGGTGACGTGTTTGGGCGATGTCGGCGGTCAGGATAGTTCGTGCCGCCACGGCGGATCGGCCCCGGCGCGCGACACGGTGACGGCGGCGGCGCGGATGCCGAGGTCGAGGGCGTGCCGGACGGCCTCCTGCGAGAGGCTGGCGATCGCGTCCTTGCGCAACGCTTCCTGCTCGTAAAGCGAAGCGAGCACGCCGGCATTGAACGTATCGCCGGCCCCGACCGTATCGACCACCGCAACATGCGGCGGCGTGGCGGAAACGGTGAAATCCCTCGTATAGCCGATCGCACCCTGGCTTCCGCGGGTGACGATGACGAGCCGGGGGCCGCGTTCGAGCCAGCGCCGGGCGATCTCCTCCATGCTGCCCTCTTCGCCGAACCAGGCCAGGTCCTCGTCGGAAAGCTTGAGGATATCGGCATGCGCCATCATCCGCCGGAAGCGTTCGACATAGGCATTGCGGTCGGTGATGAAAGCGGGACGGATGTTCGGGTCGAGCATCATCACCCGCCGATCGGCCTCTCGGCGCATCAGCGCTTCGTAGCTGGAACCGCACGGTTCGGAAATAAGGCTGACGGCGCCGAACAGCATGGCGGCGACCTCATTCTCCAGTGCCGGCAGGTCGGCCTTTGCGAGCATGCGCCCGGCCGTTCCCTCGTCATAGAAGGTGTAGGTCGCGTGGCCACCGACGACATGGGCAAAGGCAAGTGTCGTCGGCCGTGCGGAAAAGCGGGCATAGCGCAGCCCGACATGGCTCGCGGAGAGCGCGTCGCGCAACTGGCGCCCGAACAGGTCGGTCGAAAGGCCGCTGAAGAATTCGACCGGCACGCCCAGCCGCCCCAGCGCAATGCTGGTGTTGAAAAGCGCCCCGCCCGCATGCGGCGCCAAAGCGGCTTTGCCGGCTTGCGACAAGGCCGGCAGCATATCGATCAACGCCTCTCCGCAGCAAACGATCATGGTCGTCATTTCCCTCCCTGGCGTGGCGATCCGGGTGCAGCCTAGGCAGGAAGAAAGTAGTTCGCAACGACTACACAAGAAAACGCGAATATTTCTTTGGCATTGTTTCAAATATTTCTTTTATTCCGTAATATTTCTCGATCGGCGCCGATTTGTGAAATTATCCGTTCAATCCGGCATGGGAGACAGGACGGGGAGGCGGCCGTCCGGGACTTCGCATGGGCAGGTAACGACGTTGGAAACGGGTGGCCCGATGCCGCCTCGATCGCGCTGTTGCCGCTCGCGACACGGACGTTCGAGCTGGATTTGGGAAAACGCTGCCGTGCTTTGGGCGGTGGCTGGTGAAATGGGAGGAGATACAATGGAAAAACGTTCGCAACCCCTCGCGCGCGATGCGATGGCTTATGTTCTCGCCGGCGGCCGCGGCAGCCGCCTGATGGAATTGACCGACCGGCGCGCCAAGCCGGCGGTCTTCTTCGGTGGCAAGACCCGCATCATCGACTTTGCGCTGTCCAATGCCCTGAATTCGGGTATCCGTCGCATCGGCGTCGCCACCCAGTACAAGGCCCACTCGCTGATCCGCCACATGCAGCGCGGCTGGAACTTCTTCCGTCCCGAACGTAACGAGAGCTTCGACATTCTTCCGGCGTCGCAGCGTGTCTCGGAAACCCAGTGGTACGAAGGCACCGCCGACGCGGTTTACCAGAACATCGACATCATCGAAGCCTACGGCGTCGAATACATGGTCATTCTTGCCGGCGACCACATCTACAAGATGGACTACGAGCTGATGCTGCAGCAGCACGTCGATTCCGGCGCGGATGTCACCATCGGCTGCCTGGAAGTGCCGCGCATGGAAGCGACAGGCTTCGGCGTCATGCATGTCGACGAGACGGACCGGATCATCGCCTTCGTCGAAAAGCCCGCCGACCCGCCGGGCATTCCCGGCAACCCGGAGATGGCGCTCGCCTCGATGGGCATCTACGTCTTCCGCACCAAGTTCCTGATGGACCTGCTCCGCCGCGATGCGGCCGATCCTTCCTCGAGCCGCGATTTCGGCAAGGACATCATCCCTTACGTCGTGCAGCACGGCAAAGCCCAGGCGCACCGGTTCACTGCCTCCTGCGTGCGCTCCAATCTCGAGCGCGAGCCGTATTGGCGCGACGTCGGCACGATCGATGCCTATTGGCAGGCCAATATCGACCTGACGGATGTGGTTCCGGAACTCGACCTCTACGACAAATCCTGGCCGATCTGGACCTATGCCGAAATCACCCCGCCGGCGAAGTTCGTGCATGACGACGAAGACCGCCGCGGCTCGGCGATTTCCTCGCTGGTTTCGGGCGACTGCATCATCTCCGGTTCGACGCTGCATCGCAGCCTGCTGTTCACCGGCGTTCGGACAAGCTCCTATGCCCGCCTCGAAGGGGCCGTCATCCTGCCGGACGTTCAGGTCGGCCGGCATGCGCAGCTGAAAAACGTGGTGATCGACAGCCGCGTCGTCATCCCCGAAGGCCTCGTCGTCGGCGAGGACCCGGAACTCGATGCCAAGCGCTTCCGCCGCTCGGAAGGCGGCATCTGCCTGATCACCCAGCCGATGATCGACCGGCTCTGAGCGGCATGTGACCGCGTAACCGCATCGCTACGACCGTCGTCACGACCTCATGGGTGGTGACGACGAAATGCTGCCTGCCGCCGTTAATACCTGAGACTACGGCCTGCCATAGACGCCGCCGGCACCTGTGATCGCGGCGAGGAAACTGGCGAGCCCAGCCGAGCGCAACGGCAGGTAAGACTTACCCTGTTCGCGGCAAAGGCGCTTCAGGATGCCCACGGCCGTATGGCTGATATGGTCGACCGGGAACAGCACGGTCGCGGCCTGTCCGATGAGGGCGGGAAGCAGGGTGGTGCTATCCTCCATTCCGCCGTCATGAAGAAGAAGGTCGATGTTGCGGCTCTCCGCATAGGCCCTGATATGATCGAACAGATTGCGGCGTCCGCCGACATAAAGCACGGGGCCGCCCGCCGGTAGCGACACACCTTCGGCGTCCTTCCGCAGATGGCTGGCGATCGCCGTTTCAAGCGCGTCGTTTTCCCGCAGGACGGCATGGTTGAGATCCTGCAGTTGGTCGAAGGCGTGCTGGAGGGCACTGTATCTTTCCTCCATCTCCACCAGCCGCTGTGAAAGGCCGGTGGCGCGGGTGCCGTCGGCATCCGAACGCTCGACGGCGTGTCTCTTCGCCTGTGCCTGTCGCGTGGCGGATGCCGCGAGCGCTTCGGAGCGGATGAGCCGTTCCTCGATCTGCCGGATATGCTGCTGCTGCTCGACGCGCTCGGCAGCGGTGGCTTTCAGGCGCAGCTCCTGCCGCGCGGCCTTCTGCCTTGCCTGTTCCAGATCCTTTTCGAGCTGCGTCAGGCGGGCGATATCGAGGCGGCTGGCGCTGCCGACCAGATGCGACAGCATGTGGACCTCGCCGAAGATATCGCGGATCAGGGCCGGCGAACTGGCCGGATGGCTCATCAAGGCCCAATAGGGTCCGGCAATGTCGCCGCGGTCGAAAGACTCCCGCCAGATGGCCAGCAGCTCTGCCTCGTCCGCCTGGCGCGGAAGGCGCTTGATGCTCGTCTCGTGGCGCTTGTCGAGCGCCTTGTTGAGCATTTTTGCCGCCTGGTCGCGCTGGCCCGCGAGGCGCACGCCGCGGCCGTGCAGGGCGTGATCGCTTGCCGTGCGGGCGTCTTCCAGCCCGGCTTTGACGAGGAGCTGCCGCAACTCTCCGGCCGTCAGGCAGGTGCCGATGATCGAGCAGTGGAAGGTGGAAGGGATTTCCCAGGTGCGCAGGCGCTGGGAGCCGGTTTTTCCAAGGCTGTCGTGCAATGGCGAGCCGAGCGGCGGAAAAGCCGTCGTCATCGCGTGGGACGGTGAGAGGCGGGGGAGCGGCGACATGGAGGGTCCGATCTCGGCTGTATCGTGGCTGGGCAGGGTTTGCGCAGTGGCAGGCTCCGGGTCCCGTCGGCCGTTCGACCCGTGCCACCGTTGACGATGCCCCGGTTTTGCCGACGTTCCCTTATCGTTATATTTCATAAAATATAACGATAAGGGAAGAGAGATTTTGCCTTTTCACGAAAGGGCTCGCACGCCGTTTGGCGTCAGATCAGAACGTAATCGACCGGAGCGGGCATCGGCGGCAGGTCGGTCTCGCCGAGGGCCGAACGAAGATGGATTTCGATGGTCGTGGCATAGGCCGAGATCGGCAGGTCGTTCGGCATCAGGCCGAAGGGTTCTTCCAGTTCCTCGCCCAGCGCATCGAGGCCGAAGAAGGTATAGGCGACGAGCATGGCCGCCAGCGGCGTCGCCCAGCCCAGCGTATCGGCAAAGCCGAACGGCAGGATGAAGCAGAAGAGATAGGCCGTGCGGTGCAGGAGCAACGTATAGGCGAAAGGCAGCGGCGTGTTGGCAAGCCGCTCGCAGCCGACCAGGGCCTGCGTCAGGCGTCCCAGGCTGTCGTTGAGCGCGAGCGCTTCGACGGGCGCCAGCCTGTTCCGGCGCAGCATGCGGCCGACCAGCGCGGCCGCGCCGTGCAGGATCATATCGGCCGGGTTGGCGGGCTGTGGGGGATCGCCTGCCGCCAGACTGTCCGTCTGCCGGCGCAATTGCCGGACGGCGGCATAGCCGAAGGCGATCACCGCGGAGAGGATATCGCGCCGTTCCTGCGAGGGAGCCTCGGCCGCATCATCGAGAACGACCGTCTGGCGGGCGATGTCGCGGGCGGTCTGGATGATCTGGCCCCAGAGTTTTCGCGCTTCCCACCAGCGATCGTAGCAGGCGCTGTTGCGAAAGCTCAGAAAGATCGAGAGCGCGATGCCGATCAGCGTAAAGGGAGCGGGATTGACGCCGGGCACCAGATCCGGCGCGTAGCGGTGTGCAGCGACGACGGCGGCGGACAATAGCCCGACCGCGGTTAGCTGCGGCCAGGTCCGCAGGATGATCGAGCCCTTCACCACGAAGAACAGCATCAGCAGGCCGGGCCGCGGGCGGATGATCATGGCCGGCAATCCTCGGGCGATGTCTTGGCCATGCGATCGCCTGTTCGGTTAGGGGGGAAGAATGCTGTTCGCAGAGGCATTGCCATCGTGTCGCTGTTGAAAATCTATCGCGCACCCGGAGGCACGAACGCTCCGATATTCCGCTGTTTTCCTATGGGGTGGTCGCGTTGGCAAGCGCCGGCTCTCGCGATGGCCGGAAAAGGGGACAGATGATGGGGCTCGCCGCGCTCCGCGTCGCGGCAAGCGATCGTTGACGCGGGTTTCTGGTCGACCGCGACCATCGCGTCGGATGCCTCGACCTCTCCTAGAATTCCTGCCACTCGTCCTGCGCAAGCGCCGTGTTGCCGGCGACCCGCGGGATGGCGGCGCGGGGCGCCTTGTAGCTACTGCGCGGGGCAGCCTGCGTGCGGGCGGCAGGCTGGGTGGTCGTGGTATTTGCGCCGGCGCGGAAGCGTGCGACGAGCGATTTCAGCATCTGGGCCTCGTCGTTCAGCGTCATCGAAGCGGCGGTGGTTTCCTCGACCATGGCGGCGTTCTGCTGGGTCACCTGGTCCATCTGGTTGACGGCGGAGTTGATTTCCTTGAGGCCGACGGCCTGTTCGGAAGCAGACGACGAGATCTGGCGGATGAGGCCGTTGATCTGGATGACCTGCTCGGCGATGTTTTCCAGTGCATCGCCGGCCCTGCCGACGAGATCGACACCGTCGCGGACCTGCACCTCGGAGGTGTTGATCAGGGCCTTGATTTCCTTGGCCGCCTTGGCAGAGCGCTGGGCGAGTTCGCGCACTTCCTGGGCGACGACGGCAAAGCCCTTGCCGGCTTCACCGGCGCGCGCGGCTTCGACACCGGCGTTCAAGGCGAGCAGGTTGGTCTGGAAGGCGATCTCGTCGATGACGCCGATGATATTGGAGATTTCGCGCGACGAGTGCTCGATGCCGTGCATGGCGGCGATGGCCTTCTGCACGACTTCGCCGGACTTGCTGGCGTCGCCGCTTGCCGTTTCCACGGACTTGGCGGCGATGCGCGCGTTGTCGGCGCTGGAATTGACCTGCGAGGTCAGTTCGTCGAGCGCGGCTGCGGTCTCTTCCAGGCTCGCGGCCTGCTGTTCGGTGCGGTGCGAGAGGTCGGCCGCGCCTCGGGAAATTTCGCTCGTGCCGCCGCCGATATTGCCGACCGAGGTGTTGACCGTCTGGATCGTTTCTTCGAGGCTGGCGATGGCGGAGTTGAAATCGGTCTTCAGCTTGCCGTACTCGCCGGGAAAATCGCCGGAAAGACGGAAGGTGAGGTTGCCCGACGAGAGCTGCGCAAGGCCGTCGCCGAGACGGGCGACGATGTCGCGCTGAAGGGCATTCGACTGGGCGCGTTCGGTTTCCGCGCGACCGCGCTCGGCCTCGGTGAGCTGACGCTGGCTGTTAGCTTCGGCTTCGAGACGCTTGGTATCGGCAAGCTGATGGCGGAAGCCTTCGAGCGCCTTGGCGACGGAGCCGGTCTCGTCCGAACGGTCCTGCCCGGCGATCGGCTGGGTATAGGTGCCTTTGCCGAGGGTGGCGACGTCGGCGACGAGGCTGGCCAGCGGCTTCTGGACGAAGGTGCGCACGGCGAGATAGAGGCCGGCGAGAACGGCGCCGAGAACGATCAGGCCGCCGATGATCATCATATAGGTCTGGGCGTTGACCGGGGCGGCAATGGCCGCATGCGGCACATCGATGAGCACGACCCAGGTCGTGCCGACATCCGGCAGCGCGAAGGGATAGACGATACGGTCGAACGACGCGAAGTCGTCGAAGGACAGGTTTTCGATACGACCGGGCTTGCCGGAGGCGAGCGACTGCTTGACGATATCGGCGCCGTCGCCCTCGTAATCCTTCATCAGCAGATCGCCGGTCGGACCGACGATCCACTGGCCGGATTGCGACAGCAAGAGGACGCGGCCGGTGTCGAAGGGCTTCAGCTGGCTGAGCTTGTCGTGGAACGTCTGCAGCGAGATGTCGACGCCGGTGACGCCGATCAGCTTGCCGTCGTCCTTCACCGGATAGGCGATGGATGCCATGGTGAAATCGACGCCGGTTGAGCTTTCCACATAGGGCTGGGTTATGATGCCCTTGCCGGTCTGGGCGGCCAGCGAATACCATTCGGCGACATAATCGGACTTGAAGGTGGAAAGCTTGGCCGAGCCGTCCGGCTGGCGTGTCCAGAACAGGTTGAACGATCCGTCCTTGTAGGTGCCCGCTTCGAGCTGTTCGGGCGTTTCCGGCGACTTGCCGTCGAAGGCGTTCGGCGCTTCGGCAAACCATGCGCCGAACGCGAAGCTGTTTTTATCGAGGCTCGTTCTGGTGATATCGACGACTTCCCTGCGGTCGAGATGACCGCCGGCGCGGCCCTGTTCGATGACGCCCGACATGGAGCGCGCCGCGCTGACGATCTGGCCTACGTCCGTCGCGATGTCGGCCGCGATCGCCTTGGCTTCGGTATTGGCCTGCGCGTAGACGAGATCGGAAACGCGGCTCTGGGTCTCGCCAATCAGGACGGTGTTGGAGGAAAGCATGACCAAGGCAATGGTGCCGCCGGTGACCGCGATGAGCTTCGTCGCAAGCGACTTTGGCTTGAACTTGAACATGAAATCCTCACGATAAAAACGTCCGCGGTTAAGCGGCTGCAAAAGGCACATTCATTTTTGAGGGGCTCCGTCATGGAGGGCGGGCGCACGACCGGCGCCAGAGACGCACAGGTCCGCAAAAGCCTGACGCCCAAAAATATTTTATCGACTAAAATTATTAATAAACAGCCAAGCCTCGCTGCTGCGGAGAAACAGCGGGATTGGCAAGAACTGCCTGATACCGGCAGTCGATGAAAATCGGTGGATGTCTTGTGAAGGCGGCAGCTATTTTTGTCACCGTCCGCCGTTGCGAAGAAGCATCACCCGCTATGATACGGTTAAAACGATTATATTAGCACTTTCATTACGCTCCTGTGCTCTTATTCTCCATGTCTGAGTGTTCCCGGTTTCCGGGCGTGCAGGCATAGGGGACAAGCTATAGTGAGAAGAGTGCGGCCTTTCGGCAGAACGGCGATCGCGAACGGAACGGGATGTCGGCCAAGCGCCGGCATGCAGCCTTATCCGCGGCTGCGGGGCCTTGCATGAGGGGCGCTCCGAAGATGACCTTGCGCCTCGTGACCGTGGCCTGGCCCTTCGTTCTCATCGTTCTGCTGCAGACCGCGCTTGCCACGTTCAGCCTGCAGCTCACCTCGTCGTTGCGCGCCTTCGTGACCGGCGAAAGCCTGTGGTCTAAGGGGCAGCACGACGCCCTCTACTTCCTCAACCGCTATGCCGATTCCGGCGATCAGTCCTTCGTCGCGCGCTACCATGAGGCGATGGCAATCCCGCTGGGCGACCGGGCGGCTCGCCTTGCGCTGGAGGTCGACCCGCCGGATGTCGATGCCGCCTTCCGGGGTTTCCTTGCCGGCGGCAGCCATCCCGATGACATCCCGAACGTCATCTGGCTGTTTCGCTATTTCCGGTGGCTGCCTGCCATGGAGGCCTGCATCCGCGACTGGCGCACCGCCGAAGACGCCCTGATGCAACTGAGGCCGATCGGGGACGCGATCGATACCTCCCGCCAGATCAGCGATACCGATCGGCGGGACATCACACGCCGGCTCGATGAGATCAACGCGCTCGTCACGCCGCTCACCAAGCGCTTCTCCGACCGGTTGGGCGAGGGCACCCGCGAGATCCAGACCGTGCTTTTCGTCAGCAATGCGGGCATGGCGCTGCTGTTTATCGTGCTGACCGTCTGGCGGCTGAACAGCTTTCTCTCGCATCGCCGCCGCATCGAAGAAAAGCTTTCCCACAACGCCAACCATGACGACCTCACCGACCTGCCGAACCGGCGGCTGTTCGAGGCGAAGCTTGCGCGGGCCCTCGAACAGCCCGGCACGCGCCATGCGCTGATGTTCATAGACCTCGACCAGTTCAAGGCCGTCAACGACAATGGCGGCCATGCGGCGGGGGACGCGCTTCTGTGCCGCGTATCGCGCGATCTCGAAAAGGCGATCCGTGACACGGACCTGCTCGCCCGCCTCGGCGGCGACGAGTTCGGCATCGTGCTGCCGGATTGCTCGCTGGAAGACGCGCTGCGTATCGGTACGCGGCTGCGCGAGACCGTGGAGACGATCGACTTCGTCTGGGAGGGGCACCGCTATACGATCAGCGCCAGCATTGGCGTGGTGCATCTCGCGGGGCGCAGGTTTACGCTGCAGGAGGCGCTGCGGGCGGCCGATATCGCCTGTTACATGGCCAAGGAGAAGGGCCGCAACCGCGTGCATGTCTTCGAGACCACGGATGCGGCGCAGACCCAGTTCACCGCCAATCTCAACTGGGTGCAGCGCCTGCACCGGGCCCTGGAGGGGAACAATTTCCGGCTGGTTTCCCAAAAGATTGTCGCGATCGACGGCAACGGTGTCCCGGCGGAGCATTGCGAAATTCTGCTGCGCCTGGAAGAGGACGGCAAGCTGCTTTCGCCCGGCGCCTTCATTCCAGCCGCCGAGCGCTTCGGCCTGATGCCTGCGCTCGATCGCTGGGTCGTGCAGCATGCGCTCGATATCATCAGCCGGCGCAAGGGGGCGGCTTCGGGCACCTATTCGATCAACCTCAGCGGCCTGACGCTGAAGGACGACACGTTCCTGCCGTTCCTGGGCGAGGCGCTGCGCCGCAGCGGCGTGCCGGCCGAGGTCCTGTGCTTCGAGATCACCGAAACCAGCGCCATCGAAAACCTCGACGAGGCCATCGTCTTCATGAAGGCCATGCGCGCCATGGGCTGCCGCTTCGCGCTCGACGATTTCGGCGTCGGCATGTCGTCGCTCACCTATCTGAAACGTCTGCCGGTGGACTACGTGAAGATCGACGGCAGCTTCGTGCGCGATATGCTGACGGACAAGACGGACTGGATGACCGTCGAGATGATCAACCAGATTTCCCATCTCGCCGGCCGGCGGACGATCGCCGAATTCGTGGAGGATGCCGATATCCTCGCCGCATTGCGCACCATCGGCGTCGACTATGCCCAGGGCTATTTCGTCGGCCGTCCCGAGCCGTTCGCGGCGCATGCGATCGACGACGTTCAGCGCTGCGAGGCGGGCGTCGCCTAGCCTGTAACCATGACCGGGACCGTCGCCGGGCGGCAGGCGGCAAACAAGAATAACTTGTCTAAGCGAGCCAATTTCTTCGTTTCAAGCCGCGGTGTGCAAAGGCATCTTCCCCTATGCCTTATGGAGATCGCCTAATGCCGAAAGAACCTGTCGCGCGTGCTCTGCCGACGAGATCGAGGGCGGTGGGGTTGCAGTCTCGCATCATCGAACCACGGGAATATGGACATGGAACGTAATGGAGGGCAGTTGCTCGTCGAGTGCCTCTTGGCGCTGGGAGCGACGAAGAGCTTCGGGGTGCCGGGGGAAAGCTATCTCGCGGTGCTCGATGCGCTGCACGACACCGGGGGACGCCTCGATTATGTTCTGTGCCGCAACGAAGGCGGTGCCGCATTCATGGCGGCGGCCTATGGCAAGCTGACGGGCCAGCCCGGCCTCTGCTTCGTGACCCGCGGTCCCGGCGCCACCAATGCCTCGATCGGCGTGCATACCGCCATGCAGGACTCCGCGCCGATGATCCTCTTCGTCGGTCAGGTCGGAACCGACATGAAAGGCCGCGAAGCCTTCCAGGAGGTGGACTACAAGGCCGTTTTCGGCACCATGGCCAAATGGGCGGTCGAGATCGATCGGGTCGAGCGCATCCCGGAAATCCTTTCGCGCGCCTGGACGCTTGCGGTTTCGGGTCGTCCCGGCCCCATCGTGATCGCGCTGCCGGAAGATATGCTGACCTCGCTGACTGCGGCCGCGCCGCTGTCCGGCCCGGTCGAGATCGCCGAGCCCGCGCCGTCGGCTGCTGCCATGCAGCGTTTGCGCCGGATGCTGGAGGGCGCAAAGCGTCCCGTCATTCTCTATGGCGGCTGCAACTGGGCCGATGGCTCGATGGCCGCCGTCCAGGGCTTTGCCGAGGCGTCCGATATTCCGGTCGTTTCCGTCTTCCGCTATCAGGACCAGTACGACAACAACTCGCCGACCTTCTGCGGCGAAGCCGGCGTCGGCATGGTCGCCTCGGTCAAGGAACTGCTGCGCGACGCCGATGTCATCCTTGCGATCAACAACCGCTTCGGGGAAAACTCCACGGAAGGCTACACGCTGTTCGACGTGCCGCAGCCGCGCCAGCAGATCATCCACGTGCACGGTTCCGATCTGGAGATCGGCAAGGTCTATCGTCCCGCGCTCGGTATCCACGCCGGCCCGAATGCGTTTGCGCAGGCGCTGGATGCGCTCGAACCGGTCAGGGGAGAGTGGGCCGAATGGCGGGCCAAGGGGCGCGCGGCTTATGAAAAGGGCTTTAATCTTCCCGACCTGCCGTCGCCGGTCGACATGGGCAAGGTCACGGCGCTCCTGAACGAGGTTCTGCCTGAGGACGTGATCCTGACCAACGGTGCCGGCAATTTCACGGTCTGGCCCAACAAATTCTTCAAGTTCGGGCCGAAGGCGCGGCTTCTCGCCCCGCAATCGGGCGCGATGGGCTATGGCGTTCCGGCGGCCGTGGCGGCGAAAGTCGCCCATCCCGAGCGCACCGTCGTCTGCTTTGCCGGCGATGGCGATTTCCAGATGAACTGCCAGGAACTGGCAACCGCTCTCCAGCATGGGGCGCAGCCGATCATCCTGCTCGTCAACAACGGCATTTACGGCACGATCCGCGCCCATCAGGAGCGGCACTACCCGGAACGGGTCTCCGGCACGACGATGGTCAACCCGGATTTCGTGGCGCTGGCGAAGTCTTACGGTTTCCATGCCGAGCGCGTGACGGCCACGGCGGATTTCGCCGCCGCCTTCGAACGGGCGCGGGCATCGAAGACCGGCGCCCTCCTCGACCTCGACATTTCACCCGAGGCGTTGACCCCACGCCAGACGCTGAGCCAAATGCGCAAGGCCGCCCTTACTGCAAAGGAAACCGCATGACCCAGCGTCACGACATCCGCCTCGGCGCCGACATCGGCGGCACCTTTACCGACATTGCGCTCGATATCAGGGGCAAACTCTTCTCGACGAAGGTGCTGACCAATTATGCCGCGCCGGAACAGGCGATCCTCGATGGCATAGAGATTGTCATCAAGGATGCGGGCATCGCACCTGACGAGATCGACATCGTCATCCACGGCACGACGCTTGCCACCAATGCACTGATCGAGCGCCGTGGCGCCCGGACCGCGCTCGTCACGACAGAAGGTTTTCGCGATGTCATCGAGATGCGCACGGAAAACCGGTTCGAACAGTACGACCTCAGCCTCGTGCTGCCGAAGCCGCTGATCCCGCGCGAGGATCGCTTCCCGGTCAAGGGCCGCATCGATGCGCAGGGCAGGGAGCTGCAAGCGCTCGACGAAGCGGCGCTGGAGGCCTTGGCTGATATCATCGCGGAGCGCGGCTTCGGGGCCGTCGCCATCGGCTTCATTCATTCCTACATGAACCCGGCGCATGAGGAGCGCGCCCGCGAAATCCTGTCGAAGAAACTCTCGATCCCGATCTCGATCTCCTCGGAAGTCTCGCCGCAGATGCGTGAGTTCGAACGTTTCAATACGGTCTGCGCCAATGCCTATGTGCGCCCGCAGATGGCCGATTACCTGTCGCGCCTGCAGGTGCGGCTGAAGGAGATGGGGGCGGAGTGCCCGGTCTTCATGATCCATTCGGGTGGCGGGCTCATCTCGGTGGAGACGGCCGCCGAATTTCCGGTTCGCCTCGTCGAATCCGGCCCGGCGGGCGGTGCGATCTTCGCCGCCGATATTGCCCGCCGTTTCAGCCTCGACCGTGTCGTCTCCTATGACATGGGCGGCACGACGGCGAAGATCTGCCTCATCGAGGATTACCAGCCGCACACGGCGCGCACCTTCGAGGTCGCCCGCACCTACCGTTTCTGCAAGGGCTCGGGCATGCCGATCTCTATTCCGGTGATCGAGATGATCGAGATCGGTGCCGGTGGCGGCTCCATCGCCTGGGTCGATGCCATGGGCCGCATTCAGGCCGGGCCGGAATCCGCGGCCTCCGAGCCGGGACCGGCCTGCTACCAGCGCGGTGGCGAGCGGCCGGCGATCACCGACGCCGATCTCGTGCTCGGCAAGCTCGATCCCGACAATTTCGCTGGCGGCAAGATCAAGCTTTCCGTCGAGAACGCCAGCGCGGCGATCGCGCGCGATGTCGGCGAAAGATTGAAGCTCGCCCCGGAAGCCGCAGCCTTCGGCATTGTCGAGGTGGTGGACGAGAACATGGCCAATGCGGCGCGCGTCCATGCGGTCGAGAACGGCAAGAACATTTCCGAAAACATCATGATCGCCTTCGGCGGTGCTGCTCCCCTGCATGCCGCCCGGCTCTGCGAAAAGCTCGGTGTGGAGCAGTGCCTCATTCCGCAAGGGGCGGGTGTGGGGTCGGCCATCGGCTTCCTCAAGGCGCCGTTCGGCTATGAGGCGCTCGCCTCCAAGATCATGGGCATCACGAAATTCGATGCCGGGGCGGTCAACGCCATGCTCGACGACCTGAAGGCAACCGCCGAGGGCTTCGTGCGCGCCGGTACGGATGGGGAGATCATCAGCGAGATCACCGCCTTCATGCGGTATCGGGGCCAGGGCTGGGAAATCCCCGTCGCGCTGCCCGACCGCGCTTTCGCTCCGGCGGATACGGCGATGATCGAGGCGGCCTTCAAGGAGCGCTACGCCCAGTTCTTCGGCCGCGCGGTCGAAGGCCCGGAAATCGAGTTCGTGACATGGTCGGTGAAGGCGCAGGATGTGCGCCCGGAAGGCGAACGCTTCGCCCTTGAAACGGACGGTGCCGTGGTGCCCGCACCCGTCAGCCGCGCCGTCTTCGATCCCGCCTCCGGCAAACGGCTGGAAACCGCGATCGTGCCGCGCGATACGCTATCGCCGGGTGCGCGGGTGACAGGCCCCGCCGTCATCGTCGAGCGGGAAACCTCCACCATCGTCACGTCGCCGTTCGATGCCGTCATCCAGATCGACGGCACCATTCTTCTCGTGCGCAAGGGACACTGATCATGAGCGATATCAATGAAATTCGCATGCAGGTCATGTGGAACCGCCTGATCTCGGTCGTCGAGGAGCAGGCGCTGACGCTGCTGCGCACCGCGTTTTCCACCTCCGTCCGCGAGGCGGGCGATCTTTCGGCCGGCGTCTACAACGCCAAGGGCGAGATGCTCGCCCAAGCCGTCACCGGCACGCCCGGCCACGTCAACACCATGGCCGAGGCCGTGCTGCATTTCATCGCCGAAATCCCCCGCGAGGAGATGTATCCGGGCGATACCTACGTCACCAACGATCCGTGGAAGGGCACCGGCCACCTGCACGACATCACCATGGTCTCGCCCTCGTTCAAGGGAGACGAACTGATCGGCTTCTTCGCCTGCACGGCCCATGTGGTCGATGTCGGCGGGCGCGGCTTCGGGGCGGATGGCAAGTCGGTCTACGAGGAAGGCATCCAGATCCCGATCATGAAGTTCGCCGAGCGCGGCACGGTGAACAAGGACCTCCTGAAGATCCTGCGCCTCAACGTGCGCGAGCCGAACCAGGTGATCGGCGATTTCTACTCGCTTGCCGCCTGCAACGACGTCGGCCACAGGCGGCTGATCGAGATGCTCGACGAGGTCGGCTACGACAATCTCGACACGATCGGCGATTTCATCCTGTCGCGCACCCATGCGGCGACGATGGAGCGCATCGCCGGCCTGCCGAAGGGCTCCTGGTCGAACGATATGCTGACGGACGGCTACGATGTGCCGATCAGGCTCGCAGCCGAGGTCTCGATCACCGACAGCGGCGTCAATGTCGATTTCTCCGGCACGGACGGCATGAGCCGCTGGGGCATCAACGTGCCGCTGATCTACACCAAGGCCTATGCCTGCTATGCGCTGAAATGCGTGGTGGCGCCGGATATTCCGAACAATTCGGCCTCTCTCGCCGTCTTCAACGTCTCCTCGCCGGTCAATATCCTCAATGCGGAGCGGCCGGCCCCGGTTTCGGTGCGCCACGTCATCGGCCACATGGTGCCGGACCTCGTTCTCGGCGCGCTTGCCAAGGCGCTGCCCGGCCAGATTCTTGCCGAAGGTGCGGCTGCCCTGTGGAACATCCATATCTCGGCGCGCCCGGTTGCTGGCGCTGCCGGCCGCCGCGCCGAGGTGCTGATGTTCAACTCCGGCGGCATGGGTGCGCGCCCTGGCATCGACGGCCTCTCCTCGACGGCGTTCCCTTCCGGCGTCCATACCATGCCGATCGAGGCCACCGAGCATACCGGCCCCATCGTCGTCTGGCGCAAGGAGCTGCGTCCCGATTCAGGTGGTGCGGGCAAGTATCGCGGCGGCCTCGGCCAGATCATCGAGATCGCGCCGGCCGAAGGCCATGAATTCGATTTCTCGGCGATGTTCGACCGCATTGCGACCCCGGCGCGCGGACGTGACGGCGGCGAAGACGGCGCACCCGGTTCGGCAAGGCTCGACGACGGAACGAAGCTGCGGCCGAAGGGCTGGCAGCATGTGCCGGCGGGCCGCCGGCTGGTGCTGGAACTGCCGGGCGGCGGCGGCTTCGGCAACCCGGCCGAGCGTCCGGACGAAGCGAGCGCCGAAGACCTGTCCAAGGGTTACGTGACGGAGAAGAAACGATGAGCCATATCGCCAGCCGGCTTTCCGCCGTCAAACCCTCGGCTTCCATGGCCGTCTCGCAGGCCGCCAAGGATTTGGCGGCAACCGGGATCGACGTGATCGACCTCGGTCTCGGCGAGCCCGACTTTCCGGCGCCCGTCCACATCACCGAGGCCGCCTTCGAAGCGGCGCGCAAGGAGCGCATGCTCTACACCGCCTCGCTCGGCACGGCGGACCTGCGCAAGGCGATAGCCGCCAAGTTCAAACGGGAAAACGGCCTCGACTACGCCATCGACGAGATCGCGGTCGCCAATGGTGCAAAGCAGATCATCTTCAATGCGCTGATGGCAACGCTGGAGGAGGGCGACGAGGCAATCCTGCCGGCGCCCTACTTCGTCTCCTACCCGGAAATGGTCAAGCTTTTCGGCGGCGTGCCTGTCACCCCGGCCTGCCCGGCCGAAAACGGTTTTCGCCTGACGCCCGAAGTGCTGGAAGCGGCGCTGACGGAAAAGACCCGCTGGCTGTTCCTCAACATGCCGGGCAATCCCTCCGGCGCGGTCTATACCGAGGCGCAGCTGAAGGCGCTCGGCGCGGTGCTTGCCCGCTATCCTGATGTGCTAATCCTCTCGGATGAAATCTACGAGCACATCATCTTCGACGAACGCACCTTCGTCTCCTTTGGCGCGGCCTGCCCGGAACTGCGCGACCGCTCGCTGATCGTCAACGGCATGTCCAAGGCCTATGCCATGACCGGCTGGCGTGTCGGCTATGCTGCCGGTCCAAAGGACCTGATCAAGGCGATGGCGACGATCCAGAGCCAGTCCTGCACCTCCGTTTCCGCCCCGGCGCAGATCGCGGCCAAGGCAGCGCTCGAGGGACCGCAGGAGTGCGTCGCCGAATTCCGCGCGGCGTTCGAGCGCCGCCGCGATCTCGTGGTCGCGGGCATCGCCAAAATCGATACGCTGAGCCTCGATCCGCCGGAAGGCGCCTTCTATGCCTATATCGGCTGCGCGGCGCTGATCGGCGCGAAAACCCCCGCCGGCCAGACGCTGGAAGACGATGTCGCCGTCGCAAAGTACCTTCTCGACGAAGGGCATGTGGCGGCCGTTCCGGGCACGGCCTATGGTCTGTCGCCCTTCTTCCGCATGTCCACGGCAACCTCCGAAGAGGTGCTGGCGGAGGCGGTGAGGCGTATCGCGGCCGCGGTCGCCAAACTCGAATTCTGATTGGAACGAAGTATGTCCAAGCTCTACAAAACCATCCTGATCACCGGGGCAGCCGGCCGCCTCGGCACGGAACTGCGTCGCGGCCTCGCCCCGTTGGCCGACAAGCTGCGGCTGGCGGATATCACGGAAATCAAGGATGTGCAGCCAAATGAGGAGGCGATGGTCTTCGATCTCGCCGACGAAGCCGCTGTGATGAAGGCGGTCGAGGGCGTCGATGCCATCGTGCATTTCGGCGGCGTTCCGCTGGAGCGGCCCTGGCAGGATATCCTCGATGCCAATATCCGCGGCAGCTACCACATCTACGAAGCCGCCCGTAAAAACGGCGTCAAGCGCGTGGTCTATGCCTCGTCGGTGCATGCGATCGGCTATCATACGCTGGAAGCCCATATCGATACGGACGCGCCGGTTCGGCCGGACAGCCTCTACGGTGTTTCCAAATGCTTCGTCGAGGCGCTGAGCCGCTTCTACTGGGACAAGTTCGGGCTGGAGAGCGTGTGCCTGCGCATCTTCTCCTCCTTCCCGGAGCCGGCGGATCGCCGCATGCTCTGGTCCTGGCTTTCCTTCGAGGATTGCATCCGTCTGGTAACCGCCAGCCTGACGGCGCCGCGTGTCGGCCACACGATCAGCTTCGGCCTCTCCGACAATGCCGTCAAGCCGGTCGACAATGCCAAAGCCGGCCATCTCGGCTATGTGCCGCAGGACAATACCGAGCGCTTCCGCGCCAAGGTCGAGGCGGAAAAGCCGCCGGTCAATCCGAAGGCGCCGTCCACCCTTTATCTCGGCGGATGGTTCGTCGATATCGGACATCCCAATGACGAGGCATCGAAATGAAAGAGCAGTATGACGTCGTCATCGTCGGCGGCGCGGTGATCGGTTCCGCCGTCGCCTATTATCTTTCCGCCAATCCCGATTTCGACGGCTCGGTGCTCGTCATCGAGCGCGACCCGACCTATCTGAAGGCGGCGACCTCGCTGTCGTCGTCCTCGATCCGCACCCAGTTTTCCAACCCGATCAACGTCAGGATCAGCCAGTACGGCTCCGAGGTCATCCGCAATTTCGGCGAGATGATGCAGGTCGGCGACGACAAACCCGATCTCGGCTTCCATTCCGGCGGCTACCTGTTTCTCGCCAATACGCCGGAGCAGGTGCAGGTCCTCAAGGAAAACCATGAGGCGCAGGTCTCTTGCGGCGCCGATGTCGTGCTCTGGAACCGCGACGAGCTGGCGAACGCCTTCCCGCATCTCAACGTGGCGGATATCGAGCTGGCGTCCTACGGCCGTTCCGGCGAAGGCTGGTTCAACAATACCGGCCTGATGTACGGCTTCAAGAACAAGGCCCGCTCGCTCGGCGTCGATTACGTCACGGACGAAGCCGTGGCCATCGGCCGCGATGGCGATGCCGTGACGTCGGTGACGTTGAAATCGGGTGCGGTCGTCAAGGCCGGCACGATCGTCAACGCCTCCGGTCCGCGCGCGGCGCTGACGGCCCGCATGGCCGGTCTCGACATTCCGGTCGAGCCGCGCAAGCGCACCTTGTTCGTCTTCGATTGTGCCCGCACGCCCGAAGGAACCGCTGGTGTCAACCAGGGGCGGCTGCCGCTGATGATCGATCCGTCCGGTGTGTTCTGCCGGCCCGAAGGCCGCTTCTTCCTGACGGGTTGTCCGCCGGTGGAAGACCCGGCCGCGGATTGGGACGATTTCGAGCCGCGCTACGAGGAATTCGAGGAGATCATCTGGCCGGCGCTGGCCGAGAGGTCGCCCCAGTTCGAGGCGATCAAGGTGGTGAACCAGTGGGCGGGTCATTACGACTTCAATACGCTGGACCACAATCTGGTCGTCGGCCGCCATCCGGTGGTGCGCAATTTCGTCTTCGCCAACGGTTTCTCCGGCCATGGCCTGCAGCAGGGGCCGGCAACGGGGCGGGGCGTGTCGGAGTTGATCATCTACGGCGAATATCGCACACTGGACCTGACGGAGGTCGGCTACGAGCGAATCGTGGAGAATCGTCCGTTCCTCGAAAAAGCCGTTATCTAACCGCGACCGGCTGCGCCGGCGGCGGAGACGGCTGTACCTGATATGCCTGCCGGAGGGTGAATTGGCTGGACAACAAACGCGGCTTCCCCCTCTCAATGCGTTGCGCGCATTCTGGGCGGTCATGCGCCGGGGCACGTTCCGCAGTGCGGCGGACGAGCTTCTCGTCACGCCGCAGGCCATCAGCCAGCAGATCAAGCTGCTGGAGGATACCCTGCACGTTCCCCTGTTCGAGCGGAAGGCACGGGTCATCGAGCCGACGGAGCATGCGATCATCCTCTCGCATTTCGTCCAGGCGGGTTTCGACGAATTTACCGAAGGCATCCGCCGGGTCACCAATTCGACCTATCGCAACCGCATCAACATCAATGTCAGCCCGTATTTCGCCACGCGCTACCTGATGGAGCGGCTGGAGCGTTTTCGCCAGCGGATGCCCGGCGCCGACATCCGCCTGACAACGATGGTCAACGTGCGCGACTTCGCGGCCGACGAGGTGGACGTGTCCATCCAGTGGGGTTTCGGCAACTGGAAGGAATACGACGTCAAGCTGCTGATGCACGATCCGAAGATCATCTGCTGCTCGCCGGAACTGGCAAGGCAGATCAGTTCGCCCGCCGATCTCGGCCGCATGACCCTTCTTCATCCCGTCATGGCGCGCGATCTCTGGCGCAAGGTGCTGGCGCATCTCGGCCTGCCGTCGCTGGAAATGGCCGGCGAGATCGAATTCCAGGATGCCGCGACCATGCGCCGGGGCGCGATTTCCGGCATCGGCGTCGGGCTCGTCTCGAAGCTCGATGCGCTCGCCGATATCGAGGCGGGCACGCTCGTCGCGCCGCTCGGCGTCGAGATCCTCGATACGATGGACAAGAAAGATGTGCCCGGCTTCTACCTCGTCGTTCCGAGGGCTCACAAGCGGGTCAAGATCATCTCCGCCTTTTGCGACTGGATCGCCGCGGAGCACTGGTAGTCGCCTCCTATGAGGACGTGCGTTTTGCCAATTGATGTTCCCGCCAGATGGTGAACAGCCCCGCGCCGACGACGATGATGGCGCCGACGATCATGTTGGGCGTGATGATCTCTCCGAAGAGGGTGACGGCGAGGATGACATTGAGCACGAGCTGAAAATAGGTAACCGGCTGCACTTCCGCGGCCGGCAGCAGGCTATAGGCGCGGATGAGGAAATAGTGGCTGAGCGTGCCGCAGACGCAGAGGGCGGCAAGCGCATACCAGTCGGACGGCTTGACCTCGGTCCAGTAGAACGGCCCGATCGCCGAGATCGCCACCGCGCCCGCGATACCGGCATAAAACAGGCTGGTTACGGCCGAATCCTCGCGGCTCACCGCGCGGGTCGCGATGCTGTAGAGCGCAAAGAGCACGGAAGCGCCGAGAGGCAGAAGCAGCGACAGATCGAAATGCACGTCGATCGGGTTGATGATCACCAGCACCCCGATGAGGCCGACCAGCACGGCGGTCCCGCGCCGCCAGCCGACGGCTTCGCCGAGCAGCGGGATCGACAGGATCGTGATGATCAGCGGCGTCGCCTGAAAGATCGACTGGCTCATGGCAAGGCCGGCATGCACGTAGGAAAAGACGATCAGGACGATTTCCGCCACCAGCAGCAGCCCCCGGACGATCTGCAGCCAGGGGCGGCGCGTCCGGACCGCCTGCCGCATGCCGCCCTGCGATGAGGCCGCGAATGCGCAGACGAAAAGCGCAAACGCCCAGAAGCGGATCATCGTGATGAAAAGCGCCGGATACCGATCGCCAAGATATTTGGTGATCGCATCCTGCCCCGCAAAAATGCAGACGGCCAGAAAGGCAAAAAGATAGCCGCGGGTCTTGGGACTCATGATAACTCGCAATCGTTGGGCACGCTGATAGCACGGGCTTGAGGTGCGGCCAAACGAAGTTGTGATATCGGCGGCGCGGCGGGCTCAGGGGTGTGGTTGCCCCTGGCGGTTGTTTTCAGAGCGCCTTTTCCAGCTCCGGCAGGGCCTCGAACAGATCGGCGACGAGGCCGAAGTCGGCGACCTGGAAGATCGGCGCTTCCTCGTCCTTGTTGATGGCGACGATGACCTTACTGTCCTTCATGCCGGCCAGATGCT
>NZ_LMDA01000026.1:201150-201525 GCF_001424985.1 Rhizobium sp. Root1212
GCCGAGGCGAAGGAGGCGGTGCGCACCGTGATCACCTTCTTGGCATCGGTGGACTGAACCGTCTGGATGGCGTTGCCGGCATAGATCGGCCGCTTGAAGGTGTCGGCCGAGACGACTTCGGTGATCTCCGAGATCTGCGCGACATCGAGCAGGGCGGCAACACGCGGAAGAACGTTCTTGCCGACCGAGGTCGCGGCCGCAATGACGGTGTCGTAATTGCCGGCCAGCGACACGATGAGGGCTGCCAGCGGTTCTGCCAGGTTGTTGGCAAGCGAGGCATCCTCGGCAACGAGCACCTTGGACACGCCGGCAAGCTTGGCGGCCTGTTCGGCAACGGCCTTGGCGCCAGCGCCGGCAACGAGCACATGCACGTCG
>NZ_LMDA01000027.1 GCF_001424985.1 Rhizobium sp. Root1212
TCAGGCCCCTTCAGCATCGATGCGAAAGGAGGGCTCGCGCCACTCACCCGTGCCTCACTAGCTCATATYGYATAAATTTTTCAGTTCGAGCAACGACTTGCTCTCCGGAATTGCCGGTACGGGGCCATCAGCAGACTGTCAGCTTGTGGTCTCGGTTCTCGTCAAGCGGACGTTCAAGGCTCGCCGCGAGCCGCGGGGTGCAGCCGCATCCGATCAACAAAGCGCATGCCCTGTCTAAGCGGAAGCGCGCTGATGCAGGCGGCCAGACGCAGCAACAGGTCTTGTCCCATCAATGCCTCGCCACAGATGCCCGCCGGCGAGAGGTCCTCATTTTCGGTGTCGCATCCGCGGCTGCAAGGCTTGGATCGACCGTGAACAATTCCTTGGCTTTTCCAACGCCTTTCAACGCAAATCGCCCGACGGAAACGAGCTTGCCTCGTTCCTCCCCCAGCAGGAGGTCAGCGAACTCCGAGGAGCAGAGCATGTTTCGCCCTGTGGATTGGCACATGTCGCTGATGCGGCTTACTTCATTGACTGCCTGGCCAACCACGGTGAAATCGAGCCGGTCGGGTGTGCCGATGTTGCCGTAGAACACATCGCCCGCATGCAGACCGAGATGGATGTCGGCGACAGGCAGGCCCTCTATTTTGCGGCGGCGTGCAAGCTGGCCGAGCCGCAGCCGTAGATCGTGCTCCGCATCAACGGCCGCTCGGCACGCATATTCCGGCCGGGAACTGGTAAACATCGCTAGCACACCATCTCCGATCAGCTTCAGGACATCACCGCCGGCCGACCTGACCGCCCCAATCACCGCCTCTGCATAATCGTTGATCAGAGGGATCAACTGATCGACCTGCACAGACTCGGAGAGATGGGTGTAGCCGGTGATGTCCGAATACCAGAGCACGGCCCGGATACGCCTCACAGCATCATGTCGAATCGCGCCGCTGAGCACACGCCGGCCGGCATCGCGTCCGAGATATGCCTCGGCGAGCGTCTTCGTCAGCCGGGTTTGTGCAGCGGACCTGATGGCGAGGCCGAGGTGAGGCGTAAGTTGTGCCAGGCAGGCCACATCAGCGTCGCTGAAACCGCCCGGCCGAGCCGTGGTGAAACGCGCATAGAATGCATTGACATCTTCGACTCGTACTGCCTGCCGCGTGCGGTAGACGAAAGCCAGATAGTCAGTCTGACCAGCGTCACACAAGTCCTGGATCGCTGGGTAGCCGTGGGTTTCGCCCTGCTCCAGCCGGCATCGTAGCGAGGTCTCGCGCCGACGCAGCATTTGCAGGAAGGGGCTACGCAACCACTGAGCAGCACCTTCCGGATCACGACGGCCAGCATGTTCTTCTTCGCGGAAAGGGTTTTCGGGATCCTGGTCCCAAAAAAACGCGCGCGCCTCATACATCGGATGTAACGTGTCGATCATCACGAAGACTTTGCTGAGCGGCAGTCCGGCCTCGACGCATCGTTCGCAGAATGCCTGCGTCAGCGAGGCCTCGTCTCGAATCCCAAGCAGGCCGGCCTCGGCCAACCACGCGGCGATCTCGTTGCAGTCACGGGTAACATCCATGACCCGATCATAGCGGCATCGTCCGCAGGTAAGAAGCTGAATTGCGCTGCTCGGCAAGTTGATCTTGCCAGGGTCAAGGCAGGACGAGAAGTTTGGGTTGCCCAGACGCCGACGACGGTCATCGCTTGCCTGCTTTGCGGGTTATCTCATCAAGCGTGGACTGTGCGGCAGCTGACGCAGATATGGATGGAGGCAGGCATGTGATCGATTCCGAGCCTCTCCTCCTATCGCGGTGGATCTGGTACCGTCCAAGTGGCGATCTCCGTCTTCACCACGTCAATCGCATGGCAAAGCCGATGTCCTGGCTCGTATGAGAAGCGGTGAGGCAGACCCGAATCCCGACCTAGCCTCGCGCGACCGTCGGGACGAAGATCGCCGACGTATGGAAGCCCCGCCGCAGGAATTCCCGCGCCGCAGCCACCGACAGCAACGTCTCTAAAGGCACGATCTATCCCGCAAGGCGTAGTTTAATCATCAGACGAATACCCCACGGAAGTTGTCAAACGGACTCTTAGACAAAGTTTTAGAGCGTAATATTTCCAAACTATTGCCCTGATTGAAGGCCGCCGTTTCCTGCTGGGGGACAAGGCTTTTCGCTCAAGAGCTTGCTTGAAATCACCACACTCTCGCAGACGCGTCCCGGTATCACGGGTTCTTAATCTTTTGCGGTAGCGGACGTCTCCCATCAGACTGCGTGCCGATGGGGCAGCGGGCCGGACGGAACCAAAGGCCGCGCTGGCGGTTTTTGGGATTGCGCAGGGCATTGATGATGCCCTGCCGTTCAGTCTGCGAGGAGAAACCTGTGCTGGCACGCACGGATATGGGAAACCGGCCTTTCCGCCGATATCAGCCGACAATCCTGTCCGGTGTCCGCTCGTGGAAACAACAGTCGCTTGCCCGGCAGTTCTTTGTGGTCGGCAGCGCCTTTTCGCTCGGCGCCATGCTGCTGGTCGGCCTGCTCGTCACCCGCCTGATTGAAGAAACCGTGACGCGCAACGCCGCTTCCGCCACCACGCTTTATGTCGACAGCGTCATTGCCCCGCTTCTGCCCGATATGGCCAAGGCGACCGTTCTCGACGAGGCAAGTTCGCGGGCGCTGGACGAAACTCTTTCCCAGGGCGCTCTCGGCAAACGGCTGCTGACCTTCCGCATCTGGGGTCGGCAGGGCGAAATCCTCTATTCCAGCAATGTCCGCCAGATCGGACAGCGCTTTAGGCCCAACGACAATCTGAAAGCGGCCCTGGGCGGCCGCATGGTCGCCGAGCTCAACCGGATCGACGACGTGGAGAGCACCGCCGAGCGGGAAAGCGGCCTTCCGCTGCTTGAAATCTACAGCCCTCTGCTGCAGCCCTGGTCCGGCGAAGTCGTCGCCGTCATCGAATTCTACGAGCGTGCCGACGACCTGGAAAACGACCTCCTGCGCGTCCGGCTGCAGAGCTGGGCGGCGGTGGCGGGCGTGGCGCTCGCCTTCTTCCTCGGCCTTTCGGCCATCGTCTTTCGCGGCAGCCGCACGATCGCCAGGCAGGATATCGAACTGCGGCGGCGCATCGACGACCTCTCGCGCCTTCTTAAGGAAAATCGCGCCCTGCAATCTCGAATCCGGCGCGCAGCCGCCGCCACGACCGCTCTCAACGAAGGCTATCTGCGCAAGCTGGGCGCCGATCTTCACGATGGGCCGGCCCAGCTTGTCGCCTTCGCCGCGCTTCGCGTCGACGGCGCCGTTCTCGCCGATCCCGCAACGCCGGCCAATCGACGCCAGAAGGAGATCGACGCGATCAAGCGCAGCCTCGACGAGGCGATGCGCGAGATCCGCGATCTCTGCACAGGGCATGTATTGCCTCATATCGAGACCACAGACTTGCCGGAGATGGTGCGGAGCCTCGTCGCTTCCTACCGCGGACGTTCCGGCCGGGATGTCCGGATACGCGGTATCGAAGGCCCGAAGACGCTGCCGCCGGCCGCGAAAATCTGCATCTATCGCTTCGTCCAGGAGGCGCTGAACAACGGCCTGAAACACGCCGACGGCAAGGGCCAGTGGCTGGAAGTCACAGGCGACGACAGATGCATCGAGGTTTCGGTGGGCGACACCGGCCCGGGCTTTACCGCCAGGGCATCCGGTACGGGCGTTGGCCTGACCGGCATGAGGAACAGGGTGGAAAGCCTTGGCGGCACCTTCACCGTCACAACCGGCCCGGCGGGAACCGTCGTGACGATGAAGACGGGCGTTGGCCTGACCGGCATGAGGAACAGGGTGGAAAGCCTTGGCGGCACCTTCACCGTCACAACCGGCCCGGCGGGAACCGTCGTGACGATGAARCTGCCMCTTCAGGATATGGAGAAAACTGAATGACCGGCAACCGGCTCCAACGCTGCGCAAGATGAAGGCTACGCGTTTCCGCCGGTTGCCCCCACCGCGCCAAATGGCGTATCGAAAACCGCCGGGGCTCTAATCGCCGCTGGATGAAAGTTCAGTGGCAGGTCACCGGGTTTGCCCCAAGGCCGGATTTGAAAAATGCCGGTCTCGAATGGAGGGGATTGATGCAAAACCCTGGTCCAAGGATACCTGTTGTCCCGATGTGTCCCTCCGCGGCGATCAACTTTGCGCTGGCTCAACACGACGGTGCAGTTTGGCGGAAGCTTATGAACGATCCCGACTACTTCAATCTGATTGAGCGCTGCCAAAACCGATTGTGGACGATGTACGCTGACGCGCTGCTGGATGACAAACGGAGACGAATGCTGCTCGGCCATTTTCTTCATTCGTGAAAATACCGGGCGCGGGGCCATTTACAGCACATCCCACGCGCGAAACCTCCCCCTCCCCGTCATCTCGCGCAGGCCGAGTTCCAGAACAATCCGCCGCGCCGCCTGCGGCGTCATTTCCAGCGTTTTCGTCACCATGCCGGCGGACACGAGCGGCCACGCCACGACCAGCTCGATCAACTCAGGCAGTTTTGACGACGTCCGGCGCCCCTCCAGCTTTCGCTCCATCATCTTTCTCGCAAGCGTAAGCCGGTCATGCTCTTTCATGCCGATCTCGGCGGCCGACAGAAACCCGTGGGCGATGGCGAGCAGCTGCATCTCGCGATCGCGATGTCGCCGCCGGTCGACGGAATGGTTTTCAGGCCGAGATTGATGAAGGCCAGATGGGCGCCGGTGGTGATGCCGGCCTGGCGCAGTATGGAAGCGGCCAACAGTCTTCCGAGCAAGGCGCGTGCTGTAGTACCGACAATTCGTGCCAGGCATCGAGGGCGACGATCGCCTGCAACGCCACCGGCAGATTTTCCGCCTGCCGCAACACGCCGCGCCATTCGTCGAGCCTGGCTGCTGCAGTCCGCCATAGACACCGGTGACATCGCCGATGTTTCCAGCCGCATCAAAACTGAAGGCGACGATCCCGATGTCGATGATTTCGTCCTTGCGGGCATTGAGGCCCGTCGTCTCCGTATCGACAATGGCGCCACGCAATGGAAAGCCGGGCCGCGGCGCATCTGCGAGAGGGCGAGGCTCCAGTTTCCGCAAGACGCGATAACGGCCGGTTTCTTCGAGGCGGCGGACCATCTCGATTTCGTCCGCAATGCTTCGCACATCTTGCTTCAAAGGAGATTGGGCTTTGGCTTTCGTCTCCCTTACCTCCTCCGTTCCGAACAAGTCGAACTGCTGCTTCATGCCACCTATCTCGCATTGGCCGCGCGCAACGCTGCGCGCTTGGCGGCTTCTTATAGAGCCTGCATTGAACATTCGAAACTGGAACGCGTCGCCACCGTCAGGGATTATCTATCGATCCACACGCTTCCTCGCTTAAGAGTGCAGCAGCCCCCGGATCATTTCCTGCCGAAAACCGGCCCACACTCGTTGCCTGAATTCTAAAACTGGTACTGGCGTGGGCACACGCGACCTGCGAGCGTATTCCTCTCTCCTTCCTCCCTAGTTTTGCCCTTCCCTTGAATGCCGCTATTTATGACGCTATATTGCGTCGTAATAATTGGCGCATAAATTTGGAGGTAAAAGCCATGGGAATTGCGCAATACGCCGACGAGGGGATTTTTTCGCCGCGGAAGATTGCCAACGTACTGCGCACGACGAGCGAGGAAATCGCCCGCACGGCCGGACTCGGCAAGGATGCGATCCAACGGAAGGACCGAATCCGGTCCGACAGGACGCAACGCCGTCTGCGCGAAATGACCGAGGTCGTCAACAAAGTGGAACCGCGCTTTGGATCGGCGCTGATGGCCTATGCCTGGTATCGCTCCGAACCGTTGCCGGGTTTCTCAGGAATGACAGCGATGCAACTGGTCCGGGAGGGCCGCGCCGACGAGGTTCTCGACTATATCGACGCGGTCGATGCTGGCGTCCACGCCTGACAAGACGATGCGGTATGAAGGCGCGCTTTTTCGAGCACTCAACCCGATCTTTGCACGCGCGCCAATGTCCGGGCGCGGGGCGGAGTTGTATGGCGGCCGCTTCAACAAGAAGGGCACACCAGCGCTCTACACCTGCCTGACGGTAATGACCGTCCTTCGCGAGGCCAACCAGGCCGGTAGCCTGCAGCCGACGACGTTGATCTCCTACGACGCCGATATAGGTCGGGTATTCGACACCAGGGACAAGGCGGCGTTGCTGGCTGAAGGGATGACCCCGTCATCTCTCGCAGACCCGGCATGGCGAGACCAGATGAAGGCGAGCGGCGAAGCCAGCACGCAGGCTTTCGCCCGACGCCTCGCAGCCGCAGGCTATCACGGCCTGCTTGTCAGGAGCTTCGCGCCCGGCGCGAACGCGGACGATCTCAACCTGGTCCTGTGGCAATGGCGAGCGGCAGCCCCCGCGCGATTGACGTTGATCGATGACGAGAAGCGGCTTTCGCGATAGTGACAGCCGCCCTCGCCGTCGTCGACCACATGGAAAGAACCAGCCGCTCAGTCGCAGTGCTGGCTCAAAGCCAATTAGGAAGCCATGCGCGAACCACTCTTCATTGGCCAGCCTTCGATCGGCTCGATGTTGCGCAACTCGGCTAAGACGACCCCCTCCGTCCGCCCATGCTATTCCTCGTCAGCAACTTCGTCGTTCCCCACCGCTTCCGCCGGTACAAATCGTCGGCTCAGCAAGCCCGCATCCTTCAAAGCCTCAACGTCTGGCAGATCGCGCAGCGGCTGCAAGCCGAAGGCCGACAGGAACTGCTTTGTCGTGACTTAAAATCCCATTTCAGCAGCGCCGCGATCAGCATGTCGGCCAGCGCCCAGCCGAGCGGTTCGGCATCCGACCGCGCGGCGTGGACGGCGCTCACGAGGTCCGAGGTGGCGAACGGCACAGGGCGGCCAGTTTTCGGGCGCAGAGCCCCTTGGTGGCCAGAAACGCTTTTCACGCCGGGCCGAGATCGCCGCCGACTACGGTGAGTAGAAGCGACGTCGCGAAACGCTACCTCGTCCCCGCTTCGGTCGGCCAGGCTAACGGCGATGGCGGCGCATATCAGGGCATGGCGCGCGCTAGCGGCCCGCCTAAGGCGGGCTCTAATCGAACGAGGTCATCCTGAGATTTAAAGGCGTGCCAGCCGCAAAGAACGGCGGCGAGCTCGTCCGACCCGCGACCACGCCGCCAGGCCCAACGAGACGTCGCGGCGGGGAGCACGGGGGAGGAGGCAGATGGGTGACAGGCGATTCCATACAACGCGTGAGCGGTTTATACATAACCATGATCATTAAACGCACAGTCTGTGTTTACTATATAATGATGGATAATGTTGCATTACCCGTCGTGTTATACCGACTCTCTCATTCACGTTCTCTACAAACAAAATCCCGGAAATCCTGGTGCCAGTTGTTTTGCTCGTGAAGTCCGGTTTACATTGAGTTTGAGTACACTGCACCTCCACCTCGCCGTTCTGGCAAAGCGACGCAATCATAATGGGATAGCGGTTGACGATCAGTTGCAACGAGTTAACGCGTGTTACTACGCACAGCGTATTGTCATTACAATTGAAGTGCTGTGTACTGTTTTGATACCGGCATCAAAGTCGAAGCCAAACAGGGACGCCATCGCGATTAAGGCGCCCCGTCCACTGAGCTCACCATTTCGGGAATCATGCTCGGACCGCCGAACTATACCTGCGCCTATTCAGAGATGAGCAGCGTGTTCCGCATTGCGCTTGCGGGTCGCTGCAGCCTTCTTGGCAGAAGCCGAACGATCCGCTGCGGACCGCTCGGCCGAAGCGTTGCCACCTTTACGACCGCCCTTTTTCGCAGAAACGTGGGTATCGGGCTTGCCACGGCCGGAGCCCGATTTGTTGCCGCCACCACTTTCCTTGTTCACGGTCGCCCAGGCCCGGCGCTCGGCTTCCTTATCGGAAACGCCGCGCTGCTCATATCCTTCGGCGATGTGATCGGCCTTGCGTTCCTGTTTGTCGGTATATTTGGACTTGTCTCCGCGGGGCATGACAGCCTCCCTTTGCTGGTTACACGCGACGAAACGTCGTGGACCAGAAGGAGGTTCCAGCCGAGCTACAGCATCAAGGTGCAAACCTGTCCGCGGCCCCCTGCTCGGCGAGCCGATCGGAATAGCGGCGCATCATCTCAACCTGAACTTCCGTCTGGAAGGCCATGACCTGCTCTCGGATGTCGTCCTCACCACAGCCAAGTTTTGCCAGACTGGCTGCAAGCGCCCGGCACTCTGTCCGCCAGTAGCTGACGGCAGCGTCACCATGGATATCCTCAAGCTCACGGGCGCATCGCCGGATCGTTGCCGTCCTGCCGGACAGCGGAAAGGCTACGACCTTTTCGACATCCGCCAAAGTCTCTTTCCTACGCCCCAGCGCCATGCAATCCGTCTCCGCAAATCATTTCCCAAGATGTACGCAGCTCTTGGTTAACGCTTCGTATCCATTGGGAAATCCAGCCGGTTTCGGCAGATGCCAGCACCTCCTGCCCTCCCCTATCCGGCTTTGCGAGCGCCCTGCCCGTTTGCCCTGAGCAACGCCATTACCATCGGCCCGAGTGAGAATTCGCCGCGTTCAGCCCGCCGAGTCAGATCCCGCAGATAGCCGCCCGGCGAGTTGATATGCCCTCCCCTTTCGAAGATGCAGGCGACCGCGACGGCCGCGTTTTCCGGCCCGAGGGTCTCGCAGGCCAGCTGATAGGCGCTCGGACTGACCCCCAGCATCGAACGGACCACCACTGCGGCCGTCATCAGCTCCCGCCAACTCGAAATGGCGCCCCCTGGGCCATAAGCCGATATTTCAGGGCATGCGGATAGCACGACAGAAAGAGGAAACGCCTTTGGCGGCTCGTTCTGCCGTTTCGGTTCTTCCACCGGATTTGCCCTCTGCTTCGTTTCGAAGCGTGGTTCAGATTCATAATGGGGTTGTGTATTTGAATTCTGTATGTGCCGACCGATTTGGCCGTCATTGCCATCTGTTTTTTGCTGTTTTGTTTTCAATTCCAGCAAGTTGACGATCTCTTCACGCAACATCTCCAGTTCTTCGAGGATCGGAGCAACCTCCGCAAGGCCGTAACCACGCGGAACGGAGATGATGAGCGCCCGAAATTGCAGATGGATGGCCGACCAATCGCCCGGAGCCCTCTCCTCGATCGCGGTTTCGATCAACTTGGCGATATCCCGCCGGCAGAGGGAGAACCGCTCCTTCAAGCGCTGAAGCTGCAGACGCTCTTCCGAGACCTGGGCAGCCAGCACCATGATTTCATTGGCGCGAGAGAGCAACGGTGCAAGCGAGAAGCCGAAGGCCTGGTCGATCTCGCCGGCATTATCCTTGCGGGCGTAACGCTTGCCGTTCGGGCTGTCCTTGCGGCTCAAAAGCCCCGCCTCCACCAGCGACGCCAGATGGCGGCGAAGCGTCGTCTCGGCCATGCCATGGGTGCGCAGCGAAAGCTGCGTGTTCGATGGGAAGACGACCAGGCCGTCTTCTGCCGAAAGCGTCGCCTGCGGATGGAAGCTCAACAGCGCGTTCAGCACCGCCAGCGCCCGGTCCGAAATCCCGAGCAAAGGCTTTGCTTCGCAGAGCGCGCGAAACAGCTTCCATTTGTCGATCGATGCGTCCTTGTCCAGCTCGGATGCGGCGATCTGGCTTGCCAGCATGCCGAGCGTCATCGTCCGCCGCCCAAAGGGCGTCGAGACATATCTCGTTTCCATGTCCTTCACCTTTCACAAGGCAAAAGAAATTCGATCACCAAAACGGTGCCAAGACTCTTGACTATGATTCGCGGAAATGGGATTCTCTAATTGCTACATACAGAGAAGGGCTTCCACGACGGCAACGTTTGGGGGCCTTTTTCTTTTGCGGATTAGTCTCCTGACTGTTTCTGTCTAAACTCGGTATAGAGCGCATCCAGCCTTTCGGTCACGAAAGCGCCAAAGCTTGCGGCCTCTTCGGCCTTGAAAGCGAGCGTATAGGCACGGCTGCCAGCGCGGATATCGGCTGCAATCCGCCCCGAGCCATCCGCCGTCCACCGCTTCGTATCGTTCGTCCTCGAAGCCTTGTCGGTGAGATAGGCAAAGACCAATTCGAATCGCATGTCAGAGCTTGCCGCCCGGAAGGACGGCGCCGTCACCATGCTTTCCAGCGAACTGTTCGGCCGTGAGGGCGCCAGCTCCGCCAGCGCCAGCCAGCGGCGCCGTCCTATCGATGGCGCGCTGCCGATGGCATGGATCAGCCGGTGCGGAACCTGCCGAGTGACCGAGAGCATCTTCGAAAGCTCGGTCTTGTCGGTGGAAAGCGCCTGCATGAGGACCGGGCGCTCGAAACCGCGCTCCTCCAAGCCGTGGGCAAAAAGCGCCCGCTCGATATAGGAGAGGTTTTGGCGGGCGGAATTTTCGATGCCCTGGGCGACCACCAGTTCGCGGTCGTCCAGCGGCCGGACGATCGCCTTGACGGAGCGGCCGAGAAGCGCCGCCGCCTGCAGCCGCCGATGACCGTAGGCAACCTGATAGCGACCCTGCATGGTCGGGTGGAGGCGCACGAGGATCGGAACCTCCTGCTCGCCCTCGGCGATCGAGCGCACCAGTTCGTCATCCGCTTCGATCGTATCGTCGCCCATACGGTCGCGAATGAAGGAAGCATCGATCGTTGCAGGATCGAGATCGACCACCTGCTCGCCGGCGCGGATCGCCTGCTTCAGCGCATTGGTCTCTTCCTCCATGCGCCCCAGCGTCAGCGCCATGGTGCGCACCGGGCCGGCGGGATCGCGGCGCTCGTCTTCGGAGTTGGCCGCGGCCAACTCTTCGACCGCTTCCTCGAAAATGTTCTTGAGCCGATCTTTCCTGCTCATGACCGCCCCCATGCCCGGTGGATGCTGGCGAGCACTTCGGCATTGGCCGCGTTCACCGATTCGAGCGCACGGTCGTAGGTCGATTTGCGCACCTGGCCCTTTTCGATCTCGTAAAGGGTCTGCTTGGTGAGACCGGCGTCCGCAATCGAGGTGGATTTCAGGATCGTCGCCGTCAGCACATCGTTTCCGAAGAGATTGCGCAGCAGCGCGACGATCTGCGACTGCGGCGCATCGAAGGGCTCGTGCCGGGTCACGACATATTTGACGAAATCATGGGTGAGATCACCACCCGCGTTGCGGACGACGGACAGCAAATCCGACGTCATCAAAAGGAACTGCGACATGGAGGCGACATCGACCATCTGCGGATGAATGGTGATCAGCAATGCGGTTGCGGCGCAAACGGCGCCGAGCGTCAGATAGCCGAGCTGCGGCGGGCAATCGATGACGACAACATCGTAATTCTGCTCGACCTCGGCGATGGCAAGACCAACGCGCTTGAAGAACAGCGTATCGGTGCCATTGCGGCGATCATGCAGCGCGCCGGGCGTCTCATGTTCGAACTCCATCAGTTCCAGATTGCCCGGAACGAGGTCGAGGCCGTCGAAATAGGTCTTGCGAATGATATCGGCCAGCGGCCGGCGCTTGGCGTCGTCGTAACGGATCGCGCCATAGAGCGTGTCGCCCTCTTCCAAATCGAATTCCGGCTGCACGCCGAGCATGGCCGAAAGCGAGGCCTGCGGATCGAGATCGATCGTCAGGACGCGGTAGCCCTGCAACGCGAGATACTGCGCCAGATAAAGCGCCGTCGTCGTCTTGGCCGAGCCGCCCTTGAAATTGGTCACGGCGATGGTCTGCAGCCGCTCGCCTGGCCGGCGGTGCGGCACATAGCTCACGGCATCCTTCGGCTTGATCGCGGCCATGTGCTGGCGCAGCTCATTGATCTGCGAGAGCGTGTAGGAGCGGCGGCCGTTGCTGGTAAGGCGCGGCACCGGTCCCTTGCCGTCGAGCGACAGTTGCCGGAGGTAACCATCGGAAACACCAACGAGCTGGGCTGCCTCGCCGGACGAAAAGGTGCGCAGCGTTTTCGAGGAATGCGGCGGAAACAGCCGTTCCCGCAGCAGCTTCAACTGCTTCGAGAGCTGCCTGGCATGCCGCTCGATGCGGATGTCAGTTGTCGCGACGGTTTCCATGTTCACGCGGCTGGTTTCCTTTGATGCGGTTTTAAGGCGTGATGCACTCAAAAACCGTATCAGAAACATGACACGATTCGGATGCGGCGGCAATGAGTCGGTAGGGGAACAGAAGCCGGCTATCGGCCATGGAAAAGATATGAATTTCAGCCGCTTGCGCCAAGTTACAGTCCGGCTGGCGAGTCGCCAAGGGATTCTATCCCCAGATAGAATCGAGGCTTCGGCAGCCGGGTAGCGGTTTGGCCGCAGATCCACGCATGGCAAGGCCCCCAACAGAAAACGGCCGGATTATCCGGCCGCTCTTTCATTTGATTGAGGTAAACCTTCTATTCGCCCTTCTCGAAGGCCTCGTAAAATCTTTCGAGATTGTCGGCCAGATAGGTTCCGAAGGCTGATGCCCTGTCGGCGCGGAGTGCGATCGTCACCTGCTTGCCGTTATCGACGATTTTCGCCGCCAAGGTGCCGTCGACATTCTTCCAGTGCCGCTCCGCTTTCGGCTGTGCCTTTGGCTTCACGTCGACCTTCTCTTCCCGCGTCAGACCCTCGACCAGTTCGAAACGACGGTCCGGCTCCGCCTCAACGAAACCCGGTGTCGCGACCAGTGCGCGAGCGCGCTCCAGAAATGCCTCGTCGTCGAAGAGAACGGAAAGCTCGTGCCAGCGATCCCGGCCGACGCCCCTCGCCGCTTCCAGAGCCGCCAGCACATCCGCCGGAATGCGCCGGGTCACCGAAAGCATCTTGGAGAGCGTCGTCTTGTCGATGCTCAGAGCCGTCATGATCGTTTCGCGATCAAAGCCGAGGCCTTCGAGCCGATGGGCAAACATCGTGCGCTCGATGAAAGAGAGATCGGCACGCGCCGAATTTTCCTGCCCCTGGGCGATAACGTGATCGCGATCATCCAGCGCCTTGACGACGGCGCGCACGGCGCGGCCGAGCACACGGGCGGCGCGGGCGCGTCGATGGCCGAAGGCGATCTGATAGCGGCCGGCATGCGTCGGGTGAGGGCGCACGAGGATCGGCGAATCCTGCCCACGCTGACGGATCGCTTCGACCAGTTCCTGGAATTTTTCATCGTCACCGCCGAGGCGGTCGTTGACGAAGGAGTTTTCGATCAGCTCGGGATCGAGGTCGATCACCGTTTCACCATTGGCGAGTTTCTGCTCCAGAGCCTTGGCACTTTCCGCCTTGGCGGAGAGTGCATCGATGCTGCGGGTGACGGCGCCAAGCGCGCCAATGCCCTTGAAGGACAGCGACTGACCTTCACCCTGCGCTTCCGGGTTTACCGCGGTAAACCTCTTGCTGTCGTCCATCAAGCCGGAGAGGATGTTCTTACGCGCCATGTTTTGCTCCTTTCGCCAAGTTTACTGCCGTAAACTCAGCCGTCATTTCCGCCCCCAGGCCTTGTGCACGAGATCGACGATCTCATTGTTGACCGCCTCCATCGCCTCCATGGCGCGGTCATAGGTGGTGCGGGTGAAGGCGCTGCGCTCGACTTCATAGAGCGTCTGGTTGGTCAGCGACGCATCGGAGATCGCCACGCTCTTCAGCATTGGGTTGGTCAACACGTGGTTCTTGAACATGGAGCGCATGAAGGCGACCATCTGGGTTTGCGGGCCGTCCTGCGGATCGTAGCGGGTGACGAGGTAGCGCAGCCAGTCGAGGTTCATGTCGCCGCCGGCGCCCTTCAGCGTGTTCAGGACCTCGCCGAGCATCTGCAGGAACTGGCACATGGACATCACGTCCAGCATCTGCGGATGCACCGTGATCAGGATCGCGGTCGCGCCGCAGATCGCGCTCATCGTCAAAAAGCCGAGCTGCGGCGGGCAGTCGATGACGACGACATCGTAATCGTCGGCAACGGTGCCCAGCGCCTCGTCGAGACGGGCAAAGAAGATGCGGCCGTAATCGCCGGCCTGACCCTGCGCCAGAACGCGCGGCGTATCGTGTTCGAATTCCATCAGCTCGAGATTGCCCGGCACCAGATCGAGGTTCGGGAAATTCGTCTTGCGGATGATCTCTTTCAGCGGACGACGCTCGTCGTCATAGCGGATCGCGCCGTAGAGCGTTTCGTTTTCCTGCACGTCGAATTCCGGCTGGAAGCCGTGGATGGCGGACAGCGACGCCTGCGGATCGAGATCGACGGCGAGCACCCGGTGACCCGTCAGCGCCAGATGCTGGGCGAGGTGGGCGGCCGAGGTGGTCTTGCCGCTGCCGCCCTTGAAGTTGACGACGGCAATCACCTGCAGGTGATCCTTGCCGCGTCGCTGCGGCACGTAGTGCGTGCCGGCGCGGGCGTTCTGGTCGAGAAAGGCGCGCATCTCTTCCATCTGCTGCGCCGTGTAGGAGCGGCGGCCGGAAGGCGTGACCTGGGGCAGGGGGCCTTTGCCCTCCAGCGAGAGGTTGCGCAGATAGCCGCTGGTGACGCCGAGATAGCGGGCGGCTTCGGCGAGCTGGAATTCGCGCAAGCCTTTCATGGCAACAGGCGGAAACATTTCCGTCCGGTGCTGCTTCAGTTTGTCGGACAGCTCCTGCGCCTGGGCGATGATCAGCTGGTCCATTTCGGAAATGGCCTGGGCGGCCGGCATGGCGATGGTCATGAAAATCTCTCAGATGCGATTTTTATAGTGATTTGCACTCTAAATCGCATGTTGCCAAACGCGCCGCATATTGCAAGGAAAAATGGGTTAACCAGAGGTAAACGCACCCGCCGATGTAAGAGGGGAGGGCGGGGGAGGGGGCCGCAGGCGCAATCGTCAAAGAGCATGGCGACGGCCCTAAAACGAAAACGGGAGCCCGAAGGCCCCCGTTTCCCTGCTTGCGAAAAGCTTGATGGCTATTCGCGTTCGCCGGTGAAATTCAACAACAGCTGGAAGATGTTGACGAAGTTCAGGTAGAGCGACAGGGCGCCGAAAACGGCGATCTTCTGCTGCGATTCCTCGTCGAAATTCTCTGCATACTGCTCCTTGATGTTCTGCGTATCCCAGGCGGTGAGGCCGACGAAGACGAGGATGCCGATCACCGAGATCGCGAACTGCAGGGCAGAAGAGCCGAGGAAAATGTTGACGATCGAGGCGATGACCACGCCGATCAGGCCCATCATCAGGAACGAGCCGAACTTCGACAGGTCACGCTTCGTCACATAGCCGTAAAGGCTTGTCGCGCCGAACATGGTTGCGGCGATGAAGAAGGTGCGGGCAATGCTGGTGCCGGTGAACACCAGGAACACCGAGGCGAGCGACAGGCCCATGACGGCGCAGAAGGCCCAGAAGGTCATTTGCGCGGTGCTGGCCGACATCGTCTGGATCTTGAACGAGAAGAAGAAGACGAAGGCGAGCGGTGCAAGCATCACCACCCACTTCAGCGGCGAGGAGAAGATCGGCACGTAGAGCGCCGGCGTCGAGCCGACGATGAAGGCGATGATGCCGGTGATGACCAGGCCGGCACCCATGTAGTTGTAAACGCGCAGCATATGCTTGCGCAGGCCCTCGTCGAACTGGGCGGCGGTTTGCGCACCGTAGCCGAAGCGGGAAGGGGAGGTGTTCATCGTTTACTCCTTGGGTTTACGATCAGTAGAGCGTGCGGGAAAGCCGCCGCGCTGTTTCAGTGAGATCTTTGGCAGCCTGCTTTTCGGAGACGAGCGCATAGGCGACGTCACCGATCTGCCAGTAGGCAGCGCTCAGGCCTTGCGTTTCCGCCTTGAGCACGTGCTGGACGTTGAAGCTGCCGGGTCGGACGGCAAAGAGCGACAGCCGCTCGCCCTTGTCGGGCGTCACGACCAGCTCGACGCTGGGGCCGAAAGCGGACGGAAAGACCTGGACATCGACGACCTTCCAGCTTTCGGGAAGATCAGGCAGGACGATCGCCGTCGCCGAGCGGATATCGGCGGGGTCGTAGTTCACGACCTCATGCTGGGAGGGCATGCTTTCGCGCAGAAGTGTGGTGCTATGGGCACGCAACGCTTCTTCGACAAAAGGCGGCGGCGGCACGGAGGCAATCACCTCCGTCGCGGTGAAGGCGCCGAGATAGGCATTGGCAAACCAGCCGACCGTCACCAGTGCGGCAATCGCCGCAACCCGTTGAAAGGCGGCGACATAGCGCCCGGCCGACAGCCCCTGAGATAGCCGCCGGGCCGCCTCGCGCGTCTCGTGGCGACCGGCCATCGCACCATTGGCGAGCGCCAGCCGCAGTTCGCCGCGAATCCTCAAGTCCGCCATCACCTGCGCAGCACTTTCGGGATGTTCCGACAGATAGGCCTCGACTTCGATGCGCCGGGAAACGTCGAGTTGGTCGTCGACATAGGCGTCGAGATCGCCGGCGAGGATCGGATCAACGATTTTCATCGCTGGCACCTCCGATGAGTTTCAGATGGGATGGGGCACGCGCCTCGCTCTCGAAAGAGCGCAACCGGGCGCGGGCGCGGGAAATACGCGACATCAGCGTGCCGACGGGAATGCCGAGCGCGTCGGCGGCTTCCTGATAGGACAGCTCCTCAATCGCCACGAGATGCAGCGCCTCGCGCTGCTCTTCCGGCAGTTCGAAGAAGGCTTCGTGCACCTGCCGCAGCCGCACGGAATGTTCCTGGTTTGCGGCAAGTGCCGGTTCGGTGAGTTCGCCGGCCGCCTCATGACGTCGCGAAAGCGAGCGGGCATGGCGCAACCGGTCGATATGGGTGTTGTGGACGATGGAGAGCAGCCAGTTGCGGATATTGCCACCCTTGCGAAAGGTGCTTTTACGCTCGTAGGCACGCACCAGCGCATCCTGCACGAGGTCTTCGGCATCGTTTTGATTGCGCACCAGCGAACGGGCATAGCGCCTGAGCGTCGCCAACTGCGCAATCACGTTAAAGGGGTGGCTCCTGTCGTCCATACCCTCATATACGCACGTCGAACGGCACTCATTCCATTTGGTTGGAAATTTTTCGAAATCGATCAGTCGACGGGCAGAGCCGCTGTCGTCTCCTCGCCCCGCTTGCGGGGAGAGGGCCAGGGTGAGGGGCAAACTCTCATCCATGAGAATGCTGCGGCCATGCCCCTCATCCGCCCTGTCGGGCACCTTCTCCCCGCCCGCGGGGAGAAGGGATACGCCGCACCTTCCGTCGTTTCTTACGACCTCACTTGCCCTTGCCCTTCTTGAACTTCGCGTAGAATTCATCGGCCATGTTGCGAAGCGCCCGGCCGATGGCGGCATATTCGAATTCGTTGAGGTTGGCGAGCGAAGCGCGGCCGGTGGGCTGCTGCGTGCCAAAACCCTTGCCGGGCAGAAGCACGATGCCGGTCTCGTCGGCGATGCGGAACAGCAGTTCGTTGTTGGCGAAGGCACCCTTCAACCACTCGGCAAAATCATCGCCATAGAGTTTGCGCGAAATCACCACGAGATCGAGCAGGGTGTAGTAGTCGACGGAATTTTCGTCCTGCTCGGGCTCCACGCCAAGCTCCCGGTAAAGGGCGGCTTCGCGCTTGCGGATGACCTTCTTCAGGGTCGACTTGTAGCTGTCGGTCTCGTCCATCAGCGCAAACAGCGAGAACAGCACCATCTGGATCTGCTGCGGGGTCGAAAGGCCGGCAGTGTGGTTCAGCGCCACGGTGCGGCTGTCGGCGACGAGGCGGTCGATGAATTTCAGCGTGCTGACATCCGGAAGCAGCGAGCCGTAACGGCGGTCCAGCGCTGCCTTGGCATCCTTCGGAAGCGCCTTCAGCTTCGCATCCAGAACATTTTCCTTGTGGGTAGCGATGACGCCGAGGCGCCAGCCGGTCGCACCGAAATATTTCGAATAGGAATAGACGAGGATGGTGTTGTTCGGGCAGGTTGCGAAGATCGATTTGAAATCGTCGGCAAAGGTGCCGTAGACGTCGTCCGTCAGGATGATCAGGTCCTGGCGCTCTTCCTTGACGATCTTTGCGATCTTCTCAAGGCTGCGCTGATCGAGCTTCACCGATGGCGGGTTGCTCGGATTGATGCAGAAGAACACCTTGATAGCGGGATCGCGCAGCTTTTCGATTTCCGAATCTGGATATTGCCAGCCCATTTCGGGATCGGCGTTGAGCGCCACCTCCTCAAGGCCGTATTCGTCGAGTTCCGGGATTTCGATGTAAGGTGTGAAGACCGGCATGCCGATCGCTACCTTGTCACCGCGCTTGACGAGGCCGTTCTGCTTCAGCGTATTGAAGACATAGGTCATCGCCGCCGTACCGCCTTCGGTCGCAAAGACATCGACACTGCTTGGGGGGAGGTGGCCGCCGACCATTTCCTTGACGATATAATGGCTGACGATCTGCTCGCTGATCTTCAGCATGCGCGGCGGGACGGGATAGTTGCAGCCGAGGATGCCCTCGACCATCTCATGCAGGAAGCCCGAGGCCGAAAGACCGAGCTGGTCACGCACATAGGACAGCGCGCGCTGCAGGAAGGCGACGCCGGCCTGATCGCGGTTTTCGGTGGTGAAGCGTTCGAAACGCGCCTCGATGCCCTCGATATTCGGCAAGCCGCCGATCCATTTCTGCATGTAGGAATAGGAGAGCTCGGATTCGGCGGCGGCAAACAGACCGAGCCGGAAGAAGGCCCGGCGCGGCAGGGTTGCCATGAAGTTTGGGTTGCCTCGGCCGGCATTCAGCATCAGCCGGTTTTCACGGGAAGAGGCGAGCTTGATCAGTTCGTCCTTGAGTTCGAACGGGCTCAGCTTTGCGTATTGGCTGTAATCGACGGTCATAGCTACAGTCTCCGTTGATATCGATCAGACAAAGGCGACGATCAGCGGCCCGAGCAAGGTCAGGAAGACGTTGGCAAGGGCATAGGTGATCGCGAACGGCACGGTCGGAATGGAGTTTCCGGCTTTGTCGAGGACTTCCCCGAAGGCCGGATTGGCACTGCGCGAGCCGGAAAGCGCGCCTGCAAACACCGCCACATTGTCGTAACGCAAGATGTAGCGGCGGACGAGCATGGTGATGACCAGCGGAATGATCGTCACCGCCACCCCGATCAGGAAGATCGAGATACCCTGCTGGGCGATGGTGGAAACTGCCTGCTGGCCCGATTGCAGGCCGACGATGGCGACGAAGCCGGCAAGGCCGAGGTCGCGCAGCAGGGTCGAGGCGCCGAGCGGCATGTTGCCGATCGTCATGTTGCGGCTGCGGTACCAGCCAAAGGCAAGTCCCGCGAGCAGCGCGCCGCCGCCACTGCCGAGCGTCAGCGGAATGGAGCCGATGCGCAGCACTATAAGGCCGATCAGCAGGCCGACGACCAGACCGAAGCCATGGAAGACGAAATCGGTCTTGTCGCTGGGGATGATGACGTTGCCGACGCTTTTCGCGACACGCTGCAAGTCGTCGGAGGTGCCGTAGACGGTGACGACATCGCCGGCATTGACCATGGTGTTGGGTGCCAGCGGCACCGGAGTTCCGCTGCGCGTCAGCTTGATCACATAGACGCCGTGTCTGAGATCGCGATCGGTCGCTTCCCGGATTTCAGCCACCGTATGACCGGCCATTTTCGGATTGCTGATGACGATGTCGCGGGTGGCGACGACCACATCCATGCCCTCGGACGATTGCAGCTCGGACCCGAGCGCCGTGGCGGCTGCAACGACGGCCGGGCGCTGGCCGACCACCAGCACGATGTCGTCGGCTTCGAGCTTCAACCCCGAATCGAGGCCGATGATCGTGTTGTCGCGCTTGACACGCTCGACCGTCAGGCCGGGAGTCTTTTCCTCAATGTCGCCAACGGTGCGGCCGGCGGCCGGGCCGATGCGGTAGAGGCGGCCGACGAGCTGCGGCAAGGCAGCGGCTTCGCCAGGCCCGAAGACCTGCGCCCCGGCCAGAAGCTCGGCCTCCGCCTTGATCGCATCGTCGCGAATGCCGCGGCCCATGAACCAGGGCAGGAGATTGACGCAGACGAGGATCGCGCCGAAAGAGCCGAAAATGTAAGTCACGGCATAGCCGACCGCGACATTGCCCTGCAGGCGCTGCGTCTCCTCCGCCGAAAGGCCGAGCTTGGCGATCGCCGAACCGGCGGTGCCGATGATGGCCGATTGCGTCAGGCCACCTGCGCCAATACCGGCCGCAAGTCCCTTGTCGAGACCGAACATCTTGGCGAGGATCACGACCGTTAGAAGGCCGCTGATGGCCAGCACCGCGGCCATGATGATTTCCCGGATCGACTTCATGCCGAGCGAGCGGAAGAATTGCGGCCCGCTTTCATAGCCGACCGCATAGATGAACAGTGCAAACAGCACCGTCTTGATGCCGTTATCGATAGTAATACCGATTTGGCTGAGCACGACCGCCACCAGAAGCGAGCCAGCAACGCCGCCGAGCTGGAACTTGCCGAACTGGAACTTGCCGACCCAGTAGCCGACGGCTAACGAAAGAAAGAGAGCGATTTCAGGCGATTGATGAAAAAGCGACTGGAGGTAAGCCATAATAAACCTCACATCATTCATCGGACGGCCTATGTGTTGCGTATGGTTGCATCCGCGTCAAGAGGTCGCTTTTTACGACAGTAACGTCTAATGGAACTTATGTCTCATCCTTGAAACAACTTGCTTAAATCATTTGCGCTGCGGTTGCGGGCACCCCGATGCCCGTGCCATGACTGCAATCCGACAGCGTTACGGCTGCGGATCGCGGAGGATTTGATGACGAAGACGGATATCGCCCGCCGGGTCTATGACAACGCCTGGAAGCTCGATCCGGTGGTGCGCAGCCTTCTCGATACGGATTTCTACAAGCTCCTGATGCTGCAAATGATCTGGAAGCTCTACCCGGATGTCGATGCGACCTTCTCGCTGATCAACCGCTCCAAGTCGGTGTTGCTCACCGACGAGATCGACGAGCAGGAACTGCGCGAACAGCTCGATTATGTCCGCGGCATCCGCTTCACCAAGAAGGAGATGATCTGGCTCGCCGGCAACACCTTCTACGGCAAGAAGCAGATCTTTTCGCCGGACTTCCTCGCCTGGCTTGCCGATTTTCAACTGCCTGACTACGAGCTTTCCCGCCGCCACGGCCAGTACGAGCTGACCTTTCCCGGCAAATGGACCCACACGACGATGTGGGAAATCCCCGCGCTTGCCATCATCAACGAGCTGCGCTCGCGCACCGCCATGAAGGACATGGGACCGTTTGCGCTCGACGTGCTCTATGCCCGCGCCAAGGCCAAGATGTGGGACAAGGTGGAGCGGCTGCGACAATATCCCGATCTCAGGATTTCCGATTTCGGCACCCGCCGCCGCCACAGTTTCCTCTGGCAGCGCTGGTGCGTCGAGGCGCTGAAGGAAGGCATCGGCCAGTCCTTCTCCGGCACCAGCAACGTGCTGCTCGCCATGGATACCGACCTTGAGGCGCTCGGCACCAATGCCCACGAGCTGCCGATGGTCGCCGCCGCGCTTGCGAAGACAGACGAGGAACTCGGCCAGGCGCCCTACAAGGTGCTGCAGGACTGGAACCGTCTCTATGGCGGCAATCTGCTGATCGTGCTGCCGGATGCCTTCGGCACCGCCGCCTTCCTGCGCAACGCCCCCGACTGGGTCGCCGACTGGACGGGTTTCCGCCCCGACAGCGCCCCGCCGATCGAAGGCGGCGAGAAAATCATCGGCTGGTGGGAGAAGATGGGCCGCGATCCCAAGGAGAAGCTCCTGATCTTCTCCGACGGCCTCGACGTCGACACGATCATCGAGACCTACCGCCATTTCGAGGGCCGGGTACGCATGAGCTTCGGCTGGGGCACCAACCTCACCAACGATTTCGCCGGCTGCGCGCCGATCGAAATCAGCGGGCTGAACCCGATCTCCATCGTTTGCAAGGTCGCCGACGTCAACGGCCGCCCAGCCGTCAAGCTCTCCGACAATCCCCGCAAGGCGACCGGCGAGCCCTCCGAGGTGGAGCGCTATATCAAGTATTTCGGCACGGAAGATTTCGCCGAGCTGGCTGTGAAGGTCTAAACCCCGCCAACCATAAAAAAGCCCAGCCGGGGCAGGGGGCCGGCTGGGCTTTCATGCGATCGGGAGGGGGATCGCCGGGTAAAGGAGGTCAGGCCGCGATGGTGCCGCTCGAGCGCACCGCCAGCGGATGCACCATCGACAGGAGCCGGCGCTTCGGCGCCGACAGAAGCTTAAGCGCATGCGCCTTCGTGCCGCCTACCGAAGGCTCGGCGTGGCGGAGCGCGCTGGCGGCCGAAAAGAGCAGCGTCTTGAATTCAGAAGACGTCACACCGTCCGCCCGCATGATCGCACGGATCATCGGATCGCTCAGGACCTCATCTAGGGTCAAATCGGTATTTGCCTGGTTCATGGCAGTCTCCTTACATTTCCGACAGTCAGGCCCGCCCGGATGGCTCGGCTTGACTCTGCATTCTATGGGTGTTACCAGTAAGTAACATCTGCATAGTTACCGACCGGTCACACCCATGTCAATAACCACTGCGAATAAAAGTGCAAAACGTGGCTCAACTGTGAAATCCGCCGAAGAAAATTCGGGAATTTCATCGCGGCCCGCGCCTCGGGACCGGATTGTCTCGATGGCCTGCGAACTTTTCCGTCAGCATGGCATTCGCGGCATCGGCGTCGATGCCATCGCAGAAGCCGCCGATACCAATAAGATGACGCTTTACCGGCACTTCGGCTCGAAGGATGACTTGATTTGCGAGGCGTTGCGCCACACCTCCGCAAAGGCTGCCGCCATGTGGGACGAGCTTGAGGCCGCCCATCCCGGCGACGCCCGCGCCCAGCTCGACGGCTGGGTCGAGGTCCGCTCCCAGTGTCTGTGCAGCGAGCCCTTCGGCTGCGACCTCGCCAATGCCGCCGTCGAGCTGAAGGAGTCGGACCATCCGGCCCATGCGGTGATCGAAAACTTCAAAAACCTGCAGCAGAAGAAGCTGGCCGATCTCTGTCGCCGCGCCGGCGTGGACGAGCCAGAGGCGCTGGCCGACACGCTGTCCATGCTGCTCGAAGGCGCCCGTGTCAGCCGCCTCGCCACTGGTAGCGAAGGTCCCTCGATGCGTTTCGTGCGCGCCTGCGAGGCCGCCATCTCCGCCTTTGCCGGCGCCCGCCCGGTATAGGCTGCCAAGCCAAATCGCAAGGTGCCATCTTCGGTTATCTATGCTATCGCGCAGCGACCGCAGCCTGAAGAGAGAAAACCCGTGCTCCCCTGGACCCAGCTCGACACCGCGACCATGCCCGATGGCGGCGGAGAATTGCGCCTGAAACAGCGCGGCAGCGAGTTTTCCATCATGCTCGGCACGATCGAGCTGATGAACAGCCGGCTGAGCGGTTCCGAGGAACACCTTGCTCGCCTCTCCTTCGAACGCATCAAAAGCCATCCCAAGCCACATCTGCTGATCGGCGGGCTCGGCATGGGCTTCACGCTCCGGGCTGCGCTGGCGATCGTCGGCGACGATGCCCGCGTCACGGTCGGCGAGCTCGTGCCGGCTGTGGTCGATTGGGCACGCGGACCGATGGCAGAAGTGTTTCAGGGCTGCCTCGACGATCCCCGCACCGATATCGCGCTCGGCGATGTCGGCTTGCTCATCGGCAACGCGAAGGCGCGTTATGACGCGATTTTGCTCGATGTCGACAATGGTCCGGAGGGGCTGACCCGCCGCAAGAACGACGACCTCTATAGTGTAGCGGGGCTTCGGGCCGCCAAAGCAGCGCTGAAGCCGAACGGCGTGCTCTCCGTCTGGTCGTCCGCCCCGGATGCCGGCTTTACCCGCCGGCTGAAGGAGGCGGGTTTTGCCGTCGAGGAACTGAAAGTGCGCGCCAGCACCAAAGGCAGCGGCGCGCGCCACATCATCTGGATGGCGACGAAAAAAGCGCGCTGATCAGAGGCCTTCGCGCTCCAGAAGCGTGCGGACCTCTTCGAAGCGGCTCTTGTTTTCCGGGTTCTTCTCGTCCGCCGAATAGCAGGTGGAGGAGACGCAGAATCGCGTGAGCTTGAAGGGAGCCGCGGTGGCGGCGAATTCGCACTCGATCATATCGACCATATCCTTCTTCGACACGCCGTCGCGGGTCGAATAGGTCATGCGTACGCGGGGCGGTTTCAGCTCAGGAAAAGACTGGACGACGCCGACATGCAGCGTCTCGGTCATCAAGAGATGCTTGGCGACTTTCTGGCAGACGTCTTCGACTTTCAGCGCCTGCGCGGCGGCCGGGGAGGCGGCCAGCAGGGGCAGAATAAGAATCAGCTGTTTCATTGATATCTCCTGCGCGGGTCCGGCGACGGGGCCTGACACGGAAGGGCTTGAACCGAACCTTCCGTGAGGCGAGGAGATAACGGCATTGCCGCTTTTTGGTTCCGCATACGAGACAGGCGGTTCGCCGTTGCGCGGCATTCCGCGCGGCGCATTTTTTCCTCAACGCACGGCTGAAACCAGCGATGGATTGTGACAAGCCGCTTGTGTATGGCGGAAAGCGGGCGCTCGAAAAACGCCTTGGATCAAAGCTGCCGGGGACGCGATGGTTTCGCCGAAAATTTTCGTCAGTGCGCAGGCGGTTGCCGACCGGGCCGGCGTGTCGCGGTCGGCGGTATCGCGCACCTTCACGCCGGGCGCAAGCGTCGCCCCTGAGACGCGGCGCAGGGTGCTGGAAGCGGCCGAAGCACTGGGCTACCATGTGAACCACCTCGCCCGTGGGCTGATGCGCAACGAGACCGGCATCATCTGCCTGATCGTCTCCGATCTCGGCTCGCCCTATCGCGCCAACCTCATCAAGACGCTAACCGACGAGCTGCAGGCGGTGGGGAAGATCGCGATGCTGGTCAACACCGACCGCTCGGACGACAGCGTCGATGCCGCGCTGCGGCAGGCGATCCGCTATCGGGCGGATGCCTCGATCATCCTATCCGGCATGCCCGACACGTCGATCACCGATCTCTGCGTCAAGAACGGCCAGGCGCTCATTCTCATCAACCGCGACGATAGCCGGCCAGGGCAGTTCGGCATCAATCTCGATGACGGCGAGGCGGCGCGCACCGTCGTCACCGCCTTTCTGCGCGCCGGCTGCCGGCGGCTTGCCTTTGCCACTTCCGAAGCCGGCACGCCGAGCCTCATCGCCCGTGAAAACGGCTTCGTGCGCGCCGCTGGCGAACAGGGGCTGGAGGTCATCGTCGAGCGCCACGGCCGCACCGGCTATGACGCGGGCCGCATGTTGGCGCAGCGCCTGCTAATGCGGCGCGAACGGCCGGACGCCGTGTTCTGCGCCACCGATCTCATCGCCTGCGGTTTCATGGATGCCGCCCGCCACCAGTTTTCCCTGGATGTCCCGAAAGACCTCTGCATCGCCGGCTTCGACGATATCGAGCAGGCGTCATGGCTCTCCTACGAACTGACGACTTTCGCCCAGCCGGTCCAGGAGATCGCCCGCAAATCGGTGTCCTGGCTGCTGGCGGGCATGCCGGCGGAGCAGGCGCAGAACCCGCTGACACTGCACGCCGAACTGGTCTGGCGGCGCTCCATCCGCGGCGGCTGAACGGCGATCGCGGGAATATGGCGCATGTGCGAGATTTCCTCTTCGGCTGCGCACAAAAGCAGGTTAGTCTTTTTTCACGAAGCGAATCCCATGCCCGTTCCACACACCCGGTGGAGCGGTGTCCCGCAGAGACGTGAAGATGCAAGGAGAGACGCGAATAGGGGCACACCCCGCATCCGAAAGCCCCTTCGACATCCCTCTTTTTACCTCGCAAATCTGGCGCATATGGGACGTGCAATTCGCAACCATACCGGCCTGAACCATGGTGTTCGTGCCGGGATCAATGCAAACGGTGAAGGAGAGCAGCATGAGCGACATCAAGGACGACGACATCCGCAATCGCGCCTATGCCCTGTGGGAAGCCGCCGGCCGGCCGGACGGTAGCCATGATTACCACTGGCATCAGGCGCGGGAAGAACTTCTCAGCGGAACCGCCATTCCGGAGAGCAGGATCAAGGTAGCGACTTCCTTGAAGAAGCCGGCGGCAAAGAAAGCCGCCAAGGCGGACGGGACGAAGGCGACAGCAAAGAAAGCCGGCGCCAAGGACGAACTCGCCGCCCCAGCCCCTGCCAAGACCCGCGCGAAAAAAGCTCCGGCCGACGCCGCTCCCGGCACATCCTGACGACAGGCGGCGGGCGCCTGATGTCGAGCGTCCGCGCCATTGTCTTGAACCGAAAAGAAGCGGGCTTTGGTAGCCCGCGAACGCGGCTTGCGGCAGGCAAGAGGCCGTGATTTCGTGAACATCCTCGGCAACGCCGGAGATTTTCGCTCTCATCAAGAGCGGCGGACTTGCCGATGGGACCGGTTCCCTTCCGAAGCTCCTGCGCGCCCATGGCTGCCCCGCATCGCCACCGGCGATCCGCCATTCCGATGAAACAGTCCCTCTCAATCGTTCACAAAAAGAAGACAATCCGTTTGACGGCGCGGGTCTATCGCAAACCGCCCGATCGGCACATCTATAGTCCATGAACGGCCCCGATGGGCAGAAAGGGACTTCACCATGCTCGACCAGATCAAGGGTTTGCATCACGTCACGTCGATGGCTGCCGATGCCCGCATCAACAACAATTTCTTCACCGACACGCTCGGCTTGCGTCGCGTCAAGAAGACCGTGAATTTCGACGCGCCGGATGTCTACCACCTCTATTACGGTGACGAGACCGGTTCGGCCGGCACGGTCATGACCTATTTCCCGTTCCCGGACATGGGCCGCGGCCGCCCCGGCACCGGCGAAGTCGGTACCACCGTCTTTTCCGTTCCCCAAGGCTCGCTCGGCTTCTGGCAGGAGCGCCTTGCAAAACAGGGCGTCACCGGCCTGAAGACCGAAGAGACCTTCGGTGAAAAGCGCCTCAATTTCGCAGGCCCTGATGGCGACGGCTTTGCGCTGGTCGAAGTGCGCGACGACAATCGTGCGCCCTGGACCCATGGCGGCATCAGCGAAGACCATGCCATCCGCGGCTTCCACTCGGTTTCCATGCGGCTGCGGGACGAAGGCGCGACGGCCGAACTGATGAAATTCATGGGCTATGAGACGCTCGAAAGCCGCGACGGCGTCACCCGCCTGATCGTGCCGGGCGGCAACGGAGCCGGCGTGATCGACCTCGAGACCCTGCCGAATATTCAGCGCGGCCTGCAGGGTGCCGGTTCCGTCCACCATGTCGCCTTCGCCGTCGATAACCGCGAAAAGCAGCTCGAAGTGCGCAAGGCGCTGATGGACACCGGTTATCACGTCACCCCGGTCATCGACCGCGATTACTTCTGGGCGATCTACTTCCGCACGCCGGGCGGCGTGCTGTTCGAGGTTGCCACCAACGAGCCGGGTTTCAACCGCGACGAGGATACAGCCCATCTCGGCGAGGCGCTGAAGCTGCCGCAGCAGCACAAGCACCTGCGCCCGATCCTGGAACAGCAGCTCCAGAAGCTCGACAACTAAGGAAGCACCGATATGACCGAACATGGCTATGTGCACCGGCTGAAGGCCGGTGCACCGGGGAAACCCATTCTCTTCACCCTGCACGGCACCGGCGGTGACGAAAACCAGTTCTTCGATTTCGCCAGCCGGCTCCTGCCGGAAGCGACGATCGTTTCGCCGCGCGGCGATGTCTCCGAATATGGCGCCGCCCGCTTCTTCCGTCGCACGGGGGAGGGCGTCTACGACATGGAAGACCTCGCACGGGCGACGGAGAAGATGGCGGCCTATGTCACCGCGCTGAAGGAAGAGTACGGGGCATCCGAGGTCTACGGCCTCGGCTTTTCAAACGGCGCCAATATTCTGGCAAACGTGATCATCGAAAAGGGCAACCTTTTCGATAGGGCAGCTCTGCTGCATCCGCTGATTCCGTTCCAGCCGGCCGACAATGCCGGGATCGCCGGCACCAGAATCCTGATCACCGCCGGCGAGCGCGACCCGATCTGCCCGCCGGCGCTGACAAAGGCACTGGCCGGTTATTTCGAACGCCAGAAGGCCGCCGTTACCACTGAATGGCACCCCGGCGGCCACGACATCCGCCAGAACGAAGTCGAGGCGATGCACCGGCTGTTTGGGTGAACCTTCACGCTCGGGCGTGGAACAACGGAAGGTGCGGCATCTCCCCTCTCCCCGCAGGCGGGGAGAGGGTGCCCGATAGGGCGGATGAGAGATGCCCCTCACCCTTAACCCTCTCCCCGCGCGCGGGGAGAGGGGAGGACAGTGGCCGGCGGCAGCACTTTTCCGGGATTGAGGATGCCGTTCGGATCGAGGGCCGCCTTGATCCGGCGCATCACCGCAAGCTCTTCGGGATTGCGGGAATGGCCGAGATAGTCCCGCTTCAGGGTGCCGACGCCGTGCTCGGCGGAAATCGAGCCGCTGTAGCGGCGCACCAGATCATAGGTGATTTTGTCGGTGGCATGGAGGTCTTCCTCCGAGCCATCGGCCGTTGCCACGATGATATGCAGGTTGCTGTCGCCGATATGGCCGAAGAAGGAGACATGCGCCCCAGGAAAGCGCGCCAGCAGCGCAGCGCCGCATTCCTCGACGAAATCCCCGATCCCGCCGATGGGCATGCTGATATCGAAATTGAAGAGTGACGGCAGCGCCTTGTCGATGGCGGAACCTTCGCGCACGGCCCAGAAATTGCGCGCTTCCTTTTCCGACTGGGCAATCAGCGCATCCTCGATAAGCCCGGCTTCAAGGGCGGCGCCCAGAAATGTCTCGAAGCGCTCCGTCCCTTGCTCGCCGCCGAACAGATCCTCCTCGACGATGACGGTGAAGGGAAAATCCGCCTCGAAGAATTTCAAACCGAGCAAATCGGCATTGAAACGGAAATAGCTCTCCCACATCACCTCGAACGCCGAGACATTGGCCAGCATCACCTGCGCCATGCGCAGCAGCGCCACGGCATTGTCGTAGCTGCCGAGGGCACAGAGCGCCGTCGAACGCGAGGTCGGCAGCGGTTTCAGCTTCAGGACCGCGCGGGTGACGATGCCGAGCGTCCCTTCCGAGCCGATAAAGAGCTGGCGCAGATCATAGCCGGTATTGTTCTTGAGCACCTTGCTCAGCGAACAAAGCACGGTGCCGTCGGCGATGACCGCTTCCAGCCCCAGAACATTGTCGCGGGTCACGCCGTGGCGGATGACGCGGATGCCGCCGGCATTGGTGGCGATGTTACCGCCGATTTGGCAGCTGCCGCGCGAGCCAAGGTCGATCGGCAGCAGGAAGCCGGCCTCTTCTGCCGCCCGCTGGGCGACCTCCAGAGGCGTGCCGGCGTAAACAGTCATCGTCGCGGCGGCGCTGTCGATTTCCTCGACGCCGCTCAGGCGCTCCAGCGACAGCGCGATATCCGTCGTGCGCGGATTGGCACCGCCGGCAAGTCCGGTCAGGCCGCCCTGCGGCACGATGCTCTGGCGATGGCGATCGCAGATCGACAACGCCTTTGAAACAGCCTCAACCGTTGCCGGCCTCAGAACGGCAAGCGGCAACTCCCGCCCCGTATGGCTTTCATCGCTGCGATAGCGCCCGCCGATGCGATCGCCCGTCAACACCGTCTCCTCGCCGAGCGCGCTTTTCAGTTCTTTGATCAGGGTCATGATGGGCTCCTTGTCAGGCCGGGCGGGAAGAATGCAGCGCCGAGGGCAGATCGGCAACGACGGCGCAGCCGAGTTGCGCCATGGCCGCATGCATTTCCGCCTTCAAAATCCCGATGAGATGATCGGCGCCGCCGGCTCCGATCGCGGCACTGGCGAAAATGAAGGGTCGGCCGATCAAAACCATATTCGCCCCGAGCGCGATCATGCGGGCGACATCGAGACCGGAGCGGATGCCACCATCGGCAAGGATCACCGCTTCCGGTCCGAGACGTTTGCGCATCAACGGCAACATTTCGACGGCGCCGGGCGCCGCATCCAGCTGTCGGCCGCCATGGTTGGAAACGATCACGCCGTCGGCTCCGAGCGCCAGATAGGCCGCCGCCTCTTCCGGATCGAGCACGCCCTTGACCAGCAGAGTGCCTTTCCAGGCATCGCGAATGCGCGCCGTGCGCTCCGCCGTGATATGGCCCTGCATGACCTTGCCGACGAATTCGGCCGAGGCGGCCAGCGAGGCACCCTTCGGATAGTAGGGCGAGAGATTTTCAAATTCGGGAATGCCATGACGCAGTACATGCAGCGCCCAGCCCGGATGCGTAGCGATCTGAAGCATCGTTGTCAGATCGAGCTTGGGCGGAACGGCAAGACCGTTGCGGATATCCCGCTCGCGCCGCGTCGGCGCCGGAATATCGACGGTCAGCACCAGCGTTTTGTAGCCGGCCTTTTCCGCCCGCGCGAGCATATCCGCTTCCATGGCGGGATCGTTCGGGGGATAGAACTGGAACCAGCCGTTTTCGCCGGCAACAGGCCGGATCGCCTCCAGCGAGCGGTTGGAAAAGGTGCTGAGCACATGGGGCACATTGTGGCGACGGGCGGCGATGGCGATCGGCATCTCGCAGCCCGGCCAGAGAAGACCGGCCAGACCGAGCGGCGCAACGGCAAAAGGTGCATCGAAACGCCGGCCGAACAGCGTCACCGCCATATCCGGCGCGGAGGCATCGGAGAGATAGCGCGGCATCAGCAATACGTCCCGCAGGCTGGCGACATTGCGGCGAACACAATCCTCCCGGCCAAGACCGCCGATCAGATAGTCATGCACGAACCGCGGCATGCGCCGTTTCGCCGCCGTCTCCATATCCGCCACGCACGGGAAGCGTCGCTCAAGATCAGCCATGTAGCCAGAACTCCCGGAATCGGACGCGCCGGACAGCGCGCCTTGGCGCAGTTATGCCTTTCCGGTAAGCTGGTTCAATAGGAATGCTTGTCCTGGGAGGCACGGCGTGACCGACACACCCGAAACGGATCTCGATACATCCAGCCGGCCCACGTATCTTGAAGATATGCAGTATCGGCTGACGCTTGAAGGGCTTGCCGACGCGGACGCCGGCAGGGTCTTCGATCATCATCTCGTCAAGGCGTGGACCGACAGCCTGTCGGAAGCCACGCCCCTGCCTTAGCCGGATTTGTGATGACAGCTCCCTTCGGCAGCCAGCGATATCGGTCCCATCATTCGTGAGCCGGCTCCACGGCCGCCTCCGCCGCCACTGGCCGGCGACGGCGCAAAGAGCGGAGCGCGACATAGAACACCGGCGTCAGGAACAGGCCGAGGAACGTCACGCCGAGCATGCCGGAGAAGACGGCGGTGCCGAGTGCCTGGCGCATTTCCGCACCGGGGCCTTGCGCGATCATCAGCGGCACGACGCCGAGGATGAAGGCGAAGGCGGTCATCAGGATCGGACGCAGGCGCAGCCGGCTCGCCTCGATCGCGGCTTCCACCGGCGTCATGCCCTGATCCTCCGCCTGCCGCGCGAATTCGACGATCAGGATCGCGTTTTTCGCAGCAAGGCCGATCAGCACGATCAGGCCGATCTGGGTCAGGATATTGTTGTCCATGCCGCGCAGGAAGACGCCGACCAGCGCCGCCAGCACCGCCATCGGCACGACGAGGATGATGGCGAGCGGCAGCACCCAGCTTTCATATTGCGCCGACAGCGCCAGGAACACGAAGATGACGGACAGCGCGAAGATGAAGATCGCGGTGTTGCCGGTGTTGCGCTCCTGGAAAGCGAGTTCCGTCCATTCGAAGCTGGTGCCGGCCGGCAGCATCTGGGCGGCCAACCCTTCCATCTTGTTCAGCGCCTCGCCGGTCGAAACACCGGGCGCCGCATTGCCCTGCAAGGGCACGGAGACATACATGTTGTAGCGCTGGACGAGCGACGGGCCGGAGGAATCGCGGATATCGACGATCGTGCCGAGCGGCACCAGCGCCCCGGTGGCCGAGCGCACCTTCAGCGCCAGGATATCGTCCCGCTCCATGCGGTATTGCTGGTCGGCCTGCGCCCGCACCTGATAGACGCGGCCGAGCGTGTTGAAATCGTTGACATAGGAGGTGCCAAGATTGATCGACAGCGTCTCGAAGATATTGGGGATCGGCACGTTCAGCGCCCGCGCCTTGTCGCGGTCGACGGCGAGGAAATATTGCGGGCTCGACGCCGAGAAGGTGGTGAAGACTCCGGTCAGGCCCGGCGTCTGGTTGGCGGCGCCCATCATCTGGTAGGCGAGCCCCAGCACCCGGCGCATGTCGGCGCTTTCCTGATCGAGCAACTGCATCTTGAAGCCGCCGGAATTGCCGATGCCGGACACCGGCGGCGGCGGAACGGCGATGATGAAGGCTTCCTGGATGCTCTGCATCGAGCCGTAAAGCTGGCCGATGATCTGCGAGGCGCTGTAGCCGTGCTTCAGCCGCTCTTCGAAGGTATCGAAGGAGGCGAAGACGACACCGGAATTGGAGGCATTGGTGAAGGTCGCGCCGCTGAAACCGGAGAAGGCGACGGCATTTTTCACACCCGGCACCTTCTGGATGATGGCGGAGGCCCGCTCGATGACGGCATCGGTGCGGGCGAGCGAGGCCCCATCCGGCAGCTGCACGACGACGATGGCATAGCCCTGGTCCATGGTCGGCACGAACCCGCTCGGCACGATGCGGCCCATATACCAGGTGGCAGCAAGCAGGCCGGCAAAGACGGCGAGCGTCGCAAGAACGGCGATGCCGGTGCCGACCAGATGGCTGACCATCCAGGCATAACCGGCCGACAGCCGGTCGAAGCCGCGGTTGAAGCCGTTGGCAATGCTGCGGCCGAAGCGGGCGAGGGGGTTTGACGATTCATGATGATTATGCGGCTGCAGGATCAGCGCCGCCAGCGCCGGCGACAGCGTCAGCGAATTCAGCGCCGAAATCGCCGTCGCGACCGAGATCGTCACCGCGAACTGCAGGTAAAACTGCCCGGAAATGCCGGGAATGAAGGCCGTCGGCACGAAGACCGCGATCAGCACCAGCGCAATTGCCATGACGGCGGTGCCGACTTCACTCATCGTCGCGTGCGAGGCTTCCGCCGGCGACATGCCGAGCGCGATGTTGCGCTCGACATTCTCGACCACGACGATCGCGTCATCCACCACGATGCCGATTGCCAGCACCAGGCCGAACAGTGTCAGCATGTTGAGCGAGAAGCCGAAGGCGAGCAGGAAGGCGAAAGTGCCGATCAGCGATACCGGAATGGCGATGATCGGAATGATCGCCGTGCGCCAGCTTTGCAGGAAGACGAGCACGACGACGGCGACGAGGATCGCCGCTTCGAGGATCGTCTTGTAGACCTCGTCGATGGACTCCGAGATGAACTCGGTCGGATTATAGACGATGCGGTATTCGAGGCCGGGCGGAAAAGCCTTGGAAAGCCGCTCCATATTCTGCTGGATCGAGGCCGCAGCCGCCAGTGCATTGGTGCCGGGGCGGGCGAAAATGCCGAGCGCCACGGCCGGGCTGCCATTCAGGTACGAATTGGTAACGTAATCCTTGGCGCCGAGTTCGATGCGGGCGACATCCTGCAGCGACACCAGACGGCCGCTCTCCGTCGCCTTGACGATGATGTAGCGGAACTGGCGCGGATCGCTGAAGCGACCCTCCGTCGTCACCGTATACTGGAAGGCGTTGGTGCCGGCGGCGGGCGGCCCGCCGATCGAGCCGCCGGACACCTGGACGTTCTGGTCGCGCAACGCCTGCACGACATCGCCCGAGGTCATGCCGTAAGCGCCGAGCTTTTGCGGATCGAGCCAGATGCGCAGCGCATACTCGCGCTCGCCGAAGAGGATGACGTCGCCGACGCCATCGAGCCGCACCAGCACGTCGCGGATGCGGGTGCGCGCATAGTTGGAGACGTAAAGCTGGTCGTAGCGATCGTTGGGCGACAGCACGTGCACGACCATCATCAGGTTGGGCGAGCTTTTTGCCGTGGTAATGCCGATGCGGCGCACCTCTTCGGGCAGGCGCGGCTCGGCGATCGCCACGCGGTTCTGCACCAGCACCTGTGCCTGATCGAGATCGGTGCCGAGCTTGAAGGTGATGGTCAGCTGCATCGAGCCGTCGGCGGTCGAATAGGAGGACATATAGAGCATGTCCTCGACGCCGTTGATTTCCTGCTCCAGCGGCGTCGCCACCGTATCGGCGATCGTCTGGGCGTCCGCGCCGGGATAGGCGGTGCGCACGACGATGGTCGGCGGCGCGATCTCCGGATATTGCGCCACCGGCAACTGGAAATAGGCGATGCCGCCGATGAGCAGCAGGAACAGCGAGATGACCGAGGCGAAGATCGGCCGGTCGACGAAGAAATGGGCGAACCTCATTGGCCGCTCTCCGGCGCATCGGCGTCAGCGGATTGGGCTTCCGGGGGCAGCTCGGTCATCTGCGGATCGACCTTCACGCCGGGACGGATGCGCATCAGGCCGTTGACGACGATGGTCTCGTCGCCGGTCATGCCTTCGCGGATCACCCGGTAGCCATGCAGCCGCGGCCCGAGCCGCACCGGCTTGGTCGAGACCAGCCCGTCCTCGCCGACGACATAAACGACACGCTGGTCGAGATCGGAGCCGATCGCCTCGTCGGGAATGAGGATGCCCTGATAGTGGTTGGAGCCTTCGACAAGGATGCGGCCGAAGAGGCCGGGCTGCAGCACGAAATCGGGATTGTCGAAGCGGGCGCGCAGCCGCATCGTGCCGGTCTCGCGATCGACACGGTTTTCGGCGAAATCGAGCTTGCCCTTGAACGGCTTTTCAGTGGCATCGCTGATGACGACGGACACCTCGAGCGAACCGCCCTCCTGCAGCACGCCGCCCTTCTGCCGCGCTTCGCGGGCATAGGAGAGCAGGCGGCGCTCATCGACATCGAAATAGAAATCGATCGGATTGAGCGAGACGATGGTGGTGAGCAGCGTCTGGTCAGCCGTCACCAGATTGCCGACCGACAGCAGCTTGCGGTCGATGCGCCCGCTCAAGGGGGCGTTGATGACGGTGTATTGCATGTCGAGTTTTGCACGCGCGAGGCTTGCCTCGGCACCGCGCATGTTGGCTTGCGCCGACAGAAGCTCGCGGCGGCGAAGGTCGAGCGTCGAGGTCGGCAGCGTGCCCGCCTTGGCGAGCCCTTCGGTGCGGTCGAATTCGGTCTGCGCGAAATCCAACGCGGATTGCGCCACCTCCATCGAGGATTGGGCGATATCCAGTGCCGTCTTGAACGGACGCTGGTCGATAACGAACAGCTTGTCGCCCTTGTTGACGAGGGCCCCGTCGGTAAAGCCGATCTCATCGAGATAACCGCCGACGCGCGACCGGATACCGACCTCGTCGACCGCCTCGAAGCGGCCGATGAACTCGTCGCTGTCGACGACGTCGCGCACCACCGGCTTGGCCACGGTGACCTGCGGCTTCGGCGGATCCTGGGCAAAGACCAGGCCGGACGCCAGAAGCAGGGAAAGGAGGAAACCGGTGGATAGAAGCCTTCTGTTCGTCATCTCTCTGCCTTCCGAAAATGCGCGGGGACTGCGGCAGGGGCGAGGGACACGGCAGCGCCGGTCTTCCGACCCGAACAACGGGATCACTGTCGCCATGCTGGGGACGAAGCGGCAGCGAGCCCACATTCATTGCATGAAATCAATGCGAAGCGGCGGCGGAGCCGACCGGAAAATATATCTGCAAACCCAATTCAACAGCCGCAGATTACATCAATCGCCGCGCCTGTCATCACGGAAAAGACATAGTTTGGCTTGCCCGCATCACATTCCCCGCGATGACGGCACGCTCTAAAAAGTTTACGTCGGCGGGCTTGTTCAGTGGCCACCGCTTCCCATATGAGGCACCCATGCCTCAGGGTTCGGCCCAGAACCCGACTGCCAACCGTATTTCGCCCCTCAAGAAAAATTGCCGTCGTTTTGATTCCGGCATGCCGCTTTCTGCGGTAAAGCTCTTGGGAGACATTCATCAGGACATGTGACATGAAAGCCGAAGATCTCGCCGCCATTTCGGACTGGCTGGTGACCAAGGGCCTCCGGGGCCTTGACGAAATGGAGATCGTCAACGGCTTTTGCCAGCGCTGCCGCAATGCCGGCCTCAACATCGACCGGGCGCTGGCGCTGATCGATACGTTGCATCCGGTCTATGAGGGCCGTGCCTTCCAGTGGGACAACAGCAAGACGCCCGCCCGCGACGCCTTCGAATACGGGCCGTCGAACGAAGGCGTGTCGGCGGATACCTGGGAACGGTCGGCCTTTTTCCACCTGCGCATGAATGAGCTGAACGAGGTGCGTCGCCGTATCGGCTTCGGCGATCCGGCCGATTTCTTCGGCCTCGATACGTTGCTCGAAGCCGGCCATAAGGACTACATCGCGATGATCCATCGCTTTGCGCCGGAATCCCACATCGGCGACATGGATTGCTTCTATTCCCATTGGGCGACGACGGACGAGGCGGGCTTCGACGACGAGGCGTTGGCGGCGCTGCGCCAACTGGTGCCGATCCTCGCGCTCGCCATCAAATCGGGTTCGCTCACCCGCATTTCCCGCACCATCGCCGAGGTCTATCTGGGGGAGGACGCGGCCCAGCGCGTGCTGGAAGGCCGCATTTCGCGCGGCAAGGCCGAGCGCATCTCCGCCGTGCTCTGGTATTCCGACCTGCAGAACTACACCCAGATTTCCGACAACCTACCGCCGGACGAGATCATCCCCTTCCTCAACGACTATGCCGAAGCCGTGATCGACTCGATCCATGAGGTCGGCGGCAACGTGCTGAAGCTGATCGGCGACGGCACGCTGGCGATCTTCAAGGCGGAAGAGCGGGAAGAAGCCTGCAGCCGCGCGCTTACCGCACAAAAGAGCCTGCGGGAAAAGCTCGACGGCATCAACGAGCGCCGGCGCTCGGAAGGGCGGCCGACGACCGAGGTCTATCTCGGCCTGCATATCGGCGATGTCTTCTACGGCAATATCGGGTCGGACGAGCGGCTCGATTTCACTGTCATCGGCCCGGCCGTCAACGAGGTGAGCCGCATCGCCTCCATGTGCCGCTTCGTCGATCGTACCGTGATCATGTCACAGCACTTCGTCGCCTCGGCGCCGCCGCCGCAATATGCTGAGGTCGTCTCGATCGGCCGCTATGCGCTGCGCGGCGTCAAGCGCGCGCAGGAGCTTTTCACGCTGATGCCCTACGAGAAGGACTAACTTTTCCGACGCGATTCCGGACGCAAAACCGCTGTGCACTTTTGCTGGAATTACTCTAGACCCGATCGCCGGCTTCGTTGAAGAACCGCAGCTTGTCGGCCGGAAAGCTGACCTGCAGCACACCGGTCGCACCAAGAAACGCGCGGTCGAGTGTGAAGGCCTTGAAGCTGACGCTGCCGAGCCGCAGATGCAGGATGATGCCGAAGCCGGTGGGCTCGACCAGCTCGACCTCGGCGTTCAGCTCGCCGCTGCCGAGAACGACGTGTTCCGGCCGGATGCCGAGCGTCGCCCGGCTGCCGTCTTCCAGCGCCACCGGTGCCGACAGCGGCAGGACATCGCCGCCGGTGATCGCAAATCGCCCGTCACCGCCGCTTCGTATCGCGCGGCCGCTGAAGAAATTCATGCCCGGCGAGCCCATGAAGCCGGCGACGAACAGATTGGCCGGGTTGTCGTAAAGCTCCAGCGGCGCCCCGACCTGCTGGATGACGCCGCCGTGCATGGCGACGATGCGGTCGGCGAGCGTCATCGCCTCGATCTGGTCATGGGTGACGTAGATCGAGGTCGCGCCGAGGTCCTTGTGCAGCTTCTTGATTTCAGCGCGCATCTGCTCGCGCAGGCGTGCGTCGAGATTGGAAAGCGGCTCGTCAAACAGGAAGGCCTTGGGCTGGCGCACGATGGCACGGCCCATGGCGACGCGCTGGCGCTGGCCGCCGGACAGCGCCTTCGGCCGCCGCTCCATCAGCGGATCGAGCCCAAGCTTGCTCGCTGCACCGGCGACGGCGGACGCGATCTTCTCCTTCGCCGTTTTGCGCAGGCGAAGGCTATAGCTCATGTTCTTTTCCACGCTCATATGCGGATAGAGCGCGTAGGACTGGAACACCATGGCGATGTCGCGGTCCTTCGGGGCAAGTTCATTGACCCGCTTCTCGGCGATGCGGATTTCCCCCTCCGTCACATGCTCCAGCCCGGCGATCATGCGCAAAAGCGTGGACTTGCCGCAGCCGGACGGGCCGACGAGCACCACGAATTCCCCATCCCCGATCTTCAGGTCGATGCCGTGCAGCACCGGGTGGATGCCGTAGGATTTGCGGACATTGGCGATATCGATGGATGCCATGGGATCAGCCTTTCACCGCGCCGGCCGTCAGGCCCTGCACGAGGTAACGTTGGATCAGCAGGAAGAACAGGCAGGCCGGGATCAGCGCGAGCACGCCCGCCGCCATCATCTGCCCGAAATCGACCGAGAATTTCGATACGAAGGAGAGCAGCCCGACCGGGAAGGTCGCAGCCGCATTGCCGGAAATCAGCATCAGCGAGAACAGAAGCTCGCTCCACGCCGCGGTGAAGACGAAGCCGAGCGTGGCAGCGATGCCGGGCAGCGTCAACGGCAGGATGATCTGGCGGAAGGCCACGAACTGCGTTGCGCCATCGATCATCGCGGCCTCTTCCAGGTCCTTCGGAATGCCGTCGAAGAAGGACTGCATCAGGAAGGTCGCAAACGGCACATTGAAGGCGCTGTAGACGATGACGAGGCCCGTCAGGCTGTTGGTAAGGCCAAGTGGCGACAGTATCTTGAAGATCGGTGCGACCAGCATGACCAGCGGAAACATCTGCGTCAGCAGCATCAGCGCCACCAGCCAGTATTTGCCGCGAAAGGAAAAGCGCGAGAGCGCGTAACCGGCCAGCGACGATAGCGTCGTGACAATGATCGCCGTCGAGCCGGATACGATCAGGCTGTTCTTGAAGAACACCGGAAAATCCGAATGGCGCAGCACGAAATTGAAGTGCTCGAAGCTCGTCTGCGACGGCCACATGCGAATGCCTTCGGAATAGAGCAGCTTGTTGGGCGTCACCGAAACCTTCAGCAGCCAATAGAGCGGGAAGAGCGCAAAGACGATATAGGCGAGGATCGCAAGACGGTGCGCGAGGAGGGCGAAAAGGCGTTTTCCGGTCATCGTCTCAATCCTTGCTCAACAACCATTGGCGCAGCACGACGATCAGCATCGAATAGGTGATCAGCAGCACGAGCAGCACCAGCGCGATGGCCGAGGCATAGCCGAAATCCAGGCGCTTGAAGGCCTGGGTGAAGATGTAGCTGGCGACGATCTGGGTGCGATCCGCCGGTCCGCCATTGGTCATGACGATGATCAGATCGGCGAAATTGGAAATCCAGACGGTGCGCAGCAGCACGGTGATGGCAATCGTCGGGGCGAGGAAGGGGAGGGTGATCGAAAAGAACCGCTGGAATGGTCCCGCACCGTCGATGCTCGCCGCCTCGTAAAGATCGCGCGGGATGGCCTGCAGCGCGGCAAGCAGGGTGATCGCAAAGAAGGGAATGCCCCACCAGACATTGGCGACGATCGGCCCCCACATGGCAAGCTGCGGATCGGAGAGGATGTTGGACGGCTCGCTCATGATGCCCATAGCAAAAAGCCAATGGGGGATAGGACCGACGACGGGGTTAAACAGCCACGACCAGTTGAGGCCTGCCAGAAAACTCGGCACGGCCCAGGGCAGGAAGACCAGCGCCTGCACGATACCGCGGCCGTAGAACGGCTTGTCGAGCAAAAGCGCCAGACCGAGGCCGAGGAAAAACTGCAGGAACACCGAAGCCCCGGTCCACCAGAGCGTGTTGCGCAGCGCCCGGAAGAAGGCCTCGTCCTGAGACAACGTGCGAAAATGATCGAGCCCGATGAAGCCGCCGGAGAAGGGATTGAGCAGTTGGATATCGCGGAAGGCATAGGAAATGCCAACGACCAGCGGCACGAGCATGACCGCGATGATCAGGATCAGCGTCGGCGCACTGTAGAGATAGGGCGCGATCGCATCGGCAAGCTGCTTTCGCAGCCGCGTGCGCGGGGGGCCGTCGGACCGGACAGCGGAATAGGACATCGGCACGAAATCCGTTCTCGGCCATGGCGGGGGTTTTCCCGATGGCGCGGTTTCTCAGCGAAATGGAAAGATGGCAAGCACCAGCCGGCACCCCGAAACGTTCTGGGTGCCGGCTTTCCGGCTTACTTGCTGGCCAGGTACTTTTGCTGGGCCTTGGTCATGTAGTCGGCCCACTGCTTTGCCATTTCTTCAGGCGTGATATCGCCGAGAAGGGCTTCCTGACTGGTCTTGATCGCCAACGAATCCTTGAAGAAGGCGAATTCTTCAAGATAGGTGGGCATCACGGTCGGCACGGCGTCCTTGTCGGCCAGTTCGGCAAACCAGCCCTTGAAGGCGTCGCCCTGATAGAACGGGTCTTTCTCAGCCGCCTTCAGCGCCGGCAGCGCGCCGATGCGCTTGTTCCACTCGATGTTTCCGTCCGGGCCTTCGAGGGTTGCGATCAGCTTCCACGACAGGTCCTTGTTGGCACTGGCCGACATCATCGACCAGCCGGCATAGCCGATGGTCGGGAAGGTCTTGCCGGCCGGGCCCTTTGGCATCGGCACGACGGCATAGTCGGCCGCATCCATGCGCTCGCTGATGGCGATCAGCGCATCCGGGTCCTGATCGAGCATCGCGCAGGTGCCGGTGTAGAAGCCGGCGACGATCTCGTTGAAGCCCCAGTTGACGCTATCCTTCGGCGCATAACCCTTCTTGTAGAGGTCGATCAGCCAGGTGAAGCCCTTGACCCAGCCCTCTTCGCTGAACTTCGAGGTGCCGTCTTCGTTGAAGTAGGTGTTGTCGCCGGCCATGGTCGCGCCGAACATCATCCAGCCGTTGAGGCCGCCCGGACCGCCGCGCAGACAGTAGCCGTATTTGCCCGGAAGCTTGGAGATCTTTTCCGAGGCCGCAAGGAATTCGTCCATGGTCTTCGGCGGGCCGTCAACGCCGGCTTCCGCGAAGATCTTCTTGTTGTAGAACATGGCGCGCAGATAGAAGCCGTAAGGCAGCATATAGGCCGTGTCCTTGACGTCGCGGCCGAGTTCCAGCGCCCGTTCCGTCAGGCCGCTCGTATGTTCCCACTTGGCGAGATAGGGCTCGAGGCTTTCGAGCATGCCGTTATTGGCATAGAGCGACAGCCAGGTATCCGGCATTTCCATCACGTCGGGAATTTCGCCGGCCGAGACCATGGTGGCGAATTTCTGAAAGGCTTCGCCCCAGGGCAGCGAGATGATCTCGACCGTGGTGCCGGGATTGGCAGCCTCGAACTTGGAGACGATGGATTTCAGCGTCTCCGTGCGCTCGGGGCTGGTGATCACCTCCACCAGCTTCAGCTTGGTGTCGGCAAGGGCCGTTCCCGCCATGAGCGAGGCAAGAACGGTAGCGGCAATCAGTTTTCTCATTTGGGTTCCCCTTTTTGATTGCGTTGGTTTTGTCGTTGCGTCAGCCAGACGAGGCGGCTGCGATTGCCGCTTCGAGATCGCTCCAGAGGGCCTCCGTCCCCTCCAGGCCGACATGGAGCCGTACCGACCGCGGACTGATGCCGAAGGCGGCCGCGGAATTGGGCTGGGCTTTCTGCGCCAGGACGACCTCGCCGGGGACGATCAGGCTCTCATGCCCGCCCCAGCTGACGCCCAGCTTGAAAAGCTCCAGATGATCGGAAAAGGCGCGAACGTTCACCCCTTCCCGGAAGATGAAGGAAAACAGGCCCGACGTGCCCGAAAGCCCCGGCGGCAGCTGGTTGCCAAGGCCGGGGTAGCAGACGGTCTCGACCAGCGGATGCGCTGCAAGCCTCCTGGTGATCTCGTTTGCCGAGCGCTCATGCGCTTTCATGCGCACCGGCAGCGTGCGCAGACCACGGATCAACAGCCAGGCGTCGAAGGGCGACAGCTTGCCGCCGAGATAGGGATAGGTTTCGCCGCGGATGCGGCCGATCAGTTCCTTCGAGCCGGCGACGACGCCCGCGACCACATCGCTGTGGCCGCCGAGATATTTCGAAGCCGAATGGATAACGAGATCGACGCCGAGCGAAATTGGCTTCTGGAAGATCGGGCTCGCCCAGCTGTTGTCGATGGTGGAGATGACGCCATGTTTCTTGGCGAGTGCCGCAAGCGCCGCGACGTCATGGGTTTCCATCACCCAGCTCGTCGGGCTTTCCAGATAGAGCAGCTTGGCGCCGGGCAGGGCCTTGTCCACCGCATCCTCGTCGCGGCCGTCGACATAGGTCACCTCGATGCGCATGCGCTTGAAGAACGTACCGAACAGGCGGAACGCATCGGGATAGAGATGCTTGACGGCGACGATCCGGTCGCCGGGCTCGACGAAGGAGAGCACGGTGGAGGAAATCGCCGACATGCCGCTGGCAAAACCCATGGCGTCTTCGGCGCCTTCGAGCCTCGCCAGCATGTCCTCGAACATGCGCACGGTCGGGTTCAGACCGCGGGTGTAGATCGGCCGCACCTTCTCGCCGCGATAGGACGAGACCATGTCGTCATAGTCCTTGAAGGTGAACAGCGACGTCTGGACGATGGGCGGAACCACCGCGTCATAGGCATTGCTCTCATCATGGGCGACGATGAGGGAGGCGTCTTCGAACGGATCGAAGTCATTGATCATTTCGACATTTCCTTGATGTCTTCCTCGACGACGGCGAGGATCTTCAGTGTTTCTGCACGCGCGGCTTCCGGGTCGCCGGCAACGATCGCATTGAACAGCGTGCGGTGGAACGGGAAGGAGCGGCGGGCGAAATCCGGCCGGTCGAAGGGCTTTTCCCAAAACCGTTCGAAGGCACCGCGCATCTGCTCCAGAATCTGCTTGAACAGCGGGTTGTGGGTTGCGTCATAGATGGCGAGGTGGAAGGCGAGGTCTTCCGGCCCCGAGGTGCCCTTGGCGATCTGCACGCGCTCCATCACATCGAGCTTTTCCTCGATGACTTGGAGGTCTGCGGCCGTGCGCCGGCGGGCAGCGGCCATGTTAGCCTCCACCTCGATGCCGCGCCGCACCTCCAGCGTCTGGAGCAGCACGTCGCGCAATTCGCCGGTCTCGAAGGTGAGCGGCATGTGCACCGAAGCCGCCGAAATCGGCCGCAGCAGATAGGTGCCGCTGCCCTTGCGCGCCTCGACGACGCCGAGCGCCTGAAAATGGCGGATCGCCTCGCGGATGGTCGAACGGCCGACGCCCAGCGCCACCGTCAGTTCCCGCTCGGTCGGCAGCCGGTCGCCGGCTCCGAGGGCGGCGCGATCGATGTAATCAGCAAGAGCGGCCGTCACCTGCTGCGCCCGGTCCGCCGGAGGCAGCGGCAGGAGGGCCGCCCTTGCATTTGTCATCGTCGCCATGCTCGAACCCTCGACCAGAATTGGTCTGACATCTGAGCAATAATGCAAAAGATTTGTGCTCCGTCAAGCGGGGATAAGAGGAGAAGGTGCCCCGCAGGCCGGATGAGGAGGACGGCTGGCTCGGAACAAGCGGAAGCACCCCCTCATTGCCCTTCGGGCATCTTCTCCCCGCGGGGGAGAAGGGAGAAACATTGCCGCAGCCTTCATACCAGTCAGGTCTGCAGCCTATTTCCGGCTGGGACTGTTGCGCGTGACGATGAACAGCCCGCTGCAACAGAGGATCGCGGCCGTCACGACCGCGACCGTGGGCGACGGCTTTGCGGTAAACCACATCAGCGCATAGCTTGCCGCGATCAGGCACACCGCCATGATTTTGGCGCGGCGCGGGATCGCCCGTTCATCCCGCCAGGCGCGCAGGCCCGGCCCGAAACGCGGATGGTTGAAGAGCCAGCTTTCCATTTTCGGTGAGGAGCGGGCGAAGAACCAGATCGCCAGAAGCAGAAACGGCGTCGTCGGCAAAAGCGGCAGGAACGCACCGACGATGCCGATGGCGACGAAAATCCAGCCGAGCACGAGATAGACGGTGCGTTTGATCGGGCTCATTCCGTCAGCCGGCAAGCTTGCGCCGTTCACGGACATTCGATTCCTTGGGCGGACGCGTCAGCGACATGACGCCGAGCGGCTGGCCGCGGCCGCGCAGGGCGTGCGAACCCAAATCCTCCAGCACCACGCCGCCGGGTATCTCCATGCGGCCGGCAAGCTCGGTGGAAATCAGGATTGGTCGATTAAGGCTGCGGCACATGGATTCAAGCCGCGCCGTGGTGTTCACGGTATCGCCGAAATAGGCGATCTTATGGTGGTCGACGCCGATTTCCGCCGTGATGATCGCCCCGCCATGCAGCGCGGCGCGGAGCCGCGGCACCTGGCCGAAACGCTTCAGCCACACCTCGGTATTGTCTTCGATCGCATCGAAGATATCGAAGACGCAGCGGATGCAACGGCTGTTCTTCACGCCGCGCTCCAGCGGCCAGGTGACGATCGCAGCATCGCCGATATAGTCGTCGATGGCGCCCTTGTGCCGGCGCACGGGCTCGGCAAAGGCGGCAAACAGCTCACTCAGGAACTGCTGGGTGCGCAAATCGCCGTTACGCTCGGCAAAGGCGGTGGAATCGGCGAGATCGATAAACAGGAAGACGCGCTCTTCCATCACAGGATTGCGATAGCGGCTGATCAGCATGTTGGAGAAGATTTCCCGTCCGAGAAGATCGCGCACCCGCAGGATGAAGCCCAGGAGCAGGCAAACACCCAGCGCATAGAGAAATACGTTGAGCGGCATCACCATGGCGTGTCCCACACTTGGCGGGCGGATATAGTCGAAATATTGCAGCAGCAGGGCGGCGACAGCATAGCCGGCGCTCATGATGACTTCATAGGCGATGACGGCAGCAACCAGAAACGGCACGGTCGGCAATTTCTGGATGCGCCGCGAGAGCCGCGGCAGGAAAATGCCGCGCTCGAAAGCCAGCACCGGCACGCCGATCAGGATCGCGAACACGCCGCCGATGATCACCGGCTCGCCCGGAAAGACGATGACCGCGTAAACAATGCCGCTGAGCGCCATGGCGATGCCGAGCACCAGCCAGGTGAGAAGTGTCGTGGCATTTTTCATCTGCGGCGGCCCTTTCGCTTTGCGCCATTGGACCAAGCCAACACAGCACGTCAAGCAATTTCAAGGCGGGCCGATGCCGCTGCCGTCAACGCCCCTTGAAATCCGGGGAGCGCTTTTCGACAAAGGCAGCCATGCCTTCCTTCTGGTCCGCAGTCGCAAAAAGCGCGTGGAAAACGCGCCGTTCATAAAGCAGGCCTTCGCGCAGGCCCATCTCCATGGCGCGGTCGACAGCCTCGCGCGCGGTCATCGTCGCCAGCTTGCCGTAACTCGCGATGGTGCGGGCGGCTTCCAGCGTCTCTTCCACCAGCCGGTCTGCCGGGATGACCCGCGCGACGAGACCGCAGCGCTCGGCTTCCTCAGCGCCCATCATCCGTCCGGTGAGGATCATGTCCATCGCCTTGGACTTGCCGACAAGCCGCGTCAGCCGCTGCGATCCGCCCATGCCGGGGATGACGCCGAGCTTGATTTCGGGTTGGCCGAACTGGGCGGTATCGGCGGCGAAGATCATGTCGCACATCATCGCCAACTCGCAGCCGCCGCCCAGCGCATAGCCGGAAACCGCTGCGATTTTTGGCGTGCGGAGCGCCGTGAAGCGATCCCAGGCGCCGAAGAAATCCTCCAGATACATATCCGTATAGGATTGTGAGGCCATCTCCTTGATATCGGCACCGGCCGCAAAAGCCTTGTCCGAACCCTTGATGACGAAGCAGCCGACACCGGGATCGCGGTCGAGCGGTGTGAGTTCATCGCCGATCGCCCGCATGATCTCGGTGTTCAGCGCATTCCGCGCCGCCGGCCGGTTGAGCGTCACGACGACGACACGGTCGAGGCGTTCGATGAGGATCGGCTTGTCCATAGGGAATTCCTTAGTTTTCTGAAAACAACGGTTGCGCGGCGGGGGGTGAAATAGGGGGCAAGCTCCCGTTCCGTCACGCCGTCGAGCGTTGCCGGCCGCCATTTCGGATTGCGATCCTTGTCGATGACAGCGGCGCGCACGCCCTCGTAGAAATCATGGCTCTGCATCACCCCTTTCAGGGCTGCGAACTCGCGTTCGAGGCATTCTTCCAGCGACACGGCATTTTTTCCGGCCCGGAGCAGCCGCAAGGTGACCTTCAGGCTGAGCGGCGATTTGCGCTGGAGCGTGGCAAGTGTCTTGCGGGCGAAATCGCTGTCGTCAGTTTCAAGGGCTGCGAAAATCTCCTCGACCGTGTCGAAACGGAAGAGGCGGTCGATCTCGTCGCGCACCGGCGCGAGTGCGCAAGGCCCCGGTTCGGTTGCAAAGGCGGCGATGGCAGCCCCGACTTCAGCGGCTCCACATTCCGAAAGACCGGCCAGCGCCTCGGCTAGCTCGGCAAACCGCTCCGAGGGCATATGGTAATCGGCAAGGCCGGCGAGGATCACATCGCCGGCACCGAGGATTTCGCCGGTCAGGGCGAGATAGGTGCCAAGCTCGCCCGGTCCCCGCGTCAGGAACCACGAGCCGCCGACATCGGGATAAAAGCCGATGCCGGTTTCCGGCATGGCAAAGCGGGTGCGCTCGGTGACGATACGGTGGCTGCCGTGGACGGAAAGCCCCGCGCCACCACCCATGACGATGCCGTCCATGAAGGCGACATAGGGCTTGGGGTAACGGGCGATGCGGGCATTCAGGCGATATTCTTCGCCCCAGAAATCGATCGGCGCCGATGAGCCCGCCTTGCCGTCGTCATGGACGGAGCGGATATCGCCGCCGGCACAGAAGCCCCGTTCGCCTTCGCCGTTGATCAGGACGGCGGCAATTGTGCGGTCGCTTTCGAAGCGATCCATCGCCTCTTCGATGTCCCTCACCATATCCAGCGTCAGGCTGTTCAGGGCCTTCGGGCGGTCGAGACGGATACGGCCGAGCGCACCACGGCGCTCCACGATGGTCTGTTTCGGAGGGGCGTCAGATGTGGAGTGCATGGCCGAGGGCTTTCATGGCGGATTCCTGGAAGGCTTCGCTGCGTGTCGGATGGCTATGCACCGTTGCGGCAATATCCTCAAGCCGTGCGCCCATTTCAATCGCCAGGGCAAAGCTGGCCGACAGTTCAGACACGCCGGAACCGACCGCCTGCACGCCGAGCACGAGATTGTTGTCGGCACGGGCGACGATGCGCACGAAACCCTCCTCCGACAGCATGGTCATCGCCCGGCCATTGGCCGTGAAGGGAAACTGGCCGACACGGATATCGTAGCCCTGCTTGCGGGCTTCCTCCGGCGAAAGACCGGCCGAGACGATCTCCGGATCGGTGAAGCAGACGGCCGGAATGCAGCGCTTGTCCCAGGCGCGCTTGCGGCCGGCAACGATCTCCGCGACTAACTCGCCCTGCGCGATGGCCCGGTGCGCCAACATCGGCTCGCCGGTGACGTCGCCGATGGCATAGACGCCGCGCATGGAGGTGCGGCAATGATCGTCGATGCGCAGGAAGCGGCCGGCGCGGTCGAGGTCCAGTTCCTCCAGTCCCCAGCCTTCAAGCCGCGCCTTGCGGCCGACGGTGACGAGCACCTTGTCGGCGGCGATGGTTCGCTCGTGGCCATCCGATGTTTCGACCAGAAGCCCGCCCGATGTGAGACCGCGCGCCTTTGCGCCGGTCAGCACTTCGACGCCGAGGTCGGCAAGCCGGCGGGCGACGGGCTTCGTCAGTTCACCGTCATAGAGCGGCAGGATGCGCTCCATGGCCTCTACGACAGTGACGGCAGAACCGAGCTTGGCAAAGGCCGTACCGAGTTCCAGCCCGATATAACCGCCCCCGACCACGACCAGCTTTTCCGGCACCGCCGTCAGCGCCAGCGCTTCGGTGGAGGAAATCACCGGCCCACCGAAGGGCAGGGCAGGCACCTCGACCGGTTCCGAGCCGGTGGCGATGACCACCGTTTCGGCCCGCACAAGCTGGGTGCCGGTCTCGGTGTCGACCTCGACGCTCTTGCCGTCGCGGAAGTGGCCATGGCCGTGCAATATCTTGACACCAGCCTTGCGCAACAGGCCGACGACGCCGCTGTTCAGCCGCCCGACGATGCCGTCCTTCCAGGCGACGGTGCGGGCGAGATCGATAGCCGGCGAAGAAAGCGTGATGCCGAGCGGGCTTTTGCCAGCGGCGGCCTTGCGGGCGAGTTCGAATTCGTCCGCCGCATGGATCAGCGCCTTGGAGGGAATGCAGCCGACATTGAGGCAGGTGCCGCCGGCCTTCACCGCTTCGACGATGACGGTATCCACGCCCAACTGCCCGGCGCGGATGGCGCAGGCATAGCCGCCGGGGCCGGCGCCGATGACGAGAAGCTTGCAGAGAATTTCCTTCATGGCATCAGCCTTCGATGAAAATGAGCGCGGGGGTTTCGAGGAGCGCCTTGATCCGCTGGATGAAGGTGGCGGCATCCCAGCCGTCGACGATGCGGTGATCGAAGCTGGAGGAGAGGTTCATAATCTTGCGCGGCACGAACTGCGCACCATCCCAGACCGGCTTCGTCATCATCTTGTTGACGCCGACGATCGCCACTTCCGGGTGGTTGATGACCGGCGTCGTGACGATGCCGCCCATAGCCCCGAGCGAGGTGATGGTGATAGTCGAGCCGCTCAATTCCTCGCGCAGCGCCGAGCCGGTGCGCGCCGCTTCCGCAAGGCGGGTGATTTCGGCGGCGCAATCCCAGATGCCGCGGGCTTCCGCATGGCGCACCACCGGCACCATCAGGCCGGAGGGCGTCTGGGTGGCAATGCCGATATGGACGGCGCCATAGCGGGTGACAATGCCGGCATCGTCGTCGAAGGTGGCATTGACCGCCGGCTGCTCGGCAATCGTCCGCACCATCGCCTTCATCAGGAAGGGTAGCAGGGTCAGCTTCGGCTGGTCCGGCTTGCGGCCGTTGTTCATCGCCATGCGCAGGTCTTCGAGGTCGGTGACATCCACTTCCTCGACATAAGTAATGTGAGGAATGCGCGAGGCCGCCAGCGTCATCTTCTCGGCAATGCGGCGGCGCAGGCCGGTGATCTTGATTTCCTCGGTCTTCGTGTTGCGCACGAGACCGCCGGTGAGGACCGCGGGCTGCGCGCCGCGGGCAAGGAAGCTATCGAGATCGTCATGGGTAATGCGGCCGGCCGGTCCGGTGCCCTGAACCTGACGCAGATCGACGCCGCTGTCGCGGGCACGCAGGCGCACGGCGGGGGAGGCGAGGGGTTTGGCGAGCGTATCTTCGCGGGCGGGTGCGGCGCGGTTTCCCTTCTCCGCCGCGGGCAGAAGGTGGCCCGAAGGGCCGGATGAGGGGGCCGGCTTGCTCTGAGTTTGCGAAGATACCCCCTCATCCGCCCTTTGGGTACCTTCTCCCCGTGGAGGAGAAGGGAGAAGCTGGGGTGGCTCCTGGGTAAAAGCGGCTGTTTCCGGTTCGTCAGTTTCTTCCACCGCATCGGTCTCGATGCGGATCAGCGGCGCCTTCACGGCGATCTTGTCGCCGATCTCGCCGCCGAGCCATTTCACCGTGCCGGTGACGGGGGAGGGGATTTCCACGGTCGCCTTGTCGGTCATCACGGCAGCGACGACCATATCCTCGCGCACGGGATCGCCGGGTTTCACATGCCATTCGACAAGCTCGGCCTCGGCCACGCCTTCGCCGACATCCGGCATCTTGATGGTGAATTCGCCCATGGGTTCAGCCCTCCATCACTTCGGCAAGCGCCCGGCCGACGCGGGCCGGACCGGGGAAATAGTCCCACTCCTGCGCATGCGGGTAGGGCGTATCCCAGCCGGTGACGCGCACGACAGGCGCTTCCAGATGATAGAAGCAATGCTCCTGCACCAGCGCCGCGATCTCGCCGCCGAAGCCGGAGGTGAGCGTCGCCTCATGCACGACGACGCAGCGCCCGGTCTTCTGCACGGATTGCAGGATCGTATCGAGATCGAGCGGGGTGAGGCTGCGCAGGTCGATCACCTCGGCATCGATGCCGGTTTCCTCGGCCGCCGCCAGCGCCACATGGACCATGGTGCCATAGGCGATGACGGTGACGGCCGAACCCTGCCGGCGGATATCCGCCTTGCCGATCGGGATCGTGTAATAACCTTCCGGCACCTCGCCCAGTTCATGCTTCGACCAGGGCGTCACCGGCTTTTCGTGGTGACCGTCGAAGGGGCCGTTATAAAGCCGTTTCGGTTCCAGGAAGATCACCGGGTCCGGGTCCTCAATCGAGGCGATCAGCAGGCCTTTCGCATCGAAGGGATTGGAGGGCACCACCACCTTCAGGCCGCAGACATGGGTAAACAGCGCCTCGGGGCTCTGGCTGTGGGTCTGGCCGCCGAAGATGCCGCCGCCGGTGGGCATGCGCACGACGATCGGGCAGGTGAAATCGCCGTTGGAGCGATAGCGGATACGGGCCGCTTCCTGGGTGATCTGGTCGTACGCCGGATACATATAATCGGCGAACTGGATTTCGACGCAGGGTTTCAGGCCATAAGCTGCCATGCCGATCGCCGTGCCGAGAATGCCGCTCTCGTTGATCGGCGCATCGAAGCAGCGGGTCCTGCCATATTTCGCCTGCAGGCCTTGCGTGCAGCGGAAGACGCCGCCGAAATAGCCGACATCCTCGCCGAAGACGACGACATTGTCGTCGCGCCCCATGGAGACATCCATGGCGCTGCGCACGGCTTCGATCATTGTCATTCTTGCCATGTCAGTATCCTGCCTTCTGCCGCTGGCGGCGGATATGGGCGGGCATCTCGGCATAGACGCCCTCGAAGATATCGCGCACCGAAGGCTTGCCGCCGGCATGCAGCGTGCCGTGGCTTTCGGCCTCCTTCTGCGCCTGGATCACCTCATCGAGGATTTCGGCCTCGGCCTGCGCGTGTCGCTCCTCAGACCAGACGCCGCGTCCGATCAGGTGCTTCTTCAGGCGCAGGATGGGATCGCCCAGCGGCCAGGCTTCGGATTCGGTCTTGGGACGATAGGCGCTCGGGTCGTCCGAGGTCGAATGCCCTCCGACCCGGTAGGTGACATATTCGATCAGCGTCGGCCCGAGGTTGCGCCGCGCCCGCTCTGTCGCCCATTTCGCCACGGCATAAGCGGCAAGATAGTCATTGCCGTCGACCCGAAGCGCCGGGATGCCGAAGCCGAGGCCACGAGCGGCAAAGGTGCCGGAACCGCCGCGGGCAATGCCCTGAAAGGTGGAGATCGCCCATTGATTGTTGACGATGTTGAGGACGACCGGCGCCTTGTAGGTGGAGGCGAAGACCAGCGCAGAGTGAAAATCGGATTCCGCGGTCGAGCCGTCGCCGATCCAGGCAGCGGCGATCTTCGTATCGCCCTTGATCGCCGAAGCCATCGCCCAGCCGACCGCCTGCACATATTGGGTGGCAAGATTGCCGGAGATGGTGAAGAAGCCATGCTCCTTCGACGAATACATGATCGGCAACTGCCGGCCGCGCAGCGGATCGGCCTCGTTCGAGAAGATCTGGTTCATCATCTCGACCATCGGATAGCCGTCAGCGATCAGGAGACCGGCCTGACGATAGGTCGGGAAATTCATGTCGCCCTTGTCGAGCGCCTTGCGGAAGGCGCAACTGACGGCCTCTTCGCCGAGATGCTGCATGTAGAACGAGGTCTTGCCCTGCCGCTGCGCCATCAGCATGCGCGCATCGAAGGCGCGAAGCCGCATCATGTCGCGCAGGCCCGTCAGGATTTCCTCATCGGACAGCGCGCCGGCCCACGGGCCGACCGCCTCGCCATCGCGATTGAGCACGCGGATGATCGAATAGGCGAGATCGCGCATTTCTTCCGATGCGACATCGACGGCCGGGCGCGGCACGGAGCCGGCCTTGGCGATCTTCACATTGGAGAAATCCGGTGCTCCGCCGGGCCGGACGGCAGGCTCGGGGACATGCAGGCTCAGTGGAGCGCGGTCGCTCATCTTTTTCTTCCTCCCTCTCACCTTCCCGCTCTCTCCCGGAAAGGCATCAAAGCGCGCGGGCAATCACCATGCGCTGCACGTCGCTCGTTCCCTCATAAATCTGGCAGATGCGGACATCGCGGTAGATGCGCTCCACCGGATAGTCGCTCATGTAACCATAGCCGCCATGAATCTGGATCGCGTCGGAACAAACCTTTTCCGCCATTTCCGACGCAAAAAGCTTGGCCATTGAGGCCTCCTGCAGGCAGGGCAGGCCCTTTTCCCGAAGCTCGGCCGCATGGAGCACCAGATGCCGCGCGGCCTCGATCTGCGTCGCCATGTCGGCAAGGCGGAAGGCGACGGCCTGATGCTCGATGATCGGCTTGCCGAAGGCGATGCGTTCGCGGGCATAATCCCGCGCCGCCTCGAAAGCGGCCTGCGCCATGCCGACCGATTGCGCGGCAATGCCGATGCGCCCGCCTTCGAGATTGGCAAGGGCGATGCGGTAGCCTTCGCCTTCCTCGCCGAGCCTCAAATCAGCCGGTACGCGCATGTCGGTGAACGCGATCTGGCAAGTATCGGAGGCATGCAGCCCGAGCTTGTGCTCGACGCGCACGACCTGGTAGCCGGGCGTATCGGTCGGAACGATGAAGGCGGTGATGCCCTTCTTGCCGGCATCCGGGTCGGTCACGGCAAAGACGATGATCACCTGGCCGTTCTTTCCCGAGGTGATGAACTGCTTGGCGCCGTTCAGCACATAATGATCGCCATCCCGGACGGCGCGGGTCTTGAGATTGGAGGCATCCGAGCCCGCCTGCGGCTCGGTGAGCGCAAAACCGCCGATCCACTCGCCGCTCGCAAGCTTCGGCAGAAAACGCTGTTTCTGCGCCTCGGTCCCGAATTTCAGGATCGGCACGCAGCCGACGGAACTGTGCACGCTCATGATCGTCGAGCAGGGGCCGTCGCCGGCAGCGATCTCCTCCAGCGCTGCGGCATAGGCCACCGTGCCGGTATTCGAGCCGCCATACTCCTCCGGCACCAGCATGCCGAGAAAGCCGAGTTCGCCCATTTCCTTCAATTCGGCATGGGGAAAGGCGTGATCGACATCGCGTTGCGCGGCTCCCGGCGCAAGGCGTTCGCGGGCGAAGTCGCGGGCGACATCGCGGATCTGGATCTGATCGTCGGAGAGGATCATGCCGCACCCCGCTCAAGGGCAACCGCCGTCGCTTCACCGCCGCCGATGCAAAGCGCGGCCATGCCGCGCTTCAGGTCGTAACGTTCCATCGCCGCCAGCAGCGTCACCAGCACCCGCGCGCCGGAGGCGCCGATGGGGTGGCCCAGCGCGCAGGCGCCGCCATGCACATTCACCTTGTCGTGCGGCAAATCGAGATCGCGCATCGCCGCCATGGTGACGACGGCAAAGGCTTCGTTGATTTCGAAGAGATCGACATCGGATAGCGCCCAGCCGCTGCGTTCGGAGAGTTTTTGCAGCGCGCCGATCGGCGCTGTCGCAAAGAGGTTCGGCGCTTGCGCATGGGAGGCATGGGCGGCAATCGTCGCCAACGGCGTCAGGCCGCGCCTTTCCGCTTCCGAGCGGCGCATCAGCACGAGGGCTGCCGCGCCATCGGAAATCGAGCTGGAATTAGCGGCCGTCACCGTGCCATCCGGACGGAAGGCGGGTTTCAGGGTCGGGATTTTTTCGAGCCGAGCCTTGCCGGGCTGCTCATCCATGGTGACGGTCTTATCGGATTTGCCGCTCTTCAGTGTGACGGGCGTGATCTCGGCGTCGAAAAGCCCTTCGGCAATCGCTTTCTGCGCCCGTATCAGCGAGGTTACGGCAAAATCGTCCTGCGCGGGCCGTGTGAACTGATAGGCCTCGGCACATTCCTCGGCAAAACTTCCCATCAGCCGACCCTTGTCGTAGGCATCCTCCAGCCCGTCGAGGAACATATGGTCGATCACCCTCCCATGGCCGAGGCGATAGCCGCCGCGTGCCCGGTCGAGGAGATAGGGCGCATTGCTCATGCTTTCCATGCCGCCGGCAACGGCAACTGAAGCGCTGCCCACCGCGATCAGATCATGGGCCAGCATCACAGCCTTCATGCCCGAGCCGCACATCTTGTTGACCGTGCTCGCACCGGCCGAAAGCGGCAGCCTCGCACCAAGCGCCGCCTGCCGTGCCGGCGCCTGTCCCTGGCCGGCCGGCAGCACGCAGCCGAAGACGACCTCTTCGACATCGTCCGACGGCACACCGCTGCGATCCATCGCGGCGCGGATGGCGGCTGCCCCGAGTTCCGGTGCGGCCGCACCCTGCAATTCGCCCTGAAAACCGCCCATCGGCGTGCGGGCCGAACCGACGATGACGATTGGGTCCTGGAGGCTCATGCGCTCTCTCCCGTTTTGTCCTGATCAGCGCGCGCCCATGCGCAACGCCCCGTCGAGGCGGATCACCTCGCCGTTCAGCATGGTGTTTTCGAAGATATGGCGCACCAGCGCGGCAAATTCATGGGGGCGTCCAAGACGGGGCGGGAAGGGCACGCTCTTGCCCAGCGCCTCCTGCACCTCCGCCGGCATGCCCGCCATCATCGGCGTCTCGAAAATGCCCGGCGCAATCGCCACGACCCGTATGCCGTGGCGGGCAAGCTCGCGCGCGACCGGCAGCGTCATGCCGGCGACACCGGCCTTGGAGGCGGAATAGGCGGCCTGACCGATCTGTCCATCAAAGGCGGCGACGGAGGCGGTATTGACGATGACGCCGCGCTCGCCCTCGGCATCCGGCTCTTCCCGCGCCATGACCTCGGCGGCCAGCCGCATCATGTTGAAGGTGCCGACCAGATTGATGCCGACGGTCCGGCTGAAACTTTCGAGAAGATGCGGCCCATCGCGGCCCAGCACCTTTTCCGCCGGTGCGACGCCTGCGCAATTCACCAGCCCATGGAGATGGCCGAACTGTTCAAGCGCGGTACTGACCGCAGCCATGCCATCCGCATCCTTGGTGACATCGGCGCGCACGAAGCGGGCCGCAGAGCCCAGCTCAGCGGCGACCGCCTGACCGGCATCTGCATTGAGATCGACCAGGACAACGCATGCGCCCTCCGCCACGGCCATGCGCGCCACGGCGGCGCCAAGCCCGGAACCGGCGCCCGTCACCAGCAGCACCTTGTCGCGCATCAGCATGACGGCACACTCCGGAATTTTTCATCGATCATGCTGCAGTCCTCCCTGCTGTGCGTGTTCGAATGGCCGCGAAGGCCTCCCCGCCCTTGCTGCTTGCGCGAGGATTCTATGCCGGCCGCCTGTTGCAAACGATGACCGGAATGTCTCGATTTTTCGGCCAGTTTTGCCATACTGCCTTTATGAACGCGCAGGATACCGACCGCCGCATGATTTCGCCTTCCTTCGTGGAGGAGGCGCTCGACAGCCTGCGCCGCGCGGGAAAGCCGGTCGCGCCGGTGCTCACCACCCTTGGCCTGCCGCCCGCCATCGATCGGCCGATCTCGGCGGAGACCTATGGCGAATTGTGGCTGGCGATCGCCACCGCGCTCGACGACGAATTCTTCGGCATGGCGGCGCGGCCGATGCGCAGCGGCAGCTTCACTTTGCTTTGCCACTGCATCCTGCATGCGCCGACGCTCGAACATGCGTTGCGGCGGGCGCTCCGCTTTCTCGATGTCGTGCTGGAAGACCCGAGAGGCGAGTTGGTGCTGGGCGACAGCACGGCGGAAATTCTGCTGCATGATCGCGGCGCACCGCGTTCGGCCTTTGCCTATCGCACCTACTGGATCTTGCTGCACGGCATCGCCTGCTGGCTCGTCGGCCGCCGTATTCCCATCCGCCGCGTCGATTTCCGCTGTGCCGAGCCGCAGCAGGGGGCGGATTACCGGCTGTTTTTCGGTGCGCCGGTGCAGTTCGATGCCGATGTCAGCTGCCTCACGCTCGACAGGACGGTGCTGAAGCTGCCGATCGCCCGCAGCGAACAGGCGCTAAAGCAATTCCTGCGCGGTGCGCCGGCCAATATCCTCGTGCGCTATCGCTATGATGCCGGCCTCGCCGCCGCGGTACGCCGCCGGCTGCGCCAGACACCGCCGGCAAGCTGGTCGAGCTTCGAAGCTCTGGCCGGCCAGATGCGCATGTCGCCCTCCACCCTGCGCCACCGGCTGCAGGCCGAGGGCCAGAATTTTGCCGGCATCAAGGACGATATCCGCCGCGACCTTGCCATCGACCGGCTGATGAACACGGCCGGCAGCATCAGCGAAATCGCCGCCGATCTCGGCTTTTCGGAGCCGAGCGCCTTCTATCGCGCCTTCCGCAAATGGACGGGAAAGAGCCCGGCGGAATTTCGCCGGGAGGGGTGATCATGGCACGTCGTCATTGCCGACGATACCGCCTTCGCCTTCGAGAATGGCGATGCGGCGGGTCTCGGAGCGGTTGAATTTCAGCCGCACGCCGGCACCCGCGCCATTTTCAGGAAGGAACACCACGCCTGCCGCCTCCAGCGTCGTCTCCAGCAGCGAGATCGTTTCGGCATCCGGTTCGGAAAGCTTGCTTTCAAAGGCATCGATGACGTCGGCGTCGATCTTTGCCAGCCGTGCCAGCGTTTCCAGCGAGAGTTCCGAAAGCGCCCTTGCGGCCCGGCATTGCGCACCCGTGATCATCGCTACCCCCTTGATATCCATGACGTCAGATATGCAACCATAGCGCCCGCCGCCCGGTTCTGCCAAGGGTCAAGCCCTTTGCGGAAAATGTGGCGGCCGCTCTGGAGGATTGCGCGAAAGGCGGTAGATTCCCTTATGGTGGCCGGGGAGGCCACGCTGTCTTGGCAGCGTGGAGCGGCACACATCGACAAGGCCAGGGAGGGCCGCGATATGAGCACGATCGCATTCATTGGACTGGGTCATATGGGTGGCCCGATGGCTGCCAATCTCGTCAAAGCCGGCCATGCCATCAACGGCTTCGATCTGGTGCCCGCACTTCTCGATGCGGCAACGGCAACCGGCGTCACCCCCGCCGCCAGCTTGGCGGATGCCATCTCGGGCGCCGATTGCGTCATCACCATGCTGCCCAAGGGCGAGCATGTCGTTTCCGTCTGGAAGGAGCTTTCGACGCTGGTGAGCGAGGGCACGCTGCTGATCGATTGCTCCACGATCGATGTGGAAAGCGCCCGTGCCGCCCACGAAATGGCGGCGCTGCGCGCCTGCCCCTCGCTCGATGCACCGGTATCCGGCGGCACCAGCGGCGCGGCGGCCGGCACGCTGACCTTCATGGCCGGCGGCGCGGCCGAGGCCTTCGAGCGGGCAAAGCCGATCCTCGAAACCATGGGCCGCAAGATCGTGCATTGCGGTGGCGACGGTGCAGGGCAGGCGGCCAAGATCTGCAACAACATGATGCTCGGCATTTCGATGATCGGGGTCTGCGAAGCCTTTGCGCTCGGCGAAAAGCTCGGGCTTTCGCATCAGGCGCTGTTCGATGTCGCTTCCACATCGTCCGGCCAGTGCTGGTCGCTGACCACCTATTGCCCGGTGCCCGGCCCCGTTCCGACATCGCCGGCCAACAACGACTACACGCCCGGTTTTGCTGCGGCGCTGATGCTGAAGGATCTGACGCTCGCCCAGCAGGCCGCCATCGCCACCGGCGCCTCGACACCGCTCGGTGCGGAAGCGGCGCAGATCTACAGTCTCTTTGAAAAGCAGGGCAATGGCGCGCGCGATTTTTCCGCCATTATCGAGATGTTGCGGGCGGGATAAGTTCGAAGCGGTCGCCGTTTACGCTAGAATCGATTGTGCGTTGCAAAACGCCGGAGCATTCGGCACTAGTATTCCCGGAATCCGCTGTTCCCGAGAACACGCGAAAACAGTTTATGGCTCAATTTGATTTGAGGATTTGATGCGTATTACGATGATTGGCGCCGGCTATGTCGGGCTTGTATCCGGTGTTTGCTTTGCCGATTTCGGCCACGACGTCATCTGCGTCGACAAAGATGAAAGCAAAGTCGAGGCCTTGAAGGCCGGCAGGATTCCGATTTTCGAGCCGGGCCTGGAGCAACTGGTTGCACAGAATACCGCTTCCGGCCGCCTGAGCTTTTCGACGGATCTAGCGGCCTGCGTTCCGTCGAGCGATGTGATCTTCATTGCCGTCGGCACACCCTCACGCCGTGGCGATGGCCATGCCGACCTTTCCTATGTCTATGCGGCAGCGCGCGAAGTTGCAGAGCATGTTTCCGGGTTTACCGTCATCGTCACCAAATCCACCGTCCCGGTCGGCACTGGCGATGAAGTCGAGCGGATCATGCGGGAGGCCAATCCGGCTGCCGATATCGCGGTGGTTTCCAACCCGGAATTCCTGCGCGAAGGTGCCGCCATCGACGATTTCAAGCGGCCGGACCGGATCGTCATCGGTCTCAGCGACGAGCGTGCCCGCAGCGTGATGACCGATGTTTACCGACCGCTTTACCTCAATCAGGCGCCGCTTCTGTTTACATCGCGACGGACGTCGGAACTGATCAAATATGCCGGCAATGCCTTTCTTGCGATGAAGATCACCTTCATCAACGAAATGGCCGATCTTTGCGAGAAGGTCGGGGCCGATGTCCAGGAGGTTGCCCGCGGGATCGGCCTCGATGGACGCATCGGCTCGAAGTTCCTGCATGCCGGCCCCGGTTACGGCGGCTCCTGCTTTCCGAAGGATACCATCGCGCTGGTCAAGACAGCGCAGGATCATGAGAGCCCGGTTCGGCTGATCGAGACGACCGTTGCGATCAACGACAACCGCAAGCGTGCGATGGGCCGCAAGGTGATCCAGGCGGCTGGCGGTGATGTGCGGGGCAAACGCATTGGCGTGCTCGGACTGACCTTCAAGCCGAACACCGACGACATGCGCGACAGCCCGGCTATCGCTGTCATCCAGACGCTGCAGGATGCCGGTGCCATCGTCACCGGCTACGATCCCGAGGGCATGGAAAATGCCCGCAAGATCATCGAGGACATCATCTACAGCGATACGCCTTACCATGCTGCCGAAGGTGCGGATGTGCTCGTTATCGTCACGGAATGGAACCAATTCCGGGCGCTGGACTTTGCGCGGCTGAAAAGCATCATGAATACGCCGGTGCTCGTCGATCTGCGCAATATCTACAGCAAGGAAGCCCTACAAAAACACGGCTTCAGCTATACAAGCATCGGACGGGCCGAATAACGGGCTGCTTCGCAGCAGTCTCGTTACAACAAAGATCAAGCATATCGCGGCGATGGCGCATAAACGTCATTGCTGCGGTACGCCATCAAACGAGCGCGGCCACCCAATCCTGCACCGCCGCCGCCATCGTCTTCAAATGATCCGCCGCGGAAAAGCCGGAAATGCTCTTGCGCGGCTTGAGGTCGTGATCGCCGTCTTCGAGCCAGAAAACGCGGATGTTTTTCGAAAGCGAATAGCCTTCCACCTCCGGCCGCGTCCCGAATTCATCGCGGGTTCCCTGCACGATAAAGGTCGGTGTCTGCAGGTTTTCGAGATGTTTCGTGCGCAGGTTTTCCGGCTTGCCCGGTGGATGGAAAGGATAGCCGAGGCAGAGCAGACCGGCGATTCTGCCTTCGGCAAAAAGCCCGTCTGCCACCATGCTCGCAACCCGGCCGCCCATGGACTTGCCGCCGATGATGAGCGGTCCCTTTGCAGCAAGACTTTCGATGGCAACGATAAATTCGGGATTGAGTTTCTCCGCCTTCGGTGGCGGCTTTCGCACGCCTTCGCTTCGCCGTGCGGCCATGTAGCCGAACTCGAAACGGGCAACGCGGAAGCCGGCCCCGGCAAGGCTTGCGGCTGCCGCATTCATCGAAGCGGAATCCATCGGGGCGCCGGCGCCGTGGGCGAGCAGGATCGTCACTCCGGCATCCGGCTCGCCGTCGAAGATGAAATTGACCATGGCCTTCTCCCCATCCGTTGCCTCGTTTAGCCCCGTTCAGGGCCGGCGGGCAACGGGCGGAAAAGCTCAATCCGTGTAATACTTGGCATATTGCGTGCGGAATTTCTCCGCGCCGCCATAGTCGCTGTATTTCGGTAGCTCGGCCATGTCGGTCTTGTTGAGGATGACACCCAGGATCTTGGTGTTGATCTCGGGTTCGGCATCCAGCAAGTCCTTCACCAGCCGCGTCGGCGTCTTGCCCCATTCGATGACGAACAGGAAACCATCGACATGCGGCGCAAACATCTTGGCATCGACCACCGGGCCGAGCGGCGCCAGATCGACGATGACGTAGTCGAAGGCCTGGCGGGCGCTTTCGATCAGATCGGCCATTTCGGGCGAAGACAGGGTCTCGTTGCTGAACGGCTCGCGCGACTTGACCTCACGCGGCGTGATCGGCAGCACCGCAAGCTTGGTCTTCTGATCGACCTTGATCGCCTGCATCCATGACAACTCGCCGGCCAAAGCCTCCATCAACCCCGTCTTGGGCGGCGGATTGAACATGCGACTGAGGCCGGGATTGCGCAGGTCGGCATCGATCAAAAGCGTGCGCCGGCCGGAAGCGGCCAGCTGGATCGCGAAATTGGCGGCGACCGTGGTCTTGCCCTCGTTGGGAGCCGAGGAGACGACACCGATCACCTTGGTCGGCCGCTGCCGCAACATCGCCTCGCAGGCATGCTTGGCATGGCGCAACGTCTCGGCGAAGACCGAACGGGGCGCATCCCAGGCAACGCGGGTCATGCGCTCCAGCGGCAGGGTTTCGGCCTCAGGCTGCGGTTCTTGCTTCGGGGCGAAAAGCGCTTCCTTCAGCGTGCGTTTCGGCTGCGGCTTCTTGCCGACAATCGGCAGATAGCCGAGCGATTTGTGGCCGAGCACCGAGCGCACATCGTTCGAAAGCCGGAAGCTGCGCTCCTGCATCTCACGGAAGAAGGCGTAGGCCGAGCCGAACATCAGCCCGAGAACGGCCGAGAGCGCCAGCGTCATGGCCTTTTTCGGGCTCGACGGCGAGACCGGAACGCCAGCCTCCGAAATGATACGCGCCTTGGCGATCGGGAAGGAGCGCTGCTGCGAGGCCTGCTCGTAGCGGCTGAGATAGGTTTCGTAGACCGCCTTCAGCGCGCCGGCCTTCTGTTCCAGTTCCCGCAGGTGGACAAGGGCGTCGTTGTTGTCGGAATTCTTGCCGGCAACATTGTCGATGCTTTCGCGCAAGGATTTTTCGCGAGACTGGGCGACCTGGTATTCATTTCCGTAGCTTGCCGTCAGCTGCTGCAATTCGCGGTAAATCTGCCCGGAAAGATCGGTCTTTTCCGCGCGTAGCGATACGGCCTGCGGATGATCCGCGCCAAACGCCTTGGAGATATCGACTTCGCGCTTGCTGACGGCGAGGTAACGCTCCTTCAGGTTCTGGATGACGGAACCGTCCATCTCCTTGGAGGACAAGGTGGCGTTCTCGACGGCGTTTTCCGGGCCTTTTTCGAGGATCGCCTTGAACTGGTTGTAGCGCGCAGCGGTGCTGGCGACATCGGCCTGGGCGATGATCAGCTGGCTGTTGAGGTCGGAAAGCTGCTGTTCAGACATCAGCTCGCCGCGCGTCGAGGTCAGATTGTTGGCGCGCTTGTAGGCTTCGACCTCCATGGATGCCGTCTGGGCGCGCTGGGCGAGATCGGAAAGCCGCTCCTGCAGCCAGACGGAGGCGCGCTCGGAAGCATCGAAATTGGCGCCGAGCTGATCGGACAGATAGGCATCGGCATAAGTCTTGGCGACCTTTGCCGCCAGCTTCGGATCGGGCGAAGTATAGGAAACGGCAACCACGGCGCTACGCGCTACACGCTCGACCTTGACCGCTTGCTGCACCATGGCTGCCGCCTTCTTTTCCCGGCCGTTGCGGGCCGCATCTTCCGAGACGGGCGTTGCGACCGAGAATGCCGACGTGATCGATTTGATCCAGGATTTGACGACGGAGGCCGGCGTCACCGACGGATTGAGCACGGTGTCGTTGTCCTGCAGCTTGGCTTCGGCGACGACGCGCTCAGCAAGCGTGCCGGATTTCAGGATTTCCACGGCGCTGGCAATGCGGGTATCGACCTGCTGGCTGTTCTGCGGCGATTGCTGCTCGTCTTCGGCATAGCGCGACAGCGTGTCATCGAGCAAAATCTGGGTCATCGAGGTGTACACCGGCGTCGTGACGACGAGATACACCGCCCCGAGAGCGAGAAACGCCAGGGTAAAAACCATGATCGCCTTCACATGCCGCAGGATGGCGGCCAGCAGCCTGTCGAGATCGATGAAGGGTTCGGATTGCTCCAACTCTCGTGGGATAGGTCTGCCGAGCGGTAGGCTTCTTTGGTTCATGGACGCCTCTTTTTCTTCTGTGGGGCCTTGACGTTTTCCCGGCCGTCAAAGCTGCCGGCCGGGAAATGGATCATGCGACGTTGATACGGCCTTGATGAGACGCAACCATGGCACTGATCGAATCGAAGACCGGGCCGCCGATATCCTCGCGCCCGAGCGCGAAGGCGACATTGGCTTCGATGAAGCCCTGCTTGGAGCCGCAATCGAAGGTGCGGCCGGCATAGGGATGGGCGTGAAACGGCTGATTTTCCGCGAGCTTGACCATGCTGTCGGTCAGCTGGATTTCGTTGCCGGCGCCGCGCTGCTGGTGGGCGAGAAGGCCGAAGATTTCCGGCTGCAGGATGTAGCGACCGTTCAGATAAAAATTCGACGGCGCTTCATCTGCGCGCGGCTTTTCAACCATTTGCGTCACGGCAAAGCCGTGCGGAACGGCGCTGCCCTTGCCGACGATGCCATATTGAGAGGTCTCGGTCGGAGTGCATTGCTCGACGCCGACGACATTGCCGCCGACCGTGCCGTAGAGATCGGCGAGGCCGGCCATGCAGCCGCGCGTGCCGTGGCAGATCATGTCCGGCAACAGCAGCGCGAAGGGCTCGTCACCGATCAGATCGCGGGCGCACCAGACGGCATGGCCGAGACCGAGCGGCGCCTGCTGGCGGGTGAAGCTGACGGAGCCGGCGGTCGGCAGCATCGTTTCCAGTTCGAGAAGCTGGGCGCTCTTGCCGGAACGGGTCAGCGACGAGAGCAGCTCCGGCACATCGTCGAAGTGATCCTCGATCGCCTGCTTGTTGCGGCCGGTCACGAAGACGATGTGCTCGATGCCGGCCTCGCGGGCCTCATCGACGGCATATTGCACCACCGGACGATCGACGATCGTCAGCATTTCCTTGGGCATCGCCTTCGTCGCCGGCAGGAAGCGGGTTCCATTGCCTGCGACCGGAATGACGGCTTTCCTCACGGTTTTCCTGAGATCCATGGCTTATCCTTTGCTTGGGTTGTGGGCCTTGCCCGGAGTGGAAGACGAACGGCCGAACTGGGCGGCCATCCGCTCGAAACGCGCCTTGACCGGCAGGCGCAGGTGCCGCACCGCCCGCGGATTGGCGAGCGCGGTGCGCAGCACGCCGCTTAGGGAGCGCGCCTTCATCTGTTCGATGAGGGTCAGGAAATCATAGGCATCGACAAGGCTGCGGGCACGGCGCGTCTGGGCCGCCTGCGCCTCGGAATCCAGCGTAAAGGCGGCGGTGAAGCGCGCATCGCCGGCGATCATCGCTTCGACGTGATCGAGCCGCAGCACGCGGGAAATCGATCCTTCGCGGATGTGATAGATATAGCCCGCGGACGGCTCGATGGCGCAGAGGCCGCCGGAGGCGAGGGCGGAAGCCAGCAGAATATAGTCCTCACCGATGCGCAGCTTTTCATCGAACCGCAGGCCGTGGGTCTCGATGAAACTGCGCAGGAACACCGGCTTCAGATAGCCGAAATTGTGCGTGGCGTGGAAAAGCCGGTTGGAATCGATGAAGGCCGGCAATGTCAGCAGCGGCTGCGCATGGAGGGCATCCACCGTGAACATGCTGCTGCGCACGCCGTCGCCGTCGATCACGTCGAGATTGTCGACGACGATATCGGCATTCAGGTTCGCAGCCTTTTCGATCATCCGGGAAAGCCGCTGCGGCTCGACTTCATCATCGGCATCGAGAATGGCGAGCCAACGCCCCCTTGCCGCATCAAACCCGGCATTGCGGGCGCCGCCGGGACCGCGGTTTCGCGCGAGCGGGATCAACCGCACGCGCTCATCGGCGATCGCGGAAACCACATCGCGCGTTTCATCCGCCGAGCAATCGTCGATCACGATGACTTCGACTGTCACATCGCTTTGAGCCAGCGCACTTTCCACCGCGCGGCGGATGGTTTTCGCGCTGTTGTAGGCGGCGATGATGAAGGAGACATCGGGTACGCTCATGCAGGCGTCTCCGTTGCACCGTATTGCTCGATCTCGCGCACGCCGAAAAGGCCGCTGACGACGCCGGCATGCAGCACCGCGCGCAGGGCGTAGTGGTAACGGCTGACGGGAGAAAGGACGGTCAGCAAGGATGCCACGGCGCAGAAGCCAGCCTTGGCGCCGGCGAGGGTAAGCTGTTTCACAAGCGACGACGACCCCTGTTCCAAGAGCAGGCGGCCGTGGGTCTGGCCCATGCGGAAGCGGCGGCGGGCGAGCCAGGAAAGCGTCGCGCGGTTTTCCGGAACCGGCTCGTACACCCAGGCATCGGCAGCAAAGACAATGCGGCCCCCGGCCTGTTTGACGAGTGTGAAATATTCCGTGTCCTCGCCGCCGGTCTTGCCGAGAGCAAGGCTGAAACGGCGGCGGGCAATCGCCTTCGAGCGGAGGTCGAGCAGCACATTGCAGGTGTAGCCGGTGCGAATTTCGCCGGAAATCCAGACGGGACGGGTCGAGTGGATGTCCGCGCTCTTCATCCAGCGTGGCGCCGGTTCGGCATATTCGGCCTTCACCGGCCCAAGCACGACATCGGCGGAAAGCTCCCGCTGCTGCACGATCAGATGGACGAGCCAATCCGACGACGCGGTTTCGTCGTCGTCGATGAAGGCGAGGAATGTGCCGCGGGCATGATCCAGGCAGGCATTGCGCGCAATCGAGATGTTGCCGGCGGGGCAATGCATATAGTGGATTTCGAAGGGTAAACGCAGCCGATCGACGAGCGGCTTCGCGCTCGGCACCGTGTCGTTGTCGGCGACGATGACGCGCACGGCATAGCCCGGCGGAACCGTGAGGTTTGCCAGCGACCGAAGCGTCTGTTCCAGCATCGGCCGGCGGAAGGTGCAGACGGCGATATCAACGCGGATCGGTTGGTTGGCTGTGTTCATCACGCCACCTCCCCGGCAAGAACCGCGCGGCCCTGCCGCCCCGCCAGAAGCTCGCGCCAGAAACCGGCAGACCAGGCAAAGTGCATGACCATGGCGGAGACCGCCGCGAGCGGCCCGTAAGGATTGCGCTCCCCGATCGCCATCCAGAAGCCATAGGCAATGCAGGCCAAGGCCCACACACCGACCGGGATCACTGCCGCCCAATTGATGACCGCAAGCAGGGCGCCAACAGCAAGCGGGGCGACGGAAAGCGGGATCATCTGGCGCAGGCCGGGACGGACCCGATGCTTGAGAAAATTCCGCGCGCGGCCGCGGCCATAGGCAAAATACTGCCGGAACAGCGGGCCGATGCTGGAGCGCGGATAATAGACCATGCTCGTGCGGTCGGTCATCCAGATGCGATGGCCGGCCTTGTTGAGACGGTAATCGAATTCCGCATCCTCGTTGTGGCTGAAGGCCTCGTCATAGCCGCCGACGGCCTTGAAGGCGGAAATCCGCATCAGGGCGTGATGGCCATGATCGGCCCAATGGCCGGTCGAGCCGACCCGATGCTTGGAGCCGCCATTGCCGAGCCTGGAATTCTGGGCATAGGCGGTCGCCTTCTGGAAGGTGTCGAAGCCGACCGTCTGCATCGCGACCACAACGGAATCCGCACCCGTCTCGATCGCCTCACGCACCAGCACCTCACAATAATCATCCGGGTAGCTGCCATGGGCGTCGATACGGATGAGATAGTAATAGTCATCGCCGAAACGATCGACGGCGAGATTGATGGCGGCGCTCTGGATACGCTTGGGATTGTCCAGCATCGTCACGCGGGGATTTTCCGCAGTGATGCCGGCAACGATGGCGCGCGTCGCATCCGTGCTGCCGCCGTCGACGACGAGGAGGCGGGCATCGAGCGCTTCCATGGCCGGGCCGAGCTGGTCGATGAGCGGGCCGATATGGGCCTCCTCATTGAGGCAGGGGATGACGATGAGAGTGCGAGGTTCAGTCATTCAGGTTCACCCTCGTTGGTGCTGATGGGGACGAGAAGGCGGCGGAAACGCGCGGTGCCGACGAGACCGATGCGAGCCGCTGGACAAGCGCCCGGCAATCGGCCCGATCGACGGTCCACTGGCGCGCATCCTGCGCGGCAAGGCGCTCGAAGGCGGTGAGATAGCGGGCTTGATCCATGGCCGCGAAGGTCTCGCGCAGTGTTTCGAGGCGCGTATCCGGCAGGATGAGGCCGATGCCGCGGGTCTTCAGGAAGCGGGCCGTTTCCGTTCCTTCAAGCGCAATCGGCACCGCGCCATGACGGCAGCTTTCATAGAGCCGGTTTGGCAGCAACCACTGCGAATTCAGCCCTTCTTCGAAGAAATCGATGGCCCAGGAAAACTGAATTTCGCCATAGGTCGACAGCAGGTCTTCGGGGTTGCGATAGGGGCCGTGAAAGCTCACATGCGGCGCGGCCGCAACTTGACCATCGAAATCATCGAATTCGGAATAGGCGGGCCGGCCGCGCAGGACGATCTCGACCTTGTCGTCCATCGCGCGCGAAAATTCGGAAAGAATCTGGAGCGATTTGCGGCAGCGCAAGGCCCCGAACCAGCCGATCTTCCACGGCGCTCCCTGTTCCGGCGGCCGTGCCTTCGGCACCGTGGCCGTTTCTTCAGCCAGATCGAACACCTTGTTTTCCAGCAGCAGCACAGGCGCATCGAGCGCGGAAAGCGGCCGGAAATAATTCTCCACGAAAGCCGGGGAACTGGTGATCAGCAGGCGGATATCGCGCCCGAACCGGGCTTCCGCCGCCCGCATCGCCTTGCCGATAGCATCCTGCCGCAACAGCAGGCGATGGATATCGAGGCATTCATAAACGATCGGCACATCACCGCCGAAAAGGCTGTTGGCGCGGCGGGCTACGGCCAGCATTTCGAGATTGCGGGCGATGATCACATCCGGCTTGCGGACGGACTTCAACCGTGCCGGAAGGTTGAAACACGCTTTTGCAACCGTCGCCGTCCGCTGCAGAAAACGTGCATCCTCCGTCACGCCCAGTTCGAACGGCCAGACCGTTTCGAAGGCAACAGCCGAGCCTTTGCCGCGGCGAAAGCCGGCAAGCGTCACCTCCGCACCGCCTGCCTGCAGCGTCAGAAGCCGGCGTCGAATGGCGGGATCGGCGAGATCATGCGCGAGATAGAGAATATGAAGCATCGCTTTTTCCTGCTTCAGTTCAGCGCGCAGGCGATGGAGCCGGCCCACTGGCATGCATCGCCTTCGGCGGTGAAGGCGATGCGATCGACCTGCAGGGTCGCAGGCTGAGAATAGGAAAACGCGCCCATCCAGTCCTTTAGCGTATCGGTGCCCCACAGGCTGACGAAGATTTTCTGGGCGTTGGTCGGAAGCTTCGCGGCGTCCGTCACCTCTTGCACCAGCTTGCCATCGACATAGTAACGCAGCCGGTCCTTCTGCCAGACGAAGGCGTAGTCGTGGAAATCGCTGTTGGCGCCGCCTTCGACATCGGCCAGTTTTTCGTTGCCGCCCTTGGCACCGACATACTGGTTGAGCTGCACCTTGGCCGGGTTCTTGCCCAGCACCTCGAAATCGATCTCGTCATGCGGCTTCTTGTCGGCCGGGCCGATATAGCTGAAGAAGGCGGAATTCAGCCCCGAGCCGTCGGCCGTCTTCATCCGCACCTCATAGGTGCCGTAGCCGAAACGCTTCTTCGTCTGGATCTCGCCGCAAACATATTGCCGTTCACCCTTGTCCTTCTGTTCGAAGGTGAGGGTCAGCATGCCATCGGCGACACCAACCTGGTCCTTCGACCAGGTGCAGTTCTGATGCGCGCCGTTATTCCAGCCATCGGAGACATACCAGATCGCCGGGTCGAGCCGATCGAAGTCTTCGACGAAGGAAGTGCCTGCCGCACCTTCCTGCGCGAAAGCCGGGGAGGAAAGGCCCGTAGCGATGGCAAGGGCAAGCAGGGTGTATCGTGTCGTCATGGTCGATGTCGTCCTTACGTTGGTTCGAGCCAGGCCTTGGGGCGGTTATCGAGACTGGGTTGCGTAGTCGGCGGCGCCGGCGGCGCGCTCCGCATCCGATTTCGGCCGGTTGGCCCGAATGCGGTTTCCGGTGAGCAAGGCATGAAGCCGTGGGAAAAAGGCCTGCGCCAAAGCGTGTGTCGCAACGAGGATGCTGATCGCGAGCACCGGGGCGAGCGCGTAGAACAACGGGTAATCCGCCGATCCAATCCTGTTCCAGATCATCCAGAGGACGATCAGCAGCGGATAGTGACCGCAGAAGATCCAGAAACTCAGCCCGCCGCCGCGCGACAGGCGTTGCCCGACCCGCGTCTGGACCAGCAGCGCCGACAAGGCCCAGGAACCGAGAATGCCGGTGAGGGCGATCAGGCTGCGCGTCATATCGAGCCAGAGGGGAAACTCGGGGCCGGTCAGATAGAGGCCGGCCGACAGCAGCGCAGTGGCGGAAAGCACCACGAGCAGGATCGCCTTCGCATGGCGATCGATAGCCGCGAGATCGACCTTGTGAAGCGCCACGCCGATCCCGACGCTGAAGCCGAACAGGATCGATTTCTTCAGGAAGATCAGGTTGGGCAACGGCAGCACCGCATAGAGCAGAAAAACCAGAAGCGTAGCGCGCGGATAGCGCCGCATCAGAAAGGCGAGAAGTGGCGACAGGATCAGGCACAGCAACAGGTCGCGCAGAAAATAGAGCGGCAGATTGATAGGCCATGCCTCAACCGCGAACGCGAAGCTTGCCAACTCCCGCGGGCTCGCGTGGAGTACATCCGGCAGGTAGCCGAAACCCATGCCGCGGCTTTGGGCGAGTGCGACGAAGGCGAGGAAACTCAGGTTCCACAGCAGGAACGGCAAGAGTACGGTCGAGGCCTTGCTGCGCAGCGTGCGGGTATAATCGAAACCGCCCTTGCGGAACAGCAGATAACCCGAAATGGCGCTGAGGCAGGGCACGCCCACGCGAAACAGGCTGTCCCCGAGAAACACCCGGAGCCAGTCGATCATGCCGTATGTGCCCAGAAAAGGGCTGTTTGCCGGATCGTAGGGAACGTGCACGAAGACGATCCCCGAGATGAGCAAAATGCGCATCAGATTGATCCGCGACGAAACATTCGCGTTCATATCCACGATGTCAGTCACTCCTGTTGGGCGGCTTTTTGATGCGCCGTTTCAAAAGAGCAGACTTGAGCCCGCAGCCAATAAGCTAGGCTCCATCGGTCGGAAAAATATGGCAGTGCAGCAAAAAAGTTTTCGGCTTTTTACCGCAGCGCAGCATTTCAACCGGAAAATTTTATGGGATTTTCGGACCGATCCTTTCATCCCAGACCGGAAAATCCCCCGGTTCAAGGGACTTGAAGCGATTGCTAAAATAAGATGAAATTTACAATCAAGCAGGGCTATAAATGCATAAATTCTATTTCAGGATGCAGAAAATTACGGCCGTTCATGCCGGCAACGGCTCGAATCATGGCGAGACTGCGGCAACGATACGGGGTGCGCCTTTATTCCGCCGGCACCTCGACAGCCGGCGCGCGACGGCGATGGACAAATTCCATCAGCCTGGAAATGAGGGCGCGCTCCGTCGCTAGAACGAGGAGGGCGTAGAGCAGTCCGCCGATTGCTGCACCTGCGATGAGTTGCAGGACTTGGTTCGGAACGAGGCTGCCGTAGTGATCGAGCAGCAGCCTGACGACAACCGCCATGATGGCCGCCGTCAGCATCGGACGGCAGCAGATGAAGAAGCCCTTGAGGAAGGACATCTCGTCAGCCCGGAACACGACGCGGGAATAGCCAACCAGAACCACGGCATTGACGACGCAAAGCCAGACCATCGCATCGACGAGGCCACCCGTCATCGCCCCGTAGGCAACGGCTGCCGTCGTGATCACCGCCCGCAGGATCGCCCACCAGAACAGCGTGCCGCCGTAACCGATACCCTTGAGATAGGGGACGAAGGTGCTGCAGGGGGTGAGGATGCCCTTCGACAGTGCCAGCAGGCCGAGCACCGGCCAGGCATAGGCCCATTGCGCGCCGAAGAGAACGCGCATTGCCGGCTCCGCCAGCGCCCAGAGGCCGAACATCATCGGCGCGAGAAGCACCGTGGTGACCTGCGTGCTCAGCATCAGGGCGCTTGAGCGGCGCGCGCGATCCTCCATCATTGTGCTGAAGGCCGGAAACAGCACCCCCATGACCGCTGAGAGCACCACCTGATTGGGAATGCTGGCAAAGCGGTTCGCGGCCGAATAGGCGCCGGCATCGGCAAGGCCGAGATGCCGCGAAATCACCACCATCGGCGACTGGAAGGTGACGAAATTGGCGACTTCCGAGCCCATCATGCCAAGACTGAAGCGGCTGAGCGCCAGAACCTTGCGCGGCGACATCACCAGACGCGGCGTATAGCGTGAGACCGCATAAAGCCCGGCAAGCCGGATGACGGCGGACAGGAAAAGCTGCGCGACCAGCGCCCAAACCCCGAAACCGGCCAGAGCCAGGACGAGGGCAATCACCGCGCCGGCCGATTCGGAAATCATGCTCCACAGCGCATCCTTGGCGAACTCCATGCGCCGCGCGAGCAACGCATAGGCGACATCGCCGCTGAGCTGCAGCGGAATGAGAAAAGCCATCAGCTTCACGAGATAGGCCGCTTCGACCGCGCCGAGCAGGGTCGCGATCTCCTCCGCCCAGAGATAGAGGCCGAGCGCCATGAGGCAGGAAATCGCCAGATTCGCCCAGAAGACCGAGTGGATCGTCTCCATTTCCTCGTCGCGCTGGATGATTAGCGCCGAGGCGAGACCGGCCCCGCCGATCATCGCCAGAAACTGCACGATGGTCAGCGCAACGGCCACCGCGCCGAACTCTTCGGGCGACAGGACTCTTGCCAGAATAGGCACCGTGACAAATTTAAGCCCGAAAGTGCCTGTCTTTGACAGCACGCTCCATGCAACGTTTCGCGTCACGGATTTCGCATTGATGACGGTCGGCATGGCAGCATCCTCAATGAAAGGAGGGAAACAAAGACCAAGAGGGCCTTTGTGAAAACATAAGGCCACGACCCGGTGGGAGGAGACCACGAAACTCTTATTAGAGAAACCGCAGGGGCGAAAAAATGGCAGAGCTGACAGTTATCATACCCTACTACCAGAAAGAGCCGGGCATTCTGAGGCGCGCACTCGCGTCCGTTTTTGCCCAGACATTCACCGATTTCGACGTTCTGATCGTCGATGATCAATCCCCCTATCCCATTGACGAGGAACTGAAATCACTTGCCTCCGAGGAGAGGGACCGCATCCGTATCATCCGCCAGCCAAATGCGGGTCCGGGGGGTGCACGCAACACCGGTCTCGACAATATCGGCACGGGTACCGAATTTGCGGCATTTCTCGATTCCGACGACGTCTGGACGCCGGATCACCTGAAAAATGCCTATGACGGCATGACCCGCTTCGGGGCCAATTGCTATTGGGCGTCGATCACCGGCGGTGATGCCTTCTACTATCATTTCGGCGTGGCCGACCTCGAAAAGACCGAGACCGTGCACCGGCTTCAAGAGGAACCGCTCACGGTCGAACTGCCGGAGCTTTCCAGCGTCATGCTGAAAAACTGGAGCTTCCTTCACCTCTCCTGCATGGTGATCGGCCGAAAACTTTTCGAGACCATCCGCTTCGAGCCGACGCTCAGGCTGGCGGCCGAGGACGTGCTGTTCTTCTGCGATTGCGTTTTGGCGTCCGGCCGGGTGATCCTCTGCGATGCGCCGGGCGCCGTGCGCGGCGAGGGCATCAACATCTTTCACGGGATCGACAACGATTCCCCGGAATTCCTCAAGCAGCAGTTCAACACCTGGGTCGCGCTCGATACGCTCGAAGGACGTTTTGCGCGCAGGCCGGCGGAAGTCGCATCAATCCGCTCCTACAAGAGCACCGCGCGCCGGCAAGCGCTCTGGAGCCAGGCACGGCTGGTAAAACGCCGTAAGCTTCCGCAACTGCAATTGCTCGCCCGCTGGGCGTGGCGCGATCCGGTGCTGCTGAGAAGCGCGCTGGAACTGGCCGCCGGGAAATTTTCCCGCTGACGCCCCCGAACAATTCGATCAGGAGACTTCGATGAAACCTTATTATTGGGAATCCCACCATGGGAATTTTGGCGATGACCTCAACCTCTGGCTCTGGGATTATCTCATTCCGGGGTTTCGCGACGTACACCCCGAAACCCTTCTCGTCGGCGTCGGCACGGTGCTCAACAAGGCGCTGCTGTCCGATCCCGGTCACAAACTGGTGCTGGGAAGCGGGTTCGGCTACGGCATCTTGCCGGACATGAGCAATGCGGCGGAATGGGATATCCGCTGCGTGCGAGGGCCGCTTACCGCCCGCAAGCTGGGCCTCGACGAAAGCCTCGGCATTATCGATCCCGCCGTGATGGTGGCCGAGATGCCGGAGTTCAGGAACATCCCCAAAACCGTGCGCAAAAGCTTCGTACCCCATTGGGAATCGGCAATTGCAGGGCTGTGGCCGGAGGTCTGCAACACCATTGGCGTCACCTATATCGACCCGCGCGGCGAGGCCATGGAGGTGATCGCCAATATCGCCCGCTCGGAGCTGATCATCGCCGAATCCATGCACGGCGCCATCCTTGCGGATGCCTTCCGCGTGCCGTGGGTTGCCGTCAGCACATCTCCCGGCATCAACAGCTTCAAGTGGAACGACTGGGCAAGCACGCTGGGCGTGACCTATCGCCCGCGACAGGTTCCGGTGTCCAGCCGGGCCGAGGCCGTGCTGAAGGGCACCCGTTTCTGGGGTTTCGAGACAGGCGCCGCGCGTACTGCCTCCACCGACGATGACGAAGTCATGGTGCACGAGCGGGAACCGCGGCAAACCGGGCTGCGCTCGGCTGCAAAGCAGATGCTCGCTGCCCCCTCGGCGCTGGCGTTGTGGCAGGCAAGCCGCGCCGAGCCGCAGCTCAGCGCCGATAGCGTCCTTGCCGAGCGCAAGGAACGGTTCATCAATGTGCTCGACGGCGTGCGCCGCGACTATTTCTAAAGCCGGCTAGCGGGGCGAGCGTCAGCTTTGCCCCGCCGGTGCCGTCAGGAGATATCGCAGCTTGCCGGTCCCGCCCAAGGCCGTCGGCGCGTCTTCGCGCTTGCGAAGACCTTGCGTCTTGTCGGCCAGGATACCGCCGGCGATCGCCGGCAATGCGGCCGGGTGGCCGAGCGCATAGGCCAGCGCGCGTCCGAAGCCGCTTTCCGTCTTCACATCGAGAAAATGGCGAAGCTCGTAACGGGCACGGATATGCCGCTCGTGCGCGCTGATGATCTGCCGTTCGGCATCCGAAAGGTCAGCGCTTGCCAGAATGGCGCGATCCGCCTCATAGAGCCGCCGCAGGTCTTCGGTGCGATGGCTGCCGCTCAAGGAATTACCGCGCACGACCGCACCATAGCCGCAGCTATGGATGACCTTGTAGCGTGCTCCGCAGGCAAGAGCCCGCGCATAAAGATCGTAATCCTCGCCCAGCCGCAGGTCTTCCCGGTAGCGCAAGCCGTGGCGTTCGAGGAAATCGCGCCGCATGAGCGGCTTCAGGAAGCCGATCTCGCCACGCCGCACGCCGCGTTTCGAAATATTGCCCTCGACGAAGGTCTTGAGGTCGATGACTTTCGGGCTAGGCTCGATGTCGGCAAGCTCGGCATGCGCGCGCGAAACGGCAGCTTCATCGACGAAGGCGATGTTGTCGGCGACGAAATCCCAATCCTGCTGCGCCAGAAGCCTGCGGAAGCGACCGGAAAACAGAAAATCATCCGCATCCAGAATGGCGAGAATGGGGGAATGCGACATCGCAATCGCCTGATTGCGGGCGGCGGCCGGGCCGCGGTTCTGTTCGAAACGATGGGTTTTCAAGCGGCCGCTGGCGTCATCGGCCGAAATCGCGGCCGCAAGCGTCGCGTCGCGCGATCCGTCGTCAATGACGATGACTTCCCTCGTTTCCGGCTCGCGAAGCGCCGTCGATACGGCGCGGCCAATGGTCGAAGCGGCATTCATCGCCGCGATGATGACGCAGATTCCAGTGTCCATCTCTTCGCCTCCTTTGATTCATTTCGGTTTTTTCCGAAGTCAGGGTTCGAAAGACAGATCACACCATGGAAAGCGATCATGTCGCTATCGCGGCGCAGCAAAAATCAATGCGCTTTTTGGGTGCGCCGCATGTTTAGAAAAGCGCCTTCAGGTCGCGGCGGCCGTCAACGACACGCACAATCTCAATGATCTCGACATCCCTTCCGTCGGCATCCGGGGTGATTTCGTAGAGGATGACGTAGGGCGCTTCCACCAGCATGCGAACCGATGGAAATATTTCGGGATGCCGCTCCCCGAGACGGGGGTGGGCTATCAGCAGCTCTACCCTCGAGCGAAAGCGTTGAAGATATCGCTCGGCGCTTGCTGGTTGGTTGCGCCCGATATCGATGTAGATTTTCTTGATGTCTGATCGAGCACGAGGCGTCCAGAGGAGCTTAGCGGTCATGCTTCGCGGGTGTCGCTAGTTCTGCGCGCGCTTCATCAAGCAAATCGTCAAAATCGACGGGGGTCGCCGCGCCGCTGGCTTTGCCTTCGGTCCACATCAGGCGCAGCGTTTCGATATCGCCCCTGCGCTGCACCCATTTCGCAGACCAGTCGCGCATGGCTTCGCGGATGACTTCGCTGCTGCTGGCATAGGCACCACTCTGCACGGCATCTCGCAGGATTTCCGCATGTTGCGGCGTGACCGACACACTCATTTTTTCAACGTTTGCCACGGCTCTATCTCCGAATTGGTGGTAAATATTACCACCAATCTGGGTGCCTGTAACCTTGAACGCTAGAAATTCGTCGGGCCGGGTTTGTTGAACCTGGAAACGGGTATGGCCCCGCCTTCGGTCTCGCCCGCCTTGCCGGAGGGGGTCTCTATGGCGTCGCGCCTGCCGCCACGCGCGGCTCTCCAGATCAGGAAAACGACGCCGAGGAAATAGCCGACCTGCAGAAGCAAGGCACAGAGGACCGTCTGGACGAGGGTGCTCCAAAGCGAGCCGTTCATCGCATAGGTGGCAAGGGCAAAGACGGCGAGGGCGCCGATCATGCTGACAAAAACACGCGGTCCGTACATGGTTTATCCCGAACCTGGATGACGTCTTGAAACAATCATGGCCGCCTGGCCTCCTCCGATCCCTGCCGGCACTATAAACAAAGAACCCTTGAGAATATATGGGGAGAGTTCGTGAGAGCCGCAATCGGCGCGAAAAACATCCGCGAACTGTCTCTGGCCCGTCTCCGTGGTAACGAACATGCGCTTCGCCCCGGCCGAATCCCGAATCCAAGCGGTCAAAGCAGCCTCATTCTGACACAATTACGCCACAATTTCTATTGTAACGCGAGTAAATCAGATACAAAACACCTTCCGATACGTGTATTTTTTCATATCGGGATAAACTTTTGTTACAGGCCTCACCGATCTACAGGCGACATCTTTTGCAACGCAGCATGATGTTGCGACGCATGATTACTCCACCGCATCAGGTGCGGGATGACTGTACCCAAGTTTTTTCGACCCTTGCGAAATGGAGATAAATATATCCGGAAGCCATCGGGAATTATAAATTTCCGCTTCATCTCGGTTCACAGCAGCCGTTGCAACGTGACCCCTTCGCCGGCAGCAACCTTTAAGAAATTTAATATTCGAGCGGGAAGGTGAATATCGTCTCGCCCTTTTATTCGCCCCTGCTGAAATGCTGCACCGCAAAAACTGTGTCACCGTCCCGATCTTCTAAAAACAAATTCTGACCATACACTCTCCCTTGGATACGCCCGCGTCCATTCCGGACCCGACAAATCGCATAACCGCAATGGAGACCACTCTATGAAGTCAGCGACCAGATCGGCCAACTCGCCGTTTCTCATGACGCTCGCCACCGGCCACCCGCCGGTCGGTGGAATTTCAAAAAGGGGTTTCGACATCCTCGCCGCCGTCTCGGCCCTGGTTTTCCTGAGCCCGATCCTTCTGATGATCGCAGCGCTCGTGAAATTCACCGATGGCGGCAAGGTGTTTTACGGACACCCCCGTATCGGCCATAACGGCCGCAGCTTTCGTTGCCTGAAGTTCCGCACCATGCGGCAGGATGGCGATCGCATTCTGAAGGAGCACCTGCAGGCCAACCCTCAGGCCTATGCGGAGTGGCGCGCCACCCGCAAGCTCAAGGACGATCCGCGTGTAACCATCGTCGGAACCGTGCTGCGCAAGCTCAGCCTCGATGAACTGCCCCAACTCATCAACATCATTCGCGGCGACATGAGCGTCGTGGGACCGCGCCCCGTCGTGGAAGACGAACTGGAACTCTATGAGAGTGCCGCCGTCTACTACCTGCGGTCCCGTCCGGGTCTGACCGGCCTCTGGCAGGTCAGCGGCCGCAACGATGTTTCCTATGCCTCGCGCATCGCTTTCGATACCCACTACGTCAAGAACTGGTCGTTCACCCGCGATGTCGTCATCGTCGCCCGCACGATCCCGGCCGTCTGCCTGTCCCGTGGCAGCTACTGAGCATTTTTGACCGACATCACGGCGCGTGCCCCTTGAGGGCCGCCGTGAAACGAAACGGATTTCCCATGAAGACACGTCCAGCGGCCCTTGGGCCGAGAAAGTTCCGTCGTTCCGTTTTCGGCCTCATGGCCGGAATGATGGCGGTCGTCACCTTTACCGGCGGCACCCGCGCCGACGATTATCACCTCGACGTGCTCGACAAGTTGCGCATCCGCGTCGTCGAGTGGCAGACGGCCGAGGGCACGGTGCGCGACTGGTCGGCTGTCAGCGGCGAGTATTCGGTCGGTGCTTCCGGCCAGATCTCGCTGCCGTTGATCGGCGACCTGCCGGTCTCCGGCAAGACGACGGCAGAAGTTTCCGCCGATATCGGCAAGCGCATGCAGATGCTTTTCGGCCTGCGCGACCTGCCGACCGCTTCCGTCGAGCTGGCACAGTATCGCCCGGTCTATATCTCCGGCGAAGTGCAGACGCCGGGCGAATACCCGTTCTCGCCCAACATGACGGTGCTGAAGGCCGTCAGCCTCGGCGGCGGCCTGCGCCGCGCCGATCCAGGCCAGCGCATCGCGCGGGATTTCATCCGCGCCGACGGCGATGCCTCCGTTCTCGTGGCCGAACGCAACCGGCTGCTGGTGCGCCGGGCAAGGCTGATGGCTGAGATCGCCGAGAAACAGGATATCACGGTCCCGCCGGAACTGAAGGACGCGCCGGATGCCGCCGGCCTCGTCGCCAGCGAAAAGGCGTTGCTCGTCTCACGCGACAAGAAGCAGAAGCTGCAGCTCGAGGCGCTGGCCGATCTCAAGGATCTTCTGCAAAAGGAGGTCGCCTCGCTCGACAAGAAGACCGAGACCCAGACGCGGCAGTTGCAACTGGTCAATGAAGACCTGGAAAAGGCCGGCGGCCTTGAGGAGAAGGGGCTGCTCCTCAGCGCTCGCAAGCTGTCGCTGGAACAGCGCGCAGCCGACCTGCAGGCAGCTCTGCTCGATATCGACACGACGGCGCTGAAAGCCAAACAGGACATCAACAAAGCCGGCCAGGACGAGACCAATCTGAAGAACGATTGGGACGCCGCCCTTGCCCAGGAGCTGCAGAACACCGAAAGCGAACTCGACACGATCGCACTCAAGCTTTCGACCAGCCGCTCGCTGATGTCGGAAGCGCTGTCGCAATCGGCCGATGAAGCCTTGCGCAAGGACAATGCCGCGGGGGCGGGCATCGCTTACGTCATCGTGCGGGAGAAGGATGGCCGCGCCACGGAAATCCCCGCCGAAGAGACGACGCAGGTCCTTCCGGGCGACGTGATCAAGGTGCAGCTCAACGTCGCGATGCGGTGAGGTGACAATGCGAGTCGCTAAGGCAAGCCTGATCACTCCGGGAGAAAACGACGCCTACGGCCTGTTTGCCGTGGCGCTATCGTTCTTCGTCTTCGCCTATTCGGCGAATTTCGGCCAGGTGTCGATCCTTGCCTATTACGGACTGTGGCTGCCGCTGGTGCTGATCGATTACCGGCGCGTGCTCGGCAATTACGGCGCCAATCTGTGGATTTTCAGCTTCGCGATCTTTGCCTGCCTCTCGGTTTTCTGGTCGGCTGCACCGTCGATGACGCTGCGCACCGGCATCCAGTATTTCACCCATGTCGTCTGCGCGCTGATTGCCGTGCGCGTTCTCGATATCCGCACGCTGACCTGCGGCGCGCTGCTGGGAACGGGCATCGTGCTGCTTTATTCCCTGCTATTCGGCGTCTATCACGCCGATCCGCTGGAAGGCACGGTAAGCTTCGTCGGGGCTTTCGCCTCGAAGAACCAGCTTGGTTTCTATGCCTCGCTCGGCGTCTATTTCGCCTTCGCGGCAGTCGTGACGCTGCGCGAGCGGCGCATCTGGCTGATGGCGAGCGGCATTGTCGGACTGCTGGCCTGTTATGCGCTGATCGCTTCGCAATCGGCCACCTCGGTTCTGACGACGGCTGCGGTGGTTGGGGCATCACTCGGCTTGCGCATTCTGCTGCGGCTGTCGCCAAAACACAGGAAGATGGTCTTCATCGGGGGAGGAGTAGCCTTCATCGCGCTGATTGCTGCCTTCATTTCTGCCGGCGGCACCGATCTCGTGCTCGGGGCCTTCGGCAAGGATTCGACGCTGACCGGGCGCACCTATCTCTGGCAGCAAGGTATTGAAGCGGCAGCCGCCCACCCCGCCTTCGGCGTCGGCTATCAGGCCTATTGGGTGCAGGGCTTTTCCGAGCCTGAACGGCTCTGGGAGGAATTCTTCATCGGTTCCCGCTCCGGTTTCCATTTCCACAACACCTTTATCGAGGCGACGGTCGAAACCGGTCTGATCGGCCTGTTCCTGCTCTGCATGATCCTGATCGTCACAGTATTCGGCCAGTTGAAGCGCTTTCTCGTGCATGCCAACGATCCCGAAGCGACGGTGCTCTTCGGCATTTCGCTGCTGCTGGCGATGCGGGCCTTCGTGGAGATCGATATCATGAACCCGTACCATGTCGGCTCGTTCCTGCTCTATTTCGCCGCCGGCAAGCTGATGCAGCGGCCACAGCGCGCACCGAGCCTATCGTGGCCGAGCGAGACGCGTGTCCACCGGATCATCTACGCCCTGCCGCAGGCCGGCCGATGAAGACGCTCTACGGCATCCAGTATCTGCGGGCGCTGGCAGCGATTGCCGTCGTGCTGTTTCATGCGGCGGAAAGGACGGATTACGCCTTTGCCATCGGCGCTGCCGGGGTGGATGTGTTCTTCGTCATCAGCGGTTTCATCATGTGGGTGATCAGCGAAAACCGTCCGGCTTCGCCGGCACGGTTTTTGAGCGATCGTCTGCGGCGCATCGTCCCGGTCTACTGGCTCGCGACGGCGGTCATGGTCCTCGGCGGCATCGTTGGCCTGTTTCCCAACCTCATCCTGTCGCTGCAGCACGTGCTGGCATCGCTATTTTTCGTGCCCATGCGCTCGCCGAGCAACGGCGAGATCTGGCCGGTACTGGTTCAGGGGTGGACGCTGAATTTCGAGATGTTCTTCTATGCCGCCTTCGCAGCCGCGCTCTTCCTCCCGAGAAATCTTCGACTGCCTATGCTCGGGGCGCTCTTCGCCGCTCTGGTGATACTCGGCGCTACCATCTCATCGGACAACCCGCTGTTCCTCACCTATACCCGCCCGATCATTCTCGAATTCGTGGCCGGCATGGCGCTTGGAGCGCTGTGGTTGAAGGGCTTCGTGCCGAAGGTGCGGATCGGGGGCTTTCTGCTGGCGCTGTCGCTCGGTGGCTTCGCAACGATCGCCTTGCTGCGGCTTCCGTTCGACGAGCGCATCTGCGGTCCGCTTGCCGTCACGCTTGTCCTCGGCACTCTCAGCCTCGAAGCCAACAGCATGGTCCGCCATGCGAGCATTCCCGCGTTTCTCGGCAATGCCTCCTATTCCATCTACCTCTGGCACACCTTCGCCATATCGGTTGCGGTGAAGTTGGGGATGGGCCTGCACATGCCGGTGCCGCTGGTTTTCGCCGTTGCTGTTATGGCCGGTGTGGTGGCCGGCTCTCTGGCTTATCTCTTCGTGGAAAAGCCGCTTATTCGCGTTTTTCAGCGCCGCCCGGCGTCCCCCCGCATGCGCCTGCGCGAGGCGAGATAGCGGCCACCGCAGCCCGTGAAGGCTGCGATGGCCGTATAAATCAGCCGATCACCTTCACATCGCGCGACAGCGACGAGAAGATTTCCGGGCCGTCCTTGCGCAGGATGACGATATCCTCAAGCCGGATGCCGAAGCGGCCGGGCAGGTAGATGCCGGGCTCGATCGAGAACACCATGCCTTCCTCCAGCACCGTCTCCGAGGTCGCGGTGATATAGGGCGGCTCGTGTCCGTCGATGCCCATGCCATGGCCGGTGCGGTGGACGAAATATTCGCCGTAACCGGCATCCGAGATCACTTTGCGGGCAGCCGCATCGACGATCTTTGCGACCACACCAGGCTTTGCGGCAGCAAGGGCAGCCTGCACCGCCCTCTCGACGATGGCGTGGACCTCCGCGTAGCCTTCGGGCGCCTTGCCGATGACGGCCATGCGGGTGATGTCGCTCGGATAACCGTCCTTGCGGCCGCCGATATCGATAACGACGGCATCACCTTCCTCGATCACCCGCTCGCTGGCGGAATGATGCGGAAAGGCGCCGTTGCCGCCGGCACCGACGATCCAGAAGGCCGGCGAAGCGCCTTCGGAGGAGAAATGCGCCCGGATATCCGCGGCAAGTTCCTTCTCCTTCATGCCCGGACGAACCTTTGCGAAGGCCGCCTGCATGGCGCGGTCGGCGATGCCGGCATTCATCTTCAGCTTTTCGTATTCGCTTTCATCCTTGCACATACGCAGGGCGCCAAGCGTGTCCGGCGTGAAGTCGCGCGCCGTGTCGGTCGGCAGGGCGTCGAGCAGCAGCAGCGCGAAATCGGCTCGCATCGTCTCGTCGAGGGCAACGCGCCCCGGTGCCTTGGCGCCGATCCCGTCCAGCGCGTCGGCAAGCGCCTTCACCGGCCCCTGATCGTCCGACCAGTTATAGAAGGCGATATCGGTGAATTCGCGCGTGCCGTCGGCATTCAGCGCCGGCATCAGGAAGGCTTCCTTTTCCGGCGCGATCAAGAGCAGGCAGGGGCGTTCGTCCGGATGCGGGTGGAAGCCGAGGACCCAATCCATGTGGGAGCCCGGTGCAATCGCGATCAGGCCTGTTCCGGTGTCGCGCATGCGCGCGCGCAGGGCCGCGAGGCGATGCTTTGTCTTTTCAGTCATAGACGTCCTCCAAAATTTCGAGCCGTTTTATTGGCGATAAGTTTGCCGCTTGTCCCTTCTCCCCGCGTGCGGGGAGAAGGTGGCCGATAGGCCGGCTGAGGGGCACAGCCTCGCACCGGAAGGATGAGAGTATTTGCCCCTCACCCTAGCCCTCTCCCCGCACGCGGGGAGAGGGGACGATGGAGAGCATCACTCACCCCTGTAACCATAAACCTCCTGAGCCCGCTCGGCTGATATCAGGCCGTTGCGGACATCCTCCGCCACCTTGGCCGGATCGCGCTCCTTCGGGTTGCCGAGACCGCCGCCGGCGCCGGTGATGACGCGGATGACGTCGTCCTTATCGACCCGGATGCCGGATGCAAAGGCGTAACGTTCGCTGGAACCATCCTTGCGCATCACCAGCGCATAATTGGCCGAGCCTTCACTGCCGCCATCGAGCGACCACGGCAGGATACGCGAGCGGGTATAGCCGAGCGTCAGGAAGGAATCGTCGCGGCGGATACGGTAATCGAGGCGAATGCCTTGGCCCCCGGTCCACTTGCCTTCGCCGCCCGGATCGGTGTTCAACTCCATCCGGTCGACGAACAGGCCGTTGCGGGCTTCGGAAATTTCCGCCGGGCAATTGTAGGTTTCGCCGTGCACGCCGGAAAAGATCGCCGAATTGCCGTCGCGGCCGGCAGACGCGCCCCAGCCGCCGATCTGCGGCTCGATGATCGTGTACTGGCGGCCGGTATCGGGGTGAATGCCGCCGATGAAGGTGCCGGCAATCGAGGAGAAATGCCCGGCCGGCAGCTTTTCCGGCATGTGCGGCGCAAGGCAGCGCCAGACGAGGTCGTAGCCGCGGATGCCGATCTCGTAATAGAAGCCGACGGCGGCCGGCTCCTTGGCATGGAAGCAGGAACCTTCGCGGGTCAAAACCTTCAGCGGGCGGAAGGAGCCTTCATTGGCCGGCGAGGTCGGGTCGGTCAGCGCCTTGAAGATCACCTGCATGCTGACCAGCGTATCGTCATGACCGGCATTGGAGGGGCCGGCATCCTGATCGGGATTGTCGCGCAGGTCGATGACGAATTCCGTGTCGGAGATCGTCACTTTGACGTTGAAGATGCGGCCGTCGTCCTGCTCTTCGCTGAGTTCGAAGGTTCCGTGCGGCAGCTTGGCAAGTTCGGCAAGCGCGATCTTTTCGCCGTGATCCATGAAGCTCACCATCGCGGCCTCGAAGGTTTCGACGGTGTATTTCTCGGCCAGCTCCGCCAGCCGCTTCGCCCCGATGCGCACCGACGCAATGGCAGCCCAGAGGTCGCCTTCGAGGAAATCGGGCATGCGGGAATTAACGGTGATGATGTCGAAGATGCCGGGAATGGCCTCACCGCGCGAGATCATCTTGATCGCCGGCAGGCGCAGGCCTTCCTGAAAGATTTCCGTCGCATCGGCCGAGAGCGAACCCGGCGATTTGCCGCCGACATCCGAATTATGGGCGATATTGGCCGTCCACGCGATCAGCCTGTCGCCGGCAAAGACCGGCATGCAAACGACGAGGTCGTTGAGGTGGGTAACGCCGCCGTAGTAGGGGTCGTTGGTGATGAAGACGTCGCCGGGCTCGATCTGGCCGGGCTTTGAAAACTTCTCCAGAAGCACCTTCACCGACTTGTCGAGCACGCCGATGAAGCCGGGAATGCCGGCGCCGGAGGAGGCGAGCTGGCCCTTGGCATCGGTGATGCCGGTGCCCATGTCGAGCACTTCGTAGATGATCGAACTCATCGCCGTCTTGCGCATGGCCGCGAACATCTCGTCGGCTGTCGCCTGCAGCGAGTTCTGGATGATTTCGAGCGTAATCGGATCGTGGGAAGCAGTTGTCATGTCCGCGCTCCTCAAGCCTTCAAGTGGATGTGGATATTGCCGAAACCATCGATCTCGACACGATTGCCGGGATGGATGACGATGGTGGTGCCGGGGTCTTCGATGACGGCCGGACCTGCGAATTTCATGCCGGGTTCCAGCTTCTCGCCGTCGTAAATCTGAGCCGCGTGGATACCCTCCAGCGCATAATCGACCTGCCGCTCACCCTTCAGCGCAGCGGAAGCCGGTGTCGTGCCAAGCGGCCGTTCCTGCATCTTCAACTTGCCGACTTCGGCCGAGGCGACGAGGTGGATGCCGACCAGCTCGACCGGTGCGTCAAGGCGGTAGGTGTATTCGCGCTCATAGGTTTCGTGGAAGGCGGTTTCGATGGCCGCGAGGCTTTCATCGGTGATCGCGCCTTCGATCAGAACTTCGGTCGTGTGCTCCTGGTTCTGGTAACGGAACTTGCCGTAGCGCAGGAACTTGACCTTGGCCTTGTCGACGCCTTCCTCGCTGAACTGGCTGGCGGCCAGTGCCTCGGTCTCGGCAAACAGGCTTTCGACAATCTGCGCGGAACCCGCGTTGAGATCGGCGAGCTTGGTCACGAAATAATCGCGGCGCAGGTCGGACATCATCATGCCCCAGGCAGAAAACACCGAGGCGCCGGCCGGAATGACGACCTTCTTGACACCAAGCTCCTGCCCGAGCGCAACCGCGTGCATCGCACCGCCGCCGCCGAAGGCGACGAGCGTGAAATCGCGCGGATCATGGCCTCGGTTCAGCGATACCAGCTTCAGCGCATTGACCATGTTGTTGTTGGCGATGCGGATGATGCCGCGCGCCACGTCTTCCGGCGAAACGCCGAGCCTGCCGCCGACATCCGACAGCGCCTTTTCGGTCGCCGCCATGTCGGCAACGACGGAGCCGCCGCAGAAATAATCGCGGTTGATGCGCCCGAGCCAGAGATTGGCGTCGGTCGTCGTCGCATTGGTGCCGCCCCGGCCATAGGCCGCCGGGCCGGGCATGGCGCCGGCGGATTTCGGGCCGACATGCAGCTTGCCGAAATCATCGACCCAGGCAATCGAGCCGCCGCCGTTGCCGATCTCGACGAGATCGACCACCGGCACCATGATCGGATAACCGGCCGAGGTGCGGTCGCGCTCGATCCAGTAATCGGTCATGATCCTGACCTTGCCGTCTTCGATCAGCGAGCATTTTGCGGTCGTGCCGCCGATATCCAGTGCCAGCACATTGGTTTCGCCGATCAGTTTGCCAAGTTCGGCAGCACCCCAGAAGCCGGAGGCCGGGCCGGATTCTACCATGGTGATCGGGATTTTCTTCACGGAATCAAGCGAATCCACACCGCAGTTCGACTGCATGATGAAGAGGTTTCCGTCGAAGCCCTTCGCGGAAAGACCGTCGTTCAGACGCGACAGGTAACGCTCGGCCGTCGGCTGCACATAGGCCGACATGACGGTCGTGTTGGTGCGTTCGTATTCGCGCCACTCGCGGGTGATCTGATGCGAGGCCACAGTGGAGATTTCCGGCCACAGCCGCTTGATCTCGGCGACAGTGGCCTGCTCGTGACTGGGGTTGGCGTAGGAATGCAGGAAGCAGACGGCAATCGCTTCCACGCCATCGGCGCGGAAATCATCGAGGATTGCCGGCAGGCTGGAGAGGTCCAGCGGCTTCATTTCCTCGCCCTGATAGCTGAAGCGGCCCGGAAGCTCGCGGCGCAGATAGCGCGGCACGAAAGGTTCCGGCTTCACATAATGCAGGTTGAAGAAGTCCGGCCGGTTGCCACGGGCGATTTCGAGGCTGTCACGAAACCCTTCGGTGGTGATCAGGCCGACCTTGACGCCCTTGCGCTCGGTCAGCGCATTGATGACGACGGTGGTGCCGTGGGCGAGGAAATCCACGCTCTTCGGATCGACCCTGGCCTTTTCGAGAACGTTGAGCACGCCCTGCTCGAAATTCGGCGGGGTGGTGTCGGATTTGGCCGTCGTGATCTTCGACTCGCCGGTGTCATGATCCGTCTCGAAGCAGACGAGATCGGTGAAGGTGCCGCCGACATCGGTCGCGACGCGAATGGTCTTTCCGCTCATGCTTTCCTCCCATGGCGCATTTTTTCGTGCAGCAGCATGCAGACGGCGCCGGGCAGCTTCAGCGCCTCCGCCGCCTGCACCCGCTCGGGCGTGTAGAAGCCCTTGTCGTGCAGGCAGTTGATGGTGCCCACGACTTCGCCGCCGACAGTGATCGGCACGTTGATGACGGATTCGCAGCCGAGCGACTTGATCTGCTCGTGATCATCGAAAACCTGAGAAATGTCCTCGATCGTATTGGCAACGAAGGTCTTTTTCTGGTTCAGGGTTATCTCGGACCAGTGCGTCTCGTTATAGGGTTTGGTGCCGGAGACCGGATATTCTTCCGGCATGTTGGAATAGATGCGCTCCGACATCTTGTCGGTCGTGTCCGAGGTCATGATCGTGAACAGCTTGACGCCGACCAGCGCCTTGGTCAGCGCTTCCAACGCGGCATAGACCTTGTCCGGCTGGTTGCCGGCCTCGGCAACGGCGGCGACGAATTTCTGGTATTCAGGCATTTCCATTCTCTTGCTCCATGATCCTGTCGCGGAGGAGTGCTTCCTCCTGGCTGACGACAGGGACGGCGCCGATCAGCCGGCGCGTATAAACGTGGTTAGGGTTTGCGAAGATGGTTTCGGTTTCGCCGATCTCGATCAGCTTGCCCTTTTCGAAAACGGCCACCCGGTCGGCGATGTTGCGCACGACCGAGAGGTCATGGGTGATGAAGATGTAGGTGAGGCCGCGGGCCTGCTTGAGGTCCTTGAGCAGCTTCAGCACGCGGGCCTGCACGAGAACATCGAGCGCCGAGGTCGGCTCGTCGAGCACCACAAGCTCGGACTGGCAGGCGAGCGCGCGGGCAATCGCTACGCGCTGGCGCTGACCGCCGGAGAGGGCGGAGGGGGAGCGCGTGCGGAAGTCCACGGGTAGGCCGACCTCTTCCAGCAGTTCTCCGGTGCGGGCCGTGCGACCCTTGATGTCACCGATATGATGGACATCGAGGGCAAGCCGTAGCGAGGCACCGATGGAGCGGCGCGGGTTGAGCGAGGAGAGCGGGTTCTGCTGCACCAGCTGGATCGCGCGGCGATGGTCCTTGGTGCGCTTTGCCGGAAGCGCTGCGCCATCGAAGGTCAGCGAGCCGGCGGTCGCGCCATAGATGCCGAGGATAATGTTGGCGATGGTCGATTTGCCGGAACCGGACTCGCCGACAATCGCCAGGCACTCGCCCTTCGCGACATCGAAGGAGATGTTGTCGAGTGCCGTAACCGTGCGGCCATTCACCTCGAAGGTCTTGGAGACGTTGGAGACGGAGAGAAGCGGGCTCATGCTAAGCGCTCCTTCTCGCTGTAACTGGGATGGGCGACGAGGGGGGCGAGGAATTGACCCGGATCGTCATCGAGATCGGGAATGCCGCCGCCGGTGATGCGAGGCACGGCTGAGAGCAACGCCCGCGTATAGGGATGCTGCGGATTGGCGAACAGCTCTGCGGTCGCGCCCTGTTCAACGATGTTGCCCTTGTAGATGACATAGACACGATCGGCGAACTCCCGGACAACGCCGAGATTATGCGAGATGAACAACACCGAGGTCTGGTGCTTCTCGACCAGTTCGGACATCAGCTTCAGCGTCTGCGCCTGCACGGTGACATCGAGCGCCGTGCCCGGCTCGTCGGCCAGCAGCAGGGCAGGGTTGTTGGCAAGCGCCATGGCGATCATCACGCGCTGGTTCATACCGCCGGAAAGCTGGAACGAATAGGAATCCAGCACCCGTTCCGGCTCGTTGATGGCGACATCCGCAAGGGCTTCGATGGCCCGCTGGCGGGCACGCTCGCTGGTTATGCCGGGTTCGGCACGCGCCAGCACTTCCTTGAACAAAGCGAAGATCGTGTAGACCGGGTTCAGCGAGGATGTCGGGTCCTGAAAGATCATCGACATGCGGGTGCCGCGAAGGGCATGGCGCGAAGCGGGCTTCAGGGTTTCGAGATTGATGCCCTCGAACTCCACGGAACCGGAAATGCGCGCCGTCTTCAACTGCTGCAGCATGCCGAGCACGATGCGGGCCGTCACCGACTTGCCGGAACCGGACTCGCCGACGAGCGCCACCCGCTCGCCCTTTTTGATGTGGAGCGAGATGCCGTGCAGGACGTTGGAGACGCCGGCCCAGTTTTTGAAGCCGAGTTTGAGATTTTCGATCTTGAGGGTCGGCGCGGTCATTGGTCGATCCCCAGAATTTCGCGCAGCGCATCGCCGATGAGGTTGAAGCCGAAGACGGCAATGAGGATGGCAAGACCTGGGAAAACGGTGAGCCACCAGCTGTCCGGCAGATATTTCGCGCCTTCTGCGACCATCGAACCGAGGTCCGGCGTCGGCGGCTGCACGCCGAGACCCAGGAATGAGAGCGACGAGGCAATCAGTATGACGAAGCCGAAATCGAGCGTCATCTTGGTGATGATCGAGGGCACGCAGTTCGGCAGGATTTCGCGGAACATGATGTGCGTCTTCGACGCGCCGATCACTTCGGCCGCGAGCACATAACCTTCCTCCTTCTCGGAGCGGGCGATGTTGTAGACAAGCCGCGTGTACCAGGGCCACCACATGACGGTGACCGCGATCATGCCGTTGGTCAGCGTTGGCTCAAGCAAGCCCATGACCGACATGGCGAGCACCAGCGGCGGGATCGACAGGAAGACGTCGGTGATGCGCATCAGCACATATTCAGCCCAGCCGCCGAGATAGCCGGCTGCCAGCCCCACCGTCACCCCGATCGGAACCGCAATCGCCAGAACGACGATGCCGAGCACCAGCGAGATGCGATACGCATAGACGACGCGGGTGAAGAGATCGCGCCCGACCAGATCCGTGCCGAAGATGTAAGGCCACTGCGGCGGCTTGTTGAAATTGACGAAATCGACGACCGCGCCGACATGCTCGGGGAAGGGCGTGATGAAGTCCGCAAAGATTGCCGAAAAGACGACGATGGCGACGAGGATCAGCCCGATCAGCGACAGCGGATTGCGCGTGAGGATGAGGAGGGTTTTCTTCATGATGCCCTCTGGGAAAGACGGATGCGGGGATTGAGGATCGAGACGAGCAGATCGACGATGAGGTTGACGATCAGGAACACCGCGGAGATGACCAGCACCGTGCCGACGATGGCGTTCAGGTCCTTGCGCAGGATGACGGCGACGCCGTAGCGCGAGAGGCCCGGCCAGGCATAGACGGCCTCGACGAGGAAGGCGCTGCCGAGCATGGCTGCGAAATCAAGCCCGATGATCGTCAGGGACGGGATGAGCGAGGGGCGCAGCGCATAGCGCCGGGCGATGCGCTTTTCCGGGAAGCCATAGGCTTCGGCCATCTCGATATAGGGCTTGTCGTAGGTCTCCACCATGTTGGAGCGCACGAGGCGGGCGGCCTGACCGATGCCCGACAAGGCAAGCGCGAAGGCCGGCAGGATGACGTGCCAGACCGCATTGCCGAAGGCCTTGATATCGCCAGCCAGCAGCGTGTCGACCAGCAGGAAGCCGGTGACGGAGGGGATGCTGAAGGTATCGGAGATGCGCCCGGCAATCGGGAAGATTTTGATGAAATAGGAGAAACACAGCATCAGCACCACAGCCCAGACGAAGGCGGGCGCGGAGACGCCAAGCAGTGTCACCAGCCGCACCGTATGATCCACCCAGCTGCCGCGCCGGCGGGCCGAGAGAATGCCGAGCGGCAGGCCGATCGCCACCATCATGATGCCGGAGACGATGACCAGCTCCAGCGTCGCCGGCAGGAACTGGGCGATATCGGCCATGACCGGGCGGTTGGTATAGAGCGACAGCCCCAGATCGCCGCGGAAGAGATCGGCGATGAAATAGCCGTATTGCGTCAGGAAGGGAGCATCGAGATGCAGCTTGCCGCGAAGTGCGGCCACCGCCTCCGTCGTTGCATTCGGCCCCAGCGCAATGCGCGCGGGATCGCCGGGGATCACTCGGGCAATCGCGAAGATCAGCAGCGAGACGCCGATCAGCACGATCACCGACGTTCCCAGCCGCTTCGCGAGCAGGCGGATCAAAGGAGACATGGCTTTGTTTCTTTCCGTTTCAAACTGAGGTGCCTGAACGATGGGCGCACCCTTCCTGCGCCCTGCCCGTCCGAGGGGCAAAGAGGTCGGAATGCGTTACTCGATCGTCCCCTCTCCCCGCGTGCGGGGAGAGGGTTAGGGTAAGGGGCAAACTCTCAATCTTTGAGAATGCCGAGGCTTCCGCCCCTCATCCGCCCTTCGGGCACCTTCTCCCCGTTTTACGGGGAGAAGGACCTTTCGCCGCCTATTCCTTCATTTCCATCAGCCGGAAGGTGAAGCCGAAGCCGGCGAGCGCGTAGGCCTTGGACGGATCGGAGAGCGCCGGAACGGAGACACGATTGGAGGCTGCAAACACCGCCGTCTGGTCCTGAGCGAAGATCGTCGGGGCGATCTCACGCAGGCGCAGGTTGAGATCGGTGTAGATCTTGGCGCGCTCGGCTTCGTCCGTCGTCGTGCGGCCCTTTTCGAGCAGGGCATCAACGTCCTTGTCCTTCAGGTACTCCGGCGACATCCAGGTGCCCGCCGACGAGGAGTGATACATGCCATAGAGCAACGTATCGGGGTCGGCCGACATGGTGTTGACGAAGACCTGCGAGACGGCCGGCGTGTTCTCAGGCTTGGAGATCTGCTCGACGAACAGTGCCCAGGGCAGTTTCTTCACTTCGGCCTTGATGCCGATTTCGGCGAAATTCGCCTGCATCAGCAGAGCAAAACGTTCTTCGAGCGGCACCTCACCAATCCAGGAAAGATCGACCTTCATCTCTTCCGGCTTGTACTTGCACTTGGCGAGATGTTCTTTCGCCTTCTCCACATCACGCTTCGTCACCTGATCAGCCGGCAGCGCGCCGAGCATGCCGACCGGAATGGCGCCGGTGGAGGGGCTGCCCTGCGAGACCGTATCGGTAACACCGACCATGCGGACGCCGGTGTCGTAATCGAAGGCATAGGAGACGGCGAGGCGGCATTCGACATCGTCAAACGGCGCCTTGGCCGTGTTCAGCTTGATATAGAAACCGGTCGTGCCTTTTTCCTGAAGCAGTTGCGCGCCATCGGCGGCGAGCGACTTCAGGACTTCCGGCGGCAGCCAGGACGAGGAAATATCGTGCTCGCCCTGCGAGATCAGGGTGCGGACAGTCGCGGCTTCGAGACCATAGCGGAAGCGCACCGTATCCGGGGCCTTCGGCGCCAACCCGAGGAAATAGCCGGCGTTCTTCGCCATGACCGTTTCTTCCTGCGGATTGTGCGAGACCACCTTGTAGGCGCCGGAACCAGCCGCGTGGGTGGAGAGATAGGCCTGCCCCCAATCCTTCATCTCGCCGTCGCCGGCACCGAGGTTTTCGGCAACAAGCTTCTTGTCGATGACGGGCAGACGAGAGAGCGCAGCGATGAAAGGCGCATAGAGCTGCTTCATCGTGAACTTCACGGTTGCCGCGTCGATGGCCTCGGCCTTTTCGACATCGGTGAACAGGTAGGAAAGGCCCTGACCCAGCGCCTGCATGCGCTGGAACGAGAACACGACATCATCGGCCGTCAGCGGATTACCGCTCTGGAATTTTACGTCGGTCCGAAGCTTGAAGGTGTAGCTCTTGCCATCCGTCTCCCAGCCTGTCGCCAGGAAGGGATCGAAGCCCGGCTGGCCGGCCTTCGGAATGACCAGCGTGTCATAGAGGTTGAACATCAGGATGCTATCGGCATAGTCCGATGCCTTGGCCGGATCGAGTTCGCCCACCGGCACCTCGTCGAGGCGAAGCACGGTTTCGGCGGCAGCGACGCCATGCAGCGAAACGGTTGCCAGCAGGGCGGCGGCAACGGCCTTGAAACGCATTTTCATTCGGTATTCCCCTTATTGGCTTTGGATTTTTCCGACCTGCGGCGGTTTGCGGCGCGGGTGACGACAAGGCTGTTGTCGGGGTCGCCGGAAGGCTCTCCCTCGCCGAAAACATCCATAGTGCAGGTGTGAAAGACGGTCGTGGTCGTGGTCGTGTGGTTCCACGTCGCATGGGTGCGCGTCGACGGAAAATGCGCCGTGTCGCCCGCATGCAGGATCATGCGCTCGCCATCGAGTTCCAGCGTCAGCTCGCCTTCGACGATATAGAAGATTTCCTCGCCCTCGTGCGACATCGGCTCGCTTCGATAGCCCGGCGGCTCATGGATCAGGGTCGAGCGCAGGACATTGCCGGGAAAGGACGCCGACAGACGCTCATAGGTGACGTCCCGGCCGCTCATCGTGCCGAGGCCATAAACCGTGCGGCCGACGCTGCGGGTCACCGGCGCATCCGACTTTGGCTGCTGGAACATGGAGCCGACATCGACCTTCAGCACCCGGCAGACAGAAACCAACGAAACCAGCGATGGAACAGTGATGCCGCGCTCGATCTGCGAGATGAAACCCACGGAAAAACCCGCCTGATCGGCAACATCCTGCAAGGTCAGTTTCAGCGCCTTGCGCCGATCCCGAAGCCGGTCGCCAAGCGCGGTATCGCGTTCTCCCGAAAGAGCTTTTTCGTCGGCCACGATGTTCCACCCGTTTTTAGTATTACTTCAATCAAGCCATAGTTTTCGGGAAAGTCAACCGATTTTTAGTACGGCTAAAATTTTTTGAGGGGCGATGTTTTTGCCGCGACCACGCCAGAAGAAAAGCCGCGGACCGCATTTGCTATGGCCATGAAATGGAATAAAAATATCGCATCAGGCTATCCCACATCCATCAGCGATCAGGACCAAAGATGATTTTGAAACCAACGGAACTGGCCGATGTGAAAGAGATCGTTCCCGCCCGCTTCGGCGATCATCGCGGATATTTTTCCGAGGTTTTCAAAGACGGCTGGTTCCGGGAGAACGTCTGTCATGTCGGGTTCGTGCAGGACAACCAGTCGCTTTCCCGCGAGGTCGGCACGCTTCGCGGCCTGCATTTCCAGCTTGAGCCGTTTGCGCAGGGAAAGCTCGTCAGGGTGCTGAACGGGGCGATCTTCGATGTGGCGGTCGATATCCGCTCTGGATCGCCCGATTATGGTCGCTGGGTCGGCGTGACGCTAACGGCGGAGGAGGGAAACCAGTTGTGGATTCCTGCAGGCTTCGCCCATGGTTTCCTGACGCTGCAGCCCGATACGCTCATCCACTACAAGGTGACAGCTCCCTACAGTGCCGCCCATGATCGTGGTCTGCGCTGGAACGACCCATCCATCGGCATTGCATGGCCGGAGGTTTCGGCCGGCGTGATCCTGTCGGCGAAGGATGAGGTGCAGCCGTTCCTTGCGGACATGGAACCGGCGTTCCGCTTTACCGGAAAATAACCGGGCCGGCTATTTCAGCAGCTTTGCGACGATCATGTCGGCAATCGGCAGCGATGAGGTCGCGGCCGGCGAGGGAGCATTGCAGACATGCAGCATGCGTTCCGTTTCGGCAAAGACGAAATCATGGATCAGCGTACCGTCGCTCTTAACCGCCTGTGCCCGTATGCCGGCCTCGGATTTCTGGAAATCATCCAGTTCCAAGCTCGGGCAGTATTTCCGGCATTGCTGCAGATAGTTCCGCTTCGAAAGCGAGCTGCGCAGTTCCGAGAGCGCGGAAGACCGGTTTGCAAAGACCGTTTTCCAGAAGCCGGGAAACGACGCGAAATCGCAGATATCCCGGAGATTGGCCGAAAACCGCGGATAACCCTCCCGTGCCAGACCGATGACTGCATTGGGGCCGACGGTAACGCCGCCATCGATCATCCGCGTCAGATGAATGCCGAGGAAAGGCAGGCCGGGATCGGGCACCGGATAGATGAGATGGCGCACGATGCCGTTCCGCTCCGGCCGCAGTCGGTAGTATTCGCCGCGAAACGGCACGATGCGATGATCGATCGCCATGCCGGCGAGCCGCGCGAGGCGGTCGGATTGCAGGCCGGCGCAGGCCACCAGTTTTCGGGCAGACCAGCTTCCTGCGGTGGAGGAGATGGTGACGTCGTTTCCGCTCTCGCGGATGGCAGTTACCTGCGTCGAAAGGCGAATTTCACCACCAGCCTTGACCACTGTATCGGCCATCGCGCGGCAAATGGCCTTGTAGTCGACGATACCGGTCGAAGGCACGAGTAGCGCACCCAAGCCGCTGATGTTCGGCTCCCGCTCCCGCAGGGCCGCCGCATCGAGGCGCTCCACCGCAATGGCATTCACTTGCGCGCGGCTTTCGAGAGCCTCCATCCGCTGAAGCTCGATTGCATCGGTTGCCACCACCAGCTTGCCGCAGACATCGAGAGGGATGTCGTTCGCAGCGCAGAAATCCTTCATCGCCTGCGCGCCCTTGCGGCAAAGCTCCGCCTTCAGGCTGCCGGGCGCATAATAGATACCGGCATGCACAACGCCGCTGTTATGCCCGGTCTGGTGCGCGGCGAGGCGATCTTCCTTTTCCAGCAGGATAAGGCTGCAGCCCGGCTGCGCTTCCAGAAGCCGCATGGCCGTCGCCAGCCCGACAATGCCACCGCCGATAGTGCAATAATCGTAAATCATGCGGGCTTTCAGGTGCTTTCAAGGAGATCGGCGACGAGGATAAAGCGCTTTCCTATCCGCGCAAGAACCGGCATGCCGGAAAAGCCATAGCCTTCCGGTATGGCCGCCGCTGCCCATCCGGGTACGACTGTTCCCTAATAGGCTTAAGGTATTGCCCTCGACAGCGGTAGGCCTAGCCGAAAACCGTATGCCTGGCGAAAACACGGCTTTTCATACCCCTATTTTGCAAATTCCGCACCGAAGCGATCATTGCTAGCTTTCGGCTTCTTCAAGCAGAGATCGAGCGACCATGTCGGCAAACGCGCACCCGCTGCCATCCTTGTGGCAAAAAGCCCTGTATTGGACGGACAAGATGATGTGGGGCTACCGGGCCGTCGGGATCGGCGCGGCGCTGAAGGGGTCCGCCCGGATGGCCTATCTCTATGCCCGCCGCCCGCAGCAGAGCGAATTGCACCTTCGCTCCGGCCAGATCCTTGAATTCAAGTTTCCCAGCCAGATCCCGCGCGCCCTTCTGATGTTCGGCGATTTTGTCGATCCCGAATTCGCCTTCCTGCGGCGAACCGTCCGGCCGGACTGGATCGTCGCGGATGTCGGTGCGGCGATCGGGCAGTTCACGCTCTTTGCCGCAACCCTGCCGGTCGCCTCCGTCGCTGCCTTCGAGCCCGGCGGAGCCAATGTCACGGCACTCTCGGCCAATACGCGGCGCAACGGCGTTTCCGACCGGGTGGAAATCTATAAAACCGCCTTGTCGAATTGTGAAACGGAAGCGCGTTTCGAAACGACCGATCGTGCCTGGGTCGGCGGCCTCAGCGAGACCGGCAGCGAGATCGTCCCGGTCAGGACGTTGTCGGCCGAATTTCCACGCCTCGGTCTCGACCATGTCTCGGTGCTCAAGATCAATGTCGCAGGCTTCGAACCGAGCGTGATAGAAGGTGCGATGGATTACCTTGCACGAGGCAGGGCCGACATCCTCATTCTGCTGCTGGGGCTCGAATCCCTGCCGTGGTACGCAAAAGTGGCAAAGCTCGGCTACCGGTTCTTCTATTATCACCCCAAAGAAGCCGTGCTTTACGAACTGACCGCGTTCGATGCGGATTCCGTTTTGAACCACCGTCCCTGGCCGGCCCGCAATATCATCGCCATTCATCCTTCGGCGATCGATGACGTGCTGGCGCGCGGCATTTCCCTGCGCCGGTTAGCGCTCAATTCTGCGGCGATTCCGGTGTAACGGCATCGTCGAGCCCGGTGTTGCCGTCCATGTGCGGCTGGTGCCCATAGAGTGCGAAACTCCCCCAGACCCCGCCGCCGATGCGATTGTTGGTGATGCGGATCGAGCCGTCATCGACGGCGCCGCCGTTGAAGCGCCCGTCGAGATAGACGGTATACCCACCGCCGACGAGGCGATTGTTCTCGATCGTAATGTTGGAGAGGCCGCTGAAATAGTTGTTCAGCATGACGGCCGACGTCTGGCCGCGTGTGTTGGTAATCACATTCCCGGCGATGTCGATATCGTATCCGCCATTGATCTCAATGCCGTCGTAATGGGCGTCGGCGCCGCCGCGAAAGGAATGGATGACGTTATCGCGAATGACGGACGGCCCGATGACGTTGATGCCGTTTTCGGCGTCGTGCAGATCGTTTCGCAGGAAACTGCCGAAGCCGTAGACGGCATTCACCGTGACGCCCGCGCCATCGACCTCGCTGTCTTCAAGGGTAAAGCCAAAGGCATGCTCCGAAAGCTGGAGGGCATGCCAGCGGGTGTTCGATATCAGCTTGATGTTCCTCAGCGTAACGTTGTTCGCCTCAACGACGATATTGCCATGCACCTCCAGATTGCTGACGACGGCATTGTTCTGGGTGACGGTGTAGGTCCCGTCATAGCGCGTCAGTCGCGCACCGGGAGGAACGCCGACATGGGAGGCGGAGATGCCGTCGCTGAACGGGACGAACAGCAGCAGGGCGACGAAGACGAGCTTGCGTGTCGGCATGCCACCTCTCCCTCACACCTTCAGGAAACGACCGGAATTAGGACTGGGTTGCCGGAAGGCGCTGTACCTTGAGCGTCGCGGCCCTCACAGCCTTTCGAACGAAGGATGCCGCCAGCGACAGGCTGTGCGCAGGATGATTCTTCAGCCCCGCCAGCAGGAATTTGACGGCCCGTTTCGGTTTGCCCGCCTTGTAAAACACGATGGCGAGATCGATCAGCATCTGCGACCGCTGGTTCTTCCGCTGTGCCAGAACCGCCTTGTTTTTGCGCAGGATACGCAGCAGCCCGATTGTCTGCCTGCGCGGATTGGACGAAATGCTGTCGGACGAGATGAAGCCGAGGACGACGGGCTCGATATCCTCGTAGAGCGTCGTGTGCTGGACGAGTCGGATCGCGAATTCCCAGTCTTCATTGGCGCGGGCGCAACCGTCGAACCACTGGTTTTCCGGCAGGCAATCCCGCCGGAAAAGAGCGTTTTGTACGCTGATCCGATTTTCCTTCAGGAGATGGCCGATCTGGTCCTCGTTGAGGCGTACCGGAGTTTCCGGCGGCGGCGCGCAGGCGACCCGTCCCGGACCGTATTTGAAATTGGCATCGCGGCCGTAAACGATCTTGGCGCCGGTAATGGCGCCGACATGCCGAGGCATGCCCGACAGCAGGTTGACCTGCTTCATCAGTTTTCCGGGCAACCAGAGATCGTCGCTGTCCTGGAAGGCGATGAACTGTCCTCGAGCTTCGGAAAGACCGGTGTTGCGCGCTGCGGCAGCGCCCCCGTTCACCGGCCGGCGGATGTAGCGGATACGCGGGTCGTCGATGCCCTTCACCAGGCTTTCCACATCCTCCTGCGAAGCGTCATCGACAACGATCAGCTCGAAATTCGTATAGGATTGGGAAAGGACGCTGGCGATCGCCGCCGGCAGTGTGCGGGTGCGATTGTAGGTCGGCAGGATGACCGAGACCTCGACGCTCATCGCGGTTTCCGTCCAAAAGATGCGGCGAGGGATAGAGCCATCATAACCTTGCCCGAGGTCTGGTCGTGGCGAGCGCGGTCTTGCGCGAACCGTTCAACATCATCGCATCAGCGATGTCCGGTTCGAATTATGCAGATGGCGAAGATGATGGAAAGTCAGGCCAAAGCGGGCTGCGTACCATCCTTTAGGGGAGGCGAGGGGCGCTTGGGGGTAGGCCCGCGTGCGATGAAAGCACGGATAGGGTGTGGCCCTGAAAGAAAAAGCCATGGGCGGCAATGCCGCCCATGGCCGATGTCATTGTCAGACGAGCAGGAAGTCGCTTGCCGACAGGTTGTAGCCGTTGTCGAAAGTCGCAACGAGGACCTTCGCCGCCGAGCCGTTGCCGTCGCTATCGTAGTAGAGGGCGTGCGCCTTCGTGTCGTAGATAAAGCGATCGTTGCTATCCAGAGCGGCAGTGCCGAGACGGAAAGCGCTGGCGGCGAGGTTGCCGGTCGGGCCGGAATCCACGTCGAAGACAACGAGGTCGGAGGACGAGAAGTCGGTGATGTGATCCGCACCGGCCGTTTTGACCTGGCTCTGGCGGAAGACGAACTTGTCGAGCCCCGTACCGCCATGTAGTTTGTCGGAACCAGCTTGACCTTCGAGTGTGTCATTGCCGGCACCCCCGATGAGGTAGTCGTTGCCGCTGCCGCCCTTGAGGCTGTTGGTGCTGGCGTTACCGGTGATGGTATTGGCGGCAGAATTGCCCGTACCATTGATGCTCGAGGTACCGGTCAGGGTTAGGTTCTCAACATTGGCCGCCAGCGTGTGGCTGACCGAAGCCTTGACCGTATCCGTGCCAGCATTGCTGCCTTCGGTGACGACGTCGCCGGCATTGTCGACGATGTAGGTGTCGTTACCCGCGCCGCCAGCCAGCTTGTCCGCACCTGCGCCGCCGTCAAGGACGTTGGCTGCTGCGTTGCCGGTCAGCGTGTCGTTGTAGCTGGAACCGGTCAGGTTCTCGATGCTGATGAACTTGTCGCCCGCAGCGTGGCCGCCGGAGGCTACACCCGTCTGCAGGTTGACGTTCACGCCCCCCGAACCGGCATAGCTTGCCGTATCCGTGCCGTCACCGCCGTCGAGCGTATCGCCACCGGCACCGCCCTTCAGCAGATCGTTACCGGCCAGGCCCTTGTAGGTCTCGTTTCCGGCATTCGTCTTGCCGCTGAGCGGCAGCGTGTCGTTGCCGGACGTCCCCGTGTAAACGGTGCCCGTCGCCGGAGGCGTCGGTGTTGTCGGGGTGGTCGGTGGCGCCGTATCGAGATCGGTATTGCCGGAGATGACCGGCTTGTTTTCGTAGATCGCGAAATCGCCGTAGTGGCCGCCGCCGATCTGGTTGTTGGTGATCTTGATCGAGCTGTCATCGACAGAGCCACCGCTGAAGCGGTCGTCGAGATAGACGGTGTAGCCGCCGCCGACCAGGCGGTTGCCATCGACGGTGATGTTGGACAGACCGCCGAAATAGTTGTCGAGCATGACGGCCGACGTCTGGTCGTTATCGTTGACGATCGTGTTGTGCAGAATCTGGATATCGTGGCCGCCATTGACCTCGATACCGTCATAGTGCGCCTCGGCGCTGCGGCGCATGTCGTGGATGTAGTTATCCTTGATCAGCGAAGGGCCGATGACATTGATGCCGTTTTCGACATCATGCAGGTTGTTGCGCAGGAAGGTGCCGAAGCCGTAGATGGCGTTGACAGTACCGCCGGCACCGTCGATTTCGCTATCCTGCAGTGTGAAGCCGGTCGCGTCGTCCATGACGCGCAGGGCATGCCACGGCGTGTCGGAGACCAGCTTGACGTTCTTGAGGGTGACGTTCTTCGCTTCGATAACGATGTCGCCATGCACTTCAAGATTGCTGATGACCGCATTGTCCTGGGTAACGTGATAGGAACCCGTGAACTTGGTCATTGCCGTGCCGCTGGCAATGCCGGTGTTGCTGGCATCGGGAAAGCCCGAAGCTGCGGATGCAGCCGCTGTCGCGGTCTGGCTGGTGGTGGTGGCGGTCGCCGCAAGCGTCGCCGGGGCAGCCGATGCTGCGGCCTTGGCCACGGAGGTTTCGGTAACGGCTGCCTGTTTGGTTTCGACCGGTGTCGACGTGGTGGCGGAGGCCACCTTTACCGGGGTAGCATCGTCGAGCGACGAAGCGGTCTCTACATCGTGATTGTGCTTGCGAACGCTGTCGTCCGAAAAGTGCTTTTTCGGCCAGTTGCTGAACGTGTCGCGGATTTCGCCATTGATAAGATTGCCGAAATCGCGAAGGTCGAAGCCGTGCCGTGCACCGCCGCTATTGCTCGCTACATCAGTGCTTGAATCGATGAAGGAGTTGATCTCGCCACGAAGGGATGATGTGTCCGCCGAAAGATCGGAGGTCGATACATCGCGAAATATACTTCTCATTGTCTTGTCACCTTTCTCCCAACGGCCGTCATCGGTTTGCATGAATAATCGATATGACGGGGTGGGTACTGCTTTGTAGGTAGGTCAGCGCTGATGCCGGGGTTGGTAATCCAGCTTTTTTTGAAAGGCAACGCTGCGAAATAGTACGAACGGCGTGTAAAAAGTGCCTTAATGCAGCCACATTGAATTTTCGCCACAATGTAATTCTGAAAGACTTACCGAATTTTATTGCTGCCATATTTTGGAAACATTCGCCCGAAATAAGGTTGAGGAAAATTATTTCAGCAACCAATGGTTAACAGAGCCGACTGAATTCCTTTTTAAAAATCCGTCAGCGTGCCGGTCCCCAAGGGCGAGAAGGAAAAAAGGCGGATTCTTTTGGAAGAAATTTTTTTGACGGAGAAATTTTCAACCAAGGGCTGCCGAAACGTACCGCGCAATCGGCGTCGGCACCGTTAGCGAGTCGCGGTGCGATACTGATTCTGGGATGGGAGGTGATACCTTTGGATGTGCGAGGCGCCTGGATCGTACCCTGACGCCAACCATCGGTGACATTGTCGCTGGGCGGACACGCACGATACTGCTTTACCAGACCATCGTTGAAAGAGCCTCTTTCAACGCCCGCGAAGGCGAAAGCAGGGGGATGAGTGCGTGGCCAAAATTCTGCTTGTCGCGCCGACATGCAACGGGGAAGACGTGGGCGAGGCATGGGTCGCCTCGCAATGGGCGCGCAAGCTCTCCGAACGTCACGACGTGACCCTGCTCACCTATTCCAAACGCGGCGCCAAGCCAGCCAGCGAGCAATTGACCGGATTGCGGATCATCGAATGGCAGGAGCCGCCACTGCTCGGCCGCGCGGAACGCCTGAACAGCTTGATGAAGCCGGCCTATGTGCCTTTCTATATACGGGCGCGCCGATGGCTCATTGCGGCATTGAAGAGCGGTGAGCGGTTCGACATCGTTCACCAGCCGGTGCCGGTCGCCATGCGCTACCCGTCGCCGGCGGCGAAGCTGGGACTGCCGCTTGTCATCGGCCCGGTCGGTGGAGGGCTATCGACGCCCGACGGCTTTGCCGCGGACGAAACGTCAAATCCATGGTTCATGAAGCTCCGCCATCTCGACCGAATGCGCCTGCGTTGGGACCCGCTGCTGCGGTCGAGCTTCGAAAGCGCCGATTGCGTGCTCGGCATCGCCAATTATGTCCACGACCAGCTTTCCGACATTCCGCTGCACCGCTTCGAGGTGATGAGCGAAACCGGGCTCGACGCCATACCCGCGCCGTTCGACCGGTCGGCGCGGTCGAATTCGGTGAAGCTGCTTTATGTCGGCCGTCTCGTCCGAACCAAGGGCGCGCGTGACATCATCCGCGCCATGAGCTTTCTCCGCGACCTGGATGTCGAACTCGATATCGTCGGAGAGGGGCCGGAGCGGAGCGAATGCGAGCGGCTGATTGCCGAGCAAGACCTGGCGTCGCGCGTGCGCCTGCATGGATGGCAGCGTAAGGAAGACGTGCCGGACTTCTATCGGCGCGCCGATATCTTCGTGTTCCCGAGCTACCGGGAGCCGGGCGGCAATGTGGCGCTGGAGGCCATGTCCTTTTCCCTGCCGCTGATTGTCGTGGATCGCGGCGGGCCGGGAAGCGCTGTGTCCAGCGAGTGCGCGATCAAGCTCGACGTCACGACGCCGGATGCCCTTGCCACCGATGTCGCCGCGGCGATCCGAAAGCTGACGGTCGATCAGGCGCTGCGCAACCGGATGGGAGCAGCCGCCTATGCCCATGTGGAACGCACCGCGCTCTGGTCGGCCAAGCTCGACCGCATGGATGCGATCTATGCCGATCTCATCAATGCCTCTCAGCGCGCCGGCGCTGTCTGAGGCCCGGCGGCGGAAAACAGCGCGGCATGGAGAGCGGCGCGGTGGCCGGCCCCAAGCGTGACGCGCATCGTTTCCCCGACGATAATGGCGAGGCGGAAGAGCAGCGTAGAGACAATATTATGGTGCCGGCGGAAATAGCGGATGCGGTTGGACGTCATCAGCCCCGAAAGATATGTGTTTTCGTGATACTCGCCGCCGAAATGCACGGCGCGGGCGCGGGTTTCGTAAACCACGCCCAATCCGGCGCTGCGCACCCTTTCCATGTAGTCGACTTCCTCGCTGTAGAGGAAGAAGGATTCGTCCCAGCTGCCCACGGTTTTGCGCGCTTTCGCGGAGATTGCCAGTGCCGCCCCCGTCGCCCAGTCCACCACGCCGCCGGTGCTATAAAGATCCGGCGAGCTGACGATCTCGCCGATGCCGAGCTTTGCCGCCATCTTCGTTCCCAAAAGCGCGTCGGACCAGATCGTTAGGAGAGAGGGCTCGCGGCGCAGCGAATGGGCGACCGTTCCATCTTCGTTCAACACCTTCGGAACGGCAATGCCGATGGACGCATCCGCAAGGCGGCGGCTGAGCAGGTGAACGCAGCCCGGCTGCAGCCGCACATCGGGATTGAGAACCAGAACGTCGGTGTCCGGCGTAAGCGTTGCGACGGCGGCATTGATGCCGGCGGCATAACCGGCATTCCTGCCCGTTTCTATCACCGTGACCCCGATCGGATGCGCGCGCGCCAGCGCGACGGAATCGTCGCGCGAGGCATTGTCGACGACGATGACCTCATAACGATCGACGCCTTCGAGCCCCGCTTCAAGCGAATCCAGTAACCCCGGCAAAACCTCGCCGCTGTTGTAGGTAACGATCACAAGCGCAATTCGGGCGTCGGCATGATGTACGGTCGCGCCACCCGGCGCTGTTTTCAGCAAGGCATCCATCTGTCTTTCTCGCTTTCATGGCCCAGGCAAGGGGATGCTGAACCTTGGCCAAAGTTCGGGCGGACCGGAAGACTGCCGAGAGAGGTAGGCCGGACAGGTACCGGCGGGTATGCTCATCCCGACGGGCATACCCCTTATCGCCGGGCCTCATCCTATCGGCGCATGGCGGCAGCATTACCCCCCCATGGAGCTTGCACCGCTAAGCCTTTGAGCGCGGTGTGCTTGTCTCGGTAAGTTTTCTAGCATGCCTTCAAGATACAGCGGTCCATAGATCGTCAAGGATTCGAAAACGCCGGATTTCCGGGTCCGGCGCAATACATTCGCGCGCCGACTGGAGAGCCTTCATGTCGTTAGAACTTCAGAATCAGTCCTCGATCATTCCTCATGACATCGTGCAAAGCCTCGTGGAACGGAGAGGGTCGATACCCAAACCGGCCATACAGATCGACCGCCTCGATATGCTGCGGACCACCTCGCTGGGCGCAAGCCGCCAGGTCGATCATCTTCTGGCGCTCGCCAACAAGGGCCTGCCGCGCATGCACAAGGCCCGTGTCTTCGGCCATACCCTGCGAGCCATAAAGACAAAGACGGGAGAGACCGAACAGCTCCAGGGAAGAAACCTGCGCTATCAGGCAATGGTCGCACTCGGCCTGTCCGGCACCACCGACATGCTGCAGCGGCAGGTTCTCGAAGGAACGACAGCCGCTGCCCTTGCGGAAACCACCGCCATGGATGCCGCGGTTTCGACCGATCTTGGCGCTGTAGCACTCGCAGCCTGGGCCTGCGGGGAAGTCGCGGGCCTTTATGCCGCTCCGCTTTTTCGCCGGATCGCCGAGCGGCTGGCCTCCGACACGCCCTGCGCCACCGTCGAATGCGCCTGGGCGCTGATCGCGGCACTTGCTGCCCGCGAGCTTGGCGATGTCGAGGATGTCATCACCCTTGCGACAACACGGCTCATGGTCGGCCGCAGCGCCTCCGGCCTTTTCACCCACACGCTGCCGCCCTCCGCCGGCGGCTATATGCGCGCCCATATCGGCTGCTTTGCCGATCAGGTCTATCCGATCCAGGCCCTGGCCCGGCTGCATGTCGCGGTCGGCGGCGACGGTATCCTTGCAGCGGCCGAAGCCTGCGCCGAACGGATCTGCACACTGCAAGGCCCTGCCGGCCAATGGTGGTGGCACTATGACACCCGCGACGGCAGCGTCGTCGAGGGCTATCCGGTTTACAGCGTTCACCAGCACGCCATGGGGCCAATGGCCTTGCTCGAACTTCGGGAAGCGGGCGGCACGGACTACACCCAGGCCGTCATCAAGGGACTTGGCTGGCTGAACGAGCATCCCGAAACCCCGAAATCGCTGGTGTGCTTCGAAAAAGGCGTCATCTGGCGCAAGGTCGCCCGGCGCGAGCCGAACAAGATGATCCGCATCGTCTCCGCCGCAACAACGGGTCTCGTCCGCGGCTGGAAGCTGCCCGGTATCGACGCGCTCTTTCCGCCCGGCGTGATCGATTACGAATGCCGGCCCTATGAGCTTGGCTGGCTGCTTTACGCTTGGCTTTCGGGCGGCACGGTTGCGGCGCTCGCAGCCGGGCGCAGGAGCGAGAGCCAACGCCTGCCGAAGGAGCTGTGAGATGGGCGGGCAGCGGCAACTTCTGTTCGGCATGTATCTCGATGCCCTCGACATGAACGAGGTGATCGAGCGCTGCCATACCGCCTTGACCACGCGCAAGCGCCTGCTTCTTGGCGTGCTCAACGCCGCCAAGATCGTCAGCCTGCACAAGGACCGCATGCTGCGGAACTCCCTGATGGAGTGCGACCTGTTGCTGGCGGACGGGCAATCCGTTGTCTGGGCGAGCAAGCTCCTGGGCCGGCCCTTGCCGGAGCGCGTGGCCGGCATCGATATCTTCGAGCGCCTGCTGGTGCTCGCCAACAGCGAGGGACGGTCGATCGCGCTTCTGGGTGCGACGCCCGACGTTCTGCAACGCCTGCAAGTCGTGATCGCCGCGCGCTTTCCCGGTCTCAGGATCGTCTGCGCCCAGCATGGCTATTACAAGCCGGAGGAAGCGGCCTCGGTTGCCGAGCGCATCCGGGAATCGGGCGCCGACATGCTGTTCATCGGCATGACCTCGCCGAAGAAGGAGATTTTCCTCGGCATATACGGCGATACGCTGAATGTGCCGGTGCAGCACGGCGTCGGCGGGTCCTTCGATATCATGGCGGGCCTCACCAAAAGAGCGCCGGCGATCTGGCAGAGAGCGGGTATGGAATGGGCATACCGCGTTCTTCAGGAGCCTGGACGCCTGTGGTGGCGGTATTTCTCCACCAATGCCAGCTTCATCAAGATGACTGTGACGGAATTCATGCATCCGGAGCCCGCTTTCACCTGTGAAGGGGCACAGTATGTATCGCAGGCCGGACCGCGAAATGGGAACAAGCGATTGGGAGAGCGCTCGTGATGAGTGAAGTGTTTAAGGGGCGACTGGCAATATTGGGCATGGGCTATATCGGTTTGCCGACGGCGGTTGCGATCGCGACCCGCGGCATCGACGTGATCGGCGTCGATATCAATCCCGCGACGGTGGCTGCCGTCTCGCGCGGCGAGGTGCCGTTCATCGAGCCGGACCTGGCGGTCGGGGTGAGCGGTGCCGTGGCGATGGGGCGACTGACGGCGACGACCGAAACGCCGGAGGCGGACGCCTTCATCATCGCCGTTCCCACACCTTTCAACGAAGACCGGACAGCCGACCTTTCCTATGTGAAGGCGGCGGCCGAGCAGATCGCGCCGAAACTCAGGAGCGGCAATATCGTCGTTCTGGAATCGACCTCGCCCCCCGGCACCACAGAAAAGGTGGCCGAATGGATCAGCGCGCTGCGCCCGGACCTGAAAATGCCGCGCGACGGCGAAAACGGCAGCGACATCTTCGTCGCCCATTGCCCCGAGCGGGTGCTGCCCGGCCGCATCATGATCGAGATCGTCACCAACGACCGCGTGGTTGGCGGGCTCACCCCGAAATGCGCCGACAAGGCGGCCTCGATCTACCGGCTGTTCGCTCAAGGGGAAATCCTGCTGACGGATGCCGCCAGCGCCGAAATGGCCAAGCTGGTGGAAAATGCCTACCGCGACGTCAACATCGCCTTTGCCAACGAGCTGTCGCTGATCAGCGAGTCTATGCATATCGATGTGTGGGAAGTCATCCGGCTCGCCAACCGGCATCCGCGCGTCAGCATCCTCAGCCCCGGCCCCGGTGTCGGCGGGCATTGCATTCCGGTCGATCCCTGGTTCATCGTCTCGGCGGCACCGGGTCTTGCCAAGCTGATCCGCACGGCACGCGAGGTGAACGATCACCGGCCGCATCACGTTGCCGAGCAGGTGGTGGAGAAAGCCAAGAAATTCCGCTCACCGACGGTTGCCTGCCTTGGCCTGACCTTCAAGGCCAATGTGGACGACGTGCGCGAAAGCCCGGCGATCGAGGTCGTCGGCCTGATCGCAGCCGCCTTGCCGGATACCGAGATCCTGATCTGCGATCCTTACGTGGATACCGTGCCCAAGGCCTTGGCCGGCTTCGGCAACCTTCGCCTCGAAGGCGCCCATCAGGCCGTGGAACGCGCCGATATCGTCGTTCTCTTGGTGGAGCACGAGCCGTTCAAGACGATCAAGCATACGCGCCTCGGCGGAAAGGTCGTCTACGACACGCGCGGCGCCTGGCGCTGAAATACAGGCTACCGCGACCCCGCCAGCATGAAGAGCCCGCCGTCACCCGGCGGGTTCTTTCGTGACGATCACTCATTATATATATGCACACATCTTCATATAACAAAAATGGCCGAAACGGCTTCCCGTTTCGGCCACTCAATTGACTGTCGGCGGATATTATTCGCCGGGTAGGATCGGCATGTCGCCAAAGTTCGGCATCGGCCCTAGAGGAACGGGTATGCCGTTCGGCCGGCGGATCGGGCGGGCGGTTTTGCGAAGGGGCGTGCGGATCGGGCGGCCGAATTCATCGGGCCGTTCGCCCAGGCCAAAATAATGCTCGATCGCATGCACGGACCGCATCGATGCATTGCCGTCGCCGTAAGGATTGACGGCGCGCGACATGCGCAGATAGGCGCGCCGATCGACGAGCAGCGTCGAGACGGCATCAAAGACCCGGTCTTCGTCCGTGCCGATCAGCCGGACCGTCCCGGCCGCGACTGCTTCCGGCCGCTCCGTCGTATCGCGCATCACCAGCACCGGCTTGCCGAAGGTCGGCGCTTCTTCCTGCACCCCGCCGCTGTCGGTCAGCACGATGGAGCAATCGCGCATCGCCCGGACAAAGTCGCAATAATCGAGCGGGCGGGTGATGATGACATTCTCCAGCCCGACCAGCGGCGGCAGGAGCACATCCCGGACCGCCGGATTGAGATGGGCGGGCAGGAGGAAGGCGATATGGGGGAAGGCTTTTGCCAGCCGCGCGATGGCGCGGGCCGTCTGGGCCATGGGCTCGCCCCAGGACTCGCGGCGATGGGCGGTGATCAGCACCGTCTTGCGCCCCGCGATCTTCTCAAGGTCCGGGTTTTCGAACGGACTGTTGCGGCCGGAAACCTGCAGCAGGGCATCGATCACCGTATTGCCGGTGACTACGATATCCTGCTCGCCGACCCCGTCGTGGAGAAGATTGGATTTTGACGTCTGCGTGGGCGCCAGATGCAGGGCGGCGAGCTGCGTCGTCAGGCGCCGGTTGATTTCTTCCGGGAAGGGATTGAAGCGATCCCCGGTGCGCAAGCCCGCTTCCAGATGGATCAGCGGAATGCGGGTGTAGAAGGCGGCCAGCGCCGCGGCAAAGCAGGTCGTGGTATCTCCCTGCACGAGAAGGGCATCCGGGTTTTCGGCCTTGATCACGGCCGATACGCCGTTCAGCACGCGGGACGTCACGGTTTCGAGCGTCTGCGCCTGCGTGATGATATTGAGATCATGATCGGGGCGAATGCCGAACAGCTGGTTGACCTGATCGAGCATCTCCCGGTGCTGTCCGGTAACGGCGACCACGGGCATGCAGTGCCGCGAACGCGCCAGAGCATCGACCAGCGGAGCCATCTTGATGGCTTCGGGCCGGGTTCCGTAAACGAGCAGTATCTTGCGCATGCTGACTTCCCTTCTGAATGGCAGGCCGTTCTGAAATGGCGAGGTTTGCAAAAGCTTTGATTTTTAAAGTGTCCGTGGCGGCTCGGGTCCTTCAGTATCCCGGCCCGTGCCGGCAGCGGTTGAGGACGACGCCGAGAACATTGGTGCGCTCGGCGAGATCCCGCTCGCAGGCTTCCAGCTCCTCGATGGTGCTCTGTTCGGCTGCCGCGACGATGATCACGCCGTCGACGTTCGGCAGAAAGGCCGTGACTTCGTCGCTCGTCAGCATCGCGGTCATGTCGAAGAGCAGGACATCGGGCTTCATGCGCTCGCGCAGATCTGCGAGCACGCGTCCCGTATCGCCGTTCTGCAGCAGCTCGGCGGCAAGGCGCACGGGCTGGCTGTTGGCGGCGATCGCCAGATTTTCACCGTAGCGCTGCAGGATGTCGGGGATGTCGATCTCACGCTTCAGGAAGGATTCCATCGACTGCGGATCTGTCATGCCCGTCATGGCCGCGAGGCGCGGATGCTTCAGGTCGAAATCCATCAGCACCGTCCGGCAGTCCCGTTGATGGGCGAGGCTGAACGCCAAGTTCAGCGCCACCGTCGATTTGCCGCAGCCGCGCGTCGGCGACGTGATGGCGACGGAGGTCCAGCCGTTTTGCCGCATCATCTGCAGGATACGCGTCCGCAGCATGTCGAAAGCATCATGGGCGGCATCCGAATGGTTGTTGGTGACGATCCGGTTGCGCGCCATGACGCGGTGGTCGATCAGCAGCGGCTCGAGGCTGCTCCAGGCGATTTCGCGTCCCAGCCGCGCGCAGGCCTGGATCGTCTCGACGAATTGATCCGCGCTGAAAAGGCGTGACGCATCGGGAGGGGGGGCTGCATATCTTTCCATGAGCATACTCTCAATCAGCGAAATCGTTTGGTTTCGGCAGTCGTATTTCAGTCTCTTCAAGTCCCGGAAAGGCCCGCCAACAGCCGGCGAAGGACAATTCCAAGCGGCTCCCGATAGGAAATCGCTGCGGCGAGCACCGGCAGCACTGCGACGGAAATCATGAGGACGGCGGCATTGCCGCGCCAGAAGGCCTGAGGCCGATCTCCCGGCGCCTGGATATCGGGGATGACCGCGAGCGGCGGCACATCGGACAGACGCATCAGCTCGATAGGGCGGCGCACCGTCCGGTTCATCATCTCCAGAAGCACCACAAGGCCGAGACCGAGGCCGAGGCCGAGCACGGCTCCCATCAGGATGATGCGCTTGCTACGCGGGCTGATGGGACTTGCCGGCGGAGTTGCCGCCTCCAGCAGCGAAAATCGGCTGCCGTCCGCCCGCATCTCGATCTGCTCGCCGGTCGAGGCTTCGGCCCGCCGGGCAATGGCGTTGTTGTATTGAGTCTGGATGTTTTCACGGTTGCGCTCCAGCGAGTTCAGCATGGTCTCGCTGGCCGGCGTCGCAGTGATCGAGGCGGTGAGGTCCGAAACCCGCCGGGCGATATCGGTCTTCTCGCGGGCGATCGCTTCCAGCCGGTTATCGACATCGGAAAGCTGCAAATCCAGCCCGAAGGAACTGGGCGCGCCGTCCTCGACCTTTTCCGCCTTCTGGTCGGACTTCGGTTGCGGCATGACCATTCTGCTCTGCAGCGCATGAATGCGCGCCCGCAACGAGACGATGCTCGGGCTGTCTTCGGAGAAGATCGCGAGCTGGTCCGCCAGTGCCCGGTTGAGATCGGCGAGCATCTGCTGTTCGGGAGTAACAGGGGCGGCGCCTGTCAGCTGGCCGGCGCTGGCATAGGTGGCGATCAGGTTGCTGCGTCGCGAGCGAAGTTCCGCCTCTTCCTGCTCCAGGCCGGCAAGCCGTCCCTGAAGCAGGCTTTGCTGACTGCGGCGGAATTCGAGGTTTTCCGGAAGCGTATCCTTGTTGGCGTTCTTGAACTTGAGGATATCGGCTTCGATCTGGTTCAGGCTCGTACCGAGCTTTGAAACTTCCTGATCGAAAAACTTGACGGTGCTGCCGGCTCTGTTGGTGCGCTGCTGCTGGTTGAGACCGAGGATCATCGACGCGATCTCGTTTGCGGCATTGGCCGCAACGAGCGGATCACGCGCCTGGAAGGCGACGTTGAGGATCATCGCGCCACCGGGCTCGTTGAGCGGCATTTGCTCGAAACCGACACGCGCTTTCATATCGGCAACGATATCCTCGTCCGCCGGCATCGTTTCGGCGTCGCCATAGAGATCGAGATTTCTGGCGAGCGTCAGGAGATTGTCGCGGGCGGTGACCAGTTGCTGGACGATTTGCAACTGCTCTGCCGGCCCGGTCGGCACTGTGGAGCGCGCAAGCTCGGCAGGAATTTGCGGATTTTCAGCGAGAATGCGGGCGTCTGCGCTGTAGACCGTCGGCAGGACGCGGGTTGCAATGATGGCAAGCAGCAGCACCGACAGGAAAATGGCGAGCACATACGGCAGCCTGCGCACGAGCAGTGATATGTAAAACCGGACGTCCGTATTACCCATAGCCAACCACTCAAGTCGTGTCGTCTCAGGCAATATCTTCAAGCGGATGCCGGTTGCTTGATAGTTCCTCAATGGTAGTGAGCAAACCGGCACCGGGCCGATAGTGGTAGTCCCTTCGGCTAAGTGCGCTCTCCCATTGCATTACAAGCTACCGCAGTTCCGCATGGGGTAAGGGGAACCCGCCGCCTTCGCGCTCCGGACCGTCAGGTCGTGCATCCGCTGCGGCGGCTTTCTTTGTGGCGGGGTTAGATAAAGACGCGCGCCCATCTCCTAACGACGGAGGATGCCCCATCACCCTGCGCCCAAAGTGCAGGGCCGTGCTGTCTTTCACCGTCCCGCCGTCGCGGGCATCATGACCGCAATCGTCAAGGGTCGAAGCAGCATGCCCGCTTTCTCCACGGCATCGGAAAAAAAGATGAATCCTGACCAGAAACTCAGCGTGATCATCCCGCATCTCAACGAACCGGACAATCTGCGCCGGTGCCTGCGCTCGCTCGATGCGCAGCGTAGCGATGATCTCGATTTCGAGATCATCGTCGTCGACAACGGATCGGCCGAGCCTCCTTATAATATCTGCACCGAGTTTGCCGATGTCCGGCTGGAGCGTGAGCCCGTACCCGGCCCTGGGCCGGCCCGCAATCGCGGCGCGCGGGTGGCGCGCAACAGAATACTCGCGTTTATCGACGCCGATTGCGTCGCGGAGCCCGGCTGGGCGCGGTCTATCGTTGATGCGATGACCGAGCGCCGGGATATCGATTTCGCCGGGGGCGATATCGGCATCCTGATGACGGACCCGCAGCGTCCAACCGCCGTCGAAGCCTATGAGAGCATCTATGCCTATCGTGCCCGCCTCTACATCGAAAAGCACGGCTATGCCGCAACCGGCAACATGGCCGTGCGCGCCGGCGTGTTTGGCGCAGTCGGCCCCTTCGGGGGTATCTCGACGATGGAGGATACGGAATGGGGCCAGCGGGCGACGCGGCTAGGTTACCACGCCGCCTTCCTGCCCGATGCGAAAGTGCTGACTCCGTCCTGCAAGTCGTTTCCCGAGTTGGCCGTCCGTTGGGACAGGCACATCGCCCACGAGTTTCGCAGCTACGGCGACAGCGCGGCTGGGATGCTGCGGTGGCTCGCCTATTGCGCGGTCATGGCGCTGTCGCCGGCCGGTGAAATCCCGACCATATTGCGCTCCGATCGCGTTTCGGGTGTGCGAAGCCGCTGGCTTGCCTTCACCTGCGTTTCCCGCGTCCGGTTTTACAGATTCAGGAAAATGATGGAGCTAGTCTATCGCCGCAATGCCTTGGCTATCGTCTCGACATGGAACAGGAAAAGCTCCTGATATAAGCGATATGCCAAGAATTGGCATTAGAACCAATGAGCTATTTCTGACTTATTGTATTCATTCCTCGCCCAGTGTATTTTTCTTGATGAGGATATGCTTTTGGTGCTGGAAAACAGTTCCTCAAGGTGATGGAAATACCGCTGTATTTCAGGGGAGGATCGCCCATCACGGAGACGGCTGGAGTGCCCCGGTTTTCGCCAGTGGCTGAAACGGTCCACACAGCGCCAAAACCCCGGTTCACGGCGTCACGCCATGAACCGGGTCGTTTGCGGAAATGGAGCAGTACTCAGTGCTCGTATTTCTTGGACTTTTCCGCCGGCGTATCGGCGGGAAAGAGGTCGTTGATCTTATAGGCAACTTCCGTCCGATTGGTCGCCTTGACCTTCTTCATGATGTTGCGGATATGAACCTTTACGGTGCTTTCGCGAAGATTGAGCTCATAGGCGATTATCTTGTTGGCTTTGCCCCGGCGTAGCGCTTCGACGACTTCCGCCTGCCGGGCCGTAAACATGCCCGAGAGCGACGGCCGCTCGGCGGGGGTGACTGTGTCCAGGCGCTGACGCATGGCAAGAACGCTGCTCGCCGGTACGAAAATGCCGCCGGCAAGAGAAAGCGCTATTGCTTCGATACAGACCTCGATGTTGACCGACGACGGGATATAGCCCTTGGCGCCGTATTCGAGAGCCCGCATGATCTGCCCGAGATCGTCGCTGTCTGCCAGAACGATGACAGGCGTATCGAACTCATCCGCCACATAGCGGATTTCGTCCGCAACCGCAGCGTCATTGATGTTCCGCCCGCCGATGTTCAGCAATATGGCTGCCAGAGGCGGGTAGTTGTGGTTGCTCGCCCGCCATTGCCGTATGGACCCGAAGGCCAGGACGCACATATCCAGCTTGTGCGAGGCAATGCACTGGGCGAGGCATTCGCGATCGAGCGCCCTGTCGTCGATAATCACCAACGAACGCTCAGCCGAAAGTGTACTCGTCGCAGAATGAGGTTCATCCTGCTTTTCTGAATTTATGAGTGTATCCGGATGCAGAAAAATCTTTGCAATATCATCGCCGTTATTTAAAAAAACGGAATTCATGGCGCACTTGCTCCCTGACAATCCGAGTAAGAACGTTTGTTTTTATTTGTGGCTTGGATTCGAATATCAAAAACGGGGACCTTCCCCCACAAGCTCATTTTTAAAAATCCGCCCCAATCAAAACCAGTATCCGTACTTCGGAATTTTGATACAAAATGGTAGAAAGGCTTAGAACTATATTAGTAGCTTAGAACGTCCTGAATGTATAGTATCCGGCTCGATCCCCACCAATGCTGCGTCGCACATTGATTAATTTCCGCCTATCCCAAGGGTGTTGGGTATCGCCTGCAAGATTTCCTCATTCTTAGTTTCGCCATTATTCCGGGAGGAATTTTGACGACTTTCTCAACCAAGAAGAGAAATTACTCCATAGTTCTGTGTATTTATTACACGCTTGCGGCGATAAGCCTTCAAAAGGCGTAGGGTCAGCCGCTTCTGCCTAATGCTTGGTGAGGTGTACGGTCTAAAACTCGGGTATACGCTGGTGTTATTTGGTTAATTTCGATCTTTTTTGAAAAATCATTCTTCCTTATCCCAAATACCATCAAATTTTACGGTATTTTTTATTCACAGGGAGGGGAATGGAAACATTTTTTGCTTTCTTTAGAAGATGCGCGCATTTTAACCGTTTGTATAGCAATTTTGCCTTCAACCGGCGTGTCGGGGAGGCCATGCCCCGAAGCCGGCGGCCTGCAGCATTTCCATATCGCGCCTGCGTTTCCGCCGCTTGGCGAGCGGATCATGGTTCACATATTCCAGCAGCAGCGAGAGGCGGGCAGAGTTCACCGCCTCCGTCAGGCGGTAGGCCGGGGGCGGGGCGGCTACGTCCCTATAGATATCCAGTTGCAGGGAGAGCGCGCGCTGAAGACTGAAACGTTCGACGACTGCCTCGCGTCCAAACTGGGCCAGCTGCGCGCACCAGCCGGGATCATCCAGCAATCTGCGGATCTGCGATGCGAGACGACCAGCCCCCGGCTCTCCATCCGAAAGACCATAGAACCCCTGCCGAAGGAACATGTCGTAGGTCGAGGGCTCGAAGATTTCGGAAAAGGCCCGCTCCCCCTGAACGATGAGCGGCCGGCCGATGGCGAGCGCGCGCAGAGCGGAACTTCCCATGCCGACGACGAGATCGGCCGCCGCATAGGCCGCGCGGGGGTCGAGATCGGCCCCCGGCAGAACCACCACCTCGCGACCGTGACGCTGGTTGACGGCAAGCGCGCGCGCCTCGAGCGCTTCGCGGGCCGGGCCGTCGCCGATCAGCGCCACCTTCACGCGGGATGACCCCGCCAGGATATCCGCGGCATCGATCGCACGCACCAAGGCGTCGAGCTTCAAGTCGAGCGCGAGCCTCGAAACACTGACGATCAGGAAATCGTCCGGTCCCGCGCCGAGACGACGGCGGTAATCGCTGCCGTCTATCTGGGGGTTGTCGCGCTCGACGTCGATCGGCGGCTCGATGACCCACACTTTTCCACTTCGCTTCCTGCGCGCATCGTCGCCGATGTCGGCCGTGCCGACGATGAGGGGAACCGATGTCGGAACATGCGGCATGACTTCCATGCTCAGCACGGTGCAGAGCAGCGGCACCTTATAAAGAAGCAGCGCACCGTAATAAGCTTCGAGGCAGGTCGGCCATTCATAGGCATGGACGAGATCGATGCGTTCGCGCCGGCAGATCTGCGCTACTTCCGCGATCCGAGTCGGCGCGGGCCGGCACCACATGCCGTTTGCCGGGATGAAGCGCAGGCCTTTCTCGGCGATATAGCCGGTCAGCGGACCGGGGATTCCATAGACGATAACGTCATGGCCGGCGGATGCCGCGCCGGCAGCGAGATCGATGGCATTGATCTGGCTGCCACCGATCGCCAGGTCGTGAGGACAAACAAGAAGGCGCAAAGCTCTTCTTCTCCTTTTGCAGGCAACGATGAAGTTCATCCGGCGGAGATACCGGACCGGCATTGCGAGACAGTTGCCCGGAACCGGTGCCGTCACAAGCTGACATTTCGACCGAAGAAGACAAGAGCGCGGGAGGAGCCGGGTGCATGTTCGCCGGTAGCAGGCATCAAAGGTTTCTACGCATGTACGCCTTTTGACGAAGTAAGTAGTTCGTTTTGTTTTCTTTACTCGTTTGCCGAAAAGAACTCTGCTGTTGGGGCGGGAACAAATGCCCGTGGCTGCCGGTGGCCCCTTGGGGAAACAATGCCGGGCCTTCTGTTCTTTTGTTTATAGATACTCAGCACAGGGCCGCCTCCGTATGATTTCTTCCACTGTCACGCTCGGTGAAGGCGTCGTCGTTCACCATCCTGATCTCGTCAATCTCTACGGCTGCACCATCGGCGACGGCGCCCGCATCGGCACCTTCGTCGAAATCCAGAAGGGTAGCTCGGTCGGGCGCAACTGCAAGATATCGAGCCATTCCTTCATCTGCGAAGGGGTGACCATCGAGGACGGCGTGTTCATCGGCCACGGCGTGATGTTCACCAACGACCGGTATCCGGGCGCGGTGACCGCGACCGGAGAGCTGCAGTCGGAAAAGGACTGGGTGGTCATTCCCACGCTGGTCAAGCGGCGTGCCTCCATCGGCAGCAATGCAACCATCTTGCCGGGAACGACGATCGGGGAGGGCGCCCAGGTCGGCGCCGGCGCCGTCGTCACCAAGGATGTCCCGGACCATGCCATCGTCGCCGGCGTGCCGGCCCGTGTTATCGGCCGCGTCACGACGACGCCGGCCGAGGTTCTTTCATATAGGGGAAGATCATGATCGGTTTTGCTGTCATCGGTTACGGCTACTGGGGGCCGAACCTCGTGCGCAACATCGCGGAATTGCCGAATGCCCGTCTGGTCAGCGTCTGCGACCTGAAGATGGACCGGCTGCAATCCGTCAAGACGCGCTATCCCTCCGTCGATATCACCGATGATTTCGAAGAGGTGCTGCGCGACCCGCGGGTCGATGCCGTGGCGATCGCGACGCCGGTCTTTGCGCATTTCAAGCTCGCCATGCAGGCAATGATGGCCGGCAAGCATGTCTTCGTCGAAAAGCCGATGGCATCCAATGTCGACGAAGCCCGGCGCATGGTGGAGGAAGCGCAGCGGCGGCGCCTGGTGCTGGCCGTCGACCACACATTCGTCCACACCGGCGCGGTGCGCAAGATGCGCGAGATCGTCGAGGAAGGGCTTGGCGACGTCTATTACTACGATTCCGTCCGGGTCAATCTCGGCCTGTTCCAGCATGATGTCAGCGTCGTCTGGGATCTTGCCGTCCACGATCTCTCGATCATGGACTATGTGCTGCCGGAAAAGCCGGTGGCGGTCTCGGCGACGGGCATGAGCCACGTGACCGGCGAGCCGGAAAACATCGCCTATCTTACTTTGTTCTTCGAGAGCAAGCTGATCGCCCATATTCACGTCAACTGGCTGGCGCCGGTCAAGGTGCGCCGCACGCTGATCGGCGGCAGCAAGAAGATGATCGTCTATGACGATCTGGAGCCCAGCGAGAAGATCAAGGTCTACGACAAGGGCATCACGCTCAACGGCAATCCGCAGAAGAACGGCGAGAAGGTCTACCAGATGCTGGTCGGTTACCGGACCGGCGACATGTACGCACCGCAGCTCGACATGACCGAGGCCCTTGGCCGGGAACTGGCGCAGTTTGTGCGCTGCGTCGAAACCAACGAGCAGCCGATTGCCGATGGCCACGCCGGCCTCAGGGTCGTGCGCATTCTGGAGGCCGCGACGCAGTCGCTCGCCCAGCGCGGACGGGTCATCGAACTCGAACAGGCGAGGCTGATCGCATGATCCCGCTGCTCGACACCAAGGCGCAATACCAGTCCCTTAAGAGCGAGATCGATGCGGCCGTGCTCGCCGTTCTGGCATCCGGGCATTATGTGCTCGGCGAGGAAGTGGCAGCACTGGAAGAGGAGTTCGCCTCCTTTTGCGGCGTGCGCCACGCCATTGCCGTCAACACCGGCACAAGCGCGCTGCATCTGGCGCTGCTCGCCGCCGGCGTCGGCTCGGGCGACGAGGTCATCACCGTTCCCTTCACCTTCGTCGCGACGGTCTCGGCCATCTGCTACACCGGTGCGCTGCCCGTCTTCGTCGATGTCGAGCCGACGACGCTCACCATGAATGCAAGGCAGCTGGAAGCCGCGATCACCCCGCGCACCAAGGCGATCATCCCCGTTCATCTCTATGGCCAGATGGCGGATATGAGCGCGATCCGCGAGATCGCCGACCGGCATGGCATTCCCGTGATCGAGGATGCCTGTCAGGCGCACGGCGCCCGCTATCACGGCCACCGCGCCGGAAGTCTCGGCATTTCCGGCTGCTTCAGCTTCTACCCCGGCAAGAACCTCGGCGCCTGCGGCGAAGGCGGCATGGTGGTCACCAACAATGACGAGCACGCCAAAACCATGCGGATGCTGCGCGACTGGGGGCAGGAGCAGCGATATCATCACGTGCTCAAGGGCTTCAACTACCGCATGGACAACATTCAGGGCGCGATCCTGCGGGTCAAGCTGCGGCGGCTCGATGACTGGACGCAGGCGCGCCGCGACCGCGCCCTGCGCTATTCGCTGCAACTGGCCGGCTTGAGCGGCGTGCGCACGCCGGTAGAAGCGGCTCATCGCGAGCATGTCTATCATGTCTACGCGATCCGCTGCCGCGATCGGCTGAGGCTGCAAGGCGCGCTGCTGGCGGCGGGCATCCAGTCCGGCCTGCATTATCCGATCCCGGTCCATCTTCAGAAGGCGCATGCCGATCTGGGTTACAGCAACGGCGACTTCCCGGTCTCCGAGGCAGCGGCGCAGGACGTGCTGTCGCTGCCGATCTACCCGGAGATGAGCTTCGATCAGATTGAGCAGGTTGCCCAGGCCGTCATCGCAGCGGAGCAGGACGCCTATGTTCACTGATCTCCCCCGCATCGTCCCGGCGGTTCACGGCAAGGGCGCCGTCGAGCAGGCCTATCAGCGCGAGCTGATGACCGAGCTGCAAAAGAACTACGAACGCACAGGCCTCATCGACCTCTACGGCCGGTTTTCCTCCGGCGATGGCTTTGTCGATGCCATGATGCGCAGGACGATCCTGCAGGCGCTCGCGAAGAGCTGCGGACCGGGCCTGCAGGTTGGCAGCGGCGCGGGCTTCAAGCACCCGGAAACCTTTGAGATCGGCAACGGCGTCTTCATCGGTGCACAGGCCTATATCCAGGGGCGCTACGACGGCACCTGCGTCATCGGCGACAATACCTGGATCGGGCCTCAAGCTTTTCTCGACGCCCGCAACCTGGTGATGGGCGATTATGTCGGCTGGGGTCCGGGGGCGAAAATCCTCGGATCGAGCCACACCGGAAACCCGAGCGATGTGCCGATCATCCGCACCGACCTCGAGATCAAGCCGGTGCGGATCGGCGATTGGGCTGATATCGGCACGAATGCCACGATCCTTCCGGGCGTGACCATCGGCAAGGGCGCCATCGTCGGCGCCGGCGCGGTCGTCACTGCGGATGTCGAACCTTTTTCGATCGTCGCCGGCGTGCCGGCAAAATTCCTGCGCTGGCGTGACGATTCCGGTGCCGAAAAACAGATGGGGGCAAGCATATGAGAGACAAGCGAATCCTGATCACCGGCGGAGCCGGCCTCATAGGTTCCCACATCGCCGATCTGGTCGCGCGCGAAGAGCCGCGCGAGATCATCATCCTCGACAATTTCGTGCGGGGACGGCTTGAAAACCTGGCAAGCGCCAGCGCCGCCCATCCGCTGACGATCATTGACGGCGACATTCGCGACCGGGAGCTTCTGGCAAAGACCTTCGTGGGGATCGACGTCGTTTTTCATCAGGCGGCGATCCGCATCACCCAATGCGCGGAAGAACCACGCCTTGCCTTCGATGTGCTGGCGGAAGGCACGTTCAACGTGCTGGAGGCGGCCGTGAACGCGGGTGTTTCGAAGGTGGTTGCAGCGTCTTCGGCCTCTGTGCTCGGTCTAGCCGACAGCTTCCCGACCACGGAACAGCATCATTCCTACAACAACCGCACGATCTATGGGGCGGCGAAAGCCTTCAATGAAGGCCTGCTGCGCAGCTTTGCGGAAATGTACGGTCTTCGCTATGTGGCCCTGCGCTATTTCAACGTCTACGGCCCGCGCATGGATGTCTACGGCGCCTATACCGAAGTGCTCATTCGCTGGATGGAGCGCATCGCAAGGGGACAGCCGCCGATCATCCATGGTGACGGCAGCCAGACGATGGATTTCGTCCATGTCCACGATATCGCCCGCGCCAATCTTTTGGCTGCGAAATCGGATGTGACCGACGAAGTCTTCAATGTCGCGAGCGGCCAGGAAACCAGCCTCTTGGAACTCGCCCAGATGCTGGCGCATGTGATGAACGCTCCTTCGCTGCAGCCGCAGCATGAGGCGGCCCGCAAGGTCAATGCCGTACCGCGCCGGCTTGCCGATATCAGCAAGGCCGAAACGCTTCTCGGCTTCAAGGCTCAGATCAATATGGAAGACGGGCTTCGCGACCTGGTCGCTTGGTGGCGGCAGGAGAGGGCTGCAGAGGGAGAAGCCGCGTGACCGCAATCCCTCAAGTTCCCGTCGCCAAACCGGTGCTCGACGAAGAAGAGGTTGCGGCGGTCCGAAGGGTCGTGCTGTCCGGCTGGGTGACGCAAGGGCCTGAGGTCGCCGCGTTCGAAAGCGAGTTTGCGGCCTTCGTCGGCGCGCCCCATGCCTGCGCGGTTTCCAACTGCACGACGGCCCTGCATCTTGCCCTGATGGCGATCGGTGTCGGCCGGGGCGACGAGGTGATCACCGTCAGCCACACCTTCATCGCGACGGCCAATGCCGTTCGCTATTGCGATGCGGTTCCGGTCTTCGTCGATATCGAGCATCACGGCTTCAATATCGATCCGGAGCAGATCGAGGTGGCCATCTCGCCGCGCACCAAGGCCATACTGGTCGTGCACCAGATGGGCATGCCCTGCGACCTCGCCCGCATCGTCGATATCGGCAAACGCCACGGCATCCCGGTCATCGAGGATGCGGCCTGCGCCTCCGGCAGCGAAATCCGCTGGGGCGAGAAATGGGAGAAAATCGGCAAGCCGCATGGCGATATCGCCTGTTTCTCGTTTCATCCCCGCAAGGTCATCACCACAGGCGACGGCGGCATGCTGGTGACGGCCAATGCCGAATACGACCGCAAGTTCCGCCTGTGGCGCCAGCACAGTATGAGCGTCAACGATCAGGTGCGGCATGGGGCCAAGAATGTGATCTACGAGGAATATCCCGAGGTCGGCTACAACTACCGCATGACCGACCTGCAGGCGGCGATCGGCCGCGTGCAGCTCAAGCGCCTGCCGGAGCTTATGGCAAAACGCCGGCAGATCGCCGAGCTTTATCGGCGCGGCCTGCACGATATCAACGGCCTGCAGGTGCCGCATGAGCCCTCCTGGGCCTGCAGCAACTGGCAGAGCTATTGCGTGATGCTGCCGTATTGGCTCGACCAGCGCGAAACCATGCAGGCCCTGCTCGACAGCGGCATCTCGACGCGGCGCGGCATCATGAACATTCATCGCGAGCCGGCCTACCGCACCGAAAATTCCCATCGAAGGGTGAGAAACCTCGAAGCGAGCGAACGGGCGCAGGATAAGGGCATCATCCTGCCGCTGTTCTCGGAGATGAGCGACCATCACGTCTCGATGGTGGTCGACGTCTTCCGCAAGGTGGTAGGCAACGCCACGCCGCGATAAAAAACAGATATCGACGAAAGCAATTGAGCGTCCTGTCCGGGCGCTCATTTTTTTATGGGAAGGTCAGGCCGATTTCCAGATCCAGCTGCGCAGCCGCGCCGGAAAGGCCGTTGGCGGCAGCATCTCGGTAAGGCATTTGAGCGAATAGAGCCCGCTCACCAGCGCCCCGATCGATCCGAGCACTGTCGCCTGCCAGAGCGGCAGGAACAGCGGCAGGCAAAAGACCAAGCTCGATGCGGCGAAATAGGCGGCGCCAAGGCGATAATTGGTCGAGGACCAGCGAAATCCGGTCAGACCGCGGGCGATGACATAGATCAGCAGGCCATGCCAGACATAGAGCCCGAAGAAACCCATGCCGGCGCCAACGGCGCCGAATTTGGTGACGAAGAACCAGACCAGCCCGACGTGAACGATGCTGGCCGCCACCTCGGTCCAGAAGAAGATCGCCTGCGCCCCCTTTGCCAGCACGATATAGCCGATGGGCCAGGCGACGATGCGCAGCATCATGCCAAGGCAAATCCAGCGCAAGAGATCGGCCGCCGGCGCGAATTCCGGGGAGTAGAACAGCCACATGGCCACCGGCGCGAAGGTGAGGGTGGCGATGACGCCGGGTCCGGCCAACAGCAGGCTTACCTGCGTCTGCTCGTTGACAAGGCGATTGCAGGTGGCGTGATCGTCGGCCACAGCGGCAAGGCGAGGATAAAAATCCGTTCCCATCGCCTGCAGCACGAAGCCGGCGTAAAGCCCGCCCAGCGCCCATGCCGCCTGATAAAGGCCGGCCGCGACCGCGCCGTCGAGCTTGAGGACGATCAGGCGCACCGCATAAGCCGCGCCGAAGGTCAGTAGACCGCTTGCCATGAAGACCGCGCCGAGCTTGACGACCGTCATCGCCTCGTCGCGCGACTGCCCGGCCGTGATCGCCGGCCGGTTCAACCGGATTTTCCGACTGTAGAAGAAGGTCGTCAGGGCCGTCGCAGCGGCAACGACGATCAGCGACACGACGATGCCGTCGGCGCCCAGAAAATAGATCAGCGCGATGGAGGCGACGGTGCTGACAAAACCCGAGATCACATTGATGCGGGCAAGGTTTGCGATCTGCCGCATGCCCTGAAGCAGGGCCGTTTCGCCGCTGCAGACCAGCCGGAAAAAGACGGCGAGCGCAAGCAGCGCCGTGCCGAAGACATGCTGGTCTTCGCCGAAGGTGAAATGCGCGACCGGTGCCGCCAGCCCCGCAAGCAGGATCGCGCCGAGGATCGCGAGGATCACGGACAATCTGCGCAGCACGATCGCGGTGCGCGAAACGCGGTCCCTGTCTTCGTTCTCGGCCGTCCGGGCAATTTCGCGAACGCCGCTCGACTGGATGCCGAGCCCCGCCAGCGTCTGGGCGATGTCGAGAATGGAATTGTAGAGGGCCATCAGGCCGATGCCCTCCGGCCCAAGCAGCACGGCGAGCGCTTTGTTACGGATGATCGAAAAGCCGACATTGATCAGAGACGATCCGCCGATCAGGGCCGTCGATTTCAGGATATGGGCGTAGCTCTGCTTGCCGGCCGAACTTTTCTCAGCGCTCACCGGGGCGGCTCCCCTTTTCCGGGAGCATATTCCTCGGCCACGATGCGGCGCACCACCGTTTCCAGGCTCTCCTGCCAGGGCGGCGCGCGCCAGTCGAAGACCTGCTCGAATTTGTCGCAGTTCAGGGCAGAGTGGAGCGGGCGCGGAGCAGGGGTCTTGTATTCCGCCGTCGTGATGTCGCGGACCTCGGCGGAGGGGCCGCCATGGGCCTTGCTGATCTTGAAAATCTCGCGGGCGAAATTGGCCCAGTTGGTCTCACCGGTTCCGGCGACATGGTAGACGCCGGGCATCGTCATTCTTGCGGGATGGGTGGCGACCATCATCACGGCCGCGGCAAGGGCGGAGGCGGCGGTCGGGTTTCCCCATTGGTCGGCGACGATATCGATCGTCTCGCGCTGGTTGGCGAGGCCAAGCATGGTGCGCACGAAATTATGGCCGAAAGGACTGTAGACCCAACTCGTGCGCATGATGATGTGGAGCGGGTTTGCGCCCGCCACCGCATGCTCGCCCCTGAGCTTGGTGTAACCGTAGAAGGTTTTCGGTCCGGGCTCGTCATCCTCGCGGTAAGGCGTTTCGCTGTTTCCGGAAAACACGTAGTCGGTGGACAGGTAGACGACGGGCACGCCGAGCATCGCCGCGGCTTCCGCGACCAGCGCCGCGCCGGTCACGTTGATTTCATAGGCGAGATCCTGCTGGAATTCGGCCCGGTCGACGGCGGTATAGGCGGCGGCGGCAACGACGATATCCGGCTGGTGCGCAAGAATGACCTCGGTCACCGAGGCGGCATCGGTCAGGTCGAGTTCCGGACGGCCGACGGTTATCAACTCGACACCCGGAACCAGCCCAGCGGCCTCGACGAGGCTGACGGCAAGCTGCCCCTTGTTGCCCGTCACCAGGATTTTCATCGCGGTCCCGCCACCTTGCCAAGCCGTTGCCCGTCATAGACACCTTCGCGGATCGGACGCCACCACCAGTCGTTTTCAAGAAACCAGCGGACGGTCTTTTCGATGCCGGATTCGAAGGTTTCCTGCGGTTTCCAGCCAAGGTCTTTTTCAATCTTGCCGGCATCGATGGCGTAGCGCCGGTCATGCCCCGGACGATCGCTGACAAAGGTGATGAGATCGCGGTAACTGCCCTGTCGCCGCGGCCGGAGGCTATCGAGAATACCGCAGATCGTCTGCACCACGACAAGGTTGCTGCGCTCGCAATGGCCGCCGATGTTGTAGCTCTCGCCGATTGCCCCGTCCGACACGACGCGCGTCAAGGCGCGTGCATGATCGTCGACATAGAGCCAGTCGCGCACATTGCTTCCCGTGCCGTAAACGGGCAGGGGCTTTTCATCCAGCGCGTTGAGAATGACGAGCGGAATGAGCTTTTCCGGGAAATGAAACGGCCCATAATTGTTCGAGCAATTCGACAAGACGACCGGCAGGCGGAAGGTATGGTGCCAGGCGCGCACCAGATGGTCGGCCGAGGCCTTGGATGCTGAATAGGGCGAGGAGGGCGCATAGGGCGTCGCCTCGGTAAACATGCTGTCGTCGAACGGCAGGTCGCCGAACACCTCGTCCGTGGAGATGTGATGGAACCGGAACCGCCGCGCCGCCTCTTCCGGCAAGCCCTGCCAATAGGTCCGCGCGGCTTCGAGAAGGCGGAACGTGCCGACGATATTGGTCTCGATGAAGGCCGCCGGCCCCTCGATCGACCGGTCGACATGGGTTTCCGCGGCAAGGTGCATGACGAGGTCGATGTTTTCGGCCTGCATCAGCGCCAGCACGGCGCGTCCATCGCCAATATCGCCCCTGATGAAGCGATAGTTCGGCCCATGCGCGATTGATCTTAAAGACTCGACATTGCCCGCATAGGTGAGCTTGTCGAGGTTGACGACACGAACTCCGGGGATCGTCACCAGATGACGGCAGAGCGCCGATCCGATAAAGCCGGCGCCGCCGGTGACAAGCACGTTGCGAGGCATCATGAGTGCATCTCCTGCGGTAACTCAAAGACTTCCGCATCGTCCAGACGGGGCGCTTTCATGTCTCTTTCCGAAAGCTGCAGGAAGGACGCCGAAAACGGCCAGGATATGCCGATGCTCGGGTCGTCGAAACGGATCGAACGATCATATTCGGGCGAATATGGGTTCGTGACCTTGTTGATGATGGCGGTGTTCGGCTCCAGGGTCACCGAGCCGTGGGCGAAGCCCTTGGGGATCAGCATCCGGTTGCCCCGGCTGGCGGAGATGCGCAGCGCGGTCCAATGGCCGAAGCTCGGCGATCCTCGGCGGATATCGATCGCCACGTCGAAGATCGAGCCGTTGGCGACCCAGACGAGCCTGTCCTGGGCAAGCGGCGGCAGCTGGTAACTCAACCCGCACAGAACGCCCTTTTCCGCGCAAAAGGAACACTTGTCCTCGACGAACTCAAGATCGAAGCCAAGCTCGCGGAAATGCCGGGCGCTCCAGATTTCCGAAAGGCACTCCCGCTCGTCCGCCACCCGCTGGGGCGTGATTTCGAAGACGCCGTCAAGGCCGAGCGGTCGGATTTCCATCGACATCAGGCATACTCCTGCGCCCGTTGCCGCAGATAGGATGCGTAAGCCGTATTGCCGAGCGTGGAAGCGCGCTTGAGCACGGCCTCGGCGCTGAGCCAGCCCATGTCGAGCGCGATCTCTTCCGGGCAGGCGATCTGGATGCCCTGCCGCCGCTGCACGGTCCTGACAAAGGACGAGGCATCCTGCAGGCTGTCATAGGTGCCTGTGTCGAGCCATGCATAACCACGGCCAAGCTGCACCACCCGAAGCGCTCCGCGCTCGAGATAGATGCTGTTGACGGTGGTGATCTCCAGTTCGCCGCGCTGCGACGGCTTGATAGACGAGGCAATCTCGACGACATCGTTGTCGTAGAAATAGAGGCCGGTGACGGCCCAGTTGGATTTCGGGGATGTCGGCTTTTCCTCGATGGAGAGGGCGCGGCCGGTTTTCCTGTCGAAACTGACGACGCCGTAGCGCTCGGGATCGTCGACGTGATAGGCGAAAACAGTTGCTCCCGACGCCTGGTCTACCGCCTCCCGGCAGGCCAACGGCAGGCCATGTCCGAAGAAGATGTTGTCGCCGAGGATCATTGCGACTGAGTCATTCCCGATGAAATCGCGGCCGATGATGAAGGCTTCCGCCAGCCCGTTCGGATGGGGCTGCTCGGCATAGGAAATTTCAAGCCCGAAATGCGATCCGTCGCCCAGAAGCTGCTGGAAGCAGGGCAGGTCGCGCGGCGTCGAGATGACAAGGATTTCGCGGATGTTCGCCAGCATTAAGACGCTGAGCGGATAATAGATCATCGGCTTGTCGTAGATCGGCAGGATCTGCTTGGAGACCGCGATCGTCAGCGGATAGAGGCGCGTGCCGCTGCCCCCTGCCAGGATGATGCCCTTCATGAAAGCGCCCCTCGTGCCTGTTTCGCCATAGCCGGCCGCGCGTCATTCGGCGGGTTCATTGGCTGTTCTCTTCGGGAAGCCCCGTAATCGACTGTTTGGAATCGCCGGCAGCCATCGCCTGCTTTGTGATACGCACGACATCACCGGGCTGCAACAGAGTGGTTTCGTCTGCCGGAAGCGCCGCGACCTTTTCCCCGGTTTGCCGGATGACGGTATAGGCCAATGCCGGTTCGCTCGACTGTTCCCTGGCTCCATCGCCGTTCGACAGATATTCCAGGAGAAGCTTCTGGGTCGTCTCCTTTTTCAACTTCAGCTGGTCGAGATTCGCCTGCTGCAGCTGCAGGTCGGATGACACCTCGGTCTGTTGCTTGTCGTACAGTCCGTCGAGATTGCGGGTGGCCTCGGCGATGTTCTGCCGGGCCCGCATGATCGCAGTGACGAGATCCAGCCGGTCTGCCTGATAGCTCCGCAGCATGCGCTGGATGTCCGTCAGCCGTGAAGGCGTCCAGATGCCGCGCTCGACGAGGCTCTTCATATCGCTCAGCTCTTTCTGGACAGAGGCGATGTCCTCGTCATTGCCGAGGATTTTCTTTTGCGTCGTATCGATCTCCGCCTCGAGCAGGGTGCGAAGGTCGGAGAATGATTTCGCCTGCCGGGAGAGGACATTTGCCCGGCTGGTGAAGACCGCCTGTTCCTGCTTGAGGATCGCGGCGGCCAGAGCCCTGTTCTGCTCGGCGGCGGGATTGAAATCGATCTGCTTGGCGCCTGCCATTTCGGCGCGCAGCCGGGCGATGGTGATTTCACCACGCAGGATGGCGTTGTCCATCTCGCGCAACTGCCCGACCAGGCCGGTCGCCCCCTGCGGCGCTTCCGCCTTGTTTTCCAGCCGCCGCTCGCCGCCGCCCATCGCCAGCGCCTGCAGGACCGTGAGCCCCGCCTGGAACTGATATTCGCCGGGCGCCGTGACGTCCCCGACGAGGTAGATCGGCGGGTAGGCGACGATCGCGACCGTGGCCTCCGGCGGATTTGTCAGGCCGATCTTTTCCTTCAGACGCGCCGCGATCTGTTCGGCGAGCGTCGCGCTGGTGAGATTGGCGACCGACAGCGTGCCGATGACGGGCAGCGTCAAGGTCTCATCCGGCGCGATCGTGAACTCGCCGCCGAGCGCATCCCATTTTTCGTAAGCGCCCTTGTTGGGCATCCACTGGATGATGCTTATACGTATCTTGGTTTTTGGCGAGAGTTCGTCGATCCCGGCACCGGCAGGCCTGCCGGCAGCAGACAGGGCGACCAACGCAAGCGCGAAAACGGCCGTGCATCGGGAAAGGCGATTTCGCATCAAGTATCCGAGCATGTAGCTCCCCCGCCGGAATGTCGGATGCCCCGATCTCCCGAGGCTGCTTCAGCACACGTCGTGCCCGCGATTTTCCCCGGCGCTCTTTGGCCCCAATTTGCATCCAAGTGTGCCAATTACTGGGGGAATTTGAAGGTGGAAGATGGGTAATCCGCTTTATCAATATGGGTAGGTTTCCGCCCGAAAATCTACTCGCATGGCGATAGCATGCCGTTCGGCACGCATCCCCGGCGGAAGCGACCCGTGCGGGCGGATCAGAGGCGCGTACACCATGCCTACAACCATCTTAAGGATGAGTATTTCTTTCACCCCTAATGCGTCCGATGAGTGGATAGGTATGCGGTGTCTCTTTCCGGTACAGATGTATCGTCTTGGACCTCAACCGTTTTGCACCGTCGCAGTTGCAGTCCGGCTGGTTTAAGCTTGCGGCCATTCACTACGAAGCAGTCGCCGATCCGTGGCACTCGTCGTTCATCGGGCAACATCGCAGGTGAAGGATACAATGCTTTTGCAATCAAAGATTGATGACGACAACCCCGGAAGCATCGACAGCCCGGCTAAAAAACCGGAGCCCGATCGAATCATCCTCATCCTGACAAACGTCCCGACGGTTTCCGAGCCGCTGATCGACGCGATCGAGCGCGAATTTCCCTGGACTCACGTCGAGCAGGTCGATCGTATCGACGATGCCTGCCGGATTTTCGCCCATCCGGTCTCGCTAATGCTGATCGATGTCACTTTGGTGAAAGAGGCCGAGGCGGCTGCAAACCGACTTCGGGCGGCACATCCACAAGCGCTGGTGGCGATCATCGAGCCTTACGACAAGTTTTCCGCGATTACGGTGCTCGATATCGCCCGGTCGCCTCTCATCCGCAGTGTGCTGCCGATGGACCTGCGGCTCGATGTCTGGCTGTCGGTCATTCGCCTGATGCTCTGGGGCGGCGAATATTTGCCATTCACTTCAATCGTCGATGCCGTCACGGGCGGAGCGACTGAGAGCCGGGAAGCAGCCAACGCGGAAAACACCGCGGGCCTCAGCGAACTCACCACACGGGAGTTGCAGATCCTGGAAATGGTCTGTGCCGGCCTGCAGAACAAGCTGATCGCCGTAGAATTCGCCCTGTCGGAGCACACCGTCAAAATCCATTTGCACAACATCATGCGCAAGCTCGGCGTACACAACAGAACCGAGGCTGCGGCGCGCTACAGAAGCTTCAAGAACGGTCACTGATCGGACACCGCTGCCCCGCAATTCGCGACCCGTTTCAGGGCTCGCGGATCGCCGTATCCAGGCCGCGGATGAGCGGATACAGGAAATACGAGATCACCGTGCGCCGGCCGACCTTCAGCTCGGCCGAAACGGTCATGCCCGGCAGCAGCCGCACGGGCTCCCCTGTCGTATGAAGGGTCGTATCCGAAAGCAGCACGCGCGCTTTGTAGAAGGGCACCAGACGGCCCTCGGCCTTGTCGGCATCGGTCGGCGTGAAGGCATCCTGGCTGATCACCCGGATGGCGCCGGATGCCGTTCCGAACTTCTGGAACGGATAGGCATCCAGCTTGATGCGGGCGTCCATCTTGAGCGCGACGCGGCCGATGTCCTGCGTATTGACGGCAACCTCGGCCTCCAGCGGCGCATCGAGCGGTACGAGCAGCACGATCGGCTCGGCCTCGCGAACGACGGAGCCGACGGAGCGCTGCGCAAGGTCGAGCACGACGGCATCCGAGGGCGCCGTCAGCGTGATCATGTTGCGGCGCAGCTCCATCTTCTTTAGCTCTTCGTCGGCGGTGTCGCGCTGGGCGCGCAGCTCGACCAACTGCTCCATCGACGAGCGCCGGAAGTCCTCGATGAAGGCCTGCCGCTCGGCCGTGAGCTTGGCGAGCGCATGGGTCGCCTCGTCTGCCTTGCCGCGCAGCACCGTCAGGTCGGAATCGACGTCGAGGCGGGCATCCCGCGAGCCGAGAAACGCGACGAGCGAGCCCGTATCGTTGCGAAACAGGGTTTCGCGCGCCTTTTCGATCTGAACGAGGTTTTCGCGCCGGTCGGCGAGCACCACCTGCTGCTTCTCTCCCGAGGTGATCGCTGCCGCCTGCCCGTCGATCTGCTGCCGAAAATTCTGCAACTGGGCATCGAAAAACGCGCGCCGCTGGTTGAACAGCTTCACCTGCAGCAGTTCATCGGCGGAGGGGCCGGCGAGCGTCGCATAGTCCACGCCGGCAAGCTCCGCCTCGATGCGTTTGACCTGTGCGTCGAGAGCCGCGAATTTCTTTTGCTGCTGGTCGACATCCGACTGGCTGAAGGTGGCATCGAGCGTCGCCAGCGGCTGGCCGGCCCTGACGATCTCGCCGGGGGTCACGTCGATCGTGCGGATGATGGAGGTTTCGAGCGGCTGGACGACGATCGTCGGCCGGGTGGTGATCAGTTTGCCGGGGGCGATGACCACCTCGTCGATCTTGGAAACCGAGGCCCAGACGATGGCGATCAGGATGAAGGATGTTACGCCGTAGAGCATCAGGCGCGCGATGCGCGGCGGCACTCGCTCCTCAAGCTCGACCGCATCCGACTGGAACTCCGCAATCACCGCCGGGCGCGGGCGCCGGAGCACGATCTCGTTCGCGGGTTGGGGAACCGGCACGGGAAGGTTTTTCGGGTCGTCGCTCATGCGGACTGCCTCGTCTGTTGGCTCCAGAGGTGGCGATAGGTGATGCAGCGCGACACGAGCTGGTCGTGACGGCCAAGATCGGCGATCTTGCCGCGGTCGATCACCAGGATCGCATCGGCATCGACCAGCGTGGACAGCCGGTGCGAGACGATGATGACCGTGCGGCCGGCGGCGATCTTGCTGAGGTTCTGGCGAACGATTGCCTCGCTGTCGGGATCGAGCGCGCTGGTGGCTTCATCGAGGATGAGCAGCTTGGGATCGGTGATCAGCGCGCGGGCGATCGCCAGCCGCTGCTTCTGGCCGCCGGAGAGATTGGAGGCGTTTTCCTCCAGCATGGATTCGAAACCGCGCGGCAGGCGCTCGATGAATTCCTCTGCGCCGGCAATGCGGGCGACCGCGATGACATCCTCGATACTCGCATCGGGCTTTGCAGCCGCGATGTTTTCCCGCACGGTGCCGCGGAACAGGAAATTGTCCTGCAGCACGACACCAATGCTTGTGCGCAGATGCGACAGGTCGATTTCGCGGCTGTCGTAGCCATCGACCCGGATGATGCCCTGCTGGTTCTGGTAGAGCCCCTGGATCAGGCGCGTAACCGTCGTCTTGCCCGAGCCGCTCTTGCCGACGACACCGAAAATCGAGCCGGCCGGAATGGTGAAGGAGACGTCGTCGAGCGCCGGGGGACCATCGCTGCCATAGCGGAAGGTCACCTTGTCGAAATCGATCCGGCCCTTAAGCTCCGGCCGGATACCGCGGCCGCGGCCGAACTGCTCCGGCTTCTGGTTCATGATCTCACCGAGCATGCGCACGGAGAGCGCCACCTCCTGATACTCGTGAACCATGGTGACGATCTGCACCAGGGGGCCGGAAACGCGACCGGCCAGCATGTTGAAGGCCACCAGCGCACCGATGGTCATTGCGCCGCTGAACACGTCGAGCGAGCCGAGGCCGATGATGGCGACGCTCATCAGTTTTTCCAGCAATCCGGTCAGCGCCTGCGCGACAGTAGAAATCTTGTCGACGCGGAAACGCACAGAGATGGTTTCGGCCGAGCGGTCGTCCCAGACCTTCCGCTGGCGCGGCTCCAGCGCCAGCGATTTGACGGTGCGCATACCGTGCACCGTCTCGACGAGCAGCGCCTGCCGCTCGCCCTCGGCCTGGTAGAGCGCCTGCAGCCGCCTTTGGAACGGCCCGACGAGCACCATGACGACAAGGCCGACAAGGGTCGCGAAACCCAGGACGACAAGGGTCAGCTTGACGCTGTAGAGAAGCAGGATCGGGATGAAGACGAGCAGCGAGAAGGCGTCGAGCAAAGTCAGGAAGAGGCGGCCGGTCAGAAATTCGCGGATACGCGCCGTCTGCTGCATGTGCTTGACGAGGACGCCGGCGGAGGCCTGTTCGAAAAGCGCGATCGGCAGGTTGAGGAGATGGCCGAAGGTGCGGGTCGCGACGCGGATATCGATCTTGTTGGTGGCGTAGAGCAGCAGGTAGCGCCGGAGGAAAGTGAAGGTCGCGTCGAAGATCAGCGCGATCGCGATGCCGATGGTCAGCACCAGCAGCGTCGAATAGCTCTGGTGCACCAGCACCTTGTCGATGACCAGCTGGAAGAAGATCGGCGTCGCAAGCCCGAGCCCGTAAAGCACGACGGCGGCAATCGCCACGTCGCGCAGCAGGCTGCGCTGGCGGACGATCTCTGGCAGGAACCAGCGGAAGCCGAAGGGCTGGTCGGCATCCGAAAGCCGGTAGTTGCGCTTCACCAGAATGGCGTTTCCACGCCAGCTTCTGGTGAACTGCTCCTGACTGAGGATCAGGAATTCCGGCCGCTTCGCCAAGGGGTCAAGCACCTTGACGCGGGCATCCTCGCCTTCGCCGGTTGCATCGGCCACGATCACCCAGTTGCCGTTTTCGAGTTCCGCGAGCAGCGGATAGGCGCCGCCGAGGTGAAAGAGCGACGTCCATGTCAGCTGCGCATTCTTTGCCTTCAGTCCGGCGTCCTTGGCCATACGGAGCAATTGCCGGGTAGAAACGGCCTCCTCGCCGACGGCGTAATCGTGCATCAGCCGCTCCGGCGACAAATCTATGCCGTGGTGGCGGGCTGCGAGTGCGAGACACTGGAGGTTCGTATGCGCAAATGTCGTCATGTCAGCACCCGCGATCTCATGCCTGCTCAGTTGAAATTGGGAGACATATTGCCGGCGCCTTCCGCATCGCTGACCGCGAGCGGCGGCACCTCAGCAAGGCGGCGGATCGCGCCGGCGTCCACGAGGCCGTTCAGCGCCTTCTGCATCAGGTCGACGGCATTGGCGAAGGCATCGATCGGCATGATGATCCGCTGGCGAAAGGCCGGGCGGGGATTGTTGTTGGCATCCCGCTCGGTCGCCGAAAGCGACATCATGTCGATCCTGACGATCGTGCCGGTAACGGTGATTTCGCCGATGCCATCGGCATAGAGTTCTTGGGTCATTGCGGTCTCCGTAGCTGGGTTCGAGAGAAATCAGGCAGCGTGAACGTGGTGCCATGGCGGGAAGGGATCGGGCAGCCCGCGGCCGAGGTGCGGATCGAAGCTTGTTTCATGGCCGGTCAGGCAGTCATCCAGGGCCTGGCGGATCTTGTCCTCCTCGAGCCCCATGCCGATGAAGACCAACTCCTGCCGCCGGTCGCCCCAGATGCTGCTCCAATGGCGCTGGAGGAGGGCATTGAACTGGGGGTGACGCGGCCAGTGGGCGCGCGGAACCGTCGCCCACCAGAACCCCTTGGCTTCGACCCGCCGCTGGATACCTGCAATCGACATCAGGCCGATCCATTCGGGACGGGTCGCCAGCCAGAAATGGCCCTTGGCGCGGATGAGGCCCGGCCAGTCGGTGTCGAGAAACTGCTGGAACGCCACGGGATCGAAGGGACGGCGCGCCCGATAGACGAAACTGCTGATGCCGTATTCTTCGGTTTCGGGCGTATGATCTCCCCAGCCGTAGAGTTCCTTGTGCCAGAGCGGATGCCGGGCCGATTTGGCTTCGCTGAACAGGCACGTATCGAGGATCGCATCGAGCGGCAGAAGCCCGAAATCGGTCTCGATCACCCGCGCATCGGGATTGAGTGCGGCAACCACCGCCCGCACCGTGGAGCGCTCTTTCGGCCCGATATCGGAAATCTTGTTGATGACGACGACGTCGGCGAATTCGATCTGCTCGACCAGCAGATCGACCAGCGTGCGCATGTCGGCATCGTCGCGCGTTTCGCCGCGATCGCTGAGGAAATCCGTGCTGGAATAGTCGGAAAGCAGGTTCACCGCATCGACCACCGAAACCATCGTATCGAGCCGTGCGATATCTGAGAGCGCGGCTCCGGCTTCGTCGCGGAACGAGAAGGTGGCGGCGATCGGCAGCGGCTCGGCAATGCCGGTGCTCTCGATCAGCAGGTAGTCGAAGCGTTTTTCCGATGCGAGCCTGCGGACCTCGCTCAAGAGATCGTCGCGCAGGGTGCAGCAGATGCAGCCGTTGCTGAGTTCGACCAACGTCTCGTCGGTGCGAAGGAAATCGCTGCCGCCATCGCGGATGAGGTCGGCATCGATGTTCACTTCGCTCATGTCGTTGACGATGACCGCCACGCGAAGCCCGTCGCGATTGCTCAACACGTGGTTCAGGATCGTGGTCTTTCCCGAACCCAGAAATCCCGCCAGGACGGTTACGGGAAGCCGATCGTCAACTGCCATGCCTGTCATGCGCGCCTCTCGTTCAAGCTGCCAGTTGCGGCCGGAAGGCAACATCCACGTAGTAGTTCGTGCTGTTGTAGCTGTTGCCTGGGAACAGCCCGCTCGTGCCATACGCATAGACGCCGTTGCCGCCGCTGAGCGCGGAGGAAAATGCATGCAGGTTCTGGTTCGAGACGCTGTTGGCGAAGAAATTGCCGGTGGCCGAATAGCTGCCGTTGGTGCTGTAGGAGACGACGTAGGTCGTATTTGCCGTGATCGCGACCTCGTTGGACAGGTTGACGGTCTGCCAGCCGCTGGCGCTCTCGTTGGCGAAAGTGGCGGTTGCAAGCAGCGCGCCGCTGGCGCTCCAGAGATAGCCGGTGTGCGGCCCGGTGTTGCTCGGCCCCTTGTAGAACTTGATGCCGGTTACCCAGCCCGCAGTGTCTGCCTGGAATTTCATGCCGAGATTGACCGGGCTGTTGTCGTTCACCGTCACCGTCGTCGGCGTCGCCGAACTGGAGAAGAGGCTCTGCGTATCTCCGGGAGGGGCGACCACCAGCGAGACCTGCGCGGAGGAGGTGCCGCCGCGGCCATCCGAGATCGCATAGCGGAAGCTTGCAGCGCCCGAATAGCCGGTGGTTGGCGTAAACGTGATGGTGTTCGTCTGGCTGTTGAAGGCGACGGTACCGTTGACGGCGTTGCTGACACCGGTGATCGTGAGCGGGTCGCCATCGGCATCGTTATCGTTGGCAAGCAGGACTGAAGCCTGGATCGACACCGGCGTATTGGCCTGCGCGGGAATGCCGGGGTCATTTGCCGCGACGGGCGCGGTGTTCGACGCCGAGCGTTCGAACAGCACGTCGACCCAGTAGTTGGAGGCGTTGTAGCTCCCGCCGGGGAAGGTGCTGGTCGAACCGTAGGCATAGACACCGTTGCCGCCGCTCGACGAACTCGACGGTGCTGTCAGCGGTCCGTTCGTGCGGTTGACGTTGAAATAGTTCGGGCTGACCGCATAGTTGCCGTTCGAATGGAAGCTCGCGACATAGGTCGTGCCGGCGGTGATGGCGACGGGCTGCGAGAACATCACCGTTTGCCAGCCGCTTGCCGTCTCGTTGACAAAGGTCGCGGTTGCCAGCCGCGTGCCGGTGGTGGTCCAGAGCGAGCCGCTATGGGTGCCGGTATCGAGCGCGCTCTTGTAGTAGCGGATGCCGGTGATCGTGCCCTGCGCCGAAGCCACGAACTTCATGCCAAGCTCGACCCCGTTGGGATCGTTGGTCGAAGTCTGCGCCGGGGTATCGGTCGGGCTGAACAGGCTGACGGCAGTCGTAGGCGCGTTGACGGTGATATTGACGGTGGCCGAGGAGGTGCCGCCGCGACCATCGGAAATCGAATAGGTGAAGCGAGCCGCGCCGGTGAACCCGGTGGTGGGGGTGAAGGTAAAGGTCTTGTTCTGGGCGTTGTAGCTTACCGAGCCGTTGACCGCCCCGCTCGCGCCGGTCACCGCCAGCGGATCACCGTCGACATCCGTGTCGTTGGCCAGCACCTGCGTATCGGCAATGACCAGCGCCGTGTTCTGGACGCCGGTGAAGCCGTTGTCGTTGTTGGCGACCGGCGCGGTATTGACGGCCGACGGGTTGAAGACGACATCGACCCAGTAGTTCGAACTGTTGAAACTGTTGCCTGGAAAGACGGTGTTGCTGCCATAGGCATAGACGCCGCCGCCCTGGGCGACCCTGAGCGAGCCCCTGCTGTAGTCGGAATTGAAATACTGGTTCGTGGCCGAATAGAACCCCGAGGTGTGATAGGACGCGATATAGGTGGTGCCGGCCGTAATCTGGATCGGACTGGAGAACTTGACGGTCTGCCAGCCGGAGACCGACTCGCCTGTGGAGGTGCCGGTGGCAAGAAGCGAGCCGTCCGAAGACCAGAGACTGACCTTGTGGTCACCGGTATTATAGAAGCCCTTGTAGAAGCGGACCGCCTCGACGGAGCCGCTGGTCGTCGAGGAGAAGCGCACGCCGAGTTCCACGCCGTCGCGATCGAGCACGGTCTCCTGCGTCGGTTTGGAGGCCAGCGTCCAGAGACTGGAGCTGCTGGGCAGCGTGACGGTCACCTGCTTGCCGGTCGTCGGCGTTTCCACGTTGACGCTGTCATCGACGGCGCGCGACATGATGTTGTAGGTGCCGCTTGCCTGGACGACCCAGCTGTAGCTCCAGTTTTCCCGGCCGGTGGCCTTGAACCAGCTTGCTCCGCCGTCGGTCGAGACCTCGATGCCGGCGATGACGCCACCGCCAAGGTCATGGGCGGTGCCGGTCACGGTAACGCGCTGTCCTTCGACAAAGGAGGCGCCGACCGTAGGCGAGGTGATGGAGGAGATCGGCTTGGTATGATCGGGCGACTGTGTCGCCAGGATCAGGCTCGCATCGATCGTCGCCGGCTGGATTCCCATGTCGGCGAACATGTTGATCATCGCCTGCTGGACGTTGCGGTCGGTGGCCGTCACCGGGCCCAGATGGTTGGCATTGAGGCCCCAGGACCAGAAGACGGTGCCGGCGCCGAAGACCAGCGCCCCGCTTTCGGCCCGGTACATCGTCAGGCTATGGGTTGCCGTGGCCGAGCCGATGGTCGCACCGTAGTCGCGCAGATAGGTATCGACGGAAACGCTGGAGAGCGAAAGATTGACGAGGCCGGCCGGCCGGAAGCCGTTTTCGACATCCGAATCCCATTCGTAGCCAAGCAGGTTTTGCGACAGCTGCAGCGTCTGGCCCGGCTGCAGATTGGCGACATCCGTGTTGCGCCAGAAACGCAGGTTCGAGAAGTCCGATGGAACCGAGATCGCGTCCTGACGGTAGCTGTCGACGGTAAACATCGTTCCCGTCAGGGCATTTTCCGGCTTCTGGCCGGGGTCGGCATAGCGGGGATCGCGCCAGGTGCCGGTGCCGATATTGCTCGGATCGGTGCTGGTGCCCCAGGTCTCCTTGTAGCAGACCATCGTGCGATAGGCCGAGCCGTTGCCGTCGATGCTGTTTTCCCAGCGAACCTTCCAGTAGCATTCGTTGCCGCTCCAGAAGGCGAGGTTGACGCCGGCATCGCGGGCGGCCTCCACATTCGAGCGCTGCTCGGCCGACCAGTATTCGTCATGGCCGACGGAAAGATAGGCCTTGTGGTTGAGAAGCAGGTTGCCGTTACGGGTCGCATCCACGCCGGAGATATACGAGACGTCGTAGCCGTTCTGTTCCATCCACTGAATGGCGGAGTGCTCGACGCCGAAGATGAAGTCGTGGCTACCGCCGACCGGGCTGGTGTTGGTAATGATCGGCCGGTTGTAGCTGACGGCCGATGCGCGGCCGATGGCGGTGAGGCCGCAGCTGCAATTGGGCGGCATGTAGCCGATCATCTTGTTGGGATCGACCGGAACCTCGCCGTAATAGAGGCTTGCGCCGCCCCAGGCGTTGTAAGCCTGCCATGTGGTGTCGGAGGTCTGGAACACGACGTCGCTGGTCGATCCGTCGTCGCGCACGACGAATGGAATGATGCTCGCGCCCGATGTTCCGTCCTCGCGCACCAGCTTGGCGAAATAGACGCCGGAAACTGCATCGCCCGGAACATTCCAGCTGGCCGAGACCGACCAGTTGCCGCAATCGATCAGGCCGAGCGACATATCGACGATGGGGTGGGGCTGGACCTGCGCCGTCGCCAGCGTCTTCTGGATACTGTCGACCTTGCGGGCGCCGTCGCCGCCGTAATAGCCGAGCCGGTAGATGTCGATACGGTAATTCTTCGAGTCGGTCGCGATCTTGAAATCGACCTTTCCACCGACATCGGTGCTGATCTCGGTGGCGAAGCCCTGAATGTTGCCGTCGCCGTCGCCTTCACCGGGGAGAGCCCATTCGCTCCGCGGCGTGCCCTGCTTCATGTTTTCGAGCACGATCTTGTTGGTGATCGCCGGGGCGGCGGCAGCCGTGACCGCGGCATCCGGCACCGGGCTGGTGAAGCTGCGGGCGGCCGGCGTTTGCGTATTGACGGGAAGCGCCACGGATTCCGATTGCAGGACGACCTTGGGCTGCGGCGAGGACGTGTCTATCGCGGATGCGGGAAGGTTTGCGAGGATCGTGCGATCTTCCGAGGCGCCGACATTCCTGGCCGGGCTCGTGTCAACCACCGCCGACAACACGCCGGCGGTGGTGGCGGACTTCGCAGGGCCAGGCGCGAAATCCGCGGTAAAGGTCGAGGACGGCGTCGAACCGCCGGCGGCGCGGTAGACCGATGTTATGTCGCCCGTATTCGACGACGCGGGTGCATCGCTCGTATCTGCCGGCGCGGCGCTGAAGACGCCGTTGAAACCAGTGGAGACGCTCAGATAGTTGTCGTCCTTGATCGTGAATCTCAACATGCGGCACCGCCCCGATCGCCGTTTTGAACCCCGCTCCCGTGGGGTTTTTCTGACCAGAGTGTGCCAAGTTTTTGGCCTCCATGAACGACACCAATCGGTGGTAAGACGCAGGGGTAATATCCACCGATATGATGATGACGATCATTCGGCTTGGCAGTTTACGCGGTGGCGCCACTCCAAGGGCCGTTTATGCTTCAATCCACCCCGGAAAGGTCTTAGGATGCCCGAGGGGCCGAGGGCGTTGGACATTGGGGGCCAGGATGCCGTGGTCGGGTCAAGACATTGCGAGACCCCGAAAGTCACGTCGATCTGCCGCTTCCGGCAGGCAGATCGGCGAGGGCGGCGAACGGCGTATCGTATCGGCCCTTTGCTACGACATGGTCGGGTCGACCGACCTGTTTCACAGGCTGGACATCGAAGACTTCAGCGAACTGATCGCCGCGTTTCAGGCGGCGGCAAACCAGGCCATCGTTTCCTGCTCCGGCGTCGTGAAGACCGTCGCCGGCGACGGCGGACTGGCCATCTTTCCCATCGAACTCGGGGCCAAGGACGGCGCGTCGCTCGCCGTCCGTGCAGGGCTCGCGATTGTCGACGCCTGCAAGGGAGCAGCCGCAAAACAGGGCCACCCCCAGGTGCAGCTTCGCGTCGGCGTCGCCACCTCTGTCGCCTTGATCCACGCAAGGCAGGAGAATAGATCACAGGAACCCGTCACCGGGGCGGCGCTGGCGCTCGCGACCCGGCTGGAAGCACTTGCCGAACCGGACACCGTTCTGGTGTCGGAAGAAACGCGAAACCTTGCCGGCCGCTCGCACGCCTTCATCTTCCAGGGCACGCGGACGCTGAAGGGCTTCGATGCGCCGCTCAAGGTGTGGCGCGCCTCGCCCCACCGCAAGGAAGTCGACCGGTTCTATGCCTTCGGCAACCTCATCGGGCCTTTCATCGGGAGGGCCGAGGAACTGAGGACGATCGAAAGGTGCTGGCGGAAGGTTTGCGCCGGGGAAGGGGAAATCCTTGTTATCGACGGAGAAGCCGGGCTCGGCAAATCACGGCTGCTGCGGGAAATCCGCAAGATAACGCGCGACAGGCGGGCAAAATCCTTCTTCTTCCAGTGTTCGGTCGATGGGGCGCATTCGACATTGCACCCGCTGATGCAGGGCCTGCCGGGACAGAGCCGCGGCGCCTCGATGCGGCTCACCACATCGGCGGTTTTGTCCCAATTCGCCCGCAACGGCATCGACGACGCCGAAGCGGTGGAGGTGTTTGCTCATATGCTCGGGGCCGACGGGGAACATGGCGCGCTCTCCGGCCTTCATCCGGGCGCGATCCAGGAAAAGGCGCACAAGGCCGTTTTCCGCGCGCTGCAGGTAATGTGCAAGAAAGGCCCGATCGTGCTGGCGGTGGAAGACATCCACTGGATCGACCCGACATCACGCGATCTTCTGGCGGCGGCCATGGGGGCTGTGCCGCGTCTTCCGGTGCTGCTCGTCATCACGACGCGGCCGGGAGCCGATCTGGCATGGCTCGGAACGCAGGAGACAACGCGGCTCTCCCTGCTGCCGCTCAAGGGCGAAGAGACGCGGCAGGCGATCGAGGGAATGTGGCCAAGGCACCGCACGGCGATGCTGGCCGAATTCCTCGATGTCGCCGAGCATATTTCAGGCGGCGTTCCCCTCTTCATCGAGGAGATATGCCAATGGGCTGCCGAAGGGTTGAAATCCGAGAGCGTCAAGCTTGCGAACCCGGCTCCGCCGGATCGCCTGTCGGCCTTCGAAGGCATCGTCGCCGCCCGGCTGAGCCAACTCGGCTCGGCGCGGGAGGTGGTTCGCGCAGGCGCGGTCGCCGGTCCCCGCTTCACGCTCGATCTCCTGAAGGCGATGCTGCCCGGCTTCAGCCGGAAATCCCTCATCGTCGCGGCAAATACGCTGTGCGACATGGGCCTGCTCAACCGCATGCGGATGCGCGGGCCGGCGGCCTACGGCTTTCGCCATATGCTGATCCAGGAAACGATCTACAACACGCTGCTGCAGAAACAGCGGCGCGAGTTGCACCGTCGCCTGTTCAACGCCTGCCGGCAGATCGACAAGCTCGCCAACTGGATAGACGCCGGCGCGCTGGCGCAGCATGCGGAGAATGCCGGTCTTCTGGAAGATGCGGTCGATCTCTTGATCGCCACAGGCACCGATCATTCCAGCCGTTCCGCCATGATGGAGGCCCGCCATCATCTGGAACACGCATTGGCGCTGTGCGAGCAGATCGCCGAGGCGGAAAAGGCGCAAGTGCTGCGCCTGTCCGCCTTCGCGGCCTTGGGTCCGGTGCTGACGGGCACGGCCGGAGCAGGGTCCTCCGCCGCCCGCGATTTGTATGAAAAGGCGATCGCGATCGCGCGTCAGCAGCCTATGGAAAACCAATCCAGATGGTTTCCCATCTACTGGGGCTGGTGGCTGACGGGCTCGGATTTCCGCACCATGCACGAGCGCGCCCTGGAGGTGCAGACGATGCTGTCGGTCGTCGACGATCCCGAAATCTCGCTGCAGGTCAACCACAGTATCTGGGCGATCGCCTTCAATCTCGGCCGCCACGCCGAGGCCCAGGCGGCGGTCAGGGCAGGGCTTGATTCTTACGACGAAAGCGCTGCCCGCACGAACCGCACCCTGTTCGGCGGTCATGACGCCAAGGTTTGCGGCCTTGGCCAGTTGGCGCTCTCGCTGTGGCTGACGGGGGACATTGCCGGCTCGGATGCGACGCTTTCCGAGATGATCTCTTTTGCCGACCGCATCTCTCACATTCCGAGCAAGGCGCATGCATTGGATACCGAGGCGGTCTCGGCCTTCTACCGGAACGATCACAACGGGCTGTCGAGGGTCGCCGCGCGCATGGCGGAGCTTTCCGGACTGCATGACCTGCCGTCGCTTTTCGGCCTGTCGCAGCTTTTCGGCGGCTGGGTGCAGACGCACGGCGGCGATTGCGCGGCCGGCAACGCGCGGTTCCAGGAAGGCCTATCGCTGCTGCATGAGCTTGGCGCGGTGAGCGATTTGCCGATCTATCTCTATATGCACGCCACGACCCTGGGCCTGATGCAGGATTACGCCGCCGCCATCGCCGTGGCCGGCGACGCGATCGAAAACAGCAACGAAACCGGCCATTGCTACTGGCTTGCAGAACTCCATCGTTGCCGCGCTGTTTTGAACCGCCAGAACGGCGGTGCAGAAGCAGCGATATCGGCAGACCTTCTGGCAGCGCTCAGGATTGCGCAAAGCCAGGGTGCCGTCACTCTGCAGGAAAGGGCGCGGCAGACCGCAAGGGAATTCGGCATTGTCCTTGAGCTTTGACGATCACGCGGATGCTCGAGGCATAGCTGCGGATTTCCGCCGGTCGATGCAGCAAGATTGCGCCGCGCCCTTTGCTCCACCGTCCGATGAGGATGACCGCTATCTGCGCGATATTTTTCCGATCTGCCGCAGTGCCGGCATCACCCGGCTTGGCGACCTGACAGGTCTCGACCGGCTGGGCCTTCCCGCGGCCCAGGCCGTTCGTCCCGAGGCGCTGTCGGAAGTCACGTCGCTCGGGCGCGGGAAGACACTGAGGCAAGCGGCTGTCGGCGCCCTGATGGAATCCATGGAGCGGGTCTATGCCGAAGTCATCCCGCCGGCGCGTGTCTTCGTGGCGACTGCGGACGCGCTCGACCTTCCTCCTTATGTCTTCGACGCCTTGGCTCTGCCGCACCGGCGGCAGGACTGGCGCGGCATCGAGACGGCTTGGGTCCTCGGGCTCGATGTCGTCGGTGATGTCGCCATGCCCGTTCCGCTGGAACTGGTTCACACCTGCTACACCGAGCCGCCCTTGCCCTATGACGGCCTGTTTTATCGGACGACAACCGGCTTGGCCTGCCACAGCACGGCCATCGGCGCCTTCCGGCATGGCCTGTTCGAATGCCTCGAACGGGATGCCATGGCGCGGGCGTTTGCGACCCACGGCTTCTTCGACCGAATGCGGTTGTCGCCGGACCAGCTCGGCGACGATGTGGGAAAGCAGTTGGTGGCCGCGGCCGGGTGCGGGATCAAAGCCGCCTTCTGGGCGCCGCCGTCACCGGCGGGAATTCCTGTCGTCTGGTGCCAGACGATCGAAACCGGGGAGGAAGCCCCGCTGCTCGGCCTGCCGACGGAGGGATATGCCGCCGCGCCGACCTTTGAGCAGGCCGCCTCCGCCGCGCTACTCGAAGCGCTCGTCACGCGGGCGGCGGTGATTTCCGGCGTGCGTGACGATCTGACCGCCACCCATTATCGGCAAAACCAAAGGGAGATCATCGACAAGGCTCGACGGCTTATTATCGATCCCGCAACAGCTCCGCGAGACACACCGAAAGCTCCTGATTTGCGGAGCGTGAGGGATATCGTCGAATGCATCGCCTCCAGGCTTGGCCCTGTGATCGCCGTTCCCGTCGGCGCGGATGGAGGCATTCACTGCGTGCGTGCCGTACTTGCGGCGGGGCTCCCCTTTGTCACGGTGCGGTGAGACGCGATGACCGACAGTCAAGGCCCACTTCTCGTCTTCATCGGCCCGACCGTGCGGCTGGCGGATGCGCGCGGCATTCTCGACGCCATCTTCCTGCAGCCCGCGGGGCAGGGCGATATTCTCCTGGCGGCCCATGCCTTTCGGCCGCGGGCGATGCTGCTCATCGACGGTCAGTTCGAGCATCGGCCCGCGGTGCGTCACAAGGAGATCTTATGGGCGATGGCCCAGGGCATCGTCATGGTGGGCGCGGCCAGCATCGGGGCGCTGCGCGCGGCCGAGCTTGCACCGTTCGGCATGATCGGGGTCGGCCTGATCTATCGCTGGTATCGCCGCTGGCCGCTCGCCCCCGACGATGCCGTCGCGCTGCAGTCCGCGCCCGCCGAACTCGGCTTCATGCCTTTGAACGATACCCTGATCGACCTGCAGCGGACGTTCGCGGCACTGATGCGCCGCGGCCTCCTGTCACCGACGGAGCGTGCAGCGCTTGACGCCGCCGCCCGCGCAACCGATTTCCGACGCCGGACCTTTGAAAATGCCTTTTCCACTGCCGGCTTTCCGGCCGGGATGGGCGCCCGCCTGCGCTCGCAGATCATCCGCCAAAAGGCTGCGGATGCCATGCAGGCTCTACGCCTTTTGCCTGAGATCGCAGCCCACCGGCAGGTCTCCGCGCCGCCGCAACGGCCGGTGACGAACACCATGCTGCGGGACCTGGAAGCCGCAAATATTGACATTTCTTTAATAAGAAAATACTAATGCAGGTTGCAGCTGCATGCCTCCATCTGGAAGAGATATTGTGCGATGAGCCCGTATCTGAACGCAGCACCGGCGACAGCCGAAACCCGTCTCGGCACCCGGTTTTGGATTTATCCGCAGCCCCCCTTCATCCCCGGCTACGAACAGCCGGATCGCGTCTGGCTGAACATCCCGCGGGACGAGATTTCCGACGGGCCGAGCGATATCCTGATGTATGTCGCCGATCCGCTTTTCGACAAGCAGCCCTATGCGTCGGGCAGCCTGCCGCCCTTCACGGGGCCTTGTCATCCTCCCGTCCGCGCTGGCCCCGATCGTCATTTCGACTATCTCGATCCGCAATCGCGCTCGTATCTCGGCGTGCATGCCTATGCCTGCGTGCATTTCGTGCTCGATGTCTGGCACAGCTATCTGGAACGGCCGATTGCCTGGTTTTTCCGCGAAATCTATCCGCAGCTCGAAATCGTGCCACTGGTGGACTGGCAGAATGCACAGGCGGGTTACGGTTTTCTCGAGCTGGGCTATTCCGATATCGGCGGCACGCGCCGGCCCTATGCACTGAACTTCGACAGCATCGCTCATGAGATGGGGCATCTTATCAGCCTGTCCGAAACCGGGCTCCCCGCAGGCCTTGCGCGCGGTGACGATTTCTTCGTCTTTTCCGAGGCGTTTTCGGATTGCGTGTCGCTGATCTCGTTCCTGCACTTCGATTCCGCCATCGACCGGCTGCTGCGTCGCACACGCGGCAATCTGCTTCTCTATAACGAACTCAATCGCTTTGCCGAAACCAGCCCGGAAACGCAGATCCGTCTCGCCACGAATTTCCGCCGCATGTCCGAGGTGACGCGCGAGGTCCATGATCGCGCCTTGCCGTTCATCGGCGCGATTTTCGACAGCATCGTCGATGCCTACCACTTCAGGCTGGTGAAAAGCGGCCATGCGGAGGGCCGGCTTCTCGAGACCGATCTGCGCGACCTGACCGCCGAGGACTTCGACCGGTTCCGCATGCTGACCGCGGATGCCTTTTCCAGTGATCCGCTGGCGTTCAAGCGGGCGCTGGTGACAGCGCGCGACGAGATCGGCCGGGCGATGGCAAAGTCGCTCAGAATGCTCGACCCCGATAATCTCAGCCTGGAATTTGCCGCCCGCGCGATCGTGAACGCCGCCCATGGGCATGCGGCGGACCGGCTGAACGAAAACTTCATTTGGCGCGAAATCATCATTCCATCATGAACCCTGAAAGGAAAAGACGATGAGCAGCTGCAGCGGAAATCCCTATGTGGGCACGGATGACGAAGCCTTTAACCCCGGCGAGGTTCGTCTCTACGGACGCAGTCAGGTCGATACGGCCGGCGGCAAGAAAACCGGATCGTCCGGCCAGGTGGTCGCCGACGGCCGGATGATCCGGCTGAGCGCGGGCACCGGCTCTGTCGTCACCGATCTCAGGCAGGACACCGATATCGTCAGCGTCGGCATCATCTACGGCTATGCCTATGAGGGCCATTGCTACAAGCTCGCCAAACCACGCATCATGTATCTGCCGGTTCTGCCGCAAGCCATAAAAGGCGGGGAGTGCGGTTGCGATTGCGGCTATGCGCCGGAGCTGGGCTATCTGGTCTGGTCGGTCGACAAGCTCGACCGCATCATTGCGCTCGACGTGCGCTCCGATGACGTAAAATCGCTGGTGCTGGAGGAAAACATGCCGGGAAATCGTTCGCCGCAGGCCTATGCTCAGGTCATGGTGCTCGCACCCCAGCGAAACCGCGAATAGCCGGTTTCTTTTGATTTATTAGAAATCGCTTCACAACAAGCGGCAATCGGCTATCGTTGTACTAACTGCCGGATTCGTTAAACTGAAGCGTATGAATGATGGCCTATTGCAACCCGATAAACCGCCAAGCTGAATAGATGAGCCAAGAAGATAATTTTCCCGGAACCGCCAAATTTTTTTATAATATCGAACACAAAACAATGACCATTCAGCTTGGAGGATTTGTCACCGTGCTCGGTCCGTTCGACAACGAAACCGAAGCGGCTGAAGCAGCTCATGAATTCTGCGTGGCCCGCTCGATTCCCGTCCCGGAACCCATAGGGCGTCCGCGCTCCGTCCACTAGGGCTCGCCACGTACAGGTGTTTGAGCGGTTTTTGTGCTACAGTACAAAATCGCCGACGGCGATCGTGGCAAGATTGTCGAGATGGATCGCAAAGTCGGTCGTCTTGTCGCCGTTCACGTCGCCGTAAACATAGATATCGCCATCCTGTTTGATGTAGCGAAGCTGGCCCGCGCTGCCGGTGAAGGCACCGCTTCCGATAAAGGAAAATGCCTGATTGCCACCCAGCACGCTGTTGGCGTCGATCTGGCTGAGATCGATCTTGTCCGTCTGGGCATGGTTGAAGTCGGCGATCGTATCGCGATCCGTTATCATATTCTTGGAATCCGCGACCGCAAGATAGACGAACTTGTCGGCTCCCAGGCCTCCAGCGAGGGTATCGGCGCCCGCGCCGCCAATCAGCGTATCATTGCCGGCGCCGCCGGATATTGCATCGAGTCCAACACCGCCCTTGAGCGTATCGTTGCCACCGTCGCCGTAGAGCTTGTCGTTGCCGTTGCGGGCATCGATAACGTCATTGCCGTTTCCGCCGCGCAAGCTGTTGGCGATGGCGCTGCCATAGAGCAGATCGGCGGCACCGGAACCGATCACGGATTCGAAGTTGAGGATCAGATCGCCCTGCGCGTCGCCGCCTGATGCGGAATTGACCGCAAGATCGATCTTAACCCGCAGATCGGAGGTGCTGTAATCCAGCGTATCGGTCCCGACGCCGCCGTCGAGGTAATCGCCGTCGGCGCCGCCGCGAATGGTATCGTTGCCGGCCAGACCCTGAATCTCGTTATAGGCGCCATTGCCAAGGAGTTTGTCATTGAATGCGGAGCCGGTGATATCTTCGACGCGCCGGAAGATATCTCCGGCGGCACCGCCGCCGCCTTTTCCGGTCTCCAGATCGATGGTGACGGCAATGGCCACATTGGCATAGCTCACCAGATCCTGACCGGCGCCGCCGTCGATATTGTCGGCGCCTAGGCCGGCAAAGATAACGTCGTCGCCCGTGCCGGCCAGGATCGTCTTCTTGTCGCTGACGAGGCTGTTGTTCATGGTGATTATGTCGTCACCGGCACCGCCATCGACATTGTCATTGCCGGCGCCGGTGTCGATGCGGTCGTCTCCCTGCTCGCCGTTCAGCGAGTCGTCGCCTGCGCCGCCGGAAATGACGTCGCTGCCATCGCCGCCCCAGAGATAATCGCCCCCGGCACCGCCGTCGATCTGGTCGGCACCGGCGCCGCCATAGATCGTGTCCCTGCCGGCATCGCCGATCAGCACATCGGAGCCGTCAAGCCCGGAAATGAGATCGTCGCCGATACCGCCGTAGATCTCGTCACGGAGATCGCCGCCGTTGAGCAGGTCGTTCCCGCCCAAGCCATAGATCTCGTGGCGCTCGTTCTTCGAAAGGACCGGGTTGTCGTCGCCGGACGTGCCCGTATATTTGGTCATGACAAGCTCCTCAATCATAACGGCCGGACAGGGGTGGCTGGATCAGCAACAACCTCTCGGCGGGACAACCCGGTCGTTTACGATCAGCGTCACGGTGCGGAAAAAATGGAGATATACGCCATTCATCGTGATTAAAATTGGATGATTTCTCAATTTATTCCGCAAGTTATACATAAAATACCGGTAATATGAAAATCACTTGCTCACATGCGGACGGCCGGGCGCCGATCTCAAAAACAGGGCGCGGCGTCGACGGGCAAAGCTCATATGGGTGCGGTCGGCATGCACGACCGGCATTGCCGCTTCCTTGCATGCAGAGAGAAAGGCTTCGCGGGCGGCAGCGGCGGGCGTCTGCCTGTTCAAGGCGCTACGGCATTCGCAAATCGCCCGCCAGTGCTCCTCCCCGTATTTGATCGGCCATTCTTCCTCCAGGAAATCCAGGGCCTCGTAGATGCTTTCGAAAGTCCGGGGCAAACCATTTTGCATGATAACTTGCAGCGGAATGGCCCAATAAACATCACGGATCATCATGTTCCCCCTTTCGACAAGAAGGCGCCCGCACGGCTCATGCCAGCCCTAGGCGCGCCTTGCGCGCCAAAGGATGCGCAAAGGACGCTCCAGTTCTTGCAATCTAGATCATCTGATCTGCGATCAAGCGCTTCCGCCTGGTCGCAGGGGTGCTCTAGCCGGCCAGTTGCTTGCCGCGCGTCGCGATGCGTTCCCAGGTTCCGACCGGCCGCTTCCGGTCGGGAAGAAAGCAATCCCGGCCCATACGCATGAGTTCCTTCAGATGCGTGCGCCCGGACATGGCCCCGACGGTGGCGGCATAGGGCTCCATGTCGCGATAGGCGTCCAGCGGGTAGCGGCGTGAGAACTCCGCGAAATTGGCGAAGTTTTCGTGGTTGCCGGCGGTGAGCAGGAAGGTTTCGGCCGGAGCACCGTCCGCGACGATCACGTCGTGCCGGTCGAGCAGGATGTGGTAATACTCAATGGTGTCAACGCCCGGCGGCAGCGCCGGCACGATCGAGGTTCCGTTCACAAGATCCATTGCCCTCGTCAGTGCCCCGTCGAGGAACAAGGCGTGGCCTGGCGAAACATAGAGATCCTTATGGGGCACGTTCTGCGCAAGGGCATGCCGGCGAATACGGATCGGCATGATGTTCTGGTGACGCGCCGGATTGCCCGGCCGGAAAAGCTGGCGGCCGATCCATTTTACGGGCCTTTGTTCGCCGCCTGCCGTGAGCACCATGTCACCGGCCCGCAGATTTTCGATCATGACCTCGCCGTCAGGGGTCCGGATGCAGGTATTGCGGAAGAAGCACATGGAGCCGGACCCGCCCGAGCCACCGCCGCCGCCTTTCTTCCACCACGGCGTTCCGAGTGCAGAGGCATTCCGTCCGGGTATAAGCATCGCCGCGGCGATGCCGAGGGCCGCGATCCTGGCACCCGCGGCCGCGCCGAGCCCCAGAAAGTGACGCCGCGCGCGGTTGAGTTTGGGAAATTCGTCTCCACCAGACATGTCTTCTCCTTCGCAGGTATTCGAGCCGCACTTTAACCTGCATGCTGCGCCAATTCGCCGGGTGGGACTATCTGCAAAAATGGTTGTGCTGAGCCCGCCTCTCGCGCTAAAAAAGACTAGAACTTGGTACTAGGCTCATCCTTTTGTGGGAGCCGGATGAGGCATTTTCCAAAAGACTGCGGATTGCTCATTGCCTTTGCGTCCGCCTTATACGGCCGGGCCGAAGCGGGAACCGGCATACCACCCCATTTTAGGGGTGTAAGCTGCCGCGACATCTCTTAGAGTTGCATTTCCTCGAGCAGGTCAAAGGAGTTGTTTTGAGCGAGATAAAGATCGTCATCAAGAAATATCAGGGCGTATGGGTGGCCTCGATATTCCACGACGAAACCACCGAGCACCATGGGTTTCGCACGAAGGAAGAGGCGGAAGACTATGGCCGCAGGCGAACGCAGGAATTGAAGAGCGAATCTCGCTGACGCTGCCGCATGCGGTGAGCTTGCCGCGCGGCCGGGCCGCCTGGCCCTGACGGGGGTCTGCCAGCTTTGAAAGCCGGCAGCGGTTCGGTTCTGCGCCTACATATTTCCTGACACGGCTGACCCAATCGGGCGTCCTAGGACCTAGCTCTTTTCCGCCTCGATAAATCTCCGGCGAGACCCCAAAGGATGTAAAGCGGGCCGACATTCCTAAACCGTGCGGCAAACGTTCGGCAATCGTTCAAATTTTATTTAGATAATTCTAATTCTCTAACCGTCGCCACACCGGTCATTTGCCTGATGCGCGACTGGGGGACTAGCTCTTTTGGGCTAGTTGACCGGCGCAGATCAAAGGCGGAGCATCACCTGATAAAGCAGGAACGCGGCGCAACAGGCCCGCGACCGCAAACCGTGAGAGGATTGCGTGATGGTGATTGCTGCTTATCTGTATTTTTTCGTGACGCTGTTTTTTCTGTCGATGACATATCTTGAAGGGGAAGGGCGCAACGCATCGTGGACGGCTGCAAGGGTTGCGGGTTTGGCGCTTTGCGTGACGTGGCCGGCGCTGATCCTGTTCGTCGCTGTTGTGGTCGAGATGGAAAGCAGGCCGCCTCCGACGTTCCAGTTCTACCGCGAAGGTTAGTCGGAACGATCTCTTCTGTTCGCTCCCATCACGTTGGTAATGCCCGCTTTCCGTCGCACCACATCGAAAACCACCCCTTTGGCCTGAACCGCGTTGTGTTGCCGCGTCCTCCAAACGGGGCAGGGAGCATGAATCAATCACGAACGCTATGTGCACGTGCATGAACTTACCGGGAACGGCTCGCGGCCAGGCGGTATGCGATCAGATAACGGTTTCCCGATCCAACGTCCGCAATAAGGCGTAGCTTCGCTACGCTTCCAGCGATGCCAGGCGTATGAGGCGCACTTCAAGACACCCTAATGTTCGCCTTGAGCACCTTATATCCGCGTTCTAGAAATTTTGGCCGACATTTGTTCTGTCGTTTTTTGCCGGTCATGTTCTCTATTACCAGGAGGTGGGCGATATGGTCACGAAGACGGGGACTTCGGCCAACAATACTCTCACGGGCACGAATAGCGCCGACACCCTCTACGGGCTTGCGGGCGACGATACGCTTATTGGCCTGGACGGCAACGACCAGCTTTTCGGCGGCGACGGCAAGGACATCCTGAAGGGCGGGCTGGACAACGACCTGCTGGACGGGGGCCTCGGCGACGACACTCTGGACGGCGGTCTCGGCATAGACACCGCAACCTTCGCAACGGCGTCGAGTTCGCTCTACCTCAACCTCGGCTACACGACCAGCCAATACACCATCCTTGGCTACAAGACGCTTCTGGGGATCGAGAACCTCATTGGCGGCGCCTTTGACGACAGCCTGACCGGCGATGCCAATGCCAACCGTCTGGAAGGCCGCAACGGCAAGGACAACCTTTACGGAAATGCCGGCGCTGATACTCTCTACGGCGGAAACGGCAACGACTACCTGAACGGCGGCGACGACAACGACAAGCTTTATGGCGGCAATGACGACGATACGCTCTATGGCGGCAATGGCGCGGATACTCTTTACGGAGAAAATGGCGCCGACAAGCTCTATGGAGATGCCGGCAATGACACCCTATTCGGCGGCAGCGGCAAGGATGAACTCTACGGCTACGCCGACAACGACAAGCTGAACGGCGGCGACGATGACGACAAGCTCGATGGCGGCTACGGCGCCGACACGCTGCACGGCGACAACGGCAACGATCAGCTCGATGGCGGATACGGTAACGACACGGTCTTCGGTGACGCCGGCAACGACACGCTGCTGGTCGGTTACGGTACCGACACCTTCGACGGCGGCGCAGGCAGTGATACCGTCTCCTTCGCCAATATCTATACCAGCATCACCCTGACGCTCACGGCGACGACAACGACCTGGACCTATTACACCAGCGCGAAACTCACCTTCCAGCTGGTAGAAAACCTGATCGGCTCCAGCTATGCCGACACGCTGACCGGCAATGCCGGCAACAATGTGCTGGACGGCGCCAACGGCAATGACATCCTCGATGGCGGCGCCGGCAACGACACGCTGATCGGCGGCGATGGCGACGATACGCTGAAGGGCGGTGCGGGCAGCGATGCCGCAAGCTATGCGACGGCGAAGAATGCCGTGAAAGTCGATCTCGCCATCGCGGCTGCGCAGGTCACCGGCGCGGGCAAGGACACCTTCTCCAGCATCGAGAACCTGATCGGGTCGGCATTCGACGATCAGCTGTTTGGAAACGCGGCCGCCAATACATTCACCGGCGGGCTGGGAGACGACTTTATCGACGGCCGTACCGGCGTGGACACTGCCAGTTACGGGGATGCGACGGCAGGCGTCACGGTGAACCTGTCGCTGACGGGATCGCAGGACACGAAAGGCGCAGGCTTCGACAAGCTCGTTTCGATCGAAAACCTCATCGGATCGGCATTCGACGACAGGCTGACCGGGAGTGCCGCCGCCAATATCCTTTCGGGCGGCGGCGGTGACGATACTCTCCGCGGCCTGCAAGGCAATGACACGCTGAATGGCGGCAGCGGCTTCGATCTTGCCTCCTATTCCGAAGTAACGGCAGCGCTTACCTTGTCCCTGTCCAAGACGACGGCACAGGCCGCAGCGACGGCAGGGCAGGATACCCTCGTCAGTATAGAGGGGCTGGAAGGCGGGTCCGGCAATGACACACTCACGGGCAGCACGGTCGCCAACCTGCTGATCGGCAACAAGGGCAACGACAAGCTTTACGGCCTTGAGGGCAATGACGTGCTTCGGGGCGGGGAAGGGAACGATCTCCTGAACGGCGGCGCGGGTACCGACACGGCCGACTATACGGGCCTTTCGGCTGCGGTTGTCGTCGATCTCGCAAAGACCACGGCGCAAGATACGAAAGGCGCCGGGATCGACACCTTCGTCAGCATCGAAAACGTCACCGGCGGCAATGGCAATGACGTGCTCTACGGCACCAATGGCGCCAACGTGCTTTCCGGCGGCAACGGCAACGACCAGCTGTTTGGCCGCGGTGGCAACGATATCCTGATCGGCGGTAACGGCAACGACACGCTGGACGCCGGAGCCGGCACCGGCGAGCGGCTGATCGGCGGCTCTGGAAATGATCGCTACATGCTCGGCACCGGAAAAGGGACCGGCGTCGTCGAGGATTCGCTCGGCGAGCACGATATCGTCGACGCGAGCAAATCGACATCGGCGGCCGCGATCGATCTTGCGGCCGGCCAGTCGTCGACCGCGGCCGGGCAGAAGCTGACGCTCGCAGCCGGCGGCACGAGTACGCTGCCTTTGGACGTGGTGTTCCTGCAGGATCTTTCCGGCTCCTTCGGCGATGATATCGCCACCGTGAAGACGCTGGTTCCGCAGGTTGTCAGCGCGGTGAAAACCGTCAACAGCGACAGCGCGTTCGGGGTCGTCGGCTTTGTCGACAAGCCGACCTCGCCGTTCGGCTCAAGCTCCGGCGATTACGTCTACAAGCTTTTCGAGAGCGTCAGCGAAGACGGCAGTGTCGTCAGCGATGCCTATAACGCGATGTCGATCCTGAGCGGCAACGATTCACCGGAAGCCCAGATCGAAGCGCTCTTCCAGGTCGCCAAGCGCGCCGACGGCGAGGTCGGTTTCCGCGATGAGAGCATGCGCGTCGTGGTGCTGTTCACCGATGCCGCATACCATGTCGCGGGAGATGGCGTTGCAGGCGGCATCACCACCCCGAACGATGGCGACAACGTCATTGAGGGCACCGGCACCTCCGAAGACTATCCCTCGATCGCGCAGTTGAAAGCAGCATTGCTCAAGGCCGGGATCTTCCCGATCTTCGCCGTCGCCGACGGGGTGGCGGACACCTACAGGGATCTGACGAGCAAGCTCGGTGTGGGCGGCGTCGTGCAACTGGAAGACAGCTCCGCCAACGTCGTCTCCGCCATCAAGGATGCCGCCAAGCTGGCGACGAGAACGAGTATCGAGGATGCCGTCGGCTCGAATTTCAACGATGTCATCAAGGGAAGCGCCATCGGCAACATAATTTCGGGCGGCGGCGGCAACGACACGATAACGGGCCTCGCCGGCAACGACACGCTCAAGGGTGACGCCGGTGACGACAAGATCGCCGGCGGTACGGGAAACGACAAAATTTACGGAGGCCTCGGGAAGGATATCCTCACCGGAGACTCGGGCGCGGACAGCTTCGTCTTCGACACAAAGCTCGGCTCGGCGAATATCGACACCATCACCGACTTCATTGCCAAAGACGATACCATTCTCCTCGATCACGATATCTTCACGAAGGCCGGCGCTGTCGGCCATCTCAACGCCGCGGCATTCTATGTCGGCTCTGCGGCCCACGATACCTCGGATCGGATCATCTACGACAAGACCAACGGTAAACTCTGGTACGACGCCGACGGAAATGGTGGTGCCGCCGCAGTGCAGTTCGCATCGCTAAGCAAGGGCCTCACCCTGACATCAACGGATTTCGATATCATCGTCTGAGGGCGCCGGCGCTCCAGCCGGATCTCATCTACAGGTACACCTTACCTCTATTGAGGTAGACACCGGCTTCTATTCGTGATCCGTTTCTTAACTGTTCGCTATCGGTACGGAAACACCCAATAATAAACTGTCAAGAGAACAAAAGCAGATTGGTTATTCTACCTCACACATGTATAATTGCAGTTTAGTAAAATTGAAAAATAGCGTTGCCCAACTTAAAAAAGGGCGCTGACAACAGGGGGAATTTTTCATGGCAAATTTCAAGACCTATTTCCCTGGGGGCGTGTATCCGGATCATTACACCCCGGCCTTGGCGGGCTTTGATTACCTGCCGTTTTTCGAAGAGATCGTTAATCTCGACTTGGCGACGCTGACCAGCAAATCGGCAACGACGCTCAAGTTCAATCTGGCCAACGGCTTGAAATTGAACATCACCGGCAGCGGCTTCACGTTCGATTCAGCCGGCAATGCCACCGGCGGAACGGTGACGGCCATGACCGTCTACCTTCATAACGGCACGACCAAGATGCAGGAATTGACGGGATTGAGCATTGGGCTCGAGACCTTTTCCGATGCCGCCGATGTCTATGACCAGTATAATATGGCAAGCTTCCTGATGCGCGGCAACGATACCCTCACGGGGAATGCCGGCGATCAGGATCTCTCCGGCTACGGCGGCAACGATACCTTCATCGGCGGCTCCGGCAACGAATTCGTTCACGGCGGCGAGGGCAAGGACACCTACGACGGCAACGGCGGTACCGATGACACGCTGGCCTTCGACGATGCCTATTACACGCCGACCGCTTTTCGCGGTATCGCTTTGGACGCCACCAAAGGGACGGTGACCGATCCATGGGGAAACAACGAGACTTTCACGGAATTTGAAAGTTTCCGCGGAACACAATTTGCGGATACGTTCATTGGAACTGGCCTCGACGAAACGTTCATGGGCCTTGGCGGACGTGACACCATCAAGGGCGGCGGCGGCGTCGATGTCGTCCGCTACGACCGCGACGAAAGACGTGGCGGCACCGGCAGCGTAACGGTCGATCTTGTCGCCCAGAAAGCAACGGACGGCTTCGGGAAGGCCGATACGCTAAACAGCATCGAAGGTGCCCGGACCGGGAGCGCCGCCGACAAACTATACGGCAACTCGGCGGCGAACCATTTCAGAGCCGGCGCGGGCAATGACCTTCTTGTCGGCGGTGCGGGAAACGACAAACTGGAAGGCGAAGGCGGCAGCGATATCTTCCTCTTCAACACTGCCCTCAATGCCTCGACCAATGTCGACAAGATCACGGATTTCAACACCGTCGATACGATCCGGCTTGAAAACGCGATTTTCACCGCCCTGACAGCGACCGGCACCCTTGCGGCCGGGGCCTTCCAAGCAAATACGACAGGCCTCGCCGTCGATAGCAGCGACCGCATCATCTACGAAACCGACACAGGAAAACTTTACTACGACAGCAACGGCAGCGCGTCAGGCGGCAGTGTCCTTTTCGCCATACTGAGCAACAAGGCAGCGCTGACGGCAGCGGATTTCGTTGTTGTTTAGCACCTAATTTGGCAGATTGAGGCAAGATTGCTTAGAGGCGTTATCGGCCCCTTTTGAGGGGCCGATGCAGGTCCCCGGAAGCTGAAGCTTCGTTTTTACAGCCATTTGCCGATCGATTCGTGTAAGAAGTGCCGCGCGAGTTTCTGTTCTATTTTCAGCCTGGGAGCGCCGGGAGACCGAGACATATCACCGCCCGTCCCAGCAAGACATCCGGTCGCACCACAATATGCCTTGATGCTTGGATGAGAGCTAAAGCGTGTCGCAGCTAACCCGATTCATGATTTTCGTTTTGCATGATGTGATTCACTGTGCCCATGGAAGGAGAAGCGCCATGGGCAAGCCGCATCCGATTGAGTTGCGTGTGCGTGTCGTTGCGTTTGCGAATGAAGGTCATAGCAACCGGGAAGCGGCTCGGCATTTCCGCGTTTCGCCTCGTTTCGTCAACAACATGATGGTCCTTCATCGGTCAGTCGGCACTCTTGTCGCCGCCAAGCAAGGCCATCCACCTGGCAGCAAACTCGCGCCCCATGGCCAACGTCTTGTGACGGGGCTGACGCTGACGGATTCTCAGATCGGGAGCGGCCTATTTTGAACTGAGAATGACGTTCGTTTCAATTGGGCCGAGACACTCGCGAAGCAAGCTTATCCGCAGGCCGCCTCCACCACGCGGTCGGATGCAGAGATTGGTCTCAACCGTGACCCTGCTATCAGAGTAATCATGTGTGACGCCTTGGCCAGCTGCAATCTGTCGTACGATGGCCGCTCCGGTTCGCCCGTGCACGTTTTACGAACATCTCGATGATTTTCATATGGGGTGGGTCACCTAAAAGTTCCATAAATATGGATATGCGATGAGTCGCACCGGATCTCTGTCGCCAAGGAGACGCTGCGGCAATGGATGACCCAGGCAGGCATCTGGATCTCGCGCCGGGAGCGTAAGAAACGGGTTTTCCAGCCACGCGATCGACGGGTCGCATCACTGGTGGTTCGAGAACCGCGGCCCCAAATGCGCCCTGCTTGTCTATATCGACGATGCCACCGGCAAGCTCTTGCATCTTCGCCTTGCTGGCTCGGAGAATACGTTCGACTATCTGCATGCGACGAAGGCCCATCTGCAGCAATGGGGCAAGCCGCTGGCTTTCTACAGCGGCAAGCACGGCGTCTTTCGCTCCCCCATGCGTCGGAGAAGGACCGCACGAGCGGCCTGACGCAGTTCGGGCGGGCGCTCTATGAGTTGAACATCGACATCATCTGCGCCAACACTCCGTAGGCCAAGGGCCGGGTGGAGCGTGCCAATCAGACATTGCAGGATCGGTTGGTGAAGGAGATGCGGCATCGACACGATCGAGAAAGCCGATGCCTATGCGCCTGAGTTCATTGCTGATTTTAACGACCGCTTTGGCAAGCCGCCACGCAATCCGAAGGACATGCACCGGCCGCTGGCCAACCACGAAAACCTCGACGGAGCCATGTGTCGCAAGGAAGTCCGCACGCTGTCGCAGTCATTGACACTGCGTTACGACAAAGTGCTGTTCATTCTCGATCCGACCGAGATCTCCAGGCCTTTGGCAGGCCAGAAAGTCGTGGTTTGTGACTATCCGGACGGGCGGCTCGAGATCATGAACGAGAGCTTTGCCCTGCCCTAAAGTACCTTCGACACGTTGCGCTCCGTGCATCGCGCTGAAGTCGTCGATAACAAGCGGCTGGACGATATGCTCTCGGCCGTGGCTGAACTCCAGGCCGGGCGGGAGCAGCAACGCAGCAAGAGTGTCCCTCGCCGCACCCGCCAGACGGATCATATGTTCGGCCTTCGTGACGGCAGCACTGCCAATGGCTATCAGAAGCGCGGCGGCAAACCCGGCCGGCGGACGGATTTCATGAATGATCCGGAGGTAATTGCCAAAAGGCAGAAGGCGCTGTCACGAATGGAGGCGGCCGAATGAACCGCTGGCACTCATAGTCTCAAAGCTAAAGCCGAAGGGGCGCCCCTCACCCGCCCCCACTCCGCCCTTTTCAACCCGGCCCGCCCGGCCGGATCGGGGTCTGATTGTCAGAGCCAGTGTCGCGTTTCTAACTGGCTGACAACGTCGCAGCCCTATTCAGCTTTGACGCCTGACCGGGAGATATTCACGGCTCATCATCATAGCCTTCACCGCGCCAGCCGGTTGATCGCGGCACCGAACAGTTCCGCATGCTCGCTCGGCATCTGCGAAGCGATATGGGCCTGGCGCGGAGCGCCAACCATGCGAGACAGCGTGCTGCTTATGTCGACCTCTATAATATCCAGATTTCCCAGATTTGCAAGAAAACGGCGCTCACGCGCCGTCTGCTTTCAGTTCCCAGACGGTGATACCAAAGCGGCGGACCTTGTCGCGAAGGTTTTCGGTGATGCCAAAGCCCGGGAAGATGATGACGCCGGCCGGCATGACGGAGAGCATATCGTTGTTTCGGTGGAACGGGGCCGCTTTGCCCTGTCGGAAGCGCGACAGAGGCGTGACCAGCAGCTTCTCCTGACCAAGCGCGCTCCAATCACGCTGGGCATCTTCGATCAGGGTCTCGGATTTCGAGATTCAGACGTGCTCCCGGCGGCCCTTCAGCTAATTGTCGAGAATGATGCCCGCGGCCTGCCGATCCTTCCCGGCTCCTGTGCCATCGCCGAGAAACCATCCACGACGGTATCGCACCGCGCCTTCGGTTTCCGGGGTGAGGGCCGTGAGATTGTCGAGGGGGCATCAACTTTCCAATAGCCGGCAAGATGGCCGGAATGGGTTTCGCCGGCATAGATCACGCTTTCGAGTTGGGCATCCGAAAGATCGCCGGTGGTGATACGTTCTTGGGGAGATGGGGCCGATAGCTGGGCTTGGGCGGGGCAACCGGTGCCATGGCGACGACTCGACCAGCTTGTCAGGATGCGGCCTGGCGTCCGGGATTCGGATCGCCCAGAGATCGTAGGGTTCGTAGATGCCATCGGCGACATCCAGGCGCGCCGACGGCGGCGCATCGCGTAACTCGTAGGCGAGTTCGACGATCTCGTCATGGACAAGCGCGGGCAGGGGGGGCACCCGGTTCGATGCACGGGGAAAGAGCGCGGCTCGGGACCGCAATCCCGCAACCGCGGCGCGGCGCAGTGTTTCGGCGGCCTTACGCGCAGCCATTTTCACGGCGCAGGCGCGGAGAATGCCGTTGGACAGCGCGCCGATGGAGTTCTATGCGGTTGACGAAGAGCCGACGCCAGTCGGACCCGCTGCTTCACCGTCGCAACAGAGATGTGGAAGCGGGCGGTGATTTCTTCTTCGTCGAGCCCCTGTTCGCGCAGCACCATCATGCGCGGAACTCGTCAGCGGATGCAAGTCCACCCGCTTGACGTTTTCGTCAGCTGTTTCCGGTCGACCAGCAGTTTCAGCGCACGGTAGCGGCGACCGCCGACCGGAATGGGATAGGTGCCGGTATCCTTGCCCTCGGCGTCGAGCTCCGGGCGCACGTTGATGCTCGTCAGTAGCCCGCGGCGAGCAATGTCGTCGGCGAGGTTGTCGATCGAGACGCCGGCCTTGGTCTCGCGCACGTTCTGCTGGCTGAGGACGAGCTTGTTGAAGGGGATATCGCGCCCGACGTTGAGCGCGATTTTCTGAATGGCTTGTGCCATGTCAATTCTCCACGGCGGACCGGCCGGAGCCTCTCTCCAGCCACCTCAATCCGCCACGAACGCCCCCCCTCTCCCTCCTTTCCCGGCCACCGCCCTCACCGCTTGCCGCCTGCGCCCGCGTCGTCCGCGGCAGAGTATGATGGCCCTAGCCAGGTCGTCAGCAGCCGCCGCATGATGCCGATCGGAGCGCAGATTTCCGTAACAGGCGCGCTCCCCGTCACGAATCTGTCCTCGCGGAACAGGTCGATGAAAGGTGCATGATAACGAGATAGAGGGAGCCGCTGACCAGACAGACCTCGACGAATGATTCGCGACGGTGCCTGGTCATCGAGGCAATGTGCGTGCCGGCATGCTCGCCGGATGGCATGACGTGCCTCTGGGTTTTCGGAGGGGGCCATCGCCTACCGAGCCCGCCGGTCTTCATGCTGGCGGCAATCTCCGGCGTCATGCGCGCGTCGTAATTCTCGATCATGGTCCTCGCATCCCGAAAACCATATTCGGCCGACAGGAAGGCGCCCCGCGCCTTCTGCTCGTCGGGATCGACATGGCGAAGCGTGCGCCACAGCGGGCCATCATACCGATCACGCGCCGGCATCCATGCCGGGCCAACGCGCTTCTTCATTGAGCACTACGGGACCAGCAAGCGCCGAGAGGCCGAAATGTCTGTGATGCCCCCTCCCCTGCTGGCGTGCAGCTCGAGCAATTCCGCATAGCAGGTGTGGATCGCGGTTCGATCGAGGTAGCGGGCGCGCAAGTCCAGCCTGGGACTGACCTCTCTGCGCACCTCGGCAAGGAGATCGGCCTCGCCATCGGTGAGCATTCGAGGCCAACCCTTAATATAGAGCATCGACTTGGTGAGACGCCGTTCGGCCGCGCGGCGCCGGACAGCCTTGTCCTTCGCGGCGACCAGCAGATCGCGGGTCTGCGGCGGCAAGAGATGCGGGGCGATATCGCCCAGCCAGCGCGCCAGTCCCCTGGAACGCAAACGTGCTGCGGGCTTCAAGGCCGACCATATGGCGATACAGGTCATGCGTTTCCGGCTAGGCGGCGGCCGCTGTCAGATCCGCAAGGCTGGACATAATACAGAAGCGGCACGACACACGGCTGAGGCCGAACTGGCGATAGGCGGGCTGCGGTTCGATGCCCCAGGCGCCCAGCGAGGCGAAGACGTCCGCCTCCGACCAGTCGAGGATAGGCCGCCAAGTTCATATTCGCTCACCGAGCTTATGGTCCATGATCGCGGCGCGGGCGCGCTGGGGGCTTTGTTCGCGCCGGACGCCGGTCACATTAATGATCGGCAGTCGCTGAACCGGCGTTTGAGTTCCGCATGAATTTTCGAAGTCTTGAGCTCGGACGTGCAAAACCGCATCGTCGGCGTGCTCCAGCAAGGGACAAGCGTCACCGTGCTGAGGTTTTCGTAGCGCGCGACGTTCGATCGCAAACGGCTTTCCCAGCGGTCCATCAGCCCTCCTTGGTTGCGGTGGACGACAATGAGCTCGGCGCCGAGGCGATCGGATAGTTGCTTGCAGGTCGGGAGCGAACCCGCCCATTCCACCGAACCGAGGTCGGCATGGATCAGCAGGCGCGGGCCGGAATGTCCGATCCGATCGAGATACTCGAAGGTCGCCATGGCTGCGGCCTGGTTGTCCTTGCCGCCCGAAACCCCGATGGCGACGGCCGCGCCTTGAGATGTGTGGTGTCGATCATGATGCGCTCGGACCTGGAACCTTCACCGGCCAGTGCCGCGAAGATGCGGTCGAACACACTAAAGCGGCTCCAGCGAATGAAGCGGTTGTAAAGCGTCTTGTGCGGCCCCTAATCCTTGGGTGCATCCTTCTATTGAAGGCCATACTTGATGACATAGACGATGCCGCTGACGAGACGGCGATCATCAACTCGGGGAACACGATGCGCCAAGGGAAAATGCGGCGCGATCCGAGCCATCTGGCGCTCGCTCACCAGAAAAAATCACTCATCTCGCTCTCCTTCTAGAAACGTGAATCACATCTCATGTCAAATTAATAGCTCCTGAGCCTAGGATGGAGACCCAAACAATAGCCTGATTCTACTGGCATTTCTTCTCTTTCATTGAGTCGAGGAGGATCAAGGCTATGACGGAGTCATTGTTCTGGCTTTCAGATGAGGCGTGGAAAACACTTGAAACACATCTGCGAAGAACCAGCGCGGTGTGCCTTTGAAAGTTCACTGGCAGGCAACAGTCAAAAGAGATAAGAGAATTTTTCACCTCTGCGAGATAGAACTCGCCCTTAGATATGCCAATCCGAAATGAGGCCATAAGCGATTATCGATTGCTCCCACGGACTGAAGGACGTTCAAAATAAAGAGAAAATCATTAAATTGCGACAAACAACAACGTAAATTTCTTCAGATACATTCTGAAAAAGGTAATTAATTATTAATATTTACCAGGAAAGTAAATGACAAAAACGCTTAATATACTTGGAATTCGAGGAATACCAGCTGCTCATGGCGGTTTTGAAAGCTTTGTTCAAAATTTCGCTCCTTTCATGCATAATAAGGGATGGGCCGTCGTTGTCTATTGTCAACACGATTCTCGTGATCCAAATACTCCAAAGTCAGGAAGTGAAGACATTTGGCAAGGTATACGGCGTGTTCATATTAGTGTTCCCGGTTCTGGACCATTATCAACTATCCTTTTTGATTTAAAAGCTACGTTAAACGTACTAAACCGGCCAGGAATAGACTTAGTATTAGGATACAACACTGCGATATTCATAATCCTACAACGAATTTTTCGGCGGACCGTGCTCATTAATATGGATGGGATAGAATGGCATAGAAGAAAGTGGGGCCGATATGCAAAGGTTTGGTTTTGGGCAAACGAATGGCTTGGGCTGAAACTAGCAAGCGTGCCCATTGCTGATCATCCGGAAATTGCAAAGCATCTATACAAAAGAGGCTGCAAAGAATCAATTGTCATCCCGTATGGCGCTCACAGAGTAACAGATGCAAACAAAGATTTGATCGCACAGTACAATTTGGCGCCACGTGACTATTTCATTTCGATAGCTAGGATCGAGCCTGAAAATTCATTACTCGAAATAGTTCAAGCGTATACGAAATCAGGAGTCGCTGAAAAACTTATTATCCTTGGGAATTTTTCTCCAGAACAGAATCAATACCATCGAGCGATCCAGAAGGCGGCAAATTCCAATGTGGTATTCTTGGGCGCAATATATGAAATTGAGACAGTCCAATCGTTGCGATTTCATAGCTTGGCTTATATCCATGGGCACCAAGTTGGGGGGACAAATCCATCTTTGGTTGAGGCCCTTGGTGCGGGGAACATAATAATTGCCCACGACAACAAATTCAATCGTTGGACTGCGGGACGTCACCATCTCTACTTTAGCAACATAATTGAATGCGCGGAGGCGATTATTAAAGTAACAGCGGATGTAGAATTAAGAAATTCTGCCCATAAGGAAAGCCTAAAACTGCACGATATCAGGTATCGCTTCGAGATAATTCATTCGGAATATTTATCAGTGATATCAAATTCGTCGGGTCTCTAACTATGTGATCAGTGTCTGAGAAGCTCTGTATATGTAGTAAATTTCGTCAGCGCAGAATTGCCTGAACAGGGACAACAAAGATGGATTTGTTAATCGAAAATAGACGTGCGAGTGAAACACGAATCGATCGAAATATATACTTAGCGGTTGTTTCCTTTATATTGCTTGCTCCAATAGCATCGGGGCTTCGGGGGTTTTCCAGCGGCTTTGGCCGGCTGGGAATCGGAGCGACAGATTTAATCTTCATTACAACATTTCTTATGTGTTTTCTTCGACGAACGAAATCGATTATACTATATTTAATTATTTATATGTTGATATATTCTTTTGTTGTGGCGGTCGCTGCGCAGCCTTACCCAGATCTGTTCGTCGCGTATCAGGGCATTAGGAAATCTCTCATGTGGCTAATGGCTATCTTTATAGGGTCTGTATTGTCAATCGAGTATAGAAGCAAGATATTATTCTGGGTTTTAGTTTCCTGTACAATAGTCTGCGCATATGGAGTTAAGCAATATTTTGCGATCGGGGAATTTGATCAGCAACTTTTGGCAGCCCAGTCGGCGTCCGAGTACGCGAACAAGATCTCCGGCGCAACTCGTGCGACGTCCGTGTTGTCGTCTGGATTTCATTTGGGGATGGCCGGATGTTTGGTGATCGCAATTATTCTTTTCGACGAAAGGCCAAATACTATCTTCAGATGTGTTCTCCTTGGCATAGCCGCATTTGCAATCTACGCGTCCTTGACTAGGACGTTCTTGATTATTTCGCTAATGTTGCTGATCGGAAAATTAGTCGGTCGAAATTTGCCAAGAGTATATTATATTTCCGTCTTTGTTGTTCTGATTATTTTATTATGCGCCTGTTTTGATCTTGATGTGCTGGGGGGAATTATCGACGCCGTGCTGGATGATTCACGATTTTTAAATAGAGGAGAAAGTTATGTGCAGTTCCTGGAGTTCATGAAGGCCTCTCCGAGTGCCCTTCTATTGGGTTTTGGGCCTGGCTCAGCAGGTAGTACTCTCGGGACTGACTTCATCGATATTGGGGCGGCATGGATTGAGCCACACAATATATTTCTCAAATATACATTCGAATTTGGAGCGATTGTTACAATTATTTTGGTGATATTAATCACACAGACTGTTTTAAAAGACCGCACGGGTAAGGGGCTTGTGAGCTTATCTTCCTCTCTCCTATTTATTGTGACTGTTTCAGGGCTAACAATAACGTCGGTAGAGGCTTGGCCAATTACATTGTATATTGGTTTTATTATTGGGTGTTCTGTGCCCTTTAATTCGTCCTTACAGTTCTCGGGATCAGTTGATAATGGCTAGGGTTTCGTTGATTTGTGGGTTCTATAATCGACCTCATCTTGTAAAAAGAACGTTGACCGGATTAATGGAGCAGAGTTTCGATGACGTCGAATTTATTATATTTGACGATCGTTCTACCGATAATACTTTGTCGATGATAAACGACTTCGTGGCCGCAAGCGGAGACACTCGGTTTCGCGTGGTTGCACATGAGTGCAATATGGGTTTAACCAGAGGACTAATTCAAGCGATAGCATCCTCAAAATCAGAATATGTCGCCATCCATGACGCCGGCGACTACTCACTCCCTCAGCGCCTGGAGCGACAAGTAGAATCATTGGACAGGAACCCAAACGTTGGCGTAGTTGGGACCCACTACGTAAATTATATCGAGCGAAACGGAATTGTTCGCGTACGGCGCCCGAACGCAAATGAAGCAGATCTAACTTCAATAATTCGCGATCCTTGCTTTACACATGGGGAGGTGATGTTTCGTCGAAAAATGTATGAGGATGTTGGGGGATATAGGCCGTTTTTTAAATATTCCCAGGATAACGATCTTTGGCTTCGAATGATAAAACAGTGCCAATTTCTTACTGTTCCGGAGGTTTTGTACATCCGATGTATCGATTTCGATGGCATATCATATAGCTCGGACAGCTTCGCAAGGCAGTCTGCATATTTTATTCTGGGAAAGTATGCTGCACAGGACAATCAACTTGATCAACGTCTTGATGCCATCAGCACACAGGTAGATGTGTTCGAATTCGTATCCAAAATGCATCCGCATGTTCAAAAAGTGATTATCCGTGGAGCCCTCCGTGCGCTTGCATTCGGTTCGCGAGATGGAGCTACGAAGATTGCCGAAAGCCACATCGCAGACTCAACTTCGAGAGCCGCTATATGCGCACTTTCCTGGGTTCTTGGGTTTCCCTTAATCGCTAAAGGAAGCATCGCCGGGAGGAAGATATTTACGCCTCGCAAGGTACGCCGCTATATAGACGTGATGCTTTTGCGAACGTGATTATATTGTGGGCATCCGGTCATTGGGGCTTCAGGGGTTTATTTACCGGTGAACTTGCGCCGTTGGGACCTTGGTAATCCCCCCCCGCAAGTGGCAGTGTTCACGTTTGACTCGTGATGAGATGCCTGTTGAAGAACAGGTTCAACGTGATGTCGAGCATATGATGGGTCTTTGAGAAACGCTTGGACCGGCGGTTGAAGCGGGCGAGATTATCCCTGATCGAGGAATTGGATGCCTCGATCAGATGGGTTTGCGCCTTGGTTTCGGTATGCGGTTCGCTGACGTCATGGCGCTCGAAGGCCAACCGGTAGCAGGAATTGGCATCGGTATAGATATGGCTGATGTTTCCGACCGCCTGTTTTGCCAGTTGATAGATGGCAATCGCACGCCGGACGCCTTTGTCACCGATATGATAGGCAATCACCCGGCCAAGCCTGCGGCTGAACGCCGTCCAGATGACAGCGCGCTGCTGTTTTTTTGAACGAATGTATAGATTTCGTCCATCTCGATGACATCGGGTGGATTGTCGGCGGCAGGCTTTGCTTCGCCAAGACGGCGCTGAATGCTGTCGTGTTCCTTGCGTATCCAGCGCAAGACGCCGGCAGGAGAGGCGCCGACAAAGCGGGCAATCTTGCGAATGCCGACATTGTTCAAATACATGTCGATGGCCTGTGCTTTCGTTTCAGCGATGAATTTCGGCGCCCGGTCGGTGCACCAGCGGCCGCAGGTCCGGCAGCGATATCGTTGAGCCCCGAGTTTGAAGCCGGCCTTGCGCAAATCCTGGCCGTGACAGCGTGGGCATTCCATATCGGCATCCTCCCCAAATCACTCAAATCTACGGAAGTAGAATCGCAAAGGGGGCAGTTGTAAACACTGCCCCGCAAGTTTGCAGACGTCAACATAGGATTTTGCTGATCTGAACCTGATCTAAACCCTTCAAACTGGACCGATGTTGGTTAGAGTTTTCCGTTGATTTTTCCTGGCTGGGAAAAGAACGGAAGACGATGAATGTATCGCAGTTTTCGGACGCGCAGAAGGCGTTCATTCTGAAGCAGGGCGATGAAGGGGTGACAGTTGCGGAAATCTGCCGCAAGGCGGGATTAGCCAGGCGACCTGCTTCAATTGGAAAAAGAAATATGCCGGTGTGTTGCCGCCAGAGATGAGGAAGCTGAAGCTGCTCGAGGACGAGAATTCGCGCTTGAAGAGACGGTGCGCCAAATACTGCGATCCGATGAGATTGACTTTTCCTACGAGCGAGAACGCCAGCCATTGCCGAAGACCGGGGCTTGGAAGGCCGAGATCGAGCGCTTTCTGGCCGCGAACGAAGGCAAGCCCTCTCGTGAACGGCTGACGCTGATCCGGATTTACGAAGAGCTTCGGGCGCTGGGTTAAGACGGCAGCTACGATGCGATCCGGCGCTATGCGAAGGGATGGTCGAAGGATTGAGGGGCCGTGACAACCGAAGCCTACGTGCCGCTCTACTACGCGCCCGGCGAAGCCTACCAGTTCGACTGGAGCCACAAGATCGTCCTGATCCAGGGGTAACGACGACGGTGAAGGTCGCCCATGTCCGACTCTGCCACAGCCGGATGATGTTCGCGCGGGCCTATATGCGTGAGAGCCAGGAGATGGTGTTCGACGCGCATGACAAGGCCTTCGACTTCTTCCGTAGCACCTGCACGCGCGGTATCTACGACAACATGAAGACGGCGGTGGAGGCCGTCTTCATCGGCAAGGAACGGCTCTACAATCGTCGCTTCCTGTAGATGTGCAGCCATTATCTCGTCCATCCCGTAGCTTGCACGCCTGCATCCGGCTGGGAGAAAGGACAGGTCGAGAACCAGGTCGGCCTCGTGCGGGAACGCTTCTTCACACCACGCCTGAGGGTCAAAAGCCTGGAGGAACTGAATGTCTGGCTGCTCGACAAATGCATTGCCTATGCCAAGGCTCATAGCCATCCCGACCAGACGGGACAGACGATCTGGCAGATGTTCGAAGCCGAGCGAGGCAGCCTCGTGCACTATGCGGGGCCGTTCGACGGCTTCCATTGCGTGCCAGCGTCAGTATCTAACACCTGGACCGTCCGCTTCGACAACAACAAATACTCGGTTCCATCGACGGCCGTTGGCCGCCCTGTCGAGGTTCATGCCTATGCGGATCGGATCGTCATCAAGCAAGATGGGGTGACGGTCGCCGAACATCGGCGCAGCTTTGGCGTGGCGAGACCGTCTACAATCCCTGGCACTATGTGCCTGTCCTCGCTCGCAAACCCGGTGCCTTGCGCAACGGCGCTCCCTTCCGCGAATGGGTTTTGCCAGTCGCGATGGAGACCCGACGCCCGGAGATCGATGTGTCGGGGATTGCCGCCAGGCATTCGCGCGTCACGTCATCGGCGATATTGAGCACGCGAAACCTCCTTGCGCAGGCAAACTGGTCGTGGACGAAATTCAGCGACCAGCGGGCATTGGCCTTCGCTTCGACTAGGATCGGCGCACGCGTGCCGACGGCACGCCGTCTGGCTTTCCGCTTGCGGACCGACAGCCCTTCCTCGCAGTAGAGCCGGTAGATGCGATTGACCCCGGAAGGCTCCCCATCTCGCCAAAGCAGAATGAACAGCCATCGGTAGCCGAAACGTCGTCGCTCATTGGCCAGATCGCGCCCTGATCGGCAGATGCCAGGCCGATCTTCNGCGCGGAGCCGGTCGACGAGCATAGTAGAGCCGGTAGATGCGATTGACCCCGGAAGGCTCCCCATCTCGCCAAAGCAGAATGAACAGCCATCGGTAGCCGAAACGTCGTCGCTCATTGGCCAGATCGCGCTGCCTCGTCCGCAGTTCGACCTCAAGCGGTCTACTGGAGCGATAACGGGCCATCTTGCGGTCGGCAGATATGATCTGGCAGGCCCGTCGCCCGAGAGGCCCATCACGGCCTTCAGATGCGCAACGGCGTTGCGCTTGGCGGCAGGCCCTACCATTTTTGTGAAAGAAGCTCATGAAGAGCGGCAACATCCAACATCTGCTCGGCCAACAACTTCTTCAGCGTGGCATTCCCGTCTCCTCAAGCGCCTTCAAACGTTTGGCCTCGGAGACTTCCATGCCGCCGTATTTGCCTTTCCAGTTATAAAAGGTCGCTTCCGAAATCCCGTGCTTGCGGCAGAGCCCAGCCACCTTCGCGCCAGCCTCCTGCTCCTTCAGCGCTGCAATAATCTGCTCTTCCGTAAATCTCTGCTTCTTCTTCGTCCGTCCTTAATGAGCCGGACTCTAATCCATTCTG
>NZ_LMDA01000028.1 GCF_001424985.1 Rhizobium sp. Root1212
GGACGCGGACTTCAGGAGAAAATTTGTTCGTCGTTTTGCTTGTCATAGACCCTACTTCTCACGAGTTGGGGTCTCCGGCAAAGCCGGGGCGGTTCAGGATGGACCATAGGGTCGGCCGGATTTGATCCCCAAAACGATCCGCAGCTGATCCATCCGGGTTGGATTGGCTCCCGCCGAAGACACTCTCAGTAGGTCCAACTGGAATTGCCCAAGACCATAGCCGCTAACTCGACGGTGGTAATTTTCTTGGTCTTCGCGCAGGTCGCTCATCTTCTCCTCGTGCTTAATCGTAGCACCTTACCCCTTTCGGCGCTGACTGGGGCCCCAATCTGATTCGGGTTAAAGGACAGCCGTTGTTCAGGATTTTGAAATACTGCCGGCGTCAACGCCCCGCGCTAAGAAAGTGTCAGATCCTCTGCCGAACATAAGGAAATTGGAACTCACCCAATTCTTTTTTCAATGCGGTGTCGATTTCTTTCGGCTCTGTTCGTCATGACCGTATCGACAGGCAGTGGCCGCCCAGCGAGAAATACCGCCAGGGAGGCATGATCGCTTGATGTGTTTTCGGGCCAGCGCCCGACACGATTGATCAAACCTGTGAAACGAAGCCAAAGGGAGAAAACCATGCCCAGCACGATCCATCTGCACCGCGTTATTGCCGCCGAGCCAGACAAACTCTACCCCGCGTTCTTGGAACCAGACGCGGTCGCAAGCTGGCTTCCACCCGTACGGGTTCACCTGCACCGTTCACGAGCTGGATGCTAAGGTTGGCGGCCATCATAGGATGTCGTTCAGGAATTTTACGACAGGCCATAGCCATTCCTTCGGCGGAGCCTATCTGGAACTGGTTCCGGGTGAGCGCCTTGTTTACACAGATAGTTTCGACGACCTCCACTTACCGGGTGAGATGAGAGTTACAGTGAAGCTGAAGGCTGTGTCGGTCGGCACAGAGGTGAATATCGAACAGCAGGGTGTGCCGGATGTTATCCCCGCAGAGGCCTGCTACCTCGGTTGGCAGGAGTCCCTCTACAAGCTTGCGAGGCTCGTTGAACCCGAGATCAATCAATAGGCGCGCCGGAAAAGGAGGATGAACAATGACGATCGCCAAGAACATCATATGCCTGTGGTATGACCAGGACGCTGAGGCCGCCGCCAGATTTTACGCGGCTACATTTCCTGGCAGCTCGGTTGGTGCAGTCCATCGTGCTCCCGGCGACTACCCGTCGGGAACGGCTGGCGACGTGCTGACGGTCGAATTCACGGTTGCCGGCATTCCCTGCCTCGGCCTCAATGGTGGGCCTATGTTCAAGCACAACGAAGCCTTCTCGTTCCAGATCGCCACAGACGATCAGGAGGAAACGGACCGCTATTGGAACGCCATTGTCGGCAACGGCGGCCAGGAGAGCGCGTGCGGCTGGTGCAAGGACAAATGGGGCGTCTCCTGGCAGATCACACCGCGCGTTCTGACCGACGCGATGGCTGCCGGCGGCGATGAAGCAAAACGAGCGTTCGCGGCGATGATGGATATGAAGAAAATCGACGTTGCTGCAATCGAGGCTGCTCGGCGCGGCTGACGAGAAAACCGAGCGGGCGACCGGTCTGTTACCGGTCGCCAAGCCATCATTCGCGCAACACAGCCTTGTAAGCAGGGACGACAATCTCCGCTCCGTGCGCCAATTCGCTTATCCCGGATAAATTTTCAGAAAGCCCATATTTCCAGAAATCTCGATTTCCGTACCGAACGTCGCGGACTGCTCCCGAAATCGACGGAGAATCCGTTCCGCGTCCGGGCCGTCGACGACCTCAGGAACGAGGCGCATCTCCAGATCATAGCTCCGCGCCACCTCATTGCCCCCGATAGCAACGGGATGGAAACACATACTGGCCAGTTTACCGTCTTCGCCGAAGGAGCAAAGTCCGACCACGCTTTCCCACACCTCTCGCGCCTTCCAGGGTGAATTCGTCGATCGGACATGGAAGACGAAATTCCCCAGGCTGTAGAAGATCGGCCGGCCACGATAGATCTCGACCGGCTGCAGGACGGGAGCGCCGTGGCTGACAAACATGGCCGCCCCGGCATCGATGCATTGTTTTGCCACCGTGCCGACCCACTCCGGGACCTGGGCCCAGATCGGCGCCCAGTGATGGTGATGGAGATAGGCGATCACGAGGTGCCCTTCCTCAGCCGCCGAGGTGATCGCGGCAAGGTTTCGCGACAGATCGGCTTCATCGACCCTGACGTTTCGGCCGAACCTGCCGGAGCGCCTGAACACCGCCCGCGCGATGCTGACCTCGCTCTCGGCGTCGACATAGGGGGTATCGTCCGGCTGGCTGTCATTGGCGAGGTCCATTGTCGTATACTCGACCTTGTCGCGGAGGACACTCAACTGTGCGAACGTGTCGGCATCGACGTCTATGACCTTGGTCAATTTCAGCCGGTTCACGCCCGGCCGCTCAGGGCGGTTGTTGGCGGCATCAGCCGCATACATGAAATCAGGTCCCGGACCACCGTCCATGGCGACGAGGGCAACTTTCCTGCCTCCAAACGAACCTTTCCCCACGCGCGCAGCCGCCGTTTGATTGCGTCCGATGCCGGCATGAAGGAAGCCGCGCCTTTCGACCTCCTCAAGGGTGGAGAGGATACCGGAGGGACCGAGATCGAAAGCATGATTGTTCGATAGCGACAGACCGTGGATGCCAATTGCCTGGAGCGCATCGAGAACGACCGGCTGGCTGCAGCCGAAGACGGACCCCTTGAGCGGCCATCCCCCGTGACTGCCGAGGATCGTGCTCTCGAAGTTGGTGAAGGCAAAATCGGCCTGGCCAAGCAACGCCCGCACGCCGGCAAAGCCCGGTGTTTCGACGTTGCGAATGTCATGCTTGATCAGAGATTGCCCGGTGACGGCGATGGTAAACGTATTCGTCATGACAGACCTTTCCTGTGCGGCGCGTGAGCGCAGCATGGGTGTGAATGATTGGAGAAAGTTCGCGGCGAGGCGTCGCCTCGCGGCTTTCAGCGCGTGACTGCCGTTAATGCGTGAATCGCCGTGGGCGAGCGTCGATCAAGCTGCGCGTGTACGGGTTTTGCGAGTGGCCGAAGATGAACCGCGACGGACCAGCGTCTTCCACTCTGCCGTCTTTGAAGATGTAGATCGAACTGCAAAGCTCCTGCACGAGCGCGAGATCGTGCGAGATGAACAGCATCGAGATGCCCTGCTCGGTGACGATCTCTTTCAGAAGCGTGACGATTTCGGCCTGGACGGAGACGTCGAGCGCGGAGGTGGGTTCGTCCGCGACGATGATCCGTGGGCCGGCAAGAAGGGCGCGCGCGATGCAGACGCGCTGTTTCTGTCCGCCGGACAATTGATGGGGATAGCGGGCAAGGAGGGTTCGCGCCAATCGGAGGCGGCCGATCATCGAGAGCACATCCCGCTTCGGGTCGTGCGCGTGACGGCTGCCGAACCTTATGCTTTCCGACAACGTATCGCCAATCGACATGCGCGGGTTCAGCGACAGCGCGGGGTCCTGGAAAATCATCTGGACCTCACCGAGCAGCCCGCTCCGCCGACCGGGGCAGGAAATCTCGAATTGCCGGCCGTCGATACCGAGTTTGCCGGCGTTCGCGGTTTCCAGCCCTGCGATGATGCGGCCGATCGTGCTCTTTCCGCTGCCGCTTTCACCGACGATACCGGTGATCGCACCGCGCGCCAACTCGACCGAAACCTCGCGAAGCGCAGATTTCCGAGTGCCATTGCGGAGCCATCCGAGCCCGCTGACGGCAAAAACTTTGGTTATCCCCTGTGCAACAAGGATCGGCACCTCCCTGGATGGAGCGCCACTGTCTTGGACAGCTGGGCCGATCGTATCACTTGCTCGCCTGATCTTTACGTCTGCGCCAGACAGACGCAATCTGGGAACGGCGGCGAGAAGCTCGAGGGTGTATGCGTTTTGAGGCCTGTCGAGCAGCGTCGACGTGACGCCCTGTTCGATCACCTCACCATGCCGCATGACGACGACCCTATCGGTCACGTCCGAGATTACACCCATATCGTGCGTGACGAGAATGATCGACACACCGGTTTCTTCGACAAGTTCGCGCAGAAGGGCGAGAATCTGCTTTTGCACGGTCGCATCCAGCGCCGACGTCGGCTCATCAGCGATGATGATGTCGGGCGCGCCCGCAAGCGCTATGGCAATAACGATGCGTTGTCGCTGGCCACCGGAGAACTGGTGGGGATAGCTGTGATAGCGCTCGCGCGCGTCTGGAATTCCCACCCGCACAAGCAGATCGACGGCGATGTCGCGTGCTTCGTGGCGCAGTGTCTTGTCATTGGTCGCAAGGATGGCTTCTTCCAGCTGGCGCCCGATTGCCATGAGTGGATCAAGCGATGCAGTATGGTCCTGGAAGATCGCGGCAATCCGGCGCCCTCGGATAGACGCCCATTGCTGCTTGTCGATGCGGTCCAGTGCCATTTCCTCGAACCGGATCGTGCCGGACGTCCGCTCGAAGTCAGCGGAAAGCAGGCCGAGGATCGCATTGCCGAGCGTTGATTTGCCGGCGCCGGATTCACCGATCAGTCCGAGGACTTCTCCGCGCTGAAGGTTGAGGCTGACGTCGTTGAGGATCGTTGTGGCGCTGGTCGCTGTGCGATGTTTCACGGTTAGGTTGCTGACCACCAGCAATTGATCTTGGGCGATATCATACGTCATGGGAACGGCTCCTTGGATCGAGGCGGCGCCGGACGTCTTCGCCGACGAAATTGATGCTTGCGATAAGCGCGAACAGGGCAAGGCCGGGAAACAGGCTGATCCAGTATTGGCCGGTCATGAGATACTGGAAGCCGTTGGCGACGGTGGAGCCGAGCGAAGGCTTGTCGATCGGCACGCCGAGGCCAAGAAATGAAAGCGTCGCTTCGAGCGCGACGGCGTGCCCGAGCTCTATCGGGATCAGCGTGATCGCCGGGGCAATGCTGTTGGGGAGCAGATGGCGAAAGATGATGCGCCAGGTCGGCAAGCGCAGGAGCCGGGCCGCGTCCAGGTATGGTTTGCCGGTCTCGCTGAGCGCAACGCCGCGCGCAAGCCTGGCATACGTCGCCCACTGCACGATGACGATGGCCAATATGATGCGATCGACGCCGGGTCCGAGCGTGACGATCGCGATGAGCGCGACCAGAATGGTCGGCAAGCTGAGCTGGAGGTCGACGATACGCATGATGACGGCATCGACCCATTTGCCGAAATAAGCAGCGCTGACGCCGAGGACGAGCCCGATGAAGGCCGCGATCGCGGTGCTGGTCATGGCGACGAGCAGGCTGAGGCGCAGACCATAGGCAATGGTGCTGACGATGTCGCGGCCAAGTCCGTCAGTCCCGAGCAGATAAATGTAGCCGCCTCCCCCCATTGTTCCCGGCGGCGATGATGCCTCCCACGCCTGGATCTGCAGCGGATCGTAGGGGTTTTGCGGAACAACCAACGGTGCCGCAAGCGCCACGAGAACATATGCGGCGAGCAACAGCGCAGACAGGCTGAGGCGGTACTGTCGCGGGTATTTCCAGAGCGCGCGAAGTGTATCGGCCTTCATGGACAAGGTCTCCTTTCATGCGGAGCGGCGCACGCGCGGATCGAGCACGGCGTAGAGGAGGTCGACGAGCGCGTTTAGCGCGACGAAAGCGACGGCGACAAAGGTCAGGGTCGCCATCACGACCGGCCGGTCGAGGAGCTGGATGGAGTCGATGAGTAGCTTGCCGACGCCAGGCCAGGCGAAGATCGTTTCCACCACCACCGCGAAAGCCAGCATGCCCCCAAACTGCATTCCGACGATGGTCACGATGGGAATGCTGATGTTGGGTAGAGTATGGCGGAAGAGAATCCGGCGCGGTGACAAACCCTTTGCCCGGCAGAACCGAATGAAATCCTGGCTTTCAACCTCGATCGTTCCCGCACGTGCCAGCCGGGCGATAAGCGCCACCTTCGGGATGGCAAGGGCCATGGCCGGAAGCGCCAGATGCCTGAGCCCGTCCAGTGTCAGAAAACTCCATTCCTGGCCGAGGAGCGAGAGTGTCGCGCCGCGACCGCCTGGCGGGAACCAGCCCATCGCAATGGCGCCGACGAGGATGAGCATCATGCTGAGCCAGAAGGACGGAATGCTGAGCGCGAACACGCTTGTTTTGAGAATGGCGCGGTCAAGCATGCCGCCCTGCCGGCGGCCGGCCAGAAGACCGAGTAGCGTGCCGCATGGGGCGGCGATCAGCATGGCCGTCGTCGCCAGTTCAAAGGTGGCCGGCAGCTTGCTCATGATCAGACCAAAGGCCGGGAGATGATAGATGTACGATTTCCCGAAGTTGCCGGTGACCACGTTGCCCATGAACAGCAGGTATTGCCGCCACAATGGCTGATCGAGGCCGAGGGCAATCGTCGCGTTGCGAATGTCCTCGGCGGTGGCCGTTTCAATATTGACGATGTTGTAGACGGGATTGCCGACGCTGTGGATGCCCGCAAAGCCGATCACCGACATGACGAGGAGGAGAAGGAAGGCTTGTGAAAGCCTTCCTGCGATCGTGGTCATCATGGCAGCGCCCTCACTTCACCGCGGGGGCGGCCTGCATGGCCGTTGTCCATCCGCGCGGATGGACCGCATAGGTGCCGACCTTCTGCCCATGTCCGACAATCAGGTGGAAGTGGTAGAGCGGAACAATCGGATAATCAGCCATGACAAGTTCGGTCGCTTCGGCAAGCGCAGCATTCCGGTCGGGGCCGTCCTCCATGTCCATCGCCTTTGTGAGCTTCTCGTCGAACGCCGGGTTATGGTACTTGCCATAGTTCAGCGAACCGGATCCCGTTTCAGCATCGGGAGTGCCGACGAGCGCCTTGAGGCAGAACGTCACTGCTTCGCCGGAGCAGCCGCCATACCAGACCGGAAAGTCTCCGTTAGACCGCTGTGTGGCGAAGACGGAAAAAGGAGAAACCACGGGTTGGGCATTCACGCCGATCCTCGCCCAGTTCTGTGCGATCGACTGGAGGGATTCGCTGTCGCCCGGATAGCGGCCTGCCGGCCCAGCGAGCACGACGTTGAAACCATCCGGAAAGCCCGCTTCAGCCAGAAGCGCCTTTGCGCCTTCATAGTCCGGCGGGGTCACCTTCAGGTTCGCAGAGGTGCCCGGTAGTCCCGGCGGAAACAGTTGGGCGGCCGCGGTGCCATAGCCGAGGAGGATCTTGTCGGCGATGAAGGCGCGGTCGGTCGCCATCGTCAACGCCTGGCGCACACGCTTGTTGTGGAACGGATTTGCGATGGGTTTGCCTGATTTGTCCGTTACGCCCGGCGGTTCCTCCCGACCGATATCGAACTGCAGGAAATTTGCCCGGGCAGCACTGGTGCTGTCGATCCGCAGACCGCGCTGCTTGACGCCTTCGACGTCACGTGCGGGGATGTAGTCTGCAATGTCCACGTCTCCCGTCGTCAGCGCCGCGACACGTGCTGCCGGGCTTTCGATCACCCGGAACGAGACCTTTGACCAGGCCGGCGCTCCGCCCCAGTAGGCATCGTTACGCGTCAGATTGAGCCCTTCGCCGGATTGCCAGCTTTCGAATTTGTAGGGACCGGTCCCGATGGGAAGTGTGCCGGCGTTGAGTTCGTCAGTCGTCGCGAAGCCGTTCGCCTTGTGAGGCATGATGAAAATCGGTGTAAGCAGCAGAGGCAATGTCGGAACGTCGCCGTTCGTCTCGATGACGACTGTCAGCGGGTCCGGCGCCGTGACCGACTTGATGGCTTGCGTATACGACTGGTAACCGCCGCTCGGGGGCTTCAGGAAATCGCGGATGCGTTCGATCGAGTAGATAACGTCCTGGGCCGTGAAGGCCGAACCGTCATGGAACTTGACACCCTTCCGAAGCTTGAACTCCCACCGCGTTTCCGACAACCGCTCCCAGGACGTCGCCAACTGCGGCTCGGCGTTCATCTGCTGGTTCTGGTTCACCAGGTGCTCGTAGATGTGGGAGAGCAGCGAGTTTGTTTCGCTCAGATCGGCATAATGCGGGTCGAGCGTCATCAACTTGAACTGGGTGCCGACGCGCAGGTCCTCCGCGAGCGCCGAGCCGACGGTGAAGCCGCCCGACAAGGCGGTGGCCAGTCCGATGACGAAGACGGTCGAACGAAAATGATGTAGTGATAACATTGTTATGTTCCCTCCTTGGTTTTTGGCGCCGACCCGCTGCGATGAAGGAGTTCTTCATCGCGCACGTTTCCGCTCTCCGGGCCGAGGTGGTTCGGTCCGCAAGGCAGGTTGGCGAGATTTGAATTGGTGTCGGGGGCGGCGTCACTCTGCCGTAGCTGCTCTACAGCTGGAGATGCCCAGACGCTGCGAGGAGGTTTCTATGGATGATTGCAGACAAAGTTCTGCTATTCTCAGAATCAGCCATGATCCGAGCTCCTACCAGCTTGATTGTGGTTAGGTCGGGCAGGTGTTCCAGCACCTTCTCGACCGCGAGTGTCAATGTTTCCTACAGAATGATAGAAGTCAATCAGAAAGTTTGCCTTGAGTAATAATCATCTTACGGTGGCACAGTGCCGGGGAGCCCGAGCAATGTTGGCCTGGAGCCAAGGGCAGCTCGCGGAAGCAGCCAACGTGTCGCGTCAAACGATTGCTGATTTCGAACGCGGCGCGCACACGCCCATAGGCAACAATCTGGCCAGTATCGTCGCGGCATTTGAAAAGGCGGGAATTAACTTTATTCCTGAAAACGGTGGCGGCGCGGGAGTTCGCTTTAAAAAGCCAGCCGAATAGGCGGGACGATTGTCACGACGAGTGTCGTCGGTTTCGAATGAGGGCTATGAAGGGGAGGGGGGATTAGATCCCCGACCATTTCCATTCGTCTGAGGTTCGCGCGATCGCGCCGGACCTGATATGCTCCGAAATCTCCGCCCAGATGGGGTCTCCCGTAAAGCTCGCGAGATCGCCGCTTGTCTCGACCAGCGGCATTTCCGCATATCGTGATAGGAGCGGTAAGACCCCGCCAGCCTGTTCGACCTCCTGAAACGGGTAGCCGTCGGCGAGCCGCAACACGCGATGCCCCCAAACTCCCGGTCGCTCGTCACCTTCCAGCGCCGCCAGAAGGTCGGTATCGCCGGCCCGCTGTGCGCCTATAGCGGTCAGATACCGCATCAACGGCAAATAGACCGTCTGCCGGCATCCCCCCAGAACCCTGACGCCGGGCAGTATCGAGACGACCAGATAGGCGATGAACATGCCGGGCAGGATCGCACGCCCACGAAGCGCGGCGGCAAGGCATGCCGGCGTGAACTTCACTTCGAAGCTCGGCGATCTCGACGTCCTGAGAACACCGTCATGCAGATGCAGCGGCACGACCTTGTGCTCCTCAAGGCGCCAGAAGAAATCTGTCGAGCGGAGGATCCAACCGCGCCATGGCCCGCTATTCAGGCGATCGATCGTATCAAGGATCGAAACCGCGCCCCCGCCGCCGTGGACGAATAGCGATGACACCCAAGATCCGACGTCCTCCAAATGGTCGGCGATCAGGTCCGCCATGTCGAAGTCATCGAGCTGAAGGAGCTTTGTGGGTGCGTGGAGAATGCCGTGCCAGAGTGCAAGATTGCCCATCCTGATCGCTTCTGCGGCACAGGAAAACGCGCTGTCGGGCAATTCGGCAAGCAGGCGCGCGGCGGACGCATTCGGCGCCGACACGTGTTTCGAGTTCGAGAGCCTGAAGCGATAGGGCCCGTTGAAGCAGGCGATGCTACTGTCGATCAGTCGCCGACGTGGAAGACCGAATACGTTGAGCGCTTCACCCTCAAGCCGCAGCCAGCCTGGGCCCTTTTTTGCACTTTCCTTGAATGCCGATGTCGAGACCGAGTAGTTGATCTGCCATTGTCTGCGGTGGGCCGCGAGACCCATGAGACTGAACAACTGCGTGTAGAAGGCGTCGGGTTCCACAATGAGCAGGGCGTGCGGCCCGGTCTGCATGACCGGTGCCGCAACAAGTTCCGCGCCCGCGCCTTTTGCCTCGTCGTCGCCATAGCCTGATCTGCGGGCCGCTCGCTCGACGCAGAGGCGGAGCAGGTTCATCGCATGGCGGCGCCTTGCATTCCCGGAATGAAATGGTTCGACGTCGTAGATTGCGGCCGCGTATTCGTGGAGCGGTCGCTCCCAGTACGGAACGAGGCGTGGCAGCAGATAAGACAGCGAGCGTCTGACGTCGGCCGCGCTGCAAAACAGGTTCGCATCAACCGATGGATCATCGGTCATCTCAGGCGGCCAATCGGGGCTTCGGCGCGATCGACGTCATCGTGTTGGCCCTGCGCCACGAAAGGTCCGGGGTAAGCGGCTCAGCCTCGGTATCGATCACCACTGTCGGAAGCTTTTCGTAGCAGAAGCCAGGCGGTATCGCCGGCTTCACCATCAGCGATACGAACTCGAGGATCGATGCCCGCGAATTTGAGGAAACGATGGTGTAGAAGTTCCCGCTGTTCCAGGTCAGCACCGCGTAGCGGAAGAACAACCTCAGCGCGGCCACCGTCGCCTGCAGATCGACCTGGCAGTCCGTCATTGTGGTCAGGACTTCGGTCTTCTTTTCCGCGATCTGGCTTCTCGAGAAGTACCGGCTCTTGAACAGATCATCCTTTTGGCGCTCGCGCTCCTCGTAGATGCCCTCGTCTTCATGTGCCAGTTTTTGAACCTGGACGAGCACGCCGCCTTGGCGAAGGCGAGGGGTGATGAATGCCAGTTGTGCTGCCCGATCCCGGTCATACATCTGGAAGGTCGTGTCTTCGAAAAGGATGTCGAAACCCTCCCTGAATGCCAGGAGATCCGGGTCGTCTGCGTAGCGTTTGGCGTCCAGCTCGAAAAACGGTCCGAGAAAGAAATGCGCGTGTTCGCTTCCCCGCTTGGCGAAGAACGCCTCGCGGTTGGCTGGCGTCGGACTGCAGGCAAGGGTCTCGATCCGCCCACCACCAAGCGCCGCCAGCGACCGGGCAAGGCATCCCGTGCCAGTACCCAGAGTATAGATCGTTGCCGGGCGGGCCGCCCGCGCCCAGATGCGTTGAGAGAAGGAGAAGATCGCCGCGCCCAAGCGACAGGTTTCCTCGAGGCGGTAGGGAATGCTGGCGTAGTAATGATTGTCGAAAATGCCAAAAAGACGTGTGTCCGTGTCGCCGTAGATCGCGCAATCAAGATCGAAATCGAGGAGGCTGAGGTCCGGTTCCGGCCGTCCGAGATCCGGGGCGCCCCCCTTGCCACTTGCGGTTCGCTGGAAGAAATCGGCAAAGGACGTCAGTCGCGGCGCGTTTCGCCAGCGTTCCAAAGTTTGCGGATCAATCATCATCGCCTCCCGTTGAGAAGTTCATGCGATGCGAAGCCGCTCGGTCTGGTGCCACGTCACGGTTCGCGCCATCGCTTGATGGTCTCTGCAGGAATAATCTTCGACGGCAGGGGAGGGGGCTGCAATCTATCGAAATCGTCAGATTGCCAGTTCGGGGAAGGGCGGGTTCACTAGGTTAAAGAGCGTCGCGTTCGACAGCCGTGTGACTAGACATCGATGAGTTCGAGGTAACTCGCCTTGGCGACGGCATGATAGCTGGTGGTGGCGCTCAGCTTGCGCCTTGCCTTGCGCACATAGAGCCGGACGGCGCTTTCGGAAATGCCCAGTGTGGCCGCGATCTGCTTATAGATCTTGCCGGAGCCGAGCAACTGCAGGCATTGGCGCTCTCGGCCAGAAAGGCTGCGAAGAAGGGCCGGTTGGCGAAGGCCGGAGATCTCGAGCACCTGCTCGTGCAGATAGTAGGACAGAATGTGCAGGTCGTGCAGGGCCGACCCACGGAGAGCCGACCAGTCCTTTTCCGGGAGGTCGGAGGTGACTGAAAACAAACAACGCTCACCATTTGCACCGCGAACCGGGATCGTCAGCCCATTTGGGCCGATGCCATTGGCAGCGGCCTCATCGAAGAGCCGCTCGGCCTGAACGGATCGCTGGTCGAGGGTGGACCAATCCACGGGTAAAAGACCCCAGCGTGCGACGTCGATTACGGGGTCGATCGTGAAATAGTCGTTGGCAAGATAGGTCCGAATCCAGTCCGTCGGATAGGTGCTGCAGTAGTAGGGTGATGCTAGTGGACCGTTCGCGATCCGGACGACCAGAAACGTCATGTGCGATACGCCGTACCGGGCGCAGATCGTATGAAGCGCTCCGGCGAGATCCCCAGGATACACCAATGCCTGAAGGTCTGCCAGCGACACCGATAGCCGTCCTCGTTGGTCCGTTCGCATCCCAGCTTCCCACTTTGCCGAAGCCCGGACGGGACCGGATGAATATCCAGCAACCTCAGAGGCGTTCGTGTGGAAGCTAGCCCCGGCCTCTCCTTCCCGAAACTGCTAAAAATGCGAGTCACATGATGCGACGTGAAACGCGGGTGCCATCCGAGGCTATTTTCCTCGTTGTCGGGACTGGAATAGCGACGACGGCGCGGGCGATGACCCTCTCCTTCGTCGCGATAAAGCTCCAGCAGGAATTTGATGTCGGCCCTGCTATGATCGGCTTTCTTCTGGGGATCGGCTCGTTGATGGGGGCGGTCGCCGCGCCACTGGCCGGCGCATCGTCCGATAAAACGGGTCGCAGGGTGGTGCTGACATCGGTCATGATCGTTGTTGCTATCGCGATGATGGCGCTTGCTTTTGCCGAGACGGTACTGTTTTTTTGTGCCGCCCGAGCCCTCGCCGCTATCGGGATTTCTATTTTCGGGCCGATATCGCGAGCGCTGATAAGCGACGTCTGTCCAGAACCGCTACGCCTCAGGTGCTTTTCGTGGCGTCACATGGCGTCGAACGTCGGGTGGGCGGTCGGTCCGCTCATAGGAATTGCAGCGGGTGCAGCATCCAGCTCTGTGTTCCTGATGGCGGCTGGAATTTATGCGGCGCTTGCCTTCACTTTTCAGTTCCTGAGTTCGTCATCCACCGTTCGGGAGAACGATCTGTCGGCTGCCGAAGCGGTATCGCTAGCGGACAGTATCGGAGCCGCGATGAGAGACCGTCGGTTGCTCCACTACACGGGGGGCGGGGCCTGTCTACTCGCGGTATACGGACAGTGGACTGCTACGCTGGCGCCTTACCTTGCAGTCCGGTTCCCTGATGGGGCTGAAATCTTCGCCTATCTCGTTTCAATAAACGGTGCGGGTGTACTTATCGGCAACCCGATCGCGGCGCTTCGTTCAGTGCGTGGGGCCGCTGAAGGCCCTAGTGACGGGGTGCATATTCTTCATTGTCAGCCAGGTCGGCTTCATCGCGTCGGGTGACCTGGTGGGGCTGGCGACGTCGATGCTGATCTTCACCATCGGAGAAATACTTGTGATCCCGTCGGAATATGTCCTGGTCGACAACATCGCGCCGGCGCGCAATAGGGGCAGCTGTTTTGGTGCTCATTCAATCTCGGCGGTGGGCAGCTTCATTGGGCCGACGCTTGGGGGACTGATCCTTGGAATGCTTGGGGGGCCGGCGATGTTCGTTCTTTCCGCCGGGTTCGCAGCCGCAGGTTCTCTTCTCTTCGTGCGGGGTAGCCGCATTCGTGCCCCAGTCCTCTAGGCGAGAATTGTCGCGGTGCTGCGATAATCGGGGGGTCGATAGCGAATACCATGACCTTAGATCCGGAACTTCCTCCAGATTCTGGGGATCAGAGGAGATACTGTGATAACTCCGCATCAAGGCGCCATCCAGACATGACATCACCCCCGCGGTTTCAGTCAATCTTCATTTCGCAAGCACGAGAACACGGTCCTTAGTGCAGGATCTGGCTGAGGAACAGCCGGGTGCGCTCGTGCTGCGGATTGTCGAAGAATTCGGCCGGCGAGTTCTGTTCGACGATCTGGCCCTGGTCCATGAAGATCACGCGGTTGCGACCTGGCGGGCAAARCCCATTTCGTGGGTCACGCACAGCATGGTCATGCCTTCTTCGGCRAGCGAGACCATCGTATCCARCACTTCCTTGACCATTTCCGGRTCGAGGGCCGAGGTCGGTTCGTCGAACAGCATGATCTTCGGCTTCATGCACAGCGACCGGGCGATCGCCACACGCTGCTGCTGRCCGCCGGAGAGCTGRCCCGGATATTTGTGGGCCTGTTCCGGAATCTTGACGCGCTTGAGGTAGTGCATCGCCACTTCCTCGGCTTCCTTCTTCGGCATCTTGCGCACCCAGATCGGCGCCAGCGTGCAGTTTTCGAGGATCGTCAGGTGCGGGAAGAGGTTGAAGTGCTGGAACACCATGCCGACTTCGCGGCGCACTTCGTCGATCTTCTTCAGGTCGTTGGTCAGTTCGATGCCGTCAACGACGATCTGRCCCTTCTGGTGCTCTTCCAGACGGTTGATGCAACGGATCATCGTCGACTTGCCGGAGCCCGACGGGCCGGCGATGACGATGCGCTCGCCCTTCATCACCTTCAGATTGATGTCGCGCAGCACGTGGAAATCGCCGTACCACTTGTTCATGTTGACGATTTCGACGGCGACGTCGGTCGCCGAGACCGTCATCTTTTGCGCCTGGGCTTGGGTTGCCATACTTGTTTCCTCTCNCGTACCACTTGTTCATGTTGACGATTTCGACGGCGACGTCGGTCGCCGAGACCGTCATCTTTTGCGCCTGGGCTTGGGTTGCCATACTTGTTTCCTCTCTTTTATCGTTTGTGGCCCTTGTCGAGCCGGCGTTCGAAGAAGGCCGAATAGCGCGACATGCCGAAGCAGAAAATCCAGAACGTGAAGCCAGCGAAGATCAGGCCCGTCAAGGGCGTGACCGGCGTGATCCAGCCCGAATCCCCAAAACTCGCCTTCACGATGCCGAGCAGGTCGTACATCGAGATGATCGTGACGAGGGAGGTATCCTTGAACATGCCGATGAAGGTGTTCACGATGCCGGGGATCACGAGCTTGATGGCCTGCGGAAGCACGACGAAGGTCATTTTGTGGAAGTAGTTTAGACCAAGCGCATCGGCCGCTTCATATTGCCCTTTCGGAATGGCTTGAAGCCCGCCGCGAATGACCTCCGCCATATAGGCGGATGCGAAGATCGACACGCCGATCAGCGCGCGCAGGAACTTGTCAATATTGTTGCCGGGCTCCAGGAACAGCGGCAAAAGCACGCTGGCCATGAAAAGCACGGTGATCAGCGGCACGCCGCGTATCAGCTCGATGAAGGTGATGCAGACCGTTTTCAGGATCGGCATGGTCGAGCGCCGCCCGAGCGCCAGCAGGATGCCGATCGGTAGCGACGAGACGATGCCGACGAAGGAGATGATCAGCGTCACCATCAACCCGCCCCAGAGCGAGGTTTCCACATGCCGGAGGCCGAACACGCCGCCCAGCAACAGGAAATAGGAAATAATCGGGAAGACGACGAGTAGCAGCAGTGCGTTGAGACCCTTGCGTGGCGCCTTGGGCATCAGCATGGGGATGAGCAGCGCCACGAACATGGCGACGACCAGGAGGGGCCGCCAGAGTTCGTCACGCGGATAGGAGCCGAACATGAACTGCACGAACCGGTCGTTCACATAGGCCCAGCAGGCGCCACTCCAGCCGGACGGAAGCTGGCCACCCTGATCGACAGTCAGGCAGGCGGTGCGGTCGGTGCCGGACCAGACGGCCGAGAAGAACAGCCAGTTGAGGGCCTTCGGGATGTAGTAGACGATCGCCGTGATGGCGATGACCGTCAGGATGCCGTCCTTCCACGAGGGGAACAGGTTGTTGCGCACCCAGGCTAAAGCTGATTTTTCCGAAGCCGGCGGCTTTTCTGCGTCGATGAAGCGGTCGCGGACAAAGGTGATGTTTTCAGCCATCTCAGCGCTCCACCAATGCCATTTTGGCGTTGAACCAGTTCATGAACAGCGAGGTGATGAGGCTGATCGAGACATAGATCAGCATCCAGATCGAAATGATCTCGATCGACTTGCCCGACTGGTTGAGGATGGTGCCGCCGACCGCGACCAGATCGGCATAACCGACCGCGACCGCCAGCGAGGAGTTCTTGACGAGGTTGAGATATTGCGAGGTGAGCGGCGGAATGATGATCCGGAGCGCCTGCGGCAGCACGACGAGGCGCGTCGCTTGGCCGGGCCGAAGGCCGAGCGCGTAGGACGCTTCCGACTGGCCCTTTGAGACGCCACGGATGCCGGCGCGCACGATTTCGGCGATGAACGAGGCAGTGTAGAGCGACAGAGCGAGGTAAAGCGCCAGGAACTCCGGCCCGATGACCATGCCGCCCTTCATATTGAAGGAGCCGGGTATCGCATAATCGAGCGTCATCGGCTGGCCCATGACGATGAAGACGCCGAGCGGGAAGAGCACAATGAGCGCGAGATTGATCCAAAGCACCGGCGGGCGCTGGCCCGTGGCGCGCTGGCGGGCATTGGCCCAGATGGTGAAGGCGATGGCCGCGACGATGCCGATGGCAAGCGCGATCAGCACGACGCCGAAACCTTCGCCAAAGACCGGGGCCGGCATGTAGAGGCCACGGTTGGAAACGAAGAAGATAGAGCCGGGATCGTCCTTGACGCTCTGGAAGATCGAGCGGATCGACGGCAGCAGGGCAAGGACGCCGAGATACCAGAAGAAGATGACGAGCAACGGCGGGATGTTGCGGAAGATTTCCACATAGACGGTGCAGAGCCGGGCGACCAGCCAGTTGTGTGACAGTCGGCCGATGCCGACGAGAAGCCCGACGATGGTCGCGGTGATGATGCCGGCGACGGCGATGACCAGTGTATTGACCAGACCGACCTGCAGCGCGCGGAAATAGGTCGAATCGCTCGAATAGGAGATCAGCGTCTGGGCGATGTCGAAGCCGGCGCGGCTGTTCAGAAAGCCGAAGCCGGCGGTCATATTGGCGCGGGCGAGGTTCTGGACGACGTTGGACCACGCATACCAGACCGCTGAAACGATGACGACGACCGTCACGACCTGGTAGATGACGCTTCTCAGCGCCGGATTATAGAGTAGAGATACCTTCGGCGGTTCGCCGGACCCTGTTCGGGCATCCGCAAGAGCCATACATTTCCCCTGACTTATGTTCGCCCTGTTTTCCGGGCGTTTGTTTTTAGAGCGTTTTCGCCTGTTCTATTTCAAAGGCGAAACCGTTTCGGTCCGTATCGGAACGGACGCGAACGTTCCGAATATGCAATGAAGGGAGGGCAGTGACCTGCCCTCCCGCAGGATATCAGCGGATTGGCGGTGCGTATTGCAGGCCGCCCTTGCTCCACAGCGCGTTCAGGCCGCGGTCGATCTTGAGCGGCGAGCCCTGGCCGACGTTGCGCTCGAAGCTTTCGCCATAGTTGCCGACAGCCTTGATGATCTGCACGGCCCAATCCTTCGGCAGGCCGAGGTCGGCGCCGATGGTCGAATCGGCTTCTTCGCCGAGGAAGCGCTTGATGTCCGGGTTGGCGGACTTCTTCATTTCCTCGACATTGGCCTGGGTGATGCCGAATTCTTCGGCGGCCACCATCGCGTAGTGCGACCAGGTCACGACGTCGAACCACTTCGAATCGTTCTGGCGAACGGCCGGGCCGAGCGGCTCCTTGGAGATGATTTCCGGCAGAACCATGTGGTCGTCGGGGTTGTTCATCTTCAGGCGGATCGAATAGAGGCCGGAAGCGTCGGTGGTGTAGGCGTCGCAACGGCCGGCATTGTAGGCGGCGTCGGCTTCGTCCTGGGCTTCGAATACGACGGGCTTGAAGTCCATGTTGTTCGAGCGGAAATAGTCGGCGAGGTTGAGTTCGGTGGTCGTGCCGGACTGGACGCAGACCGAAGCGCCCGACAGTTCCAGCGCCGACTTCACGCCGAGTTCCTTCTTCACCATGAAACCCTGGCCGTCATAATAGGTGACGGGGCGGAAATCGAAGCCGAGCTGCGAATCGCGGCTGACGCTCCAGGTGGTGTTGCGCGACAGCACATCGACTTCGCCGGACTGCAGCGCCGGGAAACGATCCTTCGCCGAAAGCGGCGTGTACTTGACCTTGGTCGCATCGCCGAAGACGGCGGCAGCGACGGCCTTGCAGAGGTCAACGTCGAGGCCGGCCCAATTGCCTGCCGAATCCTGTGCGCCGAAGCCGGCGAGGTTCGAACCGTTGACGCCGCACTGTACGAAACCCTTTGCCTTCACGTCATCAAGCGTTCCGCCGAACGCCGTCTGAGTGCCAATCCCCATCACGGCAACGCCAAGCAGCGCTGTCAGGATTTTTTTTCCCATTTTTATAAACCTTTTTTAAGTTGTCGTTCTCGGTCCTGTGCCGTCTCTCCGAAGAAGACGGCTTCAGCCCCCGCCATCCTCCTGGCGCGAGTACCGGCTATCACATGCTTAAATGCCCGCAGGGTCAAGACTTCCTGCCGTTTTTTTGCCTTAAAGCAGATCAGACCTTGGACGGGCTTGCCGTTATCCCGGTTTTCTGCCGGCCCGGATCGATGCGTGTCGCAAGGCCGCAGATAGGATAGCGACCGTTGTTGTTTCTGTGGCAAGTTGAGGGCTTGACCCGCACCGACGACGGTAAGACAAGTCACACCACCCAATTGCCCCGCAGACGGAAATCCCCCATGAGCGATAAGAAAAATTTCCTCGACGACGCCGGCGTCAACACGCGCCTTTCGCATATCGGCAACGATCCCTCCAGCTATCACGGCTTCGTCAACCCGCCGGTGGTTCGCGCCTCGACGGTGCTGTTTCCGAATGCCCGCACGATGGAAACGCGTGCTCAGAAATACACCTATGGCACGCGCGGAACCCCGACCACGGATGCGCTTTGCGAAGCGATCGATGCGCTCGAAGGCTCGGCCGGCACCATCATCGTGCCCTCGGGCCTGGCGGCGGTCACGGTGCCGTTCCTCGCTTTCCTTTCGGCGGGCGACCATGCGCTGATCGTCGATTCGGTCTATGGCCCGACGCGGCTTTTCTGCGACACGATGCTGAAGCGGCTCGGTGTTTCCGTCGATTATTACGATCCCTCGGTCGGCGCCGGCATCGAGGCGCTGATCAAGCCGAATACGAAGCTGGTTCACACCGAAGCGCCGGGTTCGAACACCTTCGATATGCAGGATATCGGCGCGATTTCCACCGCCGCCCATCGCCACGGCTGCGTCGTGACCATGGACAACACCTGGGCGACGCCGGTCTATTTCAAGCCGCTCGATCATGGTGTGGATATCTCCATCCACGCTTCGACCAAATATCCGGCCGGCCATTCGGATATCCTGCTCGGCACGGTTTCGGCCAATGCCAAGCATTGGGAACAACTGCATGAGGCGACCATCACGCTGGGCATCTGCGGCGCTCCTGATGATAGCTACCAGGTGCTGCGCGGCCTTCGCACCATGGGCGTGCGGCTGGAGCGGCATCAGGAAAGCGCGCTCAATCTCGCCCGCTGGTTGGAGCAGCGCGAGGATGTGGCGCGGGTGCTGCATCCGGGGCTGCCGAGTTTTCCGGGCCATGAGCTGTGGAAGCGCGATTTCAGGGGCGCGAGCGGCATCTTCTCCATCGTGCTGAAGGTCGATGCGCCGGAGCGTTTCAAGGCGAAGGCCCATGCCTTCCTCGATGCGCTGAAGCTGTTCGGGCTCGGCTATTCCTGGGGCGGTTATGAAAGCCTCGCCCTCCATGCCTATCTCGGCGACCGCGTGATCGCCAAGGGGCCGACGGAAGGGCCGGTGCTGCGTCTGCAGATCGGTCTGGAAGATGTCGCCGATATCCGCAAGGACATCGAAGCGGGCCTTGCCGCGGCAGCGCAGGTCTGATCAGTCGAGCGCGCGGTAGCCGTAGAGCCAGTCGAAATCTCCGGCGAGGCTCTGCGGCTTGCGCAGCGATAGCACTATGTCGCGGCCGAGCTTCAACGGGCCGGCGGCGTGATAGGCAAAGCGGTTGAAGGCGCCGCGGGAGCGGACGCGGGCGATACGCCTACGGCGATGTTCTTCGAAAGCCTGCAGTGCGGCGGCCCTGTCCGCGCCGTTTGCGAGAAAATGCGCAAGCTCGAAGGCATCCTCGATCGCCATCGCCGCGCCCTGGGCGGCAAAGGGCATCATCGCATGGGCCGCATCGCCGATCAGCACCGTTTCACCGCCGTTATGCCATGCGCCGTCGGTGACTTCGTGCAGCGGCCAGCGGGTGATTTCGGGCGCGTGGCGGAGAAGGGCGGTCAGTTCCGGGTGCCAGCCGGCGAAGGCCCGCTGCAATTCGCCGCGATCCGGCACTTCGGAATTCCAGTTTTCGCCGAGGGCCGCGCCCTTCGAAATCGCGACGATGTTGAAGCGCCCACCGCTCAGCGGATAGGCGACCATATGGGCGCCGCCGCCGAGAAAGGCGGTGACACGGCTGATATCGAAGAAAGACGGCAGATCTGCCTGCCGCAACGTCATACGCCAGGCGATATTGCCGGAAAATCTCGATTTACCAGCGCCTTGCAGATGGTTTCTGGTCTTCGACCAGACACCATCGGCGCCGATCTGCAAGCCATGGCCGGCGGGCGGGCCGCCGCTGTCTATGCGCTGTGAAAGGGTCACATTGCAGCGAGGTTCGTTCGAAACCGCTTCGAGAAGAATGCGCTGCAGGTCGCCGCGATGAAAGACCGCATAGGGGCTTCCCCAGCGTTCGCGCGCGAAACGGCCTGCGGGCACGGTGGCAAGCCTGCGCAGCGATTTGCCATCCGCGAGATCGACGGTTTCCGGCAGTTGCCAGACGGATTCGAGCGCTGGGCGCAGGCCAAGCGTTTCAAGGACGCGGGTAGCATTAGGGGAAAGCTGTAGCCCGGCGCCGACTTCGCTCAGCGTCGTCGCCTGATCGAATATCGATACGGAAAACCCTTTTCGCGCAAGCGAAAGCGCCGCCGTCAGGCCGGCAATGCCGGCCCCCGCGATCGTGATGGGACCGGCTTCAGCCATGGGGTGTCCGTGAGGCGGGATCGCGCGGGCGCGATCAGGCGGCCTGGGTGTCGTGGAAGATGCAGCCGTCCGGCACCGTCTGCTCGGCCTTCAGCGCCGGATTGTAGCGGTAAAGCGTCGAGCAATAGGAGCAGACTTTCTCGTTGTCGTCGCCCATATCGATATAGATGTGCGGATGATCGTAGGGAACCGAGGCACCCGTGCACATGAATTCCTTCACGCCGATCTCGATCACCTGGTGACCGCCGTCGTTCTGGAAATGGGGAATACCGTGCCCGGCCATGTCATGCTCCACTTGCAAGTCTGGATGTTCGTCTGTTGGCGCGCACCATAGAAAGCTTTGACGCAAATGTGTAGCGGCAAAGATGTCGCTGCCCCGCGTTTTTTAGCGTGCCGGGGGTTTTCTCGCTGCCGAAGAGGGCATAGGTTCCCGCCGAATTCAGACCCGCCCGGACAGATCACATGGACCTCAACCCGCCGCCCTTCTCGACATTCCAGCACGACGGCCTGTCGATCGCCTATTTCGACGAAGGGGATGCGGCCGGCGAGCCGGTGCTGCTGATCCACGGCTTTGCCTCCAGCGCCAATGTCAACTGGGTGTTTCCAGGTTGGCTGAAGACGCTGGGCGACGCTGGCTACCGGGTGATCGCGCTCGACAATCGCGGCCATGGCAAGAGCAGCAAGCCGCGCGATCCTGCTGTCTATCATCCGCCGGCCATGGCATCGGATGCGATCGCGCTGCTTGATCATCTCGGCATCGCGACCGCTAATGTCATGGGCTATTCCATGGGCGCGCGCATCACCGCCTTCCTGACGCTTGCCAATCCGCACCGGGTGCGCAGCATCATCTTCGGCGGGCTCGGCATCGGCATGGTGGAGGGCGTCGGCGACTGGGACCCGATTGCCGATGCGCTCCTTGCCCCGTCGCTCGATGACGTCAGCCATGAGCGCGGCCGCATGTTCCGCGCCTTCGCCGATCAGACGAAGAGCGACCGACAGGCGCTGGCCGCCTGCATCTCCACCTCGCGCGATCTCCTGACGCCGGAGGACATGGCCCGCATCGACGTGCCGGCGCTGATCGGCGTCGGGACGAAGGACGATATTGCCGGTTCCCCTGAGGCGCTTGCGGCGCTGATGCCGCATGCTACGGCGCTCGACATCCCCGGCCGCGACCATATGCTGGCCGTCGGCGACCGGGTGTTCAAGAAGGCGGCGCTGGAGTTTCTGGAGGCGCACGGCCGGGGCTGAGGCAAGGCCGTGAGCCGCCCATTTCTATTGGCGGCGATTTGCCTTATATCTTGAGAAGACGACGGATCACGAAGGAGAGCGACGATGGTCGCCAGGACTGACATTCGCCCGACCGAAACCGTGAAGATGATGGACCCGATCTGGGACAGTCTTCAGGAAGAGGCGCGCGTTGCCGCGCTCGAAGACCCGCTTCTAGCCGCCTTTCTCTATTCGACGGTCATCAACCAGCGTTCGCTGGAAGAGGCCGTGATCTACCGCATCTGCGAACGGCTCGATCACCCGGACCTGCAGGCCAATCTCCTGCGCCAGACCTTCGTCGAGATGATGGAAGACTGGCCGGAATGGGGCTCGATCCTGCGTGTCGATATCCAGGCGATCTACGACCGTGATCCCGCCTGCACCCGCTTCATCGAAGCCGTTCTGTATTTCAAGGGTTTTCACGCGCTGCAGACCCATCGGCTGGCCCACTGGCTGCTGGAGCGCGGCCGTCGCGATTTCGCGCTCTACCTGCAAAGCCGTTCCTCCTCGGTCTTCCAGACGGACATCAACCCGGCAGCCCGCATCGGCAAGGGAATCTTCCTCGATCACGCGACCGGCCTCGTCGTCGGCGAAACCGCCGTCATCGGCGACAACGTCTCGATCCTGCACGGCGTGACGCTTGGAGGGACCGGCAAGGAGGGCAGTGATCGCCATCCTAAGATCGGTAACGGCGTGCTGATCGGTGCCGGCGCGAAAATCCTCGGCAACATCCATATCGGCCACTGCTCTCGGATTGCGGCCGGGTCGGTCGTGCTGAAGCCGGTGCCGCCGAAGACCACGGTTGCCGGCGTGCCGGCCCGTGTGGTCGGCGAGGCCGGCTGCTCGGAGCCCTCGCGCTCGATGGACCAGATCCTCGCCTCTTACGAAATCTGATCGAACCCTCCGCGTTTTCCGGTTGCCGGTCCAGTGTGAATTGGCAGCCCGGAGCGGCTTTATGGGTTTACACCGCTGGAATCTCTGTGCGAGAAGCGACGCACTTTCAAAGCTCATGGAGAAAAGACTTGAAGCCCGAAGAAATCCGCAAGCTCGAAGCCTATTTCAAGCGCGCTATCAATCCGTCGATCGTCATCAAGGCGCGTCCGCGCAAGGACGAATCTGCTGAAGTCTATCTGGGCGACGAGTTTCTGGGCGTGATCTTCCGCGACGAGGAAGACGGCGAACTGTCCTATAATTTCTCGATGGCCATCCTCGACATCGATCTCTGATCGTCGAACATCGCCCTTTTGAATTCTACCCGGCCCGATACTATCAGGCCGGGTTTTTTGTAAAAATCGTACTTTTCACGCCTATTTTGATGAATTTTTTGGTGAACTAGCCGAATTGCCGGCAAGTCGTTGACACGCCTGTATTTTATTGCGGCGCACCGATACATTGACTTTATTGTGCAGTGCACATAAACTTACGGGTATCAACGGGCTGAACTAAGGAGCACCCAGGAATGTTCAATTTCGAAGATGCCAATAAGAAGAGCAAGGAAACGATCGACACGATGCTGAAGAACTACGCATCGGTGACGAAGGGCTTCCAGGCGATCGCGACGGAAGCTGCCGACTACTCCAAGAAGGCCTTCGAAGACAGCGTTTCCCATTTCGAAAAGCTTGCCGGCGTCAAGAGCGTCGAAGCCGTTTTCGAGCTTCAGACCAACTACGTGAAGTCCGCTTACGAGGCTTATGTCGCTGAAGCCCAGAAGCTCGGCGAAATGTATGCCGATCTCGCCAAGGACGCCTACAAGCCCTACGAAGCGCCGGTCGCCAAGACCACGGCTGCTGTCAAGGCTGCTGCTGCGGCTGCCTGATCGACCGATCGAGCCTCTATCGCATGAGTGATGACCGGCCGTGGTTTCCACGGCCGGTTTTTTTGTTGTTTGCCGCCGGGGAACGGCGGGATAAAAGTAGTCAATCTTCGCGATGACGACGCAATTGTGATTGCAGTGCGGAAGAACGGCCTTAAAATCCGGAAAAGAACCACTAGATTATGTGTCACGTAGGGTCGCGGACCACTCGCCCTTCGCGCGATACGACCAAGGGAATGAAGACGCATGAAAGTGATGCCGGTCCGGCTGCAGAATGAGGATGGCGGGGATGCCGGCAACGGTAGTCGCGGCACCTCCGTTATTACCCGGACAAAGCCGAAGACGAAGAAGCCGAGTCTATATCGCGTGCTGCTTCTCAATGACGACTACACGCCGATGGAGTTCGTGATCCACATTCTGGAGCGTTTTTTCCAGAAGGATCGCGAAGCGGCGACCTTGATCATGCTGCATGTCCACAATCACGGCGTGGGCGAATGCGGTGTCTTTACCTATGAGGTCGCCGAAACCAAAGTGACGCAGGTGATGGATTTTGCCAGACAGCATCAGCATCCGTTGCAGTGTGTCATGGAAAAGAAATGAGGAACGAACGTGCCAACATTTTCGACCAGCCTTGAAAAGGCGCTGCACCAGGCTCTGACACTGGCCAACGAGCGTCATCACGAATACGCGACGCTGGAGCACCTGCTCCTGGCGCTGATCGACGATTCGGATGCGGCGGCGGTCATGGGCGCGTGCAACGTCAATCTCGACAGCCTTCGCAAGACCGTGTCGGATTACGTCGATAACGAACTCGGCAATCTGGTGACGGGCTATGACGAGGATTCCAAGCCCACGGCCGGCTTCCAGCGCGTCATCCAGCGCGCAGTGATCCATGTGCAATCCTCCGGGCGCGAAGAGGTGACCGGCGCCAACGTGCTCGTCGCGATCTTCGCCGAGCGCGAAAGCCACGCCGCCTATTTCCTGCAGGAGCAGGAGATGACCCGTTACGACGCGGTCAACTTCATCTCGCACGGCATCGCCAAGCGCCCCGGTTCCACCGAAGCGCGCACGCCGCGGGGTGCCGAAGAATCCGAATCGGAACAGAAGGCCCCGCGTAGCGGCGGGGACCAGGAAGAGGGCGGCGCCAAGAAGCAGCAGGATGCCCTGACCGCTTACTGCGTCAACCTCAACGAGAAGGCCAAGGTCGGCAAGATCGATCCGCTGATCGGCCGTCATGCCGAGGTCAACCGCACGATCCAGGTCCTGTGCCGCCGTTCGAAGAACAACCCGCTCTATGTCGGTGATCCCGGCGTCGGCAAGACCGCGATCGCCGAAGGCCTCGCCAAGCGCATCGTCGAAAAGAAAGTGCCTGAAGCGTTGCAGGATGCGACGATCTTCTCGCTCGACATGGGCACGCTGCTCGCCGGCACCCGCTATCGCGGCGATTTCGAAGAGCGCCTGAAGCAGGTCGTCAAGGAACTGGAAGACTATCCGGGTGCCGTGCTGTTCATCGACGAAATCCACACCGTCATCGGTGCGGGCGCGACCTCGGGCGGCGCCATGGATGCGTCGAACCTGTTGAAGCCGGCTCTGTCCTCCGGGGCGATCCGCTGCATCGGCTCGACCACCTATAAGGAATACCGCCAGTTCTTCGAAAAGGACCGGGCGCTCGTCCGCCGCTTCCAGAAGATCGACGTCAACGAGCCGACCATCGACGACGCCATAGAGATCATGAAGGGCCTGAAGCCCTATTTCGAGGACTATCACAAGCTGAAATACTCGAACGAGGCGATCAAGTCGGCAGTCGAGCTTTCGGCACGCTACATCAACGACCGCAAGCTGCCGGACAAGGCGATCGACGTGATCGACGAGACCGGTGCGGCCCAGATGCTGCTGCCCGCCAACAAGCGCCGCAAGCTGATCACCGAAAAGGAGATCGAAGTCACGATCGCCACCATGGCCCGCATTCCGCCGAAGACCGTTTCCAAGGACGACGAGACCGTTCTCGCCAACCTCGAAAAGGAACTGCGCTCGGTGGTCTATGGCCAGGATCTGGCGATTGAGGCCCTGTCGTCGGCGATCAAGCTGGCGCGTGCGGGCCTGCGCGAACCGAACAAGCCGATCGGCTCTTACGTCTTCTCCGGCCCGACCGGCGTCGGCAAGACGGAAGTCGCCAAGCAGCTTGCCGCCTCGCTCGGCGTCGAACTGCTGCGCTTCGATATGTCGGAATATATGGAACGCCACACGGTCTCGCGACTGCTTGGCGCACCTCCCGGCTATGTCGGCTTCGATCAGGGCGGTCTCCTGACCGATGGCGTCGATCAGCATCCGCATTGCGTGCTGCTGCTCGATGAAATCGAAAAGGCGCATCCGGACCTGTTCAACATCCTGCTGCAGGTCATGGACCACGGGTCGCTGACGGACCACAACGGCAAGAAGATCGACTTCCGCAACGTCATCCTGATCATGACGACCAATGCGGGCGCGTCTGAAATGGCCAAGGCCGCCTTCGGCTTCGGTTCGTCGAAGCGGGAAGGCGAGGATGTGGAGGCACTGAACCGCCTGTTCACGCCGGAGTTCCGCAACCGTCTGGATGCGGTGATCCCGTTCGGCTCGCTGCCGACGCCGGTCATCCATCAGGTCGTGCAGAAGTTCGTCATGCAGCTGGAAACGCAGCTTGCCGAGCGCAACGTCACCTTCGACCTGCATCCCGATGCAATCGCCTGGCTGGCGGAGAAGGGGTACGACGAAAAGATGGGTGCCCGTCCGCTGGCGCGCGTCATCCAGGAAAACATCAAGAAGCCGCTCGCCGACGAAATCCTCTTCGGCAAGCTGAAGAAGGGTGGCGTCGTCTCCGTCTCGGTTGGCATCAAGCCGGACGGCACGAAGGGTATTCTGCTCGATGCCGTGCCGGAAACCGCACGCATCAAGCCAAAGGCCGAGATCGTCACCCCGGTCAAGAAGTCCAAGGCCGTAAAGCCGAAGGACGTCGAGACTGTCGGCGCCGAAAACGACGTCAAGCCGAAGCCGAAAAAGGCCGCCGCGAAGGCGACCGCCAAGGCGGAAGCTCCGCCGGCCGTCGCCTCCGATGCGCCCCGTAAGGGCCGCACGGTTCCGAAAGTGCCGCGCAAGAAATAAGCATCGGTAGCAAAACAGGAGATGCCGGGTTAAAAGCCCGGCATCTTTTTTATGAACAAGACGCAGGCAGATTGATGGATCAGGAAAACAGCGCGTCGCATGCCCATTGGTTTCTAATGGGCATGCGCGGCATTGCCAGCCTTCCGGCCATGATCCTGATGCTGTCCTTCGTCGGGTTCTGCGCGCTGACGGTGCAGGCCGGCATTCCCGTCGAGCAGGTGGTGTTCATGGTCGGCGCGGTCTGGGCGCTGCCTGCCAAGGTCATTCTCGTCAGTTCGATGATGGCCGGCGCCAATTTGCTCACCGCCTTCATCGCCGTCACCCTGTCTTCCGTGCGCATGATGCCGATGGTCGCGGCCCTAGTGCCGGAAATCCGCGGGCGCCGCACCCCCACCTGGCTGCTGCTGTTCCTGTCGCATTTCGTGGCGATCACCGCCTGGGTCTATGCCATGGAAAAGGTTGTGAGCGTGCCGCGGGAGCGCCGCATCGCCTTTTTCGCCGGTTTCGGTATCACGCTCGTTCTGGCGAACATGCTGCTGGTCGCCGTCGCCTACCGCTATGTCGCAACCTTCCCGCCGATCGTCGCCGGCTGCCTCTTCTTCCTGACGCCGGTCTATTTCCTCGCTTCGATCTGGAATTCCGCGCGCCATCGCGTCGTCCATATCGCGATGGTGCTCGGGCTTGTCGGCGGGCCGCTGTTTTACTGGCTCGTCCCGGAGTTCGACATCCTGCTGGCGGGGCTGATCGGTGGCACGCTCGCCTGGGCCGTCGAACGGACGTGGCGGGTCCGGCAGGCGGAAAAAGCGGAGATCGAAGCATGACAGCGCTCGACGGCTGGTGGCCCTATGTCTTCATCGCGGTTGCCGGCTGGTTGGCAACCGATATCTGGCGCTGGCTCGGCGTGCTCACCGGCAATCGCCTTCGGGAGGATTCCGAAGCCTTGAACTGGGTGAGGGCGGTCGCGACCGCACTGGTCGCCGCCGTCGTCGCAAAGCTCATCGTCTATCCGACAGGCGTTCTCGAAGCCTCACCGCTCTGGCTGCGGTTGGGGTCCGTGACCGTCGGGGCTGCCGCCTTCTTCGCGGCCGGCCAGAGGCCTGCTGTCGGGATCGGCACGTCGATCACAGCGCTTGCAGTTGGCCTGTATATGCTCGGGTTCTGAGGTTGGCGTACCACGGCTTATGACAATCTTAAAATTAATCGGCTATCTGCTGTCTGAAGCAGGAGGCAGCCATGCACGTTCTTCCGGTCGAGCGTTTTATCCTCATACTGATTACGACGCTGGCTGTTCTCGATGCCGGCCTGATGGTGCTGAACGGCGTAGCGGTTGATGTCGTGGGCTATGCGGCGCTGCTATCCTGCGGCATCCTTTGCCTCGCGATCGGCCAGTTCTATCGCGGTGTGCGCAGCGAGGCCCGGATTTCGGTTCCGGTGACGGCTGCCGGCCTCTTTATCCTGTTTTCGATCGTCGGCTCGGTTTTCAACTATCTGCTGCTGCCGGTCCGCTTTCCGCCGATCGATGCCATGCTGGTACGGTCGGATGCGGCGCTCGGTTTCGATTGGCCGGGCTTGATGACCTGGATGGCGCACTATCCTGTCGTTGTAAGGGCACTCGGCTTCGTCTACCAGACGTCGCTGGTGCAGATGATCGCGGTGATCCTCATTCTTGGCTTTTCCGGAAAATTCCTGCTGCTGCACCGCTTTTTGCTGACGGGTATCGTCGGTTCGCTGCTGGCAATCGTCTTCTGGTTCTTTTTCCCGGCCTTCGGGACATCCTATGTCTATGATGTATCGGCGATTGCGGGACTGCCGCTGGTGGTCAACTCCGGCTATGGTGAGGAACTGCGGCACCTGGCGCAAAATGGTATCGCCATGCTGATGCCGGGAAAGGTGCTCGGGCTCGTCGCCTTTCCCTCCGTCCACACGCTGATGGCTTGCCTCTCCGTGTTTTTCCTCAGGGGCAACCGGTTTATCTTTCCGGTGGTGGCATGCCTCAACCTGTTGATGCTGCCCGCCATCATCATTCATGGCGGGCATCATCTGAGCGACATGCTGGGCGGTTTCGCCCTATTTGGCGTGGCCTACGGCCTGACAAGCAGGCTGATGCGGGTAAGCGCCGGAGAGCCGGTTGTCGCCGCCTGAGCGATGGAAGCACGTTATCGGCCGAGCGCCGCCTTGATCTTCTCGGCATTGGCCGCAAGCACCGCACCATCTTCCATCGTGCCGGAATGCGGTCGCATCGCAATGCCGTCCCAGCGCGGCACGACGTGGAAATGCAGATGAAAGACGGATTGTCCGGCCGGCGCTTCGTTGAACTGCAGTATGGTGATGCCATCGGCATCGAAGGCCTTCTTGGCGGCCACCGCAACCTTCTGCACGACCGGAATGAGCGCTGTCAGCGTCGCCGGATCGGCGTCGAGGATATTGCGCGACGCTGCTTTCGGCACGACCAGCGTGTGGCCTTCCGCCTGCGGCATCACATCCATAAAGGCGACCACGTTGTCATCCTCATAGACGCGGTGCGAGGGGATTTCGCCGCGCAGGATCTTGGCGAAGATGTTATTGTCGTCGTAGCCTCTCATGGCCTCTTCCTTCCCTGTGGATGTCAATCGTCGTGCTGCTGGCGCTCGCCCTTGCGGAAAGGGCTGTGCTCGCCAAGGATTTCCCCGATCTCCTCGATCTCGTGCCGCTCGCGCACGAGATAGTCGGCAACGGCGCGCCGGAGGCCCGGATGGGTGATGTAATGCGCCGAATGGGTGATGACCGGCATATAGCCGCGCGCCAGCTTGTGTTCCCCTTGAGCGCCGGCCTCGACGCGGGAAAGGCCCTTGCTTATCGCAAAATCGATCGCCTGATGGTAGCAGACCTCGAAATGCAGGAACGGATGATCCTCGATCGCCCCCCAATGACGGCCGTAAAGCGCATCACCGCCGATGAAATTGATGGCGCCGGCAATGTATCGGCCGTTGCGCTTCGCCATGACGAGCAGGATATCGTCGGCCATGCGCTCGCCGATCAGCGAATAGAATTTGCGCGTGAGGTAAGGCCGGCCCCACTTGCGGCCGCCGGTATCCATGTAGAAGGCGAAGAACTGATCCCAGATTTTTTCGGTGAGATCGGAACCGGTCAGCCAGTCGATGGTGATGCCGTTTTCCAGCGCCGCGCGGCGTTCCTTCTTCAGGGCCTTGCGCTTGCGGGAGGCGAGCGTTTCTAGAAAATCGTCATGGCTGCCATAGCTGGCATTTGTGAAATGGAATTGCTGGTCGGTCCGGTGAAGGAAGCCGGCCGCTTCGAGCACCGGCAATTCGTTTTCGGGCAGGAAGGTGATGTGGGCGGACGAGGCGTCGTGGCGGCGTGTCAGTTCCATCAGGCCGGCGGCAAGGGCCGCCTGTGTAGCCTGCCGGTCTTCGCCGGGTCGCACGAGAAGCCGTGGGCCGGTCGCGGGCGTGAAGGGTACCGAGCTTTGCAGTTTGGGATAATAGTGTCCGCCGGCGCGGGTAAACGCATCCGCCCAGCCATGGTCGAAGACATATTCGCCCTGGCTGTGGTTCTTGAGATAGCCGATCAGGCCGCCGGCCATCCGGCCAGCCTGATCTTCGATCAACAGATGTTGTCCAAGCCAGCCCGTTTCCGCCGTCGCCGAACCCGATTCCTCCAGTGCCGAGAGATAGGCGTGCGACACGAACGGATTATAGACGCTTTCCGGCTGGCCCTTGGCCGCGCCGGAAAGGCTGTTCCACTCGTCCTTCGCGATATCGGCGAAGGAGGTTTCTACGCGGATTTTTATCTCGCCGGTCATCCTTAGGCGATAGTTCCTTCCCTGGGGTCGAAGCCCTCGAATGTCATCTGGTCGGCATGGGCGTAGGTGTAGTCGACGGCCTTGCCATCCCGAACCGTCCAGGTGATCACCGGACGGCCCTGCGCACGCTGCGCCGTGATGAAGGAATTTGGCAGATCTCCATAGAAATAGGAAATGAAATCAAGCCCGAGCTGCATCGCTTCTTCGTGAAGGAAGAAAGTTTCAGGAGTCGAGCCCTCCGCCGTCAAGCCGATCGGGTAGGGCGGATCGAGCGCCTTCAGGTCCTTCAGCAGCCAGTGGTCGAAGCTCATCAGCGCCACATGGCCCTGATAACCCTCCAGCGCCTCGACAATGGCATCGGCAAAACCGTCGTCATCGCCTTTGCGGCCCTTGAGTTCGATGATGAGGGGCACACGGCCCTTGACGAGACGCAGCAATTGGCCGAGCGACGGCACCTTGTCGGCGGTACCGCCAACGGCCATCAGCGCCAGTTCGCCGACGCTTTTGGCACGCACGTCACCCTTGATGCCGCAGAGCCGCAGCATGTCGTCGTCATGAAAGACGACCGGAACGCCATCGGCCGAATATTGCACGTCGCACTCGATGGCGTAGCCATTTTCGACCGCGCGTGAAAAAGCCGAAAGCGTGTTTTCCCAGATCGCGTGGTTCATGTCATGATAGCCGCGATGGGCGATCGGTTGCGCGGTCAGCCAGGAGATATCCTTCGTCATGGCAATCAGGCGATTTCGATCACGGCGTCGATCTCGACGGCGGCGTTGAAGGGCAGGGCGGCCATGCCGACGGCGGCGCGGGCATGCTTGCCGGCATCGCCGAGAACGCCGGCGATCAGGTTCGAGGCGCCGTTGAGAACGAGATGCTGCTCGACGAAGCTCGGTACGGAGGCGACGAAGCCGTTGAGCTTGACGACGCGCTTGATGCGACCGAGATCGCCGTTAAGCGCCGCATTTGCCTGCGCAAGGATGTTGATGGCGCAAAGTTCGGCGGCGCGCTGGCCGGTCGGGACATCGACGCCGTCGCCGAGATGACCGGTAACCGCAATCTTGCCGTTTTCCATCGGAAGCTGGCCGGAAATATAAAGATGCGAGCCGCTGATGACATAGGGCACGTAATTTGCGGCGGGCGCTGCGGCCTGCGGCAGGGTGATTCCCAGGTCTTTCAGGCGGGCTTCGATGGATGCGGACATGGATGACTCCCGGAGAATGTTGTCTTTTCCTTGTAAATACGGCATGCACAGCCGAGATTCACGAGGTCGTCGCGTAAGCGTCGCGAGTGGATGTGCCTCGCTTCCGATGTTCTATCGCATCGCAGGCGAGTCCAACAGGAGGAAACGGATGTTTCGTGCAGGCGCCCTCATGGCGTTGCCCTTCGTAACGGGGGCATGTATCTCGGGTGTGACGGCAGCCCATGCCGCGCCGGGCAGCGGGCTCGTGCCGCATCGCGCCGTCTACGATCTCGAACTGAAGGACGCCTCCGAACGCTCCGGCATTTCCGGCATGTACGGTCGCATGGTCTATGAGTTCAACGGCTCGGCCTGCGAGGGATATACCGTCAGCTTCCGCTTCGTTACCAAGGTCGATACCGGCGAAGAGGTGAAGCTCACCGACCAGCAGACCACGACCTACGAGGATATCAAGGGCGGCAATTTCCGTTTCCTCACGCGCTCCTTCACCGATGAAAAGCTCGACAAGGAAGTGCGCGGTTCCGCCCATGACGATAAGAAAGGCGTTGTCGTCGATCTGACCGAGCCGGAAAAGCGTAAGGTCGATCTCGCCCAGAGCCTGTTCCCGACAGAGCATATGCTCGAAGTCATCGACCGGGCGAAAAAGGGGCAGACGCTGTTCGAATCGCGCATCTTCGACGGCTCGGATTCCGGCGACAAGACGCTGATCACCACGACGCTGGTCGGCAAGCAGCGCAAGCCATTGGCCGACGATCCCGATGTGAGCAAAGCCGGCGAAATGGCCGATAAGGTCTATTGGCCGGTGACGATCTCCTACTTCGACGACGACCAGAGCGGCGATGCCCTGCCGATCTACCGCATGGAGTTCAAGCTCTACGAGAACGGCATCACCCGCGATCTCACTATGGATTACGGCGATTTCGTTCTGAGCGGCAAGCTGGCCGATCTTGAGCTTTTCCAGCCGGCTGATTGCAAGTAATGTGTTCCAAGGAGCGTGTGTCTCTCTCCTCCGTCATGGTCGGGCTTGACCCGACCATCTTCCACGGACTCCGCGCTGACGAGGGGCCGGCAGATCCTCAGGACAAGCCCGAGGATGACGAAGGAGAGTGAGGGGGAGGGAGTGTTCCCTTCCTCGATACCTTCGTGTTTTCTCACCCCAGGGCTTGATTAATCGAGCAGTCCGCTGTATGGCGACCCCATTCCACACGTAGGGTTTGGGATTTTCCGGGAGAAATCCGGAAGGTTCCGCCGGTGGCGTTCTTCAAGAGAAGACGCTGTTTGCCCTGCGGAGGTTAACCGGAAAAGGAGAAAAAGGCATGGCATTGCCTGATTTCAGCATGCGCCAGCTTCTGGAAGCTGGTGTTCACTTCGGCCACCAGACCCACCGCTGGAACCCGAAGATGAAGCCGTACATCTTCGGCGAACGTTCCAACGTCCACATCATCGACCTCGCGCAGACCGTGCCGATGCTGTCGCGCGCCCTGCAGATCGTCAGCGACACCGTTGCCAAGGGGGGCCGCGTTCTGTTCGTCGGCACCAAGCGCCAGGCTTCGGAAATCATTGCTGACGCTGCCAAGCGTTCGGCCCAGTACTACGTCAATGCTCGCTGGCTCGGCGGCATGATGACCAACTGGAAGACCATCTCGAACTCGATCCAGCGCCTGCGCAAGCTCGACGAAATCCTCGCTTCGGAAGGCTCCGGCTATTCGAAGAAGGAGCGTCTGAACCTCGAGCGCGAACGCGAAAAGCTGAACCGCGCTCTCGGCGGTATCCGCGACATGGGCGGCGTTCCGGACCTGATGTTCATCATCGACACCAACAAGGAATCGATCGCCATCCAGGAAGCCAAGCGTCTCGGCATCCCGGTTGTCGCCATCATCGACTCCAACTGCGATCCGGACCAGATCGACTTCCCGATCCCCGGCAACGACGACGCTTCGCGCGCGATCTCGCTCTACTGCGACCTGATCTCGCGTGCCGCTCTCGACGGCATTGCCCGTCAGCAGGGCGCTTCGGGCCGTGACCTCGGCGCTGCAGAAGACCTGCCGCTCGAGCCGGCTCTGGAAGAATCTGCCGAAGCCTGATCGTGTCGGGCGGCCGGATGACCGGCCGCTCCTCGATATAAAATCTGGACGAGGCCGTTTGCGATCGAAGAAGTAAACGGCCTTGTTCTTTTGCACGGGACGAAGGTTCGCGTTGCACCGTCGCGATGGCTTTCATCACGATGTCACATTCAGGGGTCATTCCCTGCCACACCCTCCTGGTCGGGCGCCGGAACTCTGGCAGCACACCAGCCGAACAAGCAAAGAGGCAAAGAAGATGAGCGTTACTGCAGCAATGGTGAAGGAACTGCGCGAAAAGACCGGCGCAGGCATGATGGATTGCAAGAAGGCCCTGGCCGAAACCAACGGCGACATGGAAGCCGCGATCGACTGGCTGCGCGCCAAGGGCATCGCCAAGGCCGACAAGAAGTCGGGCCGTGCAGCCGCTGAAGGCCTGATCGGCATCGCATCCGCCGGCACCAAGGCCGTCGTCGTCGAACTGAACTCCGAAACCGACTTCGTTGCCCGCAACGATGCCTTCCAGGATCTCGTCCGCGGTATCGCTGGCGTTGCCGTCAACACCGACGGCTCGGTCGAAGCGATCAGCGCTGCGACCTATCCGGCAACCGGCAAGCCGGTTTCCGAAACCATCGTCGACGCGATCGCGACGATCGGTGAAAACATGACGCTGCGCCGCTCGGCTCTGCTGTCGGTCGAAGACGGCGTTGTCGCCACCTACATCCACAACTCGGTTGCCGACGGCCTCGGCAAGCTCGGCGTTCTCGTCGCGCTGAAGTCGACCGGCGACAAGGACGCTCTGACTGCCATCGGCCGCCAGGTTGCCATGCACATCGCTGCGACCAACCCGCTCGCCATCCGTTCGAGCGAAGTCGATGCCGCCGTCGCCGAGCGCGAGCGCAACGTCTTCATCGAGCAGGCCCGCGAATCCGGCAAGCCGGATGCGATCATCGAAAAGATGGTCGAAGGCCGCATGCGCAAGTTCTTCGAGGAAGTCGCCCTTCTCTCGCAGGCTTTTGTCATGAACCCCGACCTGACCGTCGAAGCCGCCGTCAAGGAAGCTGAAAAGTCGGTTGGTGCGCCGATCGAAATCACCGGCATGGCCCGTCTTCTCCTCGGCGAAGGCGTCGAGAAGGAAGAAAGCGATTTCGCAGCCGAAGTGGCAGCCGTCGCCAAGGGTTGATTTCTTCATCCCGATTTGGAAAACCAAGGGGCATCGCGTGACAACGCGGTGCCCTTCGTGTATCCGGCATCACCATAATTTGGCGCAGGCCCGCTTTCGGATCGTTTCGAGAGGCGAGAGGCCGCGCGGATACGATCATAGCTCAGGAGCGACAATGTCGGCGAAACCACTCTACAAGCGCGTTCTGCTCAAGGCTTCCGGCGAAGCCCTGATGGGCAATCAGGGCTTCGGCATCGATGTCGCCGTGGCCGACCGCATCGCCAGCGATATCGCCGAAGCGCGCGCCATGGGCGTCGAAGTCGGCGTGGTGGTCGGCGGCGGCAACATTTTTCGCGGTGTCGCTGTTGCTTCGAAGGGCGGCGACCGGGTGACCGGCGACCACATGGGCATGCTGGCGACCGTCATCAACGCGCTGGCGCTGGCGACCTCGCTGCGCAAGCTCGATATCGACACCGTCGTTCTCTCGGCCATCGCTATGCCGGAAATCTGCGAGAGCTTCTCGCAGCGCGCCACGCTCTATCACCTGTCTCTCGGCCGCGTGGTGATCTTTGCCGGCGGCACCGGCAATCCGTTCTTCACCACCGACTCGGCCGCAGCCCTGCGCGCGGCTGAAATGGGCGCTGAGGCGATCTTCAAGGGCACCCAGGTCGATGGCATCTATTCGGCCGATCCGAAGAAGGACCCGACCGCGACCCGCTACGACCATCTGACCCACGATCAGGTTCTGCAGCAGGGCCTCGCCGTCATGGATGTTGCAGCCGTGGCGCTGGCGCGCGAAAACAGGATACCGATCATCGTCTTCTCGATCCACGAGAAGGGTGGTTTTGCCGAAATTCTGACCGGCGGTGGCCGTGCAACCATTGTAACCGACAACTAATCCACGATCTCGACGTCGAAAACCGGAGTTTGATCCATGAGTGAAGGTATTGATCTGGGTGATGTGAAGCGCCGTATGGATGGCGCTGTGAACGCCTTCAAGAGCGACATCGCCTCGTTGCGCACTGGCCGCGCCTCGGCCAACGTTCTCGATCCGGTGATGGTCGAGGCCTATGGTTCGCGTGTGCCGCTGAACCAGGTCGCCAACATCACCGTTCCGGAAGCCCGCATGCTCGGCGTTTCCATCTGGGACAAGTCGATGGTCAATGCCGTCGATCGTGCCATCCGCGAATCGAATCTCGGCCTCAACCCGATCGTCGATGGCCAGAACCTGCGCATTCCGCTACCGGAACTGAACGAAGAGCGCCGCAAGTCGCTGGTCAAGGTTGCCCATGATTATGCCGAAAAGGCCAAGATCGCGATCCGCAACGTGCGCCGCGACGGCATGGACACCTTGAAAAAGGCGGAAAAGGACGGTGATATCGGGCAGGACACGAGCCGTAGCCAGTCGGAAAAGGTCCAGAAGATTACCGATGACATGATTTCGGACATCGACCGCTTGCTCGTCGAGAAGGAAAAAGAAATCATGCAGGTGTAGTCTGCATTTTTTCCGAGTCTCTTTTTTCCGGGCCGTCGATGTCGATACCTCCCTTGAGCAATGTTCCGACCCACGTGGCCATCATCATGGATGGCAATGGCCGCTGGGCCAACAAGCGCGGCCTGCCGCGCACCATGGGACATCGCAAGGGTGTCGAGGCGGTCCGCGAAGCGGTGCGCACGGCGGGTGAAGTCGGCGTGCGCTACCTCACCCTCTTTGCCTTTTCGTCCGAAAACTGGACACGGCCGGAAGACGAGATTTCCGATCTGATGGGCCTGCTCAAGGCTTTCATCCGCCGCGATCTTGCTGACCTGCACCGCCAGAACGTCCGCATCCGCGTCATCGGTGACAAGACCAACCTGCGCAGCGATATTCTGCCACTGCTGCTGGAGGCCGAGGAAACGACCCGCAACAACTCGGGAATCACCCTCGTCATCGCCTTCAACTACGGCGCCCGCGATGAGATGGCGCGCGCCATGCGCTCCCTGGCCGTCGATGTGAAGGAAGGGCGGATGCTGCCCGAGCAGATCACGCCGGAGCGGATCGCAAGCCGTCTCGACACAGCCGGCATTCCCGACCCAGATCTGGTGCTGCGCACCAGCGGCGAGGAGCGGCTTTCCAATTTCCTGCTCTGGCAGGCGGCCTATTCCGAGCTTTTGTTCGTGCCGGAGCTTTGGCCTGATTTCAATCGCGACAGTTTCCTGGCGGCGCTTGAGCGCTACGCCACGCGCGAGCGTCGTTTCGGCGGTCTTTCCAAGCCGGCGACACTGGCGGTCGGCTCCTGATGCAGAAAGAACTCAAGCTTCGCATCGTCTCCGGCATCGTACTGGCCGTGGTCGCCCTTGCGGCCACCTGGGCCGGCGGTCCGGCCTTCCGGCTGCTTTCGGTGGCCATCGCGCTGCTCGTCTATTCCGAGTGGTCGACGATCACCAGGCTCGGCGAACAGGATTTCAAGGGCAATGCCTTCGGATGGCTGAGTCAGGCCGTGTTGGCTGGCCTCGTGCTTCTGGGTGAAACAAGCTGGACGTTGCCGGTGCTCGGCGCGGCCGCAGTTCTGTCCATCGCCTGGGTGCTGGTTCAGAAGACAAGCTGGTGGTTGCCGGGCGGCATCGTCTATGCGGGCCTCACAGGCATCTCGCTGTCCGCCATCCGCGATGACGCCCATATCGGCCTGATCGCGATGATTTTCGTCTTCGCCATCGTCTGGGCCACCGATATCCTCGCCTATTTCGTCGGACGGGCGATCGGCGGGCCAAAACTTGCGCCGAAAATCTCGCCTGGCAAGACATGGTCTGGCGCGATCGGTGGAACCGTGTCGGGCATCATCGCCGGGGTCGCTATCTATATGGCGGAGTTTTCCACGCTCGATTGGCGCATCCCGTTGCTGGCACTGTTCCTGTCGGTATCGAGCCAGATCGGCGATTTGTTCGAATCCTTCATCAAGCGCCGTTTCGGCGTAAAAGACTCCGGTCGTATCATTCCGGGGCATGGCGGCGTGATGGATCGGGTCGACGGACTTGTTTTTGCCAGCTTTGCGGCGCTTTTCGTTGCAATGCTGACGATTCTGGGGCAGGGCGGTAATGTCCAGCTCGTCGGCGCTGCCCTGTTGGGCCTGTAGTCGTCGTAGATTCTGCGACAGATAAGAGGGTACAAAATGGCTTTCGCCGCCGATGTGACGCATTTCCTGGTCGGCTATATGGTGCCGTTCCTGCTGGTGCTGACGCTGCTCGTGTTCGTCCATGAGATGGGGCACTACCTGGTCGGCCGTTGGTCGGGCATCCGTATTCTTGCCTTTTCGGTCGGATTCGGCCCTGAAATCATCGGCTTCACCGACCGGCACCAGACGCGCTGGAAGATCTGCGCCATTCCGCTCGGCGGCTATGTGAAGTTCTACGGCGACGAGGATGCGGCCAGCACCTCCGTCGGCACCAACCTCGATACCCTGACGCCGGAAGAGCGCGATCGCACCTTCCTCGGCGCGACGCTCTGGAAGCGCGCGGCAACGGTTGCCGCTGGCCCGATCGCCAATTTCCTGCTGGCGATCGCTATTTTCGCTGTGCTGTTTTCGATCTACGGCCGGCAAGTCGCCGATCCCGTGGTTGCCGAGGTGAAGCCCGAAAGTGCCGCTGCTGCCGCCGGTATTCAGCCGGGCGACCTGCTCGTTGCTATCGACGGTACGGCGGTCAAGACCTTCGACGATGTGCGCCGCTATGTCAGCATTCGGCCGGAAACGCCGATCGTCATCCGCATCGAGCGCAAGGGCGCCTTCCTCGACCTGCCGATGGAGCCGCGCCGCACGGAGATCGAGGATCAGTTCGGCAACAAGGTTGAACTCGGTGTCATCGGCATCCTGACCAATCAGGAAACCGGCAATTTCCGCCGTGTCAGCTATAGTCCGATCGAGGCCGTCGGCCAGGGCGCGGTCGAAAGCTGGAACATCGTCACCGGCACATTCAAGTATATTTCCAACCTCGTGACGGGCCGCATGAAGGCCGATCAGCTGGGCGGACCGATCCGTGTGGCCCAGGCATCCGGCCAGATGGCGACCATCGGCATCGATGCGGTGCTGCATCTGGCCGCCGTTCTGTCAGTTTCCATTGGACTTCTTAACCTCATGCCCGTTCCCGTACTTGATGGCGGGCACCTGATGTTTTATGCGGTGGAGGCCGTGCGGGGTAAGCCGCTCGGACCTCAGGCACAGGACATCGCCTTCCGGATCGGTTTTGCGATGGTTCTGATGCTGATGGTCTTTGCGACCTGGAACGACATAAGCTCACTTCTGGGCTGAGGTTTTGCCCAAGCGAAAGCGGGGCCGGAGAGGGGCTAGGGAAGCTGTTAGAGGGGTTCCTATCCATCGTTGGAAAGGAACTGTTTACGATAATCCAAGTCCGTAGTGGCCGTTAGGCCACGGTTTGAATTGAAGTAAACAGAAATTAACGAGCGACCTTGCTTGTATGGGAAAAGCGGTTAAAACGGCAACCGTGACCGGAGTCGGTGCGAGTTCGCTGCGGGACATTTGGAAGAAGGTAAAGTTTATGAAAGCTGGTTCAAAGTTTTTGAACGCGGTGTCGGCCGTTGCCCTGTCGACCAGCATGGTGGCAACGGGCTCGGGTGTCCTGACCCTTGCAAGCGCATCTGTCGCAGAAGCCGCAACGATCAGCCGTGTCGAAGTTCGTGGTGCAACCCGTGTCAGCGCCGAAACCGTGCGCGCCAACATCACGATCGTTCCCGGCAAAAGCTTCAGCAATGCCGATATCGATTCTTCCGTAAAGCGCCTGTACCAGACCGGCTATTTCTCTGATGTCAGCATCAATGTCGCCGGTGGTACGCTCGTCGTTTCCGTCAAGGAAAACCAGCTGCTCAACCAGGTCGTCTTCAACGGCAACCGCAAGATCAAGGATGACAAGCTGCAGGCCATCGTGCGCTCGCGTTCTCTTGGTCCCTACAGTGAAGCGACGGTGGAGGGTGATATCCAGTCGATCAAGGACGCCTATGCGGCGACCGGTCGTAGCGACATCACGGTGACGACGCAGGTCGTTCCGATCGCCGAGGGTCGCGTCAATCTTGCGTTCGTCATCGACGAAGGCAAGAAGACCAAGATTCGCAACATCAATTTTGTCGGCAACAATGCCTATAGCGACGGCCGTCTTCAGTCGGTCATTGCCACGAAGGAATCCGGCTGGTTCTCGTTCCTGACCCGCAAGGACGTCTATAACGAAGACAAGCTCCGAGCTGACGAAGAGTTGCTGCGCCAGTTCTATTTCAACCGTGGCTACGCCGACTTCCGCGTGGTGTCTTCGGATGCCGTTCTGGATGAGGCAAGCAACGAATACACCGTCACGATCACCGTCGAGGAAGGCGAGCGCTACGATTTCGGCGCCGTCAACGTCGAATCGACCGTCGATGGCGTCGATGCAAACGAGTTGAAGGGGCTGGTCGAAAGCTCCGAGGGTTCGCTCTATCGGGCCAGGGACGTCCAGAACACCATGTCCGCGATCTCCAAGCGCGTCGCGGCTCAGGGGTATCCCTTTGCCCGCGTGACTCCGCGCGGTAACCGCGACTTCGGCAGCCGCACCATCGCCGTCGACTATCTCGTCGATCAGGGCGAGCGCGCCTATGTCGAGCGCATCGAAATCCGCGGCAATACCCGCACACGCGATTACGTCATCCGCCGCGAATTCGACATGAGCGAAGGCGACGCGTTCAATCAGGAAATGATCGCCTCGGCCAAGCGCCGCCTTGAAGCTCTCGGTTACTTCTCCACGGTCAATATCTCGACCCAGCAGGGTTCGGCTGCAGACCGCGTCGTCGTCGTCGTCGATGTTCAGGATCAGTCAACCGGTTCGTTCGGTATCGGCGCGGGTTATGCGGCCGGTAGCGGCGGCGGCCTGTTGCTCGAAGCCTCGATCGAGGAAAAGAACTTCCTTGGCCGTGGCCAGTATATCCGTCTTGCCGCGGGTCGTGGCCAGGATACGAAGACCTATAACTTCTCGTTCACCGAGCCGTATTTCCTCGGTTACCGCCTTGCAGCGGGTTTCGATATCTTCAAGAACGAAAACGACTTCAACGACGACAACTATGACTACAGCGACCAGGGTTTCAGCCTGCGTATAACCGCGCCGATCACGGAATCGCTGTCCACAACGTTCCGCTACAACTACACGCAGCTGGATTACAGTGGTACGGATCAGTACGGCGACGATCTTGCCTCGCCGTTTGTCGATGCCGTTCGTGGCAGCAAGTGGACCCGGTCTTCGATCTCGCAGAGCCTGACGTACAATACGCTTGACGATCCGCAGTTGGCCCACGAAGGTATTCTCGCCTCGGTCACGCAGGAGTTCGCTGGCCTCGGCGGCACGTCGGACTACTACAAGCTGACGGCCAAGGGTAAGTGGTTCTACACGCTCAACGACGACGCCGATATCATCGGGTCCCTCGCTGGTACGGCAGGCCATGTCTTCAAGACCTCGGGTGATCTCGAAGTCTTCGACCAGTTCCAGATCGGCACGAACGAAATCCGTGGTTTCGAGCGTAACGGTATCGGTCCGCGAAGCCTCAAGTACGATCAGGCAATCGGTGGCACGACCTACTTCACGGCTTCCGCCGAAGCGACGTTCCCTCTGCCGGGCATTCCGCGTGACTCGGGCTTCCGTGGTGCGGTGTTCGTCGATGCCGGCACGCTTTACGGTAACGATGTGAAGACGCGCCCTGATGACGATATCAGCGATACTGGTGCGTCGCTGCGTGCGTCGGTTGGTGTCGGCCTGCTCTGGGCATCGCCGTTCGGTCCGCTGCGTGTCGACTACGCGATCCCGGTTGCCAAGGAAGACTACGACCGCGTTCAGAACATTAAGTTCGGCATTTCGTCGTCGTTCTGATCCCCGCAGTCCAGAACTGCCTGCCAAATCTGTTCTGGAGTTTCGGCCATGGAACATAACTGGTTTTTTCCACCACACGGTGGCATTCGCCTGAGCGATCTGTCGGATGCTGTCGGGGCTAGCCTGGAAAACAAAGATGCAGCGGACCGCCTTGTGCGGTCCGTTTCGCCTGTATATCGGGCCAAGGAGGGCGATGTCTGCTACATGCTGTCGCGAAGACATCGCGAAGAGCTTGAGACGTGTCAGGCAACCGCGATCATTTGCGATAAGGCCCTTGCGCCGCTTATTCCGTCATCTATTCCGATCCTGCTGACTCAGCAGCCGCACACTGCCTTTGCGGTTGCCGGCAATCTTCTTCATCCTGCCGCCCTTCGTCCCGCGCTGGTTTTGAGCGAGGCCTCGGTTTCCGACCGGGCCGCCGTCGATCCGACGGCGCGGCTGGAGCCGGGCGTCGAGGTCGAGCCGTTCGCGGTCATCGGCGCCGGTGCTGAAATCGGTGAGGGAACCCGCATCGGGGCAGGCTCGGTGATCGGCGCCGGCGTGCGGATCGGGCGCGATTGCACCATTTCGGCCGGTGCCAGCATTCTCTGCGCGCTCGTCGGCAACAATGTCATCATCCATCCAGGCGCCCGTATCGGCCAGGACGGCTTCGGTTTTGCGCCTGGACCGCGCGGCATGATCAAGATCGTTCAGATCGGCCGGGTCATCATCCAGGACAATGTCGAGATCGGCGCGGGAACGACGATCGACCGCGGCGCCATGGATGACACAGTCGTCGGCGAGGGCACCAAGCTCGATAACCAGATACAGATCGGCCACAACGTCCGCATCGGTCGCCATTGCGGCATCGCCAGCCAGGTCGGCATCGCCGGCAGCACCAAGATCGGCGACGGCGTCCTGATCGGTGGTGCGAGTGCGATAAATGGCCATATCACCATCGGCAGCGGCGTTCAGATCGCAGCGATGAGCGGTGTCGCTTCCGATATCCCGGCAGGGGAAAAATACGGCGGCATTCCCGCCCGGCCGATGCGCGATTTCTTGCGTGACATTGCCGAAATACAGGCACGCAGCCACAAGAGACAGAAGACGACCGGAGGCAAAGATGAGTGAAGCAGCAAGCACCGTACTCGGCGTAGCCGATATTAAGGAAATCCTGAAGCTGTTGCCGCACCGCTATCCTTTCCTGCTGGTCGATCGAATCATCGATATCGACGGCGACAATTCGGCGATTGGCATCAAGAACGTCACGGCAAACGAGCCGCATTTCACCGGCCACTTCCCCGAAGAACCGATCATGCCGGGTGTTCTGCTGATCGAGGGCATGGCGCAGACGGCCGGCGCGATCTGTGCGCGCAAGACCGGCGGCGGAAGCAACCTCGTCTACTTCATGACCATCGATAACGCCCGCTTCCGTAAGCCGGTCGTGCCGGGCGACCGGGTGGAATTCCACGTCGTCAAGCAGAAGCAGCGCGGCAATATCTGGAAATTTCATTGTGAAGCAAAAGTTGACGGGCACCTTGCTGCGGAAGCTGATATCGGCGCGATGATTGTCAGCAAGGAAGTAGACTGAACCATGATCGCAGCCAGCGCAAAGATCCACCCGTCATCGGTCATCGACGACGGTGCAGTGATCGGCGACAACGTCAAGATCGGCCCGTTTTGTTACATCGGGCCGAAAGTCGTTCTCGGCGACAATGTCGAGCTTATTTCCCACGTCACGGTGCTGGGCCGCACGACGGTTGGCAAGGGCACGAAGATTTTCCCGTCCGCGGTCATCGGCGGCGATTCGCAGAGCGTGCACCACAGCGCCGTCGATACGACGTTGTCGATCGGCGAGAACTGCACGATCCGCGAAGGCGTGACCATGAACACGGGCACGGTCGAGCATGGCGGCGCGACCGTCGTCGGCAACAACAACCTGTTCCTGGCTTACGCTCACGTGGCGCATGATTGCCGCCTCGGCAACAACATCATTCTATCCAACAACGTCATGCTGGCCGGCCATGTGACGGTAGAGGACCGCGCCATTCTCGGTGGCGGCTCGGCCGTACACCAGTTTACCCGGATCGGCCGTCAGGCCTTTGTCGGCGGCCTCTCGGGCGTGGCCTACGACGTCATTCCCTATGGCATGCTGAACGGCAATCCGGGCGTCTTGAACGGCCTCAACATCGTCGGCATGACACGCGCCGGGTTCGACAAGGCGACGGTTCATACAGTTCGCCGCGCTTACAAGCAGATTTTCGAAGGCGCGAACGCGATCCGCGCCAATGCGGCGGCGATCCGGGAGGAATATGCCGATTGCCCGCCGGTGATCGAAATCCTCGATTTCATCGCCTCCGATAGCGATCGCGCCTTGTCTTCGCCGAGCCGGGGTAAAAAAGGCTGAGCGCCATGACCTTCGAAGGCCGGCCTCAGACGACGGGAAGGCTGGCCATCATCGCCGGCGGTGGCATGCTGCCGCATCATGTGGCGGATGCCGCCCGCCTGCATGGCGAAGATCCGTTCATCATCGCACTCTCGAACGAGGCCGATCAGGATTGGACCGGCTTCGACCATCGTGCCCTTGGCATCGGCAATTTCAGGGAGATCACCGCGACGTTCCGCGCCGAGGGGATCGATCGGGTCGTGCTTTCAGGCGGCGTTCGCCGCCGCCCTGAATGGCGGGATATCAAGCCGACATTCAAAACGCTGGCGAAGGTGCCAAGCGTGCTGAAAACCCTGCTTTCCGGCGGCGACGATGCAGTGCTGAAGATGGCGATCGACCTCATCGAGGCTAGCGGCGCGCGCGTCATAGGCGTTCAAGAGATCGTGCCGGAACTGCTGGCCGAGGTCGGGCCGCTTGGTGCTCTTCAGCCGAACGGCGAGGACCGCCGCGACATCGAGGTTGCGGTCGAGGCTGCGGTTGCGCTCGGGCGGCTGGATGTCGGGCAGGGTGCCGTCGCCGTCGGCGGACGCGTCGTGGCGCTCGAGGGACCGGAGGGCACGGATGCCATGATGCGGCGTGTCGCGCAGCTGCGCGCCGATGGCCGCATCTCCAGCCGGCGCAAGGGCGTGCTGGTCAAACTGTGCAAGCCGCAGCAGGAACAGCGTGCCGATCTGCCGTCCGTCGGTCCATCGACCGTCTTCGGCGCTCTTGAAGCGGGACTGTCCGGCATTGCCGTGGAGGCGGGCCGTGCTCTGGTCCTGGAGCGCGAGACGATGCTGGCCGCCGCCGCAGCTCACGGCATTTTCGTGATCGGCATAGACCGAACCCATCCGGGAGACGTGTGATGACGGGGCTGAAGCTTGCCGTGATTGCTGGCGAAGTTTCCGGCGATCTTCTGGGGGCGGACCTCGTGCGGGCGCTGAAGCCGATGGTGGACGGCCCGGTCGAACTCGTCGGTGTCGGCGGCGAAGGGCTGGAGGCGGAGGGGCTGCAGTCACTCTTCGATTATTCCGAGCTTTCGATCATGGGCATCGCTCAGGTTCTGGCGCGGCTGCCGCTGCTCATCCGGCGCATCGGCCAGACAGCGAACGCGATCATCGCGGCGAAACCGGATGCGCTGCTGATCATCGACAGCCCCGATTTCACCCACCGCGTCGCCCGGCGAGTTCGCAAGGCTCTGCCCGGCCTGCCGATCGTCAATTATGTCTGCCCGAGCGTCTGGGCCTGGAAGGAAAAGCGCGCGCCCGCGATGCGCGCCTATGTCGATCACGTGCTTGCGGTTCTGCCGTTCGAGCCCGAAGTGATGAAGCGGCTCGAAGGCCCGCCGACCACCTATGTCGGTCACCGGCTGGCAAGCGACAGGGACGTGCTTGCTGTCCGTGCCGTACAGCTTGCCAAGCGGGAGCAGGGGCGCAAATCCGCGACCTGCCTGTTGCTGCCGGGATCGCGCGCCAGCGAAATCACCCGGTTGCTGCCCGATTTCGCCGGGACCATGGAGGTTCTGCGCCAGCGAAACCCGGATATGCGCTTCCTGCTGCCCACCGTCCCGCGTCAGGAAGCCCTGGTGCGCCGGCTGGTGGCGGAGATGCCGATCAAGCCCGAGATCAGCGTCGGGCCTGCGGAAAAGTGGAAAGCATTTTCGCAGGCCGATGCGGCCCTTGCAGCGTCTGGAACGGTTATTCTCGAACTCGGTCTTTGCGGCATCCCGGTCGTTTCGGCCTATCATGCCGACTGGATCATCCGCCTCATGCACAAGCGCATCCGCATCTGGACGGCCGCGCTGCCGAACCTGATTGCCGATTACGTCATCGTGCCGGAATATCTGAACGAAGCCATCCGTTCCGGCGCCTTGGCGCGCTGGGTCGAACGGCTGGTGGCGCCGACGCCCGAGCGCCGGGCGATGATGGACGGTTATGAGACAGTCTGGCAGCGTATGCAGACCAAGCGTCCTCCGGGCGAAAGCTCCGCAGCTATTCTGCTTTCCACCATCGCGGAAAAGAAAAAGCCCGGCCATTCCTGACCGGGCTTTTCTGTTTCAACGCCGTTGCGCTCAGCGCTTGGAAACCGGCACGTAGTCGCGCGACGGTTCGCCGATGTAGAGCTGGCGCGGACGGCCGATGCGCTGTTCCGGGTCTTCGATCATTTCGTTCCACTGGGCGATCCAGCCGACGGTGCGGGCGAGCGCGAAGAGAACGGTGAACATGGTGGTGGGGAAGCCCAGCGCCTTCAGGGTGATGCCCGAATAGAAGTCGATGTTCGGATAGAGCTTCTTTTCGATGAAGTAGCTGTCGGTGAGCGCGATGCGCTCCAGCTCCATCGCCACTTCCAGCAGCGGATCGTCCTTGTGGCCGAGTTCCGCCAGAACCTCATGCGTCGTCTTCTGCATGATCTTGGCGCGCGGATCGTAGTTCTTGTAGACGCGGTGGCCAAAGCCCATCAGGCGGAAAGGATCGTTCTTGTCCTTTGCGCGGGCGACGAATTCCGGAATGCGGTCGACCGTGCCGATTTCAGCGAGCATGTTGAGCGCTGCTTCGTTGGCGCCGCCGTGTGCCGGGCCCCAGAGGCAGGCGATGCCGGCCGCGATGCAGGCGAACGGGTTGGCGCCCGAGGAGCCGGCCAGACGAACGGTCGAGGTCGAGGCGTTCTGCTCGTGGTCTGCATGCAGGATGAAGATACGGTCCATGGCGCGGGCCAGAACCGGGTTGACCACATAATCCTCGCACGGCACGGCAAAGCACATGCGCAGGAAGTTCGAAGCGTAGTCGAGGTCGTTCTTCGGGTAAACGAAGGGCTGGCCGATATGGTACTTGTAGGCCATGGCGGCGAGCGTCGGCATCTTGGCGATCATGCGCAGCGAAGCGACCATGCGCTGATGCGGATCGGTGATGTCGGTCGAGTCGTGGTAGAAGGCAGAAAGAGCGCCGACGCAGCCGCACATGACGGCCATAGGGTGCGCGTCACGGCGGAAGCCGGTGAAGAAGCGCGACATCTGCTCGTGAACCATCGTGTGATGGGTGACACGGTGGTCGAAATCGAGCTTCTGGGCCTTGGTCGGCAGTTCGCCGTACAGCAGGAGGTAGCAGACTTCGAGGAAATCGCCGTGCTCGGCCAGCTGCTCGATCGGGTAGCCGCGGTGCAGCAGCACGCCTTCGTCGCCATCGATATAGGTGATCTTGGACTCGCAGGATGCGGTCGAGGTGAAGCCGGGATCGTAGGTGAAACGGCCGGTTTGCTTGTAAAGCGAGCCGATATCGACCACTTCCGGACCGATGGACCCCGCTCGCACCGGCAACTCGACCGATTTGTTATCGATTGTCACAACTGCGCTGTGTTCCGTCATAGGGTATCCTCCGTTTGCCGCAAACTGGCACATAAATATGCCGCATATATTAACGCCGACCATGTGCTATCCGATTTAAACACGACTGCCAAGTTGGACCAAAGCCAAATTGGTGCGCTGCAAAAATAGGCATGCGGCGGCGCAATAGTTGCATGTTTTTTCCACCTGTCCAATGGTCAAACCGCGAAGTAGCGAGCGATGTTCGTTCACGCTCTCGCGATTGCCTGTTTTTTAGGCGACTTGCCTTCTGGTTGCGAAATCCGGTTTTTGGTTGCACACTCCGTCGCGGGGATTGGCGACGGGGACGCGAGGCATGGAGCAGGGACCGGGGACGAAAACCGTCTTCGAGGCGCGCGCCTTTCGGCCGGGCGCGATCACTCTGGCGGAGGGGGCGCCAACCCCCGGATTCTCCGATGGCGAAGAGAGCCGAGCCCGCGGATGGGCACGGCGGTTCCGCGCGCTGGTCTTCGATATATCTTTACTGCCGGCCTCGCTGCGGCTCGCCATTGCCCGCGCGGTCGATCACGAGCGGGCCTATGGGCATGGGTTTCTGTTCGTTCCGGTGTCGCTCGGGCTCGGGTCCCTGGCGTGGTTTTCGGCCACAAATCCGCCGCAGTCCCTCAAACTTGCAGTGCTGCTGTGCATTTTTGGCATAGCGGCGTGGTGGATGCGCCATTCCGCGACAGCGTGGCGGCTCGTCTTTCTCCATGTTTTCCTGTTCGTCGCGGGCATGATGCTGGCCCAAGGACAGACAGCAAGGCTCGGCACCGTGCTCATCGATACGCCGGTGACGACGATGCTTTCCGGCACGGTTGAGGGGCGGGAGGTAACCGACAAGGGCTATTGGCGTTACACCGTCACTGTTACCGCCACGACCGACCCGGAGCTGAAACGACCGCCGGAGCGGGTGACGCTGCTGTCGCGCCAGCGCGACCTGCCGATCGCCATCGGCGAGGGGCTGACGGGCAGGGCGCGACTATCACCGCCTTCCGGGCCTGCTTTGGCCGGCCTGAACGATTTCGCCTTCGACAGCTATTTTAACGGCATCGGCGCAGTCGGCTATTTCCTGGGCAAGCCGGCGGCGACGGGTCGGGGTCTTGAGCCTGCCCCATGGTTTCAGTCTGCCTCCGAAAATCTCGCGCGATTGCGGGCAGCGATTGGCGAACGCATCCGCTCCGCCTTGAACGGCGATGTCGCCGCGATTGCCGCAGCATTGGTCACCGGCGAGGAGAGGGCGATCGGCCGCGAGACCGTCGAGGCGCTGCGACAGGCCGGCCTTGCCCATGTCCTAGCGATTTCCGGCCTCAACATGGTACTGGCGGCGGGCACGCTGCTTGTCGGGGTGCGGCTCGCGCTCAGCGTTGTTCCCGGCCTTGCCCATCGCGTGGCGATCAAGAAGATCGCGGCGGCGGGCGCGGTGCTGATGGTCTGCTTCTATGTGCTGATCTGCGGCGGCGCGGTTTCGGCGGTGCGATCCTGGATCATGATTCTGCTGATGCTGGTGGCGGTGTTCTTCGACCGGCAGGCGATCAGCCTGCGCAATGTCGCGCTGTCGGCCATCCTCATCCTGGCCGTCACGCCCTCGGCCGTCACCGGGCCGGGGTTCCAGATGTCCTATGCGGCGACGCTGGCGCTGGTCGCGGGCTATGGCCATTGGCGCGGGCGGCCGCAGTCGCAAGCCGTCGCCGCGCCGGCCGGGCTTATGATTTTGAGGGCGACGGGGCTTTTCGTCGGCGGCCTGCTGCTCAGTTCCCTGATCGGCGGGCTTTCGACGATGATCTATTCGGTCGGTCATTTCCACCGGATCGCGGCTTATGGGCTGGTCGGCAATATGTTGGCCATGCCGATCATCTCCGTGCTCGTCATGCCCTTTGCATTGATTGCCATGCTCGCCATGCCCTTCGGGCTCGAATACCTGCCGCTGCAGGTCGTGGGACTGGGGCTGGAGTGGATGATCGCGATTGCCGACATGGTGTCGCATTGGGGCGGCGAAATCACCACCGGGCGCATCGCGCCGGCCGGCTTCCTGCTCGTGGCGCTCGGCGGAATTCTGTTCTGCCTCCTTCGCAGTTGGTTGGCGACGGTTGGTGCCGTGATGGCGCTGGCGGGTGTGACCGTCATTGTGCTTTTGCCGCCGGCCGGTCCCGAGGCCGTGATTTCCGAAGACGGGCGGCTGGTTGCGCTGATCGATGGCGGCACGGCGGCCGTCAATCGCTTGCGTCCGCCCGAATTCATCTTCTCGCAATGGGAAAGAGCCCTGCAACTGTCGCAAGTCACGCCGCCGTTGATGCGCCGGGATCTCGCATTGCCGCTGCCGGACAGGAAAGCGGACGCGGCCAAGACAGGCTCCCTTGACGAGGAGCGGGCGCGGGCCGCGCTTTCGACGCTGATGCGGCGGGCGGCCCCGGCCGGTTTTCCTGCGTGGCGCGGCAATGGTGCGGCGTGACGGCGAAAGGCGGGTTGAAGATTGCGGCGGTGGAGGATGCCCGGCTTGCCGGCCCGGCCTGCGATGTCGCCGATCTCATCGTGGTCGCCGCCATGCTGCGCCTCGAAGCCTGTCGCTCCGGCGCAAGGCTGGTGACGGCGGCGACGCTGAGACGCACCGGGGCGCTCGAGCTTCAATCGTCGCCCGGCGGCGTGGTTCCGCTCGATATCATGCGCCCCGCCATTGCGCCGGAGGAGCTTGGCCATGCCTGGCAAAGGCACCGGCTTTACGATTGGCGTAGCCGCCGCTTCGCGGACCCGTGAGACGCCGTCCTTAATATTCTTGAGAAAATTACTCCACAAATTCTTGTCTTCGTGTTTCACTCGTCGTATGTAGCCGCGATTGGTGCTGTCCTGCAGCTTTGCCCGACAGCCACCGCATGAATTTCATGAAGAGTTCCTGCGCCTCTGGGCGAAGGAAAGGGATACGGATAGGATCGATCATGCCGAACCGGGTGATGTCGAGAGGGGCGATGCTGGCAATGATCTTGCCGGTCGTCTTCATGGGCCAGACGCTTCATGCTCAGGAGAGCGCGCCGACACCGGCCGCGACTGCCATTGAGCAGCCCGCGGCAACCACCGGGCAGGCAGCGCCCGCAATGGCGCAGCCGGCCACGACCGGAAATCAGCCGTCGACCGAGACCCAGGCTCCTGTCGGCACAGAGCCGGCGGCGGAACTGACTGTGGCGGGAAGCTCAGCCGAAGCAGGCCCGAACCCGGTTCTACCCCACGATCTTTCGCCGCTCGGCATGTTCCTCGCTGCCGATATCGTCGTCAAGGGCGTGATGGGCGCTCTGGCGCTGGCCTCGGTGATGACCTGGGCGATCCTGCTGGTCAAGACGATGGAAGTCGGTGCGGCGAAGGCCCGCATCAAGCGCGCCATCCGGGCTCTGAGCGCCGCCGGCGTGCTGCGCGATCTCGGCGACCGCAAGGAAATCAAGGGCGGCCCGGCCGGCCATATGGTGGCCGCGGCGATCGAGGAACTCGGCAAGTCCGAACCGGTCCTCGATATCGTGCCGCAGCAGGGCGTCAAGGAGCGTGTCGCTTCCCAGCTCGGCCGCATCGAGGCAGGGGCCGGCAAGCGCATTGCCGGCGGCACCGGCATTCTCGCCACCGTTGGCTCGATCTCGCCCTTCGTCGGCCTGTTCGGCACGGTCTGGGGCATCATGAATTCGTTCATCGGCATCAGCCAGGCGCAGACGACAAACCTCGCCATCGTGGCGCCGGGCATCGCCGAGGCGCTGCTGGCGACGGCCGTCGGTCTTGTCGCCGCGATCCCGGCCGTGGTGATCTACAATTACTTCTCCCGCTCGATTTCCGGCTATCGCATGATGCTGGCAGATGCGTCGGCCGCCGTGGAGCGTCTCGTCAGCCGCGAGCTTGATTTCCGCCATGCCGGCAAGCTGTCGCGCAGGCCGGACGGCCATGCCGCCGAAGCCACCATCGCCCGGATAGGATAACGCCATGGGAAGCAGATTGGGCGAAAGCGGCGGGGGCGACCTCGAGGAAAACAGCGAAATCAACGTGACGCCGTTCATCGACGTCATGCTGGTGCTGCTCATCATCTTCATGGTCGCGGCCCCGCTTGCGACCGTGGACATGAAGGTGGATTTGCCGCAATCGGCGGCCCAGCCGGTCAAGCGCGACGACAAGCCGATCTTCGTGACCCTGAAGGCCGACCTGACGCTGGCGCTCGGCAATGACGAGACCACGCGGGACGGGTTCGTCGCCAGCCTCCGGCAAATTACCGAGGGCAACAAGGAAACCCGCGTCTTGCTCCGGGCCGACAAGGCCGTGGACTACGGCGACCTGATGAATGTGATGAACATGATCCAGCGCGCCGGTTACACCAGGATTTCCCTCGTCGGCCTCGAAGCGGCACCCGCCGGCTGATTGCGCTGCCATTCCGGCAGCGTATGCTTGCTTTTTTGCGGGAACTGCATTCCATAGCTTGAAACCGTTCCCCCGCGGATTTATGAGCGTAGCGGATAAGCACGCCCGGCGACGGGCGCGCGGAGCGGCAACAGAACGCTGAGGCCGGACGACATCCGGATCACGAGGGCAAGATGGATTTCCAAGCAGCACGCACAAAGATGGTCGACAACCAGATCCGCACGACCGACGTCACGTCGCACACCGTGCTTTCGGCATTCCTGTCCGTGCCGCGCGAGGCGTTCGTGCCGGCCCGCCGCAAGGACCTCGCCTATATCGACACCGATGTCGCGCTGGAAACGGAAGACGGCGCGGCGACCGGCCGCTACCTGATGGAACCGTCACCGCTGGCCAAGCTGCTGCAGCTTGCCGCCGTGACCTCCGAGGACAGCGTGCTCGAAATCGGCTGCGGCAGCGGCTATGCCTCGGCGCTGCTGTCGCAACTCGCCGCATCGGTCATCGCCCTTGAAAGCGATGCCGCGCTTGCCGCGCAGGCATCGGCAAATCTTGCCGCGCAGGGTTGCTCGAACGTAACCGTCGTTACCGGCGAACTGGAAAAGGGCCACCCCGCGGGCGCCCCTTACGACCTGATCTTCATCAATGGCGCCGTCGAGACTATACCGGACAGCCTTTTCGCTCAGCTCAAGAATGGCGGTCGTCTCGTGGCCGTCGTCGGCGTCGGCAATGCCTCGCAGGCGCGCCTCTATTTCCACGAAAGCGGCAACACCTCCGAGCGCCTCGGTTTCAACACCGCCGTCAAGCCGCTTCCGGGTTTCCGTCTGGCGCGCGAATTCGTTTTCTGAGCCGCATTCGGAATCGATCATTCCAAAGGGCGCCACGGGCGCCCTTTTTGTTGCGAAAGCGCAACGCAACTCCCGGTTCTGCAGGGATGGCGCAGGTGCCGCCTCTGTCTCCCGTTGTGGCGCCCGCAATCCCGGTCCAAAGAGCATGGGAGGCCTGCAGGGGGCAGGGAGACCATACCGGAGTAGCAAAGAGTGCCGAACATTCGTCGCACGGTCGAAGCCGCCGCGTTCAGCGCAGCACTCGCTCTTTTGTCGATACCGGCGAGTGCCGAAACGATCACGGGCGCCATGGAAAAGGCCTATGTGAACAACCCCGACCTGAACGCTGCCCGCGCGGCACTGAGGGCGACCGACGAGGGCGTTCCGATCGCCAAATCCGGCTATCGTCCGCAGGTGGAAGCGTCGATGACCGGTGTTCAGACGCGCTTCGACCGTCAGTTGGCTCCGCCCACCGACTATCATACAGGCACGGCCAGCATCACCATCACGCAGCAGATTTTCGACGGTTTTCAGACGCTGAACAATGTTCGCGCCGCAGAGGCGACCGTGTTTTCCAGCCGCGAGACCCTGAAGGCAAACGAGATTTCCATCCTGCTGGCGGCGGCCCAGTCCTATGCCAATATCGCCCGCGATCAGGAGATCGTTTCCATCCGCAAGCAGAACCTCGCCTTCCTCAAGGAACAGGTGAGGGCGGCGACGTCGCGCACGGATCTGGGCGAAGGCACGCGCACTGATGTCAGCCAGGCCGAGGCCGAACTGGCTCAGGCCAAGGCCTTGCTGGTGACGGCGGTGTCGCAGCTGAAGCAAAGCGAAGCGACCTACGTCCAGATTGTTGGCGATACGCCGGAGGGAATTAAGCAGGCAAAGCCGGCCAGCAAGGGCGCCTTGAGGAACCTCGATCAATCCGTGGCCGCGGGCTTGCGGGATCACCCCTCGATCGCCGCCGCACAATATAGTGTGAATGCGGCGGGCTATCGGGTCAAATCCGCGGAAGGCAGCATGTTGCCGGGTGTGGTGGTGCAGGGGTCCGTGTCTCGCAACACCGGGGATAACCCGAGTTCGTTCGGGCTTGAAAGCAGCACAGGGTCCGTTGTTGCGCGCTTGCAGGTGCCGATCTATCAGGGCGGTGCCGAATACGGCCAGATACGCCAGGCGAAGGAACGGCTTGGCCAACAGCAGATTCTGGTCGATTCCGCCCGCGCCGAGGTACAGCAGACCATCGTGACCGCCTATGCCCAGCTGGAGGCCGCGCTTGCGACCATCACCGCGAGCCGGGAGCAGATTTCTGCATCCCGCCGCGCGCTTTCGGGCGTGATCGATGAACTCAAGGTCGGCCAGCGCACGACGCTCGACGTGCTCGATGCGCAGCAAAGTGTGCTTGTGGCGCAGGAAAGCCTCGTGACCGCCCAGCGCAATGCCGTCATCGCCAGCTATGGCCTCCTGGCCGCCATGGGTCGGCTCACGGTCAAGAGCCAGGGCCTGCATGTCGCCGAATACCGCGCCGAGGAGCACTATGAGGCCGTCAAGGACAAGTGGTTCGGCCTGCGCACCGTCGACGGCAAATAGCCTCGCTAGTTTCGGGGATGGTCCCGAAGGTGACGCCGCCAACAAATCTGTGCATGATTCCCGATAGATGATTCGCGGGCTTTCGCCGGAAACCGAACTCGCGATACAGTTCCTGCTAACGATTTTGCTGCGGTGCCCGCGATATCAGGGACGCAGAAACGGGGAAGAAAATGGCACAGCCCAATGTAGCGCGTGAACCGTCGATGGATGAGATCCTGGCATCCATCCGGAAGATCATCGAAAGCAACGAACCCGGTATTCCCGGCTTTCCGGCCAATGACATCGGCGCACCGTCTTCCTTCCGTTCCACGCCCTATGAGGACGAGGATCAGCATATCGACGATATCCACTTGACCATCGACGATGCCGATCTGGCGGCCGAATTCGAAGCCGAAGAGCGCCGGCTGCAGGAACAGGCCAGCTCCGTGCCGGCTGCCACGGCGGCGCACGTTGCCGCTCCGGTCGAGACGCCAGCCGTCGAGGCCGCGCCGCCGCAGTCCCTGGCCGATGTCGCCGCGCGCGTGCGCGCCGCCTCCGAGCGCCATGCGACGGCCGCCCGCGCGACCGACGTCGAAATCGAAAACCGCCTGCGGCCGAGCCTGCCGCTTGCCGCTGCACCCCTGACGCCCCAGGTCGAAACGCCGGTCGTTTCCAAGGTCGCTCCCAGCGTCGCCGCCGAGGTTCCGACGCCGGTTGTGGAGCCGATAAAGGTCGAAGCGATGGCGGTGCCGGTCGTGGCGGAGCAGGAGGCGACCGCGATCGTTTCCCCGGAGGTCGGCGCGCAGGTCGCCCGTTCCTTCGACGATCTGGCGCTGGCGCTGGATGCCGGTCCGCGCCGCTCCTTCGATGAGATTGCCCAGGACATGCTGCGCCCGATGCTGCAGGAATGGCTTGACGACAATCTGCCGACGCTGGTCGAGCGCCTTGTGCGCGAGGAGATCGAGCGCGTGGCGCGCGGCCCCCGCCGCGGCTGATGTCGACGTTTTCGAATGGATCAGGCGGGGCGGGAAACTGCCCCGCCTGATTTTTTGTCGAAAGCATGTCGCGCAAAAGTGTTCCGCGGTTTTGCGATAACGACAGGCGGAACAACAAAAATCAAAAGCACAGGAGGCGAATCCGAAGGATCGCTATGCGCTTTCGGGCGCACCATATAAGATGCGGACCTCTCGTCCGCCGCTCCCGTGTTGACTCAGCGACAGCCTTCCGATTTACACGAAGTAAGACAACAACCAGCAAGTTTGGCCCCAGAAATGCTTGACAAGACCTACGATTCCGCCGCCGTCGAACCGACCATCGCCAAGAAATGGGACGATCAGGATGCTTTTCGCGCAGGCGCTGGTTCAAAGCCGGGTGCTGATACGTTCTGCATCGTCATCCCGCCGCCGAACGTGACCGGCTCGCTGCACATGGGCCACGCGCTCAACAATACGCTGCAGGACGTCATGGTTCGGTTCGAGCGTATGCGCGGCAAGGACGTTCTCTGGCAGCCGGGCATGGACCATGCCGGCATCGCGACTCAGATGGTCGTCGAGCGCAAGCTGATGGAGCGGCAGGAGCACCGTCGCGAGATGGGCCGTGAGGCCTTCATCGACAAGGTCTGGGAATGGAAAGCCGAATCCGGCGGCCTGATCTTCAACCAGCTGAAGCGCCTCGGCGCCTCCTGTGACTGGTCGCGCGAACGCTTCACCATGGATGAGGGCCTGTCGAAGGCCGTTCTCGAAGTCTTCGTCTCGCTCTACAAGGAAGGCCTGATCTACAAGGACAAGCGTCTGGTCAACTGGGACCCGAAGCTGCTGACGGCGATCTCCGATCTCGAAGTCGAGCAGCATGAGGTCAACGGTAATCTCTGGCACCTGCGCTATCCGCTGGAAGAGGGCGTCACCTATCAGCACCCGATCGCCTTTGACGAAGACGGTAAGCCGACCGAGTGGGAAAAGCGCAACTATCTGGTCGTCGCCACCACCCGACCGGAAACCATGCTCGGCGACACCGGCGTTGCCGTCAATCCCGAGGACGAGCGCTACAAGTCGATCATCGGCAAGCATGTCGTACTGCCGCTGATCGGCCGCCGCATCCCGATCGTCGGCGACGACTATGCCGACCCGACCGCCGGCACCGGCGCCGTCAAGATGACGCCCGCCCATGATTTCAACGACTTCGATGTCGGCAAGCGCCACAATCTGCGTCAGGTCAATATCCTGAGCATCGACGCCCATGTCACGCTCGCCGGCAACGAGGATTTCCTGCATGAGCTGCCGGAAACGCCGGAGCTTGAGCCGATCATATCGAAGCTCGACGGCATGGACCGCTTTGCCGCGCGCAAGGCGATCGTCGAGATGTTCGAGGAGCGTGGCCTGCTCGATCGCATCGAGCCGCACAAACACATGGTTCCCCACGGCGACCGTGGCGGTGTGCCGATCGAGCCGCGCCTGACGGAACAGTGGTATGTCGATGCCGCGACGCTGGCCAAGCCCGCGATTGCGTCCGTTCGTGAGGGCCGCACCAATTTCGTCCCGAAGAACTGGGAAAAGACCTATTTCGAATGGATGGAAAACATCCAGCCGTGGTGCGTCTCCCGTCAGCTCTGGTGGGGACATCAGATTCCGGCCTGGTACGGCCCGGATGGTCAGGTCTTCGTCGAAAAGACCGAGGAAGAGGCGCTGCACGCCGCCATCCAGCACTATCTCAGCCATGAAGGCCCGATGAAGGCTTACGTCGAGGACTTGCTCGAAAACTTCCGGCCGGGCGAAATCCTCACCCGCGACGAAGACGTGCTCGACACCTGGTTCTCCTCGGCGCTCTGGCCCTTCTCCACCCTCGGCTGGCCGGATGAAACGCCGGAACTGGAAAAATATTACCAGACCGACGTTCTCGTCACTGGCTTCGACATCATCTTCTTCTGGGTCGCCCGCATGATGATGATGGGTCTGCACTTCATGAAGGATAGTGACGGCACGCCGGTCGAGCCGTTCCATACCGTCTATGTCCACGCGTTGGTTCGCGACAAGAACGGCCAGAAGATGTCGAAGTCCAAGGGCAACGTCATCGATCCACTGGAGCTGATCGACGAATACGGCGCCGACGCGCTGCGCTTCACGCTCGCCATCATGGCGGCACAGGGGCGTGACGTGAAGCTCGACCCGGCACGTATCGCCGGCTATCGCAATTTCGGCACCAAGCTCTGGAACGCCACGCGTTTTGCCGAGATGAACGGCGTCGCCAACGATCCGAAATTCGTTCCCGAGACCTGCTCGGTGACGATCAACCGCTGGATTCTGACCGAGCTGTCGCGCACCATCCGGGATGTGACGGAGTCGATCGAAGCCTATCGCTTCAACGAAGCCGCAGGCAGCCTCTATCGCTTCATCTGGAACCAGTTCTGCGACTGGTATCTGGAACTCCTGAAGCCGATTTTCAGCGGCGAGGATCAGGCGGCCAAGACCGAATCCCAGGCCTGCGTCGCCTATGTTCTCGACGAAGCCTACAAGCTGTTGCACCCCTTCATGCCCTTCATGACGGAAGAGCTGTGGGCGCAGACGGCGGGTGAGGGCAAGGAGCGGGACACGCTGCTGTGCCATGCCGAATGGCCGGCTGCATCTTATGCGGACGACAATGCTGCAGCCGAGATCAACTGGCTGATCGAACTCGTCTCCGGCATCCGCTCGGTCCGCTCGGAAATGAACGTGCCGCCGGCCTCGGTCGGTCCGATGGTCATCGTCGGCGCAAGCACCCTGACCCGCGAGCGTCTCGATCGCCATGCCGGCGCGATCCGCCGGCTAGCGCGCATCGACGACATCTCGCTGTCTGCGGAAGCGCCTAAGGGCAGCGCCCAGATCGTCCTCGGCGAGGCGACCGTCTGCCTGCCGCTCGGCAATCTGATCGATCTCGCTGCCGAGACCGCGCGTCTCGAAAAGGCGATCGCCAAGGTCAATCAGGAGCGCGAGCGTATTCTCGGCAAGCTTTCCAACGAGAAGTTCGTGGCCAATGCCCGCCCCGATGTCGTCGAGGCGGAACGTGAACGGCTGGCGGAACTCGACGGCCAGCGGGCCTCTCTTGCGGTCGCTCTGGCGCGCGTGACGGAAGCCGGCTGAACCCTCAGGAATCGTGTTTTGGAAAGGCGGGCGCTCTCATGAGCGCCCGCCTTTTGTCATCTTGCGGGTTGTTCCGGTTGATTCCCTAATCGGCTTCGCGCGCTGGTGTTCGTCAGATGGAATTTCAAGCCCCAAATCCTTGCAAAAACACGCGGCCGAGCAAAAAGCGGCATTGTTGTGTCGATGTGACACGTTTCCGCCACGAAGGAAACGCGTTCCATTAATGGGCGTTGTGAAGGTGGTTTTTCGAAAATAATTCCAATTATTTCCGATTTTCGTCGTTTGTGGAAATTCTTACGTCAATTTTCGGAGAATGCTGCAGTGCGCTCGCTAAATTTCGCCATTTGCTAAGCCATCCGTCCTGCCGGTACCTTCCTGCCATCGGTCGGCCCTGCGCCGTCCACAGTGTTCATGGGGAGGAATATATGAACAAAAATACGACCAAGACGGCGGTGATGACAGCGCTCACGTTCGCCATGGTCGCAGGCACGGCTCAGGCAGGCGGCCTCGAGCGCGGCGGCTACAACATCGATCTTCTGTTCGATCCGTCGACCTATGCAGCGGAAGCGACGGCAACCTACGTCAACCCGCAGCGCGAACTGAACAATGTCGAAGATATCAATGCCGGTAACGGTAATCTCAACCCTGGCAATCCTCTGGGGCGACCGAACAACGGTATCGGTGACACCGAAGGCTATTGGGTTCCGCGCGTTGGCGTGAAGGCCGCATTCGGCGACAGCATCGACTGCATGGCCGACTATTCCCAGCCATGGGGCGCTCATACCAATCCCGGCGCGAACTGGGCAGGCGCCAATGACAATATTGAAACGAAGATCGAGAGCGATAACTACGCCGCGACCTGTTCCTACAAGTGGGACGTCGGTCAGGGCCAGTTTCGCATCATCGCCGGTGGTTTCTATCAGGAAGTCGGCGGCTTTAAGGAGCGTCTGGTATCTCCACCTGTGCCGGCGCTTGGCCTTTCGGGCGTCGGTCGTCTCGATCTTGAGGGGAGCGGTTGGGGCTGGCGTGCCGGCGTTGCATATGAAATTCCGGAATATGCGTTGCGGGCAAGCCTCGTTTACAACAGTGCTGTCGATCTCGACAATTTGGACGGCTCGGTCGATCTGAGCAAAGTCATACTCGGCTTTGTCGGTAGCGATCCGATCATCGGTTCACGTTACGATGTCTCCAGTTTCGCTTCCATGCCGGATTCTCTGGAACTCAAGGTGCAGTCGGGTATTGCGCCCGGTTGGCTGGCGTTTGGTTCGGTAAAGTGGACCGACTGGAGCCAGCTGCAGATCGTTGAGGTGAATCCGGTATCGCCGTCACCTACGCACCCAGCCACCAGCCTCGATCTGCTCTATCGTGACGGTTGGACCGTGACCGGCGGCGTCGGCCACAAGTTCAACGATCAGTGGAGCGGTGCGGTCAGCCTGACCTGGGATCGCGGCACCAGCCACGGCTACGGCAACCAGAGCGACACCTGGACTGTCGGCACCGGTGTTTCCTACGCTCCGACCGAAAATGTCGAACTGCGCCTTGCCGGCGTCGTTGGTATCATGACGAGCGGCAGCTCCGCTCCCATGGATGGCAGCTCATCTGAAATCACCTACGACTTCGGCACGGATATCGTCAGCGCGGTCTCCACCTCGCTCAAGGTCAAGTTCTAACAAGAACACCTCGAAAAAGCCCGGAGATTTCTCCGGGCTTTTTATTGCGGCCGCCGTCCTGGCGGCCTTTGTAATTGTGACGATTCAGCAACACATTTTTTCTATAGTCCGAGAACCTGGGCAGGGGGCAGTTTATGTCCATTTCCCGCCACAAACTGGGCGCACCCGTCATCCCAACAGACGTGCGGAAAGTTTAAAGCGTACGGCGTTTGAGGTGAAACAAAGCATGTCCATTCTTCTCGCTCTTTCATAAAATTACGGGGTGTTGGCGCTCTTCATAGAGCGTGAACGCTCTTGGAATAACGTGCGGACTGGAAGGAAATATACGGCTGCGGGGGCAGGCCGTACTCTCGCCGAAAACGGCTCCTAAAGTAGGGAACGGTCGAAGGCGATGAACTGAAGCGCGGCTGAAGGGGCAGGGCTCCGAAGGTCGAAAAAGTGTTTCGATTGGGGTTTTCAACGCCAACGACGAGAGACGGTCCAAATGTGGAAACGTCAGGCTCTCGGTGTTGATGGGAAAAATTGACTAAGATGCTGCTACGCGAATACAGGTCGTTGAGGTTTCTGGTTCTGGGTATGACGCTCACGCTTGGCGGGCTTGGTGGGCATGCTTATGCATTTGACCCTGGCGCCGGAGTCTCCAAGGAGTCGGGTCCCTTTGCCCTCTTCAAATTCGGTTTTTCCGCCTACAAGAGCGGCCGCAAGGACGAAGCGGTCGAAGCCTATCGCTACGCCGCCGAAAAGGGCCATACCGGCTCGCGCTGGGCGCTGGCCAATATGTATGCCGATGGCGACGGCGTCGCCGAAAACGATCTCGAAGCTTTCAAGATTTACAGCGAGATCGCCCAGAAGGGCATCGAGCCGGGTTCCGAAGACACCGGTTATTTCGTCAATGCGTTGATCTCGCTCGCCGGCTACTACCGCCGCGGCATTCCCGACAGCCCGGTCAAGTCTGATCTCGCCCAGGCGCGGCAGCTCTATTTCCAGGCGGCCTCGACCTTTGGCGTGCCGGAGGCGCAGTTCCAGCTCGCCCGCATGCTGCTTTCGGGCGATGGCGGCAGCGTCAATGTCCAGCAGGCGAAGAAGTGGCTGAACCGCGCGCGCAAAAGTGGCCACACCGGCGCCATGGGCGTTTTCGGCAACGTGCTCTTCCAGGAAGGCCAGACGGTGCGCGGGCTCGCCTATATGACGGCGGCGCTCAACCAGTGTACGCCCAAGGAACGCACCTGGCTGCAGCCGCTGCAGGAGCAGGCGTTCTCGCTTGCCACCGAAGACGACCGCCGCTCGGCCATCGTCATGTCGCATGACATGCATGCGGACGCTGACTGAGACCAAAGCGGGCTGAGGCTGATCAGGCAGCCTCGAAAGCAAATTCCCCGATGACCGGCACGTGGTCCGACGGTTTTTCCCAGGCGCGGACGTGTTTGTCGATCGATGTCGAGACGAGTTTGTCGAGCGCTTCGGCCGATAGCATCAGATGGTCGATGCGGATGCCGAAATTCTTCGGCCAGCAGCCGGCCTGATAATCCCAGAACGTATAGAGCGGCACCGTGTCGTTGGTGGCGCGCACCGCATCGGTGAAACCGAGGTTTTCCAGCCTGCGGAAGGCGTTGCGCGTCTGCGGCAGGAACAGCGCGTCGTTTTCCCACACCTTCACGTCCCAGCAATCGTGCGGCTCGGGAATGACATTGTAGTCGCCGGCCAGAATCAAAGGCTCTTCCAGTGCAAGCCGTGCTTCGGCATAGGCCTGCAGGCGCTCCATCCAAGCGAGCTTGTAGCTGTATTTTTCCGTGCCGGCCGGATTGCCGTTCGGCAGGTATATCGAGCAGACGCGGATCGCGCCGCCCTTGACAGAGAAGACGCCCTCGATGAAACGAGATTGCACGTCCTCATCATCGCCGGGCAATCCGCGGATCACTTCATCCGGCTTGATGCGCGAGAGCAACGCCACGCCATTGAAGCCCTTCTGGCCGTGGGTCTCGACATGATAGCCCAAGGCTTCGATCTCAAGGCGCGGAAAGCCCTCGTCGATGGTCTTGATCTCCTGCAGGCAGACGATGTCAGGGTTGGCTTCCTTCAGCCAGGCCTGGAGGGAATCGATGCGGGCGCGCACGCCGTTGATGTTCCAGGTGGCGATCTTCATGCCGGCTGTCCTCTTCTGCTTGATGCGGGCATGCGCGGCATCCCTCGTCTTCAGGTCCCTTCTTTTATCGCCCGCACCCTTCTTTGACAAATGCGAACTCCGTGATTTCAGTGGGCAATTGCGTCGCGGGGCAGGGTGTCTATAGTCGCGGCATGATCGATACCCTCATCACCTACTGGCCGCATATCCTCGCCGTTCTCTCGATCCTGCTCGGCGTGCCCGCCGCCGTCCATGCGACGATGACCAAGGACGAGGTGCGCTCCGCCCTCGGCTGGGTCGGCATCATTATCCTGTCGCCGATCCTTGGCGCGCTGGTCTATGCGATTGCCGGCATCAACCGCATGCGCCGGTCGTCGATCGGGATGCAGCGGGTGATGTTGCTCGACCGAGGCCGCGAGCCGGTCGATGAATATGACGTGACCGGCGAGAACGTCGCCACCCGTTTTGGCCAGCGCTTTGCCTCGATGAAGCTGCTCGGCGACAAGGTCAGCCGTTACGGCATGTGTACGGGAAACCGCATTGCCATGCTCGAAGGCGGCGATATCGCCTATGCCGTGATGGTACAGTCGATTGCCCGCGCCAAACGGTCGATCCTGCTCGAAACCTATATCTTCGATCGTGATCCGATTGGCCTCAGGTTTGCAGATGCGTTGATCGCGGCGGTCAAGCGAGGCGTGGAGGTGCGCGTGCTCATCGATGCGGTCGGTGCGCGTTATTCCGTGCCGAGTATCGTCGGCTATCTCAGGGATGGCGGCGTGACGGTGCGGGTCTTCAACGGCAATATCGTCATGGGTCTGCGGTTGCCCTATGCCAATCTCAGGACCCACCGGAAGATCCTCATTGTTGATGGGGCGACGGCCTTTACCGGCGGCATGAACATCCGGGCGGGGTTCACCGGAGAATTTGCTGGTGAGGCGAGGGCGCGCGATACGCATTTCCAGGTGGAGGGAGCCGTCGTCGCCGATCTTTTCGCCGTCGCCGAAGAGGACTGGCATTTTTCCAGCCGGGAGATGCTGGATAGCCAAGCTTGGCGTATTCTGCCGAATGCCGGCCGCCGTCTGTCGACGCTGATGCGGGCCGTGCCGTCCGGGCCGGACAAGACCAACGAATCGAACCAGAAGATGCTGATGGGCGCCTTTTCGGTGGCACGCCGCAGCATCCTTGTCATGTCGCCCTATTTCCTGCCGGATCGCGAGTTGATCGCAGCGCTGGTGACCTCGGCCATGCGCGGCGTTGCCGTCGATATCGTTGTGCCGGCGGTCAACAACCTGACGCTGGTCGACCGCGCGATGACCGCGCAGTTCGACCAGCTGTTGAAGGGCGGCTGCCGCATCTGGCGGGCGAACGGGCCGTTCAACCATTCCAAGCTCATGACGGTCGATGGCCGCTGGTCCTATGTCGGCTCGTCGAACCTCGATCCCCGCTCGCTACGGCTTAATTTCGAAATCGATCTGGAGGTGCTGGACATCGGCTTTGCCCAGCAGGTAACGCAACGCATCCGTCCGATCCTCGCCGAGGCGACGCCGGTGACGCTCGATGACCTGCGCGCAGCGCCTTTCGTGAGGCGGCTGATCAACAAGATATTCTGGTTGGGGTCGCCCTATCTCTGAGTGGGCTTAAATCGAAAAACTCGTGCCGCATCCGCAGCTTGCGACGGCATTCGGATTCTTGATCTGAAACGACTGGCCCATCAGATTGTCGATGAAGTCGATTTCCGAGCCGCCCATATAGACGAGCGACAGGCTGTCGATGAGCACCTTGGCCTCGCCCTTTTCGAGCACGAGATCGTCGTCGGTGGTCTGGTCGACCAGATCGAACTTGTAGGAAAAGCCGGAACAGCCGCCGCCTTCTACGGAAACGCGCATCGCTGTCTTGTCGGCGTCGCTCTTCAGGATGGCCGCGATCCGCTTGGCAGCCGCGTCCGAAAGGGTAACAGTCTCTGTCGTCATTTCTGCCTCCTGCCGGGGTCAAGATCCGGAGAGATTCGTTGTCCATATCAGCCTGACGTGCGGACATGGAAAATTCCAGTTTCAGGCGCAGCATCCAAGTCCTTGTTTTTTAAGGAGTGAGGACGCCATTCCGGTGCGGCGCTTTCCCGCGACGCTCACTATAGGTATGAAGGCTTTGATATTGCGTCAATGGCATCGAAAGTGGAAACGACATTGGACAGACAAGCGCTGGGATTTGGGTCTGGTGAACGGGCAATCTTTGCGGCCGATCCCTGGTCGAGCCGCGGCCGGCTCTATCCCGAGGAAAGCAGCCTGACGCGCTCCGACTTCCAGCGCGACCGCGACCGCATCGTCCACACGACCGCCTTCCGCCGCCTGAAGCACAAGACCCAGGTTTTCATCGCCGCCGATGGCGACCATTATCGCACGCGGCTTACCCACACGGTCGAGGTGGCGCAGATCGCCCGCGCGCTTGCCCGCGCCCTGAAGCTCGACGAGGACCTGGCAGAAGGCGTGGCGCTGGTGCACGATTTCGGCCACACGCCCTTCGGCCATACCGGCGAAGACGCGCTGCACGAGATGCTGGAGCCCTATGGCGGCTTCGACCACAATGCCCAGTCGCTGCGCATCGTCACCAAGCTGGAGCGCCGCTATGCCGAGTTCGACGGGCTGAACCTCACCTGGGAAAGCCTCGAAGGCCTCGTGAAGCACAACGGCCCGCTGATGACGGCGAGCGGCGAGGGAACGCGTGGTCCGGTGCCGAAGCCGATCCTCGACTACTGCGAGATTCATGATCTGGAGTTGGCGAGCTTCGCCAGCCTAGAGGCGCAGGTGGCGGCGATTGCCGACGATATCGCCTACAACACCCATGACATCGATGATGGTCTGCGCGCCGGCTATCTGACCTTCGAGATGCTGGAAGATGTACCGTTCCTCGCCGGCCTGATGCGCGAAGTCGGCGACCGGTATCCGGGGCTGGAAGCACCGCGCTTCACCCACGAGATCATGCGCCGGCAAATAACGCGTATGGTCGAGGACGTTATCACCGTCTCCCAGGATCGCCTCAAGGAGGTCAAGCCGCAGAGCGCCGGCGACGTCCGCGCCGCCGACCGGGTGATCGCAACCTTTTCCGACGCGATGGCCGAGACCGACCGGCAGATTAAGAAGATGCTGATGATGCGCATCTATCGTCACCCGGAGATCATGCGGGTGCGGGAAAACGCAGCCACCATCGTCACCGATCTCTACAAGGCCTTCATGGCAGACCCTGCACAGATGCAGACGGTCGCCTGGAGCGACCAGATTGCCGACATGACCGAGCCCGCCAAGGCCCGCCATGTCGGGGACTATCTTGCCGGCATGACGGACACCTACGCGGTTTCCGCCCACCGGCGTTTGTTTGACCACACCCCGGAATTGCGCTAGTCACCCGCGCGACGGTGCGGACAGATGTGCTGCCGGCGCCGGTTCACGAAACAACGCGGCCTCTTGCCAAAGGCAATGCAAAGCGGATGGATGCCATGAATCTCTTCACCGACTTCGAATCAAGAATTAAGAACGTTTTGGAATCTCTTGATATCGTTCGTGAAAAGCGATCCGAGATCGATTTTTCGCGCGTCAGTGTCGAATCCCCGCGCGATCCGAGCCATGGCGATGTCGCGACCAATGCCGCGATGGTGCTGGCGAAACCCCTCGGTACCAATCCGCGCGCACTGGCCGAACAGATTGTCGCCAAGCTTGGCGAGGACCCGGAGGTGACCGAGGTCACGGTCGCCGGCCCCGGCTTCATCAATGTGCGCCTTTCGATCGGCTACTGGCAGAAGCTGTTGGTGGCGATGGTCAAGGCCGGCACCGAATACGGCCGCAGCAACTATGGTGACGGCCGCAAGGTGAACGTCGAGTACGTTTCCGCCAACCCGACGGGGCCGATGCATGTCGGCCATTGCCGTGGCGCCGTCGTCGGCGACACGCTTGCGAACCTGCTCGAATTTGCTGGCTACAAGGTCACCAAGGAATACTACATCAACGACGCCGGCGCGCAGGTCGATGTGCTGGCGCGCTCCGCTTTCCTGCGTTACCGCGAGGCGCTGGGCGAGAAGATCGGCGAAATCCCGTCCGGCCTCTATCCCGGCGATTATCTCGTGCCTGTCGGCCAGGCGCTTGCTGACGAGTTCGGCACCAGCCTCAGGCTGATGCCGGAGGAGAGGTGGCTGCCGCTCGTCAAGGACCGCGCTATCGATGCGATGATGGAGATCATCCGCGGAGATCTCGCGGCGCTGAACGTGCACCACGAAGTGTTCTTCTCCGAGCGCACGCTGCATGACAACGGCGCCGGCCCGATCCGCACCGCCATCAACGACCTGACCTTCAAGGGACACGTCTACAAGGGCACCCTGCCGCCGCCGAAGGGCCAGTTGCCGGAAGACTGGGAAGATCGCGAGCAGACCCTGTTCCGCTCGACCGAGGTCGGCGACGATATCGATCGCCCGCTGATCAAGTCCGACGGCTCCTATACTTACTTCGCCGCCGACGTTGCCTACTTCAAGGAAAAGTTCGACCGCGGCTTCAACGAGATGATCTACGTGCTCGGCGCCGACCATGGCGGTTACGTCAAGCGACTGGAAGCTCTGGCGCGGGCCGTTTCGGGCGGGACGGCGAAGCTGACGGTTCTGCTTTGCCAGCTCGTCAAGCTCTACCGTGACGGCGAGCCGGTGAAGATGTCGAAGCGGTCGGGCGATTTCGTGACGCTGCGGGACGTGGTCGAGGAAGTCGGCCGTGATTCTGTCCGCTTCATGATGATCTACCGGAAGAGCTCCGAACCGCTCGATTTCGACTTCGCCAAGGTCACGGAACAGTCAAAAGACAATCCGGTCTTCTACGTGCAGTATGCGCATGCGCGCTGCCGCTCGGTCTTCCGTCAGGCCGCCGAGGCGTTCCCGGATGTGGATCTGGCGAGCATCGATCTTTCGGCTGCGATTACCGGTAACATCGTGGATTCAAACGAGATTCAGCTCGTCGCCAAGCTTGCGGAATATCCGCGCGTGATCGAGGCTGCAGCCCTTTCGCAGGAGCCGCATCGGGTGGCTTTTTACCTCTACGATCTGGCCAGTGCATTCCATGCTCACTGGAATAAAGGTAAAGAATCTCCGGAATTACGTTTTATTAACGATAAAACCAGAGAATTGTCTATTGCCAGACTCGGGCTGGTGCATGCTGTCGCCTCTGTTTTGAGGTCGGGCCTGGCTATTACAGGCACCGATGCTCCGGAAGAAATGCGATAAGTATTGTCACCATTTCCCCACAAAGCACTGGCAGATGCAGGCTAGTAATCGTGAGTGGAGCGTATGGCGGACAATCAATTGGCACGAAGCGGAACGACGGATATCGATCTCTTCTCGGATGACGATCCGTTGAGCGAGCTTGCACGGATTGTTGGTTACGACAATCGTCCGGCGGTTCAGCAGTTGCAGGAGCTGGAAAGGCACCGAAACGCGGTGCGCCAGGAGCCTGTACTCGATCTCGAAGACGAGTTGCTTCGCGAATTCGAAAGCTATGCGCCCGGCGCCGAGCCGCAGGCCGCTGCTCCCGTTGCGGAGCAGCCGGTCGCCGAGCCGGTCTTCAGGGATGAGCCGGTTTTCGTCGAGTCCCACCCGGAGGAGATCGCTTCCGCACCGGAAGAGATCGTCGCCGAAGAGCCTGTCTATTCCGCTCCCGAGCAGGATGAGCCGGTTTTCGAGGCGTTCGATCTCGATCTGGAGCGAGAACTCGAACTCTCCATCGGCTATGCCGAGGAGCCGGTTTCCGTTCAGGTGCCGGTTGAGCGGCCTGTCGAGCCTGCCTTCGTAGAAGTTCCCGTGGCTGAAGTTGTGGCGCCTCAGCGGGTGTCGGAGCCCGCAAGGGGTGCCGAGCCCGCTGTCGTCGGCGTCTCGGGCGGCGATCTTGTCGACGACCTGCTGGCGGATATCGAGCGCTTCCCGGTCCCGGAAAAGGCGGCGGTAGCGCCGGCAGCCGTTGCGTCGGTCGCGGCGGCTGTACCGGTGCGCAAGAACGCCTATCCCTTCACGCCGACCTTCAGCCGTGCGACGCCTGTTGCCTCCAACAGTGCGGCAGGCCAGAAGGCCTTTGCCAAGCCGATCGTAGCGACACCTGTCGTACAGTCCGCGCCGCCGGAGCAGGTCGCGCCCGCCACTCAAGTCGCGCCAGCCGTTAAGGCCGAACCTGTCGCACAGGTCGAGCCTGTCGTATTGGCCGCATCTGTTGCGCAGGCCATGCCTGCCGATCCGCTGCTCGATGCCATCGAGCCGGTGAAGCCGGCGCAGACGGCCGTTCTGCCGCAGGAACCGGTTGCCGAGCCAGTGGTTGTTGCTGCGGCGGCGTCGCTGGTCGAGCCGGCCGATCCGGAATTCGATCTCGACGGCTTCGAGTTGGATCTCTCCGATATCGACCTCGATCTCGACCCCGTCGAGGTTCAGGCCCTTGAGCGCGGTGAGCGGGTCGCGCCGGTCGTGGCCCAGCCAGTCTTCGCGGAGAAGCCGGTCGAAAAGCCGGTTTTCGTCGAACCCGTCTACGTGCCGAAGATGGAAGAGCCGCGTGTCGAAGCGCCGCCGCTCGCCAACGACTTTACCACGGACGCCGACCAGAGCGACGCCGAGTTGCCCTTCGATCCGGCCATGATTGCCGAGGCCGAGGAAAGCCTGATGGCGATTGCCGATCTCGATGTACCGCAGCTGCCGGTCGTCGAGCAGGAAAAGCCGGCTGTCCATCATCAGGATTTCGATCTCGATATCGACGCGGAAATGGCGCAGCTTTTCGGCACGCCGGCTCGCCCGGCGCGTGCGGCAAGCGATCATGCCCATGAAGATCCGATGTTCGCTGTAGCCGCCCAGTCGGTTGCTGCCGGCAAGGCCGCGGCAAGCCGTGTCGAAGACGACTTCGATGCTTTCGAGCGGGCGATGGAGGAAGATTTCCGCCAGTCGCTGAAGCCGCGGCAGGAAGCCGATCCGGCGTCCGATCATCTCGCTGTCGGTTCGGGTTATGCCGCCGAAGACGATTTCCAGGAAGAGCGTCGTGGCGGTGTGCGCCGTCTTGCGCTTCTCGCCGCAACGGTCGCCGGTCTCGCCATCGTCGGCGGTGCGGGCGTCTATGCCTGGATGGGCGGTTCGGCTCCGGGATTCTCCGGTGGCGATCCGAAGATCATTCTGGCCGACAAGACGCCGGTCAAGATCGTGCCGGTCGAAAAGGGCGGCAAGACCGTTCCGAACCAGGACAAGGCCGTTTACGACCGCGTCGCCGGTGCGGGCGCCGAAACGCCGCAGCAGGGCACGCTGGTTTCCTCGACGGAAGAGCCGATCGATGTCGTACAGCGCACGTTGACGCCGGAGACGCTTCCGCTGGAAGGCCGTGGCGACGAAGCGCTGCCGGGCATCATGCCCGAGGATGACGAGGGCGCCGACCGCCTGACCCCGGATGACGGCCAGGCGACGGCAAACGCAGGCCCGCAGGATGACAGCACGCCGGCCGTTTCGCCGCGCAAGGTCCGCACGATGATCGTCAAGCCGGACGGCACGCTGGTCGCCCGCGAAGAGCCGGTCGAGGCCGAAAGCCAGGTCGCATCCGTCGATCCGGTCGTGAAGCCGGTCAAAACCACGAGCATCAAGCCGACCGCCGAGGCAAAGCCGGCGCAGAGCGCGCTGGCCGAAGCTGCCGCCGTCAAGGTCGAGGAAACCGCTCCGGTTCGCCCGGTCGCGACGACCTCCGTCAACGAGAACGCGACGGTTCCGCAGGCGAAGCCGGTTGTAGCCGAACCTGCCGCCAGCGCCGAACAGACCGCGACGACACCGGCAACGGAAAAGCCCGCCCCGGTCCAGACCGCGAGCGTCGCTCCGGGCAGCTACGTGATCCAGATCGCCTCGCTGCCCTCGGAAGCCGAAGCGCAGACCTCCTACAACAAGCTGTCTGGCAAGTTCGGCTCGGTCATCGGTGGCCGTGGCGTCGATATCAAGAAGGCCGAGATCGCGGGCAAGGGCACCTACTACCGTGTCCGTATCCCGGCCGGCTCGAAGGACGATGCCAATGCGCTCTGCTCGCGCTACAAGAGCGCGGGTGGCAGCTGCCTCGTGACCCGCTAAGGCGCGAAAACCCGGCGAAAATAGCGAAACGCGGCTCCTGTGGCCGCGTTTTTTATGGGAACAGCTGCGAAGCAGCGCCAGCGGCAGGCGCTTTCTTCGCCATCGATGCGGCGGCCGCCTTCACTGGATATCATGAGCAAAGCATTCATTTCGGGCTGCAAGGGCCTTGTCATCACTGCCGAGGAAAAGGCCTTTTTCGCCGGCGAACGTCCCTGGGGCTTCATTCTCTTCGGCCGCAATATTGGCGAGCCGCAGCAGATTTCCGATCTTGTCGCCAGCCTGCGCGACAGTATCGGCAATCCTGAGGCGCCGGTTCTTATCGACCAGGAGGGCGGCCGCGTGCAGCGCATCCGCCCGCCGATCGTGCAGCAATATCCGAACGGGGCAGCGGTCGGCGCCGTCTATCGGCAGGATGCGGAGCGGGGGTTGCGCGCCGCCTGGCTGATGGGCCGCCTGCATGCCTTCGATCTCATGCGTTTCGGCATTACCGTCGATTGCCTGCCGGTGCTCGACGTTCCGGTCGAAGGTTCCAACGAAGTTATCGGTAACCGCGCCTATGGCTTCGATCCGCATTCGGTCACCGCGATCGGTAAGGCGATGGCGGAAGGCCTGAAGGCCGGTGGCATGCTGCCCGTCATGAAGCACATGCCGGGTCACGGCCGCGCCTTCGTCGATTCGCACCACAATCTCCCCGTCGTGGAAGATCCGATCGACGTGCTGCGCAAGAGCGATTTCCTGCCCTTCACGGCCATGAAGGACGAACTGATGGCGATGTCCGCCCATATGGTCTTCAATGCTATCGATCCGACCCAGCCGGCGACGACCTCGCCGAAGGTGGTGCACGAGATCATCCGCGGCGAGATCGGCTTCGACGGGCTCTTGATGTCCGACGACGTCTCGATGAACGCGCTGGCCGGCAATATCGAGGCGCGGGCGCGCGGTATCTTTGCCGCCGGTCTCGATCTGGTCTTGCATTGCCATGGCATCATGGATGAAATGCTGGCCGTGGCGAAGGTGGCTCCGGTTCTCGCCGGCGATACGCTGCGGCGGACGAAGGCGGTGGAAGCAGGCTTCCGCAAGCCGGACGCATCCGACGAGCAGAGCCTGCGCGAAGAATTCGCAAGCCTGTTCGCCACGGCCTGAAGCACGATGACGGAGCAACCGATGCTCCTCCGATAGGGAGACGCCGCCTTGGGCAATGCCGGCGAGCAGGACAGACGACCGCCGGTCACCGGTTCGACGGGGAGGGCTCCCATGGAGCCGCTCTGGCAGGACGATACGGCGCAGCGGGGGCTTCACGAAGAAGCCCTCGTCGTCGATATCGCGGGCTTCGAAGGCCCGCTCGACCTGTTGCTGCATCTGGCCCGCAACCAGCGCGTCGATCTCTCCCGCATTTCGGTGCTGGCGCTTGCCGAGCAATATATCGCCTTCATTGAGAATGCCCGCAGTATCCGCATCGAGCTTGCCGCCGATTATCTCGTGATGGCGGCGTGGCTGGCTTTCTTGAAATCCCGGCTGCTCATTCCCCAGCCTTTGAAGGACGAGGGACCATCGGGCGAGGAGATGGCGGCAGCGCTGGCGTTCCGCCTGAAGCGGCTCGAAGCCATGCGCGATGCCGCGACACGGCTCGTCAACCGCAACCGGCTTGGCCGCGATGTTTTCGTGCGCGGTGCGCCGGAGCATATTCCGGTCGAAAGGCGCTCGGCCTTCGATGCCTCGCTATACGATCTGCTCAGCGCCTATGCGGCGCTGCGCCAGCGCCATGCAGTGACGCAGGTGACGATCGAGAAACGGCAGGTCTGGTCGCTTGCCGATGCCCGCGAAATCCTCGCCCGCCTGCTGGGCGAACTGACCGACGACTGGACAGCGCTCGATCACTTCCTGCTGCGCTACATGACCGATCCGAAGGATCGCGCCACCGCGATCGCCAGTTCCTTTGCCGCCTCGCTGGAAATGGTGCGCGAGGGACAGCTGGAGGTGCGCCAGGACGGCGCTTTCTCGCCGATCTATCTGCGCAAGGGCGTGAAGCCGCCTCGCGGGCCTGAAGGAGGCCGGACGTGAGCGGATCGCAGGGCGCCTTGCCGGGCATGATCGAGGAGGAGGATGGCGAAGAGGCCGCCTTGCTCGATCAACGCCGTGCGACCGAAGCGGAAAGGATCGCCGAGGCGCTGGTTTTCGCCTCGGCCCAGCCGGTGACGGAAAGCTATATCGCCAGCCGCCTGCCGAAGGGCGCGGATGTCGCGAAAATCATGCAGCGGCTGAAGGCGTTCTATGCCCCGCGCGGCGTCAATCTGCTGCAGATCGCCGATAGCTGGGCCTTCCGCACGGCGGCCGATCTCTCCTTCGTCGTCCAGACGGATGAAAACGAGGTCCGCAAGCTTTCCCGCGCCGCGCTCGAAGTCCTTGCCATCATCGCCTATCACCAGCCGGTGACCCGCGCGGAAATCGAGGATATCCGTGGCGTGCAGACGTCGAAGGGCACGCTCGACGTGCTGATGGAGGCGGGCTGGGTGCGGTTTCGCGGCCGCCGTCGCACGCCGGGGCGTCCGGTCACGTTCGGCACCACCCGCGATTTCCTCGATCACTTCGGTCTTGAAGAGCTGCGCGACCTGCCGGGACTGGAGGAACTGAAAGGGGCTGGCCTGCTTTCCGGCCGCATCCCTGCCAATTTCCAGATCCCCATGCCGCGTGGCGACGATGATCTCGCCGAGGACGAAGACCCCATCACCCAGCTCGATCTCGAGGAGCTTGGGCTCTTGACACCACGGGGTGAAGAGTCCGAATAGAAAACCTGAGTTCCAGCGTCGGCTTCACTTACCTTCGCGCAAATTCAAGAAGTTGCCGATCCCTGCCGGATGCGGCTCGTGGAGACGTTCGACCTTGGCTTCTGCCGTGCCATCTTCCTCTGGTGCCGATGCGCCGGCCTCGCGCCGCCGCACGGCCGGCGTGACTTTTGCCGCCAAGCTGGTTTTCGAGGATATTCACCATTGCTACCATGCCAAGGAGACGATCCGCGGCATCTCTCTAACGGCTGAGGCCGGCGAGGTTCTGTGCCTGCTCGGCCCCTCCGGCTCCGGTAAGACGACGCTTTTGCGCATCGCTGCCGGCATCGAGGCGCAGGCTTCGGGACGCCTGCTGTTGAACGACCGCGAGATTTCCGGCCCCAACGTCTTCCTGCCACCGGAAAAGCGCGGTGTCGGCCTGATGTTTCAGGATTTCGCGCTGTTTCCGCATCTGACCATCCGTGAAAACGTCCGCTTCGGGCTGACCTCGCTGCCGAAGGCCGAAGGGCTAGCCGAGGCCGATATCGCGCTGGAGCGGGTCGGCCTGTCGCACTATGCCGATCAATATCCGCATGTGCTCTCCGGCGGCGAACAGCAACGTGTAGCGCTTGCCCGCGCGCTTGCGCCGCGCCCGGCGGTGCTGCTGATGGACGAACCCTTCTCCGGCCTCGATTCGCGCCTCAAGGACACGATCCGCGCCGATACGCTGGCGATCCTACGGGAAACCCGCGCCACCGCCATCGTCGTCACTCATGATGCCGAGGAGGCGATGCGTATGGGCGACCGTATCGCGCTTTTGAAGGATGGGCGGCTGCAACAGGTGGGAACGGCGGAAGACCTCTACCGCGCGCCAAAAACCCTGTTTGCCGCCGGTTTCTTCTCCGAGATCAATGAATTTTCCGTGAGAGTACGAAACGGGCTGGCTGAAACGCCGCTCGGAACCGTTTCTGCCGTAAATTGCGCCGAAGGTGCCGATATCGCGGCGGTGGTGCGGCTTTCGGCCGTTTCCGTCACGGAATCGGGGGGCGCGATCCCCGCGCGGATCATTTCGCGCCGCTTTCTCGGTGTCGTTGAGCTTCTGACGCTGGCCGTACCGGGCAGCGATATGCCGGTGAGGGCGCGTATCCGCGCCGAAGGCCTGCGGCAAGGATTGCGCGATGTCAGCCTTTCCGTTAACGAGCGCGACATAATGCTGTTTGAAAAAGACGCCCGAACGTCTTAAATCGGGGTAACGGGTTTCAAGGGAGTAAGGATATGGGTTCCTTTAGCATCTGGCACTGGCTGATCGTTCTGGTCGTCGTGCTTCTGTTGTTCGGTCGCGGCAAGATCCCGGAATTGATGGGCGATGTTGCCAAGGGCATCAAGAGCTTCAAGAAGGGCATGACCGACGACGAGACGGCCGAAAAGGGCGTGGACGCCAAGACCGTCGAACACAAATCCGACGAAGTCCGCTGATCACGATAGAGTTAGGCCTGCCTGTCGAAGGCAGGCCTTGTCGTTTTTCGGACCTGCAGTTTCCGCGTGGAGTTTCATAAATGCTTGATGTCGGCTGGACCGAGCTTGTCGTCATTGCCGTCGTGCTGATCATCGTCGTCGGGCCGAAGGACCTGCCGCCGATGCTGCGCACTTTCGGGCGGATGATGACCAAAATGCGCGGCATGGCGAACGATTTCCGCCAGCAGTTCGACGAGGCCTTGAAGGAGGCCGATCTGGACGACGTCCGCCAGACGCTGAGCGACGCCCAGAAACTCAACCCGGCCAACACCCTGCGCGAGGCCATGAACCCGCTGCGGCAGATGGGCAACGAGATCAAGGCCGACCTGCAGAAGGCGACCACCGTCGATCCCAAGCCGGAAGCCACCCCGGAAACGGCAGCGGCCGAGCCTGCGCCGGCAGCGCCGCTCATGACCCCGACGCCGGCCGTTGTCCCGCCGGCTCCGGTCGAGCCGGTTACCGCAGCGCCTCTTACCGAAAAGCCGAAGCGCGTGGCAAAGCCGAAGGTTTCCGAAACCGTCGTCGCGCCGAAGAAGCCGGCTACCAAGAAGGCTTCGGCCGCAGACGCTGACGTGGCGACAGCCCAGCCCAAGCCCAAAAAGACGACGGCCAAGGCCACGAAGACAGGTGACGCATGAGCGGCGATATCGAAGACAAGCCCCAGCCGCTGATCGAGCATCTGATCGAGCTGCGCTCGCGCCTCATCTGGGCGGTCGGCGCTTTCTTTGTCGCGTTCCTGGTCTGCTTCTATTTTGCCAAGCAGCTGTTTAACATTCTCGTGCAGCCGTTCCGCTGGGCGGTGGAATGGGCGGGCCTCAACCACCGCAATGTCGAGCTGATCTACACCGCGCCGCAGGAATTCTTCTTCACCCAGATCAAGGTGGCGATGTTCAGCGCGCTGGTGCTGGCCTTTCCGGTTATCGCCTCGCAGATATACAAGTTCGTGGCGCCCGGCCTCTACAAGAACGAGCGCGCGGCCTTCCTGCCGTTCCTGATCGCTTCACCGATCCTGTTCCTGATGGGCGCGGCACTCGTCTATTTCTTCTTCACGCCGATGGTCATGTGGTTCTTCCTGGCGATGGAGCAGGGCGGCGGCGAGGGCAAGGTGTCGATCCAGCTCTTGCCGAAGGTCTCGGAATATCTGAGCCTGATCATGTCGCTGATCTTCGCCTTCGGTCTCGTCTTCCAGCTGCCGGTCATCACGACGCTTCTGGCGCGGGTCGGGTTCGTCACCGCGGACAGCCTCAAGGAAAAGCGCAAATACGCGATTGTGATCTCGTTTATCGTCGCGGCCGTGCTGACGCCGCCCGATCCGGTCTCCCAGATCGGCCTTGCTCTACCGGCGATCCTTCTTTACGAGATTTCCATCTACACGGCTCGACTCGTCGAGCGCCAGAAGGCGCGCGATAGCCAGGCTGCCGCGGCAACCGAGGCGGAAGACAACCCAGGCTGACGGAGTTTTCCGTCAGCGTCGTCTCCGGGGCCGCCATCTTGAACAGGACCGGATTCTGGAACGACCATGCTCGATATCAAATGGATTAGGGACAACGCCGAAGCCCTTGACGCGGCACTTGCCAAACGCGGCGCCGAGCCGCTGTCGGCCTTTCTGATCGATCTCGACGAGAAGCGCCGCGCGCTGGTCCAGTCGCTGCAGGACAAGCAATCGCGCCGCAATGCCGCCTCCAAGGAGATCGGTGCGGCCATGGCCGCCAAGGATGGCGCGCTCGCCGACAGGCTGAAGGCCGAAGTCGCGGACCTCAAGACGACGATGCCGGCGCTGGAAGAGGATAGCCGCCGCGTCGATGCCGAGCTGATCGACGCCCTGTCGCGTATTCCGAACATTCCGCTCGACGACGTGCCGGTCGGCAGCGATGAGGGCGGCAATGTCGTCAAGCATATGTCGGGCCAGAAACCCGGCTGGAACCACAAGCCGCTCGAGCATTTCGAGATCGGCGAAGCCTTGGGATGGCTCGATTTCGAAGGCGCTGCCCGCATCGCCGGTTCGCGCTTCACCATCGTCAAGGGCCAGTTGGCCCGTCTGGAACGTGCGCTTGGCCAGTTCATGCTCGATCTGCACACCTCGGAGCACGGTTATATGGAAGTCCAGCCGCCGCTTCTGGTGCGCGATGACGCCATGTACGGCACCGGCCAGCTGCCGAAATTCTCCGAAGACCTGTTCCGCACCACCGACGAGCGCTGGCTGATCCCGACCGCGGAAGTGCCGCTGACCAACATGGTGCGCGAGCAGATCCTCGATGCCGACGTCCTGCCGCTGCGTCTCACGGCGCTGACGCCCTGCTTCCGCTCGGAAGCCGGTTCGGCTGGGCGCGATACCCGCGGCATGCTGCGCCAGCACCAGTTCAACAAGGTCGAGTTGGTCTCGATCACCGATGCGGAAACCTCGGTCGATGAGCATGAGCGCATGACTGCCTGCGCCGAAGAGGTGCTGAAGCGTCTTGGCCTGCATTACCGCGTGATGACGCTCTGCACCGGCGACATGGGTTTTGGCGCGCGCAAGACCTACGATCTGGAGGTTTGGCTGCCGGGACAGGATACCTACCGCGAAATCTCGTCCTGCTCGGTCTGCGGCGATTTCCAGGCGCGGCGCATGAATGCGCGCTATCGCGGCAAGGACGAGAAGGGCACCCGTTTCGTCCATACGCTCAACGGTTCGGGCACGGCTGTCGGCCGCGCGCTGATCGCCGTCATCGAAAATTACCTGAATGAAGACGGTTCGGTAACCATCCCGGACGTATTGCTACCCTATATGGGCGGTCTGACCCGTATCGAAAAAGCGAGCTGAGCCAACAGCGGGGAGCGACATGCGCATTCTCTTGACGAACGACGATGGCATTCATGCGGAAGGTCTGGCCGTTCTCGAACGCATTGCGCTGACGCTCTCCGACGATGTCTGGATCGTCGCGCCCGAGACGGACCAGAGCGGCCTTGCCCATTCGCTGACGTTGTCGGAGCCGCTGCGGCTGCGCCAGCTCGGCGAAAAACGCTTTGCCCTACGCGGCACGCCGACCGATTGCGTGATCATGGCGATCCGCAAAATTCTCGATTTCCCGCCGGATATCGTTTTGTCCGGCGTCAATGTCGGTGCCAACATGGCCGACGACGTGACCTATTCCGGCACCATCGCCGGCGCGATGGAGGGGCGGCTGCAGGGCGCCCGGTCCTTCGCGCTGAGCCAGGCTTATAGCCACGCCTCGGGCCAGGGCGTGCCATGGAGCGTGGTCGAAACCCATGCTCCGGCGCTCCTGAAGACGCTGATGACGCTGGACCTGCCGGACGGCACCTTCCTGAACCTGAATTTCCCGAACTGCGCCGCCCATGACGTTGCCGGAACCACGGTGACGACCCAGGGCAAGCTCGATTTCGGTCTCACCATCGACGAGCGCGCCGATGGCCGCGGCAATCCCTATTTTTGGCTGAAATTCGGTGAGCGCACCGGTGATTTCCGCTTGGGTACGGATATCCACGCCATCCGCGAAAAGCATATTTCGGTAACGCCGCTGAAGATAGACCTGACCGATTATGCGGTTCAGGATCGCATCGCCCGGCTGCTGCAGGAGGGCAAGGGGGCGTGAACGCGCGTCTTGTCGAGCAGGAGGGCTTTGCTGCGATGATGCTCCGGCTGCGCGCCGAGGGCATTACGAGCAAGGAGCTTTTGAACGCCGTCGAGCAGACGCCGCGCGGCCTGTTCGTGCCGCCGCAATTCGAGAGCGAGTCCTATTCGACGCGTCTCTTGCCGCTCGATTGCGGCTCCTTCATCGAAGGCTTCGATTTCGCCGTCCGCTTGCTGCACAATCTCAACCTGAAGTCCGGCCAGCGAGTTTTGGAAGTCGGCACTGGCAGCGGTTTCACCGCCGGCGTCATGGGCCGCATCGTCGAGCGCGTGCTGACGATCGAGCGTTACCGCACGCTCGTCACCGATGCCCAGGGCAACCTGGAAAAAGCCGGCATCCGCAACGTCGTCGTGCGTCAGGCCGATGGCAGCACCGGGCTTGCGGGCGAGGGTACCTTCGACCGCATCCTGATCACCGCTGCTTTCGAGAGCCTGCCACGGGTGTTTTCGGATCATCTGGTTTCCGGCGGCGTCATGCTCGTCCCGATCATGACGAGCCCGACCCAATGTCGCATCGTGCGGCTCAGCCGCACCGGCAGCCGCTTCGACCGCGAGGATCTGTTCGAGGCGCCTTACCTTCCGATCGTGCCGCAGCTCGCCGCGTTCCTGTGAGCGACAGCCTCGACGCCATCTATGTCGACAGGATGCTGACGACGCTTTACGATGTGCTCAATCCGGCCGGGGCGGATACGGAATTCTATTTGTCTCTTCCCAATGGGCGCTCCAGCATTCTCGATATCGGCTGCGGCACCGGCCTCCTGGCGGCAGCTTTTGCTGAGCGAGGGCATGAAGTCTTCGGCCTCGATCCGGCGCCGGCCATGCTCGAGATCGCCCGCACCCGACCGGGTGGCGATCGGGTGACGTGGATCGACGCGGATGCACGGACATTCGATCTGGAGCGTCAGTTCGATCTCATCGTCATGACCGGTCATGTCTTTCAGGTATTTCTTGATGACGATGATGTTCTCCGTGTGCTGAAAACAGCACGGAAGCATCTGATGCAGGGTGGCCGCCTCGTCTTCGACAGCCGCAATCCCGAAGCCAGAGCTTGGGAGTGCTGGACGCCCGAGCACTCCCGCAGGATGATCGAGCATTCCGAACTCGGCCGCGTTGAAACCTGGCATCAGGTCGAGACTGTCGAGCGCGGCTATGTGTCCTTCTCAAGTTTCGCTGCGATTGCCGACAAGCTTCAGCCGATCGTTTCCCACAGCAGGCTTGCCTTTCGCTCGCAAGAGGAAATCGACATGGCGCTTCTGGCATGCGGCTTTGCTGAGCGGCAATGGTTCAGTGGCTGGAACCACGAGCCTTTCCAGCGTGAATCGGCTGAGATCATCGCTCTCGCCGGCTGATTTTCCGGCTGGTTTTTCCATGTGGCCAGCTTTGCTTTGCAATTTTCGCAGGTAAATCAAATCGTTAATTTTTCATTAACGAACGCAAGCTTCGCGCAAGCTACGGGGCGTAGCCCAAATCAGCACTGATGAAGTGCCGAGAGCTGGCGTCCGATAAAAAATCCGTTTGCCGGCTCCATCAGGCGCATAGCGCAGGAGATGAGCGATGCAGATAGCAAGCAGATTAAGCTCTGCGGCCAGCGGCGACAGCCTCGGCGGCCGCGCCGGGCGGGCTGACGGTTCCGGCGTATCCGGCCAGAACGAGACTGTCGCAGCACCCTCGGTTCTGAAGGGCGGCTACGATCCGTCCTCGCGCGTTTCGCTGTCCGCCGAAGCCTTGCTTTTCCTCAGCCGCACCAAGCGGACATCGGAAAAATATCCGCCGCTCACCCGCGACGAATGGGGCAATGCGCTGTCTCCGCAGCTGGCCGCGCGCGAATATCAGGCCTTCGGCAAATATTCGGAAAGCGGCGACTATCAGGCCTATTATCGCGCCTTCATCAACTATTACGACGCGCTGCGGCCGGAAGACCAGAACAGCCTGCGTTATTTCGGTACCCGTGAGGCTGCCGTCGCTGGGCTGCGCTCGCTGGATTACAGCGATGCGGGCGACCCGGAAACGGGGTTCCAGACGCTCGTCAGTGTTCTTCTCGATGAAGAAAAGGACGCGGCGACCACGCCGGAGCCGGTTTCGGGCGGGCTTGTGGCCGGCGATATGTTCGGCTGGGATACCGCCGGTATCAGCTACGAGGATGTGAGCGAAAGTCGGGCGGAACTTTCCGAGATCGACCGGCTTTATCAGGAAAGCTTCTGAACGGAACGCTGCCGTCCCGAGACGGCGGCGACGATCATGGTTATCAAACCATCAAAAATCCGGCCGTTTTAACGGTGCGGTAACTCTAATGCGCTTTAATCCACCCTACACCGAGTTGCGTTCCAAGTAGGTAAGCGTCATGCGTATTAGAGTTTCGTCGAGTGCGGGTAAATCAGTCGTTCGTCTCTGCGCCGCCATTCTTCTGGCAGGCGTGGCAAGCGGATGCAGCTCCGACGCTTCCCGATTTGGCGGGTTTTTCTCGCGTTCGGATGATCTCACCACCAGCTCCATCGCTCCAGGCAATGTACCGATCCCACGCAACGACGTGCAGGGCGGCGGCATGGCGATGGCGAACACCTCCCGCGCCCAGGCGGTCGATCAGCCGTTCCCGGACCCGGTCAACACCGCCTCCACGCCGATGTCCGGTGCACGCGCCGCTTCGACCCCGATGAATGTTCAGCGTCAGGCGCTGGCCGATCCAACCGTTTCGCCGGTGCAGGAAAAGCCGCTCTCGCAGCCGTTTCCGGTGGCCGCCGATAAGTCGCAGCAGAAGACGCTCGCCAAGCCGACGGAAACCGCCGGCAAGAACGGCGGCTGGTCGTCGGCCAATGCTCCGGCCGTGCTGTTGCGCCAGGGTGACACGATCGCGACGCTGGCAAACCGTTTTGGTGTGCCGGAGAAGGAAATCCTCAAGGCGAACGGCCTGAAGTCCTCGGCGCAGGCCGAGCCTGGCCAGCGCATCGTCATTCCGACCTTCAATGTTGCCACAAGCGCTGCCAAGGCGTCCGCCTCGGATGCCGCCGCAAGCCTCGACGTCGACAAGCAGAAGAATGCGCCGATCCTGCCGGGCAACCGCGAGGTGGCCATCCTTCCGGGCCAGTCGCAGTCCCGCGAAAAGGGCGTTGCCCGCGCCGATACGCTGGCCGGCAAGCAGCCGGTTTCCGGTGACGGCAATGGCCAAAGCGGCGGCTACACCGTGCAGGCCGGTGATTCGCTGAACCGGATCGCCAAGGCCAACGGCGTTTCCGTCGACGCCCTGCGCAAGGCGAACAACCTGACGTCCGGCTCGATCCGCGTCGGCCAGACGCTGAAAATGCCGGCCACAGACACCGTCACCACGGCTTCGGTTCCGAAGAAGGCGGAAGAGGTGAAAGTTGCCAAGGCCGAAGTGGCTAAGACCGAGGAAGCGAAACCCGCAGCTTACGCTCCGCCGGTTGCCAAGGAATCGGTCAACGAGGTTGCCGCCAAGAGCGATGTCACCGATGAATCGCCGAAGGGCACGGGCATCAGCAAGTATCGCTGGCCGGTGCGCGGCGCGGTCATCGCCGGCTACGGCGCCAATGTCGAAGGCAGCCGCAACGATGGCATCAACATCTCGGTTCCGGAAGGCACGCCGATCAAGGCCGCCGAAAACGGCGTGGTCATCTATTCGGGCTCCAGCCTGAAGGAACTCGGCAACGCGGTGCTGGTGCGCCACGACGACGGCACGGTCACGGTCTACGGCAACGCCGCCGAGCTGAAGGTGCAGCGCGGCCAGAAGATCCAGCGCGGCCAGACGCTTGCCTCCTCCGGCATGAGCGGCACGGCAAAGCAGCCGCAGGTTCACTTCGAAGTGCGCAAGAACGCCACCGCCGTCAACCCGGCGACCTTCCTCGAATAGTCATCCCCATAACGAAAAAAGCCGCGTCCTTTGTAGGGCGCGGCTTTTGCATTTCCGGAGGAGGGCCGTCAGCTCAGCTCGATTTTCTTCTCGTGGCGTCCCGCAATATCCTGGATGAACTGGAAGGCGACCCGGCCGGAGCGCGATCCGCGCGTGGTGCTCCATTCCAGAGCCTCGGCATGCAGCTGTTCCGGCGCGATATCGATGCCGAAATGGGCGGCATAACCGTCGATCATCGCGAGATAATCGTCCTGGCTGCATTTATAGAAGCCGAGCCAGAGACCGAAGCGGTCCGACAGCGAAACCTTCTCTTCAACGGCTTCGGACGGGTTGATAGCCGTCGATTGCTCGTTTTCCATCATGTGGCGCGGCAGCAGGTGCCGGCGGTTCGATGTGGCGTAGAGCAGAACATTGCCGGGCCGCCCCTCGATGCCGCCGTCGAGCACAGCCTTCAGCGATTTGTAGGACGTGTCGTCGTGGTCGAAGGACAGGTCGTCGCAGAACACCAGCACCGGCACGGGCGCGGTTTTGAGGATTTCCATGAGGGCGGGCAGGGTGGCGATGTCCTCGCGGTGCACCTCGACAAGTTTGACGCGCACGCTGGTTTCGCGGGAAACGGCGGCATGCACCGCCTTCACCAGCGAGGACTTGCCCATGCCGCGCGCCCCCCAGAGCAGCACGTTGTTAGCCGGAAAACCTTTTGCGAAGCGCAGCGTGTTGTCGTGAAGGATGTCGCGCACGTGATCGACGCTGCGGATCAGGTCGATATCGATCCGGTTCGGCTTCGGCACCGGCTGCAGATGGTGGTTCTGCGGCGCCCAGACGAAACATTCCGCCGCATCCCAGTCGTTGACGGCGCGCTCGGGGCCGGCAAGGCGCTCCAGCGCCGCATTGAGCTTGCGCATTTCGGCAAGCAGAAGATCGATCTTTGTGTCCTGCATGGCGTTGATCCTGAAATGAAAGACTGCCCGTCGCCTAACATTAAGCCGGCGATGGCGAAAGGTCGCTTACCCGCATGGAGAGACCTCTCCGGCGATGCTTTTTCTGTATGGCGCCCATTTCACGGTAATGTCGTGGCGCTGCGAGTTGCATTCGTGGCTGGCTTTCCTATATTCCGGCCACCCGAAACGCGGGGTTGGCCCGCAACTGACGTATTCAAGGAGTGATCAATGTTCATTACCGAGGCTTTCGCCCAAACGGCAACGCCGGCCGCCGGCGGCGCGGATATCCTGATGTCCATCCTGCCGTTTCTGCTGATTTTCGTCGTAATGTACTTCCTGATCATCCGTCCGCAGCGCGCCAACATGAAGCGCCGCGAGGAACTTCTGAAGAACATCCGCCGCAACGACCAGGTCGTCACCGGCGGCGGCATCGTCGGCAAGGTCACGAAGGTTGTCGACGACAACGAACTGGAAGTGGAAATTGCTGACGGCGTGAAGATTCGTGTGGTACGCAGTGGCATATCCGAAGTCCGCGTGAAGGGCGAACCCGTCAAGGAGTGAGCTTTCGCGAAGGAGGTCGGATGACGCCGACCTCCTTCGACACCTGATGATGAGAGCTTGATGCCGTATATCGCCCGCTGGAAGACCTTCGTCGTTTGGCTTGTCGTGCTCCTGAGCATGATCATCGCTTTGCCAAATGTCTTGCCGCAGGGCACGCTCGATAGGCTCCCGGCCTGGCTGCCGAAGAAGCAGCTGGTCTGGGGGCTCGATCTCGAAGGCGGCTCGCTCATCAGCCTCAAGATGGAACGCGACGGTGTGGTTTCCACAGATCTGCGCGCTGTGGTCCGCGAAACGGCCGAACTTCTCCGCAAAGCCGATATCGCCTATTCCGGGCTCGGTGGCACCGGGCAGGCGGTGGAAGTCAAAATCACCGATCCCGCCCGCATCGATGCGGCCAAGGCTGCCTTGAAACCGATGACCGACCGGCAGGTCGAGGTTCGCGGCAAGAAAAGTGCGGAACTTTCCCTTGCACAGAATGGCGAGTTGCTTCGCCTCGATATCAGCGATAGCGCCATCGACGCCCATCTTTCCGAAGGCGCCGACAAGGCCGTCGCCGCGCTGTCGCGCCGGCTTCGGGATCTGGGCGGCACGGAGCCGAACATCCTGCGCCGGGGCGTTGACCGCATTGTCGTCCAGATGCCCGGCCTTTACGATCCCGAGCAACTGAAAAGCATCCTCACCCAGGCAGGCGATTTCTCCTATCGTCTGATCGATGTCTCGATGCCGGTCGAGCAGGCCGTCAACGGCAATCCGCCGGCGGGATCGGAAGTCGTCTATTCCGCCGATGATCCGCCGATCGGCCGGCTTCTGCGCCGCGAGCCGCTCATTTCCTCCGCCGATATCACCGATGCCGAAACAGGCATCGATGCCGCCACGGGCGAGCCGATCGTCACCATGGCGCTGACACCGGAAGCCGCCGCGCGTTATGATGAGGCCGCGAAGAAGGCCACGGGCACGACGATGGCCGTGGTGCTCGACGGCCTCGTCGTCGCCACGCCGCTGGTGCGCAACACGTCCACGGACGGCAAGCTGACTCTCGAGGCGGAGATGAGCCCCGAGGGCGCCGAAGACGTGGCGTTGTTGCTGCGCAGCGGTCCGCTGCCGACGGCGCTGACCGTGCTGGAGGAACGCTCCACCGGCGCAGGGCAGGGCACGGAAACGACGCATGCGATGCTGCGCGCCGGCCTGATCGGCGCCGGTTTCGTCGCCATTTTCATGATCGGCTTTTATGGCTTCTTCGGCCTTGTGGCCGTCGTCGCGGTTATTCTCAACGTCATCATGATCGTTGCCGCCCTGACGGCAAGCGGATTGGCACTGACGCTGCCGGGTGTGGCCGGTATCGTGCTGACCATCGGCATGGCCGTCGACAGCAACGTGCTGATCTATGAGCGCATCCGCGAGGAGGCGCGCCACGGCCGCTCGATGGCCGAGGCGATCCAGTACGGCTTTTCGCGCGCCTTTGCCGCCATCGTCGATGCCAATATCACCACGCTAATCGCCTCGATCATCCTGCTTTATCTCGGCACAGGCTCGGTGCGCGGCTTTGCCGTGACGCTGGCGGTCGGTATCGTCACGACACTGTTCACCGCCTTCACCCTGACGCGGGTGATGCTGATGGTCTGGCTGCGCCGCCGCATGCCGACGGAACTGCCGAGCGGCATCCGCACCGGCGTCTTCGACGGCGCGGCGATCCGCTTCATGGGCATCCGCAACTTTGTCTTTTCACTGACGGCAGCGCTGTCCATCCTGTCGATGCTTGCCTTCGGCGCGCTCGGCATCAATCTCGGCATCGATTTCTCCGGTGGCGCGGTGATCGAATTGCGGGCCAAGGAAGGCAATGCCGATATCCAGGATATCGACCTGCGCCTCTCCGAACTCAACCTCGGTGTCGTGACCGTCAAGTCTTACGGCTCGCCACGGGATGTCGTCGTGCGCGTCCAGTCGCGCGAAGGCGGCGAAAATGCCGAGCAGACCTCGGTGCTACTGGTGCGCGGGGAACTGGAGGACAGTTACGATGTCCGCCGCGTCGAAGTCGTCGGCCCCTCGATCTCGGGCGAACTGACAAGGGCGGCGACCATCGGCATCCTGATCTCGCTTTTGGCGATCATCGTCTATATCTGGGTCCGGTTCGAATGGCAGTTCGCGCTCGGCGCCATCATCGCCACGCTGCATGACGTGCTGCTCACCATCGGGCTTTTCGTGGTGACGGGCATGGAGTTCAATCTTGCAAGCGTCGCCGCACTTCTCACCATCGTCGGCTATTCGCTGAACGACACGGTGGTCGTCTATGACCGCATCCGCGAGAATTTGAAACGCTACCCGCGCATGCCGCTGCCGATCCTGATCGATACGTCGATCAACCAGACCCTGTCGCGCACGGTGCTGACCGGGGCGACGACGCTGCTTGCGCTTCTGGCGCTCTGCCTTTTCGGCGGCGAGGCGATCCAGGCCTTCGCCTTCGTCATGCTGTTCGGCATCGCGGTCGCGACCTTCTCGTCGATCTATGTCGCCGGCCCTGTGCTCATCCTGTTCAAGCTTCGCCACGGCGCCCCTTCTGCTGGACAGACGGCTGCAAAAGGGGCATGAGGGCGCATGCGCAGACCCCTTGAAATCCGAAAGGCCCATTTTCCGGGCCGGGCTCCGATCGACACCTATGGCAATGGCGGTTTCCGTTTTGCCGAGATGTCGCATCGCGGTTCCCTTCTTTTGCTGCCCTCCGGCATCTATGGCTGGGACGTGGTGGAAGGCGATCCGCTGACGCCGGAGGCTTTCGAGCGGGTCTTTCTGGAAGCGGCCGACATCGAGGTGATGCTGGTCGGAACGGGCAAGGAGATCCGCCCGTTGCCGGCTGCCTTGAAGGCGATGTTCCGCGAACACAAGATCGCCTCCGATCCGATGAGCACGGGAGCTGCCGTGCGCACCTACAATATCATGCTCGGCGAATCCCGCGCCGTCGCCGCTGCCCTCATCGTCGTGTGACATGACCGATCCTTACGCCCAAAGCCTCGCCGCCCTGCGCGACAGCGATCGCGACCGTTATCTGGCCTGCCTTCTCTCCCCGGAAGACAAGCGCGGCGTGCTTTCGGCGCTCTATGCCTTCTATGCGGAAATCGCCCGTGTGCGCGACAGCGTGCGGGAGGCTCTGCCCGGCGAAATCCGCCTGCAATGGTGGCGCGATCTTCTGGATGGCGCGGCCGCCGGCAACAGCGAAGCCCATCCGCTGGCCGCCGCTCTTGTAAAGGCGATCCACGCCTATTCACTGCCGATTGGCGTGCTGCACGACATGATCGATGCGCGCATTTTCGATCTCTACGACGACCCGATGGAAAGCCGTGCTTCGCTGGAAGGCTATGCCGGCGAAACCGCGTCGGCGCTGATCCAGCTTGCCTGCCTGATTCTCGATCCGCGGGCGGCCGCGGCCTCTGCCGAAGCTGCAGGTCACGCCGGCGTGGCGCAAACCATTGCCGGCGTGCTGCTGTTGCAGCCGATCCACCGCCGCCGCGGGCAGGTCTATCTGCCGGCGGAACTGCTGACAGCAACCGGGCTCGACCGGGAATCGTTTCTCGCCGGCGACGACAAGGACGGCATCAGCCGCGCCATCCGCGCCTTTGCCGGCCTCGGCCGCGATCATCTCGCCAAGGCGCGGGCGGCTGGGGGCGCGATCTCGCGCGAAAACAGGGCGGCTTTCCTGACGGTCGCCATGGTCGAGCCGGTTCTTGACCGCGCCGAAAGGGCCGGCGCCGATCTTTTCGAGCACTCGATCCAGCCTGCGCAATGGCGCCGGCAATGGTGGATGTGGCGGGCGCTGCGCGCCGGCCGCTGGTAAAGCCCGCAGGGCACATTCGCACAAGCTTCGGCCGTTAAGGTCCAGCCAACATTGCTGCTTCCGCAACAGGCGGAGGCTGGAGGCATTTTATGACCTGGATCATCGTTATCGTCTGCGTCGTGCTCGCGGGGCTGTTCTATATCAGGATGAAGGCGCGCGCCGAGGAAGACCGGCTTTTGCCGGATGCCGGACAGGCGATCCTCGATTTCGGGCGGGCGTTTCCGGAGGAAGCGATCCGCGCCATCCACTCGACCAGGGATGACAAGGCCTATTTCGTGCGCCTGCACGATGGCAAAGCCGGCTTCATGGCTTCGCACGGCACGCATTTGGTCTGCCACCTGATCGAGCCCGGCCGGGTGCAGGTGACCATGACCGACAGCGGGCAGGGGCTGGCGGTGCATTTTCTGGATTTCCCGCATCTCGACGGGCGTTATGAGTTCCGCGGCGCGGATATCGCCGCGGAAGTGTCGCTGTGGCTGCTCGGCAGCTTCCAGCCTCGCTCGGAATTCACGACGCCGGAAGCCTGAATCAGCCTGTGGTCGCAGCAAGCCAGGCGGCGCAGTCTTCCAGCGCGCGCAAGGCCGTCATCTGCTTCTTGACGATGGCCTTTTCCTTGCCGCGGAAGCGCTTGACGCCTTCCGGCTTGGTGATTGCGCCCGGTTCCAGCGGCGGAAACAGGCCGAAATTGACGTTCATCGGCTGGAACGAGCGCTTGCCCGGCTCATCGTCGGAAACGATGTGGCCACCGGTAATGTGGTTCAGAAGCGCGCCAAAAGCCGTGGTGACCGGCGGCGGCACGAGCATCTCGCCCTTGCGCTCGGCGGCGGCGAAGCGGCCGGCCAGGAGGCCGATCGCAGCGCTTTCCACATAACCTTCGCAGCCGGTGATCTGGCCGGCGAAACGCAGGCCCGGCCGCGATTTCAGCGTCAGCGTGCTGTCGAGCAGGGTCGGAGAGTTGATGTAGGTGTTGCGGTGCAGGCCACCGAGACGGGCGAACTCTGCATTCTGCAGGCCCGGAATCATGCGGAAGACTCCGGCCTGCGCGCCGTATTTCAGCTTCGTCTGGAAACCGACCATGTTGTAGAGCGTGCCGAGCGCATTGTCCTGGCGCAGCTGCACGACAGCGTAAGCCTTGACGGACGGATTATGGGCGTTGGTGAGCCCCATCGGCTTCATGGGCCCATGGCGCAGGGTTTCGCGACCGCGTTCGGCCATGACCTCGATCGGCAGGCAGCCATCGAAATAGGGCGTGCCTTCCCATTCCTTGAAGCCGGTCTTGTCGCCGGAGATCAGCGCATCGACGAAGGCATTGTACTGGGCCTCGTCCATCGGGCAGTTGATGTAGTCCTTGCCCGTGCCGCCCGGCCCGACCTTGTCGTAGCGCGACTGAAACCAGCAGATGTCCATGTCGATGCTTTCGGTATGGACGATCGGCGCGATGGCATCGAAGAAGGCGAGCGCATCGGCGCCGGTTTCGCTCTGGATCGCTTCGGCGAGCGACGGCGCGGTCAGCGGGCCTGTCGCGATGACCGTCAGGCCCCATTCCTTCGGCGGCAGGCCGGAAACCTCTTCGCGCACCACCGAGATCAGCGGATGCTCCGAAATCGCCTTGGTGACCGCGTCGGAGAAACCGTCGCGGTCGACGGCAAGCGCGCCGCCGGCCGGCACCTGATTGGCGTCGGCACAGGCCATGATCAGCGAACCGGCGAGCCGCATTTCCGCGTGGAGGACGCCGACCGCATTGCTGGTCGCATCGTCGGAGCGGAAGGAGTTCGAACAGACCAGTTCGGCAAGACCGTCCGTCTTGTGGGCATCTGTACCGCGAACGCCGCGCATTTCATGCAGGATGACGGGAATGCCGGCCTTGGCGATCTGCCAGGCGGCTTCGGACCCGGCAAGGCCGCCGCCGACGATATGGATGGGGGAGAAAGAGGATGTATCTGTCATCAGGCGTTCTTACTGCACAATCGCCGAAACCGGAAAGGGTTTGACGGCCAAAGCCGGTGGAGAGTGCACAAACGAAAACGGCACCGCTTGCGGTGCCGTTTTGGGATATTTCAAAGGCTCGGGTCCGATTAACGGAAGGAGCGCGATGCAATGCTGCGGATGTCGAAACGGGTGATGCCGATGTCGGACAGGGCATGGTTCGACAGATTGCCGAGTTCGGCAACGGTGCGGCGGTAGTTCATCCAGTTCTTGGCCATACGGATCGGGTTCATGATCTTTTCCTTCAGGTAATGTGCTGAGCGCGACGACCTCGTCCGCTGCTTGATTGAGATTGTTATACACCCGTGTAAGAGGATGTTGCAGTGCAAAGAAACGGCACCTGCTATGCATTTGTGCAAGCGTTGCCGCTTTGGAGTGCAGATTTTCCAGATGCCGAGAAAATCGCCATGGATTAACCGTTGGTTAAAGGCGATTAAATCGCTGTTTTCATGCTGCTATTTTGGAGGGGCTCGCAACGATCGGAGGGCGGGCCTATTCAAGGCGAATTGCGCGCCGAAATGCCGGTTTGGAGCGTTCGCAATCGCAGCATTATCGCCGTCGAAAAAATGCTGGGGGGCATTGAATTGCAAGAGGCTGAAAAAACAAAAACGCCCGCCGGATGATCTCCGGAGGGCGTTTGCGGAGCGTCGGCGTCAGCCGGCGCGGCAGTGCTGTTCAGGCTACTTGGTAGCCTGACTTACTTGGTAGCCTGGCGGGCAACGAACGGGATGTCGCTGCGGCCGATGCCGAGGTCGCTGAGTTCGCGGTCGCTCATGCGGCCGAGTTCGTTGACGGTCTGACGATACTTGCGCCAGTTATTGAAAGAGCGGGTGATGTTCATGATCGTTTCCTTTCAGAATGGTTTTGATCGGCGGCGCCGTTTGCGCCGGTCTCGATTTCATGAGTGGAATATAGCTGTTCGCCTGGTCGATTTGCAGAGCCAATGCTGCATCGCACCCATGCGCGGGATGCATTCCTTTCCGCCCGAAAGTCTGCCGTGAAAACGACAATGCCCGCCGGGGGAGGAGGTCCGGCGGGCATTGTCTGTCTCGATCGGCAACCGGGAGGAGGAGGATGTCGCCGATCCTTCGGGGTGCGCTGGGAGGAGGAGTGCGCTGCCCCGATGTATGATTAGTCATATAAATATGGCATCCGCATTGTGGTAGAGCCGATATGGAATGGCACCTATGCCAAAGCCGCATGGCTCACGGGGAAGTGTCGGGATGATTCGATAAAAAACCGTTGAAATAACTTAGAAATTCCGCCCGGAAAAATAACGCCCGCTGGGGGAGGAGATCCAGCGGGCGTCATTTGAAACGACGGGCAACTTGGGAGGAGAAGACTTGCCCGTCTCGATCGGAGCGGCGCTGGGAGGAGGAGGGCGCTTGCTCCGAATGTCTTGCCGCGGCCCTTGCGGGCTCGCCGACCTTCTTCCCGTCATGGGTAACGGCTGGTCTGTGCCGTGGAGCCTGCTGTCTTAAGCGCCGCTTCCATATTCTATAGATAGGAACGGCTGATCGATTTGTGCAGTGCGGCATTTTCACGGGAGCCATGCGTCAGGTGCATGCGTTGCTGGCAAAGTCCCTGATTGCTACGATAGCGGTGAAAGTTTCATGAAAAGTTAACGACGATACCCCGGTGGCCTGCTCTAGGAATGAATTCTGCCTGTGATATGTGTTTGCCGATAGCGGACTACAAGGAGTGGACATGTACCGGGCGCGGATAGAGAGGGATTTCAATCTCTGGGTCGAGAAGGGCTTGCTCGATCGCGCCGCCGCCGGCGCCATGCTCGCCGAATATGACGCCCGCCCGTCGAGCTTCAGCGCCGGCCGGGTACTGATGGTGCTGGCCGGCGTGCTGCTGGCCGCAGCCGTGCTGCTGCTGGTCGCGGCGAACTGGGAGGCAATTCCCCGTGTGGCCCGCGTCGTCGGTATTATCGGCCTCCTCTGGGCGGCCTATCTCGGGGCGGCTTTCAGCTTGAGCCGCGGTGCGGTGGCGATCGGCACAGCGCTTCTGGTGCTTGCGACCATGGCCTTCGGCGGCGCCATCGCGCTTGTCGGGCAGATGTATCATCTCTCCGGTGATTCCGCCGATGCGCTGATCGTCTGGTTCCTGGTCGCCTGTGCCGCAACGGTTCTGTTTCGCTCCGGGGCTCTTGCCGTGCTCTGCGGCGCGCTCGGCTGGTGGATATTCATCGATCTCGTCTTTGAGAGCGACGCCAGCCTCGAAGGCAACGGCTATATCTTCCTCGTGCCGGTGCTGGTGCTCATCATCGTGGCGCTGGTGCGCTATACGGGCGCCGGCATTGCCCGGCACCTTGCCTATCTGCTGATGCTTGGCTGGCTGGGCTGGCTTTACACGGAAGCGCCGGAAGCCTGGCTGGCGGCAACCTATTTCGGCATCGGCCTCGTCGCCTTCCTTCTAGCCGTGCTGCCGTTTTCGCCCCTGCGGCGGATGGCGGACGAAGCGGGTGCGGCGCCTGCCTTCTACAGCTTCGCGCTGGCGCTCCTCGGCCTCATCGCGCTGCATATGGAGATGGAGTATCTTTGGCAGGACGTGGTGATCGGCGCGACGGCGCTGGCGGTGTCGCTGGCCGGTATCGGGCTTGCCGGGCGGCTGAACGGCGCCGTGCGCTTTCTCGGTTATGCGGCCTTTGCCGGCGAGCTGCTGTTCCTGTCGTCGGAGACGATCGGCAGCATTCTCGGCACCTCCGGTTTCTTCCTGATTTCCGGCGTCGTCGTGGCAGCCATCGCCTATGCGGTGATCCGCATCGAAAGGCGGCTTGCCGCCCGGCCCGCAACCGGCACGGAGGCGTGAAGCCATGAAGGCGTTCCTTTCAAAACCCGCCATTCTCAATGTCTGGGTCTCGGCCGTCATCATTGCCGCCCTGCAAACGGCGATCCTCGGCTATATGATCGAAAGCCGGGCAGCGATCCTGCGCAACGGCCACGATGTCGTGCTGCAGACCGTTCCGGTCGATCCGCGCGACCTCCTGCGCGGCGATTATGTGATCCTCTCCTATGATATCTCGACCATCCCGCTCGACAAGCTGGTGGACACGCTACCGCAGGAGGAGACGGATGCGCAGCTTTCCGTGCGGCTCGCGAAAGCCGAGGACGGCTTCTGGCATGTGAGGGAGGCGGCTTTCGGCACGTTGCCGCCGCTCGAAGACGGCAGTGTCGTCGCCAGAACCCAGCCCTTCTACTTCTATCCCCAGCCGTCGGGCAGCCAGACGGCGCTTTCGGTGGAATACGGCATCGAGCGCTATTACGTGCCGGAAGGCCAGGGCAAGCCGCTGGAAGAGGCGCGAAACGCGCAGGCGCTTTCCGTGACCGCAAGCGTCAGCGATACCGGCGTCATGCAGATCCGCACGATCTCAATTGATGGAAAGCCGCTCTATGAAGAGCCGCCCTTCTGACGAAAGCGGAGATTTCCCGCGATTTCCCTGTGCCTGACGGCTTATTTTCCCTTTGATCCTCGAGAAACGGGTGATATAGAGACGCCGCGCTCGGGAACGCCCTGAACCCGGCGGAGGCTTGCTTTATGCTCGCGATCCGCTGCAGAGATCAGGCGAGGCGGCTTTCTGAACGCGGGTATGGTGAAATTGGTAGACACGCCAGATTTAGGTTCTGGTGCCGCAAGGCGTGGGAGTTCAAGTCTCTCTACCCGCACCAGAATATTAGGGACGCGGAGGCTTTATCTTCTGCGTCGATCAGGAAGAGTGCGCCATTTTGCTTGCAAAACGGTGACGGATTTGCGTAAAGCCACTCCCGGCAATTGGATCGGCTCACGTGCTCGAGAAACGAACACCGACAGAGCCCTGTCAACGTGAAATGAAGGTTTGAACATGCAGGTTATCGAAACGCTCGCTGAAGGGCTGAAGCGCGAACTCAAGGTCGTCATTCCGGCCAAGGACATGGAAGCTCGTATGAACGAGCGCCTGGAAGACGCCAAGGGCAAGGTCCGTATCAACGGCTTCCGTCCGGGCAAGGTGCCCTTCGCGCATCTGAAGAAGATGTACGGCAAGTCGATCATGGCCGAACTGGTCAACGAGATCGTTCGCGACAAGCCGACCGAAATCCTCTCCGAGCGCGGCGAAAAGTCTGCGACCCAGCCGGAAATCGCCATGACCGAGGACGAGGCGGAAGCCGACAAGATCCTCAACGCCGATGCCGATTTCGAATTCACCCTGGCCTACGAAGTCATCCCGGCGATCGAGCTGAAGGACGTTTCGGGCATCAAGGTCACCCGCGAAGTCGTCGATATCGACGACGCCGAAGTCACCGAGCAGATCCTCAAGATCGCCGAAAGCGCCCGCACCTACGAAACCAAGAAGGGCAAGGCTGAAAACGGCGACCGCGTCACCATCGATTACCTCGGCAAGGTCGACGGCGAAGCCTTCGACGGCGGCAAGGACGAAGACGCTGAGCTGGTTCTCGGCTCCAACCGCTTCATTCCGGGCTTCGAAGAGCAGCTGGTCGGCCTGAAGGCTGGCGACGAGAAGGTCATCACCGTCACCTTCCCGGCTGATTACCCGGCTGCAAACCTCGCCGGCAAGGAAGCCACCTTCGACATCAACGTCAACGACGTCGCTGCTGCCGCTGCCGTCGAAATCAACGACGAGCTGGCCACCAAGCTCGGCCTCGAATCGGCTGACAAGCTGAAGGAAATCGTCCGCGGCCAGATCGAAAGCCAGTACGGCTCGTTCACCCGCCAGAAGGTCAAGCGTCAGATCCTCGACCAACTCGACGAGATGTACCAGTTCGACACCCCCGGCCGTCTGGTCGATGCCGAATTCGACAACATCTGGCGCCAGATCAACACCGACCTGCAGCAGGCCGGCAAGACCTTCGCCGATGAAGACACGACCGAAGAAGACGCCCGCGCCGAGTACCGCAAGCTGGCTGAGCGCCGCGTCCGCCTCGGCCTCGTTCTCTCCGAAATCGGCGAGAAGGCTGGCGTCCAGGTTTCCGACGAGGAAATGCAGCGTTCGCTGTTCCAGCAGCTGCGCCAGTTCCCTGGCCAGGAAAAGGAAATCATCGACTACTTCCAGAAGACCCCCGGTGCCGCCGCTTCGCTGCGCGCTCCGCTCTTCGAAGAAAAGGTCATCGATCACCTGCTCTCCGAAGTGAAGGTCACGGACAAGACCGTCAGCAAGGAAGAGCTGATGGCTGATGACGAGGACGAAGGCAAGGCAGACGCCAAGAAGGCCCCGAAGAAGAAGGCCGCCAAGGCTGAAGCTTCCGTTGAAGGCGAAGAAGCCGCAGCCCGGAAGAAGAAGGCTCCGGCCAAGAAGAAGGCCGCTGACGACAGCGCCGAATAAGCCGGTTCCTCATAGGACCCAATTGAAAGGCCGCCCAATGGGCGGCCTTTTTGCGTTGTGGAGTTTTCTGGGAGGGCTGTCTTCCTCTCTTCCGTCATGCTCGGCCTCGTGCCGAGCATCTGCTGGTCCCTCCATTCTCTGGGAGACGCTGAAAGATCCTCGGCACGAGGCCGAGGATGACGACGGTGAGTGGGGGATGAGGGCAACCCCTTGATAAGGGGCTGGCCTTTATGCCTTCGGCGCGACCTCGCCCATGCGGTTCCAGGCGTCGAGGCCGGCGATCTTGTAGGCCTCGGCGAGCGTCGGGTAGTTGAAGGTGTTCTCAACGAAATACTCGACCGTGCCCTTCAGGTTGAGCACCGCCTGGCCGATATGCACCAGTTCGGTGGCACCTTCGCCGACGATATGGACGCCAAGCAGACGGCGGGTCTTCAGCGAAAAGATCAGCTTCAACAGGCCCGAATCGAGACCCATGATGTGGCCGCGCGAGGTTTCGCGGAAACGGGCGATGCCGCACTCATAAGCGATGCCGCGTTCCTTCACCTCTTCTTCCGTCAAGCCGCAGGTCGAGATTTCCGGAACGGCGTAGATGCCGTAGGGGAAGAATTTCGGCGGTTCCTTGGCCATGGCGCCGACGGCGACGCGGGCGGCGATGCGGCCCTGTTCCATCGAAGTCGAGGCAAGGCTCGGGAAGCCGACGACGTCGCCGGCGGCATAGATGTTGGGCACCGAGGTCTGGAAGGTTTCCGGGTTCACCTTGAGACGGCCGCGGCTGTCGGCTTCGAGGCCGGCGGCCTCGAGATTGAGCGTATCGGTGGCGCCCATGCGGCCGGCGGCAAACAGCACCATCTCGCAATGGACCACACGGCCGCTGTCGAGCTTGATCTCGCATTGGCCGTTCGGCAAGCGCTCGACCTTCTCGGCCTTTTGGCCGAGATGGAGCTTCATGTTGCGGTCGCGCAGCTGATAGGTGAAGTCCTCGACGATCTCCCTGTCGATGAAATCGAGCATCGTCACCTTGGGGTCGATCAGGGTGATCTGCGTATCGAGCGCCGAGAAGATGGTCGCATATTCGATGCCGATGACGCCGGCGCCGATGACAGCCATTGAGCGCGGCAGCTCCTCGATATCGAGCAACTCATCGCTGTCGATGATCGCCTTGCCGTCGAAGGGGATATAGTCGGGGCGGAAGGGTTTGGTGCCGACGGCAAGCAGAATGCTGGTGCCCTTGACATGGAGAATTTCGCCGTCGTCCTTCACCACCTGCATGGTCGTCGGATCGACGAAACTTGCCTTGCCACGAATGTGCTGGACGCGGTTGCGGGCGAACTGATGCTCCAGCACCTCGACCTCATGGTCGAGGGTGATGATCAGGCGCCGCCGCAGGTCCTCGGCGCTGATCTCCTCCTTGACGCGATAGGCGCGGCCATAGAAGCCGCGTTCGCGCCAGCCGGAGAGGTTGAGCGCCGTTTCGCGCAAGGTCTTCGAGGGGATGGTGCCGGTATGGACGGAGACGCCGCCGACGCGCTTTCCCTGCTCGATCACAAGGACTTTCCTGCCGAGCTTGGCAGCCTGGATGGCGGCGCGGCGGCCCGCGGGGCCGCTGCCGACAACAACGAGATCGTACTGGTTCATGGGCGTATCCGCTGATGATGAGGATCGTTGTGCACTGCGGCAGATTTCAGTCATCGTCTATAGCCTCTATCTTACAATTTAATAAAGTCTTGTGTGCTTCCGGCAGGATTATGGATGCCGGTTTCCGGCGATATGCGCTATGCTTCGAGGAATATGCCGGGAGCGAGTGGCAGTGGATGGAGGCTTCTATGGTTCGGCACGAAGGCAGGGAAAGCTTTGTTCCGCAGGAGGAGGTGGAGGGGACCGGATCGGAGGCCGCGGGACTGCGCGGCCCTGAGACAAGGCCCGGCGTCATTGCAGCAGCTGTCTATCAGAACGGCAAGCGCATCTGCGACATTCCGATCAGCGATTCCCACCTCTGGCGGCAAAAGGAAAATACCGTCGTCTGGATCGGCCTGCATGAGCCGGACGCGCTTCTGTTGGCGGAGGTGCAGCGGGAATTCGATCTCCACCCTCTGGCGATCGAGGATGCAGGCCACGCCCACCAGCGACCGAAGCTCGAAATCTATGGCGACGCCATGTTCGTCGTGGCGCGCACCGCCCATATGATGGATGCCGAGATCGTTTTCGGCGAAACCCACCTTTTCGTCGGCCGCGGCTATGTCGTCTCCGTGCGGCACGGTGCGTCGAGTTCCTATAATCTCGTGCGCCAGCGCTGCGAGGCATCACCGGTCGCGCTCGCCCACGGCGAGAACTACATCCTTTATTCGATCCTCGATTTCATCGTCGACAACTACGTACCGGTCATCGAGATGATCCATGAGGAAGTAGAGGAGCTGGAAGAACGGGTGCTGCGCGAGCGGCTGGACAAGGCGGATGTCGAGCGGCTCTATATGCTGCGACGCAGCCTGCTTCGGCTGCGCAATGCCGTCGTGCCACTGGTCGACGTCTGCCGCCGCCACGAGCATCTCGACCTGCCGGGCATGGATGCGATGCTGCACGCTCTGTTCCGCGATGTAACCGACCATGTGCGCCGGGTGCAGGAGGATATCGACAGCCTGCGCGAGGTTCTGGCCTTCACTTTCGAAGCGAGCCTGATGATCGGCCAGTCCGAGCAGACGGAAATCACCCGCAAGCTCGCATCCTGGGCCGCTATCCTCGCCGTGCCGACGGCGATTGCCGGCATTTACGGCATGAATTTTGTTGATATGCCGGAGCTGCACATGCGCTACGGCTATTTCTTCGTGCTGGCGGCGATTTTCGTCATCTGCACCGGGCTGTACCGCTTCTTCAAGAAGGCGCGGTGGCTTTAGGGTTTTCGTTTGTCTTGTCGGGAAAACCGGGTTCCACTTTTCCCTGACAAACTCGGACGGATCAGATCAGCCGCAGACCCTTGAGGCTCGCATGGCCATCGCGGCCGATGATGATGTGATCGTGCACGGTAATGCCCAGCGGTTTGGCGGTATCGATAATGGTCTTGGTCATCTCGATATCGGCGCGTGACGGTGTCGGATCGCCTGATGGATGATTGTGGACCAAAATCAAGGCTGTAGCGGAAAGTTCTAAAGCGCGTTTCACCACTTCGCGCGGGTAAACCGGGGTGTGGTCCACTGTACCCGTCTGCTGCACCTCGTCGACGATCAGCGCGTTGCGCTTGTCGAGGAAGAGGATGCGGAACTGCTCGCGGTTCTCATGCGCCATCGCCGCATGGCAGTATTCGATAACCGACGACCAGGAGGCGAGCACCTTCTTGCCGCGCAAATCGCTCTTCAGCGTGCGGTGGGCGACGGCGGCGATCAGCTTCAGGTCGAGCGCTACGGCTTCGCCGATACCCTTGACCTCCTGCAGCAGCGCCGGCTGGGCGCCGAAGACGCCGGCGAGTGTCCCGAAACGATCGAGCAGCGCCTTGGCGACGGGCTTGGTGTCCCGTCTTGGAATGAGCCGGAAAAGCAGCAGTTCGAGGATTTCATAGTCGGCAAGCGCTGCATCGCCATTGTCGCGAAAACGGGTGCGCAGCCGGTCGCGATGGCCATGGTAGTGGGCTGTTTCCGTGGAGGCGGCGAGGTCGGCGCGCGACGGGGTCTGCTCGCCGAAGAAACCTGCCTGTTCCGCCGGTTGCGGCTCGATTCGGCCGGGCGGTTTCGTCATGCGGCACTCAGCGGAGGGAGACCGGGACGGTCGAGGCCGCCGGGCGACAGCGTGAAGATTTCACAGCCGGTGGCGGTCACGCCGACGCAGTGTTCGTATTGCGCCGACAGCGAGCGGTCGCGGGTGACCGCCGTCCAGCCGTCGGCGAGCACCTTCACATGCGGCCGGCCGAGATTGATCATCGGCTCGATGGTGAAGATCATGCCTTCGCGCATTTCCGGGCCTTCATTGGCGCGGCCGTAATGCAGGATGTTGGGCGCATCATGGAACAGCCGGCCGACGCCGTGGCCGCAGAAATCCCGCACGACGGAGCAGCGTTCGGCTTCCGCAAAGCTCTGGATCGCCTCGCCGATCGCGCCGGTGCGCGCGCCGGGCTTCACCGCCGCGATGCCGCGCATCAGGCATTCGTAGGTGACTTCGAGCAGCCTCTCGGCCGCCCGCTTGATCTCGCCGACCGGATACATCCGGCTCGAATCGCCATGCCAGCCGTCGAGGATGTAGGTCACGTCGATATTGACGATATCGCCCTCGCGCAGCGGCTTGTCGTTCGGGATGCCGTGGCAGACGACGTGGTTGATCGAAGTGCAGGACGACTTGGTGTAGCCGCGATAGTTAAGGGTGGCGGGCAGGGCGCCGTTGTCCATGCCGAATTCGAACACGAAACGGTCGATCTCATCCGTGGTCACGCCGGGGCGCACCAGAGGCGCAAGCGCGTCGAGACAGCGGGCGGTCAGCTGGCAGGCGCGCTTGATGCCGGCGAAATCCTCCGGGGTGTACAGGCGGATGACCCCGGTGTTTTTGTAAGGCGCAGAATCGGCCTCGATATAGGTGACCATTCTCTAGAACTTTCGCTTGTCGTGATCTGATGTCATAGACCGGCAGGGGCCGTTTCGTCCATGGCGATCAGGCCGTCGGCGACGATTTGCGTGGGCGAGATGCTGCAGCGCACGGCAAAGGCTTCGACGCCGCGCTGCCGTGCCCGGACATAGGCGCGCGCATAGACCGGATCGAGATCACCGCAGATGCGAAAGTGACTGCAATCTGCCCTTTGCACCAGATAAAGCATCACGCCGCGATGGCCCTCCGCCACCATGTCTCCCAGTTCCTCCAGATGCTTTGCGCCGCGGCTGGTCGGGCTGTCGGGAAATTCCGCCAGCCCGTTTTCGCGGCTGAAATGCACGTTCTTGACCTCGACATAGCAGCGACGGCTGCCATCCGGGTCGGAGAGCAGGAAGTCGATGCGGGAATTCTTACCGTAGCGTTGCTCGCGCCGCACCAGCGGATAAGTCCCAAGATCGCCCACGAGCCCGGCGGCGATCGCCTCGCCGGCGAGCGCATTCGGAAGCCCGGTGTTGATGCCGACCGGTGCGCCGTCCACCTCCACCAGTTCCAGCATATGCCGGTATTTTCGCGTCGGGCTGTCATGTTCCGAGAGCCAGATTTTCGATCCGGGCGTGGTCAGGCCGCGCATCGAGCCGGTATTCGGGCAGAAACCGGTGATCGCGCGGCCGTCTTCCAGAACGGCGTCGAACAGGAACCGCTTGTAGCGCTGGACGAGCACCGCCGGGACGAGGGGACTTTCAAACTTCATCGTGTGCGGGCGCGCCGTCGTCAGGAACGAATGCGCACATAGGAGCCGGGGGCGGCCTCGATTGAGTTCAACGGGCCGCCGGTATGGCGTGGCGGCACCCGCCGCTTGTCCTGCTTTTCGATCCAGGCGTGCCAGTGCGGCCACCAGGAACCGGGCGTCTCCTCGGCCTTGGCCACCCAATCCTCGAATTCACCGGTCACCTTGCCGCCGGTCCAGTACTGGTACTTGCCCTTGGCCGGCGGGTTGACGACGCCGGCGATATGGCCGGAGCCGGACATGACATAGGTGACCTTGCCGCCGAAGAACTGGCTGCCGACGAAGACGGACTTCGCTGGCGCGATATGGTCTTCCTTGGCGGCGAGGTTGTAGATCGGGATTTTCACGTCGTGAAGCGAGAGTTTCTTTCCGGCCATCACCATCTCGCCCTTGGTCAGGTTGTTTTCGAGGTAGCAGTTGCGCAGGTAGAAGGAGTGGTTGGCCGCCGCCATGCGGGTGGAATCGGAATTCCAGTAGAGCAGGTCGAAGGGCGGCGGCTCTTGTCCCTTGAGGTAGTTGTTGACGAAATAGGGCCAGATCAGGTCGGAGGACCGCAGCATGTTGAAGGCTGTCGCCATCTTCGAGCCTTCGAGATAGCCGGTTTCGCCCATGCGCTGTTCAAGCTGGGAAATCTGGTCCTCATCGACGAAGACCTTGAGGTCGCCAGCATGGGTGAAATCGACCTGGGTGGTGAAGAGCGTCGCCGAGCGAATGCGGGTATCGCCTTCCTGTGCATGCAGCGCCAGCGTCGCGGCGAGCAGCGTGCCGCCGACGCAGTAGCCGATGGCATTGACCTCGTCTTCACCCGTCGCCTTCTTGATCGTATCGAGCGCGAAGCCGACGCCTTCGCGGGCATAGGCTTCCCAGTCCTTGGTCGCGTGGCGGGCATCCGGATTGACCCAGGAGATCACGAAGACCGTGTGTCCCTGTTCGACCGCCCAGCGAATGAAGGATTTTTCCGGGTTTAGATCGAGCACGTAGAACTTGTTGATCCATGGCGGGCAGATCAGCAGCGGGCGCTTCAGCACCGTATCCGTCGTCCCGTCATACTGGATGATCTGGCAGACGTCGTTCTGGGCGACCACCATGCCGGGGCTGATGGCGATGTTTTCGCCGACCGTGAACTTGCTCGAATCGGTCTGGCGCATCTTCAGGTCGCCCTGGCCGGCGACGATGTCTTCCGCCAGCATCTTCATACCCTTGACGAGGTTTGCACCGCTGGAGGCGACGGTTTCCCGGTAGAGTTGCGGATTGGTGGTGATGAAATTGACCGGCGAAAGCGCGCTGGAGATTTGCTTGACGTAAAAGGCGGCCTTGTGCCGGGTGTGGGGATCGAGCCCTTCGGCATTTGTGACCATGCGGTCGGCCCAGTCTGAGGTGACGAGATACGCTTGGCGCAGGAAGTCGAAGAAGGGGTTGTTGACCCAGTCGGCATCGCTGAAGCGCTTGTCGGGCCGGGCCGGGGCTTCCGCGGAGGCGTCGCCGGACATCTTCTGCAGCGTGCGGGTCCAGATCGAGAAGAAACTCCCCATCAGCTGGGTCTGGGCTTCGAGCGTCCGTTGGGGTTCGGAAATCCAGTATTCGGAGACTTTCGAGAGCGTCTTGACCATATCGACCACGGGATCGGCGACATAATCGGTTTTTGCGCCGCTTTCGCGGGGGGCGAGCCATGCGGAGGCGGCCTTGCCGAGCTGTTCCACCGTGCGCGCCATGTTCATGGCGAGCGCTTCGGGGTCCTTGACGATGTAGGGCTCGACCGATTTCGGGTCAAATCCCTGAAATCCTTCGGTTTTACCTTCAGCTTGGCCTGCGTTTCCCTTGCCTTCCGCCACTCAAGTCCCTCCCCAGACGTTTGACGTTTTGTCTTTTTACATTCTGCCCGAAAATGATTACAAGTGCCAGCGCGCGGCACTCATGGCTGTTATGCGCAATGAGGCCGGCAACGGAAAAGCGGACGGGGAAGACATGAAGCATTCGCTCAAGATTGGGTCGCTCAAGGCGGCGGCCCATTATTGCACATTTACAGTGATTGCCGCATCGGCGGCCGTTATGGCCGGCTGCACCTCGTCTTCTGCGGTCAGCGGTCGCTCTTCGGAGTATACGCAAACCATGGCCCGCCCGATTGCTGCCGATGCTTATCCGGTCATCGAGGGCAAGCTGCCGGCCGCCAACGTTCAGATGAGCAATGAAGAGGCCACGGATATCTCGGCGCGTCTCACCGCGCTTTCCGGCAAGCGCAAGTCCGGCGAGATCAGCGAAGCCGAATATCAGCGGCGCCTTAAGGAGTTGCAGGCGCTTGCCGCCAATCACGGCACCGACACGCTGAAAGAGATACAGAATTAGCACTTGCGTTTCGATGATTTTGGACGCAAAGCCTTGTATGGCCGCGTGGGCCGATAGCACCGCGCGCGTCTCCCTCGCACCTTAGATTCGCTGCTGGCGGGACGCGCAAGACGAGGTTTTAAGATGGAAGAATTTCACAAAGTCCGGCGTCTGCCGCCTTACGTTTTCGAACAGGTCAACCGTTTGAAAGCCAGCGCGCGAGCGGGTGGAGCTGACATCATCGACCTCGGCATGGGCAACCCCGACCTGCCGACGCCCCAGGCGATCGTCGACAAGCTCTGCGAAGTGGTCCAGGACCCGCGCACGCATCGCTATTCGTCCTCCAAGGGCATTCCCGGCCTGCGCCGCGCCCAGGCCGCCTATTATGCCCGCCGCTTCGGCGTGAAGCTCAACCCCGATACCCAGGTCGTCGCGACGCTGGGTTCGAAGGAAGGCTTCGCCAACATGGCGCAGGCGATCACGGCGCCGGGCGACGTCGTGCTCTGCCCGAACCCGACCTATCCGATCCATGCCTTCGGCTTCCTGATGACCGGCGGCGTCATCCGTTCGATCTCGGTCGAGCCCGACGACACCTTCTTCCCGCCACTGGAGCGGGCGATCCGCCATTCGATCCCCAAGCCGATCGCGCTGATCATCAACTATCCGTCGAACCCGACGGCCCATGTCGCGACGCTCGATTTCTACAAGGAAGTGGTCGCCTTCGCGAAGAAGCACGACATCGTCATTCTTTCGGATCTGGCCTATGCCGAGATCTATTTCGACGAGAACAATCCCCCGCCGTCGGTGCTCGAAGTGCCGGGCGCGATGGACAACACCGTCGAATTCACCTCGATGTCGAAGACCTTCTCCATGCCCGGCTGGCGCATGGGCTTTGCCGTCGGCAACGAGCGACTGATCGCGGCGCTGACGCGGGTCAAATCCTATCTCGATTATGGTGCCTTCACGCCGATCCAGGTGGCGGCGACCCACGCGCTGAACGGCGACGGCTCCGACATCGCCGAAGTGCGCAGCATCTACAAGCGCCGCCGCGACGTGATGGTCGAAACCTTCGGCAAGGCAGGATTCGAAGTGCCGCCGCCGGCAGCCACCATGTTCGCCTGGGCGAAAATCCCGGAAAAATTCCGTCATCTCGGTTCGCTGGAGTTTTCCAAGCTGCTGGTCGAGAAGGCTGATATCGCGGTTGCACCGGGCGTCGGCTTCGGCGAACTCGGTGACGATTACGTCCGCATCGCGCTCGTCGAAAACGAACATCGCATTCGCCAAGCCGCGCGGAACCTGAAGAAGTTCCTCGCGACCGCCGACGATACGCTCCACAACGTCATCTCGCTCAACGCCCGTCGCTGACGGACGCAAGAGCCGGTCGTTTCAGTCATGCCCCGGCCGCAGGGCCGGGGCTCTTATATGTTAGGAAGTTTAAAATGGCAGGTGCCCTTAAAATCGGCATTGCGGGCTTGGGAACGGTTGGTGCCTCGCTCGTGCGGATTCTCCAGGAACGTCACAATTCCCTGGCCACGACCTGTGGGCGCGCCATCGAGATCACAGCCGTCACCGCCCGCGACCGCACCCGCAATCGCGGCGTCGATATCTCCGGCATCAGCTGGTTCGACGATGCCGTGACACTGGCCACTGAGGCCGATATCGACGTTTTCGTCGAACTGATGGGCGGTGCCGGCGATCCCGCCTATTCCGCTGTCAAGGCGGCGCTGTCGCGCGGCCTGCACGTGGTGACCGCCAACAAGGCGCTGCTTGCAGCCCACGGCATCGAGCTTGCCGGCCTGGCCGAATCCCACGGCGCTCTTTTGAACTATGAAGCGGCCGTCGCCGGCGGCATCCCGGTCATCAAGGCGCTCCGCGAATCCATGACCGGCAACACGATCTCGCGCGTCTACGGGATCATGAACGGCACCTGCAACTACATCCTGACCAAAATGGAGAAGGAAGGCCTGTCCTTCGAGGCCTGCCTCAAGGAGGCCCAGCGCCTTGGCTATGCAGAAGCCGACCCGGCCTTCGACATCGAGGGCAATGACACGGCCCACAAGCTGTCGATCCTGACCAGCCTTGCCTTTGGCACGGCGATCGCGGCGGACGATATCTATCTTGAGGGTATCACCAATATCTCTATCGACGATATCCAGGCTGCCGCCGATCTCGGCTACCGCATCAAGCTGCTTGGCGTCGCCCAGCGCACCGAAAGCGGCATCGAGCAGCGTGTACACCCGACCATGGTGCCGCTCGAATCGGTCATCGCGCAGGTCGATGGCGTCACCAACGCGGTGGCGATGGAATCCGATATTCTCGGTGAATTGTTGATGGTCGGCCCCGGCGCCGGCGGCAATGCCACGGCATCGGCCGTGCTCGGGGATATCGCCGATATTGCCAAGAGCCGTCCTGGCGCCCAGCATGTGCCGGCTTTCGGTCGCCCGGTCACGGCGCTGTTGCCCTACAAGCGCGCCCAGATCCAGAGCCATGAGGGCGGTTATTTCATTCGTCTCAAGGTCGTCGACCGCGCTGGCGTCTTTGCCAATGTCGCGACCCACATGGCGGAAAACCGCATCTCGCTCGAATCGATCGTCCAGCATTCCAAGCATCACGTCGAAGCCGACGAGCCGCAGACGATCATCCTCGTCACCCATGCGACGACGGAAGATTCGGTGCGCAAGGCGGTGGCCTCGATCAAGGGCGAAGGTTATCTCGTCGGCGAACCGCAGGTGATCCGCATCGAGCGCCCGAAGGCCGGCTGATCGGCAGCTGATGACATGAAAGCGGCCCCGTCCGGCATCTTGCCCGGCGGGGCCGCTTTCGTTTGTCGAAGGCGCGGAAAACGGTTACCAACAAGCCCAGTTTCAAGGATGAACACATGAACGAACTGCCAGATCCGATTCAGCGCGCATTTTTAGGCGTCGAAAAATCGGTCGGCGGCCAGCGTTGGGTGTCGCGGCTCGATCAGGCCGGGCAGAACCGCGCCCTTGCCATCGCCCAGGTCCACGGGTTTTCCGATCTCTTGTCGCGGGTGCTCGCCGGCCGTGGTGTGACGCAGGAAAATGCGGTCGCCTTCCTCGATCCGACGATTCGTTCGCTGATGCCCGACCCCGATCTGCTGACGGATTGCGCCAAGGCGAGCGACCGTCTCGTGCAGGCCGTCGCGCGCGGCGAGAAGGTCGCCATCTTCGGCGATTACGACGTCGATGGTGCGGCCTCCTCGGCGCTTCTCTACCGCTTCCTGCACCATTTCGGCATCGATGCGACGATCTATATCCCGGACCGGATTTTCGAGGGCTACGGCCCAAATCCGACCGCGATCAGCCAACTGATCGACAACGGTGCGACGCTGATCGTCACCGTCGATTGCGGCTCGGTGAGCCACGAATCGCTCGCGGTGGCGCGCGATCGCGGCATCGATGTCGTCGTCATCGATCACCATCAGGTCGGCACCGATCTGCCGCCATGCCACGCGCTGGTCAATCCGAATCGGGAAGACGATCTTTCCGGGCAGGGGCATCTCTGCGCCGCCGGCGTCGTCTTCCTCGTCGTCGTCAACACGCTACGCCGTCTGCGTCAGGCGGGCGACCGCCGTGTCGCGGATTTCGATCCGCTGGCGCTGCTCGATCTCGTGGCGCTGGCAACCGTCTGCGATGTCGTGCCGCTCAAGGGCCTGAACCGCGCCTATGTCGTCAAGGGCCTGATCGCCGCCCGGCATATGCAGAACCCCGGCCTTTCGGCGCTGTTGCGCAAAGCGGCCATTGGCGGGCCTGTTACGGCCTATCATTTCGGCTTCCTCGTCGGCCCCCGTATCAATGCCGGCGGGCGGATAGGCGATGCCGCGCTCGGAAGCCGGCTGTTGACGCTGGAGGATGCCGCCAAGGCCGAAGAGATCGCCAACCAGCTCGATATCCTCAACCGCGAACGCCAAGCGATGGAAGTCGCCATGCTGGCGGAAGCGGAAGCCGAGGCGCTGGCGGAATACGGAACGGGCGAGGGCGCTTCCGTCATCGTCACCGCCCGCGAAAACTGGCATCCCGGCGTTGTCGGGCTGCTCGCCTCCCGGCTGAAGGATCGCTTCCGCCGTCCCGCCTTTGCCATCGCCTTCGATCCGAACGGCAAGGGCACGGGCTCAGGCCGCTCGATCAGCGGCTTCGATCTCGGCCGTATGGTGCGTGGTGCAGTGGAGGCCGGCCTGCTGGTGAAGGGCGGCGGCCATGCCATGGCGGCGGGCCTGACCGTCGAACGCGCCAATCTCGGCCGCATCCGGCATTTCTTCGAAGAAAAGGCGGCCGCAACGGTCAGCGAACTCGTTTCCTCCGAAACGCTGAAGATCGACGGCGCACTCGGCGCATCCGGCGCAACGCTGGACCTCGTCGATCAACTTGAGCAGGCCGGCCCCTATGGCGCCGGTCATCCGCAGCCGATCTTCGCGCTGCCGGCGCATCGCGTGAGGGACGCGCGCCCGGTCGGCGTCAACCATATCCGCGTCACGCTCGAAGGGCAGGATGGCTCCCGCCTGGAAGCGATTGCTTTCCGCGCGCAGGAAACGGCGCTGGGCGACCTTCTCCTCTCCTCGCGCGGCACGTCGCTGCATGTCGCCGGCTGTCTTTCTGCCGATCACTGGCAGGGCGCACGCAAGGTTCAGTTCCGCATTCTGGATGCGGCGAAGGCGTTGTGATGTCGGTGAAGGTTGCTTCGGTCAAGCAAAGTGGCACGCCCTAGGGGAGTCGAACCCCTCTTCCCAGAATGAAAATCTGGTGTCCTAACCGATAGACGAAGGGCGCGTGCGGTGGGCGTCTTATAGTCAGCACGACTAACTCCCGCAAGCGCCAAAATGCGGATTCGAAAGGTTTTTTTGAAGAAAATTCCGACGCGTCAGAACACGCAAAAGCGCTTGCCGAGAGAGATCGAATTGTCTGGGGGAGGAGAGACAGTGGCACGCCCTAGGGGAGTCGAACCCCTCTTCCCAGAATGAAAATCTGGTGTCCTAACCGATAGACGAAGGGCGCACGCGCTGTATGGGCGCCTTATAGGCGGGCGATTTCAGAACCGCAAGCGACAATTTTCGAATTCCGACGCTTTTTTGATGAAATGTGTGAACGCGTTGCGAGGCGGCAAAACGCGCAGCACAAAGGCTCAAGCGAGGGCAGTATCAGCATGTCGGGGGAAAGAAAACAGTGGCACGCCCTAGGGGAGTCGAACCCCTCTTCCCAGAATGAAAATCTGGTGTCCTAACCGATAGACGAAGGGCGCACGCGCTGTGTGGGCGTCTTATAGTCACGCGATTTCAGAACCGCAAGCGGCAATTTTCATTTTTCTGTAAAAAATGCCGCGGACTTGTGGATGAAATTCGCGCCTCGGAAAGATGCACCAAAACAAGGTCTTGTCAGACCTTTCTCGTGCAGCCCCAGTTCCAGTCGCGTCGTTTACCGGTGTCGATGTGGACGGATTGGGTGTGGCAATAGGTGCCGATGCCGCCGCGGCCGGGGAGCGCGCGCAGATAGGAGGCAAGCTCCCATTTATCGACGCCCGGCACCTGGATATCGGCTGCTTCGCAGCTGATATGGCGCGAGCGCGGCGCGCCGCCGACGGAGGCATTGTGCGCCACGTCGCGATGCCCCGAGGTGACGATCACCTTCTGCCCGTAATGCTGCTCGACGTTTTTCAGGAGCCCCATCAGTTCGGGCTGGAAACAGCCGGTATCGACTTTCTCCGTCTGCAGCCAAAGGCCATTCGGCGCCAGCCGGGCAAGGCCGGGCAGGGCGGCCATTTCGATCGCCGGGCTTTCGTCGTCATGGCTCGGATCGTCGTCCTCCACGGTCGCGAACATCGAGATGGCGCGGTTGCTCGGCCAGGCCGTATAGCCAAGCGCAGCCACCTGATCCTGCGGAAGCCCCGAAGCGGCCTGCCGCCCCTTGCGCTTGGCGCTGAACAGCCCCGCAAGCGAAAGCGCCTCGGCCGCATCCGCCGGCTTATCGCTGCCGGCCGGTGCCGGCTGCGAGATGTGCTCGACGCCGGCGACTTCGTTTTCCGCCGCCGTTCCGGGAAGGGGGCCTGCGCTCGTCGCCTGATTCGGATTTCCATGGGGTGCGGCGCGCGACGCGCCTTCGCCCGGAAGCAGAACCTTCTTGGCTTCGCTACCTTCCACTGGCATCGGCTGCTGCTGGCCGGCATTGAACAGGCTGTTTGAGCTCGGGGTCACGCCTTGTCCCTCCGGCATCTGCTGGGCCGGGACGAGCGCGCGGGCAGGACGATTGGCAAAAATGCTGCTGGATGTGGCCTTCAGACCCGTACTTTGCAGCACCAGCGGGCCGGGTTCGGTATCCGCGACCGGCATCGCTGCCTGTGCCGGATAGCCGGCTTCCTGCTGCCCGGCGCCGAGCGCCACCACCTGCTGATCTTGCGAAGCTCCGGCAGTGGCAGCGACTTGGGGATTACCGCCTTCACCGTCGCCCTGCGCCGCTTCTTCGGCGGAAGTCTCGGGCTTGATTTTCGATGCACCTGTTGTCGAGACGCAGGCGCTCAGCACGGCAAGGGATGTGACAAAAGCCACGCTGCTGCCGAGATGGCGCAGGCTGATACTGAATCCCTGAACTTGAAACACTGTCTGGTCCCCGCTTTGCGCCGGCATGCCTGTCGGCCGGGCGGTACCGGCTCACGAAAAACCGGGCGCATTTGGCCGAACGATAGCGGGATATATCGCTCGGCCGCATTGTGCGGGGCTTACCAGACGCCGGTGTTTTCCATCGAAGCCCAGGGCTCCTTCGGCGCGAGGTTATCGCCCTTCTGCAGGATTTCGATGGAGATACCCTCCGGCGAGCGTACGAAAGCCATGTGGCCATCGCGCGGCGGGCGGTTGATGGTCACGCCGTTGTCCATCAGCTTCTGGCAGGTCGCATAGATATCGTCGACCTCATAGGCGAGGTGACCGAAGTTGCGTCCGCCGGTATAGTCTTCCGTGTCCCAGTTGTAGGTGAGTTCCAGGCAGGGCGACAGCGCCTCTTTCGCATGGTCGAGATCGCCGGGTGCGGCGAGGAATACCAATGTGAAACGGCCCTTTTCGTTCTCGTAGCGACGGATTTCGGAAAGGCCGAAGATGTTGCAATAGAAATTGAGCGCGGCGTCCAGGTCTTTGACGCGGACCATGGTGTGCAGATAACGCATTGTAATATCCTTGTTTTGGCGGGAGGCGGTTATATTTAGCGCGCCGACAGCCAGAGGCAAGCCTCGGCAACTATGGTGGATCGAAGGCAAAATTCACCGAAACCCTTGCAAAGATGCGCCGGGACGATGATATCTTGCTATCAAGAATCAGTTAACCGTATTGGTGTGACGCGTAATCGAGGGGCTGGCAGGGAATGGCGGACAGGATTTCACCGAAAGGCATCATGCCGGGGGATGATTTTGGCGGCGATGCTCTTGACCTGATCGAGATTACCGGCGTCATCAAATGGTTTGATGTCGCCAAGGGTTTCGGCTTCATCATTCCCGACAACGGAATGCAGGACGTTCTCGTCCATGTGACCTGCCTGCGCCGCGACGGATACCAGACCGTTCTAGAAGGCGCGCGCGTCGTCGCCCTGATCCAGAAGCGCGATCGCGGCTATCAAGCCTTCCGCATTCTTTCCATGGATCAGTCGACAGCCGTTCATCCCTCGCAGCTTCCGCCGGTGAAAACCCATGTGCAGGTCACGCCGACCAGCGGCCTGGAACGGGTTCTCGTCAAGTGGTTCAACCGCACCAAGGGTTTTGGCTTCCTGACGCGCGGTGACGGCACCGAGGACATCTTCATCCACATGGAAACGCTGCGCCGCTTCGGCCTGACGGAGCTTCGCCCCGGCCAGACCGTGCTCGTGCGCTTCGGCGATGGCGACAAGGGCTTGATGGCGGCGGAAATTCACCCGGACGTGCCGGCCCCCAGCGGACGCTCGCACTGATGCGTTCCGCGATCCAGATTCTGGGAAGCGCCCTCGTGGCGCTTTTTTTGTTGGTGCTGCCGGTCGCTGCCGCCGATGTCGGCTTCGATACTGCACCGCTGAGCGTCGTCACCGCCGATGGCAAAACCCACGATTTTACCGTCGAACTGGCACTCGATAGCGAGCAGCGGGCGCTCGGTCTCATGAACCGGCGCGACATGGCCGCCGATCACGGCATGCTGTTCGATTTCGGCCAGACGCGTCAGGTGCTGATGTGGATGAAGAATACCTATCTGCCGCTCGACATGCTGTTTATCCTCGCGGACGGCAAGGTAGCGACAATCCGTGAAAACGCCGTGCCGCTCTCCGAGGCGATCATCGATTCACGTGTGCCGGTGGCTTTCGTGCTCGAAGTGAATGCCGGCACGGTCAAGCGGCTCGGCCTCCATGAAGGCGACCGCGTGGTCGCAGAGCGGATCAAGGGCAAATAGCCGTTTCAGTTGCCACGCGGGGCAAACAGAATGACCGCCGCCGCAACCAGCGCCAGTGCCGACCCCGCAATATCCCACCGATCCGGCTGCTGGCCTTCGACCAGCCATAGCCAGATCAGCGATGCGACGATATAAATCCCGCCATAGGCCGCATAGGCCCGCCCCGCCACTTCGCTCGGCACGAGGGTCAGCAGATAGGCAAACGCAATAAGCGACACCGCGCCCGGCGCCAGCCAAAGGGCCGATTTGCCAAGCTTCAGCCACGCCCAGAAGGCGAAACATCCGGCGATCTCGCAGATCGCGGCGGCGGCAAAGATCAATCCGGTGGAGAAATAGACAGGCATTCGGATTCGAAGAAATGTGGCGGGAAGGATTGCTCAGGAGACGTAGCAGCTTTCGACCATAAGCGGGAGTTCGCCGATGTCCAGCACATGGGATCGCTTTATCCGATTTTGCCGGGCGTTCTGGCTGGCTGAAGCCGCTTATCTACTGCCTTTTGTGAAATTGACCTTGGACTTGCTGGATGCATTGTTGGGGTGTGCACACGCAAAGGAAGATCGCCATGCATACGTGGAAAGAGGAGCCGGCGCTTCCAGTGCCCGAAGATTGGGAGCGTGCCTAGGAAATCCATAAGGACGCCGACGCCAATCTGCACAGCAGAATAAACGTATTTGCATCCACGCAAGCATTCCTTTTCGCCGGTTTCACCGCCGTCTTGGCACTCGACATTGGAGAACCCATAAAAAGCCATTTGCTTCTTGTGGTTTTTGTTGCCGGAGCCATCTGCACTCTCGTTTTTGCCTATTCGCAGAACCGGATTTTGGCTGGCATCGAACGTCTGAAGAATCGATATCTGCTCGAGCACGACAAAATTTAGAAAGATTACTATTGGGCGATGGAGCGGGCTCTCAACCCCGAATTCGAAAGCGGCGAACCTGTCCAATACAGAGTTGCAAGGAGCGGTCCGTGGGCGTTTTTGCTGATCTGGTTGATCGTTTACGCTTGCAGTACGGACAACATTGTTGCGAGAGCGTTTGGTTGGTTGCCTAACGAGGAAATACAGCGCACGAGCACCGGTTGGCCGCATCCCGGATACGGTAGAACCTGCGGCGAAAATGTTTATGTGATTTCAGTTGCTGGAGAGAGGAATTGGCGACCCCTGCAGGATTCGAACCTGCGACAACCTGCTTAGAAGGCAGGTGCTCTATCCAACTGAGCTAAGGGGCCTTTAAGGGCAGGGCGGTGTGCCTTGCCGGATATTTTCTCGACCTAGTGGGTCCAGGGCTGCATACGAGTGAAGCGGAAGTTGTCGCTGTAGGAGACATTCTTGCGGGTTGCCTCCTTCGGCGCGATCACCCGGTATTCGATGCCGTTGCGCTCGGCGTATGCGACGGCGAGTTCGGCCGATTCGAAAGTCAGTGAAAGCTGCTGGCGCGTATCGCGCGAGCTGGTGTAGCCCATCATCGGATCGATGGTCCGCGGCGTTTCCTGATCGAACTCAAGCACCCACAAATGCGTCTTGGCCTGTCCCGACTGCATGGCGGTCTTTGCCGGGCGATAGATTTTTGCGGACATATAATGAACTCTTTCCAGCTTTCTTCCTTCGCCGGATCGCCGATCCGGTCGTCCCTCAAGCCTTAGCGCAGAACGAGTAAAAACAAAATGGCCTTGCTGCCGGTGACATCAGGATTTTCAGCCCTTTCCGAAAAGTTTTCGCTCTCATTCCACGCAGACGGAATGCTCTCCAACCGATAGAGAGGTTCGAACACGGAAAATTTGTTTGAACGACACCGCTGCTGCTGCTTAACTGCCGATATGAAAAACCTGATCCTCGCAATTGCCCTGCTTTCGCCAACCGCGGCCTTTGCCGCCAGTGCTTACGAGATTAACGCGCGCGATTACGATTGCGCCGGAATTCGCAAGGTGATCAGCCAGCACCATAAGGTGTTCCTCCGCACGGGCCTTGCCGGCCGCAGTTTTCGCGCCCCGCCGGCGCGCTGCGATCTCGGCGATATGTACACGACGGTTTCGGTGCGAGATGCCAAGGGCCAGCAATGCGTGCTGCAATATGCCTGCATCACCGATCCGTCTTCGTTCCGCAACTTCGATTTCGACCGGTAGTAGAAAGCCAGCCTCAGTGCGGATTGCGCGGCCATTGCGAATGCGTACGCCCCATCGCTTCTAGGCGTAAGTTTCTCAATATAATCAGGAAAATCCGATGGTCGGAGTGGAGAGATTCGAACTCCCGACCCTCTGGTCCCAAACCAGATGCGCTACCAGACTGCGCTACACTCCGTACCGTCGATGGCGGGGAGATACACGCTTCCTTCCTGGGTCGCAACCGATAAATTTTGTTCTGTGCCAGGCATGATGAGCCCTGTTGTGAACATCAGCGCGGCTCAGAGGACAAAATAGCCGATGACGGCGGCGACAGGAACCGGAACGCCGACGAGCCATATCAAAAGCTCCCGGATCATGAACTGGCGATAATCGGACTGGGCCGCTTCACGCTGAGATATCGGGTCCTGCATATCTGAACTCCGGATTTCGTTGCCGAATTTGCCGACATTCGGGGAAGGGACCCGTCGCAAGTCGCTGCGGGGCGACCGCCCGCAACCTGAAACGGCGCTTCCTTCGGTTGGCTTCCAAACGTCGAAGCGTGTTCTTCGTTCCCATGAATCTGTTACAGGGATGCGAATGTCGCGTTCAATCGGATTGCGGCAAAAAAAACGGGCCGTCGGCGAAGCGCCGTACGGCCCGGCCGGTAGATGGTCGGACTGGGGGAATAGGTCGGCTTCAGAGCTTGGCGGCACCTGAGGCGAACCGTGTCATCGACACCAGCATGATGCCCGAAGTCGTCGTCGAGATTTGACATTCTCCGCAGAAAAATTGACAATTCGCGCATGCCGCATTCGCGAAAAATAACCCACGCGGAGGCTTATGCCTCCCGGCCGCCGCTCGAAATCCTAGTGGTGGTGCTTGGCGAATCCTCCTTGATGTCGCTGGCCTGCGTGCTCGATCCGATGCGCGCGGCAAACCGGGTTGCTGCGCAGAGCCTGTTTCACTGGACGATAAAATCTCCGGATGGTGCGCCCGCTCTTCTGACGGCGGGCATCGAGATTCCAGTCGATACTGCGTTCAGCGGCCGCGAGGCCGGGGACATGCTGATCGTCATTGGTGGTTTCAATCTGGACCGGCATGCGGGACGCGGGTTTCTCGCGCGGCTCCAGGCGGCGGCCCGGCGCTTTTCCCATGTCGCCGGCATCGAATCCGGTTGTTGGCTGCTGGCGCGGGCAGGTCTGGTGGATGGGCGCCCGGCGACGGCCCATTGGGAGGAACTGGAGGATTTCGCAGCCCGATTCCCGGATGTGCAGGTGCGTGCTGATCGCTTCGTCGCTGAGGGGCGGATGTGGACCTCGGGCGGGGCCTCGCCCACGTTCGACATGATGCTGCACATGATCCGCCGCAATTTCGGGGCAACGATCGCGCTCGATGTCGCCAGTATTTTCGTTTACGATGAAACCCATGCGGCAAGCGATGCGCAGCCCGCGGTTTCGCTGGGAAGGATGCAGCGCCAGGCGCCGGAACTTGCCGATGCGATCCGTCTCATGGAAAGAACCATCGACCGGCCGCTCTCCCTGGATGTCTTTGCCCGGCGACTCGGCCATTCCCGGCGCAAGCTCGACGTTCTCTTTTCCCAGGGCCTCCAGACGAGTCCTGGCCGTTATTATCTGCGCCTGCGACTGCAAGCTGCGCAACGGCTGATCGTCGATACGGACCTTCCGGTCAGCGAAGTCGCCTTGCGATCCGGCTTCGACAGCCTCTCGGCATTTTCCCGCAGTTTTCGGGGATATTACGGCGTAAGCCCGCTGAAGCTGCGGCTGGTGAAACAACGAATCCCGATCGACGGCCGTCCTGCTTGGTGATCTCACCATTTCGGAAGCTGCGGGATTTTTTAAGATCAGCTAAGTGCTTGATTTTGTGGTGAGCGCGCAGGGATTCGAACCCTGGACCTACTGATTAAAAGTCAGGTTTCGTAAAATTCCGCGTGTTTCCGCATGGTTCAGAAATCCTTGAATTTCAGTTGTTTATCGCCTATATCTCAGGCAATTGATGTTATCAAGTTTCCGGGTGTTTCATTTTTGGTGGCGACTCGGTGGCGACTGGAGGGCTGTTGCTTGCCTACGATCAAACTTACAAGAAAGTCGGTGGCTGCGATGGAGCCCTCTGATAAGTCCGTGATCTATTTCGATGAGACGGTTAAGGGCTTCGGTCTGAAGATTACGCCAAGCGGCGCGCGCTCGTGGGTACTGGAATATCGCCCGGGTGCCGGCGGGCGTGGTGTCGCGAAAAAGAGAGTAAAGCTTGGCTCTCCGGCAACGATGTCTCCTGAGGATGCCAGAGAAGCTGCCGTTAGAACCCTCGCGCGGGTCACATTGGGTGGTGACCCTGCCAGGGCGCGATCGGACGAGCGGGCGTCACTTAGTCTATCTGACGTAGTCGATTCGTTCTTGCGAGATCATGTTTCGTCGAAACGCAAACCGAAAACCTACGAAGAATACGCCATGGTAGCGGAGAAGCACATTAAGCCGGCAATCGGCAGCATGCGTGCTTCTATGGTTGCGCCTGCTGATGTCGCGCGGCTTCAGTCCGCTGTTGTGCGGGGGAAGCGCAGGAATGGAAATGAAGGAAAAACGATCGCGAACCGATCCTTGGCTGTACTTTCGGCTGCTTTCAACTGGGGCCAGAAAGCCGGCTTAGTGCCGGAGGGCCATAACCCGGTCAAAGCGGTAGAGCGGTTCAAGGAGAATAAGAAGGAGCGCTTCCTTACCGACGCGGAATTAATGGCGTTAGGCGAGGCATTGCATGAGGCCGAGACCATCGGCCTTTCCTACGAGGTTGATGCAACCAAGACGAAAGTTAGAAACGCCCCGAAGGCTGAAAATCGTCGGACTGTCTACAGCCCCCATGCCATTGCTGCGATCCGACTCCTGCTCCTAACTGGAGCGCGCCGGCGCGAGATTTTAGACCTAAGATGGAAAGACGTAGATCTCGATCGGGGGGTCTTGTTTCTTCCCGACTCGAAGACGGGGAAAAAGACGGTCGTGCTTTCGTCAGCGGCCATCTCGATTTTGGAGAACTTGCCGCGGTTGGGCGTTTATGTGATTGCGGGCAGCACCGCCGGAACGAAAGACGAGAAACCCCGATCTGACCTTAACAAGCCCTGGACAGCAGTGTTGCAACGCGCCGCTCTTTCAGACGTTCGACTGCACGATCTAAGGCACAGTTTCGCCAGCGTGGGAGTTGGTGGCAGCTTGGGTTTGCCGATCATCGGGAAACTGCTCGGCCACACGCAGGCCGCGACAACAGCTCGATATGCTCACCTAGATGTCGATCCTCTAAAGAAAGCCGCTGATACCATCGCAAATAAGATAACGGCGGCAATGGGAGGGACAAGAAGTGATGCATGACGAAGGTGAGGATCAACTGCCCGCTTGGGTCGATGTGCTTCAGCGCGGCCCTATCGCAGTCACCGAACACACCAGTGAAGAAGATCTAGCCGTGGAAATGGCCGAACGGCTGGATGCCCTTCTCCGGTCGCACAACGGCTTGCGGCCCACTGCCGAGGGCTGGCGACAGTTGGCGCTGGAACTCGCTCTAAAGTATGAGCCCCTATTCACGATCGAGACTCCCGTTGACCGCGACAGCATGGGCGGTCGACCTGTTGGCATGGGCAACTTCCTACTCCGCTCTCGGATGAAGGCAGAGATGCGAAAAGGTGCTTCGCAAGCCGAGGCGGCGCGGAGGATCGAAAAGGAATCGAAGGGAGAGACGAGCTTTAAAACCGCGAACAATTCGCTGTCCCGCAAGGGCCAGGCGCCGGACTTCATGCGACGATGGACTCACGAATGGAAAGCACAACGGGCGATCCTCGCCGCTGCTAAAAACCTGTCCCAAGAATGACCTAGTATTCTTGGGACGCCTGAAACCCCATCTTCCCTCCAGCAATAACTCGCAAGGAGGAAGAAGGATGGGAAAGAACGTGCGCGTACAAGAGGCTGCTCAATACCTAGGATTGTCAAAGTCTACTCTTGACAAACTTCGATGCTTCGGAGGCGGGCCACGATATTTCAAACTGGGGCGTCCCGTTGTCTATGACGTCGCTGACCTTGATTCGTGGATGGCTGAGCGCGCCCGCACGATCACTTGGGGAGACAATGACAACGGACAGGCGAGGGCGGCTGCGTGAGCGATTTCCGTATCGAATCAGACTCTCCGCTACTCGATCTCAGGGCTGGAGATAGCTTTGAGACGCGCGCAGTTCAGTGGCTGATGGCTGCGCACCGGCTTGTAGACCGCGCCATCGACGTCGACCGCCAAATAACCGGATATGGGGACGAAGTTTCGCTTCTTCTAACTAACCGGCAGGCCGACCACCTAGCGATGGGGTTAGCGCTACTAGCGACCCACTTCAGCAATGCTGGCCTGATGGCCAACCATAGGTGACCCCTGCGCGGCCCTTGCGCGTATTGCCGCAAAGGCCGCGACACCCCCAACCAACGACCACAGCCGACCGGCCCGAGCCGGCGAGGAGGACATTTGCGCTCATTTACATCTAAATCTAGGGGAGAACGACTTCGTGACGGAGAGATTCCAGACCGCCCAATCCGGGGTGCTGGCATTCGGATCGAATACCATGGCAACCGACCGGCAAACGTTTATCCCGTCGAGCAATCCATGGTGTTGAATATCGAGCAGCGCCGGATCGATGAGGCGAGGCGTCGGCGGATGTCACTGGTCGAATGGTGGAGCAACGAGCCTGCTCCATCGCATGCCTCCCGTCACATTGCGGATCTGTTCTCGCGCGATTCCGACATCATCGACTTCGCGATAACTGCGATGCGCGAAAAGATCCAGCGAGACGCCGGTTGATGAGGGTCACGGCCCTTCAACCCGTCGCCAATTCGGGCGGCGGGTCGGTCAAGGTGGTTGCCACCTTTGATCTGCAGCTGAACGACGACGTGCGTCTGTTCGGTCTCCGCTTGATGGAGGCGCCGGGCGGCAAGCGACTGATTTACGCAGCTAATGCTAACGGCGGTCGGAGGACGGCCACGTTCTCACCGTCATTGGCGACAGCGATCACCGCGTCAGCGCTAACCGAACTAGAGAGGCACGCGACCGCCGATGGCATCCACAAAAAAACAGCTTGAACCGACTGATGCGGCGGGCAACCTTTCGTCCGCGCTTGAGTACATCGCCGCTGGGGTGCCCGTTTTCCCCTGCAGAGCGCGCACTGAGACGGATCTGCACACCGGCGAGGTTTACGACCCAAAGAGCCCGCTCACCTCAAACGGGCTGTACGGAGCGAGTACCAACGAACGTATTGTTCGTGAATGGTGGAGACGCAACCCTGATGCATTGGTGGGCATCCCAACTGGAGCAAAAACAGGATTTTTTGCCCTGGACGTGGATGTGAAGGAGGGGAAGACCGGCGACATCAATCTAGCCGCGTTGGAGGCTGAGCACGTGCAGCTTCCGCAAACCGCCATCATCCAGACAGCAACTGGGGGATTCCACTACCTATTCCGGCACGTTGACGGCCTCACAACCGCAACCGGAGGGCTTCCAGAGCACATCGATATTCGTGCCCAAGGGGGATATATAATCGGCGCCGGCAGCACTTTCCCCGACGGCAGGCGATATAAATATCTTGGCGGTACGTCAGCCGAATTCATCGCCGCAATCGGCAGTATTGCGGAGCCCCCGGCCTGGCTAATTGACGTCATTCGCACGCCAAGGCACGGGGCGGTTTCTGGCTCTTTCGCCGCAATGCCTCGCAATGACTCCGTGTCGGCCGCTGAAGTCGAAGAACTGCTCTCGTACATCAGTCCAGACTGCGCCTATCAGGATTGGCTGAGCGTCCTCATGGCCGTTCACGAGGAACTTGGCGATGGCGGTCTCGCTATTGCGGACGCGTGGAGTGCTGGCGGTTCCAAATATCGAAAGGGAGATGTGTTTCGCCGATGGAAGACATTTAAGCCGGGAGGCGGGGTCGGTATGGGTTCGCTCACCGTTCTCGCCCGAGACGGTGGTGCTGATCTGTCGGGCATCGCGAGGAGGCATCGCGGATGTGAGAGGGACGGAACACGGTCAATCGACGCTGAAAAGCTTTCGGCATTCGTTGCCAGGGGGCTTGCCAAGAACCAGCACGACGCAAGTGCTCGGGTGGGCACCCTCCCTAGCAGTCGATCAGAAGCGGCGCAGGCATCCGGCTCATCCGAACCGGCCAATGACAACACTCCGCCCGCGCCGTCAAAGTTCTCGATTTTTGATTGGCCGAGCAGCCGATTTGTTGGTGAGCCCCCGGTGGTGAAAGAACTCGTTGAGGGTACTATCCCGCAGGCGGTTCCAGGCATGATCGCCGCGATGGGTGATACCGGGAAATCCTATGCAGCGCTTGAACTACATCGAAGGGTGTCTTTCGGCTCCTCCGCTTTTGATTCTCCCATCTTCGGGGGACGCGTTCTAGCTACCGGTACTTCCGTCCTGGTCACAAGCGAGGATGATTCCGGGGAGGTACATCGACGCCTTGCTGCATTGGATCGCCATGAACATCGCTTAACCGACGGCCAGAAGTTGCTTGTGGTGCCATTACCGTCAGCCGGCGGCCCGCGGGCATTTTGGCGTGAGGACAAGAAACTTGGCCTAATCGAGACCGATGACTGGAAGCGCCTCTGCGACGAACTTGTCAGCATCGAGGATCTGCGGCTAGTTACGCTCGACCCGCTTGCGAGCTTTGCGCACGTCCAGATCAACGAGGACCCGGCGGCAGGTGCATTTGTCTGTGCGTCTCTCGGTGCGCTGGCAGCTCAAACGCGGGCTTCGGTGTTGGTTTTGCACCATATGAAGAAGGTGGCAAAGCCGATCGAGAGCCTGGCGGATGCGCGCGAAGCAATCCGGGGCAGCACAGCGCTAGTCGACGGTTTGCGCTTGGCGTACGCACTTTGGCCTGCAGAGGAAAAGCGCGGTCGTGCGATCTGCAAAGATTTAGGGGTTGAATACGCAGCCAATAAAGTCGTCTTCGGGGGTGTCGTGAAAGCCAACGGCGCAGCCCGACGGATAGTCTCGACATACGTCCGAAACGACTTTGGCCTGTTGGTAGATCGGACCGTAGGAATCGGTGCGTCGGGCCTGCCGCAGGACGATCTCCTGGAGCAGCTCGTAGCCGCGATAGCGGCTGCCGCAGAAGCTGGACAGCCTCTTACTAAAACAGGCGCAACGGGCTTATTCGAAAATCGCGAACGCCTTGGGGAAGGCTTGAGCCAACTCTCGCGTCACAAAATTGAGGGGCTGGCGCAGCGACTAGTCGATAGTCAACGCGTGGTGAAATGCTTGGCTGGCGGCACGACGCCGAAGTGGCTGGACGTTCCGACAGGTCGCTTTGCAATGGGTCTGGGCGAGTTCCGGAAGGGTATGGCGCGCGGGTAGAGCGCGCCCTAAGAACGTTTCCAACGGTATCGGAAATGGCGGTTTCCATGGAAATGGGAACGGAAAATGTAACGTAAACAGTAGCTTAGCGTTTCCATCGCCAGCACTTCCAGCGGAAATGGAAACGCGTAACCAATTGAAAAATTTGAGATTTCCGGGTTTCCAGAGTTTGCCCCTCTTACAGAGGGGATGCATCTGGAAATGCAATCCCCCAGAGCAGAGGAGGAAGAATGCAGATGCCAAACGACTTTCAAACTCACCTTCGCGCGATCCCACACATAACCGAGGAGTCCGACGCAGAGACCTACTTGCGAGCTTTTGCCCGCATGACGGTGGATGAGGATGTCGATGAAGAATACGTTTTGGCTGCCGCGCAAGATGCCATCCGATTTGTCAGCCACGACGCATTTCGGCGCGGTTTTGAAGCTTGTCACGAAAATTGCGTCGTCCCCCAGCAGCAGAAAAGCGTCAGCCGCGAAGCGGCGATCATGGCGCTTCGGCAATACGGCGCCAGAGTTCGCCAGGGCATCGCCGCGCACTTCGAAGACGGACCTGGCATTCCGACTCGGATAAGCTTCGAAATCGACAACATGACCTTGCCGCCGACGAAGGGCCTGCTTCCATGAACTGGTCCGCGAGAGAACTGCGCCTTACGCGCGTTCAGGCCGATTATCTGACACGCGGATTTAGCTCGGTGCACCAGCGGGTGACCGACCGCACCGAGTTGATTCTCGAAAGCCGCCGTATGCTGCTGTGGAAGCGGCAATCTGATGGGACCTACGCGCGGTTACGCTCGCCGAAGGGTGATGCGGCACTTGCCAAATTTAATTCGAGGGAGAAAGCATGACAGAGCGCACCACTGCAGACCATCGCATAACAGTAGCAGCTTGGAGTGCGGCTGCCCCCCCTGACGACGCGGAAATTTTGGGTATGCCGTCGACCAAGCGCGCGAAGGAGAAGAAGCCTCGTCATCGAGATCTCTCCAAATTGTCCTCAATCATGGCCTTCCACCGACGGCCGGAGGGTGTTGCGGAGCAAGCGCCATCCGAACCACTGGCTCGCGAGCAGACCGCTCCGATGGGAACAAACTGGCGGGTAACCCCAGCCAATCACAACCGACGGCCAGAGGACTTCGCGAATGAGCGAGCGGTCGAATACGTTCCGTCCGTACCTGCAATCGAAACCGCGATGGCGACGGTCGAGATGAAGTATCGTCTGGAGCCGATGATGCGTCGTCAGGACGACGAGGGATGGGAACTACGCCGATCGAGCCGCGAGGTGCACGGCATCCCGGTGGCGGGCGACATTCTGCATGGCGTGCATGTCGACGATGACGGCAAGGAGCATAAGGTTATCACCCGCATAGGCCGACTTAGGTTTAGTGATGGCACGCAGACTGAACGGGGCTACAAGTTATCTTTTGGGAAGGTCGTCGAGGCGCAAATCGTTCTGCCGGTCGGCTGCATGTTGGGCTGCCGGGAGAAGTCGACGCGGGACAAAGGCGCGGTCCAAGATCCGGTCGAGCTTGCGTGTACGCATGATTATTTCGCCGGCAAGAATGAGCCACCCGGGCTTTTCGACGCCCAATCCGCTGGCCGCGTGAAATCAAAGTCGCGTGCCTCAAGGACCGGCCCAAGAACGAAGGCAGAGGCTAAGCAGTGGCTGGCGGAGGCTGTCGCCAATACACCCGTCATGCCACCTGTTACAAAGTGCCCCGATGGCTTCCCCGCTGGCCCAAAGAATTTGGCCCACCTCTTTCCAGGCCTTGTAAAGGTCGCGACCGGAAAAGGTGGATCGCCGGGCTGGGAAGGCATTGCGTCCGAGTTCGAAGAGCGAAATGAATGGCATTTTGTTCTGCAGGGAATGAAGGATGAGCATGTCGAACTACTAACGCGCACAGCAAAAGCGAAAAGCCTCCAGGAAATCGGGGAAATCCGGGGCTACACGGGCAAATACGCAATTGAGGCCGGTCGCCGACTGCTAGTGGCGGCGAATGACAATTATCTGGAAGCTAAGAAACTCGCCACCGAGGCGAGGGCGGCCTGATGAACGCGGCGGCCACGGTCATTCCGACGGTGGCCGCCACCCCGTCTCATCCATCGCCATCATCACCAATGCAACGAGACGCGGGATCGGCACCGGGTTAGTAGCTCGTTCAAATTCAGAAATGCGGACTGCTGACCCGTAGCCTAGAAGCGCGGCGAGCTCAGCCTGGTTAAGGCCGAGCCGCTTGCGGATGGTTTTGAATTCAACCGGCGTCATGCGGCGCGGAGGTATTCAAGGCCGCGAGCATCGATGAACAGATCAAGCTCTTCGGCCACTTCCTGGGCCTGAATGATCAGGCGGTATGCCTTGTCCTTCGATACTTCGCTGTACATTTCGCCATCAATCCGCACGTCGAAGGCATAAACCTTGCAGTTTCCATCGAAGCGCTTTGTGATGTTGAGTTTCATGATGCCGGTCATTTGCTTGCTCCCTTTCGATGATTAGAAACTAACGGATTTCCGTTTTTATGTCAACGAAAAATAACGGAATTGCGTTATTAATTTTGCGGCAGCCTGACCTTTCATGGGAGTTATGCCCCTTTAATATGAAGGGGTGCGAAACCCCACCCGCCGTCATGCTGCATTTAGTGCAGCCGCTGAACGTTGCGGGTAACTACCCACTACTGGCGACCAAACCTTAGTAGTGAACGAAGTCTGGCCCGACCGACGAGATGTCACGCCGGCACTTCGGTGCAGCGCCATCATCGGGCATCCATTCCCCATCCCTGGCGCGCCTCCTCCGCGACAGGCGATCGTGCGGCCGCCTCCCTTCGGGTTGAGGTGGCCGCTTTTGTTTTCATGGTGAAGCATGGCCAATACCAGCGCATGGCATCACCTTTACCAGCGTGCTGCATGGAAGAGACTGCGGGCCAATCAGTTGGCCATCCAGCCACTATGCGAGTTCTGCCTGATCACTGAAGAGGTGACGGCGGCTGAGGTCGTTGACCATCGTAAGCCTCACAAGGGTGATCTCGAGCTATTCTACGATCCGAGCAATCTTCAGTCTCTTTGCAAGCATCACCATGATAGTGCAAAGCAAAGCATGGAGCGAGGCAAAAAGGTTGTCACTTATGACTTGGACGGATACCCGATTGCGCTTGGATAATCAGAAAATAAATCGAAAATATTTCGATTATATTGAATTTTATGCTTGACTGCTAATGTCGATACGTGCTATACTTGAGGGTTTGCCAGGGAGGGGGTGGGTCAATGTCTGACCGCCTCCGGCTAGGTACCGCCGTCGGTCAATCGCACTAACGCTAACACAGATTTTTGCCTCCCGCGCGCGCAAGCGCGAGGGCTGAGGAGTCCTTCCATGGCCAAGCGCAAAGCGCGCATAGATAGCGCGACCGAGGCTGTGCGCGTCATGGCGAAGGCTGCGACGGAAATTCTGCCGCCGGCAAATGTGCCGCTTGACGATGCTGATCTTCCCTTCTTCCGGAATGTTGTCGCCGAGTTCGCGCGGTCGGAATGGACAGATCATCAGCTCGAGCTTGCCGCAATGCTCGCCAGGACCATGGCGGATTTGGTGCGGGAGCAGGGGCTCCTTCGTGATGAAGGCGGCGTTGCCTTCTCCGAAAAAGGCACGCCCGTCGCCAACCCCCGGAAAGCGATCGTGCAGATGCATGCGTCGTCGATCTTGTCGTTTCGCCGATCGCTCGCACTCCACGCACGGGCTATGGGCGGCGAAGCACGGGACACGGCCAAACGACGCGAAGCGGCGAAAGAGATCGAGGGCGATAACCCGCTGGAGGACGATCTGCTCGCGCGACCAGGCTGAACGGGGTATGAAAGAATAGCTTGGCTAGGGTCGCCCCCGAAAAGCGGTCATCCAGCCGCCTGCCAAGCGCTACATCTGGATAGTGAGAGGGATACTCGCTTTGGCAAAATTCAGAGATCTGACCGGTGTCAGGTACAACAAGCTTGTTGTCACTGAGAAAATAGGTTCGAACGCACGAAAGTTGATGCAGTGGCGCTGCGTTTGCGATTGTGGCGGGGAGACTATCGCGGTAACCGGCAACCTAAATCGCGGCAATACGACTTCATGCGGCTGTCTTCGTGCAGAGGCACTAGATAAACGGAACGCTATTGATCTAGTCGGTACAAGTTTCGGCAGGCTGACCGTCACCAAACGCCTGTTTTCTAATGGCAACAATCACGTTGTCTGGGACTGCGTATGCGAGTGCGGCGGCTCTTCCAAAGTCACGACGGGCAACCTAACTAAGGGCAATACACGTTCCTGTGGTTGCATGCAGCGAGAAGCGGCGGCTGCCATGGGCGCTGCCTGCAAGCAAGACAATCCAATATCGGCGACCGTCGAGTATCGGCGAGAGGGTCAGAGGAGACGACTGTCCGACCCGAACACAAGGATGCGCCGAAGGCTCTCGTGGCACATTCGGCGCGCGATCAACAAAATGGGCGATGTGAAAGCTGGCCGTTCATTCGACCTGCTTGGGTACTCACCAAGGGATTTAGCGCGACACATTGAGCGTCAGTTTGTTCGCGGTATGGGTTGGCACAACGCTGATCGTTGGGACATCGACCATATAATACCAATCAGTTCCGCAAAGTCCTTCGAGGACGTGATCGCTCTCAACCATCTGACGAATTTGAGGCCGATGTGGCGGGAAGAAAACAACGCGAAAAGAGCGCGGGTACTAAGCCTCCTCTGACACGCGGCGAACGCGTAATTGCGTTTGTGGAGCGCTACTGCCTCGTTCCGGAGGGAACGCTACTTGGCAAGCCGGTGAGGCTCCTGGACTTCCAGAAGAAATTTATCCTCGCGGTCTATGATAATCCGGCTGGAACGTCTCGTGCGTACCTGTCGATTGCTCGTAAGAACGGCAAGACAGGCCTGATCGCCTGCCTTCTGCTAGCTCACATCGTCGGACCAGAGGCATACCAGAACGGACGTATCGTTTCAGGCGCCCGCTCGCGCAAACAAGCTGCGGAAGTATTCAATTACAGTGCGAAAATGATCATGATGTCGCCCGAGCTGTCGAAGCTCGCGCGCATCGTGCCGTCGGCGAAAATGATCGTCGGCCTTGCCAAGAACGTTGAGTACCAAGCCAGTTCAGCTGAGGCGAAGAGTGCGCACGGCGGCTCGCCCATCTTGGCGATCCTCGACGAGGTCGGCCAGATCAAGGGTCCGACGGATGATTTCGTTGAGGCGATCGAGACGTCGCAGGGTGCCTACGAAGGTCGCGCGATGCTCTTCGCGATTTCGACGCAGGCCGCGACCGATAACGATCTTTTTTCGCGATGGATCGATGACGCCGAAACGTCCAAAGATCCTCGCATCGTCAGTCACATCTACACGGCGCCGGCCGAGTGCGAGCTAAACGACAGGGCTGGGTGGGCGGCAGCAAACCCTGCGCTCGGTGTCTTTCGTTCAGTGAAGGACGTTGAGGACTTTTCAGCGCTGGCCATGCGAATGCCTACTAAGGAAGCCAGCTTCCGGTGGCTATTCCTCAATCAGCGCATTGATGCATCGGCTCCGCTGTTCCCGCCAACTGTATGGCGGGCTTGCGATGCGACCGTCGAAGATTTCGTAGGGTTGCCTGTCTTCGGCGGCCTAGACCTTTCCGAAGTGTCCGACTTGACGTCCTTGGTGCTCATGGCTCCGAAGGAAACGGATATCGGGACGGTGTGGCACGTCAAACCGACCTTCTGGCTGCCAGGCGAATCCTTGCGGGAGAAGGCCAAGGCCGACCGGGTTCCGTACGACATTTGGAACAAGCCAGACGATAACGGGCAGCGGTTTCTTGAGACGACGCCCGGCCCGACGGTAGACTACGAGTTTGTAGCCCACTACCTCTTCGAACTGCATCAGAAGCTTGATATCCGGAAGATAGCATTCGACCGCTGGAACTGGCGGCATCTGAAGCCCTGGCTGCTCAAGGTCGGTTTTACCGAAGAGCAACTCGAGGGCGACGAGGCTATTTTTGAGCAGTTCGGGCAGGGCTTCGCATCCATGTCGCCTGCCATCCGTGAGCTAGAGAGCATCGTGCTCAACAAGAAGCTCGCCCACGGCGGGCATCCGGTCCTCACCATGTGCGTGATGAACGCAACGGTGAAGCAGGATCCAAGCGGCAACCGCAAACTCGACAAGAAGAAGTCTCGAGGCCGCATTGACGGCGCTGTCGCGCTGACGATGGCGACAGCAATGGCGGGGACTTATGACGGGGCGAGTGATGGCGCCTCTTTCTGGGAAGTCCTCGACCCGAACGCCGACTATTCAAAAGCGGCCTGACGCCCATCGGGCAAAACTAACAAGGAATGCCGGATGGGTATCAAAGATTGGCTGTTCAGTCGAAAGACTGAGCAGAAATCGGTGTCGTTCGACCCCGTTTGGCTGGATTTCTTTGGCGCTAGGCAGTCGAAGGCAGGAGTCAAAGTGTCCTGGGAGCGGGCGCTCGATGTTTCGACAGTGTTCGCCTGCATCAGAGTGATCGCTGAGGGAGTTGCCCAGGTACCGTTGCGGGTAATGAAGGAGTTGCCCGACGGCAAGGGTAGCGTTCCAGCGCCAGAGCATCCGCTTTACAAGGTGCTGAACAGCAAGCCAAACCAATGGCAGACGTCCTTCGCTCTTCGCGAAACGATGATTTTCCACCTCGCTCTGACGGGGAACGCCTTCTTTTTTAAGAACGTTGTCCGCGGCAAGGTGAAGGAGCTTATCCCGATCGACCCCGGCTGCGTGGCGATCACGAGAAACAACGATTACTCGCTGACTTACACCATTTCCGACCTTGCCGGACGCTCAATGACGCTTCCGCAGTCGATGATTTGGCATGTTCGCGGACCGTCGTGGGATACTTGGCGCGGGCTTGATGCGGTTCAGCAGGCGCGGGAAGCAATCGGCCTCACGATAGCCACTGAAAACACCCAGGCCGAGATGCATGCCAACGGGCTGCAGACTTCTGGTTCGTATTCGACTGAACAGAAGATTGACCCGGAAAAATATAAGCAGATTCAGGCATGGATTGCGGCTCAAATAGGTGGTTCCAATCGCCACAAGCCGTTTGTCATCGATTCAGGCTTCAAATGGACGCCGCAGTCGATGACCGGTGTCGACGCGCAGCACCTTGAGACCAGAAAGTTCCAGATCGAGGAAATCTGCCGCTCGTTTCGTGTTTTGCCGCCGATGGTAGGCCATTCCGGGCAGGCGATGACCTTCGCGAGCGCCGAGCAAATCTTCTTGGCGCACGTGATTCACACTTTGATGCCGTGGATTGTGCGCGTTGAGCAGTCGATCGACAACGATTTGCTCAACGCCGTCGGCGATGACGAGTATTTCGCCAAGTTCAACGTCAATTCGTTGCTTCGTGGTGCCCATAAAGACCGCGGCGAGTATTACGCGAAGGCACTTGGGTCCGGTGGCGCGCCGGCTTGGATGACACAGGACGAAGTTCGTTACGAAGAAGATCTCAACGCCATGGGCGGGGAGGCTGGCGAGCTACCAAAGCCGACGAACGTCGCTGGCGCGCCCGACGCAAAGCCGCCCGACGGTGGCACATAGGAAAAAGCAGCATGACGATCGAACACCTGCAGGTAAAGTTCGCCGCAAGCGAAATTGACGCTCAAACCGGTGAATTTAAGGGTTATGGTGCCGTTTTTGGCAACATCGATAGCCATGGCGACGTCATTATGCCCGGCGCATTCAAGGATACGCTCGCGGAATGGGCCGCCAAGGGCAGATTCCCAGCGATGAAGCTTATGCACGGCAGCGGAGGAAATCCGTTTACCGGTGACGACCTGCCTATCGGCAAGTGGACCAAGATGATGGAGGACGCCAACGGCCTCTACGTTGAGGGAAAACTGTCGGGTCTGGACACAGATCGCGGCAGAATGATCCATGGCTTGGTCAAAGACGGGATTCTCGATGGTCTTTCCATCGGATACCGGCCGACCAAGGCCCGAGCGGGCGAAAAAGGCGCGCGGCGTATGCTGGACGCGGTCAAGTTGCGCGAAGTTTCGCTGGTTGACGAGCCGAGCAATGACAAGGCTCGCATGACTAGCTTCAAATCTGAATTCAACCCGCGAATTCTAGAAGACGGCCTGCGTGACGCCGGTCTGTCGCGGGCGGACAGCCTGACGGCCGTGTCGGTCTTCAAAAGCCTGCTGCTTCGCGACGAAGCAGAGCCGAACGACGATCTTCGTGATGAAGAAGAAGCGGCAATCAAGAGCGAGGCGCAGCTATTGCAGCTTGCCGAGAGCATCAAGGCGCTGATCGCTGGCTAGGCCGCGGCACGCTCTATCCCCAAAACATCATAGGAGATCAACATGACGGATAAAACCGCCATCGAACAGGTTATGACCGCGTTCGAGGAATTCAAGTCGACCAACGACGCTGCGATTGCAGAACTGAAGAAGAAGGGCGTCAACGACCCGGTCGTCACCGACAAACTGTCGAAGATCGAGGCGACGCTGTCTTCCTTCGAAGAGGCCAACCAGAAGGCAACGGCAGCAATGCTGGAAGCCAAGAAGGCCGCCGAGGACGAGAAGGCGCACGTTGACGAGCTTGAAGCCAAGCTGAATCGCCTTTCGCTCGCCGGCTCGGCAGATCCTGCCACTCGCGAAGATGAGCGCAAGAAGCGCGCCAATGATTGGCTCCGCGCTACCGTCGGCGCCATTACCAAGGGCGAATTCAACCTGAGTTCCGAGCAGCAGAAGATGCTGGCCGAGGTGAAGGAAGAGTACAAGGCCATGTCTGTCGGCAACGACACGACTGGCGGCTACCTCGCCCCCCTGGAGTACGTGCGCGAGATCATCAAGGGCGTCACCGAGCTTTCGCCTGTCCGCTCTATGGTTCGCGTTCGCCAGACCGCGTCGAAGGGCATCCAGATTCCGAAGCGCACGGGCCAGTTCGCCGCTGTTTGGGTGGCTGAGCAGGGCACGCGCTCTGAGACCGACGGCCTGCGTTACGGCATGTGGGAAATCCCGGTCCACGAGATTTACGCTCTGGTCGACATCAGCGAACAGAACCTTGAAGACTCGGCATTCGACATGGAGTCGGAAATCCGCTTCGAAGCTGGCGAGCAGTTTGCTGTCGCTGAAGGTGCCGCAGTCGTTTCTGGTAATGGCGTCGGCAAGCCGCAGGGCTTCATGGATGCGTCGGCCGGGCTTGGCGAGAACATCTCCGGCTCCGCAGCAACTATTGCGGACGCAGACGGCCAGGCAAACGGCCTTCTGACGCTTAAGTTCGGCCTGAAGACCGCTTATACGCGCAATGCCGTATGGGCGCTTAATCGCACCACGATCGGCTCGGTTCGCAAGCTGAAGGATGCAAACAAGAACTATATCTGGATGCCTGGTATCGCGCTCGGCAAGCCGAACACGATCGACGGAGACCCGTATGTCGAAGTTCCGGACATGCCGAATGAAGGCGCCGGAGCTTATCCGATTGCTTACGGCGACTTCCAGCGTGGTTATACCCTTGTTGACCGTATCCAGATGTCGATGCTGCGCGACCCGTACACGCAGGCCACCTCCGGCAACGTCCGCTTCATCTTCCGCAAGCGTCAGGGCGGCCAGGTAGTTCTTGCCGAAGCTATGCGCAAGCTGAAGTGCGCCGCATCCTAAGCCAACAGCGGGCGGCCTAGCGCCGCCCATTTCCAACATAAGAAGGAGATAGCCTGATGGCTTCCAAGGACTCTCATAACAATCTCAATTTTGCTGTGGCGCTGAATATCGGTGCGATTTCCAGCAACACTACGACGAATGGCGCGATCATCGATACTCAGGGATATGAGTCTGTCGAATTCGTGATCCAGTCCGGCACGCTTACCGACGGTGGTTATGCGCCCACGATCACCGAGGGCGACGCATCCGACCTAACTGGTGGCACGGCCACTGCGGCTGCGGATCTGCTCGGCACTCTTGCTGGCGCCACATTCGCCGCTACTGACGACAACGTCGTCAAGAAGATCGGTTACAAGGGTAGCAAGCGCTATGTTCGCCTGAACATCGTTTCGACTGGCGTTACTACTGGCGGCACCCTTGGCGCCACTGTCGTCCGCGGTCACGCTCGCAGCAAGCCGGTCGCCTAATGGCCCACCGCGTTGTAAGGCCGTTTCCGCTTTCGCTGGACGGCCTTACGCTCATTGACCTGAATGTGGGCGATGAGCGTTCCGATTGGGGCGGCATGGAAGACGGGCTAGAGGCCGAAGGCTACATCGAATCCGTAAAAGATGCTCCTGTTAAGCCAGTGGAGCAGTCGGCAGAGCTGCAGCGCCGCAGAGGTAGATGACATGAACCTGCGCCTGACGAATTCGGTTGCGCCGATACTTACGACTGCCGAAGCCAAGGCGCATTTGCGTGTCTTTCACGATGACGACAATAGTTACATTGACGCGCTCATCGCGGCCGCGGGAGATTGGCTATTCGGCGAGAATAGCTGGCTTGGGCGGGCCGCCCCATCCTCTGCGTGGGAGATGACGCAGGCGTTTTTTCCGGTCGGGCGTCTGGATATTCCTAAGCCGCCGCTGGTTCGCGTCGATGGTGTGTTTTACACGCCGGCCGATGGTGGAGCAGAGCAGGAAATCGCCGATTTCCGCACGTTCGGTGAAGGCGGCAATGGCTATATCCTGCCCGCCGTGGATACGGATTGGCCAGAGACTGATGGTGAACCGGAGTCGGTTCGAATTGAGTTTCAAGCAGGATACACCACATTGCCGGCATCCATAAAGCATGCGGCGCTTCTAATGATTGGTCACTGGTATGAAAACCGTGAGGCCGCGACAGAAGCGAAGTTGAGCGAACTGCCTATGGCAGTCGATGCGCTCCTTATGCCCTATCGAAATTGGCCCTCGTAAGGGCGGAAGGAACCCATCATGACAGCACTTTCCATCACGCCGGCCAATGTGGTCGCCGGCAGCAACGCCGTGCGTGACATCGGCACAGCGGGCGAAACCATCACGGCAGGGCAGGTCCTTTATCTGGCCGCGGCTACGGGCCGTTGGATGAAGGCGGACACGAACGCCGGCACGGCTGAGGCTCGCACGCCGAAGGCGATTGCACTGAACGGCGCGTCTGCTGGCCAGCCTGTCTCGCTCCACAAGGGCGGCGACATCACGATTGGCGCAACGCTGACCGCGGGCGTCGCATACTACCTCGGCGGCACGGCTGGCACGATTGTTCCGGTTGGCGACCTTACGACGGGCGACTACCCGACGATTATTGGCATCGCCAAGAGCACGACGGTGCTCGCTATCGACTTCAATCCGAGCGGTGTGGCGTTGTAATGTGGGTCCGGTTCACCGCTGACTTCGATTGGCGGCAGCCGGCTTTTACGATCGCCTACAAAGACGGCATGACGCTCAACGTCACGCGCGCCTGCGCAGACGCTGCTGTTGCGGCTGGCAAGGCGGAGAAGGCTACTCGGAAGAAGGGGAGTGCGGATGGCCCACGAGATTAATATCGAGAGACTTCATTCCCGTCTCGATCGTGCGTTATCGGGAAGAGCCGGTCAAAAGTCTCTAGGGCAGAAATCGTGCGAACCGACTCCGGATCTTTTGCCGCCATTCTCGATCGAGCCACGCCAAGTCGATACTTGATAGCTGTCTCTGGCATATCCTCAAGTGCCATCACAACAGACAATATCGCCAGTTCCATTGCAGCCAAGCGTCCATCTGTTTCTTCGTCCATATTCGCTCTCCGGTTGAGGCCACTTGAGCACGTCTTTCAACTGGAGTCTAGCGGATGGCGACAAAACCTAGAGCCGGCGGCCTTCGCCAGAAGTTGCACTTCCAGCGTCGCGCGATTGTGGATGACGGGTTCGGCAATGAGGTGTCCGGCGATTTCGAAACCGTTTTCACCGACGTTGCCGAGTTCATTCCGCTGAGAGGCGGGGAGGGCGTGCAGGCAGCCCGACTGACCGGAGTGCAGCCTTATGTCATCCGTGTTCGCAGCAGCACCAACACGCGCGCCGTAACCGCGGCGTGGCAGATGGTCGACGCGCGCACGGGCAGGGTGATGGCAATCACCGCGCCGCCGGCAGATCCAGACCAGAAGAATGCATGGCTCGACATCATGGCGACGGACGGCGTTGCTTCGTAAGGAGTGGCGATGGCGCTGAAAGCGAAAGTTCTTGGCCGCGAGGCTCTGATGAAGCGCCTGAATCAGTTGGCGCCGAACGTCGAGGCCGCTGTCGAGCCGGTTAAATTGGACATAGCCCGCGAGGCAGCCAAGCGCATTGCCGCTGCCGCACCACGCCAGAGTGGTGATTACGCAGAGAGCATCCGCGGCGGATATCTCAAAGATAATCCGGCCAATGAGCGGGTTGGCATTCGCGCGACGAAAGACCCCACGGCAGCCGGGATATTCGGCAAATGGTTTTGGCATTTCCTCGAGTTCGGGACCGCGCCACACAGCACGGTCAAAGGCGGCGGTACTGTCGCTGGCAAGAAGGTCGCTTTGGCGAGTGGCACTGGAATGCATCCCGGTACGGCGGCGCAAGCACATATCTTTCCGACGTGGCGTGCCTACAAAAAGACGGCCACGCGAAAGATGCGGAACGCCATAAATAAAGCGGTGCGCGAGGCGCGAGGTAAGTAATGGCATCACCTGACCTTGAGCTTCAGGGCGCTATCGTTGCGCGCCTAAAGGCGGACGCCACGCTTACCCAGTTGGTCAACGGCATTTACGACCAGCCGCCAACGACATGTTGGGCCACTCCAAAAGAGAGTTTCGTTTCCATTGGCGAGGCGCAAATAATCCGCGACGATGCGACGTGCCTTGAAGGCGGGCAGGCTTACCTAACGCTGCACGCATGGTCGCGAAAGACCGGCTATCCGGTCGTCAAGGCGGTCGCCGATGCCGTCGTTGAATCGCTTCATCTGGCTGACTTGCCGATGGCGACCAACCGCTTCATTTCGATCATACATCGCACGACGAGAGTTTTCCGCGATCCAGATGGCCTTACCAGCCATGCGGTTATCGAGTTCGTCGCGAATTTCGACCGCGCCGCTTAGCGCCTGCTTCGGTCGGCAAACCACCAAAATCCACCACAATTGACGTCCGGCCGTGCCGGCGAAGGAGACACCATGGCTACAGGACAGCAGGTCGGCAGGCTTCTGCTTATTAAAATCGGCGATGGCGACACGCCGGAAGTCTTCAACAACCTTTGCGGCCTGAAGACTCGCAGCTTCAGCATGTCGGCCAATGAAATTGATACGACTATCCCGTCGTGCACCAATCCAGGCGGACCCGTTCAGAAGACCAGCCGCCCTGGTATTTCCAGCCGCACATTCTCTGGCTCCGGCGCGTTTGTCGCAAGCGCAACGATGACGCAATTCATGAACCATGTGCGCGCGTCCGAAGCTTTCAACGCCAAGGTCACCGTGCCTGGCGACGGTGAATATTCTGGGTCGTGGTTCGTTACGGATTTCGAATTTTCCGGCGACGTTGAACCGAACATGGAATTCAACGCGACTTTTACGGCAGCCGATGTGCTGACCTTCATGGCCGAAGCTTAATAATCGTTACTAGAGGAGAACAACATGGCTGAAGCTGTGAACTCAGCACGCGGCGAGGTGTCGCTGAAGATCGACGACGTTGAACTCGTCCTCGCCGCGACTATGGGCGGCTTGGCGGCGGTGTCTCGCGCGCTGCAGTGCAAATCCCTCATTGATTTGTGGCAGCGCCTCGATGGCGTTGAAGTCGAGGCGACCCTGGCCGCTATCGAATTCCTGGCCGTCAAGGGTGACTGGGCGGCCGCAATCAAGAAAATCCAGATCAAGCACTTTGCTGCCTGCCGGATTGCCTTCACGGCACTGATCGCCGCTCACTTGAAGGAAGACGAGGGAAACGAAAGCGCCGCCGAAGCTCCGAAGCCGAAGGCGGCGAAGAAGTAACCATCGATAAGCAGCTACGCGAGTGGCTGCGGACCGCGCATAAAATCGGGTGGCGGCCGGCTGATTTCTGGCCGGCCACACTCGCGGAATTCTTCGAATGCATCGACGCTCACAACGAGATGCAAGGCGGCGACGAGAAGCCGTCAGCGCCGACACAGGATGAGTTGGCGAAGCTGATTGCGAAGTTTGGTTAGCGTTTAAGTGACGGGTGGACGTAGACGATTTGTCGCGTTTCCCCGTCCGAAAACTGAATGCTGCCTTGTCCAGACATGGGTCCTTCGAATGGCCTGGTTAGCGTTGCGCTGCCCTTGCGACCGTCGGTGCATGTGACCGGAAACACGATCGTTAGAGGGTTCCATGTTGGGTATGTTCCAGAGCATGTCACCCCGGCGTTTTTGATAGAAAGTTTTACGTCGCTCTGCGTCACTGTCTGCGTGATCTGGCCAGATCCGTAGAGGCCTTTCGGCCCCGAATACTGCGCCTCAAGCGTGTTGCTGCAGCCGGCGAGACCCATCACCGATAGCGCCAAAAGCCATTTTGTCCACTTCGCCATTCCACCTCCCGAAAGCCCGCCACCACGCGGGCTTTTCGCATTCTAGGACGCGCCCGTGGCTGCTGAAAATACCGACGACCTAATTATTTCCATCAGCACCGACCTTGCTACGGTGCGCCGCAGTCTGAAACGTCTTGAGAGCGATATCGCCTCGACGTCTGGCAATGTGGTCAAACAGTTCGACAAGATGGGCAAGGGCATCGACAACTCGATGACCTCCGCCCTCCAGGCACGAATCGACAAGATGGTCGGCATCGGAGAGAAGGGCGCGAAGGAGTGGACTGGCACGCTCGCCGATCAGGGCAAGGAGCTTGAGCGCCTGCGCGCTCGCTACAGCCCTCTATTCTCGACGCTGAACACCTACAAGCAGACCGTTGCCGACATCCGGCGCGCCCATGCCGTCGGCGCGATTTCTGCTACCGAAATGACCGCCGCCATCACGCGCGAGCGGCAGGCTGCGTTGGCGTCTACGGCGGCGATTAAGGGGCGCAATCAGGCAATTTCCGAGGGCCGTCGCGCGTCGGGCCAGAGTTTCCAGACGGCAAATATTGCCGCCCAGTTTCAGGATATCGGCGTTACCGCTGCAATGGGCATGAGCCCATTGCAGATTGCGCTTCAGCAAGGCACGCAGCTCTCATCGGTTTTTGCGACGATGGGCAATGGCAAGCAAGTTGTCGGCGGGCTTGCGGCAGCATTCAAGTCTCTGATCAGCGTACAATCGCTGCTGACCATCGGCTTGGTAGCTGGCGGAGCGGCCGCTATCCAGTACTTTTCCGCTCTCGAGTGGGGAGGTGGCAAGTCTGAAGAAACGTTAAAGCGAGAAGCTGAACTAGTCTCAAACGTCACTGCAAAGTGGGGCGAGCTTCTTCCAGCGCTGAAAGCCTACAACGATGAACGCCAAAAGATTGCCGATCAGAAGGACATTGAGGATGCGCTTACAGTTGGTAAGAGCGCCCAGTGGGACGACCTGAGAAAGCAAATCAGTGACGTTAACGATGGTTTTTCCGCCCTCAAGACTGACATTCAGCAGGCCAGCGACGACACGGGCGCCATCATTTCTCTTCAGGACGCCTTCAACAAGCTGAGGGCTGGAATTGATAAGGGAACCACGTCTGCCGAGGATGCCAAGCGGGTCCAGTCGTTGCTTGTCGGTTTCATCGACAGTACAGGCATTTCTGCGATTGCGGATTTCGCGAAGCAGTTTGACGGACTGGCCGCGGCGATTGACAAGGCTTCCGAAAAGGCGAACTCCTTCAACCGATACGGAGAGCTTACCTCTCGGTTTCCGAGCCAGGGCACTTACGGCGGCGTTTTCCGCAGTCCTGACTTTTCGATGCAGGGAAGCGGCACGATACTACCTGACGTCGGGCCGACACCTGCGTCTCGCCCGCTTCGGGAACTGGACGCGGAACCCAACAAAAAAGCCGAAACCGCCGCCCAGCGCGCAGCGAACGCCTACCGTGATCTTCTGAAGTCCGCGGATGACCGCATTGCGCAGTTGCGGCTGGAAACAGAACTTACCGGCCAGTACGGCACGGCAACGGAAGCTGCGCGCTTCCGGCTCGACCTGCTACAGCAGGCGGAGGACAAGGGACGATCGCTTTCCGAAGCGCAGCGCGCGCAGATCGAAGAGAAGGTCGCCGCCTACGAGAAATACGCCCAGGCGCTCTCCGAGGCCAAGCTCCAGCAGGATCTGCTCGATAAGGCCCGGATGGCCGGCCTTTCTCAGCGCGAACAGGAAGTCACCAAAACTCTTCGCGAGTATGGACTTTCCGAAGACCTCGGCGGCAAGAACGCCGGTCTGATCCGTGATCAGTTGCAGCGCGACGAAATCACCAGCGCTGCGGATGCCTTCATCGACGACTTTACCGGTGCCCTTCTGAGCGGCGGCGATGATATCGGAAAGAAACTGCTGGAGGTGGTTCTCAACGCCTTTGCTCGTTCGGCACAAGAGCAGCTATCCAGTCTCGCAAAACAGTTGTTCGGCGCGCGTATGAATGGCGGCAAGTCCGCGGCGAACCCAGTGGCCTCAGTGGCCGGCACGCTTGCCGCCCCCGTGGGGGTGGTTAGTCGGGGTGCGCTGGCTCCGGTGGGCGACATCAGCGCGTATGCCAAGGCTATCCAATCCATTGAGAGCGGGGGCAATTACGGCGCTCTGGGTCCTGTTACGCGCGGCGGCGACCGTGCATACGGCGCTTATCAGGTTATGGGCAACAATATCGGCCCGTGGTCTCAGGCTGCGCTTGGCCGGTCTATGTCTGCGTCGGAATTCCTCTCGGACAAGGGCGCGCAGGACGCAATCTTCAATCATCGCTTCGGCGGCTACGTCGATCGCTTTGGGCCATCCGGCGCTGCGCAAGCGTGGTTTGGTGGCCCTGGCTCCGTCGGCAAAGGCGGGATGGGCGCCGATATTCTCGGCACGACGGGCAATGCTTACGTGGCCAAGTTCAACGCGAACATCGCGAAGATGGGCGATATCGCAGGCCAGAGCGCCAAGGGTCTCAATGGGCTCAATGGCGGCCTGCAGGCCATCACACAGAACTTCGGTTCGGCTGCGGGGCTCGGCGGCGGGGGCTTCAATTGGGCCTCGCTGTTCTCGCCCAGTTTCACGCCCAACACGAATATCGGGAATTACCTCAAGGGGATTCCGGGTTTCGCGAAGGGCACCGACAACGCGCCGCGTGGATTGGCTATCGTCGGTGAAGACGGGCCAGAACTCGTTCACTTCCGCGGCGGGGAGCGGGTCATCCCCAACAAGAGCATCTCCGCCCCTCGCGCCCCAACGCTCCGTGCTCGCTCCGCGGCCAACAGCAATGGTGCGGGCAGCACCACGCTCCAAGTCAACATCAACGGCGCGTCTGGCGATCCACACGTGCGCGAGCTTGTCCGTCAGGGCGTCCAAGAAGCGCTTGCCGGCCAACAGGATCAAATGCGCCGCGGCGGGTTTGGCGACATGCAGGACAGGTACGTTTCCCAAAGGAGGTGACGTGGCAGTTTATACGGACCTCCCGACGCTGGAGGCGAACTTCCTCGCGCCCTTGAAGACCACGTTCGACGTGGTTGGAAGCTCGATCGAGGGCGGCAGAAGCGCAACCGGTGAGACGGTTTCGATGGAAATGTCGGGTGGCGGCATCGTAACCGCCACCTATGACGACTGCAAAATCCGGGACGAAGAGCAGTTCGAATACATCAACATGCTCGGCGCGCGGCTGAACGGCTCGTTTCGCTTTATTAACGTGCCAATTCCAACAGATTGGTTCGGGCCGTTTCCGATTATCAACAAGATCCGGCGGCCCATCATAACGGGCATCCCGCACTCGGACGGCTCCTATTTCGATGACGGGTCCGGTTACAGCCAGACTACCGTGTGGGGCAAGATCACGGCTTCGGCTGCATTGAACGCCGGCATTGTCAGGATGCGCGTTTATGGCCTGTCCCGGCCGCTTCGGTGGTCGGATTGGTTCTCGATCTATCATCCGACAAAGGGTTGGCGCGCCTACCGCTATTGGGAAGTGCTCGATCGCTACAGCGACGGCACTGAGACCATCGACGGCACACCGACGCCATATCAAGAATATCTCCTGGCTATCGCACCGCCTCTTCGCGAGGCGGTGACGTCAGGAACGCGCGTCGAATTCGCGCGCCCTCGCTTCGTGGCGAGGTTTCCTGCTGGCTTCACGCTGCCCTCGGTCATCGAGGCCTTTTTCGTGACGCAGCAATCCATTCAGTTCACGGAGGCGTTTTAGATGAGCGTGCGACCGCAAGACTACATGAGATTCACCGAGACGCCAGTGATGACGATTATGGCCATCATCGTAGATCGATATGGACGGAAGATGGCTGACGACATCGCCCGTGAAGTGCTTAGCGGCAAGTCGACGCCGATCGTCAAGTGGCCGGATTTTACGTCGTGAGTATCGTCACCCGCAAGGAATACGAACGATTGCTGGCGCGCGTTGAGGCGCTTGAGGGCAAGGGCCAGACAGTCAACGTGACGGTCACTCAATCAGAGGGCGACGAGCGCGTTCAAGAACTGGTTCGCCAAGGCGTCAAACAGGCTATGCGGGAAGCCGAAATGACGGTGGACCGTGCTCCACGTCGTCATGGCTTCGGCTCCTACATCGTCTGGCTGGACAAGTACGACAGCCAGCGCAGCTAAGCCGGCACCCCACACCCATCCCCATCTTCAGGCCGCCATCGCGCGGCCTTCTTCATTTGTGGAGGCCGCCTTTGGATTGGGTGCCCGCTGATGTCGTGGAGTCTCTCCGCGGCAGCCATAACCTTGGCATTTTTCTCCGTGTCGACACAGACCCCGCGCTGCATGTCTGGTTCGGTGTCAACGACATCCCGGCCAGCATCGATGGCGTTGATCCTGACGGCACGGTCTACATTGGCGGCGGCAAGCTTATCGGCGTCCCGACGCTCGAGGTGCTTGTCAATGGCACGGCAGACAGCGTTGATTTTTCAATTTCCGGCGTCGACCCGGCGACCGGCGCGGCCATGATTGACAGCCTGCCTGCAGTTCGCGGCGCGACGGTCCAGTTGGGCCTGACTACGCTTGACCAATACTGGCAGCCGATCAGCAGCGTCATTCCGATTTGGACGGGCACGGCTTCCCACATCGGCGAGGCCAGCCCGCCTGTTCAAGGCAGCCAATCACCAACATTGACGTTGTCGCTTTCCGTCGTTGCCGGTGACCGCACACGATCCCGCCCGGCCAGGTCCCTTTGGACGTCCGCGCATCAGAAGGCGCTCTCGCCAACTGACAAGTTTTGCGACCAGACGGCTCGTCTGGCGCGCGGCGTGCTGCCCACCTGGCCTCGCTACAACTGACGCCCTGCGTCGGGAGCTTCCATGACATTGCAGGAATTTTTGGCGCTTCCCGTGCCGTTCCGATGGGGCGGCGTGGGCGGTGAAGACTGCCTGACGCTGCTTGGCCGCCGGACGGAAGATCGCATCGGCGTTGACCCGGTCGCGAACTACCGAGGCAAGTATGCGTCGGAAATCGGCGCAGCCCGCATCGTGAAAGCAGCCGGTGGCATGGTCCCGCTGGTGGCGTCCGTTGCGGAGCCTTTCGGATTCGTGCGCGTAGCGCCCGGCCAAGAGCAGGACGACGACATTGCTGTTGTGCGGATGCCGTCTGCCTTGACGGGCCGCCTTGCGGAAGTCGGCGCCATCCGCTTTGGGCGGCTCTGGCTGATGATCTGGCAGGGGCGCGACGGCGGCGATGGTGGCTTCAAAGTCACGATTGCTGAGCCGCTGGCCGTATGGAGGCTCGCAGTATGAGCGTCCATACGCACATGCGCGATCTGCGCTGGGGCTTGTCGCACAGCACATATCTCTACAGCCCGCTCGTATTCGACCCGATCTTCACGCCGCTTTTCACCGCGGTATTCGGCACGGCCGGTATCGCAATCGGCACGTCAACCACCATCACATTCGCCTCCATCGCCTCAGCTATCGCAACGACGGCGGTTACGATGGGTCTGCAGATGCTGCTGGCTCCCAAACCGCCGAAGCCGGAAGACGGCAAGGCGCCGAAGACGCAGGCGTTGCCTTATCGCCAGTGGTGCGTTGGCCGGAATCGCATTGCCGGTGCCTACATGCTCTGGGAATCGAAGGGCAAGCGTCTCTTTTCGGTTCAGGCGCTCGCTGGCCATAAGATTTCCGCTGTTCGCGGCTTCTGGCTTCACGATGACCGGGTTGAGTTGGAGGACATCGACGCCGACGGCCGAACGCTGTTCGACGACGACGACCGCTATGGCGATAATATCTCAATCTGGTGGCGCTACGGACAGCCGACCGAGACGGCTTATCCCGGCATAACCGACTATCTGTCGGCCGAGGGGATTTGGACGTCCAATCACCGCGGGGACGGTCAAGCATCCGTCGGGATGGTTTGTCGGTCGATTGACCCGGAACACCAGTCGGAACGCTTCCCCTACGGGCCGCCGTCTATTTCGGCTGAGATCGACGGCGCAGTTTGCTGGGACTTTCGCGATCCGTCACAGAGCCCGACAAACCCGTCCACATGGCTTTGGACGCGTAATCCGGCGATCATTCTCGCCTGGCATCTGTGTTTCTCGGAGTTTGGCGAGCGGCTGGATTACACAAAGGCGATCTTTCCCGTGCTCGACATGTGGAAGGAAGAAGCCGACGTTTGCGACGAGCGCGTTTCCCGCGCTGGTGGCGGCGATGAAGCGCGATATGAGTGCTCGGGCTGGGATACCACCGAGAACAGCCCGAAGGTTGCTCAGAACGCCATCCTCGCGAGCTGCGACGGTCATCTTGTGTGCCGCGGCGATGGTGCTCGTATTCTCACCGTCGGCAAGTTCCGGGAGTCGCGCTGCGCTATGCTGACTGACTTCGACATAGTCGGGCACCAGGTGCTCTACGATGTCCTCTTCGAAGACGACACCAACCGCCTCATCCCGAAATTCACGTATCCGGCGACCGCTTACGCGACGGCCGATACCGACTACTTCGAGGACACCGATGCGCAACTTGAAGCTGGCCGCGTGCTGGCGCAGGAGGCGGAATACACCTGGGTCCAGCAATGGCGGCAGGCGCGACGCTTGGGCATGCGGGAGTGGCGCCGCCTTCGACAGAAGGTTCGCGGCTCTCTCGATGTGCGCCTTTCCGGCATCAACGCGGTCTATCACCGCTGGGTTCGGCTAGCCACTCCGAAGCGGCTTCCGAAGCTAGACGGGAAGGTCATCGAGAACCGGCGGTCTGTCCTTGCCGTTACCAAGGGCGCGTTCTCGATGGATTTTATCGCGCACCCTGACAACATCGATGAATGGAACCCCGCCACGGACGAAGGGCAGGCGCCCCCGGTCCCGCCGAATCCGAACTTCGAAAATATCCTTGCGCCCGTCATCGATGTGGTGCAGGCAAAGCAGCGCAATGGCACGGTCTATCTTCGAATAGTCCTTCTCGATCCAGACGATGACAGCCTAACACCCGTCACACGGTACCGCATTGCCGATATCGACGGCCTAGGGACACCCGGCTCCTGGGTTGAGCAGCAATTTTCCAGCGCCAAGCCTTCGGGGGGTGTCATTGAACTGGCAACGAACGTCGTGCCGTCTGATGAGTTGCTGGACGTCCAGGCATTATTCAAGGCCTCAAATAAGCGAGGCGATTGGTGTCCAACGACCAACGTCACATCGAGCGCTGACCCAACCCCTCCGGGCGTTGCCACGAGCGTTTCCGCGACTGGAGGGGTAGGGCAGGCTACGTTTGCGTGGCGCGCTCCAAACAGCCCGAACTACTCGGGCGCTCGCCTTTTTTGGAATACGGTCAATGATTTCTCGACGTCTTCTTATCAGGGGCCTCCCGAATACGGCAGCCCGAATGGGCTGGATTCGCGAACACTGACTTCGCTGCCTGCTGGAACGCTATACGGCTGGGTTCAGACCATCAACAGGTCTGGCGTTGCCGCCTCTGCCGTTGCGACCGGCTCTTTCACCGTCACCTAGCATCACCACGACATTTGGAGACCTCAATGGTAACTGCACGCCAGGTTTGGCGCGACGGGCCTACTGGCACGCCTAATAGACCTGAAAAATCAGAGGCACGCTCTTGGGGTACAGGCCTCGAAAATACGTTGTCCGGGATGTCGGTAGCTTCGCAAACCGTTCTGGTCCGGGCAACTCGCGCCGAGCTATTTGCGGCGGCCGGAGGTTTTACGAGCGCCGATCTTGGGCAGGTGACGCAGGACGATAATCTTGCCTACAGGGGCGTCTACAAACTTGGGTCTTCGCCGGTAAAGATTGCCGATCTGCCTGCGGACGTTGCCCAGGACGCCGCCGAAGACGCCGACGGCTTTCGGGTGGCGGCTGCAGGGTCTGCGTCATCGGCGGCCACGAGCGCGACAAATTCCAGGCTGTCCGAAATGTCGGCCGCTGCGTCTCAAGCTGTATCTCAGGCGGCAGCGCAGGCGTCGGGGCCGGTGGTTTTTTATGACACCAAGGCACTCGCGGACGCCGCCGTGTCGGGGTTGCCGGCTAACCAGATCGTCGAAGTATTTACCGATGAGACTAAAGGCGGAGCCAGCACGCGCTATCGAAAGGAAGGCGGCGTGCTGGTCTTCAAAGTGGCCGTCGGTAACCTGTTAAGGGTGGTTTCGTTCGAAGCTCTCGGCGGTGTCGGCGATGGAAACTATTCGACTGCTGCCGGGACGGACAATGCCAACGCCTTTGCATTGGCCCGCACCATGGGGCTGCTGGGCTATGCGGTCCAGTTCAAAACCGGGGCTCAGTATCGAACGACGGCGGAAATCGTCATTCATGATAATATGAACTGGATGGGCGACGATGGATATACGCCCATCATCTTCGCGGATTTTGCCACATCGAGTAAGCGCATTGTCAAGGCTCCGACGAGTGGGTCGCAAATCAAGAATGTCTCGATCCGCGGGCTGACGTTCTGGAGGTGTGGCGCAAATCCCGAGCACGGCTTGCTGCTGGATAATATCGACGGCCTGTTTCTCGATGTTGCAGTGCGTGCCGTTAGCGGAGCACTCGGCGGCGCCATTGGGGTCTCGGCGTTCTACCCTGAAAACCGCCCCTCGAAGAATTGCTACGTGTATGCACATCTTGAGCAGGCCGCGAACTTCGGTATTCAGTACGGCAATGTCGATGGCGGCGAAATGCAAGTGCTGTCCGCGAAGAACTGCCACCGGGAAGTCGTCGGCCTGGAGCCGTACGCGCTTGGGAAATACGATTTCACCAGTTCCAATGTTGCCTCCGACATCATCTCCCTGACGTCGCACGGTCTCTCGACTGGCGATCCGGTAATCTATGACCGCAATGGCAACACGGCCATAACGAACCTGGCGTCGCGAGCCGCCTATTACTTCGTCATCAGGGTCGACAGTGGGCGCATCCGCTTGGCGGCCACGCGTGAAGACGCGATGGCTGGAACCTATCTCACGCTTTCCGCCCCATCGGGAACGCATCGTCTTTATCGATGTGGCGTGCTCCGCGGGATTACCGTGTTGCCGACGCAGATTGCAACAGGCGACACTGCGGCCGGCGGCACGAGCACAGGCGTCGTGATTATCGCGGCGTCGTCAGGCGGATATCACGAGGGGATTACCCTTTGCGCGCAGGGCATTATCGAGCGAAACCCGACTTCGGGCTCGCATGGTATTGGCGTCTATGGCGCACATGGCGTCTCGATCCTTGGGGCTGACATTACCGGCGCGAAAAGCCGCGCCATCAGCATTGTTGCCGGCACGGTCAACTCAATCCGGGATGCGACGGGCGACATCAGCCCGACCAATGCCCTACAGGTGAACGCTGACGTAACGGTCATCGCAGTTAATGCGAAGGAGTTCGGTACTGCGGGCATCTATGTCGATAACTCGCGCTGCATCGTCGAACTGTGCGACTTGCGTTCCGCCGTGTCGGGCGCCAAGGGCATCGTCTTCACTGCCGCTGCGGAAAACCTTGGTTCGATCGCCCGGCTAAACAAAGCCTTGTGCCCGAACACCTCTGGCTCCCCCTTCACCGTGGTCAAGGGCCTGCAGAATATCGACCTCAACGATTTCGGCACGATCGTCGACGACTACATCGCCCGCCGCCTGCAGTCGGGGTATTCGGTGAAAACTCTGGCTGGAGCATCGGTGACGCTGGGGTCGCTGAAGAATCAGGCCAGCAACACCACGACCTACATGGGAAAAATCACGGTGTTGTCGCGCCAGTCCGACCTCAACTCGGCGAACAACGCTCGCTACGAGTTGGCAATTTCCAAGCCGAACAGCGGCGCAACGCCGACAGTGGCGGTGCTGAACTCCCAGGGCCTGACGGCCGGCGGCGGCACATCGCACCCATCCTTCACGTTCTCGATCGTCGGTGACGATCTGGTGGCGACACCGGTCGCGTCCACCAGCACCTCACTGACCTTCATGCACTTCATCGAAACGCACGGCGATCTGCGCCTCACGTAGGGTAGCAAAAATCTAGGAGCACCACCATGGCGCGGGAAACCCTTCCCGTCGCCCGGTGAGCGTCTTTCAAGGACAATTAAATGACCATCACCACCACGTCATCGCGTGGGCGGGACTTCGTGCGTGGGCATGAGGGAAACCCGCTTACGTGCTATCTCGATCCCGTGAAAGTGCCAACGATCGGCACTGGGTTTACGATGCGGAGCAAAGCGGTGCGTGCCGCCTTGGCTCGCCGGGGCATCACGGCGCTAACACCAGGTAAAACTAAAATCACTGCAGCACAGTCGGACGAGATTCTGTCGGAAGTCCTTGCTGCGGAGTTTGAGCCGGCGGTGGTCGCTGGCAGCCCAAGCGACCGAAAACAGCATCAGATGGATGCGGCGGTCAGTGCCACTTACAACCTTGGCGTCGGCGCCATGGATTGGCAGTGGGCGAAACTGTGGAGAGCCGGCAAGATCAAGGCTGCCGCAGCCTATCTGGGGTCGCACTATAACACCGCGGCCGGCAAGCGCCTGCCTGGGCTGGTTCGCCGCCGCTCGGAAGAAGCAAACCTCTTTTCACTTGGCATCTACCCGACCACTGCTAAGGGGGACGGCGCACCTCGCACCGCTTCCGCCGAGCCGACCAAGTCGGACCCGATTGTCAAGGAAGCGCAGGAAATCCTGACGTCCAAGGGGTTCAACCCCGGTGCGATCGACGGCTGGATGGGAGAGAAGACCAAGGATGCTCTGATCGCCTACCAGAAAGCACACCCGCATCTCGTTGCAGACGGGATCCTCGGGCCGGCGACCCTGTCCCAGCTCCGCCGCGATGCTGCGGCCGTGCGCGAAGTCGTCACCAAGGGCGTCGGCAGTGCGGCCAGTTCCGGGCTGCTTGCGTTCGCGGCAGGCTTACCGTGGGGTTGGATCGCCGTTGGCGTCGCGGTGGCCGCGGTTGGCTACGTCGCCTATCGCAACCGTGACCTGATCCAGCGCCGCTGGAATACCTGGCGCGGCAAGGAGGCGGCGGTGTGATGTGGTTATGGCTTAAGGTCAAAGGCTACCTCGCCGCCGCAGGCATCGCGCTCGCAGTCATTGCGGGCGCATTCCTCTATGGCCGTTCAGACGGCAAGGCTGATGCTGCGCGGGCCGCCGAGAAGGCTAATGCCGCCGTACGTAAACAATCGAAAGAAGTCGAAAATGAAATCAACGCTCTTGGCGATGACGGCGTTGATGCTCGTCTCGCTCGCTGGCTGCGCGACGGCAAGCGGTAACTATTGCGACGTCGCACGCGCCATCCGGCCATCCGTTGCCGATTCTCTCACATCCGAAACAAAGCGGCAGATCCTCGCCGAAAACGAAAAGCTCGCGAAGCTGTGCGGGGTGCGTCCATGAGCATCGGAACAGTGAAGCATTTGGTGAAATGGCGCCTTGTCAATCTCGCTATCGGCATCGGGGCGTTCGCATGACCGGCGCGGAGATCATGGCCGTTGTCGGCTTTGGGATGGCTGTATTCGGTACGTTGTTCGGCGTCTGGAAGTACTTAGACGGAAAGCTCACAGCGGCACGCGCGGACACAGACGCAGTCGCTCGAGAGCTCGCAGCCCACCGCCTCCACGTCGCCGAAACCTATATCACCAAGCAGGGTATGCGCGAGACGACCGAGCAAATCATGGAAGCTATCCACGGCGTCAAGACGGCCGTCGATCACATGACCATTCGCGTCGATCGCATCGTTGAAAATCAGGCGAAGCCGCGGGCGAGGGTGGGATAATGCAGGACGTGGAACGTTACGACTGTTGAAGACATTCTTTGGATAATCGTGGTAAGCGTACCTATATACACCGTAGAGAATCAACCGCGAACGGACAGGAGGGCAATATGTACGACGCGCGTCAGATCGCCAACTGGTTTGTCACACGCGCCGCAAGAGACGGCCGTTCCCTGTCGATCATGCAGCTTTTGAAATTAGTCTATATCGCGCATGGGTGGCATCTGGAAATGCGTCGATCCCCGTTGATAATCAACAAGATCGAGGCGTGGAAATACGGCCCGGTGATTCCTGATGTGTACAACGCGTTTCGTCAGCAGGGTATCAATGCAAGCCAGCCTGTGCCGGTGAATTCGGTTCCGATGCCCGCAAACGACCATGACCTGCTCGAACAGATTTACAATGGCTATGGCCGCCTTTCGGCTATGCAATTGTCCGATATGACGCACGAACCTGATGGGCCCTGGGATCAGGCGACACGTAGGTGGGGGTATTTTGCCCCGATACCGGATGAACTGATACGTCCGCATTACGAGATGAAACGGCGCCAAGCTGCAGATGGTTGATAAGCCGATTCCTCCACCGACGGATGATCCAAATCTAACGAGCGACGCTCTGTCTGAACTGGAGCGGCGGATCTCTCGACTGGAGTTAGAGGCAGATAGCGCACGCTTAAGCGACGAGTCTACTCACAGAGGTCTACTGATTAGTTAGGTAAGGCAGCGCATAAGGATGCGCTATACCGCGTTTGGAGTTGCAGTGGTCACCATGCTCTTCATGGCTGCTACAGTGTGGCATGCGGTGCACAGTTATTTCTGGGGGCCATGGATTGTTGTCCCTCAGTCACTTGCGATTGTGATGTTTTTGGCACCTATCACATCTATTACGGCGGTTACTATCGTTGTCCTTGTTGGTGCTTTCCGTCGCTTCCGAGACGACGACATGGACAACGTGAACGTCACCAGCCTCGCAGGCGAGGCAGTCAAGGCGATTATGCCCTTGCCGAAGTAGCCATCCAGCCCCTCTTCCTTCACTGGGAGAGGGGCTTTTTTGTTTTTGCGCGTGATTTATGTTCACTTTCTGTTCTATTATAATTGGATCATGGTTGAGACGATCGGTGAAGCTATGGATGCGGTCTGGGATATCTCTTGTCAGTGCGCCTGGGGACGCCGCGAGACGATCACGGACATAACCATCGCAGCAGAATTACACTGTGCCGCTGTCGAAGATGACGCCGTATGCTGAAGGGCTGCAACGGCTGGATTGGGGACGCTTCCGAGCTGTCCGCTATTGGCAATGTGAACCGAGGAAGCCGCCCCCCCCCCCCAGTGGACGCTGGCGGTCAGAGTTGGCCCATCGCGGTCATCACGTCCTGCGCGTGGACGCAAACGAGCTGGCAAACGGCGAAACGATGATCGACGACGCTATTTGACCAAACTTGCCCGCATGAAGATCAAATGTTTCTTCAATTCCGGCGGAGCTTCATAATAGGGCGCGATCTCCTGGAAACCGAGCGAGCGGTAAAGGCTCAGCGCTTCATCGTGGTTGCGTCCGGTGTCTAGCTGGATGGTTATGTAGCCTCGTTCGCTCGCTACGCGAATGATACTCTCGGCGAGGCGGCGGCCGAGCCCTATGCCGCGACCCTCTGGGCCGACGAACATCCGCTTCATCTCGCAGGTGTTTTCGTCGATGCGCTGCATCATGACGCAACCGACCACTTTCCCGTCCAGCCGGGCGACAAGAGCCGCTCCATCTGGCGCTGAATGCAGCGTTGGTAAGCTCTCAAGCACCGCGGCCCATTTTTCCGGCGTGTAGTAGTGATCGACGAACCAGGCGTTGTCGCCGTACCTGGAACGGCACCAGTCCAGAAAGCCGTAGCACAAGCCTCGGACTGCAGGGAAGTCCTCGGCCTCTGCCGGGCCAATTTCCACCTTTGGGTCCACCTGTTTTCCTCCCCCTTGGAAATGTGATGCCCGAGGTGGGCAATCCTTCTGCAGGCAACAATATGCCTAAGTTCGTTGCAGCGCTCTTGCGAATGGTTCTACCTCAGGCATGAATTTCGGGATGCCGTCGAAGGTCGCGTACATCGACTTGCGAAGCCAACGATTAATTGTGCGCGTCAGGCTTGCGTCACCGCTTAGGAAGAAGCGCCCAGCTTCACATTCGTCATCCACAGTGGATCGGCCGTTCAAAATGGCACCCAGCGAGATAGTAGTCGTCTCGATGAAAAGATCGATTTCTAGCGATGGGTCGTGAATGCACAGTTCCGGCAATGCAGCACCGGGCTCCGAGACAAGCCAGTATTGGGAATTCTTGGGCCGAGGTTCGTCGTTGAATTGGAACCGGATGACGGTTCGCCGCTTCGGAAGCTCCGACACGTCGATTTTGCGGCGCACCGCCCACATGAGGGTGGAAACGTCGGCGGCGGAAAGAAAGACTTCAGCCTCGATGTTGCATTGAGCCCATTCAGCAAGGGCGTGCAGTGCCGGCTCGAGCTTGATGGCCTTTTCGGTGCGGAGATAATCCACTGCACCTGTCGCCCGATCAACGACGCGCTCGATGAGGCCAAGTCCCTCCAATTCCTTCAAGCGTTTCGACAACAGCGCTGACGAGATGTTCCCGACGGCCTTGCGGATGTCGTTAAAGCGAGTCGATCCGTTCCAAAGCTCGGTGATTATCTGGATGGTCCAGCGCGGCTCAAGGAGTTCGCAGGCGCGCGAAATAGGGCACAGCAGCCCGTAAGGTTTCTGATGAGGCATCGCCATTCCTCCTCGCCGAGCAGAATAGGCCGATGGAGACGACTTTTCCAGTTCTCAAACTGAAGTGGTCCGCTTCATTTCGTGTTCTATTGGTTTCACGATCTTGGCGCGAAACTGACTGTGGAATCCGAGTTCACCCCAACCACAGGAACTTTCAATGTCAGTCCCATCAAACACCCAAACGAACGCACATCTCTCCGGTGCCTGCCTATTGAACGGCTTCAATCGCGCAAGTTTGATGGTCTACGAATGGTGGGCCCGCCGAGCGATCCGGAAAACGTTGGGCGATGCCACAGACAGACAACTGCGAGACGCGGGCCTCATCAGACAGGACGTCGAGGATGCGTGCAGTTTGCCGCTATTGAGTTCGGCCGAAGCGGCTATCAGGGCTGTCGCGCGGAAAAGGTTCGCGAATTGGTGAGATCGCAATGTGGGCAGGGATGGTGCGCAACCCTTCCGGAAAATTAGATGTGTTGATGGATTTGGTCGCGTTTGCTGTTTGTCGTTGGATGACCGCTTGTGGCGCGAATCTGGCGGCAGCTGGGATGCTGGATTTAAATCGAACACCTGGCCGCTGCCGCCCTCGGAAGGGGTGGCAGGTACGGTCGCTGGAACAAAAATAGAGGCCGGTAATTATTCGCACGGAGGTTACCAGACCTATGGCCAAGTATTATTTTCATGCTCGCAAAGGTTCCTCTATGGAACTTTATGAAGACGGATTGGATTTCCCGACGTTAGCCTTGGCTAAGGCAGACGCTTTGGTGGCAGCCCGCGAAATGCTGGTCGAGAAGGCGATCAATGGGGATTCGCCAGACGATGAGGTCTTCGAGATTGTCAATGAAGACGGCCAAATCGTTACGCTGGTGCCGTTCTCGCCCTCAAGAGCGCTGAAGTAATAAGGCGTTACAGCTATCGTCGATACCGTGCTGGCTAGGCGGGCCAATTCCAATAGAGACGGTTGCTTGCACTTCCGCAGCAATGCGCGCACTATATCCTCATCGCTGCCAACCGATTGTGTAGGCGGCAGCGACCGAGGGTTACGACGTGCTCCCGCCTGCCAACCGGAGAGAGCACATGAGTAATCCGAGCTCGATTTCCAAGAATTCTTATCTATCGCGACTTGATATGGCCGAGAAACTCCTTCGCAATAGGAATGACCTCTCGACGTCAGATGAGGTTCAACTTGCTGAACCTGATTTAGTTTGCGTACACTGTGGTCGTACGTTCGCTTCCTCGTCCGCGATTGCACCGGAGTTTCACGTGTGCAACGAGTGCTTTGAATGAGCGCCGCCGAAAATATCGTAGAGGTTCGCTTTGATGGCACCTGCTTCGTAGTTGTGCCGCCCGGTAACGGTGACTGCTTGGAAAAGAGTTTTGAAAGACGGTTTGCGGCACTGTCATACGCTGCAACGTGCGCCCATCGATTGGGTATTGCGGTGCGTGACACCTCGTTCCAAGGCATGAGGCCGACTTCAAACCCGCAATTAACCGCTCCAAGGACACCCCCTGCTGAAGGTAGTAGGATTCGCGGCGCGTCGCCGCGCGGCGAGTTCGAGCGCGCCAAGGCGTATTCGTCTGCGAGGACGGCTGCCGATTTGCGGAATCTACTCGCAAAAACCGAACGCTTACGGGCACTTCGGCTTGAAGGAAAATAGCCCGTCAACTGGTAGGTCATGATTGACCTGCCAGTTGCTGAACCGGTGGAATCCCCTCGGGGCGCATGTTCCAAGAGGCAATCGCCTCCTCCTCTGTCTTGCCGTAGGTGTGCAGGAAGCGCTTGCCGGCGCAGGTGCATTTGACGCCGAACGCGCCAGCCCTGCGAACAATCGTAGGCGTGTCGTTTCCGCAGAACGGGCATGGCAAAAGCTTATCGGTCATGGTAGGCCTCCGTCGCCGCGGCGCGAGGCCAGGTGCGATCAATGAAGCCAATCAGGGCAGCGGCGTCTTCCATCGACAGCGTGTCGCCAAAGGCGGCGTAGCAAACGCGATCCTTGTGCTTAGCTTCCGACCACGGAAGGTCGCTTTGGTCCCAGCCGGCCCATGCCGTGAGCCCTGCCGTTTCTGACGAGGTTGGCCCTAAGTCCAATTGCCTGCCGGCCAAATCCTGCGCGATAATTGAGGAATGAGACTCGAGTGGTTTGAAATCGTCGCGCTTTGCTTGGCTGCATGCGGAGCGACGGTCATCATCGCCCTAGGTGTCGGTTTGTACCTGGGCTGACGGCACTGCCACTTGACAAAGGGGTGGCAGGTATCATGGTCCCCTTCAAGCGGACTGACGGCTTCAAAGAACCGACGCATGCGGCGTGAATGACGGGAATGACGGCGCGAAGCGGCCAACGCGTGGAGTTGGCTAGTTCTCAGCTTCCGCCAACTGCCGCCACTACCACTATGGCTGAGATGAATGCGAAAGACCGTATGCCCAAGCGTCGGCGCGACTAGCTGCAGCGCAGTGTTCGTCTGTAAATTTGCATGTCTGCAAACCTTCACAGCAACTTCTAACTGTATGCCTCCGCCGAAGGCCGTCTGCCCTGATGTGTTGATTGGCTTTAAGTGCATGCCTTATGTCATACGCTACAGTGATTTCCCCCGTTGAGGTTTTGTCCGCCGATGATCTTGGTCGTCGGCGGGATTGGTCGGACGAAGAGAAGGTTCGGATCGTCGAGGAAAGCCTGCAGGGCTTTCGGCAGGGTTCGGCGACGGCGCGACGTTATGGGTTGTCGCGATCTCTATTGACGACCTGGCGTCGGGAATACCGGAACGGCCTTCTAAGCGCTTCGGCATCACCTGGCTTCATGCCGCTGTCGATTTCGCCGGCGGCGGCGGCATCTTGCGAGAAGGCCTCGCCGCCCCGGCCGGAAGATGACAAAAGGATCGAGATCGGCCTGCCGAACGGTCGACGGTTGACGATCCCGGCGTCGCTTGATCCGATCATCCTCGCCCGGCTGTTGCCGGTTTTGGATGCGTCATGATCGCCTTTCCGGCTGGTGTGAAGGTCTGGATCGCGGGTGGCGTGACGGACATGCGTTGCGGCATGAACAGCCTGGCGCTGAAGGTGCAGCAAGGCCTTGGCCGTGACCCTCATGGCGGTGAGGTCTTCTGCTTTCGGGGTCGCAAGGGTGATCTGATCAAGGTCCTGTGGCATGACGGGATCGGCATGTCGCTTTACCTGAAGCGGTTGGAAGCTGGAAAGTTCATCTGGCCGGTCAGCCAGAATGGCTCCGCTGTGCCGGTATCGGCGGCGCAGTTGGGATATCTCCTAGAAGGTATCGACTGGCGCAATCCACGCTGGACGCAGCGGCCTTCGAAGGCAGGTTAATCGACTCCATTACTCTGTTTTTGTTGGGCTTTCAGCATGGTGCATGATAGCTTTCGGCTATGGATGATGCTGCTTCGGAGATAGCCAGATTGCGCGCCGCGCTAGCGGCATCAGAAGCGCGTGCTACCTCCGCCGAGGCCGATCTCGCGCAGGTGCGCGCCGTCGTGACGACGTCCGAGGCGATGATCCGGCACCTCAAGCTCGAGATCGCTAAGATGCGCCGCGAGCAGTATGGCCAGAGCTCCGAACGCCGCGCCCGGCTGATCGACCAGATGGAATTGCAGCTCGAAGAACTTGAGGCCGATGCCACCGAGGACGAGATCGCGGCGGAACGCGTGGCAACGAAGATCACAAATGTCTCGGCCTTCGAACGCCGCCGGCCGGCCCGCAAGCCGTTTCCCGCGCACCTGCCGCGCGAGCGCTTGATTATAGAAGCTCCGTCGACCTGCACCTGCTGCGGCTCGGACCGGATCGTGAAGATGGGCGAAGACATCACTGAGACGCTGGAGATCATTCCCCGCCATTGGAAGGTGATCCAGACGGTGCGCGAGAAGTTCACCTGCCGGGACTGCGAGAGGATCAGCCAGCCACCGGCACCTTTCCATCCGACTCCGCGTGGATGGGCAGGACCAAACCTGCTCGCCACGATCCTGTTCGAGAAGTTCGGCCAGCATCAGCCATTGAACCGACAGGCCGAGCGCTACGCCAGGGAAGGCGTCGGTCTCAGCCTGTCCACGCTGGCCGACCAGGTTGGTGCCTGCGCGACGGCGCTGCAGCCGGTCCATGATCTGATCCGCGCACATGTGCTGGCCGCCGAGCGGCTGCATGGCGACGATACGACCGTGCCGCTCCTGGCCAGGGGCGCAACGAAGCAGGCAAGGTTATGGACGTACGTTCGTGATGATCGTCCCTTCGCGGGCGGCGCGCCTCCTGCGGCACTCTTCTACTTTTCCCCCGATCGCGAGAAGACCCATCCCAACACGCATCTTGCCGGATGGCATGGCATACTGCAGGCCGATGCCTATGGCGGCTACAACGATCTTTATCGTCTGGATCGCAGTCCTGCACCGGTCAAGAGCGCGCTTTGCTGGAGCCATGCACGCCGCAAGTTCTTCGAACTGGCCGATATTGCCGGCAATGTGCGCAAGGGCAAACCTGCCGACGAGATATCGCCAGTCGCGCTCGAGGCCGTCGCCCGCATCGACGCGCTCTTCGAGATCGAGCGGGGCATAAATGGGAAATCCTCCGAGGAGAGACTGGTAGCGAGGCGGCAGTATGCGCGTCCGCTCGTCGAGGAACTGCACGACTGGCTCATAGCCCAGCGTTCTCAGATGTCGAAGCACAATCCCGTCGCCAAAGCGATCAACTACATGTTCGAGAAGGACGGACGGTGGGAAGCCTTCACGCGGTTCCTCGATGATGGCAGGCTTTGCATCTCGAACAATGCGGCCGAGCGCGCCCTGCGCGGGATCGCTCTTGGAAGAAAGGCGTGGCTATTCACCGGCTCCCAGCGCGGCGGCGAGCGTGCTGCCTTCATGTATTCCCTGATCGTCACGGCAAAGATGAACGATATCGATCCGCAGGCCTGGCTGGCGGATGTCCTCGCCCGCATGCCCGGCATTCCCGTATCGCGGCTGCCGGAACTGTTGCCGTGGAACTGGCCCGCCGGAAGCGCCCGGCAGATGGCGGCCTGATGGCGCGCCCGACGCATGTCTACACGATCGACTACGTCGCCACGCTGATCGGCGAGAACCTCGAGTTGCTTGAAGAAATCGCCAGCAATTCCGACAACATCGACTACGGCGAGATGATCCATGTCTACGACGCCACCGACAAGGGCATCACAACCTTCACCGATCGTGGCATCGAGAGCCTGCAGGAGTTCCTCGCCGACGTGCGGTCCTGGGAAGGCGGCGTTCGCCAATTCCTTCTCGACGAGCAATGTGATCCGGAAAAGATCGAACGCATCATCGCTGATGAGCCGAAATCATAAGGTCCGCGGCCTTGGCCGGATGGTTACTTCTAACTTCGCACCAGGACATATTAAACTGCAATGCTTTTATGGCGTTTACCTTGCCCCCAAAGCGCCACTCCTTTAGCCGAGGACGATTAGGTGACCAGGTATAGCGCTGCCTTTATCTCTTTGGAGTTGGGAACGGTCCAAGGACATAAAATTCAAAAAGGTGACAAGCAGTAACGACTGGCTCAGCTTGGTCTTTCACGCTTGCAGCCATGGTAGTACGGTCGGTAGCCGCATCGCGATGAGCAAAAGGAGAGTGTAAATGCAGAACCTTCGCATCACCCTGGCACGGCGCCCGGTCGGCGCTCCGACACCGGCTGATTTCGCGATCGGGCATGCCGAAGTTCCTGAACCCAGCGAGGGCCAGCTCCTCCTGCAAGTCCTTTATCTGTCGCTAGATCCCTACATGCGCGGCAGGATGAGCGCGGCGAAGTCCTATGCCGAGCCAGTCGCCATAGGTGCCGTGATGGAAGGCGGTACGGTTGCAAGAGTACTGAAGTCCCGCCACCCGGACTTTGCTGATGGTGACTACGTTCTATCGCACTCCGGCTGGCAGTCCTACGCGATTTCGGATGGCACCGGCCTGCGGAAGCTTGATCCTGCGGAGGCGCCGCTTTCCACTGCTCTTGGCATACTTGGTATGCCAGGCTTCACCGCCTATGCCGGACTTCTGACGATCGGACGCCCGAAAGAGGGAGAGACCGTTGTTGTAGCGGCGGCAAGCGGTCCCGTGGGTGCGACGGTGGGACAGATTGCAAGGCTGAAAGGAGCTCGAGCGGTCGGCATTGCCGGAGGCGAAGCAAAATGCAGATTCGTCCGAGAAGAGCTGGGCTTCGACGCCGTGGTCGATCATAGGGCACCAGACTTCGCCGATCAGTTGCAGAATGCATGCCCTGAAGGGATTGACGTCTACTTTGAAAACGTAGGCGGTCACGTCTGGAATGCTGTTTTCCCTCTGCTAAACCCATTCGCTCGGATACCTGTTTGCGGACTGATCTCTCAGTACAACGACGCAACAGGCGCACATGCAGGCCCTGATCGTCTCCCGCTCGTCATGCGAGATGTACTCGGCAAGAGCTTGAATATTCGTGGTTTCATACAGCGGGAGTTTATCGATCAGCGGCCCGACTTCTACCGCGAGATGTCCTCCTGGATCCGGGACGGCAAGGTGCGGTACAGGGAAGATATCGTGGATGATCTTGAGAACGCTCCGGAGGCCTTCATCGGCCTTCTTGAGGGGCGGAACTTTGGCACGCTGGTCGTGCGCCTAGCCTCGGACGATTGAACTGCTCTACAGCCTGTTGGCGTGATGCGGGTTGTCGCTGAAACTTCGGCGACATCTTCCTTCGGCAGCCCGATTTCACGCGATAGCTGCTCGTAGAACCTCTCCTGCTTCCGGTTCAGTCTTGGCCCAAAAGCATAAACGGGTACGAAACAGCGCCTTTCCAGTTCAGCTGGCAGCCGATGCTGTACGGCGGTAGTCGAAGGGTGTCGTACCTGTCGCCACCTTGAACAGGCGTGTCAGGTGGCTTTGGCTGCTGAACCCACAGGCGGCGGCAATCTGTGCGATTGGCTCGTTGCCGGCGAGCATGCGCCGCGCCCGGTCGATGCGGCGGTTCAGGATGAAGTCGTATGGGGACACCCCGCACGTTTGTTGAAACATACGCTGCAGATGGAATTCGCTCAAATCGGCGATAGCTGCAAGGTCCCTTAGCCTTATCGGCTGGGCGAGATTTGCCTCGATATAATCGACCAGTCGTCGCCGGAGCGCCGGTGCCAGACCACCACGCAGGACCAGCCGCCGTTCGCCACCATGGCGCGGGTCAGTGAAAAGCTGTTCAATAGCCAAGACGATGGCCTGCTCGGCGAGCATGCGATTACCGGCGCGCGTCGCGGCGGCAAGTTGAACGAGAGAGTGAGCCAGTCCAGGGGCGTGGTCGAAGGTTGCTTCTGGCAGCAGCATGAGCCGCGCATCGCGATCGAATGTTTCCGAGAAGAGACGGCGCAGCTCTTCGTCAGCCAAATACAGATGCACGAATTCGAACTTGTTGCCGATTTCCCATTCAGAAGATGCACCCTGTGGCATGATACAAAGCGCACCGGGCCAACCTGTCACGCCGCCAAGGTCAATCAGTCGTGTGTCGTCCCCGCCGCGCAGGTAACAGCTGAGTGTATGTCCGTCTGCTCGCTCGTACCGCATGCGATCATGACTGTTGCGCCAGATTGCAGTCGCTCGGCCTTCCCCGAGGTCAAGCGAACTCACACGCTCGGCACGAGCCGAGGCGGAAAGAGAGCTGAAGACGGTGGCTGTATGCAACATGAGCGCCTCTTGAAGGACAGCTACATTCTAAACAGACTGCTGGGTAATGCCATCTTCGTTCAGGCAGTATCCACCTGCCTGGAAGTGATTTTCGCAAGATCGTGCACTAACCCTGGTTGGTGTTCGCGCTACTCGCCTCTCGAAAGCGAGGCTCCAGTCCATGACGAATTTCATTCTCTTTCTGTCCACGGTGTTGATCTGGGGTACGACCTGGATTGCGATAGCGCTGCAGATCGGTCCGATGCCGGTGCTGCTTTCGGTCTTCTATCGGTTTGCGCTTGCGGCCGTCGTACTTGTCTGCGTGCTGACCGTCACCGGCCGCCTGAAGGTGCCGACACTGAGGCAGCAGCCTTTCATTCTTGTTCAGGCGCTTTCGCTCTTCTGCTGCAATTTCCTCTGCTTTTATTACTCGGCACGCTACGTGCCGTCTGGCCTGATCTCGGTCGTCTTCTCGCTCGCTACCGTCTACAACGCGATCAACGCGAGGATCTTTTTCAGCGAGAGGATCAAACCCCGCACACTCGTTGCGGCAGCCATGGGGATCGTCGGACTAGCGCTGCTCTTCGGGCCAGAGGTGTTTACCGGGATCAAAGGCGAAAGCTGGAAGGGCATCGCGCTTTCGGCACTAGGCACCCTCTTCTTTTCCTTCGGCAACATGGCCTCTCGCCGCAACACCGCTTCAGGCATAACACCATTGACGGCCAACGCCTGGGGCATGACCTATGGATCGATCGCATTGCTTGTCCTTGTGGGCATTACCGGTACGAGGATCGTTTTGCCTCCTGATGCCAGGTATCTTGCAGCACTGCTCTATCTCTCGGTAATCGGGTCAGTGGTTGGGTTCACTACCTACTTGACGCTCGTGTCTCGCATCGGTTCACAGAAGGCAGCCTACGCGACGGTGCTCTTTCCCGTCGTCGCGCTGACGCTGTCGAGCCTGTATGAGGGCTATCACTTTACCCCGCTTGCCATAGCTGGGCTCCTGCTTACACTTGCCGGGAATGTGGTCATATTTGCTCGGCTGCCGCAACGGTGGAATTCGGCTGCGCAGAACTGAACACATGGAGCTGAACGAGTGGCTCCAGGCTTCCCCTGACGCTCAACACCTCGTTACGTTTTCCGCATGCTTCCCAGGATGCTGGCTCCGACGACCAGTACAACGCCAAGCAATTGGAGGGGCACGAGAGCTTGTCCCAGGACCAGCAGCCCAATAGCAGCGCCAATGGCAGGTTCGAGGCTCATCAGCACGCCGAAGGAAAAGGTCTTCATGCGTTGGAGCGCGAAGTACTCGAGAGCGTAAGGCAGCAGCGGAACCATAATGGCCAGCAATGCGACCCGGATTCCCCCATCAGGTGACAGGTTTTTGAGGGCTTCGACTGCACCCAAGGGAAACGCCGCCAAAGCCGCGAACATCAGCGAGAGCGCCAAGCCTTCCAAGCCGGCAAAGTGCTGACCGACGCGCTTCATCAAGATGATGTAGCTACCCCATCCGATGGCGGCGCCTCCTGCCAGAAGCACACCAGGGGCATTTCCCACCCAGGCTTCACCGTTCCAGGAAAGGCAGAATACGCCTACGGCTGCAAGTGAAGGGCACATGATGCGCCAGACCCCGCGGCCATAAAGCGCCGCAACGCTGAGCGGCCCAAGGAAGTCGATGGCCACGGCAAGGCTCAGGGGAATGTACTGTATGGAGGCAAAGAAACACAGGGTCATGATCGCCATGGCACAGCCGAGGGCCGCGGCGGAAAGCCAGCGCTGCAAGGAATAACGGCGGAGGCGCGGCCGCGCCAACAGCATCAGGAACAGAGCTGCAAAGGACAGCCGCAGCCATGTTGTGCCGAATGTCCCGAGTTCAAGCATGACGGGGCCAGATAAGGCTGCTCCCCACTGCACGCTCACCATTGACAGGGCGCAGAGGACGATGCCGGGAAAGCCACTGCGCAATGGCTTAGGCTTGGAAGCGCTATCGTTGGCAAGTGATGTGGTCGCTGTATCGGTCATGATCCTAATCTCGCTGTAGGTTGTTGCGCGATCATACCAGTCTGCTAGAATTCAGAAACCCTGATAGTTGTGAGATTGATATAAGGGAAATTTATATGAATGATCTGGATTTGAGTCTGCTTCGGGCCTTCGTAGCGACAGCTGAATGTGGAAGCGTCAGTGCTGCCGCGCAGCGATTGGCGCGGACGCAGGGTGCTGTCAGCATGCAACTTCGCCGGCTTGAGGAGAACCTTCAAGCGAAGCTGCTGAAGCGGAGCAGCCGAGGCATGACCATGACCGAAGCGGGCGAGGTTCTCTTGCCCTATGCTCAAACAATTCTGGGTTTGAGCGGCAGCGCACGCCGGGCACTCTCGGAACAGCATGTCCGGCCGATCCGCTTCGGCATGACAGAAGACATTGCGGTTGGATCGCTCCCGAAGGCTCTTGAGCTTTTTGCTGCATCCTATCCCGATGTTTCTCTCGATCTGACGATCGCCGGAAGCAGGGCTCTTTCGGAGAAACTTGCGCTCGGCCTGCTCGACGTGGTCATCGGTGACCCTGATGAAGTAGGCATGAAGCCGGTCTCCCGATGGCAGGTGCCGCTGCAATGGGTGGCATCGCGCGATTTCCGCGCTTGCAAGGAAACGCCTCTGCCTTTGGTCCTCTTTGATACGCCCTGTACCTGGAACGGCAAAATGATGAAGGCTCTCGACGAGATCGGCAGGCCGTGGAGACGGGCTGTCACGACCACCTCGCTCTCCTCCATCCAATCCGCCGTCGAGGCGGGACTGGGCGTCGCCGTACTGCTCGATGCTGGCACCCAACGGGACAGAATGAAGGTGCTCGGCATTGCAGACGGGATGCCACCGGCGCCAACGGTGGAATTCGGAATCTTCATTCCCGACGCCGGCGATCTCTCGCGGGGCGCGATCGGTGGTCTGTGGCGCTTCATCGCAGATGAACTCCAGATCTGCGAAGGCGCTTCAACCAAGAAATGACCGAAGCCATCAACGGAACATGGTCGTCAGGTGCTGACGTGTCCAACCCGGAAGATTTGGTCGCCGGGCTCAGCNGTAGTCGTAGAGCTTGCCGAGATCGGCTTGAGATCGTCGAAGGCGCTTCAACCAAGAAATGACCGAAGCCATCAACGGAACATGGTCGTCAGGTGCTGACGTGTCCAACCCGGAAGATTTGGTCGCCGGGCTCAGCGGGAGCAGGGTTCTTCCAGAGCGAAAACTCCACCAATGACCAGGTTTGCGGATCGAAGGCTGAAACCGTTGTGAGAGCCTTCTGCTCAACCCGCTGCGCCATCCGATCGGCACTCGCCTGTCTGAGCTCTGCAAGGTCGCTATAGGAAGAAATTGCTGTCCTGCGMTGTATCGCATGCGTGGCGAGAGCGATGTCTGCCGCCATATGCGATTGCCATACGAGCCATGTTGCGACAACAGGCCATCCGAAGGCAGCAGCAACCCCCTTGAAGCCTGGTCCGGTCAGGAATGCTTCCATGCCCTCCGGGCGTTTCCAAAGATAAAAGGGCGCATAGGCGTTTTCGGAACTGCCCGGCTCTCCCTTCCTTGCAATGAGGTAGGCCTTGAACCCAAGATCGGGAAAGCCGTCCATTTTTCGGCCGTTCTCAGCAACGCGGCGATCGATGATTGACATGTCGTAATCCGCAGGGAGGGTAAAGCAGTACTGCATCGCGATCATGAGCGAGTCTCCGTTTCTTCCAGCCAATCCACGTTCCTTCCGTCCTGCCAGGCTTGGATGGAGATGTAACTGAACATGCTGCTCTCCTGAGCGCCGTGGCGGTGTCGTTCTCCTGGCGCGAACCAGACGGCATCACCGGCCCTGACCTCCCGCACCTGTCCATCTCCTGCCTGCACCAGCCCCACGCCCGAGAGGACGTAAAGAAACTGCCCCTGCGGATGAGAATGCCAGTGCGTGACAACACCCGGCGGAAGGTCGGCGCGAATGGCCGCGAGATCGCCATCAGCCCCGCCTGGCAGAAGATCCTCGTACCAGAAGCGGCCCGAGCTGATCCCTTCCGGGGACGGCATCGCCTCGCCCGCCTTACGGCAGGTCATGGTCTTGGGATTGTGCCTGTTCATTGCGCCGCTCCGGTGGTTGGCCAACTGGCCATCTGCATCAGGCCATTTCCGAAGGACCATTCCTCCGGAGCGGTYGTATTGATGACGATCATCAGGTTGGCCGGATCGATACCAGGAGCCGACTGGAGTTCCAGAGCCGCCCGCTGAAAGAAGGCACGCCGCATGTCCGTGCTTCTCGGTCTTCCCGCCGTTATCGCCACGAGCACAAAATCCTTAGTTCGCGGCCCCGCTAGATAGCTGCGATCGTAGATCATCTCGCCTGGCTCATGCTGATGGATGCGCTGGAACCGGTCATCGGGAGGTACATCATATTCCGCCACAAGCGCAGAATGGATGCCATCCGCCAAGGCCTTAATGTATTCTGCCGACTTTCCCTTCAATAGGTAGATACTGACCATGGGCATGTCACTTCACCTTCGCCGTTGTTTACGCCGGTAATCTGACATGCCATGATCGTCCGAAAAATCAGATAATTTCGAACTTATGCTCCCGATTAACAGGATGGTCGATGAAGCTGAACCTAGACCTGGACGTGCTGAGAACCTTCTCCACCGGCATGGAGCTCGGCAGTTTTGCCAGGGCGGCCGCGCGCCTTGGCCGCTCCACCTCTGCTGTCAGTGCCCAGCTGAAGAAGCTCGAGGAGCAGGCCGGCGTGCCTGTCTTCCGCAAGGCGGGGCGCGGGCTCGCCCTGACGGAAGCAGGCGAAATCATGCTTGCCTATGCACGGCGCCTTCTCGACCTCAACGACGAAGCCGTTGCGGCCATGAAGGACGTTCATCTTGAGGGATGGGTCAGGCTAGGCTTGCAGGAGGACTTCGGGGAAACGCTGCTTCCGCACGTGCTTGGGCGGTTCACCAGGGCCAATCCTCGGGTGAAGGTCGAGGCCAGGGTTACGCGGAATGCCGAGCTGCTGGAGCAGGTCGCAGTGGGCAAGCTGGATCTGGCGCTGGCTTGGGGCGATGGTTCCGGAAGCTCTAATTCRGAGCGGATCGCCAGCATCCCCCTCTGCTGGATCGGCGGKATGCACTATGAGGAGCTCGTCCGGGGTCACGAGCCCATTCCCCTTCTGGCGCTCGACAATCCGTGCCTGATGCGCAGCATTGCGACGAAAGCGCTGGASGAAGCAGATCTTGCTTGGCGGATCGCCTTCGTAGGATCGAGCCTGGCCAGTCTCTGGGCCGCAGCGAAGGCTGGTCTCGGCGTTACAGTTCGCACAAAGATCGGGCTGCCCGACACCGTGGCTTCGATAACCCCGTCCGCAAGTGGTCTTCCTAAGCTGCCCTGCCTGGAGCTGTCGCTGCTGCGAAGCGAAAARGAACCATCTCCCGCTGCTAAAGTCCTRTCGTCGATAATAAGGGACGAGGTCCCGCAGTTCCAATCATGGCTGGAATNCTTGCTTGGCGGATCGCCTTCGTAGGATCGAGCCTGGCCAGTCTCTGGGCCGCAGCGAAGGCTGGTCTCGGCGTTACAGTTCGCACAAAGATCGGGCTGCCCGACACCGTGGCTTCGATAACCCCTTCCGAAGGTGGTCTTCCTAAGCTGCCCTGCCTGGAGCTGTCGCTGCTGCGAAGCGAAAAGGAACCATCTCCCGCTGCTAAAGTCCTATCGTCGATAATAAGGGACGAGGTCGGGGGGCACTTGACCCCTGATGTGGGTTGGTAGCATCAACTTTGGCGATCGCAGCGCGTTCACCAACGCGTAAAGATTTGTGGCAGACCATATTTGTCGGGTCTAGGCTTTTGCTGACGTCCAGTCATGGCACAAGTCCGTGGATTTTGCGGGCTCGACCATCCTGATCAACGATGGTTGAGCATAGAAGCTCTCAGTTCCTGTGAAGACGTTGGCGGCCAGATGATCCTCTATCGGACCGTCGCGTTCGATAGCTTAGACATGGATCAAAAAGCGAAGCCGCCACGCATCGCGCATTCTAAGCTGAAAATCAGTTGGTCGCAGGCGCGGGCGATTTGCCAATAAGAACGCCAGCGGCACGCAGCCCCGCAAAAACCCTTTCACGGTCCTCCAGTCGGACAAGTCGAACCGAGATTTCGTGCTCTAAGTGAGACATGAGAGCCGGGGCATGGTGGTTCAGCCAGTCGATCTCCGTTTTCGCTTGTGCCGTTTTGCCAGAAGCGCCCAGGATCGACGCCAGCACCATGCGATGCATGGGGTTGTAGTCGAGGTCGGACATTCGGGACCAAAGTTCGGCTGCTTGCAGGTCGTTACGCATGAGTGCGCACAGTGTCATGCCAACTTCGTAATAGCCCGTCGGTCCGGCACCTTTGCTTGCGGCCTTTGATACCAGATCACACCCTGTTTCCCATTTCCCGGACATAGAGAGGCGCAGGCCATATTCCCCAGCGACCTCGGTGTCGTTGGGGTTTAACTCATAGGCAGCGGCACCCGCTTCGAGCGCAGCGGTAACATCGTTCCGAAAGAAGCTTGTCAGCATCACCGCTTGCAGGGCGCGCGGGTTCATGTGATCGATACTCACCGCTTGTTTGGCCTGCTGTGATGCGAGGTCGAGTTTCTCGGGCAAGGGCTTGGTGTCGAATTTATAGGCGAACCGAACCTGATCGAGATTTGTGAGCGACAAGAGTGCTAGCGATGTAGCATCTCGAGGCGAATTCTTGGTGGCGGACTTCAAACATGCCTGCGCCGTTTCGAGCGCCTCCGCCGTCATGCTACGGCGATAGCTGTAATAGGAAAGACTACAGTCATAGGCCTGCCACCCTCCGACCCCGTCAGGTTTAACCTTTCCTTCGAACATGACGCCAAACGGCTGTGCAACCGCTGTCGCGATTTCACCGGCAAGCGCGGTCTCGGCCTCCAGGATGTCTTGGGTACCGACGTGGATGTCGTAGTTGTTTGCCCAGAGGACGGCTTTATCGGATTGCCGTACAAGCCTTGTTGCGAGACGGACACGCTCACCTTCTTCTCGAATACTGCCTTGCAGTGAATAGCGCGCCTCGTCATAAATTGATTCACCGGCGGGACTTCCCGAGGCTTGGTCGGTAATTTTGAATTCTTTGAACTTGACCAAATTCGAGATGATCAAATCGGACACGGCTTGAGGGTTGACGAGATCGCCATTCGAGTTTCTGAACTGCTCGACAGCAATGGTGGGACGGACCGGGGTGACGTTGCTTGTCTCCGACGCGGTCAACGTGGAAAATCCGCCGTATCCGGCCACTGCAGCGACCACCACTCCGGCCAACAATATCCGTTTCGGGCGTTTTGCTATAATGCCCCACGTCCTTCTATGCATGTCGGCATTACTGGTCCCTTTGTCTACGGGCGGGTCTGCGTCATCTTCCTGCGGCGCAACTGCCTGGGCAAATCTGAAAGTGGGTACATATCCGCCTTTGGGAATGGTGATGACGACGGGATCATTCTGGCCTGCCATCAAGTAGTAGCGCTCAAGATCACGTCGCAGTCTCGCAGCCTCGATGCGAACCACAGGATCGTTTTGAGCATCGAAGTTTGTGCGCCGGAAGACATCAACCGCGACGGTATAGGCTTTTATATGCGTCGAACGGCCTTCCAGCGTCTCGGTCACGACATAGCGCAACATCTCGCGGGACCGCTCGCCGATGCCGGCCTGTTGATCGGCGAGGATTCGATCCAACTGCTGTAATATCGCTCCGGCCGACGGCCGATGAGCAATATCCTCTTCCCCTCGTGCGTCCGGCATTTCGCCCCCGATGGCTGACACAACTTTGGCAGTGGCAGTAGCTTAGCCTTCTGTCGTGGCTTTTGGCAACCGTGGGTAAGCTTATGTCAAAGGAAGCGATGCACAACCTCCCTATTAGGATAGGTTGGGCATTTGGTATTCCAGCTGCGTCGAACTCGTTCTGATACGGTAACCTACATCCACGCCAATACAATCACTGCTAGCGTACCGGTCTGATGTAAAGCTCCATCCGTGTTCGCGAAGGAACGCCGCAGATGAGTGGGTTCTCACAAGGAATGACAAAGCTGGCGCAAACGGGGCTGACGCGGCTTCTGCTGAAACTTAAATCTGCGAAGCGGGATGCACTGCTTGAAGCCGTGAAAGAACGGCCGACTTTGAACGAATTACTCGAAGCTTACGAAGAAGCCAGTTGCGCGCTGGACGGGTTTCGAAGGCGTGCCGCAATTGAACCGCCCCGACTTTGCCGGAGACCGTTTGGTTTAAGTTATGCGGCCATAGCTGGTGCGTCCAGCGTGGCGTAGTATCGTTCTTCTGCCTCTGCAG